>OZ246983.1:0-5181671 GCA_965232595.1 Candidatus Azotimanducaceae bacterium | reverse complement strand
GGTCGGTGTGTTTCCCTGGGTAGGGCTGACCCTGGCCTTCAGCTTCGGCTTCTATGGCCTGGTGCGGAAGAAGATCATGGTGGATTCCGTGGTCGGCCTCGGCGTGGAGTCGCTGCTGCTGCTGCCCCTGGCGGCCGGCTATCTGATCTGGCTCTACTTAAACGGCGTGGGTTCCATGGCGGCGGGGAGCGGCACCGAGGTGGCGCTGCTTGCGCTGGGTGGGCCGCTGACCGTGATCCCTCTGGTCGCCTTCGCCGCCGCCGCGCTGCGGCTGCCGCTCACCACGTTGGGCTTCTTTCAGTACCTTGCGCCGACGCTGACGATGCTGCTGGCGATATTCGTCTACGACGAGCCGTTCCGCGCCAGCCAGGCGATCACCTTTGGCTGCATCTGGCTGGCCCTGGCGGTCTTCTCCTTCGACGCGATCGGGGCTCAGCGCCGGCTGCGTCGGGCAGCAGCGTGAAGGGCGCCTGAGCGAACCTAGTTGCTCAAACCCAGGTTGACCTTTTCTGCATCGAGGATGCCGCTCTGAATGGAGGCCAGCGGTCGAATCCAGGGCTGCACCTCTGCCAGCGACTCGGGTCGGGTGTCGACCGCAGCCTGGGCTTCGGCAAAGGTGTCGAACATGCCGAGCAGAACCACGTAGTAAAGGTCGTCCTCCCGGGCAAGCTCCAGGGTGATCAGTTCCTCCATGTTCTGGAGATCATGATTGGCGATGAAGCCGTCCGCCAGAGCCTGAGTTTCCGTTGCCGTCAGCTGAACGGCAAAGTGCTCGGGCGAGCGGTCGAGAATGGCGGTGATCGAGTCCGGCCGCGTCGTCACCTCGGCGGCAATGGCGTCGAAGTTGATGGCCGCGGACGGGTTCGCCAGGCCTTCAGTGGGCGCTGCGATCTCCGGCAGGGCGGGTGCTTCCTCGTCGAAGGGGCTCGGCTCCACGGGGTCGGTGGGCAGCCGTTCCGGCTGGGGGTTTCTCGCCGCCGCTTCGTCCTGCACGCAGTCCCAGTCGTCCCGATTTTCGTTCATCTCGCAGAACCAGGGTTCGCCCAGGTCGGTCACTGGCGTTCGCCTGACCTGAGCGTTCGAACACCCGGCGAGCACGGCAGCGATGATCAGAACAGAACAGGCTGTCCGGACAGCTGTTGGAGTGACAAGCTTGCCAACGCAGTCGGGCTCGCGCCTGGCCTGCTCGCCGGCCGGCTGACCGGTGATTTCGTTCGCAAAAGTTAAACAGTCAGAACGCATGATGCCCGTCATTGAATCCTTTTTTCCGATTGTTCATTATACCGGCGCCATAGCGAGGTAACGTATGGTTTCGACCGTTTACGACTACGATCGTATACCGCGCATCCTGCGACTGAACGTGGCGGGTCAGCCTATCGACTGGGTGACCTGGCAGGAGGCGGTCTGTCTCTACGCTCGAGAGATCGTGGTTTGGACCATGGGCGATGCGGTGCTGCGAATCCGCGGCGGACATTCCCGTGTGGACAGTTGTCAGTCGCATGTCGACATTCATGCCATCGTCGCCTGCGACGGCAAGGTGGTGCCGCCGCAACGGGGCGTGCCGCCACTCACCAACGAAGCGCTGTTCCGGCGCGATCTCAACGTCTGCCTCTACTGCGGCGGCACCTTCAGTGACGGCGATCTGACCCGCGATCACGTGATGCCAACCTCCCGTGGTGGGAAGGACACCTGGTTCAACGTGGTGGCGGCCTGCAAGCGCTGTAATCATCACAAAGGTAGTCGACTGCTCGAAGAGTGCGGCATGGAGCTGCTGGCTCTGCCCTACGTCCCGAACTTCGCCGAGTACCTGGCGCTGACCAACAGCGGGCGGATTCTGGGGGATCAGATGGATTTCCTCAAGAAGAGCTTCAGCAAGCACAGCCGGCTGCTGCAGTAAGCCTTGTTCTCTGCCTGCTGCGAAGGCGCCCTCAGCGCCTTGCGTGATCAGCCAGCACGTCCGCGACGCAGGCGGTTACCCGCTTGCCGGTGGCAATCTCCAGAAACTCGTTCGGCCCGTGCGCGTTGGACTTCGGCCCGAGAACGCCGGTGACCATGAACTGCACCCCGGGGTAGCTGTCGCCGAGCATCTTCATGAACGGGATGGTGCCGCCGCAGCCCATATACATGGCGGGCCGGGAGAAGTAAGCCTGCGAAGCGTCGTTCACGGCCCGCTCCAGCCACGCATCCATGGGCGGCGCCGACCAGCCGGCCTGGGCAACGTGGGTATCGAACGAGACCTCGGCCCCGTAAGGCGGATCACGCTCGAGCTCGGCCTTCAGGGTGGCGAGCGCCTCGTCCGCGTCCAGGGACGGGGGCAGGCGAAAACTCAGCTGGGCGCTGGTTTCCGGCCGCAGCGTATTGCCCGCATCGCCGACTTCCGGCGCTCCGGAGAGACCGGTGGTGGCCAGGCTCGGCCGCCAGGTGTTGTTGATCAGCAGTTCTGCCGGGTCCTCGGTCTGCGGCCGCATGTCCCCGGCCCACGGGAACTTCTCGTAGATGGCCGGGCCCAGCACCTGAGCCGCCTGCTCTGCCTGGCGCAGCGCTGAGTCCGGGACGTCGACATACAGGCTCGGCAGCAGCTCGCCGGTCTCCGCGTTTTCCACCCGCTCCATGAGCTGGCGCATGATTCGGAAGCTGGAGGGAACGATGCCGCCGGACATCCCGGAGTGCTGGCCTTCCTCGAGGACCTTGACGCTCAAGGCGCCCGGGACGATGCCGCGCAGCGAGGTGGTGATCCACAGCTGCTCGTAGTTGCCACACTCAGCGTCCAGGCAGATCACCAGCTCCGGCGAGCCGATCTCCTCCGCCAGCGCCTCCATGTAGTAGGGGAGGTCGAAGCTGCCGCTCTCCTCGCAGCCTTCCACCAGCACCACGCAGCGGCCGTGACCAATGCCCTCTGCCTGCAGCGCAGCGATGGCGGTCAGCGAGCCGAACAGCGCGTAGCCGTCATCCGCACCGCCACGGCCGTACAGCTTGCCGTCGCGCAGCACCGGCTCCCAGGGCGAGAGGCCGGGCTCCCAGCCGAGGAACTCCGGCTGCTTGTCGTAGTGACCATAGAGCAGCACCGTGCCTGCATCGGCAGCGGTCGCCGGGATCTCGCAGATCAGCACCGGCGTGCGCCCGGGCAGCTTGACGATCTTCCTCGTCATCCCGGCGATCTCGATGCTGTCGCACCAGGCATCGAGCAGCTCCACCGCTGCCTGCATGTGCCCGTTCGCCTCCCAGTCCGGGTCGAACATGGGCGACTTGTTCGGAATGCGCACGTAGTCGCAGAGCGCGGGAATGATGCTGCCGTCCCACCGCTCGTCGACGAATTTCTGAATGCTGCTGCTCATGTTGCTCTCTCGGGTAAGCCGGACCACTCGTGAGGCGCTAGTTTAAGCCAGATGGGGAAAAGGTTAAGGAAGCTGCTCAGCGGGCCGATTCCGCCGGGTTGGCTGCCGGAGACTGATACTCAGATCACGTTTCAGCGGACCTCAGTTGGTCAGACTTGCCGGTCGGGACTGCCGAGAGAGAGCCGGACGGGGCGGGTGCTTCGCCGGATGGCAGTTCTGACCTTAGGGACAACGAGGGATCAAATCATGGAGACGCTATTGATGCTGACGGACAGCCCGTGGCTGTCCGCGCTGATCTGGATCGTGCTGCTCGTAACCGCCCTCTATCTTGGCCGGAACTCGGCCAGGGGAGCGCTGATGGCGGTAGCGCGAACGTTGCGCGGCCAGTTGCGGCTGGCTGGCAGAGCGCTCGGCCGGGGCCGGGCTGCGCTCGCCGAACGGAGCCGTGAGGTGCTGCTGGCCCAGGGCCGGGAGGCGAAAGAACGGCTGGTAAGCCGCGAGTTCGAGCGTATTACCGCCACGGTCAACCGGGATCTGGCGAGCTATCCGGAAACCCAGCGGCTGCTGTCGGAGACCATCGCCCGGATCGACGAAGACCACAAGCAGGCCACCGACGTGCCGCCGGAAGTGCCCGGCTGGAGCAAAGCCGTGGACGCGGTGGCGAAGGTCAGCGTCAAGGCGGACCCGACGGTCAAGCACGTGCTGGAAGCCATCCACGGCTCGCTGGCCAGAGCCGAGGCGGAGTCGCTGAAGGCATACCGGGACTCGAGCCGGAAACGGCACAAGCTGCTGTCCCGTATGCGACCCTCCTGGCAGACCATTCAGGCGACGCTCAAGCGTACGGACAAAGCGGTCAGCTCCATCCTCGAGCGCTCGCGCAGCATCGACCGGCACATGGAGGAGTACGAAGCCATCGTCGACGGCCGGGACCACGCGGTCCGCTCTTTGTCGACGTCGGCGCTGGTGCAGTTCGCCATCGCCAGCCTGGTGATGCTGATCGCCATCGGCGGCGCCGTCATCAACTTCTCGCTGATCGCCCGACCCATGGCCGAAATGGTGGGCGGCACGAGTTACATCGGGCCGTTTCAGACCGCAGACATCGCCGCCCTGGTGATCATCCTGGTGGAGATGTCCATGGGCCTGTTCCTGATGGAGAGCCTGCGCATCACCCGGTTGTTCCCGGTGATCTCCGCGCTTCCCGAGCGCACCCGCCTGACCATGGTCTGGGTGTCGCTCGGCCTGCTGACGACGCTCGCCTGCGTCGAGGCGGGGCTCGCCTACATGCGCGAGGTGCTGCTGCAGGACGAGCTGGCGACAGCTTCGGCGCTGCGCGGGCTGGAAGGCTCAGCGGTAGCTGCGGAGACGATGTGGATCACCACCGCGGCGCAGATGGGCATGGGCTTCGTTCTGCCTTTTGCGCTCACCTTCGTCGCCATCCCCCTGGAGTCGTTCATCCAGACCTTCCGCCACGTGGCGAGCCTGGTGGTCGTCGGGCTGATGGACCTGGCGGTGGTGCTGCTGCGGCTGGTCGGCAACCTGACCTGGCAGGCCGGGGTGGTGATGCTGCATGTCTACGACCTGGTGATCTTCGCGCCGCTCTGGCTGGAGCGGACATCGGCACGGCGGCGGGAGCGTCGCCGGGCTGAGGCAGCCGCGGCACCTGCGGCTGCAGAAACCCGGGAGGTGTCCGAACCTTCCGTCAACTACCGTTACGGGGAGGCACCGGCATGAACATTCAATCCCTGATTCGTTGCAGCCTGTTTGCGAGCCTGCTGATCGGGCTCGGCGGTTGCGGTGAGCCCGAGAAGCGCAACGTTGGCGTCTACATGCTGCTCGACACTTCGGGCACCTACACCGACGAGATCGGCAAGGCGCAGCAGATCATCAACTTCACTCTGTCGCAGCTGAATCCGGGTGACTCGTTTGCCGTTGCCCGCATCGATACGGCCAGCTTCAGCGAGAAGGACATCGTCGCCCGGGTGACTTTCGATGAGCGGCCGAGCACGGCGAACGGCCAGAAACGGCAGTTTCAGGAGTCCGTAAACGCCTTCGTCGACCAGGTTCGGCCGGCGGGCTACACGGACATTTCCGGCGGGCTGCTGCAGGCACTCGAGTATCTGAACGAAAAGGATCCGGGCAGGAAGACCATCTTCATCTTCTCCGACCTGAAGGAGGATCTGCAGGAAGGGTACGTGCGCGACTTCACCATGACGTTCACCGATGTGGACGTGGTGGCCATGAACGTCACCAAGCTGCGCTCAGACAACGTCGATCCGCGCGAGTACCTGGACCGGCTGGCTGACTGGGAAACCCGGGTTCAACAGGGTGGCGGCCAGTGGCGGGTGATCAACGATCTGGATCGTCTGGAGCGCCTGTTCAGGTCCTGAGCAGATCGGCTCCGCGTCGATTCAGGCGAAGCCTTTGATGCAGTCGTAGCCGTACAGCCAGTCGGTTTGCTGCATGGCGATCTCCGGCAGGAAACGGCTGGTCAGCGACCACTTCAGGTTGCGCTGCCAGGCAGCCATGCCGGTCGGCTCGGCCAGGGTTTGCCGCTCCCGCTCGGCGAAAGCGCGCAGCCGCCTGGCCCGGGGTTTGCGGTAACGCTCGTAGTCGGCGAAGCCTTCGTGCGGCGACTCTTCCCAGCGCTCCATCATCCGCGAGAGCACCCAGGCATCTTCCAGGGCGGCGCTGGCGTTCAGGGCGGGAAAGCCCGGGTGGGCGTGACAGGCGCCGCCGAGCAGCACCAGCTTCTCGGCGAACCAGAACTCGGCAGGGCCCGCCGTGGCCTGCGACAGCCGCTCGACGAACGGCTGGCTGATCAGGCCTTGCAGATGAGGATGGGCGCGAGCGAGCAGCTGCTGGTACAGCGCTGCCGGCGTAGCGCCAGCCGCGTCGAGCTGACCGCTGGCGGCAAGCAGGGTCAGCGCAACGCGCTGTTCCTCGTCTTCAGCGCTCGCCGGCAGGGGCTCCTCGATGGCGATGAGCCCATCCGCTACCCAGGTGTTGATGAAGCGGTCGTGCTCCCGGCTGGGCGCGCTGCGCGTGCCTACGGCCTGAATGGCGAGCAGGTCGTCAGGTTCGGCCCACGGCCGCTCGTTCAGCAGGTTGGCAAGCCCGGGCGCCTGGCCGGTAGCGGGGAGCCCGCAGGCAACGGCGACCGACTGGTGCCTGATCTCCTGGCCGTTGGCGAAGGTCAGGGCGGCGGTGCTCACATCCACCTCGCGGACGGGTGACTCACTGCTGAGCGGAATGCCGAGCGAGGCTGCCTTGTCGCGCAGCAGCTGGCGCAGCCGGCCATGATCAACCAGAACATCCGGCGCGCCGTAGCGGGCTTCGGAGAAAGCGCCCAGCGGTCGCTGGCTGAGCAGGAAGCCGGTGCGCGCATGCCGGAGCGTGGCGAACTGTGGCAACAGCGCAATGTCGGCGAGAGTTTCTTTCAGGCCGAGCGCGTGCAGAACCCGGGTGCCGTTGGCGCTGAGCAGCACTGGCGCCCGGGAGGCGGCAGCGGTGGCCGTCTGGTCGTCGTCCTGGTCGTAAAGATGTACGGCAAGCCCGGACTGCCTGAGCGCGATCGCTAACGCGCTTCCGGCGATCCCGGCCCCGACGATAGCGTTTTCGGTCAGCCGTCCGGTGTCCCGATCACCTTCCAACGGGTGCCCTCCCGGGTATCCTCGAGCTCGATGCCGGCCGCCAGCAGCTCATCGCGGATGGCGTCGGCGCCGGCGTAGTCTTTGTTGGCCCGGGCTTCGTTGCGGGCGGCGATCTTCGCTTCGATGGTTGCTGCGTCCAGAGCGCTGTCTGCCTGGAAGTACTCGGTAGCCGGACGCACCAGCAGGCCGAGCAGCCAGCCGCCGGCCAGCAGCGCCGCGCGCAGGCGTTGTTTCTCCGCCTCATCTGTCGCCCTGTGCACCTCACCGGCGAGCTGGTGCATTGCCGCCAGCGCTTCCGGCGTGTTCAGGTCGTCTGCCAGCGCCTCGACCACCCCGGCGGGGTAGGCGTCGATGGCAAGATCCTGGTAGCTGGCGCTGGTTTCGTTGCTTGCCTCGTCCAGCGCGCCGTAGAGCCGATCCAGGCTCGCTTTGTGCTGCTTCAGCAGGTCTTCCGACCAGGCCAGCGATGAGCGGTACTGGGCGGATAGCAGCGCGTAGCGCAGCACCTCGCCGGAGAACTTGTCCCTGAGGTCGCGGATGGTCACCACGTTGCCCAGCGACTTCGACATCTTCTCCTGACCCATGGTCAGCATGCCGTTGTGCAGCCAGTAGCGAACGTAGTCGTGGCTGCCGTGGGCGCAGCGGCTCTGCGCCGCCTCGTTCTCATGGTGCGGAAACGTCAGGTCGGAGCCACCGCCATGAATGTCGATCACGTTGCCCAGGTGTTTCTCGATCATCGCCGAGCACTCGATGTGCCAGCCGGGCCGACCACGGCCCCAGGGGCTGTCCCAGCCCGGCAGCTCATCCGAGGAGGGTTTCCAGAGCACGAAGTCTTTCGGGTCCTGCTTGTAGGGCGCAACCTCCACCCGGGCGCCATCCACCATGTCTTCCAGCGAGCGGCGGGAAAGGGTGCCGTACTCCGGATCCGCAGGAACGTGGAACAGCACATGGCCGTCCGCCTCGTAGGCGTAGCCGCCGGCGATCAGCTTCTCGATCATCCGGGTGATTTCCGGGATGTGGTGGGTCGCGCGCGGGATGGCCAGTGGCTCGAGCACGCCCAGCGCGGCGATGTCCTCTTCGTAGGCGTCGGTGTAGCGGTCGGCCAGCGCCGAGATCGGCTCGCCGTTTTCCAGGGCTGCCTTGTTGATCTTGTCGTCGATGTCCGTGATGTTGCGGACATAGTCGACCCGGGGGTAGAGCCGGGACAGCAGCCGCACGAGCACGTCGAACACCACCGCTGGGCGGCCGTTGCCGATGTGCACGAAGTCGTAAACCGTGGGGCCGCAGACGTACATGGTCACCCGGTTCGGATCCAGCGGCTCGAACTTCTCCTTTTTTCCGGAGAGGGTGTTGTGGAAATAGACGTCCATGATCAGGGCCTGGTTGCTCGGGCAGTTGCCCGGTTGCTGTCGGGCGGCGGAGTATATGCCAGTCGTTCCTCCGGGGAAACGCGGCGCGAGGCGCGGTCAGCCGGTCGGGGTGCTGGTCACCACCAGCTGCCCGTCCTGCACCTCCAGGTAAAAACAGTTGGCTCGGTTGGTGTGGCAGGCTGGCCCGGTCTGCTCGACGGTGAGCAGGATGGCGTCGCCATCGCAGTCGAGGCGCAGTGACTTCAGTGCCTGCAGGTGACCGGAGGTTTCGCCCTTCCGCCACATGGCCTGTCGCGACCGCGAGTAGTAGCAGGCGTAACCTTCGGCCAGCGTGCGCTCGATGGCGGCCCGATTCATCCAGGCCAGCATCAGCACCTCACCCGTGCCTGCGTCCTGGGCGATGGCCGGGAGCAGGCCGTCCGCGTTGAACGGCATGGCATCGAGCGCCTCCGCCAGCGACACCGAATCGCCGACCGCACCGCTTTCGAGCGCTTTGAACAGATCAGTCACCGAAGCGTTCCCTGAGGTAGTGGTAGACAGCGCGCACGCCCATCGCCTCGCCGCCTTCCGGTCGACCCGGCCGGCTGCGGATATTGTAGGCCATGATGTCGAAGTGCACCCAGGGCAGCCCGTCGACGAACTTCTCCAGGAACAGCGCCGCGGTGATGGCGCCACCATAGGGCAGGCTGGCCGAGTTGACCGTGTCCGCCACCTTGCTCTTCAGCATGTAGCGATAGGGCCCGTGCAGCGGCATTCGCCAAACCGGATCGGCCACGGCGACGGCCGCCGCCGCAATGCCGTTCGCCGACTCGTCATCATTGGCGAACATGGCGGCGATCTCGGCACCCACCGCAGAACGGGCAGAGCCGGTCAGCGTCGAGTAGTCGAGCATCAACGCCGGGTTCTCCTCAGCGGCCAGGGCCAGGGCGTCGCACATCACCAGCCGACCCTCCGCATCCGTGTTGTCCACCTCGACGCTGATGCCTTTATAGGTCTGGATGATGTCTCCCGGTCGGTAGGCATTGCCGCTGATGGCGTTCTCCACCGCGGGCACCAGTACCCGCAGGCGTACGGGCAGACCGCTGGCCATGATCAGCTGGGCCAGACCCAGCACGTTGGCGGCACCCCCCATGTCTTTCTTCATGGTGCGCATGCCGTTGGCTGGTTTGATGTCCAGGCCACCGCTGTCGAAGCAGACGCCTTTGCCGATCAGGCTCACCTTGGGGTGCTCCGGGTCGCCCCAGCGGATGTCGATCAGGCGCGGGGCATCGTCCGCCGCCCGACCGACGGCGTGAATGGTGTTGAAGCCGGCTGCCAGCAGCTCCTCGCCGACAGTCACCGTGACCTCGGCGCCGAAGCTGTCTGCCAGCTGGATGGCTTCCTCGGCAAGACGGGAAGGGTTCAGCTCGTCCGCCGGCAGGTTGATGAGGTCGCGCACCAGCTGCATGGCTGCCACCTGGTTGACGATCTCGTCCGCCGCGGCGCTCGCCGGCAGGAGCAGCTGCGCGGGTTGCCGATCCGCCGCTTTGAAGCGGTCGAAGTGATAGGCGCCCAGCCCCCAGCCGAGCAGTTGCTGGTCGCTGACCGGGCTCGCGAGCTCGTACACGCCTTCGGGGAGCCGGAAGGGCAGGTTGCCGAGGGCGGTGAAAGCCTCCTCTCCATCCCAGCCAACCACCACCGAGTCTGGTGCGCCCTGGTCGTCCGGCAGCCAGGCGAACTGACCGTTCTTCGCCGCAAACTGCTGCCGTGTCACCCAGGAGCGGCTCTGCGCGGATAGATCGCTCTGCCAGGCCTCGAACTCGGAAGCTTCGATGATCTGAATGGCCGTGCGCGGGCCGTCGTGGTCGGTGATGAGGCTCATGGCGGGATTTCCGTTGTTATTAAGCGGGTGGTCAGAGCGAGCGAACCGGAATCAACCCCAGGTTGTCTCCTTCGAGGATGCGATCGGCGCGATAGCTCGAGCGGACCAGCGGTCCTGATGCGACCTCGCGAAAGCCCCGGGCGAGCCCTGCTTCCCGGTAGGCTTCGAACGCTTCCGGCCGAACCCAGCGCTCGACCGGCAGGTGATTCACCGTCGGCCGCAGGTACTGGCCCAGGGTCAGTACGTCCACGTCGTGCGCGCGCAGATCGTCCATCGCCTGGTAGATCTCCTCGTCCGTTTCGCCGAGCCCGAGCATCAGGCTGGATTTGGTGAGGATGTGCGGAGCGATGCGCTTGCCCATGGCCAGCACGTCCAGGGTCTGCTGGTAGCCGGCGCGCGGATCGCGCACCGGGTGGGTCAGTCGCTGAACCGTCTCCAGGTTCTGCGCGAACACATCGAGCCCGGCGGTTACGACCGCCGTCACGGCCGCTTCGCTGCCGGAGAAGTCGGGGGTCAGCGCTTCCACCGCGGTCTGTGGGTTCCGGGCCTTGATCGCCCGGATGCAGGCCGCATAGTGGGCCGCACCCCCGTCAGCCAGATCGTCACGATCGACCGAGGTGATGACGACGTACTTCAGGCCCATCAGGGCAACGCTCCGGGCCGCGTTCGCTGGCTCCTCCGGATCCAGCCAGCCGTTCGGGTTGCCGGTGTCCACAGAGCAGAACTGGCAGGCCCGGGTGCAGACCGAACCCATGAGCATGATGGTGGCCGTGCCGTTGGACCAGCACTCGCCGATGTTCGGGCAGTGCGATTCCTGGCAGACCGTGGCCAGGCGGTGCTCGTCCACGGTCTTGCGGACGTTCTCGTACTTGCCGCCGCTGGGAATGCGAACCCGCAGCCAGGGTGGCTTGCGGTCGGACGGCGTCGGGTTGGAACGGACCTTTACGCCGTCCTTGATGGCGCTGAAGCCGGCCGGGGTCTGGAACTTCTCCCCGGCTTTCGGCTGCACTTTGTGGTCGTCCCTGCTCATGGCCGGTATTTTACCGCACTCCCGAGTGAGACACTCGTGAGCGTGGTCCCAAGAAGACTCAGAGCCCGGCGATGAACTCGCCGATCACGCCGCTCGCCTCCTTCAGGTGAGCTCGACCGTTGGCGCCGGTGTAGTAGTGAGTAGCCCCCTGAACCATGTGCAGCTGCTTGCGATCGTGGCCGACGCACTCGTACAGCCGGGTCGTGTGGCTGGGCGTGCAGGCATCGTCCGCGGTGTTGCCGATCACCAGCACGGGCACCGTCACCCTGCTGCCGGAGTCGATGGCATCACAGCGGGCATCGTCGATGCTCCACTGGCTGAGCCAGCTGCGCAGGGTGCAGAAACGGGCCAGGCCCACCGGCCCATCGTTGACGATCCTTGGATCGCCGAGATAACAGACCCCGGGCTTGCGATCACTGGGCTCGATGCTCGGATCCAGCCAGCGCGGATCGGCCATGGTGCCGTGTACGGTGAAGGCGAACTCGCTGAAGGGGGTATCTGACGCGCGGATGGCGGCGAGCTGGTCTTTGACCCAGGCCGTGATGCGACGGTTGCGGGCGATCTGGGCTGCCGAGAAAGCGCTCAGAAAGTCGGCCGAGTAGGGCGGCTGGTTCGGGTTTTCGGGGTCGTAGAGATTGAGCTCAGGATCCCGCAGGTGCGGTTGCGTCTCGTCGTGGATCGAGGGGTCGAGCCACTCGGTGAAGATTCGATGCCGACTGACATGGGCCGCGAGCATCATCACCGCGTTGGCTGGCGGCAGGCGCTCGGCTTTCACCTCGTACGGATCGCCGGCCGCCGTATCTGTAATCCCGGCAGCGGATTCCGCCAGCGCCTGGTACCACATGGAGAGCGAGCCGCCGCCGGACCAGCCGGCAAGGATGATGTTCGAGTAGCCGAGGCGATCGCGGGCGTCGCAAATGGCCTCGCCCAGATCGCAGGCGACCTTCTCCATGATGAGCGCGTAGTCTGCCCCTCGATAGCGGGAGTTGGCCCAGAGCACGTGATGGCCGGCTCGCGCCAGCTCGCGGACCATGGGCAGGTACATGCCGCCACCCACCGGATGCATGAACACGATCAGCGTTTCGGAAGGCTGATCGACTGGCCGCAGCAGGTGGCAGTCGAGCCCGACGACCGCGCCGCCGCCGCCGTAAACATCGCTGTAGGTTGCGTTCTCTGCGAAGCCCACCACGTAGGCGATGCGCTCACAGCCCTCAGGGGTTCCGGGAATGGTGGTTCTGCTCATGATGCGAAGCGACTCTCTTGCGATCCGGGCGAGCGCTGATTCTAAGCGATCTGTCAGGCCTCCGGGTCGGCCTGAAACTGCAGCGAGTGCAGCGTGTGGTAGAGGCCGCCGGCGGCCAGCAGCTCTTCGTGGGTGCCGAGCTCCTCGACCTTGCCGTCCTGCAGCACCAGCACCCGATTGGCTTCCTGGATCGTCTGCAGCCGATGCGCGATCAGGATGGAGGTCCGGCCTTCGGTCAGCTTCCTGAGGGCATCCTGAATGAGCAGCTCGGTTTCCGTGTCGATGCTGGCGGTTGCCTCGTCGAGCACCAGGATTTCCGGGTCGGCTGCCAGCACCCGGGCGAAGGCGAGCAGCTGCCGTTGTCCCTGGGAAAGGTTCTGGCCCCGCTCGGACAGCTCCGTGTCGTAGCCTTTCGGCAGGGCGCTGATGAAGTCATGCGCGTTCACCCGGCGCGCCGCCTGTTCTGCCATCTCACGGCTGATGCGCTCATCCCCCAGGGCGATGTTGTCGTAGATGGTGCCCGAGAAGATGTGAAAGTCCTGCAGCACCACGCCGATCCGGCGGCGCAGATCGCGGGTGTGAATCTGGTTCAGATCGATGCCGTCGAGAAAAATCTGCCCGTCATCGAAGTCGTAGAAGCGGCCGAGCAGCCGGATCATGGTGCTCTTGCCCGAGCCGGTTGGCCCGACGATGGCGAGCTTCTCGCCCGGTCGGATGGTGAAGGTCACGTCGTGCAGGATCTGCACGTCTTCGTCGTAACCGAAGTCGAGGTGCTCGAACCGAACCTCACCATTAAGCCTCTCGGGCAGGCTGGCAGGCTGCGCCGGTTCATGAATCTTCTCGTCCCAGTCAAGCGCCTGGAAGATCCGCTCCCCGGAGGCCATGGCCCGGAACAGTATGTTGGTCTGTTCGCCCAGCACGACGATGGGATGGAAGAGCATGTCGATGAAGCGGGTAAAGAGGATGACCCCGCCGAGGGACATGTAGCCCTGCACGACCTCGCCACCGCCGTACCAGATGATCACTCCCAGGGCGATGTGCGCCATGGAATCGGTGAACGCCCCGTAGAGCGTCTCCAGCCGTGCGCTCCTGATCTCCCAGCCGCGATTCTCCTCGTTGATTTCGGTGTAGCGATCGAGATTTTCCTGTTGCCGATCGGAGAGCTGCACGACCTGCAGGCCCGACAGGTTCTCCTGCATGTACTGGTTCAGCGAGGATACCGAGAGCCTGACCAGGCGGAACAACTGCCGCGTGGCCTGGCGGAAGACGTAGGTGACGCTGCCCATGATCGGCAGCGCCAGCAGCAGGATCAGGGTCAGCTCCACGTCGATGGCGAGCATGATGGTGAGCGCCACGAAGAAGGGGACGAACTCGCCGATCAGGGTGCCGATGCCGCGCAGCAACTCGTAGAGCGCCTCCACGTCGTTGGTGACGCGGGTCATCACCCGACCAACCGCCACCCGGTCGTAGAACGAAGAAGGACGGGTTTCCAGGTGCTTGAAGAGATCCTGGCGCAGGTCCCGAAGCCCGTTGATGACGGAGCTGATCAGGGTCAGCCGGTGGGCATGACCGATTACCGCCCAGCCGACGTAGACGACGGCGTAGAGCAGGCAGGCGGCCAGCAACGGGTGCACGTCCAGCGTCACCGTGAGCCAGTCTGTCAGGTCGACCAGGCCGAGATCGGGCGCCAGCGTTTCCGACTCCTGGCGGATGATGTGGTCGATCACCACCACCGAGATGATGACCGGCTGCATGACCTGCAGGGTCGACGCGAGGATGATCAGCACCGCGCTGACGAAGAAAGTCACCCGATACGGCTTCATCCAGCGCAGCAGGCGCCGCAGCAGCGACAGGTTCAGCACCGCGCCGGAGAGCTCGGCATCGAACATGGAGTAATCGCGCCTCTGCGGTGGCGTCGAGCCCGGCCTGGCGTTGGCTTCTGCCATCAGCTGGTCGCCCCGAGGAAATCGAAATCGGCTTCGTCTGCGCCTTCGCGCTGAATCCGCTCGAGCTCCGCGTAGAAGCCACCGCGGGCGATCAGCTCTTCGTGGCTGCCTTCCTCGACGATCCGGCCGCCGTCCATGATGACGATGCGATCGGAGTGCCTTGCGGTGCTGACCCGATGCGAGACCAGCAGGGTGGTCTGGCCGCTGCGCAGTCGAGCCAGCTCGGAGAGGATGTGTTCTTCCGTTTTGGTGTCCACGCTCGAGAAGCAGTCATCGAGCACCAGCACCGGCGCGTGTCGGATCAGCCCGCGGGCCAGGGTTGCGCGCTGCTTCTGGCCGCCGGACAGGGTGACGCCGCGCTCGCCGACCACCGTCTCCATCTGCTCGGGAAAATCCTCGATGGTGTCTTTCAGGTCAGCGGAGGTTGCCGCTGCCCAGATCTCATCCAGCGCCCGATTCGGATCGTCATAGGTCAGGTTTGATTTCAGCGGCTCGCCGAACAGGAAAGGATCCTGAGGCACCAGCGCAACCTGAGAGCGAAGCTGCGAGAGCGGGTAGTCGCGGACGTCCACGCCGTCGATGAACACCGTACCGGCGGGCGTATCGAGCAAGCGCACGAGCTGCTTGAGCAGCGTCGACTTGCCGGAGCCGACCCGACCCATGATCGAGATGCGCTCGCCGGCGCTGATCTTCAGGTTTACGCCTGACAGCGCTTCGGCCTCGTAGCCCGGGTAGCTGAAGGTCAGGTTGCGAACCTCCAGGTCGCCCCGGATCTGTGCCGGCGCCTGGCCTGTCGGCTGGTCGCTGATTTCCGGCGACAGCGACAGCACCTCGAAGAGACGATCGCTGGCCACCGCTGCGCGCTGAAACAGGCTGATGACAAAGCCGGCCACGCGGAACGGCTGCACCACCATGTTGACGTACATCAGGAAAGCAACCAGCTGCCCGGCGCTGAGCTCACCTTCCATGACCAGGTAGCCACCGTAGCCGATGATGGTGATGGAGCAGACTGCGGCCAGGGTCGGCATCCAGGCAGCCATCAGCGAGTTGATGCGTGCCTGCTCGTAGAAAGCGTTGGAGTAGGCCTGGTTGGTGTCGAGGAAGCGTTTGACCTCGTTCTCTTCCTGGACCATGGCCTGAATGGTGCGGATGCCGGAAAGGTTTTCCTGGACGTGATCGGCCAGATCGCTCATCCGATCCTGCACGTCTTTGGAGGCAACCCCCATCTGATGGGACGCCCAGCGCGCGTAGAAGAATACGAACGGCAGCGGCGGCAGCAGCAGCAGGGTCAGAGACGGTGACAGGTAGAGCATGAAGCCGAAGCCGACCAGGGTCGCGTAGACCAGGATCACCAGCAGAATGGTGCCCATGGCGATCAGCCGCTGGACCAGGGCGATGTCGGCAACGGCCCGGGTCATCATGTCGCCGATGGTGTAGCGGTTGAAGAAGCTGCCGCCCTGCTGCTGCAGGGCGTTGAACAGCGCCTGGCGCAGATCGAAGGAAACGCGGATGCCGGACGTCCGGACCAGATAGCGGGCGGCGGAAACTACCACGAAGCGACCGGCTACGGCGCCGAAGATCCCGGCGATCGGCAGCATCAGGTCCAGGTTGCCGGAGGCGATGCGATCAATGCCGATCGCCAGAAGAATTGGCACGAAGCCCTCGAACAACCGGGCGATGCCGAAGGCGCCGATCCCTGCTCCTAACCGCCAGCGGTAGGGGTGGATGAACGGCTTCAGGCGAAAAAGAGACTTGAGCATCCGGTGGCTGGCGTCCGGACCTAAAAGCTTGCGTTGTTCGGGACGCGGGGGAACGGAATGGCGTCGCGGATGTTCTCCATCCCTGTCACATAGAGCACCAGGCGCTCCAGACCCAGACCGAAACCCGCGTGGGGGACCGTGCCGTAGCGGCGCAGGTCCTTGTACCACTCCAACCCGTGGTCGAGACCCTGCTCGGCCATGCGCCGCTCCAGCACGTCGAGCCGCTCCTCCCGCTGGCTGCCGCCGACGATCTCACCGACGCCGGGGACCAGCACGTCCATCGCCGCAACCGTTCTGTCGTCATCGTTCAGCCGCATGTAGAAGGCCTTGATCTCCTTCGGGTAGTCGATCACCACCATGGGGCCCTGCACGTGCTGCTCGGTGAGGAAACGCTCATGCTCGGATTGCAGATCGGAGCCCCAGGAGACCGGGAACTCGAAGTCCTGGCCGGAGCTCTCGAGTATCTTCACCGCCTCGGTGTAGGTCAGGCGCTCGAACGGCTTTTCCACCACGTTGGTCAGCCTGTCGATCACGGTTTCGTCGATCCGCTCAGCAAAAAACTGCATGTCGGTGGGGCACTTCTCGAGCACCTCGGCGAACACCGACTTCAGCAGCTCTTCCGCCAGGGTAGCGTTGTCATGAATGTCGGCGAAGGCGATCTCCGGTTCGATCATCCAGAACTCGGCCAGGTGGCGCGAGGTGTTCGAGTTCTCGGCCCTGAACGTCGGGCCGAAGGTGTAGACGTTCTTCAGCGCCAGGCAGTAGCTTTCCACGTTCAGCTGGCCGGAGACGGTGAGGAACGTCTCCTCGCCGAAAAAGTCTTCGCTGAAGTCCACCGGCTTGTCGCGGTTGACGAACTCCAGCGTGGATACCCGGAACAGCTCCCCGGCCCCTTCGCAATCAGAGGCGGTGATGATCGGTGTGTTCACCCACTGAAACCCTCGCGACTGGAGAAAGCCATGCACGGCCATGGCGATGGCGTTCCGCACCCGGGAGATGGCGCCGAAGGTATTGGTGCGCGGGCGCAGGTGGGCGACCGTGCGCAGGTACTCGAAGGTGTGGCGCTTCTTGGCAATCGGGTAGTGCTCCGGATCGTCTACCCAGCCGAGCACCTCGACGCTGGCCGCCTGAATCTCCCGATCCTGGCCCTTGCCCCCGGATTCGACCAGGGTGCCCGTGATGCGCACGGCGCAGCCGGTGCCGATCTCCAGGATTTCCGAGGTGTAGTTGGGCAGCTCGCCGTCCGCTACCGCCTGTACCGAGTCCATGGCGGAGCCGTCGTTGACGTGAATGAAGGAGAACCCGCCCTTGGATGTGCGCCGGGAGCGGACCCAGCCCTCGATGGTGATCTCGGAGTCGAGGGGGGCTGTGTGGTCGAGAATGTTCTGTATGGGGGTGGCCGTCACCGGGAGCTCCGCGCAGGAAAAAGCAAATCTGGAATGATAATGGAATTCCCCGGCCCTGGGATAATTTGCCCGGGGTGGGAGTCATAATGGGCCATGCGAAGCAGTTTCCTCATCGCGGGACTGGCAGCCGCCGCCGCGATCATTCTGGGGCTCACCTACTTCCTGCGCCAGTCCAGCGAAGAGCCCGTCAGCGAGCCTTTGCCGGCCGTGCAACCGGCGCCCGTCGAGCCCGCGCCTGACCCTGAGCCATCAAGTCCGATCACTCCGGAGCAGGAAGTGATGCAGGAGACGCCGCCGTCGCCAGCCATCGAAGAGCCTGTGCTGATCCTGCCGCCGCTGAACGACAGCGACGCCTTCGTCCGCGAGCGTCTGCCCGAGGTGGTGCCCGAGCCCTGGCGGGAGCGGGAAGACCTGCTTCGCCGCGCGGCCGTGGTGCTGGAGAACGCTGGGCGAGGTGAGATCCCGAAGCGGCAGCTGGCTTTCCTGGCGCCGGAGGGTCGCTACCCGGTACGCAAAGTGGAAGTTGCCGGTGCCGACCGACCACGATTTTTTGTCGACCCCGCCGGCTTCAGCCGCTACGACCGTTATCTCGAGATGCTCGAAGCGATGCCCCCGGATGCAATGGCGGGGCTGCTGCGTGATGCCGGGCCGCTGCTGGCCGAAGCGCTGGCTGAGCTCGGCACCGAGGTAACGTTCACCGAAGCGCTTCTCGAAGCCATCGATCAGATGCTGGCGGTTCCGGTGCTGCGCGGTGACGTTGAGCTCGTGCAGCCGAAGGTGCTTTACGAGTACGCCGACCCGGCCCTCGAAGGGCTCACGGACGTGCAGAAGCAGGTGTTGAGAATGGGGCCTGACAACGTCGAGCGTCTGCAGACCTACCTGCGGGCGATGCGCGCGGAGCTGGTCCGCTGACCAGGTATCAGCCCTGAATCAGCCCTGGCCGGTGGGGTCCAGCGTGCTTCTGATGTTGCCCAGATCGACCGTGGACTTGAACGGGCTGCGCTGCTCCGTGTAGTCGATGTCTTCGGCGACGTAACGTCGCTCGTCTTCCAGAAATCTCTGCACGGCGTCGCGGAAGCTGGCGTCCGATATCCAGTGGGCGCTGTAGGTGGCTTCCGGCAGGTAGCCGCGAGCCACCTTGTGGCCGCCCTGGGCGCCGGCTTCCACCTTCTTCAGGCCCCGGTCGATGGCGAAGTCGATAGCCTGGTAGTAGCAGACCTCGAAGTGCAGAAAGGGGTGATGCTCGATGCAGCCCCAGTTGCGGCCGAACAGGGTGTCGCCGCCGATGAAGTTGAGCGCGCCGGCGACGTAGCGGTCGTTACGGCGGCAGAGGATGAGCAGGACCTGGTCTGCCATGCGCTCGCTGATCAGGCTGAAGAAGCCGCGGGTCAGGTAGGGGGAGCCCCACTTGCGGCTGCCTGTATCCATATAGAAGCGGTAGAAGGCATCCCAGTGATCTTCGTTCAGATCGGTGCCGGTAACCCACTCGATCTCGATATCGTGCGCCAGCGCTTCCCGTCGCTCGCGCTTCAGGTTCTTGCGCTTCTTTGACGAGAGATCGGCCAGGAAGTCATCGAAGCTGCCATAGCCGGGGTTGTGCCAGTGGTACTGCTGGTCCATTCGCTTCAGGTAGCCGAGCTCACCCGCCAGCTGCCACTGCGACTCCGGCATGAAGGTGATGTGCAGGGAGGAGACGTCGATCTGCTGGCTGACCTGCATCGCAGCGCCGAGCAGTAGCTGCTCCGTCTCCGGGTTCGGTTCCGGCACCAGCAGGCGGCGGCCGGTTGCCGGGGTGAAGGGCACGCTGGCCTGCAGCTTCGGGTAGTAGTTCTGGCCGGCCCGATGCCAGGCATCGGCCCAGCTGTAATCGAACACGTACTCGCCCTGAGAATGACCCTTGACGTACATGGGCATCACCCCGAGCAGGGCATCGTCCTCCTCGAGGCAAAGATGGAACGGCTGCCAGCCTGTCCGGCCGGTTGCGCTGCCGCTGTCTTCCAGCGCGCTCAGAAATTCGTGGCTGACAAACGGATCGTAGGGGACAGTTCCGCCCGGGTTCGCGCAGCGATTCCACTCAGCCGGCTCGATCTCGTCCATGCCATGCAGGATGCGGGCGGTACGGGTGCTGGTTTCAGACAACGGGGTCCTCCTTCTCCCCACTTGTACCACATCGTGCGGGCGCAGGTGGTGCTCAATGTGGCGGTTGGCCGGCGGTCAGGGTGCGCGTCATAGATTCACATGTGCTCAGCAGCGAATCGACCGCTGTGCTCGCCTGGTCCGACAGCTCGAAACCCTGAAAGCTGATCAGCGAGATGTCGAGCAGCAGATGCAGCAACTCCTCTTCCTGCTCCAGCACCCGCAGACGTTCGAGCAGGTCCTGAACGAATGCTCCGGCAGCGAAGAAAGAGGCGGTATCGCCGTTGTCGGCGAGCGCGTCGATCAGCGCGACGAGCAGCGGCTCGAGCGATACCCGCGCGGAAGCCAGCCGTTCTGCCGGCTTGCCGGGAGCGTCCGTTGTCGAGCAATCACTCATGCAATCGAGTCTATCTGCACGGGATCAGGCGGGTGAACGGCATCATCGATAACTCCGTCACACAATTACTTTTGCCGAAAACTCATCATAGAAGCGGCCCCGTTATCGCTTTGTGAAAACGCCGATCGGTACCGAGGCGGGGCCAGACGAACCGCACATGGATACGCACCACTTACAGAATTCTCGACGAACCGCCACCCTGCTTGACGAAGCGGTGCGCCTGCGCGCGGCGCGTGAGTACGGTGTGGAGTTGGGGGTAAACGACGGTCATCTGAACCTGACCCAGCGCCGGAATCGGCAGTGGGGCGTAGCGCTGCTGGCGCTTGCCTTCGCGTTGGGCCTATTGCTGCTGCCGGGCCTGCTCCCGGCTGCCGGCGTGGCAGGTGATGCGGTGCGCATCTCCGCGTTCGCCTTCGCCGGCTGCCTGCTGCTGCTGGCGGCTTACCTGCCGTTCACCTCGGTAGACGTGGCGGTCAGCCGCCGTCGGGTCGAGCGGGTTCGCCGCTGCTGGGGCATAGCGCTCAAGCGGCGCAGCGTTGCCGCGGAAGACCTGGACGATCTCTGCATCGACCCGGGTCGCAGCGGCACCATCGGCCGCTCCTACGACCTGGTGGGTCGCGGTGCGTTCGGCGAGCTCAAGCTCATCGACGACGTTCCGGACCGGGAGTTTCTCGACACCCTGCGGCGCCAGATCATGCTGGCCGCGGGCCTTCGTCCTTCCGGGACTCACTGACGTCCGGATCGTCGCCGGTTTCGGCATCCGGACCGGTAACCGCCACGGGCTCTTCCGGTACACCTGCATCCGTTTCTTCAGCAGCCGGGGCAACCGGCTCCGGCTCGCTGCCGTTATCCATCCAGCGTTCGCCACCCGGCGCGTCGTCCGGCCAGTCCGAGAACGGAAACGGCTTCTCTTCGGTATTGAAGGTGACGTACTGGGCGATCTGATAGTGGTAGCGGGACAGGTTCTGGCCGAACCGGAGCAGCGGCAGGTTGGCACTGCCGGTGAACAGCGCGGTCAGGAACTGAAAGATGGTGCTGAGCACCAGCAGAACCTCTGACAGCCCCCAGGCGATCGCGAAGAAGATCATGTACAGCGCCCGCACCCAGACATCCTTGCTGGTTAGTCGGGACTTCATCTGCTCATCCATTTGGACTCCTTGAATCTTGTGTTCAGTTACAGGATTGCAAGGTTCGTGCCGGTCTAAATTGTTTTAAATCAATGGGTTAGGAGGATGACGCAGGCTGGCAGCTGGCGAGGTTGGCGAGCAGATGGTCAGATTCACCAGCCGACGGCTGCTCAGTAGATGCCGGCGTCCAGCCCGGCGGCCAGGCTCATGCCCAGCTCTTCCGCTTTCGCCAGGTGCTCATCGAGCACCTCACCCTGCACGATCAGCGGCTCCTGCACCTCGTTGAACGGGTAACCGCCAGCGATCCGGCGGATGGCACGGAGCGCGCCGCTGCCATCGTTGCCGGCGCTGATGAAGATCGCGTAGGGCAGAGGCAGGATGCGGCCCTCCACGGGGTAGAACGTACGATCGAGGAAGTCCTTCATGGCGCCGGACATGTAGCCGAAGTTTTCCGGCGTGCCGAGCAGCAGCCCGTGCGCCCAGAGCAGGTCGTCTGGGCCCGCTTCCGCGGCGGTCAGGTAGCGAACCTCCACCCCGGTCAGCAGCTCGTGTTCCGCACCGGCTCTGACCGCTTCCGCCAGACGACCCGTATTGCCCGTCTGGGTGTGGTAGACGATGAGCAGATGCTTCATTTCCGCGCTTCGATTGCTGGCAGGTGATCGCGAGTATACTGCGCGGGATTTCGATCCCGGGCATCGGAGCGCAAATGCACTACCAGGACATCGTTGACGCGGGCAAGCGCATCGCCGGCCAGGTGGTGCGCACGCCGCTGGTGCGCTCGGAGACCCTGTCGCGGATGACCGGTGTGCCGCTCAGCCTGAAGATGGAAAACCTGCAGTTCACCGCCTCGTTCAAAGAGCGGGGTGCGCTCAACTGCCTGCTGCAGCTGGACGCTGACGCCCGGCGCCGTGGCGTGATCGCCATGTCCGCCGGCAATCACGCACAGGCGCTGGCCTATCATGGCCAGCGGCTCGGCATCCCGACCTGCATCGTCATGCCCCGGTCGACGCCCAACGCTAAAGTGGAGCAGACCCGGGTCTTCGGCGCCGAGATCCACCTGCAGGGCGCGGTCTTCGACGAGACCCTCGCCTTTACGGAGCGCCTGGCGGCGGAGCGTTCGCTGGTGCTCGTGCATCCCTACGACGACCCGCGGGTGATGGCGGGGCAGGGCACCATCGGCCTCGAGCTGCTTGAGCAGAGTGATGATCTGCAGACCCTGGTGGTGCCGGTCGGCGGTGGCGGGCTGATCAGCGGCATCGCGACGGCGATCAAGGCGTCGCGATCAGACGTGCGCATCGTCGGCGTGCAGGTGGAGCGGTTCAGTGCGGCCCATGCCGCCTTTCACGGTTCCAGGGCCATGCATCTGGGCACCGGAACGGTGGCGGAAGGGATTGCCGTCAAGTCGCCCGGCAGCAACACCCTGCCGGTGATCGAGTCGATGGTGGACGAGATGCTCACCGTCTCAGAGGAGCAGGTCGAGCAGGCGGTGTTCCGCCTGATCGAGATCGAGAAGACGGTGGTGGAAGGTGCCGGCGCCGTGGGGCTGGCGGCGGTAATGGCGGACCCGGCGGTGTTTGAGAACCAGCACACCACGCTGATCGTTTCCGGCGGCAACATCGACATGATGATTCTCGCCTCGATCCTGCAGCGAGGCATGGTCAGGACCGGTCGCTTCGTGCGCCTGAAAGTGGAGATTCCCGACGTGCCGGGTGCCCTTGGCGAGCTGACCCGGCTGCTCGGTGAGTTCGACAGCAACATCATCGACATTGCCCAGGAGCGCACCTTCGGCGGCTCCTCGGTGCGCGCCACGCTGGTCGAGCTGTCCCTGCAGATGCGTGGCGAAGAACAGGTGGATGAGGTGCTGGATGGCCTGCGCAAACGCGGCTACGAGGTTGCCCTCATCTGAGCGCCCGCGCTCGGTTCGGGCAGCTGCACCAGCTCAGCCGCGGGCTGCGTTGCGGCCGGCTGTGCTGAACGGGGGCGGCCGAACGCCATGAACAGGCTGGGCACCGTGTAGAGGGCGATGATCGCCGAGCCGGCGACTCCGCCGGCGATGGCCGTAGCCAGCGGCGGCCAGAAGGTGCCTCCGAACAGGATCAGTGGCACGAAGCCGCCGATGGTGGTCACCGTGGTCGAGATGATGTGCCGGCTGGCGTCGACCACAACCGCAACGGCCGCGTCCTTATCGCCGCCCGCCGCTGCCGGGCTGGCCTTCAGCGCCGACATGACGATGATCGCGCCGTTGATTGCCAGTCCCACCATGCCCAGGGCGCCGATCAGAGCCTGGAATCCGAATGGCCAGCTGAACAGGCGAACGCCGAACAGCGCGAGCCCGAAGCTGAGCAGGCCGACCAGGGCGATGATGGCGGCCTGACGGAAGGAGTTCAGCGAGAGGATGACAACGGCCGCCATGGCAACCGCAAAAATAGCGAACACGGACAACAGGTTGCCGACCGACTCTGCTCGTTCCTCTTCCTCGCCACCGATATCGAGCCGGACGCCGGAAGGCAGCTCCAGCGCCGCTGCGGCAAGAGCGGCACGGAACTCCGCCATCACCCCGGCCGGCAGGGTGTATGGGGTGAGGTAAGCCTTCACCACGCTGACCCGCTGACCCTGATAGCGCTGAATCCCCGTTGCTGCAGGCTCCAGTGACCAGCTGCCCAGTTGCTCCAGCGGCACCACGCCACCGCCGGCGGCCGGTAGCGGCAGGGCGCTGAGCTCGTGCATCTCGTCACGCTGCTCGTTCGGGGAGCGAACGCGGACGTTGAGCTCGGTGCTGCCCTCCTGCACGGTGCCTGCCCGCACGCCGATCAGCGCGTCGTTCAGACGCATGGGCAGATCGCCCGTATTCATGCCGGCGGCGGAGGCGGCGCTCTCTTCCGGACGAAAGACGAGCTTCGGCGTGGCCGACGAGATGGAGGCGTCCGTGTAGGTCACTTCCGGCAGGCTGCTCAGCAGCAGGCGCAGCTCATCGCTTACCAGCTTCAGCTGCGCCAGGTCTGAGCCGATTACGCGCAGCGCGATCGGCGCTTCGAACGGGGGGCCCTGCTCGAACGGCAGCGCCAGCACCTGCGCACCGGGGAGCGCCTCGGAGAGTCGGCTCTGTAGCTCCGGCAACAGCGCCCGGGTAGCCTCCGGTGAAGTCGTGTTCACCCAGGCACCGGCGAAGCTTGCCACCCCATCGTTCAGGGACATCACGTTGTAGTAGGTGCGTGGCGCACCTTCGCCCAGGGTCCAGTAGGTGTCGGTTACGTCGGGCGTGCTGCGCAGAACGTCCTCGGCGATCTCCACCGCCTGCCTGGTTTCCCAGATGGATGCGTGCGCGGGGAGCGACAGCTGGACCTGAAACTGGTTGCGGTCAACCGGCGGAAAAAACTGCTGAGTCAGGGTGGGCGCCAGAGCAAAGCCGATGATCGGCAGCAGGCAGCCGGCGGCCAGCCCGAGCCAGGGTTTGCGGATGGCGAGGCTGACCGTGCTGCGGTAGCGCTCCGTGAGACGATCGTTCTGGTAGCCGTTCACCCACCAGCCTTGCGCTGCTTTGGCGGGAAAGCGCTGATCGAGAAACCCGGCGATGGCGGGCACTACGGACATGGCCAGCAGGTAGGAACTGGTGACAGCCAGCACCACGGACAGGCCGATGGTGCCGGTGAAGTCGCCGACCCCACCCGGGGCCATGGCGATGGTCAGGAAGGCTAACACGGTGGTTGCCGTGGACGCGGCCAGCGGAATCCGCAGGTGCGCCAGCGAGCGGCCGATGGCGTCGGCAATCTCGTGACCACGGGACCGGTTCAGCTTGTAGTCCTCCACCACGACGATGGCGTTGTCGATGAGCAGGCCGAGGCTGATGATCAGGCCGGTCACCGACATCTGATGCAGCGGTATCTCCATCAGGTTCATGAAGCCGAGGACCATGGCACCGGACAGAGGCAGGGCGATGCCGACGGTGAGCGCCGAGCGCACGCCCATGAACCAGATCAGAATCACCATGACGATGATCAGCGCCGAGACCAGGTTCAGCGTCAGCGAGGTCATCCGGGCGCCGGTGTAGTCGTTCTGGTTGTAGACCACTTCCGCGCGCACGCCTGCCGGCAACGCCGCCTCGAACTCAGCCACCGTGTCCAGCGCCTGCTCGATCCAGACGTCGATGCGTCGATCCGGTTCCATCTTGGCCATGATGAACAGGGTGCGCTCGCTGCCCTGGAAGGCTATGGTTGCCGGCGGGTCCACCTCGTGCTTCTCCACTTCAGCAACGTCGCTGACCCGCAACACCCGCCCGCCGCCGAGGTCCTTGAGCGGAATCCGGGCGATGCGCTCGGGCGAGTCGAGCTCGGCGTCCACCTCAACGATCAGGTCGGAGCTTCCGGAACGCAGCCGGCCGGCGGCAATTTTGGTATCGGACCTGCGGATGCTGGCGGCCACCTGCGCCGCGCTCAGCCCGGCGCTGCTCAGGCGGTAGGGATCCACCGTAACCAGGACCTCTTCCTCCACCTCGCCGTAGACGTCCGTTTCCTTGCTGCCGGGCAGGTTCGCCAGCTTGATCTCCAGCGACTCCGCCAGCCGGGAGAGAATGCTCATCTCGATGGGGCCATCGCCGGCCCAGCTCAGGGCGACGACCAGGGTCGAGGCCAGGGGGGCGCGCATTTCCAGCTTCGGCACGCTGGTCGCCGCCGGCAGCTCCGCATGCACTTCCGCAAGCTTGTCACGAATCTCCGACCAGACCACATCCGTCTGGCTGGCATCCACGCGATCGTAGAGCTCGATGCTGATCAGCGAGTAACCGGCTCGGGAGTTGGAGTCGATGGTGCGGATCTCCGACACCTCACGCAGCCGCGTTTCGATGGGTTCGGTGACCAGCGACTCCACCCGCTCCGCCGTTGCCCCGGGCAGGAACGTGGTGACGCTGGACCAGCGCTCGGTCATGGTCGGGTCTTCCTGGCGCGCCAGGCTACCGAGCGCGGTCAGCCCCAGCAGCAGGATGAAAACGATGAGGAGCGCGGACAACCTGGGGTTGGTGAAGAAGGCCTTCATGGCTCAGTTGCCCGCTGCCATGCTGACGACCTGACCGGGGACGATGCGCTGCACCCCGGTGTCGATGACCCTCTCGCCGGGGTTCAGAGTGCCGCGCACGTAAGCGCGATCGGCTTCCACGTGCAGGATCTCCACCAGGCGACGTTCAGCGCTGGAATCGCCGTTGACCACGTAGGCGCCCCAGAGCCCGCGGTCGCTCTCCGTGAGTGCGGTCAGCGGCAGCCAGTAGCCATCGGCCGTGATCCGGTAGCTGAGCTCCAGCTCGACGACGGCGCCGAACGGAATGGTCTCGTCCTCCAGCTCGATCACCGCAGTGACCGTGCGGCTGGCCGGGTCAACTTCCGGCAGCAGCGCGTTGAGCGTGCCGCGCAGGCGGGCGTCAGCCCAGCGCAGGGTATAGGTGGTACCCGGCGTCAGCGAGCTGGTCATGGTTTCCGGAATGCCGACGTGGGCTTCCCGATGCGCGGTCTCGACCAGGCGGAAGATGGTCTGCCCCGGTCCTGCCTGGGCGCCCTCGTCCATGTGCCGGCTCTGAATCTGGCCGGCGAACGGCGCCTCGATCCGCGCTTCATCGATCGCGATCTGCGCGGCGAGCCGGTTGGCTTTGGCCCGGGACAGGCTGGCTACCGCAACGGACAGCTGGGCTTCCTTCGCTCGCAGTGCCAGGCGCTGCTCATCGTAAACCTGGGCTGAGGTGTGGCCAGCATCCCGCAGCGTCCGGAAGCGCTGCTCGGTCTGCCGCGCCAGCTGAGTTTCGGCTTCCAACGCCTTCAGGTTGGCCGCAGCCAGGCTCACGTCGGCTTCAGCCTGAGCCAGGCTCGCCCGCAGGCTGGCGGTGTCGAGCTCTGCCAGCACCTGGCCTCGCTGCACCTCGTCACCGATATCAACGTGCAGCACGGCGAGCTCGCCCGGCTGCTTGAAGCCGAGCTCCGAAGCGCGGCCGGCCACCGTCCTGCCCGCATAGACGCGCAGGGCATCAAAGCCGGTTTCCGCTTCCAGCGTCTGGTAGCTGACGATGGTAGCGCCCAGGGCGCACTGCGTGAGCGCGAGCCAGGAGAACTGCACGGCGATCAGGGTCAGCGCCGTTCGCGACAGGAAGTCCCAGGATCTGGGGAAGTGTTTGCGGATCAGTGCTGTGCGCATAATGATGTGTGCATCGCTTACATTGGAGTGTTACTATAATACTCAAGTGAGCATTGTCAACATCGCGTGAAATGTCGGACAGTAAATCGTTAAATAGGGGCTCAAGCTGTGCCTCGCTACAGATCCCCCAGGCCGTTCCGGGGGGCAGCGGGACACGATCGGAGGGGATTTTGAGCCAGACCAACCCGCCCGCAGAGGCCACTGGCGACAGCGCTTATCATCATGGTGACCTGCCGGCCACGCTCATGGAGCTGGCGCTCGAGCACATCGCCCGTGAAGGCACGGAAAAGTTGAGCCTGCGGGCGTTGGCCCGGGAAGCGGGGGTGTCCGCGACGGCGCCGTACAAGCACTTCCCGACCAAGCGCTGCCTGCTGGCGGCGCTGGCGACCCGTGGCTTCCGGGCGCTGGAAGCAGCGAACTCGGCGGTTCAGATTTCGGGGGAGCTCGAAGACAGTTTCGTCGAGATGGGCCTGGCCTACATTCGCTTCGCCACGGAAAACCCCACGGCCTACCAGATCATGTTCGGCACCGTGATTGATGACTTCAGCGCTTACCCGGATCTGGCTGAGGCCGCTGAAGCCAGCTTCTCGCCGGTGCGTCAGCTCATCGATCTGGCGCTGGCACGGCGGCCGGACTGGGACATGACGCCGGAACTGCTTGGCGGCCTGATCTGGACCATGGTGCACGGCATGGCATCACTGATCATCTTTGCCGCGTTCCGGCTGGACATGGACGAAGCGCTTCTGCGCCGACCGAACCAGGCGCTGGCCGCCCTGATTCAGGATCAGGAGCGGGCGCTCAGGATCCAGGTTCGGGGCGTCCTGTCACAAGGCGCCTGACGCGCCGCGACCTCAGATCTCGTTGAAATCGCCGTGCCTGCCCGCACCGGCGGCAAAGCGACTGGCGCCTTCCCGGGTTTCCCCGGACCGGATCACCTGCAGGCCCAGCCGCGTTTCGTTCAGCAGCGCGTCGTGCAGGGACAGGGGCCACTGCTCGTAGGCGCTGGTCCGGTCGTTGCGCATGCAGAGCTGCGGAAAACGGCAAAGCTGCTCGGCGAGCTCGAGCGCGCCGGCCAATGCTTGGCCCTTCGGCGTCAGCCGATTGGCCAGCCCCATCTGTCGGGCCTCATCACCGGACACGCCGCGACCCGAAAGAATCAGATCCATGGCGTGGCTCATGCCGATCAGGCGCGGTAGCCGGATGGTGCCGCCGTCGACCAGGGGCACACCCCAGCGACGGCAGTAAACGCCGAACACCGCATCTTCTGCCGCCACCCGAAGATCGCACCAGGCTGCCAGCTCCAGACCGCCAGCCACCGCATGACCTTCCACCGCTGCGATCACCGGCTTCGAGAGCAGCATCCTGGAAGGCCCCATCGGTCCGTCTCCGGACTCACGCATGCGGTTGCCGCGCGCTTCAGCCACAGCTTTCAGGTCAGCGCCGGCGCAGAACGCCCCGTCGGCGCCGGTGAGGATGGCCACGCTCTGCGCCTCGTCCGCGTCGAACTCGCGGAACGCATCGGCGAGCAGCGCCGCGGTTGGACCATCTACGGCGTTGCGCACCTCCGGCCGGTTGATGGTGACGATGGTGATCTGCTCTCGCTTCTCGATCTTGACGGTCATAAGCTCCTCCCTGACGTACTGATGAAGCACTGGGAGGGATCATGCGGCTAAACGAACCGAGAATAAAAGCGCTGGGCGAGGATGAGTGGGACGAAGACGCGAAAGCGCTGCTCAAACCCTTCATCGAGCGCGGCTGGGTGCTCAACATCTTTCGCACGCTGGCAAATCACCCCGATCTGGCGCGACGCTGGATGGTGTTTGCGAACCACATACTGGGTAAGTCGACGCTGGCGATCCGCGAGCGGGAGCTGGTGATACTCAGGATCGGCTATCTCTGCCAGTCCGGTTACGAGTGGGGCCAGCACGTGATCATTGCCCGCGAGGCAGGCATGACCGATGACGAGATCCGCAGCTGCAAAACAGGGCCGGACACGCCGGGGATCTCCGAGCTGGACAGGCTGCTGCTCCAGGCGACCGACGAGCTGCACGGGGATGCGCATGTCAGCGACCCGACCTGGCAGGCGCTGTCGGCTCATCTCAGCGAAAAGCAGATGATGGATCTGGTGTTCACCGTCGGCCAGTACAACCTGGTCTCCATGGCGCTGAACAGCTTCGGGGTGCAGGCAGATGAGGGGCTTCCGGGATGGGACGTCTGAGCGGCAAGCTGGCGGTAGTGGTCGGCGCCGGCCAGACACCCGGAGAGACCATCGGCAACGGCCGGGCGACCGCGATCCGCTTTGCCCAGGAAGGGGCAAAGGTGGCTTGCGTCGACCTGAATCGGGAATCTGCCGAGGAGACGCTGGCGCTGATCGAAGCGGAAGGCGGGCAGGGCATCGTCGTCGAAGCGGACGTGACCGGTGAGTCGGCTTGTCAGGAAGCCATCGCTCAATGCGAGGCGAGCCTGGGTCACATCGACATCCTGCACAACAACATCGGTATCGGCCGCGGTGACCGCGGCGTGACGAGCATGTCCGAGGCGGCCTGGGAAGCCATTTTCAACACCAACGTCAAAGCGGTGATGTTTCTCTGCAAGCACGCGTTGCCGGGCATGCGCAGTCGCGGTAGCGGCGTGATCACGAACATCTCGTCCGTGGCTGCGGTTTGCGCCGTTGGTCTCGTTGCCTACAAGTCATCGAAAGCCGCGCTCAACGCCTACACCCACGCGCTGGCAACGGCGAATGCCCGCTACGGCATTCGTGCCAACGTGATCATGCCCGGCCTGATGGAAACGCCGATGGCGATCGAAGGCAACGTAGCCGCCGGCGCGGATCGCGAAACCCTGATCGCGCAGCGCAACGCGCGGGTGCCGCTGGGAGGAAAGATGGGCAGCGCCTGGGATGTTGCCAACGCGGCGCTGTTTCTCGCCTCTGACGAGGCGTCGTTCATCACCGGGGTAAACCTGCCGGTTGATGGTGGGCAATCTGCGCAAATAGGCTGACTTGTTATAAAGGGGCTTGAAAACCTAAGAAAAAGACATAAAAACACTGGAATCCTCTGGAAAACCGCGGAATAGGTGCTGGAATCAGGGGATTTACGCGGTGTTTGTTGGTCCAAATATGAGTAGATTGGTAGCCAGATAGAGGAATTGTCACCAACCGTAACAAAGTGGTTGACTGAAGGATGATGATCTCTTTGAATAAGGTGCAACAGAAACGAAATATGCGCGAATTTGCTGGGTTTCCTGGAGGTTCACGTGACAAGTCAGACAATAAATCAGACAGAGTTTCTGACGAGACCAAAGCGTCGAGTAGCGAGACCGGTAACATGATGACCGGCGTAGGCCACGAAGAGGGCCGCAGGCAACAGGGTCAGAAAGGCCAACAGGCCCAAAAAGGCCAACAGGCCCAACAAGAGAGAGCCATACAACGGGGGCGGTTCGAACTTATGCAATACATTCACGGTTTCATAGCATGTGTTTTAGTACTCCTGGCGGTTATTCACATCCCGTTCCCTGAACCGCTGGCCTGGTTGCCGTACTCCGTAGCTGCGGCACTTGCTCTGATCACCTTGAAATCGGACATTTCCGTTCCCGTATCCAGAGTGCTGGCGATCGCCACTACGGGCATGATGTTTTTCTTCTTCGCGCTGTTTTTCCTTGTGGTGCCGACGCTGCAGGCTGGCTGGTACACCACGCAGTACGGTTGGGCTGCCGTTTGCCTGCTGCTCAGCGCCTTTGTCATGATCCCCATCCTGTCGGATTACAGCTGCCGGCTGAAAGCCGAGTGTCGTGAAGCCCGCGTGGCGCGACGGACGGCGTTCTTCTCCGTACCCAGCCACATCAACCCAGAAAGCCGCTAACCCCACCGTTCAGGTTCAGCGGCACGCTTGCCGCTGGCCTTTCTGCGCCTGAGATTTTTCTCAGCGACTCTGTCAACCGACTGCTTCGACGAGCGTTGTCTCTGTTACGTGCAACGTTTTCGGAGTATTCGCATGTCTGGATTGAAGTTAGGTTTCTGGCTGGCCCTGCTGGCCTATCTGGTTGGTTGTGGCGGTGGCGGTAGCAGCAGCTCGCCGCTGCCGATCACCAGCACCGGGGACGATGAGGAAAACGGCCAGATCGTTGTCGCCCTCACCGATGCGGAGGGAGACTTCGCGACCTACACGGTGACCGTCGCATCGATCGTTCTCGAGCGGACGGACGGCACCGTGGTCGAGACCTTACCCATGAGCACTGAGGTGGACTTCGCCGAGCTGACGGAAGTGACCGAGCTGCTGACCATCGCCACGGTACCCGCCGGCCGCTATCAGCGGGCAACCCTGCGCCTCGATTACACGGAGGCGGTCATCGTGGTTCAGGACGAACTCGGCGGGCTGCATGACGCCGAGGTCCGGAACCCGGCGGGAGAGCCGCTGACCACCCTGGACGTCAGCCTGGAGCTGATGGACTCGGATGCCATCGTCATCCGTCCCGGCGTGCCGGCAGCGTTCAGCCTGGACTTCGATCTGGATGCGTCCAACGAGATCGACCTGACGGCGCTGCCGCCTGTGGTGACCGTGCAGCCGTTTCTGCTGGCTGCCGCTGAGCTCGAAAGCAACCGCAGCCATCGGCTGCGCGGTCTCTTGAGCGAGGTAGACGAGGCTGCGGCAACGGTCACGCTCGACGTGCGGCCGTTCCGCCATCGTCGTGGCGGGTTCGGCTCGCTGAGCTTCGGGGTGGATGATGCGACCCTCTATGAGATCGATGGTGTCAGCTACGAAGGCGCAGCAGGTTTAACCGCGCTCGGCGAGCTGACGCAGAGCAACGCGGACGTCCCGGTAGTGGCCGGCGGCATGATCGAAGCAGGCACGCTCAGCGCCGAAACCGTGCTGGCCGGCAGCAGCGTGCCCTGGACCGAACACGATGTGGCTCGCGGCTCGGTGCTGGCCCGCAGCGGCGACAGCCTGACGCTGTCCGGCGTGGTCGTGGAGTACGCGGACGGTGTGGTTGCCCGGCGTGAGCAGCTGACCGTGCTGCTCGGCGAAGAGACTGCCGTTACCGCGCTTGGCCTGGACAACGAGGTGCTGAGCAAAGACAGCCTGTCCGTTGGTCAACGTGTCACGGCCTTCGGCGAGCTCGCAGACGATCAGACCCTCGACGTATCAGAGGGTCGGGTGCGGATGAACGTCAGCCAGCTGACGGGCAGCGTGCTGGCGACCGACGCCCTGGTGCTGGACCTGCATCTCCTCAACGCCCGACGTCCCGAGGCGTTCGATTTCAGCGGCACGGGCATGGATGCTGCCAGTGACGCCGATCCCGATGCCTACCAGGTGGATACCACCGGCCTTGCGCTTCAGAGCGTCGCTGAGGCGGACCTGGTGCGTGTTCGTGGTCATGTGAACGGTTTCGGCGCCGCTCCGGCGGACTTTCTTGCGCTGTCGGTGTTCGATCTGGCGATCGATGATCGCGGTGCCGCGCTGGGCGCTGCCTGGGAAGATCCGCAGGATCCCACCACCGGTATTTCCAGCGATCGCATCGGCGTCGACCTGACCCTGGCGCGGTCGATCCTCAAGGTTCGCGGGGTGCCGCTGGATGCAAGCAACCCGCTGGATAGCGTGGACCTGGTTGCCCCGGAGTCCGGCAGCGGCGTTTACGCCGTCGCCCTGCGCTCAACTGACGCGGGCGGCAGACGGGAGATTCACCTCTACCGTTCCTTTGCCGACCTGGCAGACGAAGTGCTGCTGCAGCTGCAGGCCGGGAACGGGCTGCGCTTCCTGAGCGTACACGGCCGTTACGCCAGCAACGGCGAAATGAGCACGGTTCGAGCGTCTTTCGAGTTCGTCGAGCTAGACTAGCTGGCGCGAATGACGCTCGAGGAGCACGATGAGCGACGCCAGTCAGGCGGCAGAGCTGAACCGGTTTCTGGCCGAGGTGGAAGCCTCGGCCTTTCAGCTGGCGCGCTACGCCGTTCGCGACACCGATGAAGCGCTCGATCTGGTGCAGGACGCCATGTTCACGCTGGCACGAAAGTACGGCAGAAAGCCGGTGAGCGAGTGGCGCCCGCTGTTTTTCCGGATTCTGCAGAATCGAATCCGTGACTGGCATCGACGCGCAAGCGTCAGGCGTCGTGTCCTCTCCGAGTCGGTGAGCGGCGGGGTGGATAGAATTGAGCAGGCCGTCGATGCCGCGGCCGCCGACCCGCTGCGCTCGCTGGGTGCGGATGGCGCCGCGAACGAGATCGAGGCGGCGGTTGCCGAGCTGCCGATGCGACAGCAGCAGGCGTTTCTGCTGCGCTCCATCGAAGGGATGAGCGTGGCAGAAACCGCGCAGGCCATGGGCTGCTCGCAGGGCAGCGTCAAGACACACTACTCGCGGGCACTCAACGTGCTGCGGGAGCGACTCAAGGAGCATGTGTGATGACAGAAACGGAACAGGAAGCGCGCCTCAAGGAAGCGCTTCGTGCCGAGCGGGAAAAGCTGCCGGAGGATGTTCGGGAACGCCTGGCCGCCAGCCGTCGGCAGGCGGTTGCGCTGCTCGACGAAGCGGAATCCCGGCGCTGGTCGCTCGCCGATCTGTTCGGCCCACGGGGCCTGGTCGTGGCGGCTGCAGCCTCTGTTGCCGCCGTCGCGCTCTGGGTCGGCCTGTCCGCGCCGGAAGATCCGGCGCTGCCGCTGCTGAGCGCACCGGAAGTTGCGGTGGTCCAGGACCTGGAGCTGCTCGAGGAGCTCGAGTTCCTGGCCTGGTTGGAAGAAGAGTCTCAGGGTGCGGGGTAGGCTGATGGTGCTGGCAGTGCTGATGACGGTTGCGCTTGAAGCCAACTCGGAAGAACCTCGCTCCGAGGACGAGCTGCCGCTGGGCTTCCTGGAGTTTCTGGGCGGCATGGTCGAGGTAGAGGGCGCTGAAGGTCGAGAGCTGGTTGACCCGCTGGACTTCGAGCAACTGGTCGAACCTGAAACACCTGCGCCGCTGCGCTGGGATGAGCCCGGCGAAGCCGGACGCATCGAGGAGGTCGCGCGATGAAAATGCTACTGAAGGCGCTGCTCTTTGTTGCCCTTGGCGGATTTGCGCTCGCACCGGCCAGCAGCTTCGGCGAGTCGTTCTCCGAGCTCAGCCGGGAGCAGCAGCGGGTGCTCCGGAACTACGAGTCCAACTGGTCGAACCTGAGTGCTGAGCAGCAGGCCCGATTGAAGACCGGCAGCGAGCGCTGGCTCGCCATGAGCACGGAAGAAAGACGATCGGCGATGGGTCGTTTCCAGCGCTGGCAGAATCTCAACCCGCAGCAGCAGCGGGAGCTCCGGCAGCGGATGCAGACCTTCCGCTCCCTGACCCCGGAGCAGCAGCAGCGTTTCCGGAATCGACTCGATCAGCTGAAGCAGATGTCACCGGAGCAGCGGGCAAGGCTCAGAGAGCGCTTCCAATCGTTGACGCCGGAGCAGCGCGCCCGCGCTCTGGAGCGCATGAAGCAACGATCCCAGAGTGGCCAGCAGCGACAGCGTCGAGCCCCCGAGCGGCAGTAGGCCCCGCTTCCCTGGAGTATTCGCGGAGCGCTTTGCATACACTGAGCGCTTTGCGAGCCAACCAGGGATAGACCATGGCAGATTCCTCCAGCCCGAGAAGATCGGTTCTCTACATGCCTGGCGCCAACGAGCGCGCCATGGAGAAGGCGAAGTCGCTGGACTGCGACGCGATCATCTTCGATCTGGAAGATGCGGTAGCGGCGGGTAGCAAGGCGCAGGCACGAGAGCAGGTGGCCACCATGCTGCAGGCGGGCGGTTACGGTTACCGCGAGCTGATCGTGCGCATCAACGGCCTGGATACTCCCTGGGGGTTGGATGACCTTGCGGTCGCGGCAACCCTGCCGGTGGACGCACTGCTGTTTCCGAAGGTGGAGTCCGCCGCTCAGGTGGATGAGATCGTTGCAGCGGTGGATGCCCACGGCGACAGAAAGCTGCCGATCTGGGTCATGATCGAAACGCCGAAAGGAATCCTCGACGTCCGTGCGGTGGCGGCCGCATCCGATCGCCTGCACTGCCTGGTGATGGGGACCAGCGATCTGGTCAAAGAGCTGCGGGCGCAACACACGCCGAGCCGCAGCAACCTGGCGTTTGCCCTGCAGCAGTGCGTGCTGGCGGCGAGGGAATCAGGCGTGGACGTGCTCGATGGCGTGCACCTGGATTTCCGCAACCTGGACAGCTTCCGCGAAGCCTGCGAGCAGGGCCGGGCCATGGGCTTCGACGGCAAGACGCTCATCCACCCGACCCAGGTCCAGCTGGCGAACCAGGTGTTCGGTTACGGTGACGACGAGATCGAGGACGCCCGGGCTGTTCTGGAGGTCTGGGCTGCGGCACAGGCAGAAGGGAAGGGCGTGGCGGAGTTGGACGGGCGGCTGATCGAAAACCTGCACGCGGCGGAAGCCGAACGGGTGCTGGCCTTCGCGGGGGCGCTGGCGGCTCGCGCCGGTTGAACGTTAAGGGACCGGAACGAGTACCGGTCCCCGCTCGGCTTGCGAGCCGTACGTCCGATCAGCTAGCGAACCTGCAGCCGCAGGTGCCTCGCAACGGTGTGCTCCATCAGGTGCTGCGCGCGTTCGCTCATCTCGAAGTCAGCACTGGTCCCACCTGCTCCAGCCTCAGACGGAATGGGCTCCGGAACCGGCGTAGCAACTCCGTTGGCGACCACAGCGTCAACCCAGCCAGCGTAGTTGGAGATGCGCGTGTCGCCGGACATCTCGCCGTAGGAGCTGTCCAGGCCGCAGGTTGCGTCCGGAACGTTGCCCGTCCAGCCCTCGCAGCCGTGGGTGAAGCCGAAGGAGTGCACACCGGCGATTTTCCCGTCGATGAAACCCGGGCCGCCTGAGTCACCCGGTGCGATGCCCACCTCGAGCACGCCGAAGCCCTTGTCCCGCAGCTCGCTGGCTGCGCCCCGGGCGACGTTGCATTTAGAGGCCTTTCCTTTGCCTTTGTCGATCGACCTCGGGCAGGAGAAGGCCGGAGAGTAGTACCAGGGCGTGGCGTCGTTCTTGCCGTTGCCGCTGTCGAAGTCCGCGATCAGCTGATCCAGAAACGGAAGGCCGATGAGCGGATCAAAGGTCGCATCGTACTGATTCTTCCCCGTTCTGCCGTAGAAGAAGTCCGCGTCACCGGTGGCACCCTCTTCACCCACACCGCTGCGGCCATGGCCGTAGTGCTGGGTTTCCCGCCCGAGCTCGTCACCTGTGCGATACAGCTCATAAGTTTCGGTCCCGTCCGGAATCGGAAACTGCAGCTCGATCACGGCCACATCGCCAGAGGCAAACGGACCGAGGAAGGGGGCGAGCGCATCGAACTCAGGATGCACGGAAAAGCCTACGGCCGGAGTGATGCTGGGCATTGCCTGCCCGGCGTTCAGCACGAACAGCAATTGGCTGACGGCATCGCTGCTCCCGTTCCGCAGGCAGTGCGCTGCCGTGAGCACGTGGGTCGGAGAGATGGCCGACGCCGTGCAGATAAACCCACCACCGCTGGCGAACCCGATGAAGATGGAGCCAACGCCGTTCCGCAGATTTTCACCCGCGTTGGCGTAGATGGGGTCTTCAGGATTGTCGGCGGTAATCAGATAAGGAGCCAGATCCATGTCGATGACGGTGTCATCGGCCCATGAAGCCGGAGCGATCAGTGCCACTACGATGAGCACAGCAAAAAAACGAACAACAGACATCAGTCCCTCCCTTGGATTTGTTCTTGTTCCAGTTTTGTCCGCAGATAGAAGCTGATCTGCCGGAGACATGCAAGCGATTGACGGGCCCTCCCCGAGTCAGTAGGCGCTGCTGGTCGCCGCCAGGCCGAACAGCCACAAGCAGCAGAGCCAGCCGATGATGAACACGACGGTGCGCAGCTTGTCGAGATCAGCCAGGTAGAGGACCGCGTGAGCAATGCGGGCCGCCAGAAAAGTACCGGCGGCCATCGCGGACAATTCAGCATCGGCGCCTGCCAGGTGGGCAACCGTCACGGCGGCGGTAAACACCGCAACGGCTTCCCAGGCGTTTGCCTGAGCTGAGTAAACTCTGGCACCCAAGCCTGTCAGCCGCGGCAACTGGTCTGCCCGCCAGTTCTTGTTGTCGATCGTCCCGAGCTGCGCCTGCCGTTGATAGGCGCCAACGCCTGCCAGGACATACGGAATCAGCACGGTCACGAACAGACACCAGAATGGAATGGTCATTGATCAGCCCATTGTCTCTCCCCTGATTCAGCGAACCTAGCACGCCGCCTGGTCGGCTGTCGCGGTTGCTCTCCGAGGCGGCGCTGCCGCTCGGCGATCAGGGCTCACGCGCTCATCGCTACTCAGTGACGAAGCTACGCAGGAGCGGCTCGTAAAAGCCGCCGAACGTCGCGAACTCCTCGGTTTTAGTGTTTGTGCAGAAAGCCATCGACAAAAGATGGTCCGGGTAAAGCAGCAACCAGCACTGTGAGCCTCTGGAGACGCCTCCGTGGTTGGCGTTGCGCATGATGCCCACGCCCTTGATATCCCACTCCCGCCAGCGCCAACCGAGCGCGTAGTTCTGCTCGTTGATCGAACCATCAGCCAGTCGTTGTGGCTCCCAGAACTCTGCTCGAATCTCTTCCGGCAGATAGGTGGGATCAAAGTACTTGCTGCCAAGCTGCACCAGATCCGTCGGCGAGGAGATGTAGCCTCCACCGGGCAGGCGGTGGCTCAGATCGACTTCACGCCACGGTCGGAACCGCTCGCCGTCGGTGTAGTAGAAGGTTGCCAGCTGCGAGCTGCGCGAATCCGCGTCGCCATCAGGGAAGGTGCTCAGCATCCCCGCTGGTTCGAACACCTCCCGCTGCATGAGCTCGCGGTAGGGCAGGCCGGAGGCATAACTCATGGTTGCACCGAGCAGCACGGTGCCCAGAGACGAGTAGTGAAAACTGCTCCCGGGATGATGCAGCAACGGGCTGCCATCGAAGAGGCCAACCGCATCGCGAACGTCGTCGTAGTGATGAGTCAGGGTGATGCTCCGATAGAGCCCGCGCCAGTCCCTGTTCTCCCCGTAGTGGGGCAGTCCGGCAGAGTGTGAGGCCAGCTGTCTGGCGGTGATGCCGGGCCACTCAGGATTCGGCTGATCTGGCTGGTAGGTGGCGATAGGCGCATCCAGAGCAAGTTTTTCCTGCGCTACGAGCCTTGCCAGCGCGGTTGCCGTCAGTGCCTTCGAGGTGCTGCCGATCCGGAACAGCGTCTCCGGCGTGGCCGGGGTTTGGCTAGCGATGTCGCTGAATCCAACCGAACCTGTCCAGACCACATCGTCAGCGATCGCCACCGCGGCGGACAGTGCGGGCAGGCCTGCCTCAGCCCGATACTCGGCCATCCGGCGCAGCGCGAGGTCGCCTGCTGCGGCGTAGCGCGGATCGTGGCTGCGCTGGCGTTCCGGTACCGGCCCCGCGATCCGCTCCCATCCCCAGAAGGGCAGGGGCGCCAGGCCTCGATGCGCCAGCGACTGGTAAACGGGCGCTGACAGCCATGCGATCAACAGGGCCAGGACTGCACTGATAAGTAATACTGGTCTTTTCAAAGTAGCTGAAGCCGGCCGCACTGCTTGAGGCAGTCGATGTAAGCGGATGCTCCGCAAACGGTCAACCGGCTGATCGCTGGAGATGCTTCGGGTGCTGTCACGTTTTTAAGGTGCCGGGCGTCTATATATGGAGAGCGGTAAGAAGACCGCTCCTGGATCCAGGAGGAAACTGATGACTCGAATAGCGCTATGGGGGCTGACCGCCTTCTATCTGCTCACCGGGCTGTACATCGCGGTGCTGCCGCAGGTCTTCTACCTGAACGCGCCGGGCGTGCTGGAAACCGGCCCATACAACATGCACTTCGTCCGCGACGTCGGCTTCGCATTTCTGGTCAGCGCGGCTGCCATCGGCTACGGGCTCTACGCGGCCGAGAAGAAAGTCATGGTCTTCGGTTCGATCTGGCTGCTGATTCACGGTTTGTTTCACCTGGCGCTGTGGATCCTGCACGGCATGCCGCTCGACGGCGCTGCCGTGATCGATGCGGTGCTGGTGTCGATACCTGCCGTTGCCGTCTTCGTGCTCTGCCTGCGCTACCGGGAGGGGTGATGTTGAAGTGGATGATGCATAAGGTGTTCGATCGGTTCGCGGCCGCAGCGGACTACGACACCACCTATCTGCATGAGGTGACCGAGGTCTCCGCCGGTGCGGCTGTTCGCTACTTCGGCCTGCCGTTGCTTTCGCAGATGAAGGACCCTGCGCCTGAGATCTGGGCGGGTGCTGCGCTGGCATCGGTGCTGGACGGGGACTGCGGTCCCTGCGTGCAGCTGGTGGTGAACTACGCGCTCGGCGCCGAGGTCGAGCCGGAGAAGATCAGGGCCTGCCTGGCAAGAGAGTTTGAAGCTGCCGGTGATGTGGGCCTGGGGTTTCGCTTTGCCGAGGCTGCGATCGAAGACAGCGAAGCGCTGGACTCGCTACGGCAGCAGATCGCCGGAAAGCATGGAGAGAAGGCCGTGGTCTCTGCCTCCTACGCTGCTGCGACCTGCAGAGCCTATCCGGTGATGAAGCGGGGTCTGGGCTACGGCAAAGTCTGCCGGGCGGTCGTTGTCGGCGGCGAAACGGTTCAGCCGCTCGGTCGAGCGGCGGTGGTCAGCTGACGAACTGCCCGCGCCCTTCGCTCCAACCCAGCCTCTGCGGGCGGTGGTCAGGCGTGCCAAAGTCCAGCCAGCGGGTCCATAGGGCCCGCTCGATTCGGAACTCGAAGAGGATGTGGTGCTCATCCACGCCGGTGGCGAACCCCATCGCGTCGGCTGCAGCACCGATCAGCTCGGTAGCCGCGCGATCGGCGGTGCCGTTCAGGTAACACTCTTCGTCTTCCGCGCCGGGAAGCGTGTGCAGCGCGAAGTTCCCGTTGCCGTCCAGGTCCCGGAGTTTGGGTGAGTTGTCCATGATGAAGGCGAGCAGGCGGCCGTCCACGATCTTTGGCACGAAGGGGTGCAGCCGGGGTCGGCCACCGCTGCTGACGGTCGCCAGAAAGGCGACCTCGTTGGCCGCCAGCAACCGTTCGAAGGTGGTGGCGATATCGACAGCCTGCTGCCGGAACGATTGGAACGGCAGCGCCATGATCAGGCGGTGGCTTTGCGCACCTTGGGCATCACGTCGCTGAGGTAGGCGTCCAGCGCTTCTTCGTTCCAGGGCGCGCGCAGGGCGATGTTGACCTCATCTGCGCCGGCTTCGACGTACTCCATGATCCGCTCCACGGCCTGCTCAGGGGTGCAGAGCAGGGCGCCTTCGGAGGTCCGCTCTGCCATCGGCCCCCAGTCCCTGGCCAGGGCCTCGCGCTGCCGTGCAAGCTCCAGCTCGTCGGCACCGAGGTTGAAGAGCACGTTGGCGGCGCGCTTCAGCGACCGGGGATCTCTTTTCTCTTCTTCGCACCAGTGATTGAGCACCTCGTTCACCCGGGCGAACTCATCCGGCGACAGGTACGCCGCGTTCCAGCCATCCGCATGGTCGGCGACGATCTTCAAGGTGCGCTTCTCGCCGACCCCACCGATCCAGATCGGCAGCCGGTCCTGCACGGGTTTGGGCAGGCAGCTGGCGTCGTCCACCTGGTAGTGAATGCCGGAGAAGGTCGTGCGTTCTTCTGTCAGCATGCGACGGATGATCTGAGCGGCTTCCTCGAGCATGTCCAGCCGCGTGCCGATGTCCGGGAAAGGGTAGCCGTAAGCGTTGGCTTCCCAGATGTGCCAGCCGGCGCCGATGCCGAGCTCGAACCGGCCGCCGGTGATGTGGTCCAGGGTCGTTGCGGCTTTGGCCAGCAGGGCCGGGTTGCGGTAGCCGACGTAGAAAACCAGGCAGCCGATCCTTGCGTTCTGCGTCTCTGCCGCCAGCGCGCCGAGCGTGGCCAGGGCTTCGAAGTGCGGTTCGGTGCCGCCCTTTGGTGGCGCTTCGTAGAAGTGATCCCAGGCCGAGATCCAGTCCACGCCGTTACTGTCCAGCTTGCGCCAGAGCGCGCGCATGTCGTCCATGGCCATGTTCTGTTGGCCCACGTGCACACCCAGTGAGATACTCATCGAACGACCCCAATCAAGAAGGCCACGCAGGATACCCTGTGGCTTCGGGTAGAGAAAGGAGCGACGCCCATGCCGCTGGTCGAAGCGAACGGCATTCAGATTCACTATCAACTCGGCGGCGGCGGCCAGCCGCTGCTCTTCATCAGCGGCACCGGCGGTGACCTGCGCAACCGGCCGAACGTGTTCGATGGTCCGCTGGCAGAGTCTTTCGAAGTGCTCTCCTACGACCAGCGAGGCCTCGGTCAGAGCGCCAAGCCGGCAACGGAATACAGCATGGCGGATTATGCTGACGACGCGGCCGGGCTGCTGGAGGCGCTGGGCTGGGATCGTGTGCCCGTCATGGGCGTTTCCTTCGGCGGCATGGTGGCGCAGGAGCTGGTGCTCCGACACCCGGAAAAAGTCAGCGCCCTGGTGCTGGCCTGCACCAGCTCAGGCGGGGAGGGCGGTGCCTCTTACCCGCTGCACGAGCTCGAAACGCTGGACGAGGAGACCCGTGCCGAACGCAGCCTGGTTCTGGCGGACACCCGGCGGGATGAAGCCTGGCGGCAGGCGAACCCGGAGAAGTGGCAGTCCTACCTCGACCTGTCTGTGGCGGCCCGCCGTGCGGATCGGGACCTGGCCGGTGCGGCTCGACAGCTCGCCGCCCGGGCAGGGCACGACACCTGGTCGCGCCTGCCTGACATCGCGGTGCCGGTGCTGCTTGCTGGCGGTCGCTACGACGGCATCGCGCCGGTGGCCAACATGGAGGCGCTGGCGGCGAGAATTCCTGGCGCAGAGCTTGAGCTCTATGCTGGGGGGCACCTCTTTCTGGCCCAGGACAAGGCGGCATATCCGTATATAATTCAATGGCTTAACGCCGATACCTGAATCCGCCCCAGGCCGCCGGCCGGCAAAACTCAACGCTCATCGGAACTCTTACGCCACCTATCGGACTAAGCGTTCTGTGCGCGGAGTGATTTGCTATAAATCTTCCTGCACGCGACGGGTAATACTGATCCAACGCGTACAACGATTGAGTGAATACTTGAAGTTGCTTTGGCCCTCTCGAGGGCTGAGCGCCCCGGCGACATAACTCCCCTCCCCCTCCCCAATCCCGTGTCGCCGGGGTTCTTTTTTCCCCCCAACGCCACAGAGTGATCCGGCTACTCGATCCGGTCGGTTGGCCAGCGCCCGCTGCGAACGGCGTAGCGGCCGGCGAAGCTCATCAGCAGGGTGAGGAAAAGGGCGCTGAGCGCGCCGATGAGAATCCACAGCCGCGACTCAGCTGGCGTCACCAGCACCAGCAGCGCAAACAGCAGCAGGCGGAAGCTTAAGGAGAGGAGAGCACTGAAGCGTCCGCTCGCTTCCACCTGGTCAGTAACCTGCAGGCAGCCGGCGAAGCTGTAGATGGTTAATGGCATTGCCAGCAGAAACACGAGCAGGGAGATCATTCGATGATCTCCACCCAGCCCTCTGAGGCGTTGATCTTCAGCGACTGCCCGGAGCGGATCTTCTCGGTGCAGCCGTGCACGTCGACCAGGCAGGGGATGCCGTACTCCCGCGCCACCGTGCCGGCGTGGGAGAGGTAACTGCCGACCTCGACGATGATGGCGGCTGCACCTGGAAAAAGGGGCGTCCAGGCAGGGTCGGTGTAGGGTGCGACGAGCACATCTCCTGCGGCCAGATCCGCGGACACGCTCGGGTCTCGAATCACCCGGGCCGTACCGGTGGCGACACCGGGGCTCGCACAGTCGCCGACCAGAAGGTTGCCGTCTGGCGTCAGGACCGGAATTCGGGCCTGGATGTTGAATGACTCTTTCGGCCGCTCCAGGCTCTGGCGCTGATAGCGCAGCCGTCGCTCATGGATGATCGGCTCCACCTCCTGCCACTCGGCAAGCCCTGCCTCCAGTGCCTTCGCCTCCGGAAACTCGAGGAAGAAAATGTCGTCCTCACACTTCAGGCGTCCGGCCTGAATGAGCCGCTGCTCCATGGCCTTGAGCTTCAGCCGCACCGCAGCCATGGCCATGGTGTGGTAGTAGCGCGTGTTTTCGCGCAGCGTCACGTAGTAACGAACCCGCTCCACCAGGTGGTCGACCAGGCGTCGCTGCCAGCGGCGGGGGAGCGCCTGGTGCAGCTCGTCTTCGGCCGCGAGCAGCAGCCCGTGCGGCTCCGTGCGCGCCTCGCTGTCCTGGCGGGAAAGGAAGCTGCGCACCAGGTTCAGCACGCTGTTGTTGTCTTCGCGCCAGCGCGGCGCCATGAGCTCGATTTCCTTCACCGCCCGATGTCCGAACCGGCCCATGAACGCCTCCAGAGCGATGGTGAACGGGTGGTACTCACCGAGCTGCAGCACCAGCGTCTGCAGATCGGCGTCGTCCGCCAGCATCTGCTCGGCAAACGCCTCGTCGCTTGCGGCAATACGGGCCAACTCGCGAATACCCTCCACCATCTGCTGCGAGAGCATGGCATCGCCACCGGAAAGCACGAGGGACAGGTTCACCGGGTCGTAATCCGGGGCCATGCGTGCGAGCAGCGCCTGCAGCACCTCGATCAGCACGAAGTAGCGCGCTGCGGAGAGGTTGCACTGCACCGGGAACTCGCCGATCGGCCGGAACGGGTGATCGTTCAGGACCAGTTGCCGCAGGGTGTCCAGGGCGTCGAGATCATCATCCGCAAGCGCCGCCTCGCAGAGCGGCTCGAAAGCAGCCAGGCTATCCAGGGGCACTGTGGAGGTGCGGTGCCAGCTGACCCCGACAACAAGGTAGCCAACGGCGAGGGACCCTGCCATAGCAAGGACGCGCTGCCAGTCCAGCGGCTGCTCCGCCGGTGAGCCACGCATGAGCACGAGGTCGGCCAGCGCCTCTTCGCTCAGCGTCCAGGGCAGCATCTTTGCCATCAGATCTGCGTTCACGTAGTAACGGCCCTGGATGAAACGACCCATGGGAGGCAGGATCCGGCGAAACAGGTCCACCGTCATGGGGGTCATCGGCTCCTGAAAGTTCTCTGCCGTTGGCTTGAACAGCACCCAGCGACCGTCGACGGGTGAGGGCTCCTCCGTGGTCGTCGCCGCGGTGGTGATCGGTCGGCTCTGCAGCACGAACAGCTCATCACCATCGATAGCCCACTCCACATCCTGTGCGGCACCGCGCCGCTCGGCGATCTGCCGGGTGAGGTTGGCGATCTGAGCCACCTCGATGTCGGAAACGGAGGGTTGCGTCTGCTGGCGCAGCGGGATGGGTTCGAGCCGTTGCCCCGAAGGATCGCGAAGGTCCTCCGCCACCTTCAGGCGCTTGCGGCTGATCTTGCGCTGGCTGATCTCGTCCCTGGCGGAGACCCAGAACCGGTCGGGAGAGACCCGGCCATCAACCAGAGCGGCTCCCAGGCCCCAGCTGGACTCGAGCAGCACGTGATCGCTGCGCTCCCCGGTCGGATCTTCCGAGAAGCAGACGCCGGAGCGCTCGGACTGGATCATCCGCTGGATGATCACGGCCATGCCGAATGGCGCCTCCGCGGCCAGGCCCTGCCGATAGGCCAGCGCCGGTTCCGACCAGAGAGACAGCCAGCAGTCGACCACAGCCTTGGGCAGGGTCTCCGCGTTGACGTAGTAGTAAGTGGCGTTCTGACCGGCGAAGCTGGCCGTCTCGCCATCTTCACCGAGGGCCGAGCTGCGCACGACCAGCTGCTGATCCGGAAGCTCACAGAGCTCGGCGGCGATCCTGCTGAGCGTGGTGCCGAGCTCGGCCGCCAGCTCCGGGCGTTCAGGCCGACTGGTTGGATCAGCATCCGGCAGGTGGGCGTTGAACACGGCCACCGGCAGCACGTAGGCAGGCGGCACCGGCAGCCCTTCATCGTGGAGGACGGCAAGAGACGCGGCTTTGCCGCCGGTCAGGGTGGCATCCGTGCAGATCGGGTCTGTGAGGGGGACGGCCCAGGCGCCTGGTTCTTGCATGGCCGGTTAGTCTATAGCCTTCCGGCGGCGGAACTCCATGCTTTGCGCTCCGCCTTTTTGAGCTCAGGCCTGGGCGGGTGCTTCCTCGCTCGTGAATCGGCTGCGCGCCCGATTGCTGAGGTTCTTCAGCTGGTGCGGCAGGGCCAGCATGGCCGGAGTGGCCACCAGGGTCAGCAGCGTGGCAAAGGTCAGGCCGGAAACGATGGCCTGAGACAGAGGGACCCAGAAGCTGGAGAGCTGACCGCCGTAGACGATGGTCCGATTGATCAGATCGATGGAGAAGTTACTGGCCAGCGGCAGCAGGCCGAAGATGGTCGTCACCGTGGTCAGCATCACGGGGCGCAGCCGCTGAGCCCCGGTACGGACGATGGTCTGCACGTAGTCGAGTTCCGGGTGCTCACGGCGAACGTGATTGTAGGTGTCGATCAGGACGATGTTGTTGTTTACCACGATGCCTGCCAGCGCCACCACGCCAACCCCGGTGAGGATGGCGCTGAACGGCGCATCCAGTATCAGCAGGCCCAGCAGCACGCCGGCCGTGGACATGATCACGGCGAGCAGAATCAGCGTGCTCTGGTAGAGGCTGTTGAACTGGGTGACGAGCAGCACGAACATGAGCAGCAGCGACAGCAGGAAGGCACCCTGGACGAACGCCATGGACTCCGCCTGCTCCTCGTTGGCGCCGCGGAAGTCGATGTTCAGGGCCGGATCAAAGGTCTGCGTGTCCAGCCAGGCCTGCAGCTCGCCGACCACGTCATCGGCCAGCACACCTTCAACTACATTGGCGCGAATGAACTCCACGGGCAGACCGTCGTTACGCTGGATCGTGTCCACGTTGGGTGAGGGCTCGCGGCTGACGAAGTTCGAGATCGGCACCAGGCCGTTCCGGGTGGTGATCTTCAGGTCGTCCAGCATGCCCACGCCGCGATATTCGGTCGGGTAGCGGACACGGATGTCGACCGCGTCGTCAGCTCGATCCGGCCGATACTCGCCCACCTTCACGCCGTTGGTCACGAGCTGCACGGCGATGCCGACCTGAGAGACATCGGCGCCGTACAGCGCAGCCTGAGCCCGGTCGACCGAGAGCTTCCACTCGATGCCGGGCATGGAGCGGGTGTCGTTGATGTCCAGGATTTCCGGGATGGTCTCCATCTGCGCACGCAGTCGCGCGACGGCGGGTTCGAGCAGGTCGCGATCGTAGGAGGAGAACTGGATCTGAATGGGTTTGCCCACCGGTGGGCCCTGCTCCATCTTCTGGATCTCGACGTCGATACCGGCAAGCGGAGCCACGCGCTCGCGAATCTCCTGGAAGATCTCGGCGCCCTTGCGCTCGCGCTCGTTCTCGTCGTGCAGCTCGAGGAAAATCCCGCCGATCTTGTCGAGCCCATCTCGGGAGTCAGACCCGGACAGCACCGTGTAGGTGCTCATACCCTTGATCCCGTGCACCTCGAGCACTTCCACCTCTACCTCGGAGACCAGGTCGTTGATCTCCGCCGCAGACAGGTTGCCGCGGGCTTTGACGGTGATTTGTGCAAACGTCGGATCCGGATCCGAGAAGAAGATCATGCCCTGACCGTAGCGGCCGTAAGCCCAGAAGATCGTTGCCAGCATGACGGCGATCAGGCTCAGCGTGACCACCGCGTAGCGGCTGGCCATAGCCAGCAGACGCGCGTACAGACCGGTGACGCTCTTCAGCGTTGTCGGGTCGCCGTCTTCCAGCTGCTTCAGCGTCGCCATGGCCTCCGGATCTCTGGCGCCGGCCCGACCGAACATAGAGCCCAGCACCGGCCCGAAAATCAGCGCGTATACCAGCGAACCGGAGAGGACGGTGAACACCGTCACCGGCAGGTAGCGCATGAACTTGCCGGCAACGCCAGGCCAGAACATCAGCGGCAGGAAAGCGGCCAGGGTTGTAGCGATAGAGGCCACCACCGGCCAGAACATCCGCTTTGCCGCCATGGAGTAGGCGGCGCGCCGGTCGAAACCTTCGGTCATCTTCCGGTCGGCATACTCGGTGACGACGATCGCGCCATCGATCAGCATGCCGAGGCCAAGCAGCATGCCGAACATCACCATGAAGTTGAACGTGTAGCCGAGCAGGTAGATGAAGATCAGGGAGAACAGGAAGGAAACGGGGATGCCCAGTCCAACGATCAGGCCGCTGCGGAAGCCCATGGCGGCCACCACCAGCACCATGACCAGCGCCAGAGCGGTGAAGATGTTGCCCTGCAGCTCGGTCACCTGCTGCTCTGCCCAGGGCGCCTGGTCCAGTGAGTAGAAGATATCGACCTTGGCAGGCAGGTCCTCCCGGTAGCGCTCGACGATGGCCTTGACCCGGTTGGAAGTGTCGATGATGTTGGCGTTGGCCCGCTTGGTCACTTCCAGCGAGAGCGTGTTCCGGCCGTTGATGCGGGCGTAGCTGGTCCGGTCCTTGAACGTTCGCCGGACTTCCGCCACGTCGCTCAGCGTAACAACCGTGTCGCCATTGGTTTTGATCGGCAGATCGAAGATGTCGCGGGCTTCTTCGATGACGCTCGGCACCTTGACCGCAAATCGGCCGCTGCCGGTATCGATGCTGCCCGCGGGGATCAGGCGGTTGTTGCGGATGATGGTGTTGATCAGCTCTTCGTTGGAGATCTGATAGGCCTCCAGCGCGCTGGGATCGATGATGGCCTCCAGCAGTTCCTCTCGCTCACCGCGAAGGTTGGCTGCCAGCACGTTCGGAATGGCTTCCAGATCGTCGCGCAGATCGATGGCCAGGTTGTAGAGCATGCGCTCCGGGACGTCGTCGCCGACCAGATTGATCTGCAGGATCGGGAAGTCGTCGGTGGACTCCTCGCGGACGAACGGCTCCTCGGCCGTGCTCGGCAGCTCCACCTTGGCGCGGTCCACCGCTTCGCGCACGTCGAGCAGGGCCTGATCCAGGTCGTAGTCGGCGTCGAACTCCACCAGCAGGGTAGCGGACCCCTCGCTGGCATAAGCCTTGAGTTCCTTCAGGCCTTCAACCTTGCGCAGCTCGAGCTCCATCGGCATGACCAGCAGCCGCTCGGAGTCCTCCGGCGAGATCCCCTCGTGCACCACCCCAATGATGAAGAAGGGCACTTCGATGTGCGGGTCGTTCTCGACCGGGATTGCGTTGTAGGAGATGAGGCCGGCCAGGACCACCATGAACATCAGCAGCATGGTGGTCCGGGTGCGGTTGATGGCCGCATCGATGAAGCTGTTCATGGGGCGTTGGCGCTCATCTGCAGCGATCCGCCAGTGGCTACAGCAGGTGCCTCCCGGCCGCTCATGTCGTCACCGTCCGGATTGGCGTCGCGGTGCGCCGGCATCTCGCCGCTGGCTTCGAAGTCCACTTCCACCAGCTCGCCGGGCACAACCAGTTCCTGGCCGACGGTAATCAGGGTTGCCACTTCCGGCAGGCCGGCCACCCAGACGCCGTCCGGCTCGTCGCGAACGATGGTCACGTGGTGGAACTCCACGGTGCCCTGCTCATTGATGATGCGCACGCCGATGCGCCCTTCGTCATCCAGCGCAAACAGCGCCGGGCTGATCTTGTGGGCCATGACCTCTGCCACCGGGATGCGGATCTCGGTGGTGAGGCCGGAACGGAGCTCGTAGTCGGCGTTCGGAACCTCGATCTCAACCGCGTAGGTGCGGGTCGAGGGGTCGCTCTGCGCGCCGACGAAAGCAACAGGGCCCTGCACGGTGCTGCCATCGCTGAGCACGCCGGTGACCTGAGTGTCCACCTTCAGCAGCTGCACGTCTTTTTCTGCGACCCGTCCAACCAGCAGCATGGGGTTTAGATCGACCACGGTAACGCAGGCGGAACCCGGGGATACGTAGTCACCCACCTCTGAGTGCACGTCTTCGACGACGCCGGCGAAGGGCGCGCGGATGTAGGTGCGCTGCACATCGATCTCGGCCCGCTTCAGGTTGGCTTCTGCCGCGGCCAGCGCCGCTTTCGCCTGGGCGATGGCGGTTTCCGACTGATAGCCACGCTCCTTGAGCTTGAGGCTACCCTCGTACTCGATCTTCGCCTGGTTCAGCGCTTCCCGGGATTGGGTCAGCGAGGCGTAACGATCCTCCATGGAGATCTGGCAGAGCAGGTCACCTTCCTCGACGGCGGTGCCGCGCTCCACCGGCCGGTCGATGATGCGGCCTGCGGTTTCCGCCTTGACGCTCACGGTGCGCTTGTTTTCGGTCTTGCCGCGCAGCACGACGTGCTGCAGCTGCGGCGATGCCTGAATCACGCGGGCCCGAACCCGGGTTGGCTCCTGGTCGGCCTGCTGAGCTTTCGCCTGCCGATTCTGCTCGGCGAGCGAGTCGTGGGTGACCGGCGTGCTGTCTTCGCCGAGCTGCCCGGAGAAGAGCCATGCACCGATGGCCAGAGCGATGAGGATGGCGGTGATGTAGGTGGTGCGCATGCGGGGCCCTTCCGTTGGCTTTTCGGTCGGTTGCTCGGTCCCGGAGCGGTCGCGTAGCGGCGGCGCCCGGCCGAACTTAGTCCGGTTACTTATAACTCTTGCTTCTTAAAGCGGGTACTGCTCGGAACGAAATGTCTGGACGTCTCCAGAATGCTACGAAAAGTAACACAATATGCTTATTCGATCCAGTTAGGGGATTCCCACAGCCTCAGCCGGAACGATACCGATCGCGGTGTCGTCAAACCGTGAAAAATCTATAGAAAACGGAAGCTTAGGCGAAAACTGAGTCTCGTTAGAGACCTCGCCACAGACAGGGGGACAGGTAGCGGGAAAAACGAGCCGCCGGGACGGCGGCTCGCTGTGGCAGGTATCAGGCGGTTGCGCTGGGTCGGCTCTGCATGCGTTCGAACCAGGCAGCAACGTTTTTATTCTCCGGATTCAGCGGCTGGCCCACATTGGCGCCGAAAGCCAGAAAGCAGAACAGCAGAATGTCAGCCAGGCCGACGCTGTCACCGCCGATGAAGTCCCTGCCCGCCAGCTGCCCATCCAGCCAGCCGAGCTTGTCCTGGGCCAGGGCCTTGAGCCCCTCCGCTGCCTCCGGACGCGTCAGCATCCGGGTCTTGAACATGTCCAGGCCCTCGGCGAAACGGAAGCCGTTGGCGAGCGGTTCGCAGATGCCCAGGTCGACCCGCCGGGTCCACATGCGTGACTGCGCCTTTTCTGCCGGGCTGCTGCCGAGCAGCGGCGAGCCGTCCGCCACCTCATCGAGATACTCGCAGATCGCCGTGACCTCCGAGATCACCGTGCCGTCGTCCAGCTCGAGCGCCGGCAGCTGGCCGGCAGGATTTTTCGCCAGGTAGGCTTCCTGGCGGTTCTCCCCGGCCATGATGTCCACTTCCACCTTGTCCAGGTCGATGCCGCGTTCGGCGGCGAACATGCGGACCACCTGCGGGTTGGGTCCGAGAGAGTTGTGTAGCTTCATGAGTCCCCCCTTATAAGGATCTACGTTGGTTAAGAATCTGCTTCTGCGTTCGAGCGGAGCGCTGCTACCACTCGCCGACGTTGTCCATCTCTGTCCAGGGTGCTGCTGGCGGCAGCGCCTCACCCGCCTGGAGCAGCTCGACGGAGATGCCGTCCGGAGAGCGGACAAAGGCCATGCGGCCGTCTCTTGGCGGCCGGTTGATGGTGATGCCGGCGTCCATCAGCTTCTGGCAGAGCTCGTAAATGTTGTCGACCGCGTAGGCGAGGTGGCCGAAGTTGCGACCGCCTTCCAGCGCTTCCGGGTCCCAGTTGTAGGTGAGCTCTACCTGCGCGCTCGTATCGCCCGGGGCGGCAAGGAAAACCAGCGTAAACCGGCCAGCCTCCACCTCGTGACGGCGCAGCTCTTCAAGTCCTAAGGTTGAGTAGAACGCGATCGATTCGTCCAGGTCGGTCACCCGGACCATGGTGTGCAGGTATTTCATCCGGCCCCCTTGATTCTCGAGACGGCAATTTAGCGAGAAAGAGGGCCTGCAGGCAAAAAAAACCCCGCAGGTTGCGGGGTTGGCCATCTGGTCATCACAAGGTCTATGGAGAGTTCGTCGTTGGTGGGGATCCCAGTGTCTGCTTAGAGGGTGGTGAAGGAAGCCAGGCTGACTGCCAGGGCAAAGAGCGCGCCGAGGAGTAGGGCGCTTTCAGCCTTGGACAGCGGTGCTTCCGCAACCGCCTCGACAGGGCGAGGAGAATTCAGGTCTGCTTTCCGGTTCACGCGGATCCTTTACTCAGTCGATGGGTCTAAACCAACAATACGGATTGCATACTAGTGCCCGACTGTGGAGGAAGGCAGAATCAATTCTGGAAGTAATATGGACCGCCCGCACCCCCCGCTCGGTAAAGGAAATCGCATGCCCCTCGTAGCACTTAACTCTCTGTTTTTATTGATCTTATTGGCGCTAGGCGGCTGCGTGACCAATCCGGTCACCGGCCAGTCGGAGGTAGGCTTCGTCAGCACCGCGCAGCAGATCGCCATCGGCGAGGAGCAGTACGTTCCGGCCCAGCAGATGCAGGGCGGCCAGTACGTGGTTGACCCGGAGCTGGTCGAGTACGTGACCCAGGTGGGTCAGCGGGTTGCCGTGCACAGCAACATCAACCTGCCCTATGAGTTCGTGGTGCTGAACAGCTCCATTCCCAACGCCTGGGCGCTGCCTGGCGGCAAGCTGGCCATCAATCGCGGGCTCCTGGTGGAGCTCCGGAACGAAGCGGAGCTCGCCGCTGTGCTCGGCCACGAGGTGGTGCATGCCGCTGCCCGTCACGGCGCCAAGCAGATCGAGCGTGGCATGCTGCTGCAGGGGGCGCTGGTTGCCACGGCAGTCGGCGTTCAGGGGTCGGGCCTCGGCAATACCGTCATGCAGAGCGCCCAGATGGCGGCCAGCCTGGTGAACACCAAGTACGGGCGCGATGCGGAGCGCGAAGCTGACTACTACGGCACCCGGATGCTGGCGGAAGCAGGCTATGACCCCTACGCGGCGGTCACCCTGCAGGAGACCTTCCTGAAGCTGTCGGATGGCCGGGAAGCCAGCTGGCTGGAAGGCATGCTGGCCAGCCACCCGGCGTCTTCCGAGCGGGTGCAGAACAACCGCGGGCTGGTGGAGACCCTGCGCAGCGAAGGCTTCGCCGGTGGTGAGTACGGCTCCGACCGCTACCAGAACGCTATCCGCACCTTGCGCGCTGACAAGGAGGCCTACGCAAAAGCGGACCAGGGCCGGCAGGCCTTCAGAGAGGGCAGGACCGAAGAAGCGCTGGAACTGGCGGAGGCGGCGCTGGCGATGCAGAACGCCGAGCCCACCTTTCACGCGCTGCGCGGAGACATCCGCTACGAGCAGGGCCGCTTCGGCGACGCCATCATCAACTACAACCGGGCGATCGAGCGCGACGATGGTTTTTACGGCCACTACCTCGGTCGCGGCATGAGCTACGTGGGGCAGGGCAATCGGGCGCAGGCCAAGGCTGACCTGAACGCCTCGGTGGAGCTGCTGCCGACCACCATCGCCTATCTGGAGCTCGGCAAGATCGCGGAAGCGGAAGGCAACACGGACCTGGCCGGTCGCTACTACCAGGCGGCAGGCCAATCGGATGGTCCGGTTGGCCAGGAAGCGAGAGCTCGCTACAACCGGCTCTACAGCGGTTGAACGGCGTCCTGCTACACTGAGCGCAATCACCCTTCAGACGAGAAACAGGCGAAACAGTCATGGCGAAACCTTATCCCAACCACCCGCAGCTGCGCGGCAACTTCGCTCCCATTCGCATGGAGTGCGACGTGCCCGACGTGATCATCCGCGGCGAGCTGCCGGAAGATCTGGACGTTACCTACTTCCGTAACGGCCCTGATCCGCAGTTCCCGCCTCGCGGTCAGCACCACTGGTTCGGTGGCGACGGCATGCTGCACCGATTTCACATCCAGAACGGTCAGGTGAGCTACTCGAACCGCTGGATGCGCACGGTGAAGTGGAATCTCGAGCACGAAGCTGGCGAGGCGCTGTTCAGCGCTTTCAACCCCATGGAGAACGACCAGCGGGTTGCCGGCGTCGAAACGGACGGCCTGGCCAACACCAACGTGGTCTGGCACGGCGGCAAGCTGCTGGCGCTGGAAGAAGGCCACGCGCCGTTCGCCGTGGAGCCGGACACGTTGGAATCGCTCGGTGCCTGGACCTTCGACGGCGCGCTCGAAGGGCCGATGACCGCGCACCCGAAGATGGATCCGGAGAGTGGCGAGATGCTCTTCTTCGGCTACATGGTGGACGGGCCCTTCGGCAAGGGTGTCAGCTACCAGGTGGTCGACGCCGAGGGCAAGCTGACCCGGTCCGAGCAGTTCCAGGCGCCCTACGCGAGCATGGTGCACGACTTCATCACCACCGATGAGCACGTGATCTTCCCGATTTTCCCGCTCACCGGGAGCCTGGACCGGGCGATGAAAGGGCAGCCGGCGTTCGCCTGGGAGCCTGAGAAAGGCACACACATCGGCGTGATGCCGAGAAACGGCTCGGTGGACGACATGCGCTGGTTCGAGACCGATCCGTGCTACGTGTTCCACCCGCTGAACGCCTACACCCGGGGCAACAAAATCATCGCCCACGTGATGCAGTTTGAAGAGGCGCCGCTGTTCCCGCACGTGGACGGCTCCTCACCAGACCCGCAGAAAGCAAACGCGCGCCTCTGTGAGTGGGAGATCGATCTCGGTGACAACAGCAACTCGGTGAAGCGGACCTACCTGGACGACATCACGGGCGAGTTCCCGCGGCTCGACGAGCGCTTTGCCGGTCTCGACTACCGGCACGGCTACTACGCCGCTTCAACGACCAAGGACGGCGGGCTTGGCTTCGATGCCATCGTCCATCACGACTTCGAGGCTGGTGACAAGTCGCTCTACGCGCTGCCTGAGGGTGATCGGACCGGTGAGCCGGTGTTCGTGCCCAAAGCCAAAGACGCGCCGGAAGGCGAGGGTTACCTGCTCTCCACGGTTTACCGGGCGGCGGAAAACCGCAGCGACCTGGCGGTGTTCGACGCGCAGAACGTGGCGGACGGTCCCCTGGCCTGCGCCGAGCTGCCGCATCGGGTCCCTTACGGCTTTCACGGCAACTGGAAGTACAACGACTGAGGCACGCCTCCACTGAGGCGTTGCGGGATCAGCGCTCGAGGTAGCGTTCAGCTGCCTCGAGGTAGGCAGCATCCTGATAGAAGCGCGCCTGGCTCAGCGCACTGTATGCCAGCTTGATGTCGTGGTCATCGTCCGACTGCAGCGCCCCGACCAGGGTTGCGGACGTTGGCGGAGGGGTCTCAGCGGTCAGGTCGACTTCGAAAGACGGCGCGCCCACCGATGCGTAGCCGGCGAAGATGCCGAGACTGAAAATCTCGTCCCGAAGCGCGCCAGCGAAGGGATACAGCACCCTGTAGGCATGGGCGCCGGTGACCAGATGCAGAGCGAAGAAGTCATGCGTCTGGTCGAAGACGCTGAGCGCCATTCGGCTGATGCGGGGCAGCGCGTCGGGGTAACGTCGGGCGACAGCGGCGAATGCCGGGTGCGCGATCACCGTCCGCAGGCAGTCATCGAACCGGCGCCCGGGCGCCACCCTCGTGGCGGCGTCGGCGACTGCCGAGAGCGCTTCGAGCGGTTCTCCAGGATCCCCTTCGGCAGCTCTGGTTGCCAACGCCTCCAGCTGAGGATCCGGGCCGCACCACTTCATATACGCCAGGCCGGCGGCGACCTCACCATCGATCTGAAAGTGATAGCCGTAGGCGAGACGGATCAGGGGATGGTAGGCGTTTCTCGCCCAACCGGAGATCAGGCCCGGAAGGCATTTCGCCAGGAGCGCCTCGGCACCCTCGCGGCGAAGTTCGTGCTCCGTCTCATCGAGGAGCGAGCGAAAGTCGCTCGTTGCGGTTTCCGCCGGATCCAAACGCGCGCAGTAGCGCTGGTACCAGTCGAGCACCTCGTCCGGCGCCCGTCCGAGGCCGTGCAGCGCCAGTGCGCCCATGGGCCCGTGATCGCTCAGATAGCCGTCGTACAGGGGGCTGAACCTTCGATGGTGGTCCTCGATCGCCCTGGCGACGGCCGGGTCGACGGCCGGGTCGACGGCCGGGTCGACGGCAGCCGCGCGGCTGCCTTGATCAACGGCTGTAATCGTTCCGCTCCTCGAGATCGGCGCTCAGGTACTGCACGAACTCCCAGTCGTTGCCGTCCGGATCGTAGAAGTAGCGCCGGTTTCTCGCCGGGTGCTCGTCTGCCGACAGGTTGGGCTTGAATCCGGCAGCCTGCATGCGCACCACCAGCGATTCCAGATCCTCTACCTCCCAGCCCAGGTGGTTGAGGCCGGTGTCGTTGCCGTAGGGGGTCCGATGTACGTTGTGTGGGACTGTCTGCAGCGCAACGTAGAACTCGTCGTTGCCCACGTGGCGCCAGGGCCGCCCCTGGCCGTCCAGCCCTTCGCCGCGGCGGCGGAAGTCGGGAAACGCTGCAATCAGAAAGCGCTCCATCTCATCCGTGTTCTCCACCGAGAGGTTTGCGTGCTCGAGCTTCATGGCTGTCTCCTTGTGACTGAAGGTGTCTGAGTCGCCTTAATATAGAAACATTTATATTTCTTTAAGCGGTGCCAGTCCATCTCTTTTTTAAACTTTTATGTTATAAAACTCTCATGGCAGAGATCATAGCGCGAGAACAGGCAGCACTTGCCGGCAAAACGGCGGAAGGCGTTCGGACCAAGGAGCGCCTGCTGCTGCTGCTGAAAACCCGAGGGCCGATGACCACCAAGGCGCTGGCCGACACGCTGGGGATCAGCGTGCCCGCCACGCGCACTCATCTGAGGTCGCTGGGTGATCAGGTCCGCTCGGGCAGCGCGCCCACAGGAGTGGGTCGCCCGGCGCAGACCTGGCAACTGACCCCGTCAGCGCAGGATCGTTTTCCCGACACGCACAGCGAGCTCACCGTGAGCATCCTGCAGTCGATAGAGCGTGCACTCGGCCCGGCCGGGCTGGAGGCGGTGATCGCCGATCGGTATCGGGAAGCGGAGGCGGCCTATCTGGACGCGGTTGCCGGCGCATCGACGCTGGCCGGCAGGCTGAAGCGGTTGGCGCGCCTGCGCTCCGAGGAAGGCTACATGGCGGAGGTGGAGAAGACGGCGGACGGCTGGCTGCTGCTGGAGAACCATTGCCCGATCTGCGCCGCAGCAACGGCCTGCCAGGGCTTCTGCGCAAACGAGCTCGAGCTGTTCCGCAAGGTGCTCGGGCCGGACGCCGACGTCCAGCGGGTCGAGTACCTGCTGGATGGCGGCAGACGTTGCGCCTATCGGGTCACGGCCGCCTGAACACCCGTTAGTTGTTGGCAGGCGGGGCGTCGATCGGCAGGTGCTTCTCGAGCCAGGCCATCTGCAGCTTCACAGCCTCCCGATAGCCGGCGTCCCGATAGATGTCGTAGTGCTTGCCCGGCAGCGCCTCGTAGCGGGCGGGCACCTGGTCTCTGATCGCCTGGTAGAGCGCGGCGCCATTGTCGGCGATGTCGAACAGCTCTTCGTTTTCCGCATCGATGATCAGGGTGGCGGCGGTCAGCTGCGGCGCGGTTGCAAAAGGATCGTAGCGGACGTACTCCGGCCAGTCGGGATTGCCGGTGAGGCCCGGTACCACCGACTCTTCACCCGGGAATGGCGGCGCATCCCCCCGGGCGCGAGCAACCCGCCATTGCCGGATGTCGGACTCACTCAGGGCCTGCTGTGATTGAGGGTTCACCGCACCGATCTGGCTGATCAGCACCTTGAAGCCGGGCAGCGTGGCCGCGCTCTGCAGCGCCAGGCCGCCGCCCAGGCTGCTGCCCCAGATGGCGAGCCGCTCGGCGTCCACGCTGGGCTCTCCGATCAGGTAGTAGTAGGCGTTTTCGATGTCTTCCAGCTGATCGATGGGATCGACGATCTGGCGGATCTCCGTTGGCGCCCCGGCTTCAGCCTGCACCAGCTTGCCGTCACTTTCGCCCCAGCCGCGATAGTCGAATGTCAGAACCACGTAGCCCATGTCTGCAAAGCGGGGCGCGTAAGCCTGGTTCAGATGCGCCTTGGTGCCGCCCCAGCCGTGCACCAGCAGCATGCCTGGCCGCTTTTCCTCCGGCTCCAGCCCAGCCGGGGTCCAGAGATCTCCAGCCAGGCGGACGCCGTCGCTCCAGATGGTGACGGGTGTGCTGGTCGCCGCCTGACCGGCAGCAGCAATCAGCACGGTGAGCAAAGTGACGAGCGTTTTCATTGTCTCTCCTCTTTTTTCGCCGGGGTTTCCTCCGGGGCGACTGACCATAGCCTACCAGCCGCGTCGCGATGATAGGGCCAGTCTGCGTCGTGCAGAGCGAGCTCCAGTTGATGAGGGTCAACATCTGCTGGAAAACCGAAGTGCGCGGCCAGCTCTTCGGTGTTCATGACCTGCACGGTTCTGCGTCGCCCTTTTCGTTGCCGGTGCAGGCGGGGGGTGTCGAGAATTCGAATGATCCTTGCCTCTATCGATACTGGATATATATACAGTAACCCGGAATGGCGTTGCTGGGTAGAGACATTCTGGCGCTGTGCCAGGTCGACGAGCGGCTTGACGAGGCTATCATCATATATAACCATACGGTTATGGAATCAGCAGCACGGCTCGCAACAGCAGGTCCGGCCACTCGCTACACGGAAGGGCAGCTCGATCTTGTGTTTTCTGCACTGGCCGACCCCACCCGTCGCGCCATCCTGTCGAGGCTGGCGGAGGGAGAGGCATCGGTGGCGGAGATTGCCGCGCCGCACCGAATGAGCCAGCCGGCCATCTCCAAGCACCTGAAGATCCTCGAGAACGCGGGTCTGATCGCCCAGGCGGTGGATCGCCAGCGCCGACCCCGGCGGCTGCAGGCAGAGCAGATGGTGCCGGCGCTGGATTGGCTGACCGGGTTCCGAGCGTTCTGGGGAGAGAGCTTTGAGCAGCTGGATCTGCTGCTGGCTCGACTGCAATCATCTGAGGAGGAAAACGATGAGTAAGCTACCGGAGTTCGTGCTGGATCGGGTGTTCGACGCGCCCCCGGAACTGGTCTGGAGAGCGTGGACGGACCCGACCCTGCTGGCGCAGTGGTACGGCCCGAACGTTGAAACCGTCATCCATCGCTTCGACCTCGAGCCGGAAGGCGTCTGGCTGAACGAGATGAAGATGAGCCAGGGATCGAGCTATCAGAAGGTGGTCTTCAAAGAGATCGTCGAGCCCGAGAAGCTGGTCTGGCATCACTTCTCTTCGGTAGACGCCGACTGGAACCCCGTGGCCAACCCGATGATGCCTGACTGGCCGGCACTGCTGCTCACCACGGTGACCTTCGCAGCCGTTGCCGATGACGGAGGCACTTCCGTGCGGCTGTCTCAGATCCCGCTGGACGCAAGTGATGCGGAGATTGCCTGCTTTGCCGAGATGAAGGACAACATGGGTGGCGGCTGGGGTGCCGGCTACGCGCTCATCGACGAGCTGCTGGCCGGGATGACGAGCAGCTGAGCGCTGCTAGCGCTGGATCCAGCCACCTGAGAAGGGGATGGCCTGGCCGACGAAGAAGTCACTTTCCTCGCTGGCCAGGAACAGCGCGAACTGCGCATCTTCCCGGGCGGTGGCGAGCCGCCCGAGCGGCACCTGGCGTCTGAGCGAGCTCATGAAGCGCTCGTTTTCCTTCAGCTCCGGCGGGTAGTAAACCGGGTTCTCGACGTAGTTCTGGGCGATCAGGTTGACCTGAATGTTGTCCGGCGCCACTTCCACCCCGACGGACTGAACGTAGCCAACCTGGGCCGCTCTGGCAGCGCTGTAGGCGGCGACGGTCTTCAGGCCTTTCAGAGCGGTCGCGCTGCCGAAGACGATGATCTTGCCGCGCTGCCTTGCCTGCATCTGCGGCAGCACGGCTCTGGTGAGGCGGTGCAGCGGGTGCACCATGACGTCGAATGTTTTTGCCCAGTCGTCATCCGATAGCTCGGTGGCGCTGATGCCGCTGAAGTTCTCCGAGGCCAGGTTGGCCACCAGCACGTCGATCTGGCCGGACTCCTCGATCAGCGCCTCACAGGCGCCCGCCACGGTGAGATCGCGGCGATCGGCGAGCACCGTGGCACCTTCTTCCGCGAACAGCTCAGCGGTAGCTGGACCCATGTAGTCATCTGCCTGGGTAATGACCACCCGTTTGCCGGCAAGCCGACCTTCTGCTCCTGCCATGACGGTGCGCTCCTCGAGATCCTGGTTGCCGGCGAGGGTAACCGGGCGCAGATTCCAGCGCCAGTGTGCTGACCAGTGCGCTAAACTGCGGCCGAGTTCTGTCGGAGACAGCTGATGAAACGAACACTCGCCAACGCTCTGTCGGCGCTGCTGCTGACCTGTATTGCCTTCGCCCTGCAGGCGGAAGAAGTGGAAAGGCCCGCATGGCTTTCCGATGAGGTGGTCGCGGCGGCGATGGCGATCGGCATGTCGGAAGAGCAGCTCGGCCCGTTCCGCGAGAACGTTCGCATCTTCCTCGAGGATCTTCGTTCCGACATGCAGCGGGTGATCCGCCGGGGCGGTGCGGATCTGGAGAACACCGTGCGTCGGACCCAGAGCAAACTGGTCAGGGAGCTGGACGAGCGGATGGCGAAGGTGCTCGACGAAGAGCAGATGCCGCGCTACGAAACCTACCGCGATCTGCTGGTCGACGCGGTCATGCCCGACCAGTGACACCATCGATCGTCCGCTTTGTGAGGGCGATCATGCAGTTACATTGTCCTGATATCTGACCGGAGGCTGGCGCCGGGCAGTGACTCGCGCTGCCAGAACGATTCGCGTACATTCAGCCGCTCAATCTTTTCACCATCAATATTCCATCCAATCCCGGAGGCGAAACCATGAGCGAAGCGCTGGATCCCATCTTCGAAGCCAATAACATTCCCAGCCCCTACGAGATCCCGCTGGAGGAGATCAACCCGATCAGCCCGCGGCTGTTCCAGGAAAACCGGATGTTCGAGTACTTCGAACGGCTGCGCAAAGAAGACCCGGTGCACCTCAACGAGACCGAAGAAGCGGGCCGTTACTGGTCGCTGACCCGCTACGAGGACATCAAGGCCGTCGATTCCAATCACGAGATGTTTTCCTCCGCGCACGGCATCACGCTCGGCATCCCTGTGGGCGCTGAGCTGCCCGAAGGCGCGCTGGACATCGACATGTTCATCGCCATGGATCCGCCCAAGCACGACGTGCAGCGGGCCACTGTCGCCCCGGTGGTGGCGCCGCGGAACCTGAAGAACATGGAGCCGCTGATCCGTGAGCGCTGCGGCCAGATTCTCGATTCGCTGCCGCGCGGCGAGACCTTCAACTGGGTGGATCTGGTTTCCATCGAGCTGACCACGCAGATGCTCGCGACCCTGTTCGACTTTCCGTTTGAAGAGCGGCGCAAGCTCACCCGCTGGTCGGATGTGGCGACCGCCGCGCCCGGCACCATCATCGAGTCCGAAGAGGAGCGGCGGGCCGAGCTGCTGGAGTGCCTTGAGTACTTCACCCGTCTCTGGGCGGAGCGCAAGGAAAATCCGGGCAACGATCTGGTCTCCATGCTGGCGCACGGTGACGAGACGAAAAACATGCAGCCGTTCGAGTTCCTCGGCAACCTGATCCTGCTGATCGTTGGCGGCAACGACACGACGCGGAACTCGATCAGCGGCAGCGTGCTCGCCATGAACGAGTTCCCGGAAGAGTACGAGAAGCTGCTTGCCAACAGGGACCTGATCCCGAACATGGTCGCTGAGATCATTCGCTGGCAGACGCCGCTCGCCTACATGCGGCGAACGGCGAACGAAGACACCATCATCCGCGGCAAGCAGATCAGGAAGAACGATCAGCTGCTCATGTGGTACGTCTCCGGCAACCGGGACGACAGCGTCTTCGAAGACGCGGATCGGGTGATCATCGATCGGCCCAACTCGCGCCAGCATCTGTCCTTCGGCTTCGGCCTGCACCGCTGCATGGGTAACCGGCTGGCAGAGATGCAGCTGCGCATCATCTGGGAAGAGATCCTGAAGCGGTTCTCCCGGGTGGAGGTGGTCGGCGAGCCTGAGCGCACCTTCTCGTCCTTCGTGAAGGGTTACACCAACCTGCCGGTGGTCGTCCACGAGCTTTGAGCAACTATCCGAGTCATTAGAGGAGAGCAGCCATGTACCTGGCCATGAATCGCTTTGCCATCGCCCCCGGCATGGAGGAAGGCTTCGAGAAGATCTGGCGGGAGCGGGAGACTTTTCTCGCCGAGGTCCCTGGATTCGTTTCCTTCGCCCTGCTGAAGGGCGCTTCGGACGACAGCCAGACGCTGTACGCTTCTCACTCCGTCTGGGAATCGAAGGACGCCTTCGAGGCCTGGACGCAATCGGAGAGCTTCAGAAAAGCCCACGCTCAGGCGAACGCGCCGAAGGGCACCTACCTCGGGCCGCCGAACCTGGAGCTGTTTGAGCAGGTCGTCTGAGCGCTGCACGGATCCAGGAGGGCGGATTTCGAGCAAAGAAAAAGCCGGCAGTTGCCGGCTTTTTCGTTCTGGAAGCTGAGATCCTCAGTGATCCCAGCGCACCTCCAGGGCGTAGTGGCGGGGCGGACCCCAGCCCTGGAAGCCACCGGTGTCACCCAATGGGAGTTCGTAGTCCTTATACTCCTCGTCTCCCAGGTTGCGTCCGTAGACCGCAACCGTGAGGGTGTCTTGACCGCCGTTGAAGTCCCATCCCAGAGCGATGCGGGCATCCACGAGCGTGTAGCCATCCTGAGCAACGCTGGATTCTCCCGTCAGCAGGTTTGAGCTGATAACGAAGTCATCCTGTCCGCGCACGGTGAGGGAGGCGTTCATTCGGGTGCGGCCGAAGTTCTGATCCCAGATACCGGTCAGCGACCAGTTCCAGTCGGGCGCACGAGGTAGCTGTTGTGCTGGCAGAACAATGGTGTCCGGGCAAGACGTGCCGGGCCCGCCAGCAGTACCGAGCGGAGGGACCGGGACGCGTGTGCAATCCTCTTCGTAAGATTTGCGCTCCGCGTCCTGGATACCCAGCTGACCGACCAGCGTGAAGTACTCTCCGATCAGCATGGTGCCGTCTACTTCGAAGCCGATGATTTCGGTCTTATCCGCGTTGTTCACCACCGTGTTGGTACCCGGTGCCTGGAAAGGATCCTGAATGACCACGCCATACTGCTGGTCCCTCATGTCCGTGTAGAAGAACGTCGCGTTCAGCCTCAGCTTGCCTTCCATGAAGTCGTTCTTGGAACCGACTTCGTAGGTGGTGACGTCTTCCGGATCGTAGGTCAGCTGGTCCGGATTGTTTGCCCGGCTGGCATAGCCGCCGGATCTGAATCCGTCTGCGTAGGAAAAGTACAGGCGGTTGTTGTCCGTCACTGCCCAGTTGGCGGTGAAGCGAATAATCACGTCATCCCAGGAATCCGACTCGTCCACCGGGAATCCGGCTGGCGGCGGCGGCGCCAGGGCGGTGAAGTTGTTGGTCATCTTCTTCTTCTCGTCGATGTAGCGCAGACCGGCGGACAGCTCGAAGTTGTCCGTCACGTCCCAATCAACCGAGCCGAACAGCGCCCAGGACTCCACTTCCTCTGCAAAGTCCTGGACCGAGAAGACCGGCGTACGGAAGTCGCCAAGCTCACCGGTAGGGTCAGGGAAGTAGGGGGTCTGGCAATAAGCATCACCGAGCACCGGATGCGCGAACAGGAAGCCCGGCACGGTCCCCGTCCCATCCAGCGCGCCGAACTCGAGACAGGTCTGCGCGCCGCCCGGGAAGCCGGGCGCCTGGGTGAAGTTCCCCAGCTGGGCGATGGCGTTGGTGGTCTGCTGGTTGGTCATTTCCGCGTCCCAGAAAAACCCGCCGACGTTGAAATGCCAGTTCTGGTTGAAGCTGCCGGACAGGCGCAGTTCCTGGGAGAACTGCTCGTAGGTCTGATCTCTGAGAGTGTGCAGCTGCGCTAGCGGCTCGGGAGCGATCACGGGAGAGACGCTGTCGTCGATGCTCGCCAGGGTCGCGGAGTCGAAGTCCTGCTCCACCCAGTCCGAAGAGTCCGTCCAGCCGGTGATGGAGTGCAGGGACAGGTTGTCGTTGATGTCCCAATCCATGACGAGGCCGAGCATGTCCTGATCGTATTTGGTCTGGGCATCCCAGTCGTTCTCGTTAACGAACGGGTCGTCGCCGTTGTATCGAGCGTCCATCGCCACGCTATCGCTGCGATCCTTGAGCCAGTCGTAAGTCAGCGTTGCGACAAACGAGTCCACGGGTTGCCACTTCAATGCAGCTGTGGCGGAGGAGTAGTCGATGTCGCCTGCTGACCCTCCCAGGGTGATGTTGTCGTAGTAACCATCTCGCTGCTTGGTGGAGCCGCCGATCTTCAGCGCCAGCTTGTCTTCCATGATCGGAATGTTGACCCTGGCTTTCAGATCCCGCTTGTCATAGTTGCCGAGCTCGCCCGCGATGGAGATGCCGAACTCATTGAACTCTGGCTGCACACGCTTGACGACGATGGTGCCGCCTGTTGTGTTCTTACCGTAGAGCACGCCCTGCGGCCCTCTGTTCACTTCCACCTGTTCCACATCGAACATGTCGATGAGCTGGCCGGTGTTGGTGCCCTGGAAAACGCCATCGATGATCACCCCGACAGCTGGAGGAATGTTCTTCTCCACGTCTGCATAGCCAAGGCCGCGTATGTAGATGGCGCCCATCTGCGGACCCGCCGTCTGCCGACCGATGAATACGTTGGGCATACGACCGTCAATGTCGCGCAGCGTATCCGGATTGATTCGTTCGATGTCCTCTGAGGTAAACGCGGTTACCGCCAGCGGGACGTCCTGCTGGGACTCGGCTCTGCGCCGGGAGGTGACCACGATCTCCTCGATCGTGCCTCCGCTATCCGATTCCGCACCGAAGGCGGTGCTGGTGAGTGGTGCCGTGGCGAACGCGCACAGCGTTGCCGCGAGGATCGGCGGGGCCGAACCACTGAACTTGAGAATCTTCATATTCTCTCCCCTATTTTGAGCGCGCCGACAGCGCTGCTGGCACCTGCTGCCGACTCAGTTTGACCTTGTGACCACCCATCGGACCTGGCTGGAACACGCCGCGTCTCTATCAAACACGGCGTCTAATGGCCTGGCACGCCTCTCTCCGAGTGGGCCTTCGTCATAAACCAACAGACGTGACTTTTTGTAACCCGGTACAAGTTCCCCGTCAACGGTTTCCTCAGGCTGGTTTGACCGCCACGCCGTGGGTCATGAAGGCTGCCCACTTTGGTCCGGGCAGGTAACCTGACTCCGGATCCGCCAGCAGGAAGCCTGCGTCCTGGATCAGGTCGTCCGCTTTCCGGGTCAGATGGCAGCCGCCGCCGATGATCTTCCAGAGCGGCTCGATGCGCCGCTGCCAGCGCTGCACGCCCGGATCCGGCGACAGGCCGTGCTCCACGAAGTAGAAGCGACCACCGGGCTTCACCACCCGGTTCATCTCCCGGAGCGCCTGATAGACGTTCGGGATCGAGCAGAGGGTCCAGGTGCAGACGATGCTGTCGAAGCGGCCGTCGTCGGCAGGGATCTCCTCTCCGGAGATCTGCAGGAGCTCGACGTCCGGCGCGGCGGCGGCAGCCCGCTCCTTTGCCATGTCGGTCAGCTCCGCGTGCGGGTCCAGGCCGGTGACCGTGCGCGCTCTGCTCGAGTAGTGGGGCAGGTTCAGGCCGCTGCCGATGCCGATCTCCAGCACGTCGCCCTCCGCTTCGGGCACGTAGCGGCTGCGCAGCTCCGCCATCGGCGGCTGCCCGCAGGCGGTGTCGATCAGCTTCGGCAGCACGTATTTCGCGTAGAGACCCATCAGATGGTTCTCCCCTGACCCTGCCAGTAGCGATCGCGGAGCAGGCGCTTGTAGAGCTTGCCGGTCTCGTGACGGGGAAACTCCTCTTCGTAGTCGATGGATTTCGGCGCTTTGTAGCCGGCCAGATGCTCCCGGCAGTAGTCGATGAGGCTCTGGCTCAGCTCATCGCTGCCGCTCTGCCCGGAGGCCAGCTTCACCGCCGCCTTGACCTCCTCGCCGAACTCCTCGTTCGGGATGCCGAACACCGCCGCGTCCTCCACCGCCGGATGCTGGACGAGCACCGCCTCGATCTCGGCCGGGTAGATGTTCACCCCGCCGGAAATGATCATGTCGATCTTCCGGTCGCTGAGGTACAGGTAGCCGTCATCATCGAAGTAGCCGATGTCGCCGAAGGTGAAGACGCCCGGTTCCAGGTGCACATCAGCGGTCTTTTCCGGCTCGTTGTGGTACTCGAAATCGGTGCCCATCAGGTTGCGGACGTAGATCTGGCCGGATTCTCCGGTCGGCACGACCTGGCCATCGTCATCGCGAATGGTGATCTCGGACATGGCGCCGGCCTTGCCGACGGAGCCCGGGCGTTCGAGCCACTCCTCTGCGGTGATCTGAGAGACGATGGAGCCTTCGGTAGAGCCGTAGTACTCGCAGACCACCGGCCCCCACCAGTCGATCATCTTACGTTTGGTTTCCGGCGGGCAGGGGGCGGCGCCGTGCCAGACTACCGCCAGCGAGCTGCCGTCAAATCCCGAGCGCTCCTCGTCGGCGAGCTTCAGGAAACGATGAAACTGGGTGGGCACCAGGTGCACGTTGGTCACCTTGTGCGCGTCCATCAGCGTAAGCGATTCAGCCGGGTCGAAGCGGTGGCGCATGAGCAGGCGGCTGCCGACCAGCAATGGCAGGAAGGAAAACGCCCACTGCGCTGAGTGGTAGACGGGGCCGCAGATGTAGGTGGTGCCGTCCGCCGGTATGTTGAGCATGCCCGAGAGCCCGGCGCCCATCAGCTCCAGAACCTCGATCGGCCCGCCGGCTGCTGAGGTGCTGGAGCGCACGCCTTTCGGCCTGCCGGTGGTGCCCGAGGTGTAGAACATGGGACCGCCCATGGACTGGTCTTCCGGTTCTTCCGGGCTGCCGGAGGCCAGCAGCGCCTCGTAGTCCTGGAAGTCGCCATGCGACTCGTCGGCGCGGATGGCGAAGCAGTGGGCGAGGCCCGGCGTCTCGCCACGCTCAATGGCCGCCGCGGCGTTGCCGAGGAACTGCCCTTCGGCGAACAGCGCTTTCGCCTCCGAGTCGGCGATCACGTAGGCCAGCTCCTCAGGGCTGAAGTGCCAGTTCACCGGCACCCAGATGATGCCGGTGTGGATGGTGGCCATCATGATCTCGTAGTACTCGCGGCAGTTGCCGGCATAGACGGCTACCGCGTCGCCGGCACCGAGGCCGAGGCCACGCAGGGCCGAGAGCAGCCGGTTGGTTCGCTCGTTGAACTCCGTCCAGGTGATCTCGCCGCGCTCGTCGATGAGGGCGCTGTCGGTACCGCGTTCTGACGCGACCTTCTGCGGAAAATGGGTCATCTGCTTCCTCTTACTGCTTGTTGCTGCTTGTTACGGCTCGATACTGATGTGAGGTTATTGCCGGTAGACGCGCTGCCCGCCGAGCCAGGTTTCCTCCACCTCGATGTCGAGGAGCGCCTCATCCGGCACGGTCAGCGGATCGGCCGAGAGAATGATCAGGTCAGCCAGCATGCCCGGTGCGAGCGTGCCTTTGCGATCTTCCTCCCGGGTCAGCCAGGCGCCTTTGCTGGTGTAGGCTTTGAGCGCTTCAACGCGGCTGATTGCTTCTTCCGGGCCGAACACCCGGCCGCTCATCCCCTTCCGGGTGACCGCGGCGTAGACGCCAACCCAGGGGCCGATGGGCAGGATGTCGCTGGATATGGCGACGTGGATGCCGTGGTTCATCGGCGTGCGAACGGGGTTGTTGGTCTCCAGTCGCGCCCCGTCCAGGTTGGCGACGTAGCGACCCTCCAGCGTGTAGGTGAAGTTCGGCTGCTGGGTGATGGCGATGCCGTGGGTTGCCATGGCCTCCATGGTTCGTGCGCTCGGCATCACGGTGAAGTGGTTCAGGTAGTGGCGGTGGTCGTCTCTCGGCGCGCGTGCCAGCGCTTCGACCAGGTAGCCCACCGTCAACATGATCGCCGCGTCGCCGATGGCGTGAATGCCGAGCTGCCAGCCCTCCTCGTGGGCCATGATGATCAGGTCGCGCAGCTCAACTTCCGTCATGTTCAGCTTGCCGCGGTACTCGTCCTCACCTTTGTAGGGCTTGCTGGTGTAGGCCGCCGGGCCGGTGAAGCCTCCGTCGGCGAAGATCTTCAGCGGGCCGACCTGAAGATGCTCGTCGCCGTCGCCGGTCAGCCGACCGAAGGCTGCCATCGCCTCGGGCCCTTCGTGCAGCAGCTGCACGGACGCCCGGGGCAGGTTGCCGCGGTGCTCGGCGTAGGCAGCTTCCCAGACCGGGTAGACCGCCAGGGTGGCGTTGGCGTGGGTGATGGACGTGATGCCCTTGGCAAACAGCGCCTGCAGGTTGTCGATCAGGCTGGGCCGCAGTTCCATCGGTGGGGTTTCGGGAATCAGCGCGCCGATGATGTTCTGACGCTCCCGGATCACGCCGTTCAGCGCGCCGGACTCGTCGCGCTCGATGATGCCGCCCTCCGGGTTCGGCGTCGTCGCATCGACCCCGCCGATCTCCAGCGCGGTGCTGGAGAACACGGCGCTGTGGCCACCGGCGCGGGTCAGCATCACCGGGTGGCCGGGCGCAGCCGCGTCCAGATCGCCGATCAGTGGCCGTCGCCCCTCGGCCAGCTCGTCTTCGGACCAGCCGTAGCCGGTGATCCAGTTGCCCGGGCCAACCTCTGCCGCCTTGGCGCTCACCAGGCTGGCAATCTCGGCGACGGAGCTCACCTCGGTGAGGTCGATGTAGTGTGGTGGCCGGCCGTAGATGTGGGTATGGCTGTCGACGAACCCGGGCATCAGGGTGCGGCCCTGGAGGTCGATAACCTGAGCCGCGGCGTACTGCCCGGCGAGCGCCGCGTCGCCGATGGCGACGATCTTCTCGCCGCTGACCACCAGGGTGCTGGCGATGGTGTCGGCGTCGTCCAGCGTCAGGATCTGTCCGTTGGTAAAGACCACGTCGGCGCTCAGCTGCTCGGTCTCGGCGGCTGCCTGCTCGGCGTTTTCCGCGGGTGAGCAGGCGGCCAGCAGCATCGCTGCCAGCAGCGCAACGAGCCAAGTTGCGCGATCGCCGCGATTCGCCTCTGTGGGTGATGGCGTTCCAGTCATAGGCTGCGGGCCAGTCGGGTCAGTGGTTTCGGTTGGCTGTCGGGTTGGCGCTCAGGGTCGAAGAACGGTCGCTCGCCGGCAATGGTCACCCGATGGCCTTTTCTCTCTTCCGGCCAGTAGTCCCAGAGCGCGAAGTGCTGGGTCGAGCGATTGTCCCAGAACGCGATGGCGTTTTTTGACCATTGGAAGCGGACCTGAAACTCGGGTCGCTGCTGGTGCCGGTACAGGTAGTCGAGCAGCGCAGCGCTCTCGTCTCGCGTGAGCTCGCAGATGCGTGTGGTGAAGCTCGGGTTCACGTACAGGGAGCGACGGCCGGATGTCGGGTGGGTCCGCACCAGAGGATGGATCGCGCTGGGATAACTGCGATCCGTGTCGTCGACCCCGCGATCAGAGTAGCGGCCGCGGTAGATGTGTTCGGACTCGTGCCGGGCAGTGAGCGTTTCGAGAAACGACTGCAGGGTAGGCGACAGGGTCTCGAAAGCGGCGCAGGTGTTGATCCACAAGGTGTCGCCGCCTGACTCGGGCAGCTCGTGAATCTGCAGCATGGTGCCCATGGGTGGCTCTTCGTCGCAGGACACGTCTGTATGCCAGCCGTTGCCGTTTGCCACCTTGGAGTCCTTGTGCGCGTGGATGACGAAGATTTCCGGATGGCCGTCCATGTGCGGCGCTGCCGGGTGCGCGTGCAGGTCACCGAACCGACGGGCGAAGGCGATCTGCACCTCCGGATCGAGCATCGGCTGGTCGCGGAAGAAGATCACCTGATGATCGCTCAGGGCCTGGCGAATGGTCTCGAACTCGTCGTCGGCCAGCGCGCCCAGGTCGGCGCCGCTGATCTCAGCGCCGATGACGGGAGAGAGCGGAGTGATGTTGAGAGCCATGGTCTGCTGCCTGTTCTGCTGCGGTCCGCGCGGAGACGCCGAACGATCAGATGAGCAGTCGGTAGGGCGCTTCCAGCAGGTCCCGCACGCTGCCCAGGAACTCGGCGGCCGGCGCTCCGTCCAGCACCCGGTGGTCCCAGGTGAGCGACAGCTTCATGCGCTGCTGCTTTACCGGCTTGTCACCTTCCCACGCCACATCGTCACGGATGCGGTTCACCCCGAGAATACCAGCTTCCGGCGAGTTGATGATCGGCGTGAAAGAGTCGACGCCGTACATGCCGAGCGCGGTCACGGTAAAGGTGCCGCCCTGCAGATCATCCGGCGTCAGCGAGCCATCTCTGGCCGCTGCGGCGAGCCGCGCGGTCTCCGCAGCCAGCGCCTGCACGCTCAGCTGGTTGGCCTGCTTGACCACCGGCACGATCAGGCCCTCCGCCAGCGCCACGGCCATGCCAACGTTGATGGCGCCGTGCTGCACGATCTCGGTTTCGCTCATGCTGGCATTCATCTGCCGGTGCTTCTCCAGCGCTTTGGCCACCGCGCGGATCACCAGGTCCGTGTAGGTCGGGCGCAGGCCGACGTCCTGCCACTCGTCGATCAGCTGGCCGCGCAGCTTCACCGCGTCGTCCATCACCACGTCCATGTCCATGGTGAGCTGGGCCATCTCCTGCAGGCTGTCGTGCATCCGCCGGGCGATGGTCTTGCGCATGCCGCGCAGCGGCAGCACCTGGTCTTCGGCATTGGCGGCAACGGCGGGCAGAACGGCTGGGGCACCCGTCGCTGCCGCTTCCACATCGTCCTTGGTGATTCGGCCGCCCGGCCCGGTGCCGCGTACCTTGTCGAGATCGACGCCCAGTTCCCGGGCGACTTTGCGCGCCATGGGTGAGGAGCGCTGCACGCCGTCATCGGCTTCCGCGGCCGGCTCAGCCACCGGAGCGGCGGCGGTCGTGACACCGGCGTCGATCTCGGCGATCAGCACGTCGGCCTCGACGATCCTGCCGCCGGGACCGGTGCCCTGCAGAAAGCTCAGATCCAGACCGCGCTCGGCCGCCAACCGGCGGGCAATCGGGGAGGCCTTGATGCGGCCATCCGCGGTAACGGAAGGAGCCGACGGGGCCAGGGCCAGCTCCGCCTGCACTTCCGCCGTGCTGGCGGTGCTCGCCGCTGCAGCGGCGCCGTCCGCGCCGGGCAGCACGTCGGGAATGGCCTCACCTTCGGCATAGATGTAGCCGACGACGTCGCCAGGCTCCTTGGTGATGCCTTCGCCGACCAGATGTTTCACCACGCCGGTTGCCTCTGCGTCCACATCGAGATTCACCTTCTCGGTTTCCAGCCGGTAGAGGAGCTCACCCTCGCTGACGGTGTCGCCATCGGCGATGTACCATTCCTCGACGACGCCTTCCGTCATGTTCATTCCGACCTTGACCAGGTACACCTCGGTGGGCATGGCTCGTTCCTCTTACTCTGCAGCCGCTGTCAGCGGCGCCTTGGTTGGCCTCAGAAAACTGCCTCTGCTGGCAGCCAGCCTCATGGTGGCCGGCACGTCGATGACGTGGGGCCCCGTGCGCTCAACGGAGAGCGTGGCCTGCTGGCCGGGTTTCAGGACCCGCTCCCGCTCGCCGTCAAAGGCGAGCACGCCCGGCCCTTCGCAACGGAGCGACTGGTTGAAGCTGATCCGGCGGTGCTCGCGAATGCCGATCTCCCGGTAGTAGCCGGGCGCGATGGGCGCGCGGACCACGGTGGCCGCGTCCTCAGCGGCCGCAAACTCGATCTGCATGCCGTCGTCCGCCGTTTCCGCCAGCGGTTCGATCAGCCCGCCAATGGCCGTGATGCCGACAGCAGCCGGGTCGGCGATGGTCAGCAGCGCTGAGCTCAGGCTCTCCGGGTTCAACAGCGCCCGGGCACCGACGAACCGCTCGTTGACGAACACCGCATCGATCAGCGCCAGATCGTCAGCTTCCCCATCGATCTGCACTCGGATGACCTTCTGCTGCCTCGACACGTCGGCGAGCGGGATCCTGCCGGACGCGACCAGCGCCGCCGCGGCGCCGGCAACGGTGGCCTCCATCAGCCGCGGAAAGACGTTGTTGGTGCCGGTGGATATGGGAATGAGCGGTGCGTCCCGCCAACCGAGGCAGAGCGCGCGATTGGTCCCGTCACCGCCGAGGCTCAGATTGACGTCGGTGGGCAGCTCAGCCAGGGCCCTGGCCGCACGGGTGGTGTCGATGGCGCTGCCGGTTTCCGCCGACATGATCGGCACGCCGCGAGTCGAGTCCTCGCCGAGCACCTGGCTGACAGCCTGGCGGACGATGCCATGGGCATCGTCCAGGTAGGAGATCTGCCACTCGGAATCGCCGAGCACGCCCTCCATGCCGGCAATCAGACGCTGCACGATGGCCTGCTTTTCCGGGTTGTCGAAGACCGAGGCCCGCGCAACAAGGCGCCGAACGTCTTTGCCCGACGCCGGGTTAGCGATGATGCCGATGTTGACCATGGGGCGATCCGGGTCGCTAGACGCCCAGCATCTTCTTCGCTTCGGCGACGATGCGCTCGGCGTTCGGCACGTAAACGGCCTCCAGCGCCGGGCTGAACGGAACCGGCGAGAAGGGTGCGCCGACACGGGCCACCGGTGCGTCCAGGTAGTCGAACGCCTGCTCCTGAATCTGGGCTGCGATCTCGCCGCCGAGGCCGCCGAAGCGCACAGCCTCGTGCACGATCATGGCCCGATGGGTTTTCTCCACCGACTGCACCACCGTGTCGATGTCGAAGGGCTGCAGCGTCCGGGGATCGATGATCTCGGCGTCGATGCCGAGCTCTGCCAGGCCGTCCACGGCTTTGATCGCTTCATGGGTCATGCGGCCCAGGGCAACGATGGTGAGGTTCTTGCCTTCACGCAGGATATTGGCCTGGCCGAGCGGGATCTCGTAGGCCTCTTCCGGCACCTCGCCGGTGATGGCCAGGGACATCTTGTTCAGCACCACGATCACCGGGTTGTCGTCCCGGGCGGCGGCGATGATCAGGCCTTTGGCGTCGTAGGGCGTGGTCGGCATGGCGACCTTCAGGCCCGGCAGGTGGCAGATCCAGGCTTCCAGCGACTGGCTGTGCTGGGCCGCCAGGCTGGCGCCGGCGCCGGCCATGGTCAGCATGGTGACCGGCAGGGTCGCCCGGCCGCCGAACATGTAGCGCATTTTCGCCAGCTGGTTCGCCACCTCGTCCATGCACTCGCCGAGGAAGTCCATGAACATCAGGTCGATGATCGGCCGGCAACCGGTGGCGGCGGCGCCGACGCCGAGGCCGACGATGCCTTCCTCGGAGATGGGCGTATCGAACACCCGATCCGGCCCGAACTCCTTCAGGAGCCCGTTGTAGTAGCCGTAGACGCTACCAGCGCCCGCCACGTCCTCACCGGCAACGAAGGCGTTGTCCTGCTCTTTCAGCACCTGCCGCACGCCGTCGGTGATGGCCGCTACGTAAGGAAGGGTGCGTGGTTTCTCTGCTGCTTCTGCCATGTTCCTGCCCCTTACGCGTAAACGTCTTCCAGGAGCGCTTCCGGCTCCGGGTACGGTGAGTTTTCGGCAAATTCCACTGCCGCCTCGACATCGGCAGCCACCTCTTCGTGCACTGCCTTCGCCTCTATCTCCGCCAGGATTCCCTGTTCCGCCAGGCGGCCTTCGAGCATGGTGATCGGGTCGCGCCGTTTCCACTCTTCCACCTCGTCGTCCGAGCGGTAGTTGAGGCCCATGCCGCGAACGCCGACGTGATCGTAGAAGCGATAGGTTTTGCACTCGAGCAGCGTTGGGCCGCCGCCATCCCGGGCCCGCTGAATGGCGACGCCCGCCGCCTCGTACACGGCCACCGCATCCATGCCGTCGACGATGACGCCGGGCATGCCGTAGCCGGCTGCCCGGTCGGCTACGTCGACGATGGCCTGATGGTTGGCCTGCGCCGTGTACTCGCCGTAACCGTTGTTTTCGCAGACGAACAGCACCGGCAGCTGGTACAGGCCTGCCATGTTGGCAGCCTCGTGAAACGAGCCCTCGTTCGAGGCGCCGTCGCCGAAGAAGGTGACCGAAACCCGATCATTGCCTTTGAACTTGTTGGCGAAGCCAGCACCCATGGCGATGGGCGGGCCGCCGCCGACGATGCCGTTGGCGCCTAGCATGCCGAGCTCCATGTTGGAGATGTGCATGGAGCCGCCTTTGCCTTTGCAGTAGCCGGTGGCGCGGCCGTAAAGCTCGGCGAACATGGGGCCGAACTCGCCGCCCTTGGCGATCAGGTGGCCGTGGCCGCGGTGGGTGCTGGTGATCCAGTCCTCGTTCGTCAGGTGGGTCATGACGCCGGACGCCACCGCCTCCTGGCCGACGTAGAGATGCAGGGCCCCTGGGATCTTGCCGTCCTCCATCAGCTTTCCGGCCCGCTCCTCGAAAAGCCGGATGCGGACCATGCGACGGTGGAGGTCCTTCAGCGTGGTATCTGAAATCTGAGTGTTCAAGCCCCGTTCCCCTTCAGGCAGTAAGGGGAGAGATCTTATCCAAAGTGGGGGGTACTAAAACAGTCAGCTTTGACTTTTTTGTTCGGGCTAGTCGTCGGTTGGCCGTTTGACGGTGTTGAGCACGTCCTGGTAGCCGCGGACCAGATCCCGCTTCAACCAGCTGAGCACCTTCTTCTCCGGAACCGGCACGCCCTGGACCAGCTTGGCCGCTGCCATGCCTTCCAGCAGGTAAGTGGTGATTAGATTGCCGCGCTCGTAGGCCTCCGAGAGCGCCAGGTCCGGATAGAGCTCCAGCGCGATTTCGGCCATGGCTTTGCCGAAGTCCTTCAGTGCCGGCACCAGTGCCTTTTCCAGTTCCTGATCCGTGCGAGCCGCCACCTTCAGCTCGTTGAAGACCACCCAGTCGGAGGAGTTCAGAAGCTCCCAGTAAGCGTCGATGCCTTCCGCCACCCGGGTGTGCTCAGCGCCTTCATTCACCCGGGTTTCCGCTTCCTGGAACTTCTGTAGCCAGCGATCGCTCAGGTGCTGCACGGCGGCGCTGATCAGATCGAATCGGGTAGGGAAGTGGTGCAGCATGGCGCCGCGGGAAACGCCTGCCTTCTTGGCGATGTTGTCCGTTGTGGTGCTTGCGTAGACCAGGTCGTAGAAGCAGTCGATGGCGGAAGACAGGATATTCTCCCGTGTCTGCTCGCTTTTGGTCTGCTGCCAGGTCTTCTCGTTCCTGGTTTCGGGTTCGGCCATGGTCGCTTCCGCTGCTGGCTGGTTTAGGGGTGGGCTCCCCGACATACTAAAAGCCGATCATCCCGCGGAGCAAGGTGAGCCGATGAGTGAGGCGGAGCGCAACATACTGCTGATAACCAAAGGGCATCCGTTCGAGCGAGAGCCGTTCTTTCAGGTGTTCGATGAGATGGCGGGCGTCAGCTGGACCCACGTCGAGCAGCCAGCCGCCAGAGCGCTGCAGACGGTCGAGGAAGCCGCTGCCTACGATGCCTTCGTCGCCTACGACATGCCGGGAATCGCCTTCGGTCCGGACGGCCCTGACTTCGAGGTGCCCACCGAGGCGTTCAGGGAGAAGTTCATGGCGCTGGTGGAGGCCGGGCACGGCTTCGTCTTTCTGCACCATGCCATTGCCGGCTGGCCCGCTTGGCCGGAGTACGGGGAGCTGATCGGCGGCCGCTTTCTCTACCTGCCGGCGGAAGTCCGGGGCGAGTCGAAACTGGATTCCGGCTATCGGCACGAGATCACCCACACCGTCGAGTTGCTGGCTGACCACCCGGTGACGCGGGGCTTGCCAGCTTCGTTCGAAATCACGGACGAGCTGTACCTGTACGAAGTGTTCGAGAGCGACGTGACGCCGCTCCTGGCATCCGACTACCAGTTCAGCAGCGAGAACTTCTACTCGGCTGCCCACGTGGTCCTGCGCGGGCGGATGTTCGATAACTCAGACTGGCCGCACCCGCCGGGATCCAACCTGATCGGCTGGACGCGGGAGGTGGGCAGGAGCCGGATCGTTTACCTGCAGTGTGGGGATGACCCGCAGGCTTATGCCAACCCGCACTTCCGGCAGCTGCTGAAGAACGCCATCAGCTGGGTCAGCGACCACTAGTCGCCGGTCTCAGTCAGCGCGGGCGGTGAACCGGATCGGCAGCTTTGCCAGGCCCCTGAGCAGCACGTTGGGCGGGTAGACGAGCTCTGATTCGTCACAGTCTAGTTCGAAGTTGTCGAGCCGCTCGAGCAGCACCCGGAACGCGGCTTCCATCTCTTTGCGTGCCAGGTTGGCGCCGATGCACATGTGCACACCGTGGCCGAAGGCGATGTTGCTGCGGGCGTTGTCGCGGGTCACGTCGAAGCCCTGGGGTGCCTCGAACTGGGCTTCGTCTCGGTTTGCCGACGAGAAGCGGATCTGAATCATGGAGCCGGCCTTCACCGGCACGCCGTTGATATCGGTGTCTTTGGTGGCCACCCGCCACATGTTTGCGGTCGGGGTGGCGAGGCGCAGCACCTCCTCCACGAAGTTCGGCACCAGCGACGGGTCAGCCTTGAGCAGCGCGTGCTGTTCCGGGTGCTGGATCAGCAGCAGGATGCCCTCGGCGATCGAGTGCGTCGTGGTCTCGTTCCCGGCGACCAGCAGCTGCTGAATGATGGACAGCATCTCGGGAACGTCCAGCGGCCGCTCGTTCTCGAACTGGGCGTGGACGATGTCGGAGATGATGTCGTCCTGCGGCTCGGCGCGCCGCTCCTCGATCTTGGCGGCGAAGTAGTTCTGGTAGTCGAGGATTAGCTGCGCGGCGGCAACCGCCTCATCGGGGGATGCCATCTGCGAGAGCTGGGCGACGAACGCATCGGACCAGGACTTGAAGAGCTCGTAGTCGGATAGCGGCACGCCAAGCTGCTCCGCGATGACCGTCAGCGGCACCCGCTCGGCGAAGTCGACCACGAACTCGCAGCGTCCGGCCTCCACGAACTCGTCGATGAACTCATGGCAGAGCTTTTCGATGTGTGGCTCCAGGGTGGCGACCCGGCGAGCGGTGAAGGCCTGATTGACCATGCCCCGGTAGCGCCGATGTACGGGCGGATCCTGGGTGAGCATGGTGTCCACGGGCGGATAGCCTTTCTTCTGGATCTCCTTGATGCGCGGATCCACTTTTGATTCGCCGGTGGGCATGGCGGTGGAGAAGCGGTTCGAAAAGGTCTCGTGGTCCTTGGCGATCCGGGTGATGGTCTCGTAGTCGGAGACGAATGTGATGCCGGTGTGGGGGCACTGATAGACCGGTGCTTCCTTGCGCAGCCGTTCGTTGAACAGGTGCGGGCAGGCCAGCACCTCAGGATTCATTGGCGTCAGTTCGTTGAGCGGTGTGGTTTCGATGTCGCTCATGGTCGCGGCCTCCCGGGGCTCTCTGTGCGGACTCGGATGAAGAGTATGGCGGTGCCACTACGCAAAAAAAAGCTGGCTTGACTGTTTTTCGCGCCCTCCGCCAGAATGTTGGTGAAGGGAGGGATGAGATGAGCGGCGCTGAGCCGACGGGCAGATTAGTTGGCAGGAAGTGCGTGGTGACCGGTGCCGCTGACGGCATTGGTCGTGCCACCGCGCTCAAGCTCAGTGCGGAAGGCGCGCAGGTGCTCGGCTGCGATCGCAACGCCGCCGGCCTGGCAGATCTGGATGTTCACGGCACCCTGGAGCTGGATGTCACCGCTGACAACGCCGCGGCGGTCCTGCTGGCAGCGGTGGCCGAGCAGCTCGGCGGCCTGGACGTTCTGGTGAACAACGCCGGGATTTCCCGAGGCGCGCCGATAGAAACGCTGGCGGACGAAACCTGGAACGCGGTGCTGGAGGTGAATCTGGCCGCCGTGTTCCGCCTCTCCAGGGCGGCGATCCCTTTGCTCAAAGCCAGCGGGCAGGGTCGAATCATCAACATTGGCTCGGTCATGAGCGACCTGTCGGCACCGGGGATGGCGGCCTACACCGTGTCCAAGCACGGCGTCGCCGGGCTGACCAAAACGCTGGCGCTGGAGCTGGGCGAGTTCGGGATCACGGCAAACTACATCAGGCCGGGCGCCATCGTTACCGGCATCACCCGGGACGTGTTCGCCGCGGATGATGGGTTCCGAAGCTTCTGGGAGCAGAAGGCGGCGCTGAAGCGGCTGGGGCAGCCGGAAGACATTGCCAACGCCATTGGCTTCCTCGCATCCGATGAGGCAGCCTTCATCACCGGCCACGGGCTGCTGGTGGACGGCGGAGCGCTGCAGGCGCCATGAGCGGTCTGGGAGAGAAACAGTGATACCGGTGCTGCCCATGACGGCGCTCGGCGAGGGGGAAATGACGGCGACCCGGGTTGGCGGTGAGGAAGTGCTCATCGCCAACGTCTACGGTCAGTACTACGCGGTCAGCAATCTCTGCACGCATGCTGGTCGGCCGCTGGCCGGCGGCACGCTGCGGGGATTCGAGCTGACCTGTCCGGCCCACGGCGCCACTTTTGATGTGCGCACGGGCACGGCGATAGGAGCGCCGGCAGAAGCCGGCCTGAAACGATTTGCGGTTGCCCTCGAGGCAGGCAAAGTGAACCTGATCATCTAAATCCCGCTACGGGTAACAAGGAGCTTCACATGGATCTACAACTGAAAGGCCAGAAGGCACTCATCACCGGTGCTACCAAAGGCATTGGCCGGGCGATCGCGGACACGCTGGCCGATGAAGGCTGCAACGTGGCGATCTGCGCCCGCAACGAGGGCGAGGTGGCGGCAGCGGTCGAAGCGCTGCAGGCGAAGGGCGTGACGGCCTTCGGCCAGTCCGTGGACGTGGGCGACGGCGATGCGCTCAAGGCCTGGGTCGCAGCCTCCGCTGAGGCGCTCGGCGGGGTCGATTGCCTGGTCTCGAACGTCTCCGGCGGCAACTCGCAGGGCGAGGAAGGCTGGCGGGCCAACTTCGAGCACGACGTGCTCGGCGCGGTACGGCTGGTTGAGGCCTGCATGCCGCACCTGGAGAACTCGGACAACGCCAGCATCGCCATGATCTCCTCCACGGCAGCGCTGGAGAAGTTCATTTCTGCCGGGGCCTACAACTCGATGAAGGCGGCGGTGATTCAGTATGCCGGTGCCCTGGCTCAGGATGTGGGCGCGAAGGGCATCCGGGTGAATGCCATCTCGCCGGGGCCGATCATGATCGAAGGCGGTTCCTGGGACTTCATCAAGCAGAACATGACGCCCTTCTACGAGGCGACCCTGGCCGACATCCCGCTCGGCAGGATGGGCACGGCGCACGAAGTTGCCGCGCAGATCGCGCTGCTGGCGAGCCCGCTGGGTTCCTTCACCACCGCAACCAACATCGTCATCGATGGCGGCATCACCAAGCGGATCCAGTTCTAGGATCCGCGCGCTTCCCGCTTCGTTGAGCTGAATAGGAGGACGCCGTGTCCGAGCACAAAACTACCAAGGTCTACCTGGTCGCGGCGGGTGACTTCCACGACATCGACTATGCCCGCCTGGAGCTTCTTAAGCTGCTCGCGGAGCACGAGTCGGTGCGCACGGAGGTGGCGTCCAACTACCGCGACATCGAGGCCATCCAGGCCAGCGATTTCCTGATCACCTACACCTGCAACCTGGTGCCGAGCGAGGCTGAGCAGGAGGGGCTCAGGGAGTTCATCGCCAGCGGCAAGCGCTGGTTCGCGCTGCACGGCACCAACTCGATCCTGAAGTTCCTCGCCGAAGGTGGCGTCGACTCTCCGGAGATCGCGCCGGTGCTGATGGGCGTGCTCGGTACGCAGTTCATTGCCCATCCGCCCATTCAGCCGTTCACGGTGGAGATTGCGGACCCGGAGCATGAGCTGGTGAAGGGCATCGAGCCGTTCGAGACCGATGATGAGCTCTACCTTTCCCGCATACACGGTGATCTGCACCTGCTGCTGCAGGCGCACTACACCGGCAAAGCCCAGGGATTCGTGGAGGAGGACTGGCCGGATGACGAGCCGCGCCCCCTCTACTACATCAACCCGGTAGGTGAGGGCGAGGTGCTCTATCTGAATCTCGGCCACTGCCGCGGTCACTACGACATGCAGCCGATGGTGGAGTATTACCCGGTGATCGAGCGTGGCAGCTGGGAGAAGCCGGAGTACTACGAGCTGCTCCGACGCGGCATCCGCTACTGCATCGACAACGCCTGATCTGGAGAGCCTGGAGATGAGCAAACCGTTTCGTTTTGCGGTTCAGTCGTTCAACGCAGATTCCGGCGCCGACTGGGCGGCCAAAGTGCAGAAGGCGGAAGCACTCGGCTACTCGGCCTTCCACCTGGCGGATCACATCATCGGGCCGGGGCCGGCGCTGGAAGCCACCAACCACCCGGTTCAAGGTCTGGCGGCCATCCCGGCAATGGCCTACGCGGCAGCGGTCACCGAGACCATCAACATCGGCTGCCGGGTCTTCTGCATCGACTATCACAACCCGGTGGTGCTGGCGAAATCGGCCATGACCATCGACCACCTTTCCGGCGGCAGGCTCGAGTTCGGACTCGGAGCGGGCTGGCTGAAGGGTGAGTACGATGCCATCGGCCTGCAGTTCGATTCGGCCGGCACGCGAATCGACCGCCTGGCCGACGTGATCGAAGGGATCAGAGCCTTTCGCGGCGAAGGCCACGCCAACGTGACTAACGGGACGATCCGCTGGCACGACTTCGAAGGCCTGCCGAAGCCTGTTTCCGGCCCGCCGCTGATGATTGGCGGCGGCGCGCCGAAAATCCTCCGTCTGGCGGGTCGGGAAGCGGATATCGTCAGCCTCAACTTCAACAACCGCTCGGGCATGATCGGCCCGGACGGCGTGCAGGCGTCATCGGAGGCGGAAACGCAGAAGAAGATCGGCTGGATTCGCGAAGGCGCGGGCGATCGCTTCGACGACCTGACCATCGAGATCGGCGCCTACTTCACCTTCGTGATGGACGATCCAGCGCCCGTGCTCGGCAACTTTGCGCAGATGTTCGGCTTCTCGGAGGACGAGATGCGTGCCCACCCGCACGCGCTGTTCGGCAGCGTCGACACCATCTGCGAGGAGCTCGAGCGGCGTCGGGAACTGCACGGCATCTCTTACGTTACCGTTGGCGAAGACGCCATGGAGCCGTTTGCGGCGGTAGTGGCCAGGCTCGCCGGGAACTAACAAGTCACATTCAGGGAAACAGACCTTATGGCAAAGACGGCAATCATCATCTCCGGCACCATCGACATGCCGCCGGAAAACGTCGACGCGGCGCTGGCGGCGGGCAAGCCGCTGATCGAAGGCGCCCTGACCCAACCGGGCTGCCTGGACTACGACTGGTGCCCGGAGCCGACCCATCCTGGCCGGATCAGGGTCTTCGAGCGCTGGGACTCCGAAGCCTCACTCGCCAGCCACTTTCAGAACCGCTGGTATCTCGAGATGCGTGAGGCCATTGGTCAGTTCGGCATCACCAACGCCGACACGGCCAAGTACCGGGTCGATCTCGAAGAGCCCGTCTACGACGAGACCTTCACGCCGAGGGCGGACTTCTTCACCGCAACGGATTAGCACTTCCGGCTGCGCAGGGCAGCGTCAGGCTGCCGTCACCTCAAAGCCGATGTTGGGGAAGTGCACCAGCACTTCTCCGGCCTGCTCATCCTGTCGCTGGATGACGATCTCATTGTTTGTCCAGCTGACCAGGCTGCCCGAAACGGGAATTCGACCGTAGTCACCGGGCGCCACCGCCACCTGATCACCGGCTTTATGCTCACCGGCCAAGCGGGCATCTACCACCGGGTTCGAGGGCTGTGCAGGTGTTCCGCTGGTACCGATGGCCAGCGCCTCTTCCGGCGACAACTCCGAGAAGCTGCCGTGACCGAACGCCTGCATGCGCGCGAGATATGCCTGGACGCCAGGCCAGGGCTCGAGCAGCGGAGCGTTTGCGGGATTGCCTGCGACGAACCACAGGCAATGGTAGACGCTGAAGTCGGCGATGCTCGGCTCGCTGCCGAACAGAAAACCGTCGTTGACCGATGCCTCCAGGTTTTCCAGCAGTGCCTGAAATTCCGCCTCCGCGGCAGCCGGATTGCCTGCGACGATCGGCGCGCCGCCGGAAAGCTCTGCGCGGTCCTCGGCAAAGGCTGCCATCTCAGCCTCGGACATCTGGCTCATCTGCGCGGCCAGCGCCTCGGGCCTGAAGTTCAGGGTTACCGTCGTCCGGAACAGCTCCGTATCTGCCCAGCGGGCGACGCGCTCGGCGACGAAACCCGGGGCGTACAGCGAGCTGTTGCCTGCCAGCGCCGCCAGCTTGCGGCAGATGATCTCGGTATCGCAGTAGACGTTGGCGCCGATCTGCATGATCGGGGTTTTCCGATAGCCGCCGGACAATGGCATGAGGTGGGGTCGCGGCATGATGGCCGGGATGATCACCGACTGCCAGTCGATGCCGAGGTAGCCGAACAGGGTGCGGACCTTCTCCGAGAACAGGCTCGGCGGGTAGTGATGCAGTATCGGCGTGCTCATGCCTGGCTCCCTTCGGGTATCCGGTTGAACCAGGGTGCTGCTTCTTCCAGCTCCCGGGCGAGTTTCAGCAGCGTCAGCTCGTCCCCGTAGGGACCCACGAACTGCACGCCGACGGGTAAGCCCTCAGCGCTCCAGTGCAGGGGCAGGCTGATGGCGGGTTGACCGGTCGCGTTCTGCAGGTTGGTGAAACCCCAGAAGCGACGGAAGCGCTCGTTGAACTGCGCCGGGTCGTAGTTGATGGTATCCAGCCAGCCGACCGGAACCGGCGGCGCCAGCAGCACCGGGGTCAGCATCAGATCCCAGTCCTGATGAAATCTTGCCGTAGCCCTGCCGGTCCGGTGGATCACCTGCAACGCCTTGGCGTAGTCCTCCGCCGACAGCGACGCGCCGAGCTCGCGCATCATGCGCGTGTGCGGCTCGATGTCGTCGTCCTTGAGCTCCCGACCAAGTGCCGCCAGCCGGCTGTTCACGTTCAGCGCGATGTTACCGGCGACCAGGATGGAGGTTGCCATGGCGTAGGGTTCGCGGTCGAACTCCGGCGATCCTTCCGCCACGCTATGCCCGAGGGATTCGCACAGGGCCGCCGCCCGCTCAACCGCGGCCACGCACTCGGGATGAACGTCCTCTCCGGTGAGGGCGTTCAGATCTACGGCGATCTTCAGCCGCTTCAGCGGCTCGTGGTGCCGCTCCAGATAGGAGCCATCAAAGGGCGGCGCGGCGTAGGGATCTCCGGGTTCCGGGCCATGAAAAGCATCGAGAAAGGCGGCGCTGTCGCGCACCGAGCGGCTGACCACGTGCCCCGTCGACATGCCGCTCCAGCCTTCACCGACGTCAGGCCCCTGAGGGTTGCGCGCCCGGGAAGGTTTCAGCCCAACCAGACCGCAGCAGGCAGCGGGAATCCTGATGGAGCCACCGCCGTCCGTGGCGTGCGCGACGGGCAGCCAGCCATCGGCAACCGCGGCACCAGCACCGCCGGAGGAGCCGCCGGGCACGTGGTCGGTGTTCCAGGGATTCCTGGTCGGGCCGAACAGCGCCGGCTCGGTGGCCACGTTCAGCCCGAACTCCGGCGTGTTCGTTTTACCGAAGATCACCAGCCCGGCCTGACGGGCGCGCTCTACCACCGTGGCGTCGTGGTCCGGCACGTTCTCCGCGTAGAGCCGGGAGCCGTAAGTGCAGGGCACGCCCTTGATGTACACCAGGTCCTTGACCAGAAAGGGCACGCCGGCCAGCGGTGTCTCCGGCAACGGTTCCCGAGCCCGCTGTCGGGCAGCGTCTTCGAAAAAGGCGGTGACCGCGTTGATCTCGCCGTTTCTGGCCTGAGCCCGATCCAGGGCGCTGTCGAGCGCCTCCGCCGCTGTGGTGTCCCCGTTACGGATCAGCTCTGCCAGCCCGAGCGCATCCAGGTCACGATAGCCATCAATCATCGGTCGGGTCCTCCGGGTTCCTTTGCTGCAACCCTCATTCTATGCTCGCCACGGATGTTTGGTTGAATCCGATGGAGCTGAGCGAAAAAGAACGCCATGACGATCTCCACCCTGCTGGTTGAAGACAACCTGTCGCTGGCTGAGACGGTCATCACCTACCTCGCCATTGAAGACATCGATTGCGACCATGCCGCAACCGGCTCTGCCGGGCTGACGCTGGCTCTGGCCAACGGCTACGACGCCATCCTGCTGGACATCAACCTGCCGAGGATGAACGGCCTGGAGGTGTGCGAGGCGCTTCGCGCTCAGGGTGTGGATGTGCCCGTGCTGATGCTCACGGCCAGAGACACGCTGGAAGACAAGCTTGCCGGATTTGATGCGGGTACCGACGACTACCTGGTCAAACCGTTCGAGCTGAGCGAGCTGAGCGCGCGGGTGAAGGCGCTGTCGAAGCGGAAAAGCGCCCAGGCTCAGCGGCTGCGGGTCGGACCGCTGGAGCTCGATCTTTCCCTCAAGGTTGCGACCCGGGAAGGCCAGCCCCTCGAGGTCACGCCGACGGGTTGGAAGCTGCTCGAGCTGCTGATGCGAGAATCTCCCAACGTCGTCAGCCGCGAGAAGATGGAAAAAGCCATCTGGAGCGACTCGGAGCAGCCGGAGTCGAACGTGCTGAAGGTGCATCTCTACCGCCTGCGTCAGGACGTGGACAAGCCGTTTCCGACCAAGCTGATTCACACCGTGGCCAAACATGGCGTGGCCATCCGCGAGAACGATGACTGAGCCGCGTCGAGACCGACCGTTGCCGAGGCTGGGCCGCCATCTCCTGTACTGGTTTGCCGGCTGCGCCATCGTCATGGTGGTCGCCTACACGTCGCTGCTCGACTACTACTTCGAGCTGGGCGTGGATGTGCGGACGCTGTCGTTGCTGGAAAGGACGGCCCAGGAGTACCAGCAGTCGAAGGGCAGCGACCCGTCGGCAGCGCTGCCGAGCGGTGAGAACCTGCTCGCCTACCGCACGCTCGATGCGCTGCCTGACGAGATACGCGGCCTGTTCCGCCGGGAACGGCTCAGGCACGGTGAGCTCGAGCGTCGTGTGAATCAGGACTTCGACGACGACGATGACGACATTCCGGTGGATACTGGCGGGCTGTGCGTCGAAGGGCGTTGCGACCTGATCTTTCTCTACCCGTACCGGCTGGCTGAGGACGACTGGCTCTACCTCCTTCATGGCGTGGTCGGCAGCGACCGGGTTTACGATGAGTTCCAGTTCACCGAGCAGGTCGCGTTCGCCGTCGGCCTGCTCTTTGCCATCCTGGTTCTGGTCGTCTCGTTCCTGGTGGTCCGCAGCATCTACGGTCCGCTGCGCACCCTGGAGCGCTGGAGCGCGGACCTCGGCGCCGACGGCGCCGACCTGGCCAAGCCCGACCTGCGCTTCCACGAGCTGGACGCGCTGGCATCCAGGCTCAGCTCTGCGGTCGGCCGCATGCGGGAAAGCGTGGAGAAGGAGAAGCTGTTCCTCCGCCATGCCAGCCACGAGCTGCGCACGCCCATCTCCATACTTTCGGCCAACGTCGAGCTGATCGATCGCCTGACCAGCGACGCGGAGCGCTCGGAGGCGGAACAGGCCGCTTTCCTGCGGCAGTACCGGGCGCTCGACGACATCCAGCAGCTGACCGAAACCCTGCTCTGGGTGAACCGCCAGTCGGAAAGCCTGCCGCGGCCGGAAGCGGTGGATCTGCGTCGGGAGCTGGACAGCATCGCCGAGCAATATGCCTACCTGCTGGACGGCCGGCCGGTAGCGCTGGTGGTGGAGGGCGCCGATCAGATTGTCCAGGCGCCGCTGGCGGCGGTGCGCATCGTCCTCTCGAACCTGCTGCGCAACGCGTTTCAGTACGCGGTTGCCGGCGAGGTTCGGGTCAGCATCGGTCCCGGTGAGGTGCGCATCGAAAATGCGAACTCGGCCGACCAGGACGGTCATGCGCCGCAGCCGGATGACGGCGACTACGGCTTCGGCCTCGGGCTCGAGCTGGTGGCGCTCATCTGCGAGCGTCTGGACTGGCGCTGCGAAACCCTTGAAACCGGGCGCGGCTGGAGCACAACGGTACGGTTCTGAGCGCGCGGCGCGGGCCTTAACCAGGCGTTAACCCTTCCCTTCATACCATCCTGACCGACGCTGTCAGTTGCTTCGGTGGTATCTGCATGAATCGGTCCCGTTCGAAAGTTCTCCTCGCTGGCGCAGGCGGAGCGCTGCTCTGTGCTGCCGTTCTTCTGACTGGCCCGAGCCCTCTGGAAGCCAGCCTGCCGGAGGCAAAACCGCGGGTGGCGGTCGGCGAGCTGGATCGTTCGCTGCTGGCGAACACGGTGACCGCCTTCGGCGTGCTCACGCCCCGGCAGTCGCTGCAGCTGACGACCCAGGTGCCGGGCGAGATTGCCTTGGTCAGCCACAACCTGATCGCCGGTGCTCGAGTGCGGGCCGGGGAGCTGCTGTTCCGCATTGATCAGCGGGACTACGCGATTGCCGTCGCCCGCGCTGAAGCGGGTTTCGACCAGGCTCAGGCCCAGGTGGATCTGGAAGAAGGCCAGTCGGAGATTGCCGAGCTGGAGTGGAGGTCCTGGCAGGAGACCAACGAGTGGAAGCGGGGTGCGGATGCGGCGCCGCTGGCGCTGCGGGAGCCGCAGCAGGCCGAAGCGGTGGCCGTGCGGAAGGCAGCCCGGGCAGAGCTCGATGGCGCCCGGCTGGCGCTGGAGCGGACTTCGGTCCGGGCGCCCTGGGCAGGCACCGTCGTCGACGCCAGCGCGGTGGTGGGTCAGGTGCTTTCGGTCGGGCAGGTGACCGCGACCCTGTTCCCGCTGGATTTTGCCGTGGTTGAGGTCCAGGTACCGGTTCGAGCCGCGCAGCTCATCGAGGCAGGTACCGAGCAGGTGGAGCTGCGGCCTGTGCATGATCCGGAGAGTGTGCCGGTTCTCGGCGAGATTCAGGGCATCGTTCGCAACCTCACGGACGATACCCGGTTGGCAACGGTTCGCGTGCGCGTCGATGATCCGCTCGCCCGGCAAGGTTGGGTATTCGGCATGCATCTGGATGCCAGGATCGTCACCAGCGAGCGGCGGGCGGTTGCCCGGCTGCCAGCCGATCTGATCGTCAGCGGCAACCTGGTCTGGGTCTATCGGGACGGCCAGGCAAGGCGCCATCAGGTGCATCCGATCGAGATGGATGGCGCTTCGGTTGCGGTGGAGGACAACTTCGGCGCCGCCGACGCGCTGATCCTGGAGCGGCCGATCGGCCTCTTCGATGGGGCCACCGTCGATCTGGTGGGCAGCTGAGATGTCGGGTCCGCATCGTTCCGGAATTGCCAGCTGGTTCCTGCACAACCCGACGGCGTCCAACCTGCTCATGTGGGTATTTGTCGTCGGCGGCATCGTCGCCATCTTCAACCTTCCGCAGGAAGTGTTTCCCACCGCCTTGCTGGACACCATAGAGATCCGCACCGAGTACCGCGGTGCCACCGCCACCGAGGTGGAAACTCAGGTGGTGCAGCCGATGGAGCAGAGCATCGATACCCTGCGCGATATCCGCACCATCGTCAGCGAGATTCAGCCCGGTGGGGCCAGCCTCTTCGTGATGCTGGAGGAGGGTGCCGACGCCCAGCGCACGCTCGACGAGATACGCAGCGCCCTGGATGGGCTCAACTCGCTGCCGGCGGATCTGGAACCGCCGACCATCGTTCAGGTCCGTGACGATGGCGAGGACGTGGAGCTCGGGTTCTACGGTTTCCAGAATCGTGCCGAGCTGCATGCGTTTTCCGAGGTCGCCCGGGAGCGGCTGCTGGCGTTGCCGGCCGTCGGGCAGGTGGTGGTCGAAGGTGCCGGCGAGCCGGAAATCAGCGTCTGGGTGTCTCCGGAGAGAACGCGGCTGCTCGGCCTGTCGCTCGCCGATGTGGCGAACCGCATTCAGCGGGCGAACTTCGAGCTCTCCGGCGGCGCCATCCGCAGCGCCACAGGCGAGTACGGGCTGGCCACCGGTCTCGACAGGCGTCACGCCCACGAGTTCGGTGACATCGCGGTGGTGGAGTCGGCTTCCGGAGTGCCGCTGACCCTCTCCGAGATCGCGCGGATCGAAAACGGCTTCCGTCCGCACGGCAAGCGCTTCCGCATCAACGGCTCGCATGGCGTCATGATGAACGTCTTCGGCGCCGGAGGCGCTACCCCGCAGGCGGTTTCCGAGAGCGTCAGAACGCTGCTCGATGAGATCACGGCGGAGATGCCGGCCGGCGGCGCGGTGATTTTCGACGACGATGCGAGAAGCTACGCCGATCGGGTGGGGATCCTCGCAGACAGCGCCATGATCGGTCTGGCCATGGTGCTGGTGCTTTTGTTTCTGGTGCTCGAAGCCCGCGTTGCCTTCTGGGTTGCCGTGGGTCTGCCGGTGGCCATGCTGGGCGGGGTCGCGCTGTTCGCCATGACCCCATATACGATCAACTTCGTCTCCATATTCGCCTTCGTCATCGTCATCGGCGTTGTGGTCGACGACGCGGTGGTCATCGGGGAGTCGATCTACGCCGGCATGCAGTCGGGCCGGAGCGCACTCGAGTCCGCAGAGGATACGGTCAGCCGGTTCGGCGGGGCGATCACGCTCGCCATCGCCACCAACATCATCGCGTTCACGCCGATCTTCTTCATGCCGGGCGAGCTCGGCCTGTTCCTGCTGGCGATCCCGGTGGTGACCGCCTGCGTGTTTGCGGTCTCCTGGATGGAGGCGCTGTGGATTCTTCCTGCCCACCTGGCCTACCACGGGCCGCGGCAGGTGGAAGGCTCTCCGCAGAAGCGCCGGCTGCAGGAAGTGGTCGAAGGCTTCCGGGATGAGCGCCTGGTTCCTTTTGTCGCCCGCTGCCTGGAGAACCGGGCGCTGGTCATCACCATCGGTCTGGTCCTGGCCAGCGTGATCGTCAGCTGGGTGCTCAGCGGCCGCATCCCGATCGCGCTGCAGCCGGGCTTCGAGAGCCAGCAGGTAACGGCGTCCTTTGCGCTCAATCCCGGCGCTTCGGAACGGCAGGTGGACGAGATGGCCGCCGAGATGGAGGCCCTCGGTCTGGCCGCGCTGGAAGAGCTGGGAAAGCCAGACGACATAGAGGGGGTTCGCGTGGAAATGGGCGCGCCCGTCAGTCATCAGGGCTCGGTCAGCTTCACGCTGGTGGAACCCGGGCGGCGGGCGTTCAGCGCTGGGGAATTTGCCGGCGCCTGGCGCGACAGGATCGGCCAGCCGGTGGAGCTGACCCAGTTGGCCGTGGACTATCTGCAGGGCCCGGGTGACGGCCGGGATCTGACCGTTGAGCTGGCTCACACCGACCCGGAAGTCAGCCGTCAGGCAGCCGAGAGCCTGGTGCGCTCTCTGCGCGAAGTGACTGGGGTGGGTCAGATTTCCTACAGCGGCAACGCCTTCCGCTCGGAAGTCCGGTTCGAGCTGACCACCGCGGGGCGGGCGCTCGGGTTCGACGAGTCGGTGGTCGCCAGCCAGCTCCGCGCCCAGCTGGACGGTCTCGAAGCGCTGCGCCTTACCCGCGGTGTCGACGAGGTCCGGGTGATGGTCCGGGGAGAGCAGGCGGGCAGTCGAACCCTGCCGGATCTGAGCGGCCTGATCCTGAACTCCCGGGAAGGCCGCCAGGCTGCGCTGGGTGACATCGCCGACATCGTCTGGGAGCGTGGCGCCGTGCAGATGCGCAGGATCAACGGTCAACGTGTGGAGCGTGTCGAAGCGACCGTCGACCGCCGGCTGGTTGCTGCCGACCTGGTGAAAGATCTGGTGAGCGAGCAGCTGCTGCCTGAGCTCGAAGCCGAGTACCCCGGCCTGATGACCTGGGACGAGGCGATCGACACCGGAGAGGATGCGGAAACGGCATCCGGCCTCCTGATCGCCACGGGCGCCGTGCTGACGGCGATCTTCGTGCTCATCGGCGCCTATGCGCGCAGCCTGCGGCACAGCGCCATCCTGCTCGCCACCATTCCGCTCAGCGCGACCGGCGCGCTGCTTGGTCACTTCGTGCTCGGCGTCGGCCTGAGCGCCGCCAGCTTCCTCGGTGTGCTGGCGCTCGGCGGTCTGGTGATCAACGCCGGGCTGTTGCTGCACTTGCGTTATACAGAAGGCCTCCGAGCAGGGGAGCGTCCCGAAGCAGCCATGCAGAACGCCGTGCGCGACCGCTTCCGGCCGATCCTGCTGTCCAGCGTCACGACCCTGGTCGGGCTGGCGCCGCTGATCTTCAGCGCCTCCATTCAGGCGGCGGCGCTTCGCCCGGTCGCCATCTCCGTCGGCTTCGGCATGCTGTTTTCGATCCCGATCATCCTGGTCCTGGTGCCCTGCATCCTGGTCGCGCTGGAACCCGCCAGGGGGAGCAGGGAGGCCGTTGCCGCTGAGCCGAGTCCGGCCCTGTCTTGATCCCGAGGACAGTATTAGTTTCCCGTCAGGCGTCGGTGCGGTGACAGGCGCGCGTGTATACTTACGCGCTTTTTTCGCGACCCGATTGGGGGAAATCAATGAGTGAACAACGTGTCAGCCGTGGCAACCTGCAGGTTGCCGGCGAGCTCGATGCGCTGGTGGCAGAGCAGGTTCTACCTGGCACCGGCGTTGATCTGGGCGACTTCTGGGCCGGTTTCGAAGGCCTGCTCGAAGACCTCGGGCCGCGCAACGTGGCGCTGCTCGAGAAGCGCGAGGCGCTGCAGAAGACCATCGACGCCTGGCACCTGGCCCGCAAAGGCCAGCAGATTGATGCCGCCGAGTACAAGGCGTTCCTCACCGAGATCGGCTATCTGGTGCCCGAGCCCGCACCCTTCACCATCAGCACCGAGAACGTGGACGAAGAGATCGCTCTGGTCGCCGGCCCGCAGCTGGTGGTGCCGGTGATGAACGCCCGCTTTTCTCTGAACGCGGCCAACGCCCGCTGGGGATCGCTCTACGACGCCTTTTACGGCACCGACATCATTCCGGAAGAACCGGGCCGGGAAAAAGGCTCGAGCTACAACCCGGCCCGCGGCGAGCTGGTCGTGGCGCAGGCGGCTGCCTTCCTCGACGCCGCGGTGCCGCTCGACGGTGCCAGCCATACGGAAGTGGTGGCTTACGGCATCGGCTCGGATGACGCCGGTAACCGTCAGCTGCGCGCCGTGCTGGACAACGGCGGCAACACCGGACTGCAGGATCCCGAGCAGTTCGTCGGTTTCGTCAACGAGGAGGACCCGAGCTCCGTTCTCCTCAAGCACAACGGTCTGCACGTGGACATTCAGATCGACCGCGAGCACAACGTCGGCGCCGCGCACCCGGCAGGGGTTAAGGACGTGGTGCTCGAGAGCGCCGTTACCACCATTCAGGATTGCGAGGATTCGGTGGCGGCCGTGGACGCGGAAGACAAGTGCGTCGTTTACGGCAACTGGCTCGGCCTCATGAAGGGCGATCTCGCTGAGTCGCTCGAGAAAGATGGCCGAACCATCACCCGGCGGCTGAATCCGGATCGCGAGTACACCAGCCGCACCGGCGAGCCGCTGACGCTGCACGGTCGCAGCCTCCTGCTGGTTCGCAACGTGGGCCACCTGATGACCACCGATGCGGTGCTGGACGGCAACGGCAACGAGGTGCCGGAAGGGTTCCTCGATGCCATGGTCACGTCCCTGGCCGCCATGCACGACCTGCAGGGCAACGGGATGCTGTCGAACTCCCGGACCGGCAGCGTCTACATCGTGAAGCCGAAGATGCACGGTCCGGAAGAGGTGCAGCTCACCTGCGACCTGTTCGCCCGGGTCGAAGAAGTGCTCGGGCTGCCGAGCAACACGCTGAAGGTCGGCATCATGGACGAGGAGCGTCGGACCACGGTCAACCTGCGAGCCTGCATCGAGGTGGCGAAAGAGCGAGTGGTGTTCATCAACACCGGCTTCCTGGATCGCACCGGCGACGAGATTCACACCTCTATGCAGGCGGGACCCTTCCTGCGCAAGGATGCGATCAAAGCGGAGCCCTGGATTCAGGCCTACGAGGATGCCAACGTGGATGCCGGCCTCGGCGCCGGCTTCCGCGGTCGGGCGCAGATCGGCAAGGGCATGTGGCCGAAGCCGGACGAGATGAAGGAGATGCTCGAGGCCAAGATCGGTCACCCCCAGGCCGGCGCCAACACGGCCTGGGTGCCGTCACCGACTGCGGCCACCCTGCACGCCATGCATTACCACCAGGTGAGCGTGGCGTCCCGCCAGGAAGAGCTGGCCAGCCGGGCCCAGGCGAGCCTGGACGATATCCTCACGGTACCGCTGATGATGGGGGAGAACCTGTCCGCCGAAGCCGTGCAGAACGAGCTCGACAACAACGCCCAGGGCATCCTCGGCTACGTGGTTCGCTGGATCGATCAGGGGGTTGGCTGCTCCAAGGTGCCGGACATCAACGATGTCGGCCTGATGGAAGACCGGGCTACCTGCCGGATCTCCAGCCAGCACATCGCCAACTGGCTCCTGCATGGCATCTGCAGCCGCGAGCAGGTGCTGGAGTCGATGAAGCGTATGGCTGTAGTGGTAGATGGGCAGAACGCGGGCGATGCGGCCTACCAGCCCATGGCGCCCGATTACGATGCGTCCATCGCGTTTCAGGCTGCCTGTGACCTGGTCCTGGAAGGGGTTTCCCAGCCGAGCGGCTACACCGAGCCCATACTGCACGCCCGTCGCCGCCAGGCGAAGGCCGCGGCCCAGGGCTGATCGTTGAAGGGCATGCGTCCTGTATGCCCTCCGGCTGCTGCGCTCGGCGCAGCGCTGCTGCTCGTTTGCGGTTTGCTGCCCGCGTTGTCCCAGGCTCGGACCAACCTGGAGCCCTTCCTCGGACTCTACGAGGGCAGCTTCGCCTCGGCGCTGACGGAAGATCCGGATGACGATCTGAACTTCAATCCCTGCAATCCCGCCTCCCGGGATTGCAGCATTCACCAGGACCCGCACATCGACATCCTGCTGTCGCTCTCTCTCGACAGCAAAAAGAAGCTGGTTGCCGGCTTCTACCGCAGCGAGACCCAGGTCCGTTCCGGCCGGCAGCTGGATCTGCTGGGTCGCGGTTGCCGTTCAGAGGTGGGCCGGTTGGAGAAGCTCAGCCAGGGTAAGCGCGGTGAGGCCATCCGCTGGACCGCGCGCTTCGAGCTGAACGTGGAGAGCCGCGCCTGCCTCGGTAAGCTCCGGCCCACCTCGAGCCACTTCCTGCTGGTGCACGGTGTGGAAGATCCGGAGAGCGGCGAGCAGCACGTGCTGGTCACCATCGATAAGTCCGTTTCCAGCCAGAACTACCTGTACGTGAAAGAGGACGGCAAGGAGCGGCGGGTGCGAATGGATCTGGACAACACCCAGGGCAAAGGTCGACGCGCCCAGTACCGGGTCTGCATCGAGGATGACCAGGGTGACTTCGGTAACTGCGTGGTCACCGACAAGGAGCTGAAGAGCTTTGCGCTGCCGATGCCGGTGCCGGGGGGTGCTGCGGTCAACGTCACCTGGTGGTACGACCTGTTCCCGAACCTGAAGCGGACCCAGGGCCTCTACGAGGTGACCCAGTACACGGCTCGGTTCGAGCTGGTTCGCTGAAAGGAGAGAGGGCCATCGGGACTGCGGCACGCAGCCCGATGGCACTGACTCGGGATCGATCTACAGGGTAACCCGCAGACCGCCTTCGATGGTCCGACCCGGCTGCGGCGCCAGGTCCTTGATGAAGGACGTATGATGCCGCTGCTCGTCGTCGGTCAGGTTGCGACCGGCGATGAACACCTCCAGCAGGCTGCCGTTGAAGTTCCAACCGTAGCCCAGGTAAGCCCGCAGGTCCTCGAAGCTCTCGGTTGGCAGCTCCAGCGGCGCTACGTCTTTCTGGCTGCTGGTCTTGACGTAGTCCAGGGTCGCCGTGAAGCCAATCCAGTTCAGCTTCGCGCCCAGACCCCAGCGCTGCGGCGGGATGCGGGGTAGGTCCTTGTTCTCGCCGCTCTTCAGGCGACCGCGAACGTAGTCGTAGAAGCCGGAGATGGCGAACTCGCCGCGGTCCCAGGTGACGGCGCGCCATTCGGCTTCCAGGTCGATGCCGCGGAAGGTGGCGCCGCCCTGCTGCCACTGAAAGACCGGCAGCTCGTCCTCTTCCTCACCGGTGGCCTGCTCGTAGATGTAGTCCTTGAAGTCGGTGTAGTAGATGCTGGCGCCGAGCAGCCAGTCGTCGTTCTGGAACTGGATGCTGGCCGAGACGTTGCCGGCCCGCTCTTTGTCGAGCTCCGGATCGCCGATCTCGTAGCTGCCTGTTGCCAGGTGCGGCCCGTCGGAGAAGAGTTCCTCCACCGTCGGCGCCCGGGTCGAGTAGTCGCCGAGCAGCGCCAGGGTCACCCCTGACTCGAACGGGGCGATCAGCCCCAGCGATACGGCACCCAGATCGAAGCTTCTGGTCTGGCCGAACTGCGGATCGTGGGACACGCTTTCGTAGCGCACGCCACCTTCCAGGTTGACGTAGTCAAAGCTCCGCTGGCCGACGTAGAAGAAGCCGTAGCTGCGGCTGTCCACCGGCGGCACGTACGCTTCCTCGCCGGAAGCCTCGTACTTGCGATCGCCGAACTGGAAACCACCGGCACCGGTTACCCCGCCCACGGGCAGGTGCACAACCTCGAACCGGCCTTCCACCGCTTCGTTTTCGAACAGGGTGCCGATCTCGCCGTTCTCTTCGATCTCAGCGTGCTCGTAGTCGTTGTAGCCGATGCGCAGGTTCAGGCTCTCGGCGCCGCGGAAAGGATCTTTCAGCCCGGCTTCGAAGTCGAAGCGGGTCTGCTCCAGGTCGATGAAGGGGCTGCCTTCCTCGCCGTGCTCCTCTTCGTCGTGGTCTTCCTCCTCCTCTTCTTCGTGCTCGTGCCCGTGCGAGTGACCGGGAATGCCGTACTCGGAATCGTAGAGGCTTACGGCGCCGCCGATGAAGCCGCGATCGCCGACGAAAGACAGGCCGACTGCGCCGCCCTTGGTCTCCATGAAGCTGCCGGGCAGCACGCCGAAGGCCTCTTCCTCTTCCTCGTGCTCGTCATGGTCCTCGTCGTGGTCTTCGTCTTCGTCATGCTCCTCTTCTTCCAGAGCACGCAGCGCGGCGGACTCTGCGAAGCCGGGAATCTCGTAGTCGTCCGCATCACGATAGAAGCCGTCCAGGTGCAGAACGAAACCGCCGGTGCCAGCCTCGATCATGCCTGCCGCGGTTCGCTGATCAGCGTTGTCCGCACCGCGAATTTCGGCCTTCGCCTTCACTTTGTCCGGCATGGCGTGCGGAATGCGACCGGTGTGAACGTCCACCACTCCGCCGATGGCGCCGTTACCGTAGAGCAGGGTGCTCGGACCTTTCAGCACCTCGACCCGGTCCGCGATGAACGGCTCGATGGTGGTTGCGTGATCGGGGCTCGACACAGAGACGTCCAGGGTGTCGATGCGATCCTCCATGACCTTGACCCGCGGACCGCTCAGGCCGCGAACGACCGGCCGACCGACGGCCTGGCCGAAGGGCGCGTTGTGAACGCCGGGTTGGTTGACGAGGGTTTCGCCGATGGACGCGGCGGCAGCCCGATTGAGCGCTTCGCCTTCCAGCACGGTCACCGGCTGGGCGAGACCCTCGGCGGACAGCGGGTGAGCCGTGACCACCATCTCCTCGTAAAACTCACTGCCTTCAGACGTCTCGTCATCACTGGCGGCGTAGCTGTTGCCTGCGAGGAGGAGCGCAATTGATGCGCCCAGGCAGGCCATTCTGTAGATATTCATGTTGATCCTGATTCGAATGCGTGCCCGCTCCCGGGTTGGGGTAAGGCGCGCGAGCTAACTACTCGCCCCGCGGCTGCAAGCACAGCTCCTGGTGGCGTTTCTCGGTTCGCAGTAGAGGATCAGGTGATCGGTGGGGCTCGGGCCTGGCTGGTTGCAACGATGCCGGCCAGCAGCGCACGGGCTGTGCCTGCCGGCGCAGGAGAGGCCGTGAAGACGGGATTTGCTACCCCGGCAGGGACCGCCGTGTCGGCGTGTTCCAGGTGGGCGGAGCAGACAGCGCAGGGCTCTGAAGCCAGAGCGCCGTGGTCGTAATCATGATCGTGCGCATGAGCGACGGAAGCCGTCTGCGCGCACAGCAGCACCAGCGCCAGGAGCGCGGCTACTAAGGGCATCTGATTTCCGACGGTTTTTCTGAGCAAGATTTTTCTCCGGCGACGGAGACTACTCCAGAGTCAGTCCGGGTGCCACCTCCTGAAGGCGGTGTCCGACCTGGCCAGATCGGGACGACCAGTACCGGTCTCCGCTATATTAAGGTGTTTGAAGCACAACCAATCAGGTTCTCAGGACTGCAAGAAAACGATGAATACATTGAGTTCGGAAGAGCGGGCAGCGTTGCGCGATTCGGTGCATCGGCTGCTGCAGGATCAAAGCTCCGAGACGGCGGTTCGAGCCGTGATGGAGACGGACAGCGGCTACGACCCGGCGCTCTGGCAGAGCCTCGCCGAGATGGGCGTGGTCGGTCTGATCATCGATGAAGCCCACGGCGGCTCTGGGGTCGGGCCGATGGAGCTCGAAGCGGTGATGGAAGAAGCGGGTGCGGCGTTGCTCTGTTCGCCCCTGCTTGCCAGCGTGATAGCCGCCAGGTTGCTGCAGGCTCTAGGTGACGAGGCGGCCTGCGACCGTCTGCTGCCGGCGATTGCCTCCGGTGAGACCATCGCAACGGCGGTGCTGACCGGTGATGCCGGCAGCTGGACTGAAGACGGTGTTGCCGTCAGCGCTTCAGAAGCGGCCGGTGGCTGGCAGCTCGAAGGCGGCGGCAACTACGTGCTGCATGGCCAGAATGCGGATGTGCTGATCGTCATTGCCAACGCAGACGATGGTCAGGGTGCCTTCCTGGTGGAATCCGGTGCTGCGGGGGTAACCATCGAAGCGTTGCCGACGTTTGATCACACCCAGCGGCTGGCGAAGGTGGGCTTTTCAGGAGCGGCAGCGGAGCGTTTGAACCCAACCGGCTCCGTCTGGGCTGCTGTCAGCGATGCCATTGATCTGGGTCTGGTGGCGCTGGCCGGCGAGCAGGCGGGCGGCGCGCAGAAGGTGCTCGACTTCACGGTCGAGTACGCCAAAACCCGTATCCAGTTCGGCAGGCAGATCGGCAGCTTCCAGGCGATCAAGCACATGGCTGCCGACCTGCTGCTGGAAACCGAGTCCGCCATATCAGCGGCGCGCAGCGCGGCCGAGCGGCTGGCGACGGGGGCGGAGAAAACGGACGAAGCCATCAGCCTGGCGGCCTTCGCCTGCGCCGATGCCTTTGTGAAGACAGCAGCCGACGGCATCCAGATGCATGGCGGGATCGCCTTCACCTGGGAGCATCCGGCCCATCTCTATCTCAAGCGGGCGCGGGCGGATGCCCAGCTCCTCGGCTCGTCGGACTATTTCCGCGAGCGCTACCTGCAGGCACTGGGAGGTTGATCATGAGCGTGACCGACGAAACGCTGCGCGACGAAGTTCGCACCTGGCTGGACGAAAACTGGACCGCGGATGTGGCCGAGGCGCTGGCCAACGAATCCTACGGGTGGGAGACCTCGCCAGAACGGAAGGCCTGGCTGTCCATGGTTCTCGAGGGCCGCTGGTCAGTGCCGCGCTGGCCGGAAGAGTGGCACGGCCGCGCGCTGGAGGATCAGCAGGCAAAGATCATCGAGCGGGAGTTCGCAAGGGTCCGAGCGCCGGGAACGGGTCAGGATCGCATGAACCTCTGGGCCAACACGCTGCTCACGGGCGGCAGTCAGGCGCTGAAGGAGCAGCTGATCGGCCGGCTGCTCACCAGCGATGTGAACATGTGCCTGCTCTACAGCGAGCCGGGCGCCGGATCTGATCTGGCCGGCATTCGCACCCGGGCCGATCGGCAGGGTGATCACTATGTGGCCAACGGTCAGAAGGTCTGGACCTCCGGCGCCGCGGTCGCCGACTACGGCATGCTGATCGCGCGCACCGATTGGGACGTGCCGAAGCACAGAGGCATCTCCTTCTTCTTCTGCCCGATGAAGCAGCCCGGCATCGAGGTGCGGCCGCTGCGTCAGATCACCAACGAGAGCCACTTCAACGAGGTGTTCATCACCGATGCCATCATCCCGGCGGAGAACCTGCTCGGCCCGCTGAACAGCGGTTGGCAGGTGCTCAACACGGCGCTCGCTTACGAGCGCTCGTCCATGGGGGAAGGCGCGCGCGGCCCGCGCAGCGGCGTCAAGGAAGCCACCGACGAGGAGCCGCTGATCGCCCTGGCGCGGGAAGCGGGGCGTCTCGATGATCCCGGGCTGCGCCAGGACATCGCCCAGAGCATTGCCTACAAGAAGCTGAACGCGCTGAACGCCGCTCGCGGCAAGGCGGATCTGAAGCAGGGCACTTCCTCGTCGGTGATGAGCCTCGGCAAGCTGGCCATGTCACGGATCCTGCACGAGGAAGCCCGGGTGCGAACGGAGATCCTGGGGGCCCAGAGCCTGCTGGAGGGCGAAAACTATCCTCGGGCGGAAGACGCCAACTTTCTGTCGCTGAATGCCTACTTCACCTCCATCGGTGGCGGTACGGATCAGATTCAGCGCAACATCATCGGCGAGCGGGTGCTCGGCCTGCCGAAGGAGCCGGAAGTGGACAAGACCATTCCGTTCCGGGACGTGCGGACCAGCTGACAACCCGCTGACCGCTGCCGGTGCCCGCCGGCAGCGGGTAAGATCGCTTCATGACTCACCACGACTACGATGAGTGGCGGCCGATTCGTCGCGGCGCCACGCGGCGCCGGCTGATGGAGGCAAGCCTGGTGCTGACCGCGGTGGACGTGACCCACGTGGTGATCAGAGACGAGCATGACTGGTGCCTCAAGGTGCCTGATGCGCAGGCGCCTGAGGCCATTGCCCACCTGGAGAAGTACCGGCTGGAAAACCTGCCGCCGCCGCCGGCCCCGGCCCCGGATCAGATCGATAACGGGGTGCTCGGCGTGCTCGGCTTTCTCATCGTGATCTGGGCCATTCCCTACTTCGAGAACAGTGGCTTTCTCGGCTGGGACTGGCGGGTGCTCGGTCGGGTGGAAGCGGGTGCGGTGATGGACGGTGAGTGGTGGCGGACGATCACGGCGCTCACCCTGCACGGTGATCTCGGCCATATTGTCGGCAACTCAGCGTTTGGTGCCTTGTTTGGTCTGTTTGCCGGTCGCTTCATGGGCTCAGGGCTCGCCTGGCTGCTGATCCTCTTGGGTGGAGCCCTCGGCAACCTGGTGGCGGCCACCCTGCGCCCGGCAGAGTTCATGTCGATCGGTGCCAGCACCGCAACCTTCGCCGCGCTGGCGCTGTCCAGCGCCTTCGTCTGGCGACGAGGCTACTTCCATGGCCGCGGTTGGCGCAGGGCGTTTGCCCCTTTGTTTGCTGCCATCGCCATGCTCTCGTTCACCGGCGTGGGCGGTGAGCGCACCGATGTGCTCGCCCACTTCACCGGCTTCGCGGCGGGCCTCGGTCTGGGCCTCTGGGCGGCAGACTGGCCGATTCGCCGGCTGGGCCGAATCGGTCAGAAGCTCTGCGGCTTTGCCGCCCTGGGGCTGGTGCTGCTGGCCTGGGCGCTGGCCGGATCAGCCGGGGTGGCGGTCAGCCACCCCTGAGTGAGTCAGTTGGCGCCGGGGTACCAGATGGGTGAGGTGTACGCCCGCTCCTGGGTGGCTCGCGGAACCTGCTCCGGTAACGACTCGTCGAAGCGCACCGAGTCGTAGTTGGTCCAGCGCGGGGTGGGGATCTCGAGCACCCGCAGGTAGTAGAAGGCAGCCTCAGCCGGGTCGAAGTCCGGATCCCGCCACAGCGTGCTTAGCGTGGCGGCGCCGATAGTGTTCAGGTAAGTCGCGGTGGCCGTGTCGACAGTGCTTTCCAGCGGCGGCAGGCGGCCACTTGCATCGGCAGTCCGCCCGTCGCTGGCTGCGACGTTGTAGACCTTCTCCTGCAGCTCCCCGTCGGCAGTCAGCCAGCCTTTGATGATCTGCAGCCGGTCCAGATTGGCGCCGTCCGGGTCGCGGCTCGCCTGCACCAGAAAGGTTGGCGCGGCGCCAGTTGCCGGCTGCAGAACGCCGCCCATGGGTACGCCCTTGCCATAGCCGGTGGCGGCGAGGTCCGGCGCGCTTAAGTCTTCTTCGGTGAAAGACCAGCCGCCGAAAAACCGCGCTGTGATGCGCGGGCCGGTCGTTGCGTAGGTTTCCCGGCGCTGCATGGCATCGAAGATGGCCTCCCGGGTGTTTTCCCGGGCCCACACCGCAGCGTAGCCGGAAGCAGCCATCTCCCACTCGTAGGCGATGTACTCCAGGGTGTTGCTGGCGACGATGGGCGTCTCCCAGCGGCCGGGCGCCGGATGCGCGCGAACGAACTTGCCCCAGTAGTCGTTCTCATCAGCCGTCGCCAGCGCGGTGTGCGAGTCGGTGCTGCCGATCATGCCGAACTGATACGGGTTCGCACCGGTTTCCGACTCGATTGCCAGGCCCAGCTTGAGCGCCGAGCGCAGGTACTCGTTGGCGAACCACTCGTCCCGATGCGGCACCGCCATGCTGACGTTGGAGCGGTCCCATGTCTCGTAGTCGGCGAACTCGTCGTCCGGGGACAGGAAGGGATGGGTCTCGCTGTCGCCCTTCACCTGGGTTGCCTCCACCAGCGGTTCCCGCCAGGCCCGCTGGCGGGCGTAGTCGCCTGTCATCCTGGCATCTTCCGGGCCCGGGAACATCAGGCCGCCGCTCAAGTTCGAGTTGTGCGGGATGGAGAAGACCCGTCCGCCTGTCTCCGCTTCGTAGCGATCCATGAATGCCCAGAGGTCTTCCGGGTCGTCGCTGTCGAAGGCCGAGAAAGGCAGGATCTGCTTGGTCCGCTCCGCCCCGTCCCGAAACACGACCACCCGATGCAGATTGTTGCCGCCGGGCATGGACGTCCACTCGTAGCCGATCAGGGCGGTAAATTGCCCTGGCTTGTTCGCGGCGTCTGCGGCCTCGATGGTCGAGTGCCAGATCGTCCGGGCGTAGACGGGATGCTCGAGGACGCTCTCGCCGGCCATCAGCGACTGGGCGAACTCGGACATGGGCGAGTAGTCGCCGACCGACAGCGCGGCTTCCCAGCGGCGGGCGGTTTCGTTCTCCAGCAGCAGCGGATCTTTGCTGTTCAGGCCGGCCATCACCCCGAGGTACTCGGCGTGGTCGCTGACCAGGAGGAAGTCGAGTGGCCGGCGCAGCTTCACCGGCATGCCGTTGTTGGCCGTCACCAGCTCGCCGCTGGCGAAGCGGTACGCATCTGCAGGACTCAGGCCGCTGTTGCCGGAGATGTTGGCGTCCAGCGACAGGTTGGAGTGCACGTGGGTATCGCCCCAGAGCACCTGTCGCGGAAACGTCTCCTCGGCGTGAGGCGAGTAACTCTGCGCCGCCAGCAGGGGGCTCGAGAGAAGAAGCAGGCTGGCGAGCAGCCTGGCGCTCAGCTGGCCGTCAGTCATTTGCTCTGGCCTCGAACACGGACTTCGCAATTGCCATGCCTTCCACCGCGACCGGGAAGCCGCCGTAAATAGCCATGTGCATGATCAGCTCGCAGATCTCCTCCTGGCTGAGGCCGTTGTCCAGGCCGCGACCGATGTGAATCTCCAGCTCGTTCGGTCGATACAGCGCGGTGAGCGCCGCGATCGTGATCAGGCTCCGGTCCCGCTGGTTCAGCCCCTCTCGGGACCAGACGCCGTCCGGCAGCACGGTGTCGACGATCAGTCGACCCCAGTCGTCCTTGATCTGATCCGGGGTCGCCAGCGCCTCGGTGATCGCCCGGGCGATCCGGAGCTTGTCTTCTTCGCTTCTCTCTTTCTTTCCTGCCATCTGTCTCTCCCCTCAGATGCCTTGCGTTAATTTCTAATCTGCAGCCCGGTCAGCAGCTCTGCGGACCCTGCTGAAGATTTTTTGCCAGGCCCTGCGTGAGCAGCGCCAGGTTTTCCTCGTCTCTGGTCCAGAGATACCAGCCGATGTGCGATGCTGCAATCTGCAGCTGGTAGCAGTGCAGGCGCTCGCCGAGATGCTGCCTGGCTTCCTGGTCCAGATCTTCGGCGGCCGCGGTCAGGCCGGGAAAGTCGATGGCGGCAATGCCGGGATGCCAGGGCGCCCAGTGGCTGCACCAGGCGATGTCGTAGGCAAAATCGCCGAACGTCGAGCACTTCCAGGAGAACACGGCTTCGATCCGCTCGGCTTGCGCCGAGACCAGAACGTTCTGATGCAGCAGGTCTCCGTGGACCAGATCCCGGCGTTCCGGGCAGAGCGGGAGCAGCTCGTGGATGCGCGCCACAGCCGCTCGATACAGAGCTTTCAAGTCGGCGCGCCTGGCGAGCTCAGCGTGCCAGCCGTCCTGCAGCGCGCCCGCGTCGTCGTCGATGCCGCGCAGCAGGTAGTCGTGCCAGGATCGGGTGCTGTCCGGGTTGTACCACTCGACGCGATCGTGATCCTGCACCCGGCGCATGCGAACGAACATGTCGGCCAGCGCCGGTGCCAGCCGGTCGGCGAGCTCAGGCTCCACGGTTTCCAGGAACCGTCCATGGTGGCGACGGCTGATCGCGTAGGCGAGACCGAGCGCACTGCCGATCTCCAATACCTCCGGGATCGGCAGGCCGGATTTGGCAAACGCGTGTGCTGCCTGATCAATCCGAAATCCATCGGCGTTTTCATTGAAACGCACGACAAGGGCTTCGCCCTCGTGCTCGTAGGCGAAAGCCGCTGACCAGAAGCCTCCGGCCAGCGGTTCCACCTCGACGTCGGTCCTGCCCAGCCTTTCGCGCAGCCATTCTGTGACCGTGGCGTGGGAGATAGCCGGCTTGTTGTTCTGCACCGGCTGCGTGTCTTGAGAATCGCTGCTCATGCTAGGCTCGGGATCGGTTGGGAAACAGTATGCCGATGTCTGATCAGTCGTTCGAACATGTGGATGCCGGTCGCAGCATCGACTGGGGGCGGACCTCGGCCGATTACGATCGCTATCGCCCCGGGCCGCCGGACAGCTTCTACCACCGGCTCGGTGCCTTCGGCATCGGCGTCGAAGGGCAGCGGATTCTGGATCTGGGTACGGGCACCGGCCTGCTTGCCCGACGCTTCGCGAAGCAGGGGGCCGCTGTCAGCGGCCTTGATCTGTCAGCCGGACAGCTGGAGATGGCCAGGGCGGCAGCCGCCAGGGAAGGGCTGAACGTCGACTTTCAGCAGGGTGGTGCGGAGAACCTGCCGTTTGCCGCTGACTCGTTCGACGTGATCACAGCCAATCAGTGCTGGATGTACTTCGATCTGCAGCGGACGATTCCCGAGGTGCTCAGGGTCCTGCAGCCGCAGGGTCAGCTGCTGGTCTCACACTTCAGCTTCATGCCACGCCTCGACCCCGTGGTTGCCGCTTCCGAAGCTCTGGTGCTCGAGCACAATCCGGACTGGTCGGGCGCGGATTGGGACGGGGTGCTGCCCGCGGAGCCGTCCTGGTCCAGGGCCGATTTCGAGCTGACCGGGCTCTTTGTCTACGACGAGCCGATCCCGTTCAGCAGAGAATCCTGGCGGGGGCGGATGCGTGCGCTTCGCGGCATAGCGGCGAGCCTGACAGAAGAGGAGGTGGCTGTGTTTGATCAGGCCCACGAGGCGCTGTTGCGGGAGCGGGTGCCGAACGATTTCGACGTTCTGCACCGGATTCACGCGCACATCTTTCGGCCGCGTCTCTTAACGTAGTTAGGCTGGTCTCTCTTTCCTCGGCAGGGCGAAGAGAAAAATGAGCCTCCCGGCGGCAGAGGGGAGGGGAGGGAGAGATAACCGCCTGGAGGCTTGATTCGAAATATGCGCCCCCGAACGTCAAAATAGTGTGAGTTCTAATCGCCGATCCGGACGTAGGCCAACCACTCGGCCACGGCGGCCGGCGCGATGTCGTCATCTTCGATCTCGATAGAAACATCCAGATGCACGAGCATGCCATGCGGCCCTTTCGGTTCGATCCGGTTGAGCTCGAAACGACCGCGGATCCGGCTGTCGACCAGCACCGGCTGGACGATTCGCACCCGATCGAACCCGTAGTTCTGCCGGTAGACGATGCCGGGGATCGGTATTTCCACCGCGGCAACCATGTCCGTCAGGCAGGCGAGCACCAGGAAAGACTGAGCGATGGGCTTGCCGAACGGCGACTCGTCGGCGGTACGCGCAGGATCCGTGTGCATCCAGCTGTCATCGTTCGTGGACCGGGCATGGTCGTCTATCTTCTGCTGATCGATGAGGATCCAGCCTGACAGCCCCACCTCGTGACCGAAGAGATGGTGAACGTCGGCGATGATGTCGGTGACTTTGCTCATTCGTTTCTCCTCGAGGTGTCAGTGAGTGTGAGGGGTTTCGACCCCGCGGGGTACCCGGATCCGATGCACCAGGGCCTGGACCTCATCCGGCACCGGGGCGGTGAAGCGCGCCACCGCAAAAGCCGTCAGGAAGTTCAGCAGCGCGCCGACCGCGCCGATGCCCTCGGGCGAAATCCCGAACCACCAGTGCGCCGCGTTGTTCAGCTCGGGCGAAACGAACTTGAAGAAAACGATGTAGGCGAAGGTGAAGGTCAGGCCCACGAGCATGCCGGCGATCGCGCCCTCGCGGTTCATCTTCAGCGAGAAGATGCCCATCAGTATGGCGGGAAACAGCGAGGCGGCCGCCAGCCCGAAGGCAAAAGCGACGACCTGGGCCACGAAGCCCGGTGGGTTGATCCCCAGGTAGCCGGCCACCGCGATGGCGAGTGCCGCGGCGATCCGCGCGTAGAGCAACTCCTGGCGATCGCTGATGCCTCGAGCCATGGTCTTCTTGATCAGATCGTGCGAGACCGAGGTGGAAATCACCAGCAGCAGCCCCGCTGCCGTGGACAACGCCGCCGCCAACCCTCCGGCCGCAACCAGGGCGATCACCCAGGGTGGCAGGGCGGCGATCTCCGGGTTGGCCAGGACCATGATGTCCCGGTCGACGTAAACCTCGTTGGCGGAGTCCGTTGGTTCGTTGGTTACCAGACGCTCGCCCTGGGGGCCGCGCTCGTCGCTGAACGTGGGCGCGCCGCTGAACGGCGCCCCGGGGCCGTACTGAATCTCGCCGTCGCCGTTCTTGTCCAGCCAGCCGATCAGGCCGATGTTCTCCCAGCTCTTGAACCAGCCGGCCGTATCCGAGTAGCTGTGGTCGTGCACGGTATCGATGAAGTTCAGCCGGGCGAATGCCCCTACTGCGGGCGCGGTGGTGTAGAGCAGGGCGATGAACAGCAGGGCGTAGCCGGCTGATTTGCGCGCGTCCGAGACCTTCGGCACGGTGAAGAACCGGACGATCACGTGCGGCAGCCCGGCGGTACCGATCATCAGCGCCATGGTGATGGCGAAGACGTCGATGGTGCTCTTGGCTCCCTCGGTGTAAGGCCCGAAGCCGAGCTCCACCAGAGTGTTGTCCAGCTTCTGCAGCACCGGGATGGACTCGCCCACCGCGTTGGCGCCGAGGCCCAGCTGCGGAACAGGCACACCGGTGATCAGCATGGAGATGAAGATAGCGGGAACCAGGTAGGCGAAGATCAGCACGCAGTATTGCGCCACCTGGGTATAGGTGATGCCCTTCATGCCGCCGAGGACCGCGTACATGAACACCACGGCCATGCCGATGATCACGCCCAGGGTGATGTCCACGTCCAGAAACTGGGAGAAGACGATGCCAACGCCGCGCATCTGTCCTGCCACGTAGGTGAAAGAGACGACGATCAGGCAGATCACGGCCACTACCCTCGCGGTGTTGCCGTAGTAGCGACTGCCGATGAAGTCCGGCACCGTGAACTCGCCGAACTTGCGCAGGTAAGGCGCCAGCAGCAGAGCGAGCACCACGTAGCCGCCGGTCCAGCCCATGAGGTAGACGGTGCCGTCGTAGCCCATGAAAGCGATGATGCCAGCCATGGAGATGAATGAGGCAGCGCTCATCCAGTCGGCGGCGGTGGCCATGCCGTTGGCAATGGGGTGCACGTGGCCACCGGCCACGTAAAACTCCTTGGTGGAGGCCGCCCGGGACCAGATGGCGATGCCGATGTAGAGCGCGAAAGAGAGCCCGACGAACAGGTAGGTGAGCAGTTTGACGTCCATCTGAATCAGTCGTCGTCGTGCACGTCGTACTTGCGATCGAGGCGCTTCATTGCCCAGGCGTAGACGAAGATCAGCACGATGAACACGTAGATGGCACCCTGCTGCGCCCACCAGAAGCCGAGCTTGAAGCCGAAGAAGGCGATCTCGTTGAGCGGTTCTACCAGCAGGATGCCGAAACCGAAGGACACGACGAACCAGATGCTCAGGAGCACGGCCCCCAGCTTGAGGTTGGCGCGCCAGTACGCCTGATTCCGGTCGACCTCTGGCGCCTCAGCGCTGCTGGGCTCCGTTGACGAAGTGTCTTCGCTCGACACGCTTGCTCCCGCTTCCCCTAGAACTGGGGGCCAATATACATTGTGACCGTCGAAGAAACAGGGGCGGGAAGTGGCCATCGAGCTGGATCATCTGATGTGGGGAGCGCCAACGCTCGAAGAAGGCATGGCCGAAGCCGAACGGCTGTTCGGCGTCGCTGCAGCGCCGGGTGGTGTACATCCGGGGGGCGGCACCCAGAATGCGCTGCTCTCGCTGGGCGACCGTTACTACCTGGAGATCATCGCGCCGGACCCGAACCAGGATCTGGCGGGGACCTTTGGTGAGCGCATTGCCAGCCTCGAAGGCTGCGGCCTCATCACCTGGGCAGCGGCTGCGCCGGGCCTTGCGGCGCTCGCCGAGCGCGCGGCGGCGCTCGAGATCACGGCTCGTGGGCCGGCGGCAACAGAACGACGCACGCCTGAGGGCGACCTGCTGAAGTGGGAGCTGCTGTTCCTTGGTGGCCACCGATTCCCCGGCCTGGTGCCGTTCTTCATCGACTGGCTGGAAACGCCGCATCCGGCGACCACCAACCCGCTTGCCGGTCAGTATCGCGGCATCGAGATCCGCACGCCCGATGCAGCCGCTCTGAACGAGGTTTTCGCCGGGCTGGGCGTGGCCGCTGTGGCAGAGGAAGCGGATGTGATCGAGCTGACGGCAATCATCGACACAGACAGAGGAGAGGTTCGTCTCGGCAAGGCACCTGGCACGGATGGCTGGACGCTCTAAGCGCCCAAGTGCCCTGCTTGCCATCGCCCTGCTGGCTCTGATCAGCCCGGTGGCGCTTGCTGACGGCAGCGGCGAAGGTTCCGCCGCGCCTGTGCACGAACTGGACTTCGTCGGCAAGCTGCTGCGCTACCGTGACAACGTCGACTTCCGCTTTCGCGACCGGATTCTCTCCCCGCTGCCAGAGGCGGAGCGACGCGCCTTTCAGGGCCTCGACTACTACGAGCCGGTCCCGGAGCTGGCGCTGACGGCGCTGTTTGAGCGCGCCGGCAGCAGCAGCGTTTTTGCGCTGCCGACCTTCGACCGGCGGACGCTGCGCTACTCGCACTACGGAACGCTCAGCGCTTCTCTGCATGGCCAACCGATCCGCCTGAAGGTGTTCCGCAGCGAGGAGGAGGGCGGCCACCGGAACCTGGTTCTGGTGCCGTTTCGGGACGCAACCAACGGCGATGAGACCTACCCCGGAGGGCGCTACATCGAGTTGCTGCTGCCTTTGCCGGAAACGCCAATCCTGGATTTCAACCGGGCGATGAACCCGCTCTGCGCTTACGACCCGAGCTACGCCTGTCCGATCCCGCCGCCGGAGAACAGGCTGAGCCTGCCGATCCGAGCCGGCGAGAAGCGCTACCTCCCGATGGCTGCTGCATCGACGCCGACGTGAAAAACAGGCTGATCGAGCCGGTCTGGCTGGCTCATTCCTTCGTGGACGACCTGATCCTGATTTACCCGGTCTACGCGATCATGATGCTGGGCGAGGGGGTGAACGAGTTCCAGTTGTCGGTGCTGTTCGTGATCTGGGCGCTGGCCTCCTTTGCCTTTGAGATTCCGTCAGGTGTTGTGGCGGACAAGGTGGACCGGCGGCGCTACATCTTTGCCGGATCTCTGGCGGGCGCTGCCGGCTTTCTTACCTGGTGGCTCATGCCGACGTTCAGCGGCTACGCCCTGGGTTTCGTGCTCTGGAGCCTGGGCAGCGCGATCCACAGCGGTACGCAGCAGTCGCTGCTCTACGACGTGCTGCATGAGCAGGACCGGACGGCCGACTTTGCTCGGATCTACGGGCGCGGCAAGGCAGCCTCCAGCGTGGCGGTGCTGATGGCGATGGCGATGGGTGGCTTCCTGGCCCAGAACGGCTACGAGGCCGTGTTGCTGCTCTCGGCGCTGGCGCCCTTCGCTTCCGGCGTCCTGGTGCTCGTCTTCATCCGGGAACCCGCTCGCAGTCACGCGGTGGCCTCACCCGCGGACGGGTCGGCAGAGGAAGCTCAGAAGCCGTTTCGCGAAGCGCTGAGCAGTCTTCGCCGGCAGCCACGGCTGCGCCTTATCGCTGTGATGTTTATTGTGTTCGTTGGTTTGTCAGGCGTGGTGGATGAGTACATCGGCCCGTTGCTGAAAGACGAGCTAGGCCTGACGCTCGGCATCATCGGGTTGATTTACGGCGGCGTGCTGGGTTGCCAGGCCTTCGGCAACGCCATGGCGCACAGGATGGGCAAGGTGCCGCTCAGCACGTTGGGTCGTGCCAGTGCCGGTAGCCACCTGCTGCTGGCCGCCGGTTTGGCGTTCGGGCTAAACGTCGGTATGCCCTGGCTGGTTCTTTCCTTCGCGCTCTACTTTTTTGCCATGGGCGCCGTCCAGGTGCTGCTGGAAACGGGCCTGCAGAACGAGATCGAAGTCAGCGCCCGGGCAACCATCACCTCGGTCGCAGGGGCGGGGCTGGAGATATGGGTCACGGGGCTCTTCCTGGCGATCGGCGCGCTGGCCGTTCGCTTCGACTGGAGCAGCGCGCTGCTGACCGTTGCGCTTGGCGCGGTGGTCATCTCCCTCGGGCTGTCGCTGACCCGAACGTTGCGGCGGCCGCGATGAGCGGCGATGATCGCCCGGGTCTTTTAACAGCCTGCTCCAGGCCCTCCGGAACCTGATTATGTCTTCGTCACGCCTCACGCCAGCGCCTGTCCAGCCCATCCGTCCGGCCGCGACGGTGATCATCGCCCGGGAGGCGGCGTCGGCCCGGGGCGGCTTCGAGATCTTCATGCTGCGGCGTACCAGCGGTGCCGCGTTTGCCGGCGGCATGTTCGTGTTTCCGGGCGGCAAGGTGGACAGCGACGATCATCTGCACAAGTACGACGCGCATCGGCAGGGCCCTTCGGACTTCCAGGCGTCCCAGCAGGCGGCGCTCGGTGCGGAATGGCGCGGTTACTGGGTGGCCGGCATTCGCGAGAGCTTCGAGGAAGCCGGTTTGCTGCTCGCCTACACGGCCGAGGGGAAGCTGCTCGCCTACGACGACGAGAACCGCGGGCGCTTCCATGACTACCGGACTCCCCTGCATGACGGTTCGCTGAGCCTGCTGGAGATCTGCGAGCGGGAAGATCTGAAGCTCGCCGTTGACCACATTCACTTCGTGAACCGCTTTGTCACGCCGCTCGGCCGGCCGCGCCGATTCGATACCCGGTTCTTCCTCGCCGAGGCGCCGCCCGGGCAGACGGGCGCTCATGACGAGATGGAGACGGTCGATAGCGTCTGGATTTCCCCGCCGGAGGCACTCGAGCGCAACGATGCGGGCGAGTTCGATCTGATGCGGGTGACCCGGATCCAGCTCGAGATGCTGGCGACGCAGGCATCGCATTCCGCACTGATCGACTGGCTGCACAGCCTCGATCACTTCCCGGTCTTCCGACCCGCGGTCGCCCGGGACTGAGCCGCCGCCGGCCGGGTGGTACCGCCGCCCGGAGGGTTGTGCATAATGTCGCTTCAACTTTCCGGGGGTACGTACCATGTCCGATATCGAGAACGCCTACGAGACGCTGAGCGCACGCATCGGCGAAAGCAACACGCCGTCCGAGTGGTTCGAGATCACTCAGGATCGGGTGAACGATTTTGCGGACGTGACCATGGATCACCAGTGGATTCACATCGACCCTGAGCGGGCGAAAGCGGGTCCCTTTGGCGCGCCGATCGCGCACGGGCAGCTGACGCTCTCGATCATGAGCTTCCTGCCGAAGCCCGACGCGGCGGAGAGCCTGCCGCAGCTGCCGGGGCAGAAGCTGACGATCAACTACGGCTTCGACAAGATCCGCTTCCCGTCGCCGGTGCCGGTGGGCGCGAAGATCCGCACCACCAGCACGTTGAAGCGGGTCGAGATCAAAGGCTCGATGATCGAGACGATGAACGAGGTGGTCGTCGAGGTGCAGGGTTCGGAGAAGCCCTGCGTTGTGGCGGAGAGCCTGGCGCGACTGGTGTTCTGACATGAATAGGCATACCTGATGGACATACGACCTTTCGATCCCAAGGAAGACATTCGAGCGGTCGAGCGAATCTGGTATGAATGTGGCTGGGTCGAGAACGAGACTCAGGCCGGCTTCGTCAAAGACTTTCTGAGCGTGGGCAACTGCATCGTCGGCTGCCTGGACGGCACGCCCGAGTGCCAGGTGCACATCGTGCCCGGCACCATCAATCATCTCGATCAGCCGCTGAAGCTGTGCGCGGTCACCGCGGTGACCACCAGCCGCATTGCGCGCAAGCAGGGTTTCGCCAGGGTAATGACCGCCCAGCAGCTGGCTCGAGGTGCGGCTGAGGGCGCAGAGGTGGCTGCGCTGGGCATGTTCGATCAGGGATTCTACGATCAGGTGGGATTCGGCACCGGCGCTTACGAGCACACCATCCGCTTCGATCCGACCACGCTGCTCGTGGACGTGCCTTTCCGGGTGCCGAGCCGGCTCAGCGAAGACAGCTGGGCTGATGTGCACAGCGCCATGGTCGGCCGGCTCAAGCATCACGGGGCCGTGGTGCTCAACCCGCCGATCATCATGAAAGGGGAGCTCGGCTGGCACGACAACGGCTTCGGCCTCGGCTACTACGAAGGCAAAACGCTCACGCACTTCTTCTGGGGAGAGGCGAAAGACGAGCACGGTCCTTACGAGATCAGCTTCATGGCCTATCGGAGCATCGATGAGCTCAAGGAACTGCTGGCGCTGATCAAATCGCTGGGCGATCAGGTGTCCAGCTTCGTCCTGCAGGAACCGGCCCACCTGCAGCTGCAGACGCTGCTGAAGCAGCCGTTCCGGAACCGGCGCAACACCGCCCGCTCGACGTTCGAGAACGTGCATCGAAGCGCCGCCTGGTGGCAGGTGCGCCTGCTCGACGTGCCGGCCTGCCTGGACCGTTTCAGCTGGCCGGGCGAAGCGTTCGAGTTCAACCTGGCGCTAACTGATCCGGTAGCTGCGTTCCTCGACGGCGACGGCTGGAACGGGGTCGGCGGTGAGTACGTGGTGCGGATCGGCGAGCGATCCGGCGCCCAGTCGGGTGCCCGGACCGGATTGCCCACATTGAGCGCCAGCATCAATACGTTCAGCCGCCTGTTTTTCGGCATCGCCAGCGCCACCGAGCAGATTGCGGTGGAAGACTTCGACGCGCCGCCGGAACTGGTCCGGCAGCTGGATGCAGCCTTCTGCCTGCCGAGGATGACCACCTCTTGGGACTTCTGAGCGAACGCCTGACCATCGACTCCATCGAGGTGGAGGTGCGGCGCAGCAGCCGACGGAAGACGCGAATCGGCCTGGCGTTCGACCCGGCGGGGCTGGTGATACTGGAAGCACCCATGGAGGTGACCTTCGACGACCTGACGGCGGTGGTGGCCGAACACGGCCGCTGGCTGCGTCACCGGCTCGCTTCGGTTCAGGAGGACGCCCGTTGCGTCAGCCCGCCCCGATATGGTGATGGCGAGCTGCTGCAGTATCTGGGCGAAGCCTACGAGCTGTCGGTGCAGAACGGGCCACGCCGCATCAGCAGGAAGGAAAAGGAGTCGCAGCAGCGTCTCTTTCAGGATGTGCGCGGCATTGTCGGCACCATCACCGTTCGGCTGCCGGATACGGAGCCGAGGCTGGTCAAGAAAGCCATCGATCGCTGGTACAGGAAGGAAGCGGAGCAGCTCTTCTCCGAGAGCCTGCACCGGCTGCGCGACCTGCCCTGGCTCGAGAGCTGGGGCGGCGAGTGGCGGGTGCGCTTCATGCGCAGCCAGTGGGGCAGTTGCTCCGCCTCGGGAAAGATCGTCCTCAACACGCATCTGGTGAAGGTCCCCGAACGGCTGATCGACTACGTGGTGCTGCACGAGCTCTGTCACCTCGTGCACCACGACCACAGCCACCGTTTCTACGCGCTGATGCGAGCGCACATGCCGGACTGGGAGGCGCGGCGGGAAGAGCTGGATGCCTACCTGCCGCTCCTGCTTCATGAGTAGGCCTACTTCATGAGTAGGCGCGCGCTGTGAGCGACCAGACCACGCTGGCGGATCTGGGCTGGACGCCGGTGTTTCAGCAGCAGCTGACGCTGGAGGAAATGGAAGCCCTGCTGCCTGCACGCGTATTCGAGGTGCAGCGGACCGGGTTGCGTCTGCGCTTTGAAGGCGAAGGGGGCGGCCGTGAGCTTGAAGTGCCGCTCGGCGGCAAGTGGTTTCAGGGCTCTCCTGAAGATCGCCCTACCGTTGGCGATTGGGTGCTTTACAACCCCAACAGCGGCGCCATAGAGCGGCTACTGGAGCGCAAAAGCCTGCTCAAGCGGATGAGCGTGAACAAGCCTGGCGACGTGCAGCTCATCGCCGCCAACGTGGACGTGATGTTTCTCGTCAGCTCCTGCAACGAAGAGTTCAACCTGGCGCGAATGGAACGTTATCTTGCGCTCGCCATGGACGCCGGCGTGCAACCCGTGGTGGTGCTGACCAAGGCTGATCTCACCGATGATGCGGACGGCTATCGGGAGCAGGCAATGAGCCTGAGTCGGGAGCTCATCATCGAGGTGGTCAACGCGCTGTCCGAGGCTGACCTGGAGCCGCTGCGCGCCTGGTGCGTTCGTGGCCAGACGATCACCCTGCTCGGTTCCTCCGGCGTCGGCAAGTCGACGCTGATCAACAGCCTCTCCGGCGCCGAAGTCCAGGCAACCGGCAGCATCCGGGAAGACGACGGTAAAGGTCGGCATACCACCACCCACCGGTCGCTGCATCTGCTGGCGGGGGGCGGATTGCTGCTCGATAGCCCGGGCATGCGGGAACTCGGCATCACCGATGCGGAGTCCGGTATCCAGACTGCCTTCGCGGATGTGGAATCGCTGGCCGAGCGGTGTCGCTTCAACGATTGCGCCCACCAGACCGAGCCCGGATGTGCCGTGCAGGCCGCTATCGCAGCCGGAGAACTGGATGAGCGACGGCTCGACAGTTATCGTAAGCTCCGCCGCGAAGAGATGTACAACACCGAAACCGTCGCTGAGCGCCACGCGCGCAGCCGGCAGTTCGCCAAGATGGTGAAGCAGCACCAGGAAAACTCGCACAAGAAGCGGGATTGACCGGGTCGCCGAGCCACTAGAAGAGAATCAGCAGTGACCAACCTGAACGCGCCGGGCGTTGTCCGGCAACCCGTATCCGTGACCCGGAAGATGTCCGCCTCGCTGCCGAGGCTGCGCAAAGTCGCTCAGGACAAGGGCTTGAAGATCCACCACCTGGGGGCCGGCTACCCACACCCGGAGGTGACGGATCCGCGTGGCTTCATCGCTCATGAAGCGGCCTATCTCGAGCATCTGACCGAGCTCGAGGGTCAGAACGATCCCGAGGCGCTGCCGGAGCACCTGCGCGAGTCGTTCTCTTACGGCGATACCCTGGGCCCGCTGTCGACCCGGGAGACCTTTGCCCGGGTTTACGGCAGCGATTGGGGTGTGTCCATGCGGCCGGAATGCCTGGTGCCAACCGTTGGCGCCACCGGCGGCATCAGCCTCATCTGCTCCCTGTTCGAGCATGCCGGCAGCCCGATTGCCTACATCACGGACGCGCCGACCTACGCCGGCTTCATGGCGCGGGCAACGCTGTGTCAGCACGCGAGCATTTACAGCGTCGAGATGGATGAGCAGGGGCCGGTACCGGCCGCGTTCGAAGCGCAGATCCACGCGGCGCGAGCGGCAGGCAACCTGGTGCCGTTTTACTACACGGTGCCGGATGGCCATAACCCGGCCGGCTTCTCCTTCTCGGAAGCCCGCCGTCTGGAGATCCTCGAGATCGCCAGACGGGAAGGCGTGCTGATCGTCGAGGACGCGCCTTACCTCTACATCAACTTTGCCGAAGCGTCAGAGCGGCAGAAGCCGTTTTTCGCTCTGGACCCGGCGCAGACCGTGCATCTGTTTACGGGTTCGAAGATCGGTTTTCCGGGGCCCCGCGTTGCCTATCTCTACTCAGAAGCGGAGCTCAGCATCGCCGACGGCGAAACAGCGACGCTGGCGGAGCTGGCGCTGGTTCAGGCCAGTGCCGATATTCTGTTCCCGAACCCGGCTGCCATCCGCGGCTTCGAGGCGCTGCTGCACGAAGAGGATTTCAGCGAGCGCAGCTCGCTGTGGCCGGTGGCGGAAGGCAAGCTCGGCGTCTACCGGGAGAACAGGCAGATTCTGCTCGATGGCTTCGAGGCAGAGCTCGGCGCGCACAGGGACCTGTTCGAGTGGACGGTTCCGGCAGCCGGCTTCTTCTCAGTGTTCACCTTCCTGAAGGGCGACGTGCGCACGGACGACGACTTCATCGAGCAGATGGTGGCGGAGTACGGCCTGGTGGTGATCCCCATGTACGACTTCTACCCGCCGGACGCCCGAGTGCGGAATCCGGCGGCAGGTTACGACCAGCTGCGCATCTCCTTCTGCTTCTCCGAGAGCGAAGGAGAAGAGCGGCGCCGGGATCTGACCGAAGCGGTGGCGGCGTTCTGCCGAGCCGTAAAGAACATCGCCGGCCTGGATTGAAAGCGCGTCGCGATGAGGCGAGCGCTTTCGAACGCCAGCTAGTTCTGCCCCGCTCGCATCGCCACGTAGTCAGCGCTGCGCGAGTCTGCCTCGAGAGAAGCGGTCGGCTGCTGGTCGGCGACGGTGACGGCCATGGCGCCAGCGGTCAGGAACAGGCAGAAGAAAGCGCCTGCGCGAGCGGCGAGATAACGATGTCTAACTTTCATGTCTAACTTCTCAAATAAATGTCGAAGTTGAAATTAGACATTATCGCGTCAATGCGAAGTCAAAATTTGAAAATAATTCGAAATAGTGTGAGTTTTCGGAGGGCAGCCCGTCAACCAGTCTGTGGCGTCGACATCCCTGACTGAATCTCCTTCACCTTCTCCTCGGTGAGCGAGTAGTTCCACAGCAACGGCATGGCGATGAATTTGAAGATCGCCGGTATCACCGAGTAGCAGCAGGCCAGCATCAGCAGCGCGAAGGCGGTGTTGGTGGTGTTCAGCGGATCCGCCAGCGAGTCGAAGCCGAACATCACCACCATGTTGGTGCCGATCAGGAGGCCAAGCGCGTAGGCGAGCTTGCGCACCATCAGCCAGATGGAGAAGTAGGCGCCACCCTGGCGCTTGCCGGTCTGCGCTTCATCCACGTCCACCACGTCCGCGGCCATGGCGTAAGGCAGGGCCGACAGGGCGCCGATGGAGCTTCCCTTCAGGCACATGATCAGGATGAAGAACAGGAATTTGCCGGTGGGAATATCTTCGAAGTAAGCGACCACGCTGGCATAGGTTTCCGCCGGCAGCCAGGTGAGCAGACGGGGGATCTCGAAGGCATCGAACCAGACCATAGGCGCGATGGCGATGAGCGGGATGAAGCAGGACCAGAGCGAGTACCAGCCGATGGCGACCATGGTGGCCCGGTGCTTGCCGATTTTACGCGACAGCTTGAACCAGAGCGGGATGGCGATCACCTGGGAGACGAAGTAGGGCGCCAGGTAGAGGCCGTACAGATCGCCGGCCAGCAGCACGTGCTTGACGAAGAAGAACGACAGGGTGTTCGTCATCGCCGAGCCGATGGTGGAGAACAGAAAGATGATCACCAGGCGCCGGTAGGCTTCGTTCTGCCAGACGTAGCCGAAGCTTTCCTTCAGCGGCAGCCGTTCGGCCCGTCGCTCCACCACCTTGTGCTCGGGCGTTGAGATCACACAGTTGGCAACGAGCACCGGCATGATGAAGGCGATGGCCAGAGAGAGAAAGTACACGGCGTCTATCGGCTTGTCGTAGCCGAAGAACAGAATGATGGTGGGCGTGAATGCGCCGATCAGCGAGCCGGTCACGGAGAATCCTTCCCGCCAGCTCGTCACCAGGGTGCGCTCGTTGTAGTTGCTCGTCAGCTCGCCGCCCCAGGCTGAGTAGGGCACGTCTTTAATCGTGGCGCCGACGTAGGTGATGACCAGCGCCATCAGCATCCACGGGTAGCCGCTGTTGAAAGTCAGCCCGGCGAAGGTCACCTCGCCGAACTCGATGGGAGGGATGAACAGCAGCACGATGCCGGCGATGTAGATAGGGGTGCCGAGCACCACAAACGGCTTGCGGCGGCCCCACGGCGTGCGGATGCGATCGGAGATGAATCCGATCAGAGGATCCGTGATCCCGTCGAAGATTCGCGACAGCATCATCACCAGGCCGACGAAAGCGAGGCCGAGCCCGAAGCCCTCTGCGTCCGCGTAAACAGCCGGCAGATACACGGCCATCGGCAGCGCCACCATGGACAGCGGCATGGCCGGTGCGCCGTAAGAGGCCAGTTGCCAGGCCGAGAGCGTGCGTTTGCCTTCGTCCGCGGCGGACGAATCGGTTCCCTGGTTCTCAGACATTTGGATACTCCCCGTCCCTCGAAGATAGGGCGAACGGTTGGGCAGCACAAGCCGGACGGCTGCGCTAAAATGGTCGGCTTGGCAAATTTGTGGAGCTTGAAGTGAGCGATCTCAACGCCTTCAGAGAAGAGGTTCGAGGCTGGTTGGAAGAGAACTGCCCGGCCAGCATGCGTACGCCCATGCCGGCGGACGAGTCCCCCGGTGGCGGACGCCGCGCGGTCTACAAGAACCCGGACACCAAAGTCTGGATGGATCGGATGGCGGAGCGTGGCTTCACCGTCCCCATGTGGCCGAAAGAGTACGGCGGCGCCGGCCTTTCGAAAGAAGAGAACATGGTGCTCGGCGAGGAGCTGCGGCGGATCAACGCCCGCCCTGCGCACGTGGGTATGGGCATCAGCATGATCGGGCCGGCACTCCTCGAGTTCGGTACCGAAGAGCAGAAGCAGGAGCACCTGCCGAAAATCGCCCGGGGCGAGATCTGGTGGTGCCAGGGCTACAGCGAGCCGGGTGCAGGCTCGGATCTGGCCAGCCTGCGCACTTCCGCGGTTGAGGACGGCGATGAGTATGTGATCAACGGTCAGAAGATCTGGACCTCCGGCGCCGATCACGCCGATTGGATCTTCTGCCTGGTGAGAACGGATCCCGATGTCCCGAAGCACGATGGCATCACCTTTGTGCTGTTCGACATGGACCAGCCGGGCGTGACCGTGAAGCCCATCCTGCTGATCAGCGGCCTGTCGCCGTTCTGCGAGACCTTCTTCGACGACGCCCGGGCTTCCAAGAGCCAGGTGGTGAGCGTGCCGGGCAAGGGCTGGACGGTAGCGAAACGGCTCCTGCAGTACGAGCGCACCATGATCGGCGGTATCGGCGGTGGCAGCCAGAAGCAGGCGACCCTGGAAGAGCTGGCGGCAGATTACGTGGGCCTGGCCGATGGCAAGCTTGCCGACTCGGCGCTGCGGGAGAACATCCTTCGGCATCGCATGAACGATCGGGCCTACTCTTTCTCCATCAAGCGTTCGGTGGAAGAGACCAAGAGCGGCAAAGCGCCCGGCGCCGAGTCCTCCATGTTCAAGTACTACGGCACGGAGCAGAACAAGCGCCGTTACGAGCTGATGCTGGACATGATGGGTACCCGCAGCCTGGGCACGGTGACGGATGCGAACCCGTTTGCCGGCAACGAGCTGGATACCACCCGTGGCTGGTTGCGCTCGAAGGCGAACTCCATCGAGGGTGGCACCTCAGAGGTTCAGCTGAACATCATCGCCAAGCGCGTCCTCGGCCTGCCGGACTGAGAAATTGCCCTTCTGTGACAATGGCTTAGCGCCGGCTGGCGGGGTTGTCTGGCGGCAGCTGTGGCAGTAGAATGCCGCGCTCTGTTGGTCGTGCCCTGGTGGCCGCCGACGGCGTTTGAAAAATCTAGTGCGACTGGTCGGGCGAGCTCTCAATTGAGAGGCAGATCGCCGCGGCCGTTTTCGCGTTAGAATTCAACAAGTTAAACAGTAAGACAGACAGCAACAAAGAAAGTGGAGAACGCCTATTAAGAGAGGTGTCGCGAGACGAGCCGACCGGTCTCTGACCAACGAAGAGATCATGGCCTCGAACGTCCGGCTGATTGGTGCGGACGGAGAGCAGGTGGGTGTCGTTTCCAGAGACGAGGCGCTCGGTGCAGCCGCACGGGCGGGGTTGGACCTGGTACTGATCGCACCGGACGCGGAGCCGCCGGTGGTTAAGGTCATGGACTACGGCAAGCACCTGTTCGAGCAGAAGAAGACGAAGGCCGCGCAGCGCAAGAAGCAGAAGCAGATCCAGGTCAAAGAGGTCAAGTTCCGGCCTGGCACGGAGGAGGGCGACTATCAGGTCAAGCTCCGTAACCTGCGGCGATTCCTCGAAGACGGCGACAAGGCGAAAGTCTCCCTCAGGTTCCGTGGACGCGAGATGGTCCACCCGGAGATCGGCATGAAGCTGATGAGCCGGATAGAAGCAGATCTCGAAGATCTGGCTGTGGTGGAAGCCCAGCCGAAGTTCGAGGGTCGCCAGGTCATAATGGTCATGGCGCCGTCGAAGAAAAAGCGCTGAGAAGGCAGGCTCGCGAGAGCCGCCTTCCGGGCTGAGAAAAACGAGAAGCCGGTAACACCGGACAAGAAAACTTAAACCAGACCTCTATCGCCACCACCCGGGCAGCCGGCGTGGGCAGGTTGAGAACAGGTAGACAATTGGAGTTCGAAATGCCGAAACTCAAAACAGACCGTGGCGCGGCGAAACGTTTCCGCCGCACCGCCAAGGGTTACAAGCATCGCCAGGCGAACCGTAACCACATCCTCACCAAGAAAGCATCGAAGCGGAAGCGTCAGCTGCGCGGCCTGGAAGACGTGGCTGCTGCGGATACCCGCACGATCGACAAGCTGCTGCCGAACAAGGCGCGATAGGAGAACCGCATGTCACGAGTAAAACGTAGTGTGGTGTCCCGGGCACGCCGCAAGAAGGTACTGAAGCAGGCCAAGGGTTACTACGGTGCCCGCAGCCGTCAGTTCAAGGTCGCCAAGCAGGCCGTCATCAAGGCCGGTCAGTACGCTTACCGCGACCGTCGGCAGAAGAAGCGTCAGTTCCGCCAGCTGTGGGTTGTGCGGATCAACGCCGCTGCCCGCGAGCACGGCCTTTCCTACTCTCGATTTATCGCCGGCCTCAAGAAGGCGGCGATCGATGTGGATCGGAAAGTGCTGGCTGATCTCGCTATTCACGAGAAAGAAGCGTTCGCGGTACTTGCCGAGCAGGCCAAGGCAGCACTGGAGTCCGATGCGGCTCCCGCTGAAGCGGCTTAAAGCAAAGCGCGTCCCGGTACCAACCAGGTCCGGGGATCCACAAATAGACACCGCCTTCTGGGGGCCGAAAAGGGAGCCCTTCCGGAAGGCGTGGCCATGTGGCAGCTGGAAGAAAGGAAGGGCACAGGTTCTTCCTTTTTTTTTGAGTGAGAGAGTGAGCAGATGGATATCGACAGCATAGTAGGCGAAGCCAGAACAGCCATTCAGGACGCCGCCGACGAGCAGGCGCTGGATCAGGTTCGGGTTCGCTTTCTCGGCAAGAAGGGCGAGCTGACCGCGCTGCTCAAAGGGTTGGGTGCGCTCGACCCCGAGGAGCGGCCGAAGGCGGGAGCGGCCATCAACGTCGCCAAGGAAGAAGTGCAGCGGCTGATCGGTGAGCGCAAAGCAGCCCTGGGCTCAGAGCAACTCGCCGAAGCCCTGGCGAAAGAGACCGTGGACGTGACGCTGCCTGGCCGGCAGGTGCCGCAGGGTGGTCTGCACCCGGTGACCCAGGCCATGCAGCGCATCGAGGAGATCTTCGCCGGTGCCGGTTACGGCGTGGTGGACGGTCGGGAGATCGAGAACGACTACTACAACTTCGAAGCGCTGAACATTCCGGCACACCATCCGGCGCGCGCCATGCACGACACCTTCTACTTCGGTGACGGCACCCTGCTGCGTACCCACACCTCGCCGAGCCAGGTGCACACCATGGAAGCGCAGGAACCGCCGATCCGCATCATCTGTCCCGGTCGGGTCTATCGGCGCGATTCCGATCTCACCCACAGCCCTATGTTCAACCAGGTCGAGGGGCTGGTGATCGACCGCGGCATCAGCTTCGCCGATCTGAAGGGCACGGTGGTGGAGTTCCTGCAGCGCTTCTTCGAGGCGGACCTGGCCGTGCGCTTCCGGCCGAGCTACTTCCCGTTCACGGAGCCCTCGGCCGAGGCGGACGTGCAGTGCGTGCACTGCATGGGCGAAGGCTGCCGGGTCTGTTCCAACACCGGCTGGATCGAGGTGCTGGGCTGCGGCCTGGTGCACCCGAACGTGCTGGAGATGTCGGGGATCAACAGCGAGGAGTACTCGGGCTTCGCGTTCGGCATGGGCGGTGACCGCCTAGCCATGCTGCTCTACGAGGTGGACGACCTGAGAATGTTCTTCGAGAACGACGTTCGCTTCCTGAAGCAGTTCAACTAGCGCCGATCACAGGGAACTAATAGGCAATGAAATACAACGAGAAGTGGCTGCGCGAGTGGGTGCAGCCGGACATCGCCGCCGACGACCTGCTCGAGCAGCTGACCATGGCCGGATTGGAAGTGGACGGCATCGAGCCGGTGGCCGGGGATTTCCGCGGCGTGGTGGTCGGCCACGTGCGCGAGGTGAGCAAACACCCGAATGCAGACAAGCTCTCCGTCTGTCAGGTGGAAGACGGCGAGACGCAGCATCAGGTCGTTTGCGGCGCGCCCAACGTGCGGGCCGGCCTGGTCACGGCCTTTGCCCGGGTCGGCGCGGTGCTGCCGGAGAACTTCAAGATCCGGAAAGCCAAGCTGCGCGATGTGGAGTCTCACGGCATGCTCTGCAGCGCCGCGGAGCTCGGGCTCGGCGATGACCATGACGGCATTCTCGACCTGGACGCTTCGCTCGAGGCCGGCGCTGATCTCCGGGAAGCGCTGGAGCTGGAGGATCGGATCATCGATCTGGACCTCACCCCGAACCGTGGCGATTGCCTGAGCCTGCGCGGCCTTGCCCGTGAGGTCGGCGTGCTGAATAACGCACCGGTGACAGAGCAGGCCATCAACGCGACCGCGGCAACTATCGACGACACCTTCGAAGTGCAGCTCGCCGATCCGGAAGGCTGCCCCCGTTACCTCGGCCGGGTAATCCGCGGCGTAGACATCTCGCGGCCTTCGCCGTTGTGGCTGCAGGAGCGGCTGCGCCGCACCGGCCTGCGCAGCATCGACCCCATCGTCGACGTCACCAACCTGGTGATGATGGAGCTGGGGCAGCCGATGCACGCCTTCGATCTGGCTCAGCTGGCTGAACCCATCGTCGTTCGGAAGTCGACGGCGGGTGAGACGCTTACCCTGCTCGACGGCAAGGAAGTCACCTTCGATGACGACACGCTGCTGATCACCGACGCCAGCGGCCCGGTTGCCATTGCCGGCGTGATGGGCGGCGAGCGCAGCGGCGTGCAGACGGACACCAGGGACGTGTTCCTCGAGTGCGCCTTCTTCCATCCGCTCGCCGTAGCCGGCACGGCCAGGCAGTACGGCCTGACCACCGATGCATCACACCGTTACGAGCGTGGCGTCGACTACGACCTGCAGCATCTGGCTGTGGACCGGGCAACCGAGCTGCTGCTCGAGATCGTCGGTGGCGAGCCGGGCCCGGTGGAGGAGGCGGTCAGCGAGAGCCACCTGCCGCAGGCGGCAGAAGTTGTGCTGCGCGAGCGACGGCTGAACGAGCTGATGGGGGTGGACGTGACGCCCGCCACCGTGGACGAGGCGTTCGACCGGCTCGGCTTCGAGCTGGTTGCGCGGACGGAAGCCGAAGATACCGGCGTTCAGTGGACCATCCGCTCACCGAGCCATCGCTTCGACATCGCGATCGAGGCCGATCTGGTTGAAGAAATCTGCCGCATCTACGGTTACAACAACGTCCCCAGCCGTCGCCCGACCACGGACCTGACCTTGAGCGAAGTGCCTCTGGAGCGGGCCGGCTTTCCCGGCCTGAAGCGGCAGCTGGTCGATCTGGGCTATCAGGAAGTGATCACCTACAGCTTCATCGATCCGAAGATGCAGGACCTGCTGGCCCCTGCCACCGCGCCGCAGGTGCTGGAGAATCCCATGTCCCAGGATATGTCGGTGATGCGTACCAACATGCTGCCCGGCATGCTGGATGCGCTGCGCGCCAACATCGCCCGGCAGCAGGATCGGGTGCGTCTGTTCGAGGTGGGGCAGTGCTTCCTGCCGGTGGAAGGGGGCGAGGTGGCGCAGCCCTGGATGCTCGGTGCGGTGCTCTGGGGCCGAAGAAACCCGGAGAACTGGAATCTGGCCGATGACAGCGTCGACTTCTTCGACCTCAAGGGTGACGTGGAACGGCTGATCGCCTGGACGGGCCGCCGTGACCTGACCTTTGCCCGGCTCGAAGATCCGGTGCTGCATCCAGGCCAATCGGCACAGATCCTCGCGGCCGGCGAGCCGGTGGGCCGTCTCGGCCGCCTGCACCCGGAGATCGAGCAGCATCTGGACGTGACCGGTGAGGTATACGTGCTGGAGATCCTTGCGGATGCGGTCCTATCGCACGCCCGACGGCGACATGACGTAGTCTCACGCTATCCGAGCGTACGGCGGGATCTGGCCATCGTGGTGCCGGAAGCCGTGGCGGCAGCGGATATTGTCCAGATTCTTTCCAAGACCCTTCAAGAAGTCCTCGTAGACTTGAGGCTGTTTGATGTGTATCAAGGCAAAGGTATTGATTCTACAGAGAAAAGTCTGGGCGTAGGCTTGACCTTGCAGAAGGCTTCCGCCACTCTTACCGAGGAAGAAATCGGGCAGTACATGCAGAACGCCATAGAAGCGTTGGCCAAAGAAGCCAACGCCAGGCTGCGCTAGCCCGACCGTGGGAGGACCCTCTGAGTCGCTTGTCAGACAGAAACTGACGCAACCGGAGGGAGACACGGGGAAAGGAGAAGGATTTGGGTGCGTTGACCAAAGCGCAGATGGCCGATCGTCTATTCGACGAGCTGGGCCTGAACAAGCGCGAAGCCAAGGAAATCGTGGAGCTCTTTTTCGACGAGGTTCGCGGCAGCCTTGAGAAGAACGAGCAGGTGAAGCTGTCCGGATTCGGCAACTTCGATCTGCGGGAGAAAGGGGAGCGTCCTGGACGCAACCCGAAGACGGGGGAGGAAATCCCCATCACGGCGCGGCGGGTGGTAACTTTCCGCCCTGGCCAGAAGCTGAAAGCAAGAGTAGAGGCATATGCTGGACCCGAGTCAGAGTGATGACCTGCCCCCGATCCCGGGGAAGCGGTACTTCACCATCGGTGAGGTAAGCCAGCTCTGCGAGGTGAAGCCGCACGTGCTGCGCTACTGGGAGCAGGAGTTCCCGCAGCTGAAGCCGGTCAAGCGTCGCGGCAACCGCCGCTACTACCAGCGCCAGGATGTGATCATCATCCGACAGATCCGCTCCCTCCTCTACGATCAGGGGTTCACCATCGGCGGCGCCCGCCAACGCCTGACCGGTGACGACGCCAAGCAGGACCAGACCCAGTTCAAGCTGCTCGTGAAGCAGATGATCGTCGAGCTCGAAGACGTCCTCAGGGTGCTGAAGAACTGATCGCCCGCCGGCGATCGCTGCCAATGGCTCGCTTCGAGCCGCAACATCCAATCACGCACATCCGGATCGGCTTGCTTGCCGTCCTGCTGATCGCCGCACCCGGCTGGGTGACGGCTGCGGAGCTTACCGTGGAAGAAACTCGACTGGATCGGCTCGCTGGTACGGGCATCGCGCACGAAGTCCTGACCGGCACGGTGGGCCAGACCCTGCACGGCACAGACCCGGGGTCGCTGTCGGCGCTGGGTGATCTGCTCTGGCGGGCAGCGGCACGATCGGTACAGAGCGGAGAGATCTGGGATGATCGCGCCCTGTACTGGTCGCGGCTCACGTTCAAGGCCAACCTGCACGGTGAGGCTAGCACTGAAGCGCTGCAGGCGTTCGAACTGGCCAGCCGCGGCATGAATGACGTTGCGTTTCCTGCAGCAGAAAGGCGGGCCGTGCGTGTGCTTGTAACCGGATTCGATCCCTTCCACCTCGATCGGCACATCGACCAGAGCAACCCGTCCGGTCTGGCGGCACTGGCGCTGGACGGCAGGACGCTGCAGACGGATGCAGGTACCGCACAGGTGCAGGCCGCTGTCTTTCCGGTCCGTTTTGAGGACTTCGATGCAGGCATGGTGGAGCGTTTTCTGGAGCCCTGGCTCGCGGAAGGCGTCGACCTGGTGCTGACCATCAGCATGGGCCGGGATGGCTTTGACCTGGAGCGCTTTCCGGGCCGACGGCGCTCAGCCGCGGTCACGGACAACCTGAACGTGCTGACCGGAGCCAGCCGGGAGAACCCGCTGCTGCCGGGTCACGAGGGTGGCGATCTGCACGGCCCTGAGTTTCTCGAGTACACCCTGCCGGCGGAGGCCATGGTGGCCGTGCAGGGTGCCTTCCCGGTGCGTGACAACCGCAACGTCTCGACCCTGGAGCAGGGCGACCTACAGGCTGCGAGCCTGCAGGCGCTGGCCGGACAGACTGCGGTGCGCGGTTCCGGCGGCGGCTACCTGTCGAACGAGATCGCCTATCGGAGCCTGCTGGCCAACGAACGGGTGCTGGGTGCGGACAACCGGATCCCCATGGGCCACATCCACACGCCGAGGCTCGAGGGTTACGATCCGGAGTTCGAGGGACGGGTGGTGGCACAGATCGAAGCGCTGCTGGTTGCGGCGGTCGAAGCGTTGCCCGGAACCCCTTGAGCCTCAGTAGGCGAGGCGGGGATCGAACTGGACGATAACCCAGACAACGAGCACGAACAGACCTGCGCCCATTAGAAACCAGGGAACCCGCCCCGGGTACTTCAGCGGCAACTCTTCGGAGATCACAAACACCAGGATGATGCCGGCCAGGAAAGCGGTCAGGCTGTGCACGAACAGGTCCGGCAACTCAGTCGTCAGGCCAAGCCCGGAACCTAACAGGGCCAGCAGGAAGTAGATGTAGCGCACGCCGCCGTCGAACCCGGTGGTTCGAATTGTCCTCAGCACATGGTTCATGCCCATCAGGTGCAGGCTGAACACCAGGCAGACCAATGCGTTGATCTGGTTCTTCTCGGAAGCCGTCTCCACAAAGACGTAGCCGAGCAACAGGCTGTAGGCGCCGTGCACCCCGTAGTCGAAGGTCTTGGCGAGTATGGAGAATCGGGTCTGCCCCGTGTCGAGATGCAGCATCACGAGGTAGGTCACCATGCCGGTGAGCATCAGGAAGTACATCCTCAGATCGAGAAACGCCAGCTCGGCGGTGGGGTCCAGGCCAACGACTTTTGCGGTGATCCGGGCGATTTTCGGCAGTAGATAGAGAATGGCGTAGCCGGCCGCTATGCCACCGATCAGGCCCATCCAGAAGTGGGTGGTCTGAATGAAGCGAACGTCAAAGCGGGGAAACCAAATGTGCACGCTGGCCAGCGCGCCCGACATCAGCAGCAGGCTGAGCCAGTTCAGCTCGACTTCGATCATGTCCGGGGAGTGTGTAACATGTGCGCGCAGTTTACTCAGGAGCCTGGAATGAGACTACAAGGACGGATCGCCGCCGTGTCAGCGGCGCTCATGCTGATGCTCGGGATGTCCGCGCCTGCGCTAGCGGACGGTTACGATGATGCCCGGAAGGTCTTTCAGAACGCCGGAGCCAGCGGAAAGTTCTTCGGGGCCGCTTATGGCTACGCGCTGTTCCCAACCATCGGTAAGGGCGGTATCGGCATTGGCGGCGCGGGCGGCAAGGGACGCGTTTACGTGGGTGGCGCACATGTAGGCAATACTTCCATGGGTCAGGTGACCATCGGTTTTCAGCTCGGTGGCCAGGCCTACAGCATGATCATCTTCTTCGAGGACAAGCGGGCGTTCGATGAGTTCTCGTCCGGCAACTTCGAGTTCGGCGCTCAGGCGACGGCGGTGGCCATCACCGCTGGCGCGTCGGCCAGCGCCTCGACGGCGGGCGGCGGCACGGCCGGTGCCTCCGGTGGCCGCCATGATGCGGTGACCTCAGGGGATTTCTCGAAGGGGCTGGCCGTGTTCACCGTCGCCAAGGGTGGCCTGATGTACGAGGCCAGCATCGGCGGCATGAAGTTCGGCTACAAGCCGGTGGGCGAAGCCGCAGAGCAGCAGTAGGCGCGCAGCAACCAACATAAGAAAAGGAGTTCAATCGATGAACCTGAAAAACGTTCTCGCAACTTTCATTGCCTCATTGGCACTTCTGGCTGCTGGCATGAGCATGGCAGATGGCTACGACGACTCGAGAGCCGTGTTCCAGGAAGCTGGGGCCAGCGGCGGGTTCTTCGACTCGGCGTACGGTTACGCGCTGTTCCCGACCATTGGCAAGGGCGGCATCGGCATCGGTGGAGCCGGTGGTAAAGGCCGGGTATTCGTCGGCGGCGACCACGTCGGCGACACCTCGGTGGCTCAGGTCAGCGTTGGCTTCCAGTTCGGCGGCCAGGCCTACAGCATGATCATCTTCTTCGAAGATGAAAGGGCCTACACCGACTTCGCTTCGGGCAACTTCGAGTTCGGCGCGCAGGCAACCGCAGTCGCCATTACCGCGGGCGCCTCGGCAAGCACCTCCACCGGTGGCGGCGGCACCGCGGGCGCCTCCGGAGGCCAGAGCGATGCAACGACCAGAGGCTCGTACACCAAGGGCATGGCGGTCTTCACCGTCGCCAAGGGCGGGCTCATGTACGAGGCTGCCATTGCCGGCATGAAGTTCGGCTACAAGCCGGTCGGCGAGTAGTCGAACCTGCTCAGGGCGCCAGGGTGCGCGCCTGAGCGATGTAGCCACGATTCCAGGTCGGGCTGATCGTCAGCTCGTTGATGCAGACGTGCGGCGGCAGCTCGGCGATGAAGCGGATCAGCTCGCCGCAGTCCTCCGACTGCACCATCTTCGCCTTGTCCTCGTCGGTCACCGGTACCGGCCGATTGTCCAGTATCGGCGTGGCCACCTCGCCGGGGCAGACCGCGCAGGCCCGGATCCCGTGGATGCCGTGCTCCATGTTCAGGCTTTCGTTCATGGCGTTCATGGCGTGTTTGGCGGCCGTGTAGCCGGGCCCGGTCACGACGCTGACGAACCTGCCTGCCCAGGACGAGATGTTTATGATCAGGCCGTCGCCCTGCTCGATCATCGTCGGCAGCACGGCTTTGCAGCAGTAGAAGGCCCCGTCCAGATCGATCCTGATCACACGGTCCCAGTCGTCCAGGCTGACGTTGTGCCAGTTCCGCTCCTTGACGTTGATGCCGGCGCTGTTGACCAGCACGTCGATCCGACCGTGCCGATCGATGACTTTTGCTGCTACCTCCGCAACCGCCTCTCGGTCTGAGACGTCCAGGACCTCGACGCTGGCAGCCGAACCGATTCGCTCTGCCGCCGCCTCGAGCGGTTCGGTTCGCCGACCGGACAGCACGACCTGCATGCCGGCGGCCGCCAGCGCTTCCGCGCCGGCTTCGCCGATTCCCGTACCCGCGCCGGTGATCCAGGCCACCTTGCCGTTCAGATCTCTCATCATTCGCTCCGCTTACTGCATCCTGCTCGGCGCCGGAACGCCAACCGGATGCACGTTGGTGAACTTGTCGAACCACTGGTCTGCGGTTTCGCCCAAGTTGGCTCGGGCGCCGGCTTTGATCTTCCGGCTGCCACCTGCCGGGTATTCACTCATGGCTGCCGCGAGCTCGGTGGCAGCGCTGAGCACATCGGCATCCTCGACGCAGTCGTACGCGACGCCCATATGTAACAGCGCCTCGCCCGTGTGCCGCCGGCCGACCATGGCGAGGCGGGCAGCGACGCTCTGGGGATGGCGAAGGGCGAGCCAGGCCATGTTGTAGGGTGCTGCCATGCCGATCTGCACTTCGCCTACCTGGAGAAAGGACTCCCGGCCGACGATGAGCAGATCGCAGGCCAGCGCCAGCGCTGCGCCGCCGTTGATCGCGTAGCGCTCCATGGCGCCGATGATGGGGACCTGGCACTCGAACAGCGCCCGGTGGGCGCCGCGCCAGATGTGCTGAAACTCGGGCAGCCAGTCCGGGGCCGGATCGGCGTTGAACTCCTTCAGATCGAGCCCGGAGTTGAAGGCCCCGCCAGCACCGCGCAGAACCAGCACCTGGATGCCGTCGTCCTCATTCACTTCGCCCAGGCACTCGGCCATGGCGATGCCCATGGGCCCGGTGATTGCGTTCTTCCGATCCGGGCGATTCATCACCAGCTCGGCCCAGCCGTCGTGACGGATGAGTTCTGCGTCCATCGTTACCTCCCTCTGCTCAGCCGATCATAACAGGCAGCAGAGCACGTCACCGCTTGCGGTATAGTGCTCGGCTTGCGAACTGCAGTGGTTAAGCGCGTTGAACGACAGGCAGGAGTTGAGCTGGCCCCAATCGCTCGAAGAGATGCGCGAGCGTCAGAAGGGGATGCTCACGGACGAGGAGATCAAGACCGGGCTCAGCCTGCAGCTGCGGCCGACGGATGTGGTGATCACGCCCTACGCGAAGAGCGGCACCACCTGGGCCCAGCAGATCGTTCACACCCTGCGCACCCGCGGCGACATGGATTTCGACGACATCTCCCGGGTCGTGCCCTGGATCGAAACCAGCCCGGCGGTAGGGATTGACCTCAACGCCGAGCAGAAGGCCGACCCGCGTGCTTTCAAGAGCCATCTCGCCTGGGATTTCGTGCCCAAAGGCGGTCGCTACATCAACGTGGTGCGTAACCCTGCCGATGTGGTGGTGTCGCTGTTCAAGTTCGGCGAAGGCTGGAACTGGGCGCCTGGCGCGGTCGGGCTGAACGAGTACGCCCTCGAAGAAGCTCTGCCTAAACGCAGCTACTTCCAGCATCTCAAGTCCTGGTGGCCTCGGCGCTACGATCCGGACGTGCTTTTCCTGTGCTACGAAACCATGCTGAAGGAACCGCGCGTGACCATAAGGCGGGTCGCTGAGTTCATCGGCATCGAGCTGGATGATGAGCTGCTCGATCTGACGGAGCGGCACTCGACGATCGAGTTCATGCTCGAACACAAAGACCGCTTCGACGATCTGCTCATGCGCGAGCTCTCCTCCGAGCGCATGCACGTGCCTTTCGACAGCGACGGGGCGAAGGTGCGGGAAGGCAAGGCCGGAGCAGGGGCTGTGCTCAGCGATGAGGTCAGGTCGAAGCTCGACCAGATCTGGACAGAAGAGATCACCAGCGAGTTCGGCTTTGCCGACTACGCTGCGCTGGTCACCGCGCTGGAGGAAGGCCGCTAGCCGTCGCTGGGCGTCAGGTTCATCTGCTCCGCGATTCTCGAGGCCGTGTGCTCCATGCTGGTGAGAAACACCTCCGACTTGTTCAGGTCGTAGCTGGTCAGGTTGACGGCCCGAACAAGGAATCGCGAGACCGCACCCGCCGGATCCGTGTCCACGTCGATGACGTTGATGCAGCAGTTGTCCTGCTCGATGCTGACCCGCCCCTGCCAGCCGAGCCCCAGCACATGATTGAAGATCATGCGGTTGACCGCGCCGTGCAGCACCAGCAGCAGGGTCTGCCAGCTCTGATCAGCGACGATGGCGTCGAAAGCCGGCGTAATCCGGTCAGCAAAGTCCAGGAAGCGCTCGCCGCCCATGAAGGTTGCTTCCGGGTGGTCGGCGCCGGCCCAGGGGTTGGCCACGTGCTTGAGCCAGGCGGCCGGATCGGCGATGGGCTGCTCTCTGTCGCCGCCGTTGATCTCCTCCAGCTCGGGCACCTCTTCGAGGGCCGGCGTCTGCCTGCCGGCTAAAACCAGCGTTGCCGTTTGCTTCGTTCTCGGCAGGCCCGAGCAGATGGCGCGATCGAACGGCACGCTGGCGAGCACCGCTGCCTGCTTTCGCGCCTGAATCTGGCCGGTTGCCGTCAGCGGTACGTTGCGGGGATCGTCGGTGACCGTGCCATCCTCGGCTACGTAGGCGGCCTCGCCATGTCGCATCAGGTAGATCCGGCGGCGGTTGGGTGCTTCGAACATGAGTCAGTCGGTTCCTTCTGGCAGGTAGGGACGCATGGCGTCGATGTGCTGGTTGGCGGCGTAGACCCTGAGCATCCAGGCAGCCGGATCCCCATCTTCTGAGTCTTCCAGATCGTTGGCGTAAACGGTGTTCGTCTCGTAGGTCAGCCCGCTCGCTTCCGCATAGCCTAAGGTCATTCCGGCTTGCTCGACGAGCAGCGGCCAGGCCACATCGTTGCCCAGCGTATCTTCCCGGCAGTGGCGGGTGATGTGCTCGGCGGCCTGTCGGGAGAAGCCGCGGGCGGCCATCATCAGGTCCCAGTGACGGCCGCTGATCAGCGCGTAGACCTGATTGACCACCGCCTCGGTGTCCCGCAACCGTTGCGGCGCTCGAGCGAACGCCTCGGGGGAGCGGCCGATGATCAGGCAATCCCAGGCGCCGACCAGCGCGAGCAGCTTCTGCAGCTCGTCGGGCTCCCGTTCCAGCCAGCGGAGCACGTGATCCGGATCCAGATAGATCAGCCGCTCGCTGTCGAAGTGATCCAGGGCGATCTCCAGCGAGCGTCGCCGATGCAGGCCGATGTGGTCCCAGGCTGGTGATGCCTGGCGGGTCGGTACCTGGTTCGCCTCCAGAAACGCCAGCCAGTCGGGATGCGTGTCGTTGGTGACGTGGATGGCCTGGCTGGCGAACAGCTGCCGAAGGCTGGGCCAGAGGCGCCGGGCCTTCGGTAACAGCTCGGCTTCCGGGTCGCAGAGTGCGGTGGCTAGACAGACACCGCCCGTTGGTACCGGTCGGGCCGGCGCGGTTTCTTCCTGGCGCACGGCTGTTACCAGCGCTGCAGCCAGCGGGGTTCCGCCAGCATGGTCAGCCGCTCGTTTATGGGAAATGCCGCTGGGTAGTTGCCTTCTCCCTGGAGCTCACCCTCGCGCATCCTCAGCAGCCCAGCTGCCAGATCTTCGACGTCCTGATAACCGAGCCGGGGCGCGCCGGGCGGCGTAAGCCGATGGGCGCCGAGGATGACCGTGTCCGGATGCAGATTGCCGAGCAGGGTGAGCGCCGTCGCGTGGTAGTCGGCCATGGAGGAGTTCGGCAGAAAGCCGTACAGGTCGCCGGGGTACAGGTAGTCGCCGCTGAACAGGATCTTCCCGGCCTCATCCAGCAGCGACACGGAATCCGTGGTGTGGCCCGGTGTGTAGATCAGCGTCAGCGTGCGGCCGCCAAGGTCGATCTCCGTGCCGGGCGCCCACCAGTGATCAACCCGCCAGCTGGGAGGTTCGACCCCTTCGCTCATCCCGAGGTGCTCCATTGAGCGCAGCGTCAGCAGGCCATCCTCATCCACCTGTCGGCGGATGTGGGGCAGATCGACCACGGCGATCTCGTCGAAGGTGATCTCGTTGCCGACGTGATCGTAGTGAAAATGAGAGGGCAGGAAGATGATGGGCCGGTCGGTCAGTCCTTCCGCAACGCTGCGCACGTCCCGCACCCCGGGCCCGGCATCGAAAAGCAGCGCCTGCGTCTCGCCGACGATCAGGTAGTTGTAGTTTTGCTGGGCGTAGCGGGGCTCGCCGATGGCAAAGGTATCGTGAGCGACCCGCTCGACGGTGAAGTAGTCGTCCAGCCAGCGTACGGCCGGACCTTCATCCTGGGCAGCAATCAGCGGCGGAGTCTCTCCGCTTCCTGCGGCGGCGAACGCGTGCATGACCAGCGCCCGGCGCTCGGCAAATGCCCAGGCCAGCAGGCCCATCAGAACCAGCACTACAAGCGCCTTCTTCATATTCGGTGATTGCACCCGCTGAGCAGTAGAGACAGCAGTGTTACCGCTTCAACGGCGAATGTCATCCGGGCTTGTCTCAGCTGAGTGGCCCGGGCACCATCGCTCACGAGGGAGGAGCCAATGACTGACGATGTAAACTCTGACGATCTGCTGCCTGTGGCTGGCAACGGCCTGCTGCACCGGCGACTGTTTCTGAAATCCGCGCTGACCGCGGGCGCCGGCATGCTGGTGGCCGGGCAGGCAGGCGCGGCACCGGAACGGGATCCCTGGATGCGTGCGCCGGGGATCGGCATGGGGCCGAGCGGGGCACCGTCGCCGTTCGAGGCGCACGTGGTCAGAGCTCCGGTCGGCTCACAGCCCGGCACAACCGGCGCCGGCGTCTCGCGAACACCGTTGCAGCACCTGGATGGGATCATCACCCCCAGCCGGCTGCACTTCGAGCGCCACCATTCAGGCATCCCGCAGATCGATCCAGCCGAGCACCGGCTGGTGATTCATGGTCTGGTGGACAGGCCGTTGGCATTTGATGTGGAAACGCTGGACCGTTATCCCCAGGTATCGAAGATTCAGTTTCTAGAGTGCTCGGGGAACAGCGGCGCGCTGATCGCTCCGAACCCGGTGGACGCGGACTGTGCAAGCATCCACGGCCTCGTCTCGGCCAGCGAGTGGGGCGGCGTGCCGCTCAGCGTGCTGCTCGATGAGGCGGGGGTGAAGCCGGAGGGCAAGTGGGTGGTCGCCGATGGGGCGGACGCGGCGGTGATGAGTCGGAGCGTGCCGCTCGAGAAGATCATGGATGATGCCATAGTCGCGCTCTACCAGAACGGCGAGCGGCTGCGGCCGTCGAACGGCTACCCGATGCGGCTGTTCCTGCCCGGCTGGGAAGGCAACGCCAGCGTGAAGTGGCTGCGGACGCTCAAGGTCACCGAAGCGCCGACCATGTCGAAAGATGAAACGTCCAAGTACTCGGACCTGGCGGAGGATGGCAACGCCAGGCTGTTCACCTTCCCGATGGCGGTGAAGTCGGTGATCACCAGCCCGTCGCCCGGGCTGGATCTGGCAACCCCCGGCATTTACCAGATCAGCGGCATCGCCTGGTCGGGTGCCGGCAGGATCAGCAGGGTGGAAGTGTCTGCGGATGGCGGGAACAGCTGGGCGGAAGCAGCCCTGGACGAGCATGCGCTGCCGAAGTGCCTGACCCGCTTCCGTGCTGCCTGGCGCTGGGACGGTGGGCCGGCCACCCTGCTCAGCCGGGCAGTCGATGAGACCGGCGCGGTGCAACCCACCAGAGCTCAGGTGCTTGCCGGCAGAGCGCCGGAAGCGTTTTACCACTACAACGGCATTCAGGCCTGGGCGGTCAACGAGCAGGGAGCGGCGCGCAATGTTTATGTATGAAGCCATGGCCGGAATCCGACGGGTCGCGCTTGGGCTGCTGCTCACCGCCAGCCCCTTTGTCATGGCGGCGGAGGGGCCTGGTCTCGGGACGCCGCTGAGCGAAGCGGAAGCCGGGGCGCTGGACTTCGTGGTCATGCCCGATGGTCGCGGGCTGCCGTCCGGCAGCGGCGATGCGCACCAGGGGCTTGCGGTCTACCAGCGGGAGTGCCGGATCTGTCATGGCGATGGCGGTCAGGGTGGCCCGAACGATCGGCTGACCGGCGGCATCGGCTCGCTGACGGGAGACCAGCCGGTGAAAACCATCGGCAGCTACTGGCCCTACGCCACCACCGTGTTCGACTACGTTCGCCGGGCCATGCCTTACCACCAGCCTGGAATGCTGAGCGCAGACGAAGTGTACGCGGTGACCGCCTACCTGCTGGCGGAGAACGGGGTGATCGATCGCGACCAGGTGCTGGATGCACAGTCGCTGCCTGAGGTGGAAATGCCGAACCGGGACGGCTTCAGCTGGGCCTGGCCGGCTGACTAACGGTCCGCTGGAGCCGATTTCGATGCAACTGAGTGATGAGCAGAAGAAGAACCTCTTTCACGACGGCTACGTGATTCTCAAAGGTGTTGTCTCCGAAGAGCTGGTGGCCAACGCCAGGGCCAGGATCAAGGCCGCGAATCGGGGAGACAATCTGTCGGACGCGCCGGAACTGACAGATCTCGTGAACCGTTCCGAGGTGTCCCCCATTCTCCATGAGGTCATGGGCATGTTCGACCCGCCGAGCCACGTGCACGTCGGTGTGACGCCAATCCGTGAACCGGGAGAACACTTCACGCCGCTGGGGTACCGGGAGAAGGACCTGCCGTACTACGGTCACACAACCCATGCAGAAGGTCTCTTCACCGGTGTGACGCCTCAGGAGCCGGTCAGTGGCGACCCTGCGGAGATCTACCGGCAGATGATTGCTGCCTGTCCCAAAGGCGATATCGGGCGCACGGCTGACGTCATCGGCAGCAATACCGACCCGCTTTTCCAGGATCCGGACATGACGCTGGCGGTGGGCAGCTTCACGACTTTCTGCATCGTGCCGCTCAATGAGCAACTGGCGGAGGGTGTGGGGCAGACGGCCGTTATCCCCGGCGGTCACCATGTGCTGGAGCAGTTCTATCGCTGGCAGCTGGAAGTCAGCGGCCGGATCGGGCCCGAAGGACCCGGTTGGCCCAGGTTCGACTGCGACGCGCCGAACGGCGCCGGTCACACTTATCTGCCAGAGGCGGTGCAGGAAAAGCTGATTGAACTGGCGGGTGGGAACCCTGAGACGACGCCCGATGGCCGCCCCTGGCCGCGGCTGACACCTATCAAGATGGAACCTGGGGACGCCGCGTTTACGATTTTCCAGATGCCGCACACCGGCACGCGCAACCAGTTCGGCACCGAGTCGCGCAAGAACATGATCTTCAGGCTCCGCAACAGATCACGCCAACCGAACCACCGGGTGTCAGGGATCTCCGATCATCCCGATCGGGGCAGAATGGGAGAGTGGCTGGAATATGAAGAGGGCAACAATCCCTGGGAACGATCCAAGCGGGCGCTGACCCACATGTGGGACGAGTGGGAAGGCATGGCGGATGTCGTCGCCAGGGAAAAGGCACCGGTATACGATTTCAGCCACGTCGATCCGACGCCCTGCGAAGCCCGCTGAACCTCGTTCCGAGCCTGACAGGAACGCCGACGCGCCTCAGTCAGCCGTCGGCGCCGTCATCAGTCGCGGCAGGTGATAGGCGCGGCCGTTTTTAATCGTCATCACCACGTTGTCCGCATCTGCAATGTTGGCGAGCGGGTCGCCGTCGACCACCACCAGGTCGGCAATCATGCCCGGCAGCAGCGTGCCGAGATCGTGATCGACGCCGGCAGCCTTGGCGGCGTTCACCGTTGCAGTTTTCAGGATCTGAGCGGGTGTCAGCCCGGCCCGCGCGTAGAGCCTGAGCTCCGCATGCAGGCCGGCGCCGTAAGGTACGAACGGCGAGTCGGTGCCGCTCACCACCAGCGCCTCCGCATCGGTCAGCGCCTTCAGAAACTTGCCGTTGTTGACCGCGGTGTTGCCCGCGCCGGGACCAAACATGCGGGCCAGCATGGACGCTGCCTGCCGGCCGGTGGCGCCGTAGAAATGGTCAAACTGCTGGGTGGCGAAGAGATCGGTCTCTTCTGCCGCGATCACCGCGTAGCCGGGCAGCACGGCAGTCGGCGTGATGCCCATGCCGGACGCAGCCAGCAGCTCCACAACATCGCCGTAGCTGTAGCCGAGCCCGGTTACCTTCGGCTGATAGCCGCGACGGCTGGTGCCGCCGATGTGCTCGACATGGTCCATGCCGTAGGCCACCGCCGGGAACAGCTCGTGTGACGAAACAGGAATTCCGGTTTCGTGGGCGAACTCCAGCACCCGCTCCTGCCGGTGGTCGGGCAGGCGCACGTAGGTTTTGATGAAGTCGAGCTGCAGCCGCTCCGCCCGATCCAGCGCTCGATCCAGGTGCACGTCGGAGCCGATGCCTTCCGCGACCGAGTAGTAGACCCGATTGCCGTCGGTCAGATAGCCGGTGACGTGGGTTCTGGGGCCGACGAAGGTGCCGCTGTCCCAGATCTCCTGCCGCTCTTTGGCCACATAGGGATCGGAACCCGGATCGCGCACGCTGGTCACACCCCAGGCCAGCCAGGCTCTGCCCTGAGGCTCGCTGATCTCGCCCATGTGGGCGTGCATTTCGAACAGGCCCGGGTAGGCGGCTTTGTCCGAAGCATCGAGATCTGCGGCTGCGTCGATGGCACCCGGCTCGATGCTGGCGATGCGGTTGCCGTCGATGGTAACGAGCACGTCCTCGAGGTAGTCCTCGCCGGTGCCGTCGAACAGCCTGCCGATCTTCAGCGTCCAGCGCGCGTTGATCACCGATGGCCGCCACTGGATATCCGGCGTGATGTCTTCAGCCGCACCGGTGTCCACGTTCAGGCGCATCATGCGGTCTGCATTCATGTAGACCAGATACTGGCCGCCGCTGCTCCAGCTCGGGGTGTCTGTGAGCCCGGCTGTCAGTGGCTCCGGGTAACCCGTCGGTTGAAAGTTCTCCGACAGTCCCTGCTGCCAGAGCTGGCCGTCCTGGACGTAAGTCATGGACTGGCCCAGGGGCGCCAGCGCGACGCTGGTCATGCTCTTGTGCTGCACCGGCTCCACCCGATACAGCTCGCCCGTCGTCGGCGAGGTGACGACCATCTGATAGACGCCTTCCCGAAAGCGGCTGGAGTAGGGCGCAAGCTCAGTGGTCGCGACGTAGGCACCGTCGCTGCTCCAGGAAATCCCCTGCGCGGGAATAGGCGTGTGCACGGGGGTCAGGCTGCCATCCTGCAGGTTGGCGATGGTGAGCTGGCTCGCCAGCGGGCTGCCGGCGATGCTGGCGAACAGCGCCACCGAGTTGCCATCCGGCGACCAGGCCGGCGCGGAGACGCTGCTGCTCGGCAGGCTGATCCGGGTGTGGGCGTTCTGCGCGATGTCGTAGATCCACAGCGCCGAGTTCTGGCCGCCGCCGGCGTCGCGGTCGGAGATGTAGGCGATTCGGTTGCCGTCTGGCGAGTACTTCGGCGAGCGCTCGGCGAACGGGCTCTCGGTGACGTTTGCCAGCGTCTGGCTGTCCGGCGACCAGAGCCAGAGATCGCCAAGCGCGGTGAAGGCGACCTGCTGGCCGTCCGGCGAGATCACCGGCTGCGACAGGCCGAGCGCGCGGCGTGGGGTGGTGTCGTCATGATTGCGCCGGCGGCGTTCGTACTCGGGGCGGTCAAGCTCGAAAGTTGCTTCGAACGGAACTGTGCCGCGAGTGCCATCAGCACCCTGCTGCTGGATGCCTCCGTTTGCGGCGTAGAGCAGGCTGCCATCTGCCCGCCAGGTGGTGCGGAACGGGAACACGTCATCGCCCGGCTGGCTCAGCGTCTCGCTGGTGCCTGAGGTCAGATCCAGAGCCTTCAGGCTGGTGCGACCGGGCAGGGCGTTCTGGTAGCTGAGCTGGCTGCCGTCCAGGCTCCAGCTGACCCCGGCGATGCGTCCGGGCTCGTTGACCAGAGTTCGGGTTTCGCGGCTGATCAGGCTGGTGGCGCGGACCTCTGCCGTTTGGCCGGTGGCGACCGCGTAGGCGATCTCGTTGCCATCTGGAGACCAGGCCGGCGCGGACTCGTTCTCCGGTGTGAAGGTAATCTGGGTGAGGCTGCCGTCAGCGACGGAGAGCAGCCAGATGTCGTAGTTGCCGCTGCGATCGGAAGAGAAAGCGATCTGCCCGCCGTTTGGAGATACCTGTGGCTCCCGGTCGTCGAAGGCGTCGGTGGTGAGCGGCAGAGGGTCGCCGCCAGCAGCGGGCAGGGACCAGAGGTCCCAGTTCCCGGCTCGGTAACCATGGTAGATGATGAGGCTGCCATCGCCGTTCCAGTCGGGCTCTCTGGCGTCCTGATAGTAGTCGGTCAGCGCGGTTGCGGTGCCGCCACTGGCCGGCACGCTGAACAGCACGCCCTGCAGGCTGAACACCAGGGTCTGACCATCCGGGCTGAGCGAGAAGGAGAGGTTGGTGCCCTCGCTCACAGTGACGGGCGTTTTGCCGTTGCTTGCGGGGCTTGGCGCCGGGGTCGGCGTCGCGGCGACTGGTGCTGCGGTTTCTGCCGCTGCTTCGGGCGGCGCCGGATCTTCGCCGCAACCGCTGAGACAACCGGCGAATAACACGCCGGCAAACGCTGCTCGCGTCGCCGTTTTCATCTGCAACCCCTTCCTGATGCTGGCCCGGAGTATGGGCGATGTACGGGGGGCTCGCCAGTTGCGGGCCCAGCTGGGGTCAGGTAAGCAGGTCGGCCCCTGACCGCCGGTGCGGCAGGCTGAGTTACTCCGCCGCCTGCTCGCCTTTGCGGAAGGTGGTGTAGAGATAGATGGGGATGCTCAGGTCACCCAGGTGGGTATCGATCAGTGGCCGCACCTCCTCCCAATCGAGGCCGCCGACACCGGTAGCGAGGCGGGGCAGGGCGACGCTCTCGAACTGCTCTTCCTCGATCAGCGCGCGCAGGTTGCGTAGCGCCACGTTGACGTTGTGCGTGGTGGCCTTGCCGGGTCGGGACTGCTTGCTCGGTGCCTCTTCCTGGACCATCAGGTTCACCACCCGCTTGCCGTCGGCACCCGCCCAGGCCCATATCTCCCCGGCCTTGGGATGGCTGACCTGGCAGAAGTGCCGGAAGTCCTTGGCCATGGCCGGATACTGTTCCCGCAGGCTCAGCGCCAGGCCCTGATTGAAGTGATCGGCCGGGGCGACCCCGTGAGCGATGACCTGCGCGTTGGATAGGAGAATGTCTCCGCTGACTTCGTTGAGCACTACCAAACCTCCTGTGTGCTGACTGCCTGCTGGGCAGGCGGGTAAAAACGCATTCTCGCGGGCACGCAGGCGGGCGGGTATACGTAGTTGCCGTCAGAGTTGAGCCTCAGGAGGGGGGTGGTGGCTGTACCTTCTCCTGCAGCTCCAGGTTTCGGTGGAAGTGCTCTTTCCAGAGCAGCTCGAACGGGAAGGAGTACTCGTAGTCCACTTCCGGGGGCCGCTCTTTGAGCGTGGTGCCGGTCAGCAGAAAGGCGATGAAGACCGCCTGGCCGACGAACAGCACCACACGATCGTAAGGGTCCGTCCAGGTGAGCTGGTTGTCTGAGTTGCGTTCGCTCAGCACCTCGCTGAGGTGCCAGGGTGGCTCGCCGGCCGGCTCGAGCAGCTGCCGAAGCCGCAGCAGGTAGTTGCGAACGCCGGCGGCCAGTCGGCCCCAGGCACCTGCGGGCACCGGCTCAGCGATTGCGCTTGCCGGTTGGCCCACGGGTTGCTCCAGCCGTTGCGCGAGCTGTCGGAGCGCCCGGTCGTAACCCAGTTTGTCCCGATAGCAGGATTCCGCCAGCTCGTCGGCGGACAGCTGAAAATCCAGGATCAGGTTGTCGGCGAGCTTCTGTACCCAGGGAACGGGCCAGTAAATGCAGCTCACGAGCTCGGCGAATCGGTGCCAGCGTCGGTGCCGGCGCTTCAGGTGGACGAGGCTGACGATCAGCAGCAGGTCCTGGAGGTTGCCGGGCCAGTGCCTGGCGGCGGCGGGGATAGCCACGCTCCCGGCGGAAGCGAAGAACTTCGGCTCGGTGCCAGGGCTCTCCACCAGGGTCAGCGGCGCCTGCAGGCCGAGCCGGCGTTGCCAGTGCGCCATCCTGTTAGCCAGCTTCTCGTCGTCGATCGGGGGCAGCGCGTGCATCTCTGAGCGCAGGCCGAGCCGGACCCGAATCAGGGCTGTCAGTGCCGCCAGCAAACCGGTCAGCCAGATGCCCAGCAGGACCAGCCAGAACGGATGCACACCCTCATCGGCGGGTCCGAGCTCCTCCACGTAGACAGTCATCCGGCTGTCAGGCACCAGCCAGACGAAGGTGGGAATGAAGATGAGCGCAACCAGCGCGGTCTTGCGGAAGGACTGGCCGTATTGAATCTCGAAGCCGGGAATCCGGGCTTCGAAATGGCGCAGAAAGAGGATGAGAAACGCGGCAGCCAGGGCAGCTCGCGCGCCATCGGGCAGGGCGTCCAGCAGGGCTATGGCGCCGAGCAGCAGATCCTGGGGAAGGGTCAGCAGTGATTCCATCGCGGCTTCAGGAGAACACGGTTTCCAGCAGCCAGCGCAGTGTCGCGTAGAACGCGCCGAGCAGCGCCGCGAAAGCGAGGGACAACAGCGCGGCGTTGGCCCGACTGCCGCCTCGCGCGTAGTGAACCGTGTTGGTGGTGCCGCTCAGCACCGCGAGCAGGACCAGAACGCTCGCGGCCAGCGCCAGGCTGTCTATGGCCTTGAGCGGTATGAGCAGCACGAGCAGCAGCGCGCCGCTGCCGAGCAGCAGCAGCACGGTCAGTAGGCTGGCCCGCAGCCGAACCCTGGGAACCGTTCGCGTCAGCAGCGCCGAGGCGATGTAGAGGCCGGACAGCACGGTGAACAGCAGCAGGCCGATCTCCACGAACGACAGGTCGAGAAAAAACCTGCCGCCGACGATGCCCCCGAACAGCAGCAGGGCAACGCTGCTGAGCATCAGCGGCGCGGAGAACTGCAGGCGCTGTGGGGTGCCGCCGCGGAAAACGATGCGGTAAAGGGCGCGGGCTATGCTGGGTACTGACTGCATCCTTGCGGCGTTGGCCTATCTGAAAGCCCTCGGAGGATACTAAGATGAAGCGCGGAGATCACACTCGGGAAACACATGACGCGGATTGCCAGGCATCTGGGGCTGTTCCTCCTCTACGGCGTGCTCGGCGCTTTCATTGCCCTGCTCGTTGGCGCGCTGTTCTATCTGGAAAGCCGCGAGGATCTGGAGATCTGGCACCGGGCGGACCTGCCGTCGGAATACGGCGACGGCGGTGAGGCGGCCAGCTTCCAGGAATATCTGGCCCTGGAGAACGCTCTGTTCGAAGAGCTGGCACGCGAGGTGATCGACCGGGTGCCGCCGGATCCCGAACACCAGATCAACCGCTACGCCCGCAGCTCGTTCTCCTCACCCGACCGCTGGTCCCGCAACTGGAACCGCAGCTACGTGCTCGAGCATCCTGAGCCAACGGCTGGCGTCCTCATGCTGCACGGCATGTCCGACTCACCCTACAGCCTTCGAGCCATCGCCGAGCACATGCATGCTCAGGGGCTTTACGTTGTGGGGCTGCGCTACCCCGGGCACGGGACGGCACCGGCCAGCCTGACCCGGACAACCTGGGAAGACATGTACGGCGCGGTGGAGCTGGCGGCTCAGCACCTGGGCCAGCAGCTGGGTGACAAGCCCCTCTACGTGTTCGGGTACTCGACCGGCGGCCCGCTGGCGGTCGAGCTGTCATTGCAGGCGCTGTCGGATGAGTCTCTGCCGCTCCCGGACGGCCTGGTGCTGTTTTCGCCGGCGATGGGCATCACGCCGCTGGCGGCGCTGACTCCCTGGCAGGCAAGGCTGGGCCGGGTGCTCGGGCTCGAAAAAGTCGCCTGGAACAGCATCGAGCTCGAGTTCGACCCCTTCAAGTATCGCTCCTTCCCGCTGAACGCGGCGCTGCAGGTCTGGCGGCTGGCCAATCATGTGAACGCCAGCCTCACCGCGGCAGTGGCGAGCGGGGAGATCGCCGGGATGCCGCCAGTGCTCAGCTTCCAGTCCGTGGTGGATACCACCATTGAGGTGCCGGCGGTGGTTGATGTGCTGTACGACCGGCTGCCGGCGCGTGCTGCCGGCCCGGATCACTCGCTGGTGGTTTACGACTTCAATCGCAGCACCGAGATCGAGCCGCTCCTGAACAGCGATCCGCGAGCGGCGCTCGAGGCGTTGATGGCAGACAGTTCACGCGGCTACGAGTTTACGGTGGTGAGCAACATGGCTGAGGACACCCGGTCCGTGCTGGCGCGAACGGGCGCGGGGCCGGGCAGAGCGGACAGCCGCTGTCTGCTCGACGTCCGCTGGCCGGAGGGCGTGTACTCGCTGTCGCACATCGCGCCGCCGTTTCCGCCGGACGATCCGCTCTACGGCGGCATGCCGCCGGATCTGGAGTCGGACCGGATTGAGCTCGGGAACGTGGTTCTACGGGGAGAGGCGGGCGCGCTGAGGGTGTCCGCCGCGGGCTTTCTCCGGCAGACCTTCAATCCCTTTTACGACTACCAGCTTGGAGAGATCGGCCGCTTCATGAACCTGGCCGTTCCACCTTCCTGCTCTCCTCCGGCCGATTGAGGATGTTGCTCTTCACCCGCTCGACGTAGTCGTCCGGGAATACCCAGATGTTCGTTCCCTCGACGTTGGTGAGCTCCAGGCCGCGCTCCTCGGCGTTCAGGCCGCCGAGCAGCGTCACCATGACGTCCGTGCTGACCCAGGGGTCGTCATACCAGGCGCCGTGAGTGAACCGGTACTCGGTGGCCGGTACCTTGCGCAGATCGATCAGCACCATGCGATCCGAATTGACGATGTCGACCACCTGCTGGCGCAGCTCTTCGCTGATGTCCAGCTTGACGCCATCTCCCTCGCCGACTGAACCGAGCCGCATCTGGAAATCCGTGGCCCTCGCCATCGCCAGCACCGGATCGCCCACCGCCGCGGTCACGGTCAGCCCCTCGACCAGCGGGAAGAAATCCGGCAGCGTGTTGACGAACTCGATCAGAGGCTGGTCGGACTGGGTCAGGTAGACCTGGCCGATCCGCAGGGTCTCCGGATCCTGATAGCGTTCTGCCAGCTGGGCGAGCGCGCCGCCGACAACTCGCCCACCGGCGCTGTAAGCCAGGAGGTTGATGCGCGTGGCGCTGGAGTGGTGCCCGAGGATCTCGATCAGGTAGGCCAGGTCGGCTGCCGCGGCATCAGAGCGCCGCTTGTCGGCACCGTAGCGGAACATGCTGCCGGGAGAAGGCCAGGCAAAGGCCAGCACCATCGCGTTGTCGCCGGTGAAGTACTGGAACTGCGCCCCCTGAGAGACTGACCAGTAGAAGGTGTTGTTGGCTCCGTGGGCGTAGATGGTGAGCTCTTTGATCGGGTTCTCATCGATGTAGGCGTTCAGCTGGGCAATCGCCTCAGTCATACCTTCCGAAAGCTGCGGCGGCCCTTCGGGTGCTGACGGCACGGAAGTGGTGCCGAGGATGGGCGCTTCCAGCAGCTCCCAGGCGAACTTCTCTTTCCGCTCCCCGGTGGTGGACTGCTCGATCAGATCCGCCAGGCTCAGGTTCTCCTCGCCGATCCGCACCACGGCGTAGCCGAAGTGCAGGTTGCCCTCGTCGCGCTGCCCCTTGAAGAAATCGCTGCGCCGCTCGTCGGGCACCCTGGTAGTCACGTACAGCGTTGCCAGCTCGTTGCTGGTCAGCGGCTCGGGGTTGGCCTCAAACAGATTGAAACGATCGTCTTTCAGAACCTCGGGTGTGGGGGCGAGCAGAAGTGGCGTCTGGCAGCCGGCAAGAAAGGCGACGGTGACGACGAGGGCGGCGATGCGATTCACTGGCTGTCCTAGCGCTTGGGATTACCTTATTGTAGACCGCTGTCGAGAATTAGGGAGAGATTCATGCTGACTCTGCACCACGCACCCAACAGCCGCGCCGGACGCATCGTCTGGCTGTTCAAAGAGCTGGACATGCCCTTTGAGCTGAACGCCATGCGCTTTCATCCGGAGGATCTCAAGTCCGACGCGCACCGGGCGCGCCACCCGCTTGGCCGGGTCCCGGTGCTGGATGACGACGACGTCAGCATCTTCGAGTCTGGCGCCATCATCGAGTACGTGCTGGCTCGGCATGCTCCGAGCAAATTAAAGCCGGAGGTGGACTCACCGGAGTACCCGTCCTACCTGCAGTGGTTCCACTACTGCGAGGGGATGGTCATGCCACCCATCAACACCATCGTCGTGCAGACCATGCTGCTGCCGCCGGATCGGCGGGACGAGACGGTGCTGGCACAGGCACAGAAGCTGCTGGTCCGGGCGCTCAAGCCCATCGACGAAGCGCTCGAAGGCAGGGAGTACCTGGCCGGCGAGTTCTCGGCTGCGGACATCATGCTCGGCCACGCCTGCATCATGAGCAATCGCATGGGGCTGATCGGTGACGACATGCCGAACCTCGCAGCCTATGTAGAGCGCTTGATGGCCCGGCCTGCCTGCGCCGAGGCATTTGCGACCTGAATGGTGAGCATCCGTCGGCTGCAGCCGGAGGATGCGGCAGCCATCGTCAGCTGCTTCCGCCGGGTTTACGGTGACAGCTACGCCAACGAGCTGTTCTACGATGTGGCCGCCCTGACCGAAGCGCTTCAGGAAGGCAGGGTTGGCTGCGTCGGCGCAATCGATGCGGACGGCACGGTGCTTGGCCACATGGCCATGACGGTGCATCCAGAGGCCAGCGTGATCGAGCTCGGCAACACCGTGGTCGACCCTGCCGCCCGTGGCGGTGGCCTGGCCTGGAAAGTGGGCGCAGAGCTTTCCATCTGGAGCCGTGAGCTCGGCTATCAGGGCTTCCTGCACTACCCGACCACCGACCATCACATCATGCAGCGGCAGTCGGTGAAGGCGGGCTTCGAGACCGGCCTGATGCTTGGTTACATCCCCGCTGAAACGCACGGCCAGGTAGGCGAAGACGAGGCCGCGCTGCGTAAACGCCAGGCCGCCACCATCGTCTACGAGCCCTATGCACCCGGCGCTGCGTTCGAGGGCTACCTGCCTGATGACTATGCGGAACTGCTCCAGGCGATGGTGCTGCCGACTGAGCTGCCTCGATCCTGGCAGGCGCCAGCATCGGCTGTGCCGTCGGTCGCACGATTCGAACTGCGTTCGCATCTTAAGCGTGGCCTCAGCCGCCTTTCGGTAGCCGTCGCGGGTGAGACGTTGGCCGAAGGTCTGGATGCGCTCGACGCCAGCCAGGCGCCCTGCCAGCAGATCGACTTCCGCCTCGGCGATTCTGCGGTCGGCTCCGGCGTCCGCGCGGCGCGTGCCCGTGGGTTCCGATTCTGCGGCTGGCTACCGGGTTTCCGAGCCGGAGACGTGCTGCGGCTGCAACGGTTGCGGGACCTCGACACCGACCTGGCCCCTAAGCTCGAGAACCCGACGGCTCGCCGTCTGCTGGCTTGCTACCTGGACGACGCCTGAAGCCGCGCCCGAGCGCAGCTACTTCAGCTTGAAGCGGATCGGCAGCGACTTCAGGCCGCCGACGAAGGTGGCCTGAGTGTATTGCGGCTCGCCGGCCAGCTCGAAGCTATCCACCCGGCTCAACAGCTCTTTGAACAGGGCGCTGATCTCCATCCGGGCCAGGTGCTGGCCGAGGCAGACGTGGGCGCCGAAGCCGAAGGCGAGCTGCTTGGCATCCTTGCGATCGACCCGGAACTCGAAAGGCGCATCGAAGATGTCCTCGTCCCGGTTGGCTGAGGGATACCAGAGAATGGCGGATTCGCCTTCGCGGATCGTCTTGCCGCGGATCTCGTAGTCTTCCGTAGCGGTGCGCATGAAGTGCCGGACCGGGCTCACCCAGCGGATCATCTCATCGATGGCCGTCGGCATCAGGCCGTCCGGATCGGCACGCAGCTTCTCCATCTGCTCCGGGTTTTGCATCAGCGCCAGCAGCCCGCCGGCCGTGGAGGCGCTGGTGGTATCGTGGCCGGCGGTAGCGACGATCATGTAGTAGCCGTTGGCGTCCAGCTCCGGCATCGGCTCGCCGTCGAATACCGCGTTGGCGATCACGCTGGCCACGTCATCCGTGGGGTTGGCTCGTCGCGAGCGGGTGAGCTCGGCGAAGTACGCCTCGAAGTCCTGCACCACGCCGAGGAAGTCCTGAGGCTCGAACGAACGCTGCACGTCCGGGTCGGTGCTGCCGAAGAGCTCCTGAGTGAGCTTCAGCATCAGCGCTTCGTCTTCCTCCGGCACGCCGAGGATGCTCATGATCACCCGCAGCGGGTACCAGATGGCCACGTCTTTGACGAAGTCGCACTCGCCGCCGAAGCCGGCCAGCCGGTCCACGTACATCTTCGCCAGCGCGTCCACGTCGGCCTGCAGCTTGCGCAGGTTGGTGCCCATGAACCAGGACTGGGTCAGCATCCGGTACTTGCTGTGGTCCGGATCGTCCATCTGCACCAGCGAGCGGACCAGGTGCTTGCGCCCGGTCATCTGCTGGATGATCTCCTGCATACCCTTCGGACCGAGGGTCGGCCGGGGATCGTTGATGAAGATCTGCTTCTTGCCCTCGATCTCCTTGATGTCGTCGTACTTGGTGACGTTCCAGAACGGATCGAACCCTTCCGGTTCCAGGTAGCGGAGCGGGTCGTTGGCGCGCAGCCAGGTGAACTGCGCGTGGATGCCGTCTTCGTCCGCCCAGTTGGCGGCGTCTACCAGGGCGTTGTCCAGCTCCGGCGAGGTGGTGTAGAGGTCCATCGCGGGCAGATCAGGACTTCTGCTGGCGCTGAGCCATCATCTTCTTCATCCAGCTCCAGCCTTCGCTGGCAGCGCTCATATCCAGCAGGTCGTCCTTGCGGTCGAGCAGATCCTCGTAGGTCACCTCGGCGCCAAGCTCAATGTCTTCGTTGTTGAACACAGCGGCGCAGGAGAAGCGGCCGTTGCCCGCCTGGATGGTGACGCCGTTCGGCGCGTCCTCGGAGCACATCAGCAGCACCGCCGGGGTAACGAGCCGCGGGTGTCGAGACGGGTCCGGATCGTCCGGATTCACTTCGCGGCCCGGGATGGTGCCGATCAGTCTGGTCTCCGCGGCCGGCGCCAGGCAGTTCACGCGCACGTTCTTTGCCGCACCCTCCTTGGAGAGCACGTTCATCAGCCCGAGCATGCCCATCTTCGCAGCACCGTAGTTCGCCTGACCGAAGTTGCCGTAGACCCCGGAAGTCGAAGAGGTCATGACGATCCGGCCGTAGTTCTTCTCGTACATGATCGGCCAGGCCGCGTGGGTAACGTAGGCGGTGCCGTTCAGGTGCACGTCCATGACGATGTCCCAATCCGCCAGCTCCATCTTCTTGAAGCTCTTGTCGCGCAGGATGCCGGCGTTGTTGACGAGAATGTCGACGGTGCCGAACTCGGCCACCGCGTCGTCGATGATCGACTTGGCGCCGGCTTTGTCGGAAACGCTGGCTTTGTTGGCGATAGCCGCGCCGCCGGCAGCCTTGATTTCTTCCACCACCAGGTCGGCCATGTCCGAAGAGCCGGTGCCGTCTCCGGAACCGCCCAGATCGTTCACCACCACCTTGGCGCCGCGCTTCGCGAACTCCAGAGCGTGGGCCTTGCCGAGACCGCCGCCTGCTCCTGTGATCACGACGACCTTATCTTTGAATTCACTCATCTGAATCTGTCCTCTCTTCCCGTGGCAGGTAAAATGAAGCCAATCAGACTAAAATATACTGAATCTGGATTCAATTTCTCCGGGTGCCAGCGGTGCCCGGACTATCCGTTACGCAGTCACTCTTTCAGGAACCAAAATGGCAGAAGCAGTACCCGAGGCAGCGCGCCTTGGTGAGGAAGTATCGTTCGAAATATTCGGCCGGCAGATGGCGGCCAGGCAGTGGGGCAGCCCCGGTGGCGAGCCGACGCTGTGCGTGCACGGCTGGCTCGACAACGCCAGCTCGTTCGACGTGCTGGCGCCCGAGCTCCTGGAGCTGAACATCGTTGCGGTCGACCTTTGCGGGCATGGCCACTCCGATCATCGACCGGCTGGCAGCCACTACATCAACTACTACGACGTGCTCGACCTGCTGGCGGTCGCGGACGCGCTGGGCTGGCCGTCGTTCAACCTGATCGGCCACTCCATGGGCGCGGAGATCTCCGTCGAGCTCACCGGCATGTTCCCGGAGCGGGTACGCAAACTGATCATGATCGACGGCCTGATGGCCACCGGTGGTGCAACCGATGCTGAGCGCCTGGAGCGTAATCGGGAGGCGATCCGTGAAGCGCTCTCAGAGCAGCACCGGCAACCCAAGGTGTTTCGCGACGTGGCGGCGATGGCCGCGCGCGTCAGCGAAGCAACGGGGCAGAGCCTCGATTCCGCCGAGCTGCTGGTGCAGCGGGGCCACAAGGTGGTGGAGGGTGGGGTCACCTGGCGCACGGATCCGCGAATTCGCAGCGCGACGCCGCTCCGTCCCACCCGAGCTCAGATCGATCTGCTGCTTGCGGCCTGCGAGGTGCCGACGCTGCTGATGGTGGCAGCGGGCGGTGATCGCTGGTTCGCGGATGAGCTGGCCAACGCCGAGGCCAGGCACCCCATGCTGACCATCGAGCGGCTGGAAGGGCCGCATCACCTTCACATGGAAGCACCGTTTGCGGAAGATGTGCGCACACGCAGCCGCCGATTCCTCGGTCTCGACGGCTGACGGGCAGCACTGCAGGGCAGACTCAGTAGGGAGGGAGAAATGCTGAACAAACTGGATGACTTCCCGGTCCACCAGACGCCGGAGCCTCTGGCCCAGGCGGCGACCAGCGACCGGAACGTCTATGACCGCACCTGGTACAACGGCTACGCCGCCGACTCCAGCTACTACTTCGGGCTCGGCATGGCCGTCTACCCGCACCGCTCAGTGCAGGATGCGGCGTTCAGCGTAGTCCGTCCCGGTGGCCTGCAGCACTGCTTTTACGGCTCGCGACGGGCGCCCGACGAGCGCACCGACATGAGCGTGGGCCCGATCCGGATAGAGGTGCTGGAGCCCATGCGGCGGTCCAGGGTGATCCTTGAGGAAAACGACAGTGGCCTCGCCTGTGACCTCACCTTCAGCGCACGAACTGCAGCCATACAGGAGGGCCGGCAAACGCTCTGGCGCGGCGCTCAGCGGATGATGGATGCCACCCGGTTCGATCAGTTCGGCCGTTGGGAAGGCGTGATCGACACGCCGGAGGGTGAGATCAAGGTGGATCCGGCGGTCTGCCACGCCACCAAGGATCGGTCCTGGGGCGTGCGGGGCGTGGGTGAACCTGTCAGAGACGGGGCGCCGCAGCCTATGGGCGGCTTCTTCTTCCTCTGGGCGCCGCTGTTCTGGGACGACCACATCTCGCACGCCATCTTCTTCGACGGCCCGCGCGGCGAGGCGCTGGTGCGGGAAGGGCTGACCGCGCCGCTCTACGAAACGGAAGGCGATGTGCCCGGTGTGGAAGATGGGCTGGTTGATCGCAAAGCCGGCACCGTGCACCGGGTCGAGTACCATCCCGGCACCCGGCTCGCCCGCTACGCCGAGATCGATCTCATCGAGCTGGACGGCTCAAAGCGCACGATCTGCCTGGAGCCGACGCTGCGCTTCCAGTTCAAGGGGCTCGGCTATGGGCATCCGGTCTGGAAGCAGGGCGCCTGGCAGGGTGAGCTGGCGACCGGCCATGAGTCCTTCGATCCGGCCGAGCTCAATCTCCTGGCGCCGGAGAACATTCACGTGCAGCAGGTAATGAAAGCGACGGACGGTGAGCGGACGGGCATCGGCGTGCTCGAGCAGATCGTGATCGGCCCGTACGCGCCTGCCGGATTTACGGATCTGCTCGACGGCGCCCGCTGAGGCTCAGCGCTGACGCAGCCCGCTGAGAATCAGCTCAGCGTTGCCGAGGAAAACAGTTTCGCTGTCGAAGCAGCTCATGATTCGAACCGCTTCAGCGGGCAGAGCCGCGGTGTCGATCGCTGGCGCTGCATCTGCCTGGGCTGCGCCGAGCAACAGCGCCAGCAGCGCGACGATGAGTTGCTCCGTCTGCGCGTGCCCCAGGTTCAACGCGTCGCTCAGATGCTGGCTGAGCCGCTCGAAGTCTTCGCTCATGGCCAGCTTGGTTTCGATCAGAAACGCGGGATCGACGTTGTGCTCGATCACGTTGGTCAGGCGCAGACGCAGGGCGATCAGGGTCGGGTCGGCAAGCGACAGCTCGTACCATTTGCTCAAAAACTCAGCATCGCTGACGCCGCTGGCCGTGGCGTCGATGAGCTTGCTCACGAACTGCTGCTGCTGATGCTGATAGAGGGTCAGCAGCAGCTCTTCCCGGGTGCTGAAGTAGCGGTACAGGGTGCCGCGAGCCACCTCGAGCTCTCTGGAGAGTACCTCCATTGAGAACTTCTCGAAGCCGACGCGCCTGAAGTGCCCATCCGCTGCCTCCAGTATGGCCGAGCGGCGGGCGGACTTTTCTTCTGCCGATACCGCTCTCCGGGTGCGCGGGCGCCCAGCGCTGCTGCGCTCGAGAGAAGGATCAGATGCTGTGCGAGGCCTCGCTGGCATAGGGCTGATGGCTGGAGATGACAGGGCGTCATTTTACAAACAGGGGGGAGGCAAGTCACGATTGGCGGATCAAGGGGGACCCATGGAAACGATCAACGTAAAGGACGAGGGCGCCATCCGAACTATCGAGATGGATCGCCCCGAAGCGCTCAACGCGTTCAGCAATCAGCTGATGGACGAGCTTACCGATGCTTTTCTGGCGGCGGGCGAAGATGCCGGCGTCAAGGTGGTGGTGCTGACCGGTGCCGGACGGGCCTTTTCCGCCGGTGCCGACCTCATGGAGATGGGTCAGGCGCAGGGCTACCCGGTCCGGCATGGCTTTGCCGGGCTGCTGGATACGCTGATCGATTTTCCGAAGCCCTTTTTTGTGGCGGTCAACGGGGTCGGCGCCGGCATCGGCGCCACCATTTGCGGCCTCGCCGATTTCACTTTCATGGCGGAAGGGGCTCGGCTGCGCTGCCCGTTTTCCTCCCTGGGCGTTACCGCGGAGGCAGCCAGCACCTACCTGTTTCCCCGCCTGATGGGGCGGCAGAAGGCGAGCTGGTTCCTGCTGGCGGCAGAGTGGTTGAGCGCAGAAGAGTGTCTGGAGGCCGGTCTGGTGATGGAGGTGTTGCCGGCGGATGAGCTGCTGCCACGTGTGCTCGCGCAGGCGGGCAAGCTGTCCGCGCTGCCGCTGGCATCGCTCGTCACCACCAAAAAGCTGATCATGGATCCGTTGCGTGAGCAGATGCGTGCCTCGGCGCGGGCGGAAAACGAGGGGCTCGCTGCCATGGTGGGTGGTGCCGCGAACCGGGAAGCATTGGCGGCCTTCAAAGAGAAGCGCGAGCCGGACTTTACCGGTATCTGAGGGTGCAGAGGAGCAGAAGAGAGGAGCAGAAGAATGAGGGAGAGGTGCCAATGAGCGCAGTTGTGCTGCCGGAAGCGATGGACGCGGCGTGGTTCGCCGAGCGACTGGCTGAGAACGGATATCCGGCTGAGGAGGTCATCAGCGTCAGCCGTCGGCAGATCGGCACCGGGCAGATTGGCGCCTGCTTCCGCTTCGAGCTGGAGCTCGGCAACGCCGACTCCACAGCGCCGCGCAGCTTCGTCGGCAAGTTTCCTTCAGATGATCCGGTGAGCCGGGCGACTGGCGTGCAGCTGCGCAACTACTATCGTGAAGTGCAGTTCTACCGGCACCTTGCCTCGAGGCTGTCGATCTCCATCCCGCGTCACTACTTTGATGCCATCGAAGGGGAGGGGCCCGAGTTCGTGCTGCTGCTCGAAGACATGGCGCCGGCAGAGCAGGGCGACCAGCTTGGTGGCTGCAGCGCGGAGGTGGCGAGAGCGGCGGTGCTGGAACTCGTAGGCCTGCAGGTGCCGAGCTGGTGCGATGAGGCGCTCAAGCAGCACGACTGGCTGTATGTCGAGGAAGCGGGCGAGATCACCACCGGATTGCTTTACCAGCAGCTGGTACCGGCGTTTCTCGATCGGTTCGGCGAGCGGCTGGAAGCCGACGAGCGGGCGATCATCGCCCGGGTTGGCGAGTCACCGGACTGCCCGCTGTTCAAACCGGCGCCAACCCCGTTCTGCCTCGAGCACGTGGATTACCGGCTCGACAACATGCTGATCAACGAAACGACCTCGCCGCCGAAGGTGACCGTGGTGGACTGGCAGAGCCTGCGGCTCGGCCCGCCGATGAACGATGTGGCTTACTTCCTCGGTGCCGGACTGCTGCCGGAGGTGCGGCGCGAGGCGGAGGAGGGCATCCTCCGCGACTACCATGCGGCGCTTAACGCAGCGGGCGTAGCCTTCAGCTGGGACGATTGCTGGGCCGGTTACCGCAAAGGCACGTTCTGCGGCTTCGGCGTAACGGTCATCGCGTCGATGATCGTCGGCCAGACCGAGCGGGGTGACGAGATGTTCACCGTGATGGCGCGGCGCCATGCGCGTCACGCCCTGGATCTGGGTGCCGAAGAGTTCCTGGCCTGAGCCGAAGCCCGGCCTGGGCTCAATCGTCTTCGCTGGCCGCCAGGTACGGGTGGGCTTCCTGCAGCTCAGGGAAGTCCCGGTTCTGCCAGATTTCGGCCAGCTGCCGGTAGATCTCAGCGGCGGTTTCCTGATCGCCCTGAGCGACGTGGGAGCGAGCGAGCCCAAGCAGCGACAGCGGTCGATTCGGCATCCGCAGCAGCAGCGCCTGGAACTGCTCGGCCGCTTCGGCCGGCCTGCCTGCCGCCAGCAATGCCTCGCCGTAAAACTCATGGGCCGGCTTGATCGGGTTGGCCGCGCCCCTCGGCAACGGCATCTGCTCAGCGATCTGCGCTGATTCTTCGAGCGTCGCGAGACCCTCTTCGAGCTTGCCGATGCCGATCAGGTGAGCGCCGGCGACCTGCTTCTGCATGATCTTGAGCGGCGCCGTCTGCCGGTTGTAGAACGACTCCTTGGCTGCCGCCGCTTCAACCTGCTTTGCCAGAGCCTTGGCCGCATCTTCCGCGAGGGCGTAGTTTTCCAGCTGCACGGCGCTCAGGCCGGTGGCGAGCAGCTCGGGTCCGGGGGTGCTGTCGGTTACCGGTTGGGTACGCCACTGCCGCGTCTCGATGATGTACCTCGCCTTGACCCTGGGCAGCGTGTGGACCACGTGCTGCTGAGAGCTGTTGCGCTCGACGATGGGCTCCAGCCGCTCAATCCACATCTGAGCCCGCTGGTAGTCGCCGAGCTGCAGATCCCCGTATTGCCCCCAGTCCAGCGCGTGCACCATGTCACCGGCGCTGTCGCCTGGCTCCCAGAGATCAACGGCAGCCTGGTAGGCGGACTGGTTCGAGGCGGAGACTTCTTCCCACATGCCGTGCTGAATGAAGATGTGGCTCGGCATGTGTCTGGCGTGCGAGACTGCCGGCGCGATGCTGGCGAACTTGTAGGCAGCCGGGAGCGCCAGCGGCGCGTGTATGGGATCGTCGAAGGCATGAATCGTGTAGTGCGCAGCGCCCGGATGGTTGGGTTTGCGCGCCAGCAGCGGCAGGGCGATGGAGCCGGCCAGGATGCGTTTGCGTTCTCCAGCCTTGCCTGCAGCACCCCCCGCGCTGATCAGCGACAGGGCGTAGAACGCCGCGACCTCGTCATCTTCCGGATAAGCCTCGTGCAGATCGCGCATCACCTCCATGTAGGCGTTGCGTCGGGTCTTGATGTCGCCCTCGCCGAAGAAGAGCGCCTCCACCGCCAGCAGAAAACCGCGCTCGCGGTCTGAGGTGGTTTTCGCCAGGCGGTCTTCCAGGCCGGGCCCGAGCCGCTGCAGCACCTGCTGCGGTGTTTCCCGATCCATTTCCGGCATCAGCGGGTGGTTGTAGCAGAGCGACTCCCCCCAATAGGCCATGACGAAATCAGGATCGGCTGCCTGGGCTTTCTGAAACTCCTGGATGGCCTGCTTCCAGCCGAAGCTGTGCAATATGGTGGCGCCGCGTTCGAAATGGGCCTGCGCCTGGGCGGACTTGGTGGTGGTCGGGAACTCGATCGTTCCGACGTCACTGGCTCCCAGTGCGATCTGCGCCCAGAGCGCCAGGGCTGCTGCGAGTATTCGCATGATTCCTCTCCCTCAGTTCTCTCCCGAACTATGGAGTCTACCGCCTGGCGAGTAGACCGCCAGCATCGATTGCAGCGGCAGCATGCTTGGGCAAGACTTCTTCAACGCCTGGAAGCGGGGCCCACGCATGCGATTCAAACTTGAAACCCAGTTGCCCTGCAGCCTCGAGCGGGCGATCGCGGAGGTGAAGAAGCCTCGTCTCCTCATGCACGTCGCCCGGCCGCTGCTGCGGTTCGAGCCGACCCGAGGGACGGTGGTGCCGGAGGAGTGGGGTGAAGCGACCTACTGGTTTCGGCTGCTGTTTCTGGGCGTGCTCCCGCTGGGCGATCAGGCGGTAAGCGTGACGATCCAGGAGACGGTCGATGGCTTCACGCTGCGCGACAATGGGCACAGTCGGCTGATTCGCCGCTGGGACCATCTGATCACGATCCGCGAGGCCAACGGTGCTACGCTGTACAGTGATACCGTCGAGCTGGATGCCGGCTTTGCGACCCCGGTCGTCTGGTTGTTCTCCCGGCTCTTCTTTGCCCATCGACAGCGGCGATGGCGGCGCCTGGCGAGCGGCGGGTTCAGCGATTTCGACGCATGACGGTTGAGGTAACTCGGGAGGGTGTTTCGTGAGCAGCGGTGATTCGAGCAGGCGTCCGGGCGCGCTCTTCAGGCAGCTTGAGGCAGGCCTGCGGGAGTACTACGCGGCCCCGTACCGGCGAGCTTTCGCCCGCGCCCAGCGTGACGAGGACGACCTGTTCATGCTGCTGGTGATGGCGGAGAGCCTGGGCGTGCCGAATCCGGCAGCCTTCTACACGCTCGAGCTGCTGCCCGTGGTTTACGATCGCTTTCACGAGTGGCATCAGCGCATGGGCATGGAGCGTTCGCCGCTGGATCACATCAATTGCTGTTAGCGCTTGCCCGATCCCGGAAGGTCCTGTTTTTCGGCGGCAAGGGCGGGGTCGGCAAAACCACGGTGGCTGCGGCAACCGCAGTGGCCCGGGCCGGCGAAGGCGCTCGCGTGCTGCTGGTGTCGACCGACCCGGCGCACAACCTGGGCCATCTGTTCGGTCGAACCATCGGCGCCGAGCCGATCAGAATCACCTCCGGTTTAGATGTCATCGAGCTCGACCCGTCAGGGACCGTTGATGCCCATCTGAGCGAGGTCTCCACGGCGCTGCACCAGCTGATGCCGGTTGATCAGCACAAGGAGATCGACAAGCACATGGAGCTGTCCAGGTCCGCGCCAGGCATGCAGGAGGCGGCCATTCTGGAGCGGATTGCCGAAGTGCTGGAGGACGGGTTGCCTCGGTACGATCTGATCGTTTTCGACACGGCTCCTTCCGGCCACACCGCACGACTCATGGCGTTGCCGGAAATGATGTCCGCCTGGACGGAAGGCCTGCTCAAGCGGCGGGAGAAAGCGGATCGGTTCGCTGGCTTCTTTCGCGACCTGGGCCGGGACGACAGCAGCCTGGCCGGCAAGAGCATGGGTCAGCCGGATCCCGAGCAGGCGCGGGAAAGCCGGATACGGCAGATCCTTCTGCGTCGGCGCGCCAAGTTCGCCGATCTGCGCGACCGGCTCGCCGATCCGGCCATCACGTCCTTCGTGATCGTGCTCGCCGCAGAGCGATTGCCGGTGCTGGAGAGCATCGAGCTGCATGAGCAGCTGGCGCAGTCGGGCATCTCGGTGGATGGGCTGGTGGTCAACAAACGGTCGCCCCGGGACAGCGGTGAGTTTCTGGCCGACCGACGGCGGCAGGAGGAGGCGCACCTGCAGACCTTGGCCGAGGCACTGCCTGCTGTGGGCCGGCAGGACATCACCCTGATGGCACAGGACGTGGTCGGGCTGGAAGCCGTGCGCCGATTGGGGCTCGCTCTTGCGGAGACGGCGCAGGAGGCCCAGTCCGCTGATCTGGCGGATAACTGATATCGCTTCTCTGACCCGGACTGGTACGTTTGTAGCGTTCCAACTGACCGGTAGGCAAAGATGCGAGCTATCCACCTGTTCCTGGCGTCTCTCCTCTTCACCTCGATGACCCTGCTGACGGGCTGCGATGCCCCAGCACCAGAGCAATCGGTTGTCGAGCAAGCCGAGCTCGAGCCACCGGTACGTCACATCAAGCTGGAAGGAGAGCCGAACTTCCGCGATCTGGGTGGCTACCGGACCAGTGACGGCCGCACGGTGAAGTGGCGTCAGGTATTTCGTACCGGGGAGCTTGGCAAGCTGACTGATGCAGACGTGCAGCGGCTCGACGATCTCGAGCTCCAGACTGTCGTGAATTTCCTGCTGCCGGAGGAGATCGAGCAGCACGGCGCTGACCGGCTGCCAGCCGGCGTCGAGCTGATTCATGATCCGATCACCGGTGAGCGCTCGGCAGCGCTTTCTCTGGTGGCGCAGTCGGCCATCAGCAGCGGCAACTTCGACCAGCTGCCGGCTGAGATCAACCTGGAGATCCACGCGATCCTCATGGAGGAAGCCCAGGACCAGTACGCCCGGCTGCTGCGCACGCTGGCGGATCCTGCGAAGCGTCCCGTGGCTTTCCATTGCTCGCACGGGGTGCACAGAACGGGTACGGCATCAGCCATTCTCCTCAGTGCGCTCGGCGTGCCCTGGGAAACCGTGCGGGAAGACTACGTGCTGACCAACGAAGTGCGCAGTGAGGTGACAGAAGAGAGCCTCGCCAAGCTGCGGCAGCTGGCTGCGACGGCCAACGATGTAGCGCCGGAGGATGTCGACATGACGAACGTCGAAGCCTTCTACCTGCTCGAGGGCGCCTACATCGACGCCGCCCTCAACGTGGCGATCGACCAGTTCGGCTCGATGGACGCTTACATTCGCGAGGGGCTCGGGCTCAGCGAGGCGGAAATCATGGCGCTGAGGTCCGCCCTGCTCGAGTAGCAGCGGGGCGTCTCAGAACAGTCTCACCCGGACGGTCTGCTGGGGTCGGTTGCATTGCGCTGGCCCGGTTACGGTATGATCCGCTCCCTTTCCAATCGCTTATCCACAGGAGTTCGCAGTGCTCGAGAATCAGGCATTCACCGTCAACCCGCTACCCACCATCGTTTTCAGCCGAGGCTCGAGCCAGAAACTGAGTGACCACATTCAGGCCCTGGGCAAAACGGCCGCGCTCATCGTCACCGACAAAAACCTCGCAGCGAGCGGCGTGCTGGACCCTGTGCTGGATGCGCTGCGGGCGTCCAACCTGCGCGTTGACGTATTTGACGGCGTCGAGCCGAACCCCACGGACAAAAACGTCGAAGCCGGGGTGCAGAAGCTTCGCGAGTTGGGTGACGCCTGCGTGGTGCCCATCGGCGGTGGTTCTTCCATGGACTGCGGCAAGTCGATCGCTCTGCTCGCCGATAACGGCGACAGCGTGGAAGCCATGCAGGCGTCGGTGCCTGTACCGGCAACTACTCCGGTCATCGCGGTTCCAACAACGGCCGGCACGGGATCCGAGACCAACGGGGCCTGCGTCATCACCAATACGGACCTCGGCCGTAAAGGCTATGTCATCCATCCCAGCATCGTGCCCACCTTTGCCGTGCTGGACCCGGACCTCACCGTCGGGTTGCCTGCTTACCCGACCGCAACCTGCGGCTACGACGTGCTGACTCATGCCGTGGAAGCGTTCGTGGCGCTGGGGGCAAACGCCTACTCGGACGCCATTGCGCTGCAAGCCATCGAGAAGGTTGCCAATCATCTGCGGGACGCCGTGCAGGACGGCAGCAACGTGGAAGCGCGCTCGCAGATGCTGCTGGGATCGGCCCAGGCGGCGATGGCCTTCAACGTGGCAGGGCTTGGCACCGTACACGGCACCGGTCACGCTATTTCGGCTCGGCTGAACGCCGCTCACGGGCAGACGCTGGCGACGATGCTGCCGCACGTCATGGCCTTCAACATGAAGGAGCGCGAGGATAAGTACGCTGAGGTGGCACGTATCCTGGCGCCGTCCGGCCCGGCGACCGGCGCGGGCGCCATCGATGCGGCGGTGCAGCTGCGCAGCGACATCGGCATCGACCGTTCGATCAGAGATCTCGGTGGCGAAGATGATCTGCTGCCGGTGCTCGTCGAGGATGCAGCGGCCGACCCGGTGAACTTCACGAACCCGGTTCCGGTTGATCCGGCAGCGCTGGAATCTCTTTATCGGGCCGCCTGGTAGTCAGGCACCGCCTTCACGCTCTGCAAACTCATCGCAGAGTGTGTGGGTTCGCCGGTATCCGCCGGCGAACCCACTCCGCTGAAGATTTTTTAGTGGGTTCCTGTCCTGTTGTCGTGCTCAAAAACGTTATGTTATAACGTTGCTATCTTTCCAACAGGTCACCGGATATGTCCCGTAGTTGTCTACCCTTCCGCGTTGTTCTGACGGTTGTTGCTGCGCATGTGGTGTTGAGCGCCACAGCGGAGGCAGACACTGATTCCAATGTGCCTGGCGTCTACGAAGAAATCGTCGTCCGCGCGCATCCTCTGTCGGCAGAAGGTATGACTCAGCCTGTATCGATCCTCTCCGGCGATGCCCTGGAGCGGGCCCTGGCCCCATCTTTGGGAGAAACGCTGCGGGACCTTCCGGGCGTTCACTCCGCCAGCTTCGGTCAGGCAGTCGGTCAACCGGTGATCCGCGGTCTCGGAGGCGCTCGAGTCAAGACCATGGAAGACCGCATCGACAGCATGGACGTCTCGGTATCGAGCCCGGATCACGCAACAACGATTGAGCCATACACCGCCGACTCTATCGAAGTGCTCAAAGGGCCAAGCACCCTCCTGTACGGCAGTGGTGCCATCGGCGGCGTGGTGGACGTGCACACCGGTCGCATACCGCACTCGGTGCCGGACCAGGTGGAGCTGAACGCGGAGCTGCGGGGAGCCGACAATGCGGACCAGCGGGCAGCCGCGGCGGCTCTGGATGCCGGGGCAGGCAACTTCGCGTTCCACATCGACGGTTTCTACCGTGATGCGGATGAGTACGAAATTCCCGGCTACGCGGAGTCGGCGGCATTGCGAGCGCTCGAAGAAGAGGAGCACGAGGGCGAGGACGAACACGATGAGCACGAAGAGGAAGAAGCGTTCGGTGTGCTACCTGGCAGTGATTACGAGCTCCGCGGTGGTGCGATAGGCGCATCCTACGTTGGTGATGCCGGCTTCATCGGGCTCGCGGTTTCGTCCTACGACGCCGACTACGGTCTGCCCGGCCACTCTCATGCCCACGAGCACGAAGAGGAGGAGCACGAAGAGGAAGGGGAACACGAGGAGCACGGAGATGAAGAGTCCGCTTCCCTCGATCTGGATCAGACTCGCATCGATTTCGAGGCGGGGCTGGTCAGTCCGGGTGAGGGCATCGAAAGCGTGAACCTGCGGATCGGCTACAACGACTACGAGCACACCGAGACGGAAGGCAGCGGTGAACCGGGCACCACCTTCAGCAACGAAGCGCTCGAAGGGCGGCTGGAGCTGGTTCACGCGCCGACCAGTTTCGGCGTCCGGGGCGCGGCAGGCCTGCAGTTCTCGACTCGGGAGTTTTCTGCCGTTGGCGAAGAGGCCTTCGTGCCGCCGGTGGATACCGATACGTTCGGTCTTTTTTACGTTGGCCGGAAGGACCTGGGTCAGACGTCCATCGAAGCTGGCGCCCGCTATGAGCACGTCAAGCAGGATCCAAGCGAGGGGATTTCCCGCACCTTTGACCACGGCTCGATTTCTGTTGGGCTAAGCCATCTGTTTGCCGAGCGCTGGACGCTGAGCGGTCACTTCGACTACTCCAATCGCGCGCCCGTTGCCGAGGAGCTTTACTCTGACGGCCCGCACATCGTTACCGGTACCTACGAGATCGGCGATCCCTCGCTCGATGAAGAGAAAGCAGCCAACATCTCAGCCACGCTCGGCTATGAGTGGGACTCGCTGCGCTTCTCCCTGAGCGGCTACTACACCGACTTCACCGATTTCATCTACCAGTTCGATACCGGGCAGGAGATTGAGGAGCTGATCGTGCTGGAGTGGCGTCAGGACGATGCCACCTTCACCGGCGGTGAGATTGACCTCAGCTGGCGAGCCGTTAACTGGGACTCCGGGGCGATGACGCTGAATGCCGGTATGGACGTAGTTCGTGCCCGACTGAAGGATGGTGACAACCGCAACCTGCCGAGAATCCCGCCGTTGCGGTGGCGGCTGGGCGCGATCGTGGAGTGGCGCAGCTTCGTGGCAGAGTTGGCGTGGCTGACGGCCGACGATCAGACCGACACGGCGGTAGGCGAGCTACCGACTGAGAGTTACGACGACCTGCGCCTCCATCTGGCTTACAACTTCCGCCTCGGCGGCAGCAGCGACCTGCAGGTGTTCTTCAATGGTCGCAACCTGACTGATGACGAGCAGCGTTACCACACGTCGTTCATCAAAGACTTCGCGCCCCAGCCCGGCCGAACCCTCGAAGCCGGTGTGAGGCTGCGGATGTAGCGGGACTGGCACACAGGGTGAGCGCGTCAGGACTCGTCGTCGTAGAAGCTCATGCCTAGCGTCTGCAGGTTCTGCTCGATTATCTCGTCTGCATGGGCGATCAGCTCATCCAGATCGTTCTCCGCGTGGATGAACCGGCCGCGCAGCTCGTCAGCCCTGCCGGATGCCAGCTCGACCACCAGTGCCCCTGTCTTCTCGATCGGCGTCCATTGGTCCCCCGGAATGTCTTCGAACATGGGGATGTCGGCCGTCATGTCGGTGGCGACCAGGCCGGGACTGATGATGAACACCGAGATGCCGAAGTCGGCAGCCGCCAGGGCCAGGCAGGAGTTCCAGCGGAACAGCGCGCACTTGCTGGCGGAGTACGGGGCCGCGGCAGGCAACGGATAGGTGCCGACCAGGCTGCCCACGTCGATGATGCGGCCGGACCGCTGCCGGGTCATGTGCCGCATGGCGGCCTGAGTGCAGGCGTAAACGCCGCGCACGTTCACTTCCTGCACGCCCCACCACTCATCGATGGGTGTCTCCCAGGGCAGCTCGCTGCCGCCGCCGATACCGGCATTGTTCACCAGCAGGTCCAGCCGGCCGTGACGCTCGACGGTGCCGTCGATGGCGGCAGTGACCTGATCGTCGTTCGTCACGTCCAGCGGCACCGCCTCGCAGCGACCGTCTGACGAGTCGACCAGGTTTTTCAGGGTATCTGGATCGCGGGCACCGGCGACGACGTGCGCGCCTGCTGCAATGAGATCCGCAGCGATCTGCCGGCCGATGCCGCGATTGGCACCGGTGACCAGGGCGACCTGACCAGAGAGGTCCGCCACAGCAGAGGTCCTCTAGCGGCCGGTGAAGTTCGGCTTGCGCTTCTCCATGAAAGCCTTCAGACCTTCTTCGAAGTCCTCGCTCTGGAACATGCCGTTCAGGTGCACCATCAGGTGGTCGACGGCGGTGTCGTAGGATTCTTCCATGCCCATGCGCATCATCCGCTTGGTGGTCTGCACCGCCATGGGGGCGTTGTCCGCCACCTCCTGAGCCCACTGCATGGCCGTATCCATCAGCTCGTCCGCCGGTACCACCGCGTTGACCAGGCCCATCTCCAGAGCCTCTTCAGCGTTCAAGGTGCGGGCCCGGTAGTAGAGCTCGGCAGTTTTGGCCCAGCCGATGAGGCGGGGCAGCAACCAGGTGCCGCCGGACTCGGGCACCACGTTCCGCTTGGCGGTCACCGCGGCCATCTTGGCGTTTTCGGAGGCTATGCGCATATCGCAGAGCAGGGTCATGTCCATGCCGTAGCCGGCGGCGGCGCCGTTGATGGCGCAGATGATGGGCGTGTCGACGCTCCACATCACGTTGATGGGGGCGTCGCGCAGATCAAAGAGCTGGCGCGGGCGATTCTGGCCTTTACCCTGCCGCTCACCCAGATTGTCGCTGGTGTCGATCAGGTCCAGGCCAGAGCAGAAGCCGCGACCGGCGCCGGTCAGGACGATGCAGCGGGTGTCCGGGTCTTTATTGGCCTCGACCACCTTGGCCGACAGCTCGGCCAGCATGGGCCGGCTGATCGCGTTCAGGCGCTCCGGCCGGTTCAGAGTGATGACGCAGATCTGGTCTTTCTGCTCGACCAGGAGCTCTTCGGTGCTGGAAGGTGTGACGGCCATGTTGCTCTCTTTCGTTGTCCCTAGAAGACGAACGAGTTTACAGGGATTCAGAGAACGCGTCCTACGACCTGACTGCTGGCCGCCGCCTGGTTCAAATTTCGATCGTTCGCTCGAACACGAACTCGTTCGGCAGGTACGAGGTGCCGTGCTCGGCGCCGGGATGGAGCACGTAGGGTGCCGGGGACTGCTGCATGAACCAGCCATCCTCCAGCGCGGCAACGCCATTGGCGTAGGGCGGCTCGCCTTCCGGTAGAGCGGGGCCAGCGCCTGCGGCGCCATCGAAGAACGCCCAGCCGACGGTGGCCGTATCGAGCGCGCCTTCGGCGAGCCACAGGTAGAGGACTTGCTGCCTCTTCATCAGGTTGTGCTCTCGCTGGCCCGATTAGCCCGCGCCCGGCCTTCCATTCGCGTGTGGTAGTAGTCGACGTCGAACTGCTCGTCACCGCTCAGGTAGCGCCAGAGCCTGGCCCGCTCCATCTGCTCGTAGCGTCCTTCGTGGCCCTGTTGCCAGGGCTGGGACTTGCGCAGGATCTGGGCGACGCTGTCCCGGCGCATGTGCGCGAAGGTGTGATCCCGGGCATCGTTGTGAATGGCGTCGAAGTCGTCGGTGTTCCAGAGGCGTACCTGGGGTACCTGGGGGTTCAGCCGGATCTTGTACATCCAGCGCTCCTCATTGCTCGGGTTCGGTTGGCCGGCATGCCATAGCGCCTGGTGAAAGATGAGCACGGTGCCTGCCGAGCCGCTGTACTGCTTCTCCCCGAGCAGGTGCTGGTAGCGTGCCACCCCTTCGGCGCGGGTGTGGCGCAGGTGGGTTCCCGGTACGAAACGCGTTCCGCCGGCACCGGGCGCAACCTCAGTAGGGTAGTAGAAGAGCTGGATATCGAAGCTCGGATGCCGGTTGTCGATGACCGCGTCCACGTGCAGGTGCTGCCCCTTCGGGTGCTCGGCGGGAATGTAGTGCACGAAGTCATGATCGAACAGCGGATCGCTGCCCGCCAGCGATTCGATGATGCCGTGCACCTCGGGCAGCCTCAGCATCTCCCCGATTACCGAGGGCTCCGGATAGCATTCGGAAAGAGGCGTCAGGCTCTCGGGATGATGGTCGTGGGACGCGTTGCCGAAGGCGCTGCCGTCCAGCCCAACCGACTCGACGGCCTGGCGCATTTTCGTCGAGTAGAGGGTCCCCAACTCTTCCACCACCCGCTCGTTGATGGCGTCGGGCACCAGCCCGTCGAAGCGCAGATATCCGTTGACGACGAACTCAGCCATCTCGCGGGTGGTCAGGCGGTGATCTTCAGCGGGCATCTCGAGTTCCTCCGGGGATTACTTGGATTGAGGGGATGGTCGTCCGCGGCCTTCGACGTAGGCGCGATCGGCAAAGTTGAAGATATAGGCTCTTCTCGGTCGGGTGGAGCGGTTAGCCGGGGTGTAGTGCAGTGTGCTGCCCAGGTGCACGGTCGCGCAACCGGCTGCCAGCGGACAGGCGACGACCTTGTCCGCTTCGATGTATCGCTCCGCATCGATCAGACCGAGCAGACGTGCGGGATTGTCTTCTGCGCCGGACACTACCCGGTGCGGGAGCAGACCATTGTCCGTGGGGGTCGGCTGGAAGTGCATGCAGCCGTTCTCCTCGTCAGCATCGTCCAGCGCCATCCAGAACTGGGCCGTGACGGGACGTGTGGGCGTTCCCGCCCGGGCAACCGGCATCTGCGTGTAGGCTGCGTCCTGGTGCCAGGGGGTTTCGTGCGGGTGACCCGGCGGTTTGAAGAGCAGCTGGGAGTACAGGAACACCGGCTCCCAGTCGAACAGCTGCCCGACGATCGCGCGACCAGCGTCGAGGGCTGCGTTGTCACGAAACAGCTCATTGCAGTGTTCCGGGCCGACCAGCTGACGGGTGAGGTCACCGAGATAGCCGTCCCGCGAACCTGAGGTACCGAGGTCTCCGGATAGAAGCTGGTCATAGACGGCCTGAATCTCCCGGAGAGCAATATCGTCGACGAGCTTCGGCAATGCAGCGAAGCCGTTGGCCCGGAAGCCGGAAACTGTCTGGTCGTCCAGTACGGGGTGCGACATAGGTAGTCAGCGATGAGTCAGCAATCAGCCGGTTCACCTATGGAAAGCACTTTGCCCTCTGAAATCAACGCCAATTCAGGGCAGGTTCAACTCGCTGCGCCGCCGCGGCTGATCTTCCGGCGCGCCCTGGCTGTAGTCGCCGAAAGGACCATCCCGCTGCTCGATGGCGCCACGCACCCCATCGGAGGCCGCCGTGCGCACGAACTGACGACCTTCCGGCGTGTTGCGCATGATGCCGTCGAGGATCGGACCTAAGGTCTGGGTGCTCTGCAGGCCCATGTTGTCGTAGGTCTGATTGACGATCAGCTTCATGGAGATCAGCTGAGTCAGGGGGATCTGAGCCATCTTCTCGGCCAGGACCTGCACCTCACGATCCAGATCCTCCAGCGGGTACGAAAAATTGATGAGCTCGGCCTCGACCGCTTCTTTGCCGCTGATCCACTCCCCGGTCAGGGCGTAGTACTTGGCCTTCGCCAGCCCCAGCCGGTACACCCACATGCCGGTCAGGTGGCAGCCCCAGACCCGGGAGTAGGGCGTGCCGAAGCGGGCGCAGTCGGAGGCGATCACCAGATCGGCGCAGAGCGCGAGCTCAGAGCCGCCACCCACGCAGTAGCCGTGCACTTTCGAGATGGTGGGTTTGCCGCCGCGCCAGAGGCCCATGAAGGTGTTGATGTAGCTCGAGTACTGATCGGTGACGCCGAGCACGTCCATGCCTGGATCGTAGTCCTGCTCTCTGATGTTGCCGTAGTGCTCGAGCCCGCCTGAGAAGTCGAAGCCGCCGCAGAACGCGTCACCTTTGCCTTCGAGGATGATGACCCGCACGTCAGGATCCCGATTGGCTTCCTCGAGGTGCTGACTGAGGCCGCGAATGACCTCCGTGCGCAGGGTGTTGTACTTGTCCGGTCGGTTCAGGGAAATCGTCGCGATCCGGTCGTTCTTCTCGTAAAGCACTTCGTTCATGTGCGGTCTCCTGGGCTGCTGCCTGGCTGATCAACTATTGACTGTCTGATGCGACTTACCGATTGGTAAGTGGATGTCAGAAGCATACTTACCAAGTGGTAAGTAATCAAGCGCTTCGGTACCATCACCGGGTACGCGGAGCCGAAGAGCCCATGAGCACAGACACAAAATCCCGCTTCATCGCCACCGCCCGGCGTCACTTCGCAGAGCGCGGCTTTGATGGCACCAGCATCGCTTCGATTGCAGAGGAGATGGAGCTGACCAAGCAGGCGCTGCTGCACCACTTCGGCAGCAAGGAGAAGCTGTACGGCCTGGTGCTCGAGCAGATATCGAGCGAGCTCCTGGAAGGGCTCGATGATCTGGATGCCAGCGATGACGACCCCTACCAGACGCTGGAAACGCTGCTGGTTGAGAGGGTGGCCGGGCGGCTGGAGGGATTGGACAGCACCCGGATTCTGATGCGTGAGCTCTTGGATAACCGGCGCCGTGCGGAGTCGGCAGGTGTCTGGTACCTGAAACCCTATCTCGACCGGCTCATCACGCTGGTCAAGGCCAACCCTGCCACGGCCCACTTCAGCGATGCACAAGCGCTGGCGTCGGTCTATCAGTTCCTGGGCGCGGTGAACTACCTGGTGATCTCAGAGCCGACGCTGTCGAACATGTACGGCAAGCGCCACTTCAAAGCCATGAAGCAGGCTTATCCGGAGGCGATGCGCGCTCTAGTGCGCGCTCAGTTCAACCCGCAGGCGTAGGGAGCCATGCGGCTCAGCTGCGTACCCGATCAGCGAAGGCTTCGTCCGCCTTGTCGCGGCCAGGTGGCAGTGCCGGGTTGCCTGCCAGGTGGTCGTCGATGAACTCGAACCGATCCTTGCCCCAGTAGATCTCGCCGTTGATCACGAAGGTCGGGGCGCCGAACACACCGTTCGCCATGGCCTTCCCGGTCACCTCGGCCAGTCCTGAGCGGATCGCCTCGCTCTCGCACTCGGCCTCGAAGGTGCCCGCATTCAGACCGATCTCGCCGGCGATGCGGGTGAGGCCGGCGTACTCGGCGATCGACGGATCGTTCTGTTCCCAGTAGGCGCTGAAGATGGCGTCGAGATAAGCCTCCTCCAACCCGTGCTGGCGCGCCACCAGAGAGCCGCGCAAAGCACGGCTGGTCTTGATCGGGAACTGCTCGGGCATCCGGAACGGCAGGTCGTGCCGTGCGGCCCAGCGCTGCAGATCGCGGCGACGGTTGCTGAGCTTGGCCCGGGGCTCTTCCATCAGCTGGTAGTTGTGCTGGCGGAATACGTAGCCCAGGTTGAAGGGCTGGTAGCGGATGATTGCACCGTGATGTGCCGCGATCGGCCGGATCAGGTGCAGCGCGAAGTAGGTGTTGGTGCTGCCGATGTCCCAGTAGAAATCGATCTCCGTGGACACGGTCAGTCCACCTTTTCCAGTGGCGGCAGGTTCAGCGCTTCCCGGAAGGTGTTGTGGTAGTGGTGCAGGGCCGGCTCGTTGCGGCCGAAGATGAGGTGTTTGAGCACGCCGTTCTCGGCAGCCTGCTGGGTTGTTTCGCCCATCAGGTAGTCCTCCTGTTCGATGGTGCTGTCGAACACCTCCTTCGAGGCTTCCAGGCTGAAAGCGAGCGCTTCGTTGCGCTCATCGAACTCGTAGACGGTATCGGCCGTGATCATCTTCTCGCCCGTTTGCTTCGCCGCCTCCATGGCAGCTACGGCTTCCGGTGTGTAGTAGTAGCCGATCCGGGTCAGCGAGCTGCCCGGCTTGCCTTTCTTCGGGTAGATCTTGATGACCAGGATCGAGTCCTGGCCAACGTTGAACTGAATGTTCGGGAACAGGAAGTAGAGGACGTTGGCGGTGCCTTCCGTGGTCCACTCCGACTCCGGCAGCTCGCGCAGCGCATCGATGCCGCGGGAAGCGAAAACGAAGCGGTGGTTACGGTCGAAGGTTTCGTAAGAGAGGGCGTCGCCGTAGAAGAGCTGACCGAGGGTGTCCTTGTGCAGGCGCTGGAAGTGATAGGTCTCGCCAAAGGTATCGTTGGCGAGTTTCCAGTTCAGGTCCCGCTCGATCACCGTCTCGCCCATGTAGACGTAATTGCCCGGGTTCCAGTTGGCCAGCTCGTCGTTCAGATCGCCGAGCAGCGCGGCCGCATCCAGCTCCCCGTCCGGCTGAGCGTGCACCCAGAGCATGCCGTTGTGCTCCTGAGCCGGCAGCTCGATCAGGCCGTTACAGGACTTGTCCACGTCACCGAAGTCTCTCTCCCGCGGCACGCCGACCAGGGCGCCATCGTTGGCGTAGGTCCAGTTGTGGAAAGGGCACATGAAGCGTCGGCTTTCGCCGCGCTCGTCGTTGGCCACTCGGACGCCACGATGCCGGCAGGCGTTCACGAAGGCGCGGAACCTGCCGTCGTCGTCCCGGGTGGCGAGGATCGGGGTGCCGAAGTCGTCGGTGGTAAAGAAGTTACCGGGCTTCGGGATATCGCCCGTCAGGCCGATCAGCTGCGGGTGACCCTGAAAAAAGCTCGCCCATTCCTTGTCAGCCATCTCCGGGCTCACGTAGGAATCGGTCGGCGCCCTGTAGCGCACGCCGGCGTCCACGTTCACACCTTCGTCGAGCTGGCGAAGCAGCTCTTTCAGGATCTTTACTTCCGTTTCCTGCTTCATCCTCTCTCTCCTTCCTTGTCTCAGAGTTTCAGGCTGCTTTGCTCGATGCCATCAGCGGGTTGAATTGCACGTTCTCCGGGATGTCCTCAGCACCCGGCACACCCCGCGCCACCATGAAGGGCTTCAGGGCCTCCATCGCCTTCGGCTCATCCCAGTGCGGAATGCCCGGATACATGTGGTGAATGATGTGGGTCTGCATGGACTGGCTGAAGTAGCGGGGCAGGCGGATCTGCCAGAACCGGGTGTCCCGGTAGCGGCCCGTATCCTTCATCGGGTAGTGGGGCAGCCAGGAGAAGTACACCGCCAGGTAGGAGAAAGCGATCTTCGACGGCAGCCACCAGAGAAACAGCGTCTCCAGCGGAAAGAAGAAGGCCATCACCAGCTGCACCAGCTTCAGACCCTTGAGCACGGGGATGCCGCGCTGCAGGCCAGCCAGGAACGCAGGGTCCCGCTCCGCGTGAATGGAAACGGCGTCCCGTTGATCTCCGCTGGTGTAGAAGCCTCGATGCACGTTGATTGCAGCGTTCCACCAGTGCTCACCGCTGGTCCCGTAGTCCACGTCCAGCTCCGGATCGTTCGTGTAGGCGTGGTGCTTCATGTGGGTCACCCGCAGGACCTCGTGAGATTGCGCCAGCGGGATTACCGTGATGTGGCCAACGAAGGAATCGAGCCACTTCCATTTCTTCTGCCGTCCGGAGATGTTGCCGTGCTGACCTTCGTGGGAAGGCAGGTAAGCGAAAGCCGTGCTGATAGTGACGATGACGAATCCGGCCCAGAGGGGCAGGGAACCTGCGAGCACGAGGCCCCAGGTTGCCAGCCAGACGACGAACTGGCCAAGGCCAATCACGATGGACTCCCACTGGATGCGACCCATGAACTGACGGGCCACTTCACGTTCTGCTTCGATGGAAAGATCTGGCCCTTCGGTCGCCGCCGGGCTCACCTCGTTCAGTGCCTCAGCCTGCTCGGGTACGGCGCTCACAGCCAACCTCCCCGCGCCTTGGCGAACGCGCCGCTGGCGAGCCCGGTGGCATAGGCGGCCCAGGCGATGAGCACCGGATCTGCTGCCGGCAGCAGCTGCAGGGCGATGGCGTTGATGACGCTACCCCAGAAAATCAGGCCGAACCAGAGCATGCCCCAGTTCTGCGAGTGTTCGATGGCCGCACCGATCCAGCGGCTGAGTGTGGCTTCCATGGATTCCTTCGTCTCCCAGAATGCGCTTAGAAAAATGTAGACAGGATCTACATTGAGGCGCTAGAGTAGATCTGGATGTAGACTTTGTCAACATTGGTCATCGCCGAGCAGCAGAGGAGTCCGGCCATCAACGCCATTGTCAGCGAGAACCCGAGCGGCGACGCCAAGCGCAGCTACCATCACGGCGATCTGCGCCAGGCTCTGATCCGCCGGGCAGCGGAGGTGATCGACAGCGAAGGGATTGAAGCGCTGACGTTGCGGGGGCTGGCCCGTGATCTGGGCGTGTCCCACGGCGCGCCGAACCGGCACTTCAAAACCAAGGGCGATCTGCTCGCCGCGCTGGCAACTGAAGGCTACATGGCTTTGCGGGAGGCCACCCTGTCAGCGGCCGAGTCGGCGGGAGACGATCCCTGGGTGCAGCTCAACTATATGGGGCGGGGATTTCTCCGCTGGGCGTTCGAGAACCCGTCCAGCTTTCGCGCCATCACCCACCCGGACGTGGAGCGCTACGCGGATGCCGAGCTGATCAATGCCACGGATGAATTCAGCGCCGCGGTTCGTGAGGTGGTGGTTGCCACGCAGGCCGCGGGCCGTCACCCGGACGTGGATCTGAACGTGCTGGCCATATTCACCAACGCCGTCCCGTTCGGCGTCGCCATGATCAACCGGCAGGGCGTGCTGGAGTCTCAGCTGAATTTCGAGGACCGGGAAGCCTTCATCGAGGAGATCATCGAGCTGGTCTGCCCGATCGCCGATCGGATCGCCGGCCGCCCGACACCTCAGTAACGCTCCGGCACGTAGAGATCGCTCGGCAGGGTCTGCCGGTCGTAGTCCTCGTTGAACACCCGATCCGGCAGCGTGATGTGCTCGCTCTCCACTTCCTCGTAAGGAATCTGGTCGAGCAGATGGGCGATGCAGTTCAGCCGCGCCTTCTTCTTGTCGTTGCCCTCGACGATGAACCAGGGCGCTTCAGGGATGTTGGTGCGGGCGAAGGTGATCTCCTTCGCCTTGGTGTACTCCTCCCAGCGCACCCGGGACTCCAGGTCCATGGGCGACAGCTTCCACTGCTTGAGCGGGTCGTAGATGCGCATCAGAAAGCGCAGCTGCTGCTCCTCGTCGGTGATCGAGAACCAGTACTTCAGCACCGTGATGCCGGAGCGCACCAGCATGCGTTCGAACTCCGGCGTGTCGTTCAGAAACTGCTCCACCTGCTCCGGGGTGGCGAAGCCCATCACCCGCTCCACGCCGGAGCGGTTGTACCAGGAGCGGTCGAAGAGAACGATTTCACCCGCTGCCGGCAGATGGGGCACGTAGCGCTGGAAATACCACTGGCTCTTCTCCCGCTCGCTGGGGGCGGGCAGGGCAACCGTTCGCACGATCCGCGGGTTCAGCCGCTGGGTGATGCGTTTGATCGCGCCGCCCTTGCCGGCTGCGTCCCGGCCCTCGAAGATCACCACGATCTTTGCGCCCGTGTGCACCACCCACTCCTGCAGCTTGATGAGCTCTGATTGCAGCAGCAGCAACGAGCGGAAGTACTCGCGCCGATCCATGCCCGGCGAACGGGCCTGCTTGTAGATCTTCTTCACCTCGGACGAGATGTGTGGGTCCGACAGCTCCAGCTCGAAGTCTTCATCCAGGCTGTCGGTGAGCTCCGCCTCGAGCCAGTCCATCGCTTCTTCGTTCGAATCCATCTGCCGCATCCGTACTTGGTTCTCTGGAAATGATGCGGATCAAGGCCGGCTTCGTCCAGGCGGGTAGTGTGGTAGGCGGCTGATAATGGGCGGCCGGGTGCTCGCTTGACCTCACTTCGAGGCTGCGAAACCATGTCGCGCCTCAACTTACTCAATCCCCGAGGGTGTCATGAACAAAGCGGTGGAAAAGAAGGTCATCGACAAAGAAGCGTTGAAGGCAAAGTACATGGAGGAGCGGAACAAGCGCCTCCGCTCCGACGGCAACGCTCAGTACATCCGGATTGAGAATCAGCTGTCGCATTACCTGGACGATCCCTACGTCGAGTTCAAGGAGCGCGAACCCAAGACCGATCACGTCACGGTGGCATTCATCGGCGGCGGATATGCCGGTCTGGTGACCGGCGCCCGGCTGGTGGAGCAGGGCGTCAAGGATGTGCGCATCATCGAGAAGGGCGGTGACTTCGGCGGCACCTGGTACTGGAACCGGTATCCGGGCGCCATGTGCGACACAGCGTCCTTCATCTATATGCCGCTCCTGGAAGAGACCGGCCACATGCCGACCGAAAAGTACGCGCACGCGCCGGAAATCCTGGAGCACTGCCAGCGGATCGGCAATCAGTACAACCTCTACGACAACGCCCTGTTTCACACTCAGGTGAAGACGCTGCGCTGGGACGAGGACGCCAAAGTCTGGCGCATCGAGACCGATCGAGGCGACGCCTTCAGCGCCCAGTTCATCGGTATGGGCACCGGCCCGCTGCACATTCCCAAGCTGCCGGGCGTGCCGGGCATTGAGGCGTTCAAAGGTCATTCCTTCCACACCAGCCGCTGGGACTACGACTACACCGGCGGCAACGAAGCCGGTGCGCCGCTCGAGAAGCTTGCGGACAAGCGTGTTGCCCTGATCGGCACCGGTGCCACCGCCGTGCAGTGCATCCCGCATCTGGCCAGCGCCTGCAAGACCTTCTACGTCTGCCAGCGGACGCCATCGTCCGTGGACGTGCGCGACAACGTGAAAACGGATCCGGACTGGTTCAAGGAGATGGCCACACCGGGCTGGCAGCAGCGCTGGATGGAAAACTTCACGGAGAACCAGACCGGCGGCGCAGCTGATGAGGATCTGGTGCAGGACGGCTGGACCGACCTTTCGCGACGCATCCGGGCCAAGATCGTCGAGCTGCCGAAGGAGGACCAGGGCAACCCGCTGAAGATGCTGGAAGCCTACGAGGACTCCGACTTCGAGAAGATGGAGGAGATCCGTGATCGGATCGACTCGGTCGTCGAGGACAAGGAGACGGCCTACAAGCTCAAGGCCTGGTACCGGCAGCTCTGTAAGCGCCCCTGTTTCCACGACGAGTACCTGGATGCCTTCAACGAGCCGGCAACCGTGCTGCTCGATACAGACGGCAAGGGCGTCGAGAAGATTACGGAGAAAGGCGTGGTCGTAGGCGGTCGGGAGTACGAGGTGGACTGCATCATCTACGGCACCGGCTTCGAGGTGGGCACAGAGCTGGCACACCGCGCCGGCTTCGAGACTGTTGGCCGCGACGGCATCACGCTATCGGAGTACTGGGTCGACGGCATGCGCACCAAGCACGGCATTAACGTTCATGGCTTTCCGAACGCTTTCTGGGTGCAGCCAACCCAGGGTGCCAACCTGATTTCCAACATTCCGCACAACATCGTCGAGTCCGGCATGACCATCGCGATGATGGTCAGGCATGCGCTTGATGGTGGCTACCAGACGGTGGAGGTCAGCAAGGACGCGGAAGATGCCTGGCTCGAGCTGCTGAGCCACAGCGCCGGCAGGATGATCGGCTCGCCGGACTGCACGCCCGGCTACTACAACAACGAGGGCCAGGAGATTCCGGAGTCTGCGAAGCTGAACGTGGGATATCCGGCCGGCGCTACCGCGTACTTCAAGTACATCAAAGAGTGGCGGGAGAAAGGCGACTTCGACGGTATAGAGTTCAGCTAAGCCGATGGCCGCGGGGGACGAAACGAGCCAGCCGCTGAAGTTCTGGTAGTCTTGAGAAGCATCAAGGGAGGGATTGATCGATGCTGAGAACGCTGTCGTCGCTGCTGCTCGCCGCCTTCGCCGTAGGCGCTCTGGCCCAGGAGTCCTACGATTCGCTGGAGGATTTCTGTCTCAGAACCAACGCCGACACGCCGGAGAACTGCCGCTGCGGGCAGGCGACGGCAGATGCGATCATGTCCGACCAGGAACAGGCCGTGGCGCTGGCCATGATGACGCAACAGCAGCCACCGGAGCTGGATCCGGAAGCGCAGATGTCGCTGATGCAGAAGGTCTCACAGGTAACCAAGGGGTGTGGGTCCGACGATTGAGGGCCCTGGTCGGGACGAACTCGGGAGGGGAGCGATGGCCGAACCATCAACCACGTCAGCAAGTCAGCCCTGGTACGACGTAGACAACGGGGTGCTGGATCGACGGATCTTCACCGATCCGGCGATCTACCAGGAAGAGCTGGAGAAGATCTTCGCCCGAGCCTGGAACTTCATGTGTCACGAGACGCAGATTCCGGAACCGGGTGATTTCTTCATGAACTTCATCGGCGAGGATGAGGTAATCGTGGTTCGGGACAGAGACGGCGGCATCCAGGTGCTGCTCAACTCCTGCCCGCACCGCGGGAACACGGTGTGCCGGGCGGAGATCGGCAAGGCCAACAGCTTCCTCTGCTCTTACCATGGCTGGAACTTCGATCTGACCGGCAAGCTGATCGGCATGCCGGGGGAAGAGAAGTTCTACCGGAACGACATCGATAAGGAAGCCTGGGGGCTGGGCCGTGCCGCCAAGGTGGAGAGCTATAAAGGCTTCGTCTTCGCCACCATGGATCCCGCCGCGCCGGCGCTGCCGGATTACCTCGGCTGGGTCGGTCGGGTCGGCATCGATATGCTCGCCTCCAAAGGCAAACTCCAGGCGCTCGACGGCGTGCAGAAGAATCGCATCAAGTGCAACTGGAAGCTGGCGGTCGACAACCTCTACGACTGGTATCACGTCAAGGTGAGTCACGGTTCGGCGCTTCGGGTCGGGCTGCTGTCCGAGGAAGGTATGGCGCCCGATCACCAGATGGTGATCCTCGGCGAGTACGGGCACGGTATCGGCGGCCCCGGCATCTCCGAGGAGGAGCAGGCAGAGTTTGATGCGCGGTTGGCGGCCGGCGACAAAGAGCACCCGCAGTGGTACGACATCAACGCCATCCGCAGAACGGATCCTGCCATGCGGGAAGCCCTGGGCCCGGTTGGTTATCGATCTTTCGGCCACCCGAACATCTTCCCGAACCTCTGGGTGGCACTGACCAACCAGATCTGCCTGCGCATACCCAGAGGGCCCTACGAAACAGAGCTCTGGTGGTTCACCTTCATGCATGAGGACGCCTCGGAAGAAACCCGCCGGATGACCATGTTTCAGGCGAACCACATCTTCGGACCGGCGGGCCTGCTCGAGCAGGATGACGGCGAAAACTGGAGCCATTCCACCCGCGGCGCCATGGGTGCGGTAACCCGCAAACGCCCGCTCAACTTCGCCATGGGCAAGGGCCACGATGAGATGCTCGAAGACGACTCCGGCCAGTCGCGGATCGAAACGGTTGTGAACGAGCACGGTCAACGCTGGACCTACCAGTCCTGGCAGGAGTGGATGCTGGCGGAGAGCTGGGAAGACCTCATCGCCAACCACTCGAAGCCGCCCAAGGGTGTGGTGTGATGGCGGCGTTCGAAGACCTCAGCCTGCAGGAGCGCATGCTGCTCACCTTCGAAGCGGAGGAGTTTCTCTACCGGGAAGGGGCGCTTCTGGACGAGAAGAAGCTCGACGAGTGGTTTGCGCTGCTCACCGACGACATTCACTACTGGATGCCGATACGCCGCACCACCACCGCGAAGGAGGTGGCTCGGGAGTTCACGAAAGAGGGTGGCATGGCGTTCTTCGATGACGACAAGAACACCCTTGGGCTGCGTATTCAGCGTCTCAGCGCAGGCCGGGCCTGGGCAGAAGATCCGCCTTCGCGAACCCGGCGGATGGTCACCAACGTGCGGATTCTCCGCATCGATGGGGACGAGATTCTCACCACCTGCAACTTCCAGCTGTACCGAACGCGGCTGAACAGCGAAGAGGACAGCTGGATCGGCCGCCGGGAAGATTTGCTGCGGCGGGTGGACGGCGAGCTCATGCTGGCGCGACGCCACATCTTCCTGGAGCAGACCGTGATCCTCGCCCAGAACATGAGCAACCTGTTCTGATGGGGGCGCTGGACGGGCAGACTGCCCTCATCACCGGCGGTGCTTCCGGCCTGGGTGCGGCCATCGTCGACCGGTTCATCGATGAAGGCGCCAACGTCGCCGTGCTCGATCGCTCGGCGGAAGGCTGTGCGGCGCTCGAGGAGCAGCATGGCGATAGAGTCGTCTGCAGGACCGGCGACGTCCGCTCCTTCGCCGACAACGAGGCGGCGGTTGCCGCGGCCGTTGATCGCTTCGGTGGTCTCGATGCGGCCATCGGTAACGCCGGTATCTGGGACTACAACGTCACTCTGGTCGACCTGCCGGCGGACAAGCTGGCCGACACCTTCGATGAGCTGTTTCAGGTCAACGTGCTGGGCTACATGATGCTGGCGAAGGCGGCTTTGAAGCCGCTGGTGGCCAGCAAAGGCTCGATGACCTTCACCGTCTCCAACGCCGGCTTCTGGCCCTCCGGTGGCGGCATGCTCTACACCGGCACCAAGCACGCGGTGGTCGGCATGATCCGCCAGCTCGCCTTCGAGCTGGCGCCGCACGTCAGGGTCAACGGGGTGGCGCCGGGTGCCATCTCCACCAGCCTCAAAGGGCCGGCCAGCCTCGGCATGGAGGCGCGCAGGTTCCCCGGCGAGTCCATGAGCCAGAACGCGGCCGGCTTCGTGCCGCTGGGGCAGATGCCGACGCCGGCCGAATACGCCGGCGGCTACGTGTTTTTCTCATCGCGCAAAGACAATGTGCCCTCGACCGGCGCGGTTCTGAACCATGACGGCGGCTTCGGGATCAGGGGCCTCGGCGCCGTCCCCAGAGGTGGGGACGACCTGGAAGAAAAGCTCCTCTGAGCTGCAGAGGTTCTGTCAGGCGATGGCGCCGGACTCTCTGAGCGCCGAGATCTCTGCCTCGTCGATCCCCGCCTCTTTCAGCACCTGATCCGTCTGCGCGCCAGGGGCGACGGGCGCAGAAGGCAGCTCCGGCTCGGTGCGGGAGAATCTCGGAGCGGGCGCGGCCTGAGTAATGCCCGCTGATTCCACGAAGGTCTGCCGCTCCCGGTTGTGCGGGTGCGCGGCGGCGTCCGTCAGATCGAGCACGGGCGCGTAGCAGATGTCGGTGCCAAGCATGATCTCGTCCCACTCGTCCCGGGTTTTTGCCATGAAGACCTTCGTCAGCTCTGCTTTCAGCTCCGGCCAGAGCGCTCTGTCCATCTGCGCCTGAAAGCGCGGATCGTCTTTCAGGCCGGTCTTCTCGAGCAGCAGAGCGTAGAACTGCGGCTCGATGGAGCCGATGGAGATGTGCTTGCCGTCGCTGGTCTCGAAGGTGCCGTAGAAGTGCGCGCCGGTGTCCAGCAGGTTGGTGCCGCGCTCCGGTTGCCAGGCGCCCGTGTTCATCATGCCGAAGATGGCGTTCATCAGCAGCGCCGAGCCGTCCGTCATCGCCGCGTCGATCACCTGACCCTCACCGCTCTTGCCGACCTCGACCAGCGCCGCGGCGATGCCAAACGCGAGCAGCATGCCGCCGCCGCCGAAGTCGCCGACCAGATTCAGCGGCGGCACCGGCTTGCCGCCCTGCTCGCCGATCCCGTGCAGAGCGCCGGAGAGGGAGATGTAGTTGATGTCATGACCGGCGGCAGGCGCCATGGAGCCGGTCTGGCCCCAACCGGTCATCCGCCCGTAGACCAGCTTCGGGTTTCTGGCCAGGCAGACCGCCGGGCCGAGCCCGAGACGCTCGGTGACACCCGGCCGGAAGCCCTCAACCAGCACGTCGGCGGTCTCGATGAGCTTCAGCACCGTTTCCACCCCGTCCGGATTCTTCAGATCGACGCCGATGCTCTTTCTGCCCCGGGCCAGCACGTCGGCGACCGGCGCCTTGCGGCCGACGGAGCCGGCGCGGTCGATACGGATGATCTCTGCGCCCATATCCGCGAGCATCATGCCGCAGAAGGGGCCCGGGCCGATGCCCTGCAGCTCGATGACTCTTACGCCGTTCAGTGGTCCCATGTTTCTCTCCTTGTCTTTAGTCGGTTGTCTGGCGCCCGATGGCTGATCAGCCCGGCTTGGTTCCGTACGCCACGTAAAACTGGACGTCTGAATCCGGTGGGTGGTACTCGAGGTTGAACGCCTCGGCCTGCTGGGAAAGCGGTTCGAAGCCGGGTCGCTTGGCATCCGCCGCAAACGTCCAGCTCAGGAACCAGAGCCGCAGCGACGGGCTTGGCCAGTAGTTGTCCATCACGCCGTAGCGCCCGCCGGGCTTGAGCAGGTCATAGGACTTCTGGAACACCGCCCGCCAGGCAGGCACCACGCTGAAGATGAGCGTTGCGACGACGGCGTCCGGAGCTGCGTCGACCAGTGTTTCCAACTGCCGTGCATCGCCCTGGATGAGGGTGAGCCGCTCGGCGTAGCCGCCTTCTGCGGCACGTTGACGAGCCTGTTCGAGCATCTGCGAGGACGCATCAACGCCGATGATCCTGCCCTCGGCGCCGACGGCGGCGGCCAGGTGGGGCTGGTTCAGGCCGGTACCGCAGCCGAGGTCCAGAACCGTTGCGCCGGGTTGAATGGCCATTCGCTGCAGGAGGATCTTACGGAAGTCGTCGGTCACCTCGGCCAGCGTCTTGTCGTAGCGCCCGGAGACGAAGTGATCGTAGAGGAAAGATTTGATCGTCATGGACGGCGCTGCGCCAGGTCGTGCTTGTTGCTGGGATCGTGGTACTTTCGAACAAGTAAACCAAGTTTCCGCCTGCCTGGTAAAGGTCGGCCAAGGAGGGAATCAATGAAATCTCCCATTTGCGATCTGCTCGGAATCGAGTTTCCGCTGCTGGCGTTTACCCACTGTCGTGACGTGGTGGTGGAGGTGTCGAAAGCCGGCGGCATGGGCGTGCTGGGTGCCGCAGGCTACAGCGCCGAGCAGCTCGAGATCGAGCTGAACTGGATCGACGAGCACATCGACGGCATGCCCTATGGGGTCGATCTGATTGCGCCTACCTCGCTGGCCGCCACGGATGAGGACACCGGCGAGTCGCTGAAGGCCCGGGTGCCGGATGAGCACCGGGATTACGCCATCAACGTGCTCGCTCAGCACGACATCGATGCGGGCGATCTCTACGAAAGCGCACGTGCGGGCGTTGCCAGCGGCTTCCTCACCGAGAACAAGGCCACCAACATCATCGACGTGGCCTTCTCGCACCCGATCAAGCTGATTGCCAACGCCCTCGGCGTGCCGCCCCGGTACATGCTGGAGATGGGCAAGGAACGCGGCGTGGCTACGGCTGCGCTGGTGGGCGCCAAGGAGCATGCCATCAAGCAGGTGGAGGCTGGCGTGGACATTCTGGTGGTGGCCGGCACCGAAGCGGGCGGGCACTGCGGCGAGGTGAGCACGATGGTGCTGGTCCCCGAGGTGGTAGAAGCGGTGCAGGACTCGAACGTCTGCGTTCTGGCTGCCGGCGGCATTGTTCAGGGCCGGCAGATGGCCGCCTGCATGGCCATGGGCGCGCATGGCGCCTGGACCGGCTCCATGTGGCTGACCACCACGGAAGCGGAGACCTCGCCGGTGGTGAAAGAGAAGTACACCCAGGCCACGTCCCGGCAGACCGTGCGCTCCAAGTATCGGACCGGCAAGTACTCGCGGCAGCTGCGCTCCGCCTGGACCGATGCCTGGGAGAACGAGGAGGCGCCGGAGCCGCTGCCGATGCCGCTGATGTCCCTGGTCAGCGAGCCGGCGTTGGGCAGGGTGACCAAGCTTGCGGAGGGCGGGCATCAGGGTGCCCGCAGCCTGGCGACGTTTTTCGTCGGCCAGGGGGTCGGGCTCATGAACGACATACAGGACTCCCGGACCGTGGTCCGGGAATTCATGGAGGATTACCTGGCGGCGACCGAGCGGTTGTCGGCCACGCTGGGCGAGTGAACGGGCTAACCAATTGAGGTAGTCTGGCTGGTTTCCGAATCGGCATTCAGAGTTACACAGGAGATAGAGAGAGATGGCGGACGCCTACATCATCGACGCGGTGCGCACCCCACGCGGCATCGGCAAGGCAGGAAAAGGTTCCCTGTCCCACTTTCACCCGGGCCGCCTGCTCGCCAAAGTGCTGGAGCAGGTCGAGTCACGGAACGATCTGAACACGGAAGACGTGGATGACGTTGTCATCGGCTGCAGCTCCCAGGTCGGTTACCAGGGCGCCTGCGTGGGCCGCATGGGCGTGCTCGATGCGGGCTGGTCCACCAAGGCATCGGCGGTCACGCTGGACCGCTTCTGCGGCTCGGGCATCACCTCGGTGAACCTGGCGGCAGCCAACGTCATGAGCGGCATGGACGACCTCTGCATCGCCGGTGGCGTCGAGATGATGTCTTACACCGCGACCCTGACCAACCCGACCAACAACCGGACGGTGGACGGCGGCAACCTGCACCTGCGGGATCAGCACCCGCAGCCGCATCAGGGCATCTGCGCGGACATGATCGCGACGCTGGAAGGCTTCAGCCGGGAGGATGTGGACGCGCTGGCGGTGGAGAGCCAGAAGCGGGCCAAGCACGCGCTCGACAATGGCCACTTCGACAAGAGCCTGTTTGCAGTGACCAACGACGACGGCACCGTGGCCCTGGATCGGGAAGAGTTTCCGCGTCCGGGCACCACCATGGAGAGCCTGGCGGAGCTGAAGACGGTGTTCGATCAGTTCATGCCGGCACCCATCGACGATACCGGCGAGACCTTCGAGCAGCTGGTGAAACGGGCTTACCCGGATCTGAAGATCAATCACGTGCATCACGCCGGCAACAGCTCCGGCGTTGTCGATGGCGCGGCGGCGCTGGTGCTCTCCAGCAAAGAGTACGCCGACAAGGTGGGCTGGAAGCCACGGGCACGGATCAAGTGCATCGCCACCGTCGGCGGTGATCCGACCCTGATGCTGAACGAGCCGGTGCCCGCGGCGAAGAAAGTGCTGGCCCGTGCCGGCATGACCACCAGCGACATCGATCTGTTCGAGGTGAACGAGGCCTTCTCGGTAGTGGCAGCCAAGTTCATCCGCGATCTGGAGCTGGATCCGGAGATCGTCAACGTCAACGGCGGCGCCATGGCCCTGGGTCACCCGATCGGCGCAACCGGTTCCATCCTGATTGGCACCGCGCTGGACGAGCTGGAGCGCCGGGATCTGAACACGGCGCTGATCACCATGTGCACCGGCGGCGGCATGGCCCCGGCCATCATTATCGAGCGCGTGTAGCCTCAAGCACCTGCTGAGCAGGTGCGTCGATAACAGAAAGCGGGTGCCAGGCACCCGCTTTCTTTTTGCTCCCTCTTTTACTCGATCGGGTAGCGCCAGGGATTCTCCGGCTGCTCCGCTTCCTCGTCGACGGTCCATAACGGCATGGCGATGCCATCGCCGATGTCCCTGAACACCACCCGCACGCGCGTGCCGATGCCCACGGAACGAACCAGCTCCGGTGGGGCCAGCTCGCCTTCAGCCGTTGCCAGGTTGGCCTGCAGGCGCAGGCCATCGAACTCTGCCGGCTCGTTGCGCTGCTCATCCAGCTCTACGAGCAGCAGGAGATAAGGCGCGAACTCCCGGAACACGGGCTGGATGGCATGGTGCACCTCGCCGTAGGAATAGACGGTGCCGCGTCCGGACACCGGCTCCCAGGTGGAATCCTCGTGCGCGCAGAACGGGCAGGCGGTGGTGGGTGGCACCCGCATCAGGCCGCAGCTCGAGCACTGCTGCACGCGCAGCTCGTGGCGCCCGCACCAGCCGAAGAAGGCGTGGTTCTCCTGGTCCAGCTCGTCCACGTGGACGCGCATCCCCAGATATTCTCCTGTCAGCGGCATGCTCAAGCCCCCCTTGCCATGACCATGGCCGAGCCCATGCCCGGCGTGCCCCAGCCCATGTTGGCGCTGAGCTCCACATCCTTCACCTGCCGGCAGCCGCCTTCCGAGTAGTCGTAGGTGTGTTGCCGCTTGCCATCCGGACCGATTGGGCAGCTGTCGTCCACGTCGTGGCGGAGCTGGCGGACGTTTTCGATCACCATGTTTATACCGTGGGTATAACCCTCGCAGAGGTGACCGCCGCTGGTGTTGTTCGGGCGCTCGCCGCCGAGGCGCATGGCGCCGGAACTGACGTAATCGCCTCCCTCACCTTTGGCGCAGAAGCCGTAGTCCTCCAGCTGCAGCATGGTGGTGAAGGTGAAGGCATCGTAGGAACCGGTCACCTGGATGTCCTCAGGGCCGACGCCCGCGTTTGGCCAGAGAATGTCCTTGGCGTAGTGGCCGGCGACGGTGGAGATGGGACCGGACTGGTAGTGCATGTCCGCCCGCGGTTTGCAGCAGCGACCGACCACGGACTGAATCACCGCCGGCGTGTGCCGGCAGTCTTTCGCCCGGTCGGCACGGGTGACGACGATGGCCGTGCCGTTGTCGGTTTCCACACAGCAGTCGAGCAGGTGCAGAGGTTTGACGATCATGCGGCTGGACAGCACGTCGTCTACCGTGACCCGCTCCTTGTAGTAAGCCTTCGGGTTGTTGGAGGCATGCTCGGAGTGGATGACCTTCACGTGGGCCACTTGCTCCGGCGTGGTGCCGTAGTCGTACATGTGGCGCATGAAGGTCTGGCAGAACATCTGCCCGGCGCTGGTCAGGCCACCGCCGGCGCCATGCAGCGCAGCGCCGGAGAGGGCGCCGCCGCCCCGCCGACCGGTGCCGCCGATCCGAACCTGGGTGTAACCGTTCATCGCCCGGTAGATCACCACGGTCTTGCACATGCCGACTTCGATCACCCCCATGGCGATGCCGACCAGCGCCTCGATGCTGGAGCCACCGCCGTAAACGTCCATGTGAAAGTTGAGGCGGATGCCGAGATCGCCAGCGATGACGGGGGAGGGGGTGGAGTCGTTGTAGCTGTAGGAAAGCATGCCGTCCACGTCGCCCATGCTGAGCCCGGCATCTTCCACGGCCGCTCTCACCGCCCGGGTACCGAGCGCGCGCGTGGTGCAATCGTTGCCGCGGGTGTAGCCGGTCTCGCCGACACCGACGATGGCGTACTTACCGCGCAGGTGCTTGCCGGAGCTGGCATCCAGATCCTGATTCATGATCCCTCCCTCATCTCATGGATGCACCGATGGTAGCAGAGGGTCGAGCTCAGATTTCCAGCGGGCCGGCTTCGCTGACGATCGAGTCGATGCGGCGGGTGTCTTTGAGCAGAGCTTTCAGCGTCAGCGTTGCTGCTTGCTCAGCCGTTTTCCTGGCCTGAGCCATCTTCTGCTTCGGCCGGCCGAGGGGCGCCTCGATGAGCGCAAACAGCTGCTCCGCGGCAGCTTCCACGCTGACGTCCGCAAACAGGTCAGTCCTGATGCCCGCTCTGATGTGCTGCTTCAGCGTGTTGTAGATCCTGTCGTAGGCCGCCCAGAACTCGGGGAAGTCATCGCCGCTGGTTTCCGGAAACTGCAGCGGGCTGCCCAGCACGTTGGGGTTGGTCGCCAGGTTCGCGTAGACGAAGCGGGCGTAGCGGAACAGCGCGATGTCGGCTCCCTGGTCCCGGGATGATTCCGCCTCTATGAAGACCAGCTCCGGGCTCATGGCCAGATCGATGATGGCCTTGAGAATGGCCTTTTTGCTCGGAAAGTAGTGGAACAGGGTGGGCTGGCGAATCCCGGCAGCCTCCGCGATCTGGCGGGTGGAAGTGGCGGCAAAGCCCTGGGTGCTGAACAGACCTCGCGCTGCTTCGAGGATCGCTTCCTCGGTGGGCTGTTCCCCTTCCTGAGGGCGAGCGCGAGGCCTGCCGACCCGGCGTCGCGTCGCTGGATTTTGCGTCGTTGACCCTGCCATGGTCCTATCGTAGCCTAATATCTATCAATTGATAGATATTTTGGGCTGATAATTATTGGGGGCTGAAAGATGGGGAAGCTGATCGAACTGACCGAGCTGATGGAGGCGGCGGAGATCGACCGGGTGCGGGCACCGCTTGCTCGAGCCTGGACCCTGCCGCCGAAGGCATACACGGATCCCACAGTCTTCGAAGCGGAGATCGATGGCATCTTCAATCGGGAGTGGATCTGCGTTGGCCGGGCGGATCAGGTGGCAGAGCCCGGCGACTTCATGTGTGTGGACCTGATCGCCCAGCCGATCGTCATCACCCGTGACCGGGAAGGTGAGCTGCACGCGCTCTCCCGGGTGTGCGTGCATCGCGGCATGCCGGTGGTGGAAGGTGCGGGCAATGCCAACCGCCTGACTTGTCCTTATCACAAGTGGGTCTACGAGCTGGACGGACGGCTGCGCGGGGCGCCCATGATGGAGCAGGTGGAAGACTTTGATGAGCGCAGCTGCCGGCTGCCAGCCCTGGCGCTGGAGGTCTGGGAAGGCTTCATCTTCGTCAACCTGGATGCGCACGCCCAGCCGCTGGCGCCGCGGCTGACGGGGCTCGATCAGCTGGTGGGTAACTACCACTTCGGCGACCTGGTGGTGGCCGAGACGGTGGTCTTCGACAGCCCCTGGAACTGGAAGATCCTGGTCGAGAACTTCATGGAGGCGTACCACCACATCGGCACGCACAAGGAGACGCTGGAGCCAGTTTATCCGTCCCGGCAGTCGAGCGTGCCGGACAACGACGGGCAGCCCTGGTCGTTCCTTTGGATGCCCGGCGTGGACGAGGTTCCGGAAGAGGAGAGCGTCTTCCCGGATCTGAACGCGGCGCAGCGAAAGGGTTTGTTTGCTGCCGCCATCCTGCCGAACTTTCTGTTTGCAGCGACCCCGCACAACGGCGTCTGGTACCAGCTGGAGCCTCGCGGTCACGACGCCATGGATCTGAAGATTCACGTGCTGCTGCCGGCGGAAGTGGCCGGCTCGCTCAGTGCTGACGAGAAGAAGGAGATCGGCGAGCTGGTTTCGGTGATCCATCTGGAGGACATTGCGGCCAACGAAGGGCCCTGGCGGGGCCTGCACGGGGCGCTCACCACCCAGGGCAGGCTCTCGATCTTCGAGAAGGCCATCTGGCAGCTCAACCAGTACTGGCTGGATCGATTAGCGGGATAGTCAGCCGTGTCGATGCAGAGGGCAGTGCTCGCGCTCGAGCAGCCGGTCCTGGTACGCCAGCAGGTTCGGGAAGGCATCGATCAACCCCTGCTCCTGCCCCCAGTTCACGGCGTAGGCCGCGTAGATGTCGGTGACGCTGAAGCGATCGTCCACCAGGTAGTCAGAACGGCCCAGCACCTCGTTCAACACGCCGGCGCCTTTAGTGAAGAAGGCGTCGTTCTGCGCCTTGATGTCGGGGACGTGCTCTGACTCGGGGATGATGAAGTCGATGCTGTTCACCTCGGTGGACTGCAGGAACGCCTCCATCTCCGATTGCACGAACGACAGCCACTGGTAGTGCAGGTAGCGGGACCAGCTGCCCGGTGCGGCGATGAGGCGCTTCTCCGGCGCCAGATCGGCAACGGCGGTCAGGATCGCAGCAGATTCGAACAGCGGCTTGCCGTCGATGATTGCGGCCGGCAGCTTGCCCAGGGGATGTACGGCGAGGAGCTGATCGCTGCCGATGATGCTCACGTCGTTGCCGATGGACTCGAACGGCAGGCCGGCTTCGAGCAGCGCCCAGCGGGCCCGAGCGGAGCGGGTAGGCCCCAGTTCGAAGAGCTTGATCTCTGCCATGACGGCCCTCCCGTGGCCGGTATCAGCTGTCCTCGATGCCGAGATAGGCGGCGGACATCCGCAGCATCTCCTGCACGAAGGACTCGTCGCTCTGCTTCGGATCTGCCGCGCGGGCGCCGCGCACGTAGGATTGGCTGCGCTGATTCAGCGCCGCGCGCAGGGTAGACAGCACCACCTTGATCGCCAGCGTCGGGTTGGGGTGGTTGATCTCCGTAAGCCTCGGTTTCAGGAGCTGCAGAATCATCGAGCGGATCTTGTCGTACGACTCGGTCATCCGAGCCTCGATGGCCGGATCCTGCAGGGCCAGAACCCGTTGCGCCTGGTTCACGCCGGGCAGGCGCTTGGCGCGCTTCAGGGAGTAGCGCATGTAGCCTTCGAGCACACCCATCAGCGGCACGCCTTCCCAGCGGCTGAGCTCCAGCCCCTCTTCAGCGGTCAGCAACACCTCGTGCGAGAGCCGATCGAGCACCGCGTAGACGATGGTCTGCTTGTCCTGGAAGTGATGGTAGAGGCTGCCCACCGAGCAGCCGGCCTCTCTGGCGACCTTGGTGATGGTGAGCCCGTCGATGCCCTCCTTGTCGAGAATCGCTTCGGTAGCGTCCAGCAGCTGGGATCGGGTCCTGGCGCTGCGATCCTGTTGCGGTTCTCGGACCCAGCGCAGGTCCCAGATCTCTCGTTTCGAATCATCCGCCAGGCTCTGGGGGGCGGAACCGGCTATCTGGGAGTGGCTCATCTCGACGTCGCTGTCAGTATTTGAATCGGCATTTGGTTTTGCTGCCGGATTCGGTCATTGTAAGGCACTGGAAGGGAATGCAAAGCAGCCGCAACGGCTAACGAAATCGAGGGGGAGAGCGGATGAAGCTGATCACAGGCATCGGCGGCTGGCCGGAGGATGCGGGCCCGCAGGCGGTCAAGGCGGAGGAGAACGGCTACGACATGGTGACGTGCGGTGAGTTGTCGCACGACTCCATTCTCACCATGACGCTGGCCGCCAACGCGACCGAGAAGATAGAGCTGCAGACCTCCGTGACCATCGCCTTCCCGCGCAGCCCGATGGTGCTGGCCATGGAAGCCTGGGACATCCAGCGCCTGTCGAAGGGTCGCTTCCACATCGGCCTGGGTTCGCAGGTGAAAGGGCACAACGAGCGACGCTTCGGCGGCAGCTGGAGTGCTGCGGCGCCGCGGATGAAAGAGTACATCCAGATGATGAAGGCGATCTGGGCCTCCTGGCAGGATGGCGCGCCGGCGGAGTTCATCGGCAAGGAGTACCGCTACACGCTGATGACCCCGAACTTCAATCCGGGCCCCATCGACTTTCCGAAGCCGAAGATCTATCTGGCCGTGGTCGGCCCCGCCATGGCCCGGGTCGCCGGCGAGGTGGCTGACGGGGTGCTGCCCCATGGCGGCATCATGACGGACAAGTACATGCGGGAGACGCTGCTGCCGAACGTGAAGATCGGCCTGGAGCGTTCCGGCCGCACCTGGGATGACATTGATATCGCTTCCAGCGGCTATCTGGCGCTGGGCGAGAACGACGAGCAGATCAGCCGGTCGCTGGATCAGTACCGGAAGCCGTTATCGTTTTATGGCTCGACGCGCAGCTACCACCATGTGCTGCGCATGCACGATCTGGAGGATCTGGGCATGCGCCTGCACAAGCTGTCGCTGGATGGCCGTTGGCAGGAAATGCAGGACATCATCACCGAGGACGACCTGCTGAAGCTTGCCCAGACCTGCACCTACGACGAGTACCCCGAGTTTGTTCGCAGCCAGCGCGAGTACGCCTCGCAGATGGGCTTCGGCTTCGGCGGCGATAACAAGCCTGAGAAGCAGGAACGGGCGAAGGAGCTGATGACGGCGCTGCAGGCGGTGGAAACCACCGGCGTGCCGGCTGGCCTCGAGTTCTGATCGTGGAGATAGCCGCCGGGGGCAACAGGCACGGATGACCAGCGCCTCCATCGGTTGGCGGGTCAAGTCTTTCTACGGTCTTGGCCAGGCTGCGGAGTCCATCAAGAACTTCGGGTTCGGCACGCTGCTGCTGCTCTACTACAATCAGGTGCTCGGCCTGTCCGGCACCTACTCAGGCATCGCGGTCTTTATCGCCGTAGCCGCTGATGCCATCACCGATCCGGCTGTCGGGTCCTGGTCAGATGGCTTCCGGCACCGGCTCGGGCGCCGGCATCTGTTCATGTACTTCGGGGCCATTCCGCTTGGCGTAACTTACTACTTTCTGTTCTGGCCGCCGGACGGGCTCTCCGAGTTTCAGCTGTTTCTCTGGTTCACCACCTTCGCCGTGCTCAGTCGCACCGCGCTGACCTTTTTTCACGTGCCTTATCTGTCTCTCGGTGCGGAGATGTCCCTCGACTATCAGGAGCGTACTCAGATCGTTGCGCTGCGAACCGCGTTCGGCATGATGGCCAGCCTGATCGTGGTGGTGCTGGCCTGGAATTTCTTCTTCGTGGAAACCGCGGAGAACAGCTCACCGCAGCTGGAGCGGGAGCCGTACTTCCGCTACGCGCTGCTGTCCGCGACGACCATGACGGTGATGATGATGATCAGTACCTGGGGCACCACCTCGGTGATTCCTCACCTCACCCAGACAGGCGCCGACCATCCGCCGTTCAGCCTGAAGCAGGTCTATCGCGATCTTTACGACGCGTTGAAGACGCCGGCGTTCTCGGCGTTGTTCTGGGGCTCGCTGGTGTTCATGATCTACGCGGGCGTGCACGGCGCGCTGTCGATGCACGTCTACACCTTCTTCTGGGAGCTGGAAACCAGCGGCATCGAGTTTGCTCAGTACGGCGGCATTGTCGGGGGGCTGCTCGGCCTCGCTGCGCTTGGCTTGTTTCACCGTATCTTCGACAAGCGGATGACTCTGATTGTCGGCGTGGTGCTTGCTTCCCTGGTGGGCACGGTACCTGTTGCGCTGAAGATGCTGGGATGGATGCCCGAAGATCAGGCCATCCTGGTACCGATCATCGTGTTCATGGCGGTGCTCAGCTACTTCGGCATCCTCCACGCTGGCGCCAGCGCCGGCTCCATGATGGGCGACATTGCGGACGAGCATGAACTCAAGCACGGTAAGCGCCAGGAAGGCGTGTACTTCGGCAGTCACAACTTCGCTCTGAAGTGCACAGGTGCGGTGGGTAATCTGATTGCCGGCTTCGCGCTCGACATCGTGAACTTCCCGGTGAACTCGAAACCCGGGGAGGTGCCCGACTCGGTGCTGTTCGACTTCGGGATGATCTACGTGGCGATCATCGTCATGGTTGCGATTTCCCTCTGGGTGTTCTGGCCCTATGACCTGAACCGGCAGCGTCATGCCGAAATCCGTGCCGAGCTGAATCGGCGCGCGGTGGAAGGGCAGGAAGCGGCGTCGGAGGCCGCTTCCTCAGCTCGTCGGGTCAGGGGGCCTGGTTCGACATGATGACCGTGCCTGAGGCGGCGAACATGCCACCCACGCCGTGACAGACTGAGATCTGCGCGCCGTCGACCTGTGCCGGCGCAATCCCGCGCATCTGCCGCACCGACTCCTGCAGCGCGTACATGCCGTACATGCCTGAGTGCATGTAGCTCAAGCCGCCGCCGTTGGTATTCAACGGCAGCTTGCCGCCGGGCGCCGTGTTGCCCGCCTCGATGAAAGAGCCGGCTTCGCCACGCTCGCAGAAACCGAGATCTTCCAGGCCGTAAATCGGCAGGTGCGCGAATGCGTCGTAGATCATCAGGTGATCCACGTCGGCGTGGCTGATGCCGGCTTCCCCGAACGCCTTCTGCCCGGAGACTCGGAATGCTCTGGAAGTGGTCATGTCCTCCATCTGGCTGACCATGGGTGTCTCCGTGCTTTCACCGGTACCGATGATGTAAACCGGATTCTGCGGAAAATCCCTGGCCCGTTCGGCGCTGGTGAGGATCAGGGCGCCGCCGCCGTCCGTGACCAGGCAGCACTCCAGCAGCGTGAACGGGTAGGCGATCATCCTGGCGGTCATGACGTCCTCGATGCTGATCGGATCGCGGAACGATGCGCGCGGGTTCATGCCTGCCCACTCGCGTTGCACCACGGCGACGCTGGCCAGCTGCTCGAGGGTGGTGCCCGTTTCCTTCATGTAACGCAGGAACGGGATGGTGAAGGTGGTGGGCGGACCCATTGAGCAGTAGGGCGCTTCGAACTGGCCCTGCAGGCTGGCCATGGCCGGTGCAAACCGACCGCGCCCGACCTGGGAGCGGCCGCTCTCACCATGGGTGATCAGCACCGTCTCGCAGAGCCCCTCGTTGATGGCTGCTGCGGCGTGTCGGACATGCAGCATGAACGAGCAGCCGCCCACCGCGGTGCCGTCCACCCACTTCGGCGTGATGCCGAGGTAGTGGGCGATGCCGGTGGGCGATTCGCCTGCCGTTGCGACGCCGTCGATGTCGGACGGTTTCAGCCCGGCGTCGTTCATGGCGTTGATGGCCGCGTCCGCGTGCAGCTGGATCTGCGCCAGATCCGGAATCTTTCCGAGCTCGGTGGTCTCTGCGGCGCCGACGATTGCAATGCTGCCTGGCTTCACTGGCTCGCTCCTTCTGGCTGGAAATAGGGCAGGCTGATCTCGTCGGTGATTTCCTCGAATGTCACCTCCACCGGCATGTCGAGCTGCAGCGCCTCTGGCGTCTGCTCGCAGTTGACGATGTTGGTCATCATCCGCGGCCCTTCATCGAGCTCGACCACGGCAATCGAGTAGGGGCCGTCGTGCGCGGGGTGCTCCCGCTGGTTGATCACGTAGCTGTAGAGCTTCCCCTTGCCTGAAGCATCGAACACTTCCACGTTTCTGGAGATGCAGCTCGGGCAGAACGGTCGGGGCGGAAAGTAGACGGTGTGGCAGTCGTTACAGCGCTGCAGCTTCAGCTGACCGGCTTTTGCACCCGCCCAGAAGTGCTCCGTCTCCGGGGTCGGTTTGGGCACAGGAATTTTCGATCGGTCTGCCACGCGCAGGCCTCCTCTAAGCTCTGTTGATGCCTCGATTGTATGCCGGTTAAAGTAGGAAGTTGAATTTCAATTCAGTTCTATGGGGATAGGATGTCGGATTCCGTACTGATCGAGCTTGATGATGGACTGCTGACCGTCACGCTGAATGAGCCCGATAGCATGAACGCGCTCAGCGAAGGGGTGAGCCAGGGATTGTCTGACGCGCTGGACCGGGCCAGCAACGACGACGAGGTGCGCGTCATGCTGCTGACCGGCGCGGGCCGCGGCTTCTGCGCTGGCGCTGCCGTGGGTAGCGGCGGCCGGGGCTCCGGCACGCCGAGCCGCAAGGCGCGCATTGACCAGAAGGGGCCCTCGGCCCGCTCGGTGGAAGCCTTCTCCAACTGCGAGGTGCCGATCATCGCCGCCGTTAACGGTGCTGCTGTAGGTGCCGGCTTCGGCATTGCCACCTGCTGCGACGTGCGGATACTCGGCGAGTCGGCACGGATGGGCTCCATCTTCATCCGCCGCGGGCTGGCCTCGGACTACGGCGCGGCATACTGGCTGCCGAAGATCGTCGGCATGGGTAAGGCCTATGACCTGATGTACTCGGGCGAGCTGCTGGACGCTCAGACCTGCCTGGACTGGGGTCTGGCCAACCGCGTGGTCGCCGATAACGACCTGATGACCGAGGCGACGGCTTATGCCCGGATGATTGCCGACGGGCCACCGCTTGCCTACACGCTCCTGCGCCGCATGCTGCAGCGCTCGGCGGATATGGATCAGGCCACCTTCGCGGAGTACGAGTGGACGAACCAGCGCCTGCTGGTCGCCAGCAAAGATTCCCGAGAGGGTTTTGCCTCCTTCATCGAGAAACGGCCGCCGAAGTTCACCGGCGAGTAGAACACCAGTTTAGAAGTAACGAGAGACAGCTATGAGCAATGACCTGAATGCGTTTCGCGAGGAAGCGCGCGCCTGGATTACAGACAACTTTCCGGAGTCGCTCCGAGGCAAGGGCCTCGGCATGGAGGCGGAAGAAAGAGCGAGCCTGGATGCGGACATGGATCTCTGGCGCGACCGCCTCGCCAGCCAGGGATGGGGCGCGCCCACCTGGCCGAAAGAGTACGGCGGTGCGGGCCTGTCTCAGGCGCACTCACGCATCATCAACGATGAGCTGACCAAGGCGGGCGCTTTTAACCACATCTCCATGATCTCCGGCATGGGCATCACCATGGTCGGCCCGACCCTGCTCGACTACGGAACGGATGATCAGAAGGAGCGGCACCTGCCTGGCATCGCCAGCGGTCAGGTGCGCTGGTGCCTTGGTCTGTCTGAGCCCAATGCCGGCTCGGACCTGGCTTCGCTGTCGACCAAGGCGGTGGATAGCGGCGACCACTTCGTTCTGAACGGCCAGAAGATCTGGACCTCAGGCGCGAACATCTCTCAGTGGTGTGGCGCCGTGGTGCGTACGGATCCCGACAAGCCGAAGCGGGACGGGATCAGCTTCGTCATGTTGCCGATGGATCAGGAAGGGGTGGAAACCCGGCCGATCAAGCTGATCGCCGGCGCCTCGCCGTTCTGCGAGACCTTCTTCAACGATGCGATCTCCGAGAAGCGTGACCTGCTCGGGCCGCTGAACGAAGGCTGGACGGTGGTCAAGCGCCTGCTGCAGCACGAGCGGCAGAGCCAGACCGGCAACCGCACGGCGGCTTCCGGCGCCAAGCCGACGCCGATTCAGGAAATGGCCAAGAACTATGTCGGCACCAACGAAGACGGCACCCTGGCGGACGCCGATCTGCGCACCCGGGTGACCACGCACCTGATGGACGCGAAGGCCCACGGCCTGACCATCGCGCGCATTACGGCAGAAGCCAAAGGCAACGTCGAGGTCAGCGCAGCGGCTTCGATTCTGAAGAACTCGGCCACCATGGTTGCGCAGACCAAGGCCGAACTCACCCTGGAGCTCATGGGCTCACAGGGGCTCGGCTGGGAAGGTGAAAACTTCACCGAGACCGAGCTCGGCACCGTGCGCGAGTGGCTGGGCGGCAAGGCCATGTCCATCTACGGCGGGTCGTACGAAGTTCAGAACAACATCATCTCCAAGAACATTCTCGGGCTGCCCGAGACCACGCAGAAGGGCTAAGCACATGGCAGCACTGACAGAAGAACAATCCATGCTCAGAGACCAGGCCAGCGCCTGGGCGAGAGACGAAGCACCCGTGCAGAAGTTCCGGGAGATGCGCGATTCGGGCGCCGAGGCCGGATTTACGCCGGCGACCTGGGAGTCCATGGTCGAGATGGGCTGGACGGGCATCCTGGTCCCGGAAGCCTACGGCGGCTCGGACCTGGGCTACCTGACCTTTGGCGTCGTGCTGGAGGAGCTGGGCCGGCAGCTTACCGCCTCGCCGCTGTTTGCATCCGCCCTGGCCGGTACCTCAGCCGTACTGCTCGGCGGCAGCGAAGCCCAGAAGTCGAGCCTGCTGCCGAAGATAGTGGATGGCTCGGAGATCCTGACGCTGGCCGTCGACGAAGGCCCCAGGCACGCCCCGGCGACTACGGCCATGACGGCTGAGAAGAGCGGTGACGGCTTCAAGCTGACCGGCAGCAAGGCATTTGTGGTGGAGGGCCTGGCGGCCACCACCTTCGTCGTCTCAGCCCGGACCAGCGGCCAGGCGCCTTCCATGGACGGCATCAGCCTGTTCCTGGTGCCAGCTGATTCGGTCGGGATCGGCCGCGAGCGGCTAGCGACGGTGGACAGTCGGGGTTATGCAAACCTGCAGTTCGATGGGGTCGAGGTGACAGCTGACGCGTTGCTGGGCGAAGCGGATCAGGGCGGTGAGCTGCTGGAGCAGACGCTCGACCGAGCCCGCGCGGGCCTCGGCGCGGAGATGCTTGGTACTGCGGCTCAGGCGTTCGACATGACCCTGGAATATCTGAAGACCCGTGAGCAGTTCGGCCGGGTGATCGGTTCCTTCCAGGCGCTCGGTCACCGGGCGGCTGAGCTCTTCACTCAGCTCGAGCTGGCTCGCTCCTGCGCGGAGGCTGCGCTGCAGGCGATCGATGCGGGATCAGACGACGCCGCGCAGCTCTGCTCGCTGTCCAAGGCCCGGGTGGGTGACTTCCTGCATCAGATGTCCAACCAGCTGATCCAGATTCATGGCGGCATCGGCATGACGGACGAGTTCGATGCCGGTTTCTACCTGAAGCGGGCGCGGGTGCTGGAGTCTCTGTACGGCAACCAGGCGTTCCACCGGGACCGCTACGCCCGGCTGCTAGGCTTCTAGCCGCGCGGCAGCAGCTTGAACAGATAGGCCTCGTTGACGTTCTCGTTGCGAGGCCGATTGCCGTACTTCTCTTCGTAGACAGCGGCGAAGGCTGCAAACTCTTCCGCGCTCTCGACGCGAACGGCACGCAGCTCGTAGAGTGACTCGCCAATGAGCAGACGGACGTTGTCGTCCTGCTCGATGTGCTCGACCCAGGTCGCCCGGTTGGCGCCCGCGTGCACGTAGAGATCCGCCCCCTGGCCGATGATCCACAGCTTCACCGAGTAGGGTTCTGCGGGGTTGGTTTCCAGCTCGATCACGTCCTCGCTGGCAACCGCCGTCCAGTCCGCGGGCGGTTCCGTGAGGCTCCCCGACAGCTCGCCGCTGGAGAACGGGATCAGGTCGCAGCCGCTGAGCAAGGTGGCGAGCAGCATCAGGGTGACGGTCTTCATGCGGTTTTCTCCACAGGTGGGGTATCAGCCTGGCTGGCGACCTCGTCGAGATCAACCTCGAGCGTGCGACCGGCCGTGAAGTAGTGGTAGGCGCACCAGAGGTTCAGGAAGCTCAGCACGATCAGCGCCATGCGCAGCGAGTGCTGACCGTACTCGGGGGCGAAGTAATCGCTCAAGATGCCGACCAGTTGGGGCCCGAAGCCCATGCCGATGATGTTCAGCACGAACAGCGTGATGCTGGAGGCGAGCGCGCGCATGCGCAGCGAGACCAGGCTCTGGATCAACGAGAAGGTCGGTGCCAGATAGAAGCCACCAAAAAACGCCGGGATCAGGTAGAGCACCAGCGCCGTGGTGAGATCGTCTACCCACAGAGCGAGAGCGAGGAACGGCACGTAGCCGCCTTTGCCCAGCGCTACCACCCAGGTGCGCCAGCGGATATCGCGGCGCGCGAGCACGTCCGTCAGTTTGCCCGCCGTGAATGTGCCCATGGAACCGACCACACCGCTCATCAACGCCAGGATCAGCCCGACTTCGGTCGGCGACAGGCCGTGTGAGCGGACCAGAAACGACGGCATCCAGAGCACGAAGCCGTAGCCGATGAAGCCTGCCAGAGCCGAGCCGAGGCAGAGATGGCGGATGGAACGAACGCGCCACATATGGCCGGCGACGGTCCGGAAAGCCGGTGCCTTTGCTTCATCGCCCTGCTCGTCCGGTGACGAGGGCGGCTTAGACGCGGCCAGCTCGGCACCGCCGCGGCGCGGTTCGGCGACGGTGAAGTAGAGGATGGCCGCGATCAGCAGGCCGGGCACGCCGACGATGACGAAGGTCAGCCGCCAGCCGTAGTTTTCCGACAGCCAGCCGCCGGCGAGATAGGCGATCAACAGGCCGATGTTCACGCCGAGCGCAAACACGCCCATGGCGGTGCCACGGCTCTCCGCCGGGAACAGATCGGCAATAATGGAGTGTGATGGCGGGGTGGAGCCGGCCTCACCGATACCAACGCCGATGCGGGCCAGCGCCAGCTGCACGAAGCTGGCCGCGTAGCCGCACAGCACCGTCATGCCGGACCAGATGGTGATGGCGGCGGTGATGATGTTCCGGCGGTTGGTGCGGTCCGCCAACATGGCGATGGGCATGCCCAGCGTGGCGTAGAAAATGGCGAAGGTCAGCCCGACCAGGAACCCCATCTGCGTATCGCTGGCGCCGAGCTCGATTTTGATCGGCTCCAGCAGGATGGCCATGATCTGCCGATCCACCTGGCTGGATGCGTAGACGGCGGTCAGCACGCCGACCACGTACCACTTATAGCCCGGCCGGCCCTCGAATCGCGCGCGCAATGCCTGCACTCAGTCCTCTCCCCCCTAGGTGCGAGTCGCAGTGTCTCCGGCGCTCCGGCAAACCGCAACCCTGCGGCGACTGGCAAGCGGAGGCGGTTCCGGGTAATTTCGCCCGTTCGGTTTCATGCAGTGGGAAGGGCGATGAGTTGGAACTACGGAGACATCCTGGATCGGCTGGGCGAACGGGTGCCGGAGAGCAGGCCCTGTCTGGTTCACGGTGAGCGGACCATCAGCTGGGGGGAGTTCACCCAGCGTTCGAACAATCTGGCCAGGGATTTCCTGAGCCACGGCGTCAGCACTGGTGACAAGGTTGCGTTCTACATGCGCAACAGCCACGCCTACATGGAAACCCTCGGCGGCTGCTTCAAAGGCCGGCTGACCCACGTGAACGTGAACTACCGCTACGTGGATGACGAGCTCTGGTACATCCTGGACAACTCGGACGCCCGGATCGTGGTGTATGACCGTGAGTTCGCCAGTCACGTCCTGGCCCTGAAAGACCGGCTCCCGGGCGTGGTCCGCTGGATCGAGATCGGTGATCTGAGCGGTCCTGGCGCTGCGGAAGTGCCGTTCGCGGAGGACTACGAAACCATCGCCGCATCCGGGGATGGCGCGCCGCTCGGGATCGAGCGCAGCGGGGACGACCTGCTCTTCCTCTATACCGGTGGCACCACCGGCATGCCGAAGGGCGTGATGTGGCCCCACGAAGGCAACTGGATGGCCATGGGCGCCGGCGCCCTGCAGTCGCCCGATCTGGTTCCGCCCGAGACCATCGATCAGCACATCGACAATTGCCTCGCCGGCGACGAGTACCGGATCGCCATCCCCTGCTGCCCGCTGATGCACGGCACCGGGTTGTTCAACGCCATCGGCACGCTGTCGGCGGGTGGCGCCATCGTCACGCTTTCTCACCCGAGCTTCGATCCTGAAGAGCTCTACGAAGTGCTCGAGCGGACGAAGGCAAACACGCTGGCCATTGTCGGCGACGCCTTCGCCAAGCCGATGCTGAAGGTGCTCGACGAAAACCCCGACAGGTACGACATCAGCTCGCTGCACACCATCCGCTCTTCCGGGGTGATGTGGAGCCCGGAGGTGAAGGAAGGTCTGTTGCGGCACAACCAGGGCATGACGCTCACCGACGCCTTTGGCGCTTCGGAAGGGGTTGGCTTCGGCAGCTCGGTGACCACGGCGGATGGCAGCACCAAGGTGGCCAGGTTTCAGATCGGCCCGAACTGCAAAGTGTTCACGGAGGACTTCCGTGAGGTGAAGCCGGGCAGCGACGAGCCGGGCTTTGTCGCCCAATCAGGGCCCATACCCATCGGCTACTACAAAGACGAAGAAAAAACGGCGAAGACCTTTCCGGTCATCGATGGCGTGCGCTACTCCATGCCGGGCGACTACTGCAAGGTGGCCGAGGACGGCACGCTGATCCTCATGGGTCGAGGTAGCGTCTGCATCAACACTGCTGGCGAGAAGGTCTACCCGGAAGAAGTGGAAGAGGTGCTGAAAACCTACCCCGGCGTCGTCGACGCCCTGGTAGTGGGCGTGCCGGATGACAAGTGGGGACAGATGGTCACCGCCGTGGTGCAGCCGGATGGCGCGGAAGGGCTCGATGAAGAAGCGATGCGCGCCCATGCCCGCCAGCACCTGGCCGGCTACAAGACGCCGAAACGCATTCTGGTGAAGGACGAACTGCAGCGGGCCAGCAACGGTAAAGCCGACTACAAGGCGATTACCGCGTTTGCTCGAGAATCGCTGGGCATTCCGGCTTAGGTAGCGCCCTCAGTTGTCTGCAGGCAGCGAAGGAGGACGCTTGGACCCGGCGGATTCCATCGCTGACGCCAGGGACGGCTACACGCAACCGGACAACGCCATTGAAGCGCCGCCGGCGAGCTGGCGGGCAACGCTCAAGTATCTGGGGCCGAGCGTCATCATCTCTGCGACCATCGTCGGCTCCGGCGAGATCATCCTGACCGCCAGCCTGGGCGCCGCGGTCGGCTACGTGATGCTCTGGTGGGTGCTCTTTTCCTGTTGGAGCAAATCCATCCTCCAGGCCGAGCTGGCACGCTACATCGTGCTGAGCGGCGACACCTACCTTCGGGCACTGAACCGGATGCCGGGCAAGCTGCCGGGGCCGCGCGGCCCGTTCTCCTGGCCGATCGCGCTCGGGCTGATCGGCTTTGCAACCGGGCTGACCGGGCTCGGTGGGCTGATTGGCGGGGCTGGCCAGGCGGTTGGCATATTCCTCCCGGATCTGGATCCGCTCGTAGCGGTAGCCGTGCTGGCGGTGCTTGCCGCCGTCCTGCTGGCGAGTGGCAGCTATCAGCGTCTGGAGCAGGTGATGCTGCTGTTCGTGATGACCTTTACCGCGCTGACCGTCACGGGGGCGCTGCTGATGCAGACCACCGAGTACGCCACCCGGCTCGAGGACATCGTCGCCGGCTTCCAGTTCGAGTTCTCCACCAGCTTTGCGGTGCTCGCGCTTGCGGCCTACGGCTACACCGGCGTGAACTCCGGTGAGATTTCCGCCTACAGCTACTGGTGCATCGAGAAGGGTTACCCCGCCAGGATCGGTCGATACGATGGCACGCCGGAATGGTACGCACGGGCTCGCGGCTGGCTGAAGGTGCTGCGCGCGGATATCTGGATCACCCTGATCCTGCTCACCTGCGCGACGATTCCCTTTTACTTTCTCGGCGCCGGCGTGCTGCACGCCATGGGCGAGCGGCCTGCCGGCAGCGAGACCATCACCGCCTTGAGCCACATGTTCACCCAGACGCTCGGTGGCTGGTCGCTCTGGCTGTTCGCCATCGGCGCCTTCAGCATCCTCTACTCGAGCAGCATTGCCGGGGTGGCAGCCGGGGCGCGATACCTGCCCGACTACCTGATCGAGCTCGGCTTCATCTCCCGACAGCGGCTCGATCTCCGCTACGGCATCATCCGCATCTACTGCGTCGTCGTGCCCTTCATCGGGCTTGGCCTGTACGCCGGCTTTCAGCGGCCCGTGCTCATGGTGACCATTGCCGCCAGCTATGCAGCCATCATGCTGCCGGTGCAGAGCGCGATCACCCTGTACCTGCAGGCAAAGCGGTTGCCGAAGGAGATTCAGCCCCGGCCGCTCGCCAAGGGCCTGCTGGTGGTGACGTTCTGCATTCAGATCGTTCTGGCGCTGGCGGTCATCTACTTCACCATAGTTTGAGTCCTGGCTGCTAACATCCGCTTCTCAACTACCCCTCAGGTAAATGGAGGCGCATCGACATGAGATTTTTGGTGCTTGCATTCACTCATGCCGGGGCGCTGGCGATCGGCTTTGCGCTCGGTATCTACCTGCTGCCGATCCTGATCGAGCCGGACAGCCCAGCCGTGGAGGAGATCCGCTCAGCCGTCAGCGGCGCTGAGTTCACCGCCACCTTCCGCCGCGATCTGGAAGACAGCGATGCGCTGCATTGGGGCGAAGGAACTCTTTTCATTTCCCCGAGGACCATCGCCTTCGAAGGCGAGCTGGCCCCTGGCCCGGATTATCGGCTTTACCTGTCGCCGGCGTTCGTGGAAACGGAAGCAGCCTTTGAAGCGCTCAAGGCTGACATGGTGCAGGTGGGCAGCGTCCGGACCTTCGAGAACTTCACCGTCAGCGTGCCCGCGGGAGTGGATCCGTCGGCCTACAAAGCCGCCATCGTCTGGTGCGAGACCTTCAGCCAGTTCATCACGGCGGGTGCCTATCAGGACTGAACCACCGGCGCCGATAGAGGTAGTTGCCGCAGTGATCTGCAGAGAGGCGCGCTACCTGCTCTGCAGGCGACCCGCGGATAAGCAGCACGGCGGTCTGTGGGAGTTCCCGGGCGGCAAGGTACAGCCGGGGGAGGGCCGGCAGGCTGCGCTGCGGCGGGAGCTTAAAGAGGAACTGGCGGTGGATTCGGTTCCTGATGAAACGGCGGTTGCTCAGATCAGGGCCGAGTCGGCCGACCCGTTGCTCATCATCTTCATCGAGACCCTGATCACCGGTGATCCCCAGGCGCTGGAGCATGAGGAGATCGGCTGGTTCGAACCGGAAAAGGTGCTGGCGCTTGCGTTGGCGCCTGCGGATGCGGCCTTTGCCCGACAGCGCTTCGGCTAAGCGAATACCGTGAACCCGCCCTCGGCAACGTCCAGCAGCTGTTGCGTCGCCTCGGGTAGCGCCAGAATGTCTGCCGCTTCGTTCGTGACCAGTTGGTTCTCCAGCGGCCTCAGCCAGCTGACGATGTAGCCGAGGTAAAGGCCGAAGCGGGCTGCGTCCTCGGCGTTCGCGCCGCCCGAATGCACCGCGTTGCCGGTGTAGATGAGCGCCGACCCTTTCGGCATCACGGCCAAGCAGATTTCCTCCTCCTTCGGCACCCGGTCCTCTGGCCAGAGGTGGCTGCCCGGCACCACCCGGGTGGCGCCGTTGGTTGCGGTGAAGTCGGTCAGTGCGCAGTTGGCGCTGATCAGGATCTCGTTGCCGTTTGCCTTCTCCGCTGTCTGGATTCGCCGCCAGGAGGCGCCGTCGGTGTGAAACTCCTGCACGTCCTGATCTTTGCTCAGCACCATGAGCTCCGTGTTGCTGAGGCGGATGTCGTTCGCGATCTTCGGCTCTACGAACATCCTCCGTGCCAGCGTCAGAAACAGCGGATGAGTCAGCACGTCCTGCATCTTTGCTGACTTGCTGAACAGCCCGTGCAGGCGCTTGGTCTGCTGGCCGTAGAAGTTGTCCCGATAGCCGAGCTCGTCCGTGCCCCAGGGCATGTCATCGAGGTGCGGCTGAAAATCCGCGATCAGGCTGTCGCAGAGCTCGTCGGAAAGCACGTTCAGCGCGATGCAGGCGCCGTCTTCGGCCACGGCCGCCTGGATCTCGTCGATCCGGGCGGCGTCAATTTGTTTCAGTGCAACCACGAGTCATTTCCCTCTGATAGCTGCGAGCACCCGCATGGGCGAGCAGGGCAGGTCGGTCATCGGCACGCCGATCACCTGGCTGATCGCCGAGCCGATGGCCGCCAGCGGCGGGATGATGGGCGCCTCACCGACGCCACGCACGCCGAACGGGTGTCTCGGGTTTGGCACCTCCACCACGATGGCATCAATCATGGGCAGGTCCGAAGTCACCGGGATCCGATAATCGAGGAAGCTGGCGTTCTCGAGCTTCCCCTCGTCGTCGTAGATGAACGCCTCGTTCAGCGCCCAGCCGATGCCCTGGGAAGCGCCGCCCTGCATCTGGCCTTCCACCGACGGTGGGTGAACGGCGCAGCCTGCGTCCTGAATGGTCGTGTAGCGTTCTACGGTGGCCCTGCCTGTTTCCTGGTCTACCGACATGTCGCAGATGTGCACGGTGAAGCATGGTCCCTCGCCGCCGGCAATGTCGACGCTGGCGGACGCAGCCAGCGGCCCGCCGGTCCGCATGGCCTGCCGGGTCACCTCACGCAGCGTGGTGGATTCGTCCCGGGTGGTGTTGGTGAGCTTGCCTTCCTGCCAGGCGACCTGATCCGGCAATACGTTCCAGCCGGAGGCAGCGCGCTCCTTGGCCTGGTTGATGATGTCGTTGGCGGCCTGCATAACCGCCTGACCGGTGGCGTTGACCGTTCGGCTGCCTCCGGACACGCCGGTGGTGCCGACGCTGTCCGTGTCCCCCACCTCCACGTGCACGTGATCGAAGGGGATGTGCAGGGTCTCCGCGGCGATCATGCCGAGGGCGGTGCGGGTACCGGAGAGGTCAGCCGAGCCGGTAGCGAGAGAAGCGAAGCCGTTCTTGTGCATGTGGATGGTTGCCGCCGAGTTGCCGCCGGCGTTGAACCAGAACCCGGCCACCACCGCTCGACCATGTCCCGGCTGCACCGGATCCTGGTAGTGAGCAGAAGCCTTTGCCGCTTCTAGGCACTCGACGAAGCCGATGGTGCCGAAGGTGCCGACGTGTGTGGTGTCGCCGTTGCGCACCGCGTTCTTCAGGCGGAACTCGAGTGGATCCATGCCGATCTCGGTGGCGACGTCATTCAGCAGGCTTTCCACAGCGAACACCGCCTGCGGTGCGCCTGGCCCCCGATAGGCACGTACCTTGGGTTTGTTCACCACCACGCTGAACCCTTCCATGCGGACGTTCGGCACCTTGTAGGCACCGAACATGCAGCGCATGCCGCCGCCAAGCGGCGCCCCGGGTGTGGCGCCCGCTTCGTAGGCCAGCTGAGCTTCCATGGCGGTGAGGGTGCCGTCCTGGCGGGCGCCGATGCGCACCCGGATCTTGCTGGCGGCGCCCGGGCCGGCGATCCGGAACACCTCTTCCCGGGACATCCGCATGCGCACGGGACGGCCGGCATGCTTTGACAGCACCAGCGCAATGGCCTCCAGGTAAGGCGTGGTCTTGCCGCCGAAGCCGCCGCCGATTTCGGTCGGGATCACTTTCAGCTCGTGGGTGGGCAGGCCGCACATGAGCGCCACGGAGTCACGCACCGCAAAATGGCCTTGGGTTGTGGTCCAGATCGTCGACTGGCCTGCGTACTTGAAGCTGGCCAGGCAGGCAGGTGGCTCGATATAGCCCTGGTGCACGGTGGGCGTGGTGTAGGTCCGCTCCAGCACCACGTCGGCTTCGGCAAAGCCAGCGTCCACATCGCCGTGATTCTGCTCCACGTGCTCGTAGATGTTGCTGGGGCCTTCATGACCTTCGTAGCCGAGCGTTTCGTCGAGGATCGGCGCGTCATCGGCCATGGCCGCATCGAGATCGGTCACGTGCGGCAGAGGCTCGTACTTCACCTTGATCTTCTTCAGCGCTTTCCGGGCAGCAGCCTCGGAGGTCGCTGCAACCGCGGCGACCCCGTGACCGTGAAACAGCACTTTGTCCCAGGCCAGGTTGTCTTTGGCGATGTCACCGGCGCCGCCGGTGCGCAGCTCGGGGAAGTCGGCGTTCGTGATCACGGCTTTGACGCCGTCCACTTTCAGCGCGCGACGGGTGTCGATGGAGAGGATTTTTGCGTGCGCGTGCGGGCTGCGCAGCACCAGTCCGTGCAGGGTGCCGGGAAGGGTGACGTCATCGCCGAACGCCGCGAGGCCCGTGACTTTGTCCCGATCGATCTCCCGGATGGTCCGCTGACCAATGGTCTCGTAGCTCGTCATGGATCCTCCCCTGCTGGAAACCGAACGAAAATTCTATTCCATTGAGGGGGGATGTATAGTCTCTCCTTCGCCTGCGCGGGAGAAGGGGGTGCGATGGCGTTTCTGGAAAGGGACGGGGTAGAGCTTTACTACGAGACGCACGGCAGCGGTCCGGCTTTGCTGCTCACCCATGGTTACTCGGCCACCTCACAGATGTGGCGTTCACAGATCGACCAGCTTTCTGAGAACCACACCCTGATCCTCTGGGACATGCGAGGTCACGGCCAGAGCGACTCGCCGGCGGATGACGCGCTCTACAGTGAGGCGCTCACTACTCAAGACATGGCGGCGTTGCTGGACGCGCACGGGTTCGAAACCGCCGTGGTCGGTGGCCTGTCCCTTGGTGGCTACATGTCGCTCGCCTTCTACGCAGACTATCGCGATCGGGTCGATGGGCTGCTGATCATCGATACCGGTCCGGGATTCAAGAAAGACGCTGCCCGTGAAGCCTGGAACCAGACCGCGGTCGACCGGGCCGTGGCCATAGAGCGGGACGGCGCGGCTGCTCTGGAAGGACGCACGGCGGAGCAGGCGAGCAGCGAGCACAAAGACATTTCGGGGCTTGCCCGTGCTGCCCGCGGCATGCTTACCCAGCACACGCCACGAGTGATCGAGTCGCTGCCGGGCATCGAGGTGCCCAGCATCGTGGTCGTTGGTGAAGACGACGAGCCTTTCCGGGTCGCAACGGACTACATGGCAGCGAAGATCCCGGGCGCGGATAAAGTAATCATTCCGAACGCCGGTCACGCTGCAAACATGGATCAGCCGCAGATCTTCAACGACGCGATCAGCGGCTTTCTCGCCGCCAACAACCTTTAGCCAGATCAGGGAGATAACAAATGAGCAGAAAAGTAGGGGATGTTGAGGTTACCGATCTGGGTGGCTTCGTGACGCTGCTGGAGATTCAGCGGGCGCCGAACAACTTTTTCGATCACGAGCTGATCCGCACCCTGGCCGACATCGCAGATGAGCTCGATGACGACAACAACTGCCGGGCGATCGTGCTCGCCTCTGAAGGGAAGCACTTCTGTGCCGGCGCCAACTTCGGCTCCAGCCAGCGCGCGGAGGAAGCCAAAGAGCGTACCGCCGACAGCGGCAACCCGCTCTACAACGAAGCCGTGCGCCTGTTCCGGAATAAGAAGCAGGTCGTTGCCGCGGTTCAAGGCGCGGCGGTGGGCGGTGGCTTCGGCCTGGCCATGTACGCCGACTTCCGGGTCGGCTGCCCGGAATCACGATTCACCGCCAACTTCGTGAAGCTGGGCTTCACGCCAGGCTTCGGCCTCACCCACACGCTGCCGAGAATCATCGGCCAGCAGGCGGCCGCAGACCTCTTCTACACCGGTCGCCGGATCGGTGGTGAGGAGGCAAAGGAGGTGGGCATCCTCGATCGTCTGGTTGCGCAGGATCAGGTGCGGGATGAGGCCATCGCATACGCGAGAGAGATCGCCGAGAACGCGCCGCTGGCGCTGATGACGGTGCGTAAGTCCATGCGCGGCGATCTGGCAGACGCGGTGAAGGCAGCCACCGACCAGGAAGGTCGGGATCAGTTCGTGCTGCAGCAGACCAGCGACCACAAGGAAGGGGTCAAGGCCGTCGCTGAGCGACGGCCCGGTAACTTCACCGGCAGCTGATCAGCCGCGAGCTCAGGCAAGCTTGAGCGGCAGCTCCCTCAGCCGTTGACCCGTGGCGGCGAACACTGCGTTCGCCACCGCAGGGGCGATGGGCGGCGTGCCCGGCTCGCCGACGCCGGTCGGATCCTCGCTGCTCTCCACGATCACCACCTCGATCTCCGGAGACTCGTTCATTCTGAGCAGAGGGTAGTCGTGGAAATTGCTCTCGCGAATGGCGCCGTTCTCCAGCTGCAGGTTGCCGTGCAGGGCGGCGGTCAGGCCGAAGACGATGCCGCCCTCCATCTGCGCCCGGACCACATCCGGATTAACGGCGAGACCACAATCAACCACGCAGAGCACCTTGTGCACGCGAATCCTGCCGTTCTCCACCGACACTTCGGCCACTTCAGCAACCGCTGAGTTGAACGATGTGTGCGCAGCGATGCCGAGCCCGTGACCGGTGGCGACATCCATGGATCGCATCCGCTCACCGGCAATCCGGATCACGTTGTTCAGACGCGGGTTGTTGCGCGTGTTGTCGAGCCTGAACTCGACCACGTCCCTGCCGCTGGCGTGTGCCAGCTCGTCGACGGCCGACTCGGTTGCAAAGGCGGTGTACGAGTGGCCGACCGAACGCCAGAAGGTCAGGGGTAACCCATGGTCCTGCGTCACGTGGGTGACCAGGCGGTTCGGAGTGTCGTAGTCCTCGTGCAGACCCTCGATGCTGGAAGGATCGACGACCCATCCGTCCATGGCGCCACGAGCCCGGTTGGCAATCCAGTTCGTCATGCCCTCGGGTACCGAGGTCGGCAACAGCGCGGGAAGGATGTTGGTCAGCGTGTCTGGGGTGATGTTTCCGCCGACCCGCTTGGCATCCCAGGCGCTGATCCTGCCGTCGCCGTCGCTGCCGGCGCGGATGCGCATCAGCGAAGCCGGGCGATAGAGACCGTGCTGGATGTCTTCTTCCCTCGTCCACAGTAGGTGGATCGGCTTGCCGGTCGCAACCGCTGTCTCGGTGATCTCGCGGATGTGGGTGAGGGTGCCGCGGCGACCGAACCCGCCACCAAGGTAGGTGGTGTGCACGGTGATCTGCGCCTTGTCGAGGTTAGCGTAGCGGGCAACGATGCCCTGAGCGCCACCTGGTCCCTGAGTCCCGGCCCAGAGCTCAGCGCTGCCGTTCTCTATCTTCAGCACGGCGCTCATCGGTTCCATAGGCGCGTGCGCCAAATGTGGAGCCCAGTACTGAGCGTCGATGCTGTTGGCCGCGCTGGCCAACGCGGCGCCTGCATCGCCTTCTTCGACGCCAGTATCGCCTTCTTCAGCATCCATGGCCGCCTGGTAGTCGGCACGCAGGTGTTCCTCGCTCACTGAGGCGAGCGGCGGGTTCGACCACTGCGCCTCCACCGCGCCTAAGGCCTGCTTGGCCTGCCAGAACTTTTCGGCGACGACCGCGATGCCATCGCTGATCGGCACCACGTCGGTCACGCCGGGCATCGCGAGCGCTTTGTCGGCGTTCATGGACAGGAGCTCGCCTCCGGCGACGGGGCTCCGTTTGATCTGCGCGTAGTGCATTCCGGGCACTTCCACATCGATCGCGAACTCAGCGGTACCGGTAGCTTTGTCGATCCCGTCCAGGCGGGGAAAATGCTTGCCGATGTAGCGGAACTCGGCGTTCGGCTTCAGCGGCGCAGGCACTTCAGGCAGGGACAGTTCCCGAGCCGTGCTGACGAAGCTGCCATAGGGGTAGCGCTCACCGTTTGCGAGCACGTGGCCGTCTTCCGTGCTGAGCGAGCTTGCCGCTACGCCGAGATCCTGAGCGGCAGCGGCCAGGATCAGGCTGCGGGTGTCCGCGCCGACCTGACGAAGCTGGTAGTAGTGGGCCTTCAGCGAGTTGCTGCCACCGGTGCCCTGCACGCCCATCTCGGGATTGTTGTAGGCCGAGTGCGCGCCGGGAAAGCTGATCGCGATGGCGCTCGGGGAGACATCGAGGTCTTCTGCCACCAGCGTCGTCAGGCCGGTGGATACGCCCTGGCCCATCTCCTCGCGCGGGCAGACGAAGCGGAAACTGTTTTCGGGGCTGATCTCGAGAAAGGCATTCGGTATCAGCGTGCCGGGTGTGGGCGTGAACGGTGCGCTAGAGTCGCTGCAGCCGCTCAGGGAGAAACCGACGACCAGGCTGCCACCGGCGATGCCGGAGGTCTTGAGGAATCGACGACGGGAAACGTTGATCGAGCTCATGCCGTCACCTCCGTCGCCAGCGCCTCAGCCTGCTCCGTGTCGGCCGCGGCGAGAATGGCCTTCTTGATGCGCGGGTAGCACCCGCAGCGGCACAGGTTACCGGCCATGGCACTCTCAACCTCCGCCTCCGTGGGTGCCGCGTTGCTGGCCAGCAGCGCCGCCGCAGACATGATCTGACCCGATTGGCAGTACCCGCACTGAGGTACCGAGTGCTCGACCCAGGCCGCCTGCACAGGATGCATGTCGTCGGGCGTGCCGAGACCTTCGATGGTGGTCACGGACTTACCCGCAACGGCGGAAATCGGCAGCATGCAGGTGCGGATGGCTTCGCCGTCCAGGTGCATGGTGCAGGCGCCGCAGAGTCCCGCGCCGCAACCGTACTTCGAGCCTTTGAGCTTGAAGGTGTCTCGCACCACCCAGAGCAGGGGTGTGTCCGGGGAGTCCTCGGTCTCTACGGTTTCGCCGTTCAACTGGAATCTGATCATTCGATCTCCTTGCGGTCTGCTTTCCGTTTGCTTGCCATCACTGCCCGCCGATCCTTGCGGCTCGCGGCGAATGAAACCATAATCATCATTCGGATTTTATGCCAGCCCCAATTTGCGCTGCGGGGCGAGTTGCGGAGGGCCAATGGCTTCGATTGAGCGACGACGAATGGGCCGTCATGGCCTGGAAGTGCCCGCACTCTGCCTCGGCACCATGACCTTCGGGCTGCAGGTAGATGAACCAGGCTCTCAGGCCATTCTCGACAAGGCCTTCGATCACCAGCTGCGGTTTCTGGACACGGCCGATGCCTATCCGCTGGGTGGTACCCGGGAAACGGTGGGAGACACCGAGCGGATCATCGGCCGCTGGATGAAGGCCAGAGGCAACCGCTCCGAGATTCAGCTCGCTACCAAGTGCTTCGCGCCCACCCGGCCCGGCCCCAACGGTTGGGGGCTGTCCCGGGCGCACATCATGGAGTCGATCGATGCGAGCCTGAGCCGGCTCGACACCGACTACGTGGATCTCTATCAGGCGCATGGGTTCGACCCGAGCACGCCGATCGAAGAATCCCTGCAGGCGTTCGAGGACATCGTCCGGGCTGGCAAAGCCAGATACGTGGGCTGCTCCAACTATCCGGCCTGGCGGCTCGGCGAGGCGCTGCGTGCTGCCGAGCGGCTGGGTATATCCGGCTACATCAGCATCCAGCCCCGCTACAACCTGCTGTATCGGGATATCGAGGTGGAGCTGCTGCCGCTGTGTGTCGACCAGGGCCTCGGGGTGATCGTCTACAACCCGCTGGCCGGCGGCTTTCTCTCCGGCAAGTACCAGCCGGGCCAGGCTGTGGAAGAGGGCACTCGATTTGCGCTCGGGACAGCAGCTGAGCGTTATCAGGCCCGCTACTGGCAGGAGAGCCAGTTCGAGGCCGTAGAAACGCTGAAAGGCGTTGTCGAAGCCAGAGGCCTGAACATGGTCTCGGTGGCCGTTGCCTGGGTGCTTGCGCAACCGGGCATCACGTCCGCCATCATCGGTGCCTCCAGACCCGATCAGCTCGATGCAAACCTGGCGGCGCTGGAGATCGAGCTCGACGACGAGCTGAACGAGGCCTGCGAGGCAGCCTGGTGGTCGCTGCCGCGCCGACCGGTTCAGGAAGGCTATCGCTAGTGCCGAAGAGCAAGTTCATCTCGGATCTGCACTGGGTGCGGGAGGGCCAGCAGACCCGAAGCCAGAAAACTCAGGAGGCGCTGCTCGATGCTGCAGAGGAGCTCTTCTCTGAGCAGGGTGCGGATGCCACCTCGGTAGCAGACGTGGCCAAACGGGCAGGCTGCTCCGTCGGTGCTGTTTATCACCACTTCCGGGACAAGAAAGCACTCCTGTATGCGCTCTTCGATCGCATGTCGGAATACAAGAGCGCCACGGCCAGAGAAGCGCTGGACCCCGAGCGCTGGGAAGGCGCTTCCGTTGCCGACATTCTGCATGCCTATCTGGAATTCTCCCTGGCGTCCGCACGGGAGCGGCCCGCATTCAAACGCGCGGGCCTGGAAGCGTCGCGCAACGACCCGGCATTGCTCGAGCACCTGGCCGGGTTGCATCAGGACACCAACAGAGGGCTGACGAAGCTGCTGCTGGCGCGGCAGAAGGAGATCGGCCACCCGGAGCCGAAGCTGGCGGTCGGCTTCGTGCTGGATCAGCTGGCAGCAATGATGAAGACCAGGCTCGACAACATCCTCATGCCGACGGAGCTGTCCGACACGCCGGACGAGCGCTTCATCAATGAGGCCATGCGCTCCGCCTGCGGTTACCTGCAGGTGCCGATGCCAAAGCTTGAAGACTGAACAGGGAAGAACACGTGGATATCGTATCCAAGCGCGGTTTCGAAGCGCTCACCTACCGATTTGAGGACCAGGTCCCGGGCCCGGGCGAAGCCACCGAGGTGGCAGACGGGGTCTGGTGGATCCGCATGCCGATGGGTGGCCGTCTCAACCACATCAACGTCTGGCTGCTCCGGGACGACGACGGCTGGACCATCGTCGACACGGGCATATTCAGCGACTCGGTGAAAGCTCACTGGGAGGAGATCTTCGAGCGCTATCTGGACGGCAAGCCGATCACCCGGGTGATCGCCACCCACCTGCACACGGACCACACCGGCGTGGCCGGGTGGATCTGCGAGCGTTGGGACTGCGCGCTGTGGATGAGCCGGGCGGACTTCTACATGTGCCGGGTCATGGCAGCGGACCGACCGTCGGACGTGCCCGAAGACGCCATCCGCTTTTATCGGCGCGCCGGCTTTGATGAGTCGCGCCTCGATCGCTACCGGCAACGCTTCGGCCAGTTCGGCGCCAGCATCGCGCCGCTGCCCGCCGGTTACCGGCGCATCAGCGATGGCCAGTACCTGGATATCGGTGGCCGCGAGTGGCGGGCTGTGATCGGACATGGCCACTCCCCGGAGCACGTCTGCCTCTACTGCCCGGAGCTGAAGCTCATCATCGGCGGTGATCAGCTGCTGCCGAAGATCACGCCGAACGTCAGCGTCCAGCCCTCCGAGCCCTACGCGGATCCGCTGCGCGAGTGGATCGCTTCCTGCAGCCGCTTTCGCGAGCTGCTGCCACCGAACCTGCTGGTGCTGCCGGCCCACGAGTTTCTTTACGAAGGGCTGCATGAGCGGCTGACGGCACTGATCGACTGGCACGAGGTGGCGCTGGAGAAGCTCTACGATCTCTGCGCCGAGCCGAAGCGGGCCGTGGACGTGTTTCCGGCGCTCTTTAAGAGCGAGATCAACGATTACAGCTACTTCCCTGCGACCGGTGAGTCCATCGCCCACCTGCATTGCGCGCTCGGACGGCGGATGCTGACGGTGGAAGAGGACGATAACGGCGTCGCCTGGTGGCGGCAGGCATAGCGGCTGGAGGAATACGAACTATGAAGTGGTTTCTCATCATCCTTGCGGCGCTGGTCGTGCTGATCGTCGCCTACGGTTTCTATATGAACAGGGTGGCAAACCCGCGAATCGCCGAAGAGCTGAAGAGCGATCCGCTGGGCGCACGGGCAGAGCGGGTCATGCTGCTCACCTTTCCTGATGGTCGGGTGCTGCCGGTGAACTATCTGCTGGAAGACGACAAGGTGTTCGCCGGTTCGGACGGGCGCTGGTGGCGGGCCTTTCAGGGTGAGGGCGCGCCGGTCACCGTCATGATTAAAGGGCAGACCATGGCTGGTCACGCAACCGTGGAGCTGGATGATCAGGACTACATCGACGACATCTTCAGCCGCCTGCGACCTGCCGCCTCCTGGGTGCCGAAGGCGCTGGACGCCAAGCTGGTGGTGATCACCCTCGATGAGCCTGCTTAGGTGAGCGAGGGAGAGGCAGCCGGGGAACCAGCCGGAGAAGCAGACAGTCCTGCGAAGAAGCGCGGGTTCATGGGCTGGCGCATGGTGGCCGTCGCCTTTTTCGTCGACTTCGTTGCGGTCGGCTTCTTCTTTTATTCCTACGGGGTTTTCTTCAAGGCCATCGCCGTCGAGTTCGGTGACTCCAGGCTCGGAGTTGCGCTCGGCCTGACGGTCACCAATGCGGTGGGAGCGGTGGCCGCTCCGCTGGTCGGTCGAGCATTGGACCGGTTCCCTCTTCGCCGGGTCATCGGGGTTGGCGCCACCTTCATGGCGCTGGGCTTCCTGGGTCTCAGCCAGGTGCAGACGCCGCTGCAGTTCTACCTGGTGCTGGGACTTTTCATCGGCTTCGGCGCCAGCAGCATGGGCAACCTGGCCACCAGCAAGCTGGTCGCGAACTGGTTTGAACGCAAGCGCGGCACGGCGCTGGGCATCGCCGCCACCGGCGTCTCGCTGTCCGGGGTGGTGATGCCTTACGTGTCTGCCGAGATCATCGATGCCTATGGCTGGCGCAACGGCTTTCTGGTCTATGGCCTGTTCACCTTCTTCGTGGTGGTGCCGCTGGTGCTGAAGCTGGTGATCTCGCACCCGAGGGACGTGGGCCTGTTGCCTGATGGCGCGTTGATCAAGGAAGGCGCCAGCGGCAAGCCGGGCGCGGAGAAACCGCGCCTCAGCATGCGTGACGTCAGCCGGGACAGAAACTTCTGGGTGATCGTGCTCGTCTTCTCGCTGATGTTCTGCTGCATGAGCACCACGCTCACCCACATGGTGCCCAGGCTCACGGACATGGGCCACGCGCTGCAGCTGGCTTCGCTGGTGATGTCGCTGTGCGCCGGCCTGGGTGTGGTTGGCAAGCTCAGCTTCGGCTGGCTCGGCGACCGGCTGCCCATGCGCAGGATCCTGCTGTTCATCATCCTCGTGCAGTTTGCCGGGCAGATGATCATGTTCCAGTCGGAGTCGCTTTTCTGGTTTGCGCTGGGTGCTGCGCTGTTCGGCTACGGCGTGGGCGGCGTGGTGCCTACCCATGGCAACATCGTCGGTCGTACCTTCGGTTCGGAACGCTTCGGAGCGGTGCTGGGCCTGATGCGGCCCGCCATGTTCCCGATCCAGATTCTCGGGGTGCCGTTCGCCGGCTGGGTCTACGACACCACCGGGTCTTACGCGCAGGCCTTCCAGGTGCTGTTCGTCCTTTACGGTCTGGCAGCGGTGATCATTGCCTTCTACAAAGCCCCGGCGCCGGTGATCGAGCAGCCTGGCTCATGAGCGCTCACATGCTGCATCACGTGTCGCTGCCGGTGGCTGACCTGAACGCTGCCAGTGCGATGTACGACGCGGCTCTGGCCGCGCTTGGTTATCAACGTGCGTTCACCGATGCCACAGCCGTGGGCTACGGCATCGAACCGGGCAAGGACAAGCTCTGCCTGAAGCTCGTGCCCGATGCGAAGAGTGCAGGCCCAGGCTTCCACCTGGCATTGGCGGCGCCTTCAACGGCCGCCGTCGACCGGTTTCATGCCGCGGCGCTGGCGCATGGTGCCCGCGACAACGGGGCGCCCGGGCTGAGGCCGCAGTACGGTCCGAGCTACTATGCGGCCTTCGTGATCGATCTGGACGGACATGCGCTCGAGGCAGTCTGCAAACCTGATTAGGAACACCCGATGGCGATCAAGCGACTGATTTTCGTCCGCCATGGTGAGAGCGAGCACCATGTGAACGGTATGACCGGTGGCTGGACCGATACCCCGCTCACCGAGCGGGGACGGCGGCAGGCGGCGGCGACCGCAGCACATCTGGCGGCGCTGAACCTGTCAGATATTGGCTTCTTTACCAGCGATCTGCTGCGGGCGGATCAGACGGCGGCGATCATCGGTGAGCAACTGGAGCGGCAGCCGGCGCAGTTGCACTCCCTGCGCGAGGTCAACAACGGCGAAGCAACAGGGCTGACAGTGGCTGAGGCCAGGCGTATTGAACGCCCGCCGCCCGCCAGCTTCGATCCGGACTGGAGCGCCTTCGAGGGTGCCGAGTCGCTGCGGCAGCTGGATGCCCGGATGCGGCAAGCGCTTGCTGAGCTTGCTGCTCAGGGTCATTCAGAGGTGCTGGCCGTAGGGCACGGATTTTCCGGCACGGTGCTGCTGAAAGCCTGGCTGGGGCTGCCGCTACAGCCCTACGTCGCCTTTAACCTGGGGCCTGCCAGTGTCAGCGAGTTCCGCATCAATGAGTTTTCAGAGCCCTGCATCGAGCGGCTCAACGCAACCTTCGGCGAGGAGTGATCCTGGCGATAGCTTGAACGGGCTTCCAGTTACCTGGCGAACAGCCGGTAGATGCCGCTGACCCTGCCGATTCGATCCTCGCCGTTCATCAGGTAGCCGTTCGCGTAAGCGAGGGTGCCGCCGACCTTCTGCACCTCGACGTGCATCTCCACCCAGTCGCCTGTTCGCGCCGACCCGGCATAGTCGACCGAGAGGTTGATCGTAGCGAATGCCGGTGGCGGCGAACCGGCTTTGCGATCTTCAACGCCAGCCGCTGCGCTGCCCTCCGTGATGGCCAGACCGATGCTGTTGCCGAGAGCGATGTCGGCCAGCGCGCTGAACATGGCGCCATGCAGCGTGCCGCCGGTGTTGCAGTGGCGCGGCTCCACCTCCAGGCCCATGATCAGAGATTCACCGTGCAGCTTGTAGTAGTAAGGGCCGACGGCGGTGTTGAAGGGGCTGCTGGTCGGGAACGGCTCGTAGCCCTCTGGAATGGTCATTCAGATCCCTTAAGGTCGAACTCTGCTAGCACCGCGTCCGTATGCTCACCTAGGGTCGGCGGTCGCTGATAGAAGGTGGTCGGGGTGCGGGTGAACTTGATCGGGTTGCCGGCGACCACCGCTTCCGGATTGTCTCCCGGCAGCTGGAAGCGCTGCATCATCTCTCTGGCAGCCGTGTGCGGATCAGCGCTGATTTCTTCCATGTTGTTGGCGGGACCCACCGGCACCTTGCCGCCGAGCATGGCCACAACTTCTGCCTTGCTGTACTGGCTGGTCCAGGCGGCGATCTGCGCATCGGCGAAGTCGGGGTTCTTCACCCGGCGGCCGTTTGAGCGCGTTCTCTCGTCGGTCAGCAGATCTTCCCTGCCCATCGCCTCGCAGAGTGCCTGCCAGTGATTCGGCTGCGGTGCGGCAATAGCCACCCGGCCGTCGCTGGTCGGGTACAGTCCAAACGGCACCAGCACCCGACGCCGTGGCGCATCCTCCGGCAGCACTTTGCCGGTGAAGCCATAGGCCGCCACGTTGGTCTGCAGCATCGCCAGCATGGCGTCGTACATCGCCACGTCGAAAAACTGGCCTTCGCCGCTCTGCATTGCGTGGTAGACGGCGGCGACCAGGCCCAGCGCCATCAGGGTGCCGGGATAGATGTCCGCGATGGCGACGTTGGATAGCTCGCCGTTCGCGTCCACCACGCCGCCGAAGCTCTGCGCCGCAACGTCCAGGCAGGGCCAGGCGCTGTAGGGGCTCTCGCCGGTGCGGGGATCGCCGAAGCCACGGACGGCGCCGTAGACGATTTGCGGGTTGCGCGCGGCGATGGTCTCGTAGCCGAGCCCCAGCTTGTCCATCACCCCGGCGCGCATGTTCTCGACGATGGCGTCCGCCCGGGTGCAGAGCGCAAGCAGCGTTTCTCTGTCTTCCGCTGTTTTCAGGTCGAGCCTGATGCTGCGTTTGTTGCGGTTGACCCCGGCGAAAGCGGCACCGTAATCAGCGCCCGCTTCGCTACCCTTGGCGGCGTGACCGTAGTCCGGCGGGAAGGGTGGAACGGGGCGGAAGTTGTCCCCTTCCGGTGGCTCTACCTTAATCACGTTCGCGCCCATGTCCGCCAGCAGGGCGGTGCCGAAGGGACCTGCCAGCGCCATGGTGCAGTCGATGATGGTCAGGTTCGCGAGTGGGCCGGTTCGAGTGGTCATGCTCTTCTCCCCATCAGAGTGTCTCCCTCGAGAATCTGAATTGTAATTCAATTCGGTTATGCTGGTGCGTCGCGAGCGCCGGCCAGGCAGGCAATCCGTGCGGCTCGCGGCGGAGCCTGAGAGGGGGGCACAGTGAAGTTCAGCGTGGTTTTTCCGAACGTGATGTATCGGGAGGGGCCGGAGGGTGTGTCCCGGCTCATCCGCGGCATCGAAGCCATCGGCTTCGATGAGCTGGACATGTTCGATCACGTGCTCATGGGCTACCCCACCGAGACCAGAAAAGCGCCGTTCTACCCGAGCCAGATGCCGCTCATGGAAGCGCTGATGACACTCTCGTTTGCGGCGGCGGTGACGGAGCGGATCGGCCTCGGCACCGGCGTCCTGGTGCTGCCGCAACGGCAGCCGGCGCTGGTGGCGCGACAGGTTGCTACGCTGGATACCCTCGCCGGGGGCCGCATCCGGCTCGGCCTCGGGGTGGGCTGGCAGGCCTCCGAGTATGAAGCGCTGGGCGAGAACTTCCGGAATCGCGGCAGGCGGTTCGATGAGGCGGTGCGGCTGCTGCGAGCCTACTGGGGCAACGAGCAGGTGGATTTCGCAGGCGAGTTTTATCAGGCGGACGCCATGGCGTTCGAGCCGAAGCCTCCGCAAGGCGATCGCATCCCGGTTTGGATCGGCGGCGCGGTGCCGCGAACGCTGGAACGGGTTGCCGAGTATGGTGATGGCTGGATGGGCCAGTTCGTGAAAGGTCCGGAGGTGGCAGCCAGGCTGATGGCACGCATCAGGGAGCAGGCAGAGGCGCTTGGCCGCGATCCGTCAGCGATCGGCATGCAGCTGAGCCTGTCACCCTTTCATGGTGAGGACGGCAAAGGCTTCTTCAGGGACACCGCAAGGATGGCGGACCGCTTCGCGGAGCTGAAAGCACTTGGCTTCGACTGGACCAGCATCGACACGGTGCCGCTCTTTCAGGCGGGTGCCCGCAGCGTCGAGGCGCTGCTGGAGAAGCTGGCGGAGATTTACGAGGCGGTAAGCCAGAACCAGTAAAGCTGGAGTCAGTAGAGGCAGATCAATGCAGGCCACATTTAGCGAAGATCAGGAAACCTTCCGGGAAACCGTAGTGCGCTTCCTTCAGGACAAGTCCCGGCCGGCTGACGTCCGCCGGCTGATGGCAACCGAGGCTGGCTATGACGAGGCGGTCTGGCAGCAGCTCTGCTCGGAAGTTGGTCTGGCCGCGACGCACTTTCCTGAGGAGTACGGCGGCTTCGGATTCGGTGTGGTGGAGCTCGGCATCGTCGCCGAAGCTATGGGCCGATACCTGTACTGCGGTCCGTTCTTCGCATCGTCGGTCATGGCCGGTTACGCGCTGCTGCTCGCTGCTGACGAGGCGGCGCGGGAGCGCCTGATTCCAGAGATTGCAGCCGGTACCCGGATCGCCACGCTGGTGCTCGACGACCTCAACCTGCCTGATCAGGTAGGCGCATCCCTAACCGCAGGCCCGGAAGGGCTGACCGGCACCGCTCCGCTGGTGCTTGATGGCGGCAATGCGAACCTGCTGATCGTGATCGCCAGCGACGACTCGGGTCTCGGGCTGTTCGCGGTTGATGCCGAAGCAGCCGGGGTGCAGATCGATCCTGTGCAGGCACTCGACCCGACCCGTAAGCTCGCCGGGGTGCGGTTCGAGGCTGCGGCCGCTGAGCGGATCGGTTCGGTGAGCACGGATGCGCTGGAGCAGATCTGGAACCACATCTGCGTAGCGCTGGCGCACGAGATGATCGGCGGCGCCGAGCACCTGCTGGAAACCACCATCGACTACACCAAGGTCCGTTATCAGTTCGGCCGCCCCATCGGCTCTTTCCAGGGCCTCAAGCATCGTTGCGCGGATCTGCTGCTGGAGGTGGAGTGCGCAAAAGCGGCCACCCACCACGCCGCGTTCTGCCTGGCGGCGGGCGAGGGCGAACCCTACGCCGCGAGCATGGCCAAAGCCATGGCGGCGGATGCCTACCTGCTGGCAGCCAAAGAGGCCATCCAGATGCGCGGTGGGATCGGCTTCACCTGGGAAGAGGACACCCATCTCTGGTTCAAGCGAGCGAAAAGCTCCGAAGTATTCATGGGCACACCGGCCATTCATCGTGAGCGGATGATGGCCCAGATGGAGAACGAGGTATGAGCCTGTCAGCCGAGCAGATCGAGCAGGAAGTCAACGCCTGGCTGGATGCGCACTGGAACCCGGAGCTGTCGCTCGCTGAGTGGCGAACGGTACTGGTAGATGGCGGCTGGGCGACACCCAACTGGCCGAGCGAGTACTACGGGCGCGACTTCACTCAGGAGAAGGCGGCGGTGGTCGCCCGGGTTTTCCGGGAGCGGAGCATCGTGCCCGTGGCCCAGACTGGACCGCGGCGGCTGGCCGCAGAGACCATCCTTTCCATGGGTAACGACGACCAGAAACGCCGCTACCTGCGACCGATCCTCACCGGCGAGCACTCCTGGTGCCAGCTGTTCAGCGAGCCCGGCAGCGGCTCCGATCTGGCGGGGCTATCCACCAAGGCGGAGCTCAAGGACGGCCAGTGGATCGTCAACGGTCAGAAGGTCTGGAACACCAGCGCGCATCACGCGGACTTCGGCATTCTGGTGGCGCGAACGGACTTCGATCTGCCGAAACATCAGGGCATCAGCTTTTTCCTGATCGACATGCATCAGCCAGGTGTGGAGGTGCGGCCGCTGAAGCAGATGAACGGGCACGCTTCGTTCAACGAAGTCTTCATGACGGACGCGGTCGTGCCGGCGGAAGATCTGGTCGGGGGGGAAGGCAACGGCTGGGCGGTGGCGAAGACCACGCTCTCCTACGAGCGGCGCCTTGGCGGCGTCACTCGTTCGTTTGGTGGTATGCAGGGTGAGCGTAAGGGCAGAGCCTACGAGGAATACGCCGAAGAGCTGATCATCGCCAACGAGCCCTACACCTGGTACCCGCAGCGCCAGGGTCGGGTGGATCTGATCCTCTCCCGAGCTCGGGAAACCGGCGCGATCAATGACCCCGCGGTTCGCCAGGAGATTGCCCGACTCATGTGCATGCACAAGGGCGCAGCCCTGGCCTCAGGCGTCGCGGAAGCGAAGCGGAAAACAGGCTCCAACGAGCTGGTGCCGGCCGGATCCATCGGCAAGCTCGCCGCCAGCGTGATTGCCCGGCAGGCTTCCCACGTGCACACGATGATCTCAGGGGCGGACGCCATGCGCGCCGGCCCTGACTCGGCCGAAAGCGGCATGATCGCCGAGGTGCTGATTTCAGTCCCGGCGATATCGATCGCCGGCGGTACCGACGAGATTCAGCGCAACATCATTTCCGAGCGGGTGCTGGACATGCCGAAGGAAGCCCGGTCAGACACAGGGCCGTTCCGGGACATCAAGCGGAACGACTGAACGCAGAGATCAACCGCCGCCAACGTAATGCCGCGTTTCGCCAACCGCGAAGGCGGCAAACTCAGCTTCGGAGAGGCCTGCCGATGCACGCGCGCTGGCAAGAGCCTGAATCGGAGTCAGCACCCCCTCCGCCGAGAGGATGAAGGCGCCCCAGTGAATGGCCATGGATGCGCTCGCCTGAAGGTCCTGGTGAATGAGAACCGCCTCAGCCGGGTTGACGTGGATCGGCCCCATCATCCGCCTCGGCTCGTACGCACCGATCGGTATGATCGCAAGATCGACCGGGCCGAGGCGCTCGCCGATTTCTTTGAACTGCAGGTCGTTGTAGCCGGTGTCGCCGCCGAACCAGGCAACGAAGTCCGACCAGCCAATGCCCCAGGATGCCCACAACGTCCGGTCGCGATCGGTGAGGCCGCGACCCGAAAAGTGCTGGGAGGGTGTGGCAGTGATGGTCACCTGCTGGCCGCCGATGCTGAGCTGTTGTTCCTCCCACCAGTCCATTTCCACCACCCGCTCAGCGGCTATCCCTTTTTCCAGAAACCACTGCCTCAGACCCAGAGGCACGAAGTAGACGGGCGTGTCGCCGAGCGCGCGAATGGACTCGGTATCCAGGTGGTCGTAGTGATCATGAGAGATCACCACGACGTGGATCTCCGGAAGATCGGCCAGCGCGATGGCCGGCTGGGTGATCCGCTTCGGGCCGATGAAGGAAAGTGGTGAGGCGAAGTCGCTGAACATCGGATCAGACAGCACGTTGATCCCCTGATGCTGAATCAGCACCGTGGCGTGCCCGATCCAGGTGACGGTGGCGTTGCTACTTCCGGCGCTGGCCGGCTCCGGCGTGGTCGTGGCAACCACGTCCCGTTCGGGGTCGTAGCTCTGCCACTCGTCGGTGAACAGGCGGGAATACAGAACGTTAAAAATGCCGCCTTCTCTCGGGAGTGCGTAGGGATTTCTGAATCCGCTGTCCGCATGGTGGCTCGGTGCCTGATCGTCGGCCTCGCCGGAGTGAGGTGCCGTCAGGCCGAGAAGGGCGCAGAGCGCGAAAGTCCGGGTAAAACGATACGGCATGCTGGCTCAGCCGGCCGCGAATCCCAGATCAGCGCCGGCGTACCCCAGCAGCACATCGCACAGCTCCTCATTGGCGGACAGGAAAGGGGAGTGGTCCGTATCGATCTCCGCGACTTTGGCCGCTTTCTCTGCGAGCACCCGCTGCGCGCCTGGCGGCATGGCGCCATCTTTCGCGCAGACGATATACAGCGAGTTGGTGTGCTGCCACGGGGTAGGAATCGGCTCGGTAACCATGTGGCAGTTGACGCTGGTGGGGCGAAGCCGAGCGACGGCTGCCTGGGTCGTCTGCTCGTCGCACTCGTTGTAGAAAGCCTGGGCAGCGTTGTCCGGGCTGACCGTCAGCCAGGTGCCATCGTTCTCAATCAGGTTTGCGGAGAGGGGCGTGCCGTGCTCCGCCATCAGGGCAAAGTAGTCTTCCTCCGGCGCGATCATCGCCGCCGCCAGGTAAACGAGGTGACTGATAGTGCCGCGCGTTCGTGCTGCCGCATAGGAAATCACCAGGCCGCCGTAGGAATGGCCGACCAGCACGGCAGGCGAGTGCTCCTCCACAAGGCGGGCCACGGTGTCGGCATCGTCGGTCAGGCTGGTCAGCGGCAGATCGGGTGCCGCCACCTCGTGACCACGGGCTTCGAGCTCGGCTTTTGTCCGCTCCCAACACCAGCCGCCATGGCCCAGGCCGTGCACGAGGATAAAATTCATGGAAATCCCTCCATCTGATCAGCGGGCAGTGTGCGCCGGGGGTCAAACCGGTCAACGATGGTTTTGTGAATAGAACTAATCTGGTGAGCTGCGCTGGCAGCCCGGCATCGGTGATAGGGGAAATCCACGAGAGTCGCGGGACTGCCCGATGCCTCCGGCCCGGGCTAAAATCCGGCTGGTCAGGGGTTAGAGGGCCGGGGGAACGGTGACGGACAGCATTGAGCAGCACGAGGTGGTGATCATCGGTGCGGGCGTGTGTGGCATCTACATGCTGCACCGGCTGCTGGAGCTGGGAGTGGACGTCACCGTGCTGGAAACCGGTGCGGGCCCCGGTGGGACCTGGTACTGGAACCGCTACCCGGGGGCGCGCTTCGATTCGGAGAGCTACAGCTACGGCTACTCTTTCAACGAGGAGATCCTCGAAGAGTGGGACTGGTCTGAGCACTTTGCGGCGCAGCCTGAGACCCTCAGCTATCTGAACTACGTGGTCGACAAGCTCGATCTCCGGGGGCACATGCAGTTCGGCTGCAAGGTGGACTCCGCGACTTTCGACGAGGCGTCTGCCACCTGGACCGTTACCCTGGACAGCGGACGCCGCTTGAGCTGCCGATTTCTGGTTACCGCGATCGGCATGCTCTCCGCTGCCACCTTGCCGCGGATCGACGGCGTCGAGCGTTTTCAGGGCCAGGCGTTCCACACCTACTACTGGCCGCAGGAACCGGTCGAGCTGGAAGGCAAGCGGGTGGCCGTGATCGGCACCGGTGCAACCGGCGTCCAGGTGATCGGCGAGATTGCACCCAAGGTCGGCGAGCTGACCGTCTATCAGCGCCGTCCGAACTGGTGCGCGCCGTTGAACAACTCGAAGATCTCCAGCGAGGAGATGGCGGCTATCAGAGCCCGCTACGACGAGATCTTTCAGAAGATCGCCGAAACGCCCGGAAGCTTTCTGCATGGCCCCGATTACCGCGCCTTCGACGAAGTGTCGGAAGAAGACCGGCTGGCATTCTGGAACGAGCTCTACGACTCGCCGGGATTCGGCGTCTGGCTCGGCAACTTCCGGGATGTGATCGTCGAGGAAGCGCCGAACAGGGTGTACTCGGAGTTCATCGCCGACAAGATCCGCGAACGGGTGCACGATCCGGAGGTGGCTGAGAAGCTGATACCCAAGGATCATGGCTTCGGCACCCGCCGTGTGCCCATGGAAACCAACTACTATGAGGCCTACAACCAGCCGAACGTAACGCTGGTGGACGTCAACGAAACGCCGATCGAGTGCATCACGGAAACCGGCATCCGCACCTCGGATCAGGAGCGGGCATTCGACGTCATCATTTACGCGACCGGCTTCGATGCGATAACGGGCGCCTTCGACCGCATCAACTTCACCGGCCCGGACGGAAACACGCTTGCCGACAAGTGGCAGGACGGGCCGATCACCTACCTTGGCCTGTCCACCGTCGGCTTTCCGAACCTGCTCACGCTGGCCGGCCCGCAGGGCGCTTCGGTGTCCTCCAACTTCCCGCCGAACATTGAGGTGGGCGTTCGCTGGGCAGCCAGGCTGATCGAGTACATGCGGGAGCGCGACCTCACCAGGGTAGAGGCAGAGCCTGCGGCCGAGGAAGCCTGGACAGCGGAGATCATGCGTTCCTACGAAGGCGCCATGCTGGCCCAGACCAAGTCCTGGTTTACCGGCTACAACTCGAATGTGGATGGCCACGACAAGCTGCGCTACATGATCTACCTCGGTGGCTCGCCCGCCTATCGGGCGCGGCTCGATGAGATTGCCGACAACGGCTACGAAGGATTCAAGGTGAGCTAGCGGCCTTTTCAGGCACGCACGCCATGCTCTCCGGTACACTCCGCACTCGCTTGTTACTCGAGACCCGTTGCCCTTGCTGCTGAACCGGAACACAGCCGTGCTTTTCATCGCTCAGTGCATGTACGTGAGCGGCACGGTGCTGATGGTGACGGTAGGCGGCATCGCCGGCAGCAGCCTCAGCCCGACGCCGGTGCTGGCGACCCTGCCCATGTCGCTGATGGTGGTGGGCACGGCGCTTGCCACCATACCGGCGAGCCTCAGCATGCAGCGGTTCGGCAGGCGTGCCGGGTTTGCTGCCTCCGCCGTCCTTGGCATTGCCGCCTGCCAGCTGGCGGTTTACGCGTTGCAGGTGGAGAGCTTCGTGCTCTTCTGCGTCGCGGGGACACTGATCGGCATCACGGTGGCCTTCAGCCAGCAGTTCCGCTTCGCTGCGGCCGAGAGCGTTCCGTTCAGCATGGTCAGCAAGGCTGTGTCGCTGATTCTGGTTGGCTCGATCGGCGGCGCGCTGCTCGGTCCGGAACTGGCGGCACGCAGTCCCGAGTGGACGCCCGAGCAACCGTTCAGGGGTGCCTACCTGGCCGCAACCGGCCTCTATCTCCTGGCTTTCCTGGCGCTGCTGGTTTTTCAGAACCCGGCACCGGTTGATGACGGCGACGGGGAGGCAGGGGACAGCCATCGCTCTCTGCTCAGCATCCTGCTGCTGCCCGTGGTGACTGCCGCCGTCCTCGGCGGCATGGTCGGGCAGGGCGTGATGACCTTCATCATGACGGCGACACCGGTCAGCATGCATGTGGTGGATGGCCACAGCCTGGCCGCTACCGCCGAGGTCATTCGTGCTCATGTGCTGGCGATGTACATTCCCTCCCTGTTCTCCGGCGCGCTGATCGGCTGGATCGGCGTTCGGCGGGTGATGTTTTTGGGGCTGGCGGCGCTGGCAGCGACGGTGGGCCTCGGCATGCTCGGCCACCAGTTCATGCATTACTGGGGTGCCCTGGTGCTGCTCGGCATCGGTTGGAACTTCCTGTTCGTTGGCGGCACCACCCTGCTGGTTGGCGCCTATCGGCCTTCCGAGCGATTCCGGGTGCAGGCGGTAAACGACTTCAGCGTGTTCGGCATTTCCGCCCTGGCGAGCCTCATGGGGGGTGCGGTGCTGCTGCAGTTCGGCTGGGAAAGCGTGCTGGTCGCCTCGCTGGTGCCGCTGCTGCTGATGGTGGCTGCGCTGCTGCGGATCCCGGCCAGGGCGTAGTCCTGCAACTGCTTCTGCGGTAGCCTCTAGCACCGAAAAGGAGGATTCGTCATGTCAGATCAGACCGCCAAGGCGGTGGCCGCCGTCGTCACGGAGGCCGCGGAGCCAGCAACGGAAGCAGAGCAGCTGAACAACGAACAGGTGGCAGGCGCCGATGCGGAAGCCAGCAACGAGCCGGCTTCGGAGCCGCAGGCCGACGACAGCAGCGTCCGGGCGGAGAACCTGAAAAACCTGAAGAAAGTAGGGACGCTGCACTTCGTTGCGGTCGTCGCGGCGTTGACTCTCTTTGGCGCGGCCAACACCTGGGCGCTCTCCAGCGGTCTGGCTCTGGCGCTGGTGGTTTCGGTCGCCGCTGCCTACATCGCTGGCACCATTCTCTCGGGCATCGTTCACGAGTACGGACACTACTCGGGCACGGTGCTGTCCGGGGCACCGCACAAGGTTCTGGCCAAGCCGGCCCGCTACTTCTTCATGTTCAATTTCGACATGAAGGAAGGCTCCACCCGACAGGCGCTTTGGCTCAGCTGGGGCGGCGTGCTCGGGAGCTGGCTGCTGGTGGTGGGCCTGTTCCTGCTCCTGCCCATGGACGGTTGGGCGGCAGCGGCACTGATCGGCACGGTGCTCGGCAACGCCGTTAACGCCAGCATCTTCGAAGTGCCTGTGATCCTGCAGACCCGGCGAACCGGAGAGTTCGAGAAAGCGCTGTACGGTCGCCTGGAGTCACCAGGTCTGGTCAGAATGCCTGGCTTGATTGCAGGTCTGCTGGCCTTTGCCCTGCTGACCTGAGGCAAACCCCGTCCCGGCGATGGGCATTGGATCGCTGCTGGAGCAGACCTACCCGCTGACCGAGGCTCAGCGCACGGAGTATCGGCAGGCAGGCGCGATCCGCCTGCCTGGGGTGCTCGACGCCGAGACGCTGGATTCGGTGCGCGAGACGATCCGACGCCTGACCCGGGAAGGCGATCGATCCAGCAAGCCGCTCGAGGAAAGGGATACTTACGGTCGGGCCTTCACCCAGGTCTTCAACCTCTGGCGTCGTCACGAGCTCGCCCGCGCGCTGGCCTTTTCCAGTCGGCTGGCAGGCATTGCTACCGAGCTGATGGGGTGCAGCGGCGTTCGCATGTATCACGACCAGGCCCTGTTCAAGGAAGCGGGCGGCGGCCACACCCCCTGGCACTGCGATCAGTTCTACTGGCCCGTCGACACCGACAACACGATCACGGCCTGGATCCCGCTGCAGGCAACCCCTCTGGAGATGGGGCCGCTGGCCTTCGCCAAGGGTTCTCAGGATCTCACCGCGGGCCGAGGCCTGGAGATCAGCGACGAGAGCGAGCGCCTGCTCAGCGAGCTGTTGAGCGACTACCCGCACGAGGAATCGGCTTTCGATCTTGGCGATGTGAGTTTCCACGCCGGCTGGGTCTATCACCATGCTCGCGGCAACAGCACCGATCAGCCACGCGAGGCCTTCACGGTCATTTATCTGGATAAAGAGGCGCGCCTCCGCGCACCCGGCTCGCCGTACGAGGCGTTTGACGCCCGCACCTGGTGTCCGGGCGTTGCCCCGGGGGAGCTGATCGACTCGGAGATCAACCCGGTTCTGTTCGAGCGGGAGCAGGGCGCGGCGCCGTCCTGAGCGTCGTGCGTGGGGCGCGCGAAGCGTTCATAATATGCCGTAAAGAAGCTGGCCGGCAGAGATCGGACCAGCGTTACAGGGAGTGACTGATGCGGCTGAGTGAACAGGACGCAGGCTTTCTCTACGGCGAAACCGCCAGCGGCAACATGCATACGGCCGCCATCCTCGTTATCGAAGGTGAGCTGAGCCACAGCACCGTGCTCGAGCACATGCGGGCGCGCATGCACCTGGTGCCGCGCTACCTGCAGAAGCTGGCTTTCGTGCCATTCAACCTCGCTCACCCGAAATGGGTGGACGATCCCGAGTTCAAGCTGGAAAACCACGTGCAGCCGTTTTCGGTCACGGCGGGCGCCTCGCTGGAAGAAGCGACGGACGAGATCATGGTGCTGAACGAGGCCATTCTCGATCGCAGCAGGCCGCTGTGGATGATGTACGTGATCGACGGGGTGCCGGGCAAAACCCTGCTCCTCAGCCAGGTTCATCACGCCATGATCGACGGCGTTTCCGGCATCGACCTTTTAATGATCCTGTTCGACTTCGAGAAGGAAGTGAAAGCCCCGCCGCCACCCGAGAAGCCCTGGCAGCCGGCAGCGGAGCCGGGCCAGCTGGAGCTTCTGACCGAAGCGGTTCGTGAGAACTTCGAGTCCATGGTGGAAGAGGCGCAGCGGCCCTGGCCGTCCGACGAGAAGTCACGGGCGTTGATTGCCAACGCCACCAAGGCCATGACCCGCTTCGTCAGCGAGCCGGCCGTGCTGGCGCCCTGGAACGCGGGCCTGGTTGGGCCGAAGCGGAAGATGCGCTGGACCCGGCATCCGTTCTCGGAGTTCAGAGAGATTCGACGCGCCTTCGGCGGCACCATCAACGACGTGGTGCTGGCAGCCGTCACCGAGGGTGCGGCCCGCTACCTGGCGGAGCACGACGAGGACACCGGGGGCCGGAACCTACGACTGATGTGCCCGGTGAGCGTGCGCACGGAGGACGAGCAGGGCGCCCTGGGCAACCGGGTGTCCGGCATCTTCCCGTCTCTGCCCGCGACGCCCATGCGGATCCTGGAGCGCTACCACGCGGTGCTGGCGGAAACGGAATCCATCAAGCGCAACGAAGAGGCTCAGGCCCTGACGCTGATGAACGAGTCGACGCCGTCTTACCCGGCAGCGGCCATGGCGCCCACCCTGCTGGTGGGCACCGCCTTCGATCCGACCAGCTTCGCTGCGCAATATCCGGGCCCGGTTCTGCCCAACGTTGGTGTCCGGCCGCCTTATTTCGGCTTCAACTTCACCTGCACCAACGTGCCGGGCGTGCAGGTGCCGCTTTACATTGCCGGCCACCGGATGGAGACCATGCTTGGCGTGCTGATGCTCGGCGGGCCGCTGGGATATGGCGTCGCTGTCGGCAGCTACAACCAGGAGATGATCTTCTCCATGATCGGCGAGACCCGGTTGATGCCCGATCTGGAGAACATGGCCGCGGCAGTGGAAGGCGCGTTCGAAGAGCTGCTCGCCGAGGCCCGGAAGATCAACGCGCCGCCCGCAGCAGCCGTGAAGATCGAGCCGGCGAGAGAAGCCAAGGCGCAGGCGACGGAAGCTGGCGCCGAGAAAAAAGCCAAGACACGCAAGAAGGCTAAGAAAGCCGAGAAAGAAGAGAGGAAAGCAGGATGAGCGAAGCAGCCACGGACTATCCCAGAGAAACCAAACTACCGGACGGCGGCAGCGTCGACGTGCGGCTGATGTCGGCTGACGATCGGGACGCGGTGCTTGCCTTTGCCCGCGGCCTGCCGGAAGAAGACCTGCTGTTCCTGCGGGTGGACCTCACCGAGCCGAGCGTGATCGACGACTGGATCGGCAATCTGGAGTCAGGGAGCTCCACCTCCCTGGTCGCATACGATTCGGACGGATTGGTCGGCTATGCCACGGTGCATCGCAGCCCCGCCCGCTGGACGCGCCGGGTCGGCGAGATCCGGGTCAACGTGAGCCCCGAGTACCGCGCCAGGGGTCTGGGCCGCAGGCTGATCTCGCAGATTTTTGATCTGGCCCGGTCGCAGGGCTTGCGCAAGCTCATGGCGAACATGACCACGGACCAGCCGGGCGCTCAGGCGGCCTTCCGCAAGCTCGGCTTCGTGCCGGAGGCCTTGCTTGCTGACTACGTCGAGGACAGAAACGGCCTGGCTCGCGACATGGTGATCATGTCTTACGACGTGGACGGGCACTCCGATCAGGCCGCAGAGTTGTTAAGGGTGTGAGCGAGACGGCCTACAACCAGGCGGCGATCCAGGTTGCGGAGCGCCTGACTACGGCGCGCGCCGCCCGGCAGGCGGCAGCGCAGTCAGACGCCGTCGATTCGGGTCGGCCGCTGCAGGATCGGTTTCCACCGTTCAACCGGGCCGGCCTGGGTGTGGCCCTCGAGTACGAGCGGATGGGCAATCAGCCGATCAGCGACGAGCTCCTTGCGCGGGCTGACGCGCAGGGCGTTGCCCTGGAGCACCTGGGCATCACGCTGGGCACCGTTATCCACGGGATCGATCTGAGCCGCAAGCTCGACGCCGAGACCGTGGGCTTTCTGCGCAGCCTTCTGCTCGAGCGAAAGGTCATCTTCTTCAGAGATCAGAACCTGTCGGAAGACGAGCAGGTATCCTTCGGCCGCTACTTCGGCGAGCTGGATGCCTTCCCGTTCGGCGCCAGCGGTGAAAACCCGTTCATCCTCGAGATCAGCCACGACGAGAACCGGCCCGGCACGGAGAATGGCTGGCACACGGATGTGACCTGGATGGAACAGCCGTCGCTCGGCTCCATCGCTCAGTGCGTCGTGGTGCCGCCGTTCGGCGGCGATACCCTGTTCTCGGACAGCTATGCCGCCTACCTCGGGCTGCCGGCCGGGGTGCAGGAGAAGATCGAGCATCTCTGGGGCATCAACGACTACCGGATTTTTCTCGGCGGCCTCACGGAGGAGCTGATCGAGGAGATCAAGGGAGCCGTGCCGTTCGGTGTCAGCCACCCGCTCTGCCGAACCCATCCGGAAACAGGCCGGACGGCGCTCTACATCCACGGTGGCTTTCTGCGTCACGACTCTCTGTACGACGTTCGCAGCGGCGAGACGCTGCCGAAGGAAGACTCGGAGCGATTGGTGAAGGTGCTGCTCGCCCAGCACGAGCGGTCGGAGTACGTCTGCCGCTTTCGCTGGGAGCCGGGCTCGGTCGCGTTCTGGGATAACCGCGCGGTGCAGCACTATGCAACCAGCGACTACTACCCGCACGAGCGCCTGTTGCGTCGGGTCACCGTCAGTGGCGACGTGCCCTACTACCAGCCGGTAGCCGTGGCGTAACCGCCCCCGAATCCGGCCTTAGGCTTCTGCATCCATACGCTTGGCGAGCTTCATGCCTTCGTCGGTGTCGCCGATTTTCCAGTAGGAACTCACGTACATCGCCCGCTTGTCGATGCCTTTTTCATCCCGGAAGTAGCGACGCACCAGGCGCATGGTGTTGAACTCGCCAGCAAACCACGGGTAGGGCGTACCGGGCAACCAGTCGAGGCTGCGAATGGCGTCTGCCAGCACGGTGTTTTCCTGCTCGTTGTCCGGATTGACGATCCAGTGCAGGTCGATGCCCTCGGGAGCATCGATTTCCTGGCGGTCTTCCTCTGAGAGCACCTCGATGACCGCGTAGCCGCGGGCGTCTCGAGGCAACTGCTCCAGATTCACTGCGAGCGCCGGCAGCGCGCTCATGTCGCCAGCCAGCAGAAACCAGTCGGCCCTCGGGTCCGCCAGCTTCTTCTCTCCTGGCCCGCGAACCGTCGCGGTGTCGCCGACCATCACCCGACGGGCCCAGGCGGAAGCCGGACCCGCATCGCCGTGATCGACGAAGTCCAGCGTCAGCTGTCGAGCCTGCGGATCGAAGGCGCGAATGGTGTAGGAGCGGAGCAGCGGTTTGCCGTCTGAGTCCCCATTCAGCACCAGCTTCACGTAGCCACTCTCCTGATCGTCGGGAAAATCTGCCAGGGCGTCACCCGCCAGCAGGATTCGACGCATGTGCGGGGTAAGGGACTCGTTCCGGGTGACGGTGAGCTGGTAATGGGCGGGCAAAAGCCTGTTCCTCTGTTGCGGGACTTAAGGGTGATTCCGATTCCTGGCGCCATCATGCCTCAAATTGATGCAAATGAGAATAATTAACATTTAGATCGACCGATGTTCTTCTGCTGCTGATGCTTAGTTGACAGCGTTAACTTAATATAATTAAATAAACGTTATTAAGTTATTGGGAAGAGCCCATGGCCCGACCGGCATACAGCAACGACGAACGCCTGCGCATAGAAGCGGAGATCCGCGAAGCGGCGCTGCGCTGCTTCGGGCGCCTGGGTTATCGGGCCGCCTCCATGCGCTCCATCGCTTCCGAGCTCGGTTGGAGCGCCCCGGCCCTGTATCGCTACTACGAAAACAAAGAGGCGTTGATTGCTGCGGTGCGGGCGGAGGGCTTCCAGGAGCTGGCGCTGGCGCTCGCGGCGCTGCGCAGCGGCAAGCAGGCGAGCGTGGAAATCATCAGGCAGGCGATGATCACTTACCTGACGTTCGCCAGAGAGCGGTCTGATCTCTACCAGCTGATGTACGAGCTGGATCAGGGCGATGTTTCCGAACACCCGGAGGTGGCCCGTAATCGGCGCGCCGCTTTCGCCGAGGCCGAAGGGATGGCGGCCGACTTCCTTGCGGAATCGGACATGGCAGGGGATGCCAACCGAATGGGACATCTGTTCTGGATCGGCGCGCATGGCCTGGCGGCGCTGGCCGTGGCCAACCAGCTCGACCTGGGACAAAGCTACGAAGAGCTGGTGGGGCCGCTGCTGGAAATGGTGCTGGGCCGCAACCTGCTGGCAGCCGCCGGCTGAACGAAAGGGAGAATCATGAGTAACTACGACGCAATCATCGTTGGCGCCCGCTGTGGCGGGGCGCCCCTGGCCATGCTGCTGGCAAGAGCTGGCCACAAGGTGCTGCTGCTGGACCGGATGGCCTTCGGCAGCGACATCATGTCTACACACTTCCTGAAGCGCACGGGCGCCAGCTATCTGGCCAGATGGGGCCTGCTCGATGAGCTGGCCGCTGTCGGCACGCCGGCCATTCGCGAGCTGAACTTCCACATCGACGATCTGCATCTCTGCGGCATGGCGCCGCCCTATGCTGAGGTGGATGCGGACTACACCCCGCGCCGCTTCTATCTGGACAGGATCCTGGTTGACGCGGCGATTGCCGCCGGCGTCGAGGCGCGGGAACACTTCACGGTCAAAGAGCTGCTGTTTGAAGCCGGTCGGGTGGTGGGTATCCGTGGCGCTGAGCGTGGTGGTGAGGTCGTCACGGAGAAGGCCAGGGTGGTGGTCGGTGCGGATGGCGTCCGCTCGATGGTGGCGAACGCGGTGGGCGCGGAGGCCTACGTGGATGCGGGCATCCATACCTGTGGTCACTATGCGTACTACAGCGGCATGCGCGAGAAGGACGACGCGGCGTCGCTGCACATACTCACCGATGAGCGTCGCTTCTACATCACGTTTCCGACTAACGACGGCCTCGACATGGTTTTTCTGTTCTGGCCGACGGAGATGGCTCAGTCGGTTCGCGCAGATACCGAGCGGGCCTTCGCCGCCAGCCTGAAGAAGGTGCCGGCGCTGGAAGCGCGGGTACGCAGCGGAACCCGGGAATCCCGGATTACCGGCTCGCACCTGCTGCACAACTTCTTCCGTCGCGCCCACGGGCCGGGCTGGGCGCTGGTCGGCGATGCGGCGCTGCATCGCGATCCGATCACTGCTCAGGGCATCACCAACGCTTTTACCCACGCGGCGATCCTGGCCGAAGAGCTGGACAGCGCGTTCTCGGGCGACAAGACGGTCGACGATGCGCTGGCGCAGTACGATCAGCGTCAGTTTGCCGCACTCAAGCCCATGTTCGATTACACGGTTCATCTGGCCATGCTGCAGCCACTGCCGGAGCAGGTGCAGGGTATGCTGCCCATGGTGGCTCAGGAACCGATGGCCACATCAGCATTTATTGGCGCCTTCATGGGATCTGTGCCATTGGATCAGGTCTTCCCGCCGGAACTGCTCGAGCGATTCGCGGCGGATGTGGAAAGAGGAAAGGAGGAGAGCCGTTATGTCGCATGACGCGGATATGGCTGCCCAGGTGCAGTGGCTCGTGGACATTGAGCAGATCAAGCAGCTCAAGGCACGCTATGCGCTCGCCTGTGACGATGACTATGAGCCGGACACGCTGGCCGCGCTCTTCACCGAGGACGCGGTCTGGGATGGCGGGTTCATGGGCCGGGCGGAAGGGCGCGAGGGCATACGTAAGTTCTTCGCCAACGCCTCGAACCTGGTCGGCTTTGCCGTGCACGGGGTCAGCAACCCGCTGATCGAGATCGACGGCGACCGGGCCACGGGTCGCTGGTACCTGGACCAGCCCATGGCCATGAAGGGCGCCGACCTCGCTTTCTGGTTCTGCGCTCAGTACGAGGACGAGTACCTGCGGACGGCTGAGGGCTGGAAGTTCCAGAACGTGCGGGTGATCGCCCGGGCGTTCACCCCCTACGACGAAGGCTTCGGCAGGACGCTGCTGGCCGATCTGCCCACCTGATCGAAGAGCGGAGGCACCATGACCGACTACATCGCGCTGACGAAAGCGTTTTACGACCTGCTGCTGAACGACTTCGAAGCGGCCGTCACTCAGTATCTTGCCGAGGACTTCGTCTGGGAGAACCCACTGCCGGAATGTGTGCCTTTTGGTGGTGTCTACCATGGCGCGGAGGGGCTGATGCAGTACTTCAAAGGTTTGAGCGAAGCGATCGAGATGAGCCCGCTGCACTTCGACGAGATGATCGCCGGTGATGGTGTCGTCGCTGCCATAGGGGTTGAGGCCAACACGCTGGTGCTGCCCACGGGCAAGCGTTACGACATGCCCTTCGTGCACGTCATCCGCTTCAACGACGAAGGTCGTGTGACCCACGTCCGTGAGTACAACGATACCCGGGAGATGGTGGTCGCCTTCGGCGGCAATCCCTGAGCCGCTGAATGGCTTTCTGCCGGTTGAGCGCGGATACTGATTGCTTCAGACGGGGATCAGTGGGGTAGAGATGGCCGACAGCTCGGCGAACCATGTTTCAGGCAAGACCATCATCGTCACCGGCGGTGCCGGCGGCTTCGGTCGTCTGCTCTGTGAGAAAGCGGCGGCAATGGGCGCGAAGATCGTCTGTGCCGATGTGGACGAAGCGGGGCTGGCGGCAGTGGCCAGCAGCCTGGAGGCGGCCGGCGCCGAGTGCATCACCGTGCGTGCAGACGTTACTCAGATGACCGACATGACCGCGCTGGCGACAGCCGCGGTGGAGAAGTTCGGCCGGATCGATGTGATGGTGAACAACGCCGGCATCATGCCGCTGGCCTTTTATCGTGATCACGTCGAGGCGCTGGGTGCCTGGGACAAGTGCATCGACATCAACATCAAAGGTGTGCTGCACGGCATCGTCGCGGTGCATGACCAGATGATCGCTCAGGGCTCCGGCCACGTGATCAACCTGTCCTCCATCTACAGCAATTTCCCGGTCGCGGGCGCGGCGGTGTACGGCGCGTCGAAAGCGGCGGTGAACTTCCTCTCTGAAGCTCTGCGGGTCGAGAGTCAGGGCCAGATCAAGGTCACCAACGTGCGGCCGACGGGCGTGCCGGCCACCAATCTCGGTACCGGGATCGTCAACCCGGAGGCCATTGTCGGGATCCTGGGTCAGAACGCGCCCGGTTACCTGCAGCAGATGGGTGCTGCGGCGGCCGGAGAGCTGCCGGTCGAGCAGCTCGAGTCCGGCAACATCGAGTACTACGCGCTGGCGCCCGAGCACCTCTCCGAGCAGATCCTCTACGCCATCAATCAGCCAATGGGCGTTTCCATCAGCGACGTCACCGTACGCGCGTCCGGAGACGGCTACATCCTGTGACGGACTGGCTGGCGCTGCCCGCCATCCAGCTTACGATCGCGCTGGGGCTGGGCCTGCTCGTCGGCCTGCAGCGGGAGTGGGTGGAGGAGAAGCCGCTCGGCCTGCGATCGTTTGCGCTGATCACCCTGATCGGCGCGCTGATCGGGCTCTACGCCGAAGATACAGGGCTCTGGGTGGTGGCCGTTGGCTTGCTTGTGATCACGCTGGCCATAGTCGTGCACACCATTCTGCTCGCTCGGGACGAGGCCGTGGCGGGGATGACGACCGAGCTTGCCGGGATTGCCATGTACATGGTCGGCGCCATGACGACCACCGGCTATCCGGTTACCGCGGTGGTGCTCACCGGCGTGGTGACGCTGCTGCTGCACTGGAAGGTGCCGCTGCACGCGCTGACCCGCCGGATCGCGCCGGAGGAGTTTCAGGCGATTGCTCGCTTCGTGCTGGTGACGCTTGTGGTGCTGCCCATCCTCCCGGACCGGACCTTCGGTCCTTACGACGTGCTCAACCCGTTCCACATCTGGCTGATGGTGGTGCTGATCGTCGGCCTGAACGTGGCGGGATACCTTGCCATGCGGTTCGCCGGCGGCAGGGGTGGGGCGCTGCTCGGCGGTGTGCTGGGCGGGCTGATCTCCAGCACCGCAACCACGGTGAGCTACGCGACGCGCAGCCGTGCGGATAACGCCATGGTGCCCATGGCGGTGGTGGTCATTCTCATCGCGTCGGCTCTGGTCTACGTGCGGATCCTGCTCGAGATCCTTGCCGTGGCGCCAGGGCTGCTCGGCCACATCTTCTGGCCGGTGCTGGCTTACCTCGGGTTGTTTGCTCTCGCCATCGGCTCGCTGATGCTGCGCTTCGAGGCGGCGGACGGGCACGAGGTGAAAACGGGCAACCCGGCCGAGCTGAGCACCGCGCTGGTTTTTGCAGCCATCTACACCGTTGTGGTGTTTGCCAGCGCCGCGGTCAGTGCCCGCTACGGTGAGGCCATGCTCTATCCGGTGGCGGTGCTATCTGGGCTGACGGACGTGGACGCAATCACCCTGTCGGTGGGCAACCTCTTTCAGGACGAGCGGGTCAGCGCAGACACGGCATGGCGGGTAGTGTTCATTGCTTCAGTAGCCAACCTGCTGTTCAAAGCAGGCGTGGTTGCGGTAATTGGTGGATCTTCGCTGCGCCGTCGGCTGCTGCCCATCATGGCTGCGCTGGCCATTGCTGGCGTGCTGGTTGCGCTGCTCTGGCCCTGAGCTGGGAGTTCCGTTACTCCTCCGCAGCGGAAAACAGCCGCACGGCCATCGCGCGCTGCTCGATCTGACAGTCACGAACTGGTGAGCGCCCGTTTTCCCGAACAGCGGCCAGCTCTCTGCGGGCTTCGGCGAGGTCGCTTCTGAACTCATCGTTGCCATTCAGCACGGCAACCGCAGCCGCGCCGACGATGCGACCGGCCGCCACATCACTTGGCCAGTGCACGTTGCAGAAGGCCCGGCTCTCGCCGTACGCCATGCCGCGGGCGAGGATCTCGTCGGCGCGTTCCGGGGCTAGGCTGGTGAGGATCAGCGCCCAGGCCCAGCCGATTGCCGTGTGGCCTGACGGATAGGAGGGATCTCCTCGCAGCAGCTCCTGCTCGCGTTCGGGTGCGCAGTTTTTTCCTTCATTGACGGTGAACGGACGGGCGCGACCGTAGTGTTTTTTTGCCGCATAGGTTGCGAGCCCGGCATCGGCGAGAGATCGCCGCAACAGCTGGTAGAGAAACGGAGTCTCAGCCTCGGAGATGGGCGCGCCGAGCGCACAGCTGAAGGTGCCGGCGGCGTTCGGAAACGACAGGTCGTTGTCGAGCGCGGCCAGCTCGAACCGGGCCGACGCCTGCAGAGCGAGCAGACGCTGGCTGATCGCGTCATCGGCAGCCTGCGCAGCTGAGCCCGCCGCCGGCGGGGGTGGCAGCATGGCGAGGCTGTTCGGATAGTCTTCTGGTGCCAGGTAACCCTGCAGTATTCCGTGCCTGATCTCGGGGACGGGCTCGGGTCGCTTGATGTCCGCTGCAGCCTGCGCGTTCGCCTGAGTCCAGAGGGGGAGCAGCAGGCTGCTCAGCAGGGTTGAAGCAATGAGTTGTCGCATCGGGCTGTCCATCCGGGTTGTCGAGGTCCGGAGGCTAGCATCCGCAGCCCGATCGCTGCAGTGCTAATCGCGTTTCATCACCAGACCGATCTGGCGGCTCTGTGCCACCAGCTGCCCGTTGCTGTCCCAGAGCGCACCGGTCTCCACCATGCGTCCTTCGGTCAGATCGTCTGTGCTCAGCTCGGCGATGATCCAACCCGGTGCCGGCCGTCGCCGCACATGCACGGTGAGCTCGAGCGTGGGCACCCAGCCGACGGAGCCGAGCTTAGCCAGCGGCGAGGGCGGAAAGCTGTCGGTGAACAGCAGCAGCGAGCGGGTGTCCGGCGCCCGCCCATCGATGAAGCGGATCATGCCCCGGAGTCGGGCCTCGCTCGATGCGCCGGGCGTTGCGCAGGCGGGATCGAGGCGGGTATCGAGACGATCGAGAATGGGCAGGTGCACACCCTGATTTTCTGCCGAGCGCTGCACGCAGTCCTCCGGGGCGGGCAGCTCGGGTACAGGCAGGGTGATGTCCGAGTCGATACCGGCGGGGCTGCTCAGGTCGGCGTAAGCAGCCAGCACGGTGAGACGGGCCTTGCCTTCCTGGCTGAGGGTCGCGCGCACGGTGCTGAGGGTGCGTCCCGTTCTGACGACATCCACGTCGATCTCGCACGGCGCGTCGGCAATCCCCGGGCGCAGGTAGTGCGTGGTCACGCTGATCGGGTCCGGATGCTCGATGGCCTGTTCGAGCGCCTGCGTGATCAGCGAAACCAGATAGCCACCGTTCGGGTTGTCGCCGATGTTCCAGGCGCTGCTCACCCGCCCGCTGAATCGCCGCTCGTCGACGCGCTCGACGGCCGTTTCATCGTCGTACTGGCTCAAGTTCGAAGTGTCCATCCGCTGCCCGGGAAGCTAATCTATCCGGCCTCTTCACCGGATAACAAGTTGCACGATGAGCAAGATCGAAACGAGCGTCCCTCTTGGCGTTACCTTTGGCAGCCTGGCTGTGCTCGGCCCGCGCGGGGTGCTGGACGTCGCCCGGCTGGCAGACGAGCTGGGCTACCGCTCGCTGTGGACTGTGGAGGCGACGGGCACCGATGCGTTTTCTCTTCTCGGCGGCGTCTCGGCGGTGGCCCCTGGGCTCGATCTGGCCACCGGCATCGTGCCGGTGCAGCTGCGCACGCCGCCGCTGGCAGCCATGTCGGCGGCGACCCTGCAGGCCATGAGCCCGGATGCCGATGTCTGGCTAGGGGTCGGCGTTTCAGCACCGGGCATCCTTCGTGGTCACGGTGAGGCCAGCACTGACCGCCCGATCGCCATGATGCGCGAATACGTGGCGCTGCTCCGCGAGTGCCTGTCCGGCGAGTCCGTCACTTTCGAGGGCGACTTCTGGCAGGTGAAGCGCTTCCGGCTCGCCGTACGTCTCGGCGAGCGGCGACCAAAGATCGTCATGGCCGCGCTGAACCCGCAGATGCTGAAGCTGGCGGGCGAGGTGGCCGACGGGGTGCTGCTCAACTACCTGCCGTCCTCCCATGTCGGCGAGTCCGTCGCTCAGGTGCGCAAGGGTGGCGCTGCGAAGATCTTTGCCTATGTGCACGCGGCGGTTGCCGAGCTCAACGAGCGAACGGCGACCTCGGCGCGGAAAGACCTGTTCAACTACGCCATGGCTGACGGCTACGCGCGCATGTTCAGAAGCGCCGGCTTCTCGGACGAAGTGGACGAGCTGCGCGCCCGGCAGGCGGAAAGAGACAGGGATGGGGCGCTGGCGGCTATCTCCGAGCGGATGATCCAGGCCATCGATTTCATCGGCAGTGCGGACGAGGTGGGCGCGTTCGTGCAGGCCTATGTGGACGCGGGTGTGGAACACCCGGTGCTGATGCCCATGCCCTGGGGGCCGGATCGGTTCGAGGTGACCCGGCAGACCATGGAAGCGGCCATCGCCGGGCTCGCCAGCCGCTGAGCCTCAGGAGCCCGTCAGCATTTCGTGGATCTCTGCCACGGCGCCCATTCGACCCTGGGTGGAGTTGCCGAGCACGGATAGCCAGAGCACGCTGCCCAAGCGCCGGCCGGTGTGATTGCGGGCAACGATCACCAGATCGTTGCGCGGATCCACCAGCATGAACTGGCCGCCCCAGCCGCTGGCCCAGTAAGTGCCGGTGTTTGAATCGAGCCACCACAAGTAGCCGTAGCCGTCCATGTGCGCAACATCCGTTATCTCGGAGTAGCGCCGGGTGGATTGGGCGATCCAGTCACTCGTGATCAGACGGCTGCCATCCGGCGCCAGGCCACCGCGCAGCATCATCTGCCCGACCTTCGACAGGTCGCGGGCGGAAATGAAGATGATGTACTGGTCGTGTTCGGATCCGCTGGCTTCGCTGAAGTAGAGCTGGCCGGGCTGGTAGTCCTCGAACTGCAGACGCTCGGCCAGCCGCTGGTAGTGCGTTTCCAGTGGGGTGCCGGTAGCGACGGCGAGAATGGTGCCCAGCGTGTTGAAGTCCCAGTTGTTGTAGTAGTAGTGCTCGCCGGGCGCGTGCTGACCGCGCTGCGGTCGCCGTGCCTTCATCTCTGCAGTTTCGCCAGCCGCCTCGATGTAGATGCCGGAGCGGGCTGTGAGCAGGTCGGCGATGGTCGCCGAGCGCTCGGCCTCGGTGAGCGGCATCTTGGCGTCGTCGATGCCGAGGTCGGCAAGCGTTGCCTGCACGTCCAGGCCGCCGTCCAGCGCGGCAGCGCCAAACATGACGCTGATCAGGCTTTTGCGAACCGAATGGCTGTTGATGATGGCGCGGCTGACGCCATGCTCGAGCAGCAGCTCGTTCGGACCAGCCACCACCACCGCATCGATGGTGTCCGTTGCATCTGCAAAACCGCCGATACGCTCGGCCAGCGGGGCTGGCAGCGTCATTGCTGAGGGTGTGGATGCAGCCGGGCTGCCTGGTACCAGAGGGTAGAGCAGCACCGCCACGAGTATCAGCAGCAGGGCGGCAATCAGAATCAGCGTTTTCTTCAGCATGTTTCCTGCAACCAGGTTGGGCGTTCTCGGTCAGCCGGTTGGATTCAACGGCGCCAGCGTTGCCGCAGACTGAACCTGCTGGGCTGTCAGGTAGCGCTGGCGCGCCTCCCCAAGACCGCGCACGAAGTTGCGATGATCCGCGGCATTGTCGGGCGATTCAAACAGCGTTCGGGACAGGGCGCCAACCTCATCGCCGAGACCGTCGTCGCCGAACGCAGCGGCGAAGCTGTCCAGGTCGTGCTCCGGTGCCAGCCGTGCGAGCCAGCGCAGGGCGGCCTCGTAGGCAGCGCGGCCTTCCGGTGCCTGTTTGAGGAGATCGAACGCATAGGCTTCGCTCAACCGATACGCCTCCGCTCTACGCTTCCGGTTGGCTGCCAGCTTCGGCGCCAGTCGCCAGATGACCAGGGTGGCAGCAAGGCCAGCCAACAGGATGCCGATCAGCCAGCGCGCATTTATCGGTTTCGGGGCATGCGCTTCCCCTGCATCGGCAACTGGGGGCGGTCCCGCGACGTCGAGCAACAGCGGCGCGATGCGCGCTTCTTCGACCTGCCCGGTGCTGGTGTTCCACCAGACGATTGTCTGACCAGGCAGCTGCAGCTGCCCGCCGTGCTCGAACACCAGGGTGATCTTCTCCAGCCGTTCGGCTTCGGCGCCTGCGTCGCTGAGCGCGGGCTCCTCCGGATAAGCCGTGGCGATCGCGCTTTGCACCTCCGGCGCCAGAGGCGGCAGAAAGACCGACGGCATGCCGCTCAAGGTCGCCCGATACTGCACCACCAGCGCATCGCCGACGCTTAGCGGCTGCTCGACTTCGCTGACGATACGCTCGAAGGAGAGGCTTTCACCGGCCAGATAAGGATCCAGGCCCTCGGCGCCGGCGGGTATGCGGACCGACAGCGGTGCTGATGGGACGGAAATGTCTGCCACCTGGTTGTCTTTGCCCGGATCGGCCCAGGTGATGCGGATCGACTCGCCGCCGAGGCTGAACTCTGCAGCGATCAGCGGGGTAACCTGGTAGTTGCGAACGATGCCGGACCAGGTCTCTCTGCCCACCCGTTCGCTCGTTGGGTATGAGCTGTCGGCCGGCAGGCGGGTAATGGTGTTGGGGATCTCGAAGCTCGGATAGACCGGAGGCACCGGCTGCCAGGTTGGTACCAGGACGGTAACCTGCATCCGGGCCGACTCGCCGAGCTCAATGGTGGCAGGCTCTACGGCGATGCGCACGACGGGCTCAGCAGCGAGCCCATGGTGACCGGCAAGTGCGAGCGTCAGCACCGCAAGGATGCGACCGGCGCGATCGGCCCAGTGACGACTCACAGCTCGCCCCGGCGCACGGCTTCCAGCTGGAATCGGGAGCGAAGGAAGTCGGCAGTTTCCGTGTCCACCGAGCGCATCCACTTCTCGGCGGAAGCCGCTTCCAGGCTGCTTTCCCGGTCGACGGTGATTTCCTGGCCTCTACCGCGCTCGTTGTCGTAGACCACGTCATCCGCCTCCAGCTTGCCGGTAGACCCCTGCTCGCGGGCGTCCTCCACGTAGTCCAGCGTGTAGCGGGCCAAAGCCAGATTTTCCGCCGCTTCCGGCCAGCCGGGCGCTTCCGCCACCGCCTGCTCGTAGGCGGTGATGGCCTTGCTGAACTCGAAACGCTTCATGAACGCGTTACCCCGGTTGAAGAAGGCCTCTGCCGTGCCGATGCGGCCGAAGGCGTCTGCCGCCTCGGCGTAGGCGCCGTTCCGGTAGTGGGCGACACCCTGCCAGGCCGGGTTCCGGAAGGTGGCGGCGGCATCGGCGTAGGCCTTGTCCTCGAAGGCGAGCCGAGCCTGCTGGTCGGCGCTGAGCCAGAGGTTGATGAAGCCGTCCTGACGGATCGACAGCCAGAGCAATGCGGCGCAGGCCAGCACGGTCAGCCCCAATCCCTGGGTGATTAATGGCGCCGCGAGCAAGCTCCTGATCATGCGCCCTACCATTGCATGGTCCAGCCACGCCGAAACCAGAACAACATGAGCAGCGCTGCCGGCCAGAGCAGCCACCAGCCTTCGTCGCGCCATTGTGACTCCGGGTCGTCCGCCTGGGCCAGGTGAGAAGCGATCCTCGCGATCAGGTTGCGCAGATCCGAGTCGTCCGTACGCATGCGGGTGATCGACATGCCGCTGCTGTTGCCAACCTCACGGAGCAGCTCGGCATCCACCCGGGTGTCGAGGCGGCCACCTGCGGCTGCCGCAACGGGGGAGCCATCCGGCATCAGCGCGACGCCACCTTCGTCGCTGCCGACAACCAGCGCAAACAGGCCGGGCGAGCTCTGCGCGGCGGCGAAAGTTGCTAACGCGTCGACGTCACCCGGATCGAACCCATCGTTGACGAAAAGAACCGAGCCGCGGCCGGACTCGGCGCCCAGCAGCTCCATCGCCAGCGGCAGCGCGGTGGCGGCGCGAGCCCCAGGCAGCGGCATCACTGCAGGATCCAGGCTCTCCAGCAGCGGCTTCAGCACCGCCAGATCAGAGCTGGGTGGCACGACGATGTGCGCGCTGCCGGCGTAGGCGATGATTGCCGTGCGGGCGCCGGTTCTGGCGGCGATCAGGTCCAGCACCTTGAATCTGGCCCGGTCGAGCCGGGTCGGCAGGACGTCGTTTGCACGCATGGAGTCGCTGACCTCGATGGCGACGACCAGCGGTGCGGTCTCCGAAAACCAGGGGCTTGGTATGCGGGTCCAGCTTGGCCCGGCGGCTGCAACGCTGAGCAGGCAGCCGCAGAGCATGATGCCGTCCACGGCGCGGAAGCGCCGGCTGCTGCGTTTGTTGACGATCAGCGCATCACGCAGGTGCGGGGCGATCAGATCACCCACTTCCGTGTTGCCGATCAGCAGCTTGCGGGCCAGCCACCAGGTGATGCCGAGCACCGGCAGCAGCAGCAACCAGAGCGGCCGAATGAAGTGAAACGTTGCCAGCTCGATCATGCTCGAGCCCTCAGGCTGCGGAGGGCCAGAAACAGCAGGTAGCCGAGGAGCATCAGCAGCAGGGTGATGCCTGCCGGCCAGTAGACCAGCGATGTGCGCGGCCGCCAGCTCTGGGTGCGCACCTCGGCGCTCGTCAGCGCGTCGATGGCGGCGTAGATGTCGGCCAGCGACTGCGCGTCCGCGGCGTTGGAAAAGGTGCCGCCTGTGCGTTCGGCAACGGCGTTCAGCACGGCGAAGTCCACTCGGTCCTCACCGCGGGCCTGCTCGTCGCCGATGCCGATGGTGTGCACCTGAATACCGTTGCTGGCGGCGATCTCGGCAGCGTTGATGGGCGTCATGGTGCTTGCGGTGTCGTTGCCGTCGGTCAGCAGGATCAGCACCCGATCCTCGACCTCGCTGGATTCGAACGAGCGGATCGCCAGGCCGATGGCGTCGCCGAGCGCCGTTCTCGGGCCGGCCATGCCCACCTCCATCAGATCGACCAGCGCCACCGCGGTGTCGAGGTCCCGGGTGAAGGGTAGCTGCAGGTATGCTCGATTGCCGAACACGATCAGGCCGACCCGGTCGGCCTCCCGGGCCGCAACGAACTCCGTGACCACCTGCTGCACCGCGTCGAAGCGGCTGGCAGGTGCGCCGTCTTCACCCGGAAAGTCGCGGTAGTCCATTGAGCCGGACAGGTCCACCGCCAGCATGATGTCTCTTGCCGCCTCGCTGCGGACGATCGGCTCGCCCACCCACTCCGGTTTGGCCAGGCCGGTGATGATGCCCGCCCAGAACAGCGTCGCGAACACCATCTGGAAAGCACGGCGGCGGATGATCACCGAGCCGGACTGGGGGTCGGCGCCGGCTGCACGCGCTACCGCGTCGAAGAACGGCACCCGCAGCGCGCTCACCTGTTCCCGATGCGGTGGCAGCAGCCAGCGAACCAGCAGCGGCAGCGGCAAGGCCAGGAACGCATAGGGATAGGCAAACTCAAGCATGGCGGCGAATCCAGCGGTCGGCGCAGGGCAGCACTTCGGCCAGCTGGACGTCGCCGGCGTACGACGCCGTGGCCAAGCGGCCGGCAGCGTCGACGATCACCGGGTCGTTGCCGCCGGTACGGATAAGGAAGTCCGCCCAGGCCTCACCGTAGAGCCCGGCAACCTCCCCACGCGGGTAGGCGCTGAGCGCGGTGCGCTTCACCAGCTCGGCAACTCGAGCAGCAGCCTGCGGGTCGTCCGGCACGGCCGATCTGCTCAACGTCTCGAGGCTCGCCAGCGCCTCCCGGCGGTATTGGTTCAGCTGCCGATGGGCCCGCCACTTGTGCGCAGCCAGCACCATCATGGCGACCAGCCAGGCCAGCAGGACCCACCAACCATCGGTTTCCGGCAGCCAGCTGACCGCTTCCGGGATGACCAGATCGTGCATGCGCTCGAGCAGGTCTGGCAGGTTCAGGCCTTCGTAGGGATTGGCTTCGCTCACCGGATCCGCCGGTTCGGCGCCGCTGCCGCCATCAGCCTGCGCAGCTGCAGGAGGGTGTCCTCACCGGCCGACAGGGGCAGCACCGAGAGGTTGATGCGGGTCTGCCAATCGAGGATGCGATCCAGGCGGGAAGACGACACCTGCCGCACCGCTTCGGCGATTTCCGGCCGGCCGAAATCCACCTCGGCCTGCCGGCTGCCGTCGCCCAGCACAGCTTTGGGTTGCCGGTTGATGTTGCGGGCAGAAGGATCGTGGACCAGCCCGAGGATCAGATCGTTGTGGGCCGCAATTCTGCCCAGGTGACGTTCCGTTGCGTCGTCGATGCCGTCGAAGTCACTCAGCACCAGCACCAGATGATCGTGGGCGGCAATTCGCGCCACGCTCTTCAGCACCTTGTTGAGGTTGCCGGGCTCGGCAGTCGCGGGATTGTCTGCGTTCAGCGCCTTGTTCATGTCCGCCACCGCTTCCAGGATCCCGTACAGGCTCGCCGCGCTGCGTCGCGGCGCAAATTCCCTCTGCTCGGTCTCGTTGAAGACAATGCCGCCGATTCGATCGCCGGCGTCCAGAATCCGGAACGCTGCGATTGCGGCCGCTTCGGCGGCGGTCACGGACTTCATGTTCAGGCGCGAGCCGTAAAACATGCTCATCCGTTGGTCCACCACCACCAGCGCAGGTCTGTCCCGCTCCTCGGTGAACACCCGGACGTGCGGGGTGCCGGTGCGGGCAGTGGCTTTCCAGTCGATGGAGCGGATGTCGTCGCCGGGCAGATAGCCGCGCATCTCTTCGAAGTTCAGGCCGCGGCCGCGCAGGCGGGACACGTGCCGGCCGTTCAGAACGCTGGCGCTCGGCTGGCTGGGGAGAAAGCTCAATCCCTGGGCTGCCCCCTGCAGGTTGCGCAGGTGCGCAAGATCCACATGAATGCGAGCGTCGACGGTCGCCACGAGCCTAAGGCAGCGCGACCTGCTCGATCAGCGCATCGATCACCTGGTCGGCGCGGATGCCGTCGCCCTGAGCTTCGTAAGAGAGCATCAGACGATGACGGAGCACGTCGTGAGCGATTGCCCGAATGTTCTCCGGATCCACGTAAGCTCGATCGTTCAGCCAGGCATGCACGCGAGAGCACTTGTCCAGGGCGAGCGATCCCCTGGGGCTGGCGCCGACGTCGATCCAGCGATTCAGATCCTCCGAGTAGCTTGCCGGGTTGCGGCTGGCGAAGATCAGATCGGCCATGTAGCGAACCATGGCGGGTGCGACCTGCACGGCCGCGATCTCGCTGCGGGCGTCGAAGATCGCCTGCTGCGGGATCTTCGAGGTTTGCTGGCCCGGCGCTGCGCCGGCAGCGGGATCCGTGTGTTCCTCGCCCCGGACCAGCTCGATGATCTTCACCTCGTCCTCCACCGGTGGGTACTCGATGTTCACGTGCATCAGGAAGCGATCGAGCTGTGCCTCCGGCAACGGGTAGGTGCCTTCCTGCTCTACCGGGTTCTGGGTAGCCATCACCATGTACAGCGGCGGCAACGCGTGCGTGGTGCCGGCCACGGTCACCTGGCGTTCCTCCATGGCCTCGAGCATCGCGGCCTGGACCTTGGCGGGCGCGCGGTTGATCTCATCGCCGAGCACGATGTTGGCGAAGATTGGTCCAGGCTCGAACCGGAACTCACCGGCGCCTTCCTGCTGATAGTAGATCTCGGTGCCGGTGACGTCTGAAGGTAGGAGGTCGGGGGTGAACTGAATGCGGCTGAAGTCTGCCTCCAGGTTCTTCGCCAGCGCCTTGATGGCCCGGGTTTTGGCGAGTCCCGGCAGGCCTTCCACCAGCAGGTTGCCGTTGGCGAGCAGGCCGATGACCAGCCGTTCCACCACCGCCTCCTGGCCGATGATGGACTTCTGCATGCCGCTCTTGAGTTGCTCGATCTGCTCCCTGGCGCTCATCTCAAATCCGTTTTGATCGTTGCCGCAACATAGCAGCCCGGCGAGCGGACGTCTTCCCGCGCCGCAGCTGGCCGCGGGCGAGGACCATCAACGTCGTCGGCAGCGTGGCATTGTTACGGCAACCCGCCGTAAGGCGTGTCCGGCATTACTATCTTCACCGGCTCGCCGCTCTGCGTGGTGGCCAGGTGCAGGAGGAAGCTGCCGACACCGGCCGCGCCCTGCATGTAGCCGGTCTGCGCCTGGATGAAGTCCGGCTGGGAGCGGTGCTCGGCCTGCGGCCAGCAGAGGGTGTCGCCGTCCTGTTCTGCCCGACGCAGAACTTCAGCGGCGACCCGAGTGGCCAGATCCAGATAGAAGGCATCGCCGGTTGCCCGGTAGTGCCAGAGGGCGTGGTCGCCGATCCCTGCGTCGCAACAGCACTGGCTGATGTTGTTCCAGAATCCCCGACCCCGTTCCTCCGGCGCGCCAAGCGCAACCAGGCCTCGATCCAACCCTCTGGAAAACTCCAGCCAGCTGGCCTCAGCGGTGAGCTGGTGCAACAGGTAGTACAGCTTCGCGGTGCCCGGCGGTCCGTGACACATCCCGAGGTAGAACCGGTTCGGCCTGCCGTCGTCGAGGATGTGGGGGACCAGATGGCCATCACCGACCGGCTCCGCCATGGCCATGACGTGCCCGGCGCCGGCAACGGCAGCATCCAGATAGCGTTGCTCACCGGTCGCACGAAACGCGCGGGCGAAAAAGTAGGCAACCCCCGCTGTGCCGTGCGCGAAGTTGGGCGCATCGAACGGCCAGGGGATGTCTTCCATCAGCTGCCAGCGCAGACCGCCTTCTGCTGGTCTGGCCACTTCGAGCAGTCGTTCGGCAATGGCCTGGGTCCATTCCAGCGCCTGTGGGTGGATCAGCTGTTCGTGCGCGTAGAGGTAGTAGAGACCGACACCGGCAGCACCCTCAGCGACGTCGTAGATCTCACGCTGGCCGCTCTGTCCTGTCAGGTTGGCGTAGGGCATGGGCGCGATCCAGCCGATCCCGGCGCCGATCTCTGATGCCTGGTCACGCAGTTTCTGCGCGCTGTAGGCGGCCGTTTCGCGAAGCGACGGCTCGTTGCCGGCCCTGGCGATTTCGTTCAGAACAAAGGTGTAGCCTGCCCAGCCACCCAGGGCCGAGCAGGTGAGGGATTCCTTGCCGCGGACATAGGCGTCGATGTCTCTGCCGGCGCGGAGGGCGATATCCAGATAGGCTGCCTCGCCGGTGGCCTGATGAAGTTCCAGATAGAAGAGGGCGATGCCGGCGGAGCCGGCGTAAAGGGTTCGAACGAGCTTATCCGGCGCCTCGTTCGCCAGCCCCCAGGCCAGACCGTGCTCCGTTTCCCGCGCGTGCCGCTGGAGCCAGCGTTCCGCCGCCAGCGCTGCCTCGAGATGAGTCAGATTGTCCGTCACGATCCCTCCCTATCCCATTGAAATCGAACGAAAACCTACCAGTCCAGATCGTCCGGCACCTCAAACTTCGCGTAAAACTCGTCATCCGAGCCGGGTTCCGGCGGTTTCTCCTCGTCCTGTCCCGTGATGATCCGCTTCGGGTCTCTGGCCCGGATCTGCTCCGCCACCTCCTGGCTGACCAGGCTGTAGAGCCCATCGTTGTTGACGACAACGAGCGTGCCTTTGATCAGCAGCTCCCGCTGGGCCGGGGGCACGTAGATTTTCTTGATCTTCTTGCCGTGCACAAACTGGTAAGGCACGTCCTCGTCCGTGCTGTTTTTCTGCCGCTGCTCGTTCTGGGTGATGATCTGCTTGATCTCAGCCCGCAGCGCCTTGGCGGCAGCCTTCTCGTTTCTGGTTTCAGCTATGGCTTTGTCGCGGGCCCGCTTCTCTGCCTGCTGTTTCCGGGCGCGCGCCTTCACGGCCTCGGGGGAGTTCGGGTCCACCTTCTTCGGCTTGGCCTGCCCCTGCTTACCTGACTTCCCGGGCTTGCCGCCGGAGCGATTGGCATGCTGCTGCGCTTTCGCCTGCCGCTCTGCTTTCTTGGCTTGCGTTGCGGTGGCGAGGCCCGCCTTTACCAGCTGATCACGAAGGCTTTCAGACACTGCTGGTCTCCTCAACATCCGCCTGCATGAGGGATTGATATGCCTGGGTGAGTATCTCGTATGAGCGCACCCGGGCACCATGGTCGAAAATCTGCCCGGCGATCATCAGCTCATCGGCGCCGGTCTGCTCGGCGAAAGCGCGCAGGCTGCTGGCCACGGTCTGCTGATCGCCCACGGCCGAGCACTGGCCGAAGCTGGCGACGATCGCTTCGTCTTCCGGGCTCAGCGCCAGGTTCTCCACCGGCGGTGGCAGCTGGCCCGGCGTGCCCTTGCGCAGGTTGATGATGGCCTGCAGCGAGGAGGTGCGCAGATATCTGGCCTCGTCCTCGGTCGGCGCCGCGCAGACGTTGTAGCCGAGCATCACGTAGGGTTTGTCCAGCTGCTCGGAAGGGCGGAAAGATGAGCGGTACATTTCGATGGCCTGCATCATCATCTGCGGCGCGAAGTGAGAGGCGAAGGCGTAGGGCAGGCCCAGCATGGCGGCAAGCTGAGCGCCGTAGAGGCTCGAGCCGAGGATCCAGACCGGCACCTTGGTGCCGGCGCCGGGAACGGCTCTGACCCGCTGGCCTTCCTCCGCATCGTCCAGATAGGCCATCAGCTCCATCACGTCCCGGGGAAAGTGATCGATGTTGCCGTTCAGGGTGCGGCGCAGGGCCTGAGCGGTGACCTGGTCCGTGCCTGGCGCCCGGCCGATACCGAGGTCGATCCGGTGCGGGTAAAGGGAGGCGAGGGTGCCGAACTGCTCGGCGATGATCAGCGGCGCGTGATTGGGCAGCATGATGCCGCCGGCGCCAACCCGGATCCGCTCGGTGCCTTCAGCGACGTAGCCGATGGCGACGGCGGTTGCAGAGCTGGCGATGCCGGCCATGTTGTGGTGCTCGGCAAGCCAGTAACGCTGGTAGCCAAGCCTCTCCGCGTTTTGGGCCAGATCGCGGCTGTTGCGCAAAGCCTGACCGGGCGTGCCGCCCTGAACGACTGGGGCCAGGTCGAGAATGCTGAGCGCTGGCAGGTTGCTGTTCATCGCCAATCCGTAGTTGCTTCAAGCGGCGGATTTTACCTGAGGTCGGGGGCGGGTGAACTCGTATTGGTCATTTCGTAGACTGGTTTCAGACCGAACTCATGGGAATCAGGGGAAGAAGATGGAGAACCTGCCGAAAGGACAGAGTTACCTCTGCGGCCAGGCAAACGAGCCTTTGCTTTACGAGACCATCGGTGCCTGCGTCGATCGCATCGCCGCGACGCACGGTGACCGGGACGCGCTGGTCGTCCGGCACCAGGGCATCCGCTGGACCTTTGCCGAGTACCAGGCGCAGATTGATGCCCTGGCCGCCGGACTGCTGGCTGTTGGCATCGAGCCCGGCGATCGGGTGGGCATCTGGGCACCCAACCGGGTGGAGTGGTGCCTGACCCAGTTCGCCACGGCGAAGATCGGCGCCATCATGGTCTGCATCAATCCGGCATACCGCCTCTATGAGCTCGAGTACGCGCTGAACAAAGTAGGCTGCCGGGCGATCATCAGCGCCGAGCGGTTCAAGACGAGTGCCTATCTGGACATGCTGAACGAGCTGGCGCCGGAGCTTAAGGACTGCGAGCCGGGCAAACTGCGCGCCGGGAAGCTGCCGCAGCTTGAGGCGGTGATTCGCATGGACGACGCGCAGTCGCCGGGGATGTTCAACTTCGATGCGGTAATGAAGATGGGCGGTGCTGCCGAGCGGTCCCGGATGGCCGAGATCGCCGCCACCCTGCAGCCGGACGACGCCATCAACATCCAGTTCACAAGCGGCACCACGGGCAACCCGAAAGGAGCCACGCTGTCGCACTTCAACATCCTCAACAACGGTTTGCAGGTGGGCGCTGGCATGCGCTTTTCGGAGCAGGATCGGCTCTGCATTCCGGGGCCGCTCTACCACTGCTTCGGCATGGTGATGGGGAACCTGGCCTGCATGACCCATGGCGCCTGTGCCGTGTTCCCCGACGAAGGTTTCGATCCGGTGAGCGTGCTGGAAACGGTCGCCGAGGAGAAGTGCACCGCCCTGCACGGAGTGCCGACCATGTTCGTCGCCGAGGTGGAGCTGCCGAACGTTGCCGACTACGACACCGCCAGCCTGCGTACCGGGGTTATGGCGGGCGCCCCATGCCCGCTGGAGCTCATGCATCAGGTCATCGACCGCCTGAACATGAGCGAGATCACCATCATGTACGGGCAGACCGAAACCAGCCCGGTGAATCACATGACCGATATCGATGCGCCGGCAGAGAAGCGCTGCGGCACCGTCGGCAAGGTGGGCCCCTATCAGGAGATCAAGATTATCGGTGAAGACGGCAAGGTGGTGCCGCTCGGCGATAAAGGCGAGCTCTGCTGTCGCGGCTACTCCGTGATGCAGGGCTACTGGGACGATGAAGAGCGTACCGCCGAGACCATCGACTCGGCCGGTTGGCTGCACTCGGGTGATCTGGCGGAGATGGACAAGGAGGGTTACGTGCAGATCGTCGGGCGGATCAAGGACATGATCATCCGCGGCGGCGAGAACGTTTACCCGCGGGAGGTGGAAGAGTTTCTCTACACCCATCCGGACATTCAGGAGGTTCAGGTGTTCGGCATTCCGGATCAGAAGTATGGGGAGATCGTCTGCGCCTGGGTGCAGCTGAAAGAGGGTGCGGCGCTCAGCGAAGACGACGTCAAGGCGTTCTGCAAAGATCAGATCACTCACTTCAAGGTGCCGACCCACGTGCGCTTCGTCGACGAGTTCCCGATGACGGTCACGGGCAAGATCCAGAAGTTCAAGATGCGGGACGCGATGCTGGAAGCCGGTTGAGGGCAGCGACGGGTCAGCCGTCTCGCTGCGTAAAAAGGAGTATGAGAACTCTCGTTTTACTCGGTCTGCTGTTTATTGCGACGGGTTGCCGTGCAGACGAAAACTCCTCCCGGACCGCTACCCTGGCTGATTTTGCTGGTCTCTGGCAGGTGGAACCCAGACCACCACCCTTCTTCGAGCGTGGCGCCGGTCGGGATCAGGCAGGTAGGCCCCTTGGCTTCGACGCAGACGAAAACGGACTGACCCGGTCAGACCATCTGATTCGCATGCTGATGACTCCCGAGGGGCGTGCAGTGTTCGATACCTTTGATCCCGACTTGCTGCCCGCGAACAACTGCCAGTCACCGGGGCTGCCGTCCATCGTCATGACGCCGTACCTGCAGGAGTGGTCGATCGCTGACGATTCGCTGACGATCACGCACGAGTACTTCAGCACGGTGCGGACAATTCACATGGATTCGCAGCGACCGACAGGCCTCGAACCCACTGCGGCAGGCTATGCCGAAGGGCAGATAAGCAAGGGAGAGCTGTTTATCCGCACGTCCGCACTTGCCCCTATCTGGGGTGGCCTGAGCAGAAACGCTCCGGCCAGCGACGCCAGAGTGATCGAAGAGCGCTACCGGATCAGCGAGGACGGTCAGCGCATGGAGGGAGTTATGGTGATTGAGGACTCCAAGTATCTGCGGCGACAGCTCGAGCTCGAGGTAACGCTGGTGCGAACAGCTCCCGGCACGGAGCTGCACCTGTTCCCCTGCGACCTTGAGGCCTCGCGACGGCACCTCGACTGAAAGTGGGCAAGCCCTCCCTTTGCGGATAACCTCTTGAGGTGTGTCCCCTCGAAGGCGTGAAGATGCACACCACTCGCCGTCATTTTGTAGGTCTGCTGGGTAGCAGCGCAGCGCTTGCAGCATCGCCCGCCAGTTCGGCCGCGCAATCAGTCAGGGCGGAATTCGCGTTCTCTGAGGATCGGATCCCGATGAATGCGGCCAACCTCTGTCCATCACCACGGCGGGTAGCAGCAGAGGTGAGCCGCTACACCCAGCTGATCGACATCGATCCATCTTTTCAGAATCGGGCCCAGTTCGCCGAGTACCTGGAGGCCGCTCGTGCTGCGGTGGCAGCGCCGCTCGGGGTCAGCGCCGATGAGGTTGCTCTGGTGCGCAACACCTCCGAAGCGAACAACATCATCAACGCCGGTATCAGCCTGAACGCAGGCGACGAGGTGGTGATCTGGGAGCAGAATCATCCGACCAACAACGTCGCCTGGGCGGTTCGCGCCCAGCGCTACGGCGTAAAGGTAAATACGGTCAGCGTGCCGGCGCAGCCGAAGCGTGCAGACGATCTGATCGGACCGTTCGAGCGAGCGATCACGCAGAACACCCGGGTGCTGACGGTCACTCATGTGTCCAACGTTTCCGGGCTCAAGCTGCCCATCGAAGCGCTGGCCGAAATCTGCCAGGCCCGCGGCGTTCACTTCCACGTGGACGGCGCCCAGACCTGGGGTGCCCTGGATGTGAACTTAAGGGAGGTTGGCTGCGACTCTTTCTCCGGCAGCGCCCACAAATGGTTCATGGGCCCGAAAGAAGTCGGGATGCTCTACGTGAAAGCGGATCGCATCGAAGAGATCTGGCCGGCAACGGTGGCGCCGGGATGGGGTGACGATGCCGAGACCGACCTGGTCGGCGCGCGGAAGTTCGAGTCGCTCGGGCAACGCGACGACGCGGCCCTGGCGTCGATGAGCGTTGCTGCGGAACTGCACCAGCGGATCGGTCCGGCCAATGTGGAACGGCAGATGCTTCACCTCGCGCAGCGCCTGAAGGAAGGCATGCTGGACGCCGGTGTCACCCTGGTCACGCCTTTGGATCCGGCGTTCAGCGGCGGGGTCTGCATCGCCTCGGCCCGCCCGGAGCGTCAGGGTGAGGTCTGGGACAGGCTCTATCGGGAGCACGGCATCATCGGGGCGCCAACGGGCGGGCTCCGGCTTTGTCCTCACATATACAACACGGAAGAGCACGTTGATCGGGCACTGGCTGGGATTCAGGCCCTGCGCCCGCTGCTGGCCTGACCAAGTTCTCCCGTACGGTAATAGGCGTAGAACAGGCAGCAGCCGACGATCGGTATGACGAGATCGTAGAAGAGGATCGAGCCCGCGTTCCCGGGTGCGAGGTTGCCGGTCAGGAGGATGTCCTGAATGTGCACATAGCCTGCGCCGAGCAGAAAGACCGTCTGCGCGACAACCGGGGCCAGCCAGAACCAGCCGCGAATCCAGATGCAGAGGATGCCGAGCAGCGCTATGCCCAGAGAAGCGAAGCCGAGCTCGAGCTGAAACGGGCTGCCCGCTGGCCAACCGATAAAACTGGCCACCCGGTCCGGCACAAGGATATGCGGAATCGCCAGAAACGCGGCCCCGAGCCCCCACTGAACGGTCAGCAGGTAGAACAGGCTGACCTTGACGACACGGTCTCGCGACAGCCCTTGCCTGCGCGTTCTCCAGAGCTGGGAGGCAATGACGGCAATCGTTACGGCGGTAATTGCGAAGCCCATGATGCAGAATCTAGCGGCGGAAACAGGGAATCACCAGTATGAGCGCGGAAGCCAGCAGACGGTTGATGGAGATCTACCTCGAGGAGGTGCTTGGTCAGCGCAACTTCGATCGCATTCCGGAGATCGCTGCGTCTGACATGGTCGATCACACGCTGCCGGGGCAAACGGGCCCCGAGGCGCTGGATGCGCATGCCCGTGGCTTCTGTGCGAATACGCCGGATGTTGAGATCGAGGTGCTGAACATCGTTGCAGATGAAAAGACGGCTATCGGGTTCTGGAAGTGGCATGGCGAGCCGAATCAGCCAAGCGCGTTGTCGCCAAACGGAACGGCGATCGTTCCCCGTTTCGTCTGCAGCGTCTTCGAGGTCGAAGACGGCAAGATCCAGGACTATCGGGTGTTCGTCGACGCGGTCGATGTATTCACTCAGTTCATGCAGTAGCTGACTCGCTGAGAGGGAGAGAATGGTATGAGTCGACTCGACGGGCTGGTAGCGCTGGTCACCGGTGGTGCTTCCGGGTTGGGTCAGGGCATTGCTCAGCGCTTCATCGAGGAAGGGGCCGAGGTCCTGATCAGCGACGTCAACGAAGCAGCTGGAATACGCTCGGCAGAAGAACTGGGGTGCGCTTTCCTCGCTCACGACGTTGCTGACGAAGGGGCATGGGAGCAGGTGCTCGCCGACGTTGAGCGCCGCCACGGGCGCCTGGACGTCCTTGTGAACAATGCGGGCGTCTTCTCCAGCTGCCCGGTCGACGAGATGACCCTGGCGGAGTGGCAGCGGGTGCTGGACATCAACCTCACCGGCGTCTTCCTTGGCTGCAAGCACGGCGTCGCGGCCATGAAGCGCAATGCGGACCCCGTTGGCGGATCGATCATCAACATCTCTTCCGTCGTTGGCCTGCGTGGTCAGGTCGGCGGTGCTGCCTACAGCGCCAGCAAGGGCGGGGTGCGATTGCTGACCAAGACCGTGGCCATGGAAAACGCGCGGATCGGGATCCGCTGCAACTCGATTCACCCGGGCGTGATCGACACGCCGATCATGGATCCGATCTTTGCGCGTGCGGAAGACCCGGAAGCCCTGCGCAAAGGCATCGCAGAGCAGCTACCGATCGGTTACATGGGCGAGCCGGCACAGGACATCGGCAATATGGCCGTGTACCTGGCTTCGGCGGAGAGCCGCTATGTGACGGGTGCCGAGATGGTGGTCGATGGCGGGATGACCGTCGGGCTGCCGACCGGCTGAGCTGCGGTTTTTCACATCGCAACGACCTGGAAGCAGCGAAACTTCACCGAATTCTCGGCATCCAGCCGGATCAGGAGGCCCCCATGAGCACTGCCCACATTCCCGCCGCTGCACGAGCTGAGCAGTTCGGCCTGAAGCCGCCCTCGGCTGGCACCGGTTTTCTCGAAGCGCGGGCACTGTTCGAGTTCTCGAGCCTGCTGCCGGCAGCACCTGGCCTGTTGTCCCTGCCGCGCGGGGATGGCCGGCCGGTGATGACGCTGCCGGGTTTTGGCGCTGACGACGCGTCAACCTGGCCGCTACGGAGATTTCTCCAGAGCCTGGGATATCGTCCGATCCCCTGGGGCCTCGGTATCAACGATGATCCGGAGGTTGCTGCGGAGCGCCTGCTCGAGCGCCTACCTGCGCTTCTCGATGAAGACGAGAGGCTGACGCTGATTGGTTGGAGCCTCGGCGGCATCGTTGCCCGCCTGATCGCGCACCACGCGCCCGAGTCCGTGCGGGAGCTGATCACGCTGGGCACCCCGGTCGAAGGTGGACCCAAGTACACCAGCATCGGCGGGATGTACGCCCGTGGTCGGGGCATCAATCTGGATGAATTCGAAGCGCATGTGCACAACGTCAACGCCCGGGGAATCGACGCACCGCTGACGGTGGTCTTCTCGCGCTCCGATGCTGTGGTCGGCTGGCGCGCAGCCATCGATCGCTACAACCCCCAGGCCCGGCACGTGGAGGTGCGGAGCTCGCACCTGGGGCTGGGAACCAACCCTGCGGTGTACCGCGTGATCGCCAGGACCCTGGCCGGGAAGCGGGTGCGGCTGGCTAGCGCAGATCTGATCAGCTAGCCCACACAGCGGCTACTCGGGGAGCGGGATGGACTCGTCGTCGCCCTGCACCCTGTCGAAGCCGCCTGAGCGCCACTCGTCCTTGGCCTGCTCGATGCGGTCCTTCGAGCTGGAGACGAAGTTCCACCAGATGTGCCTGCCTCCGATGTGCTCGCCACCGACCACCATTACTCTGGAATCCTGTTCGGCTTTGAGCGTCTCCTGAGATCCCGCCGTGGGTACGAGCATGGTGCCCTCGGGGACGTCCATGTCGGCGGCCTCAACCTGTCCGGAAGCAACGTAGAAGGCAATCTCTTCCAACCCTTCCGGAAGCTGAAACTCCGCTCCGGCCGGCATGTTGCAGTCCAGATAGAGCGTCTGTGAGTACGCGGTAACGGGAGAAGCGGCTCCGAACGCCTCGCCAATGATGATCCGGATGGTGGCGCCACCGATTTCCAGTTCCGGCAGATCGGCTGCCGGCGTGTGCTTGAACGCCGGCTCGATCTCTTCTTTCCCATCGGGCAGAGCCATCCAGGATTGAATGCCGTGCAACCTGGCTGCCTCGTGCAGATCTGATCCGGCCCGCTCCGAATGCACGATGCCGCGGCCGGCGGTCATCAGGTTGACCGCGCCAGCCTGGATGGGCAGCTCGAAGCCCAGGCTGTCGCGATGCATGATCTCGCCTTCAAACAGGTAGGTGATGGTGGCGATCCCGATGTGGGGATGGGGACGGACCTGAATACCCTGCCCGGGAGGAAACTCGGCAGGGCCCATGTGATCGAAGAAGATGAACGGGCCCACCATCTGCTGCTCGAAGGATGGCAGCACCCGCCGCACGGTGAATTCTCCAAGGTCCTTTTCTTTTGGCCGTATGACCAGGTGGATCGGGCCGGCAGACTCCTCGCAGACCGGGTCCGGTGCTTCCTGATAGCTCACTTTAGTACTCCCTTACTGGCTGAAAATCGGCTACGCGAGATCGAACAGCATCAATTCCGCCTCGCTGCCGGCAACGATTTCGCACGATGGCGTGGCGTCGAACTGAAGCCCGTCGCCAGCGGACAGTCGCTGCCCTTCGATCTCTATCTGGCCGTCGATGACCTGCAGAAAGCCCGCTCTGCCAGGCGCAAATTCCTTGCTGACAGCGGCGCCATCATCGACTCGAGCCATGTATATGTGTGTATCTGAACGCAGCATTGCGTGCTGCTCGTCCTGGCCGGGTCCGGCAACCTGCACGAAGCTGTTGCGCCGGCTTTCCAGGTCCAGCTCGATCTGGAAATAGGTTGGGGCTCCGCCCGTTCGCTCGGGCACGATCCAGATCTGCAGGAAGTGGACTTCCTCGGTGTCCGAAGCGTTCATTTCTGAATGCAGGACCCCAGTGCCGGCATACATGTGCTGAAACTCGCCAGCCCTGATCACCGACTGGTTGCCCATGGAGTCGCCATGCTGCAGCGCCCCGGAGATCACATAGGTGACGATGTCCATTTCCTGATGGCCGTGCCGGCCAAAGCCAGCGCCGGGTGCCACCACGTCGTCGTTCAGGACTCGAAGCGCTCTGTGACCCATCCGCGATGGATCGTTCCAGCCGCCGAAGGAAAAGGTGTGGTGGCTGTCCAGCCAGCCGATCTGCGTTCTGCCTCTGAGGGACTTTTCGTGAATGAGCGCCATGTCTGGCTCCGTGTTCTGAGCTCAGAAATCTAAGATCAGCGACGGGTCAGAGAGTTCACTTCTTTCTGCTCTTCCTCGGTCAGCTTCCAGCTCACGGCGGCAACGTTCGCCTCCACCTGCTCGATCTTGGTCGCACCTGAGATCACGCTGGAGACGTTCGGGTTGCAGGCCAGCCAGCTCATCGCCAGTTCGAGCAGGGTATGGCCACGGTCGGCAGCAAAGCCGGCGAGCTTCTCCACCACGTCGAAGTTGGCGTCGGTCAGGGCGTTCCTGCCGCGCTCGCCGGACAGCCGGGTGTTCTCCGGTGCCGGTTGCCCTCGATCGTATTTACCGGTCAGCAGGCCGCTGGCCAGCGGGAAGTAGGGCAGCATGCCGAGGCCGAATCGCTCGCAGGCCGGCAGCACCTCGCGCTCGATCCGGCGGTCGAGCAGGTTGTAGTGGTTCTGCGCGGACACGAAGCGGTTCAGCCCTTCGCTGCGCGCCGTCCAATCTGCATCGGCGAGCTGAAAACCGTTGAAGTTCGAGTTGCCGAGGTAGCGCACCTTGCCGGCCGTCACCAGATCGTCCAGTGCCCTAAGCGTCTCCTCGATTGGCGTCTCGGCGTCCGCTCGGTGCTGCTGGTAGAGGTCGATGTGATCAGTGCCGAGCCGCTTCAGGCTCGCCTCAACCGCGCTCATGATGTAGCGCCGCGATGCGCCCTGACGGCCCTCACCGGTGGGCATGGCGAACTTTGTGGCGATGACGACCGAATCCCGGTCGATGCCTTTCAGCGCTTCTCCGAGAAACGCCTCGCTCTTCTGGCCGCCGTAGACATCGGCGGTGTCGAAGAAATTGATGCCCGCATCGAGGGCGGCATGGACAACGGCTTTGGTCTGCTCCGCGTCGATCCGCATGCCGAAGTTGTTGCAGCCGAGGCCCACCGCCGACACTTTCAGGCCGCTGGCACCAAGATTTCTGAGCTCCACTGTTGCTACTCCTAAGCTGACTGAACCTTTACCCCGAGCGCCACACCGTCCGAGCCGGGATCTGCGCCACCAGCCAGACTGCCGTCGCGGATCTCGATGCCGTGCACCCGTGCAAACTCGAAGGACTGTGGCGAGCGAACGACACGATACCCGGCCTCACGCAACGGCTCGACCCTGTACTCGGGAATGCGATTGGTGATGTCGATCAGGTTGCTGGTGGCCGAGAACCTCGGCGCGGATACGGCCTCGACGATCGGCATATCGAAATCGATGATGTTGAGGATGCTCTGCAGCACGCCCATGGCGATCTGCGTGCCGCCGGGCGCGCCGATCACGATCCGCGGCTGGCCGCGGTCGAAGACGATGGTCGGGCACAGCGAGCTGAAACGGCTCTTGCGGGGAGCAATCGAGCCCGTGCGGCCGGGGCGCGGGTCGAATACCCCCATGCAGCCGTTGTACATGAAGCCGAGACCGTCCGTGACCACGCCGGAGGGCATGCCCAGCGAGTGCGTCATGGTCACGCAGTTGCCGTCGGCGTCGACCACGGCCACATGGGTCGTATCCGGCGGCTCGTCGGCGTTGAATCGTTCGACCGTGAGCTGCTCACCGGCGCGAATGCGCTCAGCGTACGCAGCCGCGTGCGACTTGCTGGTCAGCCGCTCGATCGGCACGTCCATGAAGGCCGGATCGCCGACAAACGCCTCCTTGTCCGCCGTCGCCGCCTTCATCGCCTCGCAGACGATGCGCAGGTACTCCGACTCGTTGTGGCCGATGGCGGCCAGATCGAACTGCTCGAGGATGTTCAACATCTCGATCAGCATGATGCCGCCGCCTGGCGGGTGGTTGGTGGCCACATCCATGCCCCGGTAGGTGGTGACCAGGGGCTGGTTGCGGGTGGTCCGATAGCTGGCCAGGTCTTCAGTCGTCAGCAGCCCGCCGTTGGCTTTCATGTCGGCGGCGATCTCTTCGGCGAGCTCGCCGGAGTAGAAAGTCTGCACGCCCTGTTCAGCGATGCGCTCCAACGTGTTCGCCAGATCCGGATTCTGAAACAGATCGCCGATCTGCTTGAAGGTGCCATCTTCCCGGAAGTAGAGCCGTTTTCCGGCCGGCGTCGCCTGCAGCCGCTCGTCGACCGGCGTGCGGCCGAGCGAGGCGCCGAACATCCACCAGTTGTATACGGCTGGACGGACGATCCAGCCCTCCCGGGCGTGGCGGATAGCGGGCTGGCAGATATCCCGCCAGTCGTAGGTGCCGAACTCAGCGACCGCTTCCGAGTAGGCCAGCAGGCTGCCCGGGGTGGTGATGGACTGGTAACCCAGATCGTTGACGTTGCCTTCCAGCACGAAGCCGAAGCCATCGCGGGTTTCCGCGATCAGCCGGTCCTCCCACATGTCCGGAGTGGCTGCCATCGGCGTCTTGCCGTGAAAGTCGATGCAGGTGTGCACGCCGCGTCCGGGCATGTAGATCTGGCAGTTGCCGAAGCCGGCAATGCCTGTCATCTGCGGATCCACCACCCCCTGCACCAGAGCCGAGGTCATGGCGGCATCGATGGCGTTGCCTCCGGCCATCAGCACCCGGGCGCCTGCCTCTGAAGCTTCCGGCTGGGCGGTGACGATCATGGCGTCGGCTTTGCTGGTCATGCTGAGATCCTCCCTGTCAGGAAGTTATACCGCACTTCCGACCGCTGAGGGTGGCCGGCGGCGTGCGGAAAAGGGCCTTGCCAGCTCCACTCGTATTTGTCTTAGTAGTGGCATCTGTTCTTGGGAGGGTAACGGGATGCCGGCAGCTGCTTGGGCGATAGGGATCAGCTTCATTCTCACTGTGCTTCTCAGCGGCTGCGGCCGGGAGGTCGCAGCGCCGGACGAGGTGGTGCGCGCCGTGCGCACGATCACCGTCTCCGAGCCGGCCTCGGGGCGGGAGCGTCGCTTCTCCGGCATCGTCGAAGCAGCGGACTCTTCGAGCCTGAGCTTCGAGGTGACCGGCCAGATCACCGAGCTGAACGCCGACGTCGGCGAGCGCATCACCGAAGGTCAGCAGATTGCGGTGATGGACGACAGTGCCTACCGATTGAACGTGGAAGCCGCCCGGGCAGAAGAGCAGCGCGCCCGGGTGGAGGCCCAGGACGCCCAGAACGAGTACAGCCGGGTGCGTCGCTTCTACGAGATGGATGGCGCGATCAGCGAGCGCGCAGTCGAACAGTCACTTGCCCTCAGAGACTCTGCCCGGGAAGCCCACAACTTCTCCGTTTCCCGGCTGCAGCTGGCGGAACGTGATCTGGAGCGGACCATCCTGCGCTCACCTTTTTCCGGCGTGGTGGCAGAACGGCACGTCGACACCTTTCAGCAGGTGACGCGGGGCCAGAAGATATTCGATGTCTTCATCGAAGGCGCCATGGAGGTGGCGGTCAGCGTGCCGGAGTCGGAGATCGAGCATGTCTATCTCGGCCTGCCCGCAGTGCTCAGCTTCCCGGGCCTGCAGAACCGGGTGTACGAAGGGCTCGTCACCGAGATCAGCGAAGTGGCTGGCACTGCCAACGCCTTCCCCATAAGGATTCTGGTTGATGCGGAGAACCCGGCGATTCGCCCCGGCGTCACTGCCGAGGCGTCACTGGTCCTCGGTGGCGATGCGCTGGACCGAGCTTACCTGCTGCCGATCAGCGCGCTGGACTCCGGTGCCACGCCGCAGTCGGGTTTCGTTTATCGGGTCGATCAGGACAGCATGACGGTGGCCAGGGTGCCGGTTTCCGATGTGGAGATCCGCGGCGATATGGTCACGATCGGCGGCGACATAGAGGCGGGCGACATCATCGTCACCGCCGGCGTCAGCTTCCTTCGGGACGGCCAGGAAGTGCGGCTCTGGAACCCGGCTCAGTGAGCGGCCTGACGCTGCGCCAGCAAGACGGGGAGGGCTGAGTCGATGTCTTTCATAACGCGTTTCTCGCTCGACTACGACCGGCTGACCATGGTCTTCATCCTGGGGATCGTCCTCCTTGGCGTGAAGCTCTTCCTCGATTTTCCGCGCCAGGAAGATCCGCCCATCGTCATCCGCGAGTTTGTGGTCACGGCGTTCTTCCCGGGGCTTGATGCCTACGACATGGAGCAACTGGTCACCCAGGAGCTCGAGGCGGAACTCAGAACCCTGCACGAGCTCGACAACATCTGGTCTGACTCGAAGAACGGCATGACGATCATCCAGGCCGAAACCCGGGATGAGTTCGAGGATCTGGATCTGATCTGGCAGCGGGTCCGTAACCGGATGAGCGACGTCAAGCCGAGGCTGCCGGAAGGCACCATCGGCCCGTTCGTTGATGACGAGGTGGGCGTGACCTCGGTCGCTTCCATCGCGCTCTGGAGCGACGGCTTCGACATGGCCGAGATGCGCCTGACCGCAAGAGACATCCGTGACCGGCTCTACGAGCTGCCGGGCATCAGCCAGGTGGAGCTCTTCGGTGTCCATGACGAGAAGGTCTATCTGGAGATCAGCCGCAGCCGGCTGGCGGCGCTCGGCATTCACCCGGCGCTGATCATCGAGACCCTGGTCGAGCAGAACGTGGTGCTGCCAAGCGGCAAGGTGGAAGCCGATGAGCAGGAGTTCATTGTCATGCCCACCGGCAACTTCCGCTCGGTGGAGGACATCGAGAACGTTGAGCTCGATCTGGGCGGCGGCCAGACCATCCAGCTGCGGGACGTGGTGAACGTCCGCCGGGACTTCGCCGATCCGCCCGACGAGATTGCCTACTTCAACGGTCGCCGGGCCATCACCATTGGCGTCTCCATTACTCCAGGGGTTAATGCGGTCGGCTTCGGCGAGCTGCTCACCGAGAAGATGCAGGCCCTCGAGGCGGAGCTGCCGCTCGGCTACGTGCTCGAGTACGCCACCTTCCAGCCGGATCTGGTTCAGGCCGCCGTCGATGGTGGCATGGCCAACGTCTACCAGACCCTGGTGATCGTGCTGGTTGTCGTCATGCTGTTCCTCGGCGTGCGCACCGGCCTTATCGTTGGTTCCTTCGTCCCGCTGACCATGATGATGGGGCTCATCCTGATGAGCTTCGTGGACATTGAGCTCGAGCGTGTGTCCATCGCCTCGACGATCATCGCCCTCGGCATGCTGGTGGACAACGGCATCGTCATCGCCGAGGAGATCCGTTCGCGGTTAGAGCGGGGGGAGGAAAGGCGCAGCGCCTGCCTGGAAACGGGTGCCAACATGGCCATCCCGCTGCTGACCTCGTCGCTCACCACCATCTTTGCCTTCATGCCCATGCTGCTCATGCAGGGGCAGACCGGCGACTATGCGTACTCGCTGCCCATGGTGGTGGTCCTGCTGCTGCTGGCTTCCTGGTTCCTCTCCATGTTCGTGACGCCGAGCATGTGCTACTGGTTCATGAAGGTGGATGCTGCTTCTGCAGATGAAGCCGAATCCGAGCCGGAGGCGACAGAGGATCCCTACGGCGGCGCCTTTTACGCCAGCTACCGGAAATTTGTCACCGCGCTTTTGAGAAACCGCACCGCGGTCCTTATAGGCGCTGCTCTGACCATGGTTGGCGGCCTTTTCATCGCTTCGCAGATGACCCGGGAGTTCTTCGGTCCCAGCGATCGTAATCAGTTCCTCGTGTACCTGGACCTGCCTGCTGGCTTCGGCATTGAGGCCACCGACCGATCTGTGCAGCGGCTGACCCGCTGGCTCAGCGATGAGGAGGCCAACCCGGAAGTAGAGAGCACCATTGCCTATGTCGGCAGTGGCGGTCCCCGGTTCTTCCTGGTGCTCGATCCGGTGCAGCCGGACCCTCACGTGGCGTTCCTGGTCGTCAACACCAAGTCGGTGGACGACACGCCGGTGGTGGTGAACCGGTTGCGGCGCCATCTGGCCGAGGACTTCCCGGAAGCCAACGGGCGGGTGAAGCAGATGTGGCTCGGCTCGGCAGAGCCCGGATTGGTCGAGGTGCGCCTGATCGGACCCGATGCGGAAGTGCTGTTCGATAAGGGCAATCAGCTGGCACAGGCGGTGCGCGGCATGCCGGGCATCCGGGACGTGAAGAGCGATTGGGAAAACAAGGTGCCCAGGGCAGGGATCCTGGTTGATCAGCAGCGGGCCCGACGAGCCGGCGTCACCTCCAGAGATGTGGCCCGGGCGCTGCGCGCGCAGATGGATGGGGTGCAGATCACCGACTACCGGGAAGGGGACCTGGCCATCCCGGTGGTCGCCCGTTCGGTTGAAAGTGACCGTCGGGACGCCGGTGATCTCTGGAACGTTCAGGTTACCTCGAGCCAGACCGGTGAGCTGGTGCCCATCACCCAGATCGCCGATCTGCAGGGAGAGTTCTCTTTCTATCGGATCAATCGGCGCAATCAGGAGCGCACGCTGACCGTGGAGCTCACCCACCACACCCTGCTGGCGCCGGAGCTGCAGGAAGCGGTGCTGCCAATGATCGAAGCGCTCGACCTGCCACCCGGATATCGCTGGGAGCCGGGCGGTGAGATCGAGCAGAGCGCAGACACCATGGGTCAGCTTACCGAGACCATGCCGCTCGCCTTCGCCGGCATCGTGGTGCTGCTGATCTGGCAGTTCAACTCGTTCCGCCGGCCGCTGATCATCTTCATCACCATCCCGCTGGCGTTCACCGGCGCGTTTCTCGGCCTGGTGATGACCGGCGCGCCGCTGGATTTCTTCGCGCTGCTCGGGCTGCTCAGCCTGGCGGGGGTGATCATCAACAACGGCATCGTCCTGATCGACCGGATCGACAGCGTGCGTGATGCGGGCGGTGATCCCTTCGATGCCATCGTCGATGCTGCGGTGACGCGGCTGCGGCCGATCCTGATGGCGACGGTCACCACCGTGCTCGGGCTGATGCCGCTGATCCTGTCCCAGGATGCGCTGTTCTTCTCCATGGCCATCAACATGGCTGCCGGGCTGCTGTTCGGCACGGTGCTGACGCTAGGCGTGGTACCCGTGCTTTACGCGACCCTGTTCAGAATCAGGGAGGGGTGATGAGGACGGCTGCCTTCTGCGGCGGCCTCAATCGTCGAAATCGACGAAGCTGACCACGTCGTCCACCGGCCGTCGGGTGGACACCACGTCGTTGGCCGGGAAGTCGTCCATCGGGTAGCCCATGGCGACGCAGCTCATGATCACCTCGTTGTCCGGAATTCCGGCGTGCTCGCGCACCACCGGCGACTGCATGATGCCCTGACCGTTGATCACGCAGCCCAGGCCCCGTGACCAGGCGGCGTTGACCAGGCAGTTGGTCACGGCGCCGCAGTCGAAGATAGCGATGTCGTTGTCGGTCAGCTCCGCATCGAAGGTGACGACGATGGACACCGGCGCATCGAACTGGCGAAAGCCGCGCAGCACCCAGTCCTGACGCCGTGCCTTATCTGACCACTCGATATCCATGGCTTCGAAGAGCTGGCCGGCGATGGCCTTCTGCCGCTCCCGGTGGACGCCGGCGTAGGGGCCGTGCATGCGGATCTCCCGGGAGGCGGGTACACCGGCGAGGTTGTTTTCGGTATTGCCCTTGCGGATGCGGTCGAGCGCTGCGCCGCTCACCGCGTGGAAGTACCAGGGCTGGGTGTTCATGGAGGAGGGCGCGCGGGTGGCGAGGCTGACAACCTCGCGGATCACATCCTTCGGCACAGGATCGGTTTTAAACCCGCGAATGCTGCGTCTGCCCAGTACTACGTCGTCGAACTCCACGGCTTGGTTCCCCCGGTCATCAGATCAAGTATCGAGTGTAGCGCAGACCGGCGTGAGATCCGCCGTGCGCGTAGAATGAGGCGCTGGAAACGTCGAGCCGGGGTCCGGACGAGTTGGAAGATCTGAAGTTACACGATGCGGTGGTGTTCCTGGTTGCCGCCGGCCTGGTGATTCCGCTGTTCAAGCGGTTCCGCGTCAATCCGGTGCTCGGCTTCCTGCTGGTGGGCCTGGCGGTCGGCCCGTTCGGGCTGGTCCGGCTGGCGGACGAAGCCAGCTGGCTCAACTACATCATGATCACGGATGTGTCGGGGGTACGGGCGCTAGCCGAGCTCGGCGTGGTGTTTCTCCTTTTCATGATCGGCCTCGAGCTCTCCATGGACCGGCTCATGGCGATGCGTCGGCTGGTGTTCGGGCTGGGTTCGGCGCAGGTGCTGATCACCGGGCTGGTGATCGGGCTTGTTGCCTGGCTCTGGGGCAACGGCGTGGACGCTTCAGTAGTGCTCGGCAGCTGCCTGGCGTTGTCTTCCACCGCCATTGTCACCCAGCTGCTGATCGAGCAGGGTCGATTCGGCAGCCCCACCGGTCATGGCGTTTTTGCCATCCTCCTGGCCCAGGACATCGCCGTCGTCCCCATCCTTTTCCTGGTGGGCATCCTTGGTGCCCAGGCGGGTGGTCCGGTTTCCACGGCGCTGCTTCTGGCCATTGGCGAGGCCATTCTGGCTGTGGTGCTGATCCTGCTGGTGGGGCGTCTGGTCGTGCGGCCGGTGCTGCGCTTCGTCGCCAGCGCGGACAGCCCGGAGTTTTTTCTCGCGGTGTCGTTGCTGCTGATCATCGCGACCTCCTTCGCCACCCATGAAGCCGGACTCTCGGCGGCACTGGGAGCATTTCTGGCGGGCCTGCTGGTTGCGGAGAGCGAGTTTCATCATCAGGTGAAGGCAGACATCGAGCCGTTCAAGGGCCTGCTGCTCGGCCTGTTCTTCATGTCCGTCGCCATGTGGATCGACCCGCTCGAGGTGCTGACGCGGCCGTTCTGGACGGCGGCATCCGTCGTCGGCCTTTTTGTCATCAAGGCGGGGATCATCACGGTGCTCGGGCGGGCGTTCGGTTTCGGCTGGGCCCGGGCCTTCGAAACTGGGATCACGCTGGGTCAGGGCGGTGAGTTCGCCTTCGTGGTGGTGGGTCTGGCCGTCACCATGGCAGTGATCCCCGAGCCGACGGCGCAATTCATGCTGATCGTCGTCACCGCCACCATGTTTCTGACGCCGGGGATGGCGCGGCTGGCCAGATGGGTGGGCAGCCGCATGACCGAGATAGCCGCGGCGGATACCAAATCGGAGCCCGATGAAACGGCAGGCGGCCACGTGATCATCATCGGCTACGGCAGAACGGGTCAGCTGCTCGGCGATCTGGTGGGCAGGCAGATGCTGCCGTTTGTGGCCCTCGATCTCGATGTGGAGCGGGTTAGCCGCTGCCAGGCGGACGGACTGCCGGTGTTTCATGGCGATGCCAGCCGCGAGGCCATATTGCGTTCGGTGGGGGTGAAGGACGCGGTGGCAGTGGTGATCTGTACCGACGATCCCAGCGTGCCCAGCCGCGTGCTCTCGGTCACCAGCAAGCTTGCGCCTTCGGTGCCGGTCATCGTCCGGGCCCACGACGACGCGCACTCCGGCGAGCTGCTTGCCGCCGGCGCCAGCCGGGTCGTTCCCGAAGTGCTGGAGGCGGGTCTGGAGCTCGGCCAGATCACGCTGGAGATGGCCGGCATCCCGGCCCCGGTGGCCCACAGCCTGATCGAGTCCCAGCGTCTCGAGGCGGACTACCGGATGGAGCGGGCGGCGGATCAGGTGACCAGACCATCCGGATGAACCAGAACGATCGCGGTACACTCGGCAGGAGTGACCGCCTGAAGCGGGAAAGACATGGGAGAGAAAGGAATGTTCATCGCAATCGTGCAGCTGCCGGGTGTCACCCGCAGCCCGGAGGAAGCCATCGCATCCGGACTGGCGTCCGCCGGCAAGTTCTCCGGCATGGATGGCCTCAACACCAAGTACTACCTGAACGGTGAGAACGGCGGTGGTGGGGTCTACATTTGGGAGTCCAGGGAGAAGGCTGAGGCGTTCTACACGGAAGACTGGTATCCGGCCATGGAAAAGGTCTTCGGTGTCCGGCCGGTTGTGACCTACTACGACAACTACGTGGTGGTGGACAACGAGGCCGGCGAGGTGCGCGTGGAAGGGAAAGCCGTCGACCCGGACGAAGCCGCTGCCTGACGCGGCCAGGTCGGCAACCGCGCCTGCAGCCGTCATAGAACTGTCACAACGGGCCAAATGATCGGGTGATTCGCCCGGTCCCCGCTTGCTGTCAGAAAACCGTATAATGCGCCCCCGAATTTCGGCCGGATGCCCTGATTCCGGCCCGCCCACGTATGTTTGAGATAAAGAGAAGTCAGTAAAGCAATGTCAGATCTGAAGATCGTATACACCCTCACCGACGAAGCCCCCGCGCTAGCCACCTACTCCCTGCTGCCATTCATCAAGAAGTACACCGAGGCAGCCGACGTAGCGGTTGAGCTCAGCGACATCTCCGTCGCAGCCCGCATCCTGGCTGCCTTTCCGGAAAACCTGACGGAAGCGCAGCGGGTGCCGGACGCCCTGGCCGAGCTCGGTGAGCTGACCAAGGAAGAAGGCGCCAACATCATCAAGCTGCCGAACATCAGCGCTTCCGTACCGCAGCTGATGGAGGCCATCGCCGAGCTGAAATCACAGGGCTACGACCTGCCGGACTACCCGGAAGAACCGGCCAACGACGAAGAGCAGGCGATCCAGGATCGCTACGCCGCGGTGCTGGGCTCGGCGGTGAACCCGGTGCTCAGGGAGGGCAACTCGGATCGCAGGGCGCCGGAGTCTGTCAAGCGCTTCGCGAAGAACCATCCGCACTCCATGGACAAGTGGAGCCAGTCTTCCAGCACGCACGTCGCCCACATGCGCGAAGGCGATTTCTACCACAGCGAGAAGTCGGTCACGATCGAGAACGGCGGCAACCTGAAGATCGAGCTGATCGGTGACGACGGTCAGACCACCGTGCTCAGAGAGTCCGTGCCGGTGCTCGACGGCGAGGTGGTGGACGGCATGTTCATGAGCGTCGCCAAGCTGCGTACGTTCCTCGAGGAAGAGTACGAGGGCGCGCTGCGCGCCGACCTGCTGGCGTCGCTGCACATGAAGGCCACGATGATGAAGGTCTCCGACCCGATCATCTTCGGCCACGCGGTAGAGGTGTATTACCAGGACGCGTTCGACAAGCATCGCGAGACCTTCGAGGAGCTCGGCGTGAATCCGAACCTCGGCCTCGGCAGCGTGCTGGACAAGGTCAAGACCCTGTCGTTCTCGCTGCGCAACGAGATCGAAGCAGACCTGCGTAAGTGCCACGAGAGCCGCCCTGGTCTGGCCATGGTCGACTCCGATCGCGGCATCACCAACCTGCACGTGCCCAGCGACATCATCGTCGATGCTTCCATGCCGGCCATGATCCGGGTTGGCGGCAAGATGTGGAGCGCCGATGGCAACCTGCGTGACACCAAGGCGATCATTCCGGATTCCTGCTACGCCACCATCTACCTGGAAGTCATCAACTTCTGTAAGCACCACGATGCCTTTGATCCCACCACCATGGGCACGGTGCAGAACGTCGGCCTGATGGCGCAGAAAGCGGAAGAATATGGCTCTCACGACAAGACCTTCGAGCTGCCGGCTGGTGGCACGGTCCGCGTGACCGACGAGGCCGGCAACGTGCTGATCGAGCACGTCGGCGTGGAGAAGGGCGACATCTGGCGAATGTGCCAGACTAAAGACGCAGCGATCCGGGATTGGGTGAAGCTGGCGGTGAACCGCAGCCGGGTTTCCGGCATCCCGGTCGTGTTCTGGCTGGACAAGTACCGCGGCGATCCGGAGCAGCGTGGCCACGACGCTCAGATCATCAAGAAGGTGCATAAGTACCTCAAAGAGCACGACACCGACGGCCTGGATATCCAGATCATGAAGCTGACCCTGGCCATGCGGCACACGCTGGAACGGGCCCGGCATGGCGAAGATACGATTGCAGCCACCGGTAACGTGCTCCGTGACTACCTGACGGACCTGTTCCCGATCATGGAGCTCGGCACCAGCGCCAAGATGTACTCCATCGTGCCGCTGATGGCGGGTGGCGGTCTGTACGAGACCGGCGCCGGCGGCTCCGCGCCGAAGCACGTCCAGCAGTTCGAGGCGGAGAACCACCTGCGCTGGGATTCCCTCGGCGAGTTCCTGGCGCTGAAGGTGTCGCTCGACGACATCGCCGTGAAGACCGGCAACGATCGCGCCCAGGTGCTGGCTGATGCGCTCGATGCGGCCACCGAGAAGCTGCTCGAAAACAACAAATCACCGTCGCGGAAGACGGGCGAGCCGGACAACCGGGCCAGCCACTACTATCTGGGCACCTACTGGGCAGAAGCGCTGGCGGCTCAGGACAAGGACAAGGCGCTGAAAGAGCAGTTTGCGCCCCTGGCCAAGGCGCTCGCCGACGCCGAAGAGCAGATCATCAAAGAGCTGGTGGACATCCAGGGCGGGCCGGTCGACATCGGCGGCTATTACCACCCGGATACCGAAAAGGCGGACGAGGCCATGCGCCCCAGCGCCACGCTGAACGCCATCCTCGGCAGCTAGCGGATCGCTCACTGCGGCTGGGCAGCCCTGCCCAGCCGTCTCTCTGCGCCTCTAATCTTCGATTGCAGGCGCCGCCGTTTCCATCGATAGTCTCACCTCGGCTTACTCTTGAGAGGGAAGAAGGGGAGAGGGAGATGAGTGAAGCGGTCGTTCTCGATGATGTTTCAGGCAAGCTGAACCCGGCGGATCCGAAGCGGTTCGCCAACGAGACCATCCTGCCGGTATTCGAGCGCATGCGGGCCGAAGCGCCCGTGCACTACTGCGCGGACAGCCCGTACGGTCCGTTCTGGTCGATCACGCGCTACCAGGACATTATGGCCATCGACAAGAATCACGAAACGTTCTCGTCCGATGCGCACCTCGGCGGCATCATGATCGATGACGCCATCGTCGGCGAGGCGGACTCGGACTTCTTCGTCCGCAGCTTCATCACCATGGACCCGCCGGAGCACGGCCCGCAGCGGAAAGCGGTGAACAAGATCGTTGCCCCGGCGAGCCTCGCCAACTTCGAGAAGCTGATCCGCAGCCGGACTCAGACCCTGCTCGACTCGCTGCCGGTTGGCGAGGAGTTCGACTGGGTGGATCTGGTATCCATCGAGCTCACCACCATGATGCTGGCCACGCTGTTCGACTTTCCTTTCGAAGACCGGCGGAAGCTCACCCGCTGGTCAGACGTGACGACGGCGGAGCCGGATTCGCCCATCGTCGGCAGCCAGGAGCAGCGGGTCTCGGAGCTGATGGAGTGCCTCGAGTACTTCACCCGGCTGAAAAACGAACGTCGCAACGGTCCGGCCAACCTGGATCTGGTGACCATGCTGGCGCAGGATGCCGTCACGGCGGATCAGCCGGACTCCGATTTCCTCGGCAACCTGATGCTGCTGATCGTCGGCGGCAACGACACCACGCGGAACACCATGAGCGGCTCCATCAACGCCTTCAATCAGTTCCCGGACCAGCTCGAGCTGCTGCGCGCCGATCCGAGCCTGATTCCGAACATGACCTCTGAGGTGGTGCGCTGGCAGACGCCGCTCGCCCACATGCGCCGCACGGCGATATCCGACCACGTGATCGGCGGGCAGACCATCCGCAAGGGCGACAAGGTGGTGATCTGGTACTACTCGGGCAATCGGGACGAAGACGTCTTTGAAGACGGCAATCGCTTCGACATCACCCGTGCCAACGCCCGCAGCACCATCTCCTTTGGCTTCGGCGTGCACCGCTGCCTGGGTATGCGTCTCGCCGAGATGCAGATGCACATCCTCTGGCAGGAAATTCTGGCGCGCTGGCAGCGGATCGAGATCACCGGCGACGTGGAGCGAGTGGAGTCGAACTTCGTCAACGGCTACGCACGGATGCCCGTGCGCATCATCGCCTGATCGGGCGGGCTCATGCAGTACTCGGTTGCCTTCGCCTCGGAGGTGGATTCCTGGAAGTGGGCGAAGCGGGCTGAAGAGCTCGGCTTCCACGCCGCCTGGTTCTATGACACGCAGCTGCTGAACCCGGATGTGTTCATCTGCATGGCGCTTGCCGCCCACGAGACGTCGCGCATCCGCCTGGGTACCGGCGTGCTGGTGCCGTCGAATCGGATCGAGCCCGTCACCGCCAACGCGTTCGCCTCGCTGAATGCCCTGGCGCCGGGTCGGATCGATTTTGGGATCGGCACGGGCTTCACCGCCCGCAGGACCATGGGGCAGGGTGCCGTGCCGCTGGCTCGAACCCGGCGCTACGTTGATACGGTGCAGGGCATGCTGCGTGGCGAGATGGTGCCCTGGCAGGGAGAGGACGGCGTGCACAAGGTGCGCTTTCTCGACCCCGAGCTGGGACTGATCAACGTCAGCGACGAGATCCCGCTCTGGGTGTCGGCGTTCGGCCCGAAGGCGAGGCAGCTGACCGCCGAGCTTGGCGCTGGTTGGCTCAACTTCGGCACCGCCAACGCCGCGGCCGTTCTGCAAGAGATGCGCTCGGACTGGACGTCAGCCGGCCAGGACGCGGCCTCGCTGCAGGCCAACCTGTTTTTCCTCGGCGCCGTGCTGACCGGCGATGAGGCGGAAGATGAGGCGCGACTGATGGCTCAGGCTGCCCCCTTCGCCTCGGTGCTGTTTCACAACCTGGCCGACGAGGTGGGCGCCATGAGTGGCGGCAACGTGGAAACGGGTCCGTTGGGCAATCTGCTCGCCGAGTATCTGACCACTCACGAAGGATACGAACCGGAAGATGCACGCTACCTGGAAAACCACAAAGGCCATCTCATGTACGTGCGTCCGGACGAGACCCACATCAGCCCGGAGCTGGCCCGGGGAATGACCCTGAGCGGGGAGCCGGAGGAGCTGGTGGAGCGAATCCGGGAGATCCGCGATGCGGGCTACACCCAGCTCACCGTGCAGCTCGTGCACGGGCACGAGGCTGCTCTGGAGGACTGGGCAAAAGTTTTTGAACTGGTATGAGATAGGAAGAACCATGCACCTTTACACGCAAAGCGCATCACCGAACGGCCAGCGGGTCGACGTGTTTCTGAGAGAGAAGGGCGTCGAGATCCCGGCCACCCAGATCGACCTCCGCGGTGGCGAGAACCTGAGCGACGAGTTCCTGGCTCGCAACCCGTTTGGCCGGGTGCCCACCCTGGAGCTGGACGACGGCACCTACCTGTCCGAAAGCCTGGCCATCTGCCGGCTGATCGAAGGTCTGCATCCGGAGCCGAACCTGTTCGGCGAGTCAGCACAGGAGCAGGCGATGGTGGAGATGTGGTGCCGACGGGTGGAGCTGAACTTCATGATGATGGTCGCCCAGTGCTTCCGGAACGTGACCGGCTTCTTCAAGGACCGGGAGAAGGTCTGCCCGGAGTGGGGGGAGATTGCCGGGGAAAATGCCCGGGATGCGGCAACCCGACTCGACGCGCACCTGGCGAGCAGCCAGTTCCTGACGGGCGATCGCTACACGGTGGCGGACATGACGCTGGCCATTGGCGTCGGCTTCGCGAAAAACGTCGGCCAGGACTACTTTGACCTGGAGAACCTGGCCCGCCACCACGGTGAGGTCACCGCGCGCCCCGCGTTTCAGGGCTGACTCGAGCGTGAGCCGACCGCAGCGGCTTACTTGCTGCGGTCGCCGGGCGCGCGAATGATGAAGGCCGGCTTTTCCTCGCTGACCTTGGCCCAGGTTTTCCCGGTTTCCTCCACATCCATGAGCCGGCAGATCTCATCGGCAATGCAGCCTGGGGTCATGAAGACAGCCGCATCCGTGCGTTGCTCGTTCGGAATGATGGCGGTATCGATGCCGCCGGGGCAGATGGCGTTGATGCGGATCCCCTGTTCGGCCAGCGGCTCGCCCAGGCTCCGCACCAGACCCACCACCGCGTGCTTGCTCAAGGTGTAGAGCGGGTCGACGCTGTAAGGGGTGATCCCGGCCAGGGACGCCGTCACCACGATGGCCGCGCCGCTCGACAGCTCCGGCAGCAGTGCCTGCAGGCCAAATACCACCCCGTCCACGTTCACACCCATCATGCGTCGGTAGCGCTCCAGCGTCATGGCGCTGAACTGATACTCCGACAGCGGCGCATCGGGCGGCGCGATCTGGATTCCGGCGTTTAAGGCGACCCGGTCCGGCGGGCCGAGCGTTTCCAGCGCCTGCCGCACCTGTTGCCAGTCATCCGGGCTGCTGACGTCACAACGTTGAAAGGTGGCGCCAGTCTCCGCCGCCAGCGCTTCGCCCGCCGCCTCGTTGATGTCGAGCGCCAGAACGCGCTGGTCGGCTGCTCGCAGATTGCGCACGAGCGCGGCACCGATCCCCGACCCGGCGCCGGTGACTAACCACAGCTTAGCTTCTGACATAAATTCCTCCGTTCCTTATTCAGCCGTCGTGCTCAAGCGCACATGCCCGCGTCGATGATCAGCTCGGTGCCAGTCATGTACGACGACTCGTCGCTGGCCAGGAACAGCACGCCGTTGGCGATGTCGATGGGCTTGCCGACCTGTCCGGTTGGCACGCTGAGTTCTGCCATGGACTCGATGTCCACCCGATTGCTGCCTTCCTCCGCCATCCTGAGCGCGCCCTCCGTGGTCCAGATCGGCGTATCGATGGTGCCGGGATGAACGGAGTTCACCCGGACGTTCCAGCGCTCCTGCGCGCACTCCAGAGCCACCCCCTTGGTCAGCAGCCTGACCCCGCCTTTGGTGGCGTTGTAAGCGGAGAGGCGGGGCGCTCCCTTGATGCCGGCCACGGAGGAAATGTTGATCACCGAGCCACCGCCGCTGTCGCGAATCAGCGGTATGCCGTGCTTGAGGCCGAGGAACACGCCGTCCAGGTTGATGGCCTGCTGGCGCTGCCAGTCCGCCAGCGTCATCTCGAAGATAGACGAAGCGATGCCGATGCCGGCATTGTTGACCAGGATATGCAGCGCACCATGGCTGTCCCGGATGCTGTTGACCACGTCAATCCAGGCATCCTCGCTGGTCACGTCATGATGCAGGAACTCCGCTCGGCCGCCGCTCGCTGCGATTGCCGCCACCGCATCGGCGCCGAGATCGTCCTGGATGTCGGTGATCACCACGTGCGCCCCTTCTTCGGCCAACCGTTCGGCGCAGCCACGGCCGATGCCTGAGGCACCACCGGTGATCAAAGCAACGCGTCCTTTAACTCGATCTCCCATATCATTGATTCCTATAGAAATTTCAGGTCAGCAACGTCAGTTCGCCGGCGCCAGCAGCAGATCGAACAGCGGCGGTTTCTCCGTCATGCCGGCCCGATGTTCCTCCACCTGTTTCAGGATGCCTGCCAGCACCTCCGGGTACTGCTCGGCAACGTCCAGCCGCTCGGAGGGGTCATTCGACAGGTTGTACAGCAGCGGGGTGGCGTGCTCTTCCCGCTCCGGCGGCTGCCCGTACGCTCCTTCGGTGATGAAGTGCAGCTTGAAGTTGCCCGATCGGAAAGCCCGCAACTCACCGCGGTTGTAGTAGGGCATGGTCGTCCGCGCGCTTGGTTCGCCGCGCAGCAGGGTGCCGCTGATGTCGAGCCCGTCCACGCCAGCGGTTGGCTCGGCGCCGGCGAGCTTTAGCACGGTGCTATAAACATCGAGGGTGGAGCCGATGTCGCTGACCACGCCTGCCTGCAGCTTGCCCGGCCACCAGAAGATCCCGGGTACCCGCATGCCGCCTTCGAAGGTGGTGTTCTTGCCGTGCCGGAGCAGCCCCGCCGTGCCGCTGTGCTGGCGCATGGTCAGCCAGGGGCCGTTGTCGGAGGTGAAGAAGACCAGGGTGTTGCCGGCAATTCCTAGCGACTTCAGGCGCTCGACGATGGCGCCGACGCTCCAGTCGATCTCCTCGATCACGTCACCGTACCGGCCGCCCAGGCTCCGACCGGCAAACGCGTCTGAACGGAAGATCGGCGTGTGCGGCATGCTGTACGGCACGTAGAGGAAAAAAGGTGTCTCCCCGCTTGCCTCGATGAAGGCGATGGCTTCTTCCGTGTGATTCTTTGTCAGGTTCGGCTGGTCGGCAGGGCGTTCCACTGTTTCGTCGTGGACACCGTCATCCGCTTTCCGGCTGCGCAGCAAAGGCACGTTCCAACCGTCCACCGTCGGGTTTGCGTACTGGGCCTGTCGCGCCGCGGACAGGCGTTGCAGCTCATCGGTCCTGCCTGCAACGCGCATCGCGATCACCTGATCGAGCGTGTAGCCGTCGGCCCAGTCCATGTCGTTGGAGTAGGGCAGGCCGTACCAGTAGTCGAATCCGTGCCGCGTCGGCAGGTACTCGGGGGCGTCGCCCAGGTGCCACTTGCCGACGATGGCGGTGCGGTAGCCCACCTCTTTCAGAGCCTCAGGCAGTGTGCGCTCCTCATGCGGCATGCCGGCCCCGGCGTTCGGAAAGAACACGCCGATCTGCGCTCCCCAGAGCCCGGTGCGCTTCGGCAGCTTGCCGGTGAGCAGCGCGCCCCGGCTGGGCGAGCAGACCGGGGCGGCTACGTAAAAGTCGGTCCAGCGTTGGCCCTCAGCGGCCAGCGCATCCAGATTCGGGGTGCGGATGTAAGGGTGGCCGTAGCTGCCGAGGTCGCCGTAGCCCAGATCATCGGCGAAAAAGATGATGACGTTGGGTCTGGTCGGCGTGCTGTCGGCACGAGCGGATGCGGTGCTCAGCAGGCCGCTTGCCAGTAGGCCGAGCAGGAGCGCGTTGACGGTGAGTCGGTACATGTTCGGGTTACCTGTTTCTGAGCGCTTCGTCGACGACTTTGAGCTGCGCAGCTTTCTCCGGCGAGTCCGGCAGGATGTGTTCCCAACGATCCGGCGCGCCGCCCGTTCGCTGCCATTTCTCCGGAAACTCGGCAGCCTGGGATCGGTCCGGATGTCTGAACACGGCGCCCTGGTTGTATTTCTGCGAGTAGGGGATGGCGTTCTCACCCTGCCGATCTGTCAGCGCCGCATACAGACGCGCGCGCAGGTCGATCTTCACCTCGAGCAGCTCAGGATCTTCGATCAGATTGCTGGTCTCGCCGGGATCTGCGGTCAGGTCGAACAGCTCCTCCGTGTCCCAGACGCCGTGATACTGAATGTACTTGTAGCGGTCGGTGCGCAGGGCAAAAACCGTTGGGGTTTGCGGATAGTTGAACTCCCAGTAGTACTCGTAGGTGAGCGTGTCGCGAAGCGAGTCATGCGGTTGGGTCGGATCGTCTGCTGGGGCGTGCGGCAGGTGAGCAAAGCTCAGGCCGTCGTAGTGGTCGGGGGGAGTCGCCCCCGCGAGCGTCAGCAGGGTGGGCGCGATGTCGATGTTGGCTACCATGGACGCCACTTTCTGTCCCGGCGCGTAGCGGCCGGGGGCAGAAACGAGCAGCGGCACCCGCATGGACTCCTCATATGCGTTCCGCTTGTCGATCAGACCGTGCTCGCCGAACAGAAAACCATTATCACCCATCAGGACCACCACCGTGTCTTCCGTCAGGCCCTCGGCTGCCAGCCACGACTGCAGGCGCCCGAGGCTGTCGTCTACCGCGGACAGCGCCCGGTGGTACTGCCGTTTGAACTCCTTCAGCGGCAGGTCGCTGTGATAGGGGAACTCATCGCCATGCCAGCTGTTGCGCTGGTTTCGCACCCACATCGGCACGTCGGCATCCTCAGGCGGAGCCTCGCCCAGAGTGATCTCCGCCTCTGCGTACTGATCCGCATGACGCTCGGCGGGCTCGAAGTTCGAGTGCACGGCTTTGTGCGACAGGTAGAGGAAAAAGGGTTTGTCCGGGTCGCGAGCCTGGAGGAATTTGAGCGCGTAGTCGGTGAGCTCGTCGGTGATGTAGCCGGTTTGCGGCACCCGCTCGCCGTTTACGGTCAGCATGGTGGTCTGGCCGAACGCGTTGGTGGGGTTGTAGGTGCCCTGGCCGGGGAAGCTCACCCAGTAGTCGAACTCCGGGCGAGGCTCGGAGATCCGCCCGCCCATGTGCCACTTGCCGATGAAGGCGGTCTGGTAGCCGGCTTCGCGCAGGCGATCGGGGAACAGCTCCAGGCCTTCGGGTAGAGGGCGGTTGTTATCGATCACCCCATGGTTGTGCATCATCTGGCCGGTGAGGATGCTGGCCCGACTCGGCGAGCATAGCGAGGTGGTCACGAAGGCGTTGGCGAAGTGCACGCCCTGCTCAGCCAGGGCGTTCATGTGCGGCGTTTCGAGAATCGGATTGAGGAAACCCACCTCATCGTAACGCTGGTCGTCCGTGAGCACGAAGATGATGTTCGGCTGCTCGGCAGCGGTTGCGGCGCCGCTGAGCGCAAGCGCGCAGCCGACAAGCCAGCGGTATGCCCTGATCACAGTCATCGGTGTCCCCATCCCCCGTTATGGAAGGCACTTTAACTTACGGGTGGCCACTTTCTGAAGTTGATGTGACGTTGGCGCCTCGGCCGCGGCTGATGAACAATGGGCCTGTGCTCAGAAGGGGAGAGGGGATATGCGCACGGTCCTATGGGTTGTGGGGGTGCTGGCGTTGCTGATGGCTCTGCTGCTTGCAGCAGCGGCTTTTCGACCGGTGGAGGTGTCCAGGGTCGTCTGGCCGATCGTCGAGAACCTGGCCCTGGATGAATTTGTTGGCGTCACCAGTGACGGGACCGTCGTTCCCGAGCTGTTTCAGATCACCCCGAGCGGAGTCTCCACCGAGCCGGTGCGAGCGGCTGCTGCTGCCTTGCTGGCGGTGCTCACGCCCGAGCAGCGGGAACAGGTGATGTTTCCGGTGGACGATGACGAGTGGCGGCGTTGGGCGAACATTCATATCAGCAGCCGCCAGGGCGTCGGCTTTGCCGAGATGAATGAAGAGCAGATTGCGGCCGTGTGGACGCTGCTCGGCGCCGGCATGAGCAGCAAGGGGGTGACGCTGGCCAGAGACATCACCCGCCTCGAGGAGCACCTGGCAGAGCTGATGGACGATCACTACCAGTACGGCGAGCACCGCTACTGGATCACGATCATGGGCGAACCTTCCAGCACCGAGCCCTGGGGCTGGCAGCTCGAGGGCCACCACCTGATCGTGAATTACTTCGTGCTCGGCGATCAGGTGGTGATGACGCCCACCTTCATGGGCTCTGAGCCGGTGCGAGCGGACTCCGGGAAGTATCAGGGCACCGAGGTCCTGCAGGCAGAAGAAGCGCTCGGCCTGGCGCTGATCAGAGGGCTCACGGCGGCGCAGCACCAGCAGGCGATCATCGCGTCGGACAAGCCTGGCAACAACAACTACGGCGAGCTGTTGAGTGATAACGTTGTAGTTCCGGTTGAGGGTCTGTCGCTCGCCGGGCTCGAGGCCGAGCAGCGCCGGTTGGCGGAGCAGCTGATTCGTATCTTCGTGGACAACATCCGTCCCGGTCACGCTGAGGTTCGGATGGCGGAGGTGCTGAAGCACTGGGATGAGACGCACTTCGCCTGGGTGGGCGGTACGGATGACGTGGCACCTTTCTACTATCGAATTCAGAGCCCGGTGATTCTGATCGAGTTCGACCATCAGTCGCCCATCGCGCTGGAAGGGCCGGACCGGCCGAGCCGCAGGCACATCCACTCGGTGGTGCGCACGCCGAACGGCAATGACTACGGCAAGGACCTGCTGCGTCAGCACCTGCTGGCACAGCCCCACTGATGGAGGGGTATCAATGAACAAGGTTGAAATCGCCAGCTGGGACGAGTTGGCGGATCGTACGCCTGCCTACGCGCTGGTGGCGGGTGTGGATCTGGTGGTGGTCCGGCGCGACGAGGAGGTGAGCGTTCTCTACGGGCGTTGCCTGCATCGCGGTGCGCTGCTGTCGGATGGCACCGTCGAAGGAGACAACCTGATCTGTGGCCTGCACGGCTGGGACTACCGGGTCGATACTGGCGTCAGCGAGTACCACAACTCCGAGCAGCTGCAGAAATTCTCCTCATGGTTGGAAAACGGTCGCCTGTTCGTCGATGAAGACGAGATCGCTGCCTGGGTGGAGGCGCACCCTCAGCCCTACAAGCGGGATTCCTATCAGGGTGCTTACCAGGACTTCACCGGCACCGCCGACGAGCCTCACGTCCGCTACATCCGGGAGCTGGCCAACGATGGGTTGGAAAAGGTGGGTCACCATGGGCCGTCCGTAGCCATGGGCGTGCCCCGGGATCAGCTGCCGAAATGGGATGATCTGCAGTTTGTGGTGGCGCAGCTGCATAAGGTGCCTCTGCTCGACGACGAGGAGGTCGGCACCGATCTAGTGATCGGACCGGGCGCGGCCAAGCCGCTGCGACTCGAGATTCCGCTATTCGTTTCCGACATGAGCTTCGGAGCGCTTTCCGAGGAAGCCAAGGTGGCACTCTCCCGCGGTGCTGAGCTGGCAGGAACCGGCATCTGCTCCGGAGAAGGTGGCATGCTGCCCGAAGAGCAGGAAGCGAACTCCCGCTACTTCTACGAGCTGGCCTCCGCCAGGTTCGGGTTTTCCTGGGACAAAGTGCAGAAGACCCAGGCGTTCCACTTCAAAGGCGGACAAGGAGCCAAGACCGGTACCGGTGGGCACCTGCCGGGTGAGAAAGTGAAGGGCAAGATTGCGCAGGTTCGCGAGATCCCGGAGGGGCAGTCCGCGATCTCACCCGCCCGTTTCCCGGAGTGGACGAGTGTTTCTCAATTCAAGGACTTCACGGCCGAAGTCCGGGAGCAGACCGGTGGCATCCCGGTCGGCTTCAAGCTGTCAGCCCAGCATGTTGAGAAGGACATCGATGCCGCGCTGGAAGTCGGCGTGGATTACATCATTCTCGATGGCCGAGGCGGAGGCACCGGTGCTGCGCCGGTGGTGTTCCGCGATCACATCTCCGTACCGACCATGCCGGCGCTGGCTCGAGCGCGCCGACATCTCGATCGGTCGGGCGCGGATCAGGTAACGCTGATCATCACGGGCGGCTTGCGGCGCCCCGCGGACTTCGCCAAAGCCCTGGCTCTGGGTGCTGATGGGGTTGCGGTGTCCAATGCGGCGCTGCAGGCCATCGGCTGCCTTGGTATGCGGGCCTGCCACACCAACAACTGCCCGGTGGGGATCGCCACCCAGAAACCGGAGCTGCGTGCCCGGTTACCGGTGGACGCCGCGGCGGAGCGTCTCTCGCGCTACCTGACGTCAGCCGTTCACCTGATGCAGGTGCTGGCTCGAGCCGCCGGGCACCGGCACCTGAGTGAGTTCACGGTAGAGGACCTGACCACCTTCAAGGCGGACGTCGCGCAGCTGACCGGCGTTGAGTACGGGGGCGTGTCGCCTCTGCTGCAGATCGACTGACATGTCTGCGAGCGGATTGCCCTCGTTGGCCGTTGATGGTCTGGCGGGAACGCGCCTGGTCGGTCATGCCTGCGCCCGGCTGATGGGTGGCTGGACCGCTTCCTGTCGGAGCAGACGTAAGCACTGGTGGCACCTTAGCCTGCGGCCCTCGTTGCGAGGCGCTCGTACCGGTCTGCTGCACGCGGGAGACGTCGACTTCGAGCTTGAGCTGGACCTTGCCGCCGCGCAGTTGCTCTGCCAGACAGCCGACGGCGCCAGCTTCAGCGGTGCGCTCACAGACGCGTCCGTAGAGCAACTGGCGGAACAGGTTTGCGGGATGCTGCAGGAACAGGGTGTGCCCGCGGATTTAGTGCCCGTCTACCCGGAGGAGGGGCACGACTCGCTGTTGCTGGGGCAGGATCAGAAGTACGTGTCTGAAATTGGTAGCGCGATTGTCACGGTCTGGCGCTTCATCAGCTCGGCGATGGACGAGTTCCGGGCCGGTACTCCTGAGGAGATGAGCCCGATCATGCTCTGGCCGGGCCATTTTGATCTGGCGATGATGTGGCTGGCGGGGGAGAAAATACCCGGCCAGGACCCGGCGGACGAAGAGTACTCCGACAAGCAGATGAACTTCGGCTTCAGTCTTGGCGACGATCTTCTGCCTGCACCTTACTTCTACATCACTGCCTACCCTATGCCGGAAGCATTTCCAGCGCTGCCGCTGCCGGCGGGAGCACGCTGGCAGGACGACGGCTTCAACGGCGTGGTGCTCGATTACGCGGAGCTCGCGAACCGCACGGATCCCCGCGGCGATCTGCTCGAGCTGTGGAATTTTCTCATCGATAACGGACGACAGCAGATGCTGACGCGACAGAAAGGAGGCCGATAGGCATGGCAAAGGAAAGCAACGACCTCGAATGGATTCGGGTGGCTCAGATCGACGAGGTGCCGCCAGGCCGGGTAAAAACTGTGACGGCAGGCGTTCACTCGATGGCGCTCACGAACATCGAAGGTCGTCTGACCGCCATGGATAACCGCTGCCCTCATCAGGGCGGACCTCTCGGCGAAGGCTCCATCGAGGTTGGCGCGGACGGCCAGTGCTGGTTGCGCTGCCCCTGGCACGGCTGGGACTTCGATCCGGAAACGGGGAAACCACCTGGCGGTTTTGAGGAGCCTGGTCAGGAAATCTTCCCGCTCGAAGTGCGAGAGGATGGTGTCTACGTCGGGTTGGAAGCGGATCTGGCGCACGAGATCACGGTCACCGATGTGATGGCCCGGACGATGACGAACTGGGGTGTGAAGAGCGTGTTCGGAATAGTCGGCCACTCAAACCTCGGCCTGTCGGATGCGCTCAGGCTCGAAGAGAAAGCGGGCAACCTTTCCTACTACGGCGTTCGCCACGAGGGCGCGGCAGCCTTCGCCTGTTCCGGCTACGGCAAGCTCACGGGGATGCCGGCCGCCTGCCTGACGATAGCCGGGCCCGGCGCGACCAACCTGATGACCGGCTTGTGGGATGCCAAGGTAGATAGAGCGCCGTTGCTGGCGCTGACCGGGCAGGTGAACGTGCAGGTGTTCGGGCCAGGCGCATTTCAGGAGATCGACCTCGCCGCCGCCTTCGCGCCGGTGGCACGCTTCAGCCAGACGGTGCTGCACACGTCCGATCATGCCGAACTCATGAATCTGGCCTGCAAGAACGCCATTGTCGAGCGGGATGTGGCGCATCTGATCTTTCCGGACGATGTGCAGACGATCCCGGCAGGCGGCGCTGAGCCTTCGAAGGGGCCTGTGGGTCGAACTACCTCGAATACCATCACGCCGGACGCTGAGTCTGTTGGTGAGATTGTCAGCCGCCTGGAAGAGGCGGAGCGGCCTATCATCATCGTTGGCTACGGTGCGCTGCAGAGCATGGGTGCGGTGATTGAGCTTGCAGAGCGACTGAACGCACCGGTGCTGACCACGTTCAAAGCGAAAGGGCAGATACCCGATGATCATCCTCTGGCCGCCGGAGTGTTGGGGCGTTCCGGGACGCCGGTGGCGAGCTGGTTCATGAACGAGTGCGACCTAATCCTGGCCATGGGCTCGTCGTTCTCCAATCACACCGGAATCACGCCGAAGAAGCCGATCATCCAGGTAGACTTCGATCGGATGGCGCTCGGCAAGTTTCATGCGGTCGACCTGCCGGTCTGGGGAGACATTGGCAGCACCGCGAGCTCGGTGCTCAACGCGCTGCCGCCATCGTTGCGTGCGGTCGATCAGCGACCGGAGATCGCTGAGCGCTGGGCGCTCTGGCGGGAGGAAAAGAGGAGCCGGGTCGCTGACGACCTCGGCAGGGGAGTGAACTCGGCATCTGTGTTTCACTCGCTGAGCGAGCTGGCGCCGCAGGACGCCGTCATTGCCGTAGACGTCGGCAACAACACCTACTCGTTCGGCAGGTACTTCGAGAGCAGCGGCCAACGGGTGCTGATGTCCGGCTACCTGGGTTCCATAGGCTTTGCCTTCTCCGCGGCTATGGGAGCCTGGGCAGCGACTCAGGACATCGACGCGTTCCGCGGTCGGAAGGTCATATCGGTCAGCGGCGATGGCGGTTTCGGTCAGTATCTGGGCGAACTCACGACCGCGGTGAAGTACAACATGGACATCACCCACATCCTGCTCAACAACGCGGAGCTCGGGAAAATCTCCAAGGAGCAGCGAGCGGGCGAGTGGCCGGTCTGGGAGACGGATCTGGTCAATCCTGACTTCTCGAAGTTTGCGGAGCTCTGCGGGGCAAAAGGACTGAAGGTCACCCGAGCCGATCAGCTGGATGCCGCCATCGGCGAGGCGCTCGAACATAACGGGCCGGCGCTGGTGGAGATCATGACTGACGTCGAGCTGATCTGATCATGACTCACCTGGTGCATCTCGGTATGGAGTGGACGGCTATCGTCATCGACGGCATTGCCTCGATCATCATGGTGTTCGCTTTCGCCGTTGCCCTCTTCAGTTTCGTCAGAGGTTACGTTGGCCATTCGTCTATCGATCGAATCCGGCAGATTCAGATCGTTCGCTGCGAGTTCGGCATCAAGCTGACGTTTGCTCTCGAGCTGATGATCGTCTCTGATCTGCTGCACACCATCGTCAGCCGGACGTTGGACGATCTCATCTTTCTTGGTGCGCTGGTTGCGATCCGGACGCTGATCGCCTACTTCCTGGGTCGGGAGATTCAGGAAGTGGAAGCGGAGATGCGACGATGAGTCGATTCAGGTGGGCGAGCGTCGAGATGGACCGCCTCAACGACTGGCTGACCCTGATCGCGAATATCGGGGTGGTGATCGGGCTGGTGGTGCTGATCGTCGAGATCAATCAGGCGATCAATCTGGCCGAGGTGGGGGCTTACGAGTCGAGAATTCAGGAGATCAGCGAGACCAACAAAGAGCTGGCTCTTTCCGAAGATCTTGCCCTCATCTATGAACGGCTGGAGACGGAAGGGCTGGAGGCGTTGACCTCGATCGAGCGTCGACGGCTGCACGCCTGGGAATCAGGTATCGTGGCCCGTATGCAGGGTCAGTTCTATCAGTTCGAAAAGGGATTTCTCGACGAAGAGGCGGCTGCGGCCTTCCTGGGCGCGGCAGCCCGGCGCTTGGAGCTGTGGAAAGCACTCGGCATTCACATCGTGGATACCGAGTTCAGATCTCATGTGGAAGCAACACCGATTCCCAGCCTGCCTTCCATACAATCTTTCGGGTTGACGCCTCTGCAGGCAGCCGAATCGCAACCGAGCCGATAGTGAGGGACAGCGGATCATGATCGCGTTCGACAACACCTACGCCCGACTGCCGGAGTCGTTCTTCGTGCCGATGGCGCCTGACGCCGTGGCCGAACCCGAGCTTCTGGCCTGGAACTCAGAGCTCGCAGCCGAGCTGGGTCTTGGCGGGCTGCCGACCGATGCAGAGATGCTGGCCGGCATTTTTTCCGGTGCGAAAGCGCTATCTGGCGCCCAACCCATCGCCCAGGCGTACGCCGGGCACCAGTTTGGCGGCTTCAGCCCGCAGCTGGGTGACGGCCGGGCGGTGCTGCTGGGTGAGATCGTGGACGCAGCCGGTCAGCGCTTCGATCTGCAGCTCAAGGGTTCCGGGCGGACGCCGTTCTCCCGGGGCGGCGACGGCAAGTCCTGGCTCGGCCCCGTGATACGAGAGTACATCCTGAGCGAGGCCATGCATCGACTGGGCGTGCCGACCACCCGGGCGCTGGCCGCCGTAGCTACCGGTGAAACGGTGTATCGGGAAGAGCCGCTGCCGGGGGCTGTGTTCACCCGGGTCGCCTCGAGCCACATCCGGGTGGGCACCTTTCAGTTCTTCGCTGCCCGGCAGGATGCCGACGCGGTGCGTACGCTGGCGGACTATGCCATCGAGCGCCACTACCCGGACGCACGGCAGCAGGGCGACGCTTACCTGGCCTTCTTCAACGCCGTGCTGGCAAGACAAGCCGAGCTGATCGCCCGCTGGATGGCGGTGGGTTTCATTCACGGGGTGATGAACACGGACAACACGACCATTTCCGGCGAGACGATCGACTACGGCCCTGCTGCCTATCTGGACGAGTTCAGTTTCCGCAAGAAGTTCTCCTCGATCGATCAGCAGGGTCGCTACGCGTACGCCAACCAACCGGCCATCGGCCAGTGGAACCTGGCACGCTTCGCAGAAACCCTGCTGCTGCTGGAAGTGCCGCTCGAAGCGCTGGAGGCAGCGCTCGGCACTTATCCGGCGATCTACCAGGAGCAATACCTGGCGCTGATGCGGCCGAAGTTCGGCCTGCAGGACGCGGAGGCAGACGATCAGGCGCTCATCAGCGACTGGCTGACGCTGCTCGAGGAAGGAGAGCTCGACTACACCCTGAGTTTCCGACGTCTGGCGGCGCGACTCGGCGCGGACGCCGAGCCCGAATTCGGCGACTGGGAAGCGCGTTGGCGGCAGCGGCTGGGTGGACAGCCGGCGGCAGAAACCGAGGCGCTGATGAACTCGGTGAACCCGCTGTTCATCCCGCGGAACCATCGGGTCGAAGAGGCCATCGAGGGAGCAGTCGCTGGAGACCTGTCGGTTTTCGAAGACCTGAACCGGGTGCTCGCAAATCCCTTCCAGGAGCAGCCTGAGCTGGCTGAGTACGCGGAGCCGCCCGAACCCCACGAGCGAGTGCGGCAGACCTTCTGCGGCACTTGAGCCGGTGAGCGATCTGAACGCGCTGCTGCCTGACGGGGTGGTGAGCAGGCAGCTCGACACCCCGCAAGGCCTGTCGATGCACTTCCTGGAAGCCGGTTCCGACAACGATCCGTTGCTGTTGCTGCTGCATGGCTTTCCGGAGCTGGCCTTCAGCTGGCGGAAGGTGATGCCACTGCTGGCGGGCGCTGGCTACCGGGTGATCGCACCCGACCAGCGCGGTTACGGTCGGACCACCGGTTGGCGTGATGGATATGCGGTCGATCTGGCGCCCTATCGGATGTCGGCGCTGGTGCTCGATCAGCTGGCGCTCCTGGCGGCGCTAGGCGTCGATCGGGTGCATGCGGTCATCGGCCACGACTTCGGCTCCCCTGTCGCGGCCTGGGCCGCGCTGATTCGACCGGACCGCTTCAACCGGGTAGTAATGATGAGCGCGCCGTTCGGCGGGCCGCCGGGATTTTCCCGCGGCGCGAAGCGGGATCTGGAAGCTGAGCTGGCCGGGCTCGCAGAACCGCGCAAGCACTACCAGTGGTACTACGCTACCGAACCCGCCAACGCGGACATGCTCAATTGCCCGCAGGGCCTGAAGCGATTTCTGGCCGAGTACTACTACCTGAAGAGCGGCCTCTGGGCGGCCAACGAGCCGCAGCCGCTCGCGGGCTGGGACGCGTCGTCTCTGGCGCAGCTACCGGGCTACTACGTGATGCCGAAGTCGCTGACCATGCCGGAAGTGGTCGCCGCGGATGCCCAAGCAGAGGACCTGACCCGGTTGAGCCGCTGGCTGGCCGACGAGGCGCTGGATTTCTACTGCGCGGAATTTGCCCGCACTGGGTTCCAGGGCGGCCTGAACTGGTATCGGGCATCCACCTCAGCGCAGGAAAACCAGCCGCTGCGGCTTTACGCCGGTGCCAGGATCCAGGTGCCTGCCCTGTTTGTGGCCGGCGATCGTGACTGGGGCATTCAGCAGACGCCAGGTGCCTTGAGCACCATGGCCGAACGCGCCTGCACGGATTTCCGCGGCCAGCACTTGGTACCCGGCGCCGGCCATTGGGTGCAGCAGGAAGAACCCGACGCCGTTGTTGCTGCGCTGCTGCCGTTCCTCGGCGAATAAATCAGCCGGCGCAAGGCTCAGTCGCTCGGCTGACGACGCTCCGTCATGCGCAGAAAGTGTGCTCTGGCGTTCGGCTCCAGGGCCATACCCTCGTCGCCGAACAGCGCGATCGGCGGTGATGCGGTCAGCGGCAACGACAGCTCGAAGGCCTGGCTCTCGGGGATGTCGCAGACCTCGTCATCACAAACCTGCCAACGGACCGTGCCCGACACCGTGAGGCTTGAGTCGCCTCCGTCGAGCAGGCCGCCATTAACCGTCAGCGGCAGCCGAAGCTCGAAGCGACCGTGGTGCACCGGGAAGGTCTCGCCGGTGCCGGCCAGGGTGTGTGGCTCGCTGGCAGGCCGCTGGAGCGGCCGCTGCACGATGCTGTCGTTGGCATCCAGCGCAACGGACACCGCCACTGAGCCACCCGGAGCAGGCTCGGCGTAAACGTGCCGGCCGTCGGGTACCTCGAACTGGACCACCAGATCCCGCTGCACGGTCCGGGCCAGCGAGTCGCCGTCGAGAAAAACGCGCATCGAGACCGTGTCCGGCTGGTCGGCGGCAGCGGTGACAGCCTCGGCGGCGGGCTCTCCGCCCAGCGCCCGCAGCAGCTGCTCAGGGCCCGCGCGCACAGCAAGGTTGCTGTCGAAGAACTTGTGGGTGATCTGCCCTTCGGCATCGATCAGGTACGTCCCGGGGTAGGGAATGCCGTACCAGGGATGGTCGTCTTCAGCGATCAGCGTGTTGAGGATGCCGAACGAGCGGATCACTTCCGAATCGGGATCCGACAGCAGCGTGTAGGTGATGCCGTGGGCATCACGGAAGTCCCGCAGCGCATCCGCCTCGTCGTAGCTCAGCGCGTACACCCGAACACCGGCGGCCTCGAATTGAGGCATGGCTCTCTGCAGCTCAACTAGCTGCGAGCGGCAGGGGGGTCACCAGACGGCGGAGCGATAGAAGAGAACGACCGCCGGGCTGCCGTTGCGATCGGCATGCAGATCCAGGGTTGCGGCGGCTGCGCTCTGGCAGCGGATGTCCGGCAGCCGCGCGCCCACCTCCGGTCCGGTGGGAAACTCGCCGCGCGGATCAGATCTCGGTCCGACGCCTGGTCGGTAGGGGCCGATGAAGCCGTCTTTGTCCCGCCAGCCGTTTCCAACCTGTTCCGCTCGGGTTTCTTTCTCTACGCTCATTTCGCTCCTCCCTCGAGCACCCGCAGCAGGCCGCCAAGGTGCTTAGCAAATTCCGGTCGTTCTGCCAGCCTGGCCATGTGCTGGTGGCTGTGCGGATAGTCCTGCTCGAAGCGCTCGCTGACCGGTTGCAGCGACTGCGCCGCAAGCGCCTCCGCGCTGGTGCGTTCTCGCAGAAACTGGCCAGTGTCGCAGACGAACGCGATGTCGGCGATGCTCAGCTCAGCGCCCGCAAGGTACTCATTATCACCCAGCGCGTTCTCGATGCCATTTAAGTAAAACTCGTAGGCGCCGGCCATCCGCGCGTGTAGCTCGGCTGTCATCGAGCTGACGGCGAGCAGGTAAACCTGCGCTTCGCGCGCAAACACCAGGCCCGCATCGAGAAAGCTGTCGATACGCGAGGCCGTGTAACCGTCTCGGCCGTAAAGGCCATGATCGCTCTGGCTCGCTCGCACCGTGGCCCGGAGGATGCTGTTCGACTCGAAGATGCCGACGGATCCGTCCGGGCTGAAGGCGGCCGGGACCGTTCCGTAGGGGTGGGCGGCCAGGAACGCATCGGTTTTGAACAGCGTGCCGCTGAACCCGCGCCGGCTGGTGCGGGCATGGGGGCTGTCCTCTATCCGCTCCGCATCTGTTAGTGGTCGGGCGTCGAAGTCCCAGAGCCAGTCGGCGAGCGCTGCCGGCTTGTCGCCGATCACCTCCACCTCCACCCCGGCAAGCTCTGCCGCGATCAGTGACTTCCAGACTCGAGGGTTGGGCAGGTAAGAGAAGATCTTGAGCGCTGAGTCGGCCATGGCTACCAGGTTTCCCCAAAAGGACGGATCACGGATTCGAACGACCAGGCGCTCTTCGGCTGATGGGCGAGCCGGTAGCACTCTTCGGCGATGTCCGCCGGCTGGCAGAAGAACTCATCGGGCTTGCCGGCAAACGCTTCCCGGGTCCAGGGCAGGTCGATGACCGCATCGATGGCCACGTAGGCGGCATGGATGCCTTTAGGGCCCGCTTCCCGGGCGATGCTCTCGAGCAGGATCCGCTGCGCGGCTTTGGTCGGCGCGAAACCGGCAAACTTGGCCCGACCGCGATAAGCCGAAGTGTTACCCGTGCAGATGATGGCGCCGGCGCCGGCCTCGGTCATCGCTGGCGTCGCTAGGCGGGCCAGCTGCAACAGCGCCATGGTGTTGACCTCGAAAGCCTTCTGCAGGCGGTGCGGGCTGATATCCATGTAGCTGCCGCGCTCCGCGGCGACCGCATTGTGGACGACGATCTCGGGATCGCCGAGGTCGGCCTGCACCTGCGCGTATGTAGCGTCCAGGGCATCGGCATCGCTGATATCGCAGGTGAAAGCGCGGCAGTTGTCGAGCTCGGTCTCGAGGGCGGCCAACCGGTCGGCGCTGCGGGCCAGCATGGCCACCTGATAGCCGCCGGCGGCAAAACGACGAACGAGGGCAGTACCCGTACCGGGCCCGACACCGGTGATGAGGCAGACTTTGCTCATGAATCCTTCCTGATTAACCCGAGTGAACTATCTTATTCAGAATAGTTGCATGATAAAACTATTGAATCCTATCATGGCGTTCTGAAACAGCCTGAGTGACACCATGCCAACGACCGTCGACTTTCTCTACGACTTCGGCAGCCCGAATGCCTATTACAGCCACTGCGTGATTCCGGACATCGAGGCGCGTGCGGACCTGAAGTTCAACTACGTGCCGGTGCTGCTCGGCGGCATCTTCAAGGCCACGAACAACGTTTCACCGGCCGTTTCCATGCAGGGCGTGCTGAACAAACCGAACTACAGCCAGATCGAAACGGAACGCTGGCTCAGGCGCTACCCGGTGGCGCGCTTCGAGCGCAACCCGCACTTCCCGGTGAACACCCTGATGATGATGCGCGGTGCCGTCTTCGCTGAGGACAGGGCCTACTACCCGCAGTACGTGAACGCCATGTTCGACTGCATGTGGGGCAGCCCCCGGAAGATGGATGAGCTGGAAGTGTTTTCTGCGGCGCTGACCGAGCACGATCTGCCGACGGAAGAGATCCTCGCCGGCGTTCAGGATCCAGCGGTGAAGCAGAAGCTGATTGATGCCACGAACCTGGCGGTGGAGCGGGGTGCTTTCGGCTCGCCGACGTTTTTCGTCGGCGATGAGATCTACTTCGGCAAGGAGAAGCTCAGGGACATCGAAGAGCTGGTCGCCTGAGCTTCGCGATCCTCACGCTGACTTGCGGGTCAGCTTGACCGGCAGGTAGGTGTAGCCCTTCACGAACGAGGACAGGGTGCGGTTCGGCTCGTCCTGCACCTCGATCTTCTCGAAACGCTTCAGGATCTCTTCCCACAGCACGCGCAGCTGCAGCTCCGCCAGACGGTTGCCCATGCAGCGGTGGATTCCGAAGCCGAAGGAGAGATGCTGGCGGGCATTCGGACGCTCGATGTCGAGCTGGTCCGCGTTCGGGAACACTTCCTCGTCCCGGTTGCCGGACACGTACCACATCAGCACCTGGTCGTCCTTTTTGATCTGCTTGCCGCCCACTTCGATGTCCCGCACCGCCGTTCGGCGCATGTAGGAAAGCGGGGTCTGCCAGCGGATCACCTCGGCGACCATCTGCGGAATGAGCTCCGGGTTCGCGATCAGCTTGTCGTACTGCTCCGGGAACTTGTTCAGAGCGTAAACGCTGCCGGACATGGTGTTGCGGGTGGTGTCGTTGCCGCCGACGATCAGCAGCAGCAGGTTGCCCAGATGATCGGTCACCGGGAAGTCCCTGGTTGCCTCACCGTGCACCAGCATGGAGATCAGGTCGTTGCCCGGCTTCTCCCGGCGCTCTTCCCAGAGCTTGCCGAAGTAACCGATGCACTCCATGAACTCTTCGCGCTTCTGATCCTGGGTCTCGACGATGCCGCCGGGCTCGGGGATGGCGAACACCACATCAGACCAGCGGGTCAGCTTGCGTCGGTCTTCGAAGGGAAAGTCGAACAGCGTCGCCAGCATCATGGTGGTCAGCTCGATGGAAACGTTATCTACCCAGTCGAAGGTCTCGCCCTCCGGCAGCGAGTCCAGCACCTTCGCGGTGCGCTCACGGATCAGCGGCTCCAGGTTCACCAGGTTGGCAGGCGCGACCACACCCTGGACGGTCTTGCGTTGCTCATCGTGGCGCGGCGGATCCTGTGAGATGAACGCGCTGTTGGCGCCGCTCTGCATCATGCTGCCTTCCGGCAGCTTGGTGCCTTTGGCGAAACCGAGCGTGATGCCGGAGGCGGAAGAAAAGTTCTCGAAGTCCGAATCGACGGCTTTGATGTCTCTGTATTTGGTCAGCGACCAGTAGCGGCCCGCCGTGCTGATCTCATTGAAGTGCACGGGGTCTTCCTGGCGCAGCCGCTCGAAGTGATCCTGCCAGCGATTCTCGGCGAACAGATGGGCGTTGACCGGGTTGATGTCCTCCAGCGCCATGTCTGCGGCGGCAGGCACCCCGACGCCGGCAGCAGCCTGCTCCTGCTCAGGCGTTCTGAACTCGGGTCTCGGCTGTTCTACGGTTGCTTCGCTCATGGTCCGTTCCTCCTCAGTACCTTTCCGGGCGCTTCGCCTCTAGTTCGAGGTTTATAACATAACTTGATTTACGGTATTGTAAAGGACAACTGGGAAGGGGCAATCCTCGGGCCGAGATGGCGAGAACGGGCAAAACCAGAGCAGATTGGGTGGAAGCCGGGCAGGCTCTGCTGATTGATGGCGGCATCGAGGCGGTGAAGCTGCAGCGGCTGACCGACCGTCTGGCGCTGACAACCGGCAGTTTTTACCACCACTTCCGCAATCTGGACGAGTTTCTCTGCGCGCTGGCCGATTACTACGGCTCCAGACAGGCCCAACTGATGTTCGATCGGGCGCGACAGGCGGTCGGGACCGATCCTGACGCGGTGCTGCGGGAGTCGACGGCCATCTTCGGGCGCAGCTCCATGCGCCTGCTGAACATCGCCATGCGCGCCTGGGCGCAGAGTGATTCCCGGGCCGCGGCGGCAGTACGCCGTTTCGACCGGGTGCTGATGGAAAATCTGGACGCCCTGTTCGTGGACATGGGCTTCGATGAGATGGCCGCCAAATCACGAACGCTGATCCTGATGGGGCTGGCGTCCGTGGATTTTGATCCTGAGGCCATGCAGCCTTCTTACCAGGAGCGCTGGGCCCACATTCGGGAGCTGATCACCGCACGCTGAAGGGTGCGAGAAAAAAACAGAGGGGCGAGGGGATGAACCATGGTGGCCGCAGTTGCAGACGGGCTCGGGCACGAAGGTGACTAAGGACATCGCGCTGATCATCGGCGTCGGAGAAGCGACCGGGCAATCGGTCTGCAGGCTGCTGGCTGATCGCTACCAACTGCTGCTGCTGGCGAGGAGCAGCGAGCTCATTACCGCGCTGGCCGAAGAGCTGCCGGATGCGCAGGCCATCGTCTGCGACGTGGCCGATAGGGAGGCCTACGCCGGAGTGCTCGAGCACATCCGGAACGACGTGGGCCTGCCGAAACGGATCCTGGTGAATACCGAGCGAGCCGCCTGGGGCGCCTACAGCCAGCTGTCGCTGGACGAGCTGTCCGCCAGCTTCGACGTCAACGTGATCAGCCTGCTGCAGCTCGTGCAGACGCTGTATCCGGACCCGGCGCAGGTACCGGCAGACACCCGCATCATGATTTCCAGCTCCCCTGCCGCCTATGACCCGCCGGCGCATTTTATCGGCCTGGCCCCGAGCCGGGTGGCGCAGCGGGTGCTGGCGGAGTTGCTGCAGGAGAACCTGGCGGGTAGCGGTCCGGGATTCAGCGTGTTTTCGATCGATGGCGCGATCGATGAGCCGAAGATGCGGGCCATGCTGCCGGACAAGCCAACGGCCTACTTCATCCAGCCGGATGACATTGCCCGGGAAATGGTTGCGGTGTTCGACGCTGCCGAGTTTCCAATGGCCTCGGGCATTGCGGGCCAGTCGTCCTTTGCGAAGCGATAGGTTCAGAAATCAGAGGTAGAGAGCAGGAGATCCGATGACCGAATTTGATCAGGTGACGGCGGATGGCTTTGACGCGCTGGTCAGGGCGCGACACTCCGTGCGCGGATTCCGCCCGGATCCTGTGCCGCAGGAACTGATGGAACGTGTCTTCGACATTGCCCGGTGGGCACCCTCGGGCACAAACGTGCAGCCCTGGCATGTCTGCGTTGCCTCGGGCGAAGTCTGCGAGCGGCTGCGAACCGAGTACCTTGCCCGCTTCGATGCCGGTGAGAAGCCGCAGACCGATCACGCGCCCGATGGCCGGACCCCAGGCGTCTGGCAGGAGCGGAAACGCGCCTGTGCCAGGGCGCTGTACGGTGCCATGGGCATCGAGTGGGAGGATCGGGCCGGTCGGGGCCGAGCGGCTCGCCGCAACTACGAGTTCTTCGGTGCGCCCCATGCAGCGTTCTTCGGCATTCACGAGATCTTCGGCACGCAGAGCGCGGCCGACGTGGGCATGTTTGCGCAGACGCTGATGCTGGCGATGGAGGCGCATGGGATTGCGTCCTGCCCACAGGGCACCCTGCGCAACTACCCGGACTTCGTCCGCGAAGTGTTCGGGCTCGAGCCGGAGATCAAGATTCTGTTCGGCATCAGTTTCGGCTTCGCCGATCCTGACATGCCGGTCAACGGTGCCCGGACCGAGCGGGCGCCGTTGTCTGAGACGGTTCAGTTTCTGGGATGAGAACAGAGGGCGGATCGAGCGATGAGTAACGAAGCGCAGAACGAGTTCTGGAACGGTCCTGCCGCCGATATCTGGGTCGAGGCCCAGGAGTACATGGACCGGATGCTGGAGCCACTGTCCCGGCTGGCGGTGGGGAAGGCGGCGCTGGCCGAGGGTGAGCGGGCCGTTGACGTCGGCTGCGGCTGTGGCGGCACCAGCCTGGCGCTGGCCGAAGGCGGTGGCGCGGTATGGGGGCTCGACATCTCAACCCCCATGGTGACGAGAGCGAAGGAACGAGCGGACGGCAAGGCCGGCGTTGCCTTCTCCGTCGGGGATGCAGCCACTCAGTCCTACACCGCGGATCATCAGCTGATCTTCTCCCGCTTCGGCGTCATGTTTTTCGACGATCCGAAAGCAGCTTTCGGCAACCTGCGCACGGCCCTGACCCCGGAGGGACGTCTCGTCTTCATCTGCTGGCAGGTACCGCGGGAGAACCTGTGGATGTCAGTTGCTGGCCGGGCCGCGCAGCCGTTTCTGCCGGAGGCGGAGGCCCAGGATCCGAGAGCACCGGGACCCTTCGCCTTTGCGGATCCGGACTGGATCCGCGAGATTCTCGAAGATGCGGGTTTTGCAGGCATTGAGATCGAGTCCATCACGCCCGATCTCCGAGTCGGCAGCACGGTGGAGGAGGCCATGCACTTCCAGAGTCGTATCGGGCCCCTGGCGCGAGTGATGTCTGAGCTCGATGAGGCCACCAGGGCAAAAGCGAATGAAGCCGTACACGCAGCGGTTTCCGACTTTCTGACCGAGGATGGCGTGGTGCTGCGTTCTGCTGCCTGGCTGGTCAGCGCCATTAATGGTCCGGTGACGCACGGCGCAAACTGAAACAGAGGATGAGCAGCAGCATGGCCGAACAGAACGAATCCCAGAGCACCGTGGAGCTCCCCAGCATCAGGCCGTCCACCGCCTGGATCTACGGCTCTCTCGGTTTCCCCATCGCCATGCTCGGCTACCCCCTAGGCGCCTACATCCCACGCCTGTACTCCACCGAGATGGGAATCAGCCTGACCGCCATCGGTCTGGTGATCATGGCGGCAGCCATATTCGATGCGGTGACCGATCCGCTGATGGGACATTTCAGCGATCGCTGGCGCACCCGATGGGGTCGACGCAGACCCTGGATGGTGGTCGGCCTGCCGCTGTGGCTGTTTGCGGTGTGGATGCTGCTCAATCCATCCGTCGGGGTCGGTGTCGTTTACCTCGCCTTTTTCTATCTGTTCATGCGGGCGAGCTCGACCCTGTTCGGGTTGCCTTACGCCGCCTGGGGTCTGGAGCTGTCCAGCGAGTATCACGCCCGGACGATGATTCAGTCGGCGCGGGAGAAGTACGTGCTGGCCGGCCTGATCGCGTCTGCGGCCATGGTCATGTTCTCCGAGCAGGTGTTCGGCCGGGCGGAGGCAAGCTTCGTGCTCAGCAACATCTCCACCTTTGTGGTGGTGCTCACCCCGATGGTGGCGCTGCTGGTGCTGGTGAAAGTCCCCGAGGTGCCCACCTTCAACGCGCCGCCGGTGTCGATGAAAGATGGCCTGTCGCGGATGTATCAGAACAAACTGTTCTTCCGGCTGCTGATGATCGAACTCCTGATCGCTGGCGGTGAGAACTTCAGGAACACCCTGTCGCTGCTCTTCATTCAGGACTACATCGGCCTCGAGTCCGTCGGCGTGGCGCTGCTCCTGTACTTCGGTAGCGGCCTGCTGGCGATCCCGTTCTGGGACTGGATTGCCAAGCGATTCGGCAAGCACCGCTCGCTTGCAACCGCGATGGTGCTGGTTGGTGCCGTATCCCTTGGGGTGCTGACCGTGCAGGAAGGGCAGCTGCTCAAGTTTTACGTCCTGTTCTCCTTGAAGGGCTTCTGCTTTGGTGCCTTCGCATACCTGCCGCGGGCCATGCTCGCCGACGTGGTGGATCTGGACACCATCCGCTCGGGAGCCGCCCGGCCAGCGAGCTACTTCGCGATCCTCGGCTTCATCACCAAGTGCGCGGCGTCGTTCGGCGGGCTCTCCCTGCCTATCCTGGCGTTTGTTGGCTACTCAACGGATCCGGGCGTGCTGAACGGGCCCACGGAGCTGATGTGGCTCGGCATCCTGTACGGAGTGATACCGACCGCCGTGTATGTGGTTGCCTTCTACCTCTGCGTGACCTGGCCGCTGGACGATCACATGCACGAGAAGGTGGTGAGGATCCTCGGCAAGCGCTATGAACGTCAGGTAGGAAAAGGGTAGGGGTGCTGGTCCGAGCGCAAACATAGGCAATCCCTATTGTTCCGATCGGAACAATCAATTTCATCAAAGAGGCCGGTCTCTCTAACCTAGTCTTCGTGATTAACCAAGGCGGGAAGCCAAGGTAGGAAACCATGAAGGCAAGCTCTCTCACTAAATTTGCGGTGCTCGCCGCAGCGATCAGCCTGATCGGAGTCTCGGGGACTGTGACCGCCGAGACCGAGATCAGCAAACCCGCGGGCCCGATGGGCAGCGGCGCTACGGCGGCCGGGCAGGCGAAGTCCAACCAGTTCTGGTGGCCGGATCAGGTCGATCTCTCCCCTCTGCGCGACCATGACGCGCGCTCCAATCCCTACGGCGACAACTTCGACTACGCCGAAGCTTTTTCCGCGCTCGATCTGGCCGCCGTGAAGGCGGACATCGACGCGCTGCTCACGGATTCGCAGGACTGGTGGCCGGCTGACTTCGGCAACTACGGCCCTCTGTTCATCCGTATGGCCTGGCACGCTGCCGGCACCTACCGGACCCTCGACGGCCGTGGTGGCGGTGATGGCGGCCAGATGCGTTTCGATCCGCTGAACAGCTGGCCGGATAACGGCAATCTCGACAAAGCCCGACGGCTGCTCTGGCCGATCAAGCAGAAGTATGGTCGCAGCCTTTCCTGGGGCGACCTGATGATCCTGACCGGGAACGTGGCCCTGGAAAACATGGGCTTTGAGACCTATGGCTTCGCCGGTGGTCGTGCCGACGACTGGGAGCCGGATCTGGTCTACTGGGGACCGGAAGTGGAGATGCTCGCCAGCGATCGCGAGGACAAGGACGGCAACCTGCAGCGTCCCCTGGGTGCGACCCACATGGGGCTCATCTACGTGAATCCGGAAGGTCCACGCGGCAATCCGGATCCGGTCGGCTCCGCAAAGAACATCCGCGTCGCCTTCGGCCGCATGGCCATGAACGACGAGGAGACGGTGGCGCTGATTGCGGGCGGCCACACCTTCGGCAAGATGCACGGCGCGCACAAGGCAGGTGACTGCGTGGGCCCGGAGCCCGGCGGCGCGGCGCTCGAGGAGCAGGGTCTCGGCTGGAAGAACAGCTGTGGTAAGGGCCACTCTGAAGACACGGTGACCAGCGGCCTGGAAGGCGCCTGGACGCAAGCGCCGACGCAGTGGACGACCCTCTACCTGCAGAACCTCCTCAATTTCGAGTGGGAGCAGACCCGCAGCCCGGCGGGTGCCATCATCTGGGTGCCCACCGACAAGTCGCTGCACGAGACGGTGCCCGATGCGCACGTCGAGGGTAAGTTCAACCCGCCGGTGATGACCACCGCCGATCTCGCCGTGAAGTTCGATCCCGCGTATCGGGCCATCGCCGAGCGGTTCCTGGCAAATCCGGAAGAGTACGCGCTGGCTTTCGCCAAAGCCTGGTACAAGCTGACCCATCGCGACATGGGACCGCGCAGCCGCTACCTGGGTGACGACGTGCCGGAAGACGTGCTGATCTGGCAGGATCCGGTTCCGGCCGTGGAGCACGACCTGATCAGCGCCAGTGACATCGCTGGGCTGAAGGAAGCCATACTGGATTCCGGTCTCTCCAACGCTGCGCTGGTGCGGGCTGCCTGGGCATCCGCCTCCAGCTTCCGCGGCAGCGACATGCGCGGCGGCGCCAATGGCGGTCGCCTGGCGCTTGCCCCGCAGAACGGCTGGGCTGTGAACAATCCGGCTGAGCTGGCCCAAGTGCTGGAGGCGCTGGAAGCGATCAGGAGCGACTTTAGTGATCGCTCTGGCGCGCAGGTGTCGATGGCTGATCTGATCGTGCTCGGCGGTGCTGCTGCCATTGAGCGCGCCGCAGCGGAAGCCGGGCAGGACATCGAGGTTCCGTTTGCACCCGGACGCGGCGACGCAACCTCAGCTCAGACGGACGTCGCTTCCTTTGCGCTGCTCGAGCCGAAAGCAGATGCCTTCCGCAACTACTTCAACGCGGAAACCAGCTATCGCTCACCGACCGACATGCTGGTGGACAAGGCGGATCAGCTGACCCTGACGGTACCGGAGATGACGGTGCTGCTCGGCGGCATGCGAGCCCTCGGTGCCAACTACGACGGCGGTACGCACGGCGTGCTGAGCGACCGGGCCGGCAGCCTGAGCAACGACTTCTTCGTCAACCTGATGGACATGTCCGTCACCTGGCGGAAGACGGACCAGGAAGGCCTCTACGAAGGGGTCGATGGCGCAGGCAACGTGCAGTACACGGCTACGCCGGTAGACCTGGTCTTCGGCTCCAACTCGGAGCTGCGGGCGATCGCCGAGGTGTATGCCTACGACGATGCGGAGGCAAAGTTCGTCGCCGATTTCGTCGCCGCCTGGACCAAGGTGATGCAGCTGGATCGGTTTGATCTGAACTAGCCACATTTCCCTGGTAGCCCTGAGCCGGCAGTGGTTGCTGCCGGCTCAGTCGTTTTTGGTCGCCGTAAACGGCACCTCACCGCGCGGGCTCTCTACCATCCCGCGCATCTCCTTTCCTTCGAAGCTGCCTGCGTAGTTCACTTCGACGTCGCCGATCGGCACGGAGATGGTCAGCGGGAAAGCAAAGCTGTTGCCGTCGCGCTCGATCTTCTCGATGTCGATGGGGCCTCGCAGGCTGTTGTAGGTCCCGCTGTAGCCGTTCTCATCCTTCTCGATCTCGAGGGTCGGGTGCTGGGTGCCGCGTGGGGTATCGATACTCAGCGTCCAGGTGCCAGCGAGATCTTCCGCCACCGCGGAAGTTGCGGCCAGCGTGGTTGCAATGCCGATCGTCAACGCAGTCCTCTTCAGGCGTTGCTTGCGCATGTTCCTCTCCAAAGGGTTGGCAAAGCTCCGCAGTCTACCCAATCCAGGATTTGGTGAAAGGGAGGGTAGGACGCCCCCTCATGCCGGCTTGACGTTATGGACCGAAAGGTACATATTGTCGCGCATGGCCAGGCCCATCGAGATAGATCGAGACAAGGCGTTCAGGTCCGCCTCGGAGCTCTTCTGGCGGCAGGGCTACGGCGCCACATCGCTGCAGCATCTGTTGGAAGCAACGGGGATGGGCAAAGGCAGCTTCTACGCCGCGTTCGGCAGCAAGGAAGCGCTGTTCGAATCGATTCTCGACGACTACCAGGCGCGATCCTCCGCCTCGTTTGAGCGAATCCGATCGGAGCAGAAAGGCCTTGCGGCGATTCGCGCCTTCATCAGCAGGACGTTGCTCGATGTGCCCGCCGCCAGGCGGCGGAAAGGCTGCCTGCTGGTGAACTCGATTCTGGAGCTCGAAGGAGTCGATCGTCGGCTGCACGGACGAGCCAGCGATTGCCTCGACGATCTCAGGAGTACCCTGATCAGCTGCTTCGAGGAGGCTCGGAACGCAAACGAGCTGGCAACAACCGAATCGCCGGAAGCGCTGGGTGACCTGCTGACCACACTGCTGCAGGGCTGGCGGGTTGAAAGCCGGCGAGGCGTTTCCCGGCAGAAACTGCAGGACCAGGCCGCACTGTTTTTTGACCTGATCGGAGCGAACGGCAGGGCAACCTAAGCCGTCTGTATCCGCGCTTCAAGGAGAGCACTCATGGACCTCTGGACATCACCGACACCGAACGGCTGGAAAGTCACCATCATGCTGGAGGAGCTTGCCGAGGCAGGGGTCGATCTCGGCGAGGTGCACGTCCGCACTATCGATCTGATGAAAGGGGAGCAGTTCGAAGCGGACTTCACCGAGCGAAATCTGAATCAGAAGATTCCCACCCTGCGTGACGAGGGGCGTGACATCATCGAGAGCTGCGCAATTCTCCAGTACCTCGGTGAAAAGTACCCGACCGATCTGCTGCCGCTCGACGACCGGAAGTGGGACGTATTGCCCTGGCTTTACTGGCAGGCGGCGAATGTGGGGCCGATTTTCGGTAACAAGCTCAGCTACACCCGCTACATGGAAGACGTACCGCCGGAGCAGAAGGCCCATCCCCTGGAACGATTCAACAACGAAGCGCTGCGGCTGGTCTCCGTGCTCGACAAGAAGCTGGGAGACAACCCCTGGGTATGCGGTGAGCAGTTCACCATCGCCGACATTGCTCTGTATCCGTGGATCCGCGGTTGGAAGTGGAGCAAGGTCAACATCACCAACTGGCCGGGGGTGGTGGAGTGGGTAGATCGGGTGCGTGCCCGTCCCGGGGTAGAGCGTGGCCTGCGTTACGGCGTGCCGGAAGACGAGGTGGACCAGTGGAGTGCCGAGCGCAAAGCGAAGTACGCCCGCAGCGGTGCCTCCATTGCCGCCAACGACTCGTTGAAGAACTCCATTAACCAGGAAAGCTGAGCATGACCGTGTCACTGGCCATTGAAGAAGGCGTCGCCACCATCAGCATCGACGATGGCGGCAAGAACGTGATCAACCACGAGGTGCTGGATGAGCTTGAAGCCGCCTGGGAGAAGGCGGAGGCCGACGCGGAGGCGCTGATCCTCGCCGGTCGACCCGGCAGCTTCTGCGCCGGCTACGACATATCAGTCATGACGGGCGACGATCCGGGTGCGGCTGCCCGGCTCGGACAGCGTGGCGGCCGCTTCGCCCACAAGCTGTTCGGCAGCCAGATGCCGACGATAGCGGTTTCAACCGGCCATGCCTTCACCATCGGTGCGGTGTGGCTCGCCTGTTGCGACATCCGGATCGGTGAGGCGGGTCAGTTCAAGTACGGGATGAGCGAGGTGGCGCTGAACGTGCCGTTCTCGGCCTGGCCGCTGGAGCCGCTGAAGGAGCGGTTGAACCCGCAGCACCTGGTGCCGGCACTGCTGCATTCCAGGATCTACGATCCAGAAGGCGCGCTGCAGGCGGGTTTTATCGATGAGCTGGTAGGCGCAGGGGAGGGCATGGAGAAGGCCAGGGCAGCGGCCAGCGAGCTGGCAAAGCTGCCCGGTAAGGCTTATGGCCAGAGCAAGCGCCAGCTACGCAGCGAGGCGCTTGCGATCATGGCCGAGGATCTGGGCCTGTAGCCGGGATCAGGTACCCGTCCAGTTCGGCGCCCGCTTCTCGGCAAAGGCGACCGGACCCTCTTTGGCATCATTGGAGCTGAAGACTTCTTTCTGCAGCGGAATCTGCATCTTCCAGAGAGTTTCCTCGTCGTAGCCCTGTGCCGCTGAGCGGACCAGCGACTTGGAGGCGGCGACAGCCAGCGGCGCGTTCTCGGCGATCCGCTCGGCCCAGCCGATGGCGGCTTCCAGGGCGCCGCCCTGTTCGGCCAGCTCGCTCAGCATGCCTGCATCCAGTGCCTCTTCCGCAGTTATGGGCTCGCCGGTGACGGCCATTTCCATCGCCTTGGTGTAGCCGACCCGGGCCGGCAGCCTGAAGACGCCGCCGGCCGCAGCGAAGAGGCCAACCTTGACTTCCCGGATGCCGATCTTGGCGCCTTTGCCGGCCACCAGCAGGTCACAGGTCAGCGCGATCTCGCAGCCGCCCGCCAGGGCGTAGCCCTCGATGGCAGCGATCAGCGGCTTCTTGCTGCCTTCCTGGATGAAGGTGGTCAGCGGGCCGATGTCCTCGCCGCGGGAGAAGGCCTTCAGGTCCATGCCGGCGCAGAAGGCCCGGCCGTTGCCGGTGATGATGCCGGCGGTCAGCGAGCTGTCCTCGTCCAGCTCCCGCACGGCGTTCAGCAGGCCATGAGAAAGCGCGCCGTTGATGGCGTTCATCGCATCCGGGCGGTTCAGCGTGATGATCATAATGCGGTCCCGTCGTTCGACGAGGACAGCGTCTTCTGTGGCGGCGTCACTCATGGCCGGCTCCTTAATCTCTAGGTGAGTCAGTAACTGGACTGCGAATACTCAGCCGCAACGAACGTCAGTTCAAGCCCGCTGTTGGCTGCGAGGGGGTGAGCTCGGCCTGGGTGAACGCCTGGCCGTGCTTGACCACCAGCTCAATCGCCTGAAGGTGGGCGATATCGTCCAGCGGGTTATCCGAAAGCACGAGAAAGTCGGCGAACTTCCCGCTTTCGATGCTGCCATAGTGGTCATCCTTGCCCGCCACCCTGGCCGAGTTCAGCGTTGCGGCCACGATCAGATCCGCCGCAGGTATGCCCGCTTCGCTCATTCTGATCAGCTCCAGATGCATGGAAGGACCGTGCAGCATGCCGTAGTTGCCGGCATCGGTGCCTACCGCCAGGGTAACGCCGCCGTCATGGAGCGACTTGGTGTTTTCGGCTGCCAGCGCGCTGCCGTCGACCACGGTCTGGATCCGGGCGCTGCCGAGATCGGGCATCTCCTCGACTTCGAACAGGCTCTTGATCACCTCCGGGTCGCCGCAACGCGTCTCGATGGGCAGAAAGTCGATGTCCTGATTCAGCGCCTCGACGAAGGTGCGCTGGCGCAGGGCGAGGGTAGGGACGAGGATCACCTCCTTCTCGTTGAGCAACGCGATGAACTCATCGTCCACCGGCGCGTCCACCGGGATGTGCTGCAGGCTGGCGACGCCGATCTCGGCCAGCGCTCTGGCCGGCTCCAGCTCGTGGCTGTGACTGGTGACCTTCAGGTTGTGCCGGGTTGCTTCCGCGACGATGCCTTCGTGCACGGACTTGTAGTCCCACTGCAGAAACTTGCGCATCAGGCTGCCGCTGGCGTCGTAGACGGTTTTGATCAGGTCCGCGTCCATCGCCACGCCTTCCCGGACCAGCGCCTCGCCGGCTTCGGCGGAGCGGGCGGACTTGAGGCTCGGCTCGCCGTCGAAGAGCGGAAAGAAGCTCTGAATCATGAACTCGGGCACCAGGCCGATGGGGCCGTGCGAAACAAACAGGGTGGGTGCGTCCGGCATGGCCTCCGCCTGGGCCCGGGCCTGGTACTCGATGCTCGGACCACCGGCGGATACCGCGCTCGTCACCCCGGAGCAGAGCAGGCTGCGCAAGGTAACGGGCACCTGCCTCTGAATGAACGCAACTTCCTCCTCGTACGGCACGAGGTGGGTGAGGTCGAGGAAGCTCGGGCGGGTGTAGAGCCGACCGGAGACCATGAAGTGAATGTGCGCGTCAATCAGCCCGGGCACGATCCACTTGCCGGAGACGTCGATGATCTCGGCGCCATCCGGCGGGGCGATGCTGCCAGACGAGAGGATCCGCTGACCCTGCACGAGCAGAGTCGCGTTTTCGATGGGCTCAGCGCCGGTGCCGTCCAGCATCGTAGCGCCCACGTAGGCGGTGACAGGCGGGGTAACGTCCTCGCTGGCAGCGGCGCGTTGGGCAGCGGTCGCCAGCGTCAGCGTCGCGGCAATCGCCGCGCAGAAAACTCGATTCACTGACTCTCCTCTTGCCCAGTCCTCAAACCAGTCCCGGGAACTGCCCACCATCCAGCATCAGGTTCTGACCGGTGACGTAGCCGGCCAGGTCGCTGCAGATGAAGGCAGCGTAGGCGCCGAACTCCTCAGGCTGACCGAACCGTCGCGCCGGAACACCTTTCTTCGAGCGCTCTCTGAACTCCTCTACGGAGATGCCCTGAGCGCCGGCGAAGCGCTCATGGTTCGACTTCAGGCGATCCGTATCGAACTGGCCCGGCAGCAGGCCGTTGATCGTCACGTTGTAGCGCGCCACATCTCGCGCAACACCCGCCATGTAGCCTGTCAGGCCGGCGCGGGCGCCGTTTGAGAGGCTGAGCATGGCAACCGGTGCTTTCACCATGTGGCTGGTGACGTTGAGAATCCTGCCGAACTGCCGTTCTTTCATTCCCGGCAATGCAGCGTTGGTGAGCTCGATGGCAGCCAGCATGTTCGACTCCACCGCGGCCAGCCAGTCTTCGCGAGAGAAGGACAGGTAGTCGCCGACCGGCGGTCCGCCTGAGTTGTTCACCAGGATGTCCAGATTACGGCAGTCCTCCACGAGCGTGGCGCGCTCTGCCGGATCGCTCAGGTTGACCGACTTCCACGTCACCGCATTGCCGGACTGGGCTTCGATCTCACTCGCGGCTGCGGCGAGCTTCTCGGGGTCGCGGGCGACGATGCTGACATTGGCGCCTTCGTTGGCCAGCGCGCTGGCGATGGCCTTGCCCAATCCTGAGCTGCCGCCGCAGACCAGAGCAGATCTGCCGTTGATGCCTAGATCCATAGTTCCTCTCCTTTCGCTCGTCCTGCGGGTCCGTTCAGATCGCTTCGAGAATGCCTGGCGGCAAAGGTTCTGCCGGCGGCTTGTGGCCCCAGATGCTGAGGGCGTCGTACTGCCCCGGAGCCTGCTCGTTGTCCATGTCCAGCAACCGGCCGCCGGATCCGAACTCGATCTCGAAGCCGGAGGGCGTACGCACGTAGAACGAGGTCATCAGGTCGTTCGGATGACGTCCGAGCGTCATGGCCAGCGGCACGCCGGCATCCACCACCCGGTCGTATGCGTGACCGACATCGTCGACGCTTGCCACCTCGAGCATCAGATGGTGCACGCCGCGGTGACCGGGAACGCCCGATATGGCCAGCGTGTGATGGCGCGGATTGCAGTGGAAAAAGCGGACCTTCAGGCCGGCATCGATGTCATCGGAGTGGCGAAAGCCGAGCAGGCCTAGATAGAACTCCGTTGCCTGCTCGAGATCGGGCACCATCAGCACCAGATGCCCGAGCCCATTTTCTCCGGTAACGAAGCCGGAGACGTCTTGAGCAGGCTGGAAAGGCGTTTCGCCGGGTAGCTGACCGTATGACAGCTCATGGCGAAAGCCGAACGGATCTTCGAACCACGCCAGGCCGCTGACGCTTCTCTCTGCAGCAAGGTCCGCGTCTCCTCGATGTACGGTTATGCCTGCGTCCTCGAGGGTGCTGATTGCGCTTTCAAGCTCCGCATCGCTGCCGGTGTCCCAACCGGCATATTCGAGGCGATTCGCTTCACCCGGGTGAATTGCGATCCGCCAGGCGGCGTCGTCCATCCGCAGGCGGATGGTGTCTTCGCTGCTGCCGGAAGCCAATGATAGTCCAAGCAAGTCCGGACCAAAGCTCTTCCACTGTTCCGCGTTCGGCGAAGAGAAGCCGACATAGCTGAGTGATCTGATCATCCTCTCTCTCCTCAATTCTTCAGTGCATTACGACTCGTTTGACGCCGGTCTCGAACTCATGGTCCGCCCAGGCGCCGTAAATTATGTCTGCCATGTTGCTCAGGTGGCTGCCTCCCGTTCGCAGGTCACGCCAGTATCTCTCCAGCGGCCTTGTGGTCCAGATTGCAGCCGAGCCGGCGCGGGAAAACAACTTGTCGACGCCGTAAAGTACGCGCTGCACGGCCCGTGTTTTGTTGCGCCGGAACTCGAGGCGCTGACCAGTGCTGATCGGTTCTCCACGCTCGAGCTGCCGCATCCACTCAGCGAGCATCACGTCGACGTGCACGATGCCTGCCGCCAGATCCGCCTCGACCTCTGCCAGCGCCTCCTGCTGATAAGGGTCCGTCTTGCCGACGACGCCCATCGCCGAAATCCGCGTGCGCAGGTACTCCCGGTAAGCTTCGATTGCGCCGGAGGCGATACCGAAAGTTGCCGAGGCGATGGCCGCGCAGAAGATAGATCCGAAAGGAAGATGGTAGAGGGGCGTGTCTGGCCGCCGATGCATGTACTCGCCTTCAGATAGAGCGCCATGGCTGACAGTCCGGTACTCGGGAACGAAAGTGCCGTCGATTTGGATGTCCTTGCTGCCGGTGCCAGACAGACCCATGACCTGCCAGGAGCCTTCGACGATCTCGTAATCTCCGCGCGGCAGAAAAAAGTGCCGGATGTCCGGCGGAGAGTCGGGTGCACCGGTTTCATCGACCACCATGCCGCCGAGCACTATCCAGTCACAGTGATCAGTACCAGTAGAGTACTGCCAGCGCCCGGAAAAGCGGAAACCATCTCCCTCTCTGATCGCACGACCCTGGGGCGCGTAGGGTGAAGCAATCCAGGTATCGGCATTGGCGCCGTAGATCTCATCCTGCAGCTGAGGATCCACCAGCGCAATCTCCCAGGGATGCACGCCAACCACGCCGGCGATCCAGCCGGCCGATGGGTTGTAGCGGCCTACGGCGCGAGCCCACTCCAGGAAGTCTGCTGGATCGGATTCGGAGCCGCCGTGACTGGCTGCCTGGAGCAGGCGCATGCCACCTGACTTCTCCAGGACCGCTCTGGCAGGCTCGGTGAGCATGCCTGCGTCATCGCTGGGGACGTGCTCATCGCGCAGGACCTCTGCGTGGTCATGGATGTATCTGACTGCTTCGTGCATGGCTCGCCCCTGTTCGCTCCTTAATGGAATGATCGTTACAATAACGGCTTGCGTTGCCGGGTGTCAATACTTACTGTAGCGATCATTACATCAGATGCCTCGAGTCAGGTTTCATGCCAGCCGAAAAACGTGAGTCAGCTAAAACAGTAAAAAAGCGATCGCATGGGATCGCCGCCAGGGACAAGATCCTGGATGCGGCGAGCGAGATTGCCAGCGAAAGAGGTTATGAAGGGACCAGCATCTCGCTCGTCAGCAAGCGCTCCGGCCTGCCGGCCAGCTCGATCTACTGGCACTTCAAAGACAAGGACGATCTGATCTCTGCCGTCATCGAGCGATCCTTCAACGCCTGGTTGCAGGCGCTGATCGACTTCGGCGCCGCGGATGAAGACGCCTCCACCGAAGAGTTTGTCAGGCACCAGGCCCTGCAGAGCACTCAAGGCCTGGCTGCCGCGCCGGATTTTCTGCGGCTGGGCCTGATGCTCGGACTGGAGCAACGGCCGGACGAGCCGACCGCCCGGAAGATGTTTCTGAACGTGCGCTCGCAGGCGTTTCAGAATGCCGTGAAGACGTTCAAAACGCGTTTGCCCGATCTCGATCGGAAGTCCCTCGAGCAGCTCGCCAGCTTCACCATCGCGCTCGCGGATGGTTGCTTCATCTCGCAGCAGGTTGCGGACAAGACCATCGATCTCATGCAGCACCATGAGCTGCAGGCTGCCGCCATTCTCGGCGTGATCAACCACCTGCGGTCTGCCCCCTGAGCCGGGCGACGAAAGCGTCCGGGTTTTCCGGCAGCGAGTTGCCTCGCCAGGCGACGTGCTGATCTGTTCTGGCCAGCACGAAGTCGTGGCCATAGGGCGCTGGCCGCTCGCTGAGATCGAGCACCTCGAACGGCAGGCAGGCTTTGGCGAAAGCGCTGGTCAGGCTGTCATCCACGGCTTCGCCGCTGAAGTTGAGCAACGTGTAGACGTCACCGAGCTGGTCATACAGTGAGCGCTCGCCGTCTACCCAGAAGTGCGGCAAGCGGCAGCCGGGCACGGTGCTGGGGGTGGCGTGCCCCATGTCGTAGGCGGGTGGCTGCTCGCCGTCGCTCTCGATGATGGGTGAGTCGTCGTAGTAGTAGCCGAAGTTCAGGCCCTCACAGGCGAACTGGGGCTCGTTCATCTCGTAGAGCTGCTTGCCGAGGCGGCTGCGGACCAGATTGCCGATGAACCCGGGCTTCTCCAGGATCTTCGGTATGTTGCGCCTCAGCGACCGGTCCATGTACTCCAGCGCTTTGCCCATGGCCAGTCGACTGACCTGCTCGGTGATCGGGTGCCGCTCGCGCTCGTGGGCTTCCAGCAGCTTCTCGTCTGCCTGTCCTTTCAAGACGGCGGCCATCATCCAGGTCAGGTTGGTGCAGTCCGCGATGCCGGCGTTCATGCCGTAGCCGGCGAAGGGGATCCAGATGTGTGCGGCGTCGCCGCAGATGAAAACGTTGTTGTCGCGAAACTTCGCCGCCACCAACCTGCGTGCGGTCCAGTCCTGGTGGTGCACTTCTTCCCAGGTGAAGTTCTCGTCGACCCCGAGCACGTCACGGATAGACTGCTCGCGGTCGATGGCGTCGAAGTCTTTGCCTGTAGAAAAGGTGCGGTGAATGAGCCAGAGCTCTTCGCCATCGATCGCAACCACCACGCCGGTCATGCGCGGATTCAGGATCCAGGACATCCAGGCAGGACGACCCCGGAAAAGTTCCTTGATGGCCTTACTCCGTACCAAGGTGGAGCGTGATCTGGAGATCTCAGCATCGCCGATCAGGTTCACCTCCATCTGCTTGCGGATCCGGCTCGAGCCGCCGTCGCACCCGATCAGGTAACGGCTGGTGATGGTGAGGTCCTGGCCGTCTTTGCCCTGGCAGAAGGCCGTGACTTGGTCGCCGTTGTCCTCGTGACGATCGAAAGACGTCTCGGGCAGGATCCTGATGTTGTCGAAGGTTCTGGCGTGCTGGTGCAGGATCGGATTGAGGTACAGCTGGCTGACGCGCACCACCGGCTCTGGTGTCGGCCAGTCGCTGTCCGGATAGCCGGCCGCTGATCGACCTTCGCCGTTCATACGCTCGTTCCGGCTCGGCTGGGTGATTCGGGTGATCTCTTCCCCGTTGAGCGTGGTGCAGTAGAGCACGTCTGTCGGGAAGTCGTCGCTCAAGCCCGCTGCGCGGACCTGTTCTGCCACGCCCAGCTGGCGGAACACCTCCATGGTTCTGGCCGCTACCGTGTTGCACTTCGCGTCTGCAGGCTCGTTCTCTGCCCGGCTCTCCACGACGATCACGTCGATGCCGCGCCGGGCAAGATCCATTGCGGCGGTGAGGCCAACGGGGCCTGCGCCGATGACTGTGATCTGGGTTTTCACTCGCTCTCCTCCTTGGTCTTAGGGAAGAGCATGCACCGCGGAAATGCATCCGATAAGCCGGATTATCGTATTGTTACTATCGTAATTTCCGGATTTGCGTCGAACCGCCGCGCCGAAGGAGGAGGTCCATGCCAACGCTGAGAAACGTCAATCTCAACCTGCTACCCGTCCTGCATGCTCTTGTGCACCACCGCAGCGTCACGCGGGCAGGGGAAACCCTGAACATGAGCCAGTCTGCCGTCAGTGATGCGCTCGGGCATCTGCGCCATGTGTTCGGGGATCCGTTGCTGGTGCGCAGTGGTCGACACATGCTGCTGACCGACCTGGCGCGCGAGCTGATCCCGCAGATCGAAGAGGCGGTGGCGAGCATTCAGAAGCTGCTGGACACGCCGGATCTGGATCCGTCGACCCTTTCCAGAAGGTTTGTGATCGCAACGGCTGATTCCGTCGTGATGAGCATCGGGCCCATGCTGTTGTCCCGGCTCATGGAATCAGCGCCATCCGTGAGCATTCAGTTCGTCGGTCTCGGCTCCGAGACTTTCGCTCAAGGTAACGCTGGGGAGCTGGACCTGCTGATCGGTCCGACCGAGGTGCTAAGAAATACCGTCAATTTCCGATTCAGCTGGCTCTACGATGACGAGTTCGTCTGCATCATGCGCGAGGATCACCCTCTGTCCCGCAGGAAGCTGACGTCGAAGGCTTACTGGTCCGCGACTCACGTCAGCTACCGGCCGGACAACTTGATGCAGGGCACGCTGGAAGCCCGGCTGATGCACCGGGAGGGGGAGACGGAGTTCGACGTCGTGCACTTGCCTCAATTCACCCTGCTGCCGTTCTTCGTCGAGTCGACGGACTGCCTGGCCATGGTGTCGCGGCGGGTTGCAGAGCGCATGCAGCAGCACACGCGGATCGTCATCAGAGAATTGCCGTTCCAGCAGGAGCCGATCCCGATGTCGATGTTCTGGAACGATATCAAGCACAATGACCCGGCACACCGCTGGTTCCGCAGGCAGCTGACGGAACTGGAAATCAACTGATCGACACAGGGGAAAGACAGTGAGCGAAGCAAAGGTAGTTAAAGTAATCAGGGCGTCAGCAGATGACGTCTGGGCGCAACTGGGTGACTTCACGGGCATCGAAGCCGGCGGCGGCATCGATTCCGTCGCCTTCGAAGGGGAAGGCGTGGGGATGACCCGCACCATCGTGATGGGCGGCCGACCGGTCGTCGAGCGTCTGGAGGTGCACGATGCGGACGCGCGAACGTTCACCTACGCGATCATCAACGAAGACAGCCCGCTGCCGTTCAGCAACTACTCGGCCACCGTTCGCATCGATGACAACGGCGATGGCACCAGCACCGTGGACTGGGTGGGCACCTTCGAGCCGCGCGGCATGGAGGAAGCTGAGGCCGTCAACATGGCGACCGGGATTTACGCGGGCGCGATCAAGCGGGCGAGGATCGCGCTCGGCGTGAACGACTGACTGAAGAAGAGGCTGACCCGCCGTCAGCTCTCCTGGGCTGCCGGCGGCTGTTCCTGCCGGCGAGCCGCGAGGTCCTTCTGCAGCTCGGCGTGGTATTTCTTGTCGATCCGATAACCGCTGTAGATCACCGCAGCGATCAGGCCCCAGACCATGGCGAACGGCCCGTCGATGAGGCCCAGGGCATAGATCTTGTCCGGGTGGATCTCGCTGGCGGGCACGCCCCGCGGGAACTCGATTATGTCCAGCGCCACGCCCGCCACCACGTGGCCGATCCCGTTGGTCACTTTGGCGAAGAAGGTCCGCGCCGAGTAGAAGATGCCTTCCTGACGACGGCCGGTATTGCGCTCGTGATCATCGGCGATGTCCGCCAGAGCGGACATGACGCTGATGTTCAGGATCGAGCCGCAGGCGGAGGAGAAGGTGCCGAAGAAGATGATGAAGGCGACCAGCTCCCAGGTCGTGTTTTCCGGAGCGAGGCCGAGCAGGCGCAGGCTGACGGCTGCCGACCAAAACACGGAGAGGCCGGCGGCGCTGATGACGATAGCCCAGCGCTTCTCGATGATCTGATGGACGCTGGCGGCTGCAAAAAAGCCGATGGCGTAGCCGAAGATGTTGTTAAGGATCAGCCAGCCGATTTGAGCATCGGTCAGTTCCCAGTAGAACGTCCCCATGTACAGCCCCAGGGTCTCGTGGGTGCCGATGGTGATGGAGAGAAAGAACAGTCCGAACAACAGGTAGGCGTAGTTCCGGTTTTTCAGGGCTGAGAACATCTCCAGAATGAGCTGTCGCAGGCTGAACGGGGGCAGGTCGTCCGGCACCGGTTTCATCCGGGCGATCTGGCCTCGCGTGGAGAACGCGCAGCCGAGCATGGTCACCACGATCAGGCTGGAGCAGAAAAGCACCACCGGCATGTACGCCATCTGGGTCATGCGGCCGTTCTCGAACGACGGGAAGATCACGAACCAGACCGTGATGTGCATGATGATCACGCCGATGTAGGTGAAGACGTTGTTGTAGGCCATCACCTTGGTGCGCTCGATGTAGTCGTCCGAAAGCTCAGCCCCCATGGCCAGGTGCGGCACCGCAAAGAGGGTGGAGCAGACGCGCATCAGCACCGTGAAGCCGGCAAACCAGAGAAAGAGCGAAAATGCTTCCAGCTGTTCCGGCGGGTTGAACATCATGTAGATGCACATCACCAGCGGCAGCGGTGCCACAAACATGAACGGATGGCGACGGCCGAGCTTCGAGCGCCAGCGGTCGGAGATGGAGCCGATCAGGGGATCGGTAACCGCATCCGAGGCGATGCCGATGGTGACGGCTGCCGCGGTCAGGGTGCCGGAAAGCCCCAGGATCTGGTTGTAGTAGAAGAAGACCAGCGCATTGAAGATCCAGTTGGTAGCTGCTTCTCCGGACGCGCCGATCCCGAAGGCGATTTTGGTGGGTATGGCTATTCCTGCGCGACTGCCGCTGGACTCAGACATCTCTTTCCCGCTTGCTCCCTTAACAGAGAGAATAACGCGAATTGCGTCAGAGCTGCCCGATCACCTGTCAGGGGCTCAGCTGGCGAAAGAGAGGATGCCGGCTCGGAGCGTCTGGATGAGGAGGGGGCTGAGATCGTCGATCTCGGTCTGGTGCGCCAGCTGTCCGGTCAGGTGCAGGGTCGCAAGGCCATGTACGGATGCCCACAGCACCTTGCCGATCTGCCGGTGATCGCCAACCAGGACGCCGCGCTCGATGAGCCGCCTGATGGCGGTGAGGGCGGGTCGCCGGGCACGGGACGAGGCAGTGGCCAGCTCCGGATATTCATCTTCCGGGAACGGCTCGAGCTCGAACATGATCCGGAAGCTGGTCGGATTGTCGCGGGCGTAGCGCACGTAACCGGCGCCGTAGGTCTCGACGAAGTCGATGTCGTTGTCGATGCCGTCGGCCAGCATCTGCTCCTGGTGCTCGGCAAAGTGATTGAACGCACGGGTTTTCACCTCCGCGAGAATCTCGTTCTTGCCGCCGGGAAAGTAGCGGTAGGGCTGCATCGGGCTGCACCCCAGCGCTTTGGAGATGGCCCGCAGCGTCACGGCATCTCGGCCGCCATCGTCGAACAGCTTAAGCGCCGCTTCACAGGTGCGATCCCGCGCGGCGGTGAACTCTTCTTCTGTTAGTGCGGGGCGTCCCATAAAGAGGACTTTACCTTTTCTAGTTTACTATGTAAATTAAACCCATCTGATTTAATCCATCCGGACGTATTTCCATGAGTGAAGCAGCAAACGAGGCAGAGCTTCAGGCAACGCCTGAGGAGTACACGCCCCTGTCCACGCCGGAGGCGGACCCCTGGTCTCTGCCGCTGGACGACATAGACATGAGCAACGGCCAGCTCTTCCAGACCGGCACCCACCACGCCTACTTCAAGCGCCTGCGTCAGGACGACCCGGTGCACTATTGCGATCGCAACCCGATCATCGGCCCGTACTGGTCCATTACCCGTTACGAGGACGTGATGGCGGTGGACGGTAATCACGAGGTGTTCTCCTCGGAGCCTTCCATCGCGCTGGTGGATGAGCTGATGCCGGGCGCGGTGATTCCCACTTTCATCGCCATGGATCCGCCGATTCATGACGATCAGCGTAAGGTTGTGACTCCGGCGGTGAGCCCGGTGCGGCTCAGCAACCTGGAGGACCTGATCCGGGAACGCACCCGGGAGGTACTCGACGGTTTGCCGGTCGGGGAGTCCTTCGACTGGGTGGAGCGGGTCTCGATCGAGCTGACGACGCGCATGCTGGCGACGCTGTTCGACTTTCCTTTCGAAGAGCGGCGCAAGCTCACCTTCTGGTCCGATACCGCAACCACGCCGCCGCAGCAGATGGGGCTGACCCCGGACGAGCGGGTGGCGCACCTGTTCGAGTGTCTGGAGACCTTCACGCGCCTGTTCAAAGAGCGTCAGTTCGAAGGCAACGAAAGCCAGGACTTCATCTCGCTGATGGCGAACCATCCGGACACCCGCGATCTGGAAGGGCTGCCGTTGCTCGGCAACCTCTTGCTGCTGATCGTCGGCGGCAACGACACCACCCGGAACTCCATGTCCGGCGGCGTCTGGTTCGTGCATCAGAATCCTGGCGAGTTCGAGAAGCTGAAGCAGAACCCGGCGCTGATCCCGAACGCCGTCTCCGAGATCATCCGCTACCAGACGCCGCTCTCTTACATGCGCAGGACGGCCAACCAGGACATCGAGTTCAAAGGTAAGCAGATCAGGAAGGGCGACAAGATTGCCATGTGGTACGCCTCAGCGAACCGCGATCCGGAGGTGTTCGAGCATCCGGACGAATTCCAGATCGAGCGGAAGAACGTGCGCAAGCACCAGTCCTTCGGTTTCGGCCTGCATCGCTGCCTGGGCAACCGGGTAGCCGAAGCCCAGCTGCGCATACTCTGGGAAGAGGTCCTCGAGCGTTTCGAGCGGATCGAGGTGATCGGCGAGCCGGAACGGGCCGAGCACAGCTTCGTGCACGGCGTGAAGCAGATGCAGGTGGTGCTGCACCCGCGCTCCAGCTGATCTTCTTCGGCCTGAAGGTTCTTCAGGCCTGCGTTGCGGCGCGGGCGTCCGCCCGTTGCCGCGCCGCCCGGTGCTCGCTTTCGGTCAGAGCAAATCGCGCCATCAGCAGCAGCGCCAGAACGTGCAGGAAGCAGGGTGCAGCGGAGGCAAGCACCCGCATGCCCAGGATGGCTTCCTCGCTCTGGGCCACGTTCGGGGTGAAGCCGGTCATGGCGAGGGTTACGCCGATCGCCCACACGGCCACACCACCGGCGCTCTTCTGCACGAAGTTCCAGGCGGCGAAGTAAGAACCTTCCTTGCGCTCGCCGGTTTCGGCCTCATCCCAATCCACCACGTCAGCTTTCAATGACGGCCCGACGACCGCGCCGCAGCCGTTCATCATGCCGAAGAACACGGAGATGATGATCAGCGGCACGAAGTCACCGGCGCCGAGCGTAAACGCAGCGGCGAACAGCAGCGACTTCACCGCAATCGAGAACAGCCAGACGGGCTTTTTGCCGAACCGCCTCGACACGGCGATCCATAGCGGGATGGAGAGCAGGGTGGAGCCGACGGCGCTGAACAGATAGATGGCAGTGCTGCCGGGTGTCTGCACCACGTAGTCGGAGAGGTAGGGCAGCAGGGCGACCAGCGCTGCAAAGCCGAGCTGCTCGAGAAAAAACACGCCGATGAGTATTCGTGAGTGCGGGTTCATCAGCACGTCGCGGAACGAGCGCCAGGGGCTGGTGCCGCCACGACCCTGAAACTCCGCCCGCTCCCGGAGCCGCCAGGCGGCCACCAGGATCAGCACCGTAGCGAAGACGCCGATGCCTATCGAGAGGAGGCGGGCGAAGCTGCGTGGGTCTTCAGCGGTCTCCAGGAAGAACAGTGCCCCGGCAGCAGCGAGCATGCCGATGCTCTCCACTGCCTGCATGATGCCGAACACCCGGGTCCGATCGTGGTAGCCGCGAGAAAGCTCGGCGCCGAGGGCAATGTGCGGCACCCGGAAAGCCGTGTAGGCGGTGTAGAAGAGCAGGATGGCTGCGCCGATCCACAGGTTGAGCGCAGAGCCCGTCAGGGATTCGGGCGGGCTCCAGAGCATGACGATGGAGGCGCCCATGGGCACAGCAGAGCCAAGCAGCCAGGGGCGCCGGCGACCGAGCCGGGTGTTTGTGCGATCGGAAAGCCAGCCGGCCGCCGGGTCGGTGACCGCATCCCAGATCCGGGCCACGAGCAGCAGGGAGCCAATCACCGCCGGACCGATCAGCAGCACGTCGGTGGAAAACTTCAGCAGGTAAAAGCTCACCAGCATTCCGGCCATGAACACGCCGAGCACTGGTGAGCTGTAAATGAGGATGTTCGAGGTCGGAATCCGTTCCTCTGCAGTCGAGACGGCCATAAACTACTCGATGACTTGGGTGGGTCGAGACGGGGTCGGACTTTTAATCACATATCGGGCCAACACCTGATTGTCCAGTTTCAAACTCGCTGACCAGATAAACTCGGCCGAATCGAAGCGGTCGGCGTATTTGGCGTAACCCGGTGCGCTCGTAACAGCGTCTGCCTCGTAGAGGCTGGCCTGCTGCCAGTGTGAGTCATCATAGTCCTGTTCTATCCAGCCGGCCGGAATGGCGTAGTGGAGCGCGCGGCACAACTCCGGGTTGCCGTCTGCACAGTCCGGGCGGATTGGGCAGGATGACGCATCGGCGTTGCCGTGCTGATCCTCTTTCACGCAAGCTGGATCATCCAGCGGCGCGATGTAGACCGGAAGCACCTTCCAGTCAGAATCGGTAACAGCATCGTTGTCGAAGCTGGCGATGAATCCTGCATCACCGACATGATAGCGCTCGTACTCGAGGCCAATTCCCGGATGAGTCTCCCAATCCGCAAGGTGGACAGCGATGGTCATCGGGTATGAGGCTTGAAAACGGACCGCGGTGGAATTGAAGGGAACGAAGTTGATTCGATCACGGGCGATGAATTTACCGTTCACGTACAACTCGTAGTAGTTATCGGCGAACAGATGCGCGGTGACGATCTCTCCGCCTTCGTCCACGATGACAGTGTCAAGCTCATCAAGATAATTCGGGTTGTCACCCTCACCGCAGTCGTTGTACATGTCTACCGCACCACGGCCCTGGTGAACGGACATGGGAACTGTACGCGTCGTGCCATCGTCCGCGCTGACCGTTCCGCTGGGCCCTGCTACGAAACGAGGGTTGTTTGGACACTGATCGGTGAGGCTCAGATTGCCTATGGGGTCACCTGTGCCCTGGCTGACGACGGCAACGCCCGTGTAGGTGTTTTCCGCCTGGCTGAACTCCTCTGCACACCCGCCGGCAGCGGCAGTCAAAGCCGACGCCAGCAGCGCGGTCATGAGGTCATTGGTGGTCGGCATGTCGGTGCTGATTCTCCTGCGACATTGGCTTCCGAGCCCGAGCCGAGACTCTGAATGGGCCTCGCACACTATGTCAGAATGGGCTGCATCGATGTATAGCCAGTGAGGATGAAGTGAGCAGCCAACCAATGCTCAACAGGCAGTACGTGATTCACGGCGCGCCGATCAGCCTGTTCACCAGAAAGCTCGAAGCAGCGTTCGACTTCTACGGCGTACCGTACCGCAGCGCGCGTAAAGGAACGCGCGATGGCAGCGATCTGGAGACCAGAGCCGGCACCCATCAGATTCCGGTGCTGACCACGCCGGAGAACTGGGCGCTCGCAGACTCCACGCCCATCATCGCGCTGATGGATGAGCGATTTCCGCAACGGCGACTGGTGCCGGCGGGACTCTCTGGCTTGCTGGTGCATGTGGTCGAAGAGATTCTGGACGAGTGGGTCGCACGGGTGATGGTGCACTACCGCTGGCACTACCCGGAGAACACCCAATTTGTGCTCGCCAACGCTTTTGGCGTTGATCTCAGCCTGGAAGAGGCGATGAAACACCCGGTGGCGCAGTGGGGGCCCCGGGCCTGTCGAGCCACCGGCACCGAGCTGCCGGAGCACCAGCGGGCCGTGGAGGATGAGTACCTCGGGCTGCTCGAGGTGCTGGAAGCCCAACTCGGCGAGACGCTTTTTGCGCTCGGCGCTCGGCCAACAGCGGCCGACTGCATGCTCCTCGGCGGCTTGCGGGCGCACACCAACAACGATCCGATTCCGGATCTTGCCCGATTCGCCAGAGTGCTCGAGTGGAACGAACAGCCCGCTGCTGGCTGGGCCGGGGCAGGCGAGCTGCCGGCGTTGTCGGAAGCCACGGCCTTCGCCGAGCACGTGCTTAAGCTTGGCAGAGACCACTACGCGCCGTTCCTGCTCGGCAACGCCCGGGCGCTGACGGATGGCGCCAAGGCCTTCGTCGTCGACACCTACGGCACGCCGTGCAGCTACCTGGCCCGTCCTTATCCCGAGCAGTCACGGCAGATGATTCATGACCGCATCCGTCACCGTCTGAACAAGCCTGAGCGAACCCAGGCCAGAGACTGGCTGGAGAGCTGGGGCCTGGCCGACTGCTTCTGGCCAGCCGGCGGCTAGCCGGAGCGCTCCCTAGACTCTTGCCTCCGGCCACAGCCTGAGGAAGTTCTCGCTGTAGAAAGCAGTCTTCGCTTCCTCCGACGTGTCGGCCAGCGAATTTTCAAACCGGCCGATCGGATCGCGCGTGCCTTCCAGATGCGGGTAGTCGCTGGAGAACAGGTACAGGTCCGGACTCGACTGGCTGATCATGTTGCCCACGTCCTCGTGCGGCATGGGGGTGAAGGCCATCTGCTCGGTGAGCTGCTCACTCGGCTTGCGCTCGAAGCGCATGGTCTCGTCCACCTTGCCGTAAGCCCGGGCGACGAAGTCGAGGCGCCGCAGCATCTCCGGCACCCAGCCGGCGCCGAGCTCCACTGCCGCGCCTTTGAGCTCGGGATGGCGAGCAAACACGCCGTCTGCCATCAACATCGAGATGAACATCTCCGGAGCCTGATGCATCACCATGGCGTCCTTGGTGCGCACGTTCTCGCCGCCGCCCAGCCAGTCGCGGGTCTTGCCGCGGCCGTTCACGCTCCAGGGATCGCGCACCTGCAGCGGCGCGCCGCCGACGTGGAGGACGAAAGGCACCCCTGCTTCTGCCAGTCGGGACCAGAAGCCATCCAGGTCGACGTGGCCGGGCGCGCGCTGCAACGGCGCCCGGTGCGGGATCCAGATCGCTTCGACCCCTTCGGCAAGCAGCCAGTCCGTCTCCGCCATGGCGTGCTCCGGATCGTCCAGCGGAACGATGCCCACCGCCATGAAGCGTGCGTCTTCGCCGCAGAATTCCAGCATGTGCCGGTTGTGCCCGCGGGCGGCGCCGTAGCGCAGATGGGTCGCGATCTTCGACGATGGGCTGAAGGGGAAGGCGACGCTGTGCGTCGCGAACACCAGCTGCTTCTTGAAGCCGAGCAGGTCCATGGCTTTGACGCGGTCACTGGCATTGAAGGCGCCCAGTGCCTGAATCTCTTTCGAGGACTCGATCAGCTTGTCACCGAGCGCGATCTGCGCGGCGATGTGCTCGTCGCTGTGCCGATTGCCCTGATTGACGATCTCGGCCACCTCTTCGTCGGTGACGATGGAGGCGCTGTAGCTCACCTCGGGGATCTCGTCGCGGATTGCCGGATCCACGTAGGAGGTGATGAAGTCCGGCAGCTCCATGATGTGGCTGTCGGCGTCGTAGTACGGTCTGCTGTCTGGTGCGTACGGCATGTGTGTCTCCTCAGTCCGGGCAGAATATACCGGCTCAGTCCCGCCGACCAATCCAGACCTGCTTCGAGTAGCCGCAGAGGTCGCCGGACTGATCGAACAGCGCCGTGCCGGCGAAGTGCTTCACCCGCTCCACCTCGATGCACCAGCCGATCACCCTGAGCTCCTGGTCGACGGCAACGGGCTTCAGGATGCGCCCGGTCATCCGGCCAAGCATGCCGGTGCGAACGCCGCTGGCCAGGTAGGCAAACTGGCCCGGGCAATCCAGCGCGGCCCAGAGCACCGGCTCCGGCAGCAGGCCGTCGCTGTCGGCGAAGACGGTGGATGGCTGCCACGCTGCGGCGACGCCATCGAAGCCTGCTACGGGAGCGGCGTAAACGTGCAGGCCTTCGTCGGCCGTCACGTCGGCACCGCAACAGAAGCAGATCGGATGAAAACCCCTGCCGTCGGGCAGCAACGGGTTGATGTTGGGGATGAAGGAAGGCGACTCCGATTGAGCGGCGAGGGCGTCTGCGAAGCTGGGTGGCTCCGGGATCTCGAGCGAGAGCGTGGTGCGCCTCGCTTCCGCGATCAGCGTCTCGCCGAAAACCATCTGCAGGCACGAGTCATCCGGTCGCAGCAGGGTCATCGCCTGATCGAGTGGCGTTGGTGCCCGGAGGGTGACCTCCACCGCATCGTCGGTTGATGGGTCGGTGCTGAAGTGCCCGGCAAGTGCCCCGGCGACGTAGCCGCCGTTACCTGACTGAGGCGGCCCGCGGAAGCGAGCGGGGACGACGATGGATTCGGCCATATCGGCTCCAGATTGCGAGCGCGGAGTATAGAGGAGTCTCAGTCGTCGTTGCTGCCCAGCGGCACCTCGATGCCGAACTCAATAAGCACCTCGGCGTTGTGCTCGCCCAGAGTCGGCGGCGCCTGATAGAGCCCGGTGGGCGTGCCGGTGAACTTGATGGGGTTCGCGGCCAGCTGAATCTCCGGGTTGTCACCACCCGGCTCGCAGGTTTCCAGCATCTGTCGGGCCTGAACGTGGGCGTCGGCGAATATGTCGGCCATGTTCTGGACCGGGCCGACGGGGATGTCGCCGTCGAGCTTGGCCATGATCTCCGCCCGGGTCAGCTCGCTGGTCCAGGCGACGATCTGCGCTTCGACCCAGTCGACGTTCTTCAATCGCGCCGCGTTGCTCTCGGAGCGCTCGTCCACCATCAGATCCGCCCGCTCCATCGCGGCGCAGAGCAGGTCCCAGTGCCGCGGCTGCGCCACGGCCAGCGCAATCCGCCCGTCTTTCGTCGGGAACAGGTCGAACGGGTACAAGGTCATGGCTCGCTGCAGGCCGGACGGGTTCGGCTTGCCGGTGAAGGCGAACTGCGCGACCGCACTTTTCTGGAAAGCCATCATGGCGTCATACATAGCCACGTCGAGAAACTGCCCGACGCCGCTTCGCTGTGCGTGGTGGATGGCAGACACCACGCCCAGCGCCATCAGGGTGCCCGGGAAGATGTCGGCGATTGCCGGGGTCACCAGCCCATCGTTCGCGTACACCAGACCACCGAAGCTCTGCGCCGCGGCGTCCAGGCTCGGCCAGTCCGCATACGGGCTCTCCCCGGTCCGCGGGTCGCCGAACCCGCGCACGCAGGCATAGACGATCTTCGGGTTTCGCTTGGCTATCACGTCGTAGCCGATGCCGAGGCGGTCCATGACGCCTGCGCGCATGTTTTCGACCACGGCGTCCGCCTGATCGCAGAGCTTGAGAAACACCTCTTTGTCCGCGTCTTGCTTGAGGTCCAGGCAGACGCTGCGCTTGTTGCGGTTCACCGACGCAAAAGGGGCGCCGAAATCGGTGCCGGCTTCCCGATCCTCCCATATTCCGGCGTGGTCCGGCAGGAAGGGCGGTATGTTCCGGTAGCCATCACCCACCGGTGGTTCGATCTTGATCACCCGGGCACCGAGATCGGCCAGCAACCCGGCGCCGAATGGCCCGGCCAGAGCACGTGTGCAGTCGATGACGGTGAGGTCTTCGAGCGGACCTCGGCGTTCAGAGTTGGTCATGAGTACTCCGGCTTGATCTGCGGGTCGTGTTAGAAGTCCGCTGTTTCTTCTATTGCCCTCGCGTCGCGCAGCCACAGACCGCCGCCGTGGTGAGGCGAGGGGTTGTAGGAGCGATGCCCGAGCAACCGCTGAACGCGAGGGGAGCAGCCTTTCAACTCTGCATCGCTGTAATCGATTGGTGACGACTCCTCAGGCGTCAGCCAACCGGCGACGAAGCTCAGGTGCATGGCGTTGCGCCAGCGATCGGTCGTCCGGTTGGCGCCGCCACCGTGGATGACCTTTCCTGTGTAAATCAGGGCATCTCCTGCGCTCATCTCAGCTGGGACTGTCATCTCCGGCTGTCCAGGTTCATCCCAGTTTTCCCACCTGTGGCTGCCCGGGATTACCCGGGTAGCGCCGAGCTCTTCGGTGACCTCGTCGAGAGCGATCATAGCGCTCAGGGTCACTTCCGGGCTGTTCGGCCAGTTCGTTTTGGAAACGTAGTCCCAGTTGGCGCAGTCCCGATGCAGCATCTGCGCTTCTGAATCAGGGCCGATCAGCATCACCTGTGCAGTGTTTACCCAGTAGGAGCCACAGATCGGCAACAACACGGCATCTGCGAGCGCACCGTAAATCGGATTGTCCAGCAACTCGAAGTAGGCCGGAGATATCTTGCCGACGCTCGAGAAGCGAATAGTGTTGCTGCCGGTGAAAAACTTGCCCATCTCGCCGAGGCCTTGGGTGGCTGCTCCGGGTTCCACGGCCTTGGCGGCGACCTGCACGTCGCTCAGCAGCTGCCTGATCACAGGCTCTGGAAACAGACCTTCGACGATCAGCCCGCCGTCCTCTTCGATGACCGCGAGCAGGTCTTCCAGTGGTGTGTCCGCAGGCAGTCTGCGCAATGCCATGATGCTCTCCCTTCCAAGCGTGGTACGAATCTCCAGAGACGTTAGTATTTAACGCCTGAGGGGTGGTTATAAACAATAAGGGGGAGTGGTGCAGATCGACACCAGGCAAGGACCGGTTCGCGGGACTCAGAGTGACGGCGCTCAGACCTATCTCGGCGTGCCTTACGCCAAGCCGCCGGTGGGCGAGCTGCGCTGGCAGCCACCCCAACCAGCGGATTCCCGGGAATCGCTGGACGCCACCAGCCATCAGAACCGCTGCCTGCAGACGCCCTATGCAGAGGTGCTGTCCGGCTTCGAGCTCTTCGGCGAGGAAAGCGAGGACTGTCTTTACCTGAACATCTACACGCCTGGTTCCGAGGGCAGCCGTCCGGTGATGGTCTGGATTCACGGCGGGGCTTACATGCAGGGATCCGCCAACGAATACGACGGCAGCAGGCTTGCCGCCGAAAACGACGTGGTTGTGGTCTGCATCAACTACCGGCTCGGCATCTTCGGCTTCTTCGACCTGAGCCGCTTCGGCGAGCAGTACGACGGTTCGGCGAATCTCGGCTTTCAGGACCAGCAGGCGGCGCTGCGCTGGGTACAGGAGAACATCGCCGACTACGGTGGGGATCCCGATTGCGTCACCGTCTTCGGCGAGAGCGCCGGCGCGGGGTCCATTCTCTGCCAGCTCTGCTCGCCAGCGGCCGAGGGCCTGTTTCACCGTGCTGCCTCGCTGTCACCCGGCGAAGTGCTGGCTCCGCCCGTGGACAACGTGGCGCTGCTGGCAGCGCACTTCTCGCTCGCGGAAGAAGAGCTGCTCGGTCACCTGATGGGGATGTCCGGCGAGGCGCTGCGCGACCTGCAGGTGAACGGGGTGTTCATCGTCGCCGCATCGGTGGACGGAACCGTCGTCACCCAGGCGAGCACCGCCGGCGTGCGCGCCCGGGACAGCTCGGTGCCGCTCATCATTGGTTCCTGCCGGGACGAAGGTACGCTGTTCACGCCGATCATGGCCCCGGAGCAGGCTGAGATGACGGCGATGATGCTGGCCGTTGCCGTAGGTAACGGTGATGCAGCGCACTACCTCGAGCGCCGCAACGCCATCATGGCAGGCGCAGAGCCGATCGCTCTTGTCGAACGGACCTGGACCGATCTGTTCCGCAGCGCCGTGTTGCGCTGCGGTCAGGCAGCCACCGAGTCCGGCGCAGGTGGCTGGGTCTACAACTTCAACGTGCCGACAGCTAACCCGCTGGGGATCACCCACGGCAGCGACGTACCGTTCATCTTCAACGCGCTGGACTCCAGCGGCCTGAACTTCCATGACACCAGTCCGGAGAACCAGCGCATCGCCGAGCTCTGGTCCAGCACGCTGGCCCGCTTTGCCCGTACCGGCGATCCCAACGGCGGCGACCTGCCGGAGTGGCCGCACTACGACCGGAAGAACCGTGCCTGCCTGATCCTCGATCACGAGCCGCACATCGAGTATGACCCGGACGGGCCTGAGTGGCGGGATGCCTACAAGGTGGAAGGGTAGGACGTGGCGATCCGGCTCAACAAACCCTGGCAAACGCTGGACGACGCCTACGCGAGGCTGCGCGGCAACATGGGCGTTTTCCAGCTCGCGGACGAGGCGGGTGAGGTGCTCTACATCGGCTTTGCCGGAGGCGGCAGTCAGTACGGGCTCGGTGGGGAGGTCCGTGATCTCGTGCAGAAGGTCCCGGAAGCCACCCAGGTTCGCTGGGAGGTGACGACGGCTTACCAGAGCCGGTTCCGCGAGCTGCTTGCGGTGCACCTGGCGGACCATGGCGCGCTGCCCAGATTTAATGTCGAGCTGAACCACCGGCCGGTGCGGCTCAGCCGGTTGAGCCCGGCCTGACAACTCGAAGGGGAAAACGATGGATCTCAATCTGACCGAAGAGCAGGAGATGATCGTCGGCATGGTCCGACGCTTCGTTCGCGAGGAGATCCTGCCGCTGGAGCTGAACCTGGATCCGGACGCGGAAGAGCTGCACCCGGACGACCACGATCGGCTGGTCGGCATCACCCGGGACATGGGGCTCTATGGGCTCGGGATACCGCCGGAGTACGGCGGCCCGGACGTGGACCTGGTCACCCGGACGCTGCTCGCCATCGAGATGGCCCAGCACCGCGCCGGCCTTTACGCCCCCTGTTACGGCACCTTCGGCGGTGCCGGCCTGGCCCAGCTGTTCGAGGCGACTGAGGATCAGAAGGAACGCTATCTCTACCCGACGTTGCGCGGTGAGAAGCGCGGCTTCTTCGGGCTGTCCGAACCCAGCGGTGGCTCCGATCCGGCTCGCGCCATTCAGACCAAGGCCGTGCAGGACGGGGACAACTGGATTATCAACGGCAGCAAGCTCTGGATCAGCGGTGCCGATCGCGCCGACTACGGCCTGGTGTTTGCCCGCACGGATTCGGACAAAGGCAGGAACGGCGTCACCTGCTTCATCGTCGACACGGACACGCCGGGATTTCACGTCCGGCGGATCGTCCACACCCTGCGCGCAGCGCACTACGCCACCGAGCTGCAGTTTGAGGACATGCGGGTACCGGCCAGCAACATCCTCGGTGAGCTGAACCGGGGCTTCGGCATCGCCAACGATCGGCTCACCCGGCAACGCATACCCTACGCCGCCGGCTGTGTCGGCGTTGCCATCAAGGCGCACGAGATGGCGCTGGAGTACGTGCCGCAGCGGGAGACCTTCGGCGCGCCGCTGTCCACCCGCCAGTCCATTCAGTGGATGCTGGTCGATAACGAGATCGACATCCGTCAGTCCACCTGGATCACCCTGGAGGCGGCGCACAAAGCGCAGCAGGGTGAGCCGTTCCGCAAGGAGGCGGCGATGGCCAAGCTGGTGGCAACCGAGGCCAGCGGTCGGGTCGTCGATCGCTGCATGCAGATGTTCGGTGGGCTTGGCGTTGCCAAGGACCTGCCGTTTGAACGCTGGTACCGGGAGATGCGGATTCGCCGGATCGGCGAAGGGCCGAACGAGGTGCAGCGGCACGTGATCGCGCGGGAGCTGCTCGGCGCCTCGCTCCGTTAGCCGCCATGTCAGATCAACCCGACATCGTTCTCTACACGGCGAACACCATGAACGGCTGGAAGCCGCTGATCTTCCTGCACGAAGCGGAGGTGGAGTACGAGCTGGTGCCGATCAGCTTCGCCAAGCGGGAGCAGAAGGCGCCCTGGTATCTGGCGCTCAACCCGAACGGCCGGATCCCGACCATCGTCGATCGGAGCAACGACGACTTTGCCGTCTTCGAGTCCGGCGCGATCCTCTGGTACCTGGCCGAGAAGTACGGAATGTTCCTGCCGGACGGCGCAGACCTTCGCTCGGAGGCGCTGCAATGGTTGATGTTCCAGATGGCCGGCATCGGGCCCATGATGGGTCAGGCCATGTACTTCCAGCGCATCGCCAAGCCGAACGGCAACGATGAGCCTTACTCGATCGACCGCTACGTCACAGAGTCTCGTCGCCTGTTAGAAGTATTAGATAACCGATTGAAAGATAGAGAGTTTTTGGTCGGCGACAACTACTCGATCGTGGACATGGCCACCTATCCCTGGGCGCGCAGCCACTTCTGGGCGACCGTCCCGGTGGAGGGTCTGGACCACCTGAACCGCTGGTTCGAGATGCTGGATGCGCGGCCGAAAACCCAGGCTGCGCTGCAGCTGCCTGAACCGCGCCCGTCGGCCTTCGGGCAGGGTGACGTGGAGGCGGCTGCGAAAGCCAATGCCGCCAACTTCAGGAAGGACGCGCGCGGAGGTGACTGACATGGAGGCGGTTGGCATTCAGACCTACAACCTGCTGCAACGGCTGGACGAGCGCGGCTGATCAGCGGGCCCCAGGGGGAGGGTCTGGTGCCGGTGCCTCGGGCGGATCGGCGTGGGATGCCAGCTCGTCCCGATGCCCGTACAGCCGGTAGAACAGCTTGATCCAGAACGGTGAGAACAGGGTGGTGTACGCCACCACCAGCACCACGCCGGCGTAAGTTGCGTCGTCGAAAATGCCGGCGGAGCGCCCGAGCTCGGCAAAGATCAATCCCACCTCACCCCTCGGCACCATGGCCATGCCGACGGCGCTGCGCATCAGCCAGTGCTCGCGGAACAGCAGGTAGCCGCCGCCAATCTTGCCGGCGATGGCAACGAAACCGACGGATAGAGAAAACAGCCAGATAAAGGTGGAGGTCCAGTCGATCGCCCTGAGGTCGAGCGACAAGCCGACGGTTACGAAGAAGATGGGGGTGAACAGCTGGACGATCGGCTTCATGTCCCGTTCGACCTCGTCGGCAAATTTGGGGTTGCCGGCCAGGGCGATGCCGAAAGGGAGAAAGAAGCGTCTTGAAAGGGCGAGCCCGGCAGCAAATCCGCCGATCAGCTCTGGGGCGCCGATCGCATGCGCCAGCCAGGCGAAAACCAGCACCAGGGAGATGATAGAGGTGGTGACCAGGCCGGGCAGCTGGCTGCTGCTCTGGTAGTGACCAAGCAGGTAGGAGACGACCTTGGCGGTAACCGGCGCGATGACGAAGAAGATGCCGATGAACACCGCGAGCTCGCCAAGCCCGGCCAGGCTGACCTCACCGGTTCGGGAAAACTCGTAGAGCACAGCCAGCAGCAGCACGCCGAGCAGGTCGTCGATCACCGCGGCGCCCAGCACGATCTGACCTTCCCGGCTGTTCTGCCGGCCGACGTCACGGAGGATGCGCACGGTCACGCCGATGCTGGTCGCCGTGAGCGTGCCGCCGATGAACAGCGCCAGCAACATCTCGTGCCCGAACAGGTAGCGGCTGGCAGCGAAGCCAAGGGCGAACGGCACCACGAAACCGCCTATCGCCACCACCACCGAGCGGCTGCCTGAACGAGCCAGACGGGAGATGTCCGTCTCCAGGCCCACCTCGAACAGCAGCAGGATGATGCCGATCTCGGCCAGCAGCCGGATGATCTCGGTGGGTTCAACCCAGCCGAGCAGGCTGGGGCCGAGGATGATGCCCGCGGCAAGCTCGCCGATCACCGACGGCGCGCCGAATCGGTTCGCCAGCTCACCGGCCAGGCGCGCTGCGATCAGAATTCCTGCCAACTCTATGAAGAACTGGGCCGCATCCATGACACCCGAGACTACGGCGGCGGCACTCGGAGCCATATCGGGGACTCTACGCATATGGCTAGCGGTCGCCGGGCCATTCCCGCCACGCGGGGTATCGGGGTATAAGTGGGCATGGGGAAAATACTGAAGCTGGGTGGGCTGGCGGTGCTGCTGGGCCTGGTTGGCTGGATCGCTTACTACGGCCAGTTTCTATCGCAGGCCGTGCCTGGGGCTACCGGGCTGGTTGCCAAGCACCTGTGCTCGTTGCATTACGTCAGCGGGCTGCCCGTAGATCGGGCACGCACGATGTACATCGATCCGTTCGTACAGCCGCTGAGCAACTTCCTCGACATCGAGCTGGACCCCGGTGCCCTGACGCTGACCGCCACCGGTCTGGGTTTGTCCCGACGCACGGCGCTGTTCCGGGAGGGGTATGGCTGCACGCTCGTTTACGAAGATGAGCCGATGCAATCGCCGCGCGCCGCAGCGCCTGCCGCAGAACCGGCGATGATCAACACTGCGCTCAGGGCAGCGGCGTTTGACGAGCCCAAGCTCGAGGCAGCCCTCGATGCTGCCTTTGCGAACGAGAACGGCCGTCGCAACACCCTCGCCGTTGTCGTCTATCACAACGGCGAGCTGGTGGCGGAGCGTTACGCGGACGGCATCACCCCGACGACCGCGCTGCCGGGCTGGTCGATGACCAAGAGCGTGACGGCCACACTCGTCGGCATGCTGGCCGATGCGGGACAGTTAGATGTGATGGCAACTGGCGCCCTGCCGGAGTGGCGAGGGAGCGAAGACCCACGTGCTGCGATATCGCTCGACCACCTGCTGCGCATGACCAGCGGCCTGAACCTGGTCGAGGACAAGTCCGGCGCGGACGTGAATACGCGCATGCTCTTTACCAAACCCGACGGAGCCGTCTATTCAGCCCGGCAGCCGCTGCTCTACGAAGTTGGCAGCACCTACGACTACATGAGCGGCAGCACCGTGCTGGCATCTCGGTCGGTCCGGGATGCGACCGGCGGTGATCTGGCTTCCAGCTACCGCTGGATCGACGACAACCTGTTCTCCCGCTTGAACATGCACACAGCGGTGCTGGAACCGGACCAGGCGGGCACCTTCATCGGCTCTTCGTTCATGTTGGCCAGCGCTCAGGACTGGGCTCAGCTTGGCCTGCTCTGGCTGAACCGGGGGGTGTACGACGGCGAGCGGCTGCTCTCCGAGGCGTGGGTCGATTACGCGCTGACCTGGACACCACAGTCGGGCGGGGCAGCTTACGGGGCAGGTTTCTGGCTGAACGCCCACGATGAAGGCAAGCGCCGCTGGCCGGAGCTGCCGGCCGATGCCTTCACGATGAACGGTTTTCAGAGTCAGTACGTCTACGTCTTACCGTCAGCCGATCTTGTTGTGGTGCGGCTGGGTGCCTCCTCCACAGACCCACTGGCTCGGCCGCTGGTCCGGGACGTGCTCGACGCCATGCGCGGCATCGGCTACCAGCAAACCCAGGCCAGGAGCAGCGATGGCAGCTTCGTCTCCTGGCGCGAGCACATCATCGATGATCCGGTCATAGGTGGTGCGGCCATTTCCGGCGGGGACGGACTGGCGATGGCGGATCTGGATAAGGATGGCTACCTCGATGTGGTGTCGGTTCACGAATCGGACGTGGTGCCGGGCGGCACCGAGTTCGAAGACCAGTACGACGGCGTGGCACGCGGCCATATCCGGATTGCCTGGGGCAGCGCCAGCCCGCACGCCTGGTCACTGGATACGCTGGCGGAAGGTGCTGATGCCGGCGCCGCAGAAGATGTGGCTCTGGCCGATCTGAATGGCGATGGTTTCATCGATGTGGTTGCCGCCTGCGAGCTGGCCCACCTGATCTACCTGGAAAATCCGGGCGACAGAACCTCGTCGTGGCAGCGTCTGAAACCTTCAATCACTCTCGACAGGGGCTCGTTCATCCGGGTGTTTGCCGGCGATCTGAACGGTGACGGCCGGCCCGAAGTGGTCGGCGTCAACAAGGGCGCGCAGAACCCGCGCGGGGAGGATGCGCGCCGTCCAAATCCAATCAGCGTCTTCGAGATCGCTGGTGAGCCGCTGGACGATGCCAGCTGGAGCGAACAGGAGCTGACGCGAGTGGCCTGGCCGATCAACGCGCCGTTGGTGGATCTCGATGGTGATGGCGACCTGGATATCGTTGGCGCGTCGACGGCGGAGCGGCGAATCTTCTGGTTTGAGAACGTCAGCGACACCGAGATCCGCTTTGTCGAGCACCGGATCGACGTGCCGGCAACCGATGGCGAGCCTACCGGTGTGGGTGGCTTCAACATGGACTTCGCCGACTTTAACGCCGATGGTCGCCTCGACATCGTCGCGCAAACCAGAACTGGCCTGGTCTGGTTGCAGCAGCCCGCGGAGCCGACGGATATCTGGCAGATCCACGCCATCGGCACGAACGCTCCGGACACCTCCACTGGCCTGCGCCTGGCAGATATCGACGGGGACGGTGATCAGGATCTGATGACGGGTGGCTACAGCCGTGGGCCACGGGATCGGGATGGCGATCCGCCGCTGACGACGCCCCTGGGGCGGTTGTCCTGGTTCAGCAATCCGGGCGCGGAGGGAGGTGACTGGCGCAGGCACGACGTGTCCAGACGCTACCGCGGGATGTTCGATGCCTTCGTGGCGCGGGACATGGACGGGGACGGCGATGTGGACTTCGTCGGTACCCGCGGCAACAGCTATCCCTACGATGGCGTATTCTGGCTGGAGCAACGGCGAACCGCAGAGCCTGAACAGGCGTTTACACGATCAAGAGAGAATGACAGCGCCGAGGTGGCGCTGCCCTGAGTTAATTTCTGCAAGAGGAGAGAGACATGCTGGACCTGCACTACTGGCCGACACCGAACGGTAAAAAAGTCACCATCCAGCTCGAGGAGTGTGGCCTCGAGTACAACGTGGTCGAATGCAACATCGGCCGCGGTGATCAGTTCACCGATGACTTTCTGAAGATCAACCCGAACAACCGGATGCCGGCGCTGGTGGATCACGCGCCTGCCGACGGCGGCGAGCCGATCTCCGTGTTCGAGTCAGGTGCCATCATGCTCTACCTGGCGGAAAAAACGGGTCAGTTCATGCCCTCAGATCCGCGGGGCAAGTACGAGGTGATCCAGTGGGTGATGTGGCAGATGGCCAATCAGGGGCCGAAGACGGGTGAGTGCGGTCACTTCCGGCGTGCTGGCGAAGAGGCGGGGGATCAGAGCTATGCAGTCAGGCGGTTCACAGACGAGGTGAACCGTTTCTACGGTGTGCTCAACAATCAGCTCTACAACCAGCGCTACCTCTGTGGCGATGAGTACACCATCGCCGACATGATCTGCTATCCCTGGACGGTGAACTGGGAAGGGCAGGGGCAGGACATCAACGAGTTCAAATACTTCAAGCGCTGGTTTGAGGAGCTCGGCGAACGGCCGGCCGTGCAGCGTGGCATGGCGGTGGGCTCCGACATGCAGAACGACTACTCGAAGCTCAGCGAAGAGGAGATCGCCAAGCTCCGGGCGCTGCTCTACAACCAGCGCGCCCGGCCGGCGCCGGAGACCGGCGGGCTCGAGGCCTGAGCCGCGTATGGCAGACCAGACCGAACCCACCGGCGAGCTGCTGCTTCGGACCATGCCGATGCCCGCGGACACTAACTCGAACGGCGACATATTCGGCGGTTGGATCATGTCTCAAATGGACATCGCCGGCGGGATGATGTCGAAGGAGATCATGCGTGGCCGCTGTGCCACCGTTGCCGCTGATGCCTTCAAGTTCATTCGCCCGGTCAACGTCGGCGATGTTGTCTGCTGCTACGGGACGGTGAAAAACGTGGGCAGGACGTCCCTGACGCTGCACCTGCAGGTCTGGATCAAGTCCGAGGACCGCTACGATGCGGAGTTCGTTCAAGTGACCGAAGCCGACTTCACCTACGTGGCCATCGACGAAGACAGGAAGAAGCGGGAGTTTTCCAAGCAGGATCACCGGGTCACGAACCTGTCTGGATGAAGGCTCCGCACACACGGATGGCGCATACCGTTCGGTAAGTCATCAAGGGGCGAGCAGGCGAATCTCGCTGCATGCTGGCAATATGACAGACGGGAGGATTGGATATGAGCAACACAGAAGCGGAGCTGTTAGCCGCCCAGGCGTGGCGCACGGAGACGCCCGGCCACGAGGGCTGGGAGCGCACGGTGCGTCCCGAAGACGCCAACAAGTACTACGTGATTTCTGCCGACTGCCATGCCATCGAGCCGAGAGACTGGATGACGGGCTACATTGCGGACGACGTCCGTGATCAGCTCCGGCAGCGTCGCGCTAAACGTGACGCGGAGATGGACAAGGAGCGGGCCGAAGGGGTGCGGGAGCCGAAGGAAGCCCCAGCGGCTGAGCAGAAATCCGCTGCCGAGCAGAAGAAAGAGTCTTCCGTACCCTCGCACCTGCTCGACCGCTCCAAGATGGCGGGAGAGGATCTGGAGCGTTTCATGTCCGGCCGTTTTCCGGACAAGCGGGTTGATGATAACGCCCGCGACGGCGTGGATGCCGAGATCATTTTTCCAGGTGCCGCTTTTCTCGCAGCACAGGTGGCCAACGACGACGCGGCGCTGGCCATGCGGCTCTGTGAGGGCTGGAACAACTGGGCCCGGGACTGGTACGGCGATCACTGGGACGTGCAGCTGCCGATGGCGTTCATCACCACTGCAGATGTGGACGCTGCGGTGCAGGAGATCGAGCGGGTCGCCAAGCTCGGTTTCCAGGGTGTCTGCCTGCCCAACAAACCCGTGTTCGGCCCGCAGCCGCCACGGGAACGGAACTACAACCTGCCCGAGTTCGATCCGATCTGGGCGGCGCTGCAGGATACGGACATGCCTGCCACCTTCCATGTGAGCACCGGTCGTAATCCGACCACCGCGCGCGGTCCGGGTGGTGCGGTGGCCAACTACGTCTCGCACTGCTGCACGACGAACATCGAGCCGCTGGTGCTGCTCTGCGCCTCCGGTATCTGCGAGCGCTTTCCGAGCCTGCGCTTCGCCGTCGTGGAGTCCGGCATCGGCTGGGTGTCCTGGTCGCTGGAGGCCATGGACGAGGCCTATCGGAAGCACCACATGTGGGCTAAGCCGAAGTTGCCGGAGCTGCCGAGCTACTACTTCCGGCGCCAGGGTTACGCTACCTTTGGCGAAGACCGGTCCGGCCTCGCCGTGGCCGCAGAGTTCGATCTGATCGATAACTTCTGCTGGGCCAGTGATTACCCGCACCCGGAGGGCTCCTGGCCCCACTCGCCGGAGGCCATCGAGCGGCAGATGGGCCGGCTCACCGACGGAGAACGCGCAAAGATCCTCGGCGGAAACGCGGCACGACTGCTCGGAATTGAGATTCCCGCTGATCGAAAATAGAACTACCTGTACCCAAACGGAGAAGTAAATGAGCGCAGTAAGAGATTTGGACGTGGATTCGGTCCCGCTCGACGAGGTCGATGTCAGCAGGCCGGAGCTCTTTCTCAACGACAACTGGCAACCCTGGTTCGCCCGTCTGCGTAAAGAAGCCCCCGTGCACTACCTGTCAGACAGCACCAACGGCGCCTTCTGGTCGGTCACCAGCCACGCGATGATCAAAGAGGTGGACCGGGCCAACGACATCTTCTCTTCCGAGAAGGGTGGCATCGCACTGCCGGACCCGATTCAGATCGAGGGTCAGATCCAGGGCAGGAACTTCATCGCCATGGATGAGCCGGAGCATGCCAAACAGCGCCGGGCCGTAGCGCCCGTGGTCGCGCCGAAGAATCTGGCCGAGCTGGAGCCGCTCATTCGCGAGCGGGCGGCGGACATTCTGGACAACCTGCCGGTGGGCGAGACGTTCAACTGGGTGCAGGAGGTTTCCGTCGAGCTCACCGCTCGCATGCTGGCAACTCTGTTCGACTTCCCCTATGAGGATCGCCGCAAGCTCATTCACTGGTCGGACATCACCACCAACGTGCCGCAGGTGACCGGTGACGAGAACATCGACATGCAGGAGAGGTACGACGAGCTGATGGAGTGCGCCGGCGCCTTCTACCAGCTGTGGATGTCCAAGGTGGGCCAGCCGCCGTCGTTCGACCTGATCTCGCTGCTCCAGCACAACCCGGAAACGGCAAAGATGAACGAGGATCCGGAGCTGTTCCTCGGCAACCTGCTGCTGCTGATCGTTGGCGGCAACGACACTACCCGGAACAGCATCAGCGGCGGGGTGATCGCGCTCAACAAATGGCCTGAGCAGTACGACAAGCTCCGCGGCAACCTCGAGCTGATCCCGAACATGGTTGCGGAGATGGTCCGCTGGCAGACGCCGGTGATCCACATGCGGCGCACGGCCCTGCAGGACACGGAGCTCGGTGGCCAGCAGATCAAGGCCGGCGACAAGATCGTCATGTGGTACCTGTCCGGCAACCGCGATGAGTCAGTGTTCGAAGACGCTGAGAAGCTGATCATCGACCGGCCTAACGCCCGGGCGCACGTGGCGTTCGGTTTCGGCGTTCATCGCTGCATGGGCAACCGTCTGGCTGAAATGCAGCTGCAGGTGCTCTGGGAAGAGATCATGAAGCGGTTCAGGATGGTGGAAGTGGTTGGCGACGTGGAACGGCTGCCGAACAACTTCATTCGCGGGATCAAGGACGTGCCGGTCAGGTTGCATCCTTTGTAGCGCGCGAGACAAACGGGGGAGAAGAGATGCCAACACCGGCCAGAGTTGTGGTGGTTCCGCAGGAATCCGGTCCGCTGACCATCGAGAATGTCGAGCTTCCGGATCCGGGGCCGAATCAGGTGGTGATCAGGCAGTACGCCAGTGGCATCTGCCACAGCCAGCTTCACGAGATGCACCGGGAGCGGCAGACACCGGTGATCCTCGGCCATGAGTCCACCGGCGTGGTGCTGCAGACGGGCTCAGAGGTGAGCCACGTGGAGCCCGGCGACACGGTGCTGGTCACCTGGGTACCGCGAGACGTCACCGGCACGGACCGGCCGACTGAAGGGGTGGCGCTCGATCTGCCGGACGGCCGACAGGCTCTCACCAACAACGTCTTCACCTGGGCCGACCACACCATTGCCGATGAGCAGTACGTCGTGAAGGTCTCCCCGGACATCGACCGGGAGGTCACCTGCATCATCGGCTGCGCGGTGATGACGGGTGCCGGTGCGGTCGAGAACACCGCCGGGGTCAAAGCGGGTGACAGCGTGGCGATCTTCGGAGTTGGTGGCGTAGGGCTATCTGCCGTAGTCGCAGCCAAGGCGCTCGGCGCGGACCCGATCATCGCCGTTGATCTGGATGACCAGAAGCTGGAATTCGCGCGCCAGTTTGGCGCCAGCCACGCGATCAATGCAGGCGAGATGAATCCGGTGAAGGCGGTCCGGGAGCTGACCCGGCAGGAAGATAAGGCAGCGATGTCGAAGCAGCCGGTGGTTGGCGCTGACTTCGTGTTCGACTGCATCGGCATCCGCCAGACCATGGAGCAGATCGTGCCCGCAGCCCGCACTGGGTACTTTGGTGCGGAGCCGGGTGGCACCGCGGTGCTGGTCGGGGTGCCGAACACGCCGGTGGAGCTGAACGCCATCGACGTGCTGGTGAACGAGAAGAAATTCATCGGCAGCATCGGCGGCTCCTGCAGCCCGGACCGGGACTTCCCCAAGTACCTGCGCTGGTTCGACGAAGGCCTGCTCGATTTAAACGCCCTGGTCACCGAGCGCTTCTCGATCGATCAGATCAACGAGGCGACCACGGCGCTGGAAGAAGGGCGGATATCCGGTCGTGCCATACTGGTGTTTGACCACGACTGACCTTCCGCCTCGCTATTTTCGGACAAAACATTGGAGAGGATTTGACCCATGCATGATCTGGTGATTCGCAATGCCCTCATCGTCGACGGTTCCGGAGCGGAACGTTTCAAGGGCGACGTGGCCGTTGATGGCGGTGTCATCTCCACTGTCGCCAGGGAAGGTGGTGAGGCGATCGGCGAAGGCCGCCGTGAGATCGATGCCGGCGGCGATCTGCTGACGCCGGGATTTGTCGACATCCACACGCACTACGATGGTCAAGTCTGCTGGGACAAGCAGGTGACCCCAAGCTCCTGGCATGGCGTCACCACCGTGGTGATGGGCAACTGCGGTGTGGGCTTTGCGCCTGTGCATTCCGGCACGGAGGATGAGCTGGTCTCGCTGATGGAAAGCGTCGAGGACATTCCCGGGACTGCTCTGCACGAAGGTATTCCCTGGGGTTGGAACACTTTTCCTGAGTACCTGGATGCCATCGATACGCCTTACTCGGTGGACATCGGCACCCAGGTGCCGCACGTCGCCATTCGTCACTACGTGATGGGCGAGCGCTGTTATGACGACGCCACGGAAGCAGATATGGCGCAGATGCGGGACATCACCCGCGAAGCGCTGGAGGCGGGTGCCCTTGGTTTCTCCACCTCGCGCATCTACGTGCACGTGGACAAGCACGGCAACCTGGTGCCCGGCACCCGAGCGGCAGGAGACGAGCTCAAAGCGATCGGCAGTGCCTTCGAAGGGCTGGATCACGGCACCATCGAAATGGTCTCCGATCATCTGCACGACCCGGAGGAACTGTCCTGGGTGGAGCACATCGCCCGCACCACCGGCCGCACGGTAACGCCGCTCACCACGGCCGGATTCGGGCCTGTATGGGATCTGGCGGAAACGCTTGCTGAAGATGGGTTCAGCCTGCGTCCGCAGGTCGGCGCCCGGCCGGCATCGATCCTCATGACCCTGGACGGCACCATCAACCCGATGCGGCAGTTCCCGGCCTATCGGGAAATCATGCACCTGCCGCTGGAAGAGCAACGCGCCATGCTGCGCGATCCCGAGTTCCGGCAGCGGGTGATCGATGACGAGCCGATGCTCCCTGCGAGCAAGGATGCGGTTCGCTTCCTGACCGATCATGAGCACCAGTACCTGCTCGACGAGCGGCTGACCTACGAGCCGTCCTCTGAAGAGACGGTAGCGGCCGTTGCCGCTGTCAAAGGGTGCAGCCCACGTGAAGTGATCATGGACACCATGGCGGACGGCAACCCGATTCTGATCCTGTTCGGCCGTTACGCTGGTGACCTGGAAGGTCAGCGTGAGGTGATCGAGCACCCGTTGAGCGTGTTCGGCCTGTCTGACGGCGGTGCGCACTGCGGCGTGCTGGTCGACGCCAGCGTGCCCACCTACATGCTCAGCTACTTCACCCGGGATCGGGAACGGGGCCCGAAGATGCCGCTGGAGTTCGTGGTGCACAAACTGACCCGGGACTCTGCCGAGGTCTACGGCCTCGAGGATCGTGGGTTGATCGCGCCGGGCTATAAGGCCGATCTGAATCTGATCGACTACGACGCGCTGCAGCTGGAGCGGCCGCACATGGTCCACGACCTGCCGGCGAGCGGTAAGCGCCTGATCCAGAAGGCATCCGGCTACCGGATGACGATCAAGTCCGGCGAGGTCACCTACGAGGACGGCGAGTTCACCGGCGCGCTGCCCGGTCGGTTGCTGCGGGGTGGCCAGCAGGCGAGTGCCTGAGATGGCGGTGCCGTTTCACGGCCATTGCGACCCCGCGTTCGAGCGGGTTCGCACTGCCTTCGAGCGGAACTTTGCCGACTTCGACCAGGTCGGCGCTCGGGTTGCCATCATCCAGGATGGCGAGACGGTGGTGGATCTCTGGGGTGGCTTCAGAACGGAAGCCCGCGACGCGGAGTGGGACGCGGACACGCTGGTCAACTGCATGTCTGTCACCAAGGGCGTGGTGGCGCTTGCCGCCCATCTCCTCCATGAGCGCGGCCTGCTCGACTACGATCTGCCGGTAGTCGAGTACTGGCCCGAGTTCGGCAGGGCCGGCAAAGACGCTATCACCGTGCGCCAGGCGATCTCCCATCAGGCCTCTCTCGCCTTTCTCGATGGTGCCGAACCCGGTGATGCGCATGACTGGATGACCATGGTCGAGAAGATCGGCGCGCAAGCGCCGAACTGGCCCGTTGCCACCGATGAGTGTTACCACTCGGTGACCATCGGCTACATCACCGGTGAGCTGGTGCGGCGGATCGATGGTCGGCCGATCGAGCAGTTCATTCGTGAAGAGCTGGCAGAGCCGCTCGGTTCCGACTACGTGCTCGGTTGCAGCGACGCCGAGATCCCTCGAGTCGTGCCGCACATCGCCAACCCGGCCAACGAGCTGATGAACGGCGGTCTGTTCAATGAGCGCTCGCTGGGGATGTTCCGACCGCTCCCCGCTGATCCGGCCTTCCTGGGCTCAGAAGAGAGCCTGCGGGTCGTGTTTCCCTCCGGAGGAGGGGTAGCCAGCGCTCTGGGCATTGCCAGGCTGTTTGCGCCCTTCGCGAACGGCGGTGCGTACAACGGGGTGCAGCTCTACTCACCGGAAACCATCGCCAGAGCCTCAGAGCAGCAGTGGCATCACGACGACTCGGTGTTCGGCAACGAGTTCAGAGTCGCCCTGGGTCTGCTTCTGCACTGCGGGTTCAACAACTGGGGCCGTGAGGGCAACGTCGGCACGGCAGGCGCTGGCGGCTACTCCGCGTTTGCCGACCCGGACAATCGGATCGCTTACGGCTACACGATCAACAAGCACACCACCGGCTTCGGGCTGGGACAGGAGCACGACAGGCTGGTGGCCGCGCTCTATCAGTCCCTTTGACCTCAGCACGGTAGCGTCCTCGTTCAAAGTGTGTATCACCGGCTGGAGGTTACCCTGGCGATGTTCATGCGACGACGCTCCGTTGGAGTTGTATCAGGTGCGGAGATTGCTGTTAATTAGCGCATGACAAAAACCGTGTTGGCCCTGTTGCTGCTTCTGTCCTCTGCCACATCTGTGGCGCAGAGCAATCCTTTCGTCGAGCCACCCGCAGATTCCGCGCTGCCAGGCCTGGAAGCCTTCGTGGATGGGGTGGTGGAAACCGCCTTCGTCGAGCACGGTGCTTTGCCGGGCGTTACGGTCTCGGTCGTCAAAGACGGCGAGATCATTCTGCTCAAAGGGTACGGCCTGGCCGATGTGGAATCGGAGACCCCGGTCGATCCGGCGCGCACGCTGTTTCGAATCGGCTCCATCTCCAAAACCTTCACCGGCCTGGCCGTCATGCAGATGGTGGATCAAGGTCGCTTGGATCTCGACGCGGACGTAAACACCTATCTCGAGGATTTTCAGATACCGGAAGCATTTGATGCGCCGATCACGCTGCGCCATCTTCTGAATCATCGCGCAGGTTTCGAAGACGCTACAGCGGGACAACTGTTCGTTCGGGAGGAAGCAGACGCCATCTCGATGGGTGAGTATCTGGCTGAGTACATGCCGGCCCGGGTACGGCCCCCTGGCGAAAGCAGCAGCTACACAAACTATGGGATCACTCTGGCGGGTTACATCGTGCAGGTGGTTTCCGGACAGGACTTCGCAGCCTACCTGGACGAGAACATCTTCCTACCCCTGGAAATGCACCACAGCACCATACGCGAGCCGCTGGCGGCCGGCGGCGCACCAACGATGCGGCCGGAGCTGGTCACGCTGCTGGCGACCGGCTACAACATCGGAGCCGGCGGCAAACCGGAGGCTAAGCCGCACGATCTCATCGGCCGAGTGGGTCCTGCGGGCGCCATCTCGTCGACGGCCGAAGATATGGCGAAGTACATGATTGCGCGGCTGGACGAAGAACGCCCGGAAGACGCACTTTTTGTGAGTCCGGAAATGGCTGTCTACATGCAGACGCGTACCTACGAGGACCGTCCGCTGATCCCCGACATGGTGTACGCGATGATCGAAGGGTCAAGGGATGGCTATCGCTTCCGCTGGCACAACGGGGGCTCCAGCGCGTTCTTTTCAGACATGATGCTGTACCCGGAGTTGCAGCTCGGGATCTTCGTGTCCACTAACTCGAACGATGGTGGGCCTTTGCTGTCTGCCACCCTTCCGAAGCTGATCTTCGAGAGGTACTACCCGTCGAAGCTCGGGTTTCAGGCGCTGAAGCCGCCTGCCGACTTTGCGGAGCGCGGCCAGAAGTACGCCGGTCAGTACCTGCCCACGCGCCGTTCGTACACCAAGCTTGAGAAGCTCATTGCGCTTTCCCAGGTGTTCGCCGTGTCGGTCGACGCTGAAGGTTACCTCTTAGTTCAGGCTGGGCCGGAAACAAGAAAGTACGTGGAAGTGGGTGAGGGTGTCTTCCGAAGCGCAGAAGCCGAAGAGGGCGGTCGCAATCAAGTCAGCCATCTGTACTTCTATGAAGACGAAGATGGCGTCCCTGAGCGTATCTCCGTGTCCACCAACGACCCGATGCGAATTGGCGTTACTGAAGGGCCATCGTTCTTCTTCACATCGTTGGGGTTGGCGTTGCTGCTGGCTACTACCTCTCTGCTGGGTGCCTGGCGCCGTGCGCGGAGAGGACTGGACCAGACGGCTCCGGGCCGATGGGCAACGATCCTCTGGACAACAGGCGCCATTGCCGTGGTGTTCATTGTGGCTGGCCTTGGACTGACCGTGGCTTCTCTATCCGGCGGCAGCCTGGACCCCATCATCTTCGACTGGCCGCCTGCGCCATTGGCGACGGCAGTGCTGGCCTCGAATGCCGCCGTTCTCCTGACGATCATGTTGCTGGTGCTGCTCCTGCCTGCCTGGCGCGAGCCAGGATGGAGCCTGTGGCGCAAGCTTCAGTACACAGCGTTCACGTTGAGCCTGCTGATGCTCGGCATCGGTCTGAACGAGTGGAACATGATTGGCTTCAAGTACTGAGCGTACGATTGAGCGATGCCGGAAACGCAGTACCAACCGTTTGACTATGGTCTCAGTGCTACCGAGGAAGAGCGGGCGCTGCGGCTGCATCAGGATTCGGTCATCGTCGACATGCTCTGGCAGGGACCGATCACAACACGGAACTACCCGGACTATCTGATCACCCGACTCGAGCAATTCGACGGTCCGGCGACACATGCGGTGTACGGTGCGCTGCTGGCACCCGCCACCGCATCGGCGAACGGCCAGTGCCCTGAGTTCGAGGCGGCGTGGCAGGCATCCGGCGTGACTGGCGGAAATCGTCAGCTGGTCCCGGAACCGGCTGAAGCGCTGATCGCTTCCATGGCGCTGCACCAGAAGCACTTCGATCATCAGGACTGGATGATCAAAGCGGTGACTGCTGCCGATTTCCGCAGGGCGAAAACCGAAGGCAAGGCTGCGGGATATCTGAGCACGCAGAATGGCCCAGGCCCGAATCTAGCGTTCATCGAGCACCTGCACGGGCTCGGCATGCGGATGATTCAGCTGACCTACAACACGCTCTCGCCGGTGGGTGCAGGCTGTACCGAGCTGACCGACGCAGGCGTCAGCCACTTCGGGCGGCAGTGCATCGAGAAGATGAATGAGCTCGGCATCATCGTTGATACGGGTCATTGCGGTCGCCAGACGACGCTCGATGCCTGTCTGTACTCCTCGCAACCGGTTGTGGCGTCGCATACGGCGGTGGCAGCGTTGTGCGAACACGATCGCTGCAAGTCGAGAGAGGAGTTCGAAGCCATCGCGGAAACGGGTGGGATTATCGGCGTGATGGCAGTGCCGTTCATGCTGCACCCCAGCGGCCAGGCGGATATGAACGTGTTTCTCGATCACGTGGATCACCTCTGTGCGCTGGTCGGGTCAGCGCACGTCGGCCTTGGAACCGACTGGCCGCTGGCGGTGCCGGAGTTTCTGCTCAAGGAGCACTTTCTGGCGCTGACGGCCGACCTGGGCTTCAGAGAGGAGCACAGGATCGAACCGCTGGCGACGGTTGATGGTTTCTCGTCCTACCTGGACTTCCCCAACATCACTCGCGGCCTGGTGAGCAGGGGCTACAGCGACGCAGAGGTTGCGGGCATCCTGGGAGGCAATTTCCTTCGGGTATTTGAAGCCGTCTGCGGTTAGCTCCGTTGGCGCTCGCTGGCCTCAGGTAGCCTCTGCGATTGCTATCGCCTCCCGCTGAACCCGCTCGAGGTAGGCGTTCACGTTGCCCACTCTGATCTGCATGGATGATCCATCAATGAGGGCCGTAATCAGCCGGGCACGCACTGTTACCTCATGGGATGGCAGTGCAGGGTTCAGCGCTTCGAGAATGGTTTCCAGCACCTCGTAGAACCGCAGGTAGATCTGTCGGTAGAGCTGCCGGAATCGGTCATCGTGTGCGGCGAGCAGGCCGAGAAGTGACCACAGAATGCCGCTCTTGCCGCGCCATCTTGCGACCAGATCGGCCACCACGGCAGCCAGGGCCGTCGATGGTTCTGCTGATTGTTCCAGCGCCTGGTTGATGGCCGCCACATCGCGTACGGCCTCTACTTCCATCACCTCGAGGATCAGATCGTCCCGGGTTTTGAAGTAGTACTGCAGATTGCCCAGCTTAATGTCCAGACTTTCGGCCAGCTCACGCATAACCAGTGCGTCCAGCCCGCCTTCCACCAGTCGCTGGCGCGCGCTTTTGACGATGCGTTCTTTTGTGGACACTCCCTTCGGCGTAAGTCGAGCGCTCATAAGCTTAGCTAAAATAGGTCATTGACATAATAGGTTGATGACCTAATATACGCGGCTCCTGCGTAATTGGATAGATCCATGGAGATTGTTGCCGCCGCTGGAGACGCCATTGAGGCGTTCGCGAACGAAATTCCGGAACTCGTCTGGGCCACAGGGCCGGTTTCCTACGAGTACCATTTTGCTGACCGGGATCTTTTTGATGCCATCGTGCTCGGCTCCTGGCGTCGTGAAGGCACCTTGTTTGCCGCGGACGCGACGAACCTCGCGGTGGAAGGCGGGCAGCTCCTGGGCATAGAGATCGGCATGCCGGGCGGAGAGTACCGGACGCGACAGCATGCGCTGGGCCCGGTCTGGCAGGAGCTGGTAGCGAACGATGCTGTCAGCCCGGCCGATATCGCAGGGGTGCTGGAACGGTCGGAGCATGCCAGCTGGCTCAACCCTGTGATCGATGATGAGACGTATTACATCCATGCGCTCGCCGTTAAGCCGGAGTTTCGCGGCAAACGCCTTGGCTACCATCTGATCGACAGCGCAATCAGCAGGGCGCGAGACGCTGGATTTGCGAAGTTTCAGCTGGATGTTCTGTCTGATAACCCTGCGGTGGGTTTTTATCGCTCGGTCGGATTGGAGCTGCTCGCGGAAACTACCGCGCCGAAACCTGCTGAGTTCGGCGTGCCCCCGGAGTACCGAATGGGCATGTCGCTGAAGTGAGTAAGGCTCTGTTTCGGATCATCAACCCGGTAGTCCGTTGCCTTCTTCGGTCTCCGCTGCACGGGTTGATGAGCGGCAACACGCTGCTGCTGGAGTTCACCGGCCGGAAAACCGGCCGTGCGTTATCCACGCCAATCAGCTATCACCAGGTCGGCAGCACGGTGCACTGCTTCACCACGAAGTCGTTCGGCTGGTGGCGCAACCTCACCAATGGCCAGGCTGTGAACGTTGTTTTGCGGGGAAAGGGGTTCGTCAGCACGCCGATCGTCGAGATCGCTGATCACGAAGAGATGGCTGTCCAGCTAGGTGCTTTCCTGCGAGCGGTTCCCAGGGATGCTACACACGCCGGCGTCGCGTTGGCGGCTGACGGCACACCAGACCCGGATGACCTTCGCCATGCCGTGCCGGACATGGTCTACCTGCAATTCCCTCTTGAGGAGAAACTACCGTGACCGAACAGGAAATCGAGACGTTTTTGAAGGAACCGAGGCTGGCGATGCTCCTCTACAACGGCAGCCGGCCATCACCGACCGGCGTGCCGGTCTGGTTCGACTGGGATGGCGAGATCGTGCGGATGTTCGCCAGCCGTACCAGCGCCAAGGTGAAGCAGCTGCAGGCAGACCCCAACATCTCGGTACTCATCACCAACAGGGTGGGTGAGCCGGAGGGTTGGGTAGCCTTCGACGGCGAGGCGGCGCTCGGAGAGTTTGCGGCCGATGAGTGGCTGGCGCTCATCAATCGGGTAGCGCCGCGCTACTGGGACTTGTCCAATCCGGACTACGGCTCGGTGATCGAACAGTGGCGGGCAGCGCCCGAGGCCTTCACTGCCTTGACCCTGAAGCCCAGCGCAATACGATCAGGTGCCTGATCAGGAGATTGCGCGATGTCACAGGAACTGGAAGCCCGACTGGCTCGACTGGAGACAGAGCTCTCAGAGCTGAAAGACAGGGAGGCGATTCGGGAGGTCATCCATCGCTACTGCCAGGCGGTGGATCGCTGCGATCTGCAGATGCTGAAGTCCTGCTACCACGAGGATGCCTACGACGATCACGGCTTCTTTGCGGGAAATGCCTTTGAGTTTGCCGACTACGTAATCCCGTGCCTCGAGCAGGTGGATTCCAGCATGCACTCGATCACCAACACGCGGTTCCAGTTCGATGGGAATCGCTGCGCAACCACTTCTCAATGGCACGTGGTCCATCGATTGAAGCAGGCAGAGGGCTTCACAGACTTCATGCACCAGGGTCGCTATCTGGACGTCTGGGAAAAGCGGGATGACGAGTGGAGGATCCTGCATCGCGTGATTGCCAGCGACCTTGACCGCTGGCTGCACACCCTCGACATCAGATCCGCTCAGCAGGGTAGCCCTAACCAGGCGCTCTGCGGTTCACGCGGCGCGTCTGATCCAGGCAATCTCTGGTTCGATCTGCTGCAGCACAAACCCGAGCGGCCGGCGATGCAGGACTTCTGGGCAGCCTTCTACCAGCTGGGTGAAGCCACCCGCTGAGCGCTGCTACTCGGCGAGAATTTCGAAGCTGATACTGCCGAGCGGGGGGAAGGGAATTTCAGGCGATTACGCCCGCGGAGCTCAGAACCGCCGCGATCAGCAGGCACATGCCGGCCATTTCCGGAGCCCAGGAGCGGTTGGGAAGCACCTTGATGGTTGCTCGTTGGCGTTGCGCCAGTTCTCTTGCTTTTCTGGTCATGTTTTTCTCCTTTCGAGCGTAGAGATTACTGACGCGGCGTCCAAGCAATGTGAAAGTCCCGCCTTCACGGCTATCTCACCGTTCCCCGCCTATGGTGAAATGCACGAACAGGAGGAGTCTCACTGCATGAGCGCGGTCCGCACAGAGGAAGCACCGATCAGAAGGCTTGGCGTCATTGGCGATCTGCATGGTGAGGATCAGCGACTTGATGTGGTCATTGAGTGGTTCTCCGGCCAGCAGGTAGACGCGCTGGTCTGCACCGGCGACATTGCCGATGGTCGGGGTTGCATCAATCGCTCCTGTGAGCTGCTTCGCCAGGGTGACGTGCGCACGGTCGCAGGCAACCACGATCGCTGGTTGCTGAACGATAAGGTGCGGCACGTCACAGATGCGCACAGCAAAGAGGAGCTGAGTGACGACAACCTGGCCTATGTGGCGGAGCTGAAGCGGCAGAGGCGACTGGAAACGACGAACGGATCGTTGCTGCTGTGCCATGGCGCTGCAGAGGATGACATGGCGAGGATCTGGCCCGGTCGCAAGCCGGGTGAAGAGAAGCGCTCCAAAGCCCTGGACGAGGTGATCGAGTCGAAGTGCTTCCGCTACGTGATCAATGGTCATATGCACTTCCGCGTGCTGATCGACTTCGTCGACATGACCCTGCTCAACGCCGGAACCCTCCGTGGCGATCATGCCGGAGTCAGCCTGCTCGACTTTGAAGGTGATTCTGTCAGCACTTACTCGGTGTCCGACGCCGCGAAACCGGAACGGATCCTGGAGCGGCAGCTCGCACCCGGTTGCGATCGGCGGATCTGGCGGGACACCCAGGAGTTCGACGGCACCTGGACGCCGGTCACGCTGCACGCATAGACGCCTTGGGGGAGGGCGGGTGACGAAGATCGTTCTCTTCAACAAGCCGTACGACGTCCTATCGCAATTCACCGACAGGGAAGGCCGGCGAACCCTGCAGGAGTTCATCGACCTGAAGGGCGTGCACGTTGCAGGCCGGCTGGATCGTGACAGCGAGGGCCTGCTGATGCTCACCGACTCGAACGCGCTCAGGCATAAGATCACCCATCCCGAGCATAAGGTGAGCAAAACCTACTGGGCCCAGGTGGAAGGGGAGCCGACGGATGCGGATCTCCAGCCGCTGCGCGACGGGATCGAGCTGAAAGACGGTCTCACCCGTCCGGCAAAGGTGAGGCGGTTAGAGCCGCCTGGCGGGTTGTGGCCGCGCGATCCGCCCATCAGGGTCCGTAAGCATATTCCAGACAGCTGGCTGGAGCTCACCATCAGCGAGGGACGCAATCGCCAGGTGCGACGGATGTGCGCAGCGGCCGGCTTCCCGGTGCTGCGGCTGATACGCTATCGGATCGGTTCCTGGACCCTGGACGGGTTGGCGCCGGGCGAGGTGGTGGAGCTGCCGGCGTAAGTCTCAGCCGGTAACAGGATCCAGCCGGACGATGTCTCGCTCCGGCGGGAAGCCCATCAGGAAGTTCACCACAAAGCCGAGCGGAAACTCCGCGTCGATCTGATCGAACTCTTCTCCATCCACCGCCACCGCCAGGTAGTTCCCGGCTGTTCCGTCGATCTCGACGACGACTTCAGGATGAGCCATCAGCTCGTGGTACCAGCCCCGGGGCCAGTGGTGGGCTGAGACGTAGAGGTTGCCGTTCGCCGACTGAAACTTGGCCAGCTTGCGAACCCGGGTATCGCCAGCATCGTCCGTCGTGGTGATGTCGAGCATCGGGATGCCGGACTCCTCGAAGCTGGGCTGCAGGTAGCCGAGGTAGACGAACTCGAACAGCAGCACGAAAACAACGTAGATCCCGAACAGGATGCCCAGCCACTTGAGTGCTTTCATCGATACCTCGTTTCAGCGCGATCAGTTCACGCCCGCAGAAGCGGACCAGATGGGGGATGACCAGCCGCGTTCCTGAACGGTGACCGGCAGGTCATCCGGAAGATCGGACTCACTGCTGTTCGCCAGCACCGTTGTCCAGCGGCAAGTCGGGTTTTCGAACACGCGGGCGTAGTAGAACGCCGCCTGGTCGGCGGAAAACTCGGGATCGGAGAAGGTGGCCTGAAGCTCCTGGGCCCCCTCGCTGCCGGTTCGCTCGCAGGTTTTCGTATTCACGCCCGCTGTGGTATCCGGGCATTGCCCGTTGCTGTCTGCCACTCTTCCGCCGGAGCAGGCCACATCCCAGAGACGCTGGCGCTGCTCACCGTCTTCGATCCAGCCTTTGATGATCTGAATCCGCTCGAGCGGCGGTCCGGCCGGATCCTGACTTGCCCAGACCCAGAAGCGGGGGGCGTCTGTTGCGGTCAGGTCAGAGCCCATGGGAACGCCGCGGTCGTAGGCGACAGCCACAGGATCCGCCTCGGCGCCCAGATCTTCAGGCAGGTCGCCGGCGAAGAAACGGATCCGCATCCTCGAGCCGCTGGTGGCAAAAGTCTCCCGGCGCTGCAGCGCATCGAAGATGTCTGCCCGGGTGTTTGCTTCCGCCCAGACGCCGGCCAGGCCGCCAGCAGAGAGACGGCGGATGGGGCCGATCACCAGGTGCTCCTGCTCCAGCAGACGGTCGATCGCGAAGCCGATGCCTTCAGCCGGCTGGAACATCACCGGGAGCGGCCCGGTTGTGTTGCCCGGATCTGAGTTGTGGGTGTCTGTGGAACCGATTACGCCGAGTTTGTAGGGATTCAGACCGTCCTCCTCACCGAGCGCAAGCCCGTCGAGCAGGACGTTGCGCAGGAAGGAATTCGGCCGCACACAGCGCAGATCGTCCTCGCCTTCGCAGGGCGGAAAGAGGTTGCCGTAGTTGCAGTCCTCATCAGAGGCGCCGACGCTCAGCTGGCACTCCGAGTTGCCTTTCATCTGGGTGACCTCAAACAGCCGCTCGATTCTCGCCCGTTTTTCGAGGTCTTCGCTGCTGTAAGCGGTGCCGTCTTCGTCGGTGCGGGAGAAAGTCAGTCCCCAGGAGTAGTTGGTGTTGTGCGGGATGGTAAGCACCTCACAGTTGTCGGTGCAGGCATCATCCAGCTGATCGAAAAACTCCTTCTGGTTACGAACATCGATCGAGGAGATGGCGTGTGGCGTCACTTCGCTGCCGCGAAAGATGACGTTGCGATGCAGCATCCCGAACGCGGGCAGGAGCGATGAGAACTCGTAGCCGATCAACGCGGTGAACTTTCCTGGCTGATTGTGTGCGTTGGCCAGTTCCTGCACGCGTTGCCAGGTGTTGCGCTCGTTCTCCTTGCAGCGCGCTTCATCCATGCAGCTGCCCCCTCGAGGCGCAGGGCGAACGCCAGCGGTGGTGAATGCCTGTTCGAGCATATCGTTCTGATCGAAGTCTCCGGCTCGCAGGGCCCGACACTGAGGCAGATCAAACTCCGGGGAGCCTGGAACGGTGCAGGCCAGGTGCGTGCCGAACCCCTCGGCATGGTCAGTGAGCGCGACGAAATCCAAAGGCGTCTGCAGCTGCGCCTCCACCCCGTTCGGCAGCTCCATCTTTGCGCCTTTCGCGAAGCGATAAGCATCGTTTGGACCGAGCCGGTTGCCGCCTGGGTAGGCATCCATCGACCAGCTGGTGTGCACGTGCAGATCGCCGAACAGGGCGGTCTTCAGCGGATAGCGCTCAACCGTCTGTGCCGGTTGTGCCGGAGGCGGGGTGGAAATGTGGGACTCCGGTACGTCGTCCGGATCGGAGCAGCCGATCAGCCCTGCGATCAGGAGCATGCCAGCCCCCTGCCTGATGTGGTTCAAGATAACCTCCCCTTTCTGCGCTTCACAGATGATCCGTCACGGGCACGGTGATGCTGGCCTGCGAGTCATCGAGCTGCTTGTCGCCGATGATGTTCTGAAACCAGGTGCTGGAAACCAGCTCCCGGAAGTAGCCGCTGCCTGGATAGTAGACCAGGGCCACGTTGTCGAACTCGTGCGCCTGATCCAGCGGCACCGATGCCCCCATGTGCATGGGTCCGTGTGTCCCCACAGCCATCCGCTCCAGCATCCGGGTGCCGTAGCTGGCGTTTGCGGACTGCTGCGCCGCACCGCCTTCTTTGATCAGGTTGAAGATCATGATCGCGTCCCTGCCGAATCCGTCAGCCTCGGCAAGCAGCGGATCGCCAATGTCGGCAAAGGTAGCGTCTCCCTCCTCGGCGGCCGGTTCCAGTGCCGGTAGGGGAGGTGCAAATGTAAGGCCGCGCCAGATCTTCATCGCCAGCAGCATCTGCGGTACGGCGAGGCTGAACCCGCGAGATCGTTTCATGCCGTGGGCGTGGCTCAGCGGGAAAGCCGCAAGCGCCGATTGAACGGCGGGGTCGCGGCGATACTGCTCGTAAGCCTCCTGACTCGCGAACTGCTGGAGGATGATGGCGTTCCAGGCTACGTCCCGGCCGAAAGAGGCGCTGAACTGGCTGGAGTTCAGCCCGTTGTAGACGACCTTGCCGGCGTAGACGAGCTGGCTGTTCCCTTCCTGCTCTGCGGCCTGTTTCAGGCGGCTGAGCGCAGGGAGCAGAGGTTGATCAGGGGCGATAGTGAGATAGGTAATTACGTGGAAGACGTCGCCGTGCCACACGTCCTGATAGTCCTGAACCCGGTCCCGCCGGGCATCCAGGTAGCGATCATGCTGCCAGGCGGCGCCCGCCAGCAGTGCAAGCAGCAGCACGCCCAGGCAGCCGAAGACCAGTTTCATCCACTTCATCATCATCCCTCTGCAGAGAATTTAATGGAATGCATTAGGACTGGCAAGAGCGTTCTGCGGTGCTGCCCACCAGTCCAGAGCCGGAGCAGAGCGGTCCCAATCGGTGGTATTCTCAGTCGCTGGTCATTTCGTGGGAGGAGAGACATGGAACATACGCTGCAGGTGAAGATTCTCAAGGAGCTGATGCAGCAGCTGGACGAGGGTCGGAACGTCGATGCCGGCGTGCAGTACAAAAACCCGACTGCCTCTTACGTCTGTCCTGAGCAGGCGACGCGGGAGCGCGAGGAGTTCTTTCAGAATCATCCGCAGCTGATCGGCCTGTCGGGTGACCTGCCAGAGCCTGGGTCTTTCCTGACGATGAATGACTTCGGGACGCCGATCCTGGCGACCCGTGACAAGAACGGTGAGTTTCACGCCTTCCTGAATGCCTGCCGTCACCGCTCGGTGCAGGTGGCCTCTGAAGCGCGGGGCCGACGCAGCGTGTTCATGTGCCCGTTCCACCAGTGGAGCTACGCAAACACTGGGGAGCTGCTGGCGATCCCCGATGAGGAACACTTCGGTGCCATCGACAAGTCCTGCCATGGCCTGCTGGAGTTGCCTGCAGTAGAGCGTGGCGGGCTGCTCTGGGTGCACCCGCAAGTTGGCGGTGAGCTGGATCTGGAGAAGCTGCTCGGCAGCGAGTTGGCGACCGAGCTCGACTCGTTCGGCATCGAGAGCCAGAAGTTCGTGGGCGATAAGACCATCGACATGAAGCTGAACTGGAAATTCGCTAACGACACCTTTGGCGAGACCTATCACTTCGGCAAGCTGCACAACTCGACGCTGGGTCAGCTTTACTACGGCAACAACCTGCACTTCGAAGAGTTCGGTCGGCATCACCGATTCGTGACGGCCAGCCGTGGCATCGATGCGTTACGGCAGATGCCGGAATCGGACTGGCGGATCGAGCACGGCACCTTCGTGATGTATCACCTGTTCCCCAACGTGCAGCTGATCACCAGCCCTGCGCAATCCACGCTGATCAGGATCTACCCGCATGCGGACGGAGCAGGGCGCTCGGTCACCCAGGTCAGCTTCTACTGGACTCAGGAAGTCATCGATTTCGCCGAGTCGCAGAAGCAGGAGTTCGACGCGAGCAAGGTGTACGAGTTCGAGAATCGTTCCGATGGCGGCGCCAGCCTCGAGGCCTCACTGGAAGTCTTCCACAGCACGATCGAGCAGGAAGACTACGTGATGGGCGAGATGCAGCAGCGGGCCGCGGAGAACGGGCAGCTGAAGGAAGTGATCTTCGGCCGCAACGAGCCGGCGCTGCATCACTTCCACAACAACTACCGGGAAGCCCTGGGGCAGCCGCCGCTGCAGAAGGTCGAGTCGGCCTGAAGCTTCATAGCCGGTAAACGCGCTCCGCGGTGTCGTGAAACATCGCGGCTTTCTCTGCATCGCTGAAGTCCGCGACGATTTTCTTCAACCCGTTGAAGAGCACCGGGTAGGAGAGTGACCAGCGGTCGACGGGAAAGTTGCTCTCCATCATGCAGCGGTCCGGACCGAAGCACTCGATGGTGTGCAGGTAGTAATCGCGTTGGGCCTCGCAGAACTCATCCGAGGTGGGTGGGGTTGCGCGTGCATCCCAGCCGAAGCCGTTGTCGGGCATGGCCAGACCGCCCAGCTTGGCTACCACGTTCGGGCAGGCGGCAATGGCTTCCATGTCTTTGCGCCACGCATCGAATATCTCCTGCCGCTTCCCGGCATAGGGGCCAACGCCGAGCGGCGTGCCGAAGTGATCCAGGATCATCTGGGTGTCCGGACATGCTCTGGCGAGGTCGAGGAAGTCGCGGTTCTGGTAGTGGTAGTGCCAGGTGTCGAAGGACAGCCCCATCTCACCCAGCAGCCTCACCCCGTCCCGGAATGCCGGTCGGGCGTAGTGATCCCGGGCAGCGCGGCCAGGGATCCTAAGCACTTCGGGATGTTCTGCGCTGGCGCCAGCGTCGCGGATGCCTTTGAAGCGTCCCTCGCCGATCTCAAGATGCTGCTCCAGCACCAGCTTAAGCAGTTCGCCCGAGGCGAGGTCGGCGTGACCGACGATGCCGGCGATGGTGGCCTGGCTGGCATCTGCCTCGCTGGCCCTGGCCTGCTGAACCACGAACTCGGTTTCGCCGAGGCAGCGCTCGTGCTCGGGTCCGTCAGCGCGATACTCGGCATGGCACTCCACGAACACAGTCTTCACCACGTTGTGGCCGGAGCTGGTATCGGCCCAGAGGTTACCAATCAGATATTCAGAGATGCCTCTGTAGTTCCAGAGGTGGTGATGGGGATCGATGATCGGCAGATCCGGCTCGATGATCTCTTCTGTCACGGACGCCAGCCACGCGTCGCTTCCAGGCTCCAGTGCCGCCATGTGTTGCTCCTTCCCGATACTTCGTAGCGCTTGAAGAGTACCTCTTGAAGAGTTTTTTTGGCACTGTGGAGCCAAAGAGGATGTAAGGGGCAGGGCATGGTTGCTGAGGCGAAACCGGTAGGCGAGCAGCGCTACCGGGAGTCCTATGGACGTTATCTGGAAGAGTTTACGGTGGGGGATGTCTACGAACACCGCCCGGGCCGGACGATCACCGAAGCAGACAACACCTGGTTCACCCTGCTGACCATGAACCAGCACCCGCTGCACTTCGATCGTGAGTACGCCGAGCAGAGCGAGTTTGGCCAGGTGCTGGTGAACTCGTGCCTCACCATCTCTCTGGTCACGGGGATGTCCGTTTCCGACATCTCGCAGAAGACGGTGGCGAACCTGGGTTGGGACAAGGTGCGATTGACCGGCCCCGTCCACATTGGCGATACGCTGTACGCGGAGTCGAAGGTGCTGAGCGTGCGAGCGTCGGAGTCGCGACCGAACCAGGGCGTCGTGACGGTGGAGACGACAGGCAGAAAGCAGGACGGCACTCAGGTGATCATCTTCGAACGCTCGTTGCTGGTGCCGAGGCGTGGTCATGCCGTCGATGATCAGCTCGACTACTAGGAGAGGCTGGAGCAATGGCTGACGACCAGATCATTCTGGACACGGTGGATCGGTTCCTGGCGCGGGAAGTGAAGCCGATCGCCCGGGACTACGAGCTCGCCGACGAGTATCCGCACGAGATGGTCGAGAAGATGAAGGGGCTGGGACTGTTCGGCGCGACCATCGGCACCGAGTATGGCGGCATGGGCCTTTCTGCCGCGGTGTACGCGCAGATCGTCGAGCGCGTCTCTGCGGTCTGGATGAGCGTCAGCGGGATCTTCAACTCGCATCTGATCATGTGTGCTGCGCTGGAGAAGTTCGGGACCGCGGCGCTGAAAGAGCAGTACCTGCCGCGCATGGCGACCGGCGAGCTGCGCGGCGGCATCGCGCTCACAGAGCCGGATTGCGGCACCGACCTGCAGGCGATTCGCACCCGGGCGGTCCGGGAAGGGGACGACTATCTCGTTACCGGCACCAAGCAGTGGATCACCAATTCGGTGGAAGGAAACATCCTGGCGGTGCTGGTGAAGACCGATCCGGACGTGGAGCCGCGGCATCGGGGCATGAGCCTCCTGCTGGTCGAGAAGCACATGGGCTACGAGGCGCACAAGCTGAAGAAGCTGGGCTATCGGGGCGTAGATACGGGTGAGGTGGTACTCGACGAGGTGCGCGTTCCTGGGTCGAACCTGATCGGGGAAGCTGAAGGACGGGGGCTGCAGCAGATTCTCTCCGGGCTGGCGCTGGGCCGTATCAATGTGGCTGCCCGCGGGGTGGGCGTTGCCCGGGCGGCAATGGATGCCAGCGTTTCCTATGCCCAGGTCCGGAAAACCTTCGGCCAGCCCATCGGCACCCATCAGGCGATTCAGATCAAGCTGGCCGACATGGCGACCAAAGTGGAAGCGGCTCGCCTTCTGACCCAGAAGGCCGCTGAAGCCTACGACAGCGGTGAGCGTTGCGATCTCGAAGCCGGCATGGCGAAGCTGTTCGCCACCGAAGCTGCCATGGAAAACAGCAACGAGGCGCTGAGGATCCATGGCGCCTACGGTTACTCACCGGAAAATGTGGTGGAGCGGTACTATCGCGATGCGCCGCTGCTGGTTGTGGGCGAAGGAACCAACGAGCTGCAGCGGATCATCATCGCCAGGCAGCTGCTCGAGAGAAATCCGCTTTGATACGTGAGGCGCAACCAGTGACTGAGCCGACCCTGCCGCATCTACCTGATACCGAGCTGCTCGAGTTTCTGAGCGCTGGCTACGTTGTTGTCGAGCCCGGCAGCATGAGCGCGGAAGATCATGAGCGCCTGTGGCAGCGGGCGGACGAGCTGCACGGTACCGTCAACGAGGGAAATGCCAGGACTGCGCATCTGGAGATTCTGGGCGACAACCTGAGGGCGTCGATCCCGGAGATCGATCAGATGCTGAACGATCCCCAGGTGGCAGGTGCCATCGAGAGCATCCTCGGCAAGCACGCCTTTCTGCACCCGCACAGCTTTCTGCATCAGAGCCAACGCACCGACCAGCCGTTTCATCAGGATGGCAACCTGCCCTGGAACGAGCGCGGGCATTACCGAAGTCACCGCCCGGACTGGGTAATCATGTTCTATTACCCGCAGGCCGTGACGCTCGATAACGGGCCGACCGAGGTGCTGCCGGGTACTCAGTACTGGACGACGGACATCGAGCAGGCGGATGACACCTGGCGGGCCGGAGACCCGATTGATCCGGACCTGGATAGAGCCGTGCTGGCTGACGAGGATCTGAACCTTCGGGACGAGGCGCTGGCAGCCTCGCTGGAAAAGCTCGGAGTTCCAGGGCTGGAGAGGCGCTTCGTACAAGTTCCGGCCGGCAGCGTGGTGATCGGTAACTACGATCTCATTCACCGCGGTTCGCGCACCGGGTCCGGGCAACCGCCGCGCTACATGTTCAAGTTCTACTACGCGCGCACTCAGGAGCCTGAACTCCGTGAAAACCGACCGTTGCCGCCGCTGGCTGGGCTCAGGGATGATCTGGCACCGGTCGTTGCTGGCAACTGGTCCTGGCTGAATGGCGCCCGGCGGCGCGTATCGCTGCGGGCTGCGGATATCGAGCTGGACGGGAAACTGCTGGTTAAGGGTGAGGAGAACGACAAGGTAGCCGCTGCCTATCGATTGGGGGCGGATACCAGTCGTGCGAGCCTCGACCTGTTGTTAGCAGGGCTCCGACACGAAGCAGAAGCTGTACGCCGCGCGAGTGCCTATGGGTTGCGGCAGCGTTGCGACGAGGTCGGCGCTGAGTTGGCGGACGCGGCCAGGGACGAACAGGTCAGCGTGCGCCGCTTTGCGATCTTCAGCCTGGGTGCGGTCTGGTCGCCGGGGGCGGATGCGCTGCTCGATCGCCTGGAAAATGAACCCGATGATCTCGCCCGGTCGAATGCGGCGTACGCACTTGGTCAGTTGGCCCGATGTCCCGGCATCGATGCAGATTCAGTCCTGAACTTGCTGCTGGCTCGACTGCAGCCGGGGGTTGAGCCGGACAACACGACGATTGCCGGATTGCCTCGTTCCACCGTTCGGCAATCGGTTGGCTACGCCATACTACAGCTCGCGTGCAATCATCGCCTCGGTGATGACGTGCGTCGGGAGATGTCTACCCTGTTGCGACGCGAGTCCGATCGTTACGTGCTGGGCATGCTGGTTGAGGCGCTGGCTGCTGGATCGGCAGATGCTGATGTGATCCGAGCGCTGAATGCCCGGCGTTGGAGTGTTGCCCGGGGCTGACCGCGAAATCAGTACCTGATCGGCACCTCCGGATTAATCACGCCAACGTTATCCGCATAGCGCTGCCACGCCGCAATCAGCGCAGCGCGCCGTTCGGGGTACTGATCGCTCAGGTCGTTCTGCTCGCCGAGGTCTTCCGTCAGGTTGTAAAGCTGCCAGTCGCCGGTGCCGTAAGGTGGTGCCTGAAGCAGCAACTTCCAGTCACCCTGTTTGACCATGCGCCGACCGTAAGTCTCAGCCGCAATGAACTCTTCTGCCGAGTAGACGGGTGTTCCATCCTGCAGTCGCGGCAGCAGAGAACGTCCCATCATTGCCTCTGGCACCTCGCCACCAGCTAGCTCGATGAAGGTTGGTGCAAGGTCCATCACCCGCATGTAGGAAGTATCGATGCCTGCGTTGAGTCCGGGCATTTTGACGAAGGCTGGTACTCGAATGCCTCCTTCAGAGATCTTGCTCTTCGAAGCTCGAAAGGGTGCAGCCGTCGCACGCGCCCAAGAAGGGCCCAGGGAGACATAGGAATTGCGGGTGCCGATGGAATCCAGCGAGTTGTCGAAGTTCTCTGCAACCCACGTGACGTTCGACTGGTAGAGCTCCATCGGATGCGCCTCTGCGCCGTTGTCAGCCAGGAAGATGATCACGGTGTTGCTCAGGTCGCCTCGCCTTGCGAGCGCCTGCAGAAGACGTCCGACGTTCTGGTCCAGACGGCTGACCATACCGGCATAGACCTGCATCTTTTTTGTCGCCAACTGACGTTGCTCAGCGGATAGCTCTGCCCAAGGCGTCATGCCGGCCTCGAAGTCAACGGCCACGGCGTGCTCCGGCACCACGCCAGCTTCGATGGCGCCCTGCATGCGCTGCGCGCGAAGCTCATCCCAACCCTCCTGGTAGCTCGAGCCGTAGGCGGCGACATCTTCGGCAGGCGCCTGAAGTGGCCAGTGAGGGGCGGTGTAGCCGAGGAATGCGAAGTAGGGCTGCCCAGCAGGCGTCTCATCGATGTAGGAGAGCAGCTTGTCCGTCATGAAGTCGGAGGAGTAGAAGTCTTCGGGCAGTTCGACAGGCTCGTCGTCCTCCAGCCAGCTTGCCTGGCCGTAGCGTTCGAACAACGGGGCGTTGTCGAAGTGTCCGCCGCCGCCCTCGAGCAGAACGAAGCTGCGATGGAAGCCGCGCCGATTGGGCAGATGTGCCGCCTCGTGCCCCAGGTGCCACTTCGCTGAGGCAAGATTTCTGTAGCCGAGCTTTGCCAGGTGTTCCGTCACGGTTGGGACTTCCGGCAGAAGCTTGTTCAGGTAAGCGCGGCTCTCCGCCTGGCGCTCTGTCTCGAGCCCACCCTGGGAACCCATGCCGGCGAGGTGGTTGTCGGTTCCGGTCATCAGCATCGCCCGGGTGGGCGCGCAGCTGGGAGCGGTGTGGAAGTTGGTCAGGCGCAGACCGGCCAGCGCCAGTAGGTCCAGGTTCGGGGTGCGGATCTCACCGCCGAACGCGCCCAGGTCGGTGTAGCCCAGGTCGTCGGCAACGATCAGCAGGATGTTGGGTCGTTGAGATTGGGCTGGTGGCGAATCGGATTCGACCATCTCGCCGCAGCCGGTCAAGCTGACAGTTAACGCAGCCAGTGCCCATCGTCGCCAGTATCGCGTCATCTTCCCGGTGCTCCCCAACACGCTATCGACTCACACTTAAACCGCTCCCTGCTCCCGGCTCAACACCTGGCAGCGCTTCATCAGCCGCCGGGATTCCTGCGGGAAGTCATCGCGGCGATGCAGCACTCGTCGGTTGTCCCAGATGATCAGATCCCAGGGCTGCCAGACCTGGCGCCAGCTGTTGGCCGGCGTTGCGGCGTAAGCCCACAGCTCATCAAGCAGCGCTTCGCTTTCAGCCAGGGGCAGTCCGGGGATGTAGGCCCACTCGCGCCGCCCCAGATACAGGGTTCTGGCGCCGGTCTCCTCGTGGATCCTGACGATGGGATGAACGGCGCCCGGAGCATCCCGGGGATCGTCGAAGGCCTCGAATCCGGGGCGCAGGCTGCCCACGCTGGTGTGAGCTGCATCGTGCTTGATCGACAGGCCGTCGACGCGCACCTTCAGATCCTCAGGCAACGCCTCATAGGCTGCGTTCTGATCGGCGAAGTAGGTGTTGCCGCCGGTTTCCGGGATCTCTACCCCGAGCAGCACGCTGGCTGGGGGTGGCACTTCCACATAGGTCATGTCGGAGTGCCAGCTGGCCTCTGAGTTGCCGAGGCCGCCGATCGGCCGACCGTTCTCGATGATGTTGGAGAGCTGGGTCACGTAGCGATTTCTGATCTTCTTCCGGGCTTCTTCCGGCAGGCGGCCCATGGGGATTTCCTCCAGGGGGCCGAACCTGGCGCTGAAAGACTGCAGGGCCTCTTCGTCCATTTCCTGGCCGCGGATGCGCAGCACGCCGAACCTGAGCCAGGCCTGATAAAGCGCCTCGAAGTCCTCTGCGGAGATCTCGGCGACGTTCAGGTCTTCGACTTCCGCGACGAACTGATCAGTTATCGGTGAGACTTTCATGTTGACGTGTCCTCGTCTGATAGCGCTGCATCGGCTCGCGTGTCCTCCAGCGCTTCGCGAGGCAGCAGGATCCGGGCGAATCCCGCCTTGCCCGGCTGCTCGAGGAAGGCATCGTGAAAGCGGCGGAGGGCAGCGCCCATCTGCGTATCGTGCCAGAGAACGGCATAGACCTGCCGGGCGTCATGGTTTCCGGGTTGAGCGGTTAGGGCCTCCACGTAGAAGGACTTGGCGTCCTCGATCGCGGCTTTGAACCAGGTGAGGTCTTCGGGTAAGCGCTCCGCGTCCAGGTCATCGCCGAACCGCTCTGCAATCTCGCTGATCTCCGCATCACACACGCCGACCAGCGTCCGGCCGCCTCGCCGCAGCCGGCCGATTTCGTACCACGGAGCCAGCGTTGCCAGCTCGGCGAGCAGGCGGCCGCGCCAGGTGGCAGCATCAGCGCGGAACGACACCGGGCAGGCTGGCGCGTCATCCAGCGCTACCTTGGGAGCGTCTTCCGGATAGTCCTCCAGAATTGGACCGGCATCTCGTGCCAGCAGACCGAGCGCAGCGTCGATGACGCGATGCTGAAAAGCGGCGTCGTTGGGTACGCCCAGGGGCCGTCCCAGGGGAAAGCTGACCCACAGGGTTCGCGGTGGCTGCAGGCAGGCGGCGTTTTCCCGCACCAGGCTGATGCCCGTTGTCATGAGGCCCGACCGTTCCAGGTAGTAGCCCAGCGCGCACACGGCGCGGGTGCAGTTGGGTCAGACCGGGGTGAGAAAGACCGCATCCACCTGGTCTTTCTTCAGCATTCCGGCCACCTGTTCAGCGCTTTCCTCGTACGCTTCGGGCAGCAGGCCTGCACCCATGAAGCTGTAGTGAATGCTTGCCAGAGAGCCGATCCTGCCTTGCTGCTCAAGCTCTCGAAACCGATCGATGGGAAACACCAGATTGACGTCTTCTGCGAAGCCGCTGCGATCGAAGTTCGCTGAGCTGTGCGACATGATCAGGTCGTTGGCGTTCGCTTCGCCGGGGATCGGCCGGTACTCCGAATCGAGGAAGTCGAAGGCGGGCGCATCGCGGAAGTGCAGGCCGGCGGTGGTGATGAGCGCGATGCGCATCTGCGCCAGCGGCTCCGTCTGTTTGGTCCACACCGGTGGCGACATGGGCGGCAGCGCCTTGCTGAGCAGGTGCTCTCGCTCGTAGTCGGGTAAATCGCTCAGTCGGACCACAGTCGTCTCAACAAGATGGGCTCGGTGGGTTACTCACTGCTGTTCGAGCGAGGTGCGGATCGAGTCGGTGACGGCGGAAGTTCGCTCCACCAGACCCTGCAGATCCACCTCGCCGTGCCCGGCCAGGGCCAGGCCGACCCGCTCGTTCCAGGGTTCGACCCAGCGGGCGGGGATCTCGCCGTGCCACAGACCGAGCAGGCCACCAACCGTTGCCGCGTTGCAGTCGGTATCCAGCCCGGCCGCCGTGACATCGCCGATGGCAGCGCTGAAGTCGTTGTGGTGGGTCGCCAGCGCCCAGACCACGAGCGCCAGGTTGTTCAGCACGTGAACGGGTGAGAGATCCTCGTACCGCTCACGAATGCGCGCATCGCCTCCTTCACCGGCAACCTCCAGCGCAAACTCGATGGCTTCCGCGGCCTTGCTGCCCGATGGCACATGCGTGGCTGCCTCGCGGATCGCGGCTAACATGTCTTCGGCCTCCCACAGCAAGGCGCCTAACGCGGCGACAAACACGGCGCCGTAGATCCCATCCTCGCGATGGCTCAGCGCCGCATCGCGGCGCGCGAGCTCGGCAGCCACATCCGGCCGACCGGGGCAGACCCAGCCGTAAACATCCGCGCGGATCTGGGCGCCGATCCAGTCGTTGTAGGGATTGTCGGCACAGTCGGTGACGTCGAATCCCAGATTGGCACCGTAAGCGAACCACTCATGGCCGCGTTCCAGCAGGGTGCGGTACGCGGCTCTCTCGGCGGTAAAGGTCATAGCCACCGGCAACAGGTTCAGCCAGGTTCGGGCCACGTCTTCGGTGCTGAGCTCCAGGCCGTGCTTCTCCAGCATGATCAGAGAAAGCGTCGAGTAGTGGATGTCGTCGTCCGGCGCGGTTGCATCGAACTTGCCCCGACAGCACATGGCACCGGCATACCGTTCAACCGCACTGCCTTCGATCAGGGGGACATAGTCGCGCAGGGGGAGGGCATCAGCGTCTTCCAGATACTTCTGCAGCGCGGCCTGGCCTTCGACCATGGAGAACTGCTCCACGGCTTTGCCCAGCTGGCAGCCGGAAACTCTGCCTTGCCAGGCTGCACGCAGCCGGCCCAGTTGCTCATTCTCTCCCATCTCGCTTCCCCTCAGTCTTCGCTCTTGCTGCTTTTTGTTAGCGGATATCCACAGTATTGGCACTGTGAGCGTTGCCTATAATTACCTGAAGATATGACATTGTGGGAGTTCTTTCGATGGCTGAAGCCTACGAGTTTCAAGACGACGACGTGATCGCGCCGGAAAAGTACGGCGAGAGCGGTCACCCGCACGAGGCTTTCGCCTGGCTGCGCAGGAACGACCCGCTGCGGCTGGTGAGCCCGGAAAAGTTCAGGCCGTTCTGGGCCGTTACCAAGCACGCGGACATCATCGAGATCGAGAAGAATCCCGAGGTGTTCGCCAGCGAGCCCCGGCCTATCCTGCTGCCGGAGCAGACCCAGCCGGAGCTGCGCGAAGAGATGCTCATGGAGATCTTCAAGCGTCTGGAAGACCGACCGAAGCTGCTCGAGGTGCTGGCGACTGCCGGTGAGCAGGGGCTGATCCGATCGCTCGTGCAGATGGACCCGCCTGACCACACGAACTACCGGGCGCTGGTGCAGCCCTGGTTCAAGCCGAGCAACATCAAGGCGCTGGAAGATCGGCTGAACGTGATCACGAAGTCGATCTTCGACGACATGATGGGCGACGGCAGCGAGCGCGAGCTGGACTTCGTGCAGGACGTGGCCGTGTGGCCGCCGCTGAAGCTGATCGTCGAGCTGCTCGGCGTGCCGGAAGAAGACGAGCCGCTAATTCTGAAGCTCACCAACGAGCTGTTTGCCGGGGAAGATCCGGAGATGATGCGGGCGGGTGACGATCCGCTGTCCGGGATCGATACCGTGAAGTCGCTCTTCGACTACTTCACGGCGTTGACTGACGAGCGCCGAGCCAACCCGAAGGAAGATCTGGCTTCCTACATCGCCAACGGCAAGCTCGATGGTGAGTACCTGCCGTACAAGGAGCTCATCTCTTACTACATCATTGTCGCGACCGCTGGTCATGAAACGACGCGCACCTCGATCTCCGGAGGCATGCATGCGTTGCTGCGCAACCCGGATCAGCTGCAGCTGCTGAAAGACAACGTCGACGACGAAGACACGGTGAAGCTGGCGGTGGAGGAGATGATCCGCTGGACCACTGCCGTCAACCAGTTCTGCCGGACGGCAACCGAGGACTACGAGCTACGGGGGCAGAAGATCAAGAAAGGCGACAGCCTTGGGCTGTTCTATGCGTCCGCCAATTTTGACGAAGAGATCTTCGACGATCCCTTCAAGTTTGACATCACCCGCAAGCCGAACAGGCACCTGGCCTTCGGCACCGGCCCGCATCAGTGCCTCGGGCTGATCCTGGCACGAATGCAGATGCGCATCTTCTTCACGCAGCTGATGCCGCGGATCGAGGAGATGGCGCTGACCGGTGAGGGTGAGTACCTCAGAGCCAGCTTCGTGCACGGCTTCAAGCACCTGCCTGTGCGATTCAGGCTGAAGCCGGCGGCCTGATCAGCCTCCGGCGGCGACGTTGGCCTGGGCTGCGGCGATGCGCGCCACCGGCACCCGGAACGGGCTGCAGGATACGTAGTCGAGGCCGATCTCGTGGCAGAAGCGGATGGAGCGTGGGTCGCCGCCGTGCTCGCCGCAGATCCCGTACTTTATGCCTTTCTTGCGCGCGGATGATTCGGCGACGCTCATCTCGATCAGGCGGCCAACGGCGCGTTGATCCAGGGACACGAACGGGTCGGTCTCAATGATCTTCTTGTCGAGATATTCGGGCACAAACTTGGCAGCATCGTCCCGGGAGAAGCCGTAGGTCATCTGGGTCAGGTCGTTGGTACCGAAGCTCATGAACTCGACGGCTGGCGCCAGGCGATCGGCGCCGAGGCAGGCTCGCGGTGTCTCCATCATGGTTCCGATCCGGTAAGACAGTGAGATCTTCCTGTCTCTCAGCATCTCGTGGATGGTGCTCTCGATGATGCCGTTGATCAGGCGAATCTCGCGGACGTTCACCACCAGCGGAATCATGATCTCCGGAAAGGGCCGATAACCCTGCTCCGTGGCCTCGATGGCCGCGCCGATGATGGCTTTGACCTGCATCACCGTGATCTCGGGGTACACCACGGACAAGCGACAGCCGCGGAAGCCGAGCATCGGATTCACTTCGCTGAGGCTCTCGGTGATGGCGCGTATCTTCTCGATCGGCTTGCCGACGCTGGCGGCAAGACCGGTCATGTCTTCCTCGGTGTGCGGCAGGAACTCGTGCAGTGGGGGATCCAGCAGGCGGATGGTGACCGGCAGGTTGTCCATGGCCTTGTAGAGCCCCAACATGTCTTCGTGCTGGAAGCGCAGGAGCTGGTCCAGATGCTGCTGCCGCTCTTCCTTGGATTCGGAGAGGATCATGGCCCGCATCCCGGTGATCCGTTCCGCCTCGAAGAACATGTGCTCGGTCCGGCATAGCCCGATCCCCTCAGCGCCCAGTGATCGCGCCCGTTCGGCATCTTCCTGGGTGTCCGCGTTTGCCCGAACCCGCAGCCGCCGGTGTTTGTCCGCCCAGGAGAGCAGCACCCGGAAGTCGTCGCTCTCTCTGGCCTCGATCTTCGGAATGTCGCCGAGCATCACATCGCCCGTGTTGCCGTCGAGGGTGATCACATCACCGCGTTTGATGACGGTGCCGTCGGCGCTGGTGGCCGTGCCTGCCTGGTAGTCGATCGTCAGGGAGCCACAGCCGGTGATGGCACATACACCCATGCCACGGGCGACCACGGCGGCGTGGGAGGTCATGCCGCCGAGCTCGGTCAGGATGCCCTCCGCAGCCTTCATGCCGTGGATGTCTTCCGGGGTGGTTTCCCGGCGCACCAGCACCACGTGGGTGCCGTCGGCGGCAACTTCGACCGCCTCATCGGCGGAGAACACCACCTGACCGGTTGCACCGCCCGGGCTGGCCGGCAGGCCGCTGGCGACGATGTTGGTTTTGGCCTCCGGATCGACCATCGGATGCAGAAAGGCTTCCACGTGCTCGGGCGAGACTCGCAGCAGTGCTTCCTTTTCATCGATCAGCCCCTCGTTGACCATGTCGACGGCGATCTTCACCGACGCTCGCCCGGTGCGCTTACCGCTGCGCGTCTGCAGGATGTAGAACTTGCCTTCCTGGACGGTGAACTCGATGTCCTGCATGTCCCGATAGTGGTTCTCGAGCAGCTCCTGGGTCTGATAAAGCTCGTCGTAAACAGTCGGCAGTCGTTTCTGCAGCGCTTCGATCGGATCCGGGGTTCTGATGCCGGCAACGACGTCCTCGCCGGCCGCGTTGAACAGCACCTCGCCGAAGAATCGATCTTCCCCGGTGGATGGATCACGGGTGAAAGCAACGCCGGAGCCGGAATCGTCGCCGAAATTGCCGAACACCATCGCCTGAACGTTCACCGCGGTGCCGAGCGTTGATGGAATGTTGTTCATTTCCCGGTACACGTTCGCCCGGGGTGAGTGCCAGGAGAGGAATACGGCTTCCACCGCGCGTTTCAGCTGCTCGAACGGATCCTGAGGCAGCTCGGTGATGGTCTTGAAGATCTCGATGACCGCCTGCCAGTCCTCTGCTGACAGATCCACATCCAGCACCTTGCCGTGCTGCTTCTTGTAGTCGCTGATGGCTGCTTCGAACAGCTCGCCCTCCACGCCGAGCACCACGTCTGAGAACATCTGGATGAAGCGTCGATAGGAGTCGTAGGCGAAGCGGGGATTGCCCGTCTTCCGCGCCAGCCCCTCGACGATCTCGTCGTTCAGGCCGAGGTTGAGAATGGTATCCATCATCCCCGGCATGGACACCGGCGCGCCGGAGCGCACGGAGAACAGCAGCGGGTTGTCCGGGTCGCCGAAACGCGCGCCCATCTGCTTTTCCACCAGGTCCAGGGCGACGCGGTATTCCTGCTCGAGCAGGGTGGGCAGCGTGTTGCCACGCTCGAAGAACTCATGACAGGTTGGGGTGGTGATCACGAAGCCGAAAGGCACCGGCAGGCCCAGATTGGTCATCTCGCAGAGATTTGCGCCTTTCCCGCCAAGCAGGTCGCGGTCGTCTTTGCTGCCCTCACTGAACAGGTAAACCCGCTTCGCCATGCATATCCTCCCCTGTATGCCGCTGACTGATCTTACGACGAAAGAGTAGCGCAGCGAACCCGGACAGGAGATGATCTCTGGCGAACTGCGATTTGGGAGAAAGGCATGGTCCGGATCATCGGCAACATCAAAGCGGAAGACGACTACACCCACGAGCTGGGGCCGGAAGAGAACTTCAACGAGTCGGTTTACTTCAACTTCTTCGACCCGTCACAGAACCGTGGCGGCTTCGTGCGCATTGGCAACCGCGCCAACGAAGGCTACGCGGAGATGACGGTGATCGTCTGGAACCCCGATGGTTCTGCCTACTTCAACTACAAAAAGCCCGAGATCAGCCACAACGACGGCTGGGATGCGGGTGGCCTGAAGGTTGAGATCCTGAAGCCGGCGGAGCTGGTCCGCACGACCTACATCGGCAAAGCGCTCTACATGGTGGATCCCAAGGCCATGGCCGATCCCGGCAAAGCCTTCAAGGAAAATCCCCGGGAGGAAATCAGGATCGAGCTCGAGCACACGGCCGTCGGCCCGCTCTACGGTCACGTTGGTGAACCGGGGGACGGCAACGAGTTTGCGCGGGCGCACACCGAGCAGCACATGCGGGTGGCCGGGACGCTGACGCTGGGCGATTCGGGACCTATCGACTTTGCCGGCTGGGGGCTCAGGGATCATTCCTGGGGACCCAGGTACTGGCAGTCCACGCCGTCCTACCGCTGGATCACCGGCAACTTCGGGGACGATCTCGGCATGATCATCACCACCAGAGGTGATGGGGTCGGTGGTGGCCTCTTTCAGGAAGGTGAGGAGCTGGTGAAGATCAACAAGGCGGTGATCGAAGCGGAGTACGCGCCTGGCACCAACTACCACACCGCGCTGCGGGCGGCGCTCGAGCTCGAAGACGGGCGGGAGCGCGTCGTCGAAGGCCGGGTCATGGGCTACATCCCGCTGCGTAATCGCCGTGCCGGCGGTAAGACCCATGTCGGTGAAGGCATGACCGAATACACCTTGGATGGCGAGCGTAAGGGTTACGGGTTGAGCGAGTTTCTCGACCAGAACGACTAGTCGGTCAGTCGAGGCTACGGCAGCCGGTACTGAGGTCCGGTTTTCTCGCCGATGGTCGCTGGTGGTTGCGGGTATTCCGCCGGTGCCGGCCAGAGCACCGGCATGCCGTCTCCACGGAGTTGCTCTCCTACGCCTATGCCTTCCCGGTCCAGAGGATATGTGGGCCAGGACTTGGCGCGCCTCGCGTCGCTGGCGATGTACACGACCGTGAACACCCGTCTGGTCCGGTCCGTTGTGTTTGCGCTTGCCTGGTGAACCGTCAGGCCATGGTGCCAGATCACTGAGCCGGCTTTGACCGGCACCCACTCGGGTTTCGCGCGCCCCAGCGCTGGATCATCCAGAATGGCATAGGGTTCGGAGCGATGGGTGATGTCCACAACCTGGAGCGGTCCGGCGAGGTGTGAACCCGGTACGTAGGCCATCGCGCCGGAGTCGATGTCGACGTTATCAAATGGAATCCAGGCGCTGACCAGTGGCTCTTCGCCGATGGCCCAGAAGGTTTCATCCTGATGCGGCGTTGTTTCCTTGCCGCCCGGCTCCTTGTAGAGCGCCTGGTCCTGCCACATGCGCACGCTTTCAACCCCGAGCAGTTGCGCCGCAATTCCAGCCAACCCCGGATGGCAGCTGAGTGGCAGCACTTCAGGATTGGTCTCCCACAAGCGCATGCACTGGATGAACGATTGCTCATAGCGCGACTTGTCAGCAAGCGATCGGTTGTCGTCTGCGGTGCGCGCGGCGATCTCCTGATCGACCGCGGTGCCAAACTTCTGGATCTCCGCTTCGCTCAGAACGTCTTCGGTCGTTACGAAGCCTTTCGCCTGGAACTCGGTGATGAGCTGATCGGGCAAAGGGATTGGATAGGCTGGCTTCATCGCTCTGCAGCCACGCTCGTTAAGTCAGCAACCGGTCGGTGAGCAGATCCAGAAACGCTTCTTTGTCGCGCCAGGCCGTGGCGCAGGAAACGGGTGAGCCGCTCTCGTCCACCATCGTTTTGCCGTCCGGGGTGATGGTGATCGGCAGCATCTCCATTTCCAGCAGGTCATCTGCAAATGCCAGGTAGACGGCGACGGTGTCGTAGAGAATGGAGCTCTGCTCGAGCGGGTTCATCCGGCTGATGAGCGGCCAGTCGCTCACTGCTTCCGCCCAGGCCAGGTGGTTGTCGATGGAGATGCGTGCAGGATCTCCCTGGGGCGTGTTCGGGTGCTGCGCGTGATCACGCAGCCTTGCGAACCGCTCGCCTTCCAGGATCACGTTGCCGCAGGTGTCCAGCGGTGTGATCACCTTGGGCCAGTCGGCTTCGAAAACCGCCCGGCAGGACAGCGCGTGCATCTTCACGTTGAACTCGCGCATGGGTTTGGGCGCGTCCAGGTAGCCGCGACGGATGCTGCCGTGCATGCCGACAAACCGGGCTTTGGCGGTAATCTCCGGCGCCCGGGCCAGCGCGGCGGCGATATTCGGCAGCGGGCCGATGCAGACGAGGGCAACCTGCTCGCTGCTGGCCAGGATGGTCTCGCAGAGGGCGCCCACGCCATCGTGGTGAATCGTGCCGGGATAGTCAGCCAGCTCGTAGTCCCCCAGCCAGTCCGCATGGGTGTGCGGATTTTCGTCCAGCGGAATGCCGACGCCGATGGGAATGTCTTCGCGTCCCATCAGTTGGAGGATCTTTGCCGCCAGCCGGGCCCGATAGACGGTGTCGCCTGTGCAGGTGGTGACGAGCCTGACGTCGAGCTCAGGGCAGCGCAGGAGAAAGGCGAGGGCCCAGACGTCGTCGACGTCGTGCCCCAGGTCCGTATCGAGGATGACGGGTATTGGCATGAACGGCTCCTCAGCTGGCCTGCGCCACCGTTGCCTGCTCCTCTCGAACTTTCAGCAGCAGGACCGCACCGATGATCATGAGCAACGCCAGCGAGCCGAAGCCGATGCGCTGCGACTCGAAGATGTCGGTGGCGGTGGCGACCAGCAGCGGCGCCAGGAAGGCGGTAACGGTTGCAGACAGGGCGAAGAGACCGAAGAACTGCGTCGCCATCTCCGGTGGCGCGATCCGGGCCATCAGGGTTCTCGAAGCCGACAGGCCGGTGACGAAGAACATGGCAAAAACCTGGTTGGTGGCGAAGTAGAAAAGCTCTGGTAGCGTCGCGAAGTACGGGAAGTCCCAGACTGGCTCGCTGCCGACGTGAACGAAGTAGAGAATGGTGTCGGGCTGTACGGAGACCAGGGTGAGGAGCACCACAGAGCTGGTGCCAATAGCAATCTGCAGCGCGCGAATGGAGCCAACCCGATCATCGAGCCGGCCGCCCACGTAGGCGCCGAACATTGCGGACGCGCTGGTGCAGAGCCCGAAGATGAGCAGGGTGGTGGTATCCCAGCCGAAGGTCCCGGAGGCGTATACCCCGCCAAAAGTCAGCACCCCGACCATGCCATCGATGAAGAACATCCTGGCGAGCAGGTAGCGGGCGATGTTCGCGTAGTGACGGACGTGGCGGATGGTCTGCAGCACGTCCTGCACACCCTCACGCGCCAGCTGCCACATGGGCTTCGTGGAGGCCTGCCCGTCCGGGGTGAAGAGCAGAACGGGCAGGGTGAAGAGGAACATCCAGACGCCGGCGATGGGCCCGACGATCCGATTGTGCTCCTCCAGGCTCTGATCGATGCCGAACAGCGGCGCCTCCGGCAGGAACGCCCAGGGTTGGGTGCCGGGCATCGAAAAGGCCAGCAGCACGAAAAGCATGAGGAGCAGGCCGCCAACGTTGCCCAGGGAAAAGGCCATTCCCGATATCAGGCCCACGCGATTGATCGGGGCGATGGACGGCAACATGGCGTTGTGGAACACCTCGGAGACGGTGAAGCAGACTTTGATGGTGAACAGGATCAGCAGGGTCAGCCCGAGGCTCAGACCGCGCTCCTCTGGCTCGACGAACCAGAGGCACAGCGCACCGGCGGACATCACCGCAACGGTGCCCATGATCCAGGGCTTGCGCCGACCGTCCTTGTCTGCGATTGCCCCGAGAAAGGGTGCTGTCAGGGCGAGAACGAACCCAGCACCGGCGGTGATGTAGCCGATCAGCGCCTGACCCTGCACCGGATCGCCGACCACCGTGTTGCTGAAGTAGGGGTAGAAGATGTAGATGATCACCAGGATGTAGTAGGGATCCCGGGCGGCCTGGCCGAACGTCCAGCTGAAGTAGCCAAGCGGGGACGCCGCCGGCGTGCCTGCCAGAGAAGTGACGGTGGTGCTCAAAGAGTATCTCCCCAATTAGCTGTGCGACCGTACGCTTACGGCTGCTACCCTGGCCCCATCATATCCTCCTGGAGGGCGGAACATGGACCTCGCAGAAATTATCGGTGGTATCGGTTTCTACGTGGAAGCCTTCGGTGTGGCGGTGATCGTCGTCGGCATCCTGCACGCGCTGGCCAGATATGGCGTTCGCTACTTCCGCGACTCCAGCGGTGATCTCTATGTCGAGTTCCGTAGCCACATCGGACGCTCGCTGATGCTCGGGCTCGAGTTCCTGGTGGCGGGCGACATCATCCGGACGGTGGTGATCAGTCACACCATTTCGGACGTGGCAGCACTAGGTCTGCTCGTGGTGATCAGAACGGTGCTGGTATTCACCATCCACCTGGAGGTGGAGGGTCGCTGGCCCTGGAATCCTGCGCCGAAACCCTGACCGTCAGTCGCCGGCGGTGACGAAGCACTTCCGCGTCGGCTCGACGACGTGGAACAGGCCGCTCCAGCCTTTGTGCAGCAGGCAGCTCTGCCCGGGGCCGACGCTGATCACAGTGCCATCTTCGTTGGTGACGTCGATCTTGCCCGTGATAACCGTAAACACCTCATCCACGGGATAGCTTTTTACCTTGAGGATGCCTGGATCAGCCTCCCAGATACCGGTGGACACCTGGGTGCCGGTGGTGATCTTGGCTGCCGTCCAGGTTCTGGATACCGGATTGCCGGCTTCGACGATCTTGGCCGGAGGAACTGACTCATAGGAGAAGTTATCGTCGGTCGCTTCGACCAGTAGTGCGTTCATCGTGGCTTACTCGGGCTGTGCCGTGATTTGCAGTGCACCATAACCATGTTGCTGATGGTCTGCATCTTCGACTTTCCAGCTGAAGCCGAGCTGGCTCAGTTCAAACGATTTGTGCACTCTTACCTTGTGTTCAAGCCAGCGGGAGACGCCGATGAGCGATCAACGGCCACCAATGTGGATCGGCCACACGCACATGGCAGTCAACGATGTTGCCGCCACCAAGGAATTCCTGCTCCAACTCGGAATGCGCGATGTTTTGCCGGAGGGAGAGGACTTCGCGATCCTCGAGATTCGTGCCGGTACGCACATCATCGTTGAGGCGGCGAAGGAGCCTGTCGAGGCAGGTCAGCCAGCCGAGTTCGACCTGATGGTGGAAGACATCGAGGCGATGCATGCGGAGCTGCAGGGCAAAGGCCTGTCGCCCAGCGAGCTGTCGCCCGGCTCCATACATACCACCTTCACGATTTCCGAGCCTGGCGGGGTCGTCCTGAAGTACTTCTCCTCGCACAACTCCGGCGAGCCGGTTTAGCCCCGAGGTTCGCTGACGCTGACCCGGATGATGTGGTTGGTCGCGCTCTGATGGATCAGCAGGTTTCCCTTCCTGTCGGCACGCATGTGCCGGAGAATGCCTGAGTAAACTCCGGAGGAGGGGATCGGCCAGCTCTGGAAGGTCTCCGTGTCCGGGTCGAAGCGCACCAGCGGATCCGGGCGCATGCCGGACTCGTTGTACCAGATGATGCCGTCCACGATCAGGATCGCGTACGGGTGGGACTTCGGCCCGCTCGGCGAAGGCCATTCGCGGATTGTGCCGGCGGTAGGATCGTAGCGACCGAGCCGACCGGCACCGGAGTTGACGTACCAGATCATGCCGTCTTCGGCGATGTCGAGGCGGCGCACGTGAGATTCCTGGTTGGGCAGGTCGATGCGGGTTGCCGCCATGGAGTCCGCGTCGAAGTGGTAGAGGCAGGGGCCGCCGTTGCAGGCCACCCAGGCATTGCCCTCGGCGTCTATCTTGATGCCGTAGGGACGCGATCGGGGGCGGTCGAGAACAACCAGGTCGACCTCACCCGTCATCGGATCCAATCTTCCCACCCGATTGCTGTGCTGCAGGGTGAACCAGAATCGGCCTGCCGCATCGAACTCACCGGTGTGCGGATCTCTCGCCTCCGGGTCCGGCATCGGGAACTCAGTGATATCGCCGCTTTCAGGGTCCAGCTTGCCGATGGTGCCGTTCTTGTTGCCCAGGTAGTACATGTTGCCGTCAGCACCCGGCGTCACGCTGTGCGGTTTGGCGCCGGCAGGCAGTGGGTACTCGCGCATCTCGCTGGTTTCCGGATCGATTCGGCCGACGATGTCGAGCCACTGACCCACCCACCAGATGCTGCCGTCCGGTGCTTCCACCGGATCGCGGGAGCGCTGACCGAGCGTGGGCACCACCCAGGCTTCAAAATCGAGCTCTACCGGTCCCGGCACCAGAGTCGGCGTGCGGAGGTCGTTCGGCGGGAAGTGCTCTCCGAGGTAGCCGGCAACGCGATCCTCGACCTCGGGCGGCAACGCGATCATGGTCCTGATGAGCGTTCGCCACTGGGCGGCGCTGTAGCCTGAGCTGCGCTGGATAGGTCGCATGTCGTGGCAGCTCGAGCAGAGAGCGGCCACTTCCTGCTGACCGGCTCCTCCCGGCAGGGACTGAGCCGCGAGAGGCGTGCTGAGAAGCATGCCGGTGATTGCCAGGGTCAGCCAATGGATCAGAGTGTTCACTGTTGTTGCTCTCAGTTCGTTTGGTGATCGTCAGTCGAGTCTCGACTGCCTGGCCAGCAGCGGCGAGAATGCCGAGCCTGGCGCTCGACGAAAAATACATCCAGCAATGGTGGAGCGCTAGCGATAAGCACGCCAGAAACCGGGGACAACATGACTATCACGCTTTATGGGAGCCCGCTGTCGCTGTACACGGGACGCGCTCGGAGCTATCTCATCAAGGCCGGGCTCGACTACCGGGAAGTCACCGCAACAACCAGGCATTACCTCGAGCAGGTGTTGCCGAAAGCGGGGAATCGGCAGGGTATCCCGACGCTCGAGACGGCAGACGGGGAGGTGATACGCGACGGTGCGGCCATCATCGACTTCTTCGAAAAGACGAGCGGTCACACCTTCTCGCCTGCAACGCCATGCCAGCAGGTGATCAGCCGGCTGTTCGATGTCATCGGCGCGGAAGGCCTGTTGCGCCCGGCGATGCACTACCGATGGAACTTCCCCGAGGAGAATCTGGCGTTCCTGCACTTCCACTTCACCACCAACGTTCCGCCGATGCCGAATCGGGAGCAGGTGGCGGAGGGTGCCATGGACCGGATGCGCGGCGCCGGACATGCGTTCGGAGCGGTGCCGGATACCTTCGCGCTGGTGGAGTCCCTCTACGAGCGGCTGCTGGATCGGCTTGATGCGCACTTCGCGGCGCACCCGTATCTCCTTGGTGGCAGGCCCTGCATCGGCGACTTCGGCATGATTGCGCCGCTCTATGCCCATCTCGGTCGTGATCCCAAGCCCCTCGCGCTGATGCAGAGCAGAGCGATCAGACTGTTTCGCTGGGTGGAGCGGATGAACCGGCCCGAGCCGGATATCGGTGAGTTCGAGGACAGAGCCGACGCCTACCTGGCTGATGACGAGATCCCCGACACCCTGATCGATGTGCTCAAGCACATGGCCATCGACTTCGTTCCGGAAACCCGGGCCGCAGCGGCGCTGATCAACGACTGGATCGACCAGCAGGACGATCTGACCGGCAAGGCAGCCGAAAGAGGAGTGGGACTTGCGCAGTTTGAGGTCGAAGGCAGCAAGATCAACGCGCTGGCCCAGCCGTACCGGTTTTATCTTCTGGCACGCGTGCAGGCGCTGTACGAGGCGCTCCCCGCTGATGATGCCGAACGCGTCGGCTCGTTGCTCGAGCGCTGTGGCTTGCGGGAGCTGTTGGAGATCAAGCTGACTCGAGAGATCGGACGCCAGGACAACCTGGAGGTCTGGCTTTAGCACCTTCCCTGCAATCGGCGTCCACTTGTCATCCGCGCCGATTTCAGAAACGATCAGTGCCATCGGCTTTGGGGGAGGCTGCTGTGGGGAATCCGGACTCGCTTGTGATCGACGGGCCCATCACCATTCAGGTGATGCTGGGCCTGACCCTGCCGTCCATCAGTGACCAGGAACTCGCTGCAATTGAAGCGGCTGCACCGGACGGATCAACCGTGCGTGTGGTCGAGGGGCTGCGTGCTGCCATCGAGCAGGCGGAAGACGTGGACGTCATCCTCGGCTTCATTCCGGAACCGCTTTACAACGCCGCACCCAGGCTCCGCTGGGTGCACGCCATCGCGTCGGGTATGGACGCCATGCTTTATCCGGCGATGCGCGATTCCGCCGTTGTGCTCACCGGCGAGAAAGGCCTGGTCGGTGGTCATCTGGCCGACACCGGCTTCGGCCTGCTGCTCGCCCTGACGCGGCAGATCAAAACGGCCATCCTGCTCGGCCCGGACGGATGGAATCATCGCCCGGAGATGCGCAGCAAAGAAATTGAGCTCGAAGGTATGTGCATGGGCGTGGTCGGTTTTGGCGGCACCGGCCGGGCCATCGCCAGAAGGGCTGTAGCCTTCGGCATGTCGGTGCTCGCTGTCGATGCGCTGTCCGTGCCTGCCTCGGACGGTGTGCAGGAGGTCTGGACGCTGGATCGTCTGGACGAATTGCTGGCGGCATCGGATGTCGTCGCGATCGGCGCGCCGCTTACCGAGGAAACCAGGGGCCTGATCAACGATCAGGCGTTCGCGAGGATGCGGCCGGGCGCGCTGATCATGAACGTGACTCGCGGCGAGATCATCGATGGCGATGCGCTCGTTGCGGCGCTTGCAGATGGTCGCTGCGGCGGCGCGGCGCTGGATGTGGCGCCGGAAGAACCGCTGCCGGCGGATCACCCGCTATGGGGATTCGACAACGTGGTCATGACGCCGCACACGGCGGGCGCCAGCCAGCTGCGCGGCCCGCGCAACATAGCCCGCTTCTGCGACAACCTGCGCCTCGCGCAGGCTGGCGAGCCGCTGCAGGGTGTGGTGGACAAGCAGGCCGGCTTCTAAGGGAGGGATGAGCAGATGCAATACTACTCAGGGGATTCGCACATCGTTGAGCACTGGGATTGCTTCACCGGTCTCACGGACAGGTACGGCGATCGTGCGCCGCAGATCATCAAGGACTACAAAGGGCGCCCCGGAGACTGGTACGTGCTCGCCGAAAGGGGCGTTGCCGTCCGGTTGCCCGAATGGGCATTGCCGGTAACCGGCTGGATGATCCGAAAACCCAGGCGCTGATCGAGAGCGGCTATCAGGGGCTGAATCCGGGCGTGCTCGATGGATCCAGGCGGCTCGAGGAGCAGGGCCAGGATGGCATCGTTGGTGAGGTCATGTACCCCAGCCTGAACATGTTCAGCTGGGCGGTGGGCGACACCGAGATCATGAACGCGACCTTCCAGCGGCATAACGACTGGATCGTCGATTACTGCGGCAACGCGCCTGATCGTCTGATCGGCATCGGTTGCCTGCCGATCCCGGACATCGAGCTGGCGATCGAGGAGATGACGCGGGCGGCGAAGCTCGGCGTGCGCGGGTTCATGATCCCGACGCACATTCCCACCGATCGCCCGTACCACCACGAAGACTACGACCCGTTCTGGGCGGCAGCCCAGGAGATGAACCTGCCGCTGACCATGCACATCTTCGTCGGCACCTCCCCGGACGGTGGCATGCCGCCTCACTGGGGCACACCAGGAGGCACCATCAAGGGCTATACCATGGCGTTCACCACCGCGGTGAACGCGATGATTGATCTCATCTGCGGCGGGGTGGTGGAGCGTTTCCCGAACCTGAAGATCGTCATCGCCGAGTACGAGATCGGCTGGTTGGCACACATCCTGGAACGGCTTGATCATGCGACGTACCGCACGCCGCATCATGCGGTGGATTACCTCACCATGAAGCCGAGCGAGTACTTCCGTCGCAACTTCATCGCCACCTTCGAAGACGACAGGTTCGGGATCGAGACCCGGCATGGCATCGGGGTCGAAAACCTGATGTGGGGCAACGACTACCCGCACCACGATTCCATCTGGCCGCGATCGATGAGCATCCTGGATGAGGTGATGGCGGGGGTGCCTGCGGACGAGGTACAGCAGATGTGCCTGGAAACGGTTTGCGATCTTTATCAGGTGGATCGAAGCAAGCTGCCGGAAGCGGCTTAGGAGATGGCGGTGCTGGAGCAGGTACGAGCTCAGCTGGCGCCGAACGGCGTGCTTCGGGCGGGGATCAACCTGTCCAACTTCCTGCTGGTGACCGGGAAGACGGCTTCCGGCGAGCCAGAAGGCGTATCGCCCAGCATGGCGGCGGAAATCGCCCGGCGGCTGGATGCCGAGGTTCAGTACGTGACGTTCAAAACACCGGGGGAGCTGGCGGATGCGGCAGCGGAGAATGTCTGGGACATCGGGCTGATTGGAGCGGAACCGGCTCGTGCCGAGCTGATCGACTTCACCGCTGCCTACAGCGAGATCGAAGCCACCTACCTCGTACCGCCTGGCTCTCCGCTGCAGGCAATCGAAGACGTGGATCAGCCCGGCATTCGCATCAGCGTGCCGGCGCGCGCCGCGTTTGAGCTCTGGCTCACCGACAACATCAGGCACGCAGAGCTGCATCGGGTGCCAGGACGTCAGGCGTTCGATGACTTCGTCAACGAGAACATGGACGCCTATGCCGGCCTTCGGGCCGGGCTCGTCAACGAGGTGGAAAAGATGCCGGGTGCACGATTGCTGGACGGCAAGTTCACCTCTGTCCAGCAGGCGGTGGGAACGCCGAAAGGGCGGCCGGAAGCGGCTGCCTTTCTCAGCGAGTTCGTTGAGGAAGTAAAAGCGAGCGGCTTCGTCGCTGAGCTGATCGAGCGCTTCGGGGTGAGCGGCCGGCTGACGGTGGCCCCGGCCGCCTGACGCTAAGCCGCCGTCAGGGTATCTCCAACCCGGATCGTCGCGCTGCCCTCTACGCCCATGTAAGCACCGAACAGCACGCCGCCCGCGTACCCATTTTCGCGGTGCCGATACGACTTGAGGGTCGCCAATGGCTCTCTGGCCCGCTCGCCGGTCAGATGGTCGGTGCAGGTGACGGCGCAGCGTTCGCAGTGCGTTGCCCGCACCAGCCGCCAGCCGTCTCCTTCCAGGGCAATCACTTCATCCTCGGCGAACGCGTCCAGCCCTTCGATCACGATGTTCGGGCGGAATCGCTCCATCGGCACGCCATCCTCCAGCCGACCGTTCAGATCCGCGAGCGAGGCTTCGTTCGTGAGGAGGATGGGCGCCACGTCGACGAAGCGGCTCTGGTCGATGCCGTCGATTATGGCGAACTCTTCCAGCGGCACGGATCTCTGAAAGATCTCTTTGAGTCGAGCTACCCGCACGTCCGTACCAATGGCGGCAGACAGGAACCCGGCGAGCTCATCCCCCTGATCGATGACGGCAACCTCATTGCCGTAGAAATCGATGCTGGATTCAGCGCCGTCCACCAGCTGATGGGTGAGGGGAGAGGTGGTGTCGTGGCTGAACTCGATGGTCGAGTCGTCAATCCTCCGAGTGGCGACGGTGGCCAGTTTCGGCAGGCGGGCCTGATTGGTGAAGCTGCCGTCTTTCAGGATCACCAGCTGCCGATCTCCGGCAATCCCCTGTGGCGACAGCTCAACTTCATCCATCCGGGTGCCGCGACAGCTCTTCACCGGATATGAGTAGAGACCGACGATCGTGCACTGTGCGGCCATTTCCTGCTCCTCCTAGGTTCGAGTGGCAAGCATACTCAATGCGATGCGAACGCCAAGCCTGATGCTGCACGTGGCCCGTACTTCTGGCGCCGGCTTTGATCCGGTGGTAGAAACAGCGGAATCGGCAGAGAGTCTAGAGGGAGAGACCGATGAAGCCATTAGAAGGGGTAAGAGTTCTCGAGTTCTCCACCATGATCACCGCTTCTTTCGCGGCGATGATGCTGGGAGAGCAGGGCGCGCAGGTGATCAAGGTAGAGCCGCTGGAGCTGGGAGATCCGATGCGCTTTCTCGGCAGCAGCAAAGGCGGCATCTCGGCGCTTTTCGCCAACTGCAATCGCGGCAAGCAGTCCCTGCGGATGGACATCAAGACCGAGGAAGGGCGCAAGGTCATCGAGGACCTGATCCGGGAAACCGACATCGTGCTCTGTAACTACCGCCCCGGCGTGATGGACAAGCTGGGCCTGGGCAGCGAAGCGATGCGGGCAATCAACCCACGGCTGATCTACGCCGCCATTTCCGGGTTCGGCACGGAAGGGCCCCAGCGCGACCTGCCGGCGTACGATCCGGTGATTCAGGCTCAGGCCGGATTCGGTGCGGTGCAGGGGCACGGCCGGGACGATCCGGAGCTCATGCGCCACCTCACCTGCGACAAAAGCACCGCATACACCGCCTGCCAGGCGGTGACAGCCGCGTTGTACGCACGGGAAAAAACCGGCGAAGGGCAGCACATCGATCTGTCGATGATGGACGCCGGCCTGTTCTTTCTGTTTCCGGATGGCTTCATGCATCGAACCCTGCTCGACGAGGACGCCAACCACGTGGAGCCACTGCACGACATCCTCTTTGAGCTCAGCATCACGAAAGATGGTGGCGTCACGGTATCCGCTGCCAATGAGTCCCAGCAGGTGGGGTTGCTGACTGCCATCGATCAGCTGCATCTTTTTGCGGACGAACGCTTCAACAGCGTTGAGAAGCTGGTGGAGAACATCGTCGAGTTCAAGGAGGTGCTAAGGAATGAGTTCCTCAGCTTTGAAACGGATGAGCTCCTCGAGCGCCTGGGTCAGCACGACGTGCCGGCTGCCAAGTGCCTGACCTACGACGAGGTGCTGGAGCACCCGCAGTACGAGGCCAATGCCAGCATGGACACCTTCGAGCATCCGCTCATGGGTAGCATGCGCCGGGTCAAACTGCCGGCTCAGTTTGGTGGCCAACGCGCCGAGCCGGGTGCGCCCAGCCCCGCGCACGGTGAGCACACGGTAGCGGTGCTCGAGAGCCTGGGCCGGTCCGAGGAAGAGATCAACGCGCTGTTCGAGAAGGATATCGTCCGGAAAGTCGGCTAGTGATCTTCAGCGATCAGAGCCCGCTCACGTTCCAGGACGATCTGCCGGAATCGGTAGACGTCGTTGTGATCGGAGCCGGCGTGATCGGCATCTCAACGGCTTGGTTTCTGTCGAAGGCGGGTATCTCCGTGCTGGTCTGCGACAAGGGACGGGTCGCTGGCGAGCAATCGAGCCGGAACTGGGGCTGGATACGCCAGCAGGCGAGAGACCCGGACGAGTTGCCGATCGTCATCGACAGCCTGAACAGCTGGGAATCCCTGGCTGCAGAGCTGGGTGAGGACATCGGCTTCAGCCGCCAGGGTGTGCTCTACGCCGCGCAGACCGAAGCGGAGTTGGCCGAGCATGAGAAGTGGCTGGATACTGCCCAGCAGCATCAGCTCGATACCAGGATGCTCTCAGGCGCGGAAGTCGACGCGCTGATCAAAGACAAGCCGGGCCAGTGGGTGGGTGGCATGTACACACCCAGCGACGCCAAGGCTGAGCCCTGGAAAGCGGTTCCGGCGCTGGCAAAGGCGCTGCAGGCCCGCGGTGGGCTGATCAGGGAAGGTTGCGCGGTTCGCTCGCTGGATGTGCAGGCGGGCAAGGTAGCTGGCGTGGTGACGGAGCATGGTCGGGTGAACGCGCAGTCGGTGGTCTGTGCCGGCGGCGCCTGGTCGACGCTGTTCATGGCGAACCTCGGGGTGAACCTGCCACAGCTGACCGTTCGGGCGACGGTGGTCAAAACCGCGCCGGCCCCGGACATCTACGCGGGGGCTGCCGCGCTGGGAGAAGTGGCCATCCGCAGGCGTCAGGACGGGGGCTACACCATTGCTTCGAGCGGCACCAACGAGCACTACGTGGGCGCAGACAGCTTCCGCCATTTCTTCAAGTTTCTGCCGGCGCTGGCCGCCAGCTCTCGCTATCTGCGCCTGCGCTTCGGTGGCGATCTGCTGCAGCGCCTGCGGCCGCGACGACGCTGGCGCGAAGATGAGGTGACCCCCTTCGAGCAGACCCGGGTGCTCAATCCGGAGCCTTCCGCCCGCGCGCTGGAACGCATGCGGGCGGGACTGAAGAAGCGCGTGCCGCAGCTGGCGGAACTGCCCTTCGAGGAAGCCTGGGCGGGGATGATCGACGTGACCCCGGACGTGGTGCCGGTGATGGACGAGGTGGCTGACTACCCCGGGCTCTATCTGGCAACCGGTTTCAGCGGGCACGGGTTCGGGATCGGGCCGGGTGCCGGCCGGGTCATGGCGGACATGATCATGGGCAAACCCGCAGCGCACGATCTCGCCCGTTTTCGAATGGCCCGCTTCTCCGACGGCTCGAAGATGCGCCCGGGCCCCGGGCTTTAGCCGCAGCTACTGGCCTACGGCCGCGCCGCCGCGACGGGGATCGGCGCCACCGTAGCGACGCTCGGTTTCCGGATCCACGTAGATCGCCTGGGCGTCGCCGATGGTCGTTCTGGTCTCGAGCGCGTGACCTTTCTGCTCGAGCGCCCGCACCACGTCTTTCGCCAGCCCACGCTCCTCATGGAAAATCGTGTCCGGCAGCCACTGGTGGTGGAAGCGTGGCAGGTCCACCGCCTGCTGCGGGTCCAGGCCGTGATCCAGCACGTTCATGATGATCTGGAAGACGGTGTTGATGATGGTCGGGCCACCTGGCGTGCCAACCACGAGCCGGACATCGTCGCCTTCGAGAACGATGCTCGGCGTCATGGAAGACAGCGGCCGCTTGCCGGCGGCGATGCTGTTCGCCTCTCCCTGGATCAGGCCGTAGCCGTTCGGGACGCCCTGCTTGGCGGCGAAGTTGTCCATGATGTTGTTGAGCAGAAAGCCCGCGCCCGTGACGGTGACGCCGGACCCATATGAGTAGTTCAGGGTGTAGGTATTCGAGACCGCGTTGCCGTCCGCGTCGATCACGGAGAAGTGGGTGGTTTCTTCCGACTCGTAGGCCCAGGGATCACCGGCGCCGACGTCGCTGGCCAGAGCGGTTCGAGTCTGGCTGATGGTCGAGCGCCGCTCCGCGGCGTACTGCTTGCTGGTGAGCCCTCGGACGGGCACGTCGACGAAGTCCGGATCACCCATGAACTCCGCGCGATCGGCGAACGCACGCTTCATGACTTCCGCCACGTTGTGCACCTGGTCGGAGGAGAGCAGGCCCAGCTCGGCGACGTCGAGTGGCTCCATCATGTTGAGCATCTGGATCAGGATCGAGCCGCCGGAGCTCGGTGGCGGCATGGAGACGATTCGGTAGCCGCGGTAGTCGCCTTGCACCGGCACCCGTTCCTGTGGGCGGTATTGCGCCAGATCCTCGGCATCAATGAGGCCGCCGCCGCGCTGCATCTCTGCGACGATGAGTTCCGCCGTTCGGCCGCCGTAGAACCCATCGCGACCGTTTTCGGCGATTCGAGTCAGGGTGGCTGCCAGCTCCGGTTGCGTGAACTGCTCGCCGGCGACATAGCTTTTGCCGTCACGCAGAAACAGCCGGGCGCTTTCGGGATGGCTGCTGAGCCTCTCCTGCGCGCGCGCCAGAGAAGCCTCCAGGTAGTCGCTCACCACGAACCCATCCCGAGCCAGCGCAATGGCCGGCGCGATCACGGTCTCGAGCGGCAGACGCCCGTATTTTTCCAGCGCGTAGGTGAGCCCGGCCACGGTGCCGGGGACCGCAACCGATAGGTGGCCGTCTGTCGGGCCCCCTTCGATAACGTTGCCGTCCGCGTCGAGGTACATGTCGCGATGCGCGCCGCGTGGCGCCATCTCGCGATAGTCGATGGCGGTCGCCCGCTGCTCGTCGGCGAGGTAAATCACCATGAAGCCACCGCCGCCGAGGTTGCCGGCAGAGGGCCAGGTTGCGGCCAGAGAGAAGGCGACAGCCACCGCTGCATCAATGGCGTTGCCGCCTTCATTGAGAATCTGCACGCCCACCGTCGAGGAGATCTCGCTCACGGACACGACCATCCCGCCGTCCGAACGTACAGGCAGCCGCGAGGCCGCGTGCGCGATGCTCGAGAGCAGCGTCAACATGGCAACGAATGCAACCCAACGTATCGTCATCTAGGAATCTCCCTTGTTTCCCGGGCCGGTGCCCCAGACCCACTCCCGGACCTTGGGGACAGACAGCGGCAGCACAAAAACCACCACCAGAATACCCGCGATCGCCAGCGACTGCGCCAGCGTCAGATCGAGTACGGCGGTGCCTAAAAACGCGTAGGGGGTGGCGCGAATGGGCGCCGCCAGGGTAACGGCTATGGCGAAAGGTGCGGCTTTGAGTCCCACCAGACCCGCTGCCAGGTGCGCGGGGGTCAGTAGGCCGACGGGGTGCGCCGTGATCGCGAAGATGGCTGCAGCGCCGAGACGCTGAACCCGCTCGAGCATCGCCGTGTACTGATCACCAAAGCGACGCTCCGCCCAGTCCGAGCCGAGCTGCCGGGCCAGGAAGAACAAAACCAGGGCCGCCACCAGCAAGCCGAGGCTGCCCCAGAGAATGCCGCCGGCGACGCCGAAGGCGAGGCCACCAAGGGTCAGGATCAGGTGCGAAGACAGGCCGATGAACAGGCGGAAGATCACCAGGACGATGAACACCGCGGGGCCCCACCAGCCGAGGCTCTGCACCCAGCGGCGGAAATCCTCCAACCCCTCCACGGTGAATGAGATGCCCAGTTGTTCCTGCGCGGTGGAGCCGATCAGAAAGGCGACGGTCAGGAACAGAACGACGTAGAGACGGCGACGCCAGCGTGGAGACATGCCCGGAGTCTAGCATGGGGCTGGAAGTGGGCAGATGCTGCTTATCCGGGCGGGGAGTCGAGGAGCACGCCTGAACCGGTCAGCGTTTTGATCTGCTCTGCTTCGTAGTCGAGCCAGTCGGCCAGCACCTCGGCGTTGTGCTCGCCGAGAGACGGGCAGGGTGACCACTGCGAGCTGTCGAGCCCGGACAGGTGGATAGGGTTGCCGGGCATCGGGGTGCCGAAGCGTTCGTAGGGCACGAAGAATCCCCGTTGCTGCACCTGGGGATCCGCCGTCATCTCCGGGGTGGTGCGGACCGGGCCTGCGGGAACCCCAAACTGCTGCAACCGCTCGGCGAGCAGGTTCTTTTCCTGCCTGACCGTCCAGCGGCAGATGACAGCGTCGATCTCGTCCGCACGGCGCTGCCGCTCATCGAGTTGCCAGCCGGATTCCAGCTTGTCCGCGGCGTCATCCCGGATGAGCAACTCGAGCAGCGCCTGCCATTGCTCGTCATCCTCACAAGCCAGCGCCAGCCACTGATCTACTCCCTGGCACGGGTAGATGCCGTGCGGCGCCATGGCCGGGTGCCGATTGCCCTGGCACTGGGGTTCACTGCCGAACTGATGATCCAGCAGCCACGGGCCGTTGTAGGCGACGCCGCCCTCGTGCAGCGACAGCTCGACGAAACTGCCGTGACCGGTTTCCTGTCGCTGCCGCAGCGCGGTCACCACGGCGCCAACCGCATGGGTGGCCGCAACCGGATCCATCAACGCCATGGCGGAGTTTCTCGGCTGGTCCGGGCCATAGCCGAGCATGGTGGTGAGGCCGGACATGGGCTCCACGATCGGTCCGAACGCAACGCGGTCGCTGTACGGGCCGCTGGCTCCGAACCCGGGCATGGTGACGTAGATGATCTCCGGGTTGGCTCGCTGCAGAACGTCGTAGCCCAGGTCCATGCTGCGCATGGCCGGCGCGCTGAAGTTCTCGATGATCACATCGGCTACTGCCACCAGCTCGAGCAGCAGGGCTCTGCCGGCATCCTGCTTCAGATCAACACACAGGCTGCGCCGATTGCGGTGCAGCTTCACGAACAGCGCGTTGTTGTTCCAGGGATCGTCGCCGGGGGCTCCGCCGAGCCAGCCACCCAGGGGTTCCGATGGGTACACCTGTGGACCGCGGCCGTAAGGCGCCTCCACCTTGATCACCTCGGCACCCAGATCTGAAAGCATGCGTACGGCCAGCGGTCCGGCCCAGACGTGAGTGAGGTCCAGAATTCGAAGTGCGTTCAGCGGCCCGTCAATGCGGCTCAACCTGAGGACCCCTCCGCTGCCTGCGCGCTGATGCGGAAGGGCAGGCCCGGACTGCGCCAGGGTCGGCCGCCTGCGTCCTCGACTGTCTCGAAGAACCTGCGCTCAGCCAGATGCGGATCGTTCAGCACCTCGTCGAAGGTCTGCACCGCGCCCAGAGGGATCCTGCACTGGACGGCTCGTTCGGTGATCTCCGCTTTGCTCAATGGCGCCAGCGTTCGCGCGATGATCTCGTGCAGCACGTCACGGTTCGCCATGCGCCTGTCGTTGTCCGAGAAGCGTTCGTCGAGCAACAGCTCGGGCTGCTCGAGAAACACGGTCAGGGGATCCCAGAATGCGGGGACGATGTTGATGTAAACCCAGCCATCCGCGCAGGCAAACAGGTTGCTCGGCACTACGAAGTAGAAATCGGAACCGTGGCGGCTGCGCAGTTCACCTGCACAGTGCCAGCGCACCGTGGTGAACTGAGACAGCGCCATCAGGGTCTCGAGCATGCCGATGTCGACCACGTCCGGCTTGCCGGCCAGCCTGCAGGCATTTGCCGCCGCGTAGGCCAGAGCGCCAGTCTGAAACTCCAGGTAGTGGCCGGGCAGGTTCAGCGGGGCCTTATCCGGGTCGCCCATGATCTGGGTGTAACCACCCATGGCGAGGATGACGTTGGGGGTTGCGCGCCAGTTGCGCTTCGGGCCCGTTCGTCCGAAGGGGGTGATGGCAACCTTGACCGGCGTTTCCCACGCATCGAACCCGAGCTGATCGAGATCGTCTGCAGTTGCCGCATCACACACCAGCACATCCGCTTCGGCTGCTAGCGGCTCAATCAGCTCCTGATCGCTGATCGACATACGGCGCTTGCCGTGGTGCAGGTACAGCCCCATGGCTTCGTCACTGGCCCAGGCCGGTGGTTTGGCAGCACGGCTGCCTGAAGACGCCAGCTCGACCCGGACCACGTCGGCGCCGGCATGGGCGTAAAGCCGGCCGCAGTAGGCGGCCGCGTAGCCGCCGATTTCCAGAATTCTGTCCAAGATCTCGAGGTAGCCTGCGATTGAAGCGAGTGATCGGGAGCCACGGTATCATGCCTGCGTATCGCTATCCGGGAGAGGCCTGACTGCGGGTATGGAAACCACAAGCAGAGAAGCAGACGATGCGTTCCGCCAGGAGGTCCGAGCCTTCCTGGATGCCGCGCTGACCGACGAGCTGCGTGAAGCGGGCCGGAAGAAAACCAGCATCTGGCAGGAGCCGGAATCGGCGGCGGCCTGGCAGAAGCTCCTGCACAAGAAGGGCTGGCTGGTGCCTGACTGGCCGGAGGAATACGGCGGCACCAACTGGACGTTGACCCAACGTTACATCTTCGCCCAGGAGTGCGCGCGCTACGACGTCCCAGGCATCGCACCCATGGGGCTGAAGATGTGCGGCCCCATGTTGATCGGCTACGGCTCGGAGGCGCAGAAGGCCTACTACCTGCCGAGAATTCTCTCCGGCGAGGACATCTGGTGTCAGGGCTACTCGGAGCCGGGGGCTGGTTCCGATCTCGCCTCACTCAAAACCGCCGCCGTTGCAGACGGCGATGACTACATCGTCAACGGCACCAAGATCTGGACCAGCTTTGCCCAGCACGCCAACATGATGTTCGCCCTGGTGCGCACCTCGACGGAAGGTAAGGTTCAGCAGGGCATCTCGTTTCTGCTCATCGACATGACGAGCCCGGGCATCACCGTGCAGCCGATCATCAACCTCGAAGGTAGCCACGAGCTGAACCAGGTGTTCTTCGACAACGTCCGCGTTCCGAAAGCCAATCGGGTGGGGGCTGAAAACGACGGCTGGTCCGTCGCCAAGTACCTGCTTCAGTTCGAACGGTTCTCGATGTCCTCCATTGAACTGCGCCGACTGCTCCGTCGGCTCGCCGAGATGGCCGAACAGGCCAATGAGAACGGCGTGCCGCTGGCCGCCAGCGAGAGCTTCCGCAGCAAGTGCCACGCGCTGGAAGTCAGATGTCAGGCCATGGAAGGTTCAGAGCAGCGGGTGCTCAATCAGCTGGACGCGGGTGAGACGCCCGGCACGGTTTCATCGGTGCTGAATGCAATCAGCTCGGAGGCGCTGCAGCACGCGGACGAGCTCTGCATCGAAGCGGCGGGCTACTACGGCCTGCCTTATCAGCCCGGCGCGCTGGAGGTCGCCGGTGCGGATGCCATTGGTGCGGACGTGTACCTCACCGCCATGCCCAGCTATCTGAACAACCGGATGCGCACCATTGCCGGTGGTTCCGCCGAGGTTCAACGCAACATCGTCGCGAAAGCGATTCTGCAGCTTTAACGACGCTCCTAGTTCGACCAGTAAGCGAACTCGTCACCCGGCTGGTCTTCCTGCGACAGATCGCGGTCCACGTTGTTGGCCGTCGTGCCGGTCCAGGGCCAGAGCGGCTCAGCCTGCGCGCTGTTGTGGGTCTCGAGTACGCCGCGCAGACGATCGGCAACCTCAGGATGTGCGGCCAGCAGATCGGTCCACTCGCCATCGGCCCTGAGATCGAACAGCCACTCCTTGCGCGGCAGTCCCTCTGGCGCGCTGACCATCAGCTTCCAGCGCTCGTCGCGAACGGCCTGAGCAGCGCCGCTGCGGAAAAACAGATACTCGTGCGGCGCTTCGGCCGGCGCATCCCCGGTAACGTACGGCGTCAGGTCGACCCCATCCATCACCCGGTCGGTGGGCAGGTCAGCGCCAGCAGCCGCAGCGGCGGTGGCGTACATGTCGAAGTGGTGCACCGGCGCGTCGTAGGTTGCCCCGGCAGGCAGCTTCGCCGGCCAGCGGGCCAGGAACGGCGCGCGGATGCCGCCTTCGAACAGGGTGATCTTCCAGCCGCGGTAGGGGGCATTCACGTCAGGCAGGCCGATGTAGCCGGCGCCGCCGTTGTCGGACGTGAACATCACCAGCGTGTTCTCGTCCAGGCCGTTGGCCTTCAGCGCCTCCATCACCTGGCCAACACCCCGGTCCAGTGAGCGGATCATCGCCGCGTACACCCGCTCGCGGTGCAGCTCGATGTGCGACAGCGCCTCATAGTCTTCCCGAGCCGCCTGCAGCGGCGTGTGCGGCGCCCAGTGCGCGAGATACAGGAAGAACGGGCGGTCCCTGTTGGCCTCGATGACTTTGACGGCTTCATCCGTGTAGTAGTCGGTCAGGTACTTCGGCGGTTCGAACGCCGGGCCGCCGTTGAAGCTGGCGGCGAAGTTCAACGCGGCCCAGAGAAAACGATCAATGGGATCGAAGTCCTGTCTGGCCTGAATGACGTCCTCGTCGTCCCGCCGGCCGTACAGGCCGCTGGCCATCAGCAGGCTCTCAGCGAAGCCCTGATCGTGGGCAGCCATGCCGTTCTCGGTGCCCAGGTGCCACTTGCCGATGTGCGCCGTGTGGTATCCCTGCTCGGCCAGCAGCTCCGCCAGGGTGATTTCCGAGGGCGGCATGCCCATCTCGCCGAAGCTGAGGCTGGCTTCCTCAGTGTTTGCGATGCCTGGAGGCTGCAGCGGGCGATCCCGGGTGCCGGCGACCAGGCCGACAATCGGCATGAAGCCCGAGGGTGTGGGCGTGAACTCGAAACCGAAGCGGGTACCGTAGCGCCCGGACATCAGTGCCGCTCGGGACGGCGCGCAAGTGCCGTTGGCTGCGTAGCCTTGCGTGAAGTTCACACCTTCTGCCGCCAGCGCATCGATGTTCGGGGTCTGGACAGTGGGATTGGGGCCGTTCATGGAGAGGTCGTTCCAGCCCAGATCATCGGCCAGTATCAGGACGATATTGGGCGGGCGCTCAGCGGGGCCGCGTCCCTCGCTGTCCGTGCCGGTGGACCAGCTGATCTCCTGGGTCGGACCAATCTCCATCTGCGCGGCCATCATCTGATGGATGCCGAACAGGGCGATTTCTGCCCGGAACAGCCAGCCGATGCCCAGCAGCACCGCCAGCGTCAGGGCGATTCCCCCAATCCACTTCATGTTTCTGCCTCAGCCCTGTTGCTGCATCAGCCAGGCGCCCATCGGCTCCACCAGCTCGATGTTCAGCTGCCCTGCCAGTCCGGCCGCTCTGTGCACGGCGGATGCCTGGTAGTCGGGCGAACTCATCATCTCCATCATGGCGGCTCGGGACGGATACATGGCGATAGCCGCGGTGTCCCAGAGTTCTTCCACCTCGCCGAGCATCAGCCGTTCGACCCTCGCCGAGAACATCGGTGCACCGCCGACTTTCGCCAGGTGCTCGACCACTTCCGCGCCGTAAATCGCGTAAGCCTCAGCGCCGGTGAGATCGGTTTGCCGGCCATCTTCGTACTCCGCTTTTTCCTTGAACTTCAGCAGGTTCAACATGTAGATCGGCCCATCGTGGCCAGGCTCCATGAAGCCCTTCATTTGCTCCTCGTTCGGTACGACCCTGTTGATCACTTCCATTGGCTCTCCTCCGCTCGGTTTTCCCTGTATGTGTACATCAATCGGAAAATAATGACCATCATTAATTAAACTGCTGCGGGCGGCTGAAAGTGACCATCAACGGATAATCCGGCGGAGCCTACTCGCTGGTGCGCAGGCCGGTGATGCCCACCGGAGCGCTGCGACCACCCTGTCTGGCTTTGCCCACCACTTCGCGCAGCGTGTAGGGCGCGTTCAGCTCCTCGGCGGTGGAATCGGGACTCAGCTCGCCGACACGCTGGTACTCACCGCGATCTGCGGCGATACGGAAATCGACAGTGGCACCAGCTGCCTCGCCGGGCACCCCTCTGGCGCCGAAACCGTGACCCTCGTTGGTCTGCGTGCCGGTCGTTGCCTGGTAACCCATTCGATGCAGCAGCTTGTCGCTGGCCCGGGCCAGCACCTCAGGACGAACGGACAGCATCCAGTTCTCCTGCTGGCGCATCCAGGGCTTGTTCATGCCGTTCAGCATGATGATCCGGGGTGTGTCCGTGTGATTGATGCCGGTGCCGTGCAGCAGCCGGCCATCAGTGATCACCATGGTGCCCGCCCTGGCGTCCAGATTGATGGCCGGCGGCAGCTTGCCGACTGGCTTGCCCTGCCGCGCCGCCTCGGACAGGGTGATATGGCTGCCGGGGATCAGCAGCGTGCCGCCGTTCGACTCGTCAACGTCCGTCAGCGGGGTGAGTATGTTGATGCTCATGGGGCTGGCCGACTCCGGGTACATGCCCTGGTCCTGATGCAGCGCCTGGGGCACGCCGCCTTTCAGCGAGATGGCGGCGATCAGGGACGCGCATACCCAGCCCGGGCCCAGCGCTTCGGTGACCAGCTGCTCCACGAGCGGACCGCCCTGCGCGATGTCCGGATGCTGCTCGATGAAGAGCTCAAAGCAACGCCCTTTGTTGATGCAGCAGTTGATGTTCTGGCCGCTCGGCGTCTTCTGGGCGATGCCCGCCATCTTCTCGCCCGCCGCCTGTGCCAGCACGCGCTCCTTCATTATGGCGACCTGATCGGCAGAGAGGGCATCTTCAATCTTGCAGTAACCCCAGGTGAGCATGTCGTGCCTGAGTTGCTTGATGTCTTTGCTCGCCTGGGGCAGCGCGGTGTCTTTCCAGTAGGGGTGCTTCGCGCCGGTTGTGGTGTCGTAGTAGGAGCCGGGCTTGAATTCCCATTTGCCCCAGTCACTTCCACGCTGCGGAGGCACGAAGTAGATCTCCGGGTTGTTCTCGAGCATGGACTTCATGGGTTCCTGGGAGCGCACCTGCTCTCGATACATCTGCGCCTCGGCCGACGCCTGTGCCGCGATGTGCTCCGGGCTGAACTCCTCGGGGATGGTGCTCATGCTGGTCCTCCGTCTCTCTCCTGATGCCGCGAGCTCGCGTTACGCGGCGTCCATCTCCAACATTCTCCGGATCGACTCTTCGATCTGACCGCCACAGTACAGCTTGCCGTACCGCTCTTCCTCGCCCGCAACATACCTCTCAAGCGACGGCTTTGCACCGATCTGCTGACAGAGGGCGTGGATCCCGGGGGCGTGACGCTGCAGATCGCTCTCCAGGTCCGGCAGGCAGCGGGTCATGTTGCCGAACAGCGCGTAGGTGCCGATATCCGCAAAGCTCACCGGTTCTGCGCCGATAGTCCGGCGATTCAAGGACTCCTCAAACACCCGCATCCAGAGCGGCAGGCGCTCTGATCGGAAGCGTACCCACTCGGCCCGTTCCCACATCATGGAACCGTTGTATCTGCAGATCTCCATCAGCACGTCGTTGCAGTCCATCAGCACCTTCAGGCACATGGCCTGTTCGAAGGGATCTTCGGGCAGCAGATCGAGCTCGCGTGAGACGTGGACAACAATGGCCGGCATCTGGCTGAGTGACTGTCGTGACTCGAGATCCCGCAGCAGCGGCGGCCCCACGAAAGGAATCTCCTGCTCATTTGGAGGGCGGTTTTTCAGCTCGTTGATGGTTTCAAAGCTCGTGCTCTCGAGCAGCGGATAGTCCCGATAGGCAAACAGATAGCTGACGAAGCAGCCTCTGAACGGCAGCGGCCAGTAGTAGAGGTGGAACCTGGTCTGATTCGGGGTCGACATGGATTCTCCCTGGAGTCGTGATCAGCCCCATTATCTGCCGATGCTGGAGAGGATTTCCTTCAGCGTTGATAAAGGCAGTTTCGGTTGCCTGTCGAAGTAGAGCAGGCCGTTGATTTCCTGCTGGATGTCCGTGAGCTGGGTCCAGATGAATCCCTGCAGCCGGTCCGCACCGTGGATCATGTCAGCGATTCGGCGCATATCGTCCTCGAGCGCCTCCTCGGTTTGCGGGAGCTCGCCGTAGCTGAAGTCTTCATCTCCATACTGGCCGAAGCCAACCCCACCACACTCCGTCAGCAGGATCGGCAGCCCCGTCACATCAGCACCGGGCAATGCGCCCGCACGAGGGTGGCCACCCTCGGCACCGGTGACTGACGCGCCCGGGGAGTCGATCAGTTCGTTCAGCCGGGTCGAGATGTCCCGATTCTCGAAGTAGAGGTGCAGCGTCCAGAGGTCACCCGACGAGTACTCCCAGCCGTCGTTGCCGACGACCGGACGGCTCGGATCCAGAGCTTTCGTCAGGGCGACGATGGCATCCACGAACGCCCGCTGCTCCGGGCGCTCCGACTGGTGCCAGACGCCCCAGGACTCATTAAATGGCACCCAGCTGATAACGCTGGGGTGAGCACGATCCCGCTTCACGAGATCGATCCACTCCGTCGTCAGCGTCTCGATGAGCTCTGTGGAGAAGATTTTTCCCGAGGGCATTTCCGCCCACACCATCAGGCCGAGCCTGTCAGCCCAATAGAGGTATCGCGGATCTTCTGCTTTCTGGTGTTTTCTCGCGCAGTTCAGCCCCATTGCCAGGGTGAGCTCCACGTCGGCCCGGATGTCGTCATCCGTCAGCGGCGCGTACCAGCCGTCGGGAAAGTAGCCCTGGTCCAGAACGCCCCGGAGATACAGCTTTTTGCCGTTCAGTCGCAGCTCGCCGTCAACCACCGAGATGTCCCTGAGCCCCAGATAGCTGGTCACATGATCTTTGCCGCCAGACTCATTGTCGGTGAGCGTGATGTTCACGTCGTAGAGATTGGGAGCATCCGGCGACCAGAGATCGCCGTTCTCGATCGTGAAGGGCAGGCGTACTTCGCTGCGCAGGCTGGTTTCTGCGCTTGCACTGGCAACGGTCTCTCCCTCCCGGCTGATCTCGACGGTCACCTGGCCTTCTACCTGAGCGGAAAAACAGACGCTGTAGACCAGCTCGCCAGTGGCATGGGAAAACCTGGTTGCAGTCGATTCGATGGAGACTGCAGGCAGCGGCTCGAGCCACACGGTCTGCCAGATACCGGTGACGCTGTCATAGTCGATCGGCCAGCGGGTGGTGCCAGCCTGCTTGCCGCGCGGCTGGGTCCAGGACAGCGAGTCCTGCACCCGGAGGGTAATGCGATTCGAGCCGGGCTTGAGGGCATGCTGAATCTCGAATGCGAACGGCGCATAGCCACCACGATGCTGGCCGACCTCCTGGCCGTTCACGAACGCACGGGTCCAGTGATCACAGGCGCCGATGCGTAAGGCAACCCGTCCCTGCCACTCCGGAGGCAGGTCCACCTCCCGCTCGTACCAGACGACAGACGCCGGCTCGATCTCATGGATGCCGCTGGCCTCGGACTCGACGGGGTAGGGCACGGTGATCTGCCACGGGTCCGGCAACCCGGAGTCGAACCAGCCGGCCTCCATACCCTCGTTCCGGACATCCATCTGAAACCGCCATTGCCCGTTCAGATTCAGCCATCGGTCTCGAACGATAAGGGGGCGCGGATACTCGGGTCGGGGGAGGGGCACGGAGCAGTTCGCCTACGACCTGCCCATCCGCTCGATGCCGGAAAGGATGTAGCTCACCGCCAGGTCGATGGTCTCTTCGCGATCGAGCTTCGCGTTCGCCGCGAGTTCAGCGGCCGCAATAGACGCGCCGGAAGACATGCTCACCGCCAGCTGTGCTTCGCCTGTGCTGAGCTGATAGTGGTCTGCCGCTGACTGCACCAGGAATTTGGCGTTTCGCTGGCCGATGCGCTGCTGATCCCTTTTTATCGCCTCAGCGATTTCCGGTTGCGACTGCAACAGCGGCAGGATGTTGCCGGGTGCGTGGTGGTCAAAATTGCTGGTGACGGAGATGCGCACGATGTCTTCGAAGTTCTGCGCATCACGCAGCGCTTCGGTGGTTGCGTCCACGAACTGATGATACTCCCGGATCAGCAGCTCCTGGAGCAGCTGCGGCCGGCCGTCGAAGTAGTTGTACACGAGCGGGGCGGACACCCCGGCCTGTCTGGCCAGACCTTCCATGGTGAAAGCCTGCAAACCGCTCTCAATGACCATCTCCTTGGCAGTGTCGAGCAGCTGGGTTCGTCTGGCGTCAGGGGACAGCCGGGTTCGTGCGCGGGAGGTATTCATAGGTAGATTATGCGCTTATTGTTGACGCCCTTAAATAGAAGGTCTATTTTAGAGTGGCTTAAATACGAGCCTCGAGAGGAGACCGGACCATGACCTACGCAGCGCATCGTCGCATCATCGACGTCGATTCCCACCTCATCGAACTGGATGACTTTCTGCACAATGCCGCGCGGCCGGAGCACGAGGCGCTGGTGCCCTCAATGCATGATCAGAAGGGCCTGCCGGTGGTCCAGGCAGGTCTGGATCGGGGCCGCGAGCTGTTTGCCAAGCGGCAGGGGAATCCCGAGACCATGGCGAAGTTCGAAGCATCGCTGCTGGACAACACCAAGAGTGGCTGGAACCGCCTTGGCGCCTTCGACCCGAAGGAGCGCTCACACACCCTGGATCTTCTCGGTTTTGAGATGCAGTGGGTGCTGCCCACGTTCTCGTTTCACCAGACGGTGCATGCGGCGACGGACGAGGCTCTCGCGGCTACTTCCATGACTCTGAATAAGGCCATGGCCGACTTCTGTGCCCACGATGAGCGGCTGAAAGGGGTAGGGTACCTGCCGATGAACCTGGGCCCGGACACGGCGAAGAAGATCATGGATCAGGGCTTCGCGGATGGCTGCTACACCTTCATGGTGCCGACCAACGAGCCGGACCCGGACGGCCTTTCCTATACCCACCCGGAGTTCGATCCGATCTGGGCCGGGTTCGCCGAGCGGAGAATCCCGGCAGGCATTCACGTTGCCGCGAATGGTGAGTACAACGCCGTCTCTCCGAGCTTCAAGAACAACGGCAAGTCCGAATTGGCGCTGGGCGGCGATGCGCCTGCTGGAGAGGTTGGCCTGCTCCACATCGGCAGCAGTGCCGTGCTTTTCATGTCTGCGCTGATTTTCGATGGCGTCTTCGAGCGGCATCCGCATCTGCGCATGATCAGCATGGAGCACGCTGCCACCTGGTTGCCGTCCTGGCTGCATCAGCTGGACTTCACCGCGCACATGTTCAAGCGTCGGCGGGAGTTTCCAGAGGCGCCTTCGGTAACCGCCAAGCGCCACATCAAGGTCTCGCCCTTCCCGGATGAGCCGGTGGGCTGGATCATCGATAACGTGGGGCCGGACATGCTCTGCTTCGCGTCCGACTATCCCCACCCCGAGGGCACCGGTGATCCCATCGGCAAGTTCGAGCGCAACATGCCCGGTTGCGATCAGGAGACCATGGACAAGTTCTACTACGGCAACATGCTGGAGCTCATGAACGTCGCCTGAGCCCAGTCAGGTAGAGGCTACGCCTGAGGAGCTGGATCGGTTCTACAGCAAGAACTACGGGGACTTCCTCGGGCTCTGACCACAATTGCCGGTTAGTCAGGCGTTCTCGCTATTCGATAGGCTCGTGCTGCGGCGCCTGAAAACAGGTCTGCTTTTTCTTCGGGCGATGCGCCTGCAGAGATCAGCTTGAAAGCGTTCCAGCAGACCTGATAGCTGCACCAGCGCTTCTGGACTGGGAAATTCGACTCATACATTGATCTCGCTGGGCCGAAGGCTTCGATGCAGGTTTCCATCCAGGGGCGCCAGGCGGCCGCCACCTCCTCTGATCCCGGAGGCAGAGAACGATCGCCTTCGTAACCCGGCATGCGGATAGGAAGGGCTCCAAGCTTCACGTACACGTTGTCGCGCTCGCCAATCCGGGCGATAGCTGCCTTCCACTCCTTAAACACCTCGTCCGTCCTACCTCGGTAGGGCCCACCCAGAATCGGGCTGCCAACGTGATTGAGAACGATCGTGAGCTCGGGATGGGAATCTGCAAGCTGCGCCACCTCATCCAGCTGAGGGTGGTAAAGCCAGCAGTCGAGCGACAACCCCATACGGCTGAGCACTCTGACAGCTTCATCGACGCGTGGATCCAACAGCAAACCAGGCTGCTCGGTGACGTTTTGGATGCCGTCATGGGGATGCCAACCGGAGGAAAGTCGGACGCCACGGAATCGTCCGCCCGATACATCAACGTGTTGCGCGAGCAGTTTCTCAACGGCAGCCCCCAGGGTCAGATCTACGTTGCCGAAAATCACCTCGCAAGCACGGGTGCTGCCGAACTCACCGCTGGCACTCATCGCCGCCTGGCCGCGGACAAACTCGGTTTCGCCCAGAGAGCGTTGCGCTTCGGCGCCATCCTTCCGGTACATAGAATGGCACTCAGCAAACACCGTGGCCACGACGTTGTGGCCTGAGGCCAGATCACGCGCGAGCTCCGGTAGCAGGTAGGTGTAGCCGCTGCGCACCCACAGGTGGTGGTGCGGATCGATGATCGGCAGGTCCGGCTCGAGAACGTCTTCTTCCAACGCCGTAAGCCAGAGGTCATCTGGCGCGGTTTGACCAGTGTTCGCTGGCATGGTGCTTCCTTCCTCAGTAGTGGCTGAGTCGAATCCGTCAGGCGACCTCAGGCGTCAGACCGCTGCCCCCTCGGCTTGCGTCTTCGACCTGGCGTACAAGCCAACGAGGAAGCACCACAGCGTGATCCACGCCAGGTAGATCGCGATGTCGGCCGGTGGGTTCTGAGCGAAGTTCAGGAATACGGTTCTCGCGACGATCCAGCAGGCCCAGAAAGTGATGAGCCTGGGTAGCTGCCTGAGGCCCAGGAAATGCCAGGCGATGGTGCCGGTGATGGCAAAGGCCATCAGCTGGGCAAGTGGAACCGTGAACAGGAAGAACAGGTTCCCGGTGAGATCCACGCTGGGTGGCATGTACTCCACCAGCACCTGCAGAAACATGATGTCCTCGAGGATCCCATGGGCAAGCCCGAGGATGACGATGCCGGCCCAGCTGAGGATTGTTTTGAGTTTGCTCATGGGTGTCCGCTCGGAGATCAGAAGCTGAAAGGCGGCCTAAGGGCCGCCCACGATGGCGGTAACTTCTTCCAGGACTTCCGACCAGTCTGCCCGTGATCGGTAGCCTTCCTCCGCCCACTTGGCGAGGATCTCCCCTTCCGGAGAGATCAGCACCACGCCAGGGTATGGAACGCCGTAGGCGAATGTGCCGGGGCCGTACTCCTGATTGCGGACGCCCCAAGCTTCCACGTGCTGTCGATCGACGTCTTTTAGAACCGGGTAGTTGATCTCCCATTTCTCGTCGAAGGCTTTGATGATTTCCGGCGTATCGTAGGTCATGCCGACGATGCCCACGCCGATAGCGTCAAATTGGTCTTTCAGATCATTCAGTTTCACGAACTGACGAATGCAGAATGGTCACCAATCGACTGAACGGTTGAAGACGAACAGCAAGCCGTTGGCGCCGCGGAGGCTCTCCAGGTCCTGCTGGTTGCCGTCCTGGTCAAGGGCGGACAGCAAGGGTGCCGTTGAGCCGACGCTGGGTCCCCAAGCGGCCGCGTAGTCTGACTGCGCGTAAGCGAACTGGCTCAACCCGGCCAGAGCAACGGCGCACAGCGAGCGACGCAGAACGCGTAGCCAGTTGATGCTTCCTGAATTCATGGTGGTCTCCTGGAATTTCCTTTCCGATCGGTCTGATGTGTCTATGCCATGGCGACTGTACTGCAAACATGGCCAATAGAGAATCGCGGTCAGATTGCGCCAACAAGGCGTAAGCCCACGGCGACCGCCGCCAGCGTTATTGCGCTCAGCCCCAACACGGTCGAGTCACGACGGGACAACAGCAGCTGGGTCGTCAGCAGGGCGCCCGCGGGTGCGACGAACACGTAGGTGTACACCAGCGTCTGGGCAAACTCGCCGATCATCAGGCCAATGCCAGCCCAGAAAGAGCCAAGCTGGAGCGCTTCCGCCACATCCAGCAGCGCGAAGCAGATCGCGAAGGCCACACCCATCTGCAGGTAGAGGCGCACTTCGGCTCGGGTACGCTGAATCCAGAGCGCGTAGAAGACGCCCGTGAGCGGGCGCAGCGCCAGCAACCAGAAATTGCCTGGGTCGGTGGTGTGGTAGTAGAGCCGCAGGCGATGGCTCCAGCGAGTGACGCCGCGCAGCAGGGGGATCTGGTCCATGATCGGGAGCCGGGCCGCGGTGAGCGTGACCACGACGAAGGCCACGAGCGTCACGGTGGGCTCGATGACGCTGGTAGCACCAGAAACGACGCCGAGGGTGAAACCGATCAATCCGAGCAACAAAGCGCTGCCGATGAGTCTCGATCGGCTGCCGCGTTTTTCCGCCCAACTCGGCGGACGCTCGATGTCCAGTTCTTCTCTGGGCGGCAGAAACCCCATGCCCTGAGGCGGAATCCCGGTGGCTTCTCGTTGCGCTTCCTCGTCGTTGTGCTGCTGGACCATCTGGCGCAGCCGCATGAGATCGACGATCCACCAGACCAGCCCACCGCCTCCGGAGAGCATCATGGCGAGGCCGGAGGCGACTTTTCCGAGGTAGAAACGATGCGCGCCGAATATCCCGCCGATCAGTGCGATCGCCACGACGACACCATATTGCTTGGGTCGATAGCGATAGAGGTCCGCCACCACATCGGCAGCGAAATCTGGATCTGACTTACCGGTAGTCACGTGCGCAGCTGAGCCCAGTTGGATTCAGAGAAAGATATCAGCCGTGGACCTCCCCAAGGCTGGCGAGCTGCTGATCGGTAAATGCCTGCAGCCGAGCCATGTGTCCGGCGCGAACATAGTCCCGGCCGTTGGCGTCCAGCTTGTCGAACCAGTCGTCCTCACCCAGCATCTCGCCGAGTCGCGGCGGGTTTCGGTGCATCATCTGTGGATCCACCCGTTTTGGTTCGAGGCCGCGCAGGATGCCGCGATTGAAGTGCGAATGGATGGTGACTCGCTCGCCGGCTTCAGTTCGGTCTCCCTGCCAGTGCCAAACGCCGTGCGTGAAATACACGACGGAACCTTTCGGCATTTCGATGGGAATGCCTCGGTCCATGCCTTCGCCCCGCTTGGGGCCGCGTTTCTCGCGGTGAGAACCTGGCACGATCCAGGTCGGCCCGGAGGCTTCGCTCCAGTCTTCCAGCGCCCAGACACCAACGCCGGTCATGGCAAAGTCCGGGTATGGCTCCGGCACCATAGAGTAGTCAGTATGAATCGGGATGGTACCTGGGCCCGGGCCCTTACGGATCGAGCTGATCGATGCGATCACCGCGCCGCGGCCGAGCGTGGCATCCATCAGCGCCATGAGGGGTGGGTTCTGTACCAGCTGCTCGAACGCCTGGCCATGGTAGAGCATCCACTGCAGCTGGTGGTGGTGATGGGGGAGCAGGGCTTTCAGGGTGGCGGTACGCACCTCATCTGCAAACGCGGGGCTGATGGCGTTTTCAATCACCGTGTAGCCATTGGCTTCGACTTCCGCGATGTGGCGATCCACCTTGAGCGCCTTCGCGCGATGGGCAATGTCCGGGTTTTCAACCGTCATTCTCGCCAGGTGGTCGTGCATGAGGGCCAGAAGATCTGAAATGCCCGGAGCGGCGAACCGGCCTTTGACACTGATGGCGGTCGGGCCGAACCAGTGGCGAACCTCGCGGAACGCCTCCTCCATCGCCACGCTCGACAAACCACCCACGGCCTGCGCCATCTGCAGGCCGGCCTGGTAGTCGCCGCTGACTTCGACGTCGGGCGTGTGCGGACAATCGCGGCTGACAGTTAGTCGCTCGCCGTCATAGTGAACGGACCAGGCGGCGACGTTGTCGGGCATTCCGAGGTGTGGTGGCGCGTTGTGAAACGTTTCCGACAGGCAGAAGGCAGGTAGCGCATCTGCTCGCTGGAGGGCGCCCTCCAGAAATGCCTTCGCACGCTCGAGCCAGGAGTCCGACAGGAACTCGCACTGATGCGGCAGGCAGAGGGTTGGTGCTTCGCCCCGCACCATCTCATCGAGGCTCATGCGTCGTCCTCGTCAGTGGCCGTGAACTGGCTGATGACCCCGCGCTCGATGAGCGACTGCAGATCGTCTTCGCTCAATCCTCGTTCAGCCAGCACCTCCCAGGTGTGCTGACCGGCGTCGGGTGCAGGGCCTTTCACGGCAACATCGGCGTCGCGGATGTGGAACGGCGCCGAGAGTATTTCCATCGCACCTGCCCGTTCGTGCACCACCAGTGAAAAAGCGTCACGCTCCCGTAGCGCCGGGTCTTCGATGACCTCGGTGGTCAGCGCCACCGGTTCCCAGATGAGCCCGGCGGCATCCAGTCTTTTCCGCCAGTGCTCCAGGTCCTGGCTCGCGAAAAGCTCAATCAGTTCCGGCACCAGCGCCTTGCCGTGCTCCATCAGGCCGAGCACGGTCTGGTAGCGCTCATCCTGCTTCCAGTCTTCCCGGCCGAGCATGTCGCAGAACTTCGGCCAGTACAGGAGCGGCATCGGCATCACCAGCGCAAACCAGCGATCATCTTTCGTGCGGTAGTAGTTCCAGATAGGGTTGGGTGGCTCCGCCTGGCTGGTCTTTTCCGCGGGCACCCGGTCGTGAAGTGCTTGAACGGTATCACTTGCCATGGCCCAGAGGCCGGTTCGCTGCAGCGTCACCTCAACATACTGGCCCTCGCCAGTCTGATCCCGGATGCGTAGCGCGGCGAGGATCGATGTGAGCATGTTGAGGGAAGTCATCCGGTCACCGTAGCCGCCGCGAGACAACAGGGGGATGCCATCACGATCACCAAACATGGACATGGCGCCGGTGCGTGCCCAGAAGGCTGTCTGATCGAATGCCTGGCGCTCGCTATCCGGCCCATCGGTGCCGTAGCCGGAAAGCACCGCATAAATTGCCTGGGGGTAGATCGCATGGATGTCCGTATCGGTCAGGCCATACTTCTCCAGCCGCGGGCGGGTCAGGTTGGTGAGGAAGACATCAGCGTCGCTGGCCAGCTCTCGGACCAGCTCCGGCCCTGCCGGATCTTCAAGGTTGATGCAGATCCCGCGCTTGCCCCGGTTGTCGAGCTGGTACGACGGATGCACTGAGTTCGGACCGAGCAGGGCATCGTACATACGCCGGTAGGTATCGCCGCCGGGTGGCTCCACCTTGATGACCTCGGCGCCCATGTCCGACATCAGGGCGGCACAGTTGGGCGCGGCGAGCCAGCTTGCGACCTCCAGAACCTTTACTCCCGCAAGTGGTGCAGTCATGTCTTCCCCTCGTCAGCTTATCGGAGGCGCCGCTCTGCGGCTGCGATCGTCTCATCAACCAGCCTGCGCTGAGCGCGGCTGCCGCCGATGCGGACCACCGAAGGCAAGGCCTTTGAGAGAACGCTGTGCGCTTCTGACCAGTTCTCTTTAGCAAACGCCTCGAAGCCATCGGCCAGTTCGAACACCACGTTGCCGGTGGTGAGGAAGCCTTTCTCGGCGGTCACCCGGCAACCTTCCCGAAACTCCTCCAGCGCCGGCCAGTCCTCGAGCGCGGCGAGACAGGCTGCGCGGTGCACGTCGACGAATATGCCCGGGCGTGGGAAATAGCGTTCTCCCAGTTCTCTCAGATGCTCCAGTCGTTCCATCGAGCGCTCGTCGCCAGCCATCCAGGCCCGCCAGGCCAGGGCCACACCGTCGGTAAAGAGATTGATCGACGGGCTCTCTGACTGACCTTCCTGGCAATGCGCATCGTGAACCTTCCACATCGCATCGAAGTTCCCTTCGAGCAGATGAAAGAGCGCCAGGTGCCACCAGAGATGGCAGTACATGATGCCGTCGGGCTGAAAGCTCGGAACCCAGTCATTGAGCCAGGCCATCGCTTCAGCGTGCTCGCCAGCCTCGAACTTCGCATGCACCCAGATGTGCGCCACGTGACCGCTGTCGGGTCGGGTTGCCAGTGCTGCTTCGACCAGCGGCAGGCTTTCCCGGGCCTGATCGTATTCCAGCAGCGCAAAGGCCAGTGACTGTTGATACCACCAGTCATCGCTGTAGTGGGGCGCGAGAGGTTCGAGTAACGCAAGCTGCTCCTGCTCCCGGTTCTGCCGACCGCTGAAGCCGATCAGGCCAAAGACGCCTGCTGCCGGATCGATGGCCAGTGCATCCCGCGGAAAGTCTTCGATGTGTTCTTTGATCAGAGCCAGCGCGTCATCCCGCCGCCCGGCCATGATCTGCTGAGTGATGGCCACATGTTGCTGCTCGCGACGGGTGGCGTTGGCGGCGAGCTCGACAGCCCGCGCGGCAGCCTCCCGGGCATCCGGTATTCGACCTGCCAGCATCAATGCGGACGCCCTGGTGCTGTGGCCGAGCGCAAAGTCGGGGTCCTTCTCAAGGACGGCATCGGCGGCGGCCAGAGGATTGCCGACCCCGGCCAGCAGGCTGTCCGCAGCAGCGTCGAAGGCATGGGCCGCGGCTTCGCTGGCCGTGCTCAGGGGCTGGTCGTAAGAGTCGTGGTACATGCGGCTGCTCACCCAGGCGTTGGGAGCACCATTGTACCTCTCAACCGCGCATCAGACGGGAGGATTGCCTACTCGTCGAAACCCAGGAAGCGGGCAGCTTCATCGACGCTTTTGCGTTCCGAAACCACCGCGTTGGCCGGGAAGCTCTCATCCGGCCAGCCGAGCGCAACAGCCTTCATGATCACCTGGTCTTCAGGAATCTGCGCATGCTCCCGAACCACCGGCGACTGCATGATGCCCTGGCTGTTGATCACAGCACCCAGGCCGCGCGACCAGGCTGCGTTCACCAGTGCGGTTGTGACTGCGCCACAATCGAAGGGCGTGTCATCGCTGTCCGCCAGCACGCGATCGTACGTGATGATCACACACACCGGCGCGTCGAATTGACGGAAACCGCGCAACACCCAATCCTGGCGCCCCTCTTTGTCTTCGCGCGCGATGCCCATAGCACCGAACAGCTGCTTGGCGACGCCAACCTGGCGGTCGCGGTGCTCTCCGGCGAATGGCTGGCCGATGCGGAACTCTCGAGAGTGCGGTACCCCGGCAAGATTTCGCTCTGTGTTGCCGGCTCGAATTCGGTCGAGGACTTCGCCGGAGACGACCGTGAAATTCCATGGCTGGGTGTTCATCGATGAGGGTGAACGCATCGCCAGGGTCAGGATTTCCTTGATCAGGGCCTTGGGTACGGGATCGGGCTTGTAACCGCGAATGCTGCGGCGTCCGAGCAGCACGTCATCAAACTGCACTCTAGATTTCTCCATGGGTAGATCGAAATCGTGGAGGATACTCGATCTTTGATGAAGCCACTCAGGGACTTCACAACAAGCTACAACAATGACTTGAATACTCGCACGCAAGACCGCGGCTCTCAGAACCTCTGATTGTTGGACATCATTGCAACAGGATTTGCAACATGGATGATCTTTTTCTGAGCCTCGATCATTGTCATCATATCTTTGACGAAGTTATCGATTTCCGATAACCTAGGAACATGATCGAATCGTTCGGGAACCGGCTTGCAGAAGATCTTTTCTATGACAAGAGCAGTCGAGCCACAAGGGCGTTCCCGCAAGAACTACGCCGAGTCGCCAGAAGGAAGCTTCTTTATCTGCATGACGCTGCCGAATTAAAGGACCTTCGAGTACCTCCAGGCAATCGACTTGAAGCTCTCAGAGGCAACAGAAAAGGACTTCATTCGATCCGGATCAACGATCAATGGCGTGTCGTGTTTCGTTGGCAAAGCGGACAGGCTATGGACGTAGAGATAGTTGACTATCATTAGTTGAGGTGAGGCGTGAGCAAGCAACCTAAAAATCCATTCCATCCGGGTGAAATTCTTATGGAAGAATTTCTTGAACCATTGGGTATGACCCAGACAGCGTTTGCTGACAAGATCGGATGGACACGCGCGAGATTAAATGAACTCATTCGCGGAAAAAGAGGAGTTACTGCAGAGGCAGCTTTGGACTTAGCCGATGTGTTGGGGACTTCCCCAAAAATGTGGATGAATCTTCAGGCAACGTACGACTTGGATAAGGCACGGCGCGCGCGCAGCGCGGCGTAAGAGACGATTACTCTCTTTCACGTCGACGTGAGTGCACGTCGCACCTGCGAACTGTAATCCACGTCTCCGGTACGATCTGTAAACCATCTAACCAGTAACCCATGAGGGCAACTGTGATGTCCAGGATTGATGACCTTAGAATTCCACCGTCCAATCGCCTGGAAAAACTGAAGGGCGATCGTCGTGGACAACACAGCATTCGAATCAATGATCAGTGGCGAGTTTGTTTCGTTTGGAAAGACAACTCTGCCAGTGACGTGGAGATTGTGGACTACCACTAAGGTGCATCATGTTAGAGAACATACATCCTGGTGAAATTCTACTCGAGGAGTTCCTCAAGGAATTTGGCATCAGCCAGAATCGATTGGGGCGAGAGATTGGTATGTCGCCAAGGGCAATCAACGAAATTGTGCATGGAAAACGCTCAATCACTGCCAACTCTGCTTTGCGCCTCGCTAAGTACTTCGGTACTTCACCAGAGTTCTGGCTGAATCTGCAGACGAGTTATGACCTCGAAGAGGCTGCCAAGGAAGTGGATCTCGGAAATGTCAGGGAATTCGACGCTGCTTGATCCTTTCATGCCCAGTAGCATGGCTAACTCGTGGCCGGTTCCTCGGGCAGGTCTTTCAGACCTTGTTTGTTGCGCAGGAGCGAAAGGGGCAGGGAGATAACCGGCAAAAACCAGTGGTAGTGCATGGGTGAGATCCGCTGGGCCAGATCAATCAGCTTCGCGTCCAGCCCGATGAAGATCCTGCGCTTGTTGCGTTTAACGCCGTTCAGGATGATGTCTGCCGCCTTACTTGGATGCATACCCTTGGTGCGGAAGAACTCTTCCATCTTGTTTCGATCAAGGTTGCCACCGCCCAATGCCGGCTGATCTTCGTCGTTAAACCGGGAATTGGAAATGATGTTTGTCCCTACATGGCCTGGGTGCACGCAGTGCACCTGCACCGAACTGTCTTTGAACTCTTTCGCCAGACTCTCCGTGAAGCCACGCACTGCGAACTTGGTCGCGTGGTACACCGACTGACCGGGCACGGCGATCATGCCGAATATGGAGGAGGTGTTGACGAGCACTGCCTCTGGACGATCCTGGAGATAAGGCAGAAAGGCGCGTGTGGATTTCACAACACCGTTGAGGTTGATGTTCATCACCCAATCCCAGTCATCCTCCGACATGCCCGCAAAGGTTGAGCCCATCGTGACACCGGCGTTGTTGAACACCAGGTCCACCGAACCGTGCTGCTCGATCACGGCTTCTGGTAGCGCTTCAACCTGATCCATATCGCCCATGTCTACTGTGTGACTGGAGAGTCGCACGTTGTATTGACGGACCATGGCGGCGGTGCCCGCCAGGGTGTCCGGATTGATGTCGCAGATCGCAACATTTGCACCTGCCTTCGCAAGCAGAACAGCGAGGTACCTGCCCATGCCGGATCCGGCTCCCGTGATCACCGCGGTCTTGCCTGAAAAGTCCTTCATATGTCTCTGCTCGATCTAATCCGAAAAAAATTAAACGCCTAGAAGTGCTGAAAATCCTCAAGGACATCGTTGCCGCCCAGACCCAGCACATCATGTGGACACCATCATGAATCAGATGCGTCGGGGTGGACAGTCAGAAGATGGTCGGGACGGCAGGATTAAATCTGGCCGGGTAGGTGCGCCGTGCCACGGATGCAACCAATTGACCCCAAGAGCGGTGATAGCAACAACCGCCGGCGGTGGGGTCAGAGTAACTACTCTGACCCCATTACTCCAAGTAGTTAATCGACAACGCAGTCGAAACTCGCCGCCTCATTGATATCGCCCTTACCGTCGTACCTGGCATAGGCCGGATACGGACACAAAGGTCGGGAAAATTGTTTTCGATCCGGCTTAATTTCGGCGCCAAGAGCCATCACACCTTCATGCCAGTTGGCACCACCGGCATTACTGAACGCTTCCAGGAAGGTGAACTCTCCGGGGTGTTCACCAAGAATCCGTTCCGGCTTTTTGTCGTTTTCAACCCAGTCGATGATCGCTGCATAGTAGTCTGCAGCCCAGGCACCGGGTCCGCCGACACAGTGCACCATACCCGGCACCATGAAGACCCGCATATGCTCATCCAGGGCCTCGCGGCCATTGATGTCCTGGGCTTCGGCGTAAAAAGCCTCAAGCTCAGCTGCACGACAGGGGTGATCATGCCAGCCGTTATAGACGATCAGTTTACCGCCGCTCTCCATAAAGCCCGACAGGTCCGGCTTCGGTAACGAAACCGTAGCGGTTATATCCAGCACCCTGTCTCTGTCCCGAGTGATATCAAAGTTGTCCAGGTCAAATTCCGGATCACGATGCATGATGTTGGTCAGAACGTCACCTGTCAGGTCATTTGCCGCCATACCCTCGGGCAAAAATGGCACCGGACCTGTAATCCAGAGCTCGAAATCACCGCCGGATTCCGCACCCGGGTAAACACCCGGCACAACCACATTGCCGTCGTCATCCTTGATGCCGGTGTAGATGGCTTCAGCAAATTCAATCTGCCCTGCTGTCAGGCAATCTGCTGTCTGACCCGGCGAACATTCCAGATCATCCAGCGCCAGCAACTCCAGCGTGCATTTTTTTGGATTAGAAATAATGCCGTCTTCTGCTCCATCCAGGAGATCACAGGCACGTCGGCTGTTGGCATCCAGAATCTCCGCTGACTCCCTGGTTAACCGATGCTTCTTCTGCAGTCTGCTGTTTTGAATGGCAAAAGCCGGTAGATCAGTGACGAGGTTAACAGCAGGTGCACCGGCGATGATGCCGTCGAAGTCATCCGGAAACCTCAATGCTTCCATCAACGCACCGTGACCACCCTTGGAGCATCCCCACAGGTAGGCGTACTCAACTTCTTTGCCATAAAAGGCTGCGATAATTTTCTTTGACAGAACCGTGGTCAGATGATTTGAGCGAAAGCCAAAGTTAATCTTGGCGTGATCGTCACGATAGAATGATGGGTCGTTCGGACCTTCATGCCCGGAATCAGTGGTCGATTGGGCAAAGCCCTCCTTCAGCATGCCCCGCGTATCGCCAATCACACCGGCCAGGCCACCCGGTGCCAGAAACAGGAACCTGCCCTGCCATCCCTCAATCGGCATACTCAGTTCAAACCGGATAGTGCCATCTATAACACCGCGTACGCGACAATGTTCCGGGATTTCACCCACTGCAGGAATCAGCACACCGGGCTCGATGGCATTAAAGGCATCGCTCAGTTTATAGACGCTGTCACATCTTTTCTGAGGCAATTCACCTGCGGCAAATACAGGTACTGAGAAAGCTGCCAAGAGGAGCAGCAGAATGCGTAAATCATATTTCATGTGGAGCACCAGATTGGTGACGAGTAAGCAATCGAGAGATCGTCACCAGAGCGTTGTTGATAGCGCTCTGGCAACGGCAACAAGGGTGTTTAACCGCCGACTTCATTGTGACCTGTAACCACTCTCTTCATATTTTATTCTCCTGATAGATTCTCGTGTAATGCTAATGCCCGACTCATTCCTCAATCGCGGGCAATCGATCTCTCAGTACGTTTTTGGCGATCTTCTCAAGGGTTGAGCGGGGCAGTTCCTCCACCACGTGCACGCTCCGCACGACCTTGAAGTCGGGCAGATTGACTCTGCAGTGCCCAATGATCTTCTGTTCGAGTTCATCCGAACCGAGCGCTGCTCCCGTCGGACTGGGGATGACAAACACGACCGGCACCTCGTCGAGCATGTGGTGTTTCTGGCCGACAACAGCGCACTCACCGACGAGACCGGTCTGCATGACGACCGTTTCAATTTCGGAGGCCGCGACATTTTCGACACCAACCTTGAGCATGTCCTTGTCCCGATCACAGAAATACAGCCAGCCATCCTCATCAGACCTGACGATATCGCCTGTATCAAAGAAACCGTTTTCATCGAATGATGATTCATTCGCTTCCGGATTCCGGTAGTACTCCTTGAAGAGGCTGACGCCCCGAACTCCCCGGATGTAGAGATGGCCTTGTTCTCCCGGCCCGCACAGCGAGCCATCGGGCCTGCGTAACTCAATCTCGTAACCGGGTGCAGCGCGCCCGATCGTTCCGGGCGGGCCCAGGTGATCCGGGTCCGCCACGGTCCCCTGGGTCAGTGTTTCAGTCATGCCCCACAGCCCGAGCGTCGCTACACCAAACATCGCTTCCATTTCCGGCACACGTGCACCCAGGCTCCAGAGCCGCATCTTGTGGTCAGGTACCGGCTGCCCGGCAATTGCTTTGATGGCAAATGGGATCATCGATGCCCAGGTAACACCGTGCTCCATGATCACCTGCCAGTATCGTGACGCAGAGAACTTCGGCTGGACGACGATGGTCCCGCCGGACCAGTGAGTCGACAGCATCGAGTAGCCCTGGGCGTTGGTGTGGAAGAGGGGCATGTAAATGAGCGTGATATCGTCTTCGCGCAGGCGATAGTGCTGGGCCGATGTCTTGCCTGCCCAGATACCGTTGCCATGGGTCCAGAGCACCGCTTTCGGTCTTGAGGTGGTGCCGGACGTAAACTGAACGCTGAGGTTGCGTGCCGGGTCAGGTCGAGACAGGTCAATGGGCTTGTTACCGGGCAGCTCATCGAAGGGTATCGCATCGATCGAACTGATGATCTCGTCGACATCTTCCCGCGGTTCACCGGAATCCGTGTCGGTGACGGCAATAAACCTCAGGTGGGAACATGACGCCCTGATCAGCTCGGCATACTTCGGCTGGGTCAGGGCACACACAGGTTCAACCACTTCCTCGAAGTAGCTGAGATCCCGGGCGACACACCGCGTGTTGGTCGACACCGCCACCGCACCCAGCATGGCACAGCCGTACCAGCTGATGATGAACTCCGGCGAGTTATCCATGTGGATGAAGACAAAGTCGCCAGTGTTCACGCCCCTGTTCTTCAGACCGGCCGCCAATCGGCGTGCCGCATCGAACAGTTCACGGTAGGTCCAGGACTGCTGCTCACCAGTGAACGGTCGCCAGATCAGGCAGATCTTTTCCGGCTGCTTCTCCGCCCACTGCCCGAGCATCCAGGGAATATCCATCCCGGCAACCGACGCCCGGTAACTCTGATCAATGTGTTCTCGAAGATTCATATCGCCGACCCTTCAACAAATCCTGTTACTGCTGCTGGAAGATAAGTAATGGGGTCAGAAAGTAATGGGTCAGAGTAGGTACTCTGACCCCACATGTATCGCCAACCCGGTTTCAAACGACTTCATTGTCAAATACGTACTCGCCATGCTCACTGCCCGCGACCGCCATAATGCGACCGAAAGCTTGCGCCTCCGACAGCGCGAAGCCCCCTGCGGCTGAAATCTTCTCGTGCAGGCGCTCACTGGCCGCCTCAAGCAAGGCACAGGGTCTCTTTGTATCAGCCACGAGCTGACCATCTTTTTTAACGACTCTGCCGTCAACCCAGACCGTATCCACGTCGGTTGACTGCGCCTGCATGACGATAGCGCCCGCAACATTGGATCGATCCCATCCCGCGAGGGTAATGGTATCGCCGCGCAGCAGCACCAGATCTGCCCGCTTGCCCGGCGTTATGCTGCCGATGACCGAGTCGAGGCCAAGCGCTTTCGCGGCATCAATTGTTCCCCAGGCCAGGACTTCCTGACAGGTAACGGGCACACCGGTCTCCATTGCTCCTTCCAGTTCGAGCACTCGGCCCCGGACTGCCTGCAGACCAAGCCGCAGTGCCGTGAACATGTCGGCCGAATTGTTGGAGACGATGTCGGTCCCGTAGGCCTGGTTCACACCGTACTCTCTCGCCGTGATGCTGCTTGGCCACATCATGCCCATCTGTAGTTCCGTTTCCGGTGTGAAGGCAACCGACGCACCGGCATCTGCCAGCATCTGCCATTCATCCGGTTCTGTCGCTGCCATGTGGACAAACGTGATGTCGCCGCCCAGCATATCCCGCTCTGCCAGCGCGGCCACGTCTCGCGGTGCCTGGCCTTCGGGCGTGGTACCGCCGTTGGCGTGCCAGAACATACGCGCACCGACGTTGCGCGCGGCATTGATCTGACGGTCCAGTGCCTCCGGTGAGCCGGCGAACGTGGCTTCTTCAGGCGCAACGCCGAGCGTTAACAGGTTATCCGGTGAGGAAAAATATCCCGCCGCGATCTCATCCAGGAAACCGACGCGTTGATCCAGCGACTTAAAGTGAGGGGACTCGGACGGCGGGAAATTAAAGCCGTAGTTCCATACGGCACGCATACCTGACTCCGCACTGCCACGGATCGCCTCATGGGCGTGGTCCGGCGTCAGAATATTGTGACAGTAATCGGTCAGCGTGGTCACACCGGCGTTGAGAGCCTCCAGACTCCCCTGCAACTGCGCGGCATACATATCCTCCGGCGTAAAGAATCGTGCCGCGTTCATCCTGATGCGTGTTGCGTAGTCCATGATTGACCAGTCAGCGCACACGCCACGGATGGCGCCCTGCCAGATATGGCGATGGGCATCAACAAAACCCGGCATAACAATACAGCCGGTGGCATCGACGACTGCGGCATCTCCCACCTCAAGATCGCGACCCACCGCCGCGATCCGATTGCCTTCAATCAGAATGTCCAGATCTGCCTGGTTGCCGATCAGGGGGTCCTGCGATGCGACATAAGCATTGCGGATAACAGTCTTTTCCATGGCACTCTCCTTGTTAGACAAAGCATAATTCATTATGCATTTTTGAAAACCATAATTCATTATGTTATTTTGCGCAATCAGTTGAAGACACCACTGGAGCGTTACAATGAAAAAAGTCATCACCGGCCATGATGGACAGGGCAAATCCGTATTCTTCAAAGTTGAATCCGAGGCAGTCACGGTGGGCTCCCCGATCGTTGATTGGTACGAAATCTGGGCCACACATGCCGACGACAAGATCCCGGTCGACACGTCAGCTGACAAATCGAGAGAACAATACACCGCCGATGTGCATAACGTGTTTCCAGACACGAACCAGTCAATGTTCAGGGTCCTGGATTTCAAACCGAGGGACGCGGCGGACGCGCCATCACCGGAGGAACTCGAAGCGTTTATTTCCCAGCTACCCGGTGTTGCCAGTCACATGGAGCAGGACGACCCCGGCATGCACACAACAGACAGCGTCGACTATGGCGTGATCATCTCAGGGAACATCAAGCTCGAACTCGACGACGGTGAGCAGGTGGAACTGACGGCAGGTGACGTGTTCGTGCAGAATGGTACCCGCCATGCCTGGCGTGTCGAGGAGCACTGCCGGATGGCTGTTGTACTGGTCGGTACCGACCGGCGGTAATACGCGAGATCTCCCGAACGTGTCGAAGCGAGCCCAGAACAAGGAACGCAAGAAAGCGCAGATCATAGAAGCTGCTACCTGGCTGATCCTGAAGCATGGCCACGCAGACTTCACGATGCCGGAGCTGGCAGAACGCGCCGGGGTCGCACTGGTCACGCCCTACAGCTACTTTCAGTCCAAGGCCGGTGTCCTTGCCGCGGTACTGGACCCCGAACACGCCCTGGAAGCAGCTGTTTCGTGGAACGGTAGCGCTGATCGTGGTGATGGGCTCACAAAATCCATGGCATTTGCCATGAGCCGGGTCGAACGGTACATCAGTGATGCAACCCTGTATCGCCCGGTTCTCTCGACCCTGTTGAAGCTGGCCCCGGGGTCAGCCCCGGAAACCCAGGATGCGGCGGATTGGCTCAACTTATGGGAAGACGGACTGAAAGATGCCGCAGATCAGGGACAGATTGACGCGGCGGTGAGCACTGTACTCGTGGCGCACACCATCAGGAATGCATACCTGGGTTTACTGCAGCGCTGGGTTACGCAGCAGGTGACAGATCAGCAGTTCAGACTTGAAACAGAAGCAACCGTTTCCATGATGCTGGCCGGGATCGCCAAAAAGCCGGCTGACAGAAAACACTGGCACGATCAGTTCATCAGAACGCAGGCAAGGCTGCTCAAGGTCTCGACGCTTGACCAGTGACGCACCTTAGAGCTCTCACCCAGACATTGGCGGTGCCTGCAGCGATGGTAGGATTTCCACAACTCAAAACCCTACCAATATCCTACCAGTCGACCAGGAATAGGAATAAGAGAGGCACCCAGCCGCCTCTAACTGAGTGAACTAAAAAGGGGTTTTTGGTCGGGACGGCAGGATTTGAACCTGCGACCACTTGACCCCCAGTCAAGTGCGCTACCAGACTGCGCTACGCCCCGAGCGGTTGCGGATATTACCTGAATTTCCCCTGAAAGGGACCCATGCCATGCTGACGCCGCGCGACGCTCCCGATCGGCCTGCGGTAAAAAAGTGACGAACTCCGCGCAATCGGTGCGCACTACTCCCACGACCACCGTGAAGCCAGTCACCGAAATTTTGGACCTGGTGCGCAATTCTTTCCGTCGATCGCGCCGAATTTTTCTGTTTTGCCGCGCCGCTATTTCCGCTTTACCGATGTAAGGCTGCAGGCATATTGCTCTTACATCAGCTAACACTCTGAAATTGCTAAAAAAAGTCAGTGCCTGACTGATCTGTCACTAACCCTGGCACGCCACCTGCTGTTTAAAAAGGCGAAGGAAGTCCGTTTCGGACAGTTAGGGAAAGCAGATGAACAGGTCAGCAGTACAGATTTGGGCCGTTGTTCTTGGAGCCGCCGCGCTGGTGGCTTGGCATCAGTTTGGCTCGCAGGCGGAGCCGAAAGCTGCCACTGAGGCAATCCAGCCGTTGCCGGTGATCCAGCAACAGGCCGCGGTGCCGGAACGCAAGCTGAGCCCACAGCCGGAGCAGAAGAGCGCGGCAGCGCCTGTCGTGCGTGCTGAGGCAACCATGAGCGATGCGGTCGCTGCGCTGGCCGAAGCCGGCCAACAGGAAACGGCTGAGCTGATCGTTGCCTACTCTGAAGTCGACTTGGCCAGGCTGATCGATGCCGGGGCGACCGTGAAGCGGGACTTCCGCTCGCTGAAGATGATCGAGATCTCCATCCCCTCTGCCCGGATTCTCGAGCTGGCCGGTATCGAAGGCATCTCTCACCTTTCTCTGAACGAGCCGGTAAAGGCGAGCTCGGTGGCATCGCGCGCTGCGGCTAACGTGCCGCAAAGCCGCAGGGGCGGCACCGACCACAGGAAGCTGCCGCGAGTGGGTTCGGATGCGACCATCGCGGTGCTCGATAGCGGCATTAATGAGCACGACGACCTGCGGGTCAGCGGCCGATATGACTGCCTCTCTGGTGCCGTCTCGGCAGACGCCTGCGTGGCGGAGCCGATGACTGAGGACGACCACCGAACGCCGACGTTCGATCCGTTTGGCCATGGCACGCACGTTGCCGGCGCCGCGGTCGGTGATGGCCGGCGCTCCAGAAACGTCTTCGAAGGCGTTGCTGAAGAAGGCTACGTGCTGTCGCTCAAAGTGCTGAACGGCAACGGCTACGGCACCGTTGGCAACGTCCTGGCCGCGCTGCAGTGGCTGCTCGACAACGGCGCTCAGAGCAACGTCCGGGTCGTCAACATGTCGCTCGGCAAGTCGATCGACGAGAGCAACACCACCGATCCGCTGGTGCTCGCGACGGAAGCCGTCTGGGATGCTGGGTTCGTCGTTGTGGTTTCGGCGGGCAACCTCGGCCGGGACGGCCACTTCACCGTCACCAGCCCGGGCAACAGCCGCAAGGTGATCACCGTTGGGTCGCTCACCGATGGCGGCAAGAAGTCGCGAGTCGATGATCGCGTGTCCAGCTACTCTTCGCGCGGGCCGACGCTGCGCGACCACGTGCTGAAGCCGGATCTGGTGGCGCCGGGCAACAAGGTGGTTGCCGCAAACAGCAAGTACACCCATCTCTCCGCCCAACTCGGTGAGCAGCGAATCTGTCGCCGCTCCTGCAAGGACTATTACCTGGAGCTCTCCGGCACCAGCATGGCCGCCGCCATCGTTTCAGGCACTGTTGCCCTGATGCTGACTCAGGATCCGGATCTGTCTCCGGCAACGGTCAAGGCTCGACTCATGAAAACGGCCCGCAAGATCAAGGGCGACCAGGACGCGACGGCGACCGGCGCCGGTGTGCTCGATGTGCAGAAAGCGCTCAAGTCCAATGATCACGTGCAGGGTGAGGCGCTGTCGCCGCTGATGGCGCGCTCGGAAGAAGGTGAGGTGATCCTCATCGAAGACACCGCCCGCCTCTGGGGTGGTGATGAGTGGGCCAACAAGCACGTCTGGGAAGATGGCTATCTCTGGGCCGATGGCTACATGCATGCCGACGGATACCTCTGGGCCGACGGTTACCTCTGGGCGGACGGTTACCTCTGGGCCGACGGCTACCTCTGGGCCGACGGTTACCTCTGGGCCGACGGCTACCTCTGGGCCGATGGTTACCTCTGGGCTGACCTGGTCAACAATGTCGATCCTCTGTACTCCAACTCGACGCAGGCGTTCTCGGTGAACGACGACATCGAGCTGGAAGAGACGGAGCCGGTTGACCTGGAAGTGCTGGACGAGGAGGAGTAGGTCGGTCTGCGCAACGCAGCTCGACCCGCTCGGGTGAAGTGTGAGCTCGATCACACAATCAGCCTCCCTGGCACCATCAGCGCGCCACATTTTTGACTCGCTTCCCAGCCCTGCACGGGCCGGTCGCTAGACTTCTGCGGTCGCCAGGCGAAAGGAACTCGCCTCACCCATGGCTATACGCACAATGAACACCGTGCCTTCTCTGCTCGAGGAGTTCGCGGCCTACATCAGGGATCTGTCTGAGGCCTCAGGCAGCGTGGTGGTGTTGCATCTGGAGCCGCTGGAGCCCGAGAACCTGCTGCTTGCCGCCTGCGGCGAGTCGTCGGTGCCCGAGTTCGAAGATGCGGCCACAGCCTGGGCCTACCTGTCGGATCATCTTGGCGCAGCTGGCGGTGTGGTGACGGACATCCGGCAGCAGCCGAGCTCGGATCCGGACTGCCAGCTCATCTGCATTCCCCTGACGCACGTGTTGCCACGTCCTGAGCAAACTCAGATCGAGCTCGGTGAGCGGCGGGCGACGCCGGTCGTACGCAGCGCGCCGGAGCTGGATGGCAAGCTGTGGATCGGCCTTGCCGAGCCGAAGTCGGCTGATGTGCTCGGCCACCTGCTGGAAGGATTCGGCAACGACGCTGACCTGGCGGAGGGGGAGCAACGCTGGCTGGCCCGGTTCATCTCGCTGTCTACCCGTCTTGCCTGGCAGGCCTATCATCTGAGCCGCTCGCTGCATGACCCCATCACCCGCTTGCCCGGCAGGCGTCAGTTCGAGACCTTCCTTTCCCGTGCGCTGGCGGGCGCCAAGGAAAGCAGCCAGCCGTTGAGCCTGTTGCTGGTCAATCCGGACGACTTCGTGATGGTCAATCACCGGTTTGGCAGGGAGCAGGGCGATCTGGCGGTGCGGGAAATCGCCGACCGCCTGGCAGGCTGCATTCGGGAAACGGATGGTGTTTTCAGGTACGGCGGCGCTGCGTTCAGCATCGTGCTGCCGGCCACTGATCTCGAGCAGGCCGGTCAGACCGCCAGCAAGATACGCAGCCAGCTCACAGGGCAGGCTTTCCTCAACGGCAAGCTCGAGCTCGAGTTCACCATTGGCGGTGCGGTGACGGATCAGCAGTACCTTGCCCAGGAGAAACCGGACAAACATGAGATCGTCCGGCTCGCCGACCGCACGCTGAATCAGGCCAAGCTGTCGGGTGGCGGGCAGACCCAGCTCAACGGCTGCTCGGAGATGGACGGCAAGGTCAACCATTTCGATCCGCTGAACGGGATATTCACCACCGACTCCGAGCGTGACTATCGCAACATGCTGCTGCTCTGGGAGGCGGTGACGCTGGTCACGACGACCCAGGAACCGGACGATCTGGCTCAGACTTTCGTCGAAAAGCTCGGCTACCGCTTCAAGCCGGATCGACTGGCGATGATCCAGCGGGACGTCGATGAAGCGCTGCATGTGGTCGCCACCAGCGTGCGAAGCCACGACAGCGAGGAAGGTCGGACGGCAGACGTGGCGTTTCGACTCACCACGACGGAGCAACGCCTGATCAGGAGCGCCCTCGGTTCCCGACAGATCGAGTCGATCCAGGCTGATGGTCAGTCGCGCGGGGAGAAGTCCCGCTATGCCGTTCCCCTGATGTCGGGGGGCAAGGCAACGGGCTGCCTGCTGCTGGACGGCCTCAGCAGCCACCTGGATCTGGATTCAACCGATCTGATGTTTCTCTCGGCGCTGGCCAACCAACTGGCGATCGCGCTCGAGCGCGCAGAGCTGTCCGTGCGCTGGATTCGCGAGAAGGATCAGGAGAGTCGGCAGCTGCGGGACGAAGTGCAGGGGCTGCGCGAGGCCATGAACCCGCACCGTCCCATTTACGAGTCAGCGCAGATGGTCGAGCAGATGCAGGTGGTCAAACGCATCGCCCCGACAGACGCAACCGTGCTCATCATCGGCGAGAGCGGCACCGGCAAGGAGATGCTGGCGCACAGCATTCATGCGCACAGCACGCGAGCAGATCAGGCCATGGTCACTGTGGATTGCGGCGCTATCTCCCACGGTCTGATCGAAGCCGAGCTGTTCGGTCACGTGAAAGGCGCCTACACCGGCGCCGAGTCCGCATCAGAAGGGCGGATCGTGCAGGCGGACGGCGGCACGCTGTTCCTCGATGAGATCGGTGAGTTGCCGCTTGGCGTCCAGGCCAAGCTGCTGCGGTTTGTCCAGGAGCGAGAGTTCGTACCCGTGGGCGGTCACGAGGTTCGGCGGGTGGATGTACGGATCGTCGCTGCCACCAACCGTGAGCTGAAGAACGAGGTAACGGCCGGACGCTTCCGCCGGGATCTCTACTACCGCCTGCAGGTAGTGCCGCTGCGTGCCTACCCGCTGCGTGAACGTCCGGACGACATCCTGCCGTTGGCAGATGCGTTCCTTTCCCGGTTCGCGCTGCAGTACCAGAGCAAGTGCAGCGGTTTCACGGCCAACGCCGAACGGCTGCTGCTGGCGCATGACTGGCCGGGCAACGTACGGGAGCTCCGGAACACGATCCTGCGCGCCGTGCTGCTCAGCAACAGCGTGGTCATCGATGCGGATGGCATCAAGCTGCTCCCGGAAGCTGAGGAGTTCGCTGATGAGCACGCCGGCGAGGTTGCAGCCGAGTCGGCGATCAGCACCCAGGTTGCTGAGCAGGCCGGTGTAGAAGAGACGTTGCCGCCGATGGCGTTGCTCGAGCGATCGCTTGCCGAGCAGGTGCAGTCGGCGTTGGAGGTAAATGCCCGGCGCCCGGTGCCCCTGGGCCGCTGGCTGCAGGAAGACCTCATTCTCGCCATCAACGAATCTTCCGCAGGAGTTATTCGTAAAGGCGCCCGGCTGGCGGGCGTGCCGGAGTCGACGTTCCGTCGTCAGCTAGACAAAGCCAGCGCGGACAGAGACGCCGGGCTTGCCATTCGCAACGCCAGCTGGGAGCGCATGGCGCTCCCGCTCAGCATGGTGGTGAAGGATCTGGACGAGCTGGGTGAGTCGGATGTGTTTGAACAGGCACGGGAGTGCCTGCTGAAGGTGATCGAGCAGGCCGTTGGCCGGCGGGTCTCCGTGGGTGCTGCCCTGATGGGGGTGTCTCCGCCTACCTACAAGCGTTTGCTGCAGGCCCAGGCTGCCTGAGGAGTTTCCATGAGAATTAACAACAATCTGCTGATGCGGCTGCTGGTGACCGGCGTCACCGTGCTTGCCGCTGCCTCCGGAATCGCTTCCACCGCGCAGGTGGAGATCGCGCCGAGAAACGTGCAGTTCAACCATCTCACCGCTGCCGATGGGCTGTCTCACGCCATCGTCACCGATGTGGTGCAGGATCGTCGCGGTTACATCTGGATCGGAACGCAGGAAGGCCTGAACCGGTTCGACGGCTATCAGATCAAAACCTATGAGCACTATCGGCTGGACGACAGATCACTGTCGCATGACTTCGTCCGCTCCCTGATGGTGGATGCCACAGGTGCGCTCTGGGTTGGAACGGAAGACGGTCTGAACCGATACGATGCCGCCACAGACAGCTTCGATCGAACCCCGCTGCCGGGCGAGGTGCTTCGCGAGAGCATCAAAGCGGTGCTCGAGACCCGCGATGGCGTGCTCTGGATTGGCACGAACGGTGCTGGACTGTTCATGGTGGACCGTAAGTCCGACCGGGTGGTGCGATTCACTGATGGTCCGGACGAGCCGGGGCGCCTGCAGGACAACAGCATCATATCCCTGATGGAGGACAGCAAAGGCAACCTCTGGGTCGGCACGCGCAGTCGCGGGCTGTTCCGCTTCGATGAGGTGAACAGCCGCTTCGTCCAGCAGGGCAGCCTGGATCCCGCCGATCCGGGTTACCTCGGCAGCGAGATCCGCAAGATCTACGAGGACAGATCAGGTTACGTATGGATCGGCAGTGGCAATGCCGGCGTCAGCAGGTTCGACCCCAGGCCGGGCACCTTCGAGCGCTTTCAGGCGGACGTCACGCCCGGATCGTTGCCCAGCAACAAGGTTCGCGACATCGTCGAGGACCTCGATGGCACGATCTGGCTGGCCACGGATGCCGGGCTGGCGGAGCGCCGGGAAAAGCGCAACGCCTTCGTCACTTACCGGCACGCAACAGGCAGTTCTCACTCGCTGGTTGGCGATCGCCTGAACTCACTGTTTGTCGACCGCTCCGGCGTGCTCTGGGTTGGCAGCTGGGAAGGGCTGAGCCGCTGGAACTACTTCAGCGACACCTTCAGCTACTACGGATCGACGGAAGGCCTGCTGCCGGGAGACATCGTCACCTCCATATCGGAAACCTCTAGCGGCGTGCTCTGGATAGGCACTTACGGCGACGGTCTGGTGCGCCTCGATCCCGTCACGCATGAGCAGACTACCTACAATCACGACAAGGCAGAAGCGGGTTCGCTGCCGGGCAACCGGGTGATGGCCGTGCACGTGGATCCTGCCGATCGCGTCTGGGTGGGCACGCGCAGCAACGGGTTGGCGATGCTGGATGCAGAGTCCAATCAGTTCGTCCGTTACCGGCACGACCCGGAAAATCAGCGAAGCCTGAGCGGCAACGCGGTTTCCAGCATTCACACCGACCCGGACGGGGTGCTCTGGGTGGGCACGTTCGGCGACGGGCTGAACCGCTTCGACGGCGAAGGCTTCGAGGTGATGCGCCATGATCCAGCCGACCCGGAGAGCCTGAGCGGCGACCGGGTGATCTCCATCGCCACGGACCGACACGGCATGCTCTGGATCGGTACGGAAGGCAGCGGGGTCAACAGGATGCTGGCGACCGATGGCAGCTTTCAGCAGTTCCGGCGATTTCGAATAGCCGGCCGGGAAGAGACCGAGTTCATGCTGGATACGGTCACCGACATCGTGCACGACCACAAGGGCGACTACTGGCTCGGTACCCTGGGTAACGGCCTGCTCAGGGTCAGCCACTTCGGCTCCGGCGAGGCTGCGGTGAACACGCGGCTCTACGGCAAAGCGCAAGGGTTGCCCACGAACACCATCTACGGCGTCGTGCAGGGTCAGGATAAAGAGCTCTGGCTCAGCAGCAATCGGGGGCTGATCCGGCTCGACACCGAAACCGGTAGTGTCCGGCAATTCGATAGCCAGAACGGTTTGCGGGAAGACGAGTTCAATGCGGGCGCCCGACTGAGGAGCATCAGCGGCAAGCTGATGTTCGGCAGCACGCTGGGCGTAGTGGGCTTCCACCCGGGCGAGCTGCCCGTTAATGCGCATGCGCCGACAGTCGTCTATACGGCCCGGTCCCGGGAAAAGATGCTGACCACCGGCTCGTCGGTGGAGGCTGCGGCGGCTGCCGAGCTCGGCTATGCCGATCGCAACCTGACCGTGGATTTTGTGGCGCTCGACTTCGTCTCGCCCGATAAGCACCAGTACGAGTACATCCTGGAAGGGTTCGATCCGAACTGGATCGCTGCCGACGACGTCAGACGGGCGGTCTACACCAACCTGCCTTCAGGGGAGTACACCTTCCGGGTGCGGGCGGCGAACAATGATGGGGTATGGAATTTCGACGGCGCCAGCCTGCAGGTCCGGGTATTCCCGGCACCCTGGCTGACCTGGTGGGCCTATCTGATCTACGCGCTGCTGGGTCTGGCGATGATTGGCCTCTATCTGCGCTGGCAGCAGCTGCGCCTGAGATCGGCAAACGAGCAACGGGATCAGCTGGAGCAGGAAGTTGAAAAGCGCACCAGCGAGCTGGAGCAACGGAACCGGGAGCTGGAAACGCTGAACGAGAAGCTCGCGGAAGCGAGCGTCACCGACTCCCTGACCGGACTTCGCAATCGCCGCTACGTGGATCAGTTCATGAACGCTGACATCTCTCTATTCGAACGCAGCCAGACGGCCGTGTTCGAAGACGATCTGGAAACCAACGGCGAAGCGGCTGAGCAGGGACCGCCCGGGCAGCGCACCATGTTTTTCATGATGATCGATCTGGATGGCTTCAAGCTGATCAATGACCGCTATGGCCATCATGCAGGGGATATGGCCCTGGTCCAGATCAAAAACGTCCTGGAAGACTGCACGCGTGGTTCGGACACGCTGATCCGCTGGGGCGGTGACGAGTTCATGGTGATCGGCTTCTCGTCGGAGTTCTTTGGCGTCAAGGTGCTGGCGGAGCGGATTCGGGTCGCGATCGCGAACCGTCGTTACAGCGTCGGCGTCGGTGCGTTCGGCAGGTTGTCAGCCTCCATCGGCATCGCGGCTTACCCGCTCATCGAGGATCGCGAGCACAACTGCAGCTGGGAGCTGGTCGCCAAAGTGGCGGATCACGCTGCCTACATGGCGAAGGCCAGTGGCCGCAACGCCTGGGTCAGCCTCTCCGGTGTCGAGGCGCTGGATGGCGGCGACTCAGAGACCTTGAGCCTTCGGCTCGAGGAGTTGGTTGAGTCGGGCGCCATGACGCTCGACAGCTCCCTCGAGACCAAATTCGAGTTCCCGCCGCACGAAAATCCAGTGGTCCGCATCATGGGCTGAACCGCTTCGGCCTCGGCGGCTTGGCGCCGGGGCCACCGATCCTGAGCTCAGGTGTCAGATCGGGCCCGTTTGGCGGCCCGGTCCCGGCGATTCTCGTCGCCTTTTTTCAGCAGCATCTCCCGATCCTCTTCCCGGACCTCCATGTACTCCTGCCGCCAGGTGTCGCTCCCCCAGCTGAACGGAGTCTGCTCCGTGGTGCGCGGGCCGGCCGCGCTTTCGAACAGATCCAGCGCCTGCCGGAGAATGGCCCGCTGCATGTCCCGGTCCCAGGGCACGCCGCAGGGATTGCCCAACGGGAAATCTGAAAACAGGAAGCGAGGCACGCCGCAGTGCTCGACGATGTCGATGCCCGAGCCGAGGATGACGGTGGGAATCCCTGCTTCTTCCAGCAGGCGGGCGACCAGACTCACGGTCTGGTGGCAGACGGGTCACAACGGTACGAGCAGGGCGATGTCGACGGCGTCTTCCCGACAGAGATTCAGGATCTCCGGTCCATCCTCGGTCAACGTTTCCCGATGGCTGTAGGAGGTGGGTGCGCAGTAGAAGCGGGATGAGATCGAGCCGAGCCGGCCTTCCTCCACTGCCTGTTCCAGCTGCAGGATGGGGAAGTAGGACTCCCGATCGTCCAGGTGGGTCGCTTTCTTGTCCCAGGAGAGATCGTCGGCGTAGAGACGCTCCGGTGGCGGCGCGGTTGCCCCGGCTGCCACCGCTCGCGTGTCCATGTGCGTTCTGGCGTAGGTTGCCGAGGTGGTGATGATGCCGAGCCGGGATTCCGCCAGCGGCTTCGTCAGCGCGGTAAACGGCACCGTTTCGAACGTTGCCCAGCGATAGGCGTTCTCAAAGCCCTGCGCCTCGTAGTAGAGGCGGCTTTTCTCCATGTAGCCAACCGGTTCAGCCATGTCGTCTCTCCAGTTTTCCGTCAGAAGCGTGATGCGGTGATCCAGTGATCGGATCGCGCCCAGCTCTGCTCGAAGTCCGCATCCACCTCGGCATCGGTTTTGCCCTGGGCAGCCAGGGCCTGCTTCAACCCGAACAGGGACCAGCCGTTGAGCGGGTGATCGGCCAGCTCGTCGCGATAAACGGCCTCCGCCCGCTTGTGCTGCCCAGCCTCCAGCAGTGCTGCACCCAGCCAGTGCCTGGCTGCGAACGGCAGCGGTTCCGGCTCATCGTAGTCCATCTGGTCCTCCACCTCGACGGCCTTTTCGAACTCGGCGATGGCGCCTTCGAGATCGCCTTGTTCCCTTAGAATCTCACCGGCCAGGATGTGCGCTGTGGTGCCGATCACCTGCCCGGCCGGATGGAAGCGAATGCGTTTGTCGGTGCTGGCAGCATAGTCGGCGACCTGCTGCTGCAGCGCCCTGGCGCGCTCCAGGTCGCCCTGGCGCAGGCTGGCGTAGCCCTGAGCGAAGTCCCAGAGTGCGGCAGCCACTTCGTCTTCCGGCCGGTCGTCGTTGGCGAGCACCTCATCGAAGCGGCCGAAGCGGAGGAGGGTGAGCACCTCGTACATGGAGTTGCCGGTGATCTTCCGGTAGTCCTTACCCGCCTGAAAGGCGGATGCCCCCTGACCGTCGTAGGATGCCGCGAACAGCAGCATGTGCAGGTTGTGTGAGGCGCCGTAGGAAAATCCTTCTGATTCTGATGCCTTCAGGTCGGAGTGCCAGGCTTCCGTGTTGGCCTGCACCGAACGGCCCCACATGCCCACCTCGTTCCAGGTGTGGGAAGGCATGTGCTGAATGTGGCTGGCCGCTTTGATGGTGTCGCCGAGGTACTCGGCGCAGGGCAGGCCCCACTCAGGATGCTGACTGGACTCGGTGGCGTGGATGTAGAGGTGGCAGGCGCCGGGGTGGCGGATGTCTTCGTCGAGCACGCCGAGGAGCACCGCGTGCAGGTGCTGCAGGTCCGGATCGTTCACGTCCCGATAGCCGCGCCGGTTCTCCAGCATGAACAGGGCAACCGCGTAAACGGTCGCCACCTCATGGTTGTCCGGGTACTGCTCGTAGACACCGGCCATGGCCTCCGCGAAGGCTTCATCGACCGGGCGCCGGTTGTCCGGGTTGTAGTCGGCCGGGTAGCGAACCTGTGCGGCCTCGATCAGCGCCCGCTCCAGCTCGCTGGCGTTGCCGGCCAGCTCAGCTGCGCGGGTGATTGCGGCGTGGGCGTAGGGCGCGTTGTCGGCGGTCATGCCGCCATTCAAAAACGAGCCGAGCAGGAACGCCTCACCCCAGTAGCACATGGCGCAATCCGGATCTGCCCGCCGGGCGGAAGCCATGGAGCGCGCGCCTTCCTTCATGTTGTAGGCCCAACGCAGCTGCATGCCCTGATCGAAGAGCGCCTGTGCCTCTTCGTTGTCCGTGCTGATGCGCCAGTGGCTGGGACCGAGCGCCTGGGGAATCAGCTCGATGGATGGCAGCTTCTCCTCGTCTGCGAGCGCAGCCGCCTGGCTGTCAGCGGTGCAGGCGATGCTCAGCGTTGCCACGGTGAGCCAGAGCAATGCGTGCGTGATCCGTCCCATGTTTGTCCCTCAGGTGAAAGCCATCGACGCTAACGTCTGCGCCGGCAGGGCGCAACTCAGGCGGGCAGCGGGAAGCTCAAGGTGACTTTGAGGCCGGGATGATTGTCGGTCAGGGTGATGGAAGCCTGATGCACGGTGGCGATGGCTGAAACCAGCGACAGCCCCAGGCCGCTGCCGCTGGTGCTGCGGCTGGCTTCGGTCCGGTAGAAGCGCTCGAGCACTCGTTCGCGCTCCGCTTCGGGTATGCCCGGTCCGGAGTCGGCGACGCTCAATGAAACCCGGTCGTCTTTGCGGGTCGTGGCAACGCGGATCTGGCCGCCCAGGGGGCAGAACTTGATGGCGTTGTCGAGCAGGTTGGTCAGCGCCTGGAACAGCAGATCCCGGTCGGCCTCAATCGGGGTGTCGTCGAGAACGTCTATGCTGAGATCGAACCCTGCCTCTTCGGCAACCACCTGGTACATCTCGGCAGCGTCCTCGATGAGCTCACGCAGGGTGAGCTCGGTGAAGCTCGGCTCGTAGCCGCCTGCCTCCATCCGGGTGATGCGCAGCAAGGCGGAGAAGGTGGTCAGCAGCTGGTCCGCATCGGCGATGGACTTCTCGACTTCCTGGCGCCGGGCGTCCTCGGCCAGGGTGTCGTCCGCCAGGCCCTCCAGGCGATGACGCAGGCGGGTCAGGGGCGTGCGCAGATCATGCGCGATGTTGTCCGAAACGTGGCGGATGCCTTCCATGAGCCGCTGGATCTCGTCCAGCATGGCGTTCAGGTTGCGCGCCAGCTGATCGAAATCGTCGGCGGTGCCGCGAGTGGGTACACGCTGGTGCAGATTGCCGGCCATGATCTCCTGGCTGGTGCTGTTGATGTCCTCGAGCCGTCGCAATGTCGTTCGGCTCAGCATCAGGCCGCCGATCAGTGCCAGCCCGGCGGTCACAGCCAGCCCCCAGAGCAGGGCGCGGACGATCAGCCCCTGGGTGTTCTGCAGGACCCGGACGTCCCTGCCGACCAGCAGCTTGAAGTTGCCGGAGAGTTCGAACACCCGGGCCCGGGCAGCCAGCTGATCCAGCTCGCCGGCCGGATCCTCCAGCGGAAAGTCCAGCCAGCCGTCTTCGGACGGTGTCTCCTCCGGCCAGCCGGCCAGATTGCCGGCCAGCGGTCGGTAGGTTGGCCAAGTGAAGAGATAAAGCGCCGAGCTGTCGGCATTCCGCTCCACCCGGCTGTTGATGGTCTGCACCAGCCCGTTCAGGCCCCGCTGCCGATATTGTTCGGCGAGTCCCTGAATCTCTGCTTCGATGGTGGTGTCCACCTGCTCGGTCATGAACGCCACGGTGGACCAGTAAATGAAGCCGAGCAGCATCGATGCCGAACCGGCGAACAGGATCATGTAGAGCAGCGCCAGCCGGAAGGTCGAGGACTTGAGCAGCTCAGCCAGGCGCATCGATCATGTACCCGGCGCCGCGGATGGTCTGGATCAGGGCTTTGTCGAAGCCTTTGTCGATCTTCGAGCGCAACCGGCTCACGTGCACGTCGATCACGTTGGTCTGCGGATCGAAGTTGTAGTCCCAGACTTTCTCCAGAAGCATGGTCCGGGTCACCACCTGACCGGCGTGACGCATCAGGTACTCGAGCAGTCGGAACTCGCGCGGCTGCAGATCAATCTCGGTGCCGCTGCGGGTGGCCGTGCGCGCCAGCAGATTGAGCTCCAGGTCCGCCACCTTCAGCAGGGTCTCCGGCTCCTGCAGGGTTGCCGACCGCCTGGCCAGCGCTTCGATGCGAGCGAGCAATTCGCTGAAGGCGAAGGGTTTGGTCAGGTAGTCGTCGCCGCCGGCGCGGAGACCTTCAACCCGGTTGTCGACCTCGCCGAGCGCCGAGAGGATCAGCATCGGGGTGGTGATATCTGCGCCGCGGACGCTTTTGATGAGGGTCAGCCCGTCCAGCTCCGGCAGCATGCGATCGACGATCATCACATCGAAGCTCTCCGTGGTGGCGAGCAGCAGCCCGGACGCTCCGTCCGTTGCCTGATCCACGGTGTGACCCTGCTCCGTGAGGCCCTTCACCACGAAGGACAGCACTTCCGGGTCGTCTTCGATCACCAGTATGCGCATCGCGAGGTTGACCCTACCAGAGATGCGGAGTTCCCAGCGGAAGATTACACATCGTTAATCTTCCGGAAAGCCTCTGGCAATGGGCGATTCCCATACTGCAACCTCAATTGATTCCATTAGCAGTTTGATTGGACTGGAGGCTTCCCCCCTTGAGCAGCACAGAGAACCCGAAGAAAACGAGAAATACTCTGATCGCCGCTGCCGTAGTAGCTGCGCTCACCGCAGGTGCAGTTGGCAGTCAGGCGATCGCCCTCCCGGACGGCAACGAGCCGGCGAATGCCGGCCTCGCTACCAGCACGGTCGAGCAGCACGCTTTTTCGCTCGGCCCGGCAAGCTTCTCCGAGCTCGTCAAGGCGGTGAAGCCGGCGGTGGTCAACATCTCCATCTCCGGTCGCGCCCAGGAGCGTCAGAACAGGGGGCCGCAGGAGTTCCGAGGCTTCGAAGGTTCGCCTTTCGATGAGTTCTTCCGTGAGTACTTCGGCAACCGCGGTCAGTTCCGCGGCCAACCGCAGCGCGGACCGGCGCCGGAGTTCAGAGCGGTAGGTTCCGGATTCATCATTTCCGAAGATGGCTACGTGGTCACGAACAACCACGTGATCGAGCGTGCTGACGAGATCGACGTGGTCCTGCAGGACGGCACCCGCTACAGCGCGGTGGTGCAGGGTCGGGATCCGAAGACGGACCTGGCGCTGCTGAAGGTGGAAGCGGAGCAGGATCTGCCTTACGTCGAGCTTGGCTCGTCGCAGGCTGCCGAGGTGGGCGACTGGGTTCTCGCGGTCGGTAATCCCTTCGGCCTGGGCGGCACCGTGACCGCCGGCATCATCTCTGCCCGCGGCAGAGACATTCAGGCGGGCCCGTTTGATGACTTTCTGCAGATCGACGCACCCATCAATCGCGGCAACTCGGGCGGACCGCTGTTCGACGCCAGCGGCCGGGTGATCGGCATCAACACCGCCATCTATTCCCCCAGCGGTGGCAGCGTCGGCATCGGCTTCGCGATCCCCTCGGAGATGGCCGGTGACATCATCGACCAGCTGAAGGTGGCCGGCGTGGTCGAGCGCGGCTGGCTGGGCGTTGAGTTCCAGGCCGTGAACGAAGCCGTTGCGGCGAGCCTCGGTATGGAAGAAGCGCACGGTGCGCTGGTTGCCGGTGTGGTTGCGGACGGTCCGGCGGAAAAGGCCGGCATGCAGGTGGGTGACGTGATCCTGAGCATGGATGGCGAGCGCCTCGATGATCCGAAAGACCTGCCTCGCATGGTTGCCGGGGCGCGGGCCGGTGAGCGGGTCGAGATGGAAGTGCTGCGTAGCGGCAAGACCCGGACGCTGAAGGTGAAAATTGGTCAGAGCGAGGCCGAGCAGCAGCTCGCCAGCGCGCCGGCCGCAACGGAAGAGCCGGCACGGCTGGGTGTGCGTCTCTCCGAGCTGACGCCGGAGATCCGTGAGCGCTATCGCATCGAAGGCGAAGGTGTGCTGGTGACGGACGTCGAGCGTGGCAGCCCGGCGGCACGAGCCGGCATCCGGCCGGGCCAGATCATCACCATGGTTGGCCAGCAGTCGGTGGCGTCACCGAACGAAGTGGCCGAGGCGGTGGAGGCCGCTGCCGATGCGGGCCGTCCTTCGGTGCTGCTCATGCTTGAGCAGCGAGGCGCGAAGCGCTTCGTCGCCGTGGAGCTGGCTGCCTGAAGAAACTGAATCCCTTGTGATCCTCTGTGATCCCCCCCGACCCTCGTAAGAGGGTTTGAGGCCGCTTCTACTCCCGGGAGCGGCCTCTTTTTTTTGTGCAATCATGCCGTTCAGGCTCGGTTCATTGACCGTATAGTAGCTTGCAGAGATCGCTATCAATCCGGACGGGAGTGACCCAATGACCCAACTGGCAAACCACCTGATTCTGGCCGCCATCGCCGTGGTGCTGCTCGCAGGCGCGCTGGATGTGCAGGCATCCTCCTCACGTCGAGCCGCTGAGGCTGAGCAGGCGCAACTCGATCAGGCCTGTGAAGCTGCTCGAGAGCAGATCCTCGCCGTTGAGCGTGCGCAGTTGGTGGAGGAGTGCGTGACGAAGAAGTTTCCACGCGACGACAAGGCTGGCTGCGAGCGCTTTTACGCGGACCACGGTAATGCCACCGCTGGCGGCCGGGCGCCGCTGCACATGGATCTGCCGGAGTGCGTGGCAGCACATGAGAACCGTCAGGGAAGGCGCTGACGGTAAGGCGCTCGCAGCTCACTGGCTGCTAGTGAGCACCCAGTACTCCCGCTCGGCGGACTGCTGCACCCGATAAAGCGTGCGCGAAGCCGGTGGCGGGTCGTTAGCCAGCCGTAGAAACAGGTCGTTGAAGTATTCCGGCGTTTCCAGGCTGAAGTTGTGGAAGTTGCGGGTCCGATTCACTGGGGTGATGTCGATCAGGGTCAACCGGCCGTCCGGCCCCATCATCTCGTAGAGTGCCGCGGCTTCGTCGGTCGAATCCACCTCCACCGGTGCTGGCCTTGATGGATCCAGAGTCGCCGGATCCATGGTGCTTTCGCCAAGGCGCCTGGAGCGGTTCAGCACCCGGCTCATGAGCAGCGCCTGATCGTTCGACGACACGTAGACCGTCAGATGGTCGGTCAGCGCCAGCATCTTCGGTTTGAAGCTGGCATTGAACTCAGCGTGGTCGACGTCCGGCGCGGTGAGCACGACGTGGGTGATCTCAGCAGCCGGGTCGCTGAACTCAGGATCCTGGTGCAGCTCGAGAAACGCCTGGACCACCACCTCGCCACCCATGCTGTTGGCAATAATGGTGAGGTTGCGCGGCTGCACCTCGGTACCCAGCAACCGGATCAGCTCAGCGAGTTCCTTCCCTGATTCCCGTGCGAGCCGTTGCGCCCGCCTGTAGCCGCGGAGCGTGGAGCCCTGATCGCCGGGCCAGTCAAACACCACGAACGGTGTGTCGGCATCCAGGACGTGGGCCAGAAACGCGGTCTTGCGCAGCGCTGACGGAAACCGCTCACGAAAGCCGTTGATGTTGATCACCAGGGAACGGCCAGTGGACGCGGCCACCTGAGCCCGGAGCTGGTCGAAGAAGCGTTCCAGCGGTTCCGGCGCCAGCCGGCGGATCTGGATCTCCTCGTTCTGAAACCAGTCAGAAGGGTTGATCAGCATGCCGATCCCGAGCGCCGGCTCGATGGCGGTGTCGAAGGTGCCCAGTGTCGTCGTGCCGCGCTCGTTGCCGAAAGCCTGCTCGCCGCCCGGCCCGATTGTGGCGCGGTTGGTCACGAAGAAAAAGCGGTTGGTGTCGTCTTCAACCTGGCGGGCCACCTGCATGCGGCGAAACTGCAGAGCTTCGGCGAACTCGAGCGTCCTGCTGGTCGAGTAGGTGAGAAAGCCGCCGAAGATCAACGCTAAGGCGATGATGATCGCCAGCCCGATGACGATTCTACGTGGCAATCGCATCAGGGATGGAAAGGAAACACGAGGGGTGCGAGCGCCAGGGTGACGCCGTAGCTCAAGACCAGCAGCGGCAGGCCGATCTTCAGGAAATCGCTGAATCGGTACCCGCCCGGATCGACCACCAGGGTAACGACGGGGGTTGATACGGGCGTGGAGTAGGCGCAGGACGCCGCGATGACCACGGCAACCGCAAACGGGTACGGTGATACCTCCAACGCGTTCGCGGCGTAGATGGCAATCGGCGCCACCAGCACCGCGGATGCGGTGTTGGACAGCACCAGGCCCAGGCCGGCAGTCAGCGCGAACAGCACGCTCAGCATCACGTAGGGTCCGGCCTCCCCGGCAACACCCATCAGCGCATCGACGATCAGCTGAGTCCCGCCTGTGACATCAAGCGCGTCCGCCAGCGGCAGCATGCCGGCGATCAGCACCAGGCTCGACCAGTGGATCGATTCGTAGGCATCCTCCATGGTCAGGCAGCGCGTGGCGATGCCGGCAAGACCGGCCAGAAGCACAGCGGCGACCAGGGGTATCAGGTCGAACAGGGTGACACCGACCATCAGCACCAGGATGCCCAGAGCGAACGGCATTTTGCGGTAGGACGGTACGATGTCACCGATCTCGGCCGGTAACTCGGTCACCACGAAGTCATGGGTGTAAGCCTGGAGCTGGCGGATGTGCGACCAGTCGCCAACCACCATCAGGCTGTCCGAAGCCTGGAAGGGGAGATCGCGAAAGCGCTCCTGGGCCTCACCGTGGCGCCGCATGCCCACCACGTTCAGGCCGTAGGTGTCGCGAAAGGTGGTGTCTCTGACGGATTTGCCCACCAGCGACGATTCCGGATGGATGAGCACCCTGGCACCGCCGAGCTCCCAGAGCCAGCGCTTGCGGTCGGCCAGGGTGGCTGCCTGAACCTTCAGCCCGAAGCTCAAGCAGGTCTGCTCGAGCTCGTCCGTATCGCCAAGCACCAGCACGGTATCGCCCAGCTGCAGATCGGTGGCTGGCGAGGGAGCGATCGTAAACTCACCGCTTGCCCGCTCAACCCCGAGGATTCGCAGGCCGGCATCCCGCAGCCCGGTGTCCGCAATCATGGCGCCGATCAGCGGCGAGCCGGGTTCAATGCTCGCCCGTCGGTAATCCTCGATGGTCCGGAACTCCGCCCAGAGATCCTCCAGGGAGCGGATGACCGAGCTGGTCTGACCACCGGTCGTTTCCCGGGAGATCAGACGGCGGGCGATCAGCAGCACGTAGAGGATGGCAACGACGAGAATGCCGGCACCCACCATCGTGAAGCTGAAGAAGCCAAAGCCGTCCAGCCCGGCGTTCTTCAGCTCCTCGTGGACGACGATGTTCGGGGTGGTGGCGATCAGCGTCAGCATGCCGGAAATCAGCGCGGCGTATGACATGGGCAGCAGCATGCGGCTGCTGTTCAGGTTGGTCTCTGCGGCAATGCGCAGCACAATGGGGATGAAGATGGCGACCACGGCGGTGGAACTCATGACCGCACCGAGCAGGGCCGCGCCGATCATGATGAGCACCAGCAGCCTGGTCTCGCTGCTGCCGCCCTTGTGCAGGATCCAGTCACCGACGGCACGCGCCACTCCCGTCCTGGCGAGCATCTCGCCCACCACCAGCAGGCCGGCAACGAGAATGACCACCGAGCTGCCAAAGCCTGCCAGGGACTGAGCCACGCTCAGGGTGCCGCTCAGCATCAGCGCGATCACCACCAGCAACGCGATGATGTCGTAGCGGATCCTGTTGCTGGCCATGGCGACCGCTGCCGCGATGATCAGGCCATAAACGAAGGTGGCGTCGCTCACGAGCAGGCTCAGCCTGAGCGGTTGGTCAGAACGGCAGCTCTACGAACAGATCGCGGACCGCGTTGCTGAGCGTCTCTTCCAGATTTCTCCGCCGGCTGTCGGTGACCCGCTTGGTAGCCGCTCCTTCCCAGACCAGCTGGCCCCGGGCCGCATCAACCAGATCCACGGCCAGCGTGCCCTGAGTCTGCTGAGTGACGGTGGGCGTGCCCACGCTCATGCTGTAACCGCCCCAGGTGCCGTAGCGGCCGCGTCGCCAGTGCATGGAAGCGCTGCTGCTTGGCGAAGAGGTGATCACTTCGCGGGTGGAGATGAAGAAGTTCACCAGCAGGTCGGGACTGTCGTTCGTCGCCTGCAGGCCACGCAGAGTGAGCTCGTTAGTCACCGCGCTGATCAGGTGCTGGCTCGTCAGCGTTTGGCCGCTGGCGTTGTCCGTGCCAAGTGGCTGCATGAAGCCGAACGTACGGTACTGGCTGAAGTTGGCTCCTGGATCGAAGTTCGAAACGATGCGCGGCCCGCTGGCACACGCCGTCATCAGTGACAGGGCCAGCAGCAGGCTAGTCAACTTCAGGTTGGATAGGTTCATGGGTTCTCCCGTCATCCAGCTTCAACGTTGCGATCGACATCGTACCTCGAAACCTAAGGCTTTCGGCAGGTAGCATGTTGCTGCCAGATGGAGGAAATTTAGAGTAGTGAGGAAGAATACGCGGCAAGCGGGTTGCCGCTCTCACTGCTTCTCTCGATACTACTGAGGGACTGTTAACAGACTGGGGAGCTGCTAATGAAGAAAATCAATCACTACCTCGTGGCCATAACCATGCTGGTCTTTGCCGGGAACACGGCGTTGGCTGCCGATGACGAGGCAGGCACTTTTGATTGGGATGGTCTGGTGCCGATCGAGCAAAGCCGTGTGCATGCTGCGTTTATCAATCCGGATGCAGATTTTGCGGTTTTCCAACGGGTCGCCATTCTCGATCCCCATGTTGCCTTTCGGAGCAACTGGCAGCGTGATCAGAACCGCTCCCGAAGCCGGAACATCCGGGCTTCCGATATGGATCGGATCAAAGAGGATGTAGCGGCGCTGTTCAAGGACGTGTTCACCGAGGAGCTGGAAGCTGCCGGGTACTCGGTCGTGAACTACTCCGACGAAGATGTGCTGGTTCTCCGTCCTGCCATCATCGACCTTGACGTCGTTGCGCCGGACACTCGTAGTGCCGGTCGCAATCGGACCTACACCGCCACAACCGGAGCCGCGACGCTGATGCTCGAGATGTTCGACGCGCTGAGCGGCGATCTGGTCGGTCGGGCAGCCGATCGGCGCACGGCGAGAACGGCTGGCGGTTTTGCGACCTCAGCCAATCGGGTCACGAACCGCAGCGACGCGCGGCGGGAGTTCCGGGTCTGGGCCAACAAGCTGGTGGAGTTTCTCGACAGCCACTACGTGAAGGCTGAGGACTGATCGGCTACTCACACAGGGGCGCCGGTCTTTCGCTGGCGCTCCTCACCGCCGCGCTTTGCCTGCTTTCAGTGTCGGCGACGCTCAGGGCAGAAGAGGTTCCTGAGTATCTGGACGAGGATGATGCGAACCTCGTCGATCTGGATGAGTCTTTCGACGAATACGATGCTGAAGCGCGGCGCTGGCACTTTGATGGCGATCTCCGGGCTGGCTACTTCGCCAACGAGGTAAATGGCCGGGATGGCAGCAGCACCGACGCGGACGAGTTCACCGTCCGCTTCCGCTACGGGGCCAACTACGGCATCACCGACAATCTCCGGGTACGAGGTCGCCTCGCCGTGGTTTGCGGCACCGAGGCCTGTGATCCGAACATCACCGTCGACAGCACGCCAGCCAATGGCAGCAACGTGAACGGTGGTGACATCGTCATCGACGCGCTGTACCTGAGCCTGTTCGAGAGCGAACGCTACGACCTCCTGGCCGGGCGCATGCAGACCAATGCCAATACCCGGGGCGGGGTGTTCATCTCGTCCTTATCACGCATGAACAGCCCAAACGTCAGCGTGAACTGGACGGACGGCATCGCCGGTCGATTCCGGTTCGAGAACGGTTGGATGGGTACGGCAATCGTTCAATACAACGACGAGGAAGGCCCCAGCACGCTGGCTCGGCCGCCGCTCGATTTTGCCGACGACGGCAGTCGGATCTCTTACTTCCTGAAGCTGGAAAGTCGGGAGCGCTGGGGCCCGTTCACACAGCGGGCGTTCGACGTCACCTACCTGCCTAAGGCGTTGCTTGCGGACTCGGATCCGCTCGGCGCGATCGATGACTACTGGGCGTTCGTCGGTCGGCTCGCCAGCGAGGTGGCGCTGGCCGAAGGCCGCGGCTCGATCGTCACCTCGGGTGAGCTCGGTTACGCGCCGAACACCCAATCCGAGGCAGGTGCTGGGTCATCGGGGTCCGGTGACGTGAGCGGCGTCGCCTGGCACCTGGAGCTGAGCTGGATGAACTTCCGGCCCCGTCACAGCCTCGGCATAAACTATGGCAGAGCCGGGGCTGGCTGGCTGATCTCGCCTGTCTATCGTGACAATGATGAAACGGCGACCCTGCGCTACCACTGGCGACCGGCGCCCGGATTGCAGCTCGAGATTCACACCCGCTGGCGAAGAGATCTGGAACGGCTGCAGGGTGCTGATCGGCGCAAAACGTTCGACTGGCGGGCACGCCTGACCTGGGTTCTGCCTGGCTGAAACTCAGGTGAGGTTCCAGACTTCAGGTTAAGGAACCGTAATGTGTTGAACGCCCGGCGAGCGCTACCATCAGCTGATGGGGGCCCGACGACCGCTGCTGATTGCACTTGCGATATCCCTGCTGGGGCACCTCGCGTTCGTCGGCTTTTTCCCGCGTTCTCAGCAGGCGCGTCCCGTTGCGCGGTTCGATCTGGAGTTGCTGCCGGCGGCCGAGCCGCAAGCGGTGGCTGAGGTTCAAACATCCCCTGACGAGGTCTCCAAAAAGATCCCTGCCGAGACTGAGGTTCCCGAGACGGAGGTCCCCGAGCCTGACGAGCTACGGGAGGAGCCTCCGCCTGCAGTCGCTACCGTCATCGAAGCAACACCGGAGGCGGTTCAGACCCCGCCAGGCGTCGAGCTCAATCTTGCTCTGCCTCCCGACTGGCAGGAGATCCTGAAAGAGGTGCCTGCCCCCAGCCGAGCGCTTGCCTTCAATCCGTCGCTGGGCGCCGCGGTGCAGCGACGGCAGGTGGAGCGACAGCGGCTGGCTCTGGTCGCCGGCCGGCAGGCCGCTGTTTATGGCGTCGCGGATGAGGACTACGCACGAACAGGCCCGCTGGGCCAGGAGCTGAAGATGAAGGGAGGATGCGTCACCCTGCGGGAAGACAAAGGGGTGGAGGAGGGGCAGCGATGGTGGGCCGGTCAGTGCTCGGAGACCCGGCAGAATCGATTTACGCTGCCGGAGATCGAGTACGACGCGATAGGTCGCGCCGTAGTCGATTGAGCCGGCTCAGCTGCCTTTGAACTCCGGCTTCCGCTTCTCGAGGAAAGAAGCCATGCCTTCCTTGAAATCCTCAGATGCAAACAGTGGCAGCAACTGCAGATAGACGTGGTGCACGTGCTCGTCGAAGTTCTCGCTCATCCCCATACGCATCATGCGCTTTGCCGCTTGCACGGCGAGCGGGGCGTTGCTGGCCATCTCTGTCGCGAGGCTGCGGGCGGTGCTGGCTACCTCGTCCGGGGCAACGACGTGCGCTACCAGACCCAGCTCCTTGCACTCCTCTGCCATGAGCGTTCTGCCGGTAAAGATGAGCTCCGATGCTTTTTCCCAACCGAGCAGGCGCGGCAGGATCCAGGTGCCACCTGACTCCGGGACGATGCCCCGGGCGGTGAAGGCAGCGGCAAGCTTCGCTTCGCTGGACATGACCCGCACGTCGCAGCCGAGCGCGATGTCCATCCCGTAACCCGCTGCGGATCCGTTCAAGGCACAGATCGTCGGCGTATCGACAGCGTGCAGAACGGTCGGCGGCGCGTTTCTGAGATCAAACCCTTTTTTCCGGTTGCTCTTCTTGCTGCCGCCGAGGCTGGAGGTTCCGGCGTTCAGATCCAGGCCGGCGCAGAAGAACTTGCCGCTGCCGGTGAGGACGATCGCTCGCACATCGCCATCCGCGTCGGCTTCCAGCAGGTTTTCGGTGAGCTCCTCGAGCATGATGCCGCTGATGGTGTTGCGCGCATCCGGGCGGTTGAAGGTGATGGTGGCGATGTTGTCGCTCACCTCGTAGATCATGTCCTGTTCCGACATCGTCGTTACTCCTTTGCGTTGAATTCTTGCGCCTGCCGAGCTCACATGCCCTGCTGCATCTTCTCTTCGGACACCTGGTAGCCGGCCTCGACCGGAATGCAGAGATAGGTGCCGTCGTCACGCTTGTCCATCCAGGGCAGCACCATGACCGGGGTGCTGCTGGCCGCGGCGGCCAGAGCGTCTGCCACCGTTGCCGAGGTGCCCAGCTTCTCGACGTTGCGCAGGGTCGGGAAGATTACGGTCCGTTTGCCCGCTTCTGCATCGGCAATCGCCTCCGCTGGCCGGATCCACACCGAGTCCACCGACTCGTGGCCATCATGTATGGCGAGATGATCGGCCGGGGCCGCAGCCAGAAAAAAGTGCGTGTCGAAGCGCTTCGGCATCATTTCCGGGGTCACCCAGTGCGCGAAGTGCACCAGCGTGTCGCAGGCAAGGCGCAGCTCTTCCTTTTCGAGAAACTCGAGAATGGTCAGCTCGCCTTTGTGCAGTTTGTCCCGATAGGGTTCGAGCCCTGCAAGCCGCTCGCCGCTGATCAGGGCGTCTGACCCGGCCGGCCGGGCGAGCAGCACGCCGCACTCCTCGAACGCCTCCCGGATCGAGGCGACCTGAATCGCTTTCATGTCCGCCGCCTCCATGGCGCCGTCGAGGTAGGCATCGAGCCCTGCCTCGAAGTCCGCTGCATCGGCTTTGCCGCCGGGGAATACCAGCGCCCCTGAGGCGAAGTCGATCTGGTGGTGGCGGACCACCATGAATACCTCGAGCCCGTCCGCGCCGTCGCGGAGCATCAGGATGGTGGCGGATGGGACTGCAGGAGCGAGATCGGGCATGTCAGTTCTCTGGATTCGTTCGGAGCTTGGAAGTGGCTGGCGTTCAGGCGAAGCGTTGCCGGTCAGCGGCCGGCAACGTCATTGATGAAGGTGTCGAGGGTAGCGATCTTCTGATCCTTCGGCCCGAGCGTGAAGTCAGGCACGATCAACTCATCTACTCCGGCTGCTTCGTAGTCGGCGACGATGGCTTGCACCTCCGCCGGCGTGCCGATGATGGCGGCCTGCTGCAGCTCGGCATTGCGCATCTTCTCGAGGAAGGCGTTGTCCTCGCTCATGAACAGCAGCGCGACCGCCGTTCGCTTGATCGAGGCTGGATCTCGGCCGACGTCCGCACAATGCTGGTCGAGAATGGCCATCTTGTGGCGCAGCGTCTCCACCGTGCCCCAGACGTTCCACTCGTCTGCGTACTTGGCGGTGATCTTCAGCGTGACCTGCTCGCCGCCGCCGCCGATCAGCAGGGGCAACGGCGACTGGACCGGTTTCGGCTCCAACGAGGCATCGTCGAGCTGATAGTAGTTGCCGTTGAAGTTGCTTTTCGTCCCTGAGAACAGCGACTTGATCACCTGGCAGGCTTCATCGAGGCGCTTCAGGCGCTCGGAGACGGTGTAGAAGGGGATACCGTACTGGCGGTGCTCGTTTTCCTGCCAGCCGCTGCCAAGGCCGAGCACCACACGACCGCCAGTGATGTGATCCAGCGTGGCCGCCATCTTGGCGAGCACTGCCGGGTGCCGGTAGGTGTTGCCGGTGACCAGCGTGCCCATGCGCAGGCGCGGTACCCGGGCTCCGAGTGCGGCCAGCGTCATCCAGGCTTCCGGCCAGGGTGCGGACGTATCTTCCGCGTTCGGCATGAAGTGGTCGGCGTACCAGAGCCCGTCCCAGCCTGTGGCTTCCACGTGAGACGCCAGTTCGAGCACGTCGTCGTATGGCTGGCTTGGCGCCGGCCAGAAGCTGAATCGCATGATATCCCCCAGAGAATGCGGCTTTCGGGGCCATGTTCGCTTATGCCGATTGCTATGGCAAACTCCCGCCAAGAGGGAGGGATCGAATGACCATGCTTGCGACGGAGCGGTTGCGCCTGCGGCCGCTCGTCAGTGCAGACGTACCCGCGTTGCACCGCTTCTACAACGACCCCGAAGTACGCCGTTATCTGTGGGACAACCAGGAGGTGAGCACCGACCAGGTGCAGGACATCGTGGTGCAGAGCCAGTCCTGCTTCGCCGAGCTGGGCGCCGGGTTCTTTGCCATCGAGATGCTCGACGCGCCGGGGGAGATCACCGGCTTCTGCGGCTACAGACGATTCGAGGGTTCTGATCAGCCGGAGCTGCTCTATGGCATCCTGCCCGAGTTCTGGGGTCAGGGGTTCGTCACCGAAGCGGCGACCGCGGTACTCGACTATGGCTTTCAGCGTTGCGAGATGGCCTCCGTCGTGGCGGCCACCGACACCCCCAATCAGGCCTCCGTTCGGGTGCTGCAGAGGCTCGGTCTGTTCTTCCAGGAGCGGCGCGAGTACCACGGTCTGGACACGGTCTTCTACGGTCTGACCCGGGAAGAATTTGCCGGGTGAACGTCCGGCTGATGACGATCGACTTCCACCTCGGCGGCTGTCGGTCCCTGAAAGAGAAGCGGCAGCGCCTGAAAGGCATGCGTGAGCGGTTCGGCAAGGCGCCGAATGTAGCGGTCTGCGAGAGCGATTACCAGGATGCCCACCAGCGCGCGCAGTGGTCCTTCATTGCCACGGCGGCCAACGGTGACGTGGCTGAGAAGTCCCTCAGCGAGATTCTTTCGAGCATTGAGTTTTCCGTGGATGCGGAGCTGATTGGCGTAGAGCAGGAAACTCTGCTGCCCTGAGGCTACACTTCGCACATGGGATCACTACTCGTCGTCATTGCCGTTACTGCGCTGGTCGTCGTCTGGGTGCGCGGCACCCGGAAAAACCGCCTGCAGTGGCTTTCCAGGCTCGATCTTCCCGGCATCTGGGAGCGGGAAGGGGAGTGGGGCCGGCTGGAGCTCACCGGTGGCCTGGACGAAGGCAGCTTTCGCATTGCCGACGGCGAAGGCGGTAAGGACCGGTCTGGCAAGTGGCATCTTGAGGGCAGCACCCTGATCTTCGAGGAGGAGCAGGGAGAGCGCTTCGAGTGCGACCTGCGTCTGTTTCAGGAAGGAAAGATCGGGATCGACGGGGCGCCGCTCGAGCGGCGAATCTACCAAAAGGTGCCAAGCAACGTGGTGCCGCTACGCGGCAAGGGCGGTTGAGAGAGACGGCTGAGCGCTACTCGTCGTAGTCCCTTCGGCCTTTGACGTCAGGGTGTCGGCGGGGCGCAATTTCATCCGCTGCCCGCTCCGGATCCCGCCGTTCCTTGTCCGTTCGCCGGCGGTCTTTCGGCCCGTCTCTGCGTTCCTCTCCCTCGTACTCTCCACTGTGCTTTCCGGAGGCGTTTCCGGAGGCATGAGAGGCGGTGTTTTCGGGCATCGGCGCGGTCATAGAGGCAAGGCGTTCGGATCTCGAGAAAGTGCATGAATTTTAACATGTTTCTGGCCGCGATGGTGGTTTCCGATCCGGTCCCAGCGCTCGCCATTCTCAGCCTGTTGGGTACAATGCGCCCCCATTTTCAGCGGTGGTCTGACCGATCCCCATGCAAACACTGCTTGCCGATGTTTCAGAGCTGGTCCGAAGGGCGCTGAAGGTCCTGCCCGGCTCGGAAGGACCGAGCTGGGCCGACGTGCCTGCCGCCGTCTGGCGTGAGCATCAGTTCGGCGGGTCGCTGGTTGCCCATCCGGACATTGATCGCATCGGCCTCGCCGACCTGCTCCATGTGGATGACCAGAAAGCAGCGCTGACCCGGAACACGCGGCAGTTTCTCGCCGGAGCGCCGGCGAACAACGCATTGCTCTGGGGCGCCAGAGGGACGGGAAAATCCTCGCTCATTCACGCGTTGCTGGACGAGTACTTCGAGCAGGGCCTGCGCCTGGTAGAAGTCGATAAAACCTCGCTGGCCCGCCTGCCAGAGATTGCGCTTGCGCTCCGTGAGCATCCCTATCGGTTTCTGGTGTTCTGCGATGATCTGTCTTTCGAGGCAGACGATCCCAGCTACAAGGCCCTGAAGAGCGCGCTGGAGGGATCCATTTTCCGCTCTGCCGACAACCTGATCATCTACGCCACCTCGAACCGCCGACACCTGTTGCCGGAGTACATGACTGACAACGAGCAGGCGACCTTCCGAGACGGAGAGCTGCATCAGTCGGAAGCGGTGGAAGAGAAGATCTCGCTGTCTGATCGGTTCGGCCTCTGGCTGTCTTTCTACCCGTTCCGCCAGGACGCCTATCTGGCTGTCGCCGAGCACTGGGTGGCAAAGCTGGCGCAGAGCAGCGGTATCGATGCGGCCTGGTCTGACGAAGCGAGAGCGGAAGCGCTGCGCTGGGCGCTGGCGCGCGGGGTGCGGAGCGGTCGGACGGCCCAGCACTTTGCCCGACACTGGGTCGGTAGCAGAGCCCTCGACTGAGAGCGAACTCAAAGTGCCGCAGGATCAGCGGCTAAAACAAGCAAACCAACAAGGAGAGATGATGAGCCACTCACGAAGACTGATTGCGGGCCTGCTGGCGCTAGCCGGCGCGTTCTGCTCGATGGCAGCTGGCGCGGATGTGCTGCACCTGGCCAGCGGCGACCGGCTGACCGGTGAGATCGACAGCATCGGCGGCGGTAAGGTGATCCTGAAAACGGACTTCGCCGGCACCATCGCGGTGAAGCTCGAGACCGTGAAGCACATGGAGAGTGAGAAGACGTTCGAGATCAGAACCGAGGCCGGCCGCCAGAAGGGGCAGTTCGCGGTCACCTCTGACGCTCAGCAGTTCCGCACCGACGGTGGCGATCTTGCTGACCTCGATCTGACGTCGCTGAAGAGCGCCGGGGAGAACAAGCTCGGATTTGCAGACTTCACCTCGGACTGGACGAACCGGTTTGATGCCGGCATCTCCGCGTCGAGTGGCAACACCAAAACCAACTCGCAGAACTACCTGTGGGAATCCGTCCTGCAGCAGCGCCGGGGTGATCACCGGCTGAACGTCACGTTCAACACGCAGAAAGACGACGACGTGAAGACCAAGGAAGAGCTGCTGGCCGGTTATCGCTATCGGCGCTTCTTCGGTGAGCGCTGGTACGGTCTCGGCAACATCGGCTACCAGCAGAACGAGTTCAAAGGCATCGATGAGCGCTGGACGCTCGGTCTTGGTGGCGGTTACCAGTTCTGGGACAACAGCACCGGGGCTCTCTCCACTGATCTTTCGGCCAACTACGTGATGGAAGAGCTGGATGGTGTGGAAGATGAGAACCCGGCGCTGCGCTGGGGCCTGAACTGGAACCGCTTCTTCATGGCGAAGAAGGGTGAGCTGTTCTACAACCAGAACGTGCTGTTCATCTTCGGCGATGCGGAGAACACGGTGTACAACGGCTCCACCGGCGTGCGCTTCAACCTGACGGATATGCTTACCGCCAACCTGCGGGTGGACCTCTCGTCCGAAACCGACCCGGCGCCGGGTCGGAAGAAGACCGACGTAACCTATGTCATCGGCATCGGCTTGGTGCTCTGATTCGGCCGCAGCCCGCATCCGCTCTGGTGCTTGACGGCCCCAGGGCGGATTCATAGAATGCGCGGCTTCCTGACACGTCCCCTTCGTCTAGAGGCCTAGGACTCCAGGTTTTCATCCTGGCAACAGGGGTTCGACTCCCCTAGGGGACGCCAGTATCAAGCCCGCTCCCTGCGGGCTTTTTTCTGCCTGCCAATTTTGCGCGATGAGCCGCCGACGCAAATTCTTCATCAGAATCTAACGCTCCTTTCACGACGGCGAGGCGAGGGTGGTGCCCCCTTTACCTGGAAATGGAGTTTCCCCGATGAGTCTGAAGTCTCTGCTCGCCACTGCGGCGTTGCTGCTCACCAGCGCTGCAGCTTCCGCTGAGTCCGTCCGCCTGATTCATGCCATCAACGGCGCCAACCTGGGCCTGCCCAAGGAGTTGCCCGTGGACGTGCGGATCGGCTATCGCTGCGTCGCCAAAGGCGTGCCGTTCAAAACCATCGCGCCTGGCTTCGAGCTCAAGCCGGGGATTCACGTGGTCCGCATCAGCCTGGCCAATCGCCATCGTCCCTGTCGTGGTGCCCGCGTGCTGACCGAGTTCGTCCCGGTGAACTTCGGTGACAACCTGTCGCTGGTGGCGCACCAGAACGACGATGGTGGCATCGCCCTCAGCCGCTTCGTTGATGACGTGCGTGCCCCGGCGGAGTTCAACGGCCGCGTAACGGTGCGGCACACGGCTGATGCGCCGGCGGTAGACATCATTGCCAATGGCGGCGTGCTGATTGCCGGTCTGGCCAACGGCGAGTCTGCCAAGGCTGACGTGCCGGCGGACACCTACACCGTCAGCATCAACCCTGCGGGCAGCGACATGCCGGTGTTCGGCCCGACCCCTCTGCCGGTGCTCGAGAAGAACAACCGGGTGGTCTATGCCGTCGGCTCCCTGAGCGGCGAGTTCGAACTCATCGTGGATGACATCGCCACGCAGTAAGTCTCATTGGTTCGGGTCGGCGGTGCGGAAGCTTAACCGCCGCCGCCGACTCTGGCCGGTTCAGGCTTGAATGCCGATCCCGACCATCAGCGCTGCAGGCGTTCTGCGTGCCAGCGCAGGTGGTCGTCTATGAAGCTGGCGATGAAGTAGTAGGAGTGGTCGTAGCCATCCTGCAGGCGCAGCTCGAGCGGAATGCCAGCTCGCTCGCAGGCACCGGCAAGCAGCTCAGGCTTCAGCTGTTCCGTGAGGAAGCCGTCCGCAGAGCCCTGGTCGACCAGTAGCTCAGGGAACCTGGCCCCATCCTCGATCAGGGCGCAGGTGTCGTAGGCGCGCCAGACCGATCGGTCCGTACCGAGGTAGCCCGACAGCGCTTTCTCTCCCCAGGGGCACTGCGTGGGCGCGCAGATGGGCGCAAACGCCGAAGCCGAGCGATACATCTCAGGGTTACGCAAAGCGATGGTCAGAGCGCCATGGCCGCCCATGGAATGGCCGGTGATACCGCTGCGCTCAGGCGCCACAGGGAAAGCCTCCGCGACCAGCCGAGGCAGCTCCTGCTCGATGTAGCTGCGCATCTGGTAGTGCGTGGACCACGGAGCCTCGCTGGCGTTGACGTAGAAACCGGCACCCAGGCCGAAGTCGTAGTCGCCGTCCGGATCATCCGGCACGTCGGGCCCGCGCGGGCTGGTGTCCGGAGCCACGATCGCCAGGCCGAGTGCCGCTGCGGTGCGCTGCGCGCCGGCCTTGCTGATGAAGTTTTCTTCTGTGCAAGTGAGGCCTGACAGCCAGTAGAGCACGGGGACCGGTCCGGCTGCTGCCGCCGGTGGCAGGAACACGGCGAACCGCATGGTGGTGCCTGTCGCTCCTGCTTTGTGTTCGTAGACGCCCTGGGTGCCGCCGAAGCACCGTGTTTCGCTGAGGGTCTGCATGGATTGCCTCTTGTAGTCACCCGCGATTGTATCTGATGGTAGGGTGCGCTCATGCAGATTGAACAACTTGACAGCAATCAGTGGCAGCGGCTGCGCGCGTTGCGCCTGAGATCACTCCAGGAGGCGCCGGATGCGTTCGCAAGCACCTTCGCCGATGCCTCGGACATCGAGGAGAGCGGCTGGCGGGCGCAACTGGAATCGCTTGCCACGTTTGCCGCCGTTACCGATGGAGCAGATGTGGGGATCGTGCGAGGCTCAACGGATAAAGCGAATCCTGCAGCCGCCTGGTTGCTCTCCATGTGGGTAGCCCCGGAAGCACGCGGGCTGGGAGTGGGGCAACGGCTGATTCAGGCGGTTGCCCGTTGGGCGCACAGCACTGGACACACCCATATGCTGCTCGATGTGGCGGATGACAACTCGGCCGCGGTGCGCCTGTACGCGCAGCAGGGATTCGAGCCAACCGGCGAGAAAGGGTCGCTGCCGCCACCTCGCGAGCACGTCAAGGAACATCGCCGCCGCCGCGACCTGACGACGCCATAGATCTTCGCCGGCGAAGAGCCTTCAGCTCGTAAAAGAGCCTTCAACTCGTAACAAAGGTCAGCTCGCCAGCGAAACCGCTTCCCGCCGGGAGAAACGCTCCTCGGCCAGCTCGTCCGCCACCACGTAGGTTGCGCGGTTCTCGGCGTCTGCCCGACGGAAAATCTCCTTCAAGGTGCTGCCGATCTGCTCGACGTGCATCAGCATGGCCTGGCGGCTGTCGCCAGCCTGCTGGTAGGCGATGTCGATGATGCCACCGGCGTTGAGGACGTAGTCGGGCGCGTAGAGCACGCCGCGCTGATGGAGTGCTAAGCCGTGCGCCGGGGTGGCCAGCTGGTTGTTCGCTGCACCGGCAACGACCGGCGCCCGCAGGCGGGCCAGCGTCTCGTCGTTGATGACCGCGCCCATGGCGCAGGGGCAGAAGACGTCGACGTCCAGATCGTAGATCGCGTCGGCAGCAACCGCGGTGGCACCCAGCTCTGCCACGGCGCGTTCGACGTTGGCCGCAAACACATCAGCAACAAAGAGCGTGGCACCTGCCTGAGACAGGTGCCGAGCCAGATGAAAACCTACGTTACCGACACCCTGAACAGCCACTCGCAGCCCCTCGAGGCTGCCGATTTCCGGGCCGTTGCCGAGCCGGTGGGTGACCGCGGCCTGCAGGCCGACAAAGGTTCCGAAGGCGGTGGAAGGCGAGGGGTCGCCGCCGTGCGGGCCGCTGTCGGACACACCGGCGGCCCAGGGGGTGCGGCTGCCGATCAGGCGCAGGTCGGCGACGCTGGTGCCTGAGTCTTCTGCGGTGATGTAGGATCCCTGCAGGCTGTTGATGAACTCGCCCATGGCAAGCAGCAGTTCCGGGCTCTTGTCCCGTCGCGGGTCGCCGATGATGACAGCCTTACCACCGCCGAGGGGGAGGTTGGCCAGCGCCGACTTGTAGGTCATGCCGCGGGACAGGCGAAGCGCATCGGTCATGGCCTCGGCGCTGCTGTGGTAGGGCCACATCCGGCAGCCGCCAAGAGCCGGTCCGCGGCTCGTATTGTGAACCGCGATGATGGCGCGCAGGCCGGATCTCAGGTCGTGGCGAACCACTACCTGCTCATGACCATCAAACTCCGGGTGATCTTTGTAGCTTGCCTCGATGTCGGCCATCCGCCTGCTTTCCCTGCGGGTGAATCTTCGAAAATTCTAATCCTGAATAGCGGTATTTCTTATGCAAATGGTTGGAAATATCCGAGAATTAGGGTATAAAAATTACCTGGATTGACATAATCGCGTATTTTTCATCATGCCCTGCCGGGAACCCTGATCATGTCACTGGACGCGACCGACACCCACATCCTCAACCTGCTGCAGCAGGATGCCAGCCTGCCCGTTGCGGAAGTTGCCGAGCGGGTAAACCTCTCGCAGCCTCCCTGCTGGCGGCGCATCAAGAAGCTGGAGGAAGGGGGGTACATCGACCGTCGGGTGGCCATGCTCAATCGGAAGAAGCTCGGTCTGAACGTGGTGGTCTACGCCGAGGTGAAGCTAACCGCAAACGGCCGGCAGGCGGTGGGGGAGTTCGAAGAGAAGATCCGTTCCTTCCCCGAGGTCACCGAGTGTTACGTGATGCTCGGGCGCAGTGACTTCCTGCTGCGCATCGTCGCCCGGGATGTGGATGGCTACGAGCACTTCTTCCGCAATCACCTGTCGCAGCTGCCTGGGGTGCTGGACATCACCTCGTCAGTGGCACTGAGCGAAGTTAAATACAGCACTGAACTTCCCATCGAGCCGTCTGCCTGATACACATCAGTGTGGCTTCGCAGGGGACGCGATCATGCACCGACTTTCTCTTTTTCTTTTCTCACTGGCCGCTCTGCTTGTTCTGCAGGCGTGCGCCGCAACCGAACCACCAATGCAGGACGGTCAGCTCGACTGCGAAGGATTGACCCGGGTCGCCGACCGGGAGCTGGGTGCGCTTTGCGTGCGCGACGGTGCTGGTGCTTACACGGGTGCCATGCTGGGTGAGATTGACTACGGCTTCCAACCCGTCGCCACTTCCTCGAGCTCGACCCCTGTCGGCCGGGAGGCTGGTACGCGCTACCCGATCGGGCCGGAGATGAAAAAGGAGCTAGCAACGCTCGCTGAAGCTGCCTTCGCCAGTACCGTCTCGGCTGCCGGGCTGGATGCCGCCTCAGCACCTGGCGCTGGCGTGTTAACCGTACGTGGTCAGATCCTCGATGCGCAGCTCGAGGTCCCGCAGGATCCTGACAGCGGCGTGAAGTATCTGTTCGACACCGTGGGTCGGGCCACCATCGTGGTGGATCTGTACGACTCGGCAAGCGACGAGCTGGTGCTCCGGGCATTCGATCATCGCGAGAGCGAACCGCAGACCGGTGACCCGATGGCGGCCGAAGCAGCGTCGCAGATGTCGGCCATCGCCGGGCTGTGGCAGGCCGTCCTCGCTGACTCGCTGGACCGCCTGCCGAACTAGCGGGCGCTGTTCCCGGCCGCCTTAGAAGAGCGGCACGCCGGACAGGTACTCGTGGAAGAAGGCGACCACAGCGGTCAGAGCGGCGCCGATAGCCACCAGCACGATGTCTTTCGAACCCGGTACCGGATCGGGCTTTTCCCACTCACCGTCCCGGGCGTTGATCGTGAAGATGGAGATCACTGCCCAGATGGCCAGACCACCGAACAGGACGACTGAGCGGCTGTCGCCGTTCGCCAGCAGGTGGGCTACTGCCCAGACGATGACGCCGGTCAGCATCGGGTGACGGAGGCGACGCTTGAGGTTGGTCGGGGCGTTTGCGGCACCCATGAGCACGAAGGCAATCAGCACCAGCGCGAAGGTCACCATCGGCGTGCCGGCAAGCGGGGCGGCGTACCAGTACTCTGGCATGGCTGATCGCCAGCCGAACACCATCAGGAGTATGGCGATCACCAGGTCCAGTGCGAACAGGCCCTTGTAGGGACCTTCACCCAACCGTTCTATGAGGCCGGCGCGTGCTGCGGGCAGCACGGATGGAAACAGGTGCACGCCGATCCACAGCGCCAGACCGAGTATCAACATCGTCATCGTTTGCTCTCCCCGAGTGATGCGAGGCAGCAGTATAACGGGATGCCGGTCACAGCTCAGGCGTGATCCAGGCCTCTCGCGGCGCCCTCAGCAGGATAGTCCCTTAAAGAGACTAAAGCCGCCGCCGATAAGCGGGGCGTGGACCTGTAGGAATTCCCAGTGACTCAGAAAATCGAGCTGCGGGCTGTCGATCCGACGCCCGTGTCCGACGTGCAGATGCCTCGATCGGAGTTTCGCCGCATCGTCGAAGCGCTGGTTGATGGTGTGATCATCATCGATCGGAACGGCACCATCCTCCGCGCCAACCAGGCCATCGAGGAGATCCTTGGCTACACCGAGGATGAGCTGCTTGGTCAGAACGTGTCCGTTCTGATGGCGGGTGAGGACAAAGAACAGCACGATGGCTACCTGCGTAAGTACCAGGAGACGGGCCGCGCCCAGATCATCGGTACCGGCCGCGAGGTGGATGGCCGGCATAAAGACGGCACGATGATCCCCATCGAGCTTGCGATCACCACGGCGGAGATCAGCGAGCAGATCATGTACGTGGGCCTGCTGCGGGATATCACGGAACGGCGGGAGTACGAAGCCCGGTTCCGGATGAACGAGAAGGTCATGCGCGCGGTGAATCAGGCGCTCGGCAACGTGATCAACGAAGGGCTGTCGACCCGGGAGATGTTTGATTCGGCGCTGTCCGACCTGCTCGAGGTCACCGAGAGCGAGTACGGCTTCATCGGTGAGATCCTGCACCGCAAGGATCTGCCGTACCTGAAGACCCACGCGATCACGAACATTGCCTGGAACCACGAAACGCGAAAGTTTTACCGCGACAACGTGAACAAGGGGCTGGAGTTTACGAACCTGGACACGCTGTTCGGGGTAACCATCCGCTCCGGGCAACGGGTGATCGCCAACGATCCGATGGACGATCATCGCCGCGGCGGGCTGCCGAAGGGGCACCCACCCCTGAAAGCCTACCTGGGGCTGCCGATCTACTCCGGATCGAAGCTGCTCGGCATGGCCGGTGTGGCCAACCGTAAGGGCGGCTACACGGAGGAGCTTGCGGAAGAGATCAAGCCGCTGGTGAACGCGCTGGGCACGCTGATCGCGGCGCACCAGAACACGGCCTCACGCATCAAGGCCGAAGAGAACCTGTTCAGAACGCAGCAGCAGCTGAAAGAAATGGCGACCAGCGATCCGGTGACGGGGATATCTAACCGCTACATGGTGGTTCAGGAGCTCGAGATGCTGTTCGAGCGTTCAGGCCGGGGAGAAAACCTGGCGGTGCTGTTTGTGGACGTGGATCACTTCAAAGAGGTCAACGACAGCCACGGTCATGATGTCGGCGACGAGGTGCTCAAGCACATTGCGCTGCAGATTTCCGACTCGCTGCGGCCCACCGACACCGTCGGCCGTTACGGCGGCGAGGAGTTCCTCATCGGCCTGCCGGAGTGCAGCGTCAAAGACGCGCAGGTGATCGCCGAGCGCATGCGTTTGAAGATCGAGCAGTCGCCGTTCGAACTGGCCGACGGTGTTTCCTTGCCTCTCAGCGTCAGCATCGGCGTCGCCGGCAGCCCGCAGGGTTGGGAAGATCTGTCAGAGCTGATCAGGGAAGGGGACCAGTCAATGTACGCAGCGAAGCGGGCGGGCCGGAATTGCGTGGTCGGCCGCTGACCCGATCAGCCCTCAGCTCAGCTTGAAGCTGGCCCAGTCCAGCTTGTCCAGATCCGCGGCGATCCTCTCCAGAACCTCATCAACCATGGCCGGGTCGGCATAGTGCACACGCGTCTTGCGGCTGTCCTCCGGATCTTCCACCGCCCTCAGGTTGCCGATGTCCAGATAGCTCTGGATGTAGCGCCGGACCGTTTCCAGCGGCGCGCCGCTCTGCCGCGCGATCTCGCTGGCCGTCATCCCGGTGCCGGCCTTAGTGGCCTGCTGGATGACGACGGCGATCTTGAAGGCGCGAATTCTCAGGCCGCCATCCATGGAGTTGGCGAAGGTCTGCAGCACGTCGATCATCGTGCTGTAGGTGGCACCGCTCAGCGGGCGCGGTTCGCTCGGAGGGTCAATGCCAGCGGGTGCCAGTCGGAGCAACTTTGCGGACAGGGTGCGGGCGGCGCTGCGGTGCTGCTCGTCGTCGACCATTCGGTAGCGGACAACCCGATCATCTTCCGGATCCGGCTGGGTCGCGAGCATGCCCGACTCAACCTGCCTGGCGAAGTGCCGACGGATGTTCTCCAGCGGCGCGCCCGTCAGCTTGCGAACGTCGCTGATGCTGACGCCGCCGCCATCGAAGGTGGCGCGCTGGATCAGCAGCATGGTCTGAACGCCGCGCAGCCTTCTCTGACCACCGAACTCGTTGATGAACACGTCGAGCACGGCGATCAGCCTGTCATAGAGAGAGTGGCTCAATCCCTGGCCTTTCACTCGCATCCCCTGCGAGGATCAATATACACCCAATTTGAGCGGATGGTTGCGAGCGCCGCGGGAGTGGTCGCATGATCATCCAACCGTTGTTGGATGACCTTGCCTATGCTGATCCTCACGCGCCGGGTTGGAGAAAAGCTAATGATCGGGGACGACATATCCGTCACCGTGCTTGGCGTCAAAGGTAATCAGGTTCGCATTGGTGTGCACGCGCCGAACGACGTGGGCATTCATCGCGAGGAAATCTACGCCCGGGTGCGCAAGGAGAAAGCGTCCGCAGCGCCACGCAGCGGTGCCGAGGTCAGCGCCGACCCGCAGTACGCCTGAGCGATAAGCCTCAGCCGATCTCGAGGTAATCCTCGCCCGTTCGTTCCTTCACCTGACCGACGATCGCCGCCGTGGCAACGCCGGCTGCGTGCAGGGACCGGACCAGAGCCGGAGCGTCTGCTTCCGGTAACGCAAACAGCAGGCCGCCATTGGTTTGCGGGTCGAAGAACAGCGCCCGCTCCGTTGCGGTGAAGGCGCCCAGCCAGGTCAGGTGCGGCTGCACGAGCGCTTCGTTGCTGTCGTTGGAACCGGTGCTCATGCCCCGGTCGTACATGGCCCTGGCGCCGCTCAACACCGGCACCGCGTCGCGCTCGATGCGGATCAGGCGGTGGGCACCCTTCGCCATCTCCAAAGCGTGTCCGGCGAGGCCGAATCCGGTCACGTCCGTGGCAGCGTGAATGCTGAAGTCGGCGGCCACTTCGGCGGCTTTTCGATTCAGGGTCTCCATCGTGGCGAGGCAGTCGGCGAGGTCGCTCTCAGTGACCCAGCCTTTCAGGTTGGCGTTCAGCAGCACGCCGCTGCCGATCGGCTTGCTGAGCACCAGCGCATCGCCCGTTTGCGCGCCCGCGTTGGTCCAGACCCGATCCGGGTGAACGAGACCGGTCACCGCCAGACCGAACTTCGGCTCCGGATCCTCAACCGTGTGGCCGCCCGCCAGCACGGCTCCGGATTCAGCGATTTTCTGCTGGGCGCCGCGAATGATGCCGGCGAGCGTTTCGGTGGGCAGCTTCTTCGAGGGGAAGGCGACCAGGTTCACGCAGGCGATCGGTCGTCCGCCCATGGCGTAGACGTCGCTGATGGCGTTTGCGGCCGCCACCCGGCCGAAGGTCTCGGGATCATCAGTTGGCGGGGTGATGAAGTCAGCGGTCACCACCACGGCTTCACTTTCCGACAGGCGATAGACGCCCGCATCGTCGCTGGTGTCGTACCCGACGATGAGGTTGGGATCGGTGCCCACCGGCAGCGATTCAAGCAGCGCGTTCAACTCGACCGAGCTGACTTTCGCAGCTCAACCGCAGGTTCTGGACAGTCCTGTCAGCGTGTTCTTCTTGCCAAACAAATCGGTTACCGTTTCTTCTGCAAAGCCCCGCCCGACGGCGGAGTGACGTGGAGTATAGGTGCATTGCTGGCGGATTACGCCGCGGGCGATGTATCAATTTGAGTTATAGTTAGCGCCGGTTTCCCCCGAGACGCTTGAGGATCGAGAAAGCGGATGTCCCGTTCGTTCACTTCTATAAGCACCCTGACGGAAGTCATTGCGCGCACCCTGGAGGCTTATCAGATCGACTCGAAGGAGGTCTTCGAGTCTCTTGGCCTGCCGCCGGAACCGTTCAAGAACCCGGACGCCCGGGTCAGCAGAGACACCATGGAAGAGCTCTGGCTGGAAGCGGAGCGCCTCACCCGAAATCCCTGCATCGGCTTCGAAGTGGGCCTGAATTTCCACACCAGCAACCTGCATGCGGTCGGCTACGCCTGGCTGGCGAGCGCCACGCTGCGCGAGGCCATGGAGCGACTGGTGCGCTATCAGCGGCTGCTTTCAACCGCCGCGGAGATGGACGTGCATGAGGATGGGGACGGTTTTCACCTGCAGATCGACCCGTCGCCCGGCATCGACTTCGGCGATGACGCGGCCTTTACCGGCGTGGTGTCGATGGCCCGGGACCTCAGCTACCCGGAGCTGAAGCCGATCAACGTGCAGATGATGCGTCCGGAACCCCCCTGCACGGCCAAACTTGCCGAGTACTTCGGCTGCCCGGTGGAGTACAACGCGGCCATTGATCAGCTGTCCTTTACCGTCGAGAGCGTCGATGAGCAGCTCACCCGGCACAACCCGGCCCTGGCCCAGGCGAGCGAGGAAGTTGCCCGTGAGTACCTGGCGAACATGGACAAGAAGGACGTGGTGGCGAAGGCGAGGGTGGCGATCATCGATCACCTGCCGGACGGTGAGCCATCGCGGCGGGAAGTCGCCAGCGAGCTGGCGATGAGTGAGCGGACGCTGGCGCGTCGGCTGTCGGATCGTGAGTACACCTTCTCCGGCCTGGTGGATGAGGTGCGCGGGCAGCTGGCGAAAGAGTATCTGCGGCAGTCACGATTCTCGGTGACCGACGTCGCCTTCCTGCTCGGCTTCTCCGATCAGAGCAACTTCGCCCGTGCCTTCAAGCGCTGGACGGACGAGTCGCCGACGGAGTTCCGCTCGAGGGCGCTCAACTGATATCGGAGCAGGCTCCGATCAGCCGAGCGGAGCTGCGACCGCCTCAGGTGAGGTGGCTCACCATCGCGACGATGAGGAGGGTGAGAATGACCAGGGGCCACTCGCTGACTTCGAAATGACTTCTTAGCTTTTTCATGCTGCTCACTGTAGGGGGCAGCGATGATCGGCACCGGTCCGAACGGACCTAACGACATGCCGATGCGACCAGGCTTCAGAGCAGGATATCGGAGGCATAAATGCGCGCTAACTACCTGAAAAATATAAGTTTATCTGCAGTTTTTCTCGTCGCGCTTGCCGCCTGCGAATCGACGCCGACGCCGTACACTCCCACCCTGATCAGCAAACCGGGAAACGCCAAGCTGTTCGTCTACTGGCCGGGTCAACGCTGGGGCGAGAAGTCCGGACGATCGCCGGAGATCCAGCTCGACGGCGTGCCCCTGGGCCTGCTGAGCTACAAGCGCTACCTCGAGATAGAAATGGCCGCGGGGACCTACGAGCTGAAGATGACGGGCGACAGCGAGGCGTCGAACTGGAACGGGCCGGAGCGCGCCTTTCCCGCGAAGCTGGTGGCCGGCGAAAACCTCTACGTACGGCTGCTGGTGAAGTACGACCAGGAGACCAATCGCCTCGGGCAGGGGGCGATGAGCTACGCGGTGACCTTCCTGCCTCGCGCTGAGGCTGACGCGCTGCTGGAAATGAACGGGTTGAAGAAGGTCGCGCCGTAGGGCGGCTGCCTCAGATTCGCAGCTCTTCCAGCGGCACGTAGCCTTCCGCTTCCAGCCGCTGGATCTCCTCCGGCGCGTAACGCACCGTCTTCACGAATGCCGGTATGTCAGCTGGCGCGATCTCGTTTTCCTGCATCCAGGTTTCGCACATGCGTACGTCGAGCAGCCGGTAGGCGGAGAGCCTGGCGGCCTGGTCCACCAGCATCCTGTGGCTGGCGTAGCCGGCGCTGGTGAAGGGCGCCGCCTCGCTGCCGTGCAGAATGACCACCACCGGGTCCGTCATCGGCAGGCCACGTTCCAGATGGCCTTCCAGGGTGGTCATGAGCGCCGCCAGGTCGTCGCGGCTGTTCGGCGATACTTCCAGGTAGGTACGCGGGTCACTGCGGCCGGGTCCGGCCAGCAGCAGGAAGGTGAGCACCAGCAGCACGGTCAGGATCAGTCTGGAGTTCATGTCCGGATCATAAGGCACCGATGGCTGTACGGGAATCCATCCCCGAACCCATCACGTATACTCTGCGGCCCTGATTTTCCCGGTTCGCCCGGTGCAGACGAGGCCTCGGTTGGCGCGACCCCTACACTACTACCTGATCGGCACCGGAACCTGGTTTCTGGCCTATGGCATCCAGAGCGTGATGTTCGCCTGGCTGGTGACCATGGTGCTGCGGGAAACGCCGGAACGGGTCGGGTTCGCGCAGATGGCGCTGCTGTTGCCTGGCACGCTGCTCATTCTGATCGGCGGCAGCTACGCGGATCGGTTCGGGGGCCGGAACGTGGTGGTCATCGCCCAGAGCTTTGCGGTGCTGGCCTCCGGCTACCTGCTGTTCATCGTCGGTGGCGATCGGCTGACTTACCCGCTGCTGGTTGCCTACGCGGTGCTGATGGGGCTCGCGCAGGCGTTTGTCACCCCGGCCAGAGACGGCCTGCTCAACGAGGTGGCCGAAGGCAGGCTGCAGCGAACCGTGATGCTCACCAGCATCATGCAGTTCGGGCTGCAGATGGTTGGCTTCATGGTGGCATCACTCTCTGATCGCCTCGGGCCGGAAGTGATCATCGCCACCCAGATGCTGGCGCTGCTGGTTGGCGTGTTCGGCTTCTCGCGCATCCGCGCCGGGGCGCGGACGGCAGCAGCCATCCCGCCGCGGTTGTTCCGCTCGGTGGTGGAGGGGGCGAAGACCGTCTTCGGCTCTCCTTCCATGCGGGTGGTCATGATCCAGAACGTGGCGATGGCGCTCTTCTTCATGGGTTCCTACATCGTCACCATGCCGATTCTGGTTCGGGAGGTGTTTTCCGGCAGCGCTCAGGATCTGGCCTTCATGAATGGCGCCAACTCGCTCGGCCTGGTCTCGACCATTCTGCTGCTGCTGCGTCTCGGCGATGTGCAGCGTCAGGGCAGAGCGCTGCTGATTTCTCAGGGCGTCGGCGCGGTGGTGCTGGCCTTTGCTGCGGTTGCCCCCAGCTACGGGCTCTGGGTGCTGGCGCTGTTCGTCTGGGGTGTTTGCGGCGGCGCGGCAATGACCATGTCCAGGACGATCATGCAGGAGCAGGCGCCGGAGTCGCAGCGCGGCCGGGTGATGAGTTTTTACTCCTTCTCGTTCATGGGTGCGGGGCCAGTGGGTGCTCTGATCTGCGGCTATCTGGTTGAGCTGTTCGGCCCGCAGCAGGCACTGCTGATCGCTGCCGGCTGCATGCTGGCGGTGATCCTGGTGGTGGCTATGGTGTCCGGCCTCTGGCGCCTGGAGGGCCATGTGCATCAGGTGCTCGAAGAGGAGGCGGCGCGCGATGCCGTTTGAGCTGGCGGCAGACATCGGCGGCACCTTCACCGATGTGGTGCTCAAGGATGGGCAGACCCAGGCCGCCATCAAGGTGCTCACCACCTACGACGACCCGGCTGAGGGCGTCATGCAAGGGGTAGATGCGGTCATGAGCCAGACCGGGCTCGCGCCCTCGGACTGTCGGGTGATGCTGCACGGAACGACGCTTGCGACCAACGCCCTGATTGAACGTCGCGGTGCGGTGACGGCGCTGTTCACCACCGAAGGGCACCGCGACGCCGTCGAGATGGCGCTCGAAAACCGCTTTGAGCAGTACGACGTGAACATCGACCGGCCGGCGCCCCTGGTGCCCAGGCAGCTGCGGCTGCCGGTGGCAGAGCGCCTCGACGCCCACGGTGAGGTGCTCAGAGCCTTCGATCCGGAAAGCGTCCTGGCGGCGGTGCCGATGCTGGAGGAAGCAGAGGTACGCAGCGTCGCCATCGGCCTGCTGCATGCCTATGCCAACAGCCGCCACGAGGTGCAGGTCGCCGAGGTGCTGAACCGGGCGCTGCCTGGACTCTCCATCAGCCTGTCGTCGGAAGTCTGCCCCGAGATTCGCGAGTACGAACGGCTGTCCACCACTTGCGCGAACGCTTACGTGAAGCCGTTGATGGATGCTTATCTCGAGAGCCTCGAGCAGAAGTTCCGTGCCCGCGGGTTCGGTTGCGCCATCCTGCTGATGACGTCCGGCGGCGGTTTGACAAGCCTGGCCACGGCCCGGGACTTTCCGATCCGGTTGGTGGAGTCAGGGCCGGCAGGCGGCGCGATTCTGGCGGGTGAGGTGGCCAGAGCGGGCGGTTACGGCGAGACCCTGTCCTTCGACATGGGCGGCACCACCGCCAAGCTCTGCGTGATCGATGACGGGCAGCCGCTGCTGAGCCGATCCTTCGAGGTGGACCGCAGCTACCGGTTCAAGAAGGGCAGCGGCCTGCCGGTGCGGATACCGGTGATCGAAATGGTGGAGATCGGCGCGGGCGGCGGGTCCATCGCCTGGGTCGATGACCTGGGAAGACTGCAGGTGGGGCCCGAGAGCGCCGGCTCTGAACCCGGGCCGGTCTGCTACGGGCTCGGTGGCAGCCGACCGGCGGTCACGGACGCCGATCTGCTGCTCGGCAAGCTGGATCCAGCCGCCTTTGCCGGTGGCCGAATGCAGCTGGACGTGCCGGCTGCGACCAAGGCCATGCTCGACCAGGTAGCCAAGCCGCTCGCGGAGCGGGCGTTACCGGCAGATGCAGCGGCCGATGCGGTTCAGGCCGCGTTCGGCGTCAGCGAGGTGGTCAACGAAAACATGGCCGCGGCCGCCCGTGCACATCTCGGCGAGTGGGGCAGGGGTGCAGCCGGTCGGACGCTCATCGCCTTCGGCGGCGCCGCGCCGCTGCATGCCTGCACGCTGGCCAGCAAGCTGAAGATCGACCGGGTGGTGATTCCGGTCAACGCCGGCGTCGGCTCCGCGGTGGGCTTTCTGCTGGCCCCGGTCGGGTTCGAGGTGGTCCGCAGTCACTACATGACGCTGGAGGCGCTCGATGAGGGTGTCATCGCCGAGTTGATGGCAGACATGTATGCCGAAGCACGGGCGGTGATCGGTGAACTGGTGCCTGAGGATCAGCTCACAGTGCAGCATCGTGCATTCATGCGCTACCAGGGTCAGGGCTACGAGATTGCAGTGGACATCGAGGAAGCGGCCACCGCCCTGTCCGATTCGAACCTCAGGAGCACCTTCGAGGCGAACTACCGCTCGCTCTATGGGCGGACGATTCCGGGCCTGCCGGTGGAAATTCTCAGCTGGACGTTGAATCTGGCGGCAGCAACGACAGCGGGCGGTCTCCCTCGGGAGGTCGTGCAGCGTGCTCGGCAGCTGACGGCGACGGAAACGACCACCCTGTTTGATCCCGTTGTTGCTGCCTCAGTGGCGGCCGGCTGTTACCAGCGTGAGGAGCTGAAAGCAGGCGACTACGTGCCCGGCCCGGCGCTCATTCGCGAAGCGCAGACAACGGTGGTGGTGGCTGCCGGATTTACGGCCTGCGTCGGGGATCAGGGCTCGCTGGTTCTGGAGAGGGAAGAGGGATGAGCAGGGAAGCGCGGCAACTGGATCGTCAGCTCGCCTGGGACCGCCTGCTGGCCATCGTCGAGGAGCAGGCGCAGGCACTGATGCGCACCGCGTTCTCCACGGTAGTCCGGGAAGCCGGCGACCTGTCGGCCGGCGTGTTCAGCACTGATGGCGACATGCTGGCTCAGGCGGTCACCGGCACGCCGGGGCATGTGAACGCAATGGCGGCCTCGGTCGGCAAGTTCCTCAAGGTGCATCCGCTGGCGTCGCTCGTTGATGGCGACGTGCTGGTCACCAACGACCCCTGGGACGGCACCGGACATCTGAACGACTTCACGGTGGTCACCCCGATCTTCAGAGACGGACAGTGCAGGGCCCTGTTCGCCAGCACCAGCCACATCGCTGATGTCGGAGGGCGAGGCTTCGGGCCGGACGCAAATGATCTATTCGAGGAGGGGTTGCGGATTCCGATCTGCCCGCTGTTCCGGGCGGGTCAGCGCGACGAGACGCTGATGAGCCTGATCAAGGCGAACGTCCGTGATCCGGTAACCGCCGAAGGGGACCTGCATTCGCTGGCCGCCTGCAACGAGCTCGGCGGTCGGGCTCTGAACGAGATGCTCGATGACTTCGGGCTTACGCATCTCGAAGACATCGCCGAGTTCATCATCAGCACCTCCCGGGCGGCGATGGCCAGGGAGATCGGCGCGCTGCCGGACGGCGCCTACGCCCACGAGATGATCATCGATGGCTATCGCGAGCCGGTCCGGTTGAAGGCGCTGCTCAGCATCGAGGGTGAGCGCCTGAGCGTGGACTTTGCCGGCAGCTCAGCGCGCTCCGACGCCGGCATCAACGTGCCCATGCCGTACACCGAGGCCTACGCCTCCTTTGGCGTGCGCTGCATTGTCGGCAATCGGGTGCCGAACAATGCCGGGTCCCTGGCCGCGGTCAGCGTGACCGCCCCGGAAGGATCCATTCTGAACGCGCCGCCGCCAAGCGCCGTATCCGCCCGGCATTCTGTCGGCCAGATGCTGCCGGACGTGGTGCTCGGCTGCCTGGCCCAGGTCGTTCCCGACCAGGTGCCGGCGGAAGGGGCTTCCTGCATCTGGAACCCGGTGTTTCTGAACGCTCCGGCCAGCGGGGCTGACAATGCCCGATCGGTGCCCTTCGTCAGCAACCCGATCTTCAACGGCGGCACCGGCGCGCGCGCCTCCAAGGATGGCCTGTCTACCACGGCCTTTCCTTCCGGGGTGCGGACGACGTCGACGGAGATCAACGAGGCCACCACGCCGCTGGTGATCTGGCGCAAGGAGTATCGGCCGGATTCGGGTGGCATCGGCGAGCGACGAGGGGGCCTGGGCCAGACCATCGAGGTCAGTCACAGGGAAGGGGCTGCCTTCGTCATCTCGAAGATGTTCGATCGAATCGGGCATCCAGCGCGGGGTCGAGCGGGCGGTGGCGAAGGCCTGCCGGGCTCTGTAAGGCTGAGCGATGGCACCGAGCTGCCCGGCAAAGGGCGGGATCTGGTCCCCGCAGGCGCGACGTTGATTCTGGAAACACCTGGCGGCGGCGGTATCGGCTCCGCAGCGAATCGTGCCCGCTCCGCGGTCAGCGCAGATCTGGACGCAGGGCTCGTTTCAGTGGAGGCAGCCGCCCGTGACTACGCGTACGGCGGGGAGCCGGAAGACGATTCCTGAGGGGGCGCTGAGCGCAAGCCTGCTTCAGCCCGCCTGAGCAATCGGGAGTTGCGTTTCCCTCCGGTTTCTGGAAAATAGCGCTCCCTTCGAAGCGGGTATAGCTCAGCTGGTAGAGCGCGACCTTGCCAAGGTCGAGGCCACGAGTTCGAACCTCGTTACCCGCTCCATTTTTCCTCTCTTTTCGAATCAGCCGTCGGTTACCCGACGGCCGACGCCATTGCGCGCGTCGTTCGGATGGTCCTTTATGGGCAACCCTACATCGGATTCCCGTCGCGCCTCGGTGCGACGGTCGTCGTAGTGCTGGTACTTGCAGCGACAACCGGCCGGATTGCTGCAGTTGCCGAGCGGCAGCATGGGCGCGTCATCGGCGAGGAAGCGGACGTTCTCCAGATCCCGCGCTGCGTCGCAGGCGATGTCCGGATTGGCGTGGATGGAGACGCCGTGAAACAGCTTTCTTGCGGTACGGATGGGTGTTTTGCTGCGGCCTGTGCTCGATCGGCCGGCCTTGCCGCCGGACTTTTCGGTTTTACGGCCCTTGCCGCCTTTTCGCTTCCTGAGCCCGAACATCAGTTGCTCCCTTTCCCTGGGGCTACCCGCGCAGTCGTTCGTTTCTGCCGATGCGGGCGGCCAAGTTGTGCCTCTCCCCTGAGACGCCGTTATTTTCGGTGTTTTTCCGCCAGCCTGTAAATAATCCGAATGGGCTAGACGGTGATATTACACACGCCTTGTGGCTGCTGAGTGACAACCTGTGGACAGATAGGCCGAGATTTCCGGATTCAGAGGCAATTCCAGCGGGTAAGGGAGGCCGGAACAGCCTTCTGGATGCCTCAGAACGCCTCGCCGACCCCGAAATAGAACTCTGCGCCATGTTTGCCGACAGCGACGTCCAGCGACAGGTTCAGCTTGTGCTTCTGCGAGAGGACGAAGCGGCCGCCGATGCCGGCGGCGGGGAGGAAGTTCTTGAAGAACTCGCTGTAGCTGGGCGCCACCTCACCCACACCGGCAAAGCCGGTGATGATCCAGCGATCGTGGGGCTGCCAGCGGTACTCGGCCTGGGCTGCATACATCATCCGGTCCCGGTACCGGCCTGATTCGTAGCCTCTGAGGTCCGTGCGGCCGCCGAAGGTGCTGAGCAGGTAGAAGGGCGCGTCGTCGCCGGTGGCTCGGGTGGTGAAGCGCCAGGCCAGCACGTCCCGTTTGCGCATCGGCCGGTAGTTGTTCATGGCCAGGGTGACCGTTTCCGTCTCCACGTCCGAGCCGACCGACTCCCGGAAGATCATGGTGTTGGCGGTGATGTGCCAGCCGGCGCGGGGGAACTGCTCGTGGTCCCGGGTATCGATCTCCAGCGGCACCCCGATCGCAGCAATTCTGCGCTCCACGCCCAAGGCCGGAATGTCCCATTCCGGCGGCAGCAGGTCGAAGCGCAGCCGCGTGTCGATGGTGCTCGAGAAGTAGCCGATGCCCAGATAGGTGCGGGGGAAGAACTGATATTTGATGTTGCCGAAGTAGAGCGGGGCAGCCTGCTCGACGCGCACCGAGAGGCCTTCCTCGCCCGCTTCGTTGCCGATGCCGTAGAACTTGTAGTTCACGTCCAGATAGCCGGCCGCGAGGTTCACCCGCAGCTTGTCGTCGAGCAGGTTGAACTTGCCTGCAGCGCCCGCTGCCCAGCTTTTGTTCTCGCTGTACCAGCCGAAGCCGCCGATGATGGAGTTGGGCGTGTCCGGGTTGGGCTTGTCCAGGTCGAGGAAGTAGCCGCCGACCGCGGCGATGCTCCAGCCGAACTCGGGCGTGCGTCCCGGTATCGGGACCAGCACCAGATCTTCGGGCCACCAGCTGAACATCGTGTTCGCCGGGTTGCCGACGAACTCGGCCTGATCCGGCGACATGCTCTCGTCCGGGCTCGCTGCCCGATTCAAGGTCGGCAGGAGGTCGATGACCTCCTCTTCGAGCTCTGCTTCGCTCGGCTCCTGCTCGGCGCCCTCCGCGGCCCACGCGCCTGTCGATAGCTGGAGCGTCAGCAGCAGCGTCAGCAGCGGGGCCAGCAACCGGAATCTGTTGGCAACAAGGCAGCTGCCGTGACTCACGTGGTCAGTGCGCACAGGGGGCTGTATATTCCGGTTTGTTCCAAAGGGGAGGTTGTTGATGCATTCGGTGATGATAGTACTGCTGGGTATCGCTGGCATGTCGTTCGGCTGGTTTGTGTACTCCAAGTTTATCGCCGAAAAGATCTACAGGCTCGACCCGAACTTCCGGACCCCGGCCCATGAGTTCAATGACGGGGTGGATTTTGTGCCCACCAACCGCTACGTGCTCTGGGGGCACCACTTTACCTCGGTTGCTGGCGCAGCACCCATCGTCGGCCCGGCGATTGCCGTCTACTGGGGTTGGGTACCCGCCGTGCTCTGGGTCATTTTCGGCACAATCTTCTTCGCCGGCGTGCACGACTCGGGCGCGCTCTGGGCCAGCGCCCGGCATCAGGGCAAGTCCATCGGCGCGCTGTCGGAAACCGTGATCGGCAAGCGGACGCGCGCTCTGTTCATGGTGGTCATCTTCCTCCTGCTGCTGATGGTGAACTCGGTTTTCGGCGTGGTGATCGCCAACTCCTTCGTCGGCACGCCGGGTGCGGTGTTCCCCGCCTGGGCGGCCATCGTCGTCGCCCTCATCATCGGTCAGCTGGTGCACCGGAACTTCAACCTGGTGGCCCTGGGGCTCGGTGGCGTGGTGGTCCTGTACCTGACGGTGTTTGCCGGCAGCCAGATGCCGCTGGCGCTGCCGGAACTGTTTGGCCTGACGCCGCAGGCGAACTGGATCATCATCCTCTTCGTCTACGCGGCCATTGCCAGCATGCTGCCGGTCTGGGTTCTCCTGCAGCCCAGGGACTTCATCAACGGCATGCAGCTCCTGGTTGGCTTGGTGCTGCTGTACGGTGCGGTCTTCCTGTTCATGCCGGACATCTCGGCGCCGGCGTTCAACGATCGGGTCGAGGAGTCCGGGCCCTCGATCATTCCGCTGCTGTTCGTGACGATCGCCTGCGGCGCGGTTTCCGGCTTTCACGGCATCGTCGCCTCCGGCACCAGCTCCAAGCAGCTGAACAAGGAAACGGATGCCCGGTTCGTCGGCTACCTCGGTGCTGTGGGTGAAGGGTCGTTGGCGCTGATCACCATCGTCACCGTCAGCGGCATTGCCCTGGCGGCGACGCCGGAAGCCTGGCACGAGATCTACGATGAGTTCGGTGCAGCGGGTGCCGGTTCTTTTATAGCGGGCGGTGCCAACCTGATCAGCGGTGGCTGGGGCATTCCCACCGAGGTCGCACAGACGCTGCTGGCGACCATGGTCGTGCTGTTCGCCGGCACCACCATGGATTCCGGCGTGCGTCTGCAGCGCTACATCATCCAGGAGTGGGGCGATATTTACGGCATCGCCATTCTGAAGAAAGGGGTGCTGGCCACGGTCGTGGCTGTGGGTGCCTGCCTGCTGCTCGCGTTCGGGGCGGGTGGTGCCTCCGGCACCGGTGGCCTCATCATCTGGCCGCTGTTCGGTTCCACCAACCAGATACTGGCCGGCCTGACGCTGCTGGTGATCTCGGTGATGTTGATCAAGCTGGGGCGGCCTTCTTACTACACGCTGGTCCCCATGCTGTTCGTGCTGACCATGTCGTTTCTGGCCGGTTGCGTGACCTTGCTGCAGTTCTTCGAGGCCGGAAACTACCTGCTGGTGGTGCTGGATGTGATCGTTCTCGTGACCAGCCTGCTGGTGATGTTGGAGGCCGGTGGGGTGATCGCGGCCCATAGAAAGGCAAGTGGAGAGGTTAAGAATGCTTCTTAAGTTATTGAATTTAAACAATTCACAAACGTTAACCTAGAATCTGCTTGAAAGGTGAGAATCAGGCGCGTTACATTAGGGTCGCTTCTGGGGGGAAGCGTTAGCGCGGATGTTCTGATTCAACTTAACCGACAGAGCAATCCGCGCTTTTTCTTTTTCTGCCCCCTGAAAACCTCTCTGCAACCTCTACCCTCCGGACGGATCCCGTGCGCGTCGTTGTAATCGGTGCCGGGCTGGCCGGAGTCAGCGCTGCCTACTACCTGCTCAAAGCCGGCGCGGAGGTGATCGTGCTCGAGCGCCAGCCGGCGCCGGCGAGAGAGACCAGCCACGCCAACGGCGCCCTGCTGACGCCGAGCCTGGCGGACCCCTGGAACAACCCGGGCGTGCTCGGCACGCTGCTGAAGAATCTGGGGCGCAGCGATGCGGGCATGCTGCTGCGTTTTGCTGAGATCCCGAAACTGATCCGCTGGGGCCTGGCGTTCGTCAAGCATTCGCAGCGTGCCCGGTTCGAAGCCAGCTACCTGGCCAACGTGCGGCTGGCGCAGCACTCTCAGGCGTTGCTCGGAGATCTGCTGGCGGAGACGGAAATCAGCATCGAGCACGCCGCCGCCGGCACCCTCAAATTGTTCGAATCGGAATCGGCTCTCGATGACGCCATCGCCGTTGCCCACTGGTTGAAGCAGGCGGGCGTGCAGCATCAGCCGCTGAGCAAAGCGCAGCTGCTCGAGCTGGAGCCCAGCCTCGAGCCGGGCGGGGCGCGGCTGGTCGGTGCGGTGCACTACCCGGATGATCAGGTGGCCAATGCAAAGCTCTACTGCGAGCGGCTGGCCGCCTGGCTGGCTGACCGTGGCGTGGTGTTCCACTACAGCGAGCAGGTCACCGGTTTTGAAGCTCAGGGTGGCAGGATTGCCGCGGTGCAGAGCGCGCGCGGCCGGCATGCGGCCGATGCCTTCGTGCTGGCAGCAGGCAGCTACAGCACCCGGCTGGCGCGGCAGCTGAAGCTTCGAGTGCCGGTGGTGCCGGCCAAGGGTTACTCGATCACCCTCGAAGAGCCGGCGGTATTGCCGGGCCAGCCGCTGATCGACGATGCGTTGCACGCTGCGGTGGTGCCCCTGGCTGACCGGCTGCGCGTCGCCGGGACGGCAGAGTTCACCGGCTTCAAGCCGGACCCCACGGACGCCCGCATCCGCAACCTGACGCAGCTGCTGGGTCGAGTGTTCCCTCAGTTGCCGCTGGAAGGCGCGAACCTCAACGCCTGGGCGGGCCTGCGGCCCATGTCTGCCGATGGCCGGCCGATCCTCGGGCAGGCCGGGCCGGATAACCTTTATCTGAACACCGGGCACGGGGCGCTCGGCTGGACCCACGCCAACGCTTCCGGACAGCTGGTGGCCGGACTGGTGTTCGGCCTGAAACCGTCAGAAGACATTGCGCCTTTTCTGGCGTCGAGGATCACCTAAGGGGAGACAGCTATGGCTGCAGCAGCACACGAACAGTGGTCGTCCAGATTCGGGTTTCTCATGGCCGCCATCGGCTTCGCCGTCGGGCTCGGCAACATCTGGCGCTTCCCCTACGTGCTTGGTGAGAACGGCGGTGGCGCCTTCATCCTGATCTACCTGTTCTGCGTGTTCTGCATCGGCGCGCCCATCCTGATCGGCGAGATCATGATTGGCCGGCGAGGCCACATGAGCCCGATGGTTGCCATGCGTACGGTGGCTGAGGCGGAGGGTCGGAGCAGCAACTGGCGCTGGGCCGGGGCGATCAATGTGCTCACCGCCTACCTGATCGCCGTGGTCTACTGCGTGGTGATCGGCTGGGTGCTGAATTACCTGCTGGTGGCCCTGACCGGTGGTTTTCAGGACGCCAGCGGTGCCGCGTCGGCGGCACGATTCGACGCGCTGATGGGGAACGTGGGCGGCATGGTCTTCTGGACCCTGGTCGGGCTGGTGCTCACCGGCGTGATCATCTACGCCGGCGTGCAGAACGGCATCGAGCGGGCCGTACGTTTTCTGATGCCGACCCTGTTTCTGCTGCTGGTGGGCCTTGCGCTCTACAACCTGTTCGCCGGCGGGTTCGGCCGGGCGGCGGATTATCTGTTTTCAGCTGACTTCTCGAAGGTGGGGCCGGCTACCATGCTTGCGGCCATCGGCCAGGCCTTCTTCTCCGTGGGTGTGGCGATGGCGGGCATGATGACCTTCGGCGCCTACCTGCCGAAGGACGTTTCCATACCGAAGAGCGTCATGATCATCGTCACCGCCGACACCATGGTAGCCCTGGTTGCCGGGCTGGTGATCTTCCCGGCGGTTTTCAAGTTCGGGCTGGATCCCGCCGGTGGCGCTGGCCTGGTGTTTCAGACGCTGCCGGTGGCCTTTGCTCAGATGCCGGGCGGCGCCATCATCGCCGTGCTCTTCTTCGTGCTGCTCACCGTTGGCGGGATCACCTCCATGGTCGGCCTGGTGGAGCCTGTGGTGTCCTGGCTGGAAGAGCATCAGGGGTTCTCGCGGCACAAGAGCACGCTGACCATCATGGGCAGCATCGCCGTGCTCAGCGTGCTGAGCGTGCTCTCCTACAACTTGATCTCGGAGTGGCAGATTTTCGGCAGGGACCTCAATGGTGCGGTCGACTACCTGTCCAACCAGATGCTGCTGCCGCTCGGCGGCTTCCTGCTGGCCGTGTTCGTGGGCTGGTCAGTCAGCCGGAAGACGTCGAAAGAGGAGCTGAACATGGGCAGCGCCTCTGCCTTCCGGCTCTGGCACCTGGCCATCCGCTACGTGGTACCGCCGGCGGTGCTGCTGATCCTGGTGACCGGCCTGGCAAGCTGAACGCAGACCGGCCCCGTCAGGCCGGGATGCGTACGGGCAGCTCGCGGATGCCGTGGATGAAGCTCGACTTCAGGTAAACCGGATCGCCCACCACCTCAATGGTTGGAAACCGCTGCATGATCTCTTCCCAGAGAATGCGCAGCTGCATCTCGCCGAGCCGATTACCCAGGCAGCGGTGAATGCCGAAGCCGAACGACAGGTGCTTGCGGGCGTCGGGCCGGTCGATGCGGAAGCTGTTGGGCTCCGCAAATGCCTCATCGTCGCGATTGCCCGAGATGTACCACATGCAGATCTTGTCGTGCTTACTGATTTTCTGGCCGCGAATCTCCGTGTCGACCAGCGCCGTCCGACACATGTGCGCGACCGGTGACTGCCAGCGGATGATCTCCGAGATCATGTTCGGGATGACGCCGGGGTCGTTTCTGAGCTTCTCGTACTCAGCGGGATTCTCGTTGAGCGCCAGCACGCCGCCGGTGATGGAGTTGCGGGTGGTGTCGTTGCCGCCGACGATCAGCAGCAGGATGTTCCCCAGGTACTCGTTCGGCGGCATGTCTCTGGTCGACTCGCCATGCACCAGCATGGAGATGAGGTCGCCGCTGGATGCCGGCTGCTTCGCCCGGTCTTTCCACACCTCGTCGAAGTACTGCCAGCAGTTCCACAGCTCCTGAAAACCTTCCTCCGGGGTCTCGAACACCTCGGGGTTGGAGATATTCTCCACCGTGTCCGACCAGTAGATCAGCTTGTCGCGATCCTCCTGGGGCACGCCGAACAGCGTCGACAGCATGCGTCCGGTCAGGTCTTTGGAAACCAGGTCCACCCAGTTGAAGGTCTCGTTGCGCGGCAGGTTATCCAGTATTTCCTGCGCTCGAGCCCGAATCAGCGGCTCGAAATCGGCGAGGTGACGCGGCGCGAACATGGGCGCAACCACCTTGCGCTGCTCATCGTGCTTCGGCTGGTCTTCCATGATGAACATGGGCAGGTGGAAGGTCGGATCGGGCTCCTCATCGATCACCACCTGGCCACCGAGGCGAATGCCGCCCATCCGGGAGTCGGACGAGAAGATCTCGTGATTGGTATCGACGTGCTTGATGTCGTCGTATTTAGTGATGTTCCAGTAGGGTCCGAACTGGCTCTGCTCAGTCAGGCTGACCGGTGCTTCTTTGCGCAGCCGCTCGAAGTAGGGCCAGAACGCGTCCGCCTCGAACAGAGCAGGATGAGCCGGATTCAGCTCAGGCAGCGGTATCCCGTATGGGTCGGCGCTGGTATCAATCTGCCACTCGCTCCAGATCTCGGCGTTGCTCCTGCTCAGCCGTTGCTTGGCCGATTCGTCTTCGCCTGATTCGGCAGATGCGTGCGTTGGCTCGTTGTCACCACTAACTTCGGACATGAATTTACTCCTGGGCGGAACTCGGTAATCGGTATCGTCTGAGTATAACCGGTATAGTCGGTGGCGAAGGGGACAGGCGCGAGGGTGTTTGATGCTGAAGCTGGACAACGATAAAGATGTGGAGCGCTTCCTTGCGCCCTATCGAATCGACGCGCCAGGCAAGGTGTCCCTCGCAGATCATGATCCTGGAGACACGGATTCCCTCTCCAGCGATTACAAGGATGAAGCCCAGGCGCTGCTGGAACGGGTGGTCGACTGGATGGCTGAGCAGCAGCCGAAGCTCGCCGCAGAGAACACCCAGGGGCTGTTGCTGATCTTCCAGGGCCGGGACGCGGCGGGGAAGGACAGCATGATCCGCAAGGTCATGAGCGGGCTGAACCCGCAGGGCTGCCACGTCACCTCATTCAAACACCCCAGCGATGAAGCGCTCGATCACGACTACCTCTGGCGCTACCACGACGCGGTGCCCGGCAGCGGCGAGATCGGCATCTTCAACCGCTCCCATTACGAAGAGGTGCTCATCGTTCGCGTCCACAAGCACATCCTCGATGCGCAGGGTCTGCCGGCAGACCTGGTAACAAAAAACATCTGGCAGGAACGCTTCGAGGACATCAATCACTTCGAGCGCTACCTGTCGCGCAACGGCATCCACATTCTGAAGTTCTTTCTGAACATCTCTGAAGCGGAGCAACGGGAGCGATTTCTCGAGCGGCTGGAGCATCCGGAGAAGCACTGGAAGTTCTCCCAGGCAGACATCGACGAGCGCGCCTACTGGGATGACTACACCAGGGCCTACGAGGAAGCGATCGGTGCCACGGCATCGGCGCACGCGCCCTGGTACGTGGTGCCTGCAGATCACAAATGGTTCGCCCGCCTGGTCGTGGCGGCTGCCGTGGCCAGCAAGCTGCGGGCGATGGACCCGCAGTACCCGAAAATCGATGCGAAGCAGGCCAAGGCGATCGAAGCGGCTCGAAAGTCGCTGAAGTAGGGCGGAGGCGCGGCCTCTGGGCCACGGTGGAAAGTACCTGCTTGCAATGCCTGCTCCCAGGCGTAGAATCCGCGCCCATGAAACGACCCGCCATGCAAATTCACTTCGAGATCGGCCGCCTGGAGCCAGTGCAGCACCTGCTGCCCGTGTCCTTCGGCACCGATTGCTACGCCGTAGCCGCGGCGTAACGTTTGCATCGCCTCCCGGTGCAAACGCCGGGAGCAACACCAGACCTCACCCAGATCAGTGTTCCCTCCGGCGTCCATCGGGACGTTTCGTATCTGTCATTAACGGAGACGACGACATGGAATATTTAGTTGCAGCTCTCGCGTTGCTGCTCGCAGTCGGTTACGCCGTCCTGCTCGCAGTGAACATCGAAAAGGGCAAAGGCTGGGCAGTGGAGACCGCCCGCGCGATCTCCATGCTGGATCCTCAGCACCCGAGCTTTGAGTTACGCGCCCGCGCGCTCGAAACCGAGCCGGAAGCGCCGGAGCCGGAATCAGCGCCAGAGCCTGAGGTCATCGACCGACTGGCGGCCTGAGTCAGGCAGCTCTAGCCAGCAGCTCGCGGCCCAGCAGCACCGCGGTCAGCGTGGCGAGCCCGAACGCGCCGCACGTCCAGGCGAGCAATCGTCTGTACGTGCGGTGCAGCTTCAGCTGGGCGCCGTGATGACTGTCGAGCACCGGCAGGATCTGCCCGTACACATCGGCTTTGGCCAACGCCCGGAGCTTTCGGTCCGAGATTGCCTCGGTGGCTGCTCTGGCGAGCTGCTGCGCGGCTGACTTGCGCTCCAGCGCCAGCCGTTCTTCTCTGGAAGCCATCAGGCTGCCTCGTTCTCGTGTCCCAGCTCTGATCTTATTGCCGACGCCGCGCCTGAATCGAGAAGCAGTTCTCGTAATTCAGATGGCTGTGTCCACCAGGATTTCGATCAGCGCCGCGCCGATCCAGGTGAGCGGTGGGATGATGAGGTAGATCGCCAGCCTGCCGATCACGCTGGTGTCGAACGGCCACTCCGGTGCAGCCAGCACTTCCCGACGGTAGTTGAGCAGGGGCTGCATGGCGGCATAGTCCTGCCGGGCGGCCGAGAGCAGTGGCGCCAGCTCCGCCGATATCCGTGCCAGGGCGTCCTGTTTGGCGCTCATGATCCGCCGATGCATGGGAATCACGGGCAGCAGAAAGATGAAGATCATCGGCCCGCCGGTGGCGATCAGCCCGGGTGCAAAAGACACCCAGCTCGTTTCGGAACCAACGATCAGTATCGGGAAAGCGGCCTGAGCGCCGATCAGCGCCAGCGTCGAGCTGACCGCCACGGTGCCGAAAGGCGTGAGCAATCTGGTTTCGAGCACGTCGAAGCGAACGCGCGCCGTCAGGTCTTTAAACATCACGGCGTTGTCGATCAGGGAAGCGATCGTTGCGGTCATGATGATCCAGATGGCGGTCGTGATGAAAACGTTCAGGACGGAGCCTGACCCTCTGAGGGTGAGATCGGTTTCGCCGAAAATCAGGACGTTATGCAGAATGCCTGCAATCAGGCCCACCGCCAGCACCGTCAGCTGGTTGGCGGCCGACTTGTTGAGAATCCGCTCGGCGCAGCGGTCCGTCAGCCCCGGTTCGGCGCTGAGCTGCCCGCGCAGCTGCGCCAACGCGTTCAGCGATCGCTGCATGATCAGGTGGTGCACCGGAATCATGTAAGCGAACAGGACGGCGAAAAAGGTGGCAACCTCCAGATCGATGGCATCGGCATTGGCGGCATCGGTGCTGGCGCTGAGGAGCCAGTAAGGTGTCAGGACAGCGCTGAAGATCACCACACCTGCGAGCCAGCGTCCCCAGCGAACGGGTGGAACCAGCTTCAGCAGCCAGAAGTTGGTGCTCGAGGGCGTAATCGCCGCGACCGCGTTCACCCGGGTGGCTCGCTACTCTTGCTCGCCGGACGCTTCCCCGGACTCGTCGCCGCACTCACAGATGGCGTAAAGGCTGAGCAGCTTTTCCCTGGTCGCTTCGTACTCGTCCCCGCTGATCGCTTCTTCTTCCAGAGCGCGCTTGAGATCGATGAGCTGCTGCCCGAGAGAGACGTCGGGTAGCCGGACGTTCGAGACGTCGCCGTTCCAGCAGCCGCCGAGCAGCGCGGTGCTCAGCGCGAGAATGGCTGCGAGTGCCCGGGTTCCGGGCCATGTGCGCTTCGTTTCTGCCTGCACGGATTGCTCCTTTTTCCCTGTGCGATGGGTGCCAACACTACCAGAGTACGTGCAATTACTGACTACCGGCCGTGTGGCAAGATGCCGGGCGGCTTTGTAAAGTCGTACGAGTACGTCAGTTGAGGGGAGCAGCCCAGCACCGTGGGAGACGAGATCGAACGCCGCTACTTCGATGCGGAAGACTTCAGCGAGTTTCGCAGGCGGCTCGACGAGGAGACCGCGCTGCTGACCCGGCAGTTTGATGACGGTGAGTTCAGTGACCGCGGGGACGTGGCTGGCTTCGAGCTCGAAGGCTGGCTGGTGGATGAGCAGGGCGATCCGGTTCCGGACAACGAAAGCTACCTGGCGGCGCTGAACAACCCGCTGGTGGTGCCTGAGCTTGCGGCCTTCAACGTGGAGCTGAACGGTAGCCCCTCAGCCCTGACCGGCCGCGTCTTCTCACGCCTGCACGACGAGCTCTCGGCCACCTGGAATGCCTGTCGGGAAGCGGCCGAACGTACCGGCTGCCATCTGGTGGCGATCGGCATTCTGCCGACGGTGAGCGAGAAATTGCTCACGTCCGAGTACATGTCCAGCATGGTCCGCTACCAGTCTCTGAACGATCGCATCATGGCGCTCCGAGACGGCAAGCCGCTGGAGCTCAGGATCGAGGGCGAGGTGGAGCTCACCACCACGCACCACGACGTGATGCTGGAGGCGGCGGCCACGTCCTTCCAGATACACCTGCAGTGCAAGCCGGAGCGGTCCGTGCGTGATTTCAACGCGTCGGTGATCGCTTCCGCGCCCATGGTTGCTGCCAGCGCCAACTCGCCGTTTCTGTTCGGCCACACGCTGTGGGACGAAACCCGGATACCGTTGTTCGAGCAGGCGGTGCACGTGGGCGATCGTTACCCGTCCCGGGTCAGCTTCGGGTCCGGTTACGTGCAGGAATCGCTGCTCGAAGTGTTCGCTGAGAACCAGTCCGAGCATCTCATCCTCATACCCGCCGTCCAGGACTCGCCGCCGAGCAAATTCGGCCACGTGCGCTTTCACAACGGCACCCTCTGGCGTTGGAACCGGCCGCTGATCGGCTTCGACTTCGATGGCCAGGTGCATCTGCGCATTGAGCATCGGGTGGTGCCGGCGGGGCCGACGATCAAGGACTGCATCGCCAACGCCGCGTTTTACTTCGGTCTGGTCCGAGGCTTTGGCCTGTCTGCCACCGCCCCGGAGACGGAGATGCCGTTCGAGGTGGCCCGGGACAACTTCTATACCGCCGCCCGCTACGGCCTGAATGCCCGGCCGATGTGGCCCCAGGGCGGCAAGCTGGCGGAGGTGAGCATGCGGGAGCTGATCCTCACCGAGCTGCTGCCTATGGCCCGCCGCGGGCTCGAGTCTGCCAGCATCCCCGAGTCAGAGATCGACGACTACCTGAACGTGATCGCGGAGCGGGTGGATTCCGGGCAGAATGGCGCCGCCTGGCAGCGCCGCTGGGTGCATCTGCATGGGGAGGATCTGCACCAGCTCGTGCAGGAGTACCGGGCGCTGCAAGATGCCGGTGAGCCGGTGCACACCTGGAAGTTATAGAAGCGTTCATTCATGCCACTGAGAACCCACACGCAGCTGCCTGCGGGCCTGCTGGACTGCGACGCCACTGAGCTGCACGACCATCTCGGCGGGCCGACCCTGATTCAGCTCGAAGGGGAGGCGAAGCCGGCGCTGTTCGTGTCGGTGTTGCTGCACGGCAACGAGACCAGCGGTTGGGACGGGGTGCGCCGCTACCTGGCTGAGACGCCACAACTGCCGCGGGACCTGACGCTCTTCATCGGCAACACCGAAGCAGCAGAGCAGGGCATGCGGGCGCTGCCGAGCCAGCCCGACTTCAATCGAATCTGGCGGGATGCGGAAGGTCAGGGCGGCGCGCTGGCGGCGGCGGTGCAGTCGGCCATTGCAGATCAGTCGTTTGTGGCATCCATCGATCTGCACAACAACACCGGGCACAACCCGTACTACGCCGTGGTGACCGATCTTGAGCCGCACAATCTGGGCCTGGCCTACCTGTTCTCGGACAAGGCCGTGTACGTTGAGGAACCGGATACGGTGCTGACCCGGATCTTCACCGGCCGCTGCCCGGCGGTTGCGCTGGAAGTTGGCCCGGTGGGGGATCCACGCTGCGCGGATCGGGTGTACGACTACGTGAAGCGCTGCCTGGAGCTGGAAGCCGTTCCTGAGGCTGCACCGGACCAGTTCAGCCTGTTCCGAACCCGGGTGCGCGTGCACATTCAGGACGAGGTGAGCTTCCGCTTTGAAGGCGACGACGAGCCGGCGGACGTTGCGCCGCTGGTGCTCACCGGCGGGGTGGAAGCGGTGAATTTCCACGTCCTCGACCGTGGCACCGTGTTCGGTGCCAGCGAGCTTGCCGTCGACCGGGTGTTCAGGGTTCTGGACGTGGATCATCAGGACGTCACGGACGAGTACTTCGAGCACGACGGCGAGGCAATTCTGCTCAAAGCAGACGTCGTGCCCGCCATGTACACGACGGACCCCTACGTGGTTCGTCAGGATTGCCTCTGCTACTTCATGGAGCGGATGGAGCTCTAGCGGCCAGGCAGCCCGCTGGTTTCAGACGCAGCGCCCGCCGTCGACTTCCAGGGCCACCCCGGTGATCATGCTGGCTTCCTCCGAGCAGAGGAAGCAGGCCGCCGAGGCGATGTCTGCCGGGGTGGAAAAGCGGCCGAGCGGTATGGTCGCCAGGAAGCGCTCTCTCAGGGCTTCCGTATCGCCGCCCATGAAGGTGCTCAGCAGCGGCGTTTCACCGGCAACCGGGTTGAGCGCGTTGACCCGTATGTTGTCACCAGCCAGCTCGACAGCCATGGATCGGGTCGCCGTGATCACCCAGCCTTTCGATGCGTTGTACCAGGTCAGCCCCGGGCGGGGGCTGACGCCGGCAGTGGAGGCGATGTTCAGGATCACGCCGCCGCCACGCTGGCGCATATCCGGGATCACGGCGCGTGCGGTGTGGTAGATCGAGCGGACGTTGACGCTCAGCAGGCGTTCGAAATCTTCCGGGGATACCTCGCTGAGCGGTTGCGGCGTCAGGCCGATGCCGGCGTTGTTGACGAGAATGTCCACCGGATCCTGCAGCGCTGCCATTGCCGCCTCGACGCTGGCAGCGTCGGCCACGTTCATCTCCAGAAAGCGGGCGCCGATGGCGCTGGCATGTGCAGATCCTGCGTCGGTGTCGATATCGGCGACCAGAACCCTGGCGCCTTCCTCGGCGAAGCGGCTGGCGATGCCCGCACCGAAACCCGATGCGGCGCCGGTGACCAGCACAGTTTTACCGCTGATGCCTCTCAAGTGCTGACCTCCGTGCCGGTGATCAGCTCGTAAGCCGACATGGCCATCACCTTGGCGGAGTCGACCATGTCCTGAATGCCGACGTACTCGTCAACCTGGTGCGCCAGATCGAGGATGCCCGGGCCGTAGGCAATGCAGTCCTTCAGCCGACCGATCCGATCGATGTGCTTCTGATCGTAGGTGCCGGGCGAGACCACAAACTGGGGCGTGCTGCCGAGCACCTGGTTGATCGCGCGGGCAACGTGCTCGACCACCGGAGCGCTCTCAGCGGTCATGGTCGGCACCACTTCAAAGAGATCGCGCAGGTCGTAGTCGAAGCTCGCCCGTGACGACTTCAAACGCTCCAGGATGCTGCGGACCTCGGACTTCACATCGTCCAGCGATTCCTCGATCAGGAAGCGGCGATCGATGATCATGCGACAGGACTCGGCGACCAGCGGGGCGGGCAGGCCGTCGCTGCCTTCGCCCAGCCCCCCGTGGAGGGAGTTGATGTTGAGCGTCGACTCCTTCGCCCCTTCGGGCACCACCGGCATTCGGGTGCGTTTCTGTGCCAGCAGCGGGAACAGCTCCTCTTCGAAGGCGGTAAGCACGGCGCTCATGTGCCGGATCGCGGAGTCGCCGAGGAACGGCATGGAGCCGTGCGCGATTCGGCCATGGGTCTCGATTTCTGCCCACCAGACTCCCCGGTGACCGAGGCAGACCCGATCCTTGTTCAACGGCTCCGGGATGATCACGTGATCGACCCGCGGCGGGCTGAAGTAGCCTTTCTCGGACAGATAGGCGACGCCGCCGTAGCCACCGGACTCTTCGTCCGCGGTGCCGGAAATCTCCAGGCTGCCGGGCAGGTTCGGGACCAGCTCCAGCAGCGCCTCCACGGCAATCACGGAGGCGGCGAGACCGCCCTTCATGTCGCAGGCGCCGCGGCCGTAGATACGGTCGCCGACCACCTCGGCGGCGAACGGATCGTACGCCCAACCGCTGCCTGGCTCGACCACGTCGATGTGCGAGTTGAAGTGCACGGTTGGCCCGGCTCGGGCGCCGTCCCAGCGGCCAACCACGTTTGCTCTCGGGTACCGATCCGAATCACCGATCGCGCCCTCGGCCCGGACGTGCTCCACGGCAAAACCGCGAGCTGCCAGCCGCTCGCCGAGGAAGTGGGCACAGTCCTGGTAGTACTCACCCGGCGGGTTGGTGGTGGGAATCCGGATCAACGCCTGGGTGAGGTTGATCAGGTCGGCGCGCTTGTCGTCGATCCGGTCGCTCAGCTCCGTCAGGGAAAGGCTCATCGGCTGCTGCTCTGTGCCTGCAGCAGAGCTGTGTGCACGCCCTGCGCGATGGCTCGGGTGACGGTGTTGGCGGCGGTGGTGCCGAGGCTGAGAAGCGACAGGCTTTCCCGGTCGAGCTGCTTCTCTCCGGTGGAAAGCACGAACAGCAGGTCGCCATCTCCGGGCGTGTGCACGGGGTACAGCGCTCTGGCGAAGCCGTCGTGCGCCATGACCGCAATCTGCTTCGCCTCCACTTTGCTGATCTCCGCATCGGTGATGACCACGCCGATGGTGGTGTTCATGCCGGCGGTGGAGTGGCCGGCTTTGGTCAGCGCTGCCTCCGCATCCGCCGGCCAGGGTTCGGGCAGGCCCAGACCGCCGAACTCGGCATCGCGCTCGAAGGGTGCCGCCCAGTAATGCTCCGTGCTGCCAATGCGGGGTGAGCCGGCTGCGTTCACCGCCATGACCGCCATGACGCTGGCGCCGCAGCTTAAGGACTCTGCCGCGATGCCGAGCCCGCCCGGTGTGGTTGCGGTGGTGGCGCCGAAACCGGCGCCGGCCGCGCCGGTACGACACTGACCCGTTGCTGCCTCGGTGGCGGCGAAGCCGAGTTCCCGATAGGGCGGGTAGCGGCCCCAGTCTTTGTCGCCGCCGTTGTTCAGATCGAAGAGGATGGCCGCCGGCACGATGGGGACGCGCATCGGCGGCACCGGAAAGCCGCGTCCTGCCTCGGCCAGCCAGGCTTGAGCGCCGCTGGCCGCATCCAGACCGAAAGCAGAGCCGCCGGCGAGCACGATTGCATCCACCTTCTCGACCAGCTGCTGAGGATTCAGCAGGTCCGTTTCCCGGGTGCCGGGCGAACCGCCCACCACATGGGCGCTGGCCACGGCCGGAGCATCAGGAAGGATGACGGTGACGCCGGACCGGATTCGCTCGTCCTCGGCATGGCCGATCGACAGACCGGCGATGGGCAGGCTGACAGTATCTTCCGCCCGGACGCTGCTCACCCGGTCAGGCTGCCGGCCTTTCGCTGCCGACGATGGACACCCGCTCGCCGTAGCGGCTGTGCGGGTAATAATCCCAGACGGCGTGATGCTGCGTGCAGCGGTTGTCCCAGAACACCAGAGTGTTCGGCTCCCAGCGGACCCGGCAGGTCAACTTGGGCGTCGTTGCGATGAAGTTGGTCAGGCCGTTCAGGAGCATCTCGCTCTCCCAGGGTGCCATGCCCTTTATCCGGGTGGTGAAGCCGGAGTTCACGTAGAGCAGCTTGCGTCCCGTCTCCGGGTGGGTCACCACCACCGGGTGCTCGTTCTTCGGATAGGCCGCGGCGTCCGGTGGCGGCACTTTGTAGCTGCCGAGGTACGGACGGGCCCCATCGTGCACGGCCGTCAGGCCCTCGAGCATTTCCTTCATCGTATCCGAGAGCATCTCGTAGGCGAGGTACATGTCGGCGTACATGGTGTCGCCTCCGCCGACCTCAGGGGTCTCGGTGACGTAGAGCATGGAGCCGAGGGGCGGGATCTCATCGCAGGTGACGTCCGTATGCCAGCCGTCGCCGGCGGTGTAGGCGGACTTTGCGGTGGTCTTCACCGACAGGATCTCAGGATCCCCACCGTAGCTGTGCTGCATGGGGTGCACGTGCAGGCTGCCGAAGCGGCGGCCGAACGCCTTGTGCGCGTCCCGATCCAGGTGCTGGTTGCGGAACACCAGCACTTTCCAGTCGAGCCAGGCCTGGTAGATGGCGCTGAACTCGTCGTTGCCGAGCGGTTGGCTGAGATCTATGCCGTGGATCTCGGCGCCGATGTGTGGGGTCAAGGTGGTGATGTCGAGTGGGCTGTCGCCAGCCTGCGTGGCGTCCGCGGTTCGGGTTTCCTCGCTCATATCTCGCTCCTGTAGTACCTTCCTTATCCGCCTAAGATACCAGGGTAGACGGGGAGGGAGCTAAATATGTCGTCAGGTGAGTCTGGCCGGTCTTTGCCGGCGTTTCTGCTGGCCGATGGAGCCGGCGGCGAGCGCAGCTTTCCTTCCGGCCGCCCAGCCGTCGTCTGCTTCGTCAAAGACGACTGCCCAACCTGCCACGTGGTGATGCCGGTGCTCGATGCGCTGCATCAGGCCTGCGGCGAGCAGGTGGATTTTTTTGTCGCCGGGCAGACCAAGGACGGCAACGCGGCTCTGCGGGAGACCTTTGCCCCGCCCTTCGCGCTGCTCGATGACGACAGCCTGAAAGTCTCCTTTGCCTACGACATCGACACCGTTCCGAGCCTGTTTCTGGCCGACGCTGACGGCGCGCAGACGCAGTCCCTGGTGGGCTTCGTGCGGGAGGAGTGGCAGTCGCTGGCGGAGTCGCTGTCGACAGGGAACAGTCCGGACGTCGACTGGTCGGCGCTGCCGGAGTGGCGACCGGGCTGCGGCTCGCTGTCGGTTGATCCGCTGATCGCCGACCGCCTGCGCGCGGAAGCGGAGAACTCGCCGTTGCGGGCCCGGAAGATAGAGATCGCGCCAGCGGACGACGAGTTCGAGTTCATGTTCGATCAGGGTTTCTCTGATGGCCTGCCGCTGGTCCCGCCGACGCCGGAGCGGGTCATGCGCATGCTCTCGGGGACCAGCCGTCATCCCCAGGAAGTGCTCGGTGCGATGCCGCCGAACATGGGTGAGGTCACCGTCGAGAAGGTGGCGATCAACGCGGTGATGGCCGGGTGCAGACCCGAATACATGCCGGTGATCCTGACCGCCGTCGAGGCGCTGCTGACCGAGGAGTACAACATCCATGGCGTGATGGCGACGACCATGGGTGCCAGCCCTGTCATGGTGGTGAACGGGCCGATCCGGGAGCGGATCGGCATGAACATGAAACTGGGCGCGCTGGGCCAGGGCAATCGGGCCAACGCCACCATCGGTCGCGCCGTGCGCCTGGCGATCCGTAATATCGGCGGCGCCCAGCCTGGCGGCACGGAGCGCTCGACGCTCGGCAACCCGATGAAGTTCACCATGTGCTTCGCCGAGCACGAGGAGCGCAACCCCTGGGAGCCGCTGCACGTGGAGCGCGGCTTCGCAGCGGAGGATTCGGTGGTGACGCTGTTCACCATGACCAGCGGGCCGACGCTGATCGTCGATCAGGACTCGCGGCAGGCCAGCCAGCTGGCTGGCAGCTTCGGGCTGTCCCTGGAGTCGGCGTTCCATCCGAAAGCCCACTTCGCCACGGACGTGCTGCTGGTGGTCTGCCCGGAGCACGTAGATACGCTGACCCGGGATGGCTACAGCAAAGCCGACGTCCGGGCGCGGATCCAGGAGGTGACGGCGCGGCCGCTGGAAGAGCTTGTGGAGAACGAAATATCCGCCGTAGGATTCAAGCGGAAGGCATTCGACGCCATGGACCCGGAGGCCAGGTCGAGAATGCTGCCGAAGTTCAAAACGCCGGACGACATCCACATGGTGGTCGCCGGCTCCGATGCCGGAAAGTTCTCCGGCGCGTTCCATGGCTGGGCAACCGGCGAGATCGGCTCCATCTCGGTGTCGAAGAAGATAGAGGAGGCGTGATGACGACCATTCTGGACCCTACGGACGAACGGGTGCCGGTAACCCGGCAGCTGTCGCCCAGATCGGGAGAGATCAGCGGCAACGTGGCGTTGCTGGACATCTCGAAACCCCGCGGCAACGTGCTGCTGGACCGGCTCGAGGCGCTGCTCACCGAGCGGCTGCCGGGTATCCGGGTGCAGCGCTACGCGAAGCCGACATTCACCAAGCCGGCGCCGGACACGCTGCGGGCAGAGATCTTCGAGAACAACGACTTCCTGATTGAAGCGCTGGCCGACTGAGGCTCCTGTACCACGTGCAGTCTGCATGACACGGTATGGTTCGAGATTCAGGGCAAGCCCGCGGTTTCACTGGCATCAACGGAGTTCCGGGACGCAGCGCAGACCCAGGCGGACGCGCTCGGGTTGTCTGATGCGGAGTGCGTATTTGTCGCGCACCCCATTCAGGATGCCACCGACGACGAGATGCGCGCCAAGGCGGACGCCGTCGTCGATCAGGTGATTGCGGCCCTGACCTGATCGTCGCTAGAGGGCGACGATCGTCTTGCCGAAATTGCGGCCGGCAAACAGGTCGCAGAATGCCTGAGCCACCGACTCGATACCGTCGAGTCGGTACTCGGGTGCTTTGAGCTTTCCTTCCTCCAACCACCGGGCCAGTTGAGCTCGAGCTTCCGGGTATTCCTCCGCCCTGGTGTGGGTGAGAAACCCGGCCATGCTGGCCTGCTTCGTCACCAGCTGAAAAAGGTTGTTCGGCCCGGGCTGCGGGTTGCCGTAAGTTGCAACCGCGCCGCAGAGCACGATTCTCCCGCCTTCATTGAGTTGCTCGATCACAAGCTCCAGAAGTGGCCCGCCAACGTTGTCGAAGTAGACGTCGACGCCATCCGGACAGGCGCTTGCGAGCTGAGCAGCCAGATCCCCCTGCCGGTCCACGGCGGCATCGTAGCCGAGCTCGGCCAGCAGCCGGTCGACCTTGCCCGCGCCGCTGGTGATGCCTACCGTTCGGGCGCCCATGATCTGGGCAATCTGCCCGGCAACCGAGCCGACGGCGCCGGCGGCGGCGCTGACGAGGACCGTCTCGCCCGGCTGCGGCTGGCCGATGTCGCGCAGGCCGAAGTAGGCCGATAGACCCGTATCGCCCAACAGCCCGAGATAAGCGGCGGGCTCTGCTTCCAGCGGTTCCGGCAGGCGAATGAGAAAATCGGTGGCGTCCGTGATGCTGTACTGCTGCCAGGCGAGCCGGGCCATCAGCCAGGTGCCCGGGCTGAAATCGGGATGCCGGGAGTCGATAACCTCACCCAGCACCAGCCCCATCACCGGCGCGCCGAGCGGCATGGCCGGCAGCACCTCATCGCCGCTGTCCTCATCCATCCAGTTGCGGAAACCGGCATCCAGGGACACGAAGTGGTTTTTCAGCAGCAGCTCACCGGCGACCGGCTCGCGGAGCGGTTCGGTAGCCAGCGCAAAATCATCAGGCACCGGAGCCCCTGCCGGTCGGCGCGCGAGGATCACGCTGGTGTTGTCAGTCATGTTGGCTCCCGATCTCCCGGTGGCTCAGTCGATGACGTAGGCAGCGCCGGCATCGTTGAGCGTGTTGTTGCTCTCATCACCGTCGACGCCGGTGGCGGCTGACTGCTCGCTGGGTGCCGTGATGATCAGGGTGTCCCCATCGAGGGCCAGAGCGCTGCCGAAGCGATCGCCGGGATCCGTGTTGGACGCCTTGACGAAGGCGATCTGTGCCCAGGTGCCGGGGGCCGAACGCTCGAAGAGGTAAACGGCACCCGAGCTCACCGCATTTTCGTTGTTGTCCCCACCGTTGATGCCGGTGGCGTCGGATCGCTCTCCCGGTGCGCCGATCGCCAGCAGATCGCCCACCAGGCGCACGTCGGCGCCGAACCCGTCGTTCAGGCCCACGGTATCTGCTTTCAGGAAGGCCTCCTGGGTCCAGATGCCCGCGGCATCTCGGCTGAAGACGTAAACGGCGCCCGAACCCTGAGCGCCGCTATTCTCGCCCGGTGCACCCACCGCCAGAGTGGCTTCGTCGATCGCCACGGCGGCGCCGAAACTGTGGTCCAGCCCCGGGTTCGAGGCTTTCACGTAGGCCACCTGCTGCCAGTCCTGGCCATCGGTGGTTTCGAACAGGTAGACGGCGCCTGCCCGGGGTGCGCTGGTATCCGTCTGGTCACCGTCGATGCCCGCTGAGCCGCCGCTTTCCTGCCAGGCGGCCACCGCCAGCAGATCACCGGAAACCGCCAGCGCGTTGCCGAACTGGTTGTCCGTGCCGCTGGTCGGGTTCGAGGCTTTCAGGTAGGCACGCTGCTGGTAGTTGCCGTCAGCGTCCGCTTCGAACAGGTAGGCGGCGCCTGCGTTGTTCAGGCTGTTATCGCTGCCGTCACCGTTGACCCCGGCGGCGTTGCTGGCCTCGAACGGCGCGCCGACCAGCAGCCGTTGGCCATTCATGGCAAGCGCAGAGCCGAAGCGATCCAGATCGTCCGCATTGTCCGCCTTCAGGTAGCCAGTCTGTTCGGGCAGGCCAGCGCCGTCCGGGTCGAACAGGTAAACCGCACCGACCGCGTTGCCGCTGTTGTCACCCGGCGATCCGTTGCGGCTCTGCTCTTCCGGCGCGCCGATGGCGAGCAGCTGGCCGCTGGCGCTGGCCGCACCGAAGCGGTCACCGTTGTCGGCGTTTTCGGCCTTCAGGTAGTGGCCCAGGTCCCAGACATCGCCGGTGCGCTCGAAGAGGTAGGCCGCACCCACGGCGTTACCGCTGTTGTCCGCCTGGTTGCCATCCACCGAGTTGGCCAGGCTCTGCTCTTCCGGCGCGCCGACAACGAGCAGGTCACGGGTCAGCGCAGCGCTGCTGCCGAACCGGTCGCCGGGGTCGGTGTTGCCAGCCTTCAGGTAGCCGGCTTGAGCGACGGTTGCGAACGCTTCGCGGCTGACATCGACCTCGTAAGTGCGGGTGGTCGTACCGTCCTCGGCGGTAACCTCGAGCGAGATGGTGCTGGTGGCGGTACCCACTTCCAGCGGCAGCGGCTCGCTCGGAGCGTCGAATGGCGTCAGCTTGTCGTTGATGCTGAGGCTCTCGGCGAGCGGGTCGGACGGCGTGCCGGTGGCTCGCGTCGTGGTCGCCAGGTAGCCGAAGGTCGCGTCGTAGTCGAACTGATCCGGGTCGAAAGGCTGCAGCAGCGGCCCGGCCGACAACGTCAGAGCATCCAGGCGGGCATCGGTGCCGGGCGCCGGTCGGGTGACACGCACGGAGTAGGTGCGCTGGCTGCCATTCTCGGCGGTCACGACGACCTCGATCAGGGTTTCGCCGATCACCAGGCTGATGGGATCGCTGGCGCTGCCGGAGGTGGCGGCGTCTCCGTTGATGGTCAGTCGGGCCCGGCGGTCGGTGGTGATGGCCGTGACCCGGGTTTCGGTGGTTCCACCGGTGACGCTGGCCGCATAGCTCGTGGTGCCGCTGGCGAACGCCGGATCGAGGACCGCGTCGGCCACCAGCAGGGAAGTCAGGTTGGCGTTGTTGCTGGGACGATTGCTGTCGCTACCGCCACCACCGCAGGCGGTAAGCAGCAGGGTGCTGATCACTGCGCCAAGCAGCAGAGCCAGAGATCGGGATCCGTACATCTTCAGCCTCCTGGAGACCGCATTCCCCGAGATAAAGACAGGTAACATTACGACAATTACCCGCAACCACCAAGCTCAGGGTCGGACAATCAGCTGCCCGCCCCGCTGACAGGATGGACCGTGCCTTCGAACACCGTGGCCAGCACGGGAACATCGCGGATTCGTTCCGGTGCTACGGCCAGCGGATCCTCTGCCAGGACGGTGAAGTCAGCCCGCTTGCCGGCCCGGATGCTGCCGATCTCGTTTTCCCGCCCCAGCACTCGGGCAGCGTTGATGGTAATCGTGGCCAGTGCCTGCTCGGCGCTCAGCCGCTCCTCCGGGCACATCACAGAGCCTTCGCAGTTCAGTCGGTTTGCTGCGACCCAGGCACTGTTCAGCGGCTGCGCCGGCGCCATGGTGAAGTCGGAGTGCACGGCGGTGCAGATTCCGGCATCGAAACAGGACTTCAGCCGGGCCATCTGGCTGGCGCGCTCGTAGCCGATGCCCTGCTCGGCGTAGATGTGGCTGAGCTCGTGCAGGTAGTAGACGTTTGCCGAGACGTTGGCTCCCAGGGCAGCCACGCGCTGCACCTGTTCCGGCGTCGAGAAGCCGAAGTGCTCGAAGGTCCAGCCGTGGTTGAATCGCGGCCGCTCCCACTGCAGCTTCTCCAGCACGTCCAGACCGAGCTCCAGGCCGAGGTCGCCGGTTACGTGCAGGTGGATCCGGTAGCCGGCGTTCCAGTAGACGCGGGCTGCCGCTTCGAGCGTTTCCGGCGTCATCATCCACTCGCCGTGATGGCCATCGATGTAGCCTGGCTCGCCAACCTGAGCGAGCTGCGAGAAGAACGCGCCGTCGGCAAACAGCTTCACCCGCTTCTCGAAGCGCAGCCGGTGGCTGTTCCCGGCGGGCAGCGACTCGGCGAACTCGAGGATCTCCGGGTGCGTCCTGAATCGGCGCAGCAGGCTGAGGGCAGTGGGGATCATCTCCACCCGGAAAGGAACATCGGGCTGGTCCAGAACGGCCCGCGTGGTCTCCATCTCCATGTCGAAGTCGAAGATGCCGACGGCCATGTCGCCGACCGTGGTGTGCCCACCTCGATGCACCACCGAGCGCAAGCGCTCCAGCCCGAGGCGGTAGCGATCGGGATGCATGAGAAAAGGATTCAGCCTGCTGATGGCGAAACCGAGCCCGTTCTCGTAAAAGTGCCCGTCTGCCAGGTTGATCTGCGGCCGCTGGCCGACCGCGTCGGCGTCGATGTGGAGCCAGTCCAGCGCTCCGTCACCCATGTAGAGCTCGTGGAAGGAGCGGTGCCAGACGACCACCGGGCGGCTGCGGCTGACCGCGTTAATCCGCTCGCGGGACATGGGTCCGTGCCAGAGCTGGTGATAGCCCCAGATGATCAGCGGCTCGTTTTCCGGGTGCGTTGATTCCAGCTCCGCCAGCCGCTCATCGAAGCCGTCCGGATCCGTGGTGGCCGGGACGTCCTCCCAGGGGAGTTGCCAGGGCAGGGCGGTGATGAAGGACATCGGCAGGATCATGGCGGCCATGGTGGGATGCAGATGCGGGTCGATGAAGCCCGGCGTGATGATCTGCTCGGCAAAACGGTCGTCGACCTGATGCGGATGCGCCGCCAGCCAGGGCGCCATGCTCGCCACGGTGCCCACCTCGACGATGCGACCGTCCCGGACCAGAACGGCTTCTGCCCGGGGTTGGCTGGGATTCATGGTGATGATGGAGCGTGCTGGAAACAGGGTGAGCATGAGTCGTTTTCTGAGCCAACCGAACGGTCATTGTAGAAGTTGCAACCGCGCTCTGCTCGCCGGATGATGATCTCAGGTTCGTGGCGTGGGGGTGCGCAAATGGATAGCTTCGAGAAGATCGGCTACGTCTGCCTCGGCGTGGTTGCTGCCTGCTACCTGGCAGCGATGCTGATCGGCATGGTGGCTGCGTTTCCCTTCGGGCTCATCGGTTTCGTCGCCATCGTCGGCGTCGGCGTTCTGCTCATCAAGGTCATCAGGGAACGGTTGGCCAACGCCGAAGACGACCACTACTCGAAAACGGTGGATAAATGATCATCACGACGCAGGACGAGCTGGCGGACTTCCGCATCACCCAGACCCTGGGGCTGGTGCGCGGCAACACCATCCGCGCCCGGCACGTCGGCAAGGACATCATCGCCGGCCTCAGAAGCCTGGTCGGCGGAGAGATCGGTGAGTACACCAAGATGCTGGCCGAGTCCCGGGAGCAGGCGCTGGACCGGATGGCAGAGGAAGCCCGGCAACTCGGTGCGGATGCCATCGTCTGCCTGCGCTTCACCACCTCGCCGGTGATGCAGGGAGCTGCCGAGCTGCTGGCGTACGGCACCGCGGTCAAAACAGAGCCGCGCACGCCCGGCGCAACGGGAGGTGAGTAAATGAGCTACCCGAATCTGAACCTCGAGCCGGCATCACCAGCTCTGGGTGCGTTCATCAACGACATCGACCTCAGCCAGCTACTGGCTGACGCGGTGCTGGCTGACCTGGTCCGGGCCCACGCAGATTTCGGCGTGCTGTTCTTCCGGGATCAGCAGCTGAGCCCGGCCGAGCACATCGCGCTGGCGGAACAGTTCGGCGAGATCAACGTCAACCGCTTCTTCGCGGCGGTGGCGGACCATCCGCAGATTGCCGAAGTCCGCAAAGAGCCGGACCAGACCTTCAACATCGGCGGCGGCTGGCACACCGATCACAGCTACGACCAGATCCCGGCGCTCGGCTCCATGCTTTACGCCAGGGAGCTGCCGCCCACTGGCGGTGATACGGTCTACGCCAGCATGTATGCCGCTTACGACGCGCTTTCTGACGGGATGAAGGAGATGCTGGGCGGGCTGAACGCCGTGCACTCCTCGCGACATGTGTTCGGCGCAGCGGCAAATCGTCCGGCCGATCTGGCGAACCGGCTCGGCAACCAGGAAGCGGCAACCCAGGATGCCGTGCACCCGGTTGTGCTGGTGCATCCCCGGTCCGGGAAGAAAGGCCTCTATGTGAATCCCGGATTCACCGTCCGCTTCGACGGCTGGACTGAGCAGGAGAGCGAGCCTCTGCTCAGGTATCTCTATCAGCATGCCGCGCGTCCGGAGTTCACCTATCGCTTTCAGTGGGCGCCGGGTTCCCTCGCGTTCTGGGACAACCGCTCGACCTGGCACTTTGCCGTGAACGACTACCACGGCCAGCGCAGGCTGCTGCACCGGATCACCCTGGAAGGTGAGCCGCTGTCGGACGTGCCGGCTCGGGAAGCAGCTGTCGGTGGATGAGAAGCAGATCGTCGCCTACGCGGATCCCTGGTCCGTCACGGCCGGCGATACGCTCGATGTCATGGTCAGCTGCCACAGCGCGGGGCAGTACTCGGCGGAGCTGGTTGAGCTGATTTCCGGTGACAGCCGGCCGCACGGAACCGGCTTCGCCGAGCGCCCCCTGCCTTCCACCTTCAACGGTGTGCACACGGGTCGAACTCAACCGCTGCGTCCAGGCAGCTACGCGGTGCTGCCCGATCTGCCGACCCTGCAGAAGGTGAGCCTCTGCCTCTACGTTTACCCGACTTTGCTGGCCCGGGATCGACAGCCGCTGGCCTATGGCGACGGGCTTTCCCTGGAGATCAGGAAGGGATATCTGTCTGCGGCGCTGGAGGGTGAGGAGCTGACCCTGGGTTCGGCCATGGCGCTGAACCGCTGGCATCAGGTGCTGCTCAGCTACGACAGCGGCAGCGGTCGGCTCGCCGTGGCGCAACGGCGGTTCGGGCTGGGCGCCGGTGAGCGGCACGGCAGCTGGCAGCAGGAGGCGAGAACGGTGGCCGAGCGACCTCTGGCGGCCTGTGACTGGCTGCTGGCGGCGTCGCTGCAGGACGGGATCCTGCAGGCGGGTTTCAACGGTCGCCTGGAAGCTCCCCGGTTGGTTGCGGACGAGCTCTCCACGGAAGTGGCCGAATCGCTGCTCGATTCTCAGGCTGTGACTCATCTGGCGCTGCTCGGCGCCTGGGATTTTTCGCAGGGCATCCACACCGAGCAGCTGATCGACCTCTCGCCGGCCAGCCGGCACGGCTGGACCATGCAGATGCCGACCAGGGCAGTTAAGGGCGTGCGCTGGACGGGCGAAACCCAACGCTGGCTCGATGATCCGGCGCAATACGCGGCGATCCATTTTCATGAAGATGACCTGGTGGACGCCGGCTGGACACCTGACTTCTCCTGGAACGTGCCTAACGATCTGCCCTCTGGCGTTTACGCCGTAAAGCTCACACTGGGCGGGTCGGTAGACTACGTGCCGTTTTTTGTCAGGCCGGCGAGCCGGAGCAAACGCGGCGAGTTGGCCTACCTCGCCTCGACAGCCACCTACCTGGCCTACGCGAACCAGCGGCTCGGCTTCAGCGGCGGCATCTTCGGCGACAGCAAGCCGAAAAATCCCGAGGATGCGTACCTGCTGCAGCACCCCGAGTTGGGCTACTCGCTGTACGAGTACCACGCGGACGGGTCAGGCGTGCACTTCTCCTCACGCCTGCGGCCGGTGCTGAACATGAAGCCGAAGACGATCACCTGGTCGTTCAACGCCGACACCAACATCACCAACTGGCTGCATGGCATCGAGCAACCTTTTGACGTGATCACCGACGAGGATCTCCACCGGGAAGGGGCTGAGCTTCTGGAAGGCTATCGGGCGGTGATCACCGGCACGCACCCCGAGTACTACTCGGCGCAGATGCTGGATGCGCTGGATCAGTGGCTGGATCACGGCGGCCGGCTGATGTACATGGGCGGCAACGGTTTTTACTGGCGCATCGCCTATTGTCCGGACAACCCGGGCATCATCGAGGTGCGGCGGGCTGAAGACGGCACCCGGGCCTGGATTGCCGAGCCGGGAGAGTACTACCACCAGTTCACCGGCGAGTACGGCGGCCTGTGGCGGCGGCTTGGTCGGCCGCCGAACCAGATGGTGGGTGTGGGCTTCGCGGCGCAGGGTTTTGACGGCGGCACTTATTATCGGCTGCAGCCCGGGGCGCTGGACGATCGGGTCAGCTTCATCATGCAGGGCGTGAGCGCAACGGACGTGGTGGGTGACTACGGCACTCAGGGCGGCGGCGCGGCCGGGGAAGAAATCGACCGTCTGGACGAGACGCTGGGCTCACCGGCGCACGCGATCTGCCTGGCTTCCAGCGAGAATCACCGCCCCGGCATGCTGCGGGTGACCGAAGAAATTCACATGTCGCAGCTGGAGCTGCAGGGCCCGAAGGTTCGAGCCGACATGGTGTTTTTCGAGACACCCTCCGGCGGCGCTGTATTCAGCAGCGGATCGATTTCCTATGCCGGCGCGCTGGCGCACAACGACTTCGACAACGACATCGCCCGGATGACCGGCAACGTGTTGAAGCGATTTCTCGACGAGACGCCGTTCGACTACCCGTCAGAGTGAGGCGCAGATGTGCCCGCCGTCGACAACCACCACCGAACCGTTCATGTACTTCGAGGCGTCTGAGGCCAGCAGCAGGATCGGCCCATCCAGATCGTCGAACTCGCCGTAGCGACGCAGCGGTATGCCCTTCATGAACTCGGGTGACTGATCACTCTCGAGCAGGATCCGGCTGACGTCGGTCAGGATGTAGCCAGGTGCCAGCGCGTTTACGCGAATGCCGTAGCGGGGTGCCTCCAGGGCCAGGATCTCGGTCATTCTCGTCAGGCCGCCCTTGGACACCGCATACGGGAACTGGCCTTTGATCGTTCGGGTGTCGGTGATCGAGGAGACGTTGATGATGTTGCCGCCGCCGAGCTCGTTGGCTACCACCCGCTCCGTGAAGAGCTTGCTCATCAGCCAGGCGCTTTTCAGGTTGGTGTCGATCACCGAGTCCCAGTCGTTCTCATCGATCATCATGTAGGTTTTTGCACCGGCCTCGATGCCGGCGTTGTTGATCAGCACGTGCACGGGCCCGAAGGCAGCTTCGGCCGCATCGAAGAAGGCGCCGACGCTGTCGCCATCGGTTACGTCGAGCCGGGCGCCGAAGGCCTGGCCGCCGCCCTCGTTGATCTCATCCACGCGAGCCTGGATCTTCTCGGTGCGCCGGGCGCCGAGGCTGACCTTGCCACCCGCTGCCGAGAGCACACCGGCAAAGTGGTGGCCGAACCCGGAAGAAGCGCCGGTGATGGCGATGTGCTTGCCCTCGAGGCTGAATGGATTCACTGGTGCTGTCCTCGCGTTGGTCTTTCGCGAGGCATCCTAGCGGCTCTGCTCTGGGCAGGCCAGCATCGCTGCTGGCAGTCGGCTGTTGGCTCAGCTGTGGCCGGCCGCGCGGGCGCTGGGTGAGCTGTCGCCGGAACGGACGCTGGTCATCCGGGAGAAAACGACCTGTCGGTTACGGCCAGAGGTCTTGGCCGCGTACAGCGCGTCGTCTGCGGCTTTGAACAGGCTGGTGATGTCGTAGCCGACTTCCGTGTCCGCCACGCCGCAGCTCACGGACATCTCGATGATCTTGTCGTCCCAGAACATGGGCCGCGACGAGATCCGCTCGAGAATGCGAACGCCCAGCTTCTCTGCTGCGGCCTCGCCGAGATCCGGCAGCAGCACCGCGAACTCCTCGCCGCCGAGCCGGCAGACGAGATCCGTCTTCCGCACGCTGGCGTTCAGCTGCTCGGTAATGAACTGGAGCGCTGCGTCGCCGGTCGCGTGACCATAGGTGTCGTTCAGCTGCTTGAAGTAGTCGGCGTCGATCACGAGCAGCGACAGGGCGGTTGCGTTGCTCTGCGCCTCATCGAGCATGATCTCCGCCGACTGGAAAAACGAGCGGCGATTGATCAGCCCGGTCAGCTCATCGGTGTGTGCAAGCTCTTTCAGCCGCGCGTGGGCGCGGCTGAGCTGCAGCGCCATTCGAGCGCTCATGTAGCAGATGGGAACAGATACCAGGATCGGCACGATCAGCGCGGTCAGGAAGGCGTTTTCCTTGCCGAAGGCGGCGTCGCCCAGCGACAGATACAGGGACAGCAGCACCAGCTCGGAGGTGATCACCGAGATGACGGTTACGGCAGCGACGAACAGCCACATCTGCCGTCTGTTTCTGATTCGGATTCGCATCCCGCACTTATCCCTGTGCAACGAGCGTTTCTGGCGCCCACGATCGGGCAAGCCATTGCCGGGCCATGAGGCATCTGCCCGCGATGTTGCGATAATCTTCGATCCCGAATTGTGCGCTGGGTCACAAGCGCCAGCGTGCTGACCGGCACGCTGGCGGCTGAGACGAAATTATGAGAACTGTCTTCTTCGATCTGGATGGGACGCTGACGGACCCGAAGCCGGGCATCGTCCGCTCCATTCAGCACGCCCTGGAACGACTCGATCAGCCCGTCCCGGAGGAGGATGACCTGCTCTGGTGCATCGGCCCGCCGTTGCGCGCGTCCTTCGTCAGGCTGCTAGGCGGTGAAGAGGATGCGGATCTGGCGGTGGAGCTCTACCGAGACCGCTTCGGTGATGTGGGTCTGTACGAGAATCAGGTTTACCCCGGAATCATCGCTCTGCTCAGCGGGCTGAAGGAGGCGGGCTGGACGCTGCACGTGGCGACCAGCAAGGCGCACGTGTTTGCCGATCGCATCGTCGAGCACTTCGAGCTGGCGCCCTTCTTTGATTCGGTGTTCGGCGCAGAGCTTTCTGGCGAGCGAGCAGAGAAAACCGATCTGCTGGCTTACGCGCTGAGCGAATCGGGCGCTGATCCGGCGACGTCAGTGATGGTTGGCGACCGCTCTCACGACATGGTCGGCGCGATCAACAACGGTGTGCCTGGTGTGGGCGTCTTGTACGGGTACGGAAGTCGGGAAGAACTCGTCCGGGCAGGGGCCCGGACGATAGTGGCGCGCGTCGATGAACTGAGGGAAGTGCTCGACGCGCTCAGCTGATCAGGCGAGCATGCCGCCGAGCACGCCGGCCATCGCGGCGAGGGAAACGCTGCCGAGGAGCCAGCGTACGGTGCTGGAACGGTCCCACCACCAGTCCTCGACGTGATTCAGCCCTTCGGGCAGTACGTGTGTGTCCATGATTGCTCTCCTTCTCTCCTGGAGGCCTGTCCCGTGCCTCGGTCCGTGTGCGGTCCGCTCTGGAAGAGCTCTGGATCCGCGCGAGTTCCGTCTCTGTTTGCAACGAGTACTAAGATAGCGCTGCAATCTCCAGGGAAATCCCAGGAAAAAGGGAAGAAACTGCAGGAAAAAAGGACCGACAGTCGGACCGAAAATAGGCATAATAGTTGCCTTATAGCTCTGATGCGGCCCTTGCTACAGTAAGCGGAGCTGAGAGGAGGAACCCCGTGAAGTGCCGTAACCCCATCGTCATCCACTACGTTCACGACATGCAGCGGGCAATCGACTTCTATACGTCCGTTTTCGAGGTGGCGCCGCTCTCCGAGTCGCCAGGCTGGAGCACGCTCGACTTCGGCTCCATCGAGCTCGCTCTGCACATCCTCTACCCGCAGTCGAGCGAACCGGAAGCACCGCTCCCGCACGCTGGCCTCAACCTCGAGGTAGACAACATCGAAGCGCTGCAGGCGGTCATCGAGAGCAAGGGCGGAGCGCTGGTGGAGCTGCGCGAAGCAGAGGGTGGCGTCCCCGTCAGGGTCGCCACGTTCAGAGACTCAGAGGGCAATGGATTCGAGCTGCGGCAGGACCCCTAGCTTTCTCGCGCAGTTGGTTGTGCTCGCGAACGCCTCGCGTACAATACGCGGCCCCGGGGCGACGCTATCCCGTCAGTCGCGCCGATCAGTCGGAGTGTAGCTCAGCTTGGTAGAGCACTACGTTCGGGACGTAGGGGCCGGAGGTTCAAATCCTCTCACTCCGACCATATTGATCCAGCCCCGACCGTTCCTTTCCCTATCCTCAGATGAGAATTCGTTCCCGGTTGTAGAGCCAGATGGTCAGCCGGATCATGGCGGCGGCTGCCAGGCTGGTCATGCCCATGGAGATGGCCATGTAGCCGTAGTCCAGGCCCTCGCCGGTAATCAGCTGGTTGATCAGCATGGACTGGCTGAGCGACGGCACCATCATCAGCGCCGCGGAAGGCTCAATGCTCATCATCTGAGTGATGATGAGCGGCAACGTCGGCACCAGAATCACCACGGTCAGGTAAGTCTGCGCTTCCTTGTAGCTCTTCGCGTAAGAAGCGACGGTGGTGAGCACCGAAGCGCCCAGCACCATGAGCGGCGTCGAGACGAAGAAGATGGCGCCCGCCATGGCCAGATCCAGCTCCAGCGACATGCCGATCCGGTGCAGCGGGGCGAAGGGGATGGCGATGGCAAAGCTGATCAGGAATAACGCCAGAGATATGGCGCTGAACAGGGCGGCAGCGCAGGTCTTGCCCAGCACCAGCTGAGCGCGGGAGATCGGCTGGCAGAGCAGCGGCTCCAGAGAGCCGTGCTCACGCTCGCCAGCGGTTGCGTCGATGGCCAGGTAAAACCCACCCATGAATACCACCAGGATCAGCAGGTAGGGCAGGGTGGCGAGCACGGTGAGGGCGCGGGCGGCAGGTGATGCGGTATCCATCTCCTGGACGATGATCGGGTTGGCGATGGTCGGCTCCACGCCGCGCAGCTGCAGCCGCAGCACTCCGATAGTTCGCGCGTAGCTCGAAACCATGGCGCGAACGGCGGAGAAGTTCCTTCTTGATGAGCCGATCTGCGAGCTGTCGTGCCAGAGGGTGACGGGCACCATCAGGCCCTCGGTGAAACGTGCCTGGTAGTCGTCCGGGATGGCGAGGATCAGGTCGTGCCGTCGCTCCACCACGTCGGTTCGGGGATCTGCCGACTCGATGTAGGTGATGTCGGTGTTGCGGCTCTCCAGGTAGGCGATCAGGTCCGGCGCGTGCTCCGCGCCGGTGATGCTCACCTCCGCGGGCTCGCTGGACTCACCCAGGGCGGTGGTCAGCACAAAGGACATCAGGCCGATGAACAACACGGGCCCGAGCACAGCCAGGGAGAAGGACGACAGGATGGTGCGCCGGTCGCGGAAGTTGTCTCGGCACTCTTTCATGAGCACGGTGCTGAAGCCGCTCATTCCTCGACCCCTGCCATGCGGATGAAGGCATCTTCGAGATCTTCCTCGCCGCTCTCCGTCACCAGCTGATCCAGCGTGCCCTGGAAGCGGACCTCGCCGTGGCCGATCACGATCACGTCGTCACAGAGGTTGGCCACCTCCTGCATGATGTGGCTGGAGAACAGCACGCACCGACCCTGCTTTTTCAGGTTCAGAATGATCTCGCGCAGGGCGCGGGTGGCCATCACGTCCAGGCCGTTGGTCGGCTCGTCCAGAATCAGGTTCTGCGGGTTGTGGACCACGGCACGCGCCAGCGCCACCTTGATCCGCTGGCCCTGGGAGAAGCCCTCGACCTTGCGGTCGATGAATTCGGCCATCTCCAGTTCGCTCACCAGCTCCTCGATGCGTGCCTTCAGGGCTTCTTTGCCGATGCCGTGCAGGGCGCCGAAGTAGGCGATGTTCTCGCGCGCGGTCAGCCTGGTGTAGAGGCCGGTCGCGTGCGGCAGGACGCCGATGGCGCTGAGCACAGCGTTGCGATCGGAAGCCACTTCGTGACCGCCGACGTAAGCTTCGCCCGCGTCCGCCCGCAGGATCGTGGAGAGGATTCTCAGGCAGGTGGATTTGCCGGCGCCGTTCGGTCCGAGCAGGGCCGTCACCCGACCATCGGCAGCCTGAAAGGAGACGTCGCGGACAGCCTGCACGGCGCCGAACGACTTCACCAGGCCTTCCACCTGAATCATGGCGCAGCCTCGCTGGCGTTGGCGACCGGGCCCATCAGGTTGAGGAAAAACGACGGATGGGTGAGCCGGTCAACACAGGCCGTTTCAAGCCCATCCAGGCTGCCGGCGTCGATGAACTCCGAAGCCAGCCGTGCGAAGCAGCCTCGACCGATGACGCCGTGGCCCTGACCGCCACCGACCAGATGCAGGCTGTTCGGCAGCGCCTGGTCAGCCATGTCGCCATACTCGGGCGGGGTGATGGGATCTTCCTCGCCGGACAGGATCAGCGTAGGCACGTCTACGGTCAGCGGCTCACGCAGGTCTTCGTCCATCGGCCCGACCGGCCAGGACTCGCAGATCGTCACCAGTGACTGGGCCTGCTGCGGGCCGATGTAGGTCTCCTCGAGAGCGGCTACGTCCAGCTCGCCGAAGTACGGCGCGTCCTCCGTGCAGATCACCGAGTTGTGCATGCCGAAGCGGATGGCGCCCGTCAGCTCCTTCTCGATCCGCAGCGCGTTCGCTGCCAGCGGCACGAAGTTTTCGTTGCTGGCTGCCTCGTCGATGATCAGCGGTATCAGGCGGATGGTCTCCGGTATGTAGCTGAGCATCCGCAGCGTCACCAGCAGGTGCGTACGGGTCACCTCCAGCTCGGTCAGGATGCCCGTAACAGGGTGAGCCACGGATACCGGCACGGGTGCCGCCGCCAGCCGTTGGTCCAGCGCCTCGAGTTGCGACGGGAGCTCCGGGAAGCGCTCGGCACAACCGCTGTCGTTGGCGCAGCGCTCGAACATCCGCGCCAGCGTCCGTTGCGCGTTCAGGGCGGCGTTGGGTCCCAGCGGCACCTCCGGCGGCGCGACGCCATCGATGATCAGGGTTCGGACGACCGTCGGGAAGCGCCGCGCGTAGTGCTGAGCCACCCGCGTGCCGTAAGAAACACCGTAGACATTGAGCGCTTCGTAACCGAGCGCCTGGCGGGCCGCTTCCAGATCCTGGACCGCAACGCTGGTGGTGTAGAAGCGCGGGTCACCGGGCAGGTCGTCCAGGCACGCCCGGGTTGCCGTGCGGACGATGGCCTCGCTGTCATCGAGATCGGTCTGCTCGAGCCGGGCGCAATCGAGCGGGTTGGACGCCCCGGTGCCTCGCTGATCGAGGATGAGGATGTCCCGCTCGCGACGGGTCGCGGAAAAAGTGCCGGCCATGTCCGCATACATGTCGACGGACGAGCCGCCAGGGCCACCGTTGATCACGGTCAGCGCGTCCGCTCTGGGGTTCGGGCTCAGGGCCGGGATGACGGCGACCCGCAGCTCGATGCTGGCGCCGTTCGGCTCGTCCGGGTTTTCCGGCCGGCTGAGCCATCCGCAGCGTGCTTCGATCGCGGCGATGCCGGCGCTGCCGGACAGCGTGCAGCGCTCGAGCTCCACTGCATGGGCGGTACCGGCGATCGCGAGGGTGGCAAGCAGGCATGCGCAGGCAGCAAGCGAGCGATCGCGGGTCATTGCGAACCTCAGTTCAATCGGGCCGTGGCGAAGTGAGCGAGGGTTTCCAGCGCGTCGCGGTAGGCGTTAGCCGGCAGCGCGTCAAGCAGCTGGACGGCGGCTTCGCTCTGCCGCTGGGCCGCTTCTTTGGTGTAGTCGAGGGCTCCGGTGCTGCGCACTATCCGCAGCACGTCTGGCAGCGCATCGACGCTGCGTGCAGAGATGCACTCTGCGAGAAGCGCCCGGTCGGCATCGTTGCCTCGGGCCAGCGCGTTGATCAACGGCAGGGTGAGCTTGCCTTCGGCCAGGTCATCGCCGACGTTTTTGCCCATGGATTCGGATTCGCCCGCATAGTCGAGCCAGTCATCGACCAGCTGGTAGGCCAGGCCGAAGTGCTCGCCGAACCGTTTCAGGCTCTGGTGCACCTGGGGATCGTCGGCCGCCAGCACCGCGGCGGTGTGCGTGGAAGCTTCGAACAGCAACGCGGTCTTGCAGCGAATGACCTCCATGTACTGGGACTCGCTGATCTGACAGTTACCCACGTTGGCCAGCTGCATCACCTCGCCCTCGGCGATGGTGTTGGTGGCATCGGAGAGAATGGCCATGATGTCCATCTGGCCGAGCTCCACCATCAGCTGGAACGCCCGCGAGTAGAGAAAGTCGCCGACCAGCACGCTCGGCGCGTTGCCCCAGGTTGCGTTGGCCGTAGCCCGACCCCGGCGAAGCACGGAGTGATCCACCACATCGTCGTGCAGAAGGGTGGCGGTATGCAGAAACTCGATGATTGCGGCGAGCTTGACGTGCTCCGCGTCGTTGTAGCCGCAGCAGCGCGCGGCCAGCAGCACCAGCAGCGGCCGCAGCCGCTTACCGCCGGACTCGACGATGTACTGGCCGATCTCTTCCACCAGATCCACATCGGAAGTCAGTTGCGCGGGAATGAGCCGATTCACGGCACTGAAATCGTCCGCCACCAGGCGATAGACGGATTCCAGGGCAATAAGGGGTGAATCGTCCGCTTTGTCCGGCGCAGCAATCGCTATCTCTGCGGGCATCTGGTTCCAAGGCCAATGGGTCAGGGTGCTATTGTGCACTTTTACGGGCCAATTTTCGGCCTTTTTATCACGGCGGCCGGCGCGCTGGAGGGCCCGGAGCGGCGGCGGTTCAGGCGCCTTAAAGGTCGTTGTAATCCGGCCACGAAGCCCCTAAAATAGCGCGCCTTTCGCGGCACCCCTATGCGCCGGCAACGCTGAAAGCCACGTCATTAGGGCGTTTCAGGACTTTTTAGGTGTCCGCCCCTCTTAAGGAGTAGAGATATGTTTGCGGTGTTTTCCAGCGGTGGCAAACAACATCGGGTCACGGAAGGTGAGGTGATCAAGTTGGAGCGACTCACTGCCGAGCCCGGCGAAGAAGTCGTGTTCGACAAAGTCCTCATCGTTGCCAACGGTGACGACGTCACGGTCGGCAAGCCGTACGTGGATGGTGGCAAGGTCACCGCCGAAGTCATAGCCCACGATCGGCACAAGAAAGTCCGGATCATCAAGTTCAAGCGGCGTAAGGACTACATGCGTCGTCAAGGCCACCGCCAGTGGTTTACCGAGCTCAAGATCACCGGCATCAGCGGTTAGGAGATAAGTACAGATGGCACATAAAAAAGCCGGCGGCTCTACTCGTAACGGCCGCGATTCAGAATCGAAACGCCTTGGCGTGAAGAAGTACGGTGGCGAGCTCGTCGTTGCCGGCAACATTCTCGTCCGCCAGCGCGGCACCCAGTTCCACCCCGGCCCGAACGTGGGCTGTGGCAAGGACCACACGCTGTACGCTAAAGCGGACGGCCACGTGCGGTTCCTGACCCGGGGCAGGCAGAACCGGAAGTTCGTGACCGTCGAGCCGGTCTCGAACTGAAAGAAACCCCGCAGCCAGCGGGGTTTTTTTTACCCTCTCTACAGCACTCCGTAAGCACGCCATGCAGTTCATCGACGAAGCAACCATCCGCGTGGAGGCGGGGAAGGGCGGTCACGGCTGCCTGAGCTTCCGTCGCGAGAAATACATCGCCAAGGGCGGACCTGACGGCGGTGATGGGGGTGATGGTGGGGCTGTGATCCTGGTCGGCGACAGCGCGCTCAACACCCTGATCGATTTCCGCTACCAGCCCCTGTACCGGGCGGCGAACGGCCAGCCCGGCAGCGGCCGCAACAAGACCGGCGCCGGCGGCGAAGATCGGCGGGTGAAGGTGCCGGTGGGCACCTCCGTGGTGGACGAGGAGACCCTGGAAACCATCGGCGACGTGGTCCACGACGGCCAGGAGCTGGTGGTCGCCGAAGGGGGGCGCCACGGCGTCGGCAATGCGCACTTCAAATCCAGTACCAACCGGGCGCCGCGGCGCACCACGCCGGGTGAGCCCGGCGAGCATCGGGTGCTGCGGCTGCAGCTCAAGCTGCTGGCGGACGTGGGCCTGCTGGGCCTGCCGAACGCCGGCAAGTCGACCCTGGTAAGCACCATCTCGGCGGCGCGCCCCAAGGTGGCCGACTACCCGTTCACGACCCTAGTGCCGAGCCTGGGCGTGGTCGGCGCCGGCTCGGACGCAAGCTTCGTGGTGGCGGACATTCCCGGCATCATCGAGGGAGCGGCCGATGGCGCCGGGCTGGGCGCGCAGTTCCTCCGCCATCTGTCCCGGACCCGCATCCTGCTGCACCTGATCGACGCGGCCCCCATTGATGGCGGGGATCCGCTGGAAAACGCGCAGGTTGTTGCTCAGGAAGTGCTCGATTACAGCGAGGCGCTGGCTGAGCGGCCGATCTGGTTGGTGCTGAACAAGATCGACCTACTCGATGACGCTGCCCGGGCGGCGCTGCTGGAGGCATTCGGCGCGGCGTTTCCCGAGCAGCTCGTGCACGCGGTTTCTGCTGCCACGGGAGAAGGACTGGATGTGCTGGTCAACGAACTGCAGCGCAGCATCGCCGAGATGCGCGAGCGGCTGGCAACGGATGAGAGCTACGCCGAAGCTCAGGCCGAGCTGGAGGCGAGGATCAATGAGGACGTTCTGGCCAGCGCGCTGAACGTCCGGCCGCAGCGGCAGCCGCCTGCGGAAGCCGCTGCCAGCGAAGATGATGATGATCCGGAGGATGGCGACGGCCCGGAAGTGGTGTACGTGCATGAGTGACGAGCAGACGATCCGCTCCTCGCTTGCCGGTGCGGGCACCGTGGTCATCAAGGTGGGCAGCGCGCTGCTCACGGATCCGGAGCAGGGGCTGGCGGTTGGTCTGCTCGAGTCGCTGGGCGAAGAGATCGTCAGGCTGCTCGACGACGGCCGCAAGGTTCTGCTGGTGAGCAGCGGCGCGGTGGTTGAAGGGGTTTCCCGGCTGAAGCTGCCGCAGCGACCAGAGACGGTGCACGAGCTGCAGGCCGCGGCTGCGGTCGGCCAGATGGGGTTGGTGCAGGCTTACGAGCGGGCATTCGCCCGGCACGGAAGGCATGCCGCGGTTGTGCTGCTGACCCACGATGACCTGGCCAACCGGCAACGTTACCTGAATGCCCGGGCGACGCTGACCACGTTGCTCGACTTCGGCGCGGTGCCGGTGATCAACGAGAATGACTCGGTGGCCACCGACGAGATCCGCTTCGGCGACAACGACACCCTGGCCGCCATGGCCACCAACCTGCTGCAGGCGGATCTGCTGATCCTGCTGACCGACATCGACGGCCTCTACGAAGCGGATCCGCGACAGCATGCTGATGCCAAACGACTCGATTTTTCTGATGCGAACGACGCCAACCTGGATGGCATGGTAGGCGGTTCAGGCGCCCTGGGGCGTGGCGGGATGATCACCAAGCTGAAAGCCGCGAGGCTGGCGGCCCGCTCCGGTGCGCACACGGTGATCGCCAGCGGCGAGGACCCCAGCACGCTGACCCGGATATTGGCAGGCGAATCGGTAGGGACGCTGCTCGCTGCCAGCGTTTCGCCGCTGGACGCGCGCAAACGCTGGATCGCCGGGCAGCAGCGGGTGAAAGGCCGGCTGACGCTGGATTCCGGAGCAGTGACGGCGCTTCGAGAGCGTGGGGTCAGCCTGCTGCCGGTTGGGGTGACTGCGGTCAGCGGCGAGTTTTCCCGTGGCGAGCTGGTTGCCTGCGAGGACGCCGATGGCAGGGTGGTGGCCCAGGGTCTATCCAATTACTCGAGCGCCGAGACGGGGCAGATGCTGGGTGTAGCGAGCGATGTCATCGGTGAGCGGCTCGGCTACAGCCTGGAGCCGGAGCTCATTCACAGAGACAATCTGGTCATCCTGAGTTGAGCGGTCTTTTTTTAGCCGGGACTTTTTTGACCGGGCAAGGCAATAGCGGCCGTGCTGGCCTGGCTGGCGGGTTCGGTGGAGAAGCGCAGAGCCCGGCCGGTGGTCCCGGCCGGGAGAGGAGCGGTCAGGCGCCGAGCGCTTTGACCTTGGCGTTCAGGCGGGACTTGTGACGAGCCGCCTTGTTTTTGTGCATGATGCCTTTGCTGACCATGCCGTCGATGACGGGCACGGCGGTAGCCAGGGCGGCAGCGGCGTCGTCCTTACTGCCGGCCTCGATGGCGGCGTTGACTCGCTTGATGTAGGTGCGAACCATGGAGCGCTGGCTGGCGTTCTGGCGACGTCGGCCTTCTGCCTGACGGGCGCGCTTTCGTGCTTGTGGGCTGTTTGCCAAGGAATTTTCCTCAGGTGTCGGATTTTTGAGGCGCGGAATATGCCGTCGAGACCTACCTCTGTCAACCCCGTGGCTCGGCTGGGGTAGCGTCGCAACGTGAGCGAAACGGTGCAGAAACAGGACGTTGCCGCCCAGGGCGGGGTGGTGGCGTCCATGACCATGCTGTCGCGGATCAGCGGCTTCGTGCGCGACGTGGTGCTCTCTAACTTTTTCGGCGCCAGCGCTGTCGCCGATGCCTTCTTCGTCGCCTTCAAGATTCCCAACTTCTTCCGGCGGCTGTTCGCCGAAGGCGCGTTCAATCAGGCCTTCGTGCCCGTGCTCGCCCGGTACCGGGAAGGTGCGCGGGAGGACCTGGTGACCTTCATCCGGGTCATGACCGGCAATCTGGCCCTGACCATGCTGGTGGTGGTGGGTCTGGGCATCCTCATCGCGCCCGGGCTGATCATGGTGTTCGCGCCCGGCTTCTGGGACCAGCCGGAGCAGTTTGCGCTGGCCCGAGACATGGTGAAGATCACTTTTCCCTATCTCGGCTTCATCTCCATGACGGCGTTTGCCGGCGCCATTCTCAACAGCCATCACCGCTACGCCATCCCCGCGTTTACGCCGGTGCTGCTCAACCTGTCGTTGATCGGCGCCATACTGTTCGCCTCCGGCTACTTCAGCGAGCCCGTGTTCGCCCTCGCCTGGGGCGTCGTCTTTGCCGGTCTGGCGCAGTTTCTGTTCCAGTTTCCGGCCCTGAAGTCCTTGGGCCTGGTGGTCATGCCGCGGGTGTCGAGCAGCCACGAAGGTGCCCGCCGGGTTGGCGTGCTGCTGCTGCCTGCCGTGTTTGCGGCCTCGGTGAATCAGATCAACGCCCTGATCGACACCATGCTGGCCTCAACCCTGATCACTGGCAGCATCTCCTGGCTCTACTACTCCGACCGTTTGCTGGAACTGCCCATCGGCCTGGTGGCGGCGGCGCTCGGCACGGTCCTGCTGCCCAACCTGTCGCGCCTGGACAGTGAGGAGAACCTGGACGGGTTCCGGGAGACGCTTGATTGGGGGCTGCGGGTGGGCACCTTTTTCGCCCTGCCGGCCGCGGCGGCGCTCTACGTGCTGGCGGTGCCGTTGATCAGCAGCATCTTCATGCACGGCGCCCTGACGGCGCTGGACGCGAAGATGGCGGCGCTGTCGCTGCAGGCTTTTGCCGTTGGCCTGTTGCCGCTGGTGCTGGTGAAGGTGCTGGCACCCGCCTACTTCGCCCAGGAAGATACCGCCACCCCGTTCAAGATCGGCGTGGTGGCGGTGGCGGTGAACGTGGCGCTGAACCTGGCGCTGTTCAGAATCATGGGCCACGTCGGCCTGGCGCTGGCCACGTCTGCCGCGGCCATGGTCAACGCCTTCCTGCTCTGGCGGGGACTGCATCGCGCCGAGCGCTGCCGGCCCAGCCGCGCGTCCGCCCTGATGCTGCTCCGCTGCCTGGTGGCAACGCTGGCGATGGTCGGCGTGCTGCTCTGGCTGGCGCCGGCAGAGCGGGCCTGGCTCGAAACTACCGTTCTCGATAGAGCGCTCTGGCTGACCGGCAACGTGGCAGCCGGTGCCGGCGTCTATCTTGCCGGGGTCTGGGTCCTCGGCGGGCGCATCTCTCATCTCCTGCACCGGGCGTAGGCCGTATAATCCGGGCATGGAAATCATTCATGGCATTTACAGCCTGAAGCCGGAGCACAAAGGCTGCGTGCTGACCATCGGTAACTTCGACGGTGTGCACCACGGGCACCGCATGCTCCTCGATCATCTGTTCGCCAAGTCCAAGGAGCTCGGGGTGCCGAGCATGCTACTGACGTTCGAGCCGCAGCCGCGCGAGTACTTCGCCGGCGAAAAAGTGCCGGCCCGGCTCACCCGGTTCCGGGAAAAGATCACGCTGCTGTGCCGGACAGAGCTGGACCGGGTGCTCTGCGTGCCCTTCAACGAAGCCATGCGCAACACCACCGCGGAGTGGGTCATCGAGGAGCTGCTGCGCAATCGGCTCGGCATTCGCTACATCGTGGTCGGTGACGACTTCCGCTTCGGCAAGGATCAGCAGGGTGACTACGAGGCGCTGAAGGCGGCGGGTGACCGCTACGGTTTTGGTGTCAGCCACATGGGTACGCTCACCTTCGAGCACGAGCGGGTCAGCAGCAGCCGCATCCGCGAGGTGCTGGCCGCCGGTGACTTCACGCTGGCGGAAAAATTGCTGGGCCACCCGTACTTCATCATGGGGCGGGTGGTGTACGGGCGTCAGCTCGGCCGGCAGCTGGGGGCTCCCACGGCAAACATCCGGCTGCAGCGTTACCGTGCGGCCCTCGAGGGCGTTTACGCCGTGCGCGTCGAGGGTCTGGACAGAGACTACGACGGGATTGCCAACATCGGCGTGCGGCCGACGGTGGACGGCAAGGAGCCGCTGCTCGAGGTGCACCTGTTCGATTTTACGGGCGATATCTACGGCAAGCTGCTGAGCGTCCGCTTCGTCAGGAAAATCCGGGACGAGCAGGCGTTCGACGGGCTCGATGCGCTGAAAGCGCAGATTCACAAGGACATGGACGAAGCGCGCCGCATTCTCGGTGAGCAACCGTGAGCGCTGAAGGCTCCGAGCGCATCGAGAACCGGGTCTGGTATCGCTGGCTCGGCGTGTCCGCGATAATCGTGGCGCTTGATCAGCTCAGCAAGTGGTACGTCACCGTGACCCTGGTGCACGGCGAGCGCGTCGAGGTGCTGCCGATCTTCAGCTGGGTTCGCTGGCACAACGATGGTGCGGCCTTTTCGATTCTCGCCGGCAGCGGCGGCTGGCAGCGCTGGTTTTTTGTCTCGCTGGCGGCGGCCTTTACGGTGTTCATCATCTACGAGCTGAGAAAGTTGCCGCTGGGCGATCGCCTGATGGGCCTCGTCTACGGCCTCATCCTCGGCGGCGCGCTGGGTAACGGGATCGATCGGCTGCTGCACGGCTACGTGGTCGACTTCATCCGCTTTCACTATGGCAGCTGGGGGTTTCCCGCCTTCAACATCGCCGACATCGCGCTGTTCTGCGGCGCCAGCCTGTGGATCCTGCTGTTGTTCCTGGAGTTCCTGCGGGAGCGGCGGGAAAAACGGGATGCCGCTAAGGGGAGAGCTTCCGGATGAGCAACCTGATCAGCGGTTCGGGCGATCGAGCCATCGAGATGGGGGATCGGGTGCGCCTGCACTTTGCCCTGCACCTGGAGTCGGGCGAGGAGATCGACACCACCCGCCGCAGCGATCCGGCCATGTTCACCATGGGGGATGGCAACCTGCTGCCCGGCTTCGAAGCAGCCATTCTGGGCATGCGGGCGGGCGATGACGCGCAGCTCCTGATCGAGCCGGAAAATGCCTTCGGCCCGCACCGGGAAGAAAACGTGCAGGTGCTGCGCAAAGATCGGTTCGGCGCGGATCTGAGCCTGGAGGAGGGGTTGATGGTGTCTTTTTCCGGTCCCGGCGGAGAATTGCCCGGAGTTGTGCGCGCCGTCATGGAAGAACATGTGGAAGTGGACTTCAATCATCCATTGGCTGGCCGTCGCATCGTCTTCGACGTCTCGATCATCGATGTCCGGGCTCCATGAGCCCAGCTGGCCTGAAAATATCCTATAAAACAGATAGTTAGGAAGATTTGGCGATGTTGAAGATCACGAAGGGATTTACGCTGATCGAGCTTATGGTAGCGGTAGCGATTCTGGCGCTGCTGTCAGCGATTGCGGTACCGATTTACACCCGGTACTCGGATCGCACGTTCCGCTCTGAGGCCATGGCCGACCTTCTGGAATGTGCCCAGGCGCTCGAGCGACGGGCAGGCCAGACGTTTGACTATCTCGGCGCGGCGGCCGGTGGTGCTGACGACGGCGCCCTCGATCCGGCAGTTTGCCAGCCCATCTCTGCGGCCCGCTACAACATCACCATCGTTGGCGGCGCTGCCACTTTCGCCCTGACGGCCACCCCGATTGGCGGTATCGACAACGGCCGGGTGATCACCTTCAACTCGAACGGTCAGCGCACCTGGGACGGCAACGCCGGCTGGGAAGAGTAATCCGCTGATACCACCCGGAAGCGGCGAATTTGCTGCTTCCGGCGCCGAATCGACCACTCATCCGGTGAAAAACCGCCACTCATCGGTCCTTCGTTTCCTTCCCCGGTCAGCTACCTAAACTCTTCGCTGGCATAAAAGTCAGCCGAGAGTAGTTTGTTAAGTAAGTGTTCTAATAAGCGTTTCCTCTCCGGATTCACCATCATCGAGTTGCTGGTGGCCATGGCAGTGGCCGCGGTTCTTCTGGGTCTGGCGCTTCCCGCGTTCGACACTTTCATCGAGCAGCGGAACATGGCCTCACGGGTGAACGGCTTCATCTCTGCGGTCAATCTGGCCCGCAGTGAGGCGATCAACCGAGGCGGCGACGTCAGCGTGCAGGCGGTGAATGCGGGAGCCAACGGCAACGAGTGGGGCCCTGGGTACTGCGTCGTTGTCGGCACGCCGGGCAATTGCCCTAACGATCCCGCGGTGCTTATCCGTCAGTTCGACGATTCCGGCGCTGCCACCATGAACGCGCTGGGCGGCCTGAACGGCGTTGCGACCCTCACTTTCAACGGTCGTGGCCTGATGACGCTGGGTGCCCCAGGCACCATCGAAATCTGCGAAGCCGGCGTGACTCGCGGCCGCGAGATCGCGATCAACACCATCGGCCGAGCGGCCAGCGCCGAGCTGGTCTGTCCCTGATCCCATCGGAACCCAAACATGAGCCATCAACCGAAACATCCGAAGAAGCAGCGTGGTCTCTCGATGATCGAGCTGCTGGTTGCCGTGCTGGTGCTCGCGATCGGCGTGCTCGGCATTACGGCCATGCAGATGGTGAGCCTGCAGAACAACCGTGGCGCGCTGTTCCGTGCCGAAGCTGTGCAGCTTGCCTACGACATGATGGACCGCATCCGCGCCAACCCGGAAGGGGCGGTGCCTGGTGCGGCGTACAACGGTCTCGCCCTCGCCGATGCGCCGCCGGGAGGGGCCAACTGCATGGCGGCCAACTGCTCCCAGGCGCAGATGGTGACGTTCGATCAGTCGGTGTGGAAGTGCTCGCTCGGGAACTTCAACGACAACGCCAACTGCGCGGCATTCCGCGCGGCCGGCGTGCTGCCGCCGGCGGCCGACCAGCCGGGCCTGCCGGAAGGTGACGGTTCCATCGCTGTGGACGGCGCCGGCGTCATCACCATCACCGTGCAGTGGACCGAACCCGACGGTCAGGTAGGCACGGTCACCATCGACAGCCAGGGCTGAGCAGGAAGTTGACAGGAAGTACAAGCGCAATGACCCATAGAAACAGACAATCCGGTTTCTCGCTGCTCGAAATGCTGCTGGCGATGGCGCTGGGCCTCATCGTCGTCACGGGCATCGTTCAGCTGTTCATCGGCAACTCTCAGAGCGCCAACATCATCAGCGGTCAGGCCCGGCTGCAGGAGAACGCCCGATTTGCGTTCGAGTTCATTTCCTCCGCCGCCCGTCGAGCTGGTTACTTCGGCTGCATCCGCGACAACCAGACCCGGGTCTGGGGCCTGACCGGCAACCCGGCGCAGCTGCCCGAGTACAACGTCGACCAGGCGGTTGGTGGCTTCAACGCCAATGGTGACGGCACCTGGACGCCTTCGACCCTGAACCTGCCGGGCGGCACGCCGGGCAACACCAACACCGGCAACGGCATCAACATCGGCACCATCGACCCGAACTCGGACGTCGTCGTGTTCCGGAACCTGCGCCAGCCTACGCAACGGCTGACCGCTATCGCCCAACCGCTGGATGACGTCGTCATCAGCGCGCCGGGCGGAGATCCGGGCTTCGGCACCGACGACATCGTCATGCTCGCCGACTGCGAGCAGTCGGCCGTATTCCGCGTCACCAACGTCACCCCGGCAGGCGCCGATGAGGTGTCGCTGCAGAACGCGCCGAACACCGGAGGCGGCAGCGCCTTCTTCCAGAACTCGGCGCTGGTTACCCCGCCGGCCGGCCCGCAGGTGAACTTCACCAAGTCGTTCCTCGGTCGCTCCTACGGTACCGATTCCGTGGTCGGCGCCGTCGAGTCCACCTACTTTTTCATCGCCGACAGCCTCAGGAACAACAACGCGGGCGATACGCCCACGTCTCTGTGGCAGAAAGTTGGCGCCGGTGCTCCCGTCGAGCTGATCCAGGGCGTGGAGAACATGCAGATCCTCTACGGCGTGGACACCACCCTCGCCGATGACGTGCCGAACCCCAATCAGTACATGGTTGCAGCCGCGGTGCCGGATCCCAGTCAGGTGGTTTCCATCCGGGTCACCCTGACGGTGAACTCCATCGACGAGGTCACCGAAGACGGCGCCCAGCTCGACCGAACTTTCTCGAAGACCATTCTGGTTCGCAACGCGAACCCGCAGCTGTAAAGGCATTCAAGATGCGTAGACCTTTCAAGCAGAAAACCAATACCGGCGTGGCGCTGTTCATCAGCCTGGTGCTGCTGCTGGTGCTGACCATTCTCGGCGTCTCCGTGGTGCAGACCACGTCGCTGGAGATCCGCATGGCGCGCAACGAGCACGACTCGGCGCTGGCGTTCGAAGCCGCTGAGTCGGCCCTTCGCGATGCGGAGGCGGCCCTGGAAATCACCACGTCCACCTTCGCCTACAACAACGGCGGGGTTGGCGGTCTCTGGGATATGCCCGACGTGGACGATGACAACCGCTGGGAAGACGATGCGATCTGGGCGGATGGCCGAACCATCGTCGCCGCGACGGCCATCAACGCGGCGCCCAACCAGCCGCAGCCGCGCTACATGATCGAGCACATCGCCACCGTTCAGCGCGATGAGAACGCCTACCAGCAAGACAACGAATACAACTCTGCCGGTTCTTCCGACAGCGTCGACGTTTTTCGCGTGACCGCACTGGGATTCGGGGGCAGCCCCAATTCCCGTGCGATGTTGCAGACGACCTTCGGTCGAATTCTCGACTAACGGGCCGTGAGCGAAGGAGGAGTGAAGATGTACCACCTTAAGACCAAGCAACTCGCCATGGCCGCTGTGTTCAGCGTGCTGACGCTTGCGGGCACCCCTGCCAGCGCGTTGTTCAACCCTGGCGCGCCGCCGATCGTTCCTGATCAGGTGCACTCGGGTCCGGACTACACGGGCATTTCCATCCCGGCCCACTTCGTTCCGGTGGCGCCGCTGCCTCCGGTGACTTACGACGCATACGTCTTTGGTGGCGATGCGGTGGTCACGGTTTCGGTGGATGGCGCCAACAACCTGACCATCGAGCCGATCAACGGCGTCGCGCCGGGTACCGCGATCATCCGCATGGAGGTAACTGACGGATCCGGCACGGTAAACGTCGACTTCCCCGTACGAGTGCTCAACGCCGCTCCTTCGCTTGATCCGATCGGTGGCCAGTCTGTTGATGAAAACAGCCCCCTGGCCTTCATCGCGACCTCTTCTGATGCGGACGACTCGCCTTTCGCGCCGACCTACAGCCTGGATCCTCACGGCACCACGGCGTCGATTAACCCGAGCACGGGTGCTTTCTCCTGGACCCCGTCCGAGGCGGATGGTCCCGGCAGCGAGAACTTCACCATTCGCGTGACCACGAGTGCTGGTCTGGACGATTCGGAAACGATCAGCGTTACCGTCAACGAGGTGAACGAAGATCCGGTGTTGGCGGCCATTGGCGCTCAGTCTGTCGACGAGGATGACTCGCTGACGTTTACCGCCAGCGCGACCGACGGCGATGACCCGGCCAACACGCTCACCTACAGCCTGGACCCGCACACCACCACGGCATCTATTAACCCGACCACCGGCGCGTTCTCCTGGACGCTGGCGGAGGCGGACGGCCCTGGTACCGAAAACCTGACGATCCGGGTCAGCGACGGTGCGGGTGGCGAGGACTTCGAAACCATCACCATCACCATCAACGAGGTGAACGAAGACCCGGTGCTGGCGGCCATTGGCGCTCAGTCCATCGATGAAGGGAACCCGCTGACCTTTACGGCCAGCGCCACGGACAGCGATGACCCGGCCAACACGCTCACCTACAGCCTGGATGCCCACACGACCACGGCGACCATCAATCCGACCACCGGTGACTTCTCCTGGACCCCGTCCGAAGCAGACGGTCCCGGCACGGAAAACCTGACGATCCGGGTCAGCGACGGTGTCGGCGGCGAGGATTCCGAAACCATCACCATCACCATCAACGAGGTGAACGAAGACCCGGTGCTGGCGGCCATTGGCGCTCAGTCCATCGATGAAGGGAACCCGCTGACCTTTACGGCCAGCGCCACGGACAGCGATGACCCGGCCAACACGCTCACCTACAGCCTGGATGCCCACACGACCACGGCGACCATCAATCCGACCACCGGTGACTTCTCCTGGACCCCGTCCGAAGCAGACGGTCCCGGCACGGAAAATCTGACCGTTCGAGTCAGCGACGGTGCGGGTGGTGAGGATTTTGAAACCATCACCATCACCATCAACGAGGTGAACGAAGACCCGGTGCTGGCGGCCATTGGCGCTCAGTCCATTGATGAAGGGAACCCGCTGACCTTTACCGCCAGCGCCACGGATGTGGACCTGCCGGCCAACACGCTGACCTATTCCCTGGATCCGCACACCACCACGGCGACCATCAACCCGACCACCGGTGCGTTCTCCTGGACCCCGGCGGAGACGGACGGTCCCGGCACCGAAAACCTGACCGTTCGGGTCAGTGACGGCGCGGGTGGTGAAGCCTTTGAGACCATCACCATCACCATCAACGAGGTGAACGAAGACCCGGTACTGGCAGGGATCGGCCCGCAGTCGGTGGACGAGGGTAACCCCTTGACCTTTACCGCCAGCGCTACGGATGTGGATCTGCCGGCCAACACGCTCACCTACACCCTGGATCCGCATACGACCACGGCGACCATCAACCCGACCACCGGTGACTTCTCCTGGACGCCGGCGGAAGCGGATGGCCCGGGTACGGAAAACCTGACCGTTCGGGTCAGCGACGGTGTGGGTGGCGAAGCCTCTGAGACCATCACCATCACCATCAACGAGGTGAACGTCGATCCGAGCCTGGCAGCCATCGGGCCGCAGAGCATCGATGAAGGCAGCACGCTGAGCTTTACCGCGGTTGCTACCGACGCAGATCTGCCGGCGAACACCTTCACCTACAGCCTGGATGCGCACACCACCACGGCGACCATCAACCCGACCACCGGTGACTTCTCCTGGACCCCGTCTGAGACGGACGGTCCCGGCACCGAAAACCTGACCGTTCGGGTCAATGACGGCGCTGGCGGTGAAGCCTTCGAGACCATCACCATCACGATCGGTGAGGTGAACCAGGCGCCGGTGCTCGATCCGATCGGCCCGCAGAGCATCAACGAAGAGACGCTGCTGTCGTTTACCGCGACCGCAACGGACAACGATGCGCCGGCCAACGGCTTTACGTTTTCGCTTGATCCTAGCGCACCTCCCGGTGCTGCGATCACGCTGGCCGGTGACTTCACCTGGACCCCTGCGGAGGCAGACGGCCCCGGCAGCTTCCCGGTGACCGTTCGGGTGACCGACGACGGCAGCCCGGCAGCCCAGTCCTTTGAGACCTTCACCATCACGGTCATCGAGATCAACGACCCGCCCGTACTCTCTGGCGACGTCGCTGACCTGCCGCTGAACGAGGACGATCCGACCGCGTTCGTCGAAGTACTGGCGGAGTTTGATGATCCGGACCTCGGCGACACGCCGCCGGATACCCTGACGGTGATTCTGCTGCCGGGTCACGACACCGGCCTGATCGACGTCAGCCTGAGCGGTACTGGCGTCAACGTCACGCCGCAGCTGCACCAGTACGGCACCACCACGGTGACCGTGGGTGTTCAGGACGGTGCCGGCGTACAGGCTACCGATACCTTTGAGGTGACCGTTGCCAGCGTCAACGACCCTGTGACGGTTGCTGCCGGCTTCACCAACGTGCTGGCTCCCGAGGACATCGGGGGAATTTTTGTCTCCATGGCGGGTGCTTTTGCCGATATTGACCTGCTCAACGGCGGTGACACCCATACGGTCACGGTAGTGAGCTCAAACCCCGGCCTGATCGACGCCACCAACTCGCCGATCGGCGACCTGAGCGGCACCATCAACTTCGCGGTGACGCCTGACGCAAACGGCGCGGCGACCATCACCGTGACGGCCGAAGACGCCTTCGGCAGCCAGGCGTGACCAGCTTTGCGGTTACCATCACCGAGGCCACGGACGCGCCTTACGTGGCGAATCCGATCCTCGACATGACCTTCCCGGAAGACCCGGGGCTGCAGGTAACGAGCCTGGTGGGTGTGTTCGACGATGTGGACATCCCGAACGGCGACGTGCTGACGCTGACCGCGTCCACGGACAACCCGACGCTGATCCCCACCGTATCGATCATCGGCAACGCCCTGAACCTGGACATCGCTGCAAATCAGAACGGCGTGGCCACGGTTACGGTGATGGCTGAAGATTCGACCGGACAGCAGGTGAGCGATGACTTCGTGGTCACGGTGACCGCGGTCAACGACGATCCCTATCAGGTGACGCCGCTGTTCAACATCAACGCGGATGAGGACGACCCGACCACCTGGACCTGGGATCTGGCGACCATCTTCGATGACGTAGACATCGCAACCAACGGCGACGTGCTGACGTTCTCGATGAGCAATTCCAACCCGGGCCTGTTCGACGTGGCAACCATCGTTGGCTCGGTTATCACCTTCCACCTGGCTCCGGACCAGAACGGCAACGCGACGATCACGGTGCAGGCGACTGACATCGACGGTGCCAGCGCGTCGGACTCCTTCGACTTCATTATCGCCGGGGTGAACGACTTCCCGGTGGCCAACGACGACACCCTGGGTCCGTTCCCTGAAGATTCGGGCACCATCTTGATTCCGGTGCTGGCTAACGACTACCTGGCAGAAGGGCCGACGACCATCAATACCGCCGGCGTGGGTGGCTTCAGTGAAGGCACCCCGACCATCGTCCTGGATCCGTACGACGATCTGATCGGGGATCCGAACGGTACGGTGGTTGTGGTGGGTGGCACCCAGATCGAGTACACGCCGAAGGACGACTACTTCGGGGTGGACGAGTTCTACTACACCATCATCGACTCCAACGGCGACATCTCGCCGCCTGCTCGAGTCGAGGTGACGATCGTCCAAGTCAACGACCCGCCGATCGGCACGCAGCAACGCACGTTCTCCATCTATGAGAACGAAACGCTGATCGTCGACGACGCGAACGGTGTGTTCAACGGCTACTATGACGTCGATGGCTCACTGATCGACCCGATGACGGGTAACCCGGTCGGCTCGCCGATCGCCGCGGTGCTGACGGTACCGCCGCCCATGGGTACCATCTCGTTCAACAACTTCACGGGTGCCTTCGACTTCACGCCGCCGATCAACTTCACCGGGGAGATCTCCTTCTTCTACCGGCTGTTTGACGGCATCAACTTCAGCACCGGCATGGATTACGAGGTGCGCGTGGTGGTCAACCCGACGCCCACGCCGCCGCCGCCGCCTGCGTCTGGAACCGTTGCGATCACCTACAACATCAGCAACATCCCGCTCGAGCAGACGAACAACGTGCCGGCGAACGTGCTGGTGGTCCTCGACGACTCCGGCTCCATGGACTGGAACATGATTGTCGACAGCACCGACGAAAACGGTGGCTACGTGCTCGACAATCGTGACGCGCGCAGCAGTGGCAGCAACACCACGACCTACACCTACCTGTGGGACCTGCCGACGAACCAGTACGGGTCGAACAACCGTTACGGACGGATTCTCCCGACCGAAGAAGGCTTGGACGACAACACCAACACCGACAACAACGAGTACGGTGTCTGGCGGGCAAGGAACTACAAGTTCAACTCGCTCTACTACAACCCGAACATCATGTACCGACCCTGGATCGGGCAGGACGTGAACAACAACGACTTCGCGAATGCGTACATCAACTTCGCAACCAACACCTCGGCCATCCGTCTGGAGCCTCGGGACCCGTCGAACACCTTCGACATCCTGGATACCCATGACTACGAGTCAACGGACGTGCCCGATTGGGATTCCGGTGGTGGCGAGCGGGATATCGATAACTCGGTCTACATCCCGCGCTACTACACCACGCCGGAGGATGCGCCCCTGGAATGGGATGACCCTCACACCCTGGTGGAGATCCTCCCGGGCAACGCGCCCTGGCCGGCAGCCAACGGTCGTGAGGACTGTGCTTCGGACGGGACTCCGGCTACCTGCTCGTACCAGGAAGAGCTGCAGAACTTCGCCAACTGGTTCCAGTACTACCGCTCACGGGAGTACGTGACCAAGAGCTCCATCGGCCGCGTGGTGTCCGAGATCCAGGACATTCGCGTTGGTCTGCAGACCCTGAACAACTCGAGCAACGAGCCGATCCGGCTGATGAACGAGCTGTACACGGAAGGCAACAAGAAGCTCTTGCTGGACGACTTCTACGACGCCAACTCGAATGGCGGTACGCCGCTGCGGGAAGCGCTGGATGACGCGGGCCGCACCTTCGCCTGCAGCGGTGGTGGCAGCTGCCCGATCCTGCCGGCGCCGGATGGCATGTGTCAGCAGAACTTCGCCCTGCTGTTCTCCGATGGCTACTGGAACGGTGGCGCCGGGGTTACCAGCAACGCGGACAATGACGGCTCGAGCGTCTTCGACGGTGGCCGCTATGGCGACTCGGAGGACTCAACCCTGGCTGACACGGCCATGTACTACTACGAGACCGACCTGCACAACACGCTGGACAACGAGGTGCCGCTGACCCGGGCCGACGTTGACGGCGCGCCTGCGAACACGTTCGATGCAACCAACAACACCATGCATCAGCACATGAAGACCTACACCATCGCCTTCGGCGTGGAAGGTACTCATGATCCGGCGAGCATTCCGTTCAACCCGACGACCACCTTTGCCTGGTCCGATCCGGAAGACGGCCCGCAGGAGAAGATCGACGACATGCTGCACGCAGCGCTGAACGGCCGCGGCCGGTTCATGAGCGCCGCCGATTCGGTTGCCCTGCAGGCAGCCTTCGAGCAGGCCTTCCTGGAATTCACCCAGGCTTCCTCCTCGACCTCGGCAGCCGCGTTCAACTCGACGTCGCTGCGGGACGGCACGCTGCTGTACAGAGGCTTCTTCGATCTCCGCGACAACACCGGTGAGCTGACCGCAACCATCGTCAACAACGACGGTTCGCTGGCAGCTGCGCCGACCTGGCGCGCCTCCGAGATGCTGAACCCGGCCAACCAGCTGCCGAACAACCGGACGCTGGTGACCTCGCACAGCCTGACGGGCGACGGCATACCGTTCCGCCACGCTGATCTGGCGATCGAGCAGCAGCTGATGCTGAACGAGGACGAGGTGGAGTGGATCCGCGGTGATCGTAACGAGGAGACCCAGAACGGCGGGGTGCTCAGAGAGCGTCCTCTGTCTTTCGGTCTGCTCGGCGACATCGTCAACTCGAGCCCGGTATTCGTGGGTACCCCGCGGGCCATCAACCGTGACCAGGCACCGTATCCGGTGGACGATCTGTACAGCGACTTTGCCGCTGCCCAGTTCTCACGGACCCCGGTGGTGTACGTGGGCGCCAACGACGGCATCCTGCACGGCTTCGACGCGCAGACCGGCCTCGAGCGCTTCGGCTACCTGCCGAACAAGAACATCGACACGAGCCAGATCTACCACAACGATCTGGAGGACGTGACCTCGCCGTTCTATCAGCACAAGTACTACGTGGATCTGACGCCCAGCATCAACGACGTGTACATGCGGCCTAGCCGCGCGGTTACCGGCAAAGAGTGGATCACCATTCTGCTCGGCGGTACCGGTGCCGGCGGTAAAGGCTTCTTTGCCCTGAACGTGACCGATCCGGATGCCCGGTTCACCTCTGAGGCGAACGCTTCCGGTGCGGTGCTCTGGGAGTTCACGGACGAAGATGATACCTACCCGATTCACTGCCCTGGCCAGTCGGAAACGGCCTGCCCCGGCAACTTGCTCGGTGGCGGCGCGCTGCTGGATCCGAACGGCCGTCCGGTCAAGGATCTGGGTATCGCCATGAGCCAGCCGACCATCACCATGAGCAACGTCACCGATGGCGGCAGCCCGGCTCGTAACGAGTGGGTGGCGGTCATGGGCAACGGCCTCAACTCCACCGCGGGTGTGGCCAAGCTCTTCGTGCTGTTCCTCAACGAAGGTGTGGACGGCTGGGGTCCGGGTGACTTCATCAAGATCGATACCGGTATCGGCGTGGCGCCTGTGCCCCTGCCGCAGGCCGGCTACCCGAACGGTCTCGGCACGCCGACGGCCGTCGACGTGGACCTGAACGGCACCGTTGACTGGGTGTACGCAGGTGACCGTCTGGGCAACCTGTACCGCTTCGACATCTCTGATGCGAACCCGGACAACTGGACCTCGACCCGGCTGTTTACGGCCGAGTACGACGACGGTGGCACTACTACGCTGCAGCCGATCCTGTCCAAGCCGACGGTATCCAAGCACCCGACCGAAGACGGCTTCCTGGTCACCTTCGGTACCGGCAGCCACGTGGCGCGTGAGGATGCGAACTCCCGTGATATCCAGTCGATCTACACGATCTGGGATCGCGGTGAGTCGAACCCTGCTACGGCACAGCCGAACTCCAAGGCGCTGCGCCTGGTCGAGCAGAACATCACCAACGTGGTGGACGATTCGATCAACCCGCCGCAGACCCGTCGGATCATCTCCAGCAACACGGTGAACTACGTCTCCGAGAGCGGCGTGCCGGGTACCTACGGCTGGTACATCGATCTGGACATGCAGCGGGCGACCAGCGCCATCTCCGGCGCGCCGAACCTGGATGGCTCCGGTCTGGCTCCGCCTGACCCGCAGTTCCCGGGCGAGAAGGCCATCCGCCGGATGATCTACCGTGACGGCACCATCATCGCGGCCACCGTGCTGCCGAGCGTCGGCACCACGAGCTGCTTCGGCTCGCGGCCGGGTTCGATCCTGCTGATCGACGTGCTCTCCGGTGGTAACCCGATCCGGGCGCTGGTGGACTTCAACAACGACGGCTACGTGAACGATGACGACCTGATCTCGGTAGGCGGCGAAGACTACGCGGCCGGTATCCTGTTCGATCAGGAAGCGCTGGACGGTTCTCTGGTGGATCCCTCTATCCTTGGCGGTGAGGGTGATACGGACTTCCTGTTCATCAGTGGCGGTAACGAGACCACCTCCTACAGGATCCTGGACGTCAACGACAACCGCGTCGGCCGTCTGTCCTGGCAGGAGCTGGACTAAAAGGAGATGACAGTGATTGCAGTTAAGACACGCAACGTTCAGAAACCGCTGATCGCGGGGCTGCTGCTGGCAGCCAGCGCCTTCATCCCGGCCACGGTAGCAGCGGCGGCGCCGCTCGCTGCTGCATCCGGGGTGGTAGAGATGGCCCCGGTCAAAGACATGGAAGGCACGATCCAGAAGCTCGACTTCGGTGCCAACACCATGATCTTTCAGGGTATCCGCTACTACATGGCACCTGAGCTCACCGTGGAGATCCGCGGTGGCCCAGGTGCTTTCACCATGCTCCGCACCGGCATGAAGGCCCTGGTCACCTACCGGGTGATCTCAGCCTCAGAGCGCCAGGCGGTGAGCATCGTCCAGCTGCCGGACAACACGGCCATCGACGAAGTCTGATCCCTGCGCTGTTCCCTGCGCAATTCCCTGCGCAAGAGCGGCTAGCAGGTCAGCGGATTGCCGTTGGCCTGCTCGTCGATCCCATCCCCGTCAGCGTCCGTCGAAGGGGCCGTTCGGCCCTGAATGTTGACGATCAACACTTTTCCGTAGCGCGGATCGCCGCTTGCCGGGCAGTAGTGAAAGCTGCCGTTCTGCCAGTTCGTGTAGCCCTCGGAGCGGAAGGTCAGGAAGTTGCGGCGGCGGAACGAGCGCCAGCGCAGCCGCTCACCCTCATCCAGGGCCGCCAGGTAGCCAAGCACCGGCTCTACCGGCTGGCGGTCACCGTCCCGGTTGCGGTCCGCAAACACCATGACGCCGCTCTGCCACTCGGGGGAGTTGGTGCAGGTCTCGTCTACGGCGGGGCAGAGGGTGACCCAGCGGCCCCCGTTGATCGCCGAGTGACGAGCGAAGCGGATGATGCCGACCAGATCGTTGACTCGGCTGGTGGCGTGCATTCTGGCGAGCAGCTCGGCGAACGCGGGGTAGGCCATGCCGGACAACAGCGCCGCGACCGCCAGCGCGATGAGCAGCTCCACCAGGCTGAATGCCCGGACCGCCGAGCGGAAATCCTGTCCTGCCATTCAGGCAGCCTAGCCGCAGGCCGTGCGGCTGAATTGCGGCCATCAGCCGTCGCTCAGGTGGGGGAAAGTCAGGTTTGCGCGTGGGCGATCAGCCCAGCGGGGAGAAGTTACTCCAGGTCAAGCTTCTGCAGCTTGTAGCGCAGGGCGCGGAAGGTGATGCCGAGCTTCTTCGCTGCGGCCGTCTTGTTCCAGCGGGTGGACTCCAACGCTTCCGTAATGAGCTTTTTCTCCACCGCTTCCAGGTAGTCTTCCAGGGACTGGCCGGGCGCCAGGGCGATGGTTTCAGGCGTCTCGGAGCGCTCTATCCGGCCTTCGGCAGCGGCGTCTGTGGTTTCCTCGGCACCCTCCGCCGGGGCGATAGCGGGGGCGGGCGGCACCTCACCGGCGGGCCCGAGCTGCAGATCCTCCGGCGCGATCCGGTTCGCCTCGCAGAGGGTGAACGCCCGTTCGAGCACGTTCTCGAGCTCGCGGACGTTGCCTGGGAAAGCGTAGGCCTCCAGCGCCGTCAGCGCCTCGCCCGAGAGTGCGGGTTGCTCGCTGCCGTACTCCTGGGCCAGTCGCTCGAGTATCTGCTCAGCCAGCAGCGAGATGTCCGAAGCCCGCTCTCTGAGGCTGGGCATCGGCAGCTCGATGACGTTGAGCCGGTAGTACAGATCCTGACGGAATCGGCCTGCGGCGACCTCGCCGGCCAGATCCTTGTGCGTGGCGGAGAGTATCCGCACGTCGGTGGGTCGTTCCTCAGCGGAGCCGACCGGGCGCACGCTCTTCTCCTGAATCGCCCGCAGCAACTTCACCTGCATGGACAGTGGCAGATCGGCCACCTCGTCGAGGAACAGGGTGCCACCGTTGGCCGCTTCGAAAAGCCCAGCCTTGTCGGCAACAGCGCCGGTGAAGCTGCCCTTCAGGTGACCGAAGAACTCGCTCTCCATGAGCTCGCCGGGGATGGCGCCGCAGTTCACGGGCACAAACGGCCCTTCGGCACGTGGCCCCTGCTCGTGAATCAGCCGCGCAGCCACTTCCTTACCCGAGCCGGACTCGCCGCTCACGTAGATGGGCGCCTGGCTGCGGGCCAGCTTGCCGATCTGTGCCCGCAGTCCCTGCATGGGTTCGGACTCACCGATCAGGCGGGCGCTGCCAGGGCCGGCTTCGCTGATCGGCGTGACCTTCAGCGCGGTGTCGACCAGGCTGCGCAGCTGCTCCAGGTCCACCGGCTTCTGCACGAAGTCGAAGGCGCCGGCTTTCAGGGCGCTGATGGCCGTATCCATGCTGCCGAAGGCAGTGATAACGGCTACCGGCAGGCCGGGCTTCAGCTCGGCGATGTGGGTGACGAGCTCCAGGCCGTTGCCATCCGGCAGGTGCATGTCGGTGAGGCAGAGGTCGAACTCGTTGTCGTCGAGCAGGGCGCGGGCGGCAGCCAGATCCGCTGCCACGGACGTGTCGATGGCCATGCGGCCAAGGGTGATCTCCAGGAGCTCGCGGATGTCCGGCTCGTCGTCGACGATCAGCGCATGTTTGCGGGCAGCTTCCATCAGGCGGTAATCCGGTCCGGGTGGGCAAACGAGATCCGGAAGCAGCTGCCGCCTTCCGGCAGCGGCTGATAGTTGAGCCGTGCCTGGTTGGCCTCGCAGAGCTCGCGGGAAATGTAGAGCCCGAGACCGGTACCGGAAGCTTCAGTGGTGAAGAAAGGCTCGAAGAGCTTGGCCAGCTTGTCCTGAGGCACGCCGGGACCACGGTCGACGACGTTCAGGTACGGGCGCTCGGTGCGTGGATCCACGCCACCTTCGAGCCGCACGAACGGCTCCTTGCCCGCTTCTCTGCTGTAGCGAACGCCGTTTTCCACCACCGCGGTGAGCGCCTGCTCCAGCTGACTTTTATCGACCCGCACTTCCGTGTCCCTCGGTTCCACGTCGATCTCGATGATTGCGTCTTCGATTGACTCGACGAATCCGGTCCTGAACTCATCGAGAAAATCACTGAGGGTCAGTCTAACCGGGGTTGGCGGGCGGCGACGTGACAGCTCCAGCACATTCTCTATGACGCTGTTCATCCGCTGGCAATGACTGTGAATGATGTCGGTGAGACGGGCGTCACTCTGGTCCAGATTTTGTGACTCACTTAACAGTTGCGCGGCGTGGCTGACCGCCCCGAGGGGATTTCTGATCTCGTGGGCGATGCTTGCCGACAGGCGTCCCAGCGCTGCGAGCTTCAGTTGTTGCGCCTGCTGCTGGATCTCTCCGGTGTCCTCGAGAAAGATGGTCACGTCACCCTTCGCGTCATCGCTGCGCACGGCGGAGAAGGCGACGCGCACCTCCGGGGTGTCCTGGCGGATGTGGAACGGGGAGATACGCAGATGGGTGGCTTCCCGCCAGTTCAGCAGGTGGTGCAGCAGCGCGTCCGGCAGCCGGGTGGTGCCTTCCTCCTGCATCTGCCCCATCAGCGCCAGGGCTGACTGGTTGGCCATGCGGATCTGGTTCTCGTGATCCACCAGCACGATGCCGGTGCGCATTCTCTGCACGATCTGCCGGTTGACCCGCTCCAGGTCGGCCAACTCCGCCGCCTGGGTGAGGGCACGTATGTCGTTGAGCCGGACCCGCTTGGAGATGCGCTGGATCGACAGCGCGGCGGCGAAGTAGAGGGCGCCGAGGATGCCCGCCTGGAAGTAATCGTCGTGCAGGTCCGGGTAGGACAGCGAGATGTAGAACTCAGCGTAGAGGATGGCGATGGTGGCGATCGCCGGCAGCAGGTTAGCCGTCCGTCCGGCCACCAGTATGGAGCCGATGGCAACGGAGACCAGCACCAGCACGCCGATGCCGCTGGAGACACCGCCGGAGAAGAAGGTCAGGGCGGTGAGCACCAGAATGTCGAACAGCACCAGGGCGAGGGCAGGAAGATCGCTTCTGTAGATGCGTGCCGGCAGGAACTGCAGGGCCAGGGCCGAGAGCAGGTTGATCAGGGTGTAGACGCCCGTGATCAGGTAGAAGGCACCCATGTCGAGCTGGCCGAAGCGGGTGCCGATCACGGTCTGCGCGGCAGCGGCCAGCAGGCCCAGGCCCACCAGCACGCGGTAGTAGTTGTAGACCTTGAGCAGGCCGATGCTGAGATCGAGGCGTCGGCGTTCTACCTCATCGAGAATCTCAGCGCGGTAGGTGATCACGGCTCAGGCGTCGAACGGATCCGCACCCTCCGGCTGATCCAGTCGGATCGGCGGCGGCACTCTGGGCCGGTCGAGGACGCCGAAGGTGATCAGGTTGGTCCAGGAACGATCGCGATTGCGGATCTGGTCTTTCAGCACCAGATCACCGTTCTCATCGAACGCATGGTAGTCGGGGAAGTTCATGGACAGCACCCGCAGCGCATCGTTGGCGGCGTCCTCCAGGCCGAGCCGGTAGTTGGCCTCGATCATCACGGCCAGCGCGTCTGCCGCCACCTCTGATTTGGAGTAGGTTTCCACCACGTAGCGGGCGCGATTGCTGGCCGCCGCGAAGGCGCGCCTGCGCATGTAGTAATCCGCCACGTTCAGCTCGGAGCGGGCGATCAGATCGCGCAGGTAGAGCATGCGCTGACGGGCGTCGGGCACGTACTGGCTGGACGGGTAGCGGGCCAGCAGGGTGGCGAAGTCGGCGTATGCATCCCGCGCCGAGCTGACGTCGCGCTTGGCTGGATCAGAAGCGAAGATGCGATCCATCAGCCCTTTGTTCTTGCTGTAGGAAGCCAGGCCTTTCAGGTAGAAGGCGTAATCGATGTGCGGGTTGCTCGGGTGCAGGCGGATGAAGCGATCGGCAGCGGTCCGGGCGGATTCGTAGGAGCTTGCCATGTAGTGGGCGTAAATGATCTCCAGCTGCGCCTGCTCGGCGTAGCGACCGAACGGAAAACGCGCCTCCAGTCGCTGCAGCGACTCGATGGCCACCGAGTAGTTGCCCGAGCGCAGGCTCCGCTGAGCGTTGCGGTAGAGGATCTGCTCAGTGGTGTTCATGTCTTCCTGCTCGAAGTCCTTCTTCTTCTTGTCCTTGCCGAAGAAGGGGATGGCGGAACAGGCGCTGGTGGTCAGCAGCAGCAGGATGGCAAACATCGCCGTGGCGAAGCGCAGGGGCGTTCTTGCTGCGGGGGGGAGACTGGTCAATGCAACCTCGATCACAGGGTGCTGAAAAGTTTCGCTAATTTAACGATTTAGCGTACGGTTGCAACTTCGATGCTGCCGGCGTTGGACGGCCCGGAACCCGCTGAACGACTGTGACACGGCTAAAAAGAACGGCAGAGGTGCCGCCTGAGCTCGCCGGTGAGCGTGCTGACAAGGTGGCTGCCATCCTCTTCGACGAGTTCTCCAGGGCGCTGTTGAGTCGCTGGATGGGCGAAGGCGCGCTTACCGTCGACGGCACCGTCATCAAGCCGAAAACCCGGCTCCACGGGGGCGAGCAGCTGGCTCTGGATGCGCAGATGGATCCCATCGAGGACTGGGCCAGCGCCCAGCCCGTCGAGTTCACCGTGCTCTTTGAGGACGATGACCTGCTGGTGATCGACAAACCGGCGGGCGTGGTGGTCCATCCTGGTGCCGGCAATCCGGACGGTACCCTGGTCAACGGCCTGCTGGAGCACCGCCCGGAGCTGGCGCGGCTGCCCAGAGCCGGCATCATCCACCGCCTGGACAAAGACACCAGCGGGGTGCTGGTAGTGGCCGCGTCGCTGCAATCGCACACCCGCCTGGTCCGTGATCTGCAGAACAGGGCCATCGAGCGCCGCTATCTGGCCGTCTGCGAAGGGCGCATGGTGGCCGGACGGGACATCGACGCGCCCATTGGCAGAGATCCGAACAATCGGACCCGGCAGGCGGTGCGCGATGATGGCAAACCGGCCCTGACCCGGGTTCGGGTGCAGGAACGTTATCGGGTGCACACCCTGATCGAAGCCCAGCTGGCCACCGGCCGCACGCATCAGATCCGCGTCCATCTGGCCAACGTCGGCTACCCGCTGGTCGGCGACCGTCGTTACGGCGCCCGCGGCCGCCTGCCGCCGGCGGCGACAGCGGAGCTGGTCGAGCAGCTGCGCAGCTTCCCGCGCCAGGCCCTGCATGCCTGGGTGCTGGGCCTTACTCATCCCGGCAGCGGGGAATCTCTGGAGTTCAGCGCTCCGCTGCCGGCAGATCTCACCCGCCTGATCGAGGCGCTGCGGGCGGATCAGGATGCAGGCTGAGCCGCACGCCATCGGTTGGGTCGAGGCCAACTGGCCATCCGGTGGTCGAGTCCGGGCGTTGACCACAACCCGGGTAGGCGGCGTCAGCCTGCCGCCCTGCGGCGGTCTGAACCTGGCTCATCATGTGGAGGACGATCCCGAGCACGTTCGCAGGAACCGGGAAATCCTCGGGGAGCACCTGGGCCATCTGCCGATTCAGTGGCTCGATCAGGTCCACGGCGTCCGGGTCGTCGAAGCGGGCAGGGAGCCTCTGCCGCAGGCGGATGCGGTCTGGACCGCGCGGCCAGGCCAGATCCTGGCGGTGCTGACCGCCGATTGCCTGCCGGTGGTGCTGACGGACCGTGCAGGCAGCGCGGTGGCCATCGCCCATGGCGGCTGGCGAGGCCTGGTGGACGGCATTCTCGACGAGACCATCGCCGCCATGCCGGTCCAGCCGGAGCTGGCCTGGCTCGGGCCTGCCATCGGCGCAGATGTCTACGAGGTGGGTGAAGAAGTGCTCGAACAGGTGCTGCGTCAGGATCCCCTTTACGAGCAGGCAATCCGGTACGGGCCCGCTGCAGGCAAGGGATATCTGGATCTCAGCCGGCTGGCGGAGCTGCAGCTTGCCGCGGCGGGCGTCGAGTCGATCTACGCCTCGCGGCTGTCCACCGCGGACACGGAGCGTTTTTACTCGTACCGGTGTGAGGGCCGAACGGGCCGGATGGCGACCCTGGCCTGGCTCATGGGCTAGCGATCAGGCGGAGACGCAGTAGCGGGCAATGTTTTCCTGGGCTTCGCTGATCCGCTGCTGGCGCTCTTCTTCCGGCATCACCGAGTACTCGCCGTCCGGTCCTTTGACCCGGAGCCGGTTTTTCAGGGTCAGCCTGGAGAGCACGTCGCGGGACTGCTGGCAGTTGTCCGCCTTGATCTGGGCGATCTCGTCCTGCCGGGCTTTCTCCGCCGCGCGCAGGCCTTCCAGCATCTTTTCCTGCTCAGGTGACAGCTGCTCGCCGGTAGCCGCGCTGGTGGCCGCAGCGGGGGCATCGTCGCTGACCACACGGGGCGCACCCGTATTGGTGACGATGGTTTCCGACTCGGCATCGCGAGGCTTCTGCTGGGTGAAGTTCACCACCCCGTCTTCATCAACCCAGCGGTAAATGTTGTCCGCAGCCGCCGGTGGGCTGGCCAGGGTCAGCAGCAGGGTCGCAACGCCGAGGGCGCCGGTCAGTACGAGTATTGGTCGATGGGTCATCATGATCCGTTCGTTCCATTTCAGCCCCCTAATTGTAGCCTGTCGGCTGACGGCGTCGGAGGGGCAGTTGGGGGCGAGTTTGTTACCTGATTCTCACTTTCGTTGACATGTCGGGTGTGAAGCCCAAGAATACCCGCCTTTTCGGTGCCGGCCGGACCAAAACTCCAGGAAATCAATCAGTTAGAGTCTGGTTGATGAGGCTCTGCGGGCTGGGTGCCAGCGCATCGATATTGAAAAGATAATTTACTGACGAACAGCGGAAAATACCGTGGCTACCGACCAGCGAGACGACTCAGCCGAGCAGCAGATTTCCGGCGGCGAGATGCTCATTCGCGCCCTGCAGGACGCAGGCGCCGAGTACATCTTCGGCTATCCGGGCGGCTCGGCGCTGCATATCTACGATGCCATCTTCAAGCAACAGAAGATCGAGCACATTCTCGTGCGGCACGAGCAGGCTGCTACCCACATGGCAGATGCTTATGCCCGCGCAACGGGCAAGCCGGGCGTGGTGCTGGTGACGTCCGGACCGGGTGCAACCAACGCGGTGACCGGCATCGCCACGGCCTACATGGATTCCATCCCGATGGTCGTGATTTCCGGCCAGGTCCCGAACAACGTCATCGGTACCGATGCCTTCCAGGAAACGGACATGGTCGGCGTCTCCCGGCCGGTGGTGAAGCACAGCTTCATCGTCAAGGATCCCGCGGACATTCCGGCCATCGTCTGGAAGGCATTCCACATTGCTTCGACCGGGCGTCCAGGTCCGGTGGTGATCGACGTGCCGAAAGACACGACGGACCCGGAGATTCTGGCGCCCTACAGCTACCCGAAGAACATGAAGCTGCGGTCCTACAACCCGGCAGTGAAGGGCAATGGCCGGCAGATCCGTAAAGCCGCCGCAGCCCTGCTCGGCGCCAAGCGACCGATCATCTACGCCGGCGGCGGGATCATCATCGGGGATGGTTCTGAGGCGCTGACCCGACTGGCGAAGCTGCTCAACTACCCGGTCACCAACACCCTCATGGGCCTGGGCTGCTTCCCGGGCGATGACGAGCAGTTCATCGGCATGCTGGGCATGCACGGCACCTTCGAAGCCAACATGTCCATGCATCATGCGGACGTGATCCTGGCGGCGGGCGCCCGCTTCGATGATCGGGTGACCAACAATCCGGACAAGTTCTGCCCGGACGCCACCATCATTCACATCGACGTGGACCCGGCCTCGATCTCGAAGATCATCGATGCGGACATCCCCATCGTCGGCCAGGCTGCCAGCGTGCTGAACGATCTGGTGGAGGCGGTCGAGAACCTGCAAGCCAGTGACGCCTCGCTGCCGGACGGTGAGGCGCTCGGTGAGTGGTGGGAACGGATCAACGTCTGGCGGGCGAGCCACGGTCTTGATCACAACATGGCCGTCGAGCCGGACAAACCGATCCTGCCGCAACAGGCGATTCAGTCTCTGTACCGGGCCACCGGCGGCGAAGCCTACGTCACTTCCGACGTTGGCCAGCACCAGATGTTTGCCGCCCAGTACTACAAGTTCGCCAAGCCGCGGCGCTGGATCAACTCCGGTGGCCTCGGCACCATGGGCTTCGGCCTGCCGGCAGCCATGGGCGTGCAGTTTGCCTTTCCGGATGCCACCGTCGCCTGCGTGACCGGCGAGGGCAGCTTCATGATGAACATGCAGGAACTCTCCACCTGCCTGCAGTACGGGCTGCCGATCAAGATCATCGCCCTGAACAACCAGGCCCTGGGGATGGTCAAGCAGTGGCAGGACATGCAGTACGGCGGGCGCCACTCCCAGAGCACCTACAGCGACTCGCTGCCGGACTTCAAAACCCTGGTCGAAGCGTTCGGCCACATCGGCTTCAAGGTGGAGAACGCGGCTGATCTGGACGCCGTGATGGACGAAGCGTTCAGCCCGGAGCTGAAAAACCGGCTGGTCTTCGTCGACGTCTGGGTCGACCCGCACGAGCACGTCTACCCGATGGCGATCAAAGGTGGATCCATGCAGGACATGTATCTTTCCAAGATCACCTCGAGCATCCAGGGAGACTACATGTAATGCGCCACATCATTGCCGTACTCCTGGAAAACGAGGCTGGAGCGCTGTCCCGCGTGGTCGGCCTCTTTGCGCAACGCAACTACAACATCGAGTCGCTGACGGTTGCGCCGACAGAAGATCCCACCCTGTCCCGGCTGACGCTGACCACCGCCGGTGACGACAGCAAGATCGAGCAGATCATGAAGCATCTCTACAAGGTCGTGGAGGTGGTGAAGGTGGTCGATCTCTCGGAAGCCGATCACGTCGAGCGGGAGCTCATGCTCGTGAAGATCCGGGCCGAGGGTGATGCCCGGGAAGAAGTGAAGCGCACGGCGGATATCTTCCGCGGCCAGATCGTCGACGTCACCCCGAACGGCTACACCGTGCAGCTGTCCGGCCCGAGCGACAAGCTGGACGCGTTCATTCGCGCCATCGGCAAGCTGGCGATCCTGGAGGTGGCGCGCACCGGCGTCTCCGGTATCGGCCGTGGCGAAAAGATCCTCAGCGTCTAGCAGGCGTCTGCTGTCCGATCAGTCTGAGCAACAAGCAGGCAAACAAAGCAGCGAACAAGCAGGCAAACACAGCACTCAAGCGATAGGAAAACTCATGCAAGTTTATTACGACAAAGATGCCGACCTCTCACTCATTCAGAAGATGAACGTTCTGGTGGTCGGTTACGGCTCCCAGGGCCATGCGCACGCCAACAACCTGCGTGACTCCGGCGTGAGCAACATCGCCATCGGCTTGCGTGCAGGTTCTGACTCCTGGCGCAAAGCCGAAAATGCAGGTTTCACCGTGAAGGAAGTGGCGGAAGGTGCCAAAGACGCGGACCTGATCATGATCCTGACTCCGGATGAGCATCAGCAGGCGCTGTATCAGGACCAGATCCTGCCGAACGCCAAAGAGGGTGCGACCCTGTGCTTCGCGCACGGCTTCAACATTCACTTCGGCCTGATCGAGCCGCGCGCTGATCTGGACGTGATCATGATCGCGCCGAAAGGCCCCGGCCACACCGTGCGTTCAGAGTACGTTGCCGGTGGCGGCGTGCCCAGCCTGATCGCCGTCTTCCAGGACGCGACCGGGCAGGCCAAGGCCAGCGCGCTGTCTTACGCTTCGGCCAACGGCGGGGGCCGGGCCGGCATCATCGAGACCACGTTCCGCGAGGAGACGGAGACTGACCTGTTCGGCGAGCAGGCCGTGCTCTGCGGTGGTGCCGCGGCGCTGGTTCAGGCCGGTTTCGAGACCCTGGTGGAAGCGGGCTATGCGCCGGAGATGGCGTACTTCGAGTGCCTGCACGAGCTGAAGCTGATCGTCGACTTCTTCTACGAGGGCGGGATCACCAACATGTGGTACACGGTTTCCAACACCGCCGAGTACGGTGGCCTGACCCGCGGCCCGCGCGTGGTTACGGAGGAAACCAAGAAGGAAATGAAGAAGATCCTCGAAGAGATCCAGACCGGCCGCTTCGCCAAGGAGTTCGTTGCCGAGTATCAGGCGGGCGCGCCCTCCATCAAGGCCATGCGTCGGATCAGCCAGGGCCAGAAGATCGAAGAAGTGGGCGAAGGCCTGCGTGCTATGATGCCCTGGATTCAGGAAAATCGGCTGGTGGACAAGGACAAGAACTGACGCCAGCCCGGGAGTGGCATGACGGACGATCGCGGAAAGACTGGAGGGAAGGCTGGAAATCTGAAAGCGGTCCCTTCAGGTGCCGACGAGTCGTTGCCTGAGGGGCAGTCACCCGAGGCGGAAGTACCGCCTTCAGCCGCCGGTGATGAAGCCAAAGCACGCCGTCGCGGGATCTACCTGCTGCCCAATCTGATCACCACCGGCGCGCTCTTTGCCGGCTTCTTCGCCATCGTCGCCGGCATGAACGGCGACTTCGTTGCCGCAGCCCTCGCCATCCTGGTCGCCGGGCTGCTCGACACCGCCGACGGGCGGGTAGCGCGCTGGACGCGCACGGAAAGCCAGTTCGGCGCCGAGTACGACTCCCTCTCCGACATGGTGGCGTTCGGCGTTGCGCCGGCGTTGGTTGCCTTTTCCTGGGGGCTCGACAGCCTCGGTCAGGCAGGTTGGGTTGCCACCTTCATCTTCATGGCCTGCGCTGCGTTGCGTCTGGCCCGCTTCAACACCAAGGGCGATAACAAGACGTTCACCGGCCTGGCGAGCCCGGCAGCCGCCGCGATCATCGCCTGCATGGTCTGGACCTGGACCGACTTCGGCCTGGGCACGCCCAGCGCCGCCGCCGCCGTCAGCATGGGCTTCGTGGTGGTCGCCGTGGCGCTGCTGATGGTGTCCAACTTCATCTACTTCTCGCCGAAGGTGCTGGAGCTGAAAGGCAGGGTGCCGTTCATCACCCTGGTCGCCGCGGTGCTGGTGTTTGCGGTGTTGGCCCTGGATCCGCCCAGGGTGCTGCTTCTGATCGCGCTTGTGTACGCGGCCTCCGGGCCGATCCAGCACGTCTGGCGCCGGGTCAAGAAGCGCCGCCGCCGCAGCGCCGAGTGAACTCCCCGCCCCAGCGGCGGTCACAGTGGTAGCTGGAAAAGAGGAGACCCAGTTGCTCATCAAGAAGCCTGATGCCATTCGTTCGTCCGAGATCACCTCGGAGGCACATTTTCGCAACCGACGCGCCTTCGTTCGTCAGCTCGGCCTGGGTGCTGCGGCGCTGTCAGTGCATGCGGCGTTGACCGCCATGTTGCCGGGCGACGCCCGGGCCAACCTCGAGGAGCAGCCGCGCAACTCGGTGCTGCCCACGGAGGCAGAACCGCTCACTCCGGAAGAGATCGTCACCAGCTTCAACAACTTCTACGAGTTCGGCACCGATAAGGGTGATCCGGTCCGTTACGCCCATCGCATGACCACCACGCCGTGGAAGGTAACCGTGAGCGGCGAAGCTGAGATGACCGGAGAGTTCGACTACGAGGACCTGATCAAAGGCATGACGCCGGAAGAACGCGTCTACCGCTTCCGCTGCGTCGAAGCCTGGTCCATGGTCGTGCCGTGGCTCGGCATCCCGCTGAAGAGCATTCTCGAGCCGCTCAAGCCCACCTCACAGGCAAAGTACGTCGAGTTCAAAACGCTCTACCGGCCGAGCGAGATGCGTGGCCAAAAGTCCGTTTTTTCCGGCATCGACTGGCCTTACGTCGAAGGCCTGCGGATGGATGAGGCCATGCACCCGCTGACGCTGATGGCAACGGGCGTGTACGGCAAGGAGCTGCCAAACCAGAACGGCGCGCCCTGGCGCCTGATCGTGCCCTGGAAGTACGGATTCAAGAGCATCAAGTCCATCGTCAGCATCCATTTCTCGCGCACGGAGCCGAAGAACACCTGGCAGCTGTCCAACTCGAGAGAGTACGGCTTCTTCGCCAACGTGAACCCGGATGTTTCGCATCCGCGCTGGAGCCAGGCTCGGGAACGTCGGCTGCCGAGCACGCTGTTCGATCAGAACTGGATGCCGACGCTACCGTTCAACGGCTACGCCGAAGAAGTCGCTTCCCTGTACAGCGGCATGGATCTCAGCCGCTATTACTGATTCCTGGACGAAGCCCGCGCTGTTCGGGTTGCTGTCGCTGCCGCTGGCCGTTCTCGCTTACGACATTGCTGGCGAGCTGGCGTTGCCGGGTAGCCGCCTGGGTGCAGATCCGGGGACCGCGGTCGTCACCTTTCTCGGCGAGTGGAGCATCTGGATGCTGCTCGCCGTTCTGCTCGTCTCCAGCACCCGGCGCGCGCTCGCGGCCCCCAGGGTCATGCGCTATCGCCGCATGGTCGGGCTGTTTGCCTTCGCCTACATCTGCCTGCACCTGCTGGCTTACCTCGGCTTTCTCGCCGGCTTCGACGGGCGGCAGATATTCGAAGATCTGACTGATCGCCCCTACATCACCGTTGGCTTTCTGGCCCTGCTGCTGCTGGTGCCGTTGGCGATCACGTCAACCAACGCCTGGCGGGCGCGCCTGGGGCGGCGTTGGGTTCGCCTGCACTGGGCCGTATACCCGGCGATTGCGCTCGGCATTCTCCACCACTTCTGGCTGACCAAGGACGGCTACGGTGAGAGCGTGCTCTACCTGACGGTGTTCCTGGTGCTGATGGCGGAACGGCTGCTCAGAGGGCGGCGATCCGCGCGGCGCTCGCCTCAGCCAGATAGGTGAGGCAGCGCTCGGTATCTTCCCAGCCGATGCAGGCATCCGTGATGCTCTGGCCATAGGTCAGGCTGTCCGGCGGGCCTACCTTCTGGTTGCCCTCGATCAGGTTGCTCTCGATCATCACGCCGAAGATCCGTGACTCCTGCGCCCGGAGCTGGCTGCAGATGTCGTCGCAGACCTTGATCTGCTTGCGATGGTCCTTCTCGCTGTTGGCGTGGCTCATGTCGATCATCACCCGGGGCGTCTGACCGGCTTGCTCCAGCAGCCGGGCGGCGTAGTGCACGGATGGGTTGTCGTAGTTCGGCTTGCCGCCGCCGCCGCGCAGAATCACGTGGCAGTCTTCGTTGCCGGAGGTGGAGAAGATGGCCGAGTGTCCCTCCTTGGTGACGGACAGGAAGATGTGTGAGTTGGCCGCGCTGCCGATCGCATCGACGGCCACCTGGATGGAGCCATCCGTGCTGTTCTTGAAGCCGATGGGGCAGGACAGGCCCGAGGCGAGCTGACGGTGGATCTGGCTCTCCGTCGTTCTCGCGCCGATCGCGCCCCAGGACACCAGATCGCCCAGGTACTGCGGCGTGATCGGATCGAGATATTCGGTGCCGGTGCCGAGCCCCCGCTCCGCGATGTCTCTGAGCAGGCCGCGGGCGATCCGCAGGCCGTGGTTGATGTCGAAGGAATTGTTCAGGCTGGGGTCGTTGATCAGCCCCTTCCAGCCGACGGTGGTGCGCGGCTTCTCGAAGTAGACGCGCATCAGGATGTGCAGGTTGTCTTTCAGCTCAGCGGCGAGCCCAGCCAGGCGATCGGCGTACTCCAGGGCCGCGTTCGGGTCGTGGATGGAGCAGGGGCCGATGATCACCAGCAGCCGCGGATCTTCCCCGGTCAGCATGCGGCTGATGGCCTGCCGGTTGGAAAAGACCAGCTCAGACACCTGATCGCTGATGGGGATTTCCGACAGCAGGTCGTTCGGAGCCACCACTTCTTCCATGCCGGTGATGCGGGTGTCGTCTGTCAGGTACTTCATGGTCGGGGCGTCATTCCTCGGGGGCGCTAAGTGTACAATGATTGGCAGGAGACGAAGTGACAGAGGCAAGCCGATCGCTGCTGAAGATACAGCCGTAACCAGGGCGGACAACCGCCACGCCATGCTCCGGCAGATGGGTGTGGACGTCTGGCTGCTGCGCCGGGAGACGGCGGAGGCGTTGGCCGAGCTGTCAGCGCCGGAACGGTTGCTGCCGACCGCCGAACCGGCGCAAACCGAGGCTGCCCAGCGGGCGCCGGTCGCGCAGCCGGAACCCCGTCCGCAGCCCCCGGTCAGCGGGCCAGAGGTGCAGCCGTTCAGCGTTTACTGCCTGAGCAAAGGGCCGGTGCTGATGCTGGTCGAGCTCGGCGCTTCGAAAGCGGAGCGACGGTTCGCACTCGACGTGCTGGCCGCGAGCAGCGGGCTGTTTGGCGGCAACGCCGCTCAGCTTGCCTTCGAGTGGCCGCAGCCCGGCGTCGACAACAACCCGGGCACGGTCCGGAAGGCATTGCGTGCTTTCGTAGCGAAGCAGTTGGGCGACCAGCAGCCCGAGCAGATCCTGATCGGCCGCGAGGTCGCGGGGCGGCTCGAGCAGCTGCCGGAAGGTGCCATTGAGCTGGCGCCGCTCGCGGAGCTCATGGTCGACGGCGCCTTGAAGCGGGCACTCTGGGCAGAGCTGGCAGGGCACTGATGAAGATTCGCCCGATGTTTGCCGGTGATCTGGACGCGGTGCTCGCGAACGAGTTCACCGGCTACGACTTCCCGTGGACCCGCGGTGTGTTTGCCGACTGCCTCAAGGTCGGCAATCAGTGCTGGGTGCTGGAGAAGGACGATGAGGTGCTGGGCCACGCCATCGTCACCATCGGAGCGGGTGAAGCGCACCTGCTGAACGTCTGCATCCGCGGCAGCGAGCAGGGCGGTGGCCTCGGCCGGGCCCTGGTTATGCATGCCATGGAGCGCGCCTTCGAGGCCGGTGCGGACGCGCTTTTTCTCGAGGTGCGGCCATCCAATCACGTGGCTGCCCGGCTCTACGATTCGATCGGGTTCAACGAGGTGGGGCTGCGCAAAGACTACTATCCGGCCCACATCGGGCACGAAGACGCCCGGGTCCTGGTGCTGGACCTGGAGGCTTACTTCGCAACCAGCGACGTCTCCAGGCGCTAGCAGCGCAGGTAGCGCACCAGCCGCGAGCGCGGCGCATCCTGCGCGGGTATAATCGCGCGCTTTTCCTGATCACCAGAGGTCCCCATGGCTGCCAGTCCGGCGGTTTTCGCCCGGGAAGTAGACGCCCGCCGCACCTTCGCCATCATCTCCCACCCGGATGCGGGCAAGACGACGATGACCGAAAAGCTGCTGCTGTTCGGCAACGCCATCAAGCTTGCGGGTACGGTCAAGTCGCGCAAATCCGACCGGCATGCCACCTCGGACTGGATGACCATGGAGCAGGAGCGGGGCATCTCCGTGACTACATCGGTGATGCAGTTCCCCTATGCCGATGCCATGGTGAACCTGCTCGATACGCCGGGCCACGAGGATTTCTCCGAGGACACCTATCGCACCCTGACCGCCGTCGACTCGGCGCTGATGGTGATCGACGGCGCCCGCGGCGTCGAGCCGCGAACGATCAAGCTGATGGAAGTCTGTCGGCTGCGCGACACGCCGATCCTCACCTTCATCAACAAGCTGGATCGGGAGATACGGGATCCCATCGAGGTGCTCGACGAGATCGAGGACATCCTGCAGATACAGTGCGCGCCCATGAACTGGCCCATCGGTATGGGCCGGCACTTCAAGGGGATCTACGATCTGTACCGGGATCGGATCGTCTGCTACGAGCAGGGGCATGGCCACCACATCCACCCGTACGCGGAGATCGAGGGTCTCGACAGCGATGCGGCCCGGTCGTTCCTCGCTGACGAGTACGACGACTTCGTGGAAGAAATCGAGCTGGTGCGCGGCGCGAGCCACAGCTTCGAGCTGGATGACTTTCTCGGCGCGACCCTGACGCCCGTCTACTTCGGCACGGCGCTCGGCAACTTCGGCGTGCGGGAGCTGCTGGACGGCTTCGTCGCCTCCGCGCCGCCGCCGCAGCCGCGGGAAACCGAAAGCCGTACCGTGGTCCCGACGGATGAGAAGTTTTCCGGCTTCGTCTTCAAGATTCAGGCGAACATGGATCCCAAGCACCGGGACCGCATCGCTTTCCTGAGGGTCTGCTCCGGAACCTACGAGCACGGCATGCGCATGCGCCATGTCCGTCTGGAGAAGCAGGTGAAGGTAACGGACGCCGTCACCTTCATGGCCGGCGACCGGGTGCAGGCCACCGAAGCTTACCCCGGCGACATCATCGGACTGCACAATCACGGCACCATCCAGATCGGCGATGTCTTCACCGAAGGCGAGGTGCTTCGCTTCAAGGGCATCCCCAACTTCGCGCCCGAGCTGTTCCGCCGGGTCAGGGTGAAGGACCCGCTGAAAACCAAGCAGCTGGAAAAAGGGCTGGACCAGCTGGCTGAGGAAGGCGCAAGCCAGATATTCAAGCCCTTCACCCGGAACGATCTGATCGTTGGCGCGGTCGGCGTGCTGCAGTTCGACCTGGTGGCGTACCGGTTGAACGACGAGTATCGGGCCGACTGTGTGTACGAGGACGCGAACATCTTCACGGCCCGTTGGGTGACCTGTGAGGACGAGAAGATGCTCGAGGAGTTCAAGCGCAAGCACGAAGAGCAGCTGGCCCTTGATGGCGGAGGCTACCTGACCTACCTGGCACCGACCCGTGCCAACCTGTCCCTGGTTGAGGACCGCTGGCCGGAGATCACGTTCTCGAAGACGCGGGAACACTGATGCAGGACAGGGCGCTCGCGCTACTGGCTGAGCTCGCTGCAGATGAAAACGCCAGCTTCATGGCCGCCGCCCTGGCCGTCAATGACTGCATCCATGAAGGCTTCGACCGCGACGCAACCGAGCAGAAGCTCGCGGCTCTGAGCGGCCGCTACGATGATCGCCTCACGCCCTGGGCCTTTCTCCGGGAGGAGGGCTTCGGCGGCCGCTCGCCCGCGGACGTGGTCCAGGGGAGCCGTATCGACGCGCTGCTGGAAACCCGCTCCGGCCTGCCGATCGCCATGGCAGCCCTGGTCGCGGACGTTGCCGAAAGATCAGGCCAGCAGGCCCAGGGGATCAACTTTCCGGGCCACTTCCTCGTTCGGATCGGCCAGGCGCTGGTGGACCCGTTTCAGATGGTGGCGCGCAGCGAGGCCGATTGCCTGGCATCGCTGCCGGAAGATGCGAGAAGCGGCAACCCGTTCTCACCCGCTCGGCCGAACGACGTGCTGCTCAGGATGTTCAACAACCTGAAGTACCACTTCGTTGCGCGGGCAGAGTTTCACCGGGCGCTGGATATGCTCGATTGCCAGCAGCAGATCCTGCCCGACAGCGCGACCCTCTGCTTCGAGCAGGGTGAGTACTGGCTGCGGCTGGGCTCCGTCGAAGGGGCGCGCAGCGCCTTCAGGCAGGTGTTAGAGCTTGGCGGCGAACGGGACGACGACGCGGTGGCGGTGATGGCGGAGCGACGGCTGGCGGAGCTCAAGGACCGGCAGGACACCCGTCACTGACCGCACACGGGTGATCCGCAGGCGGCTCAGTCTTCGATCATATCTGGCCAGGGGTTGTCGAGATCGAGGCGCACCGGCTGGCCGAACCCGGGAATCCGGATCTCGTCGGTGCTGATGGTCAGATCTTCGCCGTCCACAACACCCTCGCCGAACTGGTAGATCGCCTTGGTTTCCGCGTCGTCCGCAATGGCGTCGTAGGCTTCGGCCTGCTCGACCACGGCTTCGCTGCGCCGGCGCCACTCGAGCATTTTCTCCTTGCCCCAGCGACGCTCTAGCATCCGCTCGGTGTAGCGGGGCGAAAGGAAGAGGCCGGTGGCGTTGTTGCCGCCGAATCCTTTCGAGTTGATGAAGGCGGCATCCAGCTGATCGCCTTCCAGGGGCTGGTGCGACATCGGCAGGATCAGGTTGTCGTGATGGACGTCGTCGGCGATGTGATCGATGGTGGCGATCCCCGGCAGCAGCCCATGTGCCCAGGTACCGAGCACGGCAGCCAGCTGATCGCCGCCGGCGGGGGCCATGGAGTGGCCGACGTAGGCTTTGATGGCGGCGACGGGCAGCGCCTCGATGCCGTTGATCCGCGCCAGCTCGTCGAGGATGTGCGATTCGGTGACCCGGTTCTGCGGCGTGCCGGTCCCGTGCGCCTGCATGTGCGTTCGCCGCTTCAGACCTTCTTCGCCGAGGATGGCTCTGGCCAGGCCCATGGCTTTGCCGACGGTGAGGTAGTTGCCGATCCCGGGTCCGGGGATCGATTTCTTGAAGCCGTCAGCGTTCACGAACACGCCGGGCACCGAGCCCAGGACCTGCGCGCCCAGCTCCAGCGCCAGCTCATCGTCCATGATCATCGTGTAGACGGCGCTCTCGGCGACGGTGAAGCCGCCGTTGGAAGAGAACGGCCGGCAGGCGCGGCTGTGGTCCGGCACATCGCTGCCGTCCAGGCTCATGATCTGCTCGTCCTCCATGAGCGCGCCCATGGTTCGATAGCCCTCGATCACCTCCGGCACGATGGGTGCTTCCGAGTTGCCGACCAGAACCACCCGCTTGCGGCCTGAGGCAATCTCCTCGCAGCCGGCGCGCACGTTGTACAGGAAGGTGGCGCAGGCGCCGATGATGCCGGCGGTGCCGCCGGCACTGCCGAGCACGTAAGCGTTGACGAAGTCACCCGGCATCTCGTTCAGGCCGAGCGGCACGTTTTTCGACGTTGGCCGCCGACCGAGCAGGGGATTCTGAAAGACGCCGCCGTAGCCGTCGTTGTCGAGCTGGCCCATGGCCGACCCGGAGTAGACGGCAAACTGATCCGGTGCCACCACGTTCTTCAGGTGGTTCAGATCGAGGCCGGTGGAGCGGACCGCATCGGAGGCTCCGAAGACGGTCAGCTGCAGTCCCCGCGGATGGTTTCTCGACTGGTAACGATCGCCGGGATTGAATCCGGTGGGCAGCTGGCCGGCGCTGCTGACCCGGGAGCTGCGGTTGTCCGGCAGGAACACGTCGAGCCGGTCGGGCACGGTGATCCGCACCTCCGAGTCGTTGACGACGTCCACTTCCCAGTCCGTCGGCACGGTCTCCGGCAGGTAGCGCTTGCTCATGATGAAGCTGAACGGCGTGTCCGGCTCTGTGCTGTGCAGTCGGGCCGTGCGGTTGACGTAGATCCGGTCCGGATCAAAGAGCTCGATGCGGCGGATCAGCGTGTGCCTGCGGATGTGCTCCTGCACCTCCGGCTGGTCCGGGCCCTCCAGGTTCATCAGGGCCGCCAGGCTGGCATAGGTTCGGTTCTGCAGGTTCTGATCGAGCCCGTCCAGGACCATCCGCCGGTAAGCGTGGTGGAAGGACACGCGCCCGGCCGGATTGATGCCGCCGAGGCCGACGATAACGGGTAGGCGCTTCATTCGCGGCTGAGCGCCACGGCCGTTGCCTCACCGCCGCCGATGCAGAGTGCGGCGATGCCTCGTTTCAGGTTCAGCCGCTGCATGGCGTGCGCCAGCGTGACGATGAGGCGGGAGCCGGTAGAGCCGATCGGGTGCCCCTGAGCGCAGGCGCCGCCGTAGATGTTGACCCGCTCCGGGTCCAGGTTCAGCTCGGAGATCGCCAGCATGGTGACCATGGCGAACGCTTCGTTGATCTCGAAGAGGTCCACATCGTCCGCGGACCAGCCGAGCTTCGCCAGCAGCTTGCCGATCGCCCCGACCGGGGCGATGGTGAACTCGCTGGGATGCTGGGAATGGGTGCTGTGGCCGACGATCCGGGCCAGCGGCGCGTTGCCGTTCAGCGCCTCGTCGCCGCAGAGCACCAGGGCAGAAGCGCCGTCGGAGATGGAGCTGGAGTTGGCTGCGGTGATGGTGCCGTCCGCTTTGAAGGCAGGTCGCAAGGTCGGGATCTTTTCGATCTTTGCCCGGCCCGGCTGCTCGTCCTCACTGACGGTCTGGCCGTCGATCTCCATGGCGGCGATCTCGTCGGTCAGCTGGCCGTCGTTGATGGCGGCGCGGGCCCGCTCGAGCGAGCCGATGGCGTACTCGTCCATGGCCTCCCGGGTGAGCTGATAGTCGTCTGCGGTGGATTGGGCAAACGTGCCCATGGAGCCGCCGGTTTCCGCGTCCTCGAGCCCGTCCGTGAACATGCTGTCGAACATCTGGCCGTGGCCCATGCGCTGACCGGCCCGCGCCTTGGTCAGCAGGTACGGCGCGTTGGTCATGCTCTCCATGCCGCCGGTGATCACCACGCCGGCGCTGCCGGCCCGGATCAGGTCGTGACCAAGCATGGTCGCCTTCATGCCGGAGCCGCAGACCTTGTTCACGGTGAGCGCGTGAATGCTGTCGGCCAGGCCGGCGCTGCGCATGGCCTGGCGGGCGGGCGCCTGCTTCAGGCCGGCGCTGATCACGTTGCCCATGATCACCTCATCGACGCTGTCGCCATCGAGGCCGGAGGCGGCAACCGCCGCCCGGATCGCGTGAGCGCCGAGGTCCGGTGCGCTCTGCTTCGAGAGCGCACCCTGAAAAGAGCCAATAGGGGTCCGGGCAGCGCCCAGAACGTAGACGTTGTCACTCACCGGCAGGGTCTCATCTTCTTCAGCTTCAGCCGGGCATTCTAACCGGCGCTGACTCGCCCTGTCAGGCCTCGATCGGCCAGCTGACGGTCCGCCGAGCCGCAGGCTGTGAAGCGGGTCCCATCAGCGCTCCAGCAGGCGGGGGATGAGCTCCACGAAGTTGCAGGGACGGGTGTTGATATCGAGCTGCGGCCGCAGGATTTTCTCCCAGCCGGTGCGCACCGCGTTCGAGGAGCCCGGCAACGCGAAGATCAGCGTGGCGTTGGCGAGGCCGCCTACGCAGCGGGACTGGATGGTAGAGGCGCCTATCTCCTCGTAAGAGACCTGGCGGAACAGCTCGCCGAAGCCGTCGATGGTCTTATCGAACAGCGGCATCAGCGCCTCCGGGGTGCTGTCCCGGCCCGTGAAGCCGGTGCCGCCGGTGCTGACCACCACCTGAACCTCCGGATCTGCGATCCATCCCGACACCACCGCCCGCACCTGGTAGACGTCGTCCCGGACCAGGTTGCGGTCCGCCAGCTGATGGCCATCCTCGGCGATCAGTTCGGCCAGCAGGGCCCCGGAGGTGTCCTCCTTGAGGGTTCGGCTGTCAGATATGGTCAGTACGGCGCAGTTCAATGCTGTCATAGCGAGTGGTTTCCGGGGTTCTGATTGAGTTTTTGCTTGTATTTCCGCGACTTAGGATGCGAACCAGACCGGAGTTTGGCCGCATCTGCATTGCCTTCGGAGAGGCAAGTGGCTAGAGTACCGGCGAATTTTAACCCGTAGTTTCGCCCGTGGATAAGCAGCTTCAAGAAGGAGACAGACTCTATCTGATCGCAGAGAGTCTGGCCCAGGACTTCTCCCTATTCCCCAGCACGGAAAGCGACGAGCTGCTGCCGGGTTGCCTCGGCAAGCAGGAGATCTTTCGCCGGGTCGAGCACCTCGGCCGGCTGGACGTGGATTCCTACATCGAGGCCGTGGTTGCGGCAGCGGAAGATCCGGGCCGCGTTCCCGCCCCTGAGGTGATTCGCCAGCTTGGCCGGATCAGCGATGAGGTGGCGGACGGCTCTTTTTACGCCGCTGTGGTGGAGATGGATTTTGCCGGGGAGCTCCGGCAGGTCGGCTTCATCGCCCAGGACCGCTCCTACCGGAACGGCGAGTGGGGACCCGCGCACCACCTGATGGCCGCCGATCGCATGCGCCAGTACTCGCGCCGGGCCATTCCCATCGTCACCCTGATGGACACCCCCGGGGCAGACGCTAAGGAAGAGGCGAACCGGGACAACCAGGCGCACAGCATTTCCCGGCTTATCGCTGAAGCAAGCAACGTCGACGTGCCGAACGTTGGCATCGTCTACGGCCTCGGCTACTCCGGCGGGGCGATCCCGCTGGCGGCCAGCAACATGATCCTGGCGCTCCGGGACAGCGTCTTCAGCACCATCCAGCCGAAATCTCTCGCCAGCATCGCCCGGCGCCTGAACCTCTCCTGGCAGGAGTGCGCCAAGTACGTGGGCCTGGGTGCTTACGAGCTCTACGAGCAGGGCAACATCGATGGCGTCATCGACTACTCGCCCTCGGACAGCGATGTGGCGAACCTGCGGGCGGCGATCATCGCCGGCATCTCGCGGGTCGAGATGAGCTGTCAGGAGTTCGTTGCCAACAACCCGTACATTCTCGATCACTACCGGCAGAGCCTGCAGCGGTTCCTGAATCCGTCCGAGAACCTGAAGCGCATGCAGACCAACGCGGCGCTGAAGCTGTCACGGAACCCGACCGAGTACCTGAACGTGTTCGGCGTGGCCTTCCGCTACCTGCGCTACCTGAAGGTCCGGCAGCGGATCAAAGCCACCTCCACGTCGCAGTACGGCCGGCTCTCCAACCAGGAGCTGCCGAAAGGAGAGCTGGACAAGCGGGCTGAGCTCGAGCGCCGCCAGACCTTCCTCAAGTGGCTGCAGGATCCGGATCGGGTCGTCTACGACGACGCCTTGTCCAAGGCCTGGAAGAACTACAACGAGAAGAAGCAGGCGGTGCACGACGAGCGAGGCCGCATTGCCCAGCTGCTGTTCGGCGAGCCGAAGAAAAACTACGAAGAGGCCCGGGCAGCCCTGTTGTCCAGCGTCGGCATCTTCCTCTACAACCGCTGGAAAGCGGAGGCAGTCGGCAACCTGAGGGCGCTCAAGGACTACCTGGCCAACCCGCAGGACATCCGGCAGATCCTCCAGCTCAACGACATCGAAGACCCGCGGCTGCTGCTCGAGGCCATTCGTGCGTCGGAGCTGCGGACCAGGCTGCGGGAGAGCTTCTCGCACGAAGGGCGCAAGCTGCTTTCGGACGCCGGCGACACCGAGGACAAGTCCGAGCAATATCTGCGCACCCAGCTGACGGTGGAGCTGAATCTGGCCATCACCGGCGGCGCCAGCCTCAGTGAGGCCGGGGAAGCGACGCTGGCGGCGAATCGCGCCCAGCTCGCCAGCACGTTCAGCGGCCTGATCCGACCGGCCGCATCGGCCCGGCCGGTGGTGGCCTTCAGCGACATGACCGTGCTCGACGTACTGGTGGAAGACGAGCTCAGAGCCGACTTCATCCGCGAGTGCGAGAACCTGCTGCTGTTCGACTCCGTCTACGATCAGATCATCGCCAACCTGGACGGTATCGCCGAGGAAGCGCAGGCCTCCCAGGCGCTGTCGAAGGAGTCGCTGGCGAAGCTGGTGCAGACCACCATGGCGTTTGCCGCCAGCGGCGTGACGCTGGGCGGTGATGATCTGGCGGGCGAGTCGGCCGCGGTGCGGGAAGCCGTGCTGCTGGAGCAGATGACCGACTGGTACCTCCGGATCCAGCGGATGTCGAAGAACACGGACTTCTTCCGTGCTGTGGAAGAGTGGAAAAAGGTTGCATTCCCGCACCTCTCAGACGCGCTGTTCGTGGTGGTCACGCACCTGTTCGAATCGCTGCTGCTGTCCTACATCCAATCTGAGCGGGAAGGAAAGAACTACCAGGGCCGGATCGCGCCGAAGAACATCGGTCGGCGCAAGGACTTCTGGAACCGGCTGAACATGGCCTACCGCGATCTGCGCATGCAGAACGTGCTCCGTGACATCAAGAACCAGAAGCAGACCGGCTATCAGAAGTTCATCGATCGCTACGTGAAAAACTTCGAGGAGCACTACGCCGATCTTCTCAGCTCCGATCCGCGCAGCTTCCCGGGTTTCCGGATGTCCATCGAGCAGGCCCTGGCGAAAAACAACGCCCCCTGCGGGATGATTGCCGGGATCGGCGACTTCGACGTCGGCGATCGCAGCATCCGGGCCGGCATCCTGATCTCGAACGTCGATTTCCAGGCAGGCTCGTTCGACATGGCGAGCGCCGAGAAATTCTGCAAGCTGCTGGTTGAGTGCGCCGAGCAGCACCTGCCGGTGATCTGCTTCATCTCCTCCGGCGGCATGCAGACCAAGGAGGGCGCGGGCGCGCTGTTCTCCATGGCGGCGGTGAACGATCGCGTGACCCGGTTTGTCAGGGACCACGACCTGCCGGTGATCGTGTTCGGCTACGGCGATTGCACCGGGGGCGCGCAGGCGAGCTTCGTGACCCATCCGCTGGTGCAGACCTATTACTTCTCAGGCACCGCCATGCCCTTTGCGGGCCAGCTCGTGGTGCCGTCGAACCTGCCGTTGAACTCCATTCTGTCCAACTACCTGTCCCAGGATCCGGGTGCCATGCAGGGGCTGGTCAAGCATCCGTTCCATCCGGAGCTGGATGGCAGGCTGCGCGAGATCGATGCGGACATTCCGCTGGCTCAGGAGTCTGTCGAGGATGTGGTGTCGCGGGTGGTCTCCGGCGTGCTCAGCCAGGAGCGGCCGGTGGTGGTGGCGCATCGGCCCCGCTATACGGACCAGGATCTGATCCGGCCGACGCGCAAGACGCTCATTCACGCGCGCGGCTGCACGGCAGTGAAGCTGATCCGGATTGCCCAGAAGAACGATGTTCAGGTCGTGCTCGTGCAGTCCGACCCGGACATGGAGTCGGTATCCGTAGACATGCTGCGCGACACCGATCAGCTCATCTGCATCGGCGGCAACACGCCGGACGAGAGCTATCTGAACGCCATGAGCGTGCTCCGGGTGGCTGAGCTGGAAGGGGTGGACTCGCTGCACCCGGGCATCGGCTTCCTGTCGGAGAACTCCGGCTTCGCCGAGCTGATCCGCAGCCACGGCATCAACTTCATCGGCCCGCCGGTTGCCAGCATGGAAACCATGGGCAACAAGTCAAACGCCATCAACACGGCGTTGCGCCTGAACGTCCCGGTTGTCCCGGGCAGCCACGGTATTCTCACCGACGTGGACAGCGCGGCCCGGGTGGCAGAAGACATCGGCTACCCGGTGCTGATCAAGGCCGTCCACGGTGGTGGTGGCAAGGGTATCCAGGTGGTGGAGCAGGCCGACGAGTTCCACGAGCTGTTTCAGCGCGTCACCGTGGAAGCGCGGGCCGCCTTCGGTAACGGCGACGTTTACCTCGAAAAGTATGTGACGGCGTTGCGCCACATCGAGGTGCAGCTGCTGCGCGATACTCATGGCAACACCAAGGTGCTGGGCCTGCGCGACTGCAGCGTGCAGCGTGACAAGCAGAAAGTGTTCGAAGAGTCCGATTCGACCATGCTGCCGGACGCGCTGCGTGAGACCGTTTTCAAGAGCACGGCGGCACTGGCCAACGAGGTAGGCTACGTCGGCGCCGGTACCGTCGAGTTCATCTACGACGTGGCCAATGAGGCCGTGTACTTCATGGAGATGAATACCCGGCTGCAGGTGGAGCATCCGGTGACGGAGTGGGTCTCCGGCATCGACATCGTCGCCGAGCAGTTTCGAATTGCTTCCGGCGAGTCCATTGCTCACCTGGAGCCGGAACAGAACGGCTATTCCATCGAAGCGCGGGTCAACGCTGAGCGCGTGCAGGCCAACGCGGACGGCAGCCTGAGCTTCCGGCCTCATCCGGGTGAGGTGACGGCCTGCAGCTTCCCGGAAGAAGAAGGGGTGGAGATCATCGCCACCGTTGGCGAGGGCAAGTTCGTCTCACCCTTCTACGACAGCATGGTGGCGCAGGTCATCGTGCACGCGGCCGACCGACCGTCTGCGGTAGCTAAGCTGCTCGCCTATCTGGACCGGATCACGATTCAGGGCATCAGCACCAACATCCCGCTGCTGAAGCGGGTGCTGGCCGACGATGTGTTCAACAAGGGGATCTACGACACCGGGTACCTGCCGGACTTCCTGCAGCGAACGGATTCGGACAGCCTGATCGCCGAGATCGACGCCTCCGCCGGCGAGGTCAGCGGCGGGATCGACAGCGACGCCATCCGGATCGAGGACAGCGAGGAGCTGAAGGTGCTGTCGCCGGCGACGGCCATCTTCTACACCACGCCGACCCCGACCGAACCCGAGTACGTCACTGTAGGCGCCAGGATCAAGGCGTCGGATACCATCGGTCAGCTGGAAGCCATGAAGATCTTCACGCCGCTGAAGCTCGAGGACTTCAATACCGATGCGGTGCTCTACGACCCGGAGCGGGAGTACGAGGTGACCCGCATCAACATGGCAACGGGCCAGCAGGTCACCCAGGGCGACCTGCTGTTCGTGGTCAAGCCCGTCTAGCCGACGCCGGTTCCGGCGGCTGACGCCGCTGGAACCTTCGCGTATCTTCTCCGGAAGCTCACTTCCGGAGGTTCCTCATGAAACTGAAGCTGGCCTGCCTGGCGGCCCTGTTGCTGCCGACCCTCGCTCTTGCCGACAGCTATCTTGCGCCAACCCTGGATCCCGCAGCGGACGGCCAGAGAATCGGCTCCATTGACCGGGACGGAGCGTTGTTCTGGGGGCCGGAAGACAAGGTGGTGGGCTTCCGGAACATGGAGAAGATCGCGCCGACCCGCAGAGTTCAGGCTTCTGATTCAGCGCTGGCCCTGCCGGTCAACCTTCAGGACCTGGGCGGGCTGCCATTGGACCTCGGTGCCGAAACGATGACGCTGGACGAGTACTTCGAAGCGCATCACACCGCCGGCCTGCTGGTGATCAAGGATGGCGAGATCCTCTACGAGCGCTACGGGCTCGGCAACACGGCGGACAGCCGCTGGGTGTCTTTCTCCGTCGCCAAGTCGGTGGTTGCCATGCTGATTGGCGCGGCGGTTCAGGATGGCTACATCGACAACGTCAACGAGAAGGTGGCCGACTACCTGCCGCGGCTGGCCGGCTCTCCGTATTCAGAGACCTCCATCAAAAACCTGCTGCAGATGGCGTCCGGTCTGGAGTGGAATGAAGACTATGCCGATCCGAACTCGGACGTGGCCACCGCCAGCTGGGAAACGATCGAGCTCTACGACTTCCTGAACGGCAAGGCTCGGGTGGCACCGGCGGGTGAGCGGTTCAACTACAACACGGCGGAAACCAATCTGGCCGGCACGCTGCTCAGGGCGGCGATCGGCAACAACCTCGCCACCTACCTGGAAAGCAAGGTCTGGGGCCCTTTTGGCATGGAAGCGGATGCCTACTGGCAGCTGACCGAGCTGGCCGGTGGTGAGTTCGGCGGCTGCTGCATCAACGCCACGCTCAGGGACTACGGCCGCCTTGGCCTCTTCGCCCTGGCGGACGGAGTGCTGGCTGATGGGACACGGGTGCTGCCGGAAGGCTGGATGGCGGCATCCACCGCGCCGTCCAGAGGCTACGAGGGCTATGGGTACTTCTGGTGGCTGAACGCCGACGGCACCTACAATGCCTCAGGCATTTTCGGCCAGGGCATCCACATCAACGCTGAGAAGAACCTGGTGATTGCCGTGCACAGCGCCTGGGAGCACGCGGGGCGGGGTGAGGACTTCAACCGCCTGGATGCCGTCTACGCCGCAATCGCTGAGCATCTCTGAAGCAGAATTACTCGGGATCTGCGCTAGGGAAGCGTCTGGAACGGGTGTAGACCGCCTCATCGAACGAATCGAAGAGCTCATCGAAGTGCTTGATGACGAAGGCGCTGACCGCTTCAGGCGCGGCGGAAACCACGTGGTACTCCTCGGGCTCTTCCTGGCTCTGCAAAGGACAGGTTTTGCCGCTTCCGGCCAATCGGCCTTCTTCGATCGCCTCGAGGAGAGGAGATGAGCTGGCTGTCCGCAGCTTCAGCTCGTCACCGTTTATCTGATAGGCAACGATGAAGGTCTCGAGCATATCGCAGTAGTCGTTGCCATCCGGCGGCTCGAAGAAGCGGAGGTTCAGGTAGCGCCAGCTGCAGGCCGGCTCGCCCGAGCAGCCGCTGGGTGCGGCTGATTCTCCGTGCAGCAGCCAGACTTCGTAGCCCACCTCGCTGATCTCGAGCATCGTGATCAGCAACGTGTCGGGCAGGTAGTCGTAGGTGGTGTCGATGAGCAGCCGGGTGGTCTGCTGGATCGGTTCGGTTTCAGTCCTTTCCCAGATCCCCAGGAGCTCAGCGTCGAGCGGCGCGTTCGGCAGGGGGTGCTCGAAGGTGACCCAGTCGCAGCCTGCCAGCAGCGTCAGCAGGACGCCGACCGGCAGGCAGCGGCGAGCCTGGCTAATTCCCGTGCTCCCGGGTCAGCGGGCTCAGGTAGTGTGGCTCAGTCAGGCCCATCTTGCGCATGGCAACCCCGGTCATGCACTCCTTGATCAGCCGGTTGGCGTTCAGCGCTGAGACGTAAGTCGGATCGAGCATGGGCGCCAGCTCCACCAGCTCGAAGCCGACCACGTTGGACTCTGCACACAGCCGCCGGAGAATCTTGAAAGCCTCGCGAGGCAGCAGCCCACCGGGTTCGGGGGTGCCCGTTCCGGGCACGAACGCCGGGTCCAGCGTGTCGATGTCAAACGAGATGAACAGGTACTCGGGCCCGTCGTTGGCTTCCCGGATCACGTCTTCCATCACCGCGTCGAAGCCACGCTCCTCGATCTCCGCCATGGTGTGGTAGCGGAAACCCTGCTCGCGCATCCACTCGAACGCGGCTTCGTCGGGGTAGTAGCCACGCAGGGCGACCTGGATGAAGTTCTTGCCGGGCACCAGGCCCTCTTCGATCAGCCGGTACACCGGCATGCCGTGGCTGATCAGATGACCCATCTGGTATTTGCCCGCATCGTAGTGCGCATCGAAATGAATGACGCCCACGTTGCCTTTGCCGTAAACGTCGGTCAGCGCTGCCACGTCCGGATACATCAGCGAGTGGTCACCGCCGACGATGAAGGGGATGACGTGAGTGCCTGGCTCGATCTCCACCGCGGCTGCCGAGCGCACGAACTCGCGGATCGCGTGCACGCTGCGCTCGGTGCTCATGATGTCGATGGGCGCGTTGCCGAAGTCCGCCACCACCATGTCTTCCAGGGGATCGACCATGGTGTGCATGTGCGGTTGCCGAGCGCCGTAGCCGCCATAAACCTGAGAGTTCCTGACGGCGTTCGGACCATGCGCCGCGCCCCGCATGCCGGTGCCCATGTCGGTCACCGCGCCCAGCACGGCCACATCCACCTTGCCGGCTTTCAGGTCTGCCGGGGTCAGCGCCACCTTGGTATTGAAGAAGGTGGGGATGGCGTTGTAGCTGAAGTTGAAGTCGTACTGATGAATGTTGATCAGGCCGGGCTCCCGATCGTCGGCGCTGAAGTCCCGTAAGGTCCGCCAGGCATTGTAGCTCGGGTCTTCCGTGTCCAGCGGGATGACCGCCCGCTCGCCGCTGCGGATCGGCTCCGCGTCGAGCTCGTACTCGTGGCCGAGCTCGGCGGCCCGGGCGCTGCCCGCTGTGGCCGTCAGCGCAACCAGCGCCACGCCGAGCAGGGCCGTTCTCACTCTGTCCAGTTGAGTGTTGCCGATCACGTTCTCTCCTCCCTGAGTAAATCGTCGAACCCGTTGGAACCCGGAAGCTTAGCCCAACGATGGGGCAGTGGCGATTGTCCGAACCCCATTGATCCGTCGCTGAAAAGTCCTATGCTCTGAGCTGGCCCGGCGTGTTGTCGCCAGGGCTGCATCGGGAGGAGAGGAATCTTGAGCGACGACATCGTCCGGCGCACGGAGCGGCGCGCCTTTATCTTCATCGTGATCTTTCTCGGGCCGATCCTGGCTGTCGCCATCGTCGGCGGTTACGGGTTTGCGGTCTGGATGAGCCAGCTGCTGTTCGGCCTGCCGGGGTCGGGATCATGAGGCGGTTACCGAGAAGTGCTGTCGAGCCGGCGCAGTTTCACATTGCGAGCCTGGTGGTGCATTGCCGCCCGGAGCGGTTGGCCGAAGTGGCCGCAAACGTGGAAGCGCTGGACGTCGCATCGGTGCCGGAGCGGGACGCCCGGGGCAAGCTGGTCGTGTTGCTGGAAACCGCCAGCGAGCAGCGGCTGGTCGACACCGTCAGCGAGATCGAACGTTTGCCCGGTGTCATCGGCGCCGGGCTCGTCTTTCACCAGATCGACCAGGGAGGGTAGCGATCCATGTCCGCAACGCGAAGAGAGTTCATCAAGATCAAGGCGATCAGCACGGCCGTTGCCGCCGCCGGCATGGCCACGCCTGCAGCAGCCAGCAACGTCATCACCACGGACAACAGCCTGAACTGGGCCAAGGCGCCGTGCCGCTTCTGCGGCACCGGCTGCAGCATGAACGTGGCGACCCGCAACAACCGGGTGGTCGCCACGCATGCCGACATCAACTCGGAAGTGAACAAAGGGCTCGCCTGCGTGAAGGGCTACTTCCTCTCCAAGATCATGTACGGCGAAGACAGGCTGCAGCAGCCGCTGCTGCGGATGACCGACGGCGAGTACGACAAGGAAGGTGAGTTTACGCCGGTCTCATGGGAGACGGCCTTCGACGTGATGGCGGAGAAGTTCAAAGCGGCGCTGAAGGAGAAGGGGCCGCGTGGGGTCGGCATGTTCGGCTCCGGGCAGTGGACGGTCTGGGAGGGCTACGCGGCCGCCAAGCTGTACAAGGCCGGCTTTCTCTCCAACAACATCGATCCGAACGCGCGGCACTGCATGGCATCTGCCGTGGTCGGCTTCATGCGCACCTTCGGCATCGATGAGCCGATGGGCTGCTACGACGACTTCGAGCATGCGGATGCGTTTGTGCTCTGGGGCTCGAACATGGCGGAGATGCACCCGATTCTCTGGACCCGGCTGACCGACCGGCGGTTGTCCAACCCGCACGTGAAGGTCTGCGTGATGTCCACCTACGAGCATCGCAGCTTCGAGCTGGCGGACATCCCCATGGTCTTCACGCCGCAGAGCGATCTGGCGATTCTCAACTACATCGCCAAGTACATCATCGAGAACGACAAGGTAAACAAAGACTTCGTCGGCAAGCACGTGAACTTCCGCCGCGGCGCGGTGGACATCGGCTACGGCCTCCGTCCTGAGCACCCGCTCGAGCAGGCGGCCGCCAACCCGGCGGCGGGTGGGTCGGAACCCATGTCGTTCGAAGAGTTTGCCGAGTTCGTCGCCGACTACGATGCCGAGACGGTTTCCGAGATGAGCGGCGTGCCGGTCGAGCGCCTGGAGGCGCTGGCGGAGCTGTACGCGGATCCGGAGCGGAAAGTCATGTCGCTCTGGACCATGGGCGTGAATCAGCACACCCGGGGCGTCTGGGTGAACAACATGATCTACAACCTGCACCTGCTGACAGGGAAGATCTCCACCCCCGGCAACAGCCCGTTCTCGCTGACCGGCCAGCCGTCCGCCTGCGGCACTGCCAGAGAAGTGGGGACCTTCGCGCACCGGCTGCCGGCGGACATGGTGGTCACGAACGCGGAGCACCGGGCGCTGTCGGAGAAGCTCTGGAAGCTGCCTGAAGGGCTCCTGCCGGACTGGGTGGGCTCGCACGCGGTGAAGCAGAATCGCGACCTGAAGGACGGGCTCATCAACGCCTACTGGGTTCAGGTGAACAACAACGTCCAGGCCGCCCCGAACCTGATGGAAGAAACGCTGCCCGGCTACCGCAACCCGGACAACTTCATCGTCGTCTCCGAAGCCTACCCGACGGTGACCGCGCAGGCGGCGGACCTGATCCTGCCGACGGCAATGTGGGTCGAGAAGGAGGGGGCCTACGGCAACGCCGAGCGGCGCACCCAGTTCTGGCACCAGATGGTGGATGCACCCGGTGAGTCCCGCTCCGATCTCTGGCAGCTGATGGAGTTTTCCAAGCGCTTCAGCACCGACGAGGTCTGGCCCGCGGAGATACTCGAGGCCAACCCGGCGTTCAAAGGCAAATCCCTGTTCGACGTGCTGTTTGCCAACGGTCAGGTCGACCGCTACCCGCTGAGCGACATCGAGGAGGGCTTTAAGAACTACGAGTCGGCAGCATTCGGCTTCTACGTGCAGAAAGGCCTGTTCGAGGAGTACGCGGCCTTCGGTCGGGGCAAGGCCCACGATCTGGCCGACTTCGACACCTATCACCAGGTGCGGGGCCTGCGCTGGCCGGTGGTTGACGGTGAGGAGACCCGCTGGCGCTTCAAGGAGGGTTACGATCCCTACGCCGCCGAAGGCAGCGACTTCGACTTCTACGGCAAGCCCGACGGCAAGGCGGTCATCTTCGCGCTGCCGTTCGAGCCGGCGGCAGAAGTACCGGACGATGAGTACGACCTCTGGCTCTCCACCGGCAGGGTGATCGAGCATTGGCACTCGGGGTCGATGACCCGACGGGTACCGGAACTGCACAGCTCCTATCCGAACGCGGTGGTTTACATGCACCCCGAAGATGCGCGGAGCCGCAAGCTGCGTCGTGGTGATGACGTGCGCGTGATCTCCCGCCGGGGCGAGGTTCGAACCCGGGTGGAGACCAGGGGGCGGAACAAACCGCCGAAAGGTCTCGTGTTCGTGCCCTGGTTCGACGCCAGCCAGCTGATCAACAAGGTCACCCTGGACGCCACCGACCCGCTGTCGAAAGAAACGGACTTCAAGAAGTGTGCGGTCAGGATAGAGCGGGCATAGGGGGCAGATGATGATTAAGCAACGCCTGATATCGATTGTCCTGTTGCTGCTGGCCGCGCCGCTGGCGGCCGACGACAACATCGCCACCCTGCGCGGCGGGCCGATCGGCGAAGAGAAGACGCCGCCGCGGATCAGCACCACGGTGGACAGCGACCTCAAGCCGGCCAGAAACTACCCGATGCAGCCACCGACCATCCCGCACAAGATCGACGGCTATCAGGTGGACATGAACGTGAACCAGTGCATGGCCTGCCACAGCCGACGCAACACCCAGGACAGCCAGGCCACCATGGTCAGCGTCACCCACTACATGGATCGGGACGGCAACTTCCTGGCGGAGGTGTCGCCGCGACGCTACTTCTGCCAGCAGTGTCACGTCACCCAGACGGATGCCCGCTCATCGGTGGGCAACGATTTCCAGGACATCGATGCGGTCCTCAGCGCCGAGCGCGAGGGGGATTAATCGGTGAAAGCCTGGTTTCAGCGGTACTGGCAGGCGGTCAGCACGCCTGCCAAGTACCTCAGCATGGGTGTGCTCTCGCTCGGTGGCTTCATCATGGGCATCCTGTTCTGGGGTGCCTTCAACACGGCGATGGAGTTCACCAACACGGAGATGTTCTGCGTGAGCTGCCACCAGCCCATCTACGAAGAGCTGCAGAGCACCATTCACTTCACGAACCGGTCCGGGGTACGGGCGAAGTGCTCGTCGTGCCACGTGCCGCACGACTGGACGCCGAAGATCGCCAGAAAGATGCAGGCGTCGAAAGAGGTCTGGGCCTGGATACAGGGCACGATCGACACGCCGGAAAAGTTCGAGGCGCGGCGTCGTTACCTGGCGGAGAACGAGTGGCGGCGGCTGAAAGCCAACGACTCGCTCGAGTGCCGGAACTGCCACGAGTACGACTACATGGACTTCACCTGGCAGAGCCAGCGGGCCGTTGATCAGCACTCGACGGCGCTGGATGCCGGCGACAAGACCTGCATCGATTGCCACAAGGGCATCGCCCACCGCCTGCCGGACATGCAGGGCGTCGAGGGCTTCTAAGCGGCTTGCGCGGGCGCTGCGTTCTCAGCGTCCGCTTCGCCGGCGTCTTCCGGCAGCGCCTTGTGCAGGACAATGGCGCCGAGCACGCCTGAGGCCAGGGAGGCGATCAGAATGCCCACCTTCGCCTGGTTGATGAACGTCTCGTTCGTGTACGCCAGCTCGCTGATGAAGATGGACATGGTGAAGCCGATGCCCGCCAGGCAGCCGGCGCCGAGCAGCATGGACATGGTCACGCCGTTCAGCTCGATGTTGGCCAGCTTCATCACCAGCCAGCTCGCCAGCATGATCCCCACCGGCTTGCCGAGCACCAGGCCGATAATCACCCCCAGGCTGACCGCGGTCGGGAAGCCATCGAGGGTCTGGGCGTCGAACGCGACGCCGGCGCTGAACAGCGCGAACAGGGGCAGAATCAGGAAGGATTGAAACGGGTGCAGCCGGTGCTCCATGGCGATCGCCGGCGGGATCGCGTCCTCCACGGCCAGCGTCAGGCTGGAGAGCTTGTTGCGCCGCTTGGCGTCGTGGATCAGCGCGTCCAGCGAGTTGTCCTTGCCGTCGATCTCGCCAAGCAGGTCCCGGGTGGTGCGGATGAAGCTGCCGGGATCGATGACCGGGCGCACGGGAATCACCATGGCGACCATCACCCCGGCAATGGTGGCGTGCACGCCGGAACCGAGCACCCCGAGCCAGACGATGGTGGCCAGCGTCGAGTAGATCCAGGTGGCCCGCACTCCGGATCGGTTCAGGATGGCCATGATGGCCAGCGGGATGACGGACAGGGCCAGCGTCGAGACGTCCAGATCGGGGGTGTAGAAGATGGCGATGGCGGCAACAGCGATCAGGTCGTCGGCAATCGCCAGCGCGGTCAGAAACACCTTCAGGCCAAGCGGTACCCGCCGGCCGAACATGGCCAGCACGCCCAGAGCGAAGGCGATGTCTGTGGCCATGGGGATGCCCCAGCCGCTGATGGAGCCGGTGCCCAGGTTGATGCCGAGGTAAAACAGTGCCGGTACCACCGCGCCACCGATGGCGGCAACAACCGGCAGCATGGCTTTGTCCACCGATGACAGCTCGCCAACGACGATCTCGCGCTTGATCTCGAGCCCGACGACGAAAAAGAAGATGGCCATCAGGCCATCCTTGATCCAGTGCGACAGCGTCAGCTTGAACTCCGCGTCACCGAAACGAACGCCCAGGTAGGTGTGCGAGATGTCGTAGTAGACCTGGCCCCAGGGAGAGTTCGCCCAGACCAGGGCGATGGCGGTGGTGAAGATGAGCACGAAGGCGCCGGATACCTGCGAGTGCAGGAACCGGTTGAACATGTTCTGTCCGGAAACTTCGGGGGCCATACTTACCTCAGGAATCGGCTGCCGCGGGGATAGTAACAGGAGATCCGCTGCTCAAGCCGCAAGCAGGCCCCAGCCACCTTTCAGCACGCAGGCGCCGCCGATGAGCAGAATGACCGCACCGCTGACCCGGCGGAAACTCTCGTCGCTGAACCGGTCCAAGAGCTTCGTGCCGATCCGGGTGCCGATTACGGCAGTCAGGATGGCAACCCCGTAGACCCAGGAGGCGACCGAATCGGTGACGCCGATGATCAGGCCGTAGTAGACCAGCTTGAGGAGGTGGCCGGCCGCCTGGGTGAACGCCTTGGTGGCGATGATCTCGAAGCGGTTCAGCCGGGCGTTGAGGTAAAAGACGTCCAGCAGCGCGCCGGAAGCACCGGCGAACAGCTGCGCCGCGGTCACCACCAGGCCGCAGAGCGCCGCCGTGGGCAGATGGGTCACGTCCAGGCCTCTGAGGTGCGGCACGATGCGGGCGAGAAACGGCATGATGCCGACCAGAATCAGGATCAGGTTGGCGTCTGGCACCAGCGCCAGGGCCGTAAAGGCGGCAACCGTCAGCCCGGCGCCGAGCGCGTAAGCGGGCAGGATGCGCCACTGCACGTGCTGCCGGAGGAACCAGCTGCGGGAGCCGTTCGCCATCGCCTGGACGGCGCCGTGCAGCATCATGGCCGCTCCCACGGACATCGTGGAGACCAGGATGGCCATCAGGATCATGCCGCCGGCCATGCCCAGCACGCCGGAGAGAATGCTGGTGGCGAGCACGGCGCCGATGATGATCAGTTCGAGCAAAGCTGAATTCAGCCTCTTCTGCAGTCACTTACGGAGGCAAAGTCTACGAATCGTGAGAAATGAAGAAAGCGAATAGTTGGAATATGATTCCTTCTTTGCTGGAAAGTATCAGGCGGGCTTGTGCTGGAGAACCTGGAAACGCTGGTCACCCTGTCGAAGACGGGCACCATGATGGAAACGGCGACGGTGCTGAAAGTATCGCAGTCGGCGGTCAGCAAACGGATCGCGGCGCTCGAGCGTTACTACGATCGAACCCTGATCGAGCGTCACGGCCGGCGCGTGGTGCTCACCCACCATGGCACCAAGCTGGTGGAGAAGGTGACGCCGCTGATCAGCGAGCTCAGAGACGTCTTCCTCACCGATAACGCCCTGCGCAAGGGCAAGATCATCCTCGGCGTATCGGAGGCCATCCTCTGCAGCTGGGGCCCGCGACTGTTTGCCGACGTGCGTGCCCGGATGCCGGAGGTGGAGTTCGAGTTCCACGCGCAACGCTCACCGGTGGTGCTCGACCGGCTCCGTTCGGGCGAGTACATGGTCGGGATCTGCACGGGCAGCTCAGACGCGGAGACGGATCTGCAGAGTGAGGTGATCCGTCGCGAGCCCATGGTCATCCTGCCGTCCGGGCTGTCGAAGCTGCGCTACCGGGTGGGTGACTCGCTGGATGTGATCACCATCGAGTCCAGATCCGGCGCCTGGCAGTCCATCGAGGACGACATGGGCAGGCTCAGCCTGAATCGGAGCGCCTCTCTGGAGTCGTTTTTTGCAGTCGCGCAGATGGCGCTTGCCGGGTTTGGCCATGGTCTGGTGCCGGCCGGCGTGGCGCGCACCCTGGGCGTGAAGCCGGGCCAGTGGATCGACCTGACCGAGGCAGGCCTGACCCGGCCGGTGCGCTTCGTTGCCCGGAAGTCTCTGTTCTCGCAACCGCTGGTGCAGAACTTCTACGTGGCGGTGGCGGAGAAGGCCGTGGAGGTCTGAGGGCCGGAGCCGGTCAGCCAGCGACCGAGCGTGCTGACCCAGGCGGCATCGTCGTTCAGGCAGGGGATCAGGTGAAAGGATTCGCCGCCGGCAGCCAGGAACGTTTCCCGGCCAGCGATGCCGATCTCCTCCAGCGTTTCCAGGTTGTCGGCGACAAACGCGGGGCAGGCGACGACCAGGTGCCGCACCCCGCGTGCCGGTAGCGCTTCGAGCTCCTGATCCGTGTAGGGCTCGAGCCACGGCAGGCGGCCGAGTCGGGACTGGTAGCTCACCGACCAGCGTTCGGCAGGGATGGCCAGCCGTTCCGCCAGCAGCCGCGAAGTGACCCGCGCCTGATGCCGATAGCAGGTTGCGTGCGCTGTGGAAGCAACCTCGCAGCAATCGTCGCTCGCCAGGCAGTGGCTGCCCGTGGGGTCGGCCCGGGTCAGGTGCCGCTCCGGCAGGCCGTGGTAGGAAAGCAGCAGATGGTCCCACTTCTCTGGCAGGTGCCGCTCGATGACGCCGGCCTGGGCGTCGAGGTAGTCCGGGTCGTCGAAGAAGGGCGGAATCACTTCCAGCTGCACACCGGTCGGCAAGGCAGCGGTGACCGCCTCGATGGTGGTCTGCCGGGTCGAGTCGGCGTGCTGCGGGTACAGGCAGACCAGCTTCAGCTCGCTGATGCCTCGCTCGCAGAGGCGTTCGATCGCCTCTGCGATCCCGGGGTTGCCGTAGCGCATGGCGATCTCGCAGCTCGAGTCGCCGAGCTCGGCGGCCAGGGTCTGGTGCAGGGCTCTGCTGTAATGCAGCAGCGGCGAGCCGGTGCCGGGGCCCGCGGCGTCCCAGATCTTCTCGTACGCTTCGGCGGAGCGTTTCGGCCGGAACGGCAGGATCAGGCCTCGCACCAGCAGCTGCCGGAATGGCGAGGGCAGGTCGATGACGTAGGGGTCGGTGAGGAACTCGTCCAGGTAAGCACGCACGTCGGCCACGGCGGTGGATGCCGGGGTACCGAGGTTGACGAGGAGAATGCCGGTAGTCATGTGGGTCGTTCGGATGAGGCGATGGTGTGCGTCAGGGAGTTGGGATAGTATCCGCGCTCCTTTTTGAAGTCATGTCCCGACGCCCATCCTGTCCGGCAAAGCGGGGCAGAGCGTCAGCAGCAACCTTGAAGCAACAGCCAACCCTGATCGTCGATTACGATGCCGGCAACCTGCGCAGCGTGCAGCGGGCCTGCGCGGAGGTCGGCCTCAGCGCGGAGATCAGCGCCGATCCCGAGCGGGTGCGATCAGCCGGGCGGGTGATCTTTCCTGGCGTCGGTGCGGCCGGCAGCGCCATGCGCAGCATCACCCGCGAGGGGATGGATGAGGCGCTCAGAGAAGCAATCGGTGCGGGCGTGCCGGTCCTCGGCATCTGCCTCGGCCTGCAGATCTCCTTCGATAGTTCGGAGGAGGACGATCAGGAAACGCTCGGCCTGCTGCCGGGCCAGGTCCGTCGGTTCTGCTTCGATCGCCCGGAGCTCAAAGTTCCGCACATGGGCTGGAACGAGGTGCGGGTGGTGAAGCCGCACCCGGTGCTTGCCGGCATCGAGCCGGGAGACGAGTTCTACTTCGTGCACGGCTACTACCCGGAGCCGGCGGATCCGGAGCTCGTCTACGCCCGCACCGAGTACGAAGCGGAGTTTGCCTGCGCGGTCGGACGCGGTAACTACTTCGCGACCCAGTTTCACCCGGAGAAGAGTGGTCGGGTCGGGCTGCGTCTGCTGGCGGCATTTGCCGAGTGGGATGGAACATGCTGAGCAAGAGACTCATCGCCTGCCTGGATGTCCGGGACGGCAAGCTCGCGAAGAGCATCAAGTTCGTCGACACCAAGGACATCGGCGATCCGGTGGAGAAGGCGAGGGAGTACTACCTCGATGGCCTCGACGAGCTCGTCTTCTACGACATCACCGCTTCCAGCGACAAACGCAACATCATGCTCGACGTGGTGGAGTCGGTGGCCGAGCAGGTGTTCATCCCGCTATCCGTCGGTGGCGGCATCCGCTCAGTGGCGGACGCGACAGATCTCCGGTTGGCCGGTGCTGAGAAGATCAACGTCAACTCGGCGGCGGTGAAGCGCCCGGAACTCATCAGCGAGTGCGCGGAGGCGGTCGGCGCTCAGAACATCGTCCTGTCCATGGACATAAAGGCCGTGCCGGAAAGCACAACCTGCCCATCCGGTTACGAGATCGTCATCAATGGCGGCAGAACGCCCATGGGGCTGGACGCGCTGGCCTGGGCGGAGCGGGGCGAGGCCCTGGGCGCCGGCGAGCTGGTGGTGAACTCCATCGATGCCGATGGCACCAGAGCGGGCTACGAGCTGAAGCTCACCCGGATGATCGCCGAGGCCGTGCGCATTCCTGTCATCGCCTCCGGTGGTGCCGGTGAGCCGCACCACCTCACCGAGGCGCTGACGGAAGGCAAGGCGGATGCGGCGCTCGTTGCCTCCATGGTCCATTACGGCGACTACACCTGCAGCGGCCTGAAGCGTTACCTGCACGACCAGGGCGTGAAGATGCGGATGTCCTGGTAGCCGACACGCCCGAGGGGAGAGTCAGAAATGAAAGCGATTCAGATCGAAGACGGTGCGCTCAAATGGGCGGATGCCGAGGCTCCGGCGCTCGGTGTTGGCGAGGTGCGGATCAGGGTGGCGGCGACGGCGATCAACCGGGCCGACCTGGTGCAGCGAACCGGTGGCTACCCGCCGCCCCCGGGGGCGAGCCCCATCCTCGGGCTCGAGTGCGCCGGTGAGGTCATTGAGATTGGTGAGGGCGTGACCCGGGTTGCCGCCGGTGACGCTGTCTGCGCGCTGCTGGCAGGCGGTGGTTACGCCGAAGAGGTGGTGGTGCCGGCCGGCCAGGTGCTGCCGATTCCCGATGGCTTGGATGCCGTGCAGGCAGCGGCGCTACCTGAGGTGTTCGCCACCGCCTATCTCAACCTGTTCATGGAGGCGAAGGCCAGCCTCGGCGAGTCGGTGCTGCTGCATGCGGGAGCGAGCGGAGTGGGCACCGCGGCGATTCAGCTCTGCCGGCAGCGCGGTAACCCCTGCTTCGTCACGGCCGGCAACGCCAGCAAGATCGAACGCTGCGTGGCGTTGGGTGCGGAAGGCGGCTGGAATCGCCACGATGGTGGCTTCGTGGAGCCGGTGAAAGCCTGGGCCCCGGACGGGGTAAACGTGATTCTAGATCCCGTGGGCGCGGGATACCTGACCGACAACCTGAGCGTGCTCGGTCTCGACGGCAGGCTCGTCATCATCGGCCTCATGGGCGGTGCGGAAGCAAACGTCAATCTGGGGCTGATGATGGTGAAGCGGCAACGGATCATCGGCTCCACGCTGCGAGCCCGTTCTGTGGCGGCGAAAGCGGCGGTCATGGATGCGCTGGCGGCGGAGGTCTGGCCGCACATCGCCAGCGGCGAGATCAAGCCGATCGTGGAAGAGGTGATCCCGATCGAGGAGGCTGAGCGGGCCCACGCCCTGGTGGCGGCGGATCAGACCTTCGGCAAGGTCGTGCTGACGATCAGCGGCTAGGCCGTGGGCCACTCAGTCAGCAATCGGCCAGTCGGCGCCAGCGTTAGCTCACTCGAGATCTGAGAGCCCATCCAGCTGCTCCTGCAGCACCGCCAGCGCAGCTCTGGCATCCTCGGCCTTCTGTCGCTCCTTATCGACGACCTCCTGAGGCGCCTTGGCGACGAATCCTTCATTGCTGAGCTTGTTCTCGATCCTGCTCAGGTCTTTCTCCAGCCGATCGACTTCCTTCTTCAGCCTGGTGCGTTCCGCGGCTACGTCAATCAGCCCGGCCAGCGGCACCATCACCTTGAGCTCGCCGACCAGGGCCAACGCGTTGGGCGGTGGCGTTTCAGCCGGCTCCAGCCAGTCGATGGCGGTCACCTTGGCCAGGCGCTTGAGCAGCGTGCCGTTAGCCTCCGACAGCTGCCGGTCGCTGCTGTCGCCACGCTGCAGCAGCACCGTGATTTCCTGGCTCGGCTTGATGTTCGCTTCGCCGCGGATGTTCCGCAGCCCTTCGATCACACCCTTCAGCCACTCGATGGCCGTGTCGGCCTCCGGATCGCTCGGGTACTCGATCTGCTCCGGGAACGGCTGCTGCATGATGGTGACGCCGCGGTTGCCGAGCAAAGGCGCAACTTCCCGCCAGATGGACTCGGTGATGAACGGCATGATGGGGTGGGCTGCCCTGAGCAGGCACTCGAGGGTGCTCAGCAGGGTGCGTCGGGTACCCCGCAGCTCCGCTTCGGCCGCGGTCTCGTCCCAGAGCAGCGGCTTCGTCAGCTCCAGGTACCAGTCGCAGTACTCGTGCCAGGCGAACTCGTAAATGGTGTTGGCGTAGATGTCGAAGCGATAGGTGTCGATGGCCCGTTCCGCGTCCTCGAGCATGGTGCGGGTGCGTGAGCGGATCCAGCGGTCTGCCAGGCTCTCCGTGGCGTCGCCCTCCAGGTCCGCATCCGCGCAGTTCATCAGCACGTAGCGCGCCGCGTTCCAGAGCTTGTTGCAGAAGTTCCGGTAGCCCTCGATCCGCGCCAGGTCGAAGCGGACGTCGCGACCGGTGCTGGCCAGCGCGCAGTAGGTGAAGCGCAGCGCGTCCGTGCCGTAGGAGGGGATGCCGTCCGGAAAGTCCCGGCGGGTCTGCTTCTCGATGCCCGCCGCCATCTGCGGCTGGGTCAGGTTGCTGGTCCGCTTTGCAACCAGCGCCTCGAGATCGACGCCGTCGATGAGGTCCAGCGGATCCAGCCCGTTGCCGCGGGTCTTCGACATCTTCTGACCCTCGGCGTCCCGGACCAGACCGTGGATGTAGACCTTCTTGAACGGGATCTCACCGGTGAACTTCAGGGTCATCATGATCATCCGGGCGACCCAGAAGAAAATGATGTCGTGACCGGTCACCAGCACGTCCGTCGGGTGGAACTGTGACAGCTCCTCCGTATCTTCCGGCCAACCCAGGGTGCCAAAGGTCCAGAGCGCGGAGGAGAACCAGGTCTCCAGCACGTCTTCGTCTTTGCGCAGCGTCAGCTCCGGACTGAGGCTGTTCTTCTCCCGCGCTTCCTCCTCGCTGCGACCCACGTAGACGTTGCCCGCCTCGTCGTACCAGGCCGGGATCTGATGTCCCCACCATTGCTGGCGGGAGATACACCAGTCCTGAATGTTGCGCATCCAGGAGAAGTAGACGTTCTCGTACTGCTTCGGGATGAACTCAATCTCTCCGTTCTCGACCGCGGCGATGGCCGGATCGGCGAGCGGCTGGATCTTCACGAACCACTGATCGGTGAGCAGCGGCTCGATCACCGCATCGGATCGGTCGCCGCGGGGCACCATGAGCTTGTGCGGCTCGATCTTCTCCAGCAGGCCGAGGGCGTCCAGATCGGCAACCACCTTCTCCCGCGCCTCGAAACGGTCCAGCCCGCGGTACGGTTCCGGCGCGTTGTCGTTGATGCTGGCGTCCGGGTTCAAGATGTTCACCAGCTCGAGGTCGTGCCGGGCCCCCATCTCGTTGTCGTTGAAATCGTGTGCCGGAGTGATCTTCACGCAGCCGGTGCCGAACTCCCGGTCCACGTAGTCGTCGGCAATGACCGGGATCTCCCGACCCACCAGCGGCAGGGTGACGGTGGCGCCAACCAGCGCCTGATAGCGCTCGTCGTCAGGATGAACGGCGACGGCGGTATCGCCGAGCATGGTTTCCGGGCGGGTGGTGGCGACAATCAGATAGTCCTTGCCGTCTGCCGTGGTGCGGCCGCCGCTCAGCGGGTAGCGGAAGTGCCAGAGCTTGCCGTCCTCCTCGCTGTTCTCCACCTCCAGATCGGAGATGGCGGTGCCCAGAGCTGGATCCCAGTTGACCAGACGCTGGCCGCGGTAAATCAGGCCCTCGTCGTAGAGACGGACGAACACTTCCAGCACCGCCTTGGAAAATCCTTCGTCCAGGGTGAAGCGATCGCGGGACCAGTCGAGCGACGAGCCCATGCGTCGCAGCTGCTGGGAGATGTTGCCGCCGGACTCCCGCTTCCACTCCCAGACCTTGTCGACAAAAGCCTCGCGACCGAGATCGTGCCGGGTTCTGCCTTCCGCGTTGAGCTGCCGCTCGACCAGCATCTGGGTGGAAATGCCGGCATGGTCGGTACCCATCTGCCAGAGGGTGCGGTCGCCCTTCATGCGATGGTAGCGAATCAGCGCATCCATCAGCGTGTGCTGGAAGGCATGGCCCATGTGCAGGCTGCCGGTCACATTGGGCGGCGGTATGACGATGCAGTAGGGGGTGCCGTTGCCTTCCGGGGCGAAGTAGCCGGCCTGCTCCCACTCATCGTAGAGAGATTGCTCAATGCTGTGCGGATCGAAACTGCTGTCCATGGGTCAGGTCTTCTCAGGCCGGCGTTGCCGGGGGCGTCAGTGGTCGGGCTTGGGGCCGTTGTTGAGCTCGTCTTCCATCTCGGCGCGACGTGCTTCGATCAGGGCCCGGATCTTCTCATCGATGGTGGCTTCCGCGGTCTGCAGCAGCACGGCGTGCAGCTCATCCATCCGTGAACGCACCGTTTCCTTGAGCCATTCGGTGAGCGTTTCGTCGATTCGCACTCTGAGCGCCGCGTTTAGCTCGTCCGTGTCTTCCGGCGTCCAGTCGTTCCGGTGGGCCTCGATGGCGCCGCGGGCTTCGGTGAGGATGTCGGTGGCAGATGACTTCCACTTGTCGCCGAGCAGGCTGTCGAAGAGGTCTTCGCTGAGGTAGCGGGCCTCTTTCTCCTGCCCGCCCTGGGTGGCCGTGCTGCCGCTGGACGGTGCGCGAGGGCGTCGACCGCCGCCCAGCGCCGGCGTTGCCGAGAGCAGCGAGTCCGAGTCGTCCAGGGTGTAGGCGCCGTCGACCATGTCGTCGAGCAGCGGCACGTCCGGCACATCGGGGTCTGATGGCTGCACGCCGGCCTGCTGCTCCTCATCGAGCAGCTCCTTGATCGACTCGAGGTCGCCGAGCAGCTCGTCCGGGTCGTTGTTTTCCGCGTCGTCTTTCTGGTCGTCGGTTTTCTTCATGGCGCCGCCGTTTCCCAGTCTTCCATTTTGTGATCGTACAGGGGATAGCCGCGATGGCGATAGAAGCGGTAACGCTCCCGACCCTGGTCCCTGGTCTCTCCGACCACAACCTCCATCACCCGTTGAAAGCGGGTAAAGAAGTCGGGCACCTCTGCGGACAGGTTCACCAGCACACCCTCGAAGTGCGGCGGCTCCTGCCAGGAGACCAGCACCTGAGATTCCCGCTCGCCAGCCGAGCCCTGCAGGCTGTGCGGTACGAACCGCTTGTCCGGGTAGTGCCAGAGCAACTCGTCGACTTCCCGCGCCGAGTCCTCATCTGCCGTATGCAGCACCACCCGCTCGCTGGACTTGCCGCTGAGGGCTCGCGTCGCCAGGCGGCAGGCGAACCTCCGCTGGGCAGCCAGGTGGACGTCCTGGAGGATGTAGAAGTCGATCCTGGTCACTGCCCGGCCGATCAGCCCTGATCGATGAGGTAACGGAACAGCATGCCCACGGGTCTCCCGGTAGCACCATTCTGCGGGCCGCGTGGGAACGCCGTGCCGGCAATGTCCAGGTGCGCCCAGCTCATGTCCTCGGCGAACCGGGACAGGAAGCAGGCTGCGGTAACGGAGCCGGCACCGCCGGTGCCGATGTTGGCCATGTCCGCGAACTGGCTCTTCAGTGACGGCTGGTACTCGTCCCATAAAGGCATCCGCCAGCCCCGGTCGCCGCTGTACTCGCCGGCTTCGATCAGCGCATCGCCGAGGCTGTCATCGTTGGCGTAAACGGCCGTTGCGTGGCTGCCGAGCGCGACGATGCAGGCGCCGGTGAGCGTTGCGACGTCGATGACGGCCTTCGGCTTGTAACGGGCGGCGTAGGTGATCGCGTCGCAGAGCACCAGGCGGCCTTCCGCATCGGTGTTCAGGATCTCGACGGTTTTGCCCGAGGAGGTGGTGACGATGTCGCCCGGGCGGGTTGCCTTGCCGCTCGGCATGTTTTCCGCGGCGGCGACGATGGTGATCAGGTTGATGGGCAGGCGCGCGTCGATGGCGGCTCGGGTCGCGCCCATGACGGTGGCGGCGCCACACATGTCCCACTTCATCTCGTGCATGTTGGCCGACGGTTTGATGCTGATGCCGCCGGTATCGAAGGTGATGCCTTTGCCGATCAGCACTACCGGCTCAGCGCTCGCCTTCTTGGCGCCGTTGTAGCGGATGATGATCATCTTGCCCGGCTCTTTGCTGCCCTGGGTGACCGCCATGAAGGCGCCCATGCCGAGCTCGGTCATCTTCTTCTCATCGAGGGCCGAGACGCTGACGTTGGGTTTGCGCGAGAGCTTGCGGGCTTCCTTGAGCAGGAAGTTGGGGTTGCAGATGTTCGGCGGCTGGTTGCCCAGATCCCGAGCCCAGTCGAGGCCCGCCAGGGCCGCCTGACCGTGGCGCACGGCACGGGCCACGTTGGCGCGGCTGCGCTCATCCGCATGCAGGGCGACCGTTTTCAGGGTGGCCGGCGGCACGGACGTGCTCTTGTAGTCGTTGAACGAGTAAAAGGTATCGTTCAGCGCGCTGATGCTGGCCATGGTCTTCCAGTACGGGTCCCGGCCTTTGACGCCGATGCCGTTCAGCGCCCAGAGCGCGCTCTTCGCCTTTGCTGCCGACAGCGCCTTCGCGGCTCCTTTCGTCGCCTTGTTATAGTCGCTGGCGCTTACCGTGCCTTTCAGGCCGCCGACGACCAGCATGCGGCGAATCGGGCTCGATGTGCCGAGGCTGACCAGCAGCGTCTTGCCGGCCTTATCTTCGAAATCGGTGGTGGCCGCATTGAAGAAGCGGCCCGCTCCCTGCTGGCTGGCTACTCGCTTGCACTGCGTGAAACCGGCGATCAGGCAATCGGTTCTGGCGTCAGCCAGGGTGCTGGTGGTGGTCGAATACTTCATAATCTCGCCGATGAGCCTCTAGGACGTTCTAGTTGGCGCGCAATTCTAGGCGAAATGACACCCGTTAGCGAAACCAGAAGGCCTGCATGGCGGTAGCCGCCCGCTACATCAATCGGGAGCTGCTGCTCGTGCTGGTGTCGGTGACTGCCGTGCTACTGACCGTCACCATTGGCGGTCGCTTCATCAGCTACCTGCAGGACGCCGCGCTCGGCAAGTACGCCGCCGACAGCATCCTGCGGATCCTCTACTTCCGCCTGCCGGGCTTCCTGCAGCTCCTCATGCCATTCGCCTGGTCGCTGGCGCTGCTGCTGACGCTGGGCCGACTGCACGCGGAGAGCGAGTTCGTGGTGCTGCGGGGCGGTGGGGTAGGCCCGGGCCGGCTGCTGCGCTGGCTGGCGTTGCCGGCGCTGGCGGTGACCGGCGTGGTCGGCTACTTCAGCCTTTACCTGGCGCCCGACTTCGACCGTCAGCTGACCGAGTTCCTCGATGAGCAGGCGGCCGATGCGGAGTTCAGCCTGGTGACACCGGGCGTGTTCCACATCTACTACCGCGGCCAGAGGGTGACCTACGCAGACGCGGTCAGCGCCGCAGGCGACTCGCTCGAAGGCGTTTTTCTGGCAGAGATGGGCAACAACACGGCGCCCATGACCGTTCGGGCAGAGACCGGTGGCCAGCGGGTGGACGAGGTGACCGGCACCCGCTACCTGGTGCTGACCAACGGTCACCGCTACGTGGGCGAGGCGGGCAGCCCGGACTACCAGGTGGTCTCGTTCGGACGGCTGCAGCAGCGCCTGGAAGAGGGCAGGCGACAGCGGTCGCCTGGGATCGAGACCATCGCGACCAGCACGCTGATTGAGCGGGGAGACTCGGAGGCCATGGCCGAGCTGCATTTCCGTCTGGCGCTGCCGCTGGTTGTGCTGATCGGCGGCCTGGTCTCGGTCGGCGTGGCCAGAACCAAACCCCGGGATGGACGCTTCGCCAGGCTGGTGCCCGGGCTCGGCCTGTTCGTCGCCTATTACGCGGCCATTGTCTTCAATCGCAACGCCATCAGCGACGGCCAGTTGCCCGCGGTGCTCGGTATGTGGCTCGTGCACGCGGCGTTCCTGGTGACGGGCCTTGCGTTGCTGCGCAGCTCCAACAAACCGGCGAGCGCCTGATGCGAATGCTGAAGATGGATGCCTACATCGGCACCGCCGTGCTGCTGGCCATCGGCGTGGTGCTGCTCGCCTTCCTCGGGCTGATGAGCCTCTTCGCCATGCTCGAAGAGCTGCGGGAGGATGACGCCAGCTACCTGGTGAGCGAGATGCTCATCTACGTAGCCCTGACCATACCCAGGCGAATCTACGAGGTGCTGCCGTACGTCGTTTTCCTCGGCGCGCTGATCGGCCTCGGTAGCCTGGCATCCCGCTCGGAGATCGTGATCTTCCGGACGGCGGGGGTCTCTCCCGGGCGGATCTACTTCGGGGTCGCCTGGCCGGCGGCGCTGATTTTTCTCTTCGGCTTTGCGCTCGGCGAGTGGGTGGCGCCGAAAGGGGAAGAGAAGGCGGAAGTTTTCAAGTCCGAGGCCATGAGCGAACGGGCGGCGAAGCACGCAACCCGCGGCTACTGGTACCGGGAAGGGCTCATGAACATGCGGGCCGGCAACATCGGCCAGCAGGGGGAGCTGCTGGACGTTCTGCAGTTCTGGTACGACCAGGAGAACCGCCTGGTTCGAACGGTGACGGCGGGCTCCGCCGTCTACCAGCCGGGTGACGACGCGCACTGGATCCTGCACGAGGTGGAGGAAACCCGCATCGGCGAGCTAGAGAACGTGACCCGCAAGCTTGATACCTTGCGCTGGGATGGCCAGGTCGACCCGCGGCTGCTGACGGTCCGGGTGCTGGTGGAACCGCGCAAGCTGTCGCTGGAGGACCTGTACCGGCAGATCGAGTACATGGAGCGGGAGCGACTGAACACGAGCGTTTACGAGCTCGCGTTCTGGAGCAAGATCCTGCAGCCGTTGTCGGTGCTCGGGCTGGCGCTGCTGGCCCTCGGCTTCATCCTCGGGCCGCTCCGGGAAGTGGGTATGGGCGTTCGCCTGTCCGTGGGTGTTTTTGCCGGGCTCGGGTTCAAGTACCTGCAGGATCTGTTTGCCCCCATGAGCATGGTCTACGAGCTGCCGGCGCCAATCGCCGTCGCCTTGCCCATACTCGCCTGCTGGGCGCTCGGCGCCTGGGGCTTAAGCCGCTTGCGCTGAGTTTCTTTAACTACTTGGACTTCGGCGTGTAGAGCACGCGGCTGTCGGAGATCAGATCCGGCCAGCCACGTTTCTGCGCGTCGACCAGGATCCAGATATAGCCGAGACCAAGGGCCGCAAAGCTCAAGAGGGCGGCGAAGTAGCGCAGCAGGGCCTGGCTGAACGTCATCTGGTAGCCGCTGCCGGTGACGATGGAAAGGCGCCAGGCCAGCATGCCGAGGGTCTGACCGCGGAAGATCCAGAAGTAGGCGAAAAACGCGAAGGACTCCAGCAACAGCAGGCCCACCACGTTTGCCGGGGCGACCGGTGTGTTGGTGAGAACCACCATCAGGGTAATGGTGGAGATGAGGATGGCCGCAACCAGCAGCGAGTCGTAGACCATGGCCGCCAGACGGCGGAAGAATCCGGCCGGCAGCGGCATCTCCGTGTTTTCCTGGGCAGGCACGATCCGGCTTCGCTCAGAAGGTGGCTACCTTGTCCTGAAGCTGCACCGGGACGCCACAGAACTCCTCGCTGACCATGGCCGCAAGCACATCCGGCGCTTCCGTGGTGGCCAGGGTGCGGCTGCCGGCTGCGGTCAGCGCGCTGATGTAGCCGATTTTCGGCGACTCACCGGCGTACATCACCGTGTAGCTTTCCACCACCGCCTCACCGTTGACCACCTCGACGGCGTCTCTGAGCGGCGTCTGGTCCACTTCCGCCTGCACGTCCTGATGCTGGAAAGGGCTGGAGGGCGGAGTTGCCGAGTAGACGCCGAAGGCGTGCTTGGTGAGGTAGCCGCCGTTGGCGGTGATCAGGCCCTTGGCGTCCCGGTCTTCCCGCAGCAGCTCGGCCAGCCGGGCGATGGAGTGCATGACGTAGTTGTTCAGTGGTCCACCCGCAAATGTCAGGCCGCCGGTGACGGTCAACGGCCGCGACTGATCCAGGCCGAGTTCCCGGGCGCCGATCTGCACGGCGGACGGGAAGCAGCTGTAGACGTCCACGTGGTCGAGGTCGGCCGGCGTCAGGTTGGCGAGCTCCAGAGCGCGACGGCCGGCAACCCGGATGGCCGGTGACTCGTAGAAGGTGTCCCGATTCACCGCGTTGTAGGCATCGTGGGCATCGGTTCCGGCCCAGGGGTAGATCCACTTGTCCTCGGCAATGCCGAGCGCGCGGGCTTTGCTCTCGCTGCAGAGAATCAGCGCCGCCCCCTGGTCCACGTTGTTGTTCGAGTTCATGAGCTTGGGGTATGGGAACGACACCGGGCGGTTGCTGCTCGACAGGGTCCGGATCTCCTCGGCTGATTTCTGCTCGGTCAGCCAGGCGTGCGGGTTGCCGGTCGCGACGGTCGAAAACCCTGCCCAGAGCTCGGACACCCGCTGGATGTGGTCTTCGAGAGACTCGCCCAGGTGGTGCCGCAGGGCGTTCTCGAACATCGGGTAGTACTGGATCGGCTGAACCAGACCGATGGCGCGCTCGATGTCGTGCATCATGGGGACGTCGTCGCCGATCATGGCATCCGGCGTTCCCTCCGCCGCTTGCCAGGCCAGGTCTTCGCGCAGGTTGAGGCCGGCACGGCGGGCTTTGGCCTGGGTGCTGCCGCACTCTGCACCGGTGATCACGATCACGTCGTGCTTGCCGCTCTGGATGTCCAGAGCCGACTGGTTGACCGTGGTCTGCACGAAGTTGCCGCCAAACTGGGAAAGGCGGGTTTCCGCCTGGGGGCAGCCGATCGCTTCAGCGATCACCCTGGCCGGATTCTTGTACGGCCACATGCCCCGCACCACGCGCACGCTGCCTGCCTGGGCAAGCAGGGCAGGGGCACCGGCGTCTTCAGCGGCGGCCTGCACTGCTTCCAGCATCAGCGCCAGCGGTTCCTTCGAGGCCTGCGGGTCTACGGGACGTTGCTCGTTCTGGGCAATGCCCACCAGTACGGGTGTTTCGCTCATGTTTGGTCTGCTTGGTGTTCGCGTGGTGAAGTTGATCGTGTCTGGTAGCTGGGGAGGGACTCGAACCCTCACTTGGTTGCCCAAACTGGATTTTGAATCCAGCGCGTCTACCAATTTCGCCACCCAGCCAGCGTTGGGCTTTCTATCACATCTGTCCGATGGGCTGCCAGTTGCTTACAATCCACGCCGCAAACCAGCCCGATGGCCAGTAAAGCCACGAGAAGTCATGCCTGAAGCGCAAGAGGAGCAGCCCCGGACGCCGGGAAACCCGACGGAAACGTTTCGACGGGAAGATTTTCACTACGACCTTCCTGAAGACCTGATCGCCCAGCACCCCAGCGCCCGCCGCGAAGGCAGCAGGCTGCTGCTGGTGAACGGCGAGCAGAGACGGGACCTGTCGTTCTCAGACCTGCCAGGATTGCTCGAGCCGGCGGATCTGCTGGTGGTGAACGATACCCGGGTGCTGAAGGCGCGGCTGCAGGCGCGGAAAGACTCCGGCGGCCAGGCCGAGGTGCTGCTGGAGCGGATCCTCGACGGCAGCTCGGCGCTCTGCCAGGTGCGGGTCAGCAAGCCGCTGAAGCCGGGCCGAGCGCTCATCGTCGGCACCCATCGTCTCGAGTGCCTGGGTCGGGAAGGCCAGTTTTACCGGCTCGGTTTTCCGGTCCCCGTGCTCGAGGTGCTGGAGGCGTACGGCTCGGTGCCGCTGCCGCCGTACATCGAAAGGGCGGCCGCGGGCGGTCCGGACGCGGCGGATGAAGAACGTTATCAGACGGTCTGGAGCGCCAAGCCGGGCGCGGTGGCCGCGCCCACTGCCGGCCTGCACTTCAGCGAATCGCTGCTCGCCGAAATTGCCGCGCGCGGCGTGCGCCGGGTGGCGCTGACCCTGCACGTGGGGGCGGGCACCTTTCAGCCGGTGCGGGTCAGCAACCTCAGCGAGCATCAGATGCACTCTGAGCGTTACCAGATCGACGAGGCCTGCGTGCGGGCCATCGCTGAGACCCGGGCCGCCGGCGGTCGGATCATCGCGGTGGGAACCACGGCGGTGCGGGCTCTGGAATCCGCCGCGGCAGCGGACGGGTCGCTGGCCGCCGGGGACGGCGAAACGGATCTTTTCATCACGCCCGGGTACCGGTTCAAAGTGGTGGATGCGTTGATCACCAACTTCCACCTGCCCGAATCCACGCTGCTGATGATGATCTCGGCTTTCGCCGGCTACGAGCGGGTGATGGCCGCCTACCGGCATGCGGTGGCAGAGCGCTACCGGTTTTTCAGTTATGGAGATGCCATGTTTCTGAGCCGGGCGGATCAGCCCTCATGAGCTTCGAAGTCCTCGCCACTGACGGCGACGCCCGTCGCGGTCGTCTCAGCACCGCGCATGGCGTGGTGGAAACGCCCGTCTTCATGCCCTGTGGCACCTACGGCACGGTGAAAGCGATGACGCCGGAGAATCTGGAGAAGGTGGGTACCCAGATCCTGCTCGGCAACACTTTCCACCTGATGCTCCGCCCGGGTGATCGGGCGGTGCGCGACCTGGGTGGGCTGCACCGGTTCATGCAGTGGTCGGGGCCCATCCTGACCGACAGCGGCGGTTTTCAGGTGTTCAGCCTCGGTGAGCTGAGGAAGATCAGCGAGGAAGGGGTGATCTTCAGATCGCCGATCAACGGCGATCGGGTGGAGCTGTCGCCGGAGTCCAGCATGCGGGTGCAGCAGAACCTGGGCTCCGACGTGGTGATGATCTTCGATGAGTGCACGCCCTATCCGGCGACCGAGCAGGAAGCCCGCAGCTCCATGGAGCTGTCGTTGCGCTGGGCTGCGCGCTCGCGCACGGCGTTCGATGAGGGTGCGGCACACAGCCCGAACAAGGCGCTGCTGTTCGGCATCGTGCAGGGTGGCATGTACGAGGGGCTGCGTCGGCAGAGCCTGGAAGGGCTGATGGAGATCGGCTTCGATGGCTACGCCATCGGCGGTCTGTCGGTGGGCGAGCCGAAAGAAGAAATGGACGAGGTGCTGGTCAAGCTGCTGCCGCACATGCCGAAAGAGCGGGCCCGCTATCTGATGGGCGTGGGCACACCCGAGGATCTGATTCGCGGCGTCTCCCTGGGTGTGGACATGTTCGATTGCGTCATGCCGACCCGGAACGCCAGGAATGGCCATGCGTTCACCTCCACCGGCGTGGTGCGCATCCGCAACGCCAAGCACAAGGCGGATCCGGCGCCGCTGGATGCGTCCTGCACCTGTTACACCTGCACGAACTTCTCTCGCGCCTACCTCCATCACCTGGAGCGCTGCGGTGAGATGCTCGGCGCCATGCTGATGACGGAGCACAACCTGCACTACTATCACGGCCTCATGGCTCGTTTGCGCGCCTCTATTGAAACGGGTACATTTCGCACCCTCATCGAGACCCTCAGAAACGACTGGAACTCCCCCTAAATGAACCTTTTCGAGACTGCCGCGTACGCGGCTGACGCTGGTGGCGCACCGGCAGATGCCGGGCTCATCAACCTGCTGTTTCTGGGCGGCTTCGTCCTGATCTTCTACTTCCTTCTCTGGCGGCCGCAGAGCAAGCGCCGCAAGGAACACCAGGCGCTGATGTCGGGCCTCGAGAAGGGTGACGAGGTGGTCACCGCCGGTGGCATCGTCGGCCAGGTGAACAAGGTGGAAGAGGACTTCGTGAAGATTCAGGTCGCAGACAACATGGAGCTGCGGGTGCAGAAGACGGCCATCGGCGCGACCCTGCCCAAAGGCACCCTGAAGTCTCTGGACGAGTCCTGATCAGGGCATGGCAACCGGCCGTGGCGCCTCAGCTGGGGGCACTGGAATTCTAGGCACGCCGCGCGCAACCAGCCGGCCGCCCAACACCTCTTCCATCTGGCGCTACCTGTTCGTCGCCTTCGTGCTGACGCTCGGGGCGATCTACGCAGCCCCCAACCTCTTTCAGCCGGACAGCGCCCTGCAGATCAAGCTGGTCACCAGCATCGGCGCCGACGACGCTGGCCTGAGCGGGGTCAATCAGGCGCTGATCGATCGCTCCGTCTCTCTGCTCCGTGCCGAAGGCATCCAGGTCATCGGTTCCGAGCTGTCCGGAGACAGCGCCATCATCCGCCTGACCAGCGACGACGAGCAGCTTCGTGGTCAGGCAATCCTGCGGGAAGCGCTGAACAGCGTCGGCGGCACCCAGTTCGTGGTGGCGCTGACAAGAGCATCGACAACGCCGCAGTGGCTGCAGGACCTGGGCGCGACGCCCATGTCGCTCGGTCTGGACCTGTCGGGCGGCGTGCACTTCCTGCTCCAGGTCGACATGGACAAATTCCTCGGCGACCGGATGATCTCGAACCAGGAAGCCATCAGGGACCTGCTGGTGGAAGAGCGCATCCGCTACGCCTCGAGCCAGTGGCTGGATGGCACCACGCTGCGCATTCCCTTCCAGAGCGAGTCCGGCCGGGAAACGGCGGCAACGCTCATCACCGAGCAGTTTGACGAGTTCGAGGTGGCAAGCCGCGACGTTGGCGGCAAGCCGGGCCTGGTGCTGACGGTCACCGAAGAGAAGATCCGTGAGCTGGAAGACCTGGCCATCCAGCAGAACCTGCAGAGCCTGCGCAACCGGGTAAACGAGCTCGGTGTGTCCGAGCCGCTGGTGCAGAAGCTCGGCCGGACCCGAATCGTGCTGGACCTGCCCGGCATCCAGGACAGCGCCCGGGCTAAGGAGATCATCAACAAGTTCGCCAACCTGGAGTTCCGCCTGGTGGCAGGGCCGAACGCGCGACCGTCGCAAACGGAGCGCTACACCTATGAAGGTGCGCCCGTGATTCTCGACAAGGCCAACATCGTCACCGGCAACCAGGTCACCAACGCGGTGCAGGAGTACGACCCGGAAAGCGGCCAGCCGCAGGTCAGCATCAACCTGGACAACGATGGCGGTCGGGCCATGAACGAGGCCACCAAGGACAACGTCGGCAACTCCATGGCCATCATCTTCAAAGAGCTGAAGGTGCAGATGCGTGAGGAGATGGTGGATGGCGAGCCGGCGCTGGTGCCATACACCACCGAAGAAAAGCGGGTGATCAACGTCGCCACCATCCAGTCGGCGCTCGGCTTCCGCTTCCGCATCACCGGGCTCGGGCTGCAGGAGGCTCGCGATCTGGCGCTGCTGCTGCGGGCAGGCGCGCTGGCCGCTCCCATGTACATCGTCGAGGAGCGCACGGTCGGCGCCAGCCTCGGTGAGGACAACATCCAGGCCGGTCAGAACTCCATGCTGATCGGCTTCGCGCTGGTGCTGGTCTTCATGCTGTTCTATTACCGCCTGTTCGGTCTGGCCGCGAACATCGCGCTGGTGGCCAACCTGGTGCTGCTGGTGGCGATCATGTCGGTGCTCGGCGCAACCCTGACCCTGCCCGGCATCGCCGGGATCGTGCTGACGGTCGGTATGGCGGTGGACGCAAACGTGCTGATCTTCTCGCGCATCCGTGAAGAACTGAAGGAGCGCTCGCCGCAGGCGGCAATCCAGGCCGGTTTCGACCGGGCGATCCTGACCATTCTGGATGCCAACATCACCACCTTCTTCGTCGCCATCATCCTGCTCTCCATCGGCAGCGGGCCGGTCAAAGGCTTCGCCATCACCCTGGCCATCGGCATCGTTACCTCCATGTTTACCGCCATCATGGGCACCCGCTCGCTGGTGAACCTGATGTACGGCGGCCGGACTCTGGAAAAGCTCACCATATGAACCTGCCATTCATCGACTTTATGGGTAAGCGCAAGGTCGCCGGCATGGCGTCCATCGCGCTGGTGATTCTCTGCCTCGGTGGCCTCGGCACCCTGGGTCTGAACCTCGGGCTCGACTTCACGGGCGGCACCCTGGTCGAGGTGGCGTTCGACGAGCCGGTGGAGCCGGAGCAGATCAGGAACATCCTCGACGGCGCAGGGTTCGAGAACGGCACCGTGCAGTACTTCGGGACCGAGCAGGATCTGCTGATCCGCATGCCCCCGCAGGCGGGTGTGGACCAGGCCAACATGGGTGACAACATCATTGCCACCCTGCGCGAGCTCTACCCGGCGGTTGAGATGCGGCAGTCCAACTTCGTTGGCCCGGCCGTAGGCGACGAGCTGACCGAAGATGCGGGCCTGGCGCTGCTGGCCGCTCTGATCGTGATCATGCTCTACATCCTGTTCCGCTTCACCAAGCAGTTCTCTGTCGGCGCGGTGGCGGCGCTGGTGCACGACGTGCTGATTACGCTCGGCATCTTTGCCTACATGCAGTGGACGTTCGACCTGTCGGTGCTGGCCGCGTTGCTGGCGGTAATCGGCTACTCGCTGAACGACACGATTGTGGTCTCGGACCGGATCAGAGAGAACTTCCGCATGGTCCGCAAGGGCAGCCCGGTGGAGATCATCAACAAGTCGCTGAACCAGACCCTGGGCCGCACGCTGGTGACCTCGTTGACCACCCTGTTTGTGCTGCTGGCGCTGCTGGTTGCCGGCGGCGAAGGCATTCGCGGCTTCGCCTCGGCGCTGACCATCGGCGTGATCGTCGGTACCTACTCATCCATCTTCGTGGCCGCCAACGTGCTGCTGCTGCTCAACATTCAGCGCGAAGATCTGCTGGTGCCGGAGAAGGAGACCCGGGAAGGGAGCGAGCTACCCTAGTTGTCAGCCTGCCTGGCTGCTCGCCCGAATGGCCTGAATCATCAGCTTAAACAGCTTCGGGTTCGCGGCCACCACGTCGCCGCTCTCCATGAAGCCATCACCGCCGGCCAGATCGCCGACGAAGCCGCCAGCCTCCCTGACCAGCAGCACGCCGGCAGCGATGTCCCAGGGTTGCAGGCCGAACTCCCAGAAGCCATCCGTGCGCCCAGCCGCAACGTAGGCCAGGTCCAGCGCCGCTGAGCCGAGCCTGCGCACGGCCCGGCACTTGCCGGTGAAGTGTTTCAGCTGCGCCATGTAGCGGTCCAGATCGGCCTCGATGGAGCCCGGCGGGATGCCGGTGCCGAGCAACGCGTCCTCGAGATGGCTGATCGGGTTGACCCGGATCCGCTTGCCGTTGAGCTGGGCGCCGTGACCGCGCGAGGCAACGAACTCGTCGTTCTTCAGCGGATCGTAGATCACGCCGTGCTCGATCTGCTTGCCGCGCATGACGGCGATCGAGATGGCGTAGTGGGGGATGCCCTGCAGGTAGTTGGTGGTGCCGTCGAGCGGATCGATGATCCAGGTGTACTCGGAGCCGTTGGAGGCGGCGATGGCGTTGCCGTGCTCCTCACCGGTGATGGCGTGATCCGGGTAAGCCTTATGCAGCGCCTCGATCAGGGCAGCCTCCGTGTCCCGATCGACCCGGGAAACGAAATCGTTGCGCGCCTTTTTCTCGACGGCTAGCGCCTCAAGGTTATCCAGCGCCTGCAGCATGATGGTGCTCGCCGCTCTGGCGGCGCGCAGCGCCGTGTTGGCCATTGGTTGCATGTGGGACCCGCCTTACAATCGCGGCGGTATCCTAAACGAAAATGCCGGTGAAAACGCCGGTCGAGCGAGAGATCCTGTTGACTGACCTGAAAAACCTGAGCCGCGTGCGCGTCGTGCTCGTTGAGCCGAGTCATCCCGGCAACATCGGTGGTGCTGCCCGGGCAATGAAAACCATGGGCCTGTCCGACCTGGCGCTGGTCAATCCCGGCCGCTATCCGGACCCGCAGGCGGAGTGGCGGGCTGCCGGCGCCCAGGACGTGCTGGAAGCGGTCCAGGTGTTCGATTCGGTGGAAGCAGCCATCGCCGATGCGCAGTGGGTGGTGGGCACCAGCACCCGGGTTCGCCGGATCCCCTGGCCGCTGATGAAGGCGGAGGAGGCGGTGGCGGGTATCGTCGAACGGTTTTCCAGCCAGCGGGTCGCCATCCTGTTCGGGCGGGAAACCAGCGGTCTGACTAATGATGAGCTGCAGAAGTGTCACTGCCACCTGGTGATTCCAGCCAACCCGGACTACTCGTCGCTGAACCTGGCCATGGCGGTGCAGGTGGTCTGCTACGAGCTTTACCGGCAGCTCGAGGCCAGCTCGCTCGATGCCAATCAATGGGACCGGGCGCCAGCGACATCGGCCCAGCTCGAGGGCCTGATCGAGCACTTCGAGCGGGTTCTGATCGATTCGGAGTTTCTCGACCCGTCGAACCCCGGGCAGACCATGACCCGGCTGCGCCGCCTGCTGACCCGGGTCACGCCCGACGAGACGGAAGTGCAGATGCTCCGCGGTGTGCTCAAGCAGCTTGCCGGAGCCGGCGAAAAGTAGACCAAATTGGTCGGGTATTGCATACTCGCCGGATGCGTCTAACCACAAAAGGCCGGTACGCGGTTACCGCCATGCTCGACATCGCCCTGCACCGGCGGCATGGTCCGATCAGCGTGGTCGACATTGCCGAGCGTCAGGGAATCTCCGCTGCCTACCTGGAGCAGCTGCTGGCCCGGTTGAAGAAGGCCGGCCTGCTGCACTCGGTGCGGGGCCCCGGTGGTGGCTACCAGGTCGAGAAGCCGCTGGAAGCCGTCAGCGTCTCCGAAATCATCACCGCGGTGGGCGACGGGGTGGACGCCACGCGCTGTCACGGCGCCGGCGACTGCCAGGATGGCCACATGTGTCTGACTCACGACCTCTGGTCGGATCTGTCAGGTGAGATCGACGGGTTTCTGACCCGCATCTCGCTGGCGGATCTGGTTGGGAAAAAAGAGGTCCAAGGGGTGGCGACCCGGCAGGATCAGCAGCTGATCCACGCCCGGCATCTGTAACCGACCACTCAGCAACAGGTAGAAGTACAACCGTGTCCGAAGCGCAGAGCGATCAAGCCATCGGCGCCGCAGTTGCCGGCAAGCGGCCTCAGCGGAAGGCCGTGTACCTCGATTACGCCGCCACCACGCCGGTGGATCCGCGGGTAGCGCAGAAGATGAGCGCCTGCCTGCTGGTGGAGGGCAACTTCGGCAACCCAGCTTCCCGTTCTCACGTCTTCGGCTGGGAGGCGGAGGAAGCGGTGGAGCATGCGAGAACTCAGGTGGCCGCCGTCATCAACGCCGACCCCCGGGAGATCGTCTGGACCTCCGGCGCCACCGAGTCCGACAATCTGGCGCTGAAAGGCGTGGCCGACGGCGCGGACAGGCGCCACATCGTTACCAGCGCCATCGAGCACAAAGCGGTGCTCGACACCTGCGAGTATCTGGAAGGCAAGGGCTTCAGGGTGACCTACCTGAAGCCGGATCACGACGGCATCATCCGCCCGGAGCAGGTCCGCGAGGCCCTGCAGGACGACACCCTGATCGTCTCCATCATGCACGTGAACAACGAGACCGGCGTGATCAACGACGTGGCGGCCATCGGTGCTGTCTGCCGCGAGCACGGCGTGCTCATGCACACGGACGCCGCGCAGAGCTTCGGCAAGCTGCCGCTCGATGTGCGCAGCATGGCCATCGACATGATTTCCATCTCCGGGCACAAAATCTACGGCCCGAAAGGGGTGGGTGCGCTTTACGTCCGTCGGGAGCCGCCCGTGCACCTGACCCCGCTGATTCATGGCGGTGGCCACGAACGGGGCATGCGTTCGGGCACGCTGGCTACGCATCAGATCGTCGGCCTCGGCGAAGCCGCCGCCATCATGGATCGGGAGCGGGAACGGGAGCACACGCGCCTGCTCAACCTGCGCCAGCGCCTCTGGAGCCACCTCAAGCAGGTGCCGGGGACGACCTTGAACGGCAGCGAGGACGACCGCCTGCCGGGCCTGATCAACGTGGGTTTCGCCGGCATCGACGGCGAGACGCTGCTGATGGCGCTGGATGACGTCGCGGTTTCCAGCGGCTCAGCCTGCACCTCGGCCAGCGTGGAGCCAAGCTACGTGCTGCGGGCGCTTGGCGTTGACGATGAGCTGGCGCACGCATCGCTGCGCTTTACGGTCGGCCGCTTCACCACCGAAGAGGAAGTCGACTACGCGGCGGAGCGAATCAGCGAGGTGGTGACGCGCCTGCGTGGCGCTGGCTAGCGGGATCTCCGGCTGCCGAACAGAAATCCCACGCACCGTCTGCACGTGCGCCTAGTGCGCGGCCGGCAAATGCGTATAATACGCGCCCGCCGGCAGGCGCGTTTCCCTGATTTTTCAATAACATAGCGCGAATCACGGATCGGCGCGCAGGTTAACGAAAGTTAACTGGCGGCTTAACAGGAGAACCGGACAATGGAGCTTCCAGGGTCAGGGTCTTCGCGGCACACACTCATTATCTGATCGGAGAAATTCATGGGGGTTGAGCGTACGCTTTCCATCGTCAAACCCGACGCTGTAGCAAGGAACATCATCGGCGAGATCTACTCTCGATTCGAGAAAAACGGGCTGACCATCGTCGCCGCAAAGATGCAGCGGCTGACTGAAGACCAGGCAAAAGGATTTTACGCCGAGCACGACGGCAAGCCGTTCTACGCCGATCTGGTGGCTTACATGACCTCCGGCCCGGTGGTCGTGCAGGTGCTGGAAGGGGAAGGCGCAATCGCCAAGAATCGCGAGCTCATGGGTGCAACCAATCCGGCCGAAGCGGCCGCCGGCACCATCCGCGCGGACTTCGCCGAATCGGTAGAAGCCAACGCCGTGCACGGCTCAGACTCGCCGGCTTCCGCCGAGCGGGAAATTGCCTACTTCTTCGACGCCGGGGAAATCTGCCCGCGGGGCTGATCCTCGAGATGACGGCCAGCCGGACCAACCTGTTTGACCTGACCCGTTCGGGTATGGAGGCGTTCACCGCGCAGGTGGACGATAAGCCTTACCGGACCCATCAGATCATGAAGTGGGCCTACCACCAGCGCCAGCTTTCCTTCGACGGGATGACGAACCTGTCCAAGGTCTATCGGGCCTGGCTGACCGAGCACGCCGAGTTCAGAACGCCCGAGGTTGTGGCCCGCTACGATTCGGTTGATGGCACCGTGAAGTGGGTCGTCAGGGTCGGCAACGGCAACTGCGTGGAGACCGTGCTGATCCCGGACAAGGGCAGGAACACGCTCTGCGTCTCCTCTCAGGTCGGCTGCATGCTGGATTGCACGTTCTGCTCGACGGGCAAGCAGGGATTCAACGGCAACCTGACGACGGCGGAGATCATCGGCCAGGTCTGGCTGGCGAACGACATGCTTGCCGAGCGCGGTGAGTCCGTGAGCAACGTGGTGCTGATGGGCATGGGCGAGCCGTTGTTGAACTTCGACGCGGTGCTGGCTGCGACGGAGCTCATGATGGACGACCTGGCGTTCGGGATATCCAAGCGCCGCGTCACCATCAGCACGGCCGGCGTGGTGCCGGCCATCTACGAGCTGGCCAAGGTAACGGACGTCTCTCTTGCCATCTCCCTGCACGCGCCCACCAACGAGCTGCGTGACAAGCTGGTCCCCCTGAACAAAAAGTACCCGATCGAGGCGCTGCTCGATGCCTGCCGGCACTACGTGAACGGCCTGGGTGACCGGCGCACGCTGACCATGGAGTACACCCTGATGAAGGGGGTCAACGACGGCATCGAGCAGGCGAAAGCGCTGGCCGAGCTGCTCTCGGACGTGCGCTGCAAAATCAATCTGATACCCTTCAATCCGTTTCCGGCGTCCGGTTTCGAGCGCCCGGAGGCCGAGTCGGTCAGGAAGTTCCAGACCTATCTGATGAACCAGGGCTACGCAACCATGCTGCGGAAAACGCGTGGTGAAGATATTGCCGCTGCCTGCGGCCAGCTGGTCGGTGAGGTCGAGGATCGGACCCGACGTCAGGCGCGCTACCTGGCCAGGGTCAAAGCCGGTGAGACAATAACAACAATAACCGAGGAGGCAGTATGAGCCGGTGGGTCAATCTGGTGCTGGCGACGTTGCTGATCACGCTTGCCGGCTGCGTCACGGAATCTACCGGTGGCCTGCCGGACCCGGCGCCGCCTGAGAACCGGGTCAACGCTCAGCTCGATCTGGCCCGGGGTTATCTGGAGCAGGGCAACACCGAGCGCGCCCGAACCTCGCTGAACAAGGCGCTGGAAATCGACAGCCGCTCGGTAGAGGCACACGTCCTGTTGGCGGTGCTGAACGCGGCTGAGAGTGAGTGGGGGGTTGCCGAGCAGCACTTCAAGACCGCGCTGTCCATCGATCCGAAAGATGCCATGGCGCTGAACAACTATGGCTCCTACCTCTTCTCCCGTGGCCGGTTCGAGGAGTCGGTGCGTTACCTGAGCATTCTGGTGCAGGACACCGACTACCGGGCCCGCAGCCAGGCTTACGAAAACCTCGGGCTGGCGCAGCTGAAAGTCGAGCAGCGGGAAGCGGCCAGAGAGTCTTTCAATCGGGCCCTGCAGCTCAGCTTCGCGCAGCCGCAGTCGAGCCTGGAGCTTTCGCAGCTGGCCTATGAAGATGGCGACATCGACGCCGCCGCCCGTTACTACGACACCTTCCGCTCCCTGGCCCAGCAGAGCGCGCGGTCGCTCTGCCTGGGGATGAAGATTGCCCAGGCGCAGCGGGACTCTGACCGGATGGCGAGCTACGCGCTGGCGTTGAACAACCTGTTCCCGGACTCTCCGGAAGCCAGCGAATGTGTCGTGCCGCGCTGATCCGCCGGAGTTGAAACGTGTCCGATCTGCCCCAGGACGGTCCAGGCGCTGATCTGAAAAGCGCCCGGGAGGGTATGGACGTCAGCACGCGGGAGGTGGCTGACGCGCTGAACCTGCCGGTGCACGTGATCGAAGCGCTGGAAGCCGACGACTACGAGCGCCTGCCGCCGACGGTTTTCACTCGCGGCTACCTCCGCTCCTACGCCAGGCTGCTCGAGCTGTCGCCCGACGGCCTTCTGGCCCGTTACCCGGAAGTAACCGAAGAGACCGATGTCATCACCGGCGAGCTGCCTGTGGCCGAGCCTGTCACTGGCGCGCCGGGCAAAACCCTCGGCATCGCCGCAGCGGTGGGCGTCGTGCTGATCGCTCTGCTGGTGTTCCTGCTCGGCGACGACGAAGAGGGTCCCGTACCAGAAGTCCCTGTCGAAACACTGGCAGAGCAGGCGGAGCAACTGGAGCAGGCAGAGCAGGTAGAAGAACAGGTAGAACAGACAGAGCAACAGGTAGAGCCGGCGGTACAGGAAGGAACACAACTCGCGACGGCAGCCGCCCGGGCAGCTGAGCCGGAAGAGGCGGAAGAGCTGCTAACCGCGCCGGCCGAAGGCGACCCTGCTGCCGATAGGATGGCAGAAGCCGCAACCGCCGAGCCGGCTGCAGAACGGCAAACCACAACGGCAGTCGTCGAGGACCTCGCGCAGGCAGCCGAGCCCGCGGCTCGGGCCGAGCCCACGGCTCGAGCTGAGCCGTCCGAACCCGACGCTGACCCGACGACAGACAGCGCGGCCAGCCTGGTGGAGGCGGCGCCGGGCCCGGTAACGCCGAGTTTCCGGGAACGCCGCATCACTGAGTTTGGCGAGGACGAGATTACCTTCGTGTTCAGCGAAGACTGCTGGGTCGAAGTGAAGTCGGTTGATGGCGAAAATCTCTACAGCGACCTCAACCGCACCGGCCGCACGCTGGTGCTGACCGGACGGGCCCCGTTCCGGATTCTCCTGGGCTACGCCCCGGGCGTGACGCTCAGCTTCAATGGTGAGCCGGTGCCGCTCGAGCGCTACTCGCGAAACAACGTCGCCAACCTGGTGCTGGGAGAGTAGCGGTGGTTCAGGCGATTCGGGGAATGCGGGACGTACTGCCGGATGAGGGTCGGCGCTGGCGGGACGTTGAGTCGGTGCTCGAGTCGGTGCTGCTCGGCTATGCCTACGAGGAAGTCCACCTGCCGCTCATGGAGTTCACCGAGCTGTTCAGTCGCGGCGTCGGCGAGGCAACCGATATCGTCGAGAAGGAGATGTACTCGCTGCTCGACCGGGATGGGGACAGCCTGACTCTACGCCCGGAAGGGACGGCGGGCTGCGTCCGCGTCCTCCAGCAGCACGGCCTGCTGTTCAACCAGACGCAGCGGGTCTTTTATCGCGGCCCCATGTTCCGGTACGAGCGACCGCAGAAGGGGCGTTACCGGCAGTTCTACCAGATGGGCGCCGAAGCGTTCGGCATGGTGGGGCCCGACATCGATGCGGAGCTGCTGGCCCTGACCGCAGCGTTCTGGAAGGCCCTCGGCATCCAGGATCGGGTTCGCCTGGAGATCAACACCCTGGGTTCGGCCGAGAGCCGGGCCCGCTACCGGGCGGCGCTGGTCGAGTATCTGTCCGGCCACGAATCGGAGCTCGACGAAGACAGTCGACGACGGCTGTCGACCAACCCGTTGCGGATCCTCGACTCGAAGGTCGAGCAGACCCGGGCGCTGCTGGAAGGCGCGCCGGTACTGAGCGAGTTCATGGACGAGGCGGGCATTGCCCACTTCGAAGGGCTGAAGGCGACGCTGGACGAGCTGGAAATCGGCTACGCGGTCAACCCGCAGCTCGTCAGGGGCCTCGACTACTACAACCTGACGGTGTTCGAGTGGATGACCGACGATCTCGGCGCCCAGGGCACCATCTGCGGGGGTGGCCGCTACGACGGCCTGGTTGAGCAGCTCGGCGGCAAGCCGACGCCGGGAGCCGGCTTCGCGCTCGGCCTGGAGCGGGTGCTGCTGCTCTACGAGCAGCGCAACCTGCCCACCCGCTCTGCGGCGGACGTCTACCTGACGGTCAGCTCCGCAGCCGAGCAGACCTACGCGCTGAAGCTGGCCGATCGCTTGCGCCAGGCAGTGCCAGAACTCAGAATTCGCGTCCACGCGGGCGGCGGCAAGCTGAAAAACCAGCTGAAGCGGGCCGATCAGTGCGGCGCGGCCTGGGCCGGCATCGTCGGCGCCGACGAGGTGGCGGCTCAGACCATCACGCTGAAAGCGCTGGCCACGGGCGAACAGGTCACGGTTGGCTTCGAAGAAGCCGTGACACGGCTGAAGAACACGCCGACGGCGTAAACACGAACGCTTCAGCGGTATTCATTTAACAGGAGGTACGGGTGTCAGACTATCTGACCGACGAAGAGCAGCTCGACAAGCTGAAGAAATGGTGGGAAGACAACGGGCTGATGCTGGTCGGCGCGGTGGTGATCTCCGTTGCCGGTGTGATCGGCTGGAACTGGTACGGTGAGCGTCAGGCTGCGGCGGTGGCCAGCTCTTCTGACCTTTACGTCGATTACCTGCGGGCGCAAGGCACCGAACGGGAAACCATCGAAGCAACTCTGGCCAGCGAACACCCGGATTCCGTTTATCGGGTGTTTGTCCTGCTCCGGGATGCCCGGGCCGAGGCTGAAAACGAGAACCCTGAAGCGTCGCTGGCGGCGCTCAACGAGGCGCTGTCGCTGGTCGATGACGACAAGCTCGCGGATGTGATCCGCATTCGCATCGCCCGGCTCGAGCAGGAGCTCGATCGTTCCGACGCGGCGCTGACGATGCTGGGCCAGGTCAAGAGCATCGGCCTGCGCTCCTACGTTCAGGAGCTGAAGGGTGATATCCACATGGTTCGGGGCGAGCGGGCGCTGGCGCACGAAGCCTACAGCGCGGCGCTCGAAGAGGCAGGCGAACAGGCCACCCGGCCGCTGCTGAAGCTCAAGGTGGCCGACACGGCGGACGCGAATGAGGCGTAATCTCGCCCTCGCCAGCGCCTGCCTGCTGTTCCTCTCCGGCTGCAGCTGGTTCTCCTGGCTGCCCTGGGTGGACGGGGACAAGAAGAAAGACAGCGAGGCGCTGAAGCCGGCCAAGCTAACCAAGTACGAGCCTGAGATCCGCGTCGACCGGCTCTGGAAGGCGAGCATCGGCAAGGGTCTCGGCCGCAAGTACCTGCGGATGCGACCCGCGATCGTTGCGGATCAGATCTACGCCGCAGATGGCTATGGCCGGATCGAGGCCTATGACCGGTTCACCGGCAAGCGGACCTGGCGCGTGCAGCTGGACGCCGAAGGGGGCGGCTTTCTGAGCAGCTTCGATGTGCTCGATCGCACCGACCCCTCGTTCGTCAGCGGCGGTGTTGGCGCCGGTGGCGGCAAGGTGTTCGTGGGCACCACCAACGGTGAGCTGCTCGCGCTCTCGGCAAGCGATGGCAGCTTTGCCTGGCGCCAGAAAGTCGATGGCGAAGTGTTGAGCCCGGCGGTCACCGGCGAAGGGCTGGTGTTCGTGCAGACCATCGATGGCAGCCTGATGGCTTTGGAGATCGAGAGCGGCGACGTGCTCTGGGAGATCGACAACCAGGTGCCGATCCTGACTTTGCGCGGCACCGCGACGCCCGTGTACGAAGCCGGCGTTGTCTACGCAGGATTTGCCAGCGGCGCGGTGGTGGCCGTTCGGGCAGAAAACGGCGAGCCGATCTGGAGCCATCTGGTGATGCTGCCGGAAGGTCGCTCCGAGCTCGAGCGCATGGTGGATGTGGACTCCACACCCCTGGTGACGGGGCCCATGGTTTACGCCGTTGCCTATCAGGGCAACCTGCGGGGCGTTCGGCGACAGGACGGCAACCCGCTCTGGGAGTTGCCCATGTCCAGCTTCCTGGATCTGGATGCCGGCTACGGCCAACTCTATGTGGTTGACGAGGACGACAGCATCATCGCCGTCGACACCCGCACGGCTGAAGAGTCCTGGCGCCAGGACGCGTTGGCCCGACGCAAGCTGTCGAGCCCCATCGCCTTCAGCAACTACCTGGCGGTGACGGACGATGAAGGCTACATCCACATTCTCGCGCAGAGCGATGGTCGCCTGCTGGGCCGGCGCAAGCTGGACGGCAAAGGCGTGCGCTCCCGCATGATCTACTCTGACGGCACGCTCTACGCCTACGGCAACTCCGGAAGCCTGCAGGCGCTGGAAATCACCGTCCGCTGATCATGAACCGAATGCCCATTCTGGCGCTGGTTGGCCGGCCGAACGTGGGCAAATCGACGCTGTTCAATCGCCTGACCCGGCGCCGCGATGCGCTGGTGGCCGACGTCCCGGGGCTGACCCGGGATCGGCGCTACGGCAAAGCCAGCATCGACGATCTCGACTTCACCCTGATTGATACCGGCGGTCTGCTCGGCGACCCGGGTGGCATCACCAGCGCGCTCGAGGCGCAGGCCTATCAGGCGCTGGACGAAGCGGACGGGGTGCTCTTCCTGGTTGATGCCAGGGACGGCCTGACCTCGCTGGATGAGGAGATTGCCGACAAGATCCGCCGCCTCGGCAAGTCCTGCCTGCTGGTGGTGAACAAGATGGATGGGGCCAACGAAGGTGAAGCGCTGGCGGAGTTCGCCGCGCTCGGCTTCGAGCATGCCGCTTTCGTCTCGGCGGCGCACGGGCGTGGCATGGGTGAGCTGCGGCGCTGGCTCACCGGTCAGGGCTGGGATCTCGAAGACCGCGAAGCGAGCGACGTTGAGCTGGCCGACCCGGAGGACGACCGGATCCGGGTTGCCATCATCGGCCGACCGAACGTCGGTAAGTCCACCCTGACCAATCGGCTGCTCGGCGAGGAGCGGCAGGTGGTCTTCGACGCGCCGGGGACGACCCGGGACGCCATCGCCATCCCGTTCGAACGCGATGGCGGCCGCTACGTGCTGATCGACACGGCCGGGGTGCGGCGCAAAGGAAAAGTCGAGGGCGTCGCCGAGAAGTTCTCCGTGGTCAAATCGCTGGAGGCGATGGAAGAAGCCCACGTGGTCATTCTTGTGCTCGACGGCAGCGAGGGCATCGTCGACCAGGACCTGCAGCTCATGCGCGTGGCCGCGGAGTCGGGGAACGGCGTGCTGGTGGCGGTGAACAAATGGGATGGGCTCAGCCGTGATACCAGAGCTCAGGTCAACACCACGCTCGACCGCAAGCTTGCCTTCGCGCCCTGGATTCCGATCACGCACATCTCCGCCCTGCACGGCAGTGGGGTCGGGGGCCTGCTGGACGCCGTAACCGAGATCTTTGAGGCGGGTCAGTTCGACTTCGGCACCACCTTGCTGACCCGGCTGCTGACCAACATGGTTGCGGCGCACGCGCCGCCGTCCGTCCGTGGCCGGCAGATCAAGCTGCGCTTCGCCCACAAAGCAGGCGAGCACCCGCCGCGGATCGTCATTCACGGCAACCAGACCAAGTCGCTGCCGGCGAGCTACATCCGCTATCTGGAGAACGGCTATCGGGAGGCGCTGCGCCTGATCGGCAACCCGGTCGTTCTGGAGTTCAAAACCTCGGACAATCCCTATGCCGGGAAGAAGAACGAGTTGACCCGACGCCAGCAGCAGCGGCGCAAGCGCGTCATGCGCCACCGCAAGAGGTAGCCGGCTCGATCAGCGGCAGCGTTCGGACCTCAGGGATCTGCCGCCTGCTCGCTGAACAGCTGCATCACCATCACCGGATCGACCCGATTGCCGTTCATGCTGACGGACCAGTGCAGGTGCGCGCCGGTGACCCGACCGGTTGCCCCCACCAGCCCCAGCAACTCACCCCGTTCGACCCGTTGGCCTTCCGCCACATCGATACTGCTCAAATGGCACATCATGCTGATCAGGCCCTGACCGTGGTCGACGAACACGGTGTTGCCGTTGAAGTAGAAATCACCGGTCAGGGTGACGACGCCGGCGGCCGGGCTGATGATCGGCGTGCCCTCCACGGCGGCGATGTCCAGGCCGCTGTGCGGCGCCCGCGGTTGCCCGTTCAGCACCCGACGGCGCCCGAACGAGCTCGACATCGGCCCGTCCACGGGCAGGATGAACGGTTGCGGCGAGCCCGGCTGCTCGCTGAAGCGCTCGTACTCCGCACGCATCCGGGCGCTTTCCTCACGGATCCGCGCCAGGTCCTGCTGCAACGGGTTCACCATGCGCGGGTTTTCGATGGTCAGGTGCTGCTCGGTGTAGGTCTTGCCGGCCACGCTGAACTGCCGCCACTGGTGGCTGCCATCAGCGCGCTCGACTCGGATTTTGTGGGTGCCGGGCTCGGCGTTCAGGTGAATGCCGACGATGGCAACCTGCCGATAGATCAGCACCGGCTGGTCCCGATAACGAACGCTGACCGCGTCGTCGGGCAGCGGGTGCAGATAGAGCCCGCCCGGCACGCTCTCGGCAGCGTTCAGGCTGCCGCCGCCGAGCAGGGTCAGCAGTGGTAACAGGCAGGCTGTCAGCAGCCGGTTCAGCATCTCGTTCTCCAGCTATGGTTCGAGTGGTTCGTCCAGATCCGGTGCGGCGAGCGGAGGCGTTGTATCCACGCCCGTCACGGTGAGCTTCAGGCTGCCATCAGCCAGCAGCGCCTCGATCGTGCTCCCGGTTTCAGCCTCGGCCACGCGCGTCAGCGTTCTGCGCCTGCCCTTGGCAGCGCCCGTCTCCTGAGCCAGCACCGCGTAGCCGCGGCTGAGCGTATTCAGCGGGCTGACGGCGGTCAGCGCCCGGGCGGTGCCGGCCAGGGCGCGCTGCCGGGCCTGCAGCTGATGCTGCTGGCCGCCGAGCAGCCGATTACCCAGGGCGGCAAGGGTGCGCTCATGCTCGGCGATCTGTCGCGCTGGCGCCAGCAGGCCCAGGGTCCGACGGGCGCTGGCCAGTTTCGCCCATCGTGCCGCAGCCGCGTTTGCCTGGCTGCGTACCAGGCGCTGCTCCAGCTCATCGATCTGGATCATCTTCTGGGCGATCTGAGTGGCCGGATCCTGCAGCCGGGCTGCCAGGGCGCTGACCACCTGAGCCGAGTAGCGAACCTCCTGGCCGACCGCCCGGCTCAGTCGGGACTTCAGGCCGTTGAGCTCCGCCAGCAGGTCGGTCCGGGTCGGCGTGATCAGCTCCGCGGCGGCTGACGGGGTTGGCGCCCGGACATCGGCGACGAAGTCGGTGATGGCGAAGTCCGTCTGGTGGCCAATCGCCGAAACAACCGGATGCGGACAGGCGGCAACCGCTCGGGCCACCGGCTCGAGGTTGAACGACCAGAGATCCTCCAGAGAGCCACCGCCGCGGGTGAGCAGCACCACGTCCGTGCTCATCTCGCCGGCCCGCTCGAGCGCCCTGATCAGCTGCGCCTCGGCGCCGTCGCCCTGGACGGCGCTGGGTATCAAGGTCACCGCCAGGCCCGGAAAGCGTCGTTCCACCACGTGCAGCACGTCGCTCAGGGCAGCGCCGGAAGCGCTGGAGATGATGGTCAGGTGTTGCGGATGTTCGGGAAGAGGGCGTTTGCGCGCCTCGTCGAACAGTCCCTCGGCGCTGAGCCTCTCCTTCAGGGCATCGAACGCAGCCCGCAGCGCCCCTTCGCCGGCCGCTTCCAGGCGGTCGGCGATGAGCTGAAAATCACCGCGCGGCTCGTACAGGCTGACCCGACCGCTCACCCGAACCTGCAGACCGTCCTGCACCGGCAGTCGAACCGCCCGGTTGCGGCCCGCGAACATGGCGCAGCGGATCTGCGCGCCCTGATCTTTCAGGGTGAAGTACCAGTGCCCGGACCCGGGGCGCCGGAAGTTGGAGATCTCGCCTTCGACGCTGACGGCGCCTAGGTGCTCCTCGATGAGAATTCTGGCCTGTCGGGCCAACTGGCTGACGCTCAGCACGGTCTCTGGGGGAAGGATGGCGCTCATGCAGCGGATATTACCCGAGTTCAGGTGTTCTCCTGCAGGATCTGCAGCGAGATTCGGCCGGGATTTGCAGGTTCGGTTTGCATGAGATGGGGGTGCATCGGTAGAATGCCGGTTTTGCGGAGTCCCAAATGTTGCGTATCGCAGATGACGCGCTCACTTTCGACGACGTTCTCCTTCTCCCCGCCTATTCCAACGTTCTGCCCTCAGAAGTCTCGCTCGGGACCCGGCTGACCAAAGATATCCGTCTGAACATCCCCGTGATGTCCTCTGCCATGGATACGGTCACCGAGGCGCGCCTGGCCATTGCCCTGGCCCAGGAAGGTGGGATCGGGATCGTCCACAAGAACATGTCCATCGAAGCTCAGGCTCGCGAAGTCAGGGCGGTGAAGAAGCACGAGAGCGGCATCATCCGCGATCCGATCACCATCCGTCCGGACGAGACGGTCGCCAAGCTGATCGAGCTGACCCTGGAGCACAAGATATCCGGCGTGCCGGTAGTCGAGGGCAACGCCCTGGTCGGCATCGTCACCGGGCGGGATGTGCGCTTCGAGCGGCGGATGGACGCGCTGGTTCGCGACGTGATGACGCCGAAAGAGCAGCTGGTGACGGCGGACGAAGACGCGGACTTCGAGGTCATCACCAGCCTCCTGCACGAGCACCGGATCGAGAAGGTGCTGCTGGTCAACGACAAGTTCGAGCTGCGGGGCATGGTGACGGTCAAGGACATCACCAAGGCCCAGGCCTATCCCATCTCCTGTAAGGACGGTCACGGCCAGCTGCGGGTCGGCGCCAGCGTCGGCACCAGCCCGGATACCGATGATCGGGTAGCGGCGCTGGTCGAAGCCGGCGTGGACGTGCTGGTGGTCGACACGGCCCACGGCCACAGCCAGAAGGTGCTCGATCGGATCAGCTGGATCAAGCAGCGCTACCCGAACATGAACGTGATCGGTGGCAACGTCGCCACTGCGGACGGCGCCAGAGCGCTGCTCTCGGCAGGGGTTGATGCGGTGAAGGTGGGGATCGGCCCCGGCTCCATCTGCACTACCCGAGTGGTTACGGGCATCGGCGTGCCGCAGATCACCGCGGTGTCTTCCGCGGCTGAGGTGGCCGCCAAGGAAGATGTGCCGGTGATCGCCGATGGTGGCGTGCGCTACTCCGGCGACATCGCCAAGGCGATTTCCGCCGGCGCCAACGTGGTCATGCTCGGCAGCCTGCTGGCCGGTACGGACGAAGCGCCGGGCGAGGTGGAGCTCTACCAGGGACGCACCTACAAGTCTTACCGTGGCATGGGCTCGCTCGGCGCCATGTCGGAATCGCATGGTTCTTCGGATCGTTACTTCCAGGAAGCGGAAGGCGATCACCGGAAGCTGGTGCCGGAGGGCGTGGAAGGCCGGGTGGCTTACCGCGGCCCGGTCGGCCCGATCGTGCATCAGCTCATGGGCGGGCTGCGTGCCTCCATGGGTTACACCGGCTGCGAGGACGTGGAGGAGCTGAGGACCAAATCCCAGTTCGTCCGGGTCAGCGCCGCCAGCATGTCGGAGTCACACGTGCACGATGTGTCCATCACCAAAGAAGCCCCGAACTACCCGCTGAGCTGACAGGATCCCGCAATCGATGGCATCGAATATTCACGATCAGCGCCTGCTGATCGTCGACTTTGGTTCTCAATACACTCAGCTCATCGCCCGACGGGTCCGGGAGTCCGGCGTCTACTGCGAGATCCATCCCTACGACGCGCCCGCCGAGTTCATCAGCGAGTTTGCCCCTCGCGGCGTGATTCTCTCCGGCGGTCCGGAGACGGTGACGCTGGAGGACACGCCGCGCATTCCGGACGCGGTGTTCGAGCTGGACGTGCCGGTGCTCGGCATCTGCTATGGCATGCAGGCCATGGCGGAGCAGCTTGGCGGCAAGGTGCAGGGTTCGGATGTGCACGAGTTCGGCCACGCCGTGGTCGAGGTGCTGGAGGCGGAGAGCTTTCTGGCACCGGTGAACGGCGGCGCCGGCGGTGAGCTGCCGGTCTGGATGAGCCACGGTGACAAGGTGGTGACCCTGCCGCCGCAATTCTCCCTGGTCGCTGCCACCGAGTCTGCGCCGATCGCCGCCATGGAGTGGGCGGAAAAGCGCCTCTACGGCGTGCAGTTCCACCCCGAGGTGACCCACACCCAGCAGGGATCGGAAATTCTCGGCCACTTCGCCCGGGAGATCTGCGGCTGTGAAGGATTGTGGACCGCGGCCAACATCGTCGAGGACGCCATAGCGCAGGTGCGGGAAACCGTGGGCACCGACAAAGTGGTGCTCGGCCTGTCCGGCGGTGTGGACTCGAGCGTGGTCGCCGCGCTGCTGTCCCGCGCCATCGGCGATCAGCTGACCTGCGTGTTCGTGGATAACGGCCTGCTGCGGAAAAACGAGCGGGAGGAAGTCGAAGCCGCGTTTGCGCCCTCCAACGCGCTGAGCCTGAATCTGGTCACCGTTGCGGCTGAAGACGAGTTTCTCGACAAGCTCGCCGGCATCGAAGAGCCGGAAGCAAAGCGGAAGGCCATCGGCATTACCTTCATCGATGTCTTCGATCGTGAGGCGCACCGGATCGAAGACGTGGCCTGGCTGGCTCAAGGCACCATTTACCCGGACGTGATCGAGTCGGCGGCCAGCAAGCACGGCAAGGCGCACGTGATCAAATCGCACCACAACGTCGGCGGGCTGCCTGAGCGCATGCACCTGAAGCTGGTCGAGCCGCTCAGAGAGCTGTTCAAAGACGAGGTGCGCAACATCGGCCTGCACCTGGGCCTGCCAAAATCGCTCATCTTCCGGCATCCGTTTCCCGGTCCTGGCCTCGGCGTTCGCATTCTCGGCGAGGTGAGCAAAGCCAAGGCGGACGTGCTGCGCGAGGCGGATGCCATCTTCATCGAGGAGCTCCGGGCCGCCGACCTTTACGATAGCGTCAGCCAGGCTTTTGCCGTCTACCTGCCGGTTAAGTCGGTCGGCGTGGTGGGTGATGCCCGACGTTATGCCGACGTCATCGCGCTGCGGGCGGTAGAGACCATCGACTTCATGACCGCTCGCTGGGCGCACCTGCCTTATGAGTTCATCGAGAAAGTATCGAACCGGATCATCAACGAGATCAGCGGCGTCTCCCGGGTGGTCTACGACGTGTCGAGCAAGCCGCCCGCAACCATCGAGTGGGAATGACGCAGCCAGGTCCTGACCACGAGCACTGGATGCGCGAAGCGCTGAAGATGGCCGATGAAGCGGAGCAGCTCGGCGAGGTGCCGGTTGGTGCGGTGCTGGTCGGTCCGGATGGCGAGCTGGCAAGAGGCTTCAACAACCCGATCGCCAGCAACGACCCGACCGCGCACGCGGAGATCAACGTGCTGCGGGAAGCCGGGCAACGCCTCGGCAACTACCGGCTGAACGGCACCAGGCTGTACGTCACCGTCGAGCCCTGCACCATGTGCGCCGGCGCCCTGATCCACGCCCGGGTCGCGGAGGTCGTGTTCGGCGCCCGTGAGCCCAAGGGTGGCGCGCTGGTCAGCAGGGGTGACAACGGACGCCTCCTCGAAGGTCTCAACCACCGGCTGGCGTTTGTTGAAGGTGTGCTGGCCGAGGAGTGCGCGAGCAGGCTGAGCCGATTCTTCGATGCGCGACGAACCAGATGAACAGCGAAATGGGAAGATCTAGCCAATGGAACTGATGATCGAGAACGGCCAGCCGGCCTGCTCGAAGTTTGCGCTCGACAAGCTGAAAGCCGAGATCGGATCGTCCGGAGTGGCGCTCGACAACCTGTACGCCGAGTACGTGCATCTACTGGCGCTGTCGGCGCCGCTCAGCGAGGAAGAGCTCGGCAGGGCGCGGGCGCTGCTGCGTTACGGGCCGGAAGAAGGCCTGCCGGAGCCGGTTGGCACGGAGATCGGCGTGGTGCTGCCCCGGCACGGCACCATCTCGCCCTGGTCCAGCAAGGCGACCGACATCTTCGCGATCTGCGATCTTGGCAAAGTCCTGCGGGTAGAGCGTGGCGTGCGCTGGTTTGTCGACGGGCCGGCGGATGCCGGGGTGGATGTGGTGCTCGCTGCCGTGCACGACCGGATGACCGAGCGGGTGCTGACGAGCGGCCAGTTCGACTCGGTGTTCGAGACCCTGAGCCCGCAGCCGCTGAGCACTGTCGGCGTGCTCGAAGGTGGCCGCGCCGCGCTCAACCAGGCCAACACCGAGCTCGGGCTGGCGCTGTCGGATGATGAGATCGACTATCTGGTGGGCGCCTATCTGGAGCTCGAACGCGATCCCACCGACGTGGAGCTGATGATGTTCGCCCAGGCGAATTCCGAGCATTGCCGGCACAAGATCTTCAACGCCGACTGGCAGATCGACGGCGCTTCGGTCAGCCGCAGCCTGTTCGGCATGATCCGCAACACGCATGCGCACATCAACGGCGAAGGCATCCTCTCGGCCTACGCGGACAATGCCGCCGTGATCGAAGGGCCTACCGTGCCCAGATTTCTGCTCGACCCGCACAGCCATCGTTACGGCTACGTCGACGAGCCGGCGCACGTCCTGATGAAGGTGGAAACCCACAACCACCCGACCGCCATCGCGCCCTACGCAGGGGCGGCCACCGGATCCGGCGGAGAGATCCGCGACGAGGGCGCGGTAGGTCGGGGCTCCAAGCCGAAAGCGGGGCTGACCGGCTTCACCACGTCGCACCTCAACGTTCCGGAGTTCCCTCAGCCCTGGGAGCGGCAGACCGGGAAGCCAGAGCGGATGGTGGATGCGCTCAGCATCATGCTGGAGGGGCCGATCGGCGCCGCAGGCTTCAACAACGAATTCGGCCGCCCGGCGCTGAACGGCTACTTCCGCACCTTCGAGATGATTGATGAGGCGGCTGAGGCCGCTGCCGGCGAACGGGTCTGGGGCTATCACAAGCCAGTGATGATTGCGGGCGGTGTGGGCACGGTGCGGGATGAGCACGTGCACGCGGAGAGCTTCGAGCCCGGCACCCGGCTGGTGGTTCTCGGCGGGCCGGCCATGCTGATCGGGCTCGGTGGGGGTGCCGCGTCGAGCATGTCGAGCGGCGAAAGCTCGTCTGATCTCGATTTCGCCTCGGTGCAGCGTGACAACGCGGAGATGGAGCGCCGTTGCCAGGAAGTGATCGATGCCTGCACCGCCATGGGCGCGGAGAATCCTGTTCTGCTGATTCACGATGTGGGCGCTGGCGGCCTGTCCAACGCGCTGCCGGAGCTGGTCAAGGACGCCGGTATGGGCGGTCGTATCGACCTGCGTGCGGTCCCCAACGCGGATCCAGGGATGACGCCGCTGGAGATCTGGTGCAACGAAGCCCAGGAGCGCTACGTGCTCGGCATTCGCGAAGACCGGTTGGCAGCCTTTGAAGCGGTGTGCGCCCGGGAGCGTTGTCCCTATGCCGTGGTGGGTGAGGCGACGGAGGAGATGCATCTCGAGGTGCGGGATCCTGAGTTCGGGAACGCGCCCGTCGACCTGCCGCTGTCGGTGCTGTTCGGCAAGCCGCCGAAGATGACACGACGGTTTGAGTCGGGGCAGATCACCGGCAGCGGGTTCGCTGCGAACGAGGTGGACCTTGGCGAGGCAATCGATCGGTTGCTGCGTTTCCCCGCGGTGGCCAGCAAGCAGTTTCTGATTACCATCGGTGATCGCAGCATCACAGGTCTGGTCGCCAGAGAGCAGATGGTTGGCCCGCACCAGGTTCCGGTTGCGGACCTGGCCGTGACCTTGAGCGGCTATCAGGGCTACGAAGGGGAAGCCTTCGCCATGGGCGAGCGCTCGCCGCTGGCGACCCTGAACCCTGCGGCCTCCGCCCGCATGGCGGTGGGCGAAGCCTTGACCAACCTGGCCGCGGCCGATGTACCCGAGCTGCGGCGCGTGGTGCTGAGCGCAAACTGGATGGCCGCGGCAGGGGAGAACGCTCAGGAACAGGCGCTCTACGAAGGGGTGCGTGCGGTCGGCATGGAGCTCTGCCCGGCACTCGGCATCGCCATTCCTGTCGGTAAGGACAGCCTGTCGATGCGCACCCGCTGGGCAGACAAGGAAGTGGTGTCGCCGCTGACGCTGATCGTGTCCGCCTTCGCGCCGGTAGCGGACGCACGCACGACCGCAACGCCGGTCATTGCCAGCGAGCCCGACACCTGCCTCTTGCTGATCGATCTGGGCAACGGCCGCGATCGGCTCGGTGGCAGCTGCCTGGCGCAGGTGTTCGGCACGCTTGGCAGCGATACCCCGGATCTGGATGACCCGGCGTTGTTTGCCCGCTTCTTCCAAGCAATACAGACCCTGCGGGCGCAAGGGCTGTTGCTCGCCTATCACGACCGCTCAGACGGTGGCGCCCTGATTACGCTGCTGGAGATGGCGTTCGCCGGGCGCACCGGCCTGGATATCTCGGTGGCCGGCGCTGAGCTGATGCCCAGGCTGTTCGCTGAAGAGCTCGGCGCGGTGATCGAGGTGCGCGAAGCCGACCTCGACAAGGTCAGCGCGGTGCTCGATGGAATTTCCCATCAGCTGATCGCCCGACCCAGATCTGATGAGCAGATCAGGATCGAGCATGACGGCGCGCTACGGTTCGAATCCGATCGGGGCACGCTGCAGCAGCGGTGGGCCGAGCTCAGCTATCGGCTGCAGCGGCTGCGGGACAACCCCACCTGCGCTGATCAGGAGTTCGAGCAGATCGTCGCCGACGACCCCGGCTTTTCCAGCAGCCTGACCTTCGATCCGGCGGCACCATTCAACATCGGTGTGGCCCGGCCTGAAGTGGCGGTGCTGCGCGAGCAGGGCGTCAACGGCCAGATCGAGATGGCGGCCGCCTTCGAGCGCGCCGGCTTCACGCCGGTGGACGTGCACATGAGCGATCTGGTGGCCGGCAGGGTTGCGCTGGCGGACTTCCCGGCTCTGGTTGCCTGCGGCGGCTTCTCATACGGCGACGTGCTCGGCGGTGGCGGCGGCTGGGCGAAAAGCGTGCTGTTCCATGAGTCGGTTCGGGACGCCTTCGCCAGCTACTTCGAATCGGATCGGCTCGTGCTCGGCGTCTGCAACGGCTGCCAGATGCTGGCCCATCTCGCCAGCCTGATTCCGGGCGCGGAGGACTGGCCACGCTTCGTCAGAAACGCCTCGGAGCAGTTTGAGGGGCGCACGGTGCTGCTCAGGATCAACGAGAGCGATTCTCCCTGGCTCGATGGCATGTCGGGCAGCGTCATGCCGGTGGCGGTTGCGCACGGCGAAGGTCGCGCGGAGTTCCGGGACGCCGATGCTGCAGCCAGATTTCAACAGTCAGCTCAGATTGCCTGCCAGTACGTGGACAACCATCACCAGCCAACCGAACGATACCCGGCGAATCCGAATGGGGCAGCGGAAGGGCTTGCCGGCGTGCTCGGCGCTGACGGCAGGGTGCTGGCGATGATGCCGCACCCGGAACGGGTCTTCCGGTCTGGCAGAACGCCTGGCGTGACCCGAGCTGGGGCGCTGAAGACGGCCCCTGGCTGCGCCTGTTCCAGAACGCCAGGCGGGTGCTCTGACAACCGAGGGAGGGAGGATCATGCGGATAGGAATCAACGGCACCGGGCTGGTGCAGCGGGCATCGGTCAGCAGCATCGTCGATGACGCGCAGCGAGCGGCGGCAGATGGCTTCGCCAGCTACTGGCTGGCCGAGCACCCCACTGGTGGCTTCGATGCGCTGACCGTGCTGATGGCAGTGGGTAACGCCGTCCCTGATCTGGAGCTCGGCACCGCCATCGTGCCCACCTACCCGCGACACCCGATGACGCTTGCCGGTCAGGCTGCGACCACTGCGGGCGCCATCGGCGAGCGCCTGACGCTCGGGATCGGCCTCTCCCACGAGGTCATGATGGCGCAGCTCGGCATCGGCTTCGAGAAGCCGATCCGCCACCTGCGCGAGTACCTGTCGATCCTCATGCCGCTGCTGCGCGAGGGCAAGGTTGCCTACCGGGGCGAAACGCTGGCCTGCGAGGCGGAGCTGTTTCAGCGCCCGGTGTCCGTCCCGGTCGTCGTCGCTGCGCTCGGGCCCCAGGCATTGGGCGTTGCCGGGCGGCTGGCGGATGGCACAACGCTGGCCTGGGTCGGCCCGAAGACCATTAGCGAGCACATCGCGCCGCGGATCCGGGCAGCCGCTGAGTCTGCCGAACGGCAGGCTCCGCGCATCATTGCCACCCTGCCGGTTTGCGTGACCGAGGATCCGCAGTCGGTGCGCCAGCGCATCGGCGAGTCGCTGGCCATGTATGGCCGCCTGCCTTCCTATCGCGCCATGTTCGAGCGGGAAGGGGTGGCGGGCCCTGCGGAGCTGGCGATCGTTGGCTCTGCCGTCGAGGTCGGCGAGCAGATCGAGCGGTTGCGGGAGGCCGGAGTCACGGACTTTGCCGTTTCGGAGTTTGCGCTCAACGCTGATGACCGCGGTGCTACCCGAGCCCTGCTGAAGTCGCTGACCGCCGCCTGAAGCCCGGCTGACGCCGGGAGGGTTCAGTCACTGGTCAGCGAAAGCTTCGCGGGTCGCGGTCGACGATGATGTCCGCGCTCCGCACCGGGAACACGCCGCTCGGTCGATCGCTGTAGTAGTGCTCGAGGGTCTGCCGGATAACCGGAAAGGCCAGCTCTTCCCAGGGAATCTCCTGCTCGCTGAACAGCGCCACATCGAGTGACTCGAAGCCGGGCGAAAACTCGGCCGAGGTCATCTCCGCGCGATAGAAGAGGTAGATCTGAGAGATGTGCGGCAGGCTGAAGATCGTGTAGAGGTCCAGGTTGGCGACCTCCGCGTTGGCTTCCTCCAGGGTCTCCCTGGTCGCGCCAGCCGTGATGGTCTCGTTGTTCTCGAGGAATCCTGCCGGCAGCGTCCAGTAGCCGGCGCGCGGGCTGTTCGCGCGCCTGCAGAGCAACACCCGATCCTCCCACACCGGCAGGCAGCCGGCGACGATGCGCGGGTTGATGTAGTGAACGAGATCGCAGGCATCGCAGACGAAGCGTTCCCGGTTGTCTCCGGCGGGCACCTTGTTGCTGATGCTGCCACCACAGTCGCTGCAGAACTTCATGGTCGTATCGATGGGTAGTCAGACAGGGTCGAGTGTACCTCGGCTGGCGTGAGGTCAGCGACGGGGAAACGGCACCACGTTGTCCACGGCTGACTGGCCTGGCGCCAGGTTCTGCTCAGCGTCGACCGGAGTAACGAAGGACGCGTGCAGATCGGCCAGGGAACGGCACATCATTTCCGAGATGCGAATGGTGGCTGCCAGCGCGGTGGGCGCACGCCGGCGCTCCAGATCCACACGGAACTGCAGACCTTTCAGGCGGCGACGGGAATCTTCGCTGCTTGCTGTGGCGATGACGGCGTTCGTGAGAGAACGACGCAACGTCTCGAGTCCTTCCGGATCGTTGCGAGCCATATCCACCAGCACTTCAAAAGCTGGTAGTCGGGTAGTCATTCAGACCCTGTTCAATTTGCTCGCTGTTCTTTGCTGCCGGGCGCTTGCCTGGCTTTGCGGGTGTTGTTCTCAGTCCCCCTTTGGCTACTATGCCCAATTCTCGTGCGCTGCTGTTAGCAGCACATGTAACGAACATGTAGAAGGGGACGTAGCGTGCTGCTGCAACTGGACGATCGAAGGGTACAGGCCGAAAGCGAAGACTACTGGGTGGCAGACAACGCCATGGTGATGGGCTCCGTGCTGCTGAAGCGCGGTGCCAGCATCTGGTTCAACGCGGTGCTCCGGGGTGACAACGACCTCATCACCGTCGGCGAGTACTCCAACGTGCAGGACGGCTCCGTGCTGCACACCGATCCCGGCATCCCGCTGGTGATCGGCTCGCACGTCACCGTCGGCCATCAGGTGATGCTGCACGGCTGCGAGATCGGCGATAACTCGCTGATCGGCATCAACTCCGTGATCCTCAACAGGGCGAAGATCGGTCGGAACTGCCTGATCGGTGCAAACGCGCTCATCACCGAAGGCAAGGAGATTCCCGACAACTCCATGGTCATGGGCGCACCGGGGAAAGTGGTGAAGACCCTTAGCGATGAGCAGGTTGCCGGGCTGAAGATGAGCGCCGAGGGCTACTGGAAAAATGCCCAGCGCTTCATGCAGGGGCTGTCCGTGCAGGACGCGGCGGATCTGGTATGAGCGTGGTCGTCGGCACGCCGGGTGCACCGGGCGCCACCCGGGTGATGATGCTCGGCTCCGGCGAGCTGGGCAAAGAGGTGGTGATCGAGCTGCAGCGGCTCGGCGTGGAAGTGATTGCCGTGGACCGCTACGACAACGCTCCGGCCATGCAGGTGGCGCACCGCAGCCATGCGATCAACATGCTCGATGCGGAGGCGCTGGAGGCGGTGATCCGGGCGGAGTCGCCTGATCTGGTGGTGCCGGAGATCGAGGCCATCGCCACCGACAAGCTGCTCGAGCTCGAGGCGGAAGGCCAGCGGGTCATCCCAACGGCCAGAGCGGCGCGGCTGACCATGAACCGTGAGGGAATTCGCCGGCTGGCTGCGGAAGAGCTCGGCGTGCTCACCTCGCCGTATCGCTTCGCTGCAACTGAAGCCGAGTATGACGACGCCATTGCCGAAGTTGGCGTGCCTTGCGTGGTCAAACCTGTCATGAGCTCGTCCGGCAAAGGTCAGTCCACCGTGCGTAGCGCTGAAGATGCGAAGGGGGCCTGGACTTACGCTCAGGAAGGCGCTCGAGGCGGCGCGGACAAGGTGATCGTTGAGGGTTTCGTCGACTTCGACTACGAGATCACGCTGCTGACGGTGCAGCATCGCGATGGGGTCTCATTCTGCGACCCGATCGGGCACCGTCAGGAGAAGGGTGACTATCGGGAGTCCTGGCAGCCGCAGGCCATGAGCCCGGCGGCGCTTGCGCAGGCTCAGGAGGTGTCGGCGCAGGTCACCGGCGCCCTCGGCGGCTATGGCCTGTTCGGCGTCGAGTTCTTCATCAAGGGCGACCAGGTCTACTTTTCTGAAGTCAGCCCCCGGCCGCACGACACCGGTATGGTCACCCTGATCAGCCAGGACCTCTCGGAGTTTGCTCTGCACGCCAGAGCCATCCTCGGCCTGCCGATCCCCAACATCGCCCAACGCGGACCGGCGGCGTCCGCGGTGCTGCTGGTCGAGGGCGATTCGGCGGACGTACGCTTTGGCAATCTCGAGGCGGCGCTGGCCGAGGAAAATACCCAGATCCGGCTGTTCGGCAAGCCGGAAGTGCGCGGCGAGCGGCGCCTCGGCGTGGCGCTGGCGCTGGCCGACAGCATCGAGGCTGCGGTGGATAAGGCCAAGCGCGCTGCCGCAGCGATCGAGCCTGCGTTCGGTGATGCGGGCAATTCGTGAACCGGTGCACCCGGCATACCTTTGCACAGGCGTGAAATCCGACTATAGTGCGGCCCGTGAACGTACAGACCACATACCGCTACTCCCGCGCTGCCACCCAGGCCAGCGCCACCCGACTGCTGCTACTGCTGCCGGTCTAGCCGGCGTATATTTATTCACAAGGGCTGGACGGCCCACCCGAACCCAGAACAGATTAAAGAGCCGAGAGGCTCAGACGGCACGTTGTCCGTGCTGTCCAACCGCATTGCGCAGACAAGTCGCGGAGTAACGACATGAGCGAGCAAGTACAAGCAGGACGAGCGGCAAACCGGATGCCGTTCCACAAGTATCGGCCCTTCGAGCCGATCGACCTGAGCGACCGGCAGTGGCCGTCCCAGGTCATCACGCAACCCCCACGCTGGTGCAGCGTCGATCTGCGGGACGGCAATCAGGCCCTGATCGACCCCATGAACGTGGACGAAAAGCTTGCCATGTGGGACCTGCTGCTGGAGATCGGCTTCGCCGAGGTGGAAGTGGGTTTCCCGGCAGCCTCGCAGCCCGATTTCGACTTCATCCGCCGGATCATCGATGAGGACCGCATCCCGGAAGGTGTTGCCATCCAGATTCTCTGCCAGGCCCGGGAAGAGCTGATCGAGCGCAGCGTCGAGGCGCTGCAGGGCGCACCTTCGGTCGTCTTCCATCTCTACAACTCCACCTCCGAGCTGCAGCGGCGCGTGGTGTTCGGCATGGACCGCCAGGGCATCATCGATCTGGCCGTGAAGGGCACAGAGCTGGTGAAGGAAGGGTTGGCCTCGCTCGACTCGGACATCACCTTCGAGTACTCGCCAGAGAGCTTCACCGGCACCGAGCTCGACTTTGCGGTGGAGATCTCAGCTGCGGTTGCAGACACCTGGGGCGCCACGGAAGAGGAGCCGATCATCATCAACCTGCCGTCGACGGTGGAGATGGCAACGCCGAACATCTACGCGGATCAGATCGAGTGGTTCTGCCGCAACTTCCCGGGTCGGGAGCGGATCGTGGTCAGCCTGCACACCCACAATGATCGCGGCACCGGTGTGGCCGCAACGGAGCTGGCGCTCATGGCGGGCGCGCAGCGGGTGGAAGGTACGCTGTTCGGTAACGGTGAGCGCACGGGCAACTGCGACGTGGTCACCATGGCCATGAACATGTTCAGCCAGGGTGTGGACCCGCAGCTCGATTTCACCGAGATGCCGCGCATTCGGGAAACGGTGGAGACGATCAACAAGCTGGCGGTGCCAGAGCGACACCCCTACGCAGGGGACCTGGTGTTTACCGCCTTTTCCGGCTCGCATCAGGATGCGATCAAGAAAGGCATGGCGAAGGTGGATCGGGATCACTGGGAGGTTCCCTACCTGCCCATCGATCCGGAAGACGTGGGCTCTTCCTATAAGGAAGCCGTGCGCGTGAACAGCCAGTCCGGCAAAGGGGGCGTCGGCTTCATCCTCGAGGAGCACCACGGCGTTTCGCTGCCGCGCGAGATGCTGGTGGAGTTTTCCGGCCTGGTGCAGCAACTCACCGAGCAGCTCGATCGGGAGGTAAAGTCCGACGAGATTCTCGACTCCCTGCTGAAAGAGTACGTAGTGGAGTCCGGCCCGTATCAGCTTCAGGACTACGATCTGCTGTCCGGCCGTGAGGACGATCAGCGCATCGTTGCCAGGGTGGTGGTCTCGGAGCAGGTCGTGACCATCGACGGCGAGGGCAGCGGTCCCATCGAGGCCTTTGTGAACGGCCTGGTGGAAACCCTGAACGAACCGTTGAACATCGTCGACTATCACGAGCATGCCCTGGACACGGGCAAGGACGCTCAGGCGATCTGCCTGCTGGCGATCGATGATGAAGGTGGGCGCTGCTTCGGTGCCGGCCTGTCGCGAAACACCATCACGGCCTCGTTGATGGCGATCATCTCGGCCATGAACCGGCGCTGGAAAGCCTGACCTGAGCCGCCGGCGCTCACAGGGCGCCGGCAATCAGGCGGCGCGGGCGATCTTCAGGGTCTTGATGACGTTGTCTTTGATCTGCAGAGTTTCGATCAGGTAGTCGTCGAGGCGGATGCAGAGGTTGTTCTCCGGAATCGCTTCCAGGTGCTCGAGGACCAGCCCGTTCAGGGTTTTCGGCCCGTTGGTCGGCAGGTCCCAACCCAGTGCCCGATTGATATCGCGCAGGACGGCCATGCCGTCGATCAGGTAGGTCCCATCGTCGGCGGGGCTGATTTCCGGCATGCTGGCCGCAAAATCGGTGGTGAACTCGCCGACAATCTCCTCGAGGATGTCTTCCAGCGTCGCGATGCCCTGAATGTCGCCGTACTCGTCTACGACCAGCGCGATCCGTTTGCGCTCTTTCTTGAAGTTGATCAGCTGGGTGTGCAGCGGTGTGCCTTCCGGCACGTAGTAGGGCTCGTCCGTCAGCTGCATGATGTCCGATCGGGTCAGCGGTTCCGCCGTGCTGGTGCGCGGCAGGTGCTTGCCGAGCCGCCGCAGGTGCAGGATGCCGATGATGTTGTTGATGTTCTCTTTGTAGACCGGCAGCCGGGTGTGCTGGCTGGCGCCGAGCAGGTTCAGGGTGTCGCCGAGATCGTCGTCGATATCGACGGCGATGATCTCGCTGCGCGGGACCATGATGTCGTTGACCGTGACCTTCTCCAGATCGAGCACGCCGAGCAGCATGTTCTGCCCCTGATCGTGCATGCTCACGCCCTCGTTCACCACGGTCCTGAGCTCCTCGGCAGAGAGGTGGTCCTCCTGCTCGTCGTGACGCGGCAGGAACGGCTTCACCAGTCTGTTGGCCACGCTGTTGATCAGCCAGACCATCGGGTAGAACAGGCGTAATAACGGTTCCAGCACGTAGCCGGCGGTGAAGGCGATGGGTTCCGGTCGGTGCGCGGCCACGGTCTTCGGCGCCACCTCGGCGAAGATCAGAAAGTAGATGGTCAGCAGCACGGGCGCGACGACCACGCCGGCATCTCCAAAAAGGCGGATGCCGATCACGGTGCCGAGGCTCGCGGCCATGAAGTTCACCAGGTTGTTGCCGAGCAGAATGACGCCGAGCAGGCGGTCGGGTCGTCGCAGCAGGCGGTTGGCGATCCTGGCGCCGCCGTGCTTTTCCTTCACCAGGTGGCGCAACCGGTAACGGTTCAGGCCGATCATGGCGGTCTCGGAGCTCGAGAAGAACGCCGAGAGAACGGTGAGCAGCACGATCAGTGCCAGCAGAACATAGTCGGGCAGGTCGGACATCAGCCTTCCAGCAGCACCTCGATGACAAATTTGCTGCCCAGATAGCCAAGCAGCAGCAGGCTGAAGGCGATCAGCGTCCAGCGCACGGCGGTGGTGCCGCGCCAGCCGAACAGCCGATGGCCGGCGAGCAGGGCGGCGTAGAGCACCCAGCTGGCCAGCCCCAGCACCGTGTGGTGCACCACCCGCTGCTCGAACATGTCGTCCAGAAACAGGAAGCCGCTGCCGATGGCGAAGGTGAGGGCGGAGATGCCCGTCCACAGGAGCCCGAAGAGCAGGCTCTCCATGGTCTGCAGCGGCGGCAGCAGCTTCAGGAGCTTGAGCGTCCGCTTGGCCTTGAGGCGATGCTCGAGCACCGCCAGCAACACCGACTGGCAGGCGGCCATGAAGAGGATGCTGTAGGCAACGATGGAGATCATGATGTGCCAGATGAGCGGATCGGACAGGCGGGCCGTCGGCAGCTCCTCGGTTGTTGGTGCCACCAGCAGCAGCAGAGCGCCGAGTGCCGCCAACGGCAGCACGAGGACGAGCAGGTTCGCCAGAGGCAGTCGGAAGCTTGCCAGCAGGACGAAGACCAGCATGATCCAGGACACCAGGCTGACTGAGGTGGTGATGCCCAGGTTGAGGTAGCCGTCGCTCCAGATGACCTGATAGTTGCCGAAAGCGTGCAGCAGCGCGCCGATGATGGCCAAGCCGATCAGGGCTCTGCTTCCGGCTCGCGCAGCGTCATCGTCCGAGCCGAGACTCGGGCCCTGGGCGTTCTCCCGATAGCGACGGGCCTGCAGCAGAGAGCCGGTGAGGTAAGTAGCGGCAGCCACTGTGGAAGTGACCGCGGCGAGAGTGGATACCATCGGCCGAGTTTGGCACATCGCCTGGCTCTTCCCAAGGGCTGCCGAGGGCGCTTCCGCTTTGCAGGGCGGTTCCCGCTATAATGCCGCGCTTCTAGAACTGCGAGTGCAGAAGGTATTCCGTGTTTGAGAGCCTTTCCGATCGCCTGAGCGATACCCTCAGAGGCCTTTCCGGCAAATCCAAACTCTCCGAAGAGAACATCAGTGATGCGCTTCGGGACGTCCGCATGGCCCTGCTCGAGGCGGACGTCGCCCTGGAGGTGGTCAAGGAGTTTACGGATCGGGTCCGCGCCGGTGCGGTTGGTCAGGACGTTTCCAGCGCCCTGAACCCGGGCGAAGCGTTCATCAAGATCGTCCACGCTGAGCTCGTCCGCGTCATGGGCGAAGCCAACGACGCGCTGAACCTGGCAACCAAGCCGCCGGCGATCGTGCTCATGGCCGGCCTGCAGGGCGCGGGCAAAACCACCACCGTCGGCAAGCTTGCCAAGCTGCTGAAAGACCGGGAGCGGAAGAAGGTGGCCGTGGTCAGCGCCGACGTCTATCGCCCGGCCGCCATCGCCCAGCTGGAAACGCTGGCCGGTGAGGTGGGTGCGCACTTCATTGCGTCAAGCGCCGAGGAAAAGCCGCTGGACATTGCCGCTCGCGCGGTGGAAGAAGCCAAGACCCAGTTCGCCGACGTGCTGCTGGTGGACACCGCCGGTCGGCTGGCCGTCGACGAAGAGATGATGACGGAGATCAGGGGCCTGCAGGCGGCGCTGAACCCGATCGAGACCCTGTTCGTGGTTGATGCCATGACCGGCCAGGATGCAGCCAACACCGCCAAGGCGTTCAACGACGCGCTGAACCTGACCGGCGTGGTGCTGGCGAAAGCAGATGGCGATGCCCGCGGTGGTGCGGCGCTGTCCGTCCGGACCATCACCGGCAAGCCGATCAAGTTCATCGGCATGGGCGAGGGCACCGATGCGCTCGAGCCTTTCCATCCGGACCGGCTGGCGTCCCGGATCCTCGGCATGGGCGACATGCTCACCCTGATCGAGGAAGCGGAACGTAAGGTCGACAAGAAGAAAGCCGCGCGGCTGGCGAAGAAGATCCAGCGTGGCAACAAGTTCGACCTGGAAGACTTCCGCGATCAGCTCGCGCAGATGTCGAACATGGGCGGTATCACCAGCATGCTCGACAAGATGCCCGGCATGAACCAGCTGCCGCAGAACGTTCAGTCGCAGGTCAACGACAGCGCGTTCACTCAGATGGCCGTCATCATCGACTCCATGACCCCGCACGAACGGCGCTTCCCGGACGTGATCAACGGCTCCCGGAAGAAGCGGATCGCCGCCGGCAGCGGCACCCAGATCACCGATGTGAACCGACTGCTGAAGCAGCATAAGCAGATGCAGAAGATGATGAAGAAGGTGACCCGGAAGGGGGGGATGCAGAAGATGATGCGGGGGATGCAGGGGATGAAGCCCCCACCCGGATTTCCGCAACGCTGACCGGGTGAATCCTAGGGTGGCGTTGCTCGGTAGGGCGCTGCTGCAGGGGTGCTTTCGGGTGACGCTGCAAGCCCATCCCTGGGCGCTCGGCTTCGGCCATCCCTGGCCTCAGACGCACCCGAAAGCACCCCTGCAGCAGCACCCTCTCGAATTCCCTCGCTAGAATTGCGCGATCGCGCTGATTTGCTGGGTTCTTGAACCACCGTTGTTCCTGGTGCCTCCACCCGCTGAAAGTGGTGGGGAAGGGGCGTCCATCTTCAATCAGCGGCTGACTTTGGAGTCTGGGAGGATGGTCAGGAGACTGGTGATCGGCTGTCGCGGAGGTGCTCTAAGGGGCAGTCGGGGCACAGGGATGTGCCCCGCCTGAGCGCCCATGGACGGAGGGTTCGGCGCGAAGCGCCACCCGAGCGTCCCCGTGAGCATCTCCGCGACAGCCGAGCGCCAGTCTCCCGAAACCCAAAACCACCAGGAACCCCCAAAAAACGGGCTCTAAGCGCCATATGGAGGGTATTGATTCCCCTTGCAACACCCCCCGGAATCCGTACAATACCGCGCCTTTCAATCCCAACGAAAACTACTGAGAAACCAGATGGTTACGATTCGACTAGCCCGCCATGGCTCCAAGAAGAATCCTTTCTACCACATCACCGTGGCAGACCGGACCGCGAGCCGTGATGGCCGCTTCATCGAGCGTGTCGGCTTCTACAACCCGGTCGCCAAAGGTCGCTCCGAGATGCTGCGCCTGGACCTCGATCGGGTCGACTACTGGCTTGGCGTTGGGGCGCAGCCGACTGACGTGGTCAAGAACCTGATCAAGCAGGCACGCAAGAACGCAGCGGCGCCGGCAGCCGCGGAAGAGCCGGCAGCGGCCAGCGCCTGATCACTAATATGGTCGTGGTGGGCCGGATACAGGGTCCCTACGGCATCAAGGGTTGGGTGCACATCGCATCCTTCACCGACCCTAAAGAGAACATTCAGAGCTACGGGCCCTGGCAATTGGCCGAGCAGTCGCAGCAGTCAAGCTGGCGGCAGGCCGAGGTCGAGAGCATCCGGCCGCACAAGCAGGGATACGTGGCGAAGCTTGCCGGCATCGACGATCGAAACGATGCGGAAGCTGCCAAGGGCCTCCTGATCGGTGTTGCGGAGGCCAACCTGCCGGAGCCGGCAAGCGGCGAGTACTACTGGCGCGATCTGATCGGCGCCGAGGTGGTGAACGCGGACGGGCAGAGCTTCGGCAGGGTAGACAGCCTGATCGAGACCGGCGCGCACGATGTGCTGGTGATCAAGCCGGCCGCCGGAGACGAGGTGCTGATCCCGTTCCATGCCGAGTACGTGCTGGAAGTGGATGCCGGGCTGATTCGCGTCGACTGGCAGGCAGCTGAGGCGGATTGACCGTGTGGTTCGGCGTAATCTCCATCATGACGGAGATGATCAGCGCGGCGAGCCGGATCGGCGTGTTTGGCAGGGCCATCGAGCAGGACATCGTCTCGCTGGACCTGTTCGACCCCAGGTCGCACACGGCGGACCGACACCAGACGGTGGACGATCGCCCCTACGGCGGCGGTCCCGGGATGGTGATGATGGTGGCGCCCGTGCTCGCTGCCATCGCGGAAGCGAAAGCGGCCGCAAGCAGCCGGGGCATCGAGGCGCCGGTGGTCTATCTCTCTCCGCAGGGAGAGCAGTTGGACCAGCAGATGGTAAAGAATTTTGCCGAGCGGCCTGGGCTCATACTGCTGAGCGGTCGCTATGAAGGCATCGACGAGCGCGTCGTCGACACGGTGGACCAGGTAGTGTCCATCGGCGATTACGTGCTCAGTGGTGGTGAGCTGGCCGCCATGGTGGTGATGGACGCGGTAGCGCGTCATCTGCCCGGAACGCTGGGAAATTCGGCGTCCGCGGTAGAGGAATCGCACCTTGATGGTTTGCTCGATTACCCGCACTATACGCGCCCTGAAATTGCCGGGTCGCGGCAGGTACCGGCGGTGCTGACCAGCGGGGACCACGCGGCCATCAGGCGTTGGCGCCTGAAGCAGGCATTGCGGTCGACCTGGCTCGCCAGGCCCGATCTGCTGACGGCCAGACCGCTCGGCGCGTTGGAGCGGGAACTGCTGGCGGAGCTCTTCGCTGAAGGGCTGGCTGCAGAGGTCAGAGCCGAGAACTAGACAAGAATTGAGTGACTGAGGAAGAGTCGTGCGCAGAAACAAGATCATCGAAGCGTTGGAAAACGAGCAGCAGAAGGCGGACATTCCACAGTTCGGACCGGGTGATACGGTCGTGGTCCAGGTGAAGGTCCGGGAAGGAAATCGGGAGCGCCTGCAGGCTTTCGAAGGCGTGGTGATCGGCAAGCGTAACCGCGGCCTCAACTCCGCGTTCACCGTCCGCAAGATCTCCCACGGTGTGGGTGTCGAGCGCACCTTCCAGGCGCACAGCCCGCTGATCGCCGGCATTGAGGTGAAGCGCCGGGGCGACGTGCGCCAGGCCAAGCTTTACTACCTGCGTGAGCGCTCCGGACGGGCCGCCCGCATCAAAGAAAAGGTCTAACCCGCCTGCAGCGAGTTACCCGCAGTTTTCATCGAGAGAACTGCCGGTGGTAACCGCAGCCCGACTCTGTCCTGGAGTCGCTGCTGATCTCCGAATAACGACCGGCCCCTATTGGGGCCGGTTCTGTATTCGCATCTCGGAAACTGAGAGAGGGAGAGAGGGGGAACCAGCTTACTAGGCGTGTTGGGACCAAGGAGGGAGAGAGAGTCACCTAGTAAGCTGGTCGTCGGCAGCTTTCGCTGCCAGATACTCGGCAGAGAGACGAAACCGCGTATCATGCCTCGGGCAACGGACCAGGGGGACAACTGGTGCGTGGTGCTCGAGGCACCGTGCGTTCCATTACCGTTCGACAGCCCAGGTAATGCAGTCCGCGTGCCAACTTTTTAGGTCGACAAAAAGTCATTATTATTCAATCAGATAGAGCCGATTCATTGGTGCTGTTACAACAGATTTACATGCGACCAATCCTGTCAGAATCTGTCGTATCGGGTGGTATGAGGCGAGCCGGTGTGCCGCAGGTGGGCAGATGAGCGAGGCGGCAGAGAGCGACCCGCTGATTGACGAGTATCTGGACGGCATCTGGCTGGAAAGAGGGCTCTCGGAGCATACGCTCGCCGCCTACCGGCGCGACCTCCGGTTCCTCGCCAGAGCGCTCGAGAAGCAGGGGAAGTCGCTGGCTGCGGCGACGGAAGCGGACCTCGGCAGGGTCGTGGCGGAGCGCTTCGAGGCCGGTTACAAGGCCAGATCATCGGCCCGCTGGTTGTCCTGCATCAAAGGCTTCTATCGACACCTTGCCGCCAATGGCCGCCTGCCGGAAGATCCTGGCGCGCACCTGGAAGCCCCCAAGCTGGGGCGACCCCTGCCTGGGACGCTGTCGGAGGCGGAGGTGGAACGGCTGCTGGCGGCCCCGGATCTGGACACGCCGCTGGGGCTCAGAGACCGGGCCATGCTGGAGCTGCTTTACGCCTCGGGCCTCAGGATCTCAGAGCTGGTGTCGCTGACCACATCCGCGGTCAACCTGCAGCAGGGGGTGGTGCGGGTGATCGGCAAAGGCGGCAAAGAACGCCTCGTGCCCATGGGCGTGGCTGCTCAGGAGGCGCTGATCCGCTTCGTTGCCGACGGCCGGCCGGTGCTGCTCGGTGAGCGGACGACAGACGTGATCTTTCCGAGCAATCGGGCCAGAGCCATGACCCGACAGACGTTCTGGCACGCGGTGAAACGCTACGCGAGCGTCGCCGGCATCCAGCGCGACATTTCGCCACACACCCTGCGGCACGCCTTTGCGACGCACCTGCTGAACCATGGTGCCGATCTCAGGGCGGTGCAGATGATGCTCGGTCATGCAGACTTGAGTACCACGCAGATCTATACTCACGTCGCGCAAGCCAGGCTGAAAGACCTGCACAGCACCCATCACCCGCGCGGCTAGCGGCAGTACGGCTCAGGGAGTCAGCTGACAATTTGCTTGAAAACCGAACTGGTTCATGAACGAGTCAGCCTCAACGTGGTCGAATGGCCGGAGCAGAAGGAAACCCCCATGACAGCCCCCAACACCCTGGAAATCTGGACAAAAAAGCTGCTTGTGGCCTCCCTGGCCCTGGCCTGCGCCGCAGGCGCCATAGCCGATACTGGCGGCCAGGCGCTGGTCAGCAAGCTGAAAGCGCTGCGGCCGGAGATCCCCATCGAGCGGGTCAGCCCCTCGCCTTTGCCGGGCATTTATCAGCTGGAGCTGAGCGGCGGCACGGTGTTCTACGGCACCGAGGACGGTCGTTACCTGTTTGCCGGTGATCTTTACGAGCTCGGCGACGACGATCTGATCAATCTGGCTGAGCAGGGTCGAGTGGAGAAGCGGCAGGCGCTGATGGCGTCTCTCGATGTGGAAGACATGGTGGTGTTTGCACCGAGTGGCCAGCGCAAAGCGGTGATCAGCGTGTTCACGGACGTCGACTGCGGTTACTGCCGCAAGCTGCATCAGGAAGTGCCGCGCCTGAACGAGCTGGGGGTCGAGGTTCGCTACCTGGCCTATCCGCGGGCTGGCGTCGGCTCCCGGGCTTACCAGAAGATCGTCTCGGCCTGGTGTGCAGAGGACCCGAACGATGCCATCACCGCGCTCAAGGCCGGGCAGGAAATTCCTGACATCGACTGCGCCAACCCGGTGTCCGAGCAGTACGAGCTTGGCCACGAGGTGGGCGTGTCCGGCACCCCGGCGATTGTCCTCGAGGACGGTCGGCTGCTGCCTGGCTACCTGCCGGCGGATCAGCTGGCGCAAGCTATAGGCATCTAGCCCTCCGGCCCCTAAAATGCGCCTCCTTGCCCATTCTTGGGCTCTGCCTGGGAGGCGTCTTTGCCAACTTCATCTTCCGACCCCACCGCGCCTCTGAGAATCGGCATCTGCGGCCTCGGCACGGTGGCCCAGGGCCTGCTCACGCTCCTGAAGGAAAACGGCGAGCGGATCGCCAGTCAGGCGGGCAGGCCGATCGAGGTCGTTCGCGTGGCCAGCCGCAGCGCCAAACCCGGCGTCGATCTGCTTGGCGCCGAGTTCTCGACGGATCTGGCCTCGGTGACGGAGGACGAGTCGCTGGACGTGATCGTCGAGCTGATCGGCGGAGAGGGGGTGGCGCTCGACCTGGTGCGCGCCGAGCTCGGCAAAGGGCGCGCGGTGGTGACGGCCAACAAGGCCATCCTCGCCTCCAGCGGCGATGAGCTCTTTGCCCTGGCGGCTGCGAATGAGGGTCAGCTGGCGTTCGAAGCGGCCGTGGCCGGATCCATCCCCATCATCGGCGCGGTCACCCGATCGCTGGCGGGCAACCAGATCCGCTGGTTGGCTGGCATCATCAACGGCACCTCCAACTACATACTCACCGCCATGGCGGAGCAGGGCGCCAGCTTCGAGGCGGCGCTGGCCGACGCCCAGGCACTCGGCTACGCGGAAGCGGATCCCACCTTCGACGTCGAAGGCATAGACGCCGCGCACAAGCTGACGGTGCTCGGCGCGCTGGCGTTCGGCATCGGCTACCGCTTCGATGCCGTTTACACCGAAGGGATCTCCGAGGTGACGGTAGAGGACCTGGAGTACGCCCGTCAGCTCGGCTATCGCATCAAGCACCTGGGCCTGGCCCGAAGCACCGCGGATGGGGTCGAGATGCGCGTGCACCCGACGCTGATCCCGGAATCTCAGCTGCTGGCCAGCGTCAACGGCGTGATGAACGCGGTGGTCGTGAACGGCAATGCTGCCGGCGATACCCTCTACTACGGCGCCGGCGCCGGCGCCCTGCCGACGGCCTCCTCGGTGGCAGGAGATCTGGTCGACATCGCTCGTGGCCATCGGCCCGACCTGCCGGTCATGCTGGACACCAACGAGGTTCGCCTGCGGGGCATCGAGCAGGCGGTCACCGGGTTCTACCTGCGCATACCGTCGCTCGACAAGCCGGGCGTGTTCGCCAAGGTGGCGACGCTCCTGAGCGAGCACGAGATTTCCATCGAGGCCGCCATTCAGAAGGAGCAGGCGGTGCACGACGAGACAGAAGACGCCTGGGTGCCCATCATCATTCTGACCCGGCCAGTGCGGGAGTCGGTGATGATTGCCGCGCTGCAGGCCGTTCAGGAGCTGCCGGAGGTGGTCGGAGACATCCGCCGGATCCGGGTCGAGCATCTGAGCGAAGAATGAGCGAAAGCACGGCACCGAGAATCGTTCCCCGCCCGGTGCCGGCAGGAACGATCGCTGATGCTCGGGACCTGCCGCCGCTGCTGGAGCGCATTTACCTGAGCCGCGGACTCACCAGCGCCGCCGAGCTCGATCGAAATCTAACCGCTCTGGCCCGCCCTGAGTCGCTGCCGGATGTGGATAAGGCGGCCGAGCGGCTCGCCAGCGCCGTGCAGAGCGACGAGCACGTCCTGATCGTCGGCGATTTTGATGCGGATGGCGCCACCTCCGTGGCGCTGGCTGTGTCACTGCTGGAAGCCATGGGTGCGCAGCGTGTGTCGTTCCTGGTGCCGAACCGATTCGAGTTCGGCTACGGCCTGTCGCCGGAGATCGTCGACCTGGCATTGGCTGAAGAGCCGGCCGTGATCGTTACGGTTGATAACGGCACGTCCAGCATCGAGGGTGTCGCCCGCGCCAGAGCGGCAGGCGTGGACGTGATTGTTACCGACCATCACCTCCCGGGAAAGACGCTGCCTGACACCTACGCGCTGGTGAACCCCACGCTCAGCGGCAGCGACTTCGAGAGCCACGCCATGGCCGGGGTTGGCGTCATTTACTACGTGCTCGGCGCGGTGCGCGCCCGCTTGAAAGACAGCGGCTGGTTCGACGCGCGCCCGATCCCCAACCTGGCGGACTGGCTGGATCTGGTCGCGGTGGGCACCGTGGCTGACGTGGTGCCGCTGGACCGCAACAACCGGGTCCTGGTCAGCCAGGGCATCCGCCGAATTCGCGGCGGCCGTGCCAGGCCGGGGATCCGGGCCCTGTGCGAGATTGCCGGCCGACGGATGGAGCGGCTCTCAGCGCAGGACCTCGGCTTTGCCATCGGCCCCAGGCTGAACGCGGCGGGCCGGCTCGACGACATGACCCTCGGCATTCAGTGCCTGCTGGCAACCGACCTGAACCAGGCCAGGGACCTGGCGACGGCGCTGGATGAGCTGAACCGGGCGCGGCGGGCGCTGGAGCAGGAGATGGTGCAGGACGCCGAGCTGATCGTCGCTTCCCACGATCAGTCGGTGGCAGGTCGGTTCGGCGTGGCCGTCTACGATGCCAGCTGGCACCAGGGCATTGTCGGGATCGTCGCCGGGCGCCTGCGGGAGAAGATTCATCGACCGGTGATTGCTTTCGCCGAAGCGGGTGATGCGGCGCCCGACGAGCTCAAAGGCTCTGCCCGGTCGCTGCCGGGCCTGCACATCCGGGATGTGCTCGATCACGTGGCGAGCCGCTACCCGGGCCTGATCATCCGCTTTGGCGGGCACGCCATGGCCGCCGGCCTGTCCATCAAACGGGTGCACTACCCGCGCTTCGAAAAAGTCTTCGACGCTATGGTTGCCGAGCACCTGCCGGCGGACGCGTTATCGCCGGTCATCGAATCGGACGGTGAGCTGACGGTCGACGAGATGACCCTGGAGATGGCGCATCAGCTCGCCGAAGCGGGCCCCTGGGGGCAACAGTTCCCGGAGCCGCTGTTTCATGACCGCTTCCAGCTGGTGAGCCAGCGGGTGGTCGGCGAGCGGCACCTGAAGATGGTGCTGAAGAAAGGCGAGCGGTTATTCGACGCCATCGCTTTCCAGCAGCCGGCGCTCAGCGGCACCGAGCAGGTGCTGGCAGCCTACCGGCTGGAGGCGAACGAGTACCGCGACCGGGTTACCCTGCAGCTGGTGGTCGAGCATCTGGCGCCGCTTGCCTGACTTGGCATAAACTGGCGCGCTTTCACGAACCCCCAAAATAAGACCGACAATGGCCGAAATAACCTCGATCCGGGACCAGATCAAAGACCTCAGTGCGCGCGACGTTGCGCTCAGGGGGTATCTTTGACTTTGAAAACAAGCAGCACCGGTTAGAAGAGGTCGATCTCGAGCTGGCGGATCCGAACGTCTGGGACGATCAGGATCGAGCCCAGACGCTCAACAAAGAGCGCTCCCAGCTGGAAGCCATCGTCGGCGTCCTGAAGACCCTCGCAGAGAACTTGAGCGATGCCTCCGAGCTTGCCGAGATGGCAGCGGAAGAAGAGGATGCTGCCGCTCTGGATGAGGTTGCCGCAGACCTCGAGGCGCTGGAGAAGGATCTGGCCCGGCTCGAGTTCCGGCGCATGTTTCAGGGCGAGATGGATCCCGTCAACGCCTACGTGGAGATCCAGGCTGGCTCCGGCGGCACGGAAGCGCAGGACTGGGCTGAGATGCTGCTCCGCATGTACCTGCGCTGGGGGGAGAAGCGGGGTTTTCAGACCGAGGTGACGGAAGCGTCGCCAGGCGAGGTGGCCGGCATCAAGAGCGCCATGCTGCAGATCAGCGGCGAGTACGCGTTCGGCTGGCTGCGAACGGAAACCGGTGTGCATCGGCTTGTCAGGAAGTCACCGTTCGATTCCGGCAACCGACGGCACACCTCGTTCGCGTCGGTGTTCGTCTCGCCGGAGATCGAGGACGATATCGAGATCGACATCAACCCGGCAGATGTGCGGGTGGACACCTATCGGGCCAGCGGCGCGGGCGGTCAGCACGTGAACCGGACCGATTCGGCCGTTCGCCTCACCCACCTGCCGACCAACACGGTTGTGCAGTGCCAGAGCGAGCGATCTCAGCATCAGAACAAGGACAAAGCCTACAAGCAGCTGCGGGCAAAGCTCTACGAGCTGGAGATGCTGAAGCGGCGTGCGGAGCAGCAGGAGATCGAGGACAACAAGGCGGACATCGGCTGGGGCAGCCAGATCCGCAGCTACGTGCTCGACCAGTCCAGAGTCAAGGACCTCAGAACCCAGGTGGAACGGACCGACCCGAACAACGTCCTGGACGGGGACATAGACGACCTCATCGAGGCGAGCCTCAAGGCCGGTCTCTAGCCAGAGGCCGGAAGCCAGATTGAGTCAGAGCACGCGAGCAGACATGACCGACGACAACGACATCATTGCCAACCGACGCGACAAGGCCAGCCGCTGGCTGGAAGGCACCGGCGGTGTTTACCCGAATGCCTTCCGTCGCGGCGCGCATGCAGCCGAGCTGCAGGCGCTGGCGGCAGACAAGGACAAGGAAGCGCTGGAAAGTGAGGCGATTCCGGCATCCGTGTGCGGGCGCGTGATGCTGCGCCGGGTGATGGGCAAAGCGAGCTTCATCACCCTGCAGGACACCTCAGGGCAGATCCAGTGCTACATCCGCAAGAACGACGTCGGCGACGACGCCTACCAGGCATTCAACGATCTCTGGGACTTGGGCGACATCGTTGCGGTCAGCGGCAAGCTGATGCGGACCAACAAGGGCGAGCTTACCGTGCACGCCGAGCAGATCGAGCTGCTGAACAAGACGCTGCAGCCGCTGCCGGAAAAGTACCACGGCCTGACGGACACCGAGACCAAGTACCGACAGCGCTACGTGGACCTGATGATGAGCGAGGACTCGCGTCGGGTTTTTCAGGTTCGCTCCGCGATCATTACAGCAATTCGCGAGTTCTTTCTCGCCGAAGACTTCATGGAGGTCGAAACCCCCATGATGCACGTGATCCCGGGCGGTGCGACGGCCAAGCCGTTCATCACCCACCACAACACCCTGGACCTGGAGCTTTACCTCAGGGTGGCCCCGGAGCTGTTCCTGAAGCGGCTGGTCGTCGGTGGCTTCGAGCGGGTGTTCGAAATCAACCGCAACTTCCGCAACGAAGGATTGTCCACCCGGCACAACCCGGAGTTCACCATGCTGGAATTCTACTGGGCGTACCACGACTACGAGGATCTGATCGAGCTCACCGACAGGCTGCTCGCGCACATCGCCCAGCGGGTCGCCAACGGCGAGCCGGTCAGCTGGCAGGGGGTAGAGCTCGACTTCAGCCAGCCATCGGCACGCATGACCATGGCGGAATCGGTGGCCAGGTTCACGGATCTTTCGCTTGAGGAGGTCAAGGACGAGGCCGTGCTGACCGAGTTCCTGCACCGCTCCAACGTGCCGGTGGAAGAAGATTGGGGCTGGGGCAAGCGCCTGGAAGCGGCCTTTGAAGCTCAGGTCGAGGAACGGCTCGAGCAGCCGACCTACATCACCCAGTACCCGACGGAGATCTCGCCGCTGTCGCGACGCAACGACGAAGATCCGCGGGTAACCGATCGCTTCGAGCTCTTCATAGGCGGGCGGGAAATTGCCAATGGCTTTTCGGAGCTGAATGACCCCGTCGACCAGGCCGAGCGCTTCCAGGCGCAGGTGGCGGCGCGGGAGCAGGGCGATGCGGAGGCCATGGGCTACGACGCGGATTACATTCGCGCCCTCGAGTACGGGCTGCCGCCGACCGCCGGTGAAGGGCTCGGGATCGACCGGCTGGTGATGCTGTTTGCCGATGCTGCGTCCATCCGCGACGTGCTGCTGTTCCCGCTGATGCGTCCGTTGCCCGGCTCGCCTCAGGACGGAGGCGATGACTGAGGACAGGCTGAGGCTCGAAGCTTCCTGGAAGGCTGCGCTCCTGCCGGAGTTCGACCAGCCTTACATGCAGAACCTGCGTACCTTCCTGGCTGCGGAAAAACGGGCCGGGAAAAAGATCTTCCCGCCAGGTGGGGAGATGTTTGCGGCGCTCGACTCGACGCCGTTGGCCGAGGTGAAGGTGGTCGTGATCGGTCAGGATCCCTACCACGGGCCGGGTCAGGCTCATGGCCTGTGTTTCTCGGTCCGCTCCGGCGTGCCGATACCGCCGTCGCTGCTCAACATCTTCAAGGAGATCAGCGCCGAGTACCCGGACGAGCCGCGGCGCTTCGATGGCCAGCGCGGCTGTCTGGAGCCCTGGGCGCGGCAGGGCGTTCTGCTCCTGAACGCGGTGCTCTCCGTGGAGCGGGGACGGGCCGGCTCGCACCAGGGCAGGGGATGGGAGACCTTTACCGACGCCATCGTCGCCCGCCTGAACGAAGAGCGTGAGCATCTCGTGTTCCTGCTCTGGGGCAGCTACGCACAGAAGAAGGGAGCACAGGTGGATCGAGCCCGACACTGCGTGCTGAGCTCACCGCACCCATCGCCGCTATCTGCCCATCGCGGCTTCTTCGGCTGCAATCATTTTCGGGATGCCAATGCCTATCTGGTGCAGAATGGACAGGAGCCCATCGACTGGTTCGATGTGGCCTGACGGCACCCGGGGGGCGGGCGTTGAGCAATCAATTAATCTGCAGGAGTTGCCTGCAGGAAATTAGGTAGGGGAGGTCAGTCGTGCCTGATTCAGTTTCCGAGAAGCTCAAGGTGACAACCGAGGGCAATACGGCGGTGATAACCATCAGCAACCCGCCGGCCAACACCTGGGACGAAGAGAGCCTGGCTGCACTGGAGACGCTGATTGGCGACTGCAACGCGGACCGGGAAATCTACTCGCTCGTGATCACCGGTGAGGGCGACAAGTTCTTCTCTGCGGGCGCTGATCTCAATCTGTTTGCCTCGGGAGACAAGGCCGTAGCCGGTCAGATGTCCGATCTGTTCGGCCGCGCCTTCGAAGCGCTTGCCGGGTTTCGCGGTGTCAGCATCGCCGCCATCAACGGCTTCGCCATGGGTGGCGGGCTGGAGTGTGCGCTGGCTTGTGACATCCGGATCGTCGAAACTCAGAGCAAGCTGGCCCTGCCGGAAGCCACGGTAGGGCTGTTGCCTTGCGGGGGCGGCACCCAGAACCTGGCCTGGCTGGTTGGTGAGGGCTGGGCGAAGCGGATGATTCTCTGCGGCGAGCGCATCGATGCGGCAACGGCGGAGAAGATCGGCCTGGCGGAAGAAGTGGTCGGCACCGGCGAGGCGCTGGAGCGGGCCATGGCCCTTGCCGCGAATGTCGGCAGGCAGAGCCCACCGGCGGTTGCCGCCTGCAAGTCCCTGATCCAGGAAGCACGGGCTGGGAACATCGAAGCCGCCTACGCCGTAGAGCGGGCAGCGTTCGTCGACCTGTTCGATACGCAGGATCAGGCTGAGGGGGTGAACGCGTTTCTGGAAAAGCGCGATCCGCAATGGGTGAACGGCTGACCACAGCCGGACAGCAGCAACAGGGGGAGTTTCAGTGAGCAGCGATCTGGTGAAGTTCTTCGAGCACTCGAGTGCCGGCGGCCACGTTGTGGCGGAAGCACGGCTGGACTCTCAGGCGACGCTGAACGCGTTGAGCCTGGAGATGATCGATCAGATGTCGCCGGTGCTCGCGCGCTGGGCAGAAGACGACTCGATCGTCGCGGTTCTGCTCACCGGCGCCGGCGAGCGGGCGTTCAGCGCGGGTGGTGACATCCAGGCCCTGTACCGGGCGATGCAGATCAACCATGAAGCCGGAGAGCGGGTCGACGAGTATCCGTATGAGTTTTTCGAGCGTGAGTACCGACTCGACTACCGGCTGCACACCTACCCGAAGCCGCTCGTTGCGCTCGGGCACGGCGTCATCATGGGCGGTGGTCTCGGTATCTTTCGCGCCGCTGATTTCCGGGTGGTCACCGAAAACGTGCGCATCGCCATGCCGGAAGTCACCATCGGCCTGTTTCCCGATGCTGGCGGCACCTGGCTGCTGAAAAACATGCCCGAGCACCAGGCGCTGTTCATCGGCATGACCGGCGCACATCTGAACGGCGGTGATGCCATGCTGGCGGGTATCGGCACGCACGCCGTTGCCCGTGCCGAGCTGGAGGGGCTGGTCGACGCGATCGCGGCCCTGTCCTTCAGCGGTGACCAGGCGAGCGACCGGGATCTGATCTCGACCTTCCTGGCCGGGCTCGACGCGCCGGAGCTGCCGGCTACCGAGCTCGGCGCGGTCAGCGACGACCTCAATGCGGATGCGGGTTTTCTGAGTGCTGCGGCTGCCGTACGGAGCATGGCGGGCAGGTCCGCCTGGGTGGACAAGGCGATCGGCAGCATGGGGCGGGGCTGCCCGACGACGGTGGGCATCGTGGTGGAGCAGGTTCGCCGGGCCCGGGAGCTGACCCTGGCAGACAGCTTCCGCCTGGAGATGACCGTCGGCACGCACTGTGCGGACAACCACGATTTCAGTGAGGGGGTACGCGCGCTCCTGATCGAGAAAGACAACCAGCCGGACTGGCAGTTCGGCGATCTCGAGTCGCTGCCGGAAGGCTACGTGCTCGATCACTTCGAAGAGCCCTGGGGACGTAATCCCCTGCACGACCTGGAGAACAACGCATGACCCGCATCGGTTTCATCGGCCTCGGCAACATGGGTGGTCACATGGCGCGCAACCTCGGCGCGGCGGCCGCCGACTACTCGCTGACGGTTTTCGACGTGGCCCCGGAGCTCATGGGCAGCGTGCCTGATGCTGCGGCTGCAGGGTCGGTGGCTGAGCTTGCCGCCAATCAGGATGTGATCATCAGCATGCTGCCGGCGGGGCGGCACGTTCGGGAGGTTTACCTGGGCGCCGATGGTCAGGCCGAAGCCGGTGTGCTCGCCAACGTCGCCGACGACACGCTCCTGATCGACTGCTCCACCATCGACCCGGACAGCGCTCGAACCGTGGCGGCCCGTGCCCGGGAGCAGGGGCTGGAAATGCTCGATGCGCCGGTTTCAGGCGGCACGGCGGGCGCCGAGGCCGGGACGTTGACCTTCATCGTCGGCGGCAGCGACGCGGCGCTCGATCGCGCCCGGCCGCTGCTCGACGTGATGGGCGCGAACGTCTTTCATGCCGGCGAGTCGGGCGCTGGGCAGATTGCCAAGATCTGCAACAACATGCTGCTGGCTATTCATATGGCTGGGACTGCCGAAGCGCTGGCGCTCGGCGTCGAAAACGGCCTGGATCCGGCCGTGCTGTCGGAGGTCATGAAGCAGTCCTCCGGCGGCAACTGGTCGCTCAACGTGTACAACCCGTTTCCGGGCGTGATGGACGGCGTGCCCGCCTCGCGAGGCTACGAAGGCGGCTTCCTGACGGATCTGATGACGAAAGACCTGGGGCTCGCCATGGACACGGCGGAAGGCTCACGCAGCTCCGTACCCATGGGCTCGCTGGCAAAGAACCTGTACCGGATTCACCAGCAGCAGAACGACGCGGGGCGGCTCGACTTCTCGAGCATTCAGCTGCTCTATCGGCCTTCCCTCAAGGACTAACCGGCAGCCTCCAGCTGCTGATCGCCGACCTGGTAAGTTGATGCCGCCGGCTGGCGGATCACGGCCAGGCACTGCGGCGCCTCGCAAAGCACGATCTGACCGACCTCCCGGCCGTCTGCGTCGAGGGCAGGGGTGCCGGGCGCGATGGCCTCACCCACCCCGACCAGCCGCTGCAGCCGGCGTTTCACCTCGCCACGGTGCTGCGCTCTGGCGACGACTTCCTGGCCCAGGTAGCAGCCCTTGTCGAAGTCTACGGCCCCGGCCTCTACCAGGCCGATCATCTGTGGCAGGTAGGTCTCTGTCGTTGCCGGACCGATCAGCACCAGGCCCTGATCGATGCAGGCGCCGTACCAGAGCCCCGGATCGATGGGCTGATGGCTGCGCGTGATCTCCTCGAGGGCCTCATCGCTGGTGATCAGTCGGGCGCTGGCGTTGCCCGCTGCGTCAATCACCCCGAGCGTCAGGTGGTCTGGCGCCAGCTCGACCAGCTCGGTTTTGGAAAAGGCGAGATAGCGGGCCATGAAGGTGCTGACTGCTTCCGCGAGCTCGGCATGGATCAGCCAGTCGATCCGCTCATTGCCGTGGCGCTGGCACCAGCCGGTGGCGACCACCCGGCCCTTCAGGTTGGTCAGGGCCGTCATCCGCGGCTCGGCCTCAACCAGGCCCTCCAGGTCGATGGTGAGGTAGCCCTGCAGAAAGTTGACGACGTCCGCGCCCTGAAAGCTCAAGGGTTGCAGCGTCTCGATCAGCGCAGCGCCCGGCCCATAGGTGCCGGACGCCTCTGTGGCGTATGTCTGCCAGCGCTCTCTGAGCATCGCTGGTCCCCGCTAAACGTCTCCTGCAGGCATACTACCCGCTCAGATCTCTATCCGCAGTAGACACGTCCGTCTGCAGCCGCCTTCAACGCCGACAACCGCGAACAGGAGCATCGATGAGCGAACAACCCCCAACCGCCGACGCGCGCCTGGAGCGGGCCCGCTGGCGATCCCGGCGTGGCCTGTTGGAGCTGGAGCTGTTGCTGAAGCCATTTGTGGAAGGGTGTTTCGCCGAGCTGCCTGAACCGCTGAAGCTCGACTACGAGCGGCTGCTCGACTACGACGACATGGACGCCCACGAGTGGCTGCTCGAGCGCACCGCGCCGCCGGACGATCTGAAGGTGCTGATCGGTCGGATGCGCACCTTTCTGAAGCTGGATTGAGCGCGCCGGTGATCCGGCTGCGAACCGTCTGCAATAGCCTCGAGATGCTGCTGCTGTGCAGCTGCGGCTGGTACTGGTTCGGGAGCACGGGTCTAGCCCTGGCGGTGCTCTGGCTGGCTCGCTCGGCACGCCGGAACACGGATGGCTGGCAGGACGCGCTGGAGCTGGACGGCTGGCAGCCGGTGTGGATGAGCTCGTATCTGCTCTGCCTGAGGGCAGCCGACGGGCGTCGCCTGCAGGTGTTCAGAGATGAGGTCACGGCATCACGGTGGGCGGCGCTCAGGCGCCGTGGCTTCGATGCTCAGCTGGCGACCGGCCGCAGCACGTCGATCTGATCTCCGTACCCCGGAAACAGGATGGTGTCGGTCGACTTGCTGCGCAGCTCCGGGTGATCCAGGTTGAAGTGCAGGCCGCGGCTCTCCTGGCGGGCCAGGGAGCAGCGAACGATCAGCTCGGCGACGGTGATCAGGTTGCGCAGCTCGATCAGGTCGTTGCTGACCCGGTAGTGGCTGTAGTACTCGTTGATCTCCGCTTTCAGCAGGTCGATGCGCCGCTGCGCCCGTTGCAGCCGCTTGTCCGTTCGGACGATGCCGACGTAGTCCCACATGAAGCGGCGCAACTCGTCCCAGTTGTGGGCGATGATCACGTCCTCGTCCGAATCCGTTACCTGGCTCTCGTCCCAGTGCGGGATCTCTGCTTCCACGCGGGCGTCGTCCAGATGCGCCCGGATGTCTCTGGCTGCCGCTTCGCCAAACACCAGGCACTCGAGCAGGCTGTTGCTGGCCAGCCGGTTGGCGCCATGCAGGCCGGTGCAGCTGACCTCGCCGATCGCGTACAGGCCGGGCACGTCGGTGGCGCCGGTCGCATCGACCAGCACGCCGCCACAGGTGTAGTGCGCGGCCGGAACGACGGGTATCGGGTCTTTGGTGATGTCGATGCCGAATTCCTCGCAACGCGCGGCGATGGTCGGAAAGTGCGTGCGGATGAACTCGGCTGGCCGGTGCGAGATGTCGAGGTAGACGCAGTCCGCGCCCAGACGTTTCATCTCGTGATCGATCGCCCGGGCAACCACGTCCCTGGGTGCCAGCTCGCCGCGCTCGTCGAATCGGGTCATGAAGCGTTCGCCGTTCGGCAGGCGGAGCACGCCGCCTTCGCCGCGGACCGCCTCGGAAATCAGGAACGATTTGGCGTGCGGATGGAACAGGCAGGTCGGGTGAAACTGGTTGAACTCCATGTTCGCCACCCGGCAGCCAGCGCGCCAGGCCATGGCGATGCCGTCGCCGGTGGAGCTGTCCGGGTTCGAGGTGTACAGGTAAACCTTGCTGGCGCCGCCGGTGGCCAGCACCACAAAGCGGGCCTGGAACAGCTCGACATGGCCGCTGGTGCGGTTCAGCACGTAGGCGCCGGCGCAGCGGTTCGGAAAGCGGCCGAACTTGTTCAGGTTGATCAGGTCGATGGCGACGCGATCGTTCACCAGATCGATGTTCGGGTGATCGAGCACGTTTTTGGTGAGGGTTTCGGTGATCGCCTTGCCGGTGGCGTCCGCCACGTGGAGGATCCGCCGCACCGAGTGACCACCCTCCCGGGTCAGATGAAACTCGTTGTCGGTGGCGTCGAAGTTCACGCCCCAGCGCCCGAGCTGATTGATGGCCCGCGGCCCGCCGCTGACCACCTGGGTGACCGTTGCCTCGTCGCAGAGACCGGCGCCGGCAACCAGGGTGTCCCGTACGTGGGCCTCGATGCTGTCTTCCGGATCGATGACCGAGGCAACGCCGCCCTGCGCCCAGTGCGAGGAGGCGGACTCCAGGCCGCCCTTGCAGAGCACGGTCACCCGGGCGTGATCCGCCAGGTGCAGGGCGGCCGATAGGCCGGCGGCACCACCGCCGATCACCAACACGTCGGTGGAGAATCGTTGAGTCACGTCTTTCCCTTCTGCCGGGCGAGCGTCTGGCTCATCTGACCGGCCGCAAACTGGCGGGTTGTTCCAATCGGCACTGTTTCACGCAGTTCGTCCAATTGTTACGGAACATCTGGGCAGATTACGGTCCAAATACTGGTAGCTCGATGCGCTCTGAGGTTCCCTAGTATAAATGGCTGACTGCCGTCAGAATATCCGGCCGTTCGAGGCGCCAGAGCTCCGGGTATTGGCCAAAGATACAGACAAAGAACTTGTCAGACGAGTCCAGCAGGGTGACCGGCGGGCTTTCGATCTGCTGTTCGCGCGGTATCAGCACAAGATTCTCAATCTGGTCAGCCGGTATCTGCGTGATCCGCAGGACGTGGAAGACGTCACTCAGGAGGCGTTCATCAAGGCGTTCCGGGCGCTGCCCCGGTTTCGCGGCGACAGCGCCTTCTACACCTGGCTTTACCGGATTGCCATCAACACGGCGAAGAACCATCTGGTGGCCAGAAGCCGGCGGCCGCCGGGCACGGATGTGGACGTGGAAGACGCTCAGTTCATGGACGGGGCCGACCTCTTAAAGGAAGGCGAAAGTCCGGAATCGGCGCTGGCCAGGGATGAGCTGTCAGCCGCCATCGATGAGGCGATTGGTCGCTTGCCCGACGATCTGAGATCGGCTGTAACTCTCAGGGAGTTTGATGGTCTGAGTTACGAGCAGATCGCGGAGATTATGGATTGTCCGGTCGGCACCGTACGCTCCCGGATTTTCAGGGCTCGGGAGAGCATTGATCAGCACATCGCACCCCTGATTACCCGACGCGAAGCCGGCAGGGCATGAGCAGGGTCGGGAAACGGGTAGAACCGGTAAGTAGAAAGAGTAGGTAGAGAGGGGATGAACGAGATACACACACCAACTCAATTGCAGATGAGAAGCAGCTAGTCATGTCAGAGAAGCTGAAAGAATCACTGTCGGCCGTCATCGACGGCGAGGCGGACGAGTTCGAACTGCGTCGCGTGCTCGACGAGATGAATCGGGACGAGCTGCTGGCCTCCAGCTGGGAGCGCTACCACCTCATTGGCGCGACCATGCGCGGCGAAAGCGGTAAAGGTGGCATGACCTCGTTGAGCGTGGCCATGCGGGAGCGGGTATGGGCCGAGCTGCAGGCTCAAGGGGACGAGGCGACGACCGCCGACCCCGACGAAGCAGCGATCGTGACCGGAGAACCGTCGGCCGTTACCGCCGCAAACCGGCGCTGGACGCCCGTTGCCGTGGCGGCGACGGTGGCGCTGGCGGTTGTAGTGGGATTCCTGGGGTTCTCGAGCCTCGAGCAATCGACGCCAACCACCACTGTTGCGGCGACCTCCGTTGAGGCTGAGCCGCCGCTCAACGCCCAGCAGCAGTCGCTCTACGACGCGGTTGCGCTCTCTACCGAGGTGACCGATTCGGATCAGGATCGCACCGATGCCTACATCGTGCGTCACTACCAGCAGATCGGCATGGATCGTCCGGGCCTCGGCTTCGCGCGAATGGTTGCCTACGAGCGGGACTGAACGTGCGACTTCTCCTTGCCCTGACGCTCGCGTTCTCCCTCACCGGGGCGGGCGCGGCATCAGCCGCCGATGGCGAGCCGAGAACCTGGCTTGCGGACATGAACGAGGCTTTCAACAACGTCAGCTATGACGGGGTGTTCAGCTTCTACAGCGGCTCGGAGCTCGCGTCGCTGCGGATCGTGCATATGGTCATCGACGGCGTGCAGCACGAGCGGTTGATTCATCAGAACGGTGCGCCTCGGGAGATCGTTCGCCGGGGCGAAGAGGTGGTCTGCATCCTGATGCCTGGCGACGATCTGTTGAGCCTCGAAGCCAACCTGCCGGCAGGACCGTTCGCGCGGTCTTTCGTCCGCCGCTACGACAGCATCTCCGATTATTACGGCCTGCGCTTTTTCGGTGAAGATCGGGTCGCCGATCGGGAGGCCGTGCGGCTGGCGGTGCTGCCGCGGGATCAGGATCGGTTCGGCTATCGGCTCTGGCTGGATAAGGAATCCCGGCTGCTGCTGAAATCTGAGCTCATCGATTCGGAAGGAAACCCGCTGGAGATTTTCCAGTTCAGCTCGATCGTGATCGGTGACGACGTCGACCCCAGAGCGCTGGAACCCTCCGGCGCCCGTGAGCAGGCGAAAGTGAGCAACTTCACGCTCGATTCTCAGCCCTCGATCCCGGTGCTCGAAGAGAGCCGCTGGCAGGCCGGCTGGCTGCCGGAAGGGTTCATCCTGTCGAGCGCCCATGCGCGTCGCACCATGGGAGAGGACAAGCTGGTCAACACCATGATGTTCTCCGACGGTTTGGCCGCATTCTCCGTGTTCATCGAGGACATGCCGCCTGCCGGTGCCGCCGACATGGTGTCCAGAAACGGGGCAACGGTTGCGGTCACCCATCTGACTGAAGGGCCGCAGGCCAAGGCACATCTGGTGACGCTGGTCGGTGAGCTGCCGACCGGCACCGCGGAGCGAATCGCTCAGTCCATCCGGTACCAATGAAAACGAGGCAGCTGACCCGCCTTGGCGTGGTCCGGACCGTCGAAGATGGGTGCACCACCATCGAGGTGGGCGTACCATGCGGCGGCTGCAGCCGGAGCGGCTGCCTGACCCGTCGGCAGGCGAGTCAGCTGCAGATCGCATCGAGCCGCTGGCAGCCTGGCGACGAGATCCGGTTGTCGGTCACCGCAGCCGGGCTGACCTCAGCAAGCATGACCGTTTTCGGTCCGCCACTTGCCTGGTTGGGCGCCTGGGCATTGCTTGAGAGCGTGACCACCGGCGGCGCGTTTGCCGCCAGCGGGTTTGGCCCTGTGTTGTTCGGCTGCGGTATGGTTGCCTCGTTGATCCTTGCCAGCCAGCTCGGCCGCCGCGCAGCAGGATCGCTGCAGCTGACGCAGGAAAGGGTAGGTCCGGAATCGGGGCTGCCTGCCAGCGAGCAGTCGTAGCGATAGCCCTCGGAAGGCGACCGCAACAGGTAGCGAAAAACAGCAATAGGCAGTAACAGACACTAGTAGCATGAAGAGCTTTTTACCGATTTCCTCCACCCTGCTGGCGATGGCTGTTGGCCTGCTGCTGGCGGCCAGCCCGGCAACTGCGGCAGCCAGAGATCTGCCGGACTTCACTCAGCTGGTCGAAGACAACGCCGCCGCGGTCGTCAACATCAGCACCGTCCGGCGGCCGGAAGAACCCAGCGCCGACCGGCCCAGAAGCCGAAACGAAGAGCTGGATGAGTTCTTCCGCCGTTTTTTCCCGCCTGACCAGCGCGGCGATCGCAACTACCGTCGCCCGCGCTCACTCGGATCCGGCTTCGTGCTGGGTGATGGGTTCATCCTCACCAATAATCACGTGGTCGAAGGTGCGGACGAGATCCTGGTTCGATTCTCCGATCGGCGGGAGCTGAACGCCGAGCTCGTTGGCGCCGATCCCAGGTCCGATCTGGCGGTGCTGAAAGTGGAAGCCGACGACCTGACGGAAGTGACGCTCGGTGACTCGGAGAAGCTCAAGGTGGGTGAGTGGGTTCTGGCGATCGGCTCGCCGTTCGGCTTCGACTACTCCGTGACCGCCGGCATCGTCAGTGCCAAAGGACGCTCGTTGCCGACTGAGCTGAACGAAAACTACGTGCCTTACCTGCAGACGGATGTGGCGATCAACCCAGGCAACTCGGGCGGCCCGCTGTTCAATCTGGATGGCGAGGTGATCGGCATCAACTCGCAGATTTACTCCAATTCCGGCGGCTTCATGGGCGTGTCTTTTGCGATCCCAATCAACGTGGCCATGGAAGTCGTGGACCAGCTGAAGGAGTCGGGCAAGGTGTCCCGCGGCTGGCTGGGCGTGATGATCCAGGACGTGGACAAGAATCTGGCAGAGGCCCTGGGGCTCGATCGGCCCCGCGGCGCGCTCATCTCCCGGGTACTCGACGGTAGCCCGGCGGAAGCGGGCGGCATTCTCGAGCAGGACATCATCACAGCCATCAACGGTCACGAGATCGACTTCTCCTCCGAGCTTCCGCACTTCGTCGGCCGGATCAGGGCCGGCAGCGAGGCCTCCGTTTCGGTCATCCGCAACGGTGAGGAGATGGAGATTACGCTCACCATTGGCGAGGCGCCGGATCGTGGCGAGCCGGTGGTCGGCAGCGCCGCGCCTGACGCTGAGGATGGCTCCCGCAGACTCGGCCTGACGGTGGAGCCGGTGCCGGACACGGTGCTCGAACGGCTCAGCATCAGCGGCGGGGTGCGGGTCACGGACGCGTCCGGCGGCGCCCGGGAAAGCGGCCTCCGGCCGGGCGACATCATCACCAAGCTGGACAATCAGGCGGTGACGGACACCGCCAGCTTTGCCGACATCGCCGACGAGCTGGAGCCGGGTCGATCCGTCGCTGTGCTCGTGATCCGCGGCCAGAGCCCGCTGTTCCTGGCCCTCAGGGTGCCGGATTGAGGCTGGCTGCGCCGGCGCCCGGGCTATCGCCCGGGCGGTTCGATTGAGCTAAACTCGCGCGCCGTCCCCCCAACTGACTTACCCCTCGTGCCTGCACCGGACCGAATCAGAAACTTCTCGATCATCGCCCACATCGATCATGGGAAGTCGACGCTGGCCGATCGCCTGATTCAGCTCTGTGGTGGCCTCTCCGAGCGTGAGATGGAAGCCCAGGTGCTGGACTCCATGGACCTGGAGCGGGAGCGCGGAATCACGATCAAGGCCCAGAGCGTCACCCTCGACTATCAGGCGGAGGATGGCGAGACCTATCAGCTGAATTTTATCGACACGCCCGGGCACGTGGACTTCAGCTACGAAGTTTCCCGCTCCCTGGCGGCCTGCGAAGGCGCGTTGCTGGTGGTGGACGCCGCCCAGGGCGTGGAGGCGCAGTCAGTCGCCAACTGTTACACCGCCATCGAGCAGGGCCTGGAGGTGCTGCCGGTACTGAACAAGATCGACCTGCCGCAGGCGGAGCCTGAGAAGGTGGCGGCGGAGATCGAGGACATTATCGGCCTCGACACCTCGGACGTGATCAGCATCAGCGCGAAAACCGGCGTCGGTGTGCCCGAGCTGCTGGAGCGGCTGGTGCGCGACATCCCCGCACCGGAGGCGGATCGGAACGCGCCGCTGCAGGCCCTGATTATCGACTCCTGGTTCGACAACTACCTGGGCATCGTTTCCCTGGTGCGGGTAGTGGACGGCGCCATCGGCAAGGGCGACAAGATCCTGATCAAGTCGCTCGGCATCTCGCACGTGGTTGATGAGGTGGGCTGCTTCACGCCCAAGCGGACCCGGCAGGATCAGCTGCAGGCCGGCGAAGTGGGCTACATCGTCGCCGGCATCAAAGACATCCACGGCGCGCCGGTGGGCGACACCATCGTGCTTGCCAAAGACTCGGAAGTGGCGGCGCTGCCCGGGTTCGCCAAGGTCAAGCCGCAGGTGTTTGCCGGCCTGTTTCCGGTCAACTCCGAAGACTTCGAGAACTTCCGCGAAGCGCTCGAAAAGCTCACCCTGAACGATGCGTCCCTGTTTTACGAGCCGGAGTCATCGGACGCGCTCGGCTTCGGCTTCCGTTGCGGCTTCCTCGGCATGCTGCACATGGAGATCATCCAGGAGCGGCTGGAACGGGAGTACGACCTCGACCTGATCACGTCCGCGCCCACCGTGGTCTACGAGGTAGTGGCCGGCGACGGCAGCGTCGTTCAGGTCGACAACCCGTCGCGATTGCCGGCGAACTACTCAGAGATGCGCGAACCCATTGCCGATGTGAGCATCCTGGTGCCCCAGGAGTACGTGGGCAACGTGATGACCCTGTGCGTCGAGCGCCGGGGCGTGCAGAAAAACATGCAGTACTCTTCCGGTCAGGTTTCGATGAGCTGGGAGATGCCGATGAACGAAGTGGTGATGGACTTCTTCGATCGGCTCAAGTCCGTCAGTCGGGGCTTTGCATCGCTCGACTACAACTTCACCCGGTTCGAGACGGCCAACCTGGTCAAGCTGGATATTCTGATCAACGGGGAGCGGGTCGATGCGCTGGCGATGATCGTGCATCGTGACCAGGCGCAGGCCCGGGGCCGCCAGCTCGCAGAAAAGATGAAAGAGCTCATTCCCAGGCAGATGTTCGATGTTGCCATTCAGGCTGCGATCGGCGGCCAGATCATTGCCCGGCAGACGGTGAAGGCCCTGCGCAAGAACGTGACGGCGAAGTGCTACGGCGGTGATGTCACGCGCAAGAAGAAGCTGCTCGAGAAGCAGAAAGCCGGCAAGAAGCGGATGAAGCAGGTGGGCAAGGTGGAGATTCCGCAGGAGGCGTTCCTTGCCGCGCTCAAAGTGGAACGCTAACGGAAGGCAGGCGGGGAAGGAGTAGAAGTGGACGTCGACATGCCTCTGATCCTGAGCTGGGCCGTGCTGATCACCGGCGGCATCTGGGCCGTAGACGCCTGGCTGCTGAAGCCCCGCCGGCTGTCTGCTGCAGAAGCCCTGACTGCCAGCGGCAGCACCGAGACCGCGGTCAGCGAGGCGGTCCGTGAGCCGGTTCTGGTGGAGTACGCCCGTTCTTTCTTTCCGGTTCTGCTGCTGGTGCTGGTGCTGCGCAGCTTCCTGGCAGAGCCCTATCAGATCCCGTCCGAGTCCATGGTCCCGACGCTGGAAGTGGGCGACTTCGTTCTTGTCAACAAATATGCCTATGGAGTCCGGTTACCCGTCATCGGCACCAAGGTCTTCGATGTCGGCCAACCGCAGCGGGGCGACATCATGGTGTTCATCCCGCCCCATGATCCCCGTTACTTCATCAAACGGGTGATCGGCGTCCCCGGGGATGTCATCCGCTATGAAAACAAGGCGCTTTACATTAATGGTGAGCGCGCGGAATACGAGTTTAATGCTCAGTTTGAGGAACGTACCCCATTCGGATTCATCCCAATCAGAGAATATACGGAGACCTTCGACGGCCGCCCGCACCAGATCTACCGCTATCAGATCAGCGAGCAGCCGCAGGAGTGGACGGTTCCGGAAGACTCTTACTTCATGATGGGCGACAATCGGGGTAAGAGCGATGACAGCCGCCGCTGGGGTTTTGCCCACGAGTCCGAGATAGTCGGTAAAGCGGTTGCCATCTGGGTACATAAAGACCCCGGCTTCAACCTGCCGACGTTTTCCCGGAATCGATGGTTCTAGCACTGACAACGACGTCTACTGAGGCGAGCGCCGCTGGCTTGGAAGCCACAGCGCGAGTCGAGAAAGGGCAAGTCGAGAAAAGGACAGGACTTGATGATGGCTACGGTAACGGCAAGGAAACAGCGCGGGGCAACCATGCTCGGCATGGTGATCGGATTGAGCGGACTGGTGGCTGTGCTCACCCTGCTGCTGAAGTTGGGTCCGCATTACGTCGATTTTCAGACGATGAAGTCGGTGTTCAACGCGTTGCCGCAATCCCAGGTGCACACCATGTCCAAGGGCGATATCTACGAGGCGTTGAAGAAACGCTTCAAGGTGAACAGCCTCCGGGACTTCGACGTCAAAGACATTGTTTCCATCGAGCGACAGAAGACGGGCACCGTGGTTACGGTGGCTTACGAGCGGCGCGAGAACATCGTTGCCAACGTGGACGCTGTCCTGTCGTTCAATGAGCAGTACAACTTCAAGTAGGGAAGCGGCACTCAAGCGTCTTCAGAGCCGACTGGATTACCAGTTCGACGACCCGCAGCTTCTCGAGCTTGCGCTCACCCACAAATCTCATTCCCGCACGCACAACGAGCGCCTCGAGTTTCTCGGTGACGCCGTGCTCGGCTACCTCATTGCCGAGTCGTTGTTCAGAGATCAGCCGACGCTTGCGGAAGACGCGCTGACGCTGATTCGAGCGGCCCTGGTGCGCAAGGAAACGCTGGCGGAGGTCGCCCAGAGCATTGGTCTCGGCGAGTTCCTGAGCCTGGGCTCCGGCGAGCGGAAGAGCGGTGGTCGGCAACGGGAGTCGATCCTTGCAGACACCCTGGAGGCAGTGATTGGCGCGGTGAACCTGGATGGCGGCATTGCAGCCGCCGATGCCCTGGTCCAGCGTCTGTTCGCCGAACGCCTTGTCGCAGCCGGTGCCCGCGGCGCGCACAAAGATCCGAAAACCCGCCTGCAGGAGCTGCTGCAGGGCAGAGCGTTGGCCCTGCCAGCCTACGAGGTCATCGGCACCGTCGGATCGGAACATCAACGTACCTTCACCGTCAGTTGCCAGGTGACCGATCTGTCCCTGACGACAACCGGCCGCGGCGCCAGCCGACGGGCGGCTGAGAAGGATGCAGCGCTGGCCATGATCGAGGCAGTGGAGCAGACATGACGGAAAGCGAGCAGAACGAACGTTGCGGCTACGTCGCGCTGGTCGGCCGGCCGAACGTCGGCAAGTCGACGCTGCTGAACCACCTGCTGCGGCAGAAGCTGGCCATCACCTCGAGAAAGCCGCAGACGACCCGGCACGTGATGCTGGGTGTGGACACCGACGGGCACCAGCAGGCGGTCTACGTCGACACGCCCGGCATTCACGATCACGCTGATCGGGAGATGAACCGGATCATGGTGCGCTCCGCCACCGCGGTGCTGAACGACGTGGACCTCATTGTCATGGTGCTGGAGAAGGACCAGTGGACCGAGGAGGACGAGCTGGTGCTCGGCCACATCCGCAGAAGCGGCAGCCGGGCGCTGGCCGTCATCAACAAGGTGGACGTGCTGAAGCCGAAGGAGCTGCTGCTGCCGGTGATCGAACGGCTCGACGGCTACGGCCTGTTCGACGCCATCATTCCGGTCTCGGCGCTGAAAGGTACGGGGCTCGACATGCTGCGCGAGGAAGTGTTTGCCAGGCTGCCTGAGCACCCACACATGTTTCCCGCCGACCAGGTGACCGATCAGTCGGAACGGTTCATCGTCGCGGAGATCATCCGCGAGAAGCTGATGCGACGGATGGGCGATGAGATTCCGCACCGCACGACCGTGGTCATCGAGCAGTTCAAGGAGCTGGACGGCACGGTGGACATCGCTGCCGACATCTACGTGGAGCGGGCCGGCCAGAAGCGGATCATCATCGGCAAGGGCGGCGAGAAGCTGAAGATGATCGGCCAGGAAGCACGCAAAGACATCGAGGGGCTCCTGGAAATGCCGGTGATGCTCAGGCTCTGGGTCAAGGTCCGACCAGGCTGGACGAACAGCCCGGCGGCCCTGAAGAGAATGGGTTACGACTGATGGGTGCCGACTCTTCTGCGAGCAGGGGCTGAGTGGTGGCGCAGCCGGCCAGAGTTGCCGATCAGCCGGGCATCGTCCTGCACACGCGCCCTTATCGGGAGTCCAGCCTCCTGATCAGCCTCCTGACCCTGGATCACGGGCTCGTCAGCCTGGTGGGGCGGGGCGTGCGCGGCGGCGTCCGTGGCAGAGCTCTGCAGCCGTTTACCGAGCTCCGGCTCGGCTGGTCCGGGCGCAGCACGCTCGGCACCCTGACCGGTTTCGAGGTGGAGAAGCAGCACTGGTACAAAGGCAACGTGCTGGCCAGCGCTTTCTACCTGACCGAGCTGATCACTCGCCTGCTGGGCGAGCGGGAATCCCATCCCCGACTGTTCGCCGGCCTTCGCTGGGCCCTCGAAGAGATCCAGGGCGGGCCCGCTTTTGTGCTGCGCAGCTTCGAGAAGCTGCTCCTCGAGGAGCTGGGCTACGGGCTGGATTTCGAGCGGGATGTGGATGGTGAGCCCCTGCAGCAGGGGCGGCGCTATCGGTTGGTCGTGGATCAGGGTTTTGCGCCGCAGAGCAGCAGCGGGGCGGACGGTGGCGTTGATGGCGGCTTGCTGATCCGGATCGGCAGGGAGGAGTTTGCGGATGCCGAAGTCAGGCGGGCAGCGCGAGGGGTGTTCGCAGAATCGTTGGCCCGCCACCTGGGGCCTCGGCCGCTGCTCAGCCGCCAACTGCTGGTCGGGCAGAGCTGATGGCCCGATCACGCATGCCGAAAGAGCTGACGCTGCCGATCGAGTCTCTGGCTGACGATGGCTATGGCGTCGCGAGCTACAGCAAACCCGACTCGCCCTTCGTGCGCACCGTGCGGTTGAAAAATGCGTTACCCGGCGAGACGGTCACCGCGAGGATGCTGAAGCGACGACAGGGGGAGTGGTTCGGAGAAGCGACGTCCGCACCTGAGGAAGATCCGTCGGCGCTCCGGCGCGCATCGGCCTGCGAGTACTTTCCGCGCTGCGGTGGTTGCGCGGTCCAGCACCTGGCCTACGCCGAGCAGCTGAAGCTCAAGGAGGCGGGCCTCGCCACCGCCCTGGCTGAAAACGGGGTAGAGGCAAAGCAGTTCAACGCGCCGGTGTTCGGCCCCCAGTTCAACTATCGAACCAAAGCCCGATTCGGCGTGCGCGTCGTCGGCGACGAGGTTCTGGTCGGCTTCAGGGAGAGCTTCGGCAATCGGGTCGGGCGGATGAACGCCTGCCTGACGCTGACCGAGTCGCTATCGGCGCTCATCGCGCCGCTGAAATCCCTGATCCGCGAGCTGTCCATCCCGGAGTGGATACCTCAGGTGGAAATTGCCGCTGGTGATTCGGATTGTGCGTTGATCCTGCGTCACCTCGAGCCGCTGTCGGCGGCCGATCTCGACAAGCTGCACGCCTTCGGCGCCCGCCATCGGGTGCGCACCTACACTCAGAGCGGAGGCTACGAGACGATCGCTGCGGCCTCACCGGGTGCGGAGGTGCCTTACCTCGGCTATCGGAACCTGGACTACGGGCTGCACTTCCATTTCGCGCCGGCCGACTTTACCCAGGTCAACCTGGAGATGAACCAGAAGCTGGTTCGGGCTGCGGTCACCGGGCTTGCTGCGCCGCCTGGCGCCAGCGTCATCGACCTGTTCTGCGGCATCGGCAATTTCTCTCTGCCGCTCGCAGCTGCAGGTCTCTCGGTGCGTGGCCTGGAAGCCGCAGCCGGCGCCATCGAGCGGGCCCAGATGAACGCGCAGCACAACGGCCTGTCCGGGCGGTGTGAGTTTGCGGTTCAGGATCTGTATGATGCCGACTGCCTGAATCTGGGGCAGGCAGACTACCTGGTGCTCGATCCGCCGCGATCGGGTGCTGGGCCGAACCTGCGTACCTGGCTCGAGATGACAGGCGTTAAGCGTGTGGCCTATGTGAGCTGCTCGCCAAAGTCCTTTGCGCAGGATGCTGCGGTGCTGAAGCAGGCAGGGTTCGCGCTGGAACAGGTAGGGATTTACGACATGTTCCCGAACACGGCTCATGTGGAAACGCTCGGTATCTTTCAGCGGGCATGGTAAAGGCGAGCGAGAGCATTCCGCGCCTGGCTGATGGTGCGATCGATCTGGCGCTCTGGCGCGCTGGCGTCGAGGCCGAAGTGGACGGTGCCGAGCTGCTGGACAGCGCTCTGACGATCATCGGCTCGCTGCCCAACCGCAACGACGAGTTCCTCGAAAAGGGTGTCGAGCTGGCGAGCCTGGTGCTCACCCTGAACATGGATTCGCCCTCCGTCGCGGCGGCCCTTCTCTATCGGCCGGTGCGTACCGGCTCTCTGGACGTAAAGACACTCAGGAGATCTCTCGTCGGCAACCAGGCAGGCGAGGTTGCTGACCTGGTGGACTCGGTTGTGCGCATGGCGGACACCAGCCTGCTCGAGATGTCCAACTCGAGGATGCAGACCAGCGAGTCCAGGGATCAGGTCGAGAACATCAAGCGCATGCTGGTTTCCATGGTCGATGATGCCCGGGTGGCCGTGCTGAAGCTGGCTGAGCGGGTCGTTGCGCTCAGAGCGGCCAAAACCAGCTCCACGGAGCGGCAGCAGCGAATCGCCCAGGAGGCGCATCAGGTGTTTGCGCCGCTGGCGAACCGGCTGGGCGTCTGGCAGATCAAGTGGGAGCTGGAAGACCTCTCGCTGCGGTACCTGGCACCAGACATCTACAAGACGATTGCCGGTCAGCTGGATGGCCGCCGAGCAGAGCGCGAGAAAGAGATCCAGGACATCGTGGGCATCATGGAAGCCAGGCTCGCTGGCAAACAGATCAACGCAACGGTGTACGGTCGAGCCAAACACCTCTTCTCCATCTGGCGGAAGATGCGATCCAAGAACGTAGGCCTGGAAGAGGTTTACGACGTCCGGGCGATCCGGGTGCTGGTGCCTGACATCGGTCAGTGCTACTCGGCGCTCGGCGTGATTCACACCGAGTGGCAACACATCCCGAGCGAGTTCGACGACTACATCGCGGTGCCCAAGGAAAATGGCTACCGCTCGATTCACACGGCCGTCAGCTGGAGCGACGGCAAAACCCTGGAAGTGCAGATCCGCACACCGGAGATGCATGAGGAAGCTGAGCTCGGCGTCTGCGCGCACTGGGCGTACAAGGACGGCATCAGCGAGGACGACTCCTACGCTCAGAAGATGGACTGGATGCGTCAGGTGGTCGAGTGGCAGGAAGAAGCCGAAGAGCACATACGTCAGCACCAGATCGGCCTCGAGCTCGGCAACAGGGTGCGGGAAGAGCGGATCTTCGTGTACACGCCGAAAGGCCACGTGCTGGATCTCACAACCGGGGCCACGGCGCTCGACTTTGCATACCGGGTGCACACCGAGGTTGGTCATCGCTGTCGTGGGGCTCGGGTCGATGGTCGGGCAATTGCGCTCAACCAGCCGCTGGAGAGTGGCCAGCGGGTGGAGATACTGACTACGGACATCGGCGCGCCGAACCGTGCCTGGCTGCACCATCACCTCGATTGCATTCGCACTGCCCGGGCTCGGGAGAAGATCAGCGACTGGTTTCACGATCGCCCGCTCGAGGACAGCCGGGTAGAAGGGCTGGCATTGCTGGAAAGCGCTTTCGCCAGGCTCTGCCTGCCGATGCCGGGGGCAGTAGCCATCAGGAATGCCAGCCTGAGCCTGGGTTACGCGCTGGAGGATGACTGTCTGGTCGCGCTCGGTTGCGGCGATTGTCAGGTGCTCGACGTGCTTTCTGAGCTGCTGCCGGAAGCTGCGGGCACAGGGCTGGCGGCAGCTGCCGTTGAGCCGATGACGCAGATGAGCCTGATCGAAGAGGTGACGCAGGCCGAAGCGACAGGCGCAAGCTACAACCTGGAGATGCTGGCAGACGATCGCCCGGGCTTGCTGATGGACATCACGACCTTCCTCGGCTCGCAGGGCATCATGTTGCTGTCGAACTCGGGCCGGGTGATCCCCGGCAGCGGCGACGCGCTCATCACCATTGAGGTGCAGATGGAAGGGCTGCTCGAGGTGCACAAGCTGCTCGATGCGCTGGAGATGATTCCAGCCGTGCGCGCCGCGAAGCTGATCGAGCCGGCGGCCAGCCACGATCGGCGCCAGAACCCATAGATTTCGGATACGTCCAGATAAGGAGCAAACTAAATGAAGATCATCCTGCTTGGCCCGCCAGGTGCGGGGAAGGGCACTCAGGCCCAGTTCATCTGTCAGGCGTTCGAGGTGCCGCAGATTTCCACCGGCGACATGCTGCGGGCGGCGGTCAGCGCAGGCAGCGAGCTGGGGCAGCGCGTCAAGGCGGTGATGGACTCCGGGGCGCTGGTCAGCGACGAGATCATCATCGACCTGGTCAAGGAGCGGATCGCTCAGGACGACTGCAGGAACGGCTTTCTCTTCGATGGGTTCCCGCGAACCATCGTCCAGGCTGAAGCGCTGGTTGCCGCTGGCGTCGATGTGGAGGTGGTGCTGGAAATTACGGTGCCGGACGAAGAGATCATCAAGCGCATGAGCGGTCGGCGCGTGCACCCTGGCTCGGGCAGAACCTACCACGTCGAGTACAACCCGCCGAAGGAAGAAGGCGTTGATGACGAAACAGGAGAAGCGCTGATTCAACGCGACGATGACAAGGAAGAAACCGTGCGCGAACGGCTGCAGGTTTACCGCGATCAGACCGAACCGCTGATTGGTTATTACGGCGGTAAAGCGGATGGTGACAAACTGCGCTACGTAACTGTGAACGGGCTCGGAAAAGTCGAGGAAATACAGCAGGAAATCGTTTCCGCGCTGAGAAACTAGTGGTGTTTTTTTAGTTCTATTTGCATATCATTCGACTCGATTTTCGCTGCTTTACGTTTTCTCCCCAGAAACATGAGCGCGGTTCGAAGATCACTGCACGAGCTTTCGCGTAACACGTGAACGAACGGGCAGAGGAAAATTAAGGAACTAACGCTAACTGATATAGCCGAGGAGATTCTTGATGCCGAGAGCTAAGACCGCAGCGAAGAAAAAAGCTGCCAAGAAAGCACCCGCCAAGAAAAAGGCACCCGCCAAGAAGAAAGCGGCCGCCAAGAAGGCAACCGCGAAGCGAAAAACAGCAGCGAAGAAAAAAGTAGCCGCTAAGAAACGTCCAGCAGCCAAGAAGAAGACGGCAGCCAAGCGCAAGCCGGCAGCCAAGAAGAAGGCAGCTGCCAAGAAGCGTCCCGCCAAGAAAAAAGCAGCAGCCAAGAAGAAGACTGCCGCTAAGAAGAAGGCCGCACCTAAGCGTAAAGCTGCTGCCAAGAAAAAGGCGGCGCCCAAGAAGAAAGCTGCTGCTAAGAAGAAGACCGCTGCGAAGAAGCGTCCAGCTGCCAAGAAGAAGGCTGCTGCGAAGAAGCGCGCTCCTGCAAAGCGACGCGGCACTGTAGCCAGACGGCCTGCCAAGCGCAGGTAGCAGCGGCCGCCGCTAAGCGGCGACTCTGCTGGCATACCTGACAGCAGCCTTTGCTGTCAGGAGATCCCGGCCGGTGGTCCCCACCGGCTCGGTGTCCCTTTCCTCGCTATCAAATCCTGGTGCGCTCGAGCGCCAGCGCACGCTGCCTCGTTGAGCCTTCCGCTACCCCAGCAGGCCGTAAAAGGGCAGCACTTCCACCTTGCTACCTGCCTCCAGGTTCCCGGCTTCCTTCGGAATCCTGATCAGGCAGTCAGCGCCGTTGAACGTCGCCATCCGGTTGGAGCTCTGATCACCTGAGACAGCCACCCACGGATCATCCGGATCGCCTGAGAGAATTCCCCGCTGGTACTCCTCCCGGCCGGGATTGTGGCGAATCGACTCGCTGAGCCTGGCCGACTGGATGAGGGGCGGGCGGTCCGTGCTTCCCGCCAGCTTGAGCAGCAAGGGCCTGGCGACCAGGAGGTAGGTCACGATCGTCGATACCGGGTTTCCGGGCAGGCCGAGAAAGTGCCGGCCTCTGACCTGGCCGTAGGCCAGCGGTTTGCCCGGCTTCAGGTTCATCCGCCAAAGCGACAGCCGCCCGAGGGACTCCACCACCTCTTTCACGTAATCCGCGTCGCCCACCGAAACGCCTCCAGAAGTGATGAGCAGATCGTGCGAGGCGGCGGCCTCAGCCATGGCTTTTTCGATCTGCTTCGGATCATCCGCCAGAATGCCGAGATCGGTTACCTCGGCGGGCAGCCGACGGAGCAGGGCGGCTACCGCAAACCGATTGGAGTCGTATATCTGCCCGGCGCTGAGCCCGCCACCCGGCTCGACCAGCTCATCGCCGGTGGAGAACACGGCGACCCTGGGCAACCGGAACGCCCGTACCGACGGCACGCCGCAGGCCGCCAGCCAACCAAGGTCCATGGGGTTCAGCAGCTGGCCGCGGCGGGCGACCAGATCTCCCGCCGTCACGTCATGACCAATCGCGCGGATGTTCGCCCCAGCTGCCGGCGCTTCGATCAGGACGACCCGATCGGCTTCCCGGGAGGTGTTCTCCTGGATGACGACGGTATCCGCGCTGTCGGGAACCGAACCGCCGGTGGTGATTCGAACGCACTGGCCGGTGCTGAGCGAGCCGGTGAAAGGGTGGCCGGCAAGGCTCTCGCCAACCAGCGTCAGCGCCGCACCGTCCTGCAGATCCTCCTGCCGGCAGGCGTAGCCGTCCATCGCTGAGCTGGGAAAGGGCGGCAGGCTGACCGGTGCCGGAACGTCCTCTGCAGCAACCCGGCCGGCGAGCGTGGAGACGGGCACCTGCTCAGCCTCCTCAACGGCAGATACCTGCTCGAGAATGCTGGCGAGCGCTTCCTGGAGATCTACGGCTTGGATAACATACCTCGATGACGAACCTGCTGGCGATCGAAACTTCCGGAGCGGTGTGCTCCGTCGGCCTGTGTGTGGATGGTAACCGCTTCGTACGCTCCGAGCATGTGGAGAAGAAGCACAACGAGCGCCTGCTGCCCATGCTGCAGCTGCTTTGCGAAGACGCGGGGCTGAGTCGCCAGGCGCTGCTCGATGCCATCGACTCGGTGGCTTTCGGCCGTGGTCCGGGTTCGTTCACCGGCGTCAGAATTGCTGCGGCGGCGGCGCAGGCAGTTGCGCTGGCTGCCGGCGCCGACGTGGTCCGGGTCTCTTCCTCGGAAGCGCTCGCGCAAGCGGCGGTAAATGCGGACGCGCTCGCCGGCGTCATCACCGCCATCCGCTCTCGCCGTGACCTCTACTACCTCGCAGCCTACGAACGCCGTGGCGACCAGGTGGCGCCACTGGCGGGCGATGCTCTGTGCGAATCGCCACCGACCTTCGATGGCGTGCCCTCGGATTGGCCGCTGGTCGGTGAGCGACCGGACTGGTGGCTCGGCAGCGCTGTGGATGCGCCAGCTGCGGATGCGGGCACGCTGCTCGACGTTGCCCTGCGCATGCTGGCCGAGGATCTGGCAGTACCTGCCGAGGCGGGCCTGCCGGAGTACTTCAGCGGTGATTCTCCCTGGCGCAAGTCCGGATGATCGGCCGTGGCCCGGTTGCAGACGCCGATGTTTCTGTCGCCCGGTGATGACGGCTCAAGCGCTCGGCATCGTGTGTGCCGCCGAAGACGAGGCTGCAATCGCCAACCTGTTGGGTGAGATCGAGCGGATCGCGATCCCGTCTTCCGGGTTCTACCTCAGCTTCAGGGACGACGTGCTCAGTTTGCACCGTGCCGGCGAGGCGCAGGGCATCAGCGTTGATCCCAAAGACATCGAGCAGCGGCTCAAAGGACCCTTCATGCTGGGTCGCGCCTGCGGGTTGCCGGCGCCGGGGTTGCGGCTGCTGGACGCGACCGGCGGCCTGGGCGTGGATGCGCTGGCTCTGGCCAGGCGTGGTGTCGACGTTCATGTCATCGAGCGCGAGCCCATGCTCTGGGCGCTGCTCGAGGACCTCATCCGCAGGACGGGCGAACGCGTTTCCGCGAGCCTCGACGACAGCGCTCGGCTGCTCGCCGAGGGAGCGGACTACGACGTGGTCTATCTGGATCCGATGTTTCCCGCGCGGCGGAAAAAGGCGTTGCCGGGCAAGAAGATGCAGTACCTCAGCGCTCTGCTGGCTGATGCCGAGCCGTTTGAGCCGGGCCTGATAGCGCTGGCCCAGCAAAGCGCACGCTCGCGGGTGGTGCTGAAGCGGCGCCTGAAAGATCCAATTGCCCTGCAGCCGGACTGGAGCCTGAAGGGCACCACCGTCCGCTACGATGTCTATCAGGGGCAGCTGAAGCCCTAGCCTTCCCGGAGAATGGCGTAGCGGAACTCCGGGTTGATGACTGCCTGCGCGGCCTTCAGCACCTCGTCGACCACAGCCGTGTGGCTGAGCGTGCCGTCCTCCCGCTCGCTGATCACTCCATCCGCGACCAGCTTGTCGACGAAAAGGTCGAACAGCCGGGCGTCGAAAAACTCCGGAGCGTTCAGGCCGTAGACGCGGCTCATTTTCTGCGCCATCTTCCGGCTGTCGTCCTGCAGCGACTCCCGGGTCCGCTCGCTGCCGCTGGCCAGCAGCGCGATGACGATGTACAGACGCTCGAGGGTTGGCTGAATGATCGTCGACAGCAGCTCCAGGCGGTGCTGGTTCGGATCTCCTGCTGGCGGCGCCAGGTAGCCGCCCGTCGGATGCAGCTCGAGCAGCCCGAGCTCCACCATGTGGGTCAGCCAGCGATCCGTCGCCGCCGGATCCACCCGGAGGTAGAGCTCCTCCGCGATGTAGGGAAAGACAGTGTCCACCATGGTGCTGAGCGCCAGCTTGTTCAGCGGCCGACGACGCAGGTGAACCAGGCAGGCAATCAGTGCCGGTAGGGCAAGCGTGTGGGCAACGTTGTTCCGGTACCAGGTCATCAGCACGGCGTTGAACGAGTCGTGGCAGAGGATGTCTCCGAACTCGTGATGCTCGCGCTTGATCATCCCCAGCTCCTCGACGTAACGGATTACCTCCGAGCCGTTCATGCTGGTGATGGTGAAGTCGTGGTTGGCCGCGTCGGCTCTGAGCAGTGCCAGGTAGCAGTCGATCTGCTCGGTCAGCCGGGCCTCGTCGACGGCGAAGCGCGGGGTCGACAGGGTCACCAGCGCGATCAGGTTGACCGGATTCACCGAGGCGGCCTCGTTGATCCGCAACATGACTTCCTGGCCGAGCTCGAAGGGCGGGTTTTCCTGGCCCGGGTCGAGCCAGTCGTCGACGATGACCGGCTCGCCGAAGTTCACATCGACCTTACCGAAGTCGTCCCGGATCAGGCGCAGGCCCCTGAAGATATCGGCAATGCTCTCCCGTTGCTTCTCGCTGCCGCGCAGCTCATCCAAGTAGCTGGAGGCCTCGATCAGCTTCTCGTAGCCGAAGTACACGGGGACCAGGGCCAGCGGTCGTGGGATGCCACGCTCATGGCAATCCAGCGTCATCTTCAGCAGGCCGAGCCTGGCGGGGAGCAGGCGACCGGTGCGCGAGCGCCCGCCTTCCGGAAAGAACTCTACGCAGTGACCGCGCCGGTAGGCCTGATACAGATACTCCGAGAATACGGCGGAGTAGATCGGATCATCGCGGAACTGGCGGCGCATGAAGAAGGCGCCACCCCGCCTCAGGACGCTGCCAACCAGCGGCATGTCGAGGTTATCGCCGGCGGCGATGTGGGGAATCATCAGGCCCCGGTAAAACAGCAGGTAGGAGAGGAGCAGGTAGTCGATATGGCTGCGGTGCGACGGCACGTAGACGATGGTGTGGCTCTCCGCCACCCGCTGCAGGCGTGGCATGCCGTGCACCTCCACGCCGTCATAGATCTCCTGCCAGAACCAGGTGAGGAGCCGGGACAACACTCTGATGGTCGGAAACGACATGTTCGACGCGATGCTCTGCACCGCCTTGCGCGCCCGTCGGTTCGCCTGGCTGGGCTTGAGCTCGGAGGAGGTGATGGCTGCTCGGACCGATCTGCTGGCCAGGATCTGGTCCGCCAGCGTCCGCTGGTGCGAAAAATCGGGGCCGAGCGTTGCCACCTGCTGGTTCCGCAGTCGTACCCGCAGCAGCCTGGCAGCCCGGCGAACCACCCGGTTGTCTTCCGTTCGCGCCAGCTCCTTCAGAGCGATCGGCGTGCCGTAGGAGACGACGATGAACTTGCGGCTGATAATCAGGTTGGCCAGCCGCTTCAGCTTTGAGGTGACCGACCAGTTCTCGGACATCATGGCCCGCCAGAGCGAACCTTCCTTCTGCGGCGCGCGGCCCCAGAACACGGCAACCGGCAGCAGGGCTGCTTCGCAGCGCTCGTCCACGTTGCCGAGGATCCGCACCATCCGCTCTGAGTAGGTTTGCATGGTGTCGCGGCGAAACCAGCCGCCAGCCGAGCGGTTGAGGAAGAAGAAGCGCCGCTCCTCACGATGCCCCGAGTACTCGATGGGCTCGAGCGGCCCGGGCATGCCCAGTCGCTCGCAGACCAGATCGACGACGATCAGATCGGACAGCGAGCGGGAATCCATCACGTAGATGAAGTTGTCGGCATCCGGCGTCTGCCCGCCGGCTTCGGTAGCAAGCTGCAGCTCGGCCTCGGTGCCAGCCAGCTGCGGCTTCACCAGCCAACCGATCAGCCTGCGGCTGATCCGGTATCCGAGGGCTTTCAGCCTACGCATGCAATGCGGCGGACGTTAGCGGGCACAGACCCGGGGGTCCGGGTCAGTTGCGCCCGTCGAACAGATCTGCGGGCGCGCCGGGAGATTCTCCAGCGCCCGGAATGATGATGTCCACTTCCCAGATCTCGTCGTACTTCCGTTGCGTGATTGAATCTGCGCCAGCCTTGTCGCGGATTACCGACGGGCGAAGGAAGATGAGGAGGTTTCGTTTGGTGTTCGACCGGGACTCGCTGCGGAACAGCCAGCCGAGCGCGGGGATGCTGCCGAGGAAGGGCACCTTGTTGTCGTTGATGGTCACGTCGTCCTGGATCAGGCCACCGAGAATGATGGTCTGCTGATCGTCCGCCAGCACCGCGGTCTCGATGGTCCGTTTCGAGGTCACCACATCGGAGAAACCGGCGTTGCCGATCGGCGCTTCCGGAACGATGTTGGTGATTTCCTGAGAGACCTCCAGCCGCACCGTCTCGCCGTCGTGCACGTGCGGCGTGACCGTCAGCTGCAGGCCGACGTCCTCCCGCTGAATGGTGGTGAACGGGTTCTGCGAGCCATCACCTGTGGTGCTGAAGGAGCCGGTCCGGAACGGCACCTCGTTGCCGACCACGATCTTCGCTTCCTCGTTGTCGAGGGTGAGGATGCTCGGCGTCGACAGCAGGTTGGCGTTCGAGTTGGTCTGCAGCGCCTGGATGGTGGCGGCGAAAGTCACGCCGTTCATGTCGATCTGGGCTACGCCAAGGGTCGGCTCGTTCAGGCTGACCAGGCCCCGGAGAAGATCCACGTTGCCTTCGTCGTCTTCCGCGCCGGCGATCAGGCTCTGGATCGCGCCAGTGAGCGGGCTTGTCACAAGCGGCACGCTGGAGTTGTCGCTGCCGCTCTGATCCACCGCGGCGAAGTCCACGCCGAGATCCCGGGTATCCGTCATCGATACTTCCACCACCGCGGCCTCGATCAGCACCTGAGCGCGGCGCACGTCCAGCTTCTCGATGATCTCCTCGATCTCCGTGATCCGGCTGCGGTCAGCGCGGACGACGATGGCGTTCAGCGACTCGTCGGCCTGAATCTGCGTATCCTGTCCACCCTCCTCGCCGGTCTGGTTGGTGAGGATGCCGTTCAGCACTTCCGCGATGGACGGCGCGTCGCCGTAGCTCAGGTAGAAGACCCGGGTCGAGCCGGTATTCGTAGCCGGTTGATCCAGCTTGGCGATGATCTTGAGGATCTCCGCCACCGGCCGTGACTTGCCGCGAACCACCAGCGAGTTGTTGCGCTCGTTGGCGACGATGTTGATTCTCTGCGGGCCGGCAGCGCCCTGGCCGATCTGGTCGGGTGCTACCCGTTCCAGCATGGCGACCACCGTGCCGACCCAGGTGTGATCGAGCTGAACGAGGACAATCTCGTCCTCATCAGCCACGTCGATCTCCTCGATGATGGCCATGAGCCGGCGGATGTTGTTCGCGTGGTCGCTGACGATGACGATGTTCGGCTCTGCCACCGCTGCCAGGTGGCCGTACTGGGCCATGAGCGGGCGGAGGATCTTCACCAGCTCCGCAGAGTCCACGTTCTGAGCCGCAATCACTCGGGTAACCAGTTCCTCAGGAGCGATCTCGCCGAGGGCACCGTCCGGGCCCGGTGTCTGCTTGCCCTGGGCGTTTGGCGTGATGCGAATGACGTCGCCGGACGGCATGGCGATGAAGTTGTGTACCCGCAGCACCGACAGGAACAGCGCGTACACCGCATCCTGGTCCATCGAGGTGGAGGAGATGACGGTGACGTTGCCTTTGACCCGCGGGTCGACCACAAACGTCTTGCCGGTAATGGCGGCAACCTGAGCAACGAACTCCTTCAGGTCGGCGTTCTTGATGTTGATCTTCCAGGTCTGGGTGCCGTTGCCGTTGTCAGCGGTGGCGGCGAACGTCGGCGCGCTCGTCAGCAGCGACGCGGCCAGCAGGCTGATGGTTCCCAGCGCAAACAGGGAAGAGGCGACCGCTGTCGGCCAGCGACGCCCACACCGGCGCCCATGGTTGAGAAGTGTGTTCATTGCTTCAGTGAGGCGGTGACGAAAAACCGCCGGGTTCCCCGTTGTACTTCGATCCGGGCAGAGCCTTCGGCCAGGATGTTATCAAGCTGATGCCGATCCTGTTGGATGTTACCAACAGGCTGGCCGTTTACGGACAGCACCACGTCGCCGGGCTGCAGGCCCGTCTGGCTCAGATAGGATGAGCTCGCTGCCGCGCTGTCCAGCCGGTAGCCCTGGGCGTTGCCCTCGCTGACCGGCGAAATTCCAATTTCTTTCAGGGTGCCTTCCGGGTCCGCTTCAATCCGCTCCCGGTAGTTCGCGACGAAGTCCCTCGGCGTTTCCGCGGGTTCCACCGCTGCCTGCGGCTGCCGGGCTCGGCCTTGTGCCGGAGTAGAAGCGCGGTTGGGGACTGCCACTGCCGGGCTGGTCGCCACCTGCGGGAAGCGCAGGGTTTCCCGGTTGCCGGCTCGACGCAGGACGATGTGGTCCGCATGGACCTCCAGCAATTCGGCGTTGCCGGGCACTTTTTCGCCCACCACGTAGAGCAGGCCGGCTTTGCCCTTCTGAGCGACGATGGCGGCCGAGTCCGCCTCGTCATCGGCAACGAAGACGCCGAGCAGTTCCAGCGGCAGCCGGGTCTCGACGGCCGGCAGGCCGGTGTCCACCACGGCGGTAGCGCCAGCCTCGCCGAACAGGTTGCGGTTCAGAATGGCGTTGATGCTCACGGCGGGCCGGGTGTCCGGCGTTCGCACAGGCGCAGCGGCGCTGCTGGCGCCAGACCGTTCCGGCGGCGCTATGAAGAACAACACGGTGTTGGCCAGGGTGAAGGCGATGCCCATGATGATGATCCATCGGGCCGGCTCCACCAGCTTGCCTGCTAACTCACTCAGTCCCACGCTCTCTCGTTACTCTGATCCGGCCTCGCCGAACGGTTTCGATTGTCCTCTTAAGTCCCTGAAATTTATAGGACTCGATCCCGAAAGATCTTAAAAAACTTGCTCCTCGACCTCCAGCACCACGGCGTGATCCGGGTCACCTCCTGGCCATGGCTGCCCGAGCAGGGTCGTCAGGTATTTAGTCACCCCGATCCGGACGAAGCCGTTGTCGGCCAGGGCTGCCTGCAGCAGCGGGGTGGACTCTCCGGTGGCGTAAGCCACGGCCACCGGGCCCGGACCGAGATCGGCCGTCATGGCTGGCAGCGCAGAATCATGCACATTTCCTGACAAACGATAGCGTAGCGGTCCGCCATCCCAGGTCAGGCGGCCGTCCAGCTCTGTTAGTGACCTGCCTTCCAGGCTCAGGTTCACCGATTCAACCACGAACGTGCCGCCAAGCTCGATGTAGTAGGGCGCCAGCCACTGGTTGACGAAGGTGCCATCAATCCTACCGTTGATATTGCCGGCCGTGCTGGCGAATCCAGCCTCGACGGCGCCGTCCAGGTCAGCGCCTGCCCCGGTCAGCGAGAGATCATAGCCAATCCTGCCCTGCAGAAATGTGACAGGGCGAACCGACCAGCCGAGGACACCGGAGGCACGACCGTCCACCAGCAGCTCACCGCGACCCTGCCAGATGGTGCCCTCCGGCCGCAGCAGCTTGGCCGGGCTATGCTCGGGGATGAAGCCCGGGATCACGCCGGCGGGAATTCTGGTGACGATCAGCACCAGGAAGACGAGGGCACCGATCGCCAGCGCTTTACGCATCGGCAAGCAACCGGTTGAGGATGCCTTCATACATGTCGGCGAGTTTGTGCAGGTCACTGATGCGCACGTGCTCGTCCACGGAGTGGATGGTGGCGTTCACCGGGCCGAGCTCGACGATCTCGGTGCCGAGCCTGGCGATGAAGCGACCGTCCGACGTGCCGCCGCCGGTTGATGCTTCAGGCTGGAACGACTGAAGGTTTGCCACGCTCTCGGAGACTGCCCCGATCAGGGTTGCCGAAGCGGTTTGAAAAGGCTCGCCGGACAGCGACCAGTCGAGCTCGTAGTCGAAATCGTGCTGGTCGAGCAGGGCCTTGACCTTGGCTTTGAGCCCCTCGGCGGTCTGCTCGGTGCAGAAGCGGAAGTTGAACAGCGCGGTGAGAGAGCCCGGGATCACGTTGCTCGCACCGGTGCCGCTGTTCAGGTTCGACACCTGAAAGCTAGTCGGCGGAAAGGCATCGTTACCTTGATCCCAGGTGGTTTCGGTCAGCGCCTGCAGCGCGCCGAGGACCGAGTGAATGGGGTTCGAGGCCTGGTCCGGATAGGCCACGTGACCCTGCACGCCGGTCACGGTCAGCTTGCCGTTGAGCGAGCCCCGGCGGCCGATGCGGATCACGTCGCCAACCTGTGCCGTGGAGGAAGGCTCGCCGACGATGCAGTACTCGGGCCGGATGCCTTGAGCTTCCAGCCAGTCCACCACCTTCACGGTGCCGTCGGTCGCGTCCCCTTCCTCATCGCTGGTGATCAGATAGGCGATGCTGCCGATGTGCTTGGGGTTTGCTTCGACGAAGCGCTCGGTGGCTGCCAGCATCGCCGCCAGCGAGCCTTTCATGTCGGCCGCACCTCGACCGTACAGGCAGCCGTCGTCGATGGTCGGCGTGAAAGGATCGAAGCGCCAGCTTTCGGCGGGACCGCTGGGTACTACATCCGTGTGCCCTGCCAGGACCAGCATCGGTGCGCCCTGACCGCGTACTGCCCAGAGGTTGCTGACGTCAGCGGAAGGCAGCTGGGTGAGGGTGAAGCCCTGTGCTTCCAGCAGCTCGCCGATCAGTGCCTGACAGCCGGCATCGTCCGGGGTGACGCTGGGTCGCTCGATCAGCCGGGCGGTCAGGTCGACGATCCTGCTGGCTGCTGCCGTCTCGTTGGCCGGAACGTCGGTCACCTCAGTTGTGCGCGTGCAGCTGCTCGTTCAGGGCGATGGCTTTGCGGTTGGTTCGACACTCGATTCGGCCGCTGCTGCCGTTCTGGATGAACAGCAGGTCGGAGCCGCCGGCCAGCTCGCGGGCCTTCACCTGGCTGATCTCCTCGCCGAGCTCGTCGAGCACGACCACCGGTGTGGCCGCGGTGATGTAGACGCCGGCTGCAATGGTGCAGCGATCACCGAGCGGAATGCCGGTGCCTGCGTTGGCACCGATCAGGCAGTGCTCGCCGATGCTGATGACGATCTCGCCGCCACCGGAAAGGGTGCCCATGGTGCTGGAAGAGCCGCCCAGATCGCTGTGCGCGCCAACGGTCACACCCTGGCTGATACGGCCTTCGATCATGCCCTGGCCGAGGGTGCCGGAATTGAAGTTCACCTGGCCCTCGTGCATCACCGTCGTGCCTTCGCCCAGATGCGCGCCGAGCCTGACCCGACTGGCGTCGGCGATCCTCACGCCGCTGGGAATCACGTAGTTGGTCATCTTCGGAAACTTGTCGACCGCGAAGATCTCCAGTGGCCGACCTTCGGCCCGGGCGCTGGTGATTGCTGCCGCTGCTTCGGCCGCGGCAATCGGGCCGTCACTGGTCCAGGCTACGTTTGGCAGGTGAGCGAAGATGTTGTCCAGGTTCTGGCTGTTGGGGAGGGCGAGCCGGTGCGACAGCAGGTGCAGCTTGAGGTAGGCCTCCGGAACCGAGGTGATCGGGCCGTCCTCGTCCAGGCGTACCGCGGTCAGCGGCCGATCCGACGCCAGCAGCGCCCTGACGGCACCGGCCTGCGGCTCTCCGGCCGCGTCGAGAAAGGCGGCTGCCTGAGCGGTGCTCACCGAGCTGGTGCCCGGTTCGAAGTGCTCGGCGATCAGCCCGGCCAGATCGGGTTCGGGCGATTTCAGCGGCAACGGAAAGTAGCAATCCAGTGGGTTGTTGCTCGAGTCGGTGTTGCTCAGACCGATAGCGAAAGCGTAAAGGGTGCTCATCAGGGATTACTCGTGTTGCGTCCGATCGCGGAATAGAGGAAACAGGGGGTGTGCCCGAAGGCGGCTAAGCTAACACATTTCAGCCGCGGCGGGCCGCCTGCCAGCGCACCATGCGCTCTGCCGCGTCCAGGCAGTCGGCCAGGGGCGCGACCCAGGCAACGCGAACGAAGCCCGCGCCGGGGTTGACGCCGTGCGCTTCGCGGCTGAGGAACGAGCCCGGGAGCACGGTGATGTTCTCCTCCTGGAACAGGGCCAGGGTGAACGACTGATCGTCCTCGCCCACGTCCAGCCAATGATAGAAACCGCCATCCGGCTGCTTGACCTCGAACGCGCCTTCCAGGATGGGGGCCAGGGCCGCAAACTTTTCGCGGTACAGGGTTCTGTTCTCGGTCACGTGTGCCTCATCGGACCAGGCCAGGGTGCTCGCACGCTGCACCTGGGCGGGCAGGGCGCAACCCTCGTAAGTTCGGTACTGGAAGTAGTCTTTCAGCACCCGGGCGTCACCGGCGACGAAGCCGGAGCGCAGGCCCGGCAGGTTGGAGCGCTTGGAGAGGCTGTGGAAAGCCACGCAGCGCTCGAAGCCCGAGCGGCCCATGGCGGTAGCGGCCTGCAGCAGGCCGACCGGTGGGTTCGCTTCGTCGGCGTAGATCTCCGAGTAGCACTCGTCCGCTGCGATGACGAAGTCGAACCGATCCGCCTGCTCGATCAGCCAGGTCAATGTGGCGCTGTCGAGGCCGGCGCCGGTCGGGTTTCCGGGCGAGCAGAGGTAGAGCACCTCGCAGCGGGACCAGATCGCATCCGGAACGGAACGGTAGTCGGGCAGGAAGCCGGTCGCCGCGGAGGTGTTCAGGAAGTAGGGCTCGGCACCCGCCAGGTAAATGGCCCCCTCGTAGATCTGGTAGAACGGGTTCGGCAGGATGCCGATGGGGGCGGACTTGCGCCCAACGACGGCCTGAGCGAATGAGAACAGCGCCTCGCGCGTGCCTGACACGGGCAGGATCTGCGTGGCGGGATCGACGCTCGCCTGAAAGCGGCCGGCGAGCCAGCTCGCGATCGCTTCCCGCAGCGCCTCTGAGCCGCGAGTTGCAGGATAGGTCGCCAGATCGGCAGCCAGAGCGGCCGGCTCGCACAGCGCCTCGACGATGAAGCCTGGGGGTGGGTGTTTGGGCTCGCCGATGGACAGGGCAACGTGCGGATGCGCCGGGTTGCCGAGCGCGTCGCCCTTGAGCGCGTTCATGCGCTCGAACGGATAGTCCTCGAGCCGCTCGAGAAGTGGATTCACCCGAGTTCCTGGGCGATCTGCGCGTCCATGCCCTGGCGGATGGCGTTGGTCAGCAGATAGGCGCGTTCCTCGATCGAGGAGCCTTCCGGCGCGGCGGCATCGCGGATTGTGAACACGTCTTCGACCCGCTCGCCGAGCGTGGCGATCCGGGCCGCAATCAGGTCCACGCCGAGGTCGGCGAACAGCACTCCGATTCCGGCCAGCAGACCCGGACGGTCGGCGGCGATCAGCGTCAGCTCGTAGCGACGGTCGCCGCCGCGCGGCGTCAGCGTGACCTCGGTGGTGGTGGGCAGCTGCTTGAGCTGTCGCGACAGGCGACGCTTCGGCAACGCCAGGGTGTCGTCGGGCTGTGAGAGCGTTGCCGTCAGCGAGTCGATCAGGCGTTGCCGATCGGCCGAGTTTCGACCGGGTGGTCGGCCCGACTCGTCGAGGACGATGAAGGAGTTCATGCACCAGCCGTTCTCGGCGGTGTGGATGCTGGCATCGTGCACGGACAGGCCCAGCTGGCTGAGCGCGCTGACGGTAGTTGCGAACAGCCGCTCACGATCCGGGGTAATGATGCAGATCTCGGTGGCGCCCTCTTCGGACACCTGACCACGTCGGTCGAGGATGAGCACCAGCGGTCCGTCCTGGCCGCGATGCTCGGCCACCGCGGCAGTGACATCGGCCACCTGTCGGGGCGTGTGGCGGAGAAAAAAGTCATCGCTGCCGGAAGCCCAGATGTTGAGCACGTCCGCTTCGGCCAGGCCGCGTTTGCTGAGCTTCTCCAGGGCGCCTTCGCGGCAGGCTTGAATGGTGGCCTGCTTGTCGACGGGCGATTCCAGCCCGCGCCGGAGCGCTTTCCTGGTCTCGCCGTACAGCTGGCGGAGCAGGGTGGCCCGCCAGTTGTTCCAGAGCGTCGGGTTGGTCGCGTTGATGTCCGCCACCGTCAGCGCGTAGAGATAGTCCAGGCGACGTTCGGACTTCACCTCGGTGGCGAACTCGAGAATCACGTCCGGGTCGTAGATGTCCTGGCGCTGCGCGACGCTGGACATCAGCAGGTGCTGCTTGACAAGCCATTCAACGAGCTGCGTGTCGTCGTCTGTCAGGCCGTGGCGGCGGCAGAAGGCGATCGCATCCACCGCGCCCAGCTCCGAGTGGTCGCCGCCTCGGCCTTTGCCCATATCGTGGTAAAGACCGGCGATGTACAGCAGCTCGACCTTCGGCAGGTTGCGCACGCAGTGGTAAGCGACCGGATAGTGCTCTTCGCTCGATCGGTAGTGGAAGCGGCGCATGTTTCTGATCACCATCATGGTGTGCGCATCCACCGTGTAGATGTGGAAGAGGTCGTGCTGCATCTGACCGATGATCTGGCCGAACTCGGGCAGGTAGCGCCCGAGCACCCCGTAACGACGCATCCGGGTGAGCTGTGAGACCAGGGTGTATGGCGCCTTCAGCAGGTCCATGAACAGCTGGGTATTCACGGGATCCTGCCGGAAGTCGTCGTCGATCAGGTCCAGATGCTCGCGGATCGCGCGGATGGTGTCTGCCCGCACGCCCGAGATGTCCCGCCGGTTGGCCATGATGACGAAGATCTCGAGCAGGGCGCTCGGGCTCTGACGCAGCACCGAGTCGCTGACCATCTCGATGTAGTTGTTGCGGATCTGGAAGCGCTCGTTGATGGGCTCGATGACCGGCCGCTCACGCTGCCGCAGGATCGATTCATCGAAGTACTGGAGGACGATGTCGTTGACCTCGCGCAGGGCCAGGACGTGCTCGTAGTAGAGGCTCATGAAGCGCTCCACGCCGAGACGTGCGTCCGTATCCGCGAACCCGAGGCGTTCCGCCAGGCTGCGCTGGTACTCGAACTGCAGGCGATCTTCTTTGCGCCCGGCGAGCAGATGCAGCCCGTAGCGCACCCACCAGAGGAAGCGGCGACCGTCCTCGAGCCAGATCCGCTCCTGGCTGCTCAGGGCGCCCATCCGCTCCAGATCCTTCGGATCGTCGGTGCCGAAGTGGCGCTGGAAGATCCACATCGCGGTCTGCAGATCGCGCAGCCCGCCCGGTGACGACTTCAGGTTCGGCTCCAGGCCGTACTCCACGTTGTCGTACTGGGCGTGTCGCCCTTCCTGCTCGTCCCGCTTGGCTTTGAAGAAGCGATCGGATGGCCACAGGCGCTTGTTGGCCATGATCCGGTCGAGCTTGGCGCTGAGCTTCTCGGAGCCAGCCAGAAACCGGCGCTCGTAGGTGGCGGTGGCCACGGTGATGTCCTTGTGCGCCTCCGCCTTGCAGTCAGCCAGGCGGCGGACGCTGTGGCCGATCTCCAGGTTCAGATCGTAGAGAAGATGGAGGAATGCCCGGACCTCGTCGCGCCAGGCCGTCGGCCGCTTGGCGACGATCAGCAGGTCCACGTCGGATTGGGGAAACTGCTCGCCGCGGCCGTAACCGCCGACGGCGAACAGCGCCAGGTCTGCCGATGCTTTTTCCGGGATGCAGGCGTGCCAGGCCTCGCGCATGAGGTCGTCGAAGAAAGCCGTCCGTTCCCGGATCAGGTCGTCGATGTTGTGCCTGGCCCAGTAGCGGTCGGCGAGCGCTTCGTCTTTGCTCGCGAGCTTTGCTCTGAGCTGCTCGGCCAGTTGCCCCGGGCCGTTGCCGTAACGGGCTTTGCCGGTTGTTGCTGTGGCGGTGTCGACGGCGTCGCTCACCTGCTCAACCCAGCTGGGCTTCTTCGCCCCGTCGGGTCAGGACCTCGGCGCCCGAGGCGGTGACCAGCAGGGTGTGTTCCCATTGGGCGGAGAGCTTGTGGTCTTTGGTGACCACGGTCCACTGATCCGGCAGGATCTTCACGTGGCGCTTGCCGGCGTTGATCATGGGCTCGATGGTAAACGTCATGCCTTCCTCGAGGACCATGCCCGTGTTCGGCCGGCCGTAGTGCACCACCTGGGGCTCATCATGGAAGGTGCGGCCGATCCCGTGGCCGCAGAACTCTCTGACCACGCTGAAGTGATTGGCCTCGGCGTGGCTCTGGATGGCGTGCCCGATGTCGCCGAGCCGGGCGCCGGCGCGGACCGCTTCGATACCTTTATAGAGGCATTCCTGGGTGACGCGCACCAGGCGCTCGGCAAGCACGCTCGGCTTGCCGGCGAAGAACATCTTCGAGGTGTCGCCATGAAAGCCGTCCTTGATCACGGTGACGTCGATGTTCAGGGCATCACCGTTTTTCAGCTTTTTCTTCTCCGAGGGGATGCCGTGGCAGACCACGTGATTGACCGAGGTGCAGATCGATTTGGGGAAGGGTGGGGTGCCTGGCCCGTTCGTGTAGTTGAGGGGCGCTGGGATGCAGCCGAGCTCTTCGGTGATCATCTTGTGGCAGATGTCGTTCAACTCGCCGGTGGTCACCCCGGGACGAACGTGCTCGCCGATCATGTCGAGCACGCTGGCGGCCAGACGGCCTGCCTCGCGCATCTTGGCGATATCGTCTTCGCTCGTTAACCGGGCGACCATAGTTCTCCTCTTCTCCCGCTGCAGCGGGCGCTTGCGTAAAAGGCGCAGTATGGTATAAAGCCCGCCGCCTCGGGGCAATGGACCCGTTTGAGTCCAGAAGTTCCAGGCGATTTTAACTAAAACACCCACACCGCCTTTAGAGGCGCTTCCAAGGGTGCCGGTGTGTCGCCGAAGGCGACACCTGCGAGTTTCGCCGCTACCGCGTCAAAACTCGTCAGAACTGAGCGATGTTCAGTATCGGTTCGAAGCGTTCACGGTGGTGCGAGAAGCAACCCGGAGACAATTCAATGGATATCAGCATGCGCGACATGCTGGCCGCAGGCGTGCACTTCGGCCATCAGACCCGTTTCTGGAATCCCAAGATGGCACCGTTCATCTTCGGATCCCGCAACAAAATTCACATTATTAACCTGGAAAAGACTCTGCCGGCGTTCAACGATGCGCTGACGGAGCTCCGCAACCTGGGTAGCCGCAAACACAAGATTCTGTTCGTCGGCACCAAGCGGGCGGCGGCGAAGGTGGTGAAAGAGCAGGCGAGCCGCGTTGGCATGCCCTACGTCGACCAGCGCTGGCTCGGCGGCATGCTCACCAACTACAAGACCATCCGGCAGTCCATTCGCCGGCTGCAGGAGCTGGAAACCCAATCCACCGATGGCACCTTCGAGATGCTGACCAAGCGCGAAGCGCTGCAGCGCTCGCGCCTGATGGAGAAGCTCGAGCGCAGCCTCGGCGGGATCAAGGACATGGGCGGCCTGCCGGACGCGCTGTTCGTGGTCGACGTGATGCACGAGCACATTGCCGTTTCCGAAGCGAACAAGCTCGGCATTCCGGTGTTCGGCGTGGTGGATACCAACAGCGATCCCGAGGGCATCGACTACATCATTCCGGGCAATGATGACGCGATTCGCGCCATCCGCCTCTACGTCACCGCCGTCGCCGATGCGATCGCCGAGGGCCAGCTGAACGCCGCGGGGGACGTCCGCCCTGACGAGTTCGTCGAGGTAGAAGAGACGCCTGCCCCTGCGCCGGCCGCTGAAGCAGTTGCGGCTGCTGAAGCAGAAGCCCCTGCAGAAGCAGAGGCCCCTGCAGCAGCAGAGGCTGCTGCCGAAGCGCCCGCCGCCGATGCAGAGGCCACGACGGCGGAAGCTGATGCTGACGCGCCAGCTGATAGCGAAAAGAAGGAGTCGTAGTCATGGCGATCACTGCCGCAATGGTCAAGGAGCTCCGCGAGCGCACGGGTCTTGGCATGATGGATTGCAAGAAGGCGCTCACCGAAGCAGACGGCGACATGGAGGCGGCCATCGAGGCGCTCCGTAAGTCCAGCGCGCTCAAGGCTGCGAAAAAGTCAGGCCGCACCACGGCAGACGGCCTGCTCGGGATCAAGGTGGCCGAGGACGGCAAGAAAGGCACGGTCGTCGAGGTGAACATCGAGACGGACTTCGCCGCCAAAAACGAGAAGTTCATCGCTTACGTCGACGAGGTGCTGGAAGCTGCCTTTGCAGCGGGTGCCAGCGACGTTGCCAGCATCATGGCCGGAGATCTGGATGCCAAGCGCGAGTCGCTGGTCCAGGAGATCGGCGAGAACATCACCGTGCGCCGGGCAGCAAGCCTGGAAACCGCCGATGGCTTCGTCACCAGCTACGTTCACTCGGACAACCGCAAAGCGGTTCTGGTCGAGCTCGACAAGGCAGACGAGGAGCTGGGCCGTGATCTGGCCATGCACATCACCGCCATCAACCCGATGGTGGTCACCTCTGCCGAGGTGCCGGAAGACGTGCTGGCCAAGGAGCGGGACATCTACAGCTCCCAGGCTGCCGAGTCCGGCAAGCCCGCCGACATCGTCGAGAAGATGGTCGAAGGACGGGTCCGCAAGTTCCTGGCCGAGGTCAGCCTGGTGGATCAGCCGTTCGTCAAGGATGGCAACGTCAAGGTCAGCCAGCTTCTCAAGGACAAGGGCAACGCCTGCCGTCGCTTCGTCCGTTACGAGGTGGGCGAAGGGATCGAGGTAGAGGAGCAGGACTTCGCTGCCGAGGTAGCCGCACAGGTTCAGGGCGCAGAGTAGGCTTTGCGCCGGGTTCTGCTGAAGCTCTCCGGAGAGGCTCTGGCACCAGGGCCGGAAGCCGGTGGCTTCGGCATCGACCCGGAAGTTCTGGACGAGCTCGCCACCGAGATCGGCGGTCTCATTGCCGCCGGCGGCCAGCTGGCGGTGGTGCTCGGTGGCGGCAACCTGTTTCGTGGCGCTGCCCTGCAGGCAGCGGGCATGGATCGGGTGACCGGTGACCACATGGGCATGCTGGCCACCATCATGAACGGCCTGGCCTTTCGCGACCTGCTGCTACGCCGCGACATCGACGCGGTACTCTTTTCCGCACTTCCTGTTCCCGGCGTCGCAACCGGATTCTCTCGCGACGCGGCGGCCGAGGCGCTGGCTGCCGGCAAGGTGACCATCTTCGCCGGCGGCACCGGCAACCCCTTCTTCACCACCGATACCGCCGCCTGCCTGCGCGCCATTGAGGTCGGTGCGGACGCCGTCCTGAAAGCCACCAAAGTGGATGGTGTGTACAGCGCCGATCCGTTCAAAGACCCTGATGCGACCCGATTCGACACCCTGACCTACGACGAAACTCTCGAGCGTCAGCTGGGTGTGATGGACCTCACAGCCATCTGCCTCTGTCGCGATCATGATATGCCGGTGGTGGTCTTCGATATGCGTGCAAAGGGCGCATTGACCGCGATCATCAACGGTGACAAGGTTGGCACCCGAATCGTCGCGAGCTGATTGGACCAGTTCCAGCGACCACGACCCCCACGCCTTATTGCCGACTGGATGGATCTGGATGGCTGAAAAGCCGGGTAAGAGGCGAGCCGCAGGACAGGCGCTCTAAGAAATGATCGATGAAATTAAACAGGATGCGGACGAGCGCATGGGCAAGTCCCTCGAAGTGCTTGCCGGCAACTTCGCTCGCATCCGCACCGGCCGTGCCAACCCGAGCCTGCTCGACGGGATCGAGGTGGACTACTACGGCAATCCCACCCCGCTGAACCAGGTTGCCTCCATAACCGTTGAAGACGCCCGAACGCTGGTGATCTCCCCCTGGGAGAAAAACATGATTCCGGAGCTCGAGAAGGCGCTCCTGAAGAGCGATCTCGGCATCACGCCGGCTTCCACCAGCGAGCTCATCCGCGTGCCGTTGCCGGCCCTGACCGAAGAGAACAGGAAGGACCTGGCTCGGCAGGCGAAGCAGGAAGCCGAGAACGCCCGGATCGCCATCCGCAACATCCGCCGCGACGCCATTGCCGACGTCCGCGAGCTGGTCAAGGAAAAGGAAGCCGCCGAGGACGAGGCGCATCGGGCCGAAGACGATATTCAGAAGCTTACCGACCGTCGGGTTGCCGAGGTGGACAGCGCCCTGTCGTCCAAAGAAGCGGATCTGATGGAAGTCTGAGCGGCTGCAGGAACAGGGAATGTCAGAGGTCAGCGTCAGCTTAACCAATCCCCGGGATGCCAAAGCGTCCCTGGAAGCGGTGCGCTCGCCTGACGAGAAGCTCGCCGATCAGGAAGTGCCCCGACACCTGGCCATCATCATGGATGGCAACCATCGCTGGGCCAAGAGCCGGCACCTGCCGGGTGCAGCCGGGCATCGGGCCGGCGCGCGCCGGGTTCGACCGGTTGCGGAAGCCTGTGCCGACCTGGGCGTGCGCTGCCTGACGCTGTTCGCTTTCTCTACCGAGAACTGGGGCCGGCCGCGGCGGGAAGTGAGCCTGCTCATGGACCTGATGCGCAACGTCCTGAAGAACGACATTGATGAGCTGAACGAGCGCGAGGTGCAGCTCAGGATCATCGGTGACCGGACGCGATTCGACGCGGACCTGCAGGAACTCATGGGCGAGGCGGAAGCCCGCACCGCGCACAACGACCGGATGCAGCTGAATATCGCCGCCAACTTCGGTGGCCGCTGGGACATCACCGAAGCCGCCAGAGCGCTGGCGAGGGACGTGCAGGCAGGAGCGCTCGATCCGGAGTCGATCGACGAAGCCACCTTCGCCAACTACCTGTCGCTGGGTGATCTGAGCGCCCCCGATCTTTGCATCCGCACCGGCGGCGATCACCGGATCAGCAACTTCCTGCTCTGGGATCTGGCGTACACGGAGCTGTACTTCACGGATGCGTTCTGGCCCGACTTCGATGAAGCCTGCCTTGAGAACGCGATTTCCCTTTACCTGGAGCGCCAGCGTCGGTTCGGCCGGCGCAGCTGATACGAGCATGCTCAGATCCCGGATCATTACGGGGTTGGTGCTGGCCTTCACGGCTCTCATTGCCATCTACCTGTTGCCCATCCCGGCTTTTGCGCTGTTCTTCTGGTTTGTCGGCATGGTGGCGGCCTACGAGTACGCGGGGCTCGCCGGCATAGAAAGCCGCGCGCTGCGCTACGCCTATGGTGGCCTCTACACCTTGCTGGTGCTCGCCACCCATTTCGAACCAGCCCTGAGGGTGCCGGGACTGTTCATCAGCGCAGCGATCTGGGCCGGAGCGCTCATCTGCGTGTTCAGCTATCCGGCCAGCGGGGCGGTCATCCGGCCCTGGGTGACCGGGGTCGTAGGGATATTCATCAGTTGGGCGTCCTGGATCGCGCTGATGGTGATCAGGGAGGCGCCGGGCGGCTCGAACTGGCTGCTCTGGATGGTCCTGGTGGTCGCCTTTGCGGACATCGGCGCCTACTTCAGCGGTCGGCAGTTCGGCAAGCGGAAGCTGGCGCCGGAAGTCAGCCCGGGCAAAACCTGGGAGGGGTTCTGGGGCGGCATGCTGGCGTCCAGCCTGATCTGCGGTGGCATCCTGGTGGCAATGGGTCGCTTCAACGGCGGCTGGATCTTCATCATGGTGCTGCTGGTGACGGTTTCCGTGGTCGGAGACCTGTTTGAAAGCGTGCTGAAACGGGAGCGGGGGGTGAAAGATTCAGGGGTCATTCTGCCGGGTCACGGCGGGGCGCTGGATCGCATCGACTCGGCCGTGGCCGTGCTGCCGTACTTCGCCCTGATCCTCATTTACGCCGGGCTTGCCAGTCAGTCTGTCTGACCAAAAATCACCCCCCTAGAGCCGCCAAGATCGGCTATCATGCGCCCCCAACATGCATTCAGCCTGGTTGGATTCCCTTTTCCGGCACCCAAGACGATGGATCGGCGATCTCCGATCCTCGTGGTTGCCGGGGATGTTTAGCAGGCTCGGTGCGGATTAAATTATGTTAATGGAAGCACGGCCTGCAGTTCGGGCATGCTGAGTATCTGACTTACCGCCAGCAGACAGCGCATGGAATTTCTACAGTATCCCCTGGCCCTGATCGTCATGCTCGGTGGCCTGATCACTTTCCACGAGCTGGGCCACTACGTGGCTGCCCGGCTCTCCGGGGTACGCATCCTTCGCTTCTCCATCGGCTTCGGCCGGCCGCTCTGGTCCCGGATCGACAGCCGGGGAACCGAATGGGTAGTCACCGCCATCCCGCTGGGCGGCTTCGTGCGCATGCTGGGTGAGCAGGAACCGGGTGAGGTGCCGCTGGCGGTGCCGCTGAAACCCGAAGACAAAGACTACTCGCAGCTTTCGGTCGGCTGGCGGCTGTTCATCTCCGCGGCGGGACCGGCAGCCAATTTCCTGCTGACCATCATTATTTACTGGGCGCTGTTCATCGCCGGAACCCCGGCCATCGCGCCGATGCTCGGTGACGTGGATCCCGACACGGCACTCGGTCAGGCCGGGCTCACCCGCTACTCGGAGATCGTCTCCGTCGACGGGGCGCGGACCCAGGACTGGCAGCAGGTGAACCTGGCGCTGGCGGACCGGCTGGGCGAGAGCGGCAGCATCGTCATCGAAGCCCGCCAGCCGGGTGGGGCAGCAGAGCGTTTCGAAGTTCCGATCAGCAACTGGCATCAGGGCGAGAAGGACCCGAACCTGCTTGGTTCGCTCGGTTTTACCGCTGCTGCACCCGCCCTCGTGGGTGAGGTGCTGCCCGGTGGTGCGGGCGAGCGGGACGGCCTGGAGGCCTGGGATCTGATCACCGCGGTCGACGGCGAGCCGATAGAGAGCTGGGGCGACTGGGTCGGCGTCATTCAGCAGGCGCCGGATACGCTGCTCGAGGTGGAGCTCATGCGTCGAGGTCAGCCGCTGACGCTGCGCATCGTGCCCAACGCTACGGAAACCGAAGAAGGGGTGACCATCGGCTACCTGGGGGTCGCCGGGCATTTCTACGAAGAGCAGTACGGGCCGCTGGCGGCGATCCCTGCCGCCATCGGCGAGACCTGGGAGAAGACACTGTTCACGCTCGGCGTGCTGAAGAAGATGGTGATGGGCGCGGTTTCAGTGGAAAACCTGTCCGGCCCGATCATGATTGCCAAAGTGGCCGGCGACTCCGCCAGTGCGGGCTGGCAGTATTTCCTGGGCCTGGCCGCGCTGCTGTCCATTTCCTTAGGCGTTCTCAACCTGCTGCCGATCCCTATCCTCGACGGTGGCCACATTCTTTTCGGCCTGGTGGAGCTGGTCCGGGGCAAGCCGGTCCCGGACAAGGTCCAGATCATGGCGACCCAGGTTGGCCTGGTGCTGGTGGGTGGCCTGATGGTCATCGCGTTGTACAACGACCTGACCCGGTTGATCTGAGCCTGCCGTAATGACCACCTACCGTCTTCGAATCCCGTTTCTTCTCGCTGCAGCGCTGCTGGTCGGCACCTTCGCAGCCAGGCCCGTTCAGGCCATGGAAGCCTTCGTGGTGGAAGACATCCGGCTGCAGGGCCTGCAGCGGGTATCTGCCGGTACGGTGTTTAACCAGCTGCCCGTCAACGTCGGCGACGTGCTGGACAGCGTTGGTATCCGGGAGCTGATCCGCTCGCTGTTCAGCTCCGGATTTTTCAACGACATCCGGATGGCGCGGGACGGCGGCGTGCTCGTGGTTACCGTGGTCGAGCGTCCGCAGATCGAGAGCATCGAGATCGATGGCAACAAGGCGATCCCCACGGATGCGCTGCTCGATGGCCTTGGCCAGCAGGGCCTCAGGGAAGGAGAGATCTTCAAGAGCGCGACTCTCGAACGGGTCGGGCTCGAGCTCGAACGGCAGTACGTTGCCCAGGGTCGCTACGGCGCCGCGATCAACACCAACGTGGAAGACCTGCCGCGTAATCGGGTCGCCATCAGCATCGACATCGAGGAGGGCAAAACCTCCGGCATCCGCCACATCAACGTGGTCGGCGCCAGCGTTTTCTCCGAAGAGGTCCTGCTCGACACGTTGGAGCTTAAGCACCCGAGCCTGCTGTCCTTCTACAAGAACGACGACAAGTACTCGCGGGAGAAGCTGTCCGGTGACCTCGAGAAGCTTGAGGCCTACTACAAGGACCGGGGCTACGTGGAGTTCGCCATCACCTCCACCCAGGTGAGCATCACCCCGAAGCGGGACCAGGTCTACATCACCCTGAACGTGGAAGAGGGCGAGAAGTTCACCGTCAACGAGGTGAACCTGATCGGTGAGCTGAACGACGTCCGCAAGGAGGATCTGGAGCGGCTGCTGATCGTATCCCCGGGGCAGACGTTCTCCCAGGCCCGGGTAACGGCGACCGAAGAGCGCCTGCAGAACGCGCTGGGCAACTCCGGTTACACCTTTGCCTCGGCGACCGGCGTGCCCAGGGTGCAGGACGACGGCACCGTGGACGTGGAGTTTTTTGTTGATGCCGGCAAGCGGGCCTACGTGCGCAGGATATCGTTCACCGGCAACAAGGTGACCAGAGACGAGGTGATGCGCCGGGAGATGCGGCAGATGGAGGGCGGCTGGGCGTCTACCCAGCAGATCGAGCTGTCCAAGGTGCGGCTCGAGCGCCTCGGCTACTTCAAGGGCGTGAACGTGGAGACGCCGGAGGTGGCCGGCACCGATGATCAGGTGGACGTGGAGTTCGTCATGGAGGAGCAGCCGTCCGGCAGCATCTCCGCCACCCTCGGCTACGCCCAGGGCTGGGGCCTGACCCTCGGCGCCAACTACTCGGAGAACAACGTCCTCGGTACCGGCAACAGCCTGACCGTCGGCGCTTCCTACTCGCAGTTCCAGAAAGCCATCAACTTCAATTACTTCAATCCCTACTTCACCCTGGATGGCATAAGCCGCGGCTTCAACATCTTCCTGCGCAACCTGGACTACGACGCCCGGAACATCGCCAGCTTCTCCACCGACGCCATGGGCGCAGGCATCAACTTCGGCTTCCCGATCGGCGAGACGCAGCGGCTCAACTTCGGCGCGCTGATCGAGTACACGGACATCACCGAGGGCTCGTTCCCGGCCCAGGAAATCAGCGCCTATCTCGACGTCAACGGCAACAAGTCGCTGAACTACAAGCTGAATCTGGGCTGGCGCTCGTCGACTCTGAACCGGGGCGTGTTCCCGACCCGCGGCCGGTCGCAGAACCTGTCGGCCGAAATCGCCATCCCGGGCAGCGACCTGCAGTTCTACAAGATCGTCTACGACGGTCAGATGTACTTCCCGATCACCCGCTCCTGGACGCTCCGGTTAAGAACCGAGCTGGGTTACGGCGATGGCTACGGCAGCACAGAGCTGATCCCTTTCTTCGAGCACTTCTACTCCGGCGGCTTCGGCTCGGTCCGCGGATTCAAGAACTCCACCCTCGGGCCGCGTACCACGCCGCCAACGGAAGATGCGAACGGCGACCCGATCCCGCCGGGGTTCTTCCGGCCTGAAGGTGATCCCTACGGCGGTAACCTGCTGGTCGAGGCAGGCGCCGAGGTCATCTTCCCCATGCCCTTCATCAAGGACGGACGGCAGTTCCGTCCGGTGCTGTTCGTCGATGCCGGTAACGTGTTCCAGACCAAGTGCTTCGAGTTCAGCGTCAACTGCTTCGGCTTCGACGTCGACGAGTTCCGCTACTCCGTGGGCGCATCGCTCACCTGGCTGGCCGGTCTCGGGCCCATGACCTTCAGCTACGCCTTCGTTTTCAACGACTCCGAGATCGATCGGGTCGAGCAATTTCAGTTTGAATTGGGACGAACATTCTGATGTAGAATGCGCCCCGCTAAGCGACCTGGCAGGTTCTGCCTTCTCCGGTTTACGAAAAGTCAGGCAATCAAGTCAGGAATTTAAAAGGAGACTCGTGTGTATAAGAAGTTGACGATCTGGTCTGTGTTTCTGCTGCTTTTTGCGGCTGGTTCCGCCGCTGCAGAGCTGAAGATCGCGGTGCTGGATACCCAGCGTGCTCTGGTAGAGAGTGAAGAGGCGCAGGCGCTGCTGGCGCAGGCCCAGCAGGAGCTGCAGGCGGAGCAGGACCAGCTTCAGGCCCTGAACGATGAGATCGTGGCGCTCAGCGAGCAGCTGCAGAAAGACGGCGAGGTGATGAGCCCGGCCGAGCAGCGGCGGATGCAGAAAGAGATCGAGGACAAGCAGATCGACCTGCAGTTTCTCGGCAACAAGCTGCAAAAGGAAGTGAACGATCGCCGCCAGGAACTGCTGCAGCAGATGGTTCCGAAGATCGACGTGGTGCTGAAAGATCTGATCGAGCTGGAAGGCTACGACATGATCATGGAGCGGGGCAGCCTCCGCTACGTGAACTCCAAGCACGACATCACCCGCCGGGTTACCGAAAAGCTCAACGAGAAGCAGTAACCGCCATGACCAGGCAGAGCGGTTCGTTCACCTTGGGCGAGCTTGCCGAGCTGGCTGGCGCCGAGGTCTCTGGCGATCCCTCGCGGATCATCAGAGGCGTCGGCAGCCTCGCGAGCGCGACCGAGGAGCAGATCAGCCACCTCTCGAGCGCCACCTACCGTTCCCAACTAGAGACCACCCAGGCAGGCGCCGTCATCCTGGCGCCGGACGACGCCGAGCGCTGGTCCGGTGACGCTCTGCACGTTGCCAACCCGTACCTCGCGTTTGCCCTCATCACCCAGAAGTTCGAAATCCTCCCGGAGATTGACAAAGGTGTGCACGCTCGTGCGCAGGTGGCCGACTCGGCACTGATCGACCCGGAAGCATCGGTCGGCCCGGGCGCGGTGATCGGCGCCCGAACCACGCTGGGCCCCGGGGCCAGAGTTCACGCCGGTGCCGTGGTCGGTGAAGACTGCACGCTGGCCGCGGACGTTGTGATCATGCCGAACGCCGTGATCTACGCCGACGTGCGGATAGGCGAGCGCTCCATCATCCATAGCGGCGCCATCATCGGCGGCGATGGATTCGGCTTCACGCCGGACGAAAAAGGCGCGCTGGTGGCCATCGCCCAGCTGGGCGGGGTGACCATTGGTGCCGATGTCAGCGTAGGCGCTGCTTCGGCGATCGACCGCGGCGCGCTGGACGACACGGTGGTGGAAGATGGCGTCAAGATCGACAATCAGGTGCAGATTGGCCACAACTCACATATCGGCGCACACACCATCATCTGCGGCTGTGTCGGCATCGCCGGCAGCTCGAAGATTGGTCGGCATGTGGTCCTGGCCGGCGGCGCCGGCGTAGGCGGCGATCATCCGGTGGAGATCTGCGACCAGGTGGTGCTCAGCGCCACCACCGTTGCCACCTCGAGCATCACCGAGCCTGGCATTTACTCGGGCGGGGTGTTACACAGTCCCACCAGGCAGTGGAAGCGAAACGCTCTGCGGCTGCTCAAGCTTGACGAGCTTTTCCGACGGGTTGCGAGCATTGAGCGGAAGCTCGACAGCTAGCCGCAGCGAAACCTTTCCGGCAATCCACCGCATCCAGATTTACACCGGCAATTTACGGCGCGCATGAAAGACATCAACGAGCTATTTGAGTTTCTTCCCCATCGATATCCGTTTCTTCTGGTTGATCGGGTAACCGATCTGACCGTGGGGGAGAGCGTTCGCGGGTTCAAGAACGTCACCATCAACGAGCCGTTCTTCAACGGTCACTTTCCCGGGCACCCGGTCATGCCCGGCGTGCTGATCATCGAGGCCATGGCGCAGCTGTCGGGCGTGCTGGCGTTCGAAACGAAGAACATCCGGCCGGCGGAAGGCTATACCTACTACCTGGCCGGCACGGACAAGTCGCGCTTCAAGCGGCCGGTGGTGCCGGGGGACCAGCTGGTGATGACGAGCAGCATCCTCGCGGATCGCCGTGGGCTGATGAAGTTCGACTGCGCCGCCTTCGTCGATGACGAGGTGGCCTGCAAATCCGAGATCACGGTCATGGAGCGGAAGCTCTAGCTGATGAGCACGGGCATCGATCCACGCGCGATCGTCGATCCGAGCGCTCGAATCGGGGAGAACGTCGAGATTGGTCCCTGGACCATCATCGGCGCCGATGTGGAGATCGGTGACGACTGCGTGATCGCTTCCCATGTAGTGATCAGAGGCCCGACGATCATGGGCCCGCGCAATCGGGTCTACCAGTTTTCCACCATCGGCGAGGACACCCCGGCGCTGGCGTACGGCGGCGAGGCGACCCGGCTGGTGATCGGGGCCGACAACGTCTTCCGCGAAGGCGTGACCATTCATCGTGGCATGGTTCAGGATCAGGGTGAGACGGTGATCGGTGATCGCTGCCTGCTCATGGCTTACGTGCATGTCGGCCACGATTGCGTGCTCGGCAACGACGTGATCATGGCCAACAACGCGGCAGTTTCGGGACACTGCAAGGTCGGAGACCATGCCAACTTCGGCGGCTACGCCGGGGTTCCGCAATATCGCAACGTGGGTGCCTACTCGCACATCGCGGGCATGAGCCTGGTGCTGAAAGACGTGCCTGCCTACATGACCGTGATGGGTAACCCGGCAAACGCCATTGGCCTGAACGTGGAGGGCATGCGTCGACGCGGTTACAGCAAAGCGCTGATCCAGGCCCTGAAGGACGCGCACCGGACGGTCTACCGGTCCGGGCTCACGGTCAAGGAAGCCTGCGCGGCGCTCAAGGAGCCGGCCCAGGCGTACCCGGAGGTGGCAACCTTCCTGGCGTCCATCCAGGATTCCCGCTGGGGCATCGTGCGGCCGCGACGACAGGCCGACGCAAGCGACTGAGCCCATGAAGATCGGCATTCTCGCCGGTGAGCCATCCGGAGACCGCCTCGGCGCGGGCCTGATGCGCGCCATCCGCTCCCGGCGTCCGGAGGTCCGGTTCGTCGGCATTGGCGGGCCGCTGATGATCGCCGAGGGCCTGGAATGCCTGGTCCCCATGGAGCGGTTGGCGGTCAACGGCTTCATCGAGCCGGTGAAGCGGCTGCCTGATCTGGTGCGGATACTGCGGCTGCTGCTGGCACGCTTCCGCGAGGAGCCGCCGGCCGCGTTCATCGGCATCGATTTCAATGTTTTCAACTTCCTCCTGGAGCGGCTGCTGAAGCGGCGTGGGCTCGCCACCGCCCACTACGTGAGCCCGTCCGTCTACGCCTGGCGTCGGGGCCGCGTGCGCCGGATTGCCCGGTCCACCGATCTGCTGCTGACCCTTTATCCCTTCGAGCCCGCGTTCTACGCAGGCTCCACCGTCGAGGCGGTGTTCGTCGGCCATCCGCTGGCGGACGAGATCGAGCCGCAGATGAGCGATGCCGCCCATCAGCTGGCGGCACGTTCGCAGCTGGGGCTTCGCGAGCAGGGCACGGTGGTTGCCGTGCTCCCGGGCAGCCGGTCGTCGGAAGTGAAGCTCATGGCGCCCGGATTCCTGCAGGCCTGCGAGCGGGTGCAGGCCCGGCTCGGCGAGGTGCAGTTCGTGGTGCCCTGCCTGCGCCCGGTCATACGTCAGGCGATGGAGGTGCACCTCGCGGGCTATCCCGAGCTACCCGTGCGGCTCTACGACGGCAACGCCCGCACCGCGCTCGCGGCCTGCGACGCCGCGCTGGTGAAGTCCGGTACCAGCACGCTCGAAGCCATGCTCCTGCATCGACCCATGGTGGTGAGCTATCGGCTCGGCGAGCTCACCTATCAGCTGGTGAGCCGGCTCCTGCGCACGCCCTACGTGGCGCTGCCGAACATCCTTGCCGGCCAGGCGCTGGTGCCCGAGCTGCTTCAGCACGAGGCGACTCCGGAGGCGTTGGCGGAAAATCTGCTCGCCGAGCTTTACAGAGCACGAGAAGACGGCGAATACTTGTCACGGTTCGAGGCGTTGCATGCATCGCTGCGCCAGGGAGCCAACGAGCGGGCGGCGGACGCCGTGCTCGATTGGCTGGACAGGTAACATTTGCATAGAGCGTGATCAGCAAGCTGGACCAACCTCTGCTGCTATTTTCTGAGCTTCCCGGGCCGGCCCTGCCCGCCGGCGTAGACGAGGTGGGTCGAGGGCCCCTCGCCGGGCCGGTCATCGCAGCGGCCGTCGTGCTCAAGGACGGTGGTCCGGAAGGTCTGACGGATTCCAAGAAGCTGACTGCAAAACGACGCGAGGCGCTGGCCAGGGAGATCAGGGACAGCGCGCTCAGTTGGGGGCTCGGCCGTGCCGACGTCGAAGAGATCGATCGAATGAACATCCTCAGAGCTTCTCACCTGGCCATGCAGCGAGCGGTCAGCGCCCTGACCCTGGCGCCGGAGGTGGTGCTCGTGGACGGCAACCTGCTGCCGAGCTTTCCGATCCCGGCGGTAGCCGTGATCAAGGGTGACGATCGGGTGCCGGCCATCAGCGCCGCGTCGATTCTGGCCAAGGTGGCGCGGGATGAGGAGATGATCGCGCTCGCCGAGCAGCACCCCGGTTACGGCTTCGAGCGGCATAAAGGCTATGGCACCCGGGCGCATCTGCAGGCGCTGCGCGCGCTGGGGCCGACGCCGCAACACCGGCGCTCGTTTGCGCCGGTCCGCGAGCTGCTCGACGGCGGGCAGGCCGACCTCCCGGCAGCTCGGAACGAACCGCTGTCCGAGGCGTTGCCGCTGTGAGCTCCGGCTTCGTTCACCTGCGCGTGCACAGCGAGTACTCGCTGGCTGACAGCATCATCAAGGTGAAGCCGCTGGCAGCCAGCGTGGCATCGAGGGAGATGGGTGCCATCGCGCTGACCGACCGGGCCAACCTGTTCGGCCTGATCAAGTTCTACGGCGCCTGCCTGAGCAATGGCGTCAAGCCGCTGGTTGGCGTCGACCTGACCTATACCTCCTCGCTCAGCACTCAGGGCGTGCCGGATGTCTGCCGGGTCGGCCTGCTGGCCATGAACGACACGGGCTACAAAAACCTGCTGAAGCTGGTGTCTCTGGCCTACACCGACAGCGAGCACCGCGGCCAGAACAGCCGTGAGCAGATTTTTGCCCATGCCGAAGGGCTGCTGGTGCTGTGTGGCGCCAGGGAAGGGGAGGTTGGCCGGGCACTTCTGAAGGGCGAACGGGACGAAGCCGTGCGCCTCGCCAGGGAATGGTCCAGCGCCTTTGAAGACCGCTTTTACCTCGAGCTGGTGCGAACCGGACGGGCGGAAGAGGCGCGGCACGTCACGCAAAGCGTGAGCCTCGCTGCCGAGCTCGGCCTGCCGGTGGTGGCGACCAACGACGTCTGCTTCCTCGATGCGGATGACTTCGAGGCGCACGAAACCAGAGTCTGCATTGCCGATGGTCGGGTGCTCGATGATCCGCGGCGGGAGCGGCGCTACAGCAGCGAGCAGTACCTCAAGTCGCCGGCCGAGATGGCCGAGCTGTTCGCAGACATTCCGGAAGCCCTGGCGAACAGCGTTGAGATCGCCAGGCGCTGCAACGTGCAGATCCGTCTGGGCGAGTATTTCCTGCCCAACTACCCGGTACCCGAGGGCGTCACCCTGGAAGCCTATCTCGAGCAGTGCGCACGGGAAGGGCTGAAAAAACGGCTCGCCCATCTGGAGGCCCACGGCGAGCTGCACCACCCCATCTCCGACTATGAAGAGAGGCTTGCCTACGAGCTCGGCGTGATCAACCAGATGGGCTTCCCCGGCTACTTCCTGATCGTCATGGAGTTCATCGGCTGGGCCAAAGACAACCAGATCCCGGTGGGGCCGGGTCGTGGCTCCGGCGCCGGCAGCCTGGTGGCCTACGCGCTCGAGATCACCGATCTGGATCCGCTGCGCTACGACCTCCTGTTCGAGCGCTTCCTGAATCCGGAGCGGGTCTCCATGCCCGACTTCGACATCGACTTCTGCATGGAAGGCCGCGACAAGGTGATCGCCCACGTGTCCGAGCGCTACGGCCAGGCGTCGGTGAGCCAGATCATCACCTTCGGCACCATGGCCGCCAAGGCGGTGGTTCGCGATGTTGCCCGGGTGCAGGGCAAGCCCTACGGTCTTGCCGACAAGCTCTCCAAGCTCATTCCCTTCGACGTCGGCATGACGCTCGGCAAAGCGGTGGAGGAGGTTGCTGAGCTCCGTGAGTTCATCGCCGACAACGAAGAGGTCGGCGAGATCATGGACATGGCTTACGCCTTGGAAGGCATCGTCCGCGGCGTCGGCAGGCACGCCGGCGGGGTGGTGATCGCGCCCTCGGCCCTGACCGACTTCGTGCCGCTGTACGTGGATGATCAGAGTGGCGGTCTGGTCTCCCAGTACGACAAAGACGACGTCGAGTCGGCGGGCCTGGTGAAGTTCGACTTCCTCGGCCTGAAGACGCTGACCATCATCGACTGGGCGGTGAAGGCGGTGAACGACACCCGCGCCGGACGCGGTGAGGCGCCGCTCGACATTGAGCGCATTGCCCTGGACGACCCGGAGACCTTTTCCCTGCTGCAGGAGGCGGAAACCACCGCGATCTTCCAGCTGGAATCCCGGGGCATGAAGGACCTGATCAAGCGGCTGAAGCCGGACAACATCGACGACATCATCGCGCTCGTTGCCCTGTTCCGGCCAGGGCCTCTGCAGTCCGGCGCGGTGGATGACTACATCAACCGCAAACACGGCCGCGAGCCGGTGGCGATCCCGCACCCGAGCACCGCCTCGGCACTGCAGGGCACCTACGGGGTCATGCTCTACCAGGAGCAGGTCATGCAGATCGCCCAGGATATGGCCGGCTTCAGCCTGGGTGGAGCCGACCTGTTGCGCCGGGCCATGGGCAAGAAGAAGCCGGAAGAGATGGCCAAGGTCCGCGAGCAGTTCGTCAGCGGCGCCACCGAGCGCCTGGTCGAGCAGAAGATCGTCGACAACATCTTCGACGACATGGAGAAATTCTCCGGCTACGCCTTCAACAAGTCGCACAGCGCCACCTACGCCATCGTCAGCTTCCAGACCGCCTGGCTGAAACGCCACTACCCGGCCGAGTTCATGGCGGCGACGCTGTCAGCGGACATGCAGAACACCGACAAGGTCGTCACCCTGGTGGACGAGGTGCGGCGCATGGGAGTCACCCTGACCCCGCCCAGCGTCAACGCCAGCCAGTTCCGCTTCACCGCCAGAGACGGCGGCGTCATCTATGGCCTGGGGGCGGTCAGAGGGGTGGGCGAAGGCCCGGTATCGGCGCTGGTGGCCAGTCGGGAGGCGGACGGCCCGTTCGCCAACCTGGCGGACTTCTGCCTGCGGGTTGATGCCCGCAAGGCCAACAAGCGGGTCCTCGAGGCGCTCATCCGATCCGGGGCGATGGATGAGTTCGCCGAGCCCGACGAAGACATCGACGCGGTCCGCGCGCGGCTCCTGGCCGAGCTGGCCGATGCCATGCAGGGCGCCGAGCAGGTGGCGCAGAACGCGGCAGCCGGCATGGCCGACATGTTCGGTGGGCTGGCAGAAGAAGCCAGCGCCAAGCCGCGCACGGTTGCCCCGCTCGAGCAGCGGGAGCGGCTCGAGTTCGAGAAGGAATCGCTCGGCCTTTACCTCACCGGTCACCCGATCGAGGAGTACCTGGACGAGCTGCAGCAGTTCTGCAGCGCCCGGCTGGCGCGCTTGAAGGCGGAACGCCGCAAGCAGTACATCGCCGGGCTGGTGGTCGCGCAGCGCAACATGAAAAGCCGGCGCGGCGGGTCGATCGCTTTTCTGACCATGGACGACCGCAGCGGCCGGCTCGAGGCCGTGCTTTACCCCGACAAGTACGAGGCTGCCCAGCAGAAGCTGGGCAAAGACCGGGTGCTGGTGCTCGAGGGTGAGGTTCAGGAAGACGACTACACCGGCTCCCTGAAGATGGAGGTGGAGTCCGTGCTGACCATCGAGGAAGCCCGGCGACGCTTCTCCCGCGGGCTGACCATTCGGCTCTGCGCTGAGCCCATGACGGTGGACCTGGTCACCCGGCTGCGCAGCAGCCTGGAACCGCACCGGCAGGCCGAAGCGGGTTGCCAGGTGGCCGTGGTCTGCCGCGAGCAGCGTGACGACGGCCTGGCGGCGGAAGGCAAGGTGGTGCTCGGCCCGGACTGGCGGGTGAACCCCAGCGACGAGCTGCTGAAGATGCTCCGCGCCGAGTTCGGCTCGGAGCAGGTGTCGTTGAGCTATCCGGGGCTGCAGGCAGGGCAGGGCGGCTAGTGGATCCGGTCTCGAACGCTTGCACCGAGCTGTTCGAACTCACCTCAGAACGCCAGGCCAGCCCAGGCCGCCTGCTGGTGGCGCTTTCCGGCGGTCTCGACTCGGTCGTGCTGCTGCATGCGGTAGCCGCTGCAGCATCAGGGGCTGGTCAGCTGCACCGGGTGCGCGCCGTCCACGTCGACCACGGGCTGCACCCGGACAGCGGCAGCTGGGCTGCTCAGTGCCGGCAGCAGGCTGAGGCGCTGGGGGTGGGCATCGAGGTGCACCGCCTCGAGCTGGCTTCCGGCAGCAACCTGGAGGCGCGAGCACGGACCGCCAGGTATCACATCTTCGAGTCGCTGCTGGACGATGAGGACACGCTGCTGCTGGCCCATCACGGCGGTGATCAGCTCGAGTCCCAGCTGCTGCACCTGTTCCAGGGTCGTGGCCTGTACGGGATGCCGGACCAGCGCCGGCTCGGTGCCGGTTGGCTGCGCCGACCGTTGCTGCAGCTGCCGCAGGCCGCGTTGCGCGGCTACGCCCGCAGTCACGAGCTGAGCTGGCAGGAAGATCCCTCCAACGCGGATCAGCAGCTGGACCGGAACTTCCTGCGCCACAGCCTGTTGCCCCTGCTCGGCAATCGGTTTCCGGCGCTGCCGAAACGGATCGATCAGGTCAGGGAAAACCTGAGCGACATGACCTCCGCGCTGGATGAGCTGGCCGGCCTGGACCGTCAGCCGCTGCCGATGAGCGTGTTCGACGGCTTGAGCCAGTCGGCCCGGATTGCCTTGCTGCGGCGCTGGCTGACCCGGCACGCCAGCGCGGGCGGGATCTCCCGGGCGGCCCTGCAGGAGTTTCTGCGGCAGCTGGACGCGGGAAACGACCGCTACCCCTCGCTTGCGCTGCCGTCCGGGCAGCTGGTCCGCTACCGTCGGGCGCTGCACCTTGCGCCTCTGCCTCCCGACGACCTCGCCTCCAGTTACCCGCTGGCGATACCGGGTGAGCTGGTGTTGCCGCACGGCGTGCTCAGCGTTGCCCTGGCGGACACGGTGGCGGATGGGCCGACAGATGGTGCCAGCAGCGTGCAGCTGGATCCTCCGCTGAGAGTGCTGTTCGCCGCCGAAGGCCAGCGCCTGCAGGTCGGCGGCCACGAGCGCAACGTGCGCGATCTGCTGCGGGCTGCGGGCGTGCCGCCCTGGCTCCGCGGGACCCTGCCGCTGATCGCCGATCAGCGCGGCCTGGCGGTCATTCCGGGTATTGCCGGCCGGGACGCAGAGCCGGGTGAGGGCATGCAGGTGGTGGTTCGCTGGCGGCCCGAGGAGGGCAAAGCGCGTTGAGTCGCCAGCACGGATTTGCTATCTTGCCCTCCCATCTTGCGTACGCCCAGATCCCTCCTTTTTCGGCGTGCGTCACTTGGCAAGATGGCGTTTTGCGGTAGATGACCCGATATATTTTTGTCACTGGCGGTGTCGTTTCTTCCCTCGGGAAAGGCGTCATCACCTCCTCCCTTGCTGCCGTGCTGGAAGCGCGCGAGCTCAAAGTCAACATCCTGAAGATGGATCCGTACATCAACGTGGATCCCGGGACCATGAGCCCGTTCCAGCACGGTGAGGTGTTTGTCACCGTGGATGGGGCCGAGACAGACCTGGATCTCGGCAACTATGAGCGTTACTCCAGCGCCATCATGACCAAGGACAACAACTTCACCACTGGCCAGATCTACGAAGAGGTGATCCGCCGGGAGCGACGCGGTGACTACCTCGGCGCTACGGTGCAGGTGATCCCGCACATCACTGATGAGATCAAACGGCGCATCAAGGCCGCTGGCGTCGGCCATGACGTGCTGATCGTGGAAACCGGCGGCACGGTGGGTGACATCGAGTCGCAGCCTTTCCTGGAAGCCATTCGTCAGCTGCGGCTGGAAGAGGGCAGCGACTCGGCGGTGATCATTCACCTGGTGCTGGTGCCCTTCGTCCCCTCGGCCGGAGAAATCAAAACCAAGCCCACGCAGCACTCGGTGAAAGAGCTGCGCAGCATCGGCCTGCAGCCGGACATCCTGGTCTGCCGATCGGAGAAGCCGCTGGCGAAGTCGGCGCGCAGCAAGATCGCCCTGTTCACCAACGTCGAAGAGCGGGCGGTGGTTTCGTTCCCGGATCTGCAGACGATCAACCAGGCCCCGGGTGCCATGCACGCGCAGGGCGTGGACGAGATCGTGGTCGACCGGCTGCGCCTGGACTGCCCGGCGCCGGACCTGTCCAGCTGGCAGGCGGTGGTGGATGCCGAGCTGCACCCGGACAACCAGACGCGTATCGCCATCGTCGGCAAGTATCTGGATCTGCTCGATGCCTACAAGTCGCTGGTTGAAGCCGTCTCCCACGCCGGGATCCAGACCCGAACCAACGTGATGATCGACTACATCGACGCCCAGGAGCTGGAAGACGAAGGCACCGACAGGCTGAAAGGCGTCAACGCCATCCTGGTGCCGGGCGGCTTCGGCGCCCGCGGATTCGAGGGCAAGATCCTCGCCGCAGGCTACGCTCGGGAGCACCAGGTGCCTTACCTGGGCATCTGCTACGGCCTGCACGCAGCCTTCATCGACTTCGCCCGCAACGTAGCCGACCTGCCGGCGGCGCACTCCACGGAGATCGACGAGAACACGCCGGACCCGGTGATCGCCCTGATCACCGAGTGGACCGACCGGGACGGCCGCACGGAAACCCGCAACGAAGACGACGATCTGGGCGGTACCATGCGCCTCGGCGAGCAGAAGTGCCTGCTCAACCAGGGCAGCCTGGCTGCCAGGCTGTACGACTCCACCTTTGCCGCCGAACGCCACCGGCATCGCTGGGAGGTGAACAACAACTACGTGGAAGGCTTCGAGGGCAAGGGCCTGGTGGTTTCCGGCCGCTCCGAAGACGGCAAGCTGGTGGAGATGATCGAGCTGGAAGGCCATCCCTGGTTTGTCGCCTGTCAGTTCCATCCGGAATTCACCTCGTCGCCCCGGGAGGGCCACCCGCTGTTCACCGGCTTCATCGAGGCGGCGCTGAAACACGGCCAGCAGGACAAGACGGAAACCGAAGTGCTGAAGGACGGCACCTCTAGCTGACTAAAGGGCAGGTAAGCACCATGCAACTCACGCACTTCACGGCTGGTAACCAGGAGCCGATCTTCCTCATTGCCGGTCCCTGCGTGGTGGAAACCGAGGCGCTCGCGGTGGACACCGCCGGTGAGCTGAAGGCCATGACCGAGGCGCTCGGCATCCCGTTCATCTTCAAGAGTTCGTTCGACAAGGCCAATCGGTCCTCGCTGCAGTCGCCGCGGGGCCCTGGGCTGGAGGAAGGGCTCCGGGTGCTGGAAGCCGTCCGCCAGCAGGTGGACGTACCCGTGCTCACCGATGTGCACGAAGACACGCCGCTCGGTGAGGTGGCGAGCGTGGTCAACGTGCTGCAGACACCTGCGTTTCTCTGCCGGCAGACCAACTTCATCGTCAGCGTCTGCGAGCAGGGCCTGCCGGTGAACATCAAGAAAGGGCAGTTTCTGGCACCGCAGGACATGAGCAACGTGGTAGCCAAGGCCCGGAGCACGGGCAACGAGCAGATCATGGTCTGCGAGCGGGGCGCCAGCTTCGGTTACAACAACCTGGTATCGGACATGCGCGGGCTGGCCATCATGCGCCAGACCGGCTGCCCGGTGGTTTTTGATGCCACCCACTCGGTGCAGATGCCGGGTGGGCTCGGCACCAGCTCCGGCGGCCAGCGGGAGATGGTGCCCGTGCTTGCCCGGGCGGCGGTGGCGGCCGGGGTGGCGGGACTGTTCATGGAAACCCACCCGGAGCCGGAGAAAGCACATTCCGACGGGCCGAACAGCTGGCCGCTGGACCGCATGGCGGAGCTGCTCGCACAGCTCAAGGCGCTGGATGATGTAGCGAAGTCGCAGCCCTATCTGGAAGACGAGTGGCTGGCACCTTAAGCGTCGTGGCGCCTGTCAGCTGCGGCACCGAGTATGATTTGAGACAGCTATGAGCAAGATTGTAGAAGTTCACGCCAGGGAAGTTCTGGACTCCCGGGGCAACCCCACCATCGAGGCGGACGTGCTCACGGACACCGGCGCTTCCGGCCATGCCTGCGCGCCGTCCGGCGCCTCTACCGGGTCCCGGGAAGCGTTGGAGCTGCGCGACGGCGACAAGGGTCGTTATCTGGGCAAGGGGGTGCTGAAAGCGGTCAGCAACGTCAACGAAACCATCGCCCCCGCCCTCAGCGGCATGGATCCCGCCGATCAGCGGGCCCTGGATGCCAGGCTGATCGAGCTCGACGCCACGGACAACAAGTCCGCCCTGGGCGCCAACGCCATGCTGGCCGTTTCGCTGGCGGCGGCGAAGGCTGCATCGGCCGCCAGCGGGCAGCCGCTGTTCCGGCACATCAACACGCTGATGGGCGGGGTCGACATGCGCATGCCGGTGCCCATGATGAACATCCTCAACGGCGGTGAGCATGCCGACAACAACGTCGACATCCAGGAGTTCATGATTCAGCCGGTCTCCATGGGCAGCTTTGCCGAGGCGCTGCGCTGCGGCGCTGAGGTCTTCCACGCGCTGAAAGCGGTGCTCAGCAGCCAGGGGCTGTCGACGGCGGTGGGTGACGAAGGCGGCTTCGCGCCAAACCTGGCGTCCAACGCCGAGGCGCTGGCCATGATCTCCGACGCGGTGTCCAAGGCGGGTTACAGCCTGGGCACAGACGTGACGCTGGCGCTCGACTGCGCGGCGTCCGAGTTCTACAGCGACGATGCTTACCGGCTCACCGGCGAGGGCGTCACCTACACCAGCACCCAGTTCGTCGGTTACCTCGCGGATCTCTGCGATGCCTACCCGATTCTGTCCATCGAGGACGGGATGGATGAGAACGACTGGGAGGGCTGGAAGCAGCTGACCGACCGGATCGGCGATCGCATTCAGCTGGTGGGCGACGACCTGTTCGTCACCAACACCAACATCCTGGCGGATGGGATTGAGCGCGGGGTGGCGAACTCCATCCTGATCAAGCTCAACCAGATCGGCACCCTGTCGGAGACCCTGGATGCCATCGTCATGGCCCAGGATGCCGGCTACACGGCAGTAATCTCCCATCGCTCCGGAGAGACCGAAGACACCACCATCGCCGACCTGGCGGTGGCCACGGGTGCCGGGCAGATCAAGACCGGCAGCCTCTGTCGCTCTGATCGGGTCGCCAAGTACAACCGTCTGCTGCGCATCGAGGAAGCGCTGGCAGGCTCGGCCCGTTACCAGGGTCGAGCCGAGTTCGACGGCATCGGTCAGGGCGCTTTCTGAGCATGCTGATCCGGGCCCTCATCTTCGCGTTGCTGCTCAGCGGCCTCTACCTGCAGTACAAGTACTGGTTTTCGGACGTGGGTTACTTCCGCGAACGGGCACTCGGGGAAGAGGTCAGCAAGCAGCAGCAGCGCCTGGCCACCCAGGAGGAGCGCAACCGGATTCTTGCCGCCGAGGTCCGGGCCCAGAAGCATGGGCTGGCTGCGGTGGAAGCCAGAGCGCGCAGCGACCTCGGCATGATCAAGGAAGGCGAGACCTTCTACCTGGTCGACACCGAGTCCCGCTGAGCCGGGCGATGGCGAGCCAATGGCCCAGAAGTCACCCGGAACCCCCGCTGGGTGCGCGGCTGAAGGTTGAGCCGGAAGACTTCGTGGTCAGAGAGCGGCTTGCCGCGCCGCCTAGCGGAGACGGTGAGCATCTGCTGCTGGAAGTCGAGAAGACGGGGATCGGCACGCCGGAGCTCGCCCGGATGCTGGCAGATGCGCACGGCATCGATCATGTGGACGTCGGCTACGCCGGCATGAAAGACAAACGGGCGGTGACCAGCCAATGGTTCAGCCTGCGCGGTGTGGCCGAGCTGGACGACGGGGTTACCGCCATCGATGGCGTTCGGGTGCTCAGAGCAGCCCGGCATCGGCAGAAGCTGAGGCGGGGCGAGCTGGCTGGCAACGACTTTCAGATTCGCCTGCTCGGCGTCGATCCGGACGCGGCTGAGGTGGCCGCCGAGGCGCTGGCGCAGCAGGGCGCGCCAAACTACTTCGGCGAGCAGCGTTTCGGCTGGGACAACCTGGAGAAGGCGACGGCCTGGCTGGCAGATCGGCGCCGGCGCCGCCTGCCGAAGTTCAAGCAGGGCCTTTACCTCTCGGTGCTGCGCAGCTACCTGTTCAACGTGGTGCTGGGTCATCGGGTGCAGGCCGGCAACTGGAACCGGGTGATGGAGGGCGACTCGCTGGACAGTCGCGGCCGACCGACAGGACCGCTCTGGGGCAGAGGGCGCAGCGAGACCGATGCGCTGGCCGCGATGCTCGAAGCGACCGCGCTGGAACCGCATGGGGCGATTCTCGAGGGTCTCGAGCACGCCGGTCTCAACCAGACACGTCGCAGCTTCGTGCTTGAGCCCACGGGGTTTTCCAGCAGGCGGCTCGACGCCGGCATCGAGCTGAAATTCTCCCTGGGTCCCGGTGAGTATGCGACCAGCCTGCTCACGGACCGCTTCGAGCTGCAGGGACCGACGGCATCCAAGGCACAGCCGCCTCAGGCAGTTGAGGCCCAGGCATGAGCCACTCCTTCGATCTGGTCGGGATCGGCATGACATCCCAGCGCACACGGAACCGGCTCGTTGACCGTCTGCGCGAGAAGGGCATCAGCCACGAGGCTGTGCTCGCCGCCGTCGGCTCTGTGCCGAGGCACATCTTCATCGATGAGGCCCTTGCCCATCGGGCCTACGAAGACACGGCGCTGCCCATTGGCCAGGGCCAGACCATCTCCCAGCCATTCGTCGTCGCCCTGATGACCCAGGCGCTGCTCGGTGCGGCTCGGGGCAGGGTGCTCGAGGTAGGGACCGGCAGCGGCTACCAGACGGCCATCCTGGCCAGCCTCATGGGCTCAGGCGGCCTGATCGACAAGCTGTACACGATCGAACGCCTGGAAGGGCTGATTGAGCGGGCGCGGGAGCGTCTGGATGCCATGGGCTGTCGCAGCATCCGCTTTCGCCATGGCGACGGTTATCAGGGTTGGCCCGAAGTGGGACCGTTCGATGGGATCCTGGTCACCGCTGCGCCGCCGACGGTGCCGGCGGCCCTGCTCGAGCAGCTGGCGGTGGGCGGGCGCCTGGTGGTGCCGGTCGGTGGTGACGCGGATCAGGCGCTGATGGTCTATGACCGGACTGAGGAAGGGATCGTTTCCGAGACCGTTGAGCAGGTGCGCTTCGTGCCCCTGGTCAAAGGGGTCGGACAGGGCTCGCCGCGCTAGCGCTCCAGCATCTCGCGCTTGTCGGGCTTGCCGTCCCAGTCTTCCGCATCGGCGGGCGGATCTTTCTTCTCGGTGATGTTCGGCCAGATCTCCGAGAGCTCCTGATTGAGCTCCAGGAAGTCCTCCTGACCGTCAGGCAGCTCGTCTTCCGAGAAAATGGCGTCGACCGGGCACTCGGGTTCGCACAGGGCGCAGTCGATGCACTCGTCCGGGTGGATGACCAGCATGTTGGGGCCTTCGTAGAAGCAATCTACCGGGCAGACTTCTACGCAATCCGTGTGTTTGCACTTGATGCAGTTCTCGCCAACAACGAAGGTCATGTGTGTTTCCCGGTCGCAAAAGCCGGCTATTCTAACCGTTCTCCGCCAGCTGTCGAATCCGTGGGCTGACCGCCTTTAGGCTCAATCCGGGTCGTTCAGGATCGCTTTCAGCTCGTACAGAGCCGCCAGCGCGTCCCGCGGCGACAGGGCGTCCGGATCGAGCGCCTCGAGTGCCGCCAGCAGCGCCTGCTGCTCGGGGCTCGCGGCAGGTTCCGGCTCGCTCAGGTTGAAGAGATCCTTCTGCACCGGATCGGCTCCGGCCTGTGACTGCTCCAGCGCCTGCAGGCGCTCCCGGGCGCTGCCCAGCACCGCGTCCGGAATGCCGGCCAGCCGCGCCACCTGAATGCCGTAACTCTGGCTGGCAGGCCCCGCCTGGACGCTGTGCAGGAAGACGATGCTGCCCTCATGTTCGGTCGCCGCGAGGTGCACGTTCTCGGTGGCCGGCAGATCTTCAGCCAGGCTCGTCAGCTCGAAGTAGTGGGTGGCGAACAGGGTGAAGGCGCGGGTCTTTCTGGCCAGGTGTTCAGCGGTTGCCCAGGCCAGCGCCAGGCCGTCATAGGTGCTGGTGCCGCGACCGATCTCGTCGAGCAGCACCAGGGAGTGATCGCCGGCGTTGTGCAGGATGTTGGCGGTCTCTGTCATTTCCACCATGAAGGTGGAGCGGCCGCCGGTCAGGTCGTCGCTGGCACCGATGCGGGTGAATATCCGATCGATGGGGCCGATTCTGGCTTCCGCCGCCGGCACGAAGGATCCGGTGCAGCCGAGCAGGGTGATCAGCGCCACCTGACGCATGTAGGTCGACTTACCGCCCATGTTCGGCCCGGTGATGATGCACATCCGCCGCTTGTCCGAGAAGCTCAAGTCGTTGGGCACGAACGGGGCGTCGGAAAGCGCCTTCACCACCGGGTGCCAGCCTTCCCGGATCTCGATGCCGGGCTCGTCCGTCAGCACCGGCGCGCTGAGCTGCAGGCTCACGGCGCGCTCGGCAAAAGTGCTGAGCACATCCAGCTCCGCAGCGGCGGCGGCGGCCGCCCGTAGCTCGGCAAGCTCCTCCGTGAGCGTTGTCAGCAGCTCCTGAAACAGGGACTTCTCCAGCGCCAGGGCCTTCGATTGGGCCGTCAGCGCTTTGTCCTCGAACGTTTTCAGCTCCGGCGTGATGTAGCGCTCAGCGTTTTTCAGCGTCTGCCGGCGCACGTACTCCGGCGGGATCTGCGACTCGTCGGCGCCGCGGGTGGTTTCGATGTAGTAGCCGTGCACCCGGTTGTAACCGACCTTCAGGGTCGCGATGCCGGTGCGTTGCCGCTCGCTCTGCTCGAGCTCGGCGAGCCAGGCGGCCGAGTTTTCGGTCAGGTCTTTCAGCTCGTCCAGATCAGCATCGAAGCCGCTGCGAATGGCGCCGCCGTCGCGAATCGTTGCCGGCGGCGCCTCGACCAGCGCCCGGGCCAGCAGCTGCCGGGTCTCGGCGAATGGCGGCAAATCGGCGATGAGCCGAGCGGCCGCCGGGTCGTCACCGGGCAGGCCGGCGACCAGCGCCGGCAGCGCGTCCAGAGCGCTGCGCAGGCGGCCCAGGTCTCTGGGGCTGGCACTGCCGAGGGCAACCCGGGAGACCACCCGCTCCATGTCGCCCACCTCTTTGAGCTGGCTGCGCAGGGTCTCGTACTCCACGCCGATCAGCGCCGCCACGCCGGCCTGGCGCTCCTCGATGAGCGCCCGATTGCGGCTCGGCGCGTTCAGCCAGCGGCGCAGCAGGCGCGCGCCCATCGGCGTCATGGTCGCGTTGAACAGCGCAAACAGGGTGGCATCTTCCTCGCCGTTCAGGCGCCGGTCGATCTCCAGATTGCGTCGCGTCTGCGCGTCGAGCACCACGCTCTCTTCGCTGCCGACCAGCTTCAGCTGATCGATGTGGGCCAGGTCCTGGCACTGGGTGAGCTTGGCGTACTCGAGCACGGCAGCGGTGACGCCGACCACGGGAGCGCCTTCGGCGACGCCGAAACCGGTCAGGTCCCGGGTGCCGAAGTGGCGGGTGAGCTGGTTGAAGCCGAGCGCCGGATCGAACGCCAGCGAATCCATCTGCCTGGTCCGGACCCCGAGGTCGGGCAGGTCATTTCTGTGCAGCACCTCGCTGGGCTGGATCCGGGCCACTTCAGCGGTCAGGGCCTGCGCGTCGGCCAGGAAGGTTGCCTGCAGCGCGCCGGAAGACAGATTGAGCCAGGCCAGCGCGTAGCCGTCGGCAACCACGTCGATGCCCATCAGCAGGCTCTCGCTGACGCCGTCCGTGAGCGCTTCGTCGGTGAGCGTGCCCGGCGTGATGATGCGCACGACCTGACGCTCGACCGGTCCTTTGCTGGTGGCCGGGTCGCCGATCTGCTCGCAGATGGCCACGGTGACCCCGAGCTCCACCAGTCGCGCCAGGTAGCCGTCCACGGAGTGAAAGGGGACGCCGCACATGGGGATGGGCTGACCGGCGGACTGGCCGCGGCTGGTCAGCGTGATGTCGAGCAGCTCCGCGGCGCGCTCGGCGTCCGCGTAGAAGAGCTCGTAGAAGTCCCCCATCCGGTAGAACAGAAGCTCTTCCGGGTGCGCCGCCTTGATGCGCAGATACTGCTGCATCATCGGCGTGTGCGCGGGCGTCTTCGCTGGGGTCTGGGCGTCGGAGCGGGTGTTCATGTCGCGGAGCGGGAAAATCCCCCGAATGGTGCAGGCTTCCCCGCGGCAGAGCAAGCGCACTTGCGTTGCCGGTTCGGCGCGATCGAAGTGTGCGTGATCGGCGCCCGGGCCGGTGCGAAAGGGGCTTGACCGGTGTTGCCAACAGTACTGAACGGATATACAGTACTCCTGGCTCGGGATTTCCTACGCCGGTTCACGGCGAACCTCGGGCCAGAACCTGGAAATCCGGCAGTTGTCGGGAGCGGGAACCCCGCAGACCCACGAAGGCCGGATTGAGGAGCAGAGTCAAATGTCCAAGCAGACATCTAATCAGACGTCCGACCAGACACTCGAAAAGGCAGGCCTGACCGCGGTGCAAAACGCGGCTGGCGGCACGGCACAGCACAAGGTAGCGCAAATGGCACAATCCAAGTCCGAATCCCCTTCCAAAGCAGAACAGAAAGCCGATCAGGAGAAAGATCGGGCGCTTTCCGCGGCGCTGGCGCAGATCGAGCGCCAGTTCGGCAAGGGCTCCATGATGCGCCTCGGCGACAAGGAGCAGGTGGCGATCCCGGCCATTTCCACCGGTTCCCTCGGGCTCGACATCGCGCTCGGCATCGGCGGCCTGCCGAAAGGCCGGGTGGTGGAGATTTACGGCCCGGAATCCTCCGGCAAGACCACGTTGACGCTGCAGGTCATTGCCGAAGCGCAGAAGGCGGGCGGCACCTGCGCCTTCATCGACGCCGAGCATGCGCTCGATCCGATTTACGCTCAGTCGCTCGGTGTCGATACGGACAGCCTGCTGGTCTCGCAGCCGGACACCGGCGAGCAGGCACTGGAAATCTGCGACATGGTCGTTCGCTCCGGCGCGGTGGACGTTGTCGTGGTGGACTCGGTCGCAGCGCTCACGCCGCGGGCAGAGATCGAAGGTGAGATGGGTGATTCTCATGTTGGCCTGCAGGCCCGGCTGATGAGCCAGGCGCTGCGCAAAATGACGGGCAACATCAAGCAGTCCAACACCCTGGTGATTTTCATCAACCAGATCCGGATGAAAATCGGCGTCATGTTTGGCTCTCCGGAGACCACCACCGGTGGTAACGCGCTCAAGTTCTACAGCTCGGTGCGCCTCGATATCCGTCGCATCGGTGCGGTCAAGGAAGGCGACGAGGTGACGGGCAACGAGACCCGGGTCAAGGTCGTCAAGAACAAGGTGGCGCCGCCGTTCCGGCAGACCGAGTTCCAGATTCTCTACGGTCAGGGCATCAACCGGATGGGCGAGATACTGGAGCTGGGAGTTCAGCAGGGCATCGTCGAGAAGTCTGGTGCCTGGTACGCCTACAAGTCGGACCGCATCGGTCAGGGTCGGAAAAACGCAGCGGACTACCTCTCCGAGCATCCGGAGATCCGTGAGGAGATCGAAAGCCAGATCCGGCAGCAGTTGCTGCCCGGTGACACGGCTGACGATGAGGTTGTCATCCCGGAACCGGAGCAGGACTCTCTCTCCTGACCTCCGGCTGATGCCCTCCGGACAGGTTGCCGGTGACGAGCCCGTGGACGACCTGACCACGGGCTCGGAACAGGATTCGGAGCAAAAGCAGCTGGCTTACCGGGCGGCGCTGGACTCCGCCGTCCGCAGCCTGGGCCAGCGTGAGCACGGGCGTCGCGAGCTCGAGCGCAAGCTCAGGAGCAAAGGTCACGCGGCGGAGCTGGTGGAGCGGGTGATGGACTATCTGCTCGAACACGATCTGCAGTCGGATGCTCGATTTGCCGAAGGGCTCATCCGCAGCCGAGTGCAGCGGGGTTACGGCCCCATGAAGATCCGCCAGGAGCTCGGCAGCAAAGGTGTCTCCGAAGACGCGCTGCAGGATCACCTCAACGAATCCTCAGAGTTCTGGGAAGCCATTGCCGGGGAGAGCCTGGGCAAGAAATTCGGCCGTTCCCCGGAGAATCGGGACGACTGGGCTGTCCAGGCGCGGTACCTGGCGCGTCGAGGCTTTCCGTCGGACATCATCTACCGGATCCTGGGGAACCAGACCGACTAGGCCGCGGGCGTGCCGAGCGCTGTAAGAGCCTGTCCGGTGGGCTTTTCGGCCGTCCCTGAGCGCCCCGGAAAGCGCTGAAATCCAGCCCGCGCTCCCGTATACTGGCGCGCTTTTTTCATGGCTACCCCAGACCCGGAAGACCGGAACGATGAATACCGCTGAGCTCAGAGCCGCTTATCTCGCCTTCTTTGCAGAACGAGGCCACCAGGTCGTGTCATCGAGCACCCTGGTGCCTGCAAACGACCCGACGCTGCTGTTCACCAATGCGGGCATGGTGCAGTTCAAGGATGCGCTGCTCGGTCGTGAAGACCTGGGTTTCGATCGGGCGACCTCGGCGCAGCGTTGCGTGCGGGCGGGCGGCAAGCACAACGATCTGGAAAATGTCGGTTACACCGCCCGTCATCACACGTTCTTCGAGATGATGGGCAACTTCAGCTTCGGCGGTTACTTCAAGGAAGAGACCATCACCTGGGCCTGGGAATTCGTGACCGAGGTCCTGAAGCTGCCGGAAGAGAAAATCTGGGTCACCGTGCACCCGACCGATGACGAGTCCCGGCAGTTCTGGGAGGAGAAGATCGGTCTGCCCAGGGATCGGGTGATCGACATCGAAGACAACTTCTGGGCCATGGGCGACACCGGACCCTGTGGGCCCTGCACCGAGCTCTTCTACGATCACGGGCCGGAAGTGGAAGGGGGGCCACCCGGCTCGCCGGAGGAAGACGGCGACCGCTACATCGAGTTCTGGAACCTGGTTTTCCCGCAGTACGACCGTGCGCCGGACGGCGAGCTGTCACCGCTGCCGCAGCCGGGTGTGGACACCGGTCTCGGTCTCGAGCGGGTGGCGGCCATCCTTCAGGGCGTGCACAGCAACTACGAGATCGATCTGTTCCGCAACCTGATCCGGGCGGCCGGGCAGATGGCCGGTTTCAACGACGAGCAGGCCATGCTGCAGAACGCCTCGCTCAGAGTCATCGCCGATCACATCCGCTCGTCGGCTTTCCTGATCGCGGACGGCGTGATACCGGGTAACGAAGACCGCAACTACGTGCTGCGCCGGATCATCCGTCGCGGCCTGCGCCACGGCTACAAGCTGGGCATCACCGAGCCGTTCTTCCACAAGCTCGTGCGACCGCTCGCCGAGGAGATGGGCGAAGCCTACCCGACGCTGGTGGAGCAGCAGGACGAGATCACCCGGGTGCTGGCCCGGGAGGAAGCCCGGTTTGCGGAAACGCTGAATCAGGGCATGGACCTGCTGAACGATAGCATCGGCGATCTCAAGGCCAAGGAGATACCGGGCGAGCTGGTGTTTCAGCTCTACGACACTTACGGGTTTCCCGTCGACCTGACGGCAGACGTGGCCCGAGAGCGTGGGCTGAGTATCGACATGCCGGGCTTCGAAGCCGCCATGGAAGCCCAGCGGGCGAGGGGCAGGGCAGCTGCCAAGTTCGACGCCACCCTGGGGCAGAGAATCCACACCGAAGGCAAAGTGACGTTCACGGGCTACACCGAGGTGGCCGGCGACTGCACGGTCACCGGTCTGTTCGATTCCGAAGGCGCGCCGCTCGAGCGGCTGTCGGCAGGCGATTCGGGTGTGGTGGTGCTCAACCAGACGCCGTTTTACGCGGAGTCCGGCGGCCAGATCGGCGACACCGGGGAGATCAGCGCCGCAGGCGCTACCTTCAAGGTAACCGACACCCAGATCGCCGGTGATCAGTTTCTGCACATCGGTGAGCTGATCGAGGGCGAGCTGAAGGCTGGCGACGCGGTTACGGCGTCAATTGACGAAGCCCGCCGGCGATTGATCAAGCTGAATCACTCCGCAACCCATCTGATGCATGCAGCGCTACGGCAGGTGCTGGGCGGCCATGTTCAGCAGAAAGGCTCTCTGGTTGCGCCCGATCGGCTGCGCTTCGACTTCTCCCATTCGGAGCCGGTAAGTCCCGACCAGCTCAAGGCTGTTGAGGCCATCGTCAACGAGCAGGTCCTGGCGAACTCTCCGGTGGAGATCGCCGAAATGAGTTACGACGCGGCCATCGAGAAAGGCGCCATGGCGCTTTTCGGCGAGAAGTACGGCAGCGAGGTGCGCGTGCTCTCGATGGGTGGTGACTATTCCGTCGAGCTGTGCGGTGGAACCCACGTTGATCGAACCGGCGACATCGGTCTGTTCCGGATCACCGGCGAGACCGGTATCGCCGCGGGCGTGCGCCGCATCGAGGCGGTCACCGGGCCTGGCGCGCTGGCCTGGACAATGGCGGCGGACGAGGCGCTGTCGCGTGTCGCTTCGCTTGTCAAAGGCAGCCGGGCCGATGCAGCCGACAAGGTCAGCGCCCTGATCGACGAGAACAAGCGCCTCGGCCGGGAGCTTGCGCAGGTGCAGGAGAATCTGGCTGCGAATCAGGGATCGGACCTGGCCAGTGAGGCCGTTGAGGTAGCAGGCATCAAGGTGCTGGCTGCTCGAGTGGAAGGCGATCCGAAGGCGCTCATGGGCACCCTGGACACGCTGAAATCGAAGCTCGGCAGCGCCGCCATTGTGCTCGGTCATGTGGATGGCGGCAAAGTCAGCCTCATCGCCGGCGTCAGCAAGGACCTCACGGACAGGCTCAAGGCACCGGATCTGGTCAACGCGGTTGCTGCCCGGGTGGGTGGCAAGGGCGGCGGCCGGCCTGACATGGCGCGTGCGGGTGGCGGCGACAAGCCGGAAGCCCTGCCAGACGCCCTGGCTTCCGTGGCCGAGTGGGTACGCGAGCAACTCGAAGGCTGAGCCATGGGCGTGATCGTTCAGAAGTATGGCGGTACCAGCGTTGGCAGCGTCGAGCGCATTCAGGCCGTGGCGGAGCGGGTGCAGGGTCATCGCGCCCAGGGCCATCAGGTGCTGGTGGTGGTGTCGGCCATGAGCGGCGAGACCAACCGTCTGGAGAGCATGGGCCGAAGCATGGCGGCCCGCCCGCCTGCCCGGGAAATGGACGTGCTGCTGTCCTCCGGTGAGCAGGTGACGATTGCGCTCTTGTCCATGGCCCTGACCGAGCTTGGCGTGCCGGCCAAGTCCTACCTGGGAGATCAGGTGTGCATCCGTACTGACGGCAATTTCGGCCGCGCGCGCATCAAAGAGATCGATACCTCAGCCCTGCAGAAGGACCTCGAGCAAGGGATCACGCCTGTGATCGCCGGCTTTCAGGGGGTAGACGAGGACGGCAACCTGAACACGCTCGGCCGCGGTGGTTCGGATACCACGGCGGTTGCGGTTGCCGCTGCTCTTGGCGTGGATGAGTGTCATATCTGCACCGATGTGGATGGGGTTTACACCGCCGATCCGCGGATCGTCGATGATGCCCGGCGCCTGGATCTGATTACGTTCGAGGAGATGCTCGAGCTGGCCTCGCTCGGATCGAAAGTGCTGCATCCCAGATCGGTCGAGTTTGCGGGCAAGTACCGCGTCCCGCTCCGGGTGCTGTCGAGCTTCGAGGAAGGCCCCGGCACCCTCATCACCGTTGAGAAGACGAATATGGAACAACCCATCGTTTCCGGCATTGCCTACGCCCGCGACGAAGCCAAGATCACCATGTCCGGCGTGCCGGACATCCCCGGCATCGCCTCGAAGATTCTCGGTCCGGTCGGCCGGGCGCCGATCGAGGTGGACATGATCGTCCAGAATACCGGCGCCGATGGGCTCACGGACTTCACCTTCACCGTCAAGCGCGGCGACTACGAGCGTGCACTTGAGCTCCTGACGGAAGTGCAGCAGAGCATCGGCGCGCGCGAGCTTGCGGGAGACAACAAGATCGCGAAGGTCTCCGTGGTCGGCGTCGGCATGCGCTCTCATGCGGGCGTAGCCACCCGGATGTTCGACGCGCTGGCTGCGGAAAACATCAACATCCTCATGATCGCGACCTCGGAGATCAAAATCTCCGTGGTGGTTGCCGAGCGTTATCTGGAGCTGGCTGTGCGTTGCATCCACAGCGAGTTCGATCTTGGTGAGGACGCGGTGGAAGAGGAGGCGGCCGGCTGAATCAACTGGCGATATGAACGAATTGCGGTACACTTGCCGCGCTCAACGGAGAGGTGGCCGAGTGGCTGAAGGCGCGCCCCTGCTAAGGGCGTATAGGTAACCCCTATCGAGGGTTCGAATCCCTCCCTCTCCGCCATATAAAAAGGGGCCCGTTGGGCCCCTTTTTATATGGCGGAGAGGGAGTGCTACTTCGAACCCTCCCGGGTTCGAGCCGAGGCCAATAAGCGAAGCACTGCTTCGCTTATTGGCCGAGACAACGTCGGCGCGTAGCGACGACGGCCTCCTGTTTAGAGAGAAGGGGTGAGGTTTCCGCATAAGCGGAAACCGAATAATCCCTCCCCAGGGGAACTTGGACATTCCGATACCCATATTCCAGAGACTTCATTTCTAATAAAAACAATCAGATAGAATGAAATTCTAAGGTCCTTGGGAGGCTGGCACGCCACCCCAACCACCCCACATCCCCTTCCACACCCCCTTCCACACCCCCCAATTCCAAGCTAGCTTCCCCCTTGGAGAGACCAAGGGAACCCCATGACCAATCACAACGACGGCATCACCCGCCGTGACTTCCTCAACGGCACTCAAATCGGCATCGGTGCCGCCCTGACCGGCGCGTTGGCCACACCCTGGACCGAAGCCTTCGGTGCGACCGCGCCGGACTGGCAGCTGCCGAAGGACTATTACCCCCCGGCTGCCACGGGCCTCAGAGGGTCCCATCCAGGTTCCTGGGAAACCATGCACGCCCGGGTGTCTGGCAGCAGCTGGACGGGCAAGGCAACGGGCGAGCACTACGACCTGGTTGTGGTTGGTGCCGGTATCAGCGGCCTGACGGCTGCCTACCTGTACAAGCGAGCTCGGCCCGACGCCCGGATTCTGATCCTCGACAACCACGACGATTTCGGTGGTCATGCCAAGCGCAACGAGTTCGAGCTTGGCGGCCGAACCCACGTTGCCTATGGCGGCACCGAGTCCATCGATACGCCGTCTGCCTACGCCGACGTCTCGAAGTCACTGCTCTCGGACATCGGCGTGCATACGGACCGGTTTTACGAGTACTACGACCATTCGCTCTACGAGAAGCTGGGCCTGGACTATGCCATCGCCTTCGATCAGGAGAACTTCGGCCAGCGAAAGGTTGTGCGCGGGTATGGCAGTCGGCCCTGGCAGGACTTCGCCCGGGAAGCGCCGCTGAACGATCGGGCCCGAGCTGATCTGATCCGCCTGTTCACCGCGGAGACGGACTACCTGCCGGGCATGACGAACGACGAAAAACGCGCCTATCTGCGTTCGATCAGCTACCTCGATTTTCTGAAGAAGCACGCCCAGGTGGATGATCAGATCCTGGAGATCTACCGGCGCTGGGGCATGAGCTTCTGGTGCGTCGGCATGGACGAGGTGCCGGCGCTGGCGGTTCAGGCCTACGGAGACGGCGGTGGCATACCGGGGCTGAGCCACACCGTAAAGCGTGATGGTTACCGTGGCAGCGAGCCCTACATCTTCCACTTCCCCGACGGCAACGCCTCGGTCGCCCGGCTCCTGGTCCGTCAGCTGCTGCCGGAGGCCGTGCCGGGCGACAGCATGGAAGATGTGGTGACCGCACTGGTCGATTACAGCCGGCTCGATCAGCGTGGCAGTGACGTCCGCATCCGCCTGAACAGCACGGTGGTTGAGGCCGTTCATGCGGCGGACGCAAAGAGCGTCGATCTCACCTTCGTGCGGGCAGGGGAGGCGTTTAAGGTCAGCGCCGATCGTTGCGTGATGGCCTGCTACAACTCCGCGATCCCCTACCTCTGCCCTGAGCTGCCGGAACCGCAGCGAGAGGCCCTGGCGTACAACGTCAAGATCCCGCTGACCTACACCAAGGTGGCGGTGAAGAACTGGCGTGCCTTTGCTGAGCTGAACACCGGCTACGTGTTCTACACCAACGACTTCTACAAGCAGGTGGAGCTCGACTATCCGGTATCGCTCGGTGATTACGCGTTTGGCTCGAGCCCGGATGAGCCGATGGTGCTGCACATGTGCCACGTGCCGCACTTTCAGGACATTCAGGGGCCGGAGCAGTGGCGGGAAGGTCGTCGGACGCTGCTGACCACACCTTTCGAGACCTATGAGCATCATGTCCGCGATCAGCTGGATCAGGCGCTCCGTGCCGGTGGCTTCGATGCAGACCGGGACATCGCCGCAATCACCGTAAATCGCTGGGCGCACGGCTACTCCTACAGCCCCGATCTGCTCTGGGAACCCGAATGGCCGGACGAGGCGTCCATGCCCTGGGTGCGCGGGCGTCAGCCGTTCGGCCGGATCAGCATCGCCAACTCCGATGCCAACGCCAGTGCGGACACCAACAACGCGATTGCCGAAGCCCATCGGGCGGTGGAGGAACTGCTCAGAATCTGAGCGGGATTCAGGGTCGCGCGGTCAGGCCGTCAGGTCCGAACTCGAGCCCGAGCTGATCCAGATAGCGGTTCAGCGGTGCGTAAGCGGTAGCCGCCTGAGCTTCCGCCGGATCGAGGTCGGCCTGCCAGCGCACGTCCAGGCTGATCTGCGAAGCATCTGAGGCGTTGCGGTACTCGGCCTTCTGAGTGCCGCGATGGTCAGCTTCTCCGTAACGCAGCTGGGCGGCTTCGTAGTCCAGGCCCAGGAGCGGCATCAGCCGGCTGAGCGTGCGTTCCGGCTGAGCTGCCAGGTCGTGATAGGTCACGTAGTTAGCCGGTTTGCCCATCCGCTCGAGCAGGCGGCTGGCCTGCTGGTTGCGGATCAGCCATTTCCGCAGGTACAGCTCCGTCGTCGAGCAGGTGAGCAGCTGCAGCGCCTGTGCCGGCGCCATCAGGCTGTGCCGGGTTCGCTGGCGCCGCACCTTCTTAGCGCTGTCGTAGCGGAGGCGCCAGAATCTGAGCAGCGCCCGCGGATCGCGCAGGAGAAGGACAGGTTGTACCTCTAGCTGGTCATTCTGTGCGAGGGATGCACACCAGCCGACCCTTTTGGAGTTGTCTACCAGCACGCTGAGGCCCGGCGCACCGGCCTGCGCCCGGGTCATGATCTCCTGGTGCCACTGGCTGACCGGGATCTGGTTCAGGTTGGCGAACAGAGGGTCCTCAGCGTAGGTGGAAATCACGTTGCCGCTGCCTGGCCGCGCTCTGTTGGTCAGCTTGTCGTAGTTGTGCAGCTCGCCGATGGAGAGGCAGCGTGAGTGCGCGCCGAGCAGCTGCGACAGCAGGTGGGAGCCGGAGTGGGGCAGGGCCATGATCACGATGACGCTGGTGCGGCTCATCCCTGATCGGCCTGGCTTTCGGCTGCAGCGATCATGCGCCTGAACTTCAGCGGGTGATAGAACTTGCAGCCCTTGGCGGTAAACCGCCTGAGGCGAAGCGGGTCGGTCGCCGCCGTGTTTACGCCCGGTTCGGTGGTGACGCCAAACCGGTAGCCGGCAGCACGAGAGCGCTCCAGCACGGCTTCATCGTAAGCCCCATAGGGGTAAGCAATAGACAGCACCGGTGCGCCCTGCAGCGCCTCCAGCTTCAGCCTGGACTGCTCCAGCTGCTCGCGCTGCTCTGCCGGCGTCATCTCGGTGAGCCGCTTGTGCTGGAGCAGGTGGGAACCGAACTCCATACCAGCAGCCGCCATCTCCTGAAGCTGTGCTTCGTTCAGCATGTCGGCCGGCGATTGCTCTGTGGCGCCGGGCCAGGTCACACCGGTGCGACCGAGGTCATCATGGATCGGGTAGATGACTGCCCGGGCGCCGTGCTTTCTCAGAATCGGAAAGGCGTTGCTGTAGTTGTTCCGGTAGCCATCGTCCAGCGTGACGATGACCTGTCGGCCAGCGTTGCCGCTCGGGGAGGTGAGATCGGCGAAGGTCAGGAACTCGTAGCCACGCTTCTTCAGCCAGCCGATCTGCCAGTCGAACTGCTGCGGCGTTACGTACATGCCGCGGATTCTGGCGCCAGCCGGCGGCGGGGCGATGTGGTGATACATCAGTATCAGAGGCGTCGGCTGGCTGGAGGGTGGGCTCATGGCGCGGCAAATCGCTCCCAGACGGTTGCTGACTCGGATGCCGGTGCCAGCGCCGACCAGTTGGCCTGCTTGCGCGCCAGCTTCAATAGCGCCATGGGCGCGATCTGCATGGCGTTGCTGTAACCCAGCAAGAGGTCAGCCCAGCGATCGGCTTCGCGCATGAACGCGACGTCCCGACGATGGGTACAGAGGTAGATGAGCCGCTTGCTGGCCGCCTTCAGCGCCAGTGGGCGGCGCTGGAAGCGGCAATCGGTCAGGTCGATCAAACCGTAGGCGTCGCCGCCCTCCCAGAGAATATTGCCGAGATGCAGAGACCGGTAGTCGACGCCCGCTTTGTGCAGGCTGGCGACAAATCCGCCGAGGCCGGTGAGATCCACCTGTGGCTGCAGGTCTCTTAAGGATTGTCCCGGGAGCGCCTCGTAGCAGACGTAGTGCGCGCAAATCTCCGGGATGAATCCCCAGCCGCGAACCAGCGGCGCGTTGAAGCCCAGTGCCCGCAGCTTCGCCGCATGGCGTCGAAAGCGGGTGCTGTAGGGGTAAACCCGAGCGGATGAGAACCGGCGATCGCGGTACCAGACTTTGAGGATCGATGCGCCGCCGCCGTTGCTGAGCAGAACGACCTTCGGCTCGTCGATGGTCTGCTTCTCTTCCAGGACCCTGCCGGCGGAACAGGCCCTTTGCAGCGTCTCGAGCTCGGGGCGACCTGCAGGCAGCAGAAACGGCTGCAGCGCCGCCTCTACTTCCAATGCCGAGTCGCTGCTGTTGACCACCTGCAGTTACCGCCGGATCAACCGGATTTTGCGTAGTCCACGGTGAGCCAGCGATCGGGGCGGATGCTGACGCGTACCGATTCGCCCTGGGCATTGGCCTGGGCGTAGCCTTTCCCCATCTCCTCGCCCAGATAGCGGACGGCCATATTCAGCGTATCGCTGTCGCCGGGTGGTTGGATGGCGGTGACCGTCCCCTCAACGGAAACGTAGGCGTAGGGAACGGCTTCCTGCTGTGCCACCAGGGTTACCCGGCTGCCTTCGCTGAGCAGCCGACCCTTTCTGGAGCCGGGCCCGATCAGTACCCAGATCTCGCCGCCCGGCTCGTAGCTGTACCAGATCGGTGCGGTCAGCGGAGCGCCGTCGCTGGGAATGGCCAGCACGCCGACGTGCAGGTCCGCCAGGAAGGACTCCCTTTCCGTCTGCGTCATCCTTAGGTCGGCCATGGTGTTCTCCTCGGGTAAGTCGCGATTCGCGCCGCATGCTAGCACAGCGGGGTGCGGTCGAATCCGTCAGTCTTTGCTCAGCAGATCGTACTTCTTCAAGTAGCCGCGCAGCTGGTGGTAGGTGACCTCCAGCAGCTCTGCCGCCTTGCGTTGGTTGTGTTTGGCTTCTGCCATCGCCCGCTCGATCAGGTCAATCTCGTAGCTCTGCACGGTCTGCTTCAGATCGATGGGGAACTGAGCCGGGCCTGCCGGCGCGGTCGCTGTGACGTTGTCGCCGTTTGCCTGATCAGCAGCAGCATCGGTGCTGGCAGCGGGCGCTTCGGCCGCTTCAGGTTGCCCTGAGAGCCGGAACGGCGAGGCAAAGGGATCGAAGACGATCTCTTCGACCGGCGTGTCTTCGTCGTGGCGATAGACGCAACGCTCCACCACGTTCTTCAGCTCCCGGACGTTTCCCGGCCAGGGGTAATCCCGGAGTTTGTCCCGTGCCTCCGGCGCAAAGCCGGGAAACAGCTCCCGGCCGAGCTCCTGCGCCATGCTGACGGCAAAGTGCTCCGCCAGCACCAGGATATCCCCCTCCCGCTCGCGCAGGGGTGGCAGGGTGATGACGTCGAACGCCAGCCGATCGAGCAGATCGTGACGGAACTTGCCCTGCTCGGCGAGGGCCGGCAGGTCTTCGTTGGTGGCGGCAACGAGGCGGACGTCGCAGTAAAGGGTGCGATTGCCGCCGACCCGCTCGTACTCGCCGTACTCGATGACCCGAAGCAGCTTCTCCTGCACCAGGGCAGAGGTGGTTGCCAGCTCGTCGAGAAACAGCGTGCCGCCATGGGCGCGCTCGAACCGGCCTTTGTGCGCCTTGGTCGCGCCGGTAAACGCGCCGGCCTCGTGACCGAACAGCTCGGTTTCCAGCAGCGAATCGCTGATGGCCGCGCAGTTCATCTTTACGTACTCGCCCTCCCAGCGATTCGAGAGGAAGTGCAGGCGGGCAGCGATGAGCTCCTTGCCGGTACCACGCTCACCGACAATCAGCACTGGCTTCTCCAGCGGGGCGACCTGGGATACTTCTTCGAGGATCTTCAGGAAGGCGGGAGATTCCCCGAGCAGGCGCTCTGGTTCCGTAGGCATCTTGACGAATTCCAATCCGTTGGCTGCTCGGGAATTTTAGCCAAGTAGTGGTGAGATTTACTATGACGCCAGCGGCCGTTTTCGCCGCTTCGAAAAATATCCATCAAAAACAGATAGTTACAGATCGAAAAATGTTGGCACGGAACCTGTATTAGTAATGCCAACGATGCGGAAGCCTGAGGAAGGCGCCCATCGACAAGTGGCAAATACGGAGCTAAATCGACAAATGAGCATCTTTACTCGCATGTCAGACATCATCAACTCCAACATCAACGCCCTGCTCGACAAGGCGGAAGATCCGGAGAAGATGGTCCGACTCATCATTCAGGAGATGGAGGAGGCGCTGGTAGAGGTCCGCTCTACTTCGGCTCGTGCCATCGCGGACAAGAAAGAACTCGCGAGGCGTCAGGAGTACCTGGCCAACGAAGCAGCCGAGTGGGAACGTAAGGCGGAAGTCGCCATCGGCCGGGGTCGCGACGATCTGGCCAAAGGTGCCATCGCTGAGCGGAACAAGGCTCAGGAAACCTCGGAAGCGCTGGGCAGAGACCTGGACGTCATCGATCAATCGCTGGCTAAGCTGAACGAAGACGTTGGCGTGCTGCAGGCGAAGATCAAGGACGCCAAGGCCCGTCGCAACGCGATCATCGTACGCGGCAAGACGGCTCAGACCCGGCTCGGCGTGAAGCGCCAGCTGAACGATCACAACATCGACGACGCCATGCAGCGCTTCGAGAATTACGAGCGCAAGATGGATGACCTTGAAGGCGAGATTGAGGCGTATGATATGGGCCAGAGAACCCTGGCCGATGAGATCGCCGAGCTGGAGACAGACGACTCCGTCGATGCGGATCTGGCAGAGCTCAAGGCTCGCATGCAGGGCGAGAGCGCTCCGGCGCCGGCCTCGAATGCCCCTGCCAACGATCAATCGGCGAACGGCTAAGAACCGACAGGAGGATAAATGGACGGCTGGATGGTCGCCTTCTTCGTGCCCGTCGTCATCTTCCTGACGATCGTGGCGCCGGTATGGATCTTCATGCACTACCGGAGCAAGCAGCGGGCGCAAGGCGCTCTCTCAGACGACGAGCGCCTGGAGCTCGAGACGCTGGCAGCGCATGCAGACCGCATGATGGATCGCATCGACACGCTCGAAGCCATCCTGGACGCGGAAACGCCCGGGTGGCGCAAGCGGATGCAGGCGGAGTAACGGGATGACGGACGGGGCAGAAAGGCGCGGTAGCGGTAACGGCCGCCGCGGCTCTGAGAGAACGAGCGGCGAGCTGCAACAGGCGGTTGAACGCTTCGAGGAGGCAGTCCAGGAGCTGGTCGGCTCGGCAACCTCCGAGTTCAGCGACAGGGCAACCTCGTTTCTGAACGAAACCACGGCCAAGCTCGAACGCGAGCTCGGTGGCTCGGGCCAGAGTGGTGAGTATTACGAGAGCGACGCGGCGGCGAGGATGGCTGCCCGGAGACGGGCCCGGGCGCGGGCACGATCCGAGCGCGTAATGGAGCGCAGCGCACGCCTCGAACGGGATGACGACAACGCCAAGATCGTCGGCGTCTGCGCCGGCATCGCCAATTACTACGGCGTCGAAGCCTGGGTGGTGCGCTGCATCGCGGTCACCGGACTCCTGTTCTTCGGCAGCATCGTGTTCCCCGCATACTGGATCATGTACTTCGTGATGGACGATCCGAGCACGCCGGAAAAGGAAGCCAAGCGTCGGCGGAAGAAGCGGCGCAGGGGTCGGCAACGTCACGGAGCAGAGAAAGGAGACGAGATGTCTGCGCAACGTAAGCAGAACGAGCCGGTCAGCCCGCGGCGCAACCTTCGCAACGTGCAGGCCGATCTGCAGGAAGTCGAACTCCGGCTCCGACGGATGGAAACTCATGTCACTTCAGGGCAGTACGAGCTGCAGCGCGAGCTGCACAAGATAGAATCAGACGTGCCGCCGGCGAGCCGCCCGGCCTCAGCCTAAGCAGACATCAAGCAAGCCGGTATAAGGAACAGCAATGGACGTTTTCACCTTTGTCATCATCATCGTCATCATCGGCTGCGGTACGGGCGTACTGACCGAGTACTTCAAGAGCAAACGGGAGTCCGAGGAGTTTGCCGGCGATGAGGAGCTCTTCTCTGAGCTCGAAAGCCTTCGCGCCAGGGTCGAGGTGCTGGAGGCCATCGTTACCGACGAGAAGTACACCCTGAAGAAAGAGCTCGACCAGCTCGAGCGACGAGCCTGACGCTCAACCGTTCAGGCTCTGCCGATTGATCCTGTCCGGATAGTCGGTAAACAGTCCCCAGGCGCCGTCATCCACCAGGCGGCGCGCCTCAGCCAGATCGTTCACCGTATAGACCAGCGCTTTCAGGCCGGCAGCAGAAATCTGTTGCAGCCGGTTGCCCGTCGCCAGCTTTCGTCCCAGGTTGATGAAGCCACCGCCGAACGATACGGCGGTCTCGATGGCATCTGCTTTCCAGCGGCCGAACAGCGGGGCGCTCGGGTAGTCATCCCTGAGCGAGCAGAAAGCACGCAGCGCCGCGTGATCGAAGCTGGAAATCAGCACCTCCCGGGTGCCGGGCGCCGGCAGCCAGCGAGCAAGCACCGGTGCGGTGTCGTCACCTTTCAGCTCGATGTTCAGCCCCAGATGCTCCGGCAGCACCTCCATGACCTCGGCGAGGGTGGGGATCTGAGCGCCGGCACCGGCGTCGAGCGCGCGCAGCCGGGCCAGGGGCGTGCTGCTGACCTCGCCGCTGCCGTTGGTGGTCCGCTCCAGGGTCGGATCGTGGATCACGACCAGCTCACCGTCGCAGACGTGCACATCGAGCTCCACGGCCTGTACGCCCAGCGCCACCGCGGCGCGGAAGCTGGGCAAGGTGTTTTCCGGCTCCAGGCCGGCCGCCCCGCGATGGCCGATAATCACCGGTGATTCTGCAAAGCCGCTCATCTGATCCTCGCGCGCCCGTCGCTATCTCAGGAAGGGCTCATTACAATAGCCGGCGATCATGAGTTACCAGGTACTTGCGCGCAAATTTCGACCCGGCACCTTTGCCGGGCTCGTCGGTCAGGACCACGTGGTGCGGGCGCTGACCCACGCCCTGGACCACGACCGGCTGCATCATGCCTACCTGTTTACTGGCACCCGCGGGGTCGGCAAAACGACCATTGCCCGGGTTCTGGCCAAGTGCCTGAACTGCGAGGAGGGTGTTTCTTCGTCGCCCTGCGGCGTCTGTTCCATCTGCCAGGAGGTCAACGAGAATCGCTTCGTCGATCTCATCGAGGTGGACGCAGCATCGAGAACCCGGGTTGACGATACCCGGGAGCTGCTCGAGAACGCGCAGTATCTGCCGACCCGCGGCCGCTACAAGGTGTACCTCATTGACGAGGTGCACATGCTCTCGGCGTCCAGCTTCAACGCCCTGCTGAAGACGCTCGAGGAGCCGCCGGAACACGTCAAGTTTCTGCTCGCGACCACGGATCCGAAAAAGGTGCCGGTCACCGTGCTCTCACGCTGCCTGCAGTTTCAGCTGAAGAACATCTCGGCGGAACGGACCGCAGCCTATCTGGCGGAGATACTCGGCGAGGAGGGCATCGGCTACGAGGCGCCGGCGCTGGAAGTCATCGGCAAGGCGGCGAGAGGCAGCATGCGGGACGCGCTGTCGATTACCGATCAGGCCATCGGCTTCGGCCAGGGCGAGCTGGCGCTGGCGGCTGTGGTGGAGATGCTCGGCCTGGTGGGCCGGGATGAAGTGGGCAGCCTGATCGATGCGTTGGTCAAGGGGGACGCCCAGGGCGTGCTCGCGGTCGTCGCGGAGCTCGCGGACCGGGCCGTCGACTTTCAGACGTTGCTGGAAGAGCTGCTGGCCGCCCTGCACCAGATGGCGGTGAGCCACGCCACCGGCGTGAACGACCAGCCACCCTTTGACGCCCAGACGGTTCAGCTGCTCTACCAGATCGGCCTGATGGGATATCGGGATCTGGCGATCACGCCGGATCCCAGGAGCGGGGTGGAGATGACCCTGTTGAGAATGCTGGCGTTCGCGCCGGACGAGCGGACCGCGGCAGTGCCGCCGATCAGCGCTCCGGCAGCGGCGCCTGCCGAGGCGAACACCGGCGCCGGCAATCCCGTTGCGTCGGCGCCGACGCCATCCGCACCGGCGGCATCCACCCCGGCAGATACCGTCCAGGCAGAGCCCGCCCAGGCAGAGCCTGCCGCTCCGGTCCGGGCTGATGCCGCGGACGACTCGCAGCCGGAGGCGAAGGCGACCGTTGCACCGCAGCCTGCCCAACCCCGCCGGGCGGAGGCGAGCAGTCCCTGGCACGATCTGCTGCAAACGCTGGAGCTGGGTGGGGTCTCGAAGATGATTGCCGAGCATTCGGTTGCCCGCGAGCTCGGTGCTGAGCGGGTGCATCTCATCCTCGACCCTGCGCATGACACGCTGCTCGGCGAGGCGCAGGTACAGATGATTCAGCGGGCGCTGGATGAGCACTTCGGGTGCTCGGTGACCTTCCACATCGAAACCGGTGAGATCGACGTGGAGACCCCTGCCGACCGGCGGGCCCGGCTGGCGGCGGAACGGCAGGCGGATGCCGAGCAGCTGCTCGAGCGCAGCGATCAGGTGAAGAACCTGCTCAGCGAGTTCGGCGGTCGGCTGGACGAAGTGCAGCCCGTTGCGGGTGAACAGGAAGTCGACAACCGTCAATCAGGAGGAGCCGGACGATGAAAGGCATAGGCGATCTGATGAAGCAGGCGCAGCAGGTGCAGGAGCGCATGCAGGAGATGCAGGAGGAGATCGCGCGGCTGGAAGTCGTTGGCGAGAGTGGAGCCGGCCTGGTCAAAGTGGTGATGAACGGTCGCCACGAGGTACGTCGGGTCGAGATCGACGACGATCTGCTGAGCGAAGACAAGAGCATGCTCGAAGATCTGCTTGCCGCCGCCTGCAACGATGCAGCGCATAAAGTAGAAGCAGCGCAGCAGGACAAGATGTCCGGGCTGGCGTCGGGCTTCGGGCTGCCCATGGGGAAGATGCCGTTTTGAGCGGACGCTGCTGATGGGGATCAGCCCACTCATCGATAACCTGATCGAGGCCTTCCAGATTCTTCCGGGAGTCGGCCCGAAAGGCGCGCAGCGGATGGTGCTGCACCTGCTCCAGCACAATCGGGAGGGTGGCAAGCGCCTGGCGGAGGTGCTTGAGGAAGCCATGGCCGGCGTAGGGCGGTGCGAGCATTGCCGGAACTTCTCCGAAACACCGGTCTGCCGGTTCTGCGCTGACGAGCGTCGGGAGAACGCCACGCTCTGCGTGCTCGAGTCGCCCGCCGACATTCTGGCGATCGAGCAGGCGGGGGGCTATCGGGGTCGCTACTTCGTTCTGCATGGACATCTGTCGCCGATCGATGGCATTGGCCCGGAGCAGCTCGGCATGGACGTGCTGAGCCAGCGGGTGAATGCGCTGACCCCGGAAGAAGTGATCCTGGCCACCAACCTGACGGTGGAAGGCGAGGCCACCGCTCACTTCATCCACGAGCTGCTGAAAGACAAAGTGCCGAAGATCAGCCGGATCGCGCACGGGGTGCCGCTGGGCGGCGAGCTGGAGTTCATAGACGGTGGCACCATCGTCCATGCCATGCAGGGGCGGCGCAATTTCTCCTGAGTGGGTCACGTCGGACGAGTTGCTCGAGTCGGCTGTTGCGGACTGGGGTGACGTCATCGGCCTGGACACCGAGTTCCAGCGCACGAATACCTTTTTTCCGCTGCCCGGCCTCTATCAGGTCGTCAGCGGCGAGACGATTTACCTCATCGATCCGCTAGTGATCAGCGAGTGGCAGCCGCTGGTCGACTTCCTCCAGGATCCCGCGCGGCTGGTGATCATGCATGCCTGCGGCGAGGACCTGGAACTGATGCTGCACCATCTCAACGCCAGGCCGGCGCGGATCTTCGACACCCAGCTTGCGCACGCCTTCGTTTCCACCGATTTTGCCCTGTCCTACACCAACCTCGTGCGCACGCACATCGGCGCGGAGATGGGCAAAGCCCAGACCCGCAGCAACTGGCGCAAACGTCCGCTGACGGAAGCGCAGGTGCGTTACGCCTGCGAAGACGTGAACCACCTGCTGGAGCTGCACGAGCAGTTGTCAGAGCGGCTGCAGAGGCACGGTCGGATGCAGTGGTTCGAGGAAGCGATGCAGGTCCACGGCCGCTACGAGCCGGGCGAGCCGGAGCGTTACTACCTCGGCATCAAGAAAGCCTGGCGACTGAAGGGCGAGCAGCTGGCGGTGCTGCGGCAACTCACCAGCTGGCGGGAGCGGACGGCAATGCGTGAGGATGTGCCGCGCAACAGGATCGTCTGGGACGAGCATCTGGTGACCTTCGCGCAACGCCGTGAGCTCAGCGACAAGTTGATCTGGGAGTTGCTGCCGAAGCCGGTTGCCCGTCGCTACGGCAAGGAGATCCTCGCCGAGCACCAGGCAGGTACCGCGCTCGAGGCGCTGCCGCCGCTGGAGCCGCCGCTTACCCAGCGCCAGGGGGAGGTGTCCAAGGCTCTGCGCGATGTAGCCCGGGAAGCCGCTGATTCCAGGGAGATGTCGCAGGAGTTGCTGGCCCGGAAGCGCGACGTCGAAGGCTGCATCCGCCACTACCTGCGCACCGGCGAGCTGTCCGGGACTTACTCCGGCTGGCGGGAGCCGCTGCTTGGGGAGCGGTTTCGCGATATTCTCGCCGGGTTGAGCTGAGGGAACCCTGGTGACGGAAAGCAACGCATCGCCGAGGCTGGTCAAGGTCTACAAAACGCGACGAAAGCCGGACATGTATCTGTACGTCGACTTCGCCGATGACCTCGGCCGGGTGCCGGAATCGCTGCTGGCCCAGTTCGGCACGCCGGAACTGGCCTTGTCGCTGTCGCTGACGCCGGACAAGAAGCTGGCCAGGGCAGAGGCCAGCGACGTGCTCGAGGCGATCGTTGAGGCGGGCTACTTCCTGCAGATGCCGCCCACCGACGGCGGTGTGGATGCGGAGATCGAGCGGACGCGGAAGACCTGAAATGCCGTTCTGGGAAGAAAAGTCGCTGGCGGAGATGAGCGAGGAAGAGTGGGAGTCGCTCTGCGACGGTTGCGCCCGCTGCTGCATGATCAAGCTGGAGGACGAAGACGACGGCGAGGTTTACCACACGGCCCTGGTCTGTCATCTGCTGGACATCGATCGCTGCCGCTGCAACAGCTATCCGCGCCGGCACGAGCTGGTTCCCGACTGCATCGAGTTCGGCGCCGATCTCGCGGCGACGCTGAAGTGGCTGCCGACCAGTTGCGCCTACCGACGGCTCGCTGAGGGCAAGCCGCTGAACTGGTGGCACCCCCTGGTATCGGGCTCGGTGGACAGTGTTCATGATGCCGGCATCAGCGTCCGCGATCGGGTGATCCCGGTACAGATGGTGCACGAGGATGAGTTCGAGGAGCACATCGTGGATTGGGTGGAAACATGAGCTACGGCATGGCCTGGCTGGTCATCGCGGCGGCTGCCGTGCTCGGCAGCAGCTTTCTTTTCTACCTGACGCGGGGCATTCGGACAGCGGGGCTGCGTTGGACGCTACGGGTCCTGCCGGCGTTGCTCATGATCGCGCCGGCGCCGGTCCCGAACTATCCGGGTGAGCTGGCACCGGCCTTCGTGGTGCTGGTTTTCGAGAGCCTTTTTCAGGCGGCGGGCGAGCCGGGCACGGCGGGCCTGATCCTGCTTGCGACCCTGCTGGCGGGGCTGGCGCTGGGGCTGCTGATTGGTCGATTTGCCGGTCAAGAGGCACCGCAGGGCGCTGCTGCTGACTCGAAGTGATTCGAATCCAAATTCAGAAAGATATCGCAAGCAGTTGATATCTATAGAGATAAATTTGGAATGTCGAGTGGCTGCGGGTTCTGATCCGATGCCGGCACTGCCTGTCCTGCCTTGTGAGGACGGGGGGCCTCCATTAAAGTACGGCGCTTTGGCCTCACCACGGCCCGATTCAACTTAAGCAAACGACTCGAGACACTGCATGATTTTCGACAGCACAGATTCCTATATTTCCACCGACGAGCTGAGCATGGCGGTGGACGCCGCGGTAAAACTGGAGCGGCCCCTGCTCGTTAAGGGCGAGCCCGGTACCGGCAAGACGATGCTCGCCGAAGAGGTGGCTGCTCACCTGGACATGCCGCTGATCCAGTGGCACATCAAGTCCACGACCAAGGCGCAGAACGGTCTGTACGAGTACGACGCAGTGTCCCGGCTCCGCGACTCCCAACTCGGCGATGAGCGGGTGAAGGACATCAGCAACTACATCAAGAGGGGCAAGCTCTGGGAAGCCTTCGACGCGGACCAGCGCGTGGTGCTGCTGATCGACGAGATCGACAAGGCCGACATCGAGTTCCCCAACGATCTGCTCCAGGAGCTGGATCGAATGGAGTTCTACGTGTACGAGCTCGGTGAGACCATCAAGGCCAAGCAGCGCCCGGTTGTCATCATCACCTCGAACAACGAGAAGGAACTGCCGGACGCCTTCCTGCGTCGCTGCTTCTTCCACTACATCAACTTCCCGGATCGGGACACCATGCAGCAGATCGTTGAGGTGCATCACCCGGAAGTTAAGCAGGACCTGGTCAAAGAGGCGATGGAGATCTTCTTCGACGTCCGCAAGGTGCCCGGCCTGAAGAAGAAGCCTTCCACCTCGGAGCTGATCGACTGGCTGAAGCTGCTGATGGCGGATGACATCCCAGATGAGATTCTGACCAACAGGGACCCGTCGAAAGCCATCCCGCCGTTGTACGGTGCGCTGGTCAAAAACGAGCAGGACGTGCACCTGCTGGAGCGGCTGGCGTTCATGAATCGGCGCGATAGCCGCGGTTGAGTCGCCCTTAAGCGCGACGAGACGAAGCGATCAAAGCGAACACCTCCTGGAGCCTGATGCATGCTGATTAACTTCTTTCTGACGTTGAGAAAGTACAAAGTGCCGGTGACGATCCGGGAACTCATGGATCTCATCACCGCGCTTCAGCATCGTGTGGTGTACGCCAACGTCGATGACTTTTACCTGCTCTCCCGCACCTGTCTTGTCAAAGACGAGAAGAACTACGACAAGTTCGATCGCGCATTTGCTGCGTACTTCAAGGGCCTCGAAGACCTGCACGGGTTGCTCGAATCCCTGATCCCGGACGAGTGGCTGCGCCGCGAGTTCGAGAAGTCGCTGACGCCGGAAGACCTGGAGAAGATCGAGTCGCTTGGCGGTCTCGAGAAGCTGATCGAAGCCTTTCAGAAGGCCAAGGAAGAAGCTGAGAAAGCCGAAGCCGAGCAAGGTCAGGAAGGTGACGACGGCGACGAGGGAGATGCAGACCGGGACGGCCGGGACGGTCCGAACGGGCAGGGCAGAGGCAAGAAGAAAAAGGCCAAGAAGGTCTGGGACCAGCGCCAGTACAAGAACCTGGACGATTCGGTAGAGATCGGCACCCGCAACATCAAGATGGCCCTGCGCCGACTGCGTAAGTTCGCCCGGACGGGTGTGGATGAAGAGCTGGATCTCGATGACACCATCCGCTCGACGGCGCACAACGGCGGCATGCTGGACATCAAGATGCGGCCGGAGCGGAAAAACACGGTCAAGGTGCTGCTGCTGCTCGACATCGGCGGCTCAATGGACTCGCACGTGAAGGTCTGCGAGGAACTGTTCTCGGCCACCCGCACCGAGTTCAAGCACCTCGAGAGCTTTTACTTCCACAACTTCATCTACGAGTCGGTCTGGAAAGACAACCGGCGGCGGATGAACGAGCGCATTCCGACCTGGGAAGTGCTGAACAAGTACGGGCCGGACTACAAGGTCGTGTTTGTTGGCGACGCCACCATGGCGCCTTACGAGATCACTCATGCTGGCGGCAGCGTGGAGCACTGGAACGAAGAGCCTGGCAGCCTCTGGATGGAGCGCTTTACCGAGTTCTACGAGCGGCTGGTGTGGATCAACCCGACGCCGCAGGAAACCTGGGAATACTCCTCTTCGGTATCCATGATTCAGAACATGGTGGAGGGGCAGATGTTCCCCCTGACCATTCGTGGTCTGGAAGATGGCATGACCGCGCTGTCGAAGTAGGACGGGTTTTCCCACCGATCTGACTGCCGCCAACAGGGCGGCTCCGAAGCAGGCCATCGGCCGGATCCTGACACCTTGCGATCGTAAGGACCCGGCCGGCCTCCCACCCGTACGGATGGGACCATCGGCCGTCAACCGCAACACCAGGTGCTGCCCCGGGGTGTGCCGATAGTCCAGCCACTTTAGAATCTCCCGGCGTCCGGTGTGTATGCGGCGGGTAATCGTATTTAGGCGGCGATGTGAGCAACTCTTCAGAAGATCAGAGCACGCCGGCAGTAAAGCCGGCGGACGGGCAGGGCCCGACCGGCAAACGGCCGCTCAAGCTGGCGTTCCCGCCGGAGCTGCCGATCAGCGAGCATGCGGAGGAGATCCGCGAGCTGCTGCGCTCGCATCAGGTTGTGGTGGTGGCGGGTGAAACGGGTTCGGGCAAGACCACCCAGCTGCCGAAGATCGCGCTTGCCGCCGGCCTGGGTGAGGAGCGGATGATCGCGCACACCCAGCCCCGGCGGCTGGCTGCCCGGGCGGTTGCCGCCCGGATAGCGGACGAGCTGGAGGTTCAGCTCGGCGCCGAGGTCGGGTACGCGGTTCGCTTCACCGATAAAGTGGGTGACGATACCCGGATCAAGCTGTTGACCGACGGCCTGCTGCTGACCGAGATCCGGCGCGACAAGCTGCTTCAGCGATACGACTGCGTCATCATCGACGAGGCTCACGAGCGCAGCCTGAACATCGACTTTCTCCTCGGCTACCTGAAAGGCGTGCTGTCCCGCCGGGCGGATCTCAAGCTCATCATCACCAGCGCGACCATCGACGTTGCGGCCTTTTCTGCGCACTTTGGCGACGCGCCGATTGTGGAAGTGGGCGGGCGGACCTACCCGGTCACGGTCAACTACCTCGAGGACGAAGCGGCGTCGCTGCCGTTCGAAGAGCAGCTGCTGGCAACCATCGAGGACATCGAAACCGGTCCGCAATCCCGGGCTCGGGACATCCTGGCTTTTTTGCCGGGAGAGCGGGAGATCCTCGAAGCAGCCCAGCTGCTGCGAAGAGCCTGCGCGGACCGGCTCGAGGTGCTGCCGCTGTACGCACGGCTTTCCGCCGCCGACCAGCAGCGCATCTTCAGGCCCGGCAAGCGGCGCCGGATCGTGCTGGCCACCAACGTTGCCGAAACCTCGCTGACGGTCCCGAACATCGGTTACGTCATCGATCCCGGCATCGCCCGGATCAGCCGTTACTCCTTCCGCTCGAAGCTGCAACGGCTGCCGACGGAACCGGTCTCGCAGGCCAGCGCCAATCAACGCGCCGGCAGGTGCGGCCGGGTGGCACCTGGGACCTGCTTTCGACTCTACACCGAGGCGGATTTCCTCGGCCGCCCGGAGTACACCGATCCGGAGATCAAGCGGACTAACCTGGCCAGCGTCGTCCTCTCGATGCGGGCCTTCGATCTCGGTAACCCGAGCAGCTTTCCCTTCCTGGAGCCGCCGGATCCGAGGATGATTCGAGATGCCGAGAAGCTGCTCGATGAGCTCGGCGCGCTGCAGGGAAGCAAGCTCACGGACGTAGGGCGGAAGATGGCCCGGCTGCCCGTCGACCCCCGGCTGGCGAGAATGCTCGTTGAGGCGGAGCGCACCCGGTCGCTGGCAGAGGTGCTCATCATCACCTCGGCGATGGCGGTCTCGGACCCGCGGGAACGGCCGGTGGACAAGCAGGGCTCTGCCGACCGCGCGCACGAGCAATGGCTGGACGAACGCTCTGACTTCCTGAGCTACCTGAACCTGTGGAGCTGGTTCGAGAAGCAGCGGGACGTGCTCAGCCGCTCGCAGCTGCGGCGTGCGCTCGGCAAGAATTTTCTCTCCAACAATCGGATGCGGGAATGGCTGGCGCTGCATCGGCAACTGCTGCTGGCGGTGAAGAGCCTGGGCTTCAAGCTCAACCGCGAGCCAGCTGCCTACTCCAGCGTTCATCAGGCGCTGCTGGCAGGCTCGCTGAGCCTGATCGGCATGCACGACGAGCGAGGCGATTATCTCGGGCCGCGCAACATGAAGTTCCGGATCTTCCCCGGCTCGGTGCTGGCGGAGCGCAGGCCCCGGTGGGTGATGGCGGGCGAGATCGTCGAGACCCGTCGGGTCTACGCCCGCTCGGTGGCGCAGGTCGAGCCGCGCTGGATCGAGGAGGCTGGCGGTCATCTGCTGAAGCGCCGGTACAGCGAGCCGCACTGGAGCCTTGGCCGCGGTGAGGCTCAGGCGCTGGAGACCGTCATGCTTTACGGGCTGGTGCTGGCGGACAAACGTCGCGTCAGCCTGCGCCGGGTCGATCGGGACGAAGCCCGAAAGCTGTTCCTGCTCGACGGTCTGGTTCGTGGCGCCATCAAACGGCCGCCGGACTTCCTTGCCCACAACCTGGAGCTGGCGGCGGAAATCCGTCTCGAAGAAGAGAAGGGCAGGCGACGGGATCTGCTCGCCAGCGAGGGAGAGATCGCCGATCTTTACGATGCGCTCATTCCGGCCAAGGTGCTGTCAGTCAGGGATCTTGAACGCTGGCTGAAGAAAGCGGCTGATGAGGTGGCCGGCCAGCTCTTTTTCAGCCGTGCCCAGCTGTCTGGCGCCGGGACGGCCGGTTTTGCGGAGGACGACTTCCCCGGCGAGCTGGTCCTGCGCGACAAGGCCTTCCCGCTGCGTTATCGCTTTGCCCCCGGTGAGCCGGATGATGGCGTGTCCATCGAAGTGCCGATCGGCTTGCTCGACGCGGTGGCCGCCCCGGCGCTGAACTGGAGCGTGCCCGGCATGCTCGCCGGCGTCTGCGAGCAGTGGCTTCGCTCTCTGGAGAAATCGAAGCGACGGCGCCTGACACCTATTCCCGACACCGTCCAGGCCATCCTGCCGATCCTCGCTCAACCCAGCATCTTCCGTCAGGGAAGACTGGAGGTGAGCCTGGCCAATGCCATCCGGCACGAGTACGGCCTGCAGATCGATGCGGATGACTGGCACCCCGAGCGCATCGAGCCGCAATGGCGGGTAAACGTTAAGGTGCTCGGCAACGAGGGCGAGCTGCTCGCGCAGAGCCGGGACTTCGAACCGCTGAAGGAGCGCTTTGCGGCCGAAGTTGCGGCGCGAATGGATGCAGGCCTCAAAGCTCAGGAGGAAGAGCAGGGGCTGGTGGACTTTCCGGATCAGGCCCCAGTCGGCAGCGTCGTCATCGGCGCTTCAGGATCCGAGGTGGTGGCCTATCCCGCGTTGGCTGATGAGGGAGACTCCGTTGCCGTTCGGCACCTGCCGGACGCAGCGGCTCAGGCGCTGGCCAACCGGTCCGGGTATGCCAGGTTGGCTCTGCTCAAGCTGGGTCAGACGGCCAGGTACCTGAAGAAGCAGATTGCCGCCGACAAAGCCCTGGGCGTGCTTTACGCGCCGCTGGGTGGTGCCGAGCAGTTCAGAGACGAGCTGCTCAAAGCCTGCGCCTGGGCCTGTTTCTTCGAGGGCGAAGCGTTGCCGGCGGATGCGCAGTCGTTCACGCGGCTGCTCAACGAGCGTCGCGGTGAGCTGGCGGATACCCTGACCCGGATGCAGGCGGACCTGCGGCGAATCCTCGAGGCGCGACAGGCGCTGGTCAGAGCGCTGGACGCGGCTACCTCTCCGGCCTACGCCGATGCGGTCAGCGATATGCGTGCGCAGCTGGAGCGACTGGTCCCCGCGGATGTGCTCACCTCGACCCCGGCGGCCCGGTTGCCCGATGTCCCACGATACCTGGAGGCGGCGTCTTACCGGTTGGCCAATCTGCAGGGCAAAGTGAGTCGCGACAAGCAGCTGACGGAAGAGCTGGCCGCCTTCCAGGCTCGAGTGGAGCGGCTGAAGACCGAACTCGGCGAGAGCCCGGAGTGGCAGAACCTGTTCTACCTGATCGAAGAGTGCCGGGTGGGGTTGTTCGCGGAGCGGCTCGGGGTCCGGGAAAAAGCCTCGCCGAAGCGTCTCGGCAAAGCGCTGGAAGCCCTGGAGCGGGAATACGGACTCATTTAAGCTCTCGAGAATCCCGGGCGGGAGATTTGGTGAAATCTACGTGAACCTATCCGCCGGGAGGGAGTCATAACCTCCGAGCACCCGGCGCCCGCGGCTTGCGGATACCGGGGTGAGCTCAAACTGAACGCCAGACGGCCCGGATGGGGCTGTGTTGTGAGATCGAGTGGATACGAGAGGAGAATCCCCAACGATGACCATTCTGAACGAGAAAATGAAGCCCATTACCGCTGCCGTCGGCACCGCCTTTGTTGCCTCCCTGGCAACTGCCAGCGTTGCTAACGCCGACAGCCCTTTTGCCGCCGAAGCAATGCAGGAAGGCTACGACCAGCTGGCTCAGGCTGACGCCGAAGGCAAGTGTGGCGAAGGCAAGTGCGGCGAAGGCAAGTGCGGTGAGTCCAAGGACGAAGGCGAAGGCAAGTGCGGTGAAGGCAAGTGCGGCGAAGCCAAGGACGAGGGCGAAGGCAAGTGCGGTGAAGGCAAGTGCGGCGAAGCCAAGGACGAAGGCGAAGGCAAGTGCGGTGAAGGCAAGTGCGGTGAAGCCAAGGACGAAGGCGAAGGCAAGTGTGGTGAAGGCAAGTGCGGAGGCGCTGCCTGATCCGGTACTGACGCTTACCTGAAAGCACTGCGCGAATCGGTCTGCTGGCCGATTCGCGCTTACCCACCAGCCCTGCCGACCAAGAGTGATCCCGCAGACTTTCAACGGTGCCGGACTCGGCCTCAGGCGCGGCCTTCTGCCGGAGCTGCTTGATGCGTCGACCGATGAGATCGACTTTCTCGAGCTCGCGCCAGAGAACTGGATCGGCGTAGGAGGACGCTTCGGGCGTCAGTTCCGAGCGCTGGCCGAACGATTTCCGCTGGTCTGCCACGGTCTGTCCCTGTCCATCGGCAGCCCGGCGCCACTGGATCGGCAGTTTCTGGCCGATCTCAAGACTTTTCTCGATGACCATGAGGTGCTCTGCTACTCGGAGCATCTGAGTTACTGCAGTGACGACAAAGGCCATCTCTACGACCTCATGCCCATTCCGTTCACCGAGGAAGCCATCACCTACGTCGCCGCACGCGTTCGGCAAGTCCAGGACGCGTTGGAACGGCCGCTGGTGCTCGAGCACGTTTCTTACTACGCAGCACCTGGACAGGTGCTCAGCGAGCTGGAGTTCATCAACGGCGTGCTGGCAGAAGCGGACTGCGGGCTCCTGCTCGATGTGAACAACATCTACGTCAACGGGGTCAACTTCGGCTACGACCCTTACGAGTTTCTCGAGGGTATCGATGGGCAGCGAACCGCCTACCTGCATGTCGCCGGGCACTACGTGGAAGCAGAGGATCTGCGCGTCGACACCCATGGCTCTGCCGTGATCGAGCCGGTCTGGGCGCTACTCGAGGCGGCTTACGACCGCTGGGGCGTCGCGCCGACGCTGCTCGAACGTGATTTCAACCTGCCACCGCTGCCGACGTTGCTGGACGAGGTGGAGAGGATCAGAACGCTGCAGAGAACCTCCGAGCATGCCGCGGCCGGGTAGCAACCTGCCTGGCTTTCGCGAGGCTCAGCTCGAGTTCGCCGCTCACATCAGAAACCCGGACGTGAACCCGCGGCCGCTCGATGTGGAACCACGGCGGATGAAGATCTACCTCGAGCTTTTCTACAACAACATCGAAGGCTTTCTCGCTTCCGGTTTTCCCATCGCGAAAAAGGTGCTGGGTGAGGAGCGTTGGCACCGCCTGGTCCGTCAGTTCGTGCACCTGCACCCGAGCGAGTCTCCGTATTTCCTGGTGATCAGCCAGGAGTTTCTGACCTTTCTTTCCGAGCGGGTAGCGGACCAGGACCCGCTGCCGGAGTTTCTTCTCGAGCTTGCCCACTACGAGTGGGTAGAGCTGGCTCTTGGGGTCAGCGAGCAGGAGGTACCGGAGGTGGGGTTCGATCCAGCGGCGGACCTGCTCGACGGGCCGCTGTTGCTGTCGCCGCTGATCTGGTGCCTGGCCTATCGCTGGCCGGTCCATCAGATCGGGCCGGACAGCATCCCCACATCGCCCCCTGAGGAGCCGACGCATCTGATCGTCTACCGCCGGCGGGATGACAGGGTTGCCTTCATGGAGGTGAACGCGGTGACCACCCGGCTGGTGCAGCTCCTCGAGTCGGGCGAAACCGCTGAGACGGCACTGGCTCTGATCGCCGATGAGTTGCCGGGATCGAACTCAAAGGTCGTTTACGAACAAGGTATTGCAACGCTTTCGCGGCTGCGCGAGGCTGAAATCGTTCTAGGTGTTGCAGATCACTTGTCATAGCGGACAGGAAAACGCGGTGAGCCTCCGAAACCACGTGCCAAGCCCGTCGAATGTCGTTCGGCGGTGGCTGCGTACGCTCAGCCAGAGTGCTGCCAGGTTCAGCCTTGCCACCCTGATCCTGCTGTTCGCATCAAACGGACTGGCCGAAAGCGCCCAGGACCTCTCTGCGCTGCCGGATGCCAGCAGCGTGCTGGAGCGTCCTGCCAGAGATCCGGATCCGTGGATCGGCATGAACCGATCGTTGTGGAAATTCAACGACGGCCTCGACCGCATGTTGCTGCGGCCCATCGCCCAGGGCTATCGCGCGATCACGCCGGACCTGGTCGAGGAGGGAGTCTCCAATTTCTTCGACAACCTGCAGGTCCCGGGCACCGCGCTCAACCAGATCCTGCAGGGCAAACCGAAGCAGATGTTCAACGACGTCGGTCGGTTTGCCGTCAACTCCACCTTCGGCGTGCTCGGCGTGTTCGACGTTGCGACGCAAACCGGTCTGCCGCAACACGAAGAGGACTTCGGGCAGACGCTGGCGGTCTGGGGCGTTCCGCAGGGCCCGTTCTTCATGATTCCGATTCGGGGCCCGTCCACGGTCACCCATGCCGGCGGGATGTTCGTCGACGCGCTGACCAACCCGATTCGCTACATCAGAAACGTCAGGGTCAGAAACGTAACCTACGGACTCTACTTCCTGGACCTGCGGAAGCGGCTGCTGACTGCCGAAGTGCTGATATCCGGGGATGATTATCTGTTCGTGCGGGACGCTTTTCTGCAGCGTCGGGACTTCCTGATCCGGGATGGAGAGTTTGAGGATGACCCGTTCATGGACTTTGATGACTTTGAAGATTTCTAGTGCAGCCGGCACGGGCAGGACGATCCGGGTGAAGTTGATATTGAAAATGGAACGGAGTAGGGTGCGCGTCCCATCGATGTGGCGGATGTGTAATGTCGAATGGGCCTCGTCGTAGTAGATCCAGATGAGCAAGCGTCTGACACGCTCTGCCAGCAACTGGCCCAACTCAATCTGGATTCATTGCCCGCTGTGAACGTGAAGATTGCGCAGGAACTCTGCGATCACGCCCTGCCCGAGCTGATGATCTGCTCGAGAATGGACTGGGCGCAGAACCTCGCGCGTGCCAATCGGCGCCTGCCGGTTGTCCTCGCGACGAAAGAAGAGCTGGATCGGGAAGCGCTGCTCGAGGCGCTCCGCGGCGGTCTGGCCGACGTCTGGCAGCTACCGGTCGAGGACGAGTTCGCCCGCAGTCGCATTGCCGACATTCTCGAAGCCAGCCGGAAAGGCGCCAGCCAGGCGGAGTCCCGCCTTCACGAGCACGTCGAGGAGCTGCAGCGCGACCAGCGGGCTGGCCGATACATCCAGATGGGCATGCTGCCGCCGAACCCCATGGGCATCGATCGTTACCGCCTGCAGCACCGCATCATCCCGTCGCTCATTCTCTCCGGCGATTTTGTCGACTACTTCCGGATCACCGATCGTTACTTCGCGCTGTACGTGGCCGACGTTTCCGGCCACGGCGCATCTTCCGCCTTCGTCACGGTGCTGTTGAAGAATTTTTCCCGTCGCCTGCGGCGGGAATATCGGCCGAGCATGATCGCCGAGCCGGGCGAGATTCTCGCCTGGATCAATCGCGAACTCCTGGATCAGAAGATCGACAAGCACGTCGCGATGATGCTGGCAGTGGGCGATCTGGAAACGGACACGCTGCGCCTCGTGAACGGCGGGCACTTCCCGCCGGCCATCCTGGTGAGCGCCGATGGGGCCGAGTTCGTCGAGCAGCGCGGTAGGCCTATTGGCCTCTTCGACGAGGTGAGCTACCAGGCGACCACGCTCACGCTGGCACCGGGAGACAAGCTGGTGCTGTTCTCCGACGGCCTGCTGGATGCCATGGAGGACATGGATCTGGAGGCCAAGGAGGCGCGCCTGCTCGAGGCGGCCGTTGCCGATGGGATGGATGCGATCTGGAGCGGCCTGGCCCTGCCCGCCGGTGCCTCCCGTGACGACATGACCTGCCTGACGCTGGTCCGGGAGAACTGAGCCGGATGCCTGGAAAGATACTGGTTGCGTCGCACGATGGGGTGTACGTCCTCGTTTTCGAGGGCGATGTGCGGCTGACGCTCTGCACGACCGTCGACGAGTACCTGGAAAAAATGTTCAAGGACGAGGGGTTCCGCTCCGTGATCGTAGATCTGTCCGAGACAGACAACATCGACTCCACCTCTCTCGGACTGCTTGCCAAGCTGTCGATCCAGACTGAACGACGATTCGCCTTTCGCCCGACCCTGATCAGCACCCGTCGGGACATCACCCGCATCCTGCTGTCCATGGGCTTCGATGAGGTGTTTGACCTGGTTGAGGAGCCGCTCGAGCATCCCGAGCAGCTGGCAGAGCTTCCCGAGCTGATCGCCTCAGAGCAGGACGTGCGGCAGAAAGTTCTGGAAGCGCATCGCACCCTGATGTCCATGAACGAGAAGAACCGGGATACCTTCCACGATCTGGTGGCCGCGCTGGAAGCGGAAGAGGTGTCGCCGCGCCGCCAGGCAGCGCTTTAGGGAAACCCTCAGCCTTCGGACTCGCCTCTCGCCAGCCGCTTGGCCTCGATAAAACGTGCGTGGCTCACGTACAGCAGCTCCGATATCCGGCGAATGGTGTGCTCCTCGAAGCGATCCAGGGTCGCATCGGAGTATGCCAGGCGCCACATGTGAGTTAGCAGCTCGAAGCGTTGCTGCTCGTCGAATGCCTCGACCAGGGTCCGGGTGAAATCCTGAACGCCGACGCTCTCCTGTTGTTGGCTCCGGGACTCGGCGATCACCTCGTCCGCTTCTCCTGCCGCCAGGCCGAACTGATCGATCAGCGCCCGGCGGACGGCTGCGAGCTCGTCCTCAGAGATGTCGTGGTCCGCCCAGGCGACCTCCAGCAGCAGGGTTGCTGCGGCAAGGGTGATCAGGTTGTCGTCCTTGCTCTCGGTGTCCGCAGCCTGGCCGCGAAGCCGCTCGAGTAACGCGCTGATCATCAGGCGGCCCTCGCCAGGACCTGGTGCAGGGCTTCGTCGACCAGGGCCAGATCGTTGGCGGCCAGGCGTCTGTGGTCGGAGAGCAGGCGGCGGAAGTGGCGGGCACCAGGCATGCCGGCGAACAGGCCCAGGCAATGGCGCGTCATGTCCGCCAGTCGGGTCCCCCGTTCCAACTCGCCGCTCATGTAGTCCAAATAGCCGGTCATCACGTCGAAGGCGGTGCAGGAAGCCTCGTTCAGGTGAGCCACCGCCAGCTCGTTCATGAACAGCGGTTGCTGGTAAGCCTGGCGGCCGATCATGACGCCATCGACGTGGTTGAGGTGCTCACCCGCCGCTGCCAGATCGGTGATCCCTCCGTTGAGCACGACGCAGAGCTCAGGGAACCGTTCTTTGATCCGATAGGCGCGATCGTACTGCAGCGGAGGAACCTGTCGGTTCTGGGCGGGCGACAGTCCCTTCAGGATGGCCTTGCGCGCGTGCAGGTAAAGCGTCTGGCAGCCTGCCTCGGTGACGCGCTCGACGAAGGTCTCGAGCGATGCCTGGTCGTCCACTTCGTCCACCCCGAGTCGGCACTTCACCGTCACGGGTACGGAAACGACGGCGCTCATCGCAGCGACGAGCTCAGCGACCAGAGCTGGCTCCTTCATCAGGCAGGCCCCGAAAGCGCCACGTTGCACGCGCGGCGAGGGGCAGCCGACGTTGATGTTGATTTCGTCGTAGCCAGCCTCTGCGGCCATGACGGCACACTCGGCCATCGCCTGCGGCTCGCTGCCGCCGAGCTGAATGGCGACCGGATGCTCGTCCGGGTGGTAACGCAGCAGGCGCTCACGAGGTCCGTGCAGGAGGGCGCCGGTGGTGATCATCTCGGTGAACAGACGCACGCGCCTGCTGGTGAGCCTGAGCAGGTAACGACAGTGTCGGTCGGTCCACGCCATCATCGGCGCGACGGAAATTTCAGGGGCTGGCTTCAAGTGGAGCTGCTGCCTGGGTTGTGGCGTGCGCGCATTCTACCCGTCCCGCCGTCAGGCACGAAGAGATCTCATGCCGAGCGTGCCAGGGGCCGGTCCCTGTGGGACAGGCCCGCTGCTTTTCGACTTCCGAGCTGTAAGAACGGCTCCGGGCAAACTTGCCAATTTGGACTTAACTAGTTGATTTATGTAAAAAAATTCAAAAATGGAGGATTCGTCACGCAGACTTCATTCTGCTCCACAATTGCCTCCATTTTTCCTTCATTTTGGCTGAGCGTTTCTGTATAGTTGCTCGCCAACCGGCTGATTTTGCTGAATCTAATTGGATTCGGGGCCGGCGACCAAGCCCCAGAGGTCCTGACAGAAGATGCTGAGACAGAGAACAATAAAGCGCCCGGTTCACGCCATCGGTATTGGCGTGCACTCGGGTCAAAAAGTCCGTATGACTTTACGCCCTGCCGGGGAGAATACGGGAATCGTCTTCATCCGTTCTGACCAAGGCAACGCGGCCATCCGCGCTCGTGCCAGCAACGTCAGCGATACCACCCTGGCTACCAGCATCGCTGAGAACGGTGTGCAGGTTGCCACGGTAGAGCATCTGATGTCGGCTCTCTGGGGCCTTTCCATCGACAACCTCGTCATTGAGCTGAACAACGAAGAGGTGCCGATCATGGACGGCAGCGCGGCGCCGTTCGTCTACCTGATCAACTCAGTGGGCATCGTCGAGCAATCGGCCGCGAAAGAGTTCATCCGGATCCGGCGGCCGATCACGGTCACCCAGGGAGATGCGTCTGCAACGCTCGAGCCGTTCAACGGCTTCGAGGCGGACTACACGTTCGTTGCTGATCACCCTGTGTACAACCGCTACCCGAAGCAGGCGAAGCTGAACTTCTCCGAAACGTCCTACGTGGATGAGGTGAGCCGGGCGCGCTCTTTCGGTCTGGTCGATGAGCTGGAGCAGGCTCAAGGCATCCAGCGCTGCATGGGGTCCAGCCTCGAAAACGCGGTGGGTATCGACGACTATCAGATCCTCAACGAGGATGGTCTTCGCTATCAGGACGAGTTCGTCAAGCACAAGCTGCTCGATGTGATCGGCGACCTGTACCTGCTCGGGCGGCCGCTGGTCGGCCGGTTCCACGGCTACAAGTCCGGCCACGCCCTGAACAACAAGCTGGCTCGGGCGCTGCTGCGCTGCGAGGATGCGTTCGAGGTGGTCAACGTCGGCCGGGACGAGTACAGCGAAGAGATGCCCATTCTGGCACCGGCGACGCTGTTCAACTAAGCAGCATCCCGCCGGGCTTACAGGCCCCGATCGCTGCCGGCCTCGTCGAACATCTTGATCAGAAAGCCGCGGATGGCGACTTCCGCCTCCGCTTTCGGCATCAGCTGCTGCGCCTCCATCACCTCTGCCATGTCCTTGAGTGAGCGCTGACCATCGATCAGCGACATGATGAAGGCGTGGATTCTGGTCGCCATCGCCTGGTTCTGAAACGCCGGTAGCGCCGGGATCGGCTCGAGCCCCTGCGCCAGCCAGTCCGGCAGGGTCTGCTGCATCGACACCCGTTCTGCCTCAGCCACCTTGCGCGCGGCGAAGGTGATGATTCGCTCCCGGCGGCCATGCCGGCTCTCAGGGCAATTCAGGTAAGGCTGCTCCGACTCCTGGACCGGGGCAACCTCGAAGCCGCGGGCGGCGGCAATGTCCTGCAGCTCGTCCAGATTGATGTTGCGCGCGGGATCCGCTTTCTGAAAGGCGAGGGAGCCCTGGAACAACCAGCGCCCGCCGTCCACGAGCATCCTGTTGATGAGGCCGAGCAGGTCGGCTGGGTGACCATCGATGACGTCGAGCAGCCAGGGGGTGACGATCAGCTCGAAGCTGCCGTCCCTGAATGGCGGTCGCATGACGTCTGCCAGCACCACCTCGAAACCGCTGGAGGAGGCAGCCGGTGCGGACAGAGCGCGCAGCAGGGCGCTGTGCTCGCCCCGATCCGGCGCCAGCGGAAACTCCACCAGGTTGATCGTTTCGCCGTCAGCGAGCTTTCTCGTCAGCGTGCTGAGGTACGGGTTGAGCTCCAGCGCCACCGTCAGAGATGGTCGCAAGGTTTCGTGCAGATCGTAGGCGAGTCGGCCCGCACCCGAACCCAATACCAGCGCCGACTGGAAGCCCGCGCCGGCCAGGGCTGCCTCGAGGGCGCCGAGCGCGGCCTGGTTTTCTTCGCCGCCCCAGACCCAATCGCGGAACACGTTGGCCTCGTAGGCCATGAGCCCCATCTGGGTGGGCAGTCGGGTGCGCAGCGCCTGGTAGGTGGTCAGATCGACGCCGCCGGCCAGCCCGAGATCGGCCAGCAGCAGCTTCAGCGCCCGATGCTGGGCCGCGTAGCCGTCGGCCAGGGTTTCCAGACGCAGCCTGGCTGGCTCGCCTGTGGCGCTGCCGAGGGCTGCTCTGGCGGCCTGTTGGCGCTGCTCCAGATCTTTCAGCGCCATCTGCCAGCGGTTTTTCCACTCGAGATGAGCTGCATCCGGCTCGGCAACCAGCCAGGGCACCCCCTCGCGAACGGGGAAGCTCATTTCCTTTGCGGTGCAGGCGGTGCAGGAAAGGTCAGCGTCGAGCGCCTGGGCACACTGCGGGCAGGCGAGGCGATCAAGCAGTTCGGGTGAAGGGGTGTGCGGCATCCTGTCCGCCATTGTAGGGAGATGTGCGGCGATTCCCCAGCCCCTCGACGCCGGCTGAAAGCCGGCGGCAAGAGGTGGAGTTGCCTGTCAGCGTGCCGCCGTCAGATGGTGCCCTGAACGATGGGCTCGAACGCCGTGTACAGGTCCTGCTGAGCGGCGATCGGGTTGTTGCCGAAGATCTCGGCGTAGCGATCGTGCTCGTCGTGCAGCGCCATGTAGTTCAACAGAACCATCTGCACCAGGTAGTTGACGTTGTTCGCCGCTGGCGTCGAGCTGGTTTCCACAGAACCGTCCGGTCGCATGAAGCCCAGTTGCTGATGCCTGGCCTGTTCCTCCGGCGTTGCGCCGAGCAGGGTGGCGCGGCCGTTCGGGTTGTAAACCAGGAAGAAGGGTGCTGCGGTGGATGAGTTGTCGCTCGTCCACTCGCCTTTGCCGCGACCGTCGACGCTGTTGTCGATGACGCCGTTGGACGACAGGCTGCCATCTGACATCACGTAGAGCATCAGCGGCAGGCTGAGGCGATGCGCGTACTCGAGGCAGGCGCCCATGCACTCGCCGGCGCGGAAGTCCTTTACCTCACCTTCGGCGCGAGCACCGCCGTGATAGTCGTAGCCGCCCATCTCCACGGTACCGGCACCGGCGAAGCCGTTGATGACCATCTTCATGACCGAAGCGGTTTTCTCGTACTCGCGACCGTTGCGGTCGCCGGCGAGGAACTCGGTCGAGTTGAAGATGCCGGCAGCACCAACGATGTCCGGATCGGCAGCCGGGTTGATCTGGTTCGGGTTACCGTAGTTTTCCGCCAGCTGGGCGGTCTTCACGTAGCCGCAGCGGACCAGGTCCTGAACGATGGCGTCGGTGGTGATGGCCTGCCCGGTGTTCATGCTGTTCATCTTCTGATCGGAGATCCGATAGATCGACTCCATCACGGCTACCGCATCCGCCTGGGTGAGGCCGAGGCTGGTCAGGTCACCCACATCCACGAGGCCGGTGACGTCGCTCGGACGGTCAACCTTGGTCGGTCGGATCGTCAGGTCGATCAGCTCAGCCGGTGCCATGGAGTTGCCGCCGGAATCGGAGTTCTCGCTGCCGATCAGGGTCAGCAGGGCGCCGTCGGCCCCTTTGAAGATCTCGTTGTCGTCCTCATCGAGGGCGATACCGGCGCGGGCAATACCGTACATGGGGTTGTGCGGGTTGTTGCCCGTATCGTTGTCGGATCGTGCCGGGATGATGGCGCCGTTGGTGTTCGCCATGGCTTCAGGAGACATCCTGGCTTCCATGCCGCGCAGGAAGGCGCTGTCTGCATGGAAGGCGAGCCCCAGACGCTGGTCGATGTTGTCGTTGGTCTGGGTGTTCGGATTGACGATAGGCGGCACCATGTCCGCCGGCAGGCCCTGACGCTCGTAGCCTTGCGTCGAGAGGAAATCCAGCTGCCCACCCTGCTGGCCGACCAGCACGTTGGAGCCGGCCTGGTTCGAGCCGCCCGCCAGGTCGAAGCAGATGAAGGGGATCTTGCCCGCGCCCTGGGTCGCGATGCCGCAGTTGGCAACCATGGCCGCAACATCGGGTGAGAGCGCCTGCGCCTTGTTGCCGATGGTCATGGTGCTGCTGCCGAGAAGCCCGGCGCCGCCCATGATGAACCCCTGACCCAGAAACTCCCGGCGCGTTTTCGGGCGCGGGTGGTCCGGGTGGAGGAGGGGATCGTCGTATTTACGCTTGCGTCGTCTGATCATGATCGTTTCCTCTTACTGGACCAGCAAGGCGGCGCTGCCGAGGGCGGCGGCGCAGGTGCCTTTCATGATGGCGATGGTGTCACCAGGACCGCCGATCAGCGTGTCCATGAGATCGTTTAGCTCTGCTTCGACGCCAGCAGCGGACGGCTGGGTCGGCAGGTTCAAGCCGATGACCTCGGCGACCAGCGGACCGGTGACCAGGGTTCGGGTGTTAAACGCCGTGCCTTTGCCGGCGCCCCAGGGGAAGCCCGGCCAGAAGTCGTCGCGCGCCGTGCTGTCATCCACCAGGGTGGAGCAGTACTCGAACGCGAGTTGGGCGATACCCATCTGCTGCGACGAGATGAAGCCGGCAATCTTCGGCTGTACCGGCATGGCCTGATACACCCGGTCGTAGACCGTCTGCACGTTGCTGTGTGAGGTCGGGATCCCCGTCACCTTAGACATGGTGGCGTTGATCTCGGCGAAGTCACGGACACCGCTCGGCGGGTCCTGCTCTGCCAGCGGCATGTCAGGCGGTGGCGGCAGGGCGTCGGGGAACGGCTCCACGTAAGCGACCGCGTTGTCGGAGCTGCCGAGCAGCTCGAAGGTCAGGAAGAACTCGTCCAGGTCCGGGCCGCGCTCCAGGGGAATCACGGTGCCGAGCCGGGACAGCCGCTGCAGACCTTCGTCAGCGTAGTCGACGTCATTGAGCGACACGTCCAGGTTTGCGTAGGCCTGACCTACAGCCACCTCGCGACCGTTCATGCCGAGGCGCATACCCTGCAGCGGCACGTCGCCGATGGTCACGCCCGCGTCGTCCAGCACGACGAAGAACGGGTCGGTGAACAGGTACGCATAGGAGTCGTACTGGCTGACCTCGAACACCACGTAGGAGGTGGCGATGCCGGTGTGTGCTTCCACGTTGAACAGCAGGTAGTAGCGCTCGCCAACGCCAACCTCGAAGTTCTCGAATACCTGCTCGGGCGACAGCACCCGGTTGTGCACCGCGAGCATGCGCACGGTGCCGGCCCAGCGGTTCTGGTTGTCGACCTCGCTGCCAACGGCGAATGCGTAGGTCTCGTCCCAGACGTCGAGCAGATCCGGCGGGGTGGTATCCACCACGTCGATGAGCTCACCGTTGACGAATATCTGCCGGCCGTTGATCGGGTCGTAGTTGAGCACCACGTGCTGCAGCGACGCCTGCAGAACTTCGTCTGCCGAAGGCGTGGACAGCTGAATGCCGCCGGCTTCGGACGGGTCGTTGCGCACGAAGGTGTCGTAGTCGTAGAGGGTCTGTCCCAGCATGAAGTTTCTGGAGTCTCCGTCACCGGCGTAGCTGAGGATCCTGGACGGACCGTCCTGGGTGACGTTGGCAGGGGCTGCCCAGATCTCGAGGGCAAACTCGCCGGTTGCCGTGATCAGGTCGTAGAGCTTGGCGCTGGCCGTGGTCGAGCCCTGGGCCTTACCGTCGACGAACTGCACGCCCCAGCCCCCAACCCAGGCGTAGTCGCCGGACAGGGTGAGGTTCAGAGACGGCTCCACACCGGAGGTGTCGTAAGCCTGGTTGCCGGCGCCGGTCTTGAACTCGTACATGGCGATCACGTTGCGCTCGTGGCGGCCACCGGAGGCGGCGACGATGCCGTTCGGCAGGGCGAGCGCCATGCTGGTGACCAGGTCCGGATCGATCACGGTGATCGGAATGGCACCGGCAAGCGTGGTGATCCTGTCTTCCATTTCTTGGGCATCTGCCGGGCAGCTGTTCCAGCAGTTGTGCGATTCGAGACGAAGGCGCAGCACGAAGCGGGAGTTGGCCGGGTTGTCCAGATCGATCTTGGAGATCGCGGCGTCCCAGGCGACGTTCACGTCATCGCTGCCGAAGTAGGGTGATTGCGGAACGGCCGCTGAATCAGAGTGACACTGCGAGCAGTAGTCGGTCAGCAGCTCGTGCACGCCGGCAAACTCTGCCGGCGGGTCGGCCGGGAAGTTGCGGCTGTCACCAGGCGCCTGCAGCACGGCCGGGCTGACCAGCTCGATCTCCGTGCCGGCACCGCCAAAAGCATCACCCGCCCAGTTCTCGATGTAGGACTGGATGATGTCGGCGCAGGCGTTGTCGTCGGCCAGCCAGCAGTTGTGGCCGCCGCGCACTTTGGACACGATCACCGAGTCGCCGGGATCGGCCAGGTTGACGATGGTGTTGGCAGCGTCGTAGGCCAGGTTGATGTCGTCTGCGCGAACGAAGCGCGGGTTCTGCGACTCGTTGTGGCAGGAGCCGCAACGGTTGTTCGGGACCAGGTTGTCCCAGACCGCCAGCTTGAATGCCTGCACGTCTTCGGTCGCCGGAGGCGGGCCGTTGTAGTTGGAAACGTTCGGCGTTGCGGTGTTGGCGTTCTGCACCACCGGGGCGCCGCTGCCGCTGCCGCAGGCGGAAAGGACGAAAGCGGCCGTCAGAGCGGCCAGCGCGAATCGGATGTTCTTCAGGTTCATCATGCTCATGTCCTCCGCCTTATTGGCCTCTGCAGTACAGAGCAGATTCAGCGTAAACCTGCTTCAGGTTGTAACCGCTGGCTCGGAACGAGGTGACCATGTCGTCGATCTGCGTGCGATCCGCTGCGTCCTCCACCGGGTGCAGGCAGACGTTCTCGAAGACTTTCTCAACCTGGCACTGCGCGAAGGCATCGCTTGATGCCAGCTCCCAGCCCATGCTCTTGGCGCCGTTGCCGGAGGCGGGCAGCGAGGTGTCCCAGCCCAGCAGCGCGTTCTGGCCGTCCCGCCAGTAGTTCAGCCAGGAGTCGTCGGTGGTGATGTAGCCGTGCTCGAAGTTGTTGTCGTTGTTGAAGTGCTTGGATGAAGGCGCGCTCTCGTCGTAAACGAGCTGGCCGTTCAGCCCTTCCGGATCGTTCGCCACGTCGTAGACGTAGTCGTAGTAGGCATAAGCACCTGCCAGCGGGTCCATCCCGGAGTGGCAGCCGATGCAGTTGTTGAGGAAGATCCGGCTGTCGCCACCGGGACTGCGGGAGACGTCCTGGCGGATGCGATCGGGAACGCGGGTGATGTCCTTGACCTGCTCCAGGTCGTCGCACATGTGGTTCAGCAGCGTGAAGCGGAACATGGCCCGGTTGGTGCCGTCGATGAAAAAGGCTTTGGCGGCAGCCCGGGTGGTAATCACGCCGGCTGTGGCGGCTGCGGGAACGCCCGTGAGCGAGGACTGGGTCGTGCAGTCGAACTCGGCCGGGTCGCTCATGTCCGTGCCGCGGCGCTCCATCTCTTCGTAGTGTGCGTTCGAGGTGCGGGAGTAGGCGGGGAGCGAGTTGTCGGTGCCCACGCAGAGCACGTCGTCGCGCAGGATGCCGCGGAAGTCCATCTCCTCGCGGACCATGCCGATGATGGTGGCAGTGTAGTCATTGAGCGGCACGAAGACGCTCTGGTCTCGGTTGGTCCAGGGTGCTGCGAAGTTCTTCAACGTGATGTTGTAGAACTCGGGGGCATCGGTGGCCATCAGCGCGGCCGCCAGATCGTCTGCTGCGTTGTTGTTGTCGAGCAGATCCGCCATGGCGGCGAGGGTGGTCTCGTCCGGCGGTACGCCGGCGATCCTGTCGTGAATCTTCTTCGCCTGGTCGCGGTAGTCAGCCCACGTTGGCAAAGCTGTCAGCGAAGCTAACATAGTAGCGAACGCAATTGTGGCGCCCAGCCGCAGTCGGCGGCGCGGAATACTCCATGACCTCATTGAACACGCTCCTCGCTCGTGTTTTCTGCGGAGCGCCTCGTTCGTCGAGTCATCTCGCGCATGTCATAGCCTTCGCCGTTCCGTGGCTGGCAGGCAGATTGGGAAGGTTGTTCGAAAGACGAATGCAAGACTGTGAACTGGTTCACGGCGACGCTGATTTGCCGTTTGTCGGGTACTTTGACGTTTTCAGCGGCAGCCACAGCGGTCAGGGAGCCGTTGTGCGCCAGGTCACGTTTGCACTGAGTCCCTTGTGAAAGAATCGTGCGAACTCAGACGTAAGCTCGAGGCAATAGCGGTGCCCCGTTACAACTCACTTTCACTGGCTGCTGGCGCTCTGGCGCTGATCACTGCGCTGCAGGGCTGCAGCGGCGGTTCTGAAAGCACGCAGCTCGGCGGTACTGCCAGTGCCGATCCGGTCGTTATCGACTTCCCCATCGCTTACGTGAAGCGGGCCGTTCTCTTCGACGAGGACGACGGCACGCTCGTCACCAGCAATGTCCGGGAGCCGCAGGCATTTTTCCCCGGCGCGGAGCTGATGATCCGAGACCGTGCTTCACCCAGCGCGGCGGAGATCTCGCTCACCATGGGCATATTCCCTGACGACGTAGACGGCAACCCGCCGCTCTATGACGTCAAGGACCTCAGCGCCTCGTTCGACGGCCAGAAGCTGGTGTTCGCCATGCGGGCCCCGGAAGACCCGAACCTGGACGACGATGAGCAGCCCACCTGGAACATCTGGACCTATGACCGGGAGACTGCCGAAGTGCGCCGGGTCATTGATTCAGACATCACTGCGGAGGCTGGTCAGGATGTAGCGCCCCGCTTCCTGCCCGATGATCGCATCGTCTTCTCATCCACCCGGCAGCGTCGCTCGAAAGCCGTGCTGCTTGACGAGGGCAAGCCACAGTTTGCGGCGTTCGACGAAGACCGTGACGAAGAGGCGTTTCTGCTGCACGTCATGGATGACGACGGCACCGACATTCAGCAGATCTCTTTCAACCAGAGCTCTGATATGGACCCGGCGATTCTCGGCGACGGCCGCGTGGTCTTCAGCCGCTGGGACAACGTCAACAACATCAGCCGTATCAGCCTCTACTCGATGAATCCGGACGGGTCCAACCAGCAGCTGCTGTATGGCGTGCACAGCCACGATACGGGTCCCGACGGTGAGTTCATCGAGTTCATGAAGCCGCGTGAGCTGCCCGATGGCAGGCTCATGGCGCTGCTGCGGCCGCCAGCGGATCAGTCCCGCGGTACCACCGTTCCGGTGATCATCGATACCGCAACCTTCGTCGAGAACGATCAGCCGACCTTCGACAACCTCGGCCTGCTGGGCCCGGCACAGGACTTCCTGATAGAGGACGTGCTTTCGCTCGACGAAGACGAGCCCAACCTGGCTGGGCGCTACACCAGCTTCTGGCCGTTGTTCGACGGCACCAACCGCATGGTGGCAGCCTGGAGCCAGTGCCGCCTGGTGGACGATATCACCGATCCTGCGGAGCCGATCATCGCTCCCTGTACCGATCAGTATCTGAACGATCCGAACTTCGTCGAAGCAGATCCCCTTTACGGGATCTGGATGTTCGATGCGGATGAAGGCACGCAGCTGCCTATCGTTTCCGCCGATGAGGGTGAGATCTACTCCGAGGTTGTGGTCATGGAAGCTCGCACGCTGCCACCGGTCATCCTCGACGGCGTCGCCGGCATCGACCTCGATGCCGACCTGGTCGGAGAGTCCGTCGGCATGGTGCACATACGTAACGTGTACGAATTTGACGGCAGCAGCCTGGTCAACAACGCCGCCCTCGCTGATCCGGCGGTGGCGATGGCTGCCGACCGCCCGGCGCGCTTCGTCCGCATCACCAAGGCCGTGTCCATGCCCGACGATGATCTGGTGGACCTGGACGGCACCGCCTTCGGCCGCTCCCAGGCGCAGCTCATGCGTGAGGTACTGGGCTACGCGCCCATCGAGCCGGACGGCTCGGTTGCGCTGAAGGTGCCCGCCAACGTTGCGTTCTGGCTGGAGATTCTGGACGCGAACGGTCGTCGCGTTGCCGGCTTCCCGCGCCATCAGAACTGGTTGCAGGTGCGCCCCGGTGAGGTGCTGGAGTGCAACGGCTGCCACCTGCCCACCAGCGAAGTACCGCATGGCCGGACGCTCGCCGAGGCGCCGTCTTCGAATGCCGGGGCAGCGGTGGACGGCTCGCCGTTTCCGAACACCGAGCCGGCGCTCTTTGCCAATGCCGGCGAAACCATGGCCGAGGTCTGGACCCGCATCAACGGGGTGCGGACGCCGAGCGTAAATCTGGCCTACGACGACGACTGGACCGATGAGACCGTCCGGGCCAAAGACGCATCCTTCGTTTACAGCTACACCTCTCTGGCCACCACACCGCCGGTGGATGTGGGCTGCGTGGGACTGTGGACGTCGCTGTGCCGAATCACCATCAACTACGAGATGCACGTTCATCCGATCTGGAACGTGGACCGTCCGATCCTCGACGGTATGGGCGTAGAGATCGCCAACGATCGCTGCACCAGCTGCCACGCCGAGGTGGACGACCTGCTGATGCCGATGGTCCCGGCGGCGCAGCTCGATCTCTCTGACGGCATCTCTGATCAGGAAGCCGATCACTACAAGAGCTACCGCGAGCTCCTGTTTAACGATAACCAGCAGGTGCTGGATGCGGACGGCAACGTGGTGGACGAGCTGGTGCAGGCCACCGACGGCAACGGCAACCCGCTGTTTGTGCTTGATGCCAACGGCGATCAGGTGCTGGATCTGGACGGCAACCCGATTCCGGTTCTGGTGCCCATCAACGTCTCGCCGTCCCTGAATGTGGCCGGGGCGAACTTCTCGCCGCGCTTTTTCGACCGATTTGCCCCTGGAAACACCCATGACGGCCGACTAACCGACGCAGAGTTGAAGTTGGTCTCAGAATGGATCGATATCGGCGGGCAGTATTACAACAACCCGTTTGACGTTCCGCAGTAGCGGGAAGCGCCGGAAAAGGATTTACGGCATGGTGAGCACACGACGCGCAGCGACCGTTCTGGTCGGCCTCCTGGCAGGCCTGCTGCTGTGCGGCCAGGCGTCAGCGGTTCCGAACCCGTTCAAGAAGTACCAGCCCGACGTGGTCGTCTCCGATCCGTACATCGAGATGCACACGGGTCCCGGGCGCGGTTACCCGATTCACTACGTGGCCGGGCAGGGCGACAAGGTCACTCTGCTGAAACGGAAAACGGACTGGTTCAAGGTTCGGCTCCCTCGCGGCAGCTTCGATACCAAAGAAGGCTGGGTCCATGTGAGCCAGCTGCAGCACACGCTGGACCTCGATGGGAACCCGCTGGTTGTGCCCAAAACAGGCATGGAGGCGTTCGCCAGCCGGCGCTGGGAGTTTGGTCTCGGCGGTGGCGCCATCGACGGGGCAGCGACGATCAATGGGTTTCTGGCCTTCAACCTGGTTCCCCAGGTTGGGATACAGGGTGAGGTAGCGCAGATCCTCGGTGACTACTCGGACGGCTACATGGGCTCGGTCTCCGTGTTTCTGAAGCCGTTCCCGAACTCCAGGATCTCGCCGTTTTTCAACATCGGCACCGGCTACATCCACATCCAGCCACAGACAACCATCGTTCAGGCGCTCGACCTGAATGACGAGATTGTGCACGCCGGCCTCGGTGCCGATGTGTACATCAGCAGGAAGTTCATGCTCCGCATGGAGTACCGGCGGCACACGGTGCTGACCAGTCGTGACGACAACGAAGAGTTAAACCAATGGAAAGCAGGATTCAGCATATTTTTCTAGGGATCAGAAGGATGAGCGTGCCCGCGGGCGCGCTGCTGCTCGGCCTTCTCGTCGGCCTGCCGGCAACGGCGGCTACCAATGCGGACGAGCTCGAGCTCGAGCCGCTGGTGGTCCGTGAGCCGGAACGCCGCGAGGTGAAGATCGACCGGATCGACACCGAGAACTTCGAGTTCGGCGTGCACGGCGGGATCATGAGCGTGCAGGACTTCGGGTCTGACATCACCACCAGTTTCCGGGCGGCTTACCACGTCACCGAAGGTTTTTTCGTTGAGGGCCAATACGGCAAGACCAAGCTCGGCGAGACCAGCTTCGAGCGGCTTTCCGGCGGCGCCAGCCTGCTGACGGACGATCAGCGGAACATGCGTTTCTACAACGTCTCCGTGGGCTACAACCTGTTTCCGGGCGAGTCCTTCATTGGTCGTCGCTGGGCTTTCAAGGGCGGCCTGTACCTGATCGGCGGGGTCGGCAGCACCGACTTTGCCGGTGACGAGCGATTCACCATCAATGCGGGCCTCGGTTACCGGCTGGTTGCCACCGACTGGCTCGCGCTGCACGTGACGGTTCGCGATCACATGTTCGAGTCAGACCTGCTCGGCAGCAAAGAGACCTACCACAACATCGAGTTCACCGGCGGCCTTTCCCTGTTTTTCTAACCGGTCGCCGAAAGGGGTAGCACAGATATGAAAACCACCGTACTGAAACTGCTCGCTATCACGCTGTTTGCCGGCGCGCTCGGCGGCTGCGGTTCCATGGAAATGAAGCCCTGGATCAGCCCCTATGAGCGCAACAACCTGGCCGACCCGATCATGAGTTTCAATCGGTCGCCAGCATCCGGGGCCTACATGCATCACGTGCACCAGGCGCGGGAAGGCGCTCGCGGTGCCGAAGGTGGCGGCGGAGGCGGCTGTGGTTGTAACTGAGCGGCCCGTTCTCACCGCCCGCCGACGCCGACGGATCACCCCGCTGGGCGCGCTCGGGCGTGGCCTGTCGTTCGCGATCGGCTTCGCGCTGGTGGTGCTCACGGCGCCCTCCGAGGCGGCCATCCTGCCTGAAGACCGAACCGACGTGCTGTATCACGGCTACGAAGGCGGCGGCCTGAAGGTGGACGGGCCGTCCGTGCTCGTGCGCAAGGCGTACAAGGACAAGTTCTCTTTCTGGGGCAACTACTACGTGGACATGATCTCGTCGGCCTCCATCGACGTGGTCACCACGGCCAGCCCCTACACCGAAGAGCGCAAGGAGTTCAGCCTGGGAGCGGACTACCTGCACGGCAAGACCTCCATGGGCGCTTCCTACACTAACTCCGAAGAGAGTGACTACAGCGCCAACGCGGCCCGCTTCAGCATCAATCACGACTTCTTTGGCGATCTGACGAACGTTGGCATCACCTATGCCCGGGGCTGGAACGAAGTGCGGCGCAACGGTGACGACCTGTTCCTGGAGGATGCCAAGTCGCAGAGCTATCGCCTCGACCTCTCCCAGATCATCACCAAGAATTTCCTCGTCAACATGAACTACGAGGGGGTGACGGATGAGGGCTTCCTGAACAACCCCTATCGCCAGGTCCGCTACCTGGATCCGGGCGCGGCCCGAGGCTACAGCTACGAGCCGGAGATCTACCCGCGCACGCGCACCTCCAGCGCCTTCGCCATCCGCGGCAAGTACTTCCTGCCGTACCGGGCGGCGCTGAGCAGCGAGTTCCGTACCTACAGCGACACCTGGGGCATCAAAGGCTGGAACGCGGAGCTCGGCTACGTGCACCCGATCACCGACAAGCTGATCGTCGAGGCGAAGTACCGCTACTACACCCAGACCAAGGCCGATTTCTACGAAGACCTGTTTCCGTACGCCATGTCGCAGAACTACATGGCGCGAGACAAAGAGCTCTCGACCTACTACAACCACACCATCGGTGCGGGGGTCAGCTACGAGTTCAACCTGGGCTGGGGCTTTCTGAAGCGCGGCGAGGTCTCGCTGCTGGTCGACTACATGATGTTCGACTACCAGGATTTCCGCGACCTGCGGGTCACCGACGTGCCGCCGGGCGAGGAGCCCATGTACAGCCTGCGGGCGACGGTGGTTCGGGCCTGGATCTCGTTCTTCTACTAACCGCTCACTGACCGGTGCCGTCGGCGCCGGCCAGTTCCCGCCCGTAGATTCCCATGTGTGCCTGCACCCGCTCGGTGTAGGCGTGCAGACGCTCATACTCCCGTGCGATCTCCGTCAGCCAGGTGGCGGGACGGTTGTCGTAGATGCCTGCCATCATCCCGGCAACGGTGAAGTCGAATACGTTCGGCGCCGCGCCGAACAGAAACCCCTCGTCGGGAACCGCGTCTTCCAGCGCCTGCAGGTCGCGCCGGGCGAAGCCGCGCTGGTCCTCCAGGCTGTGCCTGCCCAGGCCGTGCAGATGGTACGTCTGCCGGACCTGGCGACGGGCCAGACCGGCGACCAGCGGGCGGATGGGCTTGGGAGCGATGTGGAAGAAGCCGTCGACGATGTTCGGCCACCAGGCGTCATCCAGCCAGCGACTGGCCACCATGATCCAGTAGAGGTGGTCTTCGGCGAGCCGGGTCAGCGCCGTGCCATGCGCTTTCTCGGCAGGTGTCAGGCCTTCGTAGACGGCGCCCTGGGTCACCTGATCGAGGTAGGTGACGATCAGCTCCGAGTCGGCGATGGTCCCGTCATCGGTCAGCAGGTAGGGCAGCTTGCCCTTCGGCGCCTTGCGCGGATCCGCGAGCTCGGACTTGCTGAACGGCAGCTCGAGGGCTGCCAGCAGCAGCTCGGCCTTCAGGCAGAACGGGCTGACGTTCCGCATCTCGAAGGCAGGGGGCAGGGTAACCAGTTCCAGCATCCGACTCTCCTCATAATTGTCCGGGACAGGTGGGTCCGTATAATGCGCGCCCATGACAGTCCGTACCAGAATTGCTCCGTCTCCCACCGGTGATCCGCACGTCGGAACCGCCTACATGGCCCTGTTCAACTGGGTGTTTGCCCGCAGCCAGGGAGGGGAGTTCATTCTGCGTATCGAGGACACGGACGTGGCGCGCAGCACGCCGGAGTCTGAGCAGATGATCCTGGACTCGCTGAAGTGGCTGGCCATCGATTGGGACGAGGGCCCCGACGTGGGTGGGCCGCACGGCCCCTACCGGCAGAGCGCCCGCAAGCACATCTACCAGGAGCACGCGCAACAGCTGCTGGAGCAGGGAGATGCCTTCCACTGCTTCTGCACCGCCGAGCGCCTCGACGAGATGCGCGCAGCGCAGCGGGCAGCCGGAGAGAATCCGCGGTACGACGGCCACTGCCTGGACCTGACGGCAGAGGAAGTGCACGCCCGGCTCGGGGCCGGAGAGCCCCACGTGATCCGGATGCGCGTTCCGGAGCAGGGCACCTGCACCTTCGAGGACGCCTTGCGGGGCACGATCGAGATTCCTTACGCGCAGGTGGATATGCAGGTGCTGGTGAAGGCCGATGGCTTTCCGACCTACCACCTGGCGGTGGTGGTTGATGATCAGCTGATGGGCATCACCCACATACTCAGGGGCGAGGAGTGGATCAACTCCGTGCCGAAACACCTGCTGCTCTACCAGTACTTCGGCTGGCAGGCACCGGTGCTCTGCCACCTGCCGCTGCTGCGTAACCCGGACAAGAGCAAGCTGTCCAAGCGCAAGCACCCCACCAGCGTGAACTACTACCGGCAGCTCGGCATCCTGCCGGAAGCGCTGACCAACTACCTGGGCATGATGGGTTGGTCCATGCCGGACGAGCGGGAAATCTTCTCGCCGCAGGAGATGGCCGACGACTTCGAGCTGGAACGCATTCACCTGGGCGGGCCGGTCTTCGACATGGACAAGCTCTCCTGGCTCAACGGTCAGTACCTGCGCAGCCTGTCAGCCGATGCCTTCATGGATCAGATCCAGCGCTGGGCGCTGAATCGGGACAATCTGGCCAGGCTGGTGCCGTTGCTGCAGGAGCGGACGGAGAAATTCTCCGACCTGATCGGTCAGGTCGACTATCTGCTCGGCGACAGGGAACCCCTGACCACGGAGCATTTCGAAGCGGGGAAGGCGGACCTGGAGACCCAGGTGCTGATTCTGGATCACGTCAGCCGCGAGTTCGATGCGCTGCGCGAATGGGAGCGGGACACGCTGTTTCAGATCTGTCAGAACCTGGCGGCGCATCTGGAGCTGAAGATACGCGACTTTCTTTTTCCGCTGTTCATGGCGATTTCCGGGCGCACGGTTTCGCTGCCGTTGTTCGACTCCATGATTTTCCTCGGGCCGGACATCACCCGCATTCGGCTTCGGGAGGCGCTGAGCACGCTCGGCGTGTCCAAGAAGCAGGGCAAACGCCTGGAGCGTGCCTATCGGGAGTATCAGGCAGCCCGGGCTGACTGAACCCGGCATGGAGCTCGAGTTTTACGGCGCTGCCGGATACGTCACGGGCTCCTGCCACATCCTCAGGGTTGCCGGCCATACGGTGCTGCTTGATTGCGGCATGATCCAGGGCGGCGACCGGGAGGAAGCGAAAAACGCGGATCCGTTCCCGTTCGATGTGGCCAGCATCGACGCGGTCATCCTCAGCCATGCGCACATTGACCACTCAGGTCGGCTGCCACTGCTGGTGAAGCGTGGCTTCAGCGGCAAGATCTTCGCGCAGAACGCCACCGTGGCCCTGATCCGCATCCTGCTGGCGGACTGCGCCGATCTTGATGAGAGCCGGGTCCGGCGGCAGAACCGGCGACGGCTGGAAAAGAACCAGCCGCTGCTGGAGCCGCTTTACGAGCAGGCTGACGTGACGGCAACCCTGGCTCGCGTAGAGGGCCAACCTTACGGCAGGCTGGTCGAGGTGGTGCCGGGAGTGAGTGTCCGATTTGCCGATGCGGGCCACATCATGGGCTCAGCGGTGGTTGAGCTCGCGCTGCAGGAAGGGGAGCACGAGCGCACGCTGGTGTTCAGCGGTGATCTCGGTCAGTACGATTCGCCGATTCTGGAAGACCCGGTCTCACCGGCGCGGGCGGATCGGGTCATCATGGAGTCGACCTATGGTGATCGGGCCCACCGCGATCGCGCGGCCAGCCTCGAGGAGATGGGCCAGGTGTTTCTCGACGCCTGGGAAGCGGGTGGCAACGTGCTCATTCCGGCCTTCGCCGTGGGACGCAGCCAGGAAGTGCTTTACCACCTGGGCAAACACTTCGACGACTGGGGGATCGGCCGCTGGCACATCTTTCTCGACAGCCCGCTCGGCATTGAAGCCAGCCAGATTTACTGGGACTACCAGAGCTTGTTCGACGAAGAGGCGACGCAGATTTTCCGTGAGGAGGTGGTGATGCCGAAGCTGCCGAACCTGCACTTCACCCGCTCGACGGAAGAATCCCGGGTCATCAATCGGCTGCAGAGCGGTGCCATCATCATTGCCGGCAGCGGCATGTGTAACGGCGGGCGGATCCTGCATCACTTCCGCCACAACATCGAGCGCCGGGAAACCCACATCCTCTTTACCGGCTATCAGCCCCCCGGTACGCTGGGCAGGCGGATCATCGATGGTGCTCAGATCATCCGAATCTACAAAGAGGAGTTCCGGGTGCGGGCCGAGACGCACACCATCGGTGGCATGTCGGCACACGGCGATCAGGCCGATCTGCTGCGCTGGTATGGGGGGATTGCCGGGCTACCGCCCGTGCATCTGGTGCACGGAGACGCGGATGCGGCGTCGGCGCTGCGCCACTGCCTGAAGGAGTCCGGCGCCGATGCCTCTATAGCCGAGGCTGGGCAGGTCGTTCAGCTCTAACCCGCCACGAACTGCAGCACGAAGGTGACGGGCACGGCTTTGCTGATGCTGGGCAGGCCGGCAATCTCACGCAGCGCTTCCACACCCTCGGCCAACTCCACCGAGCCCGCGTTGACAACCACGGGCTTCAGGGTGGCCACCAGCACTCGATCTGCTGCCACCCGGGTGATCAGGAGCTCAGCGGTCAGCGGCACTTTTGCCTCTCCCAGGTTGAGGAGAATCTCGGTGGTGAGCACCTCGCTGGTGCTCACGTCCATCCGCTGCAGGCGCACGATGTCGAGCCGTGCATCCACCGAGGCGGTGGGAAACAGGTCCGTTTGAAACAGCATCTCGCGCATGCGTTCGTCCCGGATCGGGATCAGGGTGTCGACGCTGGCGAGCTGAATGACCACCCTGGCGTGTCCGTCGCTGCCGACGGAGCCTGACATCTGGCTGAACGTGTGCACCTCGGCCACATCGGTTGCCTTGGTGCTCACGAAGGCGAGCTGGGAACCGGAGTTGTCCAGAACCCAGTCGGCGTGAGCGGGCAGGGTCAGGAGTAACAGCGCTACGGTCAGGAACCTGGCAATCATAAGTGTCTCCTCAATCGGGCCACGAGCTTAGCGGCTCGACCGAATTGCATCCACCACTGCCTTGGCGGAAAGTGGGCGGGCTATGGCAGAGACCGTCGACAGCCGCTCCTGGTGGCACCTGACGCCCGGCGCCGAGGTCGCTGAGGCTGCTTCGTTCCAGGGGGATGTGGAAGCGGACGTGGTCATCATCGGCGCCGGCTTCACTGGCCTCTGGACCGCCTACTATCTCAAACAGGCCGATCCGAGCCTGTCCATCTGCCTGCTCGAGGCGCGGTTTGCCGGATTCGGCGCTTCCGGTCGGAATGGCGGCTGGTGCACGGGTTCTCTTGCTGCGGACGATGGCAGGTACGAGAAGAAGCGGCGGGGCGGGGCGCTGGCCATGCACAGAGCGGTTCAGGAGAGCGTCGACGAGGTGGGCCGCGTTGCAGCAGCGCATCAATTCGACTGTCATTACGCCAAGGGTGGCACCCTTTTTCCTGCGGTCACCAGGGTGCAGCTGAAGCGGCTGCAGGCGCAGGTGGCCGAGGCACGTGAGACCGGGCTCGCGGAAGACGACGTGCGCCTGCTCGATGTGGCTGAGGCTTCAGCTCACCTGAACATTCCGGGGCTGCTGGGTGGGCTCTTCACCCCGCACTGCGCGGCCATTCATCCCTACCGGCTGGTGCTCGGGCTGGCGGACGTGCTGCGTCAGGCTGGTGTGGTGATCTACGAGAACAGCCCGGTGACGGCCATCGAGGGCCGTCGGGCGGTCACCGGGCAGGGCACGGCCAGAGGACGTATGCTCGTTCGCGCCACCGAAGCCTACACCGGTTCCATCAGGGGCCAGGAACGGCGCATTGCCCCGATCTACAACTACATGGTGGTGACCGAGCCCATCGAGCGCAGCCTCTGGAAGGAGATCGGTCTCGAGGCGCGTCAGACCTTCGAGGATGCCCGGGCCATGATCTACTACGGGCAGCGGACGGCCGACGACAGGATTGCCATCGGCGGTCTGGCCGCTCCCTATCGTTATGGCTCGAAGATCGATGCCCGTTTCGAGCGCACACATCCCGCCCATGAGCGGCTCGAGAGGCTGCTTGCAGAGCTGTTCCCCATGCTCGGCAGGCCAACGCTCGCGCATCGTTGGGGCGGCGTGCTGGGGGTGCCGAGGGACTTCTTTCCTTCCGTTGGCTACGACCGGGAGGCAGGTTTCGCCTGGGCGGGCGGCTATGTGGGCGAGGGCGTGGCCGCCGCCAATCTGGCCGGTCGGACCCTGGCGGATCTGCTGCTGGAACGGGACACGCCGCTCTGCCAGCTGCCCTGGGTCAATCACCGGTCGCCGCGGTGGGAACCTGAGCCGTTCCGCTGGCTCGGCGCTAAGGCCATCTCCGGGCTGCTGAGTTTCCAGGACTGGCTCGATCGGACGCGCTGAAGGGCCGCCGCGATGCCAGGCCGGCTGGTTGACAGGATTGGGCCTGCAACCTAGTATCTCGCGCCTTCCGAAGTCCCGGCGCGCGCCGGGCTCGGGCAAGTGGGGCCATAGCTCAGCTGGGAGAGCGCTACAATGGCATTGTAGAGGTCGGCGGTTCGATCCCGCCTGGCTCCACCAACTCTCACACCGTCGCTCGCCCTGACGCTGACCGGCATGGTCGTCTTATCGGCCTAGGGTTTGCAGGCCGCCCGCTTCACCCTCTTTCCAGGCTTCAGGGTCTCTTCTCCAGAAAGTTGTCATTTCTCCTCGGGTCGGATGGCCTATATTGGCTATCCGCGCGTCAGCACGACGCGTCAATCAGGAACGTGGATTAAGGAGGTGGCAGCCATGTTCGAGAAGCGCAAAGACAATGCCCATGCGGAGCCCGAGGTCGGCTCCGGCAGCGGCACCGGCGGCTCCTGGTCGCCATCTGACACGTTCAACACGAGGAATGCAGCGGTGATCGGAGCAACTATCAAGATCAAAGGTGAGGTCAGCGGCGATGAAAACCTGCTGATCGAAGGCAACGTGGTCGGTTCCGTGTCCCTGGGTGGACACGATCTCACCATCGGCCAGAAAGGGTCGGTCGAGGCCGATCTCAGCGCCAAGACGGTGAAGGTTGAAGGCCAGGTGACCGGCGACATTCAGGGCGAGGAGAAGGTCATCATCACCCAGACCGGTCGAGTCCGGGGCAACATCACCGCACCCAGGGTAACCCTGGAAGACGGAGCCAAGTTCAAAGGCGCCATCGATATGGACCCGGGCGTGGAAAAGCCAGCTACCGCCACGCCCAAGCGGGCCGCCACGGCCGCCAACGGTTCGACTGAAGAGAAGGGCAGCCAGACGGGCGGATGAGCCGCATGCTGCGCAGGCGTCAGCCGGTTGATGCCGGTGCTGCCAGCCGCCGGAGCCGCCCGCAGAGCGTCTCCAGCCGGCTGTTGCCGCTGCTGCTCGAGCAGATCGAGAGCCGCGAGCGCCTGCACGTGCTCGATCTCGGCAGCGGGGCTCAGAGCACGCTCAACTTCTTCGCGGGCAGGAACGCCGCCATCCACTTCGTCGATCTGTTCTCCTGTGACCTGGTCACCTCACCGCCGGAAGAGATCAACACCGCCGAAGCCTGTGAGCAGCTGCTCGGCTACCTGCGGCTGCCGGACGGGCTGGTGTTCGACGTCTGCATGTTCTGGGATGCGCTGCACTACCTGTCGCTGCCGGCGCTGGAAGGGCTGAGCAGAGCGCTGGCGCCGAATCTCGGAGCGACAAGCCTGGGCTATGGGTTCGGCTCCCTGCACAGCGGCGCCCGAGCCGAAGAGCCGGGCTGGCAACCGGAAAGCTCAGGCTGCCGGTACGGAATCGAAGACGAGTCGCACCTGAAGCTTACGCCGATCGAGCGGGAAGGCCGCTATCACGCCCACACCCAGCAGCAACTCGACGAGTTCTTCCCGGCGCTGTCGATTCAGAAGGCCACCCTCCTGCAGGAGGGGCGGTTGGAGCTGCTGTTCGCCAGGGATTAGAGGCGGGGCAGGCGCTGCGAAGAGTTCGATCTCGGGCTTAAAATCTGATACATCAGAGTGATTGCGATGCCACCCGGCCGGTGAGAGTATCCGCGCCGCAAATGGGAGGGCAACTTTGAATCCTGGGCAGTCGTCCACAATCGTTGCTGAAGTGAAGCACGAGGTGCAGGGCCCCATCCTCATCACGGATATGATCGGGCGGGCTGGCATCAACGTGCTCATGGATCACGTCAGGAGCCATCACGACGAGTGGGCGGCGCACGATCGCCTCATCTACGACGTCAGCCAGTGGGACGTGGGGTCCCTGACCAGCGATGCGCTGCGGCAACTGCCCGACTCCTTTCGCTCGCTCATCTCGATCAGGGAAAGAACCTGGGTCGCCATCGTGATCGCCCCGCATCTCGAGGAGCTGGCAAAGATACTGCTCGCCATCTTCGAAACCGAGGCGGAGACGGTGGAGCTCACCTACGTGTTCGATCGGCAAGCGGCCATCGACTGGCTGCTCGACCGGCAGGCTTAGCCGCCGCCGGCATCAGCTGTAGCGCGCTTCGAATCCTTCCGTCTTCTTGTTGCCAGCCTCCTCGAGGCTCGCCTGCAGATCGTCGAGATAGGTCGGCACGACTTCCTTGTGGAAAGGTGACAGCATCAGGTGCAGAGCCGGCGGCTCGGTGGTCAGGCTGGCAAACCAGCCTTTCCGGTACATGTTCCTGTACACCGTGAAGACGTCCGCTTCTTTGTGAGTGAAGGCGACGATGCCCAGCTTGGGTTCTCCCAGGATCTCGAAGCCGAGCGCCTGGACGCCGCTCTCCACTGCCTGCCGCGCCTCTGTGACCTGCCGGTGCTTGTTGCGGTAGCCCGACACGCCGAGGAAATTCATGACCGCCCAGGCAGCCGATATGGCGCCGCCGGGACGGGTGCCTGCCAGCGTCGGCGTGATCATCCTGCCGCCCGGCCAGTCGCTGCAGTCGAACACCATCTGCTGGTGCAGGGCCTCGTCTCGGAACAGCACGGTGGAGGCGCCTTTGGCGCAGTAGCCGTACTTGTGCAGATCCGCAGACATGGAGGAAACGCCGGGCAGCTCGAAATCGAACGGCGGCATGTCGGCCCCGTTCATGCGCACGAACGGCGCGATGTAGCCGCCGACGCAGGCGTCGACGTGCAGCCACAGGTTCCGCTGGCTGGCGAGATCGCTCAAGGCTTCGATGGGGTCGATGAGTCCGTAGGGGAAGCTCGGTGCTGAGCCGACCAGCATGATGGTGTTCTCGTCGGCTGCCCCGGCCATCGCCGGGACGTCGGCGAGCAGGTCGGCAGCCACCGGCACCCTGCGCACCTCGATGTCCATCAGCTTGGCCGCTTTGTCGAACGCGGGATGTGCTGAAAAGGGCGCAACCAGATTGGCTGCGCCGGTTTGCCCTTTCTCGTTCCGGGCGTGGTCCCTGGCGGCTTTGACCGCCATGGTGATGGAGTCGGTGCCACCGGAGGTGATGGTGCCGCGGGCGTCATCCGGCGCGTGCAGCAGCGTGAGGCCCATGCCGACGACTTCGTCTTCCATCTGCTTCAGGCTGGGAAAGGCCAGCGGCCCTAGGCCGTTTTCGGACATGTAGAGGGTGTAGGCTTCTTTCTGCACCGCGGCCACATCTTCCCCGGCGTTGAAGACGTAGACTGCGGTTTTGCCATCACGCCACTTGGCGTCGCCGCCGCCTCGCTCCACCATCTCTGCTTTCAGCGCCGGCCAGTCCCGGCCTTCGGTTGGCATCTCGTGCATGTCTGCCGTTCCTCTTTTTCAGCTCGGTTTCGACTCTTCATACAGGTCGCCATCGGTGAGTGCAACGCGATGCGCCGTGCCGCCGATCGGGTTAGGCTTGGCCGGCACACTCGATCGGGAGGGGAGAACATGATCGATCTAATGGCGCTCAACTGGCTGGCTATCCTCATCGCCACGGCGGTTGCTTTCGTTCTGGGCGGGCTCTGGTACGGGCCGCTGTTCGGCCAGGCCTGGATGGACGCGCTGGGCAAAACTGAAGAGGACATCGAGCCGACCCCGATGCCGTTCGTGATCAGTTTCTTCACGGCGGCGCTGACCTGCATCGCGGTGGCCTGGCTCATGCTGGCGCTGGGCATCAGCACGGTCCTCGGTGGCGCGATATTCGGGTTGGCAGTGGGCATCGGCTTCATAGCCACGGCCATGGCTTCGGACAGCGCGTTCTGCGGCTGGGGCATGCGCCTGTTTCTGATCCAGGCCGGCTACCGGGTCGCCTACAGCGTGCTCATGGGCGCGATCATCGGCGCTTTCTGATCGCCTGCGCTGAGCGGAGCTGGCGTCAGCCGCTCTGGGCCTGCATTTTCTCGAACAGACGGGCCCGGTCGCGCTCGAAGCGGCGGCCGGCGAAGTAGAAAAGCGGTATCGCCGTGAGCGAGATGACGGTGAACCAGAGCAGGGCCACCGTGTAAGGCGCTTCGTTACCGCGCGCCATCAGCCAGTCCACGTACACGCCGGCGGCGCTGACCCCGATGGCCACGCCGGCCATGTTCAACAGCAGGATGTAGAGGGCAACCACTGTGGCCCGAATCTGCGGCGGCACCAGCTCCTGCACCGTTGAGAAGGTGGGGCCGTAGAAGCAGCCGAGCTGAAAGAAGCCGACGAAGACGCCAACCCAGAACCAGAGGGTATCGGGCGGCACCAGACGATAGGCGATGTTGACTGGTGCCAGCAGCAGCATGATCCAGAACAGGAACATGGGTCGACCCATGCCGGTTTTGCGCAGGAACCAGTCTCCACCCAGGCCGCCGAACAGGTTGCCGAGGATGCCGGCGACGATGCCGATCCAGCCCGTGATCTGGGCGATTTCCGCCTTGTCGAAGCCCCGTTCCTGCACGTACCAGAGCTGATCGAAAGTCGCTGCGCCGAGAATGAAGTGGAAAGCCACGCCGCCGCCGATGGTCATCACCAGGGCCGGAGAGGTGCGTAGCGCCTCGATCAGCGTCCGCGCAATCTCCTTGAAGGACTGCTTCGGGGCGCCGGCATCGTCGCTGCTGGCCAGGTGCTTGCGTGGTGTTTCCGGGAGGAACCACATGATCACCGCGAAGAACACGCCGATGCCGCCGAGCAGGTAAAAACAGTTGCGCCAACCGATGGCCGGGCCGAGGTAGCCGACGACCAGGAGGCTGGCGCCGACGCCGATCGGGACGCCCATGTAGTAGAAGCCCGAGGCGAAGCCCAGCCGGTGGGACGGAAACCGGTCGGCGAGCAGCGACATGGCGGTGGGGGTCATGATCGACTCGCCGACGCCGATGAACATGCGCGGGATTGCCAGGGTCGCGAAGCCCTTGGCGGCGCCGGACAGCGCGGTCAGCGCGCTCCAGGCGGCAAGGCCGCAGCTGATGAGGCGGGTCCGGTTGGTGGTATCCGCAAGCGCGCCCATGAACAGGCCGGCGGTTGAGTAGAAGAACAGAAAAAACAGGCCGGTCAACAGGCCGAACTGGGTGTTGGTGAGCCCGAGGTCGGGGACGATGAAGTTGGCGAAGCTAGCAAGCAGCTGCCGGTCGACGAAATTCATCACGTTGAGCAGCGTAAGAAAGGTGAGAAAGGCGTAGCTGCCCGTACTGACCCGATGATCGTCGTCCATCTGCTCCCCTTAAAAGCATGCAGGCTCAGGAGCATATAGGCGCTCAGCAACCGTTGCCAGCCGGCCCCTCAGAGCCAGTAAATCTGCTCCAGCAGCACCAGCTCGCAGGCGCCGTTGCCGGTGTCGAGCCGGGTTCGGGACGAGCGCCAACGCCAGCCGTCGTCCGCGCTGATGTCGACAAGCTGGCCGACGATGCGTATCCGGTCGTCTTCGTCCACCTCGTTCAGTTGCCGTGCGACCGCTTCGTTGGCGGGCACCATGTGCATGTTGGCGCTGGAGGTTTCGATCTCGCGTCGGGGTATGGGATAGCTGTCCGTCTGCCAGCGGTACCAGCGGCCGGACTGACGGATGTCGATCTGGCTCACTACCTGATCGTCCATCATGCTGCCCCAGCCGAGCGCCAGGTCCCGCGGCGACAGATCGGCTTCGCGGCCGGACCGGTAGTCCCGGACCGAGAGCACGCGGGCGCTGATCTCGAAGGGCTCCGGATTGGAGAAAACGTAGCCGGGAAAGCTCAGCGAGCCGTCCGGCAGGGCGACGGCCTCGAGATCACCTTCAGAGTTGAACCACCAGAGCGCGGCCAGCGCAGCGGCGATGAGCAGATACCTGTTCATGATCAGCCCATGATGGCCTGCCCGGCGGGGAATTCTGAGACCTGGTGCCCGGTCACGCTGATTAAAAGCTCAGCGTGACCAGGCTGGCATTGGCTGTCGCGAGGCGAGTTAGAACGCCAGGCGAACGCCGATGGCCGCGGTACGCGCCTTGTTCGGCCGGGCGCCGTACGGCTGGCGGCCCATCACGTCCTTCTCGTTGGTCAGGTTCTCAACCCGGGCGAAAACGTCGAAACCATCCGTGAACGCCCAGGCGGCGCCCAGATCCAGCGTCAGAGAGTCGTCGGTCTTCTCGAACTCCCCACAGGCCGGCCGGGTGCAGACCGCATCGATGTAGTTGGCGGACAGATCGGCGCTGAACTTGGACATCAGGAAGCCGAGGCGCAGCAGGAACTGATGGTCCGGAATGTAGGGGACCGGGTCGCCCTTGCTGACGTCGCCCCAGTACTCCGTATCGGCTATGTCTGTATCGAACTCGCTGTCGGTCCAGGTCCAGGTGAAGTCCAGCGGCATCTGGAAGCTGCGATCCGCGACCAGGCTCACGCCCGTGCGGAACTCCAGGCCGCGAATGGTCGCCGCGTCGCCATTGAAGGCGTCGCCGATCTCACAGTCGGTGCCGGAAGAAGCGGTGCACACGCCGAGCAGGTTCTTGAAGTCGGTGAGGAAGGCGATCGCTTCAGCGTGCCAGCGCTGGCTGTCGTAACGCAGGCCCAGCTCGTAGTTGACCGACTCCTCTTCTTTGATGCCGGGCGCGTTAGGCGGTGCGGAGAAGCCCTTATGAATGCCACCGAGCAGCGAGAACTCATCGTTCACCTGATAGAGCACGCCGATGCCGGGCAGCCAGACCTTGGTTTTGTTGGCGCGGGTGTCGCGAACGTTGTCCGGGTCCCGGGAAGCGGGATCGTCCGTGTTGCCGGCGCGCGTCTCGTAGCGGATGCGGCTCTGGTCGATGTCTTCGTAGCGCAGGCCCGGCGCCACGACCCAGCGGCCGAACTCGATCCGGTCGTAGATGTGCAGCGCCCAGGCCTCGGCGTTCTGGATGCGATTGCCCGCATTACCCAGCTGACCCAGATCATCGAGCACCAGGCCGCCATCGATCTGGGTGTAGGTGCTGTTGCGCTGCAGCCGGTCTTCCTCGTCCTCGTGGTAACGGATGCCGAGCTCGATCGCGTGGCTGGTGTTGCCGATGCTGGTCAGCCAGTTGCCGCGCAGCTGAATGCCTCTTGAGTAGTACTCGCGGGCGTTGGAGCGTATCTGAATCGCGCCGTCCGCGGTGTCCCCACCCTGCAGGATGGCATCCAGCTCAGCAGCCGATGCGCCACCGGCGTCGCCGCCGCTGTTGACGGCCTGAATGACGCTGGACCAGCTGGTTCGAGAGAAAGCCTCGGCGCTGTCGCTGCCGTCGAAGTCGATGCCTTCGGTCTTGAACCAGTCGCGCTCGTGCTCGTTGTTGTAGGCGGTTGCGGTGAAGGTGAAGGTATCGCTCACCTCGAACTGGTAGCGCAGAATCTGCTGCTGGTGCTCGGTGTCGATGTGATCGAGCTCCGACACGCCGTAGCGGCGCCAGGCGTCACCGGCGAAGTCGGCATCCGTCAGGCCCAGGTAGCTCTGGTTGGAAGTCTGATCAGCGTGCTGCAGCTTGAGCTCGATGGCGTGCCGGGAGTCCGTCGGCGCGTAGGAGAGCTTCAGGGTGTAGTCCTCGATGTCGAGGCCGGTGTCGGTGCTGCTGCGATCGATGCTCTGGTAGCCGTCCGATTGCCACTGATGGGTCTCGCCCATGAAGCCGAACCCGGAATCGGTGCGGGTGCCCCAGTGCGCGTGCAGGCGGTAGGTTTCGTCCTCGCCTGCTTCAGCGAACAGACCGCCGCGGGACTGCTCAGGGACGGGCGTCGAGATCATGTTGAGCGCGCCACCGATGGTGTAGGGCCCCTGGGTGATGGCCGCCGGCCCTTTCAGAACTTCCATGGCCTGCATGCGTCCGGCGGTGGGGAAGTAATAGGCGGAAGGTGCGGAGTAGGGTGCGGGTGCAATCAGCACGTTGTCTTCAAGCAGGGTGATCCGTCCGGACCGTTCCGTGGGCACGCCGCGAATGCTGATGTTGGGACGCAGACCGTAACCGTCCTCGACCTGCAGAGACACGCCGGGTGCCTGACGGAGGATACGCTGGACGTCCGTGTACTCGAACTTCTGCAGATCCTCCGGTCCGATAAACTCGGCGCTGCCGGTGATCTGACCGGCCTGAGCGCGGTCACCGACGATGGTGATCTCTTCTATGAACTGGTCGTTTGGTTGGTCCACCGTTTCCGTCAGGGCGACGGCTGGTGTCAGCGCGACAGCTACGGCTGCCGACATCAGTGGTTTCACGGTCTCATCCTTCTGCAAGTAAGGGTGGATATCAGTAGAGGATCGCGATTCTATATGTAAACGAGAATTATTCGCAATATGATTTCTGCAAGTGGGCTGTGGCGTGGCAGCCCGCAAGAAGCGGTTAAAGGTGAGGCAGCACCTCGGATCCAACCTGCTCGATGACATCGAACCGGGTGTCGAAGTTCGGCAGGATCATCACCTGATTCAGGCCTTCGGCGTCGAGTCTGCGCAGACGTTCGATCAGCTCGTTGGCCGTGCCGATCATGGCGGACGCGCCGAGGACTTCCGGCGTCAGAAACTTCTCTTCCTCCGGCAGCACCCAGCAGTTGTGACCGGCATGGATCCGCTGATGGAGACGCTCCGAGGGGACCTCTGCGAGCATCGCCGTGTAGTCCTCCCAGATGCCGGACAGGTGGCCGGGGGGCTGATGGCCGAAGTTGCGATGCTGATCATAGGCGTAATGAACAGCGGCCATCGCCATGGCGCCGCACTGTGACTTCACGCGCTCGGAGTCAATTGCCTCCCCGTCCTCCAGCACCACCATGGTTGTGAGAGCGGTGGTGTAGAAGTTCTCGCCTGGGGTCAGCTGCCGGCCGATTTCCCGGGCGCCGGCCTGCACCATGTGCCACATGCTGCCCATGGAGGTATCCCGGGCTGCGCCAATCACCGCGCCGTCGCCGTACTTGCCGGCCAGCGCCAGGCTTTTCGGGCCGAATCCGGAGACGTAGAGCGGGATGGGATCGTCGAAGTTGACGAAGCCCTTGTCGGGCATGATGTGCCTGATGGGCCGGCTCTGTCCCTCGGCCTCGAACTGGGCCTCCTCGCCCTTCAGCAGGGGCGCGATGGTCTGCAGGTAAGCTTCGAAGTCCCGGATGCGTTGCGGCGGTAGGCCCATGACCCGACGCGCCGTGTTGCCGGAACCGACGCCGAAGAAAGTCCGCCCCGGCGCGATGGCGTTGATGGTGGCGATGCCTGCTGCGTTGACCGGGGCCGGTCGGGTCCCGCTCACCGCGACGCCGGTGCCCAGCTGGATGCGGCTGGTGCGCGCCGCGGCGAGCGCCAGCGTGGCGTAACAATCCGACCAGAGCATTTGCGAGTCGGCAAGCCAGGCATGACTGAACCCCAGCGCTTCGGCCCGAACCACGTAGTCGATGTCGCCCACGTGCGAGGCCATGCAGATCCCCAGATCCATAGAGCATCCTCCCTGAATACGGATGCCCTCGAGCTTCGCATGCGCATAGAATCAGCGCCAGCCAACTTTGAAGAGCCTGGTATGTCGACGATCAGAGAGGATCTCACCCGTTTCTGCTTGAGGGCGCGGCTGCTGGTGCAGGTTGCTGTCCTGGTGCTGCTTGGTGGCGCCGCGCTGCTGCCGATGAGCGCACTGGCGGCAGAGGGCGACGCGAACGGAGAGCCCGCCGAGGCAACCGCTGAAATCGAAGAAGATAGCGATCCTCTCAACCGCAGCACCCCGCGCGGCACGGTAGAGGGGTTCTTAAAAGCGATCGACGAGAACGACTCGGTAAAGGCGGCAGAGTATCTCGACCTGCGAAACCTGCCTGGGCGCATCACCCAGTACACGCCCGAGCAGCTGGCGCAGGGTCTGGCGATCGTCCTTGAGCGCGGCATCTGGTTTGATCTTGAGCAGCTGAGCCGGGAACAGGAGGGCCACGCCGGCGATCAGCTGCCGAGCTATCGAGACCTGCTGGTCGAGCTGCCGACCCCCGGCAAGCAGATCCGCGTGCTGCTGCAGCGGGTACCGGACGGTCAGGGCGGGCGGATCTGGAAGTTCTCCAACGCCACCATCGCCGAGCTGGACGTGCTCTACGAAACCTATCGCTACAACGACTTCGTCGAGTGGCTGGCGACCGAGCTGCCGGACGTTTCTTTCCTGACGGTTGACCTCTTCAAGTGGGTGACCATGCTGCTGGCGGTTGTCGCCGCTGCGCCTTTTGCGCTGCTGGCCAGCTGGCTGGGGGCCCGTGCGCTGGTCGCACCCGATCGGCCGCTGCACCCGACCGTGCGCCGTTTCCTGATGGGGCCGGTGACCACCGTGGTGCTGATCATCGTCGCCGATCAGGTGCTGACGAGCCTGGGCATCGGCCTGGCGGCGCAGAAGATGGCCCGCTCCTACACCCTGATGACTGCCGCGCTGATCTGGCTGCTCTGGCAGGCGATCAACCTGTTCCGCGATGCCTACAGCCAGCGCCTGGCAAGCCTGGGTCGCGGCTCGAGCATCGCGCTTCTGCGGCCGCTGACCAACGCGCTGAAGCTGGTCATCCTGCTGCTCGGCGTGCTGGTCTGGCTGGACAACCTCGGGTTCCAGATCACCGCGGTGCTGACCGGGCTGGGTATTGGCGGTGTGGCAGTGGCGCTGGTGCTGCAGAAACCGCTGGAAGACGTGTTCGGCGCCATCACGCTCTACACCCAGCAGCCGGTGAAGATCGGCGACTTCGGCCGCTTCGGTGCGGTCACCGGCACGGTGGAGGAGATAAGCCTGCGAACGACGCGGATCAGAACCCTGGCCAACACTCTCGTGTCGGTGCCGAACATGCGGCTCGCCAGCGAGCCCATCGAAAACCTCAGTGCCCGCGAGAAGTTCCTGTACTCACCGTTGCTGCGCCTGCAGGGCGATGCCTCAGCGGCGGAGCTGGACGGCCTGCTCGAGCAGATACGGTCAGCGCTGGCTGCCAACGAGCGGGTGATGGAGGAGGGGATGCGGGTCCGGTTCACCGCGATTACCCTGGCGGGTTTTGACGTGTCCGTGTTCGCCTACATCGATGCAGTGGACTGGCCGGACTACCTGGAGGTGGCGGAGACGCTGAACCTCACGGTGCTCGAGCTGATCTCCGCCTCCCCACTGTCGCTGAGCGCTCAGGGTGCGGTCTTGAGCACCTCGTTGGAGTAAGCGCTCTCGTTACCCTCCTGGTCGAGGGCCGTCATCGCCACGTAGTAGTCGCCGGATGCCAGCGACAGGCTGTGGCTGGTGTCGGTGGGATCGTTCAGCTCCACCATGCCGGTGTAGCTGCGGCTCGTTGTGCCGTAGTAGATCCGGTAACCCGCCAGGTCGGTCAGCGGCGTGCCGTCCACGTTCTCGTCCGGCGCAACCCAGTTCAGCGCGATGCTCGACAGGGTGCTGACGGTGATCATTTCCACCACGTTGCCGCCCGGACCGGCGCAGGACAGCGTGAAGGTGGTGCTGCTGTCGATACCGTTGATGAGCTCGCTGCCGGAGGTGCCCCTGGCCCCGGACCAGCCGCCGCTGGCGCTGCAGCTGCTGGCGTCCGTTGCCGACCAGCTCAACGTCACGCTGCCGCCCTGATCGATCAGGTCATCCGAACTCGTGAGGCTCAGGGTCGGCGCTTCCGCGGTCACGTTCAGGGTGGTGGCGTCGCTGTCGCTGCCGCCCTCCCCGGTACAGGTCAGGGAGTAGGTGCTGGTGGCATCAGGCGAGACGCTGATGCTGCCTGCTGTGCCCCTGCTGCCGCTCCAGGCCCCGCTTGCGGTGCAGCTGCTGGCATTCGTCGAGGACCAGCTCAGGGTCGTTGATTCGCCGGCGTTGATGCTGCTTTGCGCCAGGCTGATCGAAACCACAGGCGGATCGGCAGGTGCCGGCGTGACGTTGACGGTGACCGTATCGCTGGCGTTGCCGCCGTCACCGCTGCAGGACAGGCTGAACGTGCTCGTGCTTGTCAGCGGCCCGACGGTGCTGACACCGGAGGTGCTGCGGCTGCCGGACCAGGCGCCTGAAGCGCTGCAGCTGTTGGCGTCGGTGCTGGACCAGCTCAGGGTGAGGTTGTCACCTTCGTCCACCGTGCTGCTGGAAGCGCTGAGCGATACGGTGGGTGCGGCAGGATCGGTTACCTGCACGGTGACGCTGTCACTACGGCTGCCACCTGGACCGCTGCAGGTCAGGGTAAAGGTGCTGGCCGCATTCAGGCTGCCGGTCGAAGCGGAGCCCAACAGGGCCCGGCCGCCGCCCCAGGCGCCGGATGCGGAGCAGCTGGTGGCGTTTGTGCTCGACCAGCTCAGGGTGGTCGCCGAACCGCGCAGCACGCTGCCGGCAGCGCTGGTCAGGCTGACCGTCGGCGCCGGTTCCGGCTCGACGACTGAAATCGACTGGCTGGCGCTGGCCTGCCCGCCGGGACCGCTGCAGGTGAGCACGAAGGTGACGTCTGCACTCAACGGTCCTACCGGCTGATTGCCGCTGATCGACCGCGATCCTGCCCAGGCACCGCTGGCGTTGCAGGCGGTGGCGTTGCTGGCGGTCCAGCTCAGCTGCACCGAGTCACCGGCGTCAACCGAGTTACGGTCTGCGGCAAAGTTGATGACCGGCGCAGGCACCGGATCCGGATCCGGGATCGGGTCAGGATCAGGCGTCGGGTCGGGATCCGGCGTCGGGTCAGGGTCAGGCGCCGGGCCCGGATCAGGTATCGGGTCGGGATCAGGTTCCGGAATCGGATCCGGGTCCGGAATCGGATCGGGACTCGGGGCAGGGTCGGGATCAGGCGCTGGCGGCGCTGCCTGCACGGCCACGAAGGTTCGTTCGGTCACCACGCCGCCGCGTCCCGCGCAGCTCAGCGCAAACTCGGTACCGCTGAGCAGTGCAGCCGTCTGCTCCGAACCGCTGGTCGGCCGGGCGCCGCTCCAGCCGCCGCTGGCCTGGCAGGATTCGGCGTCGCTGGTCGCCCAGCTGAGCCGGGTCGGTCTGCCGCTGACGACGCTCGCATCATCGGCGGCGAAGGAAATCCGCGGCGCCGGGCTCTGCTCGGCCTGGCGGGCGATCAGAGGTTCCAGGGCGACCGGATCAGCCTGCGCGATGTCTGAGGAGAGCGCATCGATTGCCGCCAGGTTCGGCCCGGTTGCGACGGTGGCCACCTGGCCGCGGGCGGTACTTGGCGTCGCCTGCTCGAGGGCCACGGCGAACTCCAGCAGCGCCGGTTCGGCAATGGCGAGAAACACGCCGAGCCGGTCTGCGGTCTGATCGATGAGCTGCTGTGGCGGGGCCATGTTGTTGACGCTGCCCGTTGCTGCGGGCAGCACGGTGCGCATGGCGCCATCAAGCCGGTCGATGGCGGGGTCGCCATCCACCATCAGGGCGCCGGCGACCACTTCCAGGCCAATGGCCGTGGCGTTTGCTGCCATGGTCAGGCCAACCTGCGGGTTGATCGCACCGCCGATGCCGTCCAGGGTGCCAGTGGCGATGTCGCAGGCCAGCTGGTCGAGCACCGCGTCGGTGCTCAGCGGCGAGCTGCTTGCCGCCAGGTCGCTGGCCGTTCTGCGGATCAACTCACCGAGCGCTTCGTTGCCCATGAGCACGGTATGGATGTTCCGCACATCGACAGGCTCGCCCATGGGATCGGCAATGGTTTCACTGGCCCAGCCGAGGTTGATCGTCTGATCGATCAGACCCCAGGCGGTGTCCAGATTAGCCGGGCTGATCTCGCCGAGGCAGCGTGCGGTTTTTACCGCCAGCGTGGTGTAAGGCGACACGTTCAGGGTGATCGCGCCCGACTCGAAGGCAACGCTCAACATCTCGAAGTCCGCTGGGCGGCTTGTCACCAGATCGGTGCCGCCGCTGACCCGGACCGTGACCGGCATCAGGGTGCCGTCCGGCACCTCGAGCGTGTAGTTGGCGGTCTCGTCGCTGGTGCCCTCGAAGACGAGCTCACCGTCGGCGTCCTCCACCCGGATGGTTGCGCCAACGATCGGGCCGTCGCCGACGCTTCCGGTCAGCACCAGGCCTTCACTCTCGATGGCGTCCTGTTTGCTGCTGCCGGTACAGGCAGCGAGCAGGAAAATGACTGCGCACAGGCAGCTGTTGCGAACGCCCCACGTCCCTTTGGGGGTTCGTCCCTCTCTCTTTGGTCCCACTGTGTCTCTCCGCTCTTAAAGCCAACATCAACGACGCCGTGGGTGGGTGTTCACCGCGTCGCTTAGCGTTAGAACGGTTTCAGTATCCTGAAAGGACCGGGCCAATCCCGTGAGGGAATCGACAAATTTGCGGGGTTTGTAAGTGGCTTCCGAAACTGTGCTCGAGCGCACAAACGCCCTCTGCCGCCCGTCAGGGAGGGTTCTCAGGAGGTAAGGGGCCTGAAGGTCGGGGTCAGGGCGCGCTGATCATCTCAAGTAGCCGGCCTGTTGCGACAGCACCTCGACCGCTTCGCTCACCAGCTCGCTCATGATTTCGGCAACCGGCCGGACGCTGTCGAAGTAGCCAACGCTCTGTCCGGCACCAGAGTGAATCAGCGGTTCGATGTCGTGCTCCTCGATGGCACCGAGCAGGTCGCCGACGAGCACGTCCTGATAGGGCATCTTCAGCGGGGTCGGGGCGGATTCGTTTTCCCACTCCTGGCTCCAGGCGGTTCGTACCTGGCGGAAGGTCTTGCCGCTCTCGGAACGGGTAATGACGGTGTCGCCGCTGCCCGCAGCCTTGAGCTTCTCCGTGTTCACCGGGTGCATATGGCCCTGATGCTCTTCTGCGAGCAGCCAGGCCGTACCCATCCAGACGCCCGCCGCCCCCATGGCCAGTGAGGCCGCAATGTGGCGACCGGTGGCGACCCCGCCCGCAACCAGCACCGGGATGTCGCCAGCGGCATCAACGATCTGCGGGACCAGGGAGAAGGTGCCGATGGGGCCGGTATGCGCACCGGCGTCGTAGCCCTGGGCAACAAGTATCTCAACGCCGGCGGCGCGGCTCCGCTCGACGTGGTGCGGGCTGCCGATCAGCGCCAGGGTCACCTTGCCCCTGTCCTTGGCCTCGGCAACCGCATCCGGAGGCGCGCCGATCCCGCAGGCGAACATGTCCACATCCGACTCGAGCACGGCGCGCAGCTGCTCCGCTTCGATCTCGGCCGAGCGGATGAATCGTGTCCGCATGCCCGGCCGGGTCGCTGGCGGCACGTTGTACTTCTTCTCGAGCTCGGCCACGAAGGCCTTGTGCGCTTCCGGGATCTCCGCCTCGATGGCTTCCCGCGAGTTGTGCTCGGGCATGCCCGGTGGCAGCACCAGATCGACGCCAAACGGCCGATCGCCAACCAGGGCTCTGATCTCGGCAAGCTCGACGCGGATCTCATCCGGAAACCTGCGGGTGGCGCCGTAAACGCCGAAGCCACCCGCATTGGTGATCGCCGCCACGGTCTTCACATCGTGGGCGAAGCCGAATATGGGGTGACGGATTTGCAGGCTGTCGCAAAGCGGAGTCCAGAGGTTCTGCACCTGATCGTTCCGGTTGGTTGGGAGATGCCCATGATGCCACGGAACTCGGGGTAGTTTCGGAGGTCCACCCACTGTGGTTAACATAGACGGAGCTGCTGGCGGGCTGAGCCTGCTGAGCGAAAACCGACTATAAACCGTCTATAAACAGGCACAAAAAAAGACCGGTCGGAACATCAACCGGAAAGCAGACCGGATAACTGAACAACAGATAGGGGATCACCATGAGACCGATTTACGCATTTGCGGCAGGGATTGCCGCTACCGTCGCGCTTCTCGCGGTCGTTGGCGCCAAAGACATCGGCGCCGAGGAGGAGAACGCCGGCGCCGAAGGCCAGCAGGAGCAGTCGAGCGGCAGCGATCGTTACTCCGAGCTGGTCAAGATCGACGGTGGCTTCGCGGAAACCTTCGTTCTGCCGGGGGTCAACTTCGGTGACTTCAACAAGGTGTACTTCTGGGAAGCCCAGTTCGAGTACCGGGACGTAGGGCCGGCGCGCAAGACCCGCTCGACGATGCTGTCCACGCACAAGCGGGAATTCGGTATCAGCGATGAGGACCGTGCCAGGTTCGAGGAAATCGTTGGCGAGGCGTTCGAGAAAGAAATCTCCAAAGCCAAGCAGTTCACCATCATCGACAACATCGATGACATCGACACCTCTACGCTCATCATGCGCGGCGCGCTGATCGACATCATCTCCAGAGTGCCGCCGGAGATGGTGGGGCGTTCGGACGTCTACCTGTCCAGCGTTGGCGCGGCGACCTTCGTCATGGAGTTCATTGACGCCAGAACCGGTGGCGTAGTGGCGCTTGTTGCAGAGCGGCGGGCCATGGAAACCCTGAACTCGAGAACCGGCATGATGACCGTACCGGCCAACTCCGCGTCCGTGATGGGAGACATCCGGCGCTGGTCCGGAGACCTTGCCCGACGACTCCGTGAGCGCCTGGACAAGGCCATCAAAGAAGGCAAGACCGCCTGAGGCGGATCGCGCTCCTGACGGGTTGGCTCGCGCTGGCCGCGAGCTTGCCTGTGCAGGCGGAAGACGAGCGGCTGGCCGCCAGCCGGGCGCTGGTCGGCGAGTTTGCTGCGGAGCTCTCGGCTGCGCTCGGCGGTGCCATCGAGGCGGAGGGGCCGGCAGCAGCCGTCGCGGTCTGCCGGGACCTGGCGCCAGAGATTGCCTCCCGGCTATCGCGGCAGTCGGGGACCCGGATCTCCCGGATCAGCAGTCGATTCAGAAATCCTCAGAACCTGCCCGAACCGTGGCAACGTCAGGCGCTGGATCAGCTGCAGAACGAGATGCCGGATCCGGCGACGAGAGCGTTCAGCGATCCAGCCGCGCTGCCGGAGCAGTTTGCAGTCGATGCTCGGGGCGAAGCCCGCTACCTGAAAGCCATTGCCATCGCCCCGTTGTGCCTCACCTGCCATGGTGAGCAGCTTTCCGAAACGGTGCGCGGGCAACTCGCCGAGCATTATCCCCACGATCGGGCCACCGGCTATCAGCTCGGCGAGTTGAGAGGGGCGTTCAGCGTGGTCTGGCCGGTACCCTGATCAGTCCGGCAGGCCGAGCACTCGCTTGGCGATGATGTTGCGCTGAATCTCGTTGGAGCCGCTGTAGATGGAGGCGGCCCGGTTAGAGAGAAAGGTCCGGGTCCACTCTCTCGAATCCTCGTCGAAGGTCTCTCCCGTCCAGCCGTAGCCCTGGGTTCCGCGCAGCTGGCACATCAGGTCTGAGGTCGCCTGCTGCAGCTCGGTACCGTACATCTTGAAGATGGAGGTGGCCGGTCCCGGCGTGCTGCCGTCCTCGGACTCCTGAACCGTGCGTCGCTGAGTCAGGCGGAACGCCGCTCTGTTCATGTTCACCTCGAGCACCTGGCTGCGCAGAGCCGGGTCCGCAATCTTGCCGTCACCCGTGCTGCCCAGGTAGTCGAGCGCCACGGACTGCAGCGTGCCTGGCGGTTCCATCCGCCTGCCACCAACCAGCGAGGACATGCCGGAACGTTCGTGCTGCAGCAGCCGTTTGCCCACCGTCCAGCCCTTGTTCACCTCGCCGACCAGATCCACTTTTTGAGCGATGGCGTCATCGAAGAAGGTTTCGCAGAACGGGCTGTTGCCGCTGATCAGCTTGATGGGCTTCACGCTGACGCCCGGTTGATCCATGGTCAGAAGCACGAAGCTGATGCCCTCGTGTTTCGGTACGTCGGGGTCTGTGCGCACCAGGCAGAACATCCAGTCGGCAAACTGGGCGCCGGAAGTCCAGATCTTCTGGCCGTTGATCACGAAGTGATCGCCGCCATCCACTGCCCGGGTGCGCAGGCTGGCCAGATCTGAACCGGAGCCGGGTTCCGAGTAACCCTGACACCAGGCGATCTCACCCCGGGCGATCGCCGGCAGGTGCCGCGCTTTCTGGTCGTCGGTGCCGAGCTCCAGCAGGGTCGGGCCGATCATGGACGTTCCCATGCCGGCAAGCGGCGGGCGAGCGTCGATTCGGCGCATCTCCTCCACCAGCACCACGAACTCCTCGGTGCTGAGGGCCGCGCCACCATACTCCTGGGGCCAGGTGGGCACCGTCCAGCCTTTCTCGGCCATCCGCTCCAGCCACAGCTGCACGTCCGGATCTTCGATCTCGATCTTGGTGCTGCCGGTGGGTATCTGACCATCACCCCGGGCACCCGATGGGCAGTGCTCGTCCAGCCAGGCTCTGGTCTCTTCGCGGAACTGCGTCAGGCTCATCTCTCATCCCCCAATGAGTTGTCTGTCTCCCGGATCATAGCTCAGATTCGCTCTCTGGTCGGACGTGTGCTCGCAGAAGCGATCTGGGTATAGTGGCGACCGTCGGGGAACTTCTGGGAGGGAGCATGCACGACGAACATCCGCTGGTTGCTGCGTACAGAGCGTTTTCGCCCACTTCTGAGAAGCTGAGTCAGCGCGCGCAGGCGGTGTTCCCGGGTGGTGATACCCGCTCGAGCGCACACTACGGACCCTATCCGCTGGTCATGCAGGAGGCGCAGGGGTGTCGCCTCACGGATGTGGACGGCAACCAGCTGCTCGACTTCATGAACAATTTCACCTCATTGATTCATGGTCATGCTCATCCCGATGTGGTGGCTGCCATTCAGACCCAGGCGCCGAAAGGCTCTGCCTACGCCGCGCCCAACCTGACCCAGGTCGAGCTGGCGGAGCTGCTCGTGGCCCGGGTCCCGGCGCTGGAGCAGCTGCGGTTCACCAGCTCCGGCACCGAGGGCACGCTGATGGCGCTGCGTTGCGCCCGGGCGGCAACCGGCCGGCAGAAAGTCATGAAGATGGAAGGGGGCTATCACGGCAGCTACGAGCAGGCCGAGGTGTCGCTGGTTCCCGTGCCCGGGCAGCGTGGTGATCTGGCCGCGCCCGCCTCGCTGGCGGTGGACGGCAGTTTTCCGGACAGCGTTCTGAACGATACGGTGATCTGCCCCTACAACGAACCGGCGCACGCTGCCGCTCTGATCGAAGCGCACGCCTCGGAGCTGGCAGCGGTCATCGTCGAGCCGGTGCTCGGATCCATGGGCATGGTGCCGGCGACGCGGGAGTTCCTCGCCACCTTGCGCGCAGCCACGGAGGCGCATGGCATCGTGCTGATCTTCGACGAGGTCATCACGTTCCGGCTCGATACCGGCGGCGCGCAGACGCTGCACGGAATCGATCCGGACATGACCTGCATGGGCAAGATCATCGGCGGCGGTCTGCCCATCGGCGCGGTGGGCGGCAAGCGGGCGCTGATGGAGCTGTTCAGCCCCGAGCGGGAAAGCCCGGTGATGCACGCCAGCACCTTCAGCGGCAACGCGCTGACCATGTCGGCCGGCCTGGCAGCCATGCGCGCCTACGATGAGGAGGCGGCTGCCCGGGTCAACGCGCTGGGTGACCGCCTGCGGGCTGGGTTCAACGAGGCGTTCCTGCAGAGCGGCATCAGAGGTCGGGCATCCGGCACCGGCTCGCTCAGCAACCTGCACTTCACGGACAAGCCGCTCAACAATGCCCGCGACAACATTGACGGCATCATTGAGGGCGGCCACATCAGCCGCCTGCTGCACCTTGCCATGCTGCGCCGCGGGGTGATGTCGGCAAGCCGGCTCATGTACTGCGTCAGCACGGCGATGGGTGAAGCGGAGATCGACGCCGCGGTGGTTGCGCTGAACGAGTCCCTGAAGGAGCTTCGGCCGTACGTGGAAGCGGAGCGACCGGCCCTGCTGGCGGGAACGGGCCGTTGAGCGCGGACGATCAGGCAGACGGCAAGCAGCACTTCGCGCCCGGCTATCGCAACTACGCGCTTGCCATTCTCTTCCTCGGTTACGTCGTCAACTTCGTCGACCGCTCGATCCTCGCCATCCTGCTCGAACCGATCAAGCAGGAGCTGCTGCTGAACGATACTCAGCTCGGCCTGCTCGGCGGTCTCGCTTTTGCGCTGTTCTACACCACCCTCGGCATTCCCATCGCCGCGCTGGCCGATCGCTGGAGCCGGGTCAAGATCCTCTCCATCGCCATGGTGGTCTGGTCGGGCATGACGGCGCTGTGCGGGTTTGCGCAGAACTTCTGGATGCTGCTGCTGGCCAGGATCGGCGTCGGGGTGGGCGAAGCCGGGGCCAGCCCGCCAAGCCACTCGCTGATATCCGATTACTTCCCGATCGAGACCCGGGCGACCGCGCTGTCCATCTACGCGCTCGGCATTCCCTTCGGCTCGATGATCGGAAACTTCGTTGGCGGCTGGGGCGCGGAGGCGCTCGGCTGGCGGCACACCTTCGTGCTGGTCGGCGTGCCGGGCATCTTTGTGGCGCTGCTGATCTGGATGACCCTGCGCGAGCCGCCGCGCGGCATGGCGGACAAGCACATCGTCAAGAATGACGAGCCGGCGCCGGGCGTGAAGGAGGTCATCACCCGGCTCTGGCAGAGGGTCGCTTTCCGGCACATCGCTTTTGCCGCGGGCCTGCATGCGTTTGTCGGCTACGGCGCCGGCACCTGGAACGCACCGTTTCTGATCCGTAGCCACGAGATGCCGATCACCGAGGTGGGCTCCTGGCTGGCGCTGATCAGCGGGATTGGTGCCATCGGGACCTTTCTTGGCGGCTATCTGGCTGACAAGCTGTCCGACCGCTTCGATGATCGACGCTGGTACATGTGGGTGCCGGGCTGGTCCACCATCGTCATGGTGCCGTTTCAGTTCGTGGCCTACCTCTACGGCGGCATCTGGGCGGTGATCCCGTCGCTGATGGTGGTTTCCATTCTCGGCGGTATGTACCTCGGGCCGTCGTTCGCCATGACCCAGGCACTGGTCAGCCTGCGCATGCGCGCCGTTGCCTCGGCCATCCTGTTGTTCACGCTCAACATCATCGGCATGGGGATGGGGCCTTATCTGGTCGGCGTGGCCAGCGACCTGCTGGCGGCCGATATGGGCATCCACTCGCTGCGCTACGCCCTCTGCCTGGCGGTGCTGGTCAACGTCTGGGCGGCCTGCCACTACTTCATCGGCGCCCGATCGCTGCGCGGTGATCTGGAGTTCGTCGAGTCAGGCCAGGTGGGCGACGAGTCAACAGCACAAACGGAACGCCTCGAGAAGGGGGCTGAGTCGTAGTGCGAACAGCTGAAGAAAGGAGCATCCCATGCAGGGCATGATCGTCGACTGGATTGCGCACAACGCGCACAACCTGCCGGAGAAGACGGCCACCATCGAGCTGCCGAGCAATCGGGCGCTGACCTACGCGGACATGCATGAGCGGGTTGGCCGGGTGGCCAGTTGGCTGGTCTCGCTCGGCGTCAAGCCCGGCGACCGCGTGGGCCTGCTGGCGCTCAACTCTATCGACACGCTGGACATCATTTTTGCCACCTGGCGGATCGGCGCCGTGCACCTGGCGCTGAACTTCCGGCTGACGCCGTCTGAGCTCGACTACATCATCGGCAATGCCGAGCCGGACGTGCTCATCTATGACCAGGAACTCCTGGCTACGGTGGAGGCGCTGACGGTTGAGGTGCCGCACCTCGTCGATCTGGAGGGGCAGGGGGGTGATTCCGCCTTTGAAGCCGCCATCGCTGACCGTGAGCCGATTCTCGAGATGGTGTCGCTGGAGCCGGACGATCAGTGCATGCTCATGTACTCCTCCGGCACCACCGGCCTGCCGAAAGGCGTGATCATTACGCACGGCATGATGCTCTGGGCGCAGTTCAACGCCGCGTCCAGCATGCGCTGCGGTGAAGACATGGTCAGCTTCGCGGTGATGCCGCTGTTTCACATCGGCGGCCTGCAGGTGTTCACCTGTCCGGCCCTGTTCAACGGCGGAACGGCGGTTGTCATGCGAACGTTCGATCCGGGTGCCGCGCTGGACGCGTTCGGTTCCGAGGCGCTGGCGATCACCCACTTTCTCGGCGTGCCGGCAATCTTCAACGCCCTGCGTGACCACCCGAAGAATCCGGACACGGACTTTTCCCGGGTCCAGGTGATGCTGGCCGGCGCGGAAGCGGTGCCGGTGGCCCTGGTCAACTGGTGGTACGAACGCGGCGTCGTCATCCAGGAGGGTTACGGCATGACCGAAAACGTGGCCAGCTGCTGCGTGCTCGGCAGGAACGACGTGCCGGCCATGGTCGGCTCCGCCGGCAAACCGCTTCGGCATACCCAGATCATGATTGCCCGGGAAGACGGCAGCGAAGCTGAGCCGGGGGAGAGCGGTGAGATCTGGTGTCGCGGTCCCGTGGTCACGCCCGGCTATTGGCGGCGACCGGAAGCCAACGCGGAGACCTTCGCCGATGGCTGGCTGAGAACGGGAGACATCGGCTCTAAAGACGCTGCCGGCTTCATCTACGTGGAAGACCGGCTGAAGGACATGTACATCTCAGGCGGTGAGAACGTCTACCCGGCGGAGATCGAAAACGTCCTCTACCAGCTGAAGGAAATCCGCGAGGTGGCGGTGATCGGGGTGCCCGACGAGCGCTGGGGAGAAACCGGCTGCGCGGTGGTGGCCCTGCAGGACGGTGCCGAGCTCAGCCAGGCGGATATCCTGGCTCACTGTCGGGATCAGCTGGCCCGCTTCAAGCAGCCGAATCACGTCGTCTATGTGGATGAGTTGCCGCGCAACGCCACCGGCAAAGTGCTCAAGTTCGAGCTCCGGCAGAACGTTAAGGTCAGTTGACCTGCCCGGGAGCAACGGCCCGGACACAGGTGTCCAGAGCCGTCCCGTCCGTTTCCCGGCCGTGACCAGGGTCCGCCGTGACGGCACGCTCGACCACATCCGCACGGATGATCTCGAAGTCGGGCAACGCTCTGCAGATCTCAGCGGCAGACGGCAACAGGTCCGGATCCTGCGGGCCGCCGAAGCCATGCTCGATGTTGGCCGGATCATGACCGGCGTAGAAGAAGGTGCCACCCGGCGCCACGCTCCTTACCAGGCGCGGCAGCCAGCGGCTTCGTTCCGCAGGGTCGGTGTGTAGATAAAGCACGACGACCAGGTCGAAAGCACCTTCCGGCAGCGGCTCTGCAGACAGGTCGGCAACGCGCCAGTCGACTACGAGCCCCCGGCGCTCAGCAATCTGCCGGGCCTTGTCGATGGCGACCTCGGAGAAATCCACAGCGGTCACCTGCCAGCCTAGCTCTGCCAGCCAGAGGCCGTTCCGGCCTTCTCCGCAGGCGGCATCCAGCGCCCGGCCCGGCGGCAGATCTGCCAGCTCCGCGGCGACCAGCGCGTTCGGACCAGCCGACCAGACCAGTTCCTTCGCCGCGTAGCGTTCGTTCCAACGCGCCTGCTTGTGCCCGGTTGCCATGCCTTCGATACGGTGCTGTTCCGCCTGCTTAGGAGTAGTCTAAGAAACCGGCAAGCCGGGCGGTAGCGCCTGGCACAGGTTCAGGAGGGAGAGATGAGCGGAAATACCGAAATTTTTGCCGAGAAATTCGCCAGGTCCGAGGGTTACTACCGTTCCTGGCTGACGGATCTGACCGATGACGTGGACGGCGTAATCGCGGCCGGCAGAGCGCGGTACCTGGAAATGGGCCCGACGCTCGTTTACGCGGAGGAGCCGGATCATCCGATGGCGTTCTCGCTCAACACCTGTGCGGCGCTGCTCTGCCTTTATCTGGCACTGCGCGAGTCGGGCGTGGATGCGCATGCCTTCGGCGCGCGGATGCTGAAAGCGCTCGATGAGGCGGTCAGCGCCGCCGCCAGGCCTTCCACCGCAACGCCCGAAGAGCAGACCGCGGCGCTGAAAAAGTCGGTGGAGAACCTGATTGCCGCCGGCGAACGCTCGCAGGCTGTCGGACAAACAGGGGCGTTCGTGTTCGACGTGCGCTGGGTAGACGAGGCTGCCGGGCACTGGGCCATGGAAATGAGCCGCTGCGGCATCTGCCACCTGTTCGGCCAGCACGACGCCATGGACCTGGTGCCTTATATGTGTGCCACCGACGACGTGATGAGCGATGCCCAGCAGCAGGGGCTGAAAAGGACCGCTACCATCGCCCTTGGCGGCCAGTGCTGTGACTTCGACTACCGCTCGGGTCGGCCGACCGCCGCCGTCGCGGACGCCTACCCTGAGCGCATTCGACTGATCGGCTGACCTCCGCGGCCGGATGCCCACTCTGGGCTGTAATACTTTCGTAACTTCTAATAACAATTACGTCTAAAAAGGTACTGTTTTTGGTCCCGTATTGGGACCATATCCGCAATTAATGGGGGTATCATGCGCCCCGCAAAGGCCTGGCATGCCGTCAGGCCGGAGGAATACCTTAAAAATTCATAATGAAAATATTAGGTAGGCCTTCTTGGAAACAATTAGTAATAAATACTGTATTCACAGGGGTGCTAATGACTAACCAAAAACCAACGGGCGTTTCGCTCGCGTGGGCATTGGTGTGTGCGCTGGTAGCGAGCATTCTCCCCGCGGCTTCTTCTTTTGCAGAAGAGGGCGTGATGGAGGAGATCGTAGTTACCGGTTCCCGCATCAAGCGCATCGACGCTGAAAACGCCAACCCGCTCGTGGTGATCGGCGCTGACGAGATCCGTGACGTAGGTTACAACAGCTTCCAGGAAGTGATGGCTAGCCTCACTCAGAACTCTGGTGGCTCTCTGGACCAGCAGCAGGTCTTCGGCTTTACGCCGGCAGGCTCTGCCGTAGATCTTCGTGGTGTGGGCATCGGCCGCACGCTGACGCTGATCGATGGCAAGCGCACGCCGAAGTATCCGATCGCCGCTGGTGGTACCACCAACTTCTCCGACACCGCCAACATCCCGCTGGCAGCCATCGAGCGTATCGAGGTGCTGACCACCGGTGCATCGGCCATCTACGGCTCTGACGCGATGGGTGGTGTGGTGAACATCATCACCAAGGACTACTACAACGGCGTCAACGTCGACGTTCGCTACAGCGATACCGACAAGGGCGGCATGGAAACCGGCAACATCAACGTCATGGTTGGTGCTGGTGATGAAGACCGCAACATTCTGTTCCTCGTCGAGCACGAGTCCCAGGAACGTCTGAAGGCGCGTCAGCGTAACAACTTCGACGACCTCGGCTCCGACCTGGCGTTCGGCGGCCTGGGCAGCTACAGCTCCTACGGTATCTCCCTGCGTACGTTCTCCGGCAGCATCCTCCGCTCGCTGGCACCAGATGAGTGCTCCGAGCGTGGCCTGCAGCCCTGGGACACGCTGCCGTTCGATCTCTGCGGCTTCAACCGCTCTGCCCGTCGGGACCTGTTCCCGGAGCGTGAGCGCACCTCGCTCATGACCAAGTGGAACTACGCCTTCTCCGAGGCAGTTGAGTACTACGGTCGCGTCGACTACACGAAGAGCCAGACGAACACCGCCATCGAGCCGATGCCGGTTGATGAGTTCAGCTTCTTTGTTGGCCTCGATGAGAACTTCAACGCGGATCCGGGCTTCGTAACCGGCCTGTCCGATCGCACCGGTGAAACCGCGCGTTTCCCGCAGGCGACGGCCTTTGGTGGTGACTTCGCCGCGCTGGCCGACGGTGGCTACTACTACACCCGTCGGATGATCGAGTTCGGCAACCGGACCAGCGAGATTAACGTCGACAACTACGCCATTCTCAACGGTCTGCGCGGTGAGTTCGGCAACAACTGGTCGTACGACGCCGACTGGTCGTTCATGCGCACCGAGCTGAACACCAACCGCGGTGGCTACGCCAGCGCCAGGACCTACTTCGAGTTCCTGACCTCTGGTGCCGCTGGTCGTTCTTCTTTCGACATCATGACGGACGAAGAAGTGGAAGCAGCCCGCTACGTACCCACGCAGCGTGCAACCTCCAGCGTTAACCAGTTCAGCCTGACTTTCTCCAACCCGACCCTGTTCGAGATGCCCGCTGGTGGCGTTGGCTTCGCGGCCGGTGTTGAAACCGCTCGCGAGTGGTTCGTAAACACTGCCGACACCGAGTCCATCAACGGCAACATCCTCGCTACCGGTGGATCCTCCGGTGAGGGTGAGCGGGACTACACTGCTGTCTACGGCGAGATGCTGTTCCCGCTGCTCGAGTCCCTCGAGCTGCAGGCAGCGCTGCGTTATGACGATTACAGCGACTTCGGCGACAACGTCGCTCCGCTGATCGGCCTGCAGTGGCGCCCGATCGACGAGCTGATGCTCCGCTTCAACTGGGCCGAGACCTTCCGGGCGCCTGATCTGCAGCGCGTATACGGTAACCCGACTCAGGCCTTCTCTCAGGTAACCGACCCGGTCGCCTGTGAGTTCCAGGGCGGCACCATCGGTGACGACACCATCGCGGCCTGCCGCGGCGAGGTCTTCACGGACGTCCTGCTCGGTCCGAACCCTGATCTCGCAGCTGAGAAGGGCGAGAACTGGAACATCGGCGCCGTTTTCCAGGTTGCCGGCTTCGACGGCTCTCTGGACTTCTGGCACGTGGAGATCGAGGACATCGTCAACACGCTGACCGCCCAGACCATCGTCAACAACCCGGATGAGTACGGGGACCTGATCACCCGGAACCCGGCGAACCAGGAAGTTGTGCTCGTGAACGCGACGGCTCAGAACCTGACCTTCGTGGAAACGGAAGGCATAGACTTCTCGCTGGGCTACGGCCTGGATACGTCCCGTGCCGGTTTCTGGGACTTCCGACTGAAGGGCACCTACATGCTCAAGTGGGAAGAGCAGTTCACCGTGCTGGACCCGGTTACTGACGTGATCGAAGACAGCCGCGTGCCGGAGTGGCGCGTGAACTTCACGACCAACTGGACCCTGGGTCAGTGGGGCGCGACGCTGTTCATCAACCACATCGACTCGATGAACGGTTTGAACAACGAGCTGTACGATCCGGCCACGACGACCCGTAAGCTGACGATCGGCTCCTGGACCACGGCCAATCTCTCTGGCTACTGGACCAACGACAAGCTGCGCGTCCAAGCTGGCGTCAACAACGTGACCAACGAAGGACCGAAGGCTGACGAAACCGACAGCTGGCCCTTCTACCCGCAGGAGTACCACAACGGTATCGGCCGTCAGTACTACCTCCGGGTTTCTTACGACACGGGAGGCTGATCAATCGATCAATAGATCGGTCTATCAGTTAGACGTGTGATCTCAAAGCCCGCCTCCTCTCGGGGAGCGCGGGCTTTTTTCTGCCCTGCCTTCCGGTCGAAGCGGTAGACTGCGACTCTCAAGCGAGCGGAGCGGTAAGCATGGCTGCCAGAATCATCGACCTGTCTATCTTCCTCGAGAACGATGTGATCTCGGACCCGCCGGGGATGAAGCCGGAGATCACCTACTTCAACCATCAGGACACGCCGGAGCAGGTGACCGCGTTCTTTCCCGGGCTTGAGCCCGAGGACCTGCCGGACGGTGAGGGTTGGGCGGTGGAGCGGGTGAAGCTGTCGACCCACAACGGCACCCATCTCGATGCGCCTTATCACTTCCACTCGACGATGAACGAGCAGACGACCGGTTCGGAACGCGCCATCACCATCGACGAGGTGCCGCTGGAGTGGTGCTTCAATCCGGGCGTGAAGCTCGACTTCCGGCACTTCGAGGACGGCTACGTGGTGACCGCCGACGATGTTGCGGCGGAGCTTTCGCGGATCGATTACGAGCTCAAGCCGCTGGACATCGTGCTGGTCAACACCGCCGCGGGTGCCGCCTACGGCCAGGACAACTACGTGCACACGGGTTGCGGGATGGGCTACGAGGCCACCATGTACCTGCTCGAGAGAGGGGTCCGGGTTACCGGCACCGATGCCTGGTCCTGGGATGCGCCGTTCTCGCACACGGCAGAGAAGTACGCCGAAACTCAGGACGCCAGCCTGATCTGGGAAGGGCACAAGGCAGGCCGTCACATCGGCTACTGCCATCTGGAGAAGCTGCACAATCTGGAGGCAGTGCCGGGCTTCGGCTTTCAGGTTGCCTGTTTTCCCATGAAGATCCGCGGCGCTTCGGCAGGCTGGACCCGGGCCGTAGCCATCATGGACCAGGCTGCCGGGGCCGGCGCCTGAAGCGCGGGCTCTCAATCGGTCTCGCCCTGCTGCTGGTTCTCGGCAGCTACCTCGGCTATCAGGCCTGGCGCATCGAGGCGACCTTCGACTCCGAACCGGCCGGTGCGGTGGTCAGGGTGGACGGTCGTGGGATCGGCCTGACCCCGCTGGTGACGGCCCTGGAGCCGGGTCGGCACCGGATAGCTTTCGAGCACAGCCACTACCGTACAGAGATCGTCGATCTGGAGGTCGGCAGAGGTGATCGGGTATCGCGCAGCGTGGTTCTGAAGAGCGGCACCGGTCGCCTGTCGTTGCTCTCCAACCCGATCGGGGCCTGGGTGGAGCTGGATGGGGTCCGGCAGGCGGGGGTCACGCCGATGGAAGTGCTGACCACCTCGGGACCGGTCACCGTTCGCATGGGGCTGGAGGAGCGGCGGGTCGAAGAGCAGCAGCTGATCGTGCTCGCCGACGACACGATCAGCGCCAACCTGTCGCTGGACATGGATCCGCACGGCTCGCTGGTGGTGGCGGTGACTCCTGCCGATGCCCGGGTTCGGTTGCCGGAACTCGAGCGTGACTACGTGCGCGGCATGCGGGTGCCCATCGGCGAGCAGCTGATCGAGGTGACGCGTCCCGGTTACGAAACTCAGCGGGTTCGCTACTACGTTCAGTACGGTGACAATCGCACTCAGGTTCAGCTGCGCCGGGCGAGAGGACGCGTTGAGGTGCAGGTTCAGCCGGCTGATGCCAGCGTCACCCTGGCCTACGACAAGGAATCCGGCGCGGCCGGCAAGGAACGGGTGACCTACAAGCCCGGCATGAGCCTGCCGATTGGCGAGGTGGAAATCAGCGCCCGCGCGCTCGGCTACCGGACCGCGTTTCGTTCCATCAACCTGACCACCTCAGGTGCGCGTGTTTCCTTCGCGCTCGAGCAGGTGCAGGTGACCGCGGGCACAACCTTCAGAGACGATCTGGCCAGTGCCGGCAGCGGCCCGCAGATGGTCGTGATCCCGGCGGGCAGCTTCCTGATGGGCAAGCCGGGCGGCCCGCCGAGCATGACGCCGGCCACCACCCGCACCCTGTCGCAGCCGTTCGCCGTTTCCGTCAACGAGATCAGCGTCGGCGAGTACAGGACGTTTGCCGCCGCAACCGGCGCAGAGTTGGACGACCGGCTCGCTGAGGAAGCCGGGGACCACCCCGTCCGCTACGTGAACTGGGCAGAGGCGGTAGCCTATGCAGACTGGCTCACGCGGGAGACCGGCAGCAAGTACCGGCTGCTGAACGAGGCGGAGTGGGAATACGTGGCTCGAGCCGGCACCGACAGCGCCTACTGGTTTGGCGACGAGGAGGAGCGACTCTGCGAGTTCGCCAATCTGGCCGATCTTTCCACCAAGCGCGTGTACCGGGAGTGGGCCGTGCTCCAGTGTGACGATGGCTTCTCAGAGCTGGCGCCCGTTGGCAGCTTCCCGGCCAACCTCTTCGGCCTCCACGATGTGCATGGCAACGTCTCCGAGTGGGTACTGGAGTGCGGCATGCCGGAGTACAGTGGGGCAGTGGAAGACGGCACGGTGGTGATGAAAGGACAGAGTTGCAGCACCCATGGGGTCAGAGGCGGTTCCTGGGACAGCCAGGCCGAAGCGCTGCGCTCCCGGCGCAGAGGGTATGCCCGTCACCGTGGCGATGATCGAGGCATCAGGGTCCTGAAAGAACTGTGAGAAATACCCTTTAACTTATTGATAAGTAACAGTTTAGAATGGCAGATCACAGCGACAGAAGGTTGTCGTTGCTCCTCGAGCTGACGGATCGGCCCGGCGCCCTGGCTGACACGCTGCAGCTGTTTTCGGAGGCCGGCGTCAACCTGACGCACATCGAGTCCCGGCCCTCCCGGGGCGGGAAGTTCGATTTCTACGTCGACTGCGAAGGCGAACGGGATGAGCCAGCCGTCGAGCGGGTGCTCGCGGCCCTTGCCGCGGAAGGGGTGGGCCTGCTGCTGCTCGACCGGCAGAGCGTGCCCTGGTTTCCGCGGCACGTCAGCGAGCTCGACCTGATCGCCTGCAACACCCTCGATGCGGGGGTGGCGCTGGATGCGGATCACCCGGGCTTCCATGACCCGGCCTATCGGGCCAGCCGGGCGCGCATCGACCAGCACGCCCGGGAATATTCGGAAGGTCAGCCGCTGCCGCTGATCGACTACAGCGACCAGGAGCAGGCGACCTGGCGGGCAGTCTACGAAGCGCTTCGGCCGCTGCACGAGCAGCACGCCTGCAGCGCCTATCGTCGGATCGTCAGGGAGCTCGTGCAGGCCTGCGGGTACGGCCCGGAAGCCATCCCCCAGGCACGTACGGTCAGCGCCTTCCTCGAGGAGCGGACGGGATTCAGGATCCACCCGGTACCGGGCCTGTTGGCTTCCAGAGACTTTCTCGCGGGTCTGGCCTTTCGGGTGTTCTTCTCCACCCAGTACGTGCGCCATCACAGCCGCCCGCTGTACACGCCGGAGCCGGACGTCTGCCACGAGCTGATCGGCCATGCGCCCATGTTTGCGGATGCAGCGTTTGCCGATTTCTCGCAGGAGATCGGCCTGGCGAGCCTCGGTGCCTCGGATCTGGAAATCGAGCGGCTCGCCCGCTGTTACTGGTACTCGGTGGAGTTCGGATTGCTCAGGGAGGAGGGGGTGCTGAAAGCCTACGGCGCCGGGCTGCTCTCCAGTTCCGGGGAGCTTGCCTATGCCTGCGGTGGCGTTCCCCAGGATCAGGAAGCCCGACCAGAGCCGGAACGATACCCATGGGATCCCGCCACGGCGGCAGAGCGACCCTTTCCGATTACCGAGTACCAGAGCGGCTACTTCGTTGCCGAGTCGCTGCAGGACGCCAAGCAGCGGATGCAGGCTCACTGCCGGGCATTGCCGCGGCCCTTTTACGCCCGCTACAACGCCACCACCCGACGGATCTGGGTGGATCGGGCCGTGCGCCGGGACGGCTGATCGTTCAGGCCGGCAACACCCGGCTGTGCTTGATTGCTTTCAGGCTGAAGCTCGATTCCACGTGCTGCACGCCGGGATACTTCAGGATCCGCTCCATCACCAGCGCCGAGAAGTGATCGATGTTCCTCGCCACCACCTTCATCAGGTAGTCGTGCGAACCGCTCATGGCGTGGCACTCGATGATGTGTGGCTCCGCCGCCACGTGGGCATGAAAGGACTCGGTGGCCGAGTCCGGTTGCCGTTCCATGGTGACCTGGACGAATGCGGTCACCTCCAGGCCCAGTTGCCGCTGGTCGACGATGGCGGCGTAACCGCTGATTGCGCCGCTGTCCTCGAGCTGCTTCACCCGCCGGAAAGTGGGCGATTCGGACAGGCCAATCTGTTCCGCCAGGGCGACGTTGGACAGCCGCCCGTCCTCCTGCAGCAGGGTCAGAATTCTCCGTTCGAGCTGATCCATCGGGGTTTTGCTCCCATTGCCAGGTCATGTAAGAAAGAAAAACCTAATTCTGAAGTAAAAATCGAAAGAAAGCATCGATATTGTCTCGATTCAAGGTGGATTAGAAGAAATCTGCCGTCACTTTGCCCCTATAGTTCTGGCTGTCATGAAGAGGAGATAGATCGATGAAAGACAATCCCATGGGCCTGGATGGCTTCGAGTTTGTCGAGTTCGCCGCCCGCGAGCCCGGCCGCCTGGAGCCGGTCTTCGAGATGCTCGGTTTCCGCCGGGTGGCCGTTCATCGCTCGAAGAATGCGGCGTTGTGGCGCCAGGGCGGGATCAACTTCGTCGTCAACTACGAGCCGAAGAGCCTGGCGGCCTACTACGCCGAAGAGCACGGGCCCAGTGCCTGCGGGCTGGCGTTCCGGGTACGGGATGCGCATCAGGCCTACGACCGGGCGCTGACGCTGGGTGCGCAGCCTTTGGAGATTCCCACAGGCCCGATGGAGCTTCGGCTGCCGGCGATCCGCGGCATCGGCGGCGCGCCGCTCTACCTCATCGACCGCTACGGTGAGGGCACGAGCATCTACGACATCGATTTCAACTTTCTCGAAGGCGTGGATCGGCACCCTGCCGGCGTTGGCTTGTACGAGATTGACCATCTGACCCACAACGTCTACCGCGGGCGCATGGATTACTGGGCCGATTTCTACGAGCGCTACTTCTCTTTCGAGGAGATCCGTCACTTCGACATCAAAGGCCAGGAAACCGGCCTCATCTCCCGCGCCATGACCGCGCCGGACGGCAAGATCCGGATCCCGCTGAACGAAGAGGCCCGGGGTGGAGCGGACGGTCAGATCGAGGAGTTTCTGCTGCAGTACAACGGCGAGGGTATTCAGCACATTGCGCTCGCCTGTGACGATCTGCCGGCGACGGTGGATGCGCTGGCAGCTCGCGGCGTGCCGTTCATGACGCCGCCGCCGGACGCTTACTACGAGATGCTCGAAGAGCGGCTGCCGGGCCATGGCCAGGACGTTCAAGGGCTGGCCAGCCGCGGCATTCTGCTCGATGGCAGCACGGAAGGCGGCGACGTTCGCCTGCTGCTGCAGATATTCTCGGAAACCATGATCGGCCCGATATTTTTCGAGTTCATCGAGCGACGTCGCGACGAAGGTTTCGGCGAGGGCAATTTTCAGGCGCTGTTCGAGTCCATGGAGCGTGACCAGCTGCGGCGTGGTGTGATCCAGGCCGATGAGGAGGACGCAGCATGAGCCTGACCGGTATTCACCACGTCGCTTACCGATGCCGCGATGCCAAGCGGACGGTGGAGTTCTATCGGCAGCACCTCGGCATGGACTTCAAGCTGGCAATCGCCGAAGACCGTGTGCCTTCCACCGGTGAGGACGATCCCTACATGCACGTGTTTCTCGACGCCGGAGGCGGCAACGTGCTGGCGTTTTTCGAGCTGCCGAACTCACCGGACATGGACAGGGACAGGAACACGCCGGAGTGGGTGCAGCACATCGCCTTCCAGGTGGCTGACGCCGATGAGCTGCTCGCCACCAAAGCAAGGCTGGAAGCGGCCGACATCGAGGTGCTCGGCCCGGTCAACCACGGCATTTTCGACTCCATCTACTTCTTCGATCCGGACGGCCATCGTCTCGAGCTCGCCTGCAACAAGGGATCGGACGAAGACCTGGCGAGGCTGAAGGCCGTGGCAGACGACATGCTGGAAGAGTGGAGCCGCACCAAGCGGGCGCCCCGGCACGCTGCCTGGCTGCACGAAGGCTGACGTCGACCTGTCAACGCGCGCGCGCTATCGTTCGTCCGCTTCAGTGAAGAGCGCGAGCGAGCAGGGAGGAACGTGCGTTACCGGGCTTTCATCAGCTACAGCCACAGCGACGAGATCTTCGCGGCCCGCCTGCATCGGGACCTGGAGCGCCATCGCCTTCCCGGCCGGGTGGTGCAGGCGAAAGGCCTGCTCAGCAATCGGCTCGGCGTCATCTTCCGCGACAAGGACGAGCTCGCTTCCAGCTCGAGCCTGACCGACACCATCCGTGAGGCCCTCGCCGAGTCGGAATGCCTGATCGTCATCTGCTCCCCCGCGGCGGTAGCGTCCCGCTGGGTTGCGGCGGAGATCGAGGCGTTCCGCCAGGTCCGGCCCGATGGCGCGATCCTGCCGATCATTCCCGACAGCGTGACGGCAGCGGCTGCGGGCGAGCTGTTTCCACCGGCGCTGACCGCTGACGAAGAGCCGCTGGCCGCGGATGCCAGGCCGACGGGCGACGGGCTGAAGCGCGCCCGGCTGAAGCTGATCGCCGGCCTCATCGGCCTTCGCTTCGATGATCTGGTTGAGCGGGAAGCGGTGCGTGCCCGGCAACGGTTGCTGCTGGCCGCCAGCTTCATGATCGCCATCGTCGGCGGATCGGCCTTTCTGCTCGAGCAGACCCGCAGAGCGGAGCAGACGGCGGAAACCCAGCGCGCCCAGGCGGCGGCCCTCATCGACTACCTGGTCACCGATCTCACCGAGCGTCTCCAGGACTACGAGGAGGTGGGCGAGCTGGATCAGGGGCTGGCTCAGGCGCTCAACTACTTCGGCTCGCTGACCGCAGAAGAGCTGGATGACGAGACGCTATATAAATACCGCACGGCGCTGATCGGCGTCGGCACGGTGCGCATCCGCCAGGGCAAGCTGGAAGAGGCGCTGGAGACGTTTCTCCGGGCGATGGAGCTCGGCCAGGAATCCGCCAACCGATCGGTGGAGGATGCGTCCCAATGGTACGAGCTGGCGCAGCACACCTACTACGTCGGTGAGGCACACTGGGAGATGCAGAACGTCAGCGACGCCGCCGACTACATTGCCCAGGCGCTCGACTACGCGAAGATGGCTGCGGCCCTGGAGCCGGACAACATCCGCTATCGGATCGAGGTGGTGTTCGGCCTGAACAACATGGGTGCGGTGAACACCCGCCTGAAGCGGTATCAGGCGGCCATCGACTCGCTGCAGGCGTCGCTCAGCGAGAACGAGCAGCTGCGCGCGCAGTTTCCGGACTACGAGACAGATCTGCTGGTGCAGGAGGTTGAATCCGTTTCCTGGCTGGCGGAAATCCTGCCGACCCTCGGTCGCTTCGACGAGGGATTCGAGTGGCACGAGCGGGAGGTCAGCCTGCGGGAAGATCTCTACGAGCGGACCAACAACATCCATCACCTGGCCCGGCTCTCCGATGCGCTCGGCTACTACGCCCGCACGCTCACAGCCGTCGGGCGCACGGCCGAAGCGCGCGCCATGCTGCAGCGGAAGGTGGAGATCTCCAGCGAGCTGACCCGTGAGGACCCGGATAACATCTTCTGGCGTGAGCGCGGCTACCTGGGCCGGGCCATGCTGGCGATGGAGCTGCATCACGAAGGGGATACCGCCGCCGCTCTGGCGGAGCTCGATATCGCCGAGGCGGGCTTCAGAGACATGCTGGCCGAGGAGCGCAACTCGGATCTGGTGCGTCTGCACCTGGCGCATGTCGCCGCCTGTCGCGCCTACTTCAGCCTGCCGGAGCCGGAGCGGGCGCTGGAGCACCTGGCTGCTGCTTTCGAGCTGCTGGAGCCGATGGCGGCGGGCAGCGTCAATCCGGTGCACTATGGCTACTACATGCAGGCCGTGCTCATCGAGAGCGCGGCGCTGCAGCTTGCCGGCCGGCCCGCCTCGGAGCGGCTGGCAACGGCGCTGACACTGATGGGCAGCGATGGTGAGCCGGATGCGTCGCTGCAGGATCGAACGATCAGGGCGCTGCTGGTGCAGGCCAGCGGTGGTGAAGCGCCGGCGGCGGCTCCGCGCACGGAGTTTTACCGGCGCATATTCGAGGCGCTGTCCTAGCCAGCAGTCGGCCTGCGCTCAGCCGCCGGACAGGGCGCGCAGGATCACCACCTCGCTGGCATCAGCCAGCGACTCGTCGATGTCGCGCGTGCGCCTGCCGCCGACGAAAAAGATGATGTGCGGGCGCATCTCATCCTGCTCGTTGATCATCCGAAAGCGGATACCCGGGTATTGCCGGTCCAGGTCGTCGAGCAGCTCGTTCAGCGTCGCGCCGCTGGCATCCACCCGATCCGCCTGGTCGGTGTAGGAGAGCAGCGGCTGCGGGATGGTCACCATCATTTTGCGATCACTGCGGCTTCGACCGAGTAAACCTCCGGCAGGTGGGCGGCCAGCGCCTGCCAGTGCTCGCCTTCGTCGGCGCTGCCCCAGATCTCGCCGGAGGTGGTGCCGAAGTACACGCCCGCCGGAGAAGCTTCGTCCACCGTCAGGCATTGACGCTTCACCGTGAACCAGCCGCGCTCAGGCAGGCCATTGTCCTGGCGCTCCCAGCTTTCGCCGCCATTGCGGCTGGTGAACACAGCCGGGCGGCCATCTGGGCTGGTCCGAGGCCAGACGTCGGTGCCGTCCATGGGAAACACCCAGCAGCGGTCCGGATCGCGCGGGTGCACGCCCATGACGAAGCCGATGTCGCCGACCTCCGCCGGCATGTTCCGGCCGACCCGCTGCCAGGTGCTGTCGGGCCGCTCCAGGCGGTAGATGCCGCAGTGGTTCTGCTGGTAGAGCAGGTCCGGGTTCGCCGGGTGCAGCTGCACGCAGTGCGGATCGTGCTGCGGTCCGATCTCGGACCAGGCCAGATCGCCGTAGTCGAGCTCCAGCGCGTCTACTTTCGGATCGTCGTTGGCGGTCGCCATGCCGTGATTGAGCGGGCTCCAGCTTTCACCGCCGTCCTGAGTTTCGTAGACCCCGCCACCGGAGAGGCCAAAGTAGAGATGGCTGGCATCCCGGGGATCCACCAGGATGGAGTGCAGCACCGGCCCGTCCGGGGTGCCTGCCTGCGGGTCTTCCGTGCGCGCCTCGTACTCCGGATGGTCGTTGAAGCCGCGAACGCTCTGCCAGGTGAGCCCGGCGTCTTCGCTGCGCCACAGCGCCTGAGGCGAGCTGCCGGCCCACCAGACGCCCGGCTCGGAGGCATGCCCGGGAGTCAGCCAGAACGTGTGGCTGATGACCCTGGGTTTCTCGTCGGGCCCGGCTTTGTCGAAAGCCGGCGGCCGACGGGCTTCCGACCAGGACTGGCCGCCATCCTCGGAGCGGAAGATCGTCGGGCCCAGATGGCCCGTTCGTGCGGCGGCCAGCAGGGTCCGCCCATCCCGGGGATCGAGCACGGCGTGGTTGATGATGTGGCCGAGAAACACCGGCTCGCTGAGGCGCCAGCGGGTCCGGTCAGAATCCGGCTGGAGAAAGAAAATGCCTTTCCGGGTGGCGATGATGAGGGTGAGCCCGGCGTCGAGCGCGACGCCGCCGAGGCCTGCGGTTGCTGTCGTCATGAGTTCCTCTCCCTGTCTCCTCACGGTGCAGTGTCCGCCCGAGTGGATCTCCAATGCAAGGCGTGCCCAGGCAGCGGTGCCGGCTCGGTGGGAAGCAGGCTAGAATGCGCCCCGCTTATTCAAGGACAACGGATCTGCCCACGATGCTCATGACTTTCCGCCTGCCGGCGTTGCTGGCGCTGTGCCTGCTCGCCCCTGTGACTTTTGCCGCCAACGACTTCGTCATCATGAAAAACGGTGACCGGATTACGGGCGAGGTCGAGAAGATCTGGAACGAGGAGGTGTTCATCGAGCCTGCGTATGGCAACACCTATGCGATTGAGCTCGAGTACGTCGCCTACATCCACACCGAGGAAGAGTACGAAGTGGAGTTTGTCCGCGGTCGGCGGACGGAAACCGTCATCGGCCGGCTGGGACTGGGTGACGATGGCCGACCGGTGGTGATCGTCGATGGTGGGGCGCGTACCTACCCGCTGAGCGAGGTGGACAACATGCTCGAAGTGGAAGACTTCTTCGATTGGCAGGTGCGCAGCGACATCAGCGTCAACGTCGCCAGCGGTAACACAAACACCAACAGCGGCCGCTTTTTTGCCATGGGTGGCATCAAGCTGGGCGAGCACCGCCACCGCCTCGAGCTGACCAGAGATGGATCCAGCACCGATGGGGAGACGACAAAAGACCAGACCGATGTGTACTACGAAGATGTCTGGACGTTTCGCGATGACTGGTTCATGCGCGGCTCCATCACCTGGACGCGCGACCCGATTCGAGACCTGGAGAGTCGAAGTCAGTTCTACGTCGGCCCCGGCTTCCACTTCTGGGACGACTCCAAACGGACTCTGAACATCTCGCTCGGTCCGAACCTTCTGGTGGAGAGGATCGGTGAGGAGAACGAGAACTCCGTGTCCATCCAGACTGTTTTCCGCTACGAGCAGCGCTTTCTCGATGACGACCTGATCCTGTTTCAGCAGACTGATCTGCAGCGTGTGGTGGAAGGTCGTGACAACAAAATTCTCAATACCAGCACCGGCCTGCGCTGGGATCTGCCCAGAGACGTCTACGTGAACCTGCAGGTGGACTTCGACTACGAATCCAATCCCGCGGATGGCCGACAGAAAGAGGACGTGACTTACCTGGTCGGGGTAGGCATAGAGCTGGATTGAGGGCGCCGGCGGGGGGACACTTGCGGCAAGCTTAGAATCAGCCAACGGGAGGACCGATGAAATCCAAGATATGCGACATGCTCGGCTGCGAGTTTCCCTTGTTCGCCTTCAGCCACTGCCGGGACGTAGTGGCCGAGGTGAGCAAAGCCGGCGGCTTCGGCGTGCTGGGTGCGGTCGGGCACACGCCGGAATCGCTGGAGATCGACCTCAGCTGGATCGACGAGCAGGTGGACGGCAAGCCCTACGGCGTGGATCTGATCGTGCCCACCAGCATTGCCGACAAGGAAGGGACGCTGACCCCGGAAGACCTGGAGGCGCGAATCCCGCCGGAGCACAAGCTGCACGTGGAGCGGATTCTCGCCGAGAACGGGATCGATACCGCCGGGCTCTGGGACAGGAAGCCGGCCGCAAACACCGGCGATGCCATGCGTGAGAAAGGCGCCAGCCAGCAGCTGGCGGTGGCGCTGGAGCACCCCATCAGGATGATCGTCAACGCGCTGGGCGTCCCGCCACCGTTCATGATGGAAGCGGCCCGGGAGAAAGGCATCGTCGTTGGCGCGCTCACCGGTTCCCGGGAGCACGCGGTGAAGCACGTCGAGGCCGGTGTGGACGTGCTCGTGGTGTCCGGTACCGAGGCCGGTGGTCACTGCGGGGAGATTTCCACGCTGGTGGTGGTCCCTGAGGTGCTCGACACCATTGCCGAGATGAACGCCGATACCCTGGTTCTGGCTGCCGGTGGCATCGTCACCGGCCGGCAGATGGCAGCCTGCATGGCCATGGGTGCGGCCGGCGCCTGGACGGGTTCCGTCTGGCTGACCACGGCGGAAGCGGAAACCGCCCCGGCCGTGAAGGAGAAGATGCTGGCCGCCACCTCGCGGCAGACGGTCCGCTCCCGCAGTCGCACCGGCAAGTACACGCGGCAGCTGCGCTCGCCCTGGACCGATGCCTGGCAGGGCAAGGATGCGCCGGAGCCGTTGCCCATGCCGCTGCAGGGACTGGTGTCCGGGCCGGCGCTGTCCCGGATCGACAAGCTGGCCGAAGCCGGTGATCCGAACGCCAGGCGTCTGGCCACCTACTGGGTGGGGCAGGGCGTCGGCTTGATGAACGATCCGGTGAGCGCCCGCAGCGTGGTTTACGCCTTCATGGAGGAGTTCGCGGAGTCCTGCGAACGGCTCGGGCAGGCTCTGGAAGACTGATCTCTAAGGCGCCAGCCCCTGGCGCCTCGCGGCTCTCATAGACCTGCCGGCGGGCGGCCGAGTACCGCCCGTCGCCCCGATGACATCGCCTGTCCGTTATGTGACCCCTGCACTCAAGAAACGCGGCTCCTGTCCGAACTGACGGGTGTCTCCCCTCGTTTGTGGGAAGGTACTTTTGTATGTCAAAGGAGCTGACAATATGAGCAAGCAACGCGGTTTCACCCTGATGGAGATGATCGGTGTCATGGCAGTGATCGCCATCCTGGTCTCCGTCGCGACGCCCATGATTTTCGACGCCATCCGCAACGCCAAAGTCACGGCGTTCGTGGAAGACGTGAACATGATCAAAGGCGCGGTGGCTCAGTATTACGAGGACACCGGCAACTTCCCGACCCACATCCCCTCGGATAACCGGGATCGGAACAAGCGGCTGATGAAAAACGATGCAGCCTCGCCCGTTAACGGCTGGGACGGCCCCTACCTGGAAAAGGATCTGGGCAACCCGTTCACTGAAGGCGCTTACGCCGCGGTGCTGGTCAGCACCAACGCCAACTACCAGTTCGATCTGGATGGTGACGGCACGGCTGATACCAGCAACGTCGCGTTCATCCGGGTTGATCGGGTCACCGACGAGGAAGCAAAGGCGATCAGCGACATCTTCGATAACGATGGCAGCGTGGACTCCGGCAGCGATGCCTGGAACGCCGGTGGTCGGGTCAAGCGCTACGGCGTCAACAGCGATCACGCCCACTCGCTCCTGATCTACATCAGCAAAGTCTAAGCCTGCCAAATATGCCGACCGAAGCGACGATCATGGAGGATCGTGGCCCGCTCGCAACCGCTGAAGCCCCGGCCAAGCCGCTGGGTCAACGGTTGCTCGATGCGGGGCTGATCGACGAGCAGCAGCTCGACCTGGCGCTGCGTGAGCAGAAGCGTCAGGGCAGGAAGCTCGGCGAGGTGCTCATCGACCTCGGGTTCGTAGCACCCGGAGTCATTACCGATGCGCTGGCCTCGGAAGCCAAAACCCAGGTCGTCGACGTGCTTGGCGTCGACATCGATCCGGAGGTCATGGCGCTCATCGATTACGACACCGCCCGACGGCATCGGGTGGTCCCGCTCGAGCGCGATGAAAACGCTCTGACCATTGCCCTGGCCGACGCCTTCGACGTGGTGGCCATTGATCAGATCGAGAAGGCCACCGGGTTGCTGGTTCGCGTGGTCACCGCCGCAGAATCGGACATCCTGGAAGCGCTGGCACTGCACTTCGCTCAGGGCCAGAGCATCAACGAAACCGTTGATCGCATCATGCGCGACGGGGTCGATACCGAAGAGGGCGACGACGAGCTGGCGGACGGCTCGCCGATGATCCGCCTGGTGGATCAGATCATCGCGCTCGGCATCAAGCAGAAAGCCACTGACATACACGTGGAGCCGGACGATAAGATCCTGCGGATCAGGCTCCGGGTCGACGGCGTTCTCCATCAGGAGGTGCTGGTCCCGAAGCCGATCCAGCCGGCACTCATCGCCCGCCTGAAACTGATGGCAGGCCTCGATATCACCGAGAAGCGGGCGCCCCAGGACGGGCGGATCCGCTTCGTGAACGGTCAGTCGGAAGTTGATCTGCGGGTTTCGACCCTGCCCACCAACCATGGTGAGAGCGTCGTGCTGCGGATTCTCAACTCCGCTGGGGTCACCCTGTCACTCGAGCATCTGGGCTTCAGCGCCAACGACCGGGAACGGTTCAGCGCCATCATGGAGCGCCCGTACGGGATGGTCCTGGTGACGGGCCCGACCGGTAGCGGCAAGACGACCACGCTCTACACCGCGCTCTCCCAGGTGGATGCCCAGGCCCGCAGCGTGTTCACCCTGGAAGATCCCATCGAGTACGCCATGGGTAACATCCGCCAGACCCAGATCCGACCTGAGGTCGGTATGGACTTCGCCAGCGGCCTGCGGGCGCTGTTGCGCCAGGACCCGGACGTCATTCTGGTCGGTGAGATCCGCGACATGGAAACCGCGCAGCTGGCGACCCGGGCAGCCCTGACCGGGCACCTGGTGCTGTCGACGCTGCATACGAATACGGCCGCCGGGGTCATTCCCCGGCTCATCGACATGGGCGTTGAGCGCTACCTGTTGCCGGCAGCTCTATCTGCCGTCATCGGCCAGCGGCTGGTCCGCCGGATCTGCGAGCACTGCAAAGAACCGGTTGCTGACCCGGAGGCAGAGTTCGCCAAGTTCGATCTGAGCCGCATGCTGCCTGCCGAGGGTGGCGCTGAGCTCTGGAAAGGCGCTGGCTGCGACGCCTGCCGGGAGACCGGCTACAAGGGCCGTCAGGCGATCTACGAGGTGATGATCATCGACGAGACCTTCCACACCGCCATCGTCGACGAGGCGCCGACCACCGAGCTCGAGCAGATCGCCCGGGCAGGCGGCATGAAAACCATGCTCGAAGACGGCATCGGCAAAGCCCTGGCAGGGCGCACCACCATCGAGGAGGTGCTCCGCATCGTGCGGTGAGTTGTCATGCCTGAATTTTCCTATCACGCCGTCGATGCCAGTGGCCACGCCACGCGCGGCGTCATGGCGGCAGAAAACGAGATGGCGCTGGAGCGCAAGCTTCGGGAGGTGGGCTACTGGCTGATCGACGCCAGCACCAGCACCAGAAAACACGCCGGTGGTCCCAGTCGGGTTACCCGGGCGGAGCTGATCGAGTTTCTCTACGGCATGGCATCGCTCCTCGCTGCTGGCGTCACCGCGGCGGATGCCTTCCGCGCCATGGTGGAGGAAACGGAGAACGAGAGCTTCCGGGTCGTGCTGGAAGACATCGAGTTGAACCTCAACGCCGGCTCGAGCATTCATGACGCCATCTCGAAATATCCCGGCATCTTCAACACCCAGAGCAGGCATCTGATCAATGCGGGCGAGTACAGCGGCAATCTGGCGGTTGCCTTCCGCGATCTAGCCGAGCACCTGGAGTGGACGCAGAAGCTGCTCGCCGACGTCAAGCAGGCAACCCTTTACCCGGCGATGATCCTGGCCGGCGTGCTCGGCCTGATTGCGCTCATGGTCACTTTTGTCGTGCCGCGCTTCGCCACCATCTTCGAAGACCTCAACCTGGATCTGCCCATGCTCACCCGCGGCGTGATCCTGCTCGGCGAGTGGGCCCAGAGCTACGGCTGGATACTGGCTGTCATCGCCGTGGTCGGCGCGTTCGCCGGCCGCTTCGCCTATCGGAATCTGGACGAAGCGCGGCTGTTCTTCGACGGCCTCTGGCTGCGCGTCCCGGTGTTCGGGCCCATCAACCGGATGCTCGTGTTGTCGCGGTTCGCGCACAACATGTCGCTGATGATCGCGGCAGGCGTGCCCATCCTGCAGGCGCTGGAGCTCTGCCGCGGCGTGGTGGACAACCGGGTCATGGAGGAGGCAGTGCGCGCGGCCGAGCATGCGGTCAACGATGGCCTCAAGGTCAGCGAAGCGCTGCGCGCCCATCAGATCGTCTCGCCCATGGTGCTGCGAATGATCACCGTGGGCGAGGAAACCGGACGTCTGGACGAAGCGCTCGGACACGCGGCGCGGCGTTTCGACGATGAGATACCGAGGCGCATTCAGGCAGCGTTCGGCGTGCTCGAGCCCACCATCATGCTGACGCTGATCGGCGTGGTTGGGCTCATTGGCGGCGCGGTGTTCCTGCCCATGTTCAGCCTCATGTCAGGGTTGAGCCACTGATGCGTGCAGCTAAGAACATAACGGCCCAGCAGGGCTTCACCATCATGGAGCTGATCGGCGCCATGGCGATCATCGCCATCCTGGCGGCTGTGCTGGCACCGAGCGTGACCGACGGCATCGATCGTGCCTACGCAGCCCAGGAAGAAGCGAACGTCCGCTCGCTGATGAATGCGCTGGAGCAGCACGTGGTGCAGACCAAGACCATTCCGCGGGAAACGGTTGCCGACTGGACCACAGCCATCGCCGGGTATGCGGATCTCGCCATCAACGACGTGGAGTTCAATCCCCGTGACTACCGGCGGCGACTGTACGTGGACCCACAGTTTTTCTCGAGCTCGGAAGCCGTGTTTCCGGGCTACGCCCAGGGCGGCGGGCTGGCGAGCCGACCGTTCTCGGCCCGACTGATGCTGGTTTCCGATCTGACCCGGAACGCGCCGAACCCGCCGAGAACGGCCGCCGAGTTCGCGGCGATCTGGGACCAGACCAATGCCGCAGCGGTAGTGGAAGGCACCAAAGTGAAGATCGAGCGGCTCAACCTGTCCGGACATTTCCACCGCCTGCTGCTGATCAACAGCCACACCCAGCAGCCGTCTTATGCCCTTGAAAGCGGCAGCAGCGTGCCGGTGCCGGCAGCAGCCGGTGGGGTGGACGGCACCCTGACCCGCTACGTGCTGCGCAGCTCCCGGTTGTCGGTGTTCTTCTCCCCGTACCCGACCGGTGGCAGCAACACTACGACGCTGATCGGTGAGGACATGGCGCTGCACTACACCACGGACGGCAGCAACTGGTTCTGGGAGCGGTCATGAGCAACACCCGGTTCGGCATCGAGTGGATTTACGGTGAGTTTCTCATCTCCCGATTTGCTGGCGGCAAGAGCGTCGAGCAGTGGGCGGCGCCGTATCCGGTGACGGATCTGGCTTCCCTGAGCCGGGCCATGTTTGACGCCAGCGAGCACATCGACCTGCCGCGTGGCGGTGATGTTGCCATCGCCTATGAAGACGACCTGCACACGCACGAGTTTCTGGAGGTGCCGCCACTGGGCCGGCGTGATCTGGAAAAGCACCTGGCGCTCAGGGTAGAGCAGGGCAAACCCTTCGAGGACGAAGCCGCCTGGTGTTACCACCCGGCCAAGCCCGGCCAGAAGATGGAAGGCGTGCTCCTGCACCTGATGCCACGGCGCATCGTCGAGGCGGTGATCAGGATCTGCGGCGAGTACTACCTGACGCCCAAGCGGCTGGTGCCGCTCACCGAGATCATCTCGGAGCACGTGCCCAAGCTCGAGGCGGACAGCCAGGAAGTGCTGCTGCTGATCGCCATGTTTGCAGAGCGGGTGCAGCTGGTGGTGGCGTACGGTGACGGCGAGGTGCTGTTCGTACGGGAGCTGCAGTACTCCTGGCAGAACGACAACATCGACCGGCTGGTGCTCGACATCAATCGAACCATCGGCTACGTCAAGCAGCGGATCAGCCTGCGCCCGGATCATGCCTGGGTGATGGGCGAGCATGCGCAGGCGGTGATCGATGCGTTCTCCCGGGATCTGGATTGCCCGGTCAGCGTCGACCAGTCTGCCACCGGCACAGACTTCTGGATGGCGGAAGTCGCCGGCTTGCCGCAGCGGCTGGACAGCAACTTCATACCCAGGCTCGCCCGGCGGGCAGTCAGCCGCAAGAGCCTGATGCGGGCGGCCGTGCTGACCGGCTTCAGCCTGTTCGGAGCGGCCGCAGCCATGGGTGCGGTGGTGCAGTGGCTGGTGGCTACCAAGGCGCTGGACGCCGAGACCATTCGCACCGACATCGTCAACCTCGAGCAGGACATTCTGCACATGGAGGAGGAGCTGCGGGTATTCGATCTGGAGCAGCTGCGCCTCAACCAGCTCACCGCGGACGCGTTCAACCTGCCGGCGCTGTTTCTGAGTCACCTGGGCGACATGGTCCCGGACGGGCTGGTGCTGCTGAACGCCAACGTCGTGCGCGAAGATACCTACTGGACCATCGAGCTGGCCGGTACCACCGAGCTGCCCTTTGATCGGGCACCGGCGGAGTTCGAGCTGCTCGAGGCCAGGCTCACCGCGCCGCCGTGGAACGCGGAGATCACCCAGAGCTGGCGTGAAGCCTGGATGGAGCAGCTGAAGAGCGGCGGTGCCGCCGTGGATGGCGCGGTCGGCTTCCGGATGAGCGGGAGGCTGAGATGATCGCGGAAGAGCTGGAACTGGTCCCGGTCGGTGATCCGGAGCGGCGCAGCTCGCCGCGGCCGGAGCCACCCCCGCCGGGCACCGGGCCGCGGGTCCGTCAGTTCGTCGACTGGCATGCCGAACGGATCGAGTCGAGCGTCAGCGGCTGGACCATCTACCTGGTGATCTGCGCGGCCTGCATCGCTTTCATCTACTGGAACATGACGAGCCGCTTCGAGACCTTCGACGCCACTTACGAGCTCATCAGCGAGCGGGCGACGCTGGAACGGGAATACGAAGCGCTCACCGAGCACTACTCGAGAGACGAGCTGAGAAAGCTGCTGGATCAGATCTCCTCGGCGGAAACGAGCATTTTTCACGACTACGCCAACCTGGCCAGCTGGCTGGCCGACCAGGCGGATGCGGCGCGAGGCCAGGACCTGCTGCTCACCTACGTGATGCATGAGACCGTGGCGGCCCAGATCAAAGACGTGGGTGAGGTGCCGATCACGCTCAGCGTGCGCCCCCGGGAAGGCATGAACGACGCCACCTACCAGCGGATGCTCAACTTTCTCGGCGAGATGGTCGGCACCCGCTGGCATCTGGAGATCACCGATGTGGCGGTCACCTCGGACGGCAGGTCCATTCAGAGCCTGGACACCACGGTCCACGTCTGGGTGGATGCTGCGTCGGGAGACGGGTGATGGTGAGGAAGCTCTTCAACAACCGGATTTTCATCATCGGCCTGGCTGTCTGCTCGGGCCTGTTGATGGTGCGTTCCATCGCCGCGCCGTTTCTGGATGAGCCCGACTTCGCCGATGTGGAAGCGCCGGTGTTCGACCCGGATGCGGAGCTCGGCGACGAGCCCGACATCGTCTCTGCCGTTACAGCCGAACCTGCACCTGCAGCCGAGCCGGAAGATGAGCTCTGGCGGGCAGATCAGTCGGTTCTGTCCGGGCAGCTGACCTGGGACAGCCACCCACGTCGTGATCCTTTCAGCGGCAGCAGCGAGTTGTTGCTGGTGCGCGGTGATACCGAGCCGATGGTTGCTCCTGCCGGAGGGCTGCCGCGTCTGCAGGCGCTGGTGGCGGGTCCGGATTCCCAGTTCGCTGTGCTGAACGATCAGATCGTTCGCGAGGGAGACCTGATAGCGGGCTATCAGGTGACCCGGATCGCTACCGACGGCGTGCGCATCGCGTCGTGGCAGGAGAGCCACTGGCTGGCGGTGGCCGACATGGAGATCGAGATTCAACCGGCGGCCGAGCCGCTCGAGGCGGCCTTCGATGAGCCCGCTGACGAGATGATCGATGGCCCGGAACCGGGCGGTTGACCTGAGAACACACCTGAATGGACGTAGGTGAGAAGATGACTGATAGAAAGACAATAACAACCAACGGGCGCAGGCTGCTCTTCGGTTCGTTGCTCGGGCTCCTCATGAGCTGCTCGAACATCGCGCCGGAGGCTCCGGAGCCGGTGATCGCAAAGGCTGAGCCGCGCGTGCCGGCACGGGCGGCCCTGCCGATATCCGATCGCATCGCCTGGCCGCAGACCACCCCGGTGGTGCCGGCTGCTGCCAGCGAGCCGCTTTATACCTTTGCCGCCGATGATCTGCCGCTGCAGCGGGCGCTCGAGCTCTTTGGCGAGGCCTACAACCTGAACCTGGTCGTCGATCAGGAGATCAGCGGTGAGGTAAACGTCGACTTCCGCGACCTGCCGTTCGCGGAGGCCATGTCGGCGCTGCTTGATAGCCGCGGCTATTACTTTGATCGCCGGGGCAACCTCATCCACGTCAAATCGACGGAGACCCGCTCGTTCACCATCGACTACATCCGCCTCGTTCGCAGCGGCTCCGGCAGCAGCAAAGCCCAGGTGAACTCCGGCGTCGACAGCGCCGGTTCCGGTGGCGGCAGCAGCAGCTCCGGCAGCGGCGGCGGCTCCGACAACACGGCCGGCGCGATGACGATCGAGCAGGTGGACAAGGTGGATTTCTGGGATGAGATCGAAACGCAGCTCGACCAGATCGTCTCCGAGTCCGGCCGGCTGGTGGTGAACCGGCTCGCCGGGATGATCCAGATCACCGATCAGCATCGCCGGGTGGAGGAGGTTGCCCGCTTCGTTGCTCAGCTCAATCGCTCGATCTACCGTCAGGTAGACATCGACGTGAAGATCGTCCAGGTCGTCTTGCGAGAAGACTACGCGCTCGGCATCGACTGGTCGCGGCTGGTGTCGGAGACCAACACCGGCGGCAACTGGGACTTCAACATCAACAACACGGTCACCAGCCCGGCCGGAGGCTTTGCGCCCTTGTCGAACGTGGTGAACCTGGTGTTCTCCGACATCGGGGCGGACGGCTCCAACAACCTGACCGCGGTCATCACCGCGCTCGAGGAGCAGGGTGACGTGGAGGTGGTGTCGCAGCCGCGAATACGGACCCTGAACAACCAGTCGGCGCTGATCAAGGTCGGCACGGACCGCACCTTCTTTCGCCGCGAGCAGCTGACGGACAGCACTTCCGCCGGCTCCCAGGTGTTTTCCACCGACGTGCCGCAGGTGGTCACGGAAGGTGTGGTGCTTGCGATCACGCCGCAGATATCCCTGGACGGCTGGATCACCATGGACGTCTCGCCGGTGGTCACCCGGGTCTCCAGCGTCAGCGAGGTGAAGGACGAGACCGGCAACGTGGTGTCGTCGGCGCCCAACCTGGATGTGAGCCAGTCATCCTCACTGGTACGCACTCAGAGCGGCAACACCATCGTCATCGGCGGCCTCATCCAGGACATCAAGAGTGATACCGATCGCGGCATTCTGGGGCTCGCCAGCGTCCCCGGGCTCGGCGGCCTGTTCAAGGGTCAGTACAAGGCCACCGAACGGACGGAGCTGGTCATGTTCGTGACCCCGCGCCTGATCGGCCAGCCGGATGTGCCGGACGCATCCTTAGTTACCCAGAAAGCGCTGAAGATGGGAGGCATCTGATGCTCACTTCAAACTGCAAATTAATCACCCTGACGGTGCTGCTGGTCGGCTGCCTCACCGGCTTCAGCGTGCAGGCGGACGAGCCGGGCTCAGAAGCTGCAAGCCTGATCGAGGCCGGTATCGCAGACGCTACCAGCGCTCTGCACGAGTCTGACTTCGGGCGAGCCATATCCCGGCTGGAGAACCTGGAAGCCGGGAGCCGCTGGGAAGTGCCGTTCTGGCTCGGTACCGCCTACCTGCTCGACGGGCAGCTGGAGAACGCTGAGCTGATGCTCGATGACGCGCTGTCCCTGCAGTCCGAGGTCGTGGAGATCTGGGTCCAGCGTGCGGTGGTGGCCCAGGAACGGCAGCAGCCGCAGGTGGCGCTGCAGTTCCTGGAAGTTGCCGCGCAGGTGGATCAGGCCTATCCGCTGACCTTCCTCAACGTCGGCATCGCCTATGAAAGCCTGGGCGACGCGCAGAATGCACGCGGTGCCTACGGCCGCTTTCTCAAGCTCTCCGCTGCCAACAGTGATACCAGCCGGGTTCGCCGGCTGCGCCGGGACGTGCTGACGCGAATCGCCCAGACCGGTCGGGACAGCTGATCCGGCTGCTCATCCCCCGTCTGCTCAGGCAACGGGGGCTTCCCTGAATCCGCTCGAGCAGGCAACATTGGTTTCTTAATGCAACCAATCTGCCATGAGAGGATGAGGGATGATCGAGATCGACACCGGCACGGATGAGCTGCTCTGCAGCATCGAAGATCGGGTGGCAACGGTTACCCTGAACAAGCCGGACAAACGGAACGCCCTGGGTGACATCCTGACGCCGGCGCTACGCGAAGTGCTGCTGGTGCTCGAAGGGGACAACCGGGTTGGCTGCGTGATGCTGACCGGGGCCGGTAAGGCCTTCTGCTCCGGCGGCGATGTCAGCGGCATGGGCGGAGGATCGTCCGGCCCGCAGAAGACGCCGGATGAGCGGGTGGCTGAGCTGACCCGCAAGCAGGAAGCCCTGACTCTCAGGCTCTACGAGCTGGCTAAACCGACCATTGCCGCACTGCCGGGAGCCGCCGCAGGTGCGGGTCTGTCCATTGCCCTGGCCTGCGATCTGCGCCTGGCGGCTCGGGATGCCTTCGTGCTCACCGCGTTCAGAAACATCGGCTTGTCGGGAGACTACGGTGCCAGCTGGTTCCTGAACCGGCTGATTGGCCAGTCCAAAGCCAAAGAGCTCATGTTTCGATCGGAGCGGGTGAGTGCAGAGGAGTGTGAGCGGCTCGGGCTGGTGAACCGGGTTTTCGAGCCGGAGACTTTTCGCGCAGAGGCGCAGGCCTACGCCGCCGAGATAGCGAACGGCCCGGCTACCGCCTTGCGGCTCATGAAGCGCAACCTGAACCGGGGGGCGCTGCAGGGGCTGCGCGAATCTCTCGCGCTGGAAGCCCAGCACATGATCCTGTCAGGTCAGAGCGAGGATGCCGGTGAGGCGATCCGGGCGTTCCAGGAGAAGCGCAAGCCCGAGTTCAGCTTTCGTTAGGTTCAGCCGTTAGGCTCAGCGTCAGCAGCGTCGATAGACCGCCGGGTGTCTGAATGTCGTACACTCAGCGGCAACTCTCAGCCAACCGGACTATCGACATGCGTTACCTGCTACTCGGCATCAGCGTCTTCCTTGCGTTCTCCGCCTCGCCCGCTTTCGCGGACGAAGACAGCACCGTCTTCGAGTTGCGGACCTACACCACGCACGAAGGCCGCCTGCCGGCACTGGAAGCACGGTTCCGGAACCACACGATGGCGCTGTTCGAAAAGCACGGGATGCGCAACGTCGGCTACTGGATCCCGGTCGACCGACCGAACACGCTGATCTACATCATTGCCCACGAGAGCGCCGAGGCTATTCCCAACAACTGGAAGTCCTTTGTCAGCGATCCGGCCTGGCAGGTGGTTGCAGAAGAGTCGCAGCGCGATGGCCAGATCCTCGTTGAAGGCGGGATCGAAAGTCAGTTCATGAAATCTGCCGACTACTCGCCGATCCGCTGAGCCGGTCGTCGCTCATCTGCCAGGAGCTAAGTTATGGGAATTGAAGTCGGGGGCCTGGGTGGCCTCATCCTCCTGATCCTCAACGTCTATGCCATCGTCAAGATCATCGGCAGCAACGCCAGCACCGGCGCCAAAGTCGGCTGGACGGTGCTCGTGCTGCTGCTGCCGCTGGTCGGCGTGATCCTCTGGTTTCTGTTCGGGCCGAAAGGCGACTGAGCCCCGTGACGAGCGAAGCGCCGCACCGGGAGACGCCCTACGCGCTGGCGATCGGTATGCATGCTGCTGAGATGCCGGACGGCACAGCGGCCATGCGCCTGCCTTACTCGGAGCAACTGATCGGCGATCCGGACACCGGCGTGCTGCATGGCGGGGTGATCACCGCGCTGCTCGACCAGACAGCTGGCATGGTCGCGCGTCCGGAACAAGCCGATGAGGAAGGCGTCGCCATCGCCACCCTGGATCTGCGGATCGACTACATGGGGCCAGCGACGCCGGGTAGAGATCTCTGGGCGACAGGCGAGTGCTACAAGCGCACGAAAAACATCGCTTTCATTCGCGCCTGGGCCTTCCACGAGACCCGGGACGATCCGGTGGCGACCTGCGTGGCCGCCTTCATGATGGGCACCCCGAACACGCCGAGGCCGCCGCTGTGAAGATCCTCAACGAGCTCAGGGAAAACGGCCAGGGTCAGGACATGGCTGCGGTGGTGGCCGCCATGCCGTTCGCCAGCTTCCTGGAGGTGGAGGTGCAGCAGCAGGGCAACGAGGTGATCACCGTGCTGCCGTTCAAAGAAGCGCTGATCGGCAACCAGACCCTGCCGGCCATCCATGGCGGCGTGATCGGCGCTTTTCTGGAAATCACGGCCGTTCTGCAGCTGCTGTTTGAAACCGCCTGCGAGCGGATCCCGAAGACCGTGGACGTGAACTTCGACTACCTCCGCTCCGGACGGGCGATCACCACCTACGGCAGGGCCATCGTCAATCGTCAGGGGCGCCGCGTTGCCAACGTGCGCTCGGAGATCTGGCAGGAGAGCCGGGACAAGCCGATCGCCCTGTCCCAGGGCCACTACCTGCTGTCGCCGTTATGAAAGGCAACGGGCGCACCGGCTGGGTTCTCCTCATCGGGTTGATGCTGGTCGGTCTGGCCGGCTGCCTGAACGTCGGCCCGAACACCATCGTGCAGGACCGCTTCAAGTACAACCAGGCCATCCGCGACTCCTGGGAAGAGCAGATGCTGACCAACATGGTGGCGATCCGCTACGGCGAGTCACCCGTTTTTCTCAACGTCAGCTCGGTGATCGCCCAGTACGGGCTGGAGACCACGGCCCGGGTCGGTGCCGGGGTGAATACGAGCATAGCTGGTGGCGACACCATTCAGGGCAACGCCGCGGCGGTCTGGTCGGAACGGCCTACCATCACCTACACGCCGGTGGAGGGTCAGGACTTCGCGATCAATCTGCTCACGCCCATTCGCCCGGCCGAAGTATTCGCGCTGATCGAAGCGGGCTGGAACGCTGAGCGGTCGCTGCGCCTGCTGCTGAAGACGATCAACGGCATCAGCGCCTACGATCCGGTTGATCGGACGCTCAACGAAGACTTCTTCCAGATCCTCGATGCCTTCAAGGCGCTGCAGGACGAAGAGGCGCTGGGCATCCGCCGGGAGGTCGACGACAGTGGCCCGCGGACGTTCCTTTACCTGAGAGACGTGGCGGCCAACAGTCGTATCGAGCAGGCGCTCGAGGTGTTCGAGCAGAAGCTCAGGCTCGACCGGGAAGGCGATGATGTTGAGGTGGTGTTCGGTCCTTACTTCAAGGACGGCCGGACGATCGCCATGCAGACCATGTCGGTCATGGACATCCTGACCGAAAGCTCTGCCTACATCGAGGTCCCGGAAGCGCACGTAGCGGAAGGTCGAACTCGAGCGAACCGGGTCACCAGCAGCGACGGGGCAAGTCGGCCGCTGCTGCGCGTTTACTCCTCCGTTGACAAGCCGGAAGACGCGCTGGTGAGCGTTCGCAGCCGGGACCACTGGTTCTACATCGATGACCGGGACATCGACTCGAAGAAAGCCTTTTCGTTTCTGATGATCATCATGCAGTTGACATCAGCGCAGCAGGAAAACAAGGGACCGGCGGTGACCATCGGCGCCGGCTGAGCGGATCAGACGTCGCCGGCGTCCGCCAGCTTTCTGATCTCCTCATCACTGTAGCCGACGGAGCGCAGCACCTCATCCCGGTGCTCGGCAACTTCCGGGCCTGGCCAGTCGGTGAAGCCCGGCGTCCGCGCGAGCTTAGGCAGGATGGCCGGGATCGCCAGCGGCTTGCCGCCGACGCTGACCTCCTCAAACATCCCCCGTGCCTGATATTGCGGGTCGCTCATCATGTCGGCGACGTCGTAGATGAGGCCGACCGGCACGTCGGCCGCCTCGAGCTGGCTGATCACCTCAGACGCCGGGAGGGCGGCGGTCCAGTCGGCGATGGCGCGGTCCAGTAACTCCTGCTGGGCGACGCGTCCGGCGTTGTCGGCAAGCGCCGGGTCGTCAGCCAGGTCGCTCCGGCCCATCGCCTGCATCAGGCGCACGAAGATGGAGTCGCCGTTGCCGCCGATCACCACGTACTTGCCGTCAGCGCAGGGGTAGGTGTTGGTCGGAACGATGCCGGTGATCGTGGTGCCGGAGGCGGCACGGATCTCCCCGGTGCCGGAGTACTCCGGTACCACACCCTCCATCAGGTTGAACATGGATTCATAGAGCGCGATGTCCACCACCTGGCCGCTCTCTCCCTGCCGCCGCTCGATCAGCGCCAGCAGGATGCCGAGGGCGGCATGCAGGCCGGCCACCGTATCGCCCGTGCTCAGGTTCGGCCGCACCGGGGCTTCACCGGGGAAGCCGTTCAGGTGCCGGAAGCCGCTGAAGCCTTCCGTAACCGAGGCGAAGCCCGGTTTCTTCGCGTAGGGGCCGGTCTGGCCGTAACCGGAAATCCGTGCGTAGATGAGGCTGGGATTACTATCCCTAAAATCGTCCGGTCCCAGGCCCCACTTCTCCATGGTGCCGGGCTTGAAGTTCTCGATCACCACGTCCGCCGTTTCCATCAGCCGCCTGACCACCGAGCGACCGGAATCGCTGCGCAGGTTTGCGGTCACGGACTTCTTGTTCCGGGCCAGCGAGCGCCACCAGTAGGAAGTGCCGTCCTCGTCCACCATGCGCCAGGTTCGGATCGGGTCGCCGGTCACCGGTGGCTCAACCTTGATGACCTCTGCGCCGAAGTAGCCGAGCAGGGTGCCGGCGAAAGGGCCGGCCAGCAGCTGGCCGACCTCGACGACCCGGATGCCGTCCAATGGTCTGTTGCGACTCAAGAGACTGCTCCTGTTAATCGGCTGGTCATCGGTTTGTCTCCTGCGGGTGGAAGCCGCAGAATTCTACACGGCCAAGGAGACTGATGCTGATGATCGAGATCTATCACGCGCCGCGGACCCGCGGTATTCGCCCCATCTGGACCTGCGAGGAGCTCGGCCTCGAGTACCGGGTAATCCCCGTCGACTTCTCGGCGGAGTATCGCGCCAGCGATGCCTGGCGGGCGATGAATCCTGTGGGCAAGGTGCCGGTGCTCGTGGATGGCGAGCTGACGATGTTCGAGTCCGGCGCCATGGTTCAGTACCTGCTGGATCGCTATTCGACGGAAGAGCGGCCGGCATTGCAGCCGCGCCCGGGATCAGCGGAACACGCCCTCTACCTGCAGTGGAGCTGGTTCGCTGAATCCACGTTCGCCCGGCCGCTGGGCGAGATCGTCAACCATGGCCGAGCCTTTCCGGACTCGCCGAGCGAAGCGGCGATCAGAGAGATGCAGGACCGGGCCTGGCTTTGCGTGGAAGCGCTCGAACAGGCCCTTAACGGCCAGGCCTGGATACTGGGCGAGACCTTTTCTGCCGCCGACATCATGCTTGGTTACTCCCTCAAGCTGCAGACGGAGCTGGCGCCTGGGGAGTTGCCGGAGCAGGTTGCCAGGTACTGGGCGGCGCTGAGCGAGCGCCCCGGTTATCGGATCGCCGTGGAAGCCTGACGGCGGTCAGGCTACTCAGCGCCGGGAATGATGCCTTCCGCTTGCAGGGTGGCGATCTCAGCCGCGCTGTAGCCCGCTTCAGCGAGCACCTCCGCCGTGTGCTCGCCGAGCGCCGGTGAGCTCCGGTGCAGGCCCGCTGGCGTCCCTTTGAACTGCCCCTGTGGCCTGGGCTGGCGCATGGGCCCGGCGAGATGGTGCTCAAACTCCTGCAGGGCGCCCATGGCGACCACCTGCGGGTCGCTGATCACATCTTCCTGGCTGTTCAGCTCGGCGAACGGCACGTCGTTCGCTTCCAGGCGGTTGAGCATCTCTTCGGTGCTGAAGCGGGCGTAGGCTTCGTTCAGCAGGCCGTTCAGTGCCTCTCCGTTCTTCCGTCGGTTGGCAGCGCTGTCGAACCGGGCATCCCCCCAGAGCTCGTCGAGCTCCAGCGCTTTGAACACCCCGTGCCACTCGGCCGCCTTCACCGGCATCACCGCCACGTAACCGTCGGCCGTCCGCCGCACGAAGCTGGAGTAGTCGAGGACGGGTACCGGCTCGCCGTCGTCCTCGAGCAGGCTGTAGTTGAACATGCCGTCGGGCCAGATGAAGTTGAGGGCCGCATCGAGCATGGTCAGCTCCACCTGCTGGCCTTTACCGGTCCGCTCCCGGGAGAAGAGGGCGGCGCTGACCACCTGAGCGGCGTTTAACGAGGTGATCTTGTCGCAGATCAGCGTGTTCACCATCTGCGGGTCGCCGTCGTTGCCGCCAGCCTGCAGCGCGGCGATGCCGGAGATTGCCTGAATGACCGCATCGTAGACCCGTCGCTTTGCGTAAGGGCCGGTGCTGCCGACGCCGTTGACGGACAGGTAAATCAGCCGGGGGTTTTTCTCTGCCAGGCGCTCGTAACCCAGGCCGAGCCGGTCCATCACGCCAGGCCGGAAGTTCTCCACCACCACGTCCGCATCGATGATCAGCCGCTCCAGCGCCTCGCGGCCCTTGTCGGTGCGGGCATCGATCACCAGCGAGCGCTTGTTGCGGTTCATCATGGCGAAGGAGGCGCCGACGCCGTTCCGCGACGGCAGGCCGCGACGCATCACGTCGCCTTCAGCGGGCTCGATTTTGATCACGTCGGCCCCCTGGTCACCGAGGATCGCGGTGGCGATCGGACCTGAGTAGATGGACGTGAAATCGATGATCCGGACCCCGGCGAGCGGTCCTCCGGTTACGGCGTTGCTGTCTGTCGGCATGATCCTCCCCCTGATCTGCCCGAGGCCGGGGCCCCAGTGGAATTGCCTCAGCCGTTGTCAGGCTTCGGCGGCGGCTATTTCGCTTAGAAGATAATCGATTCGGCCCTGCAAGGCGTCAGCCATGTCCTGGGTAAACCCGCCGCCCAGCTCGCTGGCGATCACCTCCTGGACGCTGCGCATCAGGCTCTCGTACATGTAGGGCTGCACGCCGTAGGACTTGTGGCTGGCGGTTTCGAACTCGATGTAGCTGGCCAGCTCGTCTTCGCCGGGCTCCATGATGAGCAGCAGCACCTGATCCATCATCCGTCCGAGCATGTGTTCGTCCATGTGATCCATCAGCGCTTTGGAGTCGCCGCAGCGCTCGAAGTAGCGGGCGAAAATTGCTGGCGCGACGTCGCCAGCCTTCTCCGCCACCTGCTCCATGGCTGAGAGGATGTTCGCGGTCTGTTCTTCTTTGGTCATGGTCTGGACTCAGGATCCTTATCTCGAGGCGGCGCTTAGGCGGCCGAGCGGGCTCAGGTATGCTGCTGCATGGTAACCGAGAACATTCTCCAGAACTTCCGGGCCCTGACCATCCGTGAAGATACGGGTGTCGGCAGCAGATAACGGTTCTGGGAAAATTCTTTAACCTATTGAAAATAAAGCCTAAGTCACCCGAAACATTGCGCATCGCCAGCTACAACGTCCAGAACCTGTTCACCGAAGCGGATGCTCAGGGTCAGACGCGAGCGGTCGCCAAGCCGGCCAAGGCGCTGAAAGCGCTCAGCGGCGTGCTCGCTGAGGTGGCGGCAGACGTGGTGCTGCTGCAGGAGGTCGGCTCGACAGAGGCGTTGGAACTGGTCAACGCTGGTCTGGAGGTGCCATACCCATACGCCTCCGTCGTCCAGGGCAACAGCGAACGGGGCATCCATCTGGCGGTGCTCAGCCGGGAGCCGTTCGAGTCGACCTCACATCGGCATCTGGCGCTTGCGGACGAGCTGGGGGCGCCGTTAATGGAGTACGCCTCCGAAGCCGCTGCAGGAGAGGGCAACCCGGCGCCTCTGCGGATTCAGCGCGACCTGCTGCAGATCGAGCTCGATCTTGCCGATCAGGGCCTGCTGACGCTGTTCAACGTGCACCTCAAATCGAAGACCAATCAGCCCTGGCGGCGCCTGGCCGCGGACGAGGTGCGGGCTGCGGAAGTTCGTCAGGTTGCGGGCCTGCTCAGCGACTACCTGCAGGCACACCCGGAGCGGCTGGTTCTGCTTGGCGGAGATTTCAACGACGTCCGCTCGAGCGCCAGCCTGGCACCGTTGTTCGCACTGCCGATGCTGGACCCGATGGCCGACGTCCTGGCGAAGACGGGCCGCAACCCTTCAACCTACTGGCCGAAGCGCCGGATGCGTCTGGACTTTCTGCTGCTGTCCAATAGCGCGGCGGATCGGCTGGTGCCGAAAAGCCCGCGGATCCATGCCAGCCAGCGAGCCCAGCGGGCGTCCGATCACTATCCGGTCAGTGTTGATCTGAGCTTCGACGAGGTGTGAAGCGACTCAGGCGGCGTTGCTGGTGGGTGCCACCGGCAGCTCGGTCTCGCCTTTGAGCAACTGGTTGATCCGGATGTGCGCCTCCAGCGACGCCTCGGGCAGTTCGGCCAGGGCGTTCACGGCGCGATAGCGGATGAAGTGAAACAGGCTTGCAGACAGGCCGAGGCCTGCAGCGACCACATAGAGCACGGCCATGATGCCGGGCTCCGAGTGGAGTTGGACTTCATCGGTCACGGCGAGCACGGAAAAGACGAAGACGGCGATCGAGGCGAACTGCAGCATGAGCACGCGGCGCTTCAGGGCGCTGATGCCGCGGGTCATGGCGAGGCGCAACTCGCCGTCGGTGTAGTGATCCAGGTACCAGCCCTGCTCTTCGTCCTCGTGACGCTCGCTGTACGGCGGAATGCGGTGACCGCTGATAGGGTCGACGGCGCTGTCGCCCCGTTTGAGCTTCTCGATGCCGGCCCAGATCTGCTCATGCACCTTGCGGCTGATCGGGTAAGCCAGACCGATGATCAGGGCGAGGGAGGCGGTGGTTGCAGGGCCGAGCCCGAAGATCGCCCGGATGGCCAGCTGCACCTCCTCGGTCTGCGGCACGTTCGGCAGGTAGCCCACGGTCGCGAGCACCGCCAGCGGGATGGACATGCTGGGGATGACCACAAACTTCTGCATGATGGACCACAAGGCGCCGTACTGGGCCTCACGGCGTTTGCCGGTGTAGAGCTCGTCGTAGTCGATCACGTCCGCCTGCATGGCCGGGCCCAGGAACAGCCCGGCGCCAAAGGCAGCCCCCGCCCAGATCAGGATGAAGAAGGTTGGCCAGATGTCGCCGGGCCCCATGAAGAACAGCGCGCCGGAGCCGGTGATGGACGGTATGAAGCTGGCGAGCCAGACCGGCTTCTTCTCGAAGCGTCGCGCGAGCCAGATCCAGACCGGCAGGAACAGAAAGCCGGAGCCGAAGTACACGGCCAGGAAGATGGCCAGCCAGGTGTCCGGGTTTTCCGGCTGCAGCACGTACTTGGTGAAGTAGGGCATCATCAGCCCGGGAATGGCGCCGGTGGTGGCGCTGGTCAGGTAGACGGCCAGGAGGATGCGGAAGGCCTTGTTCCGGAAGACTCTGCGCAGCCCAGGCACCAGCGGGTTCGGCGCTCTGGCCGCAAAGTCCGGACGCTCGCGGATCTGCATCACCAGGTTCAGGTACAGACCCACCAGCAACGCGCCGAGCAGGGCGGCGAATCCCGAGTAACCGGCTCGCTCACCGCCGAGCGCCTGAATGAAGATCGGTGGCGCAACGGCCGCCACCAGCGTGCCCAGCACCACGAATCCCTCCCGGATGCCGAACAGCGAGGTGCGCTCGTTGTAGTCCAGCGTCAGCTCCGGGCCGAGCCCGTAGTGGGGGATGATGTAGACCGTGTGGAACAGGTAGTAGCAGATGTACGTGGCCGCGAACCAGGCCGCCGCGTTGCCCCCTGACAGATCTTCCGGTGGGGTGAACATCAGGTAGAAAGAGAGCGCCGCGGCCGGGGCGCCGAACAGGATCCAGGGCCGGCGCCGTCCCCAGCGGCTGCGGGTGCTGTCGGTCAGCCAGCCCATGAACGGATCGGTCAGCGCGTCCATGGCGCGAGCGATGGCTTTCACCAGGGCGATCAGGCCCAGGGGAACCAGGATGGTGTCGGAGTAGAAGATGGTCAGGTGGATGGCGATCGGGATAGCCATGCCGGCACCGGCAAAGCTGGGCGCACCATAGGACAACTTGACTCTAAGGGGCAGCTTCTCTGCCGTACTGCTCATCAGATCATCATGTCGGCTCGCAGCGGGCCTGACAAGGCGACGTCACTATTCGGGACGAAATTCGGCCCGTTCGTCCAGCGGCCAGAGCGGCTGGCTGCTGCGCTGGCGCGGAAACACCTCGATGTGATGAGTGGTCAGGCCCGGCGGGTCCGCGGTGATGATGGCGCTCGCCAGGTCCTGAAAGCCGGCCCTGAAGTGGTTGCTCGACTTCAGCGCCACGAAGCGATAGCGGTGCACGTCCATGCCGAGCGCGATAAAGGGTTCCGGGTCGAAGGTCTGCGAGCGGCGGCTGGCGACGATGATTTCCACGCCGGATTCAGCGGGCTGCAGCCTGGCCAGCGGTCCGAGGTTGAGCGGGGCGCCGCGAAACATGGACTGCAGCGTGATGCGGCCATCGTGCAGCGCTTTCACGTAGGCCGTCAGCTCGATCGGTTCGCCGTGCAGATCATCCGTTTTGCCGCCCAGGCTGATCTGGACGGTCGCGCCGACCCCGGCCGCGTGCGCCGTCGCGGCGGCCTCCGGATCGACGATGAAGCCGAAGCAGGCGCTGTCGAGCCCGGCGTCGAGCATGGCCCTGAGCAGGTGAGTACCGTCACCTGGCGCGCCGCCACCGCAGTTGTCCGATGTTTCGTGGATGACGATCGGCCCCTGTTCCGGCGACCAGGGCAGGTTCGCGGCTTCCGTGACCGCTTCATCAGCGCTCAGGCTCTGCGGCTCGAACAGAGCCCGGTCGTGCCAGAGCTCCGAGGCGAGCACGCGGCCGATCCGCTCTGCCTGATCCCGGTCACCTTCCGTCGTGACCACGATGTAGGTGCCGACGTGGGCTACGTCGGTGTAGGGAAAGCCATGAAACCAGCTGACGTCTATGACGCCGTCTTCGGCTTCTGCCGCCAGAATTTTCTCCAGCCGCGATTTGCCGGGATCGATGAAGGTGGTGGTGGTCGGCAACAGCATGGGCAGGTGCGTGACCACGCTTGTCGGCCGGATGCCCTCACGCGCCATGCGCACCACCAGGGCGACGGCCTCGGCGGCCCGCTCATGCAGGTCCACGTGCGGGTAGTGATGGCAGGCGAAGGTGCCATCCAGCAGTTCGGCCATGCGCTGAGTCACGTTGCCATGCAGATCGAAGGAGGCGGCGATGGGCAGGTCGGGACCGGTCAGCTCACGGATGGCGCTGATCAGATCCGCTTCCATGTCTTCGATGCCGTCGACCACGCCGGCGCCGTGCAGGCAGAGAACCAGCGCGTCGATGGGTGCGGTGGCGGCCAGGCCGTCGATGATTTCCGCTTTGAAGTCCTGATAGGTCTGGTGGTCGATGGTGCCGGACGGCTGCGCGGAAACGAACAGCAGCGGCACCGCTTCCACGTCCAGCTGGGCGCAGGCGCCAACCGCACCGCCGAGATCGGACTCCTGGCCGAGAGTGTCGAGAATGCGCTCGCCGCGCAGCTCGTAGAAGTCACGCCGCGTGGTGGGCGACTGGCAGTAGGTGTTGGTCTCGTGGGAGATGCCGGCAATGGCGATTCGCACTATTCGCTCTCCAGGGTGCGGATGATGTCGTCCAGGTGCTCGATCTGCCGTTGCCGCCAATGGGTTTCTCTGGCCCGTTCCGCCTCGTCGGTCAGGTCCAAGGCGTCAAGCTCGGCAACGAGCTCACTGCGCTTGCTGCGCAGCTTTTCGATGCGCACGGCAACCTCCGCCTTGTCGAACATCAGCGACTCGGCGTGGTCGTCTTCTCTCGGTTCCACGTCGGTCTGCTCGATCGGTGGCCGTACCGGTACCGAAGGATCCAGCGGCCGCTGGTTCATGAAGCTGGGGGAGACGATCTCGACGCCATTTTCGTGCAGGCAATCGAGCATGCGCCCGCGCAGCTCAGTGCGTTTGGTAACAAGGTTGGAGACGTCTTCGAGAAAGCCGTAGACGCGATAGCTGACGGCGTGATCGCCGAGCGCGGTGATCTGCACGAAGGGATCTGTGAGCTCTGCCTGATCCGCCGCCTGCTTCAGCAGGTCGCGCACGCGCCGCCGATGCACGTCGTAGCCGAGGGATACCTCGGCCGATATGAGCGTGCCGGAGGTGCGAACCACCCGCACCGGCTGGTTCATCACGAACAGGTTCGGCAACGTGATCAGATCTCTGTCTTCGCTCTGGATCTCGGTGTGCAGCAGGCCCTTCTGGGTGACCCGGCCGAAGTTCTCGCCGACCCTGATGAAGTCGCCCGGGTGAAAGCCGCCCACCGCCCGCAGCATCAGCCCGGCCATGGCGTTGCTGACGAAGGTGGTGGAGGAGAGGGCAATCACCGCGGTCAGCACCAGGCCGAACAGGCTCAGCAGCTGGCCGGTGGTTGCGCTGTCCAGAGGCATCGCCAGCACCAGCGCCACGTTGGCGAAGAGCACCACCGCGATGGTGACCAGCTGCCTGATCACCCGGGTTGATGGCTCGTCGGGGATGGCGCGACGCAGGATCAGCAGAATGACCGCGGTCACCAGGAGCGTCGCGGCGATCGGGAACAGCCACTCTTCGACTAATGCCATCCAATCCATGGCGGCATTGTACATGCCCGGATAAGCATCAGATGATGCTCTGTGCTTTCAGCCGGGCAACAGCCGCGTCGTCGTAACCGAGCGAGCGCAGGATGGCGGCGGAGTGCTCGCCATGTCCGGGTGCGCGGTAGCTGATCTGCGCCGGCTCGGCGCTGAACTTCAGCGGCGTGCCCAGATGCTCCTTGCCGTCTTCGTCCTCGACGCACATCTCCCGGTGTCTGGTCTGCGGCAGGTCGAGACCGGTTCTGAGATCGTTGACCGGGGCGAAACACACATCCAGGCCGGAGAAGAACTCGACCCACTCCGCCTTGCTGCGGCTGGCGAAGGTCTCCTCGAGAAACGCCACGACCGGATGCTGGCCTTCCCCCGGCGGCAGGCGGCAGAGATCGATCAGATCCGGCCGGCCGAGCGCGTTCAGGGCGTTGCTGGCGAACTTGAGCTCTGAGCCGCCAAGGGCAACGTGACCGCCATCCGCCGTCTCGTAGATCCGGTAGAAAGCGTTGCCGCCCCAGATCCGCTCGTTCTTCGGCTCCGGCGCGACACCATCCGCAAACACGGCACCCATGCTGTTCGGCATGCAGGCGAAAATGGCGTCCATCATGGCAACGTCGACGTAGTCGCCCTTGCCGGTCTGCGCCCGGCGCAGCAACGCCATGAGGATGCCGGACAGGGTCAGGGTTGCCGCCAGCATGTCGCCGGAAGGCATGCCGGGCATCACCGGTCGATCGGCGGCATCGACGTTGTTCGAAAGCAAACCGCACATGGCCTCCACGGCCAGATCGTGGGCGGGGTCTTCGACCAGCGGTCCGGACTGCCCGTAGGCCGAGATCGACGCGTAGACGATGTCCGGCTTCACCTTGCGCACCGAGTCGTAGTCGACGCCCAGTCGCTGCACCACCCCGGGACGAAACGACTCGATCACCACGTCGGCCTTCGCCGCCAGCTGCAGGAAGATCTCCAGGCCTTCGGCGGCTTTGAGGTTCAGCGTCAGGCTCTCTTTGCCGCGATGAGTGCAGGAGAAGTAGACGCTCTCGTCACCCCGTCGCTGGCCGATGTGACGGTTTGGCTCGCCTTCGCCGAGGCTCTCGATTTTGATCACCCGGGCGCCGTGATCGCTCATGATCTGGCTGACGGTGGGGCCGGGCAGAAACAGGGAGAGGTCGAGGCAGGTGATGCCGTCCAGCTTCATGGTGCTATCCAGTAATCCGCATTGCTGGTTAATATACTTCTTTGATTCAGCATTGATTGGTTAAGTAGGGGAGACTATGCGTCCTAGTGTGAAGTTACTCGTTGCGGTGATTGCGCTTGTCGTGACACCGCTTGTCAGCGCCGCCGAATACGTGGCGCCGCGCGGGCCGGACGGCGTGCGCCCGGATCTGAACGGGATCTGGCAGGCAATGAACGAAGCAAACTACGACCTCGAGCTGCACATGGCGCGCTCGGCGCTGCAGGAGCGGGAAGGGCCGCACGGCCCGGTGCCGGCGAAAAACGTGCTGGCCATGGGCGCAGTGGGCTCGGTACCCCCGGGCATGGGCGTCATCAAGGGTGGCGGCAAGATTCCCTACACGCCGGAAGGGCTGGAGAAGAAGCAGGCCAACCAGGCGAACTGGGCTGAGCTCGACCCTGAGGTGAAGTGCTACATGCCGGGCGTGCCGCGCGCAACCTACATGCCGCAACCGTTTCAGATATTCCAGGGCGAGGAGGACATCTTCATCGCCTATCAGTGGGCTGGCGCGGTACGGGATATCTACATGGAAGACCCAGGCCCACCGCAGGTGGATTCCTGGATGGGGCAGTCCGTCGGCCGGTGGGAAGGCGACACCCTGGTAGTGGAAGCCACCGGCTTTCACGGCCAGGCCTGGCTCGACCGGGCGGGCAACCACACCAGCTGGAAGCTGAAGGTGACCGAACGCTACACGCCGATGAGCCCCTATCACCTGCATTACGAGGCGACCATCGAAGATCCGGAGACTTTCACCGAGCCCTGGACCATCGAGATGCCGTTGTATCGACGCATGGAGCCGAATGCGCAGCTGATGGACTTCAAGTGCGTAGAGTTCGTGGAAGAGCTGCTTTACGGCGAGTACCGGCGGAACCCGCTTGACTGAGCCGAGCGTGGCTGAAGACGATGGGAGGAAGCATGAGCAGACTAGTTAGCAAGGCATCGGCGGCCGGTTCGATCGCCTTGATAGGCCTGATGGGCGCGTTGTCCGGAACGCTTCACGCCGACAGCGGCGATCGTCCCGACTTCACCGGCACCTACGACACCGCAACCATCACCCCGCTGCAGCGACCCCGTGAGTACGGCAATGAGCTCGTGCTGACGCCTGAGCTGGCTGAGGCCGCGGCCCAGCAGCTGGCGGCCTACAAGGCGGCCCAGAACGAGGACAGCGACCCCAACCGGGAGGCTCCGCCGACCGGCGGTGATGGTTCCACCGGTGCGGCCGGCAACGTGGGCGGCTACAACACCTTCTGGATCGACAACGGCGAGACGGCGATCCGGATCGATGGCCAGTACCGGACCTCGATCCTGACCACGCCGGAAAATGGTCGCCGCCCGGAGATGACGGCAGATGCCAAGAAGCGCGCCGCTGCCCGACGAGCGTTCTACCGAGAAAATCGCGGCGAGGCCTGGTGGCTGGAGCTGGACGGGCCGGGTCCCTACGACGGACCGGAAAGCCGAACGCTGTCCGATCGCTGTCTGCTTGGCTTCGGCTCCACCGGTGGGCCGCCGATGCTGCCGACCCTGTACAACAACCACAAGCGCATCGTGCAGACGCCCGATCATGTGATGATTCTGGTCGAGATGGTGCACGACGCCAGGGTGATCCGCATGAACAGCGAGCACGCGCCGCCGGAAGTACGGCGCTGGCTGGGCGACTCCATCGGCTGGTGGGAAGGGGATACGCTGGTGGTCGACACCACGAATTTCACCGATCGGCCGGCGCTGTCCATGGCGACCCGGGATCTGCACGTGGTGGAGCGCTTCCGCTTTGCCGCCGACGGCACGCTGATCTACAGCTTCATGGTGGATGATCCGAACGTCTGGAGCGAACCCTGGGGCGGCGAGTACCCGTGGCCGGCGACTGACGATCGGGTATACGAGTACGCCTGCCACGAGGGCAACTACGCCATGGAGGGTATTCTCAAGGGCGCTCGGATCCTGGAGGCTGAGGCGCTGGCAGAGCAGGGTGATGCCCCAGGCGTTGGCGGCGGTGGCAACTGACCCTCGAGGCAGAATAGAATCCGTAACGGAATTAAGACTTAAGTGTCTGATAAGTAAGAGAGATGAACATGTTAAAGCAGTATCTGACGTCTGATCTGAGGTCCAGAAGCGCCGTTCGCATCGGCGCGGTTGGCATCGCCCTGGCGGCCCTGGCAGGCGCTGCACCGACCCTGGCGCACCACGCGTTCGGTGCGGAATTTGATCCGAACCGGCCGCTGGTGCTGCGTGGCCCGGTGGTTCGGGTGGAGTGGGTGAACCCGCACACCTGGATTCACATGGAGGTCACCAACGAGGACGGCAGCAAGGAAGTCTGGATGGTGGAAGGTGGCACCCCGAACACCCTGCTGCGCAGCGGCTTGACCCGGGACTCGCTGATGCCTGGGACGGAGATCGTCGTCGACGGCTACCAGAGCAAAGACCGGTCGAATCGGGCCAACGGTCGGGACGTGACCTTTACCGACGGTCGGAAGATCTTCATGGGCTCTTCGGGGACCGGTGCGCCGCGGGATGGTCGCGACCCCAACGAGCGCTAAGCCCTGGTAATGGCCCGTGCCCAGCTCTGGGCCTGGCTGCTATTCAGCTCGGCTGTCGTTCCGACAGCCGGCATTGCCGCCGAGGGTTCCCTCGGCTTCGACCCCATCTATCAGCTGCTCGAAACCCGCTGCGGCGAGTGCCACGTGCAGGGGGTTGCCGACGGTCCCTGGAGCCTGAACACGCCGCCGGGTCCCGATCGTTACCCTGACTGTCTGAGCGAAAAAGGAGCTGCGGCGCTGCGCTGCGCGACCTGGCACGAGCTGGTTCAGCCGCCGGGGCCGGGCATTCCAGCCTGGATTCGCCCGGAGGATGCGCAAGGCAGCGAGCCGTACGCCCAGGCCTGCGTGCCGGAAGTCAGCTTCCACATCGGCCACTCGTTGCCGGCGTCGCTCAGCGAGTCGGAGTGCAGCGCTTTCCTGCAGTGGATAAAGGCGGGTGCCAGGCGTTAGTTCTTAAGGGTCCTGGCGGGCAGCCCGGTCCAGGCTGTCCTCAACACGGGCTTTCCTGCCGTCAGCGGTCTGGCTGCTGACCGTTTCCCGGCGCAGCCGATGCAGGCTGCTCTGCACGTCCTGCCCGACGCGGGTATCCACCGAGGGCGTCTGCTCAGGGCGCAGAGCAACCCTCGAGCTGCCCATGGCGTCCAGCTCCCGATTCGGCTCCAGCCGGTGGCGGGCGATGGCAGCGTCGTTTGCCGCGGACAGGTCTTTCAGGTTGGACTCGACGATCCGGGCCCGCTGATCGGTAGCCGAGGAGGCGGCGGCCGGCAAAGCAACGCTGAGGGCCAGCGCGGCGGCGGTCAGTAGGAGCAGGCGTCGGATGTCCATAAGGTCATCGTCCGCGCTGTGGACCTCCGGGTCAACCGCAACCGGGCCCGCCCTTGTGCTTGTCCGACTCGGGCGCGACACTAGCCGGTGACAGTGATTGGGGAATTCGAAGGGGTCGAACATGACGGATGCAGCGTTGCCTGCGGGCTGGACGGTCAGGAAGCTGGCGCCGGCGCTAGGGGCCGAAATCACCGGGGCCGATCTGCGCGACCAGAGCGATGCGGTGATCGACGCCTTAAAGGGCCTGCTCAGAGAGCACCTGGTCATCTTCTTCCCTGATCAGAAGCTGTCGGTGGATGAACATGTGGCGCTCGGTCGCTGCTTCGGCGAGCTCGAGGGCCATCCGCACCTGAAGAACCCCTACACGCCGCATACCGAGCTGTTCGAGCTGGCCGCCACCCACGGCGGCGTCGCCGATGAGTGGCACACCGACATCACCTTCAGGGACGATCCGGCGCTGATGAGCGTCCTGCACATGGTCAAGTGCCCGGAGACCGGTGGCGACACGATGTGGGCCAGCCTTTACCAGGCCTACGATGAGCTGTCGCCGCCCATGCAGAGCCTCTGCGACGGGCTGACCGCGCTGCACGACGCGCTGCCGCACAACCGGCCTGATCAGATGGCCATCCATCCGGTGGTTCGCGTGCACCCGGAAACCGGCAGGAAGGCGCTCTACGTCAACGAGCACTTCACCCGCCGCATCGTCGAGATGAACGCTTACGAGAGCGACGCGCTGCTCGCCCACCTGACCCGCTGGGTGACCAACCCGAGGTTCACGGTGCGCTATCAGTGGCGGGAGGACACCTTTGCCTTCTGGGACAACCGCTGCACCCAGCACTTCGTGCTGAACGATTTCGAGGGCGAGCGGGTCATTCAGCGGGTGACGGTGATGGGCGACAAGCCGGTGGGCGGCGAGCCGCGCTGGGAACCCTTTGTGCGTCCCGGCCGGCTCTCGGCCACCTCCCGGCACGACCGGCAGCTGTATCAGTACCTGAAGTCCCAGGCCGAGGCGTCCTGACGGCTTCCTAGGGTTTACCCGTATATCAGAACCCGCCGGAGGGTGGTAAATCACCTCTTCGCGCGGGTCGCAATTGCTTGATATCCCGCTACAATCCGCGGTTCCGATTTAAGACTGCGCATTCTGCGCTACCAAACCAAGCGAGCGGGGAGGCCGCTCTTTTCAAGAGAGTTCAGGAGTTTTTCATGGCGAAGATTACCTTCATCACCCACGACGGCCAGGAGCACGTCGTAGACGCAAACAATGACACCTCGGTCATGAACGCGGCGATCGACAACCTGGTGCCGGGTATCGATGCGGATTGCGGCGGAGAGTGCTCCTGCGCAACCTGTCACGTAGTGGTGGATGACGCCTGGTGGGAGAAGGTCGGTGGGCCCAGCGATCGCGAGGAGTCCATGCTCGATCTGAACCCGGAGCGCGAGGCGCACTCACGTCTGTCCTGCCAGATCCCGGTGCGGGACGAGCTGGATGGCCTGGTCGTGAATGTTCCGGAATTCCAGATGTAACCACTGCCTCTCCCGAACGGAGGAAGCACCATGAGTGAAGCGATAGACCTGTCCGCACCGGCCGACGCGCTGGAAGCGGCACGCCAGGAAGCCTACAGCACGCCGCTCGACAAGCTCGACGTGGCGCGCGGTGAGCTGTTCGAGAACGACGTGATCTGGCCCTACTTCGAGCGTTTGCGCAACGAAGCCCCCGTGCACTACTGCGCGGAGCCGGAGATCGCCAACGGGCCGTACTGGTCCGTATCCACCTATGATCTGATCAAAGAGGTGGACACCAACCACGAAGTCTTCTCGTCCGAGCCGACCATCGTGATCGACGATCCGGACGATGATTTTGTGCTGCCCATGTTCATTGCCATGGACCCGCCGCAGCACGACGAGCAGCGGAAGGTTGTCTCGCCGGTGGTGGGGCCGCGAAACCTGGCAGCGCTCGAGCCGATCATCCGCCAGCGTGTCTGCGAGATTCTCGACTCGCTGCCGGTCGGTGAAACCTTCAACTGGGTGGATCGGGTATCCATCGAGCTCACCACCCAGATGCTGGCCACGCTGTTTGACTTCCCCTGGGAGGAGCGGCGCAAGCTCACCCGCTGGTCTGACGTGACCACGGCGGACGAAGCCTCCGGGATCGTCGAATCGGAAGAGCAGCGTCGGGCGGAGATGTTCGAGTGCCTGGAGTACTTCACCGGCCTCTGGCACGAGCGTGCCAGCAGGAAGGAACCGGGCAACGACCTGATTTCTCTGCTCGCGCACGGCGAAGCAACCCGTGACCTGGTCAACCGGCCGATGGAGTATCTGGGCAACCTGGTGCTGCTGATCGTTGGCGGCAACGACACCACCCGCAACTCGCTGTCCGGCGGCGTGCTGGCTCTGAATCAGTTCCCGGACCAGTTTGCCAAGCTGAAGGCGGACCCTGGCCTGATTCCGAACATGGTTTCCGAGATCATCCGCTGGCAGACGCCGCTGGCGCACATGCGGCGAACGGCAACCCAGGACACCGTGCTCGGCGGTAAGCAGATCAAGGAAGGGGATCGGGTCGTGATGTGGTACGTCTCCGGCAACCGGGATCAGGCCATGTTCCCGAACGCCGACGACTTCATCATCGACCGCGAGAATGCCCGCAAGCACATCGCCTTCGGCTTCGGCCTGCACCGCTGCATGGGTAACCGGGTTGCGGAAATGCAGCTGCGGATCGCCTGGGACGAGATCCTGAAGCGTTTCGCGAACGTCGAGGTGGTGGGCGAACCTGTTCGCGTACGCTCGAGCTTCGTGAAGGGCTACCTGGAACTTCCGGTCCAGCTTACGGCCAGATAAGAGATTTTTTCAGAGGACACCTAGAGGAAAGGATGGAAAACACCAACAAGTTCTACATTAACGGCGAGTGGGTTGAGCCCTCTACCAGCGAGACGCTGGAAGTGATCAACCCGGCTACGGAAGAAGCGATTGCCAGCATCGCCATGGGCGGCAAGGCAGACGTGGACAAGGCCGTGGCAGCCGCCAAAGAGGCTTTCAAGACCTTCTCGCAGACCACCGTGGAAGAGCGCTCAGAGCTGCTCGGTCGAATCATCGAGTGCTACAAGGCGCGCATGGGCGACATCGCGGCGACCGTTTCCCAGGAAATGGGTGCGCCGATCGGCCTGGCAACCGCCGCTCAGGCACCCGCAGGCCTCGGCCACCTCATGTACGCGCTGAACGCGCTGTCGAACTTCCCGTGGGAAGAAGACGCGGGCACTGCGAAGATCGTCCGCGAGCCCATCGGGGTCTGCGGCCTGATCACGCCCTGGAACTGGCCGCTGAACCAGATTGCCGCCAAGGTGGGCCCGGCTATCGCCGCCGGCTGCACCATGGTGCTGAAGCCGTCTGAGATCGCACCGCTGAACGCGGTGATCTTCACCGAGGTGATGCACGAAGCGGGCGTGCCGGCAGGCGTGTTCAATCTGGTGCACGGTGACGGCCCGAACGTCGGTGTGGCCATGTCTTCGCACCCTGACATCGACATGATGTCGTTCACCGGTTCGACCCGGGCCGGTATCTCCGTTGCTCAGGAGTCGGCCACGACCGTGAAGCGGGTAGCGCAGGAACTGGGCGGCAAGTCGCCGAACCTGATCCTCGACGATGCCACCTTCCCCGAAGCCATCGCCCGCGACACCTTCGGTGTCTGCATGAACACCGGTCAATCCTGCAACGCGCCGACCCGGATGCTGGTTCCTGCCGGCCGCATGGAAGAAGCGGCTGCCATCGCCAAGGCGACGGCTGAGCAGATCAAGGTCGGTGACCCGACCGATCAGGAAACGCAGATCGGCCCGCTGGTCTCCGAGACTCAGTTCAACAAGGTGCAGGCTCTGATCCAGAAGGGCATCGACGAAGGCGCGACGCTGCAGACGGGTGGTGTTGGCCGTCCGGATGGGCTCAACCGTGGTTACTTCGTGAAGCCGACCATCTTCTCGGATGTCAGCAACGACATGACCATTGCCCAGGAGGAGATCTTCGGCCCGGTGCTCTCTCTCATTCCCTATGCGGATGAGGAAGAGGCAGTGGAGATTGCCAACGATACGGTCTACGGGCTGGCAGCGTACATCTCCAGCGGTGACCTCGAGCATGCGGCCGAGGTCGGCAAGAAGATCCGGGCAGGTAACGTTCACCTGAACGGCGCCGGTGTTGATCCGGGCGCGCCCTTTGGTGGCTACAAGCAGTCCGGTAACGGTCGCGAGTTCAGCAAGTGGGGTCTGGAGGAGTTCCTCGAGACCAAGGCGCTGCTCGGCTACAACGCCGCGGGCTGACGCCTAGCCCCTGTTGGCTGCCTGCCTCGCCCGAGGCAGGCGGAGCCATCAACCCGTGCCCTGTGCCTCCCGGCGGCAGGGTGCGGGCGGTTGCTGCCAGGCTGTCGCCAGCTGGCTGCGGCTCATGGCCCGGATCCGGACAAAACGGCGCCACGGTCCGGTCAGGCGATTGGCGAAACTGATCCTGATCTGACGCTTCCCTTGCTCTCTCATCTGCCTCGCCTCCGTTCGCTGGTGATGACACCATAGCTGATCGCTACTGACAGCTTTGTGTCAGTAGGCCCTTCGAAGACCCCAGAAAATGCGTAGATTGCTGACAACGGTATGTCAGCAGGACGGCGAAAATCCCCTCAGCAGCGGCACTTGCCGGTGCTATGCTCGTGGCAGTGGTCAAGTGAGAGGCTCCATGCGCCCAGCAGATAGACTGTTTCAGATTGTGCTCCTGCTCGGCAGGGGTCGGGTGGTGACCGCCAAGGCCCTGGCCGAGCGCCTGGAAGTCTCGGAACGCACCATTTACCGGGATATCCAGGATCTGGCGGCGTCCGGAGTGCCCATCGAGGGCGAAGCCGGGGTTGGCTACGTGCTGCGTCGCGGCTACCAGATCCCGCCGCTGATGTTCAACGAGGAGGAGCTGCAGGCGCTGGTGTTCGGTGCGGACGTGGCCCGCAGCTGGGGCGACGCGGAGATGGCGAAGGCTGCTGACAGCATCCTTGCCAAGGTGGACGCGGTGCTGCCGGAGAAGCTGCGACCGGCGCTTGATTCTCACCGGTTGGTGGTCCCGGACACCAACATGAACGAGCAGACCACCGAGATGCTCGGCGAGGTGCGGGATGGGATCAATCGCAGGGTCCGTATCTTCCTCGATTACCGGGATGCTGCGGAGCAGGGCACCGAGCGGATCGTCTGGCCGCTGACGCTCCTGTATTGGGGCAAAACCTGGACCCTGGGCGCCTGGTGCGAGTTGCGGCAGGCGTTCCGGAGCTTTCGCATCGACCGGATCAGCACCCTGAACGTTTTAAACTCGACCTTTCCGGACGAGGCCGGGAAGCGGCTCGAAGACTATCTGCACCAGGCAGGCGGAGATTGCTGAGGGGTCGTCCTCAAGACGCTCCGCGGAGCAAGCGGTTCAGGCCACCCGCACGTCGTCGGTCTGATCGCGGATGAACAGCGGCTCGATGCCGAAAGCTTCGGCGTCCGCCTGCATCTCCGCGTCGCTGGGTAAGGGCGCTCGCTCGGCTGCCGCGGCGTAGATCGCCGGCAGCAATGTCGCGTCGCTGGTGGTGTTCAGGAACAACCCCTGCCGGCCGAGCACATAGCCGACCGCACGACGCAGCGCCTCCGGGTCTTCCAGCGGCATGTACCAGGAAAAGCGCCGGCTCGGATCGTCATCCGTCCAGCGGCGGCGGGCCACCGCCTTGATGGTCTGCACCGCCACCCCTTTCTCGTCGCAGCGACTGATCAGTGCGTTCAGATCGGTCAAGTACTGCGGGTTCTGGCACATGGAAAAGTTGTAGGGCGTCAGCACCGAGGCGAACTCGTACTCCGCCAGGCTCTTCAGGTGCATCTCGGGCGCGTAGGTACCGTGGCCGGTGACACCGATGAAGCGCACCAAGCCCTCCTGCTTCGCCTGGTCGAGAGCGGCCAGCGCGCCGTCGGCGGACATGGCTTCTTCCCAGCCCGCCTGATCGGTGAGGTTGTGGAGCTGGATCAGATCCACCTGATCGATGGCCATTCGCTCGAGCGACTCCTCGAGCTGGCGCCGGGCGCCGGCGCCGGAGCGTTCACCCGTTTTCGTGGCGAGAAAGTAATCGGCCCGATGGTCGGCCAGAAACGGGGCCAGGCGAACCTCCGCCTCGCCGTAGCTGCGCGCCACGTCGATGTGGTTGATGCCGGCGTTGCGCATCATGGTCAGCACGTCGTCCGCTTTTTCCTGGCGCATGCCGCCGAGGGTGGCGGCGCCGAAGATCAGCCGGGTGGAGTCGTGACCCGTGCTGCCGAACGGAATTTTCTCGATGTCTGCCATCTTTGTGCGTCCCTGCTGTATGCCTCTCGTTGCCGCTAGCCTACCTTGGTCGGGGCAGGCTTTCACCGTTAGACTGATTCGTCAGGGCAGGAAGCGGGGCAACGCAGGGGCATGGGCAAGCAAACGCGGGATGCGGCCATCGTCGGCATCCACGAGTACCCGTCACGGGATGTGGAGGGGCGGCTCAGCCCGCTGCAGATCAAGGCGAGCGCTGCAGCCAGGGCGCTCGAGGACGCGGGGCTCAGCTGGTCGGACGTGGACGCCATCTACGACGCCGGCGAAGGCGGCGGCATGGCTGGCCTGACCATCGCTGAGTACTTCGGCCTCAAGCCCAACGTGATCGACACCACTAATGTCGGGGGCAGCTCGTATGAATATCACGCGGCCCACGCGAAGCGGGACATCGCCGCCGGTAAGGCCCGGGTGGCGCTTCTCACCTACGGCTCCACCGCCCACAGCGATATGCAGAGGATTGGTGCCGGCGGCCGGGCGGCCGGTGTCCACCCGGCAGACAACATGGAGGCGTTTACCGGCATGACGCTGATTGCCAACTACGCCATGGTCGCCAGACGGCACATGTTCGAGTACGGCACGACGTCGGAGCAGTTGGCAGAGATCTCAGTCGCGACCCGCTACCACGCCATGCGCAACCCTGAAGCGGTTCAGGCGATGCAGGACCTGGAGTTTCTGGACATCCGCGAGACGACCATCGAGGACGTGGTGGGCTCGCGCATGATTGCCGATCCGCTGCACCTGCTCGAGTGCTGCATGATTTCGGACGGCGGTGGGGCGGTGGTGATCGCCTCGCCTGAGGTCGCCAGGGACTGCGCGAAACCGCCGGTCTGGATACTGGGGACCGGTGAGGCAACGAAGTACCCGGAAAACGGTGGTGACATCACCACCAGCGCGGCCGTACAGTCCGGGCCGCAGGCGTTCGGTGAGGCCGGCGTCAGCGCCCAGGAGATCGATATCGCCATGATCTACGATTCGTTCAGCATCACCGTGCTGGCGCTGCTGGAAGATCTGGGCTTCTGCCGCAAAGGCGAGGGGGGTGCCTGGGTCGAGGGCGGGCGTCTGCGTTTCGATCAGGCGGACGGGCCAGCGCTGAACACGGACGGTGGCGGGTTGTCCTCGAACCATCCGGGCATGCGCGGCATCTTTCTGCTGCTGGAAGCGACCCGCCAGCTGCGTGGCGAGTCCTGCTCCCAGGTTGTTGATGCGAAGCTTGCGGTCGCCCACGGAAACGGCGGCATGCTCGGCACCCGGCACTGTGCCGGCACCGTTGTGCTCGGGAGGGATTGAGGTGAGCGAACAGGAGAAACGAACGCCGAGTCGGCCCCTGCCCAGAACCGATGAGCCGGATACGGCTGAGTTCTGGCGCAAGACCAGAGATGGCGTGCTCGGCTATCAGCACTGCGACGATTGCGGCGCGATCGTCTTTTACCCCAGGCAGCACTGCACCAGCTGCCTCGGTTCGAACCTGACCTGGCAGGCCGCCAGCGGCGAGGGCACGATCTATACGTTCAGCATCGTCCGGCAGAGCTACCACCCGTTCTTCCGCACTCAGGTGCCTTACGCCGTGGCCTGGATCGACCTGGTGGAAGGGCCGAGGATCCTCTCCAACATCACCGGCGTCGCAGACCCCGGCACGCTGCAGATCGGCCAGCGGGTGAGGGTGGTCTGGGAAACCTATGAGGAGCTCAGCGTCCCGTTGTTCGCACCGGTCTGAGCGGACTCTCAGGGCCAGTCGTAGCTGCTTTGCGGCATGAACGGCACGTCGGTATCGCCGGGCCTGGCGCCCGCCGCTGTCAGCATGCTGTGCACCTGCCCGCGGTGGTGGGTGCCGTGATTGAACAGCTGAATGACCAGCGCCCAGCGGGGCCGCACCACATCTGCCTGGATCGCCCCTGAGTACCAGCCGAGCTCACCCTCGAGGTCCGCCTCGCTGACGCGCTCCGCCCAGTCGCTCAGCTCGCCGTCCGTTTTCAGCCGATCGGTGTACAGGCTGATCCAGCCGGCATGCTGGCCGGTCGAGCCGGGAATGTCCGGTGAGCGCGGCGCCGGGGTGCCTGCCAGCCGGTGCAGCCAGAGCTGGTCGCCCCAGAGCAGGTGATTCAGGGTGTCATGAATGGAGCCGAAAAAGGCGCCGCGATCTTCCCGTCGCGCGGCGTCGCTGAGCGTGTCCGCCGCCTCGAACAGGTTCTTGTTCTGCCACTTGCCGTACGCCGCCATCAGCCGGACGTACTCGGGACTGATCATCCTCGGCTCAGGACGTCGGCAGGTCGACTTTGGCGGTGCCGAAGACGCGGGTTTCGCCTTTGTCGTTGGTCACCGTCAGGTCCACTTCCACCCGTCCCGCATCCTCATCGATGTCCGTGACCACGCCGTTGATGTGATAGGTCTGATCGACGATCACCGGCGCGCGGAAGATGGTGTCCACCTCGATGATCTTCGCCGGTGGCGCCCAGCGGTGGATCATCGCGCAGAGAAAACCCTGGCTCATGATTCCCGGCACCAGCGCACCAGGCAGACCCTCTTTGCGGGCGGCTTCGTGGTCCGTGAAGCGGGGCCCACGCCAGCCTGCTGCCTCGGTGAAGCGGATGACGTTGTCCAGGGTGGTGTCCGGGTCGAACACCGGCAGGTCTTCGCCGAACTCCACGTCGCTGACTTTCTGGATGCTCATGCGTCGTCTCCGGTTGGTTTCTCCCTGATCACCACCCGGGTGTCGGCGTTGGCCAGGTGAGCGCCGCCGTCGTCGTAGAGCGCCATGCGGACCACCAGGAAGATCATCCGCCCGGAGCGTCCGGTTTTGGTGTAGATGTCGTGCATGTGCGTCTTGCTGGTTTTCGGGCCCGGTCGGATGGGCGCAAACGCCTCGACGGCCTTGCCGGCGTCCATCCCCAGGCCCGGCATCCGCGGGAAGTCCTCGGGCAGGCCACGGCCTCGCTGCAGGCTCGAGGCAAAAGTCGGTGGCGCCTGGAAGTCAGGGTCGCTGGGATCTGTGTAGGCGCTCGCCACCTCGCCGCAGGCCCTGGCGTACTCCGCCATGGCGTCGGCATTAATCTCGAATTCCTTCTCCTCGAACTGCACGCCGATCCACTCGTCGCGCAGCGCATCGATATCGAGCGCGCTCATATGGCCTCCCGGTAGGTAATGGCTTCGAACTCGCCGGCGTTCAGGGCCTCCACCAGCAGCTGCTCAGAGGTGATGGGTGCCGCGAACTGCGTTGCGCAGCGGCCGACATGGCTGACGATGTGCGCATCGCTGCCGCCGATGCCCAGGTAGCCGAGTTCGGCTGCCATGTCCTGAGCGACCTGATCCTCGTTGTCGCGGCTGCCGCCGTTGTAGATCTCAACGATCTTCACGCCTTCCGGCACCCCGTGCTCTTCCAGGTGCGCGCTCATCCCGACCCGGGTGCGGCCCGGGTGGCAGGGCACCGGTACGGCATCATGTTCCGCACAGGCTTCGATCACTCTGGCCAGGGGCAGGTGGATGTCGCCGAAGTCGAACGCCGCCATGAGCGGCTCTGTGACGCCGAACACCAGCACGTGGCCGTACTCGGTTTCCACTTCCGCACCCTTTAAGATGGTCAGGCCGAACTCACCGGCAAGGGCCGAGTAGTCGGACTCCAGATCGAACTGACGGTGCTCGGTGAGCACGAAGCCGTCGATGGGAAGATCCCGGGTGCGGATCCACTGGCAGTAGTTTTCAACCTTGGCCCGGCCGTCGTCGGACTTGATGGAGTGTGTGTGCAGATCAAGTATCACAATGCTGACTTAGCGAGGCCCACGGGCGGGCGAAGCCGAGCAGTTTATCAGGCCGTCTGAGGTGCCGCGAGTGACCTACGTCGGGCCGGATGGGCGCCGGGAGAGCGTCGATCTGGCGCTGGGCGATTCCCTGATGGACGGCGCCCTCGACAACAACATTCCGGGCATCATCGGCCAGTGTGGCGGCGGCTGCACCTGCGTGACCTGTCACTGCTACGTGGACGCACCCTGGTTCGAGCGGCTGCCACCGCCACACCCGGACGAGGCGGAGCTGCTGCCGTTCGCCGAAGCCGTGGCTGCCGACAGCCGGCTGTCCTGTCAGATCCGCATGACGGAAGATCTGGATGGCATTACCGTACGCCTTCCGGTGCGTCAGCTGCCGGAGAGAGAGTGAGCAGCGAGGGAAGCAAGAAGAAGATGGGTGAGGAAATACCTGAGCTACCGGAATGGGATCTGCCGGACCCCTTCGTGATCGAGGTGAAGGCGGTCCCGGAACACATCGATTCGTACGGCCACGTCAACAACGCCGTTTACCTCAGCTGGCTCGAGGCCTGCGCCTGGGCGCACTCGGAGGCGCTCGGCTACGGCGAGGCCAAGTGCGTCGAGATGGAGCGGGGGATGGCGGTTCGCGACCTGAACCTCACCTACCTGGCGGCCTGCTACGAGGGGGATGAGATCCTGGTGGGGAACTGGTTGGTAGCCAACGATGGCAAGCTGCGGGCCACCAGACGTTTTCAGCTGATTAACCGGACCCGCGGCCAGGTGGCCATGCGTGGGGAGGTGGTTTACGTCTGCATGAACCTGAAGAACGGCAGGCCTGCCCGGATGCCGGACGCTTTTCTCAACGCCTACGATCCGAGCACCCGGGTGCCCGCTGGTTAGGCGTGGCCTGAGTGCGCTAAGCGACCAGCGCCTGAGCCGAGTAGGAGGCGAGCAGGGCCAGTCCCAGGGCCGCCATGATCAGCAACTTCGTGTTGCGGTCCATCTCCGTTCCCCCAGAGAAACGACGTGGAAGGACCAGGAAATATACGCCGGGTCGGGCAGAGGGGTGTCTCGGGTACGTAAACAGTTACATTTCAGCTGCTTACGCAGCTTAGCTAAAGCCTGTCTGACTAGTTGCCTACCCGCTTCAGCTTGATGATGCCCTGATTCAGGGAGCCGGACTGGAAGCCGGTGAGGTTCAGAGCGACGAACTTGAAACCGCACTGGCGGATGCGCTGCTCGATCTCCTCGGACAGTTCCAGGGCCCGGTCCATCTCCTCACGCATCAGCTCGAGCCGGGCCACCTCCTCATGGTGCCGGACCCGAAACTGGCTGAATCCCAGCTCAGCCAGAACGTTTTCCGCTCGCTCCACCTGCTCGAGGCGCTCCTCGGTGATGTGGCTGCCGTAGGGGAACCGGCTGGAGAGGCAGGCTGCCTGGGGTTTGGCTGCGTTGTCGAGGCCGAGATGATCCGCCAGCGCCCGGATGTCGGCCTTGTTGAAGCCGGCTGCCACCAGCGGCGAGCCGACGTCGTGGTTGTCCGCTGCGATCAGCCCCGGCCGATGGTCGCCCAGATCGTCGCAGTTGGTGCCGTTCAGCACCGTGGCGCCGTCATGCTCCTCGGCGATATCGGCCAGCGCTTCGTACAGAGAGGTTTTGCAGTGGAAGCAGCGATTCACCGGGTTGGCGCGATAGTCGGGTTTCGACAGCTCGTCCGTGACGATGACCCGATGCGACATGCCCCACTTCTCGGCGAGCTCGGTGGTCAGCGCCAGATCGCTGCGCTTCAGGCTTTTCGAGCCGGAGGTCACCGCGAGCGCGTCGCTGCCGAGCATCTGACCGGCGACGTAGGCCACCAGCGAGCTGTCGACGCCGCCGGAGAAGGCGACAATGACGCGGCCGTAGTCGGCGATGATCGCCTGCAGCCGCTCGTACTTCTCGTTCAGTTCCGGATTCAGCATCGTGCTGCCTTCAGTTCCTCAATCCTCTGGAGCCCGATCAGAGCCCGTTGATCATGTTGGCGAGAAAGCCCGCGCCAAAACCATTGTCGATATTTACCACGCTGACCCCGCTGGCGCAGCTGTTGAGCATGCCGAGGAGGGCGGTGATACCGGAAAAGGAGGCGCCGTAGCCGACGCTGGTGGGCACGGCGATCACCGGTTTGTCCACCAGACCGCCGACCACCGAAGGCAGCGCGCCTTCCATGCCGGCGGCCACCACCACCACCTTGGCGGATCGGATCTCCTCTGTTCGAGCGAGCAGTCGGTGCACACCGGCGACGCCCACATCGTTGATTCGGAGCACCGGCGAGCCAAAGAACTCGGCTGTCAGGGCGGCTTCTTCCGCCACCGGCAGATCGCTGGTCCCTGCCGTGACCACGGCCACCTGGGTCGACTTCTGCGGAACGGGCTGGGTGATGTTGCTGATCAGGCGCGCTTCAGCATGAAACTGGGCGTCAGGCAGCACCGACTGCACCGCAGCAAACGCCTCCGCCGTGGTCCGGGTGACCAGCACGTTCTGCTCACCACGCATCGCGGCAACCAGATCGGCGATCTGCTGAGGTGTCTTGAACTCGCCGTAGATCACCTCGTGGTTGCCGGTCCGTCGGGACCGGTCAGTATCCAGCGTGCTGTGCCCCAGGTCCTTGAAGAACTGCCCTGTGATCGCGTTCTCCGCTTCGCTCGAATCCAGCTCCCCGGCGCGAAAAGCTGCCAGTATTTCACTCAGGTTCATTCTTGGCTGTCCGTTGGCTGATCCAGCAAGGCGGCCACTTCAGCACTCAGCCGCCGGCTCATCTCCAGATAGTTTGCGCCCTGCTCGCCGGCCAGCCGGGCAATGTCGTCGTGCTCGATTTTCCAGCGCCTATTGCCGTCGGGCAGGGTGACCGTTTTCACGGCGACGGTCCCGACGCTGGTCGCGACCTCCAGGGCTTCGCGCGGCAGCATGCGCTTGCTGACATCGGTGACCCGCACGCCGATGGTGGTGGAGCTGCTGAGCAGAATACGCTGCAGGGTGGCTGTCAGCTCCGGCACGCAGAGCACGGAAACCTTGGTGGCCGGGCGGCCTTTCTTCATGATGATCGGGGTCAGGTAGACGTCTCTCGCCCCTGCAGCCAGCAACTGGTTCATCAGCGGCTCGAAGGCTTCCGCGGACATGTCGTCGATGTTGCAGTGAATTTCCTGGTTGCGCTCCACTTCCAGCTCGGTGGTCGTAGTGGGCTGTTCGCCTTCGGAGTGACCCAGCATGACCCTGAGCACGTTGGGAATGTCGAAGTCTTTCTGGCCGACCCCGTAGCCGACTCTCTCAGCGCTGAAGCCGACCGGCGCGGCGAAGCTCTGCACCACCTCTTTGAGGATGGCGGCGCCGGTGGGCGTGGTCGCCTCCTGATCGATGCCGTCATAGCGACAGGGCACGCCGGCCAGGATTTCGGCGGTGGCCGGCGCCGGCACCGGCATCAGCCCATGCGCGCAGCGCACCATGCCGCCACCGAGCTCCAGGGTTTTGCAGTAGACGTGCTCCACCTGCAGCGCATCGAAGCACAGCGCCGCGGCGACGATGTCGACGATGGAATCGGTGGCGCCTACCTCGTGGAAGTGCACTTCGTTGATCGGTTTGTCGTGAATCTTCGCTTCGGCCACGGCGACGTGCCGGAAGATGGCTTCGGCAAGGGTGGTTACCCGTTCCGGGTAGTCGGCGGCCCGGATGATCTGCTCGATGTCGCTGAGGTGGCGATGATGTCCAGGCTCAGCATCGAGCCTGACCGTTGCACGGGTGCCGGAGATACCATGCTTGGCATCCCTGCAGACCTCCAGCGTGAACTCATCGGCCATGGGCAGACGGTTCAGCGCCTCAGTCAGCCAGTCCGCCTCCACGCCCAGATCGAGCATGGCACCGATGTGCATATCACCGGATATGCCGCTGAAGCAGTCGTAGACGAGCGTGTTCGGTTGCACTGCTGCTTCAGGCCAGCATCCGGTGGGTCGGCGCGCACCAGGCCGCGATGTCGAGGCCGTGGCTGCAGGCGGACGCGCAGGGCGCGCCGGAGCAGCTGAGGCAGGCCTCCGCGCTGCCTTCCAGGGCGGCGTACTCCGCCCGGGCAAATGGCACGTCCTCGTAGTCCACCGCGTACATCCGCGTGCGCAGCACGTCGGCGATCGGGACGCCGTACGGGCAGGCCCCCTCGCAGTCGTTACAGGCTTGGCGACAGTACGAGGTGCCGTTGAGGCTGGCGTAACGACGTAGCAGGGACAGATCGGTGCTGCTGACCGCACCGGTGCCGGAGGCTCCGAGGAACTCGTCGATCTGCCGGGTGCCGGTCATCGAGATGACCAGGCCATCGACGTCGGGATTGGACAGGGTCCAGCGGAAAGCCGCCTGCGAGAAGGTTGCGCCCTGGTCCTCGTACGGCCGCATGTCGTTCAGGCGCGCACCCATGAGCGTTTTCATGGCGACGATGCCCATGCCTTTGGCCTTGGCTCGGGCCAGGGCGCCAGGCAGGCCTGATTGGGTGGCGATGCGGTTGAAGTCGCGGACCAGAGACTCGTAGAACGCCGGATCCTGGCCGAAGTTGTAGGAGACCAGCAGCACGTCCACCAGGTCACCGTCGACCGCGTAGTCGATCACGTCGACCAGGCGCCCGGCATGTCCGGACAGGCCGGTGAAGCGAATCTTGCCCTGACTGCGGGCCAGCTCGACGAACTCGTACCACTCCGGGTTGTCAAGCCGATCGGTGTCGTTGACGGCGTGATTGAAGAAGACGTCGACGTAGTCCGTGTTCAGCCGCCGCAGGCTGCCCTCGAGCGCCCGCATGATGCTGTGCCGATCATCGTTCGCCCAGACCTTGGTTTTCGTGACCAGCGCCACCTTGTCCCGATCGCCTTTCAGGGCGCGTCCGATCACGGTTTCAGACTGACCGCTGGTGTAGCTGTCGGCGGTATCGAAGTAGTTGACGCCGCGATCGAGCGCGTGTCTGACCAGATCCTCGCTGCCTGTCCGCAGCCGGCTGGAACCGAAAGAAATATCGGAGATGGAGATGCCCGTCCGGCCCAGGGTGCCGTAGGCACGGATCCGATTGTCGTCGGACGCTGCCACGTTTGTTGCTGCCAGCGCAGAACTGCCGGCCAGACCGGCGCCGAGCCCGAGCCCGGTGGCCTTCAGCGCTTCCCGTCGATTGACGCCGGCGCCGTCCGCAGGCGATTGCACGACCGCTCTGTGGTCTCGCTCCTCTTCAAAACCATCCATGTGTAACTGCTCCTCCTCAAGCGGTTTAGGTTAACCTTCCCTCAGGGAAGTTACGAGGATTCAGACCCGATGATTCGAGCACGGTTCCTGACCCTGGCCGCAATCGCGGCGACCCTGACGTTGCCTGCCACCATGGCCGCACGAGCGGCCGATGCCGATCCTCTGTTCTCGAGCAACGAGCTGATGAAGATCACCATCGAGGGGCCGCTCAGGGCGCTCGGCCGGGACAAGGCGGAGGAAGGGGAGCGACGGCCCGGCACGCTGACCTACACCGACTCGACGGGCGCGGAGGCAACCCTCGAGGTGGAGCTGCAGCCGCGAGGGCAATCCAGGCGAGACCGGGAGGTCTGCACCTTCCCGCCGCTCTGGCTGCACTTCGACAAAAAGTCCGTCAAAGGCACCGTGTTCGCCAAGCAGAACAAGGTGAAGATGGTCACCTACTGCCGATCGCCGAAGAGCTTCCAGGACTACATCGTCAAGGAGTATCTGGTTTACCGGATCTTCAACACCTTGAGCGATGCGAGCTTTCGTGTCCGCCTGCTCGAGGTGAGCTTCCAGGAGGCGGACTCGAAGGGGAAGCCGACGGTTCGCTATGGCTTCTTTATCGAGCACAAGAAGCGGCTGGCAAAACGACTGGATCTGAAAGTGCAGGACCCGCCTGACCGCATACCCCGGGACTCGCTGGAGCCAGGCCAGGCGGCCATCGCGGAGCTCTTTCAGTACATGGTGAGCAACACGGATTTCTCGTTCATCGCGCCGCCGGAGAACGATACCTGCTGCCACAACGCTGTGCTGTTTGGCGAGGATGACCGGGAGCCACCGGTCTACACCCCGATTCCCTACGATTTCGACCGAACCGGGCTGGTGAACCCGCCAAACGGTCAGCCTGCCGCCGAGCTCGGGCAGCGTACCTTCCGGGACCGGGTGTATCGCGGCTTCTGTCGCTCACCCGAGCACCTCGAGGCGGCGATCGCCACCACTCTGGACAGGCGCGGCGAGATCGAGCAGCTCATCAGGGAGGAAGCAGCACTCAGCCAGCGGGCGAAGGACACCGCGCTGAAGTACGTCGCCAGCTACTACGCTGTGCTGAACGATCCGCGCCGGCGCGAGCGCGAGCTCAAGTGCCGGGCGCCGCGTTGAGCCAGTCGTTCAGGAGCGATGTAGTGCGCGGGTGGCTCAGATAGCCGAAGGCGTCGTGCGGATCGGAGCACCCGTAGCGCTCCGCCAGGTTGTAGATGTGGTAGTCCTGGATCCGGCTGATGTGGCGCTCGCTGAGCATGGCCTTGAAGTCGTTGGCAACCGTTTCGTCGTGACAGATCGGGTCGTCTTCCGCCGCCAGGTTGAACCAGTTGATGAGCAGATTGGGAAAGCCCGACGGCTGGCCTCCGAGCCGGCGGCGGACGTCGTCGTCCGCCAGCGGTGACCCCAGCGTCAGCCAGCTGTGCACACGCTGCTCCGCCGAGGTGGTCGCCTGGCTGGCATCCCAGAACGCGTCGTAGGCCAGCACGGTGCCGATGCAGTGCGAGACCACCATGATGTGGTCGCCGCGATGCAGCGCTTCGATCAGCGGGGTGGTCAGGCGGCTGCGCAGATCTGCGGCCAACTCGTCGTCCTGCCAGTAGGCGGTGAGTTCCGGGTAGAAGTGGGCGAGGCGCTTGTTGGCCAGGCCCAGCGCCCGGGTCAGCGGCACGCCGAGATCGGCCAGAAACTCCTTGAGCGGCGACTGGCCGGGCAGCGATTCGTAGCGAGCGCGACGGAAGTCTTTGCTGCGCAATCCAGCCAGGGCTTCCAGAGCGTTTTGACGATCGGCGCGATCGAGCACCGGATCAAACTTGTCTCTGTCCGGATCCAGGGATTCGATCCTGTCGCCGTAGTAGACGAGCTGCACCTGGACGTCGTCGAGTCCCACCTCGAAGTCCCGGGAGAGCCCGTGCGCAAGGCAGCTTTGCCAGTCGGCCAGCAGGCTGTCGGCATCCGGCTGCACGCCGCGGCCGTGGACGAGAATCAGCGTCCGGCCGGAGCTCACTGGCGCTGCCTGGTGATGGAATCTGGTCGGTAGATCGAGAGCCTCCCTGGAGAGCGGTTGCTGCCTCTGTTGTCGCCTTCGTCGGCGATCAGCAGCGTGCCGTCAGTTGTTATGGCGATCCCCTCCGGTTGACTGTGGCGGTTCGGATCGAGCCCGGCCACGGCCACTGGCACGCCGGCTGAGGTGAATTCTAGCAGCACCTTCTGCGGGCCGGCGATGACCAGCAGATGGCCCTCAGGGGTTGAGGTGATGGCGGTCGGCTGAAACTTGTCCGGCCGCTCCGTTCCGAGCGTCGCAAACAGGGCGTCGAACTGGCTGCGTTTGATGCTGATAGTAGGCTTCTCCGACCACCCGTCAGCGCCAGGGGACCAGTCATGGAAGTGCAGCGCTTTTTTCCCTTTCGGCCGGTTCTTGCAGGCAGCGAGCAGCCGGCCCCGATGGCCGGTCAGGCCTTCCACCTCGCAGTCGAGGCCTGCGCTCAGGCGCTGATAGGGAACGAAGCTGTCGGCGGGCCCGTCGGCAAACTCGTAGAGCCTGCCGCTGCTGGTCACCATGTACAGCCGTCCTTCGAGCCAGGCGATGCCTTCGAAGTCGGCTTTCGGGTTGCCCTCAAGCGCGAAGCGCTTCAGCACCCGGCCATGCTGGTAGTCGATCTGGTAGACGACCGCCTGCTCATCATCGTGACCGTACAGGCGCCCGGCGTCGTCGAGCGTCAGGCCCGAAATCTCTCTGAGCACGGCCGGAAGCTGATACTGGACCGCATCCTGCGCGCGGTAAGTGCGGCCGGTGATTGTGAACGCGTCGTCGGTGGCCACGGCTGGTTCAGTCCCATCTGCTGCGCTGCCGCAGGCAGCCAGGCAGGCCGCGGCGCTGATCATTGCCGTGCCGAGCAGGCTGCCTCGGCTCGGCGCCAGCCGATGGCGTCGAGTGACGTTCAATCGTCTTCGTTTCCGTAGTCCCTGCCGGTGAGGAACGAGTAGAAAGGCGTGTTCAGGTTCTTGCCGTAGTCCAGCCGCCAGAGCAGCAGGGTGGCGTAAACGAAGCCGACAGAGATCAGGGCCGAAACCCCGATGGCGGCGATGCCGGCGCCGAGACCGATCGTGATCGCGGAAAAAATGTACAGCGTGTGCGCCGGATCGGTGAGGGTGAAGCGGAAGCGAACGGCAGCAACGATGCCGGCCAGGCTGAACGCCAGCGGAATGCTGTTCTGAACGATGTTGGCAATGCCGGCGACGATGATGGGCAGAATCAGCATGGTCTGGGCGAACGACCGATCGATCTGATTATCCCGCGTGGTGATGAAGTACACCCAGGAGATGGGCACCATCAGGGCCGTGGCGCAGACGATGGCGATGGCCAGGCTTGGCGCGGTGGTTTTGGTGAACGCAGCGGAGCTGATGATCTCCATCTGCTCGAAGGTGTCGGCGCCGCGGCCGACGAGTTCCTCGATCCCACCCACCGGCATATAGGGTGCAAGCCCAGGGTAGAGCCAGGTGGCGCCCTGGAAGAGACCGTAGAGCAGCGCGTAGTAGGCGCTGATCACCAGCAGCGGCGCAGTAACCCGGCTCGACTTTCTCATTCCCCATCCCCCCTTGGCCGCTACTCAGTCCGGCTGCGTCTGGCCTTCCAGCAACCGATCCCGTCGACCGAGGATAGCTTCAATCTGTCGTTCGTCCAGATACTGCCCCAGCGCCTCACTCAAAGCCGTTGCGTCGAGATCGGCAATCCGGGCCTGGACCAGCGGGGGCATGGCGATGTTCTGATTGGCCATATAACGCGGCAGGCGGTCGTGCCGGGGAAAGGCCTTCTCGTGTTCGGTCATGTACATCAGCCAGGTCACCCGGTCGTAGGCGACGCTGTTGCCGTCCCGATTTTCCTTCCCCATCAGCGCATCCAGGATCAGCAGCAGATCGAAGTCGTTGGCCGTCGCGCTGGCGTCGTCGCCGACGCTCATGCAGTAGTTTGGTCGGTAGACGTTCCCGGTCGCCCGGGAAGTTTCAGACAACGTGGTGGCCGGCAGGATCTCGGCAACGCCAGTTCTGCCGTTCTGCTCGACGAGCAGCACCGGTGCAACCAGACCGAAGCCCAACAGCTTGTCCAGCGCATAGGCGGCCAACCGGGCGGATTGCTCGCGCTTGGAGCCTCTGTGCCAGGTGACTTCCAGGCGCCGTGCATTGGCTTCGACCGGGGTGGTTTTGCCGGAGGACAGGGTGATCCCGGCAAGCGCCTCGGCGACATTCTCCAGCCACTGCGCCTGGTCGCCGGCGCGCAGATCAATCGCAGGTTGCGCCCTCATCTCGATCAGCCGGCCGTCGGCTGTCAGCGTCAGGGTGCGCAGGTCTCCGTCACTGAACACCGCGACGCTTGGCCGACCCCGGTAGTAGTCGGCATACATGCCGGTATCCGCCAGTATGGCTCGATCTTCGAAGCGGGTCTGGATCACCCGGGGGTTGGTTGGCGTGTGTCCCATCACGATCCGGGACAGGCCTCGGGCCGCCAGCACGGCTTCGAACCGCGGTCGCTCGATGAGGCCATGACAGCCGGCAGTGCCGCGGTACCAGGCAGGGCCAATGGGATCGAACTGCAGAGACGCACGCAGGCTGCTGAAGGAAGCAGGCAATGCCAGGCCGTCCGTTGCCCGGCTGGAGACGAAGTCCTGCCAGGGTGACAGCCGACCCGCAGCCACCAGCCGGTTGCCGGCGTCGAGCAGGGCCCTGAGCTCATCGCCTGCCTGCGCGTTGAACGATTCGATGGAGGTTCGGCTGAACTCGTCGGAGAGCCCGCCGTGGACGAAAGCGATCCCGTCCAGCTCGAGGATCTGCGGCTTGCTGAGCAGCCAGCTGCCGTACTCGCCATCCGCGGCGAATGCGGCCCGATGGGCGAAGTAACCCGGCGGGAATTTTTCGTCGAATGCCGCCTGGGCGTCCACCTCCGGAGGCTTCGGGCGGGAGATTCGGGTGTGGGTCTGGCTTTTCGGCGGCGCTGCGGCTTCGAGCTCGGCCTTGAACCGGGTGAAGGCGCGGGCGCGCTCGCCTGGGTCTTCATCGGCTGCAAAGGCCGCGTACTCGGCGACGGATACGTAGCGGAGATCGCCGGTCAGGTTCATCAGCTCGTGGTTGCCGAGCACCAGATGGACAGCACCACCGGCGGCCGCTGCCTGGCTCTCGAGTTTCCGGAGCAGATCCATCACGGCTCTAGAATCCGGGCCTCGGTCCAGAAGGTCGCCTAGGCTCACCAGGCGCGTGGCGCCGCCGATCCAGTTCCCGGCTTCGTCGATCACCGGCAGGCTCCGTAGCAGAGCGTTCAGCTCTTCCGCACCGCCGTGCACGTCGCCGAAGGCGACGATCCTGTCTGCAGTCGTGCCGTCTAGGGGGGCGGGTTCCGCCTCGCTGGCGGTCTCGGCGGCGACGGTTGCGGTGCTGACGATCGCCACCCAGAACAGAAGGGATTTTAGGGTGATGGTGCTGGCTCGAGTCATCTTGGCTCAGTGTACCCCTGCAGGGCGTCAGGCTACACTCCGGCGTCGGACAAGTACTTGGGAGCGAGTGATGAGCGAGGCAACGGAGTCGGCGAAAGCGGGAGAAGGATCGGGCGACGAAACGCCTACGGTGCTGTACGAAAAGGTCGGCGAGCGGATCGCGCGGGTGACCTTGAACCGTCCGGAGGTGGCCAACGCTCAGAACTACCAGATGCTCTACGAGCTGAACGCCGCCTTCGATCGGGCGGTGGCAGATGATGAGGTGCGGGTCATCGTCCTTGCCGCCAACGGCAAGCACTTTTCCTCCGGTCATGATCTGGCAGGAGGCAGCTTCGATCTCAAGGCCAACGCCATCAGCCAGTGGGGCGGTTACTCCGCGCCGGGCATGGAGGGCCACTGGGCCCGCGAGGAGGAGGTTTACTTCGGCCTCTGCTGGCGCTGGCGGAACATCCCCAAGGTGCTGATCGCGGAGGTTCAGGGAAAGGTGATCGCCGGCGGCCTGATGCTGGTCTGGCCCTGTGATCTGGTGGTTGCGGCGGAAGACGCAACCTTCTCTGATCCGGTGGTCGCCTTCGGTGCCAACGGCGTCGAGTACTTCGGTCACCCCTGGGAAGTGGGCGTGCGCAAGGCGAAGGAAATGCTCTTCACCGGCCGTGGCATCACCGCCAAGGTTGCCCGCGAGATGGGTATGGTCAATCGGGTGGTGCCTGCGGACAAGCTCACTGAAGAAACCATGGCTCTGGCGGAAGAGGTGGCAGTGCAGCCGATGATGGGCCTGAAGACGGCGAAAGAGTCAGTGAACCAGGCCCAGGACGAGCAGGGGTTCTACAACGCGCTGCGCAGCGCCATGTCTCTGCAGCAGCTGTCGCACGCCCAGAACTACATCGTGCACAAGATGGCGGTCGACCCGGAGGGGATGCAGATCATCAAGGGGCTGGGCAAGAAGCCGCCCCTGGATCAGTAGCGGGAGTGGGATCGTGAGCCAGGATCTGTTCAATCTGGAAGGACGGGTGGCCATCGTGACCGGTGGCAGCCGCGGCATCGGCAAGGAGGTCTGTCTGGCGTTTGCCAGAGCGGGGGCCAGCGTCGTCATCGCCAGCCGGAAGCTCGACAACTGCGAGGAGCTGGCGGAGGAAATCGAGGCTGACAGCGGCGCTGCGGCGCTGCCGGTGCAGTATCACGCCGGTGACTGGGAGGCCAATGAGCGCCTGCTGGCGCTGACGGAGGAGCGCTTTGGTCGGCTCGACGTGCTGATGAACAACGCCGGCATGTCGCCGCTGTACGACAAGCTGACCAACGTTACCGAGGCGCTTTACGACAAGGTGCTCGACGTGAACCTGAAGGGCCCGTTCCGACTTTCGGCGCTGGCCGGTGAGAAGATGGCCGCCGCGGACGGCGGTTCCATCATCAACGTCAGCAGCGTCGCGGCCGTGCGCCCGACGCCCAACGAGCTGCCCTACGGGATGGCCAAATCTGGCCTGCACGCGCTGACCCTGGGTCTGGCTCGCGAGTACGCGCCGAAGGTGCGGGTGAACTGCATCATGCCGGGTCCGTTCCTGACGGACATCAGCAAAGCCTGGGATATGGAGGCGTTCGAGAAGAACGCAAAAGAGAACATTCCTCTGGCACGGGGTGGTCAGGCAGAAGAGGTGGTCGGCGCGGCCCTGTATTTTGCTTCCGACGCGTCCAGCTACACTACGGGTGCGATCCTGAAGATCGACGGCGGCACCGTCTTTCAGCCCGCCTGAGCCCGGCGATTGCTCAGGCCAGCAGTTCCCGGCCGATGATCATGCGCATGACCTGGTTGGTGCCCTCGAGAATCTGATGCACCCGCAGGTCGCGGAGCAGCCGCTCGATCGGGTAGTCCATCAGGTAGCCGTAGCCGCCGTGCAGCTGCAGCGCATCGTTTGCAACCCTGAAGCCGGCATCCGTCGAGTGCAGCTTGGCCATGGCGGCGAAGTGGGTTTTGTCCGGCGCGTTTTCGGTGACCTTGAGCGCAGCGATGTGCAGCAGTGATCGGGCCGCCGCCAGATCGGTGGCCATGTCTGCCAGCATGAACTGAGTGTTCTGAAACTGGGCAATGGCCTGACCGAACTGCTGGCGTTCCTTCACGTAGGAAACCGCTTCGTCGAGGCAGCGCTGCGCGCCGCCGATGGAGCAGGCCCCGATGTTGAGCCGGCCGCCATCGAGGCCGGCCATGGCGATCTTGAAGCCGTCGCCTTCCTTGCCTACCAGGTTTGCGGCCGGCACCCGGGCATCGTCGAAGGTGACCATGGCGGTGGGTTGAGAATGCCAGCCGAGCTTGCGCTCGTTGGCCCCGAAGCTGACCCCGGGCGTGTCTTTCTCCACCACCAGGCAGCTGATGCCGGCGTGACCTTCGGCGCCGGTGCGCACCATGCAGACGTAGAGCTCGTTCTCACCGGCACCCGAGATGAATGCCTTGGCGCCGTTCAGCACGTAGTGGTCGCCATCGCGGATCGCTCTGGTTTTCAGGGAGGCAGCGTCAGAACCCGCTGAGGGCTCGGTCAGGCAGTAGCTGGCCATCTTCTCGAGCGTGGTGAGCTCGGGCAGGAAGCGCTTGCCCAACGCCTCGTCGCCGAAGTGGGCGATCATCCAGGTGGCCATGTTGTGGATGGAAATCAGGGCCGATGTGGAAGGGCAGCCATAGGCCATGGACTCCATGATCAGCGCTGCTTCCAGACGCCCGAGGCCAATGCCGCCGTGCGCCTCATCCAGGTAGATGGCGCCGAACCCGAGCTCGCCCGCCTTTCTGATCGTCTCGCGCGGGTAGATATGTGACTCATCCCACTCAGCGGCGTTCGGTGAGATCTCGTCCGCCGTGAACCGGTCGGCCATGTCGACGATGGCCTGCTGTTCCTCTGTGAGTCGGTAGTCCATGCGCTGCGCTCAGCCTCACTGCATCGTCGGGATCACGAAGCTCTGATCGGCCACGTCACCTTCCGGCCAGCGCTGAGTCACGGTCTTGATCTTGGTGAAGAAGCGCACGCCTTCCATGCCGTGCTGGTTCGCGTCACCGAACGCCGAGCGCTTCCAGCCGCCGAAGGTGTGATAAGCCACCGGCACCGGGATGGGCACGTTAATCCCCACCATGCCGACGTTCACCTGCTGGGCGAACTCGCGGGCGGCCTTGCCGTTCCGGGTGAAGATGGCGACGCCGTTGCCGTACTGATGCTGAGAGGGGAGGCTGATGGCCTCCTCCAGGGAGTCGGAGCGCATGATCTGCATCACCGGCCCGAAGATCTCGTCCTGGTAGGACTGCATGTCCGCGGTGACCTTATCGAACAGGGTCGGGCCGATGTAGAAACCGTCCTCGTAACCCTGCAGCGAAAATTCGCGGCCATCGACGATGAGCTCCGCACCCTCGTCCACCCCCATCTGGATGTAGTCGACGATCCGTTGTCGGTGCGCCGCGGTGACCACGGGGCCGTAGTGTGCCTGCTCGTCGGTGGAGATACCGACGCGCATGTTGTCGATCTCCGGCAGCAGCCGCTCGATCAGCTGCTCCGCCGTGCCATCGCCGACGGCGACGGTGACGGGCAGCGCCATGCAGCGCTCACCGGCAGAGCCGAAGGCGGCGCCAACGATGTCTTTAACTGCCTGGTCGAAATCCGCGTCAGGCAGAACGATGCCGTGATTCTTCGCGCCACCCATGGCCTGCACGCGTTTGCCGTTGGCCGTGCCGTTGGCGTAAACGTACTGGGCGATATCGGATGAGCCGACGAAGCTCACGGCCCGGATGTCCGGATGGGCGAGAATGGCGTCTACCGCCTCCTTGTCGCCGTTCACCACGTTGAGAATGCCTTCAGGCGCACCGGCTTCCATCATCAGCTCAGCCAGACGCAGCGGCACGCCAGGATCTTTTTCCGAGGGCTTGAGGATGAACGCGTTGCCACAGGCGATTGCCGGACCGAACATCCACATGGGGATCATGGCCGGGAAATTGAATGGGGTGATGCCGGCCACCACGCCCAGGGACTGCCGCATGGAGAACACGTCGATCCCCGGTCCGGCACCCTCGGTGTACTCACCTTTGAGCAGGTGCGGGATGCCGCAGGCGAACTCGATGACCTCGAGCCCGCGCTGCAGGTCGCCATGCGAGTCGGCGATGACCTTGCCGTGCTCTTCTGAAAGGAGACGGGCCAGGTTGTCCGCGTCCGCTTCCACCAGGGACTTGAACTTGAACATCACCCGAGCCCGGCGCTGCGGGTTGACGTTGGCCCACTCGAGCTGTGCCACCCGGGCGGCGGCAACCGCCTGATTCATCTCGTCAACGCTGGCCAGCGCCACCTGAGCTTTGACCTCGCCGGTGGAAGGGTTGAAAACGTCGGCGCTGCGACCGGACTTGCCGTCCACGCGCGCGCCGCTGATGAAGTGACCGTACTGATCCATCCCGCGAGCTTCCCCGAAAATTTGGCGTATTCTAGCGGCTGAGGGGTAAAGGTAAAACTGTAACAGTGTTCAAAAAATTCATGATCAGACTGCCTTCAAGCACGCTCATGGCGTTTGCGGTGCTGACCAGCGCTGGTTGCTTTGCTGCGTCGGATGAGCTCGATGAGGAGGTACGGCCGGTCTCGGCATTCAGCGAGGTGAGCGCCTCCATCTCCGGCCGGATCAGCCTGACTCGCGGCGACGATGAACGTCTGGAGATCGAGGCCAAGCCGGAGACGCTCGAGAGAATCGTCACCGAGGTGGACGACGGTGTCCTGCGTATCCGTCAGACAGACGGTGGCAGCTGGTGGCGCGATTCGGGACCAATCCGCATTCAGATCACTTACCGCACGCTGGAGGGGCTGCACATGTCCGGCAGCGCCGATGTGACAACTGATGCGATCGACAGCGACTCGTTCGCCATCACGATCAGCGGCAGCTCGAACATCGAAGTGCCGGCGATGACGGTAGATGAGCTCGGCGTCCGGGTCTCCGGCAGCGGCGACCTCAACGTCGAGCAGCTGGAGGCTGCGGCGGTGGACCTCAGAGTAACCGGATCCGGCGACGTGGCGCTCGAGGGCCAGGCGGATGAGCTCAGCATCACGGTCAACGGCAGCGGCAACGTGGAGAGCACGTCGCTCGAGGCTGAGCAGGTGGAGGTTTCGGTCAGCGGCTCAGGAGACGTGGCGGTCAGGGCCATCGAGACGCTGGACGTGCGGATCGCCGGCTCAGGCAACGTGGAGTACGAGGGCGACCCCGAGGTGACGAGCCGTATCAGCGGCTCCGGCGATCTGGAGCGGCGTTGACCCCGAACGCGCCGGGGCTCAGCGTCGCCTGATCAGGCCAGTCGGGTTTTGGCAGCGTCCGGTGCCGGCAGGTCCGGCATGGTCACCGGTGCGCCACCATCCACCTCGCAACCGAGCCGGGTGGTCTCCCGGTAAGGATTCTGCAGGTAAGGCTCGCTGACGATGATCTTGCCGTCTTCCAGACCTCCGAAGCAGAGGTTGTCCGAGGGTTCGATGCTGACCCTACCGTCGCCACCCTGATCGCTGGACGCATCAACCGTGTTGCCAGCGGCCCAGAGAGCCGGGCTGGCGGCCAGCAGAGCGGCGGTGAGCAGGGTGCTTCTGAGAGACTTTTTGTGCTGCTTGAAGAAAGCCAAAGCTTCGGCCCGTTCAGTGATTGGGCGCGAGTCTATGTACGCAAGGTCACAGTTTTATGACAGCGCGGTGAATTGGCCTTTTAGTTTTCAGATTGTGACCCGCCTCACGTCCTGTGCCCGGCACGCCGGGCACGCGGCGTTCTGCAGCTAGGACTCCCGTCCCTGTATGCCGGCAATGGCGCCTTCGACCATCTTGTGGATGGCTTTCAGGGTCAGCTGACCGGGATCATCGAGATGCGGGTAGGAAGCGATCCCCAGGGCCTCGGTCTTCGGGTAGCTGAACATCACCTCAATGGCCTTGCCGAGCTCGACGCCGGTCGGTCCGTTCGGCACCGTCAGCGGGTGCCCCGACACCTCGGCCGGGTCCAGCACGTCGAGATCGACGTGCACGTAGACGATGTCGGTCTTCTCCGTCAGCTGACGCATCTGTGCGTGGAGATTCTCCGACAGCGTGCGAACGTCTTCCGTGCTGATCTGCGGAATCTGATCCCGCTCGACTCGCTCCCGCTCCAGAGGATCCAGATCCCGCACCGCGACCATGACGATGTGCTCCTTCGGCAGCGGTACATCCATGCGAGCCTGCTCCCGCATCCGGGTCAGCCCGTCTCCTGCGGCGATGGCGACGGGCATGCCGCCTAGCATTCCGGACAGCGTCGTCTCGGGCGTGTTGTAGTCGCCATGCGCGTCTATCCAGATCAGGCCGACCCGAGCCGGCGGGCTGGCGGAGTGCCGAAGCCCGCCGAGCATGCCCATCAATGACTCGCAGTTGTTGTAGAAGCCCATGTTGATCATGCCGTCGGCGCGATTGGCCGCTGTCATGTCCGCCAGATGGCCGCTGGCCAGGCCGAACCGGTTCCACTGGCCGTACTGCTTCATGTCTTCTTCGGTCAGGGCTACCGTCTGCTGCCTGGCGACCGTACCGCCGGCCGCTTCGATCACCGCTTCCAGACCGCCCTGGGTCATTGCCGCTGCATCATCGCCATGCAGCGGCCCGGCCCGGTCTCCCGCGTAGGGATTGATGACGACGGCCACCGGCACGGCTGCCGAGTCAGTCGAGGGTGCTTCGGCGCAGGCAAAGGGAGCAAAGCCCAGGCAGGCAAGCGTGGTGAGGAGGGTGATGCGGGTCGATCTCATGGCGGAGGTTCCTTGGTCCTGGTTCGTCAAATCGGCTGCGATCAGGCTATTCTAGCGCCCCTTTTCGCTCTGGAGCCCGATCATGTTGCTCTGCCTGGACGTTGGCAACAGCCAGATCTACTGCGGCGTGTACCGCGACGACGAGCTATGGGTGCAGTTCAGGCGCACCTCGACGATGCGCAGCTCCTCGGACGAGCTGGGTGTGTTCATGCGCAGCGCCCTGCGCGAGAACGGCGTTGAGCCGGAGATGATCACGGACATCGTGATCTGCTCGGTGGTGCCGGACATGCTCTACTCACTGCGCTCCTGTTGCCAGAAGTACTTCTCGCTCGAACCGCTGGTGATGCGGCCGGGCATCAAAACCGGCCTGAAGATCGCCTACAAGGACCCGAAAGAGGTGGGCGCGGACCGGATTGCCGATGCCATGGGGGCGATCAAGCTGTACCCGGGACAGAACCTGATCGTGATCGACTTCGGCACGGCGACAACGGTCTGCGCCATCTCCAAAGACCGGGTGTTCCTCGGCGGCAACATCATCCCCGGCGTGCGCCTGGCCATGGATGCGCTTGAGGAAAAGACCGCTCAGCTGCCGACGGTGGAGATCCAGGCCGTGACCTCGGCGATCGGCCGCAGCACGGTGGAGAGCATTCAGAACGGTCTCTACTGGAGCAACGTGGGCATGGTGAAGGAGCTGGTCAGCCGGATGACCGAAGAAGCCTTCCCCGAGGATGCGCCGGTCGTGATCGGCACCGGTGGCTTCGCGCATCTGTTCGATAACCAGGGCATCTTCGACGCGGTGGTGCCCGACCTGATCCTCGAGGGCCTGCGGGAGGCCGTTCGGCTGAACCCTGATCGCTGAGCGGCGTGCCCGTCAGGCGCGAACCGCGTTGCTCTCCGGCGCCTCGTCGTCCAGCCGGGCGATCCGATAGCCGGTGTAGCCGTAGGTTGCGGCAACGAATGGATTCACCAGGTTGAAGAAGCAGAACGGCAGGTAGGCGAGGGTCGGTACCCCCAGCGTGGCCGCCATGAAGGCGCCACAGGTGTTCCAGGGCACCAGGGCCGAGGTGATGGTGCCGCCATCCTCCAGGGTTCTGGACAGAACCTTCTCGTGCAGGCCGCGCTCCCGATAGGCGTCTGCAAACATCCGTCCCGGGATGACGATGGCGATGTACTGATCCGCGGCCAGAACGTTGACGCCGAAGCTGGTTGCCAGGGTCGTCGAGATGAGCGCGCCAACGCTCTTCGCGAAGCCGACCAGCGCATGCACCAGGCGTTCGAGAATGCCGGCCTTCTCCAGCGCTGCGCCAAAACACATGGCGGTGAGGATCAGCCAGACCGTAGTGAGCATGGAGCTCATGCCCCCGCGGGAGAGCAGGCTGTCCAGGTTGTCGTTGCCCGTGTTGGCGGTGTAGCCATCGAACAGCACGGTCCAGAGCGCCTTGGCAGTGGCCAGCCCCTGGCCGAGCGCCGGGTCTGCAACCAGGCCGGCGACGGCCTGACGCTGAAAGATCAGGGCAGTGAGCAGGCCAACCAGCACGCCGGTAAGGATGGCGGCAATGGCCGGCACCTTTTTTGCTGCCATCCAGACCACCACCACCACCGGGATGAGCATGAGCACGTTGATCTCGAAGTTTGCCGTCAGCGCCGTGAGCGTGTCCTGCAGGCCGGCGTCGTCGCCTTCGCCGCTGTAGTAGAGGCCGATCAGCGAGAAGCCGATCAGGGCGATCACGAAGCTTGGCGCCGTGGTCCAGGTCATGTAGCGGATGTGGGTGAAGATATCGATGCCGGTAACGGCTGGCGCCAGGTTCGTGGTATCGGACAGCGGCGACATCTTGTCGCCGAAATAGGCGCCGGAGATGATCGCCCCGGCGGTGATCTCGATGGAGATCCCCATCCCGGCGGCGACCCCGATCAGGCCGATGCCCAGGGTCCCGGCCACGGTCCAGGAGCTGCCGATGGAGAGGGCGGTGATCGCACAGAGCAGGCAGCTAGCCGGATAGAAGATGGCGGGATCGAGGAGCAGCAGGCCGTAGTAGATCATGGTCGGCACGGTGCCGGAGAGCATCCACATGCCGATCAGGCTGCCGACTGAAAATAGAATCATGATCGCCGGCAGCGCCGTGCTGATGCCGCCGATGATGTTCTGCTCGATCACCTTCCAGCTGTGGCCGTTCCTGATGCCGACGATGGTCGCCAGCACCGTGCCGATGACCAGGGCGATCTGGTTAGCGCCGCTGGAAGAGTCGGAGCCGAAGATCAGAACAGACAGCGCCAGGAGCAGCACGGTAACGCCGATTGTCAGGGCAACGTCCAGGCCGCTCGCCGGTCGGATTTCCGAGTCGCCTGGCGCGGGTTTGCCTGCTTGTTCCTGTTGGCCAGGTTGTTTTGCGTCGTCAGTCATCAGGTATCGCGATCGGCTCGGCTGAAAATTCTACAGGCGGGAGCATAAGTGTCTTCGACCAGGCGGTCGAATAGGCGGCCCGGATCCCGCGGCCCGGTCCGCCCGGCCGCCAGCGTCTGCAGCGGCTCGTCTGTCGGGTCCAGGACCGCGGTGACCGCGAAGATGCTGGTGAGGGGGTCGTCATCGAAGCCGTAGCGCAGATCATTGACGCTGAGCAGCCCGCCCGCGTCGGTAGGCGTGATGTCGTAACGGGCCCAGCCCATCGCAAACCAGTCGAACACGCGGCCTTCGCGGGTGGCCTTGAAGCGGCTGAGGCGATCCCGGTCGGCGAGTCGCTCCGCCGTGCGCCACTCGATCTCGCAGGGCGCCCAGGTGGAGTAGAAACCGACCCGATCCTCAGTCTCCGTGCGCGCCACCACCCGCCGCAGATGCACCTGCAGGATCGTTGGAAATGCGGCCAGCTGGGTTGGCGTTACGCCCTGTGCTGCGAGCTGGTCGCGGGCGATGGCTTCCGTGCGCAGGCCCTGCAGCCAGCCGTAGCTCAGGTAAGTCGAGGAGATCAGCAGCGTCAGCAAGGCGGTCAACGTGGTTGGCCAGCGACCGCGAAGCGCTGGCAGCCAGGCTAGTAGTAATCCCAACGCCAGCAGGCTGGTATAGATCGGATCAATGATCGGCATGGCGTTGATCGCGAACCGGGCGTTGCTGAATGGCAGCATCAGTTGGGTGCCGTAAGGCGTCAGCAGATCCAGCAACGGATGGGAGAGCAGGGCAAGGGTCATGACCAGAATCCAGCTCTTGAGCGGTCCCGGATCTTTGCCGCGTCTGGACTGCCAGCGCCAGATCAGCCAGCCGAGCACAGGGCCGACCACGGGGGCAAAGAACAGCGAGTGGGTGATGCCGCGATGGCTGACAAGCTGGTCCACGAAATCGCCGTTTATCGAGAAGAACACGTCCGCATCCGGCAGCACGCCTGCGGCTGCGCCGTAGAGCGCTGCCCGGTAGCCGAGCGTTCGGTGGCCGACGACCTGGCCGACCACGGCGCCCAGTGCTGCCTGTGAGAATGGATCCATGTGTGGGCTGCTGCTGAAGGTGAGCAGATTCTAAGGGCGCGGTGGTTTGACTAACAACGGGCGTCACTCAACAATCAACCCAGCTGGACGGGGTGATTGATGCTGAGCTGGATCTTCTACATGACCGCGATGAGCACGCTGGCGCTCGTGTTCGCGCTCAGCGTCAGCCATAAGCTCCGCGACTATCCGCGCTTCAGGGCCTCGCTCGGTGCCTATCAGCTGGTGCCGGAAAGCCTGCTCGGCCTGTTTGCGCCGCTGGTGATCCTGCTGGAGCTGGCAGCCATCGTGGCCATCCTGTTGCCGACGGGCCCCGGCGTTTCCATCGCCTTCGGCCTGCTGATCCTCTACACCCTGGCGCTGACGGTGAACCTGCTGCGGGGCAATACCTCCATCGATTGCGGTTGCGGAGACGCGCCAACGCCGATCAGCGGCTGGCTGCTGCTGCGCAACGGCGGTCTTTTGCTGCTGGCGCTGCCGCACGAGCCGGAGGGAGGGCCTCCCGATCTGCTGCACTGGGCGCTGGTCGCCGCCCTGGTGATCCTGCTCATGGTGTTTTACCTGATATTCGAGCAGCTGCTGGCCAATCACGCCCGGCTGCAGGAATCGTGAGCAGCCTGCTGATTGCCCATGGCGCGCTCTGGCTGCTGATGTTCGGCATGGCCTTCCTGCTGCTGTTGCTCTCGCGTCAGGTCGGTGCGCTGCACCAGCGGGTGGCGCCAGCGGGCGCGTTGGCCGTCAACGCGGTGCTGGATGTGGGCCAGGCGGCACCGGAGCTCGAAGTCACCACGCTGGCGGAGCGAACGTTGAGCGTTGGCGGGCAGGGCCGGGCGAAAAGCCAGCTGCTGCTCTTCATCGCCCCTGATTGCCCGATCAGCCGCTCGTTGCTGCCGGTGCTTGGCAGCCTGCCCGGCACCGAACCCTGGCTGGACGTGCTGCTGGTCAGCGATGGAGACGATCGTGAAGCGCACCTCGCGTTTTCGGCGGAAAAGGAACTGGCTGGATTCGACTACGCGTTATCGGAAGCCCTCGGTCGCGCTTACGGCGTCAGCAAGTTGCCCTACGCGGTGCTGGTCGACGAGGCGGGGCAGGTCGCCGCCATGGGCATCATCAACTCCAGGGAACATCTGGAAAGCCTGTTCGAAGCGAAGGAAAGGGGGATCGCTTCGATTCAGGACTTCATGGCCGGCAACGAAGCGTTCTACCGGGCAGACGGCTCAGCCTAGCGGTAGCGCGGTGGTGGATTTGATCCGTTCCATGGCGAACGATGATGAGACATCGTGCAGCGGCACCACGGAAATCAGTTTCTTGTAGACCCTGTCGTAGTCGGCGATGTCCTTCACCACGATCTTCAGCATGTAGTCCGTATCACCGCTCATCCGGTAAAACTCCACCACCTCGGGGATGCCGGCGACCCCATCGCTGAACTTCTTCAGCCACTGCTCGCTGTGCTCATTGGTCCGGATACCGACGAATACGGTCACATCCAGTGACAGCTGCTCCTGGCTGAGCAGGGCGACGCGCTTGCGGATCACCCCTCGCTCCTCCAGCCGCCGCACCCGGCGCCAGCAGGCGTTGGCCGAGAGCCCGACCTGCTCCGCAATCTCTGCGTTCGACAGGCTGGCGTCTTCCTGGACCAGGGTCAGTATCCGCAGATCCATACGATCGAGTGCTTCCATGCGCAAAATATACACGAGAAATAGCTCGTTGGTGGTAGAAAATCACACATAGCGTCCGTTGCATGGCTAATTTGGAGAGATAATGGCTCGGCTGCTGCAATAAAGTGAGATAGACGACTGCCGCGTGTGTCGTCACGAGTTCAGCAGAAGAGGTGGCGCGATGAGCCTGATGGTGACCCCGTTTTTCGATCCAGTGACCCATTCTTACACCTACGTGGTGGTAGAGCCCTGCAGCCGGACCTGTGCCGTCATCGATCCGGTGCTCGACTACGACCCGCAGAGCAGGACCACGAGCACGACGCGTGCCGACGAGATCGTCAGCTTCGTGAAGGCGAATGACCTGATCGTCGAGTGGTTGCTCGAAACTCACGTGCACGCCGATCATCTGTCCGCCACCCGCTACCTCAAGTCCCGCTTCGTCTGCGCCCAGAGCGGCATCGGTGCCGGCGTTCGCGAGGTGAGGGCTCTGATCGATCCGACCGCGCCGGAACCGGAGTGCGGCTTCGACCGCCTGTTCGACTCCGGCGACCGCATCAGCCTCGGTCATGCAAGCGGCCGGGTCCTGGCCACACCGGGACATACGCCCGCCTGCGTGAGCTACCGTTTCGAAGATCTGGTGTTCGTCGGCGATGCGCTGTTCATGCCGGACTTCGGCTCCGGCCGCTGTGACTTCCCGGGTGGTGATGCCCGGGAGCTGTACGCGTCTGTGCAGCGCCTGCTCAGCCTGCCCGATCGCACCCGGCTCTTTACCGGCCATGACTACGGACCGGGCGGCCGGCCACCGGCTTACCTGAGCACAGTGGCCGAGCAGCGCGCCGAGAACATTCATTTTGGTGACGGCGCCGATGAGCGGACCTTCGTCGATATGCGCAGCAAGCGGGATGCCGGGCTGGAAGCACCTGCATTGCTGGATGTGGCCGTGCCCTTTAATCTCTCGGCTGGGGCAGGGATAGCAACGCCAGCGAGCGTGGCTGCCTGAGTTCTCTCAGAACACCGGCCTACCGGCCAACTTTCCGGTAGGTCTAACGGTCGGGGGGCCTATGAAATTTCGATTTGCCCGCAAGCTCGTCAGCGCGAGCCTGCTTTTGCTGCTGCCGGCACTGACCCTGGGGGCGGAAGGGGCTGAAGAAGCCTACAGCGAGTATCTCAGCCAGGTGGAGCCCAACGTGGTGCTGGCCGGCGCGATTGATCTGGATGCCCTGCAGGCGGCGCATGAGGGTGCGGTGCACGTGGTGGATCTGCGTACGGAAGCGGAGGGCGCTCCGGAGGAGGCTGCCGCTGCTGCCGCCATGGGGATGACCTACACGAATATCCCGGTATCTTCCGCCGCAGTGAATTCCGCACAGGTTGCCGAGCTGCGGGCGGCGCTGGACGGCGTTGGCGCAGACGACCTGGTTGTCGTGCATTGCCGGTCCGGGAACCGGGCAGGCCTCCTCTGGGGGGCGATGCAGCTGGAAGCCGGCGTGCCCCTCGACGAGGTCAACGAGAACGTTTCCGGCATCGTCACCATGGCGCCCATCAGCGAAGGCCTGGAAACCTACGCCAAAGAGCTGGATGCCAAGCTCTAGCGAGGCGATTACTTCCGGCAGCAACCTGGGGCTGATCCTCAGCGCGGTTGCCATCGGTCCGCTGATTCTGCTCGGCAACCCGGCCGTGGCGCTGCTGGCAGCCGGCGTCATTGCCCTGAGCCTGAATCGGGTGCCGGTGCCTCGAGCGAGCCTGCTCAGCAAGTACTGCCTGCAGACCGCCATCGTCCTGCTGGGTTTCAAGCTCAACCTGCAGACGGTGTGGCAACTCTCCGCCACCTACACCTGGGGGGTGGCGCTGTTTGTTCTCGGCACCCTGGGCGTTGGCTACCTGCTGGCCAAGGCGCTGCGGTCGGAGCGTATCCCATCGGCGCTGATCGTCTCCGGCACGGCGATCTGCGGCGGCACTACCATCGCCACCTTGAGCCCCGTCATCGGCGCCCGGCCGCACGAGACGGCGGTCACCCTGAGCCTGGTGTTTCTGCTCAACGTGGTGGCGCTGTTCAGCTTTCCCGTCATCGGTAAGTGGCTCGATGTTTCGCAGCTGGAGTTCGGCCTCTGGTCGGCGCTGGCCATTCACGACACCAGCTCGGTGGTGGCAACCGCTGCCATCTACGGCGACGAAGCGGCGGAAGTTGCGACCACCATCAAGCTGGGACGGACCCTCTGGCTGATCCCGCTGGTGCTGCTGGCCAGCGTCATCGCCTCCAGCCAGGCGCAGCCTGGGGCGCCTCGGGTGCGGGTACCGGGCTTCATCCTCGCGTTCGTCGCGGCCGCCTCGGTGGGGACCTTCATGGAGCTCCCGCAGGTAGTGATGAGCGGTGCGGGGGAGCTGTCGAAAGCGCTGCTGGTCTGCGCCCTGTTTCTCGTGGGCTGCGAGCTGACCCGTGCGACGCTGAAGGAGATTCGTGGCAAGACCTTCTGGCTCGGCATCGGCCTCTGGCTGACAGCGGCGCCGCTGACGTTGATGGTCATCCTCTACTTTCACTGAGGCGGCCACTCTGGCATTAGCTCAATCCCGAATATCCATAGAGAAAAACGATTCTTCACCGAATCCCGGGGATTGCCTAAGGTGCGCTCATGAGCAGACTCGCATCCCTCGACAAACTGAGCGTCTTCGCCCTGCTGGTGTTCACCGGCTACCTGCTGCTGCCCCTTTTCAGCTGATTCCATAATCGCCCGTAAGGCCGTTTCCGGTCGCCCACGCTGGTCCGTTAGTCGGCTGGCTTTCATTGCGCTGCAAAACCGCTTGACACCCCCCGGTATCGGTCCTAAAAAAGTCGCCATCAGGTCAGGGACGTATCTGGTCGGAGGGTGGGAGTCTAGTGGCATCATCGAAGAGTGAAGTCGACGAAGAGTTCGAGGATCAGACTGAGGACGAGCTCGATTCCGAGCTGGACGGTGAGGATGCTGAGCTCGGCGAGGACGAGGAGATTGAAGACCTCGACGACGACCTCGACGACGATCTGGACGATGAGACGGCCAGCGAGCTCAAAGCCGTAGACGAAGCGCTGAGCCAGAAGGAGCAGAACGCCAAATCGCTGGCGATTCGACGCGCCCTCGAAGAACGCGCGGAAGAGAAGCGCATGCACGACGACCTGGACTATCTCGACGACTGAGCCCGCCATTCCCGATCCACGCAACACCACGATCATCGTCGTGACCGACCCCATGTGTTCCTGGTGCTGGGGGATGTCCGGCGCGGTGGAAGCCGCTGCCCATCACCTGGCGGATGAAGTCGGCTTCGATCTGCTGCTCGGAGGCATCAACCTGCACGCTACCCAGCCGATCGGCGACTACGGCCGCCGACATCTGATGAAGCTCTGGGCCGAAGTGCACGAAACTACGGGACAGCCGTTCGGATTCGAGCTGCCGGAAGGCTTCATCTACAACTCGAGGCTGGCCTGCATTGCTGTAGAAGCGCTGCGGCGGCGGACCGGAGCCGCACCCTTCGGCTTTCTCCATCGGCTGCAGCAGTGCCTGTTCGAAGAGGGGCGCAACATCACCTCGGCGGAGGTGCTGGACTGGGTGGCGCGTGAGTTTGGTTGGGCGGCTGGGGAGCTGGCGGCCGAGCTCGAAGATCCTGAGCTGGCCAGGCTCGCCGAGGTGCAGTTCGAAGGTTCGCGCCGGTACGGGACCAACGCGCTGCCGAACGTGCTCATCGAGCAGGGTGCCGAGCGGCGGTTGCTGTTCGGCGGCTATGCCGATTCGGAGATGATCATCAGCCTGGTGCGCCAGGCGCTCTGATCCAGGCCTCAGAACTGGCTGGCGATGGCGGGCCGGAACCGATCCATATCCACCAGAAAGGCATCGTGGCCCTGCCGTGAGTCCATGCGCCGGAACGCAACGTCCGCCACGTAGTCCTTCAGGCCGATCGCCAACTCCTCCTGCTGCTCGATCGGGAACAGGAAGTCGGTTTCCACGCCGATGATCAGGGCTCGATCCAGATCGATTCTGGACAGTCCCTGACGCAGGCTGCCGCCGTGGTCGGTAGCGTCGAAGAGGTCCATAGCCCGGGACAGGTAGAGGTAGCAGTTCGGATCGAAAGTGCCGATGAACTTGCTGGCATGGGCATCCAGATAGGACTCCACCTCGAAGTCGATGCCGAAAGGCCCTTCGTGATCGTCCGCGGTGCGTTCGCGGCCGAACCGCTCGGTCCACTCCTCGGCGCTGCGGTACGAGATCATGCCGAGCTTCCGCGCCAGGCGCATGCCGTTGGTGGGGCCGGCGGCGTAGTCGTACTGACCGTCCTGCCAGTCCGGATCCGTTCTGATCATCTCCCGCTGCAGCGAGCGGATGGCGATGGAGAACGGCAGGCTTCGCGCCGCCGAAGAGATGGCGATCAGCGCTTCCGAACGGCCGGGATAAAGCAGGCAGAACGCCAGCGCCGTCATGCCGCCCATGGAAGCGCCGACCACGGTGTGCAGCTTGTCGATGCCGAGATGATCGAGCAGCAGGGCGCCGCCGGTGGCGATGTCCTCGAGGCAGAGCACCGGAAAGTCGAGCCGGTAATGCCTGCCCGTATCCGGATTGATGCTCGCCGGGCCGGTGGAGCCGAAGCAACTGCCCAGGGAGTTGATGCAGATGACGAAGTAACGGTTGGTATCGATCGGCTTGTCCGGGCCTACCATGTCCTCCCACCAGCCGGAGCTGGGGTCTTCGATGCAGCTGGCGACGTGTGCTGAAGGAGACAGGCCGGTAAAGATGAGCACGGCGTTCGACGCCTGCGCATTGAGCTCGCCCCAGGTCTCATAGGCGAAGGTCGGCGCGCTGATCGCGCCGCGCCGCATTCGGAACTCGCCTTCATGCTGGTAGTGCTTGATGGCGGACATCCGCTCTCCCATAGTTTCCTCGAGCGCCTGAGGGTCGGGGAGTCTAGCAACTCCCGGACGCCAGGGCACATGACGAACGGTGGGGGAGCAGGATGGATATCAGAAAAGCGGTGAAGCTGCTGCAGGCGGGTGACTGGGAGGCGGCCCACGAGATCGTTCAAGACGACGAATCCAGCCTCGGTGCCTGGGCGCATGGCATCGTGCACATGTTGGAGGGCGACATGGCCAACGCGGGTTACTGGTATCGTCGCGCCGACCGACCACTGCCCGGGAAGGAGGAGGCGGACCAGGAGATCAGGGCGCTTGCCGCGGAGTTGGAGACCGGGTCGGATTAATCAGTACTGTGGCGGCTTGATGTCGATGTGGGTGATCTCGTCCGCATCCAGATCGTCCGGCAGGCTGTCCGGGTTTTCCTCGATGAAGCGGAGCGTGTTGAGGTATTCGGTCAGATCGTCTTCCGCAGCCTGCTTCGACGCGAATGGCCCCCGTTGGCCATCACGGATGTGGTAGAACCAGTCGAATCCCTCTCGGAACAGACGGTCCTTTCGCCGCTTGAAATCTGCGTGTTTGTTGTCGTCGTGTCTTGTCTTCATGCGGCCAATCCCATAGGTCGTCGTCGACGGTCTGTGCCGTCGTTGCATAAAAGACGATCTGCCAGGCGGATCGGTGCCGTGTCGGATGTAAAGGTGATGTAAGGGAAGCCGCGGTGGCGTGGCATAATGGGCCGTGACGAATAATCCCATTCAGTTTGTTGACGGCCAAACCGGTGAGCTCCGGGAGGAGCAGGTCTATGGTGCTGCCTGGATCCGTTGGCTGTACGGCACGGCCATCGGCCGACTCATCTCGACGCTGGTTGCCTTGCCGCCGTTCAGTCGGATCTACGGCTGGTTTCAGGACCGGCCCGGCTCGCGGAAGAAGATCCCGCCCTTTATCGCCGAGTTCGATATCCAGATGGCCGACTTCCTGCCGGAAGAGGGCGGCAGCGACGCCCAGCCTTACTCGAGCTTCAATGCCTTCTTTACCCGCCGCGTCGCCGACGGCGCCAGGCCTTTTGCCCAGGGTGAGGTATTTCCCGCACCCTGCGATGCGCGTTACTTCGCCTACAGCGCTCTGAACGATCAGGTGACCGTGCCGGTAAAGGGGAGCCTGTTTAAAGCGACGTCGCTGCTCGGCGAGAGCCAGTGGACGTCGCACTTCGAAGAAGGGCCTGGGTTCATCGCCCGGCTGTGCCCGGTCGACTACCACCGCTATCACTATCCAGATGACGGCACGGTGCTCGACAGCTGGCGGATACCCGGCGCTCTGCACTCCGTGAACCCGTGGGCGCTGGCAGAGCGGGCGGACATCTTCATGATCAACGAACGGCAAGTGTCCATTCTGGAGACGGAACGGTTCGGCAAGCTGGCCTACGTCGAGGTGGGTGCAACCTGCGTTGGCAGGATTGTTCAGACCCACACGGACGACAGCTTCCGTCGCGGCGACGAGAAGGGCATGTTTCTGTTCGGCGGCTCGACCGTCATCGTCATCGGCGAGAAGGGCCGTTGGCAGATCGAGGCGGACATCGTCGAGCGGACAGAACAGGGATTGGAAACGTATCTGAAGATGGGCGCTGCCATGGGCAGCGCCAGCAACGCGTTAGGGAGCCAATGTGCCGACTGAATCTTTCCATGTGAGCAAAGCCGATCTGAGTACGACCCGGCTGGTTTCTTCGGATACCGCTGAGCCCGACGAGGAAGAGATCCTGGTGTCCGTGCGGCGGTTCGGCCTGACCACCAACAACATTACCTACGCCGTGTTCGGCGACGCGCTCGGCTACTGGTCCTACTTTCCGGTCGATGCCCAGTGGGGTTCTGTGCCGGTGTGGGGGTTCGGCGAGGTGGTTGCGTCGAACGTGCCTGGTATCGAGGCGGGTGAGCGGCTGTTCGGCTACTACCCCATGGCGTCTGAGGTGCTGCTCCGGCCTGCTGAGATATCCGAGCTCTGCTTTTCGGATGCGATGCCGCACCGCACCGGGCTGCATCCCTGGTACAACCGCTACTACCGCTGCGCGGCCGATCCGCTGTACTCCGAAGCAACGGCAGAGGTGCAGCCGGTCCTCTGGGCGCTCCTGATGACAGGCTGGATGCTCGCTGATCAACTTGCCAGCGAAGTGGATGCGGTGGTGATCTCCAGCGCCTCGAGCAAGACCGCGCTGTCTCTTGCCTGGTCTTTGCAGAAACTGAACCCGCAGATCAGGAGCATTGGCCTGACGTCGGAGGGCAATCGATCCTTCGTAGAGAGTACGGGCGTCTACACAGATGTGCAGACCTATGGGAGCCTCGAGGTTGATGAGGGGCTGCGCAAGATCGCTTTCGTTGACATTGCCGGCAACGCCCAGGTCGCATCGGCGGTTCACACCGCCCTAGAAGGCCGGCTGCTGCGCTCCGTCACGCTGGGTGCCACCCACCGCGCTGTGGCCGCCGAACCATTCCCGATGCCCGGGCCAGCACCCGCGCTCTTTTTCATACCGGACGTGGCTGAGGCTCAGGCCGCAAACGACGGCTTCGAGAGTTACCACCGAAGTTTCGCAGCAATCTGGCAATCGTTCGCACCCTGGGCTGAGGGTTGGTTGCAGCTCGAGTCAGGGCAGGGCGCCGCTGCCATCGAGGCCGGCTACCAGGCCGCGCTGGCGGGTGGCTTGCCACCCCAGCAGGCTCAGGTCTTCGAGTGGTAGGGCAGCTAGCGGGGATGAGGAGAGATGCGCTTAACCAGAATTCATCAGGTTGCCGCCCGGGCGACTGATTTCGAAGCAACCCGGTCTTTCTATCAGGACGTGCTCGGTGCGCGCCTTGTCGCCAACTACGAGGCAGCTGGGCTGCTGTTCTTCGATTTTGCCGGCGTCCGTCTTCTGTTCGAGAAAGACAACGCAGCGGCAACGCTCTACTTCTGGGTTGATGACATCGATCGCGCCTACGCGGAACTGGTCGACAAGGGCGTTAGCTTCGAGAGTGAGCCGCACCTGATCCATCGGGATGATGAAGGTGTGTTCGATAATGCTGGGACCGAGGAATGGATGGCGTTTTTCGAGGACCCCGGTGGCAACACCCTCGCGTTGGCGACGCGTCGCTGACTTTAGATACCAATCAGCAGCTTGCTGGTGTAGGCCGCTATGGTTGCGACTACAAGCCAGGCGGCTATTCCAAGTGCTCGGGTTCGATCCCACTTCACACTGAAAATGGAGAAAACGAGCAACGCGATGAAGGTGCTGTTCATCGCAATGCCGCGCGGACTCTGCCAGTCCAGTGCGTTGAGTAGGCTCAGCGGGCTCCAATCCGCGCTGGTAGATAGGCCAAGTGCAGCTGCGACATGCCAGGCTACGGCAATCACAGACGCCGTCGCAGCAACCCAAAGCAAGATCCATGAAAGCGTTTCCACCGGGTGAACGTGCTGTTTGCGCTTTACCGGGACGAAATTGCCGGGTGCTTCAGTGTGTCGGCTTCGCACCGTGCGCTTGCTTGCAACTGATCTCCGTCCACGGGTAACGCGCCTGCGCGATGCTGGCTTTCCAACAGTGGCCAACTTCCGCGGCAAGGATGGACGACTTTGACGCCTATTCGGCGGCAACCCTCGGAGGGGAGGCTCAGATATCTCGTCGATTCCTTTGAGGCGCCGCTGCCGGACACGCTCTTTCATATAGTCCCGATCATCCAGACCCATATAGGTAAATCTCGCTGATCTGCAGACTGGATATGTTAGAGAGCTTGCGCGATCGGGACGGTCAAAACGGGCCATTCGCAGGTCTGTGCACCACTGCTGTTGTCCTTGTAGCCTGTCCCGACTCTCTTTGAGGAGGAAGAGGACATGGATCATCAGGCTTTTGCTCAGTTATTAGGTAGCTACGGTGAGTTCATCGGCTCGCTGGCGATTTTGGTCACACTCGCGTACCTGTCGATTCAGGTGCGACTGGCGCGAATGCAAACGCAGGTGAACGATCGCCAGACCAGGGAATTTGCGATGCGCGACTTTCAGTTGAATCTCGCTGCTTCAGACGGATTAGCTGCAGCTCTAGTTCGAGCGAAGGAAGCTATTGGCGAGGAAACGGGTAAGGGATTCGTTCAGAAACTGGTTGATCAGGGTGTCGCACATGAAGACGCAATACGCGTGTTCGCCCTCTATGCAGGTGAGTTCCGCAACTATGCGAATACGTACTACACGAGCCGGGACGAACAACAGCGTGAGGCCAATGATTGGACGATTCGGTTTACCTATGGGAAAACCAAGTTGGGTGCGTTGTTTTGGGAGCACTACTCGAAACCTGCGGGGACAACGCTCGGTCCCTTTGGTGCACACGTCCAGCGACTGCTGGAATCAGAGAGATAGGAAAAGGCGTTTGGCGGAAGAGGTAGGAGTCGAACCCACCAAGCACGTACTCGCACTTCAACGGCTTTGAAGGCCGCGCGCCCCACCGGAGACGATGCTCTTCCGAGACGGAATATAGCATTCTGATGAGGCGCGTCGAATCCCGAACAGCAGATCGGGTCTGCGCCGATCAACGCTCGAATGAAACGGTCAGGCTGATGGCGGTGTTCGTTGCATCGAGCAGGTTCTCGAAGCGCAGCTCGTGGTACTGACGATCCACGCCAGCAGCGATCGGGCAGATGATGTCCGTTTCCCCACGGCCCTGGAGCGCGGAGAGGCGGGTCTGGTCGAACTGACCGCGAAATTCACAGTGCTCGGCCAGTGCTGCCAGACCGCGGACGCCGATTTCCCAGCTGGTCTCCCGGGGATCCGGGCGGAAGCTGATGGTCAGCCTGCCCGGGCCGATCACATCTTCTCGGCAATAGACGGTCTCGAGACCTATGAGCAGATGGCTGCAGGAGAATACCTCCACCGCTGCGGGCGGTGCGTCGGGTTGGCGCTGCTCTCCGCATCCGGCCGCGAGAAACAACAGACACAACCAGGCTAGGGTCAGCGACAGGCGCACTCAGAGATCCAGGTTGCCGATGATCTTGCGGATCTGCTCATCCCGGCGGGTGAAGCCAACCCGATCGAAGTACTCCAGCACCTCGATGGCCACGTTGCGGCCGATCCCGGTCGCGTCCCGGTACTGGCGAACAGTGAAGGGGCCGTCGGCATCAAGGGAGCGGGCGATATCTGCCATCTTTCGGAGATGCTCGGGCAGGTAGTAACGGGTGTCGCTGATGCGAAGTAGCACCTTTTTCGCCACAAGGGGATGCAACCGCTTGGCCAGATCGCCAATACCCAGACGGAACTGCTTGGCCATGTCGCCGAGGCTCGGTGGCTGCGGCTGGGCAAGCAGCGGCTGGACCCGATCAAACAGGGCCTGCTCGGCATCTGAGAGCACAACCTGATGCGCCGTCGGCTGGTAGCGGCCAGCACTGGCCTCGAGCTTGCCGTCAGCGACCAGCTCGGCCAGCAGCAGCGGTACAAAGTGTCGCTCGGCAACTGACCCGAGCTCACTCTGCTTCAGGCCCTGCAGGGCAGAGTCCGCTTCGTGTCTTTGCTCGATCTCCTGGAGCAGGTCCCCCAGCCATCCCACCCACACCTTCTCGGCGATTGCGTGGTTGGCCTTGATCACTGCACCCGCGGCAGCAACCAGATCGCTAACGTCAGCCTCTTTGAGACCCCAGTTGAGTGCAAACCGATCGAGGGGCAGGGCGCCGATCTCCAGGTGCCTGGCCAGCGCGTTGGCAGGATCGTCTGCACCATCTGCGTCGAGCTGCTTTAGCCGGGTTTCCGAGCGTCGCCTGCCGGTTGCCGGAGCGGTAGAAACGACGCTGCCGCCACCCAAGGTTCGATCGAGGCCCTGATCGCGAACGACCACGCGATCGCCACGCCGGAGTAACAACGGCTCATCTGTGATCAGTTCAGCCAGGCGGGTCTCGCCAGGCTGCAGCCGCTCGGGGCTTAGAAGGGCGATGTGGCCGGTGCTGTGGGTGGTGGCGTGATAGACATGCACGGGCAGCCAGTGCCGGACAGGACGCGGGAAATCGGCGAGTACCTGCAGGTTCAGCGAGAACTCAGAGGTTCCCGTTGAATCGCTTGTCAGCCACTGGCCCCGTTCTACCTGGTCCGCCTCGACCCCGGCCAGATTGATAGCGGTGCGATCACCGGGTTCAGCTTGATCGACCTCCTGGTCCTGGGCGCGAACGCTCTTCACCCGCACTTCCGTCATCGCCGGAAAGAGGGTGAGGGTCTGGTCTGCCTGCACCTGTCCCGTATGCACGGTGCCGGTCACGACCACGCCGGCACCGCTGATCGTGAAGGCGCGGTCGATGGGCATTCGAAATTCCTGGCCGACCGTAGCTTGAGCTTCCCGGCCGGCGGCCTGCAGCAGGCGTGATTTCAGCTCGCCGATACCCTGGCCGGTTGGAACCGCCGTTTCGATGATGGGCGCGTCTGCCAGCGGGCTGCCGCTGAGCAGGGTTTTCACCCCGGCTCTGGCCGCGTCCAGCTGCTCCGCCGTTACCCGGTCGCACTTGGTCAGCGCCACGGTGCCTTCGCCGATCCCAATGAGCTCGAGTATCTGCAGGTGCTCGCGGCTCTGCGGCATTGGCCCGTCATCCGCGGCAATCACCAGCAGCGCGTGTTGGTCCGCCGAGACTCCGGCAACCATATTGTGGATGAAGCGGTGGTGGCCGGGCACGTCCACGAAGCCGAGCGTCGTGCCGTTCTCCTTCAGGTAGGCGAAGCCGAGATCGATGGTCAGGCCGCGGCGTTTTTCCTCCGCGAGCCGATCGGTATCCACGCCGGTCAGCGCCTGCACCAGCGAGGTTTTGCCGTGGTCGACGTGACCTGCGAGGGTAATGATCACTGGTTGCTGGCGCCGGTCAGCGTAGCGAGGTTGTCCAGCAGCGCGTCCATTCGGGCCGCACCTCGCATGTCGAGCCAGAGCCGGCGCTCGTTGAGCCGGCCGATGACGGGCACCGGCAGCTGCCGGAGGCGTTCGAGCAAGTCCCGGACCCTGGCTTCCTCATCGTGCGTGATGGTCACGGCGACGCTGGGCAGTCGGCGGTCCGGCAGCGAGCCGCTGCCGATCTGACACTCGCTGTCGGTGACTTCGACCGAAAATTCGCTCAGTGTCGTCTCGAGCGCGGCCTTCACCTGCCCGGCACGCTGATTGAGGACCTCGAGGCTGGTGGTCATGGTGCGCAGCAAAGGCAGCGTTTCCGCCAGCGACTCCGGATCGTCGTAGAGCTTCAGCGTCTGCTCGAGGAAAGCGAGCGTCAGCTTGTCTGGCCGCAAAGCGCGTTTCATGGGGTTCTTCTTCAGCTCTGCGATCAGATCCTTACGGCCGACCACGATGCCGGCCTGAGTCGCGCCCAGCAGCTTGTCGCCGCTGAAGCTGACCAGGTCCGCGCCCTGGTTCAGCACCTCCTGTGGCATCGGCTCATGGGGCAGCCCGTAGCGGCGGAGGTCCACCAGGGTGCCGCTGCCCAGATCGACCGCCAGCGGCAGGTCCCGGTCGGCAGCCAGCCCAGCGAGCTCCGAAAGGCTGACTTCCTTGGTGAAACCCTCGATGTGGTAGTTGCTCGGATGCACCTTGAGCAGCATGCCGGTTTGCTCGTCGATGGCAGCGGCAAAGTCCTTGAGATGGGTCCGGTTGGTCGTCCCCACCTCAACCAGCATGCAGCCGGAGCGGGTCATGATGTCCGGCAGGCGAAAGCTGCCGCCGATCTCAATCAGCTCGCCGCGAGACACTGGCACCGTTCGGCCAAGAGCCAGGGAGTTGAGCATCAGCATGAGCGCAGCGGCGCCGTTGTTCACGACGGTGGCGGCTTCCGCGCCGGTCAGCAGCGTCAGTCTGTCCTCAACAAACTTCTCCCGGTCGCCGCGGGCGCCTGAATCCAGGTCGTACTCCAGGTTCATCGGCTGGGTGATCAAGGGCTCAACCGCGCGATAGAGCTCCGGAGAGATCAGCGCGCGTCCCAGGTTGGTGTGAATGATGGTGCCCGTCAGGTTGAACACGGGGGTGTAAGCCTGATGGCCGAGCGACTCTGCGACCACCCGCGCGCAGGCTGACGCATCCGCCGCCCAGTCCGGGCCCTCACCGGCCTTGCGCCAGCCGGCCTGCAGGGACCGTAAGGCGTCTTTGACTTTCGGCTCGCCGTAACCGGCGACCACCTCGGCCAGCGCCGGGTCGTTCAGCAGCCGATCGATGCCCGGCAGCGCTCGGAGTTCGGTAGGCATCAGATGACTTCCAGCCCGTCCGCATCGGGCAGTGGCGGCAGGGCAGCCACCGGCGTCTGCTGGTACCAGTAGGCCACCGAGGCGATATCGTCCTGCAACGGCAGGTAGCGACGGCCGCTGCGCCAGCCGAGCGCCTGCATGGTGACCTTGAGCCGCCGCTGAAAGCGAATGGGATCCGGAATGTGCCAGCGGTACATGCCGAAGCGTTGCTGGGAGCCGAAGCGGCCCGTCGGCTCGATGATCTGATGCAGCCCTGCGTACGGCGTCGAGAAGCGCTCGTAGCCGTCTTCCTTCTCTTTGCCGAGGAAGCAGTAGGCGCCGCAGAAGTAGTCTTCCGTGCCGGTGCCGCAGATGGTGGGATAGTCCGAGTCGTCGTCGATGTAGAACTTGGCTTCGCCCTCACCCCACCAGCCGCGGTTGTTTGATCCCCAGGCCATGTAGGTGCCCACGTAGTGGCCCGCACCCTCGATGTCGAGCAGCGTGTGCACGTCGCCGTAGGGCAGCGGGTTGACCCGACGGAAGTGGGCATGAAAGTAGCCCCGGTCCGCTTCAACGTCGGTCAGGCTGTAGTTGATCTGATAGTAGAGGGTGACCTCGTCTTCCGAGAGGTTCTCCAGCGTCAACCTGGCACGCTTACGGAACGGCATCTCCCAGTAGCTGTTAAAGCCGTTCTTCGGGTTCACGCAGATCGCCAGCGAGTTCAGCGGGTCGTACTCACACCAGCCCATGCCGAAAAAGTCGGCCAGCGGGCAGAGCACCGAGGGTGTGTCCGCATCGTCCCACCAGGCCCGCAGCACCTGCTTGCGCCAGTCCCCGGTCGGGGTCAGCCAGATCTGCTGAATGGCGCCGGCGCCGCTGATGTCGGCCAGCTCGAAGGTCTCTCCCGGGTCGATGCGTACGGAAGGGGAGACTTTCCAGCCCTGCCCGAGATCACGGGCAGGGTCCTTGCCCGTTCCCTCCGTCGCGCGACCGCCACCACCCACTGAGCCGTCGAAGTTCTCCGGGCTGATGGAACGGGACAGGGCGCCGGACATCCTTGCCAGGTTGCCCAGATGCGTGCCGAGGCCGTTGAAGTCAGACATGCCGCTCTCCCGAAGCTGCGTTTGCTATCCAGCGCGCAGTTTATCGGAAGCGGGCACCGCAGGAAGGGTGAGGAGGCGCCGAAGGCGACGCCCCCGATGCGCGATCAGCGCTTGTCGACCGGGACGTAGTCCCGCTTGGTGGCGCCGAGATAGAGCTGGCGCGGTCGGCCGATCTTGTAGGGGCCGCTGATCATCTCGTTCCAGTGCGCGATCCAGCCTGGCGTGCGGCCGGTGGCGAAGATCACCGTGAACATCTCGGTCGGGATGCCGATGGCCTTGAGGATGATGCCGGAGTAGAAGTCCACGTTCGGGTAGAGCTTCTTCTCGACGAAGTACTCGTCTTCCAGGGCGATCTTCTCGAGGCGCTGAGCCATCTTCAGGATCGGGTCGTCCTCGACGCCAAGCTCCGCCAGCACCTCGTGACAGGTCTGCTGCATCACCTTGGCGCGCGGATCGTAGTTTTTGTAGACCCGGTGGCCGAAGCCCATGATGCGGAACGGGTCGTCCTTGTCCTTGGCCTTCTTCACGTACTTGTCGATGTTCTTCTCGTCGCCGATCTCGGCCAGCATGTTCAGCACGGCCTCGTTGGCGCCGCCATGGGCAGGGCCCCAGAGCGCAGCGATGCCGGCAGCGATGCAGGCGAACGGATTGGCGCCGGTGGAGCCGGCGAGGCGGACGGTGGAAGTGGACGCGTTCTGCTCGTGATCCGCGTGCAGCAGGAAGATGCGGTCCATCGCCTTGGCGATCACCGGGTTCACCTCGTAGTCGGCACAGGGGGTGGCGAACATCATGTGCAGGAAGTTCTCGGCGTAGTCGAGGTCGTTCCGCGGATACATGAAGGGCTGGCCCTGGGCGTACTTGTAGCTCATGGCGGCCAGGGTCGGCATTTTGGCGATCAGCCGGTGGGCGGTGACCACCCGATGATGGAAGTCGTCGATATCCAGAGAGTCGTGATAGAAGGCGGACAGCGCGCCGGTGACGCCACACATGATCGCCATCGGGTGCGCGTCGCGGCGGAACCCGCGGAACAGCTGCACCAGCTGCTCGTGCACCATGGTGTGGTGCTTGATGGTGTTCACGAAGCGGTCTTTCTCTTCCCGGCTGGGCAGCTCACCGTTCAGCAGCAGGTAGCAGAGCTCCAGATGGTCGGATTGTTCTGCCAGCTGCTCGATGGGGTAGCCGCGATGCAGCAGCACGCCTTCGCCGCCATCGATGTAGGTGATTTCAGACTCACAGGAAGCGGTGGAGACGAAACCCGGGTCGTGGGTGAAGTAGCCCTGGGATGTGAGCTTGCCCACATCGATGACGTCCGGTCCTTCGGTGCCGCTCAGCACCGGCAGGTCGATCGTCTTGCCATCGATGGTCAGTTGGGCGCTCTTGCCCGTGGAATCTGTCATGTGTCCTCCCGCAAGGATGAATTCAATCGGCTCGAAATGCCTGGGGCCTTGTTCTTTGTGCCGCCCGTTTTGCCGTCCGTCATGGATGGCAGGGGCGTTTATCCGGTCCGCAGGCTAGTGCTTCGAGCTGACGATAAGAGTGTCAGAAGCACGGGAGCGTATAAACGGCGGTGGCGGTTGTCAATTGAGGGGAAACCGCGACCGCCCGCAGCCCCCGATGCCTGTACATCCCGCGTGATCAGGGCTTAAAATTGGTCGACTGCCTCGCGTGGCGGTGGTTGGTTCTCACCGCCGCTTGTCGGATTAATTGTCGGAACGATTCCCGGCGGCTGTCACGCCGATTTGACGTCTTGTTGCAGAGCATGATGCTGGCACTTTGCCGCGAGCTGCTGAGCAAAGTCCTCGAGGCATCTGTGCGCGCAACTGGCGGGTAAAACCGGCGTCTCAACCGGCGCGACAAGAGGCAGGGAACGAGGAACACGAGTACAGCGAACAGATGAGCACGATGAACAATAAAGAAAGGCCGGTATTCATATCGGTGTCTCCCTTCACTTTCGCCTTTCCATTCACGGCCCTGGCCTCCATCGCCCACAGAATTACCGGGGTGCTGCTTTTCCTCGGCATCGGCTACCTGCTGTGGCTGTTGAGCCTGGCGCTGGAGTCACAGGCGGGCTTTGCTGAAGCCGAGGCCATTCTCGCCGCGCCCTTCGCGAAGTTCGTGCTCTGGGGCGTGCTCAGCATACTGATCTTCCACATACTCGCCGGCGTTAAGCACCTGTTGCTGGATTTCCACGTCGGTGACACTTTCGAAGCGGCCACCGTGTCAGCCTACGTGGTGGTCGGCCTGAGCCTTGTGCTCGCCGTCGTGACGGGAGTCTGGATATGGTAACGAACGTCACGAGCCTGACCCGCAGCGGCCTGTCCGACTTTGTCATTCAGCGCGTCTCAGCGGTTGTCCTCACCCTCTACACGCTCTGCGTGGTGGGCTTCTTCCTGGCCAACCCGGACATGAACCACGCCACCCTCAAGGCCTACTTCGCCTCCACTCCCATGCTGATGTTCAACACGGTCATGGTTCTGTCCACGGCGGCGCACGCCTGGGTCGGCATGTGGACGGTGGGCACCGACTACATCCGCGACCACTATTTTGGCAAGCACCACACGTTTTTCCGCATGGTCTGGCAGAGCGGTTGCATGATCATTCTCTTCGTCTACGTGGTGTGGGCGCTGCAGTTGTTCTGGAGCCTCTAGGTTCCTTAAGGAGATTAGTTAAGTGGCGAACATACGCAGAATGGATTTCGACGGGGTGATCGTCGGTGGCGGCGGTGCCGGCATGCGCGCCTCCCTGCAGCTGGCCCAGTCGGGCCTGCGTACCGCGGTCATCACCAAGGTATTTCCAACTCGATCGCACACGGTTTCCGCCCAGGGCGGCATTACCTGCGCGATAGCCAGCGATGATCCGGATGATGATTGGCGCTGGCACATGTACGACACCGTCAAGGGGTCGGACTACATCGGCGACCAGAACGCCATTGAGTACATGTGCAGTGAAGGTCCCCAGGCCGTGTTCGAGCTCGAGCACATGGGGCTGCCGTTTTCCCGGACCGAGTCCGGACGCATCTATCAGCGGCCCTTCGGCGGCCAGTCGAAGAACTTCGGCGAGGGCGGTCAGGCCGCTCGGACCTGCGCGGCGGCCGACCGCACCGGTCATACCCTGCTGCACACGCTCTATCAGGCCAACCTGCGGGCAAACACCACCTTCCTGAACGAGTGGTTCGCGGTTGATCTGGTGAAGAATCAGGATGGCGCGGTGGTAGGCCTCATCGCCATCGACGTGGAATCGGGTGAAACCGTTTACATCCACTCCAAAGCGACGGTTCTGGCCACCGGCGGGGCAGGGCGCATCTACGCCAGCACGACCAACGCCCACATGTGCACGGGCGACGGCGCCGGCATGGCGCTCAGAGCCGGATTCCCGCTCCAGGACATGGAGATGTGGCAGTTCCACCCCACCGGTATCTACGGTGCGGGCACGCTGGTCACGGAAGGGTGTCGTGGCGAAGGCGGCTATCTGATCAACAAGGATGGCGAGCGCTTCATGGAGCGTTACGCGCCGACGGCAAAAGACCTGGCGGGCCGAGACGTGGTGGCGCGGTCGATGATTCTCGAGATTCTCGAGGGCAGAGGCGCCGGCCCTGAGGGTGACCACGTGTTCCTGAAGCTCGACCACCTGGGCGAGGAAGTGCTGAACAGCCGCCTGCCGGGCATCCTCGAGCTGTCGAGGACCTTTGCCCACGTGGACCCGGTCAAGGAACCCATTCCGGTGATCCCGACCTGCCACTACATGATGGGGGGCATCCCCACCGGCGTCTCGGGCCAGGCGCTCCGTCAGGACGGCCAGGGCAACGACGAGATGATCGACGGGCTCTACTCCGCTGGCGAGGCGGCCTGCGTGTCCGTGCATGGCGCAAACCGGCTCGGCGGCAACTCGCTGCTGGACCTGATCGTCTTCGGCCGGGCTGCCGGCAAGCACATCGAGGAAGTGATGCGTCAGGGCGTTTCCTATCGGGAGCCGAGCGAATCCGACCTCGAGCAGGCGGGCGCCCGCCTGGCCCGCTGGAACGAGTCCAGCGGCGGCGAGAGCGTGGCCGACCTGAAGAAAGAGCTGCAGACCGTCATGCAGAACAGCTTCGGCGTGTTCCGCACCGAAGACCACATGCAGGAAGGGGTGAAGACGCTGGCGGATCTGCGGGAGCGGATCGGCAACGCCCACCTGGCGGACAAGAGCAACGTCTTCAACACCGCCCGGATGGAAGCCCTGGAGCTCGACAACCTGCTGGAAGTTGCCGAGGCAACCGCCATCGCCGCGCTGGAGCGGAAAGAGAGCCGCGGCGCACATGCTCGCGACGACTACGACAGCCGGGACGACGAGAACTGGCTCTGTCACAGCATGTACTTCCCGGGCGAGAAGCGGGTGGGCAAGCGGGCGGTCAACTTCACGCCTGAGACGGTGCCGACCTTCGAGCCGAAAGAGCGACAATACTAAGGATCAGACGGATGCAAGTTAGCGTTTATCGATACAACCCGGACGTCGACGATGTGCCCGCCATGCGCGAGATGAGCATCGATCTGCCGGAAGGCAAGGACCTGATGGTGCTGGACGTGCTGGAAATGCTGAAGGGCGAAGATCCCTCGCTGACCTACCGCCGCTCCTGTCGGGAAGGTGTGTGCGGCTCGGACGGCATCAACATGAACGGCCGCAACGGGCTGGCCTGCATCACGCCGGTGTCTGAAGTTGCCAAGCGCGGCAAGCTGGTGCTCCGGCCGCTGCCCGGCCTGCCTGTGGTCAGAGACCTGGTGGTGGACATGACTCAGTTCTACCAGCAGTACGAGAAGGTCACGCCGTACCTCATCAACCACAAGCCGCCGCCCGCTCAGGAGCGGCTGCAGTCACCGGAAGAACGGGAAGAGCTGGACGGCCTCTACGAGTGCATTCTCTGCGCCTGCTGCTCCACGTCCTGCCCGTCGTTCTGGTGGAACCCGGATAAGTTCATCGGCCCGGCAGGCCTGCTGCAGGCGTACCGGTTCATCGCCGACAGCCGGGACACGGCCACGGCCGAGCGTTTGGCCGATCTCGACGATCCGTTCAGCGTGTTCCGCTGCCGCGGGATCATGAACTGCGTCAGCGTCTGCCCGAAAGGTCTCAACCCGACCCGGGCGATCGGCAAGATCCGGACCCTACTGCTGCAGCAGGGCACCTGATAGGGGTAGACACCCGGCCGCTGGTGCTAAAAGATCTGACGGCGGCGGCCGATAAGGTGGAGATAGCCCCTTGGATGCCCCTGGGAACGCGACAACTGGCAACCTGACCGTTGCCGCGTTCCTGATAACCCTAGGAAAACTCTAGACAGTCGACGACCAGCGCGAACGGCTCGCGCGCGGTGCAGAGGACGGATATGGCCGAATCATTCCTCGAGAAGATGCAGAAAAGTTCCCACATGGCGGGGAACAACGTTGCCTACATCGAATCCCTTTACGAGTCCTTCCTCGAAGATCCGAACAGCGTCGGCGGCGAGTGGCGCGAGTACTTCGAGAAGCTGCCGCGGGTAGAAGGAACGGTCAAGTCCGACGTGCCGCACTCCACGGTGATCCAGCACTTCGAGCGGCTGGGCCGGAACCGGCTGAAGGCCCGCCCGGAGCGCGAGAGCACGCTGGTGCAGAATGCCCACGAGCAGAAGCAGATGCGGGTCCAGGACCTCATCGCCGCCTACCGGCATCGTGGCCACAAAAAGGCGGACATCGATCCGCTCGGCCTGATGGAGCGGCCGCCGGCGCCGATCCTCGATCTTGCCTATCACCACCTCACGCCTGCCGATCTGGATGACACCTACCACACGGGCACTTTTCACTACGGCGCTGGCGCCGCCAAGCTCGCCGAGCTGGTCGACGCCCTGGAGCAGACCTACTCAAGCTCCATCGGCTTCGAGTACATGCACATCGTCGAAGCCAGCGAGCAGCTGTGGGTGCAGCAGCGGATCGAGAGCGTCCGGGCCCACCCGGCGTTCTCCAACGCCCAGAAGCTGACGATCCTGGAGCGGCTCACGGCGGCAGAAGGCCTGGAGAAGTATCTTCATGGTCGCTACCCCGGCACCAAGCGGTTCGGTCTGGAAGGCGGCGAGAGCTTCATTCCGATGCTCCACGAGATGCTGCAGCGACTCGGCTCGCACGGGGTGATCGAAACCGTGATCGGCATGGCGCACCGCGGCCGCCTGAACGTGCTGGTCAACATACTCGGCAAAGATCCGTGGGACCTGTTCGATGAGTTCGACGGCAAGATGCCCGACGTGGATGCTGAGGAAACGGGTGATGTGAAGTACCACCAGGGCTTCTCCACCAACGTCATGACGCCAGGCGGCGAGATGCATCTGGCGCTGGCGTTCAATCCGTCGCACCTGGAAATCGTCGCACCCGTGGTCGAAGGGTCGGTCAGAGCCCGACAGGATCGCCGAGAAGATCCGAACGGTGATCTGGTGGTGCCCATCATCGTCCATGGCGATGCCTCTTTCGCCGGTCAGGGCGTGGTGATGGAGACCTTCCAGATGTCCCAGACCCGGGGCTTCAAGACCGGCGGCACCATCCACGTCATCATCAACAACCAGGTCGGCTTCACCACCAGCCGGCAGGACGACGCGCGCTCCACGGAGTACTGCACGGAAGTGGCGAAGATGGTGCAGGCGCCGATCTTCCACGTGAACGCCGACGACCCGGAAGCGGTCATCTTCGTCACCCAGCTGGCTGCCGACTACCGCATGGAGTTCAAGAAGGACGTGGTCATCGACCTGGTCTGCTACCGGCGCCGCGGCCACAACGAAGCGGAAGAGCCGATGAAAACTCAGCCGCTGATGTATCAGAAGATCCGCGCGCTGGCGACCACGCGCTCGCTGTACGTGGATCGCCTGGTCGCGGAAGGCTCGGTCACCAGCAGCCAGGCGGACGACATGGTGGAGAGTTATCGCCAGGCTCTGGACAACGGCGGCCACGTTGCGCTGTCGCTGGTCAACGAGCCGGACACCAGCCTGTTCGTGAACTGGGACGATTACCTGGGCCACGACTGGAACGCCCCGGCGGACACCACGGTGCCGCTGGAGACGCTGCGAGCTCTGGCAGCCCAGCTGGAAGAGATGCCGGATAACTTCGTTCTGCAGCGCCAGGTGCAGAAGATCATCGAGGATCGGCACAAGATGGCGGCTGGCGCCATGCCGATCAACTGGGGCTTTGCCGAGGTCATGGCCTACGCCACGCTGCTCGAAGAGGGGCATGGGGTGCGGCTCACCGGTCAGGACGTAGGGGTTGGCACCTTCTCGCACCGGCACGCCTGTCTCTACAACCAGAAGGACGGCGAACGGCACGTGCCGCTACAGACGATCACTGACGAGGCCCAGTTCGAGATCTACGACTCGCTGCTCTCGGAAGAGGCGGTGCTGGCGTTCGAGTACGGATACTCGACCACGGCGCCGAAGACGCTGGTGATCTGGGAGGCGCAGTTCGGTGACTTCGCCAACGGCGCTCAGGTGGTGATCGATCAGTTCATATCTTCCGGCGCCATCAAATGGCTGCGGCTCTGCGGCCTGACCATGCTGCTGCCGCACGGCTACGAGGGGCAGGGCCCGGAGCACTCTTCCGCCCGGCTCGAGCGTTACCTGCAGCTGTGCGCGCAACACAACATGCAGGTCTGCCTGCCGACGACGCCGGCCCAGGTCTATCACATGCTCCGCCGTCAGGCGATTCGACCGGCCCGCATTCCGCTGGTGGCTTTGACCCCGAAGAGCCTGCTCCGACACAAGCTGGCGGTGTCGACCCTGGAGGAGCTGGCGGAAGGCACCTTCCAGACGGTGCTGCCGGAAACGGATGACATCGACCCGGCCAAGGTGGATCGGCTGATTCTCTGCAGCGGCAAGGTTTACTACGACCTGCTGGAGCACCGCCGTGAAGCGGAGCTCGAGAACGTCGCCATCGTCCGTCTGGAGCAGCTCTACCCGTTCCCGGAAGACCGGCTGGAAGAGGTGATCGCCCCCTACAGCGGTCTGAAGGATGTGGTCTGGTGTCAGGAAGAGCCCATGAATCAGGGTGCCTGGTACGCCAGCCAGCACCACATGCGGCGCGTGATACTGAAGCACGACGATTCGCTGTACCTGGCCTACGCCGGCCGGGAACCCTTCGCAGCACCGGCAGGCGGATTTGCCGGTGCTCATGCTGTCCGTCAGCAGCGCCTGGTGGAAGACGCGCTGTTCGGGTGATAGCCAGGGATGCCGGGGCCTGCTGGCCGCCGGACCTAATGAGAGACTAAGGATCAGGAAACAATGGACATAAAGGCGCCCACCTTTCCGGAATCAATCAGCGAGGGAACCGTCGCTGTGTGGCACAAGCGCCCGGGTGAATCCGTCTCCCGGGACGATCTTCTGGTGGACATCGAAACGGACAAGGTGGTCCTGGAAGTGGTGGCACCGGACAACGGCACCCTGACCGAGATCCTCAAAGACGAAGGCGAGGTGGTGGAGAGCGAGGAGCTCATTGCCCGCTTCGAGGCGGGCGAGGCAGCGCTGCCCAGCGCCGCGCCCGAGCCCGTCGCCGCCGAGCCGGCGGCCAGCGAGCCGGTGAGCGCCAGCCCCGCCGCGCGAAAGCTGGCGGAAGAGGAAGGCATCGACATGCAGGCCGTCACCGGCACGGGCAAAGACGGGCGGATCACCAAGGACGACATCAGCAAAGCAGTTGCCGGACAGGGTGATGCGGCAGCACCGGCCGCTGCGGAACCGACGCCACGCGCGCCGGCGGATGAGCCGATCGGCACCCCGGGCGAGCGGGTCGAGCGGCGGGTGCCGATGACCCGGCTCCGGGCCAGCATCGCCAGGCGTCTGGTCGAAGCGCAGCAGACCGCCGCCATGCTCACCACCTTCAACGAGGTGGACATGCAGCCGATAATGACCATGCGCAAGCGTTATCAGGAAGAGTTTCAGGCGCGCCACAACGGCACCCGGCTCGGCTTCATGTCGTTCTTCGTCCGCGCGGCGGTCGAATCGCTGAAGCGGTTCCCGGCGGTGAACGCCTCCATCGATGGTGACGACATCATCTATCACGGTTACTACGACATCGGCGTTGCCGTCAGCTCGGACCGCGGGCTGGTGGTGCCGGTGGTGCGCGATGCCGATGCGCTGTCGCTGGCTCAGATCGAAGATCAGATCAACGACTACGGCCTGAAAGCCCGCGACAACAAGCTCGCCATCGAGGACATGGCAGGCGGCACCTTCACCATCTCGAACGGTGGCGTGTTTGGTTCGCTGCTGTCGACGCCGATCCTGAACCCGCCGCAGACCGCCATCCTCGGCATGCACAAGATCCAGGAACGGCCGATGGTGGTGGACGGCGAGATCGTGGTGCGGCCGATGATGTACCTGGCGCTCTCCTACGATCACCGGCTGATCGATGGCCAGGAAGCCGTGCGCTACCTGGTGACCATCAAGGGCATGATCGAAGATCCGGCGCGTATTCTGCTCGAGCTGTAACCAGGCCTGACGACGGCTGGTTGCGATTTAGACACTCTTATACAGCGAGTTATTGAAGATGAGTGATTCATACGACGTCATCGTCATTGGAGCGGGCCCGGCGGGTTATCACGCCGCCATCCGTGCAGCACAGCTCGGCCTCTCCACGGCGTGCATCGACAAGAGCCTGGGCAAAGACGGCAACCCGGCCTACGGCGGCACCTGCCTGAACTGGGGCTGCATCCCATCGAAGGCGCTGCTCGATGCCTCGCACAAGTACGTGGATGCCAAGGAGCACTTCGATGCGGTGGGCATCGGCGTGCAGGGCGTCAGCGTCGACGTGCCGAAGATGATTGCGCACAAGGACGAGGTCGTCAGCAAGCTCACCGGTGGCGTGGCCGGGCTCTTCAAGGCCAACGGCGTCACGGACCTGCCCGGGACCGGCAAGCTGCTGGCTGGCCGCCAGGTGGAGTACACGGCGCACGACGGCGCAACCCGGACGCTGACCGCTGAGAACGTCATCCTGGCGCCAGGCTCGGTGCCGGTGGACATCCCGCCTGCGCCGGTAGACGGCGAACACATCGTCGACTCGACCGGTGCTCTGGAGCTGGATGCAGTACCAGAGCGTCTCGGGGTGATCGGCGCCGGCGTGATCGGCCTCGAGCTCGGCAGCGTCTGGAACCGCCTCGGTTCAGAAGTTGTGGTGCTGGAAGCCCTGGAGGATTTTCTGCCCATGGCGGATCAGCGAATTGCCCGGGACGCGCTGAAGATCTTCAAGGGGCAGGGGCTGGACATCCGCCTCGGCACCCGGGTGATGGGCGCGGAAGTGGGCGGCGGCGCCGTGAACGTGAGCTATCAGGACGGCGAGGGCGATCACAGCATCACCGTCGACAAGCTGATCGTTGCGGTCGGCCGCAGGCCCTACACAGAAGGGCTCCTGGCGCCTGATGCGGGGGTCAATCTCGACGAGCGCGGCTTTCTGTTCGTCAACGAGCTCTGCGAGACCGACGCGCCGGGCGTGTACGCGGTGGGCGACGTGGTCCGCGGCCCTATGCTCGCGCACAAAGGCATGGAAGAGGGGATCATGGTGGCCGAGCGCATCGCCGGTCAGAAACCGCTGGTGAATTACGAAACCGTACCCAGCGTCATCTACACCCATCCGGAGATCGCCTGGGTGGGCAAGACGGAACAGGAACTCAAAGCGTCCGGAGAAGCATATAATGCCGGCAGCTTCCCGTTTGGCGTCAGCGGCCGGGCTCTGGCCGCGAACGACACGGAAGGCATGGTGAAGATCCTGGCGGATGCCGAGACGGATCGGATCCTCGGCGTGCACATCCTCGGCCCGCAGGCCTCGGAGCTCATCGCTCAGGCGGTCATCGCCATGGAGTTCGATGCCTGTGCCGAAGATCTGGGCCTTATCATGTTCGCGCACCCGACGCTTTCAGAAGCGGTGCACGAAGCGGCCCTTGGCGTTGCCGGGCATGCGATTCACATGGTGAACCGCAAGAAAAAGTAAGGCGCATCAGAACGCCCAAAACTCATAGACCAATCGTACTGACAGGAAAATCATGAACCTACACGAGTACCAGGCCAAAGGCCTGTTCGCGGAATACGGTCTGCCCGTATCCGAGGGGTATGCGGTAGATACGGCCGACGAGGCCGTTGCCGCAGCGGAAAAGATCGGCGGCGACCGCTGGGTGGTGAAAGTGCAGGTGCACGCAGGCGGCCGCGGCAAGGCCGGCGGCGTGAAGCTCGCTGACAGTACGGATGAGGTACGTGCTTTCGCCGAGCAGTGGATCGGCAAGAACCTGGTCACGATCCAGACGGACGAGCACGGCCAGCCGGTCAGCAAGATCTACGTCGAGAGCTGCACCGACATCGAGACAGAACTCTATCTGGGCGCGGTCATCGACCGCGGCAGCCGCCGCATCGTCTTCATGGCGTCCACCGAAGGTGGCGTCGAGATCGAGCAGGTGGCGGAAGAGACGCCGGAGAAGATTCTCCGTGCCACCATCGATCCGGCCGTTGGCCCGCAGCCGTTCCAGGGCCGCGAGCTGGCTTTCAAGCTCGGCCTCAAAGGTCCGCAAATCAGACAATTCACCAATCTTTTCATGGGCTTAGCCAAGCTTTTTGAGGATCTGGATTGCTCGCTGCTGGAGATCAACCCGCTGGTGGTGACCACCGACGGCGACGTCCACTGCCTGGACGCCAAGGTCAACATCGACGGCAATGCCCTGTATCGCCAAGCGAAAGTGGCAGAGCTGCACGATCCCTCCCAGGAGGACGAGCGGGAAGCCCAGGCGGCCGAGTACAGCCTCAACTACGTGGCGCTGGACGGCAACATCGGCTGCATGGTCAACGGCGCGGGCCTGGCCATGGGCACCATGGACCTGGTGAAGCTGCACGGCGGCAACCCGGCTAACTTCCTGGACGTGGGCGGCGGCGCAACCAAGGAGGCCGTCTCTGAAGCGTTCAAGATCATTCTCTCCGATGAGAACGTGCAGGCCGTGCTGATCAACATCTTCGGCGGCATCGTCAGCTGCGCCATCATTGCCGAGGGCATCATCGGCGCCGTCGAGGAAGTCGGCGTGGAAGTCCCCGTCGTCGTGCGCTTCGAAGGCAACAACGCCGCGCTCGGCAGAGAGACGCTGGATAAGAGCGGGCTCAACATCATCGCCGCAGAGAGCCTCACGGATGCGGCCGAAAAAGCCGTGGCTGCAGCAGGAGGTCAAGCATGAGCGTACTGGTCGACAGGAACACCAAAGTCATCTGTCAGGGTTTCACCGGCGGCCAGGGCACTCTGCACAGCGAGCAGGCCATTGCCTACGGCACCCAGCTGGTCGGTGGCGTGACCCCCGGTAAAGGCGGCACCGAGCATCTCGGCAAGCCGGTCTTCGATACGGTTCGTGAGGCGGTCGATGCCACGGGCGCCACAGCCTCTGTCATCTACGTGCCGGCACCGTTCTGCCAGGATTCCATCCTGGAAGCCGTCGACGCGGGCATCGAGCTGGTGGTCTGCATCACCGAGGGCATCCCGACCCTGGACATGCTCCAGGTGAAGGCAAAGGTCGACAGCGTCGGCGTCCGCCTGATCGGTCCGAACTGCCCGGGTGTGATCACGCCTGGGGAGTGCAAGATCGGCATCATGCCCGGCGAGATTCACCTGCCTGGCAAGGTGGGCATCGTTTCCCGCTCCGGTACGCTGACCTACGAAGCGGTCAAGCAGACCACGGACAAGGGTTACGGCCAGTCGACCTGCGTCGGCATCGGCGGCGACCCGATTCCCGGCAGCCACTTCATCGATATCCTCAGCCTGTTCCAGGACGACCCGGCCACCGAGGCCATCGTCATGGTGGGTGAGATCGGCGGTACGGCGGAGGAAGAGGCTGCCGAGTTCATCAAGGCGAACGTCACCAAGCCGGTGGTGGGTTACATCGCTGGGGTTACCGCCCCTCCGGGTAAGCGCATGGGCCATGCAGGGGCGATCATCGCTGGCGGTAAGGGCACGGCAGACGAGAAGTTTGCGGCCCTGGAAGCAGCCGGCGTGCGCACCGTGAAGAGCCTGGCAGACATCGGCGACGCGCTGGCCGAGGTCACCGGCTGGGGCTAGCCCTTGAAAATCGGCCGTTTGGCCTTATAAAGCGCCCTGGATTCTTAGAAACCAGGGCGTTTTTTCATGGCTGAACCTGCCGCCTCCGAAACCTTCGGCTTCCAGACCGAAGCCAAGCAGCTCCTGCAGCTGATGATCCACTCTCTGTACTCGAACAGGGAGATCTTCCTGCGTGAGCTCATTTCCAACGCGTCGGATGCCATCGACAAGCTCCGCTTCGAGTCCATCGCGAAGCCGGAGCTGGTGCCGGCCAGCGACTTCGCGATCCGGGTCAGCTTCGATGCGGAGGCGGGCACGCTGACGGTGACCGACAACGGCATCGGCATGACCCGGGACCAGGTGATCGAACACCTCGGCACCATTGCCAAATCCGGCACCGCAGAATTTCTCAGCCAGCTGACGGGTGATCAGCAGAAGGATTCCAGCCTGATCGGTCAGTTTGGCGTCGGCTTCTACAGCGCCTTCATCGTTGCTGATGAGGTAGAGGTGCTGACCCGCTCTGCGCTCGACGACAGCGCCGGCACCCGTTGGCGCTCCCGTGGCGAAGACGAGTTCAGCGTCGAGGCAGCGGCCGACCTGCCGGTGGGCACCAGCGTGACGCTGCACCTGAAAGAGGATGCCAAAGAGTTCGCCGACAACTACCGGCTGCGCAACATCGTCAGCCGCTACTCCGATCACATCGGCGTGCCGGTGGAGATGGAAAAAGTGGCGTTCCCGACCGGCGATGAGGCGGATGCGGACGACAGCGAGCAGGAGGCCGCGCCCGAGTTCGAGGCCGTGAACTCGGCCAAGGCCCTCTGGACCCGTTCCCGTTCGGAGGTGGAGGACGAGGAGTACAGGGAGTTCTACAAGCACGTCTCGCACGACTTCCAGGATCCGCTGAGCTGGAGCCACAACAAGGTGGAAGGCAAGCTCGAGTACACGAGCCTGCTCTACGTGCCCAGAGCCGCCCCATTCGATCTCTGGAATCGGGAAGCCCCGCGAGGGTTGAAGCTGTACGTGCAGCGGGTCTTCATCATGGACGAAGCGGAGCAGTTTCTGCCGCTGTACCTGCGCTTCATCAAAGGCGTGGTCGACTCCAACGACCTGCCGCTGAACGTTTCCAGGGAAATCCTGCAGCAGGATGAGCGGGTCACCAGCATCCGCAACGCCCTGACGAAGCGGGCTCTGAACATGCTGGAAACCATGGCGAAGAAAGAGCCCGAGAACTACCAGACCTTCATCAACGAGTTTGGCGAGGTGCTGAAGGAAGGAGCGGGCGAGGACTTTGCCAACCGGGAAGCCATCCTCAAGCTGCTGCGTTTCGCCACCACCACCGACGCGGCGGAAGAGAAACACGTTGGTCTCGGCGACTACGTGGAGCGGATGGCGGACGGCCAGGACAAGATCTACTACCTGGTGGCCGAATCCCCGGAGGCGGCGAAGTCGAGCCCGCATCTGGAAGTGTTCCGCAAGAAGGGCATTGAGGTGGTACTTCTGTTCGACCGGATCGACGAGTGGATGATGTCCAACCTGCAGGAGTTCGACGGCAAGCCGTTCGTCGACGTGATGCGGGGTGACCTCGACCTGCCGGGCGAGGCGGAAGAGCAAGCCAAAGACGATGCGGAAACGAGCGCCCTGACCGAGCGAATAAAAGGCGTGCTGGAAGAGCTGGTGGAGGAGGTGCGACCGTCGCAGCGACTCACGGACTCACCGGCCTGCCTGGTGCTTGGCGCTCACGATCCGGGTGCGCAGATGCGGAAGATACTCGAGGCCACCGGTCAGAGCATGCCGGAGTCGAAACCCGTGTTCGAGTACAACGCCGAGCACCCGCTCCTGGAGCGGCTCGATCAGGAGGCGGACGAAGACCGCTTCCGCGATCTGGTGCTGATCCTCTTCGATCAGGCGAGCTTGGCTGACGGCACGGCGCCAAAGGACGCCGCTGCCTATGTGAGCCGTCTCAACCAGCTGCTGCTGTCGCTGCTGAAGGACTGAGTGGCCGGACCGGACTGTCCAAGCAGGCCGTCGCCCGGTTGCTTGCAACCCCCTCCGCCGCCGGTAGCATGGGCTCGATGCACGTGAGAGTTACAGACCGCCGCACCGGCGGGTGGTCACGGCCATTACTGCGCCTTGGTCTGCTGCCGTTGCTGCTGGCGATGGGAGTGCTGGCGCACGCAGCTGACCTGGACGGATCCGCCGACCCGCTCGGGCTCGAGCGGATGCCACATTCCTGGATCGTCGGTTACGAACGGGACGACGCGCTCCTGCCCAGGGAGTACGCGCTCGGCCGGGTGGACAAAACCCGCCGTAACGTGCGGGTGGAACATGAGGTGCGCGCCGCTGCCTCCCGGGAGTGGGCGACCTACGAGATGCCGTCCGGCACGCTGCCGGAAGACGTGATCCGCCACTATCTCAGCGTGCTCGATACGGAGCCGCTGTTCACCTGCCGCGGTCGCGACTGCGGACGCAGCAACCTCTGGGCGAACGAGATCTTCAAGCGCGCCATCCTCTACGGGCCGGATAGAAATCAGTTCTACTTTGCCGGAGAACGGGACGGTGCGCTGATTGCCCTGTACGTGATCGAGCGGGGAAACAAGCGTGTCTACGCGCATCTCGAAGTGCTGCGGCCGGAGCGTGAGGTGGCCGTGGAACGCAACGTGGAGGCACTCTACCGGCTGGCCGATGACGGCATGGCGCTGGTCGAAGGCGTGACCCCGGACCGGCTCGGCAACCTTGCCGAAGACGAGGTGGCGTTGCTCGAATCCCTGGCCGAAGGCATGGAGGTGTTTGCCGGGCAGACGGTGTACGTCGTCTGCCACCTGTACGGGCAGGAGACCGGTGCCGTCCTCATCGAGCGGGCGCAAACCTGCGCGGAGCGTGCTGCGGGCATTCTCGATGCCGGGGAGGAGCTCGACATCGTTGCCTTTGGTGCCGGGCCGCTGCTGCCCAGGGTAGGGCTCGGCGCCAGGATCGAGCTGGTGCTGCCGCATCGCCTTGCCCGCTGATCGTGGCCACGGTCGGCGAGCTCATTGCCGAAGCCGCTGAGTCGCTGTCGGAGGGCGGCGTCGTCTTCGGCCAGGGCACGGATAACGCCTGGGACGAGGCGACGGTGCTGGTCCTCTTCATTACCGGCCTGGCGGACGATCAGGCGAACCTGACCCGCGAGGTGCCCGTCGCCGAAGAGGCGCGGATACGGGCGCTGCTCGAGCGCCGGATCACAGAACGAATCCCATTGGCACACCTGCTCGGCCGCTGGTGGTTCGCCGGCTTCGAGTTTCTCATGCAGCCGGGCGTGGTCGTGCCGCGCTCGCCGATCGGCGAGCTGCTCGAAAACGGTATGTCGCCGTGGCTCACCGAGCCACCGGGGCGCATCCTCGACCTCTGCACTGGTTCGGGCTGCATCGGCATCGTTGCAGCGCACGTCTGGCCAGAGGCGATTGTGGACCTGGTGGAGCTTGCGCCGGATACCGCCGAGCTTGCCTGCCGCAACGTGGCGCTGCACGAGCTCGGTGATCGGGTCCGGGTTCACGAGGGCAGCCTCTACGAGCCGTTGCCGGAAGACGCCCGCTACGATCTGATCCTGGCCAACCCGCCCTATGTGGATGCCACAGACATGCGTTCCCTGCCCGAGGAGTTCCGACAGGAGCCGGTGGTGGGGCTGGCGGGTGGTCCTGACGGGCTGGCGCTGGCCCGGCAGATCATCGATCAGCGACAGGACTGGCTCGCCGCTGGTGGGGTACTGGTCTGCGAAGTCGGCATGAGCGCAGCTGCGCTGGCCCGGGCCTACCCGACGCTCGAGTTCATCTGGCCGGAGTTCGAGTCCGGCGGGGAAGGGGTGCTGATCCTTCTGCCGGGCTGACGGGAGGTCGCGCAGGACAGGGTAAGTATTTGACCTGATACGACATTTCCGCATACTGCCGCGTCACCAGCAGTAACGGATCTTCTCGTGGCCGGCAATACCTTCGGGCAGGCATTCACAGTCACCACTTTCGGCGAGAGCCATGGCCCCGCGCTGGGTGCAGTGGTGGACGGCTGCCCGCCGGGTCTTGCGCTCAGCGAGGCAGACCTGCAGCTGGATCTGGATCGACGCCGTCCCGGCCAGTCCAGATACACGACCCAGCGCAAAGAGCCGGACCAGGTGCGCATCCTCTCCGGCGTGTTCGAAGGGGTGACCACCGGCACGTCCATCGGCCTTGCCATCGACAACGTCGATCAGAAGAGCAAGGACTACAGCGACATCAAGGAGCTGTACCGCCCGGCCCATGCCGACTTCACCTACGATGCCAAGTACGGCATCCGTGACTACCGCGGTGGCGGTCGCTCTTCAGCCCGGGAAACGGCCATGCGCGTCGCTGCCGGAGCGATCGCCAAGAAGTACCTGGCGACTCAGGGCATCAGCATTCAGGGGTACCTGTCCGCGGTTGGCGCTATTCAGGTGCAGCCGAAAGACATGAGCGCCATCAGCGAAAACGACTTTTTCTGCCCGGACCCGACGAAGGTGGAAGAAATTGCCGCCCTGATCGATCAGCTGCGGCGCGACGGCGATTCGATTGGTGCCGAGGTGACGGTGCGGGCTTCCGGCGTGCCGGCGGGGCTCGGTGAGCCGGTGTTCGGCAAGCTCGACGCGGAGCTTGCCGCTGGCCTGATGAGCATCAACGCGGTGAAGGGTGTGGCCATCGGCGACGGCTTCGCCGCGGTGGAACAGCGGGGCACCGAACATCGTGACGAAATCCGTGCGGATGGTTTTCAGAGCAACCACGCCGGTGGCGTGCTCGGCGGCATCTCTACCGGCCAGGATCTGCTCGCCAGCATTGCGCTCAAGCCCACCTCCAGCCTCACCACGCCGGGGCGTAGCATCGATCGGCAGGGCAACGAGGTCGAGGTGGTGACCAAGGGTCGTCACGATCCCTGCGTGGGCATTCGGGCGGTACCCATCGCCGAGGCCATGCTCGCCCTGGTGCTGATGGATCACCTCCTGCGGCATCGGGGTCAGGTCAGCGCCGCTGATCGTCCGGAACGCTGATCAGTCCCTGAACCGCTCGAGAATCCTTACGAACGCGTCTGCTGCGTTGGAGCGGCTGCGCATCGGGTTGGTCACGCAGCCCAGGGTGCGGTGCTGTGGCGGCGCATCGGTCTGCAGCGCCACCAGCTCATCGGTCAGCATGGATCGTGGTAGCAGGCTCCAGCCGAGGCCAGTCCCGGTCAGCATGCTGATGGTCTCCAGATAGTTGGTGGACAGCGGGGCGCTGATCGCGATCTGCCGCTGGCTGAACAGCTCGGCGACGATCCTGCCGGTGTAGGTGGCCAGCCCGGGCAGAATGGCCGGGTAACGGGCCAGCTCCTCGAGGCTCAGCGCCCGCCGTTCTGCCAGCGGGTGGTCCCGGGCGACGATGAACGTCAGCGGGTCGTCCCAGAGCGGCAGGTACGCCAGATCTTCAGATCCCTTCGGGTCCAGCGTGACGACAGCCAGCTCGCTGTCACCCCGGCGAACCAGCTCATGGGCCGCTTCCGAATCCTCGAATCGGATATCCAGCTGCACGTCCGGGTAGCGGCTGCTGAACGTCTTCAGCACCGGCGCCAGCCGATGCAGGCCAACGTGGTGCGAGGTCGCCAGGTGCAACGAGCCGGAGACGGCCTCGCTCAGGTTCTCCAGCATGCGTCGGGTATCAGCGATCTCAGCCAGGAGCGCCCGGGCTCGGGGTAACAGCAGCTGACCGCCCTGGGTCAGCTCCACCCGGCGGCCGATCCGGTCGAACAGCAGGGTCGCCAGGTGTTCCTCCAGGCGCTTGATGCGCTTGGTCACTGCCGGCTGGGTCAGGTGCAGGCGCTCTGCCGCCCGCGAGAAGGAGCGGTCTTCCGCCACCGCGAGAAAGGTCTCAAGGTCCGTTGCGTCCATTGCCTGTCTCCGTTGTCGCCCGGTCGGATTGATGAGATTCCATTGAGGAATCATATAGATAAAAACAATGAATTTGTTTTATTTAATGCTCAGTCCTAAGATCCTCTGCCTCAAAAAACGTCAGGAACTGCGCTGTGGCCGGGAAAACCCTCTACGACAAGGTCTGGGATGCCCATGTGGTGGGCACTCGAGACGATGGCCAGACCATGCTCTACATCGATCAGCAGCTGCTGCACGAGGTCACCTCCCCACAGGCCTTTGAGGGCCTGAGCATGGCGGGACGGGCTCCCTGGCGGGTGGATGCCAATCTGGCCACTCCTGATCACAACGTGCCGACCGAAAACCGGGCCGCGGGCATCGACGGCATTACCGACCTGATCGCCCGGGAGCAGGTGGAAACGCTGGACGCCAACTGCAAACGGTTCGGCATCACCCAGTTCGACATCCTCGACGATCGCCAGGGGATTGTGCACGTCATCGGTCCGGAGCAGGGCGCAACGCTGCCGGGAATGACCATCGTTTGCGGTGACTCCCACACCTCGACTCACGGTGCCTTTGCCGCTCTCGCGCAGGGTATCGGCACCTCCGACGTTGAGCACGTGCTGGCCACTCAGTGCCTGGTGCAGAGCAAGGCGAAGAACTTCAGCATGCGTGCCGATGGGGCGCTGCCTGAGGGCGTTTCCGGCAAAGACCTGGTGCTTGCGGTCATTGGCCGGATCGGTACGGCCGGTGCTACCGGTCACACCATCGAGTTCCGGGGCGAGGCGATTCAGTCACTGTCCATGGAAGGGCGCATGACGGTCTGCAACATGTCCATCGAGGGGGGCGCCAGAGCCGGCATGGTGGCGGTAGACGACAAGACGCTAGACTATGTGCGTGACAGGCCCTTCGCGCCCACCGGCGAGCAGTGGGAAGCCGCGGAGGCATACTGGCGGACGCTGGTCAGTGACGAGGATGCGGTGTTTGATCAGGAGCTGATCCTGGACGCCGCGTCCCTGGTCCCCCAGGTCAGCTGGGGCACATCGCCGGAAATGGTGCTCGGCGTAAACGCCGCGGTCCCGAATCCGGCCAACGCACCTGACGAGGCTCAGGCGGACAGCATCGCCCGAGCGCTCACCTATATGGGCCTTAGCGCCGATCAGCCGATCACGGACATCCGCCTGGATCGGATTTTCATCGGCTCCTGCACCAACTCCCGCATCGAAGATCTGCGGGCGGCGGCGGCCATCGCCAAAGGCCGGAAAGTTGCCGGCAGCGTGACTCAGGCCATGGTGGTGCCGGGCTCGGGGCTGGTGAAGGCCCAGGCCGAGGCCGAGGGGTTGGCGCAGATCTTCGTGGATGCCGGGTTCGAATGGCGGGCCGCGGGCTGCTCCATGTGCCTGGCCATGAACCCAGACAAGCTGCAGCCGGGTGAGCACTGTGCCTCCACCTCCAACCGCAACTTCGAAGGCCGCCAGGGGCACGGAGGCCGCACGCACCTGGTCAGCCCGGCTATGGCGGCTGCTGCTGCCGTAACCGGTCATTTCATCGACGTGAGGGAACTGCTGTGAAGGCATTTACCATCGAATCGGGCACCGTTCTGCCCCTGGACCGCGTCAACGTGGACACGGATCAGATCATTCCGAAGCAGTTTCTGAAGTCCATCCGCCGGACCGGCTTCGGCGACAACCTGTTTGACGGTTGGCGCTTCCTGGATGAGGGCGATATGGGCATGACGCCCAATGAGCGGCAGCTCAATCACGACTTTGTGCTCAACGATCCGCGTTATCAGGGCGCCAGGTTTCTGCTCGCTCGGGAGAACTTCGGCTGCGGCTCCAGCCGGGAACATGCGGTCTGGTCTCTGATGGAGTATGGCTTCCGTGCCGTAATCGCACCGAGCTTTGCCGATATCTTCCATAGTAATTGCTATAAGAATGGCCTCCTACCTATTGTTTTAGAAAAGAAAATAGTCGACGAACTCTTCTCGATCTGCAGCGGGGAAGAAGCCGCGTCGATCAGCATCAACCTGCTCGATGAGGAAATCGAGCTGCCGGACGGCAGGAAGATCGGTTTTCGAGTCGATAGCATGCGCAAGAACTCGTTAGTGAAAGGGCTTGACGATATCGGCCTGACCCTGGCGCACCAACCCGACATCGAAGCGTTCGAGCAGGCCCACAAAACGAAGATGCCCTGGCTGTTCGGGCGCCTGGAAGGAGCCGAGCAATGACGGCAGATACTCAGAACATCCTGATCCTGCCCGGGGACGGCATCGGCCCGGACGTGGTGGAAGTCGCCGTTGCCGTCCTGAAGCGCGCGGCGGAGCTGCATGGCCTGTCGTTGTCTTTGGATGAGGCGCTGGTCGGCGGCCGAGCCATTGATGAAACCGGCTCGCCGCTGCCGCCGGAAACGCTGGAGAAGGCGAAAGCGAGCCGGGCGGTGCTGCTGGGCGCGGTTGGCGGCCCGAAATGGGACGATTTACCCACCCTTGAGCGCCCCGAACGGGGCCTGCTCGGGCTCCGCTCCGGCCTCGAGCTGTTTGCCAACCTGCGGCCGGCGATTCTGTTCGGCCCGCTGGCCGATGCGTCCTCGCTGAAGCCGGAGCTGGTGGCGGATCTGGACATCCTCATCGTCCGCGAGCTCACCGGGGGTATCTACTTCGGCGAGCCGCGCGGTGTGGAGGTGGTGAACAACGAGCGGCGGGGCTTCAACACCTACGTCTACAGCGAGCACGAGATCGACCGGATCGCCCGGGTGGCATTCGAGCTGGCGCAGAAGCGGGGCGGTCGTCTGTGCTCCGTGGATAAGGCGAACGTGCTGGAGGTGACCCAGCTCTGGCGGGAGGTTGTCAACCAGACTGCTAAAGACTACCCCGATGTCGAGCTATCGCACATGTATGTAGACAACGCGGGCATGCAGCTGGTCCGAGCGCCGAAGCAGTTCGACGTGGTGGTGACCGGCAACATGTTCGGCGACATCCTCTCTGATGTGGCCGCCATGCTCACCGGATCGCTGGGTATGCTGCCTTCCGCGTCCCTGGCGGCGGACGGCAGCGGTCTCTACGAGCCGGTGCATGGCTCTGCGCCCGATATTGCGGGCCAGAACAAGGCCAACCCTCTGGCGACCATCCTCTCCGTGGCCATGATGTGCCGCTACAGCCTCGATGCGCCGGCGGCTGCCGATGGCATCGAGGCCGCGGTCAATCAGATCCTGGCGGCGGGCTATCGGACAGCGGACATCGCCCCGGCGGACGGCGAAGGCGGCATTCAGCTGGTTGGAACCCAGGAGATGGGCGAAGCCGTGCTGGCGGCGCTCAATGAAGGAGGCCGAGATGAGTGACGGTTTTGATGTAGCGATCGCCGGTGCCACGGGTGCCGTGGGTGAGGCGCTGGTCGAAATTCTGGAAGAGCGGGACTTCCCGGTGCGGACGCTGCACCTCCTAGCGAGCGAACGCTCCGAGGGTAAGCGGATCCAGTTCCGCGGTAGCTCGGTTATGGTCAAACGTCTTGATCAGTTTGACTTCTCCGAGGCGCAGATCGGCCTGTTCTCCGCCGGTGGCGACCTCTCTGCCGAGTTTGCCCCGAAAGCCGCCGAGGCCGGCTGTGTGGTCATCGACAACACCTCGAAGTTCCGCTACGACGACGATATTCCGCTGGTTGTGCCCGAAGTGAACGCTGCGGCCATCGCCGAGTTCCGGAATCGGAACATCATCGCCAATCCGAACTGCTCGACCATTCAGATGGTGGTGGCGCTGAAGCCGCTGCATGACGCCGCTGGCATCGAGCGCGTGAACGTGGCGACCTACCAGGCGGTATCCGGCGCCGGCGCCGGCGGGGTGCGGGAACTGGCGGGCCAGACCGCCGATCTCCTGAATACCCGGCCGATCGAGCCCAAGGTCATGCCAGTGCAGATCGCCTTCAATGCCATCCCCCAGATTGCGGGGTTTCAGGACAATGGCTACACCTTGGAAGAGATGAAGATGGTCTGGGAGACCCAGAAGATCCTCGACCCGGCGATCCAGGTGAACCCCACCTGTGTGCGGATTCCCGTGTTCTACGGGCATTCTGAGGCCGTTCACATCGAAACGCAGCGGAAGCTCCCGGTCGAAGAAGCCCGCGCGCTGCTGGCGGCCGCTCCGGGGGTGACCCTGATGGATGATGCTGAACCCGGCGGCTATCCCACCGCGGTGGGCCAGGCAGCGGGTACTGATCCGGTGTTTGTCGGTCGCGTCCGTGAAGACCTGTCGCATCCGCAAGGTCTTGATCTGTGGGTGGTTTCCGACAACGTCCGCAAGGGTGCGGCATTGAACAGCGTGCAGATCGCCGAGCAGCTCATCCCGATGCTCCGCTGAGCCGGGGCGAAATTGATGAAAAAATATGACAGTTCGGGCCTCAGAGGACTGTCATTACCCCAAAAAGAACTGCCATAATTGGTACTTACTGCAATATTTGGTCTGATCTTCTAGGTTAACGTTCGCCTACGGAACTGGATTTTCCACGGGAACAGACCGCAGATGTTGAGAAACTTGCACAGGACGGCAGTGACACTATCGCTGGTCGGGTTTTCTTCTGTTGGGGAGGGAAGCCTTCACTCTCCGGTCCTCGATACCTTCGAGGGGTCCCGGGAGGGGTTCCGACGCCTGTTCAAAACTAATGACGTATCGAGAGGGGGCACCTATGTATAGGTTCTTGCTCAGCCGATTGCGCGCGCCTGGCCGCGTCAGCGCAATTATTCTTAGCTTTCTGGCGGTGTCCGTTGCGCCGCAGAGCTGGGGGCTTGGACTTGGCGAGATTGAGCTCGATTCGGCCCTGAATCAGGAATTCAAGGCCACCATCGAGCTTTATGACGCCTCCGGTCTGGAACCGGGAGAGATCCTGGTTGCACTGGGTTCCAGCGAAGACTTCGACCGGGTTGGGGTGGAGCGATTCTTCTTCCTCACCGGCCTCGACTTCCAGGTCGGCTACACGCCGAACGGGGAGCCGCAGATCGAAGTCACCTCCAGCCGACCGATCACCGAGCCGTATCTCAACTTTATTGTCGAAGTGCTCTGGCCGAATGGCCGCCTGCTCAAGGAGTACACCGTACTGCTTGATCCGCCGACCTTCAGCGAGGCAGCAGCGCCTGCCGTCAGCGCACCGTCCCAGAATCGCAGCGCCAGCAACACCGGCCGGGTGCAGCGGGTAGAACCCGCCAACACCGGCACCCGGGTGCAGATGGCGCCGCGGGATGAGGCGCCCAGCCAGCCCTCACCGCTGGATCGGGGGCTTGCAGGTGACGAGTACGGGATGACCGACCGCTCGGATACCCTCTGGTCCATTGCCTCACGGGCCCGGCCGTCAAACGCCGTCAACGTGCAGCAGACCATGCTGGCGATTGCCGAGCTGAATCCGGATGCTTTCATCAACGGCAACATCAACCTGCTAAAGGCAGGTTACGTGCTCAAGCTGCCCAGCGAGGCCCAGGCCAGCGCCCGCAGCGCGGAGCAAGCGCTTGGTGAAGTGGCTCGGCACGACGAGGAATGGCGTGCCTACACCCGGGGAGAGCCCCTCGGCGAGATGATTGCCGATCGTCGCCCTGCCGCAGCGGCAGATCAGACTTCCGATCTGCGCAGCCCGGTGGATGCGAGCACCAGCACAACCGCTGCAGAGGCCGCCCAGGCCACTGATGGCGAGCTCAGGATCGTTGCCGAAGATGGCGACAGCACCACTGGCGTTGGTGGCGACGCTGGCAGCCTGGCTGCAGCCCTCGAGGAAACCGACAAGCTCGGCCGTCAGGTCGAAGAGCTCACCTACGCGCTGGACCACGAGAAGCAGATCGCCAGCGATCAGCTTGCGGTCCGGGACCGGCAGATCGAAGTGAGAGACCAGCAGATTGCCGAACTGCAGGCCCAGCTGGCCGCAGCTCAGGCGGCCTCGCAGGCAAATCCTGGTGCCGGCCCACAGGCTGAAGAACCGACTCCCCAGAACCAAAACCAGAGCGCCCAGGCCGCAGCCACCCCCTGGTGGCAGTCACCCATGGTGATGTACGGCGGCGCAGGTGTTCTGGTTTTGCTTCTGGTCGGCGGCATGGTCGCGCAACGTAAGCGCCGCGCTGCTGAAGAAGAGAACGACTATTTTGATGCCGAGGCCGCCTTTGCCGAAGAAGAGCGCACCGAACCTGAGGTTGGCGAGTTCGACGAAGCGGAGATTGAGGCGGACGACGACGATCTGGATGCGGTTGCCAGCGACGAGGTGATCGAAGAAGAAGCGGACGAAGAGCTGCAGGGTTCGCAGACCAGCGACGTCATCGGCGAAGCCGACATCTACATTGCCTACGGTCGTTACGCTCAGGCGATCGGCCTGCTGCTCGGCGTCCTGGAGGACGAGCCGGAGCGAAACGATGTGCGCCTGAAGCTGCTCGAGGTTTACGCCGAGTCGGGTGACCGGGCGGCGTTCGACGAGCACATGACCTCGCTGATCGAGTACTGCGACGACGAGGAAGCGCTGCTCACCGCGCGCGAGCTGGAAAACCAGTTCGGCGAGGAAGCGATCACTCTGGACGACATGCTGGCGGAAGAAACCGGTGATTCGGCTTCTGCAGAGTCGCTGGCCGACCAGGACGACGCGGAGCTCGAAGCGGCCGCGGCGGGCTCGGATGACCTGGCAGACCTGGACTTCAGCGCCGACGCTGCCGAAGCAACGTCCGCAGAAGAGGCGACTGACCAGGCCGAAAATGACGGCGGCGCGCTGGACTTCGAACTCGAGCTCGATGAGCTGGACACCTCTGCTGCCGAAACGGACGCGCCCGCGCCCGAAACTGCCGCGGATGAAACGGCCGGTGCGGGTGATCAGCTCGGCGGTGACCTGGGCATGGACTTCGATCCTGACGCTGCCGAAGCCGAGACGGAAGAAGTTCCCGACATCGAGTTCGACACTACGGATCTGAACATCGAGACCGCAGACGACGCGGAAGAGGAGCGCGAGCAGCCCGACAGCGGCGGCTTTGCCGAAACCGAAGAGCTCACCATCGACGCCGACCTGGAGAAAGCGGCCGCCAGCATCAGCGAGGAAGCTGCTGCCGCTGAAGCCGACACGCTCGCGGACGATTCGGATGTGGCCGTTGAGGCCATTGCCAGTGCCGACGAAGATCCGCTGGACGAGCTGGATCTGGAGACCGCGGTTGCGGCCGACGACGAGTTCGACTTCGAGGATGAGGGCGACAGCGCCAACACCAAGCTCGATCTGGCGCGCGCCTACATCGACATGGGTGATGCGGACGGCGCCCGGGATATCCTCAAGGAAGTGATGGACGAAGGTAACTCGGACCAGCAGCAGAAAGCTCAGTCCATGCTGGAGTCCCTCTAACTCTCGCACATGCGCATCGCCCTCGGTATCGAGTATGACGGCGGTGCCTTCAACGGTTACCAGTACCAGTCACATGCACCTTCGGTGCAGGGCGCCCTGCAGGACGCCCTGTCGAAGGTGGCTGACGCCCCCATCAGCCTGACCGCCGCCGGCCGCACCGATGCCGGTGTGCACGCCACCTATCAGGTTGTTGCTTTTGATGCCCCGGTCGAGCGGCCGCTCGATGCCTGGGTTCGAGGCACCAACACCCTGTCCCCGGATGGGGTGGCCGTGCTCTGGGCGCAGGAGGTTCCAGAGCAGTTTCACCCGCGTTTCCAGGCTACCGCTCGGCGCTACATGTATCTGTTCTACGATCTGGAAGCCAACTCGCCGTTGCTCGAGAAAAGGGTGACGTTCTCCCAGCCGCTGGCCGACGAGCAGATGCACCGCGCCGCCCAGGCGCTGATCGGCGAGCAGGACTTCAGCGCCTTCCGCGCTGCCGGCTGTCAGTCGAAGACGCCGATGCGCGCCGTGCATCAGGTCAGCGTCAGCCGAGCCGGCGGCTTCGTGGTCCTCGACATCAGCGCCAACGCGTTCCTGCTGCACATGGTGCGCAACATCGCCGGCTCGCTCTGGCAGGTTGGCCTCGGCCGCCAGGAGCCCGGCTGGCTCCGGGAGCTGCTGATCGGCCGCGATCGTGGCGAAGCCGCGCCGACGGCTCCGCCGGACGGCCTGTACCTGGTCGACGTCCGCTATCCGGATCAGTCGCTGCCGCCCGGACGGCCGCCGGCCGTGCTCCGGGCGCTGGGCGGATTGGAGCGATTCTGAGCGCTGGATAGTTGGTAACACCCTGCTAGACTACGCCGCTTTCTCGCACCCGCACCGTGCCGTGACCGAGCAACGTCGAACCAGCACCAGGATCAAGATCTGCGGCATCACCCGCATGCAGGACGCCGAGGCGGTGCTGGGTTCGGGCGCAGACGCCATGGGGCTGAACTTCTCCGCCCGGAGCCCACGGCAGGTGCAGCCGGGATTAGCTTCACGGCTTGCTGACGCGGTAGCTGACAAGGTCTGCAGGGTAGGGCTCTTTCTCGACCACAGCGCCGATGAGGTGCGTCGGGTGCTCGATCAGGTGCCACTCGACCTGCTGCAGTTCCACGGCAACGAAGACGAAGCCTTCTGCGCGAGCTTCGATATGCCGTACATGAAGGTTTACCGGGTGCGCGAACCGATCACGTCCGAGCGTCTGCGCGGCGAGTATCCCAGCGCGGCCTGGCATCTTCTGGATGCCTACGTGCCCGGCGTGCCGGGTGGCACCGGTGAGCAGTTCGACCGGCAGTTCTGGCCCGAGCCAGCAGACGCTGAGCTCAGGCTCGGCCTTGCCGGTGGCCTGACGCCGGACAATGTGGCCGCCGCCATGCGGCAGCTGAGACCGCAGGCGGTGGACGTCAGCGGTGGCGTGGAAGGCGCGCAGAAAGGCGAGAAAGACGCTGAGAAGATCCGGGCGTTCGTCGCAGCAGTTCGTGCTGAAGACGCCTGGCAGGCGGATGCGGGTAATGCCCGCAGAGACTCTGGACAGTAGAGGTATAAATGGACGGAGCAAACAGATACGACCAGCCCCTGGATGGGCACTTCGGAGAGCACGGCGGCCGTTTCGTCGCCGAGACGCTCATGCACGCGCTGGAGGAGCTCACTGAGCTGTACGACTCGCTCGTCGGCGATCCGGCCTTCATCGAGGAGCTCCGGGAAGATCTGCACAATTACGTGGGTCGGCCAACGCCGCTGTATCACGCTGAGCGGTTGACCGCTGAGCTGGGCGGCGCCGACATCTATCTGAAGCGGGAAGATCTGAACCACACCGGCGCGCACAAGGTGAACAACACCATCGGCCAGGCGCTGCTCGCCAAGCGCATGGGCAAGCCCCGGGTGATCGCAGAGACCGGTGCCGGCCAGCACGGCGTGGCGACGGCCACGGTAGCCGCCCGCCTCGGTCTAGAGTGCCAGGTATACATGGGCGCCGAAGACGTGAAGCGGCAAAGCCTGAATGTCTACCGGATGAAGCTGCTCGGCGCGGAGGTCATCCCTGTGCACTCGGGCTCGAAAACGCTGAAAGATGCGATGAACGAGGCGATGCGGGACTGGGTGACCAACGTCGACAACACCCACTACATCATCGGCACCGTTGCCGGCCCGGATCCTTACCCGCGGCTGGTCCGGGACTTCCAGTCGGTGATCGGCAAGGAGACCCGCAGCCAGTGTCTGGAGCGGATCGGCCGCTTGCCGGACGTGCTGGTGGCCTGCGTGGGCGGCGGTTCGAACGCGATCGGCCTGTTTCATCCGTTCATCGACGACACCGACGTGCGCCTGGTGGGGGTAGAAGCCGCCGGTGCCGGCATCGAAACCGGTCGGCACGCAGCGCCTCTGAACGCGGGCAAGGTTGGCGTTCTGCACGGCAACCGCACCTACCTGATGCAGGACGAAGACGGTCAGATCATCGAAACTCACTCCATCTCAGCCGGCCTCGACTATCCCGGTGTCGGCCCGGAGCACTCGTTCCTGAAGGACATCAACCGGGCCGAGTACGACGCGGTGACCGATGAGGAAGCCATGACGGCGTTCCGCCTGCTGAACAGCACGGAAGGCATCATGCCGGCGCTCGAATCCAGCCATGCCCTGGCCTGGGTGGTGAAGAACGCTGCTGCGCTCGGCCCTGAGCAGGCGGTGGTGATCAACCTGTCTGGCCGCGGTGACAAGGACATCCTCACCGTCGCCGAGCTGGACGGGATCGAAGTATGAGCCGCCTCGCCGGTTGCTTCGACGGCTTAAAAGCGGAAGGGCGCACGGCGCTGACGACCTTCATTACCGCCGGAGACCCGACCCACGCCGCCACGGTGCCGGCGCTGCATGCGCTGGTGGCAGGTGGGGCAGACGTGCTCGAGCTCGGCATACCGTTTTCCGACCCGGAAGCGGAGGGGCCTGCCATTCAGGCTTCCTCGGAGCGTGGCCTCAGCAACGGCACGACCCTGGCCCTGTGCCTGGACATGGTCCGGGAGTTTCGCCAGACGGACGCGGAGACGCCCGTGGTGCTCATGGGCTATCTCAACTCGGTGCTCGCCATGGGCGAAAAGAACTTCGCCCAGGCGGCGGGCGCGGCAGGCGTGGATGGCCTGATCATGGTGAACCTGCCGCCGGAGGAAGCTGAGGTGCTGCGGCCGGAGCTGGCTGCGGAAGGCATCGACCTGATCTTTCTGGTAGCGCCGACGACCACCGAAGAGCGGCTCGACAAGATCGTTTCCGTCGCTTCGGGCTTCGTCTACTACGTCTCGCTGAAAGGGATCACCGGTGCCAACCATCTGGATGTGGCGGCAGTGACCAACCGGGTCAACGAGATTCGTGCGAAAACCGAGCTGCCGGTGCAGGTGGGCTTCGGTATCAAAGACGGCCCAACCGCGCGGGCGGTCGGCGAGCATGCGGACGGTGTGGTGGTCGGCAGCGCGCTGGTGAACACCATGGCTGAACACACCGACCCGGAAGCCAGAGACTCGGCGCTCGGTGAGCGGGTCGCCGCGTTGCGTCAGGCGCTGGATGCCTGAACCCGGATCACTCGATGAGTGGCTGGAGTTCATCTCCAGCGTTCATCCGAAAGACATGGATCTGGGTCTGGAGCGGGTCGCAACGGTCGCCGCAGCTATGGACCTGATCAGGCCCGCGCCCTTCGTGGTGACCGTTGCCGGCACCAACGGTAAAGGTTCGACCACTGCGGCGATCGAGGCGCTGCTGCAGGCCCACGGGCTGAAGGTCGGCGCAACCTACTCGCCCCATCTGCATCGCTTCAACGAGCGGATACGCATCGATGGTGGGGAAGCCACCGACGAGCAGATCTGTGCGGCCTTCGCCGCGGTCAGCGCCGCACGCGGCGAGATTCAGCTGACCTACTTCGAGTATTCGGCGTTGGCCGCCCTCTACCTGTTCAAGACAGCCAGCGTCGACCTTGCGGTGCTGGAGATCGGTCTCGGTGGCCGCCTCGACGCTTTTAACCTGGTGGATGCCGATATCGCCGTCGTCACCAGCATCGGCCTCGATCATCAGGACTATCTCGGCACCGATCTGCAGGGCATCGGCCGGGAGAAGGCGGGCATCTTCCGCAGCGGTCGACCCGTGGTGCTGGGCAACGTCACCGAGTCGGTGCTGCAGGCGGCGGCTGACCTGAATTGTCCGCGCCATCAGCTCGGCGACGCCTTCACCGTGCTGCGCGCAGCGGACAGTTGGGGGTACCGCAACGAAGCGCTGGATCTCGCCCTCGACGGGTTGGGCTACGGCGCGTTCGCCCCGGACAACTGCGCCCTGGCGCTGACCGCCACGGCCCTGGCGCTACCCCAGCTCGCACAGACATTCCTCCCGGATGCTGCCGCCAGCGCGCTGACCAACGCCCACCTGGCAGGCCGGATGGAGATGCACCGGCACGGCAGCACGCCCGTGTTGCTGGACGTTGCCCACAATCCCGCCGCCGCGGCGTTCCTCGCCGCGGAGCTCCGATCCCGTTGGCCCGATCGGCAATATGTGGCGGTTTACGGCGCCCTGGAAGACAAGGATGTTGTCGGTGTCATGACGGCGATGAACGACCTGGTGCTGAAGTGGTTGCTGGTCTCGACCCAGGGCTGGCGCGGCCAGGCGGCAGCGGACCTGGCGAGCCGAGTCGACGCCGCCATAGACGCCGAAACCTGTGAGTCGATGGCGGCTGCGCTGGCCCGGGCGGATTCGTTAACGACCCCCGGGAATGGTATTCTCGCCTTTGGATCATTCTCTGCGGTGGAGCAGGCCAGAGAGTTGTTGATTGAGCCCAGCCAGCTAACTGCACAGGGCCGCTGAAAGTGGCTGCTACCGGCAAAGAGGCCACTAAGAAGGCCCGCAAGAACGCTGACGCCAAAGCCGCGCCGATGGACGAGCAGACGCGCTACCGGGTGACCGGCAGCCTGTTCCTGCTGGCGATTGCCGTGATTCTTTTTCCCATGTTGTTTGACGGTGCCGGCCTCACGCCGGTGCAGATCGCACCGCTTGATGTGCCGAAGACGGTGCCCGATGTGCCCAGCCGTGAATCCAAAGCGCCGGCCAGCGACTTTGTGGCCCGGGCTGACGCCCTCAGGGATTCTGTCCAGGAGGGTGGGTTCCAACCCGATGCCGGCGGTACCCGCATGGGTGAGCCGGTGCTGACCGAGCCGGACGAGACGACCCGGGTCTGGGCCGTCCAGGTGGCCAGCTTCGGCGAAGAGGCGAACGCGCTGAAGCTGCGCGACCAGCTGCGCTCGGACGACAAGGAAGCATTCATCTCTACGGTCCGTCAGGATGACGAGACGCTGCGCCGGGTGGCGGTCGGGCCGCTGCTCGACAGGGCGGAGGCCGACGGTCTGCGCGACGAGCTCGCCAGGACCCTGGACCTCAGCGACGTGCGCGTCGTTGCGTTCTCGAACTGATTCGAACTGACAGGACACCACAGCATGGCCAGCGCAGACGTCGTCATTCTCATCCTGATTCTCCTGTCCTCGGTGATCGGGCTGGTCCGCGGCCTGTTCAAAGAGTTGATCTCGCTCGTGGTCTGGTTCGCCGCGGTGATGCTGGCCCTGTACTTCTCTTCCGCCATGGGCGATGCGCTCAGCGGCCAGATCGCCGACGAGTCGATTCGCACGGTGGTTGGTTTCTTCATTATTTTCCTTGCTGTTCTGATCGTGGGCGGTATCGTGCAGGTGCTTGTGAAGCAGCTGATCAGCTCTACCGGCCTGACCGGCACGGACCGCTTTCTCGGCTTCCTGTTCGGCAGCGCCAGGGGCGTTCTCATCTGCATCGTCGCCCTGATCGCGCTGAAGTCGTTCGAGATCGAGGCGGACTGGTGGCAGGAGTCGGCGATCATTCCGGAGCTGCTGGCATTCGAGCAGGACGTGCTGGAATTGATGGGCAAGGCAAAGGACGTGGTCGTCGAGGCGACCTCGGAAGTCACCGAAGAAGTTTAGGCAGCAGGGCAGGACACTAGCTATGTGTGGCATCGTCGGAATCGTCGGGCAGCAGAACGTCAATCAGCAGCTCTACGACGCGCTCACCGTTCTTCAGCACCGCGGCCAGGACGCGGCTGGCATCGTCACCAGCGATGGCGCCAAGCTGCATCTGCGCAAAGGCAACGGCCTGGTTCGGGACGTGTTTCAGCAGCAACACATGCAGCGGCTGACCGGCACCCAGGGCATCGGTCACGTTCGTTACCCGACGGCGGGCTCGAGCAGCTCCGCCCAGGCGCAGCCCATGTACGTGAACTCACCTTACGGCATCGTGCTTGCGCACAACGGCAACCTGACCAACACCGAAGCGCTGCAGGCAGATCTGTTCCGCGAAGACATGCGGCACGTGAATACCGACAGCGACTCCGAGGTGCTGCTCAACGTGTTCGCCCACGAGCTGCAGATTCAACGCGCCCACTCGCCGGAAGCAGACCATGTGTTTGCCGCCGTCGAAGGGGTGCATCGCCGCTGCCAGGGCGCCTACGCGGCGGTTGCCATGATCATCGGTTGCGGCGTAGTGGCGTTCCGCGATCGCTTCGGCATCCGGCCGCTGGTGTTCGGCAAGCGCGAAGTGGACGGTGGCGTCGAGTACATGGTGGCGTCCGAGTCGGTGGCGTTGGACATTCTCGGCTTCGAGCTGATTCGCGACGTGGCGCCAGGCGAGGCCGTCTTCATTTCCAACCAGGGTGAGCTGCACACCCGGGTGTGCGCGGAAGAGACCATGCTCACCCCCTGTGTCTTCGAGTACGTGTACCTGGCCCGGCCGGATTCAGTCATGGACAAAGTGTCGGTGTACAAGTCGCGGCTGCGCATGGGTGATCATCTGGCCGAACGCATCATGGAACGTTTCCCGGCCAACAGTCACGACATCGATGTGGTGATCCCGATTCCGGATACCGGCCGGACCGCGGCCCTGCCGCTGGCCCACGAGCTGAACGTGAAGTACCGGGAAGGCTTCATCAAGAACCGCTACATCGGCCGGACCTTCATCATGCCGGGTCAGAGCGAGCGGAAAAAATCCGTGCGGGCCAAGCTCAACGCGGTGGAGCTGGAGTTCAAAGGGAAGAACGTGCTTCTGGTGGACGACTCGATCGTGCGCGGCACCACCATCAGCCAGATCATCCAGCTTGCCCGCGAAGCGGGTGCAAAAAAGGTCTACGTTGCCAGCGCGGCGCCGGCCATCCGCTACCCCAATGTCTACGGCATCGACATGCCGACGCCGAACGAGTTCGTGGCGTACAACCGCACCGAGGAGCAGGTGGCGAAAGACATCGGCGCCGACATGCTCATCTACCAGCAGATCGATGATCTGGTGGTGAGCGCCCGGGAGGGCAATCCGGCCATCGAGCGCTTCGAATGCTCTGTTTTCGACGGCCAATACGTGACGGGAGACATAGACGAGGCCTATTTGGACCGTCTATCGTTGCATCGCAGCGACAAAATGAAGCAACGCCGTGACGCCGACCTCAACGCCGATCAGACGGTCATCGAGCTACACAACCACGCTTGACGCCAAATCCACGCTGAGCGCCCTCGTGAGCGCTCTGAACAGCGTGCTGCTCGGAAAAGAGCAGCAGGTTCAGCTGGCGCTCGCCTGCCTGCTGGCCAGAGGCCACCTGCTGATCGAAGACCTGCCCGGCATGGGCAAAACCCTGCTCTCGCACGCCCTGGCCAAGGTGCTGGGCTTGTCCTACAACCGCATTCAGTTCACCTCCGACGTGTTGCCGGCAGACGTGATCGGCACCTCCATCTTCGATCGTGATACCGGCGAGTTCCGCTTCATCGAGGGACCGCTGTTTGCCCAGGTGGTGCTCGCGGACGAGATCAACCGGGCAACCCCGAAGAGCCAGAGCGCGCTCCTTGAAGCGATGGAAGAGCGACAGGTGACCGTAGAAGGGCAGACCCGTGCGCTGCCGGAACCTTTCTTCGTCATCGCCACCCAGAACCCCTCGACTCAGGCCGGCACCTTCCCGCTGCCCGAGTCTCAGCTCGACCGCTTTCTGATGCGGATCGAGCTCGGCTACCCGGATCCGGATGCGGAGCGGGAACTCCTGAAAGGCGGCGACCGGCGCCAGAACCTGGCGATGATCGAGCCGATCATCGATCTCGAAGCGCTCGCCCAGCTGCAGGCGATGGTCGACGAGATCAAGGTCTCCGATCCGCTGATCGAGTACATCCAACGCCTGGTCGGCTACTCCCGGCGCGGAGCTGACTTCGCCTTCGGCCTTTCGCCGCGCGGCAGCCTGGCGCTGCTACAGAGCGCCAAAGCCTGGGCGCTGCTGCAGGACCGCTCGCACGTGGTGCCTGAAGACGTGCAGGCCGTGCTGCCCGGCGTGGTTGAGCATCGCCTGCGGGAAGCGGCTGACTACACGGGGCATGGTGGCGGCGCGCTGGCCCAGAAGCTGCTGACGAGCGTGGACGTCGTCGGCTAGACCCGACGTCGACGATCGGTGACATGGCCGACCTCCCGCTGACCGGCAACCTCGGCGTCGCTCGTGGATCGGGCAAAGAGCTGTTTGCCGGCAAACGCTTCAGCCGCTGGCTCGACCGGCGGATCCCGCCGAAAGACCGGATCACGCTCACCCAGAAGAACGTCTTCATCTTTCCGACTCGAACGGGATTTGCGTTTGGCGGCCTGATCGGCCTGTTGATTCTCGGTGCCATCAACTATCAGGCGAGCCTGGTGTATGGGGTCGCCTTTCTGCTCGGCAGCCTGTTCCTGGTCACCATCCTCTACACCTTCCGCAATCTCTCCGGGCTGACCCTCGAGCTCTCCGGCACCCGGCCGGGCTTCGTCGAGGAGGACGTCGAGATTTCCATCCGCGTGACCCGGCCAGAGGGCAGGGTGCGGGAAGGGATTCAGCTCGGCTGGCCGGAAGGCATCATGCAGTGGGCGGAGATTTCCGAGCAGGCGTCAGACGTGGTGCGCCTCTATGTCCGGGCGCCAGCTCGCGGCTACTTCAATCCGGGCCGGCTGCTGGTTGAGACCTACTTTCCGCTCGGCCTGCTCCGGGCCTGGACCTGGGTGGACCTGGACGTGCAGGCGCTTGTTTACCCGAAGCCGATCTTCGGGGAGTTTCCGCGCTCGGTGACGGGCCATCGGGACGAGGGGCAGCTGATCGACCCGCTCGGCAGCGACGACTTCAACGACATCAAGTCGTACCGCCCGGGCGATCCGATCCGCAACATCATCTGGCGATCGTATGCCCGCTCCGAAGAGCTGATGGTCAAGGAGTACGCGAGCTACGTCGAGCCGCGCCTGTGGCTGTCTCTCGACACGGTGGAGGGTCACCTGGAGGAGAAGATCAGCCGGCTCACCGGGCTGGCGCTGAAAGCAACCAGGGAAGAGCGCGAGTTCGGGCTCGATCTGGGCGGCAGCAGAATCTCCCCGGCCAGGGGCGAAGCGCACCTGGAACAGGTGCTGAAGGAGCTGGCGCTGCATGGCCTCCGCTGAGCTCAATCCCGACACTTCACGACGCGCGGAGCCCCAGGGCGCAATCGGCATTGCCCATCAGATTCCGCGCAACACCCTGGCCTTGCTCATGGTGGCCCAGGTGGCCGTCATCTTCCCCTACCTGCAGCAGCTGTCTGTCTGGATCATCGCGGTGGGGCTGTTCTGCGGCCTGTGGCGAACCAACGTGTACCTTGGCCGCTGGGACTACCCGAAGCGCTGGCTGAAAGCCGTGCTGGTCGTAGCCTGCGTCGGCGGCGTAGCGATCAGCGGGGTAGGGGCGTTCTCACTGGAGGCCATGGCATCGCTGCTGGTCGCCATGTTTGCCCTGAAGCTGATCGAGATGAAGAGCCGACGAGATGCCTACGTGGTGATCTTCCTCGGCTACTTCGCCATCGCCATTCAGTTTCTCTTCGAGCAGCAGCTCATGCTGGCGGTCTACCAACTCGGTGCTTTTGTGCTGGTGACCGCGGCCATGATCAGCCTCAACCAGCTGCAGGTAGCGGCTCGGCCGCTGCCGTCGCTGAAGCTGGCCTCGGTGCTGGTGCTACAGGCCGTACCGCTGACTCTGGTGATGTTCCTCCTGTTCCCGCGGATGGCGCCCTTGTGGACCGTGCCCTTACCCGGCTCCTCGACCACCGGGCTGTCGGACGTGGTGAAGCCGGGAGACATTGCCAACTTGACTCAGTCCGACGAGCTGGCGTTCCGGGTGGTGATGGACGGGCAGATGATCCCGCCGAGCCAGCGCTACTGGCGTGGCCTGGTGTTTTCGGATTTTGAGGACGGCGGCTGGAAAGCGAGAAACCGTCGTCCTGCCCGGGACTACCCGATGGCTCGCAACACCGATCTGCGCTACGAGGTGCTGCTCGAGCCCACCATGCAGACCTGGCTCTTCGCGCTCGACAACTCCACCTCCGAACACAGCAACGTCTTCCTCACCTCAGATGGTCGTCTGGAAAGTGAGGATCCGGTCATGAGCGTGTTCCGCTATCGGGCTGTGCAACATCAGCCGGAGCGGCGAGCCGAGCCCCTGAGCGAGCGGGTACGCAACCGGGAGACGGCGATCGACCCGGAAGCGAACCCGCGGTTGCAGGCGTTGGGTGCGGCGATGCTGGCGGAGCACGGCAGCCCCATGGCCATGACCCGGGCGCTGCTGAGCCACATCCGCAGGGCGCCCTTCAGCTACACCTTGAGCCCGCCGCTGTATGAAGGGCCCCACGCTTTCGATGACTTCTGGTTCGACGGCCAGGCCGGCTTCTGCGAGCACTACGCCAGCGCCTACGTCTACCTGATGCGCGCGGCCGGCATACCGGCCCGCCTGGTTGGCGGCTATCTTGGCGGCGAGGTGAACGAGGTATCCGGCCACCTTGTGGTCCGTCAGTACGATGCCCATGCCTGGGCAGAGTTTTACGACCCGGAGCTCGGCTGGTTCCGGGTCGACCCGACTGCGGCCGTGGCGCCTGAGCGGATTGAGCGCGGGCTCACTGCCGCCTTGTCCTCGTCGGATCTGGCCAGCCTGCCGCTGCTCTCCAGCGCCCGGATCGGTGATTGGGACCTGGCCAACACCATGCTGCGCTGGATGGACACGATCGAGCATCGCTGGAACCTCTGGGTTGTCGGCTACGACAGCAACGTCCAGTACCGGTTCCTGGGTGACCTGCTCGGCGAGGTCACCGCAGCGCGGATCGGCATGGCCATACTGATTTTCGGCGGCACCGGCCTCGGCCTGGTGGCCGTATTCATCTTCTGGGGCCGGCGGCCGGTCAATCGCCATCCGGTGGAACGGGCGTTCCGCAGCTTCAGCAACGCCCTGTCCGGCTATGGCTACGAAAAACGTCCGGAGGAATCCCCTGCGGCCTTTGTCCGTCGGGTGGCGGATGAGGTCGGGCTGGCGGACGCTCAGGTCGGACCGATCGTCGCCGAACTGAATACGCTTCTGTACAATCCCGGCGTCGCCTCCGGCGGTCGGGAACTCAAGGCACTGCGCGGCCAGTTGCGCCGTCTGCAGTTCCGCCTGGCTTTCGGCGCGGCAAGATGATCACCTCGGAATTTGATCTCCTTGACGGAACTCCTGAAAAGAACGCCCTGCGTCGGCATCTGCTCCACCACCTACGGTGATCTGGTCTGCCGTGGCTGCAAGCGGTTTGCCCACGAGATCGATCAGTGGAACGGCTACGCCGGTGATCAGCGCGTGCTGGTCTGGGAGCGGCTGTTCAAGCTGCGCGAAGGGGCCTTCCTGGCCCATGCGGAGGTCACCGATGCAGCAATTCTGCTCGAGCGGGCCAAGGGCTTCCGCGTCGCCGACCTGGACGCGCTAAGCGAGACCAACGTTGCCTACGAGGTGGTACGCAGAGCAGGGCGGGAAACCGACTTCGCGTCCCTGGGCATAGCGCCGCACGAGCCGGCCCGATCAGCGGGTGTGCTTTACGAGCGCATCGAGCAGGAGCTCTACGCCCGCAGCCTGGCCCAGTACGAGCACGACTTTCACGTCAGCGCCCAGTGAGCACCGCCGAGCGAGCAGCCAGGAAAGACGAAGCGGTCGAGCGGGTGCTCGAGTTTCTCGGCTCGCGCACGCCGGCAACCTGGTTCGACCAGGCGCCGGAACACCTGGACGAGCTGCTCATCGATCACGCCAACTGCGAGAAAAAGGCGGCGGGCACGGCGCTGTCTCTGCTGCATCGCTACGTGGACAAGCCGGAGCTGCTGCTGGCGCTGTCCCGCCTGGCGCGGGAAGAGCTCCTGCACTTCGAGCAGGTGCACGAACACATCACCAGCCGCCAAATCGACTACATCCACATCTCGGCCAGCCGCTACGCCGGCGGCCTGAAGTCGCTGGTTCGCAGCGACGAGCCCTATCGCCTGGTTGATACGCTTGTCATGGGGGCGATCGTCGAGGCGAGGAGCTGCGAGCGGTTTCTCGGCCTGATCGACGTGCTGCCGGAAGACCTGGCTGCCTTCTACCAGAAGCTGCTCGATTCGGAAGCCCGACACTTCGAGCAGTACCTGTCACTCGCAGCTCTGTACTCGGAGGAGCCGATCGATGGGGTCGTCGAGCAGATGCTGACTCGGGACCGGGAGCTGATCAGCGCGGCTGACGATCAGTTCCGTTTTCACAGCGGCCCGCTCTCGGGCCAGTCGAGCCGTTCAGCGCAGTAACGGCAGGCACTGCAGGACGGGCTCCTCGCCGGCACCGGGTTGCCGCGCGATCCAGGCGCAGCGCTCCCAGGCACCCAGCACGTAACGATGGCCCCAGCTATGGCTGTGTCGGCCCGGCCGATGGGTGTGGCCGTGAATCATCCGCGCTGCGCCCAACTCCAAGGCGACCCGGTCCACCTCCCGCGCTGCGACGTCCATGATGTTCTCAGCCTTGTTGGCGTTGGTCTGCTGGCTCTGGGCGCGCAGGTTCCGGGCCAGCTCCCGGCGTGCTTCCAGTGACTGGCCAAGCACCTCCTGCTGCCAGGACTCGGAACGGAACAGGCTGCGCACCTGCTGGTAGGCTTCGTCGTCGATGCAGAAGCCGTCACCGTGGCTGAGCAGGGTGCCGTCTGCTTCCAGGTGCGGATCGCTGATCAGCTCGACGCCGGTCTCCGCCGCCAGCCGCTCACCAAACAGGAAGTCCCGGTTACCGTGCATCAACGTCACCCGGCAACGGCTCGCCGCATCCTTGAGCACCGACTTCAACTCGGTGGCCAGCTCGCCATCGTCATCGTCGCCGACCCAGACTTCGGTGATGTCGCCCAGCAGGTGGATGGCCTCGGCGTCGGCAGATTCCTGGCCGAGCAGCTCGGCAAAGGTCCGAAAGGCGGCAGAGCCCGGATCTTCCAGGTGCAGGTCGGAAAGAAACAGCCGCATCAACGACGCTCAGGGATGTCCAGCGTGTGCTCGGCGGCGGCAAAGGTGTTCTGCAGCATGGCGACCCGGGTCATGGGGCCAACGCCGCCAGGTACCGGGGTTATCCAGCTCGCGATCTCTTTCGCCTCCTCGAACACCACGTCACCGTGCAGCTTGCCGCTCTCATCCCGGGTGATGCCCACGTCGATGACGATGGCGCCGGGTTTGATCCAGCTGCCCGGTACCAGGCCGGGCTTGCCGACCGCTGAAACCACAATGTCCGCCCGCTTCACGCAGGACTCGGTGTCTTTGGAGAACTTGTGAGCGGTGGTAACGGTGCAGCCTGCCAGCAGCAGCTCGAGCCCCATGGGCCGGCCGACGTGGTTGGAGGCGCCGATCACCGTGGCATCCAGCCCGCGGATCGGCACCCCAGTATGTTCGAGCAGCTGCATGATGCCCATAGGGGTGCAGGAGCGGATGGATGGCCGCCGCAATGCCAGGCGGCCGATGTTGTAAGGGTGGAAGCCGTCCACGTCTTTCAGCGGGTCGATCCGGTCGATGATGCGGTCTTCATCGATGTGCTCGGGCAGGGGCGACTGCACCAGGATGCCGTCGATGCTCGTGTCTTCGTTCAAGGCTTCGACCCGCTCTTCCAGGTCTTCCTGGGTGATGTTCGATGAGAGGTGCTGAAAGTTGGAATGAAAGCCGACTTCCTCGCAGTCCCGGCGCTTGCCTTTGACGTAGATCTCGGAGGCCGGGTCGTTGCCGACCAGGATCACGGCCAGACCGGGCGGCCGGTCGCCATTGGCAATCCGCTTGTCCACATTAGCCTTCAGGCTGGCCCGGGTTGCTTTGGCGATGGCTTTGCCGTCGAGGATCTTCGCTGTCAATGTGGCTCCAGGAGACAGGGGATTAATGAAGGAGCGCATTCTACAACGACCTCCAGAGCGCGGCACAGGGCGCGTTGACGCTCTCCGGAGGCGTCAGTATCATCGCGCCGCCGCAGCGGGGTATAGCGCAGTCTGGTAGCGCGCCTGCTTTGGGAGCAGGATGTCGGGAGTTCGAATCTCTCTACCCCGACCATACACAAATCCGGTCGTGTGCATTACTGGCGGCCGGTAGAACCTCAGGTTCTGTAGCAATCGCTTTGCGATTGTTGTTTCTCCGCAGTTTCGCGAAGCGAAACTGCCAAGCGACTGCAGAGCAGTCGCCGAGCGCCCGTAGCTCAACTGGATAGAGCATCGGCCTTCTAAGCCGGCGGTTGAAGGTTCGAGTCCTTCCGGGCGTGCCAATGGCAATCCGGTATCGCGCATGTGTGTGCGCGTGTACGATATCGGGTGTCTTGCGATGGTGGACGTAGCTCAGTTGGTAGAGCTCCGGGTTGTGATCCCGGTGGTCGCGGGTTCGAGCCCCGTCGTCCACCCCATTTCTTTCAGGATTCCGGCAACGCCTAGCTGATGGCGAAGCCCCGATAGCCGTCCGCGACCACGCCGTCGCACACCTGTCTGTAGACGCCCACGCCCGCCACGTAAGGCATGAAGATCCGCGGTTTACCCGGTATGTTGGCGCCCAGGTACCAGGAGTTGCAGCTCTCCGCCGTCAGCATGGTGCCGTCCGCCACCTCGAACACGTGCCGCACCCAGGCGTCCTCCGCCTCCGGGCTGGGTTCGATAGTGCGCGCACCTTTCTGGTCCAGGTAGTTGATGCAGTCGCTGATCCAGTCCACGTGCTGCTCGATGGAAACCAGCATGTTGCTCAAGACCGACGGGCTGCCGGGACCGGTAACGGTGAAGAGGTTCGGGAAGCCGCTCATCTGCAGCCCGAGGTAAGTCTTCGGCCCGTGCTCCCAGTGGTCGGCCAGGCGCTCGCCGTCGCGGCCGCGGATGTCCATCTTCAGCAGCGCGCCGGTCATGGCGTCGAAGCCGGTGGCATAGACCAGCACGTCGAACTCGAACTCGCCCTGGGCCGTCTGCACCCCCGTCTCCGTGATGCGCTCGATGCCGCCGCGACGCAGATCCACCAGGGTGACGTTGTCCCGATTGAAGGTCTCGAAGTAGCCGATGTCGATCACCGGCCGCTTGCAGCCGAATGGGTAGTCGCGCGGCATCAGACCTTCCGCCGTTTCCGGGTCGTCGACAATGCGTCGAACCTGCTCCCGGTACATGTCGCAGGCAAGCTCGTTCGCTTCTTCGGAGAGCGCCAGATCGTTGTAGTGGCGGATGGCCTCGAAGCCGTCCCGGTCCAGCGCCTCAGCTCTTTGTTCTGCGGTCGTTTCGAGGATGGCCTCGGTCGGCTCCGGGTAGCTGCCGAGCCCGCCGAGCCCGCGACTGAACTCGCTCACCCCGATCTGCGCCAGACGCTGCGCGGCGCGAACGTCGGGGTACTGGGATTTGATCCGATCCCGATAGTCATCGGGCAGCGGCGCGTTGTTGGCCGGCAGGTTGTAGTTCGGCGTCCGCTGCAGCACGGTCAGGTGCTTCGCCTCCCGGGCAATCACCGGGATCGACTGCACCCCGGAGGAGCCGGTGCCGATGATGCCGACGGTTTTGCCGGTGAAGTCGACGCCATCTGCGGGCCAGTTGCCGGTGTGATAGACCTCGCCGGCGAAGCTGTCCTGGCCTTCGATCTCCGGTGTGTTCGGCACCGACAGGCAGCCCGTCGCCATGATGCAGAAGCGGGCCCGGTACTCGCGGCCGGCGTCGGTGGTTACGTGCCAGAGGTTTTCGGCCTCGTCATATTCGGCGCCGATGACCCGGGTGTTGAAGTCGATGTGTTCGCGCAGCTCGAAGCGGTCAGCCACGTGGTTGGCGTAGCGCAGGATCTCGGGCTGAGCGGCCATGATCTCCGTCCACTCCCATTCCTGCTGCAGCGGCTCGGAGAAAGAAAACGAGTACTCCATGCTGGTGATGTCGCAGCGGGCGCCCGGGTAGCGATTCCAGTACCAGGTGCCGCCCACGTCCGTACCCGCTTCGATGACCCTTAGCTTGAGGCCGCTTTGACGCAGCTTCCAGATCGCGTACATGCCGGCAAAGCCGGCACCGACTACGACCACGTCCAGGGTTCCGGTTTCCTCTGCTGTGCTCACTCCTGCTCCTGAAAGTTCGAGGCGAAAAGACCGATGTTAGCGTTGCCGGGCCTTCCTTGTAAGTTGCCAGCCAGGCGGTAAAATGCGCCGCTTGCCTGATTCGCACTCAGCCTGGAGACAGCGGCCGAACTCCAGGCAGGCTCACATCTGAAGGCCCGATTCTCAAGAACCTGACAGCCAACGACCAGACACAGAACATGCAGATCTCCATAGAAACCACCAGCGGCCTCGAGCGGCGCCTGACCATTTCAGTGCCTTCCGAGACTTTCGAAGAACAGATTACCGACCGCCTGGGCCAGGCCGCAGGCCAGGTTCGCCTGCCCGGCTTCCGTCCGGGCAAAGTGCCCATGCGGGAGGTCCGGCGCCGGTTCGGCCCGGCCGTGCGCGCTGAGGTGGCCGGCGAGCTCATGCAGTCGAGCTTTGTCGAGGCCGTGCAGCAGGAAGATCTGTCGCCGGCCGGCTCGCCGAGCCTGGAAGTGGTGAAGATGGATCCGGGCATCGACTTCGAGTTTACGGCGACTTTTGAGGTTTTCCCGACGGTCGAGCTGACGGATCTCGGCAAGGTGGCGGTCAAACGGCCGGAAGCGGAGATCAGCGACGACGACCTGGCCGAAATGATCGATCGGCTACGTGAGCAACGCAAAGACTGGGCGCAAGTGGAACGGGGCGCTCAGGAAGGTGACAAGGTGACCCTGGACTTCGTTGGCAAGATTGACGACGAGGCGTTTGACGGGGGCAGCGGCGAGGACATGTCCTTCGAGGTCGGCGCCGGCCAGATGATCGAGGATTTCGATCAGGGCGTGCGCGGCCTTGCCGAAGGGGACAGCGGCGAGTTTGCCGCCACCTTCCCGGACGATTACGGCAGCGAAGACCTGCAGGGCAAGACGGCCACGTTCTCCGTGACCATCAAAACGGTGGAAGAACCCACCGTGCCGGAGCTGGATGACGAGTTCTTCAAGACCTTCGGGGTCGAAGAGGGCGGTCTGGAAGCGTTTCACGCCGAGGTCCGGTCCAACATGCAGCGCGAGCTGGATGCGGCGATCACCAACCAGCTGAAGAGCCAGGTCATGGACGAGCTGCACCGCCTGCACAGCGTCCAGCTGCCTCAGGCCATGGTGGGTCAGGAGATCCAGAACCAGAAGCAGCAGATGCTGCAGCAGTTCCAGATGTACGGGCAGGGCGGTCAGGCACCGGATATCGACCTTCCGGACGATCTGTTTACCGAGCAGGCTGAGAAGCGGGTTTCCGTTGGCTTAATCGTCAATGAGATTGTCACTTCAGGCGAGCTGAAGGCGGACGAAGACCGGGTGAAAGCCCGGGTGGAGGAGCTGGCAGCCGGCTATGCGGATCCGAGCCAGGTTGTGAGCTACTACTACAGCAACCCGGAACAGCTGCAGCAGATCGAGATGGCGGTCTTGGAAGATCAGGTCGTCGACCATATATTGGAACAAGCGGCGGTTGAGGTGGTCACAACCACGTATCAGGACGCGCTGACTGGCGCTGCGATCGCGCCGGAGCCCGAGGAAGCCGACGAGGCCGAGCCGGCAGCGACGGACGACGCGACTGAAGAAACCGCGTCTGAAGACGATAAGTCCTGACAGCCGGGCCGATTACCAGCCGCGCCGCACGATTATTGAGAGCATTTGGAGCCGCCTACGATGAGCCAGACAGACAACTTCAACACGCCGATCACCAACCTGGGTCTGGTGCCCATGGTGGTCGAGCAGTCGGCCCGGGGCGAACGCGCCTACGACATTTACTCCATGCTGCTGAAAGAGCGGATCGTCTTCATGGTCGGCCCGGTCGAAGACAACGTGGCGAACCTGGTTGTGGCGCAACTGCTCTACCTGGAGTCGGAAAACCCCGATAAAGACATACACCTTTACATTAATTCTCCGGGCGGCAGCGTAACTGCCGGCATGGCGATCTACGACACCATGCAGTTCATCCGCTCCGACGTCAGCACCATGTGCATCGGTCAGGCGGCCAGCATGGGCTCCTTCCTGCTCGCAGCCGGTGCCCCGGGCAAGCGGTACTGCCTGCCGAACTCCAGAATGATGATCCACCAGCCCTCCGGCGGCTCCCGCGGCGTGGCGGCGGACATCGAGATCCAGGCGAAGGAAATCCTGCTGATGCGGGAGCGCCTCAATCAGATGCTCGCCGATCACACCGGCCAGCCGGTGGAGCGGATCGCCGAGGACACGGATCGGGACTTCTGGATGAGCCCCGAAGAGGCTGCGGAGTACGGCCTGATCGATACCGTGCAGATGCCGAGGAAGCCGCTGGCCAAGGCGGTTGGTGAGTAACCGGCCGGCGACGGACGCGGCTACAGCCAACAGACAACGGGCCTGCGAGGGCGACATTTTGGTCGCAAGACGGCCACACAGTCGTCGCAATTCAAGGGCTTGCAATATAGGCACCGAGCACGCAAGGTAGCGGCATCGGCTGCTGCGCGCCCTGGATGTGCGGGGTACGCAGTGCTTAAAAGACTCCCCCCCGGGATGCTAACCAGAAAGAAACAGAGGCAATCCTATGTCAGACGAAAGCGGTAAGGGCGACGACTCAGGCAAGCTCTTATACTGCTCCTTCTGCGGCAAGAGCCAGCACGAAGTGCGCAAGCTCATCGCCGGCCCGTCTGTATTCATCTGCGACGAGTGCGTCGAGCTCTGCAACGACATCATCCGCGAGGAAGTTTCCGAGGGTGGTCAGACCAAGCAGAACGACCGCCTGCCGGTGCCTCAGGAAATCAAAGACATTCTCGACGAGTACGTCATCGGCCAGGACCACGCAAAGAAGGTGCTGTCCGTCGCGGTGTACAACCACTACAAGCGGTTGAACTACACCGGCAAGAAGGACGAGGTCGAGCTGTCGAAGTCGAACATCCTGCTGATCGGTCCGACCGGTAGCGGTAAGACGCTGCTTGCCGAAACCCTGGCCCGACTGCTCGACGTGCCGTTCACCATTGCTGATGCCACCACTCTGACCGAAGCCGGTTACGTGGGTGAGGATGTCGAGAACATCATTCAGAAGCTGCTGCAGAAGTGTGACTACGACGTGGAACGGGCTCAGGTCGGCATCGTCTACATCGACGAGATCGACAAGATCTCCCGCAAGTCCGACAACCCCTCCATCACCCGCGATGTTTCCGGTGAAGGCGTGCAGCAGGCACTGCTGAAGCTGATCGAGGGCACGGTGGCTTCCGTGCCGCCCCAGGGCGGCCGCAAGCATCCGCAGCAGGAATTCCTGCAGGTGGACACCTCAAACATCCTGTTCATCTGCGGTGGCGCCTTCGCGGGCCTCGACAAGGTGATCATGGACCGCTCCGAAAAGTCGGGCATCGGCTTCGGCGCTCAGGTGAAGGGCGACGAGGACAAGAAGTCCATCGGCGAGACCCTGCGACGGGTGGAGCCGGAAGATCTCATCCACTACGGCCTGATCCCGGAATTCGTCGGGCGCCTGCCGGTGGTCGCGACCCTGGAGGAGCTGGACACGGAAGCTCTGGTTCGGATCCTCACGGAGCCGAAGAACTCGCTCACCAAGCAGTACACCAAGCTCTTCGAGATGGAAGGTGTGGAAGTGGACTTCCGTGAGGACGCTCTGCGCGCAGTGGCTCAGAAGGCCATGGAGCGGAAGACGGGTGCTCGCGGCCTGCGCTCCATTCTCGAGGCAGTGCTGCTCGACACCATGTATGACCTGCCTTCCACCGAATCTGTGACGAAAGTCGTAATCGACGAAAGCGTGATCAAGGGCGAAAGCGACCCAATGCTCATGTACGAGAACGTCGACAAGGCACAGGCCTCTCCGCAGGACTAAACTCCCTGCAATTGGCCTGAAGTGGCCACCGAGCCCCTGAGCGGGCCAGCACGTCTGGTCACTCACGTCAGCCTTCTGGCGTGAGCGCGCGTGTTGCAAGCAACTGGAAACACTTGGAGTGAGTAGCATCAATCAGGTTCCCGTACTTCCGTTAAGAGACATGGTGGTTTACCCCCATGGCGTCCACCCGCTGTTCGTGGGCACGGAGAGCTCCATCCGCGCGCTGGACGCAGCCATGGCCGACGACAAGCAGATCCTGCTCGTTGCCAAGCGCGATGCAGAGGTCGACATGCCTGCCCTGGAAGACCTGTTCGAGGTGGGTACGGTAGCCACCGTTCTGCAGCTGCTCAAGCTCCCCGATGGAACCGTGAAAGTCCTTGTTGAGGGCGGCCAGCGGGCGCGGCTGCAGGCACTCGAGCTCACCGGTGAGGGCGACTTCCTGCAGGCCGAGGTGGAAGCTGTCGAAGAGCCGAGCGTAGAGCCGCGGGAAGCGGAGGCGCTGGTTCGCACGGTGATGAACCAGTTCGAGCAGTACGTGAAGTCGAGCAAGAAGGTGCCTCAGGAGGTGCTCTCCAGCCTCTCCTCCATCGACGACCCGGCCCGACTGGTCGACACCATCGCCGCGCAGATCTCGCTGAAGATTGAGGAGAAGCAGGCGATCCTCGAGAGCTTCGTGCTGAAAGAGCGCATGGACACGCTGCTCGGCCTGATGGATGCAGAGATGGACGTTTCTCAGATGGAGAAGCGCATCCGTGGTCGGGTCAAGAAGCAGATGGAGAAGAGCCAGCGCGAGTACTACCTGAATGAGCAGATGAAGGCCATTCAGAAGGAGCTCGGCGACCTCGAGGAAGCGCCGAACGAGATCGAAGAGATCGAGGCGAAGATCGAAGAGAGCGGCATGAGCAAGGAGGCACGGGAAAAGGCCACCTCCGAGCTGAACAAGCTCAAGCTGATGTCACCGATGAGCGCCGAGGCGACGGTGGTGCGCAGCTTCCTCGACTGGGTGATCAGCATCCCCTGGAAAAAGAAGAGCCGGGTCCGCAAGGATCTGCAGGCGGCTCAGCAGATTCTCGATGAGGACCACTACGGGCTGGAAGAGGTGAAGGACCGGATCATCGAGTACCTCGCCGTTCAGTCGCGGGTCAAGAAGATGAAAGGCCCCGTGCTTTGCCTTGTTGGTCCGCCCGGCGTCGGCAAGACGTCTCTCGGCGAGAGCATCGCCCGCGCGACCAATCGCGAGTTCATCCGCATGGCGCTCGGCGGCGTTCGCGACGAGGCGGAAATCCGCGGTCATCGCCGCACCTACATCGGCTCCATGCCGGGCAAGATCCTGCAGAAGATGTCCAAGGCCGGGGTGAAGAACCCGCTGTTCCTGCTCGACGAGGTGGACAAGATGGGCATGGACGTGCGCGGCGACCCTGCCAGCGCCCTGCTGGAAGTGCTCGATCCGGAGCAGAACAACACGTTCAACGATCACTACCTTGAAGTCGACTACGACCTCTCGGACGTGTTCTTCATCTGCACCTCCAACTCGATGAACATCCCCGCGCCGCTGCTGGACCGGATGGAAGTCATCCGCCTGCCCGGCTACACGGAAGGTGAGAAGCTCAACATCGCCCGCAAGTACCTGCTGCCGAAGCAGACCGAGTCGAACGGCCTGGCGAAAGACCAGCTCAAGGTGGACGACGAAGGCCTGTTGCACCTCATCCGCTACTACACCAAGGAAGCGGGCGTGCGCGGCCTGGAGCGGGAGATCGCCAAGCTGGCTAGAAAGGTCGTGAAGGAGCAGGCGCTCACCGGCGACAAGGGCAAGACGAAATCGGTGGTGGAGATCGCTGCCGATGACATCGAGCATTACAACGGGGTGCGCAAGTTCACCTACGGGCTGGCGGAAGAGCAGAACCAGATCGGCATCGTTACTGGCCTCGCCTGGACCCAGGTTGGCGGCGAGCTGCTGAACATTGAGGCGGTGGCCGTGCCTGGAAAAGGGCGGCAGACCAAAACCGGTTCCCTCGGTGACGTGATGCAGGAGTCGATTCAGGCAGCACTCACGTTCGTCCGCAGCCGATCGGAAATTCTCGGCATCGCGAAAGATTTTCACGAGAAGTGGGATCTGCACATTCACGTGCCGGAAGGCGCCACGCCGAAGGATGGACCCTCGGCTGGCATCGGCATGTGCACCGCGATCATCTCGGTTCTGACCGGGATTCCCGTGCGTGCGGATGTTGCGATGACGGGTGAGATCACGCTGCGAGGGCAGGTGCTGCCCATCGGCGGGCTCAAGGAAAAGCTCCTGGCAGCGCAGAGAGGCGGCATCAAGAACGTCATCATTCCGGCTGAAAACGAGAGGGATCTCAAGGAAATACCGGACAATGTCAAAGAGAACCTCACCATCTACCCGCTGAAGTGGATGGACGATGTGCTCGAGATTGCCCTCGAGCGGCTGCCCGATCCGAAGATCGTCAGCGCTTCAACTGAGGCATCCGAGACGGTGAGCAGCAGCCCTTCAGAGGCTGCCGGTGAGGTTGGTGAAGTGAGCAAAAACCGTCCGGCGGCCGACGGCGAGTTGCCGATCAGCCCGCATTAAATGCGGGCTGCGACGGTGTTTTCGGCTTGCAGGCCCTCTGGGGTGTTGGTATAAAAACCCGCGAGCCTCCAGGCCTGGCACGGAATAACAACGATAAATCCGGCGGCTTGGAACTTCATCATCACAGAGGGGCAGAATGTGAACAAAACCGAACTGATTGATCGAATCGCGGACTCCGCAGATATTTCCAAGGCTGCTGCTGGCAGAGCTTTGGATGCGGCAATAGATGCGATCACTGATTCTCTTAAGCAAGCTGATCCAGTTTCGCTGGTTGGCTTCGGCACTTTCACCGTCAGGGATCGTGCAGCGCGTACCGGACGCAATCCGCAGACCGGCGCGCCTATCCAGATCGCGGCAGCCAAGGTACCGGCATTTAAACCAGGCAAAGCGCTCAAGGACGCCCTGAACTAGACGCTTAACCCCCAACAACTTGCAAAAAGGCGCTTAACCGCGCCTTTTTTTCGTTTTTCCACTTGTTACTTTTCTGCGTTTCTCCCGACACCCCGAAAGCAATACAACTCGATCTCAGGAATCTCCGATGCTCCAGAAATTACGTGACCAGACTCAGAGCCTGTTTTTCAAGGTTCTCGTCGGCGCGATCATCTTCGTCCTCGCCATCTTCGGCTTCGGCGCCTTCAATCTGTTTCTGACCACGGATCCTTCCGTCGCCAGCGTCAACGGTGAAGACATCACCCAGGGTGATCTGACCGTGGAGGCAGAGCGGGAGCGTCGACGTCTGGCTGCACAGTTCGGCGAGGGCTTCGACCCGAACATGATCGATCCCTCGATGCTGCAGAACTCGGTGATCAATCAGCTCATCAGCCGCATGCTGCTGTCCCAGGCTGCGGGTGATCTTGGCGTCGGCGCCAGCGACCGGCAGGTCAACGAGATCGTCACGAGCAACCCGAACTTCCTGATCGATGGTCAGTTCGAAGAGAACACCTATCGCCGTGTGGTGAACATGCTCGGCTACACGCCGACCGAGTTTCTGTCGCTCACCGGCGAGCTGATCGGCGTTGAGCAACTCCGTAACGGCATCATCGAAACGGCGATCAGCACCAACTGGGAGCTCAGGGAGCAGGCACGAATCCTGAGCCAGCGGCGCGACATCGCTTATCTTGCGTTCGACGAAGCGTCGTTCCTGGATTCGGTGGAGGTGAGCGAGGATGACGTCAGGGTCCGCTACGAGGAGAACCTGCTCGACTACATGACCGAGGAGACCGTGGACGTCGCCTACGTTGAGCTCACGTTGGACGGCCTGATCGACGATCCGAGCATCGAGGTCAGCGAGGACGACATCATCGCCGGCTACGAGCGGGAGAAAGCGGCCTCGCTCGGCGATGAGCAGCGCGACAGCCGCCACATCCTGCTGCAGATCACCGATGACCGCTCAGCGGAGCAAGCTTCCGCAGAGCTCGCGGCGCTCAAAGCCCGGATCGAAGCAGGAGAGAGCTTCGCAGAGATTGCGGCCGAGTACTCGGAGGATCCTGGCTCCAAGGCAGCGGGCGGCGACCTGGGCCCGGTTGGCCGCGGCCTGTTCGCGCCGGAGTTCGAAGAAGCGCTCTGGGCGCTGGAAGTCGGACAGATCTCCGATCCGGTGCAGACGGATTTCGGCGTGCACCTGATCGAGCTGAAAGAAGTGATCGCCACGGAGTTCCCGTCGCTCGAGGACATGCGTGCCGAGATCGAGATGGGCCTGAAACGGTCTGAAGCGGAACGGCTGTTCCTCGACCGGGTGCGTGAGCTCGACAACCTGGCGTTCGAGCAACCGGAAGCGCTGGACGGGATCAGCTCGGCGCTCGGCCTCGAGATCCAGAACGCCGAGGGCATCAGCCGTAGCACGGGCTCTGGCATCTTCGGCAACGTGATGCTGCGGGAAAGCCTGTTCACCACCGAGGTGCTGGATCAGGGCTACAACAGCCCGGCAATCGAGTACCTCGAAAATCGGGCGGTGGTTTCACGGGTGCTGCTGCGTAACGAGCCGGAGACCATCCCGTTCGAAACCGTCGCCGAAGACATCCGGGCCGGGATCGCCGGTGAGCAGGCGCGCCTGGCGCTGGAGAGTGCACATGCGGATGCCCTGGCGAGGGTGCAGGCGGACGAGAACGTGTCCGTTATTGCCAACGAGTTTGGCCTCAGCTGGCAGACCCGGGAGCTTGCGCGAAGAAACGAGATCGGAGTACCGCCGGAAGTCTTGAGCGCGGCCTTCGAGTTGACCCGACCGGTGGACGGCAAGCAGGTGGGTAGCGCCCAGGCTGGCGACGGCACCCGCTACGTGATCACCATGACCCGGGTCGAAGACGGTGACCTCTCGACCATGACCGAGGCTGAGATCCAGGGCATGCAGCAGTTCCTGGCGACCCGGGCTCAGACCATGGATTTCGACGGGTACTTCCAGGCGCTGGAGAAAGACGCCTCGATCAGCCGACCGGCTTTCTAGTCGGTGCCGGTTGAGGCGTTCACGTACAACAGCAGGGTCTGACCCGGCTGCAGGTAGTCTTTGGCGTTCAGCTTGTTCCAGCTGACGATGTCGTTCACCCGCACGTTGAACTTGCTGGCGATCCGGGCCAGCGAGTCACCGCGGCGAACGCCGTAACGAACCTTGCGGATCTGCGCCTCCCGCGCTGCGCTCACCGCCATGGGGGAGGTGCTGCCGCCTGGCAGGGTGAGCTTCTGTCCCACCCGCAGGTAATCCTTCGGGCCGACGTGGTTGGTTTTCATCAGCTTGTTGATCGGGATGTTGTGCGCCCGGCTGATGGTCCACAGGGAGTCGCCGTTCTGCACCACGTAGGTGGTGCCCTGATTGCGGCTGGTGATGCTGTTCGAGATTGCTGCAGGCGTTTTCGGGATCAGCAGCGAGTCGCCTGCGGTAATTCGGCTGTTCCTCAGGCCGTTGGCCTGCTTCAGGCTGGCCACATCGGTACGATGACGGGCCGCCAGCTGGCTCAGGGTGTCGCCTGAGCGTACGGTCACCCGCAACCACTCCACGCGCTCGTCTGCCGGCACCGCGGCGATACGCGCTGCCGCGTTGGCAGCCAGCTCGTTCGGCAGGATGAGGTGGTGTGGGCCCTGGGGTGGCGTGGACCACTGGTTCAGCGCCGGGTTCCAGAGGTAGAGCGTTTCCACATCAATCTCGGTCACCCGGCTGATGACGCTCAGATCCATCTGGCTACCGGTGCTGACCACTTCGAAGGGTATCTCGGGGCTGAGCTCGGGCAGGGTGACGCCGAGCGCCTCCGGGTTGGCGACCAGCTCGGCCAGCGCCAGCAGCCGCGGCACGTAGGCGGAAGTTTCCCGGGGCAGCTTCAGCTCGAAGAAGCCGGCGCCTTCTGGAGCCCGCCGCTTGGCCCGGCTGACGTTACCCTCACCGGCGTTGTAGCCTGCCAGTGCCAGGTACCAGTCATCGAACCGGTTGTGCAGGACCTGCAGGTAATCGAGCGCGGCGTCTGTGGCCGCTACCGGATCGCGCCGACCTTCGTACCACCAGTTGCGCTCCAGGCCGAAGCGGGTGGCGGTAGCCGGAATGAACTGCCAGAGGCCGGCCGCTCCTCCGTGGGAAAACGCGTAGGGATCCAGAGCGCTCTCGACGATCGGCAGTAGAGCCAGCTCGCTCGGCATGCCACGTGCTTCCACCTCGGCGTGGATGTAGGCCAGGTGCCGACCCAGGCGCCCTTGCATGCGGTGCAGGTAGCTCGGGTGACGCTGCAGCCAGCGCAGCTCCTGCTGCACACGCTTCTGCTCGGTGTGCCGGTCCAGCTGGAAGCCGGCGATCATGTCTGCCCAGAGGTTCGGATCCGGCAGGTGCACGCCGGGCGCGATGAGATCGCCTTCGGTATATGGGGCGCTTGGCATCGGTGCAGTGGTCGCTGCCAGCACGGCGCTGTTCAGCTCCTCCGGGGGCATGCTCGGAACCGTGGTCTGGCAGCCGAGCAGCAGCAACAGCGCGGCGCAGGTCGCCGCCACAAGCCTATGGGGTCGCGTCATCAACGCGCGTGTGCTTGCGGACATCAGAAGCTGCAGTCAGAATGGATCAGGTACTTTGCTGTATGTCTTTGCACTTGGCAACTTCCTCCCTAGAACGTCTCGCATCCTGGTTCGATTCAAGCGCCGGGCGTCGCCTCCTCGAGGAGCAGACCCCCATGATCGGCGAGTGCGCGCGCCGATTCCATGGCGATACCCTGCTTTGGGCAGGTTGCCACACGGATCTCACCGATACCGTGCGCGGGTGCATGATTCGGAACCGTTTCCGGCTCGAGACCGGGGCTGCGGAGCCGCCCGGCGAGGGCGGGGAAGAGGCTGAATCCGGGCGCTTTCGCGCCGATCTGCACGAACTGCCGCTGCGCAATAAGTCGCTCGATGCGGTGGTGCTACATCACGTTCTGGAGACCTCAGAGGACCCCAGAGGGGCAATGCGGGAGATTGCCCGCTCGCTGGCCCCGGGCGGTCGCCTGCTCATCGTTTCCTTCAATCCCTGGAGCCTGTGGGGCCTGCGGGGTGCATACGCAAGATTCTTCAAAGATAGCTTCAGTGGCCTGCGCTTCGTCAGCCCAGGTCGTCTTCAGGACTGGCTGGCGGTACTCGGTTTCGAGCTTCAGCAGGAAGTGAAATATCTTGCGTATGATCTCCCGTTCAGCACCCGCAACAAAGATGCCGGGGTCTGGCGGAAGCTGCGCAGCCTCTGCGCGGAGCGACGGATCCCCCTGGGCGGCGTGTACGTGATCTCTGCGGTCAAGCAGGCCAGTGCCATGCGCCCGGACTGGTCGAGGAGCTCCGTCGGTAGCAGGAAGCTGGTCCCAGCCGCCTACCCGAAGCTGTCAGCACGTATCAGCCACTTCCCGGGCACCTTGTCCACGGCCGCGAGCGGCCCTGACGCGCCCACAGACGGGACCGAAGACGCTGGTTGAGATCTTCACAGACGGTGCCTGCAGAGGAAATCCCGGCCCTGGCGGCTGGGCCGCCTTCCTGCGCTACGGCGATGCGGAGAAGCTGGTCAAAGGCGCGGAGCCGGAAACGACCAACAATCGGATGGAGCTGATGGCGGCGATTCAGGGCCTGGCGGCGCTGAAGCGGCCGGGAACCGTGAAGCTGACCACCGACTCTCAGTACGTGCGCCAGGGCATCACCGGCTGGGTGGCGAAGTGGAAAAAGAACGGCTGGAAAACGGCCGCCAAGAAACCTGTGAAAAATCAGGACCTCTGGGAGGAGCTGGATCGGCTGGCAGCGATGCATCAGGTCGAGTGGCACTGGGTGAAAGGGCACAGCGGCCATCCTGAGAACGAGCTGGTGGATCAGGCGGCGAACGATGCCATCGACGAGATGTTGGGAGACCGGTAATGGTGCGACAGGTGGTGCTCGACACGGAAACGACCGGCCTGGAGACAGCCCAAGGTCACCGGATCATCGAGATCGGCGGTGTGGAGCTGATCAACCGTCGCTACACCGGTCGCCAACTGCACAAGTACGTGAACCCGGAGCGCGAGATCGACGACGGGGCGTTCGAAGTGCACGGAATCAGCTCCGAGTTTCTCGCCGACAAACCGAAGTTTGCCGAGATTGCCGACGAGATCGTCGACTTTCTCAGCGGTGCCGAGCTGATCATTCACAACGCGCCTTTCGACGTCGCCTTCCTCGACCATGAGCTGGCGAGGTTGCCGGGCGGGCGCGGCCGTATCGCTGACATCTGCACGGTCACCGACTCGCTGGCCCTGGCGCGGCACAAACACCCTGGCCAGAAGAACAGCCTGGATGCGCTCTGTCGTCGCTATCAGGTCGACAACTCGGCGCGGACGCTGCACGGCGCGCTGCTCGATGCGGAGATCCTGGCCGACGTTTTTCTGCTGATGACCGGCGGGCAGACGGCACTGTTTGCCGGCGACGGGGACGAATCGAATCAGGCGGCGGAGCGCGAGGCGGAACTGACGATTGATGCCGAGCGGCAGCCACTGAAAATCATCACGGCGAGCAGCGACGAAGCGAATGCGCATGAAGCCTGGCTCGATATCCTCGATGACAAGTCAGGCGACGGCTCGGTGTGGCGGCGCCTGGAAAGCGCCTGAGCGGCTAGAAGAAGTACATCACGCAGATCCAGCCGGTGATGCCCATCGTTACGGTGTAGGGTGCGGCCATCATCACCATGCGCCCGTAGGAGAGCCTGACCAGCGGCGCCAGGGATGAAGTCAGCAGGAACAGGAACGCCGCCTGGCCGTTGGGAGTCGCGACGCTGGGGATGTTGGTGCCCGTGTTGATGGCAATCGCCAGCGTGTTCATGTGCTCACGATCGATCTGGCCCGCGTTGAAGGCGTCCACCACCTCGTTGATGTAGACGGTGGCAACGAAGACGTTGTCGCTGATGGCCGACAACACGCCGTTGGCGATGTACATGATGCCCGGCTGGTCCGAGACGTCGAGTGACAGCACGTAGTTGATCACCGGTGCAAACAGGTGCTGGTCTTCGATCACGCCGACGATCCCGAAGAAAACGACCAGCAGCGCGGTGAAGGGCAGTGCTTCTTCGAAGGCCCGACCCAGCTGATGCTCTTCGACGATCCCGTTCAGAGCCGTCTGAATGACGATCACCATGAGGCCGATCAGACCGACCTCGGCCCAGTGAAAGGCCAGGGCGATCACCAGCGCAATCGCTGCCAGCGCTTGAACAACCAGCCGGGCCCGATCCAGGTCCGTGCGGTTCTTTGTCTCTTCCGCATCGAACTCGGTGAGGATCTGGCGCACGGGTTCGGGCAGCGTGGCGCCGTAACCGAAGCGCTTCACCTGCTCGAGCAGCACGCAGGTGGTGAGACCCACCACCAGGACCGGCATGGTTATCGGCGCCATCCGCAGAAAGAACTCGATGAACTCCCACCCGACCTGAGTGGCGATCAGCAGGTTCTGCGGCTCGCCGACGGTGGTGCAGACCCCGCCAAGCGCCGTGCCGACCGCGCCGTGCATGAGGAGGTTGCGCAGGAACGCCCGGAACTGCTCGAGATCCTCCCGATGCAGCTCGCCGATGCTCGAGTCTTCAGAATGCTCGTGGTCCTCCGAGAAGTGCTTGCCGGAGGCAACCTTGTGGTAAACCGAGTAGAAGCCAAGGGCCACGCTGATGATGACGGCGGTTACGGTGAGCGCGTCCAGGAACGCCGAAAGCACGGCGGAAACTGCGCAAAAAAGTACTGAAATCAGCGTCTTAGAGCGGATTCCTAGAATAATTTTCGTGAATGTGAAGAGCAGCAACTCCTTCATGAAGTAGATGCCGGCCACCATGAACATGAGCAGCAGGATCACCGGGAAGTTGTTGAATACTTCAGCCCGGATTGTGTCCGGCGAGGTCATGCCGATGACCACAGCCTCGATGGCCAGCAGGCCGCCCGGTTGCAGCGGGTAGCAGCGCAGAGCCATGGCCAGCGTGAAGATGAACTCGAGTACCAGCACCCAGCCCGCCACGAAAGGCGAGATCAGGTAGAGAATGGGGTTGATCAGCAGAAAAACGATGATGAGCCCCTTGTACCAGTCTGGTGCGGGGCCGAGGAAGTTGTGCCAGAAAGACGCCGTTTTGATCGGTGCGCTCATGATGAAGCCGAACGGCGTCGGCGTGTCCCTCCTTACGTGCCGTGGAATTTAAGGCTCGCCAAAGATAATCGAGCCGTCCTGAGGAGTCTATATCGGCCGGAGGGCAGGCGCCTTGAACGTACCGGCATTGCGCGGGTGGTGCCTCGGGACTCACAATGACTGCTCGTACCGACAGGAAGACCAGACTCAATGTGGCCCAGCGATCCAGATGATTTCGAATCACTCGTCAACCCGCCGGAAGGCTCGTCCCGTGACGACGCCTGGTTTTTTATCCGCATGCGGGAGGGTTTCGTCTGCGTCTCGGAGCAGGGCGCACCGCGACCGGTCACGGGCGATGAGCTGCGCTGGATGGACATCGACGTCACCTTCGAGCACTACCTCGGCCAGCATCGCGGCCGCGCCATCTACGTCATCCAGGCCAGCGGCTCCGTCCCCGAAGGTTACGCCGTGGCCGGGCTCAGAGACTGGCTCGGCAGGGTTGAGCAGTCGATCTTCTACCTGGCGGGGCGGGCTCATCAGATCATCGACTGGCACAACGAGCACCAGTTCTGTGGCCGCTGCGGCACCTCGATGGAAGACCACGCCAAAGACAGGGCGAAGCAATGTCCGAGCTGCGGCCTGATCAACTACCCGAAGCTGGCGCCGAGCATCATCGTCCTGATCACAAAAGGCGAGCAGATGCTGCTGGCGCGGAACGCCAACTGGCCAACCAACATGTTCAGCACCCTGGCCGGCTTCGTGGAGCCGGGCGAGTCCATCGAGCAGACCGTGCACCGTGAGGTGCTGGAAGAGGTTGGCCTCAAGGTGGGCAACCTGAAGTATTTCGGCTCCCAGAGCTGGCCGTTCCCGAACTCGCTGATGCTTGGTTTTCACGCCGAGTACCTGGGCGGTGAGATCAACTGTCAGGACGAGGAGATTGCCGAGGCGCACTGGTTCGATGTGGACAACATGCCGAACGTGCCGCCGGGTTCTGCGATCTCCCGCTGGCTGATCGATGAGTTCGTCGAGCAGGTCAAGTCAGGATAGTCGGGCTGATCGGGCCTATTCCACCGGGGTGTCGGGCAGGCTCTCGGACTGGAACATGGACATCAGCGTGAAGGCCCACATCAGGTAGCCGTCAGAACGGAACCGTCCTTCCATGAAAGCGCTGAAGGCGTCTGCCTGACCGGACAGCAGCGCCCAGGCAATGTCCACGTCTTCGAAGATGAAGGTGGCGTCGGGCTTCCTGCTCTCGGCTTCGTGGAACTCGATGCGGCCTTCCGCCACCTCGAACTGCAGCACCTCATCGGCGATCGCCAGGCGAATGGTTGCGTCCATGCCCGCGCTCGCCGGCGGGAAGAACGTGCTTTCCAGGTGTGATTGCAGCGCGCGCAGAGCCATCCGGCAAATCTCACACGCCGGCCGGCTCGAATCAAGCGGCCGGAAGCAGTAGAGTAGCCGGCCTGTTTTCAACTGGTGGCCTCCTTGGACTATCTCTACGACTACCTGCTTTTTCTCGCTCAGGCCGTGACCGTGGTGGTCGCCGTGCTGCTCATCCTTTCCGCCATGGCGTCCCTCGGCATGAAACGTCAGCAGCAGGGCAGTGCCGGCCATCTCGAGGTCAGAAAGCTCAACGACCGGCTCACCCGCCTCAAGGACAGCCTGCGCCAGGCCGTGCTGCCGCAGGCTCAGTTCAAAAAGCTGCACAAGCAGGATCAGAAGAAAGAAAAGGCGGAGCAGAAGCAGGCGGTCAAGACCGCCAAGAAGACAGAAAAAGACAGCGAAGCAGCCGCAGGAGAAGGCGATGCCCGGTCGCGCGTATTCGTGCTGCATTTCGAAGGGGACATTCAGGCTTCCAAGGTGGACCACCTCCGCACCGAGGTGACCGCCGTGCTCACCCTGGCCGAGCCGGCTGACGAGGTGGTGCTCTGCCTGGAAAGTCCTGGCGGCTCGGTGCACGGCTACGGCCTGGCGGCATCGCAGCTGGACCGGATCCGTCAGCACGGCATCCCGCTGGTGGTGGCGGTCGACAAGGTGGCCGCCAGCGGCGGTTACCTGATGGCGGCGGTTGCCGACCGCATCCTCGCCGCACCCTTCGCGGTGATCGGCTCAATCGGCGTGCTGGCGCAGATCCCGAACGTCCACCGGCTGCTGAAAAAGCACGATGTGGACGTCGAGCTGCTCACCGCCGGCAAGTACAAACGCACGCTGACCGTACTGGGTGAGAACACCGACGAAGGTCGGCAGAAGTTCATCGAAGAGCTCGAGGACATCCATGCGCTCTTTCAGGAGTACGTGGGCAGCCGCCGCCCGTCGCTGGACATGGAAGAGGTGGCGACCGGAGAGGTCTGGTATGGGGATCGGGCCATGGCCCGGCACCTGATTGACGAGCTCTGCACCAGCGATGAGTACCTGGCGCGCGCCTGTGATGACCGGGACGTATTCGAGGTGCGCTGGGTGGAGCACAAGAAGCCCATCGAGCGGCTGATGGCGCAGGCGGAGATGAGCCTCGCCCGGCTGCTGGATCGGTTCACCAACGTCGGTCACCGTTGACCCGCCGAGCAGCACACACCCGCCCGAACGACGACAGCACAGAATAGACACAGAGGAGACTCATCCATGGCAACCTTCCGCGCCCTGCTGGTGGAGAAAACGGACAATGGCTTCGAGCGGAGCCTGGTGGAACGGGACGTAGCCGATCTGCCGGAGGGTGATCTGCTCGTCGACGTGCGCTTCTCGTCGCTGAACTACAAGGACGGTCTGTCCGCAACCGGTAACCCCGGCGTCACCAGAAACTTTCCGCACACGCCCGGCATCGATGCGGCAGGCGTGGTGGTCGAGAGCGCGGACGCGGGCTTCAAGCCGGGCGACGAGGTAATCGCCATCGGCTTCGACCTCGGCATGAACACGTCGGGCGGCTTCGGCGAGCGGATCCGCATTCCCGCGGGTTGGGCCATTCACAAACCGGACGGCTTGAGCCTGGAGCAGAGCATGATCCTCGGTACCGCAGGGTTCACCGCCGCGCTCTGCGTGCACAAGCTGGAAGCGGCCGGCATGACGCCGGACGCCGGCCCGGTGCTGGTGACCGGCGCCACGGGTGGGGTCGGCTCCGTTGGCGTGATGCTGCTCGCCAAGCTCGGCTACTCGGTGACTGCCGTCACCGGCAAGGCGGCCCAGCACGACTTTCTGCGGCAGATTGGCGCCACCGACATCATCGACCGGGATGCCGCCCGCGAAGGTGCGGAGCGGCCGCTGGGCGCGGAAACCTGGGGTGGGGTGGTCGACACCGTCGGTGGAGAGATCCTCTTCAACGCCGTGAAATCGCTGAAGTACGGGAGCAGCCTGGCGGCCTGCGGTCTGGTCGACTCACCGGCCATCCCGGCCACCGTGCTGCCGTTCATTCTCCGGCATGTGAACCTGCTGGGCGTCGACTCGGTTCAGCTGCCGCTGGCGCAGAAGCAGGAGATCTGGGACAAGCTGGCCGGTCCCTGGCAGCTGCCGGAGCTGGAAGCTCTGAAGGCTCCGCTCACCCTGGACACCATTTCCGAAGCCATCGACAAGATCCTGGCAGGGGAGATGGTCGGTCGGGGCGTGCTCGCCCACGGCTGACGGTCAGTCGCGGCGCAGCTTCGCCGAAAGGGCGATGGGGCTCGGGTAGCGGAAGATCACCAGGTAGGAAGAGACCAGCAGCGTCAGCACGGTGGCGCCCTGGACCACGTGGGCCGCTTCCACAGACAGCAGGCCGGCACCGATCGCCACGTACGACAGCAGCAGCGAGAACTCGCTCATCTGCCCGAGCCGGTAGCCCACTTCCCAGCCGAGCGCCGGCGGTTCCCGCTGCATGCGCAGCGCAAAGGCGAAGGCCGGTGGCTTCAGCGCGATCAGCGCTGCGGCCAGGAACAGGGTCGGCAACAGCACTTCCATCATCAGCGCCACGTCGAGCCCGGCGCCGACGGTGAAGAAGAACAGCACCAGGAAGAAGTCTCGGAGCGGCCGCAGCGACTCGGCGATGTACTGCGAGATCGGGCTGGTCGCCAGCGAGACCCCGGCCACGAAGGCGCCAATTTCAAAAGACAGGCCGAACAGCGATGCAACGCTGGCCAGGCCCAGGCACCAGCCGAGCGCCAGCAGGAAGATAAACTCGTTGAAGGCATCGAAGCGGGTGATGAGCGGCAGCAGCACCAGCCGCACGCCGAGCACGGCGACGAGCGTCAGAACCGGCAGGGCGAGCAGCGCGGTACCCAGAGACTGAGCGGTATCCGTCCAGCTGCCGCCGTAGTTGGCCAGCAGGATCAGCCCGAGGATGGCAATGAGGTCCTGAATCAGCAGCAGGGTAACGACGATCTCGCCGACGTGCCTGTGGTGCAGCACCGTGGTGGGCAGCAGCTTGATGCCGAGAATGGTGCTGGAGAAGGTGGCGGCCATGCCGGTGATGAGCGCTTCGGTGTTGCTGAAGCCGAATGCCAGCATCACGCTGTAGCCGATAAGGAAGAACACGCCGGTAGTCAACGCTGCGGCCAGCGCCCCCTTGCCCGCCATGTTCTTCAGCTTGGCCGGGGGTAGATCCAGGCCAACCAGAAAAAGCAGAAAGATGATGCCGATCTCGGCGATCTCGGAGAGCAGGTCAGGATCGGAAACCAGCTTCAGACCATGCGGTCCGAGCACCGCGCCGACGATGATGTAGGCGACGAGGAGGGGTTGGCGGGTGTAGAGAGCGGCCGACGCGACCAGAGCCGCGCCGGCGAAGATCAGAAAGAAAGACTCAATGACCCCTGAGCTATGCACCTCTCCTGACTCTTCGGTATGCCGGTTCCGGATGAATGACCGAAGCTTGGTAGTAATCGCTGTGCGGTGCAAGGGTGTTGTCGCTGGCACCGGCCGGATCGTTGGCTGCCGGCGGCAGGGTTCGGCCTTCCGGCATCTGGAAGGTATCGAAGCCGCAACGCTTCATGTAGTGAATCACGTCCGGATGCACGTCTCCTACGGCCCGCAGCTCGCCGGTGTAGTTGAAGCGAGTCCGCAGCAGCACGGCCAGCGACAGGCCGCGGCCGTCGCTGAACGCCGGGAAGTTGATGGCAATCACCGGCGCGCTGGTGTGTTCAGCCGCCGGCTCGTCCGAAGGTTCGAGAAGCAGGCCTTCGCCGCTGGCCGCCGTCCACTCGGGCAGCGGTGTGATGCTCAGGCCGCCCGCGCTTGCGGCGCCGTTAGTGATGCTGGTCGGCTCGATGACTTCACCGTCACGGTTAAGCAGTGCCATAGATGCGCTCCTTGAAGGGCTCAATGCCCGTTCGCTGAAAACAGGCGAGGAAGGTCTCGTCTTCCTCTCTCAGGGCCACGTAGGTGGCAAGTATTTGCTCGATGATCTCCACGACCTCGTCGCGAGCCACCGAAGGGCCGACGATCTGGCCCAGGCTCGCTGGACGCTCTCCGTGCCCGGAGTGGCCGCCGAGGGAAATCTGGTAGAACTCGTTGCCTTTCTTGTCGACGCCGAGAATGCCGATGTGGCCCACGTGGTGATGTCCGCAGGCATTCATGCAGCCGGAGATGTTCAGATCGATGGGCCCCAGATCGTGCTGGTAATCCAGGTCCGACAGCGCTGCCTGAATGGCCTCTGCAACGGGAATGGATTTGGCGTTCGCCAGCGAGCAGTAGTCGCCGCCGGGACAGCAGATGATGTCGGAGATCAGCCCGACGTTGGCAGCCCCGAGCTGGTTGGCCACTGCCCGTTGCCAGAGCTCGAACAGCGCCGCCTGCGGCACGTCCGGGAGCACGAAGTTCTGCTCGTGGCTGATGCGGATCTCGCCGAAACCGAACTCGTCGGCCCAGTCGGCAACCGCGTCCATCTGGGCATCGGATACGTCACCCGGCGGCACGCCCGTCAGCTTGGTGGACAGGGTCACGGCCGCATAGCCGGGCACCCGATGCGCGGTAACGTTCTGCTGCACCCAACGGCTGAACGCGGGGTTTGCCAGGCGCTCGGCATCTAGGTCGGCAGCAGCGGCTTGCGGGTAGTCGTGCGGCACGAAGTGTGACTGCATGCGCTCGATTTCTTCCGCGGTCAGCGTGCTCGGGCCGTCCTTCAGGTGCTGCCACTCGTCATCGACCCGGGTCCTGAAGCCATCGGCCGTCATCGCCCGCACCAGAATCTTGATTCTGGCTTTGTACTTGTTGTCCCGGCGCCCGTAGCGGTTGTAGACCCGCATGATGGCTTCCAGGTAGGTCAGCAGATGTTCGGCCGGCAGGCCGGAGCGGATCACCTCGCCCAGCACCGGGGTGCGCCCGAGGCCGCCGCCAACCAGTACGTCGAAGCGCGCTTCGCCGTCTTCCGAGTAAACCTTGAGGCCGATGTCGTGGACGGCAATTGCGGCCCGGTCCTGGCGGGCGCCGGTGATGGCGATCTTGAACTTGCGTGGCAACCAGTCGAACTCGGGGTGCGACGTCGACCACTGGCGGATCAGCTCGCAGAACGGCCGCGGGTCCAGCCACTCGTCCTCGGCAACGCCGGCGAACTCGTCGGTGGTCACGTTGCGGATGCAGCTGCCGCTGGTCTGAATGGCGTGCATGTCGACGTCGGCCAAGGCCTGGAGAATGTCCGGCACCTCTTCGAGCAGCGGCCAGTTGAACTGAACGTTCTGCCGGGTGGACAGGTGCCCGTAGCCGCGATCGAAGTCCCTGGCGATGCGCGCGAGCTGCCTCAGCTGGGTCGAGTCCAGCGTGCCGTAAGGAACGGCTACCCGAAGCATGGGGGCCAGACGCTGCACGTACAGGCCGTTGCGCAGGCGCAGCTGCAGGAACTCATCTTCGCTGAGCTCACCCGCCAGATAACGATCGGTCTGGGCCCGGTAGTGGGCCACCCGCTCATTGACGAACTGACGGTCGAAGCTGTCGTATCGGTACATGGTTCTTCGGCTGGATCTCTTGAGAAAGTCTTTGCAAATCAACGGCTCGGCGCCACGGGCCGGAACCGGTTGGGCAAAGTAACATCGGTGGGGAAGGGGGCGAAGTAACCCTTAGTCCTATGCTTAGAACGCGCTGTCGGACAGGATGGTCAGCGCGCGCGGGAACGGCCAATGCTGCCAGTTTGATCCCGATTATTGTGCTGAATCAGCGGCTTAGGTAGACTCCGCGCCACTCGAATCAGCACCGAAGCCCCTCAAATGAGCGAAGCCAACAGCACTGAAGCCCCTAGCCGCATCGACGCCGAGCGTGCCGATGATCAGCGTACCGATGCGAAGGCCATCCTGGTGATCTTCTGCGCCGCCATCGCCATCGCGGTGCACTTCATCTCCGGCTGGACGTTTTAACGCCGCCGGTCTCAGAGATTGGGTCGCAGCAGCGCTTCGGCCCGTTCCTCCGGTACTCCCTTCCTCTCAGCGTAGTCGCTGAGCTGATCCGGGCCGATCTTGCCGATCCCGAAGTAGCGGCTGTCCGGATGGGCCAGGTACCAGCCTGAGACGCTGGCCGCAGGCAACATGGCGAAATGCTCGGTGAGGCTGATGCCGGCGGCATCGGTGGCGTCCAGCAGGCTGAACAGCGTGGTTTTCTCGCTGTGCTCCGGGCACGCCGGATAACCGGGTGCTGGCCGGATTCCCTGATAGGCCTCCTTGATCAGCCCCTCGTTATCCAGGTTCTCGCCGCTGGCGTAGCCCCAGTGCTCGGTCCGCACCAGCCGGTGCAGGTACTCGGCAAAGGCTTCGGCCAGCCGGTCTGCCAGCGCCTTCGCCATGATGCTGGAGTAGTCGTCGTTCTCGTAGTCTTCGAGCACCGCATCCAGGCCGATGCCGGCCGTCACCGCAAAGGCGCCCAGGTGATCGGCGACCGGTTCCGGGCCAACGAAGTCGGCGAGCGAGAAGTTCGGCTGGCCGTCTGGTTTGTCCGCCTGCTGGCGGAGGAAGTGAAGCGTTGCCAGCTCCTCCGTGCGACCCTGATCGGCGAAAAGCGTCACGTCTTCCGCATCGCTCTTCCGGTTGGCGGGCCAGATGCCGAACACGCCTTTCGCCTGCAGGCGGCCGTCGCTGACCAGGTGCTCGAGCATGGCTTTGGCGTCTTCGAACAGGCTGCGGGCGCTCTCGCCGACCACTTCGTCCTCGAGAATGCGCGGGTACTTGCCGGCCAGCTCCCAGGTCATGAAGAAGGGCGTCCAGTCGATGTAGGGGATGAGCTCGGTCAGGGGGACCTCGATGCTCTGCACGCCGATGTGCTTCGGCGCCGGTGGCAAGTAGCCGTCCCAGCTGATCTCCGGCGCCCTGGCCCGGGCCTCTGCCAGTGGCAGCAGCACCCGGCGGTCGGCACGATGGCTGGTTCGCTGCCGGATCTGCTCGTACTCGGTCTGGGTCTCGCTGACGAAGCCGTCCCGCAGCTCCTCAGAAATCAGGCTGGTCGCCACCCGCACGCTTCGGGAGGCATCGGGCACGTATACGGTCGGCGCGTTCGCGTACGCCGGCTCAATCTTCACCGCGGTGTGCGCCTTGGAGGTGGTGGCGCCACCAATCAGCAGCGGGATCTCCATGTTGCGGCGCTGCAGCTCACCAGCCACGTTGACCATCTCGTCGAGCGAAGGGGTGATCAGGCCGGAAAGGCCAATCAGATCTGCGTTTTCCTGAACCGCGGCGTCGAGGATGGTCTCCATGGGCACCATGACGCCCAGATCGACCACCTCGTAGTTGTTACATTGCAGCACCACGCCGACGATGTTCTTGCCGATGTCGTGCACGTCGCCCTTGACCGTGGCCATGACGATCTTGCCTTTACTCTGCGCGCCTTCGCCTTTCTCTTCCTCGATGAAGGGCACCAGGTGGGCAACCGCCTGCTTCATCACCCGGGCGCTCTTCACCACCTGGGGCAGGAACATCTTGCCTTCGCCGAACAGATCGCCGACCACGTTCATGCCGTCCATGAGCGGGCCTTCGATCACCTCGATGGGTCGGGCCGCGGCCTGGCGAGCTTCCTCGGTGTCGTCGACGATGTACTCGGTGATGCCGTGCACCAGCGCGTGGCTGAGCCGCTCACCGACGGCTGCCTCGCGCCAGCTCAGATCCTCCGCCTGTGCCTTGGCACCCTGACCGGCGTAGCTGTCGGCAACGGCCAGCAGGCGCTCGGTGGCGTCTTCGCGACGGTTCAGCACCAGATCTTCCACCAGCTCGCGGATGTCCGCCGGCAGGTCTTCCAGAATCCCGAGCTGGCCGGCATTGACGATGCCCATGGAGAGCCCGGCCTTGATCGCGTGATAGAGGAAAACCGTGTGTATGGCCTCGCGAATGCCGTTGTTGCCGCGGAAGGAGAAGGAGACGTTGGAGACGCCGCCGGAAGTGGAGGCGTGGGGCAGGTTGTCACTGATCCAGCGGCAGGCGTTGATGAAGTCCACCGCGTAGTTCGCGTGCTCTTCGATCCCGGTGCCGATGGCAAAGATATTCGGGTCGAAGATGATGTCTTCCGGCGGAAAATCCACCTCGTCGACCAGCAGCCGATAGGAGCGCTCGGTGATCTCGATCTTCCGGGCCAGGGTGTCGGCCTGACCGTCCTCGTCGAAGGCCATCACCACCACGGCAGCGCCGTACTGACGACAGAGCCGCGCCTGGGCAAGGAAGGCGTCTTCGCCTTCCTTCAGGCTGATCGAGTTCACCACCGACTTGCCCTGGGTGCAGCGCAATCCGGCTTCCAGAATCTCCCACTTGCTCGAATCCAGCATGATCGGCACGCGGGCGATATCCGGCTCGGCCGCCAGGAGGTTGAGGAAGGTGACCATGGCAGCTTCGGAGTCGAGCATGCCTTCGTCCATGTTGATGTCGATGATCTGGGCGCCGTTGGCTACCTGCTGGCGGGCAACCTTGAGCGCGGTCTCGTAGTCTTCCTCGCGGATCAGGCGGGCAAACCGGGCCGAGCCGGTGACGTTGGTGCGCTCGCCGACGTTGATAAAGAGCGCATCGTCACCCGCTTCGAAGGGTTCCAGGCCCGCTAACCGCAGGTGCGGCGCAACGGCCGGCACCTGGCGCGGGCTGACGCTTGCCAGCCGCTCGCGAATGGCCTCTATGTGTTCGGGCGTGGTGCCGCAGCAGCCGCCGACGATGTTCACCAGGCCGCTGTCCGCGTACTCGCCGAGCGTGCTCGCCATCTTCTCCGGCGTCTCGTCGTAGCCGCCGAACTCGTTCGGCAGCCCGGCGTTCGGATGGGCGCTGGTGCGGGTTGCTGCGATTCGGGACAGCTCATCCACGTACGGGCGGAGCTGGTCCGCGCCCAGCGCGCAGTTCAGGCCCACTGACAGGGGTCGGGCGTGGGCAATCGAGTTCCAGAACGCGGCGCAGGTCTGGCCGGACAGGGTGCGGCCGCTGGCATCGGTAATGGTGCCGGAGATCATCATCGGCACTTTGCGGCCGAGGCGGCGCTCCAGCTCGAGCACCGCGTAGATGGCTGCTTTGGCGTTCAGGGTATCGAAGATGGTCTCCACCAGCAGCAGATCGGCACCACCGGCTATCAGGTTTTCTGCCGCCTCGCTGTAGTCCTGGGCAAGATCCGCAAAGGTGATGTTCCTGAAGCCCGGATCATTTACATCCGGCGACAGGCTTGCGGTTCTGTTGGTGGGGCCGATCACCCCGGCCACGTAGCGGGGCTGAGCCTCGCTCGAGTACTCGTCTGCCACGTCCCGGGCGATCCTGGCGGCCTGCAGGTTCATTTCCGCCACTGCGTCTTCCAGCCCGTAGTCCGCCTGAGCGACCTGGCTGGCAGTGAAGGAGTTGGTTTTGATGATGTCCGCCCCGGCAGCCAGATACTGGGCGTGCGCGTTTCGAACCACGTCCGGCGCGGTCAGGCAGAGCATGTCGTGGTTGCCCTGCACCGGATGGTCATGCTCGGCAAATCGCTCACCGCGGAAATCGGCTTCCGTCAGGTTTAGGGACTGCAGCAGGCTGCCGTAAGCGCCATCCAGGATCAGGATGCGCTGGTTCAGGTCAGCTTCGAGGCGGTTCAGATCAGACATGCAGTGCTCTGCCAGGGTTCAGCAAGCCGCAAAGTCTAGATCTGCTGCGGATGAGTGCAATTGAAGTTCCGGGGCATGGACATGAACCTGGCTCATGCGCTGCCAGCCCCAAGCACACTGGGCCTTGCCAGGATGGGGCCCCATCAAGTAAATTCCCGACCAATTTACTAGGGTATACCCCGGACACACTGATGATCGAGATATCTGCCAGCGCCCAGACCTACCTCGGCGAACTGCTGGCGAAGCAGGAAGACGACAACGTCGGCATCCGGGTCTTCGTCGCCCAGCCCGGCACGCCTCAAGCTGAAACCTGCATCGCCTACTGCCGACCGGGCGAGGAGCAGGAGGGCGATCTGCCGGTTGCCTATGAAGGCTTCACCGCCTGGTTCGAAGAGCGCAGCGTGCCGTACCTCGAGAACGCCGTGGTGGACTTCGCCGAAGACCAGATGGGCGGCCAGCTCACCATCAAAGCACCCAACGCCCGGGTGCCGCAGGTGGGTGCGGATGCGCCGCTGGAAGATCGCATCAACTACGTGCTCTACAACGAGATCAACCCGGGCCTGGCAGCCCACGGCGGCATGGTCACCCTGATGGAGATCGTCGAGGACAGCGTTGCCGTGCTGCAGTTCGGTGGCGGCTGTCAGGGCTGCGCCGCGGTGGACATCACGCTGAAGAACAGTGTCGAGCGGTCGCTGCTCGATCAGATCCCGGAGCTCACGGAGATCCGCGACGCGACGGACCACACCTTCGCGGAAAACGCCTACTACCGGTAGGCGCCTGCCGGCGCGTAGCTACGCTCCGGCGAGTCGCTAAGCGACTCGGGCAGTAAGCCGGCCTTTCAGAGCCGGGCCAATCTCAGTCGCCAGCTCCCGCAGCAGCGTTTCCGTCGTCTCCCAGTCAATGCAGGCATCGGTCACCGAGACCCCGTAGGTCATGGCCTGCCGATCAGCGTTCAGCGACTGGTTACCGGCAGCCAGATTGCTTTCGATCATGAGGCCCATGATCGAGGCGTTGCCGTCTTTGATCTGGCGGGCGATTTCCCGCGCCACCATCGGCTGCCGGTTGTGATCCTTGCTCGAGTTGGCGTGGCTGCAGTCCACCATGATGTTCTGCTCGAGCCCCGCGGCGCTCAGCTCTGCCTCGCAGCGGTTGATGCTCACCTCGTCGTAGTTCGGCCCGTCGCTGCCACCGCGCAGGACGATGTGCGCGTTCGGGTTGCCGCTTGTCTGGGTGACGGCAACCTGGCCGTCCGGATTGATGCCGAGGAAACGGTGCGGTGAGGCCACAGACTGCAGGGCGTTCAACGCTACGGCCAGACCGCCATCGGTGCCGTTCTTGAAGCCGACGGCGCTGGAGAGCCCGGATGCCATCTCCCTGTGGGTCTGTGACTCGGTGGTGCGGGCGCCGATGGCAGACCAGCTGATCAGATCCTGCAGGTACTGCGGGGTGATTGGGTCCAGGGCCTCGGTGGACAGCGGCAGGCCGAGGGCGGCGATATCGAGCAGCAGCTGCCGGGCCAGCTCCAGACCCTCGGCAATCTCGAAGGTGTCGTCCAGGTGCGGATCGTTGATCAGACCTTTCCAGCCAACCGTCGTGCGCGGTTTCTCGAAGTAGGCGCGCATGACGATGAGCAGATCCTCTTCCAGCTCTCTGCCCAGCACCGCCAGGCGCTTCGCGTAATCCTTGGCGGCCTCCACGTCGTGGATGGAGCAGGGGCCAACCACCACCAGCAGGCGCGGGTCCCGTCTCTCCAGAATGTTGGCTACGGCAGCTCGCGAGCGCGCCACCATCTGCTCCACAGCCTCTGGCACAGGCAGCCTGGCCTTCAGCGCCTGCGGCGGAACCAGCACCTGCTGGGCGCGGATATTGAGGTTGTCGGTCTGAGTCATGTTCTGCTCCTGGGTACCTGCATTGACCGGGGCATAAAAAAACCCCGTTGGCGCTGCCTGACGGGGTTTCCGGTCGAAGGCAGCGAGCACTGCCTTCCTGTTGGGAGGGCAGGGCTAGTCGCTAAAAAAGTAATAGCCGGCCCACCAGGTGCCCCGAACGCTTGCGCCCGTTGCCTGGCTAGAGAGCCTGCTGCCTGCCAACTGAATGTTCATAAGTCGCGGATACTACGCGCGGTGACGAGGAAATCAACACCTCATGTGTCGAGGCTCACCAGCTTCGGTAACGCCGTGAAGTAGAGCGCGAGCCGGACCGGCTCGTTGAAAAGTGCGCTTGCCGCTGCGCCGTAGCGTTCGAGCTGAGGCCGATAGCGGCTCACCTCGGTGCTGATGAAGCTCGCTTCAGGAACGCCTTCGTGCGGCACGGCGGTCTTGAAGTCCACCACCCAGCGCTGACCGGTCTCGGGATCGACGAAGGTCCGATCGATGACAAGGTTCTGCACGCCCGCCGGGTCACCCGCTGTCAAAGCGAGCTCGGATCGCGCTTCCGGGTGCGGCGTCAGGATCCAGCGACCCTCCGGGTGCGCGAGCACCGAAGTGATCTGCGCCGCGGTCAGCTCGACCACCTTGCTCACATCGTCGGCGCTCAGATCGTGTTCCGAGGCCATGGCCTGCCAGCGGGGGCGCGCCTGTTCCAGGTATGAACTCAGCGTGCCAGCTTGCTCGCCGGGCAGCGGCGCGGCAGCCAGGTCTTCGAGCGCTGCGTGCACGACGACGCCGAGCACAACTTCCATGCGCGCTTCCAGCGGGTCCTCGCGCTCGTCGACTCGTTCCGTTTGCAGGCCTGTCAGCGCGCTGAGCTCGGGCGGCTGCCACTGGTAGCCGGAAACCAGTCGGCTGAATCGCATCGGCGCTTCTTCCTGCGTTTCCGGCAGATCGAAGAAGTCGGGCTGCAGGGGCGCTTCGGCCGCCGCTGACTGCTCAACGACCAGCCCTCCGGTCTCAGCTGACTCGATCTGCGGCCAGAGCAGGGACAACATGGCGGTTTCCGCTGGCCGGTCCCGTTCCGGCGCAGCGGCGAACAGGGTCAGGCTGTGCTTCGCTCGGGTGCAGGCAACGTACAGCAGGCGTTGACGCTCGTGGCGCTCGCGATAACGATTCTCCCGTTTCAGCCACTCGAAGGGGCCATCGTCCTCTTTCACGCCCATCAGCAGCCCTTCGGGCAAAGCCCGCCAGAGCAATAGCTCGCTTTCGTCGGCTCGGGTTGTTCGCTCCAGAAAAGGCAGCAACACGTGGTCGAATTCCAGGCCTTTCGCCTTGTGCACCGTGAGGATCTCCAGGCGGGCCTCGGAGAGGTCTGCGGCGAAGAGGCTCTGCGCTGCCTGAGCGAGCGCATCGGCCGTCACAGGGCCGGGACCCAACTCGTCCAGCAGGGTCAGCAGGCGGCTGGCATGGCTCAGAGCCGCCGGATCCGCATAGGCATCAGCGCCGCCGAGCTTCAGCCACAGGGTCTCCAAAACGGAGCGCCGCGGCAGCTCATCGGCAACCGCCGGCGAGAGCGGCCAGACGGCGGCCAGGCGCTCGAGCCTTGATCGAGCATCTGCGCTGAGTGGCGCCTGCACATCGCCGTTGCGCAGGGCGCGAAGAAAGGCAGGAAAGTCCTCGATCTCGGCCAGCCGCTGCAGATCGACCAGCTGCAGCCCGACGAAGGGTGCCCGCAGCAGGCTCATCCAGCGCAGTCGGTCGTAGGGATCGTGCAGGGCGCCAAACAGCGCCAGCAGGTCGGCGACTGCCGGCCGGTCGAGCAGCGGATCGATGTCGTTGGCCCGCCAGTTGATGCCTCTGGCTCTCAGGCTGCGGATGAGCTCGGTCAGCTGTCCGCGGCTGCGCACGAGCAGGGCGATGTTGCCGTCCGTTGTCTTCAGCAGCGTCTCGATCCGGGCGACAACGTCGCTCACCTGAGCGTCGGCCGTTTCGCTGAGGATCAGCTGCGCCGCGTCAACGCTGCCAGCGGAGCGTGTAGGCGTTGCGCTGCGGTAGCCGATCTGCCCGAGCACCGGATCCTCGTTGTCGCCCATGATCCGGGCAAAGGCGTGATTGACCCAGCGCACGAGAGCGGCATCGGCGCGGAAGTTGCTGGTCAGCACCACGGTCTCCAGCGCCAGATCGGCGATGCCATCGGTCCAGGCCCGATAGAACAAGCCCACGTCCGCATCGCGGAAGCGGTAAATCGACTGCATGGGGTCACCCACCGCAAAGAACGTGTTGCCGTCCCCGGGTGACCAGCCGCCGAGCATCCGCTCGAAGAGCTGAAACTGAGAAACCGAGGTGTCCTGAAACTCGTCCACCAGCAGATGGTTGATCCGATAGTCCAAGGCCAGGGCCAGCTCGGTTGGCGCGTTGGCATCGCCGAGGGCCGATCGGGCGTTCAGGATCAGGGTGGTGAAGTCCGTCTCGCCGGCGCTGCTGAACACGCGATCGAGCTCCGCGTTGGCCAGCGCCAGGTTGATCCCGACGGTGACAAGCCGGCGGACAGTATCCTGATCCAGCTGCTCGTTCGGGAGAAAGCGCAGGTTGGCCGTCAGCTGCTCGAGGTTGTGGTCGCTGAGGTAGGCGAGCAGGTCTTTGATGGCTGCTTTTTCTGCCGGGTGGTCGGTGCTGAAGCCGTCGCGCTTCGTCACCTGCTTGCGCAGCTCGCCTTTGGCCGTGGTCAAAAACTCGCCGGCCAGGCGATAGCGATCGGTACGGGTCTGCACATCACGATCGAGGGCTGCGGCTGCGTGATCGATCAGGCGTTCCAGCGTGCCGGTCCGCTCGCCGCCGAGCGCACCGGAGAATCGGTCGACGACGTCATTGGTCAATGACGCCAGACCGCGACGCAGCACGTCGATCACCTGGCTCGGGTCCGCCTGGTGCGTGGCCACCATGCTGGCGACCACGTCCAGCCACTGATCGCGTTTGCCCAGCATGGCGCTGACCAGTCGCTCCGCCTTGGCTGCGTCGTTGTCGCTCTGGCGCAGAAAGTCGGCAATCTCATCGGTGAGCGGGCCATTCTCGTAGAGCTTCAGCAGCAACTGGCTGGCTGCCCGTGCGTAGTGCGGCTCGGCGTTCTCGGTGAGGTTCAGGCTGGGATTGAGTGCCGCCGCTACGGGCAAGCCCCGGGTCAGCGACAGCGCCAGGCTGTCGATGGTCTGGATCTTCAGCCGGGCCGGGTGGTCGCTGAGCTGCCAGCCCATGGCCTCGCTGCGGGACAGCGCCCGTGCGGCTGGGTCAGGACTCTCCGGATCCGCCTCCGCGCGACGCAGCGCTTCGAGCACTCGGGTCGCCATCTCGCTGGCCGCTTTGCGGGTGAAGGTGATGGCGAGAATCTCTTCCGGCCGCTCGACGACGGCCAGCAGCTTCAGGTAGCGCTCGACCAGCAGGGTGGTTTTGCCGGAGCCGGCGGGTGCCTGCACGATCACAGACCGATGGATGTCCGTGGCGCGATCCCGCTCCGACTGGTCCGGCGCGATCAAGCCGGATCCTCCGGCATCTGCTCCAGCGCCTCGCCGTGCTCCGCGGCCGCCACCCGGCACAGCGACTGCAGGTGGCAGTTCTGGCAGGCTCGCCGATCGTAGGGTGAGACCGCGGCAAAGCCCGTTCTGATCTCTTCGGTCAGCACGTCTATCTGCTGCTGCCAGCGCTCGCGTTGGGCCGACCAGCTGCCGCCAGCGGGTGCTTCCAGAGTGGCCTCATCCAGCTCCATTGCGGCGATGCCTTTCAGGCGCGGTCGCTCTTCGTTGATCTCGGCGTACAGCACGCCCTGGACGGACTCGTTGGTGAGCGCGTACAGAGGCAGCTGCGGATCGAGCAGGCGGTCCTCGGTGAGCCGATTGCCAATCCGGCCGGTTTTGTAGTCGATGACCAGATGCGCGTCGCCGATCCGGTCGATGCGATCGATCCGGAGGTTGAGGCCAATGCCGGCGAACTCGGCGCTCATGCCGAGCTCCAGATCTTCGATGCTGACGTCTCCGCGCCGGGACTCGAGCTGGTTCCAGGCATCGAGCAGCAGCACCAGCCGTTCCCGCTCCCGGGCGCGAAAGGCGGCGGGAAAACGCCCGTAGTGTTTTGCCAGGGCCTGGTCCGCGGCCTGGGCGAACTGCACTTCGCTGAGATCAGCGGCGCTCTGGCCGTCGCTGCCCGCATTCTCGTAGAGCCGATGCAGGGCCTCGTGGATCAGGGTGCCGCGATCGAGCGCGTCGGGCAGGCCACGGGGCTGCCTGGTTTCCTTCAGGCCCAGTCGGTGGATCGCATAGCCGCGGAACGCGCAGGTTGCCTGGTCGCGAATCCGGCCTGTGCCGCCGCGATGGCTGCCTGGCGCCAGCGCCTCGCCGTGCAGGTCTTCCCGCGACTCCAGCTGCCCGTGCCGGTGACTGAACCCGGGGTGCGGTCGGTGTTCTGCCAGTCGCTCGCTCACCGGCAGGTGGCCGATCAGCGCGCTCGGCCTGCGTTCCGATTCCTCCAGGTGCCGCACATGGCTGACGATCAGGGCGTCCGCGCTCTGCTGCCATTGCTGAAGCCGGTCACGGGCGAAATCAGCTTCCTGGCCCGGGGTGGTCCGTGGGATCTGATGCTGCTTGAGCAGCCGTATCGGTACGAAGGGATTGGGTGTCGGTAGTCGTGGCCAGCTCTCGTCATCCAGGCCGGTCACCCAGAGGTGCGTGAAGTCGAGGCCCGTGCTCTCCAGGTAGCCCATGATCTGCAGCGGAGCCGCTGGTCGCTCCGGCGCGAAGGTGATGCTCATCAGGAACTGGTCCACCTGCCGCAATGCATCGCGACTGCCAAGGGCGCGCTCGTCGGCCCAGCGCTTGAGGCCGTCCAGGCGATCGTCGATTTCTTTCCAGGCCTGGTACTGATTGCTGCCAGCACTCTGAGCGGTCCAACCCGCGCCGCTCAACAAGGCACGGAAGTCGTCGATCCAGGCCCCGAGGCTCTGCTCGGCACCACGACGGGCTCTGGCTCTGACCACCAGTTCCGGGTCGAGCCCCGGTAGATCCAGCTGCCGGTCGAGCTGGATCAGATCGAGGACCGGCGCCAGGTTCGGGGGCAGGGCGGGCAGGTGGGGCAGCCGGAGGTAGGGGCTGTTCAGGCAGTCGCGGAGCTGGGCTGCTGGCAGCCCATCGAGACACAGCGTCAGCCACCTCCGTGCCGGCTGCCAGATCGGCTGGGCGCCCAGCGGTGTGCCGCCGCCGATGTCCAGCAGGCCGTCGGTGCCGGTCTCGAGCAGCGGGTCGAGGTCTGCAGTGAACTGCCTGAGCACGGCGTCGTAACGGCTGCCCAGATCGGGAATGACGACGCCGATTCGAACGCCGTTCGGATCCGCTGCCAGCAGCTGCCGCGCCCAGGCGCTGACCGCAGCCAGCTCGTCCTCCGGCGCCTCGAAGCTGGATCGCTGGGCGCTGGTCTGCCTGGCTACCGGGGCAACCGCGTCGATCTGGTTGATTATCGCCGGTTGCCGATTCAGCCAGTCCGAGATTGCCTTCGGCGTCTGCTCGAAGGCGAGACAGGTCAGCATCGGTTCGTCGGACGTTAGGACAGGCAGCGCCGGCAGCTGTGCCCGGGTGATGGCGTTCCGGCTGCCGAGACGCCGGTCCAGCCGCTCCGCCCACTCGGCGAAGGTCAGGCCGTTTTCGCTGGCGCTGAAGCGGGCGGCATCGATCGGGATATCCCACTGCTGACACAAAGCCCAGGCCTCCTGAGCAAGCGGGACCAGCTCCGCCGCCCCGGCAGGTGCGGTGCTGCGGAACAGGGCGTACTCGGCCTCGGCGCTGAGCAGAACGGGCAGATCCGGGTCCTTGCGTCGTTGCGCCCGATACAGGATGCCGAGGTAGGTGCCGATCGTCAGGACTCTGGGCGTCGGCCAGGCGGTTCGCCCGGCTGCCAGCTGAGCCTCGTTGTAGGCCCGGATCAGGTTGCGCCGCAGCCGTTCCGTCGTGGTGAGGACCAGCGACTGGTCGACGGCAGACTCGAGTTCCGGATGCAGATGAACGAAGGCTTGCGGCACGGGCAGATTCTACTAAACATTCCGGCCGGGCATCCTGCGGACGCCTGGATTCAGCGAAACTCAGGCGAAAGCCGGTGTCCAACTCCGGCGCGATATGCCGTAAACTTCGCACCCATCATATCGACCCCTGGATAAGCGTATGTGGTACCTCATTGAAGACTTCTTCGAGCAGAACCTGCTCATGAAAGCCCTGATCGGCTGGGGATGGCTGTCTATCCTGATCATGCTGACCTCCATCTTCTTCCAGTAGGTCGGTTTCCAGCAGCATGTGGCTCTCTTCGCTCAGCACCGAGCAGCGCGAGGCTCTGATGGGGCTCGCGCACAACGTCGTGGTCTCTGACGGCCTGCTCGACCCCAACGAAGAGGGCATGCTCGATGAGTTCAAGCGAGAGATGGATCTCAACCAGGTGGACGTCGAGTATCTGGAGCTGTCCGGCATCGAGCAGGTATTCAACACCCGCAAGAGCCGGGTGATTGCCCTGGTGAACCTGCTGCGCCTTGGTTACGCCGACGGCGCCTTCGAGATCGAAGAGGAATGCCTGCTCAAGGAAGTGTGCAAGGCCTTTCAGTTTCCGGACGACGAGTTTCTGCTGCTGGAGAACTGGGTCAGGCGTCTGGCTGCGCTGGAAGACGAAGCCCGAACTCTGATCGGCGACTGAAAAGGCGCTTAGGGCTGGTCAGGCTGGCTCAGAAAGCCGGCTCTCCAGCGAGGCCAGCTGATCCTCAATCACCGCTTTGTCGAACTGCAGCTCGGACTGGGTTCTGAAGCGGATGCCGCACCGATAGCCGCTGTCGATATCGAGGCAGTTATGCACCACCCCGATGATTCGCTCCAGCTGGGTTGCGCCATGCTTCAGGGTCAGAAAAACCACCTGCTCCTGGGGCAGGGGCGTGTGCAGGCGGATCGCCGCACCGTGCCGATTGAAATCCAGAACCTCGACGGAGAGGCGGCTGAAGCTGCCTTTCTGGCGCACGAACGCCGAAATCTCCTGACCTTCCAGACGCGGTAGCGCCCGCCGCTCAGCAGCTTGCGGGGAGGAATCCCGAGCCTCGCTGATCGTCCTGGAAGCGTTGGTTTTTGGTTCGAGCGACATTCACCCAGCCTAGGCCAGATTCGCCAGCCGTCGCGTGAACTAGTTAGCAGTTTCGCCCTCTGCTCGAGCCCGTGTTCAGCAGCTCACTTCGCGGCTTTCAGCAGCACCCGTTTTGCCTCGTTCAGCTGTTGCGCCAGATAAGTGGAGCCACCCCGGTCAGGATGCACTTTCTGCATCAATCGTCGGTGCGCCTCGATGATCTGCTCTTTGCTCGGGTTCGGCTCCAGGCCGAGGATTTCCCGGGCTTCGTCGAGCGTCATGGTCGAGCCGCCGGCGCTGCCGGGGCCACCGCCGCCGCCAGCACCACCCTGCCGACCGTACTGCTGGTAGGCGCCGAACAGGCTGCGGAAGATGGGCAGGTAGCGGAACAGGGACAGGCCGCGGCGCAGGAACGGCAGGATGGCGGCACCCACCGCAGCAATCCAATGGAGGCGCCCGGTGGCGGCCAGGATGGCCAGACCGACGATGAGGCTGATGGCCGCAATCGTGATGACGGTGGTCGGCGCGGAAGGCCGTTTGGCCAGCCAGAGCAACCGCGTGAGAACGACAAAGCCCACGGTTGCCAGAATCGCCGCCAGCAGGATGACCATATGTCCTAAAACCTCCGGACGTCAGTAAGTAAGCCGGTTGGGGCTGGTGGTCAGGCGCATTGACCGGCTCAGGTGAGGGCTTATGATGCCATGGAACGGCAGAGCAGGTGTCCGAGTGGATAACGCCGAAATTCAGCGCTGGCTGGAGCAGTTGAGAGTGGAGCACAGAGATCTGGATGAGGTGATCGCGCACCTGATCGAATCGCGTCACCACGACCTCATGCGCGTGCAGCGCCTGAAGAAACGGAAACTCAAGCTCAAAGACATGATCGCCAGGCTCGAAAGCGAGCTGATCCCTGACCTGGATGCCTGACAACCAGCAGAGCCAGCCCAGCACCAGGCATCCGGAAGGGATGCTGACCATCGCCATCAGCTCCAGCGCCCTGTTCGATCTCAACGAGAGCAACCGGGTCTACGAGGAAGAAGGGCTGGAAGCCTACCGGCGCTACCAGATTGCCCACGAAGATAAGGTGCTGGAGCGTGGCGAGGCCTTCAACTTCGTCGATAAATTCCTGAATATCAATAAGTTACTCGACAAACATCGAGTAGAAGTCATCCTCTTGTCGAGAAACTCGGCGGACACCGGCCTGCGCATCTTCAACTCGATCGCGGCGCACAGGCTGGAGATTACCCGGGCCGCGTTCTGCGGCGGGGAGAGCCCGTACCGCTACATCCACGCCTTCGGCGGCAGCCTGTTTCTCTCTACTCAGGCAGACGACGTAACCCACGCTCTCGAACACGGGGTCGCCGCCGCGACGCTGCTCGGCGGCAGCAGCGGCGGCGAAGCGAGGTCGTCTGATTCGGATGAGCTGCGCCTGGCCTTTGATGGCGACTCGGTGCTGTTCTCCGATGAGGCGGAGCAGGTGTATCAGCGCCAGGGGCTGGATGCGTTCGCCGAGACGGAGCGGGCCCAGGCCTCCGATCCGCTGGAAGGCGGGCCCTTTAAAGAGTTTCTGCGCGCGCTGCACGATCTGCAGCGCGAGTTTCCGGAAAGTGAGTGCCCGATCCGCACGGCCCTCGTCACTGCCCGCAGCGCGCCGGCCCACGAGCGGGTGATTCGCACCCTGCGGGCCTGGGACGTGCGCCTCGATGAGTCGCTGTTTCTAGGCGGGATGGAGAAGACGGAGTTTCTGCGGGCGTTTGGTGCGGATGTGTTCTTCGATGATCAGAGCCAGCACGTGGAGCGGGCCAGCCCCCATGTGCCTGCCGGGCATGTGCCACATGGGGTGGTCAACGAGCGCTGACTCGGGTCAGCCGGAGAGCGACTCGGCGCAGATCTCGATGCGGCTCGACATGCTGCGGATCCGCACCGTTCGATCCCCTTCACCGGCCCGGTAGCGCAGTGACCGCTCCGGTGAGTAACCCTCGCGCTTGGCCTCGACCCCGAAGCAGTTCTCGATCCGGCCGCTGAAGGACTGCGCATCCAGGTCCAGATCGGCGTCGTGATCCAGGTTCACCGATATCCGGCCGCTGGTGGTGGACAGGTCGTAGCGACCGCCGCTGGCCAGGCCGCCATCGATGCTGATGCGGCCGCTGGTGGTGCCGAGGCGCGCGCGGTCCAGCATTCCGGCGTCCACTTCGATGCGGCCGCTGACGGAGCCGGCTTCCAGCTCACCGGCCACGTCCGTGGCATCGATGTTGCCGCTGACCGTCTTCAGCGCCACCACGGTGCGCTCGTCGGAGCCGGTCACGTCCAGGGAACCGCTGACCGTCTCCGCTTCCACGTCGGCGCTGAAGATCTCGCTGCTCACGTCCCCGGAGACGGAGTTCAGCCACTGCCGGCCGGTCACCCCATCGGCGGTGATCGAGGCGCTGACGGTACGAACGTCGAGGCTGGAATCCGCCGGAATGCGGATCTCCAGATCGCTGCCTTCACTGCGCCCGGATTTAGGGTAGATCACCTCGATCCGGGTCTGATCGCCATCGACCACAAAGTCGAGCCGCTCGACCCCGCGCCCGAGGGTGCCGGTGACGGTGATTTCGTCCTCGTCCCAGCCGCTGATCACCACCTCGCCGGAGATGTTGATCACCTCGACATGGCCATTCGGATCCGCGTCCTGGCGCTCGTCAATCGGCGTTTCCGCCAGCACCGGCTGGCTGACCAGCACGAGGCCGAGCAGGGCAGCCCAGGCGCCTTTCAGGCTGCGGCGCAGGCTGGCCAGCAGCTGCAGCTGAGCCTGTCGTCGGCAGTGCGCGTGTTGAATGAGTGCGTTCATAGCAGAATCTCCTGATTCGAGTTCAGCACCAGCGATTGCATGCTGTTCAGGCGTGCAAGCTGGTCGGTATACATGGATATGAGCAGCTGTCGGTCGAGGCCCGAGGCCGGGGCTTCGGCCAGCACCGCATCGATCTCATCGAGTGCGGCGTTGATGGCTGTCAGATTTTCGATCACTACGAAGCGGGCATCGGCTGGCAGCCGGTCCAGGCCAGCCTCAATCTGGGCGGCCATGGCCCGTCTTGCTTCCTTGAGGCCAACCTCTTCAGTCAGGCTCACCGGCTGGCTCGCGGGCGCAGTGAGGTTGTTGCCCGCCACCGGCAGGGCCGGGGATTCCGCCTGACCGACCCAGTAGCCAACAGCCAGCGCCAGCAGCAGGCTTGCTGCCAGCGCCGGCGCCTGCCACTGCCAGTGCGCCTTCGTGGCTGCCGGGCGTGCGCGCAGTGGCGTAACGTCAGCTGTGTCGCTGCCGAATTCTTCCGCCGGCAGCTGCTCACCGAGCTGCGACTCGATGCCCGCCCAGAGATCTCTGGGTGGCGTCACTGCCTGCGGTAGCTTTCCGGCGCGCTCGAGTAGGGCGTCGTCTTTGTTGTTCATGTCGCTCATCTGCTGCTCCCCAGGCGCTCCTGCAAGCGGCGCCTGGCCTGATGAAAATGGGCTTTGCTGGTCCCGACGGCCATGTCGAGCATGGTCGCCGCTTCCTCGTGGGGGTAGCCGTACACGCCGACCAGCACGAACACCGCGCGGCCACGCTCCGGTAACTCGGCGATGGCCCGCTCCAGATCGATGTCGGCCCCGCTGCTCGAGGTCGGGCCCAGGGGTTCCTCGTCCGTGCTGTCGACCTCGTGCCGGCCTTCCTTGCGGAAGTGGCCGCGAACTTCGTTCACGGCGATGCGGTGCAGCCAGGTCGACAGGGCGCTGTCGCCACGGAAGCGGCTGAGGTTCCGCCAGGCCTGCAGGTAGGTCTGCTGCACGCAGTCCTCTGCAAGGCTGGGATTTGCCGTCATCCGCAGGCAGAGCCCGTACACCGCATCCACCGTGGTCCGGTAGAGACGCTCGAACGCTCTCTGATCGCCTCGCTGTGCAGCCTCGACCAGGCGCGATTGCTCCTCAGCGGCGGGCACCATTGGGCGCGCAGCGTCGCTCGGCGCGTCAGCGGCGGAGGGTGGGGGCGTGTTCTCGGTCATTACCAGCAACATACCCCTTCGATGCAGGTGGGTCGAAAAGGGTTTAGTTCCGCCGAGATTGAATAAAAAATTGTTTTGACTGTACTATCCGTTATAAGAGCCTGGCTCGAACATGCGAGGATTCAGGATGAAACTCCAGCAGCTCCGCTACATCTGGGAAGTCGCTCACCACGACCTCAACGTCTCGGCAACGGCGCAAAGCCTGTTCACCTCTCAGCCCGGGATCAGCAAGCAGATCCGCCTGCTCGAAGACGAGCTGGGGGTGGAGATCTTTGCCCGCAGCGGCAAGCACCTCACGCACGTGACCCAGGTCGGCGAAACCATCATCGAGATGGCGGGGCAGATCCTTCGGGAAGCAGAAACGATCAAGCAGATCGCCCAGGAGTACAGCGACGAGAAGCAGGGCAGCCTCTCCATCGCCACCACCCACACCCAGGCGCGCTACGCGCTGCCGTCGGTGATCAGCGAGTTCCGCAGCAGCTACCCCGAGGTGAGCCTGCACATGAATCAGGGCACGCCGGCGCAGATCGCCGAGCTGGCTGCCACCGGTCAGGTCGATTTCGCCATCGCCACCGAAGGCATGGATCTGTTCAGCGACCTGGTCATGATGCCCTGTTACCGCTGGAACCGGGCCGTGGTGGTCACCAAGGACCACCCGCTGGTGGCAAAGGCGGAAGGGGGCCTCAGCATCGAGGACATCGCCGCGGAGCCCATCGTCACCTACGTGTTCGGCTTCACCGGCCGCTCCCGCCTGGACGACGCCTTCAAGAGCGCTGGCCTGACCCCGAACGTGGTGTTCACGGCGACAGATACGGACGTGATCAAAACCTACGTCCGGCTCGGCCTCGGAGTTGGCATCATCGCCACTATGGCCCTGGATCCGACCATGGACGACGATCTGGTGGCGTTGCCCGCGGATCATCTGTTCCAGTCGAGTGTCACCCACATCGGTTTCCGTCGCGGCACCTTCCTGCGCCGCTACATGTATGACTTCATCAGCTGGTTTGCGCCGCACCTGGATACGGAGAAGGTGGACGAGGCGGTGGCCTGCAGCACCCGGAGCCAGAGAGAGGCGCTGTTCGCCGACATTGAGCTGCCCGTACGCTGAAAGCTCGGGTAAGCTTCGCGCTTCGAATTTCCCCGGAGCTCAGCGAAGCGTGAACGTACTCTGTCTCGATCTGGAAGGCGTGCTCATCCCCGAGGTCTGGCTGGCGGTGGCCGACAAGACCGGCATCGAGGCGCTGACCAAAACCACCCGCGACATCCCGGTCTACGACGACCTGATGCAGATGCGGCTCGGCGTGCTGGCGGAGAACGATCTGCCCCTGTCCATGATCCAGCAGGTGATCGACGGGCTGGAGCCGTTGCCGGGTGCCATTGAGTTCATGAGCTGGGCAAGGGAGCGGTTTCAGGTCGCCATCATCTCCGACACATTTTACGAGTTCGGCATGCCGTTCATGGCCAAGCTCGGATTCCCGACCTTGCTTTGCCACAAGCTGGTGGTGGAGAACGATCAGATCACCGGCTACCGGATCCGTCAGCCGGATCCCAAGCGCTGCTCGGTGCGGGCGTTCCGCTCCCTCGAGTACAAGATTCTGGCCGCCGGTGATTCCTACAACGACGTCTCCATGCTGGAAGAGGCGGACGCGGGCTTTTTCTTCAAAGCACCGGATAACGTGCGCGCTGACTACCCGCAATACGCCGCAGCCGAAGACTATCAGGGCCTGCAGTCGCTGCTGGCAGCGGCGGACGAATCGCTTAGCAGCTGAGCAGGGCGCTACTCTTAGTCGCTTCAGATTCGCAGCACACGCAGATCCGGATCTGCCTCGCTGCGATCCCAGAGGTAGTCGAAGCGCTCGGACAGCCGTTCTGCCTGCACAGGATCGAACGCGTTGGCCATAGACTGGTGCTCCCGATGGTCCGGGAGCAGAAAATATCCCTGCTCGTCCGCCAGCACGAAGCTGGCCCGGTCCGTTGCCAGCTCGCTCGGCACCTTGCGGATCTCGATCTTGCTGTCGAGGCGGCGGGCCAGCTCCAGCAGCTGATGGCCGCGGCTGACGATGCTGCTCGATGAGTGGATGAGGATCTGCAGCCGCGCCGGCGGTCCGTGGCGGACGAACGCCGACAGCGCGTCCGTTACGTCGGCCCGATCGAAAAGCGCATGGTCCAGTTCCTGGCTGTAGATTCGTACGCTGCGTGATGGGCTCTGCAGCAGGTCGAGCAGGCCGCTGAGGCTCTCCGACTCGCCGTCGAACTGCCGGAACTCGGCGCTGGCGGCGGCTTCCGGGACCGCCTCCTGGCGAACCTCGACCCGAGGCAGATCCCCCTGCGCTTCGAACGGGATGGGTAACGCCAGCGCCATGGCCTGATGAGCGATGCCGGCTTCGCTGAACTCAGGACCTTCCGGCAGAAAGCCCGCCTTCCGGTAAAAGTCGACCACCGCCGTCTGCGCGTGCAGGGTGACCCGGCTGAAACCGAGCTCGGACGCCTTGGCAACGGCTACGTCGAGAATCTGCCGGCCGATTCCCTGGCCGCGATGCTCCGGCAGCACGGCCATCCGGCCGATCTTGCCGCTCGGCATCAGGCGTCCGCAGCCAACCCGTTGCCCGGCCTCGTTGATGGCCATGAAGTGGTGGCAGATGTCATCCTCGCCATCCCACTCGATCTCCTTCGGCACGCCCTGTTCCTCGATGAAAACGGCCCCCCGGATGGCCTGCAGCGCCTCCCGGTGAGTAGGCCAGTCGACGGGAACGACGTGCACGTCCACGGTCAGTCCCCCTTGGCCAGCGGCACGGCCAGCCCCAGATAGCTGGCTGGTGTCAGCGCCTCGAGTTCGGCCCGGGCGGCATCCGGAATTTCCAGCCCGGCCAGCACCTCGCGGTAGAGGGCTTCGTCCATCTGCTGGCCACGGGTCAGCTTCTTCAGCTGCTCGTAGGGCTCCTCGCCGCCATAACGACGCATCACGGTCTGCACCGCCTCGGCGAGCACCTCCCAGCGGTCGAGCAGGTCGGCGATAATGACCGCCTCGTTCACCTCGAGCCGGGACAGACCTTTCAGCGTCGACTCGTAGGCCACCAGGCAGTGCCCGAGCGCCGCGCCCATGTTGCGCAGGACGGTCGAATCGGACAGGTCGCGTTGCCAGCGGGAAACGGGCAGCTTGGCCGCCATGTGCTCGAGCAGGGCGTTTGCCAGCCCCAGGTTGCCTTCCGAGTTCTCGAAGTCGATGGGGTTCACCTTGTGCGGCATGGTCGAGGAGCCGGTTTCCCCTTCCACCTTGCGCTGCTTGAAGTAGTCGATGGAGATGTAGCTCCAGATGTCCCGGTCGAAATCGAGCACGATCTGGTTGAAGCGCATGAAGGCGTGGAACCACTCGGCCACGTAGTCATGGGGCTCGATCTGGGTGGTGAAGGGGTTGTGGCTGAGCCCGAGGCTTTCGACGAAGGCGCTGGACACGGCCGGCCAGTCCGTCTCCGGGTAGGCCGACACGTGGGCGTTGAAGTTACCCACCGCGCCGTTGATTTTGCCCAGCGCCTCGAGCGAGCCGATCCCGTCCGCCTGGCGCTTGAGCCGCTCGCGAACGTTGGCCATCTCCTTGCCGAGCGTGGTGGGCGACGCCGGTTGCCCGTGGGTGCGCGAGAGCATGGGCAACGCCGCATGAGTGGTGGCCAGCGAGTCGATCTCGGTAATCAGGCGCGCCATGACCGGCGCCAGCACGTCTCTGGCCCGCACCAGCATCAGGGCGTGCGACAGGTTGTTGATGTCCTCGGAGGTGCAGGCGAAGTGCACGAACTCGATCTGTGCGGCCAGGCCGTCGATGGCGCCGATCTTCTCTTTGACAAAGTACTCAACGGCCTTCACGTCGTGATTGGTGGTGCGCTCCAGCGCCTTGATGGCGGCCGCGTCCTCGACGCTGAAAGATCCGTAAATCGCCTCGACAGCCGCCTGCTGGCTGGCGCTCAGCGCCGGCAGCTCTTCGATGCTTGCGGTCGCCGCCAGGGTGATGAACCAGCGACACTCCACCTCGACCCGGGCATGCAGCAGCCCGAACTCGCTCAGCGCTGCCGCCAGAGGTTCCACCTTGCTGCGGTAGCGGCCGTCGAGAGCGGTCACGGCGAGTAGGGGGTCGAGGCTCATGGGTAGGTCTTTCCTTGTTCTGTTGGTTGGTCAGGTTCTGTCGATCTGCGGCGAGCCGGCTCGGCTGCTAGTGCACGGTGGACTGGACGATCGTGTTCAACGCTTCCATGGCGCGTAGCAACGGCTTGCGTTTCAGCACCAGGTGCCAGCGGCGTCCACCCAGCTGCTGCCAGAGCCAGGCGAAGCGTACGCCGCCGAGCAGCAGAGCGCGAATGTTGTTGGCGGTATCTTCCTGCTGCAGCAGCGCCGGGTTGCCCATCACCTGGATGCGCTTGCCGAGGGTGCTGATGGAGGCCTGATAGGCTCGTGCGAATTCGGCGTCGGTCGGGTCCTGTGGTAGCGCATCCAGCTCCTTGCCCAGGCGTTCGATCACCTGCGGCGACTGCTTCAGCAGGCTCGCCAGCTCGATCAGCTGCAACGCGTAGCGGAGGGCTTCCGGATGCTCCGGCTGGCCCTGCAGGGCCGCCACCGTTGCCTGCACGCCGGAACGGAAGTCACCAATCTGCGGAAACACCTCACGCAGCTGCTCCGCGTGCTGGCTGGTAATCGCCTGCTTAACGGCCGCGACAGCAGCCTCGTTCTGGTGCTGACCGTGCGCGGCCGCATGCACAAGTTCTGCCGCCAGCACGATCCCGGCCAGGGACAGAGCGTGATAGTCCGTGAGGTCGTCCATGGGAATGCCCGTCATGCCGCGTCCGTCACCAGCTGTGCCGCAGGCGCCTCTGCGGCGAGCCGCCCCGGGTCCCGCGCCTCGATGATGCCCCCGCCGAGGCAGACATCGCCCTGATAGAAACAGGCGTACTGCCCGGGCGTGATGGCTCGTTGCGGCTCGCGGAAATGCACGCCGAGCCTGCCATCCGCCCTCGGGACGATCCGACAGGCCTGATCCGCCTGCCGGTAACGGATCTTCGCGGCAGCGTCCAGGGGCAGGGTGGGTGTGGGTACCAGCCAGTTCATCTCGCTGACGGACAGCCAGGCGCCGTTCAGATCGAGCGGATCCTGGGTCACGATCAGCGTGTTGCTGGCGAGCAGCTTGTCCGCGACGAACCAGGGCGCTTCCGAGCGGTTTTTCAGCCCGCCGATGCCTAGCCCCTGGCGCTGGCCGATGGTGTAGTAGGCAAGGCCACGGTGGCGTCCGATCAGCTCGCCGCTCGGATCCCGCATCTCGCCTTCCCGGCCCGGCAGGTAGCTGGCCAGGAAGTCGTCGAAACGGCGCTCGCCGATGAAGCAGATGCCGGTGCTGTCCTTCTTCCGATGGTTGAGAAAGCCGGCGCGCTCGGCAATCGCCCGTACCTCAGATTTGTCCATGCTGCCGAGCGGGAACAGGCAGCGGGCGAGCTTCTCCATGGGCACAGCCTGCAGGAAGTACGACTGGTCTTTGCTGCTGTCCAGGCCCTTCTTCAGCACCGGAACGCCGTCCGCGCCCGGCTCGACTCGGGCGTAATGACCGGTGGCGATCAGGTCGGCGCCGAGGGTTTCGGCATAGGCCATGAACTGCTTGAACTTGATCTCCCGATTGCAGAGCACGTCCGGGTTCGGCGTGCGGCCCGCATCGTACTCTTTCAGGAACTCCGCGAAGACGTTGTCCCAGTACTCGCGGGCGAAGTTGGCCGTATGCAGCTCGATGCCCAGGGTGTGGCAGACCTGATCCGCGTCGAGCAGATCCGTTGCTGCCGTGCAGTACTCCGTACCGTCATCCTCATCCCAGTTCTTCATGAAGAGCCCGAGCACGCGATACCCCTGCTCCTTGAGCAGCAGGGCGGCGACCGAGGAATCCACGCCGCCGGACATGCCCACCACCACCGTGGTCTGGGCCGGGTTTCTGGAGTTGCCGTTCATGAAAGCTATTTTACATGGGTGGCAGGCGAGGTGCCTGGCGCGGATAATCCGCCCCTACACGAGCAGATCGAAGCAGCACAATGAGCGCAGAGGAGCAGGGACCGCTGAGCCACCTGAACGAGCGGGGCGAGGCGAACATGGTGGATGTGTCGGCCAAGTCCGAGACGCGCCGGGTTGCGCGCGCCTCGGCCAGGCTCGCCATGGCGCCGGAGACCCTGAGCGAGATCCTCGAGCAGGGCGTCCCGAAAGGGGACGTGCTGGCAGTTGCCCGGGTGGCCGGCATCCAGGGGGCCAAACGCTGCGCCGAGCTCATCCCGCTCTGCCACCCGTTGGCCCTGTCCAAGGTGCAGGTGGATTTTGCGGCTGAGGATGAGGCGCACCTGCTGGTGCGCACTCAGGTCACCGTAACCGGGAAAACCGGGGTGGAGATGGAAGCGCTCACGGCAGCCAGCGTCGCGGCGCTGACGGTGTACGACATGTGCAAAGCCATGGACAAAGGCATGGTGATCGAGGCGGTCCAACTCGAAGAGAAGACCGGCGGCAAGAGCGGCGACTGGAAGAGGGCGGACACATGAGCGGCACCGATGCCAGGATTCTGTTTTTCGCCTCGCTTCGAGACGCGACGCAGATCGATGAGCTCGAGCTGCGGCTCGACGAACCGCTGGGGTTGAGTGCCCTGATCGATAAGCTTGCCGAGCAGCTGCCGGCGGCGGCCATGGAGGCGCTGCGGGCGGAAAACGTGCGGGTGGCGGTCAACCAGACCTTTCTCACCGGCTCGGCCGAAATCCAACCGGGCGACGAGGTTGCGTTCATGCCGCCCGTTACGGGTGGTTGAGCGCGGGTTCGGCAGGATCATGACTGAAACCACACAGTGCCAGACCGAAATCCGGGTGTCGGAGGCGGACTTCGATGCCGGGGCGGAGCTGAAAAAACTTTATGCCCGGGCTGGCGGCGGGCTGGGTGCGGTAGCCACCTTCATCGGCCTGGTACGCGACCGCTATCAGGACGAGCAGATCAGCACCCTGCACCTAGAGCATTATCCCGGCATGACCGAGAAGAGCATCGAAGCCATCGTCGCCAAAGCGATCGAGCGCTGGCCGCTGCTGGACGTGCTGGTGGTGCACCGTGTCGGTGCGCTCGATGCCTGCGCGCAGATCGTTTACGTGCAGGTGGGGTCCGGCCATCGCGACGCGGCGTTCGCGGCGGCAGAGTTCATCATGGACTATCTGAAGACGGACGCGGTGTTCTGGAAGCGGGAGGCCGGCAGCAAAGCCGAGCGCTGGGTGGAATCAACGGACGCAGATCGGCAGCGTCAAGCGGCCTGGACGGCTGATCCCGCCCAGGACTGAGAAGCTCGCGGCGGCTCAGCTCGATCGGCTGGCCTTCAGCCCCTCATGATCCTCGTTCTGGACCAGCGCCGCTGGTGCAGGCTCATCAACGGTGACGGATACCACTTCGGAGGTGGCTGCCGCGCCGTTGGTGTGTGCTGCTGAGGCGTCGTCGGTTGCTGCCTCATCCTCGTAGACATCGACGGGCAAGCCATCTTCAGACGCAGCCTGAATGTTGGTTGCCTGCAGGCCTTTGGGGCCTTCAATGATATCGAACTCCACGGGTTGGCCAGCCTTCAGGGTTTTGTAGCCATCCATCTGAATGGCGGAGTAGTGCGCGAACAGATCGTCACCTCCACCGTCAGGCAGGATGAAACCGTACCCCTTGGCATTGTTGAACCACTTAACCGTTCCTATCGCCATGGCAAACCGCCCTCCTCAGCAGTACGAACTAGCCAGGCTCTGCAGTATCGATCCGAGCTGGATCAGATTGACGCCGTCTTGACGCGATGTGTGCAACCTTGTTGTACGAGCACGCGCAATTGTGAGTGCTCTTGTCTGCACCAGCACCGCGTATGCACGATGTTGGTGCGTCTGTTACGCACGCGCCGAACGGCGAAATTCCCCGGTACTGCCCCCTTGGACGGACTTTCTTACCATTTGCAGACCGAGTCAAGGTTGAATTGGTGCGCTTTAGAGCCGTAAATATCTGTCAGATAGCAGGCATTTCGGTTTCGCTTAGCCGGTTGCGAGGCGACAGGTTCGTCAAGCTCGTTCCGGTGGATGGTCTGCTATGAGTGATCCCTGTCTTGCAATTTCGAATCGCGACCCCAGATACCCTGGGTGGTCGGGTATCATTGAGTGATGACGAGCAGTAACTACCACTGGCTATCAGGAGCAGCCGACGACCGGTCGGGTCACTGGCGTACAGACCTCTGGATCCGCGCTTCCGACGATGAGGAATCGGACCGTGAAGGCGGTCTGGCGACGGTTACCTCCAAACCGGAGCTGAAACGGCCGCCCATGTATAAGGTGGTGTTGCTGAACGACGACTACACGCCCATGGAGTTCGTTGTGCACGTTCTGGAGATCTTCTTCGGCATGGACCGGGAGAAGGCGACTCAGATCATGCTGACGGTGCATACTCAGGGGGCGGCCGTGGTCGGGATATTTCCGCGGGACATCGCGGAAACCAAGTCGGAGCAGGTGAACCAGTACGCGCAGGAGAATCAGCACCCGCTCGTCTCCACCGTGGAGATGACGGATTGAACGAATCCGCGAAAGAACGGACGAAAAGTACGAACGAAAAGTACGGACGAAAAGAACGGACTGACCAGTAGATACAACAAGACGAAACGACCACACGGAATCAGGGCACGCACAGAGTTAAAGGACGTAAACAACAGATATGCTCAGTAAAGATCTCGAAGTCACCTTGAACGAAGCCTTCCGCACGGCGAAGAGCAAGCGCCACGAGTTCATGACCGTGGAGCACCTGCTGCTGGCATTGCTGGACAATGCCGTGGCTATGGACGTGCTGGAGAAGGTGGGGGCGGATGTAGAGCGGCTGCGCAAAGACCTGCTCGAACACATCGACGCCACCACGCCGCTGATCCCGGCCGGCGATTCGGACCGCGAGACCCAGCCGACCCTCGGCTTCCAGCGGGTCCTGCAGCGGGCGGTCTTCCACGTGCAATCCTCCGGCAAGAAGGAGGTCACCGGCGGCAACGTCCTGGTCGCCATCTTCAGCGAGCAGGAGAGCCAGGCGGTCTACTTCCTGAAGCAGCAGAACATCGCTCGAATCGACGTGGTGAATTACATCGCCCACGGCATCTCGAAGATCCCGGGCGCCGAAGGCGAGCCTGAAGGCAGCGGCGTCGAGGGCGAGGAAGAGCTCGGCGAAGGGCAACAGCAGAGCGCGCTCGAGTCCTTTGCCAGCAATCTGAACGAACAGGCCCGGTCCGGCCGCATCGACCCGCTGGTGGGTCGTGATCAGGAGCTGGAGCGCGTCATTCAGGTACTCTGCCGCCGGCGCAAGAACAACCCGCTGCTGGTCGGTGAGTCCGGCGTCGGCAAAACGGCCATCGCCGAAGGCCTGGCCAAGCGCATCGTCGATGGCGAGGTGCCGGAGGTGGTCGGCGAGAGCACGATCTACGCCCTGGACATGGGAGCGCTGCTCGCAGGCACCAAGTATCGCGGCGACTTCGAAAAGCGTTTCAAGATGGTGCTGGCCGAGCTGAAGAAAGACGAAGGCTCCATTCTTTTCATCGACGAGATCCACACCATCATCGGTGCGGGCGCTGCCTCGGGTGGCGTGATGGACGCCTCCAACCTGCTGAAGCCGCTGCTCACCTCCGGCGAGATCCGCTGCATGGGCTCCACTACCTACAGTGAGTACCGCGGCATCTTCGACAAAGATCGGGCCCTGTCGCGGCGGTTCCAGAAGATCGACATCACCGAGCCGGACGTAAACGACACCTATCAGATCCTGAAAGGCCTGAAGTCACGGTTCGAGGATCACTACTCGCTGCGCTACACGGACAAAGCGCTCCGTGCCGCTGCCGAGCTGGCCGATCGCTACATCACCGACCGCTTCCAGCCTGACAAGGCCATCGACGTGATCGACGAGGCGGGCGCTGCCCAGCAGCTGGTCGCACCGAGCAAGCGAAAGAAGAGCATCGGCGCCACGGACGTGGAGCAGGTGGTTGCAAAGATTGCCCGGATCCCGTCGAACCAGGTGACCACTTCCGACAAGGAAGCGCTGAAGGATCTGGATCAGAAGCTGAAGATGGTCGTGTTTGGTCAGGACGAGGCCATCGACTCGCTGGCGAGCGCGATCAAGCTTTCCCGAGCCGGCCTGAAGTCCGGTGAGAAGCCGATCGGCTCTTTCCTCTTTGCCGGGCCCACCGGCGTCGGCAAAACGGAAGTGTGCCGGCAGCTGGCCAACATTATGGGTGTGGAGCTGCTGCGCTACGACATGTCCGAATACATGGAGCGGCACACGGTGTCACGCCTGATCGGCGCGCCGCCGGGATACGTCGGCTTCGATCAGGGCGGCCTGCTGACGGAAGCGGTGACCAAACACCCGCACAGCGTTGTGCTGCTCGACGAGATCGAGAAGGCGCACCCGGAAGTCTTCAACCTGCTGCTGCAGGTGATGGACCACGGCACGCTGACCGACAACAACGGCCGCAAAGCCGATTTCCGTAACGTGGTGCTGGTGATGACCACCAACGCCGGCGCGCAGGAGATCAGCCGCTCGAGCATCGGCTTCGCCGAGCAGGATCACTCCTCGGACGGCATGGAAGCGATCAGAAAGATGTTCACCCCTGAGTTCCGGAACCGGCTCGACGCCATCGTGCAGTTCCACTCCCTGGGCGTGGACGTGATCAAGACCGTGGTGGACAAGTTCCTCACCGAGCTGCAGGCCCAGCTGGACGACAAGAAGGTCATGCTGGAAGTGGACGAGGAAGCCCGCGAGTGGCTGTCCCGGGAAGGCTACGACGAGAAGATGGGTGCCCGACCCATGCAGCGTCTGATCCAGGAAAAGATCAAGCGGCAGCTGGCGGAAGACGTGCTGTTCGGCGACCTCTCCAAGGGCGGCGGCACCGTGTACGTCACCGTGGAAGACGGCGAGCTGAAGGTGTCCACCGAGTCACCGGAAGACGCGAAGAAAGAGGACGCGATAGTCTGAGTGTGCGTGCGGTCCCCGGACCGCACCGTGCGCGGCTACTTGCGGAAAGTGATGCGGCCTTTTGACAGGTCGTACGGCGTCAGCTCCACCTTGACCTTGTCTCCGGTGAGGATCCGGATGTAGTTCTTGCGCATTTTTCCGGAGATGTGAGCTGTGACCACGTGGCCGTTATCCAGCTCCACCCGGAACATGGTGTTCGGCAGGGTGTCGATCACCGTGCCTTCCATCTCGATCTGTTCTTCTTTAGCCATGGGCTCCCGTAGGGGTATTCAAGCGAGCGGCATTCTGCCCGATGGCCGAAAGAAGTGCAAAGCCGCATTTTCCCTGGCTTCCGCGCTTTCAGCGGCCTCAGCTGAGGGTGCTCCAGCGACCGTCGAGGTAGAGCTCCACCGGCCGGTAGTCGATCTTGTAGCGCATCTTCCGCGAATCCCGGATCCAGTAGCCGAGATAAAGGTGAGGCAGGTTCGCCCGCTGACAGAGCTCGATCTGCTGCAGGATCGACCAGGTGCCCAGGCTGCGCTCATCCAGCTCCGGGTCGAAAAAAGTGTAGATGGCTGACAACCCCTCAACCTGCTGGTCGGTAACCGCCACCGCAATCAGCTCGTCATCCAGGTAGCTGCAGAGAAAGACGCTGTTCGACCACTGCGAGAGCAGAAAGGAGCGGAACTGGTCCGTGCTCGGCGGGTACATGTCTCCGTCCCGGTGCCGGCCGAAGATGTAGCGGGCGTAAAGGTCGTAGAAGCGTCGGTTGAAGACCGCCGGCTCCACATGCACCGTCAGATCGGCGTTCCGGCGCAGCACCCGACGCTGGTTGCGCTTGGCCTGAAACTGAGCCACCGGGATCCGGGTCGGTATGCAGGCCTGGCAGCCGTCGCAATGGGGCCGGTAGAGATGGCCGCCACTGCGCCGGAAACCATGCTCGGTCAGGCCCTGATAGAGCGGCGGGTGAATGGTGTCCCGGGGATCGAGAAACAGGGTGCGCGCCTCTTTCCCGGGCAGGTAGCTGCAGGGATGGGCGGGCGTCAGGTAAAACTGCCGTTTGCCGAGCTCTTCCTTCAAGCCTGGCTCCTCGACGGGCTTCGGGACCAGGCGTCCGGCGCCACCGGCTCCAGCGTCCAGGGTCCAGCAAGCGTTGGCTGGTGGGCGTTTTTCTCGACCAGCTCGATGAAGTGCTCCCTGACCAGATCCACCGCGCCCATTCTGGTCAGATGCGGGTTGGCGATCTGGCAGTCGATGAGCCAGAAATCCCAGGCCAGCAGCTGTCTGGCCAGGTGGCACAGCGCAATTTTGCTCGCGTCCGGCACCCGGCTGAACATGGACTCGCCGAAGAACATCCGGCCGAGGGAAACGCCGTAGAGGCCGCCAACCAGCACTCGGGCCGTGCCCTGTGCCTGCCAGACCTCGATGGAATGAGCGAGGCCACGCTCATGCAGATCCGTATAGGCGGCCATCATGCCCGGGGTGATCCAGGTGCCGGCCGCCACCTCGTCAGCCTGGGAGGCCCGCTCTTCGGCGCAGCCGGCGATCACCTCGGCGAAGGCCGTGTCCGCCGTGACCTCGAAACCACCGTTCCGCAGGCGTTTGGCCAGCGAGCGGCTGATGTGCACAGCATCGGGGAAGATCACTGCGCGGGGATCCGGGCACCACCAGAGGATGGGGCTGCGGTCGTTGTCGAACCAGGGAAAGATGCCGCGCCGATAGGCCATGGTCAGCCACTCGGCATCGAGCTGACCGCCAACCGCCAGCAGCCCGTTCGGGTCGGCAAGGGCCCGGTCGACGGGCGGAAAATCGGGTTGGGAGCGGGGCAGCAGGTTCATGACCGTTGGTCAGGGGCCGTTCAGCTAGGCCGTTGCACCCTTGCTCCTGAGAATGTCACGGAACGGTTCGCTATGCCGATGATCAGCAATCAGCGCCAGCAGGGTTTGGCCGTCGTTGCTCTTCGCGTCCAGGTCGCGACCGAGCGCCGTGAACCGCTCGATGAATCGTTCGAAATCTCCCGGGCGCATGCTCCGGTAGGCGTTGAGCAGAACGCTGTAATCCGGGTTTTCCTCGTCCCCCATGGGGGTTTTGCCGAGGAAGCTCTCTATACGCTCGTCGTCCCAGACCTCATCGATGACTTTCTGTTTGTCCGGTCGCATGGGCTCGTGCTGTTCTCCGTTGGCGAATCGATTAACGGCGATGATAACCCGGGCTCCGGAGCCGCGCATCTAAGGGGTAGGCGGGAAGAGGAATCGTTAGCAAGGCACGCTAACAGATTGAAAAAGATGGGAATTTGTGACGCCTATCACGATTGGGTACACTCGGCCCCGAACTTAGTGGAGATCCCCCCCGTGTCCACACCCGCCTCCGTACCCGTCCGGGAAATCGGCCTGGTTGGCCTGGCTGCCGCAGCGCTCTACTCGCTGCTCGCCATCGTTTCCTATTCGCCCATGGATCCGTCGTTCACCTACAGCGGCGGCGGCGGCGAAGTGCAGAACCTGGTGGGCCGAAGCGGCGCCTGGTTTGCCGACGTCATGCTCTATCTGTTCGGGGTGGTGGCCTACCTGGTGCCGGTGGCGCTGGTGATCATCGGCTATCGCCTGGTCCGCGGGGCGCTGGAGCCTGTTTCCTGGCCAGTGGTCAGCATCCGCGGCCTCGGCTGGCTGAGCCTGATCATCTGTGCCTGCGTGCTGAGCCAGGTGCACTTCACGGCAGCCATGGACATGCCGGCCGGCATCGGCGGCGTGCTCGGCGAGTGGCTGGCTGAAATCGGCGAGCCTGTCTTCGGCTGGGTGGGGCTGACGCTGCTCTGCCTGGCCGGGCTGCTGATCGGCGCCCAGGCGGCTGCCGGCTTCTCCTGGCTCGATGTGGCCGAGGTGACCGGCCGCTGGCTGCACGTCAGCTCCCGGTCGTTCGTCAGCTTCATCGACCGCCGGGTGGACATGTGGAAAGCACGGAAGAGCGCCCGGCTGGTTGCCCAGGAGCACGTGGCTTCGCGGAAAAAGGCGCGGAAGAAGTCCGAAGCCAAGGCCGCCGAGCGCAGCCTGCCGAAGATCACCGCTCCGGAGAAGCCGAAGCAGAAACCCAAAGCCCGGCAGCAGAAGCTGTTTGATCTGAAGACCTCATCCGAGCTGCCGGATCTGGAGCTGCTCGACGAGAAATCCGACGACGAGGAGGTGGGTTACTCCGAGGCTTCGCTGGAGGCCATGTCCCGACTGCTGGAGCTGAAGCTGGCGGACTTCGGCATCGAGGCCCAGGTCGAGTCCGTGCTGCCTGGCCCGGTGGTCACCCGATTCGAGATTCAGCCCGCCGCAGGCGTCAAGGTGCAGCGCATCAGCGCCCTGGCCAAGGATCTGGCCCGATCGCTGGCCGTGATCAGCGTCCGGATCGTCGAGGTGATTCCCGGCAAGTCGGTGGTTGGCATCGAGATTCCCAACGAGCATCGGGAAACCGTACGCCTGAAAGAGATTCTGGCGGATCCGGTGTTCCAGGACTCCAAGTCGCCGCTCACCCTGGCGCTGGGCAAAGACATCATGGGCGAGCCGCAGGTTGCAGACGTGGCCCGCATGCCGCACCTGCTGGTGGCGGGTACCACCGGCTCCGGTAAGTCGGTCGGCGTGAACGCCATGCTGCTCTCCATCCTCTGCAAGTCGACGCCGGAAGAGGTGCGGCTGATCCTGGTCGACCCGAAGATGCTCGAGCTCTCGGTGTACGAGGGGATACCGCACCTGCTGGCGCCGGTGGTTACGGACATGAAAGAAGCGGCGCAGGCGCTCAACTGGTGCGTGGCCGAGATGGAGCGGCGCTACAAGCTCATGGCCTCTCTGGGCGTGCGTAATCTGGCCGGCTTCAACCGCCAGGTGGCAGACGCGGAAAAGGCTGGTGGCATCCCGGACCCGCTCTGGAACGAGGAGCTGGACGGCGAGCCGCCCATGCTCGAGAAGCTGCCGACCATTGTGGTGGTGATCGACGAGTTCGCCGACATGATGATGATCGTCGGCAAGAAGGTGGAGCAGCTCATCGCCCGCATCGCGCAGAAGGCGAGGGCGGCCGGCATCCATCTGATTCTGGCAACCCAGCGGCCGTCGGTGGACGTGATCACTGGCCTGATCAAGGCCAACATCCCGACGCGGATCAGCTTCCAGGTTTCGTCCAAGGTGGACTCCAGGACCATTCTCGACCAGGGCGGTGCCGAGCAGCTGCTCGGGCACGGCGACATGCTTTACCTGCCACCGGGTTCCGGGGTGCCGACCCGGGTACACGGTGCCTTCGTGTCGGACGAAGAAGTCCATCGCGTCGTTGAGGACTGGAAGCAGCGGGCTGCGCCCAACTATCGGGAAGACGTGCTCACAGGCGGCGAGGAAGAACCCTTCGTGGCCATCGATACGGGGGATGGCTCGGAGGACAGCGATCCGCTCTACGACGAAGCGGTGGAGTTCGTCCTCGACAGCCGTCGGGCCTCGATCTCCTCGGTGCAGCGGAAGCTCAGAATTGGCTACAACCGGGCTGCCCGGCTGATCGAGTCCATGGAAGCGGCCGGGGTGGTCAGCGAGATGGGCAGCAACGGCAGCCGCGAAGTGCTGGTACCGAAGCGGGACTGAGATGCTGAGCCGTATTCTCCTTGCGCTTGCGCTGGTCACGGTGCCCGTTGCGGCGCCCACCTGGGCAGCGAACCCTGCAGCTGAAGGCCCTGACTTCGCTGCTCAGGATGCCGCTGCGCTGACGGAGCGCCTGGATGGTCTCGAGACCTTTGCTGCCAGCTTCATGCAGGCCATCGCCGGTAATCGCGGGCAGATCCTCGAACAGTCCACTGGCTACGTGCTGCTCGACCGGCCGAACTTCAAGTGGGTGGTGGACGATCCTTACCCGCAGGTAATCGTGACCGAGGGTGACTCGCTGAAGGTCTACGATCCGGATCTTGAGCAGCTGACCATCCGGCCGCTGGCGGATGCCCTCACGGACACGCCGATTTCGCTGCTCACCAGCGATCAGCTGGATCTGGGCGAGAAGTTCCAGATCATCCGCCTGCCGCTGGAAGAGGAGGGGATCGACAGCTACGTCATCTCGCCGAAAGGGGAGGAAACCCTGTTCGCCGAGATCCGCCTCACCTTCTCGCCGGCGGGCCTCGACTCGCTCGGCATCGTTGACCATCTCGGTCAGTACACAGAGATCCGCTTCCAGGTCGATCCGGACCGGGTGATACAATCCGCCGACTTTGAGCTGGATGTCCCACCGGAAACCGATGTCATCGGCGGATGATGCCCTCGAGAATACGGCCCCGTTAGCCGATCGGATGCGCCCGAAAACGCTGGCCGGCTTCGTCGGCCAGCAGCACCTGCTGGCGCCCGGCAAACCGCTGGCCAGAGCCGCCGATGAAGGTCGCCTGCATTCCATGATTCTCTGGGGGCCACCCGGCACCGGCAAAACCACCCTCGCCAGGCTGCTGGCATCGGCTTCTGACGCGCACTGGATCAGCCTTTCCGCGGTGCTCTCCGGCGTGAAGGACGTGCGGGCGGCCGTCAGCGAGGCGGAAGCCGTGCAGGGCCTCGGTGAGCACACCGTGCTGTTCGTGGACGAGGTGCACCGCTTCAACAAAGCCCAGCAGGACGCCTTTCTGCCGCACGTGGAGAAGGGCACGGTCACCTTCATTGGCGCCACCACGGAAAATCCCTCCTTCGAGGTCAACGCGGCGCTGCTTTCCCGGGCCCGGGTTTACGTGCTGCGCTCGCTCGAGGCAGATGACCTGGCTCAACTTGTGGACCGGGCCTGCGCCGAGGCGTTGCAGGCGGACATCGAGCCGGATGCGCGCACGCTCATCTGCGATCTGGCCGATGGCGACGCCCGCCGCTGCCTGAACCTGCTGGAGGTGGCAGCTCAGCTGGCCGATGGCCCGATCAGCGAGCATGCGGTCAGCGAGGCCGCCGGCAGCCGCTACCGGCGCTTCGACAAGGGCGGCGATGCCTTTTACGACCAGATCTCAGCTCTGCACAAAGCCGTTCGCGGCAGCGCCCCGGATCCGGCCCTGTACTGGCTCTGCCGGATGCTGGACGGCGGCTGCGATCCCCTCTACATCGCCCGCCGGGTCGTGCGAATGGCCAGCGAGGATATTGGCAACGCGGATCCGCGAGGCCTGCAGCTCGCCATGGCGGCCTGGGATGCCTATGACCGGTTGGGTTCCCCGGAAGGGGAGCTGGCCTTGGCGCAGGCCGTGCTTTATCTGGCCAGCGTTCCAAAGAGCAATGCGGCCTACAAGGCCTTTGGCGCCGCCATGGCGCACGTAAAGGAGACCGGCTCGCACCCGGTGCCCATGCACCTGCGCAACGCCCCGACCAGGCTGATGAAGGAGCTGGGGCATGGCGATGGCTACCGCTACGCCCACGACGAGAACGAATCCTATGCAGCCGGTGAGCGCTACTGGCCCGATGAGATGGCGCCGACCAGCTACTACGAGCCGGCAGCGCAAGGACTGGAAATCAAGATTCGCGACCGTCTGGCCCGTCTGCGCGAGCTGGACAAGGCTTCCAGCGAGCAACAGGCACGCAGGCATGGCAAAAACGATGCTTGAGGGGGTTCTCTGGGTGGCCCTCGGCGGCGCCGGCGGCGCAACCGCCAGATTCCTCCTCAGCACGGCCTTTTTCGTGCCGGGACAGTTCCCATGGCCGACCTTAGTCATTAACATCGCCGGCTCGCTGGGCATCGGCCTGCTCTGGGGCCTCTATGGCCAGCACAGCTGGTTTGAAGCCTGGGGCCGCTACCTGCTGGTGGTGGGCTTCCTCGGCGGTTTTACGACCTTCTCAGCCTTCTCGCTGGAAACGGTCGGGCTGGTCGAAGGCGGACGCCTGGCCGCCGCAGGCACTTACGTGCTGGCGAGCCTGGTTGGCTGCGTGCTGGCAGCCTGGGCAGGGCAGCGGCTCGGCACCGGTTGAGCACCACCGAACGCCCGCCAGACACACGATAGAACGAGATTCAGGAAAGACCGATGTTGGACAGCAAGCTGCTTCGGACCGACCCCAAGGCGGTTCAGGCCAGGCTCAAAGTCAAAGGCTTCGACTTCGACGTGGCGCGCTACGAGGCGCTCGAGTCGGAGCGCCGCGTGCTGCAGACGGAAACCGAGCAGCTGCAGAGTGAGCGGAACGCAAAGTCCAAGGCCATCGGTCAGGCCAAAGCAGCCGGCGAAGACATAGAGCCCCTGAAGGCGGAAGTGGGGGACCTGGGCAAGCGGCTGGATGAGGCGAAATCCCGCTTCGCGGTGCTGCAGGATGACCTGCAGGAGTTTCTCCGCGGCGTTCCCAACCTGCCGGACGATTCAGTGCTGAGGGGAAGGACGAGGAAGACAACGTTGAAGTTGGTCGCTGGGGCGAGCCACCGAAGTTCAACTTCGAGCCCAAGGACCACGTCGACCTGACCGATAACGGCGCCCTCGATTTCGAGGTGGCGGCGAAGATTTCCGGCAGCCGCTTCGTGGTGATGCGCGGCAACATGGTGCGGCTACATCGTGCGCTGACCCAGTTCATGATCGACACCCACATCAATGAGCACGGCTACGAAGAGGTGTACGTGCCGTACATCGTCAACGCCGACTCGCTCTACGGTACGGGCCAGCTGCCGAAGTTCGCGGAAGATCAGTTCTACATTGCCAGCGAATCTGACTTCTACCTGGCGCCCACTGCCGAGGTACCGGTCACCAACATCTACCGCGACCAGATCATCGACGCTGAGCAGTTGCCGCTGAAGCACGTCTGCCACACGCCGTGCTTCCGCAGCGAAGCGGGCAGCTATGGTCGCGATACGCGGGGCATGATCCGTCAGCACCAGTTCGAAAAGGTGGAGCTGGTGCACATCGTCCGGCCGGAAGACTCCTGGGAGGCGCTGGAGTCGCTCACCGAAGCGGCCCGGGTGATTCTGCGCAAGCTTGAGCTGCCGTTCCGCACCGTTGTGCTCTGCGGCGGCGACCTCGGCTTCTCCGCCGCCAAAACCTACGATCTGGAGGTGTGGCTGCCTGGCCAGAACCAGTACCGGGAGATTTCCTCCTGCTCGAACATGCTCGACTTTCAGGCTCGGCGCATGCAGGCCCGCTATCGCAATCCGGAGACCGGCAAGCCGGAGCTGGTGCACACGCTTAACGGATCGGGTCTGGCCGTTGGCAGAACGCTGGTTGCGGTGCTGGAGAACTACCAGGACGGCGATGGCAACGTGCACGTGCCGGAAGTTCTGAAGCCCTACATGGGTGGGCTCGATTCGCTCGAGCTGGGCTGAGCGTTCGGGTAGGCAGCGAGGTACACAGTGGACTACCTGCCGCTCTTCTTCCGTCTGCAGGACCAACCGGTGCTGGTGGTCGGCGGCGGCGAGATTGCGGCTCGAAAGATCAGCCTGCTCTGCCGGGCTGGGGCCAGGGTTCGAATCGTCTCTCCTGAGCTCGCCAGCGAAACCCGCGAGCTCGTCGGCGAGTACGACCTCGAGACAATTGATCGAACCTATCAGCCGACCGACATCGAGGGCATGCGCCTGGTAGTGAGCGCCACCGATGATGTGGCGGTAAACGAGCAAATCTACGCGGACTGCCTGGCTGCGCAGGTGCCGATCAACAGCGTCGACCGTCCAGAGCTCTCCAACGTCATTTTCCCGAGCATCGTCGATCGGACGCCGGTGCTGGTGGCGATATCCACAGGAGGCGCTTCGCCCACCATGGCCCGCGTCGTGCGTGGTTGGCTCGAAGCTCGATTGCCGGCCAGGCTGGGGGCGCTCGCGGAGTTCGTCAAAGCCCGGCGGAAGCGTGCCAAAGCCGAGGTGCCAACCATCGCGGGACGTCAGCAGCTCTGGCAGCGCGTCGTCGAGGGCCCAACGGCTGAAGCGGTTTATCGTGGCGATGAAAAGGCGGCAGAAGCCGGATTCAAGACAGCGCTTGCCGAGAAAGACACCGGCTGGGTCGCCATCGTCGGAGCTGGCCCGGGCGATCCGGAATTGCTCACGCTGAAAGCGTTGCGCCTCATACAGTCGGCCGACGTCATCCTCTATGACAATCTGGTCAACTGGCAGATTCTCGACTACGCCCGTAGAGACGCTGAGCAGGTTTACGTCGGCAAGAAATGGCGCGCACCGAGCACCCGTCAGGAAGCGATCAACGAGCTGATGCGCACCGAGGCGCTGGCCGGCAAAGTGGTTGTGCGCCTGAAAGGTGGAGATCCGTTCATCTTCGGACGCGGCGGCGAAGAGGTCGAAGTGCTGGTGGAAGCGGGAATCGACGTCATCGCCGTCCCGGGCATTACGGCTGCGTCAGGCTCGGCCAGCTATGCCGGAATTCCTCTGACTTACCGGGAACTGTCCCAATCCGTGCGGTTCGTGACAGGTCATCGGGCGGAAAACCGGATCAACCTGGATTGGCCGGAACTGGCGCATGCTGGTCAGACCGTTGTGCTGTATATGGGCCTGTCCGGCATCGAGGAGATCTTTGCCTCGCTGATTGAGCATGGCAGGGCGCCTGAGACTCCAGTGGCGCTGATCGAGAAGGCGACTTATCCGGAACAGAGAGTTGTGGTCGGCACGCTAAGCGATCTCGCCGGCAAGGTGCGAGAGGCTGGCATCAAAGGTCCGACTACCATCATCGTTGGAGAGGTGGTTGCACATCGGGTGGTCGGGAACTGAGTCAGCGCCAGGTGATGATGGGTTGGTGGCTGACGGTCAGCTCGACAAAGTCCTGGTAGCTGATCAATTCGATCGAATCGGGACAGGAGAAATCACCGGGCACGTCGTCCGCCAGGCCAAGCAGCGGTCGTTGCCCATCAGTTTCCGCAAGCACAGCAGCACCGAGGAGCAACAGACTGTCCTCTTTGCTCGCGACAGACAGGCACTCCAGGAGTGCTTGCTCACCGTTGATGAGATGCAGGGAGGGCATCAGTCGATCAGCACCATGTCCTGCTCGTTCAGCAGCTGGCCCTGTTCGGCCGTGGACAGCAGCTTGGCTGTCAGCAGCAGGTTTTCAGCCGTCATCTGCCTGGCTTGCAGTGAATCTGCGCAAACGTAGATGGCCTCGATTCCGTATTCCGGCAACGAACGAATGGTGTCGGCAAACTCTTCTTCCGCCTGCTGCTCAGCCAGCTGGAGCACACCGTCTTCCCTAAAGAGTACGCATACCTGTTGGTCGAAAACACCGGCCACGAGCACCGCGTCCAGAGCTTCCTTAGCTTCAACACTCGGGGCCCGCCTGTGCAATGACAGGAGCCGCTTGCTCATGATCCACCGGCGAAGGTGACGAGCCGATCGGCATCCACCATCGCGCCAACGTATTGACCCAGCCCAACGATCTCGAACCCGGGCTTTACCTGGTCCGAGGCTTCCGGCTCGGATTCATCGACCAAGCCGCGCCGCGCTGCGGCACCGATGCAGACCGCCAAAGGAATCTCGTGTTCGTTCGCGAAATGAAGCCAACGGTCGTTCTGATTCTCGTCCTTAGCCGCCGAACGAACACCTTCCTGGTAGAAAAACACCAGCCCGATCTCATGCCCTGCCGAGACCAGAGCTTCGGTGAAGCGCAACACGTGCTGATCATCCGGATGATGGGCTGTGAGAACGAATTTCATGCTGGGCTGTCTACGAAGCTGAAGGTGCTCTATCAATGCCGGCGGACACAGAATAGATGATCGTAGCGACGGATGATCTGGCGGAGGGGGTGGGATTCGAACCCACGGTAGGGATTAACCTACGCTGGTTTTCAAGACCAGTGCTTTCGACCACTCAGCCACCCCTCCTGGATTGGCGCGCGGCATTGTAACATCCCGTTCGCGATACATCCGACTCGAAGCCGTCATCTTGAAGAGGAACTGGTATTGGCCATCGTCAAACTGACGAGAAGGAGAATCCTGGCAACAGCTGCCGGTGGTGCACTGGTGGTCGGCGGCGCCGGTCTCTGGTTCGGTGTGAAGCGGCTGCAGAACGAGCGCTTTCGAATCCCTGTCGATCGAGAGGGATTCTCCCCGAACGTCTACCTCGGCATTCTTCCGGACAACAGCATCCACATCTGGATAACCCGCTCAGAAATGGGGCAGGGCATCAGCACCGCGCTCGCGTTGCTGATCGCTGAAGATCTGGATGCGGACTGGTCTCGAGTCGTGACTCATCAGGCGCCGGCTTCAGCAGAACAGGACTATGGTCGACTCTTCACGGCCGCCAGCTCGAGCATCGCGTCCACCTATCCCGAGTTTCGCCGTGCCGGTGCCCTTGCCCGCGAGATGCTGGTGTCTGCTGCGGCGGAGAAGTGGGGTGTCAGCACTTCAGAATGCTTTACCCGTGCGGGTTACGTGGAGCATGGAGAGAAGCGAGTCGCGTACGGTGATCTCGTCGACCTTGCTGCAGATCAGCGGGTTCCCCTGCGCCCGACGCTGAAAGACGCCGCACAATTCAATCTCATCGGGCACTCACCACCACGGCTCGACATCCCGGCGAAGGTAACCGGAGAGACCCGCTACGGCCTGGACTGGCGCCTGCGGGAGATGGTGCGAGCAATGATCGTTCGCCCGCCCACAGCGGGTCAGACACCGGTGGCGATCGACGATACCGCTGCCCGTAAAGTGCGGGACGTGCTGGATGTGCTCAGCACCAGCCACGGCGTGGCGATCGTCGCCCGGACTACGCCTGCCTTGTTGAAAGCTCGCGCCGTGCTGAATGTCGAGTGGTCGACGACAGCTACCGGCCCGAGTAGCAGGACCCTCTCCGCCTCGTTATCGGAAACTCTGTCGGCAGCAACTGTCCCCGCTGCCGGGGAGGCTCTGCCATCCGGCCTGACGGAATCTCATCGCGCAACCTATGAGGTGCCGTTCCTCAACCATGCCTGCATGGAGTCGATGAACTGCACCGCATGGGTCGATGGGGACAGCTGCGAGATCTGGGTTGGCACTCAGGCGCCGGAAGGCGCGCGGCAGACAGCTGCCGGTATCACGGGCTTACCCCTCGACCGGGTGGTGGTGAACGTCCTGCCGCTGGGTGGCGGCTTCGGTCGTCGGGCGGGGCAGGACTTCGTTGCCGAAGCGGTCGAGATCGCCTCGAGGCTGGACGTGCCAGTCCAGCTTCTGTGGACCCGGGAAGATGATCTCGCCCACGGCGCGTTCAGAGACGCAGCCATGATCACCATCGCAGCTATGGGGGATGGAGACTCGAGCCTGGCTCTGCGCTGCCGTATGGCTACCGCAACCAAGAATCCCTCACCTGAGCCTGGCATAGGACCGGTCATGGGCTGGGACAACCTCGCCTATGATCTCTCCGGCGTGGAAGCACGCTGGGCCGGGCTGCCAACGGGCCTGCAAACTACGATCTGGCGTTCTGTTGGATACTCCTACAATACGTTTGCGATCGAGTGCTTCATGGACGAGTTGGCGGAGCTCCGCGGCGAAGACCCCGTCACCTTCCGTCGTTCTCTTCTGCCCGATGGCAGCCCACTGATCGCCTGTCTCGACTTGGTGATCGAAGAGTCAGACTGGTATGGGTCGGACTCAGCGGCTATGGGATTGGCGACCTTCAACTTCGGGAGCACTGCAGTTGCCCTGGTTGCTTCCGTGGTCGGCGACGAGACGGACTGGCAAGTCGACCGCGTCTGGTGCGTAGCTGATTGCGGTACGGTGGTACACGCGGATTCCGCTGCCGCGCAGTTGGAAGGTGGCATCGTCTTCGGGCTGTCGGCGGCGCTTTACGAAACCGTGGACCTCGACGAAGGGGTTGCGCAATCCCGCAACTACCACCAGTACAGAATCGCCCGCATGTCCGACACGCCCCGCATTCAGGTTCGCCTGCTGACGAGCGATCGCTATCCGAGCGGCCTGGGTGAAGCCAGCACGCCGGCCATCGCCCCAGCGGTGGCGAACGCGCTCTACCGGTTGACCGGAAAGCGTTTTCGGAAGTTGCCGCTCAAAGCCTGAACGAAATCAGTCACGGTATCCCTTGGGGTGCTTCGACTGCCAGCGCCAGACGTCTTCACACATCCGAGCCAGGTCGTATTCCGCCTGCCAACCCAGTTCTCGTGCTGCCTTGCTGGCGTCGGCATAGGAGACCGCGGCGTCGCCAGGTCTCCGCCCGACGATATTGAAGGGGATCTCCTTACCGCTGGCCGCTGAGAACGCCTCGATGATCTCCAGCACCGAGTAGCCGCGTCCTGTGCCCAGGTTGTGGGTGTGCACACCCGCGTGGTCCTCGAGATACTCCAGCGCCTTAAGGTGTCCCCGGACGAGATCGATGACGTGAATGTAGTCTCGAATGCCCGTTCCGTCAGGGGTCGGGTAGTCATCCGCGAAGACGTTGACGTGGGGCCGCAAGCCGACAGCAACCTGGCTGACGAACGGCATCAGGTTGTTCGGAGTGCCCTCGGGATCTTCGCCAATCTCTCCGGATGCGTGCGCTCCGACCGGATTGAAGTAGCGAAGCAGGGAAATCCGCCAGGCTTCATCGGACGCTGCCAGATCTTCCAGCATCTCTTCGACGTGGAGCTTGGTTCGACCGTACGGATTGATGGCGCCGGTTGGGCACCTCTCGTCGATCGGCATCTTTTCCGGAATGCCGTAAACGGTCGCCGAAGAGCTGAATACGAGCTTCCGGCAGCTCGAGTCGCTCATGGCCTCAATCAGCCGCAGCGTGCCGATCACGTTGTTGTCGTAGTAAGTTGCCGGGCTCACGACAGACTCACCGACAGCCTTCAGGCCGCCGAAGTGCAGCACCGCTTCGATGTCCCGCTCCGAAAACAATCTCGCCAACGTGGCGGCATCACGCAGATCCCCCTCGACGAACGTCAGAGGCTTCTGCGTGATTCGCTCGACGGCATCCAGGCTTTTGCGGGAGCTGTTGCTGAGGTTGTCCAGGACGACAACCTGATAGCCCAGCTGAACGAGCTCCACACACATGTGACTGCCGATGTACCCGGCACCGCCTGTCACCAGAATGCAGTTACTTTTGATCGAGTCGGGTGCGCTCATGCCGATTTAATCAGTAAACTTTCCAAATGGACGGTATTAGACCGTTGAGTGCCGGAATTGGCAGTTTTGGCTGAGGGATAGACGTATTATGGGTCAAAGACGGCGCGGTGCATGTCGGAAGATGTAGCCGCCAGCTGCAAACTGACGACGAATCTTATGCCGAGATTACAAGACCTTACAGACCGGTCAGGCATCATTCTTTAGTATTTTCATCAGCCCAAATGGAAGAGCACCCCAGGCAAATGAGCACGATCGAAAAAGCCGCCGCGAAGCTCGCGACGCGGGGTAAGTCTGCTCTTCGCTCGGGGCTCCAAGCGCCTGCCTCTGGAGATACTCTTTCTCAAACCCAGGGTTCAGAGCAGTTCCCGATCACGCCTCCCAAACCAACGATCATGCAGGGCAAAGCCCAGGGTTTCCTGGATGCGGCCCAGCACTTCTGCGACATCGACCTGACCGGCCTGACGGAGAAGGGCTACCTCACACCGGGAGAAGGCCGCAGCCAGCTCGCGCAGGAGATGCGGCGGATCAAGCGTCCGCTGCTGCTGAACATGCAGAAAGATCGGGCCAACCCGTCCGGCAACCCGCCAGCAAACCTGATCATGCTCACCAGCTCATTGCCTGGCGAAGGAAAGACCTTCATCTCCATCAATATGGCAATCAGCCTGGCGGCCGAGCTGGACAAGCGCGTTCTCCTCGTCGATGCGGACGTCAGCAAAGGCGGCATCACCGAGCAGCTGGGCATTCAGGTCGAGCGAGGGCTTTCGGATCTTCTCTACGAGACCAACTACGTCGGTGAGGACGCGGTGCTGACGTCGAACATCGAACGCCTTTCGATTCTTCCTGCCGGCGGCAATACCGACCAGATCGACGAGCTTTTTGCCAGCGAGCTCATGGGCACCATTACTCGCGAGCTTGCTCTGGCGGATCTCGATCGGATCGTGCTCTTTGACGCGCCGCCGTTGCTGGCGACCACCGAAGCGTCTGTTCTCGCTCGGCACATGGGGCAGGTCGTCGTCGTCGTCGAGGCCAACAAGACGCCGCAGGACGCTGTCGCTCACTCCGTCGCACAACTGGAAGGCTGTGCCAACGTGAGCATGATTCTCAACAAAACCAGCCAACGCGACTCCGGTGCGTATGGCTACGGGTATGCTCAAGGTAAGCGCAGGCCGGCGGAAGCCCGCCAGCGTGATCAGGACGCCGAGGAGATCTCGGACCTCGAGCAGGAGCCGAACTGACCATGTACGAAGAACACTTTGGTCTCTCCGCCAAACCTTTCCAGCTTTCGCCGGACGCAGCTTTCTTCTTCCCGAGCAAGGAGCACAAGCGGGCGCTGTCCTTCCTCGAGTACGGCCTTGAGCAGGCGGATGGCTTCATCGTCATTACCGGTGACGTGGGAACGGGTAAAACGACCATCGTGCAGACGCTGCTGTCTACGCTCGATCCCGCAGACATGATGGTGGCCAACCTGGTCACCACCCAGCTCCAGGAAGACGACCTGATGCACCTGGTCGCGGCTAACTTCGGCCTCCGCGTAAACGCCAACAGCAAGGCGCTACTGATCCGCGATCTGGAACGTCTGTTCGTGCAGCAGGCACAGCAGAACCGACGGGTGCTGCTGATCGTCGACGAAGCGCAGAACCTGCCGCAACGATCTGTGGAAGAGCTGCGCATGCTCTCCAACTTCCAACTCAACGGGCGTCCGCTCGTGCAGATCTTCCTGCTTGGGCAGGAGGAGTTCCGCTCCACGCTGCTCTCAGAAGGATTCGAGCAGCTGCGCCAGCGGGTGATTGCCACTTACCATCTGAACCCTTTGGATGAGAACGAGACGCGCACGTACATTGAGCACCGGCTGACCTGCGCCAACTATCACGGCCGTCCGGCCATCACCGATGAGGCGTTTCAGGCAATCTATCAGGCGTCGGAAGGGGTACCGCGGCGGATCAATAATCTCTGCGATCGAATTCTGCTCTTCGCCTTCCTTGAAGACGTGGAGCAGATCGACCTGACCGTAGTGGAAGCCGTCTCTCAGGAACTCGGCGGCGAGTTCTGGTCCGGTAACCCTGAACCTACAGCTGTCGGTGATTCCGTCCAGGAAGTGTTCAACACGCCGGGGCAGCCGCTGGAGACCATGGCCCGGGTCATGTTCGACAAAGCCAACGTGCAGCAGCGAATCGGCTCTCTGGAGCGAGCGCTGGACTCTCTGGGCAGTGGGCTGAAGAACGAAGTGGCGGAAGTTCGCGAGGAGATTTCCTACGTGCGGCTGTTGCTGGAAGACGTGCTGCACGAGCTGAGAAAAGGCTCTGGCGAGATCTCGGAAGAAATCGATCCGGAAGCGGATATCACCTTCCCGTACAAGGGGCCTTATAAGCAGGGCTCATCGGAAGTCCCGTGATTTGAACGGCACCTCGGTGCCGCTTTCCGGTTCCGCCGAGAGCCGCAGCAACTCGGCCGTCGCATCCTCGATATGCCCTGCCACCACGTGAATGACCTCTTTCTCGCGCTCGACAATACCCTTCACCTTCAGCAGCTGGCCCTGCAGCAGCACGGCCCGAAAACGCTCCTGAACTGACGTCCAGACCACCACGTTGACGTTGCCTGTTTCGTCTTCCAGGGTCACGAACATGACGCCGGACGCCGAGCCCGGCCGCTGCCGGCCGGTGACGATGCCGGCTACCTGAACCATCTTGCCGTGCTGAAACCCCTCCAGATCCAGAGCGGTCCGGGCCTTCGCGAAGTCCGGATGCCGACGCAGCAAAGCCATGGGGTGCGGGCCGAGGGTCAGGCTGGCGTAGCGGTAGTCGTCCATCATGTCGTCGGCAACGCCAGGGGCGGGCAACTCGATGCCGGACGCCTCATCCCGGGCTGAATCAGCCTGCGCCTCCTCCAGGGCCGTGGGTTTATGCAGGGCAGCCACTTCCCAATGTGACTGATAGCGATGCCCGACCAGGCTCTTCAGCGCCCCGGCTCTGGCCAGGAAGCGAAGCTCCCGGGTATTCAGCCCCGCCCGGCGCATCAGGTCTTCCGGGCTGCGAAATGGCCGGCCAGCCTCGATCCGACGGCCTGATTCCTCCGCCAGGCCTTTCACCATGCGCAGCCCCAGCCGCAGGGCCGGACGGCTGGTCAAGCGCTCGCAGGGCTCCGCAACCTCAGGGTTCAACCGGTGATCCCAGCCGCTCTCCTGAACGTCGAGCGGCGCCACTTCGAGTCCATGCCGCTTGGCGTCCTGCACGAGCTGGGAGGGAGAGTAGAAGCCCATGGGCAGGCTGTTCAGGAGGCCGCAGTAGAAGGCTGCCGGCTCATGCCGTTTGAGCCAGGCAGAGATGTAGACGAGGAGGGCAAAGCTTGCCGCGTGCGATTCCGGAAAGCCGTACTCGCCAAAGCCCTGGATCTGCCGGAACACCCGCTCAGCGAAGTCCTGATCGTGCCCTCGGGCCAGCATGCCGTCGATCAGCTTCTGCTCGAAGTGCTCGAGGCCACCACGGCGCTTCCAGGCCGCCATGGCCCGGCGCAGCTGATCTGCCTCGCCGCCACTGAACCCGGCGGCCACCATGGCGAGCTCGATCACCTGCTCCTGGAAGATGGGCACGCCGAGCGTTCGCTCCAGCACCCGGCGCACCCCTTCGCTGGGATAAGTGACTTCTTCGATACCCTGGCGCCGGCGCAGGTAGGGGTGAACCATGTCGCCCTGAATCGGCCCCGGACGGACGATGGCCACCTCGATCACCAGATCGTAGAACTGCTGCGGTTTCAGCCGCGGCAACATGGACATCTGCGCCCGGGACTCCACCTGAAAGACCCCGACGCTGTCGCCTTTCTGCAGCATCCGGTAGGTCTCCGGGTCTTCAGCAGGAATCGTCGCCACCTTGAGATCCGTGCCACGGTGCGCATTCAATACCTCGAGCGCCTTGCGGATGGCCGTGAGCATGCCGAGACCGAGCACGTCCACCTTCAGCAGGCCCAGCGCTTCCAGATCGTCCTTGTCCCACTGAATGACCGTACGGTCTGCCATGGCCGCGTTCTCCACCGGCACCAGCTGCGCCAGCGGTCCGCGGGAGATGACGAACCCGCCGACGTGCTGAGAGAGGTGGCGGGGAAAGCCGAGCACCTCGTTCACCAGGGTCAGGAACTGCACCACCACCTGGCTCTTCGGGTCGAGGCCGGCGTTCTTGAGCCGCATCTCCAGCTCGGCGGGCTTGTCCCACCAGGACAGAGACTTGGCCAGCAGGTCGACCAGGTCCAGATCCATGCCCAGCGCCTTGCCAACATCGCGGACGGCGCTCTTCGGCCGGTAGGTGATCAGGGTGGCAGCCAGCGCGGCCCGCTCCCGGCTGTAGCGCTTGTAGATGTACTGGATGACTTCCTCGCGCCGCTCGTGCTCGAAATCGACGTCGATGTCCGGCGGTTCGTCCCGCTCCTTGGAGACGAAGCGTTCGAACAGCAGGTGCATGCGGGACGGGTCCACCTCGGTGATGTGCAGGCAGTAGCAGACGGCTGAGTTGGCCGCCGAACCGCGGCCCTGGCAGAGAATGCCCTGGCTGCGGGCGAACTGAACGATGTCCTGCACGGTGAGGAAGTAATGCTCGAAGCGGAGCTCGGCAATCAGCTTCAGCTCTTCGTGCACCAGCACCAGGGTGTCTTCCGGAATGCCGCCCGGCCAGCGCTCGGCGGCGCCAGCCAGCGTCAGCTGCTCGAGGTACTCGCTGGGCGTGAGGTGCGGAGGCACCAGATCTTCCGGGTACTCGTAACGGAGCTCGTCCATGCTGAAGGTGCAGCGCTCGGCGATGCGCAGGGACTCGCTCAGCATTTCCGGTGGATAGAGGGTAGCCAGCGTTTCGAACGGACGGAGATGACGCTCGGCGTTGGCGAAGCCCTGACTGCCGAGCTCGGCCACCGTCGTCTTCAGGCGAACGGCCGTCAGCACGTCCTGCAGCGGCTGCCGCACGGGCGTGTGCGCGTGCACCTCGTTGGCCGCGACGATGGGCAGATCCAGGCGCATGGAAACGGTCAGGGCGTTGGCCGTCTTGTCCAGGTCCTGGTCCTCGAGAAACAGCTCGAGGGCGATCCAGAGCTCGGGCAGCCGGGCCGCGAGCGCCTCGCCCTGGCTGATCAGGGTGCTGATGTCCGTCAGGGCTGGCACCCAGAGCCCGAGGCAGCCGTCGATGCCCCAGTTCAGATCGTCCAGGTTCATGTGGTACTCGCCCTTGGGCGAGCGTCGCCTGAGCTTGCTGATCAGTCCGGCCAGCTGCCCGTAAGCGGCTCGGTCCGGCGCCAGCAGCACCAGATGAATACCTTCCTCGAGGTGAAACTCGGCGCCAACGATCAACTGGATGTCGTGGTCCCTGGCGGCCAGGTGGGCTTTGGCGAGCCCGGCGAACGAGCACTCGTCGGTGATGGCGATAGCCTGGTAGCCGAGCCTGGCTGCCTGCTCTACCAGCTCTTCCGGATGCGAGGCGCCGCGCAGGAAGCTGTAGTTGGTGATCGTATGGAGCTCGGCAAAAGGCTGCCTGCCGGGCGAGTGCCCGACAGACAGCAGCGCAGCCTCCCCAGGCTGATCAACCGAAGTAGCCATGCAGAAACCATTGGTTGCGGGCATCCACGAAAGCCCAGCAGCGGGCGCCGTTCTCGAGGCTGGCCACGTAGTAGTCGCGACCGATGGCTTCCTGCCACCAGGCGGTGTGAATACGTTCTGGACCTTTGAGCAGGGTCAGGGCGTCCGGGTTTGCGGGGTGCGGAGGATCGAACAGCCAGAGCGGACGGGCAGGGACGGCCTCAGAGGCGGTTTGGGCTTGCTTCCGTGCGCTGGCTGTCGATCTTACCGTTGGCCTGATCGTCTGCCAGGCCGCTTCCGGCGCGTGCTGATCAACGCTGTCGATCCGGGTGCAGGCGCCGCGGCCGAGCCGGGCGTGCAGCTGATCGATGAGCTCGCTGGCGTCAGTTTCCGACAGGCCGCCATCACCCGGCAGCAGCGTGAACAGTTGCCGGCTGCCACCAAGCCAGGGCACGAGCCGAACGGCTTCCAGGCGGACGTTCAGAATGTCGTCCGGCAGCTCCACCTGCTCGAGCTTGAGGCGGATGATCTTCATGAAGGCATCCTGTTGCTGCTGCGCTCTGGCGAAAGAAACGGGGAAAACGACCCGGTCTTCCTCCGTGTGCGTCGAGAAAGACCAGATGAGCTGCTCGGCTCCAAGCTGATGACCGACGAGCCAGAGCTCGAGCTCGGCCAGCAGACGCTCCATGGGCGCGTTGCCTGCCTGATCGTGCAGGGTCTCCTTGTCTTTCACCGGCTCCAGCAGATGCAGGGCCTGATCGAACTGAGCGGCCGGCTCAATGAAGGTTCTCGGGTCCGGAATGCGGCCGGTCAGGCGGGCAAGGTAGTCCACCATCTCCGGCCCGAAGCGCTTGCCGAGCTCCAGATCTGGCAGGTGAATGAGCGCACCCAGGGTCTTCAGCCCCATGTTGGCCAGCCGCTCCAGGTGTTTGGCCGTCGGCAGCCGGGCGTGACCGAGAGGGACGGACTCCAGGCGCTTGAGGCCGGCCGTGGCCAGAGCAAGCGCCGCGCCGGGCGTGCTGGCAATGGCCGCGCTGACTTCGTGGCCGAGTTCATGACAGAGGGTTTCAGCTTCTTCCTTCAGCCGCTCGGGCTGCAAACCGAACACCGAGAGGCTGCCGCCAATTTCCAGTACCACCGCATCCGGCGCTTCCAGGCTGACCTGAGCGCTGAACCGATACAGGGCGTCCGCCAGGAAGCGAAGGCGCTTCTCCTCCCGGCTGAGATCCCGTTCGTAGTGCAGGATACGACCATCGATGCTGTGTGCGGTGGCCAGGGTGGCGCCAACTTGAATGCCAGCCTGCCCGGCGGCCTGGTTGCCGAGCAGAACCCGGTTGCTTTCCAGCAGGACAACGGGCCGGTCGGTTATCTCCGCTTCTGCCTCTCCTGAGGTCCAGACCTCGAGCCCGAGCTGGGGAAACTGCAGCGCCAGCCAGAGCACGGTCAGTGGGTGACGCGGTGCTCTGCGCCAGGCTGGTCCGGGCGCAGAGTCGGGAGAATGCCTGCCTGCTTGCGGAGCACGGGCGCTTCAGCCGAGCGCCATTGGCGCCACAGGGACAGCTGCTCGCGAATCTCCGCCGGGCGCCGGCCTTCCTGCAAACCCCTTTCCGCCAGAGACAGGGACAGATCCGGCACCGGCCAGCCACCCCGACGCTTGCAGAGGCTGACGTTCAGGGTGTCTTCGCCGCTGCGACGTACGGCGAGACGCAGCTCCGCCATGGAGTTTTCTTCCAGCGCTTTCTCCGGCCGGATGAGGCAGCTCAAGGTGCCGCCCTGACGAGCCGCAAGCTGCAGGCGCTGGGTGTCTTTCGTCTTCAGCTCGCGCTCATCCAGCCAGGCCAATGCGGCGCTGCAGGTGCCGGACTGGGTAGCCCGCTCCAGAGCCCAGAGCGCGTCTTTGTGGTTCTTCGGGTGAATGAGCAGGATCTTGTCCACGTCGACGCCGGCGGCCTTCAGGGCCGGCGCGTAAGGAATGAAGGGCGGGTTTACCCAGGCGATCCAGCGCGCCTGGCGGCTCAGGGTCTTCAGCACCGGCAGCAGCAGCTTCAGCTCGCCGAGGCCGGAGGAGGGCAGCATGAGCTCGCACAGAGCAGCCTTTGGCCAGCCGTTGCCCGGCAGGTGCCGGTCGAGCACTTCGAAACCGGTGGAGGTGGCCGCCACTTCCCGCTGCAGCGCGCCGGCTTTCCAGAGCGCCGGGTGCTTGAGCAGCTCGGCGGCTGGTTGCTGGTCGGGTTGCGATGGCTCGGCCTGCTCGCCGACATACCGCGTTGACCGTGTATCGGAACCCGTATCTACACCTTCATTTACACCATCTACACCTGGCTCAGCGCTCATCCCTCACTCCATCGACTACTGTATTTTTGTACAGGGGTCGATCAGAGTACCTGTATGAACATACAGTATCAAGGAGAATCTGCCCTCACGGAGCAGAAGGCGCTACACGGAGTTGCCGCGACCGATGGCGTAGTGCTTGAAGCCCAGTGAGTTCAGATGGTCGGTGTCGTAGAGATTGCGACCGTCGAACACCACCGGGGATTTGAGCGCGGCCTTGATGCCCTCGAAATCCGGGCTCATGAACTCGTTCCACTCGGTGACCACGATCAGCGCATCAGCATCGGTCAGCGTGTCCTGGCGCACTTCGCAGAGCTCGAGGCCCTCCGTGGCGCCGTAGATCCGTCGTGCCTCATCTATCGCCACAGGATCGTAGGCTTTGACGGTGGCACCCGCGTCCAGCAGCGCATCGATGATGGTCCGGCTCGGCGCTTCACGCATGTCGTCCGTGTTCGGTTTGAAGGCCAGGCCCCAGAGCGCAAACGACCTGCCTTTGAGCTCGCCACCGAAATGTGCGGCAAGCTTATTGAACAGCACCCGCTTCTGCCGATCGTTCACCGCATCGACGCTGCCGATCAGCTCGGCGCTGAAATCATGCTCGTCCGCGATGTTGATCAGGGCTTTCACGTCCTTCGGGAAGCAGGAGCCGCCATATCCAGTGCCGGGATAAATGAAGCTGTAGCCGATTCGCGGATCGGAGCCGATGCCGATCCTGACGGACTCGATGTCCGCGCCCACCCGATCCGCCAGGTTGGCCATCTCGTTCATCAGGCTGATCTTGGTGGCCAGCATCACGTTGGCCGCGTACTTGGTGAGCTCAGCGCTACGCACGTCCATGTGGACGATCTTGTCGTGGTTCCGATTGAAGGGCGCGTAGAGCGTCGCCAGGGTTCTGGCGCTGACCGGATCGTCGGTGCCGATGACGATGCGGTCAGGCTTCATGAAGTCGGCGACCGCCGCTCCTTCCTTGAGAAACTCCGGGTTCGAGACCACATCGAAGGTGAGGTCGGATTTACGCTCGGCCAGGGTTTCCGCGATCGCGTCGTGCACTTTGTCAGCCGTGCCCACAGGTACCGTCGATTTGTTCACCACAACCTTGTGTGAAGTCATGTGCGTGCCGATGGTCCGCGCCACCTCGAGCACATACTGAAGGTCGGCAGAGCCATCCTCGTCGGGTGGCGTGCCCACCGCGATGAAGATCACCTCGCCATGCTGCACGCCTTCGTCGGCATCGGTCGTGAACGCCAGGCGGTTGGCGTCCACGTTGCGCAGCACCATGTCCTCGAGACCTGGCTCGAAGATGCGCACTTCGCCGCGGCCCAACGACTCCACCTTGGCCGCATCCACATCGACGCAGAGTACGTCGTTGCCGCGCTCCGCAAAGCAGGTGCCGGTGACCAGGCCGACGTAGCCGGTCCCGAAGATCGTAACTTTCACGACAAATTCCTTCCTAAATAACTGCTTCGATCACGAAGGGTCCCGGGGTAGCCAGAGATTCGGCCAGCGCATCGTTGAAGGCGCCGGCGTCCGTGACCTGCCGTCCCGGCACGCCCATGCCGCGAGCCAGATCCACCCAGTTCAGATCGGGTTTATCCAGATCGAGCATGCTCATCGCCTTGGGCCCGGGGTTATGCGCACCGACGCGCATGAACTCCACCTGCAGGATGGCGTACTTCCGGTTGGCGAAGACGATGGTGGTCACGTCCAGACCTTCTCTGGCCATGGTCCAGAGCGCCTGCACGGTGTACATACCGCTGCCATCCGCCTGCAGCGCGATGACCCGGCGATCGGGGCAGGCCACAGCGGCACCAATCGCGAGGGGCAACCCGATACCGATGGAGCCACCCGTGAGATCCAGCCAGTCGTGCGGCGCGCTGGCGGCCGTCAGCGGTGGAATGGCGAAACCGGAGGTGGCCGCCTCGTTCACCAGGATCGCATTATCGGGCATCAGGGCCGCCAGGGAGCGCGCAATGCTGCCCGGCTCCAGCGGCCCATCCGCCAGGCTCGGACGATTCAGCTCGGCAAGCGCCGGTCGCAAACCGCCTGCGCCGATGGCCTCGACGACGGCTTCCAGGGCGCTTTCCGCATCCTGTTCTGCCGTTGCCAGGGTGTGCACCGCGCAGCCTTCCGGCGTCAGCTCGCTGGCCCGGCCCGGGTAGGCGAAGAAGCTGACGGGCGCCTTGGTGCCGACCAGAATGAGGTGGCGGCTGCCCGCCAGGGTTTCTTCCGCCTGCTCGGCAAAGTAGGGCAGGCGTTCCAGATCCACCCGCCCGGCACCGCGCGGCACCCGGCTGATGAAGGTATCCCCGAGCACGCGGGCGTTCGTGTGCTGGGCAATGCGACTGACCAGCTGCAGCGACTGCTCGGTCACACCCTGGCCGTTCAGCAGGAAAGTGCAGGGCTCGCCGGAGCCCAGCGCATCTACCACTGAGGTAACCGCTTCGTCTGCAACTGAGGCTCGCTCCAGGAGCGGTAGCGGCTCCGCCGCGCTGCCGCCGGGATTCCAGGCCGTGTCCGCGGGCAGGATCAGGGTCGCGATCTGCCCGGGTGGCGCCATAGCTGCCTGAACCGCAGTCGCGGCATCCGCGGCGACGCCGGCCGCAGATTCGGACATGTGAATCCAGCCGGACACCGGGCTCGCAAATCCCCGGATGTCCGAGGTGAGCGGCGCGTCTAGCTCGCGGTGGTAAGTGGCATGATCGCCGACCACGTTGATGATGGGCGTGTTCGCGCGGCGGGCGTTATGCAGGTTGGCAAGCCCGTTGGCGAGACCCGGCCCGAGATGCAGCAGGGTGCAGGCGGGCTTTCCAGCCATCCGGCCGTAGCCGTCTGCCGCACCGGTGACCACGCCTTCGAACAGGCCGAGAATGGCCCGCATGCCGGGTTCTTCGTCCAGGGCGGCAACGAAGTGCATCTCCGAGGTGCCTGGGTTGGTGAAGCACACCTCCACGCCCGCGTCGACAAAGGTGGATAGCAGGCTCTGCGCCCCGGTTCTCGTCTCGCTCATCCGTCTGTTCCCCAGATCTTCTTCGGTCTCGCCCCAGTCTGCGGAGTGTAGGAGCCCGGATTCCGGCAAGGCAATGAGCCGGGTGTAAGTGGCTCTTTACCGCGTGTGGCGGGTCCTGTGGCCTCGCCGGTTGCATCCCGCCACGGTTGCAGTAGGCTCCCGTCAACTCCCTCGAAGAATTTCCCATGAGCTACGACTTCGACCTCTTCGTTATCGGGGCCGGTTCCGGTGGCGTGCGCGCGGCGAGAATGTCCGCCACCTATGGTGGCCGGGTCGCGGTTGCGGAGGACCTCTACCTGGGCGGCACCTGCGTCAACGTCGGCTGCGTGCCGAAAAAGCTGTTCGTCTACGGATCGCACTTCTCCGAGGACTTCGAAGATGCTGCCGCCTACGGCTGGGACGTCAAGGCAGGGCCGTTGGATTGGGACCGGCTGCGGGACAACAAAACGAAAGAGATCGAACGGCTGAACGGCATCTACGCGGGGCTGCTGGACAACGCCGGCGTAACCCGCGTCTGGGGGACGGCAAGGCTGGTGGACGCACACACGGTTGCCGTTGGCGATGAAACCTACACGGCCGAGAACATACTGATCGCCACCGGCAGCTGGCCTGTGCAGCCCGAGTTTCCTGGCGCCGAACACGCCATCACCTCGAACGAAGCCTTCTATCTCGACCATCTGCCGAAGCGGGTGCTGGTGCACGGCGGCGGCTACATCGCGGTCGAGTTCGCCGGCATCTTCAATGGCCTCGGCGTGGAAACTGAGCTGGTTTACCGGGGCCCGCTGTTCCTGCGCGGTTTCGACGAAGGGATCCGTGAGTTCGTCAACGACGAGCTGGAAGAGAAGGGCATCAAGCTGACTTTCAACGCCAACATCGAGAAGCTGGAGTTGGACGGTGACGAGCAGGTGGTGACGCTCACCAATGGCAAGCAGGTGCGCACCGATCAGGTGCTCTGTGCCATCGGCCGCTACCCGAAAACCGCCGGCCTCGGCCTCGAGGAAGCCGGCGTCGAGCTCGGCGATTTCGGCAAGGTGGTCGTCGACGACTACTTCCAGACCTCGGTGCCCAACATCTATGCCATTGGCGACGTGATCGACCGCATGCAGCTGACGCCAATCGCTATTGCCGAAGGCATGTGCATCGCCAACAACCTGTTCACGGACAACCCGAAGCGGAAGATGAACTACGACAACGTCGCTACGGCGGTGTTCTGCCAGCCGAACATCGGCACCGTCGGCCCGACGGAACAGGAAGCCCGGGAACGTTACCCGGAACTGGTCGTCTACGAGTCCACCTTCCGACCCATGAAACACACGCTCACCGGCCGCTCGGAGCGAACCCTGATGAAGCTCCTGGTGAACGGCGCCGACGACAGGGTGGTCGGCGTGCATATGGTTGGACCGGACGCCGGCGAGATCATTCAGGGCCTGGCCGTTGCCATCACGGCCGGTGCCACCAAGGCTGATTTCGACGCCACCGCGGCCATCCACCCGACTGCCGCGGAAGAGTTCGTCACCATGCGCGAACCCCGGGGCAACTAGCTCCGCCATCCATCGCTTCAGCTCACGCAGAGGAGAATCACGATGAGCCCAGCTCTCCACGTCAAGACCGCCCGGATCGCAGCCTGCCTGCTGCTGCTGGCCGGTTGCGCCGGTACCGGCGTCGAAGCCCAGAACAACGAGGCCAGCAGGCCGCAGAACGTCATCCTGTTTCTCGGCGACGGCATGGGCATCAGCACGGTTACCGCAGCCCGGATCCTTGCCGGCCAGCAGGCGGGCAAGCTGGGTGAGGAGCACGAGCTGCCGTTCGAAACCTTCCCGAACGTAGCCCTGGTGAAAACCTACAACACGGACAGCCAGGTGGCGGACAGCGCCGGCACCATGTCCGCAATCATGACAGGGGAGAAGACGCGGATCGGCATGTTCGGCATCCGCTCGTCGGTCAGCCTCAACGACTGTGCAGCCGCGCTGGAAAACGAGCTGCCGACGCTGCTGGAGGATGCTGAGGACAGGGGCCATCCAACCGGCATCATCTCCACCGCCCGCATCACCCACGCCACCCCGGCCGCAACCTACGGCCACACGCCGAATCGGGGCTGGGAAGCGGACGCGGTACTGCCGGTAGAAGCTGCCGAGGCCGGATGCAAAGATCTGGCGCTGCAGATGGTGGAGTTCGACCATGGTAACGGCATGGAGGTGATCCTCGGTGGCGGTCGCGCTGCCTTTCTGCCCGCCGGAGCCGTCGATCCAGAGTACGATCAGCCCGCCGGCATGCGCGGCGACGGACGCAACCTGGCCGAAGAGTGGGCGGCTGCAGCTGCAGACCGGCAATACGTCTGGAACGCCGGACAGTTCAAGGCGCTGTCGGGTAGCGGGCAGGTACTGGGACTGTTCGAACCTTCGCACATGCAGTACGAGGCCGACCGCAACAGCACCGATGACGGCGAGCCCAGCATCGCCGAGATGACCCGTTTCTCCATCGAGCGGCTGCAGACAGCCTCTGCCGCCTCCGGCAAAGGCTACTTTCTGATGGTCGAAGGTGGCCGCATCGATCACGCCCATCACGCCGGCAACGCCTACCGCTCGCTGCACGATGCCATCGCCATGGCTGATGCGGTGCAGGTGGCCATGGATCTGACCGATGAAGCGGACACCCTGATCCTGGTGACCGCCGATCACAGCCACACCATGACGATCAGCGGTTACCCGCGGCGCGGCAATCCGATCCTGGGGAAAGTTCAGTCCGGTATCGCCGAGATGAGCAAGGACGCCGCCGGCCGGCCCTACACCACCATCAGCTACGCCAACGGCCCGGGCTACCGGGCAGAAGTCCCCGACCTCAGCGACGTCGATACGCAAGCCAAGGACTTTCTGCAGATCGCAGCCGTGCCGATGGGTTCGGAGACCCACGCCGGCGAGGACGTGGCAGCATATGCGCGCGGGCCCAATGCCGATACACTCCGTGGGGTGATCGAGCAGAACGAGATCTACCACGTGCTGCGTGGCGCGCTCTTTCCGGACGGCTGACCAACGATAACAAGAACAAAAACTGACAGGAGCGCAAACGGACTATGCAGCTGATTGAGTCCTTCTTCGAGAACCTCGACAGTTACCTCGGGAGCGCGCTCTACTTTCCGCTGCTGCTCCTCGGCGTCGGCGTGTTCTTTACCCTGTATCTTGGCTTCCCGCAGATCCGCTACTTCAAGCACGCCTGGAGCGTGCTGCGTGGCAAACACACCGCTGCCGATGAGCCAGGTGACACCTCTCACTTCCAGGCGCTCTCCACCGCGCTATCCGGCACCGTGGGTACCGGCAACATCGGCGGCGTTGCCTTCGCCATCTTCCTCGGCGGCCCAGCGGCCCTGTTCTGGATGTGGATGACAGCTTTCGTCGGCATGACCACCAAGTTCGTCGAGGTCACCGTCTCGCACAAGTACCGGGTTAAAGACGACGAAGGACGGATGGCCGGTGGCCCCATGTACTACATGGAGCGAGGCCTGAACATGAAGTGGCTGGCCGTGTTCTTTGCGGTCGCTCTCCTGGTCAGCTCTTTCGGTTCCGGCAACCTGCCGCAATCCAACAACATGGCATCCGGCCTCGAGGCCTCTTTCGGCATCCCAACCTGGACCTCCGGCCTGGTGCTGTCGGTTCTGCTCGGCGCGGTGATCATCGGCGGCATCCGCCGGATCGCCATAGTTGCGGCCAGCATCGTGCCGTTCATGGGCATCCTCTACGCCCTCGGCGCTCTGGCTGTTGCATTCAGCAATGCCGACCAGATCCTGCCGTCGTTTGCCGCAATCTTTGCTGACGCCTTCACCGGCTCGGCGGCCTCGGGCGGCTTCCTGGGCGCCACCTTTGCCTACGCTTTCAACCGCGGGGTGAACCGGGGACTGTTTTCGAACGAAGCAGGGCAGGGCTCAGCACCGATCGCGCACGCGTCTGCGAAGACCGATGAGCCGGTCTCCGAAGGCATGGTCTCCATTCTCGAACCCTTCATCGACACGCTGCTGATCTGCACGCTCACGGGCCTGGTCATCCTTTCTTCAGGCGTCTGGACCCAGAAGTTCGAAACCGAGTTCACACCCTTCGACATGGAGGTGCTGGCTGGCAACTACACCGAGCAGAATCCCGAGCACGTCTCGCAGCTGTTTGCCCATATGGACATCGTCCCGCCGGCGGACGATCCGGTGAAGCCTTACAGCGGCCCGGTGGCGGTGGTAGACGGACTGCTTGCAGCGGGTCCCTACACGGTGATTCACAACCGCTCGATCGCCGAAGACGTGCGCGTGGTCCGAGACGGCCAGGCGTTCACCGGCGAGATCAGCTTCCAAGAGGGGGCGGCGGTGGACGACGCGTTGACCTTCTCCGGCAGGTCGCTGCTGCACTCGGTGCCGCTCACAGCGAAAGCCTTCGAGCAGAGCTTTCTCGGCACCTACGGCCAGTACGCAGTCACCGTGGGCCTGGTGCTGTTCGCGTTTTCAACCGCGCTGGCCTGGTCCTACTACGGGGACAGAGCCGTCACCTATCTGTTCGGGCTGAAATGGGTGCGGATCTACCGGGTGGTCTACGTGCTCGGCTTCTTTTCCGCGACGATCGCGGACACCTCTCTGATCTGGTTGATCTCTGCGGTCACGCTGGCGCTCATGACCATTCCCAACCTGCTCGGCATCATGCTGATGCGCAAAGAGATGAAGTCGCTCACCGCGGAGTACTGGCAGAAAATGAAGGCTTCCGAAGCGGAGCGCGAGGCAAATTAACGCGGATTCGGCCACTATGATTCGGTATAGTCCGACTCCAAACCAATAACGACTCTTACGGAGGGGGTGTCATGCCATTCAGGGTGACTTTTGATCTGGATGACAAAGACCTGCGCTATTTCCGCGCGAACATGAAGCAGGCGCAGACTGCAGCGGCCAAACTCAGCGACGACAAGGTGATCTCCAGCGCCGAGAAGATGGTGGAAGAGATCAAGTCGGCCAAGGTGCCGATGTTCGTGGCCGTTCGCGTGGCCAAGCTGACCGCCCTGATCGACATGGTGAAGGACGAAGACTGGGCGCTGGCCGACAAAGAGCGTAAAAACGTGCTCTCCGCGCTCGCCTACTTCGCCGATCCGCAGGACATGATTCCGGACAGCATCCCGGTGCTCGGCTTCATCGACGACGCCATCATGATCGAGCTGCTCACCGCTGAGCTGCGGCCTGAGATCGACGCCTACAACGACTTCTGCCGGTACCGGAAAGAAGCCAGATCGCTCAAAGGCAAAAACGTCAGCCGGGAAGAGTTCCTGGAGTCGAAGCGCAAGGCCCTGCATGGCCGCATGCGTCGCCGTCGCGCGAGCATGAGAGGGCCGAGCGGCCGCACGCGCGTTCGCCTGTTCTAACCGGACCCATTCTGCTCCTCAGGGCCGCGCGTTCTGCGCGGCCTGAAACTACTTAACGAACCAGTCCCGAGGGCCCCAGGCAGATCTCGCAGATCGCGTAGCTGTCGGCCGGATCATTCAGCATCTCCAGGAACTGCTCCGCTTCCGCAAGCACTTGCGCGATGCTGCTGCGGCCGAGCGGCAGCCACTCACTCTCGATGCCACCCAGCGAACCCAGCAGTATCTCTCTCGGGCTCAGATCCGGCCGGATCCGCTTGGTCCGATAGTCGGTGAGACCGGCCAGCTCTGCGGCGCTGCTGACCGCGTCTTCCAGCGTGCCCAGCTCGTCCACCAGTCCCAGCGCCTGAGCGGTGGTCCCGGTCCAGACTCGCCCCTGAGCCACCCCGTCGACCACATCAGGCGACATGTCCCGGCCGCGCGCCACCAGATTGACGAACTGCTCGTAGGTCTCCTCGGTGCTCAGCTGCAGGATTCGGCTCATCTCCTCAGAGAGCCCGGAGAACGGGTCGAATGCACGGGACAGCGGCGTGGTACTGATGCCGTCCGTATGCACGCCGATCTGATCGAGGGCCCGCTCGAACGTGGGCACGATGCCGAACACGCCGATGGACCCGGTGATGCTGGTGGGACGGGCGTAAATCTGATCAGCGGTTGCGGAGATCCAGTAGCCGCCCGACGCTGCCACGTTGCCCATGGATGCCACTACGGGCTTGCCGGTCAGCTGCAGAAGCTCGAGCTCCTGCCGGATGATCTCCGAGGCGAACGAGCTGCCGCCAGGACTGTTCACACGAAGCACCAGCGCTGCCACGTCATCGTCTTCCCGAGCCCGTCGGATGAGTTTGGATATGGTATCGGCAGCAATCACGCCCTGGGTCTGCCGCCCCATCATGATCGGCCCTTCCGCGGTGATCACGGCAATCGCCCGGCCTGACCGGGCTGGCGTTGGGTTCGCCCGCAGGTAGTCGTCGTAGCCGATGCGGAGGAACTCGCCGTCGGTGGCGTAGCCCACCTCATTGGCAACCCGGGCCCGGACCTCATCCAGATTCAGCAGCTCGTCCACCAGGTGGTGTTCCAGGGCCACGGTCGCCAGATCACCCATGGCCTCCAGCTGCTCCGGCAGGGAGTGAGTGAAGCGGTCGAGCAGGGGAGCATCCAGGTTCCGGTTCTCGATCAGCTGGGTCCGATAGGCCGCCCAGAGCTCGTCCACCAGCTCCTGATTGGCCTGCCGGGCTTCGTCGGACATGTCGGTGCGTGAGTACGGCTCGACGAACTCCTTATACCGGCCGGCCTGAAAGACGTGAATACTGACATTCAGTTTATCAAGCAACTCCTTGAAATATATCTGATTTCCACCGTAGCCAGGGAGGATCAGCTGGCCCATGGGGTGCATATATAGGGCGTCGGCATAACTCGCCAGCAGGTACTGTGACTGGCCGAAGCCCGAGCCGTAGGCGACCACCTGCTTTCCTTCTGCCTGGAAGGCTCGCACCGCATCGCCAATCACCTTGGCCTGACCGGCGCTCATGCCGAGGAGCTCATCCAGATCCAGCACCGCCAGGCGAATGCGGTCATCGGTGGCAGCCCGTTCGAGTGCGCCGGTAATCTCCTGCAGCTCGACCTCGCCCGGCGAGTCCGGGGAGAGAAACTCTGCCAGCGGATCCACCTGACTGCGCTGATCGACCAGGAACCCGCGGGGATTTACCAGCAACGCCGAGTCCTCAGGCACAACGGGCGTGTCATCGGCGAACAGCGCAGCGATCAGAATCAGCAGGAACAGCAGAAAGATGGCGTTCAGCGTAAAGTTCCGCAGGCGCGTAACTCCGCCACCCAAACGGCTGAAGAATCCTCTGGCTCCGCGTTTTGCGGTGGTATCGGTCATGCTTGCTACCTTAACTCCGTACTTCCCGTGTAAAGTGCCCGCCCATGCAGTTGTTCATTGAATGCAGACTCAGTGAATCCGGACAGCGCCGGGCAACGGCGACTATAACCCGGCACCCGCACGATCGGGTGGTGCCGCTGCACAGTCTCGTCCTCGCTGCAATCAGGGCGAGCCAGTCATGAGCACGGCACTCTGGCGCTGGCCTGAACTCTGCGAGGCGGTGGGCCTGGACCCGGTAGATGGGCCGGACATTACCGGCATCAGCATCGACTCCCGGCGCACTCAGCCCGGCGATCTCTTCATAGCTCTGACCGGCGATCCGGGCCCTCGGTTCAATGCCAGCCAACGATCGGATCGGGACGGCCACGACTTCATCCCGGCAGCAATCGAGGCGGGTGCGGCGGGTGTGCTCGTTCACGACGATGTGGTGCGGGATTGCCCTACGCTGAAGGTCACCGACACCCTGGACGGTCTTTGGGATCTGGGGCGGGCAGGGCGCGCCCGCCTGGATTGCCCGGTCGTGGCCATCACGGGCAGCAGCGGTAAAACCACCGCCAAGACCTTCCTCGCTGCAGCACTCGGCGCCTTTGCGACGGAAGGGAGCCTGAACAACCACCTCGGGGTACCGCTGTCCCTCGCCCGGACGCCAGCGGAGGCACCTGCGGCGGTATTCGAGGTGGGCACGAACCACTCGGGTGAAATCGGCCCGCTGTCCGAACTGGTTGCGCCGACGCTCAGCGTGCTGCTCAACGTGCATCAGGCGCACATCGAGAACTTCTCGAGCTGGGACGCGCTTCGGCTGGAAAAACTGAGCATAGTCAATGGGTTAAGGTCTGGTTCTACGTTGGTGGTTGAGGATCAGGTCCCGCTTGATGGCCTGCCGGCGAACATTCGCAGCCTGACCTTCGGGCAGGGCGAGGGCGCGGATGTCAGGCTTCTGGCCCTGGCTGGCAACCAAGCGCAGTACCAGATCGGCAATAGCACGCTCACGGCCAGGATTCCGGGCGGCGGGGAACATCGTGCCCTGTCGCTCGCTGCCGTGCTGGGCGTGTGCAAGGCGTTGGCGCTGCCGCTGGAGCAAGCCCTCAACCTGCCCGATTCGCTGGTACCGGGCGGCCGGGGCAATCGTACCGAAGTCGGCGGCATCACGGTGATCGACGACAGCTACAACGCCAATCCCGCCAGCATGGCGGCGTCCCTCCGCTCCTTCGGTACGGAATCAGGACGACGGGTTGCCGTGCTCGGCGAGATGCTGGAGCTGGGAGCGGCCTCGCGCGATGCCCACGCCGGCCTGGCGCCCCTGTGCGCGGAGCTGGATGAGATCCATCTGGTTGGCGAAGGCATGCGCCCGTTGGCTGCAAAACTCGATGGCGAAGCGCATTGGCATGCCGCCGCCGACTCAGAGTTCCAGAACACGCTGATGAATTCGCTGAAGCCCGGGGATTCCCTTCTGATCAAAGGCTCGAACCGGGTGTTCTGGGCAAACGGCTTTACGGCCAACCTCATCGCCCGGCTCACGTCCTGATTACAAACGGATGCGTCTCCACCCGTGTCCGACGGGCTGCCCGATGGCTGAAAATGGCGTCAGGAGGGGCCCCCAGAGCCCTGTTTAACGTCATCTGCAGGACTGTCAGAAGGGAAGACATGGCTAACAAGCAACTCGAGGGGCGCATCTTCAACCGGGAAGGGACCAACTACCTGGTACTCGCAGGCAACGACTGGAACTCCGGCACCGTCAAGGTGAAAACCGTGGACGCCAAGCGAACCGAATCTGAAATGCCTTTGAAGGTCGTGCTTCGCTGCGTCGGCGACCAGCGCACGAACCGATAAGCCGAACCGTCTGCCAACCAGGAAATCCTTCGGCCGAGGTGGCAGGCACTCTCCACTCAACAGATCCTGGTTTCCCGCCGCTGGTGTTCGGGACCATGGCGCGTGGGGCCACCAATACTGATCTGCGAAGAGACCTTCTCCGGCACGCGATAGCCCGCGGGGTCTGTGCATTCGACACCGCGCCGCTGTACGACTTCGGACACGCTGAGACGCTGCTGGGCGAGGTGCTAAGTCATGAGGAGGACGGTGCGTCTTTCCAGGTCCATAGCAAAGTTGGCCTCAGTTGGCGTTCCGGGAGCCGTGGCCCCATACACTTCGAGACCACCACATCAGCGGGAGACAAGAGGACCGTCCGTCGCGATTCCAGCCCTGCCGCAATTCAGAGGGATGTTGAGGACAGCCTGGCTCGACTTGGTCGGCAACAGCTGGAACTTGTCTATGTTCACTTCAGAGACCATGAGACGCCCATCGCCGACACCATGCATGCCCTCAGGGAGCTGAGGGACGACGGCAAAGTCAGAGAGATTGGCGTCTCGAATTTCACCTTGGATGAAGTGCAGGAGGCGCACCAGGCACTGGGTTCCATCCCACTCGTTGCGAACCAGATCCGACTCAACCTGTTGCAGCGGGCACCACTGGCACCCGGCGGCATCGTTGACTGGTGCTCAGAGCGTGGGATCAGCACGCTGGCATACTCGCCTCTGGCAGAAGGCAGGCTGGCACGCGGCGCGCACAGCGAGCCGGAGCCCACACTGCAGCAAGCGCTCGCCAGCCTCACGGAGCTCGTTGAAGAAACGGAATTCACGACGAGCGCCGTAGCGCTGGCGTGGCTGACAGAACTGCCGGGCATCCGCAGCGTCGTCGTGGGCGCTTCATCCATTCCACAGCTCGATGAGCAGCTCCGTTTTTCGGCTGTGCCGGACCAACTGGTCCTGGAGGCACGGAGACTCGTTGAGGGGGTCCAGCTCCACGAATCATGGGAGGGACCCTTCTGGAAAAGGAAGCTCAGAAGCCTGAAGCGCAAGATAATGCGGCATTGAACGAGCGTGCCCGATTCTGAGCTGCGTTGCTCTGCCTGCGGCCAGATCCCGGGTAAAAAAAACCCGACCTTCTCGGGGAATCGGGTCGGGCTCAGTATCCTGCTCGGGATCACCCGGTCAGGACGCTGCTCAATTCTGGGGGGAGGGGAGAGAGCAGCGTGGGTAGAGTAGACGCCGATCGCCGGCCGGATTCCGGGAACTGGTTCCCGTTTTACGTGACTTTTATCGCTGCCGAGGCATACTCGGGGTCCGCTGCAATCACGGGAAGCCACCGGCCATGATCGTCGACGCCCTGGGGCGCCGTTTCCGCAACCTTCGGGTCAGCCTGACCGCTGCCTGCAACTACGCCTGTACCTACTGCGTGCCCAACGGCAAGCGGCTGCAGGCGGCGACGCACGAGCTCGAAGCGGACGAGATGACCCGGGCGGTGAAGCTGCTGATGGACGCTGCCGGCATCGACCGCCTGCGCATCACCGGCGGCGAGCCCATGCTGACACCGAAGTTCGACAACTTCCTGCCGGAAGTGATGAAGCTCGGGCTGAAAGACGTCTCGGTCACCACCAACGGCCAGTTTGTGCTGCGCAAGCTCGACACGCTGCTCGACTCCGGCCTGAAGCGGATCAACGTCAGCCTCGACACCCTGGATGCCGAACGCTTCCGCAGCATTGCCCGATCCGGTGACCTGGCCACCGTGCTCGGCGGTCTGGCTGCCCTGAAAGAGGCAGGTCTGAAGATCAAGGTCAACATGGTGCCGATGCGCACGGCCAATGCCGATCAGATCCTGCCCATGCTCGACTACTGTCTGGAGAACGGCTTCGAGCTCCGCTTCATCGAGCTCATGCAGATGGGCCACCTGAAGACCAGCCAGGCGTTCCAACGCGACTTCATCGGCATGGCCGACATCCTGGAAGCTATCGGCGAGCACTACGAGTTCTCCCGCACCGATGCGCCCTACGACTCCACGGCAGTGCGCTATGAGATTCCCGGCACGGGCACCTTCGGCATCATTGCCAACGAGTCCGAGCCGTTCTGCGCCGCCTGCACCCGCCTGCGGCTGTCCTCCAACGGCCATCTGTATGGCTGCCTGTCTTCGGCCGCCTCCCACGACATGAAGCCGGTGCTGGCGCTGCCGGAGCCTCAGGCGCTGGCCGGACTGCAATCCATTCTGGTGCGGGCGCTCGGTGACAAGCAGCGCAACACCTTCACGGGCGAAGTCACCGTGATGAAGTTCATCGGCGGCTGACAGCACGCCGGCCGATGAACGCCATCAACAGCCTGTTCGACGAGCTCTCCACCCTCGCTGCCGAGCGCAAGCTGCCGCCGGTCAATCAGTGGCAGCCGGAGCGAATGGGGAAAATCGACATCCGCATCGCCCGGGACGGCACCTGGTACCACGAAGGGGATCCGATTCTCCGGCAACCGCTGGTGGATCTGTTCGCCACCATCCTGCGCAAAGATCCCGACGGATACTGCCTGGTCACTCCGGCGGAAAAGCTGACCATCGAAGTGGAAGACGTGCCGTTCCAGGCCATTGACGTGGAGGTGAAGGGAGCGGGTGCCGAGCAGCAGCTGCTATTCAGCACAAACGTCGGCGACTACGTACTTGCGGACGAAGCACATCCGATCAGCGTCGAAGGGGATCCAGACAACCCGCGGCCATACCTCGAGGTTCGGGACGGGCTGCGGGCGCTGATCAGCCGCAGCGTGTATTACCGATTGAGTGACCTGGCGGAAGAGGGCGCCGACGGCTGGTGGCTCACCAGCAAAGGCACACGGTTCAAGCTGGGCTGAGGCCCGAACTTCAGTTCAGGCCTGCGTGCGGACTACATGTTCGGGTAGTTCGGCCCGCCGGTACCTTCCGGGACCACCCAGGTGATGTTCTGCGCCGGATCCTTGATGTCGCAGGTTTTGCAGTGCACGCAGTTCTGGGCGTTGATGGCGAAGGTCGCCTGGCCGTTTTCTTCCACCACCTCGTAGACCCCTGCCGGGCAGTAGCGCTGAGCCGGCTCGTCGTACTCCGGCAGGTTTCTGCTGATCGGAATGGACGGATCGGCCAGTACCAGGTGGCAGGGCTGATCTTCCTCGTGATTGGTGTTGGAGAGGAAGACGCTGGACAGCTTGTCGAAGGACAGCTTGCCGTCCGGCTTCGGGTAATCGATCTTCTTCGAGCTCGCAGCGGGCTTCAGCGTCGCGTGGTCCGGGGTCGGATCCTTCAGAGTGAACGGCAGCTTTCCGCCGGTCATCTGGTCGACGAAGATGAAGGCGGAACCGGGCAGGGTGCCGAACTTATGGATCGCCTGCTGGGAGTTCTTGGCCGCGGACAGCTCCTCGTAGAGCCAGGATCCTTCGAACTTCTCCTGGAAGCTGCCGAGCGCTTCGCCGCCGGTAGAGCCGCCTGCCAGGGCCTCGGCAACCGCCTCAGCGGCCAGCATGCCGGACTTCATGGCCGTGTGGCTGCCTTTGATCTTCGTCATGTTCAGGAAACCGGCATCGTCGCCGATCAGCAGGCCACCAGGCACGGCCAGTTCCGGCAGTGCAGACAGGCCACCTTTGACGATGGCTCGAGCACCGTAGGAAACCCGGTTGCCGCCCTCGAGCACATCCGCAATCAGCGGGTGGTGCTTGAAGCGCTGGAACTCGTCGAACGGGCTGATGTGCGGGTTCGAGTAAGACAGGTCGACAATCAGGCCCAGTGACACCTGGTTGTTCTCCAGGTGATAGAGATAAGAACCGGTAAAGAGACCGCCGAAGTGGTTACCCGGCCAGCCCATGGTGTGCAGCACCTTGCCCGGCACGTGGTTCTCAGGATCAACGTCCCAGAGCTCCTTGAAGCCGATGGCATAGTGCTGAGTGCCGGAGTTGGCGTTCAGATCGAACTTCTCGATGAGCTGCTTGCCCAGATGGCCGCGGCAGCCTTCGGCGAAGATGGTGTACTTGGCGCGCAGCTCGTAACCGGGCGCGTAGGTGGGCTTGCGCTCACCCTCCCGGGAGATGCCCATGTCGCCGGTGGCGATGCCGCAAACGGCGCCGTTTTCGTCGTACAGCACTTCCGAGGCGGCAAAACCGGGGAAGACGTTTACGCCCATGTTTTCGGCCTGCTCGCCGAGCCAGCGGCAGAGGTTGCCGAGGCTGGTGGCGTAGTTACCGTGGTTGTGGGTGGCTTTCGGCACCGCCATGGCGGGCATCTTGATACGGTTGGTGCCGTTCGGCAGGTAGTAAACCTCGTCCACGGTCACCGGATTGGTCAGCGGCGCGCCCATTTCCTTCCAGTTCGGAAACAGCTCGTTCAACGCCCGGGGCTCGACGACAGCGCCGGAGAGAATGTGGGCGCCGATCTCGGACCCTTTTTCCACCAGGCAGACAGAGATTTCCTGACCGGTCTTCTCAGCGATCTGCATGAACCGACAGGCTGCAGCGAGGCCGCCCGGGCCACCGCCGACGATGACCACGTCGAATTCCATGGATTCTCTTTCTACAGCGTCTTCAGCCACTTGGTTATTCTCCGTCTAGGCTCGTGCAAATGGTGCGGCGCATTATAGATGATCCGCGGCCCACATGCCGACCAGGCAACCGGACAGTCCTCCGGGGAATCCCGGATAGCGCGGGGCCGGGCGAATGCCCCTAAATACACGTGGCGGTGAGCCTTGACCCTCATCCGGGGGCAAGGGAGAATACGCCGCCTTTTTCGGCGCATAACGCTAATCCACTTTAGATTTCTGGCCGGTTCCGGTCAGGGTTTGCCATCGGAGACTTCATGAAAGTACTGGTTCCGGTAAAGCGTGTTGTGGACTACAACGTCAAGATCCGGGTCAAGCCGGACAACTCGGGCGTAGACCTCAGCAACGTGAAAATGTCTGTTAACCCCTTCTGCGAGATTGCCATCGAAGAGGCCGTACGCCTGAAAGAGGCCGGTACCGCCACCGAGGTGGTCGCCGTGACCGTCGGCAGCTCCGCCAGCCAGGAGCAGCTGCGCACCTGTCTCGCCCTCGGCGCCGACCGGGCCGTGCTCATCGAAACCGATGCGGACGCGCAACCTCTGGGCGTGGCCAAGGCGCTGAAGGCCCTGCAGGAGAAGGAAGGGGCGGAGCTCGTCATCTTCGGCAAGCAGTCCATCGACGGCGACAACAGCCAGACCGGCCAGATGTTCGCCGCGCTCACCGGCATGGCCCAGGGCACCTTCGCTTCCGAGGTGAAGATTGCCGACGGCAAGATCGACGTCACCCGTGAGATCGACGGCGGCCTGCAGACCGTCAGCCTGAACCTGCCGGCCGTGGTCACCACCGACCTGCGGCTGAACGAGCCGCGCTACGCATCGCTCCCCAACATCATGAAAGCCAAGAAGAAGCCGCTGGACGTGGTCACCCCTGATGAGCTCGGTGTGGACGTCACCCCGACGGTGGAGGTGCTGTCCGTGGAGCCGCCGGCGGAGCGCGAAGCCGGCATCAAGGTCGAGAGCGTTGATGAGCTCGTCGACAAGCTGAAGAACGAAGCAAAGGTGATTTCATGAGCATTCTTGTTGTAGCCGATCACGACAACGCCGAGCTGAAGCCGGCCACCCTGGTGGTGGTTGCAGCGGCCCAGGCCATTGGTGGCGACATCGACGTGCTGGTAGCCGGCGAAGGCTGCGGCGCGGTAGCCGAAGCCGCAAGTAAGGTAGCGGGCGTTGCCAAGGTGCTCTGCGCCGACAACGCCGCCTACGCCAATCAGCTGGCAGAGAACATTGCCCCGCTGGTGGCTGAGCTCGGTGCCAACTACGGCCACATCCTCACGGCGCATACCACCGTCGGCAAGAACTTCCTGCCGCGGGTGGCAGCACTGCTCGACGTGGCGCAGATTTCCGATATTCAGGGCGTGGAAAGCCCGGATACCTTCAAACGGCCGATTTACGCCGGTAACGCCATCGCCACGGTGAAGTCCAACGACGCCATCAAGGTGATCTCCGTGCGCGGTACGGCGTTCGACGGCGTTGCCGCCGAGGGCGGTTCTGCATCCGTAGAAGCAGTTGCCAGCGCCCACGACGCCGGAGTTTCCAGCTTCGTCGGTGAAGAAATCGCCAAGTCCGAGCGTCCTGAGCTGACCGCCGCCAGCGTGATTATCTCCGGTGGTCGCGGCATGGGCAGCGGCGAGAACTTCGCGCTGCTCGACGGCATCGCGGACAAGCTCGGTGCCGCCATCGGCGCTTCCCGAGCTGCCGTGGACGCAGGCTTCGTGCCGAACGACATGCAGGTAGGCCAGACGGGCAAGATCGTTGCCCCTGAGCTGTACATCGCGGTCGGCATCTCCGGTGCCATTCAGCACCTTGCAGGTATGAAGGACAGCAAGGTGATCGTGGCCATCAACAAGGACGAAGACGCACCGATCTTCCAGGTCGCCGATTACGGCCTGGTTGCGGACCTCTTCAACGCGTTGCCGGAGCTCGAAGCGGCCCTCTAACGGCCGCTTCCACGCTAGGGAAAGGAATCAGGCGACGGAACGCAGAACGACAGGAGTCATCAAGTGGCAGTTTACGAACTGAACAACGGGCAGCTACTCCGAGTTGCCCGCAGCATCAACGGAAAGCTCGAGCAGCAGTACTTCAGCCTCATCGGGCTCAACAAGACCAAACAGGCTCAGGTACGCCGCGACGCCAAGGCGCTGGACAAGAAGTGGGCGGAAGCTCAGGAGAAGGCGCGCAGCAAGCGGGTTCGCGATGCAGCCACCGACAAGAAGCACTCCACTGGCGTGCGTGGCATCAACCTGGTGCGGCGCCCGTCACCGGCGTTTCGCGTGCAGGTGCAGACCAACGGCAAGTCCCACGTCCGGGAGTTCTCCGTGAAGCGCCTGGGTGCGGAAAAGGCCTGGCGTGAGGCGACCAAATTCCTGGCTGAGTGCCGCGGCTACAAGTCTGCGCCCAAGGCCTGGAAAGACCGGATGCCGAAGGTGAAAGGCGTCAGGTAAAGCGGCTGCGGTCCTCCGGGACTGGAACCGTTCTGCCAGAAGCTGAGAGCCCGACCGGGCTCTCACTCCACCCTTAGCTCAGACAGCTCTCAGACTTTAGAGAAGCGCCTGGCCGTGTACCAGGTGACCGGCTGCGCGTGGTTGTGCACCTCGCTGGCCACGTCCAGCACCAGCGCAAACAGCGCCATCCTGATCAGCACGCCGTTGTCGGTCTGCCGGAAGATGGCCAGGTTCGGGTTCTGGAACAGATCATCATCCAGCTCCCTCGCTTCCGACCGCGAGTCCCGGGGCAGGGGATGCATGATCACCGTGTTCGGCTCGCAGTTCTCCGTGTAGATCTCGTTGTTGAGCCGGAACAGGCCGCGATAGCGGTCCGCATCCTCCTGGGTCGGGAACCGTTCTTCCTGAGTCCGGGTCACGTAGAGGATGTCCGCATTGTGGATGCCCGCCTCGAGCTGGTCGTACTCCTCGACCTCGTGCCCCCTGGCCAGCAGCTCGGTCTTGATGGTTTCCGGCACCCCGAGGCCCGTCGGGGAGACCAGCTTGTAGTGCACGTTGTCGTAGAGGCTCAGCAGCTTGCACAGTGAGTGCACGGCCCGGCCGTACTTGAGGTCGCCCACCAGAGCGATGCGCAGGCCATCGATGCCCTTGCCACGGCTCTCCATCTCGCTCTGGATGGTGTAGAGATCGAGCAGGGCCTGGCTCGGGTGCTCGTTCGGACCATCGCCACCGTTGATCACCGGCACCCGGCTGGCTGCCGCAAATTCCGCCACCGAGCCGGCTTCCGGATGACGCATCACGATCACGTCGCTGTAGCCTGACATGACCCGGGCGGTGTCGTAGAGCGACTCGCCTTTGGCCAGTGATGAGGCTTTCACCTCGGTGGTCTCGCGCACGTCGCCGCCGAGCAGGTTGAAGGCGCAACCGAACGATATCCGCGTCCGCGTGCTCGGCTCGAAGAACATGCTGGAGAGAATGGCCCCCTGCAGGACCCGGGTGATTCTGGCGCGGTCCGCGTAGATACGCATGTCATCCGCGACGGTGAAGACCTTGTCGATGTCGGCGCGATCGAACTGGTCTACGGATAAGATGTGGCTGCCAACGAAATCCAATCAGCTTCCCCGAACTGAGTTCCGGGGATTCTACTAGAAGGTGAGGGCGGGCGCTTCAGATGAAGTCGTGCAGGGACTCTACGGATTCCGGAATCCGCGGATCTCCGGAGAGCCTGAGGCTGGAAATATCGCCCATCAGGCCAGCCGCCTGGAAGGAGGCCAGTGCCGCTTCCGTGTCTCCGGCTGCCGCCAGCAGGTAGCCGCACTCGATCTGAAACTCGAACGAAGCCCAGCCGTGCTCGGCAAACTCGGTGACGTCGGCGAGCGCCGCGCTCCGCCAGCGCTCGTAGGCATCCGTCTGCCCCGAACCATCCAGGGCGATCAGCAGGTGGCTCAACAGTTTCATGCGAAACGGCGGGTAGGCATCGTGCAGTTCGCCGAGCAGAGCCGACAGCTCCGTGGTGGCGCTGGCATGCTCGCCGCGCCCCACCTGGGCAATGGCTGCCCAGGCACGGGACATGAGCTGCACCTTGTACGGCAGTTCCGCCTGGTCCTCCCAGAAGTTGAGCACGCTGCTGAAGCGCATGGCGCCAGGCGCCAGCGTCTGATGCTCGAGTGCCGCGAGATAGACCCGTTCGTCCTGAGGCGCCAACCGCGCTGCCGCGCCAAGATGGGTTTCCGCCCGCGTCAGGTTCTGCCGCTTCACTTCCAGCTGCCAGCGCAACAGGTGGGCGCCGATCACGTCATCGGTCATGAGATCGGCCAGGGCCGCGGCTTCCTCCCACTCACCAGCCTGCAGCGCCAGCTGCGCCGACATCTTCAGCATGGCCCGGTCGGCCATGGAGCGGGCGGTCAGGATGTTCCGGGCCTCCGCGTAGCGCCCGAGCTCGATCATGGTGTTGATGTAGTTGTGGGTGACCGCCGGGTGCTGGGGATCGAGCGCGAAAGCAGCTTCGTAGTGGCTGAAGGCGCCGGCCAGGTCGCCCAGCGCCATGATCGCGTTGCCACGCCACATGTGCGCCATGGAGTGATTCGGGTTCAGGCGGACGGCCTCTCCGAGCGCCGCCTCGGCGGCTGCATACTCACCCTGCTTCTGCAGCAGGATGCCCCGGGAGGCGTAGGCGTCGGCGGAATCCGGATCCAGAAACAGCGCCTGCTCGATCAGCGGCCCGGCCAGGGTGATCGCCGAAGCAGCGTCCCGGTCGTCGTAGTTGGCCTGCAGCAGGTAGGCGTCCGCCAGGCCGCTGTAAGCCTGGGACATGCCCGGATCAGCGTCGATGGCCTGCTGGAAGTAGACCACGGCCCGCTCCAGGCCCTCCGGGGTCCGTTCGTGCCAGTGGTGGCGGCCCAGCAGGTACAGGTCGAGGGCGTTGATGTCGGTGGTTGCCCGGGCCACCTGCAGCGGCTCGGTCAGCGGCAGATCCAGCGTGTCGGCCACGGATGCGACGATCCGGTCCTGCATGGCGTAGAAGCTGGATTCCGGGCCCTCGAAGGTATCGGCCCAGAGGTGATCGCCGCTGCTGACTTCCACCAGCTGTACGGACATGCGGAATCCCTCCGGCGTGCGTCGTACGGCCCCGGTGAGCAGCGCGTCTACATCCAGCGCCGCGCCGATCTGCTTCGGGTCCGTCTCCAGACGCTCGGCGAAAGCCGCTGTGCGCGAAGTCACCCGCAGTTCCGGCAGGCCCACCAGGGTGTTCATGATCTCTTCAGCGACACCGGAACCCAGGTGGTGATCAGCCTGCTCGGCGCTGAAGGGGAGGACGGCGATGCGGGTTGGCGCCTCAGGTTGGGTCGCAATCCAGAGGGCGAGGGCGCTGGTGATCGACAGCACCGCGGCGGCGGCGACGGCAATGACGCGGCGGCGATAGGTCGGCAGCTCGGGTGCTGTGGGACCGACCAGCAGCCGGTAACCCTTCTTCGGCACGGTCTGAATGAATCTTGGATCGCCGGCCTTGTCGCCCAGCGCCGAGCGCAGCTCAGAGATACAGCGGGTCAGCACTTCCTCACCAACCACCCGGCCTGCCCAGACCGTCTCCATAAGCGTCTGGCGGCTCACCACCTCACCGGAGTGGCTCATCAGCACCTGCAGGACGGCCATCACCTTCGGCTCGAGGTGCACTTCCTCGCCGTCTACCTGGAGGCAGTTCTCCTGCGGTCGAACCAGCACGCCATTCAGGCTCACTTCGGCAGACATCGCCACCCCGTTCCCGTCTCCACTCAAAATTCGAGTCTCCATCCTGGACTTTGTTCCCTGGTCACGTTCCGGGAGCTTCTGCCTGAGGGTACGGATCAGCGGGCAGAAAATTACCGGCACCTACCTTAGAGATGCACTGTAACGAGAAATCGTTGCGTGACGAGGTGGAAAAGACCGCTGAAGCGGCCAAATCGGCAATTCTAAGGAATTCCTAAGCTTTTTCGGCCCGCTCTGGAGCCCTCCCTATGCCGAATTAGGCATTCCGAACCTTCTTCAGCCTCTCCTAAGCAAAGCTCCCGGCAGATCTTCGGCTTTCGTCAGGTTCCGAGCCTGCGCTGCGACGCACTCTTGTCACCTCGCCGCTGCCAGCACGTGCAGCGGCACTCAACACGGAGAGGAGAGTGGACATGAGCGATGTCGGAGCAAGCAAGCGGAAGGGTGATCGGACGAAAAAAGCACAGAACAGAGCTGTTGGGGCGTTTGCAGTGCTAATGGCACTGTTCAGTCAGAACGCGCTGGCCAGCGTAGTCACCGCGCCGCTGGACTGGCAGGCGAAGAGCATCGAGGTTGGGCTCGCTCACTTGAAAGCTCAGATACTTGACGAATCTGTCCGGGCAGACACAGAGTTTGTTGGCGCAGTGCTGCAGAATGCCGATGGCACCTACGAGTTCACTCAGGGCCGGGGTAAGCCCGGTCAGGACCGGGTCTCCTTCCGAATACGTCGGCCGGAAGAAGCAGAGATCGTCGCCCTCTGGCACACCCATGGTGACCATGGGCCCACTAGAGCCGTGTTCTCACCGACGGACGCGGATCTGGTCCGACAAACCGGTTTACCCTTCTACCTGATCACCCCGGATGGTGAGGTCCGGGTGCTGCGACCTGAGCATGTCGCCAAGCCCGCAGCGGGCCGCTGGATCAAGGGCACCATGTCCCGCCTGCCGCGGGGCAGCCACCCCGGTGAGCGGGTCAACGGCCATGATCAGCAGAGCGACGGCTGCCGGCGCACGAGCGTCAGCCGCCTTGGTGTGATGAAGGTCTGATTCCTTCCGGGAGACCTGGATTTCAGGTCTCGAATCCGCGTAAAGACCGCTTCTAGGCGGTCGTCGGCAGCTGATATCATGGGCCAATCCTAGTAACTCTGACGGCCCATCCCCCCAAATGAGCGAACTGAGCGAACCCGCCGAAGCCGTCCTGGCACCAGCCGACGAGGCGCCCACAGAAACTGCCCACCTCCTGCCGTTTGCCTTTGCCAAACGTTTCGGCGTGGTGATCACCCACAGCGATGACGTGCTGGAAGACGCGGACCGGGTGCTGGTCGCCTGCAAATCCCAACCCACCCTGACGACGCTCGCCGAGCTGAAGCGCTTCGCCCGCCGGCCGCTGCAGCTGAAGATGGTGGGGGAGGACGAGTTCGACGAGTTGCTCACCAATACCTATTCCCGCGATGCCTCTGAAGCCCGACAGATGGTCGAGGATATGGGCGACGAGATGGATCTGGCGAGCCTGGCCGATTCGGTTCCGGAAACCGAGGATCTGCTGGAGAAGGAGGATGACGCGCCGATCATCCGCCTGATCAACGCGCTGCTCGCCGAAGCGATCAGGGAAGGGGCTTCGGATATCCACATCGAAACCTTCGAGCGCGAGCTGGTGGTGCGCTTCCGGGTCGACGGGGTGATGCGGGAAGTGGTGAAGCCGAAGCGGCAGCTGGCACCGTTGCTCGTCTCCCGGATCAAAGTCATGGCCCGGCTCGACATTGCCGAGAAGCGGATACCGCAGGATGGCCGGATCTCACTGCGGGTCGGCGGCAGGGAAGTGGACGTTCGGGTCTCCACCATGCCGGCCAGCAATGGCGAGCGGGTGGTGCTGCGACTGCTGGACAAGCAGGCCGGCAGGCTCACGCTGCCGAACCTCGGCATGCTCAGTGAGGATCTGGACCGGATCCGCAACGTGGTGCACAAGCCGCACGGCATCTTCCTGGTCACCGGCCCGACCGGTTCCGGTAAAACCACCACGCTGTACGCGTCGCTGGCGGAGCTCTCTGCCAAGACCATCAACATCCTGACCGTGGAAGACCCGATCGAGTACAACCTGCCGGGCATCGGCCAGACCCAGGTGAACACCAAGGCGGACATGACCTTCGCCCGCGGCCTGCGCGCCATCCTGCGCCAGGACCCGGACGTGGTGATGGTGGGTGAGATTCGCGACCTGGAGACCGCGGAGATTGCGGTGCAGGCGAGTCTGACCGGCCACCTGGTGATGTCCACGCTGCACACTAACACCGCGGTGGGCGCCGTCACGCGGCTGATCGACATGGGCGTGGAGCCGTTCCTGCTGTCTTCGTCGCTGGTCGGGATGCTGGCCCAGCGGCTGGTCCGTGTGCTCTGCCCGGATTGCAAGACGCCACGGCCGGCCAATGCCTCCGAAGCTTCGTTCCTCAATCAGACCACAGCCACCGTCTACGAGCCGAACGGCTGCGATGCCTGCCAGCACTCGGGCTACCGCGGCCGGACCGGGATCTACGAGCTGGTGGTGGTGGACGACACCCTGCGTCAGCTCATCCATGATCGCGCCTCAGAACAGGAGCTCACCGGCTACGCCCGGCGCAAGGCGCCGAGCATCCGCGACGATGCGGTGGCGAAGATCCTCCAGGGCGTGACCACCGTTCAGGAAGTGCTCAAAGTCACGCTGGAGGAGTAAGCGCCCAGCGCGCCTCCAGCAGATAGTCCGAGATGGCTGCATACGAATACATCGCGCTGGACGAGCGCGGCAAGCAGAAGAAAGGCGTTCTCGAGGCCGACAGCGTCCGCCAGATCCGTCAGCTGCTGCGTGACCAGGGGCTGGTGCCGCTGGAGGTGGATGCGGCCCGGGAGCAACGCTCCAGCAGCGGCTTCTCCCTCTCAGATTTCGGCCGTCGGCTCGGCGCGCTGGACCGGGTGCTCTTCACCCGGCAGCTGGCCACCCTGATCGCCGCCGGTCTGCCCATCGAGGAAGCCCTGCAGGCCATCGCTCAGCAGACCGAGAAGCAGAGCATGCGCTCCCTGGTGATGGCCATCCGCAGCAAGGTGCTGGAAGGGCACTCCCTGGCCGGCAGCCTGGCCGACTACCCCGGCAGCTTCTCGCACCTGTATCGATCAACCATCGCCGCCGGCGAGCAGTCCGGCTTTCTCGACAAGGTGCTCGACAACCTGGCTGCCTACGAAGAGCGCCAGTTCGAATCGAGCCGGGATGTGGAGATGGCCATGCTGTACCCGGTGCTGCTGACGCTGTTTGCGTTCGGCATCGTCGGCGCGCTGATGGTCTACGTGGTGCCGGACATGATCGGCGTGCTGGAGAACATGGGCCAGGATCTGCCGCTCTCCACCCGGATCCTGATCGGTATGTCCGAGTTCACCCAAGCCTGGTGGTGGCTGATCCTGGCGGTGATCGTGGCGGCGGTATTCGGCATCCGTTTTCTGCTCCAGCAGCCGGGTATTCGCCTCGCCTGGGACCGGCAGAAGCTGAGCCTGCCCATGGTCTCCCGCATCACCCGCTCGGCCAACGCCGCCCGCTACGCCAACACGCTGTCCATCCTCACCAGCAGCGGCGTGCCGCTGGTGGAGGCGATGAACATTGCCGCCGAGGTCGTGTCGAACCAGTGGCTGAAACGGCGACTGGCGGATGCCACCCAGCGCGTCAGCGAGGGTTCGAGCCTACGCGTGGCCCTGGACGGCGTGGGCTACTTCCCGCCGATGCTGCTGCACATGGTGGCCAGCGGCGAATCCAGCGGCGAGCTCGATACCATGCTCGAGAAGGTGGCTATTTATCAGCAGACCGAGGTGGAGCGGATCGTCACCACCCTGGTCCGGCTCTTCGAGCCCGCCATGCTGGTTGTGATGGCGGTACTTGTCATGTTCATCGTCATGGCTATCCTGCTGCCCATACTGACCATGAACCAACTTGTCTGATCCGTCAGGCACGGAGTAGAGAGAACAACATGAGTGTCAAACGCAGTAACGGACACAAGCGTCAGGGCGGCTTTACCCTGATCGAAATTCTGGTGGTGGTGGTCATCGTCGGCATTCTCGGCGCCATCATCGTGCCGAACCTGCTCGGCCGACCCGATCAGGCCCGGATCACCGCCGCGGAAAGCGACATCCGCTCCATTGCGGTGGCGCTGGACATTTACAGGCTGGACAACTTCGTCTACCCGTCGACGGAACAGGGCCTGGAAGCTCTGGTGCGGAAGCCGGCTGGCTTTCCGGAGCCGAAGAATTACTCGCCCGATGCGTACATGAAGTCGCTGCCGACAGATCCCTGGGGCTCCCCCTATATCTACGAGCGGACGGGCGATGGCTTCAGCCTGTTCTCCCTCGGCGCGGACGGTGCCGAAGGCGGCGACGCGCTGAACGCCGACATCCGTTACGAAGACCTCTAGGCGCAGACGACGCCGACCGGCTGAGCGAACTGCCATGCCAGCCTCCCGCCCATCAGGTTTCTCGCTGCTGGAGATTCTGGTGGTGCTGACCATCCTCGCCGTGCTGACCGGCACCGTGATCCTCAGCTTCACCGGCGCCGAATCCGATCAGGCCCTGAAAGGGGCCGCCGAACGGATGGCCATGCGCATCGAGCTCGCCCGCCAGCACTCGCTGACCCGGAACCGGGAGTGGGGCATCTACGTGGAGGAGGCGGAGTACCGGTTCGCCGAGTTCGATCCGGAGCAGCGGGTCTGGATCGAAATGATCCAGCGACCGTTCAACGAAACAGACCTGCCGGAGCTGGTTGGCTTGAGCCTGGATCTCGAGGAGTACGACAACCTGCCGTTCGAAGAAGACGACGAGCTGCCGCAGATACTCATCTTCTCCAGCGGCGAGATCACTCCGTTCACCCTTCTGTTGGAACCCGAGTGGGAGGCTGAGCCTTGGGCCGTAACCAGCGATGGGCTGGCCCGGGTGGCAGCCAGCCGGGCGGAGAGTCGGTTTTGAGTCGCGGTTTCACGCTGATTGAGGTGCTGGTGGCGCTGCTGGTGTTCTCCATTCTCGGCTTCGCCGTCTCAAGCCGGGTGGGGGATGTTGCCAACCAGACCTTCACCATCGAGCGCCGCACCGTGGCGCACTGGGTGACGGACAACCACCTCGCCCGGCTGAAGATCGCCGCCCGGGCCAGCAACGAGGTGCTGCCGACAGGCCGGTCCACGGAGCGGGTGTTCATGGGCGATCGCGAGTGGCGGCTCGAAGTGGAGGTAGAGGATACCTCTCACCCGTGGCTGCGCCGGGTGGAGGTCGCAACCTTCGAGGTGGTGGATGATCGCCCGGTAGGCCCCATCGATCAGATGGTGGCGTTTGTGGGGCGGTACTGATGAACAGCCGGCGCAGAGGCGGTTTCACCCTGATCGAGGTGCTGATCGTGCTCGGCATCTTCAGCATCATCGGCATGGTCAGCGCCCAGATCGTCAGCCGCACGCTGGACAACAACCGGGTGCTCAGCGAGCGGGGCGCACGCCTGGCCGCCGTGCAGCGGTCCATGCAGATCCTGCAGCGCGACCTGCTGCAGATCTCGCCCAGAGGCATCCGCGATCAGCTCGGTGATCCTCTTGAGCCGCTGATGATTGGCGCAGACGGGATGATCGAGTTCACCCGGTTCGGCTGGCGCAACCCGCTCGGCCGGCCCCGTTCGGAGCTGCAGCGGGTTGGCTACATCGTCCAGGACGAAACGCTGTATCGCGCCTACTGGATGGTGCTCGATCGGGCGCCGGACTCGGAACCGCAACTGCAGGAGATGCTGCCGGGCGTGGAGCAGGCAGAGTTCTTCGCCCTCGACCGCTCCGGCAACGAGCACAGCTTCTGGCCGCCGGCAGGCGACTTCAGGAACGATCCGAACCTGCAGATTGCTGCCGTCATCCTGCGCATCGATGCGGCGCCGTTCGGCGTGGTTGAGCGAATCTGGCCGGTGCCGAACCCGGACGAGACGGTGACGACCGGACCGGCGGGACCTGGGCCCGGGCCGGGCACCGGACCCGAAACAAACCCGGATGGCGGCACGGACCCGGCCGACGATGGCCTGTTACAGCCGCTGGGAGAGCAGGCCTGATGGGCGCCCAACCACAACGCGGCGTGGTGCTGCTCTCGGTGCTGCTCATCCTGGCCCTGCTGACGGCCCTCGTGTATCAGCTTGTTGGCCGGCAATCGCTGGTGGTGGCGCAGGCCCGACAGACCTTTGCCGGTGATCAGGCGCTGCAGTACGCGCTCGGTGCCGAGGACTTTGCGCGGCAGGTTCTGCGCCAGGAGTGGATGGACACCGGGGCGGTCGACAACCTGACCGAGATCTGGGCCCAACCGCTGCCGCCGCTCGATGTGGACGAGGGTTTTCTTGAGATCCAGGTGCGGGACCTGAATGCCTGCTTCAACCTGAACGCCGTAGCCTCGACCGCCACCGCTCAGCAGGCCGGCCGGATCAACCTGAGCCGATTCAAGACGCTGCTGCGGAACCTGAACCTGCCGGAGCCGATAGCTGACGTGTGGCTGGACTGGATCGACCCCGACCAGGAGGTGGGCGGGTTCGGCGCGGAAGACAGCGAGTACCTGCTGGGCGAGTTCGCCCACAGAACCGGCGATCAGCTGGCCAGCCACGTCAGCGAGCTGCGCATGCTGCGGGACATGGACTCGGAGCTCTTTGCCGCCATCGAGCCCTATATCTGCGTGCTGCCAACCGACCAGCTGCGCATCAACGTGAACACGGCCGACCCGCAGGTGATTGCGGCCCTGAATCCGAGCATCTCGACCGCACAGATTGAAGGCATTGCGCTCAGCGAGCGGCTGTATACGGATGTGAACCAGGTCACGGCCGAGATCCCGGAGCTGGCCGCCGCCACCGACGCGTTCGGGGTGGCAAGTGAGTTTTTTGAGATCCAGATCCGGGCCCAGGTGGACGACAGCCTCGTTGAGCTCGCCTCGACACTGCATCGCAATCCGAATGATGGCACTATCACGCTGTTGACCCGGGACTTCGGCAAAGCGTTCCGGTCGAACTTTCTGGAACAGCTGGAAGTATCTGAAGAGTAGCCCCCCAATGCCCACACTGTTCATCAGGCTGCAATCGCTGGTCTTTCATGACGAGGACGGCAAAGACCTCTCCTGCGACTGGCTGATCCTGGAAAATGACGGCGCCATTCGCGCCAGCGGGGTCACCGACTACCGCGGCCTATCCGAACTCATCGACCCTTCGGCCGACTGGCTGCAGAACCCGAACAATCTGGTGGTGATGGTGCCGGCGGAACACGTGCTGGCGCTCACCACGGAAGTCCCTGGCCGCAGCGTCGGCCACATCCGCCGGGCCTTGCCGTTTGTGGTGGAGGAGTACCTGGCGGCGGACATTGAGGAGATGCATCTGGCGCATGGACCGGTCAAACGCGGCCTGCCGGTGCGGGTGAACCTGATCGACCAGAACTACGTGGACGACTGGATCGAGTGCTTCGATGAGCTGAGCCTGAAGCCTGGCTTCATGGTGTCCGACGCGGAGCTGCTGCCGGTGCACGAGCAGGGCGCCGCCGTGTTGCTTGAACCGGAAACGGCGCTGATCCGCACCGACAATCAGGCCGCCAGCATCGACCGCGACAATCTGGGCCTGGCGCTCGGCTCGCTGGACGTTGAGCTGATCGACGTGGTGAACGGTGAGCTGGACGGGCTGACCGCAGGCCAGCTGGATACCAGTGTAGAGGTTCGTTCCGGTGATGACTCAGAGCCGCCGCTTGCCTACCTGGCGCGGCGCTGGCGCGAGCTGCCGGACGCGGTGAACCTGCTACAGGGTCAATACACGCCGGCCAAGCCACCGACTCAGAACGTTTACCGCTGGCGAGCCGTAGCCTCGCTGGCCAGCATCTGGTTGCTGCTCGGGCTGATCGGCATGGCAGCGCAGGGCATCTGGTCGGGCCTGCGGGCAAACGACCTCAGCGAGCGCAGCGTGGCGCTCTACAAAGACATTTTCCCGGGCGAAACCCGGGTGAACGCGGCCAACGTGCTGCGCCTGACCCGAGCGAAGCTCGGCCAGAGCACGGGGGAGGGCGGCGCCGGCTTCACGGCGTACCTCGGTCAGCTAGCCCAGGGCATGGACCGCAGCGTCAGCATCTGGAGCCTGACTTACTCCGAGAACCGGAACGAGCTGGCCGCGGATCTGCAGCTCTCGAGCTACGACGCGCTGGAGCAGTTCAAACAGCGCTTGAACCGGCTGGGCGTGGAGGTGGAGATCACCTCTGCCGAGCAGCAGGACAGCGGCGTGCGCGCTCGCGTGCGGTTGCAGAGCGGGGGAACGGGCGCATGAGCCTTTTCTACCGCATGACGCAGCAGGTTCAGGGCACGGCCGCCTGGCGCTGGTACGCCGGCAGGGAACCGCACGAGCGGCCCATCATCGCGGGCCTGGCGTTTCTGATCGTTGCCGCCCTGTTCTGGGTGGCCATCTGGAAACCGATCAGCGACTGGCGCGTCCTCGAGGCGAACCGCTACCAGAACGCCCAGAGCACCTGGGACTGGATGCAGGCCAACGAGGCCAACGCCCGCAGCCGAGCCCGGCAGAACGCCAGCACGCCGGCCAGCGAGCGTTCGCTGATGCCGCTGGTGACCCGGGAAGCAAACGCCCAGGGCATCCGTCTGAACCGGCTGCAGCCGGAATCGGACGGCGCGGTCAGCGTGGTGCTGCAGGCGCAGCCGTTCAACACAGTCGTCCAGTGGCTTGACCGCCTGCAGAAGACGCACAGCATCGAGGTGCAGCGGATCTCCGTGGACGCGGAAGGTCAGCCGGGCCTGGTGAACGCTCAGATCCGGTTGATCTGAGGCAAATCTGGCTTGATTTGAGGCCTCTTCAGGGCGAAGGAGGCCGCCCAAAAGCTCTTGCTGAGCCTGATTCCTGCCGCTGACCGTCGAAATCCGCCCTCTGGTTCCCTCTAAATCCGCCGTTTATCGGCGCTTTATGACGCAGTTGGCATTTCTGGTAACCACCGAATCAACGTTTTCAGCCGATACCCCTCATAGACTGCAGTGCATAGGGACTTGACGGATATGAGGGCACGATGGGGCCAGACAGAAATCCCCAGAACGTATTCACAGCCATGCACCACAAGGCAACGGGCGAACTGTTGCACCTGATGGACGGGCTGTATCTGAATATCGAAGACGGGCTGTTCGAGTTTGCATATCGACACGAGGAAGACGAAGACCGGCAGCGTGCCTGCTTCGATCTGATGCGTGAGCTGCGCTATCGACGCTCCAACCTGATTCAGTCGTTCGCCAAGCGCATGCAGCGCGGCCTCGACCACTGGATGGAAGACAAGACCGAGTTCGACACCGAGTACGACGTGCACCTGGACCAGCTGGCTCAGCGCATGTCCGAGAAGTGCTCGAACCACTTCCAGTACCTGCTTGGTCAGATCGCTGAGCGCACCGCCAACGCCTCCGGCCGCGAAAGCCAGGCCGTGAAGATCCCGATCAGCCCTTACCAGGTTGCGTACAACTTCCTCTCCAGCTGCCGCTCGCTGGATCTCGACAACGAGTCCATCGACATCGTGCAGAACCTGTTCGAGCGCTTCGTACTCGACCGCCTCGGCAACATCTACGGCGACTGCAATCGTCGCCTAGAGGACGCCGGATTCGGCCTGGCGCCGGGTGAAGGGGAGCTGGTGATCTACAGCGCCTGAGCGGGCGAACGCGCTATTTCTTCGGCTCGTCCTGATCGGGATTGATTCGATCGCCCATGGAGTCCAGGGTGCGATTCAGCTCGCCGCCTGCCTTGCTGATCCAGGGGTTCGACTGAGCCTCACTCATTACCTTTTCTTTGATCGGCGCAATCAGATCGTCTGAGGTGCCCGCGTGCTTGCGGTAGCCGAACAGGTTTATCCAGACCTCGGTACGACGACCGAAGCGGAGGAGATCGCGGAAGTAGCGGTAGGGATCGTCACCACCGGCCACCAGGCCCATGATGGCGGAGATGATCGACAGCGGGCTCAGCAGGATGTCCCGGAGGCCATCAGCGGCCAGCTTGAACTGAAAGACAAAGACATCCAGCAGCAGCTGCAGCCGTGACTTGTCGCGGCCTTCCGCGTCAGAGAGGTCTTCGAGTTCGTCCTGGGTGCTGCGCGGGTCTTCCATGACCCGCAGTGTACCCTCATTCGTTCAGCCAACAATCAGCCGCGGTTGTCCCAGCGGCGCTCCAGGCGGTTGCCTTTGCGGTCCAGATGATTGTCCGCGCGGCTGCCGCGCCGATCCAGATGGGTATCTATGCGGTTACCCTTGCGATCCAGATGGGCGGCAAGACGGTCTTTGTCGTTGCGCTCAGCCCAGTTGGATTTCCGGTCGAGGTGACGGTTGATGCGATCGCCTTTCTGATCCAGGCGATGCTCGATCCGGTCGCCCTTGCGGTCGAGATGGCGATCAATTCGATCGCCGGCATCGGCGTAAACAGCGTTTGAAATCAGAGAGATAGCGCCTACGGCGAGAAATTGCTTGAACATTGAATACAGCCTCTTTTTCCGTTGCGTTCAGGTAATACAACGGTTGAAGGCCTATCTGGTTGACAGCAATTTCTGCTCGTTTCGCGCGCCTCAGCCAAGCTCCAAAGCCAGGAAGGGCGTTTCACCGCCGTGCTCGCCAAGCGCTTTGTGGCCGAGCGACTCCGGCGTGCGCGCCAACAGCGCGTCGATCAGCGCTCTGGCGAGTTGCCGGTCGGTGAACAGCGGGACGTTACTGTCGATGGCCATACGACGGATCATGTAGCCATCCGGACGGCCCTGCTGGTCGTACTCGCGGGGCACGTTGATCACCAGATCAATGCTGCCGTCTTCGAACAGGCGGTAGAGTTCCCGTTGCTCGTCCTCACCTTTGTCAACGATGGTGCAATCGATGTCGAGAGTGCCGAGCATCTCGGCGGTACCGCTGGTGGCGTAGAGCTTCAGCCCGAGCCGATCGCGGATGGCGCGCGCCTCGTCGGCGAACCAGTACTTGTCTTCCATGGGGCCGAGCGAGAGCAGGACGCCGCGTTTCGGGAACTTGAAGCCGGTGGCCATGAGGCCTTGCAGCAACGCCTCGTGGAGATCGGAACCAATGCAGCCCACCTCGCCGGTGCTCGCCATCTCTACGCCGAGCAGCGGATCTGCGCCGTTCAGACGAGAGAAAGAGAACATCGGGACTTTGACGCCGACGTAGTCGAGATCTAACGCATTCGTGCTGACGTCGCTCTGGACGCCGAGCATGCGGCGCATGGCTTCTTCGGCGAAGTTGGTGCCCGTCACCTTAGACACGAAAGGCAGGCTTCGCGATGCACGCAGGTTGCACTCGATCACCTTCACGCTCTGGTGCTTCGCCAGGAACTGCATGTTGAAGCTGCCGGTGATGTTGAGCGCTTTGGCGACCGCGGCAGCAATCTGCTTCACGCGGCGAATGGTGGCGATGTAAAGCGTCTGCGGCGGCAGGACCAGGGTGGCATCGCCGCTGTGCACGCCAGCGTCTTCCACGTGCTCGCTGATGGCATGGAGAATGAGCTCGCCGTTGTCTGCCACCGCGTCGATTTCGATCTCTCTGGCATGGGTCTCGAACTTGGAGACCACCACCGGATAGTCGGAGGAGACTTCTTTGGCACGCTCGAGGATGCGCCGCAGCTCGTTCCCCTCATGGGCAACCTGCATGGCGGCGCCGGAGAGAACATAGCTGGGGCGCGCCAGCACCGGGAAGCCGCCAAGCTTCTCGACCGTAGCCTCGACCTCGTCCATATCGGTGACATGGAACCAGGCAGGCTGATCGATCTGCAGCTGGTCGAGGAGGGCGCTGAACTTGCTTCGATCTTCAGCTCGATCGATGTTTTCGGGATGGGTACCGAGGATCTTCACGCCAGCCTGGTGGAGGCGCAGCGCCAGGTTGTTCGGGATCTGGCCGCCCATGTTCACGACCACGCCCTCGGGCTGCTCCCGGTCGTAGATGTCGAGCACAGACTCCAGGCTGATCTCGTCAAAGATCAGCTTGTCGCAGACGTCGTAGTCTGTGCTCACCGTTTCCGGATTGTAGTTGACCATGATGGTCTCGTAGCCGAGATCGCTGGCTGCTTCTGCGGCGTTTACGGCGCACCAGTCGAACTCGACGGATGAGCCGATCCGATAGGGACCGGAGCCCAGGACCATGATCTTTTTGTTGGTCGTCGGGGCGACGTCGTCCGCAATGGCGGAGTAGGTGCCGTACAGGTAGTTTGTTTCGGCGGGAAACTCAGCCGCCATGGTGTCGATCTGAGCGTAGTGGGGAATGATGTCGTGCTCGATTCGCGCAGCACGCACCTGCTCCAGCGGCTGATCGATGATCTTGCCGATCCCACGGTCGGAGAAGCCGAGACGTTTGGCATCAGCCAGCAGCGCAGGATCCAGCGGTTCGTCGGCGGAACCAATCTGCTGGCGCATGCTGACGATGCGTTCGATTGCAGCCAGGAACCACAGATCAATTTTTGTCTCGTTGTGGATCTCGGCGATGGTTGTGCCAGCGGCGATGGCGTTGGCGACGGCGAATATCCGGGTTGGCGTCGGCGTTCGGTAATCCCGGTTCTCAGCGTTGAAGGCATCGGGATCCAGCCCGTCGACGCCAATATCGAGCATGCGAAGCGCTTTCTGAATCACCTCGGGGAAGGAGCGGCCGATCGCCATCACCTCACCGACGCTCTTCATCTCGCTACCGATCTCCATGGACGCGCCGTGGAACTTGTTCAGGTCCCAGCGCGGCACCTTGCAGACCAGGTAATCGAGCGCGGGCTCGAAGAAAGCGGAGGTCTTGCGCGTAATCCCGTTCGGGATCTCCGGCAGGGTGTAGCCGAGTCCGATTTTGGCCGCGACATAGGCGAGGGGATAGCCGGTCGCCTTGGAGGCGAGGGCACTGGAGCGGGAGAGGCGGGCGTTGACCTCAATCACCCGATAGTCACGGCTGTCCGGGTCGAGTGCAAATTGAATGTTGCATTCGCCGACAATACCCAGGTGGCGGACCGTCTTGATCGCCAACGTTCGCAGCAGCTGGTACTCCGCATCGTCCAATGTCTGAGACGGAGCGACTACGATGGACTCGCCGGTGTGGATACCGAGCGGGTCGAAGTTCTCCATGTTACAGACGGTGATGCAGTTGTCCCGCGCATCTCTGACGACTTCGTACTCGATCTCCTTCCAGCCGCGCAGGCACTCCTCGACCAGTACCTGAGGCATGCCGCCAGCGAAAGCGCGCATCAGAGCGTCTTCGAGCTCTTCCTCGGTCTCGACGATACCGCTGCCTTTGCCCCCGAGAGCGAAGGCGCCACGGAACATGACCGGGAGGCCGATCTTTCTCGCCGCGTCTCTGGCTTCGTCGATGGAGTCGCAGGCGTAGCTCAGCGCCGTTTTGACTTCGATCTCGTCGAGGCGGTCTTTGAAGAGCTGGCGATCTTCCGTGTCGAGAATGGCTTCGACCGGGGTGCCGAGCACTCGAACGTTGTGCTTGTCGAGGGTGCCGGCTTCGAACAAGGCAACACCGCAGTTGAGTGCCGTCTGACCACCGAAGCTGAGGAGGATGGCGTCGACGTTTTCCTTGATGATGACCTGCTCAACGTTCTCCGGCGTGACTGCCAGGAGGTAGACCTTGTCCGCAAGGTCTTCGCTGGTCTGGATTGTCGCGATGTTCGGATTGAGCAGCACCGTGGCGATGCCTTCTTCTTTCAGCGCCTTGATCGCCTGGGAACCGGAATAGTCGAACTCGCCAGCCTGGCCGATCTGCAGCGCCCCTGAGCCCAGCACCAGAACACGATTCGGCTTACGCGGAAGGAAGTTACCAATCATTTGCGTCTCCTAGGCGTAGCTCAGCTGGCTCGAGCGAACCATCTCGAGGAAGTCATCGAACAGGTAAGCCGTATCTTCGGGACCAGGCCGGGCTTCCGGGTGGAACTGCACGCCGCGGTAGGGTCCAGTGCGCGAACGAATGCCTTCGTTGGTGCCATCGTTGATGTTCACGAACCAGGGCTCCCAGTCGTCGGGGAGGGATTCGTCCTGCACCGCGTAACCGTGGTTCTGGCTGGTGATGTGGCAGCGGCGGGTAAGGAGATCCTGCACCGGCTGGTTTACACCGCGATGACCATAGGGGAGCTTGTAGGTGGTGGCACCTGCGGCGAGCGCAAGGATCTGATTGCCGAGGCATATGCCCATCACCGGGATACGACGTGGGTGATCGAGATACCAGCGGATCTGCTCGACCAGGGGCATCAGGTTGGAGGGGTCACCGGGACCGTTGCCGATCAGGATGCCGTCTATCTCTTCGGCGTAGGATTTGAGATCGGCGTGCCAGGGGACGCGAATTACCGTCGCTTTGCGGCTGGTCAGCGAGCGGACGATGTTGTCCTTGGCGCCGATGTCGACGAGGAGGATCTTGCTGACTCCGTCGCCGTGCCTTGTCTCTGCTTCCGGTGCGACCAGTTGGAAGACTTCTTCCTCCATATGCACGGAAGCTGATTTGCTGCGGGCCTCCGTTAAGCCAAGCTCGGTGGGAAACAGCCAGCCACGCATGGTGCCGTGCTCGCGGAGGCGACGGGTGAGGGTGCGGGTATCGATGCCGGTTACTGCCGGAACGTCTTCAGATCTGAGCCAGTCTCCCAGAGATCTATCTGCTGTGTGGTGACTGTAGTCGTCTACGTAGTTCTGAACGACGACGCCCTGTACCTGAATCTCAGAGGCTTCGAACGGCTCATCGATGCCGTCGCGCTCGCCCGGCACGCCGTAGTTGCCAATCAGCGGGTAAGTACAGACGAGTATCTGGCCCCTATAGGAAGGGTCCGTGAGCGTTTCAACGTAACCCGCCATGGCTGTGTTGAATACGACTTCACCGGCGACGGGCGCATAGGCGCCGAAACTGACACCGTGCATGGTGGTGCCGTCTTCCAAAACCAGAGTGGTATCCATGGGGCTCCCTGACGGACGAGTGGTCAGCTTCAATGATCCGTCGTGGGCGTGTGGGATTCAGTGGGGAAAATGTGCTCTCAATTTGAGTGAATTGGGCAACTCTGTTGCCCCAATATGGAAGATGCTAGCGGGCTCCCTCACCGATCAGAACCACCTCCACGGTCTGCAACATGATGATCATGTCGAGTAGCAGAGAGTGGTTCTTGAGGTAGTAGAGGTCGTATTGGAGCTTTTCCTTCGCATCGTCTACGGAGGCGCCGTAGGGATAACACAGCTGTGCCCAACCGGTTATTCCGGGTTTGACGCTGTGCCGTTGGCTGTAGAAGGGGATCTTCTCTTTGAGCTCATCAATGAACACAGGCTGTTCCGGACGGGGACCTACGAAGCTCATTTCGCCCTTGAGCACGTTGAAGAGTTGCGGAAACTCATCAAGTCGCGTTTTGCGGATGAACTCACCAATTCGGGTGATTCTTGGGTCGTTCTGAGCAGTCCAACTGGCTACCGGCTCGCCGCGACTCATGTCCATACTGCGGAACTTCAACACGTCGAATGGCCTTTCGTCGCGTCCCACTCGACGTTGGCGGTAGAGAACAGGCTGGTTCGGTGCTTCCAGTTTGATGGCGATCGCTGTCAGCAGCATCACCGGCCAGGCGACGAGAAGCAGCAACAGGCTCGCCAACCAGTCGAAAACCTGCTTTGAAACAGCTCTGAACGGACTCAGGTTGAATCCGTCGGAGAATACGAGCCAGGAGGGACGAAGTAGATCCACGTCTACCTTACAAGCCTCGCGCTCGATGAACTGCTGCACATCGCAAACGTTGATGCCTGTGAGGCGACATTCCATCAACTCATCCAGCGGAAGTCCGCCACCACCCGGTTGGTTGCGACGGCGTTCGTCGAGCGCAACGACGATCTCATCAATGCCATTCTCGCGACAGTACTCAGCCAGCGGTAGATCCGTTTCGAGAATGGAGGCTCCATAATCGCTGATCTGGTCGCTGCTGCTTCCACCGTCCAGAAACCCATGAAGTACGAACGCGCGTTGATCTACACGTCTGCGCATGCGCGTGGCAATCTTTAAAGCCCTGTGGCCTGTTCCCAGCACAACCACCTGTTTTTTAAAGGTATTTTCGTCTAGAAAAGAGAAGACAGCGAGCCTGAAAAGCGTCAGCAATATGAACGCTTCGATTGCGGCAAAGAGCAGCACACCGGGTCCAGGGTCAACCGCTGGTAGCAGGATGGAAAGCACGGCCATCACTGCTGTGCCGAGTAGAAAGAGAGCTACCGCGGTTCTCAGCGACATGCCTGTCATGCCTTCACGAACACGCGCCTCGTAGACGCCCATCGCAATCATGGCGGACACAAGTATCAGGGAAAGGGTCAGCGCTGGAAGGAGAAATTCGGTGAACCTGGGCAGCTCACCAAATCGAGTCAAATAGCCCAGATACGCTGCAATCGCGATCAAAAAACCCTCCGCGACAGACAGCATCAGCAATGGCGTGTGAATGTAGTGCCTTAGGATACGGATGTGGGGCACTGGGGCGTTGGACCTTGGATAGCGCGTCAGCGCGCATTGTCCTATGCGAGAGTGGTGTCAGATGTAATAAATCGTGCGGGAAGGGGGAGTTTGGAACCCACCCATATTCGGAATATCTAATTTAACATAATATAGATTATGCGAATAAATTGGCTCCGCAGGATCAGCGATCAAACCGGAACTCCAAACGGACCTGCCTGCCTGGACCTGGCGTGCCTACGGCCTCGCGATAGGTGTTATCAAAAAGATTGTTAAGGCCAAACATAACAGACCAACCTCCTCGCAACATCGAACTTACACTGACGTCGGTCGTGTTGTATCGATCCAATGGTATCGTTCCTGTCAGTAGCGACGACTGATATACCGACCCAACGGCCTGGTGTGTCGCGGCAAATGCTAATCTAGGGGTTAATTGCCAATTAAACATTGCACGGCCGAACCATTCCGGTCGTCCAGTGAGTGTTGATCCGTCACTACTGGTTGTTTCGGAGTACGTAGCAGACAGATGTAAACTCCAGTTCGAACCTGATGCGTCGATTGATGACTCAATTCCATCCGATTCCACGCTTGATCGGTTGACGTTAGTGAATGCTTCAGGGTCGAAGTCGATCAGGTTCTTATACCGATTGGCGAAAACCGTTACGGTCAAAGAGGTACGATCCCCGAAGCCTTGGATCACCGACAATGAGGAATTAGAACTGGTTTCCGGTTCTAGCAGCGGGTTTCCGACCAGACTGTTCCCTAACGCGAACATGCTAGGCAGTTTGAACCCCTCCCCCCACTCAAGAGTAACTGCAGTATCGCTTTTGGTGAACTCATAGCTTATCTCGATCCTAGATGATATTTCCGATGGGTACTCGTCCGCGTCATGTCCGATAGCTCGACATTAAGAGGCTCGATCTCAATGGACGGGAACCGAAGGGTTAGCTGGAGAGGTGGCAACATCCTTAACAACGGAGACGTGATGACGTTGCGTGCAGTACAGGACGTGTTGCTGGACGACCTCTACATCGAAGGTGGCTTGAGCCTTCATCGTCGCGCGGGCCGCGAAGCCAGCCATCGAGTCGCAATTGTCAATAGCACGCTGGATACATCGATGAACAATGTCACTCAGTTCACCATATTTAGCCAACAGGATTCTGGAATAGAGAAGTACTCGGATCTGATCTTTGCGAACGTCCAGGCCCACAACGGATACAACTCCCCTTTCCGTCTGCAGCATGCGGAGAGAATCGTTGTAGTTGATAGCGCATTTAACCCACGAAACACTTCAGGCACGGGCTTTCGCTTCTCCGTCGGCTGCGACAGTGCATATGTGGCTGACACGATCATCGTAGGTAGAATACACCTGACGTATCTTGACTACGCCGATGCGGGGATCACCAACGTTCACTGGGAACGCATCCAGCGGTACACGGTCACCGGTGCCAACGCACTCGCGTTCGCGAACACCAACTCTACCGATTCAGGGGTACTTGATTCGCCAAGGATGTATACCAATAGATCCGACTACGTCGGAAGAGCTCCAATGTACTCTCCATTTACAGGGGTAAGTGTCCCTACGTTCCAACAGTGGACCTCACTGCCGGATGTATCCAGATACGGAGCCAGGCGCTAGGTTCCTCTCGTCGCCTTCCCGCGACTCAGGCAACGCGAATGTGAGCAGTGCTCGACCGCCAGCTATGGTCAAGTACTGCTTACCCCCAACGCTGTAGGTCATGGGTGCTGCGAAGATCGAACCGCCAGTATCTACGGTCCACATTTGGTCTCCTGTCTCAACGTCGAGCGCGAACAGATTTTCATTGGACGCCCCGAACACAAGGTTCCCTCTAGTGGTGAGCAACCCACCCATCGTGCCTGCTCCTACCAATGCTTCAAATCTGCGCTGCCAGCGAATCTGCCCCGTAGTGCTGTCGATTCGTTTTACGAGCCGTTCGACGGGCTGATTGTGCGGATATCGTCCAATCACCCGCACGTAGTTTTCACCCGGCACGTATTCATCAGGCTGGGAATAGAAAATCGATGGTGCCTCGATTACGGAAACAAAGAGACTGTCAGCCAGAGGTGAATAGGATGGCGGCCACCAGTTCGTTGCACCAACGGATGCAGGCCAACTCAGCGTGCCTTCTGAAGTCGGGGCTGCAGCAGGCTCGATGATCGGCCTACCTTTATCCGAAAGGCCAGATGCCCAGGTGACCTTGGTGAAGGGTACGCCGACGAGGTACTGACCTGTCATCCTATCTAGCACATAGTAGTAACCGTTTCGATTCGCGGATATCAGCAGTTTGCGTTGTTGACCGTCAACGACGCCTTCTATCAGGACGGGTGTCTGGACCGCGTCAAAACCATGGATGTCGTTCGGTGTCATCTGAAAGTGCCACTTGATTTCACCGGTGCTCGCATCAATTGCGAGCACTGAACTTCCATGCAGCTCATCGCTTCCAGGAACTTCAGGATTGTGGACTGAGTGACCGGTACCCCAGTACAGGAGGTTGAGGCTTGCATCATAGGTACCCGTCATCCAGGTGGCTCCTCCACCTATTTCCCAGGATTCATCGACCCAACTGTCGCTTCCGTCCTCACCGGGCATAGGGATCGTGTATCTCCGCCAGATTCTCTCACCTGTAGTAACGTCATATGCATCCAAGAAACCGCGAATGCCGCTCTCGCCACCAGCAACACCCGTAATCACCTGATTCGCAAAAGCGATCGGTGCAGCTGTAATGCTGTAGCCCTTTTCGTGTTCGGCAACTTCAACCTCCCAGCGCAAAACTCCAGTCGCACTATCTAGAGCCAGCAAATGCGCATCTATGGTCGCCACCAGTATGAGTTCGCCCAGTATCGCCACGCCTCTATTAACTACACCGCAACAGATTGCCATCTGATCAGGAATTGATCGGTCGAAGCGCCATATTAGTTCACCGGTGGTAGCATCCAAGGCAAGAACACGTCCAGGAGGCTCTGTTATGTACATAACTCCATCGACGACAATTGGATTACTTTCGAGCTTGTTGTACGACGTGTCAGACTGATGTATCCATTTGAGCGCAAGTGAGCCAACGTTATCCCGGTTGATCTCCCGCAATGCGCTGTACCGCCAGCCCTGGTAGTTGCCGTTGTAAGTTAGCCAGTTGCTACTAGCTTCGTTCGCCTCTGCGATCTCTGAAGGCAGAACCGGTCTGCTTAACGCCGGTTTCTCGGTGAAACGAGATGAATCTACAATTGATGCAAGATAGCTCATGATCTGCCAGATCTGAGGATCAGGGAGATCGTTCGCCGGCATTGCTGTCCCGGGTATCCCTCGTTGTATTGTCCGGTACAACTCCCAGTCGCTTCTCACGCTTCCAACTCCACGGAGTGACGGACCACCAGCACCATCGCCTCCTCCGCCGTGGCAGGATGCACAGTTACGCCTGAACAACCGCTCACCCTCTCTAACGTCACGCGGCGTTAAGTGCCTTCGGTTGTTAAGCGAGACGTTTGGGTTGCTGTTTACGGCAAGTCGGTCGAGGTATACCGGACTCCCTGGAAGCATCCAACGTAGCGTTTCTCCCCACGTCAGTTCCTCTATCTGTCCTGAAGCCTTGAGAGCGAGAACGTCAACGCGCCACCTTACTTTACTACTGCTGTTATAAAGCAGTACGGAAGAGCAGACGATCACCAATGTGATTACAATTATCAGAGTTCGATTCATAGCGTTATCGAAGAGATAGGCAAAAACTAAGGACTTTCAAGCTTGCAATAGCTGAACCATCTGTGAGTTACCTCTATCTATTTGCCATAGCCGCATTCACATACAGGCTTTCGGGGCTTCTCAATGACGAAGAACTCCGCAATAAGCTCTTCGGACTGCTGGCGGCCATCAGTCTAGCTGGGGCCCTAACACCATCCTATTGGTCGTTTGTAATCTTTGTCGGGTTGTCGCTTGTGCTAGTGGTTCCTCGCACACCAATGGGCCGAATTTGTGCGTTTTGTTTTCTACTCCCGGTGTTTCCGTTGCTTGACGCCCGCCTTCAGCTAGGCGGTTTCTCAATAATTTATCTCACTTGGCCACGTCTTCTGACACTCGTTCTGCTGCTACCAATGGTCCCGCGACTGGTACTAGGAGAACGTAGCAGTACGCCCGTAGACAAATATGTCTTTGCGTTCTTTGTGATTGCAGGAGCGCTCGAGTTCAGAGACGACAATTTCACTGCGGGAGTGCGCGGCGTTTTCAATCTTTTTCTAGATATGGTCCTGCCATACTTGGTCATCAGCCGAACTCTGAAGACAAGAAGCGAGATTCAGAGAGCGCTGACTGTGTTTCTATTTGGGGTCATTTTTGCTTCCATGGTTAACATAGTGGAAGCTGTCTTTCGATGGCATCTGTACGCGAACATGGTTCAGAATGTCACTGGGGCTTTCGGAACGTTCTATGAGTATCGCGCAGGATTCCTGCGTGCGTACGGCCCTCTAGATCGTCCGTCCCAATCTGCCTTCACACTTGCAGTGGGACTAGGCGCGCTGTGGATGACATGGCCAACCTTCAAGTGCAGACGTTCAGTAGCACTCCTCGTGATTCTGGTCATCGCAATCGGACTTTTCATGACTTTTTCCAGGGGATCATGGCTCGGAGCAATCCTCATCGGGTGCGGCTACATCATGACCTCGAATGCCAAGGCGCTCCTCCAGTATGCGGCGTTTGCTTTGCTTCTCTCCATACCGATCTTTGCGCTACTCGCAAACAGTGAAATGGCAGACGAACTGTACAACCTTGTGCCCGGCTTGGGAGACGAAGACAGCCAAGCTGTTCGATCAGTGCACTACAGAGAGAGGTTGATAGGCGTGTCCATTGATGTAGCGAATGAGAACCCTTGGTTTGGGAGCTCGACATTCCGTGATCATCCATCCATGAACGCTATGCGGCAGCCAAACGGTCAATTGGACTTAGTCAACCACTACCTCATAGTGCTCCTAAACATGGGATATGTCGGACTGCTCGCTTTCACCTCGATCTTTGTATCGGCGCTTGGACAGTTAAGAAGAGCTAGACGAGAGGCACGGTCGTCGGCTGCAAGTGACCAGCTGGCATTCCTCAACGGCCTTCTGTTCACCACGTTAGCTATGTTGTTCGCTATCGTAACTACCAGCGCAACGAGTCGAATTGGTGTAATCGTGTGGCTTGTCCTAGGTGCAATTGTTGCGTCAACTAGACGAGGAAACGAAGGTAGAACTAAGGGTGGTCAGTATTCGATATCGCTTCAACAGTAGCTCCAAGATCCCACTTCAGGCTCTCGTCTTCCAACAATTCTCGAAGTCGTGCTCCATCTCGCTCGAAAAGTGTTTGCATTCGACGGAGAGCTGCATCGCTCAATTGAATGTTGAGCTTGGGGAGCTTTTCAGAAACTGTAGGCAATAAAACACCCTTAACTCGTGCCGGTAGCGGTTTGTGGTAGCCCATTTTCCGGAGCGCGCTCCGGAGGCGTGCCGCCAAAGGGCTTAACTGATAGCGTTCTTCAGAAGTGTTGAGAGCGACGGTTGAATCTACAGACACATCATTTAACGCGACACCAAGAAAGTTCAGCACCCGCCCGATAGTCTCAGCTCGATTCGCGATATAGTCTTCAAAGCGAAACGCCATTATCGCTTCCCGCCCGAACTCATCAATCCAAGGTGCGATCCGTTCGCTGTACAGACTTGTTTCCGTGAACATCGGATCTTCGAACGCCTGATCAACACTATCGTAATAAGTGCTAGCCCAGTTCCCAACATGCTTGTAGTGACTCACTGCCCTACGTATTGGGTCTCGTAGAACACAGATCACCTTAAGGCTAGGTATCAAAAGTCGCTTGGCCCTCCGCGCAACCAACTGCGTGTCTCCCATCAGATAGAGCGGTGAAGCATCGCCAATCAAGCTGCCTCTTTTAGGGCCTAAAGCCTCAAAATAGGCTTCAACCAATGCGGTGTCGTTTTCGAAGTCTCTCGAGGCGAGCAACTCGACCTCCTTTCCTGCCGGAAAGGACGCTAGTTGAGTATTTTCGAGATCGAAGGCAAGTGTCGTAGTGCCCGATTTCATCGCACCAATTATCAGGAAGTCGGGACCGACTGGTGTCTCATTCATTTTCAGTAGACTTGCAGAGGAAGCTGGACTCTATCCTCGGAGCAGGTTCCAAACACAAACGTTTAAAATAACCCGACTGAGTATATATGTACTCAAGAGTTCGAAAGTGCGTCGTATCTTTCCAATCCGCGTTCATAACAACTGAAAGACAAGATTGTTCTCCTGTCCTGAGAGACCGCGGGCAAAATAGATCCAACCTCTCTACTCACATGCCGACGAAAGAACACTTCGTTAGCACCCGTGACTCTAACTTGAACAACCGTCCAGAAGCGAAACACTAGCCGAAGAATCGTGACACTCTCGCGTCCAACAACCGATCAGATTCAGACAGGTACGATGTGGACCGCGGTTGGCTTCGGTGCTTCCACGCTACTACGTTTCGCGAGCAATGTGGTCTTGGCCAAGCTTCTGTTTCCAGAGGCGTTCGGGCTGATGGCTCTCGTGGGAGTCATCCTCCAGGGACTATTCATGTTCTCTGATGTCGGAATTCAGACGGTAATCGTCCAGCATCAGCGAGGTGATGATCGATCTTTCCTGAACACGGCCTGGACGATTCAGGTGATCCGCGGGCTTCTGATTTTCGTACTAGTGCTAGCTTTATCCGCTCCATTCGCGTCCTTGTACGGAGACGAAATGCTTGCATTGCTCGTTCCGGCTGCTGGGGTAACGGCCATTATCGCTGGATTCAACTCTACATCTATTCACACAGAGAGAAGACACATTCGAGCTCGTCGAATTAGCATCGTTGAGTTACTTGCCCAGTTCGCCGCTTCCAGTGTCATGATCACCGCAGCCTTGATTCAGCCGTCCGTATGGGCGCTACTCGTAGGCACTTTCGCCTCTTCATTAACTACGCTTGCGCTCAGTCATCTCTGGCTCGCCGACTCTTGGAACAGATTTAGGTTCGATCGCTCTTCCGCCTACCAGATATTCACTTTCGGAAAGTGGATATTTCTGAGTAGCTTGCTTACGTTCTTGGTTGGTCATGGCGATCGCATGGCTTTCGGAAAGCTTGCTACTCTCGAAACGCTGGGGGTCTACGCGATTGCAAGCGTGCTCGCGATGCTCCCAACTACTGTTCTGGCGAAACTCAGCCAGGCGATCGTTTTTCCAGCGCTGTGTCGGCTGCGAGAGGCAGACGCCGACGACTTCAGCGCAGGACTTCCGGCCTTAAGGACACCATTTATCGTCGTAGGCATGGTTGGAACATCTTGTCTGTGCGTCGCCGCACCAACTGTAATCGATTTGCTTTATGACAGCCGCTACCAGGAGGCTGGCTGGATGCTGCAGATATTGCTGCTTGGGGTCGTTTTCCGAATCATTGAGATGGGTAATGCGGCGGTATTGCTGGCGAACGGTGACGCAAAGTTTCTGGCGTTTGGTGGGGTCGCCAAGCTAGCCTGCATGGTTATTCTAATCACCATAGGATACGTATGGTTTGGGTTCACCGGCGCAGTTGCAGGATTCGCAGCCTCAGAAATCGGCCGGTATTTAGTATCAGCAGTTGCCGTACGCCGACTTCAGATCCACACGCTGAGCTCGGACTGTCTAATGTTGCTTTCTTGGTGGACTGTTACCGCCATCGGAGTTCTAAGCCCGAGCTTCGAACTCGTCGCAGATAGGGAACTGATAGAAATGCTAGTGGCAGTGTCTGTAACGGCCGGTTTGTGGCTTCTGATTGTACTTAAGGCAAAGTGGGCAAAACCGGTGCTCAGCTATCTACCCCTCTACCGGAAATCCGAGAAGGCTGTCGATTAACTAGATGAACACACGAATTTCATTGCAACCGATTCTGCGTAAAGTGATTAGGCTGTTCAAGAAAACACCGGTACATGAACGCTTGTTGGCCGCACCCGTTGCTTCATATGGTGAGCAATACTATGAGTCAGTCAGAAATTCCGAGCATGTTTTCATTTTCGGCGTGTGGGGGCGATCGTCGACGACGGCGATACAGCGTCTACTAAATTCTACTAACGCTATCTCTATTTGGGGAGAACCGGGTGACTATGTGATCGATGGAATTCTACGCGTGATTCAGCAAATGGACGTGAAAATGACCTCTCCGTTAGCTGAGCGCAGAATCGCCGTCTTACCGGAGGCATACTCGTCGAACAACCATAAAACCGGCTATGCTATGGCACACACCGATTGGCGCCCTGCGCGGTCATTGTTCGTTGAAGCACTCTCATCCATGCTGCGCCCACCCATCGGCGTTGATCGATTCGGATTCAAAGAAATACAGATCACGAGTTCGGCAACACTCCAGATGCTGGATGAACTTTTCCCGAACTCACGCACCATCTTCCTCTTTAGGGATCCTTTGTCTCAATGGCCATCGGTGCAAAAAATGGACTGGGAGAAGTGTCAAACACTCAACGAATTTCTCAACGAGTACACCCGGTTAGCAAAACTATACATTGAGCATGGTGGACTCTTCGTCTGCAACGATTCGCTCAAAAGTCGGGATCGAATGCGCAAACTTACGAGTACGCTCAATCTACCCGCGGTGAACGACGAAATGATCGATGATGGGGTCTTTTCGAACAAGAACAAACCCAATCTCACTATGGAGGAAGAAGAGATCATACTAAACTCAAGGGCGTATGCCTCTTATACAGAGATGCTGGAAGCTGACCGCCGTTTCTTCACCGAATAGAACTTCACTCTTCAAACGCTCCATCGACCAACAGTAACTCCGCTACCGCATATGCAGCTGTTTTTTGTCCAGCATCGTTCCAGTGATCATCTCCGCCATTTAGAAACAGGCTGTCACCACCACCGTTTCGCATCACAGGCATTAAGTTAATGCAATCTAGACCTTTCTCTAGACAAATCGCAGCCAATGTCGACGTCAGTCGATCTGGGTGATAGTGAGGAAATTTCTTAGTGTCTACAACGCCAGAGCTGTGCGTGCCTTTCATGACGTCAATTGGATGCGGTATGAGGAGAAAAACAACACGGGTCTGCTGAGAGGTTGCAGTCAGCTTAATCTCTTCCAGAATTGCAGCCATCAACGCTACTTTAGCTTGTGAGGAGTCACTATCCGGTAGAGCGCTTACGTCAATCGAATACGGATCGGATCGCAGCTCTCGGACCAAGTTGTCCTCTGCACCGTACTCATCGTGTTCGGAAAGATGCTGCTCTAAGGAATCATCGATCTTTTGAGTCAACGATACGGACTGGGGCTGCTCGCTTCGCATGAGATCTCTAACCCGGCGAAGCGCCTTTCGAAGATACAACTCCTGTTCGTCGAGCATTGCTGCACGTACGACAGAAGACTCTAGTTCGCTGGGTCTGCGAGCAAGCGCGCCGGACTTATCTAAGCGGAACAGTTTGTTTCGTAAAAGGTCCCCAAAATCGTTACCCGAGTAAACAGCCACGATCAACAAATCCGGTTTCAACCGCTCCAATTCTCCTTCTAAGCGTAGAAGCACCTGATCCGGACCATAGCCGGCTACACCCGCATTGATAACCTCCGGATCAGCCATTCCGAACTCGCTCAATGCCTTTTCAAGCTGCTCAGTGAAAGTGTGTGGGTGTTTTGAATATATAGCGTGAATGAACGAGTCTCCGTACACGGCTACTCTTGTACCCGGATTTTTCCTAATTTCCTCCCCCCTAAACCCATCTCCGTTAACGCGGTAGAGATGTGTTTTGCCACCATTCGCAGGCATGTGAGTGAACGCTCTTAGGGCGCCGGCTCGAAGCCGATAGTGGACAACATCATCCAGTTGATAGGCAGAAGAAAATCGGGATTCGAACAACAAACGAAGACCCAATTCCGTGATGAGCAATCCTACGCAAAATGAAACATACAAGGCCAGCACAGAGTATCGAACGCTTCGGGGAAAAAAGCAGGCGAATATCGCGAGAGATCCAACGGCGATAATCGCAGCCTGGAACCACCCAAAACCCGGCCCTCCACCTATGATGTAGTCATCGCGAAGCGACCAAAGGATCAAAGCTAGCCCCGTTACCAGCAGGATACCGCATGCAACGATATCGAGAGCGTGGAAAGAGCGTGGAACTGATATAGTCCTCACTTGGATTAAGCCCTTGAACAGTTGGAACCCAATCCACCTTTTAAGCCAACCTGGCCGCCTGAACTACCTTCGATATGTAACTGTTCGGAGATTTACGGACAGAGTGCTATGCCTGTGAGGAGCCAAACTAGTGAATAATCAAGTCGTTGTGATAACTGGTGTCAGTCGGGGACTCGGGAGGGCTTTGGTGGACGCGTTTGCTGACGAAGGGGCAACTGTCATCGGGTTCGCGCGCTCGAAGGAGGCAATAGACTCGATCGCATCCCAGCTTTCTGGCAAAAAATTCCATGGATACTTGGTCGACGTAAGCAATGGCGACGCAGTCCAGAAAGCGGTCAGCGACATTATCAGCCGATTCGGGCAAATCGACGTGTTGTTTAATAATGCTGCTGTCTATCCGAGGGCTCACTTCCTCGACGAGAGCTGGGAAGATTGGATGTTAGCAATGGCAATCAACTTGGGAGGCCCCTCAAACTGCGCGAAGGCGGTTCTTCCCTATATGATCAGCGCCAAGCGAGGGAAAATCTATAACGTAGGAAGCTGGGCAGATAGATCCCCTATTCCCAACAGCTCTGCGTACTCTACATCCAAAGGAGGACTGCATCCGCTCACCAAATCGATCGCTGCAGATCTTGATGATCGGGATTGTGAAGGTGTCGAAGTTCATGAATGGATTCCTGGTCACCTGAATACGCGAATGAGCGATTTTACTGGAATCGATCCAGCTGTTTCGGCGAGGTGGGCTGTAGACATAGTTCAGATGCCCAGCCAAAGAAGGCACAGCATTTTCGAGAACGACAGAGAGTGGTTTCCACCAAAAGGACTAAGAGCGCGAGTCAAGGATGCGTTGTTTTTCTGGAAAGGAACCGGCTAACGCGTCATCTGCACCTAGAGCCAATCCAATAGTGTTTCCCGCTCTTAGCGCAAGAGCTCCAATTGTCAGGCTGGGGTTTGTTCCACCGCTGGTTGCCATAACCGAACCATCCACGATGTATACATTCTCCATGCCATGTACCCGACATGATGCATCAACTACGCTATCTTTTGGATCATCACCCATACGACACGTCCCGCAGGCGTGGCCATAGTTCAAAGATATCTCCTGATTAATCACCAACACCCTCAGGCTGCGGAGTTGTGAGGTAATTAGCTTTCTCATCAGTTCCGTTCTCTGGCGCAGTTCACCAGGGATTTTGTACTCAACAATCCGCCCAGAGCTCACGTGTTTAGATGCATATACTCTGTTCGTGAGGTACGGATGGTCTTCCAAAATAGACGCGAATACCGTCGCTTCTTTGAACGCGTAAGAGGCTAACCGAGCCGGGATTCGAAGCAAAGACCTGACCAGCGGCAGTTTTCGCAAAGGACTGCCATCAAGCTTCTGATGCAAGTACGTCAGAATTTGACCATATCCTGCACTCAGCCCCATGGACTGAACCTCACCCAGCTTCGCTGACTTACAATCGTAAAAGTCTCTGAACGCAATCGTTCTTTGCGGACCGTCGATCGGGATCTTCTTCTTGGGCCAAACAGCAATGAAGTCTGAGGCGTGGAACATGAGATTGCGACCCACCAAGTCGTTGTCGTTTCCTATGCCTTGCGGCCAATATGTACTTCTCGAGCGCTGCAGTATTACTGGGGTTGCCAGCGCCCCCGCCGCCATCACAAATGCTGTCCCTTTCACCATGTACTTATTACCGTTCTTGACGAAAGTTACGCTGGTAGCGTGCTCCCGATCTGCATTCAACGAGATGACTTCGGACGATGCTTCTATGTGTAATCGACCCGTAGCGAGCGCTGGTTCGATCAGACGGTTCTTTGCGTTTCCCCTGCACCCTCTTGAACAGCTCTTTCCACCGCATTCATCACACCCAGGCAGATAGTCCATTGCATTGTGCATCCGATATGGATGTAGACCGTTTGCTTGCATCGCATGTATGAAGTGGACGTCTCTCCGGCCCAATGGCGGCGGCTCTGCTAGCGCGTATCTTGCGTATGGCGCGAGCGGATCAGCTGTCCCGCAGGTTCGAAACAGTCGCTCAATCTCTAGGTAATATGGTTCCAGGTCTGAATAGGAAATCGGCCAATCGAGTTTGCGGCCATCTGGCGATTGGCGACACTCAAAGTCAGTTGATTCCAGGCGACCGAGTGCAGCAGCATAGAGGAGCGTAGATCCACCTACGCCGCAACCAAGCATTGGCCAGATCTGTGATGATTTGCCGTCCAGAGAAAGATCTAACTGTTCGGGCCACCAACCGTAGTTTGCCCTATGCCGTGGATCCTCCGCCTGATCTACGAAGCTACCGTCTTCAGTCGATCCCAACCCCTTTTCCAAGATCAACACGCTCAACCCTAGCTCCGTAAGTCTATACGCAACCGAAGCACCCGCCATTCCACTGCCGATCACGATCGCATCCCATGTTCGCTCGACAGCTTCTAGGGTACGGTCGCTTCTGGTCTCGATACGACTCATAAACAGTTATGGAGCCAAACTAAGTGCTGTAAAGCCGGGTGATTTGGTCAGCACTTGAACAATCTTATGGGCAGCATCAACGTGACCGGCCGCATTCCAGTGCCCATCAATTCGATAGTAAAGATCAGGGCGATCACTTTTACTTGGCAAGAGGAGAAACTCAGCACCATCGTCCAGAGACGCTAGAAACTCAGGTTCGATGTCAATCGCGATGATCAATACAGGCCAGTCGTTGGCAGCACAGATCCGAATGGACTCATTCACCAATGCTCTCGTTAACGCTTCTGCCGCAGCGTTCTCATTCGTCGAGCTCGCTCCGAAAGTCGCGCGATTGGGGTTGATCTCCCTTCCTAAAGACACGAGGTGGGAGTATGAGGCACCCGGCACGTTCTCGACGAGGTTTTGGAGGATACGCTTCATGCCTGGAGCCTGGATAGGAAGCTCCTCAAGCTCACCGTTCGAGAGCTCGAACTGACGCTCCCTGGGGTTGTCCCAGAAGTCATTGCTAAGCAATTGCATTACAACAAGGCGAGGCTGGAACTGATGAGCATCGCGTCGGAGAAACTTAACCCAATGTGCTTGACCAGCGTTGCCAACACCTCGGTTTAGCACAGAAACCTCCAGCGCCGCCCCTACAAGTTGTGGGTACTCTTCGCCATCGTCTACTCCATATCCAAGGGTAAATGAATCTCCGAGGAACAAAACTGGCTGATCATATTCCTCCTCGCTTCCCCTGAATCCAAAGGAGTTTGTCGAAATCCGCATCGTAAATTCTGGCGTGTGCCGCACACCATCGAAGTTGCGCTTAATGACCTTTCCGAAATAGGGATCATAGGTAGTGAAAGACGGACCGACGTTCCTCACCGTCACGTAAGTTCTGACGAGGCACTCACACAGAAGCAGAGCAAGTATGGCAGAAGCGGAGATGAGTGCGGTGTTTTTGAGTATAGCCTTCAAGCGTTTCTACTAAACCTGTATGAGAACGATCTCAATCCAGTTCGAACTGATCTTTGTAGTCCTTGCTGAGAGACTTGTCCTGGTCTTCTTTGCGCATTACGCAGTTCCCAACAACCAACAAGTCCATCTCAGTACCCATAAAGCACTTGAACGCATCTTCCGGAGAACAAACAATTGGCTCGCCCCGTACGTTGAATGAAGTATTCACAACAACAGGCACACCAGTCAGATCAGCAACTTTTCGAATCAATGCGTGATACTTGGGATTAGTTTCCTGGTGAACAGTTTGCAAACGTGCGGAGTAGTCAACATGCGTAATGGCAGGAACTGTTGATCGCGGTACGTTCAACTTATCGATACCGAAGAGTTCTTCCTGTTTGTTCGACATTGGAATGCGTTGCGATTCTTTGACGCTTTTAACGAGGAGCATATACGGGCTGTCACCGTCATAGTCGAACCAATCTGCGACCGATTCCCTCAGAACCGATGGGGCGAATGGTCGGAAACTCTCTCGATACTTGATTTTCAAATTGATCTGTTTCTGCGCTGAAGTAGATGACGCATTGCCGACAATGGATCGACCTCCCAATGCCCGCGGACCGAACTCCATCCGACCTTGCATCCAACCCACCACTTTGTCTTCTGCAACCGCTTGGGCACAGATCGATAACATTTCGTCTGGATCGACTCTTTCGTACCTAGCACCCACCGTGTCCAGCGCCAGGCTCGCCTCCTCATCACTGAACTCCGGACCAAGGTAGCTACCGGCCATTTGATCCATCTTTTCGTTGCTGCACAGTCGCGGCTGATCGAGATGAAGATGGTAAGTCGTAAACGCAGCGCCGAGAGACCCGCCAGCATCACCACTAGCTGGCTGAACCCAGAGATTCTCGAAGCCCCCTTCTCGCTCGATCCTACCGTTGGCCACGCAGTTCAGCGCAACCCCACCTGCCAGGCAGATGTTTGGACAATCGTATTCTTGCGCCAAAGATTGCACGATTTTGAGAACAATTTCTTCCGTAACCTGTTGAATAGATGCGGCCACGTCCATGTGAAACTGCGTCAATTCCGCCTCTGCAGTACGAGGTGGCTGGCCGAAGAGATTCGCGAACCGATCGTTCGTCATCGTCAAACCGGTACAGTAGTTGAAGTACTTCTGATTGAGCCAAAAGGAACCATCTTGTTTGACATCCACAAGATGCTCGTAAATCAGATCAACGTATCGCGGCTCCCCGTATGGCGCGAGGCCCATAAGCTTGTATTCGCCAGAATTTACTTTAAACCCGGTGTAATAAGTGAATGCCGAATACAGCAATCCGAGAGAGTGGGGAAAGTGAATCTCTTTGCGAACTTCGAGTTTGTTTCCGGAGCCAAATGCAACTGAAGTAGTAGCCCACTCCCCTACACCGTCCATTGTCAGAATGACTGCCTCCTGGAATGGAGACGGGTAAAACGCGGACGCAGCATGACTTAGATGATGCTCAGAGAAGAGTAGCTTCTCCTCCCAATCAGTTTCTGAGCAGTACGATCGAAATTCGTTGGTAAGCAAATTCTTCTGAAACAGTTTTTCCCTAAGCCAAACCGGCACCGCGAGATTGAACGAACGGAATCCGTTGGGAGCGAAGGCTAGATAGGTTTCCAGTAGCCTCTCAAACTTCAGAAAGGGCTTGTCGTAAAAAGCAACGTGGTCTATCTGTTCCAACGAGCAATTGGCTTCCTTGAGACAATAGTCGATAGCATGCCGTGGAAAGCCACTATCATGCTTCTTACGCGTGAAACGTTCCTCCTGTGCCGCGGCGATGATCTTCCCGTCACATATCAGCGCCGCCGCACTGTCATGATAGAACGCTGATATTCCGAGAACGTACATCCAGACTCCGCTTCTCTAAAAGAGGGTGTAGATAAAGGGCGCCACTGCAGTGCCCTGAGTTAAGACCACGAGACCGCCGAAAAGAGCTAAAACTAAAAGAATGGGGGCGAGCCAGTACTTCTTTCGTACCCGCATGAATTTCCAAAGTTCCGCGATAAAGGTCATGAGAATCCCTCTGTTAGAACTGATCTGTTAGAACTGATCTTTTAGACTGTCTGGGGCTGGACCGGGCGGCAGACGTTCAATCCAGTAGCTACTCTTTGCAGCGCCCTTCTTTAGCGTGAGCAGGTCTTTACCAAACAGTCGCAGAAGCAAACCGATAGGTACTATCGAAACTGCGTAGACCAAGAACATGACAATCGGCGTTACTATCCGACCAAGCATCACACCTAAACTAGTCCAGGCTCGATTAAGTGGTCGCAGTATCGAAGGGAGTAGCGCTCCGGAGACCAAAAGAAGAAACCCAGGCACAGCAAACCAAAGGTAGGATTGAGAAGCTGTAAAAAAAAGATAGAGGCTGATAGCTAACAGAATGCCGCCAACAATAAGCCCAAAACTTCTATCGCTGCCAGGCTCGATCGCTTCGTCGCGAACAATGGTTTCGTGGGTGCTCATGCGCAAGTACTACCGTGATTCCGCCACGGCAGACTACGGCGTTAACTATGTGCGCGACAAGGGAGAGTTTGTATGATTCAGTAAGAAAAGCGGGTGAGGCGTACTTCCCTATACCAACATACCAACTGCCAAAATGATCGTAGCTGGCTACGCAAAGGCCCTCTTGGGAATGTAGCTTAGAGGCGCATCTTCATTGCTTGAGTCTGCACGAAAGCGGACAGGCTCTGACCGCTCTCAACTAGTTGCTAGTTGCGTTATTCGGCGCGCTACTGAGCGAGCGATACGTTATAGACACCAGCTTGGCGCGCTGAGTCGAAAATGTGAATCATTGTTTCTGTCCGACTCTCAGGGTGGGGCTGGATAACCACAGGGGCTTCGGGATTTTCGGCATGAAGGCGTTCGATATTGGCGCGTACCGAACGCCAGTCCACATCTCTCTGAGCGATGATTATCCGGTCACGGTTTGTGATCCGAACTACTATCGACTTTTTATTCGGATCTACAGTTTTGGGCTTGTCTTCGTCAGGTTGATTTACATCTAACCCTACTTCTTTGACAAATGTCGCTGTGACAATGAAGAAAATCAGCATGATAAAAACCACGTCCAGCATCGGCGTCAGGTTAATCTGTTCTTCATCGCCCTCATCTCGGCTTTTACCGAAAGTTCTACGCACTTCGCTCCCCTGATGGAATTGGTATCTAGAAGTCGGCGAGTCTACTGGAGACGGTGCCCAGTGACCAGCGCTCTAGCGGCGTTGCGTACTAGCCGGTTGGCCATCGACAGCCTGTAGATAGTCAGGAATTCCTTCCACACGATGCCCCTCTCCAGGTACTACCCCTTGTTCTTTAGCGGTCTTTTCGCCATTCACGTTGAAAATGAAGTCGATTACGCCTTTCACGAATGCTCTGTGGCATTCCCAATTTTGAAAACCGTACTGCTTGATCTGATTGTTCCAAAATGACTTAAGTATCAGGTGCCCCTTTTTCAACCATACTCCCTTCGGCGCATATCTCCTCAAGCAAATCAACCGATTTCGCGCAGTGTAGTAAGTGATGTACGGTGATTGCCTTCCCGTGGTGTAGCTGCCGAAGTGAGTTGCGGACGCATCGCCAACAGTTAAGTACTTCCAACCCGCATCGTGAAGCCTCACACAGATGTCAAAGTCCTCCCAACACGTCCCAAACACCTCATCAAGTAATCCCACCTGCCTGAGAGCCTCTGCACGAAAACAAAGGGCAACGCACGGGATGAATTCGCTCTCGGTTGTTGGCCAGTTCTTCTCGAGATACGCGTCTCCAATGTTATAGTGGTGATGCATCGCGAGTTCTCTATCGCAATCAGCTCGATAAAATTGAACCATTTTAGGTTCACCAGAAAAAAGTAGTATCGGGGTCGCAGCCCCAACTTCCGGCCTCGCCTCAAACTCCTCCACTAGCCTGGCGGCAACATTCGGCTCAAGTATAGAGTCATTGCCAATCAGGTGGACGTAATCGGCGCCCATCTCCAATGCACGCTCTAATCCACGATTGGCACCCCCAGAAAAGCCCTGGTTTTCCGACAATTGGACAAGGTCTACATCCGGAAAACTGGCTTGAAGCTCCGGACCACAAAGCGGTACTGAGCCGTTGTCCACGAGGACAACTCGGAGATTGAGATAGGTATTGTCGAAAACAGAAGCCAGGCACTTCTTTGTGAACTCTGTATCGTTCCACGTAAGCACTACAGCTACCACGAGCGGAAGCTTGGGTTCCAATGACTGACTCAAGATCCTACTCCTAGAGGTTTGCCGCGCTTCGGCTGGCCCGGCGCTAGTTTAGCAAGGGCTCAATCCCTTAACAGTTCACCTTGATCGCCATGTTTCCTGGCGGATGTCTATTCTCAAGCATCAGCTGGTGAGCGTACCCAACCTGTTCAAAGTCAAACACTTTCGACAAGGCAGGATCGACCTCACCCAAAGTGATCATATTGTTAAACGCCGAGCATTGCTGTGTATTTGCGAAGTGAGACCCCTGCAATCGCTTCTGTCGCATCCACAAGTACCTGAGATCAACGTCTGCGTTGTACCCCGTCGTGCCGGCGCAGATAGACACCATGCCAGCGTTGTCGCACAGAAGCATGGACGTCGGAATTGTGCTCTCACCCGGGTGCTCCAAGACTATCCGTGGACCACGTCGGCTTCCCAAAACTTCCGACCACTTGCGGCGAAACGCGTTAGCCCCCTTCATCCAATTCGCCATCGCAACATCATCCGAAATATCTGGGAGTCGTCCCCAATGCGTGAACGCTGGATCACTTCGATTTATCACCGCATGGGCGCCCAGTTCCATGCAGTACTCCATCTTCTCCTCAGAAGAAACAACGGCAATGGGAATTCCGCCGCGAGCCTTGACGATCTGAATGGCCATACAGCCTAGTCCGCCAGTGCCTCCCCAAATCAGCACTGGATCTCCTTCTCTCACGACATGCGGCTCCCAACCGAGAAGCTGTCTGTAGGCTGTCGCTCCTACGAGCATGTACGCCGCGGCTTCTTCCCAGCTCAGGTGCTGCGGCTTGGGGTGACACTGATACTCGTCTACTAAGGCAAACTGGGCAAAGGATCCCCAGTTTGCTTCGTAGCCCCAGATACGAGCGCTGTCAGACATGATTGGGTCTATGCCCGCCTGAATATCGTCAGCTTCAGGATTCCACATACCACAAGAAAGCACGACTTCTTCGCCGACGGAAACGTTCTTGACGTCCTCTCCGACAGCCCAAACTATTCCTGAGGCGTCAGACCCGCCAATGTGGAAGTCCTCCTCCGCGCCGTCTCTCTTCTGGCGTGCCTTTATGACGTCCACTGGGCTACCAAGAGACGCCCAAACGTTGTTGTAGTTGACACCCGCTGCCATGACCCAGACAAGAACCTGGCCTGGACCAGCTTGCGGAACCTCGATCACTTCTTTAGCAAAAGCAGCAGAGGGTTCGCCAAATCGAGACTCCCGAATCACACTGGCATACATCTTTGCAGGCAAATGCCACTCCGGCGGAGTCTCTCCCAGTTCGTACAGGTCCTTCTTCTCCAGGCAAGCGGTTCTAGACGGTTGTTCCGCGGGTTGCATTCCGTACTCACTCCCTGATCTTGTTCGGTATCAGTAACTGCCACACCAAGCCGCTATTCGGCCTGATCTCAAAAAGATCGAAAATCAGCGTAAGTGAAACCCTATAAGAAACCTACAAACTCTTGTGCCTAGGTTGTAATCCCTTCAAAACAACGTGTGCTCCAGCCGGCATAATGCCGGCACGAACCCTGGATAACAGAAGCTATGTCTGACGCCGTATACGAGGCAAACGACAACGACATTGCCATCATCGGAATGGCGATTCGAGTCCCCGACGCAAACACGCCTGAAGAGTTCTGGCAGAACCTGAAGTCAGGTCGCGAATCAGTCCGTGAGTACTCGGACGATGAGCTCCTCCAGCGCGGTATCAAACGGAGCACGCTAGCCAACCCCAGTTACGTGAAGGCCGGAATCCCGCTCCAGGACATCGACCAGTTTGATCCTGAGTTTTTTGGCTTCAGCCAGAAAGAAGCCGGCATCATCGATCCCCAACATCGACACTTCTACGAGGCTTCCTGGGAAGCCATCGAACGCGCCGGACACCCTCCGTCCGAGTTTGATGGCGCTATTGGAGTGTTTGCCGGTTGCGGAATGGGCGCCTACTTCGTCTACAACCTGCTGACCAACAGTGAACTGCTGGACAGTGTCGGCACCTTTCTACTCCGCCACACTGGCAACGATAAGGATTTTCTTTCGACAAGGGTCTCCTATCTGTTCGACCTTAAGGGCCCAAGTGTCAACGTGCAGACAGCCTGCTCGACCTCACTGGTCGCAACACATATGGCGGTTCAGAGCCTACTGTCGGGAGAGTGCGATCTGGCGCTGGCTGGAGGATCGACCATCGAAGTCCCTCATGAAGTTGGGTACACCTACAAGGAAGGCGAGGTCCTTTCCCCTGATGGCCATTGCCGACCCTTCGATCATCGTTCGAAAGGGACGGTCTTCGGCAGCGGTGCCGGTGTGATCGTGCTGAGACGATTGAATGAAGCGCTCGAGGACGGCGATCATATTCACGCGGTGATAAAAGGTAGCGCGATCAACAACGATGGCTCGTCCAAGGTCGGGTATCTCGCTCCAAGTGTGGAAGGCCAATCTGCCGCTGTCGCAGAAGCGTTGGCAGTAGCAGATGTTGATGCTTCAACGATTGAGTATGTGGAGTGCCACGGAACCGCGACACCGGTTGGAGATCCAATTGAAATCGCTGCCCTGACCAGTGCATTCCGCGAAACAACAGAGCGAACTAACTACTGTAGGATCGGATCCGTAAAGTCGAATATCGGGCATCTGGATACTGCCGCTGGCGTTGCCAGCCTGATAAAGGCCACGCTGGCACTGGAAAACCGGCAGATCCCGCCGTCGCTGAACTTCGAAGCGCCGAACCCCAATATCGAGTTTGAGGGCGGACCGTTCGAGGTCGCCTCCAAGCTCTCCGACTGGCCACCTGCCGATCACCCACGTAGAGCCTGCGTGAACTCTCTCGGCGTTGGTGGAACCAACGCCTTCGTTGTGCTCGAAGAAGCACCGAGCAATGAACTGGTGGCTTCTAGCCAGAAGAACACCGCTGAGTTCCTGACTCTGTCCGCGAGAAATAAGAAAGCCCTGGACGACGCCAGCAGCAACCTGCTGAGCTGGCTGCGCCGCCATCCGGACACGGACCTTTCGACTGTTTCGTACACGCTCAGCGAAGGCAGAAAGAAGTTCGAACACCGACGAGTTTTCGGGTGCAAATCGGTCAGCGATGCCATTCAGGTACTGGAGGAAAACGATCCCAGACGGATCTTCAACGTCTCAGACGAAGTTCGAAACCCGAGAATCGTGTTCATGTTTCCGGGCGGTGGCGCTCAGTACTTTCAGATGGGACAGGAACTGTACGCTTACGACATCACCTTCAGAGAGAATGTAGATCGAGGCCTTTCGATCCTCCATACGAAGTATGGCGCCGACTTGAGAGGAATATTTCTCGCCGATGCCTCTGCAGAAGAAGGCGTAACGAACCTACTCGACCAGCCGTCCAATCAGCTACCATTGATCTTCATTATCGAATACGCGCTGGTTCAGGTCTGGAAGCGCTACGGCGTAGAACCCGACCTGATGATCGGCCACAGCATGGGTGAAAACACGGCGGCCTGTGTCGCCGGGGTTACGAGCTATGAAGACGCACTCGGAATCCTCCTGCTGCGCGGGCAGTTGGTTGAAGAAGCGCCGCCCGGGGGCGTTCTCAGCGTTCCCATGCCAGCGGATGATCTCAAGCCTTACCTCCGGGGTGAACTCGATTTAGCTTCGGCCAACAGTCCACAGGTGTCTGTCGCTTCTGGCACGCCAGACGCTTTGGACAATCTGGCGCGACGACTGTCCGAGGACGGAATTGACTCGCAGCGGGTCAAGGTTAATGTCGCAGCTCATTCTCGGCTATTCGACGGAATTCTTCAGCGCTTCGGTGAACACATCGGCTCACTCGAACTGTCTGCCCCAAGCATCCCGATCGTTTCCAACAGAACTGGTCAGACTCTCACTCCCGACCAGGCTACTGATCCCCGCTACTGGATGGAGCATCTTCGACATACGGTGTTCTTCGGAGCGGGAATCGATTTTCTCGCGCAATCGGACGATCTCATCTTCCTCGAGGTCGGCCCGGGCAACATGCTGGGCTCCTTTGCTCGCCAGAACGGCAGCATTCCGGCTCAGCGAGTGGTTGCTTCCATGCGACATCCGAACGACAACACGCCAGACGATGTATACCTAAGCGGTGCCGTTGGCAAGCTCAAAGCACTCGGAGCCGATCTAGACACCGGTCAGGTCTGGTCCGAGTCGAAGATCGTGCCACTGCCGACCTATCCTTTTCAACATGCCAGCTACTGGTTCGATCCTGGCGTAGGCAACGTGTCAGATCATGAAGACCGCTTGAAGCCCATGCGTATCGAAGATGAGGACGCCTGGTACTTTGAACCGTTGTGGATACAACAGGGTATTCTGAAAAACGATCCCACTCCGAAGCGCTGGCTCGCACTCCACGGCACGGATCCGATTACGACATCCGTCATTGAAAGACTCCGGATTAACGGGCATGAAGTGATCGAAGTTCTGGACGGTGACGTTTACGCGAAGCTGGACGACCAGACGTTCTCAGTGGCTCCCGAAGCCGGAGGTGATGGATACCAGCAACTGATCGAAACCCTCCGGGACGAAGACCGTCTACCTGATCGGATACTCCACAGTTGGCTGCTCACCTTCGATCAATCTCATCGTCCTGGTTCCACTTTTTTTCACCGAATACAGAATCAGGGATTCTACTCTCTCTTCTACCTTGCCAGAGCGTTTGGCAAAGCGGGTTTGGAGGACCATCGGTGCCATTGGCTGGTGGTTGCCAACGGCAGTCAATCCGTCAGAGCGGAGACTATCGCCTTTCCTACGAAGGCGACAGCAATTGGACCCTGTCGAGTCATACCACGAGAGTTCAGATCCATATCTTGCGCGTTCGTGGACTTGGACTGCGCTACCGACGATGAAACCTCGAAAAGCCAAGCGGTTTCTGCGCTCATCGAAGAAACAAACAGCACCCCTGACAATCGGACCGTGGCCTGGAGGGGAGAAGTACGTTGGCAGCATCACGTTCGCGATCGAGAAGCACCGGCGACGTCTAAACCCTTGCTCAAAGTGCAAGGGACCTATCTGGTCACCGGCGGACTGGGTGGGATTGCAACGACACTGTGTCGGCACCTGGCTGACACCTACAACGCCAAACTCCTACTTACAGGACGCACTCCCATTCCAGCACGAGAAGAATGGGATAGCTGGCTCGCCTTGAACGACGCGGACGACCCGATTTCTGCATCGATCCTAAAGATCCGGGAACTGGAGCAGAGAGGGAGTGAAGTCCTCTATCAGGCCGCTGATGTGACCGTTGCGGAGCATCTCTCCGACGCGATAGCTGCCGCAGAAACACAGTTCGGACGCATCGATGGTGTTTTCCACGCGGCAGGCACTATCAGAGACAGTCTTATACAGCTGAAAACAACTGCAGAGATCGAAGAAGTCTTCAGCACCAAGCTCTACGGCACACTGGTGCTGGATGATCTCTTCCGGGATCACCCGTTGGATTTCATGCTCTTGTTTGGATCTACTAGTACCTACGTAGCGCCCCAAGGACAAATCGACTACGTGGCAGCGAACAGTTTTCTAAACGCATTCGCTGCCTCACGCAAAGGTGTACGCCCATATCCAGTCTCTGTGCTCAACTGGGGAATATGGTCAGATGTGGGCATGGTCGCCCCGGCCATGCAACCAGAGGCATCAGCGAGCGCAGAAATAGGACACAGGAGCTACCGAGAAGGCACCGATGAGATCCATGAAGTAACCGTAGCTTACAGCGCTGCGGAGGATTGGGTGATCGATGAGCATCGACTCAAATCTGGTGAAGCGCTCCTACCGGGTACAGGCTACTTCGAGCTGATTCAGAAAGCGGTCGAGGCGTCGATCGGATCTCCAGCTACGAAAGTAGAAAATCTGATCTTTCAGAACGGCTTGTTTGTGGAGGATGGTGCGAGCCGACTGGTGAAAGTTCGACTCAAACCTCGCGGCCATGGCTGGCATGTCGACGTTTTAGCTCAGTTAGAAACCGGCTGGGAAACATGTGCGACGGCGCAGGCCCTAGTTACTCCTGTCGAAGTGCCCGATCCGCTCGATCTCGACCACATTCGATCCACATGCAAATTCGCCGAAGAAACCGCAGCTGGAGCTGGTTCACTGAGAACACGCCAGGAGGACCACCTCCAGTTCGGACCACGCTGGAGAGTTCTGAAAAATCTGAGACTAGGGAAAGCCGAAGCGCTGGCTCACCTCGAACTGCCCGACGATTACATTGACGACTTGAAAGACCACTCGATCCACCCCGCACTACTAGACATTGGTACGGGTTGCGCCATGGATCTGATACCAGGGTACTCGGAGCAGGATATCGCAGAGTATCTCTGGGTTCCCTTCTCGTACACGTCTTTTACCTCGTTCGCGCCCTTCGAACCCAGTATGCACTGCTGGATTCGCTACTCCGGAGAAGATCAGGCGGACCAGTTTGCAGTGTTTGACGTGTCCATCGTCAGTGATGAAGGCCGAGTGTTGGCAGAAGTAGGTCAGCTGACTCTAAACAAACTGGTTGGTGAGTTCAGTCGTCAGCGAGTCAGTCTAGACGTATCAGGAGAAACCGAACCGCAAGCGTCCGGCAATCTCTCACAAGGAGAGATCGCTCTTCAGCACAACGTCTCCCAGGGGATCACGGGTGAATCCGGAGTAGGCGCGCTCGAGCATCTTCTAAACGATGCACTTCCTGCACAGGTCTTGGTCAGTTCACTCAAAATCGATGAGTTACTAGACCAGGCAGAATACATCGCTGAAGCAGCCAACTCGCGCACGACCACAACGTTCGATCGACCGCAGCTGGATACGGAGTTTGAATCACCGCGGGATGACATAGAGCGGACGCTGGCCGAGCTCTGGGCCAAATTGCTCGGCGTTGATGGTGTGGGTATTCACGACAGCTTCTTCGATCTGGGTGGACACTCACTGGTGGCCGTTCGTCTGTTCAATGAGATCAGCGACAACTTTGGTGCGGACATGCCGATGTCGGTGTTGATGCAATCTCCAACGATCTGTGACCTGGCAACGCTGATAAGAGGTGCAGAGTTTGACGAGTCAGCAGATACCTCAACAACGGCTGAACGGCCTTCTGTGTTGGGTCCCAGGTATACCTACATCGTACCCATGAATACCGGGCCTGTTGGCAGCGATACTCCGCTGTTCATGGTCGCGGGCATGTTTGGCAACGTTCTGAATTTGAGTCATCTCGCGTTACTGCTCGGAGAAGACAGACCGTTTTATGCTCTGCAGGCTCGTGGTCTCTTCGGAGAGATGGAGCCACACGAATCCTTCGAGGACATGGCGCGCGACTACATCGAGGAGATCCGGCAGGTTCAGCCAGAAGGTCCGTACCTTCTTGGTGGTTTCTCTGGAGGAGGCCTGATTGCCTACGAGATTGCTAGACAGCTAATCTCATCTGGCGAGACGGTACATCCAATCATAATGCTCGACACTCCTGTACGCGATCAGGTCTTTCTCTCGCTCAGCGATCGGCTCAGCATGGCGTATCAGGACTTTAGACGGACCGGCCCGAGATATTTCATCGAGAAGCTGAAAGAACGCAGCGAGTGGCAGCAAGTCGCGCAAGAAAGAGAAGATCGTGCCGATGCTGAGGCTAACTCGAACGAAGCGAACTTCAAATCTGAAACCGTCGGCAATGCCTTCCTGAGAGCGTTAAGAAAGTACAAGGTTCCGACGGTCGATGTGGATATATGCCTTTTCAGACCAAAACAACATATCAAGTACCATCTCAGCGGCGGACGAATGATGGATGAGCACCGCGAATATCTCTCGGAGGATAACGGTTGGACACCCTTCGTAAGACACCTCGACCTGAACATCGTGCCCGGCGATCATGACAGCATGGTCCTGGAGCCTAACGTTCGCGTGCTCGTCGGAGGAATCAAGGCGGCGCTCCAAAAAATGGAATCTCAGGTGGAAGCACCGGCCATTTCCGCCGGCTAAACCAACAGTACTAACCCAACCACGGAAGCGGTCACGCAGGTGACCGCCATGCCGGAAATGAGGGTTTTCGGCGCAATAGAGAGGATCTCCTCCCGTCGCTCGGGGACCAGTGTCTGTAACCCACCCAACATGATTCCCAGACTGCCGAAATTTGCGAATCCACACAACGCGTAGGTCATTATCAGCGCACTGCGATCAGACAACGAACCCTTCGGCAGCGCAGCCATCTGCAGATAGGCGACCAACTCATTCAGCACAAGTTTGACCCCCAATAGTGCACCGGCTTGCTGAGCCTCGATCCATGGGACCCCTATCAACCACGCAAGCGGAGAGAAGATCCATCCCATTATTCTCTCGAGCGTTAGCGGCGCTGCACCTACCTCAAGCGACGAAATCAGTTGATTAACGAGCGCCACAAGGCTGACGAGAACCAGCACCATCGCACCAACGTTGACTGCCAAACGAAGGCCGTCGGTAGTGCCCCTCGTGATGGCATCCATATTGCTGGAGTAGCTCAATCCCTCTGCCACCTCGCCCGCCGATACAACAACAGTCTCAGGGACCATCACCCGAGACAGATAGACAGCACCGATTACGTTGATCACGGATGCGCTCAAGATATGTCCGAGCGCACCCGGAATGACGTCACCAAGCACACTTGCGTACAACACCATAATTGAGCCCGCAACCGTGGACATGCCGCACGTCATCAAGGTGAACAACTCAGAACGGCTCAGCTGCGCCAGGTAAGCGCGAACAACGAGTGGCGTCTCAACCATACCGAGGAAGACACTTGCAGCAGCAGCCGTGCCAACCGCCCCACTTAGTCCCATAAGCTTCCTAAGAACCGTCCCGAAGCCTCGTACGACCAGTGGCAGCACTTTCCAGTACCAGAGCAGTGCGACCAATACGCTGAATACGATAATCTGCGGTAGAACTCGAAACGCAAAGAGATATGTGGCTGATTCCACGGAAACCACGAAGGGTGTCTCACCACCACTGAGGTATCCGAATATGAAACTGGCGCCCGTGGTCGTCGCCTGCTCGATTGCATGCACGACACCGTTTAAAAGGAGCAATGCCTGACTGACTAGCGGGATTCGCAAGAGCAGTGTTGCTAGCGCCAACTGAACAACAAGACCAATGAGCACAAGCCGCCAATCAACTCGGGCCTTGTGTTCGCTTACAATCCACGCAAGTCCAACCAGCACAACGATACCCAGCAGACCCTGCATCTATACCCTACTCCACCCTTACTCAGGTAATTACCACAAGACTTAAGACATACTTACCTGAGAAAAGGTACCAGCACTCAGCTTCTTCCATGACGCTATTGGGTGAATACTCGCCAACATATGAGAACTTAATCCTGCCAGCGCGCTCATCCACCGTAGTTTCGGCTTCTTTGAAGCCGATAAACCTCCCAATAAGAGGGAACACGGCCTTGTAAACCGCCTCTTTGGCGGAAAACAGCAGTCCAGCGTACTCTTGTTCCCTCGTGCTCAAATAGGTTCTTTCGGCGGAGGTGAACAGTTTCTGAAAGAGAGTGTTTCCGACGCGGTCTGCGATCTCTACGTCTATCCCGACTGATCGGACAGTCCCTAGCTTCGCCACACAGGCAGCGGCGCAATCTTCGGCATGGGTCAGGCTTCCGACAACCTGTTCTGGCCAAACAGGTTCTCGCTGCCGGCCCCGCAAAATTGGGCCTGGAGCAACCTCAAGCTCTGCCATACCATCCCTAGCCAATCGCCTTGCAGTGGCAAACTCATGCTGCCTGCTGGCCATAGCAGACTCGACGAGCGCCCTTTCCTCAGGATAAATCCCGTAAAGATTTTCCTGGACCTCACCGACGAGCACAGTCAGTCCTTCACGGATTGGGATCACCCGATTAACAGCAGCCTGCAGAGCCTCAATATCTTCTCTCACGATCGGTTACATAGCATTGTGCGGTCAATTGTCGTTCACCAGCCTTCTAGATACCATCTTCTGCCATGAAGACGGGTAACGTAATTTTTCTCAATGGGTCTTCGAGTGCTGGCAAAACAACGCTGGCGATCACTCTGCAACAACTCCTGGAAGATCCTTACCAGCATATTGCGCTGGACCAGTTCCGAGATGGAATGCCTGGCCGTTATCGAGGCCTGAACTCACCTGACGGCACCCCCGGTTCTAGTGGACTCAACATCGTCCCCCAGGACAGAGATGGCGAGCTACTAACCCACATTCGCTTTGGTGACCACGGTGAACAGGTGCTCAAAGGAATGAGAAGAGCCATAGCTGCATTTGCGTCGGCTGGCAACAACGTAATCATCGATGATCTTCTATTCAAACCACATTATCTCGAAGATTATGCGGAAGCTCTTCGTGGTATTCCTACGTGGTTAATCGGCGTTCATTGCGAACTGAGCATCGTAAACAAAAGGGAATCGGCAAGAACCGGCAGATTTCCGGGTACAGCGACCTCACACTTTCATGAAGTTCACGCGCATTCTGCCGGCTACGATCTGGAGGTGGATACGAGCAGAAGCTCCCCTAGATCATGTGCCCTCGAGATCATTGACCGACTGCATACACCCCCACTTACTCTGTCATCGCTGTAGTTGGGAGCGATTAACGTAGCTATCACGTAGTGCCGGAGCTCCTCTTCGACGCAGATTTCATCTCCGCAAGAAGTGCGGGCGCAACTGCGGCAATATGTGGCTGCCGCAGCACATCCGTATGATCTCCGGCAACATCGACAACGCTCACACTACCGTCTATGTAATCCTCCCAGAATGTTCGCAAATCGATGCTATAGCCTTCATAACCTGCCCGCCTTGTGGCCTGGCAAATGAATACATCGCCATGATATGGCTTCATACGGTGCTGGTACTCGGCCAGGGATCTCGTGAAGCGTTGCCACCGTAGCTGCTCCAGTTGTGTGGACTCCGACGATTCATTTGTCCTCGGTTTGAAATCCATCTCTACTATCCGTTTCGCGGTTTGATGACCACGCCCGCTCAGAGCGATTAGCTTGCTACGAATCCAAGTAAGAGGGTTAATCTTGATTGCTGATGGCAACATTGAGTCGAACATCGCAACAAGAGCAACCTCATCGCCTCGCGCTTTCAACTGCTGCGCTACTTCGAAGCCTACTACTCCGCCATATGAAAGACCCGCGAGATAGTATGGTCCCTCCGGCTGCGTTAGCTGAATTAGTTCTACGTACTTTGCAGCGAGCTCTTCTACGCTGATCAGTCGCTTCCTCGCCACTTCTTTAGGAGCGAGAAGCTCCAGTTCTTCCGGGACAAACAGGCCGAATACTGGCCTTTCGTTCCCAAGCGAGGCGGCAAGTTCCTGATATACATGCACACCACAGATGCAGAACAACGGCTCACGCGCATGCCCGGAGCTAAGCTGAACAGATAGATTTCGTGAATGTACATACTCAACTTTACTTGCCGCTGCTAAACCACGAATCGTCGGGTTGTTGAAGAATTCATCGAGCGGGATGATGACTCCGAGTTGTTCTTCAATTCGGTTGAGCATGACAACTCCGAGAATTGAGTTACCACCTATCTGGAAGAAGTCCGTTGTTACGTCCAGCTCGTCAATGTTGAGTAGGTGACTCCACACAGCCTTGATCCCCGATTCAACGTCATTGGCGGGAGCTAATCCTGTCGCCTTTTCCAGAGCCGCAGGATCCGGCAGACCTTTTCTATCTACTTTGCCATTCGGCAGTCTTGGTAAATCGCCCAGAATCACCCATGACGACGGAATCATGTGCGCTGGAAGAGTGCTTGCCAGCTGACGCTTCGCACGCTCGACAGAAAACGCACTTCTGTCCACCGGCACAACGTACGCAACCAAAAATCTACGAAGCGAATCATCGCCCGACGCTGCGGCCACTGCTTCCTTTAGAAAGGAATTCCTGCGGAGAGCATGTTCTACTTCTTGTAGTTCTACCCTCTGGCCCCGCAGCTTGATCTGATCATCGGTGCGCCCAACGTACTCCAGTTCGCCATCAGGCATAAAACGACACACATCACCCGTACGGAAAAACGGACCCGCCTGGTCTTCCAGCCCGACAACTGAATCAACAAACCCGTCTTCACCAGTTGCGTTCAGATAGCCATTAGCCAAAGCTATTCCAGATATGATCAATTCACCGTTGACGCCGATCGGACATTGATTCCCCGCTGCGTCGAGTACATATACTTTGGTGTTTGAAATAGGCCGCCCAATCGGTTCAATAGTGGTAGCAGTACCTGTGGCGATATGAAATGTCGCGTCACCAGCAACTTCTGTCGAACCGTAGAGGTTCAAGAGTGTCGCATCAGGAAAGATCTTACGGAATCTCTCGACAAGGGATTTCGGTAGCGGTTCCCCGCTGACAATCCAGAGGCTTAATCTGCTCAGATCCTCCGAATAGCCTTGATCCATCTCATCGACTATCGCGGCTAGGAGTGAAGGCACGAAGACTGCTCTCGTCACTCCGAATCTAGATAAATGGTCAAGAAGTACCCGAGGGTTCCCCCTATCTGCCGTAGGTATAACTACGGTTTTAATCCCTTGTAGCAAGGGGCCGAATATCTCCCAAACCGAATCGACGAAGCCGAGCGTAGTCTTCTGACAGCAGACATCGCACTCTTCGAACGGAAATGTATCCCACATCCATTGAAGTCTGTTGATGGTCGCTCTCTGGCTTCCGACAATCCCTTTTGGCTGGCCAGTAGAGCCTGATGTGTAAAGGTGATAGAGGGAATCGTGAGCATCGTTTTGCGGTTCGAGTGCGGATATAGATGGCACCGAAGGTGAAACGTCGTCTATCAGAACCACATTTGTAGAACGTCCGACCAAACCCGCTAACTCGGTGTGCGTCAACACCAGTTTCGGCAAGCTAGTCTCAAACATAAAACTGATTCGATCCACAGGGTAGTCAGGATCAACAGGAAGGTAGATGGCCCCTATCTTCAATATGCTCAGCAGACCAACGTAAAGATCAATGGAAGGTCTAAGGCAAATTGCTACCACATCGGACTCGGTTGCCCCCGACGATCGTAGCCTGATCGCTAGATCATCCGAAGCCACATCGAGTTCCGAATAGGTGAGTTTCTCGATTCCGTCAACTAGCGCCAATTTGTCTGGATACTGCCTCGCCTGAAGCAAGAAAAGGCTTGCAATCGTGTCGCTTTGACAGGGTTGCTTCCCATCAGTCGCGTTTACGCGCTTCAGGATCGTGCGCTCTTCTGATGTCAGAATGTCTATCTTCCGCAGTTGCATCATTGGATCTGAAAAACATGATTCAACCACAGAGCGAAACTGCGCTACGGCCCTTTCCGTTGCGACATTGTCGAAATAGGAAGAGCTGAAATCAAAGTCAAGCTTCAACCGACCAGATCCGGCAAAGTCACTACATTGCAGTGAAAGTGCGTCAGGTGAACGATGAGTGCGCGTCGAGCAGAAATATTTGGAGTGGGCTCCGCTGAATGACTCCACAACTGTCTCGAATCCATCAAATGGTTCGAACTGTGCTGTGTTGTAGTTGAGCATCGCGTGGAAATTGGGCGTCCTTGCTGGATTACTCAAGCAATACCTGGAGTGTTTGACGATCGATACAAGTACTTGCCGAATCTCCATCGCAAGCTCTAAAAAAGAACCATCCTGATCAACATTCGTTCGGAGCACGCCAAGATCCAGGACCGGGCCAAGAATCTCCTTCAACTTCTTGTTGGATCGATTGTGCGTGGGAAATCCGATAGAAACTCGCGCTTCTCCACCTGCGCGACTGAGGAAAACGGAGAACAAACTCAGCAGGACGACAAACCTGGACAAGCCCTCGCCGAATAGCCGCAACTCAGAAAACGCTGCGATCGCTGTCAATCTCCGTGAACTCTGTTCACTCAGAAGAAGTGTCTTCCGAAGAATGCGGCCACTTCCATTCGAAACTCTACGATTGGGTGCAAATACCGGAACGACCTCCGACAGTTCAGACTTCCAATATTCTCGGTCTCGGGAGAAGGCTTTCGAGCGCAAGTACTCGCGTTCTTGATCGTTGTACTGAGTTATCGAGCGAGTGCTTCGGTCGCCGTTAGGCTCCTTGTACTCATCCCGAACTTTGCGGTAGAGGACACTGAACGAATGACCATCGGTCAGAATGTGGTGTATACACAGATACCACACAAACTGTTCATTTCCGACGTGAAGAAGTACGGAATCGTAACCACGAATCTTCAAATCAAAGCTAAGAGACGATCGCTTGTCCACCCAGTCTCTCTGTTCTGAGGCAGACCACTGACGAAGGTCCCGAAACTCGTGATACACCTTAGAATCACAACCGAGCATCTGCACGGGAGAACCGCTGTGATCATCAAAGACCAGACGCAGCGTTTCAGATTGCTGGACAACTGCCACAACTGCCGCTTCAAAGCGGCCACTGTCAACAGGTCCATTGATCTGAAAGGTCATCACCATGTTGTTGGAGACGTCTTCAGTATCTAGGGCGTACTCGACCCAGAGGAGCTTCTGTCGCTCGGTCAAGTTTGAGAAGGTAAAGTCCTCGGCGGTCATCCCACCAACTCTGCCTGCCCTGAATCCAGATCTCGTAGCAGGTTCGCAATGAGTTCGGCGATCCCGTCAACGCTGGTGAATCTAGGGTCAAACAGAAGATCATCGGGCATTTCCATGCCGTAAGTTTCCTCTAGGAACTCAATCACCTCGACAACTCCTGCAGAATCAACGAAACCTTCTTCCCAGAGATTCACCTGACGTCGGTAGAATTCATCCTCAAGATCAACGTCAAAATTCTCTTGAAGAAACGCCTCGAACATTGTTGCTACTAGTTGCACCGAAATTTGATCATTCATGTCGTCACCAAACATACGAACTGGTTGATTTGTACTTTCCTGCACGGATTAACGTCGAAGTCTCCAGCTGGGATATCCCAACCAGCGTACAAAACCTCTTTAACAGCCAATCCTGATCGATTCCTTCCTCTGCAAGGAGCGCTAGAACACCAGAATCTCCCTTGGTGCTCCCAACCTGCGCACGAACCTTCGGGCGCCGGTATACGTTTTCTGGTATGGAGCCGCCCATGACCGACTCCACAAGTTCTTTCTTAGCCACATCGCTCTCAACCAGCGCATCCGGACAAGACGCGTAGACCTCCGCGCAAAGCGTGTAAGGCTGAATGACGTCGATCCCGAAACTGGCGTAAACACCTACCTCCCTATCCCCGGCGTCGAGTCCCTGCGTGAGATATTTCCTCAGTTTCGGCCTCGTCAAACGAGGTAGCGAGTAGTAGACACGCTCGGCGTACTGCTCTTCCTCGTAGTCGGCCATTAGCTCGTTCATTGCATCCCCTGTCAGGAGCACGGGTTGTGTGCCTTCGATCTTTTTCTGCAGGCTCTCGCCAATTGCCGCGTTGACCAAGGCGCAATGAACGTTGAAATCTCTCCAGTCCTGTCCGTATATGAGCGTCAGGTCGATGAGTTGCAGAAGTTCGTCAGCTCCGACGGTCACTACTTCCAGAGGAATTCCCAACTCCGATGCCGCTATCTCTGCATGCACAAGATCGCTGTCTGGGTCGTCGTCGCGTGCACCCATGTCCAGATGGAAGGTCACTGCGCGCACGTCTCTCAGGTGCTGCTTCGCAAGTGCAGCGATTGTCGTGCTATCCAAGCCACCCGAGAGCGTCACGATTACCGGCCGGTCACCGATTGCGACCTTGAGCCTCTTAAAAGTCTCGTCCAGTTCGCTTCTTATTGCCTCGCCGATTTCCTCTCGTCCCATCTCGCTGCGCGAACCGAAACCTAGCTTTTTGAACTGATGGGAAGTGAGACTGCGCTGATGCGGATCAACTTTTACGACGTGTCCAGGTGGCACCGAGACGATGTTTTTAATGGGGATGCCCTGATCAACGAGGCATCCGAAGTAGTTGGAGGACACAACCTCTCCATTAGCTAAACCGAAGAACAGCTTGTTCACACCAAGAAGATCGCGAGCTAGAAGTTGCGTCCCGTCTTCCAGATTCCTGCGGTACGCGAACTGTCCCCATGCTTCGAACTTGCTCAGATCAGGTCCACAGTTAAGTTCGTCTCCGCGAACAAGTTGATTCTCAAACCAAACCCAGTTCGTAACAGTAGGCCATTGACTGTGAAGATCCGTCACTGTTTCTCCTGAACTGTCTCAGCAATCGTCGGCAAGGCCGACCTGAGAGACTCGTCAGCAGACGTGAGAGAGATACGAAAGTAGCCGTGATGGTGAAACACCGGCCCAGGAAGCACGAGAACATGCCTTTCGGCTAGTTGCTCCGCCAGCTTAAAGTCATCCCATCCCGGCGCAGCACAGTACACGAAATAGGTAGCGTCAGATCGAACGTAATCAATTCCCTGCTCCTCCAAGTAAGAGAATGCGAAATCGCGATTGGCGATCAGATCTTCCCAATCAGGAACTACACCAAGAAGTTTCCGAACAGCCTTCTGCATCAATGCCGTTGGAGTGCAGAAACCCATAATCCTTGCCCAGCGCTCTAGATCACTTGCTAATTGAGCAGCATTCTCGAAGTCTGGAGACACCGCCACATATCCGAGCCGTTGCCCCTGGAGAGCGAGATGCTTCCCGAAGGAATACACGACACAAGTGTTGGGATAGAACGCCGATGGCGATACAAGTTTTGTGATGGTTTCAGGAACAACGTCGCGGTGAGACTCGTCGCTGATGAGCATCGGTGGCTGGCGCTGTGACGAAAGTAATCTCGACAGGGCCTGCAACTCCTTCGCCTCGTAAACTCTGCCGGTCGGATTAGCTGGTTGAGTGATAATGATGGCGCAAGTGTTTTCGTTCAGCTGGGACTCTATGGCTTCAAGATCTAGAGAGAAAGACCCTTTTCGCAGCGGCACAAATTTGCATGTCAGGCCGAGGTTGTGAAGGTAGAGCGGGTAATCCATCCAACAAGGAACTGGGACAATGACTTCGGCGGGACCTGTACGCTTCGCCCTAACCAATCGGAACAGCATATTGAGCGCGGACATCGCGCCGGGAGTCAGATTCACTGAACGCCAACCAAACTCTAGTCCGTGCGTGCGACGCAGATGCTGAGCTATCAGCCTCCGCGATATCGTCGCCCCGCCGTAAGGTGTGTATTGAAGATCAAGAGCGCGATTCGAGTTCAACGCGTCAGCTATAGCGGCACGTACTTCGTCGGTTGGGCCACTTTCAGGATTTGCATACGAAAGATCACAAAGGTGTTTGCCCGACCGCAACACTGTATCTTTTCTCAGGCTTTCGAACCGCTCCTGAGGTTCAAGCAACTCCTCCAATGAAGCACAGACCGAGCTCACCACGAGGCGATCTCCTGTCGGTCGAACTTGCCAGATGCTGTGCGTGGAAGCGTGTCGTGCCGGACAAAGCGCGCAGGAACCATATATGACGGCAAATCATCGCGACAATAACCACGCAGTTGTTTTAGAAGGCTGTTCCAGTCTCCTTCTCCCGGCACCAGGTGGGCGACGATAATCTGCCCCTCTCTCTCGTCGTTCTGTGGGACCACGACGGCTTCTTCGACCAATCCAGATCCGTAAATCGCCTCTTCTACTTCATCCGGGCTTACTCGATAACCCTTAGTCTTGATCATGGCGTCGCGCCGGCCTTCGAAATAGAGGAAGCCAGCCTCATCGGAACGCACTTGATCACCAGAGTAGACGACCTTTTCGCCTTCCGCTCCGTTGAACGGATGTACCCGAAATACCCGTTCCGTCTCCTCCGGACGCTGCCAATACCCGAGCGCAACGGTCGGTCCCGCGTGCACTAACTCTCCTGTTTCTCCGGGCCCACAAAGAGCGCCTTCCTCATTGATCGTGAGAACCTCGGTCAGATCGATCGCTTTGCCGATCGAGTCAGGTCTCGCTGTAAGCTCGTCAGGATCTAGATAGGTAGATCGAAAAGCCTCCGTAAGTCCGTACATGAGGTAGATCTTTAACGCCGGGAATCGCCTTCTGTATTCGTTCAATAGATAACTGGACATGCGACCACCAGAGTTGGTGATGATCCGCAACGAAGGGTATTCACCGCTAAAGAACGGAGAATATCTGCTGTGTAACTGCGCCCAAAGCGAGGGGACACCCGCCAGAACGGTTACTTGCTGCGCCTCTATCGCCCTAGATACATCAGCAGGAAGTGACGAGCGTTGCATCACACACGTGCCCGAGACCCAGAACATCGAAAGAAGCTGGTTCAGTCCGTAGTCGAAGCTGAAAGGCAGCAAACACAGGACTCGGTCTTCTGGAAGAATTTCAAGGTAACCGGCGACTATCATCGCGCCGAACAGCAGGTTGGCGTGAGATACCACTATTCCTTTCGGCGCACCTGTGGAACCTGACGTGTACAGAATCGCTGCTGCGTCGCCGCCTGTTGCGATCTCTAACATCTCGAATGAACCTTCCGACTCATCGCACAGCTCGACCGAAATGAACTCAATACTTGGAAGTGCTTGCCGATCTATCTTGCGCGCAATCCGATCCGCACTAATCAACAGACAACACCCCGCATCGGACACAATGTGTCTAACCTGTTTCGTCTTTAGAGTTGGATTTACAGGGACAGCTATTGCTCCAGCTCGCCATACGGCATGAAGCGCAACAACGGACTCAACCGAGTTCTCAAGATATACCGCGACCCTGTCACCCCGGGCGACACCTCGGTTGATAAGGTTATCTGAGAAAGCGCCGACGGCATTGGCAAGCTCTCGATACGACCAACCTCTCCCATCCACTACGGCGATGGATGAAGAACGTGAGACTGCAGTGTCGAACAACAGGGAATGTATGCTTCTGGTCGTGCAATACGCACGATCTTCTGAGCCTTGAGGTCGCATCTACTATCTATCTCACGAACTGTTGGCAGACTCTATGAGCCGTTCGTAATACTCTTGTCATATCGAAAGAGCAGTGCGCCACTTAAAATGCAAGGAAACATCAATGATCTTGCCGAATTAGTTGATTCGGCTTCGAACATCGTCTTCTTCACCGGCGCGGGCATCAGTACAGAGTCAGGCATTCCCGATTTCCGCAGCCAGGGCACCGGCATCTGGGAGAAAATGAAGCCCGTCTACTTCGAGGAGTTCCTCAGAAGCGAAGAAGCCCGCTCAGAGCAATGGCGCCGCAAGTTTTCCGGTGAGATGAAGATGGAAGGCGCAGAGCCCAACAAGGGCCATCTGGCCATCGCCAAGCTGGTCGAGATGGGTAAATGTGCCGGCGTGATCACGCAGAACGTCGACAACCTCCACCAGAACGCGGGTGTTCCCGATGACCAGGTGATCGAACTGCACGGCAATACCAGTTACGCCCGATGTCTTTCCTGCGAGATGCGTTACGAGCTGGCAGATTTAGAGCAGCAATTCGAACAGCAACAACGTATCGATCCCTGTTCCCGCTGTGGCGGCATCATCAAGACAGCGACGATTTCTTTCGGTCAGGCAATGCCTGAGGAAGCGATGCGCCGCGCTCAGATCATGACCGAGCAGTGCGATCTGATGATCGCTACAGGTTCAACGCTGATTGTCTACCCTGCCGCGGGGTTCCCGGAGTACGCGAAGCAGCTGGGGGCCAAGCTGGCCATCCTCAATCGGGAAGAGACGCCGCTGGACGGCATCGCGGATGTCGTGCTTCACGGCGAGATCGGACCGACTCTCTCTTACCTGGTCGGGATCAACTGAAGAGAGCGCTTCAGCGGGTCGCGGCCAGCAGCCTGTCCGCAAACCGCTCAATGTCCTTGAGCCCACGACAGACATCCACCCGCAGGCAATGCGCCGCATACCGCCGCATGTCGGAGTCCCCTTCCCCCCATCGATCTCTGTCTTCCGGATTGAGCCAGAACACCTGCTTCACCCGCTGACTCAGGTGTTTCAACACATCCACCCGCGGTTCGAAGTAGTTGCCCCGAGCATCCCCTAGAAAGATCAGGGTGCTGCGGTGGTCGAGATCCTGATGTACCAGGTCCCGAAAATCGAGCAACGCCCGGCCATAGTCCGTCGAGCCCTTGCCCCAATCGAACATCGCCCCTTCCACGGCGCGCTCTACGCCGTGCGCTCGAAACTGCTCCGTAATCTCTCCGCACCGGTTGGAGAAGGCGAATGCTCGCACCTGCGGCAGCACCTCCGTCAGGCCGTGCAGAAACAACAGCAGAAAACGCGCGATGCTGGCTACCGAGTTGCTGACATCGCAGACGACGTAAACGCTCGATTTCTCGACGCGCCGGGTGCGCCAGCGCAGATTGAACAGTGCTCCATCGTAGGCAAGGTTCTCTCTGATCGTATGCTTCACATCCAGCACGCCTCGTTGTGCCTTCTTCCGCCGCCGGCGATGCTGTTGCGCCAATCGATCTGCCAGCTTGGCAACCACCCGATCCACTTCTCCGTAGTAGTCCGGTTGCAGCTGATCCAGATTGCTCCTTAGCGCCGCTTCGAGCAGCGCCCGTTTCCCGGATGCATCCACATTGAGCTCGTACTGGGCGTCCACGTACTCACGAACCTGTTCCTGGATGTACTGCCGGAGATAGCGCAGCGCGCCAAGCTGATCATCGGGAAGTGATTCACTCGCAGTGATGAGGCGCTCCAGGTCCTCAACGCCCAGCGTTCGAGCTATGGCGCTCACGTAGCGCGATTTATCGCGCAGCGTCTGCATCTCATCCAGATGCAATCGCTCCGCTTCCGATTGGACACGCCAAGCCACTGCGTCTCGCTCGTCGTTCACGATGGCGCGAATCACATCCGTTAGCGGCTCGCTGCCCGCTTGCGACACGCTCTCAATAAGAGCTCCAGGATCCACCGAGCGCAGCATCGAGCGCTTTGCCGGTTGCTGGAACGCCAGCTGATGGAAAAACCGCTGAAAACACTCCGCAAACCGGACTTTCTCATCCACCGTCTTGGCCAGCACGAGCGCGAGCGAGTTCTCCAGCAGTTTCGGATCGGCGATGCCGACATGCCGCAGCACTTCATAACCATCAAGCGTCTCTGCCGGTGATACCGGCAGCTCGGCACTTCTCAGCGCGTGCACGAAACGGGTGAGAGTTACTTCCATAGCTCGATTCTAGCAACCCCGGGACACCTGCACTGCTTGACGACGCCGGCGGTCTTCCAGACCCTTGCCAGATGCACGATAGACCAAAGCACTCACCACCGGCAGACGCGATCCGAGGAGCTCTTATCGGCCTGATGCCCGAATGGCAGCCAGAGCAGATCACTGACTTTGGGTACCTCAGCGGCGGCTACAGCAATGACAACTACCGCTTCACCTACCAGGAATCCGAGTATGTGATTCGCCTCCCCTCGCGCACCCGCAGTTTCATCGACCGAGAACTGGAGTTCAGCTTCTATACGCAGAATCAGAAGCGACTCGCTATTCCGGATCTGGTCGCTTTGGACGCGGCAACCGGCAATCTTCTCACCCGCTACGTACCTGGGGCGCTTCTGGCGGACTCTGCCCCACCGCTGGCTTCCATCGCCAAGTATCTCCGGACCTTGCACGCTGCGTTGCCGCAATCTGGTCGACATTACGACCCCTACGCGCTATCTCGCGAGTACCTGGCCGAAGGCAACGCGCCGATTCCTCTCCGCAAGCTGGCCGATGGCCCTTGGCGCCCAGCGCAAACCGTTACCTGCCATAACGACCTGAACCCCTGGAACGTCATCCAGAACACCCCGGATCGCTGGGTCACGCTGGACTGGGAGTGGCTCGGGCAGAACGATCCGCTGTTCGATCTGGTGACCCTGCACCAGGGTCTGGGGCTGCCGGAAAATTCGCTTCAGATGCTCATCGGCCTCTGGGCGGAAGACTCTGTGGACCAGGCCCGGCTGGAATCCTGCCTACTTACCTTCTGGCTGAGGGAGTTCGCCTGGGCCTGGGCGGAACGGCATCACGGCAACACCCGCGAGGAGATAGAAGAGCAGATCAGCACTTCAAAGGAAAAGCTGGCCGCGCTAATGAGCTGACAGGCTCGGTATCAGCGACTGCGCGGCTTCAACAGCAGCCTGAAGGCGAGCCTCTCCAGTACCTGCAACCACCTGGTGGCGCATCGTGCCCGTCGCCAGCAACGTCTGATACACCAGAAAAAGTCGGTCGCGGTCCGTTGGGTTCTCTCGCAGCGGATCTTCTTCCCAATGCAGATCCGGTTGCATCAGTAGATAGGCACGTTCGCTCTGCGCACCAAGCATGTTTACAAGTTCCTCCGGCAGGTCGCCGAACCGTTCCTGCCACCAGACCTGAATCACCAGCAGGTCCGTGTCGCACACCACCAGGCCAGGCGTCTCCGAAAGCGTGAGGGTTTCCGCAGCGACCTGTTGTCTTGCGATCTCAAGAACGTCTTCCGCAGCGTAATCTGAGCGACCGGTAAGGTACGAGCGTGCAACCTCCGGTACCAGACGCGCACCAAATCGCGCTGACAACGCTTCCGCCAGCGTCGTCTTGCCCGAGGATTCAGGCCCCGTCAGGCAGAGGATCCGGCAGGACTCGCTCGCCCGGCCGATTGCTTCATCATCGTCAGCTGCCATGCCCGCCAGCCCATGATTGCCATGCCCAGATACACGCCGTAGAGGATGGCGTAGAAGTGAATGCCCTTCACGTAGTAGATCGCCGTCGCGATGATGTCCACGACCAGCCAGACGATCCAGTTTTCGATGTATTTGCGCGCTGTCATCCACATGGCTGCGAAGCTCATGCAGGTGGTGGCGCTGTCCCAGTAGGGGAAGTCGGCATCCGTCTGGGTATCGAAGAACCAACCCATCACCCCGATGGCCAGAGCGGTTATCACTGCCAGCACCATAGCCGTCTGCTGCGGTGTTTTCGTCACCGGTAGATCATCGCTGACGGTGCGCACCCCGCCATAAAGCCAGTAGTACCAGCCGTATGCGTTCATCAGCACGTAGTAGCCCGACAGAAGCACGTCCGCGTAGAGCTTGGCCTCGATGAATACGGCCACGGAGACCACCGAGTAGATGAGGCCGATGGGGAACGTCCAGATGTTCTGCCGAATCAGCAGCCAGACGCAGAGGAGACCGGAGGCCAGACCGGTGAATTCCAGCCACTCCATGGCCGCTAGAGTGTCCCAGAGGGAAACGAGAGGATCAGTCAATTCGGCGCGCTCGAGCCCATCACGGGCGTTTCAGGATCGCCGTACCTTAACGGCTTTCCCGACCAGCGCCAAAGCTGAGTAGTGAAGGCTCTCAGGCCGGAGCGGCAATCTCAGCCGGTGCATCGAGGACGTCGAATCCCTCACCGGGCCGCAGAATCTCGTACTCCAGCTCGAACGGCACCAGGTCATCCGGCGACAGGCCAAGCCGATCCATCAGCTCTTCAGATACAGGAACAAATACATTCATGGCGCCCATTAGAGCCGAGCCATCTGCACCAGAGGCGGACGAAAAATGGAACCAGGCTCCGCTATGATGGAGAAACTTTGGAATGGGATGTGGCTCCCAGCGCCAATCCGCGCGAAATCACGCTTTTCAGGCTACAATCCGCGCACCCCCAGGAGGTAAGTGGCTGATGGCAAAGACAATTGCGATCGTAGAGGACGACCCGGATCAGCGCGCCAACTACACGGACGCGATCACCAAGAAGGGTTATCAGGTATCTGCCTACGGCAGTCGAGACGAGGCCCTGGAAGGCTTCGATCAGTCTCTGCCGGACCTGGTAATCCTCGACATCATCCTCGGCGAGGAGGTAGATGGTGGTTTTCAGCTCTGCCGTGATCTCCTGACCCGCGCGCCCAGCCTGCCGGTCATCTTCCTGACCGAACGAATTGACGAGATCGACAAAATCTCCGGCCTTCGCCTCGGCGCCTGGGATTACCTGCCGAAGCCCATCAGCCTGGATTACCTCGCCGAGCGCATCTCCAGCCTGCTCAGAATCAACGAGTTCCGCGAGGAGCAGGATCAGGCTGAATCGCCTACTGCCAAGAAGATTGGCGATCTGACTCTGGATCAGGATGCGCTGCTTGCCTCCTGGAAAGGCGAACGTATCGACCTCTCCGGCACCGAGTTCCGAATGCTGGCCAAGCTGGTCCGCCAGCCGGGTCACGCTGTCTCCTACGAAACCCTGATGAACGCCACCATGCAGTCCCTGGTGACCAACAACACCATCAACACTCACATGCGCAACATCCGCAAAAAGTTCGAGAAGCTCGATCCGGACTTCTCGGCAATCAAGAGTGAATACGGCTTCGGATACCGCTGGTCGGATTGAGCCAGCGGACACGGCTGATACGGTACTGACGTGAAGCTATTCAGCGCCATCCGCGGACCCCGGCTCGGCACCAAGCTGATGCTGCTGGGTCTTACCCTGCTGATCGTTCCGCTGTTCGGCTACCGGCAGCTGGTTGAGATGGAGCGGCTGCTGATCCAGGGCCAGTCGCACGCCCAGCTGCTGACCGCCGAGGGAATCTCCACCCTTTTCAACGGCCGCGAGGACCTCTTCAACGACCTGCCGGTCACCATCGAAGACTTCGAATCGCTCTACGCCCATCCGTTGCAGAATCCGGTTCGCCTCGATGGCGACGTTACCGATTGGGGCGATGAGCTAGCCGACAAGCTGATTCTCTTCGGCACCGACGATCCGCTGGCGGACGGCAACTTCGAGCTGCTGCTCGGTGAGCGCGGCGGGCAGCTGCACGTCTACATGAATATCCAGGACCCAGACGCCATCTACCGGGATCCGGACTACCTGCGGCTCGACAACGCAGATCATGTGCGCCTCGATTTCATCCGCGCCGATGGGGAGGATGGTCGGATCAACATCACCTTTCCTGGTGAAGGTGTGACCACTGCCTACGAGATGGACGCCGACTGGCGGTTTGCCGCAACCGGCTCACCCATCCCTTCCGTGCAGGGCTACCTGCAGCCCACAGAGGAAGGCCATCGACTCGAGTTTAGATTGCCACTGGCGCTGCTTGGCTCGTCTCGGTACTTCGGCATCAGCTTCGTGGACGTGGACGACCCGGACACCCGGGCCATCGTCCGTACCACTCAGACGCTTCCCACCGCCGGCAAAGAGAGCTTCAACCTGGTGGTGCTCCGCTCGCCGGAACTTCTGAACATCATCCAGGGCCTGGGATATTCGGGCGCCCGCATCCTCGTGATCGACGCGGAAAAGCGGGTACGCGCAGAAACGGGCACCAGCCTCGTCGTCACCCCGAGCGAGCAGGGTGACACGCGCTTCCGCCTGTTCCGCGACCTGTTCAATCAGGTACGGCCAGTCATCCACTACCTGACCACATTCGAAGAGTACGAACCGCCCCAGGGCGTGGGGCCAACGCCAGATTCAGCGGCGGACGATGCCATCGCCACTTCGCTGACCGGCGACCCCATCACCATCCGCCGCAGCCTCTCCGAATCCGACGAAGTGATCATGGCCGCCCACCCTATTGTCTCCACGGACTCGGTAATCGGCACCGTTGTGGTAGAGCAGAACATCGATGACATCCTCTCTTTCCAGCGTTCTGCGCTGGAGCAGGTGGTGCTGCTGTCCGTGGCCAGCCTGTTCATTGTCTTTATCGCGTTGGTGGCGTTCGCCGGCCGCCTGGCCTGGCGAATCCGCAACCTGCGCCGTGAAGCATCTCGCGCCATCGACGAGTACGGACGGCTGCGCACCAGCTTCCTCGAGTCCGAGATGACCGCGGGCGACGAGATTGGCGATCTGGCCCGGAGCGTCTCGAACATGCTTTCCAAGCTGCACCAGCACAATACCTTCCTGGAGAACATGCCGCGTACGTTGCGCCACGAGATCAACAACCCGCTGAACACCCTGGCCACTTCTCTGCACAATCTCGCAGAGGAGAATCCGGACGTCCGCGATAGCAAGTACCTCGATAGCGCCAAACGCGGCGTGACACGAATCGGCTCCATCGTTCAGAACCTGGCGGACGCCGCCAATCTGGAAGACTCTCTGGAAGCGGAGGACATGGAGGTGATTGACCTGGATCAGTTGCTGCAGAGCTACGTCGCCAACTGCAGCGTTGCTCACCCGGAGTCTGAGTTCATTTATCGCGGCCCTGGCCGCCCGGTGCTCGCCGAGGTATCCGACTTCCGGATCGAGCAGCTGATGGACAAGATCATCGACAATGCCATCGACTTCCACCGCAGCGACAGCCCGATTCGGGTGCAACTCGATGCGCATCGAGGAGCCTGCCAGATCACGGTGGCTAACCGCGGCCCCACCCTGCCCGATCAGTCAGAAGGTTCTCTCTTCGACTCAATGGTCAGTCATCGTGGACCACAAAATCGACTGCATTTCGGGCTGGGCCTATACGTCGTACGCATCATTGCCGAAGCACACGGCGGCTTTGTCCGGGCAATGAATCTTGCCGATGGATCGGGTGTAGCGATCATGGTGCAGCTCCCACGGGTGGAGTCAGACATCTACTCCGGCCAGGAACGCATCGTCCCGGAGGCCCGAATGGGCGCCACCGCCGCTGGCGGTTAACCACTTCGGATATCCACAATCAAAATGGGCTGCCAACCGGGCATAATGCCCGGCTTCTGACTTCTGGACTCCTGACTATGAAACCGGCCATCGAACCCGTCCGCGATTACTTCATGAACCTGCAGGACGAGATCGTCCGCGCTCTGGAAGCGCTTGACGGAGAAGTCGAGTTCATCAAGGAAGATGTGCCAGGCGAGAACGGAGCGCTAAGCCGTCCGCGGGTGCTCGAAGCCGGGGCCAGAATCGACAAGGCGGCGGTGCAGTTCACTCACAGCAAAGGTGCCTCCCTGCCGCCCGCAGCCACCGAGCGAAACCCTCATCTGGCCGGTCACGGATTCGAGGCCACTGCGATCTCACTGATCGTGCACCCGACGAATCCGTACGTGCCCACCACCCACGCCAACCTGCGGTTCTTTTTCGTCGATGCGGAGGAACCGGTCTGGTACTTCGGTGGTGGTTTCGATCTCACTCCTTACTATGGATTCGAGGAAGACTGCGTGCACTGGCACAGCCAGGCGAAGGAAGCTGCTGGCGAACACTACGGCGCGATGAAAGTGGCCTGCGACGAGTACTTCTATCTGGGTCACCGGCAGGAGTGCCGTGGCATCGGCGGGCTGTTCTTCGATGACTGGACCGAAGGTGGATTCGAGGCCGCATTCGACTTCACCCGTTCCGTAGGCGACCACTTTTTACCCGCTTATAGACCGATCTTCGAAAAGCGGATGCAATCAGACTACGGCGAACGGGAACGCGATTGGCAGCTTTACAGACGCGGTCGCTATGCGGAGTTCAATCTGGCGATCGATCGCGGCACTAAGTACGGCATCCAGAGTGGCCGACGGATCGAGTCGGTGCTTGCCTCTCTACCACCGCTGGTGGTCTGGAAGTACGACTATCACCCAGAACCAGGCACGCCTGAGGACGCTCTGCTCACCGACTTCTTGCCGCCAAGAGATTGGCTATAGAGGCCAGTTCCCGCACAACGCAGGCAGGGAAACCTAACGTGCCTTAGTGTAGGTCGACGTCAGCGAAACCCCATCACTCGCGTTCAACGCGCCACGCTTCACCAGATACTCCACTGCCGCCATCGTCGACCTTGCAGCTGCAGGATACAGATACTCCGGCGTATCCCGATACATCAACGGCACCATATCCCCAATCACACCCACACCCTCTTCCACGCACTTCATGATCTGCGCTTCCCGCTCCTTGCGGTGCTCGATGAACGCCTTCACATGCTCATGCGGCTCGGTGATGGCCGGTCCGTGGGTCGGCCAGTAGACCCGGTCGTCCCGCTCCAACAGCAGCTCCAGGCTCACCATGTACGCCATCATGTCCCCATCCGGCGGCGAGATGATGCTGGTGGACCAGCCCATGACGTGGTCACCCGTAAACAGCGCCTTGGCTTCGCGGAGTGCAAAGCACATGTGATTCGAGGTGTGACCAGGGGTGTAGACACACTCGACAGACCAGTCGTCCCCTGCGAGCACGTCGCCATGGGTCACCAGCTCGTCCGGCCGGAACTCCATGTCGCCACCCTCTTCCACCGGCACGCCTTCCTCGAGCTTGCCGGCGCCGTGCGGGCCGAAGGCGTAGGTGGGTGCATCGCTGTGGTCTTTCAGCAGCGCGCAGCCCGGAGAATGATCCATGTGCGTGTGGGTCACCAGCACGTGGCTGATGGTCTCGCCATCGTCGAGCCCATCCATGATCGCCTGGATGTGTGCCGGGTCGGCGGGGCCGGGATCAATCACCGCCACCTTGCCGGTACCGAGGATGTAGGTGCCGGTGCCGTAATGGGTAAAAGGGCTCGGGTTGTTGGCGATCACCCGGCGGATACCCGGCTCCACCTGCTCTACCGCCCCATACTCAAACTCGAGTTCCCGCTTGAAAGGTATCTTTACACCCACGTTCGTGCCTCAAATCGAAAAAACTGAATAAGTGAGAAACTATGAAGGACGAGCTTAGCCGATCAGCCAGATCAGTCCCAGCGCTACCAGCAGCGATGCGCCGAGCAGAATCCACTGCAGCTTGCCCAGCAGGGAGCGCTCCTCGACCAGGGAAGGTACGTCCTTGAAGACCAGATTCACCTGGCCGATTCGGAGCACGTCCCCATCCACCAGTTCCGAGTTCTGGATCTGCTGGCCGTTCACCCGGGTGCCGTTGGTGGCCATCAGGTTGGTGATGGTTGTGGTCTCCGGGCGAACGACGATCTCCGCGTGCCGAGCCGAAACCGTCGGGTCCCGAATCACCACGTCGCAGTCTTCATCCCGACCTATAGTCGTCGCACCGATCCGCGTGCGAAAGGTGTAGCCGCTGACCGGCTCGCTGACCCCGAGCAGAAAAGCACCCGTTTCGCTCACCTCCGGCATCACCAGCGGCACGTCACTCTTCGAGTCTGAGAGCGAGAACTCCGTGGTCTCGTAGCCGCTTTCCGGGGCTTCTTTGATCAGCGCCACCTGTGTGACGCTCTCCGCCTGCCGTACCGGCGTAAGGTCCTGACCTTTGCCGACCAGCTGGAAACGCAGGTTATCGAAGCTCACCTCATCGCCGTGAAAGAGCCGAACGCCGCCAGTGAGCCGTTCACCATTCACGTAGGTACCGTTCGCAGAGCGCAGGTCCTGCACCCAGACCACACCATCCTGCAGCATGAAGCGAGCGTGCTTGCGGGAGATGTGGTCATCGAGCAGCAGGATCTCGTTGTCGTCGCTGCGCCCGGCATCCAGAGTGCCGGTGACCTTATAGATTGATTCGTCCCGATCTGCGTGCAGCCACCACTCGTCTGCTTGCGGCGGTGCCTGTCGCTCGGCGCTGACCAGGATCTCCGTCGAGCCAACCAGCAGCCGATCGCCGGCCACCAGATCCACCGGGTCCTCCCAGTCGGCGCCGTTGACGATCAGGCTGGCTTCGCCCAGCGGGAAGACTCTGGCGCCCCGATCCGTGGGCTCCAGGCGCAGGTGAAAATCGAGCACATCCTCGCCGGCGATCATCAGATCGTTATCGAGCTGCCGGCCGATGGTGGTGCTTTCGGTAAGCGGAATCTGCTCGTCGTCTAGCGTGATATATATTTTAATATCAGAGACTTGCGGCATTATTGTTATCTTGATTCCAGGTCGCCCTGAGGGCTCTCCACTCGCTCACGTCCGGGGTGACGGTCAGGGCGAGTTCCAGATACTGGCGCGCTTCTTCGACCATGCCCACCCCGTAGGCCTCCTGAGCCACCGCCGCCAGGCGCTCAGCGGCTGCCTGCAGCAAAGCGGCTGCCTGCTCGTTGCCGGGATCCAGCCGCTCGACTTCACGCAGCACGGCCACCGCGTTTTCCGGCTGCGGGGCGGTGATGAAGCCCTGGGCCAGCAGCAGCTGCGCCCGTTCGAGGCCAGTCTGCACGTTGGCGAGCCGAGCGACTTCAGCATCCAGCCGGCCCTGCACTTCGGCGATGGAATCCGGGTTCAGCCCCACCGCACTCGCTCTGTCCAGCAAGGCCTGCACGGATTGGATATCGCTGGCGGCAATCAGTTGGCTGGAGCGGCTGACAATCTGCGACTCCACCTCGTTGAGCCCCTGCATCGCAATGACGTTATCAGGATCAGCCGCCAGCACCCGGTGGTAGATTTCGGCCGCATTCTCCCCGGGAGGGTTGATCAGCGTCCCGGCCGCCCGCAGCTCGCCCGCCTGCTGCAGCATGTTGGCGATCTCTTCCTGCAGCGTTGTTGCCTGGCGGATGCTGTCGCGAACGTCGTCGAGGATCGGTAGGCCGGCGTTCGCCGCACTGGCCCGATCCAACAGCGTCAGCGCGTTGTCCACCTCGCCTTCCGCTGCGGACTCCATGGCCAGCCCGGCATAGTGGGTGGCGATGGTATCCAGCTCGCCCATGGCCACCGGATGGCCCGGCGCCAGCCTTAAGACCTCACGGTAGGACTGAATCGCCGCAGTCGCCGAAGGAATGTCCGAGATGCCGTGACTGCGCAGCAGCGCCTGGGTGCTGGTCAGCAGGGCCTCCGCTCGTCTCCGATCGGCCAGCGCCACGCTCAGCGAGGCCAGCTCCGGATCACCCGGAAACGCCGCCTCGAGCTCGGAGAGCTTCGTCTCCGCCTGGCTGAGATCACTCTGGGCCAGCGCCGCGCTGAACGACTGCCGCCATTGGGTTTCCAGACCGCCGATCGCCGCGATCGCCTCACTGTGATCCGGATCCAGATCCAGCACCCGTCGATAAGCCGCCACCACGGCGCTCAATCCCTGATTAGGATCCTGATGCAGCGACTGCGCGTTGTTCCAGGCCTCCTGGGCCATGGGGTCTTCGATCACCCCGGCAAAGGTCAGCACCCGCACCGACCAGCTCGGTTGCTCCAGCACCACGTAAGCCGTGCCAGCGCCGATGCTGACGATCACCAGCAGCGACAGCAGCGCCCTGAGCCGACGCTTCCGCCGTCGTCGGTCTGAGTTCCTGTCCTTGCGATTCGGATCCCGGGCCGTGGTCAGGAGATCACTGCCCACCGCCCGGACTTCCTGCGTGCTCACCGCCTGGGCCCGTATGGTCGCGTTCGGCAACTCTGCTTCCGTCTGCACTTCGTCCAGCGCCGCAATCAGCTCGCCGCCATTCTGGAACCGCTGATCCGGGCGCTTAGCCAGGCATCGATCGATGACGGTCTGAAACGCTTTCAGGTAGTTGGGCAGCCGCGGCACCGGCTCCTGCAGGTGTTTGATGCCGACGCTGACCGCCGAGTCCGCCTTGAACGGCACATCGCCGGTGAGCATCTTGAACAGCACCACGCCCAGGCTGTAGATGTCCGAGCGCCCGTCCAGCTCGCGGCCGCTTGCCTGCTCCGGCGACATGTATTGCGGCGTGCCGACCACCGTGCCGGCCTGAGTCAGGGTCGCATCGGAGTCCGTGATCTGAGCAATGCCGAAGTCCGTAAGCACAGCGCTGCCGTCCTCCCGGAACAGGATGTTCTCCGGCTTGATGTCCCGGTGCACGAAGCCTTTGCCGTGCGCGTAGTCGAGCGCCCGGCACATGTCCTTCACCACGCTCACCAGCTCGGTGAGCCGCATGCCCCGCTCCAGCCGCTGGTTCAGATCGCCGCCGCGGACGTACTCCATCACCAGGAACAGCGAGCTCTCGTGGGTGCCCACGTCGTAGACCTGCACGATGTTCGGATGGGTCAGCCGGGCATTGATCCGCGACTCGCGGATGAAGCGCTCGCGGAACTTGGTGTCCTGGGTGAATTCACCGCTCACCACCTTGAGCGCCACCAGCCGGCCGAACTTGCGCTGTACGGCGAGATAGACCCTCGCCATGCCGCCGCGACCCAGCTCCTTCTGGATCTGGAAGCCGGGAATGTCGATGTAGGCCTGCTCCGCCAGCGAGGACATCAGTCGCCCTCCAGGCTGAGCGACAGCACGTCGCCCTCGATCAGCCGGCCGAGCACTACCCGGCCATCGACGATGATCTCCAACCCATCGAGACGGGCGGCCAGGCCGCGACCGTGCGCCAGCCCGTTCACGCAGGCGTCTGCCTCGAACATCCAGGCAACGCCATCAATCACCAGCTGGCAACGTATAGACTCTTCCAGTGCCCGGGTCAGCTGCAGCTCACCCTGCAGCCATTCCTGCAGCTCCAGGTTGCCCTCCGGGCTCTGCTTCACCACGTAGCCGTGCATCTTGTCGTCGGAGAACTGGCCCCGGTAGATGGTGCCGTCCCGGGAACGGAACACGCCGAGACCGGAGCGTACGTCCTGCTCGAACATGCCCTCGTAGCGATTGTCGTTGGGAATGGACACGAGCACGCCGTAGCCCGACTTCATGCCGTCGACGAAGGTGCCTTCAAACGTTCTGCCGTCAGGCCAGGAGAAGAAACCGCTGCCGTTGGGCACGCCTTCCCGGAACTCGCCGGTGTAAACCTCGCCCGTGCTCCAGGTGAAGGTGCCTTCTCCCGTCCGCTGATCGGCGACGAAGGTGCCCTCGTAGGCGTCCTCGTTGGCCCAGGTGAACTTGCCGGCGCCGTGCATCTGGTTGTCGAGGAAGGCGCCTTCGTAGCGGTTGCCGTTGGGCCAGGTCAATACTCCCTGCCCTTCGCGACGGTCTTCCACGAAGCTGCCGGTGTAGGTGCGACCATCGGGCCAGGTGTAGGTGCCCTGGCCGTGCATGCGGTTTTCCAGGAACTCGCCTTCGTACTGCCTCTGGTCGGCCCAGATATAGAGGCCCTGACCGGTGCGGAAGCCATCCACCACGGTGCCTTTGTAATAGTCCCCGTTATCCAGGGTGAACTCGCGCTCCGCCGCCATCGCAAGCGCCGAGCAGGTGGTGAGGGAGACGAGCAGGGCCAGACGGTGAAGGATGCGCACGCAGGCAGCAGACCGACGGGGACAGCCGCGCCGGTGTGAGGGCTCGGTGATGCGTTGCTGCAGTCGACGCAACTTCAGTAGACTCCAGGCTCTTTCGCCTAAGTTAATCATATTGAATCACTTTTTGTTCTTCTCTTCCTGCGTTGCAATCGGCGCGGTAAGCGGTTTTCTTGGCGGACTTCTGGGCATCGGCGGCGGCGTGGTCATCGTCCCGGCGCTGATCGTGCTGTTTGACCTGGCCGGGCTCTTTGAGCCCCACGACGCCACAGCCATCGCTGTGGCTACCTCGCTGGCCTGCATCGTCTTCACTTCTATCTCCGCGGCCTCCGCGCAAATTCGCGCCAGGATGGTGGATTGGGACATCGTTCGAGGCTGGGCGTTCTTTCTGGTGATAGGCAGTTTTCTGTCAGGATCCCTGGCCGCGCAGCTGCCAACCCTGGTATTCCGTGGCTTCATCGGCCTGTTCCTGCTCTTCGTGGCCTTCGTGATGCTGACCAGCTGGAAGCCTTCTGCGCACCGCACCAAGCCTGGTCGCCTGCTTTCCGGCGTGCTGGGCACCGGCGGTGGGCTGGTCTCCGGCATTGCCGGCATCGGCGGCGGCAACGTGATCGTGCCGACGCTCATCTACTTCAATACGCCCGTGCATCGGGCCACCGCCACTTCATCCACGCTCGGCGTGCCGATCGCTCTCGCCGGCGCGCTCGGTTACATCCTCTCAGGATGGGGATTGGAGCCCGCCGAGTGGATGTTCGGCTGGGTCTACTTACCGGCTTTCGCGGCCATCATGCTGGCGGCGATTCTGTTCGCTCCGATTGGCGTGAAGGTGGCACATCGGGTGGCGCCGCTGCCGCTCAGGCGGGCGTTCGGGATCCTGCTGATCTTCGTTTCCGCCCGGATGCTCTACTCGGCAGTCACTTTCTAAGCGGGCCGGTTATCCACAGGCCGTTCCACGTGGACCCATGTCAGTTTGATGACAGCCCCGTCAGGAGAGATGGCGCAGCTGAATCGCGTCCGAGTTGAACTCGGCCAGCACGTCTGAGATCACCACCACCTTGTCACCGGCGACAAAGCCTTCCCGTTCTTTCAAGATCCCGAGCGCCCGTTGCAGGGTCTTCTCAGGCTGTGACGAGAACTCCATCCGATGCGGCACCACCGCCCGGTTGATGGTCAGCCGGCGCCGGGTCTGCGAGTGGTTGGTGAAGGCGAAGATCGGCACCGAGTGCGGCCGCGCGTTGGTGACCAGGTCCGCCGTGATTCCGCGCCGGGTGATCACCACGATGCCTTTCGCCTTGATGTCCTCGGCCAGCGACACCGCGTTGATGGCGATGTGCTGCTTGTCCGTGTCTGGCACCAGATCCTTCTCGTAGCCGAGCCCGGGCCAGGCTTCCGAATGGCGGGCAATGGAGTCCAGCTGCTCGACGCAGCGGATCGGGTACTTGCCGATGCTGGTTTCACCGGACAGCATCACCGCGTCCGTGCCTTCGTAGATCGCGTTCGCCACGTCCGTGACTTCCGCCCGGGTTGGGATCGGGTTTTCGATCATGGACTCCAGCATGTGCGTCGCCACCACGCAGCGCTTGCCGCCCTGCAGCGCGGCGTGAACGATGCGACGCTGAATGTTCGGCAGGTCGGCGATGTTGGTCTCGATGCCGAGGTCACCCCGGGCGACCATCACGCCGTCCGCCAGCTCGACGATGCCGTGAATGTTGGATACCCCTTCCTGGTCTTCGATCTTGGCGATCACCTTCACGTTCTTCGCCTTGGCACCCATGAACTCGCGCAGCTCCCGGATGTCGTCCGGCTTGCGCACGAACGACAGGGCGATGAAGTCGACGTCGTTGTCGAGGCCCCACTGGATGTCCCGCCGGTCCTTCTGGGTGATGGCAGGCAGGTTCACCCGAACACCAGGCAGGTTCACGTGCCGCCGACCGCCCAGCGTGCCGCCGTCCAGCACCTTGCAGACCAGCCGGTCGTCACCCTGCTTCTCCAGCACCTCAAAGTTGATCAGCCCGTTGTCCACCGTCAGTCGGTTGCCCACCTCGAGCACGTCCACCAGCTCGTGGTAGTTGATGTGGATTGAGCTCGACTCCACGTCGCCGGGCAGCACGCTCACCGTCACCACGTCGCCGCTCTTCAGATCCATGGGCTCGGCAATGTCGCCGGTGCGGATCTCCGGGCCCTGGGTGTCGAGCAGGATGGCCACCGGGTAGGTCAGCTTGCGGTTGATGGTGCGGATCCAGTTGACGATCTGCTGGGCGCTGTCGTGGTCGGCGTGGGACATGTTCAGCCGCACCACGTTCATGCCGGCCAGGGCGAGTTGCTCCAGCATCTCGAAGCTGGCGGTGGCGGGACCGATCGTGCAGATGATCTTGGTGCGCCGTATTTTCTGTTCGGTGCTCACGTGACTAACCTGAAGTGCTTATTGAGTCTGGGGGGCGGAAGGCCGGTCTTCAGGGGCCGGCGAATTCGCAGTGCGGAGTCTAGGCAAGCCGGGCACTGCCTGCCAGAAGTTTTCCAGCCGCTCCGGCACCTCGGCAGCCCGCAGGCTGATCGGCTGCCAGTGCCTCGGGAAGAAGCGCTGGAAGGCCGGCCGGGCGAACCGATCATCGACCAGCAGCAGCACCCCACGGTCCTCCGGGCTGCGCAGCAGCCGCCCCGCCATCTGCAGCACCTTGGTCATGGCCGGCTGCTGGTAGGCCACCGTATCGCCGCCGCCCGCGCCCAGGGCCGCGTCGAAGTGACCGCGCATCTCTTCCTTCTGCCGGCTGACCGGCGGCAGGCCGACCCCAACGCAGACAACCCCGGCCAGAGGCGCGTGGCGGAAATCCACCGACTCGGCAAACAGCCCGCCGAGCACGATCAGCCCGACGCGGCTCGCTGCATCGTCCTGAAAACGGCCCAGGAACTCAGCCCTCGCGTCTTCATCCATCCCCGGTAACTGCACCAGCAGCTCAAACGAGGCGCTATCCAGCACTTCGGCCAGCTGATTCAGATACTCGAAGGACGGCAAGGCGACCAGATAGTTGCCCGCCCTGGCATTCACCGTCTGCTGCACCAGGTCCGCCAGTCGCGGCAGGGAGGCTGCCCGTTGCCGGTAGTAGACCGGCAGATCGGTGACGATCAGTGTCGCCAGCTGCTCGGGTGCAAACGGGCTTTCCACCCGCTCACCGGCCGACTCGCTCTGCCCATGCAGGCGCTGATAGAGATCGAGCGGGGTCACCGTGCCGGAGAAGCGCACGTGCGGCCCGTAACCCGCCAGCACCGCTTCCAGGTAAGGGGCGGCGTCGAGGCAGGCCAGCCGGATGCGTACGCTCTTCCGCCCGCGGCTGCGGTCGGTCACCTGGGCCAGGTAGCGGAACTCCGGCGCCAGAGCGGCATCGTCCCCGGATACGATGACATCGAAGGGCGCTGTGATTTCCTTCCACGCCTCGACATCGTCAGGCTCTCCGCCGCCAGGGTCATGCGCCCCTGGTTTCTGCAGCACCCATCCCTGTGCCCGCACCAGTCGCGACAGATCGAACAGGACCCGCAGAGACAGCGGCCAGGCGCCAAGATCTAGCTCCTCTTCCGCCAACGCTTCCAGCGCCTTCTGCGCCGAGCGCAGCAGCTTCTCCGGCGGTGCAATGACCACTTCCTCCGATACCGAGGAATCGCTCGAGCCCGCCACCAGCTCCCGTCGAATCTCCATCAGCACCCGATCGACGCTCTTCAAGCGGCGCGCGATCGCTGCCGGTGGCGACTCGGCGATGGCCGCTTTCACCTCCTCCCGGTTGAGCTCCAGCGACAACATGTCCCGGGTGCGTTCCGCCAGCTGGTGCGACTCATCGATGAGCAGGCCCAGACTTTCGTCGTCCATGAACCGCTGCAGCCGGACCACCGGATCCAGCAGGTAGTTGTAGTCGCCGACGATCAGGTCCGCCCAGAGCGCCGCGTCCAGCGACAGCTCGAACTGACAGACCTGATGCGCTTCTGCTACAGCCCGCACGGCGTCCCGATCCATCTGCCGCAGGCTCAAGGCAGCAACGAGCGCTTCGTGAATTCGATCGTAGTAGCCCACCGAGTAAGGGCAGCGCTCATCGCACGGCATGCCCTCCACCAGGCAGGCCTTCTCTTTGGCGATCAGATCTACGACCCGCAACTGCTGTTCGTTCTCGCTCACATCGGCGGCAGCTTTCATGGCCGCCAGCGCGCCGGTACCGCGGCTGGTCAGGTAAAACAGTCGCCGCACATGCCCGCCCGCCAGCGCTTTCAGCGCCGGGTAAAGCACCCCCATGGTTTTGCCGCTGCCGGTCGGCGCTTCGAGCAGCAGGTGCTCGCCATCGCGAAAGGCCTGAAAGACCCGGCCGGCCAGGGCCCGCTGATGGGCCCGAAAGTCGCCGTAAGGAAACGCCCGACCGTCGAGCCAGTGGTTGCGGCCGGCCTGATACCGCTGCTCAGCCGCCAGCCAATCGGCGTAAACTGCCAGGGTGTTCTGCAGGTACTCGGCCAGCCATTCAGCGGTCTGGGTTTCATCGAAGCGTTGCTGAGCGTCGCTGTCGGGATGGCAGTAGAGCAGCCGCACCTGCCACTGTTCATGCTTCGGATGCACGCGCGCGAGCAATGCCGCGTAGAGCCTGGCCTGGGCCCAGTGTGCGGAGCCCACAGCCCGCTCAGCATCCGCGGGCTCTGCCCGAGTGGTTTTGATCTCCTCGACGAACGGCACCGCTGTGCTGAGATCACAGCCGTCCACCCGGCCGGCGACCGAAAGCGGCATCCCGGCAACGGTGAACTCGTCTTTCACCGCAACTTCCCGCTGATAGCCGCCGCCGCGGTTCTGCTGCGCGCGGCGCTGGGTGGCAATACCCTCCTCGCCAGTCACCCGGCCGCCCAGAGCGGGATACAGATCGCCCCGGCGGTGGACGAACTCCGCCAGCGTCTTCACGGAGACCGTGTTCAGCATGCTTTGAACTTCAACACCCTTGCCGGCAGCTCCAGTTCCTTCATGGCGCTGAGCCATACCCGCTGGCCGGGTTGCAGCTGATCGGTCGGCCCCTTCACTTCAACGAACTCGAAGTTACCCGGGCCGTAGACCACGGTGAGGTCCGGAAAGCCATTGCGGGTGCGATACGGCCAGCGGATCACATGCCCGGCCAGAGCCCGCAGGGCATCCTCCGGCACGTAGCGCAGCAGCACCTCGAGCACGGTCTGGTCGAAGTGGCGCCAGGACACCAGCCGATTGGCGATCCCGTACTTCTCCGCAAAGGTCTCGGCCAGCGCCGCTTTCATCGCGCCCGGTGCCGACAGCGCTGCCGTGCGCTCGGCAATGGCCTCGGCGCGGGCCTCGGCGAAGTCCGGCCAGAAAAGATCCAGTGGACCGGTCTGGAAGGGGTTAGTGAAGGCACCCGGCAGCGGCGCAAAGATCTGCTCCCAGTAAGCCAACCCCGCCAGGCTCCTAGGCAACGCGTTTTCCAGATGAAAGGCGAACGCACCGTTGGCACCAAGCAGGGCCGCGGCGTGTGCCTCGATATGCTCGACCGGCTCGGGCAGAGGCACCACGGTCACCACCTCCTCACCGCGCCCGGCACGTCGGCCGAAGCGCTTGGCAAAGTCCACCTCTTCGGCGCAGCGCGGTGTGGCGGCGATGTGCGCAACCAGATCCCGGGTGCCAGCCTCATCCTCCAGCTTCTTCAGAATTCTCGCCCGCCGCTCCCTTGCCGGATGCATTCGGGAGCGCCCGAAAGTTTCCAGGGCGCGATCGAAATCGCCCGCCCGCTCGAACTGCTGGCCGAGCCGGTTCAGCGTTCGGTCCCGCTGCCGCTGCTCCTGTCGGTTCTGGGCCACCACGTTCAGGGCCTCGAGCAACCAGCCATCCAGCGCTTCCGCCTCGTCGAGCCGATGGCAGAGCCGGTCCAGCCGGCGCAGCCGGCGGTACCGCTCCAAAGCGGGACGATCCGGGAACAACCGCTCGGCGCGGCTCAGCGAGTAGCCTTCGAAACGCATCAGCCCCAGGTCCTGGAGCACGAAGGTGGAGGTGTCCTGATGGTCGTCACCGAAGAAAAGAAGCTGAACGAGCCGGACCAGGTGGTAGTGACTCAGGCTCACCCAGGCATAGCGCAGGCCGAGCACCGAGCGGATACGCTCGTCCGAATGCCGGCTCAGGCAATCGGCGATCCACTCCGCTTTTCGCGTGCCGCGCACCCGCGGTAAGGCAGCCTTCCGTTCCGCCTGGGTCAGAAGACCCAGCAGCGCCTCCGCCGGTGCGGTGGCATTCAGCCGGACCAGGCCAGCCCGCTCGAGCTCCGCCAACGCCGCCGGCAGATCGTCGATCTCCTGGTAACTCAGTTTGTCGATCCGGATCCAGGGGCCTTTGCGCCCGAGCAACCGGGCAAACAGCCGTTGCCCATCAGCGGAGGCGGACAGGAAGGCGTGCAGGTAGCCGCACTCCTGCGCTGTGAGCAGGTCTTCGTAGAAGTCCTGAACGTGCGAGAAGAGGTGCCGCAGGTTGGCCGCGTAATAATCGGGCGGCGGCGCCTCGCCCGGGCTCAGGGTCGGAGCCGGCTGTGGCTTGAGTTTTGGCACCGTGCCTAGCAACCTACTCGCTGCCCTGTAACATCACTCTCGAGCTTAGGATTATAGAAACCTCTGTATGCATGTACAGTATGCGCAAGTGGGCTCCACGATGAGGCAATCAGCGACATGAGCACGCCCTTTCCCTACTGCCTCGCCACCACGGTCAGCGCCGAAGCGCTCAAGGTGCTGCTGGAGACCAGCGGTGAAGGCAAGTACCGCGACACCCACCCGTGGCTGGCCGCCCTCGACATGCTCGACGCCGCAACGGCGGAGGGTCAGCTGCTGCCGATCCTGTTCGCCAGCGGTCAGCCGTCAGAGTTTTCTCACTGGGGCTACGTCACTGATCTGGCCGTGGTCGAGCTGCACCGGGCAACCTGGGAGACGGTGCTGTCGTTTACCCCGTTAGAGCCCGTGAACCCGATCTGGGTGGCGCTGGATTCTGTGCTGCTGAAGCCAACGGCTGAGCAGCTCGATCGTGAGGTGCGCGAAGGCATTCACCAGCATCGCTATCCGGTGACGGTGGGTGAGATCCACCCCTACGCCATCTGCGAAACACCGGCCTTCATCGGCCAGGATGGTCCGGGCAGTCTGGAAGCGTAGAGTTTTCTGAAGCGGGGGAAGGTGCGCCACTCAGCCGGATGGCCAGCGGCGCGATCGAATCAGGCGGTCTTGAATTTATCCGAAGAGAAGTCGTCGTCGTGCTCGTCATGAGGGAGCGCGCTGGCCGGCTCACCGTGGATCCGTAACCAGACCTCTTTGCGGTGCACCGCTGACTTCTTAGGTGCATCAATCCCGAGATGCACTTGGCTGCCGCGAATCTTGAGCACTTTGAGCTCAATTTCGTTGTCGATCATTATCGATTCGCCGGCACGCCGGGTTAACACCAGCATTAAGTTGTCCTCGCAATCCATTTCTGCGATCCAATTTACTTGGCTCACCGCAGCCATTCTGTGAAGTTCATATGCCTTCTTGACACTGACTCGGGACGATTCCGAGGGAAATGAGACCAGGCGCACACTTTTCCGGCGGCGCCCGTTGGGGGGCAGGGAACTACTCGGCGGCTTCGGATTCGGGGGCTGGATCTGAGCGCTTCTGAGACTCGTCGGCGTCGTCCAGATCGACCGTGATCCCCCGCTCGCTGGCCTCGATCAGGGCAGCATCCGCCTCCCCGGCTTCCGATGCTTCTATCACAGATTTCGGCAGCGGCTTCTTCACGTGGGCGCCCAGCTCGCGGAACTGCTCCACCTGCCGCACCAGATTGCCTTTGCCCGAGCTGATCTTACCGACGGCGGACTGATAGGTTTTCTCCACCGTGTTCAGCTGCGCGCCGAGCCGTTCCATGTCCTCCACCAGGCCGCGCAGCTTGTCGTAGAGCGCGCCGGCGCGCCGGGCGATCTCCTGGGCGTTGTGGTTCTGCTTCTCGGCCCGCCAGACGTTGTGGATGATCCTCAGCGTCATCATCAGGGTGGTGGGGCTGACGATGACGATGCGCTTCTCGAAGGCATCGGTGAAGAGCTTGTGGTCCTCCTCCACCGCCAGGGTGAAGGCAGACTCGATGGGCACGAACATGAGCACGAAGTCGAGGGAGCGGACGTCTTCCAGGTGCGCGTAGTCCTGATCGGCCAGCCGCTTCACGTGCGCCCGCAGGCTCGCCAGGTGCTGCTTGAGGAATATCTCCCGCTGCGCCGGATCTTCGGTGGACAGCGCCTGCTCGTAGGCCGTCAGCGAGACCTTGGCGTCGATCACCACGTCCTTGTCTTCCGGCAGCCGGATCAGCACGTCCGGACGCTTCAGGTCACCGGAATCAGTGCGTCGCGTTTCCTGCAGAAAGTACTCGTAGCCGGCCCGCAGGCCCGACTCCTCCAGCACCCGCTCCAGCACCAGCTCGCCCCAGTTGCCCTGCAGCTTGCTGTCGCCCTTCAGGGCTTTGGTCAGGTTCTCCGCTTCCTGGTTGATCTTCTCCGACGCCTGTTGGAGGTTCTTTACTTCTGTCAGCAGCGACGCGCGGTCTTTGCTCTCCGTGTGGTAGACCTCCTCCACCCGCTTGCGGAAGTCGACAATCTGGTCCTTGAACGGCGACAGCACGGTGGAGAGCTTTTCCTGGTGCGCCTGGCCCTGGCGCTCGAAGATGCGGTTGGCAAGGAGTTCGAACTCCTGCTTCAGCGCCTCGCTGGACTCGCGGAACAGCGCTTCCTTCTCCTCGAAAGACTTGCGCGATTCTTCCAGGCGCGCCTCCAGACCCGCCTGCTTGGCCTGGTAGTCGGCAACGAGGCGGGTTTTCTCCTCCAGCTCCTTGCGGGCCGTGTCGTGCGCGCTGTTGAGCGCCTCGAGCTGCCCTTCCAGGCGCGTGAACTCCCGAGCGCGAATCTCCATCCGCTCTTCCACCAGCCGGGCTTCCTGGGCGCGTTTTTCCGCGTCCTGAGCAAGGCCGGTTTCGAAGGCGTTACGGGCTTTCTGGTTCGAGTGCCTGAGCCAGGCGAGGCTTGCGATCAGGGCGCCGATCAGCGCGGCCACGGCCAGCGGCCAGTAGGCAGAGGCTACCGCGACCAGGGCATCGATCAGGGACTGGAGGGAAGTCGGATCGGTGGGCTGCATGGCCACCTAGTATGCGCTTTTTCCAGCGTGTTTTCGCGCCGGCTAGCTGACTCAGTAGCCGGTCTTCTCCCGCGCTTCTTCCTGGGTGCCCCGGGCAGCCGCGAGTTCCCGGGCCGCGCCGGCCATCAGCCAGCCGCCGTCGGAGCCAAGCGTCACCATGTTCACCCCCATGCTCAGGTACTTCTGCGCGTACTCCAGGCTCGAGGTGTGAATGCCCGAGGCGACGCCGTGTTTCCGACAGGCATCAACGATGTCCTGCACCACCGCCGCGTGCTTCGGGTCGTCGTTGTCACCGCGTGGGGCCAGCCCCAGCGCCAGGGCCAGATCGGAGGGGCCGATATAGGCGCCATCAACGCCGGGCGTCGAGAGAATCTCGTCCACGTTGGCGATGCCGTCCTCGGTCTCGATCATCACCATGCAGGCCACCTGATCGTTGGCTTCGGCCGCGTAGCCTTTGCCGCCGTACATGGCGCCGCGAATGGGTCCGAAGGAGCGGTTGCCCCGCGGTGGGTAACGGCAGGCCTCGGCGGCCTGCAGCGCCTCCTCACGGTTGTTGACCATGGGCACCACCACCCCCATCGCCCCTGCGTCCAGGGCCTTCATGATCTCGTAGGGCTCGTTCCAGGGCACCCGGACCATGGGCGTGCTGTTGCCGTTGGTGATAGCCGGCAGCATGTAGGTCAGATCGGTGTAGTCGATGAGCCCGTGCTGCAGGTCCACCAGCACCCAGTCGAAGCCGAGCCGGCCGATGGCTTCGGCACTGTAGGCATTGGCCATGGACAGCCAGGCTCCAATGGTCTGGCCGCCCTCGCGCCAGGTCTTCAGGGTTGTGTTCTCGCGCACCAGCTCTCTCCCGGGAAATGATCTCCGAAGATACCACAGCAAGCTGACACTCCCGCCTCGGCCGTGCGAGAATCCTCGGCCTCCTGCACGCGACGATCGCTGTTGGAGCCCAACCTGAAAGGAGAGAGACGACCGATGCTGAAGAGAACCCTCACGGCCGGACTGGCCACCCTGCTCGCAGGCTTCGCTGCACTCGCGAGCGCTGACCTCAAGGAGGCCCTGGAAGCTGCCATGGCATCCGACATCCGCAGCGAAGCGGAGGTGGCACGGGATGCCAACCGTAAACCCATCGAGACCCTGACCTTCTTCGGCCTCGAGCAGGACATGCGCGTGCTCGAGCTGCTGCCCGGCGGCGGCTGGTACACCAAGCTGCTGGCGCCCGTCCTCGAAGAGAACGGCCAGCTGTACGTCAGCATCGGCACCACCAACGTCTCCAAGCTGATCGACGCCGGCACCCTGAGCGGCGTGCAAGTGGTCGAAGCGGAAGGCGAGTTCAAGCGCAGCGAGACCACCCGGCGGTTCTACATCGACGGGCTGTCCATGGACGTGAGCGATCTGGACATGGTGCTCACCTTCCGCAACGTGCATAACTTCACCCCGGAAGGCCGACGCGACATGAACGCTGCAGCCTTCAAGGCGCTGAAGTCCGGTGGCATCTACGGCGTGGTCGACCACACCCGTCGGCACATGCAGGGTGACTCCAGCGAGGTCTGGCGGCGCATGGATCCGGTGCAGGTGATCAAGGAAGTCGAGGCTGCCGGCTTCGAGTTCGTCGATTACTCGGATCTGCACTACCGTCCGGACGACACCCTTCAGTACGAAGTGGGCCGCCGCACGGTGACCGGCAACACGGACCGCTTCACCCTGAAGTTCCGGAAGCCCTGATTCGCACTGAGCAAGCGGAAACCCAACGGGTGAGCGCGGCGGCCACAGAGTGAGCCGCCTCACCCGCTTATCGCCCTACCTGCGCCGCTTCACGGCGCGCCCGCCCCTACCACCTCCGGCGCAACGCGCCTTTCGCTACGAGCAGCTAACCGAGCTGACCCTGCCGGTGGCCTTCACCCTGCTCGAGGGCGGCATCGTCGGGGTGATCGCCGCGAAGATCTATCAGGTTTCGCCGTTCGTGCTGGCCGTGATCACGGCCGCCCCCATGTTCGGCAACCTCTCCTCCTACTTCTGGAGCCGGCTGGCGAACGCCCGCACCAAGGTGCGCTTCGCCAACGCGGTGCAGATCGCCACCATCGCCTGCGTGCTTGCCATCGCCATGGCGCCGGTCAACGAGGTGGGCGCGGCGCTGCTGGTGCTCGGCATGATCGTCAGCCGGCTGCTGATCACGGGCATCATCACCGTGCGCAGCGTGGTCTGGAGCCTGAACTACGACCGCACGGTGCGAGCCCGCACGACCGGTCGGCTGCAGATCCTCACCAGCCTGGTGACCGTGATCATCTCGAGCCTGGTCGGGCCGCTGTTGGATCAGAATCCCGAGAGCTTCCGCTGGGTGTACGTCTCCGGCGCCGTTTTCGGCGCCCTGGGCGTTTACTTCTTCAGCCGGGTCAACGTGATCGGCGAAGCCCGGCATCGGGTGCTGGAGCGTCGCAACCGACAGGAGGTTGCGCCGGAGGAGAAAGTCGGCTTCATGGAGATCCTGCGCCGGGACAAGCACTACGCCCGCTACCAGCTCTACCAGTTCACCGCCGGGGCGGCGAACATGATCATCGAAGCACCTCTGGTCTACCTGATCACCCGGGAGCTGGAGGCCGGCTACACCCAGTCCATCGCCATGACCATGGTGATCCCGTTCGCGGTCAGCATGGTGACGCTGCCGATCTGGGCGAGCTACCTGGATCGGGTCCATGTGGCCGAGTTCCGCGCCCGCCAGAGCGTGCTCTGGATCATCAGCCAGGCGCTGCTATGGTTCGGCGCGCTGTCCGGCTCGCTGTGGTGGATCGGCGTCAGCCGGTTTGTGCTAGGCATCGCCCGCGGCGGCGGCGCCCTCGCCTGGCAGCTGGGCCACAACGACTTCGCCGACCAGAAGGCGCTCTCTGCCTACATGGGCATCCACGTGACCCTGACCGGTGTGCGCGGCGCCATCATGCCATTCTTAGGCATGGTGCTTTACATCGGTTTCCTGGACATCGACGGTATCGGTGCCCACCTCTTCGCCATCGCCGCCCTGCTGAGCGTCGTTTCATGGTGGGGCTTCCGTCGCCTGCATAAAGACATGCAGGCATCGCAAACGGCCACGGGCTGACCCGAGTGTGATCTTTCTCCCAACTGCGTCGATGTCATACAATTGTCATATTCGTGTGGTAGATGCGCCGCCAACCCAGGGCTAACCTTCTCGTCACTTAAGCCTGGCAGGCAACAACAACCGGTGCGCATCCCCCCATTCACGACGCACCACCTGAGGAGGGTTAGATATGACGCGAATGATGATCACGGCAGCAACGGTGCTTCTGCTGGCTGGCTGCGCAACCAGCACGCCGGAAACGGCAGACGCGACCCACTACTGGGAGTCCACCGCCAGCACCAAGCAGTATCAGGCCGATCATGCGAGCTGCGAGCAGCAAACCAAGGTCAATGCGGATGGTGAGTTGGATGCCAACAGCGCCTCTTTCAGCGCCTATCGGGACTGCATGATCGAGCAGGGCTACTCGCTGCGCACCTACTGAGACACTGCTGAATCAGCTGAACGAAGGCGCCATCCGGCGCCTTTTTTCTTTGCGTTTCTTTGCGCTCCCCGCCAATCACTCAGAGGCAGCCGTAACAGGCCTCGATGAGGCGCCCGGCACGGGTGCTCTCTCCCTCATCATCGCGCATCTGGTTCATCACGTAGGCGAAGGCGATGCCACTTTTCGGATCCGCAAAACCGGTGCTGCCGCCGGCACCTGAATGCCCCCAGGACGCGCTGCCCGGCCCGAACATGCCGTCGGTGTTGAGGATCACTCCGGCCCCGCGCCGGATGGGATGGCCAAGCACCAGGTCTTCCGTCATCCCGACCCGCTCTCGCGTCAGCTCACTGGTCGCGTCCGCCGAGAGCAGCGGCGAAACCGGATCGAGCGCGTGGGCGTATATCCGTGCCACACCTCTGGCGGAAGCGTGGCCATTCGACGCGGCAATTTCTGCACGCTGCCAGGCCGGGCTGGACGCATCCTGAAACGGCCGGATGATCGGGTTCTGCAGCGCTTTCGCGTGTAGCGGGCCAGGCCCTCCACGCCGAGGACGGCCCTGGCTCTGCTGCCGCACACGGGCCCGATTCGGGCCCACCAAGGGCGCCACCCGAGCCGTTTCCGGCTCTGTAAGGCCAAGAAAAAAGTCGGCGCCCGCTGGGCCGGCTACCTTCGCCGCCAGTCGTTCAGACAGCGTCTCACCGGTCAGGCGGCGAACCAGCTCTCCCGGCAGATAGCCCCAGGTGACCGCGTGATAGCCCGAGGCACTGCCCGGCGGCCAGTGGGGTGTCTGAGTTTCGAGTAGGGAGATCATCTTCGACCAGTCATAAAGATCTTCCACGGTAAGCGGAGCGTCGACACCGCAGAGCCCACCGCGGTGCGCCAGCAGGTCACCCACCGATAGTCCCGTTCGCCCTGCTTCAAGTTCCGGCCAGTACCGACTGACCGGGTCGTCGAAGGCAAGCAGGCCGGCATCCAGCAGCGTAGCGAAAGCGATTGCGGCAGGCCCCTTGGTGGTGGAATACACGTTCACCAGGGTGTCCGCAGTCCAGGCCTGGGTTCCGGCCAGATCGCAGTGGCCACCCCAGAGATCCACCACCGGCTGGCCATCGCGATAGATGCACACCGCTGCCCCCACCTCGAGCCCCGCATCAAAGTTGTCCGCAAAGGCAGCGCGCACCGGTTCGAATCCTGCTGCTACGCTTCCCGCTACCTGATCTGACATGTCGGAATTCCCGCTTCGACGACCGGCAGACTAGCGGCTGGCTTGAAGCATCGCCAGCCAGAGCGGCCATCCCGACTGTCATATTCGGGCGTAGAAATATGACAACCGTCATCAATGCTTCTTCAAAGCGTTGTTCAGATGTCACGACCGCTGCTCAAACCGCAAAAATGACGGCGGAATGTCACATTAGTGTCATCTTTCTGTCACAGAATGCGCTCAGCTCGGCGTTGGGCCGCAATCAAGATCCTGTCGCCGTGCTGACCGTTACACCCGGAGAGAAAACCTTATGAACGCTCCTCTCAACCGCAGGCACTGGCTCTGCACCTTGTTGCTAAGCTCCTTGGTCGCCTTCCTGATGCCTATGGCCGCACATGCGGAGGAAGACGCAGAGACCATAGCCGTGCTCAAGGCGCAGCTGGCGGAGCTCACCGCCCGCCTGGATGCCCTGGAATCGAAGGACAAGATCCGCGTCGAGACCTATCAGGCGCCCGTGAACACACCCGCCCCGGCTGCTTCCAGCCCCAGCTGGGCAGACCGGATCAAGTGGAAGGGTGACTTCCGCTATCGGCACGAAACCATCGACGCGGAGTTCGCTGACGACAAGCGGCACCGCAACAGAATTCGAGCCCGACCCGCGATGGTTGCCGAAGTGAACGACTCCGTGGACGTAGGCCTCGGCCTGGCGACCGGCGGTGAAGATCCCACTTCCAGCAACCAGACCCTGGGCGACGGATTCTCCAGCAAGAACATCCGTCTCGACCTGGCCTACTTCGACTGGGAAACGGAGCTGGACGGCCTCAACATCATCGCCGGTAAGTACAAGAACCCGCTGCATCGTGCGGGCGGCAACGGCCTGCTCTGGGACAGCGACGTGCGGCCTGAGGGTGCGCTCGTCCGGTTCGAGCGTGCGGGCTTTCGTGTCAGCGGTCTGTTCAACTGGGTATCCGAGTCGTCCAGCGAGGACAATATTGCCTTCGGTGGCCAGCTCGACTGGTCAACGCCGATCGGCGAGAACAACAAGCTGCTCATCGGTGCCGGCTACTACGACATCAGCAGCGTAGAAGGCCGCGAAGTGCCGTTCGACGGCGACCCACGCGGCAACAGCGTCGATGCCCTGAATCGCTATCTCTACGGCTACCAGGACTTGGAGCTGTTCGGCGAGTTCAGCTTCAACATCGGCTCATCACCGACCAAGGTGTTCTTCAACTACGTCGAAAACCTCGATGCTCCGGTGTTTGACCAGGGCTGGGCAATTGGCGGCACCGTCAACTTCAAGCACGGCAACCGGCCATGGAAGCTCGGGTACGTTTATCAGGATCTGGAAGCGGACGCGGTGTTCGCCCTGTTCACCGACTCCGATTTCATCGGCGGCGGTACGGACGGTAAGGGTCACATCTTCCGGGGCAGCTACGACCTGACGAAGAGCGTTTCCCTGGGCGGCACCCTGTTCATCAACGAGCGCGGTGAGAACCAGAACGGCTTCTCCGAAGACTACAACCGGTTGATGCTGGACGTGGTGTTCAAGTACTGATGAGCGGTTGATTTCGGCACCTGGGCAGGCAGAATGCACGCTCCTGCCCAGGTGTTGGAACTGGTAGACAAGCTGGATTTAGGTTCCAGTGTCCTTAGTGGCGTGCGAGTTCGACTCTCGCCCTGGGCACCATCTCTCTGCGCTAAAGCTCGCTGTCACGCGCAGACAGCGCTTCCTGTAGCTGCAACGTGACCCCTATCCCTTCCTTGGTCAGCCGGTAGCCCCCGTCACTCTGCTCTTCCGCCAGGTCCGCCTCGGCGAGTTCTTTGAGCCCTGCGCGTACCGTGCACTCGGTGATGGCGCCTTGCGACATCTCCAGCACCGCATCCTGGCTGAGGGTATGCGTATCGGCCAAGGCGTAAGCACCGAGCATCATCTGAGCGTTTTCGGAAAGGTCGGCCATTTCTCTAAATATTCTCTATCTTATTGTTTTATATGCTATTCAATTGCGGCGTACAGCAGCGCCCTGAGCTTTCGAGCATCATCCAGGCCTGTTGCGGGCAGCACCTGCGTCATGAACGCGAACACCAGATCTTCCACCGGGTCGACGAAGTACACCGTGTGGTACGCACCTCCCCAGGCGTACTCACCCGGGTTGCCCGGTTGCCCTGTCTGACCAACGTCCATGGTCACCGCGAAGCCGAGGCCAAAGCCGCTGCCCGGTCTGAACGCTATGTCCTCAGCCAGATGGTTCGTGGTCATCAGCGCCACGGTGTTCGGGCTGAGGATGCGATTACCGTCCAGAATCCCACCAGCCGCCATCATCTGCAGGAACCGTGCGTAATCGCGAACCGTGGACAGCAAACCCGCACCGCCTGAGTAACTGATCCGGGGCCCGTCGACGTAAGCACCCTGCCCGTACATGGAGCTGCCTTCCGGCGTTCGTTTCAGGCCGCCTTCTTCCGCCACGCTGTAGACCACGGCCAATCGATCGCGCTTCTCTTCCGGCAGGTAAAAGTGCGTATCAACCATGTCCAGAGGTTCGAACAGCCTCGAGCTGAGAAAGTCAGCCAGAGACTCGCCGCTTACAATCTCGACGACGGCACCGAGGATGTCCGTGTTGTAGCCGTAGACGAAGCCGGTACCGGGCTGCGCTTCCATCGGCAACGCTGCCATGCGTCGGATCGTCTCGCGGACCGGTTCCTCAAAATGCGCGAAGTACCAGCCCTGAATCCCCGCAGCCTTCCATTCCTCAGCTGCGACACCGCCACCGTAGCCGACGCCAGCGGTATGGGTCAGAAGATCACGGATAGTGATCGGCCGCTCGGCGGGCACCACCTCGTAGCCACCATCGTCGTCAGCAACAGCAACCGTCGTCTCCTGCCACTCCGGCAGATACTGACCCACCGGATCGCCGATGAGCAGTTTGCCCTCCTCCTGCAGCATCAGAACCGCGACGCTGACAACCGCCTTGGTCTGAGAAGCAATCCGGAAGATCGTGTCGGTTCGCATCGGGATGGCGGCTTCCCGATCCTGATGACCCACCGCATCGTTCAGGATCACCCGCCCGTCCTTGACGAGTTGGATCGTTGCACCTGGTATTCGCCCTTCCTCGACATAGCTTTCCAGGAACTCGCTGACGCGGGCGAGACGCTCTGCGGAGACGCCAACCCGTTCCGGAGCGATGGTGCGAAACTCCGCAGCCTGCAAAGCTGCCGGCAGACCGCTGGCCAGACAGAACGCTGCTAACAAGCCAGTTATGCGGCGCAAACCGACCATATTTCCTTCCCCGCGCAAGAGGGCAGCACGATATCAGATCCGCGCGTGGCACTCTCTGTTTTTTGCAACATTCTGCTATGCTGCGCCGGTCTGCCCGGGTGGTGAAACTGGTAGACACAAGGGACTTAAGCAATTTGAGCACGCAGCCGGGAAACCTCTGCGTGAATGGAGTCAAATTCGGGGAAACCTCTCGGGCGACCGGTGGCAATCCCGAGCTAAGCCCTGGTTTTACGTCTTCCCCTGTAAGTGGGAGTCAGAGCGTGGCAGTTCGGGCACAACAACCTCAGGTTGGCGAGCCGATTGTCTCTGTTGTCGCCGTTGATGTGATCGAGTTCGAGTGGGATGGCTTGCCCTTCACATTCAATACGGGCACATGATGCACAACGATGCTTGAAGACTCCTTCTCTCAGCAGCCGAAGGCGTAGCTTGTTGGATTGGATGCTGGAGTTTTTGCGCAGGTACTGAGAGAGCTCAACGCGCGGGCCCATGGATCGACCTCGATTCCAGGCCTGACCGGTGAAATGACTCGTATCCAGCTCATAGAACTCAATGGCCCGGCGGAGCACATCGTAGTTTCCGCCAAACGGCTCAACGCCCAGTTTGATGAGCGTCTGGCGGAGCGACAAAGAGCTGCAAACTGCATTTCGAAGATCTTTCGCAGTGTATTTTCTCAGCTTCATTGCTCTAAGAGACAAAGAAACCAGGGAAAGTGTAGAGACTTAACGGCTCCCGCCTAAGTGCGAAAGGCTGACGATCGCGTAAGCCTTCGGATACGGTGAAGAGAAAGTCCAGACCACAAACGAATCCGCAAGGCGGCTTCGGCAGCGAAAGCTGTAGCTGGTACGAAAATCCCTCGGAGGCAACTCCGTGCCGGTTCGATTCCGGCCCCGGGCACCATTCTTACTCAACCTGAGGAGCCACAATGTCATTCCGCGCCTTCGCCATAGACCTGGACGGCACCCTGCTCGTCGGGGAAGACATCCCCGAGGAGAACATCCGCGCGCTGCAGCGAGCGCACGCCGAGGGCTTCAAGGTGATGATCGCCACCGCCCGCTGGGTGAAGATGGCGCAGCGCATCGAGGACCGGATCGGCATCAAGGGCCTGGTGATCGCCTGCTCCGGCGCCCAGGTACACGATCCGGAAACCGGCAACGATGTGTTCGATGAGCGGCTGCCGGCGGACTTCACCGAAGAGCTATTCGAGATCTGTGATTCCGACCGCTGCGTGGCCACCGTGACGGTCAGCGATCAGGTCCTGCTGAAGCTCGACGGCGAGCCGGATCACTCCCAGGTACCGGACGAAATGCGTTGGGTGCCGAAGCTCACCGGCGCTGCAGACTCGCTGCCGCGCGTCGCTGCCATCCAGGGCAGTGCCATCAACCAGCGGATCCGGAACGAGCTGATGGGCCGCTATCAGGATCAGGTTCTGTTCCTGAACAGCATCGGTCCGAACGGCAAGACGCTGCTTACCCTGACTTCCGCCAAGGCCAGCAAGGGCGATGCCCTGAACGCGGCCTGCAATCACCTCGGCATCACCACCGAGCAGGTGGTGGCGTTCGGCGACTCGGAGAACGACATCGAGATGTTCAGGGCGGCCGGTGCGGCTGTGGCTATGGGCCAGGCAGATGAACACACCAAAGCTGAAGCCACCCACCTGACAGGCCGGAACGACGAGGCAGGCGTTGCCCAGGCCGTGTACCGCATTCTCGAGACCGGTTCCCCCTGACCGACTCTGGCCCTCATTGCAATTAATCAGATACGACCTATGGACACACAGACGCTGAACGTGGCCGATGGCCACACCATGCATTACTACCGCTGGCTGCCTGAGGGCGCACCGGTTGCCACCGTGCAGATCGCCCACGGCATGGGTGAGCACGCGGCGCGCTACGAGTGGACGGCCGGCCACCTGACCGCCGCCGGCTTCGCGGTTTACGCCCAGGACCATCGCGGCCACGGCGCGTCCTCATCGCCTGAATCTTACGGCGACATGGGCCCGGACGGATGGAACCGGACGATCAGCGACGCCGCCGAGCTGACCGCACACATCAAGCAACACCATCCCGGGCTCCCGCACGCCCTGGTCGGCCACAGCATGGGCTCCATGCTCTCGCAGCAGTATCTGTATCGGTTCGGCAACGAGCTGGATGCGGCGGTGCTGTCCGGCTCGCCCGGGCTCGGCAGCCCGTTCCAGCTCTGGCTGTCCCACACCATCGCCCGCTTCGAGTCCTGGCGGCACGGTTTTGATGCCCACTCAGAGCTGCTGCAGAACCTCTTGTTCGGCAAGTCGAACGAGCCGTTCGACGGCCCGGACGCCAGCGGCTTCGAGTGGCTGTCCCGGGATCAGGCGCAGGTCCAGCTGTACGTCGACGACCCGGCCTGCGGCTTCGTCCTGCGCGCCGGCTCCGTCGCCAACCTGATGGCTGGTGCTCGAGAGGCCAGGAAAAAGTCACGTATTGCCGGCATTCCGGCCGATCTGCCGATCTACGTGTTTGCCGGCCAGGCGGACCCGGTGCATGGCGAGGAGAAAGGTCTGAACCGACTGCTCGCACGCTATCGCGCGCAGGTCACCCAGGTGGACTACCGCCTCTATCCGGACGGCCGGCACGAGATGCTGAACGAGACGAACCGGGACGAGGTCGTGGCCGACCTCGTCAACTGGCTCAAGCAGGCGCTGCTGTAGCCCCCTCTCCTCCCGCCTCGGCAGGCGGCCGCCAGTCCGGGTGGGCTGCTTCGTCGCCATACTGGCCGACTTTCACGTGCACGGTGTTCAGCGCATCGTAGATCATCTTCGTTGCCGCCGGCACCTCGGTCCCTTCCGGAAAGTAGATGGGATCCAGAATGTGCGCACCCACCGGACCCGGGAAGATCTCTCTGGAGCCTTTCGGCCGCAGCTTCTTCAGGCCGGCAAGGAACACCGGCACCACCGGCACCTGCTTCTCCAGCGCCAGCAGCGAGACGCCGTGCTTGAACTTTGCCATGGTCCGGCTGGTTGAGCGCGTACCTTCGGGAAAGATGATCAGGTTAGCGCCGTTGTCGAGCAGCCATTTCGGGTAGTCGAGGGCACGGGAACCGCCGCCGCGTTGAATCGGGAAGGTGCCCATGGCCATCGATTGATACCAGGGCTGCATCACCAGCTCCTTCCGTCCTTTGACGAACCAGCGGTCGGCCGCCGCCCCTGAGTAGACGTTGAAGCGGATCCGCTGCGGCAGCGCGCAGTTCAGCACCAGGCCATCCATGTGGCTGGTGTGGTTGGCCACCACGATGCAGGGGCCCTTGATCTGCTTGAACTTCTCCCGGCCGGTGATCGTGAACGGCTTGCAGTAGGGGTCGACCCACTGCCCGTAAGCATGCCGACGCCAGGCCAGGCGCCCGAGCTTGGCCCACCAGCGGATCTGCCACTCGTGCGGGCCGACGGTGCCGGCCTCGGTGGCGATCAGGCGCGAGAACAGGTCCTGATCGATGGTCGGCAGGATCTCCGTCTCGCCCGTGGTGCCGAACTCCTGGGCCAGCGTCGAGCGGTAGGCTTTGAAGTTGTCCGGCGCCTCGAAAATAGTGATCTGATCCCAGTCGCCGAGCATGTGGTAGCTCTCGAGCACTTTCGCTTCCCAGCGGGTCAGCGCATCGTGCACCTCCTGCACCCGCGCCGGGTCCTCCTTGATCGCCTTGTAGCCATCGGAGTGATAGCGCATGAGCATCACGTATCTGGGCATGATCAGTTCCCGCTCGGCACTTTCCCCTGCAGCATGTCCACGAAAGCGCCGATTTCCATGGCCGGATAGGTGGTCACCTTGATGGTGCCTCGAGAGCCGAGCTCCATGGACAGGCGCGACATCACCTCGTTGGTTGGCGCGTCGATGATGTTGATGAAGTCGTAGCCGCCGAGCACGGCGAACTGGCTGACCACCTTTGCGCCCATGGACTCCACTTCCTTGTTCACTTCCTTCAGGCGCTCGGGTCGTTCCTTCAGCGTTTTCCGACCTTCGTCCGTGAGCGTGCTCATCATGATGTAGGTTGCCATCTACCCCCCTTCCGATTGGCGTACCTCGAGCCTCGCAGTGTACCCGGGCGCCGGGTACTTACCAGCGTTGTGAGCGTGGCGACGAGCGCTTAGGATGCCGGGATAACCGGGATCGAGGGAGTGGGATGAAGGCAGCCGTCTACAGCGGACCAGAGGCCATCGGCGTCAAAGAGCGGGACCTGCCCGAGCCGGAGCCGGGCTGGGTGCGCATCGGCGTCACCGTCGGCGGGATCTGCGGCTCCGATCTGCACATTTACCACGCTCAGTTAGGCGATCCGAAAGGCATGCAGCCGGGTCACGAAGTGGCGGGCATCATCGACGCGGCCGGGGACGGCACGACGATCAGCACCGGCACCCATGTCGCGGTGGAGCCTATCCTGGGCTGCGGCGGCTGCCACAACTGTCACGTCGGCAAAGCCAACGTCTGCCCGGACGTGCGCCTGTTCGGGATCGCGTTGCCGGGCGGCCTGGCGGAGTACGTCTGCGTCCCGGAAACGCTGGTTCACACCCTGCCGAACGATTTGGGCCCGGCGGCGTCTGGGCTATCCGAACCCATGGCCGTCTGCGTGCGGGGTGCCCGTATCGGTGGCATCGAGATGGGTGATCGGGTCGCCATCATCGGCGCCGGTACCATCGGCCTGCTCTCGATCATCACCGCCAGAGAGGCCGGCGCGGCTGAAGTGCTGATCACTGCCCGTCATCCGCACCAGCAAGAACTGGCCCGAGCGCTGGGCGCTGACCGGGTGTACCCGAGCTCCAAAGAACTGCTGGCCGACGTAGGTGATCAGCATGTGGACGTGGTGGTGGAAACGGTGGGCGGCGAGACGGAAACGCTGGCTGAATCGGTTTACGTGGCCCGGACCGGCGGCAGGATCTCGCTGCTCGGGGTGTTCCCCGGCAATCCGAAGCTACCCGGGATGCCGTTTTTCTCGAAGGAGCTGACCCTGGCGGCCTCCAACTGCTACAGCAGAGAGGCGGATCAGGGGGACTTTGCTCTCGGCACCGAGCTTGCCGCCAAACACGCCAGCCTGATCGAGCCGCTGGTGACCCACACCTTTGCGCTGGATCAGATTGCCGACGCGTTCGCCCTGGCGGATGACAAGTCGAACCGCTCGATCAAGGTGCACATCCGCTCGGGCGCTTGAGCGGCCTCAGACCTCGCTCAGCGTTCCAGTACGTAGTCGCCGGGGGCCGGCCCCAGCGCCGGGAACGTTTTGTTGCCGAGCTTCTTCTTCGGCTTCACCTCGTCGCCACCGCGCTCTTTCAGCCAGCCAATCCAGTGTTCAGACCAGGAACCGTCTTGGACGGTCGCTGACTGCAGCGCCACTTCCGGGTCTTCCGGCAGCTTGTCCGTTACCCAGTACTTCAGATGCCGGTTGTCGATGCGGCTGGAGATGGTCTGGGTGTGGTTCTGATTGGTGAGCACGAACAGCACGTCATCGCCGAACAGCTGCGTGCTGCGGTAACAGGCCTTCCAGGGCGTGATGTGGTCCGTGGTCCCGGCCATGACGTAAACGGGGTAATCGATCTTCGACAGGTCCACCCGCTTGCCGAGCACCCGCTGCTCTTTTTTGGCGAGCTTGTTCTTCTGCCCGAGATCGATGAAGTCGCACTGCATCTCGGCCGGCACCCGGGTGTAGTCCATGGACCAGAACAGCAGCGGGTGCTTGAGTGGTTCCTCGCCAAGCAGGTAGTTGCTGCGGAAGAAGCTCATCACGTTCTCCTCGATGCGCAGCATGGCGAACATCTCGAAGACGTTTCTTTCCGTGAACACACCGCGTGCACGGACAGCGGCTTTCTGCGCTTCCACCGAGCGCTCGGTAGTGAACAGCCCGAACTCGCTCTCGCCGGGCCGGGAATCGAGCACGTTCACGAACAGGCTCAGGGTTTCCACCCACTCATCGCCCCGCGCCTTCATCACGCCAGCGGCCGCGGCGGCAACCAGGCCGCCAGCGCAGAGCCCCATCAGGTGCACCTTCTTGCGTCGGTTGAGCTGCTGGATGACTCGGATGGCGTCAATTACGCCGTCCGCGTAGGTGTCGATGTTCCAGTCGCTGTGCTCGCGGGTCGGGTTCCGCCAGCTGATGGCAAAGACCGGCACGCCAGCTTCGAGGAGGCGCTTGAACAGGCTCCGGTCCGGCGTCAGATCGCCCAGGTAGAAGCGGTTTACCTGAGAGAACACGTACAGCAGCGGCACCTTGGAGACGGTTTCGGTCAGCGGCTGGTACTGAATGAGCTCGAACAGCTCGTTGCGGAACACCACCGCACCCTCGCTGCTGGCCACGTCCTTGCCCACCTCAAAAGCGTTCCGATCCGCTACCGCTGGGTAGCCATGATTGTTCTGCAGGTCGTCCAGGAAGTTCTTCATCCCCTGAACCAGGCTTGCCCCTTGCGTGTCCCGCACCCTGCGCAGGGCCTCCGGATTGCCGGCCAGGGTGTTTACGGGTGCCAGGACGTCCTTGGTGGCATTGAGGACAAACTGAGCCCGGTCCCGATCCAGCCCTTCGAGGCCTGAGTCTTCCAGCCAGCTGTCCATGGACCGGCTCCAGGCGTCGTAGGATTGCCGAAGGCGACGGAACAGGCCGTTTTCTTCCCAGGCGGGATCGGCAAATCGGGCGTCGTCCGCCGGGGCAGGCATGCTGTCGTGATCACGGTCGTCGTCATCGCCGCGCAACCAGATTTCCGCCAGCGTCTGCGCCAGCTCCGACTGCGCCGAAAGAAAGGCCCGCGGCTGGTCCGCCGCTTCTTCCAGTATCCGGCTCCAGGCATCGAGGAAAGACCGCGCGTCAACGCCGAAGCCAGGCACCAGGGCCGCGCCTTCAGCCTGCTCAGCTGCCTGTTCCGCCAGTTGCTCAGGGGTCAGCTCAGGGTCGGCGCCCTTGCCCGCTGATCCGGATGATGATTCCGCCATGCTTCCCTCTTACTCTCTAAGAAAACTGCGCCCGGAAAAAGAAAAACCGGCAATACTCGCTAGAGCAGCCGGTTTTTCCTGTGGCTCGGCCCGTTACCGCTGGGCCCAGCCTGAAGTGGCCTCGAGCGACCTTAGGCGGCTTCTTTGGCCTCAGCAGCTTCTTCAGCTTCGCCTTCGAAGGTGCCACGAACCAGAGAGCCGGTCTGCTCTACCGCTTCGCGAACCAGCTCGCCGCGGGCGCGCATGTCAGCCTGTACGCCTTCCCAGAGATTCTGGCCGTACTCACGCTGCAGCTCAACGAAAGAGCTCACATCGTTGACTTCCGGCAGCTTGGCTACGTAGTTCTGGTTCAGCTCCAGGTACTTCTTGAAGTTGTCAGCAGACAGCTCGACGAACTTGAGCATGGTGTCGTTGTTCAGATCGAACAGTTGACGGCCCAGCTTGCCAGCATTTTCCATTCCATTTTCCAGTACGCTCATGAGGGGTCTCCTGTTAATGCGTTTCCGAAGCCCGTCAGCCGGGCTCGCTCATAACTTGTTTGATCAGCTTTTCTAGAAAGCAGAAACAGCCTGATCTGTTGCGATGCACAACGAATTGTGCACCACAACATTGTGCAGTGCAACTAAAAAAGTCGAAAAATCTTATCTCTCTGTTTTTTATGCACTTTCCTCACTGATCAGGCCGCTTTCGGCTGGTTGCCAGTAGCAGATTCAGGCGTTTCAGCCGCCGTTGGAGCCGATTCCGGCGCCTTGCGCTGCTGCGCCGCCGCAGAAACCGTCGGCAGATCGTAGCGGGCTTTCAGCGCCTCGAACTCCGCCAGCATGTCGTCCCGCAGCGCGTCGCCGTCCGGCAGCGCCTTGGCGCAGGCCGTCAGGGCGAAGTACAGGTCGCCGTTGTAGCTCTGCACGGTCACGTTGACGCCCTGGCCGTGTGCCGGAATGGACACCGGATAGTGGGTCAGCACCTTGGCGCCGGCCATGTAGAGCTGCATGTTCGGTCCCGGTACGTTGGAGACCACTACGTTGCAGGGCGGTCGAACGCCCGGCAGGTTGGGCGCCTGAGTCAGCTCGAGCATGCGCACGCCACCGGTCAGGGCAGCGGGCAGCCCGGGCAGCGATACCTCTGCGTCATAGCTCTCGGCCACGTCCTGGGTGAAGCCTTTGGCCGTGCGCGCTGATTGGGCAACGGTCTGCAGCCGCTCGCCTGCATCCTCCTCATCGGTGCCCATGCTGACCATCATCATGGTCACCTGGTTGTTCGGGTTGGTATCACCGGGCTGGCGCAGCGATACCGGGCAACCAGCCACCATGGAGGCAGCCGGCAGCTCTCCGCTACGCTCGAAGTAGCGGCGCAGGCCGCCACCCACCACGGCGAGAAAGACGTCGTTGACCTTGGTGTGGGTCAGCTTGGCAATGTTCTTCACCGACTCCAGGGGTAACTCGCCGGTCACATAGGTTCGCTGTTTCTGCACCGCTTTGTTGAAGCGGGTCGAGGGGGCCGGAGTGCTGACCGCACCGAGCCCTTTGCTCGGATCGAACGTCCGGCGGAACAGCCTGGCGGACGTTTCCATCGCTTTGAAGGCTGCCAGGGGCTGTTTGGCCTGATACTTGGCGAAGCTCTCCGCGGCACCGGCGAGGAGCTGGAAGGGGCTCTGCTCGTCCTTCCGATCGAAGAACCCTGCCGGCGCCGGCTTCACCTCGCGCGGCTCTTCCGTCACGTCCATGACGGTGGCGATCATCGCCTGGCCGGCCATGCCATCGAGGCAGGCGTGGTGACAACGGTTATAGGTTGCTACCCGGCCGCCTTCCAGACCGGTCAGGATCCACAGGTCCCACAGCGGTCGGCTGCGGTCCAGGCGCTGCTCGTGCAGCGAGGCAACGGCCGCTTCCAGCGCTTGCCGATCACCGGGCGCTGCCACCTCCAGCCGATGGACATGGTTCTCGATGCTGAAGGCACGATCTTTCACCCACAGCGGGTGGTCCATGTTGAACGGCACGAACTGAAGCTTGTTGGTGAAGTAAGGGACCAGGTGGATACGAGAGGCCATCAGCGATTTCACCCGCTCGAAGTACTGATCTTCGGACATGCCTTCCGGCAGCTCGAGAATCTGCACCGATGCGATATGTTGCGGGCTCCGGTCAGTCTCGTTGTAGAGAAATCCAGCATCCAACGCGCCGAGTTTGTACACCTTAGGTCTCCTTCTCATCTCTGAGCTTGTGGTGTGGGTTGCCAATAGCGGATCAGCAAACCGCGTGCCAGCCTCTAACTCGAAGCTAACACGTTGATTACGTTACAAAATCCAAAGAGTCACCGGTCGCAGCTACCGCTTTTCCAAGCGCTGGCGTGGTGCATCGTTCCACGTTCAGGCGCCGATTTGGTGCAGTGCGATATCCAGATGGGCGCGCATTGTAGTCATCGGCGGTGACATATCAATGACTCTCGGGAAGTTTTTCGCGAGAAGGCCAGTAAGCTCAGATGGTTAGCAACCCTCAGACACCCCTGGACAGGCCTCAGAGAGCAGTTTTGCATCGCAGCAATTAGCGGTTGACCGACTGAAACTTCTCCGTAACACTCCGGGGCGTCTGTATGGGAGTTGCGTGTGTACGAAACTCTGGAAGTACCGGAGGCATCGCCTTCGGGCCCTCGATTCCTGGACTCCGCCACCGAGTTGCCGCGGGTCATGCTGGAAATGAGCTCGCTCGCCTACGTGTGGCCGCTGCTGGCCACGGCGCCTCGAGGGGACGGCCACACCGTGCTGACGCTGCCGGGCTTCACCGCCGGAGACCAATCGACGCTGCTCCTGCGCCGCATACTCAACCGACTCAACTACACCGCCCTGCCCTGGGAACTCGGCCAGAACACGGGCAGCGTGGCGCTGCAGCAGCAGCTGCGGATCCGTTTCCAGGAAGTGCTGGACCAGGCTGATGGCCCGGTTTCCATCGTCGGTCAGAGCCTGGGTGGCGTCTTCGCGAGAATTCTCGCCCACGAGTTTCCCGACAGGGTCCGCCAGGTGATTACCCTCGGCAGCCCCTTCGCCTCGTCCGGACCGGACAACGTCAACTCCCTCGTCAGCCGCCTGTTCCAGAACCTGTCCGGCATGAGTGAAGACGAGATGCGCGATCAGATGCTGGAGTTCCCCGCCGCGGCGCCGCCGGTGCCGAGCACGGCGATCTACTCCCGATCCGATGGCGTCGTGCACTGGACCACCTGTCTGGAGTACGAAGGCGAGCAGGCAGAGAACGTGGAGGTGATCGGCAGCCACTCCGGCATGGCCTTCAACCCCATGGTGCTGAACGTGATCGTCGACCGGCTCGCGCAGGCACAGGGCAACTGGCGCCCCTTCAAGCGCCAGGGCTGCCGCGCCCTGCTCTATCCGGAACCAGCCCAGCCAGATGCATTCACCGACGGGAGGCTCGCATGAGAGAGTTCAAGAAGTACCCGAATCGTCGCCTCTACGACCTGGAAGAAAGCCAGTACGTGACGGTGGACGATGTCCGCAAGTTCATCCTGCGTGGTGAGAGCATCCACGTCACGGACAGCAAGGACGGCAACGACATCACCCGGCAGATCCTGCTGCAGATCCTCTCCGAGCAGGAAGCAGAGGGCCACGAGCCGGTACTGACCAACCGGGTGATCGAGCAGGTGATCCGTTTCTACGGCGACAACGTCGGCAGCGTGGTATCCCGCTACATCGAGCAGAGCATCCTCACCTTCCTCGAGCACCAGGATCAGCTGCGGCGGCGGATGAAGGAGATGAACGACCTCAACCCGTTCAACTTCATGCGCCAGGCCATGGAGCGTACGTTCACCGAGCCGAAGCGCAACTCCACGTCCGGCAGCAAGGAAGACGCCTCCTAGGCCGACCTGACTCGGGACGAAGCGCTCAGCTTGGCTCGTTGTGGAACCTGGCCAGGGTTTTACCGACCAGGCGATAAACCGTCGAGTTAAAACCCAACCCCATGTGTGAGCCCTGCACGACGTGATGGGTGACGTTCGGATTCAGCTCGTCCACGCAGGCCTGCCAGGCCACAACCCCATCCGTTTTCGAGTAAAGCGCCGTGATCGGCGTGGTGATGGGCTTCTTCTGCCGCTGCCGCAGCAGGCTCGAGATCTGCGCGTTGGTCATCCCCGTCTGGGCGGTCACCAGCCGGCCGATGCTCGTGCCGCCAGGCCCGCCTCGGACCGGGCTGCCCATGGTCACCACCGTGCGGATCAGGTCCGGACGCTCCCGGGCAATCTCTCGAGACAGCGTGCCGCCACGACTCCAGCCGACCAGGCTCGGCTGCTCGCCTGACTGCTCCCGCCAGGCATCCAGCCGCTCAATCAGAGTCGGCAGGTAGGCCATCATCGGCCCACGGTTCAGGCCCATTTCCCAGGCAGCGACGGAGTAGCCGAGGCTCGAGAGAAAGCGCCGCAGCAGCCAGGTGGACGAGTCATCTGTCATGAAGCCCGGCAGCACCATGACCGGCCCGGAACCACGGGGCACCGTCATGCGCAGCATGGGCAGCTGCAGCATCAGCGCAGAGGCTTCCGCGCCCACCCGCCCTTCCAGCAGGCTGTGCCAACCCGGCGGCGGGGCAATCTCGTCGTTGCTCATCCAACCTCTCTTTGCGGCCGATTATCGGCTGACCCGGATCGACCGGACCTTGGCCTCTCCGGGGGCGTTGGGAACCGTGGAATCCGTAATCTACTCCCTGTGGCAAACGTGAGGAGCAAAGCGATGACCACAGGGACGTTAACAATCATGCTGATTTTGCTGGGCTGCTGGAACCTCTTTCTGCACCGGCGGCTGGCCCTGGAAAGCCTGAGGCGGCGCGAGCTGGCGGTGGCATTCCGGCAGTTTGTGATCGAACGCAGACAACCGGCACCGATGATCGGCGCCTGATTCCCCTCCGCGGGCTGGGAGCACCCTCAATCCCTCCTGAGCTACTCTCCCTCAGAGCTCTCAGCCCGCGTCTTTTTCTTGCCTGCCAACTTTTTCTTTCCGGTCAACATGGCTAAAATGCGCGGCCTTCCGGTCCTCTGACACATTTGAGCGGCCGTTGCCCAGGCTGAGTGGCAGAGTGGTTATGCAGCGGACTGCAACTCCGTGTACGCCGGTTCGATTCCGACCTCAGCCTCCACTCACTCCGCCGTGTCCGGCACGAATTCGTACTCGACCCGATGGTTCCGGGCCGCAATCTGGTTCCACTCTCCCGCGCTCAACCCCGCGTCCTCCGCGGCTTCAGGGAAAGGGTAGCGGCGGGTAGAGGCGAAGCGGTCGTTGGCGACCAGCTCGATGCGAACGCCGTCCTCGTTCTCTGGTCGATCGGCCAGAAACTGAGCGAATACCTCGCTCTGGCGTTCCGTCAGAAAGCTCGAGCCGTCCAGCGGGTGGCCGATGGTGCCGCAGGCTTCCACCGGCGTGTCCGGCGCTGCCGGCGCCATCTCGCCGAACCGGTCGGCGGCCAGGCAGAACTCGCCGAGATGGGACGTCAGCGTCACCACCCCACGAAACTTCATCTCCCGCAGGTGCTCGAGCAGCGTCTGCAGCTGGCTCAAACGGACCGCATCGAACGCCGGCTGCTCGTAGTCGTGGCTGCTCGCTTCGGTGAGCGACCAGGCCAGACCCGCCAGATGGGTGGCCTCGTTCTGGGTGCGCTCCTGGTTCATGTCGACCAGCAGCCCGCTGGTGACCGACTCGGCTGCCTGCAGGCGCTCGTCCATCGTCCGGTCGAGCTTGGCCACGCGGGCGAGCGCGGCGTCCCGCTCGTCCGCCGTGTTCAGGTACAGGCCACCGAGCACCATCACGGCCACCAGCAGCAACAACACCAGCAGCGTCACCGTGCGCTGGGAGTAGGAGCGCTCGATCTGCTCGTCTTCCGCTTCCTCGGCCTGCTCGGCGAGGATCTCCTTGGCCACCTGCCGGGCAAAATTGCGGTTGCCGCGGAGGATGTCTGCGCGCAGCGCCAGATGCTGATCTTCGAGGATGCGTTTGACGATGGCCTGCAGCGAGATGCCCACCACCTGGTCGTTCACCCGCCGATCAACTTCATAGGCAGGCTCAGCGCCGCCAGGTTCCTCGCCGGCCGGAGCCCGGCGGTCGTGGACCAGGCCGAGCTCTTCCAGCATCTCGAACAGCACGCCTGGCTGCACCTGCTTCGGCAGCACGCCGACCGCACCCAGGGCCCGGGCCTGACTGAGATACACCTCGCCGGCCCGGGTGGTGTACATCATGACCGGAATGGTTGCGGTGCGTGGGTTCTTCTTGATCGCAGCGACCGCCTCCAGACCGTCCATGCCGGGCATGTGGTGGTCCATGAAGACCACGTCCACGGTCTCCCGGTCGAGAAACTCGAGCGCCGCTTCGCCGGACTCGGCGAATTCCACCGCCAGGTCCTGCTCTTCGAGCAGCTTTTTCAGCGCCACACGGGCCAGCTTCGAGTCATCGACTACGAGCGCGCGCTTGAACGCCATGGTGTGTTCCCGGTCAGGCAGTTGAACCAACGATAGGCTATCACGGCGTCAGGTCTGCGAAGCACCGCAAATTCCGCGCCTCAGGAGATCTGGCCGCCCTCTCCCTTCTGGGTGAAGCCATGGCGCAGGGTCGGCCAGGCAGCCTTGATGTAAAGCACCATGGAGACCAGCGTCATGACCGCAGCCAGGTACAGCAGCACGTAGCCGGCGACGACCCAGGGTCGGGTCAGATCCGGCGGGTTCGCGATCAGCACCACGATGGCGACCATCTGAAACGTGGTCTTGGCGCGCGCGAACCAGGTGACGGCGATCACACCGCGCCGGTTCATCTCTGCCATCCATTCCCGCAGCGCGCTGATGACAATTTCCCGGCCGATGATTACCAGCGCCGGCAGCGTCAGCCAGAGGGACGCGTGATGGCCGATCAGGATCGTCAGGGCCGCAACCACGATGAGCTTGTCAGCAACCGGGTCGAGGAAGGCCCCGAACGGCGTCGTCTGGTTCAGGCGCCTGGCCAGGTAGCCGTCTAACCAGTCCGTAAACGCTGCCAGGCCAAACAGCATGGCTGCGATCAGGTAGGTGCCGAAGCCCGGCAGCACGTACACCAGCACGAAGATGGGAATGAGGAGAATTCGCGCCAGGGTCAGAAGGTTGGGGAGATTCATCGAGCGGATTGTACAGACTCCCCGACCGGGGCGTCAGGGCGGAGGGAACTTCAGTCGTGCAGCGCCGCGTAGATATCGTCGGCAAGCTTCTGGCTGATACCCGGCACCTTTGCCAGCTCCTCGCGGCTCGCGCCTTTGATCGCCTTGATCCCCCCGAAGTGAGTGAGCAGCTCACGACGACGCTTGGGGCCGACCCCATCAATGTCGTCCAGCTCCGAGTGCCGTCGCTGCTTCTGCCGTCGCTGCCGGTGGCCGGTGATGGCGAAACGGTGCGCCTCGTCGCGGATGTGCTGGAGCAGGTGCATGGCGTCACCTTGGGGCGGCAGAACGATTTCAGCCTCGGGCGTAAAGTAGTTCTCGAGATCCGGGCGCCGTGCCGGACCTTTGGCGATCCCGAGCAACGCCACGTCGTCCACCTGCAGCTCATCCAGCACCTGCATGGCCCGGGCAAGCTGACCCTTGCCGCCATCGATCACCAGCACGTCGGGGAGCTGGCCTTCGCCCTGCTTGAGGCGGGTGTAGCGTCGCCGCAGCGCCTGCTCCATCGCCCCGTAGTCATCGCCGGCCTGAACGCCCTCGATGTTGAAGCGTCGGTAGTCCGACTTCAGCGGCCCGTTGGCATCGAACACCACGCAGCTGGCAACGGTTGCTTCGCCCATGGTGTGGCTGATATCGAAACACTCCAGCCGCTCCGGCACGTCGTCCAGCGACAGAGCCTCCTGCAGGGCAACCATGCGGGCATAGACGTTCCGCTTGTCGGCCACGTAGGCGTTGAGGCTGTGCTCCGCGTTTTCGATCGCCAGATTGAGCCAGCGGGCGCGCTGAGTCCGCACCTGATGCACCACCTCCACCTTCCTGCCAGCCTTCTCGGTGAGCGCCTCGGCGAGCACGCCCGCGTCGGTGGGTGCGGTGGCCAGCACCACGGCCTTGGGCAGATCACGCTCGCGGCCCGCGAAGTAGTACTGGGCCAGGAACGCGGAGAGCAGCTCGTCGTCCGGCATGCCGAGCTCGTTCTTCGGGAACCAGGTCCGGTTGCCGAGCATCCGTCCGCCACGGACGAACAGGCCCTGCACGCAGTTGATGCCGGCGTTGCTGGCCAGCGCAAACACGTCCACGTCGCCGTCTGCCGCGTGCACGTACTGCTGCTCCTGAACCCGGCGCAGGTGGGCAATCTGATCCCGGTACTTTGCTGCCCGCTCGAAGTCGAGCGCCGAGGAGGCTTCTTCCATCCGCCGCTTGAAGTGATCGAGCACGTCGTTGCTCTTCCCTTCCAGGAACATCACCGCCAGCTCCACGTCTTCCTGATACTGCTCCGGCTCCACCAGCCCGACGCAGGGGCCGCTGCAGCGTTCGATCTGATACTGCAGGCAGGGCCGCGAGCGGTTCTTGAAAAAGGTGTCTTCGCAGTGCCGCAGCCGGAACAGCTTCTGCAGGATGTTCAGGCTGTCGCGTACCGCCCCGGCGGAGGGGAACGGCCCGAAGTAACGACCGGTGCGCCGCTTCGAGCCACGGTGAAAGGTCAGGCGAGGGAAATCGGTGTGATCGGTGAGGTAGATGAACGGATACGACTTGTCGTCCCGCAGCACGATGTTGTACGGCGGCCGGTCTTCCTTGATCAGGCTCTGCTCGAGCAGCAGCGCTTCCGTCTCGCTGTGGGTGACGGTGACCTTGATGTCGTCGATCCGGTTGACCAGCGCCATGGTCTTGGCGGTCAGCCCGGAGGCGCGGAAGTAGCTGCTGACCCGGTTTTTCAGGTTGCGCGCCTTGCCCACGTACAGAACCGCGCCGTCTGCATCCTGCATCCGGTACACGCCCGGCTTGTTCGGCAGGGTTTTCAGGTAGGCTTCATGATCGAACGTCGACATCACCGCGCATAGTGCGGCGCGCTGGCAGCGGGATCAACCGAATGGCCGACGCTCCTGACAGCGCCGTCAGCTGCCGAGCAGCCGCCGAGCCTCCGCGAGCACGCTGTCGAGCATGGGCTCGGTCAGGCGGCCGGTGTTGGTGTTCTGCCGGCTTGGATGATAGGTGTCGAGGAGATGGACCCGTGGCGCGATCTCCGTACAGCGGCCGTGCCCGAAGTCCGGCAGCTCGCCTGCCTCACGACCCGGCAAAGCCTTCACCGTTCTGACAACGGCGTCGTGGGCAAGCCGGCCCAGGCAGAGCACTATCCGCGCCTGCCGCGGCCGCTCGCCGCAGAGCTCTTGCAGCTCTGCTGCCAGGTACGGAGCGCAGTTGGCGATCTCTGCCGCCACCGGCCGGTTTTCCGGCGGCAGGCACTTCACCGCGTTGGTGATCCGGATCCCTGAGAGCCTCGCATCCGCCGCCTGTTCCGAGCTGGCAAAGCCTGCCCGGTGCAGGGCACGAAAGAGAAAGTCGCCGCTGGAATCTCCGGTGAACGGTCGGCCCGTCCGGTTGGCGCCGTGCATGCCGGGCGCCAGACCCACCACCAGCATGCGCGCCTGCTTCGATCCCCAAGCTGCGACCGGTGCGGCATGGTAGTCCGGCCGCGTCGCTCTGGTTTCCCGACGCAGCGCCACCAGGCGCGGGCACCGCTGGCAGCGCTCAAGCCGACTTGAGCTGGACTGCGCCATTCACGACTCCGTAGCGCACCGCCATGAGCGCCAGCTCCACGTCGCTGCCGACGTTCAGCTTCTCGAAGATCCGGTAGCGGTAGCTGTTCACCGTCTTCGGCGACAGGTGCAGGTTGCTGGAGATTTCTTTGACCTTCTGGCAGTTCACCACCATCAGCATGATCTGCATTTCCCGACCGGAGAGCTGGCCGAAAGGATCTTCGTTGACCGCCTCGAAGCGGGTCACCGCAAGCTGCTGAGCCACCTCAGCGGACAGGTAACGTTTGCCGAGAAAGACGCGCTTGATGGCCTTGATGAGCTCCGCAGCGTCCACCTTCTTAGTCAGGTAGCCGGCAGCACCCGCCTTCAGCGCCTGCAGCGGATAGGGGTTTTCCTCGAAGCCCGTGAGCATGACCACGCGCATGCCGCTGTCCCGCTGGGTAATCCTGCGGGTGGCTTCAAGGCCACCGATGCCGGGCATGGCGATGTCCATCAGGATGACGTTGGGCGCCAGCTCGCGCGCCAGCGTGATCGCCTCTTCGCCGCTTCGCGCCTCGCCGACGATCTTGATCTCCGGAGCTTCCCGCAGCATCTTCTGCAGCCCGACTCGAAACAGCTTGTGATCATCCGCAATGAGTAGCCTGATCATCCCTTCCCCTCCTGGCGAGACGCCTGTTGTGCCGACCTGTCGGACACCCTAGAGCGCGGATCTGAGAAGAACAATGTGCCCGGGCTGATGACTCAAGGACTTTCAGGAAACTTCCATTTTGCGATAGCGCCCTGATATCACTTTTGCCTGGCGCCAGCCGCGCTGACCGGATCAGGCGCCGGTGAAGGCCTGCAGTCCGGTCTGCGCGCGACCAAGGATCAGCGCATGAATGTCGTGCGTGCCCTCGTAGGTGTTCACGGTTTCCAGGTTCATGACATGGCGAATCACGTGGAACTCGTCCGAGATGCCGTTGCCGCCGTGCATGTCCCGAGCCATGCGCGCGATGTCCAGCGCTTTGCCGCAGTTGTTGCGCTTCATCATGGAGATGTTCTCGACGGCGAGGTTGTCCTCGTCGAGCAGGCGGCCCATGCGCAGGCAGCCCTGCAGTCCCAGCGTGATCTCGGTCTGCATGTCGGCCAGCTTCTTCTGGATGAGCTGATTGGCCGCCAGCGGCCGGCCGAACTGATTCCGTTCCAGCGTGTAGGTCCGGGCCGCGTGCCAGCAGAACTCCGCCGCACCCATGGCGCCCCAGGCGATGCCGTAACGGGCCCGGTTCAGGCAGCCGAACGGGCCGGACAGGCCGCGCACGTTGGGCAGCAGGTTTTCCTCGGGAACGAACACGTCCTCGAGGACGATCTCGCCGGTGATCGACGCGCGCAGGCTCATCTTGCCTTCGATTTTCGGCGTCGAGAACCCGTCGAACTCACGCTCGACGACAAACCCGCGGATGTCGCCGTCGAGCTTCGCCCAGACCACGGCGAGGTCGGCGATGGGTGAGTTGGTGATCCACATCTTGGCGCCGTTCAGCACGAAGCCATCGCCCACTTTCTTGGCGGTGGTGATCATGCTGCCCGGGTCCGAGCCGTGATCTGGCTCAGTCAGTCCGAAGCAGCCTACCCACTCGCCGGTGGCGAGCTTCGGCAGGTACTTCTCCCGCTGCGCTTCGTTGCCGTAGGCGTGAATCGGATGCATGACCAGTGAAGACTGGACGCTCATGGCGCTGCGATAGCCGGAATCGACCCGCTCCACCTCGCGGGCCATGATCCCGTAAGACGTGTAGTTCACGCCCGAGCAGCCGTACTTCGCCGGCAGGGTGGCGCCGAGCAGCCCGAGCTCCCCCATCTCATTCATGATCTCCCGATCGAAGGTCTCCTCACGGTTCGCCATCAGCACCCGTGACATGAGCTTGTCCTGGGCGTAATCCCGCGTGGTGTCGCGGATCATGCGCTCTTCTTCGCTGAGCTGAGCGTCCAGCAGAAAGGGGTCTTCCCAGTTGAATGCCGCACGGGTATTGCTCATGAGCCGATTCCAGATAGTCAAAGAGGCGCCAAGGCTAATGGAGCAGCCTGCCGTTCGCAATTGCCCGGCCAGCCCCGTCTGACCGCCACCGCTCGGCCTTCCGTGCCGCTATACTGCCGCGCTCTGATAGCAGACGAGACGACTCATGGCGCTGGATCCGGAAACACTCAATCAGTTCACCAGCACGCTGGAACGGTTCGTGAGCGAACGACTGATCCCGCTGGAAGCGCAGGTCTCGGAAGAAGACCAGATCCCGGCAGAGGTGATCGGGGAGATGAAGGAGATCGGCCTCTTCGGGATGACGATTCCCGAGGAGTACGGCGGCCTTGGCCTGACCACCGAGGAAGAGTGCCGCGTGGTGAAGGTGCTGGGCCGCACCTCACCAGCCTTCCGCTCCGTGTTCGGCACCAACAACGGCATCGGCAGCCAGGGCCTGGTCATGGACGGCACGGACGAGCAGAAGGCGCACTACCTGCCGAAGATGGCGACCGGAGAGATCATCGGCTCGTTCGCGCTAACCGAGCCGGACGTGGGCTCTGATTCAGGCGCGGTGAAAACGAGCGCCGTGGCCGACGGTGACGACTTCATCCTGAACGGCACCAAGCGCTACATCACTAACGCGCCGGAGGCCCAGCTCTTCACCGTGTTCGCACGAACGGACCCAAGCGAAGCGGGCGCCAGAGGCGTATCTGCCTTTCTGGTCGATGCCAGCCTGCCCGGCATCACCCTGGGTCCGAACAACCGGAAAATGGGCCAGCAGGGCGCGCACGTCTGCGACGTGATCTTTGACAATTGTCGGGTGCCGAAGAGCGCCATCATCGGCGGGCCGGACAACCTGAACAAAGGCTTCGCCACGGCCATGAAGACGCTGGACCGGGGCCGGCTGCACATCAGCGCGCTGGCGGTGGGTTGCGCCAATCGCCTGATTGAGGAGAGCGTCGCCTTCGCCACCGAGCGCACCCAGTTCGGCCAGCCCATTGCCGACTTCCAGCTCATCCAGGCCATGCTGGCAGACAGCAAGGCGGAGGCCTACGCGGCCGAGTGCATGGTGCTGGACGCGGCGAAGCGTCGCGACGCGGGCGAGCGGATCACCACCCTGGCCTCCTGCTCGAAGCTGTTTGCCACCGAGATGGTCGGCCGGGTGGCTGACCGTGCGGTGCAGATTCATGGCGGTGCCGGCTACATGGAGGAATATCCGGTGGCCAGGTTCTACCGCGACGTGCGCCTGTTCAGGATTTACGAGGGCACCAGCCAGATCCAGCAGACGGTGATTGCCAAGGGGCTGATTCGAGAGCTGGGCTGATCAGCCCGATAGACGCAAGGGAGCGTTAGAGGCTCAGCGGCAGGAACAGGCTGAACGAGGTGCCCTGCCCGGCGGCCGTCCGGACATCGATGTTGCCGCCCAGCTCGGTGACAAGGCGATGCACGATATGCAGGCCGAGGCCGGCATGATCGCCGCCTTTGCTGGATTCCTTCGGGTCGGCCAGACGCTCCAGCACCGCCCTCGGCAGCCCGGGCCCCGTGTCGGTGACGTAAACCTCCACCCCTTCCCGGCCTTCGCGGAACACGCCCGTATCGGTGCCGACGGTGACGCTCTCGCCGCCCGCGGCTTCGATGGCGTTGCGGACCAGGTTGTTGAGAATCTGGGCCAGGCGCTGCTCATCCGAGCGGACCACTACCGAGCCAGGCCGAATCACCAGGTCCAGATCCACGTCGTGATCCGCTGCGTAACCCAGGTGCAGCTCCTGCACCCGCCGGGCGAGCTCGTTGACGTCGAACTCGTCGAGCACCACCTGAGCATCACCTTCGCCGTCGCCGGCCGGCGGCAGATCCCTGGCCCGCTGGATGATCTCTGTTGCCCGCCCCAGCTCGGTGCCGATCATGTCCAGCTGCTCTGAAGCCGAGCTGTCATGCTGCAGGCGCATCTGCAGGATGTGCAGGTAGTTCTGCACCACGCTCAGCGGGTTGTTCGCTTCATGCACCAGCTCGCGCAAGCGCTTCTCTTCCCGCTGCCGATAGGTCTTCAGCAGCGTGTGCTCATCACCGCCTTTGCCCAGCGCCGCCAGGTTCTGTCCGAGCGCCTGCAGGTAGAGATTCAGCGCGAACTCGTAGTCCACGTCGTCATCGGAAGCCATCAACAGCGCGCCGATGCTCTCGTCGTCGAACCGGACCGGCAGGCACTGCGCTTCCTCACAGCCCATCCGCCTGAGCAGCTGCCGGTCGCCGACCGCGAGATCGCTGCGATCCGTGAGCGTACGCGGCTCACCGCTCCGGAGCGCCTCTGCCACCTGGCTCGCCGTTGAGTCGCCGTGAATCTCAACGTCCGTGGCTACCTGGGATTGGTAGATGCCGGGCCGGACCTCGAGCAGCAGCAGCGGCACCTGGTGAAACAGGCTGCGGGTGATGAAGGCATGCGCGGACTGCAGCGAGGTCAGGTCATCTGCCATGCCCAGGAGGGCGGTCAGCATGGACACCTGCTGCTGCACCCAGAGCCGGTTCGACCAGTCCGCCTCGGGCTCCGCGGCCAGTTCCAGGGTCCGCACCAGCTCGGCGCAGCGCCCGGCTGCCCATTCGACCAGCTCCGGGAAGTGACCGGCATCGATCTCGAGCAGCGACTGGGCAAGCTGGGCGGCCTCGTACTCGTCGAGCACCTCGAACGCATCCACCACCCCGAAGATTCGGATCAGCAGGCTGGCATCCCGCAGCAGCTCAGCGCGAACGCCGCGAAAAGCAGCAAGCTCCATGAGCGCTTGATCCTGGCTGAGGCTGACCCCGGAGGTCGCCAGCAACACCCGCCAGCGAACGGTCTCCGGATGCTCCATGCCCAGCTGCTCAGCCAGGATTTCCGCCAGAAACGCCGAGCGCAGGACCGACTGCCACTGATCGAGACCAAGTCGAGCGCTGCCTGCCACCGGCAGCACGGCCCATGCCTGTGCCTGGGCGAGGCTGAGAATTTCGTCGTGCCGGAGATCGGAGATGGCTGCGGTGAGAGCAGTGGGATCAGCGGGGCAGTGTGTCAGGTTCAGCCAGCGGCCGAGCAGATCGGCATCCGCGCTCAGCACGCGAACGAATGCCTCCACCGACAAGGGTTGTCGATGCGCCGCTTCCAGGTAGCGAAAGATTACCGCCTCGGGGGTCAAACCCCTGCTCTCCTCTAACCGGCCTCAACGTTCAGCCGTAGTTAGTGTCAGCTCCCCTGGCCAGATCCTTGAGGCCTTACCGACAGATGTTCGCGGCCGGTCATCGATCGCGTCCAATGAGTCATTCTAAAAGGCTGACCAGTTGCAGCCAGCGTCAACATGTAAACCGTTGTCCCGAAGAGTTTCCGAATATTTGTTCTTTAAATTCAGAAACTTGCAGCCCATATCGGCAGTGAAACCGAGGTCCGGGCAACACGGCTTGCGATGATCCAGGACTTTAGGCAAAACTGCGCCGTTTCAAAAGGCCTCAACCACGTGCGTTTCGTCTCTTTCAACGTCAACGGCATCCGCGCCCGTCAGCATCAGCTGGAAGCGGTTACCCGGGAACATGCCCCGGACATACTGGCACTGCAGGAAACCAAGGTCATCGATGACGACTTCCCGCTGAGCGCCCTCGAGGACCTTGGCTACCCCCACGTCGCCTACTACGGCCAGAAGGGGCACTACGGTGTCGCCATCGCCTCGCGAGCGCCGTTCGAGCAGGTGCAGCTGGGCGTGCCTTGGCGTCCGGATGACCAGCAACGGCGCTTCATCGGTGCCGAGGTACAGTTTGGCGGGCAGTCCGTGCACGTGATCAACGGCTACTTCCCACAGGGCGAGAAGCGCGACCATCCGACCAAATTTCCGAACAAGGCCGAGTTTTACGCGGACGTTCTGCGCTACTGCGAGGAACGCCTGGACCCGAACAACCCGGTCATCATCGCCGGCGACATGAACGTCGCGCCCGCGGATACGGACATCGGCATCGGTGAGGACAACCGCAAGCGCTGGCTCAGAACGGGCAAGGCGAGCTTTCTTCCGGAAGAGCGGGAGTGGCTCGAACGGTTGATGGGCTGGGGCCTGACCGATGCCTTCGAACAGGCAGAGGACGAGGAGAGCCGGCTCTACAGCTGGTTCGACTACCGCAGCCGGGGCTTTGAGCGGGAACCGCGACGGGGCTTGAGAATCGATCTGATCCTGGCCAGTCAGGGCCTGGCGGGCGCCCTGGCCGGTTCCGGCATTGACTATGAAATCAGGGGCAGCGAGAAGCCGTCAGACCACTGCCCGGTCTGGGCGGAGTTCAGCCTGTAGCCGCTGCATCTCTGCCCGGAACGCTTCAGCGGCGCTCCGAGCGCCCCCCGCCGCGTCATCGGCATCGGCATAGAGCACGGCGCGAGAGGTGTTGATCACCAGGCCCTCGCCTCTGGCGTCCGCACCCGCTCGCAGAACGGCAGCCAGATCGCCGCCCTGAGCGCCGATGCCCGGCACCAGCAGCGGCATTTCACCCACCACGTCGCGGATCCGGCCGAGCTCCTCAGGATAGGTAGCGCCGGCCACCAGCATCACGTTACCGGACTCGTTCCAGTCGGCAGCGGTGCGGGCAACGCGCAGGTAGAGGGGCGCCTCATCGTCCGGGTACTGCTGCAGCCAGGCGCTGTCCGGATTGCTGGTACGGCAGAGCACAATCACCCCCCTGCCCTCGTACTCCAGAAACGGCGCGATGCTCTCGCTGCCGAGGTACGGATTCACCGTCACCGCGTCAGCGCCATAGCGCTCGAAAGCTTCTCGGGCATAGAGCCTGGCGGTATCACCGATGTCGTTCCGCTTGGCGTCCAGGATCACCGGCACACCGGGATGATTACGATGGATATGGCTGATCAGCGCTTCCAGCTCGTTTTCGAGCCCGAGCGCTGCGAAGTAGGCAATCTGCGGCTTGAAGGCGCAGACCAGATCTGCCGTGGCATCAACGATGTCCCGGCAGAAATCGAGCATCCCATCCTCGATTCTATTGGCGCCATCACGGTATTGCGCCGGCAGACGATTAACATCAGGATCAAGACCTACGCAAAGCAGGCTCTGCCGAGCCCGCCAACCCTGGCGGATCTGCTCGATGAAGGCCGTGCTGGAGGCAGGTTGCTGGACGGGGGGATTCTCGCTCACGGGGCTGATTATACCGCAATAGACGGTCTCTAAGTGCCGCTTACAGGCACTCTCAGACCGTGCGAAGGTACCGGCGGAGCAGCGAATCGGTAAGAGATAATAATCTCAACCTATTGATTTATATACATAATTCATCATGGACATCCGACTAACAAAGCGATGGCACGATTCTGGCTACATTTGCCCACAATGGACTCGCGTGGATGAAACCCGAGCCGCACCAACGGCCGGATCCGCAGCGACACGCATCAGGGAGGTAGCATGAGCTCTGATAACATCGTAGAACTGTCCGCCGCACGGGCATCGAGCAGCCAGGATCAACGGCTGCACCCAAGGCTCGAGAGCGACGATCGCCTGTTTACCCAGGTGGTGCTTTCCGCCGAAAACCCCGACCTGGTGGGCACCACCCTGTCCTGCACCGCGGTGAACCTGTCAGTGGGCGGCATTCAGTTCCGCACCAGCGCTCCGGTACCTACCGGCTCCCTGCTCGATCTCTGGGTGGACGTATCCAGCCGTCCGGGCAAGTTCTTTCTGGCCGGCGAAGTCCGCTGGAACCGTCCGACCGGCGAAACCAACGCCAAGGGCAAAGAGGAGTTCCTGATCGGCGTGCAGCTGAAGTCAGGCGCCGCCACCGACATCATGGACTGGCGGGATTTTCACGCCAACGCCTACGCCCGCTGAGACTCTACCTGCTGAGAAGCGGGCCACATCCCCACCCCCGACCGTGCCCACCCCGGTTGGCGCTCGATATCTCCATCATTCTGTGACGCGCATCACCCCCTGAGCCAGGCATTGGTCGCGGCCTGGACTGGCACCCCGTGCTGTAATTCCTGAGTACCAACGAAGGAATCGTCGGGCGGTGAGCCAACCCAAAGTCGTAGCATTGAGCACGGCGTCTAAGACGTCCAAAGAGGCGTCGAAAAAGACGCCGATGCCGCCGATTCTCCACACGATGCGGCAGCACTCGCGCAAGCAGCTGATCAAGCTGGTCGAGGGGCTGTTCAACAACGTGGATGATGCCCTGTTCGAGATGGCCGACCGCTCCCGGAGCGACGCGGACCAGCACCTGTACTTCGAATCCATGCGCGAGCTGCGCCTGCAGCGCGAGAACATCGCCAAAGCCTTCGCGCAGCACTACTCCGAAGCTTTCGAAACTGCCTTTGCGCCTGTCGAAACCGCAGAGACGGAAGAGCCGGACTACGACGAGCTCGGTATGGTCGAGAACGACCAGCTGGAGATGTCAGTTGCCGTCGCCGGCATCACCTCGAAGATCACCTCTCAGTACTCCCTGCTGATCATGCAGCTCACCCGGCGCATGGACCACCTGGCCGACGAAGAGGTGGAGATCAGCGAGCGGGCCAACCCCATGGGGCCGGAGTGCCTGGGCGAGGCATTTGTCAGCGCCCTGGATTGCGCCGATCTCGATATCAAGGTGCGCATCATCCTGCTGAAGCTCTTCGAGCGGTTCGTGATGGAACGGCTCTCCAGCTTCTACACCGAAGCCAACCAGATGCTTGCGGATGCCGGCGTGCTGCCGGATCTGAAGAACGTGATGCGCCGCGAGCGGCAGCCTGAGAGCCAGGCGCCGCGCTCAGAGGCTTCCCGATCGACGCCCGAGGACGACGGTCTCCACCCAACCCCGAGCTACGGCGACACGCGCGCCGAGGGTGCGGCCGGAGTCGCCGATCAGGGCTTCAGGGTGATTCAGGAACTGCTCGCAGCCTCCCGGGGCGGCGTTGCAGGCGGATCTGGAACAGCCGGCGCGGTGCCACGCGGCACCCCCCTGAGCACCTCAGACGTCCTGAGCGCGCTCGGCAACGCCCAGCAGCAACAGGGCGACGCCATCGACATCGAAGCCATCCCCGAGGTCATGGACCTGCGCCAGGTGGTGATCAGCCACGCGCCCCCGGGCACGGCGGGCGACGCTCACCTCGCTCAGGCTGACGACGACGTGGTGAACTTCGTCGGCATGCTGTTCGACTACATTCTGAACGATCGGAATCTGGCCATACCGATGAAGGCTCTGATTGGCCGCCTGCAGCTGCCGATCGTCCGCCTGGCCATCATCGATCGTTCCTTCTTCGGCAAGTCAGGCCACCCGGCCAGGCAGCTTCTGAACGAGCTCTCTTCCGCCGGTATCGGCTGGAGCAGCGCCAAAGAGCTGAAGCGGGACGCCCTGTACAACAAGGTCGAAGCCATCGTTCTGCGCGTAATGAACGGATTCTCTGACGACCCGGGCCTGTTCGATGAGCTGCTGGACGATCTGCGCAGCTTCGTGAAAAGCGACAGCAAGAAGCGTGACCAGGTGGAACAGCGGGTGAAGGACAACGAGACCGGGCGCGCCAGAACCATTAACGCCAAGCAGGCGGTGCAGACCCTGATCAACCAGAAGGCCAGCGGCATGCGGCTGCCTGCCGAAATCGGCCGGTTCGTCAGCGATACCTGGTCGAAGGTGCTCGTCTACACCTGCGTAAAGCACGGTGATCGCTCCAACGAATGGCAGGCACAGACCCAGACCCTGGACGATCTCCTCTGGTGCCTGCAGCCGCTGGACAACCTGGACGACCTGAACCTGCGCGACGACAAGCTGCCGTCCCTGCTGGAGGCGCTTGCCGAAGGCATGAGCAAGATTCAGCTGCCGGAGGCAGAGGTCGGCAAGCGGGTGGAAGAGATCGAGAGCCACCTGACGAACATCTGCTCAAACGACCGCGCCTACCTGGAAGAAGACGAGCCCGCGCCGGTGGACGACGCGTTCGAGGTAATGGACGAAATCATCCTGACCCTGCCCGGCGAGCAGCTCGATGCACCCGCCGACGTCGAGGTGGAGGCAACCTACATCGAGCAGATCGGCAAGCTGCGAGAAGGCAGCTGGGTGGAGCTCACCCAGCCGAGCGGTGAGGTCGTGCGCTGCAAGCTATCCACCATCATCGAGCCCGGTGGTCGCTACATCTTCGTCAACCGTCGCGGCATGAAGGTTGCGGAGCGCAGCCGGCGCGGTCTGGCTGTCGAGCTGAAGCGCAACTCGCTCAACATTCTCGAAGAGTCTCAGGTGTTCGACCGGGCGCTGCAGGCCGTGATCGGCAATCTGCGGCAGATGCATCGGGCACCGGACAACGCCTGAGCCCACGCTCGGCTGATCTCAGTCCCGCGTTCCCGCGTGGACTGCCATACGGGCAATCATCTCCGGAGAATCGATCAGACGCTCCACCGTCTCGACGATGGCCTGGGTCTGGGCGTCCACTTCCAGGTTGATCCGGGCCCCCTCCGATACCCGCCCCAGCGACGTTCGCTCGATGGTCTCGGGAATGAGGCTGACGCTGATCTCACTCGCCTCGGCGTCAACGCTGGCGATGGTCAGGCTCGCCCCGTCGAGCGCGACGAACCCCTTGTGGTTCAGATATTTCATCCACTGCTGGGGCACGCTGAAATGCAGCGTTCTCAGGTTGTCCGCCTGCTCGATCCGGGCAACCCGAACCGTGTCAGCCACGTGGCCTGAGAGGATATGGCCGCCAACCTCATCGCCAACCCGGAACGAGCGCTCGACGTTCACCAGGTCGCCTGCGCTCAGATCGCAGAGGTTGGTGAGGTTCAGGGTTTCCTGGATCACGTCGAAGGTCAGCACCCCATCGGGCTCGATCCCGGTGACGGTCAGGCAGGTGCCGTTGACCGCTACCGACGCGCCCAGCTCAGCGCCTTCCGCGAGCGGACCGAGCTCGAGCGCAAGCCGACGCAGATTCGCCTCTTCTTCCACCCTTAGAACCGGGCAGTAGCCTTGAACTATGCCTGTGAACATCTGCCCATCGTAACGAAAAAGCCCCTGACAGGCAGGGGCTCTTGCTCATAGCTAACTTGTATCCTGCTCAGGAGCAGGCGCCGTCGATCAGATGGCGGCTTCCAGCTGCTCCAGCCGTGCAGTTTCACGATCGATGTACGTGATCCACTGCTGGCAAACCCGCTGGTTGCTCTCGTCTTCCTTCCTCCGGGACTCGTTCCGGCAGGACACGAACGACTGGCGGGCCTGACTCAGGTTCGCCACCACGCTCTGGTCCTTGTTGAACTGGCACATGCCTTTGACGATGTAGACCTGCTGCGTGGAGCGCAGGCCACCCTTGTCCAGGGCGTTCTGCGACGCGGTCACGCAGTCATCGAACTTGTCCACGTCCAGGTAGAGCTGCGCCAGGCGCTCGTAGATCTTGCCGTCGTCGGAGAGCTCACCCGCTTCCTCGAACACCGGAATCGCCTTGTCAGGCTCTTGCGCCAGCTGCCAGGCAGAACCGAGACCCTGCAGGTTCTTGGCGGAACGCTCGATCATGTCGTCATCGAAGCCGGTGGACAGCACCATGGCCGCGCGATAAGGCACCTGCTCCTGCATCAGCAGGCCGGCAAAGTTCATCAGATCACGCTCGCGATCGAGGAATCCTGCCGTGTAGGCACCCTGCATGGCCCAGACCTGCTCGTTCTCGTTGCCCTGCTGGCCGTGGATACCGGCCAGGCGGATCCAGTAGTCGCGCTTCGGGAAGTCGCGCACGAGGATTTCCAGGATCTCCAGCACCTTCGGCCAGTTCTCCTGCTCGTAGTAGAGGTAGTTGAGCAGCGCCCACCAGTTTTCCTTGATCGTCAGATCCCGCTCCTTGGCGATGGAAATGCCGAGCTCGATCTGCTCGATGGCGGCCGGGAAATCCTTCATCTGGTAGTAGACCTGGCCCATGAAGATGTGCGGATCCGCACCCGGGTTGCTCGCCTTGTCGATCCAGGTCTCCATGTAGTCCAGCGCGTCCTGGTAGCGCTCGGCAACAAAGGACAGCTGCGCCAGCGTGTACAGGGTGGTGGTTTCCAGACCTTCGGGAATCTGGTCGCCCTGAGCGATGACCTTCTCGTAGGCTCCCAGGGCTGCATCGTAGTCCTCTTTCGAGAAGAAGATGAAACCCATCATGTTGTAGACCTGGCCGATCTCGTTGCCGTTCAGGCGCTTGGACCGGGCCAGCATGTCGTCCAGCACTTTCTGCGCCGCGGCGAACTGCTTCTCATCGATGAAGGCCTGGGCCTCACCGAGCTTCTTGAAGGTGTTTTCGCTCATGGTCGGCACGCGGCGCGTCTTCTGCTTCTTCTCTTCCTCTGCGGCAGCCGCCTGGGCGCCGGTGAGGCCGAATTCCGCCGCAAACGGCGTGCCGAGCAGAAGCGCAACGGCCACGGCAAAGGTGGTCAGGCTCTTCGTCACTGTCTTGGTCATACTGCTTCCCCTCCGCTTAATCGGCCAGCTCGAACGTGATCCGGTTGCGAACACCGGCCACGTCGATCGGCTCACCGTTCACGACCTTCGGCTTGTACTTGAACTTGAGCGCCGCGTTGATTGCCGCCCGGTCGAAGATGCCTGGCGGGGAGGCTTCGATGACCACCGGGTTGGCGACCGCACCGGTCTTGGTGACGATGAACTCGAGCAGCACGTAGCCTTCGATACCGCGGGTTTGCGCTCGTCGCGGGTAGACGGGCGCAACCTTGACGATGGGCAGGTACTCGCCGTCGGAGCTGAAGCCGCCAACGCCGCCAACGTTGAGGTCGACGTTTACGTCTACCGCACCGATGTCCACGCCGGTGGATACCGCGCTGTTGTCGAAGTCCGGCTTCGGCATGTCTGGCGGCGGCTCATCCGGTGGCGGTGGCTTCGGCGGCTTGCGTTTCTTGACCTCGATCTCCTGGTCTTCGTCCAGGCGGACGATGTCGACGATCTTGCCGTCGAAACCTTCGGTGAACGGGTTGCGGTCACTCTTGATCACGGATTGCATGATCATGAAGAGCACGATCGTGGTGATGAGACCGAGCACCACCCCGAATGCAAATCTAATCGCCATCCCTATACCTCCTAGGTGTCCGTCGCGATCGCGACTTCCGTCAGGCCAGCGGCCCGCGCTGCAGCCAGCACGGCCATCAGCTTCTCGGATTTCGCGCCTCTATCAGCTTGGACCACGAGTCCCCCCTTCGGGTTCTCCGCGTGCAGCCGCTCGATGTGCGCACGAACTGCGGTCGGATCGACTTTCTGCTTGTCGATCCATATATCACCGTTCTCGCCGATCGCCACCAGCACGCTCACCGTGGGCTTCTGCTCCGCGGTCAGCGCCTCTGGCCGGATCACCTCGATACCCGCCTGCTTGATGAAGGTGGCGGTCACGATGAAGAAGATCAACATGATGAAAACCACGTCCAGCATGGGCGTCAGGTTGATGTCAGATTCATCGTCCGAGCGTGAGAAATTGCGTTGTTGACGAGCCATTAACTCTCCTTCAGTGGTCGAAGGTCAGATGATCTTCGAACATGCCAATTTCCGTGTCTACCGTTCGTTTGATCAAGGTACTTCCCAGTACGCCTGACAACGAAGCAATCATGCCCGACATGGTCGGGATGGTCGCCTGGGAGACACCAGCCGCCATGGAACGCGCGTTGCCGCCCATGGTGGCCATGGCATCGAATACCGTGATCATGCCGGTCACCGTGCCCAACAGGCCCAGCAGCGGACAGAGCATCACGCAGGTCTGGATCAGCGGCAGGCTGCCGGTGATCCGATCAGCCGCATCGGAGATCAGTCCCTCACGAATGGCGTGGGCGGACCAGGAGCGACGCTCAGGGCGCCCCTCCCACTTTTCCGTCGCTTCCCGGATCACGTTCTTCTTCTCTACCCGGAAGAACCAGAGCCGCTCGAAGATGAGCGTCCACATCAGGAAAGTAACGGCGGCAATGAGGTAAAGCACGTTGCCGCCCAGCTCGATGAACTGAATGATCGCTAAGTAAGCATCATAGAACATCGTTCAGTTACCCCAGTGCCTGGCCCGAGTTCTCCGCGTGCTCGGCGATGATGCCCGCGCTCTGCTCTTCGATCACGTGGATCAGAGAGCGGCTCTGCGAAGCCACGATCGAGTGCAGCAGCGTGGTCGGAATCGCAACCACCAGACCCAGTACCGTAGTAACCAGCGCCTGCGAGATACCGCCGGCCATGGTCTTCGGATCACCAGCACCGAACAGGGTGATGGCCTGGAAGGTCGTGATCATGCCGATAACCGTACCGAGCAGACCCAGCAGGGGCGCGACCACGGAGATCACCTGAATCAGGGTGATGTTCCTTGTTATTCGTGGTTGCTCGCCCAACATGGCCTCGCCGAGCTTGAGCTCCAGCGTCTCCACGTCCACGTCCTTGTTGTCGTCGTAAACCTTCAGAACGCGACCGAGCGGGTTGTCTTCGCTGGCCGTATCTGACTTACGCTGGGAGGACACCTTCGCGCCCATCAGCGACAGGGTGATCATGCGCTCTACTGCGAGCAGCACGCCGATGATACCGACGAGAATGATCACGGAGCCGGGCGTTCCGCCCTGGCCGTCACAGAACGGCAGCCAGCACTCGCCCTTGGAGATGCCGCCGAACGGCGTGCCGATCCGGTCACCCCAGGTTGCGGCCTGAATCAGCAGGGCCAGCAGGGAGCCGCGAGTCGGGTCAATGCCGAACTCGACGACGTCGCCGGGCGCGGCTTCCTGAATGTCAGAGGCGGTGCTGACGAAGCGGGCGGAGGGCTGACGGGCCAGCTCCACCATGTTGCCCTCGTCACCCGGCTCGAAGTTCACGTACTCGCCGTTGGCGACCAGGGCGTAAGCACCGACCCGAACGATGTCCGTATCAACGGTCTCACCGTTGAGCATGGTTACGGTGCCCGGGAAGCGGGCCACCTTGCCGGATTCGGTCATCTCCCGCTGCAGCTCGAACCAGAGGTCTTCCATCTCGGAGATGGTTGCCAGCTGCGAGGACGTACCCATCTTCTTGGCGAACTCACCGAGCCACTCACCACGGCCCGGATACTGAGCGGTGATGATGGAGCCTTCGAACAGGCCGCGGGTATCGCCCGCCACCTGCTGCAGCACGCCGAACAGCTCTTTCAATGAGCCGAGGCGACGGTCCAGCTGCTCCTGCAGATCACCGATGCGCAGCTCGTTCTCGTCGAACGTAGTTTCCAGCCGGTCGGAGCGCTGCTCCTCACGGCGACGCTCGGCCTGCGCTTCCTGCAGCAGGCGGGCCTGGTTGGCCCGGTCCTGGGCGAAACGCTGCTCGCGCTCGTTGTGCGCGCGTGACTCGACGACGCGACGCTCACGGACGTTGTCCAGCAGCTCTTCCAGGGAGCTAGCCTGGTTGACCTCGAGATCATCGGCCGGCGCCGGCTCGGCGGCTTCCTCAGCCCAGGTCGCGCCAGCGAAAGAAAGCAGCAGCCCGAACAGGGCACCGCGGAACAACGTGTTCTCAATCATCTTGATACTTCTCATTGTGCGTTCTCCGGGCCGGAGACAGGCAGGCTCAGCAGATCGTAGGACATCTGCTGGCGAGCCATGCGGATACCGTTCTGAACCGGCGTCTTGAATACGTCGTCAACCTGCTCCCAGCTGCCGGAGTCAGCGTTGAAGCGGCCGGTCTCCTCGCCATCGGGGGTCTGATACATGAGCGAGACGCGACCCACCTGCAGGACGTCGACCTTACGATCGGTGCCGCCGATGTTGATCGTGTCCGGATAGGCGGAGATCGTCCGACCGTACTCGTTCTCGATCTGGTATGCCCGCAGGATCTGAGACAGCTTCTCGCTCACCGCTACGTCTGCCCGGTCCATCATCTCGCGAAGGGTGTTGAGACGATTTTCCCGCTCCGAGGTGAGGAACGGCAGATCCAGCGAAACGAACTGCTCGAGGCCATCAATCATGCGCAGCATCAGCGGCGTGATCTGGCGCTCGATGATCGTCACTTCGTCGATCGACGCCGACAGCTGCGCCATCTCCGCTTCCTGATTGGCGATCTGCTTCTCGAGCTGCCGGTTGTATACCCTCAACCCCTGGATCTCTTTGAGGACCACCTTGTACTCGGCGAGCAGCTGGCGGGTTTCCTCGGTGAGAGCATCAATCTTCGACTGAGACTGCCGAGCCTGATTGTTCAGCTCGTCCGCTACCGCGAAAATATCATTCAACGTTGCAGCCGAGGCAGTGCCCGCAAGCACCGCTGACACTGCAAACAGCAGCGTCGCTACAAACCTGTTCCGTTGTTTTTTCATACGACTTCCTACGGGATTGATTAGTACTGTCAGATTGGCCGGCGCGCTGTCGTCAACTCTCGTTAACCTTGTGATCGTCAACGTTGTGAACTGAGCGTCGCAGCCTTATATCCGCACCCTTCTTTGTTCAGGCGCTTGTTTGAGCACCCGGTTCGAGGATCCCCGCCAGACCTTCAGGCACGAAAGAAAGCGCATACGCGCCACACCCCGTACCTGTCCAGGACTTCACGGGAACCTCAAATTTCTTATGCGTCAGTCCCGATTTGCGTGCCTGATAACGGCAACGCATTCCCTCTCGAGGCTGACTTATGCGGGATTCGCAGACACGGGAAGAATTCCCGTTACTGATGATGAATGCCCCGCCCCTTTATTAGTGGGGCGAAGGATCAACAAACGACTCTTGGAAGTCAAGCGTGAACCCCCGCCCAGCGCCAGATAATCCGGGCCTTTCCGGGCAGCCTGCGATCGCCTGCCCGGTCGGCACGGAAGCTGGCGGCATTCAGCTCAGATGGCGCTCGAAATGCTCCAGCGTCCGCGACAGCGCAAGCTCTGCTGAGGCCTGGTCGTAGCTGCCCCGGTGGTCGCAATTGAAGCCATGGTCGGCCGCATAGACAAAGACATCCACGTCCGGCTGCGCCGCCCGCACCTTGTCCACGTCGGACATGGGGATGTGGGCGTCCAGCTCGCCGAAATGCATCATGACCGGGCAACGGGCCGTTTTGTCGACCTGGCCCGCCACGCCGCCGCCATAATAAGAAGAAGCAGCACTCACCCCCTCCAGGTCGCAGGCTGAGAGCCAGGTCAGCAGGCCGCCGAAGCAGTAGCCCACCACCCCGACCTTGCCGTGCACGGAGGCCTGCTCGATGGCGGCCTGAATGTCCTGCAGCGCCAGCGCGTGATCGAGCTTCTGAAAGGCAATCTCGATGCCGGCGCCCATATCGGCTTCCTCGTAGCCGAGCTCGATGTCCCGCTCCACACGATCGAAGATCTGCGGCGCGATGGCGTAGTAACCGGCCTCGGCGTAACCATCGACGACGCTGCGAATGTGCGGGTTGACCCCGAAGATCTCCTGAATGACCACAACCGCCCCTTTCGGATCACCAGCCGGGGCCGCCGCGTAGGCGCCAAGGGCGAAGCCATCCTGCGAGCGGATCTGTGTCTGTTCCCCCATCTCTAACCTCCTGTGAGTTGATCACTTATCGACGACCGCACCATAGCCATTTCGACGCGTCGGTCAATCCGCATGGTGTGATCTGGCGCCTCAGCAGAGCCGCAGCGGAGCGTCACAAAGCTGCCATCAAACCGGATTTAGTGTCACAAAACTGTAACAATCAGCCCGCACAATGCCGGCCGTCATCGTCATGAAGCCAGAAAGACGCCGAAAACACGGCATCCGCCCGTGATCGGCCTGTCACACAACGCAAACCATCGTCATGCACCTGTCACATTCATCCGGTGTAATTCTGAAGCAAACAGGCTCGCAGCAGTCCTCCCAGCAATCAGAGATTCATATACCTGAGACGATGAGTACCAACACCATATTGCTCGTAGAAGACGAACCGGACATCCGTGACATGCTCAACTTCGCCCTCGCCCGGGCTGGCTATCAGGTGTGGGAGGCCGAGACGGCCGAGGATGCCCTGCACAAGCTGGACGGTCTGCTGCCGAGCATGGTGATCATCGACTGGATGCTGCCGGGCATGAGCGGCGTGGAGCTGGCAAAACGGCTGCGCCGCGACGAGCACACCGCGCAGCTGCCGATCATCATGCTGACCGCTCGGGGCGAGGAGTCCGACAAGCTGAAGAGCTTCGAATCGGGTGTGGATGACTACATCGTCAAACCTTTTTCGCCCAGAGAGCTCATCGCCCGGGTGAAAGCCCTGCTACGCCGAACCGGCACCCCGGACGACGGCATCCTCGAGGCAGGACCCATCAGCATGAACCTCGCCGCCCACCAGGTGCACGTAAAGGGTGAGGTGGTAAAGATGGGCCCTACCGAGTTCCGGCTCCTGGAGCTGTTCATGAACCACCCTGACCGGGCCTTCGATCGCTCGCAGTTGCTGGATCGGGTCTGGGGCCGGAGCGTCTACGTCGAGGAGCGAACGGTGGACGTGCACGTGCTCAGGCTGCGCAAAGCCCTCAAACCGTTCGGCGTGCACACGGCGATCCAGACCGTGCGTGGCGTCGGCTACCGGTTCACCGCGCCACCATGACCACGAGCCGCCAGGAACTGCTGCTTGCAGGCGGGCTGATCGTGTTCGCGCTGCTCGCAGGTGGGCTGACTGGCACGCTGGGCTGGGCCCTGTTCGTGGCCGCCCTGATCTGGATCCTGATTCAGCACCTGCAGCGGGTGAAGCTGCAGCGCTGGTCGGCTCGGCCGTTGTCCAGACCCACCAGCGAGATGGAGCCCTGGCAGGACCTCGGCTATCAGCTGTATCGGGCTGTCGCCCGGGCCAGGCGGCGGCACCGCGATACGCTCGCGCAGTTCAAAACGCTGCGGTCGATCACCGACGCGCTGCCGGACGCTGCCGTCATCGTCGATATCGCCGGCAACATCGAGAACCTGAACTTCGCCGCCCAGCGAATGCTCCGCCTGACCCCACGGGATGTCGGCAACCAGCTCAGCTCGCTGGTCCGCGAGCCGGACTTCAACTCTCTGATCAAAGGCCAGATCGACGGCGACCTGGCAGAATTCTCCAGCCCGTTCAGCGAGGATGTCAGGCTCGAAGCCCGGCGGATCGAGATGGGGCCGGACCGCGCCATGATTCTGGTACGCGACGTGACCGAGCTGAACCGCCTGCTGAGCATGCGTCAGGACTTCATCGCCAACGTTTCGCACGAGCTGCGCACGCCGCTGACAGTCATCGTCGGCTACATCGAAACGCTGATGAACGAGGATCTGGATCCGAAAACCAGCCAGGAGCTGATCGCCAAACTGCTTTCCCCCACCACCCGGATGCGGGCGCTTGTGGACGATCTGCTGCTGCTCACGCGGCTCGAGTCGAGTCCGAATCCGGACACCGAAGAGCTGGTACCGGTAGATATGGGCGTCATCCTGAACGCGATCTCCGCCGACGCCAGGATGCTCAGCGGCGGCCGCCACGAGGTGGCGGTGGATGCCGGCAGCGACGCCCAGGTGCTCGGCATCGACAGCGAGCTGCACAGCGCCTGCCTGAACCTCGTCACCAACGCCGTTCGCTACAGCCCGGATGGCGGCCGCATTCACATCGAGTGGCGCGACACGGAAGGCGGCGTCATGTTCGCCGTCTCCGATCAGGGCATGGGCATTCCGAGAGAGCACCTGTCGAGAATCACCGAACGTTTTTACCGCGTTGACCTTGCGCAGTCGCGGGTTCGCGGCGGGACCGGGCTTGGTCTCGCCATCGTCAAACACGTCCTGAAGCGGCACAACACTGAGCTTCAGGTCACCAGTGAGCTCGGGAGAGGGAGCACCTTCTTCTGCATCTTCCCGGAGACGCAGACCACCGTCTCACATCACCTAAAGGAGCATCCATGAGATTCCTGAAATTTGTCACCGCTTCCCTCCTGCTCGCAAGCGCAGGACTAACCCAGGCCAGCGAGCTGGCCCCCTATGAGCGCGTCAGCGGCATCTCCGGCAACCTGTCGAGCACGGGTTCGGACACCCTGGCCAACCTGATGACGCTGTGGACCGAGGCGTTCAAAAAAGAGTACCCGAACGTCAACATCCAGGTTCAGGCCGCCGGCTCGTCGACCGCACCGCCCGCCCTGACGGAGGGCACCTCCAACTTCGGCCCCATGAGCCGACAGATGAAGGACAAGGAAATCGAGGCGTTCGAAGCCCGCTTCGGCTACAAGCCGACGGCCGTTCGGGTTGCTGTCGATGCCCTGGCCGTCTACGTGCACAAGGACAACCCCATCGAAGCCCTGAGCATTCCTCAGGTGGATGCCATCTTCTCCGTCACCCGCCGTTGTGGTGGCAGCACGGACGTCAACAACTGGGGTGAGCTCGGACTCAGCGGTGGCTGGACCGACCGCCCGACCCAGCTGTACGGCAGAAACTCCGTGTCCGGCACTTACGGCTACTTCAAGCAGGTCGCCCTCTGTTCCGGTGACTTCAAAAACACCGTGAACGAGCAGCCTGGCTCAGCCAGCGTGGTGCAGGCCGTTGCCTCTTCTCTCAATGGCATCGGCTACTCCGGCATCGGCTACATCACCTCAGGGGTGAAGTCGGTACCAATCGCCGAAGAGGACGGCGCCGAAGCGATCCCAGCCAACGCCGAAAACGTCGCATCCGGCGATTACCCGCTGGCCCGGTATCTGTACGTCTACGTCAACAAGAAGCCGGACTCGCCGCTGTCGCCGCTGGAGCAAGAGTTCCTGAAGCTCGTCCTGTCCAAAGAAGGTCAAGAAATCGTAGCAAAAGACGGCTATATTCCCGTCTCCGCGCGGATCGCTGGACGCGAGCTCAGAAAGCTGCAATAAGCGCCTGCGGGCGCTTGGCGATGCCGGCCCGGTCGGGTTGGCATCCGGCCCGGCGCCACCAGCCAGATACGCGAAACGACCACAAACTATAAGAATCGGAGACCCGCAACGTGACGTTCGCAGAGTCTCTTCGGGGCGGGAACCACAGGAGTGAGAATGGAAGCTAAGGCCGAGTTGCATACTCTGCCTGGGCGACGGCGTTGGGTGAACACCATCACCCAGTACGTGGTCGCCCTGGGCGGTGGTGCCGTGATCGCGGCGATCGCGCTCATCTTCTTCTACCTGCTCTGGGTGGTGATGCCCATCTTCGGCGGGGCCAGCATCGAGCCCGGCCCTCTCTATCAGCTCGACACGAAGTCCCCCGTCTACCTCGACATCAACGAAAGTGACGAGGTGGGCCTGGCCTTCGATGCCAGCGGCGAGGTGCGGTTCTGGGATCTGGGCAACGGCGAGGTCCGGAACACCCTGTCACTCGATCGGCCGATCCGCTCAGTGAAAGCCATCTATCCCCGCTCAGCGTCCTACGCGGTTCTGACGGAAGCGGGCGAGCTGAACCTTTTCGAAGCCCGCTACCCGATTTCGTTTGCCGGTGATGTGCGCTCCATCGGCTCCGAGCTCTCCTACATCTATTCTGATCTGTGGCTGGAGATCGGCGAGGTCGACGACTTCGACGTCCACCTGGCCAACAGCACCCTGAGCGTCGCCTACATGAGCGGCCGCACGCTGACGCTGGACCGCTATCGGGACGCTGAGCCCGAGTTCGATCTGGAGTTCCCCCGGTCGAGGAGCATCGAGCTCGACCGGGCCTACGATCGGGTAGTGTTCGGGCCCCGAGGCCAGTGGCTCTACCTGCTGGCGGAGTCCGGCGACGTGGCGATCTACGAGGTGACCCGCTCCGGCCGTCTCAACCCGCTGCATCAGCGCCAGCTGGTCCAGGAAACCACCAGGCTCACGGCGCTGGAACCGCTGCTCGGCCGCTACTCCCTGATCGCGGCAGACGACCAGAACCAGATCACTCAGTGGTTCGTGGTGCGCGGCGAGTTCGGCCTGGCCCTGGAGCCCGTCCGCCAGTTCGAGATCGAAGGAACCACTACGCACCTGATCCCGGAACCGCGGCGAAAGGGTTTTGCGGCCCTCGATGCCGGCGGCCAGGCACACCTTCTCTACACCACCTCGGAGCGGGTGCTGACGTCCCATCCGGTGCGCGGCGCTGCTGGACCGAGCGCTATTTCTCCGCGCTCCGACCTGATGCTGCTCGCCCTGACCGATGGTTCGATCGCCAGCTACCACCTTGAAAACGAGCATCCCGACATCTCTCTGAGCGCGCTCTGGTCGAAGGTCTGGTACGAGGGCTACCCGGAGCCGGTCTACAGCTGGCAATCCTCATCCGCCGACAACGACTTCGAAGCGAAGTTCTCGCTCACGCCGCTGCTCTTCGGCACCCTGAAAGCGGCGTTCTACGCCATGCTGTTTGCGGTGCCCATCGCCATCATGGGCGCGCTTTACACCGCTTACTTCATGGCCCCGGTGATGCGACGCATCGTCAAGCCCGGCATCGAGATCATGGCGGCGCTACCTACCGTGATTCTCGGCTTTCTGGCGGGCTTGTGGCTGGCGCCGCTGATCGAGGCCAACCTGTCGGCCGTCATCACGATCATGCTGGCGTTGCCGGTCGCCATCGTGCTGTTGTCCCTTGCCTGGCAGTGGCTGCCTGACCGGCTACGGCAACGGATGGACGGCTGGTACGGGCTCATCATCGTGCCGGTAATCGTGCTTGCGGTGGCCGGCGCCTTCAGCCTGGGGCCCGCCCTGGAGGACGCGTTTTTCGGCGGCGATTCCCGCGGCTGGTTTCTCAGCGTCATGGGGCTCGACTACGACCAGCGCAACGCCCTGGTAATTGGCCTCGCCATGGGGCTGGCCGTCATCCCGGTCATCTTCTCGATCGCCGAGGATGCGATCTACGGGGTTCCAACCCACCTCATCAACGGTTCGCTGGCACTTGGCGCTACCCGCTGGCAAACCCTGATCCGGGTGGTGCTGCTCACCGCCAGTCCAGGCATCTTCTCCGCGGTCATGATCGGCCTCGGCCGTGCCGTCGGCGAAACCATGATCGTGCTCATGGCGACCGGCAACACGCCGGTCATGGATTTGAACATCTTCCAGGGCATGCGCACCTTCGCCGCAAACATCGCGGTGGAGCTGCCGGAAGCGGAGGTCGACAGTTCCCACTATCGGATCCTGTTCCTGACCGCGCTGGTCCTGTTCATGATTACCTTCGTGTTCAACACCGTCGCCGAAGTGGTCCGCCAACGGCTGCGTGACCGGTACGGGAGCCTCTGATCATGCTTCGCGCACAGAAAACGAGCGTCAGCTCCTGGTTCTCCTCCGGTGAGCTTTGGATCTGGATGAATGCCGCTGCCGTCGGCATCAGCATTGCTGCGGTCGGCGGCCTGCTGGCGCTGATTGCCGTTCGCGGCCTGGCCCACTTCTGGCCGTCAGATATCGCCGAGATCCGCTACCTCGACCGCAGCGGCCAGGAGATGATCGCGGTCGGCGAGATGATCGAGTCGGAAACGTTGTCGCTGGATCAGTACCGGGATGCGACGGGCGATGTCTCGGAGTTTCCGGCCGAGCAGGACACCGTGCGCCGCTGGCTGGTCAAGACCGGCAACCGAAGGCAGGATCCGCCGGACTTCGAGTGGCTCTACGAGTACCGCTTCCAGGAGGTGACCTACCCGGAGTCGCTGGCCCTGTTCGAGCGCATGGAGTGGGGCAACGCCTACGGCAACCTCACCGCGGTGCTCGAGAATGATGAGATTGTCGCCAACGGTGAGTCGGTCTGGCCGGAATTCCGCACCCGGCTGGCCCGGGTCGAAGCCCTGCGCGAAGAGATCGGCGGGATCGAGCGCGGCGAGTTCAACACGATCAACTACGAGCTGGAGCAACTGCGCCTGGATCGGCGGCGGCTGGAACTCAACGAGCGCCTGAGCGACAGCGAGCGGGCTGCTTCCGAAGCGGCGATCGATGAAGCGGAAGAAGCGTTGCAGGCCCGCTACCAGACCGCTGAGACCCAACTGCGGGCGCTCATCGAGGAGCGTGCTCGTGACAGCATCGAGGTGCAGATCTCTACCAGCGAAACCCTGCACCTCAGCATGGCCGAGGTGGTACGGGCCTGGCAGCCCAATCAGATGTCGCTGGCAGAAAAGCTGGGGCACTACGGATCCAGCGTCTGGCTCTTCCTCTCTGAGGACCCTCGCGAAGCCAACACTGAAGGCGGCATCTTCCCGGCTATTTTCGGTACCGTCCTGATGGTGCTGCTGATGAGCGTTCTGGTGACGCCGCTCGGCGTCATCGCCGCCGTGTACCTGCGCGAGTACGCCCGGCAAGGGCCGTTCGTGCGGCTGATCCGGATCGCGGTGAACAACCTCGCCGGCGTGCCTTCCATCGTTTACGGCGTGTTCGGCCTGGGTTTCTTCGTTTACTTCATCGGCGGCAATCTCGACCAGCTGTTTTTCGAAGCGGCGCTGCCGGCACCCACCTTCGGCACCCCGGGATTGATCTGGGCGTCGCTGACGCTGGCGCTGCTGACCGTCCCGGTGGTCGTGGTGTCAACGGAAGAAGGGCTGACGCGCATCCCCCGCTCCATTCGCGAAGGCAGCCTGGCGCTGGGTGCTACGAAGGCGGAAACGCTGTTCAAGGTCGTGCTGCCAATCGCCAGCCCGTCGATCCTGACCGGCATCATCCTTGCGGTCGCTCGCGCCGCGGGTGAGGTGGCGCCACTGATGCTGGTCGGCGTGGTCAAGCTCGCTCCGACCCTGCCGCTCGATGGCAACTTCCCCTACCTGCACCTGGAGCGGAAGTTCATGCACCTCGGCTTCCACATTTATGATGTAGGTTTCCAGAGTCCCAACGTTGATGCGGCAAGGCCTCTGGTTTACGCCACCGCGCTGCTGCTCGTGCTCATCATCATTGCCTTGAACCTGACGGCAATCATGCTGCGTACCCGATTGGAGAACAGATACCGTGGCGTCGAAAGTTGATTCAATTTCAGAACATGCAGATCAGATCATGAGCGAAGAAAACAAGCCAGCAGACGAGAAGGTCGAAGGCGTTCAGGGGATACCCTCGCCTGAGATCAATCGGGTGGCAGAAGACGAAGACCGGGAGCCAAGCCCGACGAGCCTGCTGGTGGACAAGCTGTGTCTGTACTACGGCGATCAGCAGGCCCTGGTGGACATCGACATGCGCATCCCTCAGAAAGAGGTGACCGCGTTCATCGGCCCGTCAGGCTGCGGCAAATCCACCCTGCTCCGCTGCTTCAACCGGATGAACGATCTCATCGATGGGGTCACGGTGACCGGCCACGTGCATCTGGACGGACAAGACATTTTCGCCCCGGAAGTGGACGTGGCGCAGCTCAGGCGTCGGGTCGGCATGGTGTTTCAGCGCCCCAACCCGTTTCCGAAGTCCATCTACGAAAACGTTGCTTACGGCTTGCGCATTCAGGGCGCGCCGCCGAAAGCGGAGATGGATGAGATCGTCGAGTGGGCGCTGCGCAGCGCTGCGTTGTGGGACGAGGTGAAAGACCGGCTGAAGGAGTCGGCGCTGGGGCTCTCCGGCGGCCAGCAGCAGCGTCTGGTGATTGCCCGCGCGGTTGCAGTAAAGCCGTCAGTTTTGCTGCTCGATGAGCCTGCGTCGGCCCTGGACCCCATCTCGACGCTGAAGATTGAGGAACTGATCCATCAATTGAAATCCGAATACACTATCGTGATCGTGACGCACAACATGCAGCAAGCTGCTAGAGTATCGGACAACACCGCGTTTCTTTACCTGGGTGAGCTGATCGAATTCGGTCGCACTCAGCAGCTGTTCACCAACCCGACCGAACAGCAGACTGAGGACTACATCACCGGCAGATACGGATAAAGTTAGCGGCCACGCGATTATGAACAGACACATATCAGAGCAATACGACGCAGAGCTGGACAGCGCCAGAAGCCTTCTCCTGGAGATGGGTGGCCTGGTCGAGCAGCAACTGCAGCAGGCCTGCCAGGCGCTTTACGGGCACGACCTGGAGCTTGCCGACAAAGTCCGCGCTGGCGATGCGGCCATCAACCAGCTCGAGGTGGACATCGACAACCTGTGCGCCCAGATCATCGCCCGTCGGCAGCCGGCTGCAACAGACCTGCGCACGCTGATCAGCGTCATGAAGGCGAGCACCGACCTGGAGCGGATCGGCGACGAGGCAGAGCGCATCGCCAAGATGGCGCAGAAAGTGGCCAACCTCGAGCAGCCCGCCGACCACTACGGCGACATCCGCGAGATGGCTTCCCGAGTTCACGCCATGCTGGCCGATGCGCTGGATGCCTTTGCCCGCCTCAGCGCCGAGGCTGCGCTGAAAGTGATCGAAGCGGATGAGGCGGTCGACGACGCCTACGACGACATCGTCAAAGAAAAAGGTGCGGCAATGAAGTCGGACCCGGACAGCATCGAGCAATCACTCACCATTCTCTGGGTTGCCCGCGCCCTCGAGCGCTGCGGCGACCATGCGAAAAACCTCGCCGAATACGTCGTTTACCTGGTCAAGGGCACCGACGTCCGGCACGCGGACGCCGCGGCCGCCGTATCCGAAAGCTGAGCGCGCCTCAGCGCCGACCCGAGGCCAGCTGGTTGAGGTGCTGGCCGCCGTCCATGATCAGCGTTTCACCGGTGATCACGTCCGCGCCGCAGATGAAGTAGAGGATACCCTCCGCCACCGTGTCCGGCGTCGTCGTCAGCTTCAGCGGCGTGGTCTCCTCGAGGAAGGCTTTGGTTGCGGCGTAACGCTCGCCACCCATGCCCGCTTCCAGCCAATCGCCCTGGATGAAGCCCGGACAGACCGTGTTGACCCGAATCTCCGGTCCCAGCACCCGCGCCAGGGACAACCCCATGGTGATCAGCGCGCCTTTCGACGCCGCGTAGGCGATGGAACTGCCCACCCCCATGACCCCGGCAATGGACGCCACGTTGACGATCGAGCCGCGACCGCCCTGCTTCATCGCCGGCGTTACCGCCCGAACCATCTGGTAAGGGCCCACCGTATTGACCGCGTAGATGTCCTGGAAGTCCTGATCGCTGAGCCCTTCCAGATCGGCGTGATTGCAGAATTTGGTGGTCCCCGCGTTGTTGACCAGGGCATCGATACGTCCCCAGCGGTCGAGGGCCGCCTCAGCCAGGCGCCTGCAGTCGGCGTCCTTGGATACGTCGGCCTGCAGCACCTCCGTTTCCACGCCGAAAGCCGCGCAGGCGGCACGAGTGGCTTCTGCCCCGTCCGCGTTGCTCGCGTAGTTGATCAGCACGTGCGCGCCCTTCTCGGCCAGCTGCCGGGCGCAGGCGGCACCTACTCCGGAAGAAGACCCCGTTACGATGGCAACCCCACCTTGCATATCCATCGACCACTCCAAGCCCGTTTTTCGAGCGCTAACGCTAACAAAGCCTCGCGCTGACCGGAAAGCCCATTTACTATCCCGGCTCGTTTTTCGCACCGGACGTTGAGGAGCATTCAACCATGAGCGACATCGAGGCCGTGTTGTGGGATTTCGGCGGCGTTCTCACCACCAGTCCATTCGAAGCCTTCAACCGCTTCGAAGCTGAGCGTGGCCTGCCGACCGACTTCATCCGCACCATCAACGCGACCAACCCGGAGACCAATGCCTGGGCGCAGTTCGAATCCAGCAGCATCACGCTGGAGGAATTCGACTCGGCGTTCGCAGATGAAGCGGCGGCGAAAGGCCACGAGGTCAGGGGCGGCGAAGTGGTTGCGCTGCTCTCCGGCGACGTTCGGCCACGCATGGTGGAGATGCTGAAGCTGTGCAAGGCGAACTTCTCGGTTGCCTGCATCACCAACAACGTGAAGTCCGGCCAGGGCCCTGGCATGGCCAGAGATCCGGAACGGGCGAGCGCTGTGCAGGACGTGATGGCGCTGTTTGATCTGGTGGTGGAATCGAGCATCGAAGGCATCCGCAAGCCGAACCCGGCCATCTACGAGCTCACCTGCGACCGTCTCGGGGTTAAGCCGGATCGAGCCGTTTTCCTCGACGATCTGGGTATCAACCTGAAGCCGGCCAGGGCGCTCGGCATGCAGACCATCAAGGTGCTCGATGAAGCTCAGGCCATTGATGCGCTGTACGAGCTCACCGGCCTGCCCCGCTCAGTCTGAGAGCAGGGCCTCTACCGCAGCCCGTTCGGGGATAGAGCTCGCCGCACCGGCGACGGTTACGGCACAGGCGCCGGCCGCACCGGCCAGCTTCAGAGCCCCGGTCATCTCCTGGCCGTCGAGCAGACCCGCCAGCAGGTAGCCGATGAAGGCGTCACCCGCAGCCGTTTCGTCGACAGCGCTCACCGATATCGCCGGCTGTTGCTCCAGCCGTTCTCCAAGCGCGTAGTGCAGGCCGGCACTGCCTGCCGTCAGCACCACCGACATCGCCGGATAGGTGGCCGCGAGCCAGCCCGCCACCGCCGCGTCATCACCGGCGGCAACCTCACTTGGAACCACGGCTCGAGCCTCGATCTCGTTGACGATCAGCAGGTCCACGCAGCTGAGGTCATACGCCGCTTCCCGGCCATCCACCGGCGCCAGGTTGAAGGCGAGCCGGGCGCCGGTATCGCGGCAGATCTCGAAAGCCGCGGGCAGATCGTTGATTTCGTTCTGCAGCAGCAGCCAGTCTCCCGGCTCCAGCAGCGACCGGGCAGCGGCCCGGTCGGCGTCGGTGATGGTGCGGTTGGCACCACCGGCGATGACGATGGCATTTTCGCCGCGCTCGTTCACCTGGATCACCGCGTGGCCTGAGGCAACCTGCTCGCGCTCCTTAAGCCCCCCTACGTCAACCCCCGCGGCACGCAGGACGTCGCGCAGCAGCGCTCCATCAGGACCGATCGCGCCGAAGTGATGCACCGTCGCGCCAGCTCTGGCGGCGGCCAGGGACTGGTTCAGGCCTTTTCCGCCCGGGAACACCTCGTGGCTGAGGCTCGCCGCCGTTTCGCCGGCACCCACCAGCTCCGTCACCTGGTAGACGTGATCCACGCAGGCGGAACCGAGGTTGACAAGCTTGGCCACGCCTCAGCCGCCTTCCAGTCGCAGCATGAAAAAGACCTCCGAGTTGGCGCCAATAGGCTCCAGGTAGGCGTCCTGGTGAATCTGCCCGTCTATGGCGATGGCGCTTTTTGCCAGCGTCTCCTCGCTGCCCGGAAACTCAGCTTCCAGGGCAAGCAGCAGCTCGCGGACGTTTGCCGCCGGCACCTCCACCTCGCGCACGCCGCCCGTCACCGACAGCAGGTGGTCGGGAAAGACGACGCGCGCCATATCGCTCAGCTCGAACGTGCCGCTCAGGCGCTGTCGAGAGCCGCCAGCACGTTCGGCGGCGACAGCGGCAGGTCGTTGACCCGAACCCCGGTCGCATCCCGAACCGCATTGGCAGCAACGGCCAGCGGCGCGCACAGTGGCGTTTCGCCCACCCCGCGAACACCGTAAGGATGGCTGGGGTTCGGCACCTCGATGATCTGCGTGTCGATCATGGGCATGTCCGAGGCGACCGGAATCCGATAATCGAGGAAGCCGGGATTTTCGAGCACGCCGTTCTCGTCGAAGACGTACTCTTCGTTCAGCGCCCAGCCCAGCCCCTGCACGGCGCCGCCCTGCATCTGACCTTCCACGTAGGAAGGATGAATGGCCTTGCCGGCATCCTGAATCGCCGTGTAGCTCAACACGTCCACCTTGCCGGTCTCGTCGTCGACCTTGAGGTCGCCGAAGTTCACCGAGAAGCCGGCGCCGGCACCCCGGGCGTTCAGAGACGCCCGACCGAGGATGGGGCCACCCGTGCGGGCAGCATTTTTCATGATGTCTGCCAGCGACAGCGGCTTCAGCTCCGCGTTCACACCGGGCACGGGAATGGCCTGGCCATCTTCCCAGTCCACCTGATCCGCATCGACGCCCCAGGTTGCGGCCGCGCGCGCCTTGCACTGCGCGATCACGTCCTCACAGGCCTGGATCACCGCCATGCCGGTAGCAAAGGTGGTCCGGGAGCCGCCGGTCACCGCGCTGAAGCCGCTGGCCTCCGTATCGCCCACCAGCACCCGGATGTTCTCGTAAGGCACCCCGAGGGTTTCGGCCGCCATCAACGCCATGGAGGCGCGGGAACCACCGATGTCCGGGTTGCCTTCGATCACCTGAACGGTGCCGTCTTCGTTCAGGTGCACCTCGGCGCTGGATTCCATGCCGGCGTTGAACCAGAAACCTACAGCCACGCCACGGCCGGCGCCTTCCGGCACCGGGCGGGTGTAGTTCGGGTGGGCCTTGGCAGCTTCCAGACACTCCTTCAGGCCAATGGCCGGATACTTGGGCCCGTAAGCCGCCTGAGTGCCCTCTTCTGCGGCGTTTTTCAGCCGGATGTCGATCGGGTCCATTTCCAGCTTGCGCGCCAGCTCGTCGAGCGCGGACTCCATGGCGTGGGCCGCCTGCGGCGCGCCGGGAGCGCGGTAGGCCGCGACCTTGGGCTTGTTGACCAGCACGTCGAAGCCCTCGATCTTGAAGTTCTCGAGGTCGTAAGGCGCAAAGACACACATCGCGCCCGGCCCCATGGGCGCACCTTCGAAAGCACCCGCCTCGTAGGCGAGCCAGGCGGAGGCAGCCGTGATGGTGCCGTCACGCTTCGCGCCCAGGCGAATCCGGCAGTGGGTGCCAGCCGCGGGTCCGGAGGCACGGAAGACTTCCTCGCGGCTCATGATCATCTTCACCGGTCGCTGCGAGTGCCTGGACAGCAGCACGGCCAGCGGTTCCAGATAGATCACCGTTTTGCCGCCGAAGCCGCCACCAATCTCCGAAGCGATAAATTTGAGGTCGGCCACGCCCATGTCGAGCACGCTGGCCGTCTGGCTGCGCAGAGAGAAGTGACCCTGGGTGCAGGTCCACACCGTGGCCTGACCGGACTCGTTCACCGTGGCCGTGCAGGCATGCGGCTCGATGTAGCCCTGATGCACCATGGGGATGCGGTACTCGCCTTCCACGGTGATGTCAGCCTGCTCGAACCCCTCCTCCACATCGCCACGAGCGAGGGTCATTACAGCAGCAATATTACTAGGATTTTCAGCAGGTTCCGGAAGATTCTTCGTAAAGCACTTCTCATTGACCAGGGGCGCATCCGGTGCCATGGCCGCATCCAGATCCAGCACCGGTGTCAGCACTTCATACTCCACCTGAATCGCTTCCAGCGCTGCTTCCGCCAGCGAGGTCGAGGTGGCCGCCACCGCAGCAACCGCGTGGCCGTGGTAGAGCACTTTGTCTCGGGCCATGACGTTCTTCGCGACATCCGCCACGTCACCACCACCCTCACCGCCGATGTCGCCGCTTTTCGCGCCCGGGAAATCCGCCCCTGAGATCGCGGCGTACACGCCGGGCATGGCCAGCGCTGCGCTGACGTCCACGCTCTTGATCCGGGCGTGAGCGTGCGGGCTTCTCAGCACCCGGCCGTAGAGCATGCCCGGCAGGTTCAGATCGGCGCCGAACTGCGCCCGACCGGTCACCTTGTCGACCCCGTCTGGCCGAACAGGACGACTGCCAATGAACTTGAAATCTCTTGCTTCTGCCATCAGTACTCTCCTCTTCTGGTCGATCAGGCTTCGTGAGCCAGAGTGGTGGCCGCATCCTGCACGGCGCGGACGATCTTGTCGTAACCCGTGCAGCGGCACAGATTACCGGCCAGCCAGTAGCGGATGGTCTCTTCATCCGGGTTCGGGTGCTTCTCCAGCAACGCCTTGGTCGCGACGATGTAGCCCGGCGTGCAGATGCCGCACTGCAGCGCCGCGTGCTCGAGGAACTTCTCCTGGATCGGGTGCAGGCCGTCGGCCGTGGCGATGCCCTCGATGGTGGTCACCTCAGCGCCTTCCGCCTCGACTGCCAGCACCAGGCAGGCGCAGACCAGTCGGCCGTTCATCAGCACGCTGCAGGCACCACAATCACCAGTGGAGCAGCCTTCTTTGGTCCCGGTGCGGTCGAGCTCCTCGCGAAGCACATCGACCAGGGTCTGCTCTGGGGACGCGAGAAACTCCACCGGGTCGCCATTGATCGAGGTTGTTACGTGTATCTTGCTCATGTTCAGAGCCTCCTTCTAACTTCTGGCCGCAGCCCGGTCCCGGGCGATGGCTCCGGCGCGCCGGCAGAGCACGCTGATGACCTTCTGTCGATACTCGACCGTACCCCGCTTGTCGGAAATCGGTGACGAGGCTTCCGTGCAGGCGGCGCCCGCAGCGGCCAGCGCCGCATCATCCACCTTGGTGCCGACCAGCGCTTCGGCCGCTGCCGGTACCAGTAAGGCGGTCGGCGCAACCGCACCGATGCCTACCCGGGCTGCGGTGCAGACGCCGTCGGCATCCAGATCGAGGCGGACCCCGCAGCCGGCGACCGCGATGTCCATCTCGGTGCGCGGGATGAAGCGCAGGTAGGCGTCTCCGGTTCGCGGCCCCGGGTTCGGTAACTTCAGCCCGAGCAGCAGCTCATCACCGGCCAGGGCGTTCCGGCCAACACCGGTGACGAAGTCCTCAACCGGGAGCTCGCGCTCACCGCCGGAGCCCGCGATCACGCAGAGCGCGCCGTTGGCGATCAACGCCGGGATGCTGTCGCCGGCAGGTGATGCGTTGCAGAGGTTGCCGCCAATGGAGGCCCGGCCCTGGATCTGCGTCGAGCCGATCAGGTCCGCGGCTTCGGTCAGCCCGGGGAACATCGCGGTCAGATCAGCATTCTCATTCAGGATCGCGCTCGGGATCGCCGCGCCGATGTAGGTTGAGTCGGCGCCGATCTCGAGCCGATTGGTTTCTTCCAGGTGTTTTATGTCGACGAGCGTCCGCGCTCCCCGGTTGACCGTGCGCAGCTGCACCAGCACGTCGGTGCCACCGGCCAGAATCTGGATAGGCGAGCCCGCGCCGGACAGCTCGGCCAGCGTCTCAGTGGTTTCACGAACGGTTTTAGGCGCCACATAGGCGAATGAACCCATGCCTCCTCCCTTGGACAAGATGTGAATACGGTTCTTTTACCCGACCATCCAAGAACCGAATGGTCATTCTGAATCTAACACGAACACCTCCGATTGGGGAATCAGCGCCGACGCAATTGCTATACTCGCCCGCCACTCGATCCGCACAGAAGAATCAGGGAAGCCCGTGAGCCAAGCAGCAGAGGACACAGCAGCAGCGCTGTTCGCCAGCCACCTGGAACAGGTGAGCGAGCAGTGGCAATCGTCGCTGGCGCACGCCGGTTATGATGCCGTCATCGTTACCGCCGGCGAGCCGGTCAACTACTTCCTCGATGATCAGGCGCCGCCGCAGAAGCTCAACCCGCACTTCCTGCAGTGGTGCCCGGAGCCAACGGCACTCGGCAGCGCATTACTGATCCGCCCCGGTCACCAACCACAGCTGTTTTTTCTGCGGCCCGACGACTACTGGCACCAGCCGCCGGAAGTGCCCGCCTGGGCAGCGGCGTTTGAGGTGCAGACCTTCGCCGAGCGAGACAGCTTGCTGCAGGCAGCCAGGCAGGCCGCATTCAAGGCGGGCAACCACATCGCGATGATCGGCAGCTCCGGTCAGGACCTCCTTGCGGAGATCCCGGCAGAAGATAGGAATCCCGCGGCGCTGCTCGACCATCTGCACTTCGCCAGGGCCAGTAAAACCCGGTTCGAGCTGCAGGCTATGCGCGGCGCCACGGAGAAAGCGGTGCGTGGCCACCTGGCCGCACGGGACGCCTTCTTCGCCGGTGGCAGTGAGTTTCAGATCAACCTGGCCTATCTCAGCGCCTGCGGCCAGCTCCCCGCAGACCTGCCCTATCAGAACATCGTTGCCCTGAACGAGCACGCCGGCGTGCTGCATTATCAGCACTACGATGCTGCGCCTCCGCCGCAACGCCACAGCTTCCTGATCGACGCCGGTGGCAGCGAGCAGGGTTACGCCAGCGACATCACCCGCACCTACGCCGCGGACCCGGACGGGCTGTTCGCCGAGCTCATCGAGCGTATGGACGCCGCGCAACAGGCGTTGATCGAAACCATGGCCGCCGGCCGGCCGTATCTGGATCTACACGTCGACATGCATCGTCGGCTGGCGGACATTCTTGCCGACACCGGGCTGGTCAGCTGCTCCGCCGAGCAGGCCTTCGAGTCAGGTCTGACCGAGACTTTTCTGCCCCATGGCCTCGGCCACCTGATCGGCCTGCAGACCCACGATGTGGGTGGCCAGCAAGCGGGGCCGGACGGCGGGCTCACCCCGCCGCCGGAAAACTACCCTGCCCTGCGGCTGACCCGCACGCTCGACGAGCAGATGCCGGTGACCATCGAGCCAGGTCTGTACTTCATCCCGCAACTGCTGGAGGCAGCCGTTGCCGGCGATGCCGGCGCCCACCTCAATCAGGACCTGATCGAGTCGCTGCTGCCCTGTGGCGGGATTCGCATCGAGGACAACGTCTACGTCGAGAACGGCGAGCTGGTGAACCTGACCCGAGAGGCGTTTGCAGCGCACGGCTGAATCCAGCCTCCACCTTCCACTTCAGGACATTCTCAGATGGCCAAACTGACGGTTGAACGCCTGTTCTCCAACCCGCCGCTGACCGGCACGCTGCCGAGCGAGATCAAGTTCTCGCCGGACGGCACCTACGTCGCCTACCTGAAGCCGGCAGCAGACGACCGGGAGCGCCTGGACCTCTGGCGGCTGATGCTCGAGAGCGGTGAGCATGCACTCTGGATCGACGCCAGCGCCCTGATCGATCCGGACGAGATCCTCTCCGACGCGGAGAAAGCCGAGCGGGAGCGGAAGCGCCTGTTCGCCACCGGCATCACCACCTATGCGTTCAGCCCGGATGGCACCCACCTGCTGATTCCCGCCGGCGGCCGGGGCTATCTGTATGACATCGAGGCGGAGGCGCTGCACTGCTTCACCCCGCCTGGTACCCGGCAGACGGACTTCACCTTCTCGCCCGGCGGCCGGTTCGTCTCCTACGTGCGCGCCGGTGATCTCTACTACTACGATCGAGCGCAACGGAGCGAACGGGCAGTCACCAGTGATGGTGGAGGCCTGATCGCCAACGGCATCGCCGACTTCATCGCTCAGGAGGAGATGCACCGTTTCGCTGGTCACTGGTGGTCGCCGGATGAAACCAAGATCGCGTTCACCCGCACCGACGAGTCGCCGATTGCCGTCAGCCAGCGCTACGAGATTGATGCCGACACGATCAACGTGATCGAGCAGCGCTACCCCTACGCCGGTGCTACCAACGCTGAGGTAACCCTGCTGGTGCACAGCCTGGACGGCGAGAGCGATGCGGCTGAGCGGATCGACTACCAGCGGGCGCCGGATGACTACCTGGCCCGGGTCGGCTGGTCGGGCGCGCGGCTGGCCGTGCAGTGCCAGAGCCGCAACCAGCAGAGCCTGTTCCTGGATTTCTACACGCCCGGCTCTCCCGGCCGCACCACGATGCTCGAGGAGCAGGCAGACACCTGGGTCAACCTGCACGACAACTTCAACGCCATCGACGGCGACCGATTTCTCTGGACCTCGGAGCGGGAAGGCAACGCCCAGCTCTACCTCTACAGCAACGGCGAGCCAACCCGGCTGAGCAACGGTTCCGGCCGGGTGGAAAAGGTGCTGCACGCCGACGCAAAGCGGGTGATCTTCTCGGGCTGGGATCAGGACGCCACCGAGCAGCATGTCTACAGCATCCCGCTGGCAGGTGGCGAGGCGACAAGGCTGACGCCGGAAGCCGGCTGGCACGACGTCAGCACCGACCCGGACGGCAAACGTTTCATCGATCGCTTCACCAGCCTCGATACTCCCGGGGGCGTCAACCTGATCGATCCGGAAGCGGGCAGCAGCAAACCGCTGCTGGATGACGGCGAGCCGCACCCGTACGCCGATTTCCTGGCTGAGCACGTCCGGCCAGAGCTGGGCACCCTGACAGCAGAGGATGGCCAGACCCTCCACTACCGCCTTACCCAACCTGCCGAGGTGACCGGCAGCCACCCGCTGGTGGTCTACGTCTACGGCGGGCCCGGGGTCAATCGGGTTCGCAACGAGTGGGCGCCGCTGCTCCTGCAGCTGTTCGCCAGCCGCGGCTTCGGGGTGCTGGAGCTGGACAACCGCGGCTCAGCCAGCCGCGGCCCGGACTTCGAAGCGCCCATCTACCAGAATATGGGTGCCGCTGAGGTGCGCGACCAGCTGGTCGGCGCCCGTTTCGCCCAGGTGCAGAGCTGGGTGGACCCGGAACGGATCGGCGTGTTTGGCCACAGCTATGGCGGTTACATGACGCTCATGTGCCTGGCCAAGGCGCCGGAGGTGTTCAAGGCGGGCGTCTCCGTCGCTCCGGTTTCCGCCTGGGAGCTCTACGACACCCATTACACCGAGCGCTACCTGGGTACGCCCCAGGACAACCCGGAGGCGTACGCCAGGAGTGCCGTGTTCCCTTACCTGGATGGGCTTAGCGGCAAGCTGCTGCTCATTCACGGCATGGCGGACGACAACGTGCTGTTCACCCACACCACCCGACTCATCAAGGAGCTGCAATCCCGCTGCTTCCCCTTCGAGATGATGGCGTACCCGGGTTCCAAGCACGCCCTGCAGGAGCAATCCGTCTCTATTCACCGCTTCAACCTGATCCTGGATTTCTTCGAAAGGAGCCTGACATGAGCACCGAGCTGACCATCCGTCCGGCTACGCCGGCAGACATCGAGATGCTCGTCGAGTTTCAGGTGGCGATGGCCCGGGAGACGGAAGACAAGGGGCTCAACGTGGAGAAGCTGCGTGAGGGCATCGCCTATCTGATCGAGCACCCGGATGAAGGCTTCTACCTGGTGGCGGAGCGCAACGGCGAGAGCGCCGGATCGCTGATGGTGACCTTCGAGTGGAGCGACTGGCGCAACGGCCGCTTCTGGTGGATTCAGAGCGTCTACGTGGATGCGGCCCATCGCCGTCAAGGTGTCTACTCGGCCCTCCACGCCGCCATCCGGCGACGGGCTGAGGATGACCCGCAGGGCTGCGGCATACGCCTGTACGTAGAGGTCGAGAACGTCAACGCCCAGGCAACCTATCGGCAGCTCGGCATGACTGAGACGCACTACCGCCTCTACGAGGAGGAGTTCTAGGTCCCGCTCGCCGCCGCTCTGCTGAAGAGCGAAAAGAAGTTGCTGCTGGTCTGCTCGGCCAGGGCCTCAAAGCTGATCCCCCGCAATTCGGCCAGGTAAGCAGCCGTGTCCCGCACGTAGGCAGGCGCGTTGGGCTTACCCCGGTGCGGCACGGGCGCCAGCCAGGGCGCATCCGTTTCCACGAGCAGCCGATCGGCCGGTACCTGCCGTGCCACCTCTCTGACGTTCTCGCCGTTCTTGAAGGTGACGATGCCGGAAATCGAGATGTAGTAGCCCACTTCCAGCGCGCTGGCTGCCATCTCCCAGCTCTCGGTGAAGCAGTGCAGCACGCCGCGAACGGTCGGAAACTGTCGAATCAGCGCCAGGGTATCCGCCTCTGCCGAGCGGGTGTGCACCACCACCGGCAACCGGTGACGTTCCGCCAGCGCCAGCTGGTGCTCGAAGCTCACGCGCTGGCGGCTGCGAGTCGCCTCGTCTTCGCTGTGAAAGTAATCGAGCCCGGTCTCGCCGACGGCAACCACGCGGGGATGCTCGAGCTCGGCCTCGATCCAGCCGAAGTCGTTACCCGCCGCTTCCGGGTGCTGACCAACGCTCGCCCAGACGTCCGGCTGCTGCTCAGCCAGCGTCAGCACCTCACGGATATGGGCTTCGTCGACCCCGATGCAGAGCTGGGTGCTGACCCCGGCCGCACGGGCTTCCCGAACTCTGAGCTCAGGGTCCTCGAGATAGTTCAGATGGCAGTGGGAGTCGACCAGCAAAGGGTCGGCTACATGGTGTGGGTGTGGCGATCCGACTGCAGCGCACCGGCCAGGTAGGTCTCGATCTTGCTTCGGGCCACGTCGTCCTGGTCGTTGAACTGAACGCCGATACCGGCAGCTTTGGTGCCACCCGCACCTTTCGGCGTCACCCAGACGACTTTACCGGCTACGGGCAGCTTCTCAGGCTCGTCCATCAGGGACAGCAGCATGAACACCTCGTCGCCGATCTCATACTCTTTTTTGGTGGGGATGAAGAGGCCGCCGTTCTGGACAAAAGGCATGTAGGCAGCATAGAGCACCGCCTTATCCTTGATCGCAAGGGAGAGAATGCCGTTTCTCGCTCCGCGTTTTGCTGCCATGGAATGTCCTTTTTACCGCAAAGGGCCTCAACTGCTTCAGAGGGCCATCGGGCCGCTCCGGTCGTCTCTGCTCGATATTTCATCAAGAAAGACGGCAGTTGGGAGTTTCGACCGGCACCCCCAGCCTGTCAATGGCGCCGGTGTGACCTTGATCACATTTCGCCGCAGATTGGCCGCTGAGCGGCCGTCAGCCGGGACTTACAGCACCCTGCCAGCGTACCGCCAACCGCTCGTAAAGCAGCCGCTCGTTGGCACTGTTGGTGCTGAGCAGCTGCCGTCGCACGCTCAGCAACTCGTCAGCAAACTCGGCGAGCTTTCCAGGCTCCGCCATCTGCAGCGAGCCAATCCTGCCCTCGCCGCCCAGCAGGGCCCCACAGTGCCGGTACCAGGCCCCCGTCAGCCGATCCACATCCCAGGCCAGCAGGTCCGCCACTGCGGCAGAGGCCGACGAGGCGCCAGCGATGGCAGCCAGCAGCGGCCCGAGCGCCGGTTCCTCGAGCTCCAGCGCCTGCTGCACCGACAGCGGCGCATCGCCACACTCGAACATCTTCTCGGCAAGCTCGGCCTCCGGCCAGCGCTCTGCGAGCCAGCGCCTGGCAGCCTCGAGATCCCGGCCCACCACCACCGATTGGCAACGGCTGACAATGGTGGGCAGCAGCCGACCCGGCTGAGAGGAGGCCAGCAGCAGGTAGGTATCCGGCGGCGGCTCCTCTAGGGTCTTCAGCAAGGCGTTGGCCGCGTTCGGATTCATCAGCTCCGCCGCCTCGATGACGATCACCTTGGCCGGGGCCGTCTGTCGGGTACCCACCGCAAATGCCGCCACCTCGCGGATATCGTCCACTTTGATCACCGCACCTTCCGGCTCGACCCATTTCAGATCCGGATGAGCGAGGCCGCGAGCGGTTTCCGCGTCCGGTCGGTCGAGCAGATGCAGGGCAATCTGGTCCGCCAGCGCCAGCTCTCCCCAGCCTTCTCCGCCCCGAATCAGCAGCGCATGCGGCAACCGTTGCTCAGCATGCAGCTCCCGCACCCGCTGCAGCGGCGCCTCCAACCAGGGCAGCACGCTCACCGTGACCCCGTGAACTCGGCGATGATGGCGCGGATGCTTGCCTGAACCTCCGCCAGCGGCACGGAAGCATCCACCACCCGCATCCGAGGCTCGCGACCGGCCCGGGCCAGATAGGCGGCACGTACCCGCTCATGAAAGCTCCCGGCCTCCTGCTCGAGGCGATCGTGTTCCCGATCACTGATCCGGGCGTGGCCAACTTCCGGCGGGACGTCCAGATAGAGGGTGAGGTCCGGGCGCAGCTCGCCCTGAACCAGCGATTCCAGCGCTTCGATCTGCGCGACCGGCAGGCCCCGGCCACCGCCCTGATAGGCGTAGGTGGCATCGGTGAAGCGGTCACAGACCACCCACTGACCGGCCGCAAGCGCCGGCTTGATGACCGTTTCCAGATGCTGGGCCCGGGCCGCGAAAATCAGCAGCAGCTCGGTCAGGCCGCCGACCGGCTCTTCGCGAACGCCGAGGAACAGATCCCTGATCTCTTCCGCCAGCGGCGTGCCGCCCGGCTCCCGGGTCGTGACCACGCTATGGCCTTGGGCTTCGATCAGCTCCACGGCCAGGGCCAGGTTGGTGGACTTACCGACCCCCTCACCGCCCTCCAACGTGACGAACCGACCGCTCACTGCAGCTGGTACCGTCGCACAGCAGCCTGGTGCTCTTCCAGGCTGACCGAAAAGTGACTGGAGCCATCGCCGCGACTGACGAAGTAGAGAAACTCCCCCGGTGCCGGGTGCATGGCCGCCTGCAGCGAGGCGCGCCCTACCAGCGCGATGGGCGTTGGCGGCAAGCCGTGCCGGGTGTAGGTGTTGTATGGCGTGTCCGTGCGCAGGTGGCGTCGGGTCAGGTCGCCATCGAAGGCAGCGCCCACACCGTAAATCACGCTGGGGTCCGTCTGCAGCCGCATGCCGCGATGCAGGCGGCTGACGAACACCTGAGCGATGTTGGCTCGATCCGCGTCCCGGCCGGTTTCCTTCTCGATCAGCGAGGCGACGATCAGCGCATCGTAAGGTGACTCGTACGGCAGGCCCGCATCCCGGGACTGCCAGGCAGCGGCCAGCTCGGTTTCCAGCTTGCGGTGGGCACGGCGCAGAATGTCGGCGTCGCTGGTGCCGCGCTCGAAGTGATAGGTGTCGGGGAAAAACAGGCCCTCGCCGTGGCCTTCCGGCAGCCCGAGCACGCCAAGCACCGTGGTCTCGTCCGCGCCGGTCAGATCTTTCTCGAGCTCCGGGTGTACCGACAACGTGGCCAGGGCTTCTGCCAGGGTCCAGCCTTCGATCAGCTTCACCTCGTAGCGCACCACATCACCCGCCAGCAGGCGCTGCAGCAGGTCCGCTGGCCGGTCACCGCGGCGCAGCCAGTACTCGCCTGCCTGAACCCGGCGGGCCGAGCCATCGAGCCTGGCCAGGGCGGACCAGAGCCAGGCATCGCGTAGCAGGCCATCTGCCTCCAGTTGCCGGGCGAAGGCCGAGAAGGACTGGCCCGCTGCCAGCACGACGCGCTGGTCTTCGGCAACGTCCAGCGCCGTGCCCTGCCAGGATTTCACGTAAGCGGCGGCCGCCGCCGCTGTCAGCGCGGCGACCACGAGCAGGGAGATGAGGATTTTCGAGAGCGTGCTCACAGCGCCATTGTAGTGCACCGCGCTAGGCCATGGCGGCGGTTGTTCAGATCTTGCTGAAGATGACCGTCCCGTTCGTGCCACCGAAGCCGAAGCTGTTCGACAGCGCTGCCCGTACTTCGGTCTGCCGGGCGGTGTTCGGCACGTAGTCCAGATCACAGCCTTCGCCCGGGTTATCCAGGTTGATGGTCGGCGCGATGGCATCGTTGGCGACGCTGAGGATGGAGAAAATCCCCTCCACCGCACCGGCGGCACCCAGCAGGTGGCCAATCATGGACTTGGACGAGCTGACCGCAACCTTGGTGTCGTCACCGAACACCTTTTTGATGGCCAGCGTCTCCGCCACGTCCCCGAGCGGCGTCGAGGTGCCGTGTGCGTTCACGTAGTCGACGTCTTCCGGGTTCATCCCGGCATCCTTGAGCGCGCCCTGCATCGAGGCCACGGCTCCGGCGCCGTCTTCGGCCGGGCTGGTGATGTGGAACGCGTCGCCGCTCATGCCGAAGCCGGCAATCTCGCAGTAGATCTTCGCGCCGCGCGCCTTGGCCCGCTCGTACTCCTCCAGCACCAGCACGCCGGCGCCATCACCAAGCAGAAAACCGTCGCGATCGGCGTCCCAGGGACGGCTCGCTTTCTCCGGCTCGTCGTTGCGGGTGGACAACGCCTTCATGGAGGCGAAGGCAGCCATGGTGATCGGTGAGGCCGCCTGCTCCGCACCACCAACGACCATCACATCGGCATCACCGTACTGAATCATCCGCGCGCCAACGCCGATGTTATGGGTGCCGGTGGTGCAGGCGGTGACGATGGCGATGTTCGGGCCTCTGAAACCGAAACGGATCGACAGGTTGCCGGAAATCATGTTGATGACGCTGCTGGGCACGAAGAAAGGTGATACCCGACGGGGGCCGCTCTTCAGCAGCACCGAATGAGTGTCTTCGATGGTGTTGATACCACCGATCCCCGAGCCGATGGCGACGCCGATCCGATCGGCGTCGTCGGGGTTGGCTTCGAGGCCGGCATCCTTGATCGCATCGATGCCTGCCGCCATGCCGTACTGGATGAAGGTATCCAGGCGCCTGGCTTCCTTCCGGTCCATGTAGTCTGTGACTTCGAAATCTTTGATCGAAGCACAGATTTTGACGCTGTAGTCCTCAACGTCGAAGAACTCGATCTGGTTGGCGCCGCTCTTGCCGGCCAGGGCATTCTCCCAGGCGCTCTCAACCGTGTTACCGATGGGCGAAATGACCCCCATGCCGGTTACTACCACTCTTCTTCTGCTCATGGCTGCTTATCCTTGGTCAGGACGGACCGCTTGCTGGTCAGGCGGGCACATTCGCTGCACCCAAACGCAAGAAGCCGCTCCACTGTTACGCAGATGCGGCTTCCTGTCACTAACGCTGTGCTGAGGTTCAGGCTTACTGGTGCGCCAGAATGTAGCCGATGGCCTCTTTGACCGTGGTGATCTTCTCGGCTTCCTCGTCCGGAATCTCGGTCTCGAACTCTTCCTCGAGGGCCATTACGAGTTCTACCGTATCGAGAGAGTCAGCGCCCAGGTCTTCGACAAAGGATGCTTCGTCCTTGACCTCTTCTTCTTTGACGCCGAGTTGCTCGCAAATCAGTTTCTTAACACGTTCTTCTACGCTGCTCATTACGCAGGGATCTCCCAATCTGGTTCCTGGGGTGCAGGGCGACGCGCATTCTATAGTCGGCCCATACCCAATTCAAGTTGACGCCAATGTTGACAAAATGGGCGCTCGCCCTGCCCGAATTGGCGCGATTTTAGGCTCTAACAAGCCTGTGTTTCAGCCCATGTAGAGGCCACCATTCACGTGCAGGGTTTCGCCCGTGATGTAGGCCGCCTTGTCGCTTGCGAGGAAGGCCACGGCGTTCGCGATGTCGTCCGCCTGCCCCAGCGTGCCGAGCGGAATCCGACTCGCCATCAGCTCCACCTGATTCTCTTCCAGCGCTGCTGTCATGTCCGTTTCGATGAAGCCAGGCGCCACCGCGTTGACGGTAATCCCCCGGGAGCCGACTTCCTGAGCCAGCGATCGGGTGAATCCTTCGATGCCGGATTTGCTCGCCACGTAGTTGCTCTGACCCGGGTTGCCCATCCGTGCAACAACCGAGCTCACGTTGATGATTCTGCCGAAGCGCGCCTTCATCATGCCGCGCAGCGCCGGCTTGACGATCCTGTAAAGCCCGTTGAGGTTCGTGTTGATGACGGACAGCCACTCGTCCGGCTTCATTCGCATCAGCAGGTTGTCGCCGGTCACGCCGGCGTTGTTGACCACCACCAGCGGCATCAGGTCCTGCTCGCCGAGCGCCGCGTAGAAAGCAGCCACCGAGTCGTCGTCGTCGACCCGGACCGCCATGCCGACGCCGCTCTCTCCGAGCGCCTCGGAAATGGCAGCGGCGCCCGACTCACTGGTCGCGGTGCCGACCACGAAGTACTCAGCCTTCAGCATTTCCGCGATGGCGGCGCCGATGCCCCGGCTGGCTCCGGTGACCAGGGCGATTTTACGATCTGTTGGCATGCTCCTGCCCTCTTTCCTGCTTTATCCGGTTTCTCGACTAAAGCGCCGCTGTGAAGGCGTCGGGGGAGTCGATATTGCTGACGGGCATTTTACGGTCGATTCGCTTGATGAGCCCGGCGAGCACCTTCCCCGCCCCGCACTCGACAAACTGGTCGGTGCCGGCGTCGATCATCGCCTGCATGCATCGTGTCCACTGCACCGGCAAGGCAATCTGCTCCATCAGCTTCTCGCGCAGATCCGCCAGATCTTTGGCTACCGTCGCATCCACGTTGTGGACGACCGGGATCTCCGGCATCTTCAGCTCGACGGCATCCAGGGCTTCGGCGAAACCCACCTTCGCCGGCGCCATCAGCTCACAGTGGAACGGACCGCTCACCTGCAGCGGCACCGCCTTACGGGCACCCGCCTCGTTGCAGGCTTCGACCGCGGCTGCCACCGCAGCTGCCGAACCCGCGATGACCACCTGGCTGGGCGCGTTGTAGTTCGCCGGGCTCACCACGCCGTCTACCTGTGCGCAGCAGTCCGCAACGACCTCATCGTCCAGGCCGAGAATGGCAGCCATGGCGCCTTCCCCTTCCGGTACGGCTTCCTGCATCAGCTTGCCGCGTTTGTGCACCAGGGCGACCCCTTCCTCGAAGCTCAAGGCACCAGCACAGACGAGCGCCGAGTACTCGCCGAGGCTGTGGCCCGCGAGGATGTCCGGACGGCTACCGTTCGCTGCCTCCCAGGCACGCCATAAGGCGGTGCTGGCGGTCAGCAGCACGGGCTGGGTGATCTCAGTCTGATTGAGACGCTCCTGCGGCCCTTCGGAAACCAGGTGCCACATGTCCAGACCAAGCACCTCACCGGCCTGGTCGAAGGTCTCCCGCACGATCTGATGCTGCTCGGCCATTTCGCCCAGCATGCCTACTGTCTGCGATCCCTGACCCGGAAAAACGAACCCGAGACTCATGCCTGCTTTCCTCCCTCAATCTACCCGAATGCTTCAGCCCGTCTGGACTTAGGAATGTACCCGCAATTCCGCTGCCGCACACCTTGCGGGTTCCCGCAGGCAAAGGTGACGGCGCGGCGAGAATGGCTCCTCACCTGCAGCTGAAAGACAGTGCCTGGAGAAAGGGCCAGGCTCGAGCGGCATGGCCCCGGTGTGACGGTCGCGGACGTGTCGCCCGGCCGCGAGCTCAGTCGACGACTTTCTTACCTTTGTAGTAACCGTCGGAGCTGACGTGGTGACGGCGATGCGTCTCACCCGTCATCGGCTCGATGGACAGAGTCGGCTTGCTGAGGGAGTCGTGGGAACGACGTTTGCCCCGCTTGGACCTGGTTACTTTGTTCTGCTGGACTGCCATGTGGCCTCCGATTTAGTTCGTCTCGACGCGTTCTCGTTGCGTCCTTATATGTAATCTCTTCGCGTTCTAACGCGGTCGCCGACAACGACTCAGTCGTCTTCCCGACTGTTGCCGAGCTTGAGCCCGGCCAGCACGCTGAACGGATTCTCTTCTCCGTCAGGGTGCGAATCGTCATTGCCGGTCGCTGTCTCTTTCTTTCCGACACCGCCATCCTCAGCGTTGTCCGCTGCCGGATAGGCCAGCGCCGGCGCCCGTTCGCAGGGCTCGGTCAGGCAAAGCCGCTCTGGCAGATTGAGCAGGATCTCGTCCTCCACGATCTGCGCCACCGTTACCTCTGTGCCGCCGGCAACCAGGACGTCCTCGGTCGGCGAGGTGTCACCACCACTGCGACCGTCCTCAACCAGGCCATCCGCCAGGGCTTCCGTCTCGACGATGATGCAGGCAAATGACATTGCCAGCGGGTGGTCGAGTACCTCTGCACAGCCATTGCAGTTCAGCGGCAGCTGCCCCGTGAGCTCGCCGGTCACCCGGCAGAAGCCCCTGGCATCAACCCTGAACTGCAGGTCCACCACGAAGGCCGCTCCGTTGCGGCGCTCGCGGGTCGCTTCTGCAGGGTTTTCCTGCAGCACCTGCTCCACGAGCTCGTGGAGTCTCGGCAGCGTTTTCAGGCTGACTGGCCTGGAAATCCGTGCCTGTTGCCTCGCCAGGTCCCGGTACGACAGGGTTTCCTGAGGGCGGGTATTCATAGCGGGCGCAATCATAGGTACCCTTCCAGCCCCTGTAAAGGCCAAAATGGCCCTCTGCGCGACGCCGCGGTGTAAGCTTAAGCCGCTATTTTTTAAGGCTTTTCCCTGAATCTAAGGATATGACCCCAGCAGATGAAACTCGTTCTCGCTTCGACCTCCCGTTACCGCAAATCGCTGCTGGAGAAGCTGGGCCTGCCCTTCGAGACCTTTGCTCCGGAAGTAGATGAGTCGCCCTATCCCGGCGAGTCCCCTGCAGCCCTGGTTTCCCGCCTGTCCCGGGCCAAAGCAGAGGCCGTGGCAGCGGTCCTGGAGAACGCCCTGGTGATCGGCTCCGATCAGCTGGCGGTGGTGGATGGAGAGGTTCTCGGCAAGCCTGGAACCGAGGAGAAAGCCTGCGCTCAGCTGGCGTTGCTGTCAGGCAGGGAAGTTACCTTTCTCACCGGCCTGTGCCTGGCAAGCGCCGGAGCCAGCGCCGACGAGGCCCCCAGGGAGGTCGGCTTCACCCTGGTCGAAACGCCCGTCCGCTTTCGCAGCCTGAGCAGCAAGCAGATAGAAGATTACGTCGCCCGGGAGCAACCGCTGGACTGCGCCGGTGCCTTCAAGTCTGAAGGCCTCGGCATCGCTCTGTTCGAGCGCATCGGCGGTGAGGATCCCAACGCGCTGATCGGGCTGCCGCTGATCGCGCTGTGCGGGATGCTGGAACAGGCCGGCAGGCCGGTGCTGGGTGAAGCGACCGGCTAGTCCGAGCTGTCGACCCGGCTCAGCCGCTCCCAGATCCGTTGAAAATCCGCCGGTAGCGGCGCGTCGAACGCCGAGCCGTCGGTCAGAACGATCCGGTCGGCGTGCAGGCACAGGCGCTGAATCCCGGCGGCTTTATCCGCGACACGCTCAGGCTCAGAAGCGTACTTGTCGTCGCCCAGGATGCCGTGTCCGGCATGCAGGCAGTGCACGCGCAGCTGATGGGTCCGACCCGTATGCAGGGTGGCAGCCAGCAACGTCGCTTGGGGCGCCCCGCTCAGCACCTCGAAACCAGTGCGGCTCGGCTTGCCTTCCGGACTGACCTTGACCCGTCGCTCACCGCTGCCGGTGACGAACTTGTGCAACGGCGCATCGATCTGCTGCAGCGACGTCGGCCAGACGCCGCGCACGATCATCTGATAACGCTTGTCCAGAGCACCGTCGCGGATCTGCTCGTGCAGCCTGCGCAGCATGGATCGCCGCTTCGACACCAGCAGGCAGCCCGACGTTTCCCTGTCCAGCCGATGCACGAGCTCCAGCGAGCATTGCGGTCGGAGCCTGCGCAGCGCTTCGATCACCCCGAAGCTCACGCCGCTGCCGCCGTGCACGGCAATTCCGGCCGGCTTGTTGAGAACGAGCAGCTTCTCGTCCTCGTAGAGGATGGCCGCCTCGAGGATGTCCAGCTGCCGGGAGCCAATGAAGGCGTCAGCGGCCGGTGGTTGCGTCCGGACCGGGGGAATGCGCAGCTGGTCCGATGCCTTCAGCTTGGTCGTGGGTTTTACCCGGCCGCCGTTAACCCGCACCTCGCCCTTGCGGATCATTCGGTAGATCCTGCTCTTCGGGACATCCTTCAGTATCTTGGTAAGGTAGTTGTCCACCCGCTGGGCAGCCCCATCCTCGCCCACCTCAACGACGCGCGGACCGGAACGGATCTGCGTTGTGTCCTGCTCTTCTTTCACCGCCTGCTCACCGACTCTCTCTCATCCCTGTGGATAACTTCGAATTCTCACCAAACTTCAGCGGTTTGAATGACCTACTTCCGGCTGTTAAGCTGCCTCTCCGTCGGTGACCGAATTGTCCCATGAAGAGCATGGTGCATTCGAGCCGACAGGGTTCTAAGTACTATCTAAGTACCAACCGTACTAAACAGTATTAACAGTTATTAATAGTTGCGAGTCGCCAGCTGAGGCTGGTGCCAACGTCGGTCCGGATCCGGATCTTCCTCGCGACATACCGGCGGAATGCGACCGATCAAGCTCATCCTGATCGGCACCGCACCAGTTACCGGCGTGATCGCTGCAGCAGGATCAGGAAGCCAGTGCCCGACCCGGCAGGCTCGAGCATTTGATCAGACTGAACTCGCCTCGACGCGATGCAGAGAATCCATATCGGAGTCCGCATCGGAGGCGAAACCGAGTGAGAACAATCGGATCGGAGGCCCTATGAGCCCGCCGATCCCGCAATACAGTCAGCGACGAACCGTCAACGACGCATCGTCAGCGACAAAGCGGCAAGCTTCACGCCTCTGCCGGCACTGGACTGTAACGCCCGTCCCGCGTGTTGCGGTGACGCCATGCAGCCAACCACTGCCCTATCAGTGTTGGCCGTGCCGTTGATTCTCCTGCCAGTCTTTTCCAATCGCTCCTGCTTCTGCTGAGGCTGCACTTCATGACGAAGCTCGGCGCCTCGCGGAACCGCCATCAAGGCGGACAGCAAGGGATTAGACAATGAAAAGAATGCTCATCAACGCCTCCCAGGCCGAAGAGGTCCGGGTTGCATTGGTCGACGGCCAGAAGCTTTACGACCTGGACCTGGAAAACGCCGGTCGGGAACAGAAGAAGGCCAGCATATTCAAAGCCCGGATCACCCGGGTCGAACCGAGCCTGGAGGCTGCGTTCGTAGACTTCGGCGCCGAACGGCATGGTTTCCTGCCGCTCAAAGAGATCTCTCGCCAGTACTTCCAGAAGAAACCGTCTGAAGGCGGACGACTGAACATCGCAGAGCTCGTCAGCGAGGGCCAGGAGCTGGTGGTGCAGGTCGACAAGGAAGAGCGAGGCAACAAAGGCGCGGCGCTGACCACCTTCATCAGCCTGGCCGGCCGCTACATGGTGCTGATGCCGAACAACCCGCGAGCCGGCGGCATCTCCCGACGGATCGAAGGCGAAGACCGGGATCAGCTCCGGGAAGCCATGAGCAAGCTCGAAATCCCGCAGGGCATGGGCGTGATCATCCGCACCGCCGGTATCGGCCGCAGCAGCGAGGAGCTGCAATGGGATCTGGACTACCTGCTGCAGCTCTGGGAAGCGGTTTCTCAGGCTGATCAGCAGGAGAAAGCACCCAAACTCCTCTATCAGGAAAACAGCGTCATTCTCCGCGCCATCCGCGACAACCTGCGCAAAGACATCGGCGAGGTGCTGATCGATGGCGCCGACGCGTTCGAGGAGGCGAAGACCTTCATCGACCAGGTGATGCCGAACTACCAGGACAAGGTCAAGTTTTACAACGATCAGATTCCGCTGTTCAGCCGCTATCAGATCGAGTCGCAGATCGAGACCGCCTTTCAGCACACGGTGAAGCTGCCGTCCGGCGGCAGCATCGTGATCGACCCAACCGAGGCGCTGGTCTCTATCGACATCAACTCGGCAAGGGCCACCAAGGGTGCCGACATCGAGGAAACCGCGCTCAACACCAACCTCGAGGCTGCCGAGGAGATCGCCCGGCAGCTCAGGCTCCGCGACGTGGGCGGCCTGATCGTCATCGACTTCATCGACATGACCTCGGTAAAAAACCAGCGCGCGGTCGAGAACAAGATGCGCGAAGCGCTGGAAGCCGACCGGGCCCGAGTGCAGGTAGGCAGAATCTCCCGCTTCGGCCTCATGGAAATGTCCCGGCAGCGCCTCAGGCCTTCGCTGGAAGAGCTGACCACCGAGATCTGCCCCCGCTGTAACGGCCAGGGCCGGATCCGCGATATCCGCTCGCTGGCGCTGACCATCCTCCGGGTCATGGAAGAGGAGTGCCTGAAAGAGCGCAGCTCCGTCGTTCGCGCCATGGTGCCACTGAACATCGCCTCGTTCCTCCTGAACGAGAAGCGTCAGGACGTTGCGGAAATCGAGCGTCGGACCCGCACCCACGTGGTCATCGTCCCGAACGTCAATCTGGAAACCCCGCACTTCGAGATCCAGCGCCTGCGCGACGACCACGTCACCGAAGAAGGTGACGTGCCGAGCTACGAGCTGGCCGAAACGCTGCAGGCGCCGCAGGAAGCGGTGCCCGCCGCAAAGCCGGCAGCAGCCACCGAGGCCGCAGCCGTGCAGCCGATCCGCCCTGCTGCGCCGCGTCCGCCCGCGCCAGCCCCGGAGCGGGAGCAGGAGGCGCCGCGTAACCGCCAGTCCGGCAGGTCCCAGAATCAGGGCAAGCGCAGTGAGGCGCCGAGCACCGAGCAAGCGAAGCCGGGCCTGTTCAGCCGCATCGTGAAGTCGCTGTTCAGCGAGGAACCAGCCGTCGAGGAGACGCCGAAATCAGCGCGCGGCAACAGAAACCGGAAGGGTGAAGGCAACCGCCGCGACGGCGGCCGCCGCAACGACAACCGAAAGTCCGACGCACGCCGCCAGGACGCCGACAAGAAAGACGGTCGCAGAGGTGAGCGAGGTGACGGACGCAAGTCTGATGAGCGCAACCGCGGCGAGCGGAAAAACAGTCGCGGCAAGGCAAACGGCAATCGTGATCGCAACGAACGAAGCGATCGCAACCGGGATGACAACGGCAACCGGAAAGGCCGGGACAACCGTGCTGACCAGCGTCGAGAAGAGCGTAAAGACAGCCGCCGCGACGGTGAGCGCGGCGAGGCTAAAGACGGTCAGCGTAAGCGCGAAGACAGGCGCAACGACAGTCGTGGTGGCGATCAGCCACAGCGTGAAGCACGACCGCCCAAGGCAAATCGCAAGCAGGATGGCGAAGGAGCTTCAGGCAAACCAGCAGCCGCCGTGTCCGCCGAAGAAGCGGCGGCCCGCAGGCCGAGCGATGACGCCCTGGCGAGCAGCAAGCGGCGCCCCCGCCGGGACCGCAGCGCGCTCGATCAGGAATCGGAGCAGAAGCCCGCGGCAGCGAGATCGCGGCCAGCGTCTGCTGAAGCCAGGAAACCTGAGCCCAAGCCGGCTGAGCAGGCAGAGGCCACCGCACAAGCCGCCACGACCAGCCCGGAGGCAGCCGAGGCGTCAGCTGCGGTCAGCGAAGCGCCTGCCAGCGCGGGCACCATGACGGCAAGCGCGGCGGCAGCAGAACCGGCAGCCAGTGGCGGTCGCGCCGCCAATGACCCGCGCAATCGGGGCAAGGCGCCACAACAGACGGCGACAGCGCCCACCGCGGAGCCGGAGCCGACTGCCGAGCCGACCAGCCAGGCTGCTGAGATGCAATCCGGAGCAGCCGAACCCGCTGTCGAACCTGAAGTCGCCGCCGCACCAGCAGAAGCCCCCTCCTCCCAGGAGGTAGCTGCTGAAGCTGAGGAGCCTTCAGCGAAAGAAGAGCCCTCAGCGAAAGAAGAGTCTTCAGCGAAAGCAGAGCCTTCAGCTCAACAAGAGGCTTCAGCTGCAGAACCGCCAGCTCAAAAAGAGCCTTCAGCTGCAGAACCGACCGCAGCAGCGGAGGCCCCTGCAGCAGAAGCGGAAACCGCCGAGCCGCAAGCCGAAGCGGAAACTGCAGCGCCTGCTGCGGAGACTACCGAGAGCGAGCCGGAGCCGACGGAACCTGCACCTCGTGCATCCAATGATCCGAGAGAGGTTCGGCGTCGTGAGCGGGAAGCGCAGCTGCAGAAAGACGGGGTGATCCCCAAGTAGGACGGCTTCAGCCGTCGATCAGATCCGGCTCCATCTGGAGCCGGACCCCGAACCGCTCTGCCACCGCGACCCGGATCTCGTCTGCAACCTGCAGCACGGCTGATGCCGGTGCCTGGCCCGGGTTGGTCAGCACCAGCGGCTGCCGCTCCCAGACCCTGATCGGAGCATCAGCGGCCGCCCAGCTGGGGCGTTGGCCGCCACGATTCATGCAGGCATCAATCAGCTGCGCTGCCGCCAGCTTCACCCCGCCAGAGTCGGGGTAACGCTTGAGATCCCCATGCCGGTCGATGAGCTCGGCGTAAGTCTCTTCGCTCACCACCGGGTTTTTAAAGAAGCTGCCGGCGTTTGGCGTTGTTCTCGGATCGGGCAGCTTGCGTCGGCGAACTCGAATCACTGCTTCCGCCACATCAACCGGGGTGGGTGCACTGTCGCGGCCCATCCGCGCCAGCTCATCCGCCACATCGGCGTAGCTCACCTCAACGCCCTGCGGGGTCGGATCCAGGCGCAGGGTCAGTGACAGCACCACAAATCTCTCCGGTGCGCCTTTCATGATGCTGGTCCGATAACCGAACGCCATCTCCTCGCCGTTCAGCGTCTGCAGCCGGCCGTCGCTCAGATTCAGCACCTCAACCGCCACGAAGCGCTGCGCCAGCTCCACACCATAGGCACCGATGTTCTGCACGGGAGCGGCGCCGACGCTGCCGGGAATCAGCGCCAGGTTTTCCAGGCCGGACAATCCCCGCCCCAGACACCAGCGCACCAGGCCATGCCAGTCCTCTCCGGCGGCTGCCCGCACGTGGATGCCATCCGCCGCCGTTTTCGCGCTGACGCCACGCATTCGCATCAGGCAGAGCGTCGAGCCCACCGTATCGGCAAGCACAACGTTGCTGCCGCCCCCAAGCACACGGGGCAGCCAGCCCTTCGCCTGGCCGTCACGCCAGACCTGAACCAGCTGCTCAACAGAGTCGACCACGTGCAGAGCAGCTGCCGTTGAGGGAACGGCGAGCGTGTTCAAAGCGGCCAGCGAGCTCACTGCGGTGATCCCCGCCGAGCCCGGGCTCGCTGCGGCAACAGCACCCGGAAAGTCAGGTTGATTCGCTCACCGATCGGCTTCCGGGTCTTCGGCAACGAGTGCCGGGTACGCCCGTCGAACAGCAGCAGCGAACCATGGTCGAGCGTCAGCGAGCGACTGCGGCTGGCGTCATCTTCACGCAGCAGAAAGGACCGTGATGCACCCAGCGATACGGAGGCAATGCGCGCCTCGTGCCCGGATTCGTCATCCCTGTGCCAGCCCATGCTGTCCGAACCATCCCGATAGCGGTTCAACAGCAGAAAGTTCGGCGCGGCACCCAGGTGCGATGTGATTTCGGTTCGGAGTCCGGACAACCTGGCCGGCCACCCCGTGCCCTGGTGTGATTGACCCGAGTACCGGTAGTTCAGCCCTTCGTCGCCGAACCAGGCGACCAGCCTCGGGACGGTGCGCCGCTGACCGAACAGCACTACCGATTCCTCGCGCCAGGGCACTTCGCGTTGCAGCCAGGAAAACAGGTCCCCCGCGTCAGCAGGCGCCAGGAAGCCAGGATGGTATGAGTTCATGCCAGCTCGGCCCGTACGCGATCGAGGTCCTCCGGCGTATCGATGCCACCGGGAACCGGCTCGCTCGCTTCCAGCACCAGCATATCCAGGCCGTTCTCCAGGAGCCTGAGCTGCTCCAGCCGCTCCAACGCTTCCAGCGTACCCATCGGCAGGTCGACGAACTGCTGCAACGCCCAGCAGCGAAAGCCGTAGACGCCAATGTGCCGCCACCACCTGCCCTGGCTCGGCAGCTCGGCGTCAGGGGTGTCCGCCCGGTTGGCAAAACTATCCCGTCCGTAAGGGACCGGTGCTCGAGAGAAGTAGAGCGCGCGGTCATCTGCAGCCCGCACCACTTTGACCAGATTGGGATCAAAGAGCTCCCCGTAGGTCAGTAACGGCTCGCACAGGGTAGCGCTTGGGATATTCGGCTGACTGGCCAACGCTTCGCCGAGTTGATTCAGCACTGCCGGAGGAATCTGCGGCTCATCACCCTGCACGTTGAGCACCACGTCGCCCTCGTCCCAGCCACGGGCGCTGACGACCTCCATCACCCGATCGGAGCCGGAAACGTGATCCGGCCGGGTCATCTCCGCGGAAAAACCTGCAGCCTCGCAGGCAGCGACGATGCGCTCATCGTCGGTTGCCACCACCACCTCGGCCGCAGCCGAACGGCTTGCCGCCTCGGCCACCCGAACGATCATCGGTTTGCCGTGAATGTCGGCCAGCGGCTTTCCGGGTAGCCTTTCGGAACCGAAACGTGCCGGTATGACCACGTGGAAGCTCACTCGAAGCGTATTCCATGCATGTCGAGCAGCACTTTGAGCTGATCGATGCCAGGCGCACCGCTGGAAGCCGAAACCACGGAATCAATCTCCAGGTAGTAAAGGTTTGCCGGCAAACCATCGAGCAGTCGCAGCTTGGTGGCGTCTTTCTCCGTGCAGACCACCGGCCAGTCGTTGTCGAACTGCACTTCCTCTCCGGAATAGACGTGATGATCTGGATAGGCGGTGAGCATCGGGTTCAGGCCAAGCTCCTTGAGCGTCTGGTTGAACCGACCAGGGTTGCCGATCCCGGCCACCGCGTTGACGTTGCTGTAACGCTTCGCAAACTCAGCAGCGGGGAACGAGGCGGACTGGCCATCCACGGAGATGAAGCGAGTTGGGCTGACCGTCAGCAGAAACTCAGAACCTTCCGACTCGGTATCAATGCCGGATGGTCGGCCGCTGCTCACCACCCAGTCCACTTCTGCCAGCCGCGATGGCGGCTCCCTGAGCGGTCCCGCCGGCAGCAGGCGCCTGTTGCCGAGGCCCCGGTGCCCATCGACTACGGCAATCTCCACGTCCCGGGCCAAGGCGTAGTGCTGCAGACCGTCATCCGCGACCACAAGATCGCAACTGGCGTTGGCCAGCAGGTGCCGCACCGCTTTCACCCGATCCTGGCAGACCACTACCGGCACGCCGGTTCGAGCAGCCAGCATCGGCGGCTCATCGCCAACCTCATCGGCACTGCTGTCCGGATGAACGCTGACCGGACTTCGAGTATCGCTGCCGCCATGGCCTCTGGAGACGATGCCCGGGCGAAAGCCCAGCTCGGTCAGTGCCTGTACCAGCCAGATCACGAACGGCGTCTTGCCGGTGCCACCGGCCGTGATGTTGCCAACCACTATGACCGGCACGTCAGCCCGCCAGGGGGTTCGAGACCCGGTCAGGTAGCTGAGGCGCCGACGCCTGGCCACCGCGCCGTAGATCCAGCTCAAGGGGGCAAGCAGCGCCAGCCAGCCGGAGCGTTCGTACCAGGCGTTCGCCAGCGGTGAGAAGCGACGTTCGATGGCGGGCAAACGGGCGCCGCGGGCGCTTCGCGCTGGGAGCGTTGCCTCCTGCTCAGCTGCGGGACTGCCGTTGCCCCCCTCACCCTCTTCGAACTGGGCGTTGTAGAGCGCAGCATAGGCGCCGTTTGCAGCGAGCAGCTCAGCGTGCACACCGCGCTCGATGATCTGACCGTTCTCCATCACCAGGATCACGTCCGCGTTTTCGATGGTCGACAGGCGATGCGCGATGACCAGGGTGGTCCGCCCTTTCATCACCTCTTCCAGCGCCGCCTGAATGTGCTTCTCCGAGCTCGTGTCGAGCGCCGATGTCGCCTCATCGAGAATGAGGATGGGGGCGTCCTTGAGCAGTGCCCGGGCGATGGCGACCCGCTGCCGCTGGCCCCCGGACAGCAGCACCCCATCGTCGCCTACCAGAGTATCCAGCCCTTCCGGCATATCGCTGATGAACGCATCTGCATGCGCGCGATGAACCACCTCATCAATCAGCTCGGGTTCTGCCTCCGCCAGGCTGCCGTAGGCGATGTTGTCTTTCAGGCTGCCGTTGAAGAGCGTCACCTGCTGCGTCACCAGCGCGATCTGGCTGCGCAGCGACTGCAGGGAGTAGCGGGAGATGGGCTCGCCGTCGATCAGAATCTGACCGTTGTCCGGTTCGTAGAATCTGGGAATCAGGCTTGCCAGGGTCGATTTGCCGCTACCGGACCTGCCAACCAGGGCCACGGTCTGGCCCGGCTCGATCAGCAGGTTGAGGTCGGTCAGCACCGGGCCGCTGCCTGCTTCGTAGCCGAAGTCGACGCCCTGGAACTCAATGCGGCCCTGCAGGCGCTCGACCTTCAGCGCTCCGGTATCGAGCTCTCTTTCCTCGTCCAGCTGGCTGAACACGTCTTCAGCCGCAGCGAGGCCACGCTGCAGCTTGGCGTTCACCTCAGACAGCTTCTTCAGCGGTCGGGCCAGCATCCCGGCCAGGCCCAGCAGGGTCACGATGTCGCCGGTGTCCAGGTCCCCTCCGATCTCCGGCCGGGCGAGCACGGCGATCAGTATCGCCAGCGCCATGACGATGATGAGCTGGATGATGTGCGTGCTGGTGACCTTGGTGGCGGTCATCTTCAGGTTCTGACGGCGATTGTAGTTGCTGGACTTGACGAACCTGTCCCGCTCGTAGGACTGGCCACCAAATATCCGGACCTCCCGGTAGCCGGAGACGGCTTCAGATGCCACGTGCGTGACGTCACCCATGGAGTTCTGAATCCGCTTGCTGATCCGACGGAAACGTCGGCTTGCCCAGCCGACGATCAACGCCACGATGGGTGCCGTGGCAGCAAAGATCAGGGTCAGCTTCCAGCTGATGTAGAACATGAAGCCGAAGTAGACGATCAGCTTGCCACCGTCCTGAACGATGGTTTTGAGCGCGTTCGTTGCCGCGGTACGCAGCTGCGCTACGTTGTAGGTGATGCGGGAAACCAGATGTCCCTGAGCGCTGGCATCAAAGTAAGGGCTGGGCAGAAACAGCAGCTGCTCGAACAGCTGACAGCGGATGTTGTGGACCACGGTGAAGGAGATCCGGTCGAGGAGGATCTCGCCGATGATCTCGCCGAACGCCCGCAACAGGGCCGCACCGAGCATCATCAGCGGCAACGTTACCATCAGCTCCGGCCAGTTCTCGATCAGGTCACCGAACATCCGCGCGAAGTACGCCTCGGCGCTGCTGCCCATGAGGAAGCCGAGCACCGCCAGGACGAAGATCATCCAGTGCGGCTTGACGTAGCTGAGCAGACGGCGATAGGTCGCCCAGTCACCGGGCTTCTCCTTGCCCGATGACTTCTGCTCGATGGGTTCTTCGCTCACTCTTCCGACGGCTGCTGGGTGGTGATGCTGATTCGGGTCAGGCCAACTTTACCGGCCGCGTCCATTGCCCGCACCACGCTCTGGTGCGCCGCGTTGGCGTCGGCAGTGATGATCAGGCGGGAGCCCGTCGAGCCGGCTTCTACCACCCGCTCGAGCGCGCGCACCAGGGTGTGCAGCTCATTGTTGACGAGCAGCCTATCGTTGACGGCGTACTCGCCTAGGCGGTCGACCGTGATCTCTATGATCTCTTCTTCGATCTCCTGCAGCTCGCCGGCTGCTTCCGGCAGATCGATCTTCAGCTGTGTTTCCCGGATGAAGGTGGTTGAGACCATGAAGAAGATCAGCAGCAGGAACACCACGTCGATGAGCGGCGTCAGCTCCACGCTCGCTTCATGGCGTTCCCGTCGTGAAAATTTCACAGCCGCGGTTCTTCCGCCCGGTCACCCTGCAGGATCTCGACGAGCTTGCCCGCCTCCTGCTCCATGGTGACCACGAGCTCATCGATCCGGCGCAGAAAAAAGCGGTGAAAAATGAGCGCCGGGATAGCCACCGACAGGCCGGCTGCGGTGGTGATCAGCGCCTGCGAGATGCCACCGGCCAGCACGTTGGCGTTGCCGGCACCCTCGAGCATCAGCGCGGTGAAAACCTTGATCATCCCCACCACGGTGCCGAGCAGACCCAGCAACGGGGAGATGGAGGCGATGATGCCGAGGGAGGTGAGGTAGCGCTCCATGTCGTGGCTGACCTGGCTGGCCGCCTCCTCCATCGCTTCTTTCATCACGTCCCGGCCACGCTTGGAGTTGGCCACACCCGCGGCCAGCACCTGACCAAGCGGGCTTGAGCTGCGCAGCTCGCGGAGCTTCTGCGAGTCGAGGTCTTCCGTTTTGACCGCGCTCCAGATCTGCGCGACCAGGTTCTTGGGAACGATCCGCGATCGCTGCAAAGTCCATAAGCGCTCTACGCAGATCGCGGCCGCTACGATGCTGCAGAGCAGGATCGGCACCATCAGCCACCCGCCGGATTGCACAATCTCAAGCAACGCTCACCTCCAGCAGATCTGCTGCCAGGATCAGGCCCGGATTCTTCTCCAGATTGATCATCGAAATATCCTGTTTCGTCTTAACCGATTGCGCAGCCACCTCGTCGGCTGCCTGCGCTACCAAGAGCATCCCCGGGCGCTGATCGGCCAGCGGGAATATACCTCATCCTCATCGTGCACCCAGTAGGCGTCGTGCAGGTTCACGGTGGGATCACAGTGCGGGGTGATGAAGCGCTGCACGCTGCCGAGCGTGGGCTGCTGGCTGCCTTCAGGCAACAGCAGCACGCCGTGCTCATCACCGAAAAAGCGGAAGCGGCTGTCCGCCACGTCGAGCGGCTCCGGATTGACGCTGTCCGACGCGAACACCTTGTAGCCACCATCGACGGTTACCGCTTTCGCCCCCATCGGCTGGCTGATGGCCGTCGTCGCAACGGTCAGCGTCACCTCGAAGTCATCGAACAGCTCGCTGTCCTCACCGCCTATGAGTCGATACTCCTGGTCCATGAAGATGTAGCTGCCGACCTGCAGATCGGTGATCACGTCGACGTCGCAGTCGATGTTGAAGGTACCAGTGCCGCAACCGGTGACTACCTCACAGGGGTAACCGGCGCTGACAAGCGTGTCCACCCTGCCGGCGACAACCTCCCACAGGGCCAGCGAGCGATCGCGGCGCGCTTCGAATCCTTCGACGTGCATCAGGTGCCCGGCGTAGTGCTGCACGCCGCGAAAGGTCATGTTCTCTGCCCCGCTGATCCGCTCCGCGAGGGCCAACGCTTCCTCATCGGAGCGCGTGCCGGTGCGGCCGAGCTCCACGTCGAGATCCACCAGCACCCCGATCCGATCATCAGCGCCAAGGGCGCTCTGCAGGACCTCGAATCCGGCCATGCTGTCCACCACCACGTCGATTTCCGCCTGCCTGGATAACTCCGCGAGCAGCGCGGCCTTTTCGGGCGCCAGCACCGCCGACGTGATCAGCACCTTGTCGATGCCCGCGTTGACCAGCACAAACGCTTCGGACACTTTTGCCGCGCAGATCCCGACCGCGCCGGCAGCCATCTGCCGCCGGGCGATTTCCGGACACTTGTGCGTTTTCGCATGAGGCCTGAATCCCTTGCCCTTGTCGCCAAGGAACGCTGCCATCTTCTCGATGTTGCGCATCATGGCTGCTTCGTCCAGCAGCAGGATGGGAGTTGGCAGGCTGCTCAGAGGCACGGTGCTCCCAAGCGACATCGGCTTGGTTGGTCGTGCCAGAAGCTCGGTCTTTACGAGGTCGTAACCCTGGTTGCTCATTGCCCGTACTTGAGTTGGTAGAAGTAGTTGGTCGCCTCGACGAATCCAGCCACAGAGCCGCAGTCGAAGCGCCGGCCGGCAAACTTGTAGGCGATCACGCAGCCTTTCTTGGCCTGAGTGAGCAAGGCATCGGTGATCTGCAGCTCACCGTTTTTGCCCGGCTCCGTATTTTCGATGATCTCGAAGATGTCCGGCGTCAGGATGTAGCGACCGATGATCGCGAGGTTGCTGGGCGCGGTGCCTTCCGGCGGCTTCTCAACCATGTCGGTCACCCGGATCAGGTTTTCCGACAACGCCTCGCCGGCAATCACGCCGTACTTGTGCGCCTGATCTTCCGGCACTTCCTCCACCGCGACGATGCTGCAGCGGAACTGCTTGTAGAGCCCGACCATCTGCTCGAGCACGCCGGGGCCTTTGCCATCGTCTGCGCCGAGGCAGAGATCATCCGCCAGAACCACACCGAACGGCTCATCGCCGAGTACCGTACGCCCTTTGAGGATGGCATCGCCGAGACCCCGCATGTGAACCTGTCGGGTGTAGGAGAAGGTGCAGCGTTCTATGAGCTCGCGGATGCCGGCAAGTTGCTGTTCCTTACCGGTGCCGGCGATCTGATGCTCCAGCTCATAGCTCATGTCGAAATGGTCTTCGATGGCCCGCTTGCCACGACCGGTGACGAAGCCGATGTCCATCAGGCCGGCGTGAAACGCTTCTTCGACCCCGTACTGAACCAGCGGCTTGTCGAGGATCGGCAACACTTCCTTCGGCATGGCCTTAGTGGCCGGAAGAAACCGGGTGCCGTAGCCGGCAACGGGAAACAGACATTTGTTGATCATGGCGTCGCTACTACCTGTATTGCCGAACCTGCGGTTCCACGCAGGCTGAATCCACTAGAAAAGAGCTTTGATTGAGGCGCTATCTTACTGAATTTGAGGGGATTTGCCGCACCAAACCGTGCCGGATTACCCGCGCAGTTCGCAATTTGAACACTTTTTATTCGCCCGCGACAGCAGGTGCCGGCTGACCTGGCGCAAGCCGGGCCGCAGGCACGGCTCGGCAGGCTGAGCAAATGAGTTGCCGCCGGGCTTCTGCCGGCGGATCGACCTGGCTAGTGCGGTTCGGAGCCGTCGGCCAGGAAGGCCTTCAGCTGGGCGCAGATGGCCAGCCCTGCCCGGGTTTCCGCATCAGAACGGTCCGGCAGCCGCCGCATGCGCTTGGCGATGCGCCGGGCGGCGAGCAGGTGGGGATTGATCACCAGCGTGCGCGACTGGCTCTGGCGGTTGCCGAGCGTGCGCTGAGAGCCACCGCGCTTCGTCGGCGCGCTGTCTGCGGCTACGACCCCCGCGAACAGGGGCAGCTGCTCCTGTCCTGGTCCTGGTCCGCGTCCTCGTCCTCTTCCTTGCACTTGCCGGTGATCGTCCATAACAGCTTCAGAATAGCGAATACTGTATATTTATACAATAGTCGCCTCAGGCGGCCCGGAAGCTGAACTCGTCACCCGCCAGACCCACGCTGATCGTGCTACCCGGCGGGAAGTCGCCCGCCAGAATGCGCTGCGCCAGCGGGTTTTCGATCCGCTTCTGGATCACCCGCTTCAGCGGCCGGGCGCCGTAGACCGGGTCGTAACCCTCTTCCACCAGCGCATCTACAGCTTCCTGGCTGAGTTCTATGCCCACATCCTGATCCGCCAGTCGGGCTTTCAGCACCTCGAACTGGATACCGGCAATCTTCGCCATGTGCGCCTTCGCCAGCGGGTGGAAGACCACCGTGTCGTCGATCCGGTTGATGAACTCCGGCCGGAAGTGCTGCTGCACTTCGCCCATCACCGTGGCCTTGATCCGGTCCTCCTGACCGTTCTCGGTCAGCATCTGGATCGCCTGGGAGCCGATGTTGGACGTCATCACCAGCACCGTGTTGCGGAAATCGACCGTACGCCCGTGGCCATCTGTCAGCCGCCCGTCATCGAGCACCTGCAGAAGGATGTTGAACACGTCCGGATGCGCCTTCTCGATCTCGTCCAGGAGGATCAGCGAGTAAGGCCGGCGCCTGACTTTCTCCGTCAGGTAGCCGCCTTCTTCGTAGCCGACGTAGCCAGGCGGTGCGCCAATGAGCCGGGCCACCGAGTGCTTCTCCATGAACTCGGACATGTCCACCCGCAACATGGCTTCCTCGGAGTCGAACAGCACTTCAGCCAGCGCCTTGCAGAGCTCCGTTTTACCGACACCGGTCGGGCCGAGGAACATGAACGAACCGTTCGGCTTGTTCGGATCCGAGAGGCCGGCCCTGGAGCGACGCACGGCGTCTGCCACCGTGGTGACCGCTTCGTCCTGACCCACCACCCGGGCATGCAGCTGCGCCTCGAGCTGCAACAGCTTCTCGCGCTCACCCTCGAGCAGCTTGGAGATGGGGATACCCGTCCACTTGCTGACAACCTCGCCCACCTCTTCCTCGGTGACGCTGTTGCGCAGCAGCTGCCTGGGCGCCGCCTCGCCGTTCTGGCCGGCCGCTTCGAGCTGCTTTTCGAGCTCCGGGATCTTCCCGTACTGGAGCTCCGACATGCGGGTCAGATCACCGGCCCGGCGGGCCGCTTCGAACTCGCCACGAGCCGCGTCCAGATCTTCCTTCAGCTCCTGCGCGCCTCTGAGCGTCGCCTTCTCGGCCTGCCAGATCTCGTCGAGATCGGCGTACTCCTTCTCCAGGTTGTCGATGGACTGGTGCAGATCCGCCAGACGCTTCTTGCTCGCGTCGTCCGACTCCTGCTTCAGCGCTTCAGCTTCCATCTTGAACTGGATCAGGCGCCGCTCCAGCTTGTCCATGGCCTCCGGCTTGGAGTCCATCTCCATGCGGATCCGGCTGGCCGCCTCGTCAATGAGATCGATGGCTTTATCCGGCAGCTGCCGGTCGGTGATGTAGCGGTGCGACAGGCGCGCCGCGGCAACGATCGCCGGGTCCGTGATGTCCACCGCGTGGTGCAGCTCGTAGCGTTCTTTCAGGCCGCGAAGAATGGCCACGGCATCTTCCAGGCTCGGCTCATCCACCTGCACTTTCTGGAAGCGTCGCTCGAGCGCGGCATCCTTTTCGATGTACTGGCGATATTCGTCCAGCGTGGTTGCACCCACGCAGTGCAGCTCACCGCGCGCCAGCGCCGGCTTCAGCATGTTGCCGGCATCCATGGCGCCTTCCGCCTTACCGGCGCCCACCATGGTGTGCAGCTCGTCGATGAACAGAATGACGTTGCCTTCCTGCTTGGACAGCTCGTTGAGAACCGCTTTCAGACGCTCCTCGAACTCGCCGCGGAACTTGGCCCCGGCGATCAGCGCGCCCATGTCCAGCGCAAGGATGCGTTTGTTTTTCAGCCCTTCCGGAACCTCGCCGTTGAGAATCCGTTGCGCCAGGCCTTCAACGATCGCCGTTTTGCCCACGCCGGGCTCGCCGATCAACACCGGATTGTTCTTGGTTCGTCGCTGCAGCACCTGGACCGTGCGACGAATCTCATCGTCGCGGCCGATCACCGGATCGAGCTTGCCCTGCTCGGCCCGTTCGGTCAGATCGACCGTGTACTTGGCGAGCGCTTCGCGGGTGTCTTCCGCGTTCGGATCATCAACGGTGTCGCCGTCTCTGGACATCCTGATGGCCTCCTGAAGAGATTCTACGTTTACGCCGCTGGCTCTGAGCATCCGGCCCACCCGATTGTCCTCGAGCATGGCCAGCAGCACCTGTTCCGAAGAGAGATAGCTGTCGCCCGCCTTCTGCGCGCCGCGATCGGCAAGGTTGAAGACGCGCACGAACTCGTTCGACGGCGCGATCTCGCCGGTTGGCGTGCTGAGGGAGGCGAGCCCTTCGAGGCCGTCTTCCACCGCACCTTTCAGGTTCGCCAGATCGGCTCCGGCACTGACCAGCAGCGCCGCAACTCCGCCCGGCTTCTGTTCGAGCATCACCGCAAACAGGTGCAGCGGCTCGAGGGCAGTGTGGTCCCGGCCGATGGCAAGGGACTGAGCGTCGGCGATGGCTTCCTGCAGGCGGCTGGTCATCTTGTCCGGTCGCATGGCTTTCTCTCGTTTGAACGACTGTTGCTACAATGTGGTCAATCCTTGAGAATTCAAGCGGTTCCGGCCGGTTTCCTCCGGGTAGGGACATCTACGTAGATTTTCCTGGCAGTCATTTTCCTGGCGGTCACAGAACAAGGGTCCGGAACCGGCTCGATGGAGCGAAGAGAGCACCCCCGCATTCAGCTACCCCTGCTGGTGGAGCTGACCCACCCCAGCATCGGGCGACGACACTGCGTCGCCAGAGACATCTCCGAAGGCGGCGTGTTCGTGCAGCTCGACGTGCAGCAGGAGGCGTCGAGCATCCGCACCGGCGCCACGGTGCGGCTGACCCTGCAGAATCCCAACACCATCGACACCCAGCCAACCCCGACCGTGGAGATGGAAGTGCGTCGGGTCGAGGAAGCCGGGCTCGGCCTGTCGTTCAAAAACCGAACCAGCCGTCATCTCTGGGAGAGCGTGGAACGGCTCCGCGACGAGCTGGCAGTAGGCCGTGACTACTTCCAACTGCACGTCTCCGGCTTGATCATGAAGGAGACGGGCCGACTGCTGGTGGTGCAGCAGAACGGCAAGTGGACCTTTCCGGGAACTTACCTGATCGTTGGCGACAAGTGGCGCAGCGCCCTCACCCGGCTGCTGGTCGACAGGTTCTCCCTCGGCCTCGACGAGCAGGACCTGCAGGTGCTGGCCATCGAAACCGAGTCTTCAGAGGCCATGCCGGAAGCAGCCGTTGCCAAGATCTTCACGATCGCCCGGGCAGACTCCTCGAAGTTTTCGTTCGCCGCCGGCGAGCGCTACAAGGACAGCCGCTGGCTGCAGAACCCGCGCATGATCGACGAGCTCACGTTTGCCGACGAGCTGACCCGTCGCCAGGCCCGAGCGGCGTTCCGCTGGCTGGCAGAGCAAGAGGAAAGCGAATGATCGCCTGTAACTACGACGCCGACAGCGCTGCAGCGCTGATTGTTCTGCGGCCGAACCGGTCCTGGACCTGGCGCGCCAACACCTACTTCGTCGGTACCCTGATGACGATCTCGCTGCTGATCGCCGTCGCCTTCACGGCGCAGGGCTTCTGGCTGATCCTGCCGTTTACGGTGCTGGAGATGTCTGTCCTTACCGGCTGCCTGTACTACTGCGTCCGCCGCACCCACACCACCGAAGTTCTGCGTCTGAATAAAGAAGAGCTTATCTTCGAGCGTGGCATCCGCGAGCCCACCCAGCGGTTCTCGTTCGAGCGTTACTTTGCGCGCTTCTTCGTCGAGCCGGCTCGACACCCCTGGTACCGGAAGAAGATCGAGCTGAAATGTCGGGGCAAAGCTCTGGAGGTCGGGCACTTCCTCAACGACGAGGAGAAGGACCAGCTGGTGCGCGAGCTGCGGGAGATCATCCAGCGGCTCGACAACGTGGACTTCAAGGCCTGAGCGGCTCGTAGCGACGCTGCCAGTAGGCCGCACGGCGCTCACGGTAAGCGTACACCCGCCCGGGACGGCTGCTGACCCACTGCAGCGCCCCGGCCCGTCCGGTGATCCAGAGCTGGCTGCCGGCGTATCGCTCCACCACCTCGGCATGCGGATGGCCATAGCGGCTGCGCCGATCGGTGCTGATGAAGACAATGGCCGGCGCAAACCCCCGAACGAACCCGGCAGATGACGAGGTGCGGCTCCCGTGGTGAGGCGCCATCAGCAGATCTACGGGCTGCTTCGTCAACCGACGCTCAACGCGCCGCGAGATGTCGCCGGCCAGCAGCAACGAGCGTCGGCCGTTAGAGACCAGCAGCACGCAGGAACGATCGTTGTCGCCGCCTGCGAGGCGCAACTGCGAGCCGGCACTCTGAAAAGGGCCGCCGTGCAGAAAACGGAAGCTCACACCGTCCCACTCCCAGCCCTCACCGGCTCGACAGGCCTCGGCAGCACCCAGGGCGAAGGAAGCCAGGATCCGCTTCGGTTGCAGCTGCTCGATGATCGCCCTGGCGCCACCGGCATGGTCGACGTCATCGTGGCTGATCACCAGCACATCCAGCGGCCCCTGCCCCAGGCGCTGAAAACTGGGCACGACCACGGCGTCACCCAGATCGAAGCCAGAGGCGTACCGCGGCCCGGCGTCGAAGATCAGCCGATGCCGATGCGTGTCGATGAGGAGAGCCGAACCCTGGCCCACGTCGAGCGCCGTCAGCCGGAACTGACCAACACCCGGCGCCTGCCCATCCGGCAGGAGCAGCACCCACCAGAGGGCACCTGCCAACGGCAGGTAGCACCAGCGCGGGCGGTGACGCAGCCAGATGAGCAACAGCAGCATCAACAGCCATTGCCAGAATCCAGCTAATCCCATGGCGACGGCGGGAACCTCCGCTGCCCTGACCAGCGCTGACATCAGGAGTTCGAGCGCCGCCTCAGCAAGCTGCAGAGGCAGTTCGGCGAGGACCGGCAGAGGGAAGTACAGCAACCCTGCCAGCAGCACTGCAGGCAGGACCAGGAAAGTGACCACGGGCACTGCCAGCGCGTTGATGATCGGGCTCTGCACGGGCACACCGCCCTGAAAGGCGGCAAGCAGCGGGCTGAGCACCAGCAGCAGCACGAGCTGGACCTGAACGAAGGCACCAAGGCCGGCGCAGATACGGCTCAGCTGTGACCGCTCTCCGGCGGCCGGTAACGAAGGGTCGAACCAGGCCACCAGCGCCAGCACCGCGGCAAACGACAGCCAAAAGCCCTGCTGATGCACCACCAACGGGTTAATGAGCAGCAGCACCGCCATAACAAGTAGCACCACGTTGGGCGCTCGAGCTGAGCGCCCGCTCGTTAACGCCAGCAGCACCAGCGCGCTCATCAGCCAGGCCCGCAGCGCCGGCACGCCAGCACCGCTCAACCAGACGTAAGCGGCGCTGCCGGCGAGCGCAAACAGGCCGGCCAGCTGGCGCGCGCCGAATCGAAGCAGCAGCGGGAGCGACCCCCGGGCGAGCAGGCGGCCGAGCAGAAACAGGAAGCCGCTCACCATGCCGACGTGGAGCCCGGACACCACCAGCAGGTGCACCGTGCCGCTGTCCCGAAGCAACCGCCAATCGCGCTGGCTGAGCCCCGAATCATCGCCCGTCATCAGCGCCAGCATGATCCCGCCGTGTGCAGAGTTGCGCGCCTCGAGCCAACGCCTGAACGCCGAACGGATCAGCTCGCGCAAGTCCGTGGCTGCTGACGGCGGCGCAAGCCTTGTGCCGCTGCGCACGTAGCCCGTGCCAGCCAACGCCTCACCGAGCAACCAGCGCTCGTAGTCGAACCCACCCGGATTGAGGTTGCCCCAGGGTGGTCGCAGTCGGCCTTCGACCCGCCAGCGCTCCCCTGCAGCCAGCGCCGGCGGGCCGTACCAGCTGAGGCGGACCCGGTAGCTGCCCGCTACGGGGCAGTCATCAGCCGCAGAGATCAGGACTTCAGCTTCGAAGCGGGCAACGGCCTGCGCCTCCCCTGCTCCGCTCAGCTGCGGAGCACTCAGCACCAGCACCTCGAACTCGCGGATACTGGCGTCTGCGCAGAGCGGCAGACGCTGATCGAGCGCCGCACCCATTTGCCAGTAACCGTAGCAGTAGCCCAGCACCAGCCAGAGCGCCAGGTTCAGAGCCGACCGCTGCGGCCGCAAGCAGACGACGACCAGCAAAGCAACGAGCCAGGCCAATGGCTGCCAACCAAGCGGATAGGCACCGGGCAGCGCCAGCAGGCCCACCCCTGTACCGGCCGCAACCAAAGGCCAGAACAGGCTTGGCGCGGCGGCGAACCTGAGGAAAAAAGCCACAGAATGGGTCAGCCGTCATGTCCGGCGAGAGGCTTCGAGTGCATAATGAGGAGATGCTGCGAAATCTCCTCCGAAGGTATCTGCCGGACCCGGGAGAGGTCAGCGAGAATCCCGCCCTCCGTCCTGTGGGCAAATGGCTGAAGAACCCCGAGATCTGGCACATGCACCGCCGCTCTATTGCCGGCGCGACCTTCATTGGTCTTTTCTGTGCCTTTGTGCCGATCCCCTTCCAGATGCTTCTGGCCGCGGCGCTGGCCATCGTTGCCCGCTGCAACCTGCCCCTGTCAGTCGCCCTGGTCTGGATCAGCAACCCGGTGACCATCGGCCCGATGTTCTACTTCACCTACCGGCTGGGGGCCTGGCTGCTGAACATGGAGGTGGCAGTGAGCAGCATCGAGCTGAGCTTCAGCTGGCTGCTGGATAACCTGGACGACATCGGCTACCCGCTCATATTCGGCTCTCTGCTCTGCGGTTGGGTAGCAGGTGTTACCGGGTTCGTGCTCGTACGCGTCAGCTGGCGCCTGCACGTGATCAGCCGCTGGCGTGAGCGGCGGGCTATCCGTGCAAGCCGTCGACTGGATTCATGAGCGCCGCCCGGCGAGCGGGCAGCCAGGCTGAGAGCAGGCAGAGAACGCCGGAGAGGCAGGCGATGATCCAGAGGTCGGAGCCGAGCACCAGCACGGGGACCTCGACGAAGTAGGTGCCATCCAAAAGGCCGAAACCGAACCAGTCTTTCATCCAGGCGACGATGTCGGTGATCCGATAGGCCACCAGCACCCCGAGCACGAGCCCCATGACGATGCCGATCCCGGAGATCAGCACGCCCTGAAACAGAAAGGTCAGGCGGATCGTCCCCGCCTCGGCCCCCATGGTCCGAAGGATGGCGATATCCGGGCGCTTGTCGGCCACCACCATCATCTGCCCGGAAACGATGTTGAAGGTGGCAACGGCCACCACCATCAGCAGGATCAGAAACATCATCAGCTTCTCGAGCCGCACGGCCTGGAACAGCTCGCCGTAGCTGTCCGCCCAGCTGCTGACGACGAGTTCGGGCAGCAGCAGCTCGACCTCCCGCGAGACCACGTCCGCCAGCAGCGGATCACTGAGCACCAGGCGCACGCCCGTTTTGCCCACGCTCGCGAGCTCGGTAACGGCCAGGTCGGTGCGGTCGACCACCACCAGCGAGTAGTCGAGCTCGGCGCCCAGCTCAAAGGTTCCAGCCAGACGGTAAGGCTGCATTCGCGGCTGCAGACCGCTGGCGGTCGGTTCAGAGATGACCAGGGCAATGGTGTCGCCGAGGAACAGGCCGAGCCGGGCCGCCAACGGCGCGCCCATGACGATGCCGCGCCCCGGTGCAGCGAGATCGGCCAGCGCGCCATCCCGCATCGCCGCGTTAATCGCAGCCAGCGCGTTGCTGTCCGTCGGATTGATACCGTAGATGGCCACGGGGTTGACCGCGCCTGACCGGGTCAACATCCCCGCACCGAGAAAAAACTCGTAGGCTGTTTCCACTTCCGGAAAAGCCAGCACTTCGGCCAGACGCGGATCAGCAGCTCCAATGCCCTCGACCAGAACGTGCGGCACCGTGCCGAGGATGCGGGTCTTCAGCTCCCGGTCGAACCCGTTCATGACTGATACCACAACGGTCAGCACCAGCACGCCCAGAGCAAGCCCGAGCAGTGATACCCAGGTGATGAAGGCCGCGAACTGCTTCCTGCGGGTTTTCAGGTAGCGGATGGCCAGCGACCAGGCAACGGCCGCTGATCCTCTGAACCGCCCGCCTTGCCCGCCCGGCTCCGCGCGGCCGTTCATGCGATCGCCCCGTCCACCAGCTTCAGCACCCGACCCACGCCGTCGAGCATGGCTTCGTCATGGGTGACGATCACGAAGCCGATGCCGCGCTCGTCAGACAGCTCACACATCAGCGCAAAGACCTGCTCCGCGTTCTCCCGATCCAGATTGCCGGTGGGCTCGTCGGCGAGCACCACCGCCGGTGAGGTGACCAGAGCGCGGGCTACGGCCACCCGCTGCCGCTCACCGCCAGAAAGCTCGTGCGGCCGGTGGCTTAGCCGTCCACCCAGACCAACCCTCTCCAGCAGCTCGGCTGCCGTTCTTCGCGCCTCGGCAGCGGGCACGCCGCCGAGCCGGAGCGGCATGGAGACGTTCTCCTCCGCGCTGAACTCCGGCAGCAGGTGATGGAACTGGTAAACGAATCCCATGTGCGCGTTGCGAATGGCCGCTCTGCCCGCCGCGTTGGCAGCGGTCAGGTTCTGGCCGGCGACCCACACCGCCCCTGCGTCCGGCTCGTCCAGGCCGGCGAGCAGGTGCAGCAAAGTGCTCTTGCCGGCACCGGAACGGCCAATGACGGCCACCCGTTCGCCCGCGTCAACGGCGAAGTCCACACCGCGCAGCACGACGATCTCGTCGTCACCCTGCCGATAAGCCTTGCTCAAGCCTTCCGCCCGCAGCACCTCACTCATGCGCAAGCACCTCCGACGGTTTGAGCTTAACTGCCCGCCAGGCCGGGTACAGCGTGCTCAGCATGCTCAACACCAGCGCCGTCAAGCTGATCCCGAGGAGATCGCTGACTCGCACCTCCACCGGCAGGTAATTGACGAAGTACTGACTCATCAGATCGACTGACAGCGAGTCGGTCAGCCAGAGGTAAAAGTCCGGCAGCAGCAGCGAAACAAGCACACCAACGAGCAGGCCGGCGACTATGCCGATCAGCCCCAGCGTGGTGCCCAGCAGCAGAAATGCCCAGACCACGGTGCGGCTGTCGCTGCCGAGGGTGCGGAGGATGGCGACGTCGCTGCGCCGTTGATCGACCACCATGACCAGGGTCGAGACGAGGTTGAAGGCGGCCACGCCAACAAGAAACGACAAGAGCACGAACATGGTCGTCTTCTGCACGCCAATCGCGTGATAGATCGGGCCGTGGGTCCGCATCCAGGTTCGGGGAAACAGGTTCCGATCGCCAAGCTGATTCAGCGCGCTGCGGGCCACCGTTTCCGCAGCAAAGAGGTCGGTCACGCGGAGCTGGTAGCCATGCACGTGCTCCCCGAGCCGCAGCAATCGCCGCGCGTCTGCCTGATGCACGTACGCCGCTCTGGCATCGAGCTCGGACCGGGAGCGGACGATGCCGAGAACGGCAAACCGCTTCTGTCGGGGGAACAGCCCCGCCGGTGTCACCGTCGCGCTCGGCAGCACGATGGAGACCTTATCGCCGATGCTCACGCCGAGCGCCTTCGCAACGCCCGCACCGAGAAAGATCCCGAACCCGCCCGCTTCGAGCGCGCCGGCATCCCCTTCGAGATACTGATAGAGATCGGAGACCGAATCGTAGCGATCGTCGATGCCCGTGATCAGCACGCCGGTGACCCGGTCGCTGACAGCGGCCAGGCCTGCCTGCTGCACGAAAGGCGCTGCTCCCTTCACGTCGGGCAACGCTTCCAGGCTGTCGATTGCCGCGGGATCAGGCCGCAGCGGCTCCCGGCCGTGCAGCGTCAGATGCGGCAGCATGCCGAACACCCGTTCCTCCAGCTCCCGTTCCATCCCGTTGATCACTGAGATCACCACAACCAGGACCGCCACGGACAGGGCGAGCCCGGCGACGGCGACGAAGCTGATGAAGGAAATTGCGCTTTTGCGGGTGAGCGCGTAACGAGCCCCCAACTCGAGGGCAACGGGTTTGCTCACGGTCGGCTGGCAGGCGGCGGCGTCAGCCGCTCAGTCGTCCGCACGGTAGAAGAGATCAGAAGAACGGCTGCCGGCCTCGTTCGTTTCGCAGAGATCCGGGTTGCCGCCGCAGATCTCGCAGGAGACCCCCATGCCCAGCGCCTTCATGCCGCCACAGCTGCCACTGATTGGCTTGCGGCCGAAAAGCACGCCAACGGCCATACCGGCGACGAGCACCAGCATGACGAGGAAAGCGAGTACAGCTGTGGTCATGGTTCGAGGCTCCGGTTCAGATCGTTGTTCTGCTTCGGATCTGTGTTTCGGGTTTAAGTTCCCGGCGCAGCGGCCAGGTGCTTCTGCATGGCTGAAGTATACCGCTCTTCGAAGCCGTTAGGACGGCGAATCAGGAACAACGCCGCCAGCCCCTCAGCTTCCGCGAGGGCAAAACCTTCATCCGGTCCCAACACGTTGAGCGCTGTGGCCAGCCCGTCCGCCAGCATGGCTGATGGGTGCACCACGGTGACCGAGGCGAGAGCGTGCTGAACCGGATGCCCGGTTCGCGGATCGATGGTATGAGAAATGCGCTCTCCGGCCAGATCGAGGAAGTTCCGATAGTCACCGGAGGTGGCCACGGCGACGCCGTCGAGCTCGAGGATCCGCTGAACGCTGCCGATACGCTCCGGGTCCGGCACCTCCACCCCGATCCGCCAGGCCCGGCCGCTGGGATTAAGCCCCCGCGCCAGCACCTCGCCGCCGATGTCGACCAGGTAATGCTCACAGCCCTGTCCGCGGAGCAACTCACCGAGGCGGTCAACCCCGTGGCCCTTGGCGATCGCGGAGAGATCAACGATGAGCCCCATCTGCCGACGCGCTCGCTGGCCCGCAAGGTCGAGCTCGAGGCCTTCGAAACCGGTGTTGGCAAGCGCTGCCTGAATCGCCGCCTCTGAGGGCGGCTCGCTGATCCGGCCCTCCGGGCCGAATCCCCAGAGGGCCACCAGCCCGGACACGGTGACGTCGAAGGCGCCATCGGAGCGTTCGGAGACCTCCCGCGCCGCCGTGAGGACCGCCAGCAGCTCGCTGGAGATCGCCACCCATACTCCCGGTACGCCCGCGTTGAAGCGCATCAGCTCGGAATCCGGCTGATAGGTCGACATCTGCCCGTTCACCCGGGCCAGCTCCGCTTCGACCTGGCGCTGCAGGCTCGCCGCATCGGTCGCCGGGCAGAGGCTGGTCACCCGGTAATAGGTGCCCATGGTCCCGCCTTCGAGGCGTTGGTACTCGGGTGCTCGCTGGCAGCCGGCGAGGCACCCCAGCAGCGCCAGGCAGACGAGCAGCTTTATCCGGACAATGTCACGCATCTTCAGGCTGGAGCCAGCAGTTCGGGTCGCGCAGAATACCGGCGATGGCATCCCTCTTACTACTGCGCCACGGCCAGATCGAAGCCAACCGGCGCGGCCTCTGGCATGGCTCCACCAACTCTGCCCTGACCTGGCGCGGCCGTCGCCAGGTGAAGAAAACGGCCCGGCACCTCGCTGACACCCACGCCGATCTGGCGGCGATCTACACGAGCCCGCTCGATCGTTGCCTGCAGACGGCAAAGGCCGTGCAGGCCCAGCTGCCAGTCGAGCTGACTCCGGTCGACGACCTGGTCGAGTACGCAATTGGTGAGTGGGAGGGGCTGGCCTTCGCAGCGCTGGCAGAGGAGCACGACTTTTACGAACAGACTCGAGCAGACCTGACCTTCACGCCGCCCGGCGGCGAATCTCTGCAAGCCGTATCGAGGCGCATCGTCGGCGCGCTGCAGCAGATTCACGCCCTCCACGAGAACGGCCAGAAGGTGCTGGTGGTTGGGCACGGGGCATCGCTTGCGGTCGCTCTGGGCACGATCCTGAACGACGATCCGCGCAGCTGGGTCGAGTACCCGGTCGCCAACTGCAGCCTCACGGAACTGGTGCTTTCGCCCGCGCCCTACGTTAACTTCTTCAATTCCACGCAACATCTTTAGCACTATCTCGAGGGGGAGACATGCCTGAATTCGCCCTGGTCGACAAGAAAGACCACGTCATGACCGTGACTCTGAACCGCCCGGACCGGCTCAACGCCCTGCACCCGCCGGCAAATGCCGAGCTCGGCGAGATCTTCGACGAGTTTGCCGCCGACGATGATCTCTGGGTGGCCGTGATCACCGGCAGCGGCCGGGGCTTCAGCGCCGGTAACGACCTGCGCTACCAGGCGGAAGGAGGGGAGCGGGTGCCTACCCCCCGCGGTTTCGCCGGGCTGACCTCACGATTCGATCTGACCAAGCCCGTCATCGCCGCGGTCAACGGCGTCGCCATGGGCGGCGGGTTCGAGATTGCCCTGGCCTGCGACCTGATCATCGCCTCGGACAAAGCCACCTTTGCGCTCCCGGAGCCGAAGGTCGGGCTGGCCGCGCTGGCCGGCGGCCTGAACCGACTGCCGCGGCAGATTGGCGCCAAGCGGGCGCTGGGCATGATCCTGACCGGTCGGCATGTGTCCGCCGAGGAAGGTAAGGAGCTTGGTTTCGTCAACGATGTGGTGCCGCATGACCAGCTCATGGAAGCCACCCAGGGCTGGGTAGAGCAGATCACCGCCTGCGCCCCGCTTTCGATCCGAGCCAGCAAGGACGTGGTCTACCAGTCGCTGTCCATGGGCTCACTGGAAGAGTCGATGAGCGCCAAGTACGACTCGGTGCACGCAATGGTGAAGAGCGAAGATTTCATCGAAGGCCCGAAGGCGTTCGCCGAAAAGCGGGCGCCGGACTGGAAAGGCCGCTAGCGCGACCGGAGGGAACTCAGTCGAGGTCGCCGGCGGTGGCGGCCATGGCCAGGCCGAGCACGTCGGCCACCACAGCCACGGCGAGGCAGACGTCATTCAGCGTCTCGTCCTCGCCACGCAGGCTCATCTCGGAGATGATCTCGTGACGCGGGATCACTACATGCAGCAGATCAGGCGTCGTGGCGAACTGCTCCGGGTACTTTCTGGCTACTGGGTGGCTCATGTCGTTTTCGTGCTTTCGAGTGTCCTGTAGGGTAGTCCATCAGGATTCATGCCAGAACCAGCGGCCTGACCATAACTATCTGATTTTTATGGAAATATGTTGATATCGGCATGGTCGGAGCAACACCGAGGTGACGCGCGGAGACCGACCAAAACTGCCGCAAACGGCTACAACTGCAGCGCTGACTGCAAACAGCCCGACAACCAGGAGGAGCTAGAACATTGACCTTGAAGACCGGCTACAAAGCGCTGCTCGAAGCAGCAGAGGCAGAGATCGAAACGCTGACCGCAGAGCAGGCGGCAGCCCTGCTGGACGATGACAACGTTCAGTTCGTCGACATCCGAGACCTCAGGGAGCTGCAGCGCGAGGGTAAGGTGCCCGGCGCCTTTCACGCCACCCGGGGCATGCTGGAGTTCTGGATCGATCCGGAGAGCCCTTATTACAAGGATCTGTTCGGCAGCGGCAAGCGCTTCGTCTTCTACTGCCAGAGCGGCTGGCGCTCGGCGCTCGCCACCCAGACCGTGCAGAACATGGGCCTGGAAAACGTCTGCCACATCGGCGGCGGCTTCCGCGGCTGGGTCGACGCGGGCAACCCGACGGAGCCGGTCGAGAAACGCTAGCGGCTAGAAGTCCACAGTGAGGCGCAGCTGTGCGCCCCAGTTCGGCGCATCCGAGGTCACCCCCAGCGGCACGCCGAACTTGAGTGCCAGCGCGTCACTGGTTCGCAGGTACAGCTCCGGCACCACCGAAACCGCCAGGTAGTCCTCCACCAGATCTGCCGTCAGCTCCAGCGCCGGGGTCAACCGGCCACGGGACTCGCCAACCCAGGCGCCGGCAAACTTGACCAGGAAAAACCGGTCGTCGTTCAGGTTGCCCGGATTCAGATCGTCACTTTCCTCGTAGGAACGCAGCTCCAGATCGGCCAGCAGCGCCCCGCCAGATGCCAGCAAGCGGTCGTAGCGCAGCCCGGCGTGCAGGCTACGGCCCTGGTGGTTGTACTTGTCGCCGATGCTGGTTTCCAGGTTTCCCGTGCGGTTCCCCAGGCCAAGCTGGTAGCTCAGCCGGTTCGGGCCGCCATCGACGCCGAGGATCTGATGCTCGAAGTGCAGGCTCGCAAACTGGTAGGTCCCTCCCCAGCCTTTGATCTCCACGTCGCCACTGCCATCGACCAGGACGCCGTCCGCCTCGGTGCGCACGGGCAATTGGAAGCGCAGCTGCATGCTCTGACTGAACGGAAAGGTGAAGTCGAAGCCCGCCGTCCAGCCTTCCAGATCGACCGCTTCCTGAAGCGCCAGACCATCGTAGTAATCGAAGTAGGCATCCATGTTAAAGCTGGTGGCGGTGGTCGCCGGCCGGGCGTAGAGCGGCCGCTCGAACTCGGCAGCATGCGCGCCAACGGCACCAAGGACGACAATGAGCAGCCCGAAGGCCGCCAGCGGGCGAAGAGTCAGCATCAGGTGTGAATCCAAAATCAGAAGCGGGCGGATTGTTCCAGCCGGATCTGCAGTTCGCAAGCGCTGATCAGACGATCGGTCCCTTCGCCATCTCGCCGCGCCGACCCGAAGCGCAATCCCGCACGTAGCGGCTGACCAGCCTCGCAGCGGTGCGCCGCGCCAGCACTCTGAGGATCTTCTCCCGCACCTTCAGCGGCACGTCTCGGAAGTAGCGATCCCAGAGCCACTCCCTGTCCCTGAGGCTCATGTCATCGGTATGCCGATCGAGTGCGCTCAGATCGGCGATGGCCGCTCGCCTGGCGTTGCGGGTCCGGCTCGCTTTCTCCAGATCGATGAAGGCACAGTCCCAGCCGCCTTCGGCTGCGCGGACCAGGATGTGCTGGCCGTAGAGACAGTTATGCCGGTAACCCTGGTCATGAATGAGGCGGACGGCGTCGGCAATCTGATAGAACAGCGCCTGCCGGGCCTCGCTGCCGCCCGGCAGCTGCTGCAGCACCTCGGTGAGCGATTGATGATCATCCAGCGCCCGGGTGACTAGGACACCGCGGGAAGTCCGGCTCTGCTCGACGCCGAGGCAAACCGGTTCGGCGGTGCCGATCCCGAAGGCGCGGAAGTCCACGCCCGCCTGCCACTCCCGGACCACGGTGGGGCGGCTGACCAGACCACCCTCCCAGGCACGGAAGTCATGGTCTTCCTGACGCTTCAGGTAGAACGCGCTGCCGTCACCGGCGGTGAAGCGAACTACCGAGCTCCAGCCGCCTCGGCGGACGTTGCCCGGCTCCACCTCACGCGCTTCGAGCCGCCACAGGTCTTCGAAGCTGCGCCAGCCATTATCGGCAAAGAGTTCGCCCATGCTGGCGTTGGCAAAGGTCAGCCCGGTCATCGTCCGGCACCCGTCTTCTCGAGCAGGTAGAAACGCCATTGCGAGTAGCCTGGGATCAGATCGAAGTGGTCGATGGGTTTGAGGCCGCTTTCTCTGAACTCTGATTCGAGCACCGCCCGCGGCACCACGAACCGGTTCTGGTAGCTGCGTTCGCCGCGACGGCGCTCGAGACGCTTGCGACGCCAGGCCTTGTAGTTGCCGTCCGTCCAGAGAGAAACGATCAGGTAGCGCCGCGCCACCCGAGTCAGCTCACCCAGCGCTCGCAGCCGATCCACGCGATCGCCGAAGTGATGCAGCAGGCGCATTGAGATCACGCAGTCGAACGCCGCGTCGGCAAACGGTAAGGCGGTGACGCTGCCGGAGGCCAGCGCGAAGCGTTCGCCCAGGTCGTCGTCGAAGCGATCCCTGGCATAGCGCAGCATGCTCTCGCTGACGTCAGAGCCGAACAGCGTTGCACCTGAGGCCGAGGAGCCGGCAATGGTGGGCCAGAACCTGCCTGGCCCGCAGCCGATGTCGGCGATGCTCTCGAGCCCGTTCAGCCGGCCGAGGCACCTGGCCAGCAGCGCCTGCTCGCGACGGTCGTTGAGACGACGGGACAGGCTTTCCCCATGCTTGCTCGCGTAGCGATCGGGGAAGGCGTCTTCGTGGTACTTGCTGGAGAACTCCAATCTCGGTCCCGGCATTCTGCGTCGAGCGCGATGCTAGGAGACCTCCGGGTAGCTTTCAACAACGGTCTCGGTGCCCGGCTTGCTTTCAAGCACCCGCTGCACCGTAGCGTGAGAACGCCTGATAGAACTGCTCCCGGGCATCAGTCGTGACGATCTGGCCATGCGCCATGATGATCTGCGAAAACGGCTTGGCCAGCGCCCAGCGGTAAAACCGGTGCAGGCTGTCTTCGTCCTTCAGCAGCAGCAGGCGCTGCAGGCGGGAGTGCCCCGGCCGTTGCCAGATGCCGTTCAGTCGGTAGATGAGGCGAGCGAATCCGTTTTCCGCCCGGTGGAAGTTAAACAGCAGGTCGGCGAGAACCAGTGACTCACTGGTGTCGTGATAAGCGCACAGCTCAACCAGGCCGTCCCGCAGCCGCACCGGGTAGATGTCCAAACCTGCGTCCAGCGACATCCGCTCGCTGACAACCCTGGTCCGGGTCGGGAAGCGTTCGGCCAGAGCGCCGTTTTCGGTGGGAACGAGCAGCTCTGCCGCCGGATAGGCATCCAGCACCCTGCCGGCAAACATCGTGTGGAAGCGATTCGGGGCGATGACCCGCACCACTTCACCCAGGCCCGCCAGCGCCTCGCGGGTTCCCTCGTCCAGAGCAACCGGGGAGTAGAGGGTGAGACCGTTGTGCTGGTCTCTGGTGATCACCATCCGCACCGGCAGGCTTGAACGCCGTCCGTACCGGATTTCCCGGTCGGCGTGCCAGCACTGGGCGCCGATTCTCTGCAGGCGGGCGCCATCCACCGGCAGCTGTTCCGGCCGTTGCCGTGCAAGCAGCCCGACCATTGCCCGGAACGCGAGGCTCACGATGGTCGCTTGAGCCCGCTTAACTGCTCGAGCAGCCGCTGGTAGTCGGCCAGCGTGTCGTAGCGAACCGCACAGACGAGCCGCTCCACACCGAGCTCAGCATAGCGCTCGAGCAGCCGCTCGCTCTCGTCGGGCTGCTGCAGCGGCAGGGGTGCCATCAGGGTGACAGGACCTGGCTCGGCGCCGCTTGCAGCGGCCAGCTGCCGGAACGTAGCCATGTCATCCGCGAGCCGTTTCGGGTCACCCCCCATAGGCAGCCAGCCGGCGCCATGGCGGAGCGCCCGCTGCAGCGCGTGCGGCGCACGCCCGCCGATGTATATGGGCGGCGGGCTCGGGTTCGGTCGGAACAGGAAAGGCTGGCCGTTCGCTTCGACGACGTCATCGGCGCTGCTGAAGCAGCGATTGATGAAGCTCAAAACCTCGTCGGAGAGGCGGCCGCGCTGATGGCGATCCACGGCCAGGGCCCGGAACTCCGGGTCCATCCAGCCGATGCCGACCCCGAGCAGCAGGCGCTCCGAAGACAGTTCCTGCAGGCTGGCGATCTGCTTCGCCGTTGGCAACGCCGGCCGGTAAGGCAGGATGATCACGCCGGTGCCGAGGTGAATCCGCTCGGTGGCGCCAGCAAGCACGGCCAGGCTGATCAGCGGATCCAGGTAACGACCGCCGCTGCCCTCAGCATCGTCCGGCGGTATGGCGATGTGATCGGTCACCCAGACCGATTCCATGCCGGCGGCTTCCGCCGCCCTGGCCGCAGCGATCATCAGCTCGGCCGAGGATTGGCTGCCCATGTTGCGCAGCGTGATGCCGATCTTCATCCGTTCTCTTCTGCTCCGTCTGGCCCGAGGCGTGCGCAATTAGACTAGAGCGCGCACCACGCCTCAACGATCATCTTGTTAAATCGATATTCCCCTCGTTACACTCCGGGCCACTCACGCGACCAACATGGCCAGCAAGCTGCCAGCTTGAGATCCTGGATAAATGAGCGGCGCGTAGTCTGCACCTCAAGTAGCACCTTTAACTAATTGTATTTAAAGAGAAAAGTGCCTGCCATAATATATGCTCTCGCCTTCACCGGCGGCTTCGTCATCATGTCGCTCGAACTCCTCGGTGGTCGCGTGCTCGCGCCCTACTTCGGGTCGAGCGTTTACGTCTGGGGCAGCATCATCACGGTGTTCATGCTGTCCCTGGCGCTTGGCTATCTGTTCGGCGGCAAGCTCTCCCTGCACCGGCCGTCACTGCACCGCTTCGGCATCATCTTCGCCGTCGCCGCGGTGCTGCTCTACCCGCTCGTCTACTCGGCGGAGCCGGCAATGGTCTTCGTGTTCGAACGGGTGGAAGATCCCCGCTACGGCTCGCTGCTGGCCTCCTGCATTCTGTTCATTCTGCCCACGGTCATCATGGGGATGATCTCCCCCTACTCCGTGCGGCTGCTGGTTGCTTCCACCCACGAGTCGGGTCAGGTCGCGGGCCGGCTGTACTTCGTCTCGACCATGGGCAGCGCTCTGGGCACCCTGGCAACCTCGTTTTACTTCGTCCTCTGGTTCGAGATGAACACCATTCTCACCATGCTCGCGCTGGCGCTGCTGGCGATGTCCGGGATCGCCATCGGCACGCACCGGCTGCAGGGCGGGCGGAACGAAACCCTGGCCCAGCCATCCAACTGACAAGTTTGCGAGTTCGCACAGGCACCACCACGTTGATGATCCAATCGCTTCCCAAAGCTCTTTTTGCGCTGCGCTGGCTGCTCGCCGTTGCGCTGCTGCTGCCGCTGGCACAGACCGCTGATGCCCGCATCATTCACCGCGAGCGGTCGCTGTACAGCACCATTCTGGTCGACGAGCGCGGCAGCACCATCTGCCTGCAGTTTTCGGTCCGCAAAGACCAGCGCAACCAGACCTGCATGGATCGAAAGGCACCGCGGAAGATGGTCTTCCCTTACGCCAAGATGATGATGATGAGCCTGCTCATGGTGCCGGAGCCGGAGCGGATTCTGATCGTCGGGCTCGGCGGCGGTACGCTGCCGGTGGCGCTCAATGAGCTCTACCCGGAAGCGCAGATCGATTCGGTGGAAATCGACCCGGCGGTGCTGAAGGTGGCCGAGACCTACTTCGGCTTCCAGGAAAAAGAGAACATGCGGGTGATCCTGCGTGATGCCCGGGTGTTCACCAAGCGAGCGCTGGCTGCCGGCGAGCAGTACGACCTGATCATGCTGGACGCCTTCAACGGCGACTACATCCCCGAACACCTGATGACCCAGGAGTATCTGGAGGAAACCCGGGGGTTATTGAGTGAAGGCGGCGTGGTTGCGGCCAATACCTTCGCCATCAGCCGGCTCTACGACCACGAGTCAGCCACCTATCAGGAGGTGTTCGGCACCTTCTACAACGTTCGCTCGCGGATCTCGGCCAACCGGGTGATCCTGGCAACCAATGGCGAGTTGCCGAGCATGGAAAGCCTGGCCGCCGTCGGCCGGACGCTGGGGCCGAGCCTGGCCCCATACGACGTTCGGGTGAACGACTTTCTGCCCGGCTTCAGCACCGAAGCGGACTGGGACGAAAGTGCCCGGGTGCTGACCGACCAGTACGCGCCGGCAAACCTGCTCAGCACGGAGTAACGCACCCCGCCGCCCGGGCACGACTCAGGCTTTCTGCCAGTACTCGTCCTTCAGCAGCCGCTTGTAGAGCTTGCCGGTCGGGTGTCGGGGCAACTCTTCTCTGAAGTCCACCGAGCGCGGGCACTTCACGTGCGAGAGCTTCGAGCGACAGTAGTCCATCAGCTCTATGGCCAGCTCCGGGGTGGCATCGGCCATGTCCTTCGGCTGCACCACCGCTTTCACCTCCTCACCAAACTCTTCGTTCGGCACCCCGAACACGGCAACGTCCATGACCTTGTCATGAGTGATGAGCGCGTTCTCTGCCTCCTGCGGGTAGATGTTCACCCCACCGGAGATGATCATGAAGTGCTTGCGGTCGGTCAGGTAGAGATAGCCGTCCTCATCCAGGTAACCGACGTCGCCCAGTGTCGACCATCCTTGCGGATGTCGGGAACCGGCCGTCTTCTCGTCGTCCTTGTAGTACTCGAACTCACCACCGCCACCCATGAAGATGGTGCCGGACTCGCCGACCGGCACTTCCTCGCCATCGTCGTCGCATATATGCACTTCGCAGTTCAGCGGCCGGCCGACAGACCCTTTGTGGGCCAGCCATTCCTCTGAGTTGAGCTGCACGAAACCGTTGCCTTCAGTGCCGGCGTAGTACTCGTAGATCACCGGCCCCCACCAGTCGATCATCTGCTCCTTGACCGGGATCGGGCACGGCGCCGCCGCGTGAATGGCACACTGCAGAGACGATACGTCGTAGGACAGGCGCACCTCATCCGGCAGCTTCAGCATCCGCACGAACATGGTCGGCACCCACTGGCTGTGGGTGACCCGATAGTTCTGGATGTACTCGAGCGCCCGCTCAGCTTCGAAGTGCTCCATGACGATCACCCGCACGCCCATGCGGATCAGCCCCATGGTGAAAGCGAGCGGTGCCGCGTGGTAAAGCGGTGCCGGCGACAGGTAGATGGAATCGTCCGTCGCGCCGTACAGCACCTGCATCAGGTTGATCTCTTCGCCTTCCCCGTAGGCCTGCTCCGGCAGCGGCTTCTTCACCCCCTTCGGGTAACCGGTGGTACCGGATGAATAGAGCATGGACTGCCCTTCGGCCTGATCCTCGATCGGCGTCTCGGGCATGGCGCCGATGGCGTCTTCCCAGGACTCGAAGCCATCCACGGTGCCGTCCAGCATGTAGCGGGCGGACACGTTCGGCATCTTGTCGACCAGCGGTTCGACCACGTGCCGGCGCTCGAGTGAGGTGATGAACACCCTGGCCTCACAGTTGTTGACGATGTACTCCACCTCTTCCTGCTGCAGCCGCCAGCTGATGGCCGTGTAGTAGAGGCCGGCGCGCTGGGCCGCCCAGCAGATCTGGAAGAACCGCTTGTGGTTCTCCAGCAGGATGGCAATGTGGTCGCCGCGGTTGAGGCCGAGCGAGCGGAACAGATGAGCCGCCTGGTTGGCCGTGGCTTCGAGCTCGCCGTAGGTTACGACCTCGCCGGTCTCGGCCATGGTGTAGGCCACTTTTTCCGGCGACCGTTCGGCAATGATTCCCGGATGCATGATCAGGCGTCCCCTTCCTGCTCGCGTTCATCCAGCTTCAGCGAGGCCGAGTTCATGCAGAACCGCAAACCGGTCGGCTGCGGGCCGTCCGGAAAGACGTGACCAAGGTGCGCTTCGCAGCTGGAGCAGAGCACTTCGACCCGCTCCATCATCATGCTGTTGTCGATCTGGGTCGCTACCGCGCCCTCCTCGACCGGCGCGTAGAAGCTCGGCCAGCCGGAGCCGGAGTCGTACTTGGTGTCGGAATCGAAGAGCTCCGCCCCACAGGCCCGGCATCGATAGGTACCCGGCGTCTTGGTATCCCAGTACTCGCCGGTGAAGGCCCGCTCGGTCCCGGCCTCACGCATGATGGCGTACTCCTCGGGCGTCATCTCCTGGCGCCATTCGTCGTCGGTTTTGGTCACTTTAGCCATTGGCAGTCTCACGTCTTCGGTCAATTTAGTTACATTACTCGCTGGCCTGCGGCGCATGAGCCACGGGTTACGGCACGGGCGGGTACTGCTAAGATGCTCGCCCGCTCGTCAGGCCGGCCACTCTAACTGAGCCAGCCACCACGAGCAGGACGAAAAACAGCCAGAAATATTAGTACGAGCGCGAGAGCAATGGAAACCAAGACCAGCGATAGGACCGTCACCCACCTGCACAGCTCTGATGCTGCTGCGGCGGCGGCCTCGGCATCTGGTCAGATCAGGAAGTCCAGCAAGCTCGACGACGTCTGTTACGACATTCGCGGCCCAGTGCTGGCCGAGGCCCATCGTCTGGAAGAAGAAGGCCACAGGGTGTTCAAGCTCAACATCGGCAATCCGGCACCCTGGGGCTTCGAAGCGCCGGAAGAAATCCTCCTCGACGTGATTCACAACCTGCCCCACTCCCAGGGCTACTGCGAGTCGAAGGGGCTGTACAGCGCCCGCAAGGCGATCATGCAGTACTGCCAGCAGATCAGAATTCCGGACGTCGAGATAGATGACATCTACATCGGCAACGGCGTCTCCGAGCTGGTGGTGATGGGCATGCAGGGGCTGCTCGAAGACGGCGATGAGGTGCTGATCCCGGCGCCCGACTACCCGCTGTGGACAGCAGCAACCTATCTCAGCGGTGGCCGTGCCGTGCACTATCACTGCGACGAAAGCGCCGGCTGGGCACCGGATCTGGACGATCTGCGGGCGAAAGTCACCCCCCGGACCAGGGCCATGGTGATCATCAACCCGAACAACCCGACCGGTGCCGTCTACTCCAAGCAGACCCTGCTGGACATGCTGGAAGTCGCCCGGGAAAACGATCTGGTCGTTTTCGCCGACGAGATCTACGACAAGATTCTCTACGAGGACGCCGAGCACATACCGGTCGGCTCGCTGGCCGACGATCTGCTGATCCTGAGCCTGAACGGGCTGTCCAAGACCTACCGTGTTGCGGGATTCCGCACCGGCTGGATGGTGGTCAGTGGTGCGAAGCACCGGGCCCGCGACTTCATCGAGGGCCTGGAGATCCTGGCGTCCATGCGCCTGTGTCCGAACGTACCTACCCAGCACGCGATTCAGACCGCCCTCGGCGGCTACCAGAGCATCGTCGAGTACCTGCAGCCCGGCGGCCGTCTGCGCGATCAGCGCGACTACGCCTGGCAGCGTCTGAACGAGATGGAGGGTGTTTCCTGCGTGAAGCCCGAAGGCGCGCTCTATCTCTTTCCCAAGCTCGACGTCGAACGCTTCAACATCAGCAGTGACGAGCAGTTCGCCCTCGACCTGCTGCGTCAGGAGAAGGTGCTGGTGGTCCAGGGTACCGGCTTCAACTGGCCCACACCCGACCACTTCCGGGTGGTTTTCCTGCCCAGGCTCGAAGACCTCGAGGAGTCGCTGGATCGTATCGAGCACTTCCTGAGCGCCTACCGCCAGTAGGCGCCTGGCAGGAAGCTGCTCTACGGCCTGAGCCATGACGGACATCAACGTCGATGATTTCTTCAAGGATGCTGCGAAGACGCTGGCTGCGCTCTACGGCGTCTTTCCCAGGCGTCACGCGATCTTCGTCGACGACATCTACCAGACCGAGGAGCCCGACGAGTTCGGCCTGCACTCCGAACGCTACCAGGCCTGCTTCGGCACCCTGCTCTGGCTCGGCGAAGAAGGTTACCTGCGCTTCGAGGACACCATCGGCAACGAGGCCATCGACCAGGCCGTACTCACCGGCCGCACCTTCACCCTGCTGTCGTCGCCGGCGGAGTCGGTGAGCAGACACGAAGACGCCAACCTGCCGGACCTGGTTCGGCTCGAGCACGCCACCCATATTCACCAGATCAAGACGGCGCTGAAAGACCGCTCTTCGATGGAGCTGCGGCGGGCCATGATTTCGCTCATGGGGCGGATGGAGCAAAGCTGACCAGGCGTCCAGCCGGAGGCTCGTTCAGGCGTATCTGAACCGGTAGATCTTCAGACCCCGATCGGGGAACTGCTCAGGAAAGTCTGCCGACGCAGGCAGGGTTTCGATCAGGGCCGCACGGGCACACCAGCGGGCCATCTGGCCCGGCAGAAAGTCGGTATTCAGGAACGGCGAGTTCAGGCAGGCGACGATGTCCGCGCCGGGGGCAGCCAGTTCCGGCAGCCGCTTCAGAATCTGCCCGTACTGCTTCTCCGCGTTGAAGCTGCCGCGCTGATTGGTGGGCGGGTCGATGATGATGATGTCGTAAGGACCATACTCTCTGATCTTGCCCCAGCTCTTGAACAGGTTGTGCGGCAGCATTCGCACCTGGCGCAGGTCGTGATCATTCAGCTCGTGGTTGCGCCGACCCCAGTCCAGGGCGGGTTTGCTCATGTCGTTGTTGACGACGAGCGTCGCCCCACCGTCGATGGCCGCAACGGAGAAAGCGCAGGTGAAGGAGAACAGATTCAGCACCCGCCTGCCTGCCGCTGCGGGAGTCAGCCAGGCGCGAGTCGGCGCCATATCGAGAAACAGGCCGACGTTCTGATTACGCAGGGGTTGCACGAGATACCGGAGCCCCGCTTCCTCAACCACCAGCTCATCGGCCACCTCTCCCCAGAGCACTTCCGCCGAGGTACCCCGCCCCTGTCGCTGCTGAACCGCAACCCCGGTCACCCCGTCCAGCTGTTCCTGAAGCGCCATGCCGAGCCGCCGGGCCCGGTCCACGTTGTCGCCAAAGCAGGCGACGAGCAGCACCCGACCGAACTGATCGACCACCAGATCTTCCAGGCCGGGGTAACAATGCCCCCGACCGTGAAACAATCGTCTGGTGCTGTCTGAACCACCGTCCCAGCGCTCCCGGCAGGACGCCAGCGCCGGCTGCAGCTGTTCCAGCTCCGCGTCACTCATGATCGCTCAACCGGTAAAGCAGGCTGTCTTCGAAACCGGTGATGACCTCGATCAGCCCGGACCACTCCTGATCGAGCAGCGGATCGTCCGTATCCATGAGCAGCGGCCGGCCTTCCAGCGAGGTGAGCTTGGTGCGGGTACCCACCACCCAGAGGGACTGGCGTCCGAGGCGCCGGAGCAACGCCGGGCTAAGCTGCTGATTGCCGCGACCGAGCAGGAAGCCCTGACCGCGAGTGAAGCTCAGGATCAGCCGGCCACGTTCCAGGTTTGCATCCAGCCACCGGGTATCCACATCCCGGGCCAGCAGAGCGCCCGCCTGCCAGACGTCGAAGCCGAGCAGGCTGCCTTCGAATCCGAGGGCCCGCTTGATCTCGCCGAGCGTGCCACCCGGCCCGAGCACCACCGGATCGGTTTCGTCCGCCAGCCGTTGCGCCACCTCCGCTGCAATCTCGTTCAGCGCCAGCGGCTCGCTCTCTTTGCCCCGTTCCTTCGTGTGCTGGAGGAAACCGCCGGGCTCCGACACCAGCAGCTCACCGAAGTAGCGCGGGCGGATCTCCCCCTGGCGGATGGCTTCCTCGTCGAGGTCGCGCACCTCCCGGGCAACCAGGCTCACCAGACCACCTTCGACCAGCGCATCGATGAGCGCGCCCGCCCGCTCCGGCGTGGTCGCAAAGACTCCGGAGTGCATCTTCACGCCGCCGGGGATACCCAGCACGGGCACCGACTGGCCAATCGCCTCGAGCAGGTCACGCGCGGTGCCGTCGCCGCCGGCAAACACCAGCAGGTCAATTCCGGCGCCCTGCAGCGCCGCAGCCGCCGAGCGCGTATCTGCCGCGCTGCTGCCGGTCGAAGCAGCACCGAGCACTTCGCAGGGCAAGCCAACTGCCGCCAGCGCCTGCTCACCCATCTCGCCACCCCAGGTCAGCCAACGCACGTCAGCGGCCCGGGAAGCTGCCCGAAGTGCCCGTTGGGCCCTGTCCGGGCTCCGGGCAACGCCACCTCGAGCACGTGCCTCGGCCTGCACGGCGGCGCCATCGCTGCCCTTCAGGGCAACCGACCCGCCCATGCCGGCAACGGGATTAACAAGCAGGCCAAAGGTGAGCGGGGCCATGTCAGCCAGCGTCCGTCATGACAAGATCATGAACACGCTCGGCGATCGCCAGCGAGGAGGTGAGCCCGGGGCTCTCGATCCCCAGCAGGTTGACCAGACCGGCAAGGCCGTGCTGCGCAGGACCGTCCAGCCGGAAGTCAGCAGCCGGCTCACCGGGTGCGGAAATCTTCGGGCGGACGCCGACGTAGCCGGGCTGCAGGCGGTCGAGCTCGAGCGCCGGGAAGTACCTGCGGATCGCCTCGGCAAAAGCCGGCAGGCGGCTGGCATCGAACTCGTAGTCGACGGTATCGCACCACTGCACGTCGGGGCCGAACTTGACCTGCCCCGCCAGGTCGATGGTGACGTGCACGCCCAGCCCGCCGGCCTCTGCAACCGGATAAACCAGCCTGGAGAACGGCGGTTTGCCGGAGTAAGTGAAGTAATGGCCCCGGGCGTAGTAGGCACCGGGCGCCTGTGCGTCTACGGACCTTGCCAGCTCCGGCGCTGTCAGGCCGGCGCTGTTGATCAGCAACCGGCACTGGAGCAGGTCGCCATCGATCAGCACGGCCGGTCGGCCCTGGTGCTCCCTGATCCCGAGCACACGGGTGCCAAAGGCGATCATGCCGCCGCTCGCTTCCAGTCGACCCTGCAGGCTGAGCATGAAGCTGTGACTGTCGACGATGCCTGTGGTGGGCGACAGCAGGGCGCTGACGCCCCGCACGTTCGGCTCCAGCGCGTGCAGCTCGCCTTCGTCGAGCCAGCTCAGGTTGCCGGCGCCGTTGGCCTCAGCCTGCGCCCGATAACCCTCGAGCACCTCCGTCTGCTCGTCTGTCACCGCCACGATGACTTTGCCGCAGCGGGCATGCGGCACCGCGTAGCGCTCACAGTAATCGTAGAGCATGGCTTTGCCGTCCACGCAGAGCCGCGCCTTCTCCGAGCCCGTCGGGTAATAGATGCCCGCGTGTATCACCTCGGAATTGCGGCTGCTGGTTTCGGAACCGATGAGCTCATGCTGCTCCAGGACCAGCACGTCCCGCCCCGCTTCGGCCAGCCGGGCCGCGCAGGCGAGCCCGATCACCCCGGCACCGATCACCACGCAATCAAGCGTCTCAGCCAAGGTACGCCTCCATGCCGGCCAGCAGCGAGCGGCCCAGACCGTCGCGCAGGCCGCCGTCATCGAGGCTCTGCTGCAAGGCGCTCGGCTCCGGGCGCTTGAGCCGGGTGTGGTTAAGGCCGAACGGCAGCGGCACGTCTGCATCGAGGCGCAGGATCTCCCGGAACAGAAACGCCTGTTCCCGCTCCGCCAGCAGGCGTTCGGCCAGCTTGCTGCCGGGCTTCAATCCAGCCTCGGCCCAGGAATCGACGCCGGCGTAAACCGACTCGAGGCTGCCAAACCGACGGATCAGCGCGCCCGCAGCCTTCGGACCGATTCCGCGAATGCCCGGTATGTTGTCGACGCTGTCGCCGACGAAGGCCTGATAGTCCGGGAAAAGCGCCGGCTCGAAGCCAAACTCCGCTTCGAACTGGGCGCTCCCGCGCACCGAGCCGTCCTTCGGGTCGAGAAGCCGGACCCGGTCACTGAGCAGCTGCTGCAGGTCCTTGTCCCGGCTGACCACTCGCACCGGGCGGCGGCTCTTCCGGGCGAGCGTGGCGATGTAGTCGTCTGCCTCGTACTGGAGATCGGCGAGCACGGGCACGCCGAGCCGCTCGGTGAGCTCCCGGGCCCGAGCCAGCTGGTAGGAAATGTTCGCATCTGCCGGAGGTCGATTGGCCTTGTAGTCCGGGTAGCGATCATTTCGCCAGCAGCTGTTCAGGCTCTCGTCGAACGCCGCAGCGCAGAACCGGACCGGCCCGGTGAAACCTGTGTCGCCCTCTCCGCGCAGCAGGTTAGTGAGGTAGCTCAGATAGCCGCGAACGCCGTTCACCGACCGGCCGTGGCCATCCTGGAACACATCCGGCATGCCGTACAGGGCGCGGAAAAACAGCAGGGTCGCGTCCAGCAGAACGAGCGGTTCGGCCGCACCGCCGGAAGCTTCGGTGCTCACGCCGCCACCCTCAGCCGATACCGGGCAAGATCCGCTTGCAGCGTTTCTGCCCGTCTGCCCCCGATGGGTGACGCAGAGACGGCATTGTCCCCCGTCAGTCCAGCCAGGCCCAGCACCTGGGCTTCGAAGCGACTTTTCGCGGCACGGCTCGACTCGGTTTCGGGGCGCTCGAGGTCGTCGACGCTGACCCGGAACGGAACGCCGGCAGCGAGCGCCAGCCGCGCCTCCAGCGCCTGCACCGGCAGCTCCACCCTGAAAAAGGCGCGCTGCTCCGCATTCGAGCGCGGTGGCGGCCGGTACCAGTAGCCGTAATCCGGCAGCAACCGGCGTCTGGCCCCGGCGATGCACCAGTGCGCCAGCTCATGCAGGGCGCTGGGGGCGTAGTCGCGGGTGTAGCGAATGACGGCAGGGGCACCGTCTGAGCCCGGCTCGTAGACCGGCTCCTCGGCACCACCCAGCAGCCGCACGGTGAAGCGCTGGCCCAACCCCGAATTGAAGCAAGCGGCGATCTGAACGTCAGACAGCGCAGCGGTCACTGCCCTTCCTCGCACGGTTGCGCCGCCAGCATCCGGTAGTAGCTGCTCGACAGGTAGGGTCGACCGGCAAGCAGATGGTTGAGGTAGCTGCGTGGCGGCAGCAGGCCGGGCCGGCGGACCGCCGGATTCGCGAAGTAGGTCCAGGTGGTGATGAGCAGCTCACCGCCGGCCAGCGGGGCGAGATCAGGTTCCGCGGACGCCGGCAAGTGTGCCTGCTGGACCTGCACGTGAATGACCTCCCGGCTGTAGTTCACCGGCGTCGATTCGAAGCGGTCCATCTTGCCGATCTCTTCCGGTCCTTCCAGCCAGTAGAGAACGCCTTCCACCACCGCGCCGGGGGCCCGGCGCACGTTGGCGTGACCGACACCGGCGTGTTTTCTCGAGGTTTTGTCGAACACGAGGGCGAAGTCTTTGAGCCGCGCGCCAGCCGCGTGCTCGAAGCGGATGCCCCGTTCCCGAACCCGGTCGGGATTCATGTTCGAACCGTAGGCGAAGTAGCGGGCAACCACCGGGAGTCTCAGCCCTTTCTGATCCAGTAGTGGTAGACGTCGTTATCCTTGCTCTCACGGACGAGCTCGTGGCCCATGAAGCGGCAGAAATTGGTGAAATCCCGGCCAGTACTGGGGTCCGTGGCCTGAATGTAGAGCACCGCGCCTGAGTGCATGTCGCGGACCCGGTTGCGCACCAGCATGAGAGGCTCAGGGCAGACCAGGCCCCGGGCATCGAGGCTGTCGTCGGATTGAATTTCGGGCTCGCTCATATCGGCCGCGATGGTAGCTCAAAAGCCCACTGCCCGCCTCTTGCCGCCCCGCTTGACACGGTTCGGAGGCAATTCCACACTCGAACCGATTGCACGTTCTGCGGTCATATTTGATTGAACGGATGAACCGGGGGCGGATCACCATCAGCAGTATCAATAGGACAGGGAATTTCTCGGGTCGAACACTCGCGAGCACGCTCGCGGCGTTGACCCTGCTCGCAGGAACGAGCATGACTGCGGGCACCGGCGTGCTCGCCGCTGAGGTGGAGGTCGCACCGGAGACCGTCAGCCCGGCGGTCGCGGAGCCCGAGGTCAATCCGTTCGGCGCTGCCGCAAACGCGCCGGCAGCCACCATGGCGCTGCCGAACCGGCGCGACGCGTCCGGCAGCAGCATCGAGGACATCCTCGACGAGCTCGACCCGGATCTCCAGCAGATCGAAGCGCAGATCGAGGCCGGCGAGTACGAGATCCCGAAGTACTGGCTGGCGCAGAAGGTTCGCGAGATTGAGGATTCGAGCCATCGCTTCGACCCCGCCCTGGTGCGGCCCATCACCCTGATCGGCGATATCCAGGTGCTGGAAGGCGACTACGTCGGCGCGCTCGACAGCTACGGCCGGGCCGTTCACCTCGAGCGGGTGAATTCCGGGCTGGTATCAGCCGGCCAGCTCGAGATCGTCTATCGGGAAGCAGAGGTCTATCGCACCCTGGGCGACTTCGAGACCGCCAACGAGCGGGAAGAGTACGCCTATCACGTGCTGCAGCGTGCCTACGATCCGTACAGCGAGGAGTTGCTGCCCGGCCTGTTCCATCTGGCCCAGTGGTACGAGCAGACCCACAACATCTTCGCCGCCCGACATCTCTATCAACGCGCCACGGACGTGATGCTGGCCAACGGCAAGGGCCAGACCATGGAGGCGATCGAGGCCTGGAGCGGCCTGGCCCGGACCTATCGCCTGGAGCGGTTCCCACCGATCTACATCGACTCCAGCCAGGGCTCACCCTACGCCGCCAACGGCATCGAGGCTCAGTACGGACCGATCACCATCAACAACTTCCCGGCCGGAGAGCGGGCGCTGCAGACCATCATCCAGATCCACCGCGGCCACAACTCGCCGACGCCGGTGATCGCCCAATCCATTCTCGACCTGGCCGACTGGCATTTGCTGTTCGAGAAGACCCGCGAAGCCTTCCCGCTGTACGAGATCGCCTACGAGCTCATGGAAGGTGTGGACGACTTCCCGCTGGAAGACTTCTTCGGCCAGCCGAAGCTCATTCACTACCCGGCACCCATCGACCCGAGCGCGCCGGAAGTACCGGAGCGAACGGCCCAGGGCCTGGTGACCGTGCAGTTCGACGTCACCGAGCGAGGTGCAGCACGACGCCTCCGGACCGCCGAGTTGGTACCCGAGGGCATGATGGATTTCCGGGTGCGCAAGAGCATTCGCGCTGCCAGATTCCGACCAACCATCATCAACGGCGAGCCGCAGGCCACCGTTGATTTTGTCTATACGCACAAGTTTGTTTACTACCCCCAGGTCACCATCGTCGAATCGACGGAGGAGCCGTCGCAGTGAGCGTACAGCCACCGTTCAGCTTCAGCTGGCTAGACTTGGCAGGTGCCGGGCGTCCCGGCAGCGATTCGGACCGGCAGACCCGGTCCGCAACAGGGGGCTGAACCGATGAACCGAATGAATTCCACCTCAGAGACGGTCACCAACCGGGCCGCTCATGGCGGCCTGGCCGCGCTGCTGCTCGGCGCAGCTCTGGCGCTGGCCGGCTGCTCTTCCAGCAGCAGCTCGCCGCCGCCCAGCTCGCCGAGCTCCAGCATGCCATCGCCGAGCATGCCGTCACCCAGCAGCTCGCCGAGCAGCTCACCCTCATCTCAGAGCCCCAGCTCTTCGTCGTCCTCGTCCGGCAGCTCCGGGCAGAGCGGATCCTCGTCCAGCTCGTCCTCCGGCCAGAGCGGCTCGAGCTCCGGCTCCTCAGGCTCCTCCGGGGGCTCCTCCGGGGGCACCAGCATGCCAAGCACCGTGCCAGGTATGCCCATGCCCGGCGGTATGCCGGGTGGTGGACAGGAGTCTGGACAGCAACCCGGTCAACAGTCCGGCCAACAGCCCGGTCAGCAATCCGGCCAACCGTCCGGACAACAATCCGGTCAGGGCCAGAACGGCCAGACCCCCGGCCAGCAGTCAGGCAGCTCAGAAGGCAGCGGCGAAGGCACGCTGAACCAACCCACCTGGGATCCGACGACTGGTGGCGCCGCGGGCGGCAACCCTTCGACCATGCCGCCTGGCGGCCAGCCCGGTGGCGGCGCTCAGAGCGGTGGGCAGCCACCCGGTGGCCAGCAGGGCGGTCAGCCTGGCGGTCAGGCCGGTGCCGGCCAGCAGGGAGGTGAAGAATCCTGGGAAACCGGCGTGCCCGGCGGCGCGGAAGGTGGCTGGGAAACCAGCAACCAGCTGCCAGGCGGCGGCAATTCGAACATCCCGCCCATGCCGTCGGAACGCGGCCTGCCACCTGGTCAGGGCGGCAGCGGTACCGGAACCGGCGACAGCGAGCTGGACGACGCGCTGAAAGACTTCGACGGCGAGATCCTCGCCGAGCGGGAGGTGATCCAGGCCCGCAGCAACGAGCGTGCCGGTACGGCGGGCAGCACCGGCACCCTGCCCACCGCCAGCAGTGCCGGTGGTCAGTCCGGGCAGCCGGCTCCCGGCGACCCGGGCGGCTCGCCGCAGGCGACGGGCGGTTACGAAACCCGTGGCATGCCGAGCCAGAACTCGGCGCAGCGCGCGCCGCCAGCAACAGCCAGCGTGCCTGAGGACATCCCCGATGCCAGAGATGACGATATCATTGCCCGGCAGCTGCGGGAGGCGGCGATGAACGAAACCGACCCGGAGCTGAGAGAGAAGCTCTGGGAGGAGTATCGGCGTTACAAAGGCGCTTGAGACCTTTACACCGGATTCACGTCTACTGCAGGTAACCTACGAACAAGATGCACGAAATGAGCTTCGAGAAAAGGAACTTCCACCGCGGGCTGCGAAGCCTGGGGGCGCTGCTGGCCCTGCTGCTGGCTGGCTGCGTCAGCGAAACGGTGCGCATCGTCGACATGACGCCGCCGGAGCAGCTCGAGGGCGTGCAGGCGGAGTCGGAACTGCTGGACATCGGCATCGCCATTTTTGATCCCAACGTTCCGGAAGACTACGACGAGCAGATCAAGCTGCTCATTCAGCCGGATATCCGCCGCGCGGAAGCCAACTACATGCCCTACTTCGCCAAGAACCTGCTGCAGAGCACGGGCAACTGGGGCGCGGTGCGGGTGGTGCCAAGACCGACCCACGCGGTGGACGTGAGCATCACCGGGCGGATCCTGCATTCCAACGGTGAGAGCATGGACGTGGAGATCACGGCCGCAGATGCCACCGGAAAGGAGTGGTTCACCAAGGAATACAAGGCGCTGGCCAGCAAGTACGCCTACGACGATGGCATACCCCCCGGCATCGACCCTTTCCAGACGATCTACAAGAACCTGGCTGATGATCTGCTCGACTACCGGAAGACCCTGTCGACGGAACAGATCCACGAGATCAGGGCGACTGCCGAGATGAAGTTCGCCCAGGACTTTGCGCCCGATGCCTTCGCCGATCACATCGGCGAGACCGAAGACGGCGAGTTCCTGCTCCGTCGCCTGCCCGCGGAAGACGATCCGATGCTCGGCAGGGTCCGCCGGGTGCGGGAGCGCGAGTACCTGTTCATCGACACGCTGGACGAGTACTACGAGAATTTCCATCGCGACATGTACCCGGCTTACCAGAGCTGGCGCAAAGCGACCTACGATGAGGCCATCGCCTACAAAGAGCTCAAGGCCCAGTCCACGGCCCGCGCCATCGGCGGTGCGGTTGCCATCGCCGGCGGTATCGCCGCCATGAGCGAGAGCAGCAACGCCTACGTCGATACCAGCGGTCTGGTCAGCATCATGAGCGGCGCCATGCTGCTGAAAACCGCCATCGCCAAGCGCGACGAAGCCCAGATGCATGCCCAGGTGCTGGAAGAGGTCGGGGTGGCGGCGGAAGCCGAGATCATGCCGCACACCATCGACCTGGAGAATCAGACTGTCAGGCTATCCGGCAACGTCGACGAGCAGTACGACGAGCTCCGCGGTATCCTTCGCCGCCTTTACTACGAGGATCTGGGCCTGCCGGATCCGGACGCGCCGTCAGCGCCCACCGAGGCGACGTTCGAGCTGGAGGCCGCAGAGCAGCCTTGAGCTCTGCGCAGCCCCTGAGCTCGAAAGAACGGCCCGAGAGACAAAACCGGCTTCCTTAGATGAGCGACGAAGATTTCAGCCCGATCCGACCGAAGTCGGTTCCGCTGAGTCATGTAGAAGCACCCAGCGATGACAGCCCCACCCGGGCGCCGAAGCGGCCACTGCCGTGGCTGCAGATCGGTGCCGGGCTGCTGGTGGTGACGCTGCTGGCACTGGTCTTCTTCGTGGTGCCGGATTTCATCGAGCCGCCGGTGGTGACCACGCACAGCACAACGCCGCCCGCTGCGACGGAGTCCGAGGTGGCGACCGATCCTGCTGGCTCCAGCGCGGCCGAGGATGAGGCGCTGCCACCGTTCCAGGCGCTGCTCCGGCAGCAGACCCGGGAGAAGGCTCAGGAGGAGCTTGCCCGATTCGTCGAGCTGCAGATGCAGCTGGAAGAAACGATGCAGGTCGGCCGGTGGGGACAGAGCGAGCTCGATCAGGCCAAGGCGCTGGCCACCGAAGGGGACGAGCAGTTTGTCGCCGAAGCGTTCGAGGCTTCCCTGGCCAGCTACAAAGCCGCTTCCGACACCCTCGCCGTGCTGATCACAACCGGCACGGGCATCCTCACGGAAGCCCTGGCCAACGGCCAGCAGGCCCTGGATGACCGGGATCAGCCACTGGCCCTGGCCAACTTCGAGCAGGCCCTGACCATCGACCCGGAGAACACCGAGGCTCAGGCCGGCGTCGCCCGCGCCAACCTGTTGCCAGAAATCATCAACCTGATGCGGGAAGCGAAGAACCACGAGCTCGCCGGCGACTACCGGGCCGCGCTGGCGACCTACGAGCAGGTCCAGGCCCTGGACTCAAAAACCTACGGGCTCACCGCGGCGATGGCCGTCGCCAGAGGCGGCGTTTCCGACATGCGTTTTCGTGAGCACCTGTCCGCCGGCTTCAAGGCCATGGACGCCGAGCGATTCGAAGCCGCACGGCAGTCATTCAACTCGGCGCTTGCGATCAAGCCTGGTGATCCGGTGGCGCTCGGAGGCCTCGAACAGGTCTCCGAACGGAAAGACCTGGCCACGATCAGGAGCCTGAGAGCCAGCGCGGAAGGCTTCGAGGGTGCCGAGGAGTGGCGTCGGGCGGTCGAGGACTACGACAAGGTGCTGGCACTGGACGGCAATATTCAGTTCGCGAAGAGCGGCAAGGCCCGCGCCCTGGCTCAGGAACGGGCCAGCATCACCCTCGGCAACATCATCGCCTCGCCGGACAAGCTCTCCTCGAAGAGCCTCTACGGTCAGGCTGGCGACATCCTTGGTGACGCCAAAGATCTGGAGCCGCGAGGTCCGAAGCTGGCCGCGCAGATCTCTCGGGTGGAAGACCTGCTGGCCACCTACGGCACCCCGGTGCCGGTCACCCTTCGCTCCGACAACCGCACGGAGATCACGCTGTCCACCGTCGGCCGGCTGGGTACCTTCGATGAGAAGCAGCTGACCCTGCGCCCCGGTGCTTACACCATCGTCGGCAGCCGCGACGGCTGCCGCGACGTGCGCGAGAGCATTCTGGTGCGACCGGACATGCAGCCCGTGGATATCCGCTGCGAAGAGACGTTCTGACGTGACCCAGGAGAACGATCCGATCGCCCGCGAGGACGGCGCTGGCGGGAAGGCTGACGACGCGGTCATTCGTCCGGTCGGCTACCAGCCACGGGAAGAAGTCAGCGACAGTGGCTTCCGGCTCAGCCGCGCTCAGCTCATCAGCATCGCCATCATCATCCCTACCCTGCTTGCGGTCTGGTTTCTGTTCACGGCCAAGTCGGTGCGTCTCACCTTCGACCCGGAAGTGGAGTCGGTCAGCGTCAGCGGCGGCCCCAGCCTCACCCTCGGCGGGATCTACCTGCTGCGCCAGGGTGACTACCAGGTGAGCGCCAGCGCGCCCGGCTACTTCGACCTGGACGCCCAGCTGAACGTGGGAGAGGACCGCAACCAGCTGCATCACTTCCAGCTGTCCAAGCTCCCGGGACTGGTCACCTTCGAAGCGGATCCGGCCGGCGCTGAGGTCGCCGTTGACGGGATCATCAGCGGCGTCACCCCAACCGAGGTGCTGGAAGTACCCGCCGGCTCCCGTCAGGTGACCTTCAGCGCCCCGCGCTACCAGCCCCTGGCGCTGGTCGTCGACATCACGGGCATGCATGAGCCGCAAACGGTGAGCGGCACCCTGACCCCGAACTGGGCCGAGGTAACCCTGGCCACCGAGCCCCCGGGAGCAGCGATCTTCCTCGATGACGAGGCCACCGGCGCCGTCACGCCGGCCACCATCGAAGCGCTCGCCGGTGAGCACGAGGTCCGCGTGAAGCTGGCTGGGCACCGGGAGCATCGGCAGCGCATCCTGGTCGCCGCGGAAGAGAGGATCACCTTGCCTACCTTTACGCTGCAGCAGGCGGATGGCCTGATCAACGTGCGCACCCAACCGAGCGGCGCCGGGGTCACGCTGAACGGCACTTTTCAGGGTGAGTCCCCGCTCGAGCTGGCGGTCCGCTCCGGCGCCAGCTACCGCATTCAGGTGTTCAAGTCCGGCTACCAGTCAGCTCAGCGGACCATCAATCTCGGCTCGGGCGAAGAACGGGATCTGGCCATCAACCTGTCGCGACAGATGGGCGACGTTCAGGTGACCGTGGAGCCGCCGGAAGCCGAGATCTTCATCAACGGGCAACGCCGCGGCAGCGCATCCACCACGCTGAGCCTGCCCACCGTGGCCCACGACCTCGCCGTGCGCCTCGATGGCTACGCGGGCTACGAAACCAGCATCACGCCGAAATCGGGCCTGGTCCAGGAAGTGAAGGTGCGGCTGCTGACCCTGGACGAAGCCCGGCTCGCGGCGCTCAAGCCGCGCGTGCAAACCAGGGTGGGTCAGGAGCTTGTGCTGGTGAAGCCCGAGCCCTTCACCATGGGCGCCTCGAGGCGCCAGCCCGGGCGCAGGGCCAACGAGACCCTGCGCGAGGTGCAGATGCAGCGCTTCTTCTACATCGGCACCCAGGAAGTCACCAACCGCCAGTTCATGGCCTGGGCCAGCGGCCACGTTTCCGGCGAGTTCGAGGACCAGGACCTCGGCGATGAGGACCAGCCGGTGGTCAACGTCAGCTGGCAGGAAGCCGCTCACTACTGCAACTGGCTGTCGGATCAGGAAAACCTGCCGCGCTTCTACCTCACCGCCGGCGGCCAGATCACGGGTATCAACGCCCAGGCGACCGGCTACCGCCTGCCGACCGAAGCCGAGTGGGCCTTCAGCGTGCGCCAGGTTGCGGTTGATGAGCCGCTCCGATTCCCCTGGGGCGGGAACCTGCCGCCGCCCGACCGGCACGGTAACTACGCGGACCGTTCCGCCGCCCACCTGGTTGGCCGCATCATCTTCGGCTACAACGACAACTACATCGCCACCGCGCCTACCGGCACCTACGAGGCGAACGTGCTGGGCCTGTATGACATGTCCGGCAACGTGGCCGAGTGGGTCAACGACTTTTACGAGATACCCAGCGCTGACGCGGTGGTTGATCCGCTCGGCCCTGACAGCGGCGAGTATCGGGTCATCCGCGGCTCCAGCTGGATGCACGGCACCATCACCGATCTGCGCATCTCTTTCCGGGACTACGGCCTGGAAGGCCGCCAGGATCTGGGCTTCCGGATTGCCCGGTTCGCGGAACCGAATTGACCCGGAGCTGTCCGTCGAGATAGAAACTAGGCAGGAAAAGGCAGTACTTCCCATGAACAGCACCCGCTTGCTCACCCTCACCACCATCGGCGCCCTGCTGACGGGCGTGGCGCTGTGGTCGCTGACCTCGCAGAGCCTCGCTGCCGAGGCAGACGCCGAGCCGACGCCAACGGCCGGCACGGAGGACGGGGACGACGAAGCACCCAGCGGCAACCCGAGCGGAGAAGTCTTCATTCCTACCGAAGAAATCTCAGAGGACTTTGCCGTTTCCTTTCCGGTCGACATCTGAGGGCAGCTAGAGAACCATGGCCAACGCTACTACCAACTCCGTAAAGAGCCAGCTCCCCTTCGAGCTGGTCTATCAGGTCGTGGCGCTGATCGCCGCCATCATTCTCGTGCACCTGGTCTACATCACCGTGATCCGACCGAACGCGGAAGCCATCGAGGCCGCCCAGGCCGAGCGGGTTGCCCAGGGTGAGGAGTATGTCCAGGACCGCAGCCTCTACGTGGTGCTGAAAGACTTTGAGCAGGAGACCTGCTTCATCCTGATGATCTGGGCCATGGCGATCATGGGCTACAAAGGCCGGTCTGCGCTACGCGAGCGGGCGCTGCTCTCCGAAGACATCATCTCGGTGAGCGACGGGATGAGCATCCTTCCGGAAGACACCAGGGAGTACACCCGCGGCATCCAGGCGCTGCCGGTCGAGATGCAGGACTACCTGTTGCCGCGCGCTCTGATGTCCGCGCTGCAGCGTTTCGCCTCTACCCGCAACGTGCAGGACGTCTCCGAGGCCATCAAGACGGTCTGCGAGTCCGAGTCGGACCGTCTGGACAGCGAGCTGGCGATGGTCCGCTACATCGCCTGGGCTATTCCGTCCATCGGCTTCATCGGCACGGTGCGCGGCATCGGTGAAGCTCTGGGTCAGGCGTACAAGGCCGTCGAAGGCGACATCGCCGGCGTCACCGCCAGCCTCGGCGTTGCCTTCAACTCGACCTTTACCGCCCTGGTCATCAGCATCGTCCTGATGTTCCTCATGCATCAGCTGCAGCTCATCCAGGAGCGGCTGGTGCTGGATACCCAGACCTACTGCGACCAGCGACTGCTCAGACATCTGCAGGTTCGCAGCTGATGACCAGTATTCTCGAGCTCAACGACCTGGAGCTGACCCTGCACAGGGGCAGCGAGGTCCGCTATCGCTCACCGGCCATGGCGATCGTGCGCAACGACGAGCTGCTGTTCGGGGAGCCTGCCGTGCGGCTGGCCCGCATCCATCCGCAGCAGGCCAACCAGCAGTATTTCAACCGGATGAACGGCGATCCGCTGCCGCAGCCGATCCGCAAGGCGGCCAACCATGCCGACCTGGTCTATCTGCACCTGAAAGAGCTGGCTGAGAAAGCAGCGGACGACACCGTGCTGGCAGTGCCTGGAACGCTGAACGGCGACCAGCTCGGCGTCCTGCTCGGCATCTGCCACGAGGCCGGCATCGAGGTGAGCGGATTCGTCAACGCGGCAGTGGCATCGGTGGCCACCTCCGCCACTGCCGAGCAGGTCACCTACCTCGACGTGTTCCTGCAGCACATGCTGCTGAGTGAGCTCCGTATCAACGACGAGGTCCGGCACGAGCGATCGCTCGAGGTGCGCGACTGCGGCTTCACCAACCTGGTGGACGGCTGGATGAACCTGATCGCCGATCGGTTCGTTCAGGAAACCCGCTTCGATCCGCTGCACACCGCCGCCTCCGAGCAGCAGCTCTACAACCAGGTTTACGACTGGGTGCTGGGCGCGCACGTGCGCAGCGAGGTTGCTTTCGAGGTGAGCCACAACGAGCAGCAACGGCGGGTGGAAGTCCCACGCAGCCAGCTCGAGCAGAAAGCCGCGCAGCGGATCGATCGGTTGATCGACGCCCTGCCCGCACGCCAGCCGCTGGTGCTGAGCGCCCGGGCAGCCAGGCTGCCGGGATTAACCGGGCAGCTGAAGCGTGCCGGCTTCGACGTCACCCTGCTGGCCGCCGATGCGGTGGCGGACGGCTGCAACCAGCACATGGCGCTGGTTCGAACCGTGGATACCGACCTGCGGCTGGTCAACCGGCTGCCGCACAATGGCGATGTCCACAGCCGCAACACCGACGCTCGACCGCTACCCACCCACCTCCTCGGCGGCCACGTCGCCCGGCCGCTCGGCGGCGGCGGCCTGCCGGCAGTCGAGGAGCGAGATGACGCCCTGTTCATCCTGCCGGCACCAGGCCTGACGCTGAACGATGCCCCACTGACCAGCGAAGCGCCGCTGACCCTCGGCGACGTGATCGGCACGCCTGAGGGCAACTTCACGGCGATCCGCCTGGAGTCCTGACCGGTGGCGCGCCGCCAGACAAACGTCTTCTCGCTGTCTTTCCTCGACGTGATGTCCTGCGGCTTTGGCGCTGTGGTGCTGATCTTCCTGATCATCAACCACGCCACCCAGGAGCAGGCGGAAGTGGTCAACCAGGACCTGCTCTCGGAGATCCGGCTGCTCGACTATCAGGTACAGAACGGTGAGCGGGATCTGGTGGAGCTCAAAGAAGAGCTTGAAGCGCTGCTCCGCGCTGTCTCGGATTCCGATCAGCAGCTCAACAGCACCAAGACCCAGCTCGACGACCGCACCGAAGACCTGGCCGAGCTGGAAGAGATCTCCCTGGCCAGGATCGAGAGCCTCGAGCAGCTGAAGAGCGACGTCGAGTCCCGGGAGGAAGAGCTGAAGCGCCTCAAAGCCATCGAGGCCGAGGGGGACGGCAACCGCATCCGCACGTTCACCGGCGACGGCGACCGCCAGTACCTGACCGGCCTCAAGGTTGGCGGCAAGAACATTCTGATTGCTCTGGATACCTCCGCGAGCATGCTCGACGACGACATCGTCAACGTGCTCAGACGGCGCAACATGTCCGACGAGCGCAAGCTGAAAGCGCCCAAGTGGCAACGGGCCGTTCGCACGGTGGAGTGGCTGTCGGCGCAGATGCCGCTGGACGCCAGCTTTCAGATCTACGGCTTCAACGAAACCACCGGCGCTTTTCTGGAACCAACCCACGGCGAATGGATCGAACTGGGTGAGGGTCGGGAACTGGACGACGCGTTGGAAGTGCTGAAAGAGACTATTCCGGAGAAAGGCACCAGCCTGGAAAACCTGGCGCTGGCTATGGCGGAGCTGCAGCCGCCGCCCGACAACGTCTACCTGGTGACCGATTCTCTGCCGACCATGGGCACCCGGCCGCCCCGCGGCACCACGATCAGCGGCCGCGCCCGCCTGGATCTGTTTCAGAACGCGCTGCGTCGAATCCCCGCTCAGGTTCCGATCAACGTGATCATGTTCCCCATGGAGGGCGACCCCATGGCGGCCGCCGCCTTCTGGAACCTGGCACGCACCTCCGGCGGCTCTTTCCTCTCTCCTTCCAGAGACTGGCCGTAAGACCATGAGCAAGAAGCAGCGCCGAGGCATCGAAGAGTTCAGCGTCTCCTTCCTGGACGTGATCTGCTGCGGTTTCGGCGCCATCATCCTGCTGCTGATGATCACGAAGACCGTGGAGCCGATCATCCTCGAGCAGTCCCAGGTGAACCTGGAAGGGGTGGTGGAGGATCGGGAAGACGCGTTGTTCGAGATTCGTGGGCAGGTGCGGGAACTCAAGCGGCAGGTCACGGATTCCCGCGATCAGCTGGACGACAACCTGCTCGAGCTGGCCGCGCTGGAGAAGGAACTCACCGACATCCTCGGCAAGTACAACACCACGGTGACGCTGGAGACGGAAGCGGAGTCCGAGAGCACCGAGCTCGCCGCCGCCAAACAATCACTGACCGACGAGATGCAGCGGCTGCTCGGCGCCGACTTCCAGCGCAGCACCGAGCTGGTCGGCGGCATCGCCGTCGACAGCGAGTACATCATCTTCGTCATCGATACCTCCGGCTCCATGTTTAATGCCGCCTGGTCACAGGTGCTGACCAAGGTCGAGGAAACCCTGGCCATTTATCCTCAGGTAAAAGGCATCCAGGTGATGAACGACATGGGCGACTACATGTTTTCCCGTTATGCCGGCGAGTGGATCCCGGACTCGCCCAGCCGGCGTCGAGGCATCATCCAGCGGCTGCAGAACTGGAACCCGTTTTCGAACTCGAGCCCGGTTGAAGGCATTCAGGTTGCGGTGAACACCTACTACGACCCGAACAAGCAGATCAGCATCTACGTCTTCGGTGACGACTTCACCGGCGACTCCATCGAGTCCGTGGTCGACCAGGTGGATCGGGTCAATCGGATCGGCGAGGACGGCAAGAAGATGGTACGGATCCATGCCGTTGCTTTCCCCGTTTACCTGCAGCGGCCCAACGCCCGCGTCTACCGCTTTGCGGCGCTGATGCGAGAGCTCGCGTACCGCAACGACGGCACCTTTGTGGGTCTGTCTGAATTCCAGTAGCCTTCGAGGTATGGGGGATAACGCAATAACAACACTGTCGGACAATCGAGGTTTACTCAGGCTGCCAGGCACAGCTGGCCTCGTGCGCGCGAATGAACCCGACCAGGGTGCGCTCAGCAGCCGCCTGCTGCAGATCCCTGTTGTCGCGTTGCTGCTGCTCACCCTTTCCGGCTGCCTGTCCACCGCTGTGGAGGTCGATGAGGAAGCTGAGTTTCCGGTGCCTCTGGTACCCAAGATCCCGTTGAACGTGGGCGTGCACCTGCCGCAGGAGCTGCTCGATTTCGTGCACAAGGAAGATCTCGGCGACGACGGCATCTTCACCATTGATATCAGCGATGCGCAGCCGACGGTGTTCAGAAACCTGTTCACCGGCATGTTTCAGGAAGTCTCGCTGATCGAGGACCCGAACCAGCCTGGGGTAAACGTCGCCGGCACCATCGTGCCACGCATCACCGAGATGCAGTTCTCTACGCCCTATCAGACCCGCACCGATTACTTCGAGGTCTGGCTGCGATATCAGTTCGAGCTGTTCGACCGCGATGGCACCCGGCTCGGGGACTGGGCCCTGACCGCCTACGGTAAGGCCAACACCCAGAACTACGGGCTGAACACCACCCCGCCCACCCTGCGCGCAGCAGCGCTGCAGGCCTGTCGGGATGCCATGGCGTTCTTCACCATATCTTTTGTCCGCGAGCCGATCGTTCAGCAATGGCTGACCGCCGAGCTCGCCGCCCAGCGCAATGCCGCAGCGCCTGCCAGCACCGCAGGCCCGGCCGCCCAGAACGTCCAGGGAGGACTCTGATGCAACCTCGAACGCTGTTCCACGGTTTCGTTCTGCTGCTCGTGCTCCCTGCCTTCGGTGGCTGCGTGACCGCTACCGTTCAGCAGGTGCGGGAAGCCTCCACCGGGATCAGCGATGTCGAGGCTATCGTGGTGCTCGGCCGCAAGGATCGTCCGAGCTCGGACGAGACGGAGATGAACTTCGTCCGCTGCGTCGGCGACCGCATGGGTAAAGGCGGCGAAGGGATGAACGTGATCAGCGAAGCCGCGTTCAGGGATGCGGTCTTCCCGTGGTTCGAGCCGCGCACCGCGCCGGCGAAAACCGGCGACCTGCCGGAAATCATGTCGACGCCGGTGGTTGCCGAACGCCTGCGCGAGCTCGGCCTGCGCTACCTGGTCTGGATTGACGGCTCGACGATCCGCACGGACTCAGCTGGCTCCATGACCTGCAGCGTCACTGCCACCGGCGGTGGCTGCTTCGGCTTCCTCACCTGGGAAAACGATTCCTCTTACGAGGCGACGGTCTGGGACGTGCAGAGCGGCTACGCGGTAGGACGGGTGAGCTCGGACGCCATCGGCACCAGCTACATTCCGGCCGTGGTGGTCCCGGTGCCGCTGATCGCCCGGGTGCAGAACTCGGCCTGCGCGAGCCTCTCCAAGCAGCTGAAGACCTTTCTGCTGAACGGCTGAGCGCCGCCGCAGCACTCAGCGCGGGCGGATCTCCACTACCTCTCCAACGAAGTGCCGCGGCTCGGTGGCGTACCACTCGTGCAGCACCACATCATGCTTTTTCCGCGCCATGTCGCAGAGCTCGTAGAAGGTCGGCCGGCCCGGATCGGTGATGATGATCCGCTCTACCCCGTGCTTCATGGCTCGGTTGATCATCTGGTTGAGCGATTTCACCAGCGAGTCCCAGAAGCAGACGTCTGAGCCGACGATGACGTCGAACTTGCCGAGGTCCTGACCCTTTAGCGACTCGAGCCGACGGGTCATCGGCGCCACGGAGACGTCGTTGAGCTCCGCCAGCACATCGAGAAAGGGAAACACCTCTTTGTCGATGTCGAGCCCCGTCACCTTGGCCTTGAACTGCTTGGCGCAGAAGATGGACCCAGGTCCCCAGCCGCAGCCCACCTCCAGCACCTTGGCTTTTTTCTTCAGCGGGTGGTGCTGCAGGTAGTCCATCAGCAGGAAGCTGGAGTTCCAGGTTTTGTGCCCATGTACTGAGGGCTGGTACGCCTTCTTCAGCCGCCGGATCAGCCGATGCTTGGATTCCAGGAGGTAGACGCCGTAGGCCTGGTACATATGGTCTTCGGGCAGCGGCTGAAGTTTCGGCATGGACGTCAATTAACCTTGGGATACGCGAAAGCCCCGCAGTGTAAGGGCTCCAGCACTGACCCGCCAAGGAAAATTGCAATACCCGACTAAATTACTCTGGTATTCGGGAGGGTCTAGCGGGTACAATTCCCGCCTCAAAAATTGGCTGGGACCGCCAGTGGCAGTAGAAGACCTGGTCGGCGCGGAATACAGCGCCGGATTCACCTCAGATGTAGACGCAGAGACCATTCCTGCGGGCCTCGACGAGTCCGTCGTGCGCTTCATCTCGGGTAAGAAAAACGAGCCGGAGTGGCTCACCGAGTGGCGTCTGGACGCTTTCCGCCTCTGGCAGGAGATGCAGTCGCCGAACTGGGCGCACGTGCACTTTCCGGAAATCGACTTCCAGGATATCTCCTACTACAGCGCGCCGAAGAAGCCAGGTACGGGTCCGCAGTCACTGGAAGATGTGGATCCCGAGCTGCTGCGCACCTACGAGAAGCTCGGCATCCCCTTACACGAGCAGGAGATGCTCGCCGGCGTCGAGCGAACCACCCCGGTTGCCGTTGACGCGGTGTTCGACAGCGTCTCCATCACCACCACCTTCAAAGACAAGCTGGCAGAGGCTGGCGTGATCTTCTGCCCGATCTCGGAGGCTGTGCAGGAGCACCCGGAGCTGGTGCAGAAGTACCTCGGCAGCGTCGTGCCGAAGCGGGACAACTTCTACGCGACCCTGAACTCCGCGGTGTTCTCTGATGGCTCCTTCGTCTACGTGCCGCCGGGCGTTCGCTGCCCGATGGAGCTCTCCACCTACTTCCGGATCAACGCCCAGAACACCGGCCAGTTCGAGCGAACGCTGATCGTCGCCGACAAGGGCTCCTACGTGAGCTACCTCGAAGGCTGCACCGCACCCATGCGAGACGAGAACCAGCTGCACGCCGCCGTGGTGGAGCTGGTGGCGATGGAAGACGCGGAGATCAAGTACTCCACGGTGCAGAACTGGTACCCGGGCGACAAGGACGGCAAAGGCGGCATCTACAACTTCGTCACCAAGCGCGGCGCCTGCCTGGGTGATCGGTCGAAGATCTCCTGGACCCAGGTCGAGACCGGTTCCGCCATCACCTGGAAGTACCCGAGCGTCATCCTGCGCGGCGCCGACAGCGTCGGCGAGTTCTACTCGGTTGCGCTGACCAACAACTACCAGCAGGCCGACACCGGCACCAAGATGATCCACCTGGGCCCGAACACCAAGAGCACGATCATCGCCAAAGGCATCAGCGCGGGTAAGAGCCAGTCCAGCTACCGCGGCCTGGTTCGCACATCACCGACGGCCAGCGGCGCGCGCAACTACACCCAGTGCGACTCGCTGCTGATCGGCAGCGAGTGCGGCGCGCACACCTTCCCGTACATCGAGAACCGGAACCCGAACAGCATCGTCGAGCACGAAGCCACCACCTCGAAGGTGAGCGACGAGCAGCTCTTCCTCTGCCAGCAGCGCGGCATCGATGTGGAGAAAGCCGTGAGCATGATTGTTAACGGCTTCTGCAAGGACGTCTTCCGCGAGCTGCCCATGGAGTTTGCGGTCGAGGCCGGCAAGCTGCTCGAAGTGAGCCTGGAAGGAGCGGTCGGATGAGCCTGCTGGAAGTGAAAGACCTGCACGTAAAGGTGGCGGGCAAGCCGATTCTCAAGGGCCTCAACCTGACCCTGGAAGCGGGCTCCGTGCACGCCATCATGGGGCCGAACGGCTCCGGCAAGAGCACGCTGGCGGCTGTGATCGCCGGCAAGCCGGGCTACGAGATCGAGTCCGGTGAGATCTACTACCGCGGTCAGCTGCTGAACGACGTGGAGCCCGAGGTCCGTGCGCAGCAGGGCGTGTTCCTCGCTTTCCAGTACCCGGTGGAGATACCAGGCGTCAGCAACATGGAGTTCCTCAAGGCCTCCATGGACAACCTGGCTGCCGCCCGCGGTGAGGAGCCGCCGAACACGGTGGAGTTCATGCGCAAGGTGCGCGCCATTGCCGCCGATCTGGACCTGAACCCCGAGTTCCTCAAGCGCGGGGTCAACGAAGGGTTCTCGGGCGGCGAGAAGAAACGCAACGAGATCCTGCAGCTCCTGCTGCTGGATCCTTCCCTGGCAGTTCTCGATGAGACCGACTCCGGCCTCGACATCGATGCGCTGCAGGTGGTGTCCGACGGGGTCAACAGCTACAGCGACGAGCACAACGGCGTGCTGCTGATCACCCACTATCAGCGCCTGCTCGAACACATCGTCCCGGATACCGTGCACGTACTCGCCGATGGCGTGATCGTCCGTTCCGGCGGCCGGGAGCTGGCGCTGGAACTCGAAGACAAGGGCTACGCATGGCTGACCGACTGAGCACCGCGGAGCGGATCAGAGCGCTTGAGCTGCCGCAGGCGGGCGGGCTGGACGCTGCCGCCCTGCTCGACCGTGCCAGCGCCGGCGCAGGTACCGAGCTCTTTCGCGAGTTCTGGAAGTACACGCCGACCGCCGAGTTCGTGGAAGGTCTCGGCAGCTGCACCGCCAGCCGGCCGGACATATCCGGTCTGGATCAGCCCGGCGTCAGCGTTCGCGGCCTGGCAGATCTCGACGGCTCAGCAGCAGCCATCCAGGATGGCCCGAGCGCCGAGCGGTTCCCGTTCGCCGACCTCGCGCTGCTGATGGCAGGCGATCTGATCCTGATCGACGCCGAGCACAGCCTCGCCGAGCCCATCACGATTCGCCACGGCGCTGGATTGTCGGTGCCCGTGGTCATCCGCCTGGCAACCGGCGTACAGGCGACGCTGATCGAGCAGGCCGAGACCGACGAGTTTCTCAATCACAGCCTCTACCTGCACCTCGGCGCTGACAGCCAGCTCGAGCACGCATTTACGGCGGTCTCCGGCGCGAGCTCACACTGGGCCATGACCCAGGTGCACCAGAGCGCCAGGAGCCGATATCGTCGCCAGCAGTACCTGACCGGCGGCAGCCGGCGGCGGGTCGAGGCGCAAATCCTCCTCAACGAACCGGAGGCCAGCGCCGATGTGACCGGCGCCTACGTCGTCGAGGGTGGCAGCCATCTCGACCAGCAGCTCATCCTCGAGCATCGCGCCGCCGACACAAAAAGCGAGCAGCGTTTTCATGGGATCGGCGCTGGCAAGGGCACTGCGGTGTTCAACGGTCGAATTCACATCCACCCCGGCGCACCACGTTCGGACGCAGGGCTGTCGAACCGCAACCTGGCCCTGCACAGCGATGCGATCATCAACACCAAACCGGAGCTGGAGATCTATACGGACGACGTTCGCTGCTCGCACGGCGCCACCGTTGGCCAGATCTCCGACGAGAGCCTCTTCTACCTGCGCTCCCGCGGCCTCACCCCGGGTGACGCGCGGCGCATGCTGTGTCGGGCTTTCATCAACGAGTGCATCGAAGGTCCGCTGGCGGAAACCGCCGAGGACGCGCTGCTCGGCGACTGGACTCAGGCCTCATGAACCGTCAGGACTTCCCTATTCTGCACGAGGAGATGAACGGCAAGCCGCTCGTCTACCTGGATAATGCCGCCACCACGCAGAAGCCTGCCGCGGTTCTGCACGCAATGGACGAGTACTACCGGACCGTGAATGCCAACGTGCATCGTGCGGCCCATGGTCTCGCCGATGAGGCAACCCGCGCCTACGAGGCAGCCCGGGACAGCGCCCGACGTTTCCTCAACGCGGCACATCGGGAAGAGATCATCTTCACCTCCGGCACCACCGCCAGCATCAACCTGCTCGCGGCAACCCTGCGCGACCGGGTTCAGCCCGGCAGCACGATCCTCATCACCGAGCTGGAACACCACTCGAACATCGTGCCCTGGCAGATGCTGGCCGCCGCCACGGGTGCGGAGCTCGTTGCCGCCCGGGTCGAAGACAACGGCGACATCGATCAGCGCGACTTTCAGGAGAAGCTGGCCAACCGCCCGGTGATTGCCGCGTTCGGACACGTATCGAACGCGCTCGGCAGCGTGCATCCGGTGGCCGAGATGGTCGCCAGCGCCAGGCAGGCGGGCGCCCTGACGGTGGTGGACGGCGCCCAGGCGCTTGCCCACCTGCCGGTCGACGTCCAGGCCCTCGGCTGCGACTTTTACGCGGGCTCCGCCCACAAAACCTACGGCCCTACGGGCACCGGGCTGCTCTACGGCCGGCGCGAGCTGCTGGAAGAGATGCCGCCGTGGCAGGGGGGTGGCGAGATGATCGAGCACGTCACTCTGACCGAAGCGACCTACAACGTGCTGCCCTACAAGTTCGAGGCTGGAACGCCGAACATTGCCGGCGTGATCGGCTTCGGGGCCGCGCTCGAGTACTTGAGCGCCCTTTCCTGGGAGGAAATCCGCGCGCACGAGGCGGACCTTCTGGACCGCACCGTCAGCGCCCTCAAGCAGATGCCGGAAGTTCGGCTGGTGGGCGAGCCTCAGGAACGGGTGGGTGCAATCTCTTTCGTTGTGGAAGGCAGTCACCCCCACGATATCGGCACTCTGCTCGACCAGCAGGGCATCGCCGTGCGCACGGGCCATCACTGCACCATGCCGCTGATGGAGCGGCTCGGGGTGCCGGGAACCGTGCGCGCTTCCTTCAGTCTGTATAATTCCGAAGAGGATGTGGATCGATTCGTAAGCGCCTTGCGGAAAGCGCTCACTTTCATCTGATCCGGAGCAGGAGGCCACTATGTCAGTCACATCGTACGACCCGAACCAGGACGCAGCCATCGCCGTGACGGACGCTGCGCGGGCGCACATCGCCGGTCAGATCTCCCGATCCGGCCACCGTTTTCTGCGCCTGGGAGTCAAGGAGAGCGGCTGCAACGGCTTCATGTATACCCTGGACTACATCGACGGCCCGGAGGCCGACGATGAGCGCTTCCACTTCGAGGACATCGACGTCTACGTCCAGCGCCAGGATCTGCCTCTGGTCGTGGGCACCGAGATCGACTTCGAGGTCGAGGGCCTCAACGCCAGCCTCAAGTTCAAGAATCCCCGCGCCGAGAGCTACTGCGGCTGCGGTGAGAGCTTCTCGATCAAAGACGACTGAGCACGCCCGCTTGGAACGACGTCTGATCTCGACCACGCGCGAATGCGCTGCCCGCCTGGTACCCACCGGTGACCCGGTCACCATTCCCGGCAACACCTTCGTGACCCTGACCCAGAGCCTGGGCGGCACCTACACGGTGATTTTCAACGGCAACATGGCCCGCATCGACAGCGAGGATGCGGACGTCCTCGGCTTCGAGCCCGAACACCTGTCCTTCGAGCAGCCGGCAGACGGCAGGATCAGCGCGGATCAGGTCCAGGAGGCGCTGGCTTCCGTGTTCGATCCGGAGATCCCGGTAAACGTTGCCGACCTGGGGCTGATCTACGATGTTCGGATCGACCAGGACAACGGTCACGTCGCCATCGACATGACGCTGACCGCACCGGGCTGCGGCATGGGGGACGTGCTGGTCGCCGACGTGAAGCGTCGGGTTGGCCAGGTACCGCTGGTGCGGACGGTAGACGTGGAGCTGGTGTTCGACCCGCCCTGGTCCCGGGAGATGATGAGCGAGGAAGCCCAGCTCGAGCTGGGCCTGTTCTGACTATGTCCGACGCAGCGCTCGATGAGATCCGCGAGTCGTTCGAGTTCTTCGACGACTGGGAAGACAAGTACCGTTTCATCATTGACCTCGGCAAAGGCCTGCCGGACATGCCGGATGCCTCGAAGCAGGAGGACAACCTGGTGCGCGGCTGCCAGAGCCAGGTCTGGCTGACGGCGGAGTTCGACAGTGAGGACCGCCTGCAGCTCTGCCTGGACAGCGACGCGCACATCGTCCGCGGCCTGATCGCCATCGTGCTGGCGGCTTACAACGGCCTGGAGCGCTCGGACGTTGCCAGTTATGACATCGAAGCTCTGTTCGAAGAGCTCGCGCTGCTGAAGCACCTGAGCCCCACCCGCGGCAACGGCCTGAAAGCCATGATCGGCAGAATCCGGGAACTGGCCGCCGCCTGAACCAGCGCGCCCGCTGCAATCGTGTGAACTTCGTCACACTCTGGCCCTACCCCACCGTCTTCGCCGCCAAGTTGCGACCTGCAGAACGGTTTTCCACCGCCCCAACTAGAAAATGAGGCCCAGAGAGATACGCAGTTTCTGGAAAGGATGCCGAGCTGTGGGCACATGGACTGCGGACGGACTGAGAGAACATGGCAGAAGCGCTACGAACGGAAAAGGTGGAGGACGACCAGTCCAACGCTTTTACGACCTACCTGAAGGATCCGGCAGAGATCGGTGAGGCTCTGAAGACGCTGCGAAACCAGCGCGTGGGGCTCAAGCTCACGTTCGAGAACGAGACCACCATATTCACTGCCCGGGTACTCGACGTGCTCGGCGACGAGTTCCTGATCGAGGATCTGCAGCCGCGATCCGGGTTGAAGCTGATGGGTGCGAGGCGCCGCTTCGCTTTCTCAGGTCGGGCCAACGGCCTCTACCTCTACAGCGAAGGCAACCAGGTTCGCCTGATTGATGAGGATCGAGGCGTACCCTTCTTCCGCATTCCGCTGCCCTCGAACGCACTGTTCCAGCAGCGGCGTCGGGCCACCCGTTACGACCTGCCCCTGCGGACCGACTCGAACCCGGCCACCGTCAACCTGTTCCGAAAGGTCGCCACCGACCGCGATCACACCAACACTCTGGAAGGACGCATGCTGGACATTTCCGCCGGTGGCTGTCGGGTGGCGATCCCGGGCCCGGTGCATCCGCCGCTCGAGTCCGGAGAGATCCTCGAGTCGGCGAGCATCAGCATCCCCAGCCTCTACGATCTGAGCGTTCAGGCAGTGGTCCGGCATGCGAGCTACAACAAGCTCACGCGTAAAGTGATCTGCGGCATGGAGTTCACCGGCATGCACGTCACCGACCGGCGACGCCTGGAGCAGTTTATTCAGTCGTTGGCCCAGAATGCAGAGCGGGGTTGAGCTGGCTTAACCGCTACGCGCCCACGTCACCGCCCTCCCCAGACTCTCTCTTGTAACGCTGCCAATCGCTCGGCGTGTCCACGTCGTAGATTTCAGGCAGCAGGGCAACCGAGGCACCGGCACTGATCGCCCGCGCACGAGCGCGCTCGAGCACCCGGGCGTCGCCCCAGTGCTCCTCGGCAAACACCTCAGGCACCAGGCGCTTCATCCCGACCAGACCGTAACCACCATCTTCGGCGGGCCCGAACACCACCTCCGACCTCTGCAACGCAGCGAACGCCGCCAGCACGTAGTCCCTGTCTATCCCCGGGCAATCACTGCCAACGAGCACGCAGCGCCTGCCGTCGGTGAGCGTCGGCGTCATGGCCTGCTGCATGCGCTGGCCGAGATCGCCCACACCCTGCTCATGGAGCGCCGAAGCCGCATCGCTGAGCCAGGCGGGCAGCTGCTTTGACAGACTGGTCAGCCACAGGTCAACCTGATAGTCGCCGCCACTGGTCTGTGTGATGACCCGCTGCAGCAATTCCTCATGAGCCGCTAACGCGCGCTGGTCGCCGAGATCTGCTGCCAGCCGCTTTTTGACCCGACCAAGCTCAGGCGTGCGGGCGAAGATGATCAGCGTGTCTTTCATGAATTCCGGTAGTAATCGGCCGCCAGCGTCTCGGCGGGCTCACCCAGCCAGTAGCGCAGACGGTAACGCCACATGCGCAGCACGGTAGTGAGCCAGCCGCTCTGCCGCCAGCGCCGGGCCGAAGTCTGCACCATTGTTTGCCGACAGCGCGGCGCGCAGAGACGCTTCAGGCGCCGGCTGAGCTCCACGTCCTCCATCAGCGGTTGCTCCGGCACCCCGCCGACCCTCACCAGCAGTTGCCTGTGCAGGAACATCCCCTGGTCTCCGGTGCAGATGCCGGTCAGCCTCGACCGGGCGTTCATCAGGGCGGCGGTCAGCCGCATCTGCGCAGATCCATCATCGAAGCGAACGCTGTGCCCGCCCCAGCCAACGGTGCCGGCTCTGCTCGCCTCGGCGCACATCTCCCTGACCGCATCCTCATCCGGCCGGGTATCGGCGTGCAGCAGCCAGAGCCAGTCGCCCCGGGCGGCACGACAGCCCGTATTGAGCTGCTGGCCTCTGCCCCGCGGCGCATCAAGCAGGCTGGCGCCGTACTTCAACGCAACTGTTCTGGAGTCATCGGTGCTGCCACCATCCACGACCAACAGCTCTACCGGGGTCTCGAACAGGGCCATATGAGTGGAGAGGTCTTCCAGCAACCGCTCGAGCGCCGCTGCGTCATTGAGCACAGGGACGACGATGCTGAGCCGGGGTGATGGAGGAAAGCCTGAGGACATGCAGAAACGCGAAAAGGCCTGATGCTAGCGCACCACGCCTATCGTTGCTTGCTTGTCTGCGCTGCTCGCGTCTTCTGACTTGGGAGGTCCTGTTCCCGCGGCAGCGCCTGATCAGTCTTCGGTCAGATTACGTTGCAGGCCTTCGCCGTGACGTACTCGCCACGGATCGCGTCGTAAACCCGGATGCTCCGGCAATCTACCGCACCTTCAGAAGGCGCCTCGTAAGCGCCACTGGCGCTGACTTCCTGCTCCTGCGGGCAGCTTGCGCTACCGCTGTTCGGGCAGAGATTCGGATTGTCCTGGGCTTCGCCGACGTCCGTGCACATCGTTGCCAGCTCCCCATCCACGCAGAAGCAGGCGCAATCACTCCATGCGGAAGCTCCGACCATCATGAGGAAGGCTGCCAGCATGTACTTCAGTGAGGTTTGCATTTTTTGAACCCCCCAGTTCATTAAAGCCGGATCATGGTGCGCCGAGGGGCATTGCAACGCAAGTGATGAGATGTGAGAAAAGGTCGTCAGATGAGGTGAGAAGTAATTCACATTCCGGAACCTCAGATATTTTCCCTATATTTATCAATTAGATATCGAATATATCTAACGTCAGACCCAACTAAGTGCTCAAGCCACGCCTGCGTAAAGTGTGCGCCACGTCACATTTAACTTAGAACTTCGTCACAGTTTGACGATAGGCAACGCCTGCCCTATCCGGGAAAGTCGTTTCCGGGACACAACTTGAACAGAGCTGAGAGAAACCGCATGAGAGTCTGCAGAGTAGCGCTCACTCTCTGCCTGATGGCAGTACTCGGCGCAGCGCACGCCAATGACGACAGGATCGCCCGCTGGGTGGATGCCGACGGGGTCACCCACTTCGGCGATGCCAGCATCGCCCCGGTCGAGGCCACCGAGGTGCAGGTGGTTGCCACCAACGGTATGGACAATCCCGGTGACGTCGACCTGGGCAGCAGTCGCGGGCCGGTCTGGACCGTGATCGATCCGGCGCCGAAGCAGAACAAGAAGGGCTGGCGCTCAAAAGGCGAGAAGCCGAAGAGCGGCCCCATTTCCCCCTCGCAACGTTAACCGGGCGTAACGAAGCTCTCGAGCACGGAGCGATAAGCGAAGCAACGCTCCAGGATCTGGACGTCCGAGTCGGAGACGCCGGCGTCAGACAGCTTCTCCTGCCAGTCAGCGGTTGCTGTCAGCACCTCCTCGGTAATGCTGCGCGCCCGCTTCTCTGACAACCCCATCCGATGTCGCGCAGCCGCCAGGTTGTCGCGACTCGGGGTGCTGCCGAACTCTCCAAGCGCGATGGCGTGCGAGCCCTGCAGCCCGGTGTTCGGGACGATGTCATAGCCGGGCGTCAGCTCGTACTCACCCGCACCCGCCTGCTTGAAGAACGCGTGGTTGCGGAGGTGATCGTCGGTATTACCGATGGCCACGTTGAACAGCATGCGTCTGAAGATCGCGGCGGGTAGCCCGCCGGTGTGGCCACCTATCCGCTTGGCCAGCTGATTGATCCCCGGGTAGGACATGGCGGACTCATCGAACTGGGTGATGTCGAACTTGTTGATCAGGCTCGCCACCGAAATGAGGTGGTGCTGGCCGCCTTTGTCCTGATCGAAGCGTGCGACCAGCACAACTGGGCCCCGTGCGGTTTCCGTGAGCTGAACGTCCGGCACCTCGATGCCCGCCGCCCGGGCCATCTGCATGGTCGCGAACTCGACTTTGCACATATCGACCAGATCGCTCTCGCGATTGAACTTGGCGATCCAGCCACGGCCCTCGTGGTCGATGAGCGTCTTCGGCCGCGCGCCACCGAGGCCACTGCCGTGGAAGAAGAACGGCTCGAGGCTCTGGTCCACTTCCCGGCCTGCCTCGATGTCGTCGGCGATCTTCTGCAGGTGCACCAGGTTCTCGAAAGGGCGCTTGGGCGTCGGCTTCGGGGTGTCACGTATCTCCGCGGTGAAGTGCAGCGCGCCCACCCCTTCGCCGGAGGCAGCGAGGAGAAACTCCACGTCGGTGACCGGTGGCGGCTGCCGGGTTTTCGTCAGCTGGCGCCGGCCCCACTCGTCCGGACCGGCATCGATCAGCACCCCGAAAACGCCCGGCGTTTCCCGCGTCCGCGGGTTTTCGTGCACGTCGGCGTTCAGGGGCAGATTCACCGGATCCAGCGGAAAGGCGTCGTCGCGCTCGATGTAGGCCCTCGCGTACTTGAAGCGGCCGCGCTTCTCGTCCACCAGCAGCTGACCGGCCAGCACCTTGTCGCCGGCGCCCAGGTCCACATGCACGAACAGCTTCTCCGCCATCAGATTTCCCACTCCTCATCATCGCTGACCCGGCGACGCGGAGATCCGGCCCGCTGCCGCGTCGCGCTTCTGGCCAGCGCTTCGCCCAGGGTGTCCGTGCCGGGTGCCAGCACCTGATCCAGGGCCGCCGGCATGCCGAACACGTCCAGCAGCGACAGGTAGGCGCCGACGGTGATCCTCGGGCTGCCCGCTTCCACCTTCTTTATGGAGCTTTCCGACAGGCCCGCCTTTTCAGCGGTCTGCAGCTGCGACCAGTTGCGGCGGAGCCTGGCCTCCTTGAGGCGCCTGCCCAGCTGGGTCAGGCTGCCGAGCGCCGCGTCACTCAGGACGCTATAGGAACGGGATTGCCTGGGCATATAACACCGCTGTATTAGTTTTCGTATTTATATACAACCATATTTTATCCATATCGCATATAAAACTGAATACCTGTTGGTTGGGCTCATATAGATCTGATGATATCGGGCTCGATCGAGGCAGACCGTGCACCGATCCCGAAATGAGGTAGGCTCCGTCCCGGACAGGCGGAGTTCCGATGAAACCCAAACCCAGACACCTTTGGCCGGAGTACGGCGCCCAGTTTCAGGATTCAGCGGTGGCGGCCGTTTACCGCAAGCGCCCGCCCTACCCCGGAGAGCTCTTCGACCTGCTCGCAGCACTGCTGCCGCAGCCGAGTCGGGCGCGCGTTCTGGAGTTGGGCGCAGGCACCGGAGAGATCGCCATCCCGTTCGCTGGTCGAGTCGACCGGCTGGATGCGGTGGAAGTCTCCGAAGCGATGCTCGGCATCGCTGAGTCCCAGCCAGGGTACGAGCAGGTTCACTGGCACCGGCAGAGCGCCGAGTCCTTCTCCTACCCTGCCGTTTACGACCTGGTCATCTGCGCCCAGTGCCTGGCCTGGCTCGACTGGGAGGTGGTGTTTCCGCGCATCGCCGGCTCGCTGGATCCGCAGGGCTGGCTGGTCCTGGTCAGCCAGACCGCCCTCGAGGATCTGCCCTGGCACGGCGAGCTGATCCGGATCATCGAGCGCTACTCGACCAACCAGCACTTCGAGCCCTACAACCTGATCGACGAGCTGACCAGCCGCGATCTGTTCGAGCCCAAGGGCAAACGATCCACCTGGCCGGTGCCCTTCTCGCAGACGATCGACGACTACATCGACTCCATACATGCCCGAAACGGGTTCTCGCGGGATCGTATGACAGCAAAGGACGCTGCCGATTTTGATGCCGAGGTGCGCGAGCTGCTGCTTGCCCATCATCCCGACGGCATCATTCAGGGGCGCAACCAGGCAGACATTCGCTGGGGCAAGCCCCACCCTCCCCGCGGTTGAAACCCGCCGCAGCCGCAGCCACACTCGATCGCTCAGAGAGAGGATTGAGACATGTGCGACGAAAACACGGTTGAAGAAAGCGAGCGCTACCTGCGGGCGAACGAAGGCAGCGGGATCAGTCGCCGCCAGTTTGCGGCCATGACCAGCGCTGCGGCCATGGCCATGGCGCTGCCGCCGGCAGCCAACGCGGCAGCCGTGACGGAGTCGGAGGTCACGGTGGCAACGCCGGACGGGCAAACGGATGCCTACTTCGTTCACCCTGCCAGCGGTGCACACCCAGGCGTGATCGTCTGGCCCGACATCCTCGGCCTCCGGCCTGCCTATCGGCTTATGGGCAAACGCCTGGCGGAGTCGGGCTACGCGGTGCTGGTGGTCAATCCCTACTACCGGATGGCGACCGCGCCGGTGGTCGAACCGGGCGAGAGCTTCCAGGATGAAAGCACCCGGAGCAAAGTGCTGCCGATGGCCCGCGCCCTGACGCCAGAAACCAACGTCACCGACGCCCGCGCCTTCGTTCAGTGGCTGGATGCCCAGGACGCAGTGGACACCGGCCGACCCATCGGCACTACCGGCTACTGCATGGGTGGCCCCATGACCATGCGCACGGCCGCCGCCATACCAGACCGGATCGGCGCCGGTGCTTCGTTCCACGGCGGTCGCCTGGCCACCGATGCCGCAGACAGCCCGCACCTGCTCGTGCCGACCATGAAAGCGAGCTTCCTGTTTGCCATCGCCGAGAACGATGACGAGCGGGAACCGGAGGCGAAGCACATTCTTCGCGAGAGCTTCGACGCCGCCGGCCTGGAGGCAGAGATCGAGGTTTACGAAGGCGCCATGCACGGCTGGTGCGCGCTGGACTCGAGGGTTTACAACGAAGCTCAGGCAGAGCGGGCCTGGGCCCGGCTGCTGGTGCTGTTCGAGAAAGCGCTGGCCTGAGAGAGCGCGACGACCTGACTCGGGCGATCTGGTCGGATCGGCCTAGGGCGTCGGGTGAGCCACTGGGACCTCCTGCTCGCAGAGGTGCACCAGAGCACCGGCAATGCGCAGGTCGTACGATCTGCCCTCAGCACGAATCACCACCCGGTGCCCGCTGACCGGCACCTGCTGATAAGTCCGCCCTGGTTTCCCGCAACCGAGCGCTCCGCTGGGCCAGACTGCTTCCTCAGCCGTCAGCACTTCGACCTGCTGCTGCTGAACGCCGGTGCTGGCATGCAACCAGTCGAAGGCAAGCTGCAACACCGACTCTGGCACCTCACCGACGGTTCCCTGCCCGGCTACTGGCGCTCGCTCGGGCAACTGCTGCAGCTCACGCCCCTGGCGCCGATCGAGATCGTCCGATGCGGAAGGGGACGCGCCCGCATCGGCGTCTTCCGTGGCAGCATCCACGCAACCGGTGCAGGTGAGCGTCAGCAGGGTCGCCAGGGTCAATATCGTCGAGCGCATGACTGAATTGTACGCGACGGGTCGGGTATTTCTTGCCAGCAACTTGACGGAGTAGTAGCGTCTGTCCTTTGGGAACTCAGGGAGGATGAACCATGCGATCTGTACTACTGCCTACCGTTCGGCTGTTTGTTGCTGCGGTCTGCCTGCTGGCCGGCCAGGCGTTCGCCGCCGAGCGTGACTCCGGCCGGGAGCTGGGATCGGCCGCAGAGGCCATCGAAAGCCTCAGACTCGATACTGCCGCCGTTGCCGACGCTTCCGGATTGCGCCCTCATCGTGGCGCTATCGATCCGGCGCTGATCGGCGCAACCGGCCGCCAGCAGATCATCGTGCGTCTGCGCAGCCGCGCAACGACCAAGCTCGATCCGGACGCCTTCGTCGGTGACCGGATGAATCACAAGCTCATGCTGGAGGCGGAGCAGGACGGCTTCATCGCCCGCTGCTCCGCGGCGGCGGACGTCCGCGTGCTCGGCCGCGTGCAGCACGTGCTGAACGCCGTGTTCCTGGATGTGCCTGCCAGCGAGATCCCGGCGATTGCGCTGGACGCGGACGTGACGCGAATCGCGCCAGTCGGCCACTACCGATTGCTCCTGGACGAAACCGTGCCGTACATCGGCGCCGCAGCAGCCCAGGCGAGCGGGTTGACCGGCAAAGGGGTAAGCGTCGCCGTGCTGGACAGCGGCGTCGACTATACCCACGCGGACCTGGGTGGTTCCGGCGACCCCGACGACTATCTGAACAATGACGGCAACATCATCGAGCCAGGTACCTTCCCCACGGCCAAGGTCGTCGGCGGCTTCGACTTTCTGGGCAATCAGTGGCCAACCGGTCCCGGCGGGTTCGCCGATCCGCCAGTGCCGGATCCAGATCCGCTCGATGATTTGGCGCTCGTCGATGGCGCATTTGCCGGCCACGGCACCCACGTGGCAGACATCATCGCCGGTGCCAACGGCGTTGCCCCGGACGCCGATCTCTACGCGGTCAAGGTCTGCGCCTCGCTGACCCCGTCCTGCAACGGCATTTCCCTGCTCCTGGGCATGGACTTCGCCGTTGACCCGAATGGCGACGGCGACACTTCCGATCGGGTAGACATCATCAACATGTCGCTCGGCTCAGACTACGGCCAGCCGTTTGACGACGATCTGGTTGCGGCGGTGGAAAACGCCACTGCCATCGGAGCCCTGACCGTCTCCTCCGCCGGCAACTGCGGCGATCTGCCGTACTGTACCGGCACGCCCTCGTCCGCCCCGTCCGCTATCGCCGTGGCGCAGACTAACGTGCCGTCAGCGATCCAGTACCTGATGAACTTCGTTGAGCCGGCCTTCGGCGTGGTAGATGCGGTCAAGTACTCATGGACGCCGACACCCTCTGCGCTCATCGAGGGCGTCGTTCAGTACGGCGATCGCGATGCAGCCGGCAATCCCATCAACCTGGAAGGCTGCCAGCCTTTTGAGGACGACCTCAGCGGCAAAATCGTGGCCGTGGATCGCGGCAGCTGCTTCTTCAGCGACAAGATCCGCAACATCGAGCTGGCCGGCGGGTCCGTGGGCATCGTCATGCTCATCGACGACAGCGCGCCTTTCGATGGTGCCTTCGCCGGCGGGCCGCCCATCAGCATCCCCGGCTACAACGTCAGCAACGCCGTCGGCAACGTGCTGCGCAGCAACGGTGCTCGCGTTCAGTTTGCACCGGAGCTGTCCGTGCCTCTGGTCGGCGTGACCGTGAGCTCCAGTGCTCGCGGACCCGATCTGTCCTTCAACGCGATCAAGCCGGAGATTGGCGCGCCAGGCGCCTCGGTTTCCGCCAACGTAGCTACCGGCACGGGCCGCGCGCCCTTTGGCGGCACGTCCGGTGCCAGCCCCATGGTTGCCGGCTCCGCTGCCCTGGTGCTGCAGCAGTGTCGTATGGCGCCGCGTCGTGGCCACCATAAGTGGGACGACGATGACGACGACCGAAAGGGCAAGAAACGGAGAAACTGCTCACCAGCACGGATCAAGGCTCAGCTGGTCAACACCGGCTATCGCGACATCCTCAGCGACACCACGTTCGAGCTCGCTGAGATCACCCGTATCGGAGGCGGTGAGGTTCGCGCCAACACGGCAGCAAGGACGCCGCTCATTGCCTACGACGCAAAGAGCAACCAGCCGCTGCTGAACCTCGGCTTCGATGATTTCTCCGGAGCGACAACCATCAAGCGGACGCTGAAGATCAGGAATCTCAGCAAGCGCTGGCACCGGGTTTACCTGACGCCAACCTTCCGCTTTGCGAATGACCAGGCTAGCGGCGCGATTACGGTGAATCTCAACCGTGACCGGCTGTTCGTGCCGCCGGGCCGGAGCCGATCGGTGCAGATCAAGTTCACCATCGATCCAGCCGCACTGACCGGGAACCCGATGAACTCCGGTTCAGTTGGCAACGTCTCCCAGGCACTGACCGCCGCGGAGTACGATGGCTACCTGTTGATCGAAAGTCGGCGCGGTGCCGAGATCGCTGTGCCCTGGCACATCCTGCCGCGACAGGCGGCCGAGCTGAAACCGGAACGGACGACACTCGTCACCGGCGGTGAGGAGGTGATTGGCCTGAAAAACCTCGGTGCCGGCATCGCCCAGAACGATGCCTACGCGCTGCTGGCCGTGAGTGACGCCATCCCTGGTGGCGGTCCGGGCGAGCAGTCGCCGACGCCCGATCTGCGTGCGGTGGGCATCAACACCTTCATCGTGCCGCCCGCCACCTGCTCGTCTCAGTTCCTCTGGGCGTTTGCCATCAACACCTGGGAGCGGCAGACGCACCTGGTCCCCGTCAGCCATCAGATCTTTCTGGACACCAATCAGGACGGCATCAGCGACTATCTCGTTCTGAACCGGGATGTGACGCTGAACAACGTTGTCGACGGACGACAGTTATCCTGGGTTGTCGACCTGGCGACCGGGAGCGCCGGCGCGTTCTTCTTCGCCGAGCACGCCACCAACACCGGCAACACGGTGCTGCGCGTGTGCGGCGAGCAGCTTGGTCTCGGCGCCGGCGATATTCTGGCAACCAACGTCAACATCGACGCGGTGCTGGCAACAGACTTCTACTTCGGTGGCCCGGGTGACGTTATCCCTGGACCCATTACCGTGACGCCTCTGGGCGAACGGTTCCTGGGTGTCACGGAGGACATCGCGCCGGTAACCAGCGGGGCGCTGACCGTTCTGGACTTCGGCGCATTTCCTGGCAACTCGCCGGAACAGGGAGTCCTGCTGTTCAGCAACGCTGACCGCGGCGCTGGCGCTCGAGGAGGCGCTACGCAGGACAGCGAAGCGCTGCTGTTGCTGGCGCCGGGTGTGGAACCACCGCTGCCGGAACAACCGCCCGCTCCGCCATCCAAGCCCAAGGATCGGGACGACGACGATGACGACGACGACGACGACGAAAAGGACGATAAAGACGACGACTGAGAGATCCCGCGTATAAGCGGGACCGCCACGGCCTGAACTCAACCGTTCAGGTCGTGGTTCAGCATCCAGTTGATTCCGAACTTGTCCCTGCAGGAGCCGAAGTAGGATCCCCAGAAGGTCTCCTGCAGCGCCATCTCCACTTCGCCGCCGGCACTCAAGGCGGCGAACAGCCGGTCCGCTTCTTCCCGGGAATCCGGCGTCAGCGAGATCGAAAAGTTGTTGCCGCTCACCAGCTCGTCCGGTGACGGCACGTCGCTGCCCATGAGAACACCGTCCGACATCGGCAACGAGACGTGCATGATCTGGTCGGCAACCTCCGGCGGCATGCCGGCGTCCGGCGGTGCATCGGAAAACTTCTGCATGACTTCGAACTCGCCGCCGAACACCGAGCGATAAAACTCGAAGGCGTCGCGGCAGCTGCCGCTGAAATTGAGGTAGATGTTCATAACCCCTCCCGTCAGGTAAACCAGGCTACTCCGGAGTCGCCCGCACCAGCAGCTTACCGATGTTGCCCCCGTTGAACATGAACTGAAGCGCTTCGGGGTAGCGCTCGATACCGTCGAGGATCTCCTCGTCGAAAACGAGCGAGCCGTCTGCAATCCAGCTGGTCAGTTCCGCCATAGCGGGACCTATGCTCTCTGGAAAGTGGAAAAACGCAAATCCCTCCATCGAGCTCTGTCGCTCGGCCAGGCGCAGATACATCGACGGTCCGGTCACGTTGTCCATGTCGTCGTACTGTGAGATGGCACCGCAGATAACGACCTTGCCGCGCATCGCCAGATTGTCGAGGACCGCATCGAGTATGGGCCCGCCGACGTTATCGAAAAACACGTTCACGCCTTCAGGCGCAAGCTCGCGCAGCCGTGCGGTCACGTCTTCGTTTTTGTAGTCGATGGCAGCGTCGAATCCCAATCGCCCGGTGAGGTACTCACTTTTCTGGGCGCCACCGGCGATGCCGATCACCTTCGCACCCTCACGTTTCGCGATCTGCCCGGCGATGGAGCCAACCGCGCCGGCGGCAGCGGACACCACAAAAACGTCCCCGGCTTTCGGCTGCGCAACACGGCGCATGCCGATCCAGGCAGTGACCCCGGTGGACCCACCAAGAATACCCAGATAGGCGCGCAGCGGCGCTACAGATTCGTCGATGCGCTCGAGGTGTTCTGCCGGGACAGTGGCGAGCGTCTGGGCGCCGAGCCCGCCTCGGACGGCTTGCCCCACCTCCCAGCCTTCCGCGTTCGACTCGACGATCCGGCCGACGCCGCCGGCAAGGATCGTCTCGCCGACACTCACCTGCTGATGAAACCCCTCGCCGCGCAACATCGTCCGGGTTCCTGCATCGACGGAGATGTAATGTACGGCCACGCGCGCCTGGCCGGGTTCGAGCTCGCCGGGGGTTTCGGTTGCCAGGGCAAAGCAATCGGGCGTTGCCTCGCCGATCGGTCGCTTTACCAGGTGTACCCGGGTGTTTTCGCTGCTCAAGCCACGCACTCCATCTGTAGAACGCGCAGGCTATATCAGATCACTGCGGAGTTCGAAGGTTGACGCAGAACACGGATCTGCAAACGCCGTTGGCTGAAGATCCAGTTTCGATTTGGAGATGTCATCATGAACACTCTAATGTACAGAGTCTTCACGTTTTGCTTTGCGATCGGGATGGCCTGGACCCTCGTAGGCGGCTCGACGGGTTCCTACATTCTCAGCAATCCATCAACACTGCTTCTGTACATCGGATACATGCTCCTCCCTGCGTATTTCATATGGCGACATGTGGATAGCATTCGAAAAGGTACGAGCTTTCTGCCACAGGCGCTTGTTGAGCACCCACCGAAGATCTTTAGCTTCTGTATGAACGTGCTCTGGGTAATCGCCAGCGCATACGTTTTAACCAGGCTAATCAGTCTGCAAGGCATCCTCGCAGGCGGTCCTGGTTCGGCCTTTGCTGGTCTGCTCGCAGGCGGCATGCTGTTCATGTACATATCGCAGTTCGCTATGCCAACTCTGTTCTTTATGGAGCTTTTCGTTTGGTACTACCGGGGTATCGAAGAAACTGGGGCGACTTCTAATGCTGCCGGTCGCCAACAGCCAGCGGCACAAGGCTCAGAAGCCTAGAGACGGAAACTTAGATTCCTAAGCTCCAATCAGTTGTCGAGGATGGCCAGCAGATCGGTCCGCGCGGGATAGCGCACCTGAACCTCGCCGCGGACCCGACCCACTTCCAGCGCTGCAGCCTCCGTATTCCCCTGACGTTTCTGCAGCGCAGCTCCCACCGCTGCATGGAACAGCGCTTCCGGATGCCCCGGCGCGCTGGCCAGCCCCGCCAGACCCTGCTCCCAGCTCGCCTTGGCGCATTCCAGCTCGCCGATCTGCAGGCAGAGCCAGGCGAGCTCTGACAGCGTGCGGGTATCGCCGATGTAGCGGTAGCTGCGACGTTCGCCAGAGTCGACGACGAGGGCCTCGAGAAGCTGCCGCGCTTTCGCCACCTCGCCCGCTGCCAGCGCTACCCGCCAGCCGAGATAACTCCAGCTGATCAGGCCAGGGTCGTCTGCCGGTGTGCCTTCGCCCATGGCAGCCATTGCCTGATCGAAAACTTCGGCCGCTTCCTCGTGCCGGCCGCGACGGCTGAGCAGGTTCGACAGGTGGATCATCGCTTCGTGTGTCACCTGACTGTCTGCACCAAACAGTCGGTTTCGCACATCTACGGCTTCCCGATAGGCCTGTTCCGCCTCCTCCCAGTGGCCAAGCGACTCCTCGACCCGCCCCTTGTTGCGCAGCACGAGCGCCAGCGCCCGGCCACCGCGATCGCCCAATGCCCTGGCGATGTCGATGCTGGTTACGTAGTGGTCCAGGGATTCCCGAACCTGCCCGCTGTCGAACAGCGCGGTGGCGAGATTCGAGTGCGCGCCGGCCACCTTGATATGTTCCTCGCCGTAAAGTCCGGAGGTGATGTCCAGGCTCGCCCGAAAATGCCTGGCGGCTTCCGCCATATCGAGCTGACTGTAGGCTATGCCGCCCATGGCATTGTGAGCATCGGATACCTGGGGATGCTTGGAACCGAAATTTGCTCTGGCCAGATCCAGCGCTTTCTGAAGGTGCAGACGGGATTTTTCAAACTCGCGTTTGGAACGATAGGCCCAACCGGCAGCATTGTGAGGGGCGATGAGTTCGTAGGAGTCTTCCGGCAGGGTGGCTTCCGCCAGTTCGATGGCCTCGTTTGCCCAGCGCAGCGCCTGATCGAGGCGTTTCTGGGTGTTGTAGTGCACGCTCAGACGGTTGTAGGCATCCAGTCGTCGTGACGTGGACAGCTCCTCCCGGGTTTCGAGAAAGGCGATGACTTCCTCGTAACGCTCGTCCGCAACGTCATAGTAGCCCTGCGCACTGATGTTTCCCGCCCGGGTCAGCAGATAGATGAGCTGCTGATCCTCCGCGACGGTGCTGGTGGCGAGGATCTCACCCGCTGCTTCGATGAGCGGTACGCCGCGCGCCGGCTCGTTTCTGAGGCTGTAGAGCTCCGCCAGGCTGAGCTGGATTTCGAACAGCAGCTCTGCCTGGCTGTGCGGGTCTGCCGCCACGAGCGCTTTCAGCCAGATGGTCTCTGCCTCGTTCACGTTACCCAACAGCTGTTCGATTGCCGCCTGGACGTTGAGCGCTTCGGCGCTGGCATCAGATTCTGTGGCAAGCTGCTCGTTCACCACCTGGACGGTGTTCGCGAGCGCCGAACGGATGAACCGGTTAGGGCCATCCTGGTTTTCGCTGGCGCTTGCACGAACCAGCTCGGTGAAGGTCTCCTGGATGAGCGTGGTTAAAGTGCGGGTGACCCGGCTGGCTGTTGCAGCTTCCCGTTCGGCAATCTGCCGCTGCAGCTCCGCTTCGTCACGCTGCACAAAGGCGAAGACCGCGAGGCCGAGAGTCACCAGCATGCCGATCGATGCACCGGTCGCAACCTTGACCAGAAAGCGCTGACGCCGGTGCGCCTCCCGCTGCATGAGGTCGTCGAAGCGAACACCGAGCAGGGTCGCCGCCACCTTGACCATCGCCCGCTGTCGGTCCTCTCCCGGCCGGAGGTCTGCCGCCATCGGTTCCAGGGGTGCATCCCGATCGAGCGTACCGTCCGCCGCAAGCTGGAACAGGCAGGCCTCCGGAAAGATGGTCGACGGCTGCCCGGGATCACCTTCCACAAGCACACAGAGAATACGGTCAGCCCGGCCTGAGCGCCTGAAGTAGAGAACCTCTTCGTTGACCCAGCGGGATTCCGCCGCGGCTGGGGAGCACAGCACCACCAGAAACTCAGCCTCGTCCAGAGCTGCGGTGATGACGTCGCTCAGGTTGCCGGCAGTCTGCAGCTCGTCACGGTCCAGAAAGATGGGCGCGAGTCGGGAACGACCCTCGGGCAGCGTGCTGAGCACCGATTTTGGCGGCGTGTAGCTTTCCAGTTTTCTGTGCAACCAGGACGCAGCACGACTGTCAGCGTGGCTGTAGCTGATGAATGCCCGATATCGGAGGTTCGCCCCGACCGTCCTATCCTGTTCGTTGCCGTCGTAGACTGCGGGTCTTTCCATGCCCTGCAACGTCAAGCCAGCGGTTAGATCACCCTAATCCCACGCTGAGGCGGTGTAAATGTACGTCTGCTCACAGGCTGAAGTATTGGCGCCCCGGGCAGGAATCGAACCTGCAACCTGCCGCTTAGGAGGCGGCCGCGCTATCCAGTTGTGCCACCGGGGCGAAGGAGGAACGCTAACCTCTGGAGCGAGGTCAGTCCAGCGTGATCAGGGGATGACCGACCGGATCAGGTACCGACCCGGTACCTGACCTTCAGCACCAGCTGCTCGCCGAGCGGATCTTCCCAGGCGTTCTGGAACAGCCGCCGGAAGCTGGCATCCGTGGTGTCGTCGAGCCCGTTCCTGGTGTAGACGAGGAACACGTCGGACAGCGGTGCGATCTGCCAGCGATAACGGATCTGGAAATTCATGCTGGAGATGCTGAAATCCTCGGACGCTTCGGTGGGCTTGTCGATCTCTTCGAGGTCACCCGGGATTTCCGGGATCTCGTAGAACTTGTCTTCGAACGCCTTGATCCCAACCCACTGCAGCTTCAGGCGCAGCTCCTGACGGGCGCTCAGGAAGAAGTCCATCTTCAGTTCCGGCTGCCACTCTTCGGCATCGAAAGCGGTCATGAACCGGTCCTCGTTGTGCAGCAGCCAGCCATCGCGAACCAGATACTTGGTGCCGACCTGCAGGCTCAGCCGGTCAACCGGCCGCCAGGTGACGCCAAGGCCGCTGGAGAGCACCTGACCGTCCACGCCGTCGCCCTCCCACTTCGAAAACGCCCAGCCGCTGAACGCTTTCGCCTCATCGGTGTTGTAGCCGACCTCGACGGAGGGCCGGTCGTTGATCTTGTAGGTGCCGTTGCCGAAGCTGTTACGGTCGTCGTAGCGCTCAGGGAAGTAGCGCAGCTTCAGCTCCAGCTCGTGCAGGTTGTTCAACGTGAACTCACCTTCCCCACCGATGCCGCTGCGGATGGCGTAGCCGTCCAGGTTTTCCTCGTAGCGGATGAACGTCTCCACCTCCAGATCGCGGAAGCGCTCGAAGCCCGATTTGATCCACTCGGTGGCGATCCGGCCGCCGGTGATGTCGTTGCGGCGCAGGAAGCCGGCGTCGTTCAGATCGAGGCCGCGGTCGAAGTGGGTGTAGGCGAACTTGTACTTCATCCCCTGACGCGGCGCGTACTCCAGATCCATGAAGCCGCCGGCACCGGTGCCTTCGAGATCCAGATCCGAGTACAGGAACTGACCGTCCAGCTTCCAAGCGCCGGAGCCGGACAGGTAGTGATAGTCGAGGCCCGCGGTGGTGGCGTCTTCGTCCGGATGGGTGGTGAAGGTACCCATGGCGCCGAGCGCACGATAGGCGCCGCCGTCGTTGTTCTCGTAGAGCACCCGGGCAACCGCGAAGTCGCGGCCGAACGCATCTACCGGGTCACCGTCCTCATTCGCCAGCGTGGTGTCCTGCTCTGCTGCGGCCATCAGCCCATAGCGCACGCCGCCCACCTGACCGGTCACCTTGCCGGCGCCGTAGAGCTCCGACGGTTGGCCACTTTCCTCAATCGGGATGTCCTCGTCCTCGTCCGCTTCGGAAAGGCGCGGGCTGCCACCAATCCGTCGGGTGTTGAGCAGGGTCACCGGCTCCCAGCTGCGGGTGCGCGGCGTGGCTTCGAAAATCTCCCTGCCTTCGAGGAAGAACAGCCGCTTCTCCGGGAAGAACACCTCGAACGCGGTGAGGTTCACCACCACCTCATCCGACTCGACCGTGCCAAAGTCCGGGTTCACCGTGGCGGTGAGCTGGGTGTTGGTCGACGGCCGCCAGAACACATCGAGGCCGGCCTTGAAGTCCGTCTCATCGCCGACGATATCGCTGGTACCGGAGGCGTAGGGAAAGAGGCTCCACTGCTGGCGCGGATTGACGTTGGCCAGCTCCAGCGACTGGAACGAGCTCATGAACTTAGGCTGCGACTGAGGCAGTGCCGGCCAGGCCCAGCGCTCATCCAGATGGGCAACCACGCGGGCGCTGTAAAAGCCCATCTGCCGACGGCCGTCAGCCTCCTGCTTGGGCATGCTCATCTGCGACCAGGGAACGAAGAACTCTGCCGACCAGCCCCGCTCGGTCTCCGCGGTGGCTCCCCACCAGGCACCGTCCCAGTTCGATGAGAACTGACGCTCCGGCAGCGCGGTGCCGTCCATCTGCGTATCGCCCAGGGCCAGGGTCATCCAGTAGGCATACCGCGCCGAGCCGGAAGTGTCGAGGGTGAACGATACGTAGTCACGCTGCACGTCCCGGTTGTCTCTGGAAGAGAGCCTGCGCACCAGCGTATCCGCCGGTTGCTCCATGTCGAAGGAAACGTAGACGCCCCGCTCCGTGTAGAAGATCCGCACCTCGGTGTCGTACCTCGGGGCAACCAGGGTATCGGGCTCGGTCACCTTGAGCTGGCGGATGGCCATCGCGTGCTGCCAGGCGGTCTCGTCGAGCCGGCCATCGATCTTCACGTCGGCCTGTTTGTGCTCCCACTGCTGCAGCACCAGCGGCTCATCTGCAGCAACATCAACGGTAATGGGCGCCAGCGGTGCGGCGATGTCGGCATCCGCCGCCACGATTTCCGGCTGAGCGGCAAGCGCGGCCAGCGCCGCAGCAGTGACATGGGCTTCGTTGCTGGCCAGCAGGAACGGGCTCGACCAGTCAATCGCGGCCTGATCACGATTCAGCTGATGCAGACGATAGTCCGCAGGCGGCTCGGAGATGAGCTTGTGTTCCTTATCCCGCTCCTCGCGGATCGGCGCGTTGAAGCCGGGGATGTCTGCCGGCTCGGAGTCCGGCACGCTGTAGCGGGAGCCTTCGGACTCGAAGCGATCGGTGGAGTAGCTGTCGTCCAGGCTCGTATCGTGGCTCTCGTCAGAATACGTCTCGTAGCGATAGGCATCGTCCGCGTAGGCTGCAGCAGGCTCGGAGACGAACTCGGGCGTCATGGCCAGCACCCAGGCATTGCTGAAACCGCTGCGCACCGCTTCGTCGCGAATGTGCATGGCGATCTCCTGAGTGAGATAAGGCCCTGCCAGCACCCGGTACCAGAGACCGGAGTCCAGCTGCACTTCAGAAACGCCGAAAGATTCGGGCAGTTGCTCGCTGGCTTCTGCGCGGGCGGTTTCCGCGCTATCGAAGGTGCGGTAGCTACCGACAGTTACCCAATACTCGTCCGCTGCGTGCAGAGCGCCAGCAAGCAGCAGTACGAGCAAGCCAAGACCAGTCGTAAGGGGTCGACGGAGCATGAGCTTCCCGAGTTTTTGGAGGTGAGAAAAACACGGCATTTTAACAGGTTAGCTCTAGAAGTGAACGCCCGGATCAGCTGTTTGGCAGGTAAATCTACGGAGTCGGGCTGGACCGGAAGTTGGCCGCGACGGCACCACCCGCCGCTCACATCGATGAAACACTGCTCAGCAACTGATTAACCCATCCAGGTGCATGATGAAATTCCTCTCGGATGAGCAACTCGTGCGTCTCTACGAGCGCATCAACCGCGAGTTCCTTCGCGTCCACGAGTGGCTGACGGCCGTTCGCGCGGAAGTGCAGAAGCGCGGGCTCGATCACGTCTAGAAAGCGGAAGCTGTGAGTTCGACCGATCCCGCCGTCAGGACGTGAACATGATCATGATGCCGGCAGCCACGGCCGAGCCGATCACACCGGCCACGTTCGGCCCCATCGCGTGCATTAAGAGGTAGTTGTGCGGATTCGCTTCGAGACCGACCCGGTTCGCCACCCGGGCCGCCATCGGTACCGCTGACACGCCGGCCGCGCCAATGAGCGGGTTGATGGGCGTTGCGGAAAGCCGGTTCATCAGCTTGGCCATCAGCACGCCGCTAGCCGTGCCGATGGCAAACGCCACCATGCCGAGCAGCAGGATGCCCAGGGTGCTCCCCTGCAGAAACTGATCGGCGCTCAGCTTCGAGCCAACGGCGAGGCCGAGAAAGATGGTGACGATGTTGATCAGCGCGTTCTGCGTAGTGTCGGACAGCCTGTCGACCACGCCGCACTCTTTCATCAGGTTGCCGAAGCAGAACATGCCGAGCAACGGCGCAGCCGACGGCAGCAGCAGCGCCACCAGCAGAAGCAGCAGCAGCGGGAACAGAATCCGTTCCGTGCGCGACACTTCACGCAGCTGAACCATCTCGATCCGCCGCTCTTCCTCGCTCGTCAGCAGCTTCATGATCGGCGGCTGGATCAACGGCACCAGCGCCATGTAGGAATAGGCAGCAACGGCGATGGCGCCCAGCAGGTCAGGCGCCAGCATGCCCGCCACGTAGATGGCCGTCGGGCCGTCGGCCCCGCCGATGATGCCGATGGCGGCCGCTTCCTGAATGCTGAAATCAAACAGGCCGGCTGCGGTGAGGCCGAGAGCGCCGAGCAGCGTCGCGAAAATCCCGAACTGAGCCGCGGCGCCGAGAAACAAGGTCTTCGGGTTCGCAAGCAGCGGGCCGAAGTCCGTCATCGCCCCGACGCCCATGAAGATGATCAGCGGGAAGGCACCGGTTTCGATACCGACCATGTAGACGAGGTGCAGCAGGCCGTCCCCGGTCGCGATCTCGACCCCGGGAATGTTGGCGAGAATGCCGCCGAAGCCGATGGTAACGAGCAGCAGCGGTTCGAACTTTTTGACAATCGCCAGATACAGCAGCGCCAAGCCGACCAGAATCATCACCCCCTGACCGGGAGTGAGCTGATAGAGACCGGAGCCCCGCCAGATTTCCGCTATGAGCTCCAACGGTCAGCCGATGCTGAGCAGGGGATCACCAACGGCAACCGCATCCCCTTCGCTGACGTGGATGGCGGTGACCGCACCGGCCCGGGGCGCGGCAACTTCCGTTTCCATCTTCATGGCTTCCACCACCAGCACCGGTTGCCCCTCGCTGACGGTATCGCCGACGCCGACCAGCACCTTGAAGACGTTGCCGGCAAGCGCCGCGGGCACCGGCTCGCCGGATCCAACGGCAGCCGGTGCTGCGGCGGTAGGCGCTGCCGGCTGAACGCTTGCCAGCTGACCGCTCTCGGCCACTTCCACGGTGAACGACTTGCCGTTGACGCGGACGTCGTAAACCCCGGCGCTGGCTGTCGCGCCGGCGACAGGTGCCGCCGCCGTTGGGGCTTCCGGTTCGGAGCCGGGTGCCGGTTCGAATGCATCCGGGTTACCCCGGTTCTCGAGAAACTTCAGCGCGGTCTGAGCGAACAGCGCGTAGGTCAGCACGTCGTCCACCGTCTCCTCGCAGAGGCTGAACGACTTTTCCGCCGCAAGCTTATTCAGCTCCGCGGTCAGCGAGTCCATCTCGTCGTCCAACGCGTCCGCGGGACGACCGGTAATCTCCGGGGCGCCATCCAGTACCCGGGCCTGGAGCTCGGCGTTGCGTGGCGCCGGGGTAGCGCCATACTCCCCTTTCAGCACGCCGGCAGTTTCTTTGGTGATGTTCTGGTAGCGCTCGCCGGTCAGCACGTTGATGACCGACTGGGTACCGACGATCTGCGAGGTAGGGGTTACCAGCGGGATCATGCCAAGGTCTTCCCGGACCCGCGGGATTTCCTCCAGAACGTCGTCGAGCTTGTCAGTCGCGTTCTGCTCCCGTAGCTGATTCTCCAGGTTGGTCAACATGCCGCCCGGCACCTGGGCAACGAGAATCCGCGAGTCGACGCCTCTCAGCGAGCCCTCGAACTTCGCGTACTTCTTGCGGACCTCGCGGAAGTAAGCGGCGATCTCTTCGAGCAGGTTGATATCCAGGCCGGTGGAGCGATCCGTCTCGTTCAGGATGGCCACCAGCGACTCGGTGGCCGAATGGCCGTAAGTCATGCTCATCGAGCTGACGGCGGTATCGACATTGTCGATGCCGGCTTCGATCGCCTTCAGGTAGGTGGCCGTGGACATGCCCGTGGTCGCGTGGCACTGCATGTGCACCGGCATGCTGGTTTCGTTCTTCAGGCGGCTCACCAGTTCGAACGCGTCGTACGGCTTGAGCAGGCCTGCCATGTCCTTGATGCAGATTGAATGCGCACCCATGTCTTCGATCTCTTTGGCCAGGTCCAGCCAGAGATCCATGGTGTGAACGGGTGACACGGTGTACGAGATGGTGCCTTGGGCATGTTTACCCACCTCGATCGTTGCGGCGATGGCTGTCTTCAGATTGCGCATGTCGTTCATGGCATCGAAGATCCGGAACACGTCCACCCCATTGATGGCTGCCCGCTCGACGAACTTGCGCACCACGTCGTCCGCGTAGTGCCGATAGCCGAGAATGTTCTGGCCCCGGAACAGCATCTGCTGGGGCGTGTTCGGCATCGCCGCCTTCAGGAGCCGAATCCGCTCCCAGGGATCCTCACCCAGGTAGCGGATGCAGGCATCGAAGGTTGCGCCGCCCCAGGATTCCATGGACCAGAAGCCGACCTGATCGAGCTTGGGGGCAATCGGCAGCATGTCTTCGATGCGCATCCGTGTTGCCAGCAGGCTCTGGTGGGCGTCCCTCAGGACCAGCTCAGTGATGCCGAGCGGTTTTCCTTCACTCATTCAGTTCTCTCACTTGGAGTGTTTCTGCCGATGCAGGGTGATGGCGGCGGTGATCGCGGCAACCTCTTCCTCGCTGACCGCGTCGGTTTCGGCGACGACAGGCGGCTGGAATCGACGCACCAGTGCGGACATGCCGGTGGTAGCGAACACCAGCACGGTCAGGAACACGAATACCGTGCCCATGCCCGCCAGCATCAGCTCCAGGCCCTGCTCGAGAAGCTCACCGTCCACTTGGCTCAAACCCGCCGTAATTTGCAGGTGGGAAAAGTACACCTGTTCGAACCGCGAACCAAGGAAAAACGGGGCGCCGTACCCTGCTTACTCCCGGCTCCGCATGGCCAGCCAGCCGCCAAGAATCACCGCGGCACCGCCGACCCAGGTGAACACATCCGGCCTTTCGTTCCAGAACAGGTAACCGGCCAGAGAGATCCAGATCAGCGCCGTGTACTCGAAAGGGGCGATGATCGAGGCGTTGGCGTGCCGATAAGCCATGGCGACCAGCAGGTGGGCGCTGGCACCACAGCCGCCGGCGATGGCGAACAGCACCCAGTCGGTGGCCGCCGGCACGTTCCACTCGCCCACGGTCAGGAAGCCCGCGAGCAGAGCGCTGATCGGCACCGTGTAGAACGCCAGAACGCCCGCGGGCACCTCTCCCGCCAGGCGCCGATTGCTGATGGACAGCAACGCCCAGCACAGCGCTGAGCCGAATATGGCCAGCGCCGCCGGCGGCAGGTGCAGCGAGTCGGGCCGCAGCACCACCAGCACCCCGGTAAATGCGACGCTGATTCCCAGCCACTGGTGCAGGCCGACCCGTTCCTTGAGCAGCGGCCGTGAGAGCAGAACGATCAGCACCGGGCCGATGTAGCTCAGCATCAGGGCGGTGACGATGGGCACGTGCGCCAGCGCGTAGAAAAACCCGAAGTTGGCGCCCGCGGTGAGCAGGCCGCGGTAGATCTGCCAGCCCCAGCGCGGTGTCGCCAGAGACCTGAGCCCGGACTGGAAATGACAGATGACCAGCACGAACGGCAGCGCGAACAACGAGCGCAGCAGCACGATCTGCGGCGTGTTGAACGCCCCGGTCAGGGCCTTGACCGATATGTCGATCCCGGCCGCCATGAACATGGCCACCGACATCAGGCTGACGCCCAGCAGGATACGTTGCGGTTCTGTCGACATCGGTGGCAAGCGGCGGATCGGGCGCGCATTATGCACCATAGATGGACGTTACCTCCGACACCGACATCCAGCTGCGCGCCGTGCTCTTTGCCGTGCTGCTGGTGCTGATCGTTGGCGCCGAGCTGGCCGCGCCGCGAAGGCCACTCAGCCTGCCGCGGCTCAACCGCTGGCTGCCCAACCTGGCCGTGGGATCAATCAACATCCTGGTGCTGAGAGTGTTCTTCCCCATGCTGGGCGTCAGCCTGGCCGTATTTGTCAGCGAAGCCGGATGGGGGTTGTTACCGCTGCTCGACGCTCCGGCGCTGCTCACCTTCGCGCTCTCGCTGCTGGCGCTGGATCTCCTGATCTGGGCCCAGCACCGCCTCTTTCACAAGGTGCCGTGGCTCTGGCGCCTGCACCGTATGCACCATACCGATCCGGACTTCGACGTGACGACGGCCGTCCGCTTTCATCCGCTCGAAGCCATCATCTCGATGATGATCAAATCTGCCGCCATCGTGTTGCTCGGCATCGGGCCCATTGCCTTCCTCGTCTTCGAGATCATTCTCAGCAGCACCTCGCTTTTCAATCACGGCAACCTGCGCCTCCCGGCCTCCCTCGACCGGTTGCTTCGCCTGGTCGTCGTCACCCCGGACATGCACCGCGTGCACCACTCTGTGATCGTCACCGAGCAGAACAGCAACTTCGGTTTCAACCTCCCATGGTGGGATCGCCTGTTCGGCACCTACCAGGCGCAACCTGCCGGCGGCCACGTGCAGATGGCGATCGGCACCAACAGCTTCGATACGCCGGCTGACCAGTACCTGGCCAGGCTGCTCGTGCAACCGTTCACCAGCGCAGAAGAACAACAAAGAGCCCAATCAGAATGATCACAACACTTCGCCTCACCCTGACCCTGATCATGAGCACGGCTCTGCCCGTCGCGGGCAACGCGGCCGGCGCAGGCATGCCGCACATACTCGACATGCAGGACCGCGCTGCGGTGGTCGACCGCTGGCTCGAGGAGCGGGTCAGGACGGTGCTGCCACCACTGATGCGACGCGAAGGCATCGATCTCTGGCTGATCATTGGCCGCGAGTACAACGAAGATCCGGTGCTGAAAACCATGCTGCCGGCCACCTGGCTGTCGGCCCGGCGACGAACCATGCTGCTGATCCATGATCCCGGTGGCAGCGAACCGCTGGAGACCCTGGCGGTTGCCCGCTACAGCGTCGGCGAGGTGTTTAAGCAGGCCTGGGATCCAGAGGCAGAGCCGGACCAGTGGCGTCGGCTCGCCGAGCTCATCGAGGAGCGGGACCCGGCGCGGATCGGCATCAACCTGTCCGCCGACTTTGCCCTCGCCGACGGCCTGGCGACAACCGAGCACGAGTTGCTGCAGGCAGCGCTCGCCCCGGAACTCCGGTCGCGACTCACCAGCGCTGAAGGGCTTGCCATCGGCTGGCTCGAGACCCGGACGGAATCGGAGATGATCGTCTACCAGCAGATCTGCGCCATCGCCCATCAGATCATTGCTGAAGGGCTCTCCGAAGCGGTTATCCAACCGGGTGTCACGACCGTAGCCGACGTGCAGTGGTGGTACCGGGAACGGGTGCGGGGGCTGAAGTTGACCAGCTGGTTCCACCCCTCCGTCAGCATCCAGCGCCGGGGCCAAACCGATGCCCCAGCCAGGGTCATCCAACCCGGCGACCTGCTGCACGTGGACTTCGGCATCACCTACCTGCGCCTGAACACGGACACGCAGCAGCATGCCTACGTACTCGAGCCCGGGGAGACAGAGGCACCCGCTTACCTGACCGAGGCCTTTGCGACCGGCAACCGGTTGCAGGACATCCTGACCGAGAACTTCGTCGCCGGTCGGACCGGCAACGAGATATTGGCCGCCGCTCGCGCTGCTGCGGTCGCCGAAGGGATCACGCCCTCCATCTATACCCACCCGATCGGCTACCACGGCCATGCCGCCGGCCCGACCATCGGGCTGTGGGATCAGCAGGGCGGCGTGCCCGGTAAGGGCGACTACCCGCTCTACCCCAATACCGCGCACTCCATCGAGCTGGCCGCCATCTTCGAGCTGCCGGGCTTCTCGCCACCGATGCGTATCAAGCTGGAGGAAGACGCTTTCTTCGACGGCCAGTCGGTTCGCTACATCAACGGCCGTCAGACCCGGCTGCACCTGATCCCGCGACAGTAGGACGTGAGCGGGCCGCTGCACGACAACGAGTTGGCGATCAGCCCGTCGCTGGTCAGCGCGCTGGTAAGCAGTCAGTTCCCCGAATACGCAGCGCTGCCCATCGCCGCGCTCAGCGCCACCGGGTCGACCAATCGGCTGTTTCGCCTCGGCGAAGAGCTGCTCATTCGCCTGCCGCGGCAACCCAACAGCGGCGCCGGCATCAGCAAAGAGCGGAAGTGGTTGCCCAGGCTACGCGACGAGCTGCCGGTCGAGGTGCCGGAGATCGTTGCGCTGGGCAGACCCGCAGCAGGCTACCCGGAGCCCTGGTCTATCACCGGCTGGCTCGAAGGTGACCTGCCGTCAGTCTGGCAACCGGGCGACCCGCCTGATCCTGCCCGTTCCGTGCTGGCCAGCGCGCTCGCCGCCTTCATCCGCGCGCTGCAGCGGATCGAGATACCAGAGCCCGCCAGGTCGGATCCGGGTTTGCGCGCCTATCGCGGGCGGCCGCTCTCGGAGCACGACGCCACCTTCCGGCGCGCGGTCAGGCACCTGAGGAAGGTCCCGGACCTTGGCTTGGATCTGGACGCAGCTGAGGCAGTCTGGCTTGAAGCGCTGGCTCTTCCCCGCGCCTCGGAAGTCACAGCCGATCGCTGGTACCACAGCGATCTGGTGGCCGAGAACCTGCTGCTTCGAGACGGCAACCTGGCTGCGGTGCTGGACTTCGGTGGTCTGGCCATCGGCGACCCGACCATCGAGCTGCATGGTGCCTGGGAACTGTTCGACCCGCCGGCGCGGGCGCTGTTCAGAGACACGCTCGAGGTCGACGATCTGCAGTGGCAGCTCGGTCGCGCCTGGGCGCTGGCCATTGCGCTCGGCGCCCTCGCCTATTACTGGCAGACCCTGCCCGGCAGACGCCGGGATCGGCTGGCCATGGCCCGCTCCGTTCTGAGTGATGCCACCCTCTAGAGAGCGTCTGAACAGCCAGATCGTTCCTGTTATGCTGCGCGCAGCTTCGTTTGGAGTCTTGTCATGTCCATCTGGATAGCCAAACTGCTCGGCCCGATCGTCCTCCTGCTGGCGGCCTCGATGATCTGGCGACCGGACGCCCTGCTCGCGCTCTCCCGCCAGTTCCTGACCGATAAGCCGCTGATCCTGATCTCCGGGGTGCTGGCGCTGCTGGCCGGGCTCCTCATCGTCAACGTGCACAACATCTGGTACTGGGGATGGCCGGTGATCATCACCCTGTTCGGCTGGGCGCTACTGATTGGCGGCGCTGTGCGGGTCCTGTCGCCGGACTTCGTCACCGAGGTGGGCAGCCGCATGCTGGAACAGACGGGACTGGTGCGCTGGATCGGTGTGCTGTGGGCGATGCTCGGACTGTTCCTGAGCTATCAGGGATACCTCAGCTGAAACAGGCGCTCGGCCGAGCTTTTCTCCTGCGCAGCTGCCAACTGTCGACCCCGTGTGTGGCATGATGCGGGCACAGAAACTGGAGAGCTGACTTGGCGAAGATTCTTTTGGTCGAAGACAACGAGATGAATCGAGACATGCTGTCTCGACGACTCGGACGCAAGGGGTTTTCAATCGACATCGCCACAGATGGTCAGGCCGGCGTGCAGGCCGCCCAGTCCAGCGCCCCGGATCTGATCCTCATGGACCTCAGCCTGCCGGTGATGGATGGCTGGGAAGCCATCCGAACCCTGAAGGCAGACAGTGGAACCCAGGCCATCCCCATCATCGCGCTGACCGCTCATGCCATGGCGGAAGACGAAGCCCGGGCGCGGGAGGCAGGCTGTGATGACTACGACACCAAGCCAGTTAACTTCTCCCGCCTCTTGGGGAAGATCACGGCATTGCTGCCGGCCAGCTGATTTACTGGTAAATCTGCTGCGCCAGCACGACGATCCGGTCGTCTGAACCCACCTCACGTTCGGCGTGTCGATCCGGATTCAGGTCAATCCCACCGCCAGCCGCGGCAACGCCAAGCGCCACTTCGAGCTTCTGCTGCGCGGCGTGGACAAGATCATCGAACCGATAGGTCCCGCCCGCCGGCAGATAGTCGGTCAGGGCGCGCAGGCTGATTTCCACCCCACCCGCGTTCAGCAGCTCCCGGTAAATCGGCCCGAGGATCGGCTCCTGCGCCACCTGAGCAAGGGACATGCTGACGATGTCCGTGCTGACGACGATGTCCTCAACGGCAAGATTGCGGAACATATCTCGATTCGCCTCGTCGGTGATCTCAACGACCAGATGCGTCGACTGATCTCCGCTGGCCAGCAGATCCGTAATCCGCAGCACCACGCGAAGGGTCTGGGTATCCGGATCGCTGTCGCCCTCAGCACTCGCAAGCACGACGACGCAATCAAATCCGGTGAGCGAGAGCGCCTCGTAAGCAGCGGCGGAGGCCGGATCCCCTTCCGCAAACTCAATCTCTATGTTGCTGAAGGCCTCGCGGCGCCCGGCAAGGGCCTGCGCTTCTACTTGCGCAGGCGGTTCCGGCGCCAGCACGGTAATCCTCGTGCCGCGAACGGCGTGATTCTCGATCTGCGCCAGCAGGTCCGGAAGCAGGCTGCTCGCCCCCACAAGCAGGATTCGCTCCGGCACTCGGGGTACCTGGGGCGGCGAATCCGAAACGGCGCCATCAGGTTGGAAACCGCTGGGCTGATAGGACACTGGTCGTTCCCGGGTGATGAAAACGAGCCGATCGTCTTCCGCAAGATCGAAGTCCGGCTCCGGGTTCAGCACCACGGCCTGGGTTTCCTGACCGTTTTCTTCCTTCTTCCAGCTGATGCCGACGGGAATCGCAGCCGGAAAGTGGTGGACGACTTCCTCCACCGTCTTGCCGACGGCGTTGGGAACAAACTGCACCACGATCGAGTTGCCGGCGATCGAGCCGAGCTCGCTGATGACGGAAGAAAGGCCGGGATTGCGGACCGTCTGCACGATCACCCGGCTGATCAGCGAAGTCGAGGTCACGATATGGGCACCGTTACCGCTGGCGATCTGGGCGATGTCTCCGCTCGCCTCCTCGCGGATTTCGGCCGTCACCGGCGGCGGGCCGTTGGCCCAGTCGTCAAGCGACGCCAGCTGCACCAGGGTTTTGATCGCCTCGCTGTCGTCATGAGTGGTTGCCAGCACGATGATCGATTCCGCGTACCGCACGGCCACCCGGACCAGCTCGCTTTTGTTGCTGGTAACGCCGGTGCGGAGAATCACCGTCAGGTCGAGCAACGGGATGTCGGCGACCCGCAGGCGCTCGCGCATATCGTCGATGTCGAGCGGCGCCAGGATCACCACCCGGGATCCAGGCGCCAGGTCAGCGAGCTGCCGCAGGACGGCAACGGTGACGCCGCTCCAGCCCAGCACCAGCACGTGGCCACGCTCCAGCACCGGGGTGTCGCCGCGCCGAAGCGCCTCCACGCGGTTGCGCATGTAGTTGTTGATCAGCGAGATCAGGGTGCCGAACACGGCGATGCCCATCACCGAGAGCAGAAAAGAGTAGAACAGCACGATCGGCGAGGCGCCGTACATGCGCTCGAACTTCGGCAGCGCCAGCACGTGGTTCATGGACCACCAGAGCGCGTCCAGCAGGCCCTGATCAACATCTCTGGGAATGGAGGCAACCGCTTCGTTGCGCTCGGAGAACAGGCCGAAGAACACGACCGTGGTGCCGACCATGGTGACGAGCACAACCAGCATCACAAACAGGCCCAGCTGTGCCGCGAACTCGCGATCGAAGGCGCGATCGAGCAGGTACCTGGCGCGGGCGCGAATGTTCCTGAAGGGCTTCACTGGATGGCGTTACGGAGCCTGGGGCCGATGCGGGCGCTCAACGCGCAGCTGCTTAGCCGACCTTCAGCCGCCGCGATTGATCGACTCCCGCAACGCCGACTCGATCGTCGAGGTGGTCTGCACGGATCCCAGATCAATCCCCAGGGAGGCAATGGTCTGGGCGATTGCAGGCGAGATGCCGGAAATCATGGTTCGGCAGCCCATCAGCACGGCGGCTTTTGCGATCTTGATCAGATGGTTCGCCACCGCGGTGTCGACCACGGCCACCCCGCTGATATCGAGCAGCAGCGTGCTCGCCCGAGTGTCTTCGATGCTGGCCAGGGCTCTGTTCATGATGTCCACCGCACGCTTGGAGTCGACAATGCCGACCACCGGTGCAAACAGCACGCCGTCCCATATCTTGGTCACCGGCGTCGACATCTCGAGCAGCGCAAGGCTGCGCTTCTGCACCTCCAGCGTGATGTCGGTGGCGAACTTCACGATCTTCCGGGGGCGCCCTTCCACGTCCAGGATCGGGTTGTAGGACGCCTGCAGCCAGACCTCGGAACCATCTCTGGTGAGCCGCTTGAACTCGTCCGCCTCGTATTCGCCCTGACCGAGCTTCTGCCAGAAGTCTTCGTAAGCTCTGGATTCGGCGTAACCCGGCTCGCAGAACATGCGATGGTGTCGGCCGACGATCTCATCCAGCTCGTAGCCGAAGATGCGGAGGAAGTTGTCGTTGGCGGTAATGATGTGGCCGTCGAGCTCGAACTCGATCACCGCCTGCGATCGGTTGATGGCCTCGATCTTGCCCTCGAACTCGGCCGTCTGCAGCTTCTCCGCGGTCACGTCCGTCGCGAACTTCACCACCCGGACGGGTTTGCCGTCGTCCCCCATCACCGGATTGTAGGAAGCTCGCAGCCAGATTTCCCGCCCGTCCTTAGCCAGCCGCTTGAACTCCGCTTCGAAATGCTCGCCCCGCTGCAGATCCTTCCAGAGCTCTGCGTACTCCGCTGACTCCGCGTAGGCCGGCTCGCAGAAGAGCCGATGATGCTGGCCGACAATCTCGTCGAGGCCGTAACCGAAAATCTGCAGGAAGTTGTCGTTGGCGGTGAGCACGCGCCCTTCAAGGTCGAACTCGATGATCGCCTGCACGCGGCTCAAGGCCTGATAGATGGCGTAAACATCGTCAGCCGCCATGGCGTTTTTCATGGCTTCACTCATAGTGCATCGCTTCCCTGAAGTCCCGGTGTAATGACGTCCTGCCTGCAACCAGGCAGCGGCAAGAGTATCATAGCCCCCCTTCTGGAAGTGATGTGCGGGACGTTTTGGACAGCTTCGGTGGAGCCATGCAGGTGAGTCGCGGGATCGTAGTGGCGACGATCCAGGACGATCTCGAGCAGGCAGTACTTGCCCGCCTGCGCGACAACCTGCTCAGTCAGCTCGAGAAGTCCGGCTGCCAGGGTGTGATCCTGGACCTGTCAGGCCTGCACACCCTGGATGCCGCTGAGTTCGACGCCATCCTGCAGATCACCGCCATGATCAGGGTCATGGGTGCCACCCCGGTGCTTTCTGGCCTGCGGGCAGGCGTGGTATCTGCGCTCATCGATACCGGGATTGAGGTTGGGGACATTCAGGCAGCCGTCGATCTGGACGCTGCGTTCGAGCTGCTGCTGCCGGCGAGCACTGCAGAACCTGATGAGGCAGCCGGCGCTGACGACGAAACGGAAACAGCAGAGGCTGAGCAACAGGTCCCCGGAGAGTCGAGCTGAGCACGGAGCTGCACAGGGAGATACGTTCCGACGCAGACGCCAGTCGCGCCGTGCTGGAGGCCACCGTGTTCGCCCGCCAGGCCGGCTTCGATGAGACGCTTAGCCAGATGATCGCAACCACCGTTTCTGAGCTCACCCGCAACATCCTCAAGTACGCGGGCAGCGGCGAGCTGTACCTGCGTCGCGTCAAGGAGGTCGGCCGTCGGGGGATTCAGGTAGAGGCCATCGATCGCGGTCCGGGCATCGAAGACTGCGAAGCCGCAATGAGCGACCATTTCAGCTCCAGCGGCACCCTGGGGCTCGGCCTGCCGGGGGTGCGGCGCATGATGGACGAGTTTTCCCTGCGCTCCTCTGCCGCCGACGGCACTCAGGTAACGGCGACAAAATGGCTGTAGCCGAGGCTTCGCGACTGGAGCATGCCAGCCACATACGACCCTGTGCCGGAGAGGTGGTGAGCGGTGACACGACGGTCGTCCAGCAGCTGGATGACGGTCTGTTCGCCGCCATCGTCGACGTCCTCGGTCACGGGCCCGAAGCCCACGAGCTGACGGGCACCATCGAAAAGGTGCTGAACGACTCGGCCGAGGCGGACGTCAGCATTACGCTCGAGCGGCTGCACAACGCGTTGCAGGGCAGCCGGGGTGCCGCCGCCGGCCTCTGCAGGATCAGCGCCGGCGGCCGGGTGGACTATGCCGGTGTCGGCAACACGGCTGTCCGGCGTCTGGGTACCGCGGAAACCCGGCTGATATCCCGTGATGGCGTGATCGGCCAGCAGATGCGAACGCCGCTGCCGCAAGAGCTGCAGCTGGAGCCGGGAGACGTTCTGCTGCTGTACACTGACGGCGTCAAAGACCGGTTCACCCTCGCCGATTACCCGGGGGTGCTGGAACAATCCGCGCAAGCCATCGCGCGAAACATCGTGCAGAGATTCGGCAAAGACTACGACGACGCTGCCTGCATAGCCGTGAGGTTCGAAGCATGATCGAGCTCGGTCGCATCCCGCTGGACCACAACCGGTCGGTATACGACGCCCGCCACAAGATAAGGGTGCTGGCGAGCGCCCTCGGTTTCGACCCGATCCAGACCACCCGACTGTCGACGGCGATCTCCACCGCTGCCCGCACGCTGGCAACGGAGGACGGCAAGGCCGGCATCAGCGTGGCGCTGGCCAATGAGCAGGCTGCGCCACAGCTCGTTCTCGATCTGGAGTATCCGGGCAAACCTCCTTCTTTTACCAACCTCAATGCGTTCTTCGACCGGCTCATACCGTCGAATACGGTGGCTGGGTCCGTGCGGGCGTTCAAAACGATCCCGGATCCCACCTTCGAGATCACCGACGCGTTCGTCGCCGAGCAGGAGAAGCAGATCCAGAGCCAGTCCCGTGAGGAGCTGATGGCCGAGGTGCAGCGCAAGAACCGTGAGCTCGAGCAGCACAGCCGAGAGCTGGAAGCGACGGTTGCAAGCCGCACCATCGAGCTGCAGCAGGCCATGGAGGCAGCGGAGGCGGCGAGCAGAGCAAAGAGCGGTTTTCTCGCCAACATGAGCCACGAGCTGCGCACCCCGATGAACGCCATCATCGGCTATAGCGAGATGTTGCTCGAGGATGCGGAAGACGACGGCAACGAGGAAGCGGCGGCCGATCTGACCAAGATACATGGCGCCGCCACCCACCTGCTGGCACTGATCAACGACGTCCTCGATCTGGCGAAGATCGAGTCCGGCAAGGTGCAACTCTACCTCGAGGAGTTTGCCGTTCCGGAGATGGTGAACAGCGTGGTCGCCACCGTCGACACCCTGATTCAGAAGAACGCCAACGTGCTGCACGTCAGCATCGATGACGGGATCAGCGAGATGCGCGCAGACGTCACCAAGGTCCGTCAGTCGCTGATGAACCTGCTGAGCAACGCGGCAAAGTTCACTCAGGAAGGTGAGATCCACCTGACCGTCTGCAGGGACGAACGCGATCATGAAGATTGGATCCGCATCGCCGTGTCGGACAGCGGCATCGGCATTCCTGAGAACAAGCTGGATCACATCTTCGACGAGTTCTCGCAGGCAGATGAGTCGACCACCAAGGACTACGGTGGCACCGGGCTCGGCCTGCCGATCAGCCGTCGCTTCTGCCGCATGATGGGCGGTGACATTAGCGTGGAGAGCGTGACCGGTGAGGGTTCGACGTTCTCCATCCTGCTGCCGTTACACGTTGACGAATCGCGAGGTTGACCAGGGAGGAAGTGGCGCACCCGGTAGGATTCGAACCTACGACCCCCGGTTTCGTAGAACTGACGAATCGACAGCCATCGCCCGCCTCCTAAGGTATGTCTTTTATTAATCAACAGCTTAGCCAATCTATTAATTGGCTGATTTGGGAGATAAGGGGCATGGTTTTGGCTATTTTTTGGTTACTAGAAAATTGGCCTCCCCACTTCATTGTTTGACAATCCGCCAACAGAGAATATTCCCTTGCGGACGATCTCAGGCAGGTTTCCTGCTAGTGATCCTGCGAAGTAGTATGTCTTGGCGTAGTTGATCCAAGGATGAGGGGGAGGCCTGATGACGCAAAAAACAGAGCCAAGTGAGTCTACTTCCTCTTGTCGGTTTTGCCGTAGCGGGTTGAACGAGGGAGCGATTGTCTGTCACGAGTGCAACCGAGATCAGCGATTTTTCTGGTCTAGATTGCAGGTTCTGGTGGCCGTCGCAGCAATCTGCGCGATACCAGCGGTATTTATCACCGCATGGCAGGCATACCAAGCATCCGTAGAAGCTGCCCGTGCGACGGAAGCGAAAGAAATGGCGGAACAAGCCGTCGCCCGAACCGGCGAGATGTTGGACGAAATCGTCGCCCTCAGAGACGGAATAGCAATCCAAGAGTTCCACAATGCAGCGACAAGCCTTGCAGCCGAGTGCGTACAAGGCTTCGCGTATGCTCAACAATTCGGAGACGACTCGGATGCGACTGGTCTTGGAATCTGGATATGCTACGCCGCACAAGGTCGTGCGCTAGATGCAGCGCTCGCATACCTTGAAGTTGTCGGTTCCATGAGCGTTAAGCGTGATACAGCGGCGGATATCATCTGTGACTCTGTCAGAGCAATCCACGTGGGCGTAAACGACTGGGGCAGCCCCTGGGATGAGACCGCAGCGATAGAACTCGACCTGGGCAAGCTTTCTAGTGTTCCTCCAGAAAAGGTAGATTTTATGTCTGAATCCGTCGCGTCCATAGCGCGACAAGTTGGAGAAGACATGGTCGAACTGGAGAAAGAGATCGAGTCGCATTGCAGTTCGCCACAAACCTAATGATGTTTCTTGCGACCAAAGCCCGTTGGTTAGAACCAGCGGAACGCCTCGTCTTTATCAACCAGCGCCATCAGCTCAGCTAGAGCGCTCTGCTGCTCTTCCGTCAGACTACGAACGAAAGCAGCGAAAACCAGCTCGTCGGGTGTCTTGGTGAGACTCGCCTCCCTCCAATCAAGCAACAGCGTTAGGGAATCTTGACTCAATGGGCCGCTATCGCGCCAACGTCTTTGTGCAACCTCAATATTCACGTCAGCAACCTAAGCGCGCCCGCATTGCGCTTGATTCATTTAGATTAGGGATGGAGAAACTCACTCTCCCACTAATACTGTCCAGAGGGACACGCTTAGAACAGTAGTTGTCTGAGCGTGCGGAGCTCTGAAGCATCACGAATCCCACGGCGTCTCCATCCAGGTCATAGACAATCTTCCAGTATCCAGATGGGACCGTGTGCGGCTCGGAATTGGGCATAGGCGGCATCGGAGATTCATAGAGTGGGCCAGTAAACACGTATAGGGACTCGCGGAAGCCGACTGCCGCCCGGACAGCCATCTCCAGATCCCTCCACGGTCCCTGATTCAGCGCAGTGGCCTGCGGGGTGATGTTGCTTAGCTCATTGAGTTCAGGCCAGTAGAGAGACGAGGCGAAGGATGCGAGGGGTGCTTGGTGGCCTCTATCAACGCGAATAGCACTGAACGCGCCAGAGTAGTCGTCTTCTTCCAAGGTCTGCGAGTCGTCTAAGAACGGATCTGAAGCCCACTCACGACCCGGTGAGTCACCGAAGTTCAGCACATTGACCTCGTAGGCGACCCAGTCGGCGAATTTTGTCGTTTGGTTGTTCGAGAGCGTGTAGACGTGTTTCACAACCAAGTCATTTGGGTTTGGATTGCTGGGACACCCCAACGGACAGTGAACAATGAAGGTCTCGGCTCGCACCGATAGTGACACCAGCACTAGCAACAACAACGCTACATATGGCATTTCACTACCTCCGGGCCATCTAGCTACGCAAGGCTTTTGCCATTTCAACAACCTGCTCAATCGGTGCATCTGGCTCTTTGCCAAACGTCACAGACTCCGGTCTGATGGCAGTCAGAAACTTCTGAATAGCTTCTTTATCTTCATCATCGTCGAATGCTAGAAGTGCTACGGCACGGGATTCGTACAAGGCGGCAGTCTTCATGAAATATCGGAAGAAGCTGATCAGTATCTGCACACCGAAGATTGCCAGCCCAACTGCTCCAATCCGTGTGACAGCTATCTGAATCCAAGCAACAGTACCGAGTTCGTCAGCCTTAATCTCGGCTGCATCAACGAGCACTTCATCAACCAACTCTCGAATGTAGCTTTGCTCTTCACTTATCCGATGAAGGGTCGTGCCCACCTCTTCAAGTTCACTAAAGATGTAGAGCACACCAGAAACATCAGACTCATTGGCACCGAACGCCTCCAGTCGATCAGTGAGGGGAGCCATGTCCTCTGACTGCAGTATTGAATCCGCAATGCAGAACCTCGCAAGTTCGTCTACGGGAAAGCGGGCGAGAGGACCGCCACGCCGAGTTGCAAACCATCCAAGCGTCGAATCCCAGCGCTGTTCACCGATCTGTTCAAGACAAAATGGAAGCCCCCGTATCTCGGGCCAGTCCCGAATTTCTGCAGCGATTGCGGCTGCGCGCCCCTCCTGTATCGTGCCAGCACTATCTCTCCAATTTGACCAAGCTCTGTCGTAGGCTGCCTCGATCTTGTCTTCCGCATTCTTGTAGCGATTCGAGAATTCAACAACGAACTCCATCGGCACTTCCCCGTAGGCAGGAGTGAGTCTCTCAGATAAGAGGGCCATCGCGATCATATGTGTATTGTCCGTGCTCACATAATGATAAGACCCCAGAGTGTCCTGCACCTGTGTTAGAGCAGAGACGCCAATGTCCGTCACCGTTTCAATTGTGCTAGTGGTGAACCAACTGATCGCAAAGCCAATGCCGCCAATCAGAGATGCGAGGCATACGGCAGCCCATAATCGGGCGCTTTTCGCTTTCGCAGTGAGTTCTGCCGAGATTTCTTGGATTGTCTGCATGGTTTCCCGATGGTCTGACGGCTCACAATTGAGGAGTAGCTAGCCAGTACTGCGTCCTGCAGTTAGCACGGGTTGATGCCCCTCCTCTGCACCAGAGATTATCATGCCGCCCAGGGAGGTCGCGTATGAAGTCAAACTCGAAGTTCTTAGCTACCGGTTCAGTTCTTACGATTGGATATCTAGGTTTCATCACAATCGCCAGATACGACAACACTTCTTGGTGGTGGCTACAAACCGTTCCTATGAACGAGTTAGGTGATGCGCTGGCAGGCGTATTCGCACCGTTAGCCTTTCTTTGGCTGGTAATCGGCTATTGGATGCAGTCTGAAGAACTGAGGCTTCAACGTAAGGAACTGGAAGAAAACACGGCCGCCTTGGAGAAACAGGCCAGCATCTTAGAGAAAGAATTCGAGCGCGCTGTAGCTACGCAGCAACCACGGCTGAAATTCTCAGGTGGCAGTGTTATGGGGGACAGGCGGGTGTTCACGCTAGTGAATCATGGTCAACCCGCAATCGATGTGATTGTGAGACTCGATGGTCTAATTGTGTTTGGTCCAACAAGAATTAGGGATAAGGCCGATATCAACTTGGTGGTAACGGATATTCCAGAGGGAAACTCCCGCCTTCAGGTTAGCTACAACGATGCGGCGAGCACGCTCTATACCATGGAGGCAATAATGTTCTCGAAGAACGGTCGCGTGGTAGTCGGCGAACTCGTCGTCCCTCCAGAGGAACCTATAGCACCAGCGTAGCCTTAGCGCGCCTTCCCTACGATTCGGTCGTTGTAGGTGCCCGGCATGTTATTTTCGGTAAACACTCTGACTGCAGAGACCTGCCAAACCATATGTCCGTCCGATGCTCATTTAGGCACTCTCACTACGAGAATTACTCTCAAACTACTGGTTATGGATGTGATGGAACCGATCAGTGCTGGGTAACAGCGAACCCAGGCCCCGGAATCGACGACACCTGGCTCTGCCCTTTCCACTCAGCGGAGACCTCTCACGCTACGGAACGGGGTAATCTCGTTCGCGCATACGTTGAGCAAGCCGGCCAACAAGAACTAGCCATCGTATGGATCGGTGTGTCCTTCGATGAAGAGTGGAAAAGAATTCCAAGTGTCAATGCACATCTCGATTTCATGGAGTGTTCTTTCGAATCGCTGGACCTCAGCAAACGAGACTTTCGTCGATCCGTGACGTTTTCGGACTGTCAGTTTCGAGAACTAGCTGACTTTCGATCTTCTAAATTCCATCACTCTTTACGCATGACCTATTGCAGCTTCAAGGGTCCAACTTACTTCAATTCTTGTAGGTTCACAGGTGACGTCTCGTTTGTCGAAGTCACTTCTTTACACACCAATTTCGCAGGCAGCCACTTCGCAGGGCGACTGCAAATCGCAGCTGCTGAATATGACTCCTTTGGGTTTACGAAGGTTGAGTGCTCCAAGGAAGTCGACATTTTCGACCTTACAGTTGCCTCTCAAGCGAATCTGAACAACGGAACCTTTCAAGCATTTTCCCTTCGAGCTGCCGAATTTCGAGGTACTGCTGATTTCTCATCGGTATCCGCGAAAGCCTTCGAGTTGGTCGACGCACATTTCCAAGAGCCAGCCTTGTTCAAAGCAGTATCTCTAGACGAGTTCTCTGGAACGAACATCGAGTTTCTGGCACGAGCTGATTTTTCGGATTCAGTGCTCGCCAACACCCGCATACTGAACGTAAGAGCTCATGAGTTGGTCACTTTTACGAACGCCAGGTGCGAGGGGGAGTTCAAACTTACAGGTGTTTTTGAAGCCTCACTTCGTCTCAACAATGCTTCTATGGCCTGCCTGTTCCAGCTGGGGGGAACGTACAAGTTCGTAAACTTCGACAACACCGTCTTCGGAGAAGCGGCCGATTTCACAGACGTTTCAGAATTCGAGACCGCCCCAACCTTCTATAACACCGAAGTGCACGAAGGTACGACCTTCAACCTAAGTAGTTTCGTAAACACTCGATCAAAGGGTGCTAAGTCCGCCTACCGCCGTCTGAAGCAGATAATGGGCGATCTCCGCGCAATAGATGAAGAATCTCACTTCCACGCACTAGAACTAGATTCCAAGCTCTACAGCAAACAGACATCGTTCACAGACAAGTTCTTTCTGCTTGGCTATCGCCTTATCTCCGGATACGGACGAAGTGCGACAGCCCCGCTACTGGCGTTACTCCTCATTTATCTTGTCTCAGCCGGCGTCTATCTCAGTCTTCATCCTTGGGGAGTCGACGCCGATAGCGTTACCGATGCCCTTATCTTTAGTGCCAGCCAGGTGACGCGACCTTTTTTCATCTGGTCTGAGTCAGGGGTTCAAAGCGCCAAGACGCTGTTTTGGGATGGCTATCGTTGGGTGCTTGCTGTCTCACTCCTACAGACGGTTTTCAGTCTGACCGCAATAACACTACTCATCTTGGCTATTCGCAGAAAATTTAAGCTATAGGCGGATTACAGCACTTTCCAATTGTATTTCGTGTTGTCTCCTAACACCCAGTCCGAGCGGTAAGCATCTGATTCGGGCAACTCATCCCTCTGCCTGGGTGCGAAGGCTCGCCCAGCTTCGTTCAATGCCAGGCCCATCAGTCCGCAGGCATCTACAGCATCGTCATACTTACCCGCTGGGAACCCCACCAACTGATTGATGACTAAATCAGCCCAATCGGTTTTCGGGAAGTAGATCTTTCCCATTGAGGATCTTCCTTGGAACGACCTGGCCATAGCCTCTTTGTCCGCCGAGCGGTTAATCGTCTTTAAATAGGGGTACTGACCAACCTCAAGAGACCGTCGCTTGATGAAGCTCTCAGCCGCTTTGAAGATCACACCTTTCTCGCACCATACCCACGGGAAGTCCCACTTTTTGTGAAGCCGAAAGAGCTCACCCACCCACTTGTCCATTGTGGTCTGACCTCGCCACCAATCGAGAGCGTATAGATCGTCCTTCTCGTCTATTCCCCAGACACCAAGCTCTGTGTAGTCCCCACCCCCTGCAGAGACCGCAAAGTCTGTTGAGATGTGAATCCGGAGGTTTTCTGGCCTCTCGTCGTACCGGTTGAACCACTGACGCTCGAAGTACGTACCGGTCTCGGGTTGAGGGTTCTGCTGGTAGAGGGCTTCCCACTCCATGTTGGTGGCTTGGGACTTCCACCGAAGGAGTGAATCTTCGTCATACCAATCTGGCCAGAGGGCTTTGCCATCAGTTAGTGCGGGGAGCTTAACGACATGCCACGAATCGTCCCCACTGAGGATCCTTCCGGCTAAGTCGTCCTCGTGCCAATGAGTAAGACATACAACAACAGCAGCCTTGGGCATGAGTCGGGTAAGAAAGACAGAGGTATACCAGCGCCACAGGCTGTCTCTGAAGCTCTGTGAGTTGGCGTCTTCCCAGCTGCGGATTGGGTCGTCAATAACTCCCAAGTCCGCTCCACGGCCCACCAGGGCGCCCCCAACGCCTACTGCGAAGTACCTGCCACCTTGAGCTGTTTGCCAGCGGTCAGCTGCTCGGGAACCAGGGTGGAGCTCGGTTGAGAAGACATTTCGATACTCTAGAGAAGTGAGAATGTCTCGTACGTCTCTTCCGAAGTCAGAAGCTAACTCAGCTGTGTGTGCAGCTTGGATGATCTGCTTATTCGGATTTCTACCCAGATACCAGGAGGGGAAGCGCCTAGAGGACAATTCAGACTTACCATGGCGAGGCGGCGCGAGGATCAGGAGCCGGTCTATGTCTCCCCTCTCAACCGCCTCTAGCGCTTCGCAGATAGTCCTATGGTGGTCTCCGGTGAGCCAGTCATGATGGGTGTATTCAGAGAATGAGAGAAGAGAGTCCTTCGCATCGACTCTGGCTTGAATCTCTGCCTTCGCTTCAGCGGGAGAAATCACGCCGCTCTGTTTGAAGCTAGTGCAGCCAGTTCTTCAGGGCTGTACTCCGTGATCGAGTGCCTCTCTGTCTCAATACTGATGTCATTCGGCATGAGACGAACGATCCAGTCGTAGAAGACCTTTCGCCTTGCGGTCGAGTCTTCTTCAACCCAGGTTACAAGACCATCAACGCCACCAAGACGATCAAACGCCTCGAGAAACTCCGCTTTGAGGTGGGAGTACTTGTTCTTCGAACCCTTCTTGCGTCCAGCGGGATTGCCACTCTGCCCCTTAGCCCAAGTCATCGCTCAAACTTGGCGCCAACTCGCTCACAGAGCGTCTTTACATATCGAACCGCGTCGGCCTTTGTCTCCGACTTCTTGGAACCAACTTCGTTGTAGTAGGACTCCATGAGTTCTTCTGCGACTTTCAGAAACGCTTCTTGCTTTTGGTTGATCACACATCCATCCCTGTTTCCGGGAAGATCGGGTTTTCAATCATCTCTCTGTCCCTGTCTTCTTCTGCTCTCGCCTCTCGAGCCTTAAGCTCGTTCTCCATTGCTCGCCACTGCTCGTTCAGATTCACGCCGGCAACAGTATTTCGATCCTCATCCGTATACGGACGCTCATTGATGTCTCCACCTATGTAGTCATCCAAACTGGGTTCAGCTGTCGCCATTCGATAAGCCGCCTCCGCTGGATCAGAGGCGCTCATTATCTTCTTAGCTGTTTTCTCATCCGCACTTTGAGCGAACGGACTAACCACATCATCGAAGTCTGCGTAACGCTGCCTAGCAGCATCTTCAAATACTTGGATTCGGAACGCCTGAATCTCCTCATCGGAGAGAATGTCTTTGAAGTCCATGACTAACACCACTACTCATTGGGCACATTCTTCATCATCCTCATCGACCGCGCAGGCAAACGGCACAAATGTGCCAGGGCCTGTGTAGTAGCAATGACGTCCGGTGTGAATATGAGTGTTGAAGTGGTTGTATATCTCCACCTCACGCAGCTCGTCCAATGCTCTACGAACAGCTTTAGTGACAGCATCTCGCTTCCCCAACAACAGCTTCTGGTCAGGGTGGGTCACCAGTTCTTGGAGATACCAAAATCCGACTAAATCCGGATACCGATACCTCCCAATCACCCACTCATCCGCATCGAAGTGAAAGGGGATGGGAGGATTATCTAGAACACGTCGTTCTAGGAGCTCGGAAATAACGGCGTAATCGACTGGTTTAACCGTCCTCGTTACCCAGTTGGCGAGCGTCCTTTTAGCCTGCCATATCGAGTAGTTATGCACCGAACTCCCACTCGAATCGTTCGTATTTCCGCTCAAAGCGCTCTGTGTCTACTAACAGCCTGTTGATGTCTTCTAGAATGACCCGGCGATACGCAGGATTCGCGATTACTTCCTCAACGGACACCGTTTCCAGCCAATCTCGGGTAGCTGAAATTTGTCGCAGATGCTCTGCTGTCAGAGATGTGAATCTCTTCTTAAGCCTGATTTCCTCTAGTTGTCTTTCAAGTTTCGTCATAGCTCCTCCTTGAGCGGGTGTTTGTTCGTGAACAGATGTCTTCTGCACCTATCCTGTTAGCATCGATAAAGATTCGGAGTTATTGATATGCGGTTCATCCTTCTAGGGCTTCTTCTGATCAGCAGCAACAGCCTTGCAAGCGGACTCGGTGATGAAACATGCGGGGAGTTTCTCACTGTATTTGCGCCATCTGACGTGGAAGTTCCTGAGGGCATGGAGTCCGTTGAGGAACTGCAGGAACTCCTTCAGGAAATGGCGATGATGGCGTACCTTCACTGGGCGCAAGGCTACGTAACGGCACAGGGGAAGCACACCGCTCTGTCTGAGCCAGAAGGTCCTGCGGTACCGTTGTTTCTCGCCCAGCACTGCGCTCAGAACCCGCTGGATTCGTTCCAAGAAGCAGTCGACAGCTTGGTAGTCGAATTGGCTGAGTGATATCGACGAGCGGTACGGAGTAACTGATATGCGAGCCATCCTCTTAACCCTTCTTCTCGTCAGCGGTCAGGTAGTGGCCGAACCAACAACGGTTGGAGCAGGCAACTTGTCCTGTGGACAAATACTTGAGATTAAGGAAGTCGGAGAACTCGAAGTATCCGACGGAATTATACAATTCGGTCTTGAGGAGACATTCGAGAAGCTTCACAAGGCGGCTGCGTTGGCCGCCTACATGGTCCCGTACTCTTGGGTGCAGGGCTACGTCAGCGCTCAGAGCCAACACACCAACCTGGCTACTACTGATAGCGCAGCAGTGACGAAGTACCTCGAGAACTACTGTGAGGAAAACCCGCTCGATACCCTCCAAGACGCCACCGATAGCCTTGTGGCAGAACTGGCCGAACGGGCTGAGTGAATGAACCATATTCAATTTAACAAAATCGGTGTTATGCGCAGTCCGTTGAGATAGTTGTTTCAACTCAATCACTTAGCGAACTCCCCAGAATTATGGGCAGCTTCACCCTCGTTGCTGCTCTGCAACATCATCGACTTAGGCTCTTCTGTGTTGCGTTGCGACACAATCCAACGTGAACATATTTCAGGACTGAGTCCGTCTCCGTTGCACCACTGAACCAAGCCCCAGCCAGGTTTTGGCGCAACTTGCCCTAATTGCTTTTCCTTCGAGAGTCTCAACCACTCAGCCACCTGCTCAGGCGGCGTCCAGTGACACCTCGATAACGCCTTCTGGAGTTCATCAGGCTCGTCGGTGTCAGCCCAAGGGTCTTCGTAGGCGCTCATCCTGTTTCACCGTGCACTTGCAGGGCTGTAATTCGCCTGTTCTTTGCAGTCAGCAACCCAACGAGGCGCAAAAAGGAGTAACCCCTGTACAAAGTGATAAGTGGCAAAAGTGTGCAAAGCGTACAAGGTGTACATAGTGTGCAAACCTCAGTGTTCATGGGCCATCCACTCATCGAACACCCCTGATTCACCTACTTTCGTTGGGGTACTTTGTACGTTTGTACGTTTGTACGGGGGTATGGTCTTCTTCCAATACTGGATGCTGTTGTGATCCATCCGACGTTGGGAGTACCAGCGCTTAAACTCTGTGAGTTCTTCCCCGACGTCTTTGGCTGAGTAGTCCTTGAGAATTCGCTCCCCAGTCCGTCTACCAACACTCAATCGAGCGTTGAGATGAGCGAGAATGTCTGTCTGAACCTTCACCCCCTCTTCTAGATAAGCCTCTATCTCCTCAATCGCTGAATGGTCGTCCGCGAGCTTCCGTTTTTGTGCCAGCATGGTCGCCACATCTACGAAATCCCCTCGTCGTACTTCTCTATTGGGGGAGACTTCGAAAGACATCTTCTCCAGTGGGGCGCGCTTTTTATCCGGCACAACGGACACGGTGATGGACTTGTCTTCGTGGTGATCAGGAATGAAGTAGATGAGGTTGTCGCAGTCGGTTCTCAGATCGACAGTGCCTTCATAGACAGGCATTCCGTCCGCATCTGGGTACTTATTCGCATGTCCCTGGACGATGACGGTCATCCCTTTCGCTGTGAGCTTTCTCAAGGTCTCGTAGAGACGTTTTGAAGCCCGCTTATCGATGACATCGGTCATCTTTTTCAGCGTGTCGAATACCCACACTTCTCTATCAAAGGTAACGTCCAGACTTAGGGCATTCTCGAGCCCGTCCACGACATCTCTCATTGAGACCCCACCATCCGCACAGTCGGGTAAGAGAAGGTCAAAGCCACCCTCCTCCGCCTGATCGAACGCCTCTAGAGCATCATTCGCGGCAATGTCGGCATTTACGTAGGTGACCTTGTAGCCCCGCTTCACCCAACCAGGCGCGAGAGACATGACAATCGTTGTCTTTGCGCCATTGGATTCCGCAATCAGAGCGTTGTACTGCCCTGCTCCAAACAACCCAGGCTCCAACATCTCTTGATTCTGAAACTGCTCGAGCTTCTCTCTCGACACCTTGAACTTCCTCTTCCAGGCCATCGGATCACCGGCCTCTTCCAGCACTTCCTTGGTTTCTTTGTCCGTCACTTCACAACCCTCAGCGCACCACGTATCCGCTTAGCGGACATGTGCAGACAATCAATGTCGGACTCGCTGAACTCTTTACCGTTAACGATTCGGCCAGCAGCTATCTCCACCGCAGTGAGGTCTTCACGGATGCACTCAAACACCTTGCGGAGATTCACAGAGGCGCGGTCAGCGGCCGGGGCTGAAGGCCGTAAATCGCGCACCTCAAGGCCAAGCGCAGCGACAACTTCTTCCGTTGAACATCCGGCGTGGCAAAACAGCAACACCGTGCCGTCCTCTACCTCTCTCACTCTCAATCCTTGGGAACGATCACCGTGTACGTGGAATTCAGTGGGGCAGGAAGCAGCGTATTCACCGTTCACTTCACGCACGTGGCCCAGTCGGGCGAGAACTGTTTCTAGAGGTGTCATTTAGCCCACCTCTCACGAAGAGCGGCACGCTGCCTCAACCCCTCATAAAACGCTTCGGGATTGGTACGGATCTGAATGCGTACCCAGTAGCCAGGAGGGAATCTCATTGCTTCACCTCCGTAACTCTCTCAGCGCCATATCTGTGGGCTATCGCCTCAAAGGCTTCAGCACGACTAAGTGGAGTTGGTGAGATGAAGATTCTGGTTCCCGGTAGTTCACGCAGCTTGTAACGCCATGTGACATGGGATTCGGCTTCAGAAACCAAATGTTGAAAGGAGGGAGGTGCTATACTTCGTTTGCTGTTCGAACTATGCGATGCCTGCCCGTCCGTGGCGGGTTTTCGCATTGTTCTATCCCTTCTTACTAATCCTGGAATGCTGTCGCAGCCACCCGAAATACCTACGGGGGTGTATCAATAGTTGCGGCTTGGTTCTCCCGGGAAGGAGTTTTTCAATAACGGCACCGGCATCAGCCAATCCGTTGTTGCGGCGGTCTTTCAGCTCGCCCCAGTACGCGCCATCAGAGGAGTGCATATCTGGATAAGCCTCTCGGAACCGGCGGGCAGGCACTGCTTCCCGCAACAGCTCGTCGAACTCATCCTGTTCAACAGTTTCTTCGCTCACTTGAATCCGTCCTTTTGTTTGTTACGCGAGAAACGGATTATGTGGGAGGCTTGGAGGTGCATGAGCGAAACACCCCCAAAGTTGTTGAACTACTCTAGGGTAATGGCTCCAGACTCAACCATCGTCATCAGCCCAATCGCCCAGGCGTAGGTTTCTGCCCTATCTGACTCGGCGATTTCCCGCACTAGTCTTTGGGCCTCTTCTTTCGACTCACGGTATTCCCCTTTCGCGTACCAACGCTTCATCCTACGAATGTCTTCTTCCGGGTACGTCGCAAGACCTTCTTCAATAGCCTCGCTAACAGGCAGCCCGTCTTCTGAACGCCTCATCTCTACGGCCACAAACATTGCGACACGTCGATATTCATGGACATCCCACCCATCAATCACAGGTCGGTGCGCTTGGTACTTCACAAGCATCTGCGCAACGGCCTTGCACAACTTCTTAGATGGAGCTTTGCCATCATCGACGTCGTAGAGGAACTGCTGAATGGCAATGTCCTCACGGCCATACTGCTTCACCTTCTCCAAGATACTCATACCATCAATCCCGCAGCCTCTTTGGCCTGCTCTTCCTGAACCTTCATGTACCTAAGTGGCTGGCTCTGGGTTTTCCAACCGCCGGCAGCCATCAATTGTTGTAGCGTCGCGCCCTTCTTTCCTAGATTCGTTGCCCAGGTGTGGCGGATGTGGTGCATGGATAGCGCTTCACCATGCTTCTCGTCAGTCTTATCCAGCTTGGCCTTCTGTCTTGCCTCTCTGAACGGCTTACCAGCGGACCATTCATCCCCATGAGCCGGAGGGAAAACGAGCTTGTGGTTGCCCCACTTCTTTCGGTGTTCCCCCAGCAGGGACATTAATTCCTCATCAGCGCTGAAAGTGGTTCTGGCAGTGCCGTTCTTGGTCTCGGCGAAGTAGAACGAAACAGCATTTAGTTCACCGCCATCTACAATGATTGTGTCGCTGCCTACGTCCACCCAGCGCAAGCTGAGCGCCTCTCCGCGCCGACACCCCGTAGCCCATAGGACGCGCAGAAACAGTCCCAGATGGTCCTCACGGGCGTCTGCAGCCTTCAGCATTCGTTTCCACTCAGCCTCCGTCCAGAGCCTCTCACGCCGCTTAGTTCCCCTAACCTGCTCGTAGTCCTTCAGCGGGTTGAATGTCATGTATTTTGGATTGTGAGACGAGCACCAGTTGAATAAGGCGCTCATAGCAGAGATGTAGTTGCCCCGTGTGCCACGCGATCCCCACTCTTGATGGTCGTCTAGTAGATCGACCACCTGCTCGGCGGTGCTGAAGTTCTTTAATAAAACTTCGCCGTAGATGTTTTCTGAGAGCCATGTGAGGCGTTGTCGCCTGTCGTTGGCTGTCGAGGATTTGAGAGGCTCGCCATTTGGCTGATGCAGCTGCTTACCCTCTTTCAAGGGCTTGAGGTATTCATCTACAGCAGCTTTGAAGGTGCGGGAAACGACGACGTTGCCCGCTATCGGGTCACCGGCTCTAATCTTGGCCTCAAGTTCGCGGCAGTATTCCTCCGCGTCCTTCTTAAGCCGGAAATACTTCTGAACCTTTATGCCCTTTCGAGCGCGATTAACACGTACTCGGTAGAGCTTCGTGCCATCTGGTTTGATGAAATCGGTGGGTTTTATGGAAGCCATATTCGCCCTCTGGAACACGCGAAAACCTCGGTTGATTTAGCAACCGGGGTTCAGAGGACATTATGGGACGTTTGGGGCTACTTGCAAGGACGTTTTTGGCTACTTTTTGGTTACCTTAGGCCGTCCAACTCTCCTGAAAGCCCCTAAAAATGGCGCACCCGGTAGGATTCGAACCTACGACCCCCGGTTTCGTAGACCGGTGCTCTAATCCAGCTGAGCTACGGGTGCTGAGAGGCGCGCTATTATCTGGATCGCACCCAGGTCCGTCAAGGAAGCACATTCCCCCGCCAGGCCCGGCAGGCTACAATGTGCGAATGACCGATCAGACCCCCCAACACCCTGAAAACACAGCAGAAACGCCCCGCTACGAGACGGACGAATTTGCCGAGAAACGCTTCCGCGGCTGGCGCCTGATCGGCGCCATCATGGGGGTGGTTCTGGTGCTGGCCGTGATCGCCTTCGTCGTCGACTGGGCGGTCATCGGCCCGCTGGAAGGCCGGGTTTTCTGACCGAACTCAGGTGAGCGCGGTCAGCTCGGCAAACTGAGCTTCATTGAGCGGCGCGCCCATATAGAAACCCTGGCCGACGTCGCAGCCCGCCTCGGCGAGATAGAGAAAGGTCTCCGCGTCCTCTACCCCGTCCGCGATCACCGTCTTCTCGAAGCGATGAGCCAGATCGATGATGGCTGCCGTCATCTGCCGATCCTGCTCGTCCTCCACCAGGTTCGTGATGAAAGAGCGGTCGATCTTGATCTCATCTACCGGCAGATCTCTGAGCTTCTCGAGCGAGGCGCTGCCGCGACCGAACTCGTCCATCACCACCGAGATGCCGAGGGCATGCAGCTCTTCCAGAGCACCCAGCGTGTGCTGATCGTCGAACCGCGATTCACGCACCTCGAGCGACAGCCGCCCTTCCGACACGCCCCAGATGCTGATTTCTGAACGCAGCGCGTTGAAGAACTCCGGATGCTGCAGCACCCGGCCGTCGACGCTGATGGCGATCGGCACGGAGGTGTTGAAGCTGTCCATCTCCCGGATGGCACGGCGCAGGCTGTAGAGCGTCAGGTCCCAGAGCCGCGCCTCGTTCAGCACCGGCATGAAATCCTGCGGCGGGATGATCTGGCCGCCTTTGCGCCAGCGCACGATGGCCTCCGCGCCGACGAGCTCACCGTCTTCCAGCCGATACTTCGGCTGATAGTCGAGCGTGATCTCGTGGTCGTGCAGGGCCTTGTCCAGCTCCTGGTTGGTCTGCCAGTCGCGCTGCATCCGGGCGAACGCCTCTTCCGAGGAGATCTCGAAGCAGACGTCCTTTTCCACCGCCCTGCTGAGCGCTGCCTCGGCGAAGCGATAGAGGTCATCGACGCTGATGCCGTCGAGTCGCTCATGGCCGCCGTAGTAAACCAGCCCCGCCCGGACATCCAGCCGGACCAGGGTTTCCCCCACGCTCAGCGGTTCCTCGAAAGCCCGTTCGATCTTCAACCCGGCCAGCAGCACGTGGTTATCGTCCATCAGATGATCGAACACCACGCAGAGCTTGTCCGTGCTGAGGGCCAGGAACTGATCCGCCTCGCGCAGAGATCCCGCCACTCGCTCCTGAAAGGTCTGCTGCGCAGTGGTCGCTACCGCCAGGCCATGGGTGCCGGACAGCTCGCTGAGATTCTGCAGGCTCACCACCGCAAAGGCTGCGTTGCCGGAGGTCTGCTCGATCAGCGCACCGAGATCGGGCGCTGCCTGCTCCTGTGTGCTCATGGAATCAGACATCAGAGGAAGTACTTCGCCGGGTCAATGCCGAACGCGTTCTTAGGCAGTTCTTTGGTGATCCACCAGCTGAGCGTCGTGTTCTCTTCTGCTTCCTGGCTGGCGAGATCGACCACGACCAGGTGGCTGCGGGGTTTTTTCTCCGCATCCAGCAGCAGGATGATTTTCGGCTTCAGCCGTCTGCTGCCATGTTGCGCGACCACGACGCCCACCTCACCCGTGTTCAGCTCGACGATCGCGCCGACCGGGAACACGCCGATCGCCTGAATGAAGTGATCGACGATCTCGCGCTGATAGAGCACGTCAGACTGCTTCTGCAGCTCCTGCACAGCACCGTAACTGGATTTCGCCTCGGCGTAGGGTCGCTCGCTGATCATGGCATCGTAGCTGTCCACTACCGCGGCCAGCCGACCCCAGAGCGGGATCTGCGTACCCGCCAGCCCGGCCGGGTAGCCGGATCCGTCGAACCGTTCGTGATGCGACTGCACCGCCAGCAGCACCTTGTTGTTTTTAACCTCGTTCTCTTCCAGCAGCTTCATGCCTTCGTCCACGTGCCCCTTGAGGGTCTCCCACTGTTCCGGTGAGGGTGGCGAGGGCTGCACGAGGAGATCCGGCGGCAGGTTTACCTTGCCGATGTCCAGCAGCGAGCAGGCGAGCGCGATGGCATCGATGTCCGGCGGCGGGAAGCCCAGCTGACGGGCGAGCACCGCGCCCCAGACGGCGTTGGAGATGGCGTGGGAAAAAGTGTAGTCATCCAGCGCCCGCATCCGCAGCAGGGCCGCCATGGCCGACTTGTTACGCATGACGCTGGCAACCAGCGGGTTGATGGCCTGCTCGATCTCATCGATATCGAAGCCGCCGGTCGCCTGCAGCTTGCCGACGCAGCCACGCATCACGTCTACCGCATCCTCGAGCGAGGTCTTCGCGGGCTCCAGCTCCTTGCCGAGCTCGACGCTGTCCTGATAGACCCGCGGCTTGCGCGGCTGGATCCGGGTAACGTTGCTGGCCTTCGGCTCGTCCGGCATCTTGCGGACTTTGGAGATCACCTGCAGCTTCACGTCGGTGAGGCTCGAGTCGTAACGACGCGGGTCCACGTAAACGTAAATGCACTCCCGGGCCAGACGCTCGATGCCCTGCCGTGAGCGCAGGTAAAAACCCTGCACCGGGTAATCCGTCTCTTCCCAGTCCTTGTCCAACTGGGCGACGTACATCCCGACCGTCAGGTTGTCGACCGACGTTTTCTTGAGCCCGGCCAGGCTCGCTTCAGCTTCCATGCGAGATCCGCTCTTGGTTCCCTAACCTCCCCAAGTCTAGGGAATCCGCGGCTTTCACACTGTTAAGTACTTCCCAGCCGGACCTCGGACGTGATCACGCGCCGGGCATTTGTGCAGCCTATTTGACCGTATTCGGGCAGAAACCGAGGGATCAGCGCGGCTCGCAGCGGAACACGGGGATATCACGGTCTGTGCGGCGCTGATAGTCCTCGTAAGGACGGTAGTGGGAGACGCAGATCGGCCAGAGTCGGGCTTTCTCCTCTGGGTCCACCTGGCGCGCTCGCAACGGCATCTTCCTGCCACCTTCTTCGATCACCACGTCCGGATTCGCCACCAGGTTGTGATACCAGACCGGATGCGTCGGCGCGCCGCCCTGGGAGGCGACCAGCAGGATGGCATCGCCGTCCGGCACGTACATCAGCGGGATGGTTCGGGTTAAGCCGCTCTTCGCCCCGGTCATGGTCACCAGGCAGATGGGGTCACCGGCCAGCTTGTTCATCAGCCTGCCACCGCTGGCCCGATAGACGAAAACGTTGACCCGGGTCAGCGCTTTGAGCAGCCAGCGTGGTGGCGGCTTGCCGAGGTCTTCGCTGTCATTGTCGCTCATCGCCCTGTTCCTCTCTCATTGCGAGCCGGTCAAATTGCCGGGTATGTTGTAACCCGAACGGACAGCGTTTACGAGGAGACGGGAAATGAACTCAATGCGTGGCATCGCCATGACGACCTTGCTGCTCGGCCTGGCAGCCGTTGCCGTGGTCGCTTTTCTGACCTGGTTTTTCTACTGCCCCTGCGAACGGATTTCCGGCGGCTACCTGCTCGGCGAGGAAGCCAGCGAGCCGGTAACCGACTGGAGCTTCGCAAACGATATGGAAGCCGTTCGTCTCTGCTACATCCAGGTGGACGGGGGCTTGCTGCCGCACTCCATCACCCTGAACTGCATGGCGGACAACGGCGAGCTTTACTTGAGCTGCGCGAATTGTGATGGCAAGAACTGGTCCACCGCCGTGCTGAGTAATCCCGAAGCGCGGCTTCGTGCCGGTGACACCGTTTACCCGGTCTCCGTCACCCGGGTCACCGATCCAGCCACCCTTGATCGCGCCTGGATCGCCCGGGCAGCCAAGCTCGGACGACCAACGGACACGCCCAGGCAGGAGGGCTGGTGGTCGTTCAGGGTGGTTTCCCGCTAGCGCGCGACCAAACGCTGCGGTCGGTGCTTGCTGGCTGGCTTTCTAGTGAACTTTGTTCTGCTCGAACCACTTCACCATGGCGATCTGTTCCGGTGAGAGCTGATTCGAGGGCACGTGCTCGTGCATCCAGCGGATGAACGGCATCGACGCGGCGCCAACCAGCTTCTGGTTGCGCTTGACGATGATGGCGCTCTTGCCCGAAGGCTTCTTGATCTCTTCAACTGCGTACATGGTTGTCTCTCTGCTGTCCCCGCGCCGGCGGCTGCCAGCGCAGGCCGCCATTGTGCGACGCCGGGTGCCGCGCGGACGTGACCTGGGTCTTAGTCTGAGTGCGCGCTCAGGCGCTTCCGACAATCCGTTTGACTTCAGGCACCACATCCCGGAACAGACGTTCCAGTGAGCCGTTCATCTGCTCCGGCCCCAGGCCCGGCGGCACCGCCATGCTCACCAGATCAGTGATGCCGAAATCCCTAATGAAGCTGACCATCTCGTCGATGCAATGCGCCACATCCCCTACGATCCAGGTCTGCGGCACGGGCTCACCGCGCTCGCCGATTCCCTCGCCGCTCTCTTCAAAAAAGCGCTGATAGAGCGCCATGCGATACCGCTCGGCAGCGCGCACCATCTGCCAGTCTTTCTCTTTGTCGTCGGTGACCAGCACGCTGCGGATGATGCCGACCCGGTAGTCCGCGGTCTGCCGTCCGCTGCGCTCGAGCTCGGCGACCCAGGGATCGTAGGATCGAGCCTTGAGTCCCTGCGGCAGGAAGTGGGTGTCGTACTCTGCGGCGCGCATGGCGCCCGCTTCCGACATGGCCGCCACGTAGAGCGGCGGGCCGCCTTCCTGCACGTAGCCGGGCGTGATCTGGACGTCTTCGAACTGATAGCGCTTACCCTCATAGCTGAACCGCTCGCCGCTGAAGCAGGCTTTCAGCACCTCGATGCCCTCATTCATCAGCGAGACCCGGCGGCTGACCGGAAAGCCGAAGCCACGAAACTCATGCGGCGCGTAGCCCATACCGAGCCCGATCTCTACCCTGCCGCCGGACAGGTTGTCGAGCACCGCCAGGTCCTCGGCCAGTCGCACCGGGTGATTGAAGGGCATCAGGCAGATGTCGGTACCGAAGCGCATGTTCCGGGTGATGCTGGCCATGGCGCCGGCGACCGGCACCCAACTCGGCAGGTAGCCGTCTTCCACGAAGTGATGCTCGGTGAACCAGGCCAGATCGGCACCCAGCTGGTCGAGCCATTGCACCTGCTCGAGGATTTCCGCATAGAGCCTCTCATCCGAGCGGCCGGAGTCGGGCGGATTCCGGAAATCGTAGGCGACGCCTATTCTCAGCGGCTGCATGCTTCCTCCCCTTAGCTGCACGACGGCCCATCCTAGCAGAGCCGGAAGAACCGAATCCGAGTTCGACTTGACGTCTCCGGACGACGCGGATTCAATGCCTTGTTGCACCTATGCTGCACTGCACGAACAGAGTCTCGGCCCAAAGAAAGAACTGAAGTAAGAACTAAAGTAAGAACGGACCACAGAATGAGCACCCAAGACCTCAGCGCCTGGCAGGAACAGGTGGAAAAGGAGCTGCGCGGCAAGCCGCTGGAAGCCCTCTACTGGACCTCCCCCGAAGGCATCGAGATCAAGCCGCTGTACACGGCTCAGGACCTGGAAGCGACCGAGCAGACGGATACCCTGCCCGGCATGGCGCCGTACATGCGCGGACCGCGCGCCTCGATGTACGCCAACCGCCCCTGGACGATCCGCCAGTACGCCGGATTCTCCACTGCCGAAGAGTCGAACCGTTTTTACCGCGACAACCTGGCGGCCGGCCAGAAAGGCCTGTCGGTGGCCTTCGATCTCGCCACCCATCGTGGCTACGACTCCGACAACCCGCTGGTTGCCCAGGACGTGGGCATGGCAGGCGTGGCCATCGATACCGTGGAAGACATGAAGATCCTGTTCGACGGCATCCCGCTCGATCAGATGTCCGTGTCCATGACCATGAACGGTGCCGTGCTGCCGGTGATGGCGAACTACATCGTCGCCGCCGAGGAGCAGGGTGTCTCCCAGGCTGACCTCTCCGGGACCATTCAGAACGACATCCTGAAGGAGTTCATGGTCCGCAATACCTATATCTACCCGCCTGCTGCAAGCATGCGCGTGGTGGCAGACATCATCGGCCACACCGCCGAGCACATGCCGCGCTTCAACTCCATATCCATCTCCGGCTATCACATGCAGGAAGCCGGGGCGAACTGCGTGCAGGAGCTGGCGTTCACCATCGCCGATGGCATCGAGTACGTACGCGCCGCCATGAACGCCGGGCAGCCGGTCGACAAGTTTGCGCCCAGGCTCTCGTTCTTCTTCTGCATCGGCATGAACTTCTTCATGGAGATCGCCAAGCTGCGGGCGGCTCGTATCCTCTGGCACGAGGTCATGCAGCAGTTCGATCCGGAGAACCCCTCTTCAGCCATGCTCCGCACCCACTGCCAGACGTCCGGCGTGTCGCTGCAGGAGCAGGATCCGTACAACAACGTGGTTCGCACCACCATCGAGGCCATGGCGGCCGTGCTCGGCGGCACCCAGAGCCTGCACACCAATGCCTTCGATGAGGCCATCGCGCTGCCAACGCCGTTCTCGGCGCGCATCGCCCGCAACACCCAGTCGATCATCGCCGAGGAGTCACAGATCACTCGCGTGATCGATCCGCTGGGGGGCTCGTACTACATCGAGAGCCTGACCCACTCGCTGGTGGTGGAAGCGCGAAAGCTGATCGGCGAGATAGAGAACGTCGGCGGCATGACCAAGGCGCTCGATGACGGCATCCCGATGCGCTACATCGAAGAATCTGCGGCCCGACGTCAGGCTCGCGTGGAGCGCGGCGAGGACGTGATCATCGGCGTCAACAAGTACCCGGTGGAAGACGACGTGGAGATTGAAGCCCTCGACATCGACAACTCCAAGGTGCTGAAGAACCAGGTCCAGCGGCTCACGGAGATCAAGGAGAAGCGGGACGACGGCGCGGTGCAGGGCGCGCTGCAGGCGCTCACCGACGCCACCGGCGATCCCTCGCAGAACCTGCTGGCGCTGGCGGTGGAAGCCGCTCGGCATCGGGCCACGGTGGGCGAAATCTCCGAGGCGCTGGCCAGCCGCTGGAACCGGCACCGCACCGTGGCGCCGATCCGCAAAGGGGTTTTCGAAGACGCCTACGGCGATGACCCGAAGTTCGCTGGCGTGCAGGAAGAGATCAAGCTCTTCACCGAGCTCGAAGGTCGCGCCCCCAGCATCTACGTGGTCAAGATCGGTCAGGACGGCCATGACCGTGGCGCCAAAGCCATCTCGAACGCCTTCGGCGATACTGGTTTCGACGTCACGCTGTCCGAGCTGTTCATGAGCCCGGAGGAAGCGGCGAAGAAGACGGCAGAGATGGGCGTGCACGTGGTCGGCGTCTCGACCCTGGCCGGTGCTCACCGCACCATCGTGCCCGAGTTGATGGCAGCGCTGAAGGCGGAAGGCCAGGAAGACGTGACCGTGGTGGTCGGCGGCGTGATCCCGCGCCGGGACTATGATTTCCTCTATGACTGCGGCGTCGCTGGCATCTTCGGGCCGGGCACCAACATCCTCGATGCGGCCAGCTCGATACTTAAGCTCATCCCCGGAAAGAACAGGTAACCCATTGATATTTATGGGAGAAATTGCCTGACCAATAGCGGAACACCAAGTGGGGGGTGCGGTGTCGTCAGCTCAGGCGACTAAACCTTATTCCACCGCTTACCGTTGGTACGCCCTGGTGCTGCTGGTGGTGGTCTATGTCTTCAACTTCATAGACCGCTCCATTCTCGGCATCCTCGTGCAGCCGATTAAAGAAGATCTCCAGGTCAGCGACACCGCCATGGGCTTCCTCGGCGGCATCGCTTTCGCCATCTTCTACACCGTCATGGGCATCCCCATTGCCCGGCTCGCCGATCAGGGCTCCAGAGTCAACGTGCTCACCGTTTCCCTGGTGCTCTGGAGCGGCGCCACCGCTCTGTGCGGCATGGCGCAGAACTTCTTCCATCTGCTCGCCGCCCGCATCGGCGTTGCCGTGGGCGAGGCCGGCGGCAGCCCCCCTTCCCACTCCATGATCTCGGACATGTTCCCACCGGAGCGGCGGGCAACGGCGCTGGCCATCTACGCGCTCGGCATCCCCATCGGCACCATGCTCGGCAACCTGGGCGGCGGCTGGATCAATGAAGCTTTCGACTGGCGCACCGCCTTCGTAGTCGTCGGGCTGCCCGGCGTTGCGTTGGCCGTCGTGTTAAGACTGACGCTGCGCGAACCGCCGAGAGGTGCGGCGGAGGGTGTGGAGCTTGCACCCGGGGAAGCACCGCCGGTAAAAGAAGTGTTTCGGTACCTCTGGGCCCGCCGCTCGTTCCGCTTCCTGACCCTGGGCGGCGCCCTGCATGCCTTCGTTGGCTACGGCGTCGGCTACTGGATTCCAGCCATGTTCGCGCGCAGCCACGGCCTCGGCACCGCCGAGATGGGCATCGCCCTGTTCTATCTCGGCTTCGCCTCCATCGCCGGGACCTTTCTCGGCGGCTATCTGGGTGACCGCTTCGGCAAGCGCGACGAGCGCTGGTACGTCTGGCTGCCGGGCATCGCCACCCTGGCGAGCCTGCCGTTTTCCACCTTCGTTTACCTCTGGGGTGAGCCGTATCAGGCGCTCTGGGTGCTCTCGATCTCCTACTTCCTCGGCGCCTACTATCTGGGCCCGACCTTCTCGATGACCCAGGGCATGGTCGGCCTGCGCATGCGGGCGCTGGCCGCGAGCATCTCGCTGTTCATACTGAACATCATCGGCCTGGGCCTCGGCCCGCAGTTCACCGGCATCACCTCCGACCTGCTGAACGCCTTCACCGACCTCGGCAGCGAATCCCTGCGCTGGGCGCTGGTGATCAGCCTGATCTTCAACCTGCTTTCGGCCCTCCTTTACCTGGCCGCCGGCAAGACGCTGAAAGCGGACCTGGAAGCCGGTAGGCAAATGGCCTGACAGGGGCTATGACAACCTCCTGACACCAGCGGCGGCGCCCGATCGGGTAAAATGAGGCAACTCAGCAGCACCACCCCTGATTCCCCCCGTTAATGTCCCTGACGCCCGCTCACCTCCGCACGCTAAGGCCTGCGGATACGCCATCGTTTTGCTTCCGGCCGTTCTGCCGGGGGCTGGGTAGCGTCGTTGTCCTGCTGCAGTGCCTGCTCGCCGGCAGCCCCGTGCTGGCGGCTGAAGATCCGTCGACTTCGGAGGCACAAACCCGGGCGGTCGAGCTGGCTCGTGCCGGAGATCTGGCGAACGCCGCGGCCAGCCTGCAGGCCCTGATCGCGGAGCACCCGCAACGGGAAGCGCTGCGCCACGATCTGATCGTCGTGCTGTTCTGGGCCGGCGACTACCCCGGCGTGCTCCGCGCAGCAACGGGCCTGAACCCGGCACGAGTGCCTGATTACGTCGCCGCCGCCATGGCCCGATCGGCCAGGAATGCCGGGGATCTGGAGCTGGCCACCCGCTGGTACCGGGAGGCGCTGTCCGCCTACCCGGCGTCCCAGGATCTGTATCTGGGCCTGGCCATGACCCGCTCGGAAGCAGGTGCGCATCGGGAAGCGCGGGACCTGCTGCTGGCGTTGCCGGCGAACGTTCAGGCAACCGATCGCGTGCGCCTGGCCTCCGCCTACCTGCACCGACAGGACCGGGCGTTTGTTCCGGCGATCAACGACTACGACGCGGTGCTCGGCAACGACCCGACCAACCGCGAAGCGCTGCAGGGGAAAATTGTTGCCCTGCAGGGCCTGCTGCTGCCGGATCAGGCGCTGGAGATTGCTTACGCTCATCCGGGGCTGATCAGTGATGCCGAGCTGCAGCGCCTGGAAGCCGACGCGCTGGCGATCAACCTGCGGCACGCGCTCTGGGCGCCCGACAAACGCTACCCATTTCCGGACGTGCGTCAGGCGCTCAGCCGGATAGAGGCCCGACTACGCAACACCGACCCGGACAGCCCGCTGGCTCGGCAATTGCGTCAGGATCGGATCGTCGCCCTGCATGCCATGAACCGCTGGCCGGAGGTCATGACCGAATACGAAGCGCTGCAGGCGGAAGGCGTCCAGCTGCCTGCCTACGTGCTGCACACGGTCGGCCAGACGCTGCTCAACCTGAAGCGTCCGGAGGACGCCGAGGCGGTGCTTCGCGAAGCGCAGGCGCTGGCGCCGGCTGACGTCGAGGTGAGCATCACCCTGTTCTACGCGCTGGTGGACCAGGAGCGCTACGAGGACGGCATGGCGCTGATCGATGAGCTGGTGGACAGCGTCGAGCCTATCGTCCGGGCGCGGGAAGATCTGCCAGGTCGACCCAACCCCGCCTACACCAACGTCAGGGTGGTTGCCGCCATGGCGCGTGCCTATGCCGACCAGCTGGACGAGGCGATCGAGCGGCTGGAGGCGATCCTGGCTGAAGCGCCGGGCAACCGTCAGGCCATGATCGGCCTGGCACACGTCTACCGCTGGCGCGGCTGGCCGGAGCGCGCTGAGGCCATTTACCGGGAAGCCTGGAGCGAGGACCCGCTGGAGAACTTCGACGCGGAGTACGGCCTTGCCTACGCCGAGCTCGATCAGCAGAACTACGAGGACGTGCGTACTGCCATGCGCCGCCTGTCGCCGCCGTTTCTCACCTACTACAGCTTCGACGATCTGCACGGCACCTGGTCGCGGCACTTCCGCAGCCAGATCCTCTTTGATGCCCGCTTCGGTCGGTCCAGCGGCGACACCTTCGGCAGCAAGCAGTACGACGCCAATCTCTGGTGGTTCACCTATCCCTGGCGTCTGAACTACCGCGCTTACGTCCGCACTTTCGACAGCTGGGCCGAGTTCCAGGAGGGCGATCATGCACGGCGTCGTCTGGCCGGCGGCATCGAGTATCGCAAGGATCGCTGGCGCCTGATCGGCGAGCTGTCCGGCGACCGCTGGGACTTCGACAAGCCGGGCGGGCGAGTCCAGGCAGACTACCGGGCGTCGGATCGCTGGCTCATCGGCGCCGAAGCCGACTTCGCCAGCTACGCGACGCCGCTGCGGGCAGATCGGGCTGACATCACCAGCGATCGCTACAGCGTCCGCGCCCGCTACCGGCGCAGCGAGTGGTGGGACCTCGGCGGCGAGGTGGCTTTTCAGCCGTTCGATGACGGCAACGACGTCACCAGCGCCTCCCTTTACGGCAGCTACCGCCTGATCAACGGCTACACCTACAAGCTGGACCTCTACGGCAGTACCGGGTTGTCGAACAGCACGCTGGATGATCCGGTCTACTTCAGCCCCGAAAGCGCCTTCGCCCTTACCGGTGGTGTCCGCAACACCTGGCGCCAGTTTCGTCGTTACCAGCACATGCTCACGCACCGGCTCAGCGCCGACATCGGCCTTTACGATCAGCAGGGATTTTCCGGCGCGCCGACCTGGACGCTGGATTACGAGCTCGAGTGGCAGCTGTCCTCGCGACTCGTCCTGCGCGGCGGCGCGCAGCTGAACCGACGCGTGTACGACGGCGGTGATGAGGACGCCTGGTACCTCCGCTTCGGTCTGGAGGGGTTCCTGTGATCGCGCCGTTACCCCGAGTGTTGCTGCTACCGCTGCTGCTGGCCGCCGCCGTGGCTGCAGCCGACGGGCCGAGGGTCCAGTTTGTGACCATCGGCTATCACGACGTTCGGGACAACCTGGCCCGCTACTACGATCCGGACCAGTACGCCGTCACCACCGAGCACCTGGCCGGCCACTTCCGCTGGCTGGCGGCAGAGGGCTACACGGTGATCAGCATCGACGACGTCCTCGCGGCTCGCGCCGGCGTTCGCCCGCTGCCCGAGCGGAGCGTGCTGCTCACCTTCGACGACGGCTTTCGCAGCGTCTACACCCACGTCTACCCGCTGCTGAAGTCGTTCGGCTACCCGGCCGTGGTCAGCCCTGTTACGAGCTGGATAGAAACCGACCGCAGCATCCCCTACAACCAGGAAGAGCTGGGTGCCGATGACTTCCTGACCTGGGCTCAGCTGAAGGAGATGGCGGACTCCGGCCTGGTGGAAGTGGCCTCCCATTCCCACGACCTGCACCGGGGCATCATCGCCAACCCGCAGGGTAACGAGCTGCCCGCCGCTACCGCGCATGGTTATCGCCAGGGAGCCTACGAAAGCGTCGAAGCCTACCAGGCCCGGATCAGCGAGGACCTGAGCACCAGCGCCAGCATGATCGAGGCGCGCATCGGCAAACGGCCGAGAATCATCACCTGGCCCTACGGCGCCTGGAACGAAACAGGCCGTCGCGTCGCCGCAGAGCTCGGCATGACCTTCTCGCTCACCCTGGATCCGATGGATCCGGTGGGTGAGCGCGGGATCATCGGCCGGGAAATGCCGGTCTCCAACCCCGGCGTGGAACGGTTCGCCGATCTGTTCAGCGGCTACCGCGCCGAGCCGCCAATGCGAGCCGCGCAGGTTGATCTCGACTACGTCTACGACCCGAATCCGGAGCGCCAGGAGGCCAACCTGTCGCTGCTCCTGGACCGGGTGAAAGCCATGGGCATCAATACGGTGTTCCTGCAAGCCTTTGCCGATCCGGACGGCGACGGCGCAGCAGACGCCCTGTATTTTCCAAATCGCCATCTGCCGATGCGCTCCGATCTCTTCAATCGAGCCGCCTGGCAGTTGCGCACCCGCTCCAACGTCAGCGTGTATGCCTGGATGCCGATCATGGCCTTCAGCGCCGCGGAGTTTCCCGCCGACTGGCAGGTGCTGGAAGTGACGACCGGCGAGCCGGACGGCAATGCCGAGCCGCGGCTGTCCATCTTCGTGCCGGAAGCCCGCCAGCTGATCGCGGAGATCTACGGAGATCTGGCCCGGCACGCCGATTTTGCCGGTATCCACTTTCACGACGACGGCCGCCTGAACGAGTTCGAGGATGCCAACCCGGCAGCGATCTGGGCTTACGAAGCGGCCATCGGCAAGTGCGTGGACGCGCATGCTCTGACCGGCGAGTCGCTGGCCGCGGACTGGGCGAGCTTCAAAGCTGCGGCTCTGGTCCGCTTCACCCGGGAACTTGCAGCGTCCACCGCAGCCTGGCATCCGGACCTCAAGACTTCGCGCAACCTGTTCGCCACCTCGCTGCTGCTGGAAGGCAGCGAGATCTTCCTCGCCCAGAGCTTCCCGCAGTTCCTCGACAACTACGACCACGTCACGCTCATGGCCATGCCGCGCTTCGAGGGCTACCGGAACGAGAAGAAGTTCTACCGCTCGCTGATCGAGGCTGTGGCGGCAGAGCCGGCGGGCCTGGCCAACACCACCTTCCAGCTGCAGGCCAGGGACTGGCAGCGCCAGCGCTGGCTGTCCGGCCGCTCGCTCTACCGGACCATGAAGTACCTGAAGGCCAGAGGGGTGGTGAACCTGGCGTACTATCCGGACGACTTCATCCAGGGCAAGCCGTCGCTCAAGCAGCTGAGCCGCGGGTTGTCTCTCCGTGAGCAGATCGGCGAAGGCGACACATGAGCCTGGAAGCCGCCTTCTACTCGCTGCTGAACTTTACGTTCTACTACCCGCTGTTCATGTCCATCGTCTGGATGACCGCATCGATTTACTACTTCTTCTACCGCGAGAAGGAAGCGGAGACCCGGCCTGAGCACCCGCCCGAGCACGATGAGTGGCCGGCGATCACCTACCTGGTGCCCTGCCACAACGAGAGCGCCAACGTGGTCGAGACCATCGAGTCGCTGCTCGGCCAGGAGTACCCGGAGTTCGAGATCATCGCCATCAACGATGCCAGCACGGACAACACCGGTGAGCTGCTCGACGAGCTGGCGGAGAAGCACCCGGAGGTTCGGGTCATTCACTTCGCCAGCAACCAGGGCAAAGCCATGGGCCGGCAGCCTGGCGGCGAAGAACGAGATTCTGGTCTGCCTCGATGGCGATGCGCTGCTCGCCCCGCACTCGTCGAAGTGGATCGCCCATCACTTCATCGACAGCGCCCGGGTCGGCGCCGTGACCGGCAATCCCCGGGTACGCAACCGGACCACCCTGCTTGCCCGCATTCAGGTCGGCGAGTTCTCCTCGATCATCGGCCTGCTGAAACGGGCCCAGCGCATCTACGGCCGGGTGTTCACCGTGTCCGGCGTCGTCAGCGCCTTCCGCAAGGCCGCCGTGCACCAGGCCGACTACTGGGGCCTGGACGTGATGACAGAAGACATCGACATCAGCTGGCGGCTGCAGCTCAACCACTGGGATATCCGCTACGAGCCTAACGCGCTCTGCTGGATCCTGATGCCGGAGACCTTCAAAGGCCTCTGGCGGCAGCGTCTGCGCTGGGCCCAGGGCGGGCTGGAGGTGCTGACCAATCATTTCAGGCGCCTGCTGCGCTGGCGCTCCCGACGCATGTGGATCGTCGCCATCGAGCTGATCGTCAGCACCTTCTGGGCCTACACCATGGCCATGGTGTTTACGCTCTGGCTGCTCGGGCAGTTTCTGGCGCTGCCGGCACCGTTCAACGCCGCGACCATCCTGCCCGGCTGGAGCGGCCTGCTGCTCGGTACCACCTGCCTGGCCCAGTTTGCCGTCAGCCTGGTGATCGACAGCCGCTACGAAACCCGCCTCGGCCGAACCTACTACTGGATCGTCTGGTACCCGATGGTTTACTGGATCATCCAGGTGGTCACTTCCGTTACCGCCCTGCCGCGCGCCATCTTCCGCGGCAAGGGCAAACGGGCAATCTGGGTGTCACCGGACCGCGGCGTGCAGGGCGACAACCGGGAAGCAGAGGAGCGCGCCAGTGGTTAAAGAGCTCGGCGATGTGATCATCAACGCCAGGAACGTGGTCAGCCGGCGGATCCGCAATCGGGATCGCATCCTGACCACGATCATGTGGGTGCTCTACGCTTACCTCTGGCTGCCCCTGGTCAGCCTCGGTGCCTGGTATCTGGGCGTGCAGTTCGCCTACGACCTGGTGCTACGAGCCGGCGGCACCGAACCGCTGGTTTCCCTGCTGTTCAGCTTTCTGCTAATCCTGCTGATCACCGCGCTGGTGGTGATCCTGTGGTCCTGGATCCAGCGCGCGCGGTTCGCCAAAAACGAACGCCGGCTGTCCTCGCCGGCCCTGCAGGCCTCTGACGAGCAGGCATTCTGGGACCTCTCGGACGCGGACTTCGAGCAGATCCGATCCGGCAAGCGGCTGGTCATTGATCTGGACGAAACCGGCAGGATGACGGCGATCGACAGCCGCTGACCGGCGTCCTCGGGCGGTTACAGGTCCTACCCAAGAACAGGGAAAATCTGTAAGCTTCGCGCCCTCGATGGTGACCCTTTCCGGTCCCCTCGCAACGACAGGTTGTAAACCCCGCCAGGCCCGGAAGGGAGCAACGGTAGCAGCTGACTCGTGTGCCGGGGTGTGGCTGGATTGGGTTGCCACCCGGAGAGGTGTCCGAGCGGTCGAAGGAGCACGCCTGGAAAGTGTGTATACGGCAACGTATCGAGGGTTCGAATCCCTCCCTCTCCGCCATCCAGGATTCAGGAAGGGCCCATCGGGCCCTTTTTCGTTTTATCGAGCCTCAGCCCGCAGCGGCAATCGTCGCGTACGCATCGATGACTTCCTGAGGCGCCTGCACGAGCTCGAGCAGAATCCCTTCGCTGCTGAGCGGAAACTCCTCGTTACCCTTTGGGTGCACGAAGGTGATGTCGAACCCCGAAGCGCCTTTGCGTATGCCGCCCGGAGCAAAGCGAACGCCCTGCTCGGTCAACCACTGCACGGCGGTGGGCAGATCGTCGATCCACAAGCCGATGTGGTTGAGCGGCGGTTCGTGCACCTTGGGCTTCTTGTCCGGATCCAGGGGCTGCATCAGGTCGACCTCGACTTTGAAAGGGCCGGAGCCGAGCTCGCAGATGTCTTCGTCGACGTTTTCCGAGTCGCTGGTGTAGGTGTGGGAAAAATTGAGCCCCAACACATCTACCCAGAACGATTTGAGCTTCTGTTTGTCGGTATTGCCGATGGCTACCTGCTGAATGCCGAGAACCTTGAACGGACGTGCGTTACTCATGTTTTGCTGCCTGAATCGTGCAGCGAGCACCCTACCGGAATTAGGCCGGCTAGAAAACGACCCGGCCGGAGCACCTCAGCCTTCCGGCGCTGCTAAACTCCCCTCATGCGACAAGACCTCCGGCCCTACCCGATCAAGCGCCTGCATCGGCTCATCGAGCGCACCTACGTCGAGCACTTCATCGCGCCGCAGCTGGACGCGCTCGGCAGCCACTACCAGATCATGAAGCCCTGGCACCTGAAGGTGCACGGCGCCAACATCCGCATCGGCAGAAGCCCCCACATCATCACTGCCCGGGATCGGCGGGTCACGCTGACCACCTGGCAGTACAAAGAAGACAGCGGCAACATCGACATCGGCGACTACTGCCTGCTCTGCCCCGGGGTGCGGCTGGATTCGGCAATCAGCATCAAGGTCGGCAGCAACACCATGTTCGCTTCCTCTGCCTACGTTACCGATGCGGACTGGCACGACATCTACGACCGCTCCCGGCCCATCGGCAACCGGGCGCCGGTTGAGCTCGGCGACAACGTCTGGATCGGCGACAGCGCCATCGTCTGCAAAGGCGTGACCATCGGCGAGAACAGCGTGATCGGCGCCGGCGCCGTGGTGGCCAGCGACATACCGGCCAACGTGATCGCCGCCGGCAATCCCGCCAGGGTTATCAAAGAGCTGGATCCTGAAAAAGCGCTGACCAGACGGGAAGATCTGCTGAGGGACGGGCCGGCGCTGGACCGGCAGATCGACGATCTGGATCGGTACCTGCTGGCGTCGAACAGCTGGCTGCGCTGGCTGCGCAGCCTGATTAACCCCCAGCGCGGGGACTGACTGCTGGAGCAAGCGCGGGCGCGGCGGTTGACTGGCGCGTCAGCCTACTGACGCGGTAGCCGCATCAGCGGCATCTGATCGTCCACGTTCGAGCGAAACGGGTTGATGTCGATCCCACCCCGGCGGAGAAAACGACCGGCGATGGAAAGCTGATCCGGCTGGCAGGCCGTGTGGATGTCCATGTAGATCTGCTCCACCGTCGCTTCATGGAACGCCTGGTGGTTGCGGAAGGAAACCAGGTACGCCAGCAGCGAGCTGCGGGTGATCGGCCGGCCGAGATAGCGGATCACCACGGTGGCGAAGTCCGGCTGGCCGGTGACGGGGCAGAGGCTGCGAAACAGGTTGCTGTGCACGGTTTCTTTGACCACCCGCTCTTCACCCTCTTCAAGGGCCAGCAGCTCCGGATCCCGCTGGTAGACACTCAGCTTCACATCCAGACCATCCAGGCAGATCCCGGGCGGCTGGCTGACGATTTCCGGGACCTGAGGCAGATCGATGAGCTCCAGCATCACCGGCGCCCGGAAGGCCAGGCCGAGATCGGAGTTCAAGGTGTTGAGCAGCTCCGCCCGATTGGCGAACCGGGTCTGGGCCAGGGAGCCCAGGTATAACTTCAGGGATTTGCTCTCGACGATGCAGGGCGAGCTGGCCGGCACCTTGATGCGCATGGCGCTCACCTCGGGCTTGCCGCGCTCGCCAAGCCAGGTGAGCTCGTAACACATCCAGACGTCCTCGCCCTGAAACTCGACGTTCTCGAGGTCCACGCCAATCTCCGCACGCGTAGGCGCGCGCTCGATCGAATGCAGGAGCGACGGTGTGTAGGTATCTATGTACTCGGACTGCTTGCCGAGCGGATTTTCCAGGCTCATGGCGCTGTACTCGAGCCCTCAGGCTCCAACTCTCATTCAAACCATCAAGAACGGAAGGTCCCAATTCCGTAATGCGCAATTCACCGCAGCCACGGTGGGAAGTCAACGGCAGCCCGACGGGCGGATGTGAGGAGGTCCTGGACGGCATTTCCGACGGCGGCCTGATCGATTGTTTTCGCAACTTACTTTGCGCTCTAATCGAGCCCCGCCGTGATGCGTCCGTGCCGGAAAACGGTTACCGTGATGCCGCGCCTGCAGCGAAAACCAACAACAAGAACCGCCAATGCTCGAATCTTTTCAATCACTTGCGACCACTTTCTCGAGCATGGCGTGGGGCCCCTGGCTGCTGGTGCTGCTGCTTGGCGGTGGTTTCTTCTTTCTGATCTATACCCGCTTTGCGCCCTTCCGCCATCTCCCCCATGCCTGGGACCTGCTGCGCGGGAAGTACGACGACGAGAACGCGCCGGGCCAGATCAATCACTTTCAGGCGCTCTCCTCGGCCCTGGCCGGCACCATCGGCATGGGCAACATCGCCGGCGTTGCCCTGGCCATCACCATCGGTGGGCCCGGGGCGATTTTCTGGATGTGGATGACCGCCATCCTGGGCATCGCCACCAAGTTCTTCACCTGCTCCCTGGCGGTGATGTACCGGGGTAAGGATGACGCCGGTGAGCTCCAGGGCGGGCCCATGTACGTGATCCGCGAAGCTCTGCACCCGCGCTTGAGGTTTCTCGCTTACTGGTTCGCCTTCTTCGGCCTGATCGGCTCGCTGCCCGCACTGCAGGCCAACCAGCTGACCCAGGTGCTGCGCGACCTGCTGCTCACCGACGGCACCCTGCTGCCGGCGAGCACGGATCCGTTCACCTTCAACCTCACCGCCGGGCTGATCATCACGGTGCTCACAGCGACGGTGATCTTCGGCGGCCTCACCCGCATCGCCCGGGTTGCCAGCCGGCTGGTACCCGCCATGTCTGCCCTGTACCTCGGCACGACCCTCGTCATCCTGGCACTCAACATCGACGCCCTGCCCGGCGTCATCGGCCTGATCATCACGGATGCGTTCACCGGCGAAGCAGTCGGTGGCGGCGCTCTGCTGACCGTGATCCTCTACGGGGTGCAGCGCGGCGCCTTTTCCAACGAGGCCGGCCTCGGCACCGAGTCGCTGGCGCACGGCGCGGCGAAAACCAACGAGCCCATCCGTGAAGGTCTGGTGGCCATGCTCGGGCCCATCGTCGATACCCTGCTGATCTGCACCGCAACCGCGTCGCTGATCCTGATCTCCGGCGTCTGGCAGGACGGCAGCGGTGTCTCCGGCGTCACGCTGACCGCAGCGGCGTTCGAGGCCCTGCTGGGCACACCCGGCCTGATCGCGCTCTACACCTGCGCCATCTGCTTCGCCATCACCACCATGCTCACCTACTCCTTCTACGGGACCCAGTGCTCGAGCTTTCTATTCGGCACCCGCTCGCAGAATGCTTACCGTTGGGTTTACGTGTGCTTCATCGTGGTTGCCAGCGTGGTTTCGCTGAACGCGGCCATCAGCATCATCGACGGTGCCTACGCCATGATGGCAATCCCGACCATGACCTCGGCCCTGCTGCTGGCACCCAAGGTGAAGGCCGCAGCGCAGGACTACTTCCGGCGCCTCGACAGCGGCAAGTCGGCAGCAAACGCCTCTTCCTGAGGGTCCGTGACAAAGCCCTGACGGTTGCCTAGAGTGGCCCATTCTCCAAGCATTCGGCGGCATCCAGCCTGACGATGAGCCAATCCAGTTCCGTGCCGATCTCGGCCGCGTACCAGCCCCCGGCGGGCGCCTACGACGAGTTCTCTGCCGCTGCCAGCGGTGGGTCCGTGCGTCGGCACTGGCAGTTCATGGACGAGGTGCTGAACGATCCGCACAGCCACTGGGCCGAAGACCAGGACGCCAGCATCCGCCGGTTGCTGAACGAAAGTGCGGTCACCTATTTTGCCGACGGCACGCGCCGACCCTGGCAGCTGGACGGCTTGCCGTTCATTCTTGATCCGGAAGAGTGGCCGGCCCTGGAGACAGGACTGATCCAGCGCGCTCGCCTGCTGAACCAGATCGTCGCTGATCTCTACGGACCGACGACGCTGCTGCGCGGCACCCTGCCGCAGTCGCTGGCCTTCGCCAACCCGAACTACCTGTTGCCGAGCATCGGCTACCGGGCACCGGAAGGGGCCTATTTGAGCCTGCTGTCTTTCGACCTCGGCCGCTCTCCGGATGGCCAGTGGCGGGTGCTGGCCAACCGTACCGAAGCCCCCTCGGGGCTTGGCTACGCGCTGGAAAATCGGATCCTCATGTCCCGATCCGTGCCCGATCTCTTCGAGCGCGGCAGCATCGCCCGCCTCGCCCACTTTTTCCGCAGCTACAGCGCCGGCATGCAGCAGGTTGCGCGCCGGGTGGGCAGCCGCGATGGCCTCTCGGTGATCCTCTCCGCGGGGCCGGAACAGTCCACCTACTTCGAGCAGGCGTTCCTCGGCCGCTACCTCGGCTTTCCTATCGTCGAGGGTGCTGACGTGACCGTCCAACGCGGCCGGGTCTACCTGAAAACCCTGGAAGGCCTGAAGCCCATCAACCTCATCATGCGCCAGATCGAATCTGCGGACACCGATCCCATGGAGCTGAACGCCCAGTCCATGCTCGGCGCGCCCGGCCTGCTCAGAGCCGCCAGCGACGGCTCGGTGATGATCGCCAACGCCATCGGCAGCGGCGTGGTGGAAAACGATGCCATCATGAGCTTCCTGCCCGGGCTCGCGGAGCTGCTGCTGGGAGAGGCCCTGGTGCTGCCGAGCCTGGCCACCTGGTGGTGCGGCCAACCGGACGAGCTGGAACATGTGACCGCCAACATGGACGCACTCGTCATCCGCAACGCTTTCGAGCGCAAGCCGCTGCTCGCCACCAGCGTGAAAGGCTACCTGGCTCCGGACGTGCAGGCCGACTCACCGGAAGCGCTGGCAGCGCAGATCCGGGCAATGCCGTACGCCTACGTTGGCCGCGAGCCGATCGAGCTGTCCACCGTGCCCTGCTGGCATCCCGACGGGCACTGGGAAGCCGCTCCCATGACGCTGCGCATGTACGTCGCCGCAACCGAAGAAGGCTATCAGGTCATGCCCGGCGGGCTGGTCAGGGTGGCCACCAGTCATGGCGACGTCAGCAAGGACGTCTGGCTGCCCAGGCTGCGCGGCGACGAGAGCACGCGCCTGCCCGCCACCGTATTGCCCACCCGGCGCAGCGACAGAGATCTGCCGAGCCGGACGGCGGACCATCTGTTCTGGCTGGGACGATACCTGGAGCGTACGGAAGGTGCGGTGCGCCTGTACCGTTCGCTGTTTCGTCACATCGCCGGCGAGGGAGACATTTCCGATCAGCCGGTTGCCCTCGACATCCTCACCAGGCTGCTCTCCTCGATGGACTATCTGTCTGTGCAGCGAGCACGCCGGGCTGCCGGTGCCGGACGCGTCGCCGTGGAGCAGGAGCTCTGGAACATCCTCTTCGATCCCGAGAGCGAAGACGGGCTGGCCAACGTCCTGGCGAACGTCAGCCGGACTGCCGAGCACGTGCGCGAGCGGCTTTCCCGTGACGCCTGGCGGCTGTTCGAAAGCCTGCGCCAGGCGCCGCAGCTGCGCTGGCGGGTGCACACTGCCGCCGACGTCGTGCGCCTGCTCGATGACCTGATCGAGAAGCTGTCGGCGGTCAACGGGCAGATTCAGGAAAACATGACGCGAGGCTACGGCTGGCGGCTGCTGGAGTCCGGCCGCCGTCTGGAACGCTCACAGTTTCTGGTCCGGGTGATTCGTGAGCTCTGCACCCGGGAGCCTCAGGCGCCCGGCGCCCTGGCGCTGCTGCTGGACCTCTGCGACAGCACGCTGACGCACCGTTCGCGCTACCAGTCGAACCCGACCCTTTCCACCGTGCTCGACCTCATGCTGACGGATGACTCCAACCCACGCGGCCTGATCTTCCAGGTCGAATCGCTGCAGCATCATCTGGCCACCATGCCGAGACGGGAGCACGAGCAAGGCTTGAGCGCCAGCCAGCGCCTGCTGCTGGCCACCCACTCAGATCTATCCCTGGCCGACCTCGAGAAGCTGATCAACGTGCTCAGCAAAACAGGCCTGCGCACCCATCTGAACCGCCTGCTCAAACGCACCGAAGAAAACCTCTCTGAGCTGCAGGCGGTGCTGACAGCCACCTACTTCGATCCGGCAATCGTCCATCACTGAGCGACCAGGCACGTGGAATACCAGGTTACGCACACCACCCAGTACAGCTATGAGCACCCGGTAGGCAGCTCGTACCAGTCACTGCACCTGACGCCGCGCAACTTCGCCCGGCAGAACGTGCACCACGCAAGCATCAGCGTCTCGCCGGAACCGCTTAACCAGGATGAGCGAACCGACTTCTGGGGCAACCCGGTCACCGACCTGTTCATTCGCGATCCGCACGACACGCTCACCATCACCGCCGAATCCAGGGTTGTGGTCAGCGCCAATGAGGGCGTGCTGCTCGATCTCAGCCCCTCCTGGGAAACCACCGCTGCGGTCGCCCGGGAGGCGGCCACCGATGACGCGCGGGAAGCGGGCCGCTTCTGCTTCCCCTCGCCGCACATCGTCTTCGACGGGGCGAGAGGCTACGTTCAGCCGCTGCTGCATCCAGGCAAGCCGCTGCTGCGGCTGGCGATGGAGCTGACCGAGCAGATTTATCAGGACTTCGAGTACCGCGGCGGCGTCACGGACGTGTACACGCCCATCCCCGAAGTCCTGAGCTCGCGTGCGGGGGTCTGTCAGGACTTCGCGCATCTGGGCATCGCCTGCCTGCGCGCCTGCGGCCTGCCGGCCCGGTACGTGAGCGGCTACCTGCTCACCCAGCCACCGGAAGGACAGCCACGGCTCACCGGCGCGGACGCCTCGCACGCCTGGTTCTCCGTCTGGTGCCCCGAGTTCGGCTGGGTCGACTTCGACCCGACCAACAACATCCAGACCCAGACGGAGCACATCACGCTCGGCTGGGGACGGGACTACAGCGACGTGAGCCCGACCCGGGGACACATTCATGGCGGCGGCAATCAGCAGCTCGCGGTTGCCGTGGATGTTGTGCCCGTCTGAAGCAACCTACTGAAGGAGGGCAGATGCCCGAACTGACCGACGACCAGATTGCCGCCAAGCCCGCCACTGACCACACCATCGCGCACAACGCGCGGCTCGCAGCCGAGTTGCCGTTCGACGATGTGCGGAGCTTCGAGAACGCCCAGCGTGGCTTCATGGCCACTCTGGAGCCGCTGACCATCCCGCGCAGCGATGGCAGGCGCCCGGCCTATGACCTCGCGCCCGCGCTCGCCTTCCTGGACGGTGATTGCCCGGACACGGTCAATCCGAGCCTGTGGCGCCAGGCGCAACTGAACGGGTTGCACAATGGCCTCTACGAGGTCACTGACGGCATCTATCAGGTTCGCTCGTTCGACATTGCCAACATGACGCTCATCCGCGGCGATCAGGGCTGGGTGATCATCGATCCGCTCACCTGTGCCGAGTCGGCTGCCGCAGCGCTTGAGCTCGCCAACGAACATCTCGGTGAGCGTCCGGTCACCGCGGTTATTCACACGCACTCTCACGTCGACCACTTTGCCGGCATCCTCGGCGTGATCAGCGCCGAAGACGCGGCAAGCGGCCGGGTACCCGTGGTTGCGCCGGAGCACTTCGTGGACGAGGCGCTGGCAGAAAACGTGCTCGCCGGCAATGCGATGCAGCGTCGAGCCACCTACATGTACGGCAATCTGCTCAAGCCGTCACCTACTGGATTCGTTTCCACCGGGCTTGGTGCTGCGCTGTCCATCGGCACCACCGGCTTCGTGGTACCTAACGACATCGTCGTCGAGACGGGCGAGCGCCGGGTGCTCGACGGCATCGAGTTCGAGTTCCAGATGACGCCCGGCACCGAGGCACCGGCCGAGTTCGTGTTCTACCTGCCGCAGTTCAATGCGCTGTGCATGTCCGAGATCACCTCCCATCATCTGCACAACGTCTACACCCTGCGTGGCGCCCAGGTCCGCGACGCGCTGGCCTGGAGCGAGCAGATCAACGAATCCATCGATCGCTACGGGGATCAGCTGGAGATTCAGTTCGCCAGCCATCACTGGCCGATCTGGGGTCGTGAAGAGGCCTGCGAGTACCTGCGCTCGCAACGGGATCTGTACAAGTACATCCACGATCAGGTGCTGCGCCTGGCCAACCAGGGGTTCAACCCGGAGGAAGTGGCCGAGCAGATACAGCTGCCGGAGTCGCTCGATAAGAACTGGTCCAATCGAGGCTACTACGGCTCGGTGCACCACAACGCCAAAGCCGTTTACGTGAAGTACCTGGGTTTCTTCGACGGCAACCCGGCGAACATCCAGAAGCACCCGCCGACGGCAGCGGGCAAACGCTACGTGGAGTTCATGGGCGGCGCGGACGCGGTGGTTGCGAAGGCTCAGGGCTCATTCGACGCTGGGGACTACCGCTGGGTCGCCGAGGTGCTGAACCACGTGATCATGAGCGAGCCGGAGCACAACGGTGCGCGCGCGCTGCTGGCCGACGCGCTGGAGCAGCTCGGTTACCAGGCCGAGTCTGCAGTCTGGCGGAACTTCTATCTCTGCGGCGCCCTCGAGCTGCGCAAGCCGCAGCACTCCGAGACCACCTACGCGCCGAGCCCGGAAATGGCCCTCGGCATACCCCTGCCGAACATATTCCGAGCGATGGCCGTGCGTCTGAACGGCGAGCGAGCGGCCCATGCCAGCCTGACGATCAACCTCTCCTTCCCCGACCTGGGGGAGGACTGGCTGCTCTCGGTGGAAAACGGCGTGCTGCACGGATTTCCGAACCGCAGCGCCGAAGCGCCCACCGCCTCGTTACGCCTGTCGTCTCTCGACTTCAAAGCGCTGATGGTGGGCATCACCGACGGCATGAGTTTGATCAACGACGGCAAGCTGGAAGTGGACGGTGATGCCGGCGCGCTGCTCGAGCTCACCGGACTCTTTGATCAGTTTCTGCGCCGTTACCCGATCATCACGCCGCGAACCATGCCGGAAGCCTGAGCCGCTTCGACGTCGGCAACCGACTCGATCAGAAAAGCAGGAACGAGAACGCCAGCGCCAGCCCGGCGCTGCTGAGCAGCAGCCGCAAGAACCCGTTGCTGACCCGGCCGAAACCCTGCAGGTAGCCCTGCAGGCCAGCGATCACCAGCCACAGTCCCGCCCCGGTGCGCAGCAGGCTCAGCGTAACCTCGAGCAGGCTGCCCTTGAGCAGCAGGTTGGTATCGAGCACGAAGATGAAAGGGATGAAGTAGATGATGCTGCCGAGCTTCATCGCGGCAAAGCCGGTCCGGATCGGGTTGGCACCGGCAATGCTCGATGCGGCAAAAGCCCCGAGCGCAACCGGCGGGGTGATGAAGGAAAGCATGCCCCAATACAGGATGAACAGGTGCACGCCAATGGCATCCAGGCCACCAGCCACCAGGGCCGGCGCCAGAATCACGGCCAGGAAGATGTAGGCCGCCGTCACCGTCATGCCGATGCCGAGCACGAAGCTGGTCAGGGCGCCCATCCCGAGCAGCAGCCAGGTGCTGTCACCGGCGATGAACAGCAGGTCGTTGACCAGGGTGCCGGAAAGACCGGTCACCGACAGCGCGCCGACGATCAGCCCCACCCCAGCGAGTATGGCCAGCAGCTCAACGAGCAGCTTGCCGGTCGCGACGAGAAAAGCCGAGAGCTCATCCAGGTTCCAGCGATGCGCAGGCGTCAGCTGGTTGAGCACCAGGAGCGCAGCCGTCGCCAGATAAGGCGCCACCGCTTCGCGCTGCATCACCAGCAGCAGGAAGATCAGCAGCGCGAACGCACCGAGGTAGTGCCAGCCCTCTTTCAGCACGCTGCGTACCGTCGGCAGCTCTGATCGGTCCACCCCCTCGAGGCCATCGCGTGCGGCGGTGGCGTCGATCTGCAGAAACAGGCCGCCGAAGTACAGGCACGCTGGCAGCGCTGCAGCCAGCGCGATCTGGTAGTAAGGCAACTCGAGGAACGTAGCCATGACAAAGGCTGTGGAACCCATGATCGGTGGCAGGAGAACGCCACCGGTGGAGGCGCAAGCTTCTACCCCACCGGCGGTCTCCGCTGGCACGCCGACCTTCTTCATCGCCGGGATTGTCAGCTGGCCGGTGGTCAGCACGTTGGTGACCACGCTGCCGCTCATGGAGCCCATCAGGCCGCTGGAGAAGATCGCCACCTTCGCCGGGCCGCCGCGCACATGCCCGAGCAGGGCGAAGGCCAGGTTGAGGAAAAAGGCGCCGCCACCTGTGTACTGCAGCGTGATGCCGAACAGAAGAAAGCCGATCACCAGGTTGGCAAAGGCGCGGAACGGCAAGCCGAAGATGCTCTCGATGCTGAGCGCGTGGTAAACCGCGGTCTCTTCGAGGCTCGACGGCATACCGGACAGAGGGCCCGGCAGGTGCTCGGTCACCAGCGGCAACACGGAAAACGCGGCAGCAATCAGAAACAGCGACCAGCCTGCGGCACGGCGTACGGCTTCGAGCAACAGCAACCAGAGCAGAACAGAAAGGTAGGTGGCGGTTTCCGGCGCGCCAAACTCCCACCCCTCGTCCAGGATCCGCTCCGCCTGAGTGAAGAAATAGAGACAGGTGAGCACGACGGTGAGCGCCAGAAGCTCATCCAGGATCTTCAGGCGACGGTAGTTCAAGAACGCCAGAGGCAGCAGCAGGCCCACCAGCGCGAAGAAGTAGTGGGTCTCCAGGCTGATCACGGCGCCGAGCAGCTGGGTGCCGCCGAACATCCGCAGCATGTCCATGGCGAGAAACAGCGCCAGCACGCCGGCAACGGCGGTCAGCCAGTCGGCGAAGGTCCGGTCGGTCGCCGGCGTCGCGTCCTGATCGGTCAAGCTACCCGCCTCAGCAACTTACTGCCAGATCGGATCAAAACCTGCCGCCAGCAGCGCATCTCGCCGGGCTGCCATCCAGGCCGCCCGGAAGGCATCCCCTTCCAGCTCGCTCTCCGCCATCTGCGCCCAGGCAGCGGCCAGCACGGCCTGCCGCTCGAGCAGCGAATCGTTGTGCGCCTGGTCCGCTTCGGTCCAGACCCCGAGCTCCCGAAACACGGCGACGGCACCCTCATGGTAAGGCACCACCCACTGAAAGATCTGCCGCTCCAGCGCCCAGCCGATGCTGCCGGGATCCGCGTCCTTGTAGTCGTCGTAATAGGCATGCAGCGCTCTGACAAGCGCACTAACGATAGCCGGATCGCTGCTGTCGAGACCGGTCAGCAGCGGGTAGGGATAGGTGCCGCCTTCATGCGGCGCCGCCTCGCTGATCGCCGCCCCGCGGGTACCGATGTGCGGCATGAAGTACGGGCCCATCTTGCGAATGCCGGCCCAGCAGGCATCGTCATCGTGCGGTGCCGGCGGCCAGAAGATACCCCTGGGCGAGGCCTCCAGCCTCCGGGTCGGCCCTGACACGGTAGTGGCGAACGCGGCGTCCACCTGGTTGTTGATGATGCCGTCCCACATGGCCTGATAGCCCGGGAACTCGATTCGCTCCACGTCACCCCAGCCCAGACCGCCGCAGGCGAGCAACGCCTCGGTGCCGACGTTGAGCGACGGCGCGCCACGTACATACGGGACTCGCTTCCCGCGCAGATCGGCGTAGGTTTCTATGCCCAGGTCGGCAGCCACGGCCAGCGCCTGGTTGCTGTCGCCGTTCGACGTCATCAACAGGCGCAGCGGCAGCGGCCCCCAGTTCGGCGCGGCAAACTGGAACACGCCCTCAGAGGCGAAGAAGGTCGCCACCCCGTTCGCCGAGAACTGCACCCTGCCCCTGACCAGCGGCAACAGCCTGGACACATCGTTTTTGCCCGGAAGGATCCTCAGGTTCACCCCGTAACGGTCTTTCAGCATCTTGGCGATGCCCACCGCCTGGCTGTTACCTGTGGTGCCGAGGTTGTAGGCAGACCAGGCCATGGACCGCGGCAGCTCGTTCGCGTTGGCCATTATGGTAGTGCCCGCAAGGAGCAGCATCGACGCAACGCCAGAGCACACGCGGCGTAATTGAATTCTGCGAGGCAAGTGATTTTCCCGGACCGGAAGAGACCCGATTCTAGGCGAGGTGCGCGGGAGGGGAAAGCGCAAGCAGGATGACCAGACCGGGCGAGTTGGTTATCTTGGAGCGATGTCTCAGCACGCCAGCGACAGCGACGTTGAGCGCGTGCCGGCGCTCGCAAGAGGCTTCCGACTCAAGGGCTACACCGTCCTGCCGGAGCAGCGCCTCGTGGTTTCGCCGAGCGGCGAGGAGACCAAGCTCGAAAACCGCGTGATGAGCGTGCTGCTCGAGCTCGCCGAGCACCCGCGCGAGGTGCTCACGGAAGATCACTTCATGGACACGGTCTGGGCCGGTCGGGTGGTGACCCCGCAGGTGCTGTCGCGCAGCATCAGCCTGGCACGAAGCGCCCTCGGCGACAGCGCCGACAGATCAGAATTCATCCGCACCATTCCGAACCGGGGCTACGAGCTCATCGTCGACGTGCGGCCGGTGGGTACCCGGCGCCGGCTCGCCTCCCGCTCCGTGGCCATTGGCCTTGCCCTGCTGCTGGCGCTCGGCATTGCCTTCGCCGTCTACCAGCGGGCAGCGGATGAGCCGATGAAAGTGGCCGTCATCCCGTTGACCACACCGCAGATCCAGCAGCTGCCCATGGGCGGCGAGCAGCTGACGGACCACCTGATCCGGGCGCTCACCGAAGCAGAGGGGATACGGGTCGTACCGCGTCTGGACACTTCAGCCATCAATCCGAACGCCATGAGCACGGAGTCGATCAGCGCCGCCCTGGACGCGGACTACCTGCTGAGCGGCACCATCAGCCAGCAGGGTGACCGGCTGCTGCTGACCCTGACCCTGACCGACACCAGCCTGGAGGCGGATATCTGGAGCGATCGTATGGAGGCCGCTCAGGATGATCCCGCGTTGCTCGAACGCCTCTCCCTGGAAAGCCTCTCTCAGGCACTGACCGCCGAGCTCGGTCTCGAGCCGTTGCCGGCCCAGCAATCGGTGGGTCAGTCAGCAGCGGTCAGCGAGGTCGCCTACCGCAAGTTCCTGCAGGCCCGCTACCAGTGGGACCTGCGAGGCGCCCGCCGTCTGGACGCAGCGATCAGGCTGAATCGGGAAGCCATCGAGCAGAGCCCGAGCTTCGCTGAAGCGCACCTGGCGCTCGCCCAGGCCCTGGCGGTGAAGCCTTTCTACACGACAGAGCCGATCGATCAGTACTTCCGGGACGCGGAAGCAGCACTGACCACCGTTCAGCAGCTGACCGATACGCTCGATGCGGAAACTCAGGCGCTTCGCGGCTTCATGAGCATGGAGCAGAAGCGCTGGGCGGCCGCCCGGCAACAGCTGGAGCAGGCGCTGCGGGAAAATCCGGACAGCGCCCTGGCCCACTACTGGTACTCGAACCTGCTGAACATCTTCGGCGATCACGAGCGCGCGCTGGCCGAGATACAGACGGCGGCGGCCCTGAATCCTCACTCCGCCGTGCTGAACGACCGGCTGGCCCTGGCTTACCTCTGGGTCAACGACCTGGAGAGCGCGCGGGCTCAGTACGCCGTCGCTGTCGACCTGGGCTACCTGGAGAGCACCCAGGTCAAACCCGCCGTGCTGCTGGCTGCACGCAGCGCAGACTGGGAAGCTGTGCGCACCCTGCTGCTGCGGCTCGGCAATCAGCCCGCCTGGGTGGATGCTTTTGTTGCCGGGCTGGCCGATCCCGCCAGCAGGACCGAAGCGACCACGGTGCTCGAGGCAGCCATGGCATCCGGTGACATCGACCGGAGCTTCTGGTTCGGCATCTGGGTGCTGCACGGGGACGCAGACCGGGCGTTCCGGGATTTCGACGATCGGGAGAAAACCCAGGACATCGAGCTGCTCTGGGCGGCGGAGGCCGAGTTCCTGAGAACGGACCCCCGCTTCCCGCCGCTGATCGAGCGTCTGGGCTTGAGCGGGTTCGTCCACCCCGCCTTCGCCGCTGACGCGGCCGGAAGCGCGACGGACTGAGAATTCAGCCCACCGCGTTTGCCTGGATCAGGTCGAGATGTGGCGCTGGGTGAAGCGGTCCTCGCCGACCTTCTCGATCAGGTCGAGCTGGGTTTCCAGCCAGTCAATGTGCTCTTCTTCCGAGACCAGGATCTTGGTGAACAGCTCCCGGCTACCGAAGTCACCTGTCTTCTCGCAGAACTCGATGGACTCACGGAGATCCGGCACGGCCGCCATTTCCAGCTTGAGATCACACTCGAAGATTTCCTTGACGGTCTGGCCGATGAGCAGCTTGCCCAGGTCCTGCAGGTTCGGCAGGCCTTCCAGGAACAGGATCCGCTCGATCAGCTCGTCCGCATGCTTCATCTCGTCGATGGACTCATGCTCTTCCTTTTCCGCCAGCTCACCCAGGCCCCAGTCCTTCAGCATCTTGGCGTGCAGAAAGTACTGGTTGATGGCCGTCAGCTCATTTCGGAGTGCCCGGTTGAGGTGGGCAATGATTTCGCGGTCATTCGGCTGCATGAAGGCTCCATTCGGGGGTTAGTGTTAGACCGCAATTTGCCCGATTTCCCGCTCGGGAGCAAGGAAATTCTACATAAGTTATTGAAATACAAATAAAAATTGCTATCAGAGGCAAATGGGCTGCAGTCGCAGATAAAAGTATGAACTATTTGCTATCGAGAACGATTTGCATTTAAATAACCCCATCATGTACGTATGCCTGTGCAAAGCCGTTACCGATTCCGAGATCCGCGAACACGTGGAAGACGGCGCCGTTCACGTATCTCATCTCGCCGACCGCTGCGGTCTGGGCACCGGCTGTGGTCGCTGCCAGGAACTGGCGCAGGAGATGATCGACGAGCATCTGGCGACCAACCTGTCCTACGCAGCCGCCTGACGAGGGCGTCTGCCCTTCCGCGCACCGCTTGCCCGGTGCCAACTTCCCGAATACCGTAAGCCTGAACCAAGCCGAAACGCGGAGTCATCGTCATGGCCGAATCAGCACCAGGTTTCGAGAAGCATCCCAACTATCAGGTCGACATCACGCCCACGGATGACCACGTACGTATCCTCCTCGGCGAGCAGTGCCTGGCCGACAGCCGCCGGCCGCTCAAGGTGACCGAGACCAGGCACCATCCGGTCTGGTACCTGCCGCTGGCAGACGTGGATGCTGCCTGCATCGAAGCCACCGACCACTCCACCTACTGCCCGTTTAAGGGTCACGCCAGCTACTGGACGGTGAATCTGGCCGGCAGCGAGCTCGAGAACAGCCTCTGGGCCTACCAGGATCCGTACACCGAGTGCGAACCGCTGAAAGATCACGTTGGCTTTTACATGGACCGCTTCGTGCTGGAGGTGAATGGGGAAAAGCAGAACGATCCGGGGCCGGGCTGGAGCGAATGAGCGACGCCATCGACTACATCCAGCGGACCAAGGATCAGTACGACGCCCTGGGCTACCCGTCCTATCGCTGGGTCCACAACGACGAGCCGCCGCCCTTCACGCCGCTGGCCAGGCCGCTGGCGGAGTCCCGGGTCGGCCTCATCGCCTCGGGCGGCATCTATCAGCTCGGGCAGACGGCCTTTCACTTCAAGGACGATCTGAGCTTTCGCGCGATCGACGTGGAGGCGCCTGCGGGCTCGCTCCGGGTGTCTCACTTTGCCTACGACACGGCGGATGCCAGAGCCGACATCAACGTGGTGTTCCCTTACCAGACGCTGAAAGATCTGGCCCGGTTGGGACGGATCGGCAGCCTGTCCCGGCGCGCGTACACCTTCATGGGCGGCATCTACTCAGCGCGCAAGGTACGCGAGCTGCTCGCGCCCGCCATGGCAGAGCAGCTGGTGCGCGACGAGGTCGACGTCGCCATCATGGTGCCTGCCTGACCCGTCTGCCATCAGTCCGTCGGACTGATCGCCCGGGAGGTGGAAGCCAGAGGCATCCCCACTATCTCCATGTCTTCCGCTCGCTCCATCACCGCTGCGGTGAACCCACCCCGCGCCGTGTTCCTGGACTTCCCGCTTGGCCACACGGCCGGCCGGGCGCACGACAAGGCAGGGCAGCGGAAGATCATGATCGACACCCTGAGCGCGCTGGACTCCATCCAGGCGCCTGGCACCATCCGCGACCTGCCCTACCGCTGGCAGGAAACGGATGACTGGAAAGAGACGGTGATGCGGCCGGACCCGAGCGGCAGGCACAACGACAGCCGCACTGAGCGGGACGAGCGGCCCCAGTACCAGCTGGAAGCAGACCGCGCAGCCGTGCAGGACGAAGCAGGCTGCGCCGGCTGCTACTTCCTCGAGGCCAGCTGAGCCGGATTCGCGACCGGCGCACGCCCGAACTGTGAAGCCCTTCCCGGACCTTGTCCGACACCTCCGCTATGTTCAGCCGGTGCACCTACCCAGGAAACACCGGAGGTTTCCATGTCATCGAAGCAGAACCCCGCTCCGATTCAAGCTCTCACCCTCGCCGCCCTCAGCCTGCTGCTGATTTCCGGCTGTGCTTCCCTGAGCGAAAGCCAGTGCGTCGCCGGCGACTGGGAAACCGTCGGCTACCGGGACGGTCTGGCCGGCAAGCAGAGCACCCAGATCCTCAGCCACCAGAACGCCTGCGTTAAGCACGGCACCGTGCCAGACCGGACCGCGTACCTGGCTGGTTGGGAAGACGGCGTCCGCCAGTTCTGCCAGCCCGACAACGGCTTCAACGCTGGTGAGGCTGGCCGCTCATTCGCCAGCATCTGCCCGAACGACCTGCAGGACGCGTACTACGCCGCCTACCAGGAAGGCCGACGTCTTTACCTGGCGAAGGCCGAGATCGACGGCCTCAATCGCCAGATCGCCCAGAAGGAGTATCGGATCAAGCAGCTGGCGGCAGAGATCGCCGGCGTGGAAGCAGAGCTGGTGGCCGACGAGACCAACGCGCTGCAGCGGGTCCGGCTCCTCGACCGGACGAAAGCGCTGGCTGCCGAGCAGGGCGAGCTGGAAGCTGAGATCCAGCAGCTACGGGTCGATGTGGCGCTGAAGGGCGAGCGGCTGAAGAGCCTGCGCCAGACCCTGGCCTACGCGTACTGACGCTCCCAACCCCGGCAAACCTCCTCCGGCTCGCGTTGCCTTAGCGGGGTCGGGCTGCAATCATCCGCTCAGACCGTCCGCACCTGGAGGAGACGCATGAGCGACCTGCCCGAAAACATGCCGAGCTGGATCTCCGAGCACATCAAGCTCTATCGCGAGGATCCGGAAAAAGCACACATGTGGGATTCGAGCATGGCGGGGGGCCAGGGCATCCTGCCCACCCTGCTGCTCACCACCATCGGCCGCAAGTCCGGCACGCCGAGACCCCTGCCGCTCATCTACAAGAAGGTCGGCGACGACTACGTGATCATCGCCTCCAAAGGTGGCGCACCTGCACACCCGTTGTGGTTCCTGAACCTGGAGGCCAACCCGGATTGCGAGGTTCAGGCCGGGACCACCATCACCGCGGCCCGGGCCAGGGTAGCCGCCGGTGCCGAGCGGGAGGACCTGTGGAGCCAGCTGGCCGAGATTTACCCGCCCTACCTGGACTACCAGAAGTACGCCGGCGATCGTGAGATCCCGGTGGTTGTGCTGGAGCCCGTCGGCTAGGTCGCCGCTAACTGCGCGGCCAGCGCCTTGAACCGGGCGCTGCGCTTTCTGCTCAGTATGTCGACGGCCGTGCGGCCGTCCGGGCCCGGGATGTCGCCCCGCGCGCCGTAACCGGCGAGCAGCTCGAAATGCCGGGCATCGCTGCCCTTCTTCAGCATGTAATGCAGCGCCGTCATTCCCTTCGCGTCCACGAAGTTCGGATCTGCGCCAGCCTCGAGCAGCACGGCCGCTGAGCTGAACCGGCTCACCTTGATGGCGCCAAGCAGCGGCGTCTCTCCTTCGGCTACCGCCTCCAGCGGCGCGCCGTGCTCGATCAGCAGCCTGAGCATCTCACCATCCTCGCGGAACGCCGCTGCCCACAGGCAGTGTTCCGGGGTCGAGCCGGAGGCGAGCAGCCAGGATGCCAGGGGCAGGTTGCGGCCGCGAGCAACGGCATACCAGAGCGGCGTGGCCTGCCAGGTGCCTTCCGTGAAGGCGGCCCCGTTGATCGGCAACCCTCGCGTGATCAGCTGCTCGGCAAGGGCGATGCTGTCTGCCGGTAGCAGCTCCGGATGATCGGGCAGGCTGATGCTGGCGGTCAAGTGCAGCCAGTTGCGACCCCGCTCGTCTTCATGCCCGAGAAGCTGCGGCGACGTGTCGAGGCCACTGACCACCGCCGCCACGTCGAAGCGACGGACCGCTGCCGTGAGGCTGGTTCTGGAGACCATGTTCTGAGCATACCCCCTTCCACGGCGCGCTGCCCTCGAGGCCCTTGAGGGTAGCGCGCACATTCCCCAAAATCGCTCCTCCAACTTCTGAGAGGTCTCCCATGCCAGCCCTTCTGCCCGACGTCGATCCAGACGGCCTGCTCGAATATTCCGTGGTCTACACGGATCGTGCCCTGAACCACATGTCTCAGTCATTCCAGCAGACCATGCGCGATCTGTCGGAGACGCTGAAGCACGTCTACAACGCGCGGAGCGCTGTGGTGGTACCCGGCAGCGGCACTTTCGGCATGGAGGCGGTTGCCCGTCAGTTTGCCACCGGCAAGAAGACGCTGGTGGTCAGAAACGGCTGGTTCAGCTTCCGCTGGACGCAGATTTTCGAGATGGGGCAGATTCCGGCTGAGAGCACGGTGCTGAAAGCGCGCCAGATCGGCAACGAGCCCACCTCACCCTTTGCGCCGGTGCCCATCGAAGAGCTGGTGAGCGCGATCGAGCAGCAGCAACCGGATCTGGTCTTCGCGCCGCACGTGGAAACCTCTTCCGGAATGATGCTGCCGGACGACTACATCAAAGCGGCCGCAGAGGCGGTGCATGCTCAAGGTGGCCTGTTCGTGCTCGACTGCGTCGCCTCCGGCACGGTCTGGGTGGACATGCAGGCGCTAGGCGTCGACATCCTTGTCAGCGCGCCGCAGAAAGGCTGGTCCGGTTCGCCTTGCTGCGGCCTGGTCATGCTCTCCGAGGCTGCCCGACAGCGCATCGAGGAAACCACCAGCTCCAGCTTCGCCTGCGATCTGAAAAAGTGGCTGGAAATCATGGAAGCCTACGAAGCCGGTGGCCACGCCTATCACGCGACCATGCCCACCGATGGCCTGCGCACGCTCAGGGACGTGATGGCGGAGACCGCCGAGCTCGGATTCGATACGGTTAAAGCCGCGCAGCTCGATCTTGGTGCGCGCATTCGCGCAACCCTCACCGCGCGCGGCATCCGCAGCGTCGCCGCGCCGGGGTTCGAAGCGCCCGGGGTGGTGGTCGTCTACACCGATGACGACGAGCTGAAGACGGGCAAGAAGTTCCTCGATGAAGGTATGCAGATCGCTGCCGGCGTGCCGCTGCAGTGTGACGAACCAGCGGACTTCAAGACCTTTCGGATCGGCCTGTTTGGCCTCGACAAGCTGACGGATGTGGATCAGGCGGTTGCCCGGTTCGAGGCCGCACTGGACGCTGTGGGCCTGTAGGCAGCTGTCGCCAGCGCTGGCGGATCTCACCAGCAGCTGGTGAGATTCACCGGCGCAACAGCTAAGAAAAATCTCTAAATCTCTTTTAAACTATTGTTTTTTATAGTTTTTCACTAGGGAAACTTTCCGGAACGGAGGTTGCATACCCTTAAGGGACACAAGCAACAGGAACTTCAATGTCACGCAGCACCCACAGCCTGGCCGTTGGCTATATTCTCTGGATCTTCGGCTTCCTGGGCGCCCATCGCTTCTACTACGGCAAACCGGTGAGCGGCACCATCTACTTTTTCACGCTCGGCCTGTTCCTTATCGGCTGGATCATCGACCTGTTCCTGATGCCGAAGCTCGAAGCCGAAGCGGATGCGGTGTTCACACCTGGCGACATCAACTACACCGTCGCCTGGGTACTGCTCACCTTCCTCGGCTTCTTCGGCATCCACCGCTTCTACATGGGCAAATGGGGCACCGGCCTGCTCTACCTCTTCACCTGCGGCTTCTTCCTGATCGGCGTGATCTACGACTACTGGACGCTGAACGATCAGATCTCCCAGGAGAACACGCGAGACTACGACTACGCGTACTGAGCCGCTGCCTCAGTCCTCACCCAGCAGGTTCGCGTACAGCTCGGCGCGAACCGCCTCAGAATGGGCGAGCACCGAACGGATCTCGTCATGACTGAAGCCGAGCCCTTCCAGCACCTCCGCCGTATCCGCTGACAGCGGCGGCGGTGGTTGCGCGGGTGGGGCCGGCGTTTCGGAGAAGTCCATCAACGGGCCGAGCGTCCTGATGGTGCCGGCGATGGGCATGGTCAGCTCCGTCACGTAGCCGTTGGCCAGGTTCTGAGGATCCGACAGCACGTCGTCATGACTACGGACCCGCTCCCAGATGATCTCCGGTTCGCTGTAGAGAAACGCCTCCAGCTCGGCCATGGACTTGGAGCCAATGGCTTCAGACATCAGCTGGCGGATCTCTGCCACCCCTTCCACCTCGCCGGCTAATCCCAGCCGCTTGCCCGGATTGTTCCAGGCATCGAGCAGCAACACCTCGGGCCGCTCCATGTAGATCCAGAACGCATCCCAGGCCTCGTTGGTTTTGGCCGTTACGAACAGCACGTGCTGATTGTCCGCCGTCTCGTAGACCCCGTACTGAGACTTGATGTTCGGATGATGCGGACCGTCACGGGTCAGTGGCGCTTCGGCGACGGCCGAGTGCTGCAGCTCCCACATCTGCAGCCAGAGCTGGCCGCCGAGCGATGAGGTCTGTACCACCTGTCCCCTGCCGCCGCTGCTGCGGGCAACCAGCGCCGTCACGCAGGCCAGCGCCAGCTGCATGGCGCCGGCGTGATCGGCCACCGCCGCACCGGGCAGCATGGGCGTTTCGCCTGGCTGTCCGGTCAGGCTGACCAGCCCGCCTCGCGCCTGTGCGGCACCGTCCAGCATCGCCTTGTCCGTATCGTCGCCCAGCGGTCCGAAACCGTTCGCATGACCGACCACCAGCTGCGGGTAGGTCTCGTTCAGCTTGTGCACATCCAGGCCCATTCGGGCCAGCGCCGCACTGCGATAGTTGGTGATGAAGACGTCCGCTGCGGCCAGCAACTCGTGCATCGCCCGCTGACCCAGCTCAGTGTGCACATCGAGCACCACCGAGCGCTTACCTTTGTTCATGGCAATGAACTGCGCGCCTGGCACCTCATCCGGCAACACGCTGCCCACACCTTTGCCGTAGCGGCTGGCATCGCCAAACGGCGGCTCGACCTTGATCACCTCAGCGCCCATGTTGGCGAAATGCAGCCCGGCCGCCGGACCCTGAATGGCGATGGCCAGCTCCACCACCTTGATGCCCGCGAGTGGTCCCCCCATAAACAGACTCCTCCTCCACTTGAACCGCAGTGTACGACCGCCCGCCTGCTGCCTCTACTGCCTCAATACGGCTATATCGCCTCTAATTTGTCTTAATATGCATATTCATATTCAGCGGTTGCCTGATCAGAATATTTCCGTATCATTCGCAAATTAAGACAGACTGTTGTGAAAGACGGTGAGCTACGATTTACCCGGAGAAGCCTACGAGAACCGCCGCGCGGACAACGGTGATGCCCTGCTCTGGGATCCGCAGGCCGTGCAGGCGATGGGCGAGAAAACGCTGCGCACGGTAGAGCGCGCCATTGCCCGCGCCGGGTTTCTGCCGCCCATCCAGAAGCTCGACGCTCTGCACGATGAGGCCGGTCAGCCGGTAAAGTCCCTGATTCGAAACGCACTGGATGCAGAGGCCAAACAGAAGCGCTGGCCGTCTCTCATCATCCAGCACCAGGAGAGCGGACACGGGCACGTCGTCATGGCCAATGACAGTCGTGGCGGGCGGAAGTGGACCTGGATCCGGCAAGCGCCGGACCCGGCAATGCTGGCGAGCTTCCTCGACGACCTGGCCAGCACCTACGACCGGCCCCTGCTGATCTGGCCCCACGGCAGCATCTGCGCCACCGCCAAACGCCTGGTCAGCGAGCAGGGCCAGCAGGATCTCAAGCTTCCATCCGGCGGCAGCGCACGCATTGCCCTGACCGCCTACCCGAACCAGCCGGTACGGCTGGAAACACCCAAAGATACACGCGCAAAGGTTGAACAGCCCATGGAAATGACGCACCTGGACCGCCTGGAGGCCGAGAGCATTCACATCATCCGCGAGGTGATGGCCGAGGCGGAGAACCCGGTCATGCTCTACTCCATCGGCAAAGACTCAGCGGTGATGCTGCGGCTGGCGGAAAAAGCCTTCTACCCGAGCAAACCGCCGTTTCCGCTGCTGCACGTAGATACCCGCTGGAAGTTCCAGGCCATGTACGAGTTCCGCGCCCGGATCGCCGAAGAGACCGGCATGGACCTGATCGTCCACATCAACCCGGAGGGTGTGGAGAAGAACATCAACCCGTTTGATCACGGCAGCGCGCTGCACACCGACGTGATGAAAACCCAGGGCCTAATTCAGGCTCTAGATACCTACAAGTTTGATGCGGCCTTCGGTGGCGCCCGTCGCGACGAGGAGAAGAGCCGGGCCAAAGAGCGGGTGTTCTCCTTCCGCAACAGCGCCCATCGCTGGGACCCGAAGAACCAGCGGCCGGAGCTGTGGAATCTGTACAACGGCCGGAAGGCACCGGGTGAAAGCATCCGCATCTTCCCGCTGTCGAACTGGACCGAGCTCGACATCTGGCAATACATCTATCGCGAGAACATTCCGATCGTGCCGCTGTACTTCGCCGCCGAGCGGCCGGTCATCGAGCGGGACGGGATGCTGATGCTGGTCGACGACGATCGTCTGAAGCTGTACCCGGGCGAGAAGATTCAGACCCGACGGGTCCGTTTCCGCACCCTGGGCTGCTACCCGCTGACCGGTGCGGTGGAGTCTGGCGCGGACAGCATCCAGAAGATCCTGCTCGAGCTGCTCGAGGCGAGAACCAGCGAGCGTCAGGGTCGGGCGATTGACTCGGACAGCGCCGGCTCCATGGAGAAGAAGAAGCAAGAGGGATACTTCTGATGAGCATCGCTGCGACAGACATTGACACCTACCTCGAGCAGCAGTCGAGCCTCGACCTGCTTCGCTTCATTACCTGCGGCTCGGTGGATGACGGCAAGTCGACCCTGATCGGGCGCATGCTCTACGAAGCCCAGCTGATCTTCGAAGATCAGGTGGCCGCACTCACCAACGAGTCGAAGACGCAGGGTACTCAGGATGGCGACATCGACTTCGCGCTGCTGGTGGACGGCCTGGCGGCGGAGCGGGAGCAAGGCATCACCATCGATGTGGCGTACCGCTTCTTCGCTACCGACCATCGCAAGTTCATCGTCGCCGACACGCCCGGCCACGAGCAGTACACGCGCAACATGGCCACCGGCGCCTCCACGGCCGACGTCGCGGTGATCCTGGTGGACGCCCAGCAGGGCGTGCTCACCCAGACCCGTCGACACTCGTTCATCTGCTCGCTGCTCGGCATCCGCCACGTGGCGCTGGCGGTCAACAAGATGGACCTGGTGGGCTACGACCGCGAGACCTACGACGCCATCGTCGCCGACTACGAACAGTTCGCCGAGCAGCTTAACTTCGAGCAGATCACCGCTATCCCGCTGTCCGCGTTGGAAGGCGACAACGTGGTGGAGCGATCGCCGAAGACGTCCTGGTACTCCGGCCCGACGCTGATCGGTTTTCTGGAAACGGTAGACGCCCACACCACCCTGGAAAACGAGTCGTTCCGAATGCCGGTGCAGTGGGTCAACCGTCCGGACCGCACCTTCCGCGGCTTTTCCGGCACCGTGGTGTCCGGCAGCATCGGCAAGGGTGACGAGGTACGGGTGCTGCCATCCGGTGAGGTGGCCAGCATCAGCGATATCGTTCTCTTCCATGACTCCCTGGACCAGGCGGTCGCCGACCAGGCCGTGACCGTGACCCTGGACCGGGAAGTGGACTGCTCACGCGGTGACATGATCGTGGCGGCGAAGAGCCCGGTAGAGGTAGCCGACCAGTTCGAAGTGAACCTGGTCTGGATGGACCAGGAGCCCGGCCACCATGGCCGCGCCTACTGGCTGAAGACCGGCACCACACGGGTGAACGCCAACCTGACGGACATCAAGTACAAGTACAACATCAACACACTTGAGCATCTCTCGGCGCCGGATATGGAGTTGAACGATATCGGCGTGGCGACCATCAGCGTCGATCGTCCGATCCCGTTTGAAGCTTACGACGACAGCCGTGCGCTCGGCTCGTTCGTGCTGATCGACCGCTACACCAACGCAACGGTCGCTGCAGGCATGATCAACTTCGCGCTGCGTCGGGCCAAGAACATCCACCAGCAGAAACTGGCGGTGAACAAAGCATCCCGTGAAGCGCTGAATGATCACAGAGCGCGGGTTCTCTGGTTCACGGGCCTCTCCGGCTCCGGCAAATCATCCATCGCCGATGCGCTGGAGCAGCAGTTGCACAAGCGCGGGGTACGCACCTACATTCTCGATGGTGACAACGTCCGGCACGGCCTGAATCAGGACCTCGGTTTCTCCGACGGGGACCGGATCGAGAACATCCGCCGTGTTGCCGAGGTGGCGAAGTTGATGGTGGATGCCGGCCTCGTGGTGCTGACCTCCTTCATCTCTCCGTTCAGGGCGGAACGAGATATGGCGCGTCAGCTGCTCGAAGACGGTGAGTTCGTGGAGATATTCGTCGATACGCCTCTTGAGGAAGCGGAACGACGGGACGTGAAGGGCCTGTACGCTAAAGCGAGGCGTGGCGATCTGCCGAACTTCACCGGCATCGACAGCCCCTATGAGGCGCCTGAGCATCCGGAGATCCATCTGCACTCTGGTGAGGACAGCATCGAGACCTGCGTTCAGCAGATCATCGACTATCTGGACAGCTGACCGGCAGCAGAAGTCCACGTCAGATCTGCTCTACAATTCCCCTTCTAATCCAGGAGGGGAATGTTATGCAGCTCAGCGAACTGTTCACCATCCGAATCACCCTCGGTGCGTCTTCCGTTGTCGGCAATGGACCGTCAGGCCTCAGAGTCATCGCGGAGGTTGCGGGTGGCACCTTTGAGGGTAAGCGCCTGCGGGGTACGGTCCTCACCCCCGGTGCGGATTGGGTCCTGTTGGAGGGTTCGTACGGCGAGGTCGACGTTCGCCTGAATCTGCTCTGTGACGATGGTGCTCGAATCTACATGCACTACACGGGTGTACTGGAGCAGAACGAAGCGGCTACCGCTGCTCTCTCAGGGAATGGTGATACCGAATACGGTGATCACTACTTCGTCACCCAGCCCCGCTTCGAGTGCGGAGCCGATGGCTACGAGTGGCTGAATCGAATCGTAGCTGTCGCTGAAGGGCGACTCGTTAGCGGAGATGTGGAGTACCGCGTGTTCGAGTGCCAGCCCGGTTGATGCCGGGCTGGACGTAGATAGATCCACTAGCCGCCGAAATCGTCGAGCAGGATGTTCTCGGGCTCCACGCCAAGATCTTCGAGCATCTGCAGCACCGCGGCGACCATGGGCGGCGGTCCGCAAAGGTAGTACTCACAATCTTCCGGGGCCGGATGGTCCTTCAGGTAGTTGTCGAACACCACCTGGTGGATGAAGCCGATGTGGCCGTCGAAGTTGTCTTCCGGCAGCGGGTCCGACAGTGCCACATGCCACTCGAAATTCTCGAACTGCTCGGCGAGCTCGTCGAACTCTTCCGTGTAGAACATCTCGCGCAGGCTTCGGGCACCGTACCAGTAGCTCATCTTGGTCGTGCGGTCGTTACGCTTCAGCTCATCGAAGATCTGCGACCTCAGCGGCGCCATGCCGGCACCACCGCCGATCCAGATCTTCTCTGCCGGCGTGTCCTTGACGAAGAAATCGCCGTAGGGACCGAACACGGTGAGCTTGTCACCGGGCTTCAGGTTGAAGACGTAAGAGGACATCTTGCCCGCCGGCACGTCCATGCCAGGCGGCGGTGAGGCGACCCGGATGTTGAACTTGAGGATGCCCTTCTCTTCCGGGTAGTTCGCCATGGAGTACGCGCGAATCGTGGTCTCGTCCACCTTGGAGAAGTTGTCCCAGACGCTGAAGCGGTCCCAGTCTTCGTGGTACTCGTCTTCCACGTCGATCTCGCGGTACTGCATCTCGTAAGGCGGGATCTCCAGCTGCACGTAGCCACCGGCCCGGAACGCAACGTCCGCACCTTCCGGCAGCTTCAGGTTCAGCTCCTTGATGAAGGTGGCCACGTTCGGGTTCGAGGTGACCTCACACTCCCAGCGCTGCACGCCAATGGCGTCTTCCGGGATCTGAATCTTCATGTCCTGCTTTACGGCCACCTGGCAGGAAAGGCGCCAGTCCTCGCTGATCTCGCCGCGGGTGAAGTGGCCTTCCTCGGTGGAGAGGATGGAACCGCCGCCGTCGGTTACCCGACATCGGCACTGGGCGCAGGTGCCGCCGCCACCACAGGCGCTGGCCAGGAAGATGCCCTTTTCAGCCAGGGTGCCGAGCAGCTTGCCGCCGGCCGGGACGACGATGGCTTTGTCCGGATCGTCGTTGATCTCGATGGTCACGTCGCCCGTGCTCACCAGCCTGGAGCGGGCGAACAGGATCACCATGACCAGAAACAGCACCGTGGCTGTGAACATGCCGACACCAAGAATGATCGTGATATCCACTTCTTTCGCTCCTTAGATATCGATACCGCCGAAGGACATGAAACAGAGGCTCATCAGGCCCACCGAGATGAAGGTGATGCCCAGACCTCTTAGACCTTCGGGAACGTCGGAATACTTCAATTTTTCCCGCACGCCGGCGAGCGCGGTGATGGCCAGCGCCCAACCCACTCCGGCACCGAGGCCGAACACGGTGGACTCGACGAAGGTGTAGTCCCGCTCAGCCATCCACAGGCTGGCACCGAGAATGGCGCAGTTCACCGTGATCAGAGGCAGGAAAACGCCCAGCGCGTTGTACAGCACCGGCACGAAGCGGTCGAGAAACATCTCCAGAATCTGCACCATGGCGGCAATTACGCCGATGTAGGACAGGAAGCTGAGGAAGCTCAGATCCACATCCGGCAGGCCGGCCCAGGCCAGGGCGCCGTCCTTCAGCAGGTAGTTGTAGATCAGGTTGTTGACCGGGACGGTGATGGCCAGCACCACCACCACGGCGACACCGAGGCCAAAGGCCGTGCTGATCTTCTTCGAGATGGCAATGAACGTACACATGCCGAGGAAGAAGGCCAGCGCCATGTTCTCCACGAACACGGCCGTGACGAAGATGCCGAGATAGTGCTCGAGCATTACATGGCCTCCTTGTAGTGCGCATCCGGGGTGATCTCGTACTCCGGTTCTTCCACCTGCTCAGGCTTCCAGGCGCGGATGGCCCAGATAAAGAGGCCGATCAGGAAAAAGGCGCTCGGGCTGAGCAGCATCATGCCGTTCGGGTTGTACCAGCCGCCCTCCGTAATCTTCGGGAAGAGCTCGAAGCCCATCAGCGTGCCGGAACCGAGCGGCTCACGAACCAGGGCGACGCCGATCAGGATCACCGAGTAGCCGAGCGCGTTGCCGAAACCGTCCAGGGCTGACAGCCAGGGACCGTTCTGCATGGCGAACGCTTCCGCCCTGCCCATGACGATGCAGTTGGTAATGATCAGGCCGACAAACACCGACAGGCTCTTCGAGATGTCGTAGGCCACTGCCTGCAGCACCTGATCGACCACGATCACCAGCGAAGCGATGATCGTCATCTGAACGATGATGCGGATGTTGGTCGGTACCCGGTTGCGGACCAGCGACACCGCGACGTTCGACATGGTGGTGACGAAAATCACCGCCGCGCACATCACCAGCGTGGTCGACATGTTGATGGTCACCGCCAGCGCCGAGCAGATACCGAGCACCTGCAGGGCGATGGGGTTGTTGTTGAAGATCGGGTCGACCAGAACTTCTTTCTGCGTACTCATGCCTTGTCAGCCTGTGGTTTTCAGGTTAGCCAGCACCGGGCCGAAGCCGTGCTCGCCGGTCCAGAAGCGGACCAGATTTTCGACGCCTTTGGTGGTCAGCGTGGCGCCGGACAGCGCATCCACCTCGAAGGCAGCAGCCTCGGAGCCGGCGGCGGACCGGGTTTTCACCAGCCTGACGCTGGGCTCGCCGGTCTCATTGAACGCCACCACGCCAGGCCAGAGTGCTTTCCAGTTCGGGTTGTCCACCTCGCCGCCGAGCCCTGGCGTTTCCTTGTGAAAGTAGAAGCCGAGGCCGGCAATGGTCTCGAGATCCCCTTCGAAGGCCAGGTAGCCGAGCAGCGTGCCCCAGAGGCCGTAGCCGCGCACCGGGATCACCACCTTGTCGAGCTCACCTTCCGTGCGCTTGAGGTAAACGAGGGAGATATTCTCCCGGCGCTTGATGGTGGCGATGTCCTGATCTTTGCTCAGCACGATCGACTGCGACGGATCCTTGGCCGCCTTGATCGGGTCGTACGCGGTCACGTCGACGCCGTCGACGAACTCGCCGGTATCCAGGTTCACAGCGCGAACCTCGAACTCGGCGAAGATCTCGTCAACGCTGCGGCCATCCGCATCCACCAGGGCATCGGACGGCAGCATGCCGGCCGCGCGGAGAATGTTCTGCTTCTGGTCCAGCTCCTGGTTGGCAAGCCGCATGGGCTTGAGGACCACAGCGGTGGTGGAAACCACGACCGAGCAGACCAGGCAGATACCGATGGCCACGAACAGGACGTTCTTCAGGCCTTCCTTGTCGAAACCGGGAGCGTCGTTGCTATCAGACACGAGCCAGCCTCCGCTTGATGTTGGATTGCACCACGAAGTGATCGATCAGCGGCGCAAACAGGTTGCCGAACAGGATCGCCAGCATCATGCCTTCCGGGAACGCCGGGTTGACCACCCGGATCAGGATGCAGGTGAAGCCGATGAGTATTCCGTATATGAGTCGTCCCCGGTTGGTCATGGCGGCCGACACCGGGTCGGTGGCCATGAACACCGCGCCAAAGGCGAAGCCGCCCATGACCAGGTGCCACTCCGGCGGGATGGCGAACATGGGGTTCGTATCCGAGCCGATCAGGTTGAACATGGCGGTGCCGAGGAACAGGCCGATCACGCAGCCGAGGATGATCCGCCAGGAGGCGATCCGGCTGGCCATCAGGATCACCGCCGCCAGCGCAATGGCAAGCGTTGAGGTTTCTCCGATCGAGCCCGGGATGTAGCCGATGAAGGCGTCCCACCAGGCGTAGCCGTAGCCCTCGCCAAGCACCGCGGTGCCGAGCGAGGTGGCGGCGGTGTAGCCGTCCACGGCAACCCAGACCGCGTCGCCGGACATCTGCGCCGGGTAAGCGAAGTACAGGAACGCCCGGCCGGTGAGCGCCGGATTGAGGAAGTTCTTGCCGGTACCGCCAAACACTTCCTTGCCGATCACCACCCCGAAGATGATGCCGAGGGCGGCCATCCACAGCGGCGTGCCCGGCGGCAGGGTCAGGGTGAAGAGGATGCTGGTTACGAAAAAGCCCTCGTTCACCTCGTGGCCGCGTTTGGACGCAAACCAGACTTCAAACGTGATGCCGGCGCCGAACACCACGATGTACAGCGGCAGGAAGTACGCCAGGCCGTGCACGAGGTTGTCCCAGGGGCTGGCGGCGTTGTAGCTGATCAGCACGTCGAGGAAGATCGCCCGCCAATTGTCGGCGCTGGTCATGCCGAGGGCGGCCATGGCTTCGTTGGCCTGCAGGCCGACGAAGTAGGCGCCGGTCAGACCGGGTATGAAGGCGCAGAGCCAGACGGTCATCATGATCCGCTTCAGGTCCAGGCCATCGCGAACGTGAGAGGCCCGGTGGGTGACGTGTCCCGGCGTGTAGAGTGCGGTGTCGATCGCTTCGAACAGCGGGTACAGCTTTTCCAGCTTGCCGCCCTTCTCAAAGTTCGGCGCGATCTTGTCCATCATTGAGCGGATGCTCACTTCAGCCCTCCTTCTCAATGGTGTCGAGCACGGCGCGCAGCACCGGCCCGTATTCGTACTTTGCCGGGCACGCGTAGGTGCACAGCGCTATGTCGTCCTCGTCCAGCTCCAGGCAACCCAGCGCGATCGCCGTATCCAGATCGCCGACCAGCAACGCCCGCAGGAGCTGCGTCGGCAGGATGTCCAGCGGCATCACCTGCTCGTAGGTGCCGATGGGCACCATGCCGCGCTGGCTGCCGTTGGTGGTGGTGGAGAAGGAAATCTTCTTTTCGCCCAGCCACTTGGACAGGTAGATGGGGAACACGGAGTGTTTGTTCAGGCCCGGGGTCAGGTAGCCGATCAGCCGCCGCTCCTTGTCTTCCGGCAGCACGGACACCTGCAGGTGGTAGCGGCCGAGGAAGGCGGTGGGTGACTCGGCGCCCCGGCCGGAGAACACGGAACCGGAAATCACCCGGTTGTCGGCGCCGTCGAGCTCGCCCGCGGTGAGCTCTTCCAGGCTGGCACCGAGCACGGTTCGCAACATGCGTGGCTTCTCGGCACCCGGGCCGCCGATCGCAACCACCCGGGAGTTGTTCAGCTTGCCGGTCGAGAACAGATAGCCGATGGCCATCACGTCCTGATAGCTCAGATACCAGACCGTCTTGGCGTCGTTGACCGGATCGATGAAGTGGATGTGCGTGCCCGGCAGGCCCGCCGGATGGATGCCGCTGAACTCATGGACCTGGGCGGGGCCGGCAGGAACGTCGCTACCCTCTGCCTTGCAGACGTGTACCGGCCCGTCGGTCAGCTTCGCCAGCACGTCCAGGCCGGCGGTAAACGCATCCGGCGCCTGGGCGATCACCACCGCCGGGTCTCCGGCCAGCGGGTTGGTATCGATGGCGGTCACGAAGATCGAGTTCGGCTTTGAGCCGATGGCCGGCACCTTGGCGAACGGCCGGGTGCGCAGCGCCGTCCACAAGCCGGTCTTCACCAACGCGTCCGTGATCTGCTCAGCACCGAGCGAGCCGATCTCGGCCGGCTCAATCACCTGCACTTCGGCTTCCGCACCGGCGTCCACGTCGATGACCACGGACAGCAGCGCCCGCTTGGCGCCGCGGTTGATGCTGCTGATCCGCCCTTTGGCGGGGGCGGTGAAGACCACGCCGTCGTTTTTCTTGTCCGAGAAGAGCGGCTGGCCGAGGCTGACCTCATCCCCTTCCTGGACCAGCATGGTTGGTTTCATGCCCGGGAAGTCTTCCCCGAGCACCGCCACCGTACGCACGGCGCGGGCGTCTTCGACCACCGCTTCCGGCTTTCCGGAGATTGGCAGGTCGAGACCTTTCTTGATTCTTATCATGATGAGCTTTTGATCGCGTTCTAGTGATCGACTTGTCGATCGGTTTCATGGATCGGCCCTGCCCCGTGCTCATCTGAGCTGGCACGGAATGCAGGCTACCGCCGGCCGTACGGGGCTGAGTTCTTAGCGAACTAGCCTCGCAAGATCAGCGAGAAAATCGGCTCGAGAGGTTTCGTCGGCGGGAACGCTTGCGTACCTCGGCAGGCCACGCGAATTATAGTGTCGTGCCCTGCCCTTGCCAACGTCTAGCGGCCGTTTTCGCGGCCTTTCGGCCGCTTTATCGGATGGGGGATTTCCCTTAGAAGCCCTGCTTCACCACGTCCTGAGGGATCAGCGGGTAGGAGATCCCGGCCCAGCGCTGCACCACACGCACAACCTGGCAGGCATAGCCGAACTCGTTGTCGTACCAGACGTAGAGCACCACCTGCCGATCCTTGACGATGGTCGCCGTGCCGTCGATGACGCAGGCATGCCGGTTGCCGACAAAATCGCTGGAAACCACGTCAGGCGAGGTGGTGAAGTCGATCTGCCGCTGCATGTCCGAGTGCATGGACACATCGCGGAGGTAGTCGGTGACCTCTTCTTCCGTGGTGTCCCGCTCGAGCGTCAGGTTCAGGATGGCCAGAGAAACGTCCGGCGTCGGTACCCGGATCGCATTGCCGGTCAGCTTGCCGTCCAGCTCGGGAAGGAGCTTGACGACAGCCGAGGAAGCACCGGTTTCCGTGATCACCATGTTCAGCGGTGCGCCACGGCCACGGCGGTTCTTCTTGTGGTAGTTGTCCAGCAGGTTCTGGTCAGGCGTGTAGGCATGCACCGTTTCCATGTGGCCGGAGGCGATCCCGAAGTGATCGTTCATCGCCTTCATCACCGGCACGATGGCATTGGTGGTGCAGGAAGCGGCTGCCAGGATCTGATCGTCCTGAGAGATGTCACTGGAGTTGATGCCGGACACGATGTTCTTGATCGAACCTTTGCCGGGTGCCGTCAGGGCCACCTTCGCAGCGCCTTTGGCCTTGAGGTGCTCACCGAGGCCGACTTCGTCGCGCCAGGCGCCGGTGTTGTCGATGATGATCGCGTCCTCGATCCCGTAGGCGGTGTAATCCACGTCAGCGGGAGAGTTGGCGTAGATGATCTTCACCACGTTGCCGTTGGCGATGATGCACTGGTTCTCTTCGTCGACCCTGAGCGTGCCCTGGAAGCTGCCGTGCACGGAGTCGCGACGCAGCAGTGACGCCCGCTTGACCAGGTCGTCATCCTTGCCTGCCCGGACCACGATGGCGCGCAGCCGCAGCTGATGGCCGCTGCCGGTCTTTTCGACCAGCAGCCTGGCGAGCAGCCGGCCGATCCGACCGAAACCGTAGAGCACCACGTCCTGAGGCTTTTCCAGCGGCGGCACGTGACGGCCAACCACCTCGGCACACTCCCGCTCGCAGAATTCCAGGGGCGTGATCCCGGTGGACTCGGACTCTTCCATGAACTTGTTGGCCAGCTTGCCAACGTCGATGTGCGACGGCCCCAGATCCAGCTGCGACAGCGCTTCCAGGATCGGGTAGCTCTCGAACTCGGACAACTCGTTGCCCGGTTGCAGCTGCCGGACGTAGCGATGGGTCTTCATGATCTGGATCACGCTCTGGTTGTACAGGGCGCGTCCGTAGCAGTAGGAAACCACGTTGCGACGGTACAGACGGCCGATGATCGGGATCATCGCCTCCGCCAGGGCTTCACGTTCTTTCCAGTCGGGGAAGTAGTCGTCGAGACTCGGTAGGGCCACAGCCAGTCCTCAGGGATTTGAGGGCGCGTATTATCGTGATTCGAGTTGTGCAGAGCAACATCTAGCGTGCAAAACGATGCATGCCGATGTAAGGGCTTCCCCTGACACCGGCGTGCTCTGCTGGCTCTTAGCGGAAGCTCTCGTTGATGGCCTGCAGCGCGTCGTTGCCCGGGCAGAGCTCGGCTTCTTCGAGCTCGTTCAGGGGCCGCTGCACCGTGTCCAGCACCTCGTGGCAATCAGAGGCATCCGGGTCCACGTAGAGGAGCCCGGTGACCACCTCGCCTTCGGCCTGCCGGGTCTGCACGTAGTTCAGTGACTTCACCCGGTCATGCACGTCGAAACCCTCATCGAGCTTGTGCAGCCGCAGCGTTGAGCCGTCGGGCATATTCACGGCTTCCGAGGTACCGGGGTCGTAGTCCACGGTGATCTCGTCCTGAGGCATGAAGAAATCGGAAACGGTCACCGTCTCCGAGTGATCGCGCACGTAGTCGTAGCTCTTGGTGGAACCGTTGTGGTTGTTGAAGGCCACGCAGGGAGAGATCACGTCGATGAAGGCGAAGCCCTTGTGCATCAGGCCCGCCTTGATCAGCGGCACCAGCTGCCGCTTGTCGCCGGAGAAGCTGCGCGCAACGAAGCTGGCGCCGATCTGCAGCGCCATGGAGACCACGTCGATGGGCTCATAAAGGTTCGGCAGGCCCTTCTTCGAGGTGGAGCCCTTGTCGTTGGTGGCGGAGAACTGACCCTTGGTCAGGCCGTAGGTGCCGTTGTTGTCGACGATGTAGAGCATGTTGATGCGGCGACGAACGATGTGCGCGAACTGGCCGAGGCCGATGGAGGCGGTATCGCCGTCTCCCGACACGCCGATGCAGTAAAGCTCGCGGTTCGCCAGGTTCGCGCCCGTGGCGACGGACGGCATCCGTCCGTGCACGGAGTTGAAGCCATGGGACTTTGAGAGGAAGTAGCTCGGCGTTTTCGACGAGCAGCCAATACCGGAGATCTTTGCGAACTTGTGCGGCGGCAGCGACAGCTCCGCGCAGGCCTGAACGATCGCCGCGGAGACCGAGTCGTGTCCGCAGCCTGCGCACAGGGTCGACACCGGGCCTTCGTAGTCCCGTCGCGTCAGGCCGATCTCGTTGACCGGCAGGTTGGGGTGATGAACTCTGGGTTTGGTAACGAAGGTCATGACTTCACCTCGGTCAGCCTCGGCAGCTTCTGGGCTGTGAAATATTCGGACACCTGGGTGCGGATCGTGTCGGCGGAGATGGACAGGCCGGCGTAGTAGAGCACCGAGATCAGCTTGGCCGGGTCTAGCTCGCCTTCGGTCACCAGCAGCGTTTTCATCTGCCCGTCCCGGTTCTGATCCACCACGAACACGAAGTCGTGCTGCTCGATGAACTCGTAAACCTCCGCGCCGAAGGGGAAACCACGAACACGCAGCGTGTCCAGATGGATGCCCTCTTCCGCCAGCAGGTCCTGAGCTTCCTGCATCGGCAACGCCGAGGTGCCGTAGTAGAGAATGCCTGCCCGCTGCCCGGAACTGTGAATCTCTGCCTTCGGCACCAGGGTGGCGGCCGTCTGCCACTTCAGCAGCAGCCGTTCCATGTTCTGCTCGTAGGCCTCAGGGGACTCGGTGTAAGCCGCGTACTCATCCCTGGACGTGCCTCTGGTGAAAAAGGCGCCCTTCTCTGGATGGGTGCCCGGGTAGGTACGGTAGCCGACGCCATCTCCATCCACGTCCAGGTAGCGGCCGAAGCGCTCGACCTTCTCCAGATCTTCCGCATCGAGGACCTTGCCCCGGTCATAGGCGCGGCTGTCATCCCACTCCAGCGGCTCGGACAGGTTGTCGTTCATGCCGAGCTCCAGATCCGTCATCAGGATGATGGGCGTCTGCAGGCGGTCGGCCAGATCGAAAGCATCCGCCGTGAAGTCGAAGCATTCCTTGGGCGTCGACGGGAACAGCATCACGTGCTTGGTGTCGCCGTGGGAGGCGTAGGCGGATGACAGCAGGTCGCCCTGCTGGGTCCGGGTCGGCATCCCGGTAGATGGGCCCGAACGCTGCACGTCGATGAGCACGGCCGGGATCTCAGCAAAGTACGCCAGGCCGAGGAACTCCGTCATCAGGGAAACGCCGGGGCCGCTGGTGGCCGTAAACGAACGGGCGCCATTCCAACCGGCACCGATCACCACGCCGATCGCCGAGAGCTCGTCCTCCGCCTGAATGATGGCGAAGCGGCGGCGCCCGCATTCCGGATCCACCCGCAGCTTGTTGGCGTGCTGCTCGAACGCTTCCGCCACCGACGTGGACGGCGTGATCGGGTACCAGGCGCAGACCGTGGCCCCGCCGTAGATGGCGCCGAGCCCGCAGGCCGTGTTGCCATCGATCATGATCTTGTCGCCGTTGCCCTCCATCCGCTTCACCTGATGCGGCAGCGGGCAGGGCAGATACTGCTGCGCGTAATCCCGGCCGATCTCCAGCGCCTGAATGTTCGGCGCGATCAGAGCGTCCTTACCTTTGTACTGCTTGGCCACCATGCCGGTGATCACGTCGAACTCGATGTTCAGCAGGGCCGCAAGCGCGCCCAGGTAGGTGACGTTCTTGAACAGCCCACGCTGCTTGATGTCGGTGAACACGGGGAGCAACAGGTCGGTCAACGGGATGCCGATCTCGGTGATGTCGTCCCGCTTCAGGTGGGTGGCCAGCGGCTTGGTGTTGTCGAACACCAGGTAACCGCCCGGCTTCACGCTGGCAACGTCTTCCACGAACGTCTCCGCGTTCATGGCCACCATGATGTCGACCCCGCCTTCGCGGCGGCCGAGGTAACCCTTCTCGCTGACCCGCACCTCGAACCAGGTTGGCAGGCCCTGAATGTTCGACGGGAAGATGTTCCGGGTCGCCACCGGCAGTCCCATACGGAAGAGCGCCTTGGCAAACATGCCGTTGGCCGAGGCGGATCCGGATCCGTTGACGTTGGCGAAACGGATCACGAAGTCGTTGTAAGTCGTCATTCTGCGTAGGAACCCAGTTGGGGAATATGAAATACGGACTTCTGCATGTCCCAGGCGTTGGTCGGACAGCGCTCGGCGCACAGACCGCAGTGCACGCAAACGTCCTCGTCCTTCACCATCACCCTGCCGGTGTTCAGCTCCTCGGACACGTACAGATCCTGCTCGAGGTTGCCCGCAGGTGCGGTCAGCCGGGTGCGCAGCGCTTCCTCTTCGGCGTTGTCGATGAAGGTGATGCAATCCATCGGGCATATGTCGACGCAGGCGTCACACTCGATGCAGAGCTTCTCGGCAAACACGGTCTGGACATCACAATTCAGGCAACGCTGGGCTTCCTTCTCGCCGAGCGCCTCGTCGAAGCCGAGCTCCACCTCGATCTTCCGATCCGAGAGGGCTTTCTTCAGCTCGACGTGCGGCACCAGGTAGCGCTCGGCCGGATCGTGCTCGCTGTCGTAGCTCCACTCGTGCACGCCCATCTTCTGGCTGACCAGGTTCACCCCTTCCGGCGGCCGATCGGCTTTCAGATCTTTGCCCTGACAGTAAAGGTGGATGGAGATCGCCGCTTTGTGAGCGTGGGCCGAAGCCCAGATGATGTTCTCGGGCCCGAGCGCCGCGTCGCCGCCGAAGAAGATCTTCGGGTTCGACGACTGCAGGGTGTCCTCGTCGAGCACCGGGCAATCCCACTTGTCGAACTCGATGCCGACGTCGCGCTCGATCCAGGGGCAGTGGTTCTCCTGGCCGATCGCCATGAGTATGTGGTCACACTCCATGAACACGTCCGGCTCGCCGCTGGGTACGTACTTCAGACGGCCGTTCTCCTCGACCGGCTTCACGCACTCGAAAACCACGCCCTTGAGCTTGCCGTTCTCGTGCACGAACTCCTTCGGCGGCCGGTTGTTGATGATGGGAATGCCTTCGGCCATGGCATCTTCCTTTTCCCAGTCCGAGGCTTTCATCACCTCGAACGCGGAGCGCACCACCACCGAAACTTCCGTTGCACCCATCCGCTTGGCGGTTCGGCAGCAGTCCATGGCCGTGTTGCCACCGCCCATGACGATGACCTTGCCCTCTATCTTGCTGGTGTGGCCGAAAGCGACCGAGCTCAGCCAGTCGATGCCGATGGAGATGTGCGCGTCCGTCTCCTGCCGTCCGGGCAGTTCCAGGTCGCGGCCGCGAGGCGCGCCGGTGCCGACGAAGACGGCGTCGAAGTCTTGCTCGAGAAAGGACTTCATGCTGGTGATCTCGTGATCGAAGTGGGTCACCACACCCATGTCGAGGATCCGATCCACCTCTTCCTCCAGCACCTCGATGGGCAACCGGAAGGAGGGAATCTGCGAGCGCATCATGCCGCCGCCTGCCGGGTCCTTCTCAAAGAGATGCACCTCGTAGCCGTGCGGCAGCAGATCCCGGGCAACCGCCAGGGAGGCCGGCCCGGCGCCGATCAGCGCGATCTTCTTGCCGTTTTTCAGGCTCGGCACCTTCGGCATGTAGGCGCTGATGTCTTCGTCTTTGTGGTCGGCGGCTACCCGCTTCAAGCGGCAGATGGCCACCGGCTTCTCTTCCGTGCGCACCCGTCGGCAGGCCGGCTCACAGGGCCGGTCGCAGGTGCGGCCGAGAATGCCCGGGAATACGTTCGAGTCCCAGTTCAACATGTAGGCTTCGGTGTAGCGTTTCTGCGCGATCAGCCGGATGTATTCCGGCACCGGCGTGTGCGCCGGGCACGCCCACTGACAGTCGACGACCTTATGGAAGTAATTCGGATCGAAAATGTTGGTGGCTTTCATGCGCTCTCTTTAACCTGCTCACAACTGCTCAACGAATGCACACGCGAAAGCGCATCGACGCTGGGCCGATGCGCTTCAGCTGCTCGTTGCAGGCACGTACTCTCCGTTACAGCCCTCTCCTCTGGGGGCCAAATCCTGCATGCTGCGGGGCTCTGAGCGGCCCTCGCCGGCATAACTATATGACTTTAACGCGCTTTTCAGGGCCTGCCAACAGCCCCCGCCAGCGATCCGCCGAGCCTGGACAGCACGTCCATGCCGAGGATGCCATCCGCACCACGCGGCAGATCAGCAAATCCGAGAACCGGCATGTCTTCGAGGACCAGCGCCCCCACCTTGAGCTCCTGCAGCCGGTAAACGGGCAACTCAACCACACCGTTGGCCGTCTGCACGCGAATACCCCGCTCGACCAGGCTTGCCCCAAGCGAGACAAGGCTGGCTTCAGCCAGCCCGCTCATGGTTGCGCCGGTGTCGATCAGGAAGCGGAACTCGCCCGATTGCCTGCCACCCTGGGCCGTCGCCGCCGTGTACATGGCGCCGGCTTCCCGTTCCACCGGCAAGGCGGTGCGAGCCAGCTCAATTTCCCCCAGCAGCGCGTCGATCTCAGCCTGGTCGACGCCAACCAACCCGGTTTCCCGCGCTACCCGAGCTGCCGCGTCCACCTCGCCGCTCTTCAGCAGCCAGCGGGCGAGCTTCAACCGGTGGCCATCGAAGCCAGGCTCTTCGCTGACCAGAAACTCAAAGTAACCAACCAGCCCGATCAGGTCTCCGGCATTGATCAGCTGCTGCTCCCTGGCGTTGATCAGCAAGCTGAGCCGTTTGCGGGCTCGATCAGCGGTGGCCTCCGAGGGCGGGTAACGGAGCACCTCGAACAGCGGCAGCAACGCCAACTCGACTTCGCCGGTCATCTGCCGCAGATCGGAGAGCAGAAACAGCGCCTGGCTGTGCCGCTCGCTGGTCTCCGCGTGCGTGCTCTCCAGGTACCTGACGAGAACGGCCAGCGCTTCGTGCGGCCGACCGTCCCGAATCAGCGCTTCTGCCTGTGCCACCGCGTCCTCGATGTCGCCGCTAACCTCCGGTCCGGCGGACGGCACCGATACCGCCCCTGCAGGCTGGCTCGCCGCGTCCACCGCAGGCGCCGCCGCTGTCGGTGCCTGGAGGCCCGCCCGACCGGCCAGATACGCGGCAAGCAGAGAAGCCAGCCAGGCAGCGATGATGGCAGTTCGTCTCACGGGCGGTAGAATAGCAGCCCTTCTTGCACCACCAACCCTCATTCATGTCCGACGATCCAGTAAGCTCGGCCGGCGGCATCAGCTCGTCAGCGCCTTCACCGTTTGCCCCGCCAGCCGCGCCGGGCACGGGGCAGCGCGTCAGCTGGCGCTCTCTGCACGGCAGCGCCGCCGCCATCGCCGTGGCTGCCGCCACCAGAGCGAGGGGTAACCTGAGCCTGATCGTTGCTGCCGACTCGGCCAGCGCCCAGCGCTGGGTGAACGAGCTGGCCTTCGCGGCCCCCGACCTGGAAACCCTTTACTTCCCCGATTGGGAAACCCTCGCCTACGACGCCTTCTCGCCACACGAAGACATCACCTCCGAACGATTGCATACCCTGTACCGCCTGCCGCGCCAGTCGGCCGGCGCACGGCACCTGGTGATCACGCTGCAGACCCTGCTGTCGCGCCTGCCGCCGCGGTCGTACGTGGAGGGCTTCACCATGGAGCTCAAAGTCGGCGCCACCTTCGAGATGCACGATGAGCGGCGGGCACTGGAGGCCGCCGGCTACCTGGCCGTGGAAACCGTGACCGCTCGCGGCGAGTTTGCCGTCCGCGGCGCCCTGATGGACATCTTCCCCATGGGCAGCGAAGCGCCGTTGCGCATCGACCTCATGGATGACGAGATAGAAAGCCTGCGCACCTTCGATCCGGACACCCAGCGCACACTCGAACGCATCGAGCGTTTCGAGCTGCTGCCGGCCAAGGAGTTTCCGCTGGACGGGCCCGCGATCTCCCGATTCCGCGACAGCTGGCACAACACCTTCAACGTCGACGTGCGTCGCTGCAGCGTTTATCAGGACGTCAGCCAGGGCATCGCGCCCAACGGCGTGGAGTACTACCTGCCGCTGTTTTTCAGCGAGCTGGCAAACCTGTTCGACTACCTTCCGGATAACGCCCTGCTGGTCGCCGACGCGGATCTGCTGAGCGGCGCGCGAAGCCACCTGGAGGAGATCGACAACCGCTACGAAAGCCTGCGCCACGACGTGGAGCGCCCGATCCTGCCGCCGGCGGAGCTCTATCTGCGTGAGGAAGAGCTGGGCGCGGCGCTCAAGCAGGTGGCGCTGGTGGATCTGGTCAGAGACGGCAAACACGGCATCGATTTCGCCAGCCGCCAGCTGCCCGAGCTCACCGCCAGACCGCGGGCGAAGGATCCCGCGGAAGCACTGCGGGCCTTCCTCGATCCAGGTGCGGACGGGGTTACGAGGCCCGTTCTGTTCATCGCCGATACGGCCGGCCGGCGCGAAGTGTTTCACGAGTATCTGAGCCGGGCCGAGCTGCGGCCGGTGGAAGTTGCCGACCTGGCGACGTTCCGAGCATCCGGAGCAGCGCGCGGGTTGGCCATCGCGCCGCTGGAACAGGGGCTCTGGCTCGACGACCTGATCATCGTCACCGAGAACCAGGTCTTCGGCCATCAGGTGGCGGAGCGCAAAGCCCGCGCAGCCCGGGTCATGGATCCCGAGCAGATCATCAGAAACCTGACCGAGCTGCACATCGGCGAGCCGGTGGTGCACATCGAGCACGGCATCGGTCGCTACACCGGGCTCAGCACCCTTGAGATCGACGGCAGCCCGAACGAGTTTCTCACCCTGACTTACGCGGACGAGGCCAAGCTCTACGTTCCCGTCACCTCGCTGCACCTGATCAGCCGCTACTCCGGCGCCGACAGCGAGCACGCGCCCCTGCACCGACTCGGCTCCGACCAGTGGGAGAAAGCCAAGCGCAGAGCCCAGGCAAAGGTCTTCGACGTGGCGGCCGAGCTGCTGAACATCTACGCCCGTCGTGAAACCGCCGCCCGCTTCGCGTTCAGCGATCCCACCGAAGACTACCAGCGCTTCGCGGAGCAGTTCCCGTTCGAAGTCACGCCCGATCAGCAGAAGGCGATCGACGAGGTGATCGCCGATCTCTGCTCGACCCGCTCCACCGACCGCCTCATCTGCGGCGATGTCGGCTTCGGCAAAACCGAGGTGGCGATGCGAGCGGCGTTTCTGGCGGTGGCAAGCGGCAAGCAGGTGGCCGTGCTGGTCCCCACCACCCTGCTCGCCCAGCAGCACTTCGAGACCTTTCGCGACCGCTTCGCGGACTGGCCGGTGCAGATCGAGGCCGTCTCGCGCATGCGTTCAGACGGCGAGGTGGAAGCGATCGGCAACCGGCTGGCCAGCGGTAAGGCCGACATCGTCATCGGCACTCACAAGCTGCTCAACCCAGCCATCCGCTTCAAGGACCTCGGCCTGATCATCATCGACGAGGAGCACCGCTTCGGGGTACGACAGAAAGAACGGCTGCGCTCGCTGCGGGCCGAGGTGGACGTGCTGACCCTGACCGCCACGCCGATCCCGCGCACGCTCAACATGGCGATGAACGGGATCCGCGATCTCTCCATCATCGCCACACCGCCGGCGAAGCGGCTCACCATCAACACCTTCGTTCAGGAAAAGCGCAGCCACGTCATCAAAGAGGCAATCACCCGCGAGTTGATGCGTGGCGGGCAGGTGTTCTACCTGCACAACGAGGTTCGCACCATCGATCAGACGGCCCACGAGCTTGCCGAGATGATCCCGGAAGCGCGCATCGGTATCGGCCACGGGCAGATGCGCAAACGGGAGCTGGAACAGGTGATGAACGATTTCTATCACCGTCAGCTGAACCTGCTGGTCTGCACCACCATCATCGAGACCGGTATCGACATCCCGAACGCCAACACCATCATCATTGAGCGGGCCGACAAGTTCGGCCTCGCCCAGCTGCATCAGCTGCGCGGCCGGGTCGGCCGCTCCACCCGCCAGGCTTACGCCTATCTGCTGACCCCGCATCCCAAGGCGATGACCAAGGACGCCCTGAAGCGGCTCGATGCCATCGAAGCGGCCGGCGAGCTAGGCGTCGGCTTCACCCTGGCCACCCACGACATGGAGATCCGCGGGGCCGGCGAGCTGCTCGGCGAGGACCAGTCCGGGCAGATCGAGTCGATCGGCTTCTCCCTCTACATGGACATGCTGGACCGGGCGGTGAAGGCGATTCAGGACGGCAAAACGCCAAACCTGGACGCGCCGCTGGAGCCGATCAGCCAGGAGGTGAACCTGCACACCTCGACACTGATCCCGGAGGACTACCTGCCGGACATCCACAGCCGCCTGATTCTTTACAAGCGGATCGCCAACGCGGCCAGAGCCGAGGAGCTGGATGATCTGTACGCCGAGTTCGTAGACCGATTCGGTTTGCCGCCCGAACCGCTGAAGCACCTGTTCAAGGTGACGACGCTGAAGCTGCGCGCGCAGCCGCTCGGCATCACCCGCCTCGATCTGGGCAGCAACGGCGGGCGGCTGGAGTTCTCTCCGGAAACCAGCGTCGAGCCGATCACCATCATCCGCCTCGTCCAGGCGGAGCCCAGCACCTACCGCCTGGAGGGTGGGACAACCCTGCGCGTGACCAGGAAGCTCGAAGATTTCGAGCAGCGTATCGAGTACGCTTACGGCCTTCTCGACCGCCTCGACGACACCAATAAGGAAGCCGACCGGGCCACCGCATGATCCCGAAAGCAGTCAGGACCACAGCGCTATGGCTGGCGCTCGGCGGGTGTTGGTTGGCCGCGGCGCTGCCGGAACCGGCCGAGGCTGCCAGCGCCGATCCGGCCGAGCTCGATGCCTACTTCTCGGCCCGCTACTACGAGGTGGAATTCTTCGTCTTCGAACGGCCCCAGGTGGTCGATTTTGGGACGGAAGAAATCCTCACCCTGGACCGGCCCCGGGCGCTGCCCAGCAACCTGCGCACCCAGCGCCTGACCGCCGATGCGTTGTGGACGTCCCCGCTGGACCCGCTGACGCGGGCCTGCCTGACGTTCCCTACCCTGACCTACGAGCTGCTGCCGGCACTGCCGGATGCGTTCGGCGACCTGGGCTCGGCCGAGCGCGATGCAGCCGAAGTTCCCGCCGCGCTCGAATCGACCGGCACCCCGCTGGATGACCGGAGCCCCCTGCCCTTGCCACAGATCGAACCCATTCTGGAAGCCGATCCGCACCTGGACTTCCTGGCCAAAGTGGCCGAGTTCGAGCGGACGCTCGAGGATCGCAGCCAGCGCTGGCTGCCGGCTGAGGATCTGCGCCTGCAGCGGGAGGCTGACCGGATAGCACGACGTGGGCTCGGCCGCATTCTCTTTCACGGCCGCTGGCTGCAGGCCGTGCCGCCGCGGGAGGAACCGGATCCGGTGCTGGTGACGGGCGGCCTACCGCTCGCTGCGGTGCCGTCCGATCATGAGTTGGTCGGCACGGTTGGCGTCACCCTCGGACGCTATCTGCACTTCAAAGCCGATCTGTTTTTTCAGGGCCCCGGTCTCGGCCTGGCCCCTGCCGAGGCAGTCATGAACGACGCCGGTCAGAGCCTGCTGCTGGCAGCGGATCCGACAGCTGATGGCGCCGGCTACATGCAGCTGACGGAAAGCCGGCGCATGCGCTCGGAGGAGTTGCACTACCTGGATCATCCGAAGCTCGGTCTGGTGGTCCGCATCGATCCGGTCACGGTTCCGGAAGCACTGCTCGAAGAGCTCGATGCCCTAAATACCCTCGAGGAAGGCGCGGACTAGGCGCGCTGCACTGGCCATCGCGTTAGCGGACGCGCGACGGATGTCCTCCATGTCGATGGTTTCGCTGGCAAGGCCAGCAGCGGGGTTCACCACCATGGCCAGAGACGCCAGCGGCAGGTCCAGCTCCCTGGCCAGCACCGCTTCCGGCATGCCGGTCATGCCGACGATGTCGCAACCGTCCCGGGCCATGCGTTGAATCTCCGCGGCGGTCTCGAGCCGCGGGCCCTGGGTGACGCCCATCACCCCGCCCTCGACCAGTTCCAGCGCTGCCGTCCCAGCCGCCGCTATCAATCCGGCACGTACAGCCGCGTCATAGGGTTCTGAGAAGTCGATGTGCCGGACGTTGTCATCCGCATTAAAAGACAGCGCCCGACCCCAGGTGTAGTCGATGATCTGGTCCGGCACCAGCAACGCTTCCGTGACCGCCGCAGCGCTGATGCCGCCGACGGTGTTCAGGGCCACCACCAGCTCCACCCCTGCAGCCGCCAGCAGGCTCAGGTTGGCCCGGTAATTCACCGCGTGCGGCGCGTAGCGATGGGGCAGCCCGTGTCTGGCCAGCGCAAACAGGTCGTGGCCGGCGAAGCTGCCGCGCTGCAGCGCCGCCGACGCCTCGCCGTAGGAGGTTTCCCGGCCACCGGTTTCCTGCCAGCCCAGGTCCCAGTCCGGATGACCGGCGAGGGCGCCGGAGCCAACGATCAGACCTACTTTCGCCACTCAGCTCTCTCCTTCCAGTTCGGCATTCAGGGCGTAGATCGCCGGCAGGTTGCGCCAGTAGCCTTCGAAGTCCATGCCCCAGCCGAACACGTATCTGTCCGGACAGGGCAGCGCAGCGAAGGTTGCCCGACCACCGTCGCCTTTCTCCAGCAGCACCACCGTGCTGACCGCAATCGCGCCCTGTTCCAGAGACCAGGCCTTGAGCGCCGCCAGCGTCACCCCCTCGTCGAGGATGTCGTCCACCAGCACCACGTGCCGCCCGGCCAGCGGCGCCTGCGGACGGGCGTGCCAGCTGAGCTCACCGCCCGCCGTGGCATCCCCATAACGACCAACGTGCACGTAAGAGAGCGTCAGCGGAAACTGCAGGCGCTGCATCAGCGCGCCGGTAAACGGCAAGGCGCCGTTGAGCACGCAGAGCAGGAGCGGGTTTTCTTCCGCCAGATCGACGGTCAGGCGAACGGCCAGCCGGTCGATGGCGGCCACCACCTCGGCGGCGCTGTACAGACATTCCGCCGTCTCCAAAGCCCGCTCGATGCGCGGCGGTGCGGTCACGAGGCAGGCAGGGCCGACGGCTCCGGAGGTTCCGGCGCCAGATGAACCGTTCGGGTCGGAAAGGCGATCTCCGCACCGTGGCTGTCGATGATCGCCGCGATCTTCAGCAGCACGTCCTGCTTGATCTCGTGATACTCGGCCCAGACCGTGGTTTTGGTGAAGGTGTAGATGAAGAAGTCCAGGGACGAGGGGCCGAACTCGTTGAAGTTCACCATCAGCGTTCTCCGCTGGTCGATGGCCTCGTGGTTCTGCAGCATCTCCTTGACGTCGCGGAGGATCGCTTCCAGCGCGCCCACATCGTCGTAACGCACGCCGATGGTTTCCTTGATCCGCCGGTTCGTCATCCGCGACGGGTTCTCCACCGAGATAGAGGTGAAGGTGGCGTTCGGCACGTAAAGGGGCCGGGCATCGAACGTGCGGATTCGCGTCAGCCGCCAGCCGATCTCCTCGACCGTACCCTCGATGGACTTGTCCGGCGAGCGGATCCAGTCGCCGACCGAGAACGGCCGATCGAGAAACACCATGATCGCGCCGAAGAAGTTGGCGAGCAGGTCCCTGGCGGCGAATCCGATGGCGATGCCGCCAACCCCGCCGAAGGCCAGCACGCCGGAAATGCTGAAGCCGAGGGTCTGCATGGCCATGAGCACGGCGGTGATGATGACGCTGGCACGGAGCAGCTTGCCGACGGCAGAGGCGGTCGTGGCATCGGCCGGGTTTTCCCGGTAGCTCGAATCCGAGATGTGGGACTCGACGAAGCCGATGAAGCGCACGGCGAACCAGGCCAGCAGCGCGATGACGCCAACCTCGCGAATGGCGCCGACGTGCTCGAAGATCTCCGCCTGGGCCGCCTCCCCGCCGGTGGACTCGGCCGCCCAGCTGATCCCCACCAGCCAGATCGCCCAGGCGAGCGGCTTCTTGGCTGCATCAAGCAGCGCGTCGTCGTAGAGGTTCTGAGTTTTCTCCAGCTGCCGGGCGAGCCGGGACAGGAAGTGGCGGGCCAGCCAGTGGACGATGGCGGTGGCCAGGACAACGGTAAACACTTCCCCCACCCAGGCGTTTTCGCCCAGATATTCGGACAGGAATTCGAGCATGTCGAAGCGGTCTCTTCTAAAAGTACTTGGTCAGTTCCAGCTCGATGTAGTCGTCCCGGGCAACGGAAGCCCCTTTGTTGCCGGGATCGAACGGGTCATCGCGGTTCAGCTCGGAAGCGCCCGCAAAGGCCCTGCCCTCGAGCAGTAACAGCCAAGTCTCGCCCAAGCGACGACTGGCTTCCAGCGTGAATATGGTCTCGTTGGAGTCGTGGTCCCAGATCAGCCCGATCAGGGCCTGGGTATCCTGCAGGTCGTTCAGCGCCCAGCGTGTCGCCAGCGCGATGTCGTTCTCGAAGAAGGTATCAAACGCCTCCTCGCCCCGATCATCGTAGAGGTACTCCATCACCAGACCGAGATCCGCCCGGGTGCCGAAGGCACCCACCAGGGTGCGCTCGAAGCCGGCGTTGAAGGCGTAGTAGCCGTCCGGGAAGTTGGTCCGGTAAATGCTCTCCAGCTTAAATGCCCAATCGCCGTAGATGGCCTGAGCATCCAGGCCGGTCTGGTTGATCACCGGGTAGAACGGGCGCAGCAGCAGCTCGCCGTCCTCATCCAGCACCGGTTCGAACAGCGGCGCCCTGGAGGTGCCGTTGAAGTGATACAGCCCGAACTCGAACGCCCCCAGGTGATGAGACCAGCGGATCGCGCCGTCGATCCGACCATCCTCGGCGCTCGACTCGTAGGTCGCATCGTCGTTGTCGATGGGGATGAAGAACCGGGGCCGGCCGTCCGGCCCGGGGAAGGTCCGTTCCCGGAAGCCGGTGAGCAGGTGGAAGTCGAGAATGCCCCAGTCGCGAACCAGGGAGAGAAGGGCCATGGGCTGACCGAGCTTGTCCTCGCCGTCGATGTTCTCGACCAGATCCGTCTGGTTGATGATGTCCACCAGGTGGTTGAACTCCGTCACCCCCCAGAACACCTGCTTCACCCCGAGGTGCAGGTCCCAGTCGTTGCCGACCAGGCTCCAGAACCCTTCGCGGATGTCGAAGTGAGTCCGCTCTTCGTCTTCGGCGTCATAGCGGTAAAACGGGGTGAAGGTGAGGCTCTGCCGCTCGTTGTCCCAGGCCCGGTAGTAGTCCGCCTTGATGGACAGCGAGGGATGAAAGGTGGACTGGCCATCCAGGCCCTCGCGGAAAAACGTCCGAGCCTGGACGCCCACGTCCACGTCGAGCATCTGCACCACGTCGTTGTCGAGCACGGCGGCCGGTCGGATCACTTCCGCCGGCCGCACGGGCGGCTGGTCGTTCGGCCGCCGCTGCGGGTTCTCCGGGCGCACGGGTGGTGGCGCTGCGCGCACCGAACGGTCGGCAGCCACCGGCGCTGCTTCGCTCGCGGACGCGGCCTGCTCGGCTGCGGCTTCCAGGTCCAGGAGGCGCCAGTACTTGAGCTGCCGGTTGTCGGCGATGCGACGAACCCGGCTGGCTTCCGCCTCATCGAGCGGCGCCGTTACGACCCGGTAGGTAGTGCTGCCGCTGCTGCCTGAACCGGACTCCACGCTGACCTCGACGTTCAGCAGGACGGCCATGCGACCGGCCCAGTTCTCCGCGTTGGCCGAGCTCTGAAAGCTGCCGAACACCAGCCGATCATCGGCCCGCACCGGCCCACCGGACAGCATTATGGCCACCACCAGCAGCCCGCCGAAGCAGTAAGTGACCCTTCTCATCTCGCCCGACGCAGACTGTTGGTGGAGAAGTCCCGGTCCGCATCGAGCCCGGTCCGGAACTGATAGTTCCGCCATACCAGCTCCGTCGATTTGCCGGTCTGGCTGTTGCTCATCAGCATGCGCTCCGGCTTCCAGAACTGATCCTCGTAGCGGTCGTAGCCGCTGATCTGCAGCTCTTTCAGGGGCCGGCCTTCCCGATCGAAGTACTCGATGTGCCGGATCTGCAGCTCGGCCGCGTCCAGGACCACAACCTGGCGCTTATACCCGGAGAACTTGTCCTTCGGCACCCGCTCGACCCGATAGTGCAGAGCTCCGTCGATGGTCTCCGTGCTCAGCAGCCGGTAGCTGTACTTCTCCACTTCCTGCAGCGCCATGTCTTCGTAGGCAAACTCGCTGGACAGGAAGGGACCGGACTTGTTCTGGCTGGCAATGCGCTTCACCCGCTTCCAGGCCGGCAGGTAGATCCACTGATCATCTGGTTCGGTCTTGTGGGCGTAACTGAGAAACGCGGTGCCGCGGATGGACTTGGGCGAATCGAAGACGACCAGCAGGCGGTCGCCATCGTCCTCCATTTCCAGCTGGCTGATGGACAGGCTGCGGCTGACCGGGCGGCTGCCACCCGTATGCAGGATCATCTCCAGCTCCACCTCCAGATCCTGATAGCCGGAGGCACGACGGTCGGCTTCGGCGAAGATCGCAAGACCCGCCGCCTCCGGGCTGAGCCCGTCGATGGAAAACTGGCCTTCGCTCGTGGGGGCGGCGTGGGCACCAATACTGGCCTGGCCCACGATCAGGGCCAGGCAGAGCGAGGCACGCAGACAATACTTCAACAACCGAATCCTGCAGCCTGTGCGCGGCCGATAGTATGCAAGGGTGGGAGGGTGTGCAAACCGGCAACTACTGTATATACTGCCAGCTTACTGTATATGCAGACAGCGAGGTTAAGTTAGGTCGACTTCCTACAGGCCTTATCAGGTCTGGGATGCAAGCACCTGATTTAGCTGCACCCTGTTCATTCCCCCAGAAGCGAACTTCGGAGCTGACATGGAAAATCTGGCGACCAGCCTCACCAATCGACAGGCCCAGGTGCTCGATCTGATCAAGCAGTACATCGCCGACACCGGCTACCCGCCAACCCGCGCAGACATCGCCCGGGAGCTGGGTTTCAAGTCGCCAAATGCTGCCGAGGAGCACCTGAAGGCGCTGGCGCGAAAAGGCGCGATCGAGATGATCCCGGGCACCTCCCGTGGCATTCGCCTGCCTGACGACGGCGGCCTGCCCGTGGTCGGCCGGGTTGCTGCCGGCAGCCCGATTCTGGCTACCGAGCACATCGAGGATCGGGTGGAGCTGCCAGCCGGCTTCTTTCAGCCCAGAGCCGACTTCCTGCTTCGCGTTCACGGCGACAGCATGAAGGACGTCGGCATTCTGGACGGCGACCTGCTGGCCGTACACAAAACGCCGGAAGCGGCGAACGGTCAGATCGTGGTCGCCAGGATCGACGACGAGGTAACGGTGAAGCGCTTCCAGCGCACCCGGGCCCGCTCAAAGGTGCTGCTGTTGCCGGAAAACGAGGACTACGAGCCGATCGAAGTGGACCTGAAAGAGCAGCCCTTCCAGATCGAAGGCCTGTCTGTGGGCGTCATCCGCCAGGCGATCTGATCAGTGGATCACCGGCGCGGCAGGCGGTGACTGCAGATCGATCTCTTCTGCGTCCACCTCAACGGTCTCACCGCCCAGATAGTCCGTAGCAGCATCAATCATGGCTTCAGCGACGCCAACCAGCTCGCTGCCGAGCATGTCCCGCACCTCATCGGAGAAGCTGATCCGCACCAGAGGCTCTCTGGCTCTGGCCGTTGAGCCGTGCTCTGCCCGGCCCAAGCTGCTCGAGAGCGCACTGTCTTTCTGATCTCCGTCCGTCCCGTTGGCGGCGGTTAGGCGCTGTCCGGAATCCAGCCCCTGCAGTTGCTCCGCCGTGTCTTCGTCCGCTTCGCGCAGAACGATGTCGCCATTTTCGAGTTGCGTGATTTCCAGAAAGATACTCATTTCACCTCGTTTTCGGACGCCGCGTCTTTTTCGCCGTCGGCTGCAGGCTTCGGCTTGGGTGCCGCCTTCTTCTTCGCAGCGGCTTTCTTCTTAGCCGGTGCTTTCTTCTTCGCGGGCGCTTTTTTCTTCGCAGGCTTTTTCGGCTTGGCCTCTTCTACCCATTTTCCATCAACGTAGAACGCTTTCCAGCCCGTTGCCTTGCCGTCCACCTCGGACTGCACGTACTGCTCCTTGGTTTTCCGGCTGTAGCGAACCACAGACGGCAATCCGTCCGGATCTTCCAGCGGCGCATCGAGCAGATACTTGAATTTGGGGTCCAGCTCGTTAGCGTGCGGCCTGATCTCGCTGATCAGAGGCGCCCGGGTTTCCCTGTTTTTGGGGAACTGGCTGGCGGCGAGGAAGATCCCGGAGGCGCCGTCTCTGAGCAAGTAGAAGTCATCCACCTTCTCGCACCTGAGCTCCGGCATGGGAACCGGATCCGCCTTCGGCGGCGCGGGCTCGCCGTTGCGCAGCAGCTTGCGCGTGTTCTTGCAGTCATCGCTGGTACAGCCGAAGTACTTGCCGAACCGGCCAGACTTCAGCTGCATTTCGGAGCCACACTTGTCGCACTCGATCACCGGGCCGTCGTAGCCCTTGATCCGGAACGTCCCCTTCTCCACCGAGAAGCCGGCGCAGTCCGGATTGTTGCCGCAGACGTGCAGCTTCCGCTCTTCGTCGATCAGGTAGCTGTCCATGGGCGTCTGGCAGATCGGGCACTTCCACTTGGCCCGCAGCAGCTTGGACTCACCCTCATCGTCCGCTTCCACATCCACCACCTCATCCCCGGGGATCAGGTTCATGGTGTTGGTGCAGCGTTCTTTGGGCGGCAGGGCGTAACCGGAGCAGCCGAGAAAGACACCGGTGCTGCCGGTCCGGATCTGCATGTGACGCCCGCACTTATCGCAGGTCACGTCTGTGTCCGTCGGCTCGTTAGGCCGCATGCCGCCTTCAGCCTGCAGCGCCACCGAAAGCTTGCCGGAGAAATCGCCGTAAAACTCGTTGAGCACGCCCTGCCACTCGGCGTCACCTTCTGCGATCTCGTCGAGCTCGCCTTCCATCTGCGCCGTAAAGCCGTAGTCCAGCAGGTTCTCGAACTGCTCGATCAGCCGATCAGTGACCAGCTCACCGATTCGCTCAGCGTGAAAGCGCTTGTTGGTCAGGGTGACGTAACCACGATCCTGGATCGTCGAGATGATCGCCGCATAGGTAGACGGGCGACCGATGCCGCGCTTCTCCAGCTCACGGACCAGGCTGGCCTCGCCGTAGCGCGGCGGCGGCTTGGTGAAGTGCTGCACGCCCTCGGTTTCGATGAGCTTGAGCACCTCGCCCACCTGGTAGTCCGGCAGCGAGGTGTCCTCATCCTTCCGCGACATGGGCGGCAGGACGGCCGTGTAGCCATCGAACTGCATGATCCGCCCGCGGATCTTCAGCTCGAACTCGCCGGCCTCCACCAGCACCGTGGTGGAAAGATACTCGGCGGGAACCATCTGGCAGGCAACAAACTGGCGCCAGATCAGGTCGTAAAGCCGCACCGCGTCGTCATCGACACCGGTCAGAAACTCGGAGACCGTGCCGACGTTCGACGGCCGGATCGCTTCGTGAGCCTCCTGCGCGTCCTTTTTTGCGGCGTATACATTCGGGGCTTCCGGCAGGTACTTGTCGCCGTGCTTCTCGCCAATGTACTCACGACAGGCTGTCACCGCCTCGGTCGAGAGGTTGGTGGAGTCCGTACGCATGTAGGTGATGTAACCCGCTTCGTAGAGGCGCTGCGCCATGGTCATGGTCTTCTTCACGGAGAAGCCGAGCCGGGTGCTGGCCGCCTGCTGCAGGGTCGAGGTGATGAACGGCGCGTTGGGTTTGGTGCGGGTCGGCCGGTCTTCCCGGGATTTGACGGTGAAGGCACGCTCTTTCAGGCGGGCGAGCGCCGCATCGGTGATCTCACCGTTGTTCGGCCGGAAGTTTTCCTCCCCGTCCTTGATGAGCTGAAAGCGCAGCGGCCCGTCGTCGGTCTGGCGCTGCAGGTCGGCAAACACTTCCCAGTACTCTTCCGGGATGAACGCACGAATCTCGCGTTCCCGCTCGACCACCAGGCGCACGGCCACAGACTGAACCCGACCGGCAGACAAGCCCCGGGCCACCTTGGCCCAGAGCAGCGGCGAGAGCTCGAAGCCGACCACACGATCGAGAAAGCGCCGGGCCTGCTGAGCGTAGACCTGATTCATGTCCAGCTCGCCCGGTTCCTCAAAGGCCTCCTGGATCGCCTTGCGGGTGATCTCGTTGAACACGACCCGGCGATAGCGGGACGGATCGCCGCCTATGGTCTCCTGCAGGTGCCAGGCGATAGCCTCACCTTCCCGGTCGAGGTCCGTTGCCAGGTAAATGGCCTCGGCGTTCTCGGCCAGCTTGCTGAGCTCGCTGACCACCTTTTCCTTGCCCGGCAGGATCTCGTAGGTTGCTTCCCAGTTTTTGTCCGGGTTGATGCCCATCCGCCGCACCAGCTGCTTGCGGGCCCGTTCCTTTTTATAGGCTTCCCGCTTCGCCGGCGGCAGCTTGCGTGTTTTGGCTGCCTCGGCCGCACGGGCTTTCGGGTCGGAGGCTTTGCCCCCAACCGGCAGATCACGGATGTGACCGACGCTGGACTTAACGATGTAGTCGTTCCCCAGGTACTTATTGATGGTCTTGGCTTTCGCCGGGGACTCAACGATGACGAGCGAGCGGGCCATAGGCCTCCCGAGTTGAATTCGGCGCCGTTATAAGGGTTCCCAGAAAGGCCTGTCAAGAATCGTCGCTGTTCCGCGCCGCTTCGATGGCCTGGTCCAGACCGCTCAGAGCATCAGCGAAACTTCTCAGCGCAGACGCCAAATCCGGTACCGCAGACTCCGTGCTGCCGGGCTTTTCGAGCCAGTAGACGAGCACCATGCGCGGGCTCACCTCGACCGCTGCCACGTCCTCCGGCAGCGCCGAGAGCAGGGTTTCGACCCGCTCGAGCACCTCATCGAGAAACTCCCGCCCCTCGCCTTTCGCGCGCAGATCGTATTGCCAGTCGGCAAACGGGTCCGGGCCCTCCTCGGCCGGCTTTCGCACCAGTCGCCAGCTGGGCAGATTCTTCAGCCCCTTTGGCAGCGGCAGGCCGTAGCTCGCACACTCAATCACCGGATCTCGTACCTTGCCGCCAGCGCTCACCCGTTCGGAGGGCTCGGGATTCGGCTTCGGAATTCTGCGCATCTCGACGATCAGCCCTTCGCTCCTGGCCCGGCTGCGCAGGGCCGACAATCGCTTGTCCCGCTTGCTTGGAATCAGCCACAAAACGGGGCCGAAGGCGACCACCAGCACCAGGATGATGAGCAGCCAGGTCATAGTTGATTCCGTTTCAGAGTCGGGTGTATCGTCGCCGCAATCAGGAGGGAGACGCAACATGCCGGGCACTTACGAACGGATCATGCTGGCGGTGGATCTGACCGAAGAATCCAATCGCGTCGCCGAACGAGCCCAGGCGCTGGCCGCCGCGTACGGGGCGGAACTTCACGTGGTGCACGTGATCGAACCCCTGAGCCTGGCTTACGGCGGCGATATCCCGATGGACCTCTCTTCAGTGCAGGAACAGATTCACGATCAGGCGAAGTCCCACCTGGCGGAGTTCGCCGCCACCCTGAACGTGCCCGCAGAACATCAATACCTGATTTTCGGGCGGCCGGAGAGTGAGATTCAGCGCGCTGCAGAGGCCAAGGGCGCCGACGTGATCGTGGTGGGCAGCCATGGCCGGCACGGGCTGGCGCTGCTGCTCGGTTCCACGGCCAACGGCGTGCTGCACGGTGCCACCTGCGACGTGCTGGCCGTGCGGGTCGGTGAAGAGCACACCGGCAAAGAGCCGGATGGCGACCAGGAACCGGAAGGCGACAGCGGCTGACCGTGACGACAAGCCCTCGCAGTACCCAGGGCTCGGGCCACTCCTCAGCGCAGCGGACGTTCGCGCTATCCCTCACCCTGTGCCTGCTGCTGATCGCGGCGCTGCCCGCTCAGCACGCAGAAGCCTTGTCGCTGTACGAGCAGCGTTCCACCTATAAAAAGGCACTGGATCACCTGACCGCGGGCAGGATGTCCGCGTTCGAGAAAGCCCGCGAGCAGCTCAGGGATTACCCCCTCCATCCGTACCTGGACTATTACGCCCTGCAGAGCCAGCTCTCTTCCGCTGATGCCGAAACGGTGATGACCTTCCGCAGCCGGCACGCCGACCTGCCCGTCGCCGACATCGTCTACTACCGCTGGCTCAAGCGGCAGGGCCAGCAGCGACGCTGGCAGACGTTTCTGAATCACTACGAGCCATCCACCGACGCGGAGCTGAAGTGTTATCACCTGCGGGCCCTGTTCGGCACCGGCAGCGAAAAAGCAGCGCTGAAGCAGGTGGCGGATCTGTGGCTGGTGGCGAAGTCCCAGCCCAAAGCCTGCGATCCGCTGTTCGAGATCTGGATCAAACGCGGCTACCTGACCGAGTCCATGGTCTGGCAGCGGCTCGGCCTCGCCCTGGACGCAAACAGCCGCACGCTTGCCCGCTACCTGCAGCGCTTCTTCGAGAGCCCGAACGTCAAACCCTGGGCTCAGAGCTACTACAACGTGCACGTCTCCCCGAGCGCCCTGGTGCAGACCTCGCGCTTCAGCACCGACAGCCGGTACTCCCGGGAGGTGATCGCGCACGGGCTGATTCGCCTGGCGCGCAGGGACCCGGAGGCAGCGACCAGGGCCTGGCTCAGCTACCAGGACAGCCACGATTTCACCAGCGCAGACGCTCAGGACATCGAGGCGGCGCTGCTGGTCGGGCACGCCAACAACGGCAGCTTCCCTGAGCACGAGCCGCTGCCGGAGGGGATGCCGGTCGACGGTCTGGCAGCCGCAGCGCTGAGCCAGCAGAGCTGGTCTGATCTCAGCTACTGGATCGAGCAGCTGCCCGGCGCCGAGGTGAACGAGCGGCGCTGGCAGTACTGGCTGGCGCGCGCCCTGAACGAGACCACCAGCAACTCCCAGCGCGCCCGTCTGACCTATGCCGCGCTAGCTGAGGAACGTGACTACTATGGTTTCCTCGCCGCTGAGCAGCTCGGCCGGCCCATCCGCCTGAACGATCAACCGGCCCCCGCCAGCGCGATCGAGATCAATCAGATCCGCAACGTGCCCGGCGTGCGCCGGGCAACGGAGCTGTTTGCCGTAGGCGATCGGGTCAACGCCCGGCGTGAGTGGTATCGGTTGCTGCCTGGACTGAGCGAGCGGGAAAAGGCCATCGCCGCCCGGCTCGCCACCCAGATCGGCTGGACCTCACAGGCGATCCGTACCGCCAACGCCGCTCAGCTGCGCAATGCGCTCGATCTGCGCTTCCCGGAACCGTACACCGACGACTTTCAGCGGGTCAGCCACGTCACCACCGTTCCCGACGACTTCCTCCTCGCGGTCGCCCGACAGGAAAGCCTGTTCGATCCGCGCGCGCGCTCATCAGCCAATGCTCGCGGCCTGATGCAGCTCATCCACCCCACCGCAGAACGGGTCGCCAGGCGGGTAGGCCTGACCGAACCCTCCACCTCGGACCTCTACGACCCGGCCCTGAATATCGAGCTGGCCGGCCATCACCTGGCCTCGCTGCTGGTGCGCTACGACGGCCAGCGACCACTCGCGGCAGCTGCCTACAACGCCGGAGAGCGCCGGGTCGATCGCTGGATCGAGGATGTCTCGGGTCAGTGGATGGACGTCTGGATTGAGGGCATCCCGTTCCGGGAAACCCGCAACTACGTGAAGAACGTCATGGCCTTCACCCAGGTCTACGGCCAGCGTCGCGGCAGCCCGCGACCCATGCTGGAAGCGCACGAAACGCGAATTCCTTGAGGATCGCGCGTGACCGACCGTGCGATTACCGTTCTCGACACACCGCGCCTGCACCTGCGCCGCTTCAACGAGGGGGACGCGGAGGCGCTCTACCGTCTCGACGCTGATCCTGCCGTGATGCGCTACATCAGCGGCGGCCCGGAGACCCCGCGCGCAGTGATCGAGCAGCAGATCCTGCCCCGCTTCATCCGCGAGCAGGACGACGCCGGCAGGTTCGGATTCTGGGCCGCGGAGCATGGGGGCAGCTTCATCGGCTGGTTCTCCCTCAGACGGCTCGACGGCCTGCCCGAACAGGCGGCGCTCGGCTATCGCCTGTGCCGGGCGGCGTGGGGCAAGGGATTGGCCACCGAAGGTGCCCGGCTGCTGCTGGACCGGGGTTTTCAGGCGGCCGACCTCGAGAAGGTCGTCGCCACCACCTACGAGGACAACCTGGGTTCCATTGCTGTCATGAGCAAGCTCGGCATGCGCTTCCAGCGCAGCTTCAGGCTGCAGCCGGCAGACATCGAGGCGATGGATACCGCCGCCGCCGATGCGGCCGAGCCGTTTCCCGGCCTCGATGTGGAGTACGCCATCGATCGCCGCGACTGGCTGCAAGGCCAGAACAGGTCATGATCGACATCGGTGCCAACCTGTTGCACCCACAATTCGATGCGGATCGTGACGCCGTGATCGACCGGGCAAGGGCAGCGGGCGTGCAGCAGATGCTGGTCACCGCCACTGATCTGCAGATGGCAGAGCGAGCCATCGAGCTCTGCCGGGACGCCGCCGACCTCTTCTGCACCGCCGGCGTGCATCCCCACGACGCCAAAGAGGCGCCCGCCGACCGCGACGATTTCACCGAGCAGCTGCGTCACCTCGCCGGCCACCCGAAGGTCCGGGCCGTCGGCGAAACCGGGCTCGACTTCAATCGCAATTTCTCGCCGCCGGAGGTGCAGCGCGAGCTGTTCGAACTTCAGCTGCAGCTGGCCGGTGAGATCGACCTGCCCGTGTTCGTGCACGACCGGGACAGCGATGGCGCTGTCTACCAGGCGTTGCGCCGGCACGCGGACAGGGTGCCGGGCATGGTCGTACATTGCTTCACGGGCAGTGGCGAGGACCTCGATCGTTACCTCGACCTCGGTTGCGCGATCGGCATCACGGGCTGGATCAGCGACAGGAAACGCGGCGCCGAACTCAGGGAGCTGGTCGGGCGCATCCCGCTGGACCGGCTGCTGATCGAGACCGACGCACCGTTCCTGCTGCCGCAGAACGCACCGCGTAGCTGGCAGAAGCAGCATGCCCCAGGCGCCAGCAGCCGCCGCAACGAACCTGCCCTGCTCGCTTACGTGGCAGAAGGCATCGCTGCCGCGAGCGGCCGACCGGCTGCCGAGATCATCGCTGCGAGCAGCCGCAACGCCCGGCAGATGTTCAGCCTGAGTGAATCGCCCTGAGCGTCTCGAGCACCGAGGTCGAGTCGAACGGCCAGTCGAGCCGGCGAGCGGCGGAGGCATCGTCGTCACTGTTGACCTCCAGCACCGGCAGCCGCTCGCCGAAGCGGTCGAGGAGCCTGTCGTCCAAGGCCACATCGACGACCCGCACAGACTGCCCGGCCAGTTCTGGCATACTGAAGAGCAGCTCGAGCGCCTCCTCGCAGAGGCTGCAGTGATCGGTGCTGTAGAGGACGAGAGTACAAGCCATATTCCATGCCAAGCTTGCGGTTCGCTGACCCCCAGACTCTAACCCAGTACCCGCTGGAGATCTCATCGACGGCGGACTGGCAACCGGATTCGTCGTCGACCACGGCGGCGGCTGATGCGCCCTCCGGCAGCCGCTGGCGGTTCAGCCTGGATCTCGGCCGGCTGGCCAAGGGCGAGATGATCGCGCCGAGCCTGTCGCTGCTGAACGCTCCGAATCATCGCTACCAGTTCGTTCTCGAGGCGGATGGCGACTGCCACCCGCTGGCGCCGATCCCGCCCGTTGCTGCGGATGCCGAGAGCAGGAAACGGGACCAGGGCAGGACTCGCGTTCGCACCGCCATCGACTGCTTCCACATCGAGAAGACCATCCGCCAGGCCCGTCTGCACTGCACGCTGACCACGAGCAGCGCCCCTTCCCGTTACCTGCTGACCGTGTCCATCCGCCCGACCGAAATCAAAGTAGCAGCGCCCGATTCGCTGCCGACTACCCTGGCAGCGCCGAGGGTGCCGACGATCAGCCAGATGCTGCAGAATCCGAGAACGGCAGCGCGCGTCTGCTCGCCGGTGGCGACCGCGATGGTGATGGCAGCACATCAGCCGGGTGTGGTCACGGAACACGTCATCGCCGGTTGCCATGATCCGGTCACCGGCATGTACGGCCTCTGGCCGCTGGCGGTGCGTGCCGCTGCCGGTGCGGGACTGATCGGCGCCGTGGAGCTGTTCGACAGCTGGACGCCGGCGCTCGAGTGCCTCGCCGCCGGCTTGCCGCTGGTGGCGAGCATTCGCTACGGAGCGGGTGAGCTCCCGGGCGCACCCATGTCGGCAACGGGAGGTCATCTGGTGGTTGTGACCGGGGTCGACGGCAAGGAAGTGCTGATCAACGATCCGGCGGCGCCCAACCACGGCACGGTCAGCCGGCGCTACCCGCTGGCCGCGTTCAGCCGCGCCTGGTTCCGTCACCGCGGTGCTGTGTATATTGTCGGGCCATGAGGTACCTGACCCGGTTTCTGCTGCTGATGATCGGCTTTGCCCTGACCACGACGGGGCTCATGATGTGGCGCGCCATCGGCTTCTCCTTCGACGGTGTCTGGTTCGTGGACAATGGCTACCGACCCCATGCCCTGCACCTGCTGATCCTCGGCCTCGCCATGATCCCACCGTCGCTCTGGGAGATTTTTGTCCTCGAGAGCGAGATGCAGGACGCGCTGTCGAGAAAGAACGGGAACGAGCATGCCGGGACGGCCGATGACGGAGCCTAGACCCGTACCCGAAACCGGTCGCGTTTACCTGCGAGCGGTGAGCGCTGAGGACCGGACGGAGTTCCTGAAGCTGATGCGCGCCAGCCAGCACCTGCATTACCCCTGGATCTCTCCGCCGGTAACGGAAGCCACCTTCAACGGCTACCTGGCGCGCACGCGCACCGAAGACCACGAGGGGCTGCTGGTCTGCACCCGGGCGGAAGACGCCATCGCCGGCGTGATCAACATCAACAACATCGTTCGCGGCTCTTTCCTTTCGGCGTCCCTGGGCTACTACGCCGGCGCCCCGTTCGCCGGCCAGGGGCTGATGCGCGAAGGGCTCGAGCTGGTGAAGGGCTACGCGTTCTTCAGCCTGGGCCTGCACCGGCTGGAGGCGAACATCCAGCCGGACAACCATCGCTCCATCGCCCTGGTCAAGCAGTGCGGCTTCGAGCGTGAAGGTCTGTCGCCGGACTTTCTCTACATCGACGGGAAGTGGCGTGACCATGAGCGCTGGACCGCGGTGCACAACCGCAGCGCCCTGCGACCCTGATGATGACGACAGAACTCGAGCAGCGCCCCTACGGCGCCTGGCCATCGCCGATCAGCGCCGAAGCCCTGGTTGCCGGAGTGGTATCCCTGGCCGGGCTGGCGTCCGATCAGGACGAGCTGTTCTGGCTCGAAGGACGGCCCGAGGAAGGCGGCCGCTCGGTGCTGGTGAGCCTTGAGGGGCAAGAGCTCACGCCGGCGCCATACAACGTTCGCAGCCGGGTGCACGAATATGGCGGGGGTGCCTGCACTATCAGCGGTGGGACGGCGTACTTCGTCAACTTCGCCGACCAGAATCTCTATCGGGTCAGCCCGGGCGGCGACGTCGAGCAGATCACCGACTCCGGACCGGAGATCCGCTTCGCCGACTTCATCCTGGATGCGCGCAGGAACCAGCTGCTGAGCGTCGTTGAGCATCACCATGAGGATCGGGAGCCGGACAACTGCATCGCTGCCGTGAACCTGGACACCGGTACCGTCACCGTGATCGCCGAGGGTCACGACTTTTACGCTGCACCGCGCCTGTCGCCGGACGGCAGCCGCCTGGCCTTCATTGCCTGGGACCACCCGAACATGCCCTGGGACGGTACCATGCTGGCGCTGGCGGAGCTGTCGGCACCCGGAGAGCAACCGGCGCTGACCAATCTGCACACCATCGCCGGGGGTGCCCAGGAGTCGGTGCAACAGCCGCTGTGGCAATCCGACGAGGCTCTGCTTTTCATCAGCGACGCCAATGGCTTCTGGAACCTCTACCGGTTTGATGAGAGCGGCATCTACTGCGTGCTGGAGGACGGCGCCGACTACGCCGGCCCGCCCTGGGCTTTCGACATCAGATCGTACGTGCTGATCGACGACGAGCACCTGGTCATTCGCCGTCAGGGCAGCGAGGGTGAAGAGCTGGTGCTGATCAACGCGCGAACAACCCTCGCCACGCCGCTCACGGCAGGCGGCGACGCGCGGATCGGCTACGCATCTCTCACCCTGCACGCGGGTGAGCTGCACTTCATCGCCACCTTCAGCGACCGCCTGCCTGCCATCGAGCGCATGCCGCTTTCCGGAGGGGAGCCTGTCACCCTCAAGGCTGCCGGCGACTTGCCGTTTGCCCCTGCTGACCTCTCAACCGGCAACGCGTTCACCTTTCCGACCCGCGATGGCGCTGAAGCCCATGCCTACTTCTATCGGCCGGCTAGCAGCTCGAGCAGCGCGCCGGACGGCGAGCGCCCGCCCCTGCTGGTGCTCAGTCACGGCGGCCCCACCGCGGCCACCAGCGCCAGCCTCAGCCTGCAGATTCAGTACTACACCAGCCGCGGCTGGGCAGTGCTGGACGTGAACTATCGCGGCAGCACGGGATACGGTCGGGCTTACCGCGCCGCGCTCAACGGCCAGTGGGGTGTCCTCGACGTGACCGACTGCGAGGATGGCGTTCGTCATCTTGTCAGAACCGGGCAGGTAGACGGGGACAGGGTGGCCATTCGCGGCGGCAGCGCCGGCGGCTACACCACCCTGGCGGCGCTGACCAGCACGCACACTTTCAGAGCCGGCGCGAGCCACTACGGCATCGGCGACCTGACCGCGCTGGCCAGAGATACCCACAAATTCGAGTCCCGCTATCTGGACGTGCTGCTCGGCGACGAGTCGACACTGGTGGAACGCTCACCCATCAACCACCTGGACGCTTTCAGCTGCCCCGTGATCTTCTTCCAGGGCAGCGAGGACAAGGTGGTGCCGCCGAACCAGTCGCAGGCAATGGCGGAGGCGCTGCGCGGTAAAGGGATCCCAGTGGCATACCTGGAGTTTGCTGGAGAAGGACACGGGTTCCGTGATGCCAGGAACATCATTCGCGCCATCGAGTCGGAGTACGCCTTCTTCTGCAGGGTGTTCGCCATCCAGCCGGCAGATGATCTGCCCGACCTCAAGATCGACAATCAGGAGTCTCTGGACCAGCAATGACCCGCGTTGCCGTACTCATGGGCGGGCCATCCGCCGAAGCCGAAGTTTCCCGCGCCTCTGCCAGAGAAGTTGCAGCCGCGCTCGACCGAGCCGGACACAGCACCGAGCGGGTCGAGCTGGACGCGCAGGCCGCCGACCGGCTACGGGAAGTTGCGCCGGAAGTGGTTTTTCCAGCGCTGCATGGCCCGCCCGGAGAAGACGGCACCGTGCAGGGTTTTCTGGAGATTCTGAACCTCAAGTACGTCGGCAGCGACGTGCACGGCAGCGCCGTGGCGATGGATAAGGCGATCGCCAAGTCGGTCTTTCAGCGGGTCGGCCTGCCGATCGCCGAAGACCTGCTGTTTGCGGCGGACACGCCCGTGGCGGATGCGGAGGCGGCAATTCTCGACCGGTTTGGCGATCGGGTCGTGATCAAGCCGTTGAGCCAGGGTTCGGCCATCGGGGTCACGCCGGTGGCCAATGGTGGCGATCTGAAAGCGGGGCTGGCGACCGCTCTGGCACTGGGCGACGGCGTGCTCGTCGAGCCGTACGTGCTGGGCAGAGAGATCACCGTCGGCGTCCTCGACCTGCACGGCGAACCCATGCGGCCGTTTCCGGTGATCGAGATCAGAACCGCCAGCGATCAGTGGTACGACTACACCAACCGCTACGCCGTCGGCGGCAGCGAGCACATCATTCCAGCCCCCATGTCGGACGCGCTGACGGCAGAGCTGCAGCGCATCGCCATGGACGCGCATCAGGCGCTGGGCCTCAGGGATCTGTCCCGGGCGGACTTCATCGTGACGGATACGGACGAGATTGTCCTGCTGGAGGTGAACACCCTGCCCGGCATGACCCCAACCAGCCTGTATCCGGATGGGGCCGCCGCCATCGGGCTGTCTTTCGAAGCGCTGGTGGACGCTCTGGTGCAGAGCGCCCTGGCCAGGAGCTAGCGCCGGGGGTCGGCGCTAGAGATCGTAACCCCGCTCGTTGTGCTGGGTGATGTCGAGGCCTTCCACCTCTTCCTCTTCCGGCACCCGATTACCAACCAGCGCATCGGTGATCTTCAGCAGCACGAAGCTGACGACGGCGGTGTAAACCAGGGTAGCCGCAACGCCCAGCGCCTGGATGCCGAACTGGCTGCCGATGCTGATGTCGTGCTGGCCTGAGAACAGCCCCAGGGCATTGCTGGCGAAGACGGCAGTCAGCAGAGTGCCGAGGATGCCGCCAACCCCGTGCACCGGGAAGACGTCCAGCGAGTCATCGATCTTCAGCGTCCGCTTCAGGTAGTTGGTCGCAGCGAAGCAGACGACGCCGGCGGAGATACCGATCACCAGCGCGCCGCCGGGCCCGACGAAGCCGGAGGCGGGCGTGATGGTGCCGAGGCCGGCCACCATGCCGGTGACGGCACCGAGCGCGCTTGGCTTACCGAAGCGGATCCACTCGCACACCATCCAGGTGAAGGCCCCCGCCGCAGCGGAGGTATGAGTGACGAACATGGCCATGGCCGCATCGCCATTGGCCGCCAGCGCCGAGCCGCCGTTGAAGCCGAACCAGCCTACCCAGAGCATGCCGGCCCCGGCGATGGTCAGAGACATGTTGTGCGGCATCATGGCCTGCTCGGGGAAGCCGCGACGGTTGCCGAGCACCATGGCGGCAACGATGGCAGCCGTTCCCGCGGTCACGTGCACCACGGTGCCGCCGGCGAAGTCCATCAGGCCCATCTGGCCGAGCCAGCCGCCGCCCCAGACCCAGTGGCAGATCGGCGCGTACACCAGCAGCAGCCAGAGCGCGGAGAAGATCAGCACCGCGGAGAAGCGCATGCGCTCGGCAAAGCCGCCCACAATCAGTGCAGGCGTGATGATGGCAAACGTCATCTGGAACAGCGCGAAGGCGGTTTCCGGAATGTCGCCGGACAGCGATCCCTCGCCAACGCCGTTCATGAACGCCTTCGACAGGCCGCCGATCACACCGTAACCCTGGTCATCGAAGGCCAGGCTGTAGCCCACGAGCACCCAGAGAATGGACATCAGGCAGGTCAGCACAAAGCACTGCATCAGCACGCTGAGCACGTTCTTGCCGCGCACCAATCCGCCGTAGAACAGCGACAGGCCCGGAATGGTCATGAACAGCACCAACGCGGTGGACGTGAGTATCCACGCGGTATTCGCGCCATCAAGCATAGGAACTCCCCTCGATCAGAACGGCTGGCTGCCGCAGGTCTAGTTATAGTTGCGAAGAAGGGTACTTAATGTGCCTGGGCCATGGAAGACATCGGTGCACCGACATGTCAGCCAAGGCGAAATTTGCACAGCTTTGGTGCAGATTCAGCGTCGGCGCGAGCCGGAGCGCCGGCCGCGGCGCCTCGGGCAGGAACGGGACCAATAGAGTATAGTGCGCCGCTGGCAGGCAATCCGAACCGAACATGGAAGCAGTAGAAACGGTCCAGCAGGAACGCGTGAGCGCGGTTACCCAGTGGCTCAGCAAACGCATCATCGGTCAGGAGGTGCTCCTCGAGCGGCTGATGACGGCGCTGCTCTGCGGCGGGCACCTGCTGGTTGAGGGCGCCCCGGGACTGGCGAAAACCCGGGCCATCAAGGAGCTGGCCAGCGCCGTTGACGGTGATTTCCACAGGATTCAGTTCACTCCCGACCTGCTGCCTTCAGACGTCACCGGCACGGAGATCTACCGTCCGGAAGACGGCTCTTTCAAATTTCAGCAGGGGCCGGTATTCCACAACCTGCTCCTGGCAGACGAGGTGAACCGGGCACCGGCCAAAGTGCAATCGGCGCTCCTAGAAGCCATGGCCGAGCATCAGGTCAGCGTTGGCCGCCAGACATTCCGGCTGCCTGAGCTGTTCCTGGTCATGGCGACCCAGAACCCCATCGAGCAGGAAGGCACCTACCCGCTGCCGGAGGCCCAGCTCGATCGCTTTCTCATGCACGTGCATGTGTCTTACCCGGACGAAGCAGCGGAGTCTGAAATTCTGCATCTGGTCAGAGCGGAGAGCACCGAGCGGTCGACAGAGGCGCAGGCGCCTTACCGACTGACCGAAGACGACATCTTTGCCGCCCGGCAGTCGATCCTCGGCATGTACATGGCAGAGCCGATCGAGCGCTACATCGTTGCCCTGACCATGGCCTCCCGGGAAGCGCGCGGCGAGCTCTCGCAATGGCTCGAGTTCGGCGCCAGCCCGCGCGGCACCATCGCCCTGGATCAGTGCGCGCGCACGCTTGCCTGGCTCGACAACCGGGACTTTGTTACCCCGGAGGACGTCCAGACCATTGCCCACGACGTGTTCCGGCATCGGCTGATCCTGTCGTTCGACGCGGAAGCTCAGGGCGTAACGGCCGACGACGTGATCGACATCCTCATCAATCAGGTGCCCGTACCCTGACAAGCGCGCAGACACAGGCGGGCAGCATCGACCCGATACTCAAAGGCGCCTATGTCGAGCTGGGTGATCTGCTGCGACTGCGCTACCGCCGCCTGCCGGCACCGCCACACACCGCCCGGGTCATGGGCAGCCAGGCCGGCAACCGCCTCTCCAAGCTCAGAGGCCGCGGCATCGACTTCTCCGAAGTGCGGGCCTACCAGCCGGGAGACGACGTCCGCACCATCGACTGGCGGGTAACGGCCAGAAAAAACAAACCGCACACCAAGGTATTCAGGGAGGAACGAGAACGGCGCACCCTGATCGTGGTGGATCAGAGCCAGAGCATGTTCTTCGGCTCCCAGGTTCGCCTGAAGTCGGTCGCTGCCGCAGAGCTCGCCGGCCTTGGCGCCTGGCAGGCGCTCAACCACAACGACCGGGTGGGCGGCATGGTGATCGGCAACGACGGTTACGCCGTGCACAAGCCCTACCGCAGCGTGAAGTCCGTGGCCCGCTTCCTGAACGATCTCTGCCGGATGAACCAGATGCTGGCGCGAGGCGCCCCGCACCCGGACGGCAAGCACTTCTCAGACGCCCTGTCGCAGATCCTGCGCCTGGCGCACAGCAACTACCGGATCTACTTCATCAGCGACTTCCAGCCGCACATGAGCAGCAGCGATCACTGGCGGGACGCCTTCCGCAGCCTGTCCCGACACAACGAGGTGGTGGCGATCCGCGTCTTCGACCCGCTGGAAGAAGAGCTGCCGCCGGCAGACAGCTACACGGTGACGGACGGTGCGGCCCGGCTGCAGTTCCACACCGGCAATCAGCGACTCCGAGCGCACTATCAGGACCGCTTCCAGCGAACCGAGGAACGGCTCGCCGAGATCTGCCGGCAGACGCTTGTGGACTATCGCGCCGTGCCCACCCACTTGCCGTTTACCCGCCTGCCGGGGTGGACCTGATGCAACCGGACCTGCTGCAACAGCTCCGAGACATTCACCTGCCGACGGACCCGACCTGGTGGCCGCCGGCGCCCGGCTGGTGGCTGCTGGCGCTGATCGCGCTGGGCCTCCTCATCTGGGCGGGCATCAAGGCGCGCGACGCCTACCGCCGACGGCAACCGCTGAAGCTGGCCCGGCAGTACTACGATGAGGTGTACGCCGCCTATGGCCGCGGCGAGATCGACGGGCCAGCTTACCTGCAGCAGACCAACGAGCTGCTGAAGCGCCTGTACATCCATGGCATCGGCGATGACGACGCGCGTGCCGCCAACGACGAGCGCTGGCTCGCCTACCTGGACGAAAAGAGCGGCAGCAGCGCCTTCAGCCACGGCCCCGGCGCCCAGCTCGGCAACCAGCGGTTTCGACCAGCTCCGGAAGCCGATCCGGACATCCTGCACCCGCTGGTTGCCAACCTGTTCCGGAATCCCAGGCCATGATCGAGTGGGTCTGGCCATGGATGTTCGCGCTGGCACCGGTGCCGCTGCTGATCCGCCTGTTCGTCAGACCCGTGGAACGGGCGCAGGCGGCCCTCACCGTCCCGGACCTGGCCAGCTTCCAGTACGATGAGCTGGCCAGCAGCGGCCGCGAAGGCAACCGCATTCCCTGGCGCGCCCTCCTGCTCTGGCTTATCTGGCTGGCGCTGGTCACCGCCATGGCCCGCCCGCAGTGGACGGGCGAGCCGGTTACCCTGCCCACCTCCGGACGCGACCTGATGCTGGCCGTCGACATCTCCGGCAGCATGGGCACCGAGGACCTGCAGCTCGGCGGCCAGCTGGTGAACCGGCTGACCGTGGTAAAGAACGTGGTCAGCCAGTTCATCGACGCCCGTGAGGGCGACCGGGTTGGCCTGATCCTGTTCGGCACCAACGCCTACCTGCAGGCGCCGCTGACCTTCGACCTGGAAACCGTGAACCGGCTGCTGATCGAAGCACCGGTGGGCATCGCCGGCGGCAAGACGGCGATCGGCGATGCCATCGGCCTGGCAGTGAAGCGGTTGCGCCAGCGCCCGGAAGGCGACCGGGTGCTGATCCTGCTCACCGACGGGGCCAACAACGTCGGCGAGGTGGCGCCGGTAAAGGCAGCTGAGCTGGCAGCGCAGGACGAGATCCGCATCTACACCATCGGGGTCGGCGCCGATGAGATGCGCCTGCCGAGCCTGCTCGGCGGCGTGTTCGGGGCCAGGGTCGTCAATCCCTCGGCAGAGCTCGATGAGGACACCCTCACCGACATCGCCGACACCACCGGCGGGCGCTACTTCCGCGCCCAGAACACGGCAAAGCTGGTGGAGATCTACGACATCATCGACGAGATGGAACCCATCGAGCAGGAGGCGGAAACCTACCGCCCCATCGCCGTGCTCTACTACTGGCCCATGGGCATCGCCTGGCTGCTGTTCATGCTGCTGATGCTCTTCGACTGGCGAGGCTGGGGCGGTGATTGAGGGCGTGGCGGACGGTCTGGTGTTCATCCGCCCGTGGTGGCTGCTCGGCGTGCTGCCCGTGGTCGTCATGGCCGTGCTCTGGGCCCGTCGGCGCATGGCGGCTTCGCATTGGGAAAGCAGCATCGATCCGGCCCTGCTCCGGGTTCTGCTGGAACCGGGCAGCAGCGGCGGCTTCCGGAAGATGGCCTGGCTGGTCGCCGGCGCCCTGGCGCTGGCCACGGTCGGCCTGGCCGGACCCGCCTGGCAGAAGCTGCCGCAACCGGTGGAGGAAAAGCGCGACGCGCTGGTGATCGTCTTCGATCTCTCCCTGTCCATGTTCGCCCGCGACGTGCGGCCGTCCAGGCTGGTCAGAGCCCGACAGAAGATCACCGATGTGTTGCGGATGCGCGCCGAAGGTTACACCGCCCTGGTGGCCTACGCCGGTGATGCGCACGCGGTTGCCCCGCTCACCGACGATGTCCGCACCATCGAGAACCTGCTCGCCTCGCTGAGCCCGGAGATGATGCCGGTCCTCGGCAGCAACCTGCGCAGCGCCCTCGAGATCACCGAGGAGCTGCTGGAGAACGCCCGGGTGCCCCAGGGCCGCATCCTGCTCGTCACAGACGGGATCGATGCACCTGCGGATGCCAGGACCCTCTGCGAGCGCCGCTTCCCGCTCTCCATTCTCGGGGTCGGCACGGAACGGGGCGGCACCATCCCCCTGGATTTCGTCAACCAGCCCGGTCAGGTGCTGCGAACCGACGCCGGCGACCCGATTACCGCCCGCCTGGACACCCGCCGCCTGGCCGAAGTGGCCGAAGGCTGCCACGGTGAGTTCCGGGTGCTGGGGCTCGACGATTCCGACATCACCGCTCTGCTCAGCACCTCGCTGCCGGGTGACGAGGAAACCGAGGAGGTCGAGCGCGACTTCGATACCTGGGCCGACATGGGTTACCTGGCCGGCTTCCTGCTGCTGCCGCTGCTGCTGTTCGGTTTCCGACGCGGCGTTTTCGCCGCCGTCGCCCTGTGCCTCGTCCCCTTCCCGGCGGAGGCGAGCTTCTGGGACGACCTCTGGCAGCGCCCCGACCAGCAGGCTCATAAGGCGCTGAGCGAGGGTTCCCCCGGCGTTGCCGCCCTGCTCTTCGAGGACGACAACTGGCGGGCGGTGGCCCAGTACCGCTCCGGCGACTTCGCGGGAGCCGCAAATGGCTTCGATGCGCTGAACGGGGTGGACGCGAGCTACAACCTCGGCAACGCCCTGGCCCAGTCAGGCAACTACGAGGCCGCGATCAGCGCTTACGACCAGACCCTCGCCATGGTCCCGGATCACGAGGATGCGCTGTTCAACAAGGAGCTGGTCGAGCGCCTGCTCGAGGAGCAGCGCTCCCAGGAGCAGGACTCGGAGAGCGAGGGTGACGAGGGCACCAACCCCCAGGATCAGAACGCCAGCCAGCAGCCGGACGACGCCCAGCAACAGCAGCAACAGGGTGAAGGCGAGCAGCCGGACCAACCACCGGAGCAGGATCCGAGCCAGCAGCAGGAAGCGGATGCGGACAGTTCCGACGAGCCGCAGGAAACCGAGGAAGGCGACAGCAACCGGGACGAGCGGCAGGACGCCATGGAGCAATGGCTGCGTCGGGTGCCCGACGATCCCGGCGGGCTGCTGCGGCGCAAGTTCCAGTACGAGACGAATCAGCGGCTGCGGCGCGGTGATTACTCCAGCCGGGAAACGGAGAAGATCTGGTGAGCGGCCGTACCAGCCTCTTCTTCTGCATCCTGACCGTGCTCTGCGTGGCCTTGCCGGGATTTGCCCAGGCAGCGCTGAAGACATTTGTAGAGCCGCGCCTGGTTGATGAGATGGATACCATCCGGCTGACCATCCGCAAGGAAGGCAGCAATCAGTCAGAGCCCCCGGATCTCACGGTGCTCGATGAGGACTTCGAGGTTCTGGGCAGCCAGACCTCGAGCAGGATCAGCAGCATCAACGGCCGAACCATGGCCTCGGTGGAGTATCAGATCAGCCTGCGGCCACGGCGGACAGGAGAGCTCACCGTGCCGAGCCTGAGCATCGGCGGCGAGCAGTCGGAAGCCATCGTCGTCCGGGTCCGGCCGCTGGATCCGGCGGTCATGGACGCCATCGGCCGGATGGTGTTTTTCGAAACCGAGCTCAGCACCAATCCGGTCTACGTTCAGGCTGAGACGGTGCTCACCCGACGGCTCTTTTACTCCCAGGGGGTGCAGATCTACAGCGACCTGCCCGGCACGCCGGAGATCGAGAACGCGGTGGTGATCCCGCTCGGCGAGACCCAGTCGCGTTCCGTGCTCCGAGCGGGCAATCGCTACGGCGTCATCGAGCAGCGCTTTGCGCTCTTTCCAGAGCAGAGCGGCGCGCTGACCATCCCCGCCATCTCCGTGACGTCCAGCGTCCGCCTGCAGAGCCAGGGGCGCTCCCGTCGCTCCGGAATCCGGGTCAGCACCGACGAGATCGAGCTGACCGTTCTGCCGATCCCCGGCAGCTATCCGGCCGACGCCGCCTGGTTGCCGGCTCGGGACGTTTCCGTCAGCCAGCGCTGGGCGCCCCGGGTACCGTCGGTGGATGTGGGCGACCCCCTGACGTTCGAGCTCGACATCCGGGCCGAGGGGAATCGGGGCAGCGCGATCCCACCGTTGCCGCTGCCATTGCCTGAGGATCAGTTCAAGATTTACCCGGAGGCGCCGGCAATGAGCGAAACGGCTGATACCGGCACGGTGATCGGCAGCCGCCAGGAGAAGTACGCGCTCATCCCGACCCGGCCGGGGCCGGTGAACGTGCCCGAGCTCAACCTGACCTGGTGGGACACGGAGGCCGATCGCCTGCGGCAGACCCGGGTCGATGTCTCCCTGCTCAGGATCACCGGTGAGGCAACGGCCCCGGTGCCGCAGCCAGCTCTGCCGGAACCGGTTGCGCCTGCCGCCACGGAGCCGAACGAACCGCTGGTGACCCGACCCGGTCCGTTCTGGCCGGTCCTGCTGGCCGGCCTCGCCGCGCTCACCCTGTTGAGCGTCCTTTACTGGCTGGGGCGCCGCTATGCGTACCACCTGGACGGCATGCTCGGTGGGCTCTACGACCGCTACCCCCTGCTCGACCGGCGCCCGGCTCGAACCCGGCGTCAGCTGACCAGGGCCCTGCTCGCTGCCTCCCATGCCTCTGACCTCGGCAGCTACCGTCAGGCCCTGGTTGCGTACCTCTGCAACCTCTACCAGCTGCCACCGAGCGCCGCGATGCAGCAATTTCGCAGCCTGCCGGAAGTCGGCCCGCTGCTGAGTGATCTGGAACGAACCAGTTACGCCGCCGGCGCCGCGGCGGACGCCCCGGATCTGGTGATGCTGACGGCCCTGGCCAGGGCCGAGGCCAAACGGCTCCAGGCGGCAGCCAGAGGCCCGGAACTGCCCGCACTGTACGGCTGACCAGCGGCCGGCCTGCTCAGGCCAGGCTCTTCGTCACCACCTCGTATACGTCCGTCGAGAGGCCTTCCTTGCCGGCAATCTCCAGCAGCGCGCTGCGCATCAGGTTGCTGCGTTCACCCGCGTAGCGACGCCAGCGGGTCAGCGGTTTCGCCAGAGCTGCCGCCATCTGCGGGTTGATCGCGTTCAGCGTCAGTATCTGCTCAGCGATGTAGGCATAGCCGCTGCCATCTTCGGCGTGGAAGTTCCTCTGGTTGGTCCCGGCGAATACCGTCAGCACTGAGCGCACCTTGTTCGGGTTGGTCAGGTCGAACGCCGGATGGGCAACCAGCGCCTTCAGCCGCTCGAGGTCGCAGCCGGCAGCGGCGGCCTGGACGACGAACCACTGGTTCACCACCAGCGCTTCTGCCTGCCAGCGCTCGTAGAAGCGGGCCAGAAGCTCTTCGGTCACCTGGCTGTCCGGCAGCGCGTTGACGGCAGCCTGCAGCACCGCGCGACGATCGGTCAGGTTGTCGGCAGCCTCGAAAGCGCCCTGCAAACGTGCTTCGAGGTCAGCCGCCGGCAGCGCTCGGGCCAGGTAGCCAAGCGCCGTGTTCTTCAGGGCCCGCCGTGACATGGCGTCCGCATCAGGCGAGTAGCCGCTGTCGGTGTCGTGGGCCGCGTAGAGCGCCTCGAAGGCGCTGAGATGGGTGCGGCTCAGAATGTCGAGCAGCAGATCACGCGCCCCACAGATTGCCTCCACGTCGATCCGCTCCACCGCCTCGAACAGATAGTTTTCGCTCGGCACGGCCAGCTTCGCCGCCAGCAGAAAGCGATCTTCGGCACTCGCCGGCTGACCGCTGAGCAGCTCGGCAAAGAGCGCCACGACCTCGTCGGCAGGCTCGGCGCCGCTGCCGAGCCTGCCGACTTCCCGTACCAGCAGGGTCTGCAACGCGTCCCAGGCAGCGAAGCCGTCCGGATCCCGGGTTGCCAGGAAGGCCAGAGAAGCCGCCGGGCGCTCGAAGCGGACCTTCACCGGCGCCGAGAAGCCACGCAACATGCTGACTTCGGGCGCGGTATCGAGACCGTTGAAGGTAACGGTTCCACTCCGTTCGCGCAGGTGCAGAAGCAGGGTGTCGTCACGGCGCTCGATCGTTTCAGTAGAGGTCAGCTCGAGCGACTCCGTCACCAGGCTCTCACCGTCGGGACCGATGAGCCCGAAGGCAACCGGCAGGTGGAACGGCTGTTTTTTTGCCTGCCCGGGCGTCGCCGGGCAGCTCTGCTCGAACTCGAGCCGGAACGCGCCTGCCGCAGATTCCGCCCGCACTTCCAGGACCGGCGTGCCAGCCTGGTCGTACCAGCGCTGAAACTGCTCGAGGTCGGCCCCTGAGCTCTCCGCCATCGCGGCAAGGAAGTCCTCGGTGGTGACCGCCTGCCCATCGTGGCGCTGGAAGTAGAGGTCAGAACCGGCACGGAACGCCTCCGGCCCGATCAGCGTGCGCACCATGCCCACCACCTCGGCGCCCTTCTCGTACACCGTCGGCGTGTAGAAGTTGGAGATCTCGATGTAGCTCGCCGGTCGTACCGGATGCGCAAGCGGCCCGGCATCCTCGGCAAACTGCACCGAGCGCAGCAGGTTAACGTCCTCGATACGCTTCACCGTGGCGGAGTTCATGTCACCGGAAAACTGAGCGTCCCGGTACACGGTGAACCCCTCCTTCAGGCTCAGCTGAAACCAGTCCCGGCAGGTCACCCGGTTGCCGGACCAGTTGTGGAAGTACTCGTGCGCGATCACCGCCTCGACCCGCTGGTACGCCTGATCGGTGGCGGTATCCGGCGTCGCCAGCACGCAGGAGGTGTTAAATACGTTGAGCCCCTTGTTTTCCATGGCGCCCATGTTGAAGTCGTCGACCGCTACGATCATGTAGATGTCCAGATCGTACTCGCGACCGTAAGTCTCCTCGTCCCAGCGCATCGATCGCTTCAGGGCGTCCATGGCGTAGTCGCACTGCCCGATGTTGTGCGGCTCCGAGTAGATCTCCAGTCGGACCTCCCTGCCTGAGGCAGTCGTGAAGGTGTCATGGATCATCGCCAGGTCACCGGCCACCAGAGCGAAGAGATAGCTGGGCTTCGGATAGGGATCGTGCCAGGTCACCTGCCGCCGGCCATCCGCGAGCACCTCCTCTGATACCTTGTTGCCGTTTGCCAGCAGCACGGGCAGATCGGCAGCGGTGACGATGCTGGTGGTAAAGACGCTGAGCACATCCGGCCGATCAGGGTAGTAGGTGATCCGACGAAAACCTTCCGCTTCGCACTGGGTGCAGTACATGCCGCTGGACTTGTACAGCCCCTCGAGCGCCGTGTTCCGCTCCGGTTCGATGCGGCTCACCACCGTCACCTCGCAGCGCTCCGGCAGGTCGTGCAACGTCAGCCCGGAATCGTCCAGCCCGTACTCATTGGCGTTCAGGATCCGGCCATCTACGGCTACCGACTCCAGCAGCTGGTTCTCGCCGTCCAGCCGCAGCGGTCGAGGGCCGCTCAGGCGTTCCAGCGACATCCGGTTTTCGACCCGGGTTTCGCCGTCGCCGATGTCAAAGTGCAGGTGGGTTTCCAGCAGCCGGTAATCCGGCGGCTGGTAATCGGCGAGCCGAATGGCTTGTGGTTCGTCGTTCATTTTTTCAGATCCCGTAAGGCAACGAATGGGTGGAAGACATCAGCCGAACAGCCCCAGCTGCTCACCGGTCGTGTCTTCTTCCAGCGGCGGGCCGATGCTGATCCGTACGCGATAGCCCGCATGTGCGCGCACGTTGAAGGCGGATGTCCCGAGCAGCAGGTACTGACCTTTCATCCCTCTCAGGTTGCCGCTGACCGGCCCCTCGTCCAGCCGACAGGTCCGCTCCGGCGACGCGTTGGCGCGCAACGGGTATGACAGCGTCACCACGTCAGCAGTTTCAACGGCGGCAACCGGCCGCACACCTGCCGGAAAAGACAACGAGTCGTCCGCCAGCCGCCGCCAGACGGCGGGCAGATCCAGCAGCGGCACATCGGCCCGGAGCATCCGCCGCCAGTCGGTTCGGTCCGGCAGCACGGCGCTGATCGCCGCTTCCGCCAACCCGGCATCGCGCCGGGTGTCCGCCTCCAGCACCACCAGCCCCTGGATCGCTCCCTGGTCGAGCCAGCGGCCGACCTCACGGCCGGCTCTGGTGATCCCGACCTTAACGCCGCTCGAGTTGGCGAGGTATACCCGGTGCGGCTGCATGCAGAAGGACTCACCCCACTCCGGCTCCCGGCAGGTGCCGGCAGCAAAGTGACATCGATCAGGACTGACCACGCAGAGATCGCACCGGGCCAGCGTCGAGAAGCAGTCGTAGCAGTAGCCGCCACCGAAGCTTTTCCTCGACTCCGCTCCGCAGTAACGACAGCTGACTACCCCGGAAAACTCGATCTCCAAACCGCTACCGAGCCGCCCGTTCAGCTCGATCGAGGTGCCGTCGGCCAGCCCGAGCCGATAGCCCGCCGGCTCGTCCGACGATCCAACACGGATCTCGAGCCCGGTCAGGGCCCCTTCCCAGCGCTCAGCCACGTGCCGTCGAGCTCTTCGCCCAGGCCAGCGCCGCACCGCTCAGCAGACCGACCCAATGCGCCGTGTTCGCCACGAACAGCTCGAAGGTCTCCGTTACCCCCGTGCTGAAGATCACCAGAAAGATCAGCAGGCTCCAGGCGAAGCCCATGTGCACCTGCCAGGCAGAGTCTTCAGGTTCCAGCCGATGGCGGACCAGGACGTAGCCGACCAGGCCGTAGCCGACGCCGGAGAGACCGCCAAACAGCGGGTAGCCGCTGTAGAGAAACTGCCCCAGGTTGCTCAGCAGGCCGATGATCAGCACCGTCAGGGCAAAGGCCGCGGAGCCGTCCCGCGCTTCCACCCGGCGGCTGAACTCGGTGATGACGGCCAGGTTGAAGACCAGGTGCAGCACGGAGAAGTGCAGAAATATCGGCGTCAGCCAGCGCCAGATCTCGAGGCTGAACAGCGCCTGCCAGCTGCCTGCGGACGGCAGCCGCAGGTCGGTGATGGTCAGCGCCGCGAGCACCGGGTTCAGCGTGCCGTTGGAAAGCGGGCCGGAAAACGGGAACACCAGCAGCGACAGCAGAATCAGCGCGCTCAACACCGGGTATTGGCCGATCCAGCTTGGCACCTTCGCAAGCGTCGCCCCGGGCTGCCAGTTCTGACCGCCCTGGCGCTGTTGCGGCTCGAGCAGCAGCGTCCCCGCCCGCCAGTCCTGGTAGGCTTTCCGAACCCCATCAGCCCAGCGCGCGTCTGCCAGCTCGACGATCTGCCGCCCGCTCTCCTCGAAAATCCGGTGCTGCACCTGTTTCTGCCAGAGATATCTGGAAAACAGAGAGAGATCCTCCTCGAGAGAGGTTTCGATGACGCGCATGAAGGACCGTGGTGGCGGTAGTAGAATAGGGACTATAAAGCACAACGGGCTCACACATGCATGCTGTAGATGAAGAGGTCATCAGTAAGGTCCAGGCCTGGCTGGAGGCCGGCCGGAACTGCTGGCTGGCAACGGTAATCGGAACCTGGGGCTCGTCACCGAGGCCGGTGGGGTCGCTGCTGGCCTGCGATCCGGACGGCCACATCGTCGGCTCCCTGTCAGGTGGCTGCGTCGAGGACGACCTGCTGGAGAAGCTCACCCGAGGTGAGCTGGCCAGGGACTCGGCCCAGTTCTTCACTTACGGGGTCAGCGACGAGGAGTCGGAAAAGTTCGGCCTGCCCTGCGGGGGAAGCCTGCGCATCGTCATTGAGCCGCTGGCACCCGATCCGGAAACCCGGAGCCACATCGACAGCCTCACCCAAGCCCTCAAGGAACGCCGGCACGTTCAGAGAACGGTGGATCTGAACAAGCAGATCAAGCTCACCGTTGATGCGGACGGCTACGTGCCGCTGGAGTGGGACGAGGACAATCAGCGCCTGAATCACACCTACGGGCCCCAGCAGCAGCTGTTCATCATCGGCGCCGGCATGGTCTCCCAGTACCTGGCGAGCATGGCGCAAAACCTGGACTACGCCATCACCGTCTGCGACCCCCGCCAGCAGATGCTCGACGACTTCCCCATCGAAGGCATCAACCGGGTCTGCGACATGCCGGACGACGCGGTGCGAGCCATGGCCAGCGACTCGAGCTCTGCCATCGTTGCCCTCACTCATGATCCCCGGATCGATGACATGGGGCTGATGGAGGCGCTGAAGACGGATGCTTTCTACGTCGGCGCTCTGGGCTCGACCCGCACCAGCGCCAAGCGCCGGGAGCGGCTCAAGGAGCTCGATCTCAGCGACGCCGAGCTGGATCGGCTGCACGCGCCGGTGGGCCTGCCTATCGGCAGCAAGACGCCGCCTGAAATTGCGATCGCCATACTGGCCGAAATCACCGCGGTCAAAGCCGGCGTTCGCAGCCAGGCCAGCGAACGTCTCGACGCCTTGAGTGTCGGCTGATAGCGCAGGCCGTGACGACGGCGGCGCGCTGATCCTGGCGGCCGGCTTCGGTCGCCGCTTTGGATCTGACAAGCGCGCCCACAAGCTGCCGGATGGCCGGACGCTGCTCGCGGCCACCTGCGAACTCTACGCTTCTGTTTACACGAGGCTCTGCGTGGTGCTGCGCCCGGAGGATGAGGCGCTGGCCCGGGCCATCAGAGCCCTGCCCGGCAATCCGGAGATCGCGCTCGCCGCCGACGCCAGCCTGGGCATGGGCCACTCTCTGGCCGCCGGGGTCCGGAGCATTTCGGATAACTGGCGATGGGCTTCCGTGGCGCTCGGCGACATGCCCTTTGTCCGGGCGGCCACCCTGACCAGCCTGCTCGATGCCTTCTTCGCGGCGGCTGCCGAGCAGATCGTGCAGCCCACCTATCAGGGCACGCCGGGCCACCCGGTGACTTTTCCCGCGGCCTGCTTCGCCGACATGGCTCGGCTCGAAGGTGATCAGGGCGCCAGAGCGGTGCTTGCAGCTTACGGTCGGGTGCAGCAGGAACCGGTCGACGATCCCGGCGTGCTCATGGACGTCGACACCCCCTCGGCCGCTCGCCAGACTCAGCCCGAGCGAAGCTGAGCGGGCGGGCGCAGCCCGCTACTCGTTGCCACCACCCAGCCTCGATGCCCAGTCGAGCTTGCTGCGGCAGGAGTCGAAGAAGCTGTGCTCCAGCGGGTAGATGAGCTTCAGCGGCGTTCCGTATTTGGAGATCACCACCTCGTCATCGGGCTCGAGCAGGAAGTCCACCTGGGAGTCACAGCTGATGCGTGCCTCCTGATCGGTCCCACCCACGCTGACCCGGATTTCCGATTGGCCCCGGACCACCAGCGGTCGTGAGTTCAGCGTGTGCGGAAACATCGGCACCACAACGATGGCATCGAGGCTCGGATGCATGATCGGGCCGCCGGCGCTCAAGGCGTAGGCGGTGGAACCGGTGGGCGATGCGATGATCAGCCCGTCCGAGCGCTGGTCGTAGACGAACTCATCGTCGATCCACAGCGAGATCTCCATCATTCGCGCCATGCCGCCCAGATGAACCACCACGTCGTTCAGCGCCGGCGAGTCGGCCACCTGCCTGCCATCGCGCAGGATGCGCACGTGCAGCAGGAAGTGATCTTCCTCCCGAAAGGCACCGCTCAACACCTCGCCGAGCGCGCTCTCGATCTGCTCCGGGGCAATATCGGCGAGGAATCCCAGACCGCCGCGATTGACGCCCACCACCGGCACGCCGGAGTGCGCCAGGTCACGACCCACGCCAAGCAGGCTGCCGTCACCACCCACCACAACGATCAGATCCGCCTGCTCGCCCAGCGCCAGCCGCGGCGCCCTCGAGTAGCGATCCCGATCGCTGCGCTGGCCATTGCCCATGATGGTGGCGGTGTCCTCTTCCACCACCACGTCGAGCCCTCGCTCGAGCAGCAGCTTGAGCACGACCTCCAGCGAGTCGCGAATGGTTGCCGTGCCGCGGCGGCCGATCAGGCCGACCGTGGAGAATGAACTTGTCATCGCCCGGGTGTCCTAAGAGCAGTACTATCTCATCCAACGGCACGTTAACCTGCGTGACTGGACGGGACAATGCCGGTTTTGCTGTGGGCAGGACCCCGGTTCCGGAGGCTGGCAACAGGGACGATGAAGATGAGCAGTGTTCTCACCCCCAACATCCATGAACGCTACGCGGCGCTTCTCAAGGAGATCTCCACGGAGCGGCCGATGAAGGATACGGACGATCTCTGGCACATGATGCGCTCCGAGGCGGATGCGAAGGCGACCGAGGAGCCGATTCTAGGCAGCTACTTTCACGCCACGATCCTCAACCACCAGACCTTCGGCTCGGCCCTCAGCTTCCGGTTGGCGTCGAAGCTCGACAACCCGATGCTGCCGACCATGCTGATCCGCGACGTGATCAAGGAAGCCATGGAGGCCGACCCGGACATTCTTCGGGCCGCCGAGATCGACATGCTGGCCATCTTCTCCCGAGACCCTGCCTGCGAAGACCTGACCACGCCGTTTCTTTTCTACAAGGGCTTCCACGCGCTGCAGGCGCATCGTATTGCCAACTGGCTGTGGCAGAACGGTCGCAGAACGCTCGCCCAGTTCTTTCAGAGCCAGATCAGTGTCACCCTGGGAGTGGATTTCCACCCGGCTGCCAGGGTGGGTTCCGGCATCATGCTCGATCACGCCACCGGCATCGTCGTCGGCGAGACAGCGGTGGTCGAGGACGACGTTTCGATCCTGCACTCGGTGACGCTGGGTGGAACCGGCAAATCCGGTGGCGACCGGCACCCGAAAATCCGACGCGGGGTGCTGCTGGCCGCCGGCTGCAAAGTGATCGGCAACATCGAGGTCGGCGAAGGTGCCAAGGTTGGCGCCGGCAGCGTGGTGCTCGATAACGTGCCGGCGCACGTGACCGTGGCCGGGGTACCGGCGAAGATCGTCGGTCGAACCGCGGAGGAGATCCCCTCCCACGACATGAATCAGAACTGGGAAGTCTGATGACCGAACCCAAATGCCCGGAGTGCGGCATCGCCGGCATCGATCACATCGTTTCCAGAGAAAGCACGGAGCGCTCGCGAACCAGGCAGCCCTGGTTCCTCGTGGTGCACTGTGATGCCTGCGGTCACGTTTACGGCGTGCTGGCAAAACACACCTTCAGCCAGCCCGTCACCCCGAAGCTGACCCTGCCCAACCTCTAGAGGATCAGATAGAAGATCAGGCGCTCTCAGCCGATCCGAGCTTGACCTTGGCCCGCTCGATCACCTGGGCGATCACTTCCGGCTCCTGAGCGCCCGGCAGCGCGTACGCACCGGCGAAGACAAAACAGGGCACGCCCGTAACGCCGATGACCGAGGCGCGCTCAACTTCGCGCCGGACCGCATCGACGCCTTCCTCCGAGTCGAGATAAGCAGACGTGGCAGCGCGATCCATGCCGACCGACTCCGCAGCATCGAGCAGCACCTCGACATCACCCACGTCTTCTCCCCGTTCGAAGTAGGCGGAGAACAGCACATCGGACAGCTCATGCTGCACGCCGTGCGAGCGAGCGTGGTGAAGCAGGCGGTGGCCGAGGAAGGTATTCGGCATCCGGCTGATCCGCTGGTAGCCCATATCAATGCCGATGCGCGCCGCTTCCGCCTGGATCTGCGCCCGAGCGGCGGACTGGTCGGCGCCTTTGAAGCGCAGGCGGGCGAACTCGGCTCGATCCATGCCTTCGGCAGGGACGCCGGGATAAAGCTGATAGGCGCGCCAGATGATGTTCACCCCTTCTCCCACCCCGGTGGCGAGCGCTTCGTCCAGGCGTCGCTTGCCGATGAAACACCAGGGGCAGATCAGATCGGAAAAAATTTCCAGGTTCATGTGCAAGCTTCCTCGCGCCGGGAATCTGGTTCATCATCCGTGCATGTCAGATCTCGATCAACCATCCCGACAGGCGGCGCCAAGCGCGCCGCTGTACAGCGTCCGCGGCATCATCATCGGCACCATTCTCGGCTCGCTTGCCGCCGGAGTGCTGATGCTCGCCATGAACTACCTGGCCATGGGGCGAGCCAACCTGGCGAAATCGGTGGGCCTCACCGGCGTCCTGATCTTCCTGGTGTTTATCGGCATCACCATGCTGATGCCGCAGACACTGGGCGTCGCGCTGGCGTTCACCATTGCCCAGGCAACCCTCGCCTGGTTCGTCGCCGACCGGCTGCAGGGGGCATCCATCGCCTATCACAGCGAGCACGGGCAGCCCATGCACTCCAGCGTCCGGGCGGCGCTGGTCGGCTTTCTCACTGGAACCACGCTGTTTTTCATGCTGATCCTGCTGACCAGCATCTACCTGATGGTCACCGGCCAGGTGCCCGAGCTGCCGGCGCAGGTGCCGGCACCCGAGGGACCGGCGCAGGGGGTCTGAACGACCAGGCTGGGGCTAGGGATCACCCCGAAGCAGCGCCTGCAGGCGTCGGCTCTTCTGCTCCTCGTGGCGCAGCGCAGACTTGAGCGCCTGGATCTCATCCCGGCAGTCTTTGATCTGCGCGAGGTAGGACTGCTGCTGCTCTGCCAGATCTTCCCGGTATTTGCTGGTGACCTCTGAGAGCCGCTCGTTGTGCTGGCGGATGAGGTTTTCCAGGTTGACCTTGCCTTCTTCGCCGAAGGTTTCGGTCAGCCGGGCTTCCATGAGCTTCTGCTCGCCGTTGCCGGTAGCGCTGAGGCCCTGGCGGCTGCCGTTTGCAGAGGCAACGTTTTCCAGCAGCTCCAGCGTGTCCGCCTCCAGCACGGTGTCGATGGCGACGCTCGGCTTCAGGCCCAACCGGTTCCGCCAGATCACTTTCTGCACCAGCTCGATGGAACCTGGCTCAGCGTCGCTGATCGGCTCCCACATGTTCACCGAGTGCCAGGGAACGGGGCACTGTCCCCGGCAGGCGAGGCGAATCGGCCCGGCCCCCAGGTCGGGACCCGGACCTGCGTTGTCGGCGAGGTAGCGTAGCGGCAGGTTGAAGTTGGGGTCCGCCATGCCGTCTTCGTCGACCTTGAAGACGAAGAAAACCATGGCTCGTACGGCCAGCGCCGAGCCGACCAGGGCGAAGGCGCCGTTGACCACACTGGCGGCGAACTGACTCAGCGTCGCGCCACCGGCAATCAGCGCCTCAAAATCTGAAGACGTGTACTCCGAGTCGATGCCGCCGAGATCGGCATCGAACAGCAACACGGCTTCCTCGTATCCATCCTGCTCTGTCACGACTTTCCGTCATCCTTTGCGAAAGTGCAGCGCCCGTTGCGGGGCGATTACGTTTGTCGCCGGCGGCACGGCACACGGGCCGCACCTTCCGGAATACGGAATTTAATCAGGACCTCAGCGTTGAAGCCGTGGAAACCGTCACGAAATCAGAGAGATAGGGTTCTATTGCAGAACGTGATTCAGGTGTGGGCTAGAGCTCGTAGGCGTCCACCCAGGCGGCGCCTTCATCGCTCGAAATAGGATAGTCACTTGCCCAGTCCATGGGCTCTTCGGAGAGGCTTTCCGCTTCGTCTGCCAGCCAATCCGGCTCGGCGAACGCTTCCGTGTTCATCTTCAGGATCTCGTCTTTACACTTGAGATCCTGAGGGTAGATCAGGGTGATGACGCCAAGATGTCAGCCGACCCAATCAGCCAGCGCTTTTGCCGGACTCCAGACGAGCGGCAATGTCTCCGTAGTGAAAGGCGGCGCGCCGGGGCCGGCGGTCCTCGGTGACTTCTTCGGCGGTTTGCTCTGCGTAAACCATGACTTCGCCAGAGAGCTGGCGGACGTCTACTACTCGATATTCTCCGTCCCCCACGGAGAACGTCCGTCCCAGTATGTCCTGCATTCTGTCCTCAATCAGTGTGACCACAGCTAATGAGGATAGAGAGCCAACGTGACATTGGGGTTATCGGGTTGTAAGGAGCTCTGGCGGTGAATTTAGCCAGCAGTTGGGTGATTTAGCCAACTTTCAGGCAACCATAAGTCAATGAAATCAATGAGTTAGCTGTGGCATGACGGTTGCATCATCTCTGCTGACCCGTAAGTAACAGCGCAGGTACTTTCTGCATGCTCAAACGCACCCTCCTCATTCTCGGCGCCATCGCCTTCACCCTGCTCGGGCTGGTTGGCCTGCTGATACCCATCCTGCCCGGCTTCCTGTTCCTGATCCTGGCCGCCGTCTGCGTGGCCGCCACCTCGCCGCGATTCGAACGTCGCCTGGCCACCCACCCCGCCTGGCGCGGCTGGCGACTGCGCTGGCGGCAGAGTCGCGGCCTGCCCATCCACCGACGTCTTCAGCTGGCCTTCTGGCTGTCCGCTGAAGCGGTCATGCAGGCTGCCGGCCGACGCTGAGCCGTTAGCAGCCGGCAGGCCTCACGGCCGGGCGAACAGGGCTTCGCAGCCTGTACCATCCAGCAGGCCGTCGACCAGGGCGCGATCGTCGCCCTCCAGGCCAACGTAGGCCTGGCGCAGCCACTGCAGGCATCGGGCCTGGTACGGGAACGGCTTCTGCACCCAGGGCTTGCCGTCGATCTCCGTTTGCACTTCCTCGGCGCCGGCATCAATGGCCGCCGCGTTCGCCAGCAGCGCGGGCACGTAGGTACGACCCACCTCCGCCAGCAGCGACTTCAAAGTCTCCGGCAGCGCCTCGCGATCGAACCAGTCTTCAGCAGCGGGTTCCAGCCCGGAAAGGTCGTCCACCACGCTCGTCCAGGCGTAAACCTGCGGGGCGCGACTGAGCGTCTCTGCCATCGGCGTCGGATCGAAGGCGCTCAGCTGGGTCAGCTGACCGTACAGGGCGAAGTCCGCCGAGCCGGGTCTGGCGCCGAGCAGAAAGCCGCCGTTCGGCAGGTGCGCCCGGAACAGATCGAGGAAGCGCAGGTAACTCGCCTCGATCACCGGAGCGGTGGTGTCGTTGCTGCCCACCACGTAGAGCCTGGAGATCTGCCGCTCGGCGATGAACTTGGAGATCGGCGCGATTTCTTCGTCGGTTGCCGTCAGGTTGCGCCAGCGCGGCAGGATCTCACCGGCCCGCTCGATATCCGCGTCGTAGTACCAGCGGTAATGGAACATGGCCTTGGTCAGCCACTCGTCGCCGTAGTCTTCGAGCAGGTAGTCGATGAAGTTCAGCACCGGGTCGTCAGGGATCACCGACCTGCCCGGGTACTCGTCTTCCAGGCGGCGGATGATCGGCGTGGAGTCGACCACCGCCTCGAGCTCGCCTGTAGCATCAGGGAAGTAAAAAGTCGGCAGCAGTCCAACCTTGGGCGCCGGCATGCCCATGTCCTCCGCCTGATCGCCAACCAGCAGCCGATAAGGAATCCGTCGGTAGCGGAGGATCGCCAGCATCTTGCGTGTATACGGAGAGCCCGGCGCGCCTTTTAGTGCCAGCGGCTGCTCGATCGATGGTGTGCTCATGAGTGTCCCTCGAGTGTTTTTCTGCCTTCGCCAGGAAGCCTAGCAGGCTGCCGTCGAGGTTACAGGCCCTTCCTGCCTGCAACCTCAACAACAAATGGAAAAACCTTCTTAACTTGTTGATTGCCTGAAATGTTCCTGGTACTTTCTCCGCTCGTTTTGCCCTGCCGAGCACGTGAGGACGCGCCCGGTTACTAGGGGAGGGGAAAGCGAATTCCAGTCCCGAACAACAAAAATAACGGGACGAACTCGAGCCGCCTTCGGGCGGCTTTTTTCTGCCCGCGATTGAGGCAGCGCTTCAATCCAGCCGTTTCTGAAAGCGCACGGTTGCCGCGGTCAGGAAGATGAAGAAGAACAACACCAGCGGCCAGACTTCCGCCCACAAAAGCGGCAGGTCGGCTTCCCGCAGCACCACCCCGCGGACGATCCGCAGAAAGTGCGTGAGCGGAAACAGCTCGGCGAGCCACTGCGCGGGTATCGGCATGCCTTCGAAGGGAAACATGAAGCCTGACAGCAGCATCTGCGGCAGAAAGGTCATGAAGGTCATCTGAAAGGCCTGGAACTGATTGCTGGCGAAGGTGGAGATCATCAGCCCGAGCGACAGGGTAGCGATGATGAAGAGGCCAACGCCCAGCGCAAAGTCCGCCAGGCTGCCGGCAATGGGCACATCGAACAGCCACACCCCGAGGGTCATGATGATGGTTGCCTGCAGGTAGCCGATCACCATGTACGGCAGGATCTTCCCGAGCATCAGCTCCAGCCCGCCGATCGGGGTGGTGATCAGGAGCTCCATGTTGCCTCGCTCCCGCTCCCGGACGATGGCCACCGCGGTGAACAGCACCATGGTCAGGTTGAGGATCACCCCGGTCAGGCCCGGCACGATAAACACGGGTGAGCGCCGCTCCGGGTTGTAAAACACGCGCAGCTCAAAGCCAGTAGTTGCCTGCTGGCTCATGCCCGATCCCTCGATCAGCGGCAGCATCTGCAGCGACTTGGCCGCGGACTGAACCACCGGATCGCTGCCGTCGATGAGCAGCTGGGCGATGGGCCTGTCCCGGCGGGAGATCCGGCGCTCGAAGTCCGCCGGCACAAATACCCCCACGGAGACCACACCCCGCGCCATCGCCTGTTCCAGCTCGGCGACCGAATCGTAGCGGTGCAGGATGTCGACCACGCGGCTCGCCTGGATCTTTGCCAGCAGCAGTCGGGAGCCTGAAGTTTCCGCCTGATCAACCACCGCTGCCGGCAGGTGCCGGACATCGTGATTGATCGCGTAACCGAACAGCAGGGTCATCACCAGCGGGATGCCCAGGATCATCGCCCGGCTCAGCTCGTCACGGCGCAGGTGCAGCAGCTCCTTGGCGGCAACGGCGCCGATCCTGCGAAAGCTGTCAAGCATCCGGAGCACCTTCGGTGGCCATCACGAACACGTCTTCCAGGTTGGCAGCGATGATCTGCACGCCCGCCTGCGAATCGATGCGTTCTATCCGTTCCTTAAGCAGAGCCACCGGATCGGCCAGGTCCGGGTTCACCAGCGCGTGCAGCCTGTTGCCGAGTTGGGCCACGTGCCAGACCTCGGGAAGATCCAGGATGGCGTTTCTGATCGCCCGCGAGCTTTCGCTCTCGACCTGCACCACGGTGGCGCCCACGTCCCGCATGAGGTCATCCGGCACGCCATCGGCCACCAGCGCGCCCTGATTCAGGATCGCCAGCCGGTGACAGCGCTCAGCCTCATCCATGAAGTGGGTGGAAACCAGAATGGTCGTGCCCTGATCCGCCATCTCGAACAGGTGGTCCCAGAAATCGCGGCGACTCTCCGGATCGACCGCGCTGGTCGGCTCGTCGAGAAACAGCAGCTCCGGGCTGTGCAGGGTGGCGGCCGCCAGCGCCAGACGCTGCTTCTGGCCGCCGCTCATGGTCCCGCTGACCTGCCCCGTCCGGTCGGTGAGATCAAACCGCTCGAGCTGCGCCTCGATGCGCTGGCTCAACTGCGCACCGCGCAGAGAGTAAGCCGAGCCCAGAAACTTCAGGTTCTCGAGCACGGTGAGGTCTTCGTAGAGCGAGAACCTCTGAGTCATGTAGCCGAGCTTGCGACGCAGCGCCTCCGCGTCCTCCGGCACCTGACAACCGAGGACCCGAGCAGTGCCGGCGGTTGGCGTGAGCAGGCCGCAGAGCATTCTGATGGTTGTCGACTTGCCGCAGCCGTTCGGACCGAGAAATCCGTAGATGCAGGCTTTCGGTACCGCCAGGTTGAGACCGTCCACCGCCTTGAGATCGCCGAAGTGGCGGGAGAGATCCCGCGCCTCGATGGCCAGCGGGTCGCTCAGAGCTTCCGCCATCAGTTGCTGCCCAGGCTAGGGAAACGAACTTCCGCAGGCACGCCGACCGGCAGGCTGACCCCGTCGACCAGATCCACCTCTGCCAGGTAGGCCAGCCGGCTTCGATCGTGCTGGGTCAGCGCGTAGTAGGGCGTGAACGCGGCTTCGCTGGAAATCCAGCGCACCCGCCCGGCGTACTCGGCGTCATGCCCATCCACTCGAATCAGCGCCCGATCACCGAGCGAGACCCGGGTTCGCAGCGGCTGCGGGATGTGGACCCTGGCGAAGATCCGCTCGTCCGAGAGCAGCGAGATGACGGTCTGGCCGCGGCTTGGACGTTCGCCCAGACGAAACGGCAGGCTTTCCACCACGCCACTGACCGGCGCCCGGACCACCGTTCGCGCCAGGTCGAAGCTGAGGTCGGCGACTTTGGCCTCGGCCGCAGCAAATGCCGCCCGTGCCTGATCGATCTGCTCGGAGCGGGTGCCCTCGAGCAGCTCGGCAAGCCGCGCGTCCACCTCCTCGACCTGAGCCGCTGCCGTGTCGACTTCGCCCTGCAGCAGGTTGACCCTGCTTTCCGATGCGTAGTTGCGGGCAATCAGCGAGCGCTGGCGAGCCAGCTCATCCTCTGCCGTGGCCAGCCTCGCCCGCGACGATGCCAGCTGCGCCCTGGCCTGATCAATCTCCTGCGCACGCGGGCCCGCTTCCGCTTCGCGCAGCCGGGCAAGCGCCACCGCCTCCTCGGATTGCGCCTGCTGAAGAGCGATTCTGAGCTTGCCCGGGTCCTGAACCAGCAGCGGCGTGCCCGGCTCCACCAGGTCACCTTCGGTGACATGCAGCTCTACGACGGGTTCGCCCGAGTCCGCCACCACGTCGATGCGATAACGCTCGATGGTGCCGACGGCGTAATCGAGGTCGTCGCGATCGCATGCACTGAGCAGCAGCGCCAGCAGCGGCAGCAGCGGCAGCAACATCCTGTTTCGGGGCTTCTTCACTGGCTACCTCCAGCGCCGCGCGCAAACAGGTCCACCACATGCTCGCCGTAGCTCTGGCCGAACGATTCATCCAGATCAAACTGCAGCAGCGGGCCGAGCACCGGGTGGGCGATAAAAGGAAACAGGCACATGCCGACCAGCGACAGGATCAGAAATCGAGGATCCAGATCGTCCCGCAGCTGGCCCTGGCTGATCTCCTCCAGCACCCGATCCGGCACCACGGCAACCGCCTGGCTGGCGAACTCCTCGACGAACAGGGTTCGCAACGGTGAGTCCCGGGAGATCACCTCACGAATGAGCAGCTGCGGAATCCAGGGCGAACCGGCAAGGGCCGCCAGGTAGCGGCGGATGAGCCCTTCTAGGAAGGCGCCCGGTACGTGCTCGCTCACGGACGCTTCGATCACTTCGCGCAGGGTCGCCAGTGCTTCCCGCACCACCGCTTCCACGAGGCCGTTTTTGCCCTTGAAGTAGTAGGCCACCATGGCCGGGGTCATGCCCGCGTCGTCAACGATCTCGCGCAGGCGGGTGCCATCAACGCCCTGGGCTGCGAACCGCTTTGCAGCCGCCTGGATAAGCACCTGACGTGCCTCTCCGTCCGCCAGGTCATCGGCGCCCGGACGGCCCCGTGGCCGTGTCTGAGCCCGGGCTTTCTGCTTCGCTGCTGACATTGCCTGCTCCTGGCCGCCCTCCGGGTTGGTCAGATCACCTTAATTAAACGCCTGTTTAATTACAAGTCACCTGTTCGCCGGTTCGGTCTGCGCTAAAGTTCGGGCTCTTGAGCGAGTAGAAGACAAGCCATGTCCGACCCATTTGCAGGCCTCCCCCGAACCCAACTGGCGCACCTCCCCACCCCGCTGGCACCCATGGAGCGGCTGACGGAGGATCTGGGCGGGCCGTCGCTCTGGGTCAAGCGTGACGACTGCACGGGCCTTGCCACCGGCGGCAACAAAACCAGGAAGCTCGAGTTCCTGATCGGCCAGGCAGAAGCGGAAGGCGCGGACACGGTCATCACCTTTGGCGCCGTGCAGTCGAACCATGCTAGGCAAACGGCAGCCGCCTGTGCCGCCCGCGGCCTGGACTGCCACCTGATACTGGCGCGCAAGGTGCCCTGGCGGGACCCCAACTACGAAACGCTCGGCAACGTTCTGCTCGATCACATGTTCGGCGCCACCGTGCACCTGGTGGCGCCAGACGACGTAAAACCGACGCTCAAGTCGCTGCGCAGCGAGCTCGACAGCCAGAACCGGAGCGTCTACACGATCCCCACCGGAGGCTCCAACGGCACCGGCGCGCTCGGCTACGCCGCCTGCGCGCTGGAGCTGATCGAGCAGTGCGCGGCACACGGGTTCGAGCTGACGGACCTTGCGCACGCGACCGCCAGCGCAGGCACACAGGCTGGCCTGCTGGCGGGACTGATGCTGGCCGGCAAGATCGGTGAGGTCAGGGTACACGGCATCAACGTCTCGGAAGGCGGCGCCGACCTGCCCGCCTTCATCAGCCAGATAGGTGATATCGCTGATGATGCGCTGCGCCTGTGCGGCGCTGAGATGTCGCTCGATCGAGATGCGATCCTGGTCGACTCGAGCTACCTGGGTGAGGGCTACGGCCTGCCGACAGCGGAGACCTTCGCCGCGCTGAAGACGCTCGGTTCGCGGGAAGGCCTGCTGCTCGATCCCGTGTACTCGGGCAAGGCGATGAGCGGCTTCATCGGCAAGATTCGGGCAGGCGAGTTTGCAAGCGTAGACAACCTTGTTTTCCTGCACACCGGAGGCACCGCCTCGCTGCCCGTCTACGGCAGCGCCATCCTGGGCTGAGCCGCGCGCCTGGCCGCCCCGTCGCCAGTCTCGTAAAGTAAGGCCCTCGATGTCAGCAACGAGGGGAGACAACCATGACCATCGAACTCACCATGCTCGCCTACAGCGTGGCCCTGCTTGTGATCGTGATCGCCGTTCAGGCCACTGCCGGAATTCTCGCGCAAGGCCTGCCGGCAATGGCCGGCGCCAGAGACAACCTGGGTGAACCATCGCAGTTTCAATCCCGCAGCAAGCGGGTCGCGGAAAACCACAAGGAGGGGCTGCTGCTGTTCGCGCCGCTTGTTCTGGTTGCATCGGCCGCAGGGATTTCCACAGAGATGACGGTGCTCGGAGCGCAACTGTTCTTTTACAGTCGGGTAGCGCACGCGATCGTTTACTGGGCCGGCTGGCCATGGATTCGTCCGCTGGTCTGGTTCGTTGGCCTGGTCGGCACCCTGATGATCCTGTTCGCGCTGCTCTGAGCGCAGCGCCAGGCGCACCCGAGGAGAGGATATGCCCTACGAGAACTACCAGAGGCTGGCGTTTGATCGACCCGCACCCCGGGTGCTCAGGATCACCTTCAACCGCCCCGAACGTTACAACGCCCTGGACGCGATCGGCCACCGAGAGATTACCTACGTCTGGCGGGAGGTGGACGACGATCCGGACGTGGACGCGGTCATCCTTACGGGTGCAGGCAAAGCGTTTTCAGCCGGCGGCGACTTCGACATGATCGACGAGACCATCGACGACTTCGAGGTCAGGGCCCGCACCTGGAAAGAAGCCAGAGATCTCGTCTACAACATCATCAACTGCGGCAAGCCAATCATCTCGGCGATCAACGGTCCCGCCGTGGGCGCCGGCCTGGTAGCAGGGCTGATGGCAGACATCTCGATCGTGGCCCGCTCTGTCAGCCTGACAGACGGACACACCCGCCTCGGCGTCGCCGCTGGCGACCACGCAGCCATCATCTGGCCGCTGCTCTGCGGCATGGCGAAGTCGAAGTACTACCTGCTCACCTGTGATCGGCTGTCCGGCGAGGAGGCAGAGCGGATCGGCCTGGTGTCCCTGTGCGTAGACGACGACGAACTGCAGGACCGGGCGCTGGAGGTGGCCGGCAAGCTGGCCGGGGGCGCGCAGAGCGCGATCCGCTGGACCAAGTACTCGCTGAACAACTGGCTGCGGATGGCCGGACCGACCTTCGACACCTCGACCGCGCTCGAGATGCTCGGGTTCACCAGCCCCGACGCCAGGGAAGGAGTCCGGGCACTGCGGGAGAAGCGCGATCCGAACTTCGACGAGGGTTCGGTGATCTAGTGGAAGACGTCTGACGGGCCTCTCAGCGGCCCTTCCTCCTCGCGGTGGGTGTCGAGGTCGACGCCCGTTCTCTCCAGCGCCGCCTTCACGGTTTCGTTGACGCAGGCGGCGCAGAATCCCTCCTTGACCAGATCCTCAATGAGAAATCCGAGCACGTCGTAGACGGCCAGCGTGCCCTCATTGGTCTCGTTGAACCGCCACAGCACATCTGCCAGCGTCGAGAGCGCCGCTTCGCAACGGACATCGTCACGCTCGCGAGCCGCTTCGTCTTCTTCGGCCGTGGCCATGGACGCACCTATGTGAGAAATGAAGGGAGGCGCATTGTACCCGTGTGCAGCCCGGCCGTCCCGTAGGTCCGAAGACCCACACCTGCTATGTTGCTTACCTCCACTGGAGGGGAGATAAGCAAATGGGAAGGCTGATACTCGGCATCGTCGCAGCGCCCGTTCTCTGGGGGTTGATCTCGGTACCGATCAATCTGGGGTTGGCCAGTTTCTACGGCGAGGCCGCCGCCGCGCCGCCATTCCCCACCTCGTACCTCGTCATCGCTCTGCTGCTGAGCGTGGGTTACGGGCTCTTTTCCGGCTACGGCGCTGCCTGGATTGCCGGTACCAATGACCTGAAGCTCAGTCTGGGAGCCGGTGTCGCGCTGCTGCTGGTGGGCCTGGGCGTGCAGCTCAGTGCCTGGGAGGCGATCCCGCTGTGGTGGCACCTCATTTTCCTGGCCATGCTCATCCCTGTCTGCGCGGTCGGGGCTAGCCTGAGGAAATCCTGACGCGATGTCCCGCTGCGTGCTGCTGCTGCGCGGCATCAACGTCGGCGGCCGCAACAAGCTCCCCATGGCAGATCTGCGGGCCTGCCTGGAGGCGTTGGGTGGCACTGAGGTGGAGACCTACGTTCAGAGCGGCAACGCGGTGGTCACGCTCAGCGCCGTCCTCGAGAAGACCATCAGCAGCCGCCTCAAGACCCTGATTGAAGACCAGCACGGATTCGAGCCCGCCGTGCTCAGGGTAACCGCTGCCGGCCTGCAGCAGGTCATAGACCGTAACCCTTTTCCGGTAGCGGATACGGCGCCGACCACGGTGCACGTCTCATTCCTGGAAGCGTCCCCGCAGCCCGACGCGGCAGCGCTGCTCGACGAGCTGAAAGCGGACAGCGAGAGCTACCGGCTGGATGGCAGCGTCTTCTACCTGCACGCGCCGGATGGCATTGGTCGATCGAAACTGGCTGCCGGCGCTGAGCGGGCCTTCGGCTGCGCGGCGACGGGCAGAAACTGGCGCACCATCAGGGCGCTGGCGGAGATGTTGGCCGAGTGATCAGGCCAGCAACTGGATAGGGGAACTAAAAAAAAAAGAAAACCCCGCCAAGGCGGGGTTCTCCAACCGGACCTCCGAAGAGGACCAATCTCAGGTCGTTGAGTGGCTCGTCGCTCGGTTTTGCTCACTTGAAGCAGCCCCTCCCGATCAGGCCCGAACCTGTGACCGCTGCCTTTGTCGAATCACCTCAAGGGTGATTGGCGCCGGCTTCAGCCATTTGACTCAAGAGCCGTTATTTTACGACGCCTTGCTACGTCGCCCCGGGTTGGCTGATCGGCCTTCCCGAAGACAGGATCTGCCCGGCTGTCGGCTTCCCTCGCGAGCCCGCTCCCCTCTCCCTTGCGGGAGCCGCTTTCTCGAGTACCCGCTCCCGAAGGTGCGCGTATCGGTCCAGCCGGAGAGCCGCCTTGTGAGCAACTCCGATCGCCTGCCCGGCTCAGCACGTTGGCCAACGGCTGCCGGACGTGGGTTTTTCCCTTGAGCCAACGCCGCCTGACGTTGACCCCGACCCCGGCGAGGGTCTTCTCGGCTTTCCGGTTTGAAGAGGCTCTGTCTCCAGTGTCCTTCGCGTCGTTCAACCGTGGAATCCAGTCTACTGAGGCTGCCCGCTCTGACCAGTGAAACAGCCGCATCTTGCTGTGGATATGTTGTGGTTAAGGTGGGCATGACCCTGTGGACAAGCAGCGTCCGGCTCTGGATATCTTTCGCATCAGTGCTTAACGCTCTGATTTCTTTCTGCTTTTTCTGCATGCAGGAAATTCATCGCGATGGCCGGAAGGGCGAAAAAAGTTTGCGGGCGGTCATCGCGACGCATTGTTGATCCGGGTCAATGAGCGCCGGCAGGACGCTGGCAGTCTGGCCAGACCTAATCAAGCTTACTGAAGCTACGGAGCATGCTCATGGCAGCCGTCGTCAAGGAAAACCAATCGGAAACCGTCCACTCCGAGACCTACGAGACCCTGATGCAGGTCTCGTGGAACTTCGACTATCAGGGCCAGGTGGCCAAGCTCGACGATCTCTACAACCGCGCCAAGGAAAATCAGTGGAACGCAGCTGAGCTCGCCTGGGACACGCCCATCGACCCGTCCAACCCGATCATCGCGGCGGAGCACAGCCAGTACGGCAAGATGCCGTTCTTCCAGAAGCTCTCTGCTGAGCAGCAGCAGACATTCATGGCCCACTCCACCGCGCAGATGCTCTCTCAGTTCCTGCACGGCGAGCAGGGCGCGCTGCTCACCGCAGCCACCGTGGCGCACGGGGTGCCGGACATGAAGGCCAAGTACTACGCGGCCACCCAGACCATCGACGAGGCCCGGCACGTGGAGGCCTACGATCGTTACGTAGAGAAGATCGCCATCCACTACCCGATGGTGCCTTGGCTGAAAGAGCTGATCGACACCACGCTCAGCACCAACAACTTCTGCAAGGTGATGATCGGCATGAACATGATCGTCGAGGGCCTGGCTCTGGGCGCCTTCAACAACATGTACAAGCAGACGGAAGAGCCGCTGCTGAAGTCCATTACCTTCAACGTCATGCGCGACGAGTCCCGGCACGTTTCATTCGGTCACGTCTACCTGGCGCCTACCGTGGCTGCGCTGCATCAGGATGAGCGGGAAGATCTCGCCCAGTTCGCTTTCGACGCGGTGCAGATTCTGGTGAAAGGCCAGTCCGCAGGCACCGACTCCGGCTTTCTCAAGGTGCTCGAGGTGAGCAACATCGACCCGGGCGACTTCATGGCCGGGGTCAAGGAAGCTGCTGAGCTCGGCATTGCCCGCGAGCTGCCGCCTGGTCAGATCCACTCTCTCAACGATCTGATGATGCCGGCGCTGGTCCGGGCGGGTCTGGTCACCGCACGCACGAAAGAGCTGTTCGAGAGCATCGGCGTGCCGGTCAACGCGGATCTGACCGTGCTGGAAGCCATGGAGGACGGCAAGTCCGACCTCAACGTGCTGAACGCAGAGCAGGCTGCTTACTAGCAGCCAACTGAGGGAGCATCCATCGTGTCGTTCGCTGAGGTATCAGCAAGCACCCTGCTGGCCGGTTTTCCGGAACCGATGCTGGTCATCCAGGTCGACGGCACGCTGGTGTACGCCAACGAAGCGGCCCTGCAGCTTCTGGAAGAGAGCACGCCGGTTGCCGGCCTGATCACTCAGTACCTGCCCGAGAACGAGCGCAGCCGGCTGGATCCGCTGGCCTGGCTGCAGCGCTGGGCAGAAACGCCGGATGCCCCGGAAATGGACTTCGTGCACCTGACCGTACGCACGGCCGCGGGCCGCGAGCTGCCCGCCCGGGTTCGGGTCGGCAGGCTGCGAGCTGAGGACGAAACGCTCTACGTGGTGATGCTGCAGGACATCAGCCGCGATCAGAGCCGCCAGCAGCAGACCCGCTCAGCGCACCGGCTGGCCGCCAGGGTGCTGGCAATTTCTGCTGACGCCATCGTCACCGCCGACCCCGAGCTTCGCATCAGCTACGCCAACCCCAGCGCCGAAGCGCTGTTCGGCTACGGCAGCGGCGAGCTGGTTGGCCTCGATCTCGGCACCCTGCTGCCCGAGCGCTATCGAGCCGGCCACCCGGCCCAGGTCGCCCAGTTTGCCGCCGAGTCCCGTCCGGCCCGACTCATGGGCGAGCGTTCCGAAGTCATCGGCCTGACCCGCACCGGCGAGGAGCTGCCGCTCGAAGCGTCCATCACCAAGGTGACGCTGGAGGGGGACGTCTACTTCAGCGCTCACCTCCGAGATCTGCGCGCCAGAAAGGCCGCGGAGCAGCAGCTCGCGGAGAGCCAGGCCTCGCTGGCAAAGGTTTTCGATCATGCCGTGCAGGCCATGGCGCTGATCGCTCCGGATGGCCGGGTTCTGCAGATGAACCAGGCCGCCCGGCAACTGCTGCCGCCGGACACGGATCCGATCGGCGCAGCCTTCGCCACTCTGCCCTTCTGGTCGGAAGACCCGAACGCCACCGCAGAAATGCTGGAATCCGGGATGGCCGCCTGCCTCAGCGGCGAGCCCTATCGGATTGCGACCCGGATCAGCCTGCCGGACGGCGAGCAGCGGGCGCTGGACTTCTCCCTGACGGCGGTGCTCGAAGGCGCGCGACCGTTTGCGATCATCGCCGAAGCCCGGGATCTGGTCGCAGCCGGTGGGGACGCTTAGTGCCGAAGATCACCTACGTCGAAGCGAACGGCACCGAGCATGACGTGGACGTCCCGGTCGGGGTCAGCATCATGCAGGGCGCCGTCAACCACCTGGTTCCCGGGATCGAAGGTGACTGCGGCGGCCTGTGTGCCTGCGGCACCTGTCACGTCTACGTGCCGGACGAGTGGCAGGCGATCAGCGGAGAGATGGACGAGCTCGAGCAGGGCATGCTCGAGTTTGCCTACGACGTCGGCGAGTCGAGCCGCCTGTCCTGCCAGATCGAGGTGACGGAGGAGATGGAAGGCATGCGTGTGCTCATGCCCTCCCGTCAGTACTGAGGCAACCGCCAGGCACACGAGCCAATCCTGGCCCCAGCCGCTAGGGGTATCCCCGTATTCCGCGAAAAAGACCCTGCCGGCATCGTCATGGGCATGAACGCGGGAAGTCGGGTTTCCAGAATACGAGAAGGGTGCGGGCTCTGCCCCACCAGGCACCTCTGCGCCGCCAGGGATCTTACCGATCCCGCGCTGGCGGCATTGAGCGACTGCCTCACTACCACCGCGCCGATGAGCAAAGGCGATTTTCTCTTTCGCGCCGGCGACGCTGGCGACGACTGGTACGTGGTCCGCTCCGGCGTTTTCAAAACGGTGACTGTGACCCCGGACGGAGAGGAGTACGTGACCGGCTTCTACTACCCCGGTGAGATCCTCGGTCTGGATGGCCCTGCCACCGGCAGTCACAGCGACACCGCGCTGGCGCTGACCGCCTCCACCGCCTGCAACCTGAGCCTCGGCAAGCTGCCGGAGATCTGGGGCCTCGGAGCCGGCGCCTCACTGCTCCGGCTGATCGCCGAGCACGAGCGCAACGAGTCCATGCTCCGAATCAACCTCAGCCAGTCCCGGGCGGAAGCGAGAATCGCCGGATTTCTGAAGCTGCTGATGGACCGCACTGAACGCCTCGGCTTCGACCCGACCATGCTGTCCATGCCCATGAGCAGAACCGACCTGGCCAATCACCTGGGTCTGACCCTGGAGTGCGTTTCCCGGGTGCTGTCCAAGTGGCGCAAGGCAGGCGTGATCGACACCGATCGCACCACCACCAGGATCATTCAGGCAGAGGCTCTGACCACCGCCGCTTACCACCTGGCGGCGTAAGCCCCAGCTGACCGGAAGCACACATGAAAAGCCACTTCGACCCGGACCTGATTCGCGCCTACGACGTGAACGGCCCGCGCTACACGTCCTATCCGACCGCCAACCTGTTCGCCGACGACCTGCCAACCGGCGCGTTGGATTCGGCGCTTGCCGGGCTGCCGCCAGACGCTGCCCTGTCGCTTTACCTGCACGTGCCGTTCTGCGCTACGGTCTGCTACTACTGCGCCTGCAACAAGATCATCACCAACAATCGGAAGCACGCGATCGCCTACCTCGCCCGGTTGTATCGGGAAATGGAGATGATCCAGCCCGGCCTGCCGGAAGGACACTGCGTGGAGCAGCTGCATTTCGGCGGCGGCACGCCGACCTACCTGAGCAACGAGCAGTTCACCGAGGTGTTCAGGCACCTGGACGAGAACTTCAACCTGCTCGCCAGCGACGAGCGGGACTTCTCCATCGAGATCGACCCGCGCACCGTCGACCCGGAGCGAATCGCCTTCCTGACCGGTCTCGGCATCAATCGCATGAGCCTCGGCATCCAGGATTTCGACCCTGACGTGCAGCTGGCCGTGAACCGACTGCAGAGTGAAGCGGACACGGCGGCCATCATCGACGCTGCGAGGAGCAACGGGGTAAAGTCCCTGTCCGTGGACCTGATCTACGGCCTGCCGCAGCAGAACCTGGAGCGCTTCAGACGAACGCTCGACCGCATCATCCACCTCTCGCCGGACCGCATCTCGCTTTACAGCTACGCGCACCTGCCTGCCCGCTTCAAAACCCAGCGTCAGATCAAGGAGGCGCAGCTGCCGAACGCCGAGACCAAGCTCATGCTCCTGCAGCTGGCGGTGGAGACCCTGACCGCAGCGGGCTACGCCCACGTCGGCATGGACCACTTCGCCAAGCCCGACGACGAGCTTGTGCTGGCGCAGAAGCACGGTGGTCTGCACCGTAACTTCCAGGGCTACACGACCCACGGTCACTGCGACCTGATTGGCCTCGGCATCAGCGCCATCAGCAGCATCGGCAACCTCTACTGCCAGAACGTGAAAACCCTCGACGAGTACGTCGAGGCGATCGACGCCGATCAGCACCCTGTTGAGCGCGGCCTCATGCTGAGCGACGACGACAGGATGGTCAGAGCGCTCATCGGCAACCTGATGTGCCACTACGAGCTCGACATCGCGGCGTTCGAAGACGAGTGGAACGTCGACCTGAAGGCGGCATTCCCGGAAGCCTGGCCACGCCTCGAATCGCTCGCAGCCGATGATCTCCTTCGCCTGCCCGCGGACGGCGATGCCGAGCCGAAGCTGATCGTCACCGCCGAAGGCCGCTACCTGATCCGCAACGTTGCCATGGCGTTCGACCGCTACCTGCCGCCGCAAACCACAGGGTTCTCAAAAGCCATCTGATGCAGTCAGAAAACCGGCACCCGGTCACATAGCCGGGCGTCGATAGCTGCTAGCGTCTGTCCAGATCCGCCTCTTCTTGGCCAACCGCCAACGGCGGAAACGGAAAAGGACTGACGCCATGAACACCTTCAGAACGCTTCTCGCCCTTACCTGCGTATGCCTGCTCAGTGCCGGCTGCGCCACCATGTCTGCGGAAGACTGCAGCGGCGCCGACTGGCAGACCCTCGGCTTCGCGGACGGCTCTGCCGGCCAGACGCTCGCCAAGGCGGAGCGCCGGGGTAACGACTGCGCCAAGCACGGTGTGGTGATGGACCGGAATGCCTATGACCGCGGCCGGGATCAGGGCCTCAGCCAGTACTGCGTGGAAGGCACTGCCTACGAGCTCGGAGAGCGCGGCAGGAGCTACAACGGCGTCTGCGCAAATCACAACGAGGCCGACTTTCTTGCCGCATACGAAAAAGGTCGGGAGCTGCATGCCTTCACCAGCGCCGCCAGCTCAGCGAGCAGCCAGCTGGCCGCCGCCGAATCGCGACAGGGTGAGCTGGAAGCTACCCTGGACAAGTACTGGAACGGCTATCGGGACGAAGGCCTGAGCATGGAAGAGCACAACACCATGGTGCTGGAGCTCTGGTCCGAGAAGAAGTACCTGGAAAAGACCGCCATCCCCTACTGGCGTCATGCCGACGCAACGCTCAGCCGGGCGCTCAGCGACTATCGGGACAAAGTGGTGGCAAACGATCCGAGCGTGGGTTCCCGCCTGCGGCCGCCGGCTTTCTCCGGTCCGGAGCCGTGGGAAGGCCCAACGGAGGCAGATGCCAGGGCCATGCTGCAGGAAGTCTTCAGCACCCTGGCCAGGGCAACCGGTGGCGGCGGGTAGCGCTCAGCGCGACCGGATGAACTGGGTGTCCGTCGCCCCTTCCACCTCGCCGAGCTCATACAGCAACGCTTCCCGAGTGGAAGCACTGCCCGCTTCGGTTCGATAAGCGGCCACGCTGGCGACGATCAACGCCAGCAACAGGTCTGATTTCTCGATGCCCTCGGCTCCTGCGGCCGCTACGGCCTGCTCGATCGCCGCGTTGGCATGTTTGTACTTGCTCATCGTTCCTCCTTGTCGTGTGGTTTAGCGGTTGGCTGCCCGGCAGGGCGCCTGCTCTGCTGGCTCATCCTGATCCGGCGCGCCAAGCGTCCGCGTCAGCGCGTTCCAGTCGCTGTTATCCAGCCCCTGCTCGAGCAGCGGGAAAAGCTGGCTCTCCTCGAAGCGCATGTGTCTGATCTGCAGAGCGATGTACGCCTGCAGCGCTTCATCGAAGTCCGGAACATCCGGGGTCAGCGTACCGGACACCGCACCGGCTGCCTGGCGGGCCAGCGACTGGGTCAGGCTGGTGATCTCCTCGTGCTGCCCCAGGTTTTTGAACACCAGATGCCGCTCGGTCGGGGTCAGGCCCTTGTTCACGAGCGCGTCAAAGACCCTGTCTTCCAGCGGATGGTGCACCTTATCCGCATAGTAGTCGAGGAAGTCGATGTGCTCGGCAATTTCGTGCCAGTCCGGCTCCTGTTCGAGCGTCTCAGCGAGCTCCGCAAGACGCCGCACCACGCCCGCAATGCGGGCATGATCACGACTCAGACGTTCCAGCAGCAGGGGCAGATAGCCCGTGGCGGTGATCACTCTTCTTCGAAGTTGAGGCGCACTGCCAGCACGTTGCAGCCCGCATCGTGCAGAACGGCGTTGGCCGTCGAGCCGAGCAGCAGGCTGAAGCCATGCCGACCATGGCTGCCGATCACGATCAGATCCGCACCGGTGGACTTCGCAAGCTCTCTGATCTCCGCGCCGGGGGCGCCAAGGATGATGTGTATGTCGGCTTTATCCAGCCCGTACTCTTCCGCCAGGTTCTCCAGCTGCTTGCGAGCCTGAGTGCTGGCTTCCTCTTCGAAGGACACGGTCCCGCTGGCGATGGGCGCCATATCCAGACCGCCATATACCTGGGTTAACGGCTTCACCACGGTGACCAGATGGGTTCGAGCTCCGGTTTTCCCAGCCACCGCTCTGGCGGCGTCCAGTACGGCGCGTGATTCGCTGGAAAGGTCGACGGCAACGAGAATGGTTTCGTAGCTCACGGCGGCGGAATCCTGTTCTGTTCTAGGGATGGCGAAAGCCTGAGCCTAGGCCCCGCCTGCCTGACGGGCAATTCGTGGAAGCCCGCCGGGTTCTCTTCGGGAAACCCCTAGTGACAGGTGAAGCGGCGACGGGGGTTAATCACTGTCGAATTACTGAGGTTATGCCAGGCATGCTCGATATCGACGCGACGCGGGACGGATTGGTCTCCCGCAAAGAAGAACTCCAGGCCCGACAGGAACGGGTTGCCCGCCACACCCGGCATCGCGAGGACCCGCTGCCCCAGGACTTCGCCGAGCAGGCCATTGAGCTCGAAAACGGCGAGACGCTGGTTGCGCTCGATCAGGAGCTGGAGGCTGAGCTGAAGAAGATCGACCAAGCCCTGGCCCGCATCGACGCCGGCAGCTACCTGAACTGCGAATCCTGCGGCGAGCCCATCGGCGAGGAGCGGCTGAAAGCACTCCCCACCAGCGTCCTGTGCATCGACTGCGCAAATCTGGCGGACGAGCAGAACGGCTGAGCCATGCCGGAGCCCAGGGTCAAATCGGTGATGACGCCGTTCCCGTACTCGGTGGCGCTGACCGCGCCCATCGGCCAGGCCAGGAAGCTCATGCTCGACCACCACGTGCACCACCTGCCGGTAACCAGCGACGGTCAGCTCGCCGGCATCGTTACCGATCGGGACATCAAGCTGCTGCTCGGCCCTGAGCTCGGCTCACCGGACCCGAAGGAGCTGACGGTCGAAGACGCCTACGTTTCCGAGTGTTACGCCGTCGATCTGGAAACACCGCTGGTGGAAGTGCTGCACGCGATGATCGAACATCATCTCGGGGCGGCGCTGGTGACCGGACACGGCCGGCTGGCCGGCATCTTCACGACGGTGGATGCCTGTCGGGCGCTGCACGATCATCTCGTGAGCCGCTGGCACCCACCACCTGACGCTGCCTGAGCAACCCGACGGGAGACACATCTGATGAAGTACTCGATCCATGCCATAGCAGCCGTACTGACCGGCCTCCTGCTGGCCGCGCAGTCGTCGGCCGCTGAGGTCAGCTACGACGGTTCGGAGTTGTACGCGCTGAACTGCGCCAACTGTCACGGCACTTACGGAGAAGGCGACGGTGCGGTCACCCCGGACCTGAACGTGGTGCTGCTCGATCTGCGCTACCTTTCCGAGCGCAACGACGGCAGCTTTCCGGCGGAGTTTGTGCAGAAGATCGTCGACGGCCGGGAAACCCGGGCAGCCCATGGCCCCTCAGGGATGCCGGTCTGGGGCGCGGAGTTCGCTCGGGGTGAAGGCACTTCAACGGAGGCGGAAGCCCGAGTGGCCAGCAAGATCGAGGCGATCGTCGACTTCCTCGCCTCGATTCAGATCACCGAGTAAGCCTGGCGCCAGGCCGGTGGTCAGGGATGCACCACCAGCACATCGCAGGGTGAGCGACCGAGAATCTTCTCCGCCGAGTTACCGAGCAGGGTAGCCCCCAGGCCACGTCGCGCGGCGCTGCCGACCACCACCAGCCCTGCACCCGTTTTTCTCACGGTCGCCGCGACCATGTGCCCTACTTTGCCCGCCGGCCGGTGGATGCGCGTCTTGGCGATGTCGTAGGGTTGGAGCAGCGCCTCCAGAAACTCACTGCTGGCAGCCACCGCTGCTTTCTGCACTTTCCGCGGGTCGATCATCTCCAGATCGCTGAGCACTTCTGAGTACTCGACCACCGCGACGCAGTGCAGCCGCCCGCCCCTGATCTCAGCGAATCGGGCTGCGGCGTCCAGCACCTGAAAGTTCAGCTTCCGGTGCTTCACGTCCTCGCTGCGCAGGTCGATGGTCGCTATCACATCGTTCTCTGCTTTGGCCTTCTTCTTCCTTCGCTTGCCCTTCCAGCCGCCCACCAGCAGCAGCGGCTGTGGGCAGGTCCGGATCAGCTCCCAGTCCAGCGGCGTGTGCATCAGCGTCTGGGACTTGTGCACCGACTTGATCACCAGGTCCGCGGCCGCCCCGTTCTGCACGACCCAGCCCGAGATGTCGTCGGTCCAGACCACCTCGATGCTGACGGACGCAGCGGACAAGCCCTCGTCACGAATGAGGTCGCGGAGCCAGACTTCCCGCGTTCTGAGAATCTCCTTTTTCATTGCCCGTCGCTGATGGGCATCGAAGACGTTCTTCTGCTCCGCCATGGCGTGCCAGACGAACGAGACCAGCCGCACCCGGGCTTCAGGATTGCTGCTGAGCAGCCTCCTGGCTTCCGTGAGCGCAGACTGCTCGTGCTTGGGCTTGTCGAGAATGACCAGAACGGAGGTCGGTGTTTTCAACAGGTTCTCCCTATGTTGCTGCTTGCGCGTGGACCGTCACCACATCGCAATCGACGGCGTGAAGGATACGCTCGGAGGTATTGCCGAGCAAAACGCCCCGCACTCCTTCGCGGGCATGGGTGCCGACCACGAGCAGCGCCGCCTCCGCGTCCTCGACCAGCTTGGCAAGCACGGGCGCAGTCTGCCCTTCCTCCAGATGCAGGTGCCGGTAGGCTACCCCGGCTTCCGTCGCCAGCTCGTCTGCCTTCTCTCGAGCTTCCTCTTCCACCGCCGCCTTGATCTCCGCGTAACTTTTTACGGCGCCGAGCTCGCCGACCCAGGGCTCGAACAGCGGGTAGGCGTACACCAGATCCAGGTCTGCCTCCATCAGGTTGGCCAGTCGCCGGGCATCGCTGATGACGTTTCTGTTCAGCCCGGCATGGCTGTCATCGAACACGTCGAGAGAGCAGATCACCACCGGGTTGGCCGGCCAGGCCGCGGCTTTCACCAGCATGACCGGTACCGTGGCGTGCCGCAGCAGGTTCCATTCGTCCGGAGTTCGGACCACGCTGGCCACCTTCTCGCCAATGCTCTCCTGCTCGCTGGTTGCCCGTAGGATCAGGTCTGCCTCGACGTTTTCCGCCGCGTGCAGAACCGCTTCCCAGGTGCGTGGGTTCCAGAGCGTCGCTGACTCGAGGTGCTTGAACCGGGCCCGGGCTTTCTCGAGCTCGTCTTCGAGCTCCGCCTCTGCGGCCTGCAGGATGAACGTCTTCAGCCGCGCGGAGTCTTCCACCGCCGAGGTGCCGAGATCGGCCACCCCTTCGTAGATCACGTGCACCACGTGCACCCGGGTGTCATCCCCGGCCAGACGGGCGGCTTTTTCCATGAGGTACGGCACGGACAGCGCGTCGTCGACGACGACGAGCAGATTTCTGATGTCGGAGCCTGCCATCACAAACTTCCCTTTCAGTGAGTTGCGCTAAGCTTATGGCCTGACGGTGACGCGCCTATCCGTACTTTTGGGAACAGCGCTTCGGGATCTACGTACTGGTTTGGCGGACACCGTTTGCAACACTGAATTTGTCGGCTGCTGCTCGACCTGCCGACCGCAAACTGACCCAACCGGGGAACTAAAAATGACCAAGAAGCCGGTGTTCACGAAAGTCATGATCGCTAACGACAAGCTGGAGGGGCTGGACCTCGCGCTGCCCAAAGCAGCCATGATTGAGCACTACAGCGGTGCGGCCATCGAGGTGGTGGAAGTCGTCTACGACACCATTGCCGAAGAGCCGGAGCGCATTCTGCCGAAAGCCGAACGGGCCAACCTGATCGAAGGCCTGAAAGCCGCCGAGCGCAACGGCCTCGGCCGGCTGATCGAGCCTTATGCTGACAAAGTTGCAGACATCAGCACCCGGGTCGTCTGGGAGAAGAGCGCCGCAGACGGCATTCTCGGGGCCATCGGCGATGCGGATTTCCTCATCAAACCCATCTCCCGGCATCAGGCGCTGATCGATCGGCTGCACGCCCCGCTGGACTGGGCCCTCACCCGTGCAGCGCCCTGCCCCGTGCTCATCTCGAAGAAACAATGGGCAGAACCAAACGTGGTGCTGGCGGCGCTGGACGCCGGTGACGAATCGCACCAGGACCTCAACCGGGCCATCCTGCACACGGCGGCGGATCTGTCGCGCATCCTCGGCTGCGACCTGCAGGTGGTCTCTGCCTACCCGAGCCTGGGCCAGTCGGTCAGCGAGCTGCAGGTGGCGACCGACTACGACGGGATCAAAGAGGACATGCGGGAAACGCGGCAGAACCTGATCAACGCGCTGATCTCCGAGCTGGACGCACCGGTCACCCAGGTGCATCTGCTCGAGGGGCACGCCCGGGACACGATTCCGGCCCTGGCCAACGAGATGGGCGCGGTGCTGACGGTGCTCGGCACAGCAGCACGGCGCGGGTTGTCTCAACTGATCCTCGGCAACACGGCCGAAGCCATCATCAGCTCGCTGGAAGGGGATCTGGTGACGGTCAGGGAGCCGGAAACGAGATAGCCGACGGCCCGGCGAAACTCAAGCCGTAGCGTCGAGGGTCTCCGCCCAGTGCGATGCCCAGTTGTTGAGCAGCGTGTCCCGCAGCGCGGCCACGTCGGCACCCTTCTGCAGCTGCGCCAGGTAGTAGAGCCAGCTGCCGAAGACGCTGATCAGCAAGGCGCCCCGCTCTTTCCCTGACAGTTCAGCTGCCGCTGGCTTGCCGCGAATCCACTGCGTCAGTGCCACCACCATGCCGCTGTCCAGCTCTTCCTGCAGGGTGTCGCCGAAGTCCAGCAGGCGCACCTCCTCGATCAGGCGCTGATAAGGCTTCTGCCGGACCATGGCTTCCTCGTACTTGAGCGCGATCGCCACCAGCTCGGCCCGGGTATCGCCGTAGTCGGCGATCCGATCGAGGCCGAAGCTTTCCGGCGTCTCCGAGACGTAGGCTTTCGCCACCTCCATCAGCAGCGCCTGTTTGCTCTCGAAGTGGCGGTAGAAGGCGCCCGCCCGGGGCACCAGGCCGGCTTCAGTCTCTATGCGACCGATCGACGTCTTCTGATAGCCCTGCTCACGGAACAGCTCCCGTCCCGCCTCCATGATCCGTTCTCTGGTCGTCGTCATAACCCTGTTTCTCTGCCTGGCCGGAAGCGAAAACGCTTCAGCGCTACTTTACAGCATTGTATATCGCTGTTATACATATGTATAACGTCGTTATTTTTCCCGAGCTGCAGTAGACGACGTCCCAGACACCAGTCGGAGGAGGATCACCATGAGTATCGCCGCCAACCCGTCGCAGCAGCGCAGACCTGAAAGCGTTTCCGTGATCATCGACCTGTTCATCGTGTTTCTCGCCTCGGCCGGCGTTTACCTGCTCGAAGGTGTGGCCGTCGAGTCGGGCTGGCTCGATGTCGGCCCGGACGCCCGGGGCGCATCCGCCGTGGTCGCAGGCGCCCTGGTCGCCGTCTGCATCGTCCTCTGGCGCGGCGGCAGCCTGACTGACCTGGGCTTCAGGCGGCCAGAGCGCTGGCTGCTGCTGCCGCTTCAGGCACTGGCCGTGCTGGTCGTGTTCGTCGTCATGCAGATGCTGGTGCCACCGCTGCTCTCGCTGGTCATCGAGGTGCCGGCGCCGGACATGTCACGCTACGCCAGCGTCAACGGCAACCTGGCCGCCGCGGTCAGCATGGCGCTGATCCTGCCACTGACCGCCTCGATTCCCGAGGAAATCATCTACCGGGGTTTCCTGATGGGACGGTTATCCAGCCTGCTGGGTACGGATACCCGGGGGAACGTGCTGACGGTGCTGATCCAGGCTCTGATCTTCGGCTCCATCCACTTCACCTGGGGCATCGGCGGCGTGCTCATGACCTTCATCATGGGCATCGTCTGGGGCACGGCCTACCTGCTCTGCGGGCGCAACCTCTGGGTGGTGATCCTCGCCCATTCGGGCGGTCACCTGCTGTTCGTCACCCAGCTCTATCTGGGCGAGCCATTCAGCTCGTAGCGTCGGGTGCGTCCTGGTCAGCCGTCGATTCGGCGATGCGCCGCACCGTATCCATGAGAGATACGGGCAACGGGAAAACGATGGTCGAGCTCTTCTCCCCGGCGATTTCCGTCAGCGTCTGCAGGTAGCGCAGCTGCATGGCTTCCGGCTGCTTGGCCAGCGACTCGGCAGCCTCCACCAGCTTCTGAGCCGCCTGCTCTTCGCCATCGGCATGAATGATCTTCGCCCGCCGCTCCCGTTCCGCCTCGGCCTGTCTGGCGATGGCGCGGATCATGCTCTCGTCGATGTCGACGTGCTTGATCTCCACGTTGGCCACCTTGATGCCCCACTGATCCGTCTGCTGGTCGAGTATGGTCTGCACGTCAGAGTTCAGGCGCTCCCGCTCGGCGAGCAGCTCGTCGAGCTCGTGCTGGCCCAGCACCGAGCGCAGCGTCGTCTGTGCGAGCTGGCCGGTGGCCTCCATGTAGTTCTCGACGTTGATGATGGCCCGCTCAGGATCCACTACCCGGAAGTAGAGCACCGCGTTCACCTTGACCGACACGTTGTCCCGGGTGATCAGATCCTGGCTGGGGATGTCCAGAACCAGCACCCGCAGGTCCACCCGCACCATCTGCTGCAGGACGGGAATGATGATGATGAGGCCGGGGCCTTTGACCTTGTAAAAACGGCCGAGCATGAACACCACGCCCCGCTCGTACTCCCGCAGCACCTTGAAGGCGCTGAAGATGAGCGCCGCGATGACTGCGAAGATAATGAGTGTGAATACTTCCATGCGAATTCTCCTCTAGTTTCCCTCGTCGGCGGACCCGACGGGGCTGATCACCAGCACCAGGCCGTCCACCTCCACAACCTCTGCGCGCACGCCGGCGCTGATGGGTGCGGTCGATCTGGCCTGCCAGATCTCTCCGAACGCGCGAACCCGGGCACCGTCCGGATTCACGTCCAGCACCTCGACCTCAGCACCGACCATGCTCTCCTTGCCGGTCCGCACGTCCGCGCGCCGGGCTTTGACCGCGGCGCCAACCGCAAACAGGGACAGGCCGGCGGTGCTGGCTGCAAACCCAGCGATCACCGCCAGCGGCAGGCCGAACTCCGGAGACTGGGTATCGAGCAGCATCAGCGACCCGAGCACAAAGGCCACCACGCCGGCAATGCCGAGCACCCCCATGGCTGGCGTGAACACCTCACCAATCATCATGGCGATGCCGATCAGGATCAGCGCCAGGCCCGCGTAGTTCACCGGCAGCATCTGCAGGCCGTAGGCACCCAGCAGCAGGCAGACGATGCCGATGACGGACGGGAAGATCATGCCGGGGTTGTAGAACTCGAGAATCAGGCCGTAGATGCCGAAGATCAGCAGGCCGTAGGCGATCGTCGGGTCTGTGATCAGCTCGAGCAGCTCGTGCTTCCAGTCCGCTTCGACCCGATAAATCCCTGCGCCGTCGGTCTGCAGGGTCACCACGCCGTTCGGCAGGGCCACTTCCCAGCCGTCCACGGCTTCGAGCAGTCCGGGCAGGTCGTCGGCAACCAGATCGATGATGCCGAGCGTCAGCGCCTCTGAGGCGCGAACGTTGGCGCCGGTGCGCACCGTTTCTTCCGCCCACTCGATGTTCCTGCCGCGCAGCTCGGCCAGCCCCTCCAGGTAAGCGGCCGCATCGTTGATCACCTTCCGGGACATGGCATCCCCGGGAACCGGCTGGCTTTCCCGGTCGGCCTCAGGCGCCTCTGGCTCGGCGGGCGCACCTGCCGGGGTTGGCATGCTGGGTGTCGGCGCGATGCTCACGGGCGTCGAGGAACCGATGTTGGTGGCCGGCGCCATGGCGGCGATGTGGCTCGCGTAGGCAATGTAGGTACCGGCACTCGCCGCTCTGGCCCCGTTCGGGGCAACGAAGGTGATCACCGGAACCTCTGCAGCCAGTATGGCCTGCACCAGCTCGCGCATGGACTTGTCCAGCCCGCCCGGCGTGTTCATGCGAATGACCAGCGCCTCGGCGCCGGCTTCTTCAGCTCCGGCGATGGAGCGAATGATGAGATCGGCGGAAGCAGGACCGAGGGGGCCGTCCAGCGCCACCACCCAGACCTGACCGCCGGCGCGGGAAGCCACCTCGGCGCCGGGCAGCATCAGCAGGCCGAGCAGAATCAGCCAACCTGCCGCGAATCTCCATTTCAGCAGGCCGGCCACTTGCGGTTACCTACTCACAGGGAGTGGTCAGGCCGGCGAACATGTCGTCGTAGGCCTGACGGATGATGAGCACGGCTCGCTCGTCGTGAAACGTCTCGCCGCCCTGAATGGCGTGCGACCGGTACATCGCGCCAGTCCAGATGATTTTGTCCGTGCGCTGATCGAGCACGTCCACCTTCAGGTGCGTCACGAACCGGTTGGTGGTGCCCGTCTGCACCGGCTCGCCCATGGGGTCGCGTTCCGGTGGCGGCGGGTTCCGGTCGATCAGGTAGAAGGAGTTGATGACGGCCACGTCCGCTTCGCCTGGCGACGTCGTCTCGGTGAGCCCCTGCGCGGCCAGCGCCCCCTGGGCCGCTGTCTCGATCACACCCTCGATGAACCCCGGCACTTCGACGAAGGACATGGTGTAGGTTGCGAACGGCTCCGCTGCACCATGACAGGCGTGGGGCACGTAGAGGTCCATCTCGCCGGTGCTGGCACAGCCGGTCAGCAGGGCAAGCAACGCGATCAGGCCCAGGGGCAGAATTCCCGCCTGCGATCGATCCGTCATGCTCAAACCTCTCCTACCCGCACCGTCAGCACGTCACAGGGGCAACCGTGCAGCACGCCGTTGGCGGTGGAGCCGAGCATCATGCCGGACAGGCCGTGACGCCCGTGCGAACCGATCACCACCAGGTCGGCGCCGTACTCCTTTGCCTGGGCTTTGATCTCCAGCGCGGGTCGACCGATCCGGGTCACTACCCGATCGGGCTCGATGCCGAAGGCGGCCACCCGCTCGCGGATGTTCTTCGTGGTTTCCTGAGCAATCGTCTCTTCCATGTCCCGGAGAGGCCAGGACGCCGCAAAGGAAGCGCCGTCCATACCGCTGACGCCACCCATGAGCGGCGGCACTACGGTGACCACCTGGAAGTCAGCGGCGCCGCGCGGGTCCAGCGCGGTTGCTCCTTCCAGCACTTCTTCTGCCTCGTCCGTGGCATCCAGAGCGATGAGAATCTTCCTCAGCGTTGCGTTCATCTACTTGTGGTCAACCTTTGATGCGGATCGTCAGCACATCGCACTCCGCGTGGTGGAGCACGCCGTTCGCCGTGGAGCCGAGCAGCAGCCCTAGCCCGTGCTTGCCGTGCGAGCCGACCACGATCAGGTCCACGCCCAGATCTTTGCCCGTATCGACGATCTGCGGCGCCGGCGCGCCGATTACGGCATGCACATCCTCAGCAGCCACGCCGATACCGGCACCCAGAGACTTCAGCTGCTCGACTGCCTGGGTCTGCGCCTCCCGCTCGAAGTTGACGCTGGCCTGGGTGTAGGCCGCCATGTCCAAGCCGCCGTAGACCTGGGTCAGTGGCTTAACCACAGTGATCAGGGAAAGCTTGGCACCGTGATCCGAAGCAACGCGCTTCGCCTCTTCGAGCACCTGGTTGGCTTCATCCGACAGATCAACTGCCGCCATCACGTGCTTGTAAGCCATTCGATTATTCTCCTTGTGCGCCGAGCCCGGCGCGTTGCAGATTACGTTAAGGGTGGCAGGGTACCTGCCCCCTTTCACTTAACTACTCGGGGCAACCCAGAGCACCCCCTCGGAAAACCCCTAGGTTGAGGGCTGGTACACTCTGTCACCATAGAGTCAGCCTAGGTGGATATTCAAGGATGTTCGACAAGATTCTCGTGGCCATCGACATGGATCAGGAAGGCGCTGCCGCCGTTCTCGACAAGGCCCAGGCATTGAGCAGCGGTGAGCTCTGGGTCGTCCACGTGGTGGAGCCGCAGTACGTTCAGTACAGCATCGATCCCACCTTCACCGGCAGCCTGACCAGATCCATGGAGGAAGACGCGATCAAGGCGGCGCGCAGTCGCCTCAGAGAGGTCTGCGCCGGGCGCAACATCGACGAGGATCATCAGCTTGTACCCATGGGTCGAGCGGCAGATCAGATTCATGCTGCGGCCAGCGAGAAAGGCGTGGACACCATCCTGATCGGCTCCCATGCCAGAACCGGCATCGGTCGCCTGCTCGGCTCCACCGCCAACGCCGTGCTGCACGGCTCCCCCGTCAACGTCATGACCGTCAGGATGCCCAAATGAGCCTGGATGCAAAAACCATCGGCGAGGAAATCATCGGCGCAGAAATCGTTGCCGGCAAGGAGCTGACCGAAGCCGCGGGCAGCGCCCTGGAAGCTGCCGAGCGCAGCGCCGCCATCTGGATGCAGCAGGCCCGCTGGGTGTTCGAGGACTACAGCCAGTTCGTTCGCTCGAGCATCGCTCGACCCGGTGATCCCGGCACCTTCTTCAAGCTCGTCGAGTCCCGCTCCGAGCACATCGCTTCCGGCTTCCACCAGATGAGTGAGCTGGTGCAGGCAGAGTGCCTGCCGGTCACCAAGATCTGGACCGATTTCGCCGGGACGGTGATGCGGGATTGGCGCACGGGCTGATGGGAACGCTGCATGAGCGGCAACCCTCTATTCGATGCGAGCTACGACCGGGTATTCGGCTCCGGCGTCGGCCTGTCTGAGGCCACCACCCCGTTCTTCGAGTCTTTCTATCGGCACTTTCTGAAAGACCAGGCCATCGCCGACGCCTTCAGCCAGACGGACATGAACCGACAGGTGTCCATGCTGCGCAAGTCGTTCTTCCATTTGGTAGCCTTCTACGTCAGCCATGAACCCTCCGCGGAGCTCGAGCGCATTGCTGTCATCCACAACAAGCTGGGCATCGCCAGCAACTTCTACGACCTCTGGCTGGATGCGCTGGTGAAAGCCGTTGCCGAGTTCGACGCAGAGTTCGACCAGGCGACCGAACTCGCCTGGCGTTGGGCGTTGAGTCCCGGCATGACCTACATGCGGCTGCTCGACCGACTGCCGCGCTCCGACGCGAGCTGACGCCTTGATCGAGTACCCGGTTCTCGACCGCCTGCCGGTCCCTCTGTTCCGAGCCGATCAGAGCGGCGCCATCACCTGGACGAACGAAGCCTGGGAAGGTGCGCTCGGCAGCCGGGTCGGCGAGCTCTGGTACCAGAACTTCTCCGCCTTCGACGCCGCTGCAGCTGAGCGCACCTGGCAGAGCTGCGTCGTCGAGCAGACGCCGATCAGCCTGCCCTCGCCCGCCACCGGCCTGAACGGCGATACCCTGTTCTACGAGGTGATCGTGCAGCCGGCGCTGGTGGATGGGCAGCCGGAGATACTCGGCTCGCTGGTCGACGTGACGGAGCAGACCATCGCCCTGGCGGAAACCAGCGCCATTCTCGACACCGCCGTCGACGGCATCATCATCATCGACGAGGTCGGCCGCATCGAGACCTTCAATCAGGCGGCCAGCGAGCTGTTCGGCTACAGCGCCGAGGAGGTGATCGGCAAGACCGTCAACATGCTGATGACCGGCAGCGATGCCAGCAACCATGACCGCTACCTCACCGATTACCTTAGAACCGGCAAAGCATCGATCATCGGCGTTGGTCGCGAGCTGGTCGCCAAGACCGCCAGCGGCGAGCGGGTGCCGATCTATCTGGCGGTTTCCGACATTCAGATCAGCGGCCGGCGGCGTTTCGCCGGCATCGTCCGCAACCTGACCGAGCAGCACGCGGCGCGCGAAGCCCTTGCCAGCCAGCGGGAAAAGCTCGCCCATGTGGGTCGCCTGTCCACCATGGGCGAGATGACGGCGAGCATCGCCCACGAGATCAACCAGCCGCTGACGGCCATCTCCATGTATGCCCAGGCCAGCCTGAAGCTGCTCGAGCGCGGCGGCAGCGACGACAAGGTGAAAGACGCCCTGGAGAAGCTGAACACCCAGTCGCTTCGCGCCGGGGCGGTGATCGAGCGCATCCAGCGCTTTGCCCGCGCCCAGGAAACGACCAAGGAGCTGGTGGACCTGAACGATCTGGTCACCGATCTGCTGAAGCTGGCCGACAGCGACGCGCGCATGCACGACATTGAGCTGGAGCTCACGCTGGCCGACGCGTTGCCACAGCTGTTTGCCGATCCGGTGCAGATCCAGCAGGTGATCCTGAACCTGATCAGAAACGGCATCGACGCCATGAACGAGATCAACTGCCGGAACGGCCGCTGCATCCAGCTGCTGACCCTGCTGGACGGCGGTGAGGTCCGTCTGGAGGTGAGAGACCAGGGTCCCGGGGTTGCCGAGGACCAATCCGAACTGGTATTTACACCCTTTCACACTACCAAGAAGGAAGGTATGGGCATGGGATTGTCGATCTGTCGGTCGATCATCTCAGAGCATGGCGGCGAGCTGCGCTTTAAGAACAACGACCAGGCCGGCGCCTGCTTCTACTTCTCCCTGCCCATCGACAATGAGTGACTCCCAGCCTACCGTCTTCGTCGTTGACGATGACGAGCCCGTACGCGACGCCATCGGCCTGCTGCTCGATACCGTGGATCTTCCGCACGAGTGCTACGACAGCGCCACCGCCTTCCTGGACGACTACACCAGCCAGCGCACCGGCTGTCTGGTCCTGGACATCCGCATGCCTGGGATGAGCGGCCTGGAGCTGCAGGATCACCTGCTGGCAGGCAACGACCCGCTGCCCATCATCTTCATCACCGGCCACGGCGACATCCCGATGGCGGTGGAGGCGATGAAAAAAGGCGCCATGGACTTCATCCGCAAGCCGTTCCGGGATCAGGAGCTGCTCGACCGGATTCAGGAAGCCCTCAGTCACGATGCCGAAAACCGCGAACACCACGCGGACCTGGAAGGCGTGCGGGCACGTGCCTCGCACCTGACCCCCAGAGAGAAGGAGGTCTTCGAGCGGGTCGCCGAAGGTCAGGCGAACAAGGTGGTCGCCATCGACCTGGAGATCAGCGAGCGCACCGTGGAAATTCATCGCTCTCAGGTCATGCAGAAGATGGAAGCCAAGAACCTGGCCGACCTGGTGAAAATGAAGATCCTTCTGGACAACGCCGACTGATCGGCAAGCCCCACCGGACCGCGCCGTCGGACCAGGCGCAACCTTACGTGAATCCGCGTATATCCTGACCCCCGGGCGCGCATTAGGGTGCGCGAATGGATGGTCAATCTGCCTCTGTTGTGCATGTGGTAGACGGCGACCCGGCGGTTCGCGACAGTCTCACGACCCTTCTGGATCTGAACGGATTCAGGGTGGCGACCTACGCGACTGGCGCTGCATTTCTCAAGGCGCTCATCACCACCCGGTCCGACGTGACCCGGGACTGGGTCGTCTGCGAGGCCGAGCTGCCGGATGGCAGCGGCATCGAGCTGTTCAGCAAGATCCGCGAATCGAGCGCCCGCAACCCATTCATCCTGCTCATCAGCCGCCGCAACCCGGAGATCATCGAGACTGCGAAGAGCGCCGGCATCGACCAGGTCTACCAGAAGCCCCTCGTGCATAGGAACCTGCTCACCTACATCGAGGCCAGGTCGAACTGAGGGAAAACAGATAGCTGAAGGGATATGATCGCGAGCTATCGGAGCCCGCGAAGGAGAGGGTCGCGCCTCCGGTCTCATCGTGATCGGCGCGTGCCTTACCGGTTACTCAAACTAAAACGTTCGTTAAGGAAGTGATGTGACGGAGGAAACCCCCTACAACATAGAGGTAGTGCGCTGGTTTGCCGTGATGACCGTAGTCTGGGGCATCGTCGGCATGGCAGTCGGCGTGCTGATCGCCGGGCAGCTCGCCTGGCCAGCGCTGAATTTCGACACCTCATGGCTGTCGTTCGGCAGGCTCCGGCCGCTGCACACCAACGCGGTGATCTTCGCCTTCGGCGGCTGCGCCCTGATGGGATCCGCGTTCTACGTGGTGCAACGCACCTGCCGCACGCCGCTGATCTCACACGGGCTGGCCAAGGTCGTCTTCTTCGGCTGGAACCTGGTGATCCTGCTGGCAGCTATCACCCTGCCGCTCGGCATCACCACCACCAAGGAGTACGCCGAGCTAGAGTGGCCCATCGACATTCTGATCGCGGTGGTCTGGGTGCTGTTCGGGGTGGTGTTCTTCGGCACCATCATGAAGCGCAAGATTGAGCACATCTACGTGGCGAACTGGTTCTTCGGAGCGCTGATCATCGGCGTCGCCATCCTGCACATCTTCAACAGCCTGGCGCTGCCGGTGAGCCTGACGAAAAGCTACTCGATCTACTCCGGCGCCATGGATGCCATGATGCAGTGGTGGTACGGGCACAACGCCGTCGGCTTCTTCCTGACCGCCGGTTTCCTCGGGATCATGTATTACTTCGTGCCGAAACAGGCCGGCCGTCCCGTTTACTCCTACCGTCTCTCCATCGTTCACTTCTGGGCCCTGATCGCCATCTACGTCTGGGCCGGGCCGCACCACCTGCACTACACCTCGCTGCCTGACTGGGCCCAGAGCCTCGGCATGGTGATGTCTCTGGTGCTGCTGGCGCCGTCCTGGGGCGGGATGATCAACGGGATCATGACCCTCTCCGGCGCCTGGGACAAACTGCGCACCGACCCGATCCTGAAGTTCCTGATCGTGTCGCTGTCCTTCTACGGCATGAGCACCTTCGAGGGCCCGATGATGTCCATCAAGACCATCAACGCGCTCTCGCACAACACCGACTGGACCATCGGCCACGTGCACTCCGGGGCGCTGGGCTGGGTGGCCATGGTCTCCATCGGCGCCATGTACCACCTGATACCGCTGCTCTACGGTCGCGATCAGGGCCAGATGTACTCGGTGAAGCTGATCAACCTGCACTTCTGGCTGGCAACCCTCGGCACCGTGCTCTACATCGCCTCGATGTGGGTCAACGGTCTGCTGCAGGGCCTGATGTGGCGGGCAACGTCCGTCGACGGCACCCTCACCTACAGCTTCGCGGAGGCGGTAGAGGCCAGTTACCCCGGCCACTACGTCCGCTTCATCGGCGGCACCATCTTCCTGATCGGCATGCTGATCATGGCCTTCAATGTCTACAAGACGGTCCGCGGTGAGAAGCGCCAGGAGGAGCCTGCACCCGCCACGCCGCTGGTCAGCCCGGAAGGAGCAAACGCATGAAGCATGATGCACTGGAAAAGAACGTCGGCCTGCTCATGGCCTTCATCCTGGTCTGCGTCAGCATCGGCGGCATGGTCCAGATCTTCCCGCTGATCTTCGAAGGCAAGCTGTCCCAGCCCATCGACACGCTGAAGCCGCTGACCGCGGTGCAGCTCGAAGGCCGCGACATTTACATGCGCGAAGGATGCGCGGTCTGCCACACCCAGATGGTTCGCCCGCTGCAGCATGAAACCGCGCGTTACGGTCACTACTCCGTGGCTGGCGAGGACGCCTACGAGCATCCGTTTCTCTGGGGCTCCAAACGTACGGGTCCGGACCTGGCCCGGGTCGGCGGCCGCTACAGCGATGCCTGGCACGTGGCCCACCTGATGGACCCGCGCAGCGTCGTGCCCGTCTCCAACATGCCGGCTTACCCCTGGCTGTTCGAGAACGTGCTCGACGGTGAGGACACCGCCGACAAGATGAGCGCCCTGCGCATGCTCGGCGTGCCCTACACGGACGCAGACATCGAGGGCGCGCAGGCGGCCGTGGCCGGCACCACCGAAGCGCAGGCGCTGATCGCCTACCTGCAGAACCTGGGTCTCGACATGCGAGGCTACGGAGGCGCGCAATGACCGCAACCCTGTTTTCCCTGATCGCCGTCACGCTGGGCTTTGCGGCGCTCGTCGCCTGGGTCTACTGGCCCTCGCGCAAGAGCAAGCTGGAAGCGCTCGGCGAGATCCCCCTGGATTCGGATACGGAAGTAGAAACGGAGAAACCCAATGAGTAGCGCTTGGAGCTGGTTCGTCATCATCGGCACGCTGGGCAGCCTGATCGGATGTGTGGTCTTCCTCCTGGCAAACCGTAAGACCTCGGGCAACGAGGACACCGGGCATGACTACGATGGCATCAAGGAACTCGATAACCCGCTGCCCATGTGGTGGGTGGGGATGTTCATCATCACCATCGTCTATGCGGTTGGTTACCTCATCTACTACCCGGGCCTCGGCAACGTCGAAGGCGTCGCCGGCTGGACGCAGCTGGATCAGTGGCAGGACGAGGTGGATCAGCACGACGCCCGCTTTGCTCCCATCTACGCGCGCCTGGGTGCCATGAGCCCGGATGAGCTGGCGGCTGACCGGGTCGCCCAACAGGTGGGACGCCGGCTTTTCATCAACAACTGCTCCACCTGTCACGGCGTCACCGGTGAGGGAGCTTTCGGGTTCCCCAACCTGACCGACGATCAGTGGCAGTGGGGCGAAGGCTTCGACGCCGTGAAGCAGGCGGTTCTGCTCGGACGGAACGGCATCATGCCGCCCTGGGGCGCGGCGCTCGGCGACGACGGCGTGGCTGACGTCACCCAGTACACCCTGTCCCTGGCGGGCCGGGAACACGATGCGGAGGCGGCCGCTCGCGGCCAGAGCCAGTACAACACCCTGTGCGTGGCCTGCCACGGCGCGACCGGCGAAGGCAACCCGATGCTCGGCACCCCGGACATGACCAAGGACATCTGGCTCTACGGCGGCAGCGCCGACCAGATCGCCTTCACCATCAAGAACGGCCGCAACGGCAACATGCCCGCGTTCGCCGACGTGCTCGACGAGCAGAAGGCGCACATCCTGGCCGGCTACGTCACTGGCCTGAGCAAGTAAACCGGGGCGGTAAGCAAAGGAACCAAGGTGAACGGTCCGAACGTTACGGAAGAACCGGTCAAGCTCGAAGGTTTCGGGCCACAGGACCTCTATCAGAAGCGGGAGAAGATCTTCACCCGTTTCGTTGGCGGCTTCTTCCAGCGCCTGCGCTTCTTCACCGGCTGGCCGCTGCTGACCGGCTACTTCCTGTTGCCCTGGATCAACTGGGGCGGCACCCAGGCCGTTCTGTTCGACCTGCCGGCCCGACAGTTCCACATCTTCACCCTCACCTTCTATCCCCAGGATTTCTGGCTGCTCGGCTGGATGCTGATGATCGCCGCGTTCGGGCTCTTCACCATCACCACCCTGGTCGGCCGACTCTGGTGTGGCTACACCTGCCCGCAGACCGTCTGGACCGCCATCTTCATGTGGGCAGAGCAGGTTGCGGAAGGCCCGCGTCACGCCCGCATCCGCCTCGACAACGCGCCCTGGTCGTTCGAAAAGGTACGCAAGCGGACGGCCAAACACCTGATGTGGATCGGCTTCGCCGCGCTCACCGGCATCACCTTCGTCGGCTACTTCACGCCGATCCGTGAGCTGGTGCCGGACCTGATCAGCTTCGAGGCACACGGCTGGGCCGTGTTCTGGAGCCTCTTCTTCACCGGCGCCACCTACACCAACGCCGGCTGGATGCGCGAGCAGGTGTGCATCTACATGTGTCCCTACGCGCGCTTTCAGTCCGCCATGTTCGACAAGGACACCCTGATCGTCTCCTACGACGAGGCCCGGGGCGAGCCGCGCGGCTCCAGGAAGCGCAACCAGGAGTCGGAAGCGGAAAGTAGTCTGGGCGACTGCATCGACTGTCAGCTCTGCGTTCAGGTCTGCCCGGTCGGCATCGATATTCGCGATGGGCTGCAGTACCAGTGCATCGGCTGCGCGCACTGCGTCGACGCCTGCGACCAGGTGATGGAGAAGATGAGCTACCCGAAGGGCCTCGTCCGCTACACCACGGAGCACGAGCTGTCCGGCGGCAGCACCCATTGGCTGCGCCCGCGCGCCATCGGCTACGCCGTGGTGCTGCTGATCATGATGACGGCGTTCACCATCGCCATCTTCTCCCGCAACGCCTTCGAGGTGGACGTGCTGCGCGAGCGCGGCGAGCTCTCCAGGATCAACGCCGCGGGCGAAGTGGTGAATCAGTACAGCCTGAAGATCCTGAACAAGACGCAGCGCGAGCAGGCCTACGAGATCAGGGTGATCGCCGACCTGCCGATCAGCATCGGCCGGCGGGAGCAGCTCGATGCCAGCCTCGCCAGCTTCCCCGGCGATGTGCTCGATCTGCCGCTGAGCCTGTCGACGCCCCGTGAGGCGGTCAGCCTGCCGAGCACCCAGATCACCATCGAGCTCTGCGAGAAGGGCGGCACTCACTGCGACTCTGAAGTCACCACCTTCTTCGGACCCATGCGCTAAGAGGATGAGCATGAAGAAACGCCTGCCACTGATCCTTCTCATGGCCATTCCAGCGGCCGCCGTGGTGATGAGCTCCATCACCGCCTACTTTGCCTACCAGGGCCCCAATCAGGAGATCCGGGTTGAATCCGCGCCCATGTCGAAGACTAGCTGGCGACCGGCGGAGGATGATTCTTGAGCATCTGCACCATCAGCGTCTCGGACATGCACTGCGCTGCCTGCGCGGGCAAGATCCGCCGTGCGCTGACCACGCTGGATGACATTCAGGCGACCCACATCAACCCGGTCCGCCGGCAGGTGCTGGTGGAGCACGGCAACGCCACCGACCCGCTGGAAATTCTCTCGACCATCGAGTCGGCAGGTTTCAGCCCCACCCTTTCCGGCCTGGACGATCACGACGCCCGCCAGCGCGACCTGCTGAAGCGCCTGGGCATCGCGGGGCTGGCCATGATGCAGGTCATGATGGCCGCCATCGCCCTTTACGCCGGTGCGCTCGACGGCATAGAACCGGTCTACGAGCACCTGCTTCAGTACACCAGCTTGATCTTCACCATCCCGGTGGTCTGCTACTCGGCGGTGCCGTTCTTCACGAGCGCCCTGTCCGGCCTGAAACCGGGTGGCCGGCTGAGCATGGACGTGCCCATCGCGCTGGCCATCGCCATCGCCTTCAGCACCAGCCTGCTCGCCACCATGAGCGGCCAGGGTGAGGTCTACTACGACTCCGTCGTCATGTTCACCTTCCTGTTGCTGGGCGCCCGCTACATCGACAACCGCCTGCAGCATCGCTTCGAGCTCACCAGCCAGCTGCTGGCTGCGCTGCCGAGCACGGCCTGGCGCCTGAGTGCCGGCGAGCCCGTCTCCGTTCCCGTGGCCGAGCTCTCAGCCGGTGACGAGGTCTGGGTTCCCGAAGGCGCGCAGGTGCCCGTCGACGGCACGCTGCTGGATGCGCGGGCCCTGCTCGATGAAGCCGTACTTACCGGCGAGTCGGACTGGCTGGAGAAGAGCGCGGCGGCAACCGTGTACGCAGGCACCCTGAACCGGGGCCCGGCGTTCAGGCTGCGCGCAGCCGGCACCGTCGATCAGTCCCGCATCGCCGACATCGCCCAGCTCGCCGAGCAGGCCGAGGTGCGCGATGCGGATATCACCCGGCTCACCGACAGGATCGCCGCCGTCTTCATCCCGACCGTGCTCGGCCTGGCCACCCTCACCTTCATCGGCTGGCAGCTCGTCGAGCCATCGCGGGCGCTGATTGCGGCGCTGACCGTGCTGGTGGTGAGCTGCCCCTGTGCTCTGTCGCTGGCGACCCCGGCCGCGCTGACCGCTGCCATGACCCGGCTGCGCCAGCTGGGCGTGGTGCTGACCAACAGCCAGACCCTTGAGCGCGTGCTCGACGTCGATCGGATCTATATCGACAAGACTGGCACCCTGACCACGGACACCCCGAGCATCGAGCAGACAGACGTGCTTCAGGAGCGCGCCGATCTGCCCGACTACCTGACGCTTGCCGCCGCTCTGCAGCGTGCCTCGAGCCACCCCTACGCCCGTGCTTTCCATACCCTGGAGGTCAGCCCGGCGCTTGCCCTCACCGGGGTGGAAACCGTCACCGGCCAGGGGGTCCGCGCCCTGCTGCCGTCCGCCGGGGCTGATCGTGAGGTTCGCATCGGCTCGGCGGCGTTCACCGGCGCGAACAACTTAGGCGCAGCCGAAGACAGAGACGTGTTCCTGGCGGTCGACGGGGAGCCCGTTGCCCGCTTCGTGCTGTCGAATCAGATACGGGCTGACGCGGTGTCCTCCATCAACGCGCTGAAAGCTCTGGGCGTCGCGCCCGTGATGCTCTCCGGAGATTCGGAGAAGCGCTGCGCCGAGACGGCAGCCGCTCTTGATATCGACTACCTGGCCCGGCAGACGCCGGAGGCCAAGCTCGCGGCGATCCGCGCTGAGCAGGCGGCTGGCCGCAGCGTGCTGATGCTCGGCGACGGCATCAACGACGTGCCGGTACTGGCCGGTGCTGACATTTCCGCCGCCGTCGTGGAAGCCAGCGATCTGGTGAAGTCGAAGGCCGACGTGCTGCTGCTGAGCAGCCGGCTGGCGCCGCTGGCGGGCCTGCTCGGCCTGGCGCGTCGCACCCGAAGGATCACCCGCCAGAACCTGATCTGGGCTGCGGCCTACAACCTGACCGCCATCCCGATCGCTGCCTTCGGCTTCATGCCGCCATGGCTTGCGGCGCTCGGCATGGCGGCGAGCTCGACGCTGGTGATGCTCAACGCTACCCGGCTGCTGTCGTTCGATAACGGGGAGAGGATGGAAGCCTGATGGAAATCCTGGTGGTGCTGATACCTGTGTCCATTGTGCTGATCGCGATCGCTGCGACCGTGTTTCTCTGGGCAGTCAACAACAACCAGTTCGAGCAACTGGATAAACACGGTTTCGATATTTTTGAGGAAGATTCGGGAGATGATTCATGAATAGTGTGTTGAACGGCTTTCTGGTGGTGTTCAATCCCAAAGGGGGTTGGGCAAAGATTGCCGAGCAGAAGCCTTCTATGGTGCAGACACTGGCATTGCACACCATTCCGTTCGCGCTGATTCCGGCCGTCTGCTGGTACATCGGGGTGACCACCCAGGGTTGGACCATCATGGGCGACCCGGTGAAGCTCACCGCCGAGAGCGCCCTGCCCATGTGCGTGCTCTTCTATCTGGCGATGGTGGCCGGCGTGATCTTCCTCGGCTACATGGTGAGCTGGATGGCCGCCACGTACAGCACTGAAGGCGGGATCGCCAAAGGCGTGGCCCTGATCAGCTACACCGCCAGCCCCTTCTTTCTGGCCGGCCTCCTCGGCCTCTACCCGGTGCTCTGGCTCGACATCATGATCGGCACCATCGTCGCCTGCTACTGCATCTACCTGCTGTTCCTCGGCACCGGACCGGTCATGGAGGTGGCGCCAGAGCGTTCGTTCCTCTACGCCGCCGCCGTCTTCGCGGTGGCGCTGGTGTCGTTCGTGGCCCTGCTCGGCGCAACGGTCGTGCTCTGGGACCTGGGCCCGACCCCGGAGTACACCTACTAGCGACTGCCAGACCCGAGCGCGCCGCCCGGCGCGCCGGTTCGGAAAGGCTTGGCGGGGACCGGGCCTTTCACTAACCTCGATGCTTTCCGCCTCCGGACTTACCCTTTGACCGCCCTGATGGCCCTCGTTCTGCTCGTGCTCGGCATTACGCTGGCAGCAGGCGCGCTTCCCGCCGGCGGCTTCTGGTGGGATTTCCTTGCCGCCCTCGGCTACTGCGCGTTCACGTTGATCGCCTTTATGGGTTGGGATTCGGAATCGCCCGTTCGCACGCCACGCCTCCGGGCACACCGCAACCTGGCGATCCTGGCCGCACTCATCGCCACCGCTCATGCCGCAGGCTATCTGGTGATCGATGCCACGGTGCTCGAGCACCTCAAGCCCACGGCTCCAAACTACATGCTGCTCGGCATCGTCGCCTGGCTGCTGCTGATCGCCACCACCTATTCCTCGCTGCCCGGACCGCGCAAGCGCACCTACCCCGGGTTCAGCAGCTTCAGGAACTGGCATCGCGGTCTCTACCTGCTCATTCTAACAGCCAGCGCTTGGCACGTCCTGGCAACCGAGTTCAGTTTGTCGAGCCCGTGGCAGGTCGGCGTGCTGGCGCTGCTGCTGATCGGCGCGCCGATGCTCGGCTACGTGATGCGGCGGTACGGCCGCACCATGGTCGTCACCGGCGCGCCTGCCGGCGACCGGCAGGCAGATCTGCAGCCGACGCTCTGCGGGCTGGCGATGGTGTTGCTCAGCGCAGCCTTTGCCGGCATCAAGGTGGCAGCGTGCGCAACCTGCTGATCCTGAGCGCCTGCATCCTCGCCGCCCTCGGCTGCGGTTACCTCTGGCTGCAGTGGCAGGCGCAACTGCGGGCCGAGCGACCCATGCTGCCGCTGACCTTCGCGCACATCGATCACCGCCAGGTGAACTGCGTCGACTGCCATCACAACTTCATCGACGATACCGGCCAGGGGTTGTGCTTCGACTGCCACAAGACCGACGCGTCGGTGAACGCGCTGATGGAAGAGCAGTTTCACGGCCTGTGTCGTGACTGCCACGTCGAGAAGCAGCGGTTGGCCGAGGACGCAGGCCCGACGCGCTACTGCATCGAGTGCCACACCGCCGACGAGGCGCCGTGAGCCGGCGCCCGCCATGCTACGATTGCCGTGAGGATCGGAGGAAAGACCGATGAAAAACAAGGGAGCAACGAGCGCCAGGCCGCTGACCCGGCGTCAGCTGTCCGGGCTTGGGCTGGCTGCAGGCGCAACAATAATCGCGCCAGGCCTGGTCCGCGCCGCGACCGCACCTACACCCCGGCAGGTGGAAGGTCCGTTCCATCCCATCGAGGAACAGGCGGACACCGACACGGACCTCAGCATGATCGAAGGACACTCGGAGCCGGCCCAGGGCGAGGTGATTCTGGTCCGCGGCCGCGTCACCGACGTGAACGGCCAGCCGCTGGAGGGAGCGCTGGTAGATGTCTGGCAGGCCAATCACTTCGGCCGCTACAGCCATCCGGAAGACCCGAACAGCGCACCGCTGGATCCGAACTTTCAGGGCTGGGGGTTGATGACGACCGACGCCGACGGGCGCTACGGCTTCAAGACCATCAAGCCGGGGCCTTACCCCCTGTCTTTCCTCGGCGCTGACGGCTGGCGTTGCCGGCACATCCACTTTCAGGTCTCGCGCCCCGGCTCGAAAAAGCTCACCACCCAGATGTACTTCGAGGGTGATCCGTTGATCGAGCAGGATCTGGAGATCGCCAAAGCGCCGGCGGCGCTCCGCCACACGCTGATCGCCAAGCCGAGCACGGATGCCGCGAGCGGCCTGCCGCTGCATCAGTTCGACATCGTGCTGGCCTGAACCGGGCTGGCTGGTGACAGGCTTTCAGATCACCATCGACGCGCTGGTGCCGTACGACCTGGCACACTTCTGGGCCGCCGCGCTGACCGGCTATGCGGTCCGACCCTACGATGAGGCGGAGATTGCCCGACTGGCGTCCCTGGGGCTGACGCCGGAAACCGACATCAGCGTGCCCATCGATGCTGCGGACGCACCCACCATCTGGTTCCAGAAGAGCGACCAGCGGGCCAGCGGTCGCAATCGCCTCCACCTCGACCTGATGCAGCGCGAACGCTACGCCGAAGCCGAGCGGCTCGGGAAGCTGGGCGCGACGTTGCGCGAGGAGCGGGAGGACCACATCGTCATGCTGGATCCGGAAGGCAACCAGTTCTGCCTGTTTGATCCGAAGCCGTCAGCACGGGCCGACTGAGCCTCATGCGCGCCATGCAGATGACGAGAGTGGTCTCCCTGACCGAGGAAGACGAGCCGCTGACAATGGCCGAGGTGCCGACGCCCACGCCAGGTGCCGGTGAGGTACTCCTGCGCGTGCACACCTGCGGGATCTGCCACACCGAGCTCGACGAGATTGAAGGCCGCACCCCGCCACCCGTTTACCCGGTTATCCCCGGTCACGAGGTCGTTGGCACCGTGGCCGCACTGGGCCCAGGCGTCAGTGAGCACCAGCTCGGCGATCGGCTGGGCGTGGGCTGGATCCACTCAAGCTCCGGCGATGCGGAGGAGAACGTCGCCCCGGAGTTCACCGCCACCGGCCGGGATGTCAACGGTGGCTACGCGGAGTACATGACCGTGCCGGCGGCGTACGCCATCCCGATCCCGGCGGCGTTCAGCGACGAGCAGGCGGCGCCCCTGCTGTGTGCCGGGGCAATCGGCTACCGGGCGTTGCGGCTGGCCGGCCTCGACAACGGTGAGCCGCTGGGGCTCACCGGCTTCGGAGGCTCGGCCCACATCGTCCTGCAGCTCTGCCGCCATCTGTACCCCGGCAGCGCCATCTCAGTTTTTGCCCGGGATGCCAGCGCCCGCGAGTTTGCCGCCACGCTCGGTGCCGACTGGGTGGGCGCGACCACCGAAGCGGCTCCCGAACCACTGCAGGCGATCATCGACACCACGCCAGCCTGGACACCGGTGGTCGCCGCGCTCGGCAACCTCAGACCCGGTGGCCGACTGGTCATCAACGCGATCAGGAAAGAAGATGGCGACAAGGAGGCGCTGCTCGATCTGAGCTACCACGACCACCTCTGGCTCGAGCGCGAGATCAAGTCGGTCGCCAACATCACTGCTCAGGACATCGCAGAGTTTCTGCCGATCGCCGCGGAGATCCCCATTCGCTCCACGGTCACCACCTACCCGCTGGAGCAGGCCAACGAAGCGTTGATCGCGCTGAAGCGCCAGCCTGTCACCGGGGCTAAAGTACTGAAGATCAACTGACTCGCCGGAAGGACACCGCCTTGCCCCTGGATACCCTGTCGCTTTTCTTCGCCGCTTCGCTGGCGCTGTGCGTAGCACCCGGCCCGGACAACATCTTCGTGCTGACTCAGTCCAGCCTGTTCGGGCGGCTGGCTGGATTTGTCGTCACCCTGGGCCTGTGCACCGGGCTCATCGCCCACACCACGGCGGTTGCGGTTGGCGTGGCGGCCATCTTCCAGACCTCCGAGCTCGCCTTCAACGCCCTGAAATTCATCGGTGCCGCCTATCTGCTCTACCTGGCCTGGGGCGCGTTCAGGGCCGGGAGAACCCGCCTCGACGGCGATGAAGCGCCCGCGGTCAGCCTGAAAGCCCTCTACGCTCGCGGCGTGGTGATGAACATCACCAACCCGAAAGTAGGCATCTTCTTCCTCGCCTTCCTGCCGCAGTTTGCCGACCCGGCTGCCGGATCCATCGGCGGGCAGATGATGATGCTCGGTGGGATTTTCATCATCGCCACGCTGCTCGTGTTCGGCGCCATCGCCTGGGGGGCCGGATTCATCGGCGGCTGGTTGCGCCGCTCCGCCAGAGCCCAACTGCTGATGAACCGCCTGGCCGGCACCATCTTCGTCGCCCTGGCGGTCCGGCTCGCGGTGGCCGAGCGCTGACGCGGGTGAGCGGCCACCTCATATCGGCGAGTCATATGAACAGCACCGGGGCTTCTTTGGCACCCTCAGAGGGCCGCTGGTAACATACGCCGCTTTGCAGATTTCAGGTCCTTACCAGTGAGCTCAGAACACCATCGCCTGATCGTCGTAGGCTCCGGCCCGGCCGGCTACACGGCCGCGCTCTACGCGGCCCGCGCCAACCTGAAGCCGGTGCTGATCACCGGTGTGGAGGTGGGTGGTCAGCTCACGACCACCACCGAGGTTGAAAACTGGCCTGGCGGTCACGCCGAGCTGCAGGGTCCTGAGCTGATGATGCAGATGGCCGAACATGTGGAGCGTTTTGACGCCAGCGTCGTCAACGACTTCATCAATACGGTCGATCTCTCCAGCCGTCCGTTCACCCTGACCGGTGACTCGGCCACCTACACCTGCGACGCTCTGGTTATCGCCACTGGCGCCTCGGCCATGTACCTCGGCCTCGACTCGGAAGAGGCGTTCAAGGGGCGCGGCGTTTCCGCCTGCGCCACCTGTGACGGCTTCTTCTATCGCGGCCAGGAAGTTGCGGTGGTCGGCGGCGGCAACACGGCGGTGGAGGAAGCCCTCTACCTTTCCAATATCTGCTCCAAGGTGTACCTGGTGCATCGCCGCGATGAGCTTCGGGCTGAGAAAATCCTCCAGGATCGCCTCTTCGCCAAGGAGAACATCGAGCCCATCTGGAACCACACCCTGCAGGAAGTGCTCGGTGACGACATGGGCGTGAACGGGATGCGGGTAGCCGACAAGGAAGGCAACGCGACCCAGATCGACCTGGCGGGCGTCTTCATCGCCATCGGCCACAAGCCGAACACCGACATCTTCGAGGGGCAGCTGGACATGACCGGCGGCTACATCAACATCACCAGCGGCACCGAAGGTGGCGCAACCGCAACCAGCGTGCCCGGCGTGTTCGCAGCCGGCGACGTGGCCGACCACATCTATCGTCAGGCCATCACCTCGGCCGGCTTCGGCTGCATGGCAGCGCTGGACGCCGAGAAGTTTCTCGACGAGGCCTGAGGGGCTCGCTGGCTGCTAGGACTTGCGCAGCCGCTGGATCAGGCTGGAGGTATCCCAGCGGCCACCGCCGTAGCTCTGCACGTCGGCGTAAAACTGATCGACCAGCGCCGTCAGCGGCAGTCGGGCCTCGAGCTGTCGCCCGGTGGTCAGGGTGATGTCCAGATCCTTCCGCATCCAGTCGACGGCGAAGCCAAACTCGAACTCGCCCGCCGCCATGGTCTGATGACGGTTTTCCATCTGCCAGGATTGGGCCGCCCCCTTGGAGATCACGTCCACCACCGCTTCGATGTCCAGACCAGCCTGCTCGGCGAAGTGCAGGCCTTCGGCCAGGCCCTGCAGCACCCCGGCGATGCAGATCTGGTTGACCATCTTGGTCAGCTGGCCTGAGCCCGCCGGGCCCATGAGCCGCACCGATTTGGCGAAGCAGTCCATGATTGGCTGCGCCGAGTCGAAGGTGCTCTGCTCGCCGCCGACCATGACCGTCAGCTGCCCGTTCTCAGCACCCGCCTGACCCCCGGAGACAGGGGCATCGAGGAAGCCGATCTCCTGCTTCGCGCAGGCTTCCGCCAGCTCGCGGGCCAGCTCAGCGCTGGCGGTGGTGTGATCAACCAGCGTGCTGCCCTTTTCCATGCTCGCCAGCACGCCGGCATCGCCGTAAACAACCGAACGCACGTCGTCATCGTTGCCGACGCAGAGAAACACCACGTCCGCGCCGGCGGCGGCTTCCTTGGGCGTCAGCTCCGCCCGGTGGCCACCGCTGCCAACCGTCTCGAAGGCTCCGAGCCACTTGCTGGCCTTCGCCGCGGTCCGGTTGTAAACCGCAACGCTGTGGCCGGCGGTGGCCAGATGACCGGCCATCGGATAGCCCATGACCCCGAGGCCGACAAAGGCCGTTTTGTTCGTATCAGTCAAAGCTCGTTCCTATCTGTCAGCTGCCGTTTGCCTGGAGAAAAGACCGTACTGCCGCCCTTGCCTCTTCCCGGGCAGGTCCTTCTTTCCAGTCCTCGATGAAGGTCACGTTCGGCGCGATCTCGGCGATCTTCCGGGAGGCGCTCTCCGGGTGGTAGAGGTCTTTACCGCAGAGCACCAGGAGCGGCGTCTGGCACGCACGCACAAAGTCGTCATCGACGTTGAACAGCCGCTTGTCACCGTCGTACATGTTGCCGCGAAAGCTCTGCCAGTCAGCGTCAGCCAGATCTGGGAAGCTCTCCTTGAGAGCAACCGCCCAGCCGTCGAACATCTCGTAGAACGCCTGCCGGTTGTCGTCACGGCCGATCGTCTGAAACAGCACGGCGGAAGCCACCCGCTCCGGCGCAGCCTCAATCAGCCCGAACGCGTAAGGGCCACCGATGCACATGCCGGCAACGTGGAAGCGCTCCACCTGCAGGTGGTCGAGCAGCGCCAGCTGATCGGCGGCGTAGGTATGCCAGCCGTGGGAGGCGTCCACGGGCCCTGTCGACTGGCCGGCGTTGCGCTGATCCATGGCGATCACCTGAAAGTCGCCGGCCAGATCCGTGATCGGGTTCCAGGGCGTGTTCTCCCAGAACGACACGGCCGAGCGCATGCCGCCCGGCGCGATCAGCAGCACGGGAAAGCCTTCCCCGTGCACTTCGTAGTAGATATTCGCCCCATCGGCAGTTGTGAACTCCGCCACCCTAATCTCCCGCAGCTGCTTTCGGCCGCATGATAGCCTTCCGCACAGCCACGAGTCGCCCCTCGGCGCTCAGGCTCACGCCGTCAGCCCCCGTCTCGATGCCGAGGTCCGCGAGCAATGGGTCGAGGTCCGGCATGCCGCGGTTCGCCATGTAGGCGTCATACAAGGGCACGAAGACGGGTTCCGGCGTGAAGGTGTCGAGCTGGCGGAAGAGCTCGGCGGCCGTCCAGGTGCGTTCGGACGGCAGGCAGCAGTCAGCCAGCCGACCGAGCACCGTATCCAGGCTCAGTCCCTGGCCGAGGCTGCGCAGCCGTACGTCCGCTTCCAGCGCCAGCGCCGCCCCGCTCCAGTAGACGAGCATGCGCACGTCACGGAACGACCGTTCGTGCAGGCGATCGAGCCGGGGTGGGTTGCGGACATCTTCAGCCCTGCCGAAGGACCGGTGCAGCCGCCGCCACACTTCCGTCTCGTCGTACGCCCCGCGGCGCGCCAGCAGCACGTTCTGGTAGTAACTGGCGAAACCCTCGGAGACCCACTTCTCCCGACTGCGCACATAGGGCAGCAGCAGATGGGCGAACTCGTGGGTGGCGGTCCAATCCGCGTGGTAATCGGCGATCGGCCGGCGCGGATCGACAAAGAAGCGGACGGCCTCGCCGCCATCACGAATCACGTAGCCGAACGGCACCGGAGAGCGGCCGTGGCTGGTGACCGGCTGCACGATCACCTGCACGCTCGGGTTCGGGAAGCGACCGCTGACGCCGGCGACGTCGTCCGCAGCCACCTGCAGCCACTCCAGCAGCTTGCCGTGATCGAGCGAGAGATCCGGTCCGTCCAGCGCCGCCACCTGCAGGGTGGCGCCGGTGGTTTTGAGCGGGAGGTTGGCGAAGTCGCCGAACACTGCGGTGCCGGTGGCGCTGCCTGGTGATGGTCGCAACTCGAAACGATTCCCACCGAGCGGCATCCAGGGTACGGACACCGAATCGGCATGATCCTGAATCTCGATCAGCAACCGCTCACCGGGTGCGAGCTCCGGCGCCCACAACCAGGCGCCCGGCGTTGATACCCGTACCCCTGCTTTGACAGGCGGGCTGCGTCGGCCAGACTGCTGAGCCAGCGGGTAGCGATACCGCAGGCAGCGGTTTGCACCCTCCGCCGCGATCCGACCTGAGCGGACCACCACAGGTTCCCCCTGGCAGCCGCTGAGGCCCTGCAGCTGCCGGGCTTCCCCATCCGGGGCGACCAGCGGCCGGCCCTCCGGCAGGCGCGCCTCGACCCACACCTCGCTCAGGTCATCGCTCAGGCTCAGCTGGTAGAAGGGTTCATCCTCGGCAGCGCCGGGGCCGGACGCCAGGAGCGCGAGGACGCCGATGAGGCTCAGTCGCGCCCATCGCTGCCGCCGGTTACCCTGTCGCTCCATGATCACCGTTCTCTCCTGCTGCTTCTTCATGGCCCTGGTCGGCTACGTCTCCTATCGCCGCACCCGGGGGCAGACCAGGAGCCGGGACGGTTACTTCCTCGCCGGCCATGGTCTGACCGGCACCTTCATCGCCGGTTCCCTGCTGCTGACCAACCTGTCCGCCGAACAGCTGATCGGGCTGAACGGCTCAGCTTACGCCTTCAATCTATCCAGCATGGCCTGGGAAGTCACAGCAGCGGTGGCCATCGTCATCATGGCGCTGGTGCTGCTGCCCCGCTACCTCACTGGCGGCTTCACCACCCTGCCGGAGTATCTGGAGTCCCGTTTCGACGTCCGCGTCCGCCGGGCCACGGCAATTCTGTTCCTGCTCGGCTACGGCCTGATCACCATACCGTCCGTGCTCTACTCCGGCTCGCTGGCGGTGCTGCAGCTCTTTGACGTGCCGGCCCTGCTCGGCATGCCGCGGGAACAGGCCCTGGCGCTGACGCTCTGGACGATCGGCCTGATCGGCGCCGCCTACGCGATCTTCGGCGGCCTGAAAGCGGTTGCCGTTTCCGACACGCTGAACGGCATCGGCCTGCTCATCATCGGCGTGCTGGTGCCGGTGCTCGGCTTGATCCGCCTGGGCGACGGCAGCTTCTCGAGCGGTCTGGCTCGTCTGACAACGGAGAACACGGACAAGCTGAACGCCATCGGCGCGGCAACTGACCCCACCCCGTTCGGCACCCTGTTCACCGGCATGATCTTCGCCAACCTCTTCTACTGGGGGACCAATCAGTACGTCATTCAGCGCACGCTGGGCGCCGCCAGCCTGGCCGAGGGTCAGAAAGGCGTCCTGATCTCCGGCTTCTTCAAGATTGCCGTTCCGTTCCTGATGATGATTCCCGGGGTGATCGCGTTCCATCTCTACGGCCCGGGCCTGACCAGCATGGATGACGCCTACCCCCGGCTGGCAGCGGACGTGCTGCCGGGCTGGCTCTCCGGCTTTTTCCTGGCGGTGCTCCTGGGGGCGGTGCTCAGCTCCTTCAACTCGCTGCTGAACAGCGCCTCGACGCTTTTTGCCGTAGATCTGGTGGCGCCTTTCCGGCCAGGGACGTCTGATGCGTCTCTCATCCGCACCGCGCGCCTGTTCGGTACGGTGCTGGCGCTGTTCTCTTTCCTGGTGGCGCCCATGCTGCAGTACGCCCCGGAAGGCGTGTGGCAGCTGATCAGGAAGTTCACCGGCTTCTACAACATCCCGATCATTGCCATCGTGGTCATGGCGGTGCTGACCAGCCGCACCCGACATCGGGTACCCGCCGCAGGCGCCCTGACCGCCATCGGCTTTCACCTGCTCGCCTACGGCATCCTCACCTTCGTCTGGGATTCAGGCATCCACTTCATTCACCTGTACGCCATCCTGTTCGCGGTGGAGCTCTCAATCATGGCGGCGTTCGCCTGGCGGGCTGGGGAAGCCGCCCTGGTTCCGCCGGAGGCGCATCGAATCGATATGACGCCCTGGCGCTGGGCCTATCCGGTGGCCGGCATCCTGCTGACGGCGATGGTGGCCGTGTACCTGCTCTTCTCGCCCCTAGGGTTGGCCTCGGCTTAAGCGGGATGGGACAACGCGTGGGCGGCAAAGATCGTTGCCACCTGCCGTGGGCCACTCAGAACCTCACGGGCGATGAGCTTCTGCTCCGCATCGATCAGCACCAGCGCCGGGATCTGCTGAATTCCGAGCGTCAGCCCCAGCTGCTGAGAGACGATCAGTCGGTCCTCATCGAGTCGCTGCTCGTTTGCGTAACGGCTGTAGTCCGGCTGCTGGCCGCTCGGTCCGGGCAGCCCATCGGTTACCCACAGCGGCTCGAAGCCTGAAGCGCTCACCGCGTCCTCAAAGGCCGGCAGCACGCTCTTGCAGATCGGACATTCCGCAGACACGAAGAGCAGCGCGCTGTGCCTGCCGTGCAGCTCCGTGCTCGCACCAGACAGCGCGCTCAGCGCCCCGCCCGGGACCGCTTCGCCGGGCTGGATCTCGTTGCGCGAGCGCTGCATGCCCGCTGGGTTCAGGCGCTCATGCAGGATGCCAACCTGCCGGGCAAGGGACAGCACCACAATGGCCAGGCCGATCAGGATGATGAACTGGATGGCGGTGGCGATGGTCAGCAGGGTCATGATGCCGGCTCCTCGAAGAGGCCCTTGTAGCTTTCCCGCAGCTGGTTTTTCTGCACCTTGCCCATGGCGTTGCGCGGCAGCTCCGGCAGGTTGATCACCCGCTTGGGCTGCTTGAACCGGGCGATCCGGCCATCGAGCGCCGAATCGGTCTGCGCGACGCTGACGTCGGCCGACGCGGGCACGATCACCGCCACCACACCTTCGCCGAAATCCGGGTGCGGCACCCCGATCACGGCGCTCTCCTGCACCTCCGGCATCTCGTCGATCAGCACCTCCACCTCTTTCGGGTAAACGTTGTAGCCACCGGAGATGACCATGTCCTTCTCCCGGCCGACGATGCTCACCCGACCGCTTTCATCCATCACCGCCTGATCGCCGGTGATGAAGAAACCATCGTCCCGGAACTCCTCCGCGGTTTTCTCCGGCATCCGCCAGTAACCGCTGAACACGTTCGGACCCTTGACCTCGATCACTCCGACCTCTCCCGCCGGCAAGAGCGCACCGCTCTCGGAGGCAATGCGGACCTGAACGCCTGGCAGCGCGAAGCCCACGGTGCCTGCCACCCGCTCGCCAAGCAGCGGGTTGGAGAGGTTCATCATGGTCTCGCTCATCCCGTAGCGCTCGAGGATGCGATGGCCCGTTCTCTCCTCGAAGGCCGCAAACGTCTGGCTGGTCAGGGGTGCCGAGCCGCTGATGAACAGGCGCATATGCGCGGTGAGCTCAGCGCTCAGCTTCTCCTGGGCCAGCAGCCGCGTGTAGAAGGTCGGCACGCCCATCATCACCGATGCTCGCGGCAGTTCCGCGATGACGGCCTCGGCGTCGAAGCCGGGCAGGAAGATCATCGGCGTTGCTTTCAGCATGGCGCAGTGCAGGGCGATGAAAAGCCCGTGCACGTGGAAGATAGGCAGCGCGTGCAGCAGCACGTCGTCGTCCTGCCAGCCCCAGTAGTCCACCAGCATCACGCTGCTGGTGGCCAGGTTGCCGTGGCTGAGCATGGCGCCCTTGGAGCGGCCGGTGGTTCCGGAGGTGTAGAGAATGGCGGCCAGATCGTCCGCCGCGCGGGCTGCAACCGGACCGGCATCGGCATCGGGATCCACCCCGGCCAGGGCATCAATCAACGAGCCCTGGCCATCGTCACCGAGCGACAGGACGCGCGCCTGCAGCGACTGCGCCTCAACCAGCGCCTGAAAACCCTCGGCGTCCCGTGGCGCGCAGACGAACAGCGTCGGCTCCGCATCGCCTAAGAAATAGGCAACTTCGGCCTCTGTGTAGGCGGTGTTGATCGGCACGTAGACCGCGCCGGCCCGCAGGCAGCCGAGGTAGAGGGCAACAACTTCCGGCGTCTTCCCGGTCTGCACCAGCACCCGGTCGCCAACGCCGACGCCCAGCTCGGTAAGCAGGGTCGCATAGGCTACGCTTTCCGCAGCGAGCTCCCGGTAGCTGATCTCCCTGCCCTCCGGCAGCAGCAGGGCCGGGCCGTCCGGGTTCTTGGAGAAGGCGTACTGCAGGAGCTGGTAAAAATTTTCGTTCATCTGAGCGGACAAGTTAGCTGCAGGCGCCAGTTTAGGGGGACTGTCTCCTCGACGCCATCGAACGGCACGACACCCACGTGGTCCAACAGGTACTCTATAAGCCAGTCAGCCAAGGCAGAGCCCATTGCACGTCTTTTTGCCGCTTCCACGCCGTCGCCCATACCGCAGCGCTGCCGGCGGACTTCGCTGGCCCATCTGCCTGGCGGCCCTGGCGCTGCTCCTGGCGGCCTGCAGCGACGACCGCGCGGGTGGCGGCCCGGGCGGTCCGGGCGGGTTCAGCCGCGGGCCCACCTTCGTGGTGACAACGCCGGCTGAGATCCGCGAGATCCGGGATACGGTGGAGGCAATCGGCACCACGCGGGCCAACGAGTCCGTCACCATCGCCGCCAAGCTCACGGACACGGTGAGCCGGGTCAACTTCGACGATGGCCAGCTGGTGGCGGCCGGCGATGTGCTGGTCGAGCTCACCAACCTCGAACAGGCTGCGCTGCTCGACGAGGCCGAAGCCAACGCCCAGGACGCCCGCAATCAGGCGCGCAGGCTGGAGTCCATGGCGGCGGACAACCTGGTGCCACTGTCCGAGCTGGACGCAGCCCAGGCTCGCCTGTCAGCTGCCGAGGCGCGCTACCAGTCCATTGTCGCCCGGCTCGAGGATCGTCTCATTCGCGCGCCGTTCGCCGGCATGCTCGGCTTTCGCGAGGTGAGCGAGGGCACCCTGGTCACGCCCGGCAGCCCGATCACGACGCTGGACGACCTCGCCATCATCAAGCTCGATTTTTCGATCCCGGAGGTGCACCTGAACCTGGTGCGGCCCGGCCTGACCCTGACGGCCGTGAGCTCCGCGTACCCGGACCAATCGTTCGAGGCGACGGTGCGAACCGTCGGCTCCAGGGTGGACCAGAACACCCGGGCAGCCACGGTGCGCGCCCATATCGACAACCCGGACCTGCTGCTCAAGCCCGGCATGCTGCTCACCGTGCACCTCACCACCGCTACCCGGGAGGCGCTCATGGTGCCTGAGTCGGCGTTGCTGCAACGCTCGGCTCAGGTGTTCGTCTACACCATCGAGGAAGGCCGGGCAGGTATGCAGCAGATCAACACCGGCGTGCGCCGATCGGGCTGGGTGGAGGTGGAGTACGGTCTCGAGCCGGGTGAACCGGTCATCACCGAAGGCACCATCAAAATTCGTGACGGCGCGCCGGTCACCACTGAGCGGGTGGCTGGTGGGCCCCGACCCGGCGGCCCACCTTCCGGTCCGGGAGGCCGCTGAGCGTGTGGCTCTCTGACGTATCCGTTCGGCGGCCGGTTTTCGCCACGGTCATCAGCCTGATGCTGGTGGCCTTCGGCACCCTATCCTTCAACTACCTGCCGCTGCGTGAGTATCCGGACATCAACTCACCGACGGTATCCATCAGCACCAGCTACGTCGGTGCCTCATCAGACGTGATCGAAACCCGCATCACCCAGGTCATCGAGGACCAGATCAGCGGCATCGAAGGCATCAAGACCATCCGCTCATCGAGCATGGACGAGGTCTCCCGCGTCAACATCGAGTTTCAGCTGGATCGCGACATCGATGAAGCGGCCAACGACGTGCGCGACCGAGTCTCCCGGGTCCTGGGCCGGCTGCCGGACGACGTGGAACCACCGATCGTCGCCAAGTCGGACTCGGACGCCAGGCCGGTGATGTACATGAACGTCTCCAGCACTGAGCTCTCGCTCATGGAGCTGCATGATTACGTGGAGCGCTACGTGGTCGACCGCTTCGCGGTCATCCCCGGGGTCTCCACGGTGCAAGCCAGCGGCGGCGCCAAACCTTCCATGCGCATCTGGCTGGACCGGCTGGCGCTGGCCGCCCGGCAGCTGACCGTCACCGACATCGAGGCGGCGCTCCGTCGAGAGAACCTGGAGCTGCCAGCCGGGCGGATCGAGGGCGAGGCCATGGAGTTCCGCGTTCGCCTGGAACGCAGCTACCGAACGCCGGAAGACTTCCGGGCGCTGGTGATCCGGCGCGGCGACGACGGTCACCTGATCCGGCTCGGCGAGGTGGCGACGGTGGAGCTGGCGCCCAGAAACACCCGCGAGACCTTCCGCTCCAACCAGCAGACAACCGTCGGCATGCGCGTCTCGAAGCAGTCCACCGCCAACACCCTGCAGATGCTGGAAGCGGTCAAGGCAGAGATCGCGCAGGTGCAGGCAACCCTGCCGGATCACATGGAGCTGATCCCGAGCCAGGACGACTCCCTGTTCATCCGCGAGGCCATCAACTCCGTCTACCAGACCATTGCCATCACCACGGTGCTGGTCAGCGTGGTGATCCTGGCCTTCCTCGGGACCTTTCGCACCATGCTGATCCCGGCGGTCACCATCCCGGTCTGCCTGATCTCGGCCTTCATCGCCCTTGCCCTGTTCGGCTTCTCCGTCAACCTGATCACCCTGCTCGCCCTGGTGCTCTGCATCGGCCTGGTTGTCGACGATGCCATCGTGGTGCTGGAGAACATCTACCGGCGCATCGAGAAAGGTGAGGAACCCCTGCTGGCAGCCTATAAGGGTGCGCGCCAGGTCGGCTTTGCGGTGGTTGCTACCACCGCGGTGCTGGTCGCCGTGTTTACGCCCATCATCTTCCTGGAAGACAACCTGGGCGTGATCTTCAGCGAGCTGGCGGTCACCATTGCCGCTGCCGTGATCTTCTCCAGCGTTTTGGCGCTGACACTGACGCCGGTGATGTGCTCGAAGTTTCTGTCGCTGAAAACCACGGTAAACCCGTTTACGGAGTTCGTGCATCGGCTGTTCGAACGCTTCGAGTCGGGCTACCAGCGGGCGCTGCGAGGCTTCCTGGCGCACAGCTGGCTGGCCGTGCTGATCACCGTCGGCATCCTCGCCGGCACCGGCTGGCTGGTCACCCAGGTGCCGCAGGAGTACGCGCCGAAAGAAGATCAGGGGGCGTTTTTCGCCCGGGTGGTGGCGCCGGAGGGCACCGGCATCAAGCGCATGATCACCTCCATGGACGAGCTCGAGGTGCCGCTGCAGCAGATGCGCAGCGAGGGCGAGGTGCAGCGCGTGGTGTCCCGGGTTCCCGCCTTCGGCAGCTCGACGCCGAACTCCGGCATGTTCATCGTCAGCATGATGCCCTGGCAGGAGCGCACCATCAGCACTCAGGACGCCGTCAATCGGGCCATGGCCAGCTGGCAGCAGGTGCCCGGGGTGCGGGCCTTCGCTTTCGTCCGCTCCGGCCTGTCGCGCGGTGGCGGCGATCGGCCGGTGCAGTTCGTCCTCGGTGGACCCAACTACGAGACGCTGGCCCAGTGGCGCGACATCGTCATGGAGCGGGCGGAAGAGTACCCGGGCCTCGCCCGCGTCGACAGCGACTTCAAGGAGACCCAGCCGCAGGTGGTGGTGCGGGTGGATAAGAACCGGGCCGCCGACCTCGGCGTGTCGGTCGAGACCATCGGCCGTACGCTCGGCGCCATGATGAGCGAGCAACGGATCACCACCTTCGTTCAGGATGGCGAAGAGTACGACGTCATCCTCCAGGCCCGGGAAGACCAGCGCGCTGCGGCCGACGACCTGCAGAACATCTACGTCCGCTCCTCCACCAGCGGCGACCTGATCCCTCTCGCCAACCTCATCTACCTGGAAGAGACGGCGGGGGCGGCAAGCCTCAATCGCTACAACCGGCTGCGTTCGATCACCATCAGCGCCAGCCTGACGCCGGGCTACGCGCTGGGTGATGCCCTGACGTTCCTGGAAGAGACCGTCGCCACCGAGCTCCCGGAGTTCGCCCAGATCGACTACAAGGGCGAGTCGCTGGAGTACAAGGAAGCCTCAGGCAGCCTGGCGTTCACCTTCGGCATCGCCCTGCTCATCGTCTTCCTGGTGCTCGCCGCGCAGTTCGAGAGCTTCATCCATCCCTTCGTGATCCTGCTGACCGTGCCCATGGCGCTGGCCGGCGCCCTGCTCGGCCTGTACCTGACCGGCTCGACGCTGAACATCTACAGCCAGATCGGCGTCATCATGCTGATCGGCATCGCCGCTAAAAACGGTGTGCTGATCGTGGAGTTCATCAACCAGCTGCGCGATGCCGGCCGGGAATTCGAGGCTGCGATCACAGAGGCCGCCAGCATCCGCCTGCGCCCGGTGATCATGACCACCATCGCTACGGTGATGGGCTCGATCCCTCTGATGCTCGCCACCGGTGCGGGTTCGTCCGGCCGCAACATGCTGGGGATCGTCATTTTCTCCGGGGTTGCCATGGCCACCCTGCTGACCCTGTTCATCGTGCCGGCGTTCTACAAGCTGCTCGCCCGCAACACCGGCTCGCCACGCACCATCGCTCGACGCCTGGAGGCGTTGACCAGCGGCAGCGAGTCGGCGGCCCAGGACGCCTCCTTCTCCCGCTAGTCAGCGTCGGGGGCGGTCGGTGCTGCCCGGTCCGTATCGACCTCTCGGCGCATCGATGACGCTGCCGAAGCTGATGGCGTTGGCCAGCAGCCGCTGGCTCACCCACCAGACCGCCCGGAACGCCGGTGCGTCCGCAAACGCGACGATCACACCCTCCCCTCTGGGCACCGCCAGAATCGACGGGGTGTCGCTGATCCTGTCGGCAAACCCTTCGGGCAGGTAGCCGGAGCGCAACGGCGCGCTGGCGTACGCCCCGGCAACGGTGAACGGATTGTCCCAGGGCGCTTTCAGCAGCGTGGTGCCCCGCTTCAGCATGCCGACGCGAGCGCCGCGAATGCCGAACGCCAACGGGTGGGTTTCATCCAGCTCGACAGCGAGAATCGCGCCGCCCACCTGTTGGGCACCGTCCTGCGCCGCCATGTCGCCGTAGGCAAAGCGTTGCTTCTCGGGATCTTCGAGCTTCGGATCCGGCAGCCAGCCGAGCGTCTGTGCCCAGGTCGCCGCCCGCCGGACGAGGATCAGCACGCCGCCCGCTTCCGTCCAACGGCCGATGGCCAGCGCCAGCTCCTCCGGCACCTGCTCGTACTCACCGTCGGCAATGATCAGATGGGTATGCCGGCCGAGGGTCGCCTCGCTCAGGGTTTCCGGCTCCACCAGCGACACCGGGTAACCCAGCCGGGCGTCGAGCGCGTGCCAGATGCTCCCGGCCGAGTAGGCGTTTACGCCCCTGCCGGCCATCAGCGCAATCCGGGCAGGCTCCAGCGGTCGCAGCCTCGGGCTGCCCAGGTCCGGGCCGCTGCCGGACCGGCCGCTGTCCAGCCCGACCAGCGCCGCGTCGCCGGCGGCAATTCGAGCCAGATAGTCCCGCTTGCGTTCGTCCATGTCCGGCACGTCCGCCTCATGGATGACCACCGCGCCACGCCGGAAGCGCACCGGCTCCCCGCTGCTCGTCGACTCGAACGGATTCAGCGCAACCCGAGCCCGCACACCGGCAGCCTGCAGCCGCGCCAGCACCGTCGGCGCGAAGAAATCGTCCCAGGGCAGGACCCAGGCCACCGCGTCGCGGCGGCCGCTGATCCCGTAGTTCCGATTCACGTGGCTCTCGGCGTCGAGCTTCGACGGTACCCGCGACAGCGGGCTTGCCCGCACCCCGAACGCATGCGGCAGGGACCAGGCAGAAACGTCATAAAAGGTGGAGTCTTCGAAGCGGGTCACGTCCTCGAACAGGGTCTGCACCAGCGGCGCTTCGGCACCCAGCACCGGCACTACCCAGGCACGGCCCGGCAGGTACTCGCCGTTCGCGCCGCGCACCGGCTCGGTGATGCCGAACACGGTGAGCCCCTGGCCTTTGAGCACCTCTATCATCGCCGCAGCGCGGCTCGGATCGCCGCCGTCGTCGAATATCCAGGCGTCCGGCAGGCCGCCGGGCACATGTTTGCGCTCCTGGTAATCCCCCCGGTATCGCCTCAGCTCTGCAGCCAACTCCTGCGCGCCCTGCAGCGTCGACAGCGTGGCCAGCACCTGATTGTGAATCGACATCGGCAGGCTGATCCTGCCCTGGGCCGTTTCCCGAACCAGGCCGAGGGTGCTGGCCTGCTCGAACAAGATCCCTACCGTGCCCTGCAGGTCCGGCCAGGTGGAGCCCTTGCCGGGATAGAAGTCATCGAAGGACTCACCGCGGTAGTAGAGACGTTTCGCTCTGTCCAGAGATCGGGCGTGAAAGCTCGCCAGCTGCTCCGTCAGCGCTTTGTTTGCGCCCGGGATCATCGGGTGCCAGCGTGACTCCACCCCGGGCTGGAAGAAAAAGGTCCGATCGCTGCCCATCTCGTGATGGTCGGTCATCACCAGCGGTCGGTACTTCTGCAGGAACTGCACGCGATTGACCGACTCCGGATGCTGCAGCAGCAACCAGTCCCGATTCAGGTCGAAAAAGTAGTGATTGCCACGCCCGCCCGGCCAGGCTTCGCTCCGCTCGCGATGCGCGGGATCTGCCACGTGCACCCTGCCCGCTGCGTGATTCGCCCAGGTGGAGAAGCGCCCGTAGCCATCGGGGTTCAGCGCCGGGTCGATCATCACCACCGTGTTGCGCAGCATCTCCCGCACTTCGTCGTCCCGGCTGGCCGCCAGGTACCAGGCCACCACCATGGCCGCCTGCACGCCGCTGGCTTCATTGCCGTGCACGCTGTAGCCGTGCCAGGTGAACACCGGCGCGTCCGCTTCGTTGGCCAGATGGGCCCGCTGCAACTCGGTCAGCCGGTCGATGTTCCGCACCGAGGATATGATGGCGGTGATCTGTCGGCGACCCTCGTGGGTGCGTCCAAGATCGACCAGCTCCACCTTTGGTGAGCCTGCAGCCAGCGCTTCGAACCAGGCGACGACCTGATCGTGGCGCGCAAAGGCGCTGCCGATCGAGTGCCCGATGATGGCTTCCGGCCTCGGCACCGTCTCATCGAATCCTGCTTCCGGATCGGCGGCCGGCAGGTAGTCGGTGAGCGACACCTGGTCCGGGTCGGCAAACGGACCGGCCGCAGGATCGGGGACGCTGGCCGCATGTACGGCCTGTGTCCAACAGAAGGCGACGACCAGCACCGCAGTGCGAGAAAGTGAGCGCATTGTTACTCCGCGTGCGCGCGATCCCCGGGGTGGTGATCACGATTGACTTGGCTGAATGGGTGGTTAATTCTCACCACGCATCCGAGCACGGTCAAACCAGGGGGGATGGTTGCAGCTGTTGAGCTTCAATGCGGGGGAGGAGTCGTCGTTCGGCGCGGTGATCGAAGGCCGTGTGGTCGATCTCGGTCGCCACCTGCCGGAGTACGACACCCTGAAAGCGCTCCTGGCCGCCAACGGCCTGGTGCGCGCCCTCGACACCGCCGCCGAGGTCTCACCGGATTTCCGGCTCGACAAAGTTCAGCTGCGCACGCCCATCCCGGATGCTGAGCAGCTGCTCTGCGTGTTCGACGATGCCCGGGACGAGCCGGTCAGCGTCGATCCCAAGTTCCTTCGTGGCAGCAATCGGCCCCTGCGCATTCCGGAAGGGGATGAGAAGCCCATCGCGGTCGGCGTGGTGGTGGCGGTTCAGGCAGGTGAGGACGGCCATGACGTGCTCGGCTACATGCTGCTCAACTACCTCTCCCCGGCAACTCTGGCTGCCGGCCCCTGGCTGACGACGCCGGACGAGCTGGCGGATACACAGGCGCTGTCGCTGGCGGTGAGCGCTGGCGAGCAGAAGGCCGAGCTCGAGCTACCCGACCCGACGGCGATCGCCCTCGAGCTGGCCGCCCAACGATCGCTGGGGAGCGGTGATCTGGTCGCCGTGCTGCACTACCTGCCGGAACTCAACGCCAGCACCGGCATGACCATCGAGACCAGTACCGAGCGCCTCGGCACGCTGATCAGCCCGATAGAAGCCCAGCCCGATTGATGGGTTTCCCCGTCCGCCGGGTTAGAATGGACCGAACCTGGGGAGAGAGAACGCAATGAAGATCCTGAAAATCATCGGCATCCTGCTGGCGGTCTACGTCGGCATCGTTGTGCTCTTCGAGTCGCTGCTCGGCTACTACCAGCCGGAAGCCGGCAACACGCTGGTGATCACCACTACAGACTCGGACGGCAATCAGAACGACCGGGTGCTGTCCGCAATCGATGACGAAGGCACGCTTTACGTGGCGGTCAATCACTGGCCGCGATCCTGGTACAACGACACCAGAGACAACCCCAACGTTGCCATCACCCGCAACGGTGAGCGCGGCAACTACGTGGCCGTACCCGTTACGGATGACGTGCACGAACGGCTGCACACCGAGGTGCAGCCCATCCCGCTCTTCATGCGTTTCCTGATGGGCTTCGCCCCCCGTTACTTCCTGCGCCTGGACCCCGTGAGCTGACGGTGGCGTTCGACTACACCGATTCGCCGTACCGGGTTCCTGACTACAAAGCAGAGGCGCATCGCGGCGCCTGGCAGTACATGGCGGAGCCCGGTTCCTGGTGGACGGGCGCGGAACGGGTCGCGATCGCTGCGGCGAGCAGAGCCGCCCATGACTGCGCCCTGTGCCTGGCACGGAAAGCCGCCCTGTCGCCGAACGCGGTGGGCGGCAGCCACGATGGCCCTGACGGTGGCCTGCCGGAGACGGTGGTCGACGCCGTGCACCGGATCAGCACGGATCCCGCCCGCCTGACCCGCACTTTCGTGGAGAGCCTGCTCAGCGACACGTTCAGCTACGGCCATTACGTGGAGATGGTCAGCCTGATCGTCAACCTGACCAGCATCGACAGCCTGCACAAAGCGCTCGGCCTGCCGCTGGAGCCGCTGCCTGAACCCGTCAGCGGTGAGCCGGACGGCTACCTGCCGCCGGGCGCGGCGGTCGACGTCGCCTGGGTGCCCATGATCTATCCGGAGAATCTCTCCGAGCGGGAGGCAGACATCTACTTCGGCGCGCCGCAGATGGGCCACGTGATCCGGGCCATGAGCCTGGTTCCTGATGCGGTGCGTTGGCTGAACAACCTGAGCGAGGCGCATTATCTGCCCACCTACGAGGTCGGCGACTTCTCGAAGAGCGGCCGCCTGACCCTCTCGCGCATGCAGACCGAGCTGGTGGCCGCCCGTACGTCCTACTACAACGACTGCTTTTACTGAACCAACGCGCACAGCCTGATGCTCCGTGGGAGCAGCACGTCGAGCGGAGAAGCGGTCAACCTGGAGGCGATCGTCGAAGGACGGAACGCAGACAGCCTGGTTCCCGGCGGCCCGGAACTGCTTCGCTTCACCGATGCCGCGCTGGCAGATCCGGCTGATCTGGACGCGGCTCGCGAAGCGCTGGTCGAGCGCCTGGGAGAGGCGGAGATGGTGGATGCAGCGAGCGTGGTCGGCAACTTTCAGCGCATGGTGAGGATCGCCGACAGCACCGGCATCCCGGTGGATGGCTTCATGGCTGAAGCGAACGCAGACGTACGGGAGCAGCTCGGCCTGAACGAGTTGCCAAGCGCGAGGCTCGCCTGAACATGCGCGGCTGGCAACTCACCGAGCTCGGCCTGCCCTGGGACGTGTTGCAGTCTACAGAGCTGCAGGTACCGCAACTCGAATCCGGACGCCTGCACGTGAAGGTGCTGGCCGCCGATCTCAACTTTGCCGACATCCTGCAGTGCGAAGGCCGCTACCAGGTGAAGCTCGAGCCGCCGTTCGTGCCTGGCATGTACGCCGTCGGCGAGGTGCTGAGCTCAACCAGCGACCAGTTCCAACCGGGCGACCGGGTGATCGGCACCACCGTCGACGGCTGCGGCGCCTTCGCCGAAGAAGCGATCCTGCTGGCCGATCAGGCTTCGCTCATCCCGGACAGCGCTGATCCCGTCAAGGTCTGCGCCATGCACGTCACCTACGGTACAGCCTGGTTCGGCCTGCACCTGCGCGGCGCGCTGCAGCCTGGCGAAACGGTCCTGGTCCTGGCTGCCGCGGGTGGCGTCGGCTCCGCCGCGGTAGAGCTCGCCAAGCACCATGGTTGCTGGGTGGTGGCTGCTGCGGGCGGTGCGGAGAAAGTCGCCGCCTGTCGCCAGCTGGGCGCCGACGAGGTGCTCGACTACAACAGCGAAGATCTCTACGAGCGGGTCATGGCCATGACCGACGGCCGCGGCGTCGATGTCGTCTACGATCCGGTGGGCGGCAAGTACTTCGACGTGGCCAGGCGGCTGGTGGCCTGGGAAGGACGGCTGCTGGTCATCGGCTTCGCCAGCGGCGACATTCCCTCCGCCCCGTTGAACCACATGCTGGTCAAGAACTACTCCGTGGTCGGCGTGCACATGGGCGGCTACTGGGGGCGTGATCCGGCGCCTTTTCGGGAATGTTACGCGCAACTCACCGAGCTGCTGGAGCAAGGCGCCATCTCGCCGCTGATCGACTCGGTGGTGGAGTTCGACGAGCTGCCGGCAGCGCTCTCTCGCCTGAACAGCCGCCAGACCGTCGGCCGAGTGGTGATGACACCCTGAGCTGACACAACCCCTGCGAACGCAGTACTGTTGCGTCAGTGCACTTGAGGAGGCGATGAATGCGAGCGGCGGTATTTACGGGCCCCGGCGACCCCCTGTCCATCCAGGACATCGACAAACCGGAGATTGCGGAAGACGAGATGCTGGTGCGCGTATCGCATTGCGGCATCTGCGGCACCGACATACACGCATCCCGGGAAGGGCCCTTCATGGCACCGCCGAACACGGTGTTCGGCCATGAGTTTTCCGGCGAGATCGTCGAGGTTGGCAAGGCGCTGGCGACCGGCGACTTTGCGGTCGGCGACCGGGTGACTTCGCTGCCCTTCATCAAGGACCAGACCATCGGTCTCGGCGCGGCGACCGGTGCCTACGCCGAGTTCGTCAGGGTTGATCCTGCCAGCGTCGTGCGAATCCCGGCCGCCCTGGACGATCTGAACGGCGCCCTGGTGGAACCCCTCGCCGTCGGCCTGCACTCGGTGAAGATGGCTGAGGGTGTCGACGAGCGGCGGGTGCTGATCATCGGTGCCGGGCCCATCGGCCTGGCCTGCGCCATCTGGTGCCGGTTCTTCGGCGCCAGGAACGTGGTGATCAGCGAGCTGTCACCGGCGCGCATCAAGATGGCCAACACCCTGGGCTTCAACGACATCGTCGATCCGTCCGGGGACGTTGCGGGTCAGTTCGCTGAGATCACCGATGGAGCGCCCGAGATTCAGTTCGACTGCGTCGGTGCCCCCGGCATTCTCCAGCAGTGCATCGAGCGGGCACCGAAGCGGGGCCTGATCATGGGGATCGGCCTCTGCGATCACCCGGACAACATCGTGCCGCTGCTCGCCTTCTCGAAGGAGCTCAGGATCCAATGGGCCGTCGCCTACGACAAAGAGGACTGGGACTTCACCATCCAGATGATGATCGACGGGCGAGTCGACGGCTCGCCGATGATCACCAACGTGGTGTCGCTGGAGGAGTTGCCGGATGTCTTCGAGGCGCTTCGCTCACCCACCGATCAGTGTAAGGTCATCATCGATCTGAAGCGCTGAACACCCCCGGTGCTTCCGGAATTGCCGCGCCATCATGCCGGGGCTCGGAAGCGCCGAAGTGCACACCCTGGCCATCGGACATCACTGCCTGCCCGAAGCCGAAACGTCCGGTTCGCGGCGCTATCGGCTCGATCTGGTGGCCGAGCTCCGCCAGCTCGTCCCGGGCTGCCTGGGGAATGTGGGTCTCCATCAGCAGGTCGCAACCCTCGAAGCTGCCCTTGGTGAAGCGGCCGGCTTCCAGCGCCTCCTGAATGGTCATGCCGAAGTCGACCACGTTGGCGACGAATTGAGCGTGCGCCTGCGCCTGGTTCCAGCCCCCCATGATGCCGAAGCCGATCCTCACGTCGCCTTTGGACATGAAGGCGGGAATGATCGTGTGCAGCGGGCGCTTGCGGGGCGCGAGCGTGTTCGGCTGCCCGGTTTCCATCGTGAACAGCGCGCCGCGATTCTGCAGCATGAAGCCCGTGCCCTTGGGCACCAGCCCCGAGCCGAAGCCGGCGTAGTTGCTCTGGATCAGCGAAACGATGTTGCCGTCGCGATCGATGGTGGAGAGGTAGATGGTGTCGCCGCCTTTCGCGGCGGTGATGGTCCGGAACTCTGACGGCGTCACCGAGCAGGCTGCCTGCTCCGGGTCGATCAGCCCGGCGCGCCGGGCAGCGTGGTCTTTGCTCAGCATCTGCGCGACGGGCGCCGGTGAAAACCTCGGATCACCCACGTAGTGCAGCATGTCGGCGTAGGCGAGTTTCTTCGCCTCGATCATCACGTGCAGCGCGCGAGGGCTGTGGAACCCGTACTCGCCGATGGGGAAACGCTCCATGAGGTCGAGCATCATCAGCGCCGCAATGCCCTGAGTGTTGGGCCCGATCTCGGCAACCGTCCAGCCACGATAAGTTGTGGTGATCGGTTCTACCCATTCGGCTTCATACTCCGACAGATCGGCCGCGGTCAGGCTGCCGCCTTCCGCATCGCTGAGCTCAACGATCGCTTTAGCCGTGGCACCTTCGTAGAACCCGTTCCGACCCTCTGCTGCCACCCGCTTCAGCGTTTGCGCCAGGTCGGGATTACGGAACACTTCACCGGCAGCCGGTGCGCGACCGTCCACCAGAAAGGTCTCCGCCGAGTTCGGGTGCGCCGACAGCAGTTTCTCGCTGCGCGCCCAGCCGCCGGCGATCACCTCGGACAGCGGGAAACCGTTCTCCGCGTAGAAGATCGCCGGTGCCAGCACCTCGTCCAGCGCCAGCTTGCCGAGCCGATCGCTGAGCGCCTGCCAGCCCGCCACCGCACCGGGCACGGTGACGGAGTGGATGCCTCTGAACGGCATCTCTTCGTGCCCGAGCGAGCGGAGAAACTCCAGATCGAGGCCGGCTGGTGACCAGCCGCTGGCGTTCAGGCCGTACAGCGCGTCCTCTTCCGCCAGGTAGACGATAGCGAACAGATCCCCGCCGATACCGTTGCCGGTCGGCTCCATGAGGCCGATGGTTGCGTTCGCCGCGATGGCGGCGTCGATCGCGTTGCCGCCGCGCTCCAGCACCTGAACGCCCGCCCTCGCAGCCAGCGGTTGGCTGGCAGCAACGATGCCGTACTCGGTCGCCACCATGGAGCGGCCGCTCACCGGCTGCGCACCCTCCTCCGCCTCAGCGCTCATCGGCAGGATGCAAAGCGCCATCAGGCTCAACGCCACCGCGAGGTAGTTATTCATATCCGCTTCCCAGGTTTTCTGTAGAGCACAGAGTGTAGGCCCAGCGACCAGCCGCCGGTAGTCCGCATGAGCGAGCTGGATCAGCCGGCGCTGACCTCGGCGCCCAGCGGCACCGACTCGATGACGCTGACAAGCCGCGCCACGGCGTCGAAGCTCACATCGAGGTGAAAGACCCAGCGATTCCGGTTAATGCGGATCTGCCTCGCGGCGAACGCTTCGCGCAGCGCGGCGAAGGTTGGAGCCGGCAGGTCGACAAACACCATGTTGGTGTTGGCGACGGCTGCGGCCGGAAAGCGTGCGTTCATCGCCGCCGCAACCAGCTCCGCCTTTTCGTGATCTTCAGCGAGCCGGTCAACGTTGTTTTCGAGCGCGTAGATCCCGGCCGCCGCGATCACCCCGGCCTGACGCATGCCGCCGCCTACCATCTTCCGCCAACGCCGGGCTCTGTGAATGAAGTCAGCAGGCCCGACCAGCACCGAACCGACTGGCGCGCCGAGCCCCTTCGACAGGCAGATCGAGACGGTGTCGCAGGGTGATGCAATGGCGTCGATGGAGCCACCCGTCGCCACCGCCGCGTTGAAGTAGCGGGCGCCGTCCAGGTGCAGACCCAGCCCATGCCGGTCGACCAGGGCCCGCGCCTCGGCAAAATACGGCGCCGCCGTCGCCTTGCCGTCCTGCGTGTTCTCGAGGCAGAGCAGGCGCGTGTTGGCGAAGTGCACGTTGTCCGGCTTGATCAGGGCTTCCACCGAGTCCAGATCCAGCGTCCCGTCCTCTGCGAACGGCAGGGTCTGCGGTTGAATTCCGCCCAGCGCCGCTGCGCCGCCGCCTTCGAACTGGTAAGTGTGCGCAGTCCCGCCGACGATGTACTCGTCGCCACGCTGGCAATGGGTCAGCAACCCGACCAGGTTCGATTGGGTGCCGGAAGCCAGGAACAGCCCCGCTTCCTTGCCGAGCATTCCGGCGGCCAGCTGTTCCAGCGCGTTGACCGTCGGGTCCTCTCCGTACACATCGTCCCCTACCTCAGCGGCGTGCATGGCCGCTCGCATATCGGGGGTCGGCCGGGTCAGGGTGTCGCTGCGCAGATCAATCCAGTCAGCTTCGCTCATGGTCCCTCTCTCTCGACTGCCCGGGAGTCTACCAGCTGCGGCGAGCCGCGATGGCGTTGGCGGAATCGAAAGTCCGGGTGCGCAGGTGCGAGAGGCGGGCGTTCAGGTTGCGGAAGCGCAGCGGCTCGCTGGCTTCGAACTTCCTGCCGATCACCAGATCGGAGAAGGTCTCCACGCCGCCGTAGCAGCCGAGTATGTAGGTGGCGCCCGCCAGCTTCTGATCCTTGACCTGCCGCAGGCCACGCGCCAGCGTGTTGCGCCAGAAGGTCTCCTCAGCTTCCTCGAGCAGGCCGAGCAGCGCCTGCAGGTCCGTTTCCAGCGTCGCGAAGTCCCGTTCCAGGGAACTCATGTCGTCCACCTCATCCTGTTATGCTCCGCCACCATGCAGGTTACCGCTCTACTCCTCGCGTCATCAGCTCGACGCTCCGCCCTGATCGTGACGTTTCTGGCTGCCGTTGCCGGCTGCACCGAGCCAGGTCCGGACGGCGGCAGCGAAAGCGCGGTCGCCAGCACCGAGACCCCGGGACCGGCAACCGACGCGGCCTATGTGGGCAGCGCCGCCTGCGCCGATTGCCATCAGGCAGCTTATCAGCTGTGGCAGAACTCCCACCACGATCTCGCGCTGCAGGTCGCCACCGCGGACTCTTCGCTCGCCAGCCGCGGCGTCGAGCTCGACGACACCCTGATCAGCAGAGACGATCAGGGGCTCTCGTTCCAGGAACGGTCGGGTACGGAGCAGCGACGGCCCCGCTTCACCTTCGGCGTCGAGCCGCTGCAGCAGTACGTCATCGATGGCGGCGACGGCGCCTGGCAGACGCACCCGATTGCCTGGGACAGCCGAGGATTGGAGTCCGGCGGCCAGCGTTGGTTCAACCTCCACGAGCAGGCCTACCCGGTAGGCGACCCGATGCACTGGCGGGGTCGGGCAAACCGCTGGAACAACCAATGCGCCGACTGCCACTCCACCGGCGTCGTCAAGGGCTACGATCCGGAAACCCGAAGCTACCAGACCACGTTCGAGCTGGAAGACGTGAGCTGCGAGGCCTGCCACGGCCCCGGCTCCGCCCATGCGGCCGATCCTGAAACCGTGCCGCTGCTGTCGCTGCAGACGCAGCCCGAGCAGATCAACGCCTGCGCGCCCTGCCACGCCCGCAGGGGCCAGATCGCCGAGGGGTTCCAACCAGCGAAGGCTTTCCTCGATCACTACTCGCCGCGGCTGATTTCTCCCGGGCTCTACCACCCGGACGGGCAGATCCTGGATGAGGTCTACGTCTGGGGCTCGTTCCTGCAGAGCCGCATGCATCTGGCCGGCGTCACCTGCAGCTACTGCCACGACCCGCACAGCGCGGAATTGAAGCGCCCCGGCAACGAGACCTGCACCTTCTGCCATCAGGCGAGCCCTCCAGAAGCGTTCGCAGCGGCCGCCGCCGCAGCCACGAGCTACGACTCACCCGACCACCACTTCCACGCACCCGGCAGCGAGGGGGCAGCCTGCGTCTCCTGCCACATGCCCGCAAAAACCTACATGAGCGTGGACGATCGTCGTGATCACAGCTTCAGGATTCCGCGTCCCGATCTCGCCTTGACCATGGGGGTCCCGGAACCCTGCACCGTCTGCCACACGGACCGGGATGCCCGCTGGGCGGCAAACGTGATCGACGAACGCTTCGGCGATCGGCCCCGGCCGCACTTCGCTCTGCCGTTCGGTGCCGCTGACGCCGGGGTGCCGGTTGTAGACGCGCAGCTGGCAGAGCTGGTGGCGGATCCGGCGCAGCCGATCATGGTTCGGGCATCGGCCCTGGCCAGGCTCGGCGCCTACAACCGGGGCTACACCATGGATGCCATCCGTCTGGCCAGAAAGGACGAGCCCCTGCTTCGATTCTCCGCACCGCTGGCCGCGGCCAGCCTGACCCCAGAACGCGCCTGGCGCCTGCTGGCACCCCTGCTGGAGGATGAGCTGCGCGCAGTCCGACATCAGGCCGTGTCAGCGCTGCTGCCGACGTTGCAGTCGGATCCGAGCTACCGACAGCGCCTCGAGCCGCACCTGCTCACCTGGATCGATGAGCAGGCGCTCAATCTGGATTACCCGGAGACGCTGACCAACCTGGCCGGCGCCTACGCCGCCCTCGGCCAGCTGCCGGCTGCCGAGGCGGCGCTCCAGGAATCGCTGGCCCTGCAGGCGAACTGGGTGCCGGGACTGGTCTCGCTGGCCGACCTGTACCGCGCTACCGGGCGCGATCTCGAAGGCGGGCCGCTGCTCGAAGAGGCGCTGGCGTTGACACCCGACCAGCCGGAGGTGGCTTATGCCTACGCCCTGTGGCTGTTCCGACAGGGTCGGATGGCGGACGGCCTGCCGCAGCTGGAGCACGCTGCCAGGTTAGCGCCGGGGCAACGCCAGTACGCCTATACCTGGGCCATCGCGCTGAACGACAGCGGTGATACGGACCAGGCGCTGGTGGTGCTGAACGCCCTGCTTCAGCGCTGGCCGGACGATCCGGACCTGCTGATCGCCGCGGTAACCATGCTGCGTGACCAGGGCCGTTTCAGCGAGGCGCTGCCGCTGCTCGATCGGCTCATCAGCCAGCAGCCCGGCAATCAGGAGCTGCAGCAGTTCCGGGAAGCCATGCGCAGGGCGGCCGCCTCAGGCTAGCGTCGCTGCGTCAGCTGAGTCCCTGCGTCAGCTGAGCAGATCCGGCAGCTCGAGCCCGGCCGCGGCTGCAAACGGCGCCAGTGCCGCCAGCACCCCGGGATCGAGCTCAACACCCGCCTCGAGCTGCCTGGCGCGATTCGTCCAGGCATTGCGGCCGGGCATGCGCACGGGCTTTGCCGGCTCATCCGCTGGGCTCGATTCCACCATGTTCACCAGGTGACGGATTTCCCGATCGTAGTCGGCCGCGGCGCCGAATGCGGCCGGGTCCAGCACCTGCAGGTAGACACTGTTCAACTCGCTCTCCGGTCGCTCCGACGATCTGCCGTAGCCGCCGAGGGTCTGGCTGAGAACCTCCGTCATGATGGTCAGCGCGTGGCCCTTGTGACCGTGCCCGACCCCGCCGATCGGCATCACCGAGCCACCTTGGCTGAGCGCCGCTGGATCATCGGTTATCTCGCCAGCTGTGCTTTTTATGGCCGGCTCGGCGAGCCGCTGGCCGAGGCGTGCTGCGCGCGCCACCTGACTGCCGGCGGTGATGGCCATGCTGACGTCGAACAGGATCGGCCAGGGTGACGCTTCCGGATAGCCGGGACCCGGCGCCGTCAGCGCAACCGGGTTGTTGGAAAAGAGCCGCTCGGCGCCGCCGAAGGGGCTGACGAAAGCCTCGTCAGGTGAGCTCACCATCATCAGCACGATCATTTTCGCCTCGATCGCGGGCATCAGGGTCGATGCCAGGCAGGCCACGTGCTGGCAGCGCCGCAGGGTCATGGTGAAGGCGCCAAGCTCCCGCGCCCGCGGGATTGCCCGCTCCAGGGCTCGATGCATCGCCCAATGGCCGGGCAGCCCGTTGGCGTCCCAGTTCGCCACCGCCGGGCGTTCCATCAGCACTTCCGGCTCGCCGGCGGCGCGGGTGTCACCGCTGCCCAACCACTTCAGGTTGGTCGGCACCTTGATCACGCCATGGGAACGGAAACCGAGCAGCTCCGCATCGACGAAGCCACGGCCCACCACCTCGCTCATCTCCCGGGACAGGCCGTTCGCCTCGAACAGGCACACCACCAGCTCCAGCAGCGCATCGTGGGCGACCCGATCAGTCATAAGCAAACCTGCCCCGGCTCAGTTCACTGCCCGGTCTTTGCCCTCCCAGTAAGGCGCGCGCAGCTCCCGCTTCAGCACCTTGCCCGGGCCGGACTTCGGCAGCGCATCGGCGCGCAGATCGATGCCTTTCGGTACTTTGTAGCCGGCGATCCGTTCCCGGCAGAAATCGATGATCTCGCTCGGATCGATGTTGTGATGAGACTCCCGGGGCACCACCACCGCCCAGACCGCTTCGCCCCACTTTTCGTCCGGCACCCCGAACGCGGCAGCCTCCAGCACCGCCGGGTGCTGGTAGATCACTTCCTCCACCTCGGTGGAGTACACGTTCTCACCGCCGGAAACGATCATGTCCTTGCTGCGATCCACCAGGAACAGGTATCCGGCTTCGTCCATGTAGCCCAGATCGCCGGTCCAGTAAGCGCCGTTCTTGAGCACGCTGGCCGTCTGCTCCGGCTTATTCCAGTATCCCTGCATCACGTTCGGACCGCGCACGACCACCTCGCCCACCGAGCCGGGCTCCACCGCCTCCCCGTCGATGTTGAGGATCTGGATGTCGTTGCCGAGCACGGGGCGCCCGCAGGAGCGGGCTCGATCGTCGTCGATGATGTCCTCTTCGCCGATCAGCACCGTGGTCAGTGGCGACAGCTCCGTCGCGCCGTACACCTCGTTCAGCTGCGCGGTGGGGAAGGCGCTGTGCGTACGCCGCAGCACCTCGGTAGCGATCGGCGAGCCGCCGTGCGCGATCATCCGCAGCGTCGAGGTCTCCCGCGGCCGCGCGTGCTGCTCTTCGGCGATTGCCGCGAGCATGGTCGGCACGCCCAGGGTTTCCGTCACCTGATGCTGCTCGATCAGATCCAGCGCCCGAGCCGGATCGAAGGCATCCAGGGTGATCTGCACGCCCGTCGTCCAGATGTTGCCGAGGATGCCGTTCGATCCTGCAGCGTGAAACATGGGCGCCATCACCAGCATCACGTCTTCCGCCCGTTGCGGAATGGAGACCAGATAGTGATAGGTGTTGGCGATCAGGTTCCGGTGCGAAAGCATCACCCCTTTGGACTTTCCCGTAGTGCCACCGGTGTAAAACAAGCCGGCCAGATCATCTTCGCTGACGTCGGTGCCGAGCTCGATCGCGTCCGCTCCATCGATCATGGACTCGTAAGCGTCCGGGATCATCACCACGTGCTCGACCACATCCGCCAGGGTGCCTGGATCCCGATCGACGATCAGTACTCTGGCTTCCGAGTCTTCCAGAGCGTACTTGAGCTCCGGTTCCGCGTGTCGGGTATTCAGGGGCACGACGACGAAACCGGCCGCAGGCACGCCGACGTAGGTTTCGATGTAGCGGTGACCGTTGCCGGCCAGAATGGCCACCCGGTCACCCTTCTGCAGGCCGAGGCCAGCCAACGCGCCAGCGAGCTTTGCGCACCGCTCGTGCAACGTCCTGAAGGTGAACGAGGCTTCCCCATCGATGACTCCGACCTTATCGCCAGCCAGGCGTACGGCCGTCCTGATCGGATCCGCAAACGTGTGCATTCGTCCCCCTTCAACAGTATCGATTCAACCTGCGGCGAGTGTCCCTCGATTGCCCTTCCCGCGCAATCTGGCTTAGCATCCGAGCCACTTCCGCTGCCTTGTGAGCCGCTCATGATGCGATTCCTCTCCATCTACTTCCTGCCGGGGGCGGTGCTTCAATCGGTGATGATCGGCGGCGGTTACGGCACCGGCAGAGAGCTGGTGGAGTTTTTCACCCGGCACGGGATCGCCAACGGTTTTCTGGGTCAGTTGCTGGCAACCCTGCTGGTCTCCGCCATATTTGCCACCACCCTGGCGCTGGCCGTGCGCTACCAGACCTACGACTACCGCAGCTTTTTCCGCCTGCTCCTCGGTCGCGCCTGGGTGCTCTTCGAGCTGGTGCTGCTGGTGCTGTTCGTGCTGGTGCTGGCGGTGATGGGTTCTGCCGCCGGTGGCATTCTCCAGGACAGCTTCGGCCTGCCTTCGCGCACCGGCGCGGTGGTGATGCTGGTGTTCGTCGTGCTGCTGACCTTCTTCGGCCGCGAGCTGATCACCCGGGTGCTGGCCTCCTGGAGCGTGCTGCTCTACGTCGTTTTTCTCAGCTACTTCGTCGCGGTGATGACCGGGCTGAGCCCGGCTGACCTGGAGGGCAAGCTGGACTGGCAGATCGACAGCAGCTGGATGGTGGGTGGCCTGCAGTACGCGCTCTACAACGTGTCCGCGGTGCCGGTCATCCTCTACGCGGCCAGGGCCATCGAAACGGAGCAACAGGCCTGGACGTCCGGCTTGATCGGCGGGGTGATCGCCATGTTCCCCGGCATTCTCTTCCACCTCAGCTTCGTTGGCGCGTACCCCGGCATCCTCGATGCCGAGCTGCCCGTCTACAGCCAGTTCGAGGCCCTGGGCCTGCCGCTGCTGTTCGGCCTCTACCTCATCGTCCTGTTCGGCACCTTCATCGAGACCGGGGCAGGCAACATACAGGGCTTCATCGAGCGCATCGACACCTGGTGGCAGGAGCGCAGAGCGACGCCGCTGACTCGCCTTCACCATGCCAGCATCGCCGGCTTCGCTCTGATCGTGGCCAGCCTGCTCTCGGAGTTCGGCATCGTTGATCTGATCGCGAGAGGCTACGGCGGGATCGCGTGGGGCTTCCTGTTCGTCTACCTGATCCCGCTGTTTACGGTGGGCATCTACCGGCTGCTGAGCGACCGGCCGGATCCGGGGGGACCGGAAACCGCGACCAGTTCCGGTACCTAGAAAAAACACGGGCTCCCGAAGGAGCCCGTGCGCTTTTTCATTAGTCGGGGCCGGCACCGTGTGGTGACCCTCTGCTAGCGCCGTAACGCTACGAGGGTCCGGTTGATCCATGCCGCAACAATGAAGGTTCGAGAAATGATCTCGAAGTTAAGCGATCATTCCTCCTACCTGAAGTAAAACCACGATCACCTCCTTAACTGTTCAGCCCGACACGCGGCAAATCTTAGAACACGCGCTGATGAATGCAAGAGTTTTAAGCAGGCAATGGGCTGGCCTTACCGGCATCTTTTTGGGTTAAGATCAGCGGTTCCCCTCCATGAAAACGCAGCTGATCGCCAAGGCGATATCAGCTTGCCCGAAAGCGCATGGCACAAGCATTCAGCGGCATCCGCATCATCGACTTTACCCAGGTGCTCGCCGGTCCCTTTGCGACTCAGCAGCTGGCGCTGCTGGGCGCCGACGTCATCAAGATCGAAGAGCGCACCAACGGTGATCAGACCAGGGGCCTGCTGAACGACACGCCCGGCTCCAACCCGAGCATGTCGCCCTCGTTCATGAGCTGCAACCTGGGCAAGCGCAGCCTGACCCTCGACCTGAAGTCAGCTCAGGCTACGGAGATCGTGCATCGGCTTGTCAAAGAAGCGGACGTGGTGGTCGAGAACTTCAGAGCGGGCGTCATGGATCGGCTCGGGTTCGGCTACGCCGAGCTCAAGGCGCTGAAGCAGGATCTCATCTACTGCTCCATCTCCGGCTACGGCCAGGGTGGGCCCAAGGCCGGCACCCCGGCCTACGACGGCGCCATTCAGGCAGCGTCCGGCATGATGTCCATCACCGGCCACCCGGAAACCGGCCCGACCAGGACCGGCTACATGCCGGTGGACATGGGCACGGCGCTGAACACCGCCTTCGCGATATCCGCTGCGCTCTACAGGCGCCTGGCAACCGGCCAGGGCCAGCATCTGGACGTGGCGATGATGGACACCGCCATGGTGCTGCAGACGCCACAGGTCAGTAACTACCTGATCAAAGGGGTGACGCCTGAGCTGTTCGGCAACAAGTCGCCCACAGGCCAGCCCACCGCCAACAGCTTCGAGACCCGTGACGGCTACCTGAACCTGGTCGCTCTGAAAGAGCCGCAGGCAGCGGCGCTGTTCCGGGCCATCGGCCGCGAGGACGTGCTCGACGACGAGCGGCTGAAAACCGCCCCGGAGCGGATGAAGCACTACGACGAGGTCAGAGACATCATCGCCGCCGAGCTGGCCGGCAAGACCAATGCCGAGTGGCTGGAAATCTTCGCGGCGGAAAACGTTCCGGCAGCGCCCATTCGCAGCTACTCGGAGGTCGTCACTGACCCGCAGTTCGAGCACCGGCAGGCGTTCATTCGCCTACCGGCGCCCACAGAGGAAGGCGCTTCGGTGGATCTGGTCAGAGCCGGCTACCAGACGGATGCGGACGGCCCGGACACCCAGCGCCCACCGCCTCAGCACGGCCAGCACACGGCGGAGATCCTGCGCGAGATCGGTTACGACGACGAGGCGATTGCCAGGCTCAGAGCAGAGCTCGTCATTTGAGCGAAGCCGCTACGGACCCGCAGCCGGCTGCACCGCGCCGCTTCTCGACCGAGTTTAAAGCCCTGGTCCGCCTGGGCGCGCCCATGGTCGCTACTCAGTTTTTCATCATGGCTATGGGCTTCATCGATACCGCCATGGCCGGCCGCTACGACTCCACCCACCTTGCCGGTGTCGCCCTGGGCGGCTCGATTCTCTGGCCGGTGTTCATGCTCACCACCGGGTTCACCATGGCCATCACGCCCATCGTCGCGCAGCTGCGCGGATCGGGTGCTGTGCAGGACGCTGGTGCCCAGGTGCGGCAGGGGCTCTGGCTCGGCATCGCCGCCTCCGCCCTCTGCGTTCTGGTCGTCACCAATGCAGCCCCCATCTTTGCTTACGTGCAGGTGGATCCGGGTGCCCTGGAAGTGGCGCAGGCTTATCTGGATGCGACTGCCTGGGGCCTGCCGGCGGTGCAGATCTACATCGTGCTCCGTTACACCGCAGAGGGCCTCGGCCGCACGATTCCGCCCATGGTGATCGCCGGGCTGGCCCTGCCGGTGAACGCGGCGCTCAACTACGTGTTGATCTACGGCCATTTCGGCGCGCCGGAGCTCGGCGGCGAGGGCTGCGGCTGGGCGACGACGGCGGTCTGGTGGGTGGAACTGCTGCTGATCATCGGCCTGCTGCGCCGGCCCTACTTCTCGGCCACCCGCATCCTCGAGCGTTTCGACTGGCCGGACTGGCAGATTCAGAAGAGCATCCTGAAAATCGGCGTGCCCATCGGCCTGACCATCTTTCTGGAGATGGCGGTGTTTTCCGTGATCGGCCTGTCCATCGCATCCCTGGGCGTGGTGGCGCTGGCAGCCAACAGCATCGCCGGCAACGTCAACTGGGCCACCTACGTGCTGCCGAGCACGCTCGGTGCGGCAGCCAGCATCCGGGTCGGCTTCTACGTCGGCGCCCGGGATTACGCCAGCGCTGCCTTCGTCGGCAGGACCGCCTTCATCGTCTCCATCGCCTACGCCGTGGCCGTGTCCGCCACGCTCATCCTGTTCCGCTATCAGATCGCCGGGATCTACACCCAGGACGCACCGGTTCTGGAGCTGGCGGCCTCGCTGATGATCTTCATCGCCGTCTACCAGATCGTCGACGACACTCTGGCCACCATGGGCGGCACCCTGCGCGGCTACAAGGACACGCGAATGCCCATGGTCTACTCGCTGGTCGGCTTCTGGTTCCTGGCGCTGCCGCTGGGTGCCGCGCTGTGCTTCGGCTGGCTCGGCCTGGAGCCTCGCGGCGTGCCGGGCTACTGGATGGGCATGACCCTCGGGCTGACGGTGGTCGCCCTGCTGACGGGTATCCGGCTGATCTCCACCAGCCGCAATCATGCCCGGATCGTCGCCTTCTCCCGGATCTGATCAGCTGCTGCGGGTGCGTGCGTGCGCCCGCAGCGCTGCTTCGAGCTCCGCGGCCGTGGCCGGCGGGCCATCCGGCCTGAACGCTTCGCCGTCCACATACAGCATATCGATGCTTTCGCCCCGTTCGCGCATGTCGTCTTTGTCCCAGGCCAGCACCTCAGTGAGTGCCACCTCGTCGGGCAGCTTGTCGCTGACGTCCCGCGCCATCATGCAGAGCTGGCAGCCGCCACCACACCAGCCGTTGGAAAACAGGGTAACCGCCACCCGGCCGTCCTCCGGTGCTTCCCTGGCGATCAGCGTGTTCCGCTTCAGGAACGCGGGTGCCTGAGCGGACTGGCTGAAGGGCTTCCAGGCCAGCACATCCAGGCCGTCCTGGTCGGCCCGCTCGAAGCCCATGTGCTCATAGAAGCTCACCGGGTTCCAGGCATCGTAGTCCTTGGCCCAGACCACCAGCCCGTCCATGCCAGCGCGGCGGGCGTCCGCTTCGATCCCGGCCAGCATGAAGCGGCCGTAACCCTTCGCCTGCTGGTTACCGATCAGATGGTCATAGCCGTGGATCCACATGCAGAGGATGGCCATGAGGTTGCTGCCTTCGTACGGCGAATGCTCAACCGGTATGTAGTTGGTCAGCCCGACCACCTGGCCCGCATCGTCTTTCAGCACCTTCGCCCGATGACCAAGCGGCTGAAATCGCGCGCGCCAGTCTTTGCGCATCGCTATCACCCGAGGATCGGCCGGAATCTCGTCGTGCAGACAGCGATAAAAAGTGTCTTCTGTGGTCTCGTCGATCTCGAGCAGTTCCACGTCTGAACCTCCTGGCTCCAGGCGCCCTGGTGCTGACCTCGCAGCGTCTTGAGCTGAACCTAACACGACCAAGTATCTTGATATTTTTTGCTTAATTTTCAACGCGTTAGGAAGCCCATTCGGCTCGGCTGTCCTCGGCGGACCCTTTCCTGACCGGCGCAGCACGGTGCGCAACCCGCCGTCCACCTAAGGTAGATCAACCCTGAAAGGACGAATGGAACCATGTTTCAGAGCCTGAAAACCGAAGCAGAAACGGACGACGAGGCCGACGCCGTGAGCAGCACCCTGCAGATGGCGCTGGCCGTGCGGCTGAGGATTTTCGCCGTGGAGGAGATCGAACCGGCAGCAACGGAGTTTTTGAGCGAGTTCAGCGGGCGCCTGGATCAGGTGCGCGCCCGTCGTCACGCCGTGGATTTCGAGGCGGCAAAGGCCTGGGCCTGGTGGAAAGGCCAGCGCACAACCGAGCTGATTGAGCTCGGCCGTAAAGCACTGGCTGCTGATCCGGAGATCCAGCGCCTGAAGGCTGCCGAGGCCGTGGAGACCATCGTCTTCGATCGCTACGCCGGCGACGAGCTGCTGAAGCTGATCCGCGAGCGCTTTGCCGACATCGAGCTGCAGATGCAGTCTCTGCGCAACAACCGGTTGAACGTGCAGTAGCGGCGTCAGTCAGCGAAGTGCGGCATCACCTCTTCGATGAACTGCGCAAGCGCGTCCCAATCAACCGGCGGCCGGATGGCGATGTTCAGCCCCTGCACGCCGCTGTCCACATACTCGCCGATCCGATCCACCGCCTGCGCGGTGGAACCGGTCAGGCTGCCCTCCGGATTCACCTCCGGCGCTCTGTCGCCGAGGTAAAAACCGACGTTGACGCTCGACTCGATCTCGCCAGGATCCCGGCCGATCGCCTCGCAGGCAGCAGCAACCCGCTCGAGACGATCGCGCACTGAGTCCGGTGCCAGGTAAGGCATGTTGAAGCCGTCGGCGTAGCGCGCCGCCAGCTGCGGCGTTCGTGCTTTGCCCCGACCACCCACCCAGATGGGCAGCTTGCCGTTGACGGGCCGCGGACCGCAGACAGCACCCTGCACCTGGTAGTACTCGCCGTTGAAGGTGGTTTCTTCGTCGTTCAGCAGCGAGCGGATGATGGCCAGCGCTTCCTCGAGCTGATCGAGCCGTTTGCCCAGCGGCGGAAAGCCGTAACCGAACTCCCGGAACTCCTCTTCCAGCCACCCTGCGCCGACCCCGATCTGCGCGCGGCCACCGGACAGGTGGTCGATGGTGACCGCCGCTTTGGCCAGCACGCCGGGCGGCCGGAACAGCGCGCAGAACACCAGGCAACCGACCTGCACGTTGTCGGTCAGCGTTGCCAGGGCAGACATGGCGGCCACCCCCTCGAAGCAGGGATTGTTTCGGTCCACCAGCGGGTTCGCGTAAAAATGATCCCAGACCGACACCCAGTGAAAGCCGCTGTCGTCCGCGGTCCGCCAGAGTCGCTTCATCTCGTCGACGGCGAGGTCCTGCGGTCCCGCATGTATGCCGATCCGGAACATGGCTCAGCCGTCGATCCGTTCGATGATGGTGCCGGTCCCGAGCCCGCCGCCACAGCACATGGCAATCAGCCCATAACGACCGCCGGAGCGTTCCAGCTCATGCAGCGCGGTTGTGATCAGCCGGGCGCCGGTCGAGCCGGTGGGGTGGCCGAGGGCGATGGCGCCACCGTTCGGGTTGACCTTGTCCGGATCCGGGCCGACCGCTTTTTCCCAGGCCAGCACCACCGAAGCGAAGGCTTCGTTCACCTCGAAGGTATCGATGTCGTCCACCGTCAGGCCTGCCTGGTTGAGCACCTTCTCGGACGCCGGGATCGGACCCTTCAGCATGGTGACCGGATCCACGCCAACCAGAGTGGTCGCAACCACCCGGGCACGCGGCTTCAGGCCGAGCTCATCAACTGCCTTTTTGCTGGCCATGATGACGACGGCGGCGCCGTCGGACACCTGCGAGCTGGTTCCGGCCGTGTGCACTTCCTGACCCGGCACCGGATCGAGCGCTGCCAGAGCTTCCAGGGAAGTCTCGCGCAGGCCTTCGTCGCGGCTGATCGTCTGGGTCTCACCGGTCGGCTCGCCTTTCTCGTTCAGCACCGGCGCTTCAATCGGCGTCACTTCCCGATCGAACCGCCCTTCCTGCCAGGCTTTGCTGGCGTTCTGCTGGCTCTTCAGGCCGAATGCGTCGGTGTCCTCACGGGTGATCTGATACTCCTCGGCGATCATCGCGGCGCCCTGAAACTGGCTGGTCGGCTGGTAGTGGGACATGTAGGACTCGCCCATCGGCACACCGTCCTTCATGTTCGAGCCGAGGGGCACGCGGGTCATCATCTCGACCCCGCAGGTCATGACGATGTCTTCCATGCCGGAGGCCACCATGGCCGCACCCATGGAGGTTGCCTGCTGGCTGGAGCCGCACTGGGAATCCACCGTGGTGGCCGCCACCTCTTCCGGCAGGCCTTTCGACAGCCAGGCGATGCGGGCGATGTTGAAGGACTGCTCGCCCACCTGCGAGACGCAACCGCCGATCACCTGACCAATCTTCTCAGCCGGAATGCCGCTGCGCTCAAGCGCAGCTGCCTGCACGGCACCGAGCAGATCGGCAGGGATCAGACCCGCGAGGCCCTTGCCGCGCCGACCGATCGGGCTGCGTACCGCTTCTACGATGTATACGTCTTCCATGTGAACGTCCTTCAAAAAATGATGGGAAAAGTCGAGCCGCGTATTGTAGCCAGATCCCAAGGGACCGAAAATGCGCCACCTGGAGAGAAGAAGAACAAAACCGGATGAGTGACAGCCAGCAGACTGCAGGCTCTCTGGCCCAGCTGCGCGCCAGGTTCGGACCTGGATTGGTCTTTGCAGCGGCTGCCGTCGGCACCTCCCACATCGTCCAGTCCACCCGTGCCGGGGCCGGCTACGGGCTGACGCTCGGCATCCTCATCCTGCTGGTCTGCGCGCTGAAATATCCGCTGTTCCGCTTTGCCGCTGACTATGCGGCCGCTACCGGGGAGAGCCTGGTCCGCGGCTACGGTCGTCGCGGCAGGATGCTGGTCCTGATCATGTTCGTCACCTCGGCCATCGAAGCGGTGGCCGCCATGGCCGGCGTCAGCCTGGTCAGCGCCTCGATCGCGCAGTGGATCTTTGGCACCAGCCTCGCACCGGCGCTGGCTGCGATCGGCCTGCTGGTGCTGACCGCTGGCCTGGTCGCCATCGGCCGCTACCGGATCATCGAGTCGATCACCGGCATTCTCGTGCTGCTTTTCAGCGGGCTGACCTTGATCACCACCCTCGCCAGCCTGCCGGCCTTCGCCGAGGCCAGTGTGCCCGCCTTCCCGCCGTTTCCGCTCACGAGCGAGAACTGGTCATTTGCCATCGCCATTTCCGGCTGGATGCCCATCGGCAACACCGCTGCCATCATGCTGGCAGCCTGGATCCTGGCAAAGCGCAACGACTCCGGCCGCACAGCCGGCGATGCTCGTTTCGACTTCAATCTCGGTTATCTGGCGAGCGTGGTGCTGGCGCTCTGCTTCCTGTTCATCGGCGCAGCCGTGCTGCATGGCAGCGGCGAAGTGTTGCCCGGTGCCTCGGGGCCCTTCGTGACCACGTTCGTCAGTCTCTACACTCAGGCAATCGGCGGCTGGTCCACCCTGCTGGTCTCTGTTGCCGCGTTGGCCGTGATGTACTCGACGCTGCTGGCGATCGTCGACGGCTTCCCGAGGATGATGGGCGAATTCGCCGCTGAGCTGTTTTCGGACGGGCGCGAAGCGCAGGCAGAAGCCCTGTATTTCCCGGCCATGTTCCTGGTCGTCGCGGCGGCAAGCGCGCTGCTTCTGTTCTTCTTCAGTGCCTTCGCGACCTTCATCGACATCGTCACCTTCACTGGTTTTCTCGCCGCTCCCGTTGTTGCCTGGGCCAATCAGCTGGCAATCTGCGGCGACAACGTGCCGCTTAAGCACCGGCCCGCAGCCAGCCTGGTGCGCTGGAACCAGGTGGCCGTACTGACGCTGACCCTGGCAACAATCGGCTACCTGTATCTGAGGTGGTTCTGAACGCTGCGTCGAGGGCAATTTCCTGCTAGTTTCCGCCGACAACAAAAACAACGGACGCAGCTTTGTTCCTGACCCGATCGACGCCGTTTCGCTTTACTGCCTTCACGCTTTTCTACTTCGCCCAGGGCGTGCCCATCGGGTTGCTCACCATCGCCATGCCGGCCTGGCTGGCATCCGAGGGGGTGGAAACCGCAGACATCGCCACCTTTGCCGCCATCACCGGATTGCCCTGGGGCCTCAAGCTGATCTCCGGCCCCTTCATGGATCGATTCTCGTTCCCCGCCATGGGCCGACGCCGCCCCTGGGTCATGGCGGCACAGGCCGGGCTGACGCTTGCCATGTTCAGCATGGCCTGGGTGCTGAACCCGGCTGAGAACGTCTGGACGCTGATCGTGATCGGCACCGTGGTCAACACCTTTGCCGCGCTGCAGGACGTGGCGGTAGACGGTATGGCCATCGACATCCTCCCGGAAGGCGAGCGTGGTCGTGCCAACGCGTTCATGGCGTTCGGGCAGGCTGCCGGTTTCTCGCTGTTCGGCGCCCTCAATGGCTTTCTGCTCGTGCAGTACGGCCTGGCCGTCACCGCGCTGGTCTCCACCGCCACGGTGGGCAGCATCTTCCTGTTCGTGACGCTGGTCAGGGAGCGGCAGGGAGAACGCCTGCTGCCCTGGAGCGCAGGGGCGGCCACTCCGAGAGACTTTCCAGTCAGCGAGTCTTTCGTCGGCATCTTCCGGGATCTGTTCCGGGTCATCTTCCTGCCGATGAGCCTGCTGCTGATCACGGTGGAGTTCATGCACCGGATGGCGGCCGGCATCTCCATCAGCATCTACCCGGTGATGGCGGTCCAGGAACTCGGCTTCACTGCCGACGTCTACTCCTACTGGATGGGCATCATGAGTGGCCTCAGCGCGCTGGCAGGGCTTGCCTTCGGTCCTTTCATCGATCGGATGGGCGCCAAGCGGTTCATCGGCGCGGGGCTGGTGCTTGCCGCCGTGGTCGCTGCCAGCTTTGCCTCCGCGCAGGCCTACTGGGGCAACACGTCGTTTGTGCTCGCCGCGCTGATCGGCGGCCAGCTGGCTTCACAGCTGGTGTTCGTTTCGGTGATCGCCGGCTTCATGGGGCTGTGCGCCAAGGGCGTCGGCGCCACCCAGTTCGCCGTCTACATGTCGCTGGCGAACCTCGCCCGCTCGGTGGGTGCCGGTGCGTTCGCCTTCATCGCGGCCGATGTCACCAGCGCTCAGGCGCTCTACATCATCGCCGCGCTGAACATCTGCGCCGCGTTGCTGCTGACCCAATTCAGCCAGGCGAAGCATCGCAAGCGGCTGGATGCGCTCGAGGAATCGCTGCCGGAGGGGAATCCCGCTGCCCCGGCAGCCTGAGAAAGCCCGGCCTCAGTTCGGGAGCCGGCTGCTCAGATCAACCGCTACCAGCTCCCGCTCCAGCTCGTTTGTGGCGTAGAGAACGTTGCCGACCACGGTGATGTCGTTCAGCACCATGGCGGGTGGCTGCGCGGCGGAGGCTGGCGGTGAGCCCGCGCCCAGGGTCACCAGGTGCTCCGGCTCAGCATCACCGAGCAGGTAGACGCGACCGCTCTCGCCTTCCCGCACCAGCACTTTATCCCGCCACAGCGCCAGGCCCTCCGGCGCATTAAGACCCTCGGCAAGCACGATCGGAGGGATCCTCTGGCCGTTCTCGGCGATCTGCAGCACCGTGCCGGCCGCTCGATCGCTCACCCACAGCCGATTGCCATCGGTCAGCAGGTCCGTCGGTGCCTGCAGGCCCGAGGCAAGCTGATTGATGCCGTTGGCGCCGTTGATGACCTTCACCTGACCGCTGCCATGCTCGGCTGCCAACAGCATCTCACCATAGCGGATTGCGCTCACCGGCATCCGCAGGTTATCGACCCGGGTGATGGTGCGACGACGCTGCGGGTTCCAGACCCGCACGTTGGCGTCGGTGAAGGAGCTGAAGATCAGGTTCTCGCCGTCCACCGACACCGAGAGCACGGAGCCCAGCTCGCCGACGCCCAGAATGTTGCGCTCAGTCCAGAGCGTTGTGCCCTCGCGATCGAAGCCGCGCAGCGCGTGCAGGTCAGCCACCAGCAGCTCGATGCCGGTGGCCGTTCGCCGGGCCGTCAGCGCGCCGGGATGAGCCATACCACCCGGCTGCAGCTCCGTCAGGCTGCCATCTGTTTCCACCCGCCAGACGGCACCGTCTACGAAGCTGGAGACGAACAGCCGATCGCTCGCATCAAATGCGAAGTTGTCGAGACCCTGCTCCAGTACGGCCACCACCGTCTGCCTGCCGTCCTCGATCCGGATCACCGACCCGGCGCCGGTGTCGAGCACATGCAGCACCCCTTGCGAGTCGAATTTCACCGCCGCCGGCACGTTGAAGCCGGTGCCTTCGATCCGCATGTCGCCACTGTCGACGTCGAAGCTGACCACCTGCTGCTGGAACCACCGCGGCCCGTAGAGGCGCCCGTCCGGCCCCCAGTCCATCCCGTTCAAGCCGCAGCCCGGACCCAGCTGGTCGGAAATCAGCCGGGGCTCGGCAATGCCGGCCGGGTCCACCTCGAACAGCTTGTCATCGAAGAAACACTGGGAAACGAACAGCCGCCCGTCATCGGAAAACGTCAGCGGGTTGACGCCCGGCGTGAGCCTGGCGGCGGTGATCCGCTCGCCGGTGCTGGTCATGCCCGCCACCTCGCCGGTGAGGATCGACGTCCAGTAGAAGTCGCCCGCCGCGTTGAAGGCAACGTCATCCGGACCGTCCACGCCGTCCGCCAACCGATCGAGCACCGCGCCACTATCGGGGTCGAGGACAATCAGCTCGGAACCAAGCACCGAGGCAACGTAGAGCTTGCCTTCGGTTGAGAAGTGGATGCCGTTGGCGCCCGAAATGTTGGCCCCGCTGGCGATCACCTCCACGACCAGCGGCGCTGCCGGCTCTTCTGCGCAAGCCGCCAACAGGCCAAGACCGAGCAAACCCATCCCGAGCCTCGAACGCATGCCACTCCCCCGTCCCGAAAAAAGTGCAGCGATGCTACCACAGGGATTCCGGCGCCAGCGGCCGTGGTTACTGGGGTGCGTGCGCTGCTGGGGCAATTGCCGCATCATTGCCGCTCACCGAGGGAGGAAGGTGCATGCGCAAAGAACGTAGCCTTACGGAGCTGCTCGCCGATCCCGAGCGGGCCGACGCTCTGCTCTGGTCTCGACGCCGCTTTCTGGGTGGCGGCCTGGTTGCGGCCATGAGCGCTCGACTCGGCACCCCGCTTCGCTTCGCCCGTTTTCTCCCGGCCGGCTACCTGCCGGTCGCCTTTGCAGCGGAGGCAGAGGAGTCGCTGAATAGCGAGGACGGCCTGCTCCGAGTGCTGAACGACCGGCCGCTCAACGCCGAAACCCCGGCCCACCTGCTGAACGATCAGATCACCCCGGCAGACCGGCTATTCGTGCGCAACAACGGCCTGCCACCAACCAGCATGGATCCGGCGAGCTGGCGGCTCTCGATCGGCGGCGAATCCTGCCTCGGCCCGCGCACCTTCTCCATCGCCGACCTGAAGCGGGAGTTCGAGACGCATACCTATCAGCTGCAGCTCGAGTGTGGTGGCAATGGTCGCTCCGAGTTCCGGCCAAGGGTCCCGGGGAACCAGTGGTCCACCGGCGCAATCGGCAATCCCGAGTGGACGGGCGTAAGGCTGCGGGATGTGCTCGAGTCCTGCGGCATCGCCGACGATGCTGTGTACGTCGCTTTCAAGGGCGCGGATCGGCATCTCTCCGGCGATCCGGACAAGTCGGTAATCTCGCGCGGGGTGCCGATGCGCAAAGCGCTGGAGGATGAGTCGCTGATCGCCTTCGAGATGAACGGCGCACCCATACCGCCGATGCACGGCGCGCCCTTGCGGCTGGTCTGCGGCGGCTGGCCCGGCTCGGTCTCCGGTAAGTGGCTCAGCGAGCTGCTCATCCGCGACCGGGTCCACGACGGCGCGAAGATGACGGGCTCTTCCTACCGCGTGCCCTGTCGGCCGGTCGCGCCCGGCAGCAAGGTCGCCGACGAAGATCTCTGCATCATCGAAAGCATGCCCGTTAAATCGCTTGTTACCTACCCGCGCTCAGGCGTTGCCACCCGCGCCGGCGCGCCGCTGGCCGTTCGGGGCAAAGCCTGGGCTGGCGATCGGGCCGTGCAGTCCGTTGCGCTGTCCATCGACTTCGGTCAGACCTGGCAGCCAGCCACCCTTGCGCCGCCGCCGAATCGACTCGCCTGGCAGAGCTGGCAGGCGTCTGTGACGCTGCCGTTGCCGGGTTACTACGAGATCTGGGCCCGGGCCACCGATGATGCCGGCGTCAGCCAGCCGATGCTCGTGCCGGGCTGGAATCCGAAGGGCTATCTGAACAATGCCTGTCATCGTATCGCGGTGCAGGCCAGCTGATGGCAGCAACAGAAGGAGCAGCCCGGGCCCGGTTGATCATCTGGCTGACCGCTGCCTGGCTTTTTGCCCCTACGGCCATCGCCGCGGAGCCCGAGCTGGATGCCAACAGCGGCCTGGTGATTGCTCCGGGCTGGGAAATGGCGGCCGCGCACTGCGGCGGCTGCCACTCCTACGCGCTGGTGACGGCCCAGCGGGGTGACGCGGAGTTCTGGCGCTCGACGATCCGCTGGATGCAGAACACCCAGAATCTGTGGCAGATTCCCGAGGCTCAGGAAACGGCTCTGATCGCTTACCTGGAAGCCAACTACAACGAAACCGACTGGGGTCGGCGCCCGCCGCTGTCTCAGTCACTGATGCCCGGAGATTCGGGCTTAGAGGACTAACAATGCTCAATCACGTAATGATCGGCTCCAATGACATCGAGAGATCGAAGCACTTCTACAACGCTGTCCTTGGCGTCTTAGGAGCGGGCGCTCCCATGGAGCATGTGAACGACACCGGTCAGACCCGGCTGTTCTACAGTCATGACGGTTCGACCTTCAGCATCAGCGAGCCGATTAACGGACAGCCTGCCGGCGCCGCCAACGGCTCGACCATCGGCTTCGTCTGCGGCTCACCCGAGCAGCTGAAGGAGTTTCACGACACCGCCGTTGCCAATGGCGGCACCAGCGTGGAAGACCCGCCCGGCCCCCGCGAAGGATCGATGGGCGTGATGCACCTGTGCTACTTCCTGGATCCAGACGGCCACAAGATCTGCGGCATCCACCGCCCGGGGTAAGTTCGTGCAGGAGGCTGTAGTCGGGTTTACCCGGCTACACCGCCTCGTCGAAGACCACACTGATCCGTCGGTTGAGCCGGCTTTTCTTTTCGATCTTGCTCACCCTCACCGACCCGATCTCCGCCGTGTTCGCAACGTGGGTGCCGCCACAGGGCTGCAGATCCACGTCGCCGACCCGCAGCAGGCGCACGCTGCCCGCACCGGTGGGCGGCTGCACGGACATGGTCTTCACCAGCTCAGGCTGAGCCGCCAGCTCCGCATCGGTTATCCACTCGAGCGTGGTATCGACGCCTCGCCCGATCAGCTCGTTCAGGGCAGCGGTAAGCGACGCCTTGTCCACCGTGGACTCGGGCAGATCGAAGTCGAGCCGGCCTTTCTGATCGTTCAGGTTGCCACCGGTAACAGGCGCGTCGACCAGGGCGCAGAGCAGGTGCATGCAGGTGTGCATGCGCATGTGCCGATGCCGGCGCTGCCAGTCGATTCGCGCCAGCACCCTGTCTCCCGGCGCCGGCAACGCCGCCGCGTCCGGGGCCGGGAGATGGAGAATCTGATCGCCCTCGCCCTTGATGGTATCGATCACCGGCAGCACGGCTCCGGAGGGCAGCAGCAGCTCGCCCTGATCACCTGGCTGGCCACCACCACGGGCATAGAAGACCGTGCGATCGAGCACCACACCGGCCTCGCTCACCGCAATCACCTCCGCTTCCGTCTCCTTCAGGTAGCTGTCCTGCTCAAACAGACGCTCGGTCACGCGGCCCCCTGAAACTGATCCCTGGCCCGCCAGAAGGCTACCGCCGGAATCGCGAACAGACCGCCGGCGATGACGGCACCCGTCCAGCTGCCCTGCTGAAACAGCGGCCAGAGGAACATGGCGATGGCCACCTGGGTCAGGTAAAGCCCACCGACCCACCAGACCCAGGGCCGCATCTTCCAGAGCCCCCAGGCGATGGCTGCGTAAACGATGCAGTGCACGACCCCACCCACCTTGGCGGCCCAGCCGGTGAACATATAGCCGAACCAGACATCTTCATCCTCTGCGAGCGGTTTGAGCACCACATCGAAGGGCGTGTAAATGAAAACCATGAAGATGCTGAAGAGCATGATGAGGTTCAGCCACCAGGAGCGCTTCGCCCACTCTTCTTTGACGTCGATCACGAACCCTCTCCTTCAGATCAAGCGGTGTTTGAGAAACTGACCCGGGACTCTATCATTCAAGCAGACCCGGTGGTGAGCAGCAGGGAGCATGAAACATGAGTGACGGCGGTTGGCAGGTCTTCGACATCAATCAGATCAGAGAGGTTCTGTCCGGCGACAAGGTGCAGTACCAGGAGTTCCTGCGCGTGCCGTCGCTGTCCTGCGGTGTCTATCACCTGCCGATCGGGTCGAAGGACATGCAGACGCCACACGACGAGGATGAGGTGTACTTCGTGCTCGAGGGCAAAGCCACCATGAAGGTGGCTGATGAGATCCGCGAGGTGTCCTCCGGCGACATTCTCTACGTGAAGGCCACCAAAGATCACTCCTTCTTCGAGATCGTCGAAGACATGACCCTGCTGGTCTTCTTCGCCTCGGCGATCACCTGACGATTCAGGCTATCGCTTCCTGATCTTTCTTCTCGCCGCTCAGCTCGCCGACGATCAGGTAAGAGAGGATGCCGTAGCAGCCCCCGGCCAGGGTGAGCACCACGTAGGGCCAGGGATTCCGGCCGCTGGCCCGCGCATCTTTCACCATCCAGATGCAGCTGAGCGCTGCCAGTATCACCAGATCGAAAAACACCTGGGCAGCTCCCCAGGCCTGAAAGTTCGGCTCGAAGATTCCCATGTAGCCCACGTCGATCAGGGCCGTCACCGTCAGGGCCGTGAAGGCAACAGTAACCAGCAGCAGCAGGATGAGGTTGGTAGACATTGGTTCGCTCCCGTTTGATCGTCTCGGCAGGGAGCTTAGGGTTGCGGCTGAATAGCGACAATTACCTGTGAGGTAATGAATGCTGACGGGCCTGATCCGCGCCCGTCAGCCTCCTGTCACCGAGCTCAGCCGTGGGAGATCTCGATTTCCTTGTCGGTGATGAACTCGAGCAGGGCCGGCTGGCCGGCTTCCGTGGCCTCGATGCCGCGCTGAATGGCGGCCCGGATCTCGCCCGGCTCCGTCACCCGCTCACCGTAACCGCCGAATGCCTTCGCCATGTCGGCGTAGTTACCCGAGATGTCCGTGGACCGGTACTTCTCCGTCGCCACCTGCATGATCGGCAGCTCGATGGCCATGGAGAAGTTGTTCATCAGGATCGACAGGATCGGAATGCGCTCCCGCACCGCGGTTTCGAAGTCCATGCCCGTGAAGCCGATGGCCGCGTCACCCCAGACGTTGATGCAGAGCTTGTCCGGCTGCGCCAGCTTCGCGCCCATGGCCAGACCGAGGCCATAGCCAAGCTGGGTCGTTTTGCCCCAGCCGATGTAAGACAACGGCGTGGTGCTCGACCAGAACGGCGTGATCTGATCCCTGGGGCTGCCGGCATCATGGGTGATAATGGTGTTGTCGATGTCCACCGCCTGCTGCAGCTCGTGCAGCACCCGGTACGGATTCAGCGGCGTGGAATCGCTGGTGAGCTTGGGCATCCACTCTGCCAGCCACTCTTCGCGAACGGCCGCAATCTTCTCACCGACGTTTTTCCGCGCGTCGGCCTCGGACCGGTCGTGGCCTTCCATCGCGTCATAGAGCCCCTGCAGGGCAAGCTTGGCGTCGCCGATCATGGCGTACTGGGCCGGCACGTCCTTGTTCAGGTCCATCGGGTCCAGCGTGGCGTGAATGATCGTCTTGCCCCGCGGCATGGCCACCCCGAATGCGGTCAGCGCGAACGAGCAGCCAATGCCGAGGATGACGTCGGCTTCTTCGAGAAACTGCTTCACCGGCCGTGGGTTGGCCCGGCCACCACTGCCGAGCGATAGCGGATGGGTTTCCGGGAAGGCGCTCTTGCCCTCCAGGCTGGTGGTGACGGGGATGTTCCAGCGCTCCGCCAGCGCCTTCAGCTCCGGCCAGGCTTCCGCGTAGTGAACGCCCTGCCCCGCGTAGATCACCGGCTTTTCCGCCGCGGCCAGCACCGCTGCCGCCTGCTCCACGTCCTGCGGATCGGGCGCCGTGCGCCTGGCCAGCGACGGCTCGTGCTCCCAGCCTTCCGGCACCTCCTCGTTGAGCACATCCATCGGCAGCTCGACCAGCACCGGGCCCGGTCGACCGTTCTTCAGCTGCGAGAACGCCCGCCGCATCACCTCCGGCAGCGCCTTGCCCATGGTCAGGGGTTCTGCCCACTTGGTGACGTGCTGCATGTTCAGCGTCGAGTTGAAGTTCGGATAGTAGTTAGCCAGGCGTCGCGGGTAGCCCGCCGGGAGCACCAGAATCGGCGCCGACTCGGAGTAGGCCTGAGCAACGCCGCCGAACGCGTTCTCCGCACCCGGGCCGTGCTGCATGGCGAAGACGCCGAACTTCTTGCCGGAGGACAGGCGGGAGTAGGCGTCCGCCATGTGCAGGCCGACCCGCTCCTGACGCACGATGACCGTGCGGATATCGGCAACCGCACAGGTTTCGATGATGGCGTTGACCGGATAGGCGAAGAGTATCTCCACGCCTTCCTTTTTCAGGGCGTGGGCGATGCCGTCGGCGACTTTCATGTGTCCTCCCGTTCGAAGTCATGTGGCGGCGGCCCCCAGACCGCCGCCGGACGTCAGGCCGTGTTCTGGAAAAACTGGCCGGATGTGGCTGCGGCGATGTGGTTTTCGCGCAGCTGGTCGTAGTTCTGAATGTCCGCGTTCACGCAGTCGAGGCCGTTTTCCAGCACGTAGGCATAGCTGCGCTGGAAGGCCGACATCTTCGCGTCGAGCAGCGGCTGCGGGTAGAACCCGTCAAAGGCTTTCTTGTTGCTGGTGCCGAAGAAGCCACCGGAGAAGTAGCGAACGGCCTTCATGCCGATCAGGCCGATGCCGGCCTCCCGGGCCTCGTCGAACAGCGGCCGCAGATCCGCCATGGGCGGCGAGCCTTCGAGCATGTCTTTGCCGTTCCAGTCGTACCAGCCGCCGGGGGTCACCGCGATCATCGCCAGATCGAAGTAGCCCGTCTCGATAGCCTTCTTCAGCACGTCCTCAGCGATCTCATGGGTGCTGAGCCCGTAGTAGCTGACCTTGCCGGCTGCCTTGGCCTGCTGGAAAGCCTTGTACATCTCCTCGCTGCCGATCATCTCCACGTTGTTGGCGGCCATCTGGTAGTAGGCGTCCACGTGCTCGACGCCGAGCTCGGAGAGGCTCAGATCGAGAAGCTCCAGCCAGGCTTTCGCGGCCCGCTTGGCCATGTCCACCGAAACCGGATCGCCCGGACCCACCGCCAGGTCCGAATCAGCGAAGGCAGGGTTCGCCTTGGTGATGACAAACACGTCATCCCCATGCGCCTTCAGGAACGTCTTCATATTCCGTTCGGCCATGTCGTAGTAGTGCGTGGTGCCGGTGTCGAAGACGTTGATGCCGGCCTCGAAGGCCATGTTCAGCAGGCCGTCCTTGTTGGTGCGCATCAGCGACGCGCCGCAACCGAAGATCAGCCGGCTGGCCTCAAAGCCGGTCCGGCCCAGCGTCCGGTACTGCATCTCCGGCCAGGGCGCGCCGACGGATTGCCGGGCATCGGCGATGGCGGCGTTCAGGCTCCCGGATTTGAGCAGGGTCTGCCCGCCCACACCGAGGGCGGCAGCAAGCTGAAAGAAGCGGCGGCGGTTGGTTCCGTTGCTCTGATCCATCAATCGACTCTCCTCCATTGGCTGCGAACCACTGTATCCCCATTGACCCACGCTGGCTACTCGGTGTCCGGCAGTGGACGGACCCGCTGGGTCATCATCAGCCTGGGTCGTTTGCGCACGTTCATCGCCGGCGCGTGCAGGAGCGCCGGGTGGGTGATGAAAACATCGCCCGCCTGGCCGGTTAGCTCCATGATCCGCACCGGCACGCCGGCAACCTGGGACCCCTTATTCATGTACTCGTCGTTGCGGGCGGGCGAGCGCTCGGCTTGTCGGCACTTCAACCCGGCGAGCCAGGGATCGAAACGAAGAAAACCCTTGTTCTGCTCGCTGAGGGTGCCGGACTTCGGGTTCGTCGCCAGATAGGCCGCCATCACCTGCGGCGAGTTTTCGAGCACCAGGGTCCCACCACCGCCAGGTTCGACGTCGTCCATCAGCAGAAAGACGTTTACCCCGCTGATCGCAGCGGCCTTCCGGCAAGGGTGATCAAAGTGCCAGACGTTCCCCGGAAGCAGCCACTCGCCTTCCACCGGCAGCGTGACCAGCGCCTGCCCCCAGTGCGGCGCCGGCTGCCGCTCCGCCGGCGCGAAAATCTGATCCAGGGCTTCGCGAACGGCGGGAACCTGCTCCGGGCTGCCGCCGACGGTTTTCAGCGCCTGCAGCTTCTGCACGCCGCGGATCCCGAAGTAGGCGTGCACCCGCTCCCAGCTGGCAGGATCGTCCCGCTCGATCCCCTGTCCGGCCATCAGCTGCCAGACCCGCTCCACCATGTCGTCGAGCAGGTCGGAGGGCACGGCACGCTGCAGACGCAACAGGCCGGTGTGGTGAAAAGACTGAAATTCGCTCTCCGTCAGCATAGGCGCCGAAACTATCGCGGCTGGTTCGACTTTGCCACAATGCCCGTCCAGCCTGGCCGCCACAGGAAAACGTGTGCCTCCGTTCCCGCATCCTCGCAACCTCCGTGTAATCGCCTGTTTCGCCGTCGTCGCTTCCCTGCTGGCGCTCACTGCCTGCTCTCCCGCTGCGCCGCCCGAGATCGGTCCCGGCACCGCCGCCGGCTGGCCGGCTTACGGCGCCACACCCGGCGGCACCCACTACTCGGCAGCCGATCAGATTACGAAGGACAACGTGCAGTTTCTGGAACAGGCCTGGGTGCACAACTCTGGCGACTTCGCGAACCCGGGCCAGGACGCGGACGGCCGGCGCATCGCGCCCACGGCGTTCCAGGTCACCCCGATCCTGGTCGACCGCAAGCTCTACTACTGCACGCCGTACAACCGGGTGTTCGCGCTGGATCCAGAAACCGGGGAGGAAATCTGGTCCTTCGACCCGGAGCTGGACCATCAGGCGAACCGCTTCCTGCCGAACTGCCGCGGCGTATCCAGCTGGACCGCGCCGGACTGGCAGCCGGGTGACACCCGGGCCTGCAGCCACAGGATCATCAGCGGTACCCGCGATGCGCGTCTGATCGCTCTGGACGGCAGAACGGGCGTACCCTGCCAGGACTTCGGTGCGAACGGCGAGATCAGCATCGTGCCCGGGCTCTCCGCGCACGAGGCGTTCGAGTACGGCATCACCTCGCCGCCGGCCATTCTCGGCGACCTGGCCATCACCGGCGCCATGGTGCTGGACAACTATCGCCTGGAAGTACCCTCCGGCGTCGTTAGGGCTTACGACGTCTACAGCGGCGAGCTGGTCTGGGCCTGGAACCCCGTGCCCGAGGGTATGGAGAAGTACAACCCAGACGGCACCTACCGCAGCGGCACCAGCAACGTCTGGTCGATCATCAGCGTCGATCCCGAGCGCAACCTGGTGTTCGTGCCCACGGGCAACACCTCGCCGGATTACTACGGCGGTCACCGGGAGGGTCTCGATGAGTACTCTAGCTCGGTAGTAGCGCTGCACGGCGACACAGGCCACGTGGTCTGGCACTACCAGATGGTCCACCACGACATCTGGGACTACGACACCCCGGCGCAACCGACGCTGATGGACCTGGAAGTAAACGGGGAAACAGTGCCCGTCGTCGTGCAGGTTACCAAGATGGGCCTCACCTTCGTGCTGCACCGGGACACCGGCGAGCCCGTCTACCCGGTCGAGGAACGGCCCGTGCCGCAGAATCCGGTGCCGGGCGAGTACCTGTCAGCCACCCAGCCTTTCCCAACGCACTTCCCCCATCTCATGGAGTCGATCGATGAGGATGACGCCTGGGGCCTGATGATCTGGGATGAAGCCCAATGCAGGGACCGACTCGCCAGTCTCCGCAACGAGGGCATCTACACACCACCGAGCACTGAGGGCAGCCTGTTCTACCCGGGCAACGGCGGCGGCAACAACTGGGGCTCACCGGCGATCCACATCGACGACCAGACCATGTTCGTGGTCACTATCCGCACGCCCAACTCGCTGCAGCTGGTGCCCCGGCAGGAATGCAAAGAGCGCGGTCGAGAGAATCAGATCGGAACGCCCTACTGCTCCAACACCAGCTTCGTGATGTCTCCACTCGGCGTGCCCTGCACCGCGCCACCCTGGGCGACCGTTGATGCCATCGACCTGGTTGCCGGCGAGCACCTCTGGAGCGTACCCCTCGGCACCACCCGCGACATGGCCCCTTTCCCCTTCTGGTGGATCAAGGGCGTGCCGGCCATCGGCGGCATCACCATCACGAAGTCCGGCGTGCTGTTCGCTGCAGGCCCCATGGAGCACGCGTTCAGAGCTTTCGATGCGGAGACCGGAGAGGAGATCTGGCATGCTCGGCTGCCGACCGCAGCCAACTCCACGCCCATGACCTATCAGCTGGAAGAAGGTGGCCGGCAGTTTGTGGTGGTGGCAGCCGGTGGGCACATGGCTGGCTTCAATCCGGCCGGTGATCATCTGGTTGCCTTCGCGTTGCCAGGGCCGGACTGAGCCATGGATTTTCCGCTGGACGAGTACTGCGAGCGGACCGGCGCGTCCGGCTCCGGCGGGCCCACCGTGGAGCGTCTGGCGGAGCTGCAGACGCGACAGCTTTACACGCTGCCATTCGAAAACTTCGACATTCAGCTGGGCCGAGGCATCGATCTGGATCCGGCACATCTGCTCGACAAGCTCATCCGCCGCCGGCGCGGCGGCTACTGCTTCGAGCTGAACGGGCTGCTTCTGTCCGCTCTGCAGTCGGTCGGCTTCGAGTCGCGGCCGCTGCTGGCCCGGGTGCACGTCAGCGGCGAACCCACAGGGCGCAGCCATCAGCTGTCGCTGGTGACCATCGACGGCAGAGACTGGATCACCGACGCGGGTTTCGGCGGCGCCTGCCCGAGGGAGCCCATCCCGCTCGAAGCCGGGGTGGAATCGGTGCAGGGCCCGCTGACCTTCCGCCTGCAAACACATCCGCTCGGCCACATACTGCAGCTGAAGCAGCCGGATGACACTTGGCAGGATCTGTACAGCTTTGATCTGACCCCGGTGGTGGCCATGGACATCACCTACGGCAACCACTTCACCTCCACCCACCCGGCCTCCTTTTTCACCACCGCCCGGATCGCCGTGCGTTGGTCCGCCGAGGGGCAGCGCCGGCTCTTCAACTTCAGCGCCACGACGACAACGGCTGACGGCGAGCAGAACGAACAGCTCCCGGACGACGAGTCCTACCTGACTGAGTTGGCTACAAGGTTCGGGATCGAGCTGGACGCCGACTACGCCGACCTCAGACCTGTCGGCTGAGACGCTCTCGTGAGCTGCGGCACCTGCAAACTCATCAGGCAACGGGACGACGGCCTGGCACCCGTCTGGGACTCGATCCTGCGCACAGGAGCCTGGGACGTGGTGCACGCCTACGACACCGCGTTGCTCGGCTGGATCGTGCTGGTGCCGCGTCGACACGTGCTGGCAGTCGATGAGCTCAGCGGCGAAGAAGCGCGCGAGCTCGGCGAGCTGATGCACAGCGTGTCGGCCTTCCTGAAGCAGGACCTCGGCTGCCTCAAGACCTACATCATGCAGTTCGCCGAGCACCCCGAGCATCCGCACGTGCACTTCCATGTGGTGCCGCGAATGGCGGACCTGCCGGAGGCACACAAAGGACCGGGCATTTTCGCCTACCTCGGTGTTTCCGAAGACAGCCAAGTGCCCGAGAAGGCGAAGAACGAACTTGCCCTGCGCTTGCGCGCCTGGCTGAGTTGAAGCCTTCGTAAAGTTGCTCGCCTTTGCCTCTAACGTGAGTTAGCCTGTTTCGCAGGGGACGAAGTAGGGATCGAGCATTTCCCGGGTTGTACTCCAGCATCATTCACTGAAGCTGGGAGGAATCCATGACAGCACTACCAGGTTGTCTCGAGGAAGTTACCGAAGACTGGGTCGCCGAGGCCCTATCCGACACCATCGGCGACTTCGCCGGCATGAGCATCGAAAATCTGGGCGACGGCATCGGCCAGGTGAGCGAGCTCGGCAAGCTCAACATCGACACCCACTCCGGCGAGCAACACACCATCATCGTCAAAACCCGCACCAACGTGCCGGCCATGCACGATCTCGGCCTGTCTTACGGCATGTACGAACGGGAAGTGAATTTCTACCAGCAGATGGCGGACGACATCAGCCTGCGCACGCCCGAGGTCTACTACGCAGAGTGGGATCCGGACGGCGAGCGGGTTGCTCTACTGATGGAGTTCATGGACGGCTGGTACTCGCCCGACCAGGTAGCCGGCGCAAGCCGAGAGGAGGTGGAAAAGGCGATCCGCGCGCTGGCCCCGCTCACCGCAACCTACTGGAACTCACCGCTGCGCGGCAGGATCCGCTGGCTCGGCGATTCGCAATCGGACTACTACCGCAAGCTCTCAGCCGATTTCCCGACCTCCATAGACGGCTTCCTCGAGCGCTTCGGCGACCGGATGTCACCGGACATCGAACGCACGCTCAGCAAAATCAACCGCGCCAACGAGGCGATCCTGAGGGCGCAGTCTGAAGGCACCTACGCCTTGACCCACTGGGATTACCGGGTCGAAAACCTGTTCTTCAAGCAGGACGAGCCCGACGTCGCGGTGATCGACTGGCAGCTCATGATGTGGATGAAGCCCGCCTGGGACTTCACTTACCTGTGCTTCACCAACATCACGCAGGAGGACCGGCACGCCTGGCTGGACGATCTGATCGAGCTGTACCTGGAGGAGCTGGCCCGGCACGGCGTCGAAGGCTACGGCAAAGACGAGCTGCGCGCCGATATCCGCCTGTGCCTGCCAGGCATGAGCGTCGTGCCGGTGATCGGCGGCTCGAGCTTCGATGAGACCAACGAGCGCTCGAAGGCGTTGTTCGGCGCTGTCGCCGATCGGGTCTTCAGCGGCATCGAAGAGATGGAGTGCATGAGCAAGCTGAGCTGCGTGGCCTGAACAAGGAGAGCCCGGATGCTTCGCATGACCAAGGTCGTACTGCTGTTGCTGGTCGCCCTCTGGGGGCTGCTCGGCGGCATCGGCAACTTGTTCGGCTACAGCAGCGGCCACAGCCAGGTGGTCGCCATCATGGCGCGCGAGGGCGCCTTCGAAGCCGGCGGCCCGTTCGTCGCCATGTCTCATCCGCTGCTCACCCACCTGGGCTACGCGGTGATCTGGCTGGGCAAGCTGCTGTCCGGCGCCTTGTGCCTCTGGGGCGCCTGGCTGCTCTGGCAGGCCCGCAGCGCCGAAGCGGACAGCTTCCACGCCGCGAAATCGATCGGCCTGGCGGGCTGCGGCGTGGCGCTGATCATGCTGTTCGGCGGCTTTGTGGTCGCCGGCGGCGTTTACTTCGGTATGTGGTCTTCAGGCACCGGCGCCCTGTCTCACCAGTTCGCGTCTCAGTTCATACTCTGTATCGGAGTCATAGCGCTATTCATCTCCGCGAGGAGTGACGGCTAGAGGTAGTTCAGCCATGTCTCGGTGCGCAGCATGATCGCCCGGATCAGCTCGCCGAAGGTGCTCATCTCCGAGGTATAGATTGCGACGGTCCCGAACGCACCAGCCGGCAGTTCTGCAGGATCCAGACCGCTGACCTCCAGCTCGACCACAAACGGGAGGTCGCGCCAGGCTTCCGCGCCCATCGCCATGCCGGAGGGGGTCAACTGCCCTGCCTGGTTGAGATTCAGAACGCGCTTCACCGTCGCCGGCAGCACGGTCCCCGGGTACAGCTTGAGCACCACGTCGGCTGACTGCCCCGGCTTTATGTGCCGCGCGTATGCCTGGTCGATCTGACCGGCGAGGGAAACGTTGCCCACGTCCACAAACGCCATCACCGGCCGCTGCGGGCTGACCTGGGTGCCGGGCTCCAGCGCAATGTGAGGCACGAAACCTCTTGAAGGCGCGCGCACCCGCGTCTGCTCGAGATTCCACTTCGCGTTTCTGAGGTTGGCCTCAACGCCAGCCAGCTCTGCAGAAAACTGCTGGACGTCTGCCGCCCGTCCAGAACCTCTGGCAACCAGCTCTTCGGCCTGTGCCAGCCGGATCTGCGCGAGTTCTGCCTGCGCCTGCAGCGCGGCAACCGCAGCGGCGTAGGGTTCCTGGTCTATCTCGAAAAGCACGGTCCCCGGTTCTACCACCACACCTGATGTGACCGGGACCGAGGTCACCAGCCCCGATACCGCCGGGCTGAGTTGCACCGAATCACGCATGGCTACCACAGCACCCGTCGGCGCGGTGAAGTTCATCGGGATGGCGATGATCACGAAGTAGAGCGCGTAGATGACCAGCGGTGAGATCTTCATCCAGAGCGCCCAGCCTTTGAGGACACCTGTCTTGACCAGAATCTGCAGCAATCCCAACCAGGCGCCGATAATGATGAACGCCATGGTCAGCCTTCCTCGCCTTTGTCAGGCTCCTGATGTGGGGATGCGGAGGTGGAATGACCTCTGCTCTTGCCGCCAGGTGGCGCGTAAGCCCAGATCAGCACGAACGGCCAACCTACCCCACCAAACAGGAGGGTCACCCAGCCACCGATCGAAATGGCTTCCTGGTAGGGGTGATCGAGGCGCTTCGCCACTCTGCCTGGCCAACCGCCGAGAAAAACGAAGATTCCGATCGCGAAGCCCGCCAGAATCGCCATGACGACAAACGCGGCAATATCTAAACCATCCATGATCCGCCTCCTTGCATGCCGGGCAGCCTAGTGCTGCGGGGTGAAAAATCCGTCAATCGCGCCAACCCACCGGGGCAAGATCAACAACGGAAGTCGGACGTGTTTTATCATTTTCGATCGACGCTCTCGGTCTTACTCCGGGCACTCACCAGCGGTGGTACCCGATCAAAGACATCGTTGTCCCGATACTCTTTCGCGCCGGTGGTGAAAGCAGCGGCGTTGAAGGTGACCGTAACGGTCTGCGCCCCCCGGTTTTCCCAGAACCAGCCGTGAATCCCGGGAAACGGCGCAGCGTAAGAGCCGTGGCCTTCCTGGCCACGCCCCTGGGTGAAGCTCTCGGCGAATCCTTCCTCCGCGCCGTCAGGTTCGGCGTGTATGTCGTACACCACCTCTCCGGTTGCGGACCAGGAGAACACCAGGCCATCGTCGGCCTCCAAGCGGTACTTGTACTCAACCGACTCGAACGGGGCGAGCTCGAACACCCGCTGCTCCTGGCGGTAGCCGGCAGGTTGCTCAACAAGGGCCGTTGGCCCGCTGCGGGAGAGGCCCGTGAGACCGAGCGCGGCACCGGTGCCCAGCGGGTCGACGTCGTACTCCGCCGGCAGGACCAGAGTCACGAGAACGACGGCCGCCACCAGAATCGATAGCGTGGTTGCTTTCAGTAGGTTCATCAGGCGAGGCCCTGCGTAGTGAAGTAGCCGGCCAGCTGCGTGCCGGTCAGGAGAAAGCCACAGGTCATCAGCACCCAGTTGGCCGCATATGCCTGGCCCTCGAAGCGGGCGCTCTCCCGCCAGCGGAGCAGGAGCAGCAGCACCACCGCCAGCGCCGCGATCTGACCGAGCTCCACCCCGACGTTGAAGCTGAGCAGGTTCGTCACCAGTCCTTCCTCGGTGAGCGTCAGATCCTGCAGGCGGGTGGCGAGCCCGAGCCCGTGAAAGAGGCCGAACACCGTCACAGCCGCCCGTGAGTCGATTCTGAACGGCAGGCCGTCGAAGCCACCCATGTTCTCGAAGGCCTTGTACACCACCGATAGGCCGATTACCGCGTCCACCAGGTAGGCGTTCACCTGCCAGCCCGCCAGCACGCCGCCCAGCAGCGTGATGCTGTGGCCGATGGTGAACAGCGAGATGTACAGCACCACGTCCCGCGGCTTGGCCAGGAAGAAGACCACGCCAACCAGAAACAGGATGTGGTCGTAACCGGTGAACATGTGCTTGGCGCCGAGATACAGGAACGGCACCACCGCCGGGCCGTTCAGCTGCTCGACGAAGCTGGCGTTGGATTCGGAGATGTTGTGGGCGAACGCCAGCGCGGGCAGCAGCAGGAGTGCCGCCAGGAACAGCGAGGACGGGCGAGTCATCAGCCTACTCGTCGTGGTCGTCTTCATATTCCGGCAGCATGTAGAGCTGATGACAGGCCACGCAGACGTTGTAGAGCTGCCCGCCATAATCGAACACCTGCAGATCGTCCTGCTGCTCCGCGGCCTCGATCAGCAGCAGCGCCGTGCGGCTGAGGCCCTGGGAGTACTCGTTCCAGTCTTCTCCCTCGGAGTAGGCAGGGCTCTGCAGCAGGTTGCCGAGCTCGGCGATGGTGGCCGCGGCGTTACGAACCTCATCCCAACCTTCCTGAGTCGTCGGCGCCAGGTCCTCCACACCTTCCATGGTGGTGATGGTGCCAGCGGAGCTCCAGATCACGTCCGCCAGAGGGTCCAGCACCCAGCCCATGAAGTCGTGCATCTCCAGATGCGGCTCGTAGCTGGCGGATTGCTCCTCGACTGCTTCGGCACAGCCGAGCGCCAGCAGGCACGCCGTGACAGCACCGACAATTCGCAAACCTGTCTTTCTCATGAACTCAACTCGAGATTGGGCAGCGACAAGACTAGTGCTTTTTGACCCCGATCAAAACGTCTTGCGTCCACCTCGCTAGCTTGTTCGTGACTCTCTGAACGTAGAAGAAGGGGTACCTATGAGCCAGTACATCGAGCCAGTAGACCAGAACACGCTGAAGAAGATCGGCATCAACGTTGCCGCGCTCATTGCCGTGTCGCTGTGCCTGATCGTGGTCGCCGCCGTCGTCACCTAGATCGGAGCGGTCAAGAGTTACTCGTCCACTCCATAGCGGATCTCGATGGAGTGGGCGTCGCCCGTCGTTGCCTGAACGCTGATCCGGTTGCTGACCCGGTAGCGCAGCAGCACGCCGCCGAGGCGTGAAAAGACGCCGTAGGTATAACGAAGGTACAGATTTCTGTTCAGCCGCACGGCTGCACCCACCTCCATGTTTCCGTCCGCGTCCTGGTCGACGATGATCTCCTCCAGGTTCAGCGCCCCGGCAACGTTCTGATTGACCCCGGTTGCGCTCAGCAGCCCCATCGCCAGCGCCGCCCCGTAGACGTTCGATTGCTCGTTGCTGGAGATCTGCGAGAACGTTCGCCCGGTGAGCAGCAGCGCCAGCGCATCGTCTTCCGACAGCGAGGGCTGGGAACGAAGCTCGGTCTGCAGATCCGTCGCCGTACCTGTCACCAGCAGGCTGATGCGGTAGTCCCTGCCGTCATATTCGATCACCCGGCTCGCAACCAGATCGACGCTTGGATCATCGATCGGGCCGGAAAACGCGAGCTGGCCTCGATCCACGGTGAGTCGCTGGCCATAGGCTTCAAAGCGGGCCTCCCGCAGGCTGATCGTCCCGGTTACCGACCTGAGACGCCCCGGTGCTTCCTCGACCCGCAAGCTCCCAACCAGCCGGCCGCTGAGCCCGAAGGCGTCGAGATAAACCTCGTCGCCGAGGCTCAAGGTCATATCCGTTGTTCGTAGCTGCTGCAGGTTGTCGATCTCTGCATCGATGATCACTTCGTCGGCAGAGGCGGAGACCGCGGTTTCCGGCAGATCGGAAATCACCACGCTGGCGCGCGGGAGGTGCACGGCGCCTTCGAGGTTGAGATCCTGCGGGCCCATCTCGAGCGAGATCTCGCCATCTGCTACGCCATGATAGTCGGGCAGATTGACCAACTCCGCCGCCTCGAGAGTTACTGATGTGGCCAGCCTGGGCGAGTCGGTCCCCAGACCGGTGATCCCGCCCTCCAGCTGGAGGCTGCCGGCGCCCACCGCAGCGGCCGTTTTGAAATCGATCTGCTGCGAGTCCCTGAGCGTCGCCAGCGCTTCCAGCTCATTGAACTCGGTGTTCACCGCCAGCACGCGGAAACCGGCATCAGCCAGCTGCAGGCTGCCGCTGACGATCGGCTCGCCGATGCTGCCGGACACCTCAGCATCTACCGCAATCTGCCCACGCACGTTTTCGAGCTCGAATGCCACACTCATCGGCAGCAGGCTCTGTGCGACCCAGATCCCATCTAGCTGCATGAAGACGGATCCCGATATCGGCGACTCAGCGACTTCATCAGCCAGATCACCTTCCAGCGTGCCGCGTAACAGCAACTCCTGGGCCTTCCCTTCGGGTGTGGTCAGGGCGGCCTCTAGGTGATCGGCGGTGATGGCGACGCTCGCATCCAGATCGCCGAGATAGAGCGACTCCAGGTCCGGGTGACGTGCCACCAGGTCGAGCAGCGCGACCTGCGCCGTCCCCTCCAACGGCGTGAATCCTGTTATCTCCAGGGCAACGCCGATCTCCCCGATCAGATCTACCTCGCTGTCCGGCAGCGGTATTCGCGGCGCCGCCCAGGAATCAAGCGCGGCCACCAAGCCGCCGCCCGGGTAGTCGAGGCTCAGGCAGAGGCGCCCGGGCTCGGCATCGAGCTGCTCGGAGCTGAGCTCGAAGCAGGCTTCGTCTGATCGCAGCGACGGTGTCTGGCTACCCACCAGCAGCGTCACGGGTGCGATGAGCGCGGCCCGGGCAGCGAGCGCCGGGTACTCGAGCCTGGCGTCAGCGAGCCGAACCTCGTAGGCGGACTCGAGCGCTGAGTAGTCGAGCGCCGTTTCGACTTGCCCATAAGGCGATGACACTCGGAGCTGCGCGCTCCCCTCCTGCGGCGAGCCCTGCAGATCGGCGCTCAGATCGCCAACCGGCTCACCTTCCCACTCGAGACCGGAAACCTCCAGAGCACCCCGCGCTGTAGGTACGGCTATCGATCCACCCACCTCGGCATTCAGGTCGAGCAGGCCGTTCAACCTGGTATCGGCGAGCGTCAGCGGAAACTGCTCCGCCACAACCTCGAGCGCCAGCGCACCCGAGAACTCGAGCTGGCCTCCCAGCTCCAGACGAGCGCCCTCGGTGAGCGCGACGGTGGCGTTGCGAACGGTCAGATCGTCGCTGGTCAGCGTCAGCCTTTCCGCCGCACCCGACACCGCCTGATCCAGAGCGGTCCCTGCGAAACGAACGTCCTGCAGATCGAATCGAAGCGCCTCCGCCCACATAAGCTCTCCTTTGGCCTGCAGCGCATCAACCTCCACCGGCGCTGCCAGGAGCGTCAGGTAGCTGAGGTCGAACCGATCGAACTGCAAACCCTCGGCGTCACCCTTCCCTGCCAGGTTTGCCGCGGTGCTGCCCAACTCGTCGTCAACGTTTCCGGTCACCTCGAACTGATAGCTGCTCAGGTCGCCTGCACCGCTGAGGTTGAGGTTGCGCACCGCCAACTCACGACCTGTGAAGCGGGAGAGATCGAACCGCTCCGAGGAGACCGTGGCACGCCACGGAAAGCCCTCGGCGTGAAGGTCAGCCGTGGCGGCAAGCTCGGCAGCATAGGCGCTGACGTTGAGCCGGAGCGCGCGCCACCCGCCGTCAGTACTCAGCTCGACCGGCACCCCCTCGTAGGCAAAGCTGCTGCTCAGCTTAAGCGCCGGATTGGTCAGATCCAGCGCTGCCTGCAGATCGGTGATTGCGACGTCGTTGATGCTCAACCGATCGATCCCTACCTCATCAGCGATGATGTCGATCGGCAGCGACAGCGCCGAAGCTTCCTCCGAGCCGGGTTCTGCTTCGGCGATCTGAACTTCGACGCTGGCCGCACGCAGCGTCTCCAGGTTCACATTCAGAAAGTCTACGGACGACCAGAGCCGCGGATTCACGCAGACCTGTTCGATCACCACCCGCACGCTTTCCGTCTCGTAGGTGAATCTGTCTGCGCAGAGGTCAGAAAGAATGGAGCCGGATACGCCGGTGATCCTCAGCGCAGGCTCCAGCGCCTGTTCTGAGAGGTTGAGGATGAAGCGGCTGCCCGCGGTGCTGGCGAGCACGCCGAGAAAGAGCAGCACGAGCAACAGCACCAGCGCCAACAGCCCACCGGTCGCACGGGCAATCACAGGTCCGGACCCATGGAGATGTGCAGGCGGACGTCGTCACCACCTACCTGAGGAAACGCCAGATCAAGCCGGATCGGGCCGACGGGCGAGTACCAGCGGACGCCGGCCCCAATGCTCCAGGGCAGGTCTTTCAGCAGGTCTTCCTCACCCACGTTGCCCGCGTCGATGAACACCGCCCCTGACCAGCGCTCACGAAAGCGCCAGTCACCTTCGATGCTGCCGGTCAGCAGAAGGCTGCCACCGATGGCCTTACCTTCGTCGTCGAGCGGACCGAGCGACTGGTAGTCATAGCCGCGAACGCTGCGGTCACCGCCGGCAAAAAAGCGCCAGGTGGGCGGTACGTTGTCGAAATCATCGGTTGCCATGCCGCCTGCTTCCCCACGGAGCAGCAGCCGGCCCCGTTGCGACAACGGCATGATGGTTTTGCCGTTGAAGTAGAAGCGGAGGAAGCTGGCGTCAGACAGCACCTGCTTCGCCGCGCCAGCCGCCTCCCCACGCAGGCGCAACCCTCGGGTTGGCCGCGCCGGCGTGTTGGCGGTCACGAAGTTGACGCCCCAACCGGGCACGAGCGAGGTTTTCTGGCTCCAGTCACCGTCCTGACGAAAGCGCTCGACGACGAGCTCCACAAACGGGGTCGAGCTCCAGTTCAGGGTGTGGAAGCGATTCTCACGGAAACCCAGCTTCCAGGAGATGCTCTCGATGGCATCCGTGTCTTCCCGGTTGACGCCGCCGTAAATCGAGTACCAGTCATTCTGCGGACGCTTGCCGGGCATCCGGTAGTCGACAGTGGCGTTCTGACGGACGCTGGACAGCTCGCTCTCCAGCTCCAGGCGGTGGCCGTGATGGTTCAGTCGCCGATGGACAAAATCGCCACGAACGATCAGCCCGGTATCGGTTCCGAAGCCGGCGCCGATGCCGTAGCGGACACGCCGCCCCTCTTCCAGCTCCAGCACCACGTCAGCGACCCTGGCCTCGGGCCGTGGCAGTGCCCGCACCGCCACGCCGCTGAAGTAATCCCCGCGAACCAGATCGTTGTGCAGTTGCCGCAGGCGTCGTTGCTCAAACGGCGCCCCTTCCTCGAAGTCGACGTAGCGCAGCAGCAACCGCTCATCGAGGATGTAGTCGTTGACGATGAGCTCACCAAAGCGGTACCGCGGGCCGGTGTTCAGAACGAGCCGAATGCTGGCCGAACGGTTCGCTCTGTCCACTTCTATAGCGCTCTCCAGAAGTTGCGCCTCGAAGTAGCCGTGCTCGTTTGCGGCCACCAGCAGGCGGCTCTTCAAGGCTTCATAGGCATCATGCTTAAGGCGCTCGCCCACTTTGATGTCCGCCTCCGCCATCAGCCGGTCGAAAATCGGCAGGCGCTCGCCGTCGCTGTGCACCGCGATGTGGGTGGCTGTCACCAGCACCGGCTCACCCGGGCTGATCTTGAAGCGCGCCTGCCAGCAGCCGTCCTCCTCCTGAAGCGATGCCTCGATCGTTGGCTCGTAGTAGCCGAAAGGCCGCAACGCGGCCTGAATCGCATCCGGCGCGCGGCTGAACTGATAGCGCACCCGCACCGGCTCCTGATCGCACGGCTCATCATCGAGCCGCATGTGCGCCAGGATGTTGGTGGTCAGCGGCTCCTCGACCCCTTCCAGGTGCACCCTGGCAGCCGCCGGTGGCGCAACCAGCAACAACAAGCACAGCGTCGCGAGCGCGGCGCCAGCCAGCGGCCGAAGCCAGGTTGTTCGTTCTGGTGTGGGCAAAGGAGAAACGGCCTTCCGGATCAGCGCCGATGATACCGCCTCAGCCGGATAGCGGTGATTCCGGATCGTCGGACGGCGCAGGTGTCGGGAAACGTGACGAAGGTCGCAGTTCGCGCGCGGAGCTCGTTCTAGATTTCCTCACGCACCAAACGCAAACGAGGAAAACGGATGTCTTCGCAAATCGATCTGGATGAAATGGAAACGGATTTCGCTGAGCTGCTGGAATCTGAGGATACCCCGCCAGAAGCTTTCTACCTGGCGCTGAAGCAGGCACTCAGCCAGCTCGAGCACCACAACGCGGCTGTTCAGCTGGCCTGAACATGGGTGAAGGCACCGCCAGCCTTCAACAGCTGCTGGCGGCTTCTTCCCGGGTGTAGAACTCGCCGTCGCGGACGAACCCTGCGGTCACGGAGTCTTTGAGCGCCAGGATCTGGCCGTCGGCGTCCCGTTCGGTTACCCACTCGTCCGGGAGGCAGCAGAGCAGGTGCATAGGGGCCTGCCCGCCACTGGCGTTTCGAGCCAGCTCCACGCGGCCGGTTTCTTCATCACGAAATGCCGGCAGGAACCGCTGCTTGCAGTTGTTTTCACTGACCCCGCCGGTTCCGGCGTAGGTCTCATTTTCTTCTCGCAATCGCTCGTAGGTGTACATCGTTCTTCCTCACCTTGTGCGTGGGCCTCTGCCCTACCGGTTTTACCAGCAGGTTTCGTACCAACGCTCTGTGATCTCCGATTAACCTCATGGCCACCATATAACGCTGCTCCATGTGAATTTTGTCTGAACGGGCCAATCACCAAGCCCGCCAGACGGGGCAGTTTCTGCCGCTGCGCGCAGGCTGAAGAGCCCCGTTCCGCCTGGGCTCCGTGGCGTTGTCCAACTAGCTGTCTATCAGCGTATTTAGTTAAATAACGCTGTCGCGTTGCGGGGAGCTCGAAAGATGCGAAGAAGAGGCTTGTTGCAGGGCTTAACCGTTTTAGGCGCAGCGTCCGCCTTCCCGTTAACGGTAACCAGGCGGGCCACGGCCGCAGAGCTGCCGACCGATGTAACCGCCATGACCGCGACCACGCTTTCCGCCGCCATTCGGCAACGTCTGGTCAGCTGCGAGGAAGTGATGCGGGCCTACCTTGCCCATATCCATCGTTTCAATCCCGTCTACAACGCCATCGTCAGCATGCTGCCGGACGACGAGTGCATTGCCCTCTCCCGCGGTGCGGATGCCGCGCTGGCGCGGGGAGAGTACTGGGGCTGGATGCACGGCATGCCCCATGCGGTCAAAGACCTGGCAGACGTGCGCGGCTTTCCGACCAGCCGCGGCTCGCCAATTTTTGCCGGCCAGATGGCTGAACGGGACAGCTTCATGATTGGACGTATCCGCGCGCAGGGCGCGCTGTTCATCGGCAAAACGAACACGCCGGAGTTCGGCATGGGTTCGCAAACCTACAACCCGGTGTTCGGCGCCACCGGCAGCGCCTGCGACCCGGCGCTGACGGCAGGTGGCAGCAGCGGCGGCGCCGCATCGGCCCTGGGCACAAAGATGGTCCCGGTGGCGGACGGCGGCGATCTGATGGGATCGCTGCGCAACCCGGGCGCATTCAACAACGTGATCGGCTTCAGGCCCACCCAGGGTCGGGTGCCGGGCGCGCCCGGGGCAGACCTCTTCTACCAGCAGATGGGCACTTCCGGGCCCATGGGCAGGAACACCGAAGACACGATCAGGCTGCTCTTGACCATTGCGGGGCCGAACCCCGGCAACCCGCTGTCGCTCCGTGATCAGCTGCCCGCAGCCGACAGCTTCCGGCCGATGCGCCTCTCAGGGTTGAGGATAGGATGGCTCGGCAGCTATGACGGCCATCTGGCCATGGAGGACGGCCTGCTGGAGCTCTGCGAGGCGAACCTCCGGCAGCTGACCGCTGCCGGCGCTGTGGTCGACGTCTGCAAGCCTGACTACGACATGGATCGGCTGTGGCAAACCTGGCTTACCCTCCGGCACTGGCTTCGGCACTCCATGCGCGATCTTTACGACGACCCGCAAACGCGCGCGCAGTTGAAGCCAGAGGTAGTCTGGGAGATTGAGGGCGCCCTCGGGGTCAGCGCCAGGCAGATTTACGACGCCGGTCGAGCGCGAGCAGACTGGTTCCGGGCGCTGCATGCGCTGTTCGACGATTACGACCTGCTGATGCTGCCTACCGCTCAGGTCTTCCCCTTCTCGAAGGACATTCCCTGGCCAGAGTCCATCAACGGCCGCAGCATGGACACTTACCACCGCTGGATGGAGGTGGTGATCGGGGGCACCCTTGCGGGTGTGCCCGTGGTGAACGTGCCGGCGGGATTTGATCAGCGCGGCAGACCGATGGGACTACAGGTGATGGCGCCTTTCGGCGCTGACCAACGCGCCCTCGAGTTCGCCATGACTTACGAGGGCGTGACGGGGCATTTGGGCCGGCAGCCCGCGCTGGTCGAGGCTTAGCAGCGGCCTCAGAACACTTTGCCCTTGTCAGGCAACTCGGTCAGCGCGTAGCGCGGCAAAGCCGCCTTCGCCGCATCGATCTCCGGCCTCGAGCGCATGGCCGGGCCATCGTAGTCCGGCTCGAACAGACGGTGCGGATCATCGCCGTTGACGAAGCCGAGATAGCTGCCCCCGTAGTCGTAGCCGATCAATCGGCGCAACGGCTCGGGGAACGCCTGGGCAACTTCAGGCGGGTGCGCGAGGTACTGATTCTCTTCTTGGCGCAGCCAGCCCAGGCTGTACTGCAGCGCCATGCCGGTGCGTGCTCGGTTGCTGCGGTTGGTTCCGCCACCGTGAATCGTGCCACCCAGATAGACGAGCACCGACCCGGCCGGCATGTCCGCACTGACGATCTCGTCCGCCCGGGCCCGACGGCCGTCCGGCCATCGATGGCTGCCCGGCACCACCTGCGTACCGCCGTTCTCCCCATCGAAATCGGATAACGCCCACATGCTCGGCATGAGCGTGATGATGTCGAGGTGAGACAGCGGGTAAAGATCGCCGTCCCGGTGTAACGGCTGCGCCTCGGCACCGGGCTCCAGGTGCATGATCCCGGAAAAGTTGAGCTGATAGTTGGTCGCGTAGTCCAGCAGCACGCTTTGCGCCAGCCCGAGCACCACCGGATGGGTCACCAGCTCACGGGCAGCCTCGGACTTCATCAGGATGCCACCGAGCCGCTTGGTTCTGGCGCCGAGAAACTCGTCGTGCCCGAACGGCGCCTCGTCAATGTGCGGCGTCAGCTCTGCATGGGTCCGCGCGGCAAGTTCCACCGCGAGCTCTTCGACGATCAGATAACCCTGGTCCAGAAGCCGCTGCCGCATATCGCTGAGCGGCAGATCCGGAGGGGCGACGTTGAGCGAGACCATCAGCTGACTCCTTCTGACAGGGGTCGATTTCGACACCGGCTATCTCAGTCTATCGGGCTCGCCGCAACAGCACTACCGAGCAGTATCCCGCGCGGAATTCTGTCAAATTGATCCGGAATTATTTATTTAATTTCTTGCGATATTTTTAATAAATAGAGTACTCTTGGCCCATGGCAGTCGACAAAACAGGCAGCAGGACGCTGAAGAGCAGGCAGGAGCGCACGGCGATCGCCTCCCCTTTGCGCCTGGAGATTCTGGGTCTGTTCGTCAGCAGAGATCCGATGTCCATCGCCGAGATGGCCACGCTCATGAATCGAAGCCCCGGTTCTCTGTATCACCACGTTCGGATCCTCGAACAGGCAGGCATCCTGAAGCAGGCGGGAACGCGGCTGAAAGGTAAACGGCACGAGGCGCTCTACCTGCCGACAGCCCGCGGCTTTGTGTTCGATACCTCGACGGGCGGCGAAGAGGCCATCAACAGCGCGGTGAAGCTGATGGCGACCAACTTCCGCGCCGCCGAACGCGACCTGGAAGCCTCACTGCGATCGGATCAGGGGGAGGAGGAGTTTTATGCCTATCGGCTGCACTTCCGCGCCTCCCCGGAACGCCTGGCAGAGATCAACGAGCATCTGAACGCCGTGCTGGCGCTGATTTCGCCGAGCGAGCGGACTGCCGCCGAATTTGGGCCGGACGACCAACATGTAGCCCTGACGCTCGCCCTGCTGCCCATCAAAGGGCGCTCGGCCGAGCACCCTGAACAACCGGGAAAGTGACCGTTCCCGGACCAATGAACCAAGCGAAGGAGCTTGCTGTGAATACCGACCTGATCACCATATTCGTTTTCGGACTGATCGTGCTGTTCACGTTCGTGTTGCCGATCGTGATTTACGGAATCCGGACCGGCCACAAGGAGGAGATGGCCGCACTCGGCGCCGAGCAGGACCAGGCTCAGGTGGCGGCAATGACCGCTGAGCTCACCGAGGTGAAGCAGCGCCTTGCTGTCCTCGAGCGGATAGTGACCGACGGCACCTACGAGCTGACCAGAGAGATTCGCCAGCTCGAAACAGCCTGAGCGCCGCCGATGCTCGAGATCCGACCCGCAGAGGCGCAGGACGCGCCGGAGATGGCCCGGGTCATCGTCGATACCTGGTTCGCCGCACATGAGGGCCAGGTCAGCGCCGAGCGCTACGAGCAGCGTCGCGCCAGTTGGGGCTATGCCGAATCTGCTGAGGCCTGGCAACGGGCCTTCGCTGAGGCAAACCGGCTGACGCAACTGCTGGTGGCGATCAGCGAGGGTCAGCTCGTTGCCGTCCTGGCCGCCGAGGCATCGTCCGATGAGGAAGCTGAGGTTGGCGCGCTCTATGTCGATGTGCCCCATCAGGGATCCGGGGTCGGGCGCCGCCTGCTCGAGACGGTGATGGACAACTACCGGCGCCACGGCGTCCGCCGGCTGGTGATCGCCGTGCTGGCAACAAACCACCCGGCGCGGCGATTCTACGAGCGCATGGGAGGCGTCAGCGCCGGCACCCGAGAGGACCCTGACGGTCTGGAGATGCTTTACACTTGGGACCTCGATCGCGCGGAAACTGAGAGGAGAGAGCGATGACGGGAACCTGCCTGTGCGGCGCGGTACGCGTCAGCATCGACGCCAAGCCCGACTACATTCACGACTGCAACTGCAGCCTCTGCCGCAAGTCCGGTGCAGCCTGGGGCTACTTCACCGGCTCGTCAGCCCAGGCAGACGGTGACACCGAAGCGTACGTCCGTGAGGACAAGGCGGTGCCGACGGTCGAGATCCACTCCTGCCGTCAGTGCGGGACCACAACCCACTTCCGGCCGACCTCAAGCTTCCGCCAGACCGATGATTCGACCAGCACCCTCGGCGTGAACATGAAGCTGTTTGATCCGGACGCGCTGACTGGCGTTGAGGTGAGATATCCCGACGGCAAGCAGTGGAACGGTCAGGGCCCGTTCGGCTACCGCCGCGCCGCGCTGGAGATCAGCACCGCATCCCCCTGGTAGAGGGCGGCGTGTCCGACCCGGCACAGCCGTCACCGGTGACGATGCAGCACCGGGCACCGCACAGCCTGCCTGCATCGACGGCGCCGCCAGCTCCGCTCGCCATTCGTCCCGCCAGAATCGAGGAAGCCGCAGAACTGGCGACGCTGCTGGGGCGCGCGTTCCCTTCGGAAACCTGGGAGACGGCTGGGACCCGGGAGGAGCTGTTCGGTGATCCGACCGTGCAGAACACCTGGGTGATCTGTGAGGGAGATCAGTTGCAGGCTACCGCCTCGCTGCAGATTCGGGCCGATGACCCGGGCATCGGCTGGCTGCGATGGGTGGCGACCGATTCCTCGCGTCGCCGCCAGGGGCTGGCACGCGTGCTGGTGATCCAGGCGCTGAATGCTGCCGCGCGCTCTAACTGTCGGGCAGTCCGCTTACATACGGAAACCGATCGCCACGGGGCAATTGCGTTGTACCTGCAGCTCGGCTTCGAACCCTTCGTCGAGAGCGAAAGCGAGCGCAAGCTCTGGCAGGAGGTGCTGCGCCGGACGCAGGGCGCTTGAGTCGCGCTCTGCTAGAATGCCAGCAGGACCGATCATGAAGACCAGCCTCACCACCGACGAGAAGCGCCAGTTCTATCACGATGGTTTCTTCGTTCTCGAAGACATCATTCCCGACGAGCTGGTCAGGGCAGCCCAGGATCGCTATCGATCCGCAACCCGCGATGACGACCTGACGCACGAGCAGGCGTTCTGCGATCTGGTGAACCTGTCACCGCTCACCCCGATCATGCACGAGCTGATGGGCGACTTTGAGCCGGTCACCGGCACCCGGCATATCATTCGGGTCAAAGGTCAGAAGCCGGGTGATCACTACGCGCCGATGGGTTATCGGGACAGAGACCTGCCCTACTACGGTGCTGATCTGCACATCGACGGTCAGGCGCTTTATCAGACGCCTCAGGAACCCGTCGACGGGACGCCCGAAGAGATTTACCAGCGCTACATCGCAACCGGGCGCAAGGGAGACATCGGCCGAACGGCGGAAAACATCGGCATCAACTTCTCGCCGCTGTTTCACGATCCGGCCATGACCAACTCCATGGGCGGCTTCACCGCGTTTCTGTTCGTCTGCCTGAGCGATCAGACGATGCCCGGCGGCGGCCAGACCAACGTGCTTAAGGGTGGGCACCATGCCGCGGAGGCCTTCTTCCGCGGGCAGTACGCCGAGAACGGCCACATTGGTATCGACGGCCCGGGCTGGCCGCGACTCAACCACGACGTGCCCAACCGCTGCGGTTTCCGTTACCTGCCGGACGCGATCATGGAGCAGTTCGTGGACGAGACCTCGGAGACTACGCCGGATGGCCGCCGCTGGCCGCGTCCCACACCGGTCTACATGAAGCCAGGGGACGCCACCATCGCCATGTATCACATCCCTCACGGCGGCTCCCGCAACGAGAACGGGCCAAGCGCCCGCAAGAGCCCGATCTTTGCCCTGGTGAACCGTAAGCGGCATCCACATCACCACGTGGTCGGCAACTCCGACCATCCGGATCGGCTCTGGGACGGTGGCTTCATAGATTTCCCTGATGGCGATGCCCAGTACGAGCGTTCGAAGTACGCCCTGCTGAACATGTATCACGAGTGGGATGGCATGCAGGAAGTGGTTGCGGAGGAGCGGGCAAAGGCCGGCCGGCCCAACGAGCCCTTCCCCCTCTAATCCTTGCGCTGGCTGCTGCTACTGGGCCTCTGGCTCTGCTACTTCTCGTTCGGCGCGATCGCCTCTTCCATCGCACCGCTGGTGCCTCTGATCCAGGCTGAGCTCGAGATCAACCATGCTGCCATGGGCAGCATCATGGGCGCCTGGCAGTTCGTCTACATCGCCGCAGCCATTCCTGCCGGGATGCTGCTCGATCGGCTCGGCGGCACTCGGGCCCTGGTCATCGGCGTCGCCTTTGTCGCCCTGTCGTCCTTCGGCAGAGCCTGGGCAGACGGCTACTGGACGCTGCTGCTGGCCGTCATGCTGTTCGGCATCGGCGGCCCGATCATTTCCTCTGGCGCGCCGAAGGTCGTCACCGGCATCTTCGAAGGCAGCAATCGGGGTCTGGCCATGGGCATCTACATGACAGGACCGACCCTCGGCGGGATTCTCGCCCTGACCATGACGCACTCCGTGCTGCTGCCGCTGTTCGACCAGAGCTGGCGCTCGATCCTGACGCTCTGGGGTGGGGTCGCGGTGGTTGCAGGCTTCGTCTGGTACGCCATCGCCAGCACCGCCGGCCGCAAGGTCCGCGGCTTCGACGAGCCGAGCACCTCCACCGACGGGCGCGCGAAGGAGAAGCCGAGCGTCAGGCAGCTCGTTGCGATCACCGGCGTGCCGCTGGTGCTGGCGATGAGCGTGGGCGTGTTTCTCATCAATCACGGCCTGAACAACTGGCTGCCGGAAATGCTTCGCGAGCGCGGCATGACGGCAACCCAGGCGGGCTACTGGGCCGCCCTGCCGATGCTGATCGGCATTCTCGGCTCCCTGACCATTCCCCGGCTGGCGACGCCGGAGCGGCGCTTCGTGATTCTCGGGTTGCTTTGCGCGGCGGCTGCGGTTTCGAGCTTCCTGCTCACGCTGAGCGGCCCGGGCACTACAACCGTTGCCCTGCTCGTGCAGGGGCTTGTTCGATCAACGCTGATGACGGTTCTGATCCTGACGCTGGTTGAGCTGCCGGGCATGCGACCGGAGCAGGCGGGAACCGCCAGCGGCCTGTTCTTCTCAGCCGCCGAGGTCGGCGGGGTGCTCGGACCGCTGGGGCTCGGCCTGATCTACGATCTGACCCACGGCTTCAACGCCGGGCTCTACACGCTGACGGCAGTCTCCGCCCTGATGCTGCTGGGGACCACCCGGCTCGCAAGCCTCGCCAGATCCGATCAGCGGCCTTTGAACTCGGGTGGCCGCTTCTCCACGAAAGACTGAACCCCTTCCCGGAAGTCCTCGGACTTGAACAGGTTGAGCACGCTCATCAGCACGTGGTGGGAGTGACTCTCGAAGTCCTGCGTCAGGCCATGCCGGAACAGGCGCTTCATCTCGTTGATCGCCAGCGGCGCGTTGCTTGCGATCTTCTCCGTCCACTCGGTTGCCACTGCTTCCAGCTCATCCGCCGGCACGGCTTTGTTGACCAACCCGTAGCCTTCGGACGCCTCCCCGCCCAGCGGATCACCGAGCATGGAGATCTCGCAGGCTTTCGCCCAGCCAAGGAGCCGCGGCAGGTACCAGGTGCCACCGCTTTCCGGTATCACCCCCATCTTGGCAAAGCCCGGCATGAGCACGGCTTTATCCGACATCAACCGGATGTCGCAGCCGAGCGCCAGGTCGAGACCGTAGCCGGCAGCAGCACCGTTGATCACCGCGACCACCGGCGTATCCATGCGCTGCAGGGTGACGGTGCAGATCTCCCGGGTGGAGTAGTGACGGGCGCCCGCGCTCGCCAGGCCGGCGCCGCCGATGCCCTCTCCCGCCGCAGCCTGCTTCAGATCCAGGCCGGAGCAGAATGCCCGCCCGGCTCCGGTCAGCACCACGACCCGGACGTTGTCGTCGTCATCGGCTGCCTTCAGCGCCTCGTTCAGCTCGCCCAGCATGGTGCCGGTGATGGCGTTCATCGCCTCAGGGCGATTCAGCACGATCCAGCGAACTGCACCACGATCATCTATCAGTACTTCGCTCACGAGGATCTTCCTAGTTCGCTACGTACTTCTTCACGCCTCTCGGGCCAACCTCAGCGCCGTAGACGTTACCTTCCGCGTCCACCGCAACCCCTTCTGCGCCGCTGGTCCCCGAGTTGTCCTGATCCGGTTCCGGGTCAGGGATGAACGCGGTGACGAACCCGTCCTTCGCCGAGCCGATGCGGATGCCGCGCTTGTAGCCCGTGTTGCGACGGGCGTTGGACTCCGAGTCTGCGGAGTAGAGGACGTCGTTCTTGTCGATAAAGAGCCCGCTCGGCCGGCCGAACTGGTACCAGGTATCGATGTGCTCACCATCCTGGCCGAAGATCTGAACCCGGGAGTTCGCGCGGTCGGCGACAAAGAGCCGACCCTGGGAGTCCATGGCCAGTCCGTGCGGCTCGTTGAGCTGACCATCATCGCTGCCGGGAACGCCGAACTCGCCGAGGTAGTTGCCCTCGGAATCGAACTTGACGATCCGATTGTTCACCGGCTCATCCGGCGCGGAGCCATGCCCGTCGGCCACGAAGATGGTGCCATCCGGCGCGACCACCAGATCGCAGGGCTTGCGGAAGGTCGTCTCCCCGTCCCCACCAACGCCTTTCTCGCCCAGCGTCATCAGCAGCTCACCTTCCGGGCTGAACTTGTAAATCACGTGACCCCAGCCATCCGGAATCGGCGCGTAGCCGTTGCCGTCCGTGACCCAGACGTTGTCGTCCGAGTCCACGTAGATGCCGTGCGGCCAGGCGATCATGCCGGCACCAAAGCTGCGAACCAGATTGCCGTCCAGATCGAAGAGCAGGATCGGGTCCGCATCGCTGTCGACGCAGACGTTGGCACCGCAACGCTCTGCCACCCAGATGTGCTCGCCGTCGTTGGTCGGGTAAATGGCGCTGGTCGAGCCCCACTCCCGTCCTTCAGGCAACTTGCCCCAGCCAGACAGGGTGGTAAACGGGTTTGGTGCCGAGTTCTCGGCCAGAGCGACGCTGCTGGTGATGACAGCAGCCAGACTTGCAGCCACGAGTGATGCGATGCGAATGCGCATGAAGTTCTCCCTCAATCCAGTAACAACTAACCGGGAGATTCTACACCAGCTGGCGGCAGGCGGGCCTTCAGCGGCTGCGGACGATCATCACCTCGTAGCGACCCTTAGGGCCGATCAGGTTCGAGCAGGCGCCCGACACCAGGCTGACCACGATGGCGCCGAAGATGGAGCTCCACACGCCATCCACATGAAAGCCGTCAACGAACCAGCCGGCCAGGTTGAGCATGGCGGCATTGAGGATCAGCAGGAAGAGCCCGAGGGTCAGCACCGTGACAGGCAATGTCAGCACGACCAGGATCGGCCGCACGAAGGCGTTGATCAGGCCGAGGGCAATCGCGCCCCAGATGAGGGCACCGGTGCTGTCGGTGCTGATGCCCGGGATCAGCCAGGCGGCCACCCAGATGCCGAGGCCGATGATGGCCGTGCGGATGAGAATGCCCATCATGTTCTTCTCCCGTGTGCTTCGTAGCGGGCACCGTTCTTGGTCTGGAAGAACTTCTCCAGCGACACCGCCTCCTGCCGCAGAAACCCTTTGTCCGGCAACAAGCCGGTAGACACCATCTCGATCACCGCGCAGACCGACGAAGCGGTGGTCCAGGCGATCGCTCGCCACATCCGGCCACCGATCTCCACCGGGTAGTAGGAGCGAACGAACTCGCGTCGGTTGAGCCGGCCCTGCTGGGTGCCTTCGGCAGAGACGTGCACGTGCACCACGTCTTCGTCCACCGGCGGTTTGGCGTTCTTCAGGATCCGGCCGGCCAGCTCCCGGTCGTCCCGCATCAGCAGCTCGTGAAAGAAGAAGTTCATCAGGCTGGCATGCCCCGGGTAGCGCATGGTCTTGTAGTCCAGATTCTCGACCTGGCCGGCGTAGGTGTCACACATGGTGCCGAGCCCACCAGAGGTGGTGAAAGCTTCGAGGCGCACACCGTTCACATGCACGGTTTCCACCCACTCCATCGGCGAGACCCACTTGTGCTCACCGTCCTCGATCACCTCGCAATCGTTCAGGTACTCGTTCACCACCCCTTCCGGCGACCAGTTGAATGAGTAGGCGAGCAGCCCGGTCGGGTGTTGCGGCAAAGCACCTACCCTGAGCTTGATAGAGCGCACCTCGTCGAACTGCTCGGCCAGGTGGGCGCCGACGATGCCGACGAACCCCGGCGCCAGGCCGCACTGCGGCGCCATCAACCGCTCGCTCTTCTCCGCCAGCTCCAGAATCACCTCTTTGGTCGGCACGTCCTCGGTGAGGTCGAAATAGAAGATGCCAAGCTCGCAGGCCAGTCGAGCCAGCTCCTTGTTCAGGTGGTACGGCAGGCAGGAGAGCACGGCATCCTGGTCATTGAGGAGCCCTTTCAGGGCATCGAAGTCGTCAGCCGACGCGGTGGCGACGCGGAACGGCAGCTCTCCTTCCGGGGTGGCCACATCGATCCCGGTTACCTCGAAGCCGGATTCGGTCAGCAGGCGGGCGGCCAGCTCACCTACCCCACCGATGCCGAGCACGGCAATTCGTTTGATCTTCGCTTCGTTGGTCATGGTCGTCGCTTCCCTCAGACTTCGAAGTTGATTCCCTGCGCCAGTGGCAGCTCGTCGGAATAGTTCACCGTCACCGTCTGCCGGCGCATGTAAGCCTTCCAGGCGTCGGAGCCGGACTCACGGCCACCGCCGGTTTCCTTCTCGCCGCCGAACGCACCACCAATCTCGGCACCGGAGGGGCCAATGTTCACGTTCGCAATCCCGCAGTCCGAGCCCGCCGCCGACAGAAAGGTCTCCGACTCTTTCACGTTCGTGGTGAACACGCACGACGACAGGCCCTGTGGCACGTCGTTCTGCATGGCCAGGGCGTCGGCGAAGTCCGTGTACTTCATGGCGTAAAGAATGGGTGCAAAGGTTTCGGTGCGGACCACGTCCGTCTGCGCCGACATCTCGACGATGGCCGGGCGCACGTAGTAGCCGTCCGGGTACTGATCCTCGAGCACCCGCTCCCCGCCGGTGACCACGCCACCGGCATCTTTCGCCCTGGCGAGCGCAGCCTGCATGCCGTCATAGGCTCCCTGATCAATGAGCGGACCCACCAGGACCCCTTCCTCGAGCGGGCTGCCGATGGAAAGGTTGCCGTAGACCTTCTTCAGCTGCTCGAGCAGCTCATCGTAGACCGACTCATGGACGATGATCCGGCGCAGGCTCGTGCAGCGCTGACCGGCCGTGCCCACCGCCGAGAAGACGATGGCCCTGAGGGCCAGATCCAGTTCAGCGGAACCGGTGACGATCATGGCATTGTTGCCACCGAGCTCGAGGATCGTGCGGCCGAACCGCTCCGCAACCACCGGAGCAACCTTGCGGCCCATGGCCGTGGAGCCCGTGGCGGAGATGACGGGCACCCCTTCGTGCCGGCTGAGCGCTTCGCCCACCGAGGCGTCGCCGATCAGCAGCTGGTTCAGGCCTGCAGGCGCTTCAGAGAACTCAGCTGCCACCTTTTCGTAGATCTTCTGCACCGCCAGCGCGGTCAGGGGCGTTTTCTCGGACGGTTTCCAGATCACCGGATTGCCGCAGACAAAAGCCAGCGCCGCGTTCCAGGACCAGACCGCAACCGGGAAGTTGAACGCCGTGATCACGCCACAGGTTCCCATGGGTTGCCAGAGCTCGCGCATGGCATGGCCAGGCCGTTCTGAAGGCAGGGTCAGGCCGTACAGCTGTCGGGACAAGCCAACCGCAAAGTCGCAGATATCTATCATTTCCTGAACTTCACCCAGGCCCTCCTGGAGGATCTTGCCGCACTCCGCACTGACCAGCGCCGCCAGGGCCTCTTTCTCAGCCCGCAGCTCGTTGCCGAGCAGGCGGACGAACTCACCGCGCCTCGGCGCCGGTACCAGCCGCCAGGCCGCAAACGCCTTCGCAGCAGTCGCTACCACCGCATCGACGGCAGCCGCTTCCATCACCGCGACGCTGCCGAGCTCGGCGCCGTCTATGGGCGAGGTGACCCGCAGAGGCCCTCCGCTGAGCTCCGCCGCGGTCAGGCCCGCGCCCTGGGTAACTGCTTCATGTGCCATGTCTGTCTGTCCTTTATTCAGCGCGCCTGTCGGCGCGTGAGTGGTGGCTATCGGTTGCCGGCGTCGGCTACCAGATGCGCACCCGTTCTTCCGGCGGCAGGTAGAGAGCCGCATCTTCGCTTACATCGAAGGCCTGGTACCAGGCATCCATGTTGCGCACCACCCCGTTGACCCGGAACTGCTCCGGCGAGTGGACGCCTGACTTGAGCCGGGCCACCAGCGTTTCCTCCCGCGCCTTCGCACGCCAGATCTGCGCGTAGGCGAGGAAGAACCGCTGATCGCCGGTCAGGCCATCGAGCACCGGCGCTTCGCGGTCGCCAAGGCTCGCCCGGTAGGCGTGGTAGGCGATGTTCAGGCCACCCAGATCGCCGATGTTCTCACCCAGGGTGAATCGGCCGTCCACGAAGGTGCCGGGGACTGCCTCGTAGGCGGAGTACTGCTCGGCCAGGCGGTCTGCCCGCGCCTCGAACCGGGCCCGATCGTCATCGGTCCACCAGTTCTCCTGAACCCCGGCGCCATTCGACTTCGACCCCTGATCGTCGAAACCATGGCCCATCTCGTGCCCGATCACGGCGCCGATGGCGCCGTAGTTTACGGCCGGGTCCGCCGCTGGGTTGAAGAAAGGCGGCTCGAGGATGCCAGCCGGGAAGGTGATGGCATTAAATTGCGGGTTGTAGAAGGCATTAACGGTCTGCGGCGGTGAGAACCACTCGCCGCGGTCAGTCGGCTCGTTCAGCCGTGCCAGCGATATCTCGTGGTAGAACGCTCGCAGAGCGCGAACGTTGCCCATCAGGTCCGCTCGATCGATGGCAACGCTCGAGTAGTCGCGCCACTGATCCGGGTAGCCGATCTTCGGCAGGAACGCCTGCAGCTTCTCCTGCGCCCTGGCTTTCGTCTCGTCGCCCATCCAATCCAGCCCGTCGACCCGTTCGCTGAGCGCCGCGCGCATGTTCTCGACCAGCTCGAGCATCATGGCTTTCGACTCCGGCGGGAAGTAGCGCTGAACGTACACCTCGCCGATCGCGTCACCCAGACCTCTGCTGCCGCTCACCACGCTTACAGCCCGGCGCCACCGCTCGCGCTGTTCCTGCTGGCCGCGCAGCACCTTGCCGTAGAACTCGAAGTTGGCGTCGTCGATCGCTGTCGCCAGAAACGGTGCGTTGTTGGAGACCAGGTGATAGGCAAGGTAAGCCTGCCAGGCTGCCGGCGGCACTTCGTCGAGCAGAGCGATGATCGGCGCCATGGCGCTGGGGTAGACGACGTTGATGACTGCCGGGGTGACGCCGGAGGCCTCGAAGAAGCTCGTCCAGTCGAAATCCGGAAACTCTGCCGCCAGGCTTTCCGGCGAGCCGATGTTATAGGTGAGGTCCCGATTGCGTCGATCGGCGCGGGGCCAGTGCGCCTCGGCGATCGCGGTTTCCAGCGCCAGTACGGCCTCTGCCTGGGCAGCCAGCTCCGGCAGCTCCACCAGCTCGAGCAGCTGCTCGATGTGCGCCACGTAGGCCGTGCGGATGTTCTGGAAGCGCTCGGAATCTTCCAGGTAGTAGTCCCGTTCCGGCAGCCCCAGACCCGAGGCGTAGACAGCGCCTATGAAACGCGCCGGATTCTTGCGGTCGATCTGAATGCCGACGGTGATAGGGGCTGTGCCCCCCTGCCGGCTGGCCCAGCTGAAGGCGCCGGCAAGCTCTGCCTGGCCGGACAGCTTCCGGATCCGCTCGAGCTCCGAGCGGATGGGTTCGTGCCCGAGGCTATCCAGCGTTTCCGTATCCAGGAAGCTGGCGTAGTAGTCGCCGATCTTCTGCCCGATGCTGCCGGATTCCGTCGCGCCCGCTGCCAGCTCCTCGATCAGGCCCTGAACCCGGTCCTGCGACTGCTCATGCAGCGCGTAGAAGTTACCGAACGAGGACTTGTCCGGCGGCAACTCGTAGCTCGCAAGCCAGGCGCCGTTGCCATAGCGGAAAAAGTCGTCACCGGGGGCGACGGCGGTGTCCAGCAGCGCCAGGTCGACGTTGTCTGGGGCAACCGTGGTCTGTGCTGACGGCGCCTCAGAGGGGGCCTGCTCACAGGCCTGAAGCAGCGCCATGAGCAGGAGGAAAAGGATCAGCGGGAAAGACTGCATAAACCGGCCTGATACTCAGAGATTTCGAGGGGAGCGGATTCTACCAGCGTTGCCGCTCAGAACCCCACCAAGTATCCTCCCTTCCCTTTCCAAGAACACGAGAAGAATCAGACGCCTATGAAGCGGGATATCATCGAGCGGCTGGAAGCCACCAGCCAGGCGGCAGAACTCGGCGGTGGCGAGCACCGGATTCAACAGCAACATCTGAAAGGCAAGCTGACAGCCCGGGAGCGGATCAGCCTGCTTCTCGACGAGAATTCATTCGAGGAATGGGACAAGTTCGTCGAGCATCGCTGCACCGAGTTCGGCATGGAGGAGCAGAAGATTCCGTCCGATGGGGTGGTCACCGGCTACGGCACCATCAATGGCCGTCTGGTTTTCGTCTTCAGCCAGGACTTCACCGTGTTCGGCGGCGCGCTCTCCGAAGCCAACGCGGAGAAGATCTGCAAGGTGATGGATCAGGCCATGAAGGTGGGTGCGCCCGTGATCGGCATGAACGACTCCGGCGGCGCCCGAATTCAGGAAGGTGTGGCTTCCCTCGGCGGCTACGCAGAGATCTTCCAGCGCAACGTGCTCGCTTCCGGCGTTATCCCGCAGATCAGCCTGGTGATGGGCCCCTGTGCCGGCGGCGCGGTGTACTCGCCCGCGATCACCGACTTCATCTTCATGGTCGAGCACTCTTCCTACATGTTCGTCACCGGCCCGGACGTGGTGAAAACGGTAACCCATGAGGTGGTCACCCCGGAGGAGCTGGGCGGCGCCAGCGTTCATTCGAAGAAGTCCGGCGTTGCCGACCTGGCCATGGAGAACGACGTCCAGGCCATCCTCCAGACCCGCCGCTTCATGGACTTCCTGCCGCCGAGCAATAAAGAGAAGCCACCGCGCTGGCCGACGGAAGACCCGGCAACCCGGGAAGAGCCATCGCTGGACAGCCTGGTGCCGGCAGACCCGACCAAGCCCTACGACATCAAGGAAGTCATCGCCAAAGTTGCCGACGAAGGCGACTTCTTCGAGCTGCAGCCGGAGTACGCCGCCAACATCGTCATCGGCTTCATCCGGCTGCAGGGCAGCACCGTTGGCGTGGTCGCCAACCAGCCCATGTGGATGGGCGGCACCCTGGACATCGATGCGTCGAAAAAAGGTGCACGTTTCGTTCGCTTCTGCGATGCCTTCAACATCCCGATCCTGACCCTGGTCGACGTTCCCGGCTTCATGCCCGGCACCGCCCAGGAGTACGGCGGCATCATCAAGAACGGCGCCAAGCTGCTCTACGCGTACGCCGAGTGCACGGTGCCGAAGGTCACCCTGATCACCCGCAAGGCTTACGGCGGCGCCTACGACGTGATGGCTTCCAAGCACCTGCGCGGCGACGTGAACTTCGCCTGGCCGTCGGCCGAGATCGCCGTGATGGGCGCCAAGGGTGCGGTGGAGATCATCTTCCGCAAGGACATCGGCGATGCCCAGCTGATCGAGGCGCGCACCCAGGAGTACGAAGACCGCTTCGCCAATCCTTTTATCGCCGCCAGCCGCGGCTACGTGGACGACGTGTTCATGCCCCGGGAAACCCGGCAGCGGGTCTGCCGATCGTTCGCCATGCTGCGTGACAAGCAGCTGGAAAATCCCTGGCGCAAGCACGGCAACATCCCGCTCTAACTGACGACGAATTAACCATGTTCAAGAAGATACTCATCGCCAATCGGGGCGAGATCGCCTGCCGGGTCATCAAGACCGCGAAGAAAATGGGCATCAGCACCGTCGCCATCTACTCCGAGGCCGACGCGGGCGCGCTGCACGTGCGCATGGCGGACGAAGCCGTGCACGTGGGCGGCGCCGCCTCCACCGATTCCTACCTGCGCATCGACCGGGTGCTCGAAGCCATCCAGAGCACCGGCGCAGAAGCGGTGCATCCAGGCTACGGGTTTCTCTCGGAGAACGCCGAGTTCGCTGCGGCGCTGGAGAAAGCCGGGATCGCCTTCATCGGCCCCGGCATCAAGGCGATCACCTCCATGGGTGACAAGATTGCCTCCAAGCAGCTGGCAGGCGAAGCCGGCGTAAACACCATTCCCGGCTACACCGATGTAATCGAAGATGCGGATCACGCGGTGAACATCGCCAAGGAAATCGGTTACCCGGTGATGCTGAAAGCCAGCGCCGGTGGCGGCGGTAAAGGCATGCGGGTGGTCTGGAACGATGCCGAGTGCCGGGAGGGATTCGACAGCACCCGCGCGGAAGCCCGCTCCAGCTTCGGCGACGACCGGATCTTCGCCGAGAAGTTCGTCGAGGAGCCGCGCCACATCGAGATCCAGGTGCTGGCCGACAAGCACGGCAACGCCATTTACCTCGGCGAGCGTGAGTGCTCCATCCAGCGCCGGCACCAGAAAGTCATCGAGGAAGCGCCCTCACCTTTCCTCGACGAAGCAACCCGGAAAGCCATGGGCGAGCAGGCGGTGGCCCTGGCCAAAGCGGTGGACTACTCCTCCGCCGGAACGGTGGAGTTCATCGTTGATGCCAACCGCAACTTCTACTTCCTGGAGATGAACACGCGCCTGCAGGTGGAGCATCCGGTCACCGAGTACATCACCGGCGAAGACCTGGTGGAGCACATGATCCGGGTCGCCGACGGCGAGCCGCTCGCCCTCAGCCAGGAGGACGTCACCCTCACCGGCTGGTCACTGGAAGCCCGGGTTTACGCGGAAGACCCCTTCCGCAACTTTCTGCCATCAATTGGCCGGCTGGTGCACTACCAGCCGCCAGTAGAGACTGAGACGGTGCGGGTCGACTCCGGCATCGAGGAAGGCAGCGAAGTGTCGATGTTCTACGACCCGATGATCGCCAAGCTGGTCACCTACGGCGAGACCCGCGAGGAAGCCATCGACCGGATGGGCGACGCGCTGGATGCCTATTACATCCGCGGCGTGAATCACAACATCAGCTTCCTGAACGCGCTGATTGCCCATCCCCGATTCCGGGAAGGCCGGCTCACGACCAACTTCATCGCCGAGGAGTACCCGGACGGCTTCGATGCCAGCCACGTGCCGCAGTCCGATCCGGTGTTGCCGGTTGCCATGGCGTCGGTTGCGCATCGGATCATCACCCAGCGCGCCACCCAGATCAGCGGACAGACCAGGCGCTTCGAGCTTGCTAACCGGGACGACTGGGTTGTGGTGGCAAACGGTGAGCACTACCCCGTGGTGCTGGAAGAGGTTGCGCACGGTTTCGAGATCAGCCACGAAGAATCCGTTTACCGGGTGACCACCGACTGGAGCATCGGTCAGGCAGTGATGGAAGCCGAGATCAACGGCACCTCGATCACCATGCAGATCGACAGAGCCGAGGGCGGCTACCGCCTGCACCACCGGGGCGCGGTGATCGATTGCCTGGTGCTCTCGCCACAGGGTGCCGAGCTGACCCGGCACATGATCGAGCGCGAGCCGCCGGACCTGTCCAAATTCCTGCTCTCACCCATGCCTGGCCTGCTGGTCCGCCTCTCCGTCAGCGAGGGCGACGAGGTGAAGACCGGCGAGGAGCTGGCCGCCGTGGAAGCCATGAAGATGGAGAACAGCCTGCGGGCAACGGACAACGTGAAGATCGCCAAGATCCTGGTGGCAGAAGGCGACAGCCTGGAAGTGGATCAGCCCATCCTCGAGTTCGAGTAAGGCTCAGGCGCGCGCTCAGTTCTTGCCCTTCGGCGGCCCCGCGCTGGTGTAGCGCGTCCCCGGAGGATCGACGGCCCAATCCGGCGAGTTGCCCCAGGACTCCTCGAAGACCAGCTCGCTGAGCGGCCGCCGACGCACCGGGCCATGCCGGCCAACCGGCTTCCCGAGCGTCACCGTGGCCGCAATGATCGTGTTCTCCGGCACCTCCAGCAGCTCGACCAGCTCGTCGTAGACGGCGCCGTGAAAGCCCGTCAGCACCCCGCCGTAGCCGAGTCCCCGCGCCGCCAGCAGCAGGTTCTGCACCGCCGGGTAGATGGACGCACCCTCGAAGGTCGTCGGTTCCCGGTAACGCATCAGGCAGGGCAGCACCAGGACCGGACAGCTTTCGAACTGATCGACGTAGTGCGCCATGGTTCTGGCCATGCGCGCTTTCGGCGAGTCGGCGCTGGCGCCTGAGCCTTTGTCGTAACCGTCCGCCGTTCTTTTTGCTGCCCACATGTTGCGGGCAGCGCCGCCGATCAGCGCTTTGGCCTTGGCCGCTTTCGGGCCATCGGTGAGAACGAGGAAGCGGAAGGGCTGCCGGTTCGAGCCGCTTGGCGCGCGGGTGGCCGCGAACAGCATGTCTCGCAGCGCCGCCTCCGGGATGGGCTCATCCCGATAACGCCTGATCGATCGGGTGCTGGCCAGCCCCTCGAGCAGCCCAACCTGATCTTCAGGAAGCCCGGTAGCGGAAAGTTCGTCGCTCAATCTCGACCTCTCGTTGTCATTGCAATCAGCCTGGCCCGTCGTCTGGCATCACGCATCCCGGAGCTACCCCGCCAGGCGGCGCCGATCAGCTCGGTGACATCCGCTGCGGTGCTGGTGTCGCCCATCATTGCCGTCATGACGCGGCCGCGCCAGGCATCTGCTTCCTTCAGCGCTTCCGCGGTCTCGGCGTCCTCTTCAGCCCAGCGGCGCATGGCATCGTCATAGCGGTAGATGCCCGTCTGCCAGACCAGCGGCCCGAGCTTATCGATGGGCTCGCCCCCTTCGGTCTCTGCCTGATGCAGCGCCTCCGCGATCACCTCGGGTACAACCACCTGTCGCCAGTAGCTGCGCACGGCGCGACGGAACTCCGCCACGTTTTTGAAGTGCCAGTAAAAGCTGCCGGTGGTGACCTCGAGCTCCGCCGCCAGGCGCACGGCGGTCAACGCCCGCGGCCCGGATTCCGCCAGCAGCTCGAGCCCGGTGTGCAGGTAATCCTCGCGGCTCCTGCCGGGCTGAACCTCATCCGCCATAGGATGTGACCCTTAATTCCTATGGTGCTCATCATCTACGATCTCTGCATCGGAATGAACCGAAAAGAGGCAGCTCCCCTATGTTGATCCTTACCCGGCGCATCGGCGAAGTGGTCGCCATTGGCGATGACATCCGTCTCACCGTGTTAGGCATTCGTGGCAACCAGGTTCGCATGGGCGTGAAGGCGCCGGCCGACATTGCCGTGCATCGGGAGGAGATCTACAAACGGGTTCTGGCCGAGCGCAGGGAGGCTGCCTCTCAGCCAGCCTGACCGCTACCATGGGGCTCACCCCGGAGTTGCTGGAGCGCAACGTGAGTGAGACCCGAGAAGCACTGAACGTACTGGTCGTCACCGGCGGCCACCCATTTTCCGAGGCCGACTTCTTCGCCATGTTCGATGCCATGCCGGGCATCGAGGTCACTGCGGTGGCTCACCCCGAGGCCTGCGCCGCCCTGTCGCCCGCAGCGCTTGCCGATTGTCAGACAGTGCTCTTCTACGACATGGCTGGGATTCCCGGTACCGGCGTGCCGGACGGCAGCGACGGCAACGGCACGCCGAGCCCGGAGTTTGCGGCCAACGTGGAGGCCATGCTGCAGCGGGGAATCGGCATGGTGCTGCTGAACCACGCCACCGTCGCCTGGCCGAACTGGCCGTTGTGGCGACAGATCACCGGCTCTTCGTTCATGCTGACGGCGGGCGCGCTGAACGGCGTGCAGGTGCCGGGCTCGGGCTACCGCGGCGGGCATGGACCGCATCCGAACCCCACCTTCCAGCTGACGCCGCAAGGCGGGCATCCGGTGCTGGAGGGCCTCGACGCCGGCTTTGAGATCACCGATGAGATCTACCTGAAAACTGCCGGGTTCGAAGCGGACGTGCTGCCGCTGCTGCGGGCAGAGTATCCGTTCGAAGCAGCCAACTTCACCCCGCCGCCCATGGCGCCGGCAGCGGAGCAGGCTGCCTGGCAACATCCACCCGGCAGCAACCTGGTGGTCTGGGCCAACGCGCTCGAAGCCAGCCCCATCATCGTCTCCGAGCTGGGCGACAGCCCATCCGCCTTCGGCAATCCGGGTTTTCGCCAGCTGCTGGAAAACGCGCTGCGCTGGACTGCCAGCGAAGACGCCCGGCGCTGGGCAGCCACCGCAACCTGACTGGCCGCCCGTTCGAGCGGGTGCTAGATTGTTAGCGGGGAGAAGTACGCAGTACCTCGATTCACGGACCTGAACGGTTTTGAAACGAATTTGAGGACTAGACTATGAGAACTCTAATCGCAGCAGCTCTGCTGCTCTCCTGTTCCCTCGCCCACTCCGCTGCCATGAACGTCACCATCTGGAAGCCCATTCCGGGCAAGACGGCCCAGATGATGGAGCATGCAATGGCGGCCAAGGTGATTCAGGAAAAGCTCGGCGCCGCCGTAACCATCGGCATGGAAAACACCGGCAGGATGCACTACGCAATTGGTGGGTTCGAGAACTGGCAGGCCTGGGCCGCGTTCGCCAACAAGCTGTCAGCCAGCGCTGACTGGGCCGCCTGGCAACAGCGAACGGGGCCGGATCCCGCCGCTACCCAGGAGGAAAACTACCTGCTCGACGTGCTGCCCGGCGGCAACGAAGGCGGCGCCGTCTACCAGGTGTTCATATGGCAACCCAGAGACGGCCGAATCGCCGAGGTCATCGAGTCTGCCAGCGAAGCAAAGGGCATACATGAAAAGGCTGGCGCACGGGTGACCATCATCACGGACCAGATGAACCGTATGCACTACGTGATGAACTTCGACGATCTGAACCACTGGGCGAAGTTCCAGGACACGCCGAATCCGGAGTTCGGCGCGTTCTGGGAGCGGCAGATGGCGGATCCCAACTCGGATCTGGTCGAGGTCTACACGGCCAACCGCGTGCCGGACTGAGCGCGTCAGGCTTCCACCGAGCCGCCGGCAGGGCGCACCATCAGCGTGTAGGATGCCCCGGTCAGCGGCTCAGGGAAGGTCCCGGCATCCTGGTAGCCGAGCCGGGCGTAAAACGTCCGGTTGCGCGGCGTAAACGTCTCGAGGTAAGTGGCTACGCCGGCGCGATCGCTCTCCTTGAGCACCGGCGTGATCAGGCTCGCGCCCCGGCCCTGGTTCTGATGCTCGGGGAGCACGCCGACGATGGACAGGTACCAGGCATCCGTATCGATCAGAGGTTCGGCGTTGGCGTCCATCAACGCCATGATCTTCTGGTAGCGCTCGAGGACAGACTCGCCCAGGCGGGCGACGAGAAAAGCCTCGCGCCGCCGTTTCTTCTCCTGCGAACTCGGCGTCGCCAGCGGTTTGAGCCAGACCGAGACGCCATACTCGGCTTCAGCAGGCAGAAAGAGCTGACCGAACTCCCGCGCTTCCAGCATGGAGAAGTCGTAGTAAGCGAGCATGGCTTCGCGTGGCGGTCCGGCAGTTACCCAGGACTCCAGCGCGGCGAAGTAAGGATCAGGCTGCAGCGCCTGATACAGCGCTTCGGCGTGCCGAGGGTAAACCAGGGTCAAGGTGTTGCTCGCAGTACCTCAGTCGCCGACCAGCTCGACGATGGCCGCTTCCAGACCCGCCGGATCAAACCCCCAGGGCCCGGGCTCGCCCTGATAGGCGACCGTGCCATCGCTGGCGATGAGGTATAGGCGATCCGGCAGGGCGCCGTAGGCGAGCGCAATCTCATCGTCCACCTCGTCCACCACAACGGGCATCCGGATCTTCAGGTTGATGGCGCAGGCTGCGGCCACTTCCACCCGCTCATCGGTGCTGGTGGGATCATTTACCAGGATCCCTGCGTCCCGGTTAGGGGTGACGACCCAACCCTCTTCCGGATGGGCTTCGCGAATGTAGACGACGACGAAGGTGACCTTTTCCTGCCAGGCCTCCGCCAACTGGTGCAACGCGTCCAACTGAACGCGGAAGGGAGGTCACGTGTAGGAACCGAAGACAAGCGCAACCGGCTTCTCCTTCGCCGCCTCCAGCAGGTTGAAGCCGCGGCCAGTTATGACTTTATGGCCGTTGCTGAAATCGTAAATCGGGCTGGAGAAGTCGTAGGCCGGACCGCCCTGGGTAACCTCTGCGGTCGACAACGCCTGGTGCTGGGGATCTGCCAGCAGATCCATCGGTGTTTTCGGCGAGTCCTCCGGCGTGAACGCCTGCCAATCGAAACCCGCTTCCTTGTCGTCCGCCATCTTCAGCTCCTCCGGGCCTGTCGCTCGCCTTCAGTGTTCAGCCTGGAGGCTGAACACGTAACCCTTTGCCGGGTCCGCCTTACCATCGAGAAACGCCTGGTAAGTTGCGGCCAGCTGCTCCACGCCCTGCCCTGCTTCTACCGAGATCCAGTCGGACGATGCCACCAGAAAGTCCTGCCAGGCTGCGGCCACGAGGGCGTTGAATTTTTCCTGGCCCCACTCGGCCAGACGCTTCTGAATCTGCGACGGTGCGAAGAACATCTCAGGCTTGGGGCCAGGCAGGGCCTGATCTCCCCGACCCACCATCGCCGCATCCCAGTGCGTTGCGCCGACCGCGCAGCTGTAATTCAGTGAATCGCCCAGATGGCCATGCACGGCGGCTCGCACCACGCCGCTGCCGGCCATGTCCACCATCACGGAAGGCTCCAGCAGCAGATCGGCAACGTCTTCGTAGGCAATGACCGAGTCGTAGCAGCCGAGCCCCTCGACGAAGGCGCGATTGGTCGCCGAAGTCAGGCCGATCACGCGACAGGCATCGCGCCGGTTCTGGTGCAGCAGGTGGGCGAGCCCGAGCGAGGTCTTGCTGGAGGCGCTGGTGAGAATGACGTTGGCGGCGCCGAAGAAGCCGTTGTCCGCGAGCAGGTCGTCGATGAAAAACGACGTGATGAACAGCGGCCGGTAGAGCATCTGCTCCGCTTCCTGCTCCGGATCGTAGCCCGGATCCGCGGCAACCCTCGTGTACTGGTTGTAGGCCGACGGCAGCGCCGCCCGGTGTTCGGCCCCATCGACCAGACCGCCCCGACTGACCCGCTCCGGCTTGATCTTGAGATGGGTTGCCATCGGAAAGTAGCCATAAAGCCGCTCACCAACAGGCACCTCGGGATGTTCCGACTCGATGACCTCGCCGAATCCCCAGACCGGGATGCAGCCCCAGGGATCAGCCGCCGGAAAGAACTGCCAGTAACCGATGCTGTCACCGGCAACGCCGTAGGTGATGTTGTTTGCCGTGAGCGCGAAGTGATCCACGCGGATCAGCACTTCGCCCGACTCAGGCCCTTCGATTTCCGCCTCGAACGCACGCCAGTTTTTCAGGTTGTCCCGCTCGGACTGAAAGGTGACCGTTTGAACACGCATGCGAGCCAGTGTAGCCATATTGCCCTGGGGTCGATACCAGTATCATGACCGGGTAACGAATCGAGCAGAAAACGAGGTCCGAGAAGACCATGAATTTCTATCCGGCATTGAAGAAAGTTGGCGTGAAGCTGATGCGAGGCGTGGAGAGCTTTCAGAATCGCCACTCGCTGGTGAGCACGGATCCGGTCCTGGAGAACGAGGAGTTTCCGTGGGTCGACGAGGTGGAAGCCGCCTACCCCGCCATCCGCGCGGAGCTCGAAACTCTGCTCGAGCACCCCGAGCGGATTCCCGCCTTTCATCAGATTTCTCCGGACCAGGAGCGCATCTCCAAGGGCGACAACTGGAAGGTGTTCACCTTCCATGCCTACGGCACGCGAATCGAGGAGAACCGGGCGCTGTGCCCGGAAACGTCGAAGCTGATCGACCGGGTGCCGGGGCTGCAGAACGCCTGGTTCTCCATCCTGGCGCCCGGCTACCACATACCGCCCCACCACGGCCCGACCCGGGCCGTCGTGCGCCTGCATCTCGGCCTGATCGTGCCGGAAGATCGGGAATCCTGCTGGATCCGTGTGGACGATCAGATCTGCACCTGGGAGGAAGGCAAGGTGATCGTCTTCGACGACACCTACGAGCACGAGGTCAGGAACGACACGCCGGATCGCCGGGTTGTGCTGTTCGTCGACTTCGACCGGCCAATGGATCGGGTGGGCAGCCTGGTCAATCGCCTGCTCGTCTACCTGATCAAGGTCTCCAACTACGTCCAGGTGCCGCTGAAGAACCTGGCGGACTGGAACAAGGGCCTGCCGAAAACGGGCTGATTCAGCCGCGCTGACGGGCCGGGCCAGTTATAACAGCCCGGCTTTAGGACATAGCCATTCGTTCCTTCTCAGCCGCACCGGTGCGGTTTACCTTGCCTGCCAGTAGTACGAAAGAGTCCTGGCAATGCCCTGCACAGCCCTCCCGGCATTCACCGATGCCGAGCACCTGGCAAACTGGAACCAGCGCTTCAGCGAGCTGGATGCCCAGGGGCGCGTGAGATGCGCGCTGGAGCACTTGCCCGGCACTCACGTTTTGACCTCGTCGTTCGGCGCTCAGGCTGCCGTCAGCCTGCACCTGCTGACCCAGGCGCAACCGGACATCCCGGTGGTGCTGTTGGACACCGGCTACCTGTTCCCCGAGACCTACGAGTTCATCGATCAGCTCAGCAAGCGTCTGGATCTGAACCTGCAGGTCTACCGCAGCCTGATGAGCCCGGCCTGGCAGGAAGCCCGCTTCGGCCAACGCTGGACTCAGGGCCTGGAGGGTCTGGAGCAGTACAACCACGACAACAAAGTGGAACCGATGGCCAGAGCGCTGGAGGAGCTGGACGTGGGCACCTGGTTCTCCGGCCTGCGCCGGGACCAGGCCGAGTCCCGCAAAGCAACGCCGTTCGTGCAGTACACCAACGGTCGCTTCAAGGTCTGCCCGATCGCCGACTGGACGGATAAGGACGTCTTCAACTACCTCGAAGACAACGACCTGCCTTACCACCCGCTCTGGCACAAGGGTTACGTTTCTATCGGCGACGTTCACACCACCAGGGCGCTGCACGAAGTGGAAGACGAATCGGAAACCCGGTTCTTCGGCCTGAAGCGCGAGTGCGGTCTGCACGAGGCAGACTTCCCCCAGGCCACGTCCGGCTAACTCGAGGCGCTCAGCGTCTCCAGCTCCCGCTGCCTCGTCTCCGGGAACAGATACAGCAATCCGGCCGCAATCAGAGTCGCCATGGAGATCATCGGGATGTACCGGCTGAGATCTCCGTCCTGCTGTTGCAGCATGCCGAGAATGAAAAGCCCGAAGGCAGCCCCAAGGGTCTCCATGAGCACCAGCACCCCGGTCGAGGTGCCCCGATGCGAAGTGGGGAACAGCTCCGAGGAAAGGGCTCGGATGATGACGTTGCCGCCCATCATGGTGAACACCAGCACCGCCCAGAGCACCGTCAGCGACCAGCCCGGACCGTTGTAGAAGAGCCAGGCGCCGATCGGAAACACCGCCAGGAAGGTGAAGCCAACCCGTCGCCTGCCAACCCGGTCAGCCATCCTGCCGGCCACCACGTTGCCGCCCACTCCGACCGCTCCGGCGACCAGGACCATCATGGACAGCTGGTAGGCTTCCCAGCCGTGATACTCGAGCACGAAGTAGCCGGTGAAGCTCAGCACCACCACGTGTCCGAGCGCTGCGGTTGCGGCCAGCACCGTCATGCCGAGCGCTCGCCGCGGGTGGGTATTGGCGAAAGCGTACAGCGGGCTGTACCAGCGGGTGTGATGATCTTCGCTGGCAGCGCCCTCGGCATCGTCCAGGTGTCGCTGAAATCGCGCGGTTTCCTTGATCTGCCGCCGGAACATGGGCAACAGCAGCAATGGGATCACCCCGAGCGCGTAGAGCGAGCGCCAACCGTACGGCAGCACCTCAATGGCGCTGAACATGATCGCGCCGAGACCGTGGCCTATGGCGCTCACCGCCGCCAGCATGCCGATGCCCCAGCCGCGTGCGGAAGCGGGCAGCTCCTCGGCGACGATCACCACTGCGATGGCCGAAGCGGTAAGCACGAAGGTCCGCGTCACCATCTGGCAGGCCACGAACTGAAAAGCAGTCTGCGAGAACGCCGTCGCCAGCGTGCCCAGGCTCAGCCCGATCATCGACAGCAGGAACAGCCTGCGGCGGCCGAAGCGGTCGACGAACGGGATGACCAGAAAGGCCGGCAACGCACCCAGCCGGATGAGCATCTGGAAGAAACCCAGATCCGTTTCGGCAATGTTCAGATCTTCCCGGATGTACTTCAGGGCATTGCCGAGCAGTGAGGTGTCGTAGTGCTCGAAGAGCAGCGCGAAGGTAACGAAGCCGAGCACCTTCAGCTCCGCCTCGCCCACGTCCCGCGGCACCCGACCAAGCAGGTGCGGAGGGATCCACCAGGGATTGCGGCCCCAGTAGGCAGGCAGCCAGCGGGCCCGTGCCATCGGCTGTCAGCCGCTCCGCGTCAGCGTGTTGGCGTCGGTGTGATCAAACCGCTTGCCGTAGATATCCACCACTGTGAGCTCCTCGTAGCTCATGTCGTCACCACGCACTCTGATGGTGTGGTCGAAGGACAGCGTGCTGGCGTTGTCGCGCATGAACGGCGACTCGACGATCGGCCAGTTGGCGTCACTCTTGGCGGCGTGCACGCGAATGACCACCTCGCCGTCTGCCTCTTCGAAGGAGCCGCCGGCGACCAGCGCTACGCCGCGCGGAATCGTCAGCGTCCGGCTGATCAGAGACTGCGCCGCGTCCCAGAGCCAGTAGCCGGTCTCGTTATGAAACACCTCGTCGTTGGAGACCCGACGGACAACCTGGTGATAGCGGAGGATGGCCAGCTCTTGGGTCTCAGCATTGTCTACGGTGCCGCAGGGCTCGTAGAGGATCGTCTCGTAGTACGGGCTGTGCTCCGTGCCGTCAGGCTCCGGCGCCACGTCCATGCCCTTGTTGCCTGCCCAGCTGCCGGCCAGTGGACCCAGCGGCCCGTAGTCGACCCCATCTATCTCGAACTTCACGCCTGCTCCCTCCTCCGATGATTGATGCCTCGCCTCAGTTGCCGATGATCCGGGAAACGCAGCTCAGATACCACAAGGCGAGGAACCAATCGGGCAGGGTAAGCTCTTAGGCCTATGGGGATTCAATCTGCGGTCATTTTCTTCGCAACGCTGGTGGCGCTTACCGCGCTGTCCAGACCGCTGGCGCGGTGGCTGCGCCTGCCTATCGGCGCGGTGCAGATCGTCTTCGGGTTTGCCGTGGTCATGTTCATCACCCAGGGTATGGGTCTGGATACCGGCCTGCGTGCGAGCAGCTTTCACGATCTCGTCGTCTTCGTGCTGCTGCCGGTGGTGCTCTTTCAGGCGGCCTACAGCCTCACCGCCGGCGACCTGCTCCGGGATCTCGGCGGCGCGCTGGTGCTGGCGATCATCGGCCTGCTGCTCACCACGGCGATCTGCAGCGTCCTGGTTTACTACGGTATCGGCCACCCGCGCGGGTTCCCCTGGACCGCTGCGCTGCTGACGGGCGCCCTGCTCTCGGCCACCGATCCGTCCGCGGTCACCCAGATGCTCAGGGAGCGCGGCGTCAACGGGCGCATCGTCCGGATTCTGGACGGCGAGAGCCTGTACAGCGACGCCCTGGCCATCGTGCTGTTTTCGAGCGCCCTGACGCTGGCGCTGATGCCGGATGCAGGCATGTCCGGCAGCCTGCTGCTCGGCTCGCTGGGCCTCAACCTGCTCGCCGGGCTGCTGGTCGGTGTTCCGGCGGCACTGATCCTTCAGCTTGCTCTGCGCAGGACCACCGACCGCCTGCTGCGTACCGCCGCCGGCATCGCGCTGGCTTACGGCACCTACCTGATCACCGAGATCGCCTTCGACGCGTCCGGCGCCATGGCCGCGTTGGCCACCGGGCTGATACTCGGGCGCGCCGATCGGGAAATGGAGTCGAGCAGCGGTGAGTTCTGGCGCCTCTGCGCCTTCCTGGCCTCCGGCTCGCTGTTCCTGCTGATGGGCGCAACGATCACCCTGTCGATGTTCGAGCAGCGCTGGCTCGCCATGCTGATCGCCATCGGCGCGGCGTTGGCTGCCCGGGCGCTGGTCGTCTGCGGCACCTTCACCCTGCTGCGGCCGTTCAGCAGTACACCCGTCGGTCTGGCCGATCAGGGTACGCTGATCTGGGGCGGGACCCGTGGCGCCGTCACGCTGGCGCTGGCACTATCGCTGCCGGAATCTCTCGACTATTGGTGGACCATTCAATCCATGGCGTTTGGTGTTGTCCTGTTCGGCGTGCTCATCCAGGCTCCGACGATGATGCATCTGGGCGGGCGAGTGCGATCCGGAGCCGCATCATGATCACGAACCGCGCCTGGACCGATGCGGACTACGGCGCCTTGAGCCGGCTGCTGAGCAACAAGGCCGCCAGCCGGCTCCCGGATCCACCGGTGCTCCTGCCCGGCGATCTGGCCTGGCGACTGCCCGGCTCGAAACCGGAGCAGTTTCTCCGCCTGTTCTTCGAGGCCGAGCAGCTGGCCGGATTCGCCTGGTTCGAACCACCCACCGGGCTCGAGTTCGAGATCGCAGCGGCAGCACTGGATCCCGACGGCCTGTTGGCGGCGATGCTCGAGTGGGCCACCCGCCTCCGTCGCGCTCTGCCGGCCGCCTACCCGAGGTTCGTCGACATCACGGACATGGATGCCTGGCGCCGGGAGATCAACGCGCCCAGCGAGTCCGACAAAGAGGACGGCTACTATCTGACCACCGTGGTGCCGGAAGCAGACAGGATCTGCGTCGACCGTCTGCTCAGCCTCGGCTTCGAGCCCACCCGCCACTTCGCGCCCGTTTACTTCTGGGATCTCGAGAAGCCGCTGCCCGCTCCTGAAGCCCCGACCGGCTGCCAGCTGCGCTCGATCACGGCGGCGGACATGACGGCGAGGATTGACGTGCACCGGGCTGCCTGGGAAGGCAGCCAGTTCGACTCTGCTCGTTATCAGGAGATCCGCTCACGGGAGAGCTATCGGGAAGACCTGGACATCGTCCTAGAAGAGGCGGGCCAGTTTGGCAGCTACTGCATCTGCTGGGCGGACGAGATCTCCAAGATCGGTCACTTCGAGCCGGTCGGCACCCGAGCCGACTGGCGCGGACGCGGAGCGGCCCGCGCCGTCATTCTCGAAGGGCTGCGTCGCCTGCAGGCGGCCGGCATGCGTTGGGCCAGGGTGTCCACCGCCGGTTTCAACGCGCCAGCCCAGGCCCTCTACGAATCCTGCGGTTTCCAGCAGGTCGGCGTGGAGCGCACCTTCATGACCCGGTTGGCGGACTGATGGACGCACTGATTGCCGTGCAGGAAGCGGACGGCACCTTCAGTCGGGCAGACGCCGGCGTCCGACCTTTCTACAGCATCAGCAAGTCGTTCATCGCTGCCGCCATCATGCGTCTCGAGGTGCCGCTCGAGCAGCCGGCCTCGCGGTGGTTCGATGCGAACTGGCTACCGGCTGCTGACCGGATCACCGTGCAGCACCTGCTGACCCACACCTCCGGCTTGCGCGACTACGGCGCGTTGCCCGAGTACGAGCAGGCCATTCGCTCCGGTGCAGAACCCTGGAGCGATACTGAGTTTGCCGCTCGAACCCTGCAGCAGCCGTTGCTGTTTGAGCCCGGAAACGGCTTTTCCTACGCCAATCCGGGCTACTGGCTGCTGAACCAGATCGTTGCCCGGGAGGCTGACGCGCCGTTCGCTGAGGCGATGCGATCGCTGATCCTGGAACCGCTGGCGCTGGCCGACACCCGGGTTGCCGAAGGGGTCTTTGCCGACGATCTGCCGTGGTATCCAGCAGCCTGGGTCTGGCACGGCCTGCTGGTCGGCAGCCCAACTGATGCGGCAACGTTTATGCGCTCCGCATTTACAGAGCCGCTGCGGGCAGTGTCCGTGCCGGTGCCGGGCGACCACCCGGGCTGGCGGCAGCCACACTACGCCTTGGGCTTGATGACGGAACCCGGCGACCGCTTCGGCCACAACGGAGGCGGGCCGGGCTACACGGCCGCCTGTTATCACTTCGAGCGATCAGGCAGAACGCTTTGTGCCCTGGAACGCGGCAGCGGCAGGGAAGATGCTGCCATGCAGGAGGTTCTCCGCCTCGAGACTGGTAACAGCGTAAGCTGACCGCAACGCAGGTCGTTTGCGGTCGTCGCGGCGGCTCTACATGCCCTGCGACCAGGCGCCGTCATGGCTGAACAGGTAACGATCCGCTGCCAGCGACTTCAGCCTGGCAATGGAATCCAGGTAGGCCGCCTCATAGCCTTCGTGTCCCTGCGCCTCGGGATCGCCACCGCGCTCGAACTCCTCTGCACGGAACGCCGCCTGCGCGGCGATCAGCACGAGCTGATCTCCAGTATCTACCTGCACGGACTGATGCCCTGGCGTGTGTCCGGGAGATGAGATGAGCCGAACGCCTTTCGTCAGCACCTGATCACCGGCCACTGCCCGGATGTCGGCGCCGCCGCACTCGAACCACTCACGAATCGTGTAGCGCGGCTCCCGCGCCGCTTCCAGCTCCTGTTCCTGCACGTACACGGGCACGCCCGGGAACAGGTGGTTGTTGCCGCAGTGATCAAAGTGCAGGTGTGAGTTGATCAGCATGGTCACATCGGTGACGGCCACGCCCTTCTGCCTGAGCGCATCGGTCAGATCGTAACGTTTCGGCTGAAACTGCCGATCGATGTAGTCGTTCCCTTCGCCAACGCCGGTATCCACCAGCAGGCATTCCGCATCGCCGAGAATAAGAAAGCCGTAGACGGGGATCCGGGTGTCGCTGAAGGTCGGCGGGTTGTACCGGCCGCTGAGATTGACCTCGGCCAGCAGAACCGGGTGCACCTGCAGGCTCAATCAGGGCCTCAGCCGGTAGCTGAACAGCCAGAAGTGCTCGAGCGCCTGGTAGCGAACATCCTCGGCCACCCCGCTCACCAGATCACGCAACTCCTGCTCCGCTGGAAAGTTCTTCAGCACGCGGTGGCTCTCGCCATCGTCCGTGGCCCGATCCTGGTAGGTGTTTCCTTCCGCATCGGTGAACGTGATCGGCAGCCGCTGACATTGCGCGCTGGAGTTGTCGAGAAAAACGACCCGGGCGCCGGGCTCGAGCACGCTGTGAATCGAGTCGAAAAACGCCTGCCGCTGGCTGATCAGCACGTGTGAGAACCACAAACCGGCGAACAGGCCGCTGAATTGCTCAGCCAGCTCCGCGAGCCGAAAGGCGTCCGCCACCCGGGTGCGCACGGTGGCCGGCATGCTCCTGGCGTTCAGCTCGTCCAGCGTTTCCGGCGTAACGTCAGTCGCCAGCACCGATTCGGCGCTGGCGGCGATCCGCTCCGTCCAGAAGCCGGTGCCGGCTGCCACTTCCAGCACGTTCAGCCCGGCAAAGAGCTGCGGCAACAGGCTGCTCAGCTGCTCGAGATCCGCCTGCCTCTCGGGATAGGCATACACCCGGTCATAGACCGGTGCCCGGGTCCGATAGTAGTCGCGCATGGCCTGGTCCGAGTCGCTCACGTCACCTCTGATCCCTGCGGAATGCCAGGGCCAGTGTACGTCAACCGACGAAGCGTCCCCAGAGATCGATCGCGTCGGCCGTCGGGTCCAGGTCCAACCCCTGACGCTCGAAGTACCCGCTCAGATTGACCAGGTCGCGATGGAACAGCGTCCAGCCGTCCACCGCTTCGTCCACCTCCACCGCCTGCGGCAGATCGATGATCCGCGGCCGTCCCTGGTGGAACAGGATGTTGAACGCAGAAAGATCGCCGTGCACCAGACCGCAATCCAGCATGATGGCCAGGTCGTCCAGCAGGCGCTCATAGGCTCTTTCCGCCTCAGCAACGGTCAGCCGAACGTGCGTCAGCATGGGCGCCGCGCCAGCTTCGTCGCCGATGAACTCCATCAGCACTGCGTCCGGCGCGTGATCGTAAGGCTCTGGAACGGAAGCGCCGGCCTCCCAGAGCAGCTTCAGCGCCTGCCACTCCCGGTCGACCCACATGCGCTGCGACGCCTTACGCCCCTTGCGCGTGCCCTTCCGCACCGCTTTCGCCAGCCGCTTATCCAGAATGCGGCTGGTGTCGGTGTAGGCCGCGTTGTTGGAAAAGCCCCGGAAGCGCCGGTCGCGGTACACCTTGGCGGCAACGAAGGGCGCGCGCACCGTTCCGGGTGCCGAGCTGCAGAGATAAACCGTGGCTTCCTTGCCATCGTTGATTCGATGCTCCACCCGCTGCACGTATTTCGAGAACGCGTCCTGCACCATTTTCTGCTCCAGATCGGCAAGCATGCCGCGGGTGAAGCCCCCGCTCATCAGATCAATAGAAGTATCGTCAGCCATGATTTCTCCGGCAGCGACGCACGGCAGCTCACCGCCGGGCAGCGCAGGAAATGACAGTTACGGAGAAATCCGGCTCAGGACCGGAGAGAAAAAGGGTGCGAGCTCAGACCGCTCCGCGGTTGATATGGGTTACTGCAGTCATCTGAACGCCTCCTATCCCAAGACGGGAATCTGAGTCCGGAGAGGACTCTGGAACCGCAGAACTTAGACCAAATCTTCGGCCCGCGCCAGTTCTTCTGCCGTGTTGACGTTTGTGAACGCGGTGGCATCGGGCAGCGAAACCTCTGCAACCCGTAGCGTCGCCAGCCAACCAGCCACGCTGCGACCGCCTTCATCCAGGTAAGCGTTGACCCGCTCGGCAACAGCGCGATGCAGCAGCATGAACAGGTGCTGGGTCCGATCGCCGTCATGCGGCACAGCCACCTCTGCCCCCGAATCGAGTCCTGCACGCAGCTGCTCGATCAGGTTCTCCGGCAACAGCGGCGCATCACCGGGGCAGACGAACAGCAGATCGGCATCGGTGACCGACAGGGCCGCCTGCAGGCCGGCCAGGGGGCCGCGATCCGCAATCTGATCGGCAACCACCGGATGTCCCTGCTTCCGGTACTCGCTGAGGTTCCTGTTGGCGCTGACGATGATCGACGATGCCTGGCCGCCGAGGCGCTCGAGCACGTGCTCTACGAGCAACCGCCCTCCGAGCCGCTCCAGCGGTTTGTCGCGGCCGGAGAAGCGCCGACCTCCGCCGCCGCAGAGCACGATCGCCGTCACCGGATCAGCCAATCAGGACTTCTCCAGCACCGGCGGCTTGCTGGGCTGACGCGTGAACAGACGCTTGAAGTCCGCCAGGATGTTGTAAAGACAGGGCACCAGAATCAGCGTGATCACGGTAGAGAAGAGGATGCCGAACGCGAGCGACACCGCCATCGGCACCACAATCTGCGCGGATTCGGAGGTTTCCGTGGCAATCGGCACCAGCCCGAAGAAGGTGGTCAGCGAGGTGAGCAGAATGGCCCGGAAGCGCGCCTTGCCCGCTTCCACAGCCGCCCTCGCCTCGTCCGCACCGGCGGCGACGGACTTGTTCACGAAGTCCACCATGATCAGGCTGTCGTTCACCACCACCCCGGCCAGCGCAACGATGCCGATGAAGGACAGCGTGCTCACCGCCAGATCCAGGGCCATGTGGCCCACCACCGCACCGATGATGCCGAACGGGATCACGCTCATGATGATCAGCGGCTGCAGGTAGGACTTCAGAGGGATGGCCATCAGCGCGTAGATGCCGAACAGCCCCGCCATGAAGGCGTAGGCCATCTTGAACATGGACGACCGCTCTTCCCGCGAGCTGCCGGCCAGCTCGTAGCTCACGCCCGGATAGCGCACCAGCAGCGAGGGCAGATACTCGCTGGTGATCTCGCCGACGATCGCGATGGGCTCGACCTGCGTGAGGTCTGCGTTGGAGCTCACCGTCACCGTCCGCTGCCCATCCAGGCGGGTGATGTTGTTGTAGCCCCTGCTGATCTCGTAGTCGGCGACGGCCGCAAAAGGCAGCTCCCGGCCGTCCGGCAGGCGAATCCACATCCGCTCGAGGTTGCCGACCGACGATCGCTCCGAGCGCGGGTAGCGGACCATGACTTTCACTTCCTCGTCGCCCCGCTGAATGCGTTGCGCTTCCGCGCCGTAGAACGCTTCGCGAACCTGTCGGGCCAGATCGGCCAGCGTGACCCCGATGGCTTCCGCTTCGGGCTTGATGGACAGCTTCAGCTCCTCCGGCCCGGCATCCGCCGAGCTCTCCACCTCGTAAAGCCCCTGGTAGCCCTTCAGGTGGTTGACGAGCTCGGTCGCAGCCTCCTCCACGCGCTCATAGTTGTTGCCCTTGAGCGCGAAGGAAATGGGGGCGCCGCCGCCCATGTGCATGCCGGAGCTGAACTTGAGCTCCTTGGTGCCGGCGATCTCGCCGACCTTCTGGCGCCAGCGCTGCTCGACGATCTTGGCGTTGGCCGGTCGCGCCTCGTCCTTGGAGAGCTCCACCTGCAGCATGCCGCTCTTGCCGTCGTTGATGTAGGCGAACAGATGCTCGGCCACGTCGATGTCGGTGTCGTACTCAGCCTTGAACTCCTCGTTCAGGTCACGCAGGTCGGCATCCATCTGGGCAACGATCTCGGCAATCAGCGATTCCGGCGCGCCGTCCTGCAGCTCGATGTTTGCCATCACGTAGGGCTGCTCGATCTCCGGGAAGAACACGAACCGGGCGAGACCACCCCCCACCAGCCCGGCGGTCAGGATGAGCAGGCCAACAAAGAATCCGACGGTGGCGTAGCGATACTCGATCAGCCTGGTCAGGAACGGGCTGTAGACGTTGTTGATGAAGTGCTTGAGCCAGCGATCGACCCGGTCCGGGATCCCCGTCTTGTCGCCGTGCGACGAGCGCATGAGCGACAGGTGGGACGGCAGGATCAGCTTGGACTCAACGAGGGAGAACAACAGGCAGAAGATCACCACCCAGCCAATGGCCGCATTAAACGCAGCGGTCGGGCCGGTCACGAAAAGCATCGGCAGGAACGCCATGATGGTGGTCAGCACGCCGAAGGTGGCCGGCACCGCCACCCGCTGCGCGCCGAGAACGATGTTCGGCAGGTTGTAGCCGTGCTCTTCCGTGTAGCTGTATGCGCTCTCGGCGATGATGATCGCGTCGTCGACCACGATGCCGAGGACGAGAATGAAGGCGAACAGGCTCATCATGTTGATGGTCACGCCGACGATCGGCAGCATCATGAAGGCACCGAGGAAAGCCACCGGCAGGCCGACGATCACCCAGGCGGCAATCTTCACGTGCAGGAACAGGCCCAGGATCAGGAACACCAGCACCGCGCCGAGCAGCATGTTGCCGAGCATCATGTTCAGGTGCCCGGTGAGGTAGTAGGTGCTGTCCGCCCAATGCGTGAGCTTCACCCCTTCCGGCAGCGTTGCCTGGCGGCTGGCCACGTAGTCCTTCACGACCCGCGCTATCTCCAGCTCGTTCTCCTGCTCACCGCTCGACATCACGTTGATTCCGAAGCTGCGCTCGCCGTCGAAGAAGGAGTAGCTCTCCACCTCGGCGAAGCCGTCGCGCACGGTAGCGACGTCTCCCAGGGTGACCCGGGTGCCGTCCGGGCGGGTCACCAGCACGATCTCTTCGAACTCCGTCCCGGTGTAGGCCTGGCCTTTCGTTCTCAGGCGTATGTCGCCCGCCTCGGAGCGGATCGAGCCGCCGGGCAGGTCCAGCGACCAGGCTCGGATCACCTGGGCAACCTGGCCGAGGGTCAGGTTGTACTGGCGCAACGTGTCTTCGGAGATCTCGATCGATATCTCCGACGGTCGTGCCCCCATGATCTCGGCGTAGGAAACCCCGGGCAGCGCGACCACCTCATCGATGATCTGCTCCGCCAGGTCCTTCATGGCCCTTTCGTCGAGACCGCCGTGTATCTGCAGGTTCAGCGCGCCCCGGCGCATGATCTGCTTGGAGATGATCGGTCGCTCCGTTTCCGCCGGAAACGTGGAGATGCCGTCCACCGCCAGCTTCACCTCGTCGGTCAGTTCGGCCAGCTCGTAGCCTTCCTGCACCTCGATGCGGACCTGACCGAAACCGTCCGTCGCCATGGACCGGACTTCCTTGATCCCCTGGATGTTCTTGATCGCCTCCTCGATCTTGACCACCACGCTTTCATCCACCTCTTCAGGCGCACCGCCGAGATAAGGCACGTTTACCGTCACCATATCGAAGCGGAACTCGGGCATGGTCTCCTTCTTCACCGCGATGGCCGCCCAGATGCCCATGCCGATGACGAAGCACGCCAGCAGGTTGGCCGCCACGTGATTCGTGGCGAACCAGCCGATCAGGCCTTTCGGGGTGAGGTCAGTCCCGCTCACTGAGCCGAACCTGCATGCCGGGGAGCGGCTGATCAATGGGGGTGGTCGCGTATCGGTCGCCGTCGACCAGACCACTTTCCACGTAGGCAAAGTCCTCGTCGGTGCGAACGATGCCCACCTTGCGAGGTTGAATCTTCAGCTGCTCGTCAACGATCCAGATGGTGTCCCCCTGGGACAGCGCGTAGCGAGGGATCGCAAACAGGTCGCCCCCCGCCGTGCCGCTGATCTCGGCCGTGACGAAGGTACCCATGCGCAGAGGTTCTTTGCCGCTGTCGGTCAGGTCGTAGGGATCCTCGATCTGCGCCACCACGTAGAGCACCCGGCTCATGGCATCGAACACGCCTTCAGAGCGAACTATCTCCGCGGTCCAGCGATAAGTCTGGCTGCCGATGGTCGCGTTCAGCGCAACCGGCAGGGTGACCCCTTCTTCCAGACCACGCAGATCCAGAAAGACCAGGTCCTGCTGCGAGATCGGCAGGCGCACCTCGGCCCGATCCACGGCGAAAGTCCGCGCCAGCTGGCTGCCCACGTTCACGTACTGACCGATGTCGGCGACTTTCTCCCGCACCATGCCGTCATACGGCGCGCGAATGACCGTCCGGTTCAGATCTTCCTGGGCCATCTCGAGCTCCGCTTCCCGGGCTTCGAGCGCCGCCAGCGCTTCCTGCAGCTGCGGCTTGCGCAGGGTGAGGTCGGAGGCCTGCTGCCTGCTCTCGTCCACATCCCGGAGCCGCTTCCAGTCTTCGTAGGCGTAGCCGGCAAGCGCGTTCTCTGTTGCCACCTGGGTACGCGCCTGCGCCACGCCGGCGCTGGCTCGCTTCACCGCCGACTCGTAGTTGCGCGGATCAATCCGCAGCAGCACGTCCCCTTTCTTGAAGAAGCCGCCGCTGACGAACGCCGGCGCCACCTCGACGATCTGCCCCGCCACTTCAGAGACCAGGGTGGTTTCGGTCCGTGGGCTGACGGCGCCCTGTGTGTGCACCACGAAGCGAACCGGCTCCCTGGCCGCGCTGGCCACGGAAACCAGCAGTGCCGGCGCCGGAGCCGCGGTCTGCGCGGCTTTCGGCCTGGATTGAATCAGGACGAGCGCAACCGTGCTCGCCAACAGAATGAAGGCGATAGGCAGCAGGATCTTCAAGGTCCTAGCCATTCGGCGGCCTGCTCCTGTTTGCTCTTACGAAAGACATTCGAATTCTACTCTAACTCCTTGATTAGAATAACGAATTAGTCACATCCTGCTCAGCTGTTCAGTAGTGCGGTGGCGGCGGTTCCTCGCCCGGCAGAGCAGCCTCCGGCGCACTCTGCCGATAGCGCTCCACGAGCAGCTCCAGCATCTTTTCAAGATAAGCGATTCGCTCCTGCTGAGCGACCAGGGCTTCGTTGAGGCTCGAGAGGGTGTCTTCCTGAAAGGCCAGGCGGCTCTCCAGCTCGTCCAGCCGCTCGGCATCGTTGCTGCTGTTCCCGGCGCTACTCATATCCGCTCCGTCTGACTCCACGAGCCATGAATTTGATCTCCACCCCTAATCATAGGCCAAGCGCGTACGTTACACTGCCGGGCTTTGCCCAGCTGAGCACCTGTGTCCGACTCCACTCCCGAAGCAGCCGCGGAGTTTTCTCCGGTATACGCCAAACGCATCCTGCTGGTTTCCCTGGTCAGCGTCGGCATGGGCTTCACGGTGCTGTTTCCGGTGCTGGCGCCGCTGGGTCGGGAGATCGGGCTCTCTGAGATTCAGATCACCACCATCATCTCCGCCTCCGGCCTGATCGTATTCCTGGCCAGCCCGATCTGGGGTCGACGCAGTGATCTCTGGGGCCGCAAGCGTGTCATGCTGATCGGCATATTCGGCGTGGCCATCGGCACCACCTTGTTCACCAGCACCCTGCTGGCCGGGATGACAGGCATGCTCACGGGAACGGCGCTGTTCATCGCGCTGATCGTCGCCCGCATGCTCCACGCCACGGTCATGGCAGCCTCCATGCCCGCCGCTAACGCCTACATGGCTGACATCACCGACGCCCAGAACCGGACCAAGGGTATGGGCGCGGCCGGGGCGGCCAACAACCTGGGCTCCATCCTCGGCCCGGCAATCGCCGGGTTGGCTTTCATCTCGCTGCTGGCGCCGCTGTGGATCATGGCCGCCGTCGCTTTTCTCAACGCCCTGTTCGTCTGGCGGTTCCTGCCGGAGCCGCCAAGGCATCGTGCCCCCATGCAGCCGAAGCGGCTGAAGTACAGCGACCCTCGCATCCTGCCCTTTGTCATCGTCGGCGTGCTCATGTTCACGGGCATGGGCATGGTGCAGCAGACCATCGGCTTCCGGATGCAGGACGTGCTGGCGCTGAGCGCTGCGGACACCGCGCAGACGGTCGGCATGGCGATGATGCTCTCTGCCGCCTGCTCGCTGCTCGCCCAGGCGGTGATCGTCCAGCGCCTGACCATCGCGCCGTTCAACCTGTTGCGCCTGGCGATGCCTCTGCTGATCGTGGCTTTTGTCCTCATGGCCACCACCACGTCGCAGCTCTCCCTCACCCTTGCCATGGGTGTGCTCGGCCTGGGCATGGGTCTGGCCGGACCGGGTTTCATGGCCGGTGCCTCGCTGGCCGTGCCGCCGGAAGAGCAAGGCGCGGTTGCCGGAGTTGCCGGTTCCTGTGGCCCGCTTGGCTTCACCATCGGTCCGCTTGCTGGCGGCGCGCTCTACCAGATCGCGCCGCAACTGCCCTACGCGCTGACCGCAGGCATGTACGCTGTCCTGTTTCTCGCCATGTTCTGGCTCGCCGGCAGGGTTACCCAGCACCAGGACTGAGCAACGCTGCGCTTCCCGCAATCGTGCTATAAACGCCGAAAACGGGGAGAGCTCATATGTCTGAGTCCGCATCGGAGGCACCGGTCAAGTACAACGCCACCGCCAAGTGGCTGCACTGGGTGACCGGCGTCATCATCATCGTCATGCTCATTGCCGGCAGGACGCTCGAATCTCTGCCCATCGATGAGCGCACGCAGATCATCATGATCCACTCGGGGCTGGGCACCCTGGTGCTGATGCTGCTGCTCGTGCGGCTCTGGTGGCGTCGCGGCCATCCGGTGCCTGGCCCGACGGGCAACATGAGCGCCCGGCAGGCCAGCTTGTCGACGCTGATGCATCGGGCCCTCTACACGCTATTCCTGCTCCAGGTCTGCTTCGGCATCGGTCAGGCGGTCTTCCTAACCGAGTACCCGGTAGTGGCGTTCGGCATCATTGATTACTCGTCGCTGGCAACGGGCAACGAGGGGCTGGCCCGCGCCTTCCACATCGCCCATGGCCTGAACAGCCTGATCCTGTCCGTGTTGGTGCTCGGCCACATCGGCGCCGCGCTTTATCATCACTTCGTGCAGAAGGACACCGTGCTTAAGCGCATGCTGCCTGGCGGCAAGGTCTGACTACTCGACCCGGTAACCCCGGCCTTCGTAGTCGAAATCGTGCAGGCGCCGGTTCTCCGGCCCCTGCAGGTAGACGTTATTGTGGTAGGAGCGGATCTCGCTGATCCGCTCACCTTCGAACAGATACCACTCCGAGCCGCGCAGCACCTCGGAAACACCGGTGGCAGCCGGCGTCCAGCGCATGGACCACTCGATCACCGCTTCCGGTTCCTGCACCAGCGCGTGGTCCAGCTGCCAGTTGGCTTTCGTCTTCGGTCCTACTTTGCACCAGTAGTTGGCCAGGGACTCAGCACCACGAACCGCGCCGTGGTCGACAAAGTAGTGCACGACGTCGGCCGTGAAGGTGGACATCATCAGATCGAAGTCCGCGGTGTTGCAGCCGCGGTAGTAAGTCTGAATGACGTCGATGTAGACGTGCCCGGATGTTCTCGGCTCCATGCTGTCCTGCCTCTGGCGCTATCTCTGGCGCTATTGATTGCCCTGCCCCTGAGAGTCCGGGAGAATGGCCGCAAATTCAATTCGTAGCTGAGGGAAGGCACATGAAATTCGGACTCATCCCCGTGAACATCGGCGTCCAGCCGGAACAGTTGGTCGGGCTGGCGCAGCTCGCCGAAGGCAGCGGCTTCGAATCCGTCTGGACGTTCGAGCACGTGATCGTCCCTGTGGACTACCAGTCCAAATATCCCTACAACGACTCGGGCAAGATGGGCGGCCCGCCGGAGACGGTATTCATCGATCCGCTGCTGGCGCTGACCGCGGTGGCGGCGTCCACCAAAACCCTGAAGCTCGGCACCGGGGTCAACATCCTGTCCCAGGTGAATCCGCTCTACATGGCGAAGCAGGCGGCCAGCCTGGACTACCTGTCCGGTGGTCGGTTCATGCTCGGCGTTGGCATCGGCTGGCTGCGCGAGGAGTTCGAAGCGCTCGGCGTGCCGTTCGAGCGACGCGGCGCCCGCTTCGACGACTACGTGGTTGCCATGAAGAAGGTCTGGTCCGGCGAGGTGGTGGAGCACCAGAGCGACTTTCTCAACTGGTCGGGCTTCAAGAGCTACCCGCTGCCCGAGCAGAAGCCGCACCTGCCAGTAGTTATCGGCGGCGCCACCGGGAAGATCTACCAGCGCATCGCCAGGCATGGCGACGGCTGGTTCGCCCCGATCGGCGATCCGCAAGAGCTGAGCGCCGCGCTGGCGGATCTGAAGGCGGCCTGCGACGCAGAAGACCGGGACATGTCGGAGATCGAGATCACCTGCATGTGGCCCGGCAAGGGCGGCAAGGACTTCCTCGGCGCGCTGGAGGAAGCCGGCGTCCACCGGGTGGTCACGCCGCTGTTTGCGTTCGGCGCTAACCCGGTCGAGGGCATCCAGAAGCTCTCAGAGGAAGTGATCAACGGTTGAGGTGTCCTGCCCCGCTAAGGTTCTCGATGATCAGGTTGCTGTGCTTCCTGATCGTGCCTGGCCTGCTGATCCCGTTCGGCGCTGCCCTGGCTGCGCCGGGAGGCTCGATCTACAAGGTGGTCGAGAATCCCGGCACGTTGAACTACCTGCTGCACCTTCCGCCCGGTTACGCGGACGATGACGCCCCCTACCCCCTGCTCTTCTTTCTGCACGGCGTGGTGCAGAAGGGGGACGGCTCTCCGGAATCCCTTGCTCGGGTTGCCGAACATGGCCCGTTCCGCACCATGCGTGAAGGGCGCTGGGATCAGCGTCTGCCCTTCATCGTGATCGCGCCGCAGAGCACGGGCATCCAGCCCTGGTGGCGCGGTGAAGAGGTTCGGGAAGTGCTGGCACACATCCGAGCCACCTATCGGATCGATCCTGAGCGCCAGTACCTGAGCGGGATCTCCATGGGCGGCCGCGGGGTCTGGTGGCTGGCGAAGAACTTCTCCAACGAGTTCGCCGCCGTAGTGCCGGTGAGCGGCTGGGCCGGTGAGGTGAGCCGATCCTGCGAGGTGTTTCGCGGCATGGCGATCTGGGCGTTTCATGGCGAGCAGGACCCCCTGATCGGCGTAAGCGCCGGCAGGAAGCCGATCGAGGCGTTGCAGCAATGTGAGCCTGCTCTAGCGCCCGCCCCGAAGATCTCGTTGTTCGACGACGCCGGACATGGACGCTGGCGGCGGATCTTCGAGTCTGAGCACTATCGGACCAACGTTGGCGCCGACGGCGAGCCTTATTCGGACATCTACCGCTGGCTGCTGACCTTCAGCCGCTGAGCCTCGAATCCGCGCCCCTCACGGCATCCTGTGCAGATGGATGTGCACACGCAGCACATCGCTTTCGAGCAGCACCGCCGCGTCCACATACTCCGGTGCTGAGAATTTCGGCCTGAGGCCATTGGAAAAGCCGAGACGTTCCTTCGGGATTCTGAACAGGCCCTGGTCGAGACGACCGTTTTCATTGTCGTCCTGATAGGCCGTGACCGCGTAGTCGCGATGCGGCACTGCCAGGAACAGCGCACGGGCAGTGCCCGCTTCACCCCGGACCGTCAACGTCCGGTAGCGACTGAGGTCGCTGCTTCGGTCCAGCCAACCGTCTGCACCTCGCCAGAGATTAACCTCCACTGACGCATCGTCCGTGCTCAGCCCCTCGATGATCACCTCGATGTTGCCGGTAGCAACAGCGCCCGCTGGCGTTTCGGCGTTCGCCAGCAACGGTGCCGTCGGCCAGATCAGGCCGACGCTGCAGACCAGGCAGACCAGAAAGGTGGAGCAAAGGGCTGCCCGGGCGCGGGCAGCGGGACCCTGCATCTAGAACCGGAAGCCGGCGTTCACCACAACGCCTTCCCGGCTGCCGACGAAACCGGAGTACTCCAGCGCCACCGACCAGTGTTTGTCGATGTCCCAGTTCGCGCCCACGATCACGGTCCAGGGGTCTTTGTTCTCCTGTTTGATCCGGTAGTCCACGAACAGCCCACCATCGCCGATGTCGAAGTCGAAGGTGCCGTCGATATCCAAATTGCTGCTGATGTACTGGCCGCCGCCATAAAGGGCCAGGTTGCCCGCACGGCCGATGTTGAAGATCCGGCCGGCTCGCGGGGTGATGGTGGTGACGATGCCGTCCGTGTTCGTGTCTTCCATGTCCGCATAGGTGCCGACGATGGGCACCGCCACGAACCAGCCCCGCCAGCCACCGGCGAGGGTGGTGCCGATGCCGTAGGTGGTGCCGTCGAAGTTGGCTTCGATCGGCAGGGTGATGCTCCGGCCAGGCAGCAACGAGCACAGCGGCGGAGAGACCGGCGGAAAACCGGAAGGCTCGCAATCAACCAGGCCGTTATCGATCAGGTCGTCCAGCGCCTGATCACCATCCAGGGTGAAGACCACATCGGCGGAACCGGTGACCCGGCCGACCATGGCAAACACGTTCATGAACGGCAGCAGCCAGGCATCGAGCTTGAACTGCACGGAGTCGCTCTTCGAGTCGGCGAAATCGAAGGTGACGAAGTTGATGGGCGTAATCTCGCTGCCGTTCAGGCCGATCTCCAGATCGTCCAGCAGCTGCTCCTGGTCCGTGTAGGCGTAAGACAGCCCGGTGCCCAGCGGCAGCGGCAGGTCGTAACCGGCATCGATGACGTTCTGGGCAAGAAACGGCAGCCGGCGATTCCATTGGCGCGGCGCGGTGTCGTCGTGAGAATCAGGCGTGTCGAAACCGCGATTCGGAATGGTGATCTCCGAGATGCCGGTGTCCGTGAGATCGTGATTGATGCTCAAGCGGATCAGGCGCAGGTTGACGCCGGCAACCACGCCCCCTTCGCTCAGCAGGTGATAGCTGAAGCCATCCGCCTGGCCAGCCACCGAGCTGCCGCCAACACTGCCAGCAACAGCTTCCGCACCGGCGCTGCGCTGCCATCTGCCGGTGCGGAAGGCTTCCATCACCGCCTTGTCGTTGAAGATCAGCAGGACCCGATAGCTCTGCGCCCCGACCCCGGCTGAGAGGTCGAAGCGACGGATATCCAGGTAGGTGCGGGTCCGGTTCAGGTTGTCGACCACGACGCCGAGACCGGTGCCACCGCCAACCAGTGGGGCGCTGACCGAAGAAACCCGGGCAGCCATGTAACCCACCGCGGCATCGAGCTCTGCCTGCACCGCCGCATCGGCAGCCACCAGCTCCTCGATGGTGGCGGCCGCCATGGCGTCCACATCGGCCCGGCGGCCGGGCCGGTCTTCAACCGGGATAGACGAACAAGCCGCGAGCAGCAGCACAGCCACCACCCCAAGGGAACGCCGGAAAGACGTCATCACACCACTGCTCCTGACTCTGGTTCCTGCGGATTATCCAATCGTCTCCGCCTGGAAGCGACTCAGAAAGACCAGGTGTAGCCGACCAGGAAGCCCTGCATGCGCGCGTCCCAGACGTAGACGGGCGCGTTGTCGTACTCCGTGTCCAGGTACTTGTAGCCGAGGTTCAGCATCATGGTCTTGCCGAACTTGCGGTTCAGAAAGAACGAGAAGCTGTACTGCGAGTCCGAATCGCCGATCAGCGAAACGTCGCCGCGACCGCTGACAGACCAGCGCTCGGCCACGGGGTAGTTGAATCTGGCGCCGACAAACCAGTCCAGCCAATCATCGCCCCCTTTGACGTCGCGCCCGGGGAACGGATCCGGCAGGCCGATCTCTACCTCGATGTCCTGATCCATGTACCGGGCCCCACCCAGCAGTTCCCAGTTCGGCGTGATCTTGTAGGCGCCCCAGGCCTCCAGAACGAACTGGTCAACCGTGGCGTCGACCTCCGCCGGACCGGCTTCAGCGTTCATCTCCAGCGATGCCCAGAAAGGGTCGATCACGAAAGCCCACTTGCCGCGATGGAACTCGGTGTGCAGCGCGAGCGCCATGTTCATGTTCGAGAGGATGTCGGAGAAGCTCGCGTCGATGTCCGTCGGCGGCAGCACGCCCACCCGGGATGTGCCTTTGATCGCCGTGCCCCAGATATAAGGCGCAAACAGCACCTCCCAATCGTCGTCACCTTTATCGTCGCGAATGACACCCGCCGCTGCGTTGCCCGCGGCCAACATCCCAGCCAGCAGAATTAGCGAAAGATTTTTGACGATTTTCATGATCACTCCTTGAACGTGCTTGATTACCGAAGTACCGGCGCGACTCTACACGCCGAAATTTTTTTTCGACAGCAGGAATCCGCATGATCCTTTTGCATCCAGTGATGCTGGCGGAAATCTGATCGCGCGCGCCGCCGCTATGGCATAGATTAACGGTCAACTCGACGGCGACTGCGACTATGGACCTGATCTGGCAACTCATCTTCTACCCTGCCCTGTTGCTCTCGGCCGGCATCGGTTGGCTCTACTTCCGCGACCTGGGCGACGTCACCCAGATGGTGATGACCGTCAAGCGCGAGAACACGCTGCGCTTCATCCGCAACGAGTACCGCCTGTTGGCGATCGGCCTCGGCGCGCTCGGCCTGGCCGTCGCGTTGCAGCTGACGCTGGGATTAATGCCGAGCAACCTGTTCTGGCCGCTGGCGCTCGTTGTCTTGGTGCTTTACGCGTTCCCATACGTCTGGGTGCACTATGGGCTGCGCAACCAGCTCAAGTCGGCACGGTTTTACTCCATTGAAGAAGCGAAGAAGTACATCAATCCGGCCACCAGCGTGCTCGTCATGGAGAACGACGGCGTCGCTCGGGCACACCCGGACCACGAGCTGCTGAGGCCGCACCTGGCAGGCAACGACGACGGCCTTGGGGGCGAGAACGTGGCCATGACCTACTGCGCCATGGCCAACCTGGGCGTCGCGTACACCCCGGAGATCGAGGGCGAGCAGATCGAGCTGGAGGTGCTGGCCCAGCACGGGAACAACCTTATTCTCCGCGACGAATCCACCGGCGAGCCCATTCAGCAGATCTACGGCAGCAGAGACCGGGACGGCATCGGCGGTCCGGGGATGAGGCAGTGGCCGACCTTCCGCATGAGCTTCCGGGGCTTCCAGCGGGCCTATCCGGATGGCGAGGTGTTTCTCAACAAGCCATCGAAGAACCCGCTGCTATGGGTGCTGGATCAGATCACCGAGCAGCTGTTCAGCTTCGGCATCGGCCGTCAGCACCGGGAAGAGAAGCCGGTCATGGACAACATGTCCCACTCGGATGATCGGCTGCCGAACAAGACGTACGTCTGGGGTATCAACATCGGCGATGAAGCGGTCTGCTACACCGATGACTTCGTGTTCCACAACGCGGGCATCGTCAATTCGACCATCGGCGGCCGCGGCGTTGTGGTCGCTTACGATCTAGAGCATGAGAGCCTCGGTGCCTGGTTCAATGACTCGGGGGAGCCAATCACAGAGATCGACTTCTTCGGTAACTCCAACGCCGGCAAGCTGGCCCGTGTAAACACCCTGAAGCCGGGCATGTTCTGGCACGTGTGGGTGGAGTTTTTCCAGCACACCGACATCAACCGGATCGACCCGGCGGCGCAGGCGGCTTAGCGCGTCAGAAAGCGATGCCGAAGGCCAGCGCAAAGACGTAGACCGTCGTGCCGCCCTCGACGAAATCCACCTGGGCTTCCGGCGCCAGCGAAAACCGCTCACCGAGATGAAACTCGTAGCCGGCGCCAAGCCGCAGGATCCCCTTTTCCGGCTTCCAGGGCTCACTGAACTCCACCCCGGGTGCGGCGAACAGCCGCCAGTTACCGCCCGGGAAGAAGCTCACCGGGACCGCAAGAATGCCGTGCCGCTTGTGGTTGTTGCCGAAGGTCTCCACCTCGAACGTGGCGCCCAGGCCCCAACGGTGATTCAGGTGGCGGATGTAGTCGATCCCGAGCACTGAGCCGCTCTCGTGGTGGCCATCGCTCTGCTCTTCCTCAGCATGGCCAATGATGAAAGCGAGATGGTTTTTCGCTCCGTGACCAGCCGTTTCGTCAGCCAGGGCGTACGGCGCCGCGAGCAGCCCGCAAGCCAGCACCAGCCATAGCGTCCATCCCAGGATCCACTGCTTCACCTTCCCTCTCCCATCGATCTGCGTGCTGCGGGTAATCCCAGTGTAAGACCGGATGGTAGCCCGGAGTATCAGAAATTCGCCGCATCTGCCCGCCCGTGTGGTGCGCTAGAAACCCATTTGCTATGGTCGAGGCCATTCGTTCATGGAGGGAAAGTGATGCGAAAACTGATCCTGGCGGGCGTGCTGTCCGCCGCATCAACCGGGCTCATCGCCAGCGAGCTGATGATCTACCCAAACGAAGGTCAGGACGACGCTCAGCAGGAGCAGGACAACTTCCAGTGTTACTCCTGGGCCAAAGGTGAGAGCGGCTTCGACCCAATGGCGCCACCAACCGCCACCGAGGCGCCGCCGCAGCAGGAAGCGAAGAAAGGCGGCGTCGGCCGTGGCGCGCTTCGAGGCGCTGCGGTGGGTGGCATCATCGATGGCAGTGATGGCGCCAAAACCGGTGCGGCGGCCGGGGCAGTCGTTGGCGGCGCCCGCAGGGCCGATCAGAACCGGCAGCAGGCCCAGGCTCAGGCCCAGTGGGAACAGGAACAGGTTGCGCAGTACGAGGCAGCCCGCGGTTCCTACAACAGAGCGTTCGCAGCCTGCATGGAAGGCCGCGGCTACACCGTCAGGTAAGGGACAGCGATGATCAAGCAACTCAAGTACGCCGGTGCGGCTGGCCTTCTGGCCTTCACAGGCAGCGCCGCCGCGCTCGACACCTCTGAGCCCTTTCTCTGCGCCGTTGCGCAGGTGAATGAGTGCCTGGACGGTTTCGGCTGCGAGGAAGTTCTGCCGGAGATGGTGGGTGCACCCACCTTCATCTGGGTGGACATGAAGAAGAACCGTATCCGCACCAACCAGAACGCCGACGGCGCCAGAATTGCCAACAAGATGGAGCTGGACGGCCGGCACCTGATCCAGGGCGCCGAGGACGGCAATCCGGACGCTACCGACGGCGCTGGCTGGACGCTGTCTATAGAGGACAGCACCGGTCGCTTCGCAGCGGCGATCGCCATCGAGCAGGCCACCCTGAGCCTGTTCGGAGCCTGCACCGAGCTGCCATAGCGGCCCGAGGTCGGTGCAGGCAGCAGCTATGCCCCACCTGCTGTTGTTGCTGATCGTGCTCGCCGGCACGGTCCAGGCCGCCGAGACGGAAGCGCCGGTCTCGGAGGAAGCCTCGCTGGAAGCGGTTGAAGAGCTCGCCCAGGAGCTGGAGGCAACTGTCGCCATCGGTGAGGAGTCAGAGCAGGAAATTTCGATCGATGCCCAGACCTCGATCGACCAATCCGATGAGGAGCTGCCACGTACCTGGACCATCAGGAGCGACGTCCGCCTTTCCGCCACCTACGCCGACCTCGAGCCCCGTGAGGGCGAGCCCTCGAGCGAAGGAGACCTGCTTGGTCGGGCCCGGTTGGGCCTGTCCAGAGCCTTGAGCAACAAGTGGCGCATCGGTGCCCGCCTTGCCGCCGCCTGCACCTCCGAATCATGCCGACCGGACACCTTTTTCGATGAGGAGACCCAGAGCAGCTCTGACAGCTCCATCGCCATCGATGAGGCATTTGTGCACTGGATCCAGAGCGAGCGCTTCGACCTCATTGCCGGCCGCATGCAGACCAGATTCATCACCAAAGGCGGAGTGTTCGCCAAGAGCATGTCGCGCAACGACAGCAACAACACCCGAATCACCTGGACCGACGGCGTGCACGCAACCATGAACTTCGAAAACGGCTGGGAGCCGCACGTGATCCTGCAATACAACCCGGAGGAAGGACCCGCGCAGGTTACCCGTGAGCCGTTGGATTTCACCGACGATGGCTCCCGCGTCAGCGCCTTCGTCTCGGTAACCAACGAGAAGCCCGTGCGCTTTCTGACTCAGCGCGCTTTCGACATCAGTTACTACCCGTCCAGCCTGGCGAAGGACGGTTTGGAAGGTGAGAGCAGAATCGAGGATTACTGGGGCTTTACGGCCCGCGTCGCCGGGCGCTACCCGAAACGTTCCAGCGGTCGGCGACTGCGTTTTTCGCTCGAGGCCGCCTATGCGCCTGAAACCCCGACCAAAGCCGGCATCGGCATTTCCGGTAGCGGCGACACGAACGGTTTTGCCGGGGCGGCGACCGTCGCGTTCATGGATTTCTTTCCGAAGCACAGCATCGGCTTGAACCTGGCCCACACCGGCGCGGGATGGCTGCTGTCACCACAGTACAACAAGAACGAACGGCTGGCGGAGGTCAGATACGTGTGGGTTGCCAGAGACAACCTGACCGTCGATTTCCGGGTACGCCTCCGCAAGGAGATCGATCAGCTGATTACCGCTGACCGTAAGCGCGAGGAGCTGGATGTGTTCGCCCGGGTCACCTGGCGGCGGACCAAGGAGCGTAATGCGTTCATCAACTAAGAACATCTGCCTTGCGCTGACGGTTCTGGCATCTGTATCGACGTTCGCTGCCGATGAAGCGAGCGAGGCCGAGCAGGCGTTCGAGCTGCCCGATTCCTCCGACAGCCTGAGTCCGGAGGTCGGCTTGGATGCAGAGGCCGGCGGCTTCGCTGGTAACCCCATGTCGAGCTGGCTCAAGTGGTGGCCAGAGGACCTGGTGATGGCTCCCATTCCAAGCCGCTCGCCCGAGCTCGGCTGGGGCCTGGCGCTGGCAACCGGTTACTTCGTCGACCTCGACGCAGACAATCCCGACACGCCGGATTCCACCGTCGGCCTGGTTGCCGGTCTGACCGAGAATGACAGCTGGGCGATTGGCCTTGGCGGCAAGTTCAACCTGATGGATGACAACATCCGCTTGAAGGCTGCTGCCGGTTACGCCGACATCAACTATCGCTTTTACGGTATCGGGAACGGTGCGGGAGACGAAGGTCGGGCGGTAGACATCAATCAGGAAGCCCCGCTTCTCTATCTTTCCGGCACTTATCAGGTGTTTGCAGACATCTACCTCGGCATCGGTTTCCTCACCGGCACGGTGGATACGACTTCCGATCCGACCGAGGAGCCTCCGACCGGTGCCCCCGAGACGCTGAACCTGGATCTGAACATTACCGGGTTGGAGCTCCCGTTCCAGTACGACACGAGGGATGATGAGCTGTTTCCGAGAAACGGCTGGTACGTGGATGGAAAAGCCATGATTCACCGGGAGTCCTTCGGCACGGATTTCGATGCGGAGAGCGTCGCCGTCGCGGTGAACCACTACCGCCCCACGCGCGAGCGGGATGTGCTGGCGTTTCGCGCCTACACCCGCTGGACCGGCGGCGACGCGCCTTTTTTTCTGCTCAGCTCATTCGGCGGCCGAACCGATCTCCGCGGTTACGAGAGAGGCCGCTATCGCGACAACGTGATGTACGCCGTGCAGGCCGAGTATCGGTGGCAGCCACTGGACCGCTGGATCTTCACCGGATTTGCCGGCGTCGGCGAGGTAGCGGAAGACTACGGCAGCCTCTTCGACAACTTTCTGCCAGCCGCAGGCGCCGGCGCCCGCTTCGTGCTTTCACCGAAGCACAAGCTGAACCTGTCGCTGGACGTGGGCGTCGGCAAGCACGGCGCGGAGTTCTACTTCGCGATCGGCGAGGCATTCTGATGCAGAGCAAAGACACCGACCGGTCATCAAACGGATATCCACCATGAGCGAGCAACCAAAGCGCCAGTACCTCGCAGCTTACGAAGTCCTGCCGGCCATGCGCCGCGAAGCCGAATTCTTCACCGGCCTGACGCCCCTGCAGATCCTGGTGCTGTCGATCACCGGCGGCTGTTTCGTCACCCTGGGTGGCCTGTTTTCCGTGCTGCTTGCCATGGGTGTGGAGAGCGCCGGTCCTCAGCTGCTGCTGCAGGGCCTGGGCTTCTCAACCGGCTTCTTCATGATCATCCTCGCCCGGGCCGCGCTCTTCACCGAAGCCAATGTGGTTCTGCCCGCTTCGCTGCTCCAGGGCAATGCCTCGAGCCTGCTCGGCAAAGCCGCCCGCTTCTGGGCCATCGCGTGGCTCGGCAACATGCTCGGCTGCTATCTGCTTGGCCAGGTGATCGCCTTCGCCCAGCACTACCCTGACGCTTTCCAATCCCTGCTCGGCGCCATGGTTCAGAAAAAGATGAGCTACATGGAGGATGGCAGCACCAGCGCCTGGCTGCAGATCGTCGTCTCGGGCATGCTCGGCAATGGCCTGATCGGCATGGCGGCCTTTTTTGCGACCATGGCCAACACCCTGGTCAGCAAGTTCGTGCCCGTGTTTCTTGTGGTCTCGCTGTTTGTCGCCGGCAACCTTCAACACAGTCCCGCCAACATGGGCTACTTCTCGCTGCTCATGGCCATGGGCGAAGGACCAGGGTGGGCTGACGCCTTCCTCTGGAACATCCTGCCCGCCGGTATCGGCAACATCCTCGGGGGCACGTTGCTGGTGGCGTTGCCGTTCTGGTTTGCTTTCCGCAATCACCTGCCGCCCAGCAGCGAGGACGCCTGAGCGCTGGTCAGCGACCCTCACCACTGAGGTTGTCCACCGTCGGGTAGAGCTCGTCCACCGGCACCGAACGACCATTGTCCTGGACGATCCGGCAGTGGTGCCGGCGTAATCCCCGCGGCTCGGGAACGCCGCAGGAGTGGGCGATGAGGCCAAGCTCTTTGACCATGCTGAGGGCGTAGTTCTTCACCCGTTCCGCCTTGTCTTCCGGGTCCAGGCCGCGCTGCAGCTTCCTGTCATGGGTGGTGATGCCCGTCGGGCAGGTATTCTTGTTGCACTGCAGGGCTTGAATGCAGCCGAGGGCAAACATGAAGCCCCGCGCAGACTGGATGAAGTCCGCGCCGGCGCAGAGCGCAAAGGCTGCCTCCGCCGGGTTGATCAGCTTGCCGCTGGCAATCACCCGAATCCTGCCGCGCAGGCCGTGGCTGGCGAGCAGGTCGACCACGATCGGCAGGCTCTCCCGGATGGGCAGACCAACGCAGTCGATCAGGCTCATGGGCGCCGCACCCGTGCCACCATCCGCGCTGTCGATGGTGATGAAGTCCGGTGCGCTCTCGATGCCGCGGGCGGCGATCTCCTCGCAGAGCTCTCTGATCCACTCGAACTCACCCATGACGGCCTTGAAGCCCGTGGGCTTGCCCGTCACTGAGCGAACCTGATCAACCATGTCGAGCAGGTTGGCGGCGCTTTTCACCTCCGGGTGGCGGTTCGGGCTGATCGAATCCTGCCCCGGCTCGATCAGCCGGATCCGGGCGATCTCTTCCGTCACCTTGGCGCCCGGCAGAATCCCGCCCTTGCCCGGTTTGGCGCCTTGTGAAAGCTTGATCTCGAACATCTTCACCTGCTCGTGCGCGGCCACTTCCCGCAGCTTGTCCTCGGAAAGGGACCCGTCCGCGTCGCGCACCCCGTACTTGGCGGTGCCGATCTGGAAGACGATGTCGGCGCCGCCTGCCAGGTGATAGGGCGAGAGCCCACCTTCGCCCGTATTCATCCAGATCCCAGCCATTCGCGCGCCGTTCGATAGCGCCGTCACGGCCGGTTCCGAAATGGCGCCGAAGCTCATGGCGGACACGTTGAAGAGGGCGTTGGTTCTGTAAGGTCTGGCGCAGTAAGGGCCAACCTCGATCTCGGGCGCCTCCAGCGCATCCCGCTCCATGGTCGGATAGGCAGTGTTGACGAACAGCGCCGTGCCCGGCGGGCGCAGGTCTCTGGTCGAGCCGAAGGCCACCGTGTTGTCCAGCGCTTTGGCCGCACGGTAGACCCAGGACCGCTGAGCCCTATTGAACGGCATCTCCTCCCGGTCCATGGCGAAGAAGTACTGCCGGAAGAACTCGCCGAGATGCTCGAAGAGAAAGCGGAACCTGCCGATCACCGGAAAGTTGCGGCGGACCGTGCTCTCCGTCTGGGTGACGTCGATCACGTAGAGCACCACCACGGTGATCAGCAGCGCGACCACGCCGAGCAGGAAGATCTCGCTCAGGAGCTCCAGACCGTAGAGCGTCATGTCCATCAGCAGCCTACCCGCATCCCGTGGCTGACTTCAGGTGCCGGGACTCTGCATCATGAACAGAAACTCCTGAACAGCCGCTTCGGACTCCGGTCGGAGGTTGTCGATACCATCGTAAGGCATGCCGGTTGCCGGCCCTTCATCCGGATACTTGGCTTTGCGCTGCAGGTGGCGCTGCAGCATGCGCACGAACTTGGCGCCGCCCCAGGCGCCGATCTCCGTTGACACCGGATAGCGCTCCTGCGGGTCACGGAAGAGATCGTAGAAATCCGCCAGGATGGCGTTGTCGATCTTGCCGCCGGGAATGGCCAGTTTGTACTGCTCCTTAACGACGGCTTCCAATGCGTTGATGTTGTAGAGGAACACGTAATCCCGTCGCCCCTGGGTCTCACCTTCCAGCAGCAGCGCCGTCTGATCGATGCCATCGATGATCCGGTCGGTGGGCACCTCGCCCATGGCGCCGCCAAGACGGGCGATGGTCATGAACAGATCAGTGACGTGCACCATGTCGCCTACTACCGAGTCGGCCTCGATCATGCCGGGCCAGCGCACAAAGGCATCGACCCGCACGCCGCCTTCGGTTGTGCTGCCCTTGCCACCCCGGAACACCATGGGGGTGTAGCCGGACTGCGGCGAGTACTTGGTGAAGTGACCGTTGTCGCCCATGACGATGACCAGGGTATTGTCGGCGATGCCGAGCTCGTCCATCTCCGCCATCAGCTCACCGATCCACTGATCCACAAGCTTCATCTTCTCGACGTAGTTGCCGCCGTTCGGCGTGGTGTACTCATCCGTCGTGGTGCGCGGGCCGGTTAGCGGGTACAGCGGCCAGTACTGAAGGAAGAACGGCTCGTCTTCTTTCGCGAGCCTGCGCAGATGCTCCATGGTCTGGTTCTGGTAGCGCACGTTCATCTCGTGGTACTTGGCTTCGTTCCAACGCTCACCTGGCCGCATGTGGACCTCGCGGACGTTTTCGCCGCGATCGCCTTCCACCCCGGTCACCATGGATGACGCATCGGTGCGCAGCCAGCCATCCAGCGTGTAGCGACCGCTGTAGTTGTTGTCGCCGATACCAATCGACACCTCTTCATCGGCGGCGTCGTCGTTGAAGATGGTCAGCTGACCCTGCTGGTGGATCGGAAAGGCGGCGTAGTCGAACCCCTGATGGTTGGGCCAGGCTTCCTTGATGTCGCCCATGTGCCACTTGCCGATGTGCACGGTGTTGTAGCCGACCTCGGACAGCACTTCTGCCAGCGTCACCTCTTTGCCCGCCAGGCCAAAGCCGGAGATATCAACTGAGGTATTGCCCATGCCGTTCCGGTAAGGCTGCCGCCCGGTCATGAATGCCACCCGGGTCGGCGTGCAGGAAGGTTCGGTGTACATGCGGGCCAACCGCATGCCCTCCTCGGCGATCTCGTTGATTGCCGGCGTCTCGTAGCCGCGAATGGCGTTCAGCGTTGCGCTGCCCAGATCGCCGAACCCGATGTCGTCGATGAGGATGTAGAAAATGTTCGGCGGCTTGCCGCCGTTGCGCTCCCGGAACGCGGCCAGCTTCTGGTCGAGCTCCTCGTCCTGGGCTGCCCAGCGCTCACCGTGCTGCGCTTCGAGGATGTAGTACTCGGCGTCGCGAACGATGTCACGGGCTTGAGCGGCGGCGGCGCAGAGGGTCAACGCCAGCGCGATGGTGACAGACCTCATCTTCATGTGTACTCCTTGCATACGGGGCCAGTTGGGGCCAGCGGGCACTACGCCGTCAATCAGCGCGTCTGCATCGGGCTGCGCGTCGTCAGCCGTCCTGCTTCTCCCCACCGTCGTGATTTTTCATTCCTTCCAGAAGCAGATCATGCAGGTAACGGGACAGCGAAGTCTGCTCCTGCTCTGCACCTGCCTGCAGCGCTTCGAACTCACCCTCGGTGACGAAGGTCACCACCCGCTTGCCTCGCACCTTGCCTGGCGGTGAGGGCGGTCGTCCCAGGCGCTTTTTAACGGATGATCCCACTGCCCGATGATCCAAGTTGATCTCCTGCACAGTTTAGGAACCGGACCGCCGTTCAGGCATCAGAATTCCGCAATTCGGCACCTTTGCGCAGCGTTTCGGAAGGCAACTCGCCGAACGTGGCTCGATAGTCACCGGCCAGCTTGCCCATGTGCCAGTAGCCGAACTCCCCGGCGACGCTGGAAACGCTGGCCGCATCCGAGCGGCGAAGCGCATCCCGAAACGCGTGCAGGCGCCGGGCGTTGAGGTAAGCCTTCGGCGTCACCCCGCAGTATTCCTTGAACGCGTACTCAAGCGTCCGCTCGCTGGCTGCCGCGTAGGAGCAAATGTCGCTGATCGTTACCGTGTTTGTCAGGTTCCCCTCGATGAAATCCAGGCCCCGGTTCAGCGCCCGCCGCCGGGCAACGGTGGAGGGAATCGCGGCACCTGCAGCACCCTCGTCCACGAGCAGATCTTCCAGCGCCTGAAACAAGGCCTCCCGAACGGCTGCTTCTTCTCTCTCCCCGTCGGCAGCAGAACTCGCGTCCCCGTCGATCACCTGCTCCACCAGCGCCTCGAAGCGCCGCACGCGATCGCTGCTGCTTTCCAGCATCTCGCGATCGAGCGCCTGCAGGTTGCCGAGCAGGTGGTCGCTGTCAGCAAAGCGCGATCTGAATGCCTGGTTCGTGAAGCCGAACAGAAACACATCAAAGCCCGGCTCCGAGGCGCCGTCGAACTCGTGATCCTGGGTGAGGCCCACCCGGGGATAGGCATCGTGCCGGCGGTAGCGGGCCGGTGTGGAGGTGGAACTCATGACGGCAAAGCTGGTGAAGCCCTCAGGAGTCGCACCGTTCTGCCGGAACCGGCGCCCGACGTTGGCCCGAATGGCGTAGAAGGACTCGGCCGCAACTCCTTTCACCGTGGCATGGAAAGACCGGTTCCGATCCGTGGCGATGCAGCCACTGACATCCCAGGGCTGCACCGCCTCGAGAAACTGATCCCAATCTGTGAGCACCAACTGCTGACGCTGCAGGCCGGTCGTCATCCCTGATTCACATTACCGGTAAATATTCAGGCAAGCCTACTCGGGTTAGCGACGAGGTCAACGCTGGGCTAGTAGCTCAGTCGCAAGCCGAAGCCGAAGCCGAAGTCATAGGGCCGGTCCGAGCCGATCCCCGCGTGTGCGTTGCCGAACAGCGAGACGTTTCGCGACAGCGCCTTGCCGAGCTGAACTTCAACCGTCGCTGGCACCTCTCTGTCGTTTTCCCAATCCACCGGCAACACGCCGTCGAGCTTCAGCCACCAGCCCTGCGACAGCGCCTGCATGGCGATCACCCGGGCCGCCGTCAGCGAGTACGGCTCACCGTTGTAGCTCTCGAAGTGCTGGATGAGCGGGATGATGGTGGTACCAGCTCTCGGCGCCAGCGCGACGCCGGCGAACGGAGCGAGCTGATCAGAACCGGTGCCGATCCCGCTGTCGCTGTTGCCGCCATCAAGCACCCAATCCAGGCCCAGGGCCAGTCGGTAACCCCAACCGCCGCGGCGCCCCTCTTTGGGAAACCAGATCCCTTTCAGGGTGAAGCTCTCCCAGCCGGACGAAGATGGTCCCGCAGTCTCGAGCCGCCAGTAGTGCGCCTCGTACTTCACCTTCAGGTCGTCTCTGGCCATGAACGCGCCTTCCACAGCCCCGGTCGCCAGATCTACCCCGTCATCGACGCGGAACCCGGAGCCAATGACATCGGTGTTCCGCGTTTTCGCCAGCGGGTTGGAGGCGTTCTCCGGCGCAGTCTCCTGCGCATCGCCCACTGGTTCAGCCGCCCTGACCCAGACAGGGTGCCCGAGCAGAGCAACTAACAGGAGCCGGACCAGCAAAGAGCGGGTGCAAAGGTCAACGGTCATGGCGACTCATGGGCAGCAAATCACCGTGCCTGATCGTTACGCCCGCAGGGGCTCAGGGCGCCGGCCGCCAGGACATGAACGTTTGCACCGTCTCTTTGCTCTCGGGACGGAGGTTCTCGATGCCCTCGTACGGACGGTCTTTGCCCAGCTTGTTGTGCGGGTACTTGGCGATCGTCAGCATGTGCCGGGCTGCCATGTCCTGAAAGCTCGCGCCCGACCACAGCGAGTGACCGATCAGCGGGTGCATCTCTCTGGGGTCGCGATAGACGTTGTAGACACCCGCCGCGGCGCCAGGCATCCCGGGCATCGGCATGTGCATCTTCCATTCCTGCTTCACGATCGCCGCCAGAATTTCGTTCTGATAGACGTAGACCCAGTCCCGCCGACCGTGCCCACGGCCGTTCAGCAGCAGCGGGGTCTGGTCTATGCCGTCGATCACCCGGTCCCGGGGAATGTAACGCTCAGCCTCGGCAACGCGGGCGAAGGTGGTGAACAGATCAGAGGCATGCACCATGTCCGGCACCCGGCTGCCGGCTTCAATCGCGCCGGGCCAGCGCACGTAGGCATCAACCCGGATACCCCCTTCCGTGAAGTCGGTCTTGCCGCCCCGATAGACCAGCTGGTTCAGTCCGGAAGTTCCTTCGTAGTGATACATCAGGCCGTTGTCGGCCATGAACACGACGAGCGTGTTCTCCGCGATGCCGAGCTCGTCCATCTCGTCCAGAATCTCGCCGAACCAGTCGTCGATCACCTCCAGTTTGTCCGCCATGAAACCGCCATTCAGCGACCGGGCCTGCTCCGGGTGCACGAAGTTCAACGGGTAAAGCGGCCAGTACTGGAGGAAGAACGGTTCGTCCTCCCCGGCCAGGTCCCGAAGCTGCTCGAGCGTCTGCCGCTGATAACGTTCGTTCATCCGGACGTAGTGGTCCTGGGTCCAGGTCTCGCCGGCCTTCAGGTCGACTTCCCGGGCTTTGCCACCTTTTCTAGCTTCAACGCCGGTGACCAGGCCGTTCGGTTTGAACTTCTTGTCAACGGCCAGCTCGTTCGATTGCGTGCCCTCGTACCAGCCGAGCAGGTTGTTCGCCCGAGCCGACTCCGGCGACATCAGAGCCAGCTGCACCTGCTGGTGCAACGGGAAGGCGGCATAGTCGAAGCCCTGGTTGTGCGGATAGGCTTCCTCGATGTCACCCTGATGCCACTTACCGATGTGTGCCGTGTTGTAACCGGCCTCGGAAAGCACTTCCGCGATGGTGACCTCGCTGGCACCGAGGCCTTCGCCCACCAACGCCACCTTCACCTCTTTGATACCGGTCCTGACCGGATGCCGACCGGTCAGGGTGGCGGCGCGAGTCGGCGTGCACGAGGGCTCGGTGTACATCCGGTTGAGCGACATGCCCTGACTCGCGAACTCGTTGATTCTCGGGGTCTGCACGCCCATCACGTCGTTCAGCGCAGGTTTGCCCATCTGCCCGAAGCTGACGTCGTCGATCAGCACGAAGACGATGTTTGGCCGCTTGCCGCCCTGCGCGTCGCGCAGCTCTGCCAGCCTGGCATCAATCTCCCGATCTTCTTTTGCCCAGGCGTCCTTGTGCTGTGCCTCCACGAAGTAGTACTCACCATCGTGCACGATGGGGTCTGCGGCGACGGCGATCGCGGAAATCCAGCCGGAAACCAGAACGGTAACTACGGCACTCATAGTCGTCTTAAAACTCATCAATGTTCTCCTGTCGCTCCTTGCTCATTGTCTAAACCACGCTGCAAAAGTCCGTACACGGTACGTGACAGGGTCTCTCCGGACCGACCCGCCAAGGCGCGCAGCGCCTCCATCTCTGCCGTGGTGACGAAGGTCACCACCCGCTGGCTGCGGGCCTGATCAGCAGGCACGGGAGGCCGTCCCCGGCCCCGGGTCGGCCCAATCGGGCGGTCTTCTTGGCTGTCTTCGCCAGGCAGATGAGTCACGCGTGTATTTTTCAGTGCAGGTAATTGATAACCGGAGCCAATGGTTCTATGGTCCGCCGCACGGCGTTAGCAGATTTTCGACACCCGACGCATGCAGATTCCCGACCGCTCGCCCATCTACCTCTCTGGAGAGCTGCCTTCCGTCGAGGCGTTCAACAGCGTGGTTCGCGACACCGGCTGGTGCACGGAGATCCGGCAGCTGGATCTGCACGCCAAACCGGTGCCCTTCAGCGCCTGCAACGCCCGGACCGTGACCCTGCTCCGGGTCCGCTTTCCCAACCGAGTGCACCAGCGCGGCGATCCGCCCGCCGGACGGGTGACGTTCGGCATCCCAAGCGCACCGCAGGAGGACCTGAAGATCGGCGGCACACCGGTCACGTCGGAGACCATCACCTGCTTCGCCGACGGCCTGGAATCGGTCTCGGAGCCCGGATTCAGCGCCTACACCGTCTCGCTGGATGCCGACGTGCTGGACGCCAGCGGCCAGCGGCTGCAGCCAGACGAAGACGCTGCTTTCCTGCCCGAGACTCGCCAGATCGATAGCGGCGCCCTCGCCAGCATTCGTCTCGGGCTATCGTCTGCCATGGAGCTCGCCAGCGAGGGTGGGCTCGAGGAGCCTACCCGGGCCGCCCTGTTCAACAACTTCGAAGCGCAGCTGCCGGGGATGATCAGCCACCTGTGGGCCGGCGCGGTGCCGAGCACTACTCGAGTGACGCCGGGTCGACGCCGCGAGGTGATCCGCCGTACGGTCGGCTCTCTGACGGCAGAAGCCATGCGGCAGTGTCAGATCGAGGATCTCTGTGAGGCCGGCGCCTGCAGCCAGCGCACGCTGGAGCGCTCATTCCGGGAAACCTTCGGCATCACCCCAAAGCAGTACCTGAATCGGGTTCGGCTGGCGGGCGTACACCGGGCGCTGACCGATGCGGGAGAGCGACGCAGCATCGGCGACCTGGCCGCCCACTGGGGCTTCTGGCACCTCAGCCAGTTTGCCGCCAACTACCGGGCAATGTACGGAGAGCTGCCGTCGCAGACGGCGCAGAGCGCACGCGGCTGAAGGCTCAGAAACCGACTGACAGGAACAGCACCGGCCCGTAGAACTCGAAGTCGTAGAACTCCTGCTTGCTGTTCTGGTCGACTTCCAGATCGAGCTCCACGTACTGATAGGCAGCACCCAACCCCACGTTTTTCCATGGCCGCCACTCGACCGCGCCTCTGGCGGAGAACAGCGTGCCGTCGTACTTGTCGTACTCCAGCGAGAAATATCCCAGGCTGCCGTGCAGATAGACTTTTTCTCCGATCAGGTAGCCCCCAGAGAGCGACAGGTTCGGCAACGGCGCCACCAGGCTGTTCGCATCACCGTCCACCGGCACGTAACCTTCTTCGTCGCCGACGCTACCGCCAACCTCCAGAACAAGCGCCAGATCCAGATCGACAGCATGCAGCCCGAGCCCAACACCGAGGTGACCCTTCTCCGTTTTCAGGAAGTCCCAGGTCAGATCGGCAATGTAGAGCTCCATCTCGAAATCAGTGCTCAGGCGGGCTCCAACGGCCCATTCGAGGCCGTCCCAGTTACCGCCGGTACTCTGAATCTGCTGACCCTTGGCATCGAAGCTCGAGTAGTTGAGCCGAAATTTCCAACGCTCGGCGAACTGCCAGCTGAAGTCTCCCCAGAACACCTCAGTCTCGTCGGAAAGACCCAGATCCTGAAAGGTGAGCTTGTCCACCGGAGCATCCGGTCGAGTCACCGCGAGGGTCGCCTTGCCTCGATGATTCATCCCGCCTACCGAGACGGTCAACGTGTCGCCAAAACGGGGCTTGTCCGCGTGAGCCGCCTGCACCAGCAGGACCAGGACCAGGCTTGTCAGTGTGCGTAGCGTGAGGTTCATGGGCTAAAGTAGTTCCAAGGGACTGGTTTACACATTATGGCACCTGCACGGGCTGCCGGGACACCTCAGAACTACGGAGTGTCCGCATCTATCTGCATCGGGGGAAACAGATGAGCATCGCTTTCAAAACAGCACTGGAGCTGGCCGCCGGCATTCGCGCCGGAGAATTCTCTTCGGCCGAACTCACCGAGCTCTACATCGAGCGCATCGAGCGCTACGACGACAAGGTCAACGCCGTGGTGGTGCGCACCTTTGATGATGCCCGCGAGCGGGCACAGGCGGCGGACGCGGCGCAGGCGAAGGGCGAATCCCTGGGTCCCCTGCACGGCGTGCCGATGACCATCAAGGAGTCCTACGTCATCGCCGACACCCCGGCCACCTGGGGCATCGAAGCGTTCAGGAACAACGTGGCCAGCGAAGACGGTCTGGCGGTGAAGCGCTTCCGTGCTGCCGGCGCCCATTTTCTCGGCAAGACCAACGTTCCCACCGATCTGGCCGACTTCCAGAGCTACAACCCGATCTACGGCACCACGGGCAACCCCTGGGACGTGGAGAGAACGCCCGGCGGCTCGTCCGGCGGCAGCGCCGCCTCCCTGGCAGCCGGGTTCTGTGGGCTGGAAGCCGGCTCGGACATCGGCGGCTCGATCCGTAACCCGGCGCACTTCTGCGGCGTCTACGGGCACAAGCCCACCTACGGGGTCATCCCCATGTCGGGACACGAGCTGGTTTCCAACATCCCCGAGGCGGATCTGGCGGTCTGCGGCCCGCTCGCCCGCGGGGCGGACGATCTGCGCGTGGCGCTGGCGATCATGGCGGGACCGGATGAGCGGGAATCTCTGGGCTGGCAACTGAACCTGCCCGCCGCCGACTTCGAGTCGCTGAAGGACCTCCGGGTGGCCGTCTGGCAGACCGACGAGGCAGCGCCGGTCGCTTCGGAAGTTGCCGATCGTGTTGCTATGGTTGCCGACACCCTGAGCAGGCTCGGCGCCAGAGTCTCCGACACGGCGCGCCCCGATTTTGACGTGATCGAAGCGCACAAGAATTACCAGACGCTGCTGACCTCGGTCATGACGGCCGCCATGACCGACGAGCAGGTTGCCGAAGCTGAAGCCGCAGCGGCGGCCCTGGCGCCCGACGACAACTCCTTCGGCGCGGTGCAGACCCGGGCCAGCGTCATCCCGCATCGGGAGTGGATCAGATCCAACACCCAGCGGGAAAAGCTCAGGCTCGCCTGGAGCGCCTTCTTCGAGGACTGGGACATCCTGCTCTGCCCGCAGATGGCCACACCGGCGTTTCCCCACGACCAGAGCCCGATGATCGGCCGCACGCTGACCGTGGACAACGAGGAGCAGCCCTATTTCCAGCAGCTGTTCTGGGCCGGGATGATCGTCAACAGCTACCTGCCGAGCACCGTGTTCCCGACCGGGCCATCCCGGGACGGCCTGCCGATCGGCGTGCAGGCGGTCAGCGCCCCGTACCGGGATTATCGTTGCATCGAGTTTGCACGCCAGGTCGGCGAGGAGATCGGTGGCTTCCAGCCGCCGCCCGGATACGACTCGCCCTGACGTGCACAGTTCTCAAATCGCCCGGTCAGCCGCTAAAGAAATCTCCGCCGCGGCCGATATTCCCCGCCCCGAAAAAACCTCGCCGCTCTCCGGAAACGCCCACAGGACGCGGGTTTTGAGACTCAGTACTCCCCGGAACACGGCCCCGGCTTCTTATACTGGCGCACCTTCCTCATTGGACGAGACTGGCAATGTCGAACACCGTGGATCTCATTCAGCAGGAGCTGGATGACGCCCTGGCGAGGGATCAACTGGACCTCCCGACCCTCCCCGAGGTGGCGCTGAAAATTCGCGATACCGCGACCAAACCGGACATCTCCCCGAAAGAACTGGCGGGCGTGGTGTCTGAAGATCCGGCCCTGGCGACCCGCTTCGTCCGCATCGCCAACTCACCCATGTTTCGCGCCATTCGCGAGATCGACGATCTGCAGCAGGCCATCGGCCGCATCGGCGTCGAGTACGCCGCCAACCTGGCCGCGGGGCTCGCCATCGAGAACATGTTCCAGGCAACGTCGGAGATGGTCGACCGCAAGCTGCGCGCCGTCTGGACCCATGCTTGCGAGGTGGCAGCAATCAGCGGCGTGCTGGCGAAGAGCTTCACCAGCCTGCGTCCGGATCAGGCGACCCTGGCAGGGTTGATCCACACCATCGGCGTGCTGCCGATCCTGACGTTTGCTGAGGACAACCCGTCGCTGATCCGCGACAGCTTCGCCCTGGATCAGATCATCGAAAGCCTGCACGGCCGGATCGGCATGAAGATCCTTCAGCACTGGGAGTTTTCCGACGAGCTGATCATGGTGCCCGGTCATTACCTGGACTTTGACCGGCACGTCGCCGAGGCCGACTTCGTGGACCTGGTCATGGTCTCCTACCTGCAGACCCGGTTCGGTTCAGATCATCCGCACGGCGCCGTGAACTGGGCAGAGGTGCCCGCGTTTCACAACGTTGGCCTGGATCCCGAGTTCGAGGACGCGGAGCTCGAGGAGTACCACGAGGACGTAGCCACCGCCAAGGTAATGCTGGTCTGACGGCTCGCTGACCTCAGCTGCCGGTGTAGGTCGGTTTCCGCTTCTCTCTGAACGCCGCCAGGGATTCTTTCGCATCATTCTTCGCCTTGCCGGCGTACGACAATCCCGACATCTCGTAGCGGAGCGCATCTTCCAGCGGCACCTCGAGGTTGTGCTGCAGCACCCGCTTCGATGAGCGCAACGCCAGCGGCGGCCACTGGGCCATCTGCGCGGCCACCTCCAGCGCGGTGTCGAGCAGCTTGTCGTGCTCAACCAGCCTGTCGAGCAGACCGATCCGATAGGCTTCGTCCGCATCTACCGCCCGGCTCGTGTAGATGATGTCCGCGGCCCGGGATTGCCCCACTACTCTCGGCAGGAAAAAGCTCAAACCGGAGTCCGGTGACAGGTTCCGCTCGATGAAGACGGACTTGAAGCGGCTGTTTTCCGAGCCGATCCGCAGGTCGCAGGACAATGCCAGGCTCATCCCCGCACCGGCCGCCACGCCGTTGATGGCACCGATCACCGGCTTGTTCAGGCGGTAAACGCTCATGGCCTGACGCCCCACCCAGCCGAACTCATCAAGCAGATCGTTCTGGCTCGGCGCTGTGTCTGCGCTGCTGAATCCGGACAGATCGGCGCCGGAACAGAACCCTCGGCCGGCACCTGTGAGGATGGCGACGCGGATGCCGTCGTCTTCCTGAACTTGTGCCAACGCCTCGGTCAGCTCGTCACGCAGGTCCGGCGACAACGCGTTCAGCCGGTCCGGGCGGTTCAGCGTGATCACCGCCGCCTGATCTTCGACCTTGAATTCCGTAACTTCACCCATGAGTGCTCCCCCTCTTAGTCTTCGGCGACGAAACCTTTCCAGCCTTTCATGTAGCCGATGAACGCCTCGCCCAGCCCCTCGGCGCGCAGATGCGCCTCGGTGACCGGCAGTGAGGCCACCACAAACTCCGGATCCTCGGCCACCAGCCGCGGAAAGTCATGATGCAGGATGGCTGCCCTGCCGGCCAGAATGAAGTCGCAGCCTTCCTCCAGGCACCAGCGTGCCGTTTCCGCGGAGTAAACCTTGCCGGCAACGCCAAGCCGGCAGTCGCCACGGTCGAGCGCGGTGAAGTAAGACATCAGGCTCTGGCCCTTCAGGTCTTCCGCCACGGGTTCCTTCGCTACGTCCCAGAGCGACATGTCGATGTAGTCCACATCGCCGGAGCGCATGAGCGATTGCGCCAGGTCACGGATCTCCAGGGTATCGACTCCGAACCGCTCCGGAGACAGACGCACGCCGAGCTGGAAGTTCGCCCCGCAGCGGGCGCGAATGCCGCTGATGATGTCCGTCAGCGGCCGGGCCCGGTTCGCCAGGCTGCCGCCGTACTCATCATCGCGGCGGTTGATCTCGGCCGACAGAAACTGGCAAAGGATGTAGCCGTGCGCACCGTGCAGCTCTACACCGTCGAATCCTGCCCGTTCTGCCCGTTCCGCTGCGGCGATGAAGTCTTCGATTAGCTTCGCCACCTCTTCGGTGCTGAGCGCCCGGGCGCCGAACTCTTCGTTCACGGACGGGCAAACCGGATCCTCGCCGATCAACTCCCGAGGCGAGCGCATGCCGGCGTGGTGCAGCTGCACGGCAGAGAGCGAGCCGTTGGCGCGGATCGATCCCGCGAGGCCCGAGAGACCGGGCAGATGCTCGGCACCAAACACACCGAGCTGGCCGGGAAAGCCCTGACCCACCGCCTGCACGTGTGCTGCACAGGTCATGGTCAGCCCGAACTCGCCCTCCGCCCGCATGGTCAGCCAATGGGCCTCCACATCGGAGAGCACACCGTCTGGATGGCTCTGGGAGTTGGTCAGAGGGGCAAGCATGAAGCGATTTTTCATCGCCGGGCCGCGGGCAAAGCTGAGCGGCTCGAAAAGGTCGGTCATCGGGGAGGCTCCAGGTTCAGAATTCTTCGGATGTCAGGCGCTGCGCAGCGCGTACAGCACCCTACCGCGGGCGCTCAGCACGCCTTCGTCGTTGATCACGCTGACTTCGATGGTGCAGAGCTGCCGGCCCCGCTTGATCACGGTCGCCTCCGCATCGATCCACTTGCCGTGGGATTGCCTGAGGTAGGTCACCTGCAGATCGGCTGTGCCCGCCGGCATGGTGCCTTCTCTGATCCCGGCAAAGACCGCAGGGATCACCGCGATGTCGATCAGCGTTGCGATCACCCCACCGTTGACGCTGCCGCCAATGCCGGTCGGCGTATCTTCGTTGATCTTCAGACGGAGGCGAGCGAAATCGGGCCGATACTCCTCGATGGTGATGCCGAGATATTTGTGAAAGGGGGCGTCCGCAAAATCTGCGAAGTAATCACTCGGGGGGCCACTTTCCGACATCAGTTTTTCTCAGGCGCAAAGGGCCTACCTTAGCACGCGAGCCGCCGGAACCTGTTACTGCGAGCGTTCGGAGCCTACTCCGACCCGGTTCGCTGAAGCGCGAACTCCTCTTCCGGAGAAAGCACCAGGGCGTGCCGGCCGACGAAGAAGAAGTAGGCCACGCCAAGCAGAAACCACACCGCAACCCCCAGCACGCCCACCCGGTAGACCGGATCGCTGAGCTGAAAACCCAGCGTCACGATGGCGATCAGGATGGTGAGCATCGCCCCGGTTTCGCCGAGCGGGCTGCGGTACGGCCGCTCCATGTCGGGATGGCGCCGGCGCAGCAGGATGAAGCTGAGCGCCTGCATGATGTAGGAAAACATGGCACCGAACACGGCCATGTTCAGCAGCGTGCCGCCAATCACGGCGGTTCCCCGTTCCGAACCGACCAGAACCCAGACCGCAAACATCACCCCAAGGCCGAGCAGCGCCCCGCAGGCCATGGCCACGTGCGGGGTCTTCCGCTCGCCGTGGGTGAGAGATAACACGGTGGGGAAGTAGCCGGCCCGGGACAGCGAGTAAATCTGCCGGCCCTCCGCGAAGATGATCGTATGGAACGAAGCGACCAGCCCCACCACCGCGATCAGCGCCAGCCAGTTGGCAGCGCTGGTGCCGTACAGTGCCCGAAAGCCATCCAGCAGAGGTTCCGCTGACTGGCCGAGCGCATACGAACCAACGCCGACGATGCCCGGATTCAGAAACAGGATCAGCAGGGCGGAGACGATCAGGGTGAGGATGCCCGCCAGGATGCCGCGTGGGATGTCCCGTTGCGGCATCAGAGACTCCTCCGCCGCCAGCGGCAACTGCTCGATGGCCAGAAACAACCAGACCGCAAACGGCAGCGCCGCCAGAGCTCCGGCAAAGCCAAACGGCAGGAACGGACCGCCGCCTGTCGGGAGGTGCGACCCATCCGCGCCGATGTCCAGCGCGGCCCTGCTGAAGTCAAAGTTAGGCAGCGCGGAGATCCAGAACACCACCAGAACGGTGAGCGCCGCCACGGTCACGAACACGGTGATCTGAAACGAGAAGGCCACCCCACGGATGTTGAGACCAACGAACAGACCGTAGGCCAGCACCCAGTAGACGGGCAGAAACTCGACCGGCGTTCCGAATATCTGGCTTAAATAAGTGGAAATGAAGAAGACGATCACCGCCGGGGTGAGCACGTATTCCACGTTCTCTGATAGCCCGGTCAGGAAGCCGCCCCAGGGTCCCATGGCGGTACGCGCAAAGGAGTAGGCGCCGCCCGTATGCGGCAGGGCCGGGCTCATCTCGGCGATGGAGAACACCAGGCCGAGAAACATAACCATGATGACGAGCGTGGCGATGAGCATGCCGCCCCAACCACCCACCGCCAGGCCGATGTTCCAGCCCGAGAAGTGGCCGGAGATCACCGCACCGACGCCGAGCGCCCAGAGTGACCAGACACCGGCGTGACGTTTCAGCCCCCGCTTTTCAAAGTAACCAGCAGCCGGCTCTTTGTAGCTCACGCTGCCTGTCGGCCGTTCCGTCATGCGCCCCTCTCACCCTCTCCGAGAACGAGGTCATCATAGGCCATCACCCGCCGAAATGGCTCGATGCTCAGCCCGGCGCGGAAGGCAGGAACCGGCTCAGCCGCCGAGCGGCCGGCGGTGACTCGGCATCCAGCCAGCGATCGGCAATGATGCCGTCCGGACGAACGAGCACGAGCTCATCGTTGCGCCAGGGCGACTCGCCGCCCTGCTCGGGCAACTCGAGGAGCTGCAACGGCAGTCCGGTGTTGGCCGCCACCTCCGCCAGAACCCGAGCCCAGCCACCCTGATCGGTCTGGCTGCCGGCGATCAGGACGTAGTTCCAGCCGAAGGCGTCGAGCACGGATTGGCCGGCTGCCTCGTCCAGCCAGACGTGCGGCGCGCGGCGTCCGCAGCGAACCGCCGGGACGAAATCGATGGTTGGATCTTCGACCTGCGGCGGCGGTGCGGCTTCCTCCCGGATGAGGTTCGAGGCGAGCTCGAAGCCCAGCAGCACGCCATCATGGTCTGCGTACTGGCGCGTCGCGCGCACGCCCGGGGTGACGTCTTCACCGGCGTAGAACGCCCGGAAGATACCTGCCATGTAGCGCGTCGTCGCCTCACCCGCCTCGATGCGCAGGAGCGCGTGCGGCCGGTGCTCTGCCTGATAGCTGTCCAGGTACTCCGGCCTGGCCACACCTTTGAGCACAAACGCCAGCTTCCAGGCCAGATTGCGGATGCCGGCAAAGCCGGTGTTGTTGCCCATGCCGCCCGTCGGTACGGCAACGTGCGCAGCATCACCGGCGAGAAAGATGCGTCCTTCCCGCAGCTTGTCGACGCAACCGGGGGTGGGCTGCCAGAGGCCGGTACTGACGATCTCGATCGGGATCTCTTCCTCGCTACCGACCGCCTGGCGGATCCGGCGCGCGAGCTCTTCTTCCGGTGAGGTGACGGGATCCCGCGAGAAGATCTGGCAGCGCCAGCGGGTGATCCCGTTCAACGGCTGAAACACCAGCACGCCCTCCGGGGTTGCGTTGTAGAGCAGGCCCGCTTTGCGTCCTTCCACGTACTGGGAGAGGTCGGCCTCGAAGATCACGTCCTGGGAGTAGTTGGGGTGTGGATCCGTCTGCAGCACACTGCCGATCACCTCACGGACCAGGCTGTGCGGGCCGTCTGCCCCGATCAGAAACTGCGCTTCGACCTCAGTCTCCTCTGCGCTTCCCAGATCGACGATCCTGGCACGCACCCCCTGCTCGTCCTGCTCGATCTCGGTCGCCTCGGTGGTGAACCGGAGATCGATGTTGGCTTCACCCCGCACCTGATCGAGCAGCACTTCCTCCACGTAATCCTGACAGGTCATCACCGGCATGGTCGGGCTGGTCGTTCTCGGCACGGTGTGAAAGGTCGGGCTCGGGATCTTCGCGATCTCATTTTTCGACAGCGCATCGAACCAGCGGTTGTACTCTGTCCAGTCCGGACCGAGGCCCGTGTGCTCCACGGCCTTTTCGATGCCCAGCTGGCGCATGAGCTCCATGGTGTTGGTGTCGACGAAGCGGGAGCGCGGATGGGTATTCAGCGAGGTGCGCTTATCGATCAGCAGCGAGCGAATGCCGAACCGAGACAGCAGCAGCGCGCCGGTCAGGCCGATGGGACCGCAGCCGATGATGCAGACAGGGGCTTCTAGATTTTTCATTCGGTGTTTCCGGGCTCAGCCGAACTCAGCGAGCCAAAGTGGGCTGACTTAGCTTTCGGGTTTCCTGATATTGAACTCAGCCAGCACTTCATCCGTATGTTCCCCGTGCATCGGTGGGCGTCGATAAAGTCCGGTCTCCGATTTGGTGTACTTGATGGCGCTGCCAACGATAGACACACGAGGGTTTTCGCCAGGCAGGTCGAACTCCTCGATCATTCCGCGGGCCTTCACGTGAGGATCCGCAAAGATTTCGGCGGCCGTGTTGACCGGACCACATGGCACCCTGCCGCCCAGCGCGTCCACCACTTCCTGCTTGGTTTGCTGGCTGGTCCAGGCCGCAATCTCAGCTTCGACGAAATCCTGATTCTTGCGTCGGGTAAAGGTGTTTCTGGTTCTCTCGTCGTCGATCAGATCTGCACGTCCCATCGCTTCACAGAGCTGATTCCAGTGACCGGGGCCAGGCGCTGCGATAGCTACGCCGCCGTCTTTGGTCGGGAACAGGCCAAAAGGCATCAGATTCGGGTGGTGTTGGCCGCGTGCGGGCAACTCCTTGCCCGCGAAGCCATAGTTTGCGAGCACTGTTTCGGCGAAGGCCAGCATGCCGTCGTACATGCCTACGTCGCAGAACTGCCCCTCGCCAGTCACCCGCGCATGGTGAATACCGGCGATCACGCCCATCGCCATTAACGTCCCGGGATAAATGTCGCCAACACTGACGCCGCTGGGATGACCAACAGAGCCATCCGGGCCAGTGATGCGAACATGACCGCTCATGCTCTGCGCGACGATGTCGTAGGCGGGCCAGTCTGCGTAGGGGCTTTCACCTGTGCGCGGGTCGCCGAAGCCGCGAATGCACCCGTACACGATTTTCGGGTTGCGCGCTCTGATCGCTTCGTAGCCGACGCCGAGCCGATCCATCACGCCCACTCTCATGTTTTCCACGATGGCGTCCGCCTGCTCGCAGAGCTGGAGCAGCACCTCTTTGTCTGCATCCTCTTTGAGATCAAGAACGATGCCGCGTTTGTTGCGATTGATACTTGCGAAGTAGCCGCCGTAATCCACACCGGCATCGGTTTCATCCGCAACGTTCGCGTAGTCGGGCGGGAGCGGCGATACCGGCCTCGCTACGTCACCCTGCGGCGGCTCAACTTTGATCACGTTCGCGCCCAGATCAGCCAGCATGGCGGTACCGAACGGTCCAGCCAGCGCCATAGTGCAATCGATGATCGTGACGTCCGAAAGTGGCCCCGTCCTGTCCTTCATCCAGTTCTCTCCCAGACAACGTGGTTCGAAGCCCAAGCATAGCCGCTCGAATCAGACTCATTCACGCCCGCGCTGGCTTGGCACTTATTGGGTCTTGAACCAATAAATCTATCGTGTACATTCACTTATTGGTTGTCAAACAAATATAATTGACGACACTGGCACCAATCCCCTATCCAGGTTGCAACGAGACAGATGGCTGAAAGAAAAACCGCCGAGGACACGCCGCAACCCCGGCGCACACAGGAGGAACGGAAGGCAGAGTCCGAGCGCCGCATCATCCGCGCCGCGATCGAGCTCTTTGCTACCCAGGGCTATCTGAAAACCACCATGAACCAGGTGGGCGAGGCAGCTGGCTACACCGGCGGCCTGGTCAGCCACCGCTTCGGTTCCAAGGAAGGCCTGCTCAAAGCCGTGATCCTGCGGATTTCCCAACGCTTCTTTGAAGACCAGCTTCGTCCCTCCGTGGAATCTGCCAGCGCCGAAGCAGCGGTCCGGGCGATGATCGAGATCTACCTGAAAGAGGTCACCATCAGGCAAAGCCGGATCCGCGCGCTTTACGTGCTGATGGGGGAAGCCCTGGGCGCGGTGCCGGAGGTGCAGGACGATATCGCCGAGCTCAATCGCAGTTTCCGCAACCGGTTCGCCACGCTGGTGCAGCGGGGCATCGACAACGGCGAGTTCAGCACCGGCGTCGATCCGGAAGCTGCCGGCATACTGATCCTGGGATTGCTGCGCGGCGTCACCATGCAGGCGCTTGCCGACCCGGATGCCATCGATATCGACCGCATGATCCCGGTGGTCCAGGCCAGCGCCCTGGCTGGCCTCACCTCCCCCGCCCTGCAGCGCTGACGGCCGACCGGGGCCGGCAGCTGATATCCTTTGGTCGTGCCCGACCACACCTACAGTGCCTTCATCAGCTACAGCCACCAGGACGAGCGCTGGGCCGGCTGGCTGCAGAAGCGGCTGGAAGCCTATCGAGGCCCTGATCCAAATCAGCGACATCCATTGCGGCCGGTGTTCCGTGACCGATCGGACCTGGCCGCGGGCGAGCTGGGGCCCGCAATCGAGTCCGCCCTGGCGTCATCTGCTGCGCTCATCGTCATCTGCTCACCCGCCGCCGCGAAGTCGGAGTGGGTAGCGGCAGAAGTCCGCACCTATCGCGCGCTGCACGCCGAACCGCTGATCCTGCCGCTGGTGGTGGATGCGGAAGCCAACGCCGCTTACGACGCGGTTTTTCCGGCGCCGCTTCTGCAGTCGGGTCAGGACGAGGCTGAGGCGATTGAGCTGCTGGCTGCAGACGTCCGGGAGGACAAGGACGGCCGCCATGATGCCTTCCTGAAGATTGCAGCGGCGCTGCTCGAGGTGCCGTTCGACACCCTGAAGCGACGCGCAGATCGCCACAGGTTCCGGCGCCTGGTAACCATCACCGCCGCGTCTGCCGCAGTTGCTCTGGGCGCCGTGGCTTTGTCTGTCATGACCCTGTTCGCCCGCCAGGAGGCCGAGCAGCGTCGGCATCAGGCCGAGGAGCTGGTCACCTTCATGATCGGCGACGTCCGAGACGAGCTCGGCCAGATCGGTCGGCTGGACCTGCTTGATGCCGTCGGCAGCGAAGCCCTGGCTTACTTCGAATCGGTGGACGCGGAGGATGTCACCCCCGAGCTCCTGCTGCAGCGGGGACGGGCGTTCCGGCAGATCGGCGACGTGCGCACCGATCAGGGTCAGAACGATGCCGGTCTCGAACTTTTCCGCCTGGCTGTAAGCGTGCTCGAACGTGCGGCGATGGAATCCGTGGACGGCGCCCTGGACGAAGAGATTCAGCACGAGCTGGCAATGACCTACCTCGCCGTTTCGACAGTCCACTATATGCGGGGCGACGTAGATTCAAGCCGAGCCGACATGCTGGTGTACCGCGATCTCATCGCCGATCTGGCAGAAGCTGCACCTGACAATCTAGGTTACCTTTCGGAGCTGGCAGTTGCTGACAACAATCTGGGCGCACTCGCCTTCGCAGACGGCAACACGGCGGAGGCCGATCGACATTTCCGAGCTGGCCTGGACGCCACCCTGGCGCTGATCGCGAGCCACCCGGATGATGCAGATCTGCACAACCAGGCGGCCGGCCTTAGAAGCTGGCTCGGCAATGTCGCCGAGCGACGGGACGACATGAGCGAAGCGCTGACGTGGTACGAAGCGGCGGTCGAAGATCACCGTCTGGCGGTGAGCATAGATCCCGAGCCGTCCAATCGGGAGTGGCTGGCCAGGTCGCTGACCATACTCAGCGTGGCGACACGGGACACAAATCCAAACCTCGCCCTCGATCAAGCCCGGGAAGCTACCGCGCTGATGCGCGTTCTAGTGGGCTACGAACCGGACAACCGTATCTGGCAGCAGCGGCTGAATCGGGCGTTGACCATCGAGGTTGGCAGCGCGCTTCGGCTCGGCTGCCTTCCCGAGGTACCCGAGCTGCTTGATGAAGCCCGTGTCAGCGCCGACCAGCTGCTTAGCCTGGATGCCACGGTGCTGGAGGTTCAGCGCGACCGCATTGACGTTGGCATCCTCGCCGCCCGCTACGCGCTCGGCCTTGGCGAGCCGGCGGCAGCGGAGCAGGCAGGCCAGGTTGCCTACGATCTGGGCGCGGAGGCGCTGGCGGTCAATCCTGACGACAACCTGTCGAAGCGATACCTGCTGCGAGCCGCCGAGGTGCTTGCCCGAAGCCAGCTGCTGCAGGGCGATGAGGCGGGTGCGGCCGCCACGGCCCAAGCCGCCGGCGGGTTGCTCGGAAGCGCCAGCATTGAAGACCCTACAGCTGATGCGTTGCTGCGCGCGCTGGCGCAGGCCGCGGAGCGCAACTGGTCCGGCTGGCCGCCGGAGCCGGGCGTCAACCGTCAGGGCTGCGACGCCTGAGCGGCAAACCGATACGGCTAGCGTTCTCTGTACTGATCAACGAGCCCGCGACCAATCACCAGGTTCTGGATCTCGGTGGTGCCGTCGATGTACTGCGCGATCTTCGCAGCCGCCAGGTGCCTGGCAAACGGATACTCGTGCTTCAGACCGTCGGCGCCCATGGCCTGCATGCAGGTGGCCACATCTTTCAGGGCCGCCTCGGTGGCAAACTTCTTAGCCTGTGCTGCCGCCATCGCCGCCGGCGCTTCCACATCGATCAGGCGCGCCGCCTCCCTCGCCAGCAGCCGGCTCGCAGACAGGTCGGTGGCCACGCCGGCCAGCTGCCAGGACAATCCCTGCTGGTTGATGAGCGGTGCCCCGAACGCTTCCCGCGTCGTCAGCCGCGGCACCACCACGTCCAGACAGGATTGCAGCATGCCGCAGCACATGGCGGCGACCACCGCTCGGGCGATGTCGATGCCGGCCAGCGCCGCCCGGAACCCCTGCCCCGGCGGCACCAGCAGCTGATCTGCCTCAACGCGAACGTCGTGGAAGCGGAAGCCACCGGCGTTCATGGCGAAGCCGCCCATCATCTCGTAGCTGGCCACGCGCTCGACGCCCGGGCTGTCCGCCGGCACCTGAAAGCTGGCAATTCCTCTTGCGCCGCTGCCGGGCTCGGTTTGCGCGAACACGTTCAGGAGGTCCGCGTGCGCCGCGTTGGTGACCCAGGCTTTCTCACCAGTGAGCAGATAGCCGGAGCCATCGGTTCGGGCGCTGGTTGTTATCTGCGCCGCATCGCTGCCGCCGCCGGGTTCGGTCAGCAGAAAGGCGCCGATGGTTCTGCCCGCGAGCATGTCCGGCAGCCACCGCTCGATCTGCTCGGGGCTGCCGGCACTGGCGATCGCTCGAACATGGTTGTTGTGCACGATCAGCGCGAAGGCGGCAGAAAAGTCCGCGTAGGCCAGATGCTCGACGATCGTCATGAGGTCGGCGTAGCTGACAGCCCGCCCGCCAAGCGCCCGCGACACCAGCAGGCCGGTCAGCCCCGCTTCCGCAGCCCGCTCAACGAGCGCTCGCGGCGCACCTCGATCCAACTCCCAGGCTGCCGCGTTCTCGGTCAGATAGCCGCCGGCAAAATCTCGAGCCGCATCGATCGCTGAGCTTCTTTCTTCAGACATAGTCACCTCTGCCAAGATACTATGCGCTAAGCCTCTCTGAAGCACCGCTGAATGCTCTACTGGATCGATCTCTTCGGCGTTTTCGTGTTTGCGATCAGCGGCGCGTTGGCGGCCGATCGTCGCGGCATGGATCTATTCGGGTTCGTCGCCATTGCGCTCCTGCCGGCCATCGGTGGCGGCACCGTGCGCGACATCGTGCTCGGCGCACCTGTGTTCTGGGTGCAGGACACCATCTACCTGTGGCTGATCGGCGCCGCGGCGCTACTCACGTTTCTGGCCGCACCCCTTCTGCAGCGTGTCGGGCGACTGCTGCTCTGGGCCGATGCGGTTGGCCTGTCCGTATTTTGCGTGGCGGGCGCCGCGAAAAGCTACGCGCTGACCGGCTCAGCTGAGGTCTCCGTGGTCATGGGCGTGGTGACCGCGGTGCTCGGCGGCATTATCCGCGACGTGGTCTGCAACGAGATCCCGTTGATCCTCCGTCAGGACATCTACGCCACCGCCGCGTTCGCCGGGGCGCTCACGTTCGTAGTCGGCCAGACATTGGGACTCGGCACAGAGCTCTGCCTCTGGGCGGGTGCAGGCACCTGCTTCGTGATTCGAGCCAGCGCCTTGCTGTTCGGCTGGTCGCTCCCAAAACGGAAAGCGGTTCCGGAAGACGACGCCGGTTCCTGAGCGACGTCGCACCTGAGTGATCCTGTCAGCCGCCAGGTGGCCGTAACCAGCGCATGGCGATCCCGGAAGGGACGAAGAGCACGAGGAACAGAATGAAGACCGCGTCGTAGCTACCGGTCAGGTCGTACATCCAGCCCGCGAGGATCGGCCCGGTGGCACCGAGCGTCAGGCTCAACATCACCAGGCCCATCACCCGACCGAAGGATGCAACGCCGAATCGGGCGCCGAAAATCAGGGCCAGCAGCGGTAACAGGCCGCCACCCGCCAGGCCCAGCGCCACCACACCCAGCGTCAGCACCCAGATGGAGCCTTCCAGCTGCAGGATCACCATGCTGGCAGACATGAAGGCGAGCGCGATCCAGAACAGGATCCGGTGATCGAGGCGATCACCCAGGCTGCCGAAGAAGAACTTACCCAGCACCATGCAGACGGCAGATACCGCAACCAGCCTTGCCGCCACGTCGGCCCCGAATCCCAGATCACCAGCCAGCGCGCCGATGTTCAGCTGCACGGCGCCGAAGGCGATCATCATCGGCAGGATGCAGACAACCGGCAGCCAGTAGAGGCTGCTGCGGAGGATTTCCTGGGTGGTCCAGACCCGACCATCCAGCTGATTGCCATCCGCGTGAGCTTCCAGCACCGGCGGCGAACGGCGCAGGATCAGCCAGGTGAGCGGCCCGACCAGAACCAGGCTGACACCGGCCAGCCAGAGGAAAGTCTGCCGCCAGCCGACCATCGCCAGCCCCAGCGCCACCAGCATGGGGAAGACGATGCCGCCGAGGTTCGTGCCGGTGGCGGAGATGCCGATGGCAAGGCCACGCTGCTCAACGAACCAGCGGGTGATCAGGGTCTGCGCCGCCAGCGTGCCCATCAGCGCCATGGCGAACGGGAACACCGTTGCGTAGAGCAGCTGCAGCTGCCATAGGGCGGTAGCCTGAGACCCGAGCACCAGGCCGATCAGCAGCAGAGCCAGCCCCGCGTAAATCACCCAGTACATGGGGAAACGATCCATCATGCGACCGACCAGCGGGCTGAACAGGCCGGTACCAAACTGCAGCAGGCTGCCGATCAGCATCACATCCCGTCGGGAGGCTTCGAACACATCGAGCCAGGGCACCGCAAACAGCGCGAAGCTGTAAAACATCACGCCGAGGGCGATTGCCTGGGTGATGAGGGTGTAACCGACGATCACCCATCGATACCTGCTATCCGGCAACCGTCCTTTCCCCGTTCCGCGTTTTCGAGCTGACAGAGACTAACAGACACCGGGAACCCTGAGGTGGACATGTTATGGCGCCCCACGCAAGATCAGCGCCGGAGAGATGCTCTATGAAAAAAGTCCTGATCGTAGTTGGCGCTGTGCTCGGCCTGCTGGTGCTGATCGCCGTCGGCGGTTTCTACGCCATCACTTCCGGGGTCGGCGTGGGCGAACCTTTCGCGCCGCTGTACGCGGATAACTGCGCGGTCTGCCATGGCGAGTCTTACGAGGGCGCAGCGCTCGGACCGGCTCTGGTCGGCCGGCCGCTGACCCACGGCGAAACGGTCAACGATATCGCCAGAAGCATCGCTGAGGGGTTCCCGGAACGCGGCATGCCGCCCTGGGCCGGGGTCCTTGATGAAGGGCAGATCCGCAGCCTGGCGATCCTGATCGGCGAGCAGCGGGTGGGTCGCGTCTTCACGGACTTCAAAACCGATCAGCCGCTGTCGATCCCCACGGAGACGATCGAAACGGAGCTGCACAGCTTCCGTCTGGAAACGATCAGCACCGGGATTTCGGCCAAGCCGTTCGCCATCGCCCCGCTGCCGGACGGTCGGCTGCTTCTCACCGAGAAAACTGAAGGCCTGAGCATCGTCGGCCTGGATGGCGAACGCACCGAGCACATCCCGGGCACACCCGCGACCGGCACCGCCGGCTTCGACATGATGGGCCTCGACTTCGGTTACGGCTGGCTGCTCGATGTGGCGCCCCACCCGGGCTATCAGGACAACGGCTGGATCTATCTCGTGCACACTCACCTCTGCGAGAGCTGCGCTGATGACGGCGGCGAGACGCTGCTGCCGAGGACCATGAGCCGGCTCATCCGCGGCCGGCTCAGCGACGATGGCTGGACCGACGAAGAGGTGATCTGGCAGGTTGCGCAGCAGCACTACACGCCCACGCCCGACCTCGGCGCCGGCGGTCGGCTTGCCTTCGATCCCTCAGGCTACGTGTTCTTCAGCGTCGGCCTGAAGGGCATGAGCAACTTCGACGGCATCCAGGACCTGCGCAAACCCTACGGCAAGATCCACCGCCTGCACGACGACGGTCAGATCCCGGAAGACAACCCGTTCGTCTCGAACCCGAACATGGTGCCGAGCACCTGGACTTACGGCCACCGCAGCCCGCAGGGCCTGGAGTTCGATCCGGCAACCGGCAAGCTCTGGGGAACGGAGATGGGGCCGCGCGGCGGCGACGAGCTGAACCTGCTGCGGCCGGGCCGCAACTACGGCTGGCCGCTCTACTCGAAAGGTGTGGACTACGACGGCACGCCGGTGGAGTACTGGAAGGAGCTGGGGATCGAGTTCGACCTGGAGGACATCGAGCAGCCGATCATCGACCTGACGCCCTCGCCCGCCGTCTCCAGCTTCATCATCTACGCCGGTGACGCCTTCCCCGGCTGGCAGGGCAGCTTTCTGGTCGGCTCCCTGAAGGCCACGGAGCTGTATCGCTTCGTCATCGAGGATGACAAGCTCGTGCACACCGAGCTGCTGATCGAGGACCTGGCCCGGATCCGCGACATCGAGTCAGGAGCTGACGGCACGATCTACCTGCTGCTCGAGCACGGCAGCGGCTCGCAGATCGTGCGCATGATTCCGGAAGCCTAGGAAGCGGCCATCAGTTTTTCGATGTCGCCCTGAATCACCGCCAGATCAAAGTACTCCCGCCAGTAGCTGATCCGCCCATCTTCGACTTCCATCACGCCGGTGACCGGAAGCTCGAACCAGCCGTGGTCGGCGAGGTGCCGGTCCAGCCTTTCGATGATGACCACGTTGCCGTTAGTCGCTTCGCGCAGCACCCTGAAGTCGTTTTCTTTCAGGGGTGTGAAGAACGGCTCGAGCGTCTGGCGGATCCCTTCGGGCCCGCGCACCGCAGGGGAGTTGCCGTTGACGTACTCCACGTCATCGGCAACCAGTGCCAGTGCGGTCTCGTAGTCTTTCTTTTCCATCGCCGAGAGAAAGGTGCGCGCAACCTGAATCGGCTCCATGAGTAGCTCCTGCTTGAATCAGGTCCGGATCATCCGGCTCAGGCAGGTGCGGCTTCAATTACCTGACAGGTAATGGTCTTCATACGCCGACAGGACCTGACCCGCCCCGCCCCCGGTTGCCTTCAGCGCTTTGAGAATCGCGACCAGGTTCCGATCGCGCTCCGCGGTGAGCTCGACGATGCTGGCCTCCCCCGCCTGGGCATCGGACTGATTGGCAATGAGCTCCACAAGCGCCTCGTCCATTTCCGGCACGTCGGTCAGGCGGCTCCACGGCCACTGCAGCGCGGGCCCGAACTGCGCCAGAAAGTGCCGCATGCCCGCCTCGCCGCCGGCGATCCGATAGGTTTCAAACAGGCCCATCTGCGCCCAGCGCAGGCCGAAGCCGTTCCTGATCACGGCGTCGACCTCCGCGGTGCTGGCAACGCCGTCTTTGACCAGCCACAGGGCTTCCCGCCAGACTGCCTCGAGCAGCCGGTCGGCGATGTGCGCATCGATCTCCTGCTCGATCAGGGTGGGACTCATGCCGATTGACGACAGCACCGACTGGCCGCGGGCAACCACGGCCGCGCTGGTCCATCGGCTGGGTACGATTTCCACCGCCGGCAGCAGGTAAACCGGCTGGAACGGATGGCAGACCAGAAACTGCTCGGCGCAGGCGAGCCCGTCGACCAGCACCGAGGGTTTGAAGCCCGAAGTGGAAGAAGCCAGAACGGCATCCGCTTTGAGGTGCGGTCCGAGCTCGCTGAGCAGCGCCCGCTTCACTTCCAGACGCTCGGGCACGTTCTCCTGCACCCAGTCAGCCTCTGCGATCGCCGCCGCCGCGCTGTCGGCAAACTCGACGCTGCCCTCCCGAGGCAACGGCCGGTCATAGAGTTCGCTCAAACCGGTACGAGCCCGGTCGAGCACCGTCGCCACCCGTTCCGGTGAGTCCGGGAGCGGATCGTAGACGACAACGTTCCAGCCGTGCAGCGCGAACCGCGCCACCCAGCCCGCACCGATCACGCCGGCGCCGATGACGGCTGCTCGCATGCTCAGCCTGCGGGAGACCGTTTAATCAGGTCCAGCCGGTCTCGCACCGCCTGTGGGCCAACCACGTCCGAACCCAGCGAGCGGATGATCTGCACCGCGCGCTCCACCAGCTCGGCGTTGGTCGCCAGCACGCCGCGCTCCAGGTACAGGTTGTCCTCCAGGCCGACCCGGACGTTGCCCCCCGCCAGCACCGCCGCCGCCACATAGGGCATCTGGTGCACGCCGAGGCTGAATGCGGACCAGTGCCAGTCATCCGGCACGTTGCTCACCATGGCCAGCAGCGTGTTCAGATCGTCCGGCGCGCCCCAGGGCACACCCATGCAGAGCTGCACGAGCACGGGTGGCGGCAACACGCCTTCCTCCACCAGCTGCCGCGCAAACCAGAGATGACCGGTATCGAAGGCCTCAATCTCGGCCTGCACGCCGAGTTCGGCCATCATCCCGCCCATGGCGCGCAGCATTCCCGGAGTGTTGGTCATCACGTAGTCCGCTTCCGCGAAGTTCATCGTCCCGCAGTCCAGCGTGCAGATTTCCGGCAGGCACTCGGCAATGGGCTGCATGCGCTCGGTTGCGCCTGCCATGTCTGTCCCGGGCCCGGGCGGCAGCGGCGCTTCCGTCGAGCCGAAAACCAGGTCGCCGCCCATGCCCGTGGTCAGGTTCAGCACCACATCGGTGTTGGCCGCCCGAACGTACTCAGTGAGCTCGCGGTAGAGCAGCGGGTCCCGGGACGGCGCGCCGGTGTCCGGATCACGAACATGGCAGTGCACCACGGCCGCTCCCGCTTCGGCGGCTGCCAGCGCGCTGTCGGCAATCTCCCGGGGGCTCCACGGCACGTGTGGGCTTCGGTCCTGGGTGCCGCCGGAGCCGGTTACGGCGCAGGTGATGAACACTTCCCGGTTGAGGTTGAGCGGCATCAGTGCTGCTCCATCTGCTCTCGAAACGGCAGCATAGCAGCGCTCGCCACCTGAGAAACTCCTGCACCATCTTGCTATCGTCTGCTGACGACGGCGTTGCGACGTGATGGTTTGACGAAGAGAAGGCTGAACAAAGAGCCCAACACACACCGGGGACCGATCCTGTTCTGTCTTCTGTTCTCCGCAATCACGACCTCCAGCATGGCAACGGCTGAAAGCGCCTCCGCGGAGGCGGTCTGGGGCGCGCACTGTGCCCGCTGTCATGCGCCCGCTGAGATCCGCGAACGGATCGAGCAGAGCTGGCTTGGCCGCAACGGGGAAGCCCTTCTCACCCGGGTCAGGGAAACCATGCCGGCGGAGTCTCCGGGCTCGCTGAGCGAAAAGGACTACGAGCTGAGCGTGCGCCACATGCTGCAGCTGTCAGGTGGCAACGACCCGGAACAGAGCCTTGCCGACCTCACCATTACGCTCTCGACGAGCAGCGACCGGCTGCCGGACGTGCACTGGCGACATTTCGGCGGCGAGCTGAACGCCAATCGCTACGCTCCGCTCGAGGACATCAACGCAGAAAACGTCGGCGACCTGACGATCGCCTGGCGCTGGAGCGCGGCCAACTTCGGCCCGGCGCCGGAGATCCGCAACGTTTCCATGCCGATCATGCACGCCGGCCGTCTGTTCTTCGGCGCCGGCGCGACCCGCAACATCATCGCCGTCAACGCCGCCACCGGGCAGACGCTGTGGATGTGGCGCCCGCGCGAAGGGGCCCGGTTCGAGCAGGCGGCCAGGAAAGACTCGGGCAAGGGCCTGTCGTTCTATCGCGATGAGGCCGGGCGCGGTTTTGTCATCGCGGTGACCCCCGGCTATCAGCTGGTCAAGCTGGACGCCGAAACCGGGCTACCGGATCCCGGGTTCGGCAGCAACGGTATCGTCGATCTGACAGTCGGCCTGCGCAGAGCTCCCGACCGTGCGCTGGACGTGGGCCTGACCGCGCCGCCGCTGGTGGTGGACGATGTGATCGTGGTGGGTTCCGCGCATGCGGTGAGCTTCCGACCGCCATCGAAGGCCAACGTCAAAGGCGACGTGCGCGGATACGATGCTCGAACCGGCGAGCAGCTCTGGTCCTTCCAGACCATTCCGGAAAAGGGCGAGCCCGGCTACGAAACCTGGCTCGATGGCTCCGCCGAGTTCACCGGCAACGCCGGTGTCTGGGCACACATGTCCGCCGATCCGGAGCTGGGCCTGGTCTACCTCCCGGTCGAGTCCGCCACCGGTGATCAGTACGGCGGTGACCGGCCCGGCGACAACCTATACTCCAGCAGCCTGGTGGCGGTGGACTACCGGACGGGCCAACGCCGCTGGCACTTCCAGCACACCCACCACGACATCTGGGATTGGGACACCCCCACCGCGCCCGTGCTGGCCGACCTGCCGGACGGGCGGAAGCTGGTCGCCCTGCCCATCAAGCAGGGATTCGTCTTCGTGTTCGACCGGCAGACCGGGGCGCCGGTCTGGCCGATCGACGAGGTGCAGGTACCGGCATCCGATGTGCCCGGCGAGTGGACCTCGCCGACCCAGCCGATGCCACGGAAGCCGCCGCCCTTTGATCGCCAGGGTGTGAGCCGAGCTGATCTGATCGACTACACCCCGGAGATTCGCACGGAGATCGATCGAATTCTCAAGAGTTACCGGCTCGGGCCTCTGTACCAGCCGCCGTCGCTGGCGGATGCAGCAGACGGCACCATCGGCACCTTACGCCTGCCGAGCTCCACCGGCGGCGCCAACTGGGAAGGCAGTGCCTACGATCCAGGCACGGGCATTCTCTACGTGCCCTCACGAACCTGGATCGACGTCATGAACCTGGTGCATGAGCCGGAAGCGTCGGACATTCGCTTCATCTCCGGCCGGGCCCGGCCACCGACCGTGTTCGAGCTACCCATCGTCAAGCCGCCCTGGGGACGCATCACCGCCATCGATCTCGATGCCGGCGAGATCCTCTGGTCGGTGGCCAACGGTGACACGCCAACTGCGGTCGCCAACCATCCGGCGCTGCAGGACGTCGACCTGCCGCGGACCGGCAAGCCAACCCGGGCGGGCATTCTGGTGACGGACACGCTGCTGTTTGCAGGAGAGGGCTTTGGCGGGGATCCCGTGTTCAGGGCTCATGACAAGCGAACGGGGGAGATAGTGGCGCGGATCGAGCTGCCTGCCACCCAGGCAGGCCCGCCGAGCACCTATCGCGCGAACGGGCGGCAGTTCATCGTCATGATGGTGGGCGACGGGCAGACCGCTGCGGAGCTGATCGCGCTGGCGTTGCCGCCAGACTGAGCGCTTCGCCTACTCGCTTCCGCTGATTCGACGCTCGCTTTCGCCGCCGGTTAGACTTACCCGGAAAGCAGAGGAACTCACACCACCATGTCCGAGGCACTAAGCGGACTGCGCGTACTGGATCTCTCGAGCGGGCCGGCGGCCGGTCTCGCCAGCATGCATCTGGCGGACTTTGGTGCCGAGGTGCTGAGGATCGAACGTCCCGAGCACCATCCGATCGATGAGCTGCCGGCGGCTCCCATGTGGATGCGCGGCAAACGGACGCTGGCACTCGACCTGAACGAGGCGCAGGACCTTGATCGCTTCGAAGTGTTGGCTGCCGCAGCGGACGTAATGATCACCAGCTGGCGCGCAGACGCCCTGCAACGGCGAGGACTCGACTTCCCCACCCTGCACGCGCGCCATCCCCACCTCAACGTCTGCCACATCACCGGCTTCGGCAGCACCGGGCCCCTGGCGGATCTGCCGGGCTACGAGCATCTGGTGGCGGCCTACAGCGGCCGCATGAAGCTCTTTGCCGGCATCGTCGATCGGCCGGGACCCGTGTTTTCGGCGCTGCAGGTGGCGACCCACGCAACAGCGCAAACGGCGACGGCAGGGATCCTTGCGGCGTTGTTGAGCCAGAACGCTACCCACCCGGGTCGGCTGATCGAAACCAGCCTGCTGCAGGGCCTCCTGCCTTACGAGCAGGGCGCCATGATCGGCAGCCAGTTTGAGCAATTCGCCAACTTCTACCGGGTGATGTCCGGCGGTGATACCGAGCCGCCCATGCCCAGCCTCTACTACCATCCGGCGCAGGCCGGAGATGGTCGCTGGATGCAGTTCGGCAATCTGCTGCCGCATCTGTTCGACAACTTCCTGCTGGTGACGGAGCTCATGGACGTGCTGGCGGACCCGGAGTTCGATGCCAAGCAGTTGATGCTGCCGCCGGAAAAACACGAAGCCTTCCGCGAGCGCATGCTCGAGCGCATCCAGTCGCGCACTTCCGAGGAGTGGATGGCAGACTGCATCGCCAACGGCGGGGTGGTCGCCACGACTTACCAGACCACCCAACAGGCCCTCGCCGATCCGGACATCGTCGCCAATGGCCATGTCATCGAGCGCCCCGACGGCGGCCGCCAGCTCGGGCCGCTCGCCAAGATGACGCGCACGCCGGCGCGCCCGGGCGATGCGGCAAGTCGCGACGACGAGCTGGAAAACAGCTGGCGCGCCACGCCCCGATCAGCACCTGGCGCAGAACCGCTGCAGTCTCAGCCCCTGAAGGGCGTGCGGGTTGTAGAGATCGCCACCATCATCGCCGCCCCGCTGGCGGCTTCGTTCCTGGCCGATATGGGCGCGGACGTGACCAAGGTCGAACCGCTGGCGGGAGATCCTTATCGAGGTCTGGGCGCAGGCGTTGGATCGGCCCGCGTGAATGCGGGCAAGCGCAGCCTGGCAGTGGACCTGAAGAGCGACTCGGGCCGGCAGGCGGTGCTGAAGCTGATCGAGAGTGCCGACGTGCTGATCCACAACTTCCGCCCGGGCGTGCCGGAGCGACTCGGCATCGAGTACGAGCAGATCATCGAGATCAACCCGAACATCGTCTACCTGCAGTGCAACGGCTATGGGCCCGATGGCCCCGGTGCGCTGCGACCGAGCACCCATCCGATCCCGGGCGCTGCCATGGGCGGCGTTCTTTACCAGATGGGCGAACGGGTGCCGGAGACGCTCCAGGACGTGGATGGCCTGCGGCTGTGGACACGACGACTCATGCGCGCAAACGAGGTGAATCCGGACCCGAACACGGCCATGGTGATCACCACCGCCGCAACGTTGGGCCTGGCCACCCGACAGCGTACCGGCGCCGGCCAGAAGATCATGGTGGACATGTTCGGCGCCAACGCCCAGGCAAATCACGATGATTTTCTGACCTATCCCGGCAAGCCGGATCGCGCCATGCCGGACGAGCTGCTGCTCGGCCTGTCGCCGACCTATCGCCTGTACCGCTGCGCGGAAGAGAGCTGGATCTTCCTGGCGCTCGTTTCCGACCGGGAGCAGGCGCGTTTCGAAGCTGCCCTGACAGAGACCGGCATATCGCCGCCAGAGCGGACGACCGAAGCACTGGAAGCGCTGTTCGCCGACAGATCGGCGGACGATTGGCAGGCACTGTTCGTGCCGGCTGGGGTTGGCTGCGTGCGCGCCGATGGCCTGCTGCCCAGCCTCTTCTGGCTCGAGGATGGGCAGGCCGACGCGCTTGGCCTCACCGCCACCGTCGAGCACCCGGAATGGGGCAGCTACCGGCGACACGGCCCGCTCCTGCGCTTCGACGGGCTCGAGCCGGACCTGCAGCCGCCACCGCTGGCCGGCCAACACAACGACGAAGTACTGAACGAGCTGCAGGAACAACTCTGAACCAAAACCTGGGGGGAAAATGAGCGAACGAGGGGACTGGAAGGCGGCGTTCGACGCGCGCTGCATGACGCCGGACGCGGCGATGGCACTGATCGAAGCCGATGATCTGGTTTACGTAAACGTAGGCACTCCGGCGGCAGTCACCGTGCTGCTCGAGATCCGTTCCCAGGAACTCGGCGGTCTGGACATGAGGCTGTTGGGGCCTGCCGATGAGCCGCTCATGACCTCCGGTCGGGACGCCGGCGAGCGGGAGATCGAGATCTTCATCGGCGAGGCTTCCCGGTCGAGCCACGACGAGAAACGCTCCACCTATCTGCCCAACACGTTCATGCTCGGCATGAAGGCGTTCGACGCCGGCCGCGAAGAAGCGAGGATGCCGGACGTCAATCTGGTCACCTGCTCGGCGCCGAACGACGCCGGCTTCGTGCACTTCGGGCCCGCTCAGTGGCAGAAGAAGTCCTACCTGAAGCGCTGCCCGAAGAGCATCGGCTTCGTTGATCCGCACATGCAGCCCGTGCACGGTGATGTCTGGGCGCACGTCAGCGAGTTCAGCGCCTTCGTGGAAGACGTCCTGCCGCCGCCACCGGATGTGGCGGCCATCCAGGCCCGCATCGAAGCAGAGGCTCCGCCGGAAAATCGGGAGCGCCTGACCGCGCTGTCGAAAGTCATCGTCCGGGAGCGACTGGCGCCGGTTGCCGACAGCTTCCACCTGCTCGACCCCGACGCGCTGGAACGACAGCTGGGCATGGTGATCGACCCGGCCGCGCAGAAAATTGCCGGCTACCTGAAAGAACTGATCCGCGATGGCGACACCATTCAGGTTGGCATCGGTCAGCCGAGCTCGCTGATGTTCGAAGCCGGCGCTTTCGATGATGCCAACGATCTCGGCCTGCACACGGAGCTCGGCTCGCCCGGGCTGGGTCGGCTCTGGGAGCGAGGCGTCCTGACTAACGCCAGAAAAACGATCCACCGCGGCCGGGCAGTCGCCGTCGCCTGGTCCGGCTGCGACGCCGGTGACATGGAGATCATTCAAGACAATCCGGCCTTCGAGCTCTACGACCCCGCTTACCTGCTGAACCCTACCCTGCTCGCGCAGAACCGACAGATGACGTCGATCAACAGCGCCATCGCCGTCGACCTGATCGGCCAGATCGCCAGCGAGGACCGGTTCGGCGGCATGATGGTGAACGGCACCGGCGGCCAGCCGGATACTCATCTGGGCGCCACCCTCTGCCCGACCGGCCGGGCTGTGATCGTGCTCCGGTCCACCGCGTTTGATGGCGCCGTCTCCAAGATTGTTGCCAAACATGAAACCGGAACGCTGGTGACCATTCCCCGCTATCTGGCGGATACGGTCATCACCGAGTACGGCATTGCCCGACTGCTGGATAAGAACCACCGGCAGCGGGCGGAAGAGCTGATAAACATCGCCCATCCGGACTTCCGCGACGAGCTGCGTGCGCAGGCGGAAGAGTACTGGGGCTGAGCGAACAGAAAAACTGCAACAACCAGGAGGACACCATGGATCTGGGCGTTAAAAACAAAGTGGCGATCATCACCGGCGGCACCTACGGCATCGGTCGAGCGGCAGCGGAGCGGCTCGCCTCAGAAGGCGCGCGGGTGGCGCTGGTCGCCAGAACCCAGACGGATCTCGATCAGGCAGCTGCCGAGGTGGCGGAGCTGACCGGTAGCGAGGTGATCGGCGTGGCAACTGACGTGGCCGACGAGGCCAGCGTTCAGGCCATGGTCGTTACGGTGCTCGAACGCTGGGGCCAGGTCGACATCCTGGTCAACAATGCCGGCACCTCGTCGGCCGCCAGCTTTGCCAAGATGACGGACGAGCAGGTGCTGACGGATTTCAACCTGAAGGTGATGGGCGCCATTTACTGCACCCGTCACACCATCGAGCACCTGAAGAAGACCCGCGGCGCCATCTGCAACACCACCACGCCGGGCGGCAAGGCACCCGGGCCCGGCAGCCAGCCCACCGCGCTGTCCAGAGCCGCCGGCATTTCCCTGACCAAAACCTGGTCGAAGGAGTTCGCCGCCGACGGCGTGCGGGTGAATACAGTCTGCGTCGGCCTGCTGAAAAGCCGGCAGCACGAGCGCCGGGCGGCGAAGATGCAGGAAGCGGATTCCGAGGTCACCCTGGACGGGCTTTACGAACGGATGGGAGCAACTGTACCCATGGGCCGTGTAGGCGAGGCGAAGGAAGCGGGCGACGTGATCGCCTTCCTCTGCTCCGAGGTTGCCAGCTACGTGACCGGCACCGCCATCAACGTGGACGGCGGCACGTCGCCGGTGGTCTGAGCCGCTAGCGGATGAAGTAGCCGGATACCCGCCAGCTGCCGTCGGCTTCGAGCATGGTGGTCACCGTTTCCACCGCTTCCGCCTTGCGGGCAAAGGACGCCTCGAACTGCATGACCACGTACTCGCCATCCGGCGCGCCCGGCAACGTCGTGGTGTGCGTCGCACCCAGAAAGCTGCGCGCCTGAAACTCGCCGAGCGGGCCACGGGCGCCCTGCAGCGCCCGCTCCCAATCCGCTGCGGTCACCGCCTGCTGAAACAGCGAGGATGCTTCCGACCAGCTGCGATGGATCTCACCGTTGTCGATGAGCGCCAGCCAGCTGAGCGCCGAGTCCTGCGAGTCCGCCAGCGCACCCGACGTCTCCGCCGTTGTGGTTGAGCCCATCAGAACCAGCAGCGTGATCCCGACCGCACGGAGCCAGCTCATCATGGTTCCTGCCTGTTCGTGGTTTCTGCTTCGGCGTTTCTGCTCGAGCGTTTCTTCTTCCTCGGCCCAACCACCCCGCTGCTCGTCAGCCGGGTAATCTCATCCTCCGCCAGCCCGAACTCCGCCAGCACCTCCGCGGAGTTCGCGCCCACTTCTGCTGCCGCTACCGGCGCCTTCTGCGGCTCGTCAGAAATCTGGAACGGCGATGCGAAGGTACGATCGCAGCCTGGCCGGCCTGAGTCGAAGGGAACGATCAGGCCGTTGGCGATCAGCTGCTCGTCCTCGAGCACCTCGGCATTTTTACGGATCAGCTCGTGAACGATGCCCACCTCGTTCAGCCGGCTCAGCATCTCTGCCGACGTGAAGCCAAGGATCGCCTCGGCGATCCGCTCCCGGGCCTTGAAGCGGTTCCGGAACAGCGGCTTGATCGGCTGCATGTCTTCCATGTCCCGCCACTCCGGCTTTTCCAGCGCGTCGACCAGCTTGTCGAAGTCGCGCACCAGGTTCTGCACGGCAATGAAGATGAAGCGGCCGTCGGAGGTCTCGAATACGTTCTGAACCGGGTTGGACCAGCCTTCCTGGTCCCGCCGGGCAGCCGTGTCCACACCCGCCACCACCGCCTGCAGGTTGAGCCCGTTGGCCCAGGCCCCTGTGACCGCCAGCGAGGTGGAGACCATGCTGCCCTCACCCGTGCGATCACGACGGTAGAGCGCGGAGACGATGCCGGCGTACAGCGTCATGGCCGTGGCGTGATCGCCCACGCCTCCGGCAGCCGGGCTCGGCGGCACGTCCTTCTCATGCATCATGTCCTGGATACCCGTGCGCGCGAACCAGCCGGTGAGGTCGAAGGCTTTGCGGTCCGCTTCCGGCCCCTTCAGGCCGAAGGCGGAAATCTGGGCAAAGATCAGCCGCGGGTTCACCTGCTTCAGGATTTCCCAGGTGAGTCGGTGCTTTTCCAGCTGACCGGCACTGAAGTTCACCAGGAACACGTCTGCCTGCTCGAGCATCTTCATCAGCACCGCGTAGCCGTCCTCCGTGCTGATGTCCAATGCCAGGGAGCGTTTGCCCCGATTGGTGAGCTGCCAGGACCAGTCGGACGGATGCCCGGCAGCAATGGAGCGATGCCGGTCGCCGTTTGGCGGCTCGATCTTCACCACGTTGGCGCCGTAGTCGGCAAGAATGGTGGCCGCACAGGGGCCGGCGAGGAACGAGGCGGCATCGATGACTTTCAGATCGCCGAACAGTCCATTTTCCATTGTCTAGTTCTCCAGCAGTCCAGAAGTCAGCGGATAGCGATGGGGTTGATGATCGCCTGAACCGAACCGACAAAGCGCGGTTGGCCGAGCACGAACAGAAACTCGGTGGCGCCGTCTGCCGCCAGCTCCGCGGTGTTCATGACCTCGAGGATGTACACGCCGTTTTTCGCCAGCAGCTCCGCATGCACCGGGAATCCGGTGGCAGGGTCCTCGTGGGGAATGGCCTCCAACGCGGCGGTGTCCGCCCCGAGCGCCACCACGCCGAGACCGGCCAGGTAGCGTGCACCCTCCAGACCAATGCCAGGCTGCTGAGCGATGAAGCCCTCCGGGTCCGTTGCCGCCATGGCCAGCCAGCCGGTATGAAACAGCACCACATCCCCTTTGCGGATCTCCACCCCGGCACGCTTGGCCGCCGCATCGATCTCCTTACGGTTGAAGGCGGTACCGGCTGGCAGGGGATCCATCCCGAGCTCGCGGGTCATGTCCAGCAGCACACCTCGGGTGACGATGGGTGGGATCTCGTGAGTAGAGAACTTCGTCAGCCCGGCCGGCCCGGCAAACTCCGCCGCCTTGGTGCCGTTGTAGTAAACATGGTTCACGCCCATGTGGCCGAGACCGTCGATCTGGCTGCCCACCCCCATGTAGGTGGTGATCAGGTCGTCGTAGCTGGTTGCCTGATTAGAGCCGATGGTGGCCCCGTCGCTCGCCCCCAGCTGCAGCACCGTCATGTGATACCAGCGCGGCGGGTAGGCGGGTGTGTCCGGGCCGGTCGGCACGCCGAGCGCGTAGGTCTTGCCGAGCTTGACCAGGCTGGCCGCGTTCACCACACCCTGTTCAGACAGGTTGTTGGCGGCGCCGATGGTGTCATCCGCACCGTATTTTGACGGATACCAGTCCGCCTGAGCGCTGGCCAACGCAGAAAAAACGAGCAAATTCAGAAAGATAACCAGCTTTGCTGGAATTTTTTGCAGTTCCATGATTCCCCTCCGCTAGACCGGCAATAGTGACCGAAAAAGCGTGTGGAGAACACCGGAGCGCTGAGAGTCTACTTGCCCAGCCTCGGCTGTCAGCCGCAGTCGAGCGCCGGCAGATCAGAGCGGGCGGCCGAACTTCTGCGTCCAGTAGATGCCGTAGGTCGAGCCTGCATCTTCTGCGGATCCTGCCCCCATCTCGGTGAACGAGCTGCGCATGATGTTGAGGCAATGGCCGGGGCTTTCCAGCCAGGCATCCACCACCGCCGCTTCGTCCGGGTAGCCGGCAGCAATGTTCTCGCCCCAGGCCTGGGCGTTGTAACCGACCGCGGCGATCCGATCACCCGGGTTGCTGCCATCGACCGGGCTCACGTGCGCATGAAAGTCGTTGGTGGCCATGGAGACCGAATGACCGACCGCCGCCTGATCCAGCAGGCAGTCCCAGGACAACGCCGGCTGTGCCGGCGCGGCATCAGTCCCGCAGTCGCGGCTGACGGCACGGGCATCGTTTACCAGGGTCAGCATGCGCAGGTCCCCTTCGTCCATGCACATGTCGATGGTCATCTGGCTGGTGCTGCCCAGGTTGTAGGCGCCGCCGGTGGTGAAGAACCAGCCGTGGCCAGGGAAGCGGTTGCCGTTGGCATCCTCGAGCGAGCTGGACACCACCACCTCGTAAACGGTCTCGGTGTTCAGCGGTGCATCGGGCGTGAAGCTCAGGCGCAGGGTGCTGGCGTCGTACTCGACCTGACCGGCGACCGGCACGCCAGATTCGAGCAGCTGCAGGCTGTCCTGATCGACAACCGTCGCGTCGAGCGGCTCGTTGAAAGTGATCGCGATTACCGTCGCGATGGAAGCAGCGGCCGCATTGTCATCCGGTTGCATCCCGGCAACGGTCGGCGGCGCGGTATCGGCGCCACCGGCGGGCGGCGCAGGCTGCTGCCCGGTTGAACCCGCCCCTGATCCTCCGGAGCTGCCCGACGAGCCACCGCTACAGGCGGCGGCCAGCATGGTGCAGAAAACCAGGACCAGGAGATTGGAAGTTCGGCTGCCGTTCCACATCTGAGAGGCATCCTCTGGACAGACTGATCGCCTCAGTCTGACGAAATTCACAGCTCCGATGTGTGAACCAGTCGATGAACTGGCTGCGGCTGGTCCGCAGGCAATCAGCGGTTCTGCATGATCGGCGACTGGCTGAAGTCCACCCAGCCCGAGGCCAGGCCGGCGCTGTAGCCGCCATCTACCGGCACATCGACTCCGTTCAGCCAGCCGCACTCACCGGTGAGCAGCAGGTCGACCACTTCGGCGATGTCACCGGCAGTGGCGATTCGGCCGGTCTGGGCCATCATCCAGTCACTCTGGGCCTTCCCCATCAGCGACTCGAACTGCGGATACAGCGGCGTTTCGATCGGTCCCGGGCTTACGCAGTTGATCCGGTATCCCTTGGCCACCCCGTCCTGGGCAGTTCTCAAGGTGTGCGCCGTCACCAGCCGTTTCGAAAAGGTGTAGGGGTCGCGGTCGTACAGCGCCGAGTTTTCCCGGCACCAGGCCATGCCTTCTGCAAAGGATCCGGTCTCCAGCAGCGGCAAAAGCTTCTCGTACTTCGCCTGCCAGTCCCTGCCGGCAATGGACGACACGTTGACGATCGCGCCGCCCGCCACGAGCCGCGGCACGATAGCCGCAGAGAGGTGCCGCAGGCCGAGGAAGTTCACCGCCAGGACCGTCTCCGGCTGAGGTGCGGCGGCAACGCCGGCCACGTTCGCCAGGGCATCGACCGATTCAGGCAGGGACCCGAGTGCTGCGTCGATCTGCTCTGCATCGGACAGATCGAGCGCCACGAACTGATGCCCCTCGTGCAGACTTTCCGGCGCCTTCACGTCGAGCACCCAGACTTCGTGGGCAGCGAGCCGGGCAACGAGTGCTTCGCCGAGTCCGGAGGCACCCCCGGTAACGATGATCTTCATGTTGTTCCTTCCTGTTCCGCTCAGCCGTGCGCGATTACCGGCATGGAGAGATAACCCTGCACGAAGTTGGAGCGCAGGCGCGTCGGCTCGTCGAGCAGCTCAAAGCCGCTGAAGCGATCGAGCATGCCTTCCCACATGTGCTGCAGCTGCATTCTGGCCAGGCGAAAGCCGATGCAGTGGTGAATGCCCGAGCCGAAGGAGAGAATCCGCGGCTCTTCCCGGTCCAGCACCAGGCGGTCCGGATCTGCGAAGGCGGATTCGTCCCGATTCCCGGAGACGTAGAACATCACCACCTTGTCGCCCTGCCGGATTGTCTTGCCGCCGAGCTCGAAGTCCGCCAGCGCGGTCCGCCGCTGATGCACCACCGGGGTGACGAAGCGGATGATCTCCTCAACCGCCGTCGGGATCAGCTCGCGATTAGCGCGCAGCTCGTCGTACAGCCCCTGCCTGATTACCCCCTCGAGGCCACCGGCAATACTCGTTCTCGTGGTGTCGTTTGCACCGACAACCAGCAAGCGCAGGTGGCTGAGGTAAGCCTTGTCCGAAATCGGTTCCGGGCTGTGGATCAGGTGCGAAACCAGGTCCGGCGTCAGCTCGACTTCTTCCGAGCGCTGCCGGCGCAATGCCAGGAAGTACTCGCTGAACGACGGGTGCTCGTCCGCATCGTCATCCTCCGGCTTGCCGCCGCCCACAAACGCCACCTGCTCGTTCGTCCAGTGCAGCATGTGGTAGCGGTCTTCTTCCGGGATCCCGAACAGGGTCGACAGCATCTGCAGCGGCAGCTCGTTCGCCACGGTCTCAACCCAGTCGAACGGCGTGTTGCGCGGCACCCGATCCAGTATCCGCGACACCCGGTCGCGCACCTCGTTCTCCATGGCCGCCAGGTTGTCCTTGTTGAACACCGGGGTGACGCTGCTCCGGTGCGCCCGGTGCTGCGGTGGATCCATGTTGATGAAGCTGGGATTGGCGTCGATGGGCACATCGAAGATGGAGATGCCACCCGCTGCCGATGAAAACACCCGGTGGTTCATGTCCACCGCGACGATGTCGTCATAACGTGTGATCGCCCAGTAGGGTCCGTAGCGACTCTCTTCGCAGTAGTGCACCGGGTCGGTGGCACGCAGTTCTTTGAACAGCGGATGGAAAGAATGCTCTTCGTAGAGCTTCGGATCGGAAACGTCCATGGCAGGCCCTGTGCGAGTTAAGCAAACAGTCGTTCGTCTAGCGTCGAGAGAGTTAAACAAACACTTGTTTGGTTAGTCAAGAGGACGTACCCTCTTAAGCATGAAATCGCAGCGATCGAACAGCCGGAACGAAGCGCTCCTCCAGGCCTCCGCCGAGCTCTTCGCCAGCCAGGGCTTCAAAGCCACGAGCATGCGGGACATCGCCCGCGCCGTCGGCATGCTGCCGGGCTCGATCTACTACCACTTCGCTTCCAAAGACGACCTGCTGCTGGCCATCTACACCGCCGGCGTCGAGCAGATCACCGCCACTTTCGAAGCCGCCGTGGAACCGCTCGACGATCCCTGGCAGCGCCTGGAAGCCGGGATGGCGGCGCTCGTCAGTGCGGTCACTGAAGAAAGCGCCTACACCCGGGTGATCTTCAAGGTGATGCCTGATGACGTGAGCCGATATCGTGACGAGCTGGTTACCCTCCGTGACCAGTTCGAATCCCGCTTCGTTGCCCTGGTGGACGATCTGCCGCTCGAACCCTGGGTGGACAGGCACCTGCTCAGGCTCATGATTCTCGGCGCCGGCAACCATGCGCAGCTGTGGTTCTCCTCCAGCGGCACTTACTCTGCCGAGGAAGTAGGCGCCCAGTTCTGCCGGTTCGTAAAAGACTCCATCAGGCAATAACTGACCGCGAGCGCCGACCGGACTGGCGGTTGGCCTCCGGGAACCTGTCTGCCTCTCCCTGCTGCCACAGACTGAGCATGCAGCAATCAACATGAGGGAAAGCAGATGAAAGCGGTTCTACTTGCAATCGCGGCCACGCTACTGGGCGGCTGCGCCGGCATCTCCGACCATCACATGAGCTACCTGCAGTCGAAGTGCGAGATTTTCGGCTTCGAGCGCGGCAGCGCCGCGCACTCCAGCTGTTATCAGGAAGAGTCAGACCTCTGGTGGGATCAGGTGAAGGACAACCAGTTCTAAACCCCGTGCGGGCAGCCGTTAACCGAGCGCCGCGCTCGAGAGCTCTGCGGGGAGCCCGTTGCCCATCAGATCTTCGTAGTTTCGCGCGTAAAACCCATCCGTCTCCGCGATCGAGCAGCCGCTTTCGGACAGGCTGGCATCAAAGCGCTTCACCGGGTTGCGGCCACCCTCCACGTGCGGGTAGTCGGTGCTGAACAGGCACACTTCCGGCCCGGAGTTTTTGACGATCCAGCCTGCGTCCTCGTGCGGATAGGGCGTGACTCGAACCTGCCGGCGCACGAACTCTGACGGCGTCAGAGACAGCTTCTGCAGACGATCCTCGTTCTTCCTGAACGCGCTGGCCGCCGAGTCCATGCTGCGCATCCAGCCAGGCACCCAGGCCGCCCCCATCTCGATCACGCCGAACTTGAGGTTCGGAAAGCGATCCAGAACGCCGTCCAGAATCAGGGTGGCCAGGGTCTGCATGGGCGCTTCAGGAATGGCCAGGTAGGAGACCGATGTGAAGTTGTCGTCGCCACCGACGAAGTCTTTCACCGGCGGCAGGCCATTTTCCTTGTAGGTCGGGTTCATCGACGTGCCACCACCGACGTGATAGACGATCGGGATCCCCGCCTCTTCCGCCTGTGCCCACAGCGGATCGAAGCCCACGTGGCTCGGACCGTGCGCTTTCGGGCAGGCGGACGGCAGCATCAGTGCCGCTGCGCCATCACGAATCGCCTCGCCGGCCGCGCTTACCGCCTGCTCGATATCCACCAGCGGTACGTAGAGTGCCGGCAGAAGGCGCGCATCAACGCTGCAGAAATCCAGCATCGCCCGGTTGTGCGCTCGAGCGACGCCATGGGCAACCGCGGCATCACCACTTCGTTCCGCTGCCGCCAACGGCCGCAGGCCACCGGTGGTGAAAGTCAGCTGGCTGGCCACGCCAAGATAGTCGATGGCAGCCGGCCGCTCAGCTTTGTCGAAGGCGCCAAGCGCCGCGAAGCCTTTCCGCAGCGTCACTTCACGCTCATCGTTCTCGCGATAGGCTGGATCGTCGTAAGGCGCACGGGCCTGCTCCAGGCGCTTCTGCACCTTCGGGTCAGACCCGGCGTAAGGCGCCAGCGCCTCCTTGAGTTCGGACTCGATCCAGGGCTCCATCCACCCCGGCGCTTCAAACACATGCGCATCTGCATCATGCGCCACCCGACCTTCTATGTATGCCATCTCCCCCTCCTGAAGCCCTTTGCCTTTTTTACGTTACTCCCCTGCGTGCGCCCGCCTGTCTGCGAGCCCAAGCTCTGCCGGATCGACCCGGTCAAGAATGTCCCGCCAGGTCGCAACCAGCCCGTGCGTGGCCGGCGGCATCTCGGATTCGATCTCCGCCCGCAGCTTCGGCAGGTGGTAGAACGGCACCGCCGGGTACATATGGTGCTCCACGTGATACTGCATGTTCCAGTAGTAGAACCCCAACAGCCGCGAGCAGGTGAACGTCCTGGAATTCTTCCTGAAGTCCGGCAGCTGTGGGTCCATACCCAGGTGTTGCGGCACCCCCATCAGGAAACCCAGCCAGCTGCAGTACTGGGTGCCGAAGGTGAAAACGATGATCAGGAACCAGTGCCCGGAGAGCACAAAAGCGAGCGCAAGCAGACCGTGGCCGATCAGCAGAAATCGTGCCCAGTTGCGATGCCGCCGCCTGAGGGTGAGGTCTTCCTCCGGCAGCACATGTCGATTCCAGCGGCCTTCAATCACGCCGTTGGCATGCTTCCAGGTGCGGACCAGACGCAGCCAGGTGCCCTTCGGGTACCAGGCGAGGATGCTGAGCCAGAAGGCCGGACGGCTGAGATTGAAGCGCTGCGGCAGAACGATCTCCCCGTCCGCCTCTACGTAGCAGGTGGCCCGGTGATGGCGGCGGTGGCTTTCCTGATACCAGATGTAGTCCGACCAGCTGATGAAGGCATACACCTTCTCGAAAAACTCGTTCAGCCAGCGGGTCTTGAACACCGTGCGGTGCTGCAGCTCATGAATGGCAATGAGCCCCATGAAGGGCCCGATGGTGCCATGCGCAAACAGCGCGGCCAGCAGCAGGGGCACCGACCAGAACCAGTTGCTCGCGGATACGTTGAGAAAGGCAACGTAGGCGAGTGCCGCGGTCAGGAAGAACAGCCCGAGATGCCCCAACGTCTGCAGCCAGCCACGCCAGTTGCTGCGCACCATCAGCTCGTTGAGCCTCTCCCGTTCCACCGGCACCCGGTACCAGTCGACGGTGAACGTATCCGAGTAGTCGCTGCCGTCCATGCCCTCAATATAGAGCGGCTGGCGCGCTGGGCAAAGCGGCGCTCGGGAGCGGAGCAGCACCAGCGCGCTGCGTTCTCATCACCCCCGCTGCGTAGTACGCTGAGTCAGGCTGTGTGCAACCGAGGCTGCTTCGATGATCAAGCTCGTCATGCCGATGAAACGGCGTCCGGGGATGACGGTGGACGAGTTCCGTACTTACTACGAAGCCCGACACCGCCTGATCGGCGAGAAGTATCTGAGCGGCTATGCCAGCCGCTACTTCCGACGCTACCTGAACGCCACCCGTGACCGGGACGGCGAGCTGCGTGAGCCCGAGTACGACGTGTTCCTTGAGATCTGGTACCCGGACGAGGCGACCATGGCGGCCTGCGCCAGGCACCTCGGCAGCGCAGCCGCGAGGAAGGAAATCTCCGAGGACGAGGCCCGACTCTTCGACCTCAGCAGCATGCGCTCCTACCTGGTGGACGAACGGGAGTCCGAGCTCCCGGAGCCGGCAGGATGAGGCGGCTCGGATGATCAAGACCTTTCGCGAGCAGACGCCCCACGTACCCGAATCGGCTTTTGTTGCGCAAAGCGCCCTGGTGATGGGTGACGTTGCGCTGGGTGAGCGATGCGGCGTCTGGCCCGGTGCGGTGATTCGCGGCGACTTTGCTCCCATCCGGATCGGCGACGGCACCATCATCGAAGACAACGTGGTGGTACATACCGGCCGGCCACTGGAGATCGGCAGCAATGTCATCGTCGGCCACGGTGCGGTAGTGCACTGCGCCCACATCGGCGACAACAGCCTGATCGCCAACAACGCAACCGTTCTGGACGACGCCGAGGTCGGGAGCTTCTGCGTGATCGGTGCCGGCGCTGTGGTCAGCCCAGGCATGATCATTCCAGATCGTTCTCTGGTATTCGGCGTGCCGGCGAAGATCGCCGGCGAGGTGAAGCCTAAGCAGCTGGCCCGCCTTGAACGGGGCAACGCCGCCTATCTGGAGATGTTCGAGCAGTACCGTAAGGACGGGATCTAACCCCTTGAGCAGAACAACGGAGCAGCCATGACAAATTCAGGCAAGCCGGTCACCGTGGTCATTGGCGCCACCTCCAAGTGGCAATCGGACGGCCGCAACACCCATCTGGTGCATGGCGGTGACGTGGATGACAGCGCGGTGCCCGTCGGCATCCGCTGGGGCGTTGGCGGTGCGATCTCGCAGAAATTTGCGAGCGAAGGACACCGCGTCGTTCTCACCACCCGCCACGCTGCCAACGCGCAGCCGCTGGCTGAGGCCATCACCGCTCAGGGCGGCGAGTGTTTGATCGTCGAGCTGGATCTGGTGTCGGAGGCGTCAATCTCTGAAGCATTCGCTCGAATCCGCGCCGAAGCCGGCGATCCTGAGGTGCTGGTCTACAACGCCGGCTACCTGGAAGGCCGCGATCTGCCTCCTGAGAAGGAACTCCTGGAGCACATCCCGACGGAGCTATTCGATACGGCTCAACACATCGCCAGCCGGGGCCCGTTCCTGGTTGCCAAGGCGGTGCTGCCCGCCATGCGTGAACGCGGAGCCGGCTCGTTCCTGATATCGAACAACGCCTCTTCCCTGCGCGGCCGCAAACGTCGGACCGGCCAGTCGCTCTACTATCCCAGGGTGATGATGCGAACGTTGGCCCAGGTGTTGACCGAGGAGTATTCGGAGTTCGGCGTGCACGTGGCCAACGTGGTGATCGACGGCCTCATCGACTCACCCGGCACCCGGCTGCTGCCCATCGCCGAAAAGCGACCGGAGATCGTGATGAATCCTGAAAAGATCGCCGAAGCCTTCTGGTACCTGCATTGCCAGGATCGTTCCTGCTGGACCCATGAGCTGCAGCTGACCCCGTACCCGACCAACCCCAGCTTCTGAATTCCGGCCCTGCGTTATGCCATCGTCGTGAGGTAGGCAACGGCGGCCGCCAGCCCCAGGCTGGCGACGGCGCTAACGAGGCAGACGCCCTGGACGCTGCCGCTGCGGCGGGCAAGCATGCCCCCCGCCGTACCGAGGAAGATGCTCAGCAGCAGAGCCGAGATCGGGATAAACCAGCTGAACAGGAAAAACCCCCAGACGAAGAGCACCAGGCCGGCCAGCCCGGCCCCCGCGGCGCTGGCGTCGAGGAGCTGCTCACCGTCGCCCGGATCGTCTTCTTTGCTCCACAGGTTGAGGGTGACCATGCTGCAGATCAGCGCCAGGAAATAGAGTCCAATGATCACGAGGCTTCCAGGGGTTGCGAAAGCCGCAAGGTTAGCAGATTCGACCGCGCGCTAATGATCGACGATGCCGTCGGCAATCCGTGAGGCCACCGCCATCACCGTGAGTGCCGGATTGAAGCCGCCGTTGGTGACGTGCAGTGACGCGTCCGCCACGTAGAGGTTTTCAGTTTCATGCACCCTGCCGAACGGATCGGTGACGGAAAACGCGGGATCGCTGCCCATGCGGCAGGTGCCCGCCTGGTGCTGACCACCCGGTGTGAAGGCCGCGGTTTCGGCGCCGAACACCTCCAGGTTTCTGCCGCCAGCGGCTCGCAGCCACTCCTCGGCCCGCTCGCGCATGAACCGACCGGTGCGCAACGTCTCCGGGTGCAAACCGCCGGACAGCCTCGCCACCGGTATCCCTGCCCAGTCCACCACCTCCGTATCCAGCGTCACCCGGGCCTCCGGGTTCGGAATCTCCTGAGTCGGGCCCATCACCGTCTGGGTGTGGTGATAGGCATCCCGCATCCATTGCTTGTTGGCCAATCCCCAGGGGGCTGGCGCCCGGTGCCGATGCTGCACCCAGAACAGCACCGGGATGATCGGAAAGTCGTTGGCGATCATGCCGCCGCCGACCAGACCCGGGTTGCCATGGTTGAACTCGCAGGTGGCAATGGTCGGCCCCGGCCCCTTCTCGTTCGCCACCGGCTCCTCGAAATCACCCCGGGCGCCGGTGTAGACGTGAGACTGCAGGTGTCGGCCGAGCTGATCGCTGTGGTTGCCGTATCCGGAAACCGCAAGGAGGCGAGCCGACTCCACCGCGCCGGCACTGCTGACGACCACATCCGCGGTGATCTGACGGCTGGCTCCGCTGCGATCCAGCAACTCAACGCCCCGCACCCGCTGGGCGGTATCCGGGAGTATCCGGCTCACCAGGCTGTCCGTGAGGAGCGTGAACCGGCCTGTTGCCATGGCTTTCGGCAGCATGGTGTTCTGACTGCCACCGCGGGCATTCATCGGGCAGCTGAAGCCCACGCAGAGCCCCGAGTTGGCGCAGGGCCCGCGACCATCGTAGTCGCGGCTGTTGATCGCCAGCGGGGGTGCTGCCGTTGCCCAGCCGAGCGTGCCGGCCGCCTCTTTCAGCAGTGCCCCGGAACGGTTTGATTTGCCCGGCGGCATGGGAAAGGGCCGGCTGCGCGGGCCATGGTTGCGGTGACCCGGCTCCCCTGCCACGCCAATAGCGTATTCCGCCCAGTCGTAATGAGGTGCCAGCTCATCGTAGGTGAAAGGCCAGTCTGCCAGGGACGACCCCTCAGGCACGCCGTAGGTGCTGGCCATCCGGAAGTCTTCCGGCGCGAACCGCCACGCTTGCGCCCCCCATACCCGGGTGCCACCGCCAACTCCCATGGCCACATTGCTCCACCCCGGCTGATGCGGCTGCCTCGTTAGCACCCGGCCGCCGGCACTGACGATGACCCGCGGGTTACCCTCCAGCTCCGGCCCGACGTTGTGTCCGTATCTCGAGTAACGATGGTTGCGCAGATGGTCCATGGGCACATCGGCCCGATTCAGGTACTGGCCGCGCTCCACGCAGAGCACGGCCAGCCCGGCTTCGCAGAGCTTGCGCGCCATCACGCCGCCGCCGGCGCCCGAGCCGATGACGATGGCGTCGTAGTGCGGTTCCAGCGCATCGAGCGCTGGCCGCTCGTAGTGCGGCAACTCGTGCGGGATCTCCATTTCCGGCGCGTACTCGAAGTCGATCATGAAGAAGCTGGCGCCGCCGTAGTTGCCGCCGTTGCCCGGATCCGCGTAGAAGCTCTCCGCCACTGCATTCACGAACCAGGGATGATCTGCGAGCGTCCTGTCCGCAAGGAGCCGCGCCAGCCGATCGTGGTCGGCGCCGATCACGTCATCCCAGTTCTGAGTGAGATACTCCCGAAAGCCGGCCTCGCTGGCGGACGGAAAATCGTCCGCCGGAATCACCTCGTCAGCGAGCGTCTCCAGGACCGACCAATCCGCCTCACTGAGGTTTGCCATATCAGGAGTTCAAGTCAGGTGCTCAGGCACCGGGTCGAGCCGGAGCAAACAGATCCACCGCCTGCCTGAGCGCGTCGATAGCCGGCTGGCGCGGAACGAACTCGTGACCCACCCAGCCATCGTAACCAAGATGCTCGAGCGCACCGGCGATGGCCCGCCAGTTGGTCTCTTGGCGATCGTCCAGCTCCCGGCGGCCAGGCACGCCGGCGGTGTGGATGTGACCGATGGCCGGCAGGTGAGCCTTGATGGTGTTGATGATGTCTCCCTCCATCAGCTGCATGTGGTAAACGTCGTAAAGCAGCTTGAGGCCGTCAGAGCCAACGCGATCCACCACCTCGAACCCGAAGGCGCTGTTGTCGCAGTGATAGCCCGGATGGTCGATCTTCGAGTTCAGCGCTTCCAGCACCAGCGTCACGCCACTCGATTCCGCGACCTTCGCCAATGGTGCCAGGCCGTCGACGCAATTCCGGATCGCTTCCTGATCGGATCCCAGACGATTGCCGGAGAAGACGATCACCAGCGGAATCTCTGCAGCAGCCGCCTTGTCGATCACGCCGGTGACTTCTGCCTGCAGCGCTGCGTGCAGGGACACATCGTTGAAGCCCTTCTCGATCGTGTGGCCGTTGATGCTGACGTTGGCCAGCCCGGCAGCCCGGGCAGCAGGCCAGTGCTGCTCCGGCAGCATCTCCACCCCGGTTACCCCGACCCGGGCGGCATCTGCGAGGAAAGCCTCTGCGTCGTCATCGCTGACACCCATCGCCAGCGACCACCATGCGAATGCCTGCTTCAAGAAAGCACCTCCTTCAGTCCATGCCCGCCTGCTGTCGCACCCAGCGAACGGCCGCTTCGTGGGTGCCGAACCAGACGTCGTCCCTGAGGCGGATGTACTCGATGAGCTCCTCCAGCACCACGATCCGCGACCGGTGCCCGATGATGTGCGGATGCATGGTCAGGAGAAACATGGTGCCTTCCTGATAGGCGACATCGAACTCGTCTTTATAGACCTGCAGCACATCGCGAGGGCTGGCATACCTGGCGCCCAGCGGGTTCATCAGCGGCGCATCGTCGAGAATCCAGTCCACCGGCAACTCCACCAGCCCCGTCGCTCGGCCATCGGCCATGAGCTCGTAGGGACGATCGTCCGCCATGAGGGAAGAGTCGTAGAGAAAGCCCATCTCGAGCAGCAGCTCCAGCGTGTTCTCGGAGAAGTTCCAGGAAGGTGCCCGGTAGCCAACGGGCCGCTCACCCATGAGCTCGGTCATCCGCTCCACCGCCATTTCCAGCAGCCGCGCTTCGTCTTCGCGCGCCAGCTCAGCGTTGCGCTCGTGAATCCAGCCGTGCACGCCGATCTCGTGCCGGCCGGAAGCCTGGATCGATGGAATCATGTCCGGAGCCAGGGTGAAGCTCATGGCGGGGCCGAAAAAAGACGCCGGGATCTCATGGGCATCCAGCAGCCGGATGATGCGATCGAGCGCCACCCGTGATCCGTACTCTCCCTGCGAGAGGCCGCTGACGTTCGTGTCATTGTTACGCAGCCAGAGCGTCTCGTTGTCCACGTCGAACGACAGCAGCACGGCCACCCGGGCACCGCCGGGCCAGGCAGCAGGATTCAGATCTCTGCCGGCGCGAACTCGATTGACCGCTTCCTGCACCCGCGCTTCGGACCAGGTCCAGGACGGGTCTTCCGCTGCGGTTTGTGCTTGCGTCGCTGTCGCGCAAACCGCAGCGAGCGCACAGATCAGCAACAGACCTGCGCTCAGAGAACTCGTGCTCATGAATGTCTCCCTCCCATCAAAGCCTAGTCTATGGCCTCCACAGGGCCCATGCGACCTCGCTTGATGCATGTTATCCAATTGGATACCATATAGCTCGTATGGAAATCACCGCAGCCAATCACGCCGAGTCCACAGCCGCTCTGCTCGCACAGGCAAGAGCAGAGGCCGGGCTTTCTCTGCGCGAACTCGCCGAGCGCGCGAAAACCTCTCATGCCACGCTGTCCGCGTACGAACGGGGCAGAAAGGTACCGTCGGTCACCACCTACCTGAGAATTCTCGAGGCCTGCGGCAACGCGGTGGAATTTCAGCTGCATCCCAGGATCAGAGAGAGGGACGGCATACCGCGGGGAGAAGAGCTGGAGGCCGTGCTGAAGCTGGCAGCCCAGTTCCCGGCCAAGGCTGCCCGTCACCTCGAGCTACCTGCATTCCCATATGGATGATCTGGTCGGCAAGATCATAGAACTGCACGAGCAGCTGACGCAGCAGCAGATCCCACATGCCTTCGGTGGCGCGCTGGCGCTGGCCTGGTGCACCGAACGGGCCCGCGGCACCATCGACATCGACGTAAATCTGCTGATCCCGGCCGCTGATTGGGAGACCGCGCTGGATGCCATGCCGCGTGAGGTGAAGGTGACCCGAAAGGACCGGGATCTCTTCAAGCGTGACGGTCAGGTGCGCGTCTGGTGGGAGAAAACGCCCCTCGATCTGTTCCTCAACTCGACGGACTTCCACGATGGCATCGCTGCCCGCATTCGCTGGGAGGCGTTCGCCGGAAAGTCCCTGCCTTTCCTGTCCTGCTTCGACCTGGCCGTGTTCAAAGCCTTCTTCAACCGCACGAAAGACTGGGCGGACCTCGAGGAGATGGCGCGCGCTGGCACGCTGGACAAAGAGCGGGTTCAGGCGACGCTGATCGGCTACCTGGGAGCGGACGATGAGCGCGTCAGCAAGCTGACTGCTCTATAACCCTCAGCCACCACCCAGAGAAAAGACGACGCCGGCGAAGAAGTACCGCCCTACCGCACTCACCGGATAGTAGACCTCCGCCGTGTCCGGTTTCTGGTTAGTGAGGTTTCTGATTCCCCCGTAGACATCGAACTGGTCGTTGAACCGATAGCTGCCGAACAGGTCGTGGGTCAGCCGGCGCTTGTACTCGAGGTACTCCGGCGCGACGACGTTCGGATTGTTGGTCGTGGTGGTCTCATCAAATCGCTGCGTCTCGTCGAAGTAATGGGCCTGATAGCGCAGCAACAGGTTGCCACGCCCCCACTGCAGATCGAAGTTAGCCTGCCATTCGGGTTTGTAAGCCTGGCCTACCTCGGAGACGCTGTCCTCCCCTGGCAGGCTCACCACGTCGAACTTCTGCAGGTTGTGGCCAGAAAAGGCAACGCTCAGCCACCCCCAGCCGGTCAGGCCGAAGCGTTCGAGCTCTGAGGTGTAGCGAATCGCAAAGTCCACGCCGCGAGTGCTGAGCTCTGCGACGTTTTCCGGCCGCAGCAGGAAGTTGACGATGGCTCCGGTGCCCGGCTCGCGGTCGAGCAGATCGCAGAACTTGTTGTCCAGCTCCGAGAGATCCACGCAGAGATTCGCCGAGTCCTGAGGCAGAATGAACTCGATCGCATTCTCCAGCTCGATGTCGTACCAGTCCATGTTGATGGTCAGGCCTTTGGCGAACTCCGGCGCGTAGATGAATCCCCAGGTGAAGGTGTCCGCCGTCTCGTTACCCAGATCCAGGTTGCCGCCGGCGCGCCCCTCCACGTCACCGAAGTTAGGATCCGTAAACGTGGCAGGATCGACGCCGAGCGCCGTGAGCGTTTGCGCGCAGTTATCGTTGCGGAAGGCCGTGCCGTTCTGCAGCTGGTTGACGTCACAGGGATCGACGATGACCTCGAAAGTCTGATCCGGCACCGTAATCAGCTCCTGCAGGCTCGGTGCGCGGGTCGCTTCAGCCACCGTGCCACGCAGGGTCAGGCTGGCGAACGGTTGCCAGACCACCCCACCTTTCCAGGTGGTGGCGTCATCGCTGTCCGAGTAGCTCGAGTAGCGAACGGCAGCGTCCACGGAAAGCTGCCGGGCAAAGCGCACCTCGGTCAGCAACGGCACATCGATCTCAGCGAACACCTCCGCAACGCTCTGATCCCCTTTCTGCGGCAGCAGCACATTGCCGTAGGTCAGCCCTGCCGCATCTTCCTGCGCCGGGGTGATCTTCACTTTCTCCCGTCGCCACTCGCCGCCGAGCACGAGACCGACCGGCCCTGCCGGAAGCTCGAACCAGCCGGCAGTGTTGCCATGCACGTAACCCTGCACCACATGCTGCTGGAAGTTGGAGTTGGTGACCGTGTCCAGCAGCACCCAATCCCTGGAAGCCTGTGACGGCGAACCGTCCCCGAAGACGTTCATGGGCACGCAGTCGCCCGCCCCTGGCGTAAACGAGCCAGCCCAGGTGCCCGGCAAGGGCGTGTAGGTGTTCCAACCCTGGAAGGCCAGGTTAAAGGGCTCTGCATCCGGATCGAGCTCGGAGCGGCAGACGATCTCGCCGGACGCGGGGTCCACGGCCGTATCGAGCGCCGCGGCGAAGCGGTCGTTGTAGCGGTTGTTGATGAACTCATCGTCCACATCCGACTCGCCGTAGGCGTACGACAGCTCGAAGCCGAAGTTCTCGCCCAGATCCCCATCGAGGCCGAGAACCGTCCACACGGTCTCCCGTTCTGTGTCCAGCCAGCGGGTGCCGATGTCGCCATGTTCACGGTTCATCAGCAGCGGCGCGCCTGCCGCCGCGTCCAGGATGTTCTGGGGGGCATAGGGCGTGTCCGGCTCGAAAACCAGAACGTAGTCGTAGTTGAATCCTGCCTGGCTGTTGGTGGTTCGCTGGCTGTAGTTGAGATCGACAAACAGGTTCACGCTGTCGGTCAGCTCGTAGTCCAGCAACGCCGTCAGGGCATAGCGTTCGTTCCGGGGCAGCAGATCTCCGAGGCCGTCCACCAGCGGCACGCCGTCGCCGCCCTGCCCGTAGAAGGGCTCGACAAACCTGCCTGGGTTCCAGGAGCTGCCGTCACCGTCGAACTCGGGAATGGCATCCAGGCTGACGTCCACAGCCCCGCCATAGCTGAAGTCGAAGAAGCGGATGTCGGCGAGCGGCACCAGATCGGGAAGGTTCGGATCGCCTGTCGGGTTGTCCGGATTCTGCACGAACCTCTGCCAGTTCGTGCCGGACGAGAACTTCCGGTCGTTGTGATTGAGGCGGCGGTCGAGGTCGTAGACAAAGCCCAGCGAGAGATGGCCGCGGTCGTCGGCGAACCCCGTGCCGAACGTTGCGTTGAAGGAAACCGAGTCGGCATCACTCTCGGATGACGTGCCGCCCTGCAAGGTCATCTGCAGGCCGTCGAAACGTTCCTTCATCACGAAGTTCACCACGCCGGAAACTCCATCGGCGCCATACAGCGCCGAGGAACCGCCGGTCATGACCTCGACGCGTTCGATAAGCGGTGCCGGCAAGGTATCGATGTCGACCACGTCGGCGCCCGGGAATGGCGTCCTCACGTAGCGGCGACCGTTGACCAGAACCAGGGTTCGAAACACGCCGAGGTTGCGCAGATTCAGTGCGGTTGTCCCATTGGCGCCGATGGGCCCTCTTGGGCCGGACAGGTCGTGGCTGTCAACGGAGCCGACCAGGGCTGGAACCTGCTTGAGGAAGTGCGCCATATCACGCACACCAGCTGCCTGAATGTCCTCAGAAGTGACGGAAATGACCGGATTGGAGTAGCTGAAGTCTGGCCGCTCGATGCGCGAGGCGGTCACCACCACCTCTTCGATGGCTTTTGTTGCCAACGGCTCGGCTTCCTCTGCTGCGGCGGCCCACACCGTTGGTGAGCTGATCAGTAGCAGCGCCCACGCAACCAGTCGCTTCCCCACGGCGCTCCTCCCCTCAGTTTCGTCGCCAGGCCGCCTTGTTAGGCCCACCTGGTTCTTACGATAATGAAAATATCCGCGGGTTAAAACAGAACGCATCGCGTGACCTCATCGTCCCCTGAAGACATCGAAAAGCCTGTCTGCATCGCTGACACCAGCGACGGCCCCTACGTGTTCGTCTGCTACGCGCACGCGGACACGGCCACCGTTTATCCGGAGATCGCCTGGCTGAACGAACAGGGTGTACAGGTCTGGTACGACCAGGGAATCGAACCTGGCAGCAACTGGCGCTCCACCATCGGCGACGCGCTGCTCGGTGCAAGTCACGTGCTGTTCTTCATCTCCGAGTCCTCACTCGCCTCAGCGCACTGCAATCGCGAGATTCATCTGGCGCTGGATGAAGAAACTAACGTGATCCCGATTTACCTGAAGGAGGTGGAGCTCACATCGGATCTCAAGATCGGGCTGACCCGCATCCAGGCGCTGTTCTACGACCAGCAGGAGTACCGTCAGCGCCTGCACGCTGCCGTCACGGGAAGCCAGCCCCAGGTCGCCAGCCCAGCGAAGGCGGCTAGACCTGCCAAATCGCGACGTTTCCCTGTCATCGGCGTCGCCCTGTTCGTTGCTGTGCTGATGGCGGTCCTCCTCGGGTTGCCGCACCTTGATGACCAGCGACGGGAGACCGAGGACGCGCCGACGCTGGAGGATTTATGGACGATCGCGGTGTTGCCGTTCACGAACAGGACGAGTTCCGATGAAGTGGGCTTCTTCGCTCAAGGGCTGACAGATGCGGTGGTAGACAAATTCGCACCAGGCCACTTGAGCGTCGCCTCGCGCACCCAGACTGCGACGCTCGTTGAGCAGGGGTTGGATCTGCAGTCACTGGCCAGACAACTCGACGTTGCCTACGTCGTCGAAGGCAGCGTCCAGCAGGCTGGCAACGATGTGCGCATCACCGCGCAACTGATTCGCGCTGCTGATGGGATTCAGGTCTGGTCGAGAACTTACGACCGCCACGCCGACGGTGGATTCAGCATGCAGGAAGAGGTGGCCACGAACATCGCCAGCCTTGCTCGTGCCAAGAGTGGTTACGACGCGCAGCGAACGTACCCGGAGCTCTACGAGAGGTATGACGGCATCTCGCCGGAGGCCGTGCGCTACTACATCGACGGGCAGGAGCAATACGAGATGTACGTGCTGGGGGCCGATGGCGACCCTCTCTACGCCTTTCAGCTGACCCAGAAGGCCGCAGAGCTGGACACCAACTTCACCGCAGCGCATCTCGACATCGCCTGGAACTACATGCGCCGGGTCGATCCGACCCTGTCGCTCGAGGAAGCGACTGTGGGAGCCCATGCAGCCCTGGATAAGGCATTGGCGCTGGATCCTGACTCCGTTGAAGCGCTCTTCTATCTTGCCCAGACCCACATCGCCCTGGACCTCGACTACGCGAGCGCCGAGGCAGCAATCAAGCGCGGCAGGAGCATTGAGCCTGAGTCTCTCTGGTGGAATTCCTTCCTGGCCGACATTGCCGCCCGGGAAGGGAGGAAAGCAGATGCAAGACGCTTCATGGACATGGATCTGGCCCGAGCTGAGTCCGGCGAAGAACCACTGTTCCTTTTGATATACGCCGGATCGTGGCTGGATGGCGAAAGCCCAGAAACAGCGCTCAAGTACGTTGCCGACGCTCTCAAGTTCATAGGCGATGGCGATAGCGATGGACGTGCTACCGCGCTGCGGATTCAGGCGCAGGCGCTGATCGAGTTGCACAGGATCAACGAAGCCCTGCCACTCATCGATGAGGCCTGGCGCTTGAGCGGGTCTCAGGAGCCCGAGTCATTTGCCTACCTGTTCGCCGCTACCGGCAATACGGGACGTGCGAGGAGGTTGCTTGCTGAAGCTGAGATGACTGCAAACAACCGCCTGCACTTCGCTCGGGGTTACCTGGCGCTCGGTGAGCAGCAGCGCGTTTTCGACGTCATTCGAGCAGGGATCGAAGACCATGATCGGACCATCGTAGAGGTGCTGCTGACCGCCGAGTATTTCGACCCGCTTCGTGAAGATCCCCGCTTCATCGAGTTGGTTGCGCTTCTCGAGAGCAAGACGACGCACACGGCGAGCTACGAGTCGGCGTTGTAGCTCAGCTCTGCAGACTGCTGCGATTACGGCTAGCGCTGACTGATCCTGGTCACCTGGCGCCCGTTATCTCCGTCCTCCAGGAACCTGAGCGTTACCTCGCCAAACAGCATTTCTTCCCAGGATTGGTCGCCCCACTCGACATCCTCTGACGGGTCGGGGTTAGCGAGGTTTCGCGAGGAGTTGTCCCACCAGTTGGCCTGAACCAGCTTTGTTCCTGCAGGTATGAACTTCGGCTCGGAAAACTCGTAGGCGGTTTGCCAGTTGAAGTCGTAGTTGGGCACAGACAGAAGCACTTCTTCCGTCCCGTCCGGGTAGATGGCACGGAACTCAGCCGCTTTGCCGCGATAGTGCGCGTGCGGCAGCAGGCTGTACAACAGAGCGTCCTTCGGTACGACGACGGTTTTCTCTTCCCGGTGATTGCTTGCGTGCGCGGGGATGCTGATGTCCCGGTTCTGCAGGAAGAAAGACTGCATGCTGTGCGCGGGCGGCTCGTCGTAGACCCAGATGCCCATCCTGGTCTGGTCGACCGTCGCCTTGCCCGTCGTGGTGTAGTGCATCTGGAACTCGAAGGTCGAGTCTTTCGGCAGGAAGATGCCCGTGTTGTCGGGGAACGGCCGGTTGCTGATGCCCGGCGCGTAGTGGCGCAACGCGCCTTTCTTGCTGATCCCTCCGATCAGCTCGTCGAACCAGGTGCGCTCACCATAGGTTGTGATCGTGTGATGCAGGACGGTTCGGTCACCCGGCAGAATTTCAGCGGCCTGAACCCAGACGTCGCGACCGATGGGGTTATCCACGTAGACATCCATGTAATCAAGCACCCCTGTCGCAGGGATCTCAGTGGCCGGCAACTCGATGACGTAATCCGGCTCACCGAGAATCTCAGCCACATCCCAGGTCGGGTAGCTCAGATCTGCCTCCACAAGAGGATCGGTCACCCCCTCGTGCGGCGCGCCGGCTTCGATCCAGCGCACGAGCGTCTGCGCTTCCTTGTTCGTGAGCGAGCGGTCGTTGGACCAGTGACCGATTTCCGGATCGGCGTGCCATGGCGGCATCCGCTGCGTTCTGATCACTTCCCGGATCATCAGCGCGAAGCCTCGAACCATGTTGTAGTCGGTCATGGCCCAGGAGCCAATGCCGCCCTCCCGGTGACAGCTCACACACTTCTCCAGCAGGATCGGCGCGATGTCGTCGACGTATGAGATCTTCGAACCGTCCAAGCGCTCCAGGGTATCTGCCGTAGCGACCCCGCAGCTGCTCCACTCGGTTGCCTGTGTCTCCACAGGCTCGCCGCCAACGAGACTGGCGAGCGCATTGCGCAGGTACGGCTGCTGACCATCCGCTTCTGCAGCAGGTCCGCTAATCGCTCCCCGGTAGACGATGTTCCACGACTGCGGATCGATGACCAGGACTTCACCCGGCGTCACGGCTGTGAGCGACTCTGCAACGATCCCTGCAGCATCAACTAATACGGGAATGTCTACGCCAGTTGGGGCGAGGGATCGACGAGGCCCTCCGGACGCGCCCGCAAGCATGAAAAGCTCAACGCCTTGACTTCCAAACGCTCGGCCAACATCCGCAAAAGCCTGGTGTCTGGCTTTGCACTCAGCACCGTAGACGAGGATCGCGATCGCGGGCGCGTCACGGTAGTAGTAAAGCTCGTGCGATTGCCCTGCGTGGTCTAAAAGGCGAAAGTTATCCACACGACTGCTCATATCTGACGCCTGAGCCGCGACAGAAAAGAGCAACGAGACGATGAAGAGACCTAACCGCTTTCCATCAGGCACTTGAGGGCTCCCAGCTTTGCAATCCGAGTCATGGTGTTGACGCTATTTCGTGAAGTCAAGGAAGCGGCAGACTTGAAGGCAGAAAGACCGGGGATTTGTTGCTCACTCTTGAAGTCAGCGTTTACTCGGCTTTTACCTCTGGACCCTTAGCATTTACTTCCGCCGCAACTCAGAGAACATGAAAGAGCTGTAACCATGATCGGTCTAAGTAACATTCAGATGAGCTACCCGGTAGAGCAATCCCGGCTCACGGTGCTGCAGAACGTGAGCCTGCAGATCGCGGCAGGCGAAAGCGTCGCCGTCATCGGGCCGTCCGGTTCGGGCAAGACCACCCTGCTCCTGCTGCTCGCCGGCCTCGATCATCCGGATGCCGGCACCATCGACGTCCTCGACACGCGCCTCGACCAGCTCTCCGCGGATCAGCTGGCGGATCTGCGACGAGACCGGATGGGCATCGTCTTCCAGTCCTTCCATCTGATCCCCAGCCTGACCGCCCTCGGCAACGTCACGCTGCCACTCGAGATCGCCGGCGATCCCGATGCGGATGCCAAGGCGAAAGAGATCCTCCAGCGCGTCGGCCTCGGTCACCGCGAAACCCACTACCCGATGCAGCTCTCCGGCGGCGAGCAGCAACGGGTGGCAATCGCTCGTGCGCTGGTGCACGCCCCACCGCTGATTCTCGCCGATGAGCCGACCGGCAACCTGGATAAGGAAACCGGGATTGCGATCAGCAACCTGCTCTTCGAGCTGCACGACACGCTCGGCAGCACCCTGGTGCTGGTCACCCACGACGCTTCCCTGGCGGCCCGTTGCGACAGGCAGCTGCGTCTGGACAGCGGCGCGCTGATTGAGGACGGGCCGCGTGCCGTTTCTGCTTAAGCTGGCCTGGCAGGATCTGCGCGGCAGCGGCCAGTCTCTCTGGGTGCTTTGCGCCTGTCTTGTTCTCGGGGTAACCCTGGTCGCCGCAACCGGCGGGCTATACCGCCAGGTTCAGGACGGCCTGCAGGCCGACAGCAGAAAGCTCAGCGGCGGCGATCTTCAGGTGAATGCCAGATCGCGGCTGCCTGACGACGCCATCCAGTGGATGCAGGAACGGGGTCAGGTCTCCCTGCTGATCGAGCTGGACACCATGCTGGGCACGGCGTCCGGCAGCTACCAGCTGGTGGAGGTGCAGAGCGTCGACCAGCACTACCCGCTCTACGGAGAGCTGACGCTCGAACCCGCTCAACCGCTCGAGAACGTGACCCGCAACGAAAACGGTCGTTTCGGGATCGCCGTGGATCCGGTGCTGGCAGATCGTCTCGGCGTGCAGGTGGGTGACGTGGTCAGCATCGGCAATCTGGAGCTCGACGTTCGAGCTGTGATCACCGCCCAACCGGATCGCAACCTCACCGCCAACTGGCGCGGCAGCCCGGTCATGATCTCGGAGGACGCTCTGGACGCCACGGGGCTGGTGCTGCCCGGCAGCCGGGTTGAGTACGAATACCGGGTTCGAACCGACTGGGATCCGGACGACTGGCAGAGCGCCTTCTTCGAACGCCATCCGGACAGCACCTGGGAGGTCAGCACCTTTCTCGACCGCAGCGACCAGGTCGGCGAGCGGCTGGCGCAGGCGGGATCGGCGCTGCTGATCATCGGCTTCAGCACGCTGTTCGTTGGCGGGCTTGGCGTCTACAACAGCGTCCAGGCTTACCTGCAGGGCAAGCTCGGCACCATCGCGACGCTGCGCTCCATCGGCCTCAGGGATCGCGCGCTATCGATCGTGTATCTGCTGCAGATACTGATCCTGAGCGGGCTGTCCTGCCTCGGCGGGGCGCTGCTCGGCTTCCTGCTGTCGTTTGCCGGCGCGCTCTTTGCCGCGACCCAGATTCAGGTAGATACCGTGCTTGCCAGCGCGCTGGTCCCCAGCGTGGTCGCCGCCGTGTTCGGCCTGCTCTGCGCGATGACGTTTGCAGCGCCGGCGATCGGGCGCGCCCTGTCCGTCGATCCGGCGGTTCTCTTCCGCAGCCTCGATGGCGTCCAGACGGGCACGCCACGGGCCTGGTGGCTGGCAACGCTGATCGCCGCCGCGCTGGTCGTGCTCCTGGTGCTGCTGGTGCTGCCGGACCCGATCTTTGCCTTCTCCTTCGTCGCCACGGTGCTCATCCTCCTGGTGCTGCTCGAGGGCATCGTTCGCCTGATACGAAACGTGGCGCTGAAGATGGACGGCCAGGCGCCCACCCGCCGCCACTTTGCATTGCACCTGGCGCTGGCCAACCTGCACCGACACGGCTCGGCGTTGCGGATGTCCCTGCTCACGCTCGGCTCCGCTCTGACCCTGCTGGTGGCCTGCACGGTCCTGATCTCCGCGCTGCTGGAGACCATCGCCGAGACCATTCCGGAAGAGTCGCCAGACCTGGTGATGTACGACATCGCGCCCTACCAGCAGCAGGCCGTGACTCAGATCCTCGAAGCGCAAGGGGCGGCGCGGATCGATATGGCGCCGCTGGTGCAGGGCCGGCTATCCGCGGTCAACGGCGTCTCGCCGGATGCCGACAGCAGCCTGGAAGCGCAGCGTGAGGCACGGGACGAGCACAAGCTGACCTATCGCGCCGGCAACATCGACGGCGTGACCATGGTCCGAGGCAGCTGGTGGCCGGACGGCTACGCTGGAGAACGACCGCTGGTGGTCATGGAAGACCGCGAAGCCGATCAGATCGGCCTGGAGGTGGGCGACCTGCTCACCTTCGAGATCGAAGGGCGCCAGCTCGAAGCCGAGCTGGTCGGCATCTTCAAGCAGAAGGGCATCCAGACCCGTTTCTGGTTCGAGGCCATCCTCTCGGATGGCGTGCTCGATCCGTTCATCGCCAGATACGTTGCCGCCAGCTACATGCCGCCGGAGCGCGCGATCAGCGCGCAAACCGAAATCGCCAGCGTGGCCTACAACGTGGTGTCAGTGCGCACCGCCACCATCGTCGCAACGGCGAAGGAACTGCTGGACCAGGCCGTCGCCGGGCTGGTGGTGATCTCCGCCATTGCCTTCTCGGTGAGCCTCCTGGTGCTGACCGGGGTCATGGCCAGCCATCGCTCCCGACAGGTTTACTACTCGACCATCCTGCACACCATCGGCGCCCGGCTGAGCGTCATCCGGCAGAGCCTGAGCATGGAGTACGTGCTGCTGGCGCTGGTGACGTCTGTGTTTGCTCTGGTGCTAGGGGTGCTCGTGGCATTGCCGCTGCTGCACTTCCAGCTGCGGCTGCCGCTCACCTTCCCCTTACTGCCCGCCGTGCTGGCCGCGTTCGGCGTCAGCACGGTCTGCCTCTATGCCGGCGCCAGATACCTGATGCGCCGCCTGCACTTGAGCCCCGCCACCTTGCTGCGGGGCCAGTAGGTTCAATCGATCTCGCTCAGGAACCGCTGCAGGTTCTCGGTCGCGGCGACGGTGTTGCTGACCAGCTTCTCGAGCATGGCCTGCGCTTCCGGATCCTCTGCCATGGCTGAGCGAGGCCGGGTGAAGCCGTTCAGGCGCGCATCGTCCAGCCAGTCCTGCAGCCCGGCATCCCCGGCCCAGCGCATGGTGTTGAGGTTGTTTGCCAGCGCCGTGCGGAGAAAATCGATGTCGCTGTCAGGATGTGGTACCGGTGTGCACAGCTCGTTCTTTGTCTGCTCGTCGCTGTAACTCGCCTCCACATGGCCGATAAACGCGGCGCTGAACACCTGCTGACAGGTCCGGACCGCCTGCAGGGTAATGGCGGAGCCGTCGAACACCGGCGCAACCGGCCGCCGCTCCAGCCCGTCTGCTGAGCAGTCGATCTGCAGCGTCCGGCCATCGGTCGGGATGCTGCCTTCGTCCAGCACGATCTCATCGGCCTCGATGCGCTGGACTCGACCCATGCGGATGATGCCGGTGATTCGTCGCAACTGCTCGAGCTCGGCCTTGGTCACCGTTGCGCATCGATACATGGTTGGTTTGATGTCCGCATCCAGGCGCAAGAGCTGCCCCACCGCCTCCACCCGAGCAAACAGATCGTCGACGGATTCAGCCGCCGCGATCGCCTCTGCCTGCAGCGCGAAGCCGCGGCCAATGGACTGAGCGAACATCTCGCCGGGCTGAATGTTGGCGCGGTCCAGCATCCAGGAGTCACGGGGCATGATCCAGCGGATCCGCTCTGGATCCACTTCGTTTCTCAGCAGAAAGAGACAGGCATCCATACCGGTTTTGCCCGCACCGACGACCACGTAGTTGTCGAACTCTCCCGCCACCCGGGGCAGCGCGTTCAGCGGTGCGCAGTGGGCTTCAGGTGCCACCGGAAAGGGCGGCGGTCGCATCGACGGTACGGTGACGTTCATGTACGTCGCATCCACCACCTTGCCCGCCTCTACCTGGTGCTCGGTGTCCGCCACCAGCGAGCGAAAGCTGCCGTCGCCTTTGTAGTCACACATCGGGAAGTACTGCACCCGACCGGAAGGGAGAAACTGCTGCTGCATCACCTGGTCGAAATACGCGCAGACCTCGCTGTTGGTGGCCAGCTCGTAGAGCCCCTGGTTCCAACCCGTGGCGTCGATCTGATCGCTGCCCAGATGTTTCGAATTGACGCCGTAAAAGGCGGACGGCTGATGCAGCCGCACGAACGGATACGCATCGTTCCAATGCCCGCCGGGCTGATGGTGCCGATCCACCATGATGACCGTGGCGTCGGACTCCGTCATCAGCGCATCCGTGAAGGCCATACCCATGGCCCCGCTACCGATGACCAGATAGTCCGCCCGTAGTGTGTTGCTCGTCATAGCGCCTCCATTCCTCAGCAGGGAGAGCTTACTCAAAGCGGGGCGAACGAGAAACGAGGCTGAGCCGTTGCGAATCGAACCGGGCGGGCTATGCTTGCACGCCTGCAATCATCTGAAGACCGGGTACTCTCATGTCTACCATCATCCACAACAGCCCACTGCCGGAAGTCGAGATTCCGGACGTGACGATCACCGATCACGTGCTGCGCAGAGCCCAGGCGCTCGCCGACCGCACCGCCATCCGGGACACCAGCGGCGCCAGCTCCTACACCTTCGCCGAGCTCAGCGACGCGATCTACTCGCTCGCCGGCGGCCTGGCGGCAAGGGGCATCGTCCCGGGCAAGGTGGTCGGGCTGATGGCGCCCAACATCCCGGAGTACGCGGTGATATTCCACGGCGTGGCTGTGGCCGGCGCGGCGGTAACGACGATCAACCCGACCTACGGCCCTCAGGAAGTCCGCCACCAGCTGCAGGACGCCGGCGCTTCGATTCTCTTTACCGTACCCATGTTTGCCGAAACGGCCGCCGCGGCCATTGAGGGCACGGACGTGGACGAGCTCGTCATCATTGGCGACGCGGTGCCTGGGAGCACGGCGATGGCCGACATCTTCGGCGACCCCATCGCCCAGGTGCCGGTGGACCTGACCAGCCACACGGTGGTGCTGCCCTACTCTTCCGGCACAACCGGCCTGCCCAAGGGCGTCATGCTCACGCACCGGAATCTGGTGGCCAACATCGAGCAGTGCCAGCACGCCATCCGCTACCAGGACAACGAGACGGCGCTCGCCGCGCTGCCCTTCTTCCACATCTACGGCATGCAGGTGCTGATGAACGGCCTGCTCTGCAACGGGGTGACCGCTGTGACCATGCCGCGCTTCGACATGGTCGAGGCCCTGCAGGCGGTGCAGGACCTGAAGATCACCCGTTTCTTCGCGGTGCCGCCCATGGTGCTCGGCCTCGCCAACGCGCCGATCGTGGACGATTACGACACCTCGTCGATTCATCAGGTGTTTTCCGGCGCGGCACCCCTCGGCGCTGAACTCGCCGCCCAGGCGGCGTCCCGCCTCGATTGCGAAGTGGTGCAGGGATACGGGATGACGGAGCTCAGCCCGGTCAGCCACTGCACGGCGGAGGGCGACTTCCGTCCGGGAACCAGCGGCGTCACCGTCTCCAACACGGAGTGCCGCATCGTCGATCCGGATACCGGTGAAGATCAGCCGGTGGGCGGTCGCGGTGAGCTCTGGGTGCGCGGGCCGCAGGTGATGACCGGCTACCTGAACAACCCCACCGCCACCGAAGAGACCATCGACAGCGATGGCTGGCTGCACACCGGCGACATCGCGATCATCGACGAGCATGGCCACATGAGCATCGTTGACCGATTGAAGGAACTCATAAAATACAAAGGCTTCCAGGTGGCGCCGGCAGAGCTCGAAGCGCTGCTGATCACCCATCCGAAGGTGGCGGACGTAGCCGTGATCGGCATCCCCGATGACGAAGCGGGCGAGCTGCCAAAAGCGTTCGTGACGGCTGCACCCGGCGAGACGGTTACCCTGGAGGAAATCCAGGCACTGGTCAGCGACAACCTGGTGAGCTACAAGCAGGTCCGGGCCCTGGAGGTGATCGACGCCATCCCGAAGAGCGCCTCAGGGAAAATCCTGCGGAAGGATCTGCGCGGGCGCTAGCGACCTGATCAGTCCTGCCTGTTGACACACCAGCACACCCAGCGAGGAAAACATGGCCAGAATCAGACTGCTCGAAAACGAAGAGCTCGATGACGCAACCCGCGGCGCCGTAGAGGCCATGGAGGCTGGCGGCCAGGACACGTCGACCCTGCGTGGCCTCGCGAACGCCCAGGACCTGTTCAACAGTTACTTTCAGTTCTACGGACCCGCCCGTGAAGGGCGGTCAGTCTCCGCCGAGCTGATTGAGCTCGTGCGGCTTCGAATAGCGCGCCACAACGACTGCTTCACGTGACTCAACGTCCGACTCCTGCAGTCTGCAGGAGATCTGACCGAAGAGAAGATCGCTCGCCTCGATCTGGACAAAACCCCGGACGGCTTCACCGCTGAAGAGCTGCTCGCCATCGAGTACGCGGACCGGCTGACGGTCGCCCACCATGACATGGACGACGGGTTCTTCGACCGGCTCAAGGCCGTGTTCAGCGATGAGCAGGTGCTGGAGCTCGGCATGATGATCGGTCAGTTCATCGGCTTCGGTCGGCTGCTGATGGTGCTCGATCTGGAGTCGAAGTTCTGCGCGGTGGAGGAGACGAGCTGACGCGTTCGTTAGCGGATCCAGCCTATCCGGCATTCATCGGCGCGATCACAGCCTCCGCAAACTCGTTCAACATCGCCAGCTCCTGCTCGTGTTCGAAGTAGCCGACGTGGTGCCACAGGAAAAACTCTTTCACGCCGTAGGTTTCATGCAGGCGATTCACTTCGTCCAGGACCTGCTGCCGTGATCCTTTCCACAGCCGACCCATCGGCACCTGGTAGGGCGGCGCGTTGTAGGCGAAGTTGAACAGCTCTTCGAAGCCCTGATAGAGGTCTTTTGTTTCGCGTTCGTCGCGCCCCATCACCAGATGCCCGCCCAGAGCCAGCAGGTCGTTCGGCGCCGCGTCGCGAGCATGATCCTGCGCTTCCTTCTGACACACCTCCAGCGTGATCGGAATGAATTCCTCCTTGTCCTCACTGACCATACTCATCATCTTCCCGCCCTCACGAGCCCAGAACTTGGCGGTCTCCATGCTGTAGCTGAACGGGGCGTACACCGGCGGGTGCGGTTGCTGATAGGGCCTGGGCACGATCCCGATCTCTTTGAGCTTGCCGTTCTCAACGGAATCCGGTGACCACTCGAGCGTCGGGTTGAACTCCCACTCCATCTCCGGCGGGGCCTGCCAGAACTCGCCGCTGAGCGAAACCGTCTCCTGGGTCCAGAGCGCTTTGACCAGATGCCAGTTTTCAACGAAAGCGCGTCGGTTGCGCTGGTCCGCTTCAGACTTGTCGGACTCCGTGGAGGTGATCCCCAGATGCTGACCGAAGGTGCCGGTCCAGCGCGCGGTGTTGCCACGCGAGAAGCCCGCAAACATTCGACCCTGAGTAAAGTGATCCAGCATCGCCAGATTCTCCGCCAGCTGAATCGGGTTCACTGCCGTGAGGTTCATGCCTAGCTGCCCCACGCGCATCTTCTCCGTGTGTTGCGCGATGTAGAGATTCCAGAACAGCGGGTTGGTCGTGGTTTCGATCCCTTCCACCTGCATGTGCTGTTCTGTCAGGCAGAATCCGGTGTAGCCGACGCGCTCCGCAAACTGCATCTGCACACGCATGTCTTCCATGAGCGCCTGGAATCGCGCGGGATCAGACCCCGCCCGCCCCACCTGCTCGCCTCGTCGGCGCATGTAAGGCACAGCCAGAACAACAAATTCGAAAGCCACTTGGCTCCTCCCCCTAATTGAGACACATTTGTATCATATGCTTCTGCCTGAAATGATACAAGCCTGTCTCATATCATAGGCTTCAGATGCAGGCGGAGGCCGTTGCCTGCTACTTCCGCAGAAACCAGACCTGCTCGCCGGGCCATTGACGGGCCCACTCGCTGGGCACCGCAAACGGGGTGCCGCTGGCGGTTTCGGGTGCCCGCAGCTCCTTGTAGTCGAGGACCTCGAACCCTGTTTCCCTGAACAGCGCCAGCCACTCCGAGAACGGCAGATTGAACTCGACGCCACCGGGATCGATCTCCACCTCCCGCCAGTCCTGCTGGTGCAGCCCGAAGTAGCTTCTGTGCAGCACCGGTTCGCACACGTCACCGTTTGCAGGGGTGGCGACGATGGCCAACGGATGCGTACCCAGAAACCGAAGCTCCCCACCAGGCTTCAGCAGTCGATACGCCTCCGGTATCCACGCGAAGGGATCGCACCAGATGGCTGCGCCATACTCGCTGATGGCAAAGTCGAAGCTCGCATCGGGCAGCGGGACGGTTTCGGCATTACCGTGCAGAATTTCGAACGGCAGCTCATGCAGCTCCATCAACTGACGGGCCGTGGCGAGCTGGCGACTGGAGTTGTCGATGCCAACGCAATCGGCGCCCCGGCGCATCATCCAGCCGCTGACGTAACCGGTTCCGCAGCCGAGCTCAATGGCCTTCATCCCGGTCATGTCAGCAGGCAGCATGCCCACCTCGCCTTCAGGAATCTGCCAGATGCCCCAGTAGGGTTCAGCGGCGAGCCAACTCGCCTCGCCCGCAGCAACCCACTGCTCCGCCATGCCGTCCCAGTAGGTTCGATTCGCCAGCACGTGCTCAGGGATATCAGCCATTGAGCATCATTCCGCGGGCGGCCTGCTCGATCGCCGCCACGTCTGTCTGATCGAAACCCGCCTTTATCCTGGCGCTGGACTCGCGCAGACGGTCCGCCAGGTCTGCCCAATCAACGCCGACGAGCACGCCATCTCTCTTCCGATAGTCTCCGGCAACGAGCACGGTAGAGACGTTCGAAGGGTTGGCGTTCAGCACCAGCATGCCGACAGGATCGATGCTCGGGACCATGTTGATCGCATCGCAGCGCGTGATCACGACATCTGCCTGTTTGCCCGGCGACAAGGAACCGATCTGCTCGGACCACCCTAAGGACTCTGCCCCTCCTATCGTTGCCATGCGCAGCACGTCTTCCGCTTTGAATCTGATCTTCGCTGGCGGACCTGTCAGCTGCTCGTTCTCCAACCCCCTTTGCGCCTGGAGCAGCAATCGCATCTGCGCCTGCATGTCACCGCTGTAGTTGGAGACGATATCAACGCCGAGAGACACTCGCGCCCCTTTGTCCTGCGCCCGTACTGCCACCGGATGCCCCATGGCCATCTGCAGCTCGGTTTCCGGCGTTGCAGATATGGCACAGCCGTGGTTCACGATCAGCTCGAGCTCCTGATCGGTCAGGGACGAGCCGTGCACGAACAACAGGTCTTCCGCGAGCAGCCCCGCATCACCCAGCCGGCGCACGAACTCAGCCCCGTTGTCGTACTTTCCCATGGATACGTGACAGGAGATTCGATGCGCCGAGAGCGACCGCGCCAGTTCTATCTCCGCACAGGCGGCGTCGAACGGCATCGCGGTGACTTCTGCAGGGGCAAAACCGAAGCTGATCAGAGCATGCGGCTCGAGGCGCTGGGCGAGTCGTTTGGCATCCTCGACCCGCCAGCCGTCCGGCAGCTGCAGATCCGGGTTCCAGTGCGACGGGTTGCCGAAGGTGCCGTAACACCAGACCGTGCGCGCACCTGCCTGATCCAAGCCATCAACGACACGATCCGAGTGATCCGGCGAGTTCAGGATGTGGCAATGATCAACAATGGTGGTGATGCCGGCGTTCAAGGCTTCGAGCACGCCGACGTAGTTGCCGAGGTAAGCATCCTCAGGCGCATAGAACCCGCTATAGACGGACCGCATCTGCACGAAGTAGTCGAACAGGCTCCAGTCCGTGGCCACGGAACGCAGCTGGGTCTGCCAGATGTGCCGGTGCGTATCGACGAACCCCGGGCTGACGATCGCCTGGCTGGCGTCAATGATCTCTGCCTCTTCGGCCTGAATGTCCGGCGCGACCCGGGTGATGACATCGCCTTCGATCAGCACATCGAGCGCCCCCGTGCCGATGGCCGGATCCATGGAGACAACGGTGCCTCCGGTGATGAGCTTCCTGTTCATATCCCGCCTCCGAACCTGACTCGAGAAGTACCACCAGGGTGGCCTTAGCAGTATGGTAGTCCTGTTCCGCAGCAAACACCGGTTTCAGGACCTTTCACCACGGGAGCTATCATGGCCTCAGATCTGATATCCAACCAGGCCCCGGAAAGAGACCCGGAGGGTCAGCGCTTGCCGATCAAGCTCGACTCGACTTCCAACGGCGAGTTCGTCCCGCAGGCACTGCAGAAACACCACCATCTGGCCAACCAGCTGGCCCACGAGCAGGCCACGCGCCATGCCAAGCGCACCGGCGTCGGGCGGCGCCAGTTCCTTGTTTCGGCGGCCGGCTCGGCAACCACGCTGCTGGCGTTCAACGCGGCTTACGCCAACGCCGGGAAAACCGGCGGTTACTACGATATTGCTGCGGATGCAGCACTTGACGTTGCGCAGGCGGAGGCAACCTTCGCGAAATCCAGCTTCATCCTCGACGTGCAGGGCCACTTCGTGAATCCGGAGGGAGCCTGGCTGAACGGCCTGCCTGAAGAGGCAACCCCCCTGCGGGGATTGCCCAAGGCCAACTGCGATCTCGGCTCTGCGGAGGACAATCGCAGCTACCTGAACTGCATCGGCCCGGATGAGTTCGTCAAAGATGTGTTTCTCGATTCTGAAACAGACCTGATGGTGCTGTCTTTCGTCCCGAGCACCCGGGAAGCAGAGCCCCTGACCATCGAGGAGGCTCACGCCACCAGAGACATCATCGAGCGCCTGGACGGCACTGATCGGCTGCTGATCCACGGTCGCGTGAACCCGAATCAGGCGGGCGATCTGGAAGGCATGGACGAGCTGGCCGAAAGATGGCGCGTCTCGGCCTGGAAAACCTACACCCAGTGGGGGCCCCAGGGTCATGGCTTCTCGTTCATGGACGATACGGGCCAGGCCTTCATTGAAAAGGCACGCAAGCTCGGCATCAGGAACATCTGCGTTCACAAAGGACTGCCCTTCGGCCCGCAGTCTTACCAGCACTCCCTCTGCGATGACATCGGACCTGCCGCCAAGCAGAACCCGGACATCAACTTTCTGATCTACCACTCCGGCTACGTGGCGGAGCAGGCGGAAGGCCCATACGACCCGAGCCGCAACGAGGGCATCGATTCGCTGATCAAATCCGTGCTCGAGAACGATGTCGCCGAGCAGGGCAATGTGTATGCAGAGCTGGGCTCAACCTGGCGCCTGCTGATGCGCGACCCTGACAGCGCAGCACACAGCCTGGGCAAGCTGTTCAAGCACCTGGGCAGCGACAACGTGCTCTGGGGGACCGATTCAATCTGGTACGGCTCTCCTCAGGATCAGATTGAAGCCTTCCGCACCTTCCAGATTTCCGAGCAGTTCCAGGAGGCGTTCGGCTATCCTGCCATTTCCGAGGACATGCGCGCCAAGGTATTCGGGCTGAACGCCGCGCCGCTATACGGCTTGTCCGAAGAAGACATGCAGCGTCTGCGCAAAGATCAGGTCAACAAAGATAGGCTGGCCTACGCGCCGGTGGCGGATCCGAGCTATCGCACCTACGGGCCGAAGAATCGCCGGGAGTTCATGAACCTGTTGCGCTGGGGCGGCTGAGACTTTCACCGCCCCTCTGCAGGCTACTCCTCAGCTCTACTTGGCCGCCGCCTCTGCGGTGACCTGGGCGATGCTCGGATGTTCGGCGAGCTTGCCGAGCAGAGCACCGATTTCCGGGCTCTCGCCCAGGAGATCAACCTCAGCCAGCTCCGCCAGCCTGGAGGCGAGCCCTAAGCAGTAGAAAGCGTAGAAGTCCGCGATGGTCAGCTGGCTCCCCAGAATGTAGGGATCGCAGACCGCCAGGCGATTCACTGCCTTCATGCCTTTCACGAGATCCCTGCGAACCTCTTTTTTAGTCTCGTCGCTCACCGGCTTGTTGAACAGCAGCTCCGGCAGGCAACGTCTAGCCACCAGCTCGACATCCAGCTTCAGGTGGCACACCAGCTCCATGGCTTTGGCAGCCTGAAACGGATCGTCCGGCAGCAGGCCCGGCGCTTGTTGCTCCAGGTACTGAAAGATCGCGATCGACTCCGAAAGGAACTGACCGTCAACCTCTATTGAGGGCATCTTCCCCATTGGCGAGCGCGCGAGGTAGTCCTCCTCCTGGGACGGCGGCGCTTTGACCTCTTCGAACTCAATCCCCTTCTCGATCATCAGCGCCTTGGTGAGGCTGTAGTAGTTGCTCATCCGGAGCCCGTAAAGCTTGATCATGATCTCTCCTGTGTTTATCTGTGTCTCAATCAGTTACCTGCTTGGGAGCCTTGCTCGGCGGAAGAAACTTCCGCTTCACAAACCCATCGATGCCCGTCTGCTTGAACGTGAACATCCTGTTCGCGACTTTCGACATCAGCACAGACTTCAGCTCGAGCATTCTCTGTTGATGCGCGGTTCGTTTCGTCATGAGGCTGCAAGCTCTGCCGGCTTCTCGACTTTCACCACCCGGCCCGGATACCCCTTGAAGTGAGGAATGCCCTGCTCGTGGTCGAGGAACTCATCGTCGTCTGAACACAAAACGGCATCGCTGGAGATAAAGGCCCCACCCAGCTCCGCCTGACCGCGAAGTTCCGGGTACCACCATCCGTGCGGGACCCGCAGATGGCCTTCCTTCATGTTCTCCTTCACCGCCAGCTCAGCGGTCACCTTCCCGTAGGCGGTTTGCAGCTCCACCCAGTCTCCATCGGCCAGACCTTCTTTTTCAGCGTCCGTCGGGTGAATGAAGATGCTCGGCAGAGGGCAACGCCTTCTCAGCTCGAGGATATTCCGTTGCCCTGTCTGGAAGAAAGGATCTTCGCGCACGCCGGAGAACACCGCGTACGGGAACTCCTCGGTGAGCGGCGGGCCTTCCCGATGGTAAGGCAGCGGGTCGAAACCCAGATCCTTGAGGACGGAAGATGACAGCTCAACCTTGCCGGAGGGCGTTGCGAAGCCGGTCTTCCGGTACTTTCGGTAGGCCGGCGTCTGCATCTCCATGAAGCCGGTCTTCTCAAAGTCCGCAAATGATCGCCCGGAGCGGGACAGCCTGTAGTCGAGCACGTCTTCGATCGTCTCCCAGGGGAAGCGATTGCCGAAGTCGAAGCGCTTCGCCAGATCTTTCCAGAACTGGTAAGAGCTGCTGATGTCTTCCCCAGGCTCCACGGTTTTCTGCGACAGCGTCAGCCGCGTGGCCCAACTCCAGCTATCCGCTATGTGGTTGCGCTCGCTGAACACGTCTCCCGGCAGCACGTAGTCCGCAAGCATGGCCGTCGGCGTCATGAAGATCTCATGCACCACAATCAGCTCCTGATTCAGCATGGCTTTCAGGATCTGATGCTGGTTCGGGTAGCTCATGAGGGCGTTGTTGCCGAGAACAAAAAACGCTTTCACCGGGTACGGCTCTTCCGTCGCCATGGCCCGGAACAGGTTGGACGGGTTCGCCATGTGACAACCCATCACGAGATCTGCGTAGGGATAACCCCAGACCTTCTCCGTCGGCTCCTTGAGCATCTCGGCCACCCGGTAGCCATACACCGGATGATCATCGAACCCGAGCTGCTTGGCCTTCTGCTCGTAGGGCAGCTCCTCGTGCAGCGCAATTTCGCTTTCCGGGATGTAGCTCTCGTTGAAGCCACCCAGCGTTTCTCCACCGACCACGTCCAGATTGCCGGTCACAGCGCGCAGAATAGAGTGCAGCCGTATGGCGGACGTCGAGGAGATCTGCATGTCCGTGATCGGCGTCCAGGGGATGATCGCGCCGTCCGCATTGGCGTAGGTGCGGGCCGCCTCCGCGATGAGCGCCCGATCGACGCCGGTGATCTCTTCCACCCGCTCGAGCGGATACTCATCGACCCGGGCTTTGAGCTCGTCGAAGCCGATGCACCAATCCCGGACGAACTCCTTGTCGTAAAGCTCCTCATCGAAGATCACTTTCAGCCAGCCCAGGCACATGGCGGCGTCCGTCCCGGCCCGAAGCCTGAGGTGCAGATCGGCAACCTCCGCCTGCTCCGACACCCGGGGATCCAGAACGATGACCTTCGCCCCACGGGCTCGTGCCGCCTCGATCTGGTTGTAGATGGGCGTCCAGGAGTGCTTCTTCGGGTTGTGACCGAACAGCACGATGCAGTTGGTGCTCCCGAAATCACCCATCGGGAACCAGCCATAGGTCAGCTTGTTCACCGCCGCGGTGTTGCCCGCGCAGAGCGAAACACCGCTGGTCCAGTTCGGCGAGCCGAGAAGGTTCATAAAGCGTCGGTCCGCCCCGTAGGTCACCTGTGTGTTCCATCCCGAAGTTGAAACGGCGAAGCTCTCCGGACCGTACTGGTTGACCACCTTCTTCAGGCGCTCCGCGATCTCATCCATCGCCTGCTCGTAGGAGATCTCCTCCCACTTGTCCTCACCCCGCTCACCGACCCGCTTCAGCGGTTTCCGCAGGCGATCAGGATGGTTGTGAATGCTTGGCGCAGCGACGCCCTTGAAGCAGATGTTGTTGGCCAGCATCGGGTTGTCATGAGCGATCACCCGGCTGACTTTTCCATCCTTTGTTTCCGTTCGCAGCTGGCATCCGATGTCGCAGATACTGCAGACGGAGTACTTCGCTTCTGCCCCCATAGTTCTCTCCTTCCCTAAGATTGATTTGCGGCCAGCGGCTGGCTGAGCGCCGCCAACAGGTCGTCCAACTGTCTCCGGCCATCGAGCCCGAGCCTTTCGATCAGCTCAGACTGAACGGCGCTCCACAGTGGGATCGCGCGTTTGAACGCATCCAGCCCTTTTCGGGTCAGCTGAATGGTCTTGCTTCGGGCGTCTTCCCCCACCTTGGTTGTAACCAGGCCCATACGCTCCAGCACCTTGATGTTCCGACCCAGGGTGCTGCGCTCGAGCTGGCTGGCGTCTGCAAGCTCGGTCAGCGTCGGGCTGCCAAGCGTTCGAATGAGGTGCAGCTGAGAAAACTGCGTCACGCTGATGCCTGACGGCGCCATCGCCTCATCGTAAGCGTGCGTCAGATTCTGGGCCGCAGAGCGCAGGTCTATGCACAAACACTTATCGGTCATGGTTCCTCGGGGTATATACCCATATAAATAGGAGCATATACCCATTTCTCGGCCTTGAGAAGGCACGAAAGCAACTGATTCCCATCACCTTCACCGACGTTTCACCGGGAAGCGATGATCCTGCATGCTGGCATCAGGAGAATTGAATATGGCCAGCTTCCGACAACTATCCTTGTTGTTCTTGGTCCTTACCGTAGCCGTTCCGGCCTCGTCCGAGATGGTCTACAAGAAGAAAACGCCGAGCTGGGACGGCATCGGCAAGGTCTACATGGGGCGGGAAATCTCCCACGTGATGGGTCACCTCGGCGCCGGCTGGCTCGAACGGCCGGAACGAGAGCGGGAGGAGCGCACAGACCTGCTGATCTCCAGCCTGCCGCTCGAAGCCGACGATGTGGTGGCGGACATCGGCGCCGGGACCGGCTACTTCAGCTTCCCTGTCGCGACTCGCGTACCCGAAGGCCAGGTGCTGGCGGTGGACATTCAGCCGGAAATGCTCGCCCTGATCGAAGCCCGCAAAGCCGAAACCGGCATCAGCAACGTGACTTCCGTTCTTGGAACCATCGAAGATCCGAACCTGCCGACCGCCGGCGTGGACCTCATTTTCATCGTCGACGCTTACCATGAGTTTTCCCACCCGCGGGAGATGGGGGAAGCCATGGTCCGATCTCTGGCGCCCGGCGGAAAGCTGGTACTCATCGAGTATCGCGGTGAGGACCCTGCCGTGCAGATCAAACCGCTGCACAAGATGACCGAGCGCCAGGCGAGAAAGGAGATGGCCGCACTGGGTCTCAACTGGCTCCGGACCGACGACTACCTGCCCCAGCAGCACGTGCTGATTTTCGAGAAGCCTGGCGTAGACTGACACCTACCGAAATTGGCCACTACGCAACAACCCGGAATCTATCCATGAAGCTCAGCCACTTTGCTTTGATCTGTTTGCTCTCCCTCGTCGCTGCCTGGCCCGCCCAGGCAGACGCGCCCTTCACCGTTCAGCCCATCGCCGAGTTCGACGAGCCCTGGGCGCTGAGCTTTCTGCCGGACGGCCGCCTGCTGGTGACGGAGAAGAAGGGCAACCTGCTCATCGTTGACCAGGATGGCACCACCTCTCGCCCACTCGCCGGGGTGCCCGATGTTGCCTATGGCGGTCAGGGCGGCCTCGGCGATGTGATCCCCCACCCTGCGTTCAGCGAAAACAGGCTGATTTACCTGAGCTACGCCGAGGGTGGCCCGGGCGATACCCGCGGTGCAGCGGTAGCCAGGGCAACGCTGGACGAATCCGGTCGGCGGCCGAAGCTGACAAACGTAGAAGTGCTCTGGCGCCAGTATCCGAAGCTACTGAGCTACGGCCACTACGGCCATCGTCTTCTGTTCGACGAAGATGGCTACCTCTGGATCACGTCAGGCGAACGGGAGAAGTTCACCCCCGCCCAGGACATGCAGTCCACGGTGGGCAAGATCGTCCGCCTTCATGAGGACGGCGCGATCCCCGCCGACAATCCTTTCGTGGATTACCTCGCCGACGATCCTTTTGTCGATGACGCCGGTGTGTACGGCGAAATCTGGTCGCTGGGGCATCGAAATCCGCTCGGACTCGCATTCGATCTCGATGGCCAGCTCTGGGTCATCGAGATGGGCCCTGGCGGCGGCGATGAGCTCAACCTCGTGCAGCGCGGCGCCAACTTTGGCTACCCGACGGTTTCCAACGGCGATCACTACGATGGCCGCCCTATTCCGGACCATGACACGAGGCCGGAGTTCGAGCCTCCCGTGATCTGGTGGACGCCGGTGATTTCCCCGGCCGACATGATCGTCTACCAGGGCGATCTTTTCGGCGACTGGCAGGGCAACGCTCTGGTGGCCGGCCTCTCCTCGCGCGCCATCGTACGGATCGGGATCGACGGCGAGTCAGCCGAGGAAATCGAACGCTATGACATGGGAGCACGCATTCGGGCCCTGGCCGAAGCAGACGATGGCAGCCTCTGGGTGCTCGAAGACGACCGCGGCGGCAGCAAAGGCCGGCTGCTGAAGCTGACGCCCTGACGGGTCAGCCGCGGGCCTCCACGATCTGGATAACGACGGCCTCCTCGGAGTACTGTGACGATACCGTTCGCGACCATGCGGACATATCCAGACAGGACTTGATGGTGAGATCAGAAAAACTAGTAGATCGGGCGGCGGTCGTACGTTCGGCAGCATGGCTGTTGGTGTTCTCGATCGTGGGCCTGTCGAGCGCGAGCGCTCAGGAAAGCGATGACTGGACAGCCTTGTTCAACGGGACGGATCTCACCGGCTGGCAGCAGGTCACCGGCAAGGCAGAGTACTCGGTGGAAGGCGACTCGATTGTCGGCACCTATGCGGCCGGAACACCGAACAGCTTTCTGGCAACCACATCGGAGTTCTCCGACTTCATCCTCGAGTACGAGGCAAAAATAGACACGGGCCTGAACTCCGGCGTGCAGATTCGCAGTGAGCTGACCGATCAGAACTTCGTTCGCGGTTACCAGGTTGAGATAGATGCGACGCCCAGGCGATTTACCGGAGGTATTTACGACGAGCGGCGACGGGGATGGCTGTACCCGCTTTCCCGCAATGAGAAGGGCCGAAGCGCTTTCCGCAACGGTGACTGGAACCACTTTCGCGTGGAAGCGGTTGGCGAGTCATTCCGGGTGTGGGTGAATGGGGTGCAAACGTCGGATCTTATCGACGCCGTCACCGCGGAAGGGTTCATCGCGCTGCAGGTTCACTCCATCAGAGACGATGCGTTCGTTGGCAAGACAGTACGCTGGCGAAACCTGCGCATCATGACCGACAACCTCGAGAACCATAGAACCAGTCGTGATCCTGAAATCACTGAGATCAGCTACCTGCAGAACACGCTGACCAAGCACGAAGTCAGGCAGGGCTGGCGCCTGCTTTGGGACGGTGAAAGCAGCAGCGGCTGGGTCGGCGCGCGGCATGACCGCTTTCCTGAAAGTGGCTGGACGATGGACAACGGAGAGTTAACGATTCACCGGACGACTGCCGGGAGTTCGAGCCGTCCAGGCGACATCGTGACCGAAGACAGCTTCCGAAACTTCGAGCTGGAGTTTGAGTTCAGGCTCACGGACGGAGCCAACAGCGGCGTTAAGTACTTCGTCGATCGCGGCCAGGACGCAGGCCAAGGGTTCGCCATCGGCTGTGAGTTTCAGCTTCTGGATGACCAACGCCACCCCGACGCCAGGGAAGGAGTTGCCGGAAACCGCACGCTTGGATCGCTTTATGACCTGATAACCGCCGACAACCTGTCCGTCCCAGGCAGGGCCAAGCAGTTCAAGGGCACCGGGAGGTGGAACCACGGCCGGATCGTTTCAACGGACGGCAAGGTAGAGCATTGGCTCAACCACGAAAGAACGGTCGAATTCGACCGGCACAGCCAGATGTTCCGATCGTTGGTGGCCAAGAGCAAATACGACGTCTGGCCGGCCTTCTGCCAGGGCCCCGAAGGGAAGATCCTTCTCCAGGATCACGGCGACACGGTCAGCTTCAGGAATATAAAGGTGCGCGAGCAGTAAGCGCTCGGTTAACCCGGCGTTAACCAGGCCAACGTTACTGTGCTCAATGTGTGTTCCCTCAATCAGGTGGAAGTAGCATGAAAAGCACAACGGCAAATGAAGCAACGGAAGCTCAACCGAAGGTGGTGCCGCATACGCTCATTGCCCGCCTCTTTCACTGGGGGTTCATATTCGTCATCGCCTACGGTCTCGCCAAGCAGGTCGATGAAGTGGATGAACTGGAGGACCAGGCGTTCCTGATCGAAGAGATCGTATTCGCCACGATCTTCCTGCTCATTCTGCTGGTTCGTTTTATCTACATGCGAAGCACTCGACCCACCGCATTGCCCAGTGACGCGGACAGGACAATCTCCCGGCTGGCTCGATTCGTTCATCTGGGGATGTACCTGAGCCTGGCGATGCTTGCGATCACGGGGTTGATGATCGGTGGCATGTTCGCTTCCGGAACAAGGGAAGGAATGATCTTTGCGACCGTGCTCTGGGCGCATGAAGCGTTCTATTGGGCGAGCGTCAACCTGGTCATCGTTCACGTTCTCGCGGCGCTGTACCACAGACGTCTTGCGGACGGCGTCTGGAACGCAATGGTCCCTGTGTTTCGGGAGAAGAGCACACCGACCCACACTTGAATGCGCCCCAGGGCCCGGCGGCCTGGTTCCAGCCAACTTGAGGGAGGAGGAAGCCGCTGACATGATCGCGGTGTTACACCTTCAGAGATGACCGTTTGCGATTTTGCGATACCGGGCTAACGCTGACTGACTTCCGTGACCGGGCGCGCGGCATCTGGCGCATCCAGGAATCTGAGCGTCACCTCACCAAACAACATCTCTTCCCAAGACTGATCGCCCCACTCCACATCCTTCGATGGATCAGGATTGGCGAGGTTACGTGAGGAGTTGTCCCACCAGTTCGTTTGAACCAGTCTTGTTCCAGCGGGGACGAACTTCGGTTCCGAGAACTCATACGCGGTTTGCCAGTTGAAATCATAGTTGGGCACCGATAGCAGCACTTCTTCCGTCCCGTCCGGGTAGATCGCACGAAACTCAGCTGCCTTGCCGCGATAGTGCGCGTGAGGCAACAGGCTATACAACAGCGCATCTTTCGGTATCACGGCCGACTTTTCTTCCTTGTGATTGCTGGCATGTGCGGGAATGCTGATTCCACGGTTCTGCAGGAAAAACGACTGCATGCTGTGTGCAGGCGGCTCGTCGTAAACCCAGATTCCCATCCTGGTTTGATCTACCGTTGCTTTACCTGTGGTGGTGTAGTGCATCTGGAACTCAAAGGTCGAGTCCTTCGGCAGGAATATCCCAGTATCGTCGGGGAACGGGCGGGCATTGATGCCAGGCGCGTAGTGACGAAGAGCGCCCTTCTTGCTGATGTCGCCGATCAGCTTGTCGAACCACGTGCGCTCCCCATATGTCGTGATTGTGTGATGCAGCACCGTTCGATCACCGGGCAGAATCTCGGCCGCCTGGACCCACACGTCACGGCCAATGGGGTTATCCACATAAACGTCCATGTAATCGAGCACACCGGTCGCCGGTATCTCTGTCGCCGGCAGTTCGATGACGTAGTCAGGCTCACCCAGAACTTTGGCGACTTCCCAGGTTGGGAAGCTCAACTCTGCTTCCGCCAGCGGATCTGACTCTCCCTCATGAGGCGCGCCCGCCTCAACCCAATGGACGAGTGTCCGAACTTCCTCGTTCGTCAGCGAGCGATCGTTAGACCAATGTCCGATTTCCGGATCCGCGTGCCATGGCGGCATTCTGTGTGTTCTGACCACTTCTCGGATCATCGGCGCGAACCCCCGAACCATGTTGTAGTCCGTCATCGCCCAGGAGCCGATGCCTCCTTCTCGGTGGCAGTTCACACACTTTTCCAGAAGGATTGGCGCCACATCATCGGCATATGAGATGCCGGAACCCTGTTCGTGCTCCGAGCCTGCCGTCGCGCTGCCGCAGCTTTCCCAATCAGTGATCGATGTTTCCACCGTTTGGTTGTTAACAAGGCTGGTGAGCGCAGTGTGTAGCCCTGTTCCATCGGCAGGACCCGCAGCAGATTCGCCGACTCCCCCCCGGTACGCAACGCGCCATGACTGAGGATCTATGACGATAACTTCCCCCGGCGTCATGGCCGATAGAGACTCGCCAACAATTCCAGTCGCATCAATGAGAACAGGAACGTCTGAATCTGCAGGTGCGAATGAGCGACGAGGGGCACCGGAAGCAAGCATAAACAGCTCAACGCCTTCACTTCTGAAGGCACGCCCGACGTCGGCAAACGAACGATGGCTGGACTGGCACTCAGCGCCGTAGACCAGGAGCGCGATCGCCGGCGCGTCGCGATAGTAGTACAGCTCGTGCGATTGCCCCGCGTGGTCCAGCAGGCGGAAGTTCTCAACGTGCATCCCGCCTGACGCAATGGCAGTCCCAGACAGAAACAACGAGACGAGTAGCGGGGCGAACGGTTTTCGGGTAGACACTCGAGACTCCACTGATGCTGGTCCACGAAATGGTGTTTACGCCTTTACATGAAGTCAAGGATAGGCTCCGACAGCGCAGATCCAGCTTGCTCCGGTCTATTCCCCAGATTCGACTGCCGAGAAAGGCGCGCGACGATCTCGCTTGCTACGGCGAGACCATCGGTTCTATTGCACGCCCAAGGGGCTCAATAGCATTTGCGCCAACAGATTCATGCAGGTTGAACAAAATAGTTTGAACCCCTGCATCCCCAAGCTGACCGGACAGATCCGCTATCTGGCTCGGATCCTGGTTCGGCCCGACGAAGATCTGAACAGAGCTCTCTATGTCGTCGATATTTCTGTTCACCGCCTCGCAATGTTCAGCCAGTACCGCCCGCTTATGCACAAACTGCTCGGGTGTGCTGACTGCCAGATTCCAATGATCGGCGTACTTCGCAACAATTCGGAGTGTTCGCTTTTCCCCGCCCCCACCGATGACAATCGGCGGTCCACCAGGCTGTACACCTTTGGGTTCGCATCGTGCTTCTTTCAGCCGATAGTACTGACCTTCGAAAGTCGTAGACTCAAGAGTCAGCAACGACTTGATGATCTGAACGGACTCTTCAAACCGATCCATCCTGGCTTTAAGAGGCAGCAATTCAAAGCCGTAGGCATCACACTCGAGCTCGGACACCCCCGCGCCAACGCCGAGATCCAATCGGCCATTGGAGACGATGTCCAATGTCGCAGCCATGTTCGCCGTGAGCGCCGGATGCCGGTATGGGGTACCAGTCACCATGCAACCAATACGAACCCGCTTCGTTGCGCTGGCCAGGGCCGTCAGAGTCACCCAGGACTCCAGGCAGGGGCCGTCAGAATCTCCGAAAAAAGGGTAGAAGTGGTCGAAATTCCAGCAACTGGTGAAAGGCTCCACTTCATCCGCCTGCTTCCAGACCTCAACGATCCCCTCCCAATCACGATGCTGTGTTGGGGTCTTCACTCCAAAATTCACGAATGACTCACTCCGTCTGCGACTCAAGCCGATACATAAACTGATCTATCTCGAAGCCATCTCTAGCCTCCCCGGGTTTTGCCACCAGAACCGACTGCTGGACCTGGTCATCGGCGAGTTCGACTTCTGTGACCAACTACATCCTCCGCTGGTTCCTCAGGAAAGCGTCTACATCATCCGCCGTTTGCGCCGGCGCTTCCATCATGATCATGTGGCCAACGTTTTCGTACGACCTCAATTCGCTGTTCGAGATCAGATCATGAAATCGCTGCCCAACCACCGGCGGCACCAGTGGATCGACCTCACCCTGAAGGATGAGCACCGGAGCGGCAATTTCATGCATGCGCGGCGCAAGATCCTCCTTCGTGTCCATGGCAGCAAGGGACTGACGGAACATGAGGACAATGGCCAACCGATTTCCGTCGTGGCGGAGGATCCGACCGAAGCGTTCTCCAGTCTCGCCGGTGACGAGCGACTCGTCACCGACCATGCTCTTCAGCGCCGCGCCCACAGCCCAGGGGCTTGCCAGCTTTGTCATGAATCGCTCGCTGAGAGACAGAGTCTTGTCCGCAATCCTTTTTTCCCGCTCTGTGTAGTCCTCGAAGAATGATCCTTCGAAATCGTACCCCCCTGGCGGTGGTACGCCTTCTGCACCTACCAGGACGATCGATTCAACTTTCTCCGGTAACTCCAGGGCATACGCAAGAGCCACACCTCCGCCCATGGAGTGCCCGGCAAGCGTGAAGCGTTCAACGCCCAGCGCATCGAGCAACTCGCGAACCAGCCTCACCATATGCGCCCGGGTATACAGATCGCCATCTACCCGACCGGTCAGGCCATGGGCGGGCAGGTCCATCGATATCAACCGATACCGATCCTCGAGGTGCGGCACCCACACTTCCCAGTTGTGCAGCGAGCCAAAGCCGCCATGGAGCATGACCAGGACTGGGCCGTCCGGATTTCCCTCATCGCGGTAGTGCACGTCCGCACCCATCGGGAGTTCCAGAAACTCGGATTCCGCACTGATGTAATCGCTCAGTTCGGCCCTGGAAAGATCACCCCGGAAGAACAACGCCAGAAACAGCACCATCAACAGGGCGAGAACAACGACTAACCAGATCAAAAACCTGATCATGTCAGGTATCAATAGGCTGCTGTGGTACCTCTGCGACCGGAGCTACACCGATCCCCCGGGAAAGAAGAAACTCGTGTGCATCCCGGGCGCTCTCTTCCGTATTTTCTGCCATGGCGATGTGTCCGGCATTCTCGTAAATAATCAGCTCGCTATCCGCGATCTCCTGGTTAAAGCGCTCCGCCATCCATGGCGGACAGACCCGATCGTGCCGCCCCCATAGCAGCAACACAGGAATGTCGATCTTCTCAACCCCCTCGATGTCTCGGTAAGTTTCTGCCTGGAACTCCACCATCTCGTAGAAGGTGTAGCGGTTTTTCTCGTAACGGCCAAGATCGAAGGTGCGATCCACTATCTCCTGTGTGAGGGCCGATTCCAGATAGTACTCCTTCAGTGAATCTGCCAGGGCTTCCCGGGTCATCAGATAGGGAAACAACGGCCGTAGCGGCGAATCGAGCGTTGCCATCATTTCTGCTTCCGATTCAGGCACCTCACCCAGATAACCCCCGGAAGACACCAGCAGCATGGCGATGGCCCGGCCGGGATTGTCGATCACGTAGCGCAATGCCGTCTCGCCACCGTAAGAGTTACCGCCGATGACAAACTGATCCAGTTCGAGCGCATCGACGAAATCGGCAATAAACCGGGCGAACAGCCACCGCCCGTAGGCTTTTTCAGGATCCGGATCGGTAAGACCGTGACCTGGCAGATCGACCGTAACGATTCGATAGTGCTCACCCAGGATGTCGGCCCAGGGCTGCCAGGTGTCCAACGAATCACCTCCGCCATGAATTAGCAGCAGGTTGACGCCATCTTCGTTGCCTTGAATCCGGTAGTTGACCTGCATGCCATCCGGCAGGGTCAGGGTGCTGTAGGCGTATTGGCTGAGCGCCTCCTTGGAAAGACTGGTGGTCAGCATCTGGCGAGCAAGCAGTGCCAGCAGAATGAAAACGACCGCCAGCGCGATCAGGACTTTTACGGTTGTGCTCACATTAGACCTCGGCGACTGCTATCTGCGCAGGATCACGGGCAGTTCCGAGTAGCCTCGGATGAAGCTGGAGCGAATCCGAACCGGATCACCCACCAGCTCTACGAAGCTGAATCGCTTCATTACCTCTTCCCAGACGATGCGCAGTTGCATCTCCGCCAGGCGATTACCCATGCAGCGGTGCAGGCCAAATCCGAAGGAAAGATGATGTCGCGGGTTTTTCCGGTCGATGATGAACTCATTGGCGCGCTCGACCGCCGACTCATCACGGTTGCCAGACACGAACCATAGAGCAACCTTGTCCCCAGCCCTCAAACGTTTGCCGCCGAGTTCCGTATCCTGAGTGACCGTGCGGCGCATATAGGCGAGTGGTGTCTGCCAACGGATGATCTCCGGCACCATGCTGGATATGAGAGATGGATCGGCACGGAGTTTCTCATATTCGACAGGGTGGGTATTGAGCGCCAGGACACCACCGGTAATGGAGTTTCGTGTGGTGTCATTGCCACCGATGATCAGCAGCGTGAGCATCCCCATCAGTTCCTCGGGCGTCATGTTCTCGGTCGCCTCGCCGTTGGCAAGAAGCGTAATCAGATCGAGGCCATCGCTGTAGCCCTTTCGGGCATCCCACAACGGGAGAAAGGCGGCCAGACATTCCATCATCGCGGCATATCGTTCCTCCTCGGACACCACTTCCGAATCACCGGCGATGATGTCCGACCAGCGAGTCAGATTGGCCCGCTCTTCGAAGGGAAAATCGAACAGGGTCGCCAGCATGCGGGTGGTGAGTTCGATCGAAACGGCAGGCACCCAATTGAAAGGTGTGCCCACGGGCAGCTGATCGAGAATGTCGATCACCCGCTCCCGGATCAGGGACTCCATCTGCGCCAGGTTTCTTGGCGCCACCACAGGCTGCACCACCGATCGTGCCGCTTCATGCTCCGGAGAGTCCATCGAGATGAATCCGTCCACCTCAGCGGGCGAAAGCTCAGCCGGGTAATCCTCGATGACAATCCCGCTGGCGGACGAGAAGATTTCCGGGTGTTTCTCCGCCGTAATGATGTGATCGAAGGTGGTGAGCGACCAGTAAGGACCCGCACGGGAGGATTCGTGATAATGCACCGGGTCTTGGCGGCGCAGCGCCTCGAAGACAGGCCAGTGGGCATCCTCAGCGTGCAGACAGGGATCGAGCAGATCCAACTCTGTTAGCTCCGGTTTCGCGGCCATGAAGCTGGTTCCCGGATTGATGTGAAGCTATAATTAAAACTGACTAGGCAGTCCTTTTCAACCCTCTCAGCCCCGAGACAGAGTGAAATATGACGGGTACCGATCCAGCACATTCAGATGACTCGACACGCCTGACTCGACGCGGCTCGAAGCATGCTCCCCCGGAAATCCGACACGCCCAGCTGATGGATGCGGCCATGCGATGTTTCGCCGACTACGGCTATCACCAGACCACGATGGATAAGGTCGCCGAAGAATCGGGGCTTTCGAAAGGCAGCCTCTACCGATTCTTCCGGAGTAAGGACGAACTGCTGCTGGCCATCCTGGATCGTTGGGACAAACGGGTGGCAGAGCGGTTCAAAGAGAGCGCAGAACTGGATCCCTTAGCCCGCCTCGATGACTACTGTCGGGCAGCGGCTGCTGAGTTCGAGCACCAGAACATTCCCCACGGCATGATGGTGGAGTTTCTCTCGCACCCGGATCTCCGACCGCGGTTGCAGATCTTGTACAAATCCACCCTGATCCAACTGAGCGAGATCATTACGGCGGGGATCGAGCAGGGCCAACTCCGCAGCACTCCGGCAGCAGAAACGGCAGAAGCAATGCTCGCAATGCTCGAAGGGGTGTTGGTTCTGGCCATGGTCGATCCCGATAAGGACTTCGCTGCCAGCATGGAACGTGTATGGCGCTTGTTCCGAGCCAGCATAGTCGTGACGACCTGAGTAGGGTCCGGATTGGGTCCGTCTGAAATGGACGTCGCGTAAACGATTGTTATCGTAGGGTGAGCTACCCGACACATAGGTAACACCGAATACCGGAGACATAGGTTACACATTGAGGCATTTGGGGGGACCCTAAATGCCGTGGAAGGAGTGTAACCAGATGGATGAACGTCTTTAGTTCGTTGCAAATCGGCCCATCGATCACTCTGGGAAGATCTGCATAGTCAATCGAATCGAAATTGCCAAAAAATGGACCGTCTCGAAAGGAAAGGAAGCCGGTATGGGCCATCGGACGGTCTCATGCGTATTGGTGTTGGCGACAGCCTCAGCTGTCGCATCAGCCGCCCATCCCGAAAGCGCGCCGCCGAGCGATTCAGATGGCGCTGACGGTCAATACATACAGTCGACCCTGAGCCCCACCGAGCCTGCCAATCAGGTGCAGTCGGACCTGGAACCGAAAGAGAATCTTCTCGAGCTGCACGGGTTGGAAGACTGGGACGACTGGAAAGTCCGCCTGCAGAAGAAGACCGGGCTCCAGATAGCCGCTGATTACACTGCCCTGGGTTTCTGGGCTGATGAGAACAGCATCGGCGAAGATCGTTCATCGTCCGGCGCTCTAAGGATCTACGGCCGCTGGGACATCATCGGCAACGGCACCAAAAACGCGGGTGGCATCGTCTTCAAGCTGGAAAACCGCCACGCCTACAGCGACGTTGCGGTGACGGACTTTGGTTTCGAACTGGGTTATGTAGGTCTCCTGAATCCGCTCCTCAGCGATCAGGGTAACCGGATCACACACCTGCACTGGCGCCAGGCGTTCAACGAAGGGCAGAGCGTGTTATACGGCGGCTGGCTCGACTTTACCGACTACACCGACGCATACGCGTTGGCCAGCCCCTGGGAAGATTTCAGCAATCTGGTCTTCGTTACCGGTGCCGGGGCCATCAGCACCTACCCTGACGGCGCTTTCGGATTCATGGCGGCGAGTTTCCTCACAGAGAATCTCTATGCATCAGCGAGCATCGTCGATGCGAATGCTGACGCAACGGACCTCATGGGCGGTGTTGATTCTTTTTTCGAAGACTTCGAAACGCTCAAAACACTGGAGCTTGGCTATGCCTTGTCCCGTGACATCGTGTTCCTCGACAACTTCCACGTTACCGCCTGGCAGATCGACGAGCGCACAGAAATTGGCCAGCCCGATGGCTGGGGCATGAACTTCTCTGCAGCCGGCGTCCTGGGTAACCACTGGTTTCCCTTCGTTCGGATCGGGTTGTCAGAGGATGGCGGCACGCTCTACGAGGCATCCGTAAGCACCGGCTTCGGTTTTAAACCCTCCAACTCCATCGGCTTCTTTGGTTTCGGCTTCAACTGGGCCAAACCCAACGAAAATACGTTTGGAGCGGAGCTGAACGACCAGTACACCTTCGAAACCTATTACCGGTTGCAGCTGAGTCAGCGCATTCAGCTTACGCCAAGCCTCCAGTATCTGGTTGATCCGGCACTCAACCCGGAGGACAGCAGCATTCTGGTGTTCGGTCTGCGAGCTCGCGTCGCCTTCTGAGCGTATCGGGTAAGCGGACACCTCCACGTCGTTAATCACAAAGGCAGACACACAATGGCAACCTTGGGAGCTCACATACGGAATCAGATTCTATTTCTGCTGAGTGTTTCGGTTTTGAGCAGCGCCAACGCGCTGGCCGATGAACACAGCTCGGTGTTGATCAGAGATGTTCATGTATTCGATGGCGTCAGCAAAGCGCGAATAGAGAACGCTAACGTCCTGATTGAAGACAACCTGATCAAAGAGGTCTCACAGGACGTAATTAATGCGCCTGACGCCTTGGTGATCGACGGAGGCGGCAAAACGCTGATGCCGGGTCTGAGTGACGCCCATACCCACATTGTCTGGAACGACAATGTTGAAACGCTCATCTTCGATCAGCCCGACGTATACACGGGCGTGCTTGCAGCGCTCAACGCCGAGGAGATGCTGCTCCGTGGGTTCACAACCGTACGGGACCTGGGCGGGCCGGCTCTTGGCTTGAAAAAGGCCATCGACGATGGGTTGGTTCCAGGTCCTCGAATACTGCCGGCGGGCATGTTTCTTTCTCAAACGTCGGGACACGGCGACTTTGAGCCCAGGCTTAAATACCGCTCCTCTCACTACTCCGGACAGGTAGATCAGGCGTACATATCGGGTTGGACGGTGATTGGCGACGGCGTGCCTGAAGTGCAGAAGGCGACGCGCGAAATCCTCCGCTCAGGCGCGACCCAGATCAAGATCATGGGGAGTGGCAGCGTAACCGGTGCACACGATCCTCTGGATGTGACCGAGTACACCCCCGAAGAGCTGAAAGCGATCGTGCGTGAAGCTGAACATTGGGGAACTTACGCCACCATCCACGCCTACACCGACAAGTCGATCGTCAACGCAATTAACGCAGGTGTGCGGTCAGTGGAGCACGGTCTATTCGCGTCGGAATCGACTTTCAGACTCATGAAGAAAAACGACGTCATCTTCTCCACACAGTTCTTTTCCTTCAGCGTGTCACCGGAAGAGGCCGGCATGGCAGGCACACCGGCTGAGCCGAAGTACCTCCTGGCGCAGGGTGCGGCCCGCCGCGGCTATGAAAGAGCGAAGAAGGTCGGCGTCAAGATGGCATGGGGCACAGACATACTCGGGGGCATCGAGCTGGCAAGACTCCAACCCATGGAGTTTCTTGCACGTGCCGAGTATTTCACGCCCTACGAGATCCTCCTGCAGACCACCTCCATCAACGCAGAACTGTTCGCGCGCAGCGGCGAGCGCAATAACTACCAGGACGGCCCGCTCGGGGTGATAAAACCCGGCGCCTATGCAGACCTCCTGATCGTCGATGGCAATCCTCTCGAGGACATCAGTCTGCTTACTGATCCTGCCCAGAACCTGGTGCTGATCATGAAGGACGGCAAAGTCTACAAAAACACGCTGTGAGCTGATGGCTACCGGAGGAACCTAGTGGAAAACGCACTGACAAACCCACTCAGCCAGCGATCACTGCTGCTGGCAATCCTCCTGCTGCTGGGCCACACGAATCTGGCAGCAGTCGAGCACAACACGGTGTTGATTACAGACGTTCATGTTTTCGATGGCGTCAATGAAGAGCGGATAGAGAACGCTAACGTGCTGATTGAGGAGAACCTGATCAAACAGGTCTCACAAGACCCGATCGATGCACCTGATGCCCTCGTTATCGACGGTAATGGCAGAACCCTGATGCCCGGTCTCAGCGACGCCCATACCCACATAGTAATGAATGATGCGCTTGAAACGCTCATCTTCGACCAACCTGACGTCTACACAGGCGTCCTTGCAGCACGCAATGCGGAGGAGATGCTCCTGAGAGGTTTCACCACAGTACGTGACCTCGGCGGGCCGGCGCTCGGTCTGAAGAAGGCAGTTGATGATGGTCTGGTGCCCGGGCCGAGAATTCTATCTTCCGGTGCGTTCATCTCACAGACATCAGGCCATGGCGACTTCGAACCAAGAATGAAGTATCGGTCTTCCCATTTCACCGGACAGGTCGATCAGGCTTACCTGTCCGGCTGGACCATCTTTGCCGATGGGGTTCCAGAGGTGCTTAAAGCAACCCGCGAGATCCTTCGCTCCGGCGCCTCTCAGATCAAGATCATGGGCAGCGGTGGCATCATGAGCCCACACGACCCGCTGGATGTCACAGAGTACTCAACAGAAGAGCTGGAAGCGATTGTGGAGCAGGCTCGCCGCTGGGGAACTTACGCCACCATCCACGCGTACACAGATGAGTCCATTGTCAGCGCGATTAACGCCGGGGTTAAGTCTGTAGAACACGGCTTGTTCGCGTCTGAAGAGACCTTCAGGTTGATGAAGGAGAACGACGTCATCTTCTCTACTCAGTTCCTCGCATTCAACGTCACACCAGAACAAGCAGGCATGGCAGGAACACAGGCAGAACCAAAGTACCTGTTGGCACAGGGTGCCGCTCGCCGTGGCTATGAGAACGCAAAGAAGGTCGGGGTCAAAATGGCGTGGGGTACTGATCTTCTCGGCGACATCGAGCTGGCCAGCCTTCAGCCCATGGAGTTTCTCGCCCGCGCTGAGTACTTCACACCTTATGAAATACTCCTTCAGACCACATCCATCAACGCAGAACTGTTTGCGCACAGCGGCGAGCGCAACAACTATCAGGACGGCCCGCTCGGGGTGATAGAACCCGGCGCCTATGCAGACCTCCTGATCGTCGACGGCAATCCTCTGGAGGATATCGGCCTGCTTTCTGATCCTGCCCAGAACCTGGTCCTGATCATGAAAGACGGCAAAATCTACAAGAACACGTTGTGAGCCGCAGGGTTACCGCCTCCCGTGTGACATATCTCGTGATCAGCCTGTCGCTATGCAGCAGTCTTTTGCACAGCGCCTCACTGCAGGCAGAGGAGGCCCCATCGGTTGAGGAAGTCGCACGGCAGCTTGCCAATCCGAATACGTCCCTCGGTTCGCTTGCCTTTCCAGTCGACTACGTGAAGTACCGCGGAAGCACGCCCGGCGCCGACGATCAGTCAGCCTGGAAAATCAGCTTTCAACCGATCCTGCCCTACCCGATTGCAGACGGTACAAACCTGTTCGTGCGGCCACTGATCCCCGTACTCGTCGATCAGCCGGTACCCATCGTGGCGGGAGAGTCTGTGCCGCCGGAGGGCGACGTCTTTCCAGATGACTTTGGTGAAACAGGCACCCAGTTGGGGGACATCAGCTTCGATGTGGCAATTGGACACTCCTTCGAATCCGGAACCGTGTTAGTCGGGGGACTGGTCGGCACGCTACCTACCGCAACCGATGATCGGGTGGGCCTGGACCAGTATCTGCTCGGCCCGGAAGTACTGATCGGACAAGGCGGAAAATGGGGATTTGTTGGTCTGATGGTAAATCACCAGTGGGATGTGGCAGGGGAAGACAGCTTCGACACCAGCATCACCGGTGGCCAGTACTTCTACACCATCAACTTGAAAAACGCCTGGCAGATTCAAGCGCAGCCAACTTGGTCCTATAACCACGAGGCAGAAAGCGGCAACCGTTGGACGGTACCGCTCGGCATTGGCGTGTCTAAGACCACGGTGCTGGGAAAGACGCCTTGGAAGTTCTCGTTGCAGTACTGGCACTATCTGGAGTCGCCAGAGAACTTCGGCACGGACTATCAGATTCGGTTTCAGATTACGCCGGTGATCGCGTTGCCTTGGTGAAAAATCCCCTCAGCCGAGGGTGGACTTCAGAGTTACGGAAGGCGATTCACCAAAAAGTCTGCGGTAGTCAATCGAGAAGCGACTGAGATCCGAGAGGCCGGACGCCATCACCGCCTGCGTAACGCCGCCGTTCCGCGGCCGTGATCTGAGCAGATGTGAGCGCGCGGCAGTGAGCCTGCGTTTGTAGAAATACGCCAGCGGTGGCATACCGCAGACGTTCGCGAAAGCTCGATACAACGTGCTCTTACTGACACCGCTCGCCCTGCAGAGGTCTGCGAGAGAGAGAGGCCCGCCCGCGGCCATCGCGAAAAAATCTTCGGCAAGATCGACGATCCTCTTCTCGTTTCGCCACCAGTTCCCTCTGACCTCTTCCACCTTGCTGTCAGCAGAGAGAACGGCATCTATGATCGGCTGCATGATCAGATCGCCAAGCTCGCCTTGAGTGGCGTCACGTTGTCTGTGTGCCAGTACCTGTTGGAGTGCTTCTCGGAGCCGCATGCCTTGCAGTGTCGAGAGCTTCACCCGGGTGACCAGTTGGTCGTCAACTGGAACGCCGCGCAGAGCCGCAATAGTTTCCAGGAACGGGCGTTTCGGCATGCCAGCTCCGAGGTTGACGCGAGCGTCGCCGCTGACATGAAACGCGTCGGTGTTCGCCGAGATATAGAGATCCCGGCAGTTGATCGGTTCGCCGTTCAATAGAAACTCACCAGAGGAAACCAGGGGGATCATGAACCCCACGTACTCCTTTCGCAGAACGGTAACGCCGAGCGCCTGCGAGCCGATATTCGCCTGGTGAAGCGCGACAGTTCCCGCAAGTATCGTCCTGGAGTTGACGGCGAAGCCTCCCGAAGCTGTGGGGATGAGAGTTTCCTCTCGCACAGGAAGTCCGTTCAACTTAGGCTCATAGATCCAAGCGGAAGCTCTGAGTTTGCGTGGCCCTTCTATGCGCATGGCGTGTTTCCCTGTCGGCTCTAGTACGCAGTAGCTTGTACCTGAAATTCATACATCCCTACGAATCAATTCCGCGTGAAAGCAAAAAGAGCTTCCTCCGACCCAGTACAGGCGATTCAGTATTGGCAGGCACAAGCCCGACCCTAGTCGATCTTGCGCTAATTGAATCGTGGGAGTCGTAGCGGTCGCTGACAGGATTGAGCGACCCGACACATAGTTAACAGCGAATACCTCATCCAGCACGCAAGTAGGGTGCTCGAAGCCAAACTCAACCTCTCCGAATTTTTCAGCTAGCGGCTACGAAACTTGAGTGTGGGAAATGGCGGAGCGGACGGGACTCGAACCCGGTACCAGTGGTTTGTGCTGGTCCGTAGTGGGCCTAACCTATTGATCTACTTGAGGTAGCAGCCAGCAGGATCCAGCAAGCCCCAATAGAATTGGGGCAAAAACTGGGGCATCAGGGTTCGCTATCGAAGGCTGCTCTCATAGCAACTAAGCCATCCAACGAAGGAGCCGAACAGGGATCAGCTTGCCCTATCCCCTAACCACCAATGGCTTATTTGTGAATCTGCCTCGAGCGCTCGGTGAATCGGTCTCCATCGTCCACCGCGGTCAATCAGGCGGGTTGCTCGGTGACGGTCGTTTGCTGATCGTCTATACGAGTCCGCAAGGTTAATCACCGCTCGGGCTATTCAATCCATCCCAGAACATCGCGAACAACAGACCACCGAGGAGGACGGGATTGCTGTGTCTTTCCCTGCACCCAATAGTCGTAAATCTCCTCGATATCACCGGTCGCCTGCTCGATTCGGAGCCATTCGTTCATAGCGCCAAGAAGCGAGGTGTTATCGCTCGCAACCATATAGGCGACGGGAAGCTGCACCACGGGTCTCGGGACAACAACCGTGTACTGCGGATATAGAACCGTCCAGGCTGCACCCTCCTCTGCCGAATCCAAAAAGGCCCTCTGGCTGTCACTCTCAGATTCGAAGTACCGTTGCTGTTCCACGAACGAATCGATAGGAACCGGCGTAGCGTCTGGCAGCCGATTCACCACTTCGCGCTGCAGGTTCTGAAATGAGGTCAGGCTAACCTCCAGATCGCCCCGCTGTCTGATCTGACGCCAGGAGAAATACTCATCGCGCTGCCCGGCAGGCACGATAAAGGCCAGCGTGATCTTGTCGTAAGGCTCTGTGTACACGCCCCTCGTTGCACGATCCAGCGCCAGAACCTGCGAGTTAAACAGCACATCACAATATCCGTTGACGAGATCATCGTCGCCTTGAACGGGAAGAAACTCCAGATCCACACCCAGCCGACCCGCGAAGCTGTGGGCCATCTCAATATCGAAACCCACCAACTCTTCTGATCTATTGAAAAACGAAAGTGGGTAGTTGCCATCGGAATAGCAGGCGCGGAGCACCCCGCTGCTGGTGATCTCCTCAACGGATCGAGGGTGCTCTCGAACTGATACCGGAAACTCCTTATGCACAACGCGCACCCCCGCATCACGCAGATTGCGCAATCCTCTCAGGTACTCGTCCATCGTATAGGGCACAACTACCACATGGCTGTAGAACGCCCGCACACCGAGCAGAGAAACACCGACCAATAGAACCCCAATGACGGCAACACTCGTGAGCCGCCAGTAATGCGGACGGATGAGTCCGGCAATAGCAAAGGTGCCGACGAGTGCGATCGTTGAGTAGTGCATGGCAGACACGAAGGTCGTGAAGCGACTCACGATCACGTCTATGGAAAGGAATACCTGAAAAAGATCCCGGGGAAGCTCGGCCAGCCCAAGTGTGAATGGGATCGCGAGCGATGGACCACCAAACAGGCTGACAATGCCTGCACCAATCACCGTCGGGTAATTGTCACCTGACACCGGCGCGCCGATGTACCACCCGGCGAAGATCACAAATCCCAGCGTCATCACGTTCCCGACCGTTGGGAAGCTATAGAACGCGGGAATCAGAACGCCGACTGAAGAGACGGTAGGATCAGGCTCCTCGGGCTCACTCGCTTCGTCTTCTGGCAGACCGGCTATGACGTCCACTTCGTGAGCGGAAACCTCACCATCCTCATCCGCCGCCTTCCGACTTTCGGCAACGAGTTCTTTACAGATTTCCGTGAGCATGGGTAGGACAACGAGCGAACTCCCCGTTGCAAAGGCGGTAATCAGAGGAGCCCTCAGCCGCTGAAGCAACTGCCGATGTCCCACCGGCGTCAAACTGGAGACCAGCCCTGGCAGGATCCATAAGCCCAGAATGGCCAGAAGGAGCACCATGATCACTACGTAGACCTGCAGCCGCGCAAGGTCTGAAAAACTCATGGTGCCCACCATGTTGGCCATCAACGCAAAGACACCAACCGGTGAAAGCCTGGCGACGAAACTGGTAATTCTTGAGAGCACCTCACCAAACAGCGACAGGGGCTCGATCAACGCAGCCTTGTTGTTCGAGGCGGATAGTGAAATACCAATCAACACACTGAACACAACCACCGCCGGAACAATGCCGTTGGCAAGCGAGAAGAATGGATTAGAAGGAATGTAGAGCTGGAGGAAATCAGGGGGAGCAGCGGTTTCCAGCGAGCTCTTCTGAAACAACGATCGGGTTGGCCAGTCAGGAAAGGAGAGTTCGAGCAGGGAAACGACCGTTATGGCAATTGCCCAGAGCGCCAGCAGCACAGCGCCACCTTTGAGCAGGAGCTGCCTCACATCAGCAGATTCAAGGCGTCCGAGGCCGGTAATCAGAGCCACCGTGATATAGGGGATGACTGTGATCTGCAGCAGCCTGATGAAGCCCACGCCCACAACTTCCAGAGATGCCGCGAGCTCACCAAAAAAAAGTCCGGTGAAGATTCCCAACACCAGTGCTGTCAGCACCTGGGCGCCGAGCGGGAAGCGTTCGTGTTTCTCAGCGCTCGGTGGCGACTCTCGGTCAGCGGCCATCTATACGGTAGTGATCACTCAGGAACCCGTATTCTCGAACACCGGCTCCACAATCTCCAGAATTGGTTCCAGAAATCGCTCGCTCCCCAGATAACCGCCCAGGCCATCAAAGACGAACTGGAAAGCGATGCAGATGAGCAGAAATCCCATGATTCTGGTCAGCGCGTCCAAACCCGTCACGCCCAGAACGCGAGATATCATCGGCGCCCCCCGCATGGCGAGCCAGGCCACAACCACCACGCCGATGATGCCAATGGAGATAGCCGTATAGCCAGGCAGGTCGTCCGAGCCCGCCGCCATGCTGATGACGACAGAAATCGAACCAGGCCCGCTCAACGAGGGCATAGCGAGCGGCGTAAAGGCAATGTCATCCTTTTTCTTTGCCTCTTTCTTGGCCTCATCCGTGATCTCATCGGAGGTATCCTGAGGACTCAACATGCTGAATCCCACCCGCATGATGATCATTCCCCCAGCAACTCGAATCGCCGGGATGGAGATACCAAAAAACTCGATGATGACCGCACCAGACCAGAGAAACAGGAGCAGTATGCCGGCCATAAAGAAGCAGGCCTTCAGCGCCTGCTGCCGGGCCCAGTCTTCCTGCTGCCCCCGGGTCAAAGATAGATACAGGGGAACCGTGCTGAATGGGTTAGAAATCGGCAGCAGCGCCAGAAAAGTCACAATCGCGACTTCCAGATACTCGTTCATCTATTACTCTCACTCAGGCAGTTCGAACCGGCAACGAACATTATAGACAAGAGAAATTTGAGGAACGGGAGACTGATCATTTTGCGACAGCTGATATGGGCCGGTCCTACCGAACTGCTACGTGCTATCGGTGCTGGATCCATTTGAGTCCAGACCGCTCCTGCACATCTGCTCGCCCCTCCGGCTCTCTCTACATCTCATGTCGTGAAAAGATCAGTCCTGCTTGCTAGAGTGCCGCACAGGATCACACCGAGCGGACCAGAGTTAGAATGGCCAAACGCTTAAGTCAGATAGTAGTTCGGAACATCGCCCTGGTGTTCCTGGGCATTGCGCCGCTGATGCTCGTGACTTTCTATTTTGGTCAACGCAGCGTTATCGACTCAGGTATTGATTTCTACCCTGCAGAAGCTGAGCGATCCGCACCTGATCAGGCTACGCTAGATGCCCTGCGCTGTTTTACCGACATCTACGTACCCGCTTACTCACACATCTACTGGGAGGAAGGTCAAGGCGTTCTACTCTCAGTCACGTTGAGTCTTCGTAACACGAGCTCGGACACCCCGGTTGTCATTCTATCGGGCGCCTACTATGACACCGCCGGACGGGTCATTGAATCAGAGGGTTTCGGCCCTTACCAACTTATGCCCATGGAAACCACCGCTCATCTGATTACGGAATCGGATCTCAGGGGCGGGGCCGGAGCGAACTTCATGATTCGGACAGGCTCGCAATCACCTGGTAGCCCACTGGTGATAGCCGAAGCCATCATGATCGGCAAAACCGCCTCCGGGACGGTTTCTTTCAGCCGGCCAGGCACCGTCATCAACGAAAGCTGCCAGGGATAATCCATCCTGCGCAGCGATGAGGCGTATACGTGGAAACAGTCGCTGAACTGATCAACCTGATGGCGATAGCCCTGCTTCTGTCGGGTACTGCCGGGGTGCTTCTGACTGTCGGCACCAGCCGAAAGGATGTCAGTCACCTGATGCTGCCGGAGTACATTGCGGAACTGCCGGACCGATACTGGGGAATGGTCGGGATCGAGAATGCGCGGTTAACCAGCGACGACTGTTTTTCACTGACCACACGTTCCAGAGAAGGAACACTATACAGAATGCTGGCCAAACCGCTGAATAACTTCATGGTTTCATGCGTCGCTGAACACTCGTGGTCTCTCCCGGAAGAAACAGGCATAGCAGCTACAGGAGACGAGCCGCTGCGCTCCGTTATCCAGACCGCGCTTGATACAGAAGGCTTAGGACCAACGAACTCAGCTGATGCACTGGAAATCTCTTACTACGAAGAGAACTTATCCGGCAATCTGACCCTGAGAATGCATCTCTCCGACGAGGCGTACGGCGTCTGGTCCGGCATAGCCACCGGAGAAAAAGTCGTAGACGACGCCGCTCGGCCGGCAGCATTCGAAGCGCTCGTACGCCTCCTGAAATTCTATCGTGGCAGCCCGGCCCAACAATCCAACTGAGCAGATCGCGTGATTGATTTTGTCTCCGTCTTCATCTTCTTTTTCGCGGTGATCGACCCGATTGGCACGGTCCCCGTGTTTATCGCGGTAACGAAACATCTCGATGAATCTGCCAAGCGTCTCGTCGCCATTCGAGCGACCGTGGTATCGGCAGCCATCCTGATATTTTTCGTCGCCGCCGGAGAAGTAATACTCACAGCCATGGGCATTCCCTTGCCGGCGTTTCAGATTGCCGGTGGAATCGTGCTGTTTCTATTCGCACTGACGATGATCTTCGGAGATAGCAAGCCCGAGCAGGAAGTGAAGCTGGTCAGGAGTGGCAATGAGCTGGCCGTGTTTCCGCTGTCAGTCCCTTCAATCGCAAGTCCCGGCGCGATGCTGGCAGCCGTGTTGCTGACTGAAAACGCCAACTACGACCTGCTTCAGCAGGCGTTGACGATTCTGATGCTGCTCGGCGTGCTGGCTGTCGTACTGATTCTCATGCTGGCTGCCGCACCGATCCACAGACTGGTTGGCGATGCTGGAGCGAGCGTGATCAGCAAGGTAATGGGGCTGATACTCGCATCGGTTGCTACAGCGAGCGCGCTGGAAGGCATCCAGGAGTATTTCGGAATCTAAGGCCCGTACTGCGCCGCCCTGACTTCGTCGCCTCTGCTACCGAAGAACGATGCGTTGAGCATAGAAGCACTAACGGCGCCAGCAACGTTGCCAGCGACGGCCCAACCCCTCAGACATTTACGCCTGTCGTGAAATGATCACCTAACCTGATCCAATCTCATGACGGGGAATCAGACGCTACACAATGGAAGACGTCTCACATGACTTTCTACGTAGACAAAGAAGAAACTCAGCAACTTATCGCCAGTGAAAACTGGGATACGCTCGCCTCAGAACTGGCCAGTCTTCGGGTAGTAGATGCCGCAGACGTACTCGTTCAGCTGGAAGATGATCAGCGCCGCGAGTTGTCCGAACGACTGGCTCATGAAACAAAGAGCCTGACGAAAGCGGATCCAAGAAAACGGGAGCCGCCGTTTCTCGAACTGTCCTACAGTTACTCCGTGAAAAAACGCGTGGGCTGGCTGACTGTGCTCATGATCGGACAAATGGCGACCGCCTCCGTACTCGACTACTTTGACAACGAGCTTGAAAAAGCCCTGGTACTGGCCCTGTTCATACCCATGATCATAAGCAGCGGTGGTAACTCAGGCTCTCAGGCATCTACGCTGATCATCCGGGCCATGGCCATCGGCCAGGTACACCTGAGCGACTGGCTGAAGGTCATCTATCGTGAGTCAATCACCGGGCTGATGCTGGGCGGCATCCTGGGGATCATCGCGTTCATCAGAATCCTGATGGTCAATGATCACTACGGCGAGTTCTGGCTCTACATCGGTATCACGATATCTTTGAGCACTGCAGCCGTGGTTCTGACCGGTTCGATTCTCGGCAGCATTCTGCCTCTGCTGCTGAAAGCTCTGAAGGCGGACCCGGCAACGTCATCTGCTCCCTTTGTGGCAACTCTGGCGGACGTCAGCGGGCTTATCCTCTACTTCTATATAGCCATCTCTGTCCTGGGAGGAAAACTCCTGTAGGTAACGGAAACCGCGGAACCACCATGATCCATCCTCCGGGCTCACTACAGCAGTGAGTCTCAGATCAGCACTCAGCCACGGAACCCTGCTGCTGCTTTGTTTTGTGACGCCGCCTGCCGCCGGTGCGCCGATGGTCCTGCAAGACACAGAAACAGTAGAACAAGGGGATTGGGAGGCCGTCTTCTCCTGCTCAGGAGAGAATAGAGACAGTAATCGAACCGGAGACTGTCCGGCGGCAGAGGTCACAACGGGCATCAGCTCCAACCTGGAAGCAGGCTTTCTCATTCCCTGGCAAACGTCCGATGGGGAAGCGGTCATCCCTTCTCCTGACAGTGCTCGAGAAGAAGATAAAGAGCGTGGTTTCGGAAACCTGGAACTGGCGGCCAAGTGGCGGCTGAAGGAGCACGGCCGATTCGAGGCTGCCATCGCACCAACGCTCTCTTTTCCGCTGACCAAAGTGGCACAGATACGAGGCGTTCTCGAGGACTCGACAGTATTCGATCTCCCCATCGTCGCCGCCTGGGTTGGCGAGCACTGGCAACTTCGCGGCCAGCTCGGATACAGCTGGGCCAGTCGGGATACGGATATCGTTACCTACGGCGGTGCGTTCAGCGCAACTCCTTCCGATCGGTTTGAGTTTCACCTGGAAATATACCGATACGAACTGGTCGACGATCGAACCTCGTTCGTCAACTGGCGGATTGGCGCCGAGTGGCAATTGAATGGGAAAGTCGATCTGCTTGCGGCGTTCGGTGGTCCGATATCATCAGATCTGGAGCCGGAGGACAGACTCAAAGAAGACTACTATCTGGGTATCCGCCTGAATCTTTGAGCAAAGACGGCTTTTATCCCACCAGTATACGTGTGCCTTCAATCAGACCGCCAAAGGCCAGCACCCCGAGCAGAAAGAGGCCGTAGTCTTCGAGGTCCCGAAGATTGGGCAGTTCAAACACTGCAGCGAGCACAATGATCTGCCCACCGATCAGCGCGTAAAGCGAGGCGTTGTAAAAAGGTCCGATACCCACAAACTGCTCAACGACCCAGCCAAGCACAACTGCCGTTGCCAGAGACCATTGAACACCTTTCGTGTAAACGACCAGTTTTGTGTGCTGGAGCGTGGTGCCGAGTCCCAGCACGTGCAGCGTCATGGCTATCGCGTACAGCACACCACCGGACGCCCTTTTTTCTCCCTGTTCGCTCAGAAGGCTGCCGATCAGAAATGCATAGATGAGAATCGACCCCAGCGATATCCCCCGACTGAGCCGTTCACGAGATACACCTCGATCAGGGTGACCATGTTTCGGCGCAACCTCCGCGAGCTGCTTTACGCCCAGATGAAAGGAAAACGCCATGAGCATCAGCGTATACAGATACTGTGCCAGCAACTCGTGCTGTGGGCCCAGGCGCTTCTGCAAGCTGACGAGGTGCGGGAAGATATCTACGAAGACATAGGCCATCGCAACCCCGACGGAAAAGGGGACCACAAATCGCCGCAGGCTTTCACGCGCCGAAACAAAAGGCGACACCAGCCAGGAGGCGGCGACCATCAGCGTTAATCCAATGGACAACAGAATCATCGCTTTCGAGTTGCCAATTCCTGATCCGCGGAATCGTTACCTCTAAGCCCCCTCAGCTACTTTGATTCCGGAACCGTCAGCTTTGCCAGCTCTGCTGCTAAAGTTACGTCCGGCACATCGAGGAAGTCTGGCTCCAGATATCTCGGATTCGGGTATTTGTAAAACCCTTCACCCGATTCCACCCCCATTTTCCCATGGTCGATGTAGTGCTCCTTAACGTACCTGGCGTTCGCCAATAGTTGCTCATCTCCGTTCACTTCACCCCAGTAACTGGACACGTTATATGCGGTACGCATACCAACCATATCGAGGATCCCGAATGGGCCCATCCTCACTCCCCGATTCATGATCATGAAGGTTCTGTCCACCGTCTCATGATCGCTCACACCGGTGACAACCAGTGCTGCCGCAGCATTAAGCAATGGATTGAGCAGGCTGTTTACGACGTAGCCGCTCTGTTCCTTCTGCACCGGAATCGGCACCATCCCGATCTCTATCGCAAATCGAGTGATATTCGTCAGCGTTTCTTCGGACGTACCCGCATGCGCCATCACTTCGGCAACGTTGAGGTCCCAGATTCGGTTGGCAAAGTGAAGTGCGCAATATCTCTCCGGCCGACCAGTGGATTCGGCGAACATCCCAGGCAGCAGAGTGGACGAGTTGGTAGCCAATATCGTGTCGCCACGGAGCAGGCCGGCAAGCTCAAGATAGAACTTTGTCTTGATGTCCGGAACCTCAGGGATAGCCTCGATCACCACATCGGCGTTCGAAACCGCTTCGGCGAGATCGGTGGAGTAGCTAACCCTGCTCTGAGTATCCTGAACCTGCGCCGCTGAAGCCTGAACCTCCGCCTGGTAGATCTCCGCAAGCCCGCTGTGAGTATCGCGGCACTTCTGCAACGCTTCGTCCGAGATGTCATAAATAGTGACGTCTTTACCTTGATAGGCACTGTGCCAGCCAATCTGGGCACCCAGTACGCCGCCGCCACAAACAGTCAGATTGTTCATTTCATACGTCCCTGTCATCGATCGATACTCCCGAAAATCGCTTGGTTAGCATGGGAGAGCGTACCCAGCGGTCGCCGATCATTTCACGACAGAACTTGCCCGCGAGTCCGGATCTAGGCCAAAGTAGCAACCGGATCAGCAAGGACGCACGCACGATCAAAGTACTGGTAAACACGCTCGCACTACGGGGCACCTGCAACCTTCTAGCAGGCATCACATCCAACCGTGCTGTTAACAGGGCCCTTCGAAACATTGGCCTGAGTAGGCCATTTCTTGAGAACACTCAGGCATATGTGCCATATAAACTGTCAGCCCAGCTCCAAGAAGATCTGGCAGCTCAGACTGGCGAAGAGCACTTTGGTCTGATTGCGGGACAAGCAAGTGACTTCTGGCAGTTCGGACCTTTCTCCGAGTATGTGCTCGACGGCCGCACTCTCGGAGAGGCAATTCACCGGGGCGCGATTGGATCGCAGTACATCTGGAGTGGCGCACTCTTCTTAGTGCAATACCAAGGCACGCATGCAGTTCTTCGCTTTGCAGCAGGCATTCAGTCGGCTGTTGGTGCCAGGCACGCAGAGGAAACGACGCTGATGGTGCTCGTTGGCCTGGTCCGGAAGTTCCTTGGCGAACAGTGGACACCAGATTGGGTTGAACTGCCCCAACGTAAACCCGGCGCCCCCCTGGATCGGGTTGGACTGGGCGAATGCGGCATACAGGCGGCACCCGTGCCGGGAATCGCGGTTAAGGTATCCGAACTCCAATCACAGAATCCCAGAGAACGGTCTCCTGAGACCGCCCGAACGTTCTCACATCTGAAAGAACTAGCGCCGGGCGGACTGCCTAAATTGCACAAGGACGTCGTAAAACACATCGCCCTGCAGAAACTGTGCTGCGGTACGCTTTCTCTCGATGCCGTTGCCGTGGAACTCGATTTGGGACCCAGGACGCTGCAACGACGCTTGAGTTTAGAGGGCACATCATTTCGTAAAATCTGCAACTCAGTCATTGCCGAGCGGGCTAAAGAACTACTTGCAGAAACCGACCACACAGTGGAAGAAATCGCCAGGACACTTGGCTATGACGAAGTGAACAGCTTCCGTCGTGCTTTCCGCAACCACCATGGCACCGCCCCAAGCACGTTTAGGTCCCTGAAGATTTGAACTTGCTACCGCACCAACGGCTGTATCTATCTTCAAGGTAGCGATATTCGCCGCCGCCTGGGATTGATGAGACCGCTGCATGGCGTGAAATGATTGCCTGCGGGAATATAGGCTTCCTTCGTTCAAAGTCCACAAGACAACGTTGTTGTGCCCTGGTAGGCGCCCTTTTACCGACCAGGGTCCTGGTTGGTAAACATTCAAGGAACGCATTATGTATTTCAGAATTTCCCGGCTATGCGTCGCGATGATCATCACCAGCTTCAGCTTAACTGCTTGCGATGCTGGCACCCGAACCGAAACAGAGCCTGAGTTAGCGTCGGAAGTACAGGCAAGCACTGGTACTTCAGTCTGCAGCACGCAGGCCTTACGAGCGTTGCCAGATGTTCGGCTCACTTCGGTAACAGAAGAATCCACTCCCGTCGCGCACTGCAAGGTTGCCGGTGTAATAGGCACGGAAACCAACTTCGAGTTGTTGCTGCCCGCCGACTGGAACGGAAAGTTCGTGATGGGCGGCGGTGGCGGCTTTGCAGGCACCGTCAACAACACCGCGCTCGTATACGGGGTGCTGCAGAAAGGCTATGCCACGGTGGGGACCGATACCGGGCACCGGGGACACGGGCTCGACGCTAGCTGGGCGCTGAATAATCTCGAACGTGTGGTGAGTTTTGGTCATCAGGCCGTGCATCGTACTGCAGTGACGTCCAAAGCCATGATCGAGGACTATTACGGCACCAGCAGCGCGCGCAATTTGTTCTTCGGCTGCTCGCGCGGCGGCGGCCAGGCGCTGATGGAAGCGCAGCGCTATCCGGAGGATTTTGACGGGATCGTGGCCGGTGCTCCGGCATACAGCTGGACGGAAGAACTCGGCGGTCGCAACACTGTTCTCAACCAGGCGATGTACCCGGATCCAAATGACCTTGGCTTCGCGGTGATCAATCCTCAAGCGCAAGAGTTGATTGGTAGTGCGGTTTTGCAGCAATGCGATGGTCTGGACGGGTTGGAAGACGGCGTACTGAATAACCCACTGGTGTGCGAATTTGATGTAACCAGTCTCGCGTGCGAAGCGGGAGAGAATGAGCAGTGCCTGACACCCGTGCAGGTGGCAGCCGCGCAGACGCTTTACACTGGGTTTCAACTGAACGGTGAACAGGTTGTTCCCGGCTTTCCACCCGGCGGCGAACTGGGGCCAGGTGGCTGGGAGAGATGGTTGACCGGCGGGCTCGAGACAGAGCAGGGAGCTGAGTTTCAGGCTGGTGTGGTATCGGAGTATCCGGCTCCGGTGATACCGAGCGCGCACTTCGGCTTCGGCAACGGGGTAATGGCTTACCTCGTGATGCAGGACGCCGATTGGGACTATTCGACCTATGATTTCGCCACATTCCGCGCCGATGTTGCGGCAATCGCGCAAACGCTGGACGCAACCGATCCGGACCTCGATGCGTTCCGCGCCCGGGGCGGCAAACTGCTGATCTTTAACGGCTGGCGCGACATGGCGTTAACGCCGCTGGGCACGATTGAGTACTACGAAAGAGTCGTCGAACGCGATGCAACCGCTGCCGAAGATGTTCAGCTGATTCTGCTCCCGGGCATGGACCATTGCGTTGGCGGCCCGGGCGCTTCGTTCGTTAACTGGGTGGATGAAATCGATCGTTGGGTCGAAACTGACAACGCGCCGGATCAGGTCACGGCGTTTTTTGTCGATGCTGATTTGCAACCCGACTGGGCGCGCCCTGCATGCGCTTATCCGGATGTTCTGCAATACGACGGCGAAGGCGACCCGCGGGCAGCAGAAAGTTTCAGCTGCGCGAGTACCGAGTAGTCGATAACCCGTCGTGCCAAGGCATTCAGAAGGACAAGCTTAGTGGACCCTAAACTATTCGTCATTGTGTTGATGCAGACTCTTACTCTGCTATTGGCAGGGTGTGGTCAACAACAAGATACGCGCCAAATCGATTCAGCAGCGACGATGCAATTGAGTGCCGATGAAGCCAGACAAATTGCCAAAGAGGCCTATATATTTGGATTCCCCTTTGTCGCCAACTACCGCGTCTACATTGATCGGTTATTGACGAAACACCCAGTAATGATGGGTGCTGATTTTAACGAGTTTGCGCATATGAAGGCGCTCATGCCTGCAGATATGCCCGATACTGCGCAGAGGGACACAGTGTATTCCGTCGGGGTTATTGACCTGAGGCGTGAGCCCATAGTGATCTCGGTTCCGGATGTGCCTGATGATCAGGTCTACATGCTGCAGTTGGGGGACACGTCAACCGAGACCTTACCCTACATCAGCACGGTCACTACCAACAATAAGGCAGGAAATTATGTGCTTGTGGGGCCTGATTTCCAGGGTCTTATTGAGGCGGATAGATTTGATGGCGTGATCACGACACGCGGTCAGCTTGTCATGATACTCGGTAGGATTATTGCCTTCGATCCCGACGACCTTTCACCCATATTCGTCATTCAAGACGGCTTGGTCACGCAGCCACTTAGTGAATTCCTGGGCAAAGAGCCTCCCGCCAAGCCAGCAGCGATTGACTTTATTCCATGGGATGAGAAGGCAGCGGGCGGTCTGGGTGTTTTCTCGTACATTAATATGGCACTTGGTTGGCACCCTGCGGCAACATTTGAGAATGACCTGATGGCAAGGTTCGCAAAGATTGGCGTGATGCCGGGTCAGCCCTTTTTGACGGATGGGTTGTCACCAGAAATCGCGACGGCCATGGAAGAAGGAATTGCCAATGCAGATCAGGAGTTGGAGGCGATTGCCCGGGACTTGACCGAAGATTTCAATGGCTGGAATTGGACAGGTGCGGAAGACCTAAGTCGATTCGGCACGGACTATTCACTCCGCGCTGCAGTTGCGTTACGTAACATATACCCAAACGATCCTGCGCATGCTGCTTATGGCCAAACCTTCAGGGATTCTAGCGGGGATCAACTGGTAGGCAGTACCGGCTATACAGTCACATTTGCTGCGGGCGAGCTACCTCCCGTCAACTGGTTCTGGTCGCTGACAGTCTATGATGCGGCGACGGGCGCGATGTATCCGAACCCCTTGGATCGAGTCAATGTCAGTGATCGCACCATAGGCCTGAGCTATGGCGACGACGGCTCGTTGACTATTTTCATTCAGCATGACGAACCCTCAGACCTCACTCAACGTGCAAACTGGTTGCCTGCTCCGGCGGACAATATTTATTTAGTCCTGCGCCTTTACGCCCCCAAAGAGGCTGCTGTAAACGGAGAGTGGTTGATCCCGCCAGTTCTAAAAAAGCAATAGAGAAAACGAGACATGATCCAGCCCAGCACTCTAGCAACGGTACTTGTTGCTTGCTCACTAGTAGTCCCTGCTGCGCAGGCTGAGGACCCCACGGTAAGAGTTACGCTCGACACATACGTCCGTGCGGAATCCGACCATATGATTCAGACCGTTGTCGCATCATTCGGCGGCGACATCATGAAAATGACGCATTCGCGAACGCCGGTAACGCCGGAGAACAACCCGGTCATCCGCATGAACCAGGACACACTCTATTCCGGCACTGTGCTGGATCTGTCTAAACCCGTAGAAGTCACGATGCCGGATATTGGTGACCGATATATGTCGATGCACGTGGTCAATCAGGACCATTACATGTTCGCCGAGCACGACTCCGGAACTCATATATTGACCCAGGAACGCGTCGGCACACGCTTTGCCCTGGTGGCTTTTCGAACCTTTGTCGATGCGAATGACCCCGACGATATCGCGGCGGTCCACCGCATACAGGATTCCATTGTCGTTACGGGCGGCGGCAACGGGCCTTACGATGCGCCCAACTGGGATCTCGATGACCTCAGAAAAGCACGCCAGGCACTCAGCGACCTTGCAGAGCTCGGATTCAGCACCTACTACGCCTTCGGAACCGAGGAGGAGACACGACCCATCGATCATCTGGTTGGGACAGGGGCAGGCTGGGCTGGCCTGCCGCGCACCGCTGCGCTTTACCAGCTGGGGGCTGTTGATGCGAATGATGGCGTGACTCCACACACTGTCACTGCAAAAGACGTTCCGGTTGATGCGTTCTGGTCGATTACGGTCTACAACAAGGAGGGGTACCTGGAGGCCAATGAACTGGGGCGCAACAACTACAACAACGTCACAGCCGCCCCTAACGCCGATAGTTCTATCACACTGAATTTCGGTGGATGTGACGATGGCAGGGTGAACTGTATCCCGATAGTGGAGGGCTGGAACTACGGCATTCGCATGTATCAGCCGCGGGAGGAAATTCTTAACGGCAGCTGGAGCTTTCCAGAGATATTGCCGGTCAATGGCCAATAACAGGAGGCGAACATGAGTGTTGTTGTTAGAAGTTTAGCGTTCGTAAGCTCACTGACTGCGGGACTGATCCTTGCGGCGTTAACACCGGCACAGGCCGCGGAGCGCGTGGAGCTCACCCATGAACAGATGGACAACCTGGTCATGCGCGCCTACCCCTACGTTGCCATGTTCAATGTCAACAACAAGTTTGCGCTGGATGCCAGCAACCCTCTCAACACGGGGGGATACAACCGATACCGAGCCAACACGGAGCTAGCCGATCACACCCTGAAAGCCATCGCCCGACCGAACAATGACACGTTCTATGGCGTTGCCATGGTCGACGTGAGCGAGGAGCCGGTGGTGATGGAATTTCCGGCATTCGATTCCAGCTACATTTCGCTGATGGTCACGGCCTATGATCACTACGTGAACATACCGATGTCGGTCTCACAAGGCGATTTCAGTAAGCCGGCCAATATCCTGTTCTACAGCGCCCGAAGCCCGGGCTACGATGGCGCGCCGGTTCAGGGCGTGGATCAGGTCTTTGAGGTATCGGGCGACTTTGTCAGCGCAGCACTGCGTGTCATGCCACATATGGTGGAGCCCGAGCGCCTTCTAGCAAATCGAGCGGCCATGGCCAGCGTGAAACTTGTGACACTGTCTAAATTTCTCGCCAAGCAGGGCGCTGATTCAGAGCTAGTGCCGTGGGACAGTCCGAACGGTATCAGCAGAAACTTGAGTCTCAAAGAAGACCTTGCCCGCTTCCCCGAGTTCGGTTCCGACTTTGAGATTTTTGAAGAGCGTTTTGTTGAGGTCATGCAGTTCGTGGTCAACCACACCACTTTCGACGCCAATGACCCGGCTGACCAGGCACTTCTCAAGGCACTGGCACCGCTAGGTATCAAACCAGGAAAAGCCTTCGATCCTGAAGACGCAGCAGAAATCAACGGCGTGGCCTTGCGCACAGCCGCACAACGATTCGCGGCGGCGAGCCTGGCAAAAATTGGGGATGCGGATTACCTTGCCGCCAATCTCACTAAGATCTTTCTGCCAAAAGGCGAAATCAGCCCCGATTTGCTGGCAATGCTATCCGTGGTCGGTCCCATTGGCTTACCAGCCCAGGAGGCGCTTTATCCGCAGCTCATCACCGCAGACGGACAGGTCATGAACGCGATGAATGACTACGAAATCGTCATAGTCCCCGATGAGATGCCGCCCGCCAAGGCGTTTTGGTCTGTTACCTTGTACGACCTGGAACACGGTTTTTTCATCCCCAACGAGCAAAAGAAATACAGCGTGGGTGAGAATGCCGGCTTCAAACTCGACAAGGACGGCGGTATCCGCATCGTCATTGCGGCTGAACGACCCAGAGGTGTGCCGAAGGAAAACTGGCTGCCAATTCCGCGCAGCGATCTCAACATGAACACGCAAATGCGCCTGTATTCGCCGGACCTTGAGCGGTTCGCGAACTGGCAGCCGCCGGTGGTGAACAAGCTACCGTAAGCTGAGCATGTGACTCATTTCGTGCAATCGGCGAACGGCGAGGGCAACGGCGATCCCTCGCACCACTCGAAGAGACTCGAGAAACCGGTACAGACCCAAGTTGAATGGCGGAGCGGACGGGACTCGAACCCGCGACCCCCGGCGTGACAGGCCCACAGGCATACGCTCCTAGGCGCTGCGCTCCGCTTCAGTACGAGTACGAAGGCCGCAGCTTACGGACATCCTCCCACGTCGGAATAGTCTTCCGCCGTCTGAACTAGTCCGCCCTCGATACGGTGTCGTATCGCAGTGTTATGTACCAGGAGTGAACCAAGCGACTGAGTGCACCCTTTAGATCGGTACGGCATACTCCAGAGGTGTACCGAAGGGGCTGATCGACTTGTCACTATTCGAGATCGACAACACAGCAATCACCAAGCTAAACAAGACTTCATTCGGAAACGCAGGGATTCTCGAACGCGACGATCTGCAGAGACTACTCCGAGATCAAATTGGCGTGGTCGCTGAAAACGTCCTAGTTATCTCCGAGGAGTTCGGTGAATGGACCGACTCCCGAAGGCGTATAGATCTTCTTGGCATCGACAAAGATGCCAATCTCGTCGTCATAGAGCTCAAGCGTTCAGAAGATGGCGGCCACATGGAGCTCCAAGCCATACGATACGCAAGCATGGTCGCTAACCTAACCGCCTCAAGGTCGATTGAGATCTTCAACAAGTACCTCGCGCAACGCGGCAGAGAAGAGGATGCAGAGCACCTGATTCTTGAGTTCCTCGAGTGGGACGAACTTGATGAGGAAAAATTCGGACAGGACGTGCGGCTCGTGCTGGTTTCCGCGGACTTCTCTCGCGAGCTAACAACCGCCGTTCTTTGGCTCAACGACAAGGAGCTAGATATTCGATGCGTCAGGATCCAACCCTACGAGTACGATGGTCGGACACTGATTGATGTTCAACAGGTTATTCCCTTAGCGGAAACGGCCGAGTACCAAGTTCAAGTCAGAGAAAAGAAACGACAAGAGCGGCAATCAAGAAAAAGTAACGCTGATTTCACTCGCTTTGACGTGACGATCAACGGGGAAATCCACAAGTCACAATGGAAAAGAAATGCGCTACTCCTTGTAGTCAAGGCTTTGTATACCGAAGGGGTAGAGATAACTACCCTTCAAGATCTTTTTCGAACGATGGGTCGTGGAAATGCTTTCTTGGTAATTGATGGCGAGACAGAAGACGTAGACGAATTTCGTAGTCGGGCCACAGAATCGCTTTCGCGCGTTGGGAAAACATACTCCGATTCACGATGGCATACCGCACCAGGCGACCTCATGACGTACCAAGGGAAAACGTATGCTCTGTCCAACCAATGGGGAAGCCATTGGTCAGAGTTTATGGACTGTCTAAGTAAGACCTCTCCAAGCGTCGTGTTCTCGTACACCCCAACCGATTCGGAATAGTGGATAGCTTGACCTAGCGGCGTGTCGAGTCTCTAGAAACAGAAATCACAATGAATGTGCGTTGATCTAATCAAGAAACTGCTTGAGGGTTAAGTTAGGCTCATGCAGTCGCTTCAGCGCCACGAGGACAATAATTGTCACGCCTTGTCGAGATCTCTGACATTCCGAACACTCTTTGGGATACCGAAACGCAAACGCTTAAGATCCCTCCTGTTCTTGCAACAGCGTACTGTCGAGTCGTCGATCTATTAGGCCTTCGGGACCTAGCGGATGCCAGAGATTCTGCGAATCCTCCGCTGGGTGGATTGAACCAGGAAGATGCTGACCAGCACTTCGCTCAAGCATTCGACGGGTCTGTGGCGCGAGCCGAATTGGCAATTCTAGACCCAAAGAACGCATCGACAGCGACCTCCAACTCACTCTTCGAAAGGCTGGCTGGGAATCATATTTGCTTAACCGATGCACCCTGTGGAGCAGGAGCGGCAAGCCTTGCTTTTCTTTCAACGATTGCGGAATTACGCAGAGAGGAGGTGCTGCCACGTTTACCGCTCCAAGTATCATTGATCGGCGCGGAGATCTCCGGGCCGGCACGGTGCCATGCGGAAGCCATGTTCGATTCCGTTCGCCCTGAACTTGAGACGCAGGCAATCTTTGTTCAGGAAGAGTTCCTTCACTGGGACGTAACGGATGATCTTAGCAATACGGACCTAATCCGAAGGATGACCATAAAATCTGCGACGACTGATTCCCGATTGGTTGTCGTAGCCAATTTCACCGGTTTTCTTGAGAAGGAAAGAAAACGCAAGGTCGCTCACCCAAAGCTGGAAGAACTGTTTAGGCATGCTTCAGGAAATAACAGTTCAGCAATCTGGATCGAACCAGCTATGAATCGAGCGATTGCTCAAGGAGGGCTTTTCGACTGGATAAAGTCTCTGTTGAAGGACGGATGGAACGAGTTTGCTCGTGAGAGTGGCGAGGGTGTTGGGCGGCCAATCGCCAAAACAGAGGCAAAATTCGAGCTGCCACTCGACCCAGAAAATACTGCGACTGTTCGGCTTGCGGTACTCCCCATAGACTTGGTGAGAAAAAGTGAGTAATCGACCCCGCCCTGGGATCTTGGCAGTCCGAGCCATCAACCAATATCGAAGCCGAGATGTTTTGGCCTATCTTGGCCTTCGATATTATTTTGCGGCGAGTGCCGCCCGCAGTGACCAATGGGTGCGAGACGTTGCGCCTCATCTAACGGTAACTCGCACTAGCTCATCCTATTTCGAAGCACACCATTTCAAAGAGCTTGACCAGTCGGGCATCACGCACCAGCGTTCGATATTCCTCCCAACACCAAACGAAATCCTGGCCGAGACAGCATTGCTCCATGAGTGTTCTCGTCACCCCTCGATCTTTACCAATCCGCCTTGTGTCTTTAGCTACGATTTGACTACTGGCCAGGACCGATACGGTGTCTTTCAACCGTACTTTCGCGGCCTCCAGCGTCGCCAAGCTGAGATCGGACGAGCATGCGAAACCCAACCAGATGCGACTGTCCACTACATAGATATACAGAAGTTCTATCCATCGATATCCACCAGCCTCGCACTTGGTGCGTGGCAGAAACACGCACAGCAGGCGAAGTTGGGCTCCAAATGGATCGAGCTCGGCGAGTTTCTAATCGACGCCCATGGAAGAGAAGGCTTAGCCAAGCAAGGGAGCATCCTAACTGGCCCAATGTTTAGCCACTTACTCGCCAATTTGGTGCTTCGGAAATTGGATGCCGGAATCTCAAAGAACTTCCGTTGTAAGTACTTCCGCTACGTTGACGACATCACACTAGTTGGAGACCAGACCGAAGTCACCGATGCGCTCGACGGGATAACGTCGATGTTGGAAGAAATGGGACTTGCTCTCCACAGCAAAGACTCTCCAAAGACCTTAACCGTATCCGCTGGAGAATGGCTCCACGCTCGCAACGACTTCCGCGAGAGCAGAAGGCCGGTGTCCTGGATGACGTTGATCGCAGACCTAAAACGCTACCTACTAAGTAACCCTGGAGGTGCAGAAGCGCTCGATCGACGTTTGTCGAATGAAGGATTTCGCTTACCAATCCCCGACTACACAGAAATGACGTATGAAGCCAGTTATATCGAGCGATTTCGTGAACTCGCCGAAAACACATGGTTCAGAAAATTCATTCGACAGATCACACCCGAATCTATCGTTCATCAAGCGAGGTATCTGCGTAAGGCATTCAAGAACGACTTCTTAACTCTTGGCGAGGAACTCGATACAGCTGATCAGTTTCACCGTAAGCGATTGATCCCAAAGCTGCGTTATCGAGCCAGCCGATTGGTCTATCTAGCCCCAGATGAAGACCTCAGCAATTTGGCGTTGCTAGTGAGCGACATTCCGGAACTCTACTTTCACTCTGCTGTGCTGCGTGCGGTGGGCAATGGTAATGTTGATGAGCTTCTCTCGCTTGGCGCAAACGCCGTTCAAGCAGCATCGCAACCCCTGCGCTCATCAAAGAAAGTTGTTGATATCGAACAACAACTCACCACAGTAACCCAGCGCCAAGGCTTCTCTACACTAAAGTTCAATGGTGTATGGGTTCGTGCGGATGCAGCTCTCAATACGGATGATGAACTTGTCGATTTCGCCCTGAACGGCGCGACACCACGAACAATGTCTAGCGAATCGCAGTTCATAGGAGAAATCGCCTCACTGCACGGTATCTCCACCACGCCAAGACACCCTCACGTATTGGAAACTGCCTTCGATCAGGATGAGAAGCTGACTCTTGACGCGATAGATCAACTTCAGGTGTCCGCTTCTGAGTGACTCTACACGCTCGCCGGGCCACAAGCCCTCCACTCCGTAATCAAAGACCGTACCATTTGCGGGGCTGATCCCACTGTTGCCAGTCAAGAAGCACACAGTGGGAGCAACTCCCGAATAACGATGGTTCTTCTAACATTCTTAAAGCAATCGAGACTTATCAATGGAGGTTGAAACACGCACTCTGTGCGCTAACTGACAACTTTGGTGGGAGTCACACATGAGCGATATCAGAACACTCACACGCTCAGAGCTCTACCAGCTTATCTGGTCAGAACCTCTGACTAGCCTAGCACCCAGGCTTGGGGTGACCGATCAGGGACTCGCAAAACGCTGTCGAAAGCACATGATCCCGACTCCTGGCGTGGGCTACTGGACCCAAAAACAGCATGGGAAACAACCACCTACACCACCTCTACCAAAAGTCTCAGACCGATCACTTGAGACTATCGAGTTTAGGATAGCTAGCGGCAAGTCCTCTGCAGGTTCCACGGACAACCGCGTAGGGATCGTACGCCGCCTCAACCTTAAGGTTATCCAAAGCCGACGACTCCCAATCGTGGTCGGGTCGCGGCGCGCATTCAAATCTAGCAGTCCAGACAACTACGGAAGACTAATAACCGCCCCAGGTTCCACGAGACCGCTCGCAATAAAAGTGACCAAAGAATCGCTACGACGCGCTCATCGCCTCTACCTACTGCTGGATGAGCTCGCCCGAATAGCGGATGGCGAACTCTCCATCGACTCCGACGGCAGAACCACTCTCCTCATTGACCAGACTCCCCTGTATGTTGAGATAGCAGAGTCAACGCGACGGCAAGACCGACCACCGAATCCGAAAGATCCAAAGTATGGCTGGACTCGAGAGGGACTGATTCGAGAGTTCGTCCCAACGGGAATTCTCACCATCTCGGTTCTAAATCCTGGGCTCTACCGAAGCCGCAGGGCTTGGCGGGATACGAAACGAAACCCCCTCGAACAGCAATTGACCCAGATTTTTCTAGGACTGGTCAATGCGGCGCGACTAGTCATCAATTGGCAAGTCGAAATAGCTCAATCGCAGGCACGGTACCGCATAGAAGAGAGAAAGCGGGCGACCTTGAGGCACAAGTTGAACAGCCTTCAAAATCTGCTAGACGATTTCGAAAACTACGAAAGCGCGTTCTCAAGATTGCAGAGAATTAAAAGTGCACTACCTAAAGACTGCAGCGAAGACGTCACCGACTGGCTGCAGTGGGCAGCCGATCATCTAGAAACACAGAATCCGCTGAACAACCTTGAACAGTACATCGATACACCGATTTGGCTCGATAGCTCATACGAATAGCTAAGACTAGCAAGCTGAATCGTGTTCCTTTTCGCGCCGCGTTTTTTGAGTCAGATGAACTGCAGAGATTTCGTCATCGCCGGCCAACTCTGGGGTCGCTATCCGGATATGTAAAGCCGAGGAGGTCTTGCATGATCGTGGCCAAGAGCACAGCCCACAACGACGCCTGAATTGCCTCTGGATTCGCTCCGCAAGGAATATACCTCTCATTCACATACCACTGGCTAGTCACCCAGACGTATGCAGTAGCCATCGCAATTAGCACCATACCAATAGGACCATGAGCAGCCGACATCAGGTATCGGACGCCAAACATCAGCACCAACAATCCGGCAGTACCATCCCGCACTACTTTGAAAAAGTCAGTCGCAGGTTCTTGCTGAATCACCGGAAACATGACTGATACCGTAAACGACATTAAGTCGGAGAGGACAGGCACCATTCCCAGTAAACCTAATACCCCAACACCGAGTAATGTCTTCGCCCAGGATTCAAATCTCGCGTGCACCCACAATCCAAGGAACCTTGACGCGTTTCCAATATCGGATCGGCTCGGGCCTTTGGAAGGTAATGCCAAAGGAGACATTATCATTCCGATCGACATCCAGATGAAGAAATCGTGTACTACTGACCCCACAATGATTGGCGCACTCCATGCAGGCAAACTAACTACGAGAACGAAACCAATGATCCGTGGATGCGACCACCCAATAGGACCCAGCTCGCGAATCCAAACAGTAGCCTTCTTCGTGTCCATTACCGATCGAAACAGCTCTGCATCGAGGTCCGTTGTTACGGACATTCGTGCATAGACAAAAGTTGCCAACGTGAAACAAATCGCGTTGGACACCCATTGAAGTTCTAGCTCACACATTTTGCCGATGACTGATGCACTATTGGGCGGATCTGCCCTAATCGCATCCTTACTACAGTTTCACACTATCGGACCGAGTACCCGCAGAACATAGACCTCGGTTCCGTAGCCAGCCAGCGACACAGCTTTGGGAACCCAGATATCACCGTGAAGCCAGGATAAGACTTCACACACCGGCGGGCAGGATCCATGTTGTATCGTCAGAGAATCTTGTCAGAAATTGAAAACAACCAAATCTAGAGGGCTACCCGTCTCGAGCCCGATAAACTCGCCTTTAAAAGTACCCCTACTTCGGAGGTATTGGGGGAAGATTGCGCATTGAGCACAAACTTCCGAACGAGCCTAGAGCTTGTGGGTGCTTGAACTAGCGCTTGAAGCGCCGTTCCCACTCGCTGAATGTCTTCTTTGCTGGGTACAGCACTTTATTCACAAAGTGAGCCTTGCCTGCTCTGATCGCGGCAAGCTTGGTCTCCCTCCAGAGAGGATCACGCTCAAACAACAATTCATCGTACGGGCACTCCTCAATCTCCGAGGGCGGATTCTCAGGATCCACCACCCTGTACATCATCTTGGTAGCAGCCATTACAGTTACTCCTGAATTCACCAGGCAAGAATGAAGGCGGGGCGAAAAGGGATCAACCGGAAACCCGCTCAGCAACTGTCTGGTCAGCCGATCTCCGGCTCGACCCGCCGGGATTCATAGTCGCCGACCGGGCCTTTCTCGCTGGTCGGTACAATGATGGTTCCAGCTTTTGACTAACTCGAGCCGTTTCCATGGTCCTTCGCTCAGCCCCAAAGCGTTTGACCTTCGTCGTGCCAAGGACTAAGAATCCCTCCCCTGGGAGGGACTAGCAATGCTGATGGATGAGATAGGCCGGAAGGCCGGCATCTACGTCGTGACCCTGAAGTGCGAAGAGAAGATGCCAATCTACGGCAAGAAAAGCACTAAACAGGATCTCTGCGTAAATAGGAACAACATTAAATTCGGTAAGACAAAGACCTTTGACGCCGGACAGAAGCGCTACGTTCGGGACTTCGGAAGTGGTCTAGAGCATTTTCAACCAATCGCAGTTGTCCCCCTAGATCGTCTGAAAGAAGCGGAGGATCTGGCTAAAGAAACCCTGACGGAGTTTCGAATACGCGAATACACTGCGCCCGACGGCAACACCTACACACACAGCATTTTCGAGTGGTGTCAATCGATAAGCGCCGAAGAGGCTACCCAACGCATCTGGGACACGTTAAGCGCCCACAACTTTCCTCACGAAGTAGTCCGCACCTAGCCCAGGCTCTCATGCTTATCGGAGCTCTGTATTAGCGCGACTCCGGCTCCTGCTCGCTAGCCTCATCAACGACCTCGCCAGAGATCAGGTCTTGTCCTGTAAAGTCAATAAACCTATGCACTGGGCCTTCATCGGGTTCCAATCGGAGGTTGACCTCTGGAGCATAGACGTCCCTCTTCCACGACTGCAGAAAGAACCGGATAAGCGAGGTATCACCAGACAGTGCTAGCTCAATGCCACGCCCCTCAACCGCATCAATGAAGCCCTGCATAATGTCGTCCCAGTCTCTCGCGAAGTCCGCGTGGCGCTTCTTCCAGAGATAGGCATTCCATCTGGATACACCGGCGATGTTCGCAGAACGGGTGACGTTGCCGGTACGCCGCAGAGCCTCCAAAAACTGCTCACGACGGGTATCTGCGTCCTCTTTTGTGCGAGTTCCAAACTCCACAGCCATACGCATGGCTCGCTTTTCGTCGGTCATAGGATGTCTCACCATTCTTTCGCCGGTGACTCAAGCTCGCGATGACAGCTCAACGACGCAAGCCCACGGACGAAAAAACCACACCCTCGATTTCTGCGTCAATTCCAGGCTGCGTAGCGATTCTAGTGGGAGGAGGACCCCTCTCAAAAGCGGAACGTGGTCAACGACCCTACACTCCGAGTCAAGAGTACATGGTCGACCTACGCTCTCCGCGCGCCTACACGGGCTCGTTAGAGGGACCGCTACCCAGACACCTATCGAGGACGAAAAACCCAAAAGAGCGCCACGGAGACGGAGGGAAAGCACTTCGGGGGCAGCGCCAAAGTCGTGGCCAGGTCAGCTGCTTTCCTGAAAACGCTCGAAGCGCCAACGAACGCGCCTAGGAAGGAGGCCCCTCCCCCTTTTCCCTCTTCCAAGCTCGTTACCCCAACCGCCAGAGCGCCAGAGCGCTAGCGCCTCAGAAACTCGGTTCGCTACGAGGAATTGAACGTTCGAACAGCTCCAGCTCCTGTTTCATCCGCTCAACACTAAACTCACGATCGAGCTCCGCTAGCTGCCAACATCGAACCGTTTGCCCTCTCCACCAAAGCTTGAAGGGACCCTTCGCGTGCAGCTGCAGCAACTTCGTCAGCTGCTCCTTTGAAACCTGCGCTTCCGGGTCCAACTCACCACCCTCCTCTATGGCGAGGAGGAGCTGTTGCCGAGTGGCAAACACGCCAGGTAGGTTTTCTACGAGAATCCGAAAGCCGGCTTCAGTAGAACTCGTTGTAGCGGCGACCAGCCGACGCTTCGCCTCGGTAGCTGAGGAACGCATCCCTTGGAATCGGCTGATGTCGCGTGCGAGCAGGAAGGACCAAGTCTGATGAATAAAGTCTCGGTCACGTAGCCTGCCGTACAGCGTCTCAAAATAGGAGCTTGGCTGCAGCGACTGCGGACCTGAAATCACCTGAATCCGACGATCCTCTGGCCCGATTCTCAGCGCATCCCAATGGTTGCTCATAAAGAAGAAGCTCGTATACACAGGTTTCGTAGCCTTCTCGCCATACTTACGATTGATCTCGAAATACGGATCAGTGAGGGCGTCGCGAATCTGGTCGTCAATCTCGTATCGTTTCGATGCCTCCCTGACCTCCGGAATCGAGCAGAAGATGGAGTTGTCCATGCAGTCGTTGAACTGAGATTCCACGAGGTCTCGCATTTTTGTAGTTCTGCAGTTCCAATGGCCCAACAGCTCGTTCAGTAATCGGACCAACCAGCCACGACCCGTTCCATGCAACGTGGAAACATGGAGTGGGACGACCCCTCGTCTCTCGGGGAACTGGACAAGCTGAGCTAACCAGTCGGTAAACCATTCGCGCTCGCTATCGTCTGGAATTAGGTACTCCAAATGAGCGAGCAGCGGCACGATTTTATCTCGCTCGTCCACGACTTGATGGCGAGGCCACTCGAACTCATTGACGAACTTTAGGCCCCGTTCGTCGGATACGATTCGGGCCTCAGTCGGCTCATAGAACGTATCATCAGCATCGAGGCGCTTAGGATGTTCAAGCCAGATTTTAGCGACAGATACGCTACCTCTTTCCGAACGGATCCTGACGTTCGCCATAGCGTTGCGAAACTCGGGCAATCGCAATGTGCAACGGCTCGGAGGACGCTCCAGGTCTGCAACGCGATCTCCTCTCGCGATGTAGTAAAATCGTTCCAAGCAGTCTTCGACTGTTAGCGCCTCCGTCACTTCCACACCTCGGTCACGCAAACAGGATCGGCCGATCGAAAGCGCTTCCTCCCAGCGATCACCCTTTTCCCGAAGCTCAGCTATCGATATGCCGTGCTCGAGTTCAATGTAGAGAGCAAAAGCATCGTATCCGATAGCTGGGCTTATTAAGTCGTTCCCATGGTGGCTGTACACCAACCCGATATCTGGCCAGTAGCACAGCCCAGCATTGCCGGAAGTTGACGTCGGTGAAACAAACCGATGAATCGCACCCCTTCCCTTCGTGCGACGGTAGCCATGGTCGGCGAGCAACTCTTCGAGATCCACGTGATTATTGAACGTTTCGCGAATGGGATGCTTCTGGGGAAAGTCACTCCTATCTAGATTCTCGTTTCCGCGACCGCTAGCAGTCGCATCAACTAGAGCAAGTAGAGAGTCCGGTAGATCGGGGAGCTGGCCTCCGCGTACCCATGTGTAGTCATGCCGCGGTGCGCAGTATGCAAACTGGCCCAGCCCGAGGAGGTCGAAACCAGGCAGTAAACCATTCATCACTCGCAGGTTGGCCAGTGCTCGGAAGTAGTAGTGCCGACCACCGCTCGGCGTCGTCACATGTGGCACACCCTTCCAATCCTCATGCGGATCAAATCCCAAAACCGCTATGATCGATTCTCTTCCGTTGGCCTTTCCGTCCTTCGCATCTAAATCGGCCACGACGTACCCGTGGCCGCACGCCAGGCCGAATTCCTTCCCTCCACCAGTCATTCGGTGGGACTCGTAAGACGACATGTCGGTGATGCAATCAGAGATGTTTGCAGGTGATGTCCCGCGTTTCGGATAGCCTCCGTACAATGGGAAGATTGCGAAGCCTGAGTCGAGATACAGCTTGGCTGCCTCTCGCCAATCCTCGATCGCTGGAAAACGATCAGGAAGCGGCTTCAATTCTTCACCCAGGAAGAGCACAGACTGCGGAAGAGCAACTCACCGAGAAAACGCGAGCTCTCCGTAAGCCGGAGCTCTTGAAACTCAGCATCCAACTCGCAACAGGTCCTACAGCTCGGCCCATAGAAGTGCAATACGCCGTCTTCTAGATAAGTGTTGTAGTCGGCCTTGATGACAATTTCACGGCCGTGAAGCTGCCCTAGAAACCGTCCGATCTGATACTGTCGCGGCAAAATGTCTTCGTAGTATCTGTCGCTGTCCGCACGTCGCTGATAGTAGACTGATGTTTCAGGGTATGGGTTCTTCACGAAGCTCAAACCAATCTCAATGTGCGGTCTAAAGAAACGGTCAAGATCTATATCGCGTAATTCGCTGACACGGAAGCACGCGTGTATGGGCTGGTGGGAGCCCCTAGGGGGGAAAGGGCCGTCCATCACCTAACCTCCCTCTGCAGCTTCCGCGGAAAACTCTCAAGACCGCGTAAGCCACTTCGGGAATCGGACACTTCCTCGCGTTGTTTGAGCCTATCCATAACCCACTGCTTAACGTGATCTCTGTGGTAGCGCACTAATGTAGGCGAGAGCTTCGCGAAAGCAGGTCCTTTGGCCACACCCGTGCGCCGCCACTTTTCAAGCGTGTGAAGGGAAACGTGAAGGTAATCGGCTACCTGCTTAGGAGTAAGCCATTCATCGGAGAGGGGTATCTGTTTAGACATGGTAAAACCTCAATCGAAACATTGCTGAATCGGCTGAGGCCACTTCATGTCTGCTAGGGGGGGCAGGCGGCAAGCCGGCGGTGCAACCCGATAGCCATTCTTGTTGTGGTCACTCGTTTAAGTCGCTGTCAGGCGACGCCACGAAAAGAAATCGAAACACACCGATACGGCAGTGTCAAGATTACGTTTATCTACTTGTTAAAAACCGCTTCCAGCGCTTGCCGTTTGGATGCCGTCGTTAGATGTGTGTACCTACGGGTCGTCTTTACGTTTGCATGACCGAGCACGTCGGCAATGAGGAATGCATTTGCTCCCTCCATGGCCAGATACGTACCGCATTGGTGACGCCAGTCATGCCAACGCATCCGTACGCCTGCTTCCGCTCGCGCTTTGTCCCAATACTTCTGCAAGCCAACCAAAGCCCTGCTGGGATTGAGCGGTGATGGAAACAGCGGGCCTGAGGGCCTCTCCCGGTCAATAGTCGACCATCGCTTTAGCTCTTCGAAGGCCGGACCCACCCAGACGAGGGTACGGGCTTGCCTAGTCTTCGTATCCTGCGGTCGCAAATACCCCTCTCCCCGCTCGACGTCTATTCGATCCCAAGTCAATCCCAGGAGTTCGCCACGCCGAGCACCTGTTACCAACGCTGAAACCGCCAGAAAGTACAACCGTTCGTAGGTTGACCGCTGGCAAGCTTCCAATAGCTTCTGTATTTCATCTTGACTGAAAGCTCTAGAACTGGACAAAGGCTCTGCGAAACGCCTGATTCGTTTAGCTGGATTGAACGGAAGTCCATCCACAGGATCGACGTAGTCTTCGAGGGTGGCAGAGATCGCACGAATATACCGATTTATTGTTGCCGGAGATCTGGGCTCGGTGGTTACCTCGGGGCTTCCGTAGGCCCGCGGGCGCAACTTTGGTGTAAACCGCAGTGAGTTCACTCCCTTTTCGATGTCGTGTTTCGAGATTTCGTGGAGTTTCTTATCTCCGAGGAGTGCAACCCACCAACGAATTCTGGCCTCTGTTGTCGCCGACGGAGCTGCACGGTCAATTCGTCGCTCGGCAGCCTCGCGGAGCGTTAACTCGGTCGATTCATTGGCAACAAAGAGTTTCCCAGCCGCCAACTCATCTTCTACCCGCTTTGCCCATGCAGCAGCGGAGGCTTTGGAATTGAAAGTCCCGGAAAAAGACCGACCGTTCCGCCGAACGAGCGCTCTCCACTTAGATCCGCGTTTTTGAATCGATGCCATAGCGCCTTCTCGCCGAAAAACTAGAAAAAAGCAAATATTTTCAGTAAGTTATACGCCGCAATCCGATGTGGTACGGCCAAATACGAAGTAAAACACGAGAGTAATGTTTCGCGTAATTCTCTTCATGCCTGAGTTGTTCCAGTCCCTCGAGCTTGGCTAACGATCGCTGACTGGTAAGCACTTTGGCAGGGCAATTACGCCAGCAACTCCACGTGTGATCTGCTAAACACTTCCCGTAATGGTTGGTTCCGGTAGTACTAGAATTACACCGTTTCGCAAGGATCACTGAGGTACACCGCTGAGAAGGTATAGATGGAACCAACAGAACAGGAGTTTCTAACCAGTCTAGAAAGAAAGCTGTGGACAGCCGCCGACAAGCTACGCTCGACGCTAGACGCCGCACAATACAAGCATACCGTTCTCGGACTTGTCTTCCTTAAATACGTTAGCGACTCCTTCGACATCCGCCGTCAGGAAATCGAAACGATGCTCCGCAATGAAGAGCACGACTACGGCGTCATCCGAAGCAACTATGATTCTGACGATGAGTACGAGAGCACTATCCGAGACGAGCTTGAAATCCGCGACTACTACACGGAAACCAATGTTTTCTGGGTGCCCCCAGAGTCACGCTGGGCTTTCCTGCAAGCCAACAACAAAGCCGTCATCGGCGGAGAACTAGAAGTCGGCGAAGGCAGCGCAAAAAAGAAGATCCGCTCAGTCGGTGCATTAATCGACAATGCCCTCGATGCAATCGAGCGCGACAATCCCAAGCTCAAAGGAGTACTCAACAAGCGCTACGCACAGCTGCAAATCGACCAGGCCAAGCTAGGCGAGCTGATCGACTTGATTGCCACCATTCCATTCGAGCACAAATCGCTCGGGAGCAAGGATATTCTTGGACATGTTTATGAGTACTTCCTCGGGCAGTTCGCGTTAGCCGAGGGCAAGAAAGGCGGCCAGTTCTACACTCCAAAGGCTATTGTCGCGCTGATAGTCGAAATGCTTGAGCCGTTCAAAGGCCGGGTCTATGACCCAGCAATGGGCTCTGGCGGTTTCTTCGTGCAAAGCGAGCGTTTTATAGAAGACAACCAGGGCAAACTCGGTGACGTGTCAATATATGGTCAGGAGTACAACCACACCACCTGGCAATTAGCAGCGATGAATATGGCGATCCGCGGACTTGATTTCAACTTCGGTAGAGAACCCGCCAACACCTTCACCAACGACCAACACCCCGATCTCCGCGCCGACTACGTCATGGCAAACCCGCCCTTCAACATGAGGGAATGGAACACCGGAGTAGCGAACGATGACCCACGTTGGACATACGGCACACCACCCAGCGGAAATGCCAATTTCGCATGGCTTCAACATATGCTCTATCACTTGGCGCCAAAGGGTAGCTTAGGTTTGTTGCTATCGAATGGCTCGATGACCTCCAACACTAATAATGAAGGCGCCATCCGACAGACATTGATCGAGAGGGACTTAGTCGAGTGCATGGTCGCGTTGCCAGGCCAACTGTTCACCAACACCCAAATCCCAGCTTGCATCTGGTTTCTAACAAAGCACAAGAAAGGTGGTACTGACGGGAGTGGCCGACAAAACCGTAATCGCAGCGGTGAAACGCTATTTATCGATGCTCGAGATCTTGGCTACATGAAGGATCGAGTCCTGCGCGATTTCACGGCCGAAGATATTTCAGAAGTCGCTGATACTTTTCACAATTGGAAAGCTGGCGAAGGATACGAAGACGTCGTCGGTTTCTGCAAATCTGCCACGATAGATGAAATTCGCGATCACGGTTTCGTATTAACACCGAGCCGATATGTAGGCACCGCCGCAGAAGAAGATGACGGCGAACCTTTCTCAGCCAGAATGACGCATCTAACTGAGCAGTTGAAGAACCAGCTAGGGGAGAGCAAAAGGCTGGAGGGAGAAATCAAAGAGAATCTGGTGCGGCTAGGGTTCGATGTCTGACATCTGGCCGACGGCGACAATAGGTTCATTGATCGATGATGGATCTATAACAGGTCACAAAGACGGAAACCACGGCGCGAAATATCCGCGCGCTGGTGAATTCGGAGACAAGGGAATCCCTTTTCTCACAGCAAAGCACTTAGATGATTCAGGCAATATCGACATCGATAGTGCACCTAGACTGTCTGCGGAGAAGGCCAAAAATCTAACTATCGGCTATATCGAGACAGGTGATGTTCTACTTTCCCACAACGCAACAGTTGGCCGAGTTGCTTTAGTACCTCAACTAGATGGGCCTGTGTTGATCGGCACCTCACTGACCTACTTCAGAGTCAATCCAGAGAGGATCTGGCCTGGATATCTTGCGGCTTGTTTGAGTGGCATTGATTTTCAGAATCAATTGAAGTCGGTGATGAGCCAAACCACGAGAAATCAGGTTCCAATTACCGCTCAAAGGAAACTCTCTATTGTCGTGCCTCCGCTAGATGAGCAGAGGCGAATAGCGCAGGTTCTCCTCCTTTTCGATGACGCTATTCGAGTTAAGCAGCAAACCAATCAGACCCTAGAGAAAATCGCTAAAACAATATTCCAAAGTTGGTTCGTCGACTTCGAACCAGTGAAAGCTAAAGAGCATGTTCGAAATCTAGGCGGCAACGAGGAGCAAATCAATCGAGCCGCCCAAGCGGTTATTGCGGGCGCAGAAGACCTCCAACAAATCACAAACGCCACCGAACTGCGCACTTTAGATCAGCGGCTGATCGATGTTCTGAGGGAAAAACTCCGTCATCAATCTACTGCGCAGTTCAATCAGCTCGCCAACACTTCCCGCCAATTTCCCGATCAACTCGTCGAATCCAATTCGCAGATGATTCCATCTGGATGGAGAACGACGCATTTAGGTGAGCAGCTTGATGTACTGGAAACAGGTAGCCGACCGAAAGGTGGAGTAAAGGGAATAACCGAGGGGGTGCCTAGCGTTGGTGCCGAAAACATCCTCGGAATCGGTAGATACGAATATGGGAAAGAGAAGTTTGTTAGCGAAGAATTCTTCGGCCGCCTAAAGCGGGGAGTAGTCAAATCAGGAGATGTGCTTCTTTACAAAGATGGTGGCAAGCCCGGCGATTTCAGGCCAAGAGTTTCTATGTTTGGTTGCGGGTTTCCCTACGAAAAATTTGCCGTAAATGAACACGTCTTTCGACTGAGATCAGACCATCTAGGTCAAGCGTTCCTATATCTACAAATCTGCCATGAGAATGTGCTCTTTGAGCTTCGGCACAAAGGCGGGAAAGCCGCTATCCCGGGCATCAATCAAACAGACGTCAAGACGATCCAAGTGACTGTTCCGAATACAAGTCTGTTGGAGGCATTCGATGTAGTCGCCGATTCCTTATTAACCGGCATCCTTGAGAATTCTAAGGATTCGCAGAGTTTGGCTAGAGTTCGCGACATACTATTGCCGAAACTTCTTGCTGGTGTATTTCTAGAACAAGACTTTGTCTGAGGCCCAACATTGACGGAAGAGTACGAAAAACGAAGTCAACTGTACTTTCACAACCTTCCTATATGGCCGGAGACAACCGTTTTCGACAAAACCGTAGACGGTCTTGTTCCGTCTTCACGCTTGGAATCTTGGGAGCAATTCCACGACGTTGTTAAGTATTTCCGAGAAGATGGGGGAAGTGGCGAGTACGTTTATCGAGGACAACATCGGTATTCATGGTTTCTTTCTCCAACATTGAGCCGAATTACGGGTGACGGCGGTGTTGATGAGGAGTTGGCTCAGAAGCAACTTCGCAACTTCAGGCTTTCCATAAGGGGGCGCCTCCCGAGAAGTGCGGTTTTGACAGAGGGCGATGAAGAACTGTGGGCTATTGGCCAGCACCACGGCCTAGATACTCCGTTGCTTGATTGGACAGCAGCACCTTTTGTGGCGTTGTTTTTCGCATTCGAAAAAGAGGATCCACTCGATTGGGTAGATGAGCAAGGCGAGCCAGTCAATCACAGCCGTGCAGTATTCGTCCTAAATAAGAGCTTTATTGAAGACTCATCTGAAGAAGATGAGAAATACCCAAAAATTATAGAGCCATCTACCGATGATCACGGCCGACTAGTAAATCAAGCCGGCTTATTCACCATCGCACCCTACAACGAAACTCTGGAGTCTTCGCTAATCCGAGCACTCGGCGATAGCTCCATTGATGTAAACGATGCGAAGGAACTCGCCAAATACATCTGCAAAATTCATATACCGAATAGTCCAGCTGTTCGGGTTGATTGTTTGCGGCAGCTACGCAAGATGAATATCCATCATGCAAGTCTGTTTCCGGATGTAATCGGCTCATCGCAGTACAGTAATGAGCTGACCCGCGAGTTCGTGGCTGTGCGCAAAGTATCCGAGCCGCAACAAGCGAGAAAGCCCGTATCAAGAGAAGAGTTCTTTGCTAAGGAGAGGCTGCAGGCAGGTGATGCGGCACTAAAACCTCTAGTAGAAGCCCTTCTCATCAACGATGCCGTAAACCAAAAGTTTACACTGGATGACTTGCGGCCAATTGCGCTTGCTGTAGTCGACTTCGTCAACGAAGACGCAGGTGTCGACTGGGAGTCCCGTGATTCTATAAAAGCTAGGCTACGCACGATCGTCCGACGCCGATTAGGGAAGATCGATTTCGATCCAGATTCCATAGGCGACGCTGCGAAAGCAATTGTCGATAGAGCAGCGGAAATCTCTTTAGCAAGCTCACTATTGAGTGACGAGGGTGAGCCAGAGGACTAGGCCATCATTACCGAAGACCAACTCGAGCAGTTAGCCGTAGACTGGTTTCGGAGCCAGGGGTACCAGTCTGTATACGGCCCCGACATCACTCCGGATGGCGACGCTCAAGAGCGCACAGACTACCGCCAAGTGATCTTGCAGGGCCGACTGCTAGATGCACTGCTGACGATCAACCCGAAAATTCCAGAAAAGATTCTCAAAGACGTTACGGCACTGGTTGCCCAACCTGCATTCCCGACACTGATTAAAAACAACCGCGCTTTTCATAAGTATCTTCTTGAAGGCATACCGGTTAACTGGATCGATGGGGGTGATGAAAAGTATGACCACGCAAGGCTGATCGACTTTGACAGAGTCGACCAAAACCAGTTTCTAGTGGTGAATCAATTTACCGTACAAGGCACGAAGATGAACCGCCGACCAGATCTTGTAGTGTTCATCAACGGACTGCCAATAGCGGTGATTGAGCTCAAAAACCCGGCCGACGAGAACGCCGATGTATGGGCCGCCTACAATCAGCTACAGACCTACAAGAATGAGATCCCAGATTTGTTCATTTGCAACGAGGCTCTGGTGGTTTCTGATGGGATTACGGCGCGAATCGGATCGCTAACAGCGAGTCAAGAATGGTTTATGCCATGGCGGACAATCAAGAATCAAGATGACAAACCACTGCTCGAGTATGAACTTGAGAAGGTCGTGAGAGGCTTTTTCGACCGCGCGTTGCTGCTGGACTACATTCGCCATTTCGTGCTCTTCGAGCAGGACGGCGACACCGTGATAAAGAAGATAGCTGGCTATCACCAGTTTCACGCGGTGCGAGAGGCCGTAAAGGCGACCACTATTGCGTCAGGTTCCCAAGAAATATCCGGGCCAACGACGAATCATGAAGATGAAATCGTGCCGGGCTCGCGCAAGGCCGGGGTCGTTTGGCACACGCAGGGATCCGGAAAGAGCATTTCGATGGTCTGCTACGCTGGCAAACTGTTGGCACAGCCAACTATGAACAACCCTACGATCGTGGTTGTAACTGATCGAAACGATCTCGACGGCCAGCTTTACCAAACCTTCCATGCCGCAAAGGATTTGCTACGGCAGGATCCGATACAGGCAGACGGACGCGAAACCCTGCGCGAGGAGCTGGGCAAGCGCCAAGCGGGTGGGATCATCTTCACAACCATACAGAAGTTCGGTCTCATCGACGACGAGCAGCAGCACCCTACTCTGAATGACCGCGAAAACATTGTCGTGATTTCTGACGAGGCACACCGAAGCCAGTACGGTCACCAAGCACGGCTGGATACCAAAACTGGGCAGTATAAATACGGCTACGCAAAGCACCTACGAGACGCGCTACCCAACGCTTCCTTTATCGGCTTTACCGGCACACCAATCGCTACCGATGACCGCGACACTCGCGCAGTGTTCGGAGTGTACGTCAGCATCTATGACATTCAGGATGCCGTCGATGATGGTGCCACTGTGCCGATCTTCTATGAGAGCCGCTTAGCCAAGCTCGATATAAACCGGGAAGCGATCGAAGAGTTGAACGCCGAAGTTGAAGAAGTCATCGAAGATGAGGAAGACCTGACTACGCGTGAGAAAACCAAAGGGCAGTGGGCTGCGCTGGAAAAACTGGCGGGTGCGGAACCCCGGATCAACGAGGTGGCTGCGGATCTGGTTGAGCACTTTAAAGAACGCACCGAGGCAATCGAAGGCAAGGCGATGATTGTCGGCATGAGTCGGGATATCTGCGTAAGTCTATTCGATGCGATAGTAGCATTGCGGCCTGATTGGGCCGGCACACGTTTGCAGGACAGGAATGGTGCCGACGGGGCCTATGATCCTGATGACGGAGCAATTCGTATCGTGATGACGGGTACTGCCAGCGACAGACCGGAATTGCAGAGTCACTTGTACTCCAAAGCGCAGAAGAAACGACTAGAAAGGCGGTTCAAGAATCCCGACGATCCGCTTAGGCTAGTTATAGTCCGAGACATGTGGCTAACAGGCTTCGACGCCCCTTGCGTGCACACGATGTACGTTGACAAGCCCATGCGCAGCGCCAACCTAATGCAGGCGATTGCGCGCGTAAACCGCGTGTTCAAGGACAAGCCCGGCGGGTTAGTGGTGGATTACATTGGCATTGCCAACGAGCTGAAAAATGCACTCAAGACCTATACCGATTCTAAAGGTAAAGGACGACCCACTAACTTCACTGAGGAGGCGTTCGCCGTACTCTTAGAGAAGATGGATATTGTTCGAGGCATGTTCGCAACAGCGTCCGAAGGTGGTAACGCGTTTGACTACAGCGGATATGAGGACAATTCGCTGCAGTTACTTGTTCCTGGCGCAAACCACATACTCGGGCTAGATAACGGCAAACAACGTTTTTTCGACGCTGTCTTGGCGATAAAAAAGTCGTTTTCTCTATGTGGCACGCTCGATGGCGCGAAGAATCTTCGCACGGAGATCGCATTTTTTTCGGCAATCAAGGCGGCAATAAGCAAGCACACAACGATTGACAAGAAACATAGCGAGGAAGAAAAACGTTCAGCGTTGAAACAGATCCTGGACAACGCAGTGGTTGCCCAGGGTGTCGCTGATATTTTCAGCCTAGCAGGGTTGGAAAAACCGAACATCGGGCTGCTCTCTGATGAATTTCTTGAAGATGTCCGCAATATGCAGGCCAAGAACCTTGCTGCAGAGTTGTTAGAGAAATTACTTCGGGACGAGATTCGAGCAAACACTAGAACCAATGTTGTACGCGAGAAAAAGTACGGGGACCGACTGCTCGTCACTCTGAATAAGTACCACAACCGTGCGATTGAAACCGCACAGGTGATTGAAGAACTCATCCAAATGGCCAAAGACTTTCAGGAGGAAATGGCTAAACAAGAAGTACTGGGGTTAAACCCAGACGAGCAATCTTTCTATGACGCGTTGGCCAACAACGAATCCGCTGTGCGGGAGCTCGGCGACGAAGTGCTCAAGAAAATTGCTCACGAACTTACGGAGAAGCTAAGGCGGAGTACCACCGTTGACTGGCAGGTAAGAGATAGTGTTCGAGCGAAACTCCGAAATCTGGTGAGAATTATCTTAAGACGCAACAAATACCCACCAGATTTTCAGCAGGAGGCAATTGATCTAGTGTTGCGGCAGGCGGAAGTGCTATCGGAAAGCTGGACCAGCTAGGAAAGAACCCAATCGCTGGCCGTTGATACTCGGTCGAAATCTTCGTTGGTGAAATGAACATCTCGTACCGCTTGCGTGCCACAGCCAGGGCCAGTGCGACGCAATGAAGGAGCACTAACCCGACAAGCCTTTGGTGATAAGGATGAGATGGCGGAGCGGACGGGACTCGAACCCGCGACCCCCGGCGTGACAGGCCGGTATTCTAACCAGCTGAACTACCGCTCCGTATTCTCCAGAAGAGATGGTGGGTGTTGCAGGGGTCGAACCTGCGACCTACGGCTTGTAAGGCCGTCGCTCTCCCAACTGAGCTAAACACCCTGGGGCAAGTTAAGGGGGCGTATCTTACAGCGCGATTACGGGCTGTCAATCGGTCCCGCGCCCATCTTCGGCTTACCGCCAAATCGCCCTGCAGGTACCATGGGATATGGGTGAAGAGATATTCGAAGCAACGCTGATTGCCCTGTCACTTGCAGGCATCTGCGTGCTGATTCATTACGAAACTCTGCATTTCCTGCATAAGCGGACGCTGGTGCCTGGCAACCATCGCTGGCTGATCCTGGGCAGTGTGCTGGGCACGCTGATCGCCCATGTGGTGGAGATCTACATCTTCGGCGGCGGCTACTGGGTGGCGGTGGAGCTGCTGGAGCACGGTTTTCTGGTTCCGGAGCCGCGGGATGCCTTCGACTACGTCTATTTTTCCGCGATGGTCTACACCACCGTCGGCTTTGGTGATGTGGTGCCGGATGGCCCGATTCGGATGATCACCAGCACTGAGGCGTTGCTGGGCCTGGCGCTCATCACCTGGTCGGCCTCGTTCTCCTACCTGCAGATGCAGCGGATCTGGCGGGACTGAGGCGCTCTAATCCAGAACCCGTCCAGAGCCCCCTATTCCAGAGCCAGGGGTGGCGGCTGATAGCCCCCGCAGAGCTCACCGATGAGTCCGGCCAGGCGAATGGTCGTGTAATCGGAGCCGATTCCGCCGACCACCTGCATCCCGATCGGTAGCCCCTCCTTATCCAGCCCCAGAGGCGGCACCGAAGCCGGCAGGTAGGCGGAGCCAGTGAGGATCGTCCAGCGCACCAGATCTGCATAGGCCCGATCACCGCCATCGCACTGCAAGGTGCGTGTGCCGAAGTCACCTTCCTGCTGGTGCGGGAACGGCGGCACGAAGGCTGTTGGCATCAGCAACGCATCGTAATCCCGGAAGAACTCGGCCCAGAGCCGGCGAATGGTCTCCCGCTCCGCGTGCATGTCCAGCCACTGCCGGTGGCTGGCACCAGCCAGCGCGGTGTCCATATCCGCACCCTGCACGTTCTCCGCCGGCATGGACTGGGCCAGCGCTGCGGTCACCAGCCAGACACCCACCCCGAACGAGTGATTGGGATCGATGTTCGGGCGTGCAGCGCGATCTACACTCACATCGGCGGCTTCCAGCTTGTCCACCGCTGCGGTCATCACCGCCAGCGCCTTGTCGTCCACCGGGCAGAAATCGTCATCCAGCCAGGCCGCCACCTTGAGCGACTTCACGTCCTCTGGCGGCGCGTCGAGCGCCGCAACGAGAGGACCCTGCTGCCGAGCGATCAGACCAAGCAGCAGCTCCAGGTCTTCCGCGGATCGGGCGATCGGCCCAAGCACGTTCACATCCGCCTCGGTGGTTCCACCCGCCTCATGGTCGAGATAGCCGGTGGACGGCACCACGCCGAAGCTTGGCTTGTGCCCGTATACGCCGCAGAAGGAAGACGGGATTCGAATGGAACCGCCGATATCTGTGCCGATCTCGAAGCTCGTCAAACCGGTGGCGACGGCCGCCGCTGCCCCGCCGGAGCTGCCACCCGGCACCCGCTCCGGGTTCCAGGGATTGGAGGTGGTGCCGAAGATCTCGTTGTAGGACTGGATGTCGCCAGACCAGCGCGGCAGGTTGGTCTTGCCGAAGACGATGGCGCCAGCCGCCTTGAGCGCCGCGACCACCGGGGCATCGTGGCCAGGCACGTTGTCCGTAAGCTCGGTGGCACCGCCCGTCGAGCAGATGCCGGCCGTCTCCAGCGCGTCCTTGATGGTGATCGGCAAGCCGTGCAGCGGCCCGGCAAACTGGCCGTCTGCAGCCATTCGATCCGCAGCGTCCGCCGCCTCGCGGGCAGTGTCCAGATCCAGCGTCACCACCGCATTGATCGCGGGATTCAGGCGTTCAATCCGCGACACCAGCAGCTCCAGCAGTTCCCGGCTGCCGATCTCGCCTGCCCGGATGGCCGCAGCCTGCCGGCTGGCGCTCCAGAGCGCCACGTCTTCCGTAATTGCCATGAATCCTCTCCCTCAATCTTCCCAATCAGTTATCGGCCGGCACTTCCAGAACAGCCGGCTCGGTGCCTCAATCGTCAGCGCCGCACCCTGCCCTGCCGGAATGCGTAACCAGCTCATCGGCTCCAGCACATTTCCGTCGGCACTCACCCGACCTTCGAGCACGAGAACTTCCTGAGCACGCTCCGCGGCATCCAGATGGACGACTTCGCCGCCGGCCGCGGTGATTTCCGCCACCTGCTCGTCCGCATATTCATGCAGCACTCGCCGCTGCTGGCCATCCTCCGGAATCGGGGTATCCAGCGGCAGGACCATCTGCTCGAGATCGTCGGGATGAAATTGCCGCAGCTTCACCCAGATCAGGCAGCCAGGGTCGCTGAACGGCGCGTGATGCGTGCCGGGCGGGTTGCGAACGTAGGTGCCCGGCGGGTAACGGCCATGCTCATCAGCAAACTCGCCCTCGAGAACGATGAACTCCTCGCCCCGGGCGTGATCATGGCGCGGAAAGCGCGACTCCGGCGCGTATCGAACCAGGCTCGTGGCCACTGCCACCTCGTCGCCGACCCGGTCCAGCATCACCCGGCGCACTCCCGCCTGAGGCGAATCCACCCAGTCCCAGCCAGATGGCGCCACCAGAGCGGATTCCGAGAGATCAGCGCGGACATGCATGCTTTTCGTTCCTTCCTCTATATATACTGGCCGGCCGGGACACTTCCATGACGAAACCAGCATGAAAGAGCTGGAGAGCAAATTCCTGCTGGCCCGCGGCCGGCGGCCAGGAAAGGCTTTGCGGCGCCTGCTGCAGGACCTCGCCTGGGCGGGCTTCCAGATCCAGCCAAAGACTACGCGCCTCGTGCACGATGTCTACTTCGACACCCCAGATGAACGTCTGCGTCACGCGGGCTGGTCGCTGCGCTGCCGGCACAAATCTCTCGCCCTCGTCCTCACCTGCAAGCAGCTCGGTCAGAGCGATGATGGCTTCTTCGAGCGCCGTGAGATCGAGCAGACCACCCTGCACGAGCGCCCGCAGCTGGACAGCCTGGAGGAAGGCCCGGTTCTGAACCTGCTGCGCCGCTACGTACCGGAATCAACGGAGCTGCAGCCGCTGTTCACGCAGGACAACGAGCGCAGCACCTATCACCTGAGTCATCCGGACTACCCGCGCTCCGCCATCGAGATGGTGTTCGATCGGGTCCGGGTGGATGGCCCGCAGCCGCTCCGCTACGTGGAGTTCGAAGGGGAACTCAAACAGGGACCCATCGAGATTCTCGAATCCCTGTCCGGCGTGATGGCTGCCCACCCGGATCTGCTCCAGTCCCGAACCAGCAAATTTCACCGGGGGCTGTTCAACAATCGTGGCGGCCTGGACGTCAGCAGCAGAACCCGCGACCTGATGACCCCTGCTGATGCCTGGTCGAAGCTGGGCGCCAACTATCTGGCCGAGCAGATGCAGGCACTGACGGCCTACGAGCCCTACGCCTATGAGGGCCTGCATCCGGAAGGCGTGCACCAGATGCGCATCGCTACCCGGCGATTGCGGGCGGCGCTCAAGGCGTTCGGCGACGTCTTGCCGAGGCACGAGGCCCGTTCGCTGGCGGCAGAAGCCGGCTGGCTCTGCGACGTGCTCGGCGCGGTGCGGGATATGGACGTGCACCTCGAGCATCTGCACGGCTACAGAAGCAGGTTGGAAAAAGACCGTCGCTCCAGCCTCGATGCCTACGAGCAACACCTGCTGCGGGCCCGCTTTCGCGCCCGCCGCTGCCTCAGCACCGCATTGGACAGCAACCGTTTTCGCCGCTTCCAGTCGAGCTACCTGACGCTTCAGGCCCAGGCCCGGGCGCTCGACGAATCGGCAAGCCCGACGATCGCCGAGTTCGCCCACGGCTACGTACCGAAGCGTCTGGCCGTGGTCCGGCGGGACGGCAGGAAGATCGGGCCCGACTCCAATCCGGAGGCCTACCACCGGCTGCGAATCAGAATCAAAAAGCTCCGCTATGGGCTCGAGATCCTGGACGGCCCGTACGGTGCCGAGCTGGCCCAAGCGTCCAAATCCCTGCGACGTCTGCAGAGTCGTCTCGGCCGCCATCAGGATGCCTGCGTCGCCGAAGCCGAGCTCAGCAACTATCGCGACAGCCACACCCAGAGCGGCCGGGAGAAGCGAACCTTCGACCGCCTGATTGGCTATGAGCGTGATCGGGCCGAGAAACTCAGACGGCGATTCCATAGCGATTGGCAGCGCTTCGAGGTGGAATCGAAGAAGCTGAAAAAGCTGTTCTGAGCCTCAGATCATCGGGCCCGGTTTGAACGGGTGGCCGAGGAAATACCTGCCAACCAGACCGTAGTGCGCCGGCCGCCCCTGAATGTGCTGGGAGATCACGTGCATGTCCTGGAAGCGCCGCTGCAGCGGGTTCGCCTGGTAGATGGCTGACGAGCCGGCCACCTTATAGGCCAGATCAAGCGCAGCGGTGGCGTCGTTGATGGCGTTCGTGCCCGCCATCCGCAGATCGATCCGCTGTGCGTTCTCGATGGCATCCTGGTTGGCAAGATCGGCCCAGACAGAGTCCACCGTGTCGAGGAGGAACGCCCGTGCCGCCCGCCAGCGCATCTCCGCCTCGCCGACCATCTTCTGCATGTCCGGATCGTCTTTCACCGTGGTGCTGCTGTATCCGGGTATCTTGCCCTGAGCCAGCTCCAGCGCCGCATCCATGCCCGCCCGGGCAACACCGAGCGCCACCGCGCCGAAGCTGACCGCAAACACCAGCGCCACCGGGATTCGATACAGCGGGCCGTCGTTCAACGGTGGCGACCGGAAATCACACATCCAGTCTTCTGCCACCGCCAGATCCTGCACCCGGAACTCCAGGCTGCCGGTGCCTTTGAGCCCGGCCACCTGCCAGTTGTCCTCGAAGGTGGCTTCCGATTTGGGGAAGTAAACGCCCATCCAGACGTTGTCGCTGGTGCGCCTGAGCGCGCCGTGCATCCAGTTGGCATGGGCGGAGCCGCTCGAAAACCCCCAATGACCGGTGACCCGATAGCCGTCCTCCGCCGGCGCCGCCTCGCAGGTGCGCGGCGGGCCGTTGGCCACCGCGCTCTGCGGATCAGACCAGATCTCCTGCGCCGAGCTTTGCGGCAACCACAGGCTGGTGGTAGCGATCACCGCGCCCTGAGCAATGCACCAGGCGGTGCTCGCATCCGCTTCCGCGTAACGCTGCATGGCGCGCACGAAGTCGGGCAGCTCGGCGCCCAGGCCCTGCATCTCCGTAGGGATGAGCTGGCGGAAGGCGCCGGCTGCTTTCAGCGACTGGACCAGCGCCGCCGGCAGCGCCCGCTGTCGCTCCGTCTCGTCGGCGCAGGCAGTAATCTGCTCGCGCAGCGAGTCAGCAATAGCGCAGGCTGTCGCCTCTGCGCTTCCTGTGCTTCCGTCACTTCCGTTCTGCAACCGTCGCCCCTGTCCGGATATCAACCCACCCGATTCATATACACTGTTCCCATGCACTGGCAAACCCTGTCCTGGCCACTCCGCCCCACCCCGCTGTTCGCCGTCGCCGCCTTTCTCCTGGTCTCAGTCGCGTTTACCGCCTGGGCCAGCCTGAACTTCTGGGCCGCGGTGCTGGTGGTGACCATGGGCTCAGTAGTCTGGTACGCAGTGCTGGGCGGGCTGTCGATTTACGCCCGGAAGATGCTCACCCAGGCGGCTCAGGGCCTCTTCGACGAGCGGATCGACAACGAGACCGAGATCAACCCGTTTCACGGCGGCAACGCCCTGCAGCTCTGCCTCACCCATCTGATCGTGTTCGTGCTGTTCTATTACAGCGGCTCGGAGATCGAGCCACTGCTGATCGTGCCGGCCCTGCTCCTGCCCATGATCTGGACCGGCATCATTCTCGATGACGACTTTTTCGGCTACCTGCATCCGGGCAAAGCGGTACAGCTGATCGTTGGCCTCGGGCCCTACTACCTGCTCAGCGTCTGCCTGATCTCCGGCAGCTTCGGCTACCTGCACTTTTCCCTGCAGTACGCCAGCAACTTTCTGAACCTCCTGCTCAGCCCGTTTGCCTTCCTGTTCGCCAACCTGCTCTACGGCATCATCCTTTACCACCGTCGCCAGGAGCTCGATCTGCAGACGCTGAAGAGCCCTGAGCAGGCGCTGGCAGAGGAAGCGGCAGCGGAGCAGAAGCGGATCGATCGGTTGTTCCACGACGTACACACCCACGTGAACGCCGGCAACCACGGCCATGCCATTCGCCTGATCGAAGAAGAGGTGGCGACGGACCCGGTCAGCCTCGACCCGCTGATGCGGGAACGCCTGCAGGAGTATCGCAACGAGCAACTGCTGCTCGAGCATTCTGTTCGCTACCTCGGCCGGTTGGTGGAGCGCCAGGAAGTGCGCAAAGCGTGGGCCCTGATGAAGGAATGCCTGGGCGTGGAGCCACGTTTCCGGCCTCCGGACGATGAGGTGCTGCTGCTGCTCACCCGCTCGGCCGGCCGCGAGGATGCGGGCATCGTCAACACGCTACTGGCCGATTTCCCCGAAGCCTACCCGGAGAGCGCACTGATCCCGGACGCGCTGTTTCGCCGGGCCCGGATCAACATCGAGCTGCTCCGGGACGGTAACACGGGCATTGAGCTGCTGCAGCAGATTGCCCGGGACCATCCGGCCTTTGCCCGCGGTGAGGCCTTTCAGCGCTATCGAAGCCGGTTGAAGCCCTCCAGCTGACGGGAGGCTGCCTGACAGCGCTTTGCTGCAGCATCCCTGTGCTATTCTCGCCCGCTTTGAATTTGACCTAAGAGCCTGATGAGCGAAGCACCTTTCTGGTTCGATCGCGCCCTCGCCACAGCCTCCGAGCCCGGAGACATAGAGGTGGAAGGCGCCACCATTCACTACGAGACATGGGGTGATGCCGGCAAGCCGGGCATCGCTCTGGTGCACGGCAGCAACGCGCACCTGGAATGGTTCCGCTTCGTCGCGCCCTTCCTCGCCGATCAGTTTCGCGTGGTTGCCCTGGATTCCTCCGGCAACGGTGACAGCGGCTGGCGGGAGAAGTACACGGGCGAGCTGCTCGCCAACGAGGTAGCTGCAGTTTGCGAAGCAGCTGAGCTCGGCTCCCGGCCCTTTGTGGTCGGCCACAGCTTCGGTGGCTTCACGGTGCTCGAAACCGGCCACCACCACGGCGACAAGCTGGGCGGCCTGATCTTCATGGACTTCACCGTCGCCCCGCCCGAGCAGTACCTCGAGTGGGGGATGCGGGCGGAGCGCGAAGGGGTCAAAACCGGCCGGAAAACTCGGGTGTACGAAGACAAAGCAGTTGCGCTGGGGCGCTTTCGCTACGTGCCGGAGCAGCCCGTGAAGCACCCGCAGGTGCTCGAGTACATCGCCGGCAAGAGCCTGCGCCAGGTGGAAGGCGGCTGGACCTGGAAGTTCGACCCGGCGCTGTTCGACCACCTGGAGATGGGCATTGATCAGCGCGACAAGTTTGCCGCTTTGCCGTGCCGCAGCGCGGTGATACTCGGCGAGGAGAGCAACGATGAAGGCGCCTTCTTCGCCGATCACATGCTGGAGATCACTGGCGGCAAGCTGCCGATCTTCAAGATTCCCGGCACCTACCACCACCTCACTTTCGATGAGCCGCTGGCGGTGGCCATGGCGATCAAGGCACTCTGCCTGGAGTGGATCCGCCAGGACAACGAAACGCTGATCGCCGACACCCTAAAGGAGGTACTGGCATGACAGAACTCACCGAAACGCTGCGCGCCGAGCTGATGCAGCTCGATACGCCCACCGTCTGCAACGCGCTCGAGATCGTCGCGCCCGAGCGCCGCGGTCATGGCTACACCGTGCAGCCGCTGGTCTGCACCCGGCCGGAGTTACCGCCCATGGTCGGCGTTGCCCGCACAGCCTGCATCCGCGCGCAGCACCCGAGCGATCTGAAAGGTGCCGACGCCCGCGCCATGCAGGACGCCTACTACGCCTACGTGGACGATGGGCCCAAGCCGGCGATCATGGTGATTCAGGACCTGGACGGCGACTCCCGTGGCTACGGCTCCTGGTGGGGCGAGGTGAACAGCAACGTGCATAAAGGCATGGGCTGCCTGGGCCTGGTTACCGATGGCAGCGTTCGCGACCTGCCGGATATTGCCGAAGGCTTTCAGATGCTGGCCGATCGGGTCGGCCCGTCACATGCGTTCGTCCATCCGGTGGACTACGGTCGTCCAGTCACGGTTGCCGGCATGCGGGTCGAGCACGGTGATCTGATCCATGCGGATCAGCACGGCGCGGTGGTGATCCCCTGGGACGTGGCGGCTGACGTGCCGGCTGCCGCTGCCGACATCGCCAAGCGGGAAGCGGTGATCATCAGCGCCGCACAGGAACCCGGCTTCAACATGGAACGCCTGCGCAAAGCCTGGGGCGACGCTGCTGAGATCCACTGAGCTGATCTGAATCAGATCCGCTCGATGGAGGCTCGAGCGGGCTGATTTCCTGTGACCCCGGTCTCAGCAATTTGCTGGCTCGCGAGTACCCTTCGCGCCACCAAATATTCGAGACTTTTCCCATGAACTACCTGCGAATCGCAATGGCTGGCGTCCTGGCACTGCTTGCCGCGCTGGGCACCTACGCCTCACTGGCGGCCGAAGGTTTTGGCGTTCTTGCCATCATCCCGGCGATCTTCATCGCCATGGTCATCGCCGTGCCGTTGGCCCCGCGTCTGAGCTGACGCCGGATCGATCGAGGTCAGCCTCTGGCCTCGATCTCCGCCACGATCTGAGAGTGCGTGGCTTCATCCAATCGGTAGAGTGACGCCACGAAGATCATGAGCACCATGACGCCAACCGGCGCCATGGTCATGATCAGATGGATCGCGTTCAGCGACGCTTCGGTCTGCTCGACGTTTGCAACGTATCCCGCCACGGCCAGCGCCGCGGCCACCCCTGCGCCCCCCACCGCCTTTGCCAGCTTCTGGAAGAAGCTGGCAAACGAAAAGATGGCGCCATCCGCTCGCAGCCCCAGCTTCCACTGGGCGTACTCCACCGTGTCCGGCACCATGGCCCAGCCGAGCACCGCGATCGGCGTGCCGCCGAGCGCCATGACGCAGGAAAAGAAGAAGATGCCGACAATCGAGTCGTAGGGTGTGAAGTAGAGGCCGACACAGCCGATGATGGTGACCACCGCGCCCACCATGATGCCGCCCGCCTTGCCGAACCGCGCCGCCAGCTTCGGCACCGCAAGCAGGCCGAGGAACATCACCGGCATGGTGATCGCAAAGAACATGGGCACCAGATCTTCCCGCCCCACGTTGTACTTCAGGAAGTAGACCGTGACGGTCTGGCGGATGGTGAAGGACAGCATTCCGCCCGTGAACAGCACCATCACCACCAGCAGAGGCGGGTTCCTGAACACCGCCGCCAGGCTGTCGGCGATTGAGAGTTTCTGGCTTGCAGGCGGCACCACCCGCTCCTCAGTCGAGGCGAAAGTGAGCCAGAGCAAGCCGGTAGCGATCACCGAGAAGCCCACCATCACGAGCTGAAACCCGGTCTGCGCAGTGTCGAACAGCCCCACCAGCGGCAGCGTGCCCACTGAGATGAGGTAGCCACCGCCGAAGGCGAACGCCATGCGGATGGTGGAGAGCAGCGTGCGCTCATGGTGGTTGCTGGTCAGCGACGAGGTGAGCGCCGAGTAAGGAATGCCCACCACCGTAAACAGGATGCCGAACAGGATGTAGGTGGTGTAGGCCCACCAGATCTTGCCGGCATCGGAGAAGTCCGGCGTGGAGAACATGAGAACGCTGGTGATCCCCAGCGGCACAGCGCCGAAAAGAAGGTACGGCCTGAGCCTCCCCCAACGACTCTTGGTTCGCTCGGCGATCATCCCCATCAGCGGGTCCGTCACCGCATCTACCACCCGGGCCACCAGCAGCACGCTGGCCGCCACCGCGGCCGAGATGCCGAAGACGTCGGTGTAGAAGTAGAGCAGGTAGGTACCGGAAGAGATGAAGTAGAGGTTGATGCCGAGATCACCCACCGCATAACCGATTCGCTGACTCGGCGTCAGCCGCTTGCTCGCACTGTCCGTCATCGTTGTGGTTCTATCGCCCGGATCTCAGATCACGCCCGCTGCTTTGAACTGAGCGATACGCTCGGCCGAGTAGCCTGCTTCCTTCAGCACCGACTCACTGTCCTGGCCGGGGTCCGGCGCCGCATGATCGAAGGACTCCGACTGCGGGAAAGCCGACAGGTTGATCGGCGAGCGGATCAGGTTGAGATCGCCGAGCTCGTGATGGGGTGCTGCTTTCGCCATCTGCAGGTACTTCACCTGCTCGTCCTCGAAGCCCTGGCCGATGTTGTTAACCGGGCCGCAGGGGACGCCGGCCGCATTTAGCTTCTCAACGATTTCCGCGGTGCTGAACCGCCCGAACAGCTCGTTCAGGGCGTCCGTCAGGGCCGCGTTTCTGTCTCTGCGATCGCGACCAGTCTGATAGTCGGGATGTGCCAGCAGCTCATCGGCTTCCAGCGCCGAGCACATCCGCTCCCAGAGACGCTGGCTGGGTGCCGCCACGTTCACCAGCCCGTCACCGGAACGGTAAGTGCCCATGGGCACCTGATAAGGGTGGTCGTTGCCCTGCTGGTCGGCGATCTCGCCGCTCATGGTGTAGCGCGCACCCTGAAAGTCCAGCTTGTTCATCATGGCTTCAAGCAGCGAGGTGTGCACCCACTGGCCCTCGCCCGTGCGCTCCCGGTGCAGCAGCGCCATCATGATGCCCTGGCCGAGAAACATGCCCGCGGAGGTGTCGCTGATGGCGATGCCCACCCGCCAGGGGCCGCTGCCCGGCTCGCCGGTGATGCTCATGAGCCCGGACATACCCTGAACAATCTGGTCTACTCCTGCCCGCTCACCATAGGGGCCATCCTGACCGAAGCCGGAGATGCTGGCGTAGATGATGCCCGGGTTGACGGCCTTGACCGCCTCGTAGTCCACGCCGAGACGATGCTTCACCTCGGCTTTGAAGTTCTCGACGATCACGTCCGCTTCCCGGGCCAGGTCGAGAAAGATGCGCAGGCCGTCTGCTTCTTTCAGGTTCAGGGTCAGGCTGCGTTTGTTGCGGTGCAGATTCTGCTCGTCCGGTCCGCGGCGGGCGCCGGTAACGCCACTGCCACCGGTGGGCTGTTCAATCTTCACCACGTCCGCGCCCCAGTCGGCGAGCAGCCGCACAGCGGTGGGCCCGGCCCGGGCGTGGGTCAGATCGAGAACGCGAATGTGCGAAAGCGGCCCGTTCATCAGCCTGCTACCGGATCAGGCGGCCAGGCAGCGCATCGGTCGCCTCGCCATCACGATAGGTCAGCTCACCGCTGACGATGGTGGCCAGGTAGCCGTCTGCTCTCTGCTCGAGGCGAGCCCCGCCACTCGGCAGGTCATTCACCATCTCGGGTGCCCGGACCCGCAGGTTGTCGAAGTCGATCAGGTTGATGTCGGCCTTCATGCCCTTGGCGAGCAGTCCCCTGTCCGTGAGCCCCACTGCCCGGGCGGTGTCGTGGCTCTGACGCTTCACCAGGATCTCCAGCGGAATGCCCTCACCCCGGGTCCGGTCACGGCCCCAATGCGCAAGCAGCGTGGTGACGAAGCTGGCGTCGGAGATGATGCCCACATGGGCCCCGCCGTCACCCAGGCCCGGCACGGTGTTCTCGGACAGCAGCATGTCCCGGCAGCAATCCAGGTTGCCATCGGCGTAGTTGGCAAACGGGCTGTAGAGCATGGTCCGCCCTTCGTTCTCGAGCAAAAGGTCGTAGGCGAAAGACCAGGTATCGGCTCCGGCCCGCTCGGCGCGCGCTGCCACGCTCATCTCCGGCGCCGGCTCGTAGTCGGGCGGATCACCCAGCTCCCAGAGCTTGCGGCCTTCGTCCATTCGCCGCCAGAGGCCTTCGAATCCGGGAGAAAAGGGCTCCGCGAGGATCTTCGCCCGCACTTCCGGATCTCGCAGGCGGCTCAGCTTCTCTTCCAGCGACAGGCCCGCCATGGCCTGAACGGTCGGCCGGCCGGCGAATGGAATGAGGCTGCTAGTCAGGCCGAACAGGATGCCGATGGGTCGCGGCGCCACCTGGCCGCGCATCTCGTGGCCCCGACCGCTGGCTTCATCGATCCGATCGAGGATTTTCCGCCAGCCATTTGGCGAGAGTCCCTGCGCAAGGGAGATGGACATGGGCCGACCGCTGGTCGCGACCATATCCTCGAGCAGGTTGAACTCGCTCGCCAGATCGCCGAAATCGGAGATCATCTCCATCACCCCACCACCGGCGTCCTTGAGGCCGTTGGCGATGCCGACCATCTCGTCGATCTCCGCTGTCAGCGACGGGGTGGGCGCGCCTTTGCTGCTGCGATGATTCAGGGTGCGTGACGAGGAGAAGCCCATGGCGCCAGCGCGAATGGCTTCTGCAGTAAGACGGCGCATCTCGGCGATGTCGTCCGCGGTCGCGGGCTCGCGGTCTGCGCCACGTTGGCCCATCACGTATACCCGCAGGGCAGCGTGCGGCAGCTGAGCGCCGATATCCATGTCGAACTGGCGCTCGGACAGGTAATCCATGTACTCCGGGAAAGACTCCCAGGCCCAGGGCACCCCTTCCTTGAGCACCACTCCGGGGATGTCTTCCACCCCTTCCATCAGCTCCACCAGCAACTCGTGGTCGGTGGGTCGTACCGGCGCGAAGCCGACGCCACAATTGCCCATGACCACGGTGGTCACGCCGTGATGACTGGAAGGCGCCATCCGGTTCGACCAGGTGGCCTGACCGTCGTAGTGGGTATGAATGTCGACAAAGCCCGGCGTCACCAGCGCGCCGCTCGCGTCCAGTTCCTGCCGGCCGGCGCTGGCAACGGTGCCGATGTCTGTGATCACGCCACCGTCGATCGCCAGGTCGGCGGCAAACTGCTCGCCACCGCTGCCGTCGATCACAGTGCCGCCGCGGATAACCAGATCGTGCGTCGCCATCTCTGCTCCCTCCTCGTTCGAGCCCTATTCTGGCACATCTGGGAAGCCCACCGGGAAGCCCTGGATTCCGGCCGCCCACCATGCCAGCCGCCCGAATTCGGCCTAGAATACGGGCACCAGGAGAGAGACCCAGCATGAAAAAGTTCGCGATCGCCCTGATCCTCGTTTCCGTCGCCGTAATCGGCTACTTCACCGTTATCAGCCAGCCTGAGCCGGCCCCGGACCCCGTCGTCCGCGACGACGTCACCCTGCGCAGCACCACCGCCGGCGACGTGGTTGGATTCATCGACATGCACGGCACCCGGGCCTGGATGGGCATTCCCTTCGCGGAGCCACCCGCCGGCAACCTGCGCTGGCGCGCTCCGCAGCCACCAAGCTCCTGGTCCGGCGTGGTCGAGGCGCTGGCGCCGGGGAACGTCTGCCCGCAGATGAAAAACCGGATTTCCGGCGGCGCAGGAGATCCGGACCGGGTGAGCGTTGGCGAGGAGGACTGTCTGTTCCTGAACGTCTGGGCGCCGGTCAACGCCAGCGACCTGCCTGTGATGTTCTGGATACACGGCGGCGGCAACACCATCGGCGACGGCGGCTCCTACAACGGCGCCACCCTTGCGGCCAGTCAGAACGTGATCGTGGTGACCATCAACTATCGGCTGGGCCCATTCGGCTGGTTCGCCCACCCCGATCTGAGCCGCGGCAACCCGCTGGATGACTCGGGCAATTACGGCACCCTCGATATCGTTGCCGCCCTCGAGTGGACGCGGGACAACATCGCCGGTTTCGGCGGTGATCCTGGCAACGTCACCGTGTTCGGCGAATCGGCCGGCGCTTTCGATACGCTGGCCATGATGGCCTCACCCCTGGCCACGGGCCTCTTCCACCGGGCCATCGTCCAGTCCGGTGGGTTCAACCCGACGAGCATGGCGACAGCCCGGAACTTCGAGTCGGAAGGCGGCCATCCGAACTCTGCCCTGGAGATCACCAGCAAGCTGCTGGTGCAGGACGGCACCGTGGCGGATCTGGAGGCGGCACGCACCTACCACGCGGACATGGGGCCCGCTGCCACCCGGGAGTACCTGTACAGCAAGACCGCGGAAGAGATTTTTCAGCTGTTCGCGGACGGCGGCTTCGCCGGGATGATCAACACCCCGGACAGCTTCGCCGACGGGCACGTGCTGCCGGCGCTCACCGCCGAGGAGATCTTCTCGAACCCGGACAACCACAACGCCGTGCCGGTGATCCTCGGCACCAATCGGGACGAACCCGCGCTGTTCATGGCGCAGGCGCCGGACAACCTGGAGACTTTTCTCTTCATTTTCCCTCGCCTGAAAGACGAGGAGGCTTACCTGCGGGCAGTGAAGTACGGCGGTCTGTCCTGGAAGGAGCGCGGCGTCGACTCTCTGGCGAGATTTATGACCGCCGCCGGCAATCCGAACGTCTACGCCTATCGTTTCGACTGGGACGAGCAGCCGTCGGTGATGGGCTTCGACCTCTCGAAAGCCCTGGGCGCCGCTCACGCGCTGGAGATTCCCTTCGTCTTCGGCGACTTTGAAGGCGGCTTCGCCGCGCTTGGCGATTTCTTCAGCGCCAGCCCCGGCAAAGATGCGCTGTCCGCCAGCATGCAGTCCTACTGGAGCGAGTTCGCGCTGAACGGCGATCCGGGCAGCGGTCGGGACGGCAACGAAACGCCCTGGCTCGCCTGGGGCACCGACGGTCAGCGTGCCATCATCCTCGATACCGTTGAGGGTGGCGGCATTCGGATGATGGCCGACGAGGTGAGCCGGGAGAGCATCAAGGCAGAGCTGGCAGCAGACACGACGGTGGCTGACGCCAGAGAGCGTTGCGAGCTCTACATCACCAACTTCGGCTGGCCGGAACTCGATCGCGCCGAGTACGACGCCTTCGGCCCGGACGGCTGCGCCCAGTTCGACCCCAGCGAGTTCAGCCGGTTTTGACAATTTGTCACACGAATCGGGTATAACAAGAGCTCAATACATCTGGGAGGAATGGGAATGAGCAGTCTCTACGAGCGCCTGGGAGGCACCGAAGGCATCACGGCAATCGCCAGCGATCTGGTGGACATTCACGTCGCGAACCCGGCGATCGCACCGCGCTACGCGGCCAGTGATCTGGACAAGGTGAAGCACGCCGCCGCCACCTTCTTCATCACCGGCACGGGCGGCCCGGCTTGCTACGAAGGCCAGGACATGCTGACCGCGCACACGGGCATGAACATCAGCAACGACGAGTTCGTTGCCGTGCTCGACGATGCCATGGAAGCGCTGGAGAAAAACGGCGTAGGGCAGCGCGAGAAAGAGGAAGTGCTGTCGATCTTCTTCAGCATGAAGGGCGACATCGTCCACGTCTGAGCTTCAGCCGCCGCCCACGCCCTCCTGCGCTGCTGGCGGCTGACCGAACCGGCGCCCGAGCAGCACCTCGTTGCCGGGCTCCGGGCGATCCGGGATGTTCTGCGACAGCAGTAGTGAGCAAACGGCGAAGCCGGTGCCCACCAGGAAGACGGCTGCCGTGGAGTGAATCCAAAGCAGGCCCAGCGCCGCCGGCACTACAACCGCGGCGATGTGATTGATGGTGAAGGACACGCCCGCCGAGCTTGCCAGATCGGCCGGATCAGCGATCTTCTGAAAGTAGGTCGCCATGGCGATGGCGAGCGCGAAGAACATGTGATCGATCACGTAGAGTGCTGCGCCCCAGTACGGGTTCTCCACGAACGCGTACGCGGTGAAAACGAATATCAGGCCGATGTACTCGAAGGTGAGCGCCCGGCGCTCGCCGAACCGGTGGATCAGCGCACCGATCTTCTCGGCGAACAGCCAGTTGAAGGCGTAGTTGATGAGGAACAGCAACGTCACCTGGGAGGCCGTGTAGCCGAACTTCTCCACCATCAGAAAAGCCGCAAACACCACGAAGATCTGCCGGCGCGCGCCGGAGAAGAAGGTGAGCGCGTAGTAGAGCCAGTAGCGCTTGCGCAGGATCAGGGTTTTACGCTGGGCAACGTCGGACTCGAAGTGGGGAAAGCCGAGCCACATGAACAGGGCCAGCCCCACGCACACGCCGCCTGCAATCAGGAAGTTCCAGATGAAATCGAGCGCGAAGATCTCGAGCAACACCCAGAGCACGCTGTAGACCACCAGCGACGTCACCGCCCCGACAGAGATCAGCTTGCCGAGGATCCGCGGGGCCTCGGCCTTGGACAGCCACTGCAGCGAGAGTGACTGCTTCAACGTTTCGAAGTAGTGAAAGCCGATCGACATCAGGACGGTGGTGAAGTACAGGCCGTACTCCGAGGGCAGAAAGCCGGTCAGCGCAACGCCAGCGCCGAGCAGCGCCAGGGACAGCACGGCAAACGTCTGCTCGCGCAGGATCAGCAGCACGAACACGGTGGTGAACGCCAGGAAGCCGGGCACCTCGCGCAGGCTCTGCAGGATGCCGATCTCGACCCCGGTGAAGTTGGCTCGCTCGATCACGAAGTTGTTGAGCAGCGCCGACCAGGCGTTGAACGCCACCGGCATGGCCACGCTCATGAGGATGAGCAGCGTCACCGGCGTCTGCCAGGCACGTCGTGTTGATTCGCTTGCGGGATGGGGCTGATCGGACATCGGCGGATTCTAGCAGCGAACCCCTTTCACGCATCTACTTTGCTTGTACGCATCTACTTTGCTTGCCAGAGAGCCGCGCTAGTGTTATACATATATACAACACCTAATCAGTAATGCAGCTGAAGCAGACCCTTCATGACCGACTGGGACGACAAGGAGCCGATTTACGTGCAGCTGGCGCAGTCCGTGCTGGAAGGCATCATGCGTGGCACGCTGACCGAAGGAGAGCCTGTGCCGTCGGTTCGCCAGGTGGCCAGTCAGGAGCGGATCAACCCGCTGACCGTCTCCAGGGGCTACCAGCTTCTCGCCGACGATGGCCTGCTGGAGAAACGACGGGGTCTCGGCATGTTCGTCGCAGCGGGTGCGCAGAAGAAAGCACTCGAACGGGAACGGCGCCGTTTTCTCAACGAGGAGTGGCCGAAAACGCGCGAGCGTATCGAGCTCTTCGATCTGGATCTGCACACCCTTCTGGAAGACAAACAATGAGCGAAGCAGCCCTCGAATTGGACACCGCCCTCATCCAGGCGAACGGACTGAGCAAGCACTACCGCGACGTGACGGCGCTGGATGGCTTCGATCTGACCCTGCAGCCAGGGCAGATCGTCGGTCTGATCGGGCCGAACGGATCCGGGAAAACCACCGCCATCAAAACCCTGCTCGGCCTCTGCCACCGCAACGGCGGCGAGCTCAGCGTGCTTGGCCGTGATCCGGCGGCCAGCCGGGCGGAGATCATGCGCCAGACAGCCTACATCGCCGATACCGGGATCCTCCCCCGCTGGATGAAGATCTCGGATCTGATCGACTGCTTCGAGGGCCTGCACCCCAGCTTCAACCGGGATCGCCTGGACGCAACCCTGGCAGACACCGAGATTCGCCGTGACAAGAAGGTGCAGACCCTCTCCAAAGGCATGAACGTGCAGCTGCATCTGGCCCTGATCATGGCCATCGACGCCCGGTTGCTGGTGCTGGACGAGCCGACGCTCGGCCTGGATCAGATTTACCGCCAGAAGTTCTACCACATGCTGGTGAACGACTACGCCAGCGAGGAGCGCAGCATCCTGATCACCACCCACGAGGTGCGGGAAATCGAGCACCTGTTGACCGACGTGATATTCATCAACCACGGCAGGAACGTGCTCGATATCGAGACGGCAGCGCTGGAACATCGCTTCACCAAGCTGATCGCCGAGCCGGCAGCCGCGGATGCAGCCCGTGCCTACGGGCCGCTGTCTGAGCTGCAGACGCTGCAGGGCGTGGAGTTCATCTTCGACGGCGCGAGCCGCGACCAGCTGCAGGAGATCGGGACGGTGCACACACCCAACCTCGCCGAACTGTTCGTTGCCGTGGTGGGAGGTCAGCAGTGACAGCGTTCCTTACTTTGCTGAAGCGCGAGTGGCTCGAGGCGAAAACGCCCTTTTTCTGGTTTCAGGTCGGCGCTCTGGCGCTGTTTGTGCTGCTCGGGCTGCTGCTTCTCATGATCAGCGGCAGCGCGGACGTAGAGATCCACGTTCAGTCCGACGGCGTCAGCCCCATCACTCACTTCTTCATCAACGAGTGGTCAGAGCAGGATTGGCAGGAACGCATGCTCCTGTTCCGCAACCTGATCACCGCACCCTTCTACCTGATCTACCTGATCGCGGCCCTGTTCATGCTGCTTGGCGCGCTCCACGACGAGCGCAAAGACCGCTCGGTGCTGTTCTGGAAGTCACTGCCGGTCACCGACCTGGAGACGGTGCTCGCCAAGCTCGTGACGGCTACCTGGATCGCCCCGCTGGTGCTGATCGCCTGCACGGTGGCCGCCTGGATCTTCGGCCTGGCTGGCCTGAGCATCTTCGTCTGGCGTGGCGAGTTGGGCGACGCATCGCTGCTCTGGTGGCACTCAGGGGTGCTGATGGGCGCGTTCCAGCTGCTGCTCGGCTTCCTGATCCAGGGGCTCTGGATCCTGCCGATCCTCGCCTACCTGCTGCTGGTGTCGGTGAGCGTGCCCCGGATGGCGCTGCTCTGGGCCGTGGCGCTGCCGATCATCCCGGTGATGCTGGAGGCCACTCTGTTCCAGACCCGGGTGCTTGCGACCGGCATCGCCAAACATCTCGAGCCCGCAGCGCTGCCGAACTTCCTGACCCAGGAAGATCGGATCATGCCGGAGGTCTTCACCGTCGGCGATCAGCTGGCGCTGCTGCTGAACCCTGATCTCTGGATCGGCGTGGCCATCGGCGCGGCCCTGATCTACGCGGCCGCCCGAGTGCGCGGCATCAACAACGAGCTCTGATCGCTCAGCGGTGATCGACGAACACGTGCTCCTTCGCGAGCCACATCGCCGAGCGCTGGAAGTCGATGAATGTGGTCTCGTCCTCGATCGCCACCCTATTGGCCTCGGTGCGCTCAGCGGAGCGATCGGCGTTCGAATGATCAAACCAGAGCTCAGCGTGCCCGAGATAAGGCTCCACCACCGTGCCCCGTGAGGCGGTGAGCGCCTCGTTCAGCTCGTCATCCAGCGCCCGATGCACCTGCAGGTAACGCAGGGCGCCCGAGGCTTCGGCCTGGCGCCGAATGATGGGGCCGTGGTGAGTACGCCAGTAGTGCTGAGCGTCCGCAGGGTCTCGGTCGGCGGGGCAGCGCAGCGGAAAGTAGAGCTTGGCCAGGTTGCTGCGGCTGCGAGCCACCAGATTCTCCGGTGACGGATTGATCTGCGGGTACTCGTAACCCACCCAGAGCGGTGAGTTGGGCAGGTCGATGAAGCGGGCTTCATCTTCCAGCAGGGTGGCTGCCGCCGCCTGCCCCGCCTCGGTGCTGAGCGCCGCAACCAGAGCAGCCCGGTTCTCGAAGTACACTTCGGCCACCCCATCGTAGATGGGCTCCATTCCACCCCTGGCCTTGGCCATGGCCTCGTTCGCCGGGTGGTCCATGGTGTGCACCTGCACGTAGCGCAGCGCGTTGATCTTCGCCGCCACGCTCGCCACCAGCGGGCCGTGCTCGTTCAGCCAATAGTCCTGGAATGCTTCCAGGCTCAGCTCGGCTTTTCTCCGCAGCAGAAAGGTAATCCTGAGCATGCGTCTCCTCCTCTGACCACTCAGCTCGGCGGAGCTTGCACGGGGCACCGGTGAGATTCAACATGGAAGCCGAGCCCGCGCTGGAGGAAACCATGCACAGCTCACACGTGCCCTACATTGAGCGCACCCGCAGCTACTACTCGACCCTCGGGTACCCTGCTTACGAGTGGGCAAGCTTCGACGATGTGCCTCTCTCGGCAATGAAAAAGCCACTCAGCGACAGTCGGCTGGCGCTGATCACCACCGCGGCGCCCTACCGAGAAGAGCTGGGCGATCAGGGGCCCGGCGCTGCCTACAATGCGGCAGCGAAGTTTTTCGAGGTCTACACCGCCGATCTGGATCCGCCGCCTGACCTGAGGATCTCGCACCTCGGCTACGACCGAAAACACAGCAGCGCGGAAGACCCGAAGAGCTGGCTGCCCGTGCTGCGCCTGCAGGAAGCCGTCGCCGACGCCCGGCTCGGCAGCCTGACCGAACAGCTCATCGGCGTGCCCACCAATCGCAGCCAGCGGGTGACGCTGGAACAGGATGCGGAGAATGCGCTCAGCGCCTGCATTGACCTGCGCGCCGACATCGCGCTGCTCGTTCCCAGCTGACCTGTCTGCCATCAGACCGTGAGTCTGATCGCCCGGCACCTGGAAGCCCACGAAATCCCCACGGTGATCATGGGCTGCGCCAGAGACATCGTCGAAAACGTTGGCGTCCCAAGGTTCTTCTGGAGCGACTTCCCGCTCGGCAACTCGGCAGGTAAGCCCAACGACGCCGATTCCCAGCGGGAGACGCTGGCGGGCGCATTGGCGCTGTTCGCAACCGCCACCGAACCCCGGACCACTGCCGTCTCGCCGCAGGTCTGGTCCGACAGCGATGCCTGGAAGCGCGACTTCATGAACGTGGATGCGCTGCCGGCAGCGAAGATCGAGCAGTTGAAAGCGGAGTTCGCGGAGCAGAAGAGAATCGCCAACACCCTGAAGAGAGGTTGAGCGGAATCATTAATGAGTGAGCTGCAGGCCATCGGCAACGACATCTGGATCGCGGAAGGCGAGATCGTCGACTTCTACGGCTTTCCCTACTCAACCCGGATGGTGGTCGTAAGGCTGGCAAGCGGTCTGCTCTGGGTGTGGTCGCCCATCGCGCTGACAGCAAACCTGGTCAGCCAGGTGGACGAGCTGGGCCGCGTTGCCCACCTTGTCAGCCCGAACAAGATTCACCATCTGTACCTTGCCGACTGGAAAGCCCTCTACCCGGCCGCCCGTCTCTGGGGGCCGGCATCCACCATCAGCAAGCGCAAGGACCTCGCCTTCCAGGCACCGCTGACAGACGATGCGCCCGCCGAGTGGGAGGATGAGATCGATCATTTCCACTTCACCGGCTCGCCGGCGATGGACGAGATGGTCTTCTTTCACCGGGCGTCGCGCACGGCGATCCTCGCCGACCTCTCAGAGAATTTCAGCGCCGAGTTTCTGCAGGCGCACTGGACGCCCTGGAAGCGCCGCATCGCCCGAATCTGGAAGATCATGGAGCCCTGGGGTCTGGCGCCTCTGGAGCTGAGGCTCTCCTGGTTCAATCGCGCCGGCGCCAGAGCCACACGCGACAGGCTGCTCGCGCAAAACCCGGAGATGGTCGTCATGGCCCACGGAGAATGGCAAAGCGCGGACGGCCGGGCTTACCTGGAAAGGGTGTTCGCCTGGTTCGGCTGACGGTGTTGGATATCCTGGCCGTTTCGGTATCATAGCGCCCCCATTTCGCCGGCACCGTCGGGTGTTGGTCCGGAAATAGGCGCGTAGCTCAGTTGGTTAGAGCGCTGTCTTGACATGGCAGAGGTCGGCGGTTCGAATCCGCCCGTGCCTACCAGTTCCAATCCCTCACCGCAGCTCAACGACTCATGGACCACACCCGCGTCGAGATAGTAGAGTACACGGATGACTGGATCCGTGAGTTCAACGAGATAGGCGACGCGCTGAGGATCGCATTGGGCGCCCAGGGCCTTCGCATTGACCATATCGGCTCGACGTCGATCCCGGGACTCGCCGCAAAGCCCATCATCGACGTGCAGGTATCAGTGAGCGCGCTGGAACCGATGCAGGATTATCAGGCCGCTATTGAGTCCATAGGCTACGAGTGGCGACAGGACAATCCGGAAAAGTCCAAACGTTACTTTCGGGAAAATCCGGGCAACAGACGAACTCACATCCATGTCCGCAAGCTCGGCAGTTGGCACGAGCAGTACGCGCTGCTCTTCCGTGACTACGTTCGGGCACACCGAGACGCCAGAGATCGCTACGAGCAGGTGAAGCGTGAGCTTGCAGTCCAGATCCGCCACGACAGGCACCGCTACACAGAGGCAAAGGCGCCAATATTCTGGGAAATTATACGCAAGGCGGATCGCTGGGCGGCCGCCACCGGCTGGGAGCCAGGGCCTTCGGACAAATAGCATCGTGAGCGATCGGTTCTGGGAAACTGGAGCCAGGGGAGACGACTCAGAGCGGTTTGCGTATAGTCGCCGCCATGATCTGCATGATGAACCGTCTCCGTGGCCGGGCGCTCGCGCCGGACACGGCCTCGACGCGCTGAACTATCACAGCACTTCCTCCGCGAAGCGCGAGCCGCAAGGCTGGTTCAAGCGACGTCCATCGAGAGCTCTGATTTAGTCATAGAAATCGGAGCCGGTCGCGGTGCGCTCACGAAACCGCTCCTCAAGCGCACGCAGAACCTGCGCGCCGTTGAAATCGACCCCTATCTGGTCGGCAAACTCCGGGATTCTTTAGGTGACAGTATCGAAGTGGTAGCTGCCGACTTCCTGCGGCTTCCCCTGCCTGAACGTGCCTACAAAGTCATGGGCAACATCCCATTCTCCGTCACCACCGAAATCGTTCGAAAGCTCGTCGACGCGCCCATGCCACCAGAGGATGCGTGGCTGGTCATGCAGCGGGAACCAGCCTGGCGGCTGTGCGGCAATCCCTACACTCCTGAATCGCGACTCTCTTTGCGGCTCAAGCCGAAGTGGCACATCGAAATCATCGACCGATTGCAGCCCAGCGATTTCGACCCGCCGCCGAAGGTCGAGTCCGTATTGCTGTGGATGCGCCGCAGAGACCGTGAACTGATGTCGGCCCAGGAAACGATGCTCTACGAGGAAATTCTGTCATCGGTCTTCAGCCCGAGGAAGCCAACGGTCGCAGCCGCCTTGCGTCCGTGGCTCAGCAAGCTCCAGCTGCGACGGCTCGCAAGGGACCTCAGATTCGACGCAGCGGCGGGCACAGGGACCCTGCTGTTCGAGCAGTGGCTCGGCATCGTCCGGTTCATCCACCTGCACGGGCAGAAACCCCGCAATTAAAACCGAGCGGCTACTCCAGCGCGCCGGAAACCAGCAGCTCGCCGATCCGCTCGTCGTCGTAGCCCAGCACGTCGTTCAGGGCGAACATCATGTCGCGGTTGAACGTGGGCGCGCTACCGTCCACCACGGGTTCCGATCGGGACATGTGGATGCGGGTGCTCTCGATCACCGTGTGCCCGCCTTCCTGGTGCGGCACCTCGAGCAGGTGGCCGTGATGCCCGAGCTGCGCATCAGCGACCAGCTCAGGGCTGTTCTGCACCAGCGCGGCGGGCACGCCGGCAGCCTGCAGAGCCTGCTCAAGCATCGCGCCATCCTGTTTGCAGGTATACGCGCTGATTAGGGCATCCAGCTCGTCCTGTCGGCTAAGGCGCTGAGCTGCGGTCTTCAGGTCGTCACCCGCGTTAAGTCCAGGCACAACCTGGCACAGCGCCAGCCACTGGGCGTCGGTCTCGCAGGCGATGGCAATGTGCCGGTCCTCGCCAGCGACGGGGTAAGCACCGTGCGGCGCGAAGTTCAGATCCCGGTTTCCCATTCCGGTCTGCACCCGACCATTTGCTGCGCAATCGAGCAGCGCCGGAGCGAGAAAGTGCAGGGCCGCCTCGGCCTGAGCGAGATCGATGTGCTGACCTTCGCCGGTCTGACGTTTGTGCTCGAGCGCCGCCAGCACGGCGATGGCGTTGTAGCGCGGCGCAATGTAATCGGTATAGGCGCCGAAGGGACCTGCCGGCTCCCGGTCTTCCCAACCCGTGGTCGAATAGAAGCCTGCAATCGCAGCCGCCAGGTTGCCGTAACCGGCAAACATGGACAGCGGGCCGGTCTGGCCCATCAGGCAGGTGCTCAGCATGATGAGCTCCGGGTTGATCTGCTTCAGCGACTCGTAGTCGAGACCAAAGGCCTTCATCGCTCTGGGCGAGAAGGACTCGGTGACCACATCAGCCCAGCGCACCAGGTCCCGGGCGACCTGGCGCCCCTCTTCGCTCGTCAGGTTGAGGGTCAGCATGCGCTTGCCCGCGTTGACGGTGTGGAAGATCGCGGACTTCTCCTGCGACTCGTCGCCATCAATGAACGGATGCAGCGTTCGACCCACGCAAACCTTGGATGAGGACTCCAGACGGATCACCGTCGCGCCCCAGTCCGCCAGGATCCGCGTCGCTCCCGGGCCAGCGAGCGCCCACATGAAATCGAGGATCTTCACCCCCGCCAGCGGCGCGTTGCTGTCCGGTTTAGCCGCCGGGTGCACGGGTGCTGCCAGCTTTTCCAGCTCATCGAGCACCTGTCTGGTGTGCTCCCCGACCCCCGCCGGGCGTCGCTTCAAGGTCAGCGGTGCTTTCTCGAACTTCGCAAACGGACCCGGATAAACGACATCCGCGGCGCCGCCCTCACCTTCCGGCCGGACAAAATACTCCCGCGAGGCCAGCTGCTCGCTGTCCAGAACGTCCTGGGTGGTCGACATCGGCGCGAGCAGGAGTCGCCGTTCCATGGCGGCGGCCAACAGCTCTGCTTTCGTCTTCGACGCGGTGCAGGCAGCGACGCACTCTTTGGCGCGCTCCCACTCGGATATGGGTTCCTCACCGGTCGCCAGGAGCATCCCGTACGCCAGCCAGTCCTTGTCGCGCATCGCCTCGTCGCAGAAGCCCTCATCGAACACATACTCCATGAGCCGAACGGTTGGTGGACCGAGGGTGGCACCGAACAGATGAGTGATGGAGACGTCGCCATCCTTCGCCGGGTAGCTGAAACGCACCTGCACGTCGCCTGCGCGGATGCCTCCGGCGGCGCGCCTGGCCACCTCATCGTTCACAGCTGCTGACAGGATGTATCCCTGGGTAGCGAAGGTCATGGCCTGCTGCGCGTTGACCTCCACCAGCTGCCCCAGCCCCGATCGTTGCCGCTCGTGCAGGGCCACCAACGCGCCAACCGCTGCCTCAGACGCGGTGTGGTTCCAGACCTGGGGAACGCTCACCCGCAGTGGCGGGCGATCCTCGTCTCCGGTCAGCGCCATCGGGCCGCCCGCAGCAGCGAGGGTGATGTCGGAAGCCGCCCAACCAGCTTTAGGACCGGTTCGGCCATACGGTGTCATCGAAACCTGAATCAATCCAGGGTTCCGGCTGGCCAGCGCTTCGTAACTGAATCCCCGGGCCTCCAGGGTGCCGGCCGGTTCCGATTCGATGAGAAAGTCGGCGTGTTCAACCAGCCGCAGAAAGGTTTCCGGGTCTGCGTCGATGTCCAGCTCGATGCTGCGTTTACCGCGGGCGTAGCTCCACCAGAAGAGCGAGTGCTCGGGATCTTCCCTGCCTTCCAGAAACGGTGCCAGCTGACGCCCGGCGGCCCCGCCCGGCGGCTCGATCTGAACCACGTCGGCACCGAGATCACCGAGGATCTGCGCGCAGAGCATGCCCCGGCTCTGCGTGAGGTCGAGCACCCGATACGGCGACAGCATCATGATCATTCCCTCCCCAGTTCCTGACCAGTACCATCACCCTACCATGACCCGCCGCAACAGCCCCTGGAAACTCGCCCGACGCCGTCTGAAGCTCTCCTTCCGGGCACTCACGGGCAAACCGCTGGCCCCTGACAAGTGGGTGTTTGTGGTCGGCTGCTACAACTCCGGCACCACCCTGCTCGCCAACCTGCTGGAAGCCCACCCCGCCATCAGCGGTCTGGCCCGGGAGGGCGTGGAGCTGACCGACGCGCTCCGCCGGCCGGAGCTCGCGGGCTGGCCGCGCATGTGGTCGCAGTGCGAGGAATGGGTGTCCATGCGCCCGGATGAGACCACCAACGAGCGGGCAGAACGGATCAAGCGGCAGTGGTCGCACCACACGGACGACTCCGGCCTGATCATCGAGAAGTCCATCGCCAACATGACCCGGCTCGAGTTTCTCGCCGCGCATTTTCAGCCGGCGTACTTCATTCACATCGTCCGCAACGGCTACGCGGTGAGCGAAGGCATCATGCGCCGCTCGAACCCCCAGGACTGGGGACGGATGGAGTTCGGCGAGACTTACCCAGCGGAACTCGCCGCCGGCCAGTGGCAACGCTCCTATCAGCGGTTTCAGGAGAGCAGAGACAAGCTGGCCAACGTGCTCGAGCTGACCTACGAGGCGCTGACCGAGGAGCCGGCGGAAAACCTCTCTGCGATCTCGGCGTTTCTCGGCATCGAGCCGTTCGATCCGGCGCTGCTCGAGCAGGAGTGGTCGTTCCGTGAGATCAACTCCAGCATCAGAAACATGAACGATAGCTCGATTGCCCGACTCAGCAGCGACGAGGTCGAAGCGATCGATGGCGCCGCCGGGCCGTTGCTGCGGGAACTGGGCTACGCGGCGCCCTAAAACTTATCCAGAGGCAGGACAGACGGAATGTCAGAGAAGTTCAACGAGCTGAGCGACGAGCTCAGCGCCTTCATCGAGCAGCAGAAGATTTTCTTCGTCGGCACCGCGGCGCCGGACGGCCGGGTCAACGTCTCGCCGAAGGGCCAGGACGCATTGCGGGTACTCGGGCCGAACCGGATTCTCTGGATGAACCTCACGGGTAGCGGCAACGAGACCGCCGCACACCTGCTCGAAGCAAACCGGATCACCCTGATGTGGTGCGCGTTCGAAGGGCCACCGATGATCCTGCGAGCCTATGGCAGCGCCGAGCCCATCCACCGGCACCATCCCCGCTACGCCGAGCTCAGCGAGCTGATCCCCGCCACCGTCGGCACCCGACAGTACTACCTGGTTGATGTGGATCTGGTCCAGACGTCCTGTGGCTACGCGGTGCCGTTCTTCGACTATCAGGAAGATCGAGTGGCGCTGGATAAGTGGGCGGAGAAACGCGGCGAGGAGGGTATCGCTGCGTACTGGGAGGAGAAAAACCAGCTGAGCCTGGACGGCAAACCCACCGGCGTGCTCGCACCCTGACCAGAGTCAGCAGCAGGGTCGGCGCCTGAATGGCGGATATTCGCGAGGGCCTCGCGCTCCTCAAGCGACCGAACGTCAACCGGATGTTCGTCGCGTACCTGGTGAGCTACACCGGCAACGCCATGGCGCCAATTGCCATGGCCTTCGGGGTGCTCGATCTCACGGGCAGGACGTCGGACGCCTCGTTCGTGATCGCCGCACCCACCCTGGCCTCCATCGGGGTGCTGCTGATCGGCGGCGCGGTTGCCGATCGAACGTCCCGACAGCGGGTCATCTACCTCTCTGAGTTCTGCGCGATGGCCTCGCAGCTGACCATGGCCTGGCTCTTCCTCTCCGGCAACGCCACCATCCCGCTGCTCACCACCTTCATGCTGATCAACGGCGTGGCGATGGCGTTCTACGCGCCGGCAGCCACCGGCTTCATCATCCAGCTGGTCGACGAGAAGGACCTGCAGGCCGCAAACGCCCTGTTGGGTACGGCACGGAACGGTGCGGTAGCCGGCGGTGCGGCGCTGGGCGGTATCCTGGTGGCCACCATTGGTGCCGGCGCCACGCTGATCGTCGACGCGGTGTCCTTTGGCCTGTCTGCCCTGCTCGTGTTGTCACTGGCCCCGAAGGCGCAGATGTCGGCCGGAGCTGAATCCATGATCGAGGATCTCAAGCTCGGCTGGCGCGAGTTCACTTCTCACACCTGGCTGTGGACCATGGTCGCGCAGTTCGCGCTGGTGGTTGCCGCAGGCGAAGCCGTCTACGGGCTGATCGGCCCTGCCGTGGCCCGGGAGATGATGGGCGGTTCGGTAGCCTGGGGCTTCATTGCTGCCGGCTACGGGATCGGCACGCTGGCCGGCGGCATCCTTGCGATGCGCCTGCACCCGGTCCACCCCATGCGCTTTGCCGCTGTCTGCGTGTTCTTTTTCTGCGGCGTGCAGCTGACCATGGCAATTCCCGCCATGGTCTGGGTGGTGGTCGGTGCGGCGTTCGTGCACGGCCTGGCGAGCCAGATGTTCTCGGTGCTCTGGTACACCACGCTGCAGAAAAAAGCGCCGGGCAACATGCTCTCCCGGATCAGCGCCTACGATCACCTGGGCTCCATTGCCCTGGCGCCCATGGGCATCGTGGTCGGCGGCTACCTCTACGAAGCAGTCGGCTTCCGCACCACCCTCATCATCGCCGCGCTGGCCATCATCATCCCCACCGCCCTCGTTCTCTGCGTGCGGGATGTGCGTATGATGACGTCGCGTTGAAACTCGATCGCCGTCCATGTCCGTTCGCCTGCTGACTCTCTGCCTCACCCTGGTCTTTGCCGCCTGCAGCGAAGCGGACGCGCAGAGCGGCAGGGTCACCCACGTTTACGATGGAGATACGGTGTCGCTGCGCCTCGGCGGCGTGGACCACCGCGTACGCCTGCAGGGCATCGACGCGCCGGAGTACGACCAGCCCTACGGGCAGGCTGCCGAGGACCATCTTCGGTCGCTGGTGCAGGGCAAATCTGTCCGCCTCGATATGACCGGCAAAGACCGCTACGGCCGGTTGCTCGGCAAGCTCTGGGTGCAGCCGGCCGACTGCCCGAGCTGTGGCAAAACCCTGGACGCCAACCTGGCCATGCTGACGGTGGGGCTCGCCTGGTACTACCGCTACTACAAAGATGAGCTTTCAGCCGAAGATCAGGGACGTTACGAGTTTGCCGAGCGGGAGGCGAAGGCAAAGCGGGCCGGGCTCTGGCAGGACGACAACCCGACGCCGCCCTGGGACTGGCCGCGCGGCGATCGAAGAGCATCGCAGCCTTCGGACGACTGCCGGATCAAGGGCAACATCTCTAGCAACGGCCGCATCTACCACATGCCCGGCCAGAAGTATTACGAGCAGACCCGGATCAACACCGGCAAGGGCGAACGCTGGTTCTGCTCCGAGGCGGAAGCGAAGGCCGCCGGCTGGCGCAGAGCCCGACGCTGAGCCTGCTCACTCCGATCCGGGAACGATCCAATCAACAGGTTCCAGCTCGATTCGAGCCGGGAAGCCCGTCAGGTTGCCCGTGGCGAGAAACTGCAACGTGCTGGTAAGAAAGGCTTCATCGGCCGCCAGCGCCTCCTGCAGCGCACCGTGCGAACCCCCATCCACCGTCACGAAGGTGCTGTTCGTGAACACCGGCAGCAACTCTTCCGCGTTGCTGTAGGGCGTGCTCACATCGTAGGTGCCATGCACGAGCAGGGTCGGCAGATCCGTTGCGAAGCCGGTCCGGAACGCATCGGTCAGGTCCACGTTCCAGATCGGGCACACGTCCTGATAGAAGCTGGCCGTATTGCCGAGAATCGCCTGGCCAGGATCCGAGTTGAGCTCTGCTTCACGTTCCGCCGTGATTCCGGAACCGCAATCCAGCGTGAAAAACGCTGCCGGCGGCAGGCCGCGTTCCGTTCTCCTGAGCATGGCGCGGGCAAAAGGCTCGAAGTCACCGCTCAGCAGCCGATGCATTTCTTCAGGCCAGTGGCGCATCCCGGCCCTGGAGCTGATCCCCCGGGTGTAGCCGAGGGCGGCGCCCTTGAGCACCTCGCCGTCGATGAATACGGGCTGATCATCAACGGACACCGTCACCGGTGACTCGTTGAGCTCGCCGATCAGGCTCTTGAAGGCTGCGAGCCAGCCACCATCCGGCGTGAACTCGGCAAGCGACTCTGCCTCAGCTGCTTCTATCGCCATGCGGCGAACCCCGGCAAGCACGCCGCTCGGCATGTCGTAGGTGTGGTTCGGACCTTCCAGCCCGCCGAGTACCGCACGCGCCACGATTTCGGGATGAAAGCGCATGACGGCCATCGACCAGTGCGAGCCGAAGCTCACGCCCCAGAGCGTGATCTGGTGGTAACCCAGCACCACGGCAACATCGCGAACGTCTGCCGCCGCTTCCGGAACGGAGTAGGACGCCAGAGCGACGCCGTCCTCCAACCACTTGTCCCGACAGTCCCTGGCCGCGGCGACCACCGCCTGGTCGATCTGCTCCTGCGCTTCTCTGGAACTGAGATCTGCCGCAATCGGCGCATCGCAAACCAGCGAGGGGACCGAGCTGCCGATGCCCCGCTGGCTGACGATGACAAGATCGGACACGGCAGTGAACATGCCGATGATGCGGGGCAGCGAGTCCCACTCGAGCATGGCGCGCACGCCGGGAAATCCCGGACCACCCGGCAGAAAGAAGATCGGCGGTGTCTGCGGATCGGCAGATGCCTGACGGCGTATCCGTGCCACCTCCACCTCGATGCTGCGGCCGGGCTCGGCTCTGTTTTCCGGCACGGTCAGATGGCCGGTCTCGAGCTCGACGGCCAGACCATCGGCCAACTGGATCTGTTCCACAGAGAGATCGAGCGGAAGCTCGTAGGCCTCCACAGCAACGGGTGTTTCCTCCGCCTCCTCCGCAGAGCATCCGATCAGACCGACGCTGAGCAGGACCGTGAAAAGAGCCGCGAGGCGACGCATGCTAAAACTCCCTCTGTCAGGCAGGATTGATCAGCCGCTCTTCGCGGATCTCCCGGATCTCGTCGCGCAGCCGCGCCGCTTCCTCGAACTCCAGGTTCTTCGCGTGCTCGAGCATCTGCTCTTCGAGCTGGTTGAGGAACTTGCCGAGCGCCTTCGGATCGCTGGGCACCTCGATCGCCGCCTTGGCGTCCCGACCGTTGCTGCGCGTCCGACCTTTCGCCGCACCCGGCGCTGCGACCCGGGCACCCTCCATCACATCGGCCACCCGCTTCTTCACGGTCTGCGGGGTGATGCCGTTCGCTTCGTTGAACGCGATCTGCTTTTCCCGGCGCCGGTTGGTTTCGCCGATCGCCTTCTCCATGGAGCCGGTCATGTTGTCCGCGTAGAGAATGGCGCGCCCGTTTACGTTCCGCGCGGCGCGCCCAATGGTCTGAATGAGCGAGCGCTCGGCACGGAGAAATCCTTCCTTGTCCGCATCGAGAATGGCCACCAGGGAGACCTCCGGCATGTCCAGGCCCTCCCGCAGCAGGTTGATGCCCACCAGCACGTCGAACTCGCCGATCCGAAGATCCCGGATGATCTCCATCCGCTCCACCGTATCGATGTCCGAGTGCAGGTAGCGGACGCGGATGCCGTGCTCATCCAGGTACTCGGTAAGGTCTTCCGCCATCCGTTTGGTCAGCGTCGTCACCAGCACCCGATCGCCGTTGGCCACGGTGCTGTTGATCTCGCCAAGCAGGTCGTCCACCTGGGTGGAGGCCGGCCGGATGATCACGTCCGGGTCCACCAGGCCGGTGGGCCGGACCACCTGTTCGGCAATCTGGCCCGCAAACTCCTCTTCGTAGGGGCCCGGGGTGGCGGAGACGAAGATCATCTGTGGGCTTAAGCCCTCCCACTCATCGAAGCGCAGCGGTCGGTTGTCCAGAGCGGACGGCAACCGGAAGCCGTACTCCACCAGGGTCTCTTTCCGGGATCGGTCACCTTTGTACATGCCGCCCACCTGCGGCACCGTCACGTGCGACTCGTCGATGATCATCAGCGCGTCTTTCGGCAGGTAATCAAACAGGGTCGGCGGCGGCTCGCCGGACGCCCTGCCGGACAGGTAGCGGGAGTAGTTCTCGATGCCCTGGCAGTAGCCGAGTTCCTTGATCATCTCCAGGTCGAAGCGGGTGCGCTGCTCGAGCCGCTGCGCTTCCACCAGCTTGTGGTTGTCCTGTAGGTACTTGAGCCGATCACGCAGCTCTTCTTTGATGTCCTCGAGCACGTTGAGGATGCGCTCCCGCGGCGTCACGTAGTGGGTCTTCGGGAACACGGTGTAGCGCGGCACCCGATTCGTTACCTCGCCGGTCAGCGGATCGAAGATGGAGATGTTCTCGATCTCATCGTCGAACAGCTCCACCCGCACGGCTTCCTTTTCCGATTCGGCCGGGAAGATATCCACCACGTCGCCGCGGACCCGGTAGGTGCCGCGCTGGAAGGCCATGTCGTTGCGCGTGTACTGCAGCTCCGCCAGCCGCTGCACCACGTAGCGTTGATCGACTTTGTCGCCCCGGTCCAGGTGCAGGACCATTCGCAGGTAGGACTGGGGATCACCCAGGCCGTAAATCGCCGAAACGGAAGCGACGATGATGGTGTCCCGTCGCTCCAGCAGCGCTTTGGTGGCTGAGAGCCGCATCTGCTCGATGTGAGCGTTGATGGAAGCGTCCTTCTCGATGTAGGTATCCGAGGAAGGCACGTAGGCTTCCGGCTGGTAGTAGTCGTAGTAGGAAACAAAGTACTCCACGGCGTTGTGCGGGAAGAACTCTTTGAACTCGCCGTAAAGCTGGGCAGCAAGCGTTTTGTTCGGCGCCATGACGATGGTCGGGCGCTGCACCTGCTCGATCACGTTGGCGATGGTGAAGGTCTTGCCGGACCCGGTCACGCCGAGCAGCGTCTGGTGCGCCAGGCCTGACTCCAGGCCTTCGACCAGGGTCTCGATGGCCGTGGGCTGATCGCCCGCCGGCTTGTAGTCGGCGACTACCTGAAATTCGGAAACGGCTTGCACCAAGGGTCTGGCCTCAACGCGCGAAGTGGACCGGACATTGTATGCCTACGGCGTTCTGCAGTCAGTTTCAGGGGTGGAATCAGGGGGGTCTGCTGACAGGGGATGTCAGCATGCTTCAGGCAGGCGGTCGCGCCCGCGATCGGGCGCGACCAGGGAAGACTTACTTGTCTTCTTCCTCGGCTTCTTCGGCGGGTGCCTCTTCTTCGGCAGCTTCCTCAGTAGCTTCCTCAGCAGCCTCTTCCGCGGAAGCTTCTTCCGCGGCCGCTTCTGCTTCCGCGGGCGCTTCCTCTTCGACTTCCGGCTCAGGTGCCTTCGGCACCGGCGCTTCGATCAGCTTGTGCTCGAGGAGGATGGCCACCTTGGCGTCGCCATTCACCCAGTTACGATCTGCATCTCTTACGCCATAGCGCTCATTGCGCTTCTGGTAGATGGTGTACTCGTCAGTTTTTGCTACGACTTTCACGCTTCTTCCTAACTCATTGATTTATAGAATTTTTCGCGTTGCCAACGGCAGCGCGGCGCGCACTCTACCACAAGCTGGCGGGGGCTGCGCGGCCCGGTTTCGGCGCTAACAAGCTGCCATATGAATATTCCCTTAGAGTCGTAAAAAGGCTTTCGGATTCCAGTACAATCGCCGCTCTTTTCAGCGCGTAAGCGCTCCAGCGACGGATTCCTCCTATGGCTGCGCAGTCAGACACCATCCCAGAGAAGACCAGCTACGTGGTCCGTTTCGCCGGCGACTCCGGCGACGGCATCCAGCTGCAGGGACAGCAATTCACCGTGGCCTCAGCCCTCGGCGGCCATGACCTGGCCACCCTGCCCGACTTTCCGGCGGAGATCCGGGCACCCACGGGCACCCGCTACGGCGTCTCGGCCTTTCAGATTCAATTCGGCGGCGATCGGATCACCACGCCCGGTGATGCCCCGGATGTGCTCATTGCCTTCAATCCGGCCGCGCTGGTGGTCAACCTGTCGCACCTGCAGGATGGCGCCACCATCATCACGGACGAAAACGCCTACACGACGCAGCGCCTGAAGCGTGCTGATCTGGACTCCAATCCGCTTGAAGACGGCAGCCTGGACCGCTTCACGGTGCATCCGGTACCGATCAGCGAGCTCACCCAGGCTGCGGTGAAGCCGCACGGCCTCGGCACCAAAGACTCGCTGCGCTGCAAGAACTTCTGGGCCCTTGGCCTCATGCTCTGGCTGTTCGACCAGCCCCGGGAAGCCACCCGGCAGTGGATCAACATCAAGTTCGCCAAAGACGAGCAGGTCAAGAACGCCAACCTGGCGGCGCTGGACGCGGGCCACGCGTACGGCGAAACCATGGAGCTTTCCTACCAGGTGGCTCAGCACCCGACCCCGGAAGCGGCGCTGTCGGATGTGGAGTACCGGACGCTGACCGGTGCCGAAGCCCTCTCTCTGGGCCTGGTCGCCGCCGGCGAGCTGGCCGACATCAACCTGATGTTCTGCTCCTACCCGATCACCCCGGCCTCCTCGGTGCTGCACCACCTGGCCGGCCTGGAAGACGCCGGCGTTTCCACCTTCCAGGCGGAGGATGAGATTGCCGCCATCTGCGCGGCCATTGGCGCCTCTTACGGCGGCAAGCTTGGCGTCACCTCGAGCTCCGGACCCGGCATCGCTCTGAAGACCGAGGCGCTCGGTCTGGCCGTCGCCACGGAGCTGCCGCTGCTCGTGCTGAACGTGCAGCGTGCCGGCCCTTCGACCGGCATGCCGACCAAAACCGAGCAGTCCGATCTTTATCAGGCCGTGTACGGCCGCAACGGCGATACGCCGATCCCCGTCATCTCCGCCCGCTCGCCGGCCGACTGCTTCGACACCGCGATCGAAGCGGTGCGCATCGCGCTTCGCCACATGACGCCGGTGATGCTGCTCTCCGACGGCTACATCGCCAACGCCTCTGAGCTCTGGGCGCTGCCGGACTACGAGAGCTACTCGGCGATCGAGCACCACCAGCCTGACATCGAGGCGTCCGGCGCCGTGTTCGAACGCGATCCGGCAAACCACGCCAGGGTCTGGGCGCACCCGGGACATCCGGGATTCATTCATCGGGTCGGCGGCATCGAAAAGGATCTGGCTACCGGCAACATCTCCTACGACCCGGACAACCACCAGGCCATGACCGATCTGCGTCAGGCCAAGCTCGAGAGCGTGGCCGACTTCATTCCGGATCAGGAGATCGACCAGGGCACGGGCCACGGCCTGGCCGTGGTTGCCTGGGGCTCCACCTACGGAACCGTCACCCAGGCCGTGCGCGAGGCCCTGAACGAAGGCTTGAGCGTGGGCCACGTGCACATCCGTCACATCAACCCGCTGCCGAAAAATCTCGGCGCCCTGCTCGCCGGTTACGACCGGGTGCTGGTGCCGGAGCTGAATACCGGCCAGCTGGCCACGCTGCTGCGCGACAAGCTGCTGCTCGACGTGGTGCAGCTGAATAAAGTCAGCGGTCAGCCGCTGACCGTCAGCGAGGTGAAGGAGCAGATCCTGGCGCTTGCACCCCGCAACATCCGGGAGGCCACCAATGAGTGAGCTCACATTCAAAGATTTCGAAACCGACCAGGAAGTTCGCTGGTGCCCGGGCTGCGGCGATTACTCGATCCTGAAGGCCGTGCAGCGCACGCTGGCCGCCCAGGGCGCTGATCCGGCCAACACGGTCTTCGTGTCCGGTATCGGCTGCTCCTCACGCCTGCCCTACTACGTGGAAACCTACGGCTTTCACACCATCCACGGCCGCGCGCCAGCCATTGCCACCGGCGTGAAGCTGGCGAGACCGGATGCCGACGTCTGGGTGATCACCGGCGATGGGGACGGTCTCTCCATTGGCGGCAACCACCTGATGCACGCCCTGCGGCGCAACGTCGATCTGAACATCCTGCTGTTCAACAACGAGATTTACGGCCTCACCAAGGGGCAGTCGTCGCCCACCTCACGGATCGGCACCACCAGCCCGTCGACGCCGCACGGCTCCTTCGACGCGCCTGTGCATCCCGGCCTGCTGGCGCTGGGCGCGGGTGCGGGCTTCATCGCCCGCGGCGTCGATATCGACCAGAAAGGGCTACCGACCATCCTCAGCGCGGCCAGCGACTATAAAGGGGCGGCGTTCGTCGAGATCCTGCAGAACTGCATCGTCTACAACAAAGACGTGTTCGATGACGTGGTGAACAAGAAGCAGGCGGCAGAAACGCAGATTCACGTGGCGCACGGCGAGCCGCTGATTTACGGCAAAGAAAGCGACAAAGGCCTGCGCCTGAATCCGGCCACGCTGCAGCTCGAATCGGTGACGCTCGGCGAAGATGGCGTCAGCGAGGCTGACCTGCTCGTGCACGACGAGACCAACCCGACCATCGCCCAGCTGCTGCTCGGCATGAGCGCGCCGCTGCCTACGGCGATGGGCGTGATTCATCGGGTGGAGCGTCCGGCTTTCGATCAGTCGTTCTGGCAGAACAAGCCCACCGAGCGGCGAGCCAGGGTGCTCGATCTGCTGCGGCACGGCAACATGCTGGATCGGCGGGCCTCCTGAGCGCCCGGTCAGACAAGGCCGATCCCGCAGAGACCTGATCAGAGGTCACCTTCTGGCCCCGTAACCATCTGATTTCCCTGGCAAAACTCCCGTTTTGCTACCAACCGCACACTTTTTGTTACGAGAAGTAACGAATCGCTGGACTTTCCCGGGTCTGGCGCTATCATGCTCATACCAATTTGGTCAGACCAGATTGGTCGGGTCACCACGGTCCGATCAGCCTGGTCTGCGCAAACGACGGATCCTTCGAAGGTCCGCGTAGAAAGAACAGACACCATGAGCAAACACGAAGAAATCGCTGATGCCCTCACCCGGGACATCCTCACCGGCCAGTATCGGGTCGGCGAGCGGCTGCCTTCGGAACGGGATCTGTCCAGCCGCTTCGAAGCGAACCGCGGCGCGGTCAGAGAGGCGATGAAGAAGCTCGAGCAGCTCGGCATTGCCGATATCCAACCTGGTGGCGCCAGGGTTGCGCCCCTGAACCAGGCCAGCCTTGATGTGATCGGCCACCTGATGGCGCTCGGCGACTATCCGAACCGGGACCTGGTGGACCAGATCATGGTTGTGCTCAATTCCCTGGTGCAGACCGCGGTGCTCTCCGCCGTGCGCCGGGCGGACGACGAAGGCATCGAGCACCTGCGCAGCCTCATGCGGCCGGTCTGGACCGAGCAGCTCGAAGGCGAGGCCTACTTCCAGGCCCAGACCAACATGTTCGAAGGGATCATGACCGCCAGCGGTAACCTGCCCGTGCAGCTGATCGCACGTTCTCTGCTGGCCCAGTTTCAGCCGCAGATGGCCGCGCTGAAGGACTACATGGATCCCGACAGAGGCGCTCACGCAGAGCTCGCGCGCAAGGTGGACGTGGCCATCGGCAATCGCGATCTGAACGCCCTGAAAGACAGCTTCAACGACTTATCTATTTTTCACCGCGAGCGGATGCAGCGCACTTTTGATGCGTTTGAAGCCGCCCAACTACCTGCCAGTCTGGAGGTCTCCGCATCATGATGCGCAAGTTCGTCATTCCCACCATTGTGGTCATCGCTTCGATATTCGGTGCGGTCACGCTGCTGGCAACCAGCCCGCAGCTCGAGCCGAGCAGCATCGAGCCGATTGCGGCCACGGTTCGAATTCAGGAGATCAATCCGGAGCCCATCCAGCTCACCGTGCACTCCCAGGGCACCGTGGTGCCGAACACAGAGAGCGAGCTGATTCCCGAGGTCTCAGGCCGGGTGATCTGGAAGTCGCCCGCCCTGGTGAACGGCGGTTTCTTCGAGGCCGGCGAGCCGCTGCTGCGCCTGGAAGACAACGACTACCGCTCGACGCTTGCCCGGGCACGCTCCTCGCTGACCCGCGCCGAAGCCGAGTTCGAGCATGCCCGCTTCGAGTACCAGCGGCTGAAGAGCCTGGAAGAGCGGCAGCTCGCCAGCCAGTCGCAGATCGAGAACCAGCTGCGTGCTTATCGCGTCACCGAGGCGGCGCTGCAGGATGCGCGCGCCGCTTTCAATCAGGCCAGCCGTGACCTGGCCCGCACCGAGATCAAGGCCCCGTTCACCGGCCTGGTTCGCCAGGAGTCGGTAGACATCGGCCAGTTCGCCAGTCGCGGCATGTCGGTCGCCACCATCTACGCCGGCGACCAGGCCGAGATCCGCCTGCCCATCGCCGACCGCCAGCTGGCGTTCCTGAACCTGCCCCTGGGGCATCGCGGCGAGCTGCCGTCTGAGCAACAGCCGAACGTCACGCTCACCGCCGAGTACGCCGGCCGCACCCTGTCCTGGCAAGGCAAGATCGTGCGCACCGAAGCGCAGATCGACACCACCAGCCGCATGGTCCACGTGATCGCCCGCGTATCGAACGAAGACCAGGATGTGCCGCTCAACGTTGGCCTCTTTGTGAACGCCGAGATCGAAGGCCTGCTCGTGGAAGACGTGGTGGTGCTGCCGAGAAACGCGCTCAGAAACGGCAACCGGGTGCTGGTGGTCGACGACGAGAACCGCATTCACTACCGCAGCATCGAGCCGCTGCGTCTGTATCGGGATCAGGTGCTCATTCAGTCCGGCCTCGAGTCCGGCGAGCGGGTCTGCGTCTCGCCGCTGCAGACGGCTATCGAAGGTATGACCGTGAATCCGGTCTCCGACGACCAGGGCTCAGCACCGGGTCAAGTTACCGGCTGACGGGAGCTCACCATGCATACTGCCATTGCCTGGTTCACCAAGAATCCGGTAGCCGCCAACCTGTTGATGTTCGTCCTGATCGTGGGCGGCATCATGTCGCTCTACACCGTGCATCAGGAAGAGTTCCCGAGCATGGACATCCGGATGGTGACGGTCGCCGTTCCCTACCTGGGTGCTGCCCCGGAAGAGGTGGAACAGGGGGTGTGCATCCGGATCGAGGAAGCGCTCAAGGGCACCGACGGGATCGAGAAGATCCAGTCCTCAGCCTCCGAGGGCAACTGCTCGGTGATCGCCATGCTGTTCGACGATGCCAGCGAGATCGACGTGCTCAACAACATCAAGAGCCAGGTCGACGGCATCAACACCTTCCCGAAGGAAACTGAGAAGCCCATCGTCTCGAAGGTCACGATCAAGCAGGGCGTTCTGCAGATCGCGCTGGCCGGCGACACCGATGAGCGGACGCTGAAGGAGATCGGCAAGGAGATCCGCGACGACATCGCCGCCATCGACGGCATCTCCACGGTCTCGCTGGAATTCGTCCGGCCTTACGAGATCTCCATCGAAGTGTCGGAAGACAGCCTGCGCCGCTACGGGCTGACGCTGGAGCAGGTCTCCCGCGTCATCCGCAACACCTCGCTGGACATGCCCGGCGGCACCCTGAAGACCGAGGGCGGCGACATTCTGCTCCGCGCCAAAGGCCAGGCCTACTGGGGCGAAGAGTTCGAAAGCATCGTAGTGCTGACCCGCAACGATGGGACCAAGGTGTTCCTCTCGGAGATTGCGACCATTCGCGACACCTTCGAGGAAGGTGACCTCACCGCCCGTTTCAACGGCGATCTCAGCGCCATCATCAAGGTTGATCGCGTCGGCAAGGAAGATGCCATCAACATGGCGTCCAGCGTTTTCGAGTACATCGAGGCTTACCAGCCGAGCCTCCCGCCCGGGCTCGAGCTGACGGTCTGGCAGAACGAGGCTGCTGGCCTGCAGGAGCGACTCGACACGCTCACCAACACAGCCGTAGGCGGTCTCGGCCTGGTCGTGCTGATCCTCGCCCTGTTCCTGAAGTTCCGGCTGGCCATGTGGGTGGCCGCCGGTATTCCGATCGCTCTGCTCGGCACCATCGCCGTTTTCCCCTACGCCGACATCTCCATGAGCACCATGACCGTGCTCGCCTTCATCCTCGTGCTCGGCATCCTGGTCGACGACGCCATCGTGGTCGGCGAGCGGGTGTACGGCCACGAGCAGATGGGCAAGCCGCCGATCCAGGCCGCCATCGATGGCACCTGGGAGGTCTCCGTGCCGGTCATCTTCGGCGTGCTCACCACCATGGCGGCGTTTCTGCCGCTGCTGCTTGCAACCGGTCGCATGGGCGGCTTCTTCAGCGTGATCGGCCATGTGGTGGTGATCGCCCTGGTGCTGTCGATCATCGAATCACAGCTGATCCTGCCCTCCCATCTGGCGCATCGAAATCGCGACGAAGCCAGCACCGGTTTCTCCAAGCGCTGGAACAACATGCAGAGCAAGCTGGCCGGGTGGCTGGAAGGCATTGCCAACAATCACTACCGGCCGATCCTGAAGAAGGCGGTGGACAATCGCTACATCACCGCCTCCATCGGCCTCGGCGTGCTGATCCTGGCGCTGGCCCTGATCGCCAGCGGCCGGGTTGTGTTCGCGTTCTTCCCGGCGATCGAAGGGGACCGGGTTTACGCCACGCTGGAGATGCCGGAAGGCGTCGCGGTGGAGACTACCGCCCTTGCGGCCGCTCAGCTCGAGGCTGCGGCGAAGGCCCTGCAGGCCGATCTGGAGCCGCTGACCGGCAATCCGGCCACCATCGAGAACATCCTGACCAGCATCGGCCGGGCCGCGCAGCGCGGCAACGGGCCACCCCGAGGCGCTGGCCCCGGGCGCAGCCACTTCGCCGAGGTGGTCATCGAGCTGGTACCGCGAACGGAGCGCAACAACTTCCGTTCCAACCAGGCCGCCCAGATGTGGCGGGAAAAAGTGGGCAACATCCCGGACGCGGTGAAGCTCTCGTTCAGCTCGGACGAGTACTCCGCCGGCGAGCCGATCAACTTCGAGCTGTCTGCCCGGGACGTGGACATGATTCGCGCCGCGGCCACCGACCTGCGCGCCGAGCTCAGCCGCTACGACGGCGTCATGGACATCACCGATTCGTTCCGGGCCGGCAAGCAGGAAATCAAGCTATCCCTGCTGCCCGAGGCGCGGACCCTCGGCCTGACCCTCAGCGACCTGGCCAGCCAGGTCCGCTCCGCCTTCTACGGCAACGAGGCGCAGCGCATTCAGCGTGGCCAGGACGATGTGCGGGTGATGGTGCGCTACCCGGAGATCGAGCGTTCCTCCATCGGCAACCTCGAAGACATGTACATCCGAACGCCGCAAGGAACCGAGGTGCCGTTCTACAGCGTCGCCCAGTTCGAGCTGGGCCGTGGCTACTCGACGATCAACCGGGTGGACGGCCGCCGGGTGATCAACGTGATCGGCGATGTGGATCGCGCCGCCGTCGCGCCCGAAGAGGTGATCGGCAGCATCCAGCGGCAGGTGCTGCCGCAGCTGCGCGCCAAGTACCCCGGGCTCACGGTCAAGCTGGCCGGAGAGCAGGAGGAAAGAGCCAAGTCGTTCACCGGCTTGTTCAACGCCGCCATCCTGTCGCTGATCGTGATCTACGCGCTGCTGGCCATCCCGTTGCGTTCCTACATTCAGCCGCTGGTGATCATGAGCGTCATCCCGTTCGGCGCGGTCGGCGCGATCACCGGCCACTGGATCATGGGCTACGAGCTGATGTTCTTCTCGGCGCTCGGCATCGTTGCGCTGTCCGGCGTGGTGGTGAACGCCTCGCTGGTGCTGGTGGACTACATCAACCGGCGACGGCGTGAAGGAATGGATCTCGAGGAGGCTGTGCTGTCAGCCGGCGTGGTCCGGTTCCGCCCGATCATGCTGACCTCGGTGACCACCTTCGTCGGCCTGATCCCGTTGATGGGCAACCCGACGCCGGACACCACACCCTTCATCCCGATGGCGATCTCGCTGGCATTTGGCGTCCTCTCGGCGACCTTCATCACCCTGCTGCTGGTGCCGTCGCTGTACCGGATGGCAGAGGACATGTTCGGCTGGGATCCGGTGGCCCAGGGCCAGATCGATCCCGACGAGGTGCACAAGCTGCATCCCAAGGGCATGCGCCAGCCGGTCTGAATCGCCGCTTCGGCAGGAGGCCGATTCGGGACCGGATCGGCTTCGCCTAAGGCGCTTGGGGCAGCTGCCCTAAGCGGTCATGGGGTAGTCGGCGACAAAGTCCTCGGAGTAGAACTCCGGCACCCGCTCTACCTGACCTTCCGTCCAGATCACGTGGCAGGCCTCGCGCACCACCTCTCCCGCTGTCGGCATCTCTACCCTCCCTTCAGGTGCTTCATGAACCACTCGACGGACTCCACGTCAGAGGTGATCCGATTGGGCTCTTTGCGAAAGCCATGGCCTTCGTCTTCGAACAGGATGTACTTCACCGGCACGTTGCGTCGTTCCAGGGCCGCCACCACCTGCTCAGCCTCGATCACCGGCACGTTCGTGTCGTTGGCCCCGTGCAGCACCAGCAGCGGCGTCGTTACCTGGTCTAGCTTGTGAATTGGGGAAAGCTGCCGGAGAAGATCTCGCTGAGAGACCGGGTCGCCGTACTCCGTTCCCGAGATCGCCGCCATCCAGGGTTCGGTGTTCTCGAAGAACGTCTCGAAGTTCACCATGCCGAACAGATTGACCCCAGCCGCAAACAGGTCGGGATACTCCGTGACCCCGACCATCACGGCGTAGCCGCCATAAGACCCACCCATGATCCCGATGCGCTCCCGCTGCGCGATGCCGGCGGCAACCAGATACTCGGCGCTGGAAGCAATGTCTCTGTTGGCATCGAAGCGCAGCTCGCGATTGTCCATGTTCACAAAGGCCTTGCCGAATCCGGATGAGCCACGGATGTTCGGGGCAAACACGCCGATGCCGTTCGCCAGCAGCGCCTGATAAACGCTTCTGAACGCAGGTCTCTCCTGTCCTTCCGGCCCGCCGTGGAAGCTGATGACGTAGGCTCCGGGTGCCGTTACGCCAGGCGGCCGATACAGCCAGCCGGAAAGCGCCAGGCCGTCGTGCGCGCTGTAGCTCACCAGTTCCGGCCGAACCAGAGCCGATTCGTCGACGCCCGGCCTTGAGCTGCGGGTGACTTTCGTCGCCTGCCGGGAAGGCACATCGACAACATAGATGTTCGTCGAGTCCGTCGATCCACGGCCTGACACCGCCAGGCGCCTGCCGTCCGTCGACGCGATCAACGAGCCGATCACTTCCACGGGAAGGTCGATCCGCATCCGCTGCCCGCTGCGGGTGTTGTAGAGCTCGAGCTCACTGCGACCGTGGTTGTTCCAGAGCAGCGCGACGAGCTCGGTTTCTGGAACGACCCGAAAACCCTCCAGCTCCGCGTCGTCCCGCTCGACCAGCGTTCTGATCGAACCGTCTTCGGCCAGCCTGCCGAAGGCGATCCTGTCCCGGTTCAGATTGTGGCCGAGATAGATCTCGTTGGCGTCGTGACCGTACTGGGCGAAAAAGGTACCCGGACCTTCGTGCGGCGTGAGCAGGGCCTCCTCGTTCGATTGCGCGTCGATCAGGTAAACGTTGTTGTCTCCACGGCCCGCCAGCCTTCCGATCAGCAGCGATTCGCCTTCGGGGTGCAGGGCGAATACCCGGTTCAGACCTTCGTCTGACCCAACGGATCGCGCGCTTCCGTCAACGACGGAGTGGATGTAAGGCGGCGCCGAGGTGCCCGAGCGGACATTCGACGAGTAGGCGAAGTTGGCCCCGGATGCCTGCCAGACACCACCGAAGTTCGTCTCGCGCCCTCCCGCGGTGATTCGCTGCACCTCCAGACCATCCGGAGACACGAAGTAGATCTGAGTGTTCATGCCGCCACCGGGGGCAGCCCAAACCGCCAGCCAGTCTCCACCCGGCGACCAGCTCACCGAGCTGACGGTGTCCTGAAGATCGGTCAGACGGGTCGGGAATCCGCCCGTGCTGGAGGTCACCCAGACCTGCGGCACCCCGGAAAGATCCGACACAAACGCGACCTGCTCGCCGTCGGGCGAGAACGTTGGCGACCAGGCGGACGTGGACTTCGCCATGCGCTCGATCGAGTCACGAACGGATGCGGATTCAGCATGAACGGCAGACGCTGCGAGCAGCAGCAGCAGACCCAGCTTTCTCATCGGAGCTTCCAGGCGACGGTTGCGGACCTGGAATGCTACCTCTGTTCGCCGGGAACCGGCGAGCTTTCAGGGGGCTAGCTCTCGAAGCAGCCTTCTACCGGCTCGTTGTCACCAAACACCCGCACACCCTCAGAGTGATTGCTGGCGATGGCGATCCCGGTTGAGGTGATGGTTGCGTAGCTCCAGGTTTTCTGGACCCATTGCGGGGCGTTCCGCTGTTCGAGGAAGTTGCTGACGAACGCATGACCTACGGCCATGCCGGCACCCCAGAGCAGGACTTCGCCGGTGCTCGGCTGGCTGCCGATCAGCCGCTTGGTGATGTAGGCATCCTCGACGTAACAGGGATCCTGAGCAGCAGACAGCGTCTGCGCGATGTCCACCGCGTGCAGGGTCTGCCAGGCGATCTCCTCGTTGGAGAGCTCCAGCGACTGACAGCCAGCAGACAGCACGGTGCCTGCCAGCATGGCGGGGACGAGGACGGTTCGACGCAAGGTCGCGAGGATGGACTTAGTCAAGATCACTACACTCGAAAATCTGGGGTAGGCGCATTCTCTCGATGTCCCCCGGACCTGGCTGTAGCGGAAGTGCTCAATGAATGTGAAGAGATCTATTCCAAATGTATCTCCATGATTTTCATAGAGTTATTCAGCCACCGCAGGTCGTTCAGCAACCGTTCAGCCAGAGCCTGCTGAGATCCGCGCAGCGACCTCGCAATCTGCACGGACTGGCGCGCGAACCGCGCTAGAATAGAACCATGAAAAGACGCTTCTTCCCCATGCTCGGCGGCCCCACCGCCGGCCTGCTCCTGATCCTGAGCGGCTGTTCCAGCACGCCGGGCAAGCCCATCGTCGATATGAAGGGGGTAAACGCCTATCAGTACGAGCAGGATCTGGAAGAGTGTTCCCTGTACGCCGATGAGGTGAGCGTGGCCGGCAAGGCTGCCGGCGGCGCTGCTGCAGGTGCTGCCGTTGGCGCCGCGGTCGGCGCGATCTGGGACGGCTATCGCGGCAACAGCCCTGAGCGCGGCGCAGCAACCGGGGCCGTTGTGGGTGGTGCCGGCGGTGCCGGCAGCGGCCTGAACGAGCGCAGCGATGTGGTGAAAAACTGCCTCCGTGGCCGGGGTTACCGGGTTCTGAACTGACTTTCGGGCGATCTGACGCCCCTTTGATCCCGTCTGTTGAGTTGCCTGGCGCAAAGCGACTATTCTCACCTGCAGGACACTATTACCTGACCTGTAAGGGGGAAAATCATGGCGGAAGCCGAAGACTATACGAGTGACCTGAACAACCTGGCGATGTCGGAAGAGGCTGTGCCGCTGCTCGAGGCAGTGAAGAAGCACATCGTCGACAACGTCGATCCGATCACCGAGGAGTTCTACCGTCTGGGCGAGGGCCGTGAGGACCGCTGGAGCTGGATGCCCGGTCAGCTGGAGCTGCTGGACGAGGCCAAAGCCAAGGCCAAGGAATCCGGCCTCTGGAACTTCTTCCTGCCGGACGCAGAAACCGGCGAAGGCCTGAAGAACCTCGACTACGCCTATATTGCCTCCGAGCTCGGCAAGAACCCGCTGGCGTCCGAAACCCTGAACTGTTCGGCGCCGGACACCGGGAACATGGAAGTGCTGGAAAGGGTCGGCACCCCGGAGCAGAAGGAGCAGTGGCTGAAGCCGCTCCTGAACGGCGAGATCCGCTCCGCGTTCGCCATGACCGAACCGGGCCTGCCCTCCTCTGACGCCAAGAACATCAGCACCGCTGCCGTGCTGGAAGGCGACGAGTGGGTGATCAACGGCGAGAAGTTCTACATTTCCGGCGCCGGCGATCCCCGCTGCAAGATCATGATCACCATGGTGAAGACCTCGCCGGACGCGCCGCCGCACCGGCAGCAGTCGCAGATCCTGGTGCCCACGGACACCCCCGGGGTCGAGATCCTCGAGGGTATGGAAGTGTTCGGCGACGATGACGCGCCGCACGGCCACATGCACATCAAGTTCAACGACGTGCGCGTGCCGAAGGAGAACATCCTGCTTGGTGAGGGCCGCGGCTTCGAGATCTCCCAGGTCCGCCTGGGCCCGGGCCGTATCCACCACTGCATGCGCTCCATCGGCACCGCCGAGCGTGCTCTGGACCTGATGATGAAGCGGACCACCACCCGGGAAGCGTTCGGCAAGCCGATCATCAACCTGGGCAAGAACATCGAGGTCGTTTCTCGGGCACGGATCGAGATCGAGTCCATGCGCCTGATGGTGCTCAAGGCCGCCAAGGCCATGGACGTGCTGGGCAACCGTGAGGCCCGGGTCTGGGTGCACATGGTGAAGGCCCTGGTGCCGGAGCGGGTCTGCCAGATCATCGATCAGGCGATCCAGATGCACGGCGCCACCGGTGTCTCCCAGTGGTCACCGCTGTCGAAGATGTACACCGGTCAGCGGACCCTGCGGATCGCCGACGGTCCGGACGAGGTGCATCACATGGTGGTCGGCCGCGCCGAGCTGCGGAAGTACCAGTAAGCCATGGCGTCTACGGAGCAGACCCTCTACGAGGTGAGGAACGGGGCGGCCTGGATCAGCCTGAACCGGCCGGAGAAGCGCAACGCGCTCTCGGCCATGCTGATCACGGAAGTCTACGACCACATCCAGGCCGCAAACGAGGATGACGAGGCCCGCTGCATCGTCATCACCGGCAACGGCCCGGGTTTCTGCTCCGGCGCGGATCTGAAGGACGATCGTGGCTTGCCTGAGGGCCGGGCCGAGGCGGTCGCCTATCCGGATCTGCTGGCCGCCATTCAGGACAACCCGAAACCGGTGATCGCCGCGATCAACGGGCCGGCATTTGCCGGTGGCCTGGGCCTGGTCGGCGCCTGCGACATCGTCGTCAGCGTCGACTCGGCTCAGTTCAGCTTTTCCGAAGTCCGCATTGGCGTGATACCCGCCATCATCTCGGTGGTCTGCCTGCCGAAGCTCGGCTCGCACCACGGCATGAAGCTGTTTCTCACCGGCGAGCGGTTTGACGGCAATCAGGCAGTCGAGATGGGCCTCGCCCATCGGGCAGTGCCGGCAGGAGAGCTGGAAGCGGCGGTTCAGGAAGAAGTGGAGATGATCCGGCAGGGTGGCCCCATCGCCGTGATCGAATGCAAGAAGCTGGTCAGGGAAGTGACGAAGCTTTCGCGGGAGGAAGGATTTGCCCGCACCGCCCCCTGGTCGGCAGAGATGTTCGCCTCGGAAGAGGCCCAGGAAGGCATGGCAGCGTTCCGGGAGAAGCGCAACGCTGCCTGGATTACCGACGACTGACCACCGCGGCGGGGCCCGGCCCAGCTGCTGCAACCGCATGACTCACGACCCGGTCGTGAAGGAGATGCGATGGTTGATGTCTTCGTTTCCTACGCGTCAGAGGATCGTGATCGCGTAGCGCCGCTGGTCGCCGCCATCGAGGCGGAGGGCCTGGAGGTCTGGTGGGACCAGCACATCCACGCTGGCCCCCGATTCCGTACCGCGATTGAAGAGGCCATGGCCTCGGCCCGCTGCATGGTGGTGATCTGGTCACGGGCGTCGGCCGACTCGGATTTTGTGGTCGACGAAGCCACCACCGGCAGAGAGCGGAACATCCTCGTTCCAGCCCAGCTCGACGATGCGCAGATCCCGCTGGGCTTTCGCGCGGCGCAAACCGCACAGCTGCAGAACTGGCCGCAGGAGCAGGAAGGCCTGACCCAACTGCTCACCGGCATTCACGCGACCCTCTCGGGACGAAGCAGCCCGGCCAGAGCGCCAGAACGAGAGCGAAACAATCGATGGCTGCCCTGGCTCGCCGCCACCGTGCTGCTGCTGGCCGCCGTCGGCTACTTCAGCCTGCGCCCCGCCGAGGAGCCGGTTGCCGAGCGGAGCATCGCCGTGCTGCCGCTGAAAAACACGGCGGAGGAGCCGGACGCAACCTTCCTCGTGGAAGGCCTGCATGAGGGGTTGATCGCAAATCTGTCCAAGGTCTCGTCGCTGCGCGTCACCTCCCCCACTTCCGTACGTCGGGTCGACCGCCAGCTGCCCGTCTCGGAGATCGGCGCTGTGCTCGGTGTGGCCAACATCGTCGAGGGTTCCGTGCTGCGCGAAGGTGACCAGGTTCGGATCATCATCCAGCTGGTGAGCGCCGCCACCGCGGAGAACATCTGGTCGGAGACCTACGACAGAACGGTAGACAGCATCCTGGCACTGCAGGCAGAGATCACCCGCGCCATTGCCGAGCAGATCAGCGTGCAGCTCTCAGCCGATGACGAAAGCCGTATTCGCGCTCTGGAGGAGATGAACCCGGACACCTACGAAACCTACCTGCGTGGCATGTTTGAGCTCCGGAAGGAAACGCTTCGTGGCTACCGCAGCGGCATCCGGATCATGCGCGAGGCGCTGGAGCGGGATCCGGACAGCGCCCTGGCCAATGCCGGGATGGCCATCGGCTACTCGATGCTTGGCCATAACTTCTTTCCGGAAACGGCGCTGCCAAAGGCCAGAGAAGCCGCGCTGAAGGCGTTGGCGCTGGATGACTCGCTCGCCGAGGTGCACCTCGCCATGGGCATGTACAAGATGTACTTCGAGTGGGACTGGCAGGCGGCAGAGCAGTACCTGCAGCGGGCTCTGGAGATCAACCCCAGCCTGGTTGACGCGCACTACCACTATGCCTGGCTGCTCGAGCTCTTCGACGACAAAGACAAAGCGCTCTACCACGGCGAGCAGACCCGGCGGCTGAACCCCCTGTCGCCCTTCTACAACGGCTGGCTGGCCGATCAGTATCGAGGGCTGGGACGCTACGAGGACGCAATCTCCCAGGCTGAGTACACCATCTCTCTGAACCGCAACTACCCGTTGGGCTGGTTCGCGCTGGGCAATACCCACGCCGACCGTGGCGAATTCGACAAGGCCATCGAAGCGCACGAGCGGCTGAAGGACCGATATTTCTGGTCCTGGGCGCTGGGCGGCACTTACGCCAAGGCAGGTCGTGCCGACGACGCGCTGCAGGTGTTCAACGCCATCGAGCAGGAAGAGGACAACGCCATCCCGCTGACGCTGATCTCGGCCTCGATCGGCGACGAAGAGAGCATGTACCGCTGGCTGGAAGCCGCCAGAGACAACCGGATCGGCTGGTACCCGTGGCTGGTGGGCTGGTTTCCGGCTACCCAGCCTTACCGGGAGCAGCCCCGGATGCAGGCCCTGGCATCAGCACTCAACCTGAGCCCAGAGCCGGAAACCGGCGGGATGTAGCGGCGCCCGAATGATGTGACAATAGAGCACACGGAGAGGATCAACATAGGGGGAAACTCAATGAGTGACACACACCAGGGCGCCTGCTTCTGCGGGGCGGTGCAGATCGAGCTGACCGGCGAGCCGAACATGATGGGCTACTGCCACTGCACCGATTGCGCGGAGTGGGCTGGGGCCCCGGTCAACGCCTTCAGCCTCTGGTCGCCAGAGAACGTCAAGGTCACCGCTGGTGCCGACAAACTCGCCAGCTACGCGCGCACGGAAGCCAGCCATCGGAAGTTCTGCCAGGACTGCGGCGGGCACGTGCTGTCTGAGCACCCGGCCATGGGGATGACCGATGTCTATCTGAACATCGTCCCGACCCTGCAGCATCAGGGCAGCATGCACATCTTCTACGGCGAGAAGTCCATGTCCGTACCGGACGGCCTGCCCAAGTTCAAAGACATGCCGGCAGAGTTTGGCGGTTCCGGCGAGATGCTCGCCGACTGAGGCTCGCGGCTGAGGCGCGGAACCCCATCCGAAGCGTCAGGCTGAAACGCTGGGCCTGGCGCTGACGGTTTCGTGCCAGCGCCAGAGCGTCTCCAGGTCTTCCTCCGGCTTGAGGCCCACCAGCGCGGTGGCAAAATCCACCGCCACGACGGCCGTAATGTCGGCAATGGTGAAGCGATCGCCCCCCATGAAGGGACGATCTTTCAACTCGCTGTTCATTCGCCGGTAGTAGGCGTGCACCGTCGCGTCGCTCTGCTCTTTGGCTCTCAGATTCGGCTCGACGCCCGCCATCTTCGTGACGATGGGCCCGTTCACCCAGCTGACGCCTATCTGGCTGAAGAGAACCAGCTCGAGCCGTCGGTGGTGCATTTCGACCAGTGCCAGCTCCAGCGGATCAGCCCCGAACAGGTTCGGCTCGGGTTGGTTCCCCTCGAGATAGCGGCAGATCGCTACGGACTCGCCGATACAGGTGCCGTCGTCCAGTTCCAGCACCGGGATCTTCCCGCTCGGATTCTTCTCGAGAAATTCGGGCGAGCGTTGCTCGCCTGCCCGGATATCCACCTGCACGCTTTCGAGCGCAATGCCCTTCTCCGCCGCGAAGATCCTGACCCGCCGCGGATTCGGCGCGCCTTCGTAGTCGTAGAGCTTCACGGTCAGTTGGCCTCCTCGAGCATGATGAGCAACTCGCCGTTGGCCACCTGATCACCCGAGCTGGCGTGAACGGCCGTCACCGTGCCGGTAACCGGCGCCGTGATGCGATGCTCCATCTTCATGGCCTCCAGGATCAGCAGCAGCTGCCCTTTCTCCACGACAGCCCCCACCTCCACGTGGGTTTCCAGAACTTTGCCCGGCATCGGCGCGGTAAGGCCGCCCTGGAACTCGTCGGCGCCCGGAAGCGTGAAGCGCGGCAAGGCCTCGAGCACCAGGTCACCGCTGGTGGTGTGCACGAACCAGCTGCCATCCCGCTCATCCAGGTCGGCGGTGATTCGCTGGCCATCCACGTCCGCTGCTACCGTGCCTTCTCCCATCCGCCGCGGCTGCACCGCATAGCTCGCTTCGCCGATCCTGACGCTGAAGCTGCCGTCCCGGTTCGAGGCGTAACTGACCTCCACCGGATCACCGTCGCCGGCAAAGCGCACCGATTGCGGCGGCATGTGAGAGTTGCGCCAGCCGCTCGGCAGCGAGGCCAGCACTTTCGCTGCCGCCCGTCGCCGGGCCTGCGCTTCGAGCACCACCGCGATCATCGCCTGATGCAGCTCCAGCTCGCTGGCTTCCCGCACCGGTGCCGGCGCTACTCGCTCAATGAAGTCCGTGGTGGTATCGCCGGCGAGAAACTCAGGCGTGCGCAGGGTGGCGACCAGGAAGTCCCGGTTGGTCGTCAGTCCCTGAATTCGCGTCGTTTCCATCACCCGAGCCAGCCGCAGGGCTGCTTCACGACGGGTTGGCGCGTGCACGATCACCTTCGCCAGCATCGGATCGAAGGCGGTGCCGATCACGGTGCCCGACTCGATGCCCGAGTCGAATCGAGCGGTTGCCGCCGTGGAAGGCGCCCAGAACTCGACCGTTCCGGGTGAGGGAAGGAAGTTCCGAGCCGGATCTTCCGCGTAGAGCCGCACCTCGATGGCGTGACCGTTGATGGCGAGCTCTTCCTGCGCGAAGCTGAGCGGCGCCCCTTCGGCCACCTGAAGCTGCTCCCGCACCAGGTCGAGCCCGGTGATCTCCTCCGTGACCGGGTGCTCCACCTGCAGCCGCGTGTTCACCTCCAGGAACCAGAAATCATCCCCATCGACCAGAAACTCCACCGTCCCCGCCGACGTGTAACCGATGGCCTGACCAGCCGCAACGGCTGCGGCGCCCATCCTGGCCCGGAGATCTTCAGAGACCGCCGGCGACGGTGCTTCTTCGACCACCTTCTGATGCCGACGCTGAATGGAGCACTCACGCTCGAAGCAGTGCACCAGATTGCCGTGGGCATCACCCATGATCTGAATCTCCACGTGGCGACAGGCCGGCAGCCAGCGCTCCATGAAGATAGTGTCGTCCCCAAACGCGGAACCGGCTTCGCGACGGGCGCCATCCACGGCAGCATCGAGATCCGCCGCCGATTCGACCACCCGCATGCCACGCCCGCCACCACCGGCAGACGCTTTGATCAGCAGCGGGTAGCCCACCCGATCCGCGGCCGCGGCGAGATCGGCGCCAGGCGCCAGCTCTTCTGCCGGCAGGGTCGGCACGTCTGCCTCCTGCATGAGCTGCTTCGCCGACAGCTTGTCTCCCATCGCGGCGATGGCGTCCGGTGGCGGGCCGACCCAGGCCATGCCCGCGGCTTCAACGGCGCGGGCAAAATCGGCGTTCTCCGAGAGAAAGCCGTAGCCCGGATGCACCGCATCCGCGCCGGTGCGGCGGCAGGCGTCGAGCACCTTATCAACCAGCAGGTAGGTCTCAGCCGGAGAATCCCCGTTCAGCGCGATGGCCGTGTCCGCTTCTTTCACGAACGGCGCTTCCGCATCCGCGTTGGCATAGATGGCAACGGTGCTGATGCCCATTTCCCGAGCCGTGCGGATGATCCTGCAGGCTATCTCGCCGCGGTTGGCAATCAGCAGCCTGGTGATGGTTTTCTGCGTTACATCCGCCATGTGCCGAACTCCTTAGTGCCTTCTACCTTGTCGCTGTGGCAGGCGGACAACGCCATGGCTACCGCGATGCGCGTGTCACGCGGATCTATCATGCCGTCGTCGGAGACCCGTGAGGTGGCGAAGAGCCCTTTCGAGCGCTCCTCGGCCCAATGCTCGGCGATGGCGGCACGCTCTGCATCCGCCTCCTCATCGAACTCGATGCCGCGCCTCGCGGCGGCGGCGCGGCCGACGATCGACATCACCCCGGCCATCTGCTTCGGCCCCATCACCGCGATCTTTGCGCTCGGCCAGATGAAGGTGAAGCGGGTGCCGAAGGCCCGGCCGCTCATCCCGTAGTTACCGGCCCCGTAAGAAGCGCCGACAATCACCGAGATGTGCGGCACGGTCGAGTTGGAGACCGCGTTGATCATCTTCGAGCCGTTCTTCGTGATGCCGCCCTGCTCGAAGTCCGTACCAACGATGTAGCCGGTGATGTTGTGCAGGAACAGCAGCGGCACGTCGATCTGATTACACAGCTGTATGAACTGGGAGGCCTTCTCGGCCGATTCCGAGAAGAGCGCGCCGTTGTTGCCAAGGATACCCACCGGGAACCCGTGCACGGACGCCCAGCCGCAGACCAGGGTCGGGCCGTACAGCGGCTTGAACTCCTCGAATCGGGATCCGTCGACGATCCGCGCGATCACCTCACGCATGTCGAAGGGCTGCTTCAGATCCTTAGAGACCATGCCGAGCAGCTCTTCCGGATCGTGGACCGGCTCGTCCACCGGCAGGCTGGGCCCGGGACCGAGCTTTCGCCAGTTCAGATGGGTCATCACCTCGCGGAGGATGCGGATTCCATCCATCTCGTCTTCCGCCAGGTAGTCGCCCAGGCCGGAGACCGTGCAGTGCATGTCTGCCCCGCCCAGGCTCTCCTCGTCAGCATCCTCGCCGGTGGCCATCTTCACCAGCGGCGGCCCACCGAGAAAAACCTTCGACTGGTTGCGGATGAAGATGTTGTAGTCGCTCATCCCCGGCTGATAGGCGCCGCCGGCCGTAGAGGCGCCGAACACCAGGGAGACCGTCGGTATCCGCATCTTCGAGAGTTCGGTGATTTCGTAGAAGAGTCGTCCGGACTCGGCGAAGTGGCCTTCGTCGCGCTGAATGACCGCTTCCGGGTCTTCGTTGCTGGCCTGGCCCCTGAGGTCGGCCCCGGCAGACTCGACGAACTGCACGTAGGGGAGTCGATTCTCACGGGCGATCTCCAGACCGCGCATCAGCTTCTTCGAGTTAAACGCGTTGAAGGCGCCGGCCCGAACCGATGGATCGTGGCCGAGGATCACGCACTCGACGCCGCTGATCACACCGATCCCGAGCACGAACCCTGAGCCCACCGCAAACGGCGAACGCCAGGCGGCAATGGAGCTGATCTCCAGAAACGGCGTGTCCGGATCCAGGGCACGTGCGACCCGCTCCCGGATCGGCATCTTTTCCCGGCTGGCGAGCCGCGCCATGGCCTCCGGGCCGCCACCTTCGGCGGCTTCGGCCTGAAGCCCGTCCAGAACATCCAGGGCGTCCTGCATGTCGGATCGGTTCTGCTGAAACGCCTCTGAGCGGACGTCCAACGTGGATTGCAGTACTGGCATTCAGTCCTTCTCCCTACAGCTAACTCAATTCTCTGATTTCGCGCCCGTCACCTAGCTTCCGCTCAGCTGGCTGAGCGCATCCCCTTCACGCCAGGGCGACAGCTGGCCGGCATACACGCCAGCGCCGTTTCTGAAGTGGGCCGCCTCCTCGAGCGTCTCCACGAACGGCATGTCCGCGGGATAGCGGTCATCGCCTTTCGGCCGCGGGCCGGACTTGGAGACGTGCCCCCAGAGCGGATGCCCCACCACCTCCTCGGCGATGGCAGCGGCCTCGATCAGCTTGTCCAGGTTATAGCCTGTCTCAATCCCCATCTCATGACAGAGATCAACAAAGTCTTCGGTCGGCACCTGACCCGCAGCCCGACCGTTACCGCAATAAGGGCAACCGCCCATCCCGCCGATGCAGGTATCGAACTCCGTCGCGCCCAGCTGCAGCGCTTCGTAGTAGCTCGCCAGGGTCTGACCGCGCTGGTTGTGCAGATGCATGTGAAAGACCTCGATCTCCGGCCAGCGCTCACGAATGGCCAGCATGGTCTCGCGAACCAGGTGCGGCAGGTTCCAGCCCATCGCTTCGACGAACGCACAGCGCTGCACTTTGAAGCCCGCCTCGTGCCAGGCGTCCACCATGATCTGCATCAGCTGCAGGCGCTGCTCGAGCGTGTAGGCGCCTTCGAAGTTGGAGCCGAACGGGTTGCCCAGCGCCACCGCCCCGTGCTCCGCGCCCGCCTCCCGGGCGCGCTCGATGGTCGCCGCCATCCCGGCGATCTGCTGTGCCTGGCTGCGGTTGTAGTTGCGGCGCGCGAAGGTGTCGCACATCTCCACGTGGGTGCCGAAACGGCGTTGCCGGATGTCGATTTTCGGGTAGTAGGCATCGGCCCGATCGTACCCTCGCTGGTTGAACACCGCGGCCGTGTACTTGACGCCGGGCTTCGGCTCGAAGCGCTCGGCGATCTCATCGATGCAGGCCATCTGCGGCGTCCATTTCGGGTGGGCGAAGGAGCCGATAGAGATCGTCTTGGCGCCCGTCTCGCCGAGGGCATCGAGCAGGCGGAGCTTTTCCGACACGGGGATGTCTGCGCGCTCGATCTGCAGACCTTCGCGCATGGTGTCATCGGTGATCAGCACGGACTTCGGTAGAGCCGTCATATCTATCCCCCCAGATAGCGTGACTGACCAGTATAACCGTGCAAAATAGGCTCATGCATTGCGCCAACTGCGGTGCCGAGCGGTCTGGTCCCTACTGCAGTCGCTGCGGCCAGAACGACCGGAATTACCAGCGGGCTTTGCCGCCGCTGGTGAGCGAGCTGCTTCGCGAGGCGTTCGAGCTGGACTCCCGGCTGGTACGCACCCTGAAGCTGCTGCTGTTCAAACCCGGCGCTCTTGCCCTCGAGTTCTCCAACAATCGCCGGGCAAGCTACGTTTCTCCCATCCGGCTGTATCTGTTCACCAGCATCCTGTTTTTCTTTTTCTTGAGCCTCGGCACCGATGTGAGCGTCGGCGAGGATCCGGACCGACCGCAGGTTCAGGTGCAGGTGGAAGAGGTGGAGAACGCCGATCCGAGAGTTCTGCTGTCGCTCCTGAGCGAGCCACGCGCCCGTCGAGCTGAAGAGATTCTCAACCGCTCGGACAACTCCATCGCCAGGCTGATCCTGCTGCAGATCGCCAGCGGCCTCACCCAGGAAGAAGGCGGGACGCCGGACCCGGCCCTGGTGTTCCTGCTCGGCGAGGCGGTGGACGCGCTGTACGAGCCCGGGTCGGTGATCCGGCAGTTCATGGACAATCTCGGCGTGGCCATGCTGGTGATGCTGCCCGTGTACGCGCTGCTGCTGAAACTGTTTTACCCGTTCCGGAAGCGCTACTACGTTGAGAATCTCGTCTTCTCGACCCATCTGCACACCTTCGTCTACATCGTGTTCATGATGCAGATGCTGCTGACCAACGACTCGGCAACCGGCTGGCTCTACGAAGCCATAGAGATCGCCGCTTCGTGCCTGACGATCTGGATCTTCGCCTACCACTACCTGGCGCTCAGACGCTACTTTGCTGAAGGCAGGCTGGTGACGCTGCTGAAGTTCGGCGGTCTCCTGAGCTTTTACTTCGTGCTGCTCATGCCCACCGCGTTCGTCCTGGTGCTGGCGGTGACGGTGATCCAGGTTTGACCAAAAAATCATTGCCAATCAGGAAGTTACTATGGCTTTTCAACCTTTTGATTTAACTGGACGGGTGGCCCTCATCACCGGCGGTAACGGCGGCATCGGCCTCGGCATGGCCCGCGGCCTGGTGGAGTCAGGCGCCGAGGTTTCGCTCTGGGGCACCAATCCGGAGAAGAACGAGCGGGCCCTGGCAAGCCTCAAAGACATCGGCCCGAAAGTCACCGCGCAGGTCTGCGACGTGTCGGATGAGCAGGCGGTGAACGACAGTTTCGCCGCTACGCTCGCAGCGCACGGCCGCGTGGATGGCTGCTTCGCCAATGCGGGCGTCGGCAGCCGCGGCACCGGCTTCGATGACATGAGCCGCGAAGAGTGGGACCGGATCATCGGCGTCAATCAGTCCGGCGTCTTCTATACCTTCCGCGCTGCAGCGAAGCACATGCGGGAACGAGCGGAAGCAGGCGATCCGTTCGGGCGGCTGGTAGGTACCGCCAGCCTGGCTGCCGTCTCCGGCCAGGCGCGCGGTGAGCACTACGCGGCTGCCAAAGGCGGCCTGATCTCAATGGCGAAAGCACTTGCGGTGGAGTACGCGCGCTACGGGGTGACCGCGCACACCCTGCTGCCCGGCTGGATCGAAACGGAAATGACGGAAGGGGCGTTCGGCAACGAAAAGTTCGTCAGCAACGTCAGCAAACGTATCCCCATGCGGCGTTGGGGGCAGCCGGAGGATTTTGCCGCCATCGCGATCTACATAATGAGCTCGGCGTCCAGCTATCACACCGCGGAGACGTTCCTGATCGACGGCGGCTACGCCAATTTCTGATCCGGGCTGCTCGCCCGGGCTCTAGACGAACGGCTGGCCGAGCACCGCCTGGAGGAAGGTTGCGGAGGAAAACACCGCGTAAAGCAGAGCAACGACCGAGACGATGGCAGTCCCCGATCCGTGGCCGCGAGCCGCCTGGCCGACCAGCGGGATCACCTGCATGGCATGAATGCCGAAGAAGTGGGCCACCCGCAGATCGCCACCCTCTGTGGACCAATTGAACAGCCAGCTGCCGTTGGCGTCGCTTTTAGAGCCGCCCACCCAGTGGTTCTCCTGGCCGCCGAGGTAGGTACCGAACCCACCGCCCAACAGGCAGGTCATCAGCAGCCCGACCGCCACGGCGAACGCGTAGACATCACGCGTCCCATGCCGGACGAACAGCAGCAGGGCCATCCAGGCGCAAACGCCGACCATGCCGAACGCGCCGACCGCCATCGCCGAGTACATGGCGGCATGGAACGGCGTGCTGGTGTTGAAGTGGGACGCCTGGCCGAGCGCTCCCTGAACCGTGATGTAGGCCACTTCCAACGCCGCGCAGACGATCGGCAACCAGGTGAGCGTTCGTCCGGCCAGCGTCGCGAAGAAACCCGGCTTCAGCAGCGGCGCGAACCAGGCCAGCGTCGCGAAGTAGACGGCGGTCGACAGGGCAAACTTGAAGGGCTTGTTCCAGACCGAGACGCCATTAATCGTTCTGTCATCGACCACGCCCAGGCCCAGACACATTACTGCCAGCAACGCGAACGCACCGCCGGCGGCCGCCCAGGCCCGGTGGCGGAGAAGCAGGGGCAGGATCAGCCGCTGGCCGGCAGGCCAGAAAGGCGCTGATCGCTCAGCCGTTGATGACGTGATGACGGCCATTCCAGACGCTCGTGCAGAAACGTCGTGAGACGCTAAGGCTGGTATCGTGAATCACACGTCAAGAAGAAACGGCACCCAAGCTGACAGCCGATGAGCCCGCCAGCCAGATCCTACGTGCTCTGCAGCACCCCTCGAACAGGCAGCACGCTGCTCTGCTCACTGTTGCAGTCAACCGGTTGTGCGGGCAGGCCGGAGTCCTATTTTCGCGCCCAGGATTACGACTCGAGAGCGGCGGCGTGGGGCATCCTTCAGCCGGACGGCTCAGTCGCTTTTCAGGGCTATCTGGACTGCGTGTTGAACCAGGGCACGAGCGCAAACGGCCTGTTCGCTGTGCGCATCATGTGGGAAACCCTGAGCGAGCTGATTGATCGCCTCCAGGAGCTGGGCTTGAGCGGCAGCGACCAAAAGATGCTGGAGCAGGCATTCGGGCCTGTGAAGTTCGTCTACCTGCACAGACGCGACAGGCTGGCGCAGGCCATCTCCCGACTGCGGGCCGAGCAGACCAACGTCTGGCACGTCACCAGCAGATCGGACCTCGCTTCCGCCGACAGCGCCGACGTCACCTACGATCGAGAACGGCTCGAGCAGTTTGTTGCGGAGTCGGAGTCACACAACGCTGCCTGGGCATCCTGGTTCGAACGAAACCGGGTCGATCCTCTGCGGGTGGAGTACGAAGACCTGGCCGAGAATGGAGACAGGATCACCCGGCGCGTGCTGAGCTTCGTCGGCGCGCCCTCTCCCGCCGCGCCGACACGATCTCCGAATCTGCGCATGGCGGACGCGCTCAGCCTGGAGTGGGCAGCGCGGTTCAGAGCGGAGACGGGTTACGCCGACTGACGGCGCTACCCGTACGCTCGATGCGACTCTTTACCTCACCGCGTAAACGCGATGGATCGGCCCGCCATCTCCGGTTCTCGATTTTGAGACCGCAACGATGTTGTTGAGCCAGGCGTAGCGTTCGTCCCCCGTTTCGAACTGCGGCGCCGCGCGGAAGTAGTAGCGCCAGGCACCGGCCGGATCGTCCGGCTTCTGCACATCGAACGCGTACTCCGCGTCCTCAGGTGCCGTCCAGACCCGCCCTTCCCAGTGCACATACAGCAGCGCGTTGTCATGCGTTTCGAGGCAGAACCGGACATCCAGCATTCCGGAGCCATCCGGGCGGATCCGAATCCAGTCGGCGCCGGCATCGGGGACCACGCGGCCACGCAGATGCGGGCCCTCGAACGCCCCGCCCTTGACCAGAAAGATCACCGACATGGCGCCAACGTCCATCGGCGGCAGGTGCAGCTGGACCCGCGCTTCGAACAGAAACTCGAGATCAGGCGGCGCTTCCGCGTCCCAATCGGCTGCGTTGTATCTCAGGCTGTCGAGCATTCAGATCTCTCCTCTCAAGCAGTTGTGGCCCAGCACCGTCGAACCGGCAACAGTTAACCAGTCTATGGTCGACACTATGTGCATAACACACATATTAAATGTGCATTGCGCACATATTGTCAAGTTGAAACGCAGGCGAGCCCGCCATAGGTTGGAACCCATGACCAAACAGACTTCAAACCTACTGGGCGTCATCGGGCTCGCGGTTTCCGATCGGATCGGGGAAAGCGCCCGCGAGATCCTGAAGCACGCAGGAGAAACCCCCGCCGCGCTGGTGGTGATCGGCTACGACCTTGGCCCGACCAATGATCAGCTGCGCCGGGTGCTGGGGCTATCGCACTCCGGCACGGTCCGTCTGGTCGACCGTCTTGTCGCCGATGGCCTCGTCACGCGCCGCGCAGGAGAAGACAAACGGGAAACTGCCCTGTACGCCACCAGACGTGGCAAAGCGCTCCGCGAGCAGATCCTCAAGGAGCGCCTGGCGGCTATCGAGACGTTCATCGAGCCGCTGACTGACTCCGAGCAGGCCACGCTGCAATCGCTGCTGCACAAGATGCTGTCTTCACTGGACGCGACGGATATGGAGCGGCGAACGCTCTGCCGCCTGTGCGACAACCGTGTCTGCACGGATTGTCCGATTCCAGCGGATTTCTGAATCGGGCTTACACCGCGAAAAGACCGGCCAGATCAGGATTTCTGAGCCAGCGCCGCCAGGTTTTCGTTGTGCGTCTCGCGATCGATGCGGTACTTGGAGATCAGGTAGATCGCCAGAAAGTAGAGCCCGCAGTAGGCGGGCAGGAAGAAGCTGGCCAGATCTGCGCGCATGCCGTCCGTCATGTCGTCGACGGTCTTGATGCCGTCCATCCCAACCAGCGAAACGATTGTCCCCGCCAGCATGATCCCGAGGGCGCTGACAGCTTTGCCGGCGAAGTTCCGGGCTGCGTAGAACAACCCTTCGGAGCGCCGATTGGTTTTCACTTCGCTGTCTTCGACCACGTCCGCCATCATCGAGTCGAGCATCACGCCACCGACGATGAAGCCGACAACCTCGCTCATCACGAAAACGGAGTAGATCATCAGGCTGGCCCAGCTGCCGGAGTCCGGCCAGAAACCAGCCAGCGTCAGCAGGTACGGGATCGGGTAGAGAACAATGGCGCCCATGAGCGCAGCAATCGCTGTGAGTTTCTTCCCCAGCTTCTGACCAAGGCTCGGCGCGAGAAAGTAGGCGATGGCAGGAGAGGCGAACACAAACAAGCCGGTCACCGCGATCTGCGGGCCCGAGAAGTTGAAGAAGTAAGTGACGTTGTACAGGTAGAGCGCCGTCGACAGGCCCGCGGCGGCGCCAACGATCAGCGAGTAGACGAACAGCCAGAAAAAGTTGGCGTTGGTGAGCGAGTGAGCGATCTGCTTGATCTCCACCCACATCTCGGTGAACCGGAAAGGCTCCGCAGGCGGCGGCATCGCGGCGGCCGCTTTCTGCGTGCCGAGCGAGGAGGCCAGGATGCTGACGGCAATGATCAGCGCACCTGCCGTGCCGTAGATCGAGTAGCCGGACTGAGCGGCAACACCGGCTGCCCCTACCCAGATCGCCATGTTGATCACGTGAATGCCGTTCCCCCCGTACCAGCCAAAGGCATGGCGCAGGGCCAGCCAGCGGTTCCGCTCGTCGTAGTCCTTGACCAGATCGGGCAGCAGCGCAACCGACGGCACCTCAACCAGCGTCACCGCCGTGCGGATCAGAATGGCGGCCGCCAGCAGGTACCACCATCGGGTGGCTTCCGTCAGCTCGAAGATGGGGTTGAACAGGGCGTAAAAGGACAGCGGCAGCAGGATGAACCCTGCGTACATGAACGGATGACGGCGACCCAGGCGGGATTGCGTTTTATCTGACCAGTGGCCCAGAAACAGATCCGACACGGCGTCCCAGGCCATGGCGATGGCAAGGGCCGTGGCGGCAAGGTAACCGGGAACGCCCAGCACCTGGGTCGAGTAGATCAGCAGCAGATAGCTGAACGCGTTGTTCTTGATACCGAAAGCGATGGAAGCGGAGCCGTAGTACCAGTAAACGGGGTTCTTCTCGGGCCTTGCCATGCGTGTCAAGCTTCTCCGGATGATGATCAGGCGTACTCGGCAGAGGACGACTTCATGAAGCGCAGCATCATCCGGAACGTGGCCACCAGGCTTCCATCCGGTCGCTTCGCCGTGGTGTCGTACCAGAAGTACTCGGTCTGCGGGCTCTGGCCAACCGCTACCACCTCGCTGTCGATGTGGTAGGGCTGATTGAGCAGGAACGGGCCATCCACGTGGCCGATCTCGATGGCGCCGAACAGGCCTACCGCATCGCCTACCTGCGGGCGGATGAACTGGGTGGGCGGCCCCCAGAGGTACTCTACGAAGGTGCAGGGCGCCGCAATCGGCTCGCCCCATTTGTCGCCGGAACGGTACTCCGGCAGCGGATCGCTGATCAGGTTCCGGTCGTAGCGTTCGAACTGCTTCGTCGGATCGAGGGTCAGCTCGAAGTGCCCCATGCTCATGCCGGCGCTCAGGTTCTTCAGAATCTTCAGCTCAGACGGGTCGCACGGCCGCAGATCGCGCGCCCTGAGCTCGGATCGGCTGTGATCGCCCACGGCTGCGGTGCCCGTGCACACCAGCAGGCCATCATCCCGCTCCATCCAGACCCGGGTCTGGGTCTCCCCTGCCGCGGGCAGCTCGGCAAACACCTGCACCGGCTCGCGGTCTACGGTGGCCGCCTTGAAGTTGAGCGACAGGTTGCCGGTTCGAAACCACTCGTCGCCGAAGAGTTCAGCCAGGACCGGTGGAAACTGATTCATGTGGATGTCGCCGGCGACGGTGCCGCCGCGAAAGCCCAGCTTCTCCGCGGTTTCGTCGTCGTGGATGCTGCCCTCGCCTGCATCGGCGGACCAGTTGACGCCGCGCCAGACCGGCCCGGTGATTACCTCCCGGCTGCTTTCTCCCGCCATGATTCGTTCCCTCACTCAAGCCCAGCCTGCATACTGCCGCCTGGAGCGAAGTTCATGCAAGGAGCCCCGGTGGCCACAGAACCTGTAGACGTACTGATCATTGGCGCCGGTGCTTCCGGGGCAGCGCTCGCCTGGAGCCTGGCGGAAACGCGGATGCGCATCGTCTGCTTCGAGCAGGGTGACTGGATGAACCCGACCGAGTACCCCACCTCCGGCATGGACTGGGAGTCGAAGGCCATGGGCGACTACAGCTTCAGCCCGAACCGGCGCCAGTCCAGCGCCGACTACCCGGTGAACGACGACGACTCGCCGATCAAGATCGCCAACTTCAACGGCGTTGGCGGCGGCACCGTGCTCTACGCTGGCCACTACCCCAGATTTCACCCTTCCGACTTCCGGGTGAAGAGCCTGGACGGGGTCGGCGATGACTGGCCGATCGACTACGAGACGCTGGCCCCGTACTACGACGAGAACGATCGGGTGATGGGGGTATCCGGGCTCGAAGGGGACCCGGCCTACCCGGCAGAGCCGCACAAGGCATCGCAGATGCCACCCCTGCCCCTGGGACGCGCCGGCGAAACGGTCGCCAGAGGTTTTAACGCCAAAGGCTGGCACTGGTGGCCTTCCGACTCGGCGATTGCCACCGAGCCCTACGAAGGCCGCGACCGCTGCATCAACCTCGGCGGCTGTCTGTCCGGCTGCGCGCAGGGAGCCAAAGCGAGCTCCGACATCACCTACTGGCCGGAAGCGATCCGGGCCGGCGTCGAGCTGCGCACACGTTGCCGGGTCCGGGAAATCACCGTGGACGATCAGGGGATGGCAAATGGCGTCGTTTACTACGACGCAGGCGGCGTCGAGCAGTTTCAGCCCGCTCAGGTGGTAGTGCTCGCCAGCAATGGCGTCGGCACCCCACGGATCCTGCTGAACTCGACCTCGAGCCAGTTTCCCGACGGTTTGGCGAACCGCAGCGGTCTGGTAGGTCGCAACCTGATGTTTCATCCCTATGCGTCCATCAACGGCATCTTCGACTCGCCGCAGGATGGCGCCCAGGGGCCGGTGGACTGCCTGTGGAGCCAGGAGTTTTACGAAACCGACCTGGCCCGGGGCTACGTACGCGGCTTCACCTACGAGATGACGCGCGGCCGGGGCGCGGTGATGACGGCACTGACCGGCATGCACTCCGGACGGATCCCGTTCGGGGCGGGACACCACGACGCCTACCGACAGCTGCACAACCGGATCACCGGCATGGTGGCTATCTGCGAAGATCTGCCCGAGCTGCACAACACCGTAACGCTGGATCCGGAGCTCAAAGATCCGGACGGCATCCCGGCGCCGAAGATCACCTACACGCTGAGCCAGAACAGCCGCGACATGCTGAACTTTTCCGTGGCCCGGGCAACGGAGGTGCTGGAAGCCGCGGGGGCGACCGATGTGATCACCGAAGCGCCGCTGGCGGTGGGCGGCTGGCACCTGATGGGCACCGCGCGCATGGGAACGGATCCGGAGACATCGGTGGTCAACGAGTGGGGCCGCAGTCACGACGTGAAGAACCTGTTCGTCGTCGACGGCAGCCTGTTCGTCACCTCGGCAGGCGTAAACCCCACCCGAACCATCCAGGCGCTGGCGCTCTACGTAGCGGACCAGATGAAGCAGCGCCTGGCCAACCTATTCGACTGAGCAGGAGAGACGGGAATGAGTGATCTGATCGGCAGCAGCAACGAGCTGCTCAGCGAAGCGGGCCAGGCGATACTGCAGGCGCTTGCGGGCACCATCATTCCGGCCAGCGAGGCGCACGGCGTGCCGGGAGCAGACGACGAGGCGATCTTCGCCGACCTGCTCAGCAGCGCCGGGCCGACCCTACAGTTCATCACTGAGCATCTGGGCATCCTGGAGGAGCTGGCGGGTGAGCACGGGTTTCTCGATGCCTCCGCCGAGGAGCGGGTGGCCCTCGCGGAGCAGTTCCGGGCCGCTCAGCCGGAGGCGGCGGCGCTGATCGTCTCGCTGATCTGCCAGGTCTACTATCGCGATCCCCGGGTGCTCGAATCCCTCGGCACGCCGCCTAGACCACCGTTCCCGGACGGCTACGAGATCAGCCAGGGCGACTGGTCGCTGCTGGATCCGGTGCGTGCCCGCGGCGCTATATACCGTCCGGTCTCGTGAGCCGGCCGGTGCTGGCGCCCGATCAGGACCACATGTTGGAGCCGCCGCAGACCGTCAGCGCCTGACCGGTGATGTAGCCGCTGGCCTCTGAAGCCAGGAACACCGCAACCCCTTTCAGATCTTCAGCTTCGCCGAGCCGACGCAGCGGAATCTGCTCGTTAGCCCGCTGCGCAGCCTCCGGATTGTCCCAGAGCGCCTGGGCAAAATCGGTCTTGATCAGACCCGGGCAGATCGCGTTCACCCGCACGCCCTTGGGTCCCCATTCGGCCGCGAGGTTGCGAACCAGCGCGATGTCGGCCAGCTTGGAGATACCGTAAGCGCCCAGCACCTCGGAGGAGTGAAAGGCCCCGGTTGACGAGGTGACCATGATCGAGCCTTTGCCTTTCTCGATCATGTCCGGGCCAACCATCTGGCAGATCCAGTGCACGGAGCGCACGTTGGAGCCCATGATCTTGTCGAACGCCTCGTCCGGGATCTCGGACATGGAGCCGTAAAACGGGTTGATGCCGGCGTTGTGCACCAGTGTGTCGATAGGGCCGAGCCGCTCGTGGGTCTCGTCGACCAGCGCCTGCAGCTGCTCTTTGTAGCCGATGTTGCAGGCGATGGCGGTTGCCGTATCCGGGCCTAACCGCTTGTTGATGTCGTCCGCAACCGCCTCGCAGGCATCCAGCTTCCGGCTCGAGATCACCACCCTGGCGCCATGCTCCGCCAGCCCTTCGGCCATGGCGAGGCCCATACCCTTTGATGCACCTGTGAGCAGCGCCACCTTGCCGCTCAGATCAAACAGTTCTGTGGAAACCATTCTTCCCTCTGCTCCCTATCCCTCAACTTGCAGCCGACTACTTTATCGCCAGCTGCCCGCCTCGACCAGCAGCGCCGATTTGCGTCAGCCGGGACGCCGAATTACTGTTAGCGGCGATGGGAATTCTGGGGAGAGCCCAATGCATTACGTTTCCGATCTGCTCGATAAGAAAGCAGAAGAAGTGGTCTGGATCGGACCGCTCGAGTCCGTCTTCGATGCCCTGACGCTGATGAACGAAAAGAACGTCGGCGCTGTCTGCGTGCAGATCGAGGACTACCTGGTCGGCATCCTCTCGGAACGCGACTACATGCGGAAGGTGATTCTGGATATCCACGCTTCGAAGCAGACCAAAGTCTCAGAGGTGATGACCACCGACCTGGTTACCGTGACGCCGGAAGACACGGTGCGGCACTGCATCGCCCTGACCAAGAAGCACCACATACGCCACCTGCCGGTGGTCAAAGACGGCAAGACGCTGGGCATGATCTCCCTGCGGGATCTGTTTCTCGATGCCATCGAGGAACAGGTGGGTGAGGTCGCTGAAGACGAGTAAGTCATGTTGAAGTTGATCCTGAAGATAGTCGGCGGCCTGATCGGCCTGGTGCTGCTGTTCGTGCTCGGTACCTTCGTGGTAGCGCGCTTTCACGATGGGCCGATGGATGGTGGCTTCGCCATCGTCTCCGGTGGCCCTTTCACCTCTGGGGAGCTGCACAGCGGTGAGGAGCCCGACTGGTCGTTCCTGAAAGACTACTTCACCGTCGAGTTCCAGCTGCTCGATCCGGACCGCTCCAGAACCACCTTCGTCATGGAGCACGACAACCGGATCTTCATCCCCTCCGGCTACATGAACTCCCTGGTCGGCAAGCTCTGGAAGCACTGGCCGGCCGAGGCGGAACAGGACGGCCGGGCCATATTGCGGGTGGACGGCAAGCTGTACGAGCGTCAGCTGGTGCGGATCACCGAAGGGGAAATCCTGGAAGGGGTTCTTTCCGAACTCGGCCGCAAGTACGGCGGCGGCCAGAGCGCGCCGGTGTCGATGGTGACCTCCAACGATCTGTGGATATTCGAGCTGACGCCGCGCTGAGCCAAGGCGCATGACCGAGCCCACCCGCCCTGTCTCGGCCCACGGCCGGTGCCTGTGCGGCGAGGTGCACTACCAGATCGATGGCGATTCCTTCGGCATCATCTACTGTCACTGCCAGCGCTGCCGGAAGCATACGGGCGCAGCGGTTGCCCCGTTCGTCATTGCCACCGGCGAGATTCGGTGGATTTCCGGCAGAGACAACCTCCACGTCTACAAACAGGACGTGGCGGAACGCGCTTTCTGCCGGGATTGCGGCTCCTCGATGCCCGTTCCCCATGCCGATGCCAGCCGATTGGCCAACATCCACGGCGGTAACCTCCTCGATATGGCGCCACCGCTGGACGCCTGGCACCTGTTCACAGCGTCCCGCTGTCCGTGGACGGAGGTTCCCGACGGTGCCAACAGCTACGAATCCGTTGCACCCGGTCACGAGGCGTTCGATCCAAAGCTGCCCGATCTTGAGCGGCACCGTGAAGACGGCCGAATCACCGGCAGCTGCCTATGCGGCCAGATCAGCTTCGCTGCCAGCACGCCAATCGGCATGATGAACTGCCACTGTCGCCGCTGCCGCCTGTCCCGGGCAGCCGCCCACGCCACCAACCTCTTCGTTGCTTCGAGCGATTTTGAGTGGCGCAGCGGCGAAACGCTGATACGACGCTACAAACTGCCGGAGGCGAAGCGGTTCGGCAACGCTTTCTGTTCTCTGTGCGGATCGCTGGTGCCGCGTGACAACGGCGAAAGGGTGAACATCCCGGCCGGCTGTCTCGACAGCGATCCGGGCATTGGCCCGCGTGGCCACATCTTCGTTGGCTCTCAGGCGCCGTGGTTCAGAATCGAAGACGAGCTACCGCAGTGGCAGGAGCGCGCAACCTGAGGCGGGCGCTCAGGCGGATCGGTCTTTCGCTGCCGGTCCTCTGGTTACCCGAATTCTCCCCGGCTTCACCTCTGCCCCGCTCTCCGAGTAGATGTTCATCTTTCGCAGCGGCTGGTCGCTGTCTGCGTCGATCAGGGTGAATCTCTGGCCCTCGGGATCGGGTCGGAACTCATCGCCCCAGTGAATGAGCGAGACGATCACGGTTCGGAGCGCCCGACCGGACTCCGTCAGCACGTACTCCGTGTGCGAGGTTTCCGTCGCCGGCCGCTTCTCCAGCAGGCCCTCTGCGACCAGGTGGCTCAGCCGCGCCGACAGAATATTTCTGGAGATGCCGAGCTCCTCGAGAAACTGGTTGAAGCGGGTTTTCCCGTAGAACGCTTCCCGCAGTATCAGCAACGACCAGCGCTCGCCGATGGCATCCAGGGCCTGGGCCAGCGAGCAGTTCATGTCTTTGTAGGACTTGTACTTCATGCCCCGATTCTAGCGCAGGTTGCATAAAGAGACCATTAGGTTGCAATATGCTACCTATAGGTTTTATATTAAAACCTCCTTCAAACATCACAACGGAACATCAGGATGGTCAATTGCATGTGTGTCGTTCAGGAAGGGCAATCTCCCGACCAGAACAAGCAAGAGATTCAGCGCGTCGTTGACGGCTTCGTTACGCGTTCGTTCGGCGAGGCCGCAAACTTCGCCTGGATCCCGGTTGCGCCCGGCAACGGCTTCACGGCCGGCCGACCGTCAACCTCTTCGGTCGTCGCCATCACCGCCAACGAGTCCCTGACCGCAGAGCGCCGGGAAGCGCTTCTCCGCGAGCTGGTGGCGCTCTGGACCGAAAACACCGGATGCAGCGAGGACGAGATCGTCGCTGTGGTTTCCGACCCCACACAGAACTGAGGAGCCCGAATCATGCCGCTGTACATCTGCAACACCAGCAAAGACGCGATTGACGCTGAAACGAAGGCGAAGATCGCTCAGGCAATCACCGACATCCACTGCGACGTCACCGGCGCGCCGCCGTTGTTCGTGCACGCCGTGTTCTTCGAGGAGTCTCCCCTGTTCCCGCTGGAAGACCGAACGCTCTTCGTCCGCGGCACCATTCGCAAAGGCCGTAGCGACAAGCAGAAAGACCGGATCGCGAGCCGGATCAGAGCAGCCCTGGCTGAGCACGGTGCGGTCGAGCAGGCCCGAACGGATGCGCAGATTCGCGAAACGCCCGCGAGCTGGGTGCTCGAAGGCGGAGAGATCATGCCGGAGCCTGGTGAAGAGGCCGAATGGTTCGCCGCTCAGGAGCGGAAACGGCAAGCCGCAGAGGCCTGATTCCCTGACGGCGCTATACTCCCCTGATCCGAGTCGCCGGAGGGGGAAAGATGCTGAGCGCCGAGGACAATCAGAGGCTGACCGAAACGGGGCCGGGCACATCCATGGGGCGGGTGTTCCGCGCTTACTGGCAGCCGGCTCTGCTGTCACGCGAACTCGAGGCTGACGGCGCGCCGCAGCGCCTGCGCCTGCTTGGCGAGGACTTCGTTGCTTTCAGGGACAGCCGTGGCGCCGTTGGCGTGGTCGAGCCGGCCTGCAGTCATCGGGGGGCGAACCTGTTCTTCGGCCGCAACGAAGCCTGTGGGCTGCGCTGCGTCTATCACGGCTGGAAGTTCGACGTAGAAGGCAATTGCGTCGATATGCCCACGTCCCCGCCGGAGATCGCGGAGCGAACCAGGGAGAAAGCGAAGATCCGGGCTCTGCCGGTGCGCGAGTGGGGTGATGTGATCTGGGTTTACCTCGGCGAGGACGACCCGCCCGAGCTTCCTCAGTTCGAGTTCGCCACCCTGCCGGAGAACCACCGCTTCGTCTCCAAGAAGTTCCAGCAATGTAACTGGGCGCAGGCCGTGGAGGGCGGTCTGGACACGGCGCACTTCTCCTACCTGCACGCAAACATCGCTAACGGCGAGAAGGCCAGCCTGATGCCGGGAGACGGCATCAACGAGCCGCCCGCCGTGGCGCGATTCCGCTGGCTGATCGAAGACGGCATCCCCCGCTTTACCGTGCTGCGGCACGATGCCGGCCTGATCCTCGGCGCCTCACGCCGGGCTGACGACGACCAGCTCTACTGGCGGCTGACCCAGTTCCTGATGCCCAACCACTCGCTGGCGCCGAACACTTTTCCGGGCGAGATGTACCAGGGCAATACCTGGGTCCCGGTCGACGATCACTCGTGCTGGATATTCTGCTACGCCTGGAATCCGGACCGGCCGCTGACCGATCATGAGCGTGCTCAGTACGCAAGCGGTCACGGCATCTTTGCCGAGGTCGACGAGCACTACGTACCGGTGCGCAACCGCGACAACGATTACCTGATCAGCCGGGAGCGACAGAAGCACTCCAACTTCACCGGCATCGAAGGCATCTCCGAACAGGATGCAGCCATCGCCGACAGCCAGGGGCTGATTGCGGACCGGACCAGGGAGCTGCTGGGCCAGACCGATCTGGGCGTGGTGCGCTTCCGGCAGATGATGCTGGAGGCGAGTCGCGCCACGGACGAAGGTGGCCGGCCGCATGGCGTGGATGCCGCGGGCGCGTACCACCTGCGATCGGGCGACGCCATGGCTGAGCCTTCAACGCCGCTGCCCGCGGTGCTCGAAGAGCGGTTCGGGCAGATGGCCGGGCACGGGCTCACCGAGCCATCGTGAGGATCATCGACGCGCAGATTCACTGCTGGGGCAGTGGCCTGCCGAGCAACGCCTCGCACCGCCAGGTCACCCGCTTCGCTCCCGAGGAAGCGCTGGCCATGATGGACGAGGCCGGTGTCACCGCTGCCATCATCAACCCACCCGGCTGGGACCCGGGCGCACAGGCCATGGCCAGCGAAGCGGTGCAAGCCCACCCCGGTCGGTTTGCCATCGTCGGCTCGATCCTGCCGAGTGACGATCAGGACCCGGCTGCGATCGCCGCGTGGCAGAGCAGGCCGGAACATGTGGGGTTGCGGACGTTTTTTCTCGGCGCCAGAGCACGACAGTTACTGCTGGACGGCGGTGCGGACTGGATCTGGACTGCAGCCGAGGCGCACGAGGTGCCCATCTGCATGATGGCGACGCCCTGCCTGGACCTGGTCGGCGGCATTGCTGAGCGATATCCAGGCCTGCGCCTGACCATCGATCACCTGGGCGGTATGGGCGGGTTCGAAGAACGAAAGGACCATGAGGCCATGACCCACATACCAGCGCTGCTGTCGCTTGCGGAGCATCCAAACGTTTCGGTCAAAGTCACCGGTGCACCGGGCTACTCGAGCGAAGCCTACCCCTTCCCGATCATGAGCGGATACGTGCGCAGGATTTACGACGCGTTCGGACCGGAGCGGCTGTTCTGGGGGACCGACATCACGAAGATGCCGTGTTCCTGGCGCCAGTGCGTGACGATGTTCACCGAGGAAATGCCCTGGCTCAGCGAGGACGACAAGCACCTGATCATGGGTGAGGCGCTGTCGGCGTGGCTGGGCTGGAATCCTCAGTAAACGCGGCATCAACGGCGTCGTTCGAGCGCAAAAAGCTCTGCCATGCGAACCAGTAACTCAGGTGGCCGGGCAACCGGGGCAACACCTCACCATCCGGGCCGTGCAGCCCATCTTCCCGAACCAGCCAGCGCCTGTTCGCGCTCGCCACCTGCTGGAGATCCGCGCTGGTTCGCTCGAAGGTTCGGCCATCACCCCGATAAGCTCGGACCGTGCTCGTAGCGGCGTCTCCGACCAACACGATGGGGATGACACCGACCCGATCGTTGATCACCACCCCGCCGTCGAACATTTCCAGCGGCCAGGCCTTGGCGGCGCCCGTCAGTCGCAGCGAGAACACTACGGTTTTGCTGCGCTGCTCTGAGCGCTCCGTCGCCGCGGGGAACATCAGGCGGGACGAGCGGAAATACTGACGATAAGGCCCGGCGCCGTCATATTGGCGATCGAATCCCGTCACAGGATCCAGCACCCGCGTGTCCGGATGTCGCGCCAGCCAGTCCGCCCAGGTGGTTGTGACCATCGGCAACACCTCCAGCGCGGGCGCCTGGCCTGCCAGCGCGCCGATGACCGCCTTGCCGGTGAGCTGATTCCAGAGCGTGTGGGTGCGCCGGTCGTACATCAGCTTGTTGGAGCGGTACAGGAAGCCGGACGAGCCGAACGTCAGCGGTGCAACGCCGGGCGGATCGGTTCGGTAAAGGACGCCGGAACCACAGAGCGTGCAGTACGCCAGCGACACGGGCACCCCACCCACCACGTCGTTGGCCATCTCGTGCCAGTCGAGGATTCGATAGGGATAAGCGCGAACGTCGTCGCCGATAGCGACGCCGAACACCCTATCATCGCCCTGCAGATAGGTTGCCTCACTGGCTGCAACAAACTTCGGCTGGTCCAACGCCGGGATGCCGTCGAGGACCACGCCGCCCCAGGTGATCTCCTCCCACCTGATCTCGGAGCGGCTGGCAGGATCGAAAAACACCGTGAACTTCGGATCGATCTTCGAGTAGAGGACTCGCTGAAAGCGGACGAACGCGTCGAAGGGCCTGACGTCCGGCTGCTCCTCCTGCCAGACCATCCAGCGAAACCAGTCATCCCCGATGTTCCGTGTGCCGGTGACCCGCTGCAGCACCGGCACCACTTCTGCTCTCGCCTCCGGTGGCAGATAGCGGAGGGAGATGATCATCGGTGCCACCATCTCCGTACCGCCGGCTCGACGGATCTCACGCAGCGCGTGCCGGCGCTTTGCGTCCTCGGCAAACAGGCTCATGGCCTGGGACAACTGCAGATCGGGATCAGGCGCGGCTCGCGCGCTCTCCGTCGCGGCCAACGAGAACGGCGTCGTCAGAAGGACGACCATCGAGATGGCGATTGATGCGCGAACCAGAATCTCCCCACTCCTCGAATCAGCACTCTGAATTCAGACCCGACAAACCGGCGACGGGTTCCGTCCACGGTTCAGATGTGACCGAGCGCACATTCGCAGGCCTTCTCCTCAGTTTCCCCTCAATAGGCCAAGGCGTCGGCCGATAGCCCGGATTGGATAAGGATATCCGGATTTACGATGGCTGAAATCGACAATAACCCGAGGTTCCAGCTCGGGCTCAGGGACACGCTGCGCATCCTGCTGCCGTACGTTAAGCGCCACTTCGTTGGCCAGGTGGAAGGCGTCTGGTTCATCGTCGCCTACCTGGTGGTGTTCCAGATACTGGTGCTGCAGCTGCCGCTGGTGTACGCCGCAATGATTGCCGTGGGCATCCTGGTCGTGGTGGTCGGGTTGATGCTCTTCATGGAAGGGCTGCGACTCGGGCTCATGCCGCTCGGCGAGGTCATCGGCAGCGTGCTGCCGCGCAACTCGCGCATGCCGGTCATTCTCGCCTTCGCGGTCCTGCTCGGCGCCGGAGCCACCTTTGCGGAGCCGGCCATCGCCGTTCTGAAAGCCGCGGGTGCCGGCGTGCAGCCGGGTGAAGCCCCCCTCCTCTACAGCCTCCTGAACGACTTCTCCGGCCAGCTGGTCGGCTCGGTTGCGGCAGGCGTCGGCCTCGCCGTCATGCTCGGCGTGCTCCGCTTCTTCTTCGCCTGGCCGCTGAAGATCCTGGTGCTGCCGGCCGTGTTGCTACTGCTGACGCTGTCTTTCTACTTCAGCCGCATCGACGTGCTGAACGATGTCCTGGGTCTGGCCTGGGACTGCGGCGCCGTTACCACTGGCCCCGTCACCGTGCCGTTGGTGCTGGCTCTGGGAATCGGCGTCTGTCGGGTGGTATCGAGCGGCTCCGGCAACGACGGCCACTCGGGTTTCGGCATCGTCACCCTGGCCTCACTGTTTCCGATCCTGGCCGTGCTGCTGCTGGCGCTGTTTCACTACGTGCGGGACGACTACGTCGGCGCGCCGTACTACCAGGGCAGCGCCTCCATCGAGCGCAGCGCCGAGACAGCACCGACGTCCTCGAGCGAGGCCAGCGAAGCGGCCGACCGCAATGAGATCAGCACGCCCGAGTTCGAGAGCTACATGAATGCGGGCACCCTGCCTGAACGCCACGAGGTGACGTTCCGCGGCGGCGCACCGCGCCTCGTCGACGGCGCCATCGTCCTGGAAAATCCCGAGGTGGTGATCCGCAAGCTGCCGAGCACCGAGTGGGAAGTGATCAGCGACGCCGTCTGGGATCGCGACCAGTCCTTCCTCGAACGGTTCCAACAGGCACTCATCGAGTCCTTCAGAGCCATCGTGCCGCTCTGCCTCTTTCTCTATGTGGTGCTGCGGCTGGTCCTCCGGCAACGCCTCGATCATGGTGCCGACGTCGGGATCGGCGTGACCTTTGCGCTGGCCGGCATGTGCCTGTTCGGACTGGGCATCGCTCTGGGCCTGACCCCGCTCGGCGCGCAGCTCGGCAGCAACGTCCCGCTCACCTTCGCCTCGATCACGCCCTGGGGCGGCGAGCACGCCCTGCCGCCGCTCGTCGACGTGCCGGACATCGGCAAGGTGCTGGCGGTGGGCTTCGCCTTTTTCCTCGGCTACGGCGCTACGCTGGCAGAGCCAGCGCTGAACGCGCTCGGTGACACCGTAGAGCGAATCACCGTGGGCGCGTTCCGCAAGAAGCTGCTGATGCAGAGCGTGGCGGTTGGCGTCGGCATCGGCATTGGCGCCGGTGTCGTCACCATGGCCTACGGCCTGCCGCTCTTCTGGTTACTGGCTCCGGCTTACAGCCTGGCTCTGGTGCTCACCTGGTTTGCACCAAACAGCTTCGTCAACTTCAGCTGGGACAGCGCCGGGGTAACCACCGGACCGATCACCGTGCCTCTGGTCCTGGCGATGGGCCTGGGTATCGGCGCCAACGTGCCCGGCGTCTCGGACGGTTTCGGCATTCTGGCACTGGCATCCGTTGGCCCGATCCTCACCGTGTTGACCGTCGGTCTGTATACCCAGCGCAACGAGGCGCTGGCCCGCCAGGCTGAGGCAGAAGCTACCGACACATCCTTTCGCAGCGACTCACCCGTGGAGGCAGGCTGATGTTCAGAAACGACTCGCCCAGCTCAATGATCACCACGATGTTGCCGCCAGCGAGCGCCAACCGGGTGATTGAAGCGATTACGGCGCGGCCCGGCACCAGCCTCTTGAGCTGGACCGCACGGGGAACCGTGCTGCACGACCACTGGTTGAAGCGCTGGTTTCCGCCGGTGAGCCCGGCCCGAACCGCCCTGTCGGCCATCGTCCCGGAGGCCGAAGCGGCCGCGCTGGTCGATGAGATCGTCGAGGTCGGGCGTCTGCACCAGCAGGCCACCGGGGCCGTCTACTCGGTACCCGCAGAGCACACCTTCTTTGGGGCCGACTTTCACCGCTGGCCCGGCAGTTCCCAGTCTGCACCGGCAAAGGCTGCCGCCGGCAACCTCGGCATCATTCACTGCATCGTCGACCACCGGCTGTCCGATCGGGTCGCACGGGCGGCCATCGCCGCCGGCGCGCACGGGCCGATCGTCTACTACTGCGAAGGTCGGGGCCTGCGTGATCGACTCGGCTGGCTGCGCATCACCAAGGAGCACGAAAAGGAAGTGCTGACCGTGATCGCAGATCCCGGCGACGTCGAGGACGTGTTCGAGGCCATGGCCGTGGCGGGTCAACTGCACCTGCCGGGGCGAGGCTTCATGTACCGACTGAACGTGGATCGCGGGCTGTTCAACCTGCCCAGCCGGTTCTCCCATCATCACTATCCGGCCAACATGCAGCAGATCATCAATGCCATCGATCACCTTGCGGGCCACACCCACTGGCGTGATCAGTCCGCTGCCGACATCGGCGGCGGCGGGCGCAGCGCCGGGCTCGGCATCCGCATGCGGGCCAGCACGCTGGAGGACCAGCGTTGCCTGACGGGGATCGTCAACCGCGATCAGCTGCAGGTGCTGATGGACCTGCTGCTGGATGCCGGCGCGCCGGGCCTGAACGTCAACTACGCCCGCTTCGTCGCCAGAGACGACGACGGCAGCGAGGAGCAGCTCTACGGAGCACGCATCAATCAGGAGTACGGGCTTCTGCGCTGCGTGACCGACGTCGAACGGGCAGCTCACCTCGCCCGTGTCATCGAAGAAGGCGCAGCGCAGGCGGGCGTCAGCGACTTCTGCGCAACGGTAACGGAGGCGCCACGCGTCGCTACCTATCTGCCCGGTGCAACCGACTTTCGATCTCCGGTGGTGCAGGCAGCCTGATCTTGAGCTCGAATCCCACAGCATTGCTGCGAGCCGTCGGCCTGCAACGACCGGTTGGCGAGTTGCGACTGCCGCCACGGCCGCTCGATGGCATCGAATCCTCCGCACTCGAAGAGCACGGATTCAACACCTACCACCGGCAGCGGAACCTGCCTGTCACGCAAAGCGGGCTCGGCGCAGCGGTGCTGCTGGTGGCCACGGTCATCGTCGTCGACTACCTCTCGACGGACTACGCACACTCATCGAAAGTGGTGCCACTTCGAATCGGCCTGATGCTGCTGCCGTTGCTGGCCGCTCTGATCCTCACCTTCTTCCAGCGCTATCGGGAGTTCACCGGCCTGTACGTCACCGTTGCCGGGTTCCTGTGCGGCGTCGGCACCTTCGCCAACAGCTTCGTTGCTGCCAGCATGAACGAGCCGGTCGTGCTGTGGGGCAACATCTTCTTCACCTTTTACATCTACCTGCTGCTCGGCCTCACTTTCCGTCAGAGCGTGATCGCAGCTTCCCCGATCCTGCTGCTCTCCATCGGCTTCGGCGTGGCGTACGACACGCCGGTGCACAAGCTGGCCTACGTAGTTTTCTCCCAGGCCGTGGCCATGTTCACCAGCTATCGGCTGGAGCAGGACGCCAGAGAGATCTACGCCAACATGCTCCGGCTTGAGCAGACCTCCCGAACAGACTCGCTGACCGCGGTGTTCAATCGGCGGATGTTCGATGAGTTCCTGCCGCGTGCCTGGCGTCAGGCGGCCCGGGATCAGACGAGCATCGGGCTGCTGCTGATCGACGTGGACAACTTCAAGTCCTACAACGACCATCTCGGTCATCTCGCCGGCGACGATTGCCTGACCCGGATCTCCTCGGCACTGGAGGGCAGCGTCAATCGGCCGCTGGATTTTGTCGCCCGCTATGGCGGCGAAGAGTTCGCCATCGTGCTCTACGCGCCCAGCGAAACTTTTCTCCATGCCTTTGCCCATCGGCTGAGGCGGACTGTCGGCGATCTGGACATCCCGCATCCGGCATCCCCGACCTCCAGCCATGTCACCATCAGCGTTGGCGCCGGCCTGTTCATGCCCGGCAGCGAGCTGACTTACGAAGAAGCGATCGCCCAGGTGGACGAAGCGCTGTACGCGGCGAAAGCGGAAGGACGGGACAGGACCGAGTTCGTCAGCTAGCCCAGTTGCTTGCGCATGAATCTGAGGCCGTGCTCGATCTTCCAGTCTTCCCAGCCGTGCCTCAGGTAGAAGCCGTAGGCTCTGAGTTCCGGATTGATGTCGGTGGTCAGCCAGATCCTGCTGCAGCCTTCAGCAGCAAGCCAGGTCTCGACCCTGGTCAGCAGCGCGCCGCCGATTCCCTTACCCTCGTATTGCGGCAGCATGGCCATCACCGTCAGCTCAGCCTGCTCGGCATCGCCCATGGCAAAGCCGCCGACTTCTCCGTTCTCCTCGAACAGCCAGCCCTTGTGTGACCCTCTGATGGCGTGGCCTATGGATTCCGGGGTGATGCCAATCGCCGCCAGCTCTGCAACCGACATGGCGTTCTCTCTCGTCTGCGGACGCACCACAAACAGCGCCGGAATGTCTTTGTCAGCAATTTCTCTGATCAACTGACTGGCTGCCCTGACTTCCGCATCAATCGATCAGTTCTGCAACGCGGTCTCGGGCGAGATTTTCCACCACCACATCTCCGGTAACGGCGCCTGTTCCGGCCAGAGCTTATCCATGCTGGAGGCATCGAACAGCTCGCCGTTTTTCACCACGTAGCGCAGGCTGTTGGTGTTCCGGATGTCTTCCCGCGGGTCTTCGGCGAGCAGCACCAGATCCGCGAGCTTGCCCTGGCTCACGGTGCCCAGGTCTTCCTGCACGCCGATGATCTCCGCCCCGTGCCGGGTGGCTGCCGTCAGCACCTCCATCGGCGCCAGGCCGCCGGCAGCAAGCGCCCACATCTCCCAGTGGTAACCCAGACCCTGCAGCTGGCCATGAGCGCCAACACCCACCCGGCCACCGGCCCGGATGATCTTCGCCGCCTGAGCCGCCAGGCGCGGAAAAGTGAACTCCTCGTCCAGGAACCACTGTGTTCTCAGCGTTCGTCCGGCGATGGCGTTGGAGGGCATGAAGCGGCGCAGCTTAGGATCCCGATGCGGAGACTCGCGGGTGTAGAAGTAGTTCTCCGCAAACGGGCCACCGTAGGCCACCAGCAGCGTCGGCGTGTACGACATGCCGGAGCGGGCAACCAGCTGCACCACGTCTTCGTACAGGTTCACCACCGGCAGCGCGTGCTCGTTGCCGGAAAAGCCATCGATGGCATGGGTCAGGTTCATGCGCATGTCCAGCGCCCCTTCCGTGGTCGGCATCAGCTTGAGCTCCGCGGCGGCCTGGGCCAGGTACTGCCGCTGACCCCGGTCGCCCGACAGGTAAGCCTTCAGGTTCCGCACCCCGTAGTGATCCTTGTAGCGCCTCAGCACCGCCCGGGCATGCTCGACGGAGCGGAAGTTGTTGTCGCTGAAGATGCCGGGACCGGTGGAAAGCGCGCGTGGACCGGTGACCAGGCCGGCATCGATCAGATCTTCGTAGGCGATCACATCCGTTGTGCCGGGCTGGACGTCGAGGCCCGTGGTGACGCCATAGGCCAGGTTGGCCAGGAAGCCCCAGTTTGCGTCTTCCAGAATCCCCCGCAGCAGACGGTGATGGGCATGGGTGTCGACAAATCCCGGCAGCAGGTACGTACCATGGACGTCAACGACCTCAGCACCGTCCGGCACTGGCTCGAGCGGCTCGCTGCCGACCGACTCGATCCGGTTGTCGACGATCACCACGGTCGCGTTTTCGATCGGCGCTGCGTTCTCCTCCATGCTGAGCACGGTGGCGCCCTGCAGCACGAGCGTGCCCGAAGGTTCGTGCCGAGGCCGGTACAGCGCAATCGGGTAGGTGCTGACGGACTCGTGCGTCTCGGCGATCTCTTCCTCGTCCGCCCCAACCGGGTCAGCCTCTTCTTCGCCTGATTCAGCTGTTTCTGCTGATTCCGCCGGTTCAGATTCTTCCGCGCCCTTTTCCGTATCGGCTTCTTCGGCGTCTTCCTCCTGGAAGGCAACCGAATCCAGTGGCCGCTGATAGAGCTGATTGCCTACGGTCCAGAAAATCGACTCGCCACCTTCCGACCAGCCGAAGAAATCGGCGCCGATGTCCGTGATTCGCGCCATAGGCAGATTGGCGTTTGCCAGGCTCAGCGACAGACCACTCAGGTTCGGGTTCAGCAGGCGGATCAGGTAGAGCTGGGAGGCATGCTGAGCGAGCGCGTGCGTCCCGTCCGGCGACAGCCGCACATCGTCTGCCGACACCTCCTCGTCCGTCAGCAGGATGCCGGTACCCTTCACCGCCAGGTGATCCCGGCGATCGGTGCCGTCGTAGCGCAGCGAGCTCAGGCCCGTGCTCCAGTTGTAGAGATAGATGCGATCTGATTCCGGGCCGAAGTGCGGGCGTTGGAACCCTCTGGATGGCGCGATCAGGCTGGCTTCACCGCCTCTGCGGTCGAACCAGACCAGATCCGAGCCGATCGTCCAGCCCCAGTCGTTTTCTTTGTACAGGCGATCGTAGCTGGCGGCCCTGAGGGCCAGTATCCGCGTGCCATCCGGCGACCAGGCAGGCTCCGAGTAGAAGCTCGGGCGCTCTGAAACCTGCACCGGCTTGCTCCGGCCGTTGGCCCGAACCCGCCACAGGTGCCCACCGCTGCTGGACCAGCTCACATAAGCGAGCTCCCTGCCGTCCGGAGACCAGGCCGGATGAAAAGCCCGGCCACCTTCGGCCGCCGGCCCGTCAGGGGTCAGGGTTCGAATATCGCCGCTGGAGAGATCGTAGACGTGCACCTGGAAAAAGCTGGAAAACGCGAGCTGGCTGCCATCGGGTGACAGCTGTGGCCCCATCAGCATCCGCGCCTTCACGGGCCCGAGGCCGAGCCGATAAGGGAAGTAAAGCTGCGGCCCGAGCGACTGCTCGACGCTGGCCGTAAACGACACCTCGCTCAACTCACCGCTGGCAATCTCGAGTCGGCGGATGCCGCCATCCACGTTCAACAGAATCGCCTCGCCATCCGGGGTAAAGGCGTAGCCAGGCAACAGATCTCTGGTGAATCGACTCTCCTGCTCGTCGTGCTCAACCGGATAGGCGAGCCAGTCGTCTTCGCCGGTCTCCAGGTCGCGAATCCGCAGCCCGGTCTGCTGCTCATAACGGGTGCCGTAAACCAGCAGGGTGCCGTCCGGGGACAGTCGAGGCCTGAACGCGCTGCCCTGCGCCTGGGTCAGGTAATCCTCTTCGCCCGTCCGCAGATCGCGCCGGACGATCTGCCACTGCGGAAACTGCAGGTTGTAGGCGAAGCCGCCGTACTTGCGGGCAAAGTAGAGGTAGCGACCGTCCGGAGAGTAAATCGCGCCCAGCGTGTTCGAACGCTGATTGGTTGGCGTATCGGAACTCGCCGCCGCCACCGTCATCTGGATGCCTTTGCCACCGTCGACGTGATAGGCCCAGAGCTCGTGCGTACGCAGCCCCCAACTCGTCTTCGAGACGATCACATGGCTGCCATCAGGCGCAAACTCGGGGGAGACGAACAGGAACTTGCCGGTCTCCTTGGTCAGCTGTCGGGGATCGCTGCCGTCCACCGCCAGGGTCCAGACGTTGTCGGTGCCGTCCCGATCGCTGACGAACACAACCCGCTCGCCATCGGGCGAGAAGCGCGGCTGGCTGTCGAAGGCCATACCCGTGGTCAGGGGCTCCGCCTCGCCGCCTTCAACCGGCAGCAGATAGAGATCCCCCAACAGCTCGAAGACGATCTGCTGACCGTTCGGAGACACATCGAGAGAAAGCCAGGTGCCTTCAGTCGTCTCGAACGACACCTGTCGGGTGCCCTTCAGGCTCAGGCCGTCGTCGTCCGCCTTCCCCTCCGCCGCGCAAACCAGGGGATTAACCAGCATTAACGCCCCGGCGAGCGCAGCTGATGACAGGAAATTGAACACAGACTGGTAGCGGTGATACATGAAGCCTCCTAGGGAAGGCGCATTCTCCGGGCTGGTCGGAGGTGGTGCAACTTCCGTAAACTCCCCGGCCATGCAGACCGACAACCTACGGATTCAGCAGACCCACCCGCTCATTTCTCCCGCGGTCCTGGAGGAGGAGTTGCCCCTGGGCGAGGCGGCGGGTGCGCTTGTGACTAGCGCTCGGGACATCGTCCGACAGACGCTCTCCGGCGAGGATCCCCGCCTCCTGGTGGTGGTGGGCCCCTGCTCGATTCACGACCCGGCCGCCGCCGAAGAATACGCAGGCCGGCTTGCGGCGCTGGCCGCTGACGTCTCCGAGCAGATCTACTGCGTGATGCGCGTGTACTTCGAGAAGCCGAGGACCGTGGTGGGCTGGAAGGGCCTGATTAACGACCCGGATCTGGATGGCAGCTATCGGATCAACCAGGGCCTGCGGCTTGCCCGGCAGGTGCTGCTGAAGGTCAACGAAGCGGGGCTGCCCGCGGCCACCGAGTTTCTCGATACCACCTTCGGTCAGTACTACACCGACCTGGTGAGCTGGGGCGCCATCGGTGCGCGAACGGTGGAAAGTCAGATCCACCGGGAGCTGGCTTCAGGCCTCTCCATGCCCGTCGGCTTGAAAAATCGAACCGACGGCGACGTTCAGGTGGCCGTGGACGCCATCCGCGCGGCCAGCCATCGGCATCTGTTTCCGTCGCTGACCAAGGAAGGGGCACCGGCCATCCTCGAGACGCGGGGCAATCCGGACTGTCATCTGGTGCTGCGGGGCGGCAGCCAGCCGAACTGTGACGCTGGGTCGATCGCCGCGGCGCAGGCGCTGCTCCGCGAAGCTGGTCTGCCGGACACGGTGATGATCGACTGCAGTCACGCCAACAGCGGCAAGGACCCGGAACAGCAGCCGGCAGTGGCCCGGTCGGTGATCGGGCTGAAGACGGGGGCTGGCAAGCAGGCCGCCAACCCGGGCATTCGCGGGCTGATGATCGAGAGCCACCTGTCCGGCGGTCGCCAGGACATCAGCGAGCAGATGCGTTACGGCGTCAGCATCACCGACGGCTGCCTTGGTTTTGAGGACACCCGAGCGCTGCTGCTCGAGCTGGCGGAAACCCTGGCTTAAACCGGCTGGTAGCGGAGCAGCACCCTGGACCCGTCAGCGAGGCCGTTCTTCCAGCGCGGGCCCCAGACCGGCCACTCGTCCGAGTACTTCCGACCGAACTTTTCGAGCAGGCCGGCGTGCAGCGAGGCGTCGCTGACGAGGCTCGCGCGCGCCATGAAAGACGGCAGCTCGACGTACTCCGGGTTGCGCGTCCAGACGCCGACATCCCCCACCCAGATCTTGGCGACATCCTGACCGACCGCAACCGCTCTGGCTCGCCAGGCATCGGACTGGGTGACCACAAACAGGTCATCACCTTCGCGCATGAACCAGACTTCGCCCTGACAGGTGCTCTCGGAACCATCCCGCTTGATCGGGGTGATGTAGATCAATCGGGAGCTGTCAGCCCCCTCCGGCAAGGCGGCGCTGGCCCTGCCTGGCCCCAGCACGGCGGCGCCGGCGGTCAGCACGCCCAGGCTCTTCAGGTGCTCTCTTCGATTCATCGGTAACTCTCCCTGTCGATTGTTGGTCAGTCGTTCTCGAACTCAGACATTCACCGTATCGATCCGTTCAGCAATCTTCGCCGACCAGATCTGTGGCCCCTGCTTATGCACCGAAGCACCGGTGGCGTCCACCGCCACGGTGACCGGCATGTCCGCCACCTCGAACTCGTGGATGGCTTCCATGCCGAGCTCCGGGAAAGCGATCACCGTCGACTTGGTGATCGCCTTGGCGACCAGATAGGCCGCGCCACCTACCGCAATCATGTACGCAGCCTGCGAGTCCCGAATGGCTTCGATGGCCGTATCGCCCCGCTCCGCCTTGCCGACCATGCCGATCAGGCCGGTCTTCTCGAGCATGGTCCTGGTGAACTTATCCATCCGCGTGGCGGTAGTCGGGCCTGCCGGACCGATCACCTCGTCACGCACCGGATCCACCGGCCCCACGTAGTAGATGAGCCGATTGGTGAAATCCACCGGCAGCTCCTCACCCGCCTCGATCATGTCCACCAGCTTCTTGTGCGCCGCATCCCGACCGGTCAGCAGCTTGCCCGAGAGCAGCAGCGTCTCTCCGGACTTCCAGGTCGCAACCTCCTCCCTGGTCAGGGTATCCAGATTGACCCGGCGCACATCGTCACCGAGATCGAAGTCGATCTCCGGCCACTCGGAAAGATCCGGCGGCGCAAACTCTGCGGGGCCGCTGCCATCCAGCGTGAAGTGCACGTGTCGGGTGGCGGCGCAGTTCGGGATGACGGCAACCGGCTTGTTCGCTGCGTGGGTCGGATACTCGAGCACCTTAACGTCGAGCAGCGTGGTCAGCCCGCCAAGCCCCTGGGCGCCGATTCCGAGCGCGTTCACCTTCTCGAACAGCTCGAGGCGCAACTCCTCCAGGTGGTTCTCTGGGCCGCGCTCCTGCAGCTCGTGAATATCGATGGGCTCCATCATGGACTCTTTCGCCAGCACCATGGCTTTCTCCGGCGTGCCGCCGATACCAACCCCGAGGAGGCCCGGCGGGCACCAGCCGGCCCCCATGGTCGGCACCACCGAGAGCACCCAGTCGACGATGGAGTCGGACGGGTTGAGCATGGCGAACTTGGCCTTCGCCTCGCTGCCGCCGCCTTTTGCTGCCACCTCGATGCTGACGGTATTGCCGGGTACCACCTTGTAGTGGATGACCGCCGGCGTGTTGTCTTTGGTGTTCGTTCGGCTGCCATCCGGATCGGCCAGCACGGAAGCGCGGAGCACGTTGTCCGGGTCGGCGAAGCCGCGGCGCACGCCCTCGTTGATCATGTCGTCGACGCTCATATCCGCTTCCCACTGAACGTCCATCCCCACCTCGACGAAGGCGATGACGATGCCGGTGTCCTGGCAGATGGGCCGCTTGCCCAGCGCGCACATGCGGGAATTCACCAGAACCTGCGTCAGCGCCGCTTTCGCCGCTGGCGACTCCTCTTTCTCCCAGGCTTCCCGCATGCCGCGGATGAAGTCCACCGGGTGGTAGTAGGAGATGAATTGCAGCGCGTCAGCCACGCTCTGAATGAGGTCTTCCTGACGTATGATCGTCTTGCTCATTGCCTTCCTGATCGGGTAATTGGTTGCTGGGGCCATTCTACCGCGAGTTGTGCTGCCGGTTGAGGCCGTGTGAACATGTTCGTTTCGACCCCGGAATCAAAACGAATGCGCCCGACCCTCTCTCTGAAATGCTCATCACTCCGCTTCCTCCCGTTCCTGCTTGTCGCAGGGCTCGGCCTCACGGGATGTGGAGAGTCTCCCCAACCGGAACAGGCAGCCGACAGCGATCGCGGCGCGGAGCTATCGAAGCGTTTCCTGCTGGTAGACACGCACATCGATGTGCCCTACCGGATTCACGATGAGTACGAGGACGTGAGCGTCGGCACGGACGGCGGCGACTTCGACTATCCGCGTGCAGTTGCCGGCGGGCTCGACTCCATGTTCATGTCCATCTACATCCCGGCGGATGTCGACACCGCTGGCGAGGCCAAGGGGTTTGCGGAAGGCCTGATCGACTCCATGGAAGCCCTTGCAGCCAGCGCCCCGGACAAGTTCGCCATCGCCACCTGCACCGCCGATGTGCTGGCGCTCAAAGACGCCGGAATCATCTCGCTGCCGATGGGCATGGAGAACGGCGGCCCCATCGAGGGCAGCTTCGAGAACCTCGAGCACTTCGCCAATCGAGGCATCCGCTACATCACCCTGGCCCACTCCAAGTCCAACCACATCTCGGACTCTTCCTACGACCTGAACGAGCAGTGGCAGGGGCTTTCCGAGTTCGGCAAGACGTTGATACCCGAGATGAATCGCCAGGGCGTGATGATCGATGTCTCCCACATCTCCGACAGAGCCTTCTGGCAGGTGCTCGAGCTGACGGAGGTGCCCGTGATCGCCAGCCACTCCTCCATGCGCCACTACACCCCCGGCTTCCAGCGCAACATGAACGATGAGATGGTGGCCGCGCTTCGCGAGAATGGCGGCGTCATCCAGATCAACTTCGGCTCCAGCTTCCTGACCAAGGCCGCCCGGGACTACGGCAACGGCGCTCAGCAGGCGATGATTCGCTTCCGGGCCGAGTCGCCGGAGAATCAGAGCGACGAAAAGATGGCCGAGTTCGCGAGGAACTACCGCATCGAGAACCCCTATCCCTACGCCACGGTTGAGGACGTGCTGGACCACATCGACCGGGCTGTGGAGCTGGCTGGCATCGATCACGTGGGGATCGGCTCCGACTACGACGGGGTGGGTGACAGCCTGCCGAACGGGCTCAAGGATGTGAGCGAATATCCGAACCTGGTGAACGGCCTGCTGGAGCGCGGCTACAGCGAAGCGGACATCGAGAAGATCTGGGGCGGCAACACCATGCGGGTGTGGGCGGAAGCGGAGGCCTACGCTGCCGCCGCGGGCAACCCTCCTCAGTGCAGGGTCTGAACCGGGCCCGGTGACTCAGCGGCTGGCGGCCTGCAGCTCCGCCAGCTCTTTCTGTATCAGCTCCGCCTCGGCGACAAGACGCGCATTCTCCCGCACGTCGCCACGCCGCATGGCATGCATGGCGGATTCGAGCTTGAGCTGATAGCTCTTCTTCAGCTTCTTGGTCGGGTCGCGCTTGAACAAAGGCATGCGATCTCTCTGTCTGCTGTCTGGCCTTACAGCACAACACCAGTGACGTGAAGCCACGGTCAAGAGCGCACGCTTTTCGACTGACACCCCGCTTTAAGGGTATCTTTCAGTCACCATCGGGGGAGTAACAAGTGGCAGAAACGACGACAGCAGGCCCACCGCGCCTGGGTGTAGGCCTGAAGGTAGCTTACGGTTTCGGCTCCGTCGCCTACGGCGTCAAGAACGGCGGCTTCGACTACTTCCTGCTGCTGTTCTACAGCCAGGTTGCGGGGCTGGATGCGCGACTGGTCGGCATCGCCATCACGACGGCGTTGATCGTCGATGCCGTCAGCGATCCGATCGTCGGCTACTGGTCGGACAATCTGCGCTCCCGCTGGGGGCGGCGGCATCCGTTCATGTACGCCTCCGCCCTACCCGTCGCTCTGAGCTACTTCCTGGTCTGGAACCCACCGGCAGACGGCTCGCAGACCGCCCTCTTCCTTTATCTGCTGACGTTCGCAGTGATCATTCGAACCTTCATCACCGCCTACGAGACACCCTGCTCAGCGCTGGCACCGGAGCTGACCTTCGACTACGTGGAGCGCAGCAGCCTGCTCAGCTACCGCTCCTACTTCGGCTGGACCGGCGGCAACGCCATGACAGTGCTCATGTTCTTCTTCCTGTTTCCGGCAATGGCCACCGAGGCGATCCCGGACGGGCGCTTCAATCGGGAGAGCTACGCCCTCATGGGGATCATCGGCTCCGGGCTCATGCTGGCGTCGATCCTGGTGTGCGCGATCGGGACCCACCGCCGTATCCCACACCTGATGGCGCCACCGCCGCAACGTCAGATGACGCTTTCAACCATCTTCAGGGAGATCCTCGAGACCCTGTCCAACCGCTCGTTCATCAGCCTCTTCATCGCCTCGATATTCAGCGCGGTGGCTTCAGGACTGGCCGCAGGGCTGGCCTTCTACTTCCAGACCTACTTCTGGGGCTTCACCTCGGTGGAGCAGGGCGTGATCAACATGTCGACCTTCATCGCGGCGGCTATCGGCTTCGTGCTGGCGCCCATCGTGACCCGACGTCTCGGCAAGAAGCGCGGCGTCATCATCGTCGGCCTTGCCGCCTTTCTCGGCGCGCCGCTGCCGGTGGTCCTGCGCCTGTTCGGCGTGCTGCCGGAAAACGGCACGGACTTTATCTTCTGGTTCATCTTCATCACCCAGACCATCGATGTTGGCCTGATCATCTGCTACGGCATCCTGTTCGCCTCGATGATGTCCGACCTGGTGGAGCAGAGTGAGCTGCACACCGGACGGCGGTCCGAGGGGCTGTTTTTCTCGGCGGTGACCTTCATCCGCAAGTGCACGCAAGGCTTCGGCCTGATGGCCGCATCCCTGGTGCTCTGGCTTGCTCAGTTCCCCACCGGGGCGACCACCGCGGATGTGGGCGAGGACGCGCTGTGGCGGCTCGGCGCCTGGTATGTGCCGGTTATCCTCAGCCTGTGGATGACGATGATCCTGGTGATCTCGTTCTACAAGCTGGATCAGTCAGAGCACGAAGAGAACCTGCGCCGGCTTTCCGCCTCACGTTCCTGATGGTGAATTGGCGCAAACACTCGGATGCACCGTTCGCGACGGAGAAAATCTCCGCTGTTGGCTCTCTGGGTATGGTGGTGACAAATAATCCGTTGGGCTCGGCGGCAGGCGCCGAGATTATCGCCGGTGGTGGCAACGCTATTGATGGCGCGATCGCATCGCTGTTTGCGCTCACCGTGGTCGAACCCATGATGGTCGGCATATTCGGCGCGGGTATGTCGACAGTCCGTCTGGCCTCGGGTCAACATCAGTTCATCAATAACTACACCACGGCACCCGCCGCGGCGACAGCCACGATGTACCGACCAGTTTCCGACACCTGGCCCGATTACCAGGTCGTCGAAGGCCGGGAGAACGACATAGGCGTGCTGGCAACGGGGGTACCCGGCACTCTGCTCGGCTGGCAAGAAACGCTTTCTGCGTGGGGAACCTTGTCACTCGAAGACGTCCTGCAACCTGCAATCCGCTATGCCGAGAGAGGTTTCCGAGCGACTGGTTACCTCTCAGAGATCATTCACAAGAACGCGGATGACATCGCGCGCTTTCCCGAGACTGCCAGAACCTGGCTACCTGGTGGCAGCCCACTGAAACCGGGCGAACTCGTCGTGCAGCATGACTACGCCGAGACGCTGAAGACAATCGCCGCAGAAGGTATCGATGCCTTATACGGTGGTGCTATCGGGCAGGCCGCGGTGGATTACATTCAGAAAGAAGGCGGCATCCTCACCATCGAGGACCTCAGCGGCTATGCCACGACCCACGCCAACGTGGTTCGCGGCCGATACCGAGGCTACGACATCGTCGGCCCTCCCCCGCCTACTGCCGGCGGCGTGCACGTCATCGAAATGCTCAACATTCTGGAAGGTTTCGATGTCGCGGAACTCGGGTTTGGTACGGCCGACGGCATACACCTATTAACTGAAGTGTTGAAGATCGGCTTTGAAGATCGGCGCCAATACATGGGCGACCCCGCATTCGTCGACGTACCGGTCGACATGCTGATAAGCCACTCTCATGCAGATGCCTGGCGCGAACGGATCGACATGCAGAGGGCGCGCAAAGCGCAGACCGCTTACATCGCTGAATCACCGGCAACCACCCACATGGCCGCCGCGGATGCCGACGGCAACATGATTTCGGCCACGCACACCATTCACGCGGTGTTTGGCTGTAAAGCAACCGTGCCGGGGACTGGTGTGATCTTGAACAACACAATGAACATATTTGACCCGCATCCCGGGATGGCCAACTCGATTGCGCCTGGCAAGCGGGTGACGTCCAGCATGTCGCCCATCATCGTCGAAAAGGAAGGCCGGCCGATTTTCTGCGTAGGTCTCGTTGGCGGCATCCGCATCTTCCCGTCTGCCCTTCAGGCGATCGTCAACGTCATCGATCACGATATGACGCCCCAGGAAGCCGTGGAGGCGCCACGAATCTGGACCTTAGGCGAGGAACTGGAGGTAGAGCCTGGCTTCAGTGATGCGGTGCTGAACGAACTGGATCGGCGCGGCCATCAGATCGCCAGGCAACCCATCGTCGGCGCAGGGATGGGGATGATCGCGCAAGATGGCGCTCGTCTGCTGGGTGCGAGCTGTTGGCGCGCCGATGGCACGCCGATTGGGATTGGCGGGGGGATGGCGCGGGCGGGCGTCAGGTTCAGCGTTTGACAATAAGAAACTGCTCATGGGCATCGTCCATGTATCCAGATGCAAGAAGCTAGATCGCTAGTCGGATTCTTTCACGGGACTGAAGGAACTAGCTGGAACTTCTTGCTCGAAACCTCGGTTAGCTAACTGGAGTTCCCAGCGCTGAGGTGAATGCCTATACTGCCCACCGGAGTAGGGACACTCGACAGCATAGGGACATAGAACGATAACAAGAGGGTCCCATCCTGCCCGCATTCACTACGCTTCTATTCATCAGGGCACTGCCTTGAAGGCTTCAAAGGTAGTCGCTCGTACGCTACTGATACTGCTCGGACTGGCTGGCATAGGATTGCTGGTTCTTGTATCGATAGCGACCGACATCAAAATCCCCCAAGCGCTTGCCATTCTGCTGGGTACGCTGGGGTTCGGTCCCATGCTGCAGGCGTTGATCGCGATTACCGTTGTCATCGGCGTTATCGCGATACTCAGCGCACTCGGAGGCTGGCTCGGCATCGGCGCCAAGCAGCAGGCACAGAACCTGAACGAACGCGATCTCCTTGGTGCATTTCTGGGCCTGTCTCTGCTCAGAAAAGCCGTTGCTCTGCTTGCCACTCTGGCTGCTCTGTTCGGCATCTTCGGTTTCATCGTCGGGCTCACCGAGGGGATGTTTTTTATCCGAGCGCTCTACTTCGTTGCCGGCGCGGTGGTGATGACGTTTTTGGCATGGCCGACGCTGATTACCAATATCCGCGCAACCACCGGTCAGAGCTGGAAGCGGTACCTGGTTGTGACGACGGTGACGCTTGCCTTAGGTACGACCGTGGTGCTCGTCTACAGAGACATGACCGCTGCTGAACGGCTTTACGAAATGGGTCAGCGACAGGGCGTTTACTCGAGCTACACGTACTACGGCGACGGTCCGAAAGAGTCCAATGTTCAGGAGAACTTCGACAACGAACTGAGCGGCCGCGCGCAGTGGTGGCATGAGAACGGCGAGCGCTGGGCGGAGGAATTCTACGTGCAGGGGCGCCCGCATGGTCATTTCCAGCAGTGGCACGACAACGGTCAACTCGCCTGGGAAGCGCACTATTTTGATGGCGAGATGCAGGAACCTGCTATGGCGTGGGATATAAACGGTGAGCCTGCCTCCGCAGCGAACATCCAGCCCCAATCTCTCGCGCAACTGGCCCATGAACGGGAACAGGAAGCCGCGCGAGAGGCTGCGCGAGCCAATGGTGGCACCTACCTCGGCACTTTCCGCGACGGGCGCAAGCAGGTTGAGGAGAGCTTTGACGCGAGTGGCGAGCGGCACGGCATTGAGCGTCACTGGAGCTGGCATGGACATCTCCTGAGTGAAACGTCCTGGGTCAATGGTCGGCTCGAAGGAATGAGTTCCCGTTATTACGACAATGGTCAGCTTCAGGAGCAGCGGCTGTGGATGAAAAGTAGACGCACGACCACATGGTCAGAGTGGTACCGGAATGGCCAGTTGAAACGAGAGTCAGGCGTAGTTAATGGGGAACGTTTCGACCGAGGTTGGAACGAGGATGGCACTTTCATCGGTGACTGCGAGACGTTTGTGTCGCCCTGCCAGCTGAAACGCGAAGAGGATTAGATCCCCGTTTCGCTACGGAGGGAGCCAGCAAGCATCCGTATCGACGGAAGGCCTTTTTTACTGCCAGCCCGGTGTTGGCCCATCAGGAAAGATAGTCGATCAGACGTCGGGTAAACGCGACGCCCTCTTCCACCTGCGCGAGGCTGATGTACTCGTTCGGCTGGTGGGCCTGATCGATGCTGCCGGGACCGCACATCACCACGGAGTGACCGGCTTCCTGAAACTGTCCTGCCTCAGCGCCGTAAGACACACACTCCAGATCGTTCTGCCCGGTGAGGCGGCGCACGAGGGCGATCGCCGCATCGTCATCTGCCGCTTCGAAGGCCGGCACGCAGGCATCGATGCGGAACTCGATCCCGGTCTCTGGGGCGATCGCCTGCATCTCCGGCTCCAGCACCTCACGGGCGTAGGCCTCGAACTCATCGAAAACCGAACGGGCGTCTTCACCCGGCACGGAGCGGAAGTCCGTATCAAACTCGCAATGATGGGCCATGATGTTGGTGGCCGTTCCGCCGTGAACCACCCCGCAGTGCAGGCTGGTGTATGGCGGCTCGAAGGTGCAGTTCGGGGAGGCCTCTGCCGCGTTCTTCGCCTGCCGCTCATGCAGCCAGTTGATCATCCGCCCGGCCACCATCGTCGCCGAGACGCCACGATGCGGCTGGCTGGAGTGAGCTTCGTGACCGGTGATCCGGGTGTTGAAGCGGAAGATGCTCTTGTGCGCTTTGACTACCCGCATCATGGTCGGCTCGCCGACAATCACCGCCTCCGGGGCAGGCACCGCAGCGGTCATGGCCTCGATCAGGGCTGGCGCACCCAGGCAGCCGACTTCCTCATCGTAGGACAACGCGAAGTGAATCGGCCGCTTGAGGTTGTTCATCTCCGGCAGCAGCGCCAGCGCAATGGCGTAGAACGACTTCATGTCGCAGGTGCCGCGGCCGTACAGCCGACCGTCCTTCTCGACCACCTGAAACGGATCCGTGTGCCAGTCCTGATCGTCGATCGGCACCACGTCGGTGTGACCTGAAAGCACGACCCCACCCGGTTCCATGGGCCCCACCGTGGCGTACAGATTGGCCTTGCTGCCGTCCTCGTTCTCCACCAGCGTCGAGTCGACTCCGAAGCCGGCGAGGTAGTTTCGAATAAAGGCGATGCAGTCCAGATTCGAGTCTCTGGATACGGTCGGGATCGCGACCAGGGCCTCGATCATCTCCCTGGGAGTGAAGGTTTGAGTCATGGCGCGAGCATAGCACCTCACCGGAGACCTGGAGAGTGATTTGATCGCGATCAATAGCTCTTCGGGAACCGCGTATGTCTCCGGGCAGGTGCATCGAGTCTCATACGCGTGCTTTCTGCAAGCTCACAAGGGATTAAAAAATGCGTTCACTGAAACTGGCTGCGCTGTTTGCAGCCGTCATGCTGATCTGGGTCAACGACGTCGAGGCGAAGGAAAAGGGTGACTGGATCATCCGTGCCGGCATCTCACACATCGACCCGACTTCCAACAACGGCTCCATCGACGCGCTCGGCGTGGACCTGGTGGTGGATTCCGCCTCCATGCTGACCTTCGACGGCACCTACATGTTCTCAGACAACTTCGGCCTCGAAGTGCTGGCCGCGTTGCCGTTCAAGCACGACATCAAGATCGACGACGGCACGGACAGCGCCAAGGTCGCCTCAGTGAAGCACCTGCCACCCACCGTTTCCGGTGTCTGGCACTTCAACCCGCAGGGCACCTGGCAGCCCTACGTTGGCCTCGGCGTGAACTGGACCATCTTCTTCGACGAGAGCGAAAAAGGTCTGCTGGATGATCTGGATGCTTCCCTGAAGCTGAAGAACTCGCTCGGCTTCGCCGCCGTGGTCGGCCTGGACGTGATGCTCACCGAGCGCATGTTCATCAACGGCAACATCCGCTACATGGACATCGAGTCCGACGCGAAGATCACCATCCCGGGCGATCCGAACACGGTGCTCGAGACCACCGCCAGGATCGATCCCTGGGTGTACGCCATCAACATCGGCTGGATCCTCTAATCCAACCCTGCCTGTCTCCATAGGGACAGAGCGCAAAACACGGTCGGGATCGGCTGCAAAGCCGGTCCCGGCCGCTCTCGTTTTCGGCCCTGAAACTCAACCCTGAATGGTGCGGGTCGGCACAGATGGCCGCTCGCGCTGCCTGAGGATCCACTGCCCGTTTTCCTCCAGCGCAGCCTCTCCTACTGCCCGCAGAATGTCCTGCTTCATCTGCAGGGTCGGCGCCTTCGACATCAGGTTGGTGGCATTCTGAAAGATACGCACATAGTGCTGGAACTGAGCGAGCAGCTCGCTCTCCGCTGTTCGAAACGCGTAGTTCTGACGCGCTGCAATCGCGAACGGCACCAGACCCATGAGGGCAATGAGCACCGCGCCGGGGGTGAGGTCCACCAGGTCTGCCCGCGAGGCCAGGGCCACGGCGGCGGCGATCAGCAGCGTCAGTCCGATGAAGTTGAAGAGCCCGGTCACCCGTTGCCGTCGCTCGCGCTCCAGCGCCTTCCGATGGTAGTACTTGTGCTGCTCGCTCACCCAGTACGCCATGCACAGCTCAACCAGCTCATCCGAGGAGCTGCGATCGGTGGAGTCTGAGCGGAAACCGGCGTAACGCATCACGTTGCGGATCCAGCCGAGCTCCAGATCCTGTCGCTTCAGGAAGCTGTCGTGACTGAAGCGGCTGGGGTTTTCCATCTCCACGCCAGCCACCGCCCAGTAAAACTGCACCCGCAGTCCTTCTGCCAGAACCCGATAGTCCAGGTACTTCCGCTGCCAGGAGAATCGACTGTCCAGCGCGCCCAGGCTCAGCACCAGGATGATGCAGAAGATGTAGGGCAACAGCATGTTGTGCACCCCCGGCCAGTCGGCGAAAGCAACGAAGCAGATCCCCGCAGAGAGGCCGAGCAGGCCGGTCGCCTGCACCACCCGATAAAAGTAAGTCTGGTAACGCCGGGCGAGCGCATCGGCTCGATGGTAGAGCCGATCGATGTCCTTGGCGCCCTGCCCGCAGCGGCTGAGCTCCGCCTCCGGCAGCAGCGGGTAGAAGCTGTCCGTGTCGATCGGTTGGCTGAGGTCAGAGGAAAACTCGGCCATGCGCCGGAACACCACCCGATAGCGATCCGGCATGTAGAGCGTGCGGGGCCTCAGCTCGTCCCGGGTGAACCAGTAAGCCTGGCCCGGCTCCAGCCCCTCCTCCGGCGCGCCGGATTCCTGCCGCGAGCAGACCACGTGATACACCAGATCACTCTCGTCTTCCGTGAAGTCGATGGGCGAACGATGCTGGCCGCCGGCAATCAGCTCGATCACATCATGCTGGTGGAACTTGATCACGTGGCCGGTGCCGCCGGGCGCGTTCGATGGCTTGCCGTCCCAGATCGCCAGCAGCACGTGACTGTGAGCCGCCAGGTAGGCGCCGAGCTGCGCGTACTGCAGATCTCTGCCGGTTCCCTGGTGCACCACGTCAGCCTCCGTCAGCTCGGGGAGCAGCGGCAGCTCGATCTCTTCGCCGAGCTCGCGCATGGTCTGGAACTCGCTCAGGGACTCGCCTTCGAAGTCACTCTCGTAGAGATGCCGCGGCATTGGCAGCAGAACGACGATGGGTATCGCAAGCTCGTGCGCCACCTCGGCAGCAATCCGATCCGCGCCTTCGGCCAGCGGCGTCATGACCATGAGCGGCAGATCCGGGAAGCTCTCCCGCATCTGCAGGAAGAAGCCACGGATGCGCTGCTTGATCTCTTCCTGCTCGGAGTCGAGCAGATCCCGGTGTCCGGTCACCCCGATCACCAGCGGCACCCCTTCTGCCGCGGCGATCCTGCTTGCATCTCTCTCCATGCCCGAAGGATACAGAACCTGGCGCCAGGGTTCGCGGCAGGCAGATAGGGTACTCTAGCGCCATGGCTGACCGTTCCGACCTGATCGACGAACTGCTGAGCACCTACCTGAAGGTGCCGGTGATGCTGTACTGGGATGAAGCCAGCGGCCTGCCGTTCCCTGATCAGTTCACTAACGCACGGGCGGAGTTCCAGGGGATCGCCACCGACTGGCTGGACCTGGAACGGATCGTCTGCGTGGCCGAGAGGGCGAAGTTCGTGCAGGGGCTTCCGGCCCAACTCAAGGTGGAAGGTCCGGGGCTGGAGATCAGCATCGGCCAGAAAGCGCTCGACCGCTGGCTGAAACGATTCCAGCTGCCATATCGGCTGGAGCTCGGCAGTGATGCGCTGGTGGTGCACACGGAGATCGCCGGCTTTCCGGTCGCGGAGTTCGAAACCACGGTGGAAATCGTCGGCGGCTGGTTCGTGCTGAAACCGAAGCGCACCTCGTTCTTCGGCGTGCCGGGTTACGTCTCTTCCATCTTCCAGACCTACCTGCCGGTGCCGCCGCTGTCTCGAGACACCCGGCTTGCCGGCATCGAGCATGCCGCCGGCAGCCTGACGCTGAAGTTTGCGCTGACCGACTTTGAGGAAGACATCACGCCCGGCCTGCTGTTGCGGCTGCGCAAGAAGTTCTTCCCGATGGTGGATCAGATCAGCGGCATGATGGGGCCAGCCGGCAGCTGACCGGTATCCGCGCTAGATTTCCGGCTCCGCCATGTCTTCCACGCCGGCTGCTTCCTTGAGCGCGTTGAAGCTGTTCTCCAGGCACTGACCGAAAAATCCCGGGTCCGGCATCATCTCCCGGCAGGAGGTCAGGGAGATGGTGATCCAGCCGCCGTAGCTCAGCACCGGAAAGATCAGCCCCATGCCATCGAAGATGGGTCCGAGACCGAACTGGGTCACCATGCGCGCACCAGCCGAGTACAGGGGGATCTGCGGGCCAGGCACGTTGGTGACAACACAGTTGAACGGCACGTTCATCTGCTCCGCCAGGCCGTACTCCGTGTAGAGCCTGGCCGCCAGCGCGGCCGTGGTCGACGGGATGAACTGACTGTAGTCCGTCATCAGCTTGGCGCCCACGGCGTTGGTCATCTCTTTCGACTTCGAGGCGTGCTCGTGCACGGCGGCCAAACGCTCGAGCGGATCGGCGATCTCCGTGCCGAGCGCGACGGTCATGGCTGCCACCTGATTACCCAGCGCGCCTTTGCCTTCCTTGCCGCGAACCGAGATCGGCGCCATGGCAATCAGGGACTCGTCCGGCAGTTCCTGCTTTGCTTCCAGGTAGCTGCGCAGGGCGCCGCCGACGATCGTCAGCACCGCGTCGTTGATGGTCGCGCTCTCTACCGAGTTCTTGATGGCGCGAACTTCCTGGAGCAGAAAGCGACGGCCTTCCACCACCCGATGCCCGGTGATCTGGTGATTGAAGCGGGTGCGCGGCGGCTGGATCCGCGGCTGCTCAAATTTGCGCTCGGCAAAGCCACGGGTCACCCGTCCGACCGCGGGCACAGACCGGGCCAGCACCTCGGCGAAGCGGAACGGCTGGCTCAGGTTGTTGATGTGCGCCCGAGCCATCAGCTCGAGCGGGTTCGGATCGTTCTCGCCCACCCAGGGAGCAGCTTTGGGAATCTCCGGCGGGTAAGGTTCCAGGTCGTGAATCGCTTCCACCATGTCGACGCCCGACATGCCGTCGATGCAGGCGTGATGCACCTTGGTGACCACCGCGTAGCTGCCCTTCGGCAGCCCCGGAATCGCATCCAGGCCCTCCACCACCGTGAACTCCCAGAGCGGTCGGGTCAGGTCGAGCGGCCGGGAGTGCAGGCGGGCCACCTGGATGCAGAGCTGCCGCCAATCGCCGGGCTCCGGCAGGCGGATGTGGCGAACGTGGTACTCCAGATCGAAGTGCTTGTCTTCCACCCACCAGGGATGATCCAGGTTGAAAGGGACGTTCACCACCTTCTCCCGGAAGCTCCGGGCCAGGTGCAGGCGGGACTCAATGGCGCGGAGGATGTCCTTGAAGCCCTGCTTGCCGCCCTTCACCGTAGAAGGGTCGTAGATCATGATCCCGCCGATGTGCATCGGCGAGTTAGGGGTTTCGAAGTAGAGGAACGAAGCGTCCTGACCGCTGAGCTGCTGCATGGTATCCCCTCGTTGCGTGCGTCCAGGCGGCCGCACGAATACAGACAGAACCAGAGTACGCCCTGCCCTGCAGGCCAACAAGCTGCTCACACAAAGTGCTACGATGCGCTCACTTTCACCGGCAGGAGCCCTTCGATGGCGCAGCATTCGTTCGGCGGCCTTATCGGCCGCACCGCAATTTGCCTGACGGCGCTGCTGCTGCTCGCGGCCTGCGAGCCCAAGGATCGTCGGCCCGGAACCTGGCTCTCCGGTGAGCTGGTCGAGCAGATGCCGAGCGACTGGGCGTTCATCGCCGAGCACCCGGAGGTGTTCATCGAAACGCGGCCCTGGTACGGCGTACCGTTCTCGGTAACCGTCGTGATCGGCACCCGCAACGGCAAGCTGTACGTGCCGTCGATCTACTCAGAAGAAGCCGCGTTCCCGGGCACCAAGTACTGGAACTCGGTGATCGCGGACAACCCGGAGGTGCGCCTGAAGATGGGTGGCAAGCTCTACGAGATGACCGCGACGCCGGTTCAGGACCTCGCCGAGTTCCGGGACGGCGCCGGCGCGCTGGCGGACAAGTACGACAGCTGGGCCGGCTGGCTGGACGACGAGTCCACCGCCCCACCCTTCGTGATCATTCGCCTGGATCCGCGCTGACCGGGATCAGCTGGCTGCCGTTGCTGTCCTGAAACCGGAATAGCGCGGCTGATCGATCGCAATCTGGTTCACTACGGTGGTTCTGAGGTGCGCCATCAGCGCCGGATCGTCGAGCGCGCGGCTGCCATCTCTCAGGCCATTGACCAGCTCCCAGCGAAGCTCGCCCAACTCGCCATCGTGCCCACAGATTTCACGCAACCGCCCAAGCTCCCCGGCTCGATGTTGCGGGCCGAGCGCCAGCTCCCGGTCAACGATGTCCAGGCTGTTGCCCGCCACCCTGGCCAGGAACTGAGTCCGGCCCGCGGTGTTTGCCATCACGTCCTCGCGAAGGAAGTCACGGACGCTGATCAGCAGCTCATCGACCCGGGGCATGTCCAGATTGCCTGACCGCTCCTCCGGCTCGACCAGCGTGACCGGGCCGGGAATCAGCAGGTTCACACAGTCCACCTGACACTCCGAGGAGCGACGGCCAATGGCTGGACGCTCCACGGTCTGGTCCGGGCCGTGCCGATAGTGCTCCGCCATGCCGAGGCAGCCAACGGCCCACCAGAAAGATCCGAACACCTCCCAGAACTTCACGTGGGCCGGATCCACCTTCTTTCCTGACACTGCTTCGTAGCCGGCAAACAGGTCTTCGTAGTGGCCGAAGCCGCCGACCGGCAGCTCGGTTCTGCCGAAGCGCCAGGAGTTGGTGCAGATCCAGCCCAGATCCCGCATGGGGTCACCGATGTGGGCAATTTCCCAGTCCAGCACCGCGTTGATCCCGTCCGGGGTGACCATGAAGTTGCCGTTGCGGAAATCGTTGTGCACCAGGGTCGATTCGTAGTCCGTCGGCAGGTTGTCCATCAGCCAGCGGCCGGCATAGTCGATCATCGGCTGCGGCGTCTGCAGCAGCTTGTAGCGCTCCCAGGTCTGGTTCACGAAGTACTCGGGCGGTGCGTGCTCGAGCTTGTCGCGCAGGCCGGTAGCGTCCAGATCGATGCTGTGGATGCGAGCCATGATCTCGCCGCAGGCATAGGCAAGCTTCGGGCGGATTGCGTCCAGCTCGGGGATCTTGACGATCCTCGCCCCCAGGGCTTCGCCGTCCAGCCACTCCATGATGAAGCCTTCACCGAGGCCATCGGCATCCGCGAGCACGTAGTACACCTCCGGCTCCGGCACCCCCACATCACGAGCGCAGGCCATGAGCTGAGCTTCGGTGGCGAGTCCCGGCGCGATGCGCACATCGCTGTCGTGCTCCACGCCGCCGCCCGGCGCCCGGCGCATGCACACCACCCGCTCACCCTCGGAGGTGGCCAGCGTCAGCCGGTAAGTCTCCTGGCTGGCGCCGCCAGAGAGCCGCTCGGCGGAGACCAGGCCGGTGCAACCGTCGACCTCTCGAGCAACAACCGCACCGAGCAGGCTTTCGAACTCTGCCCTGTCCATCAGCCGGCTTCTTTCACACCTTTAGGCGCGCGCTGGCTCATGAAGCCGAACATGTAGCCGGCAACCCGCCGCATCTGAATCTCTTCCGCCCCTTCGGTGATCCGGTAGCGACGATGATGGCGGTAGATGTGCTCAAAGGGCTTGTGCCGTGAGTAGCCGAGACCGCCGTGCACTTGCATGGCCTGGTCTGCTGCCTGGCAGCAGAGCCGGTTCGACCAGTAGTTACACATGGACACCTTGTCCGACACCGAGAACGCGCCGTACTTATCCATCTGCCAGGCAGTCTTGTGGATGAGCGCCCGCAGCATCTCGCACTGCGCCTGCAGCTCCACCAGAGGGAACTGAATGCCCTGGTTGGTGGCCAGCGCCTTGCCGAAAGGCTTCCGCTCCTGGGCGTACTTCACCGACTCATTCACGCAGAACTGCGCCGCGCCCAGGCTCGAGGCGGCCTGACGGATCCGATTCTCGTTGAAGAAGTGCTGCACCACCTGCAGCCCACGGCCTTCGCCACCAAAGATCGAGGCATGGGGCACCCGCACTTCGCTGAACGAAACGCGACCATGGTCTGTGGGCATGTTGAAGGTCCAGAGCATCTCCTCAATCTTCACCCCGTCCGCCTCCATGGGCGTGAGGAATGCGGTGATGCCGTCACCGTCTCCAGCCTTGCCGCTGGTACGTGCCATCACCATGTCGTACTTGGCTTTGTGAATCCCGGTGTTCCAGGTCTTCTCGCCGTTGATCACCCATTCGTCACCATCGCGCACTGCGTTGGTTTCCATGTGCGTGGCGTCGGAGCCATGGTCCGGCTCGGTGATGCCGAAGGCGAAGCCTTTCCTGCCTTCCGCCAGATCATCCACCCACTCCGCCTTCTGCTCCTCGGTGCCGTACTCGAGCATGAGCAGCAGGCCCACGTTGTTGCCGACGATGGAATGCTCGTTCTGCAGATCGTTGTGCAGGCCCAGGCCTTTCACCGCCAGGTGCTCGCGAATCACGGCCATTCCGAGGTTGCTGCCGTCCATGCCGCCGTACTCTTTCGGGAACGGATAACGGTAGAAGCCGGCTTCGTCCGCCAGCCGCTTGGCCTTGTGCAGCAGCTGCTCCCACTCTTCGTTCGGCAGGCCGCCACGCTCCCAGTCAGTGCGGGCGTCCTCACGACGGTGGTCGAAGAAACGGATGTTGTCGTCCGAGTTCTCCAGCGGCTTGATGGTGTTCTCGATGAAGTCATCGAGGCGGCCGAGCAGCTCGGCGAGGTCCGCCGGTATTTCAAAATCCATGGTCAATCCCCCAACTGAGTGTGTTGCAAATTAATCTGAACAGCTCACCAAAATAGCGGACCCTCATCCGGCCTGCCAGTGGCGGGCTGCCCGCCGTGTCCTATTGCGCAGCTTCCCGCGTCGTCTCCTGGCGAACCAACTCTTTGACATCAGCCAGCAGCGCCTTGGCGTCGAAAACGATGCCGTCCTTGATCGTGTAGGAGATGCCGCCAACCCGGGTGAGCTCGCCGGCGTCCCGGTCGAGCTTCATGTGCCCGGTCCCGTAGAGCACCTTGAAGTTCCGGACTGGGTTCTCGCCCACCAGCACGATGTCGGCCCGCTTGCCGGGCACCAGAGAGCCGATCTCGTCTTCCATCCCGACCAGCTCGGCGCCGTTCAGGGTTGCCGCCTGAATGACCTCGAGCGGGTGAAAACCGGCTTCCTGAAGCATCTCCAGCTCGCGGATGTAAGCAAACCCGAACAGCTTGAAGATGAAGCCGGCGTCGGAACCGGCAGCCACTCGACCACCGCGGTTCTTGTAGTCGTTTACGAACTGCATCCAGAGGTGGAAGTTCTCCCGCCAGGCCACTTCGTCTGCGGTCGTCCAGTCAAAGTGGTAGCTGCCGTGCAGCCGCGGGTCGGGCATGAAGAAACGTTTCAGCCCGGGCCAGGTGTAGGCCTCGTGCCACTCCGCATCCCTGGCTCGCGCCACGTCCCGATTGGCCTCATAGATGGTGAAGGTGGGCACAAGGGTGAAGTTCAGCGCCAGCAACTCGTCGCGCACGGCCTCCCAGTGCGGTGAGCCCGGTGCGGCGGCCTGCTGCCAGAGCCGGCCGGCCTGGCCGAAGCGCCACTGCTCGTCCGAGTAGTTGTAGTCGGGCGGATAGTCCTGAATGGTCCGATCTTCGAACAGCGCTTCCGGCAATCCGTACCAGTGCTCCATGCTGTCCAGGCCCATGCGGGCGCTGGTCAGCGCGTTCACTTTGTAGACGGCAGTCTGGTCGTGATGGTGAGAGGTGCCCATGCCGAGCTTCTGGGTTTCTTCCATCACCGCGGTCAGCGCCTCACCGCGACCACCACGGAGCTTCACCCCATCAGCGCCCTTGCGCCGCACCGCACGCACCCAGGCCCTGGCCGCCTCCGGATCGGTGACCACACTGCCGGGAAACATGCTGTGCACCACCAGCCGAGGGGCGGTGATCTCGCCGGCGGCACTGCGCTCCTTGAGCGCCAGCGTCCAGTCCAGGCCCATCCCCGCACCAGTTTCCCGCACCGTGGTGATGCCGTGGCTGAGCCAGAGCTTGAATACGTATTCCGGCGGGGTCAGCGAGCCGGTGAGCCCCTGGCCGATGGTGCCGATGTGCGCGTGCGCATCCACGAAGCCGGGCAACGCGTACATGCCCGTGCCATCGAGCACTTCCGTATCTGCATCGGCTTGCACAGGGATCGCGGCGCCGATGCCGGCGATCCGGTTGCCGCTGACACGGATGTTGACCGGCCCCATGGGCGGCGCGCCCTCTCCGTTGATCAGCATGACGTTGGTGATTACCAGATTGTCGAACGGCCCCTGGCCCTCGGCGCGATCAGGCGCCGGATCTGCAATAGCCACTCCGTAGGCGGCAGCCCGGGCGGGCCCTTCCTCGCCCGGCGCCGGGCCTTCGGCCGACCAGCCCCAGGGCGCCGTCAGCAGCAGAGCGGAGAACAGGAAGCTGGCTGCCAATCGGGCCTGGCGGCACAGCGCCAGAGCAACGGATTCGTCGGTTTTTTCTGCGCTGATCATCCGGTTTCCCCAACTCGCAACCCGAAAGCAACTATCTTACAGTAGCGCGCTGCAACTTGAGGGGAACCCAATCAGATGTACAAGGAACTCAGCGAGACCTGGGACGCACTCATTGCCCAGGGCAGCCCGTTCGAAATCACCGAGGTAGAAGTCCGCGGCAACCAGATCAAAACCTTTGCTGCCGCACCGCCCACCCTGCGGGACGTGTGGCTGCTTTCCGCGCAGTTCGCTGACAAGGACTACCTGGTCTACCAGGATGAGCGGATCACCTACGGCGAAGCGCACCGCCGCGTAGCATCCATCGCCAACTGGCTGCAGGCTCAGGGCGTCGGCGTCGGCGATCGGGTCGCTATCGCCATGCGAAACTACCCGGAGTGGCTGCTCTCCTACTGGGCCATCACCAGCATCGGCGCCGCGGTGGTTGGCGTGAACGCCTGGTGGGTGGGCCCGGAGCTCGAGTACGGCCTCAACGACTCCGCACCAAAGGTGCTGATCGCAGACACCGAGCGCCTGGAACGGGCGCTGGAACACATCGACGCGCTGCCGCCCATGACCATCGTCGGCGTGCGCATCGCGCCCCATTGCCCGGAAGGCGTGGTGCCCTGGTCCGAGCTGGTCGAGCACGGCGGTGACATGCCGGATGTGGACGTCGATCCGGATTCGGACGCCTGCATCTTCTATACCTCAGGCACGACGGGGCATCCCAAGGGCGCCCAGCTCACGCACCGGGGCTGCACCAACAACATCATGAACCTGGCTTTCTCGGCCGGCCTGATGGCAGCGTACAACGAGCGGATGGGCAACCCGGTCGCGGCACCGGATCCCGACGGCCCGCAACCGGCCGGCCTCATCACCACGCCTTTGTTCCACGTCACCGCCAACAACTGCGTCGCCCACGGCATGACGATGAACGGCGGCAAGCTGGTGCACATGTACAAGTGGGACCCACTCGAAGCGCTGAAGCTGATCGACCGGGAAAAGGTTGCCACCTTCACCGGCGTGCCGACCATGGCCCGCGAGCTGATCAGCCACCCGGAGTTTCCGAATTACGACACCTCCACCCTGGTCTCCGTCGGCGGTGGTGGCGCTCAGCTGCAGCCGGACCTGGTGGGCAAGATCGACGAGTCCGTCGCCACTGCCCGGCCCAACACCGGCTACGGGATGACGGAAACCTGCGGCGTGATCACGTCGATCAACGGCGACTTCTTCATCGACAAGCCTGAGAGCTGTGGTCGCATCCTGCCGAACTTCGAAGCCAAGGTGGTCGATGCGGACGGCAACGCGCTGCCGCAGGGCAGCGTGGGTGAGTTGCTGGTCAGGGGTGCACCCGTGATCCGCGGCTATCTGAACAGAGCGGATGCCACCGCCGAAACCATCACCGACGGCTGGCTGCACACCGGCGACATCGCCAGAATCGATGAGGAAGGCTTCTGCTTCATCGTCGACCGGGCCAAGGACATGGTTCTGCGCGGTGGCGAGAACGTCTACTGCGCTGAGGTGGAAAGCACCATCTACGAGCATCCGGCCGTTGCCGAGTGCACCGTGTTTGGCGTGCCGGATGAGCGGCTGGGCGAAGAGGTCGGCGCCGCCATCTACCCGAAGGAAGGCGCCAGCGTCGACCCGGACGCCCTGCGCGGTTTCTGCAAAGAGCGGATCTCCGGGCATAAAGTGCCACGCTACATCTGGCTCCTGGACGAGCAACTGCCTCGGAACGCCAACGGCAAGTTTCTGAAGCGCGAGCTCCGGGACACCCTGGATCCGGCAAACGCAGTCTGAATCACCTGACTAGCCGGTCAGGCAAAGGAGCGCCATGACCTTCCTGCTGGAAGCCATGATCTTTCTCGGCGCGGCCATCGTGGTCGTGCCGATCTGCAAACGCCTTGGCATGAGCGTGGTGCTCGGCTACCTGGCTGCCGGCGTCATCATCGGTCCGAGCGGCATCGGCCTGATCGGCGCCATGGAGGAAGCCACCGAAGTCATGCACTTCGCCGAGATCGGCGTGGTCTTCCTGCTCTTCATCATCGGCCTGGAGCTGCAGCCTCGACGTCTCTGGGTGATGCGGCGCCTGGTGTTCGGGCTGGGCAGCGGCCAGGTCGGAATCACTGCGGTAGTTCTGGCCGCCATCATGGCTCTCGGCTTCGGGCTCAGCTGGACGGAAGCAGCGCTGTTCGGGTTCGCGCTGGCGCTGTCGAGCACGGCGTTCGTCCTGCAGCTGCTGGCCGAGCGAAAAGCACTGAACCAGCCGCACGGTCGAGCTGCCTTCGGCATCCTGCTGCTGCAGGACGTTGCCGTGATCCCGGCCATCGCCGTGCTGGACCTCGTCAACCCGAACACCGCCAGCGGCGGCACCTGGGTGGACGCCCTGATCACAGTCGGCCTGGTGGTTGGCGGGCTGGGCCTCGCCCGGCTGTTGCTGCGACCCTTACTGCGCATCGTTGCCGGCACTGGCATCCACGAGCTCTTCATCGCAGCCGCGCTGGCGCTGGTGGTCGGCTCGGCGCTGGCCATGCAGGCGCTCGGCCTCTCCATGGGGCTCGGTGCGTTCCTGGCAGGCATGATGGTGGCCGACTCCGAATACCGGCATCAGCTGGAATCCGACGTGGATCCGTTCAAGGGACTGCTGCTGGGCCTGTTCTTCATGGCCGTCGGCATGTCCGCCGACCTCATGCTCTTCATCAGCTCACCCGTGCTGATCATATCCCTGGCCGTCGGCCTGATGCTGGTGAAAGCGGTTCTGATCTACCCCATGGGCCGGCTCAGCGGCCTGGATCATGATGAGTCGGTGCGCGCGAGCACGGTGCTCTCGCAGGGTGGGGAGTTCGCCTTCGTCCTGCTGACGACCGGGCTCATCGCCGGCATCATCAGCATCGAGCTGGCCGCCATCGCCGTTCTGGTCGTCACCCTGTCCATGGCTCTGACCCCGATGTTCGGCCTGGTCTGCGAGTCGCTGCTGTCGAAGAAGGGGCCACCGCCGGAGTTCGACGAGATCGATGACGAGGCCACGCCCGTAGTCATCGCCGGCTTCGGTCGGGTTGGCCAGGTAATCGGCCGTATCCTTTCCATGCGCCGCATCCCGTTCACCGCGCTGGAGGTAAGCTCGCATCAGGTGGAGTTCGTGCGCGGCTTCGGCAACAAGGTCTACTACGGCGACCCAACCAACATGCAGCTGCTGCGCTCGGCAAAGCTTGCCGAAGCCCGGGCGCTGGTGATTGCGGTGGACGATCAGGAGGCAGCGCTGAAGATAGCGGAGGAAGTGCGATCTCACTTCCCGAAGGTGACCATCCTGGCCCGAGCGCGCAGCCGTCAGCACGAGCTGCAGCTGCGCGAGGTGGGCGTGCACTACGTGATTCGCGAAACCCTGGAGTCCACGCTGATGCTGGGCACAGAGCTGTTAGGTCATCTGGGGATGGCGGAAGCCGACGCGCGAGAAGCGATCAACGTGTTCCGCAAGCATGATGCGGACGTGCTCGATCGCCAGCTGGCCGTGTACCAGGACGATGAGGCCTTCCGCACCCTGACCATCGATGCAGCCGAGGAGCTGGCGGGGCTGTTCGACGAGGACGCGGCAGCCGATCGCAAACGGCCGCCGAAAGGTGCTGGCGCGTCTGCTGAGGCAGACGCCTAAGCAACCTCGAGAGGCGTTCGCGCTTCCTCGACCAGGGAGGCAATTGCCTCATCCAGCGACTTCACGTCCTGGTTTTTACCACCGAGACGGCGAATCGCCACCGTTCGCTCTTCTGCCTCCCGCTTGCCGACCACCAGGATCGCCGGGATCTTGGTGACGCTGTGCTCGCGCACCTTGTACGAGATCTTCTCGTTGCGGAGGTCGAGCTCAGAACGGAGTCCTGCCCGGGTCAGCGCTTCCTGCACCTCCCTGGCGTAGTCATTCGCTTCGTCCGTGATGGTGGCGACCACGATCTGCTGCGGCGCCAGCCACAGCGGGAAGTGGCCGGCATGATGCTCGATCAGGATGCCGCAGAAACGCTCCAGAGAACCAAAGAGCGCCCGGTGGATCATCACCGGGATCTTGCGCTCGCCGTCCGCGTCGACGTAGCTGGCACCCAGCCGTTCGGGCATGTTCAGATCCACCTGCACGGTGCCGCACTGCCAGTCCCGGCCGATGGCATCACGCAGCACGAACTCGAGCTTCGGACCGTAGAATGCGCCTTCACCGGGATTAAGCTCGTACTCCACCTGCATCTCGTTGAGTGCCTGCAGCAGCGCCGCCTCGGCGTGATCCCAGACCTCATCAGCACCCACCCGCTTCTCCGGTCGGTCCGAGTACTTCACTCGCACCTCATCGAAGCCGAAATCATTGTAGATCTCGTTGATGAGCCGGGAGGCCTTAAGGCACTCCTGAGTGATCTGATCTTCCGTGCAGAAGATGTGTGCGTCGTCCTGCGTAAAGGCGCGCACCCGCATGAGCCCATGCAGCGCGCCGGAAGGCTCGTAGCGATGCACCTTGCCAAACTCGGCGAGGTAGTACGGCAGATCCCGATAGCTCTTGATGCCCTGCTTGAACACCTGGATATGACCCGGGCAGTTCATCGGCTTGATGGCATAGAGCCGCTCATCCGGTGTCTGCGTCAGGTACATGTTCTCACCGAACTTCTCGGCATGACCTGACTGCTCCCAGAGCGAGTGATCAAGGATCTCCGGCGTGTTGATCTCCCGATAGCCAGCCCGAAGCTGCTTCTGGCGCATGTAGTCGATCATGCGCTGAAACAGAGTCCAGCCCTTCGCGTGCCAGAAGACGGCACCGGGGCCTTCTTCCTGAAGATGGTAGAGATCCATCTCCCGACCGAGCCGCCGATGGTCGCGCTTCTCCGCTTCTTCCAGACGCTTTAGGTGGTCTTTCAGATCTTTGTCGTTTGCCCAGGCGGTACCGTAAATCCGTTGCAGCATCTCGTTGTTCGAATCGCCGCGCCAGTAAGCACCAGCCAGCGACATGAGCTTGAACGACTTGCCCAGCTTGCCCGTAGAAGGCAGGTGCGGCCCGCGGCACAGATCGATGAAGTCGCCCTGCCGGTACAGACCAACCTCTTCATCCTCCGGGATGCTGGCGATGATCTCAGCCTTGTAGATCTCGCCCTGGTCCTTGAAAAAGGCGACCGCTTCGTCCCGGTCCCAGACCTCGCGACGGATGTCCTCGTTGCGCTTCACGATCTCGTGCATGCGCGCTTCGATCGTCACCAGATCGTCCGGCGTAAATGCCTCTTCCCGGGAGAAGTCGTAGAAAAAACCATTCTCGATCACCGGGCCGATGGTGACCTGGGTCTCCGGAAACAGCTCCTTCACAGCCTCAGCCAGGATATGGGCGGCGTCATGGCGAATCAGCTCCAGCCCCTCGGGGGATTTGGCGGTGATGATCTCCACGGCGGCGTCCTGCTCGATGGGCAGATAGACGTCCTTCAGCTCGCCATCGACCTTCACGGCCAGGGCGGCTTTCGCCAGCGAGTTGGATATATCGGCCGCCAGCTCGGTGCCGGTCACCGGCCCCTCGAAGGACCTGACCGAACCATCTGGCAGCGTGATATTAACCATCTTTCCGTACCGCGTTGTTGAAAACGCGCGATTGTGCCACTGTGGCCTTCGAGCGTCGACAACGGTCATTCCCGGATGAGCAGCGATTCGCAATCAGCCACCGAGCAGATAACCGCCTCCGCCCACGTGCTCGCGGTGGCAGATCTGGACAGATCCAGGTCGTTCTACGAGCGCGTGCTGGGTTTCGAGGACATGAACGTGGCAGCCCCGGGCTGGTGCTTCATGCAGCGGGACGCCTGCAGGCTGCAGATCGGGGAGTGTCCGGACGCCCCGCCCGCTGGTGAGACCGGCGACCACTCCTACTTCGCCTATATCTACGTCCGGGATGCTGCCGCGCTCTACGACAACGCGCAGCAGCAAGGTGCCGAGGTCATCAAGCCGCTGCAGGATGAGCCCTGGGGCATGAAGGAGTTTGCGCTGCGGACACCGGACGGCCACCGGATCATGATCGGCGAGCCATCCGGCGACTAGCCAGCGCTAGCGATCCAGCGCCTTGTTCCACTCCTCGATCCGGGCCGCCTGGGACTCGAGCAGCGCGCTCGCATCCCCTTCGATGCTGATGCTCTCGATGCTGTCACCGCCAGCGATGGCGTTGACCACATCCTGATCAGCCTGACCCTCCACGGTGCCGAAGATGGTGTGAGCATCGTCGAGCCACGGGGTCGGCACGTGGGTGATGAAGAACTGGGAGCCGTTGGTGCCGGGGCCGGCATTGGCCATGGACAGCTTGCCAGGCTCCGAGTGGCGCAGCTCCGGGTCGAACTCGTCCTCGAAACGATAGCCCGGACCACCGGTGCCGGTGCCCTGCGGGCAGCCGCCCTGAATCATGAAGTCCGGGATCACCCGGTGGAAGTTCAGGCCGTTGTAGAAGCCGCGGTTGGCCAGGTTGACGAAGTTGGCGCAGGTGACCGGGGCTTTCTCGGGCAGCAGATCAACGCGGATCGTGCCTTTGCTGGTTTCAAAGATGGCTTTCAGGCTCATTGTTTCTCTCCTTAGCTACCGCTGGACTCTTTGCCAAGCTCAGGGGCATGGTGGGGGGCGATCGCGGGCTCGGCATCGGCTTCTTCAGCCATGGCGGCGACCGCTTTCTCGTTCTCCATGATCTTCGAGATCACGGCCTCACCGGCCCGATCGAAGACTTCACGGTTATTGATCACGTGGTTCTGAGATTCCCGGTAAGCGTCCAGCATGCCGTTCACTTCCGGCATCACGTAGCGCGCCACCATATCCCAGCTTCTCATGGTGGCCTCCGGGTTGGCCCAGTCGTTGACGAAGCCGATCACGGTGCCGAAGCCGCCGGTCAACGCCTGCAGCTTCCGGACCGTCTCGATGAGCTCATCCGGGGTACCGATGATCGCCATGGCGTTGTCGCCGCCGGACATCTCCTCGATGGCCTGATCGGCGTTGTCGTAGGCAACCGCACCCGGCCGCATCAGCGTGCCCACGGTGTACTCGTTGTGCCAGCGCAGCAGGCCGCGCTTGGCCTCTTCCTGCGCCTGCTGTTTGGTCTCCGCCAGGTGCCAGGACAGCACCACCCGCCAGTCATCACGGTTCACCGTGTTGCCGTGTTTGGCTGCGCTATCCTCGGCGAAGCCCCACTGGGTCGGCAGCGCCTGGAGGCCCGCTGTAGACATGGAGCCGATGGAGAGCACGCCGGTGCCGTGCTTGCCGGCCAGCGTCATGCCGGACGGGCTGACCATGGAGGCCACCGCAAACGGCAGATCTTCCTGCAGCGGCAGCAGCTGGAGCCGCGCATCCTTCAGCGTGAACCAGTCTGACTCGTGGCTGAAGCGCTCTTCGCCGCGCAGCAGCTTCCTGATCACGCCGACCGCTTCGTCCTGACGGTCACGCTGGACCATGGGATCGATGCCGAGCACGTAGGCATCAGACGGCAAGGCGCCGGGGCCGGTACCGAAAATCACCCGGCCACCGGTCATGTGATCCAGCTGAACGATCCGCTGGGCCACGTTGAACGGGTGGTGGTAAGGCAGTGACACCACCCCGGTGCCGAGGCGGATGCGGTGTGAGCGCTCGCCGGCTGCTGCCAGGAAGAGCTCCGGGGAGGCAATCATCTCCCAGCCGGTGGAATGGTGCTCGCCGCACCAGAACTCGTCGAAACCCAGCTTGTCCAGATGCTCCACCAGATCCAGATCACGCCGGAACTGCAGGGTCGGGTTCTCGCCGATGGGATGGTGAGGTGCCAGGAAGGCACCGAACTTAACTCTTGCCAAAATTTGCCTCCTCGAAAGGGTGACGCCGGAACGCGAAAGTCGCGCATTCTCTCACTTTAGGTGCCTGCGGCGCCAACCACCCGCAGCCGTTATGATGGTGAGATGGCTGAGACCGCACCCAGCAGTACCTCTGAGACCCAGAGGGCGGAGCCCGACACCCCTGCCAGCGCCGCTACCGGCGACCGGCTGCAGATCAGCGTCATCTGGTCGTTCACCCTTTCCCGGGTGGCGTTCTCGATGATGGGCGTCATGTTCAGCGTCTACCTGATGAAGTACGCCACCGACGTGCTCCTGATTGCGCCTGCCACCATGGGCATCCTGATCGCCGCCGCAAGGCTCTGGGATGGCTTCACCGATCCGCTGGTCGGCTACCTGTCTGATCGCACCCGCTCCCGGATCGGCCGCCGTCGCGTCTGGCTCTATGCCTCCGCCCTGCCCATGGCCATCGGCATCGTCATGATCTGGTCACCGCCCGGCGAGCTCAGCGGCTACGCGCTGGTCGCCTGGATGGCCTTCGCCCTGCTCGTCTACGAAACCGCCAGCACGGCCTACCTGATCCCGCACAGCGCGCTCGGCATGGAGCTCACGCCGCACTATCACGAGCGGACCCGGCTGTTCGGCTATGTCCACATGATCGGCTTTCTCGGCAGCATCATCGGCATGGGCACCCTGCAGCTGATGACCATGGCGGAGGACAAACGGGGCTTTGCCTTCGACCTGTCGGTGATTGCCGCCGTCATCGTTTTCCTGGCCGTTGTGATCACCACGCGGTTTCTTCCGGAGCGTTCCGACTACCAGGGCCGGGGCAATCAGAGCGTGGTCCGCTCGGTACTGGACGTGTTCCGGAACCAGCACGCCCGCCTGCTGCTGATCGTGTTTGCGATCGAGACCTACGGCATCGCCAGCATCATGACCCTGACCCCTTACCTGGTCGCCTACGTCTTCCCGCTCGAGGCCTACCTGGTGGCCGTGATGATGACTTACGCGCTGCCGCAGGTGATCTTCACGCCGTTCTGGATGTGGCTGGCCCGGCGCATCGGCAAGCAGAAAGCCTGGACCGGCGCGCTCCTGCTCTCTGCCCTACCCTTCATCGGCTTCTACTTCCTCGCCGAGCCCGGCTGGATCTTCTGGGTGCTCACCTTCTGCTGCGGCTTCCTCGCCGGTTGCGGTGCGGTGGCTCAGCCGGCCATCCAGGCGGACGTAATCGACTACGACGAGCTGCAAACCGGCGATCGCAAGGAAGGGGCGTACCTGGCCGTCTGGAACCTGATCCGCAAAAGCTCAGCTTCGCTGTGCGCGTTGATCACCGGGCTGGTGCTGCAGTACTCCGGCTTCGAGCCCAACGCCGTGCAGAGCGAAGAGACCGTTGGCGCCATTCGCGCCATCTTCGGCCTGCTGCCCGCGGGCTGCTACATCATCGGCGGCCTGCTGTTCACCCGCTTCGCCTTCAACGAGGCCGAGCACGCAGCGGCCAGGGCAACCATCGAAAGCAGAGCGAACGCTTGAGATCCGCGCGCTTGCCGCTACCATGCGGCCGAACATGCCCGAGCCAATGAAACCATGCGCCTGCTGCTGATCACCGATGCCTGGTATCCCCAGGTCAACGGCGTGGTCCGCGCGCTCTCCACGGTCAGCGAGCTGCTCGAGGCCCGCGGTCACGAGGTGGTGGTGCTGGGCCCTGATCGGTTCCGGAACGTGCCGGCACCGACCTATCCCGAAATCAGGCTGGCGCTGGCAACGCCCCGTTCCGTCGGCCGGATCATCGATCAGACGGAACCGGACGCCGTGCATATCGCCACCGAAGGGCCGCTCGGGCTGAACGCCCGCTGGTGCCTGAAGCGGCGCAAGATGCCGTTCACCACCTCGTTCCACACCCTGTTCCCGCAGTACCTGGAGCTGCGATTCGGCATCCCGGCACGCTGGACCTTTGCCGGCCTGCGCCGTTTTCACGGCGGCGCTGCGCGCACCATGTACAACACCCCGAGCATGTGCGAGATGCTGGAGGGCTACGGTTTCAGCAACCTGGTGCAGTGGATTCGCGGCGTCGATACCGAGCTGTTCCGGCCCATCACGCCGGTGGAGCTGAACCTGCCCCGCCCCATTCAGATCTATGTGGGTCGGATCGCCGTCGAGAAAAGCATCGAAGAGTTCCTGCAGGCCGACACACCCGGCAGCAAGGTGCTGGTGGGCGATGGCCCGCAGCGCGAGGAGCTGGAGGAGAAATACCCGGACGCCTACTTCGCCGGGGTCAAGCAGGGTGATGAGCTGGTGGCGCACTACTGCGCGGCGGACGTGTTCGTTTTCCCATCGAAAACCGACACCTTGGGCCTGGTGAACCTGGAAGCCATGGCCTGCGGCATCCCGGTGGCTGCTTACCCCGTTCAGGGGCCGAAAGACGTGGTCGCCGACAGCGGCGCCGGCGTGCTGGACGATGATCTGGCAACCGCAATCAAAGGCGCTATCGGCATTGATCCGGCCATCTGTCGGGCCCGGGCGCTGGAACACACCTGGGAAAACTCGGCCCGTCAGTTCGAAGCCAACCTGGCTTCCGCCCGGTATCCCGGCGAACCCGCCGTCAGAGGCTCCGGGTCAGCGTGATCAGGTAGGAGCAGTAGGCGGCAAGCACCACAGCGGCCTGCGGCCAACGCACCCCGTTCCTTAAAAACAGAAACGACAGGACCAGTAGCGTCAGGCCCATCAGCATGGGCAGGTCGAAGGTGAGGATCGCCCGGGGGAAGCTGACGTCGACGATCAGCGCCGCCAGTCCAATCGGCAGCAGGGTATCCAGGATGTTGCTGCCCAGCAGGTTGCCCACCGACAGTCCCGCTCGACGCCGCAACACGGCGGCGACGGATATCACCACCTCGGGCAGGCTGGTACCGACGCCGATGATGGCGATGCCGATGAAGGACTGATCGACGCCCCAGTTGGCTGCCAGGGTCATGGCGGACTGGACGATGAGCTCGGCGGACAGCACCACCGCGGCGATGCCGATCAGCAGCCGGATCCAGTTACCGGCGATGCTGCGACGCTCACGCTCCTCATCGGCTTCCAGGCTGCGGGTTCCGGTGATCAGCCCTTCATCGTGAATCACCAGGTAGATGTAGCCGGCGAAGCTGAGGATCATCAGCATGCCTTCGAGCCTTGTCACGGCGCCATCCCAGCCGATCAGGAACAGACCCAAGGTTGCGGCGATGAGGAAGCCACCATGCCGAACCAGCTGCTCCCGCGGCAGCGAAAGCTGGCCGATCAGGCCGGCGATGCCGATGACCATCCCCAGCTGGCCGAAGCAGCTGCCGATGGCGTTACCAATGATGAGGTTATCGGTCTCCTGGTCCGCCAGCTGCCGCAACGCCGCGTCCAGGGACACCACGATTTCCGGAAGATCGCTGCCGACCGCCAGCACCACCACGCCGATGAAAAAGTCCGATACCCGATGATGGCGCGCCACCACGATCGCGTTTTCCACCACGATGTGGGTTGCCCAGACGATGGCCGCCAGACCGACGAGGAGAAGCGCCAGAGGCGCGGAATCTGCCACTACTGCTAAACGGCCTCGCCAGGAAGTGAATCAGTTCGCGATCATTTCAGGAGTGTGGCGAGGTGTGCAAGCTTTTCCGGGTTGCGAACGATGTAGAGGCCGACGATCTGCCCGTCAGCGACCTCGAGCTGCAGGGTTGCAGCGAGCTCGCCCTCGAGCACAACCAGCACGCCGGGGCCGCCGTTGAGATCGTGCCAGGTGAACTCGACGTTGCCTGCCTCAAGAAGCTTGTGCGACGTGTGCATGGTGACCTGCGCAATCCGCCGCGGCTCGACGATCGGGATGATTGCCGCGCTGACCACACCGCCACCATCGGCGTAGGCCACGCAGTCTTCCGCAAACAGCGTTACCAGGCCATCCAGATCCCGTTCGGCCACTGCCGCCAGCAGCCTGTCCAGCATCGCTTTCTGCTCGGCGGAGTCATCCTGCCGGCGCGGCGTCGGCGACTGCAGGTGCGCTTTGGCGCGCCGGTAACGCTGCCGGCAGCTGGCAGCACTGGCGTCCAATGCGGTGCCGATGTCATCAAAGCTGAGATCAAATCCTTCGCGCAGGACAAACACCGCCCGTTCAACCGGGCTCAAACGTTCCAGCATGAGCACGAAACCCATGGACAGATCTTCGGCAAGTTCGGTTACGTGATCAGGATCGCCGGTCGGCAGCGGTTCGGGCAGCCAGGGACCGGGGTAGCTTTCACGCCGGCGCTTCTGCTCCCGCAGGCGGTCCAGCGACAGGTTGCTGACCACCCGAAACAACCAGGCCTCCTCGTTGTCCGGCTGCTGCTCCTGCTTGAGCAGCTTGAGGCGCGCCTCCTGAACCACGTCCTCGGCGTCGGCGACGCTGCCGAGCATGCGGTAAGCAAGCCGTTCGAGACGGGAAGCTGCCACTGAATTCTCCTGACGGGTTCTGACTTACCCTACTAGACGTCCGAACGGAGGAAAATGTGACAACCGCCGTTCAGGGATGTACGCAGCCTCCCATGCTGCAGTCCACCGCGCCCTCGCTGGCCGCCACCATGCCGTCACCCTGCCAGCGCAGTCTCGACTTCGGCGCCATGTGGGTGAGCGCGGTGTCGACGATCTCGGCCAGACCGGTCAGCTCCCGGTCCGGACTGCTCGCGCCCGGTGACAAGGCCAGCTCCAGCGCAATCAGGTAGCTGGTCCGCTCGATCAGCGAAGCGATGAACAGCCCGTACTCTTCCGCGCCAACGGCGCCGTTGTGGTGCGCCTGACAGAGCGCGAAGAGCCCGTCCCGAAACAGCTGCACACCCTGCGATCGGTTAAACAGCGACTCGATACCGGATGCGGAGTCGAGCTGGCCACTGAGGCCGAGCCCGCCCTTGCCGAACTCGGCGGCGAGCTGCGTGATCAGGTCCTGGCTGACGTCCGGTGACGGTTCGGCGCAGTAGTGGTGAGCCTGGTAATGCTCGAACATGTACTGGTCCGCCGGCGTGACGTCAGAGGTCATCGTCATCCGGTAAGCGACGTTTTCCCGCTCCCTGTCTTCCCCCCACATCCAGTTCTCGTCCACGAAGGTAATGCGGCGATCAGCCCGTGTGGCAACGGCCCGGACCTCTCCCGTGTGTCTGGATATCAGCGCCCGATCGGACGTTGCCTCCATCAGCGTGCAGCCCGCAAGCAAACCGGCAGGCGTCAGCACCAGCATCAGTCTGGAAATGATGAACATAACCCCTCCTCGTGCGACCCGCTCGTTGTTGGTTGGTGTTGGCTCTTCTGAGCAGCGCGGGCAAGCAAGCGTCTGTCGGCTTGTTTTCCCCGCGCTCCCGATCGCACTGAGAAAAGACTGAACCGACGACGAGGTCCGGACAAGCGGTTAGAAAGGAGGTCTGGTGGAAGCATTCTGCAGAGTCATCGAGAAACTCTGCAGAACGCTAAGCGGGCTTACAGTCAGGCTTGTTCCTGATTGTTGCCCATGGTCGACATGCGCTCGAACACGTTCTGGTCGGCAAGCTTCTCGAGGAAGGAAAGCTCGTAGGCTTCCTCCGGGAACTCACGTACGAGACGGTCGAGCCGGTGCGCATCCTCACCGACCAGAATGCGCCAGCGATCGTTGCGCACACCGTCGAGGATGATTTCAGCGGCCTGTGCTGCCGTGGTTGGCGCGTTGTCACGGAACTCGATGCCGCGCTGGTGAATGGCGTTGCGGATATCGTCATCCGGCAGGTTGTCCACGGGCATACCCTGGTCAGACATACGCTTCCGCACGAGCGCGACCTCTTCGGCGGACATGTCCATGGCGGTGCCTTTGCCGTGCACCTGGGAAGTGTTGAGCGCAATGGATGTGCCGATGTGGCCGGGCATCACCACGGCCGCCTTCACGTGCGGCGCCGACACCCGAAGGTTGGTGACCATCGCCTCGGTGAAGCCTTTGACCGCGAACTTGGCAGCGCTGTATGCCGTGTGCGGCACGCCTGGCCCGATGTTGGCCCAGAAGCCGTTGACGCTCGAGGTGTTGACCAGGTAACCCTCATCGCTGGCGACCAGCAGAGACATGAAGGCACGGCTGCAGTAATAGACCCCGTACCAGCAGACGCCGAAGGTGCGCTCCCACTCATCCCGCTCCCCTTCCACGAAGTCCCCGCCACCGGCAATACCGGCGTTGTTGAACAGCAGGTTGATGTGATCCGTCTCGTGCTGCGCAACCACCTCATCCCGGAAGGCAATCACGTCCGACTCGCTGGACACGTCGCAGCGATGGGTGGTGAAGCGCACGTCTTCTGACGCGGCTGCTTCGCAGAGCTTCCGGGTTTCCGCCAGGTTCTCTTCCAGCACGTCGCAGGTCGCCACATGAGCCCCTGCCTTCACCAGGGCCAGACAGAGCTCTCTGCCCATGCCCGTGCCGCCACCTGTTACTACCGCGATGCGGCCCTCGAACTGATCCATTACTGCTTCCCTCACCGAAAAAATTGAGCCAGTCACTCTGCCAGGGCCGGTACGAGGCTTCAACGGCGGAACCCGATTCCTCATTAAACGGCAAACGGATCACACTCCTGAGCAGCAAACCGGCGACCGGCCAACAGGGTTGCTAAAGTCCGGCCATGAGCAGAACTCGACGAATCAGACGAACGCTAAGCAGCCTGCGACCACTGACGGCCGCGCTGTTGATCCTGCTCGCAGCAGGCACTCAGGCAGATCCATACAACCACTTCGACCCGCGGGGCCATACCGACCTGGATCAGGTGATCGCCCTCTGTGCGACCGAGCCCGGCTCCCAGCGCTTCGACCAGGCCTGGCTCGCCTGGCTGGCGCAGAACCCGGAGGCAGACGTCTATCGGGCGGTGGAAACCGTGGTCAGCCGTTCAGGCACCGTTCGCTCCATGGCCATTCCCGGCATGACGCCTGCTCTTCAGGGACAACAGCCGGATCGGCAGGCCATTGCCGACCGCATGCTCAGCCTGGCGGGGAAGCCTCGGGCTCGCTGAGACCGAGAATTCTGACGACAATCAGCGTCAGGCAGAACCAGAGCCCGGTGATCATGCCGATCCCCACCGCCTCAATGCCCGAGGCCAGGCCGATGGCGATCGCCGCAAAGAGGTAGGCCGCATCCACTGACAGCGCAAGCCGATTCCGGTACTGCACCCCGGCAACAATGCCAGCCAGGCCAAAAGCCAGCGCGATGCTGTTCTGAATGATCAGAACGATGCCGGTGATGATCACCGGCAGCACCACCAGCGTTTCCAGCACGGTCCGGTCTTTCTTCTTGTCGCTGACGCCAATCTGGGAAGCGCGATAGACCCAGACGATAGGGACCATGATCAGCAGGGTGAGGCCGATGGCGACGGACATGAGCACCGCCTCCATCATCCTGTAGACGCCGCGGAAGACCTTGTCGCTCTCCACCGTTTCCCGATAGGTGCTCACCACCTCGTCAAACGACGGTCCGCTGCTGAACTTGTCCAGCCCGCCGACCGGCAGGTACGGCTCGAGGGACGGGACGAAGTAAAGCAGGGCCACCATGCCGAGCAGGAGAGAGAGGTAGTATGCGAGCACCTTGCCGAGCAGGCGCTGCCAGCCGCGCTTATCCATGCCGGGAGTGTACCCGAATCAGGCTGGCGCAAGCTCCACTTTGTCGGTCCGCATGGCGCGCTTCACCACGTCGACGTAGCCATGGGAGAGGCAATCGAAACCGTCGAAGAACCCCTTCTCGGTGAGCAGCTTGTGCAGCGGCTTCAGCCGGTAACAGGGCACGGCAGCGGACAGGTGATGCTCCAGGTGGTAGTTCACGTAGTTCGGCGCGATCAGCAGCCGCTCCCACCAGGCGACGCGGGTCGTGCAGGTATTCTCCCGAGCATCCGGGCTCAACAGATCAACGCACACACCATGCTCACCCATGAAGCGCAGCCGCGTGATCAGCTGATGGACGAAGACGTAGGCCACCCACCAGAGCAGGTAGGTCCAGACAATTCCCGCCGCCCACAGCGCCCCGATCAGCAGGGAGTGCGCAACGATGAACGGCAGGTTGCGCTTCAGGCCGAACCTCGAGAGCTGCCCCTTGAGCGCCTTGACGCCGGTTCTGCCGGACAGATCCCGGCTGAACTTACGCTTCATGCTGTCTGCGCTGGTGGGGTAAGCCCTGGCGATACCCAGATCCGGGTCATCTTCGGTGCCGGCAAACTGATGATGCTTCAGGTGATAGGCACGGTACGCATACATGGACGTGTTCAGAAGGCCGCCAGCCATCCAGTGACCCACCACGTCGTTCAGCCAGCGGGTTTTGAAGAACACGCCATGGGAACAGTCATGGTAGAAGATCGCCAGGCCGAGTTGCCGGCCGCCGAGGATGAGCACGCTGAGCACGATGGTCAGCGGGTTCGGCCATAGCGCCGGCAGCGCGAAGGCGCCGGCAAATATCAGGGCGTTGACGAACACCATCCACCAGGCGCGCGCGTCGGAGCGGACCATGAAGGGCCGCATCTCTTCTTTGCTCAGCACATCCGACAGCTTCACCGCCGCGTCGACGCTGCTGTCCACCTTGGCCGCCACATCCGCAGGGTGAATGCCCTCCTGCTTCGCCAGTGGATCGGTATCGGGAAAGATGTTGGTCATGTCCTGCCGTTCCGCACGTTCAGAATGGTCTTGATTATTACACAAATCGCCAATATCTGACAAGTCGTGTAATATCTTCCGCGTACCAAGAAGCCCCATCGATGCAGACGATGCAGACCTCAGACGCCAACCCGCTCTCCGCTCGTGAGCTGATCCTTACCCTCATGGACTCGACGAGCGCCCGCGCCCTCTCCGCCAGCTACCTGATTGCTGCCGGCCACCTGTTCGAGATGGATCCCGGCAGCATCCGCGTGGCGCTCGCCCGCCTGGTCCGGGAAGGGTCGCTCACCAGCGCCGGCCGCGGCCGCTACGCGCTGGGATCTCGGGCCGGCACCCTGCACTCACTGGTGAAAAACTGGTCCCGGGCAGAGGCTTCGCTGGTGGACTGGCAGGGAGAGTGGCTGACGGTGCTGGTAGGCCACCTGGCCCGCAGCAACAAGGCTGCCGTGCGTGGCAACGAGCGTGCGCTTGGTTTGTTCGGTTTCGCCGAGATGGCTTCCGGCCTGTGGGTGCGGCCGGCGAACCTGGCGCGCACGCTGGATCAGGTCCGGGCAGATCTGCTCGAGCTCGGCCTGGTGCCGGGCAGCCTCTGCGCCCAGATCCGGCAGTTCGCACCGCCAGAGCAACTGGACCCGCGTGCCCTCTGGCAGACCGACGCGCTCGCCCGGCGTTACCATGAGAACGTGCAGGCGCTCGCGGCCAGCACCGACCGCCTTGCCCACCTCGATGACGCTGCCGCAGCCCGGGAAACGCTGCTGATCGGCCGGGAAGTGACGAGGGCGATCCTCCTGGACCCGCTGCTGCCCGACGCGCTGGTGGATGCGCAGGCCCGGCGCGCGATGATCGATGCGATGCGCGACTACGACCGGATCGGCAAGGCCTACTGGCGGGAGATCTTCCAGCAGCACGAAGCAAGCAACGGTCAGGGCCCTCAGAACCCGGCGGCCTGACCTTCCTTACGATGATCAGAGCCGGCGACGTAGCCGTGCTCGGTCTTAAGTATCAGCTGCGCACCGCCGAACACGTGCTCCTGATCCACGTAGCGAACCGAGTGGCCGAGCGCCGCCAGCCCTTTGGCGATGGGCTCAGGAAAGCCGGGCTCGAGGCCGACTGAGAAGTCCGGGAACACGTGCCAGCGCGGCGCGTCGCTCGCCGCCTGCGGGTTCTCGTCGTAGTCGAACAGCCGCTGCACCATCTGAAAATGCCCCTGGTGCTGCATGTGTCCGCCCATGACGCCGAACGCCAGGCGTGGCGCCCCGTCCTCAGTGACAAACCCCGGGATGATGGTGTGGAAGGGTCGTTTGCCCGGACCCACGCAGTTCGGATGCTCCGGATCCAGCGAGAAGCCCATCCCGCGATTCTGCATCGAAATGCCCGTACCCGGGATCACGATCCCGGAGCCGAAACCGAGGTAGTTCGACTGGATGAACGAGATCATCCGGCCCTCCGCATCAGCCGCGCAGAGGTAGACGGTGTCGTGGCCCACCGGCAGTGCAACCGGTGGCAACTCGCTCGCCCGCTCACCGATGCTCGCCGCGGCACGCCGGATGCTGTCCGCACCGAGCAGCTCCTCCGGCGTCAGCCGCATGGCGTCCGGGTCGGCAAAGTGATCGAAGGCCGCACGGATGGCGATCTTCATGCACTCGATCTGCCGGTGCACGCCCGCAACGGTATCGAACGGTGCCGGCCCGCCTGCCGCCAGCAACGCCAGCGCGATCTGAGCCGCCAGGCCCTGCCCGTTCGGCGGGATCTCGTGCAGGGCCACCCGGCCGTATTGTTGCGCGATCGGCGTCACCCAGTCAGCCTGGTGCGACGCCAGATCCGCCAGGCGCAGCGCCCCGCCATCCGCCTCGGAGGCGCTCGCCATGGCTTCCGCCAGCGCGCCGCGGTAGAAGGCTTCACCACCGCTCGCGGCGATCTGTTCCAGCGAGCCGACCATGTCCGGTCGGCGAAACCGTACTCCTGGCCCGGGCGCCGGGAAGAAGTGCTCGGCAAAATCGGGATAGTTGGCGTAGGTACGCTCCGCCAGCTTCCAGTAGTAAGCGGTTTTCGGCCCCACCTGAAACCCGTCGCGCGCGTAACGGATAGCAGCCTCAAACAGGTCGGCAAACGGCAATCGCCCGTAGCGCTCGGACAGGGCAGTCCAGGCACTGACAGCGCCCGGTACGGTCACCGCGCCCCAGCCAAGCGTCGGCATCTCCTCTAGGCCCGCATAACGATCTGCCGTCATCAGCGCCGGGGCCCGGCCCGATGCGTTCAGTCCGACCAGCGCCTCGCCGTCCCAGAGGATGGCAAACGCGTCGCTGCCCAGGCCGTTGTTGTTCGGCTCCACAACCGTCAGGGTGATGGCAGCGGCCAGCACCGCATCCACGGCGTTGCCGCCCTGCCGCAGCGCCTCGAGACCCGCCTGAGTCGCCAGCGGCTGCGACGTGGCGACCATGTTCGAGGCGCAGATCGGCGCGTGCGCCGCTGCGTGCGGAAGGTCCCAGTTCATGTCTGCTGCTCCCCGCTCGCGAGCCTTCGTATCCGCTCAGCCAGATACGGCAGGTGCTGGCGACCGACGAACGCCTCGCCGTCGAGCAGGCAGCTCGGCGTCGCGAAGCCACCCGCCTCGCCGATGTCCTGACGCTGGGCCAGCAACTCTTCGAGCCCCTCCTGCTGGCAGTAGACGTCAAAACCTTCCGCATCGATGCCGCACGCCTGGAGCAGCATCTCCACATCAGCAATCGCGTCGAGATCCACCGCTCCGTCCCAATGGCCTTCGAAGGCCCGGTCCATGTATTGCCTGGCGAACTCAGGACCGGCCCCCACCGCCCAGTTGAAGCCCATGGCGGCGAACTCGCCGCTGGTCGTGCGATACAGCCCGCCGTCGGCAAAGTGCCGGGCCGGCAGCGCTCGTGCCTCGGCGTAGCGGATGAGGTCCCGGGCCAGGTACGTGGCTCTGTTGTAGCGGTGCCAGCCGCCGCGATCTTCCGGATCTTCCGGCTCGACCGGCGCTCTCATGGGGCTGCCGATGAAGGGATACCAGTGGCTCTTCAGGTTCAGCGACTCGATCAGCGCCCGGGTCGGTGCCAGCGCCAGGTAAGAGGCGGGATCTTTGAAGTCGAACAGGACGGTCAGCTCAGTCTGGCTCACGACCACGCACCCTCCTGACCCATGCCCGGATTGGCCACATCAGGGGCAGGCCCTTTCCTGCCACCGAGCAGCCAGCGCACCATGGGCAGGTGCTCGCGCCCGAAGAAGTACTCGCCTTCGAGCACGTAGCCGGGCACGCCAAAAATGCCGGCCTGGAAAATCGCCAGCTGGCTGGCCTCGTGAAAAGACCGACCTTCACCGTCAACATAGTCCTCGAATCCTGCGACGTCGGCTCCCGCCTGCGCGAGCGCCGCGGCAACCACGGCCACATCTTCGGCATCGAAGTCACGGACCCAGAAGCGTGGGTAGACATGATCCAGATAGGCGCGCAGCACCTCATCACCCTGCTCCTTAGCCCACCAGAAGCCCATGTGCGCAATGGACGTGTCCCAGATCTTCTCCGTGCCCCGCAGCCCGCAATCCAGCTCCGCCGCATAGCGTCGGGCGTCACGATAGGCGTACTTCACCTTCGCCCACTGTTCCGGCGTCCGTTCTGAACTCTCCACCTTGCCCTGCTTGTCGAGCTTGGCGGATCCCAGGTAGCTGGGGATGTTGAGGGTGAGTGGTCGCCAGTCGATCTGAATGCCCAGCTCTTCCGCCATCCGGTAAGTCGGATCTTTGGCGATGAAGGCGTACGGGCTCTTGATATCCATGTAGACGATGAGCGGCCGCTCGGAACGCCAGGGATCGAAGTCCTCGATCTTCAAAGCTGCTTTCTCCCAGAGTGCTTGGTTTGACCTCTACGGTCCGGGGGAGAATCATAGCTCATGGTTTCCTGAGGGAGAGGAGCAATGGCCAGGGACATCAGCCAGGCAGTGCGCGAGCTCATGGCGGGCCTGCCGGAAACGGAAGAAGTGCTCTCGCACGGCTCGCCGAGCTTCAAGGTGCGCGGCAAGACGTTTGCCACCTACACCATCAACCATCACGGGGACGGCCACGTGGCGCTGAACCTGGATTCGCCGCCCGGCGCGCAGCAGCTCTACACCGAGATGGAACCCGAGTACTACTTCGTGCCGCCCTACGTCGGCCCGAAAGGCTGGCTGGGCGTGGAGCTGAACACCGGCATCACCTGGCAATCGGTCATCGCCCGGGTTCGCGAGGCGTACGAGAAGCGGGCGCCGAAATCGCTGGCCGACAGCCTTCCGGAGAAACTCTCGAGCCCGGCACCGGAGCGTAAGTTCCGCCCCGAGGAAGTTGATCCCTATCTGGGCAAGCGCGCAAAGGTCGTGCTGAAAGAGCTCGGCGCCCTCTGCGAGCGGCTGCCGGAAACTTCGGAAGAACGGCAGTTCGGCAACCCGGTGTGGAAGGCCGGGAAGAAAACCTTCGTCAGTACCGCCTACTACACGGGCAGGATGAACCTCTCTTTCTGGGTAGGCCCCGAGCGACAGGCTGGGCTCGCCGGCGCGCCACGCTACCGGATACCCGCCTACACCGGCCACAACGGCTGGATCAATCTGGACGTAGAGGACCATGCCGACTGGGAGGAGATCGAGGGGCTGCTGATGGAAAGCTACCGGCACTTCGCGCTGAAACGGATGCTGAAAGCGCTGGGCGAGGCCTGACCGGACCGGACTGGCTGCCGCCTTCCGCAATCCTCTCCTCTGCCTGAGGCAATCGTGGCATGCTCTTCGAGATGCCAACCACTGCTCAGGAGACCTGATGCCAATCCTCAATCGCCGCCGTTTTCTCGCCACCACCGCCATCGGCGTCGCCGCCAGCAGCGTGCAGGCAGCCCCTGCCGTTCGCCGCGGCGGCAGCAAGCCGGTGGTTGTCGCTTCCGGAAATGGCCTTACCGCAAAGAACGGCGGCGAGGTTTCCTGCGTGGAGCTGGCGTTCGAGCGAATGACCAACGGCGACGATGTGCTGGACGCCTTGATTGCCGGCGTGAACATCGTCGAGCTGGACCCGGAAGACACCAGCGTCGGTTTCGGCGGCCTGCCGGACGCGGACGGTGTGGTCACCCTGGACAGCTGCTGCATGCACGGACCGAAGCGGCGCGCCGGCGGCGTCGCCTGCCTCAAGGGTGTGCGTAACCCCTCTCTGGTTGCCAGGGCGGTTGCCGATGTGACCGACCACCACCTGCTGGTGGACGAAGGCGCGCAACGGTTTGCCCGCAACATGGGCTTCACCATCGAGGACGACCTGAACACACCCCGCTCCCGCGAGCTGTGGCTGGAGTGGAAACGGCGCACCGACGCGCATCACTATCCGGATCCCGAGTCACGAGCTCAGGCCGGCTTCGAAACCGGGCTCGAGATGGTCGCCGAGGGCAAGATCGACCCGGAGCACTACTACGGCACCATCAACTGCAACGGCGTGAACGGCGCCGGTGACGTCTGCGGGGTGACCACTACCAGCGGCCTGGCCTGGAAGGTCCCGGGCCGGGTCGGCGACTCCCCCATCCTGGGCGCCGGGCTGTATGTGGACAACGACATCGGTGCAGCCGGCTCCACCGGGCGCGGCGAAGCCAATCTCTACAGCCTGGCATCGTTTCTGATCGTCGAGTTCATGCGCCAGGGTATGAGCCCGAAAGATGCCGGCATGGCGGCATTGCAGCGGATCGCCTCGTACACCATCGATCCTCGGTTGCTTAACGACGAAGGCCAGCCGCGCTTCAACGTGAGTTTCTACGTGCTGAACAAGGCCGGCGACTACGCGGGTGTTGCCTTCTACGGCGGTGATCGGCGGTTCGCCGTGTGCGACGAGAACGGGCCTCGACACGAGCCCTTCGACGCCTTCTTCGGGTAGCGGCAACGCAGTTGATGCCGATCAAACAGTCAAAGCATTTGACCTAATTAGTTATCCACAGGGTGTTCACAATTTGTCCAGATAGGTGTAGCTTCGATCTTCCCCCAAAGCTGACTATAAGAACCAGCGGGGAAGTACCTGATATACGGGCTGTTTTTAGGCCCGATTTTGCCCCCAGAGCGGCGGCGACAATAGCGACATCAGGTTCAGGAAGGGAAGGACAATGTACATCGGGGATTACCGCGCGGTATCCATCCATCATCCGGCAGGGTGCTGCCGGTCGGCTACTGCGCTCGACGGAAAGCGGTTTCTGTCCACCAACGCACCCAAGCTGCCTCTTACGAACTGCACCTCTCCGGGTCTGTGCCAGTGCGAGTACCGCACGCTCAACGACCGCCGGGAGGACTTCAAGCCGAAACCCGCTCCGGATCGAGCGGGCATCCGGCACCTGGCAGCACGCCTGCTGGGCGCTCGTCGGGGCACTGACATCGCCTGAACCTCGCGGTTCAGTTGAGCCATGACGGCGCGTTGGCAGCGCACCGTGGTGCACGCCGACATGGATGCCTTCTACGCATCCGTGGAGCAACTGGACAACTCCGACCTCATCGGCAAACCCATCCTGGTCGGCCCGCAGAGCCGCCGCGGGGTCGTCCTCACCGCCAGCTACGAAGCCCGCCCTTTTCACGTCGGCAGCGCCATGCCCATGGCCGAAGCGCTGCGCCGTTGCCCGCACGCCATCGTCGTGCCGCCCCGGTTCGAACGCTACACCGAGCTGTCGACGAAGATCATGAGCGTATTCAGAGACTTCTCTCCGGACGTGGAAGCCATTTCTCTGGATGAAGCTTTCCTCGAGATGACGGGCGCGGAGCATATCTTCGGGGCGGCGAGCGAGATGGGCCAAAAGATCAAAGATGCGGTGCTGGAAGCCACCGGGCTGCACGTCTCGGTTGGCGTGGCGGCCAGCAAGTATGTGGCCAAAGTCGCATCAGGGGTCTGCAAGCCGCAGGGGCTGCTCGTTGTGCCGCCGGAAGATACGGTCAGCTGGCTGGCCGGGTTGCCAGTCTCCCGACTCTGGGGCGCCGGCCCGAAAACGCAGGAGAAGCTGGCCCGCTTCGGCTACGAAACCATCGGCGATGTGGCCGCCGCCGACCCGGCCGAGCTCAGGAATCAGCTGGGCAGCGTCGGCGGGCACTTCTACGAGCTGGCGCACGGCCGCGACCCGCGCCGGGTAGAGGGCAGCCGCAAGAGCCGGAGCATGGGCTCGGAGCGGACACTGAACGAAGACGTGGTGGAGCGGGCGGACATCGCCCGGCACCTGCAGCGCTCTGCCGACCGCATCGCCCGGCGCCTGCGCCGCAAAGAGCTGCGCGCCGGTGGCGTGCGGGTGCGCCTGAAGACCACGAGCTTCAAGCTCGTCTCCCGGCAGTGCACGCTGGCCGCACCGAGCGACGTGGCCCAGGAACTGTTCGAGGCGGGCATCAGCCTGCTGGACCGGTTCGACGAGCCCGGACCCTTCCGCCTGGTCGGCCTGACCGCCTTCGACCTGATTCGACCGAGCACCGCCACCCAGCGCGATCTCTTCAGCGACGACCGGGAGCGGCGTCTGGAAACCACGCTGGATGAGCTTTCCGCCCGCTTTGGCGACAATGTGGTGCGACGGGCCCGGGACCTCGGCTCGACGACGGTAATGGACAGCACGCCGAATCGGGACAACCTGGGAGATGACTTCGATCACGGCGAGGAGGACGATCATGTCGGCAGCTGAGCTCAGATGCTGGAACTGCGGTGCTGATCTGAACGACGTGCCCCGCCCCATCAGCCGTCACGAGCAGTGCCCGGAGTGCTTCGAAGCGCTGCATTGCTGTCGTTTCTGCCGCCACTACCGGCCTGATGTCACAGGCGCCTGCGATGAAGACCGGGCCGACCCGCCCGTGGTCAAAGAGAACGCCAACTTCTGTGACTGGTTCCGACCCGATGCCGGCGCCTTCAGCGGCGAGCGCAGCAGTCGAGCCGGTGCTGCCAAAGATCAGCTGCAGGCGCTGTTCGGTTCTGAGCAAGCCGACGAAGCGGCAGAGGAGCCAACGGAGAGCGAAGCGCCTAAGTCGAAAGAAGCGGAGGCAAAAGCGCGACTGGACGATCTGTTCAAGTAGAAACGCAGACAGGACCAGCTAACGTCCTGGCAGGGTTGGCTACCAGACCCCGGGCAGCAGCCGATAGCGGGTACGCTCGCTGAACTCCACGTAGCCGGTGAGCTCCTCACGCAGCGTCAGGTCCTCCAATCGGGTCCGGATCACCGTGACCAGGAACACCACCAGCAACGGCAGAAACGCCCAGGTCGAGGACAGCGCCAGCGGAAAGCCGAGGCCGGCCAGCAGGCTGCCGGCGTAGCCGGGGTGGCGAACGAAACGATAGGGGCCAGCGTCGACGGTCTGGTGACCGCGCTCGGTCTGTATCCGCACCACGCCGGAAAAGAACCGGTTCGCCAGCATGGCCCAGGTGGCGATGCCGTAACCCACCGCCGCGAGCAGCAGCCCGGTCAGCTGCGCCCACAGGGCGAACGGCGTCGACCACTGGAAGCGCTCGTCGAGCCCAGCCACCACCAGCACCAGCATAGGCGTCAGGCCCATGGCCGGCGCCAGCACTTTGTCCCAGGGTTTGGCGTTCTCCGCGTCCAGCGAGCTTGCCCGTTCGTCGATCAGATCCGGGTGCACGCGCAGCAGCAGAATGCGGCTGAGCAGGGTGGCGGCGGCGATGATGGCCACCAGCGCCCAGCCCATGCCCCAGTCCCAGCGGCCGGCAAACGGAAACAGCAGCAGCGGGAAGATGGCTGACAGCAGTACCAGCCGGATGATGGTCTGGGCGGTGCTCAGCTCCCGGTCAGCCATGGGCGCTCAGCCAGGCAGGCCTTCAGCCTGATTCAGGTAGGCCTTGAACGGGTCATCGTCGGCGTCCGTGTGCCACTGATACTCAGTGAAGCGCGCAACGGAATCCGCCGCTTCAGCGCCAAACAGCCGGGCGATGACCGCCAGCGCCATGTCGGTGCCGGCCGACACCCCGGACGAGGTGACGTACTGTCCCGCATCCACCCAGCGGGCCGCCTCTTTCCACTTGACCGCGTCGCTCTGGGTGCTCGCCAACGAGAAGAACATCTTGTTTGAGGTGGCCGGCAGCCCGTCGAGCAGGCCGGCCTTGGCCAGCAGGGCTGAACCGGAGCAGACGCTCATGGTGATTTCTGATTTCGGCCCGCGCTCGCGCAGGAAGTTCAGCATCGCTTCGTTTTCCAGCTCCGGGATGGTGCCGAAGCCGCCGGGCAGCAGGATCAGATCCAGTTCCGGGGCATCATTGAAGTCGTATTCCGCCAGCGTCTTCGGGCCGCCGGACGACTTCACCGGACCTTTCTCCTCCGCGATCACAACAATCTCCACCTGCTCGCCCAGGCAGCCGAACATCTCCAGCGGTCCGTACGCATCCAGCAGCTCGAAATCGTTGTAGAGCACCGCGCCCAATCTCTTCATGGTTTCCCCTGACATCCACCTATCACTGGCGCCGAAGTTAGCAGGGCCAAAGTGGCGAGGAAAGGGCTGGGGCCACCCGTTCAGGCTCGAATCAGCCCTTCGATGGCAGGCACCCGGTCATCGGGGAACACCAGGGCGTCCACGGCATTGCCGTCCACCCCTAGATGTGCGGTCAGCACCGACCGGAAGACGCTGCGCAGATCGGTCGTCGGCCGCAGGTCTCTGCCTTCGTGGAGGTTGGCCAGCCCCGGCCAGTCGCCGTAAATCCGGCCACCGGCAATCGCCCCGCCCAGCGCAAAAGCCACGCCGCCAACCCCGTGATCGGTGCCATTGGTGCCGTTCATAGCCACGGTGCGCCCGAACTCGGTGACCACCAGCACCACCGTCTGCCGCCAGTAATCGCCGAGGCCGTCGTGCAGCTCGGCAATCGCCCGATCGAAGTTGCTGAGGCGGTTGTTGAGCTGAGCCTGCTGGTTCGCGTGGGTATCCCAGCCGCCCGCCTCCAGGACTGCGATCCGTGGGCCCTCCGGATGAGTGAGAAAGCCAGCAGCGGCACGCGCCAGGTCGGTCAGATCACCGCGACCAACCCGCTGGCTCACCGCAGCCATCTCTGCCGTTGCCATGCCCTTCTCGAGGCTGGGTCCGAGCAACGGATCCGCCGCATACAGCCGCAGCACCCGCGCCAGGGTGTCTTCGTCCGGTGCCGGGAGCGCATCCGGCGCCCAGGCGCCCACCGGCTGAGAACCGCGCAGCACCAGCGGCACCGAGCCACCCAGCGCCAGAGCGGTCCGGGTGGGATCTGTGGCGCCGGGCAGCAGCGACAGTGAGCGGTACAGCCAGCCGGAGCTGGTGGCTGTCGGCTCGCGGACGCCCGCCTCCAGCACGTCCTGGCCATCGAAGTGGGATCGCGCGCTGTAGGGAGGCGCGACCGCGTGCACCACGGCCATCTGCTGTTGCCGATAGAGGGCATGCAGACCGACGAGGGACGGATGCAGAGCGAAGTAGCCGTCCAGGTCGAGCCCACCGCCGACAGCCCCCGGTTCCGGACCAGCCAGACCACCCCGTGCCCGCTGATAGGCCCGGTCACCGTAGGCAGGTACCGCAGCCAGACCATCGAGCCCGCCACGCAGAATCAGCAGCACAAACCTGGGATCGCTGGTCGGGCCAGCCAGAGCTGACGCGCCCGGCCAGATGAGACTGACGGCAGCGGAGCCCAACAGGGTTCTTCGCGAGATCATCCGATCACCTCCATTGAAAGTCCGGGGATGCCAGCAACAAGCCCAGCGCCTGGGCTGGGCTTTCGGCCCGGGACAGGCTGCCGGCCAGCTCGCTGCTCTCGGCGGCGACGAGCAGGTCGGTGACAGCGCGGACGTCCACCTGGTTGGCAGCCCGGCTGGCGTAAGCGACGCCCCACTCGAGCCGCTGGATCAGGGCGCTGGGTGCACTCCAGTGCGCCCGCTCATCCGGCCATCCGGCTGGCGAGGGCGCGGTGAACGGCACGTGGTTCATGGTCCTGAGTGGCCCCAGCACCTGGCCGGGACGCTGCACCGGCAGCGCCAGGCCGCGATGGGCCGAGAGCACGAGTTCGTAGGGCGTTTTCAGCTTGCGCTCGGCTGTTGACCAGGCTTGCGGCAACTCCGTCAGCGCCCGATGCAGGCTCGGCAGGTGCCCGTCCGTTTCCTGAAAAACCCGGCTGATCTGCTCGACGACGCCTGCCGGCGGCTGATCGGCAACGAAGTGCCGAACCAGCTTCCCGGCGACGAACCCGGCCGTGGCTGGGTGGCTGGCAAGATCTCGCAGTGCCTGCAGCGCCTGCTCCTGGCCTCCTTCCGGGTAGCGCCTGCCGAGAAACGTCTGGGCGCCGGGCTGATGCATCACCGGCACGAAGGCAAAGGCGCCCGGTTCCGCGCCGAGCCGGCGCAGGCGTTCGTTGCCGACCGTCCAGCCTGTGAGCATGGCGGCGAGCGCCCTGATGTCATCCTGCTGGTAGCCGCCGTCGACACCCAGGGTATGCAGCTCGAGGATTTCCCTGGCCAGGTTTTCGTTGAGCCCCCGGCCGCTGCGCCGGCCGGCCCGCGAATCCGGGCCGATGGACTGGGCATTGTCCAGGTAGGACAGCATCACCGGATGTGCAGTGACGTTCAGCAGCAGGTCGGCGAAGTGCCCGCCGAGCCCCGGCCGGATCACCTCGTTCTCGAACGGCAGGCAGGCACCAATGAGTTGCGGCCGGCCCTGGACCGACACCGTGAAGTGGTTGAACCAGAAGCGCACCAGGCGCTCCTGATACGGCGCAGCCGTGCCCGCCAGGTGCTCGAACTGGGCGATGGTCTGCTCGCTGAGCTGACCACGGGCCTGGCGCCTGAACCGCTTCTGCTCCGCTTCGAGCGCAGCGATCCTCTCAGGATCGCCATCCGCACCTTGTTGAGCCTGTCGCCGCGCAGATCGGGCAGCCAGAGATTCATTAAGCACCTGCCGGCTTGGCGGCGCCGGCGGCCCAGGAGATAGGGGCTCGAGTTGTGCCTGCAGCCAACCCCGTGGATCTGCCCGCGCTGCCTGCAGATCTGCGGCGCAGGCGCCGAGCCCGAAGTGGTTGGCCGCTCGATAGGCTTCGCTGGATTCAGCGCTGGTCAGGGACTGGCTTGAACTGCTCATATCCTAATCAACGCAGCAGGGCCTCATCGGTTGACCTGGCCGCGGAAATGGCCGTCGCCAGCAGAAACTCAGCCTTCCGGGGCGATGGTCTGTCCCGGCAGCGGTTCCGAGGCGGCGCTCCGATAACAGGCATCGACGATCTCATGCGCACGGAGCGCATCGGCAAACGAAGGGGTGGCCGGCTCGCCCCGGACCACGGCTTCGAGAAAACGGCGATCACCCAGGCCTGCCAGGCTGCGCAGATCTTCGTCTGCCGGGTTCAGACCTTCGAGGTCCATGAACCGGTTGAGCACCTCGTCGTGCGAAAGCGTGTGTGCCTCCTGACCGGCGGGTTCTACCCTGATCGCGCCGAAGTAGTCGCTTTCCGTGGTAAACCGGGCCTGCTCGAAGAAGATCTCCAGCGAGCGGCTCGACTGCCGTTCCGGCATGGCATGCCAGATGCTCGCCAGCGTGCTGCTGTGGCCGGCCTGATGCAGGAAGCGAACGTGCGCCACATCCTCGATGCCCGCATGACCTGAGGTTTCCCGGGTATGACACTGAACGGCGCTTATCTCCCCGAACAGCCGCCGGAACAGGTCCAGGTCGTGGATAGAGTGCTCGAGCAGGGTGCCGCTACCGGCCCGCGCAGGATCTGCTCGCCAGGTCGATCCGTAGTGATCGCCTATGGGGAAGCACTGATCGTCGCGCATGTGGGCCGACAGCAGCGGCCCCAGATCGTCCTCCATCAGCGCCGCGAGCACCCGGTACACGGGGCTGAAGTGGAGCACCAGACCGACCTGATGGGTGATCCCAGCGCCAACGACAACCTCCGCCATCGCTCTGGCGTCCTCGAGGCTCGGCGCCAGCGGTTTCTCGCAGAAGATGTGTTTGCCGGCTGCCACCGCCGCTGCCACCAGCTGTTGATGCGAAGCGGTTTCCGTGCAGATGTAGATCACATCGCAGGCGTCGATCACCTCCTCGGCCCGGGTCGTTACCAGTGAGCATCCGCCGATCTCCGCGAACGCCCGAGCCCGGTCCAGATCGAGATCACAGACCGCGTCGTACTCCATATCGATGCCGTGCCGGGTGATGGCGTCGCGCACGTTGCGGGCGTGAAACCTGGCAATGTGGCCGCAGCCGATGAAACCGATTTTTCTCTTCATAGCCTTTCTACAGCTTTGTCTCTAAAGCTCTGTCGTTCCGCGGTCAGCCCTTAGTCATTGCGTCGTCGTAGGCCCGCGCCGGGCAAATTGCGCAGCCGGAACGATCGGATCAGAATGCCCGGAGCTTCTGGAGGAGGCAATCATGGGCGGCAAAACTCCCACCGAACCCGAGCTGCACGCACCACGTCCCGCCCTTCGGGTTGGCGACTTCGATCAGGCACTGGCGCACTACGTCGGCTGGCTGGGATTCAACCTCGACTCCGAGTGGCGGGAAGCGCCCGGGTTGCCGGCCGTCGGCTTCCTGTCACGGGGCCAGTTCACCTTCATGCTGAACGAACACCCCGATGCGCCCGGACCAGCGTCTATCCACCTGGACGTCACCCATCTGGATACCCTCGCGGCAGAGTGGAACAGCCGCCGGCCGAACTCCGTCGAGATCCAGAGGGCACCGCCCTACGAGTTTCCCGAGGTCGTCATCGAGGATCCCTGGGGGAACCGCCTGTTTTTCGAAGGGAAGCTGGAGGCCGAAGAGCAGCAGCGTCGGGCAGAGGTGTTCCGGCAGATGCAGGCACACGTGGATGCGGAACTGGCGGCCGGGCGCGAGCTGCCGACCCCGGAGCTGCTGCGCGAAGCGGTTGGCCCGCCGCTGGGTGTGGCCATCGAGGTGCTGAACGGGTATCCGGGTTATGGCGAGCTGTTTGACGCCAGACGCAACGCTCAAGAAAAGCCTGACGGCTGACCGGGCGCGATGACGCTGCTGCGCTCCCTGACGCTGCGGGAGGCCGGTGAGGGCCATCCCTTCACGTTGCCTCTGTTCGAGTCGTTCGAGGGGCTCGACTTCACAGCGCCCGTCACCTTTCTGATCGGCGACAACGGTTGCGGGAAATCGACGCTGCTGGAGATCATCGCCGCCGGCCACCGGCTGCCGTCCCTTGGCCAGCAGGCGGTGGAAGACCATCCGCTGATGACCTCGGCAAGAGCTGCCCTGCCGTCGTTCCGCTTCGCCCGCAGCGCACCCGTTCGGCACGGGTTTTTCTTCCGTGCCGATGATGTCACTGGCTTTCTGCAATCCGTGCAGACGGCAACCCGCGAGCACGAAACGATCGCGTCGGAGCTCGCCGAGAGCATTACCGGCGACTGGGGCAGAGAGCGGGCCGTGGCGATGGCTCGCGCTCAATCGGAAGCGCTGCGGCAGCGCTACGGCGCTGATCCCTTTGCGCGGTCACACGGCGAGCTGTACCTGGACCTGTTTCGCGCCAGGATCAACAAGGCCGGCCTCTACCTGATGGACGAACCGGAGACCCCGCTCTCCCCCACCAACGTCATCGCTCTCATCGCCATGATCCAGGATGCCGTCGCGGGCGGCGCCCAGTTCATCATCGCAACCCACTCGCCGATCCTGATGGCGCTACCGGAAGCGCAGATCCTGGACTTCAATCAGTCTCCACCTGCGCCGGTGGATTGGGACGACGTGGAGCACGTCAGCCTGACCCGGGCTTTTCTGAACAACCCGGAGTCCTTCCTGCGTCACCTCTGAAAGCACTAGACTGGGCCCTTCACCTTCAAGCCGCAGGAACTTCAGATGTCAGATCAGCCCGTCAGCCGCTTCCCGGTACCGAAGCTTAAGGACCTGCCGGACGACATCCGCAGCCGGATCGAGGCCGTGCAGGAAAAGTCGGGCTTCGTGCCGAACGTGTTCCTGGCGCTTGCCCACCGGCCGGACGAGTTCCGGGCGTTCTTCGCCCACCATGATGCGCTCATGGAGAAGGACAGCGGGCTCAGCAAGGCGGAGCGGGAAATGATCGTGGTCGCCACCTCAGCCGCCAACGAGTGCCAGTACTGCGTGGTTGCTCACGGCGCCATTCTCCGGATTCGCGCGAAGAACCCGCTGATCGCCGACCAGGTCGCCATCAACTATCGCAAGGCAGACGTAACGGACCGCCAGCGGGCCATGCTCGATTTCGCCATGAAGGTCAGCCGGGAGGCGGCCACGGTGAGCGATAAGGACTTTGCAGCATTGCGTGACCACGGCTTCACTGACGACGACATCTGGGACATCGGCGCCATCAGCGCTTTCTTCGCCCAGAGCAACCGTCTGGCCAACCTGTCCGCGATGCGACCGAACGACGAGTTTTACGCAATGGCCCGTTGAGCGGCGGCCTTCAGTCAGCCAGGCTCAGCGCCCTCGGTCATGGGCAGGCTTTCGTCCCGAACCCACTCCGACATGGAGCCATCGTAGACAGCGACAGCCTCTTTGCCGACCAGCAGACAGGCCAGCGCGTCGATGGTTGCTGAGATCCCACCACCGCAGTAGGCGATGACCCGATTGGCAGCGAGCAGCCCTTTGCTCGACAGCGCTGCTTCCAGCGCTTCCGCCGGGCGGAATCGGCCCTCGTCGAGCAGCTCATCGTAGTAGACGTTCACCGAGCCGGTGATGTGGCCTTTGCGCCCGTAGCTCATCTTGCCTTCGCCCGTGTACACGTCCGGTGACAAGGCGTTCACCGTGCAGACGGCGTCGTTGCCGATAGCCGCCAGCACTTCCGCCTGGTCAACGAAGCGCTCGGGCCTCGGTCGGACGGTTACATCGCCGGCGGCATAGGTCACGGATTCGGTGCTGACGTCGAGCCCGGCCTGCTGCCAGGCTCTGAAGCCGCCGTTCAGCACCGCGACGTCACTGAGGCCGGCGTAATGCAGGAGCCACCAGGCCCTGGTGGCCCACATCATGTGCCCGGTCGAGTAAACGACCACCCGATCTCCCTCGCAGATCCCGGCATCGCGTAGTCCAGCCTGCAGCGCGTCCGGCGCCGGCAGCGAGAAGCCGAGCCCGGTGCTGGTATCCGACACCGCGCGAATCTGGTCGAGGAACGCGGCACCCGGGATGTGGCCCTGCTCGTAATCCGCCAGCCCCGACTCGGCGCGGTATCCCTTTTCTGCCGGCACCAGGTGCACGGTGGCGTCGAAGATCTTCAGGCCGGCGTCGTTCAGACGATCCGCCAGCGCTTGTGCTTCGATCAGGTATTCAGGCTTCGCGTAACTCATGGTCTGTCCCCTTCTATTCCCGTCAATTCCCTTACTGCTAACCGCCACGGGGTGGCAGCTTCTCGTCCCAGTCAGTGGCGTTGTGCTGCTCGAGCACTTTCCGCACGGCATCGATGTCAATCGCCCGCCGCTCGCCACGGCTGCTGCTCACCGTCGTTGCCTTCAGCAGCGCGTTGATCACCGCCTCTTCCGTCGCCTCCACCGTCGCCAGAAACAGCGGCGACATGGCTGCGTTAACCAGTCGCGGCCCGCTGACCGGCGCCAGGCTCTGTCGCGGCTGACGCACCTCAGGATGGGTGGAAAAGGCGATCACGTAATCACCCGAGCCGTTGCTGGCGTAGGAGCCGGTTCTGGCGATGCCCATCATGGCACGCTTTGCCAGCCGTTCCAGGTTGGTCGGGTTCAACGGCGCGTCGGTCGCCACCACCATCATGATCGAGCCGTCTTCAATATCCTCGTCTTCCGGCATCGTCTCCGCCCGATAGGGAAACTCGCCCAGCGCCCGTCCGACTGGAGCACCGTTGATGGTGAGCACCCCACCGAAGTTCGTCTGCACCAGCACGCCGATGCTGTAGCCGCCAAGCGCCTCGGGCAGCACCCGGGAGCTGGTGCCGATGCCACCCTTGAAGCCGAAGGCCTGGGTGCCGGTGCCTGCCCCGACGCTGCCCTCCGCAACCGGACCGGCGCTGGCGCTGTTCAAGGCCGCAAAGACTTCCGGCCGACCGATCGGGTTGGCCCACATGTTGTTGACGGTGGCGTCGTTGGTTTCGCCGACGATCGGGTTCACCGTGTGCTCTCCCATCCCCGGCTGCTCGTAGGTCCAGGCTTTCAGCGCGTCCGCCGCCTGCCAGACGCAGAGGGTGCAGGTGAGCAGGATGGGCGTCTCGATCTCGCCGAATTCCCGGACCTGGGTCTCGCCGATCAGCTTGCCGTAGCCGTTGCCCGAGTGAATCCAGGCCGGCATCGGGTGCGTGTAGAGGTTGCCGGGGCCGGGGATGATGGCGGTGACGCCGGTACGGATGTCGTCCCCTTCGATCTTGGTGGCGTGACCCACCAGCACGCCCTCCACATCAGTGATCGCGTTCAGCGGGCCCGGAGGGAAAATGCCGATCTGCACCCCGATGTCCCTGGCCCGCGGCCGATCTTCGGCCGCGCTTTGCACGGCACCGGCCGCACTGCCAACCAGACAGAGCAGGATCAGCACCCGCGTACCTTTACTCACAACAACCTCCCTCACCAGTTCACTCAGCCGGTGGCACCAGGGTGGTGACCACCGCTCCCGCATCTTCAGCGCGAGCGTGAATCACGTCCAGCTCTCTCGCCATCCAGGTGGCAATCTGATCATCGTAGTGCGGGCTGGCAGGATGACCGGACTGGCCGCCAGGCATGACGGCACCGATCCGCATCGGCTCGCTCAGCTCCACCACCAGGCGCACGGTAGCCCCGCCGGTAGCCGCATACGGCCGATCGTAACGGAAGCGGGCCCGGCCAACCGTCGGGTTGCCACCCCCCCAGGCAAAGGGACCGCGATCGATGATGCGTCCGAGGCCCGGCACCGCACCGCTCATCTCGTGCCGGAACAGCAGGCCATGCGCTGCCCCCCAGCTGTCTGGAACGCTTTCTTCCGCACGCGCAGCAAGGACCGCCTCAAATGCTCGCGCCACTCGCACCGCTTTCTCCCCGCCCCACCAGGGTGAGGTGCCGTCATCGAGAATCAGGCGATCGAGGGCATGGTTCATTACGTAGCTGTTGGCGAGCAGCGCCTGATACCTGTCAGCGCCCAACACCGGCTCGAACACCTCCGAGGCGATGGCGATGTACCAGTCGTTGAAGAGCAGCGGCGCAAGCAGCTCGGGCTCGTTCACCGGCGACTTCTGCCAGGTCGACAGCAGGCCGTAGGCCTCGCTGTCAGCGTGCTCGGCAGCCAGCGGCAGCAGCTCCGGCAGCAGCCACTCGGCCTGCTTGTTGTGCCAGTCGCCCTGCCAGCGCGTCATGTCGCCGAAGCCGACCGCAGGCTCGGCAGCGAGCAGTTCTTCCAGCCGGGCCTGTCGGTAGCCGGGCGCGTTGTCTGCCGAAATCAGCGGCGGTTCCGGCAGCACCCGGGCGTTGGCCTTGATCAGATGCCCGGATTCCGGGTTGACGGAACGGGGCAGGTTCACCACTCCTTCGGTCCACTCCAGAGGCAGCAGCCCGAGCCAGTCGCTGTCCGGATCATCCGCCGCCTGTGGCAGCAGCCCGTCGCCCTTGCCGCGCCGCGGTAACAGGCCCAGCGTGCGGAAAACGATGTTGCCCTCCACGTCCGCGTAGGTGACGTTAGCGCTCGGCGCCGGGAACTGGTCGATTGCGGCCATGAAGTCCGCGAACGAGGTGGCGCGATTCAACAGGAACAGCGCATCCAGACCGTAGTCTGTGCCGATTTCGCGGGCTGACCAGCGCAGAGACAACGGCGGGTCAGCCTGCACCAGCGGCCCGTTTTCAGTGTGCACGATCTCCAGCTCGTGCGCTTCGGCACCGCTGACAGGAATGCGAACGGTTTCCGTTGCTGCCTGGTACCAGCCTTCGCGGCCCTTGAAGCGCATGGGGTTGTTCGGGTCCCGGGTTTCGAGAAACAGGTCCTGAGAATCACCGATGTTCGTGAAGCCCCAGGCCATGAACTCATTGAAGCCGTTGATCACGCCAGGCAAACCGGGCACGGAGAAGCCGCGAACCGATTCCCCCGGAAAGAAAAGGTGCACCTCGTAAAAAAGGCTGGGCATGCCCCAGCCATCATGGGAGTCGAAAGCGAACAGCGCATGCCCGGAGTCCGTGCGATCCGGCGCCACGACCCAGCCGTTGCTGCCGAGGAGCGGCGGCTGAAAGTAAGGCTGGTCCTGCGTCAGCGCGCGCTCCATGGCCAGGTAGCGGTCGAAGTTGACCTGCGCCGGCAGGTCCAGCGAGGAACGATCCGCGAAGAGCGCAGCCAGCTCCTCATCCAGCCCGCTCAACAGCGACAGCCTGAGCAGCTCGTTGCGCATGTTGCGCCCGGACTGAAAGGCCATGATGCCGCCAATGGCAAACACGTCTTCCCGGGTCCAGGGGGTTGGCGCCGCACCAAGCAGCCGGAACTCCAGAGGCGCCGCCAGCGTCTCTACCGCCAGGTTGATGCCGGCGACGTAGGCGTCGACGACTGCCAGAGTTTCCAGGCTGGCGTTCTCGATCATCTGCTCGGTCATGGCCGGCACGCCGGCAAGGGTGATCTCGATATCGGTTGCGAGCAGGCCGCCGCCGAGCAGCTCCGCCAGGCGGCCCTTGCCCGCACGACGCAGCAGCTCCATCTGCCAGTAACGCTCCCGGGCGTGCAGCCAACCCTGCACGAAGACCGCATCGGTGAAGCTACCGGCTTCTACGAATGGGCGTCGGCGCTGGTCGTAACGGATGCTGGCGGGCCCGGCAAGACCAGCCGCAGAGAGGGTTGCCGGGTCATCCGGAACCGGTGCTTCGAGCTGATAGCTCAGGAAGAAGCCGATCCCGGCCAGCAGCGCCAGCAGGACCAACAATCCTCGCCAAAGCCAGCTCATGCGAGCGCTTCGCGCACATCCTTCAGGCTGTCCTGAAAGGCGCTGAGAAACCGATCCTCATCCGCCGCCGTGACCGCGGTGGAGAAGAAGCAGGTGGCAGTCGGCGCAATCAGCACGCCACGCTTCAGCATGGCGAGGTGGAAGGCACTGGATGCTGCCGCTTCCTGTGGCTGCTTGTAGTAGCTGCGGTAATCGCGCACGTCCCGATCATGAAAGTAGATGCTGGCGATCGAGCCGGTTCCGCAGACCTGACCGGTAATCGCCGCTTCCTTCAGCAAGCCGTTGGCTGCCGCCAGTACCCGCTCGCCAAGCGCATCCAGCGCCTGAAAGCGCTCCGGGGTGAGCAGGGACATGGAGGCATGTCCGGCCCGCATGGTGACCGGGTTGGCGGTGAAGGTCCCGCTCGAACCCACGTCTCGGGCAGTGGCCTCCATCACCTCAGCGGAACCGGCCACGGCGCCGACCGGATAGCCGCCGCCAATGATCTTGCCGAGCGCGGTCAGATCCGGCTCACCGCCGAACCGGGTCTGGGCGCCACCATGGCCGAAGCGGAACGCAATCACCTCGTCGTAGATCAGAAGGATTCCCAGCTCCCGCGTGATCTTCCGCAGCCCCTCGACGAACTCGGCGTCGAGCGGCTGCATGCCGGCCCGTGGAGGGACCGGGTCGACGATGACCGCGGCGATCTCCCCCGCCTGATCAGCAAGCAACGCCTCGGCCGCAGCCAGGTCGTTGGTCGGCGTGACCAGCACGGAATCGAGCAGGCCCTGTGGCGTGCCGCGCACGGTGGGCACCGCGGCCGGCGTGTTGCCCCAGTTGTCCGGCGTCGAGTAGTTGCTGATCTCCGCAAAATCGTTGGAGCCGTGATAGATCCCTTCGAGCTTCACGATCTTCGAACGACCAGTGAAGGACCGGGCGATCTTCAGCGCCAACCCTACCGCTTCCGAGCCGGTGTTGATGAAGCGGATCCGCTCGAAGCCGGCCACCCGGCCGCAGATCAGCTCGGCCAGATCCACCTCGGATGCGGTGGGCAGGGCGAAGCAGCTGCCGAGACCCGTCTGATCTCGAACGGCTGCCACCACCTCCGGGTGCGCGTGGCCGTGGATGAGCACGCCGAGGTTGTTGGTCAGGTCCAGATACTCGGTACCGTCCACGTCGTAAACGTAGGCGCCCTCCCCCCGAGCGATATAGGGCGGGTAGGGATCCAGCCAGACCGCGGCGCGGGTGCTGCCTCCCGGCATCACCGCCCGGGCACGGTCGTACAGCGCTGCCGAGGCAGCGTTCTCGTCGGTCCACATGATCAGGATTCCCCCGGAATTCTCTTGCCGATACCACTGAACGTCATGATGACGGAGTCACCATGACACAAGCGCCCCTGAACGAAAACAAGAGACCGGGTCCGCCGGCTGATCGTCCCCTCACCACGCAGCCACTCAGCGGCCGGAGCGGCCCGGACGAACTCCGTGGTGAGAGATACGGTGACGATGCTGTCGTCGCTGCTGCCGGTTTTGCCCACGGCGCAGAGCGTGTAGTCAGCGAAAGTCATCAGCACCCCGCCGTGCACGGTGCCGAGCTTGTTGGTGTGACGGGACTCCGTGAGCAGGCCTGTTTCGCAGCTGCTGTCGCTGCGCTTCAGGTAGAAGGGCCCGATCAGGTCTTCTGCCGGGTCAGTGCCCTCGGCAATCAGAAAACCTTCCGGCGGCAGCTCGCTCATTGCAGCCGATAGTGCGGTCGCAGCTTCGATTCGGAGGTGACTGGAATCGGCTCTGGCTCAGGGCGGGCGCGCGGGTTATCCGACTCGAGCCAGGCAACCAGCCGCTTCCACTGCACCAGGTCCTTGGTGACGTCGGCCTTCTTCAGCTCGAGCAGGCCCTGGCCTTCAGAGGCAGTGCGGATGTAATTCTGGGTATCGCGCAGCACCGCTGCGACAGGGATCTCCAGCGACTCGAGAAACTTCATCAACGAGCGGAACACCACTGTGTTGCGTTTCACCCGGTTGGCGACAACCGCCAGCCGATCTTCGTGGCGGGCGATCTTGGCTACCAGCAGCAGGTCGGCAATGGTTCGCGTCGCCGCGTGGATATCAATCTCGGACGGCAGCACGGGCACCAGAATCTTGTCCGCACCGCGCACGTAGTCCACCAGCTCGTGCTTGTTGAAAGCGGCCGGCGTGTCCACCACGACCCGCTCCACCTCCGCAGGCACGCGCAGCGCAAATGACCGCGTCTGCCCCGCATGGTTTTCGTAGCTGGCGATACCGTGAATGTAGGGTGCCTCGGCGTCGCGCCGGCTGAGCCAGCGGGTACTGGACCCTTGAGAATCGTAGTCCATTAGCGCGGAGGGCTGGCCGGAACTGGCATAGTAGGCGGCCAGATTGGTGGCGATGGTGGTCTTACCCGACCCGCCTTTGGGATTGAGAATGACGATCTTGCGAACAGCCAATGCAGACGTCCTCGACAGAGTTGACGGCAACCTACCTGGAGCCGAACGATATTGCAAATTCTTTATGCAGATTAATGAGTTAGCGCACATCCCTGGAGTAAAAACTAGCTTTCTGGATCACCTCGATCCTTCCCGACCGACATGAATCATCCATTCCTCAGCGTCGGTTTCCGACCATTTTATCTCGGTGCCGCAGGATTCGCGCTGGTCAGCCTGCCGCTCTGGATACTCAGCTTCAGCCCGGCAGAAGCGCCTCTGCCGGCGATCGCGCCGCTGCTCTGGCACGGTCACGAGATGATCTTCGGCTTCGCTGCGGCTGTCATCGTCGGCTTTCTCCTGACCGCGGTTCGCAACTGGACCGGCCTGGCGACACCTGCCGGGACCCCGCTAGCCACTCTCTTCGCACTCTGGCTCGCCGCACGCCTGGCCAACTGGTTCAGCCCGGGCTTACTGCCCGTGCTACTGGACGGCGGCTTTCTTCTCGCCGCGACGCTGGCGCTCGGTGTTCCGATCATCCGAGCGAGCAACCGGCGCAACTACTTCGTCCCGGCGCTGCTCTCGGCTCTGACGGTGGCCGCCGTGCTGCACGGCCTGGCCATACGCTTCGCGGCAACGGGTTACATGCACTTACCAACTGTGGCCATGGATCTGATCCTGCTGCTGATGATCGTCATTGGTGGCCGGGTGATTCCGGCGTTCTCGAACAACGCGATCAACGGCTTGAACGCCCGGAGCTGGCCACTGCTCGAGGTCATGGTCATCGGCTTGGCTCTGGTTCTACTGGCTGCAGATCTCTTCGGCGTTGCCACGAAGGGTAATGGCTGGCTCCTGTTCTTTGCCGCCAGCGCGCTCCTGCACCTGCAGCGCCTGGCGCTCTGGAAACCCTGGCAGACGCTCCGCGACCCGTTGCTGCTCGCGTTGCCCCTCGCCTACCTCTGGATCCCGGCTCACTTTCTGCTCCGGGCCCTGGAGCCGAGCCTGGCGCTGCACGCGCTGACCGTGGGCGCCATGGCGTCCCTGATGCTGGCGATGATGACGCGCAGCGCGCTCGGACACACCGGTCGAGGGCTGCGCGCGCGGTCGGCGGAGCTGATCTGCTTCGCCGCTATTCATCTGGCCGCGCTGGCGCGCATCGTTGGTCCGGTCGTCATCCCGAGCGAGTACCTGACCTGGCTCTGGCTGGCCGCCGGTTGCTGGACGCTGGCGTTCGGAACTTTTTTCGTCGCCTACTGGCCGGTCCTGACCCGGCCACGGCTGGACGCTCAGACCAGCACGTAGATCAACAGCGTCACCCCGGCCATGGCCAGCGCATAGGGCAGCTGGGTGATCACGTGGTCCATGTGGTCACTGCCCGCGCCCAGGGAGGCGAGCACCGTGGTGTCCGAAACCGGTGAGGCATGATCGCCGAATATGCCGCCGCCAGCGATTGCTGCCACTGTCTGGTAGACGAGCACGCCGGTATCACCGCCGGAGTAGCTGAAGGCCACCGGCAGCGCCACCGGCATCATCAGCGCGAAGGAGCCCCAGGAGGTGCCGGTCGAGAACGCTATGGTCGCGGTCACGAGAAAGGTGAGCGGCACCAGCCAGTCGATGGAGAGCCCGGAGTTGAACAGGCTGACGATGGCGTCGCCGACGCCCAGCTGCCGGGCCACCTCGTTCAGCGCGTAAGCCAGCGCCACGATGATGAGCGCCGGCATGACGCTCTCTGCACCTCGAGAGATCAACGCGGCCACCTCGCTGGCACTGCCGAGCCTTCGCCGGAACAAGAGGACGCTGATCAGCACGGTCGCGCCCGCCATGAACGCCTCGACGATCTTCACCGAGCTAAGGGCGATCAGGCTCCAGGCGAAAACGCCGACGACCACCAGCACCGGCAGCGCCAGCTCAAGCAGCAGCGACGGCGCCCGATCATCGGCATCCGCTTGCTGCAATCCGTCCAGGCTGTCGTCCACCAGAGGCGTCGCCCCCACTCTGAGCAGCGCCCCAGTGTCCTGCACCCGCTTTTCCGCATTGCGCATCGGCCCGAAATCAGGGATGACCTTGAGCGCAATCAGCAGCGCGAAGCCGATGATCAGCATGGGGTAGAAGTTGTAGGGAATGGCCTGAATGAAGACGCTCAAGCCCTCTTCCACGCCCGTCACCGGGCCGCCCTGGGCCGCAATCAGGCTGGCGAGGTAAGCACCCCAGGCGGTGAACGGGACGAGGATGCAGACCGAGGCGGTGGTTGCATCGAGCAGGAAAGCCAGCTTCTCCCTCGGTACCCCCGCCCGATCGGTGACCGGGCGCATCACCGCGCCGGTCATCAGCGGGCTGAAGTAGTCGTCGATGATCAGAAATCCCAGGCCCCAGGTGCTGAGCTCGGCTTTGCGGCGCGAGCCCTGCCCGTCCCCCGACGCCCGCTCGGCGAGCGCAACCATCACCCCTGCCCGTTTGAAGCCTTCGAAGAGCACGCCGATGAGCACAACGATGAGGACGATCCAGATGAAGCCCTCGTTGCCGAGCGAGGCCTGAAACAGTGCGTTCAGGCTCGCTCCCGGCACGCCACCGAGCATCAGGGTGCCGACGAAGGTGCCGGTAAGCATGGCGATGAGCGCCGAGCGGGTGACGAAGGCCAGCAGCAACGTCACCAGCAGCGGGATCAGGGAGTACAGCCCCCAGTCGGACGTTGTTTCCATAGGACCAGCGCCTCAGCTATGGCGGCTAGTCAAAACAGACAAAGGCGTTCTGAAACGCCGCCTGCCCGTCCGCCGTCAGCACGTCGTAGTGGATGACGCCATCCTCTATCGCGGCTACCTCCAGGGACAGCGTGGAAGGCATGAGAACCATGGCGGCAAACCGACCGCCCAGCCGCTTCACCCGCTCCGGCCTGCCGTCCAGGTGCTCGTCGACCAGCCGGCTCACCGACAGCGCCATGGTGGCCGTGCCGTGCAGGATGATGTCCGGCAGGCCGGCGGCCAGGGCCACCGCCCGGTCGGTGTGAATGGGATTCCAGATCCGAGCGCACTCCGTGTAAACGTGCGCCGCGCCAGCGGGCACCTCGAGACGGTGACTGGCCACCTTGCCGGCTGTCTCGCCACGCGCAGGCAGCTCCGGTGCGCGCTCCACTTCCGCCGGCTCACCGGAGATCTCAACCCCACGGCTGATCCCGAGCTGATAGGTTCTGCACACCAGCTCGCCCTTCTCGTCCGTGGTGTCCAGGCGGGTCATCTGCGCAGCCCCCGGGCGGATGGCTTGCAGCGAGATGATCGTTGCCTGCGTAGTCAGCTTCTCGCCCGCCCGGATCGGCCGGTACAGATGCACATCATGGGCTGCGTGCACTCCGCGGGCACCTTCTTCCGGCGTCGTTGACTCGTATCCGGGCAGCTCACGACTGGACAGAATCACCGGCCACTCGAGACAGACGGGGAAAACCGGGTGCGCCTGCACGCGAACTTCCTCGGTATCCATGTAGCACGGATTCAGATCGCCCAGGCCTGCCGCGTAGGCCATGATCCAGCGCTCATCCACATCGTGGCTGAAGGCGCGGGTGGACTCCCCCACCATCCGGGTATCTAGCGGCATGCCCTCTCCTCTGCTTTCCTGTGCTGACAGTTGCTGTCTATCATGGTTTGTACCACTTCAGGCCCTGCTGCTCCATGAGCGACCTGCTTCTCATCCTAACGCCGATTCTCCTGGGCGACGTCGCAAACCCGGTGCTGTTTGCGCTGCTCGTTTACCTGGCCGCGCAACCGCGTGGCGTGCTGCTGAGCAGCGCGGCGCTGGCGGGGCACACGGCAGCTTACTTCGGCTCAGGCGTGCTCATCGCTTTTGCCTTCGCTGAGCTGACTGCCTTCATGAACAACCCGGGGACGCTCAGCTTCGCGATCAGCGGCATTCTGGGCGTGGTGCTGCTCTACGTTGCGTGGCAGAGCACGCGAAGTGACCCTGAAGCGGAATCGAGCACACCGAACACAGAGACGCCGCTATCAGCGTTCACCACCGGGGCGATCATCAACTTCATCGGCATCCCATTCGCACTGCCTTACTTCGTGGCCATCGATCAGATCCTCAAAGCAGAGTTCAGCCTGGCCGCGAGCCTGGGCGTGCTGGCGGGCTACAATCTGGCCTACATGGCGCCATTTCTGCTCGTACCTTTGCTGACCCTCTTCATGGGTCCGAACGCGAGGGGCGTGCTCGAGAAGATGAGCGGTTGGGTCGACAAAGTCGGCGGGGCGCTGTTGCCGTTGATTCTCGCCGGCCTCGGCCTCTTCCTGGTGGTCGATGCCGGGTTCTACTTCGTGACCGGCAGCGGGTTGTACTGATCTAGCTGCCGGGCTGCCAGAGCACGTCTGAGTCAACGTCCTTTACGTCGCGAAGGCCGCAGAAGGCCATGGTTAGGTCGAGCTCATTGGCGATCAGATCGAGGCAGCGCGTGACCCCCGCTTCACCCATCGCGCCGAGGCCGTAGACGAAGGCCCGACCAATCATGGTGCCGGTGGCGCCCATGGCCAGCGCTTTGAAGACGTCCTGGCCAGAGCGGATCCCGCCATCAACCCAGACTTCCATGGCATCACCCACCGCCTCCAGCACCTCCGGCAGAACCGCGATGGAGGACGGCGCGCCGTCGAGCTGACGGCCACCATGATTGGACACCACCAGCGCATCGGCGCCGCTGGCGGCGGCAAGGCGCGCATCCTCCGCGCACATGATGCCCTTGAGGATCAGCTTGCCGCCCCAGCGCTCTTTGACCCAGGCCACATCTTCCCAGTCGAGGGTCGGATCCAGCTGCTCAGCCGACCAGGCAGACAGAGACGACATGTTGCCGATGCCCTCCACGTGGCCGATGACGTTGCCGAACTGATGGCGCCGGGTGCCCAGCATGCCGAGGCACCAGCGCGGGTGCATTGCCATGTTGATCAAGTTCTTCAGGGTCAGCTTCGGCGGCGTGGACAGGCCGTTGATGATGTCCTTGTGCCGCTGGCCGAGAATCTGCAGATCCAGAGTCAGCACCAGCGCTGAGCAGCCTGCCGCTTTGGCCCGGTCAATGAGCTGGCCGATGAAGTCCCGGTCGCGCATCACGTAGAGCTGGAACCAGAAAGGTTTCTCTGTCGCCGCGGCCACGTCCTCGATGGAGCAGATGCTCATCGTCGACAGGGTGAACGGCACGCCCCACCGCTCCGCCGCCCTCGCCGCCAGAATCTCGCCGTCGGCGTGCTGCATGCCGGTCAGGCCCACCGGCGCCAGCGCCACCGGCATGCGCACGGGTTGCCCGACCATGGTGCCGGCAATCGACCGCCCGCTCATGTCCACCGCCACCCGCTGCTTGAGCCGGATCTTCTCCAGGTCCGTCTCGTTGGCCCGATAGGTGGACTCCGTCCAGGAACCCGAATCCGCGTAGTCGTAGAACATCCTCGGCGCTCTGGCTTCGTGCAGGCGGCGCAGGTCTTCCACGCAGGTGATGGGTCTCGCCATAGTCAGTCCTTCGCCTGCGCCTTTGCTTTCGCTTTCGGCATCGGCGGGTTCTTCCGGAAGCGGGCCGAGAACAGCCCGCGCTTGTGCCAGGGCTGGGACTCGCTCATCCAGATGTGCACCCGTGGCTTGTAGCTCTCCGGTTCATCCAGGCTGCCGACTTTGACCCCGCAGAACTCCTCGCTGGCGTCGTTGTAGGAGTAGATCGGGCTGCCGCAATCACCGCAAAACAACCGGGTGACGTGATTACCCTCTTCGGAGAGCGTGGTGAACTCTTTCGGCCGCCCCTTGGTGATCCGGAACTCTTCGCGACGGACGCTGACGACGTACGCTGGACCACCGCCGGAAGCGTACTGGCAGGCCCGGCAGTGGCACGCCACCTGAGCCACGATCGGCTCGTAAAAGCCGTAGCGAATCTCACCGCAAGCGCAGCCGCCCGTGCGCTTCACCTTGTCCGTCAGTGGGCTGTCCATTTACTCATCCTTCGCTTTTCCTTGATCAAACCCTGTTCGGCAGTGGCTCACCGGCAAAAAACGCCGTCAGGTTTGCCACCGCGCACATCCCCATCGCCACCCTGGTTTCTTCCGAGCCGCTGCCGAGATGGGGCAGCAGGACCACGTTTGGCGCCTCGAGCAGATCCGGATGCACGACCGGCTCCTGCTCGTAGACATCGAGCCCGGCCCCGCCGATGACACCGTCACGCAAGGCCGTAGCCAGCGCCGCTTCGTCCACCACGTCGCCTCTGGCCGTATTGATGAGGATGGCCTCCGAACCCATCCGGGCGAGCGCCGCCGCATCGATCAGGTGCCGGGTTTCCGGCGTCGACGGGCAGTGCAGGGAAACGAAGTCCGAGCGCTCGAGTAGCTCATCCAGATCGACCGCCTCTGCCGACAGGCTGGCGGCGCTGTCAGCGTCCACCGCGCGACGGCTCGCCAGCAATATCTCCATGCCGAAGCCATGATGGGCACGGGCTGCCGTTGCCAGGCCGATCCGACCCGCACCGATGATCCCCAGCGTTTTCCCCGTCACCTTCCGGCCGAGCATGTGGGTGGGTCGCCAGCCGGCCCAGTCGCCGTCGCGCAACTCCCGCTCCCCTTCCCCGGCCCGGCGGGCTGTCATGAGGAGCAGCGTCATCGCCAGGTCCGCGGTGCAGTCGGTGAGCACGCCGGGCGTGTTGGTGACGGCGATGCCGGCCTGCTCGGCAGCATTCAGATCGATGTGGTTGAAGCCGACGCCGAAGTTGGCAATCAGGCGCGTGCGCACCCCCGCATCGCTCAGCAGAGCGGCATCGAGCCTGTCCGTCACCGTCGGGCACAGCGCATCGCCGCTGGCGAGCGCCTCCGCCAGCTCGGCGGTGCTGAGCGGATGGTCGTCGGTGTTGAGCACCGTATCGAAGCGCTCAGCCAGAACGGCTTCCACCGCAGACGGCCAGCGCCGGGTCAGGATCACCCGAGGGCGTTGTTCAGCCGACACCGTACTCATGGCAGCCAGCGACCACCGCCTGAAGCAGGCAACTGCATAGTCTTCTTCCTCGTCAGTCGCGCTGCAGTATACCCACTGGCCGATGCTGGGTACCCTGCAACGCTAGGCCTAGAATTGTTCAGCACGTTTGATAAGGGGAGCGAGTATGCGAGGCGGACAGGTATTCATGGAGTCACTGCTGCTGCACGGCGTGGACGCCATCTTCGGCAACCCGGGCACCACCGAGAACCCGCTGCTCGACCGCCTGATCGACTACCCGCAGCTGCCTTACTACGTTGCCCTGCACGAGGGCGTCGCCGTCGGCGCCGCCAGCTTCCATGCTCAGGCAACCGGCCGGACGGCGGTGGCCAACCTGCACGTGGCGCCTGGCCTGGGCAACGCCATCGGCATGATGTACGGCGCTCTGAAAGCCGCCTCACCGCTCATCGTCACAGCCGGTCAGCAGGACACGCGGATGCGTTTTCACAACCCGCTGCTCTCCCATGACCTGGTTGCCATGGCGGAACCTGTCACCAAGTTCAGCGCCGAACCGAAGAGCGCGGACGAGATGGGCCCCCTGCTCAACCGGGCATTCAAGATTGCCAACGAGCCCCCTTACGGCCCCGTTTTCATCGCCCTGCCGGTGGACGTCATGGAGCAGGAGACGACCGTCGGGCCCAGCAGCACCGGCCCGCTGCTGCCGGGCGTGGCCAGCGCAGACGCTATCGAGCGGGCAGTCGCCATGCTCCTCGAGAGCACCAACCCCTGCCTGGTGGTTGGCGACGAAGCGTCCCGTCAGGGCGGCCTCGAGGCGCTGGTGGCACTGGCCGAAGCAACGGGCGCTACGGTTTACCATCAGGGTCTGCGGGCCCACGTCTGCTTTCCGAACCGCCATCCGAACTATCGCGGGCGCACCCCGTTCGAGGCAGCCGGCGTTAAGAAGCTGCTTGCGCCCCACGATCTGGTGCTGTTGATCGGCGGCAACTTTTTCGAAGACGTGTGGTACGACAACACCAGCCACATGCCGGACGGCGCCAGGGTGATTCAGCTGGAGAATTCTGAGCACCGCCTGGCGCTGTCGCTGCCTCTGGACCTGGGTTTGACAGGCGAGCTCACGCAGTCCTTGAAGGGCCTGGTCAACGGCCTGAACGCCAGCGCTGATGCCGATTACCGTGCGGCCGCAGAGGGCCGTAACGCCACCCTTACGGAGGCCAGCCTGAGCAGAGCGGAGGCGGCGCGGGCAACGCTCGAGAAGCTGCACGACGCCAGCCCCATCGCTCCGGTGCGGGCGCTGCACGAGCTGAGCAAGGCAGCCCCGGAGAATGCCGTTATCGTCGATGAGTCGATCACCTCTTCGCTGGAAGTTGCCCATCACTTCGAGGAGAACGAGAACGGCGATTACTACGGCGGCAGAGGGGGTGGTATCGGCCAGGGAGTCGCCGGCGCCATCGGCGTCCAGGTTGCCCGGCCCGATCGTCGGGTGCTGGCGATTTCCGGTGACGGCTCCGCCATGTACAGCATCCAGGCGTTGTGGACGGCCGCGCACCACGTGCTGCCGATCATCTTCGTGATCCTCTCCAATCGGGAGTACCGGGTACTCAAACACAACCTGGACATTTACCGGGCCCGATTCGACATCGGATCGAACAAGCCCTATCCGCACATGGATCTGACCAGCCCCATGCTCGGCTTCCCCGAGATGGCAAAGGGCATGGGCGTGCCGGGGGAGACGGTGACGGATGCCAACGACATCGCCGAAGCCATGGCGCGGGCGGTGGCGACCAACGGTCCTTACCTGCTGGAGATCGTCATCTCCGGAAAAACCTGAGGGGTTGGCTCAAGGCTGCAGCCGCTGCACTTCCCAGCCATCTTCGGAACGGGTATAGGTGAAGCGGTCATGCAGACGGCCTTCGCGGCCCTGCCAGAACTCGACGCTCTGCGGCTGCAGAACGTAGCCGCCCCAGCCATCGGGCATGGGCACGTTTCCATCAGGATGCTGAGCCCGGAGCTCGGCTACCCGCGCCTCCAGCATCTGCCGGCTACTGATGGGTTGCGACTGATCGGAAGCCGCCGCGGACAGGCGGCTTTCTTCCGGTCGGGTGCCGAAGTAGGCGCGAGATTCAGCTTCGTCGATCTGGCTGACCCGGCCGCTGACGCGAACCTGGCGGCTGAACAGGCCCCAGTAAAACGCCAGCGAAGCGCGGGGATTCTCGGCCAGCTCCTGGCCTTTCCTGCTGCCGTAGTCGGTGAACCAGACGAAGCCTTGCGGCCCATGCTCCTTCAGCAGCACGATGCGCACAGAAGGCTCACCACCGGCAGCAGCCGTCGCCAGCGCCATTGCCGTGGCGTCAGCAGCCCCGGCAGTGATGGCCTCGTTCAACCAGGTACCGAACAGCTCCAGAGGATCTGCCGGCAGATCGGCCCGGCTCAGCGTTCCCGCAGCGTATTCGCGGCGCTCGTCGCGATGATCACCCATTCCCTGCTACTTCTCCGGACTTGGCTGGATCTGATCAAATCAGAACAGCTGGGTTTTTATAAAACTATCTAAGCCTAAATAGATTTATATGGATCTACTCAGAAGATCCCGCTTCGGAGTCCGACTCCGCTAGTGCTTCTGCTTCGAGGATTCTCGCGCCGCGCAGGATGCCGCCCAGCGCGTAGTTGCCCTCATGGCAGGCGTACTCGAAGACGAGATCGTCGGAGCGCGGCCAGACGTAGGCACCGCTCCAGGGCTCCACCCAGGCAGGATCTTCCACGGTGAACTCGTAGAGCAACCGATCGTCATCCAGTCGGGTGAAGCGCTCGACCACGTGCAGGTCCTCGCCGGCGAGGAACAGACCGTTCTCTTCCCGGAAGTTTCTGGTATCGACCACCAGCGTGTCGCCTTCCCAGTGCCCGACCGAGTCGCCCAGCCACTTACGCACCTCGGCCGGAGCATGCTCTGCGTTCATGCGGACGACCCGGGCGTCGTGGTTCATCTCGTTGAGGATCATGACGTACTCATCCGTCTGCACGATCCGCTTCATGTTGTTGTACATCACCGGTAGTGCGGGCGGCCCGGCGGTGCTGCCGAATCCGAGCAGGCATCGCTCGGCGAGCGGCCGCGACTCCGGATCGTCGTACGGACCGACGCCCCGCTCGATCCACCAGGCGGTGCCGGTGTTTTCGCCGTAGTTCGCTCTGTCCTTCATCGCCTGCGCCCTGCCCTGTTCTGACATGGCGGGCAGCCGGCCGTTTTCAGGCGAGGTGATGATCGAGGTGGGGTACTTGCCATCGATCATGAAGCTGCTGTCGCCGATATCCACGTAGAAGGCGTTGTAGCCGCCAACGCCACCCGCTGCTCCTTCGAACTCCGGCACGTAGATCTCGGTGCCGCCCTTCTCCGGCGCGCCCCGATTCGGATCGCTCGGCGCTGAGTCCTTGGCCAGGTTGTTGGCCCAGTAGTCGGCGATCTCCTTCGCCTCTTCAGCCGTAATCGTCGCCTTGCCCTCGAACCGCTTCGGCCGCTGCAGCGGGGTCAGCGTGGCAACGTTGTAGGTGCCGGAAAGATCGGGGCGCTCGTCTTCAGCTCGAACAGACGCCAGCGGCGAAAACGAGACCGCCGCGATCAGAATCGCAATGCTCAGGCTCTTTGACATGTGAGTTTGCCTCCAGGAAGACCGCAAACCGAAAAGCATAGAGGCCCTTCCGGGGCAAGTCGAGGCAGCAATCCGCCGCGCTGGCTGCAAGCTTCCGACCCGCCGCCGGGCACCGTAGACTGAGATCATGCACAAGGGTTCGATTCAGCGCTCCCACGCCTGCCTGGGTCTGGGACTGGTTTTTCTGCTTCTGAACGCCTCCTCCGGTTACGCCGACCCGCTGGTCGACTTCGGCCGGGCGCTGTTCTTCGATTCGAACCTGTCAGAGCCGCCCGGCCAGTCCTGTGCCACCTGTCACGACCCCAGCCAGGCCTTCAGCGATCCGCGTGGCAACCACGATGGCGCGCTCTCAATAGGCGCAGACGGCCACTCTGTTGGCGAGCGCAACACGCCCGGCCTCACCTACGTTGCCTACGTGCCGCCATTCTCCAAGATTGACGGCCACTACCAGGGAGGCCTGTTCCTGGACGGCAGAGCGGCCACGCTGACGGAGCAGGCACTGGAGCCCATGCTCAACCCGCTGGAGATGGCCCTGCCGAACGAGGCAGCCATCGCAGCCCGAGTGCGGGCGAATCCGGCCCACCTGAGCGCGATGCAGGCGCTGTTCGGAGCGGAGGCTCTCAGAGATCAGGCCAGGACGCTCAACGCGATCACCACCGCTATCGCCGCGTTCGAACGCTCCGCCGAGTTTTCCACCTTTGACTCCAGGTACGACCGCTACCTGGCCGGCGAGTACGAGATGACTCGGGAGGAAGCCATCGGGCGCGAGGTGTTCTTCTCCGGGCTGGTGAACTGCATTCAGTGCCACCTCAACGATCCGAACCAGATCTCCAGTCGGGAGACCTTCACCAACCACCGCTACCACAACATCGGCACGCCGTTTAATCCCTTGGTTTCGACCGCTCCGGATCCGGGCCTCGGCGGTCAGCTCGACGACCGGGCAACGGCCGGTCAGTTCCGAGTGCCGACGCTGCGTAACGTCGCCGTCACCGCGCCCTATATGCACAACGGCGTGTTCGCCGATCTGGAAACCGCCGTCGCTTTCTACGCCAAGTACATGCTGCGGGATCAACGCAATCCGGAAACCGGCAAACCCTGGCAGCCGGCCGGCACACCGGAGACGGTGGATCTGGAGATCCTGGCCGACGGCCAGCCCATCGATCCGGCTCGCGTGCACCACCTGGCCGCTTTTCTGAAAACGCTGACCGACCGGCGCTACGAGCACCTGCTGGCTGAGTAGGCACGCCTGCTCGACAGGCAGAAAAAAGCCCCGGCGTCTTTCGACCACCGGGGCTTTGCTTACGCTGACTAAGCTAAAGCGCTCGTATCAGGGTGTGAACCGATAGCGAAGGCCCAGCTTGATCATCCGACCAAACGGATTGTGCGTGAACGGATCGTAGTTCAGGTCCGTGGACGCTGAAGGCGGATCCTCATCCGTTGCGTTGACGACCGAAATCGACAGGTCCGTAGACTCGTTGAACAGCCGCACGTTGTAGTGCAGGTCCAGCGTGGCGTGGCTGTCGATCTTCGCCAGCTCCGGCAGTGAAGGACGGATGTCCTCGTAGCTGTCCACGTAGCGCACGATCAGCTGAGCGTTGTGAATGCCGCGATCGTAGCGGATGAACGCGTTGCCCTGCAGCTCCGGCTTCGGAGTGAAGGGGTCGCCGTCGTTCAGGAAGCCGGCGAAATCACCGCCTTCCGCCAGCACCAGATCACCGGTGATGTTCACGAAGTCGTCAGACTTGTACTCGAGCGTGTAGGTGCCCTGCAGGCCAATGCCGAGCACACCGCCAGCAACGTCGAGGAAATCATACTGAGCGAAGACATCGAAACCGGAGGTTTTGATATCCGAGCCGTTGATGATGTTCACGTCGATCCGCTCCAGCTCTGCGGCCGTTGCGCCAGTGGGGAAGATGTAGTCCCGAAGCGTGTCGCAACGATCGGAGCCGACACCTGAGCCACCGTCGAAACACTCGTCACCGAAGTACGCCGCAGAGATCTGCTGCGCGCTTTCGGTCTGGAACGAGTCTTCGAAGTCGAAGCGCCAGAAGTCGATGGAACCGTAGAACTGCTCGTTCTGGTAGATGAAGCCGATGTTGGTGGTCAGGGCTTTCTCAGGCTTCAGGCCTTCGTTGCCGTAGGTATCCACCGCCTTGAAAGCATTCTGAGCGGGGATGAACTGCAGCGCCGTGCCAACACCGGAGAGGAAGCTCTGCGGCGGGCCACGGAAAGTGGTGCCGGCAGAACCCCTGAGGGTGAAGCCTTCGGCGAAGTTCCAGCTGAACGCAGCCTTCGGATCGATGGTGGAGCCTACCGCGCCGCCGTAGTCCTCGTAGCGGACTGCCAGCTGCAGATTGAAGGTGTCGGAGAGCGGCATGGCCAACTCGCCGAAGAGGCCATAGACCTTACGGTCCGTGCTCTCTTCGTCTGCTGCCGCCAGGAACGCCAGCTGGCCGCTGGGTACCGGGCAGCTGGTGTCGAAGCCGAGCACCGCTGCCAGCTCAAGGTCGTTCTGCCAGGCGCAGGGGTTGATGGCCCGGTTGACCGTATCCGGCACGGTGAAGTCATACCGCTCGCGACGGATCTGACCACCTGCGGCCCAGCCCATGGAACCACCACCCAGCTGCACGCCGGTCTCGCCGCTGAACACAGCGTCGAATACCAGCAGCTCGTTTTCCGTGCTGGAGCCGGTGTCAGCGATCAGCCAATCGAAAATCTCAGCTGAGTTCGCAACGTCCGGGTTGTAGTTGGGGTTCACGAATCCGTTCACCACCGACTGCTGGATCGAGTTCGAGAACGGGTTGTAGTACTCACAGTTGCCCGCACCCGGGGTGCTGACCGGCACACCGCCAACGACGCTGCGATCACAGTCGGCGCCGCCGAAGCCGCGCATGGCGAAGCCCATCCGCTCGATGTACATGTCGTTACCACCGAGGTCGCGCTCACGCTTCGACCAGCTGACGCTGATGTCGTAGTTGAGCTGATCGTCGAACAGGGTGCCGTCGAGGCCTGCCGCTACGCGATAGGTTTTGGTCTCACGCGGGCTGGACTCCGGCTCGCCGTCCTTGCCGATCACACCACGCGCCCGGTTGATCGGGATCGCAATGCTCGTTTGCGGCAGATCGGGATAGGTCGCACGCATGTCGACCAGACCCGGGTGATCCGGCATCGCAAAGCGATCTGAACCGAACAGAGACTGCGGCGGGTAGGAAGGTGACGTCTTCCACTCCGGAATGTCCACGTAGGAGTAGAGACCTTCAATGTGGAAGGTGCTCGTCGGAGTAATGTCGTAGTTGAACTCGGAGAACAGCTTCGTCGACTTGGTCTTCTCGATCAGGTTGTCGAAGAAGGTGTACTGGAAGCCACAGCTCTGGAAACCGTCACGCCAGCCGCCGAGGTTTTCACACTCCGGATCAGGACGGACGCTGCCGTCTTCCAGGAAGAGAATGTTCGCCGGGTTACCGATGCCGGACCAGCCGCCTTCCGGGTTCTCGGAGTGCGGACGCAGTGCCCAGTCGCGCTTCTTGATTTCCAGCTCGTCGCGCTGGCCGTACTCAGCGGCGATCATCCAGTTCCAGCGCTCTCCCGCCAGACCGAAGATCCCGTTGATGTCCCAGTCACCGCCGTCGTCGATGGCCTGGTAGTTACCGCCGATCTCAACGCCTTCGAAGCCTTCCCGGGTGATGAAGTTCACCACGCCGCCGATGGCGTCCGAGCCGTAGAGGGCTGCTGCGCCGTCCTTCAGGACTTCCATTCGGCCGATGGCAGAAATGGGCAGCGCGTTGATGTCTACGCCATTTGCCTCGGTGGAGACGTGACGACGACCGTTGATCAGGACCAGCGTACGCGCCGCGCCCAGACCACGCAGGTTGCAGGTTGATGGTGGCAACACCTTCGTTCGCCTGGCCGCCAGCCTGGAACTGGTTGGTCTCACCCAGGTTGCCTGAGGTGACACCAAGGTTCCGCACCAGCTCGATGACGGAAGGTGAACCGACTTCTTCCATGTCCGCGCGGTTGATGACATCAACCGGCAGCTCGGCGTCCGTGGGCGTGCCTTTAATGTAGGACCCGGTCACGACGATCTCTTCGATCTCGCCTTCCTGGGCCCACACAGAAAACGACGTGGAGATAAGACAGGCGGCAAGCACCGTTCTCCATGCCAGTTTAAATGGACTCATTGATTTCCCCTTGAGTTACTACTCGAACTTCATGAGCTTCCTGCCGGAAGCCATAGACCAGATAGCAAGTGGCCTGCCGTTGATACTGCTCTCCTCAGGCCAACGCGAAACATATCACTCTCTGGGACGATTACAATCCGGCCAGGATCAAATTTCGTCGGGCAAAGGAGCGATTGCGGTGCTGTCCGACAAGAATCAACCCATCTCGGCCGCGATCGTCGCCAGCAGATCTCCGGCGCTTAGTGACCGGGCTGCAGCGGCCCCCTCTCCCGCCCACATGACGCTGAAGTCAGGCTCCTGCCGGGCTGCTATGAGCTGCTTGACCGCGTCGTAACACAACGGGTAGTCAGGTATCGGGCTGACGACGCCCTCCGCCCAGGCCATGAGAGGGTTTTCGAGCCCGCGCGCAGCCCGCCCGGATATCCCCGCGGTCAGGCGGGTGGGCAGCCCGCTGACCAGCAGCTCGCGGTAGCGTTCGCTGGCTGACGACTCCCTGCAGGCCACAAACGCCGTGCCCAGCTGAGCGCCGGCGGCGCCCGCTGCAATGACCTCTCTCACGTCGCTGCCCGTCATGAGGCCACCCGCAGCCACCACCGGGACGTCCACTTCTGCAACCGTGTCCCGGATCAGCGCCAACAGGCCTGAGCGGCCGCCCGTGGCCGGATCCGGCGCACTCAGAAAGGCACCGCTGTGCCCACCCGCGCCGTAGCCCTGCATGACCAGCACATCCACGTTGGTCGCTGCCAGTGCTTGTGCTTCCTTGACGGAGGTGGCAGTAGCCAGGACCAGGATGCCTGCATCCCTGAGCGCGCCCATCCGCTCGGGCGTAGCGGCACCGAAGTGCAGGCTGACCGCCGCCGGCCGCACGTCGAGCACCATCTCCAGCATCTCGTCGTCATCGTTGAAAGAGCGATAGATCTCAGCCAGCGCGCTGGGCGCAGCGCCGCCAGCTGCCTCGAACTCACCGGCAATCTCCGCCAGGTACTGCGCCTCCACCGCCGGGTCGAAGTTCGGTGCCGGGTGCACAAAAAAGTTGGCCGCAATGGGGCCTGGGCCTGCGGCGCTGGCTTCCATAAGCGCAGCTCGGGCAGCCTCCGGCGACAACGCGCCAAGGGCCACCGAGCCGAGCCCACCGGCCTCGCTGACGGCTGCCGCCATAGCGGGCGTGGAAACCCCGGCCATCGGGGCCTGAATGAGTGGGTGCTCGATGCCGAGCAGGTCTGTCAGGCGGGTTTTCATGCCCCTACTTTCCACCACCAGACAGGCCCTGAATAGTTTCCAATAAGGAATGTATTAGTATCCACCCATTCCAATCTCATTCGTCTAGAGTGCGCGGCTCAAATTCGTGGCCACCGGGCCGCGGATGCAGAAACACACCATTCTCAGACAGGACCATCCCAATGCCAGGCTATCTGCAGATGATCGACGAAGTGGCTTCCATGCGCGAAGGCCACGACACCTGGGGCGCGATCAACCCCGAGTACGTAGTACGAATGAAGCTTCAGAACCGCTTCAAGACCGGCCTAGAGATTGCTCAATACACCGCGGACATCATGCGCCGCGACATGGCGAACTACGACGCCGATTCTTCCAAGTACACCCAGTCCCTGGGTGCCTGGCACGGCTTCATCGCTCAGCAGACCATGATGAGCGTGAAGAAGAACCACGGCGGCCTGGATCGTCGCTACATCTACCTGTCCGGCTGGATGGTTGCGGCGCTGCGCTCCAAGTTCGGCCCCCTCCCCGACCAGTCCATGCACGAGAAGACCACGGTCTCCGACCTGATCGAGGAGATCTACACCTTCCTGCGTCAGGCGGACGCCCGTGAGCTGCGGCACATGTTCGTGGAGCTCGACGAGGCCCGTGACAACGGCGGCGACGTGGACGGCATCATTCAGCGCATCGACGACTACGAGACCCACGTGGTGCCGATCATCGCCGACATCGACGCCGGCTTCGGCAACGAGGAAGCCACCTACCTGCTGGCCAAGCGGATGATCGAGGCGGGTGCCTGCGCCATCCAGATCGAGAACCAGGTGTCCGACGCCAAGCAGTGTGGCCACCAGGCCGGCAAGGTAACGGTGCCCCACGAGGACTTCATCTCCAAGATCAACGCGGTCCGCTACGCGTTCCTCGAGCTCGGCATCGACAACGGCATCATCGTTGCCCGCACCGACTCCCTCGGCGCTGGCCTGACCCAGAAGATCCCCGTTTCCATCGAGGCGGGCGACCTGGGCGACCAGTACTGCAAATTCCTGGACGCCGAAGAGGTGCACGACCTCGACGAGCTGAACGACGGCGACATCACCATTCACCAGGGCGGCAAGGTCTGCAAGCCGAAGCGTCTGGACAACGGCCTGTACGCGTTCAAAGAAGACACCGGCTTCGATCGCGTGGTTCTGGACTGCGTCACCAGCCTCGAGCACGGCGCCGACCTGCTCTGGATCGAGACGGAGCGCCCGAACGTCGAGCAGATCGCGGCCATGGTGAACGCGGTGCGCGAGAAGCGTCCGGACGCCAAGCTGGTTTACAACAACTCACCGTCCTTCAACTGGACGCTGAAGTTCCGTCAGCAGGTGTTCGAGGACTGGAAGGCGGCAGGCAAGGACGTGTCCGCCTATCCGGACCCGGCAGTTGAAGAGATGGGCCTGATGGATGCCAAGTTCGACGACAGCGAGCTCTGCCAGGAAGCGGATCGCCTGATCCAGTCGTTCCAGGCCGATGCATCCCGGGAAGCCGGCATCTTCCACCACCTGATCACCCTGCCGACCTACCACACAGCGGCACTGTCCACTGACGTGTTAAGTGAAGGTTACTTCGGCAACGATGGCATGCTCGCCTACGTGCTCGGCGTGCAGCGGGCGGAGATCCGCCGTGGGCTGGCCAGCGTGAAGCACCAGGATCTGGCGGGCTCAAACGTCGGCGACGATCACAAGGAGTACTTCCTTGGTGAGAAGGCGCTGCTGGCTGGCGGTGCTGCGAACACCATGAACCAGTTCTGATCCTGAGCCGGCGCGATGGCTGCCTTTTTCAGGCGGCCATCGAGCTTCTCCTCTCCCGAACCGAAAAGGGCGGCTTTCGAGCCGCCCTTTTCTGTTGTAATGTGTAGATTCGTAGCACCCCACAGGAGGGGTTCCGCGCAAATGAGTCGGCCGTTTCAGCGACGGAACTGCCGACCCATGCAGTAACGCCGGAGCTGATGGATAGGGAGATCCGGACCGGCACCATCTCTACTGGAGGGGATTTTGAAAACCAGTCTGCTTCGGGCGCAGGGGCGCCCGGTGTTTCGTTCTGTAACACGTTCTCTAACGATCGCGGCACTGCTGTTGCCCACTTTAGCCCTGGCGGAGGAAGCCGATGGACCTCGCATCGAGGAGGTCATCGTGACCGCCGAGAAGCGTCAGTCCACCGTCTCCGACACCTCTATCTCCATCACTGCGTTCGGCCAGGATCGGATCGAGGATCTCGGCCTGCAGGGCGCCGACGACATGATCAACTTCATTCCGGCCACAACACGGGATGACTTCGACATACGGATCCGCGGCGTCGGGCGTAACTTCCGCTCGCTGGGCGGTGATCCGGGTGTGGCCACTTACTACAACGGCGTCTACTCGGAAGACTTCCTGATCGCCGCATCAGAATCCGGTCTCTACGACATCGAGCGGATCGAGGTGTTGCGGGGTCCTCAGGGCACGCTCTATGGCCGCAACGCCATCGGCGGCGCGATCAACTACATCAACAACAAGCCCAGCTTCGAAGGTGGTGACGCGGAGATCCGAGCCATGTTCGGCAACCTGGGCACCCGGGAGTACTACGGCTACGTCTCCGGCCCGATCATCAGCGATCGCCTTGCCATGCGGCTGACCGCATCCCGGCGCGATCGTGACCCCTCCCAGGAAGGCATCGACGATTCGGAAGACGTCTCGGACGTTGGTGATCAGAACGTGGCGCTTGCGCTCACCTGGCGCGTGACTGACAACATCGAGTGGAACGCACGCTACAACGATCGCCGCGTCGACAGCATCATCGGTGCGGGCGTGCTCGTCGAAGAGGGCACCTCCGAGAACCGCAACGTTCGCTGCGAAGCGGGCGACGTAACCTGCGCCCTCGGCAACAACCAGAACTACGCCCTGGGCCTGACGGCCACCCCGGCGATCTGGCTCGGCCCGACCCTGGATTTCGGCGATGGTATCAGCGCGATCTATCGTCGTCCCGGCTTTGACTATGCCGCTACCAACCGGCCGAACGCCGCCTTTGGGCAGAGCGTCGACGTCTACGACGACGACATCAAGAATCTGAACGGCTACGCCATGACTAACGATCGCAACGACACCACGTTCGATCAGCAGGCCGTGCAGACCGACATCACCTGGGACATCAACGAAACCACATCGCTGAAGTGGATCGGTGGCTGGCAGGACTTTACCTACACTTACTTCCAGGACATCGACCAGTCCACTGGGGATCTATCCCGCTACTACCAGACCGTTGTTCAGGACGCCGAAACTCAGTCCCACGAGCTGCAGCTGCTCTGGCAAATCGGTGACAAGCTGCAGATGACCAGCGGCCTCTACTACTTCAACCAGGTGCTCCGTCAGCGTTACAACACCAACGACGATGCCTCACAGGGGCGCTACACGGACGCGACCAACTACGGTCCAACGATCGGTCCGGGTGGCGTGCTGGGCCCGTTGGGGCTTGCGGGCCTCATCGGCGGTCACAAGCGTCTCGGTGACGCGGAACTCGGCACCTGGAACCTGGGTACCTGGGAAGGTGACGAGATGGGCCAGATCTACGGCATCGACAATACGGCCGAAACCGACGCCTACGCCGTTTACACCCAGGGCACCTACACCTTCAACGAAGAGTGGGCTCTGACGCTCGGCATTCGCTGGGCACAGGACGACAAGAGTGTGGTTGAGCAACGGGCCTTCTACTTCGAAGACAACCCGGATGATCCGCTGTTCCTCGGCGCGCTCAGCCCGGTCTGGCAAGGCACCTGTCTCTTCATCTACGGCACCGACTGTGCATCCGCCGGCATCAGCAATCTGGCCGCCGCCAACATCACCATGGGCTCTGCGATCCCGGTACCGGATCCGACCTATCCCATTCGGGCCGTGTGCGGTAACCCTCTGGATGGTGTGATCGGTGACGCCGCTCTGATTGATCCGGACTGCTCTACGCCGATCAAGCTGCAGGGCGTACCCATCTCGGTGCATGCCGCATCGGAGGATAAGGACAGCTGGGACGACATCACCTGGCGGGCGAACCTCGACTGGTCGCCAAACGACGAGCATCTGTTTTACCTGTCAGCCACCACCGGCTACCGGGCCGGCGGTTACTCGCTCGGCGTGGTGGACGCGGCTGAGCTGAACCCGGATCTGTCGTTCGACCCGCCGCCGAGCTACGACAAGGAAACGATGATCGCCTACGAGCTTGGTTGGAAAGGTACGCTGGCGGATGGTCGGGTGCAGCTGTTCTCGGCGCTCTACTACTACGACTATCAGGACTTCCAGGACCAGATCAACGTGCTGAACACCACCACAGGGGGGACGGATAACGTCGTCGTCAACTTCCCGAAAGCGGTGAACACCGGCTTCGAGATCGAAGGCACCTGGCTCACGACTGACTCCCTGACTCTGGGCGGCAACTACTCCTACACCCGCACCGAAGCGAAGTCGGATGTCCTCGTTTCCTATTCTGATGATCCCTCCATGCCGACGGGCCCAGGCCTCTTCGACGATCAGATCATCAACTTCAAAGGCAACGACCTGAAGCGCATCCCACGCCACAAGGCAGCGCTCTGGGGTAACTACGACGTTCCCCTGTCGATCGGCACGGTTGCCCTGGGTGGTTCGTACAGCTACACGGGTGAGTTCTACGACAACGGCGCAGCCCGGGACCTGGATAAGGTGCCTGAAAGGCATCGCCTGGACCTCTACCTGTCCTTTCGTGACAACCGCGACGCTTTCCGTTTCCGCATCTTCGTGGAGAACGTGACGGACGAAGGCAGCGCCCGCGGCATCGGCACGGGTGGCGCAGCAGAGAACTACCGGTACACGGCCACTTACCTGTACCCACGTTTCTACGGCATCGATCTGGCTTACCACTTCACCGGTCTGTAAGCCCCACGGTCCTTGAAACCTTAGAAAGCCGCGGCATATGCCGCGGCTTTTTTATGCACAATTCAAAGCACCCCCCCCACTTGCAGGCGGGCGCGCTTCTGTTCATGCTAAATCTAGTACCCCACGGGAGGGGGTAGTAACGGGTGAGCTGCGCAGCAGAGACTGCAGGCTCACGCAGTAACGCCAACGCAATCGGCTGGGAGGCCGGCAGCGGCGAATACGTACTGGAGGGGATTTTGAAGTCCAAATATCTTGGCGCCTGCGCGCGCCCGGCATTTCTCGGGGCAATGCTATTGCCCGCCGCGATGGTCATACCAGCCATTGCGTCCGCAGAAGAGGCAGATAGCAGCCCTCGCATCGAAGAGGTCATCGTGACCGCCGAGAAGCGGGAAGCCACCGTCTCTGACACATCCATTTCCATCACCGCTTTCGGTGAGGAGATGATCCAGGACTTCGGCATTCAGGGTGCCGATGAGCTGGTCAACTTCATTCCGTCCACGACTCGGGATGCCTACGACATCCGGATTCGTGGTGTCGGCCGCAACAGCCGGGCGCTGGGCGGTGACCCAGGGGTCGCTACCTACTACAACGGCGTGTACTCGGAAGACTTCGGGATCGCTTCTAGCGAGAACGGTCTGTACGACGTCGAGCGGGTTGAGGTCCTGCGTGGGCCCCAGGGCACGCTGTACGGACGCAACGCCATTGGCGGCGCGCTGAACTACATCTCCAACCAGCCGAGCTACGAGACCGAAGGCGAGGTTCGCGCGGTCTGGGGCAACCTGGACACCCGTGAGTACTACGGCGTGCTGTCCGGGCCGATCGTCTCCGACCGGCTTGCCTATCGACTGGTGGCGCTGCGTCGCGACCGTGAAGGATCCCAGGAAGGCCTGGCCGGTGGTGAGGACATCAACTCGATCGGTGACCAGAACGTCTCCATCGCGTTGAACTGGCGAATTGCCGACAACTGGGAGGCCAACATCCGTTGGAACGACCGACGTTCCGATCGGATCATCGGCGGTGATCCTCTGGTAACGGAAGGCATCGGCAGCGTCCGCGACATCCGCTCCACGGACATTTACGCCAACGGCTACATTCTCGACCCTGCGGGTTCCATCACGGTGAACGATCCGGTGAACCCGGGCAACACGCTGCAGGCCAGGAACATCATTCCTGGTGTGGAGCCAGCTGCCCGAACGAACGCGAACGGCATCTACTTCGGTCCTCAGCGTGATCCGGACGACTTTGGCCACTTCTTCGATCCCGATCCGGAGGATCTCAATGGCTGGCGCGCCACCAACAACACCAACGATGAAACCTTCAAGCACAACGCCATTCAGGCGGACCTGAACTGGGACATCAACGACACCACGTCGCTGAAGTACATCGGCGGCTGGATGGACTTTGACTACACCTTCGACATCGACAGCGACACCGCCAACGGCTCCCTGTCGAACTACCGGTCGCTGGTGCTAGAAGCCGTTGAGACCCATTCCCACGAGCTGCAGCTGCTCTGGCAGATCGGCGATGCCCTGCAAATGACGAGCGGCGTTTATTACTTCAACTCCGATCGTCTGCAGCGCTTCTCGTTCAACGACGTGCTGAACCAGGGCCGCTACGTGAACCCGGCAAACTACGGGGTGCTGGATCCGTTCGTGCCTGCCGACAGCGTCTACCTTGATGACGCGCCGCTCGGCGGGGTTGTTACCGGCCGCTGGAACGGTGATGAGGATGGTGCGGCCTACCTCTACAACAACAACGTCGTGACAGATGCCTACGCGGTCTACACGCAAGGCACCTACACCTTCAACGAGCAGTGGGCGCTGACCCTCGGCCTGCGCTGGGCGCAGGACGACAAGGAAGCGTTCGAAAACCGGACCGGCTACTTCGAGTTGCCTGCTGAACTGTTTGTCGGTACCGACCCTGATTGCTCTGCGTACTACGGCCAACCCGCAGGTGCCGTGCCCTGCTCCGCCGTCGGCATCACGCCGCTGGGCTTCGCCAACATGATTATGGGCAACGCCCTGCCGGACTACTTCGGCGCGAATCCAGGCAGCCCGATCGTCTCCACCTGCCCGGGCGGCATCGCAGACGAAGACTGCAGCACCCCGCTCCGACTCCAGGGCGTGCCCTACTCCTTCGCAGATTCTCTCGAAGGCAAGGACAGCTGGGATCAGGTCACCTGGCGCGTCAACCTGGACTGGACGCCGAACGACGAGACGCTGGTCTATCTGTCGGCCACCACCGGCTACCGCGCTGGCGGCTACGCACTCGGTATCGGCGACTCCCGTCAGCCGACTCCGGCAGGCTCCAACGAGCCGGTCACCTATGACCAGGAAGACGTGATGGCCTACGAGATCGGCTACAAAGGCACCCTGCTGGATGGCCGGATGCAGCTGAACGCTTCCGCCTACTGGTACGACTACGACAACTACCAGGACCGGGTGGAGGTGTTCAACGCCGGCAGCCAGGGCGCGAGCGACGTGGTGGTGAACGTGGAGAAGGCCGAAAACCGCGGCATTGAGCTCGAGCTGACCTGGCTGCTGACCGACGGCCTGACCCTCGGCGGCAACTACAGCTGGAACGACACCGAGTACAAGTCCGACTTCGAGATCCTTGAAGACGACAACCCGGACATTCCGCTGTTCGCCTTCCCAGGCGGCACTCAGGAAGAGTTTGAAGCCATCTACGTACGCAACATCAAGGGTAATCCCCTGAAGCGGATCCCGGCGCACAAAGCGACCCTTTGGAGCTACTACGACTGGAGAACCAGCGTTGGCACCATCACGATGGGCGGCACGTTCTCGTACACCGGTTCTTTCTACGATAGCGCCATCAAGCGCTCTCTGGATAAGGTGCCCGAGCGCTACCGGCTGGACCTGTCAGCCACCTGGCGCAGCACCGCGGATCGCTGGATGGTCAGAGCCTTCATCGACAACGTCACCGACGAAGGTCGTGCACGTGGTCTCGGCACGGCAACCGCGACGAGCAACTACAACCTGACGGCCACCTACCTCTACCCGCGGTTCTACGGTGTGGACATCACCTTCCGGTTCGGTGACCTCATCCCGTAGCGAGCAGGGAATACCCAGAAGGAGGGGTAACTAAAAAAAGGCCGCGGCTAAACGCCGCGGCCTTTTTCGTTCCGGAACTCGACTTTTGCTCAGCCGCCGCTTCGCTTGGCGCGAAAGCCTTCCTCTTCGAGCAGCTGAACCAGTCGATCCCGCTGCTCTCCCTGCAGCTCAATCACCCCGTCCTTGATCGAACCGCCCACACCACATCGTGCCTTCAGCTTCTTCGCCAGCGCGCTGAGATCCTTGTCGGAGAGCGGCAGCCCCCGGACGAGCGTGACCCCTGCGCCCTTCCGGCCTTTGGTTTCCCGGGAGACGATCACCGACCCGTCCGCGGTTCCACCCGTACGCCGGCGGCTGCGGTCGTTGCAGGCGCACTGGTCCTGAGGACGTTGGCAGCCCGGGCAGATCCGACCTTTGTCCGTGCTGTAGACCAGCCCGCCTTTGCGCTTCGCCACAGCCGGGTACCGGGCTCAGCGCGAGCCCTGGCCGTCGTCCACCTTGATGCAGGTACCGGTTACCGCTTCAGAGGACGGAGAAACCAGAAACAGCAGCGTGCTGTCGAGCAGGGCCGGATCGCAGATGCGCTTGCGCGGAAACGCCTGGGAGAAATCTCCCATACGTTCCACCATCCCATCCATCATCTCCGAGGAAAACGCACCCGGTGCGATGGCGTTGACGTTGATGTTGAACCGCGACCACTCCACGGCCAGCACCTCGGTCATGCGAACGATGCCGGACTTGGTGACCGAGTAAAGGGCCGCCCCGTTACCGCCATAGTTGAAGCCGCCGATGGAGGAAATGTTCACCATCCGCCCCGGCACCTTCGCCGCGATCATGCGCCGGGCAACCTCGCAGGAAAGATCCCAGGGGCCGCGCAGGTTGGTGTCGAATACCGCATCCACCAGTTCATCGGACATCTTCACCGCGTGCTGAGCGTCCGGTATGCCGGCGTTGTTGACCAGAATGGTGATGGTGCCGAGATGGCCTTCCACTTCTTCCACCACATTCTTGATACTCTCCCGATCCATCATGTCCAGCGCCAGCGGCAGGCAGTCGCCGCCAGCGGCGCGGATCTCTTCCGCCAGCGAGTCGAGCCGGTCCACGCGCCGGCCGGTGAGCGCCACCTTGGCACCACAAGCCGCCAGGATCTTGGCAAAACGCGCACCGAGGCCGGACGTGGTTCCGGTGACCAGGGCAACCTGGCCCGTGAGATCATTGGAGAAGTTGGGAGTTGGGTAATCGCTCATGAGAATTCCTGTTTGAGTGAGTTTTGCCTAGAGCAGCGCTTCAGCCAGATGCCGACGATGATGGATCGCATCACCAAAAGCATACTGCGCCCACAGCGCCCGACGCAGGTACAGCTGGGCATCACATTCCCAGGTGAAGCCGAAGCCGCCATGGAACTGGATACCCCGATCACCGGCAAAGGCATAGGAATCACTGACCTCGGCCTTCGCCATCCGCAGCGCTACATCAATCTGCTCCGGTGCTGCGCCCGCTTCGAGCAGCGACGCGGCATGGTAAACGTGCGAGCGGGACCGCTCCAGGCCGACAAGGATGTCCACGGTCGGGTGCTTCAGGCCCTGGTAAGCACCGATCTTGCGGCCGAAGGCGGTGCGGGTATTGAGATAGTCGACGATGACCTCCAGCACGCCGGCAATGCCTCCGGCGGACTCCGCCGATATCAGCAGCAACGCTGCCTGCCGGATGGCCGTCAGCGCGGAGATTGCGGCCGCGCCGCTGATTACTCGCGTCGTCGGAACCGTCACCCCGTCGAAGCTGATTTCGAAGCTGCGGCGGGTTTCGTCGATCACGGTTTCCCGCTGCAGCGCGTCCGCAGTCAGCTCCTGCCGGGAGACGACCGCCAGCGCCACCGCGCCGTTCAGGTTGCCGCTGACCAGCAGGTGGTCGGCCACATCGGCGCTGAGCACAAAGGACTTGCTGCCCTCCAGCTGCAACCCCGCCGCCGCTTCGCTGAACTCGAGCTGGGCATTGGCAAGGTCCCAGTCACCCTCCACCTCGCTCAGCGCCACCGTGCCGATGGCTCCTTCCGCAACTGCCGGCAAGAGCTCCGCGCGAACCTCCTCGCTACCGGCCAGCACGCCCTGAACGAACAGCTGGGTCGGCAGCCAGGGCGTAGCTGACAGGTGCCGCCCCATGGGCTCGGCGATGGTGACCGCGGCAGCCAGGCCGAGATCGCTACCGCCGTAGGCTTCCGGAATGGCGAGCCCGGACCAGCCGAGCGCAACCATCTCCTGCCACACCTCGGGATCAAAGCCCTGCTCCGAGAGCATCAGGTCGCGCACTCTGGCGGTCGGCGACTTGTCGCGAAAAAACTCCACCGCCGTATCCAGGAGCATGCCCTGCTCCTCGGAGAAGGTGATGGTGTGATCAAGTTTTACTGCTGCCATCGCTGCGCTCCTCAATCTTTCGGCAGGCCGAGCACACGCTCGCCGACGATGTTGGACTGCACCTGGCTGGTGCCGCCGCCGATGGTGGCGGAGAACGCGTTGAAGTAGGAACGCTGCCAGAGCCCGCCTTTGTCCGCCCGCGCATCACCAACCCAGCGCGTGCCGTTGGCGCCCTGCAGGGTGATCGCAAACTGCAGCAGGCGGCGATGGTGCTCTGTGCCGCGCAGCTTGCCGGACATGGCGATGGCCGCCGGCCGCTCGCTGACCAGCGCCGGGTGCCTGGCCCTGGCGGCGCAGAGGCGATCGCCCTGGGCCTCGATCAGGAACTTCACCAGCTCATCGCGGATGAGTGGGTCTTCGATGGCCGGACGGCCATCCCGCTGCACGCGTCTCGCCAATTCCAGAACATCCTGCACGCCCAGCGAGTTGCCGGAAAGGCCGCCTGCCTGCCCGCCTTCGACGCTGCGCTCGAAGGTCAGCGTCTTCATGGCAATCTGCCAGCCTTCCCCTTCGTTCCCCATCAGGCAATCGCCGGGGATGCGCGCGTCGGTGAAGAAGGTCTGAGTAAATCCATACTCTCCGGTCAACTTCCGGATCGGCTGAACGTCCACTCCGGGCGCGTCCATCGGCGCCAGGAAGTAGGAAAGCCCGGCGTAGCGGTTCTCCGCTTCCGGGTTGGTTCGAGCCAGCAGGATCATGTACTTGGCGTAGCTGCCGAGGCTGGTCCAGATTTTCGAGCCGTTCAGCACCCAATCGTCGCCATCGCGGACGGCGCGGGTAGTGGCTGCGGCAAGGTCCGAGCCGTTATCCGGTTCAGAGAAACCCTGACACCAGATGTCTTCGGCGGAAAGAATCCCGGGGATGTACTTCTGCTTCTCCGCCTCGGTGCCAATGGCCAGAATTAATGGCCCGGCCCAGTTCAGGCCGATGGTGTTGGGCACGAACGGCACCTTGAGGCGCGCCATCTCGGCGTTGACGATGTCCTGCAGCACCTGCGGCTGGCCACCGCCGCCGTACTCCTTCGGCCAGGCCATGCCCAGATAGCCGGCCTCGTAAACCTTGCGTTGCCAGTCGCGGAGGAACTCGAACTGCTGATCCGTGCCCACCTCCATGAAGGTTTCCGGGAGCAGGAAGTCCGGCTCCGGGGGACGGTTTTCTTCCAACCAGGCGGCAACTTCCGCCCTGAACGCATCGAGCTCACTCATTGGTGACTCCTTGATTGACTCGAGTGGGTGTTCCTAAAGGCCGACTTCGGCGGCCAGATCCGCCGGCACCTCGATGTGCCGGGCGCGGATGTACTCGCCGAGAGACTTCGCCTGGCCGTCGAGACGGTTATTGGCCGACACGCCCTCGCCGAGAATGCCGTGAATGTAGAAGTTCAAGGCTTTCAGGTTCGGCATCTCGTAGCGATCGATCTCCCAGGTCGCCAGATCCGGGCACAGCGCCTTGAGCTGCTCGACGCTGAGGAACTCGGCCAGGAAGGCATAGGCGGTATCGGTTTTCGCCCAGACACCGACGTTGGCACAGCCACCCTTGTCTCCGGAACGGGTGCCGAACAGGCGACCGAGCGGAATGGTCTTCGGCGCGCCGCCGGGGATCTCCGGCAGGGTCACCGGCGTCTGCTGGTAGTAGATCTCCTCGAAGTCCAGCTGGCTGGTGGGCACCACCTCGGTGGTTTCGCCGCCAAAGTGCACCCGCTCAACCAGGTGCTTGCTGTCCACCAGCGCCGGCCAGTAGGCGATCACCGGTGCGCCCGGCGAGCCGCCGCGACCGCTGAAGCCCGGATAACTCGCCAGCGCCAGCTCGATGTGCTTGGCGGAGAACAGGCGGCCGACTTTGTCCGGATCCTGGGAGTGCGCAAAGATCCGCAGGCTCGCCTGCGCTTCTTCGTTCTGCGCTGCATCCGCCCGGTCGGTTCGGATGAGCTGGGTCTCCACCTTGTCGAAGGCCTCCCGGCCGCCGAGCGACTCGAAGAACACGTCGGTGAAGATCTCGGCTTTCTCCTCGATGTCGAGCCCGGTGAGGAGAATCTCGATGCCCGTTTTGAAGCCATCGGCCGTGTTGATGCAGACCTTGTGCGTGGGCGGCGGGTTGGAGCCGCGCACGCCGCTGATGCGAACGCGGTCCTCGCCGACCTGCTCGATGTTCAGGCTGTCGAAATGAGCGATTACGTCCGGATTCACGTAGGCGGGCGCCGAGATTTCGTACAGCAGCTGCGCCGTTACCGTCCCCACTGAGATCAGGCCGCCCGTGTTCGGATGTTTGCTGATCGTGAAGCTGCCATCGGCCTCAATCTCGGCGATCGGGTAACCGACGTTGTGGAAGCTCGGCACTTCCTGGAAGAACGAGTAGTTGCCGCCGCAGGTCTGGCAGCCGCACTCGATGATGTGACCTGCAGTCAGGGCGCCGGCCAACGCGTCGAAGTCGTTGCGCGCCCAGCCGAACTTCCAGGCAGCCGGACCGATGACGACGGCGGCATCGGTCACCCGCGGGCAGATGACGATGTCCGCGCCCTTGTCGAGGGCCTCTTTGATGCCCCAGGCGCCGAAGTAGGCATTGGCCGTCAGCACCTGGTTGCCCGACTCGCTGAGCGGAATGCCGCGGTCCATGTTCGTGAACGACTCACCAGCGGCGGTCAGCTCGTCGATCCGCGGCGCCAGATCATCGCCGTCGATGTACGCCACCTTCGAGTCCACGCCCAGCTCGTCGAGGATCTGCTGCACGTCCTCGGCCATGCCCGCCGGGTTCAGCCCACCGGCGTTGGAGACGATCTTGATGTTCCGCTCTTTGCACAGCACGGCGACGTCGCGAATCTGCTTCAGAAAGGTGCCTACGTAACCAGCGTTGCCGCCACGGCTCTGCTTCTGGTTGTAGAGAATGGCCATGGTGAGCTCGGCCAGGTAGTCACCGGTGAGCACATCGATGGGTCCGCCCTCCACCATGTCCCGGGCGGCGGACAGCTTGTCGCCGTAGAAACCGCTGCAGTTGCCGACGCGCAGCACGTCGCCTGAACGAGCGTCGCTCATGATTCCCCCAAGGTATCTGGTCCCAGCACCAGACTAACCAACCCTCAGCGACAAAACAATACGCTCGTATGGTTTTTTAGAAAAGTCAGGGCTATGCTTAGTGCATGCCCGTCGCCAATGAGCAGATCAGCGCCAGCAGCAAGCAGGAGCAGAAGTCCGAGCGCGCCCGCCGGGTGATCTGCGAAGCGACCGTCGCCTGCCTGGCGGAAGTCGGCTACTCGGAAACGTCGATCAGCCGGGTGGTCGCCAAGGCGCGCGTTTCCAAAGGTGCATTGCAGCACCACTTCCCCAGCAAAGAAGACCTGATGGCCAGCACCGCTTCCTACCTGCTGGCCCGCCCGGTGGAGTACTCGGACCGGGACACCTCGAGCAACGTTCGCGAGCGCCTGCGCGCCTTCTGGGAACGCATGACCAATACCCGGGCTTACCTGGCGCTGCTGGAGATCCTGATCGCCGTGCGCACCGACAGCGTGCTGCAGGCACGAATCGCCGAGGGGCTGAAAACCTCAATCAGGGAGATCGACGAGCACTTCCTGCCCAGGTACGGGGATCTGGACGAGCACGACCAGGACGACGTGCTGCTGCTGATGACCGCAAACCGCTGCCTGATGCGCGGCCTGCTGGTCGAGAACCAGTACGGCATCAGCGAAGCGCGCCAGCGCCAGGTGCTGGAGCGCTGGTTCGATATGCTGGCGCCGGAGCTGGAAGCCAAGGCGCAGTAGCACCCTGGCTTCCAGGGGCCGCTAGTCGACCGCCATCTCCACCAGGATGTTGTCCGTATGCCGGACCCACATGAACGGGGTGTTCATGATGTCCATCTCCTCCACCATGGTGGCGTTGCCGGTTTCTATCGCCGCCCAGTCATTGGGCTCGGCCAGCGTGTACAGCGCGACGTCCGGACCGGTGTCGTGAAAGAACATCCGCACGCTCTTCCAGTCGCCGCTCTTCCGCATGATGCGAACCATCTTCGATACGGTTTCCACCGCGTCAGCCGGAACGGTGCCCGGCGGTATCGCAAACTTCATGATGTAGAGATAGTTGGGCGACTCAGCTTCTTCCGCATGAGCTGTGGTTGCAGTCGCTGAGGCGAGGCCCAGCAGCAGAGCCAGACAGAATATCGTTTTCATGGCGTTACCTGTTCAGTTGATCGTTGAGCCTCAACAGGTAAACCAAGGCGACCAGCAGGCAAAATCGGAGCTACCCTTCTGCCAATCCAGTCGAGGCAGGATCACTATAACAGACGCGCAAACAGCCCTGACAGCGAGGGCACAGCCCCTCAGCGGGTGACGGCCACCTCAGGGAAATCTGCAGCCATCCCTTCGTTGAGCAGGTCCCGCGCAGCCTGGCGCGCCTCCGGCGAGTCGGAGAACTGCGACGCGAAGAAACTCACCACGCCGACCTGGGTGATCATCTGCTGTCGGCCCGGGTGAATGGCATCACCCAGCGGATTGCTGCAGATCACCAGCCCGGTCTCAGCCGGGTTCACCCCATCGCTGAGATCACCGAGCACGGCAAAAGGATTCTCATCACCAGCCTGCTCTGCGCCTGACTCCAGCGCATCACAGGCCAGGCTGTCAGGATGCTCGACGAAGCGCATCGAAGGCTCGGCGATGCCGGCGAACGAGATGTGCGTACCCCCGTTGATGGTCAGGAGCGTCCCCTGCGGAGCACGTTCGGGAATGATCGCAGCGTGCGTGGCGTAATCCACCACCGCGTCTTCGGTGCCACCGATCATCAGCAGCGGTGCTGCGCTGGTCAGGAAGAAACGGCGCGTGAACATGCCGGCAGGTCCGGCGATGGAGATCACCGCCCGCACCCGCTCATCCCGATACCTCGGGTGATAGCCAACCAGCGTTGAGGTCAGGCCGCCGAGCGACAGTCCGGCCACGCCGATCTTGGTGGCGTCGACCGTACCGCTGAAAGGTCGGTCAGCCTCCGGCATGGCAATCAGCGAGTCGATGATGAAAGAGACGTCTCCCGGCTGGTTCACCACATCTGTCGGGTTCGGGCCGCCCGGCGCAGCCCCATTGGAAAGCGGGTAGTCCGCAGCCGCAACGATGTATCCCTGGCGGGCCAGGGCTTCGGCGAGATACGCCCCTTCACTCCGATTGGACATGAAGCCATGGCTGTAAACGACCAGCGGGCTGCCCCCTTCCACCGCCTCGTCGGGAAACCAGAGGTTGGTGACCAGGGTTCGGCTGGCCGCACCGGCGTAGCTGCCATTGGCCGGCGTTTCCCGGCTGTCGTCCACCAGCGTCAGCTCCGCCGTAGCAACCCCGTAGCTGCCCGCATCGAGCGCCACCTCGCTGACGCTGCCGGCAGGAGGCCCTTCCGGGCCCGTCGCCACGTAGACGACCGCAAGCAGCAGAAAGCCGACCACAAACAGGCCGGCTACTCCGAGCCCCAGCCACTTCAACACCTTCATGAGCACTCCCCTGCCGGACCTCAGGCCGCTGCCGCCACCAGAGACTCGAGCTCTTCCATTCGCTGCGCCACCCGCTCAGGCTTCTGCGAGCCGAGCTGCACGACCAGCCGGTCGACGCCCAGCGCCTTGAAACCCTCCAGATCTTCCGCGGTGGTGCTGATCGGCGTGATGACGATCTCAAAGCCCTCTCGCGTCCGTCCCGCAGCCGCCAGCGCCTCATCCAGCTGCGCGAGCACCGCACCGGTGGTTGCTACGTCCAGCGCGAAGCCGTACCAGCCGGCGCCAAACCGGGCCGCCCGGCGCAGCGACGGCTTGCCGTGGCCGCCGACGATGATCGGCACGTGCGGGTTCTGCACCGGCTTCGGGTCCATTCGACAGGGTGCCAGCTGCACGTGCTCACCGTCGAAGGAGGCGACCGGTTGGGTCCAGAGGTTGATCATGGTCTGCAGAAACTCATCGCAACGCGGCCCCCGGTCTTCCCAGCTGTAGCCACAGGCCAGCACCTCCTCCTTGCACCAGCCGACGCCGATACCGAAGTCCATCCTGCCGTTGCTCAGCCAGTCGAGCGTTGCCAGCTCTTTGGCGGTGTAGATGGGGTTGCGCTGCGGCACCAGGGCAATGCCGGTTCCGAAACGGACCTTGTCCGTGACGCCGGCCAGCAGGCCGAAGGTGGTCATGGTGTCGAGCATGCCGCCCCCTTCAGGCACCGGGATCCTGCCGTCCCGGGAGCCCGGGTAGGGAAACTCCATCTCATCGAACAGCACCACGTGCTCCCCCATCCAGATCGAATCCAGCCCTGCTGCTTCAGCGTCCCGGCCGAAGGCCTTAATCATGTCAGGGGTTCCATAAGGCGACATGAAGGTCGCAAACACACCAATTTTCATCAGCTCTCTCCTCCTTCCCGAGAATTCTCTCGACCATCAAATGCTACCTCACCGGCGATGATCGTCATCAGCACCCGACCATCGAACAGCTCCGCCGGCTCGGCGACGTTCAGCGGGTCGATGGAGAGAACCGTGATGTCAGCCCATTTGCCCGGGCTGAGCGAGCCGGTCAGCTCCGTTTTGCCGGACGCGACCGCCGGCCAGACCGTGTAAGCGCGGATGGCCTCCTCCATGCTGACTGCCTGCTCCGGGTACCAGCCACCCGGCGGCTGGCCATCACGATCCGAGCGGGTCACCGCGCAGTGCAGGCCGTAAAAAATATCGTAGTCGGTGCCCGCCAGGTCGGAGTTGAAGATCAGGCCGGCGCCAGCCTGCCGCAGCGTGCGCCAGGCGTAACCGCCCCGGATTCTCGCCGGCCCCACCCTCAGTTCTGCCCAGGGGCTGTCTTCGACGGCGTGCCCGGGCTCCATGGAAGCCACCAGGTTGAGCGCGGCGAAGCGGGCAAAGTCATCCGGATGCACGATCTGGGCGTGCTCGATCCGGTGCCTGACCTCCGGATGGCCGCTATCGGGCAACACGCGCTCGTAGTAGTCGAGCACCGCCCGGTTGCCGGCATCGCCGATGGCATGCACACCCACCTGAAAGCCCTTCTGGATGGCCCGCGTAACCATGTCTTCGGGAAAACCGTACTCGTCACCGGAAACGCCGCGATGCCCCGGCTGGTCGGAATAGTCTTCCAGCAGCTTCGCGCCTCGCGAGCCCAGCGAACCGTCGTAGTACGCCTTCACGGCCCGCACCCAGAGCCGCGAGTCGTCCGCCGGGCTCGGACCGCGGGCGATCCAACGCTCCATCAGCACCTGGTTCTCCGGTCGCGCGGCAACCATCACCTCGACCCGAACCGGCAGCGCGCCCTCTTCGGCAAGCGCCTCGTAGGCCGGCATGTAGTCGCCGTAGACCCCGGCGTGATGCGCGGTGACGTAACCCGCTTCCGCCATGGCGTTCAGCCCTACCTGCAGCATGCGCTTCTTCTTCGTCAGGCTGGCTTCGGGAATCACGTCGGTAATCAGCGCCCGGGCCCGGTTCAGCAGCACGCCGGTGGGCTCGCCGTTCTCATCCTTCACCACCTCGCCACCGGAGGGCGAGGGTGTCTCAGCGCTGATCCCGGCAATCTCCAGCGCCTTCGCGTTGGCCAGCAGGCCGAATCCACGGCGGCCGAAGAGCACCACCGGATGATCCGGGCTGACCGCATCCACAGGGCCCCGCACCGGCAGGTTGTCCGCCCAGGCACCTTCGTCCCAGCCGCCACCGATGATCCACTCGCCCGGGAGCGCGGTTTCCATTCGTGCCGTGACGAGCTCTGCCATCTCGTCGACGGTTACCGCAGAGCGAACGTCGACCCGATCCGCCTGCTCGCCGAGCTCGTTGTAGTGACCGTGACTCTCGATTAACCCAGGCAGCACCGTGGCGCCCTGCAGGTCGACCACTTCCGTCTCCGGCCCGCGGTGCGCATCGATCTCACTCAGGCTGCCAACCGCGAGAATCGACGAGCCGCTGATCGCGATGGCGTCCGCATCCGCCTGCCAGCGACCGTCGACCAGCGGCGCCGAGTCGGCAGGGTTGCCTTCGCCGTCCGGATCCGGCCAAGCGAACGTGTAGACGTTGGCGTTGATGAGAATGAGATCGGCGGCTTGAGCAGTTGATGCTTCGGGCGTCGCAGCTGCTCCCGGCTCTTCGGCGCCACACCCCGCTACCGCCAATAGCACCAGCAGTCCTGAACAGATCAAACGCAGGCTCGAGCCCATCTACTTCCTCACTCACGGCTTCCCTCGAGCCAGCTACTTTAGAGACCAAGCCATGACAAGCCAACCGGCCATTGCTAGGCTCGAAAGGACGTTTCAATCCGGGGAGCAGGACGTGGAGCAATTCGCAGAGCTGAACGAGGTGGCGCCAGAGGCAGCAGGATTTTCCGCCGACAGGCTGGAGCGGATCAGCGATCACCTGAACAGAAACTACATCGAGCCCGGCAAGATCAGCGGCTGCCAGGTCGCTGTTGCCCGGCATGGGCAACCAGCCTTCTTCAGAAACTTCGGCCTGATGGATCGCGAGCGGGAAAAGCCGGTCGCCGACGACACCCTCTTCCGCATCTACTCGATGACCAAGCCGATCACCTCCATCGCGCTGATGCAGCTCTACGAGCGCGGCCTGTTCCAGCTCAACGACCCCGTGCACCGGGTGATACCGAGCTGGCGGGAGCAGCAGGTTTACGTTGCCGGCGAGGGCGAGAACGTCGAGCTGGCGCCCACCCGCTCCCCCATGACCTTCCGCCACGTGCTCAGCCACACGGCCGGCCTGTCCTACGGCGCAACCAATCATCCGGTCGACAAGCTCTACCGGGCGCATCGGGTTCGCCGGGATCAGGGCGAGACGCTGGCCAGCTTCGTTGACAAACTATCGAACGTACCGCTGCATTTTCAGCCGGGCGAGCGCTGGCTCTACTCCTACGCCACCGACGTCTGCGGGCATCTGGTGGAAGCGTTGTCCGGGCAGCGGCTGGACGAGTACTTCGAGGAAAACATCTTCGAGCCGCTGGGCATGCGCGACACGGGCTTCCACGTGCCCGAGGGCAAACGGCATCGGTTTGCCGCCAACTACGAGCGCGGCCCGGACAAGTCACTGAAGCTGCTCGACGATCCGGAACGGAGCCCGTACCTCGGCGAGCCAAGCTTCTTTTCCGGTGGCGGCGGCCTGGTCGGCACCACCGCCGATTACCTGCGTTTCTGCGAGATGTTGCGGCTGCGCGGCAAGGTCGGCGACGAGCGCATCATCGGCTCGCGAACCCTCGACCTGATGACCCGCAACCACCTGACCGCCGGCGACCTGTCGACCATGGCGGTGGGTGCTTTTTCAGAGACAGCCTATGACGGCGTAGGCTTCGGCCTCGGATTTGCCATGACCCTGGATGAGGTCGCCACCGGCGCCATGGGACAGGGTGATTACTACTGGGGCGGCGCGGCTTCGACGATCTTCTGGGTGGATCCGGCAGAGGACCTCTGCGTGGTCTTCATGACGCAGCTCATGCCTTCCGCCACCTTCAATTTCCGCGGCCAGCTGAAGAACATCATCTACAGCGCCATCGAAGACTGAAGCCGTCTGAGCCTCAGGCGAACTTGAGGGCGTTGATCCGCGTCTCGGTGAGCACCTTTGTCAGCTCGCCTTCCTGACGGGTCAGCGCCATCGCCTGGCCGCTGCGGACCACGCTGAAGCTGTCGTCCCAGAAGATGGGGCGACGGAAGTAGATGTCCATGTCGAAGCTCTGCGGCGCGCCCTCGGCATGGATGGCCGCAAGCAGGTAGTGCACGCCCATGCCGCCGCCGATCAGCGGCGCTCTGAAGCCTGCTTTCTGCGCCGCTTCCAGATCGTAGTGGATACTGTTTCCTTCCTCAGAGTAGGCAACCACAATCTCCGGGGTCAGCGTGTGCATCGCCAGCGGCTCCGCCGCGGCAGGGTCACTGAGCACCGGCGGTGGTCGCTCCCCAGCGCCGCGGGTGGACTTGCCAGGATCCGGCTTCAGCGAGCGGCGCTTTGCCGTGATCACCCGCTCAGCGTATTCGTCTTCGAACCAGACGTCCGTGTCGATGGTGTGGCCACGTGGGACTTCCGTCACCGCGGTGATCTCCCCGCGCACTGTCAGCACCTCATCGAGGCGTGCCGGCCGATGCTGCACCAGGGATTGCAGCATGTTGACGTTCCCTTCGGCGGATATGCCGCTGGCTACACCCGCCCGAATGGCCAGGCCGATGTAAAACGAGGCGTCCACGGTTTCGCCGAACACCCCGGGGTCGATCCCGCAGATCTCAAGCTTCTCCTGCTGATAGCTCGCCGGCACCAGCACGCTGTCGGTCTGGTACTGAAAACCGGCATGAGGCTCTACCCACTCGACCATCAGTCATCTTCCCCTTGAGTATTGGCTTACGATCATCAAGTCACCGCGCCCGTCATGGTACGCTGACACAATCAGTCAGAGGTGTCATCCAGAGGTACGTTGGTGGCTAAGGTAAAGCAGCCGGCAAAGGCCGTGCTCATCCCCGGTGACGGGATCGGCCCGGAGATCACGGAAGCCGTATTGTCGGTGCTCGATGCAGCGGGGGCTGCAATCGAATGGACCCGATGCGAAGCCGGCCTCGCCGCGCTCGAGTCCGGCTCCGAGGTGCTGCCGGAGGAAACCGTGGAAGCCATCGAGCATCACAAGGTCGCATTAAAAGGCCCCTGCACCACCCCGGTTGGAGAGGGGTTCGCCTCGGTCAACGTGCAGCTCAGAAAGAAGTTCGACCTCTACGCCGCTGTCCGGCCCGTACGCAGCCTGCCGGGCGTAGACACCCGCTACGAGAACGTGGACCTGATCATCATCCGCGAGAACACCGAGGGCCTGTACAGCGGCGTCGAGAACGAAGTGGTGCCCGGCGTGGTGATGAGCATGAAGGTGGCCACGGAAAAAGGCTGCCTGCGCATCGCGCACTGGGCCTTCCGCTTCGCAACGCAGCGACAGCGGCAGAAAATCACCGTCTTCCACAAAGCCAACATCATGAAGATGACGGACGGCCTGTTTCTCCGCGCCAGTGATCACGTGCACAAACGGGAATACCCGAACATCGACTACGAGGCCGCCATCATCGACGCCGGCTGCATGCGGCTGGTTCAGGACCCGAGCCAGTTCGACATTCTGCTGCTGGAGAACCTCTACGGGGACGTGGTGAGCGATCTCTGCGCCGGGCTGGTGGGCGGTCTCGGCGTCGTGCCCGGCGCCAACTTCGGCGAGGAGGCAGCGATCTTCGAGGCCGTGCACGGTTCGGCGCCGGATATCGCCGGCAAGAACGTCGCCAACCCGCTGGCCCTGCTGATGTCCTCCGTGATGCTGCTGAATCACCTGGCGGACGACGAGCCCGCCTACGCAGGCTGCGCTGAGCGGATCAAAGCGGCGTACGACCAGGCCCTGCTCGACGGCGAGAAGACCCGCGACCTGGGCGGCAAGCTGAACACCGACGAATTCGCCAGAGCCGTCATCGATCGCCTGTGAAGCGTTCGGCGAGGTCGGGCGCCTGGATCTGGCTGCTGACCCTGCTGGTTGCCGGCGGCAGCGTCGCGCAGCCGGCACCCGCGGATCCCATCGCAACCGCAATCAACCATCCTACGCGCAGCGCGGCGGATCGTGACCGCGACCTGACCAGCCGGCCAGAAGCGGTCCTTGAGTTCCTCGAGCTCGAACCCGGCATGGTGGTTTTCGACCTTATGGGCGGCGACGGCTACTACAGCGAAATCCTGGCCCGGGTGGTCGGGCCAGAGGGCGCCGTTTATCTGCACAACAACCAAGGCTACGCCGGCCTCATGCGCAACCTGCCCCGCCGCCTGCGCAGCCCGGGCCTGGAGGCGCTGCAGATCTACGTGCGCGAAGTGCCTGACATCAACCTGCCGAGCGGCAGCGTCGATCTGGTGCTGATGGTGAAGGTCTACCATGACCTCTACTACCTGAATAACGGCTGGGCGGTGAGTCCGGACGTCCTGTTCCGCACCGTGCACAGAGTGCTGAAAGCAGACGGGATGCTCGCGGTGATCGATCACCGGGCGCCTGACGGGACCGGCTCAGCCTACGCGCAGAATTTGCACCGGATCGCCGCAGATTTCGCCCGTCAGGACATCGAGTCGAGAGGCTTTCACTTTGCCGGCGAGAGCGATCTGCTCAGCAACCCCGGAGACGACCTGAACCGGTCGGTGTTCGATGCGGACCTCCGCGGCCGCACCGACCGTTTTCTGCATCGCTATCGGAAAGTCGAAGCCGACGACTCCTGAGCGATGCGTGGGCTCAGCCGTCGATCCCCTGAGAGATGGGTCGGTAGGTGAAGCGCTGACCGCCGACGCTGGCCTCGAACATCAGGCCGCCGGTGGCGATGATGAACACCGCCATTCCCTTGTAGTAACCCGGGGAGACGCTCTCCACGTCATCGATGCCGCCGCTGGCGCCCGCGGTAGAGCCCGCCGTGCTGGCGGTCGCCTGGGCGTTGGCCTTGATCACGGTGGCGTTGACCTGGCCGCCGAACTCGAAGCCGCCCTGGGAGAACTCACGGAAGGCCCGCTCATCCTCGAAGAAGATGATCTGGGTGTAGGCCTGGCCACCAACCTGGAAGCCCACTGAGGCCTGCGTCAGCGTGGTATCGCCAACCGGATCACCCGCCACGAACACCCGGCCACGGCCATAGCCACCAGCAAGGATGAAGCCTCCCTTGCCCACCGTCGGGAACACGGCGTAGCCATAGCTCCGGGGAAAAAAGGGAGCAGCGGCCTCGGTGTTGCGGAAGGCATTCGCTGACTCGGTGTAGTTGTCTGCTGCGGCCTGCAACGGCAGCAGCAGAATCAGGCTGCCAAGCAGGCCACGGATGATCAGGCGACCAAGCGCCCGATGAGAAAGATTCACGCTCATGCGCTACTCCTGGGGGAAATCGGGTCAAAGTTCGGCGCAAAAATACCGCAAAGCGGCCGTGAAGCGCCAATTTGGTGCATAGATTAGCCGTGAGCCGCTGAACCGAGGCTGAATGGGGGTTTACGGCGATCGCGCGTACTGCACCAGCGACAGCAGGTTGCCATCCGGGTCACGGATCCAGGCGACCCGCGAGCCATCGGGCGTGTTCAGCAGCCCACTCTCCTCGTGCGGGAAGCCGTCGAAGGTCACGAACGGGATGCCCTGCTCACTCAAACCAGCCACCACGGCGTCCACATCTTCAACCGCGAAGCCGAGGACGGTGTGTTCCGATGGTGTCAGCGACGGCACCGGCGACAGGCGCAGGTCACTGCCGCCAACGTCGAAGATGATTGCCCCGTCCGAGGTCCCCGTCCGGGTCAACCCGAGCACGTCCCGGTAAAAGCACTCCGCTTCCTCCAGTCGGGTCGTGCAGATGAGGGTCTGCAGCTTGGCATTTGTCAGCATCGATCTTCCCCGCAACGGTTCTAGAGCTTGAGTATCTCATCGATGTCCGGATCGAGCTCCGGCTCGCGCTGCGCCAGCGAAATGACGATAAACAGCGTCATGGAGGTGACGATGGCCAGGAACGGGCCGCTGACCCCATAAGGCAGCCGGATCGAGAAGATCTCCACGGCGAAGTTCAGCACCAGGCTGGTGACGATCGCCACCACCGCCGCGCTCGCCGTCGCCCGGCGCCAGTTCAGCCCGAACACCACTACCGGGACGATGGCCGCGGCGAAGGTTCCCCAGCCGAAGGCACCGAGCAGCGCCACCAGGCGGTCGTTGCCGTAGTAGGAATAGAGCGCAAAGGCAGCGGCCACCAGGGTGATCAGGCAGGTGACCACCCGGGCCCAGAACAGCTCGTTGTCGACGCTGCGACCGCGAACGGCGTTCGGCAGGTCGTGAATGACGGCCGCGGTGCCGATGTTCAGGAAAGCGTCAGACGTGGACATGATGGCGGCGAACAGCGCCGCGAAAACAATTCCCGCCAGCAGCGGATGGGCAAAGGTGGCGAGGAATACGGGAGCCGCAGCGTCCGGCGCATCGAGCGGCGCCATGCTGCCGTCAAGCACCGTAGCGCGCATGATGATGCCGATGGAGAACCAGAGCAGCGCCGCCAGCGCGTAGCCGATCAGGCTCATCGGGAAGATGATCCGGTTATCGGAAATCTTCCGGTTCATCATCATCTTGGTCACCAGGTGCGGCTGACCAGCCAGGCCGACCCCGAACACGAAGCCCCAGCCGAGCGCCGTGATCATGCCCAGGGTACCGAACGGCAGAGCGGCCTCCGCATCGTCGGCCAGGATGACGGCGCTCGCTTCCGGCAGGCCGCCGCTGTAGACGCTGGAAGCGGTCAGGAGAATGAGGAAACCCGCCACCGCCATGATCGCGCCCTGAATCACATCCGTGTACACCGAGGCGACAATGCCTCCGGTCACGCTGTAAAACACGAGAACCGCCAGAGACCAGGCAACGCAGGTGATCAGCGAGATGTCCGCAAACATCTCGGTGGCGCCCAGCAACGACTGCAGCACCAGGGCCATGGCCAGGATCTGCGTCGCCAGGTAACCCATCACGCCGAGCAGAATGGTCACGGCGGTCAGCCCGCGCGCCCATTCGCTCCGATAGCGGGCGGCAATCACGTCCGGCAGCGACAGGGCGTTGCGCACCCCGGCGATCATGCGAATGCGTTTCGAGACCAGGAAGAAGCCGATGGCATAGCCGAAGCCGGCAACGATCACCATCCACAGCGAGCTCAAACCGCTCGAGTAGACGAGGCCAGGGCCGCCAACGAAGCCGAAACCGGAGAGCGTGCTGGAAAACACCGCCAGCGCCACCACCATGGGGCCCAGATGCCGGCCAGCAACGAAGAAGTCGCTGGCATCGTGGGTCCGGCGCATGGCCCACATCCCCACCACGACGCAGAACACCATGTAGACGACCACGAAGCCGAGCGAGATTTCTACCCGAAAGGCGTCCATCAGCCCTCGCTCCCGCCGTGCGCGGCGTCCGGCTTCCGCGGCTCGTCCGCCGCCGCACGCAGCGCCTCGTAAGCCGCTTCATCTTCGAGCGGGAAGACGAAGCGGCGGAAACCCCAGATGTAGATCACGCAGAGGTAGCTGCCACCGAGGAAGACGCCGAACAGCGCCAGCGCCGTCGGCAGCGGGAAGCCCAGCAGCATCGTCGCTCGGCCGGTTTCCAGGAAGTCGATGTAGCTGAGGTACAGGCCCATCCAGATCAGCAGCGACAACACCGCGCTGGACCCGAGCAGCAGCCAGAACGTGGTGCTCCGGTGCCGCTCGCTGATCCCGAGGGCAATGAGGGCATGGATCAGCAGGATGGTCAGCACCTGAATGCTGCTCATCAGCCAGCCCAGCCCACCCAGCCGGGCCAGACCGTCGCCGCCCACGGTCATGGCCGCAATCTGCTCGTGAGGCTGGCCGGTTGCGCCAGCCGGGCTGTCGGCAAGCAGCAGGCTCAGCAGCAGGCCGAGAATGGCCGCCAGCAGCAGCAGGATGACGTGGATCAGGCGCACGATCAGTCGTAGCCGCCGAGTTGCTTCTTGAGCGCCCCGAGCAGTCGGGTGAGCACGCCCGCGGTCAGCACGAACTCTGCGTCCTGCAGGCCGATCGGGTCTTCGTCCAGGGCATCTCCGTCTTCCACCTTCTCCATGCCGATGAGCTTCAGCTTGCGGACCACGCCGTCCTGGTCCAGCACCAGGCTCGCCACCTCGTCGAAGTTCAGCGCCAGGCGGTCCAGCTTCAGGCCGTCACGAACGTGCTTCTGCACGCTGGCATCCGACAGGTCGATGTCCAGCCAGCTCACCGATGAGCTGCCGGTGGAAGGGTCCAGCATCCGGCACTCGCGGCCAGGCAGGAAGTTGGTTGGGCCCTGACCGAGAAAAACGTTGGTCAGCAGCTTGGCGATTGGCTCCTTGAACTCGATGGGCGTCATCGGCAGCGAGCCGAAGGCGGAGCGCAGCGCGTCGGTGAAGCGATCGGCCTGGGTTTCGGAGGCCGTATCCACCACCAGCACCCGTTCCGCCTGGATGTACATGCCCCAGATCCGATCGGACTTGAGCAGCGCCTTCGGCATCAGCTCCGCGTGCACCTCGTCCTTGAGGTCCCGTTTCTCCTTGCGTCCCGGTGGGCGGCTCATGCGGCCAGTGAACTCCACCACCCGTTCTTCGAGGGCCTCGTTCACAGCCGCTGCCGGTAGCAGGCGGCTCTGGCTGCGCAAGCGGAAGAGATCAGCCCCGGCCACCCGGCGGGCGAGCAGCTCGGGCAGCTCGGCGACAGGCGCTTCCCAGCCGGCGCTGCGCTCGGTGAACGCACCGCAGGGCTTGAAGGGGAGGTTCATCAGCTGGTTGGAGAGCTCTTCCTCGGAGGCAGGCCAGTCACCGGTCACCCGGTAGAGGCGCAGATTTCGAAACATCGTTTATCCAGTACGTGCGAGCCGGCGCATTATCCGGATGGCCAGCAGGGCTGTCACCAGCACTTTGCGCATCAGGCCGCAGCGGATGCTCCAGCCGCCGGCGAGCGGTAACCCCAGACGCTGGTGCCGAGCACGCCATAGAGGAACAGAGCCAGCGACAGGCCCATCGCCGGCAGCAGCGCGTTCAGGGTGCCGAAGGCCTCGATGATGATGCCCAGCAGGATGGCGCCGATCGGCGCGCTGCCCATCATCCCCAGTGTAAACACGGACAGGATCCGGCCACGGAACTCGGCGGCGGCGGACTCCTGAACAATCGTCCTGGCCAGCGTCGTGGTGAAGCCCATGTTGACCCCCCAGGCGACGGTGGCCACCACCAGCAGCCACCAGCTCGGCTCGATCCAGAGCAGCAGCAGGATCAGAATGCGCGACAGCTGCATGAGCAGGAACAGACGGCCGGGCTGCAGAAACGGCATCAGCTTATACATCAGCAGGTTGGAGACGGTAGCGCCCGCGTAGAACACCGTCATCATGATCGCCAGCAACGCCGCATCGCCGTCGTAGACCCGCTTGATGATGAACGGAAAGACCGTCATGAAGGCACCGGCGTTGAAGATGCTGGAGGCGAAGTTGATCGTCAGGATCTGCGTGATCACCTTGCTCTCGAGGGTCGCCCGGAAGCCCGCGGCGATGGTCTTCAGCGCTGATTCCCTGGCCCCGGATGCCGCTGGCGGCGGCGCCGGGGTAATGCGCCGGATCGCCAGCGCGCCGACGGCCAGGCAGATCGCCTGAACCAGCAGCACCGAGGATAGCCCGATCCGATCCATCTGCCCTGCCAGCATGAGGCCGCCCATCTGCACCAGAAATCCCACCGCGGTGGAGGCGGACACGCCCTGCTGCAGCGCTGCGCCCGAGACCCGATTGAGGATGGCCTGCTGGGCAGGCATGGAGAAGGACATCACCACGCTCATGCCCAGGCCCCAGAGGGCGACAGCAACGACCGACAGAGCGTTGACCTGGTCTACCGCAATCAGGAACAACGGCAAGAGCGGCGACAGCGCGTACACCTTGATGAGCAGAGACCGTGGATCCGCCCGGTCGGCGCTGGCCCCACCCCAGAGCATGAGGAAAATGCCGGGCACGCCAATGAGCGCCTGCAGCGGCCCGACCTGATCGGCCGGCAGCAGCAGCACGCCGATCAGCAGCCAGCTCACCAGCAGCTGCTGCATGGAAAAGGCGATGCCGGAGAATGCGGTAGCGCCGAGGTAGGCGCGGAACTCGGCGTTGATCTTCTGCTCCCCTAAACGACTCTGCCCGGGTTGCCGGCCTCAGCGGCCAAGCAGATTCAGAAACTCCATCCGAGTGGCCGGTATGTCCTGGAAGGCACCGAGCATGGCCGACGACTTCATCCTCGAGTTCTGCTTCTCCACGCCGCGCATCATCATGCACAGGTGCTGGGCCTCGATGATCACGCCGATGTCCTTGGCGCCCGTGACCTCTTTCAGAGCGTTGGCGATCTGGAACGTCAGCTGCTCCTGAATCTGCAGCCGGCGCGCGAACATGTCGACGATCCGGGCCACCTTGGAGAGGCCGAGCACCTTGCCGTCCGGGATGTAGCCGACGTGCGCGCGGCCGATGAAGGGCAGCATGTGGTGCTCACAGAGGCTGTAGAGCTCGATGTCCTGGACGATGATCATCTCCCGGTTGTCGGTCTCGAAGAGCGCGTCGTTCACGACCTCGTCGAGCGTCTGCTCGTAACCCCGGGTCAGAAACTCCATGGCCACCGCCGCTCGCTTCGGCGTGTCCAGCACGCCGGGCCGACTGACGTCATCCACCTGCTCGATGATTTCCCGGTAGGCGTTCGTCAGGATGTCTGTTCGATCCACTTTACTTCCCTTATCCGTTATCGGCCGGTGTACACCGGATCCCGTTTCTCGATGAAGGCGCGCATCCCTTCCTTCGCGTCTTCCGTTCGCGAGCACATCAGCTGGTTGCGATTCTCGATGGCCATCGCCGCTTCCAGGCCAGCTGCGTCGATGGACATGTTCAGCCCTTCTTTGGTGAGCCTGAGGCCCATGGGTGAGGTGGTGAGCATTTCTTTGAGGTACGGCTCTGCCGCATCGCGGAGCTCGGCGTCGGGCACCACCTCGGAGACGAGGCCGGTGGCCAGAGCCCGGTCAGCATGGATGAAGCGACCGGTGAGCATCAGCTCGCTGGCCACAGAAGTCCCAACCAGCCGGGGCAGAAAGTAGCTAGAGCCCATGTCGCACGCAGAAAGGCCGATCCGGATAAAGGCAGCGTTCATCCTCGCGCTCTCGCCGGCGACGCGAATGTCCGACGCCAGCACGAACGAGAAGCCACCGCCACAGGCCGGGCCGTGCACCAGCGAGATGATCGGCTGCGGGCACCGCCGCATGCGGATATAGACCTCGGCGAGGTAACCCTGAAAGCCCATACCGCCACCGAACGGCCGCTCGTCCGCCGCATCGTGGGCTTTGATGTCGAGCCCGGCGCAGAACGCCCTGCCCTCACCGCGCATGACAACGATGCGCACGGACTCGTCTTCCGCCAGCGAGCCGAAATAGTCCCGCAGCTCCCGAACCATTGGCACGTTGATGGCGTTCAACGCTTCAGGCCGGTTCAGGGTCAGCCAGTCGACAGGCCCTTCTTTGTCGATCCGAATGGTCTCGTACTCGCTCATGGTTCGTTCCTACTCATGCGTGCCTTTCTGTGTGTGCTTCAAGCCGCCGGTAACCGGACTTTCGCCGTGCCGAAGACCCGGGTTTCGTCCTTGGCGTTCTTGACCGTCAGATCCAGCTCCACCAGGCACTCGTCTTCATCCACATCCGTAATCACCGCGCTGATGGTGCAGGGCTCGTCCGCGATCACCGGAGCCCTGAACACGGTATCCACGTGCACCACCTCCGCAACCGGCGACCAGCGGTGAATCATGCTGGTCAGGAAGCCCATGTTCATGATTCCGGGCACCAGCGCGCCGGGAAACCCTTCCTTTCTGGCTGCTTCGTGGTCCGTGAAGCGCCCGCCCCGGCCATCGGTCCAGCCCACCGCTTCGGCGAAGGCGCTGGTGGCGGCCAGTGACGTGTCGGGCTCGAACGGCGTCAGCTCAGCGCCGAACTCCACCTCCGCGATGTTGCTGACGCCACTCATTGCTGCTTCTCCCGGATCACCTGGCGGGAGTCGCTGGTAGCAACGTGCTCACCCGCCTCGTTGAAGAGCTCCATTCTGGAAACCAGGAAGATCATCCGGCCCGAGCGCCCGGACTTGTCGTAGATGTCGTGCAGGTGGGTCTTGCCGGTCAGGGACGCGCCAGGCCGCACCGGCGCGTGCACCGTGACCGCTTTGCCGCCGTCCATGGGCACGCCGCCGATCCGCGGAAAGTCCACCGGCAGGTGGCGTCCTGAAACCAGGCTGGCGATGAAGGCGGGTGGCGCCTGAAAATCCGGGTGCTCCTTGTCGCAGAACTGCGGCAGGGTCTCACCGGACATCTTCGCTACGGTCGCTACCTTATCCGGGTCGATGCTGAAGTCTTTGCGGTCGAACTCCAGATCCAGGTACTTGGCTTTCAGCTCTTCGATATCGATCTGCATGCTGGCTTCCTGAGTTGCTCGAGAATGTGTAAGGGGCAAAACCCACTAGTTTACACGGTTCGGCCACCGTCCACGTTCATCGCCGTGCCGGTGATGAAAGCAGCATCATCAGAGGCGAGAAAGGTCACCGCAGCGGCGATGTCGGTCGGTTCCGTAAGCCGGCCGAGCGGGATGGTGGAGATCAGGTTGGCCTTCAGATCAGCGGACAGCTCGTCCTGCCCTGTCGCCCCTTTCATGAAGCCGGTCTCCGCGGCGACCGGGTTGACCGCATTCACCCGGATGTTGTGGCGGGCGCACTCGAGCGCGAGCCCCTTGGTCATGGTCAGCACCGCTCCTTTGGTGCCGTTGTACGGTGTGACCCCGGGCCGCGGGGCAACTGCACCCACTGACGCGATGTTGACGATCACGCCGCCGCCTGCCTCCATCATCACCGGGATCGCATGTTTGCAGCCCAGGAACACGCCGCGGACATTCACGCCGAACACGGCGTCGAACTCTTCCACGGAAATCTTCCAGAGCAGCTTCTGGCGGTGCGAGTAGCCGGCGTTATTGACAAGCACGTCGACGCCATCCCACTCATCCAGCGCCCGCTGCACCATGGCCTCGACGTCAGCTTCTTCAGCGACGTTGGCCAGCTGCGCCAGGGCCACACCGCCGCCCGCCTGAATCTCTCCAGCAACCCGTTCGGCCCCGGCGAGGTTCAGATCCGCCGCCAGCACCTTCGCACCCTCAGCCGCAAAGCGTCTGGCAATCGCCTCACCAAACCCCGAGCCCGCTCCGGTGACGATCACCCGCTTGCCCTCGAATCGCATCCGACTCACTCCCTTTCTTTAGCGTCAGCTGAGACTGTGACCCCTGCCACGGGTCATCGCAAGCGCTGACAGGGCCGGGTAGGATGTCGCCGTTTCTGCAACTGAGCTGCAACGTGTCTCTGAAAGGCGTGCTCGCCAACGGTCTGCTTCTGATGGTCTCCCTGACGCTGACGCTCGCCGCGGCAGAGCTCTGGCTCCGCTTCGGGATGAGCCCGGAGCGGCTGGTGCCGAACGCGCCGGAAACCCCGGCCCTGAACGAGCGAAGAAACTCGCTGCGCTTCTTCGCCAGGCATCGTGATCAGCTTTCGTTCAGCAGCCACGACCGTTGGCTCGGTTGGGACGCCGGGCACCCGAGCACCCGAGTCCGAGGCCGCAGCAGCATCGACCCACCTCCGGCGACCGGCATGCGGGTCATCACCCTCGGCGACTCTTTCACTTGGGGCAACGAGGTGGAGGCTGACGAGAACTTCGCCCATCTGCTCGAAGCGGCAGACGGCAACCTGCAGGTGCTGAACATGGGCGTGCCCGGCTACGGCATCGATCAGATGGTGCTCAAGTACGAACGACACGGCGCGGCTCTGGCTCCGGACCTGATCATCCTGGGGATCTACGTCTCCGACTACGAGCGCAGCACCGTCGCATTCACCGCCGCGGCCAAGCCGTTGTTTCAGGTGGTCGGCAACGAGCTCCGCCTCAGCAACAGCCCGGTGCCGGCACCCGCCGTTGCGGTGGAGAGCGTCCGGCGCAGCCTCAGCGGGCAGCCGTTGCTGCGCGAGTTCGTCGTTAACCGGTTGCCCGGCGCGCGGCAGGCTGAAGCCGCCTTCTTCGACGCAACAGACCTTCTGATCGCGTCACTGATCAGGCGGTTGGAGGACAATCTGACCGATCGCCAGCGCCTGCTCGTGCTGCACATCCCGCGCGGAGAGGCGTTCGTGGAAACTGACGCGTTTCATGAGGAGATGGCTCGCAGGCTGCTCGGCATCTACGACAGGCTCGGCCTCCCGGTGGTGAACCTGGAAGCCGTGCTGGCAAGCCACAGCCCCTGGGCGGAGATTCCAGCTCGGTTTTACCGGATCAACGAGCGCGGCTCCATCGGCCATCTGAATCCGGCCGGTCACCGCCTGGCGGCCACTGCCCTAGCCGAGGCGATCCGAGCCCTGCCTGAAAGCGCCGCGGTGGAGCAACCGTTGGCCTTTGCCCGCCAAAACAGTATGATCCCGACCGCGCGCTGACCTTGATGGCGCCGGAGGGGAATTTCGTTTGAGGAAACAGGCACTTACCAGCAGATGATGCACTCTGCCCGCTCGCCGGCGCGCCGGTTCCTCAGCGCCGTTTTCTATCTGACGCTGCTCAGCACGCTCACCGCCGCGCCTGCCGCCTGGTCCGACTGGCTGCTCACCAAGACACCGTTCCACGACGTTGAGCCCGGCTCCGTTGGCATCGGCTACGCCGCTCGATTCGGCCAGAGCCCGTACATCGGCCTGGACAACATCGGCAGCACCTACAACGAGTACAAGTACGACCTGGTTCCGCTCTACCTCTACGAGGGCGACTACCTGTTTGCCCACGGCACCGAGTGGGGCGTGCACCTGTTTCGCGAGCCGAAAACCTTCAACATCGACCTGATCGCCCGTTATCGCTTCGATCGGCTGCAGGTGGACTCGAGCCCCGACTTCGACGGCATGGAAGACCGCCGGCAAACGGTGGATGGCGGGCTCGCCGCCTCACTGCAGGGCGGTTGGGGCCAGCTGCACATCAGCGCGGTCACCGACCTGCTCGACCGGCATGAGGGCCAGGAGTACGACATCACCTACCTGTTCCCCTGGCAACGGGGAAAGTGGACGCTGGCGCCCGCTATAAGCTTCTACCATCAGAGCGGCAACCTCACCGACTACTACTACGGCGTGCGGCCCGAAGAGGCCACTGCCGACCGGCCGGCCTACTCGCCCGGCAGCGCCTCCAACTGGCGCGCCGGCCTCAACGTCACCTACGACTGGCTGGAGAACTGGGACCTGTTCGCCAACATCTCCTACGAGTGGCTGGACGACAACATCAAGGCCAGCCCCATCGTCGATCGCAGCGAGCTGTTCAACGCCTACTTCGGCATCTCCTGGTCGCTCGGCAACGCCAAGCACGTGGAGACTCGCACGGAAGACACCAAGCTCTGGAGCTGGCGCGTCAACGTGGGCTACACGGTAGACGACACCTTCTCTCAGGTGCTGCTCGGCAACTTCAAGCAGCACGATGTGGTCGACACCTACTCCGCTGGTTTCACCCTGGGCCGCCTGCTCAAAGACGGTCGCCGCGGCGACGTCTGGGCCCGCTTCTCGATCAACCGGCGGTTCGAGAACGACTTCCAGGAAGACTTCAACGAGTACGTCGCTTACGTGATGGCCATTGGCTCCGGCTACGCCCCCTGGACCAACCGGGAGCTGTTCCGCTTCGGCTTCGGCCTCGGGGTTTCCTACGCTGAGAAGGTGCCTGCGGTGGAGCAATACAAGCAGGCGGGACGGGGCGAGCAGACGAGCCGCTGGCTGAACTACATGGAGGCCATGGTGGACGTGCCGTTCCGCACCCTGTTCGGCAAGCGCGGCACGGAAGACTGTTATCTCGGCTTGTCCCTTATTCACCGCTCGGGCATCTTCGGTCGTGCTGACATGTTCAACTCCACTCAGGGCGGTTCCGAAGTGCTCAACGGTCATATCGAGTGCAAATTCTGATGCTGCGCGCGCTGCTGAAACTCACGCTGCTGCTCTCGCTGCTGGCTGCCGGCGCCTGCAGCATGAAGCCGATCCCGAAGGAAGAGCTCGCCGAGGACCAGGTCAGCGGCGTGCTGAAGTCACTGGCGCAGTTCCGCAAGCAGGAGAAGCTGGCACCCTTCTTCGAGGAAGCCGAGGTGATCGCCGTCTACCCCTGGAGTTTCCGTGGCGCTAACGGGGTTGGCCTCGCGTACGGCAGCGGCCTGGTCTTCGACCGCCAGGATTCTCCCATCGGCTACACCCGGATGTACCAGATCTCAGCCGGCCCTCAGCTCGGCGCTCAGGCCTACCGGCAGGTGCTGTTTTTCCGCACCCGGGATGTCTACGAGAAGTTCAGGCGTTCGCCCGCAGAGTTTGCCGGTCAGCTGAACGCCACCGCCACCGTGGTCGGCTGGTCGGCGACGCCGTCGTTCCACAGCGACATCGCGCTGTTCACCCAACTGCGCGGCGGCCTGCTGCTGGAAGCGTCGTTCTCCGGTCACCGCTACACCTTCGGCAGCATCGAGTGATGACCACTTGGCGGGCCGCAACGTCTCGCCGCCGCAGTCGTTCGTCTCTGTTAATCTGGCTGTTTCCGCTCATCAGCTTCAGCGCCACGGCTGACCAACGCGCCATGGAAAACCTGTTCGAGGAGATTCAGCGAGACACCCAGGAGACCCGCGGCTACACCGGCCGCGCCGCTCTGGCGGACTCCGTGCTCGACGCCATGCGCCGCGTTGATCGGGCGCTGTTCGTACCGGAAGGCTCAGAGCTTTACGCCTGGGAAAACCGGCCGCTGCCGATCGGCTACGGCCAGACCATTTCTCAGCCCTTCATCGTTGCCCTGATGACCGACCTGCTGGACCTCGAGCCCGGTCATCGGGTGCTGGAGCTCGGCACCGGTTCCGCCTATCAGGCGGCCGTGCTGTCGGAGCTGGTCGCCGAGGTGTACACCATCGAGATCGTTCCGGAACTCGCCGCCAGTGCGGCCAGCCGGCTGGATCGGCTCGGCTACGCCAACGTTCAAGTGCGCTCGGGTGATGGCTGGCACGGCTGGCCCGAGGCTGCACCGTTCGATCGCATCATCGTCACCGCGGTTGCAGAAGAAGTGCCACCGAAGCTCCTCGAGCAGCTCAAGACGGGCGGCCGTCTGGTGATGCCCATCGGCCCCCGCTATGGCGGCCAGAACCTGACGGTGATCGAGAAAAGCGAAGACGGCCTGCAGGAACAGCAGGTGCTGCCGGTGCAGTTCGTCCCTCTGACCCGCGACGACGAGTGAACGCATGAGCGCCGTGGCGCCAGAACGCCGGGAGCGGATGGACGCGCTCGGTGCCAGCTTCCTGATCGGCTTCAACGTGCTGCTGGGTCTCAACCAGGCGCTGGTCAAGCTGGTGAACGCCGGGTTCTCGCCGGTTTTTCAGGTCGGCCTCCGTTCCGCCTGCGCCTTCCTGCCGGTGCTGCTGTACGCGCTCTGGACCCGGAAGCAGCTGTCGGTGACCGACGGCACGCTCGGGCCTGGCATTCTGCTCGGCATCCTCTTCTCCGCCGAGTTCTGCCTGATGTTCGTCGCGCTGGACCTGACCACCGTTTCCCGGGTCTCGCTCTTCTTCTACACCATGCCGCTCTGGGTTGCGGTCGGTGCGCACTTCCTGATCGACGGTGAGCGCCTCAGCGGGCAGAAGGTGCTGGGCCTCGGCATCGCCTTTACCGGCATCGCCATGGCGCTGCTCGCGGATGACGGCGCTCTGGATGCGAGCGCGCACTGGCACGGAGATCTGCTCGCCCTGCTCGGCGCTTTCTGCTGGGCCGGTATCGCCTTGCTGGCGCGCACCACCCGGCTCAGCGAAACCTCTGCAGAGATGAACCTGCTCTACCAGCTGGCCGTCTCCGCGATCATCATAATCCCGCTGGCCTACTGGCTGGGAGACACCATCCGTGAGCCCACCGCCGCCATCTACGGGATGTTCGCCTTTCAGGTGATCGTCATCGTCGCCATCGGCTTCGTGGTGTGGTTCTGGATACTCTCGGTGTACCCCGCCACCTCCATGGCCTCCTTCAGCCTGCTCACTCCGGTCTTCGGCATCTTCTTCGGCTGGTTGATCTTCGACGACGCGCTGACGCTGTCTTTCCTTGCCTCGCTGCTGCTGGTCGGCGTCGGTCTGGTGCTCGTCAACCGCAGCTGAGTCGCCCCGCCTTTCGTTGTTTAGCTGGTTGTTTATCTGCTTGTTATCCGCTTGAGGTCCAGAGCGAAGCGCGCGAACATAGCCCTGCGATGATCAGGCCTTGCGGATCGGCAGTAGCTTCTCCGTGCAGTCGCTTGCCTACGCAGTACAAGCAGATGGGATGTTCCACCCGCGCATCACGCACCCAACTAAATCGGGAGGAACGCGATGAGACTCATCTTTGCAATTCTGGCAGCCATGCTCGGCAGCCTGGCGCACGCCGCCGAACCCAGTTACTCCGGCATCAACATCAACCAGGCCAACGCGGTGCAGATGCAGCTCTGCACGCTGAAGCCGGGCAAATCCATGGCGAATTACGACAGGGTCGTGAATGGCTACATCGAGTGGTCCAAGGAGAACGACGTGGAAGTGTTCTTTCTCCGGGCGACACCGCTGTTCGTGAGCCAGCCTGAGAACGCCCCACCGTTCGACTTCATGGAGATGCTGGTCTCACCGTTTAACGTGTCGGCCGACGGCTGGTCGAAGTGGCTGAGCTCGGAGGAAGGGCAGAAGCTGAACGAGCAGTGGCAGGACACCGCAGACTGCCGGGTGTCGATGAATTCTGGCAGGATCCACGTGATCGACCAGGAAGCGCTGGCCGCTACCGATGAGCGGATCCTCACGTTCAACTGGTGCTCGAGGAACGATGGCGTCAGCACCGACCAGGTGATCGCCAAACATCAGCAGATGGCGGCTGGCTGGACCAAGGAGGCGCCGGTCAAGGCCTGGCTGACCCTGGTGCCGATGCTGGGGAACCGGAACGCTCCCGGCGGCTTCGCCCACCTGCTCAGCTTCGAGAACATGCAGGGCCTGATGGCCTGGCAGAACAACATGGCCAACGAGCAGGGCTGGCGGCAACGTCAGGACTACGAGGTCTCCTACGCTGCGTGTACGGGCGACAACGCCTACCACGCGCGGGTGCTGAACCGCCCGGGTTCCTGATCTCTGCAGTTTGACCCAGGGGTGCGCTACCAGGCGCGCCCCTTGGGCAGCAGGTCGAAGTAGCCGAACGCACCGTTCAGCTCTTCGATGCCCCGGTTGTAGGCGCTGTAGGTGTGATAGAGGGTGCCATCCTCGTCCTTGCAGAAGATGCTCACCCCATGGTTCTCACCGCGATCGAAGCCGACCTTCTCTCCGCCCTCACCACCGATCTCCTCGAAGCTCGGACCGCTGGTATCCATAGCGGAGACGTGGAAGTCGTAGTTGAAGTCGGAACCGTAGGAGGACACCCAGCTGAAGGTCCAGCCGAGCTTCTCCTTCTGCCCCTCGATCTCTTCGAGGGGCGCTCTGGATACCGCAATCAGGCGGGCGTCCGCGGCCGCGAAGGCGCCGGTGGTTCGATCCAGCGCGTTCGCCCACTGCGTGCAGCCCGGACAGGGCGCCGACCAGCCCGGCCCGAACATCAGGTGATAGATCGCCAGCTGTGAACGCTCGCGAAACAGCTCACCCAGGCTCTGCTCACCTTTCGTCGTCTGGAAGCTGTAGTCCTTGTCGATCTTCACCCAGGGTAGCTGGCGCCGGGTTTCCGCCAGCTCTGCCCTCGCCTGCGTGAACGCCTTTTCCTTCTCGAGCAGCGCTGCCCGCGCGTCGAGCCACTCTGTCCGATCGACGATTCGATTGGCCATGACCTACTCTCCCCTGAGTTGAAGCCGTATCCTCGCACGAATGGCGAGCGATGGAGACAGGGCGTGAAGGCGGTGGTCTACGAGTCTTACGGTGGCCCGGAAGTCCTCCAGGTTCGGGAGGTGCCGAAGCCTGTGCCCGGGCCAAAGGATCTGCTGATCCGCGTCAGGGCCGTGGAGGCCACCAAGTCGGACTGCGAGATGCGCAGCTTCAAGTATTCGGTCAGCTGGTTCTGGCTGCCCATGCGCATCGCCATGGGCATTCGCCGCCCGAGGCGTTCCATTCTCGGTTTCTACTTTGCCGGCGAGGTGGCGGAGGTTGGCGCCGAGGTGGAGGGGTTTGCCGTCGGCGACGAAGTGTTCGGCTCCTCGAACTTCCGCCTGGGCGCCTACGCCGAGTACCTGAAGGTCCCCGCCTCCTTCGCCCTGGTCGAGAAGCCCCGCAACATGAGCTTCGCGGAAGCAGCCGCGGTACCGCTCGGCGGCTGGAACGCGCTGCACTTCATGAATCTGGCAGCCCTCCAGCCGGGCGAGGCCGTGCTCATCAACGGCGCCGGCGGCAGCATCGGCAGCCACGCGATTCAGATCGCCAAGGCGCGGGGCGCGAACGTGACCGCCGTGGACGACGCGCACAAGGAGGCGGCGGTCCGTGCGTTCGGTGCCGATGAGTTCATCGACTTTCGCGCCGCCGACTTCACCCGCCTCGGCAGGCAGTGGGACGTGATTTTCGACATGGTGCCGGGCAGCCCCTATCGCAGGTGCGTACAGTCGCTGCGTCCCGGTGGTCGTTACTTCAGCGGCAACCCGACGCTGGCGACTATGCTGCGCTGCGCGCTCACACACCGGCTGACGGACAAGCGGGCGTCTTTCGCCTTCGCCAGCGAAACCAGGGAGGCGCTTGCCGAGCTCAAAGCCATGATCGAGTCGGGTCAGATCGGCTCCATCGTCGACCTGGTGTTCCCTCTGGAAGAAGCGTCCGCCGCCCACCAGCGGGTCGAGAGCGAGCAACGGCTGGGGGCCGTGGTGCTTGAAGTCAGCTGATCAGGTCGCCACCGGCTTCAGGGCGTCTGGCCGGCGCAGCTGCTCGGCGACGTTGATGATCGCCGTCAGCAGCACCACCGCACCAGCCTGATGCGCCGCAGCCAGCGAGATCGGCACCACCAGCAGCAGGGTGGAGATGCCCAACACCACCTGTAGGAGCACAGCTCCCAGCAACAGGTCGAGCGCCAGCCGTACCTGTCGCGCATCAGCCCGGCGCCTCGCGGCCCACCAGAAGCCGACCACGATCGCCGCCACCAGCATGGCGAGCAGGCGATGGTTGAACTGCACCGTGGTGATGTTTTCGAACAGGTTGCGCCAGGCCGGCTCCATGAGCAGCAGCCCGTTGGGGATCCACTGGCCATTCATCAGCGGGAAGGTGTTGTAGGTGAACCCGGCTTTCAGGCCGGCAACGAAGCCACCGGAGGCGATGGTCAGCAGGATCAGGCCCATCAGCGCAAAGGCGCCGGTCAACCAGCCGTTGCTGACCTTGACCCGCGTTCGACCACGCAGCAGGTCCAGCGCCAGCCACAACATGTAGGCATAGATGAAGATCGCCAGCAGCAGGTGCGCTGTCAGCCGGTACTGACTGACGTTCGGGTCGTCCACCATGCCGCTCTGCACCATGTACCAGCCCATCAGGCCCTGCAGGCCACCCAGCACGAACAGGAACACCAGCTTCGGCACCAGCGGTCGGTCCACCTGGCCACGAATGAGGAAGTAGAGGAAAGGCAAGCCGAACAGCAGGCCAATGCCGCGACCCAGCAACCGGTGCAGGTACTCCAGCCAGAAAATCCCCTTGAAGCCCTCCACATCCATGTGGCTGTTCTTGAGCTTGTACTCAGGATATTGCTGGTACTTCTCGAAAGTTTCCTGCCACTCCGCGTCCGACAGCGGTGGCAGCACGCCCATGATCGGCTCCCACTCCACCATGGACAGGCCGGAGCCGGTCAGGCGGGTGACGCCGCCAAGCACCACCATGCAGAAGATGGTGGCGCAGCAGACCAGGAGCCATATGGCGAGGGTGCGGTCGTGCTGAAACGGCCGCTCGGCGATAGCAACGTTGGTCAAATCAGCGCCCGGCCTTCAGCGCCTCAATCCGCTCCGCCAGCGGCGGATGCGAGGAGAACATGGCGCGCAGCCCGGCACGGGCACCGCTGGAAATGCCGAAGGCAACCAGCGAGTCCGGCATGGTGCTCGGCGCTTCCTGATAGCGCTGCAGTCGCTCCAGCGCGCCGATCATCTTCTGCCGGCCGGCCAGCTCGGCGCCGGCTGCATCCGCCCTGAACTCCCGCTGCCGCGAGAACCACATGACGATGGCGCTGGCGAGGATACCCAGAACGATCTCGGCAACGATGGTGGTCACCCAGTAGCCGATGCCGAGGCCCTGCTCGTTTCGCAGCAGCACCCGGTCGACGAAGAAGCCTGCAATTCGGGCGAGGAACAGAACGAAGGTGTTCACCACGCCCTGAATCAGGGTCAGCGTTACCATGTCGCCGTTAGCGACGTGGCCGATCTCATGACCGAGCACCGCCTCCACCTCGTCGCGGTTCATGTGCTCCAGAAGCCCGACGCTGACAGCCACCAGCGCGTTGTTCTTGTTCGCGCCGGTTGCGAAAGCATTGGGTTCCGGCGATGGGAAGACGGCCACTTCCGGCATGCCGATGCCGGCCTGCTCAGCCTGCCTGGCTACCGTCTGCACCAGCCAGCGCTCACCGTCCGTGCGTGGCTCGGCAATCACCTGCGCCTTGGTCGACCATTTGGCGATCGGCTTGGACATGAGCAGCGACACGAAGGAGCCACCGAATCCCAGGAGCGCACAGAACACGAGCAGTGCCTGCAGATTCAGATCAACGCCGTTGTTGTAGAGGATGCTCTCGAAGCCGAGCAGACGGAACGTCATGCTGGCCAGCAGGATGACCGCCAGGTTGGTGCCCAGGAACAGGAGGATTCTCTTCATTGCAGACGCTCTAATGCTCTTCGGTTATTCAGATAACAGAACTGGAAATGGGTTCAATCAACCGTGATTTCAAGGCCCCGCCGTCGGACAGGGCGGAGGCCGGGCCTTTCAGGGATCTTCGATGGTGATGGCGGCCACTTTCTCCATAGTCAGCGGCTCGTCCGCAGTCGGGTACCGGCTGCGGGAGAAGATGTAGGCGAGAATGTCCAGATACTGGGCATCCAGCAGCCCGCCGGGGTTGGATTCAGGCATGGAGCCGCTCATCACGTCGTAGAAAATCGCCAGGCTCTGGCCGTTCCAGCGCTTCAGCACCGGTCGGAAATACTTGTTGTCGTGGCAGAGCTGGCAGTGCTCCTCGTAGAGCGCCTTGCCGGACTTGGCCTGATCTTTGGTGTACACGCCCGCTTCTGTGGTCAGAGCGCCACCGGCAAAGGCGCCGGACGCCAGGAGCAGCGCCCCGACGCCCAGTGCCAGCTGCAGCCAGTTCCTCATGCCGATCAGTCTTCCGGCAGGGCCAGCACGGTCAGCTTGGGACCGGTCTGCAGCACCACGTACTGACGGCCTTCATGCACGTAGGTCATGTTGCCGTAGAACGCCCGGTTGTCGATCTCCACCACGCCAACCTGCTCGCCCGTCGCCTTGTCGACGCCGAACAGGGCCGGTGAGCCGTCGCTCAGCAGGGACGTGTACATGACCATGCTCTTGGTGACGAGCATCGGCGGGTGCAGCGGCGCCCCGGTGTTGGGGATCTCCATGTCCTGCAGGTCGGGGTGATTCAGGACCACGTCCGGCGTCTCCCCGGTGGGAATCTGCCAGACGTGCTCGCCCGTGTTCATGTCGATGGCCGTGATGCGGGCATAGGGCGGCTTGAAGATCGGCATGCCGTCCGGACCGCGAACCCCTGTGGCCCGCAGCACCGCGTAGTCGGCGATCGTTTCACCGGTCGGCAGCTCCAGCATGCCGTCCCGCTCCTCACCCGGCGCCAGGATGCGCGAGGTGCAGTCGGTCCGCGACGGCACGAACAGGACGCCAGTTTCCGGGTCCGCCGCGGCGGGCGCGTAGATGTTTGCACCGCCGTTGTCGCCCGGGCACCAGATGGCTGCTTTATAGCCTTCGTCGTTCTCCCGGTGCAGCGGCGGGTTGAACAGCGGGCCCATCTTCAGGCCCTCCAGGGACTCGACCGCTCGGGCGCGTAGCTCCGGCGTGAAGTCGATCAGGTCGTCATGGGTGAGGCCCTGAATGTCGAACGGCGCGGGCTTGGTCGGGTGCGGCTGGGTCGTAGCCAGCTTCTCGCCGGGCACCAGCGAAGCAGGGACCGGCTTATCCTCGATGGGCCAGATCGGCTCGCCGGTCTCCCGGTTGAAGGCGAACACCATGGACTGCTTGGTGGCCTGGGCAACGATCGGCACCATCTCGCCGTCGATCTCCACGTCCAGGAGGATCGGTGCGGTGGGCGTGTCGTAGTTCCAGATGTCGTGCTTGACCAGCTGGTAGTGCCAGAGCCGCTTGCCCGTCTTCACGTCCAGCGCGATCAGGCTGGTGCTGAACAGGTTGTCGCCCGGACGGAAGCCGCCGTAGAAGTCCACGGTTGCGCCGTTGGTGGGGATGTAGACGATGCCCCGCTCCTGGTCTGCTGACAGCGGCGCCCAGGAAGAGATATCGCCCGTCCACTTCCAGGCATCGTTCTCCCAGGTCTCGTGGCCGAACTCGCCCGGACCGGGCAGCACGTTGAACTTCCAGAGGAACTTACCCGTGCGCTTGTCGTAAGCCAGGATGTCGCCGGGAATGTTCTCGACCCGGGACTGGTTGTAGCCCTGCTCGGCCGAGTTGCCGACCACGATCACATCGCCCACCACGATGGGCGGCGATGAGGAGGTGATGTAGCCCTTCTCCAGCGCGATGCCATCGTACGGATCGTAGGGATGGCCGAGGTCTGCCAGCATGTCCACCACGCCCGTCTCCGGGAAGCCGTCTACGGGCACCTTCTTGCCGAACCCTTCCAGCGGCAATCCGGTTTTGGCGTCGAGGGCAGTCAGGAAGAAGCCAGGCGAGACGATGTAGATCACGCCGCGGCCATCCACCTCCGAGTAGGCGATGCCCTTGCCGTAGTCTTTGCGCATCGAGTACTCGTAGCGATAGGTGTTCGGCTCCCGGTAGGACCAGAGCAGCTCGCCGTTCGCGGGATCGAGCGCCACCACGTGCCGGCGCGGGCCGGCTACCGTGTAGAGGACGCCATCGATGTAGGACGGGGTGGAGCGGCCGCTCCGCGCATCGAAGCTGGAGCCATCCCAGACCCAGGCTTCCTCGATGTCCTCGAAGTTGTCCGGGTTGATCTGGTCCGCTGGCGAATAGCGCGTATGGTGCGAGTCGCCGCCCAGGTAATGCCAGCGGCCATCCTTGGTGCCAGGCATCTCACCAGCGCTGACGCTGGTGCCGAGTGTCAGGAGGAGCGCCGCGCCAATTCCCCTAAGGAGCGTGCCCGCCGGATTCGTAGTTCTGCTCAAGATCCTTTCTCTCTCATCTGATCTTCACAAGCGATCTATTCTAATCGAACGCCTGCCAGTATGCTTGGCCCGGAAGAGGAGCGGACACCAGTACTCATGAGCGATTCGAACGAGCCGGCCGGAGCACCCGCCGAGGAAGTGACCGGCGCGTCCGCCATCGGGGGGAAGAAGAAGGCGCCGCTCTGGCAACGGGTGCTGCCCTGGGTCATCACCATCGCCTGTTTCAGCTACCTGTACTTCCGCATCGCCGGCCAGACGCCGGAAGGCGAAACGGTGCTGAGCTACCTGGGCGGCATCTTCGCGTCGGTGAACTGGGTGGTCTGGCTCGGGATCATGATCCCCTACTCTTTCCTGTACCTGCTGATCGACACCGCCGTGCTCTGGCGGGTGATCAAATGGTTCAACGCCAACATCCCGTACAAGGATCTGCTGCCCGTTCGTGCCAGCACCTACATCATCTCGATCCTGAACGAGCAGGTCGGTAAAGGCGCCATGGCCCTCTACCTGAACCGCCGCGAGGGCGTGCCGGGCTGGGAAGTCGCCTCCAGCATGCTGTTCATCATGTTCTGCGAGTTCTTCTACCTGCTGACCTGGGCGCTGATCGGGGTCAGCGTTTCCTGGGACATCATTCCGGAGATCTTCCACAACATCCCGTACATCTTCCTGGGCGCGATGATCTTCCTGGCCGGATTCATCTACTTCTTCCGCTCGGATCGGTTCGGCGGCGTCACCATCCGCAAGAAGCCACTGCTCAAGTCCTTCCACGAAGCCGAGTGGCACTACTACCCCACCATCATCCTGATCCGCTCGCCGGCGCTGATCGGCGCGGTCTGGGTCTACTCCGTGGCGGCGGGTCTGTTCGGGGTCGACATCCCCTTCACCCAGATGATCGGCGTCCTGCCGCTCATCTTCTTCGGCACCCTGATCCCGGGGCCGTTCCGGGCGTTTGCCGTGGCCCTCTGGCCAACGCTGTTCCCGGAGCACGTGGCCGAGATGGCCATCTTCGGCTTCGTTCAGCACAACTTCTTCCTGCTGTTCAACGCCGGCATCGGCCTGATCTTCCTGAAGCGCGCGAACGCGGAGCTCTTCAGCGGCGAAGCGGCCGGTGGCCAAAGCCAGGAAAGCCGGGCTTCCTGAGCGTTCAGACTGGGCCCGCGCCGGGCCCGACACCCCTGCGGGACCTTACATTCCGCTGACGATTTGACAGGTAACTGTGATATCTTCAGGGGCTGCCGGTAGGGGAACCGGCAGGTCTTGCTCGTTCAGGCCGCGCCGATAGAGAGAGCGGCGATCAGGCGCCCAACGAGCAGTCGGGTCGATAGCTGTACGACTTCTGGGACACACATCATGAATAGACGGGCTCCGAACGGGAGCAGGTGGTCGCGCCTGCTCGCACTGCTGATCGCGCTGACAGCCTGTCCTGCGGCGATTGCCCAGACAGCCGGTCTGCTGAATCCGGGCTTCGAGCAAGGTCCACCCGGCGCAACAGCACCCGGTTGGACGCTGTCTGCAGCCGAGCTGGTTCTGGTCACCGATGGCGACGACGGTTCTGACTACCAGGTTTACGCTCAGAACGGGATCAGCGTTGCACCGCTGCGGGAATCTCAGTCGTTGCTGTTGGGCCGCCCGGACACTTCGAAAGGCCGCCAGCAGCGCGGCGACAACCGCGCCACCTCGGATGTTTTCACCCTCCGGAGCGATACGCTCTCTTTCAGCATCCGGGCACTCAGCTTCGAAGCGCGCGGCGATGACAGCCTGAAGTTCAGCATTCTTGCGCCTGGCGCAGGGGTCGACCTCAGCGGCATCAGCTGGCAATTCACTGCGGACCCCGAGCACCCTGGCAGCCGGCCTTTGACAGCCGTGACCAGCCTCTGTGGCGATGGCCCTCAGTGCAATCTGGTCATCGACATCGGCAAGAACAACTCGCCACTGTTCGATTCCGGCCGCTACGAAGTCGAGATCAGCGGCCTGCCTGTCGATACGCCTCTGCAACTGGATATCTCCGTGTTCACGGGTGAGAACAGCTCCAAGGCCACCTGGATGTACGTGGACGACGTAGAAGCTCCACCACCGGAAGCTGTGATCAGGGTCAATCCTGGAGACACGCCGGAACTCCCCGCTCTGGAGGGGGACTTCGTGGTTGCCGACTGCCTGCAGTCAGTGGGCATCGGCGTCAGCTGCGAGTGGACGGCCACTGGCGGCGGCTGGGCCACGCCGAGGACGGCTTCCGGGGACATCGCGTTCTTCTGGTTTCCAGATGACCAACCAGTAACCATCGATCTCACAGTGACCGCGGCGGACGGCCAGATGGACACGGTCAGCAGGCCGCTCTACATCGTCAACGCGGAGCCCGCAGTCAACGCGGTAAATGTCGAGCGGCTGGCCGGAGACAGCAGCGCAGCCACCATCTGCCGCTTCGCGGATGCCGGCATCGGCGGGTACGACGACAACGGCCTGATCCCAGGTTCCGAGGAAATGCACAGCCTGCTGAGCGGCACGCCGCTCGAGTTCTCTCAGGAATCCGAGGCTTCTTTCTCGAGCGGCTTCTTCCGGATTCTGGCCAGCGACGGCACCTGCATCGTCAGCGACGGGACGGACAGCGGCGCCGACAGTTTCCTGGTCCAAGACGTGGACCCGGACAGCCTGCCGACCCGCCTGGGTGACGAAACCCGCAGTGGCGGCGTCGGCGGCAATGAGACGATCGCATCCGCCTACACCCTGGGCGTCGACTGGACCTACCTGGGTGCGATTTCCGATCCCCAGGACATCGACGTGTTCAGGGTTGTCGGCACGGATGGCCAGCCCTTACGCCCGGGCTCGGAGATCGTCATCACCCTGTCCGGCCAACCGGCAGACTACGATCTTCTGGTGCTCTCTGACGGCGGCTCGAGGGAAGCATCGCCATTCTTCAACGCGCCATTTTTCAACGCGCCGTTCTTCAACGCGCCTTTCTTTAATGCGCCGTTCTTCAATGCCCCATTCTTCAACGCGCAGTTCAACTCGGTGCCCTTCTTCAACGCGCCGTTCTTCAACGCGCCGTTTTTCAACGCGCCGTTCTTCAACGCGCCAGTGAAGAAGAGCCCGTTCTTCAACGTCGGAGATCCTAGCCAGACCTTCAACCGGGCCTTCTCAGAGCTGCCACTTTCCGAGGTCGGGCTCGCTGCGCCGGACGGCAGCAACGTCTCCGGCAGCGACATCAGCGTCACCGAGGTCGGCTCGCTGAGCCTGGCAGAGCTGCAGGCGTCACCCGGCATATCGCTGAAGGGGCTTTCAGCAGAACCGGGGCTTAATCCCGAGCAGGTGCTGATCAAGGTGGCACCGGGGGAGACGGAGATCTACGTCGCCGTAGTCGGCAACGACCTGGCATTTTCAGCCAATCAGCCCTACGCGCTGACGCTGGAAGCTTCTACGCCGCCTTCGCAGAAGGCCCTGCTCGACGGGACCGGTTTCTGTGCCGCGGAGGCAGATGCTTCCGGCAATCCGCTCTACGGCCCGAGTTGGAGTGCAACCGGTACGGGCGACCCGGGCACCGGCTCGGTGCTGATCCTGACCCAGAAAGAGCGCTACGAGATCGAGCAGGCGGCAGCAGCTGCTGCCGCGGTCGCTGATGGAGAATTCGCCAGCATCGGAGCTTTCTGGATCAACTTCTGGGCGAAGATCGATGAGTACGCTGCAGCTGTTGACGGCACCGTGGTGTCCATCGATGGCAACCTCTACCAGGCCGCTGACATGGACCCGTGCTCCGTTGCCGAGCGGAACGCGCTGGCGCAGGCCATCCGCGACACCTACATCGTCGATCCGTCTACCCAGAGCTGGCGCAACCCAACCCTCGCGTCAGTGGTCTTCGTTGGCGGGCAGATCACCGCGCCGCCGAGAGCAGTCCCGGACGAAACCATCGTCGGCAACGAGAAAGACTTCACCACCGATCTCTGGGTTCGACCCGGCACGCCGCTAGCGGTAGCCACAGCCGAGGGCTACAACCTGACGGACGCTTTCTACACCGATCTGCTGGAGACTCCTTTCCGCGGTCGAGCCCTCTACCTGGAGGACCGACCCGTGGCACGGCTTGTCGAGCGACCGAAGGAAATCATCGGTGACATCGATGCCTTCTTCTCGATCCAGGCGGGTACGGCACCGAATACCGGCCGCCTGGCTTATGGCTACGACTTCTTCTGCGACGGCACTTCGGAGGTGGCCGATCTGCTGGGCGTGGATATCTCCGACGTCGGCCCGCCCTGCACCGGGGCCGCGCCCTGGACCGCCAGCGACCTGGAGCGCGACTGGCTGGCGGGTGGCGCGCCGATGTGTACCGAGGCCGGCGCAACCCTGCCGCTGGAGATCGCCAACGTAAACGCCCACATGACCACCTACGGCGCCCTATCCGCATTCGGCTACATCGAGGGTCTGGCGACGGGTGACTATGATGACGTGTTACCGACCAGCGCTGCAGCCAGCTGCCTGGATGGCACCCTGACCGTAACCATCGGCTGTCACAGCGGCCTGAATATCCCTGACAGCTGGGCCATCAGCGACCAGCTGGGCCTGCCCTTCGATGCCGCCCAGGACTGGGTGGAGCTGCTCGGGTTCATGGTGGCCCCGCGTGGCTATGGTCTCGGCGATAACACGGTGTCCAACCGGGGGACCGAGGGCATCATGATCCTGCTGGTGGAAGAGCTGAACCTGGGACGCAATCTGGGTGAGGCGTTGATCAACGCCAAGCGCCGCTACGTGATGAGCCTGCGTGAGCTGGACGTACACGACGAGGACAGCCTGATCAACCTCGGCCTGTTCGCCCCACCCCAGCTGTTGTTCCCAGCCCGAGGGATTGCCACCTTGAGTGCCACCTACGCGGCCGCGGCCAGCAACGCCCTGCCCACTCCTGCAGGCACTCTGGATCTGATCGTTACCGAAGGCAACGCGGACGGCAACGAGGATTTCCTGGTTGGATCGAGCAGCGGCCCCGCAACCTACGACCTCATTCGCTACGACGATCTGAACTTCCGTGGCAGCTGGTTCGAGATCTTTCCAGGTGACGCCCAGGCCACTTACGGCCGTACCCTGCAGCCGGTGACCCTGCCGATCGAGGATCGGGATCTGAGCGTTGCACCCGACAGCACTAGAATTCATGGTGTAGCGCTGGCCTCGCGCGTACCGATCGCCGACTGTCCTATCGACGATCGTGAGAGCGCCTGTTACATCGCTGCCCGCTACTCGGATCTCGGCGGCCCCAACCTGGAGGGATTGTTCGAGTTCGATCCGGTGCTGCCGCTACCACAGCACGACTGGGTGGTTTACGAAGATGACCTCAGCACCGACTCAGGGCTCGAGCCCTTCAGCTGCGTCGAGGCCCTGGTGCCGACCCAGCTCGGGGTGGCCAGCACGCTGGACACGGGCGAGCGGATCAGCCAGAGCCTCGTTGTTGGCGCAGGCCAGTTCCGTTGTGAAAGCGAGTTATCGACTGACACTGTGCTGGGTCAGCAGCGTCTATACTCGAGCCTGAGCCTAGTCGCCACTCACCCGGTGGGCAGCAGCACATCCGCTGCACAGGCCATCGACGAAGATTTCGATCCGCCCCAGGTGCTCGTGCAGAGCGCGGTCTCCGACCCCCTCACGGGCAACGTCATCGCGACGGTACAGGCGACCGACGCCTTGACCGGCGGCAACGGTATTCGCGAGATCATCGCCCTCGTCTACTGGGACGAAGCAGACAACGCATCGGGCACCGGCGTGGTGGAGTCCTACAGCATCACCCCCGACAGCGGCCTGACCGCCGAACCCTTTGGCCACACCTTCATCCTGGAAAACGCCCGCGATCAGCGGCTCGCGTTCCAGTACATCGACGGCGCTGGCAACCTGACAGTGAAGAGCCAGAAGGGCACCCTGATTCAGGCCGTGGATGTGGAGATCATCGAAACCGAGATCAACATCGCCGGCGACAGCAGCCTGGCTATCTTCGTCGGCGACTACTGCGTGCTGCAGAGTGCGGTAGTCACCTACAGCATCAACGGCGAGCAGATCGACAGCTTTGCCGTCGACAACCCGTCTGCCGGCATCACCGTCGATATTGAACGGGATGCCACCTGTGATGCGGTGCTGAACGTGGAGGGAATCGTTTTCCCCATCACCGAATACGGTCAGAGCGCGGAGCTGACTATCGAGATCCGCGCGACGGGCGCGGTGGGATCAGACACGGAACAGGTGTTTGCCCCGGACGTACTCGATATCGTCCTGCCCATGCTGCCTTCCGGCACGGTCGGCGTGAGCTACCCGGATCAGCCTGTCTCTGCAACCGGCGGCGTGGGCGGCTATCTGTTCAGCATCACCAGCGGCAGCCTGCCTGATGGGCTGACGCTGGTGCAGAACGATGGCGAAGAGACGGCAACGATCACCGGTGAGCTGACGGCATTTGCCGGATCCCCGTACGAGTTCACGCTCACAGTAACGGATGCAGGCGGCGTCTCAGAGTCTGTCGAGCTCAGCATCGAGGTGTATCCACCGCCCATCGTGATCGGCACCAACAGCATTCCTTCAGGCCAGGTCGGCGTCGCCTACGAGGCGACCATTACCGCCACCGGCGGCAGCGGTGACGGCACTTTCCAGCTGGCTGCAGGTTCCGCCTTACCCGAGGGCCTGCTGCTGAACACGATCAACGCAACGACCGGTCGGATCAGCGGCACGCCCACTGCATTCACCAGCGGCCCGCTCGACCTCACCATCACCCTGGTCGATCCGAACGAGTTTGTCATCGATCGCAGCGTAACGCTGAGCCTGGAGATCGTGCCGGCACCGCTCAGCATCGCGCCGATCAGCCTGCCGGATGGCATGGTGGATGCGCCCTACGCAACGCAGACGCTGACGGTTACCGGTGGTACTGGCGCTGGCAGCTGGTCGATCACCGCAGGCGCACTGCCACCTGGCCTCAGCCTGTCGGCTGCCGGCCAGATCAGCGGTACGCCCATCAGCTTCACTGGCTCACCGTTCGCCTTCACAGCCCAGTACGCAGACAGCGATGTGCGGGTAACCGCAGCCGCCATTGATCTCAGCATCATCGTCGAGCCGGCACCGCTGGTCATTGAAACCACGGTGCTGCCGAACGGGACGAAGTACGAGTACTACGACGTCACCCTGGTGGCCTCGGGAGGCTTCGGCACCTACCAGTGGGCCCTGGTCAGCGGTCGGCTGCCAAAAGGCCTGTCACTGTCCAGCAGTGGGGTCATCTCCGGGACCGCGCAACGACGACAGACCCGTACGTTCACGGTCAGCGCCAGCGACGGCGCGCAACAGGAAGTTCGCACCTACTCGATCACCATCGACAACCGGTCCTGCGACGACAAGGACGACGACCACGATCACTCCCAGGATTGCGACGACGATGATGATTGAGCGTCGGGCCACGGATGGCCAAGCGGGTGCATTTCTGACACGCTGATCGGCTGAAGCCCAAGCAGAAGTCACATGCGACCCGAGCTGCCGAGCGGGCACGTCGCCCTGCTCATGACCGACATCGAAGGTTCCACCCGCCTGCTGCACAAGCTAGGCGCGGAGGGCTACGCTCGGGCCCAGGCCGAACACAGAGACGCGCTCCGGGAAGCTTTCCAGGCCCATGGCGGCGCCGAAGTCGACACCCAAGGCGATGCTTTCTTCTATGCCTTTCCCGATACCGCCGGCTGCGCGCGTGGCGCGGTGGCGGGCACCAGAGCGCTGGCGTCTTTTCCGTTTGCTCACGGAGAGCCGATCAAGGTCCGCATGGGCATGCACGCCGGTGAGCCCCAACCCACGGAAGAAGGTTACGTGGGACTGGTGGTGAACCTGGCGGCTCGGGTTGCAGCAATCGGGCACGGCGGCCAGATCCTGCTTTCGGCTGACGCGGCGGCGGAAGCCCTGGCGCCACTGGAAGCCGACGGCATCACCCTGCGCGACCTGGGTGAGCATCGGCTGAAGGACATCGAAGCACCCGAACACTTGCACCAGGTGGTGATTCCCGAGCTGCCGTCCGACTTCCCGCCGCCAAGATCAGCGGAGTCCCACCCGTCGAACCTGCCGGTGCCTCTGACCCCGTTCATCGGCCGGGCGAAGGAGGTGGCCGAGGTGCGCGACCTCCTGACCAACCCGCAGACCCGGGCGGTCACCCTGCTCGGGCCGGGTGGCACCGGCAAAAGCCGCCTGTCGCTGCGGGTTGCCGAGGAAGTCATCCACACTCTGGCCGACGGCGCGTTTTTCGTCGCGCTGGCGGCGATCCGGGAGCCGGAACTGGTGCTCCCGGCAATTGCCGGAGCGCTGGAAGTGAAAGAAGACCCGGGCCGACCGCTCCTGGAATCGCTGAAGGAATTTCTGGCGGACCGCTCGCTGCTGCTGGTGATGGACAACTTCGAACAGGTCAGCCAGGCGGCACGGGAAATCGGCCAGCTGCAGGCAGCGAGCCCCGGCCTGAAGATCCTCACCTCCAGCCGGCAACCGCTGCGGCTCTCCGGCGAACGAGTCTACCCGGTGCCCCCGCTCGGCCTGCCGGCGGTTGATGCACCCCTCGACGACCTGCAGGAGGTCGGCAACTTCGAGGCCGTGCGCCTTTTTGTCGAGCGCGCGCAGTCGGCGCAGTGGGAATTCGAGCTCAGCGCCGACAACGTCGCAGACGTGGTCGAGATCTGCCGCAAGTTGGACGCGTTGCCGCTGGCGATCGAGCTCGCCACCGCCCGCCTTTACTCAATGACTACCCGAGACCTGCTGAAGGCGCTGAAGAACCGGATGGCCGTCCTCACGGGAGGCTCCGCCGATCTGCTCGATCACCAGCAGACGCTCAAGGACCTGGTCGCCTGGAGCTACGATCTGCTCGACGAGCGTGAGCAGGTGCTCTGGAGGCGGCTGGCCGTGTTCGATGGTGGCGCCCCGCTGCCTGCCGTGAGCACCGTCTGTGATCCCGACGACGAATACTTCTTCCCGCTGGACCTGGACAGCCTGGTCAACAAGAGCCTGCTGACCCTCTCCTTTGATGGCTCCGGCCTCGAGGACGAAGAGGATGACCTGCCGCTCAGCCAACGGGTCAACATGCTGCAGACCCTGCGCGACTACGCCCTGGTGCAGCTGAAGCAGTCGGGTGAGCAGGCTGAGCTGAACGCCCGCCACGCGCACTGGTTCGAGACTTACGTCGCCAGCGCCGGGCCGAGCCTGCGTGGTGTGGACGCCACGAGCTGGTTCACCCGGCTGGATGCGGACCAGGCCAACTTCCGCAACGCCATGTCCTGGGGGCTGGCGAACGAGCCCTCGCTCGCCGCCGGTACCGCGGGCGTGCTGTGGTTTCACTGGTATCAGCGCGGCCAGTTCAAAGAAGGTCGGGAGTGGCTGGAAAAGGTCATCGCCGCCGATATTCCTGATGCCGAAAAAGCCCGCAGCCTGCTCGGCCTGGCAAACCTGGAGCGCATCCAGAACAACACGGAGGAAGCGCGCGGCCACTGTGAGGCTGCACTGGCCGCCTTCGAAGCGGCAGGAGACGAGGAAGGGACTGCCGATGCCTTAAGCCAGCTCGGCACCATCCTGCAGTATCTCGGCGAGACGGAACGGGCGGAGACCTGCCTGACCACCGCCGTCGAAAAGCTTCGCTCCCTCGGCTCCAGAGGCCGGCTGTCGTTCAGCCTGGTGGTGCTAGGCGCCCTCAAGCAGATGCGCGAAGAACTCGACGAAGCCCTCGACCACTACCAGGAAGGGCTGGCGCTGGGCCGTGAGCTGGCCGACGCCAACTACATCGCCACCGGGCTCGTGAACGTCGGCGAGGTGCTGGCGATCAAGGGAGAGCTGGACGAGGCGGCTCGCAACGTTCAGGAAAGCCTGGCCCTGTTCAACGCGCTGGGCGTACGCAACGCCATCGCCTATTGCCTGGAAATGCTGGCCGATATCGAGCTGCGCCGGGAACGGTTCGAAGCGGCGGCGCGCCTGTTCGGCGCTGCCGACCGGCTGCGGGAAATACTCAACGCGCCGATCGAGTCGTTCAATCAGGCCCGTTACGACGAGGACCTGGCGCGGGCGCGCAGCGGTGCTGGCGAGGAGGCGTTCGAGCGCGCTTTCAGCGAGGGCCGGACCATGCGCCTGGACGAGCTGATCGCCCAGGCGCAGGAGCCGTAGCTAGAAGTTGAGGTCGAAGCGGGCGAAGAAGTTGCGCCCGTAGCCCGGCAACCGATCGCCAACGGCGATGGCCGGATTCTCACGAACCCTGTTGATCCCGGCGAGGTGGTCCGAGTAGACCTTGTCAGCCAGGTTCTCGACGCCCGCGGACAGCCGGATCATCGAGGTGACCTGCCAGTGTCCATGCAGGTTGAAGATTCCGTACCCCGCGGTCTCCGGCTCCCCGTTGAAAGCGGCAACCTTGTCCTGCCGGCCGGCGAAGAACGCCTCGGCGCCAACGCCCCAGCGAGATGCGGAGTAGTTGAGCGCAACCAGGCCGTTCAGCGGTGGGATCCGATACAGGTTGTCATCATCCGACTTGCCGCGAACGTAGTTGAGCACGCCGCTGAGCGCCCAGCGCTCGGACAGCTGCCAACCCCAGTCCATGTCGAAGCCGTAGAACTCCGCATCCAGGTTCTGGAACTCGAGCGGGTCCGGCGCGCTGGTGCCGTTCATCATGTTCATCATCCGAACGAACATGATCGCCGCCGTGTTGCTGCTCACCCCACCCTGGATGTAGTCGGCCACGTCGCGGTAGAACAGCCGCGGCGCCAGGTGGAACGCACCCCCTTCGAAGTCCAGCCCCACCTCGAGCTCCGTCGCAACTTCAGAATCCAAGGCCAGATTGCCGGTATAGGTGCGGCCGTCGGCCAGGCCCGCAGTCGCCTGCAGCGGCAGCCAGAGGTAACGCTCCTGATACGACGGCGCCCGGGTCTTCCGGCCGGCGCCCAGGTAGTAGCTGAGCTGCTCATCTGCTTCGAAGCGCAGCTTGGCAACCAGATCCACGTTGTTGTCCGTGCGGCTGCGGTCGGCGTCGTTGAAGGTGTTCCGCAGTAGAACCGCCGGCGGCATGCCCATCATGGCCGGGGTGGCGTTGACCTCGCCGGCATCCGACTCGATCCGGTTAAACCGCCCACCCAGTTCCAGCTGCCAGCGATCGGCAAAGCTGAACTGCTTCTCGGCGAATACGCCGAGGAGGCGACGTTCCGCTTCATTGAAGTTGGTGACGAAAAACATCGGGTTGTTGGGGTTGTCGATGTCGGAGTTGTGCACCTCGTCGTGGCCATCGATGCCGAAGCGCCAGCCATCGAAGTCAAAGGCCAGGGAGAAGCCCAGGTTTTCCACATCGGTGATGTTGCGGCGGTACTGAGCGCCGTTGCCCGGCGGCGTGCGCAGGTGGTAGTTGGTCATGCCGTGATCGATTTCGCTCCACCAGATCCGGCCGTTCACCCGCAGTCGCTCGCCGTCGAACTGGTAGCCGAAGCCAGCCAGGTCGGAGTCGATGTACTCGATATCCATGGGCAACGCCGGGGTCCCCGCATCACCGGTTTCATTGCGGCCGTAGTCGAGCTGGAACTGGTGCGCGCCCAGCCGCAGCCCGTAACCCAGGTCCAGCCGCTGCCGATCGTACTCCGTCGGCAGGATCTTGCCGTCGGCGAACTCCGCATCGTTCGCCTGCTCGGTCAGGCCGGAGAGCTTCAGCCGGTGGTTGGCGTTCGAGGCAACGAAGGCGCCGGACAGCAGGCTCGCGTCGTTTACGCTGTGTGCACCTGCCCTGATCCGTCCTTCGATCAGGCTGCCTTCATCGGCAAAGCGGCCCTGCCAGGTGTTGGCATCCACCACCCCGCCAATGGTCTCCATCCCGGCGCCTACCGAGGCGATCCCGCGGTGCACCTCCAGCGACTCGAGGTGGGCGGCCGGCGCGTAGGATAGCGGCGGATCCATCCAGTTGGGCCCACCGGGGCTGATGTGCTGGCCGTTGATTCGCGAGCTCACCCGCATTCTCGACATGCCCCGATACTGCGCCATGCCGGTGATCGGGCCGTTGCTGACCACGTTGGCGCCAACGGCACGTTTCAGCAGCACCGCCGAGTCCGGCGTTACGTTCAACGTTTCCGCCAGCTCGTAGATACGGCGATCTGCCTCGCCTACCACCACCATCTCTTCTATGAAGGTGGCCTCTTCTTCGTCCGCCACGCCGAGCGCAGGCAGCAGCAGGGCTGCCAACGCCACCGACGACAGGCGCACGTTCCTGTTCGTTCTGATTCTCATTGTTCTGTTCCACGTTCCGCCCTGTGCAGAGCGGTTCTCACCCGGCAGGGTGAGTGACTCAATTCAGGTTGCTGATCGACTCAAACGTGGACGGGTGGAGCCCGGGCAGGATGGGCGTGAACTCGCCGGGTCGGCAAGGGCGCGCGGTAGCGCGTCTGGAAAGACAGCCCCGCGGCGCTGCCATCAGCAAGGGCAACCGCCTGGACCGCAGTAGTGGTGTCGAGCATACCGCCGAGTGGGCAGTAGCCATCCAGGGACAGATCCTCAGCCGACTCCTCACCGTGGTGATGGCCATGGTGACCCAGGAATCCTGCTGGCAGCCCTTCCGGACAGAGCACCACGGGCCAGCCATCGTCCAGGCTGCCCGCCATGTAGCCCGGCGGCGCCAGGCACTGCAGGAGCAACGCCAGGGACACAGCCGCCAGCGCAGCGCTGTAGCGCGCTTTGGGCAGGCTGTTGGCTCTGGTCGGTCTCATGAACCCTCGGGCTTCAGTTCAGGTGGGCCTCCAGCACTCTGCTCACCGTGCCGTCACTCAGGCGGAGCGACAGCCAGGTATCGACAAAGCGCGCCAGCTCGCTGTCTGCCGGCATGAAGTAGGCTTTTTCCTGGTAAGTCAGCGTTGCCTCCATTGTGCCGCAAAGTCCCGGGTGTCTGCGAGCCTGCAAGGCCACCTCGATGCTGTCGGTGACCATCAGGTCCGCCTTGCCGGCCAGCAGCGCTTCGAAGATGGTTCGATTGTCAGGATGCAGAACTTTCTGCGCCTGCAGGAGGCGCTCATCGACGAATCGCTCGTTGGTCCCGCCCGGATTGACGATCACCCGGACATCCGGCTGATCGATATCCTCGAGGCCTGCAAAGCGCGCCCGGTCTTCACAGCGGGCGATGGGCGTTTTCCCGCCCACGTAGTAGGGCAGGGACAGGTGGCCGATCTTCGCACGATCCAGCGTTCGGGAGACCCCGCTCATGGCCACGTCGTAGCGGCCAGCCAGGAGATCTTCACTCAAAGTCGGCCAGCTGGTGCGAACAAACTCGACCTCAACGTCCAGGGCGGCTGCCAGATCGCGGGCCAGGTCCACGTCCGCACCGGTCAACGAGCCGGCCCAGCGCTCGCTGGTGTCGGCGTTCGCGTCAGAAAACGGCGCGTAGTCGCCGGTCGTTCCCACCCGCAGCAGCCCGCTGGCGCGAATCTGCTGCAGCCGGCTGTCGTAGCGGGCCACCTGACGCAAGGCGCGGTACAGGCTCTCTACCCGCTCTGAACCCAACCCTTCGGTTGCGACCAGATCAGCAAAAGCTGCCTGATCGTGCGCCTGTGCCCGCCCCAGCCCGGCAATGATCTCATTGCCGAGCAGCAGCAGCCTGGGTCGGATCTCTGCTGCCAGATCGGGCGCCGCCTGCGGCCCGCCGTCAGCCTGCCAGCGCCCGAACCAGTAGCGCTGGATGTCCTTGGCCGCTTCGATCTGCTCGCGGAAGAAGGCCGCCGCACCCTCCGGCTCTAGGCCATGGTTGCGCGCTTCTTCAAGCGCCGTGGCCACCACAACCTGCTCCCGGGCCAGATCTTCGACGGGTAACTCCTGCAGCCACTTGTGCGCGGCCACGTCGCGCATGTGCGACAGCCGTTCGCCGACCAGACCGTAGAGCTCATCCGCAGGCGCGGCAGCGGCTGCCGCGCTCAGCAGCAGAACAAGGAGACCGGCAGTCAGCTTCGAGAGCGACTGCCGGGCTGCGCTACTCGACGATGGCTTGATAGGTCAGCACCTTGAAGGTCTGTGCCAGCCGGGTCCGGTGCGGGATGCTCTGCACCATGAAAATGCCGATCAGGTCTTCTTCCGGATCGATCCAGAACCGGGTACCGGCAGCGCCGCCCCAGTTGTACTCGCCGGCAGAGCCAATCTCGCCGATGTCACCCTGATCCAGCGCCACCGCAAAGCCGAGTCCAAAGCCCACGCCGCTGCGGCCGAAGCCCATCTGGATATCACCCAGGTGGTTGGTGGTGATCAGCTCCACGGTTTTCGGCGACAGGATGCGCACGCCGTCCAGCTCGCCGCCGTTCAGCATCATCTGCGAAAACCGCAGGTAATCTCTGGCCGTTGAGACCAGACCGCCGCCACCGCTTTCGAAGGTCGCCCCTTCCATGTAGCCGGCGCTGGTGGACTCCGGCGCGACGATCAGCGGGCCCCGGCCCATGCGGCGGAAGCCATCGGCACCTTCGGCGGTGCCGTCCGGGGTGTAGAGCTGCGCCAGCCGATCCATCTTCCCGGCAGGCACCAAGAAGCTGGTGTCCACCATGTCCAGCGGCCCGAACAGGCGGCTCTGAAGAAACTCACCGAAGCTCATGCCGGACAGCACTTCCACCAGCCGGCCCTGGATGTCCACGGACACGCTGTAGTGCCAGCGGGTGCCGGGATCGTACTGCAGCGGGATCTGGCCGAGCTTGGTGACGAAGTCCTCGAGATCCGGATTGGTGATGATGATTCCAGCTTCCCGGTACATCTGATCCACCTCGGTATTGCCGAACACGCCGTAGGTGAAGCCCGCGGTGTGAGTCAGCAGGTCGCGGATGGTCGGTTGCCGGGTCGGCTTGCGGGTCTGACCCGTCAGATCCTGGTCCCCTTCACCCACGGTCATGCTCTGGGTGCCGTCGGAAATGATCCGGGTGTTGGCACCATCCGCCGTCGAGCGTGCGACCTGCAGGTTGGCAAGCTCAGGAATGTACTTGGCTACCGGATCGTTGAGGAAGAACAGCCCCTCCTCGTAGAGCATCATGAGCGCCACCGCGGTGATCGGTTTGGTCATGGAGTAGATACGGAAGAGCGCGTCCTCCGTCATGGCCTCACCGGCTTCCCGGTCCTGCATGCCCCAGGTTTCCGAATAGGCGATGCGCCCGTTGCGGGCAATCAGGGCAAGGCCGCCGACCATGGTGCCGTCGGCAACGGCCTGATTCATGTACTCGCCGATACGCTCGAGGCGCTCGGCATCGAGACCGACGCGAGCCGGTTGGGTTTCAGGAATTTCTCTGGCCAGCCCCTGAGTCGAGATCAGGGCGGCAACAAAGAGGATCAGGGCAGCAGCAGTGGCTCTGCCGAGTGCGTTGGACATGATGGGTACTTCCGGATCAAAAGATCCGGAAGGCTAACCGATCCCTGAACGGGCCTCCACCCGTTCTGCGAACAGGCCTGTTCTGAGAACAGGCCTGTTCAGCTCAGAAGGCGCGGATGAGCTTAGCCGCCAGGCTGGGCCCGGCAACGGCATCCGGCAGCTCGAAGATCGGCGCACCGCTCAGGCTCTGCGCCGCCTGCATCACCGGCTGGCTCGGCAGGCAGAGGCCGCCATTTGCCTCGATGTCGTCCAGCACCGCATCCAGGCGACCTTCCTCCGGATCGCCAAGCAGGTGATCCCAATCGTCCGCCACCGTGCAGTTCTCCGGTATGCCCGTGTAGTAGTCGGCCTCGCCATCCACGTTCACCGTGCGGAAGGTCACCACGAACAGCACCATGGACTCGTTGCAGTACTCGAGCCCCCACTGGCCCACGGGCTTGCCGAAGGTCCGGCCGCCAACAACCACCGAACGGTTCATGTACGGCTCCATGCCGCTGATCGTCAGCTCGCTGGCAGAGGCGCTACCGGCATCGGTGATGTAATAGACGCTTTCCAGGCCTTCCAGCGTCGCCGGCTCGTTGCGGAAGTAGCGGAAGTCCGACGAGTCCCCGTAGTTGTCGGTGACCCAGTCGTTGTACTCATAGCGGAAGAACAGCGTGTTGTTGCCCTGCCGGGCGCTGCCTGCCATCAGCGAGCCCAGCACTTCGGCGGTGCTGACCAGGCCGCCGCCGTTGTAGCGGAAGTCGATCACCAGATCGTCAATCCCGGTGCCGCCGAGCGCAACCGCCTGATCCTGCAGCTCCACCATGGCGTCGCGGAGCAGATCGTCCGCGTTCTCGATGAAGGTACGGAAGAAGATGTAGCCGACCATCCGCCCGCCCACATCGAACACACGCACGCGATCGGGCGGGACCGGATCGAGATCGACGGCTGCTTTGGTCAGCGTCACCGTGTCCGGGGTGCCGTCCAGCAGGCGCACATCCAGCGTTCGCTGCACGCCGACCTCAGAAGGCCCGAAAGTCGACTCCGCGTTCACGTTCAGGCTGCTGGTCGGCGTGCCGTCGACGGCGAGTATCGTGGCGCCACGGGTGAGCCCCGCTGCGTCTGCAGGAGAGCCACCGAACACGTCGAGCAGGCGCCAGTCGCCACCGGCGTCGATACCGACAGTGAAGCCGAAACCGAAGAACTCACCGGCGCTGAAAAACTGATCCACTTCTTCCACGGTGGCGTAGTAGGTGAAGCCCCGGTCGAAGCTGCCAGGCTGGTAGCGGAGCTCGTCGAGCAGCGCGTCGACAGACCCGAAAGAAGACAGGCGCGAGCGGACGTCTGCGTACTTGGCTTCCTGCGCCGGGAAGGTGTTGAAGAAGTAGAAGTTCTCCATGATGTCGAGCACTTCGCTGCGCGCTTCGGCGAGCGAGCACTGGGAGTGCGCAGCTGGCAGCCCCCCACCACCGGTGGGCGGCGGAGCAGCGGCGACGTTTCGGTTGTTGTTACCGCCACCTCCCCCGCCACCACCGCAGCCGGTGACGAAGAAGGAGATAAGGGCGATAAAAATCAGGGACTTAAGTGGGTACTGCATGCCCGGATCTTACACCATTCTCAGCCCACGCTGGCCCGTCCCGGTCGGACAAACGTCATGCCTGCAGGTCCGGATCGAGGCCCAGATCACGAATCCGGAAGTTTCCCCGGCATTAACGTCCCGAGCCATCCCGGGGTTATTCTTTCCGCTCAGGGACATCAGGAAGGATTCGACATGGGCAAGCCCAGCTACGTGCCGCTACTCAACACCATCGCCGTCAACGAGAAGAAGGGCGAGCGCTTCCTTTCCGCCTGGGCGGAGAAAACGGACGACGGCGATCTGGCCGCAACCTTGCGCTTCGTCGCCATCCGCGAGGGCGAGCACGCCTGGGCGTTTACCAAGCGCCTCTGTGAGCTCGGCTACCCGGTATCGGAAGCCGACGCGTTTCAGGTGTTCGAAGACTTCGACGCGCTGATGGCCTGCGTCTGCTCGGATGCCAGCGACGCGGAGAAAGTGGCGCACATCAACGGTACCCTCGGCGGTGAGGGAGCGGATCCATTTGCCCGGCTGTTCGAAGACACCAGCATCGATCCGGAAACCGGCGCCCTGCTCGGCCGCTACATCGCTGAGGAGCGGGACAGCGGTCGGCGCCTGCAGGCCGCCTACGAGGCTGTGCTGAAGAAGGCCGGCGATGCGGATGCCAACGGTGCGGCCGCGCCGCGATCGGAAGAGCTGGACGAGCTGCGGGCCACCATCAAGGCGCTGAAAAAAGAAGTGAAAGCGCTGAAGCGCCTGCAGTAACAGATCTGCGGACGCTGCACGCCGACCCACAGCGTCCCCGGACTCAGCGCCCGGAGAAGTTCGGCTCCCGTTTTTCCAGGAAGGCCTGGACGCTCTCCTTCGAGTCTTCCGTCTGCCGCAGGCGTTGAATCTGCTCGATCGCCCAGGCACCGGTGTCCCGCCAATCGGGATCGAGGGTTCGCCGCAGCCCTGCTTTGATCGCACGCACCGCCAGCGGCGGGTTCGCGGCAATCTTCGCTGCCATCGCCAGGGCGGAATCCAGCAGCGCCTCAGGCGCCACCACATCGGACACCAGGCCCAGCGCCAGCGCCCGCTCCGCGTCGATCACCTCACCGGTGAAAAGCAGCTCCGCCGCTCGGGCTCGACCCACCAGCTGGGCAAGGCGGCCAAGCCCTGGCGCATCACAGCAGAGACCACGGACTACAAACAGCTCGCCGAACTTCGCCGCCGTGCTGGCAATACGGATGTCCGCCATGATCGCGAGCTCCATGCCCCAACCCACTGCCGGCCCGTTGACGGCAGCGATGATGGGAATGTCCGAGTAGAGCATCGCATCGGCTGCCGGCGTCAGGCCGCCGGTCTTTCTGCCGCGCTCGATCGATTCCGGCGGCGGCCCTTCGCTGCCGCCGAGAATCTGCTTTACGTCATCACCGGCGCAGAAGGCTCTGCCCTCGCCCGTTATCACCAGCACCCGGGCCTCAGATTCGCGCACCGCGTCCTCGAGCTCCATGTAGAGGGTATAGGTGAGCGAGTTCATGGCTTCCGGCCGCCGCAGGGTGATCACGCCAATGTGATCGGCCACCTCGTAGCTGAGCTCGGTGAAAGCCATCAGGCTTCCCGGCCCCGAGCCGCTTTGAAGTCCGGTTCCCGCTTCTCCATGAAGGCGGCAATGGCCTCTTTGTGCTCGGGGGATTTGTAGGCTTCGCTGAGCGCAGCCAGCTCACGCTTCTGCACCAGCGCGACATCACCTTCCGCCGCGTTCTGCGAGACCAGGGCTTTGATCGCCTGGAGCGAGGACTGGGGATTGTCGCCCATGCCCCGCGCCACCTCCTGTGCCAGGGGCAGCAACTCTTCCGCAACAACCGCCCGATCGACCAGGCCGAGCTCTGCTGCTTCCCGGCCGCTCACCGTGCGCCCGGAGAGCATGAGCTCGCTGGCCTTGCCGAATCCCATGCGCAGCACCAGGTAGTGCGAGCTTGCCAGCTCCGGCACCAGCCCCATCTTCACGAAGCGCACCGACAGCTTGGCGTCGTCGGCGGCAATCAGGTAGTCCATCGGCAGAACCTGAGTCAGGCCGACGCCGATGGCGGCGCCGTTGATGGCGGCGACCATGGGTTTGGCGGTGCGCACATCCTGCACCCAGTTCCGGGGCGCGTCGTTGCCGGCCACGTTCTCTCCTTCGGCCTGGGCTTTGAACACATCGCCGATGTCGGCACCAGCGCAGAAGCCGCGTCCGGCGCCGGTCACCACAAACGCCAGAACATCATCGTCCTCGTTGCCCGCCTGCACCGCCTGGGACAGCTCGGCGCCCATCTGATAGGTCCAGGCGTTCAGGCGCTCAGGCCGATTCAAGGTGATGGTCGCAACGCCATCGACGTTGTCGACCAGAATGGTCTCGTAGCTCATCCCCCATCTCCCCGGGCAGAATTCGATAGCGACCTAAAGTATCACGCAAACGTCGGCGCGTCGGCAGCGAAGCCGGTTGCCGCCTCGAACGCGTGGGCCAGCTGCAGCACTTCCAGATCTCTGCCCGGCGGGCCAACGATCTGCAGGCCCACCGGCAGGCCTTCGGGGCTGAACCCGCAGGGCATGGAAATGGATGGACAGCCGGTCACCGTAATGGCCGAGCAGATCTCCATCCACTGAAGGTAGTTCTCGAACCTCACGCCTTCGATCTCGCGCACCCAGTCCTGGTCTTTCGGGAACGGCAGCACCTGGGTCGTGGGCAGCACCAGGAAGTCCCAGTCGGCAAAGAAGGCAAGCGTTCGGCGGTAGATTAACGTGTGGGCGATTTCCGCCCGGGCAACATCCATACCGCTCTGGGCGAGCCCTTTCTCGATGTTCCACTGCACCGTGTCCTTCAGCTTGTCCCGCTGGGAAGACTCGTAGATGGTGGCAAACGAGCCTGCGAAGGTATGAGCGCGCAGGACCTGGAACACCTCAGGCGCGTCCTGCAGATCCGGCGCGGCCTCCTCCAGCTGGCAGCCCATCGCCTCGAAGTGCGTGCGGGCGTTCCTGAATACGGCGCGCACAGGCTCCGCCACCGGGAGAAAACCAAGATCTTCGCTGAAGGCGATCCGCCGGCCGCGCTGCTCAGCGCCGAGGTCGGCGGCGAAGATCGATGGGTCTTCGGCGCGGGACAGCGGGTCCGCGGCGTCGGGCCCTGCCATGACCGCCAGCAGGCGCGCCACGTCCTGTACCGTCCGGCCCATGGGACCGAGCACGCTCATGCCGTTCCAGCCGCTGACCCGCTCAGGCGCCGGCACCCGGCCGCTGCTCGGGCGGAAGCCGACCACGTTGCAGAACGCAGCCGGGTTGCGCAGCGAGCCGCCGAGATCACTGCCGTCCGCCACCGGCAGCATTCGCGCTGCGAGTGCCGCAGCAGCACCGCCGCTCGAACCGCCAGACGTACGATCCATGGCGTAGGGCGTTGCGGTCGCACCGAACAGCGGGTTGAAGGTCTGCGATCCGGCGCCCCATTCCGGGGTGTTGGTCTTGCCGAGGATGATCGCGCCCGCCGCCTTCATCCTCGCCACGTGCAGCGCATCCTGACCGGGCACATTGGCGGCAAACAGCGGCGAGCCGTGGGTGGTTCTGATGCCTCTGGTGTTCACCAGATCCTTGATCCCGGCGGGCAACCCGGCAAGCAGTCCGGGCGCCTCGCCGGCGGCAAGGGCCGCATCCAGGGCATCTGCCTGCTCCAGCGCCAGCTCCGGCACCAGGGTGCAGATCGCGTTCACCGCCGGGTTCACAGCGTCGATCCAGGCCAGGTGCGCCTCGGTCAGCTCCCGGCTGGAAACGGACCGGGATGCAATCAGCGCCTGCTGCTCCGTCGCCGACAGCGCGCAGAGCTCCGGTATCTCAGCCAATGGTGTTCCCCTCTATCAGTGCAGCCCTGTCAGCGAAGCCGCATCAGTGAAGCGGCCGACCGCAGCCGGAGAGCTTACGCTCGCCGAACGCCAGTTCGACCCGAGTAGGGAAAGTCTCATCACTCATGGTGTCGCTGCAACCACCGCCAGTGAGCGTGACCACGAGCCGGCGGTCGTCTTCCGCGCCGACGATGATGGTGGTCCGGGCTTCGGGATCGGAGTCGGTTTCGACGATGGGCAGGCGCAGCGTGCTCTGCCCGTAGTCGTAGCTGAGGTCCAGACGCTCACCCTGCCGCACCTCGAGCACCCATCCCGGCTCGTTGCCGACAGCCCGGAAGCTCACCCCGTTGAGCTTGGCGTGCTCCCAGATGGACGCCCGCCGATCATGCTCGCAGTCCAGGTAGCCGCCCTCCAGCTCAGGAGGCAGGAAGACGTGCAGCCCGTTCGGGCGGGTGCGGGTCACCAGCAGGATTTCGCCGTCAGCGGTGCTGCAGCGGTAAACGGCTGTGTCGGCCTGGAACTCCGGGTTTTGCGGAGTCGTGGAAGGCGCAGACGCAGGGGGTGGTTTCTCTTCAGCGCCGTCGGCGCAGGCTGCTATGGAGAGCAGGGCCAGGCCCGCTGCCAGCAGCCGCCTCATTCGTCGGAGTCGTCCCGCTCGTCGAGCACCACGCCATCAGCGAGCGCCACGGAGTGGTCGATCTCCTCAGCGCTGGGCGATTCCGGCAGCGCGCCACCCTCCGGCGCTTCTACGCCCAGGTGGAACGCGGCATAACCCGGCATGACGAACTGGTTCAGCGCCATGCCGATGACCCGGCCGGATTGCGGCGCCAGGATCTCCTGCTTGACGTTGGTGATCGGATCCGTGACGGAGCCGAGCACGTCGCCCTTCTTCACCCGCTTGCCGAGCTTCACGTCGCCGAGCAGCATCCCGCCTTTGTCGGCCCGCACCCACATGGAGCCGTAATAAGTGGGCTCCGGCGTGCCCCAGAAGCTCCGGCGTTTGTACATGCCCATGTCGTCGAGCAGGCTGTACAGCGCTTTCACCGAGTGGTCCACGGCCTTGTCGTCGACCCGAAGCGGCTCGCCCGCTTCCAGGGTTACGGCCGGGACGCCCGAGCGAACGGCAGATGCCCGCAGAGTCCCGGGGCCGCCGGTGCTGTGCAGGATCACCAGGCCACCGAACCCTTCGGTCAGCTCGAGGACCGACTCATCGAGCAGGTTCGCCCGCAGCTGCGGCAGGTTGGTGCGGTGAAACGAGCCCGTGTGCAGATCGACCAGCGCGTCACAGTGCGTCACGATCTGGTGGAAGAAACTGTGGGCGATGCGCGAGGCGGAGCTGCCGCGCGGGTTGCCCGGGAAGAAACGGTTCAGGTCGCGCCGATCCGGCAGGTAACGCGAGTGCCGCTCGAAACCCTGCAGGTTGACGATCGGAACCCCGATGACGCGACCGGTGAGCTTCTCCGGATTCAGGGAGTACATCACCCGGCGGACGATCTCGATGCCGTTCAGCTCATCGCCGTGGACGGCAGCCGACAGGCAGAGGGTCCGACCGGGCTGCATGCCTTCTGCAACCAGCACGGGCGTCGGGATCGCCGAGCCGTACAGCGACTCACCGGCATGCCAGGTCATCCGGGTGAGCGTGCCGGGCGCCAGCTGATCGAAGCCGTCCTCCACATCCGCGTCTGCTTCGTGCAGGGTAGCAACGTACTCCAACTCCAGCGGCCCCTCCTCGAGCTGTGCCACATCGGCAAAACCCGGCTCGTCATCCAGCACGGCAACGCTAGCGGCTTCGGGCTCGACGGGCAGCATCTCGACGACGGGTACCGGCACGAACCGGTAGCTCACCGATGGCAGAACGATCGGGGTCGGTCGGGGCTTAAGCACCACGGTGCGAACAACCGGCATCGGTGCTTCGGCAATCTCCGTGACCAGGTCGGCGTAGGCACCCGTCTCAGCAGGCAAAGCCGCGCCGGACCCGGCAACATCGTCGCCGAGCAGCTTGCTCAGAAGAAATCCGGCAACGAGAGATGCAATCGCCACCGACAGTGTGCGTACCCAGGTATCCATGCGTCCGTTTCAGGCGTACCAGAAAGTCATTATAGACAGAGCGTCGAGACAAAATCCTTGCAGTTCATATAGATGGCCAGGATTCCGAGGAAAATGTCTAGTTTGTAACAGCCGTACTGAGACAGAGCGCAAAGTACGTCCGCCCCTGGGTAGAGCCCGGTCGGATGGAGAAGTTCAGAATTCGGCTCAGCGAACCCGCGTGAACTTGTAGCGTCGGCCCTTGCCTTCCTTCATGAGGTAGAACGCGCTGAGCGCACCGCGAGTAATCGTGACGCTGTCCCCCTCGTCGAGAAACAGCAACTGACCGTCGTTCTGCTGCCAGACCTGATCATTCGCCAGGGTCAGGACCAGGCCGCCCTTGGCATTCTTGCGTATCTCGTTGACGTCGCTGGTTACGGAATCCAACGCATCCTTGACGTCGAACTCGAAGCCGAACTCAGCCTCTTCGGCGGCACGCGCTTCGCCGGCGGTGGCCTGAGCCGTCACGCCTGCAGCTACCGCAGCCTCGGCAGCACCGCTTGCCGCCTCGTTCTCAGCCACGCCGACGGCAGCGCCCTCTGATGCGACGACAACATCCGGAAGGGCGATCGCGTCGTAGCAGTCGAGCCGCCCGATCGCCGTGGTCACCGCGCGACACTCAGCGATCGCCGCCTGCAGGCGGTCTTCCGCCGAGCCAGCAGTCGCGACCCCTGCAACCAGGCTGAGGGCAAAGCCAGTGAGCAACGCTCGAATCATTAGGTTTTCTCCGTTCAGGCAGAAAAAGCTGCCACAAAAAAAGCCGGTGGGGAAACCCCACCGGCTTTGAGTCACGAATGTGATTCAGATTGCTTAGAAAGCAACCTTAACCCGCAGCCAGAGCTTGCGGCCAACCACATCGTAAACGCCAGGCGCCGTGTTGGCGTTGAAGGCGCTGTGGAAGCGCGGCGGCTTCTCGTTGGTCAGGTTTTCCAGACCAGCGCTGAAGACGGCGGAGCGCCAGGTGTAGGAACCCACCAGATCGTGGTAGAGCACGCTGTCGGCCTTCGGCGCGTCGGTGATTTCCGCCGGACGCAGCAGGTCGTCAGTCTCGTCGATCCAGTACATGTTCCAGCCCAGCGACGCGTTGTTGCTGGACAGGGTGAACATGGTGTTCCAACGCCACTCCGGGTAGACGCCGAAGCCGTCGTCGTCACCGGCGGTGCCAACCATTTCCTGGGTACCGGAGAGCGGGAAAGTCTCCTTGTACTTGTCCAGGTAGGTGCCGAAGAAGCGGATCTCCATCATGTTGACGAAGCCCCACTCGACCGGACGGGCGTAATCAACGGCCCAGTCGAAACCAGCGGTTTCAACCTTACCCAGGTTACCGAACTCGGTTTCAGCGTCGTCACCGACCGCGCCACCGAAGTTCAGGCCGCTGGTGCCGTTCAGGAAGATGGAGCAGGGACCGCCAGCAGCTGCATCGGCATCCTGATCGGGTGCGTTCAGACAGTTGCGGAGCACGCCGTTGTAGTCAGGCGCGTCGATGTACTCGTCGATCTCGTAGTCCCACCAGTCCAGGCTGATCCGCAGGCCTTCGATGTTCTCCGGGCTCCAGACCACGCCGAAGGTCCAGGTGGTGGACTCTTCCGGCTGCATTTCCGGATCGGGGTTCAGGAAGTAGGCTGCCTGCCACTGGAAACCTACGCCGAAATCATCAGGCAGGCCCTGGGCAATACAGTTGTTGCGGATGTTGTCGGTGATGTCCGTGCGGATGCCGTAGAACTCACAGGGGTTCTCAACGATCGGGAAGGTCGTGGACTGACCTGCCACCTGCTCGACCACGTTCGGTGCCCGGAAGCCGGTGGAGTAGGAAGACCGTACCCGCCAGGAGTTGTTGATCGCCCAGTTCACGCCCAGCTTACCGTTGGTGGTGTCGCCGGCCGCGGTGTTGTAGTCGGAGTAGCGGATCGCCGCTTCGACTTCGAGGCTCTCAGCGAAGGCACGACCGGACAGCAGCGGGAACAGCATCTCGCCGTACAGCTCGTCGACCTTGTAGGAACCGCTCAGCGGATCGGAGGCACCGGAGGTGGTCAGGCCACCGCCGAGGAACTCGTCAGGAATGAACTCCGCCCCTTCTTTCCGCCACTCGTAGCCAGCAGACCAGCCGATCTGACCGCCTTCCAGCTCGCCGAAGGCGCCGTTGAAGGACAGGTTCAGGTTCTGCATGTTGTTCTTGTACTGGTCTTTCAGCGAGCTCGCCATGAGGAAGCCGAGCTCCTCCTGGGTGATGCCGCCGAACGGCTGGAACGGGTTCAGCACGTTGTCGGGACCGGTTGCAGCCACACAGCCAGGATCGGCTGCACACTGATCGGGATCGACCATGATCGCCCAGCGATCAAAGCGGTGGTAGAAGTTGGTCTCATTGACCACTTCACCCTCGGAGTAGATGTAGGAGAGTTCCCAACCTACGTTCTCGTTGATGTCGCCTTTCAGGCCCGCCAGCATGCGGAAGCTGTCGACGGACTGAGTGAAGCGACGACCACCGGACTCGGTGAAACGACGGTTAACACCAACGTCCTGACCGGAGATACCCAGATCGTTCAGATCGAAGGTGTTGGCACAGCCAGGCGTGCCTGCCAGCGCGCAATCACCGAACGGGTTGAACGGGTTGGAAGCCGGCACGAACTCGTTCGGCATGCCGTTGAAGTCGGTCACGGAGAAAGACGCATCAGGCGCCAGACGCTGTGCCGAGTTACGGCGGGTGTAGCTTGCCTCACCGAAGATAGATACCGCATCGGAGAACTCGTAGTCCGCCTGCGCGGCGATCTGGTAACGCTCGTGCGGCGTGATCAGGGCGTTTACCGGCGCGTAGTTGTATACGTCGTCGCTGGTGAACGGACGGGCAACACCGGTGCCTTCGTCAACGATGAAGCTGCCGGTAGTGATGGCAGCAGCACCCGGATCGAAGAAACCAGCGGTGTCGATCTGACGGCTGTTGGAAGAACCACCCGGCTCGGATACGAAGCTGCCGTCAGCCTGCAGCTGCGGCCACAGGGCGTCCTGCGCCCAGCTGCGCTCGCCCTGCAGAAGCTCTTTCTGCTTGGCGTAGGTCAGGCTCATGGAAGCGCCACCGCGATCGTTGGCTGCACCCATCAAGGCAGAGATGGAGTGCGTTTCCGCGTCCCACTCTTCGGTGCCCCAGCTGGCGTCAGCCGAGAGCTCGATGCCTTCGAAGCGATCCTTGGTGATGATGTTGATCACACCAGCCAGCGCGTCGGAGCCGTAGATGGCAGAGGCGCCGTCTTTCAGGACTTCGATCCGCTCGATCATCGGGATCGGCACAGTGTTCAGGTCAACCGCACCGACGTCCGAAGAGGAGCCGATGAAGCTGCCGACGCTGCGACGACCGTTGACCAGGATCAGCGTACGCTTGAATCCGAGGCCGCGGATATCGACGAACTTACCGCCGTCACCGCCGTTGTTGATGTTGGCACCTGCCTGCCAGCCGGAGAAGGTCGGCAGACGCTTCAGGTACTCATCGACGCTGATCACGCCGGAAGCTTCGAGGTCTTCCGCGGTCACGACATCGATCGGTGACGCTGCTTCGAAATTGGAACGCGCGATCCGCGAACCAGTAACGACCACTTCCTCGATCACCGCTTCTTCGGCGAATACCTGGCCAGCGGAGAAGCTGGTCAGCGCCATGAAGAATGCAGCAGCCATGGAAGTGAAACGTCCCAGAGAAGTGAGTTTCATTTTCATGAGTGATCCCTTGAGATGAGTTCTCGAGAACTCTTGGTTGTTTTCATTGGGCTCAAGGCCCATGGCGGCGAATTGTAACGACTGAGAAACAATTTGCAGCCCATTTCTGCGCTAAAAATTCAGTTTTTCTCCAGTTTTTGCGGGATTCGTCGCTTGATGCAGGCTGTCAAGGTTCTCGTTAGTACGAAATTAGGCACAAACCCCATATAAATCAGGGTGTTACAAGGGCTGCGCAGCGCGGTACGGGGATCCTGATAGGGACGGGCGGAACTCTGGGATTCGCCGCTCAGACAGCGTTTCCTACATAAAAACGCCCCGTTACGGGGCGTTTTGCGTCAGCGGCGCGGGGTTGCCCGGACGAATAGAACCGGATCTGAAACAGACTCCGAACAGATCACGGCGATCAGCAGGGCATCCCCGGCGTCGTCCGGAGGACTTGTTTCAGCGCTGCAACATCAGTTTCTCATGATCACTTTTCCCGCGATCATCTTTCCCGTGGGGCTGCGCCTGCCATGTCCATGAGCTGCTCGCCTACCGCCGCCAGGTCTTCGTAAGTGGCGTCGACCCCGAGGCTCACCCCTTCGTTGACGAAGATCTGCGCCCGGCTGTAGTTGCCGCGGCTGGCGTTGATGACCGCACCCGTCGGCGCGTCTTCCTGACACATGAACAGCACCGCCGGGCTGACCAGCCGCGGGTGGTTCTCCGGGTCCGGGTTGTCCGGATCGATGTCGCGGCCCGGAATGCTGGCGATCATCCGGGTCGCCGCGCCCGGCGCCAGGCAGTTCACGCGGATGTTGCGATTGCGACCCTCCAGCATCAGCACGTTCATGAAGCCGAGCATGGCCATCTTCGCGGCGCCGTAGTTGGACTGCCCGAAGTTTCCGTAGATGCCGGAACCGGAGCTGGTCAGCACGATGCGACCGTACCGCTGCTCGTACATGATCTCCCATGCCGCCTTGGTCACGTAGGCGCTGCCGTTCATGTGCACCTGCATGACCAGGTCAAAATCCTCCATCTCCATCTTCTTCAGCGTCTTGTCGCGAAGAATGCCGGCGTTGTTCACAAGGATATGCACGGTGCCGAACGCATCGACCGCATCCTGAATGATGCGCTTGGCCCCTTCCTTGTCGGCAACCGAGTCACCGTTGGCGATGGCCTGGCCACCCATCGCCTCGATCTCTGCCACCACGGCCTTGGCGCTGTCGCTGGCGCCCGTGCCGTCAACGGAACCGCCGAGATCGTTCACCACCACTTTTGCACCGCGCTTGGCGAACTCGAGCGCGTGGCTTCTGCCCAGGCCGCCGCCGGCCCCGGTGATGACGACCACCTTGTCCTGGAACTCAGACATCCCAACCCCCTTCTGCTATGTTCGTAAGCAAACAATAAGGGGGGAATATGTCTTTACTCAAGGATCTCCCGAAACTGCTGAGAAGCGGTATCCGCCGCTATAACGTCCCCGGCGCCGCACTTGCCATCCACCGCCGCGGCCGCCTCTACCAAGCGGCGAGCGGCGTTCTGAACGTGGACACCGGCGTCAACGCCACACCCGATTCGGTCTTTCAGATCGGCTCGATCACCAAAATCTTCACCACCAGCCTCGTCATGCAGCTGGTCGACGAGGGCCTGCTCGACCTGGACACACCGGTCCGGGCTTACCTGCCCGGGTTCCGCGTCGCCGACGCGGACGTTTCGAGGACGGTGACCCCGAGGCACTTTCTCTCTCACACCAGCGGCATCGAGGGCGACCTCTTCATCGATACCGGATCCGGCGAGCAGAGCATCGCTCGCCTGCAGGACATGGGCACCATGCTGCCGAACCTGTTCGATCCCGGCGCGCGCCTGTCCTACTGCAACTTCGGCTTTGCCATGCTCGGGCGCATAACAGAAGTGCTAACGGGACAAAGCTGGGACACGGTGATCCGCGAGCGGCTGTTCCAGCCACTGGGCATGACCCGGGCGCTGACCCGACCGGAAGAGACCCTCAGTTATCGCGCTGCAATTGGCCATATCCCCGACGCCCGGGCGCCGAGCGGCCAGCGGATCAGCCCGATTCCCTGGCTGTCGCACGGTCAGAAGGCCGCGGGCTCCATGCCCATGATGACGGCGGCCGATCTGCTCAAGTTTGCCGTGCTGCACATCGATCGCGGTCGTTCGGGTGTGGGCGAGCGGATTCTCTCCGCCAGCTCGGTCAGCCAGATGCAGAAGCCGCAGTTCCGCTTCAGAGGGAGTTTCGCCCGCGGCCTGAACGGCTGGGGCCTGGGCTGGATGCTGATGCGCTGGTCCGGCAAGCGCGTCATCGGCCACGATGGCGGCACCGTCGGCCAGTTCGCATTTCTCCGGGTGCTGCCGGAGGAGGATCTGGCGATCGCGCTGCTCACCAACGGCGGCGATGCGGGCGGTCTCTACCAGGAGCTCTACGGCACCCTGCTCAAGGGCCTGGCCCGGGTCGACATGCCGGCGACGCCGGACGTGGACGAGGCTCTGAACGAGCGGCTGGCCGGTTCGCTCGACCGCTACACGGGCCGCTACCGGAACATGTCCGGCACCACGGAGATCAGTGCCCGTGGCGGCAAGCTCTTTATGGAGATCACGCCGAACGGATTTGGCGCCGCGCTGCCGAAATCGCGGCTGAAGCTGGTGGATCGAAACTCGGCCCGGTTGGAAACCGGTGATCCGGCGGTAGACCGCGGCCTGATCCTGTTCAGCGACCCGGGCGAGGACCCCGCTTCATACGTCATGAACGGGGTCCGTCTGGCTCGACGGGTCAGCTAGCCCGGCAGCGAGCCTCTGCGCACCGGCTCAGAGGCTCGGATTCACCAGGTATTTCTCGCCGGTTGCCTGCTTGCCGTAGACGGCAATGGACTCCAGCGACAAGGCGTTTTCCAGCGACACTTCCGCCACGTAGCTGGATGCAAAGGTGGTCTTCACCTCATTGGCAACCCGCTGCCGGAGCTTTTCCGCTTCCTCGAAGCCGATCTTCTGCAGGAACGGGGTGAGCAGCCAGCCACCGATCCCCCAGGCCATGCCGAAGCCCCGGGTCAGCTCGGTGGGGCTGCGATCCAGGCCGCCGTAGATGTAGACCTGCTTGTGCGTCGTGGAGCCGTAGCGGCTGAACTCTGCGGCGGTGCGGCTCTGCGCCACCTCCATCGCGGTCAGAATCTGGCTCGCCAGCTTGCCGCCACCGGTGGCATCAAAGGCGATGGTGGCGCCGGTATCGGCCAGCGCCTCCACCAGCTTCTCCATGAAGTCCGGCTCGCTGGAGTTGCAGACGTACTTGGCGCCGATGCCACGCAGCAGCTCCGCCTGCTCCGACTTGCGGACGATGTTGACCAGGTCGATCCCATCCGCGATGCAGATTTTCTGCAGCATCTGCCCCAGGTTCGAAGCGGCTGCCGTGTGCACCAGCGCCTTGTGCCCCTCGAGCCGCATGGTCTCAGTCATGCCGAGCGCAGTCAGCGGGTTGACGAAGCAGGATGCCCCTTCTGCAGGCGTCGTCCCCTCCGGCATCACCAGGCACTGTTTGGCTTTGATGACCCGGTACTCGCTGTACATGGCGCCGCCGAGAATGGCCACGGTTTTGCCCATGAGCGACTGAGCGAGCTCTGAGTCACCGGCCGCGACAACGACGCCCGCGCCCTCGTTGCCCACCGGCAGCGACTGATCGACCCGGGCGCCCATGGCCCGCATCATGGCCTCAGGAATGTCGGCGATGACGGCACCGTCCTCGACCCTGGCGGTGCTCATGTCGGCGCCGCCGAACAGCAGGCCCAGATCGGAGGGGTTGATCGGCGATGCCTGCACCTGCACCACCACTTCTGCTGAGTCCGGTTCCGGCGTCGGCACCGTCTCCAGCGAGATCTTCAAGGTGCCGTCGGCGCGGACGGTCGACTGAATCTGTTTTCCTGTGGCGTGGTCAGCCATCGCTCTTCTCCTGTCGGGAATGTCTGATTCAGGGCAGCTTCTGTTCCGGGCTCGGCCGCTGAAATATCATCCGCGCCCTGAATCACGGTGAAAGTGGACCCCGCAGTATGAACGAGGAACTCAAGCAAGCACAGCGACAGCAACTGGATCGGCTCGCCGAGCTGGAAGCAGCCGGAGAGGCGGTGGGCGGCTGGAAACTCGGTCAGACCTCCGGCGAGTCCAGAGATGCCTTCGGCCCCGGCGTGCGCCCATTCGGCTTCATCCTTGCGTCCCGGATCCTCGAGGACGACGCCAGCCTGTCCTGGGCAGAAGTCGGCAACGGCGGCATCGAGAACGAAGTGTGCTTTGTCATCGGCCGGGACATCGATGCCACCGTCACCGCCAGCAGCGTGCGAAGTCATCTGCAGGGCGTAGCGCCCGGGTTCGAGATCAATCAGCGCCGGATCCCGAAAGCCTCGCCGGATGCCGAGCGAATCGAGGACGGCCTTGCGAACTGGGGCATCGTCGTCGGTCCGGTACGGCCGGTGCCGGACAACTGGAACGCCGAGGCGATGACGGTCACCCTCAGCCACGACGGCAACCCGGTGGCCTCGGTAGAAGCGGCCGGACACATCGATGACCACTTCGAGACCCTGGCCCGGTTGGCAAACCAGCTCCTCGAGCATGGTCGCTGCCTGAAAGCCGGCGACCGCGCCATCACCGGCGCCTTCGGCAAGCAGGATCAACCACAACCGGGCCGCTGGCGCGGAGCGTTCGGCAACGACCTGGGCACCGTCAGCCTGAACATCTCCGACTGATCCCATATCGGCTGCCGGACAGAACCTCGCCTGCCGAATTCCGGTCTGCGATAATTGGCGGTTTAGCGCGAAGACAAGCAGGAAGAATCATGAGCCTCGAAGCATTCAGAGAAGACGCCCGCACCTGGCTGGCGGAAAACTGCCCGGAAAGCATGCGCCAGGGCAACATCCACTTCGAAGACGCCCACGAGGTGTACAGCACGGACGATGCCAGGCTCTGGCTCGAACGGGCGGCGGAACGGGGCTGGACCGCGCCCATGTGGCCGGCCGAGTACGGCGGCGGCGGCCTGTCGAAAGAGGAAGGCGCCATTCTCCGCCAGGAGATGACGGCCATCCGTGCCCTGCCGCCCGCCTCCGGCATGGGTCTGGCCATGATCGGGCCGACGCTGCTGGAATACGGCACCGAGGACCAGAAGAAGCGGCACCTGCCGAAGATCACCAGCGGTGAGGTGAACTGGTGCCAGGGTTACTCCGAGCCGGGTTCCGGCTCCGATCTGGCCAGCCTCCGGACCAAAGCGGTCCTGGATGGCGACCACTTCGTGATCAACGGCCAGAAGATCTGGACCTCCGGCGCCAATCACGCGGACTGGATGTTCTGCCTGGTGCGGACCGACCCGGACGCGCCGAAGCACGACGGCATCAGCTTCGTGCTGCTGCCCATGGATCAACCCGGTGTGACGGTCAAGCCGATCCCGCTGATCTCCGGCTCGTCGCCGTTCTGCGAGACGTTTTTCGATAACGCCATCGCCCAGAAGGTAGACCTGGTCGGCGAGATGAACAAAGGCTGGACCGTGGCAAAGCGGCTGCTGCAGTACGAGCGCTCCGGGGTCGGCGAAGCGCCCGACCCGAAAGGCAAGAAGAAGCGTCTGAACCCGTACGCCAGCCTCGCCAAGGAGTACATCGGCGAGGAGAACGGCCGCATCGCCGACGTTGCCGCTCGCGACGCGGTGATCCGCCACGTGATGCAGGAGAAAAGCATGCAGCTCACCGGAGCCCGCGTCATGCAGGAAAGCAAGGAATCGGGCGCGCCGGGTGCCGCCACCTCGATCTTCAAGTACGTCGGCTCCACCCTTTCCAAGGAGGGGTCCGAGCTGAAGGCCATGCTCAGAGGCACCCAGGGCCTCGGCTGGGAGGGCACCGGCTTCAGCGAAGACGAGCTGGAATCCACCCGCGGCTGGCTGCGTGATCGGGCAGTGACGATTTACGGCGGGACCAACGAGGTGCAGCTGAACATCATCGCCAAGCGTGTCCTCGGCCTGCCGGATTAGCCTGCAGGGCTTCAGGCTGAAAGCCTCCATACGGACGCGTCCGAGCATCGGCGCAGCGCTCCTGGCTGCGCTGATCCTTGCCGGCTGCAGCGAGCCGGATCGCGACGACACCCCGCAACGGCACATCGACGCCCAGCCCGAGATCCACGTTGATCCGGCGAGCGGCATTGCCAGCACCGAGATCAGCGTTCTCATCTACAACGTCGCCGGCCTGCCCTGGCCGCTCGGCTGCGACAAACGCTCACGCACCACGGACGAGGACGGCGAACGTATCCCCATCGCCTGCAACCGGGCAGGTGCGCTCGAAGATATCGGCGACCGGCTCGCCGAGATGCGCAAGGCCGGCAGCGAGCCGGATGTGATCATGCTGCAGGAAGCTTTCATAGCGGCCTCGGAGGAGATCCTCGAGCGAGGCGGCTATGAAAACTGGGTGGCCGGGCCGACCTCCGAGGACCTGGGGGAGGCCTTCTCGGAAAGAGCACCGGCGGGCTTCATCGCCGAGCGCAGCTTCTGGAAAGGGGAGAAGCTCGGCAAGTGGCAATCCAGCGGGCTGATCATCGCCAGCGACTACCCGATCCACGTTCGCTACAGCCATCCCTTTCATCAGTGGGAGTGCGCCGGATTCGACTGCCTGGCCAACAAGGGCATTCTCACGGTGGAACTCGATCTGCCGGGCCTGCCGGACCCGCTGGCCATCGCTACCACTCACTTCAACTCCCGGGGGGCGTCTGGTGTTTCCAGAGAGCGAGCGCTGATCGCTCACAACCTCCAGGTCGACGAAACTGACGAGTATCTCTACTCGCTGCAACGCCTTTACCTGCCGTTCATCTGGGGCGGCGACCTGAACATGCGGCACGATGAAAGCCGGATCCAGTACTTCGTTACCCGGGCACTGGAGAAAGCGGAGAGCTCCGGCGGCTTCAACGAGGTGAGCTCTTTCTGCGTCGAAAACCCTGACAAGTGCGAGATGCGGATCCCTCTGTCGTCGGACGCGCCCTGGTACGAGACTCAGGACCTGCAGGGTTGGTCACACGGCCACCGGATCAGCATCCAACCGCTCAGCATGGAGCTGCTGTTCGATGAGCCCGAGGATGGCCTGATGCTTTCGGACCACAACGGGGTGCTGGTCCGATATCAGTTGAGCTGGGCCGCGGAGCTGACGCGACCCTTCTGATCGCTGTTCTGACCCTTCGTCATATCAGGCGCGGGATGAGCATCTTCACGCGGCTGCGATAGTCGGCATAACCGGGTTTGTCCTCCATCAGCTTGCGCTCGATCATCGGGATCGAGATGCCGACGAACAGGACCAGCATGCTGACGGGGCCCAACCAGGACCAGGGGTAGGTCCCCTGCCAGCCGGCCAGCCCGAACAGATACAGGCTTACCCAGAAGCCAATCTCGCCGAGGTAGTTCGGGTGCCGGCACCAGGCCCAGACGCCCTGATCCAGCACCGCCTCCCGGCTTGCGCGCTGGGCGCGGAACGCATGCAGCTCCCGATCTGCCTGAAACTCGAGCCAGATGGCCGCCAGGCCAACGCTGCAGGCCAGGCCGTCGAGCAGCCCGATGGGCGCGCTACCCAGCAGCGCCGGATACAGGGGGATGCTGCCGAGCAGGATCATCAGGGTCGGGAAGAGGTGCACGCCGGCCAGCGACAGCAGCCACCAGAGCCGCCCGGACAGATCAGCCAGGTTCTCGTAGCGCCAGTCCTCATGCTGCATGCCGGACCAGCCGTAGGCCCAGTTCGCGGTCAGCCGGACTGACCAGAGCAGCACCACCGCGCAGACCAGACCCTGGCGGAGGGGGTCTCCACCCTCGGCAACCGCAACCAGGTAAAAGGCGAACAATGGCGGCGCCACGCTCCAGTAAGCGTCGTAGAAAGACGAGTTCCGGAAAACCATGCTGCAGGCGAAGATCACGAAGGTGCTGACCACGCCGGCAACCAGCACCTCGATGATCGGGTGGGCTTCGATCAGGATGACCGTGAGCCAGGCTGCCACGATTGCCGCCAGGTAGCCGGCAGCAATCTGCATGAAGTCGCGGGTACGGTTACGGCTGATGGCTGCTCTCCTGGGCTATGTGAACACGAAAAAAGCTAAGTGAACGCGAAAAAAAACCGCGCCGGGAGGCGCGGTTTTTAGGGCTTCAGCAGCTGACGCTAGTCGGCGCTGGCCAGTTCCTGGCTGGTTGTCGAGCCTTCGTTGGCTGCCACTTCCTCTTCCGTGGCCATGCGCATCAGCACCGCCCCGAACAGCATCTCTTCCCAGGACTGGTCACCCCAGGTGACCTCGACGGTCGGATCCGGGTTGGCCGGGTTCTGACCGGAGTTGTCCCACCAGGTGGTGTGAACGATCTTGGTGCCTGCAGGAATGTACTTGGGCTCCGCCAGCTCGTAGGTGGTCTGCCAGTTGAAGTCGTAGTTCGGCACGTGCAGCAGAACCTCTTCCGTGCCATCCGGATAGACCACGCTGAACTGGCTCGCCTTGCCGCGGAAGTGTGCGTGCGGAAGCATGTTGTAGATGATCGCCGGTTGCGGCATTACCCGCTCGGCCATCTCCATGTGGTTCTTCGCGTGCGGTGGGATCTTGATCCGACCGTTGGCGAGAATCAGGGAGAACACGCGATGCTCCGGCGGCTCGTCGTAGACCCAGATGCCGAGCTTGGACTCGTCCACCGTGGCTTTGCCGTTGGTGGTGTAGTGCATCTGAAACTCGATGGTCGCATCCGCGGGCAGGAACACGCCGGTATCTTCCGGGAAGTGCTGGCTGACCATACCGGGCACGTAGCCGCGCAGGCCGCCCTGGCCTTCGCGCTTGAGGCGCCCCTTGCGCCGGCCCTCTGTTTCCAGCTGACCGTAAGAGGTGATCACGTGGTGCAGCACGGCACGATCGCCTGGCAGGATCTCTGCGGCCTTGACCCAGACATCCTTACCGATGTTGTTCTGCACGAAGTGATACATGTAGTCGACGACGCCAGTGGCCGGAACCTCGGCGGCGGGGATGTCGATGATGTAATCCGGCTCACCCAGCTCCGGCTCATGCACGGCCCAGGTGCCCCAGTTGTGCTCCATCTCCGCCAGCGGATCAGGGCCTTCGCCCCGGGGCGCGCCGGCTTCGATCCAGTGCACGAGCTTCTGAGTCTGCTCAGCGCTCAGGGAGCGGTCGTTGGAGAAGTGGCCAACTGCCGGGTCTGCGTGCCACGGCGGCATGCGTTGGGTACGCACCACTTCCCGGATCATCAGGGAGAACCCGCGGACCATGTTGTAGTCGTTCATCGCCCAGGGGCCGATGCCACCATCGCGATGGCAGGCCACGCAGTTGTCAGCCAGCATGGGCGCAATCTCTTCCGAGTAGGAGATGTTTGCGTGCTGCGCGCGCTGCTGCTTCGCCGGGAAGTTGATCAGGCAGCCGAGCGGCTCGGTGCTGGCGACTTCCACCGGCCGGCCGGCCAGCATGTCGTCGATGGCATCTTTCAGGTAGTGCTTGCTCGCTTCCGACTTCTGGGTCTCGTAGTCGAGGCGATCATCGACAGCGCCGTGATAGGTCACGGACCAGGTCTTCGGATCGAGCACGAACACCTCGCCGGTGCGCACCAGGTCCATGGACTCACCGATGATCTGGGTGTCGTCGATCAGGACCGGGATGTCGTAGCCGAACTCTTCTGCTTCCTGAGAAACCGACTGCCGGTTGTCCTGCAGGTTGGAGTTCAGCAGGAAGAACTGCACGCCCTGCTCGGCGTACTCGTTCTTGAGTTCCTGGAACCGTGGCATGGCGTTCCTGACGATCGGGCAGCCGTTGCCCTGGACCATGACCACCACGGCCTTCATGTCGTCGTAGTAGTACAGCTCGTGGCTATCGCCCTGATTGTCCATCAGGCGGAAATTCTCCACCCGATCCTGCGGGGCTATCGCCAGGGCGGCCGCTGAAATCATGGATATGAGCGCGGCGATCGCTGTCGCCAGGTAAGGGGTTTTACGCATCATTGCCTCTCTCTCACTCTCTTCTCGATCTTCTTTCGATCTTTAATCGATCCGGGCGCCTCTCATCAGCGCACAGGTATTACCAAAAGTAACACATTCAGGCCTGAATCGCCCCTGCGGCCTTCAAGGCTTCAATCTCCGCTGCCGTGAGTCCTGCCTCTTCGAGAATCACGCTGGTGTGCTCGCCACACTCCGGCGCTGGCCCCTGGGGACCCACGTCCGATCCGTGGATACGCAGGGGGATGCGCACGCTTCGATACTCACCGCGCTCGGCGTGGGTGACGGTCGGGAAAAGCCCGATCGCTTCAGCCTGCGGGTCGTCGGCCACCTCTTCCAGGGTCTGCACCGTGCCCCAGATAAGCCCCACCTCATCGAAGATGGCGCCCCACTCGTCCCGGGCTCTGGTCATCATCACCGCATCCACCTCGTCGACCAGGGCCGGCATGTTCCGGTAGCGTGACTTACCGTCGGCGAAACGCTCGTCTTCCAGCCAGTCCTCCTTGCCGAGCGCCTTGGCGAAGCGCTCGAAGCTGCCACGACCCAACTGGTTGATCACCACCCACTTGCCGTCGCCGCAGGGATATCGATTCTGCTCCGCGCCGAGCTGGTTGTGCCGGGAACGGCGACGTACCGGGGCTTTGTCCACCGCCACCACACCGAAATCGGTGGCCTGGGTCCAGACCGCGGTCTCGAACAGGGAGGTTTCTATCACCTGCCCCTCACCGGTCCGCTCGGCCAGCCGCAACGCCGCCAGGATGCCGGAGACCAGCGCCAGGCCAGCCGTGTTGTCTCCCTGCGCCGGCCGCGCCTGGGCCACCTCACCCTCATCACCGCCGCGCATGGCGTCATACAGCCCGGAACGGGCGAAGAAGGCGGTGACGTCATAACCTGGGCGCAGCGCATCGGGACCGTTGGTGCCGTAGCCGGTGAGCGTGGCGTGGATGATGCGTGGGTTCGCCGCCTTCAGCGACTCAGGATCCAGGCCGAAGCGCTCCTGTCGGTGCGGCAGCAGGTTGCAGAGGAACACGTCGGCGTTGCCGACCAGACGGCGTACCAGGTCTGCACCCTCATCCGTATCCAACGCGATGGCGATGGACTGCTTGCCGCGATTGTCGACGTCGAAACCGAAGTCGTAGCCCTCGAGCGGCCCTTCAACCTTTGCCGGACGGCCCAGACCGCGCAGCGGATCACCGCTGAACGGCTCGACCTTGATCACTCTGGCGCCCAGATCGGCCAGCACCGCGCCGGCGCTGGGCGCTGCCATGTAGCTGTCCACCTCTATTACGGTGATGTCATCAAGTGGTGCTGCCAAGGTGCTACTCCATCTGCTGAGGATTAAGGGAGCCGGCGAGGATAGACCAATTTGCCAGGCAGCTGAATGCGCCTGCCGTCGATCCCTGCGCCGATCCCTGCAATGATGCGCAGCATCCTTATCCTGTTTCGAGGCAGCTCATGGCCAGACTTCCTGAGATCGACCCGGCAGCCACCAGCGGCTATGTGGCCGCCATGCTGAAGGCACAGGCCGAGACCTTCGGCGCGCCGCTGAAAAACCACCTGCTCTACGCCTACCGGCCGGACTTCTTCAAGGCAGCCCGGGGAATGTGGAGCGCCATGGACAAGGACGGCATCCTCGGCACGGCCCTGGTCTCTCTGGTCAACAGACGGGTGGCGAGCCTGAACGGCTGCGTGTTCTGACGCGACATCAACGCTGCCGTGGGCAGCGAGGCGGGCTTAAGCGACGAGAAGATTCAGGCGCTGGACGATTGGCACAACTCAGATCAGTTCGACGATCTCGAGCGCACCGCGTTGGCATACGCCGACGCCATGACGCTATCGGAGCAGGACGTGAGCGACGAGCTGTTTGCCCGCCTGCAGGGCCACTTCGATGCGGAGGCGATTGTCGAGCTAACCGCTGTGATCGCCTGGGAGAACGCCTCGAGCAAATTCAACCGGGCCCTTCGTGTGGAATCGCAGAACCTTTACGGTGAGGTCAGGTAGTTCAACCAGGCGCCCAGACGGATGGCGACCTTGCTGATGATGTGGAACGGCTTGCCGGCGTCCGTGTAGACCACCACCGTGCCGCCGGCCCCCTGGCTCATCGACCGGACCGCCTCCTCATCATCCAGCTTCACGACGACCGGCCAGCGATCGGTGATCGGCGCGCCGGTAAAGCTCGGCAGGGTGCTGCTTGCTGAGAGCTGCGACTGGCTGCCGAGCCCCACCACCCGCTCGATGGTGCCCGAAAACACCTGTCCCGGGTCGTGGTTGAAGGTCACTTCCACCGCGTTGCCGGCACTGATCTTGCGGATCGCGCTCTGGCTGAAGCTCGCCAGCACGGAGCTCTCATCTGTTGACACGAAAGCCATGGACGACGCCAGTGGGATGCTCGTGACGTAGCTACCCGGTCGCAGCTGCAGGTTCACCACGTAGCCGTCCGCCGGGGCCCGCACCACGGTTTCGTTGAGCTTCCATCGCGCGTCGTCCAGCTGGGCGCTGGTGCTGTCGATCTGGGCGACCGCCATGTCCATGTTTGCCATCCAGATGTCCAGGTCGATCTGCGCGGCCGCCTGAGTCGCCACCAGCTTCTGCGCCCGGTCGACGTTGATTTTCGCCAGACGGCGCTCGGCCTCGTAGCGCTCGACCTGAGCTTCGAGCTGGCGGACGGTGTACTCGTATGGCGCCGGATCGATCCGGAACAGCACGTCGCCCTGATTCAGCATCACCTCACCGCCGCGGATCGGCACCTCGATCACCTGCCCGCTGACGTTCGGCACGATGGGCACAATGAACCGGAACAGGCGTGCATCCGAGCTCATGGGCGAGAAGGTGTACCAGGCGAACACTATGGCGCCGACGATCACCACCCCGACGCCCGCGAAGGCGAAGATGTTGCCCGCCGTCTTCTTCAGCAGGCCGAGCTTGTTGAAGATGAGCAGGTAGAGGCTGGCATAGCAGAGGCCGATGAATGCAATCATTGCCCGCCCTCCTGAGCGCTGTTGGTCTCCTTACTGACCGCCGCCAGCCGCGCCTCCAGCGCTTCAACCCTGGCTTCCAGCAGCTTGTCCGGACCGGGGACCGTCTTCGACCAGACCAGCGCCAGCACCCAACCCAGGCCACCCGCGGCGAGGCCAAACCAGCCGAGCAGGTTGATGGCCTCTGCCTGCGGGTGCCCGGCTTCCCGGGCAATCCGGCCGGGTATTCGGCCGATGATCACGAACAGGAAGATGGCGGTCGCCACCAGGACCAGCAGCACGAGCAGCGCGAAGGCGTCCAGCATGAGTCGGTCTCCCTCCCGTCAGGAGCTGGCGACGGAGCCGCCGTCGCAGGTGATGGTCTCGCCGACGGTGAAGCCGGAGGCCCGGGAGCTGAGAAAGATGGCGAGGCCGGCAATGTCCTCTGCGGTGCCGACCCGGCCGCGCGGGTTGCCCTTGCCCACCGCGTCCCAGTCGGTGTTGTCCACGTCGCCGCCACCGCCGACGCCGGTGGAGAGCATCCAGGTCGGGAAGGGCCCGGGAGCGATGCCGTTGACGATAACGTTGCGCTTCACCAGATGGGCCGCCAGCTGACGGGTCAGGTGGTGAACGGCTGCTTTCGAAGGGCCGTAGGAGAAGTTGTCGAACATCGGCGTCTTGATGCCATCAATGGAACCGACGTTGATCACCCTGGCGGGCTCTTCCGCGGTGCCTGCTGCCTCGAGCAGCGGCAGCAACGCCTGGGTGAGAAAAAACACGCCCTTTACGTTTGTGTCCATCACCTTGTCCCAGCCCACCTCGGGAAACTCACCCAGCGGTGCGCCCCAGGACACCCCGGCATTGTTGACCAGGATGTCGAGCTTCTGCTCGCGCTTGCTGATTTCAGCAACCGCCGCCTCTATCCCGTCGATCTCCGACAGGTTGGCCGGGATAGAGATGCACTCGCCACCGAACTCCTGCTGCAGGCGCTCGGCGGTGGCGTCGCAGACATCGGCTTTGCGCGAGCTGATGTAGACCTTGGCACCGTTGGCAAGGAAGCCGGCAGCGATCATCTCGCCGATGCCACGTGAGCCGCCGGTCACCAGGGCGACTTTGCCTTCGATGGAGAACAGATTCTTAAGATTCATATAAAGCTCTAATTGACTATATTGGGTTAAATAACTACTCAGCAGGCCTCGAAGAGACCCGCAGCTCCCATTCCCTTACCGATGCACATGGAGACGATGCCGAGCTTCTTGTCCCGCCGGTCCAGCTCTCTGAGCAGCAGGCCGGTGAGTCGGGCGCCGGTCATGCCGAACGGGTGGCCAATGGCGATGGAGCCGCCGTTGACGTTGTACTTCTCGTTATCGATGCCGAGACGATCCCGGCAGTAGAGGCACTGGGAAGCGAAAGCCTCGTTCAGCTCCACCAGATCGATGTCGTCCAGGCTCAGCCCGTGCCGCTCTAGCAGCTTCGGAATGGCGAACACCGGCCCGATCCCCATCTCGTCCGGCTCGCAGCCAGCCACCGCGAAGCCGCGGAAGTAACCCATGGGCTCGAGACCGAGCTGCTCGGCACGCCGTTCGCTCATCAGCAGCGACATGGAAGCGCCGTCGGACAGCTGGGAGGCGTTGCCGGCGGTCACGCTGCCGCCATCTTCGAAAGCCGGCGGCAGCGCGCTCAGTCCATCCAGCGTGGTGCTCGGGCGGTTGCACTCGTCTTTGTCTACGGTGCCCTCGACAATCTCCGTGGCCCCCGTCTCCCTGTCCACCAGCTTGCGCCACTGGACCGTCATCGGGACGATCTCCTCGGCGATCTTGCCTGCTTCAGCCGCCGCCGCGTAGCGCTGCTGGCTCTGCAGCGAGTACTCGTCCTGTGCTTCCCTGGTCACCTGGTAGCGCCGCGCCACCACCTCCGCAGTGTTGCCCATGGCCATGTAGATCTCCGGCTTCTCCTCGAGCAGGGTCGGGTTCTGATCGAACTCCGCATCCTTGCCTCGAGACAGACCGCTGATTGACTCCACGCCCCCGGCAAGCATCACGTCGCCGTTGCCGGTGGCAATCTGACTGGCCGCGAAGGCGATGCTGTTCAGGCCGGACGAGCAGGCGCGGCTGATGGTGGTGCCGGCAACGCTGACCGGCAGCTGCGAGAGCACCACGGCATCCCTGGCGATGTTGGCCGACTGCTCGCCGACCTGGCGGCCGCAGCCGAGGACCACGTCGTCGACTTCCGCGGCGTCAACCGCGCCGTTCCGCGCCAGCAGCGAATCGATGCAGTGGGCAACCAGATCATCAGATCGGGTCAGGTTGAAGGTACCGCGATGGGCTTTGGCGAGCCCGGTGCGGACGCTGTCGACGATGACGACGGCTTCACTCATTTGCTTGTCCCCCAGTTTGCTCCGGCGCACCTGGGCCGGCCGCCAGAACGAAGTGGGGCCGCATGCTGCGGCCCCGGTTTTCTCAGTCTCTGTCTATACCAGTGCCCGGCTCAGCCCATGTTCATGACGTAGAAGCAGAGCTTGTTGCCGTCCAGGTCACGTACGTAGGCACCGTAGAAAACACCCGGCACCCGATCGCCCGGCTCACCCTCATCGGTGGCGCCCAGCTCGAGGGCCTTGGCGTAAAGCTTCGCTGCGGTTTCATTGTCGCCGGCGTTGATGGCCACCATGTTGCCGTTGCCGCAGTTCTGTTCTTTTTCATCATAGGGAATGCAGATCGCCAGCATGGCGCCGTCGCCGCCGGTGCCGTAAAACTTGATCCGGTCCATGCCCATGAGCTGGGAACCGCCGATCTCACCCAGCAGCGCATCGTAGAACGCGCAGGCCTTCTCCATGTCGCTGGTACCGATGGTCACGTATCCAATCACTCTCTCGTCCTCCTTGAAGGGTTTGGTCAATCAGGGACTGGCCAAGAAACGTTGTCTCGACCCATAAGTCAAGGTTCGCCAGAGCCACTCCGCCGGACCGTAACGATAGCGGTCGAGCCACCAGGGAGAGAGCCAGAGCTGAAACGCCCAGATGGCGAACACGACCAGATACAGGCCCCATCTCTCCAGGTGGCCAACCAGGCCGAAACCAACCCCGGTGAAGACGAGCAGGCAGATCAGCGAGTGCAGAAGGTAGTTGCTGAGCGCCATGCGCCCGACCGCCGCCAGCCGCCCCCGAAGCGCCGCCCAGAGACCACCCTGACAGACGAGCATCACCAGACCCATCCAGCCCAGCGCCAAACCAAGCCGGCCAACGTGGTAGGTACCCTGCATGTAGCCAAATACCACGATGAGGTCGTAGTCACTCTGCACCGCGCGCAGATGCTCCCAGCCGTTCGCCAGCAGGCCAACGGCAAAGCCGCCGATCATCATGCGCAGGTAAAACGTTCGGGAGCGCTCGCCGTTCAGCACCCCCAGCCGATAAAAGGCCATGCCGAGCAGCATCATGGCCAGCGCGTCCCAGAGCAGAAAGACCGGCACCACGAACATCAGGTTCTCGTTCATCACGCCGGCATTCCATGCGGCCGCATCAAGATAGGAGCCGCGCCGCTGCGCCAGCTCTTCCTGCTGGGCTGCCTCATCCACCAGGAAGCCGCGCGAGAACTCGGTCCAGCCTTCCGCCCAACCCTTCTTTGCCGGATCTTCCGCCGCAGCCGGGTTCTGGGCGATCTCAGCCGCCGCATCGCGGCCCATCTGCATCGACTGGCCCATCCCTTCGTAAGTCAGAGAGGTGAGCACTAGCACCACGCCGGCAAGGATGATCAGGGTTCTAGGCTTGCGGTTCCGCAGGGGGTAGAGCAGCGCCCCGCAGATGGCGTAGACGATGAGGATGTCGCCGTTCCAGAGCAGGATGTAGGCATCGAAAACACCGAACATCAGCAGCCAGAACGTACGCTTGTAGTGCAGCCAGCCGCTCTTGCCCTGACCGCTGCCCGAGCCGAGCCCGGTGGTGAACATCACCACCCCGGCGCCGAAGAGCATGGAGAAGAGCGCCCGCATGGCGCCCTCAAAGAAGACGTTCACCCCGCCCCAGATCGCCAGGTTGAGGCCGGGATTTTCGCCGGTACCGATCAGCGGGTTGAAGTAGCCGGCTGAGTGCAGGCCAAAACCGAGGATGTTCAGCAGCAGGATGCCGAGGAGCGCAAAGCCACGGAGCACGTCCAGCGACTCGATCCGATCTGACGCGCTGACGGGCGCCGCGGTGCTCACTGAGTCGCTCACTTATTCTCGCCCCCTCTCCCAGGTAGACTGACTATGCCTTATGCGCATGGGGAGATGCCACGATGGGAAAGCCCGCAGCGAGCGTCATGCTGCTGAGCCTGCTGCTGATCGGGTGCGGCCAGCCGGCGGAGACGGAAGATCCGGGCTCGACACCAGCGCAACAAGCCACAGCACCCGCACCAGCACCGACGAGCATCACCGGCACCGTCAGCAGCGGCGTCGGCGCCGAATCAGGCGTCTGGGTGATCGCCGAAACGGAGGACCTCGGCACCCGCTACGCGAAGATCGTCGTCACCAACGAAGACGGCCGGTTTCTGATCCCCGACCTGCCCGCTGCCAGCTACCGGGTCTGGGTACGCGGCTACGGCCTCGAGGACTCGACCGCCGTTGCTGCCCGGGCAGGTGACAACCTGGCGCTGACCGCAACCGTGGCAGCGGACGCGGCGACGGCCGCCCGGGTGTACCCCGCCGCTTACTGGTACTCGATGATGCGCCTGCCGACGGAAGCAGAGGTCGCCGACATCCCCGGCGGCCGCAATCACTACCTGATGTGGATGAAAAACATGGCCTGCGTCGGCTGCCACCAGATGGGCCAGGCGTCCACCCGAACGCTGCCGGCCAGCCTTGCCCACATCGAAGATACTCAGGCTGCCTGGGCAACCCGGATTGCTGCCGGACAGGCGGGTAACAACATGACCCGGATTGCCGGTCAGCTGCTCCGCGGCGTGCCTTATAAGTACCTGGCCGACTGGAGCGATCGGATTGCCGCCGGCGAGTTGCCCCATGCCAGGCCAGACCGGCCCGCCGGGCTGGAGCGGAACATCGTTGCTACCGTGCGTGACTGGTCGAACCCGAAGGCCTACATGCACGATCTGTCCGGCACCGATCGCCGTGATCCAACGGTAAACGGCTACGGCAGGCTCTACGGCGCCCCTGAGCTTTCCACCGACGAGATGCCGATTCTTGATCCGGCAACCAACACCGCCACCGTGTTTACCGTGCCCGTTCGCGATCCGGACACGCCCACCACCCATGAAGCGCCGGTGATCGCGCCGTCCGCGTACTGGGGCGACGAGCGGATCTGGGACAGCCAGGCCAACATCCACAACCCCATGCTCGATCAGGATGGCCGGGTGTGGCTCACTGCTCGTATCCGCGGCCCGGAGAATCCCGACTTCTGTCGCCAGGGGTCCGACCACCCATCCGCCGCCCACTACCCGAAGGAAAGAACCAACCGGCATCTGGCGGTTTACGATCCCCGGGACGGCTCCTATCAGTTCGTCGACACCTGCTTCAGCACCCACCACCTGCAGTTCGAGGACGATGCGGACAACACGCTATTCACCAGCGGCGGCGGTGACGTGGTTGGCTGGCTGAACACCCGGCAGTTTCTGGAGACCGGCGATGCGGCCGCTTCCCAGGTCTGGGCGCCGGTGATCATCGACACCAACGGCAACGGGCAGGTGGACGAGTGGACCGAACCGGACCAGCCCCAGGAGCCCGGCAAGGACATGCGCCTGAACAAGGGCTTCTACGCGGTGATGCCGAACCCGGCGGACGATTCGGTCTGGGGTTCCAATGCCTTCCGCTATCCGGGCTCCATCGTTCGGATGGTGCCCGGCAGCAACCCGCCGCAGACCACGTTATCGGAATACTACGAGCCGCCGCTGCCCGGTTTCGGCGTTCGCGGCGCCGACATCGACAGCGAGGGTGTGGTGTGGGTCTCCCTGGGCAGCGGCCACCTGGGCGCCTTTGATCGGCGTCTGTGTCAGGGGCCACTGAACGGTCCCGAGGCGACCGGCCAGCACTGCCCTGAAGGCTGGACGCTCTACGACCTGCCCGGACCTGGCTTCGTCGACCTGCCGGAGTTCAGCGTCGAGTCCAGCTATTACACATGGGTCGATCAGCACAACACGCTGGGGCTCGGCCGGGATGTGCCCATGGTGACCGCAAACCTGTTCGACGGTGTGCATGCGCTTGTGCAGAACGAAGACGGCGAGCCGTACTTCGTCACCATCCGCATCCCCTACCCGCTGGGCTTCTACACCAAGGGTTTCGAAGGTCGGATCGATGATCCGGAGGGCGGCTGGAACGCCCGCGGCCTGTGGGTGCCAAGCGGTGACCGTACGCCCTGGCTGATGGAGGGCGGCAAGGGATCGAAGCCGCTGGTCGTGCACTTTCAGGCCCGACCGGATCCGCTGGCGGAGTGATCGTCGCGGTTGGCTTACAGATCAGCCGCCGCTTTCAGCCCGGCTCCGCAGCCGCCTGATCGTCGCGTCGTTCCAGCGCCAGCCGAAAAAGCCGAACAGTACGGTCACGATCGTCGTCGCCGCAAACACGCCCAGGTAGCCGAAGTAGTGACCGGCGGCCACGGCTGCCGGTATGTAGACGATGACAAGCCGGGAAACGGAGAGCACCAGCGGCGGCACCGGCTTCGACAGCGCGTTGAACGAGGCGTTTGCCACGTTCACCATGCCCATGAAGCCGATGCTGATCGGCACGATGTAGAGGAACGCGATCGCCGGCCTCGCCACCTCCGGATCGTCGGTGATCAGGGAAACGAAGAACGGCGCGCCGAGCCACATGATGATGGCGGCGGTCACGCCCCAGATCAGGCAGTAGCGGTAGCCGAGCTTCAGCGCCTCGTCTACCCGGTCGTAAAGCCGGGCACCCCAGTTCTGACCCACCAGCGGTGCCGCGCTGGCAGAGATGCCGATCACGACCATGGTCACCACCGCATCAATCCGCCCGGCAACCCCGAAACCGGCAACCACCGTGGTGCCGAATCCGGCCAGAATTCGGGTGGTGACCGCGGCTGACAGCGGTTGGATCAGGTTGCTGGCGGCCGCAGGCACGCCCACGTGCAGGATGGCGCGTGTAGACTCGCCGATACCGGCAGCCGTGAACCGGATCATCCGTTCCTTGAGCAGGAACCACCAGGCCGTCATCAGGAAGGAACAGGAGCGGGCGATCACGAAGGACCAGGCTGCGCCCTCGATCCCCAGCGCCGGGAAACCGAACCAGCCGAAGATCAGCGGCGGCGCGACCAGCACCTGGATCACCGAGCCGGCAGTCATCACGTAACCCGGAAACGCCGGGTCGCCGATGGAGCGCATCAGGCCCGATCCAACCATGGAGAGGCCGAAGCCGGGGAAACCGATCACCCAGATGAGCATGTACAGGGTCGCGAGTTCCAGGACGTGACCTTCGGCACCCAACAACCGGAAGATCCCCTCGCTGCCCCAGGCGAGCAGCAGCGAGCAGGCCACGGTAAACAGCAGCACCAGCAGCAGGCCGTGGGAGCTGAAGCGCGCAGCCTGCTCCCGGTCCCCTTCGCCGATGGCCCGGGCCAGCACCGCGCCCGTGCCCACCCCGATGCCGCGGGTCAGGGCGTTGAACGCCATGACCACCGGAAAGGTGAACGCCACCGCGGCCAGCTCGTCCCGGCCAACCATGCCCAGATAGAAGGCCTCGACCAGCTGCGCCAGGGTCATGGCCAGAAACCCCATGATCATGAAGCCGGACAGACGCAGGACATGACGGGACATGTCGCCTTCCGTGAATCCGGGGCCGGCGCCGCGTGTGCTCAAGTCGAGGTAGTCTCTCGGAACAGAAACGGGCAGTGTAGTCTGCTCACGCCATCCGGGAAATTGCTCGAGGATTTCGTCAGTTGCTCCATCGCGCGCTCCAGACAAGCCATATAAGCCATTTAAGAAAGCTCCGTCCGGGGCTGGCCGCCCTCCTGCTGCTGCTCAGTACCGGCTGCGCGCTGCTGCCTCAGCCCGAGGTGCTCCCGCCGGGCGATGACCCAGCGCCCGAAGCGGCAGTGCCTGAAGGCACCAGCGAGTATCGGATCACCGCCGCCGACCTGGAAATTCACACCTTCAAGGCCGGCTGGCTCAGTCACCTCTCTCACGCCCACGTCCTGGAGACAACGGCGGTCGGCGGCAGCATTCACCTCGCCGAGCCCATCAGCGGCTCCTCAGCCAGGCTTTACTTCCGACCCTGGGATCTGGAGCTGGACGATCCGCAGTCGCGCCAGGCCGCGGGCGCCGGATTCGAGTCGCTGCGCAGCGCCGAAGACATCGCGGCGACCCGTACCCGCATGCTCGGCCCGCGCGGCTTCGACAGCAACAACCATCCCTGGGTGCTGGTCGACGTTCGCTGGCTGAACAGCGAGCAGGTAAATCTGGAGATTCTGTTCCGCGACGAGCGTCATGCCTTCACCGTGCCGCTCAGCTGGTCGGTTCAGGACAACTCGATCAGCGCGTCTGCTGACTTCGAGCTCAGCCATCGGGCGCTGGGCATTCGCGCCTACAGCGCGTTCGCCGGCGCCATCGCCGTCACCGATCGGATTCGGGTGCAACTCGAGCTTTCGGCAGAACCAGCGGCGCAGCTATAGTCACGGCCTGGTCCCGACCCAGCCAGCAGACAAGGAGCAAGCCATGGATCTATACGACGTGATGCGGACAACGTTCGCCGCCCGGCAGTTTCTCGACGAGCCCGTGGACGATGCCGTGCTGCACAAGATCCTCGACAATGCCCGCTTCGCACCGAGCGGCGGTAATCGTCAGGGCTGGCGGGTGATCGTGGTTCGGGACCAGGCAACCCGTGCTGCCCTGCCGGAACTGATCCGGCCCACCATGCAGCGCTACGTCGCTCAGGTGCAGGCCGGCGAAGCACCGTGGAACACCATCCACCCGACCGCGCTTTCTCAAGAGCAGATCGCCGCCACAGAAGTGCCGGAGCCGATGATCCAGGCGCTCACTCAGGCACCCGTTCTGCTCTTCGTGTTTCTGGACCTCGCCGTTGCCGCCTCCTTCGACCAGGATCTGGATCGAGTCGGGGTGATTTCCGGCGGTTCCGTTTACCCCTTTGTCTGGAACATCCTGCTCAGCGCCCGCAACGAAGGATACGGCGGCACGCCCACCACCTTTGCGGCAGCGCGGGAAGACGACCTGAAGCAACTGCTCGGGGTGCCGGACCAGTACGCCTTCGCCACCATGATCCCGCTGGGCAAGCCAGTTAAGCAGCTGACGAAGCTCAAGCGCAAACCGGTCGAGGCATTTGCAACCCTGGAACGTTTCGACGGCGCGCCGCTGGACGGGTGACCTGTTCGCGCCCGGTCTGCTAAGTTGGCTAACAACAGAACAGACAGGGGTGGGATGGGATGACTCTGCAACTGGCACAGCTGGCGGAATCCGTTCGCGGCGAAATTCTGACCGGAGATTCAGCAGGCTACGACGAGGCCCGATCGCTCTGGAACGGTATGATCGATCGGCGCCCGAGCGCCATCGTGCGCTGCGACGGCGTTGCTGACGTGATCGCAACGGTGAACTTCGCCCGCGAGCAGCAGCTGCCACTTGCCATCAGAGCCGGTGGCCACAACGTCTCCGGCAAGGCCATGTGTGATGACGGCATCGTCATCGACCTGTCCGCCATGAGCAACGTCCGAATCGATCCGCAGGACAGGACCGCAAGAGCCGGTGCGGGCGCCAAGTGGGGCGCCTTTGACCATGAAGCGCAGGCGTTCGGTCTCACCACCACCGGCGGCGTGGTGTCGACCACCGGGGTCGCCGGGCTGACCCTGGGCGGCGGCATCGGTTACCTGACCCGGACCTACGGGCTCGCCTGCGACAACCTGATCTCCGTCGACCTGGTGACCGCCGCCGGTGAGCTGGTGCGTTCCTCGGAAGATGAGAACGCGGATCTGTTCTGGGCCCTGCGCGGCGGCGGCGGCAACTTCGGCGTGGTCACCTCCCTGGAGTTTCAGCTCCACGAGGTGGGCCCCATGGTTGCAACCGCCACCCTCTTTCACGCCATCGAAGATGCGCGGGACGTGCTCGATCAGTACCGGGTCTTCAACGAAGCCGCACCGGACGAGCTCGCCTGCTACGCCATGATCGTCAACGCTCCGGAAGATCTGCCCGAGCAACAGGGCAAGGCGGTGCTCGCCATCGTCGGTCTCTATTCCGGCGACGTGGCGGAAGGCCTCGAGCTGATGGCGCCGCTGGCCGAGATGGGTTCGCCGCTGGTAGCGGTGATCGATCAGGCACCGTACAAAGCGATGCAGACCGCCTTCGACGCCGGCAACCCGCATGGCGCCCGCTACTACTGGAAGTCTCAGTATCTGGCAGCGCTCGACGACGAGCTGCTGGACATCGTGGTGGATCAGGCGATGGACTTCCACGGCGAGCACACCATCATCGGCATCGAGCCCATCGGTGGTGCCCAGGGCCGGGTGGATCCGGGCGCAACCGCTTTCGCCTGCCGCAACGTCCCTTACAGCCTGGGCATCTGGACCGGCTGGCAGGACCCGGGCCAGGATGACGCCAACATTGCCTGGACCCGCGCCTTCTTCGCTGCCGTCTCCCGGTTCGGCGCCGGCGCCTACGTCAACTACCTGGGCGAGGACGAAAGCGACCGCCTCGACGAGGTGTACGGCGAGAACTACGCCCGGCTCCGCGAGGTCAAGCAGAAATGGGATCCGGACAACCTGTTTCGCCTGAATCACAACATCGCCTGAGCGCCGGCGCCCGGTGGTTCAGCCCTGCGGGTCGTAGACCATCAGCGCTGAGCCGACGAACAGCAGCAGGGAGTCCTCCGCCCAGACCGCCTCGAAGCTTCCAGGCTCCGAACCCAGGCCTTCGACCTCAATCTCGCCGCCGAAGCGCCATCTATCTGCCGTCGGATCGTACTCGTAGGCTGCGATTGTCAGCGTGTAAGCCCAGCCCTCGAGCTCGTAGCGAACGGTGGAACCGACCACGCCCACCGCCAGCAGCCGATCGTCGGCCTGGACCACCTCGAACGCCGATTCGGTGAACGACGGCTCCCAACCAGCTGCCGACAACTGCCAGCGGTCAGCAGCCGCCGAGTAACTCGCCAGTTGCACCGTACGCACGGCGGTCGGCGCCTGGTTTTCGCTGCCGCCGTTCCAGATCAGCATCTCGTCGCCGTGAAGATGGGCGAAGGCGCCGTTGGCGGCAGACGCTGGAGCGCCCAACCTGCTCATGGCGCTCCAGCTGTTGGTCGCCGGATCGTAGCGCCCGCCGTCGCGCAACGACTCACCCGAGGCGCCTTCTCCACCCCAGACGATCAGCTCCGAGCCGCTCCAGACCGCCAGCGGATTTTTTCTAGCCGCCGGTGCCAGCGGGTCCAGATCCGGCAGCAGGTTCCACTCATCATCGATATCCGGGCCGCTGCCGATGATGCGCCAATCGTCCCACTGCGGCCGGTAGCGCCATCCGCGATTAATCGGCGCGTCATCCACCCCGCGGAAGACGCCGCCCCAGAGGATCATCTCCGCGCCGGTCCAGACCGTCGCCTGCTCAGTGACGACTATCCCTGTTACCCGACCTGTGGCCGGATCGGTCCAGCCGTTGCTGAGGTCGCGCCAGCTGTCGGTTTCCGGATCGTAGGCGCCGCCTTCGCCAACCGGCCAGCCGCGATCGTCCGAACCGCCGAACAGCAGGATCTCCGAACCGGTCCAGACCAGAGACGGTGCCTCTCGAAGCGACGGGAACGGCTGCGCCACGTCCTCCGCCCGATCGAAATCGTACCGATCCATTTCGAACGCCGGTTCTGCCCATTGGTCCGCCGCCGGATCGTAGCTGAGCGCCCGGCCGAGCAACGCTTCCTCGCAAAACGAGGGCTCCGCGCAATCAGTCACAGCGCTCTCAACCGCGCCCCAGACGAACAGTGCCTCACCGGTCCAGGCACCCTGACCGCTGCTGAGGGGAAACGGCGGAGCCTCGGCGAGCCGCCAGGCACCGCTGGCTTCATCGGTGCCGGTACGGAAGGTCCAGGTCTCGGGATCGGCGGCGGCATTGCCCGCCGCGTCTCGCCTTGCACCTGAAATCTGCACCCTGTACTCCGACTGGTCAGCCAGCGGCACTTCCGGCAACAGGGCCAGATTCGTCACCCGGTAGTCGATCCGAGCCGCAACCGACTCATCCGCGGCGGTGAAGAGCGCTACCGACCCGGGCGTGAACGTGGCCGGATCCATCGGCTCATCAAAACCAATCTGAATTTCGGTGGACGGCGAGGCGCAGTCGCAGCCGCCTGCATCCGGCCAGCGATGGATCACCATGGGCGGCTGTTCGTCCCGATCCTCGCCGGTGCCGAACGACCAGGTCAGGTCGTCTCCCAGCCGCACGCCCCACTGATCTTCTACCCGCCCGTTGATGCGGACCTCGTAGGTGGCGTTGGCATCAAGTTCCGCACCAGGGTTGAAGACCCAGGCATTCTGCTCGCTGCTGTAGGTGTGCACCCCTGACACCGCGTTGCCGCTGGAATCGATCAGCTGCAGCCGGTCCAGATGCAGAGAGGCCTCGAGCATGATCTCGTTGAACCTGACGACCACCGATCGGTTAACCGGCACGCCCGATGCGCCGTCCTCCGGGTAGCGATGGCTGACCACCGGCGCGGTGCCGTCCGTGCGGTTGATGATCACCACGTCCTCACCGCGCAACCGACCGTCCACGTACGAGAGAAAGCGGATCTCGTTCCGTCCCAGCTCGAGCCGCAGGTAGTCCACCGCCCAGTAAGTCCTGAGACCCACACCGAACACGGTGCCGGTATTGACGCAGCCGGCCAGCGCCTGGGTTGAACCGGTTTCGCCGGTGGCGAGGTTTTCCCACTCGATGCGCACGCCGGCGTCGCTGGCCGCAGTTGCCCCACCGCTGCAGTCGATCAGCGGGGTCAGAACGCTGGTCAGTCGTCCCCGGAAATCCACGAAGCTCGAGGCCGTGGTAAAGGTGGGATCGTTGTTGAACGAGGTCGGCTCGCGGAACTCGAGGCCACTGACGAGCCTGGACTCGGAGCTGCCACCGCCAGCAGGGCCTGTTGCGCTGGTCGTCACAGCAGAGCTGGAGCCGCCACCACCACCGCCACCGCAGGCAGCGAGCATGGCCAGGAGAGAAATCAGCAGAATTGGATTCGAACGTTTCATCGGTACCTCCCATGAGTGGAGGCTGGATGAAACCCGGCAGCTCGCCTTGCTGTCCTGATGGCGAGCTTTGCCTATCTTAGGGATGTTTAGGACATCTCTAACTCATTGATTTAGAGGCACTTCGAGTGGTTCGAGCGAGACTAGTCGCGCGCCACCCAGTCACTCAGCAGCTCCTGAAAGTGCCGGACTTTGGTTTCGCCGTAGTTGGCGAAGATCACCTGCGGGTCCTTTAGCATCTTCAGGCCGCGCTGCACCTCCGGCATGTTGACGATGTCCTGATTGAACACCTTGGTCAGCATGCCGAGCTCCGGCGCCTCGACCCAGTCATCGTCCGGCCCGAGCCAATGGACGGGTGGCGGTGGGGGCCGGTTCTCGGCGCCGCCGGGCGACGGCGCCATGTACATGCACTCGTGGATGCACTCCTCCGGATTGTCGCCGTTCGGCCGGAACCGGTAGACGATCTGATTGAAGGAGCCCCAGGGATGGAAGTTCGGGAAGACCGTGAGGTAGATCGAGTCCAGCAGCTCCGCGTCAGGCACCTGATCCATGACCTCGTCGCCGAGCACGTTGCGGAAACTGTCGCGAACGGGCGCCGCCATCAGCTGCCGGAGGTTCTTGCCGTCCGGCACTTCCGGCGGCGGCGGTGAGGGGACCTTCTCAAAGCCTGGCAACTGCTCACCCCCCACCCAGTTGCACATGTTTGGATCCGGCTGGGTGAGCGGACCTTCCACCCAGGTGCCGTCCACCTTGAACTTGCTGACCTCGCCTTTGCCGTTTGTGACGTGCACCAGCCCGTCGTCACCGCGCTCGTAGACGTGGCCAGTCAGCGCGTGGCGCTGCTTCGTGTAGAGCATGGCGTCCTCGAGGGTCGGAAACTCCTGCTCAAGGTGCGGGCTGCCGGTGAAGTTCGGCGACATGGCGCGGCTGTAGTTGCCGAACACATCGTACTGGGTGTTGGCGTCACCGATGGAGCCTAAGATGGTCGGGTGGGTGGCGATCACGTGGTAGGCCTCGCTGAACGCTTCCTGGGCGATCTTCCAGTTGCAGCGCAGCACCTTCGCCACGTGCGCCACCTTGTAGCGCTTCTCGTAGGAAAGGTTCGGAAACTGCTCCGACAGGTTGCCGAGAAAGTCCTCGAGCGGTTCCGCGTTCTCGTCCGGGTTGATGAACAGGAAGCCGCCCCAGCGGCCGAGCTTAACCTCCGGCAGGCTGTGCGTTTCTGCGCTGACCGTCGGGAAGTCCCAGTGGCAGGGCACCTCTTTCAGGCTGCCGTCGGTGTTCCAGGCCCAACCGTGGAAGGCGCAGCGGAACTCCCGCGCCCGCTTGCCGTCCTTGATCTTCAGCATCCGGCCCCGGTGCAGGCAGGCGTTGTGGAAAGCCTTGAACTCGTCTTCGCCGGTGTGGACGACCAGAAAGCTCAGCCGGGCGATCTCGTAGACGTGATAGTCGCCCACGTCCGGGATGTCGTCCTCATGGCAGGCCATCTGCCAGACCCGGCTCCAGAGCTTTTCCACCTCGAGATCGTGAAATTCCTTCGAGTAGTAGCGCGCCGCCGGCACAACGGTGGGTCCGGGCGGCATGGGCGACTCGGTGCGCATGATCTCCGGAACCGGATGGCTGTCTTCCGCCAGCAGCTGCTGATAAGTCACGCCGCTGGAACGGTCGGTACCTGTGGTGGTTTCCACCATGATTCAACTCTCCCACCTGCCCATACTCAGATCGGCAGATACTGGAACAGATACCAGAAATCCAATATCAGGGATTCTACGGAGCCTGGCCGGGTGTGCGAACATGACCCGGATCTGCAAGGAAAGAGCCATGCTCGAGAAGTTCGAACGCTACCCACTGACCTTTGATGGACCGACGCCCATCGAGCCGCTGGATCGGCTGACGGAGCATCTCGGCGGTGAGGTCTCTCTCTACGCCAAGCGGGACGACTGCAACTCCGGGCTGGCACTGGGTGGCAACAAGCTGCGCAAGCTCGAGTACATCGTCCCGGACGTTCTGGCATCGGGCGCAGACACCCTCGTCTCCATTGGTGGCGTGCAGTCGAATCACACCCGAATGGTAGCGGCGGTTGCGGCCAAGCTCGGGCTGAAGTGCCGGCTGGTGCAGGAATCCTGGGTTCCCCACGAAGACGCGGTTTACGATCGGGTGGGCAACATCCTGCTCACCCGGCTGATGGGCGCGGACAGCCGTGTGGTGGATGACGGCTTCGACATCGGCATCCGCCAGAGCTGGGAGGACGCCATGCAGGAGGTCCGTGACCAGGGCGGCAAGCCTTACGGCATTCCGGCAGGTGCATCGGTGCATCCCCTGGGCGGCCTCGGTTACGTCGGCTTTGCCGAAGAAGTGCGCGCCCAGGAAGCGGAGCTCGGCTTCAGCTTCGACTACATCATCGTCTGCGTGGTCACCGGTTCTACCCAGGCCGGCATGATCGTCGGCTTCAAGGCGGACGGTCGCGCCGACCGGGTGATCGGCATCGATGCTTCCGGCACCCTGGAGCAGACCCGGGCGCAGGTGACGGAGATCGCCCGCAGCACGGCCGAGCTGATCGAGCTGGGTCAGGAGATCGTCGACTCGGACATCGTCATCAATCCGGACTACGCCTACCCGGCCTACGGCGTCCCCAGCGCCGAGACCAACGACGCGATTCGCCTGGCGGCCAGAACAGAAGCGATGATCACCGACCCGGTTTACGAGGGTAAGTCCATGCAGGGGCTGATCGATCTGGTGCAGAAGGGATTCTTCCCGGCCGGCTCGAAGGTGCTTTATGCCCATCTGGGTGGCGCACCGGCGCTGAACGGCTACGCCTACACCTACCGGAACGGCTAGGCGCGGGCCGTGTCCTTCACGACCCAGATTCTCACCGGCCTGCTCCTGGGCGTCGTAATCGGCATCTGTCTCGGCGAGCTGGCCGCGCCCGCCAACGTGGTCGGGGAGATCTACATCGGCCTCCTGCAGATGACCGTGCTGCCGTACATCGTTCTCTCGCTCATCGCCAACCTGGGGCGCATCAGCTGGTCGGAGAGTCGGAGCCTGATCCTGGCGGCCTCGGCGGTGCTCGGCGTGCTGCTGCTGGTTGGCATCATCGTCCTGTTTCTCGTGCCGCTGGCCTTTCCGGCCCGGGACACCGCCGCCTTCTTCAGCGACGCCATGATTGCCGATCGGCTGCCCATCGATCTGGTGGCGCTGTATGTGCCATCCAACCCGTTCGCCGCGTTGGCCGACAACGTAGTGCCGGCGGCAGTGCTGTTCAGCATTCTGGTGGGGATCGGCTTGAGCAGCATTCAGCAGACGGAAGGCCTGCTGCGCGGTCTCGATGCTCTGGCCGATGCCCTGAACCAGGTCAACAAGCTGATCATCAAGATCACGCCGCTCGGCGTGTTCGCCATCGCCGCGGGCACCGCGGGGACCATCTCGCTGGAGGAGCTGAGCCGACTGCAGGCCTACCTGATCGTCTACACGGTGCTGGTGCTGATCCTGACGCTGCTGGTCCTGCCCATGCTGGTGGCCGCGCTGACGCCTTTCAGCTACCGGCAGATTCTGGCGGTGCCCCGCGACACCCTGATCATGATCTTCGCCACCGGCAAGATCATCGTGCTGATGCCGCAGCTGATCGAAAACCTGAAGTCGTTGTTTGCCAGTCAGGGCGCATCGAGCGAGCGGCTTGGCAACGACGCCGGCGTGCTGCTGCCGCTGGCCTACCCGTTCCCGAACCTCGGCACCTACATCATCCTGCTCTTCATCCCGTTCGGTGCCTGGTACATGGGCCGGAGCCTGGAGCTGTCTGAGCTGCTGACCCTGCAGAGCGCCTCACTGTTGTCCGCCTTCGTCGCCCCCATCATCGGCATACCTTTCCTGCTCGATCTGATGCAGCTGCCGTCCGACCTGATCGACCTGTTCATGGTGTCGACCGTCTACACGGACCGGATTCGCGTGGTGCTCGGCGGCATGCACCTGTTTGCGCTCGGCGTGATCGTCCTGGCCGTGCGGGCAGGCACCTTCGAGGTCAACTGGCGTCAGCTCGGCCTGGCGATCCTGATCGCGCTGGTGGCATTGCTCAGCGCTCTGCTGCTCATTCGCGCTTACCTGGCCAACGCGTATGCGGACAACTATGCCGGTGACGAGGCGCTGGTGGAGATGCGCTGGATGGATCGGACGGTGCCGGCCACCCACTACCGGGATGCGCTGCCGGAAACTGACAGCAGCGGGCTTGATCGGCTGTCGAGGATCGTCGAGCGCGGCACGCTGCGGGTCGGCTACCTGCCCGACGCGCTGCCCTTTGCCTTCAGCAACAGCCGTGGCGAGGTCGTCGGCTTCGACATCGAGCTGGCGCACGAGCTGGCCATTGACCTGGGCGTGGCGCTGGAGCTGGTGCGGATTCAGGAAGAGCAGATCGACGGGTTCTTCACCGACGGCCGGATCGACATCGTCATGTCCGGCCTGGCAGTGACGCCGGATCGCCTGCGCCGCTGGCAGTTCGGCGGCTCGGCTATCGATCTGCGGCTCGGGCTGCTGGTGCCGGATCATCAGCGGCGCCGATTCGAGAATATGGCCGACGTCGCCCGCATGCCGCTCACCCTCGGCGTGGTGCAGCGGGATCAGGCCTTCGAGCGGCGTCTCGAGCAGGCCATGCCGAACACGACCCTGCAGCTGATCGACTCGCCGAGAGCCTATCTGCGCGGCCAGCTGCCGGAGCTCGATGGCGTGATCTACTCCGCTGAGGGCGGAGCCGCCTGGACCCTGATTTATCCGAACTACTCCATCGTGGTGCCGAAGCCTGACCCCATCGCCCTGCCCGCCGGTTACCCGGTACCAAAAGACGATGATCGCTGGACCCGTTACGTCCGCGAATGGCTGGAGCTGAAGAAGAAAGATCGGACCGTGGACGACCTGTTCGATCACTGGATCCGCGGTGGCGGCGCCAGAGATCTCGAACCGCGCTGGTCGGTCATTCGCGACGTGCTGGGCTGGGTGCCTTGAGCGGATCATGGACGAGCCCGAGCCGCCCGATCTCGACCCCGACGCCCTGCAGGAGCGGCTGGCAGCATCCGGCCTGACCACCGGCTTCACGCAGCAGAGCTGGCACTATCTCGGCCGCTTTTCCAATGATGTCTGGCGGCTCGACCTGGACGGCGCCCCCACCCTGATCGCCAAGCAGCCGTACCGGCCGCCGCGTGCCGACGATCATCCGGACGTTGAACGACTCTTTTACCGCACCATCGCCGAGCTGGCAGCGCCCACGGAGAACCCGCTACCCATTCCCCGATACCTGGGGGAGCTGCAGGGGACGCTGCTGCTCGAGTATCAGCCGCTGCAACCCTTCAGCTTCGCGACCGGCGCCAGCGGGCAACACGCACAGCGAGCGGTCGCGGCGCTGGCGGACTGGCACATCGCCTGGTGGGGCCAGGCACCCAAGGCTGACTGGCTGCCCAGGCTCGACGATCCGGCCCAGCTCGCCCGCACCCAGCACAGCTACGATGCCGCCTGGCGCGCGCACGGCGAGCGCCTGCTGGCCAGCGCGCCTGAGTTCCGCGAGCTGGGTGATGCCCTGGTGGGCCGTCTGGCGACGACGCTCGGAGCGCTTGCGGAGCCAGCCACGCTCATCCACGGCGATGCGCATGCGGAAAACCTGCCGCTGACCGAAGACGGGCACGCGCTCCTGCTCGACTGGCAGGATCCGAGGATCGGCAATCCGGGTTACGACCTGGCGGTGTTTATGACCATGAGCTTTCGTCAGGCGGATCGAGCCGCGCGGGAGGCAGAGCTCATCGAGCAATACTTCGCTCGGCTGCAGTCGGCAGGCTGCCGGTGGCAGGATCCCTGGCGAGGCTATCGGCTCGGCCTGCTGCGCCGCGCCGCCCGCATCGTCGAGCTTGCCGATGTGGACTTCCCGTCCCTGCCCTGGGTGTTCCGCCGCTCCGCCATGGCAGCGCTGGCGCACGATGCAGGCGACCTCATCCGCTGACGGCCGTCTCCTCCCTCGTTCTCAGCAGCGGGATAACGCAAAGCGGGATCAGCACCAGCGCCGCATCAACGTAGAGCACCACCGCGTAGTCGAACCGTTCGGCCACCTGGCCCTGCCAGAAGTTGGTGAAGCTGACGATCAGGTTGGACATGGCCATGAAGGTAGTAAACATGGTGGCCCCGACCATCGGGTTGGACACACCCATGAAGCTGGCCGAGCGGGCACCGAAGGCGCAGCCGAAGATCACGCCGTTGATCGCGATCACCGACACCAGCAGGGTGTAGCTGACGCCGGCAAGCCCGTTCAGATCGATGGCCACCGCCAGCGTCAGTGCCATCAGCGCGGTGCCCATATAGGCACTGAACAGGGTTGGACGCAGGCCGACCCGGTCGGCGAGAAAACCGCCGATGATGCAGCCGACGGCAGCGCATAGCGTGTAGGTTGCCACCACCGTGGAGACCCCGGCCTCATCGAGACCGAAGTCCACGAGAATGGTGGAGAGCGTCGCGTAGGAAAGGGCCATTGCCCCGATCGGCAGCACGGAGAACACCAGCGCGATGAGTGGCCCCCTGCCGGATCCCAGAAAGCCCCGCTTCAGCTCAGAGAAGAACGTTCTGAAGGCAGCACCCACCTGGCCGCCGTCCACAACATCGCCCGCTTCCGGATCAACCACGAACAGAACGATGAACAACAGGTTGAGACCAAGCAGCAGACACATCACCAGCAGCGCCGAGTCGAAGCCGATCAGGCCGAACAGAGCGATGGCCCCTGCCCCGCCCATGGTGATGCCCAGGTTCTGGCCACCAAACATGAAGCCGTTGCCTCTGGCCCGCTCTTCCGGCTCCAGCGTGCTGACCGCCAGCGAGTCGATGGCAACGTCCTGCGTGGCGGCAAAGAAGTTGTTCAGCACCACCAGGGTCAGCAGCAGCTGGAAGTCAGCCACCGCATCCAGAACGAGAATCAGCGACAGGCTGAGCACCATCATGCCGGTGCAGCAGACGATCCAGGCTTTGCGGCCGCCGAAGCGGTTGAAACGGAACAGGTCCACCAGCGGTGCCCAGGCCCACTTGAAGGACCAGGGCAGGAGCAGGGACGCGGCAAGTATGCCGATGGTGTCCAGGCCCACATCCTGGCCCCTGAGGTAGGCGACCACCGCGATGGCGGTGAAACCGTAGGGGATGCCTTCAGATACGTACATCAGACCAAAAGAGGCAAATCTGCCGTTTCTGGTCTCGAGCAGGTTGGTCAGCGCCAAGCTTATCGGGTTCTTGTTATTCTGGCCCGACCGAGTCTAGCACGCTGAGGGAGAAGGAAAGCTTGAAGGACATTGATCTGGTTGCCCGGGCGGAGGCCCTGGCGCCGTTGCTCAAGGACACCGCCCGGGAGGCCGAGCTGGCCCGCCAGCCGCTCGATCATGTGATCGAAGAGATCCGCGACAGCGGTCTTTTTTCGCTCATGGTGCCGAAGCAGCTGGGCGGCCACGAGCAGGACCTGGACGTGTTTTTCGACGTGGTGCTCACGCTGTCCCAGGCCGATGCCTCGATGGGCTGGATTACCGCCTTCTACATCGAGCACAACCTCTGGCTGTTCAACTACCCGGAAGCCGTCTACACCGAGGTGATGGGTGCAGACAACTACGTCCTGGCGCCGGCAGCACTCAACATCGGCGGCGGTGCGGCGACCAAAGTGGACGGCGGCTATCGTCTCAACGGCCAGTGGCAGTGGGGTACCGGCATCGTCCACGGCACCTGGGTGATGGCCGGTGGCCTGGTCATGGACGATGCGGCGGGGCCGGTGCCGACTTTCTTTCTGCTGCCGAAGTCCCAGGTCGAGCCGGTGGACACCTGGCACGTCACCGGTATGTGTGCCACCGGCTCCTGGGACTTCAGAATCGACGACGTCTTCGTGCCGGAAGACTACGCGCTGCCCTTCCAGCAGTTTCTGGATGCCAGCTCGGGCATCACCGAACGTTTCCCCAGCCCGCTGTACAGCACGCCGCTGATGGCCGTGCTCGGCATCACCGCGGCGTTGCCGATACTGGGCGCGGCCCAGAACGTGCTGGCCGAGTTCACCGGGCAGATGCGGGCGAAGATCGAGGGCAACGCGCGCCGCGCCGGAACGCCGCTGCCGGACGTAAGCGCCCTGGTCGGCGAAGCGTCGCTGAAGATAGACACCGCCGAGCTGGTCCTGCGCGACACCATCGCCGACGTCATGGCCCGGCGCAACAAGGCGAGCAACGAAGAGCGCGGCCACTGGCTGTCGCGCATGGCCTACGCCGTGTTCACCTGCCGGGAGGCCGTGCAGGCGATCAGCGAGGAAACCGGCGCCAGCGGAGGATTCTTGAGCAACCCGATTCAGCGCGCCGTGCGCGACATATCGATCGCCAGCAACCACGTCGTCTTCGCCAAGGCGAGTCGCTACGGCGATGCGGGTCGGGCGCTGCTCGGCCAGGATGGGGCTACCGGCCGGGTATAGAGAGCAGAGGAGGAACGAAGCGATGGCAAGGTTGGAGGACAAGGTCTGCCTGATCACCGGCGCAGCCCGGGGCCAGGGGGCGGCGGAAGCCCGTCTGTTCGCCCGCGAGGGGGCCACGGTCTGGTTGACCGACGTGCTGGACGGCGAAGGAGCCGCTGTTGCCGACGAGATTGGCGGTACCTATCGGCATCTGGACGTGCGCGACGAGGCCGCCTGGCAGGCCCTGGTCGACGAGATTCTGAGCAGCAGCGGTCGCCTTGATGCGCTGGTGAACAACGCCGGCATCTTCGCTACCGGCCGCCACTTCGAGATCGACCCGGCAGAGTTTGCCCGGGTGATGGACGTGAATTGCCTCGGCGTGTTCCTCGGCATGCGTGCCGTCTCGCCCGCCATGCGGGAAGCCGGTTCCGGGTCCATCGTCAACATCTCGTCACTGGCCGGCCTGCGCGGCGGCACCGGCGCCTTCGCCTACCACAGCTCGAAGTGGGCGGTGCGCGGCATGACCAAAGCGGCGGCGGTGGAGAATGGTCGCCGGAACGTCCGGGTGAACTCCATTCATCCGGGGCTGATCGACACGGACATGATGCGCGAGCTGCCGGGCTCGGAGGACGAGATGCGGCTGACCCGGCGGGTGCCGCTCGGCAGAGCAGCGCAAGCCGACGAGGTGGCTCAGCTCGCTCTGTATCTGGCCAGCGATGAAAGTTCTTACTCCACCGGCTCCGAGTTCATCGTCGACGGCGGCCTGAACGCGCTCTGACGCGCTTCGCCGGAAGCGGTTAGACCTCCACCGGGCCGTCAACGGCGTCCCGGGTTTCCGTTGGTTCCCGGACGAGCATCCGGCGCACCCGTGGCGTGCCCTCACCTTTGTGCAGCGCCCGGATGCGTTCCCCCACCCGGCCGTCCTCCTGCGTGGTTCGGGCATGGAAACGCACGTAGTCGGCCCAGGTCGGCAGCTCGAAGCGTTCGATCCACTGATTTACCTGCTCGAGGTTTCTCAGCAGGGTCCATTGCCGGGCGCCGTCCCGGCGCCGGATCCGCCGCCGTTCGAACATGAGCGCCTTGAAGGCGGGCACATCCTCATCGTCGATCAGGTACTCGACCGCCACGGAGACCGGGCCGCTCCGCGGCAGGATATCCAGCCCGACCGGTGGCTCCTGCCAGCGATCGAGCGGCTCCAGATCCCGCTCGATGCGCGCCGGCACCGCCCAACGGAAGCCGACGATCACGCCGATGAGGCTGCTGGCAGCAGCCAGCTGCAGCGCCTGCTCGATGGAGTGCGTTTCCACCAGGGTGCCCCAAAGCCAGCTGCCGAGGGCCATACCGCCAAAGGTGCACATCTGGTAGAAGGACAACGCCCGGCCCACGACCCAGCGCGGTGTAGAGAGCTGGACGCTGGTATTGAACAGCGCCAGCGCCTGGACCCAGGCTGCTCCGGCGAAGGCAACGGCCAGCATGGTGAGCGGCAACCAGGCGCTGCCGCTGATGACCGCAATGGCAACGGACATCACCGCGAACGAAAGTCGCACCATGCCCTCGCTCGATAGCGTCTGGGAGATCCGCGCGGATGAGAGCCCGCCGAGCACCGCGCCAAAGCCGAAGGCACCGAGCAGCAGGCCGAACGTCAGCGAGTCGCCGGCCAGCATGTCCCGAGCGATCAGAGGCAGCAGCGCCAGCACCACCACACCCGTGAGGCCGAACACGAAGCCACGGAAGTAGATCCGCATCAGGTTCGGTGACAACGACACGTAGCGGAAGCCGGAGAGTACCGCGGAGCGGAGCGGCTCCCGCCGCTTCTCCTCACCCCGGCCCGGCCCTTCCCACGACCAGACCGCAAAGATGAGCCCCAGGTAGCTGACCGCGTTAACAAGAAATGCAACGCTCGCGCCGGCAACCGCGACGATAGTTCCGCCGATCGCTGGCGCGACGCTGCGGGTGACGTTGAAGCCGACGCCGTTCAGCAGCACCGCGCCCGGCAGCAGATCCTTACCGACAAAGTCACGCACGGACGCCTGCCAGGCCGGATTGTTGAACGCCATGCCGCAGCCGATAAGGAAGGTGAACGTGAGCAGCAGCCAGGCGTTCAGCCAGTCGAGAAAAGCGAAGGCAGTCAGCGCTGCTGCCACCACCAGCATGAAGATCTGGGAGAGCAGCATCACCCGTCGCCGGTCGAAGCTGTCGGCGACAGCACCGGCAAACAGCGAAAACACCATGATCGGCAAGGTGGTGGACGCCTGCACCAGGGCCACCAGCGCATCCGAGGAGCTGATCAGCGTCATCATCCAGGCAGCACCCACCGCCTGGACCAGGCCACCGAAGTTGGAGGCGATGTTGGCCAGCCAGAAGCGGCGGAAGACGGGGACGCGAAGCGGGTCGAACGGTGAGCTCAACGGAATCGCACCGAGCCTTCCTGAGCCACAGTGACCAGGCAGTTGCCCTTTCTGTCGTACAGAGTCCCGGTGGCCAGCCCGCGCCCTGCCGCTGCCACCGGGCTCAGCGTGTGATACAGCAGCCAGTCGTCGAACCGGGGCGTGCCGTGGAACCACATGCTGTGATCGAGGCTCGCGCCGGCCATCTCACCTTCCCCGGCGTGCGGGCGGAACGCGGTGTCGAGCAGGCATCGGTCGCTGGCATAGACGATCAGCGCCAGGTGCAGGCGAGGATCCTCCGGCAAAACGCCGTTGGCGCGCAGCCAGATCATCTGCTCCGCCGGCAGCGGCTCGTTGGCGGTGATCTCCGTCGCCATCCGAACCTCGATGGGCATGTCCTGCCAGTAGCTGCGACCACGCAGCTCGTCCCGATTGGGGCACGCTTCCGGCTCGGGCGCCACCGGCATAGCGGGTTGGTGCGCTGGGCCAGGCTCACCCCGGTGAAAGCCAGCCGTCAGCTGAAAGATGCACTGACCGCTCTGCCAGGCTTCTACCTGCCGGGCGGCGAAGTTACGGCCGTCTTTCAGCGCCCGCACGTGGTAGGCGATCTCCGTGGATGCCCTGCCCGGTCGGAGGAAGTAAGCGTGCAGCGAGTGCAGAGCAAACTCATCAACCGTGCGCTGCACCGCCATCGCCGCTTGCGCTGCCACCAGGCCGCCGAACAGTCTCTCGTCACCGCCGATGCCCCCCTCACCCGCACCGCCGACGAAAACGTCCGGGCTCTGCGGCTCGAGATCCAGGCGTCGCAGCAGTTTCTGAAAGCGGTTGCTCATCGGGTTGGGACACGTGGGCTGGGAAAGCCGGCTAGGATTGCCTGACCACGCTGGAGAAGCAAATGCCGTACTGATCGAACTTGAAACACGTTTCACAATTGCGGACGATCGACTCAAGGGCAATTTCTGCGAGGAAGGGAGAGTCAGCCCATGACACCGGAACAGATCCAGGACCTGAAGGTGCTGATGGAGTACGAGGCCCAGCGAACTGCGCCGCCTGATGGCTTCCCCGCGCTGCCGGACCTGCCGGGCGGCCGCTATACGGATCCTCGCTTTTACGCTCTGGAGAAAGCACACATCTGGCGCAAGTCCTGGCTCCTGGCGGCCCACCTGGACGAGGTGCCGGAGCCCGGCTGCTTCCTGCTCTGGGAGAACGCCGGCCAGCCGGTGGTGATCGTGCACGCGGAATCCGGCGAGATAAACGCCTTCTACAACACCTGCTCCCATCGCGGCGCGCCGGTGATTACGGATGCTTCGGGCAAGCGACCGCGGCTGACCTGCAAGTATCACGGCTGGTCCTACTCCCTGGATGGCGACCTGGTCGCGATCAGAGATCCGGAGGACTTCTCAGAGCTGGACTTCTCCTGTCGCAGCCTGATTCCGGTGCGCTGTGAGCGTTTCGGCAATCTGATCTTCGTCAACTTCGATGCGGACGCGCCGTCGCTGCTGGACTGGCTTGGACCCATCGCGGATGAGTGGCGCGAGTTTCAATTCGAGAACTGTCGGCTGACCGGTCGCCACATCTTCGATCTGAACTGCAACTGGAAGATCGCCATGGAGGCCAACACCGAGGTCTATCACGTGCGCAGCATTCACGCGAAGACCGTGGCCCTGACCCTGGACGATCGGCGCAACGTCAACACCTTCTATCGCAACGGCCACGGCCGCATGATCGCGCCGCGCAAAAAAGGCAGCGAAGGTACGAGCGCGATCCCGATGCCGGATCTGCCGGAGATCGAAACCGTGGGCGAGATCGGCCGGACCTGCACTCAGTCCTACGGCATCTTTCCGAACTGGGTCTCGCCGCTCAGCCACCTGACCCTGCCACCGCTGCTGTTCTGGCCGACAGGCATCAACAGCTGCCGACTCGAGACCTGGACCATGGTCCACGACTGGGGCGACGGGCCGGAACCGGCACTCAAGGACATGTGGACCACGCCCGATGGCAGCGAGCTCGGCGCGGTGCTTCAGGAAGACACCCAGTTCGGCGCCTGGATCCAGCGCTCGGTGGAATCCTATGCCTTTCGAGGCGTGCCGCTCTCCTACCAGGAAGCGCGCATCTACCACTGGAACCAGTGGGCCGATCGGATGATCGGGATCGACAACATCCCGGAGGAGCTTCGGGTTGCCCAGGTCATCGGTGAGGAGTGGCTGCACCCTAACGAGCCGCGCCTGGTCGAAGCGCAGAGCATGGCGGTAACTGCAGACGGCTGATCCCCGCCAACAAACTGAATCCAATTGCGTTTAACAGGAGAGGACAGGGATGAGCATCATAGACAGCTTCCGACTGGATGGTCAGGTGGCAGTAGTCACCGGTGGCGGTCGCGGAATAGGTGAAGCCATCGCGCTCGGCCTTGCCGAGGCCGGCGCGGACGTGGTCGTGGCCGCCAGGCGCACTCACGAAATCGAAGCAGTCGCAGAGAAGATACGCGCCCTCGGCCGACGAGCGCTGGCAATCACCACCGACATGATGGAGATCGAGCAGGTGCAGGCCCTGGCGGAGCAGACGCTGAGCGAGATGGGCGCGCTGACCTGCTGGGTGAGCAACGCGGGCGGTGCGGACGATCGGGTGCCACGCACCTTTCTCGACCTTCCGGAAAGGCAGTGGGATTTTCAGCTGAACCTGAACCTGAAAGCGGTGTGGACGGGTGCTCAAGCAGCTGGAAACCTGATGAAGGAAAACGGCGGCGGCACGATCATCAACATCTCCTCCCAGGTCGCCAATCGCGCCTCGCCTTACAACGGCCCGTACGCGGTCGCCAAAAGCGGCGTCAACAACCTCACCCAGACGCTGGCCGCGGAGATGGCGCCACTCGGCATCCGGGTCAACTCGGTCTCCCCGGGGCCGATCCCGACCGAGGTCTTCCTCGAGTTCACCAAGATGACCGAGGAGGACATCCCCGAGATGGGCAAAAAGTTCGGCGTGCCGCTCGGTCGTATCGGCGCGCCGGAGGACATTGCCCCCGCCGTCGTGTACCTGGCATCGCCAGCGTCTAGCTGGATGACCGGTCAGGACATCGTGATCAACGGAGGCCTGTAACGCGAGCGGCCTGCGCAAGACTCGCTGCTTGCGTGGCCGCCAGGCCGCCGATACGCTCGACTGCTGATCCGGGAGGGGAAGCCAGATCATGTGCACGTCTCACGATGTGGAAAATAACACCGAGAGCAACGACCCGCGCAGCGGGTACCGGCTGGCTGAAGGCTGGCCCCGTTACCCTGCCGACATGCAGTTCGAAATGGGCTCCGGAGTCGCCGTGGACGCTGAAGGCGTCATCTACCTCTTCACGCGGGACATCGAGCACTGGGCCGCCCACCCCCTGGCAATGAAAGACAAGATGGGCAAGAGCAGCATCTCCATGTTCTCCCGCGACGGCGAGTACCTGGGCAAGTGGGGGCAGTCCGACGAACGCGGCTTCGCTCTTGGCGCGCACACGATCTACATCGAGAAGGACGGCATGTTCTGGACGACCGACCGGGATGGCCACACGGTGCGGAAGTACGACCCGAGCGGCGAGCTGCTGCTGGAGCTGGGTACCTTTGCTGAGTGGGGCGACGACGAGTCGCACTTCAACGGCCCGACCGCGGTGGCCGTGCAGGACAACGGGAACATCGTGGTCGCAGACGGGTACTGGAACTCACGCCTGGTCTGGTACACCCCTGACGGCGAGTACATCCGCTCGATCGGCGGCTGGGGCCGGGGGCCCGGCGAGTTCAACACGCCGCACGCCCTCACCATCGACTCCCAGGGGCGGCTGCTGGTGGCCGACCTGGTTGGCGGGAACTTTCATGACTACATGACCATGCCGGGGCAGATCGCGCCGCATAGAACGCAGCCGGACCCCGACTGGAAGCATCGCATCCAGCGCTTCGATGCAGACGGCAACTACATCGACGAGTGGACCCACATCCTGCCGCTCAGCCTGGCAACCTACGGCCGACACATCTATGCAAGCGACCGGATGAGCAACCTGGCCATCCTTGATGAAGACACAGGCGAAGTGGTCCGTCGGGTTGAGAACATTGCCATCTACATCCACCAGCTGGCGATGGACGCGCACGGTGACCTGTACACCGCATCGGTCTATCCCGAGCACGCGGGCGAACAGCGGGGACCCGGCGGGCCTTCCCATCGCCGCTGGACCCGTGCCGACCTGAACTGAAGAGGAGCTATGCCATGATCATCGTCGTCGCCGCGCTGGAGTTCGAGAATCAGGCCGACCGGGACCACGCGGTGGCCATCACCGCCGATGTGCAGATGGCAACGCGGACCGAAGAAGCCGGTTGCAGGGACTACTGCTTTGCGCCCGACCCGGCGGTGCCGACCCGCATTCAGGTCTACGAGCTGTGGGACGACAGCGACTCTCTGGCCGCACACTTCGAGCATCCGAACTACCTGCAGATGGTGGCGTTGCTGCAGAACGCCAACGTTAAGCAGAGCATCAACCAGGCTTATCTGGTGGAGCGCGGCGAGCCGGTTTACGGGCCTAACGGCGAGAAGAAGACGGCGTTTTTTGCCGACTGACCAGGCTGCTGCTGATGCCCACTGATACTGTTTACAGAAATGCCAGCCTGTTTCCAGGCGCCGACGAAGCCGTCATCGCCAACGGCGCTTTGTGGGTTCAGGGGGATACGGTGGCGTTCGCGGGTCCCGAGGAGCAGCTGCCTGAGCTGCCGCCGGACGCGGAGATCGTCGATGCAGCCGGCAGCTTCATCATGCCGGGGATGACGGAGACACACGCCCATCTCTCGTTCGCTGACGCGAGCCCCTTCGCCATCGGCGCGACGCCGGTGGAAACCGCCACCATCACCGCTGTGCGAAATGCCGAGCTCATGCTCAACTCGGGATTCACGTCGGCGATCAGTTTCGGATCCACCTTTAAGATCGACGTGGCGCTGCGCGACGCCATCAACGCCGGGCAGATACCAGGGCCGCGCCTGCTGGCTGCCGGTCGCGACCTCGGCGCTACCGCGAGCAACGTGGATTCCCCGGGCGGCCTGAGCCAGATTGCCGACGGGCCGTGGGCGCTGCGCCAGGCAGTTCGTGAGCAGCGCCGGGACCAGGTGGACGTGGTCAAGATCTTCATCGACGGCGAAGCCATCAACCCGGTCAACCCGCCCGGGGAGCTCTCTTTCTGCGATGAGGAGGTGGTCGCCGTGGTGGATGAGGCACACCGGCGCGGCCTGCGGGTGGCCTGCCACGCGCGAAGCGCGGCTGCAGTCAAGCAGGCCGTGCGCGCGGGCGTCGACTTCGTCGGTCATGCCAACTATCTGGACGCCGAGGCGGTGGACCTGCTTGCCGCCCGCAACGAGAAGATCGTCGTCGGCCCCGCGATCGCCTGGGAAGTCCAGTACCTCGATCAGTGTGAGTCCCTGGGCGTGCCTAGGCAGGTGGCGATAGCGCAGGGCTATGAGGCGGAGATCGAGGCGACGGTTGCCTCCGTGGAGATGCTCCGTAAAGCGGGCGTGCGGCTCGTGGTCGGTGGCGACTACGGGATTAGCATCGCCCCGCACGGCACCTACGCGAAAGACCTCCAGTACTTCGTGGACCTGTTCGGCATGCGTCCGGCAGAAGCCCTCGTCTGCGCCACACGTAACGGTGGCGAAGCGATGGATCCGTCGGGCTCGCTGGGCACGCTGCAGCAGGGCAATCGCGCCGACTTCCTCATCATCGATGGCGACCCGCTGGCTGACATTCGAATCCTGCAGGATCGGGATCGGTTCAATGTGTTCAAATGCGGGCAGCCTGCCTCGCCCGGCGCTACCGCGAGTTAGATTCCGAGCCGGACGTTTTCCCGCTCGAACATCGCCCTGATCGCATCACCGTCAGACGGTTCTTCCGCCAGAGTCTCGGGATTCCACTGCGTGCGGGTTGTGTTGAAGAAGTCGCCTCCGTAGATGTGGATGCCTCCGGTGAAACGCAGCAACGGATTGGTTACCGAGTGAATTGCGTCCGTCGGCAGCCGTGCAGCATCCCCTTCGAACAGAGCTTCAGCATGGTTGGCAGTAATGCCCTGATCGTTCCTTTCCCAGAAGATGTTGTCCTCACGGCCGGCATAGATACCGATGTTTGCCCACATCAGATGGTTGTGCGGCATCAGGTTCATCTGCGGTGTCCAGACCGCACTGAAGATCGTCAGGGTGTCGGAGCGATGGATCGGAGTGATGCCCGCTCTCTGCAGTGGTTCGAACGAACTGAGCACTCGCCTGTGGTCCTGCACAGCCTTCTGCAGAACTTCCAGAACGGCGAGCTGCGCATCAGGACCCTGGTTCGCAAGAATGCAATCAACAACGAAGTTATCGAGATCGAACTTGTTTTGCGGCTTGTTGGCCACGGCGGGCGCGGCAGCCAGCTGGGTCAGGCCAATCGATATTCCCGCCAATACTTCACGCCGGGTTGCGCCTGAACGCTTCGTACCCATGAGCTCCCTCCCCATGACATGCGATCACCATTAGACACGAACTCGGATAGAAAGTGAGGCGAACAGCGAAAGCGTTATGGCTGAGCGTTCTCGAGCGAAGGGACCAGTACCCGTAAAAGGAAGCCATCATCCGGCTCCAGCACCCGCCAGATGGCATAGACCATGTAGGGTTGGGCGGTCAGATCACTGTCCGGCTCCGGCGTTTCCCAACCGTATTGGGTGGCGCAGTCACTGCTGCATCCGGGCCCGAGCACGTAGAGATCCACCGCTCGGACCCGACCGCTGTTGCTGCTGAGGTCGATCGGCGTCAGTACCGAGCAGCCCCGGGTCGGATCACAGCCTCTGATGGCTCGGCCCTGTGGAGAAAACAGCGCCTGAAGCGCGGCGCTGGCGGTCTCGGCAAGCACAACCGAGTCGAACGGGAAATCACCCGGCTCATCGCAGCCATCGAGCAGCTCGATGCAGCTGTCATCGATGATCTCTACGTCGTAGAGGTCGCCTTCGACGATGAGGCCGCGCGCGCCTACGACCGTGTCGCCTTCGAACAGAAGTACTGGCTCAGCCGCCACCATCTCGGGCCGCATAACAGTCAGGAGCAGGAAAGCCACCGCAGCGGCCATTCGCAAACGCGTCTTCATCGGCTGAACCTAGCCTGGTGTCCAGCCCGTATAAATCGTGGAAAACCGAAGCCGCCGCTGCTGGCAGGGCGCTTGCTCAGCGTCTGTTTCTGGGGTGATTCCTTGCGGTGCGTTCGTTGCCGTGTCTGTAGTTACCCGTCAGTCGTGCCATCAATTCCTGCAGCTCGTCGGCAGGCAACCGCTCGAGGTCATCCCTGAACTCCGCCGCCTTCATTCCTCTCAAGGTCGTCGCTTTTCGACCGTGGTGGAAAATGATGATCTCCGCGCCCCGCACGCTGGCCGTGAATCCCAGATCGCCGCTGTTACTCATCAGAGCATCCTTTTTCCAAACTTCATGGCCCATCGCCTCTCCGCCCGAGGACCCTACTACCGTTCGGTTATTGATTCGCCCCGAATAAGTTGACGTTTACGTCAACGTAAGTTTAACATGGCCAGGTCTCGAAGGATGACCCAGCATCTAAAGAGATCAGAGGGAGGAAAATGGCCGATCACTACAGCATCCGCGATCTGGCGCGGGAGTTCGAGATCACCTCGCGCACGCTGCGCTTCTACGAAGAGAAGGGCCTGTTGAACCCTGCACGGGAAGGGCAGAACCGCGTCTACAGCCGCGCCGACCGCACCCGGCTGCGCCTGATCCTGCGTGGAAAACGCCTGGGCCTTACCCTCGAAGAAAGTGCCGACCTCATCGGCATGTACGACTCGGGCTCCGACAACCAGCAGCAACTGCTGGCCGTGATCGACAAAATCCGCGAGAGCCGCAGCCGGCTCGAGCAGCAGAAGCAGGATCTGGAGCAGATGCTCAGCGACCTCGCCAATTGGGAAGCCCGCACCGAACAGGAAGTACGGGCGCTGATCGAAGCGAACAAACAGACCGACGCACAGGTGGGATAACCATGAACGCATCATTTTCCATGCTCGACCACAACCTCGGCGAGGAGCTCGACATGCTCCGCGACACCGTCTACCGGTTCGCCCAGGAGGAGATCAGGCCCAGGGCAGCTGAGATCGACCAGAGCAACGAGTTCCCCATGGACCTGTGGCAGAAGATGGGTGAGCTCGGCGTGCTCGGGATCACCGTGGCGGAGGCCTATGGTGGCAGCAACATGGGCTACCTCGCTCACGTGATCGCGATGGAGGAGATCAGCCGGGCGTCCGGTTCGGTGGGACTCTCTTTCGGCGCTCACTCCAACCTCTGCGTGAACCAGATCCATCGCATGGGCACCGAGGAGCAGAAGCAGACTTACCTGCCGAAGCTCTGCTCCGGCGAGCACGTCGGCGCGCTTGCCATGTCTGAGCCCGGAGCCGGCTCCGACGTAGTGAGCATGAAGCTGAAGGCCGAGCGGCAGGGCGACGTCTACGTGCTGAACGGCAACAAGATGTGGATCACCAACGGGCCGGACGCAGATACCTACGTGATCTACGCCAAGACTGACATGGATGCGGGCTCGAAGGGCATCACCGCCTTCATCGTCGAGCGCGGGCTCCCCGGCTTCAGCCAGGCGCAGAAGCTGGACAAGCTCGGTATGCGCGGCTCGAACACCTGTGAGCTCGTGTTCGAGGATTGCCCTGTGCCGGTCGCCAACGTGCTCGGCGAAGAGGGTCGCGGCGTCGGCGTGCTGATGTCCGGGCTCGACTACGAGCGGACCGTGCTCTCCGGCGGCCCGGTCGGGCTGATGCAGGCCTGCCTGGACGTGGTGGTTCCCTACGTGCACGAGCGCAACCAGTTCGGCCAGGCTATCGGCGAGTTTCAGCTCATGCAGGGCAAGCTGGCGGACATGTACGCCGTGCTGAATGCCAGCCGCGCCTACCTCTACGCGGTCGCCCGGGCTTGCGATCGCGGCCTGGCGAGCCGGAAGGATGCTGCCGCGGTGATTCTCTACACCGCCGAGCAGGCAACCCAGTGCGCCCTGCAGGCGATTCAGGCCTTAGGTGGCAATGGCTACATCAACGAGTACGAGACCGGTCGCCTGCTGCGTGACGCCAAGCTCTACGAGATCGGCGCCGGCACCTCAGAGGTCCGGCGCATGCTGATCGGCCGCGAGCTCTTCGCCGAGTCCGCCTGAGGAATTCCACATGTCAGTCATCCGCTCCACCATCAATCCGAACGCTGCCGACTTTCAGGCCAACGCTGCGCACATGCAGGCTCAGGTCGACGACCTCAACGCGCTGGTCGCCGAGGTCAAGAAAGGTGGCGGCGAGCGCTATCAGGCAAGGCACAAAGAGCGCGGTAAGTTGCTGCCACGGGAACGGGTCACCGCTCTGGTCGATCCCGGCTCGCCCTTCCTCGAGTTTTCCCAGCTTGCTGCCCACGACATGTACGGCGACGACGATGTGCCGGGCGCCGGCATCATCACCGGCATCGGCCGGGTGGAAGGTACGGAGTGCGTGATCGTTGCCAACGACGCCACGGTGAAAGGCGGCACCTATTACCCCGTGACCGTGAAGAAGCACCTGCGGGCGCAGGCGATCGCTGCCGAGAACAACCTGCCCTGCATCTACCTGGTGGATTCAGGCGGCGCCAACCTGCCGAACCAGGACGGGATCTTCCCCGACAAAGAGCACTTCGGCCGCATCTTTTATAACCAGGCGAACATGTCCGCGGAGAACATCCCGCAGATTGCCGTGGTCATGGGCTCCTGCACGGCCGGCGGCGCCTACGTGCCGGCCATGTCCGATGAGGCGATCATCGTCAAAAACCAGGGCACCATCTTTCTCGGCGGTCCGCCGCTGGTGAAAGCTGCCACCGGCGAGATCGTCAGCGCCGAGGATCTGGGCGGCGGTGATCTGCACGCTCGCACCTCCGGGGTGGCAGATCATCTGGCAAACAACGACGTACACGCGCTGCAGCTGGCCCGCAAAGCTATCCGACGCCTCAACCGTTCGAAGCCGGCCAGCCTGGACATCGCCGCGCCGGTCGATCCGCTCTACCCGGTGACGGAGCTCGGCGGCGTGGTACCGGCTGACAGCCGCGTGCAGTACGACGTCCGGGAAGTCATCGCCCGACTGGTCGACGGCTCCGAGCTCGACGAGTTCAAGGCGCTGTACGGCACCACCCTGGTCACCGGGTTCGCCCGGATCATGGGTTACCCGGTGGGCATCATCGCCAACAACGGCATCCTCTTCAGCGAGTCCGCGCTGAAGGGCGCACATTTCATCGAGCTCTGCGCTCAGCGGAAGATTCCCCTGCTGTTCCTGCAGAACATCACCGGCTTCATGGTCGGGCAGCAGTACGAAGCAGGCGGCATCGCCAAGAACGGCGCCAAGCTCGTCACCGCGGTGGCCTGCGCCCGGGTACCGAAGTTCACGGTGCTGATCGGCGGCTCGTTCGGCGCCGGCAACTACGGCATGTGCGGTCGGGCTTACGGTCCCCGATTCCTCTACATGTGGCCGAACGCCCGGATCTCCGTGATGGGTGGCGAGCAGGCGGCCAGCGTGCTGGCAACCCTGCGCCGGGAAGCCATCGAGCGTGGCGGCGATGAGTGGCCGGCGGAGGACGAGGAGGCCTTCAAGCAACCCATTCGCGACAGCTACGAGGCTGAAGGCCACCCCTACTACGCCTCCGCCCGACTCTGGGACGACGGGGTCATCGACCCGGCTGACACCAGAATGGTGCTGGGCCTGAGCCTGTCGGCCGCGTTGAATCGACCCGTGGACGAGACGCGCTTCGGCGTGTTCCGGATGTGAGGCGGGAGACGATCATGCCGACTCAAACCATCAGCAAGATTCTCATCGCCAACCGAGGCGAGATCGCCTGCCGGGTCATCCGCACCGCAAAGAACCTCGGGTTTGGCACCGTTGCCGTCTACTCCGACGCCGACCGGAACGCGCTGCACGTATCCATGGCGGACGAAGCCATTCACCTCGGCGAGGCGAGCGCCAGCGCTTCCTACCTGGACGCAGCTAAGGTAATCGACGCCGCCAACCGCGCAGGCGCCGACGCGGTGCACCCAGGCTACGGCTTCCTGAGCGAGAACGCCGAGTTTGCCCGTGCCTGCACGGCTGCAGGGATCGTCTTCATCGGCCCGCCCGTCGAGGCGATCCTGTCCATGGGCTCCAAGTCCGCCGCCAAGAGCATCATGCAGCAGGCCGAAGTGCCGCTGCTGCCGGGCTATCACGGCGACGATCAGGATCCCGGGCTGCTGCGTACCGAAGCTGAGAAGATCGGCTACCCGGTGCTGCTGAAGGCGGCAGCCGGCGGCGGCGGCAAAGGCATGCGGATCGTCGGCAGCGACGCCGAGTTCAGCGAGGGCCTTGCCGCTGCTCGGCGGGAGGCGGCGAACGCCTTCGGCGACGAGCTGATGCTGGTGGAGAAGTACCTGGAAGCGCCACGTCATGTGGAGATTCAGGTCTTCTGCGACCAGCACGGCAACGGCGTTTACCTCAACGAGCGTGACTGCTCGGTGCAGCGCCGACACCAGAAGATCATCGAGGAAGCGCCGGCACCCGGGCTTTCTGCCGAGCTGCGCGTCGAGATGGGCGAAGCCGCCCTGCGCTGCGCTCAGGCCATCGGCTACGTTGGCGCCGGCACCGTCGAGTTTCTGCTGGCCGACGACGGCCGGTTTTACTTCATGGAAATGAACACCCGGCTGCAGGTCGAGCACCCGGTTACAGAGATGATCACCGGCTACGATCTGGTCGAGTGGCAGATCCGGGTCGCCAGCGGTGAGCCGCTGCCCGCCACTCAGGCGGAGGTGCCGCTGAAAGGTCACGCGTTCGAGGCCCGTATCTACGCGGAAGACCCGGACCAGGACTTCCTGCCGCAGACCGGGCGTCTCAGCTTCGTCGAAACGCCGCTGGAATCGGTGCACGTGCGGATCGATACCGGCGTGGTCCAGGGAGACGAGATCAGCATTTATTACGATCCCATGATCTCGAAGCTCATCGTCTGGGATCGGGACCGGGCCAGCGCCCTGCAGCGCCTGCGCGAGGCGCTGGCCGCGTATCACATCGGCGGGGTGACCACGAACGTCGGCTTCCTCTACAACCTGGCCGGCTCACCCGCGTTTCAGAATGCCGAGCTGGACACCGGATTCATCGACAAGCACCGCGAGGCGCTGTTCAGCGCCGACGACCGGGATACCCGCTTCGCGCTCGGCGCAGCCGTCGCCTACCTGATCCTCAGCAACCGGGGGGTCAGCGCACCGAGCGATCCCCATTCGCCCTGGGCCCGGACAGATGCCTGGCGGTTGAACGAACCGCACATTCAGGTCCTGGACGTGCTGCTGGATGGTCAGGAGTACGGCGTTGCCGTCGAGCACACGGCCCCTGGCGTGTTCGAAGCCACATCGGAGTTCGGCAGCCAGCGCATCCAGGGTTCGGTCGAGGGCGATCAGCTGACAGTCACCGTCGACGGTCATGCCCGTCGTCTGACCGTTGCTGAGGACGGCAGCGACCTGCTGCTGTTCGGGCTCGGGCACGCGTTCCGTATCAGGCGTGCACTGCCCGCCACCGGCGAGGAGGATGCGGCCGTAGACGAGGCGGGGCTGCAGGCACCGATGAACGGCACCATCGTTTCGTTGCTGGTCGAGGTTGAAACCCGAGTCGAAGCCGGCGCCTCGCTGCTGGTCATGGAGGCGATGAAGATGGAGCACACCATCAAAGCGCCCAGCGCCGGCTGCGTGCGTGCTTTCCACTTCAACCCCGGCGATCTGGTGGAAGGGGGTGCCAGCCTCCTCGACTTCGAGTCGGAGTGAGGCAGGCAGCTGATGAGCACGCCGATCTGGCAGCCACAGACCACTGAGACCCGGCTGACCGAGTTCCAGCGGCTGCTCGAGGCGAAGAGCGGCCAGACCTTCGAAAGCTACGCTGAGCTGCACGCGTTTTCGATCGGCGAGCCGGAGACATTCTGGCAGGCAGTGTGGGACTACACCGGCATTCAGGCGAGCCGGGCCGCGGAAACAGTGCGCACCGGCAACGGCTTCGAGGATACCCGTTGGTTTCCGGGCAGCCGGCTGAACTTTGCTGAGAACCTGCTCCGCTATCGCGATGATCAGGTTGCCCTGATTGGCCTCCTGGAGGACCAGCATCGTTACACCCTGACCTACGCCGAGCTGTACCGGCAGGCCGGCGAGCTGGCCGCAGCCTTGAAGGCCGAGGGCATCGCCCCCGGCGACCGGGTCGCCGGCTTTCTGCCGAACGGGGTAGACACCGTGGTTGCCATGCTCGCTTGTGCCTGGATCGGCGCCATCTGGTCTTCCTGCTCTCCGGACTTCGGCACCAATGGCGTCTGCGATCGCTTCGGCCAGATCGAGCCGCGCCTGCTGTTCGTGGCCGACGGCTACTACTACAACGGCAAGCCGATCGACTGCCTGGAGCGAGTCGCCGAGATCCAGTCGCGACTGCCCACTATCGAGCAGACCGTAGTGATTCCTGTGCTGAGCGCCGAACCGGACATCAGCGACCTTCAGCACGCCTGCACGCTGGTCGAGTTCGTCGTGGACAGCCTGGGGCAAGCGCCGGCTTTCGCGCAGCTGCCCTTCGACCACCCGCTCTACATCATGTATTCGTCCGGCACCACGGGCTCCCCCAAATGTATCGTTCACGGCGCAGGCGGCACCCTGCTCCAGCACCTGAAAGAGCATCAGCTGCATACCGATCTCCGCCGGCAGGACGTGCTCTTCTACTTCACCACCTGCGGCTGGATGATGTGGAACTGGCTGGTCTCCGGCCTGGCGACCGGCGCCACCCTGGTGCTTTACGACGGCTCGCCCTTCGCCCGCGGCAACGTCCGGCTGCTCAACATGATCGACGAGGAGCAGGTGACGGTGTTCGGCACCTCGGCGAAGTACCTGGCAACCCTGGAGAGCAAAGGGCTCAAGCCGAAGGACAGCCAATCTCTTGCCAGCCTGCGCAGCATCCTCTCCACCGGCTCGCCTCTGAACCCGGACAGCTACGACTTCGTCTACCAGAGCATCAAAGCCGACGTGGCGCTCTGCTCCATCAGCGGCGGCACCGACATCATCTCCTGCTTCGTGCTCGGCAACCCGAACGCGCCTATCTATCGCGGCGAGATCCAGGCGAAAGGGCTGGGCATGGCTGTGGAGATCTGGAACGACGACGGCGAGTCGGTGCGGGGCGAGAAAGGCGAGCTGGTCTGCACCCGCCCCTTCCCTTCCGCACCGATCGGGTTCTGGAACGATCCGGATGCCGCGAAGTACCGGGCCGCCTACTTCGAGCGCTTTGCCGGGGTCTGGGCCCACGGCGACTACGGTGAGATCACCGAGCACGACGGCATCATCATCCACGGCCGCAGCGATGCCGTGCTCAATCCCGGCGGCGTCCGCATCGGGACCGCCGAAATCTACCGGCAGCTGGACAAAGTCGACGCGGTGATCGACTCGGTGGTGATCGGCCAGGAGTGGGAAGGCGACGTGCGCGTGGTGCTGTTCGTGGTGCTGAGGGCCGGCTTAAGCCTCGATCATGCGCTGACCGAAGAGATCAGGCAGACTATCCGCCGCAACGCCACGCCGCGCCACGTACCGGCCGTGGTGATTCAGGTCCCGGACGTGCCGCGCACCATTAGCGGCAAGATCGTCGAGCTGGCGGTGCGCAACGTGGTGCACGGTCGGCCGGTCACCAACACAGACGCGCTGGCGAATCCGGAAGCGCTGGAACACTATCGAGGCCTACCGGCGCTCAGTTAAAGCCCTCTGAGCCGATAGATCGCCCGCAGCGATATGGTGGCCAGGCAGGCGTCATCCGATTCGTCATAGAGCGCCACTTCGGCGTCGACGAACTCGTGGCCCTTCTTCTCGAAGGTACCGGCGACGGCGACCTCGGTGATGATGCGGGTACCCAGCGGCACCGCCCGGTAGTTCTGCGAGCGGGTCTCCAGATGGACCCAGGGGTTCATGTAGGCGTTAGCCGCCAGCACCCAGTTGGAGGTGCCGAGCAGAAAGCCCATGTTGGCGTAACCACCCTGATCGAGTTGATGCAGCATCGGCGTGGCTGATTCGTCACGCACGTAGCGGCGCATGTTGTGCTCGCTGGTCCAGCGGTACCGGAACGCCCGGCAGCCTTCCCGCCGCAAGGTGTCGAACAGCTCCGCGGAAGCCGCAGGTGGCTCGTAATCTCTGTCGCCGAGCGGGTCCCCGCGCCGCTGCGGCGGCGTTGGCGCCAGCGTCGGCAGCGTCACCTCGGCGCTGGCGCTGACCTTGCCATCCGGCCCGCGGATCTCCGCCTGGTACTGCGCGTCGGACTGATCCAGGATCTCCACCGCAAACGGCTCCGCATCGTAGAGCGGTGAGCCAACGCGAATCTGCGCCGCGCCGCGGTCGAGAAAGTCCGCGCCCCAGGCCTCTATCGCAGGGTGCAGAAGATAGGCGCTGATCGTCACCCCCGGCACCAGGCCACCCCGGAAGCCGAACTGCCTGGCGATCTCGTCGCCGTGAATCTGGTTTGCCGAGTCCGGCGACTGATTGAACGCGACGTTGCTCCAGCCCTTGATCATTTCCCCTCCTCAGGCCGCGCCGGGCCTCGGCCACACCACCGGAAACCGGTCGGCGTTTTCCAGCGGCGACCCGTCCGCCAGACCGACCGTGTTCCGGAACGGCTCCGGCGAAGACGGCCGTTTAAAGAAGTGGCAGCCATCCAGCGCGTAGCGGATCGATGCGGCGCGGCGGGTACGTGATGCCGAGGTGTTGCCCCGACTGCCGTGCAGCGTGGCCCAGTGATGCACGATCACGTCACCGGGCTCAGCATCGAAGTAGCGGATCTCCTCGTCATCCAGCGCGCCTTCCGACAGGGTGTCGAGGCCTTTCAGGCTGATGCCGCCCACTTCCGGGAAGGTGCCGCTGTTGGTCGCGAAGTCACTCGGCTTGAAGAGCTTGCCCCATCGGTGCGAGCCGATCACGTAGCCCATGGCGCCATTCTCCCGATCGACCACGTCAACAGGCACCCAGACCACCGCCACGTCGCCGCCATCAACCAGGAAGTAAGGTTTGTCCTGATGGAACGGCGTCTTCACCCGGGAGCCCGGCTCCTTCAGGAACAGCTGATCGCTGTAGAAATTGATCTTCCCGCTGCCGGTGAGCTGGTGCAGAAGCTCAGGCACCGGCCCTTCGGTGTTGTGCGCGCGCATGCCGGCGTGCCAGAACGAAGCATCGGTCTCGACGATGCTGCGGCCGGTCGGCAACTCCCTGGCATCACCTTCCAGCGCCAGCGCCTCTGCCTCGACAAAGCGGAGGGTGTCTTCGAGCACTTTGCTCATGTCACTGGAGGCGCCCTGCTGGCTGTCGCCATCCAGCACGCTGCCGGCAAACTCTGTTCGTGCTGCAGATTGGGCGAACACGTCGTCCAGCTCAGCCCGCAGGCCGTTCACCCAGGCTGCCGGGTAGATGCCCTTCAGCAGCACCACCCCGTCTGCGAGAAAAGCCTTGCGCTCGGCATCGGTCACCGCCCGGGTGAGTTGCCTGGCAGCTGGCAGTGTCATTTGCTCTGGCCTCTGCTCAGACGTCGCCCACCCACTTCTCGTACAGCTGATGGAAGTGGCGCAGCTTCAGCTCGTTGTAATCCGCCAGGCGCAAGTTTTCCCGAGCCGTCGCCTTTAGGCCCTGGTAGACGAACGGCAGGTTGCGCTGATCCTGATTGAAGATCTTCGCCAGCATTCCGAGCTCCGGCGCGTCCGTCCAGTCCTGGTCGGGAGAGAGCCAGTGAATCTCCCGGACCGGCTGGTACTCACCGCTCTCCGGGATGGGGGCCAGGAACATGCACTCCATGATGCACTCTTCGTGGTTGTCACCGTTCGGCCGGAACCGATAGTTGATCTGGTTGAAGGACCCCCACGGGTGCCAATTCGGAAACACGGTCAGGAAGATCGAAGAGGAGAGCTCCACGTCGGGGATGTCATCCGCCAGGGAGGGAATGGCGTCCTTCAGCATCTGCCGCTGCATCTCCGCACCCATCGCCCGAGGTGACGCGTTCTCACCGAGCTTCTCTTTGAGCATCTGCGCGACCTTCGGATCCCCCATGGCGGCTTCCATGCTCGGTCCCGATGTCTGCCGGCCGCCGACCCAGAGCGTCAGGTGCGGATTGACATCTGTCAGCTCACCTTCGAGCCAGTCACCGTTGACGTTGAAGCGGCCGCTGACGCCTTTCGGGGTGGTGACCTCGACCACGTCTTCGCCCACTTTTTCGTAGACCCAGCCGTTCAGCGGGTGGCGCAGAATGTGGTTGCCGGATTCCGGCAGCGGATCCCAGGCCGGCATGCCGTTGCTTTCCAGCGCGCCGCACCGAATCGCCCGGGAGTAGTTTTCGAAGGCATCGTACTTGGTGCACATGTCGTGCGCGCCGCCGGTGAGGATCTCAGGGTGGGTCATGAGTACGTGGTAGGACTCCATGAAGGCTTCCTGCACGACTTTCCAGTTCGCCCTGATCACCTTGCCCACGTGCGCCATCTTGTAGCGCTTCTCGTAGGGCAGCATCTCGAAGTGCGTGCCCAGATCGCCCAGGTGTTCCGCCAGCGGTGCGCAGTCGGGATCCGGGTTGATGAAGATGAAGCGGCCGAAGCGGCCCACCTGCACTTCCGGCAGCGATTCTTCTTCCCGATCCAGGCCGGCGTAGTCATAGGCGCAGGGAACCTGCTTCAGGCTGCCATCGATGTTCCAGGCCCAGCCGTGAAACGGACAGCGAAGCTCATCGAGACCTTTGCCGCGGCTCTCCCGCAGCTTCCGCCCGCGGTGCAGGCAGGCGTTGTAAAAAGCCTTGTACTCGTCCTCGGCGACGCGAACGATCAGGTAGGAGCTGGTGGCGATGTCGTAAGGCACCACGTCACCGACGTTGGCAAAATCGTCCTCATGCGCTGCCACCTGCCACGCCCGGCTCCAGAGGCGCTCCTTCTCGAGCTCGTGGTAGCGGCGGTCGATGTAGCGGGCAACCGGCACCAGTGACGGCCCCGGTGGCAGCGGCTGGTTGCGCTTCAGCGCGTCGCTGATGTTCGCCGCGTTGGTATCCGCCGCCAGCAGTTCGGCAAAGGCGCCGTCCATGGTTCGTACGCCGTTCTCCACCGTAGCTTCTGCCATTTGCTTCTCCTCTTCAGTGTCTCGATCTTAACAGCCCTAAGCGGCCGGCTCGTTCTCCACGGTGATGAAGTCACCGGCTGCCGAGTCGTCCTCAATCACCGTCTTCACCGCGGCGGCGATCTCCGCCGGCGCGAGCATCTTCACCGCCCGCAGCGCCGGCTGCAGCCATTCGGCATCGCGTGGAACGATCGCGGTGTCGACGATGGCCGGGCAGACGGCCATGACCCGTATGCCGTACGCATCGTGCAGCGGCTTGCAGGACTGCGTGAAGTTGACGATCCCCGCCTTCGACGCGGAGTAAGCCGGGTCCGTCGGCATCGGTCCGAACGCGGCAACCGAGGCCGTGTTGATGATCACCCCCGGGGTGCCCCTGGCCCGCATCAGCTCGATGGCCTGCCGGGTGCCGATCATCATGGCGATCAGATTCACCTGGATCACCGCCACCATCTTCTCGACCGGCGTTTCCGGGAAATCTGACGTGCCAGTCATGATGCCGGCGTTGTTATGAACGATGTCCAGGCCACCGCTGGCTTTCTCTGCTTCGTTCAGCAGCGCCACGACCGCTTCCGGCCGGGCGAGATCTACCGTGCTGCAGACTGCCCGGGCGCCCGCGGCCTCAACGGCGGCGGCGGTGCCCGTCATCGCGTCCGCATTGATGTCGGCGAGCACCACCAGTTCCGCACCCTGCTCGGCCAGCATCAGTGCCGTGGCAGCGCCGATTCCCTGCCCGGCGCCGGTGACCAGCGCCTTGCTGCCCGATATCTCCATCACTCCTCCCAACAGAGCCCGCAAAACTGATGCGGCAGATTAGTGTAGCATGTTACAACTATTCGAATGCCAGCCTGACAGCGGATGTCCGGCAGATTTCCTAGAATGCGCTGATGAACCTGACGCCCCGACAACTGCAACGCCGCGAGAGGATTCTCGAAACCGTCCGCCAGCAGCTTTCCAAGGCTGGCTACGAAGGCCTGAGCATGCGCGACGTGGCCGCTGCATCCGATGTCTCGCCCACCACGCTGTACAACCTGTACGACAACAAAGACGGCCTGGTGCTGGCAGCTCTGGACGATCTGCTCACCCAGCTGGCCACCTCGGTGCCGGAAGCGCTGAAAGGCCTGGAGGGCGTGACTGCCCGGTCCCGCGCCTATGCCCAGAACATCGTCAGAAATCCCAGGTACGCTGAGGCGATGGCCCGCATGCTGTTCAACGCGAGGCCAACCGATCCGATCGCCAGGATGCTCCTGCACAACGGCATCGCGGCGCGCCGTCAGTCCATCCTGGAGATGCAGTCACTGGGCGAGATGCGCAAAGACATCGACGTGGATTTCTTCGCCCAGCAGTGGGGCGTGAGCAGCTGGTCCGTTATCCTGCTCTGGACCCACGGGCACATACCGCTGGAAGCCTTCGAAGAGAGCTACGTCCGGGCCGAGCTGCACGCTCTGCTGCCCGGGATGGCAACGAAGCAGGCGCGGATATACGGACAATGAAACCGGCAGCTGATAACCAGATCGCCAGGAGCAGAGTTTATGGCTGATACCCCGTACGAGATTCTCGGCCAGGAGGGCGTGAAAGCGCTGGCCGATGCGTTCTACGACGCGATGGACGAGCTGCCACAGGCTGCCGAGGTCCGTGCCATGCACGCCGAAAACCTGGACAACATCAAGCGCATGCTGACCGCCTACCTGACCGGCTGGATGGGTGGCCCGCCGGTGTACCAGGCGCTGAAGGGCACCGTCTGCCTCACCGAGCCGCACGAGCCCTACGCCATCGGGCCGAAGGAACGGGATCAGTGGCTGCTCTGCATGGACGAGGCGCTGCAGCGCATCGGCGCCAGCGACGAGCTGAAGACGATGCTCAAAGAACCCATGTTCCGGGTGGCGGACACCGTGCGCAATCAGGATCACTCCGGACCGAAGCCGGAGAGCCCGAGGGATCCGAATATTATCGCCGTCGGCTGATCGGGCCGGTCAGGCGTCCGCCCAGTAAGGCGCCTTCAGCTTCCGCTTGTTGATCTTGCCCATGGTGTTGCGGCCCAGATCATCCACGTAGTCCACCGAGCGTGGGCACTTGTAGTGCGACAGCTGGTCTCGACACCAGCCGATCAGGTCCGCCGGGTCCGGCGCCTCCGCTTCCGGCTTCAGGATCACCAGCGCCTTCAGCTCCTCTCCCATCTCGGCGTTCGGCACGCCGATGCAGGCCACATCCAGCACCGCCGGGTGGTCGATCAGCACCTGCTCCGCCTCCGCTGGATAGATGTTCACGCCGCCGGAGACGATCATGTCGCTGAACCGATCGGTGATGTACACGTACCCGTCTTCATCCATGTAGGCGATCTCGCCCAAGGTGAAAACGCCGGGGGCGATGTGTGCTTCCGCCTGCTTCTCCGGCGCGTTGTGGTAAACCACGCCGCGGCCCGTCGTGTCTCTGAAGAACAGTCGACCTTCCGTGTTCGGCGGCAACGGGTTGTCGTCGTCGTCGAGGATCATGGCCTCGAAGGGCGGCAGGGTTTTGCCGACGGAGCCCGGATGGGCCAGCCACTCCTCGGAGCCGATCGCGTTGGTGGTGCCGACCTCGCTGGCACCGTAGGCCTCGAACAGCACCGGGCCGAACCAGTCGATCATGGCCCGCTTGACGTCCACCGGGCACTTGGCGCCGGTATGGCTGACCTGCTGCAGCGAGCTCACGTCGTACTTGGCCTTCACCTCGTCCGGCAGCGCCAGCAGGCGCACGAAGTGGGTAGGCACCATCAGCGTGCTGGCAATCTGATGCTGCTCGATGGTGGCCAGAGTTTTCTCCGCGTCGAAGCGACCGAGAATCACGGAGGAGACGCCCGCGGCAAGCATCCGTGTGCTCGACAGCGGCCCGGTGTGGTACATCGGGCCCACCACCAGCTGGGTGCCGCTGGTGCCTCGCACCCTGGCCGCCTCGGCCATTCGCTCCAGGTGCTCACGCACCGTATCGCCGCCGGCGAACATGGTCGGTGGCAGCGGCGTGCCTTTCGGCCGCCCGGTGGTCCCGGAGGTGTAGAGCAGGTTGGGCTGCGGCGGCATGTCGTTTGGCGGGTCCGCCGGATCGTTGGCTTCCAGCCAGGCAGGCCAGGACTGCACGCCGTCAGCGCTGACATCCCCCCAGCCGACAACGGTGTGCACGCCCGACTCAGCCGCCGCGGCTACGCCTCGTTCAGCGGTGGACGGATCCACGAACAGCACCCGGGCGCCCGAATCATTGAGAATGTAGGCCACTTCCTCTGCGGTCAGATGGAAGTTGACCGGCACCACGGAGATGCCGCCGAGCAGACCGGCCAGATTGGCAAGCCCCGTTTCCACGGCGTTTTCGGCAAACACCGCCATGCGTCGATCCGGCCCGAGATCGAGACCGAGCAGGCCGTTGACGGCGCGATTGAGCACATCGTCCACCTCGGCCCAGGTCAGCGCCGAGTTCTGATCACGCACCGCAATCTCATCCGGGCGCTCGACCGCCAGGGCGGCAGCAAAAGTCGTCATAGAGGTCTCCCGTTGTGTTCCTGGCAGTTCTTCCGCGGCTTGAGTGCCCGCCCGGGTTCAGCTGGCATCCATGCCCCGTTTGCCTGCTTCGCGGATCAGCGGCTGATGCTCATCAAACGGCGGCGGGTTCGCCGATGAGCCGGTGGTGACACCAGCGTCCGTGGTCAGCGTCAGGCCATTGGTGTAGCCCGACTCATCACTGGCCAGCCACAGGGCCGCGTTCGCCACGTCTTCCGCCATCCCCGGCCGATCCTTGATCGGCGAGGTTTTCGCCAGGCGCTCCTTGGTGGCTTCGATGGCCTCAGGATCCCCGGCAAGCCCGGCGACCATGGCGGTGGCCATGCCCGCGGGCGCGATGCAGTTGACCCGGATGCCGTGGCGACAGAGCTCGGCGGCGACGTTTTTGGTCAGGCCGATCAGCCCGTGCTTCGCCACAGCGTACGCATGGGGACCCTGGCCGCCGAGCAAACCGGCGGTGCTCGCCATGTTGATGATGCTGCCCGTTTCCCGCGGCATCATGACCCGGGCTGCGTGTTTGCAGCCGTAGAAAGATCCGTTCAGGTGAATGTCCAGGGTGAGCTGCCACTCGTCTGCCGGCATGGTAGAGATCGGACCCACCGCGCCAACGATCCCGGCGTTGTTGTACATCACGTCGAGCTGGCCGAAGTGCTCGACCACAGCGTCCACCAGCGCCGCAACATCTTCCTCGCTGGTGACATCGCAGCGGCGGAAGATCGCGGCGTCTCCCAACGCTTCTGCCACTGCCTGCCCGGCGTCTTCCTGGATGTCACCCAGCACCACCCGCGCGCCTTCGGCAACGAACCGCTGCGCGGCCGCACGACCAAACCCGCTGGCAGCGCCTGTGATCGCCGCCACCTTTCCTTCCAACCTCATGTTCCCTCCCGAACTTCCCGAAAATGAAGAGCCTAGCAGACCCGGAACGCCTGCTGCCTCAGATCGCTTCTTCGTCGCGCAGGGCGGCCAACGCTTCAGCGTTCAGGCCCGCCAGCTCCGCCAGCACGGCGTCGGTGTCCGCACCGAGTGTCGGCGGGTCCGTCAGCGTCGGCGGCTCGATCTCACGAAAGCGAATGGGCGTCTGCATCTGAGCAATTTCGCCGAACCCGGCGTGCGCACGCTTAACCAGCGAGCCGCGGCTGAGCATGTGCTCGTCCTCGACCAGATCTGCCAGATCCTGCACCGGCGCGCAGATCACGCCGTGCGCCTGCGCCGTCGCAAAGAGCTCCTCCTTGGTCCGCGGCCGCGTCCAGCGGCTGACGAGCTCGTCCACTTCCTCCATGTGCGAGCAGCGATCCGCCATCCGCGCGTAGCGCGGATCGTCCGCCAGCGCCGGTTCGCCCATAGCGGCGCAGAGCTTCTTCCAGTGCCCTTCGCGGATGCAGATGATGGCGATGTGGCCATCGCTGGCTTCGTAGACGTTGTAGGGCGCCAGCGCGCGGCCCGGGTGATGATTGCCGCCGCGCGGCTGCTGCACGCCGCCCGCCACGTAGAAGGAACCCAACGCCGTGGCCAGCGTCGGGAACACGCAATCCTGCATGGAGACGTCCACGGTTGCGCCTTCGCCGGTCCGTTCCCGGCCCAGCAGGGCGCTGACGATGCCGGCATAGAGATGGGTCCCGGCGATGAAATCAGCGAACGCGGCCACGGTCTTCAACGGCTGCCCACCTTCCTCTCCGGTCACGCTCATCACGCCGGTCATGGCCTGCAGCGTGATGTCCATGCCGAGAAAGTCCCGATGCGGCCCGACCGCGCCGTAGCCCGTGCTGGAGGCGTAGATCAGCTGCGGGTTCTCGGCGCGCAGCGCTTCCGCACCGATTCCGTACTTCGCCATCGTGCCGGGCGCAAAATTCTCGAGCACCACGTCCACCTCGCAGGCCAGCTGCTTCACCAGCGCCTGCGCCTGGGCCGACTTGATGTTGAGGGTGATGGATTCCTTGTTGGCATTCAGCGCGGTGAAGGCATAGCTCGCCGCCGAGGTCTCGCCCCGGGCCCTGAGCGTCTCACCGATCAGCGACTCCACCTTGATTACCCGGGCACCGGCCTGAGCCAGGAGAAAGCCGCAGTAAGGCCCGTTGTAGACCTGGCCGAAGTCGAGCACGGTGATCCCGTCGAGTGGCTGTGCGTTCAATGCCGCCTCCTGTTAATAGTGTTCCGTTGCTGGCAGTCCATGCCCCCGTCCGGATGCTTATCGCTCCGGCGAACGGTGCAAGTTACCATAGCGAGGTAATCACACTCATGGGGAGAACAGCAGTGGCCGCTTATTTCATCGCGCAGTACGTCGTCAAGAACCCGGAACTCTACGCCGAGTACCAGGCGGGTGCCGGGCCGACCATTCAGGCATCGGGTGCAGAGCTGGTGGCGTTCGACGTGGCTGCCGAAACCGTAGAAGGCAACCCGCCCGGGCCGCAAACCGTCATCATCAAGTTCGAGACCACGGAAGCGGCCAAGGCCTGGTACGAGTCTGCCGAGTATCAGGCGGTCGTCGGCAAGCGGCTGGAGGCGACCGAAGGTTTTGCCGTCATCTCGCAGTCGATGAACATCGGCGGCTGACGCCGGCCCTATCCGGTCAGGCGCTCCGCCAGCGCCGCCACCCGGGCGCCGAGCAGCGACCCGCCCTCCGCATCGCCGGCCATCAGCGCCGGCGGCTTCGCTTCGTAGTCCGGCTGGCCGGCGGCACCCACGTAGATGCCGAGCCGGTTGGCGCCGGTCCCGCCGAGCGGCGATTCATCCTGACCGACCCAGATCATGCCCATCTGCATGCCGAACACGAACAGGTCGTAAAGCGCATTCAGCTTGTCGCCGCTGGGCGTGGACGAGACGGTGAACGCCGCGCCGATCTTTCCCGACCAGGCGCGCTCGTACCAGCGGGACAGGCAGGCATCCATGAACGCCTTCATCTGCGCCGACACCGCCCCCATGTAGGTGGGCGTGCCGAAGATCAGCGCGTCACAGGCATCGAGCGCGGCGAGCAGCTCGTCGTTGGCGAACCGGCCTTCGGCGATGTCGCCCCCCTTTACCTCCAGCGAGGTCACTGAAATCCCATCCGTGCGAACAACACCCTCTGCTACCGCATCAGCGAGCAGCCTGGTATATCCGGTGCTGGAGTGAAACACGATGCCGACGCTGGCCATGGCAACTTCCTCAAGGAGAACGCGTTCGATGATTACCGACAACACCGCACAGGATCAATTCCTCAGCGACCACCGCTGGGCCGTACTGACAACGCTGCGTAAGGACGGTCAGCCGGTCAGCTCCGTGGTCGCCTACGCCCGCGAAGACGACACCCTGATCGTCAGCACGCCCGGCGCGACGTTCAAACGCCGCTCGCTGGATCGCGATCCGCGGGCAACCCTCTGCGTCGTTTCCAACAGCGAGCCTTTCAACTTCGTCGCCGTTGAAGGCCGGGTGACCGTGCAGACCGAGGACCTGGTCGAAGGCACCCGCAAGGTGTTTGCGGCGATTGCTGACACCGGGTACTCCGAACCGGAGAATCTGGAAAGCTGGCTCGAGCAGCAACAGCGCGTGCTCCTGCGTCTGCATCCTGAGCGGGTGACCGGGGTGATCCGCTAGCAACGCCTGGCGGCGTGGACAAAAGCGCATCGGCCTGAGATATTGTATCGCGTTCCAATAATCCAGACGGGAGGACTGGTTTATGAGCAAGGCGACAACCAGCCTGGATGACATCCGCATCTTCGACGTTGATACGCTGATTCGGCCTTACGAGTCCTATCAGCTGCTGCGCGACGAGGCCCCGGTGTTTGCTATCCCGGAGATGGGCATGCACTACGTGACCCGCTACGACCTGATCCGCGAGGCGCTCAAAGACACGGACACCTACTCCAGCAAGTTCGATGGCTTTCTCGGGCTCGCCCGGATCGCCGCCATCTCCGCTCTGCCGGAGGCGGTTCAGGCCGAGCTGAAGGCCATCAACCGCGAGATGATCGAGCTCCCGCCCACCATGCTGACCCTGGACGAGCCGGAGCACACCAGATACCGCTCCCTGGTCAGCCAGCTGTTCACCGGCAGCCAGGTGAAGACCGCAGAGGCTCAGGTGCGGGCGGTGATCGACGACAAGCTGCAATCGATGCTAGCGGCAGCGGACGCGAACGGGGGTGAGGTCGAGTTCATGCGGGAGTTTGCCTTTCCCGTGCCCCTCACCATCATCTCTGACCGGCTCGGCATCCCGGATGAAGACCGGGCGTTCTTCTACGACGCCGCCACGGCGGCCGCTTCCGGGCTGCGAATGAGCCCGATCTCCGCCGAGGAGGAGATCCGCCGGGCACACCTTGCGGTGGATCTGCAGAAGCTGCTCGTGCGCCTGATCGAAGCGCGGCGCGAAGATCCCCGCGACGACATGATCACCATTCTGGCAACCAGCGTCCTCGAAGATGAAGGGCGCCCGCTCACTCACGGCGAGTGCATCTCCATACTCAACCAGTTTCTGGTTGCGGGCCACGAGACCACCACCAGCACCTTCGGCTGGGGGATGCTGATTCTCTGCCAGCAGCCCGAGCTGCAGGACGAGCTGCGCGAGGATCCAGGCCTGATCCGCACCTTCGTGGAGGAGGCGCTCCGCTACGAAGCGCCGGTGCAGGGCCTGCCGCGACTGGTCACCCGCGACACCGAGCTCGGCGGCTACCCGATCAAGGCCGGTGAGTTCGTCATGCTCCGCTACGGAGCCGCCAATCGGGATGAGCGTCAGTTTGAAGACCCGGACACGGTGAACGTGCATCGGAAGAAAGCCGGCATGCAGCTGGCTTTCGGCTCGGGCATTCATCACTGCATCGGCGCGCCGCTGGCCCGGCAGGAGCTGACGCTGGGCTTCCCTGCCCTGCTCGAGCAGATCCGGAACATCCGGCTCGCGCCGGGGCATCCAGAGCCGGAAGCAGAACCCAGCATGATTCTGCGCAACCTGCCGCACCTGCACATTCAGTTCGAACGGCTTTGAGCGAAGCAGCTACAGAAGACGCTGGCGCTCGGCCGGTCGGGCGCCTGCCAGCCTGGCGGCTCGGCATATTCGCCGCCATCGCCTTTCCCGGCGCCGGTCTGATCCTGCCGCTGGCCATCTTCCTGCCGCCGTTCTACACCAAGACGCTGGGGCTGGGCCTGGCCGAGGTCGGCCTGGTCTTCATGCTGGTGCGCATGTTCGACATCGTCACCGACCCGGTCATGGGGCTGATCGGCGATCGCTTCGACAGCCGCTGGGGGCGCCGCCGGCACTGGCTGGTGATCGCCCTGCCGTTCATGATGCTCGGGGTACTCATGGCGTTCATGCCCATGGGCTCACCCTCGATCTGGTACCTGGGCTTCTGGCTGGTGGTGCTCTACACCGGCTCCACCATGATGACCATCAGCCACACCGCCTGGGGTGCGGAGCTGTCGCCGGATTACAACGAGCGCTCCCGGATCGCCAGCTTCAACGCCTTCGCCGGTTTTGCCGGCTCGCTGATGATTCTGCTGCCGCTGGCCATCCTGGAGTATGGCGGCGCGCCGCCGGCAGGGCGGGACGCGCTGGCCTTCTTCGGCACCGCGGTGCTGATCCTGGCCCCGTTGTGCATCCTGTTAGCCGTAATCCTGGTGAAGGAGCGGCCCACTGCCCCGGCACCGAGGATCCGGCTGCTCGCCGGCCTGTCCGCCGTGCTGAAAAATCCGCACATGCGCCGCCTGCTGATCGCCGATGCCATGGCATCCATGCCGGGGGCCGTGATGGCTGGCCTGTTCATCTTCTACCAGGCTGAGCTGCTCGGAAACGCCCAGTTCAACTCGCTGGCGCTGATCGCGTTCTACAGCGCCCACATCATCGGCGTGCCGGTCTGGGTGCGGACCTCTTACCGGCTCGGCAAGCACCGCACTTTCGGCGTCGCCTCGCTCGGCTTCTGCCTCACCAGCGCCAGCTTCTTTCTGCCGGGCGAGGGTGATGTGGCCCTGTTCATCGGCTTCCTGTTCGCCACCGGCTTCATGCACTCAGGCCTGCAGTTCCTGATTCGCGCCATGGCCGCCGACGTCATCGACTACGACAACGTCCAGACCGGTGGCCAGCGCTCCGGCCTCTACTTCGCCCTGCTGGCGCTGACCGCCAAGCTCGGCGGCGCCCTGGCCATCGGCCTGACCTATCCGCTGCTCGATCAGGTCGGCTTCAACGCCCAGGGCGGCAACAGCGCCGAGACGCTCGACGCGTTCCGGATCATTTACGTGCTGATCCCGACCCTGGCTATGATAGGTGCCTACCTCGGGATCCGTGGCTTCCGCCTCGACCAGCACGCACAGGCGGAACTGCGCTCGGAGATCGAAGCCCGGGACAACCCGCAAACCTGAAGAGGCGAAGATGACGGACTTTGATACCGGAACCGAGCAGTTGCTGGCGACGCTGAACGATCGAGTAGCGACGCTGACCTTGAATCGTCCGGAGGCAAGGAACGCTCTCTCACCCGACCTCTCAGCGGGATTGCGTCGGGCCATCACCTGGGCCGCAACAACCCCGGAAGTTGGCGCCGTGCTGCTCACCGGTGCCGGCAGCGCCTTCTGCTCCGGTGGTGACGTGAAAGCCATGGGCGCGCGCAACGAAGACAGCAGCAGTGCGCCGAGCCTCGATGCGCAGTTTCAGGAACTTCGCGCACGCCACCACGGCATCGCCGGGGCGCTGACCGCACTCAGGAAGCCGACGGTAGCCGCGTTGCCCGGGCCCGCCGCCGGCGCCGGTATGGCCATCGCCCTCGCCTGCGATCTGCGCATTGCTGCAAGCTCTGCCTTCCTGACCACCGGCTACGCCAATATCGGCCTGTCCGGCGACTACGGCATTGCCTGGCTGCTGACTCGCGTGGTCGGTCCGGGCCGCGCCCGGCAGCTCATGCTCACTTCTGAGCGGGTGACGGCAGACAGCGCGCTCGAGCTCGGCCTGGTCAATCAGGTGGTTGCTGCTGAGCAGCTGGCGGAGGCAGCCATGGCGATGGCGGGCAAGCTGGCTCGGGGCCCTTCCGTGGCGCTTGCCTACATCAAAGACAATCTCGACGAGGCGCTGACCATCGACCACGGCACGGCCATCGACCGCGAGGCGGACCGGTTGCTGAAGTCACGCGGCACCAACGACCACCGGGAAGCGGTCAGCGCGTTTGCGGAAAAACGCCCGCCGGAGTTCACCGGCAGCTAGCGGCTCCGAGCGTTCTCGCTCAATCCACCAGCTTGCGCACTTCCGCCGCGGCCGGTGCGCCCGGCAGCAGCATCACCACCGCGTCGTCGAATCCCGCCGCCGCGTAGACCGACAGGGCTTCTTTCAGCTCGCCCAGGTCCGTCTGGCCGCTCACCTGAATCGTCGAGACGATGGAACGACCCCCGCCGGCCGCATCGTAGCGGGCCGCGGCAGCCGCAACCTGTTCCGGCGTTCGGTGCATGCCGGACGCGATCCAGCCGTCGAACTCGGACGCCGCTCTGGCGACACCTTTGCCCCAGGTCCCGTAGAAGACGGGTGGCCCGCCGGCTACGCTCGGCCAGGGCGACAGGCTGGCGTCCCCGCGACCGCCGGTTGCGAAGATTTCTCTGAGGGCAGCCAGCGATGTTTCGAAGGCCTGAAAGCGCTGCTCGTAGTCACGACTGTGCACGGCGTAGTCAGCTGCAGTAGAGCCGGCACCGATGCCGAAGATGAACCGGCCACCCGCGATTTGCTGCAGGGAGAAGACCCGATTGGCGAGATCCATGGGATCGTAGAGCGGGATCTGCAGCACCGCGGTGCCCACCTCCACGTCGTCGGTGACCGAGGCGGCAACGGTCAGCGCGATCAGCGGGTCGGTCATCATGAAGCCGCGGCCGACCGCCTGGGCAGACCAGAGGCTGGTGAATCCTTCGCCAGCGAGCAGACGCGCCTGCTCGGCAAGCGCGTTCCCCTGACCCGGATCCAGAATTGGACCCAGCAGTGCGCCGATCCGCATGCTTACTTGGGCTGCATCCGGATGCCGCCATCCATGCGAATGGTCTCACCGTTGATGTAGTCGTTCTCGACGATCTGCTGCGCCAGCTGAGCAATCTCGTCGGCTTCCGCCAGGCGCTTCGGGAACAGCACGGTGGCTGCCAGCGACTCGCGCGCCTGCTCGGGCAGGCCAGCCAGCATGGGCGTATTGATCAAGCCGGGCGCGATCGTGTTCACGCGGATGCCGATGGTCGCCAGATCCCGGGCAATCGGCAGGGTCATGCCAACCACGCCGCCCTTGGAGGCGCTGTACGCGGCCTGGCCGATCTGGCCTTCGTAGGCCGCCACGGAAGCGGTATTGATCACCACGCCGCGGCAGCCGTCATCGGTCACCGGCTCGTGCTTGGCCATCTCGGCCGCAACCAGACGGATGACGTTGAAGGTGCCCACCAGGTTCACATCAACCACGCGCTTGAACCAGTCCAGCGGTAGGGGGCCGTCACGACCGAGCGTACGACCCGGCGTGCCGATGCCGGCATAGTTGCAGCAGATGTGAATATCGCCGTGCGCAGCCGTCACCTCGGCGATGGCGGCAGCAACCGACTCTTCGTCGGCAACGTTGACGTTGTGATAGCTGGCGCCGTTGCCCAGCTCTTCCGCCATGGCAGCACCCAGCTCGTCGTTGAGATCGAAGACAGCGATCTTCGCCCCCAGACCCGCAAAGCGCCGTGCGGTTGCCGCACCCAGACCCGAGGCGCCGCCGGTGATGACGGCAACCTTTCCATTGATATCCATAGTCACATCTCTCTTGAAAGCGAAAAGCCGACCGCAATATAACGGCCGCGCGGGTCAGGTCAACTTCAGCAGCTGCTTGCCGGTATTGGCCCCGGTGAACAGCCGAGTCAGCGTTGCCGGTATGTTCTCGAAGCCGTGCTGCACGTCTTCCCGATGCTTGAGCTGCCCGGACTGAATCCAGCCCATCAGCCGCTCGCGTGCCACCGGGTACTCCCGCTCGTAGCCGGACAACAGAAACCCCTCCATCACCGCCTGTCGGAACACGATGTTGAAGTAGTTGGTCGGCCCGGCCGGCTTCGCTTCCTCGTAACGGGCAATGCCGCCACACACCACGACCCGGGCCCGGGTGGCGATCCGCGCCAGCACGTCGTTCAGCACCTCACCGCCGACGTTGTCGAAGAACACGTTGACGCCGCCCGGGCACAGCTCCGACAGGCGGTGCTTAACCCGTTCCGCCTTGTAGTCGATGGCGGCATCCAGCCCCAGCGTTCCGGTCAGCCACTGACACTTGGCCGCACCGCCCGCTATGCCGATGCTGTGGCAGCCCATGATGTTCGCCAGCTGCCCGACTACCGAGCCGACTGCCCCCGCCGCGCCGGAAACCAGCACCGTATCCCCCGGCTCGGGACGGCCGAGCCGCAGCAGCCCGAAGTAAGCGGTGAGGCCGGTTGTCCCGAGGATGCCGAGCCGGGCCGAGAGAAACTCGTCATCCGGCACCACCTCCACCGCCTGCGCCGGCAGATCGGCGTACTCCTGCCAGCCCACGTGCCCCATTGCTTTGGCGCCCACAGGAATAGCCTCGACGGTCGACTCCACCACCTCACCGATGCCGCGGGCGTACATGACGTCGCCGAGCTCGTTGCCTCTGGCGTAGCCGGATACGTTCTCGAGCTGCGCCTTCTGCGACGGATCGAAGCTCAGCCAATCGACCCGGAGTCGGACCTGACCGGCTGCAAGCGGCGCCAGCTCGACGGCCGACTCGACGAAGTCGCTCAGCTCAATCGCCCGGCCACGGGGATTGCCGTTGATCAGCCACTGTCGGTTCTGCATGCCACCTTCCTCACCCAGGTCCGGCAACGCTACCATAGGCGGGTTTCGCCCACAGACGGCCAATCGCACCCTCGACCCAAATCAGCCAAGGATCACAGCATGCAGCTCATCTTCATTCACGGTTCCGGCGGCTCCGCCCTGGTCTGGAAATACCAGCTGACACACTTCCCCGATGCCGTCGCGGTCACCCTGCCCGGGCGCCCGGAGGGTGAGCCCCTGAAAACCGTGCCTGAGGCCAGCCGCTGGCTGAAGCTGCAGGCAGATGAGAACGGCTGGCAGGATCTGGTCCTGGTCGGGCATTCCTACGGCGGCGGCATTGCCTTGCAGTACGCGCTCGACTACCCGGAGGAGGTGAAGGCGATCGTTTCGGTCGGTTCGGGTGGCAGGCTCCGGGTGCACCCGGACACGCTCGAGTTCATGAAAGAGCTGACCGAGGATCCCACGGGCTATCCGGCGAGCCTGGAGGAGTCCTACCTGGAGGTGGACCCGGCGTTCGCCGCCGAGCTCCGGGCTCGCGCCACGGCTCAGGGCCCGGCCGCCGCCTACTACGATCTGATGGCCTGTGATCAGTTCGATGTGATGGAGCGGCTGGGGGAGATCAAAGCCCCACTGCACGCGATCGTCGGCAGCGAAGACGTGATGACCCCGCCCAAGTACTCGGACTTTCTGTGCAGGAGCATGGCTGATGCGGACATGACGGTGATCGACGGCGGCACCCACTTCGTGTTCGCCGAGCAGCCGGACGCGGTCAACCAGGCCATCGAGGCGTTTCTCGCCCGCCTGCACTGAAACCACCAGATCAGCCCGCGCAAAGGAGAAAGCAAATGAAACTAGGCCTGTCTCTCGGTTACTCCGGTGGCCAGCTCAAGCTGCCCGTGGAGAAGGTGCAGCTGGCGGAGCGTCTCGGCTACGACAGCGTCTGGACTGCGGAAGCCTACGGCTCTGATGCGCTCTCTCCCCTGGCCTACCTGGCTGCGGTGACAGAGCGCATCCGCCTCGGCACCGCCGTCATCCAGTTGGCCGGGCGGACGCCGGCAAACGCTGCCATGACCATCGCCACGATCGATGCCCTGGCCGGCGGCAACCGGGTGATCTGCGGCATCGGCGTCTCCGGGCCGCAGATCGTCGAGGGCTGGTACGGCCAGCCCTGGGGCCGGCCGTACTACCGGATCAAAGACTACGTGGCGATCATGAAGAAGATCCTGCGCCGTGAGGAGCCGGTAGTGCACGAAGGCAGGGAAATCTCTCTGCCCTATACCGGCGACGGTGCCATGGGCATCGGCAAGCCGCTGAAGTCGATCCTGCACATGAATCCGGACATCCCGATCTGGCTCGGCACCGGCATGGAGTCCACGGTGAAGCTGACCGCGGAGATTGCTGACGGCTGGCTGCCGCTGGGCCTGGTGCCGGAGACCTACGAGATTTACGAGCCCTGGATCGAGGCCGGGCTCGAGAAAGCCGGCAAGGATCGCAGCGAGTTCGAAGCCTTCAGCGGTACCAGCGTGATCGTCACCGACGACGTGCAGTCGGCACTGGATCAGCCGAAACCGGGCATCGCCCTTTACGTCGGCGGGATGGGCCACAAAGACAAAAACTTCCACAAGGAGATGATGATCCGCAGAGGGTTCGGCGACGCTGCCGAGCGGATTCAGGAGCTGTACCTGGCCAAGCGTAAGGACGAAGCAGCGGCGGCGGTGCCGGACGAGTTCGTCGATCAGGGCGCGCTGATCGGCGATCGGCAGCGGATCGCCAATCGGTTCAGAGACTGGGAAGACAGCGGCATCACTGGCATGACGATTTCCGGCAACGAGGAAGCGCTGAGGCTGATGGCGGACGTCGCCAGGCTGAATGTGGATCCAAACGCCTGAAGCGACGCCCTCAGCTCGAGAAGCTCAGTCCGAAGAGGGCAGCTGCTTGGTCTCCTTGCCCATCAGCATCTGCCCGTCGTAACCGAAGGACCCTTCGCCCGACTTCACGCAGAGCACCTCGAGGGTCTCTTCCGCGTTGACGTAGCGCTTGCCGATCAGGCACTTGTACATGTGCTCCGGGTCTGCCTCGCCGCCGCCGGGCGCTTCGTCCGCTCCGAGCATGGGCACACCACCGCAGGTCAACTCCACATCGATGGCTTTCACCACCATGGCTTCGCCGTCACAGACGGCACTCTTCAGGCGCAAACCCGGTTTCAATGCAGGCATTCCCCTACCTCCTTAACTGCTTGAGCCCATAGTTTGCCGTTGATCGCAGCCCGCACTCAAGCCCGCACACGCCCCGCGGTGGGACGTAGTAGAATCGATCGCTGACTCAGCTTCCGGGACGGGGACATGAACATCGCGATGATGCTGCAGATGGCAGCAGAGATCGGTGGTGACCGCGCTGCGCTCACCTGCCACCACCGCCACTACAGCTACAACGAGCTCTACAGAGCTGCCAAGGCGGCCGCACAGTCGTTTAAGGACAGCGGCGCCGAGTTCGTCTCCGTGCTCGACACCAGTAACGCCGCGGTGCCGGTCGCCATGATGGGCGCAGCGATGGCGGGGTTGCCCTACGTCCCGATCAACTACCGGCTGGCGGCCGATCGCCTCGGCGACCTGATCGAGCGGATCAAACCGGTCTATCTGATCGTCGGGGAGCGCGCCATCGAGACCCATTCCGGGCAGGAGAGTGTCACCGCCATCACCAGTGATGCGTTTCTCGACGCCATGCTGGCCGCGGACGAGCCCGATCTGAGCTGGCCCGAAGATCCCACGGCCATCGCCGTTCAGCTTTTCACAAGCGGCACCACGGGCACCCCGAAAGCGGCGCTGCTTCGGCACGAGCACCTGGTTTCCTACATTCTGGGTTCGGTGGAGTTCGCCTCCGCCGGTGAGGACCAGGCCACCCTGGTCTCGGTACCGCCCTACCACATCGCCGGTATCTCAGCCCTGCTGAGCTCGATCTACGCCGGCCGCCGGATCGTCCTGTTGCCGGACTTCGGTGCCGCCGCCTGGCTCGAGCTGGTGCAGGTAGAGAAGGTCACGAACGCTTTCGTGGTGCCGACCATGCTGTCCCGGGTGATCGACCATCTGGATACGATCGAGCACGAGCCGGAGGTCGACTCGCTGCAGGCCATTGCCTACGGCGGCGGCAAGATGACTCAGCCGGTCATCAGCCGGGCGCTGGAGCTGTTTCCGAACGTCAACTTCACCAATGCCTACGGGCTGACGGAAACCAGCTCCACCATCACCCTGCTCACACCGGACGACCATCGCGATGCGCTGGCCAGCGACGACCCGGCCATTCGCCGCCGTCTGAGCTCGGTCGGCAAGCCGCTGCCTTCCGTGGAGCTGGAGATCCGCGACGAGGACGGCCAGGTGCTCGGCCCCGGTGAAGCGGGTGAGATCTACGTTCGCGGGCCGCAGGTGTCCGGCGAGTATCGGGAACGCAGCGCCCTGGACGCCGAGGGCTGGTTTCCGACCCGGGATGCCGGGGAGATGGATGCCGACGGCTTCCTGTTCCTGACCGGGCGGGCGGACGATGTGATCGTCCGCGGCGGCGAGAACATCTCTCCCTCCGAGATCGAGGACGTGCTGCTCGAGCACGCTGCCATCTCCGATGCCGCGGCGGTAGCGGTGCCTTCCAACGAGTGGGGCGAAACGGTCGGCATTGCGGTCGTGCTGAAAGACGGCGGCGAAGCAAACGTGCACGAGCTGCAGAACCTGATCAAAACCAGGCTGCGCTCGTCCCGGGTGCCGGAACACGTGCTGTTCGTCGATGAGCTGCCCTACAACGAGCTCGGCAAGCTGCTGCGCCGGGAGATCAAGCTGCTCTTCTGAGCGCCGGTTCAGCTGCCGGACACTAAGCGAACATGCTGATCAGCAGCGCTGAGATTTATTGTGCCGGTGTTCAGGACCTCCGGATCAACGGCGATCGCGTCGAGGAAATCGGGCGGCTCAGCGCCCGGCCCGGCGAAGAGGTGCTCGACGCGGCGAACGCCGCGCTGCTGCCCGGCCTGCACGATCACCACATGCACCTGCTCTCCTACGCCGCGTCGCTCAACTCCATCCGTTGCGGCCCGCCGGCTGTAAACGACGAAAGCGCCCTCGCTGAAGCGCTGGGCCAGCAAACGGGCACCGGTTGGCTGCGCGGCTACGGCTATCACGAGAGCGTGGCCGGGGAGATTGATCGCCGCTGGCTGGATGCACATCTCAAGCACCGCCCGGTCCGGGTACAGCATCGTTCGGGCCGGCTCTGGATCCTGAACTCGCTGGCGTTGGAGATCCTCTCAGAGCGTCTCGCCGCAACGGGCAAGACCGCGCTCAGCCTGCCTGCGGATGGGCGCCTGTTCGACTCGGACGCAACCCTCGGCGAGCTGATTGGCCGCGAGCTCCCGCCGGTGGCCGAGGCGAGCCAACGGCTCGCCAGCTACGGCGTCACCGGCATCACCGACATGACCCCGGGCAACGACGCAGAGAGCCTGACGCTGTTCTCCGAGCTGCGACGCTCCGGCGAGTTGCGCCAGCAGCTGGTTCTGGCCGGCGCTGCCAGCCTCCCCTTTCCGCACCATGCTGCGGAACTGACCACCGCCGCCACGAAGATCCACCTGCACGACTCGGCATTGCCCGAGTTCGACTCGCTCTGCGCCGTGATCCGCGACAGCCACCGGCAGCAGCGGCCCATCGCCGTGCACTGCGTCACCGAGGTGGAGCTGGTGTTCGCTCTGGCGGCCATTGAGGAGGCGGGCAGCCAGCCGGGGGATCGGATCGAGCACGCATCCGTAGCGCCGCCGCACTCACTGGAAACCATGCACCGTCTCGGGCTGACGGTGGTGACGCAGCCGAACTTCATTGCCGAGCGCGGCGATGCTTATCTGCGCGACCTGCCCGCCGCCGAGCACCCCTGGCTTTATCGGGCGCGAGGTTTTAAGGACCAGGAAATCCCGTTGGCGGGCGGAACCGATGCGCCGTTCGGCCATGCCGACCCGTGGATTGCTGTGCGGGCGGCCGTGAGTCGCGAAACTGCCAGCGGCACAATGCTCGGCAGTTCCGAAGCGTTGACGCCCGAGGAGGCGATCGAGCTTTTCCTTGGCGACCCGGCAGATCCTGCAGAACCGCGCCGGATCACCGCAGGCGCAAGCGCCGATCTCTGCCTGCTGGACCAGCCGTGGGGAACGGCGCGGGAACAGCTCAGCAGCTCCATGGTGCGGGCAACGTTCTGCGCCGGGCAACGAACCTACTGAACGGACCTACTAATGCTGATCGCTCGCGCCATCAGCGGATCTCGTCGATCAATCCCCAATCGAGCGCTTCCGCAGCTGACAGGTTTCGCCCAGTGAGCGCCATCAACGCGGTTCGTTGCCTGCCGATACGACGCGGGATGCTGACGCAGCCGCCCGCGCCCGGGATCAGGCCCATACTGATCTCGGGCAGTCGAAAGGTCGCGTCGGCGCTCGCCGACAGCCGGGCCGCGAAGGCCGGCAGCTCGATGCCGGCGCCAATGCAGGCGCCGTGCACGCGAAACCGGTAACGCCCGGACTCCGGCGCCAGGTAGCGAGCCGGCATCCGCAGCATGCGGATCCGGTGTGCGGCCGCTGGATCATCGAGCAGGCCGAACTCCTCCAGATCACCGCCGGAGCAGAAGTCAGGGCCGTTGGCCGTCACCTCCGCCAGCTCGATGCCGGGATCCATGGCGACCAGCCGAAAGGCCTGGCTCAGCGCATCGCGCAGCGCAGCCGAAAGCGAGTTTCTCGAGTCGGGGCTGTTCAGCACGATGCTCAGCCGGTCATCCTCCCGTTTCAGAAGCACCAGCTCGTCACTGCCGACAAGCACGCGAGCCGCCTTGCGCCCGCGCCGTGCTTCCAGCCAGGCGGCAAACTCCGGCCCGGACTGGAGCGTGGCGTAGGCGAGCGACTCCACGGTCAACGCCTGCAGCACATCCAGCGTCTCGGTGCTGCGCAGCACCTGTACCAGCACGGCTGCGGCTGCCGGGTTAGCGTCGATCGCGGCGACCATGGCTCCGAGCTCATCCTCACGATCGGTGACCACATCGAAAAATGTGCCGACCGGGTCAGCCGCCGCACCGAAGCCCAGCACCGGCACGGGCTGCGCCCGAACCCAGCGTTCCAGAGCCTGCAGGTCGGTTGGCGGCAGCGTCGGACCACCCTCCAGATCCACCACCAGACAGGTGGCCTGCTGCTGCTCATCCGCCCAGGCCGGATCCAGCGCCGCGGCGAACAGCTCTGCCACCGAGATACGCATCAGCGACCTGCGGCTGGCTGCATCAGTGACCCCTGGCGCCCTGCAGCTCGGCAATGCGCTCGGCACTGATGCCGGCTTCGGCCAGCACTTCCTCTGTGTGCTCGCCGAGGCGCGGCGCTCGCCTGCTGAGCGACCAGCGACTCTTCTCGAATCGGTAAGGCGCTCCGGGGTAGAGAAAGCACTCGCCCAGATCCGGGTGTTCGAGCGTCTGCTGGAAACCTCTGGCAACGAAGTGCTCATCCTCGAACGCTTCTTCCGGCGCGTAGACCGCTCCTGCCGGAATGCCGGCCCGTTGCGCGCCAAGGAAGAACGCCTTGGCGCTCAGGCGGCCGGCAATCAGGCTCATGGCATCCCGGGCGGCCATGAACATGGCAACGATCTCCTCGTCCTCGGCCATCTTCGAGCGATCCAGGCTGTCCCGGCTGGCGGCCATCTCGAGAAACACCGCTTCCGGGAACTCATCACGCAGCCCCAACTCGTCCACCCAATCGAGCAGGCCTTTGAACTCTCTGGGTGTGCGCGGCAGCACCCCGGTGTTCACGTAGTGGCCGTCCGCCGTCTGCGCCTGGGTTGCTGCGGAAGGCACGGTCATGGCGTGCCGGCCGGTCTGTCGCTGCACGGTGCCCTGCTCCACCAGCCAGGTGTAGGTCGCCATCTCCGTGGTGATGTTCGCCGCGGCATGCTGGCTGACATCGATGAACTGACCCTCGCCGGAACCCTCCCGGTACAGGAGCGCCGTCAGCACCGCCATCACCGCGTAGTGCGCGGCCGTGTTAAATCCCTGGAAGCCGGCGCCGCGGATCGGCGGCAGCTCGTGGTCGTCGTAGCCACAGCTCCAGGCGACGCCGCTGCCGGCAAGAATGGTCAGGTCGGTGACGGGATCAGCCTGCCGGGCACTGTTCTGGCCGAAGCCGGAAATCGCCACGTGCACGAGCTTCGGGTTGGCAGCAGCCAGCGTCGCCTGATCCAGACCTGCCGGCAGCTGCAAGCCGTCGGCGCCGGTCAGCAGCACGTCCGCACCGGCGATCAGCTGCTCGAGAGCGGCAGCCCCCGCAGCGCTGTCGAGATCCAGCTCGATGCCGCGCCGCGACGTGTAAAAGTGCCACCAGTGCAGGCTCTGCTCCCGATCGGGCCGGTCGTTGCGGAACGGCGGGTAGCCGCGCGAGTCGGCACCACCCGGCGGCTCGACGATGATGGCGTCGGCGCCCATGTCTGCCAGCAACTTGCCGGCGAACGCGGTGCTGTCGCCGGTCAGCTCGATGACCCGGATGCCGCTCAGAGCGCTCATATCACACCCTCTTCGCGCAGCTCGGCAATGTCCGACTCCGACAGCCCGACCAGCTCCTTCAGCACCTGATCGGTGTGCTCGCCGAGGCAGGGGCCGCCTCGCTGCATCTGCCAGTCGGTCTTCGACAGGTGCACGGGCAATCCATCCACCCGGACATCGCCCATCTTCGAGTGCCGCACCGTCGGCCAGAGGCCGAAACCTTCGGTGTCCGGATCCTGATCGACGCGCTCGCCCGGTTTCTGCACAGCCGCTGCCGGTACCCCGGCAGCGATCAGCGCCTTCTGAATATCGAACTTGTTGCGGCTGGCGCACCAGCCCGACACCTCGACCTCCAGCGCGTCCTCATTCGCTTTGCGGCCGCTCACGTGCGCGTAGACGGCGTTGCCTGTCCAGTCCTCGTCAACGATGCCGCTGAACGCCTGCCAGTCCGCCTCATCGCGACAGACGATGGCGACCCACTCATCGTCTCCCGCTGCGCGGAAGATGCCGTGCGGCGCCATGTCTGGACCCTGGCTCCGGTTGCCGTTGGGATTGCCCGGGCGCCGGCTCGGGCGGCCATTCACCGTGTAGTCTAGGAGCGCCGGGCCGTGCAGCGTCAGCCCGGCCTCGGTGCAGGCCAGGTCCACCCACTGACCTTCTCCCGTTCGCGCCCGGTGCAGCAGCGCCATCTGGATCGCGATGGCCATGTACATGGCGCCGGTGTGGTCCATGTAGGAGAACCCCCAACCGGCAGGCTCTTCCTCCGGCAGGCCGGAGGTGAACGTCAAACCGCAGATCGCCTGCACGATTGGCCCCCAGGTCTTGAACTGGGAGTACGGCCCTTCGTGGCCGAAGCCGCAGTTGGAGACGTAGATGATGTCCGAGCGGATTGCCTTGAGCGCTTCGTAGCCGAACCCCCAGCGCTCGAGCACACCGGCCGCGAAGTTCTCGCTGACCACGTCCGACCGGGCGACGATCTCCCGCAGGATCTCCTTGCCCTTGTCCGTGCGCAGATTGAGCGTGATGCCCAGCTTGTCCGTGTTGTGGTTGTTGAAGCCACCGCCGAAATCCTCGCCCCGGCGCTCGTCAACGAACGGCGGCATGGCGCGCAGGATGTCCCAGCGCCCTCTGAGCACCGGGTCCTCGATCCGGATCACCTCGGCGCCGAACGCGGCCAGCCACTTGGTGGCTCCAGCACCGGCGAGCTGCCCGGTGAAGTCGCAGATACGATAGCCTGACAGCGCGCCGGCCTGACCGTCGGCACTCATACCACGCCCCTTTCTTTCAGGTCAGCAATCTCCTGCACGCTCAGGCCCAGCTCGCCCAGCACTTCATCGGTATGCTCGCCCAGCTCCGGCGAGCGTCGCGGCGGTCTCCGGCCGACGCCGTCCACGTTGATCGGATCACGAATCACCTTGCTGAGGCCGAAGTCGTCGGCCGGGTCGATGGTCATGTTGTTGATCTGAATCTGCGGATCGTCGATCAGCTCCGGAAACTCGGGCACCAGCGCAACCGGCACGTCGTGCGCCTCGAACAGGGCCATCCATTCATCTGCAGAGCGCTTGCTGATCGCATCGCGCAGCGCCTGCGTCGCTTCCTCCGCGTGCGCCATCCGACTCTCGGGCGTGGCGAAGCGCTCGTCAGCGAACCAGTCCAGCAGCTCCAGCGCCAGCAGCAGCCGGTCCAGGACCTCTTCCTGGCGAGCCATCACCAGATTCAGCCAGCGGCCATCGGCGGTTTCGAACACGGCCCCGGTCAGGCGCTGCGGCGGCATCTGCGAGAAGTCGGCATTGGCCCAGGCTGCCTGGGCGAAGCAGGAAGCCGACCAGAGGCCGTTCGCCAGCAGCGACGTATGGGCCTTGCCACCTTTGCCGGTGCGCTCACGCCTGAGCAGGGCGGTGACGATGCTGCCGTACAGGGCGACCCCGGTGGGATGGTCGCCCATGCCGGCCATGGCCTGCACCGGCTCCACCCCCTGGTGGCGGTGGCGCATCTGGTTCATCAGCCCGGAACGGGTCCAGTAAGCAACCAGATCGAAGCTCTTCATGTCCCTGTCCGGACCTTCCTCACCGTAGGCACTGAGCGAAGCGTAGATGAGCCGCTCGTTCAGCGGGCTGAGGTCCTCGTAGGTCAGCTTCAGCGCTCTGCGCAGGGGAAACGGCTGGTTGGTGATGAGCACGTCTGCCCGCTCCACCAGCTGGTGCAGAATGTTCTGCCCTTCCTCCGTTTTCAGGTCCAGGGTCAGGGACCGCTTGTTCCGGTTGTCCAGATGGTAGGTGTAGTTGGTTTCGGCAATGGGCGAAACCGGCGACAGGTAGTAGGCCCGATAGCCGTCCCCCACGCCCGGCGGCTCAATCTTGATCACCTCCGCGCCCAGCTCGCCGAGCATGGCAGCGCAGGTCGGTGCGGCGATCCAGCTGCTCATATCCAGCACCCGCAACCCGTCAAACAACAGCTCGTCAGCCATCCTCTTCCGTTCCCCCAGATAACCCCACGATTCCGAACATCATCCTTGCAGGTGCCCTTCACCGCAACGTCCCGGCACCGCTGCCGCCGGGTTGCTCCCGGCTGCCTGTCGACTTAACGTCAGTCGCAGAGGTTGGGAAGGGAACTCATTTTGATTCTGGAACCGTACAGGGTGCTGGACTTCACCGACGGGCGTGGCCAGATCGGGCCCATGCTGATGGGTGACCTGGGGGCGGACGTGGTGCGGGTGGAGCCACCCGGCGGCAGCCGGGCCCGGGAAGCCTTGCCGGCGCTCGACAGCGCTGATCCACCTTCGCTCGCCAGCCTGCCCTTCCTCGCCTTCAACCGGAACAAACGCTCCATCGAGCTCGATCCTGCGGTTGCGGCAGACCGGGCGACGCTCGAGGCCTTGATCGAGCGCAGCCAGTTCATCTTCGAGCCCTGGCCGGACAGCCCGCTGGCCGCCTACGGCATCGACTATGACGTTGCCAGCCGGCTGAACCCGCGGATCATCTACGTGCGGATGTCACCCTGGGGGGATGACGGCCCACACGCCGATTACCTGAGCACGGATCTGGTTCTCGCCGCCATGGGCGGGCCCGTGGCCCTGCAGGGCTACAGCGATCGGGCACCGGTCAGGTTGAGCGTGCCGCAGGTCTGGCGGCACGTGGGTGTAGAAGCGGCGGCAGCGGCCATGATCGCCCACCATCGCGGGCTCAGAACCGGACAGGCTCAGTACGTCGATCTGTCGGCCCAGAGCGTCATGACCTGGACCATGCTCAACGCCATGGAGGCGCACGCGATTCAGGGTGAAGACTTCGAGCGGGGCAGCGGCCTGGTGACCGGCCGGGTGCGGATCGACATGATTCACCCCTGCGTCGACGGCCACGTGCTGGCGCTGCCCAACTCCAAGGTCATTCTCGGCTGCATGTCCTGGATGGTCGCCGATGGCGTCGTGGATGCCGGGTTCGCCGACAGCGTCGACTGGGCCGAGTACGATCTGAACACCCGAACACCCGACTACGGACCCTTCAACGTCTACGACGGGATCGAGCTCTGCCGCGCCTTCTTCATCAACCACAGCAAGCAATCTCTGTACGAGTACGGGCTCGAGCACGGGTTCACCATTGCCCCCATCAACAACCTCTCCGAGCTGCTGGCCATGGAGCACCTGCAGTTCCGCGAGTACTGGCAGCCCATGGCGCTGCCGGACGGCAAGCAGGTGCAGGCACCCGGTCTCTGGGGCAAGTCGCACCAGAACCTGATGTCCATCCGGCACACCGCCCCCGAGCCTGGCGAGCACAGCGAGGCGATCAGGAAAGAGCTCGAAGCACCGGCTGCAACCTTCAGCTACCCGGAGCCCGACAACGCCCTGCCGTTCGCCGGCATCACGGTGGCCGACTTTTCCTGGGTTGGCGTCGGCCCCATCTCGGCCAAGTACCTGGCTGATCACGGCGCCAGGGTGATCCGGATCGAATCGGAAACCCGACCGGATGTGCTGAGAGGCGGCGCGCCGTTCAAGGACGGGGTGCCCGGCCTCGACCGCTCGCAGTTCTTCGGCGACTTCAACACCTCGAAGGAAAGCCTGACCCTGAACATGAAAACGCCGGAGGCGATCGAGATCGCCCGGGAGGTGATCAGGCGCTCGGACGTGATGATCGAGAGCTTCGCCGCCGGCGCCATTCACCGCCTGGGCCTGAACTACGACGAGGTGAAGAAGACCAACCCGGGGCTGATCAAGATCAGCACCTGCCTCATGGGCCAGACCGGACCGGCGGCGACCATGGCGGGCTACGGCTATCACGCCGGCGCCATCGCCGGCTTCTATGAGGTCACCGGTTGGCCGGACCGCGCGCCTACCGGCCCATGGGTGGCCTACACGGATACGGTCGCACCGCGGTTCATCGCCCTGCTCCTGACCGCAGCCCTGGATCACCGCCGACGAACCGGTGAGGGCTGCTACGTGGACGTCGCGCAGATCGAAGCCGCCCTGCACTTCCTGGGCCCGGAGCTGCTCGACCTGCAGGCCAGCGGTTTCGCCGCCAGCCGCAACGGCAACCGCGCCCGGTTTCAGGCGCCTCAGGGCTGCTACCCCTGTGCCGGAGACGATAATTGGTGCGCAATCTCGGTGGAGACAGACGCGCAGTGGTTGGCCCTCTGCCGGGAAATGGATCGCCCTGACCTCGCGGAGGATGCAAGCCTGGCCGATCATGCGGGTCGTCTGGCGGCCCATGATGCGATAGATGACGCTGTGTCAGCCTGGACAGCCAAGCAGGAACCTCACCGCCTCATGCAGTGGCTGCAGGCCGCCGGCGTGCCCGCCGGCGTGGTCCAGCGCTCGAGCGAGCTGCTGCAGGATCCGCAGTACGCCCACCGGGGCTTCTACCATTACTTCGAGCACCCGGTGATGGGCCGCATCCCCTATGCCGGTCATCAGTTCAGGATTGCCGGCTACGACAACGGGCCGCGCGGACCGGCGCCCACCCTCGGCCAGCACAGCTTCGAGGTCCTCTCGGAGTTTCTCGGCTTCGACGATGAGCAGATCGCCGCCGCCTACGCTTCCGGAGCGGTAGCCTGAGCGCAACGGCGCCGCAGCCAAACGCCAGCGTCGCTTCCATTGGCGGCGTGGCCGAGGCAGGTGCCGAACGGCTGTCGCTGAAAGTGATCTGGGCCTACGCCATGCCCAGGATCGCTTTCGCCGTGATGGGTGCGGTAATGGGCGTCTACTTCATGAAGTACGCCACCGACGTGCTCCTCATCGCCCCGGCCGCCATCGGCGTAATCATGGCTGCCTCCCGGATCTGGGACGGCGTGTCTGATCCGCTGGTCGGCTACCTGTCGGATCGCACCCGCTCCCGGTTCGGCCGACGGCGGGTGTGGATGTATGCCGCCGCTCTGCCCCTGGGTCTGTCTATCGTCATGCTCTGGTCGCCGCCGGTCTCGCTCACGGGCATGGGCCTGCTGCTGTGGATGAGCCTTGCCATTCTTGCCTACGAAACGGCCACCACCGCCTACTACATCCCGCACGGCGCCATTGGCGTCGAGCTCACCCCGAACTACCACGAGCGCACCCGGCTGTTCGGCTATGCCCACCTGATCGGCGCCTCCGGCACCCTGCTGGGCCTGGCCTCGCTGCACTTCATGGATGTGGCCGAGGACAAGCGCAGCTACGCCGAGGGGCTGTCGCTGTTCGCCGGCCTGTTCTGCGCCATCGTCATCATTGTGTCCACCCGCATGTTGCCGGAGCGGGCCGACTACCAGGGACGCGGCGGCGAGAAGATCCTGGGCTCGTTTCTGGACGTGCTGAAGAATCCGCATGCCCGGCTGCTGCTGCTCGTTTACGCCATCGAATCCTTCGGCAACGCCAGCGTGATGATGCTGGCTCCCTACATCCTCGACTACGTCTGGATCGGCATGGCCGGCAAGCTGGTGCTCGTGATGATTGCCTTCACCCTGCCGCTTTACGCCTTCACGCCGGTCTGGATGTGGCTGGCCCGGCACTTCGAGAAGAAGCACCTGTGGCTGTTCTCGCTCTGGCTGTCGGCCCTGAGCTTCGCAAGCTTCTGGTTCGTGGTGGACGATGGCCCCATGGTCTGGATTATCCTCGCCTGCATCGGCATCTCCGGCAGCTGCGGCGCGGTGGTTGAGCCATCCATCAAGGCGGACGTGATTGACTACGACGAGTACCGGACCGGACAGCGCAAAGAAGGCACCTACTACGCGGTCTGGAACCTGGTACGGAAAGGTGCTGGCTCTTTCACCGCGCTGGCCACCGGTGCGGTGCTGCAGCTGACCGGGTTCGAGCCGAACGTGGCGCAGACGGAAGCGGCGCAGACCGGCCTGCGTACCCTTGTGTCGCTGCTGCCCGCCGCCTGCTACGTCGTCGGAGCCGTGCTCTTCACCCGCTTCGCCCTGGTCGAGGCGGAACATCGCAGGATCCGGGCCGCACTTGAGAGCCGGCAGTCGGCGGGGGCAACCCCGAACGGCTAGCGGATCGCCGTCAGGCGACCGGCAGCACCAGAACCTCGGTGTCTATCTCGTCGATCACCTTGCGAGCCGTGCTGCCGAGCTCTTTCGGTGAGTCCGGCCGGCCGACCCGGGCAATGATGACCAGGTCGCTTCCGAGCCGTTCGGCGGTCTCGGCAATCACTCGCTCCGGCGAGCCGATGTCCGCGCTCACCTGCGAACGTTCCAGCCCACAGCGATCGGCAAAACGCTGCCGATCCGGATGCGTTTCGCTGCTCGCATAGCCGGTCACCGCGTGCAGGCTGGCACCCAGGTCGGCGGTGATCCGCCGGGCGGCGGCGAGAATGTCGTCATTGGCTTTCTCGTAGGCATCGTCGTCCGTGTGCTTCACGGCCACCAGCACCTTCTCGACGCCATACGGCCGGCCCGTTTTCACCAGCAGCACCGGGCATTGGCACTCCCGGATCAGCGTCCAGTCCGAGGTTTCGCGAATCATGCGCACGAACCGGGTGTGCTGAGTCATGTTCTTGACCACCAGCGCCGCGCCGCAGCGCTCGGCCGCAACCACGATGGCCTTGCGCCAGTCATGGTGCCATTCCACCTCGGTCTCCACGGTCAGCCCATCGGTTCTCGGCTGGGTCACCAGGCGGTCAACCCAGTTGCTCACCCGCTTTTCGGTTTCAGCCTGGGCATGCGCGCTGTCGTCGTTGGTAACCATGGCCACGCTGTCTTCGTTGATGCAGCAGTAGACGTGCAGGAGCGTGTCCTGACTGGAGCCGAACTGGCGGGCAATCTGCTCGCCCCACTCCAGAGCGGCCTGCTCCATACAGGTGGGATCGAGCACCACGAACACACGAGTTTTCTCTGCCATCAGCGCTGCCCTGGGTAGTTGAGTCCCTCAAAGCTTAGCGATCGCACCCGGGGAAGATATGGATACTTTCCCTGATAGGCATCCGAGGCGCTACGAGTGCCCGGGACCCCTGATTATCCGGGCAATCCGGCCCGCTCCCAGGCCGCCACCTCTTCCTGCAGCACGCTGATCACTCGATCCGGCATCTGCATGGGAATGAAGTGCGTGCAGTCCGGCAGGTGGATATCGCGACCCTGCTCGAACTCTGCCGCCAGCTTCGGCCAGGTCGGCGAGATAGAGAAGTCGGTCGGATCACGATCGGGGCCGGGTTCCATGGCCCGCATGACGGTCACCGGGATGCGCAAGGCATGGGCACTGTCATAGACGCCGGCGTTCGTGCGCGCGGTCTGATACACGGAGGCTTCCATTTCCGGATGGCAGGCGAGCTCAAATCCACCCGACTCGGCGGGCAGCAGGCCAAATCGACAGTAATCCATGAGCACCCGGGGCTCGAACAGGCGGTAGGCGCCTTTCGGCAGCAGCCGGTCCCGCAGGTCTTCCGCCGAGTCGAAGTGGTTCTTCCGTTTTGCTGCCGGGTGTTGCTGGCTGAAATCCGGTGCCGGCGCTTCCGCAAAGGCTTCCGGCGACGGCACGGTGGGGTCCAGCAGCAGCAGCCGGGAGAACGCTCCGGTGACATGCGCCGCATCGATCATGGCGTGCGCACCCATGGAGTGGCCGATGCCGATCAGCCTGGAGAGCCCTTTCTCCGCCAGGAACGCAGCCTGGTCCTCACCCATGGTCCGCCAGTGCCTGATCGGGCTGTGCTCGCTGCGGCCATGGCCGCGCTGCTCGAAGGCAATGGAGTGGTAGCCCGGAAACGCCTCCAGCACCCGGTCGAAGACCCGACCATGGAAACCGGTGGCGTGCACGAAGAACAGGGTCGGCTTGTCCGCGCAGGGCGCGCCACGTTCCCAGTAAGCCAGCTCGACGCCGTTCAGCTTCGCGAAGCAGAGTTCAGGTTCGGATGTTGAAGAGATTGCGTTCATGCAATAAAACTAGCCGCTGGATGGAGTGAGGACAAGGAGTTCACCGATGCAGCTCAGCGTTTCCCTGCCGGTTCGCGAGATGAAGAACGATCTGGGCGCGATCCGCGACTTCGCCCAGCTGGCCGAGGAGCTCGGCTACTCGCACCTGCGGGTTCCGGACACGATCATCACGCCCAAAGGTGGCCACCTGCACGAGCCAATGATGACGCTGGCCTGGGTGGCCGCACACACCTCACGCATTGGCCTGTGCCCTTCGGTCATCGTGCTGCCTGCCCGGCAGACCGTTCACTTCGCCAAGCAGCTGACCCAGCTCGACGTGCTGTCGAACGGCAGGGCGCGCGCCGGCATCGGCATCGGCGGCTCCAGGGAGCAGTACGAAGCGCTGGGCCGGGACTTTCACAACCGCGGCGCCCGCTGCAACGAGCAGTTGGAACTGCTGAACGCGTTGCTCACTGAGGAGTCCGTCAACTTCGAGGGGCGCTGGGATCGCGTGCAGGGCATGGGCATCAACCCGGCGCCGGTGCAGAGTCGCATACCGATCTGGTACGGCGGCGCGTCGGTGCCCGGCGATCCGGTGGTCCGGCGGATCGGTCGCTTCTGCGACGGCTGGTTCGTGCTCTGCTCGCCGGAGGATTATCCCGGCGTTAAAGGCCGCATCGACGGAGCAGCCAGAGAAGCGGGTCGGGATCCGGCCGCCATCCGCACCGAGGCGGGGGTGGCCGTGGTCGGCCCGCGAGAAGCGGAGTGGCAGGCCCGGGTGAGTAACTGGCAGCAGACCGGGCTCGACTTCGTCTGCATCCGCACCCTGGGCGGTGACCTGACAGAACCACAGCAGCATCTGGACAAGCTGCAGGAAATCTCTGCAGAAGCGTTCGCGCTCGCCGCCGGATCCTGATCGGCGAGGCAGGCCATGAGCAAGCACATCGACATCTGCCTGAGCTTCGATTTCGATGCGATCTCACTGTGGGTGGGCCCGCACGGAACCAAATCGCCGCCGTTGATTGCCCGCGGTGAGTTCGGCGAGGTTGGTGCGCACCGGATCCTGGACCTGCTGGAAGCGGAAGGCATTCCGGGCACCTGGTTCGTCCCCGGCCACACCATCGACACCTACCCGGACGTCTGCCGGCGGATCGCCTCGAGCGGGCATGAGATCGGCTACCACGGTTACTGCCACGAAGCACCTTCCTCTACCCGGGACGAAGCCGACGAGCGCGGCATCCTGGAACGCTCAATCGAGTGCATCGAGCGGATCAGCGGCAAGGCACCCAGAGGGCATCGGCTGCCCGGCGGCAACCCCGGCACCCGCTGGGTGAACCTGCTGCTGGAGCACGGCTTCAGCTACGACAGCTCCATGGCGCCGAAAGACTACGAGCCCACCTACCTGCGGCTGGGAGACGTTCCGCGCACGGACGGGCCCTTCGAGTTCGGCAAGCCGGTTGATCTCGTCGTCCTGCCGTTCGACTGGATCCTGGACGACTGGCCCTACTTCAACTACGAACCGAGGGGCGGCCGGCAGCGGCTGCGGGCACCCAGCGACGTCTACGAAGTGTGGGCTGACGAGTTCAGCTACCTGCACGACAAGGTGGGCAGCGGCGTCTACGTGCTGACGATGCATCCGCAGTGCATCGGCAAAGGCAGCCGGATGCTGATGCTCGAGCGGCTGATTCACTTCATCAAAGGCCACGACGGCGTGACCTTCCGCACCATGGAAGCCGTGGCCGGCAGCTTCCGGGCAGCCAACCCGCTTTAGAACGTCAGCGGAGAACCAGCGGGTTTTCCGCCAGGGTAGGATCGTCGGCAACGGCAACCAGGGTCTTGCCGAAGTTACCGCCCTTCAGCATGGCGGCGAAGGCATCCGGCGCAGACTCGAGGCCCTGCGAGACGTCTTCCCGGTAGACGATCAGGCCGTCTGCAATCCAGCCCGCCATCTCCTCGAGAAATCGCGCCTGATGCTCAGCGACGAAGTTGCCGACGAACAGGCTGTGCGCGGCAACGTTCTGCCGCTCGAAGGTGGGCTGCCCGGTGGCCATCCAGACTTCTCCCGGTGACCTGCCGTCGGTGTTGCCGTACTGCGAAATCATGCCGCAGAGGGTAATCCGGGACGACCGGTTCAGCAGCGGCAGCACCGCCTCAAAAACAGCACCCCCCACGTTTTCGAAGTAGACGTCGATGCCATCCGGACAGGCGGCACCGAGCTGATCAGGGAAGTCGTCGGCGAGATGAGAAACCACGGCGTCGAAGCCGAGCTGGTCACGCACGTAGGCACACTTCTGCTCCGTGCTGGTGATCCCCACCACCCGGCAGCCGCGAATCTTTGCCAGCTGACCGGCAACCTGACCGACACCGCCGGAGGCGGCCGAAATGACCACCGTCTCGCCCGGCTGCGGATCACACTGAATCAGCAGGCCGGAGTAAGCGGTCAGCCCCAGCATGCCCATCACCCCGACCGCGGTGGATATGGGGGCAGCGTCCGGGTCCAGCTTGCGCGGAAACATGTAGCCGAACACATCCACGTCCGCACCGGTCAGGCCGTAGCGTTGCCAGCCGTTGGTATTGAAGATGAAGTCGCCGGGCTCGTACTCCGGCATCCGGCTGGCGACCACCTGAGACACGGTCCGGCCATGGCAGACATCGCCCGGCTGCTCAGTGCCGCTGCGGCGACGGCCCCACTGGTAGGGATCCAGAGACAGGTAGAGGGTGCGGGTCAGGCACTGACCTGCCGCTGGGTCGGGAATAGGCGCTGACTCCAGCCGGAAGTCGCCCGCCGTTGGCCAGCCTTCTGGCGGCGTTCGGGCGAGCAGCCAGCGCTCGTTCTGTTCGCTCAGCTCTTCACCCTGTAGACCGACTCGACCGGATAGTTCTCGAAGATGGCGGCCACCGCTTCGTCCAGACCCTGCTCCAGGTTACGAACGAACTCGTCGGTGATCCGGCCGACCACGGAGCCTTCCCAGACCAGCTTGCGCTGCGCCACGTCCGCCACGTCGATGTTGAGCGTGCCTTCGGTGTACTGATCGATCCGCGTTTCGTAGGCGTAGCCGGGCCAGGGATCGTAGAAGGGATCGCGATACCCGTAGTAACCGCTCATGGTCGGCACCGAGCGGGAGCGGACCTTCTCTTTCGTGTTCAGAAAGAAGTTGACCACTACGTCGGGATTCTGCGGGTCGTAGCTCATACCCCGGGCGTCGAGCTGCTGCGCCACCGACACCTTCAGGAAGTTGGTGACCAGCGACTCGTACTCGGCGTTGTTGGTGGCCGGGTTGTCGTAGAAGGCGTAGGTCCTGTACTGCGTGAAGTCCGCGGTCGGGTCGGCTTGCGAGAAAGTGTTCGGGGTGCTGGCGCAGGCTGCCAGCAGGGCGCTCAGCCCGAGCAGAATGCCTGCGGGCAAGTAGCTTCGGATCACAGGTACCATCTAACGCTCCGTGTTGCTGTGCATGGGTGTGGATTTGGAACTGCCTGCATCATAGAAACCCGCCCCCTTCCTGGCAACGCACTGTCGGTCAGCGCCCTTCTCACCACTGGACGCACGCAGCCGAACCCACCATCATGCGCGGTCACAGGGATGACACGGATTCTGGAGGGCTCATGGGTCGCAACTGGGCGACAGGCACCGCGTTTGCGGCGCTGCTGCTTCTGCTCGGTAGCTGTGGAGGCGACAGCGAGAGCACGCCCGGCATGGCGCCGCTGGTGGTGCAGGTAGTCGAGGTGGAGCGGGCGGACGTGCCCCTGTACCTGGACATGGTGGGCGGCACCCTCGGCACTCAGGACGTACCCATCCGTGCCCGGGTGGAGGGTTTTCTCGAGACCATGAATTTTCAGGAAGGTGGCTTCGTGGACGAAGGCGCCCTCCTCTACACCATCGACCCGCAGCCGTTCCAGGCCAAGCTGGTGGAAGCCCAGAGCCAGCTGGCCGCCAGCCGGACCACCCTCGCTAAAGCGGAAAGCGACCTGCGCCGGATCGCGCCGCTCGCCGAGATGAAAGCCGTCAGCGAGCAGGATCTGGACAGCGCGGTCGCCCAGGAGGCGGCTGCCCGCGCCGGTGTTCAGGCGGCAGAAGCCGCGGTTCGCCTGGCCGAAATCGAGCTTTCCTACACCCGGATTCACGCGCCCATTGCCGGCCGCATCGGCCTGACCCAGGCCCGTCCCGGCGAGTTTGTCGGCCGGGAGCCGAACCCGGTGGTGCTGAACGTGCTTTCCGACATCGACCCGATTCGGGTGCGGTTTTCCATCTCGGAGCGGGAGTACATCCTGATCGCCCGCTCCCAGGTTGGCCGGGAGCGCCAGGAGGCCAACTTCGATGCAGAGGCACAGCAAGTGCCGATGCAGCTCATCCTCGCCGACGGCAGCGTCCACCCGCATCCAGGCCGCCTGGCCGCAAGCGCCCAGGCCGTTGATGCCGGCACCGGCACCTTCTCGTTCGAAGCCTTGTTCGAGAACCCGAACAACGTCCTGGTGCCGGGACAGTTTGCCCGGGTCAGGGTTCAGCACGAGGTGCTCGAGAACGCCATCGTCGTGCCGAGACGGGCAGTGGTGGAGCTGCAGGGCCGTTTCCAGCTGTACACCGTGGACGCGAGCAATCAGGTTGCGGTGAAGGACGTGACGCTGGGCCCGATCAACGGCAACGATCAGGTGATCGAATCAGGCCTCGCAGATGGCGAAACCATCATCGTCGAGGGCATTCAGAAGGTGCGCGCCGGCATGACGGTGGTGCCTGAGCCTTTCCAGGAGCTCGCGAGCGCCCAGGTGGAGCTCTAGTCCCTATGGCCGAGTTTTTCGTCCGCCGGCCCATCGTGGCCATGGTGATCGCGATCATCATCGTGATCGTCGGCCTGGTGTCTCTCGGCGCGCTGCCGATCGCTCAGTATCCGGAGATCACCCCGCCCGAGGTGCAGGTGAGCGCCACCTACACCGGCGCCAACGCCGAGGTGGTGGAGCAGTCGGTCGCCACGCCCATCGAGCAGAAGGTGAACGGTGTGGAAAACATGCTCTACATGAAGAGCGTGAATGCCAACGACGGCACCATGCGCCTCACCGTCGCCTTCGAGGTGGGCTCGGATCTCGACATGTCGAACGTACTGGTCCAGAACCGGGTATCGGAAGCCCAGGCCAGCGTGCCGGAAGAGGTGAAGCGGCTCGGCATCACGGTGAAGAAGCAGCTGTCCTTCCCGCTGATGCTGGTCTCCATCTACTCGCCGACCCAGAACTACGATCAGAACTTCCTCTCCAACTACCTGACCATCAACGTCCTCGACGCGGTGGCGCGGATCCGCGGCGTCGGCCAGGCCCAGGTGCTCGGCGGCAGCGAGTACGCCATGCGGGTCTGGGTGAAGCCGGATCAGCTGGCCAAGCTGAACCTCACCGTGCCCGACATCACCAATGCGATCCAGGAGCAGAACGTGATCGCTCCGGCGGGGCAGATCGGTGGCCCACCGGCGACCGCCGGCACCCAGTTCACCTACACCGTGCGCACCCGCGGCCGCCTGGCAACGGCGGAGGAGTTTGGCGACGTGGTGATCCGCTCGAACCCGGACGGTTCCCAGGTGCGGATCAAAGACGTGGCCCGGGTCGAGCTGGGCACCCAGACCTACAACGCCATCGCCCGGCTCGATTCCGGCCCCAGCGCGGTCCTCGCCGTCTACCAGCTGCCCGGCGCAAACGGGCTCGAGGTGGCCGCCGAGATCAAGCGCGTCATGGAGGAGATGAAGCAGGACTTCCCGCCAGACATGGACTACGTGGTTTCTCTCGACACCACGCTCGCCATCGAGGAAGGCATCGCCGAGATCATCTCCAGCCTGTACATGGCGGTCGGCCTGGTGATCCTGGTGGTGTTCATCTTCCTGCAGAACGCCCGGGCGACGCTCATCCCATCCCTGGCCGTGCCGGTGTCGCTGATCGGCACCTTCATGGTTTTCCCGCTGCTCGGTTTCTCCATCAACACCCTGTCCCTGCTCGGCCTGGTGCTCGCCATCGGCATCGTGGTCGATGACGCCATCGTCGTCGTCGAGGCGGTGACGGCGAAGATGGAAAAGGAGGGCATGACGCCGAAGCAGGCAACGATCGCGGCCATGAAAGAAGTGTCCGGGCCCATCGTTGCCACCAGCCTGTCGCTCATCGCCGTGTTCGTCCCGGTAGCAGCCATGGCCGGCATCACCGGCAGGCTCTACCAGCAGTTTGCCATCACCATCGCCATCTCGGTGGCGATCTCCTCGCTGAACGCGCTGACGCTGAGCCCCGCCCTTTCGGCCATGCTGCTGAAGCCGCCGGCGGAGCAGAAGAAGAGCTTCCTGCAGCCCTTCTACGATCGCTTCAACAAGGTGTTCGGCGTCGCCACCGAGAAGTACATGGGCATCACCGGCTTCTTCACCCGGCGGCTGGCCTTCAGCGTTGCCGGCCTGCTCGGGCTGACTGTCGCCATGGGCGGGCTGTTCGGCGCGGTGCCGGGTGGCTTCGTCCCGGAGGAAGATCAGGGCTACTTTCTGATTAACGTGCAGCTGCCGGATGCGGCCTCGCTGGAGCGCACGGATGCGGTGGTGAGCAGCATCGAGGGCATGCTGGAAGACGTGGAAGGTGTGCGCTACGTGACGTCCGTGGGCGGCTACAGCCTGCTCACCGCTTCGCTGTCGCCGAATACGGCGTTCTTCTTCGTCTCCCTCGACGACTGGGGCGAGCGCCCCGACCATCATGTGAACGACATCATTCAGGAGGTGAACGGACGCCTGTCTGCCGGGGTGCCCGGCGCCATCGCTTTCGCCTTCGGCCCGCCGGCCATTCCCGGGCTCGGCACCGGTTCCGGCTTCTCCATGATGCTGCAGGATCGTGGCGGAAACTCGCCGCAGTATCTCGCCGAGCAGACCCAGCGCTTCATCCAGGCGGCCAGCGCCCGGCCGGAGATCGGCGGCGTGATCAGCACCTACCGCGCCACGGTGCCGCAGATCTTCGCGAACATCGACACGGACAACATGCTGAAGCGCGGCATCTCGCCGGCAGACGTGAACACCGCTCTAGGCGCCTTCCTCGGTGGCGCTTACGTGAACGACTTCAACCGCTTCGGGCGGCTGTTCAAGGTTTACGTGCAGGCGGAGCCGGAGTATCGGAACTCGCCCGGTGACATCCGCTTCTTCTTCGTTCGCAACGCCGAAGGCGAACCGGTGCCGCTCACTTCCGTGGTCAACATGGAAGCCACCAAAGGCCCGGAGTACACCAACCGGTTCAACCTGTTCCGAGCCGCTGAGCTGACCGGATCTCCGGCGCCGGGCTACAGCTCCGACCAGGCGCTGGCCGCGCTCAGGGAAGTGGCGGCTGAGGTCCTGCCTACGGACATGAGCTATGCCTGGAACGCCATGAGCTACCAGGAAGTGGCAGCCGCCGGTTCCGGCGGCCAGGTCTTCGTGCTGGCGCTGCTCTTCGTGTTCCTGATCCTCGCCGCGCAGTACGAGAGCTGGTCGTTACCGTTCTCCGTGCTGCTCGGCACGCCCATTGCGGTGTTCGGCGCCATGGCGGGCCTGTTCCTCTCCGGCCTGTTCCTCAGCGGTTACGAAAACAACGTCTTCGCCCAGATAGGACTGGTGATGCTCATCGGGTTGGCGGCGAAGAACGCCATCCTGATCGTCGAGTTCGCCAAGATGAAACGGGAAGAAGGGGCCGAGCCTCTGGATGCCGCTCTGACGGCAGCCCGGGATCGATTCCGGCCCATCCTGATGACGGCCTTCTCGTTCATCCTCGGGGTGATCCCCCTGCTCATCGCTACAGGCGCCGGCGCCGAAGCCCGGAAAGTGATGGGCATGACCGTGTTCGCCGGCATGACGGCGGCCACCATCATCGGCGTGGTCATAGTGCCGGCACTCTACGTGCTGGTGGAACGGTTGAGCGGCGGCAAGGGCGGGAAAGGCGATGACGGCGACACCGCAACGCCGGAAACGGAGCCGGACACCGGGCGTTCTTCCCCGGGGAGTAGTGCGCCGTGAAGCGCCTGACGATCCTGACGGCACTGTCCGTCCTGCTGCTCGGCTGCAAGCTGGGTCCGAACTACGAACGGCCCGATCTCGGCGTGCCCGAAGGTTACGTGCAGGGTAAGGATGCCGGTGACGCGCTCGCCAACCGTCCCTGGTGGGAGATCTTCGACGATCCGGACCTGATCGAGCTGATCAACGTCGCCCTGGTGGAGAACAACGAGCTGGCCATCGCCACGGCACGACGGGACGAGGTGCGCGCCCGTCTCGGCTTTACCCGGGCAGACCTGTACCCGCAGCTGGACGGCGTGTTCGGCGCGAATCGAGGCAATGCGCCCAATCTGAACAACCCAACGACAGAGACCGGCAACACCTTCGTGCTAGCCGCGGAAGCCTTCTACGAGGTCGATCTGTTCGGCCGCATCCGCCGCTCTACGGAGGCGGCGCAGGCAGATCTGTTTGCCAGCGAGGCCAATCGCCAGACCGTGGTCACCGCGGTGATCGCCGACGTGGCAAGCACCTACTTTCTCCTCCGCGACCTGGATGCCCGCTACGACATCGCCGAGCGAACCCTGCAGACACGGCGCGACTCCACGAACATCATTCGCGAGCGGTTCAACAAGGGGATCGTTCCAGTGCTGGATGTGAACCAGGCGGAGATCGAGGAAGCGGACTCCGCGGCTACCCTCGCCGCGCTGGATCGACAGCGTATCCAGACCGAGAACCTGCTCTCCATCCTGGTTGGCCGCAATCCCGGCACGATTATCCGGAACCGGAGCCTGAACGACCAGACCCTGCTGCCGGACGTACCCACCGGCCTGCCTTCCGAGCTGCTCGAACGGCGTCCGGACCTCAGAGCCGCAGAGCAGGAGCTGGCAGCCCAGACGGCCCGAATCGGCGTTGCCGAAGCGCTGCGCTGGCCGTCCCTGTCGCTGACCGGCAACATCGGTCTGGTCAGCACCGAGCTGTCGGACCTGCTCGATGCGGATGATCTCTGGTCGGTGGACGCAAACTTCTTCGCACCGCTGTTCAACGCCGGCCGGAACCGGCAGCGGGTGGAGATCGAACGGGCCCGGACGGAACAGCTGCTGCAGGCTTACGAGCTGACGGCGCTGACAGCCTTCGCCGAGGTGGAAGACGCCCTCTCGGCCATCCGGATACTGAAGGATGAGTACGCCGCACGGCAGATGCAGGTCACCGCAGCCCGCAGCGCCGCCACCCTGTCCCGTGCCCGCTACGATGGCGGCGTGACCAGCTATCTGGAAGTGCTCGACTCGGAGCGCTCCCTGTTCACCGCGGAGATCGCGGCCTCCCAGGTTCGCCGGGCTCAGCTCGTTTCCATCGTCGATCTCTACAAGGCCCTGGGCGGCGGTTGGGACGCGGCAGAGAACTAGCTCCTTGAGCGGCTTCAGCTCCAACGTCGCCTGGCTGCTTCTGGCGGCCACCGTCGTCGCCGTGCTCACTGGCTGCTCGCATCAGGCTGAGCCTCGCTGGCTGGTGCGGGCGCTGCCGGGCTCCTACCCCGACGTGGTGTACTTCGTGCCGACGGAGGTGAAGGCCATCGCCCTGACCATCGACGACGGTCTGGACCCGCAGACCACGCCCCTGATCCTCGATGTGCTGAAGAAGCACAACGTGCAGGCTACCTTCTTCATCGTCACCAACACCCTGCCCGGCAACGAGACCCTGCTTCTGCGCATGCTCGACGAAGGCCACGAGATCGGTCACCACATGACCGAAGACGAGGTCACCGTAGCACTCTCCGATGAGGACCTGTCGAGAAAATTCCACGCTGCCGCCGATGCCCTGGAAGCCTTCTCGCCCGTCAGCTGGTTTCGAGCGGGCTCTGGCCGTTACAACGACGCGGTGCTGTCGCTGACGGAGGAGCGCGGCTACCGGATCGCCATGGCCTCGGTGGTCCCGCTGGACACCCTGATCTCCAGCCCGCGAAGCATGTCCACCTACATCAACTGGATGGTGCAACCAGGCAGCGTGGTGGTGCTGCACGACGTTGCCGATCGCGGCCGGCGAACCGCCGCGACGCTCGACCGGCTGCTGCCGATCCTGCGCGAACGAGGCTATCAGGTCGGCAGTCTCGGTGAGCTGGATGCATTGGCTGACCCTGTCGAAGGGTCACAGCAATAGGCGAAAAGCGAACCGGAAGAGCGTCAATGTGCGGCTCTTGATCCGCCGATTCTGATTCTGCACGATACGGAAACTTGCAGCCGCGGGCAGGAAGGGACACCGTTACCAATGACGAACTACTCGCCGACCATCGCGCTCCTTGCATCGCTGATCACTCTCGCCTCGGCACCCGCAGCCAGCGCCATCCGGGTGGGTGTCGACTGGAACGGCGATGGGCTGATTCAGACGCAAGCCGGCACCCGGGTGCCGCTCGATGCGCCGACCGAAGCGCAGCCGTTCAGCTTCTGGCTCAATCACGATCAGGACGACGTGGAAACCGGCGGAGAGTCCTGGCCAATCACGCGGGCTGACGCCACCACCGACATCAAGGACTCCTTTCGCGATCTCGAGGACTTCACGCGGTTGAGAATCGAGATCGACGACCTCGACAGCTACCACGAAGACGCCCTGCTGGAGCTGCGCTGGCAGAATGGTACGGGCGGCGATATCAATCTCTTCCGCGCCACCGATAAAGACTGCACCCGGAGCTACCTGCTGGACAAGGCGGTGGGTGAAGCCCAGCTGGCGGCAGACGTCGTCAGCTCGGTTGGCCACGTGGAAGACCTCAGCTTCCGGATGCGATTGGGTGCACTGGGCGAGCCGGATCTCGATGGCGGCGGTTACTGCTTCCTGTTCGACGTCTCCACCGCCGGCCGTGACGCGCTGGTGGTGTCCATTCTCGAACGCGGCGAAGCGCTGATCAGCTCCGAGCCGGTGCACATGGATCTGCGTCACGTGAAGACCTTCTACCAGCGCACCACCATGACCTGGCCGGAGCACATCCGACCACCCTGGGAATACACCACCGAGCCTCCGGAGGTGCCCGATCTCCAGTGGCGCATCGATCCCCAGGGTCATGACTTTCAGCCGGGCTGGTACGAAACCAACGATGAGGTGGTCTGGATCTACGGCTGGCTGAAGAGCGGCGCCGGGCTCTACGAGATGGCCACCACCCAGGCCGGCGAAACCATCTTCAAACGCCTCTGGCATCGTGGCTACCGCGGTCGCCTGACTTTCTTCCACTGGCCAACGGTGAAGCCACGCTACGCGTACGGGCTGCTTGAAAGCGAATACCGTTCCTACAAATCTGCGCCCGCCCTGCTCGACTTCGTCAGCACCATCCCGAAGACCAAGCGGCTGCACATCACCGCCCACAGCCTCGGCTGCGTGCTGCTGACTGAAGCCCTGAGGCTAGGGCTGGAAGCTGAAAGCGCCTTGCTGCAGGTGGGCGCCATTCCCGCCGGTGCGTACGACACCCGACCGGTACTGACGCTGCCGGACATGGCGGATGTGGTAACCCCGGTGACGCCGGATGAAGGCGGCTTCCTCGGCTACATCGAGTCGACCAAGACCCCGGCGTACACCATGTACAACTACGCCGACGTCACCTTCTTCGGCTGGAACATCGCCCAGAAGCAGATGAAGCCGACCTCGAAACGAGGCGGTTACCGCTACGCCTGGGACTCCCAGGCACCGCCCGGCGAGCGGGCCCGGCTCTACTACAGGACCGGGCTGTTCGGATCCGACTACCGCGTCGTTACCGACCACCACGAGATCATGGCTTTCATCGCCAAATCCAAGACCCACGCCCTGGGCGCGGAAACGCAGGTGCAGGGCCATATCCGCCGGGTCTTCGATCTGGCGCGATCACCTTTCGATTTCCATACCGGCCACGTCGTCGGCTGGACCCGCAGCGCTCACGAAACCACCGCCTTCTACAACCTGCTGCTCGATATCTGGAACATCTCCTATGTCAGCGAACTCCTCTGAAGTGAAAGCGTTAGCACTCACCATATGCCTGCTGGCGCTGGCCGGATGTGTAACCACCGCTGAGGATCGCGCCTCGCAAACGGACATCTCCTGGTTTGCGCGGACGCTGGGCAACGATCCGTTCTCCAATCTCGATCCTGAGGAGTTCAGGGAAACCGCTGAGCAGATGCTGGAGACCGAGCTGATCTTTCACGGCATCGTGCTGAGCGACGAGGGCAACCCGCTGAAGGGCGCCAGGGTGACCGCCACCGTGTTCGATCATCTGGTGGATCCGTTCGAGTTCCCCTACTTCTCGTTCACCAGCAAGGAGCCCGTCATTACCGATTCGCAGGGGCGGTTCAGCTTCACCAAATTCAAAGGCGCCGGTATGTACGTGCTGGTCGACGTGCCTGGCTGGGCACCCGTGACCTCGCCCCGGAAGATGTACACCTACGCAGAAGGGCTCAATCAGACGCTGCCGCTGCCCACCACGAAAGACGCCCCGGCCGAGTTCGTCTTTGAGATCCGACCGCCGGAAGCTGAGCTGCGCAGAATCAACACCGGTGCTCTGCGCTTCGAAGACGACGGTGTGCCGCTGGAGCTGAGCCTGCGCAAGGTCTCGCCGTACGGCGTTGAGGCCGGCACGGGCGAAGCCATCGTCACCTGCGCTCGCAGCGTCGATGATGCCGCACCCGACGCTCGCTTCGACTGGTGGTGCGAGCTGACCATTCCCGGCGGCGGCTTCCAGGACTTCAAGATCAACATGGACCAGGCGCCGGAGGCGGGTTACCAGGAGACAGGTCGTCTGGAGTACACAGCCGGTGACGAGCGCTGGGACGACCGTGACGATCGGGACCTGATCATCCGCTTCGCCGACGACCATTACGGGTTCATCCGTATCTCCATGCGGATGGATGGCGACTTCTACGTTGCGTTCGACGGCGTCTGGAACCCGACCGGATCGCGCTGGCTGGATTAGACCCGCTGGTACGGGCACGATTGCCCGCGCCGCCCGCTACGTGGTTACTCGGATTGCGTCCAGCCACTCGTTGTGCGTTTGATGAGGGATGCAGGGTGATCGGAGCGTTCCCATCACTGACGAGACAACAGCAGCGACCGCGGAGCAGACCGCAGCGGAGCAGGCGCTGGCCACGCGATTGCTCACCGTCGTCCGTGCGCTGGTGCTGGAGCTGACGCCGGAACGCGCGCACCTCGACATCCATCTGGACAGCAATCTGGATCGGGAGCTGGGCTTCGACAGCCTGTCCCGGGTTGAGCTGCTGCTGCGCCTGGAGCGGGATCTGAACGTTCAGCTGCCTGAGCAGGCCTACGCAAGCGCTGAGACGCCACGGGACCTGGTGCGCGCGGCGAGAACCGCCACGAGCAACCGGAACGATTACCGCATTCAGTTTTCTGCCGGGACTTCAGCACCGCAACCCGCAGCCGACCATCCGCCAGCCAGCGTCAACACGCTGCAGGGGGTGCTCGCCTGGCAGGCAGAGCACAACGGCGCGAGAACGCATGTGTTGCTCTACGAGAGCGACAGCGAAACTCCACTGGCGCTGACGTTCGGCGAGCTCCAGCAGGGCGCGGAGCGGGTCGCCGTCGGCCTCCGTGCTGAAGGCCTGCAGCCGGGCGACGCGGTATCCATCATGCTGCCAACGAGCCGCCAGTACCTCGAGAGTTACTTCGGCGTGCTGCTGGCCGGTGCCATCCCGGTCCCCATTTACCCGCCGGCTCGACCATCACAGCTCGAAGACCATCTGCAGCGGCACGCGAAGATTCTGGCCAACGCGGAAGCGAAGCTGCTGATCACGGTGCCCGAGGGTCGAACCGTGGGTCGGCTGCTCAGCCGGCAGGTGGCCGGATTGAAGGCCGTGGTCACAGCCGAGGAGCTGACTCAGCACAGCGGCACCTATCAACCCATTGCCGCCCATCCGGACGACACGGCGTTTCTGCAGTACACCTCCGGCAGCACGGGCCAGCCGAAAGGCGTCATTCTCAGCCACGCCAACCTGCTGGCAAACATCCGCGCCATGGGGGAGTGGGTGCGCGCGGATTCCAGCGACGTCTTCGTCAGCTGGCTGCCGCTCTATCACGACATGGGGCTGATTGGCGCCTGGCTCGGCGCGCTGTACTACGCCATGGGTTCGGTGCTCATGCCGCCGACGACCTTTCTCACCCGCCCCTGGCGCTGGTTCGAGGCTGTGCACGCCCATCGGGCTACCATCACCGCCGCCCCCAACTTCGCCTACGAGCTGTGTCTGGCCAAAATTCCGGAGTCCCGATTCGACGGCCTCGATCTGAGCTCGCTGCGGCTCGCGTTCAACGGCGCCGAGCCTGTCAGCCCGAGAACCGTCCGCCAGTTCGCCGAACGGTTCGCGCGACATGGTTTCCAACCGGAAGCGTTCAGCCCCGTCTACGGGCTGGCGGAGTCGGCGGTCGGTCTGGCATTCCCGCCGCTTGGCCGCGGCCCGCTCATCGACCGCGTGGTGCGAGAGACGTTCGAGCGCTCCGGGCGAGCCGAGGTTGCCGCGGCGGCTGAGGAAACGCTGGAGTTCGTGGCCTGCGGCCAGCCGCTCATCGGCTACCAGATCCGGATCGTCGACGATGCCGGCAGGGAACTCCCGGACAGGCAGGCGGGCCATCTGCAGTTCAAAGGCCCCTCGGCAACGGCGGGTTACCGCAACAACCCCGAGGCTACTGCCCAGCTTTTCCATGATGACTGGCTGGACTCCGGCGATCTGGCCTACATCGCCGCGGGCGACGTCTACCTCACCGGACGGGTCAAAGATCTGATCATCCGCGCCGGTAGAAACATCTACCCCTACGAGCTCGAAGAGGCAGTCGGCGATCTGGACCTGGTGCGCAAAGGGTGCGTTGCCGTATTCGGCAGCAGCGCCCAGGACGCCGATCTGGAGCGGCTGGTAGTGGTCGCCGAGACTCGGAGCACCGACGCCGCCCTGCAGGCCGAGCTGCGCCGGCAGATCGAGGCGCTGTCTTCGGATCAGCTCGGCGTAGCGCCGGATGACGTGGTCATCGCGCCACCACGCACCGTGCTGAAGACTTCCAGCGGCAAGATCCGCCGCAGCGCCTGTCGGGCGCTCTACGAGGAAGGTCGGATCGGACGGGGCCCGCGTACCGCCTGGCGGCAGATCGCCAGGCTCTGGCTTGCCGGACAGCGGCACTCCCTGCAGCGCGCCAGGCAGCGGGCGTGGGATCTGACCTATGTCGCCTGGTGCTACCTGACGTTTGGCCTGATCATACCGCTCGCGGTGCTGAGCCTGACCTTCCGGCGTAAGCTGGCTGGGCGCTGGCGCGATCTCGGTCGCCTGGCCCGCCTGCTCCTGCGGCTGTGCGCAGTACCGATGGTGGTACGTGGCCTCGATCGGGCAACGCTCGAAAGCTCTGTGCTCGTCGCGAACCATGCCAGCTATCTGGACGGGTTGCTCATGGTAGCCACATTGCCGGAGCCAGTTTCATTCGTCGTGAAGGCGGAGCTCGAGCAGCACCCGTTTGCCGGCTGGTTCCTGCGTAGAATCGGCGCGGAGTTCGTCGAACGCTTCGATGCACGCAAGGGTACTGCCGATGCAGCACGACTGAGCGAGAGGGCGCAGCAGGGCCAACCCCTGCTCTTCTTTCCGGAAGGCACCTTCAGCCGATCGCCTGGGCTGCTCGGCTTTCACATGGGGGCTTTCCTCACGGCAGCGGAAAACAACCTGGCAGTGGTTCCGATCACCATTCGCGGCAGCCGTTCCGTGCTGCGTTCTGACGACTGGTTCCCGCGGCAGGGCCCCGTCGCCGTAATCATCGGCGAGCCCATCGCCAGCCAGGAAGCCGGCGAGCAGTCAGACTGGGGTCGCGCCGTCGAGCTGCGCAACGGTGCCCGCGCGGAAATCCTCAAACACGTCGGCGAGCAGGATCTGGCACTCGAGCGGGGCCTGAGATGAGCAGCAAACCTCGCACGTCCGCCAGCCGCGCCGAGATCTTCGGCTGGTCGATGTACGACTTCGCCAACTCCGGCTACACAACCGTGGTGCTGACCACGATCTTCAACGCCTACTTTGTTGCGGTGGTAGCCAGCGGCGCAGGATTGGACTCCGGAGCCGGCACCTTTCTCTGGACCTTCGCCGTAGCTGTGGGCAACGCGCTGGTTCTGCTGTCTGCGCCCCTGGTTGGCGCTATCGCCGACCACCGCGCCTCGAAGAAACGCTTCCTGCTCATCACCACGATCGGTTGCGTGCTCGGCACCGCGCTCCTAGGCCTGGTGGGACCGGGCAACCTCATACCCGGCGTGCTGCTTCTGATCATCTCGCTGGTCATGTTCGGCAGCGGTGAGTATCTGATTGCCGCGTTTCTCCCCGAGATTGCTTCCGAGGAGGAAATGGGCCGGGTGTCCGGCTACGGCTGGGGGCTCGGATACTTCGGCGGCCTGCTGACGCTGGGCCTGTGCCTGGGCTGGATCACCTGGGCCCAGGGTCAGGATCAGGCGGCGACCGATTACGTGCCGGTCACGCTCTGGATCACCGCGGCCGTCTTCGCGCTGGCTGCGCTGCCGACTTTTCTGCTGCTGAAGGAACGAGCCGTGCCGGCGGCAGACGGCAGGCGTTTCCCTCTCGCTGAGGGATTCAGTCGGGTAGGAACCACCTTGCGTCACGCCCGAACCTATCAGGATCTGTTCCGCTTTCTCGTCACCCTGGTCGTTTTCCAGGCCGGCATGAGCACGGTCATCGTGGTTGCCGCGATTTACGCTCAGGAGGTACTCGCCTTCGAAAGCGACGAGCTGATCATCATCATCATGGTGGTCAACCTCACGGCTGCTGCTGGCGCCTTCGGCATGGGCCACCTTCAGGACCGGATCGGCTCCGCCCGCTCGCTGGCTCTGGCTCTGGCGATATGGGTCGTCGCCATCGTGCTGGTGTTCTTCGCCGAGGAGCGTTCGGACATCTGGCTGCCCGCAAACCTCATCGGCCTCGCGATGGGTGCCACCCAGACTGCCGGGCGGGCCCTGATCGGCCAGTTCACGCCCGTAGCGAGAACGGGCGAGTTCTTTGGCCTCTGGGGGCTGGCCATGCATCTGGCCACCATCATCGGCCCCCTGACTTACGGCGCCATCAGCTGGCTGACCGGCGGCGAGCAGCGGCTGGCCCTGCTCTCCACACTGAGCTTTTTCGTCCTGGGGCTGCTGCTGCTCAGCACCGTGAACGAGCAGCGCGGCCGTGAGGCAGCCGCTTCAGCGAACGAGAGACCAGATTGATAAGAGACCAAAGGTGACAAGCGATCCAACGTTTGAGCTCTTCGGCACCGCCCATCTCCTCGTGCTGACGGCTACACTGGCTCTGGCGTTTCTCGCCGCAAGAAGCGCGGAACGCGAAGAAGTTGGCGGGATTGCCAGGACCATGGCCTGGCTGCTCCTGGTGATGGCGGTGCTCAAGCCCATTCTCTACGTCGGCATCTACGACCAGCCACCGGCTCAGAGCCTGCCTCTGGACCTGTGCCGGATCAACGAGTTCTTCTGCGCCTACATGCTGCTGATGCGCTCTTACCGGACTTTCGAGATCGCCTACTTCCTGGCAGTCGCAGGATCGACAAGCGCTCTGCTGATGCCCGATCTGCTGCACGGCTTTCCCGATCCTCGATTCCTGATCTTCTTCCTGAGTCACGGCCTTTCCGTGATTGCCGTGCTGTATGCGGTGTTCGCGTTTGGCTTCCGGCCGACGCTGGGCTCAGTGGGGAGGGTGATGGTGTTTCTGGCGATTTACACGGCGGCCATCGCAGGCATCAACCTGCTGCTCGACAGCAACTACCTGTTCCTGAGCCGCAAGCCGGAGGGCGCTTCCATCATCGATTTCCTGGGCCCCTGGCCGGTCTACGTGCTGGCAATGTTCGTGATTGCGGTGATTGCCTGCTTGCTGTGCTACCTGCCGTTTGCCTTCCGGCGCCGATAGCCAGTCAAACCTGGACGCCGAAAGCCTCCCGGATCTCCTGCAGCCCTTCGTAGAGATCAACCAGGATCGCCTGAGCATCGGCCGTAGAAGCGATGGTCGGTTCGGCGGTCAGTATGCTCGGGATCATGCCGGCTGCGTCGTCGTTCCGGCCGGCGTCGTAGTAGCTGAGCGCCTCCAGCCACAATCCTGCTCTCGAGTAGTCCAGGTTCTCCGAGCGTTGCGCAGATCGGGCGTAGGCGAGCGCTGCATCATGTTTGCCATCCACCAGCCGCTCCAGCGCTGTAAAGGCATCTTCGCCAAGCTCTTCGCGAATCTGCCGGATCTCAGCCTCGAGCCTGGCCTGCTCGGAGCGGGCGGCACGTTGCGTCTGCGCCCTGTCGACCTCGGCACCCTGAACCGCGCCGGAAACCGCGCCGACGCTCGCGCCCCAGGCAGCACCACGCGCTGCTGCGTCACCAACATCGCCGCCAAAAATTGCCGCTGAGATCATGCCGCCGACCGCGCCGGCAGCAGCACCACCCAGCGCACCCTTGCCGGCGCCTTCCAGGCTGCTCGAGCTGCAGCCAGCCAGCATCGCCAGCACCAGCAGCCAGACTGAAGTTCCGCTCGCTCTCATTCCCGGTATGCCAATCAAAGAACCACCCCGATGTCTGCTGTACGTTTCCTGAGCGAAAATCTTATCGCAGGCCCGGCGCTGTACCAGAAATATCTTTGCCTTCCGCGTTCGCATTTCGCCTATGCAACGCGTTGACGGACAGGGAAAATATCCGGTGATCGACTGAACGGTCGCGCGGGGGGAAAGTATGGGAAGAGCAGTTCGCTTAGGGCTGGCCGCCATTGGTCTGCTTCTGCTCGTTCTGCTCATCGCCCTGCTGACGGTGGACCTGGGGCGTCTGAAACCCTTCATCGTCGACTACGCCAGCGACTACCTGGAACGAACGATCCACATCGATGGGCCACTCAGCATTGAGATCGGCCAGACCATCCAGGTGTCCGCGGAGGCCGTTCGCATCGCCAGCACAAGCTGGACCGAGTCACCTGACCTGGTCGCCATCGACCGCATCTCCGTGACGCTGGAAACCTTCTCCCTGCTTTCCGGCGTTGTCCTGGTGGATGACCTGCAGGCTGGAGGGATCGAAGCGCACCTGGTCATGGATGAGCAGGGCAACGACAACTGGACCTTCACCGGCCTCACATCCGAAGAGGCAGAAGAAGGGGCAGAAGAAGCCGCGACGGTGCCTGTCGTCATCCGGCGGGCTGCCGTCTCCCGGGCTACGCTCCGCTACTCGATGCCGGATCTTCCGCCGCTGACGGCGGAAGTGACCGAGCTCGATCTCGACGAGCGAGCCGACCAGGGACTTCAGTTCAGGCTAACGGGTGCGGTGAACGACACCGCGCTGCAGGCCGCCGGCGGCTTGGGCACGCCGGATGAAATCATTGAGGGCAGCAACGTGCCGTTCGAGCTCACCGCGAGTCTCGGTGAGATCGAAATCATCGCCAGCGGCCTGATCGACGACCTTTACGATCCGAGGCGACCAGCCGTTGATACGTCAGTAACCGGCCCGAACGCGGAGTACCTGACTAGCATCCTCGGCATGGATCCGGTTACCACCGGACCCTTTGCATTCGAGGCTCAGCTCGCACCCTCTCCGGATGCACTGGCCGTCCTGGTCGACGGCACCTACGGCGAGTTCGATCTGAACCTCTCGGGCGAGTTGGCAGACCTGCAGTCCCTGGACAGCGTTGACCTCGACGCCCGGGCCACAGGTCCGAGCATCGGGACGGTTGCCCGCCTTGCCGGGCAGACAGGGTTGCCGGACTTACCTTTCACCGTGGGTGCCAGCGCTAACATGACCGGCACCGCACTGCAGGTAGAGCAGTTCCGGTTCCAGCTGGGCGCAGCAACTGTGCAGGCCTCCGCGTCCCTGCCGAGCTTTCCGGGCATCGAAGGCGCGCAGGCGCAGGCGATTGCTGCCGGCCCCGAGCTCGCAGATCTGACTCGGCTCGCCGGGCTTCCGGACGCGTTGACCGGTCCCTTCGAAGCAGAGCTGACGCTCCGCCGCAGCAGCGCTGACAGCAGCAGTCTGGATGCCAGGCTGGAAAGCCGTGCGCTCCAGGCCGATGCCACCGGCGAGATAACAGATCATGCCACGCTGGTGGGCTCCACGGTCTCCGTCAGCGCCAGCGGCAGCGATGCAGCCAGCATCGCGACGGCGCTGGCGGTAGAAGGCGTGCCGGCAAAACCCTTCGCTGCCTCCGCCGATCTGACCTTCAGCGAATCCGCCATCGGGATTGCCAACGGCACAGCCTCAATTGGCGACATCGCCGTTGCGATTCGTGGCAACGTTGGCCACGAACCCATTTCCGACGCAACCGCTCTTGAGCTCAGCTCGGAGATTTCGGACCTCGCTGCGGCGCTGCTCGAACTCGGTCTGGATGTAGACGGGCTGCCTGCGGAAACCCTGAATCTCGATGTAGCACTCCGTGGCGGCGACGGCGTGATTCTGATCCAACCGCTGACCGCCCAGCTCGGCGGCATCGAGACGCAGGTGGACGCAAGAATCAGTGAAAACCTCTCCCTGACCGGATCGACTGCCCGCTTCGCTGTCAGCGGCGCCAGACTGGCCGAACTGATTCCACTCAGCGAGACGCCCCTTACCGACCACGCCTTCCAGGTTTCCGGCCGCCTGTCGTTCGCCAGCGAGGAAGAAGTCGCGCTGGACGATCTGCAGGCGCGCTACGGGCCGGCTCGGGCACAGGGCGGGCTTAAACTGCGGCTAACGGACCCCATGGCGAAAGGCGAATTCCGCATCGATGCGGACAGCGCCAGCCTGACGGATCTTCTGCCAGATGCCGTGGCCTATGTGGGCGCAGACACCGGCTTCCGCATCGTCGGTAGCGGCAGCTGGCAGGAAGACCGTCTCAGCCTGGATACGGTGAACGTTCGTGTGGGTGAAGCCACCGTCGACGTCCAGGGGCAGGTTCACGCGCCACCAGAGCTGAGTGGCACGGCGCTGACCCTGAACGCGTCGTTGCCGAGCCTGAAGCTGCTGGAGGCCGTCGCCGGCCAGCCGCTGCCCGATGAACCGCTGACCGTGCGGGCTGAGCTACGAGCGGAGAGAGAGAAATTCGAGCTGTCTCCGTTCGATCTGACGCTGGGACAGAGTGACCTTTCCGGCACGGCGTCATTACTGCCCGCAGGGGGTACCCGAGAGATCCACTCAGTCAGCGCCGAGCTGAACGCCACCCTGCTCGACCTCCGGCCGCTGCAGGCAATGCTTGCGGACGCGCCTGGCGAGCAGGAAGAGACGATCGCGGCGGACGACGGGCGCCTGATACCTGATGTGCCGGTGCCGATCGAGGCGCTCCGAATGGCGGACGCCGATGTCCTGCTGGCAGTGGAGCGGGTGCTGCTCGACAACACCACGCTGGCGGACGTCGAGCTCGATGCCAGCCTGCAAGACGGTCAGCTGCAGGTCGACCGGTTCGCGCTTGCCGGTGAGGCCGGTGGCGCGCTGGCCGGCTCGCTGCAGCTCACGCCAACCGCAACCGGCGCCAACCTGAGCTTGGCGGCAGATGGCGTCAACATGATCGTTGGTCTGCCAGCCGCTGATGATGCGGCTCGGGCGGTTCTACCCCGCTACGAAGTAGACGCCCGCCTCGCCGCTTCCGGGCTGACCGTCAGGGAGCTGGCCGCGTCCAGCCAGGGTTACCTGCGTCTGGTCGCGGACGAGGGGCGGGTGGCGCTCGGACCGATCACCGCGGTGATGGGCGACTTCATGGGCGAGGTCTTCGATACCGTCAATCCTTTCGCACAACGGGAAACCGATTCCCACGTGCAGTGCATTGCCGTGCTGGTTGAGGTGAACGACGGGATCATTCATGGCGAGCCGGCCGTGGTGCTGCAGACCGATAAGCTCAACATCACGGGAGTGGGCAGGGTCAATCTCAGCACCGAAAAGCTGCACGCAAAGTTCCACACCCAGGCTCGACAGGGCATCGGCATCGGCCTCTCCGATCTGGTATCGCCGCTGACTGAGGTCGGCGGCACCCTCGCCTCTCCCCGGCTGCAGCTCAACACGGCCGGGACCATCGTCGAAGGGGGCGCCGCCGTTGCGACCGTCGGGATTTCCTTCCTGGCAAAAAAGGCCAGGGATCGCCTGTTCAGCAACCGCCATCCCTGCCGCACCGCCATCGCCGAAGCAGATGAGGATCTGGCTGAAGGTGGTGTGCCGTTATCCGATCCCACTCCCTGATCAGAATCCGAACCACCGTCACTTCTGAGGTCTGTCTAGCTCTCTTCCAGATAGCGCGAATCGTGTCGACGCCGAAGCCAGCTGCCGATCGGCAACATCACCAGCCACCCGAGCTCCCAGGCCCAGGGCCCCACGAAAGCGAGCGGAACGGTCAGCAAAGCAGCAACGGGTTCGGGCAACACCGAGATCTTCAGCGCATCCGCCTCCTTGTCGGATATGGCATCGCTGAGCAGCCGTCGGTCTCTCGCCGCATAACGAAACCCAAGGAAGCCGCAGAAGCCAACACCCGCCAGAGCGAGGCTCTGCAGCGCACGGGTAGTAGGCGAGTCGAAGTCGACGGCAATCGCCATCGCGTAGGCATAGAGCACCAGAAAGAACACCTGGCCAATGCTGAATGACACGTGCGGCCCGTTGGTCCGCTCCAGGTTGCCGAGCAGCTTATTGTTCTGCAGCCAGTAGATGATGATCAGAATCACGCCGATGAGCGCCATCAGGAACGCCGGTCCCACTTCCTCGCCCAGGCCGATCAGCGCACCGAACTCCCAGGTCCAGTCGTCCTCCTCAGAGGGCATGGGCAACGGTGCAAGAACCCGGTAGAGCATCAGCGCGAACATCACGTCCATCAGCATCTCGAGGCGCCGTAGCTGCCGTTTCTGACGTTCGAGCTCAGCGGTAACTTCCATAACAATCATCTCTTGCCGCGCTAGCTGGCCAAGGTTAACACCAGGCTGCGAGATCACCTTGCAACGCGCGACGATTTGATCCGACCTCCTTTGCCACCTAAGCTCGAGACGGTACACGGACAGCTGAGGGGGAGTATTTGTCCGATCAAACCGGTCCGGTAGATCCACACACCGTGTCGGCTCGAACCCGCCTGGCGTTCGGCGTCGGGGCGTCTGCAGAGACCATGTCGCTGTACTCGCTGGCGGTGCTCGGCATGCTGTTCTACAACCAGGTGCAGGGTTTGAGCGTGCTGCTCGCTGGCCTGGTGCCGACAATTGCCCTGCTCACCGATGCCATCTCGGACCCGCTGATCGGTTCCCTCTCTGATCGGTTCCGCAGCAAGCGCTGGGGTCGGCGCCATCCCTTCATGTTCATCGCGCCAGTCCCAATCGCCGTCAGCTTTTACTGCGTGTTCAGCCCGCCGGAGGGGCTGACCGAGGGGGCCCTGTTCGCCTGGTTCCTCGGCTGGTCGATCAGCCTCAGAACCTTCATGACGCTCTATCATGTGCCGCACCTGGCGTTGGGTGGCGAGCTCGCGACCTCCTACACCGAGCGGTCGAAAATCATGAGCTTCAACAACTTCTTCGGCTGGATCGGCGGTGCAGGCGTGTTCAAGGTAAACACGTTGATCTTTTTCGCCACCGCCGGAGTGGCCGGGAACGGCCTGCTGAATGGTGAGTCTTATCCTGCCTTTGCGGTGGCCATTTCCGTCGCCATCGTCACCGTGCTGTTGGCCTCGGCATGGTTTACCCGGGACCAGATACCAAACCTGCCGCAGCCGCCCGAGGATCTGCCTCGCTTTTCGGTGCGCAACTTCATCAGCGACCTGAAAGGCGCTTTCAGCAACCGCAACTATCTGATGCTGATGATTGCTTTCTTCAGCCTGTCCATGATGCTCGGCGTGCGCACGGCGCTCTCGAACTACATGAACATATTCTACTGGGAGCTGTCGGCTGCCGAGATTGGCAACCTGATCTTCATCGGCTCTTTCGTCGGCTACGTTACCGGCTTTCTGTTCTCTGCCCGGCTGCACCACATCTTCGATAAGCGGGCGACGATCGTTGCCACCGCCGTTGGGCTTTCCGTCTTTCCAGCCCTGCCGGTGATTCTGAGGTTAGCGGACAGCTTCCCGGCGAACGGCTCCGAGATGTTGCTGCCGGGTATCGTCTTCTTCCAGATTCTGTCCTCGGCCTGTGGCAGCATTCTCAACATCAGCGTCATGTCCGCGCTGGCGGACATCGCCGATGAGAATGAGGTGCGGCTGGGTCATCGTCAGGAAGGTACTCTGTACGCGGCAAGAACCTTTTTTGCCAAGCTGGATAACTCCATCGGCCACGGCATCGCCTCGATCTCGCTCTGGCTGATCGCCTTCCCGGACAACGCCCGGCCGGGTGAGGTGGACGCCTCGACCATCTGGTGGCTGGGGATGATCGACTCGCCGATCACCATCATCCCCGGGCTGATCGCCGCCATGTTTTACGCCCAGTACAGGATCGACAGAAAGAAGTACGCCGAGACCCAGGCCGAGCTCGCCAGGATTCGCAGCGCGAAAGAAGCAAGTGGCCAGACGGCCGCGGAGTAGCAGGAGACCCGACATGACCCAGAACATCCCAGACTCGCTCCGTGACCCGCGGATTCAGACCCGCATGGTTTACGCCAATGGCTACGAGTTCGAGGTGGACGTCTGCGGCGACGGGCCAAAGCTGGCCCTGTGCCTGCACGGCTTTCCGGAACACAGCATCTCCTGGCGACACCAGCTGCCCATGCTGGCGGACGCCGGTTATACCGCCTGGGCGCCGAACCTGCGCGGCTACGGCAACTCGGCCCGACCGGACACCATGGCCGCCTATGCCATCGAAGATCTGATGGACGATGTGGCTGGCCTGATCGATGCTTCCGGAGCCCGGGAAACGGTGCTGATAGCCCACGACTGGGGCGCGGTGATCGCCTGGTTCTTTGCCATCCGGCAGATCCGGCCACTGCAGAAGCTCATCATCTGCAACGTTCCGCACCCGGGCGCGGCCACCTCCGGCGGCTTCAGCTTCGAGCAGCTGAAGCGCTCCTGGTACATCTTCTTCTTTCAGATCCCGGGCCTGCCGGAGTGGGCACTCGGGCGCGACGGCGCCAGCGGCGTGGGCGAAATGATCAGAAACACGGCCTGTAATCCGGAGCTGTTCCCGGACGAGCTGGTCGAGGTCTACAGTCGCAACGCGGCGCAGCCCGGGGCGCTGACCGCCATGGTCAACTACTACCGGGCTCTAGTGCGCGGCGGCGGTGCGCGCCGCCAGCGACAACAGGGATTTCCCGTGATCCGCACGCCGACCCTGATGGTGTGGGGAGAAGAGGACGTGGCGCTGACCAAGGAGACGACCTACGGCACGGAGCAGTTCGTCGAGGAGCTGACCATCCGCTACCTGCCACGGGTTTCCCACTGGGTGCAGCAGGATGCGCCGGAGGCCGTCAACGCCATGATGCAGGCATTCCTTGCCGGCGAACCGGTGCCCGAGCTGCGCTGGCAGTCGACGCTGGTGGCGCCGGACTGACCCGAAGAAGTTCTACTGAAGCAGGAACTTCGCGAAGTTCTACTGAAGCAGAACTTCGGGGACGAACAGACCGTGAAACTGGTGCGGCAGGTGATGCCGAAGATGCAGCTTGCCGACCTGATCCGTCGGGTCCTGAGCCCGCACGATGTGCAGCTCGCTCTTATGCTCGAAACCGTTGTAGACGACTTCGAGGAGGTAGCCGTCATCTTCTGCAGTCGCGCCCTCCCGCGGCGCGAATATGGGCTCCGAGCCGTAGTAGCCCGGTGGCAGGGTCACCAGGCTGGCATTGCCGTCGAAATCGATCTTCTGAAAGCCGTTGAAGAAGCTGTCGGAGCCGTTCGGTACGGAGCAGGCAGTGTAGGTATAGGCCTGGCGCTTACCTGCGAAGCGCGGGTTGAACGTTGGAAACTCTGACTCCACATCCGTTATCGTCTCCGAGGTCAGCGCGCCCGTCTTCATGTTCAGTCGGTAACGGTTGTAGGTGCCGCCGCCGAACCTGCCGTCCGGGTTGAAAACGTCCGCCAGCGTGTTGTTCGCTTCGAACTCGCCGGTGTACATCCCGTCCACCACGATCTCGTCACCTTCCTCGAAGGCGTTGCCGAAGTGGATGATGGCGCCCGCGTCCGTTTCGAACTGGCGGACGACTTCCAGCGTCTTCAGGTCCACCACGGCGATCTTCATGGGCAGGTTGTCGTCGTAGCCGATCAGGTCCGAGATACTGTTCAGGCCCATGAAGAAACGGCCCATGTTGCCGAAGACAATGCTGCCGATGAAGAAGATGCCGTAGTTGTCCGAGAGCGCAAAGTCGTGGCAGAACGGGAACCGGTCGATGACCGCCTGATTGCTGGCCACGACCTTGCCGCTGCTGTCGATCCGGAACAGGTTCAGGCAGGGTTGCGGCGGCCGCAGGCCGCGGCGCACGCTGCCGGAGCCGAAGTTGATGTAGTCGCCGGAATCCGGATGGATCTTGCCGTGGGCACTGAAGGTCCTGCCGAACAGACCGCCGTCGTACGTGAACTCGCCTTTCGTCTCCAGATTTGTGGCGTCCACCTCCCAGGGCAGCCCCCCTTCGTTCAGCGCCAGCAGGTGGCCAGCGTGGTAGATCACCGACGTGTTGGCCGGGTTCTTCGGCAGCTTGAAAGCGTTCTTCCACCAGCCTCCCGGGATCTGAGTGCCGAAGCCACGATAGACCACCGCCTGCGCCGCGGTCTCTTCGACGTACTTGGGCGTCTTCACATAGCTGTTCTTGAACCGCGCCTTGCCGTCGGCGATGGAGAACACGCTGAGCATGCCATCGCCGTCGAACCAGTGGCCGTAGGGCTCGCCGCCGATCTTCTGCCTCCCGGGCCCGTTGCGGACGAAAGTGCCTTTCAGGTCCGCCGGAATCTCGCCCTCGATCTCATCGATCAGGTAGTCGTGCTCCTCGTCCAGATTCTCCAGCCCGCCGTGACAGGTGGGTGCCTCGTTGCTGCCTTTCACCGGCATGTTCATTACTGCTTCTCCCCTTTAACCCAGAATTCCGTCATGCCGCGAAAGCTCGGCACGTTGGCGTAAACGTGTCCCCGGCTCGAGTGCTCGAGCACGGGGTAGCGATCAATCAGGCCGAGAATGGCCACCTGCGCCTCGAGCCTGGCCAGGTGCGAGCCGAGGCAGAGGTGGCGGCCGCCACCAAAAGCCTGGTGATGTGTGTCCTCGCGCTCGATGTCGAAGCTGTCCGGGTCCGGGTAGACGTTCGGATCGCGATTTGCCGCGGCCAGCGAGGTCGACAGGCTCTCTCCCTGGTGCACGGGGCAGCCGCCGATGTCGATGGTCCGATTGGCAATGCGCCCGGAATTGGTGACAGGAGAGTCGAAGCGGAGCATTTCCTCCACTGCGTTCTCGATCAGCTCCGGCTGCGCGCGCAGCTTCGCGAGCTGCTCAGGATTATCGAGCAGCGCTTTGCAGCCGTTTCCGATCAGATCTGTTGTGGTCACGTTGCCGGCGATCAGCAGCAGGTTGCACTGCCCGATGATCTCCGTTTCCGTCAGCTTCTCGCCTTCCGCTTCGGCACGAATCATGTCCGAAATCAGATCGTCGCCGGGATCGGCACGCCGCGCCGCAATCTCCTGCTGGAAAAAACTGTTCAGCGCTTCCCCGGCTTCCTGCCCGGCAGCCAGTTCTTCCGGCGTCGAGAACGGGTTGAAGGCGATCTTCACGGAGGTGTCTGACCAGGCCTTGAAGTCGTCCACCTTGGCTTCGTCGATGCCGAGCATGCGGGCGATGACGATGGTCGGAACCGGACCGGCGAACTCGGCAATCAGATCAAACTCCTCCGTCTCTATCCGATCGAGCACCGCCCGCACCGTTGCTTCGATCTGCGCACGCCAGCGGGCCACGGCAGCTGGAGTGAACGAGTTGCTGACCAGCATGCGCAGCCTGCGGTGATCCGGCTCGTCCATCAGCAGCATGGATGGCTCCGTATCTTCCTCGCCGAGGAACTCCCGGGTGAAGGTGCCCGGATTGGCTTTGCGCGGGTCGCTCCAGAGATCCTTGTCCCGAAGGATGTGCTTCACGTCATCGTGGCTGGTGTAGATGTAGCGACCGAGTTCTTCATCGTGCAGCACCCTGGCCGATTCTCGAATCCTGCTGAGGATCGGATACGGATCTTCCTTGAACGCCTCGTCGATCGGGGTCAGGGCCACGCCCGTCGGTAGTGCTGATTCGCTCATCGGGTGTCGTCTCGCAACTTGTCAGTTCCCATCAACTGATGATAGTAACTGCTTCCACGGAGGGGATGAAATGAAGACTGGGCTCTTTCAGCAGGCTTACCTGGTGAACGATCTGGAGAGCGCCTGCCGGCAGTGGTCCGAGCTGCTCGGCGCCGGGCCTTTCCAGCTGGTACCGCACCACCGGACCGACCGCTTCGACTATCGCGGTACGGAAATCGAGGCCGACGTGTCGTACGCCTTCGGCTATCTGGATGAGCAAATGGTCCAGTTCATCCAGCAGCACGACGATTCCGCCTCCATCTACCGTGACATGTACGCGCCCGGAGAAGAGGGCTTTCACCACATCGGCATCCTGGTCGACGACTTCGAGGCGGAGATCGATCGCTATCAATCGGCCGGGTTCGAAGTGGCCTGCCGGCTTTTCGCCGACGACGTCGACGCCGCCTACATCGATACCCGTGCCGTCACCAGAGGCTTCACCGAGATCCACGGCAACCCGCCGCACATTCTGCGGGCGTTCGAACGCTGGCGGCGAGCTCATGCCGACTTTCGACCCGGTGACGACCCCATCCTGAAACGCTGAGCCCATGCCGGATACCGAAACCCAGATTCCCGAACTGCCGGAGGAGCTGAACGCCGAGTGGCTCACGGGGGCGCTGGGCCAGAACATCGTCCGGGTGCAGCAGGAGATCCTCGGTCAGGGCCAGGGTTTTCTAGGCGACATCATCCGCCTGCGCCTCGAAGGCAACGACAGCACACTGCCTGACACCCTGATCGCCAAGCTGCCGAAGAAAGCCAACCGGGTGATGGGCGAGATGCTCGGTGTCTACGAGCGTGAGGTGCTGTTTTTCCAGGCGCTGGCTGATCGCGTGCCGGTGCGCACACCCGTTATCTACTACAGCCACTACGACCCGGATGCCGGTTCGGCGAAGCAGAAGGAGATTCTCGGCGCCCTGGATGGTCTGCCCGGCTTCTTCACGCCCTTGATCAGCTGGCTGGGGAACAGGATCGCTGGCGCCAAAGGTCGTCGCTACCTGATCCTGATGGAGGACCTCGCCGAGTTCAGCCCGGGCGATCAATTTGCGGGCGCCGATCCGGAAGCCTGCGCCCGCGTGCTCGAGCAGTTCGCGCCCGCCCATCGCGCTTTCTGGGGCGCCCCCGAACTGGACGAGCAGTTCTGGCTGCTGCCCATGGACATCGACTCGCGGATGCGCCAGGGCATGTATCGTCGGGTCCTGCCCCAGTACCTGGCCGAGGTGGACGAGTCGCTGGCGCCTTTCGTGGCCTGGCTCGGCGAGCACCACGCGGCCCTCACCAATCGCCTCACGGCAGAGGCACCGAGGACGCTCATCCATTGCGACCTGCGGCTGGACAACGTCTGCTTCGATGGCGAGCGTTGCGCCTACCTCGACTGGCAGCTCACCCGGGCCGGACCCGCCGCCTACGACGTGGCCTATTTCCTGAGCAGCGCCCTGGCCGCTGAGGCGGATGAAGCCACGGAAGATGAGATCCTGCGGCGCTACTTCAGCGCTCTTGATGTGCCGGACTACCCCTGGGCGTCCTTCCTCCGTGACTACCAGCGCGGCCTGGTGCTCACCCTCTCCTCCCTCATGCCCACCCCCGACATCGCCATCGACGCCGGGCGCGGCCAGCAGATGATGGCCCGCTGGCGCGAACGCCTGGCGGCGCGGCTCGCCCGGGTGGACGTGAACACCCTGTTTTAGGCATCATCGGAAAAACCGGATGGCCTGACGGTTTTTTCCGGAACAGCTAGAGGGGAGCAAAAAGCAACATGTTGGACGAACTGTTCGGGCTATCCGGTGAGGTAGCCGTGGTGACTGGTGCCGGGAGGGGAATCGGTGAAGGCATCGCCAAGGTGCTGGCCGGCGCCGGGGCCAGCGTCGTCTGCGCAGCCCGCCGGACCGAGGAGATTGAGCGTGTTGCCAGCGAGATCGTGGCCGCAAACGGCAAGGCCATCGCGGTGACCACGGACGTGACTGACGATGCGGCGCTCCGCCGCACCGCCGAAGCCGCCCGCTCGGAGTTCGGCCGGCTCGACGTCTGGGTCAACAACGCCGGGGGCTCACCTCTGCAGATGCCGCTAACCAAACTGCCCCGGGAGGAATGGGACGCCACCATGGCGCTGAACCTCACCGCCATCTGGGCGTCCACCTGCATCGCAGCAGAACTCATGGAAGACGGCGGCCGGGTGCTCAACATTTCTTCCCTCGCCGCCGAGCAAGTGATCCCGGGCAGCGGTCACTACAGCGCGGCGAAGTCCGGCGTCAACATGCTGACCCGCACCTTCGCCAAAGAGCTGGGTCCGCGGATTCGCGTCAACTGCATCATGCCGGGCGCCGTGCCGACCGAGATCATGATGAAGGCGATGAAGCTGACGGAAGATGACCTGCCGAATCTGGAGCGGATGCTGCAGCTGCCGGCCGGGCGTCTCGGAACCCCGGAAGATCTTGGCGCCGCGGCGCTGTTCCTCTGCTCGAAAGCCTCGGAGTGGATCACCGGTCAGTGCATCAACGTCTCGGGAGGTCCCTGATGAGCACCTGTAAACGCGTCACCCTGAAAACCCGCCCGGACGGGATGCCGAAGCTGGAGGACTTCAGTCTCGAGGAGGTGGACTTGCTGCCGCTCGGCGAGGATCAGGTCACGGTAGCGGTCAAGTACCTGTCGGTGGATGCCTTCATCCGCACCACCCTCGAGGAAGGCGGCATTCACGCCACGATCCCGATCGGTGCGCCGGTGGTTGCGCTCGGTGTGGGCGAGGTCATCGACAGCACCTCCGACAGCCTGGCCGTCGGCGATTGGGTAAACGGCCCCATGATGGCCCAGACCCATGCCCAGATGCCGGCCGCCATGTTTCAGAAGATCGACACCAGCATCGCGCCACCCGCGGCCTATCTGGGCGCGCTCGGCCTCACCACCGGCCTGACCGCCTACGTTGGCCTGCTGGAAGTCGTGCACGTGAACGAAGGCGACACGGTGGTGGTCTCCGGGGCCGCAGGTGCGGTGGGCTCCGTCGCCTGCCAGCTGGCGAAGATCCATGGCGCGCGCGTCATCGGCATCGCCGGCGGGCCGGAGAAAACCCGCTTCCTCACCGAAACCCTGGGCGCAGATGCGGCCGTCGACTACAAAAACGACGACGTGGGCAACCGGCTCGACGAGCTGGCGCCGGACGGCGTCGACGTCTACTTCGACAACGTGGGTGGCGAGCTGCTGGACGTGCTGCTGGACCGGCTCCGGACCGGCGGCCGGGTATCCATCTGTGGCGCCATCTCGCAGTACGACGACCTCAGCGACGTCCGAGGACCGAAGCTGTACCTGCGCCTGGCGGAACGGAACGCGATGATGGCAGGCTTTACCGTCGATCACTACGCCGACAAGTTCCCTGAGGCCGTGCCGAAGCTGGCCGGTTGGCTGGCCGACGGCAGCCTGAAGATGCCCGAGCACATCGTCGAAGGGGTGGAGAACTTCCCGGATGCGCTCATCACCCTGCTGACGGGCGGCCACATGGGTAAGATGTTGGTCGTACCCTGATCAACCTGCCACCACAGCAAATGTGCTAAACAGCAACCAGTTCAGTACCTGATACGAGGTAAAGGGAATGGGCCAGACGAGGAAGACGACCGCCGACAATTCGTTCGCCACGCTCATCGAGATGGCTCATCACAACATGGCTGTGATCGAGTCCGGAGAGCTAGAGAAGACGGACGCTGTGCTCAAGGTGCCGGCTTCGCACTACTACGACGAGGACCGCTGGCGCCTGGAGATGGATCGGGTCTTCAAACGCATGCCGCTGATGCTCGCGATGAGCTGTGAGCTGAAGAGCACCGGCGACTACAAGACCATCGAAGTCTGCGGGGTGCCGGTGCTGATGGTACGCACGGAATCCGGCGCGGTGCAGGCCTTCATCAACTCCTGCTCGCACCGGGGCGCGGTGATCATGACCGAGCCACGCGGCCGGAAGATGCGCTTCACCTGCCCCTACCACGCCTGGACGTTCGACCACGACGGCAACCTGCTGAACATCTACTCCGAAGAGGACTTCGGCGAGATCGACAAGTCCTGTCACGGCCTCACCCGGCTTCCCTGCGGTGAGCGGGCTGGCATGATCTGGGTAACACTGGATCCGAACTCGCCACTGGATCTGGACCGCTTCCTGTGCGGCTACGACCACCTGCTCGCCCACTTCGGCTTCGAGTCCTGGGAGCTCTTCGAGGACCGGACCATCGCTGGTCCGAACTGGAAGATTGCCTATGACGGCTACATGGACCTTTACCACCTGCCCGTGCTGCACAAGAACACGTTCGGCTCCAACATGCCGAACCAGGCGCTCTACTACGCCTACGGACCGCACCAGCGTGTTTCCAGCCCCAACCCGGAGCTGTTCAAGCTGCGGGAGCGACCGGAATCCGAGTGGCCGGTCGATGCCCTGACCACCAGCGTCTGGACCATCTTTCCGCACATCTCCATCGCCGGGTTCGATGGGGGTGGCGGCCGCGGCGTCATGGTGAGCCAGCTGTTCCCTGGCGATACGCCCCTGGAGTCGAGAACGGTGCAGAACTACGTGATGGCCGAACTGCCAGCCACCGACGAGATGCGTGAAGCCGCCCACGAGCAGTTCAAGCTGCTGGAGTACGTGGTCGAGGTGGAAGACTATGCCACCGGTCTGGCCCAGCAACGGGCACTGATGCATCGACCGGGCGCCGAGGTGATGTTCGGCCGCAACGAAGGCGGTGGTCAGCACTTCCATGGTTTCCTCGATCGGCTGCTGAACACCGAAGACGAGGACCTCCCAGCGCTGTTCGACGAAGTCGCACCGGCGGCCTGAGCGGATCATGCAGACCGGGCTGATGCTCAACGCCGATGCCGTTGCCGGCTCTGCCATCGCTGATTGCGGCCGGCAGGCGGAAGCGCTTGGCATCCACACCCTCTGGGTACCGGAGATTTTTGGCCGGGAACCCTTCGTCACCGCGGCCTCGCTGCTCGCCGCAACCCGCTCGGTGCGCGTCGGCACGGCCATCGCCAACGTGTACGTGCGCGACGCCATGGCTACCCGTGCCGCTGCGGCGACGCTGGCGGACATTTTCGACGACCGCTTCAGCCTCGGGCTCGGGGTCTCCAACGTGGTGGGCAACAGCATGCGGGGTCACGACTGGCTGCCGCCGGTTGAGAAGCTGACGAGCTACTTCGATGCCATGGAAGCCTGGCAACTCGGCTTCAAGGCCGAAGGCAAACCGCCCGTCTACCTGGCCGCCCACGGCCCCAAGCTCATCGACTTCGCCCGCCAGCGAACCGACGGTGTGTTCATGTACCTGTCGACGAGCAGCTACATCGCCGAAGCCGCCAGCCATCTGAGCGGCAAGGCGCTGCTGGTGATGCAGCCGGTCGCGGTGCACGAGGACATCGAGGTCGCGCGGAAGATGGCCAGGCGTGCGGTCGGCATCTACACCGACCTCCCTAACTACCAGCGAGCCTGGAAGGCGCAGGGATTCGAGCCTGCGGACTACGAGCAGGGCCCGAGCGATCGGCTGCTGGACGCACTGGTGGCGTTGGGGCCGCTGCAGCGGGTGCGGGACAAGCTCGAGGAGCGCCGGGAAAACGGCGCAACCGGCATCATCGTCATTCCGCTCAACCTCGGTGCCGATCGCGCACCGGACTGGCAGACCCTGGAGTCCGTACTCGCCGATTAACCACGAATCGGCGATCATGCTTTCCATGGATGCAGGCAACGCTCAAGCGCAGACAGCTCCGGCAGCCGTAGAATCGGCTGCCGATCCGGTCACCGCACCGCCGGTCATGGATCAGCTGCCGGACGTGGTCGACTGGCTGCCGGCCTTCGCGCAGCCTGCCTGGCAGATGATCGATCAGCTGCCGTTGCTGGCAGGGTTGGTGGTGGCAACCGCAAGCCTGCTGATTGGCGCGCTGTTCCGCTACCTGCTTTTCCCTCTCGCCGCGAAGCTCGGCAGGGCGGGTAACGGCATCGTTCGCACGGTATTCGTGCAGCAGCTGGAAAAACCGCTGACCACCACCGTGCTCTACTTCGGCCTGACCCTGGCAGTTAAAGTCGCCGAGCTGCCGTTCGGGGCCGATCTCCTCATTCAGGCGTTGCTGTCGGTGATCGTGGTCAGCTGGATGCGGGCGGCGCTGCGCCTGTCCACCGAGCTCCTCGATCAGCTCTCCAGCCAACCCCGATTTGCGGCGGTCGAGGAGCGGACGATGCCGCTGTTCGACCTCTCCGCCAAGCTCCTGACCATCCTCTTCGGCAGCTACGCGCTGCTGCTGATCTGGGGTATCAACCCGGTAGGCTGGCTGGCCAGCGCCGGCATCGTCGGCATTGCCGTCGGCTTTGCCGCCAAGGACACCCTGGCGAACCTGTTCTCCGGCTTCTTCATCGTCGCCGACGCGCCCTACAAGATCGGCGACTACATCAACCTCGACAGCGGCGAGCGGGGCAAGGTCTCGGCGATCGGCCTGCGCAGCACCCGGCTGATGACCCGGGACGACATCGAGATCACCATCCCCAACGGCGTGATCGCGGCGGCCAAGATCGTCAACGAGAGCGGCGGGCCGGCCCGGCAGATGCGGCAGCGGATTCCGGTGGGCGTGGCTTACGGATCCGATGTGGATCAGGTCTGCGACGTCCTGCTCGAGGTCGGAAAGTCTCATCCGGAGGCGAGAGCCCATCCCGAGCCACGGGTGCGGATGCGTGGTTTCGGCGCCTCGAGCCTGGACTTCGAGCTGCTGGTGTGGATCGAGAACCCCGAGGACGGCGGCAGGATCCGGCACGACCTGCTGATGGCAACGTACAAGGCCCTGAACGGGGCCGGCATCGAGATCCCGTACAGCAAGCAGGACGTTTACATCAAAGAGATGCCGAGCTGAGCCATGACCACATTCGACCGCTACATCGGCATGGACTACATCGATGGCGAGAATCCCGTCGCCGGGCAGGCGCAGATTGTCATCGAGCCGCACCACTGCAACCCGACCGGCAACATCAACGGCGGCGTGATCATCTCGCTGGCGGACAACATCTCAACGGGGGCGGCCAATCGAGCCTACTTCGAGAAGACCGGCGAGCAGAAGTTCATGGTCGGGGTCGATCTGCACGCGGTCATGCTCGCCAACCAGCAGGGCGGCACGATTCGCGGCTACGCCACCCCGGTTCGGGTCGGCCGGCGGATCACGGTAATCCGCACAGAAATCCGCGGTGACGATGACCGGCTGCTGGCCGAGGTGACCACCACCCACGTGCCGACCTGATCAGCCGATGCTCGCCTCGATGGTGGCGATGTAGGGCGCTCTGATCTCCAGCTTGTTGCCCGCGTAGTTTTCTGCCGGCAACTCGGCGAGAGCGCTGGCTTCGGCCACAGCGCCATCCAGCACCTGCTCAGGCGGCAGCACCTTGTCGAGAAAGCCGGCAGCCATCGCCCCGTCCGGATCGTAGAGATGAGCCTGCACGTAGGCCCGGGTGACGTGTTGCGTCGCCAGCCGGGCTTTCGCCAGCTCGCGCCCGAATACCGGGATCGTCATGCCGATGGCCGTTTCGTTGAGGCCGATCTTGAAGTCGCCGGCCGCGCCGATTCGGTTGTCTGCGGACAGCAGCATGAACCCGCCGGCGGCAATGGCGTGCCCCGTGCACGCGATCAGCAGAGGTTGCGGCAGCGAAAACAGCCGGAGAAAGAACTCAGCCCCTCTCCCCACCAGGGCGGCTGCCGCGTCGGCGCCTTTGGCCATCTCCTTCAAGTCGAACCCAGCCGAGAGCACCCCTTCCCTGCCGTGCAGGACGACGGCGCCGGCCTCTTCGGCGGCGCGATCCAGGCCCTCGCTGACGAAGCTGATCAGATCGTGGCTGACCGCGTTCGCCTTGCCGTCATCCAGGTTGAGCACAGCAACCGCATCTCTCTGTTCGTAATTCATGCTTCAGGCCATCTGGTTGGTGAAGGTGGCAAGATCGAAGTAGTCGCGCCAGGCGCTGATCTTGCCGTCGGTGAACTCGAAGGTGCCCATGACCGGCAGGCTCACTTTCTTGCCGCCGGCTATGTCGAAGTTATCGACCCGCTCTGTGAGCACAACCCCGTCGGCGTTTTCGGCGATCGCAATCATCTGCCAATCCACTCCTTCCGCCGGCATCCCGGTGATGAAGGCCATGGCGGTGGCTTTGCCTTCCAGCCGCTGCATGGGAATGTTGTGGTAGACCACATCGTCCGCCAGGGCTTCTTCCACCGCCGCCCAGTCCATCCGGTTCCAGGCATCGATGTACGCGAGCACCCGCTCCGTGTTCGTCATGTGGCTTCCTCGAGCATCAGAAGCTGCGAACCTTGGCTGATGGCCCTGCTTTGTGCAACCCTCCGACCCTGATCGAGGAGACCCACATGAACACCCCGGAAGCCGCGGCGCCCGACAGCGAACCAACGGGCCAGACGTTCTCCGTGAACTGGCGCTGGTTCGTCGCCCTGCTCCTCTATGGCGCCGGCCTGTCGGCCATGCTCATGGGGGTCGGCCTGTCGGAACGGCCGGAAGCCGTCGACGCCGGGCTGCTGACCAAGGCCTACTACAGCCTGGGGCTCTTTGTGGTCGGGGGGCTGGATCTCGGCACGCCCGTCGGCGGCCCGCTGATCGGCCGCGCCCTGCTCTGGCTGGCCTACTTCGGTTGCCCGCTGCTAATGGCATCCGCCGTGATCGAGGCCGTGCTCCGGGTGATGCGGCCCGGCCGCTGGCAGCTGCGCATGCTGGCGGATCACATTGTCATCGTCGGCTCCGGCGAGCTCACCACCAGCTACCTGCGAATCCTGCAGAGTGCCGTCTCCGCCGGCACCATCAGCCGCACCGACATAGTCGTGGTCGACGAGACCATGGACCCGGTTCGCGCTGACGAGCTGGATCAGACCTTCGGGGTAAAGACGCTTTCCGGCGACATCTCGCACCGCTTCATCCGCAAGGAGCTGAAGCTGCGCAAAGCCAGGCAGCTGGTTTTTCTCGGCGACAATGACTTTCTCGCCTACGAGGCCGCCACCAAGGCGCTGGCGGACTATCCGAGCCTGGGCTCACGCATCGTTCTGCATTGCCACAACCTGCGCTTCATGCGCTCCATGCAGGACACCGCCGTCGCCAAACACTGCATCACCTTCAACTCCTACCACCTGGCCGCTCAGGGGCTGGTGCAACATGCGCTGATCGAGCAGTTCCAGCAGACGGCACAGCGGGACGTGATCATCATCGCCGGCTTCGGCCGCTTCGGGCAGACCGTGATGGAGGAGCTGGACGCCATTGCCGATGACGAGATCGAACGGATGTACGTGCTGGACATCGATGCCAACCGGCGGCTGCTGGTCGCCGAAGAGCAGCAGCGCATCAGCGGCAACTATGAGCGCGTGGTGCTGCAGGGCGACATCTCGCATCCGGACGTCTGGCGCAAACTCACCGACATGGAAGATCTGGACGCCAAGGAACCGACCATCCTGCTCGGCACCGGCAGCGCCGAGGACAACCTGCGCACGGCGCTCTGGCTGAAGCGGAAGTACCCGAACGCCATGGTGTTCGCCCGGACCAACGACATCTCCAGGTTGGCGCTGGACGTCGGCGCCGAGCACGACATCGGCACCTTCAGCATCAAGCAGCTGGTGGAGGACAACGTGCCCCAGGACTGGCTGCCGAGCAGCGCCCGCCGTTAGCAGGCGCGTATCGGCAACGGTCCAGTTTCTGCATCACTGCAGCGACGCGAACCCTTTGCCTTCCGCCACAAGCTTCTCCAGCAAGGGAGCGGGCTCCCAGGCATCACCGCCATAGAGCTCGCCGTAACGCTTGATGTCAGCCAGGACGTTGTCGAGACCCTGCTGGTCGGCCCAGAACATGGGCCCACCCGTGACTTCCGGAAAGCCGTAGCCGTTGATGTAGACGATGTCGATGTCGCAGGGGCGCAGGGCGATACCCTCTTCGAGAATCCGTGCGCCCTCGTTGATCAGCGGGTAGAGACAGCGCTTCAGCACCTCGTCGTCCGCCACTTCCTGACGCTCGATGCCGAGCTCGGCGGAGGTCTGCTCGACGATTTCCACCACTTCCGGATCCGGCTGTCCGGCCCGGCTGCCCTCGGGGTAAATGTAGAAGCCACGCGAGGTTTTCTGGCCGAACCGCTCGAGCTCGCAGAGCTTGTCCGCTACCCGCGCTGTGATCGGCACGTCTTCCGGCGCCACGCCGGCCAGTTGCCGCGCCCGCCAGCCCAGATCGAGCCCCACCAGATCGTTCATCTGGAACGGCCCCATGGGCATGCCGAAGCCGTTCATGACGCTGTCCACCTGATACGGCGTGGCGCCCTGCAGGATGATCTCGCCCGCCTGCCGGGTGTACTGGCCGAGCATCCGGTTGCCGATGAAGCCGGGCGCATTGCCCGACAGCACGGCGATCTTGTTCAGCCGCCGGCCGAGCTTCATCACCGTGGAGATGACATCGTCGCTGGTCCTGCTGCCACGCACCACTTCGAGCAGGCGCATCACGTTGGCTGGCGAGAAGAAGTGCATGCCGATCACGTCGCCAGGCCGACCGGCAGCGTCTGCCATCTTGTCCACATCGAGCCCGGAGGTGTTGCTGGCGAGGATGGCGCCCGGCTTGGCGACCTTATCCAGCTGGCCGAATATCTCGCACTTGAGGTCCAGGTTCTCGTACACCGCCTCGACGATGACGTCCGCTTCGCCCAGATCTTCGTAGCGGGTGGTGCCGGTCAGCAGGCTCATGCGCTGATCGACTTGCTCCGCGGTCATGCGGCCGCGGCTGACCTGAATGTCGTAGTTGCGCTTGATGACGCCAAGGCCCTTCTCCAGCGCTTCCTCGTTCATCTCCAGGATCTTCACCGGGATGCCCACGTTGGCGAAAGACATGGAGATACCACCGCCCATGGTCCCGCAGCCGATGACGGCTGCCGTGGCTACTTCCCGCTGCGCCGTGTCTTTCGGAATGTCCGGGATCTTCGCCACTTCCCGCTCGGAGAAGAACAGGTGGATCAGGGCAGCCCGTTGCGGATGATTCAGGCACTGGGCGAAGCACTCCCCTTCGACCTTCATGCCGGCGTCGAAGTCCGGCAGGTTTACCGCCGCCTCCACGCACTGGATGATCATCTCCGGCGCGAACCGGCCGCGCATCCGGCGGGCAGCCTGAGCCCGCGCATCGGCGAAGATCTGCTCGTTGCCGCGATCGGCTTCCACCATCTGCGACTCGTCGCGAATCTTGCGCGTGCTGCCGCCATTGGCGAGCACCTGGCCGGCGAACGCGATGGCGCCTTCCACCACGTCGCCCTCGACAACCTCATCAACGATGCCCAGTGCCTTCGCCGCCGGGGCTGGAATGGGGTCGCCGGAAAGAATGAAGCCGAGCGCTTTTTCCGCACCAATCAGCCGCGGCAGGCGCTGGGTGCCGCCGGCACCGGGCAGCAGCCCCAGCTTTACTTCCGGCAGGCCAACCGGCGCGCTCGGTGCCGCTACCCGATAGTCGCAGCACAACGCCACTTCCAGGCCGCCGCCGAAGGCGGTGCCGTTGATCGCGGCAACGATGGGCTTGGTGCTGTTCTCCATCATCACCAGGGCTTCATGCAGGCCCACCCCTTCCTGTGCAGCGCTGCCGAACTCGGAGATGTCGGCGCCGGCAATAAAGGCACGGCCGGCGCCGGTGAGCACGATCGCTTCAACCGCATCGTCCGCCAGCGCCTTCTCGACGCCATCGTAGAGACCCTGCCGGACGCCGCTGGACAGCGGGTTGACCGGCGGATTGTCCACCGTCATCAGGGCAATGTTGCCGCGGGTTTCGTAATGTACTGTGCCTTTCATGGTCGTTCCCCGGAGAAAAAAGAGGCCGAGTATGCCTCGCAGCAACGAGCAGCGCTATCCGGCCGGCGCTCCCGCACGGATGTCCCTGGGCTTCGCTCTGCATTAGGATAGCGGCCTCGATTGGCCGGCCGAAGCGGCTGCCAGGAACCGTGGAGATACCCATGCAGAAACCCACCAGCCATACCCGGGCGCACGGCCCACTTTCGCGCCGCGCGCTGGCGCTTCTGGCCGCCGCCGCAATGGCCACCGCCGCGACGGCTCAGGATCTGCCCGCGCCCGGTCACTACGAAGTGACCACAACCACTCACTTCAGCGACGGGCTGATGCCGGACACCACGGTGACGACCCAGAACTGCATGACCCAGGAAGACCTGGAGAAAGACCCGGCTTCCGTGTTCGCCGACCTCCCGGAGGGCAAGAGCTGCAACGTCGCTGACTTCCTGATGGAGGGCGGCGAGATCCGCATGCGAATCGACTGCGCTGCCCCTGACGGCGACATGACCATGAAGGTCAACGGCAGCTACCTGAGCGAAACCTACGAGATGGTCAGCGACGTGGTGGTGAGCGTCGGCGAGCAGTCCGTGAGCATGCAGTCCACCATCGCCGGTAAGCGTGTGGGGGACTGTTGACCGCCAGCAACCCCTCTCCCGACAGCGCCGGCACATCTCACCTCCTGAATCTCGACGGCATCGAGAAAAGCCTCGGCGGTCGCCAGGTTCTTGATCAGGTGTCCCTCAGCGTTGCGCCCGGCGAGCTGGTGGTGCTGCTCGGACCCAATGGCGCCGGCAAGACCACGCTGCTCGGCACCGCCTGTGGGCGCATCGCGCCGGACGCCGGTCAGGCTCACCTGGCGGGTGGGAATCCACGTCGCGATGTCAGCGTGCGCCAGAGCCTCGGCTTCGTGCCTCAGGAAATCGCCCTCTACCCTTACCTGACCGTCCGCGAAAACCTGGAGGTCTTCGGCCGCATGATGGGGGTGGAAAAAAGCTCGCTGCCCGGGCGGATCGAGGAAGCGCTGGCCTGGAGCGGTCTCGAAGACAGGGCCGCCGACCGGGTGGACACCCTTTCCGGCGGCATGCAGCGGCGCCTGAACATCGTTGCCAGCGTTCTGCACCGACCGACGCTGGTGATGCTCGATGAGCCCACGGTCGGGGTCGACGTCAATGCCCGCGAGCGCATTCATGAGCTGCTCCGACGCCTGCGCGCCGACGGCCTCGGCATCCTGCTGACCACCCACGATCTGCTGCAGGCCACCAGCCTGGCCGATCGCGTCGTCTTTCTCATCGCCGGTCAGGTTCGCCTGGAAGGCGCACCGGAGCAGCTGATTACCGCGGTCTTCGGTGAGCACAAGGAAATCACCATCACGCTTGCCGGGCTGCCCGACGCTGAGCAGCACCGGCATCTGGTCGCAGCCGGCCTGTCGCCCATTCATGGCGGCCGCACCTGGACCGGGGGGGTGGATCACGGCTATGACGGGGTCACCGATTGGAATCACCGGCTGGCGGACATGGGTCTGTCCGCGGCGGAGATACGGGTTCGCGAGCCGAGCCTGGAAGGCGTGTTCCTCCGCCTCACCGGGGAGGAGCTGATCCTGTGAGCCTGGCAATCTTCAGAGCCATGTTGCTTGGCCTGCTGCGCGATCGCGGCGCGCTGCTGATGAGCTTCTTTCTGCCCGCGGTCTTCTTCGTGATCATGGCGGAGATCTTCACCGCAACCACCGGCGACAGCCTGAACCTGAAGGTTGCCGTGCTGGACGAGGTGGGCAGCGAAACCAGCAACCGCCTGGTTGGCGCGCTCGAAGAAAACGCGACGCTGACGCTGCTGCCGGAGGCCCTCGGCAGCCGCGAGGAGGTACGCGCCTGGGTGAAGTCCGGCATCGCCGACATTGGTCTCATCATCCGGGCGGATGCGGAACCGCTGGAGTCTGCGGGCGGCTTCGGCGCCGCGCCGCTGCTGGTTGTGGTCGATCCCGCGCGCGGCGTGGCAGAGCCCATGCTCACCGGCCAGATCCGTCGCGCCTACTTCTCGGCGTTGCCGGACGTGGCCATGGGCAACGTGGTGGCGGAGCTGGAGAACCAGTTCCTGACCCTGGACGACGAGCAGCGCGAGGAGGTGGACGCGGGCCTGGTCGAGATGCGCGAAGATGCAGCGGCGGGTCGGGAAGTGGGTTGGTCTTTCGAGGATCTGCTCGCCCGGGAGTCGGTCATCGGCGGCGAGTCCGTCAACCTGGTCGCTTACTCCGCCGGCGCGGTCGCCTTCATGTTTCTGCTGTTCGCTTCCGTACACGGCGCCGTTTCTCTGCTCGAAGAAGAGGAAACCGGCATCCTCGACCGGGTGCTGGCAGGACCCGGCGGCATCGGCGTGCTGGTGAACGGCAAGTTCCTCTACGTGGTCGGTCAGGGGATGGTCCAGGTGACCGTGATCTTTGCGGTCGCCTGGCTGATCTACGGCGTGGACCTGCCCGGGCATCTCGGGCCCTGGCTGGTGATCTCCCTGGCCTCGTCCATCGCCTGTGCCGGGCTCGCCATGTTGCTGGCCACCGCCTGCGCGACCCGGCGTCAGGCACAGACCGTGGCCAATACCGTGATCCTCGTGCTCTCAGCCCTGGGCGGCAGCATGGTGCCCAGGTTCCTGATGCCGGACGTGCTCAAGGACCTCGGCTGGCTGACACCCAACACCTGGGCCCTGGAAGCCTACAGCGGCGTGTTCTGGCGCGGCGATGACCTGCTGGCCGTGGCGCTGCCGATTGGCCTGCTGATCGCGGCGGGTATCGGTGGCTGGTTACTGGCCCGAATGCTGGCAAGCCGGAAGGCTTACGGCGGCTAAGATCCGGCAGTGGGCGGTGGCGTCTGCAGATCTGCCTGCAGCGACTCGGCGTAGGACTTCTTGAACATGCCGGAGTGCACCGCCAGCAGCGCGCCGCTGCCATCGAAGATCAGCACGTTCGGCACGTTCACGTCGAGGGCGTAAGCAGCCGCCCAGACGCCCTGCAGATCCACCAGCACGTTGACGTCCGGGGGCAGCCGCTTGCGCAGTTTCTCCGCGACGCTTTCGTACTCGGTCGGCGCCGTCCTCGGGACGTCCGCCACCCGGACGATGGGCACCTCGGTATCGATCTCGCGAATCGCCTGCTCCCAGGCCTTCAGCCGGCGCAACCGCTTCGCCGAGACGACGATGGCCACCTGCAGACCTGCGGCGTCCGTGGCGAGCCCGCCGGTCTCACCGAACTGGTCGATCAGCGACAGCGCGTCGGGATCGACCGGCGGCGGTTCCGCCTGCGCGGCCGTCAGTGGCAGCAGCGGCAACAGTAAAAGCAGCGCCAGATAGCGTGAGGAATTTCGAAATCGACAGGTCAAAACGGCTACAATCCACGCCCTTTGATTCCCAGCGAGCATAACGCGTGAGTCTGTATGACGCCTAGTGTCCAGTTATCCATCGTCGTGCCCACCTTCAACGAGGCGCCCAACCTCGCCGTGCTGGTGGACAAAATCGGCGCCGCCATGGGCCAGGTGAACTGGGAAGTGATCTTCGTGGATGACGATTCCCCCGATGGCACATCGGCGGAAGCCCGTCGGCTCGGCCAGGAAAACGGTCGGGTCCGCTGCCTGCAGCGGATCGAACGCCGCGGCCTGTCATCCGCCTGCATCGAAGGCATGCTGGCCTCCAGCGCCCCCTGCATCGCGGTCATGGACGCGGACCTGCAGCACGACGAGCGGCTGCTGCCGACGATGTACGAAACCCTGACCGCTGAGCCGCTCGACATCGTGGTCGGCAGCCGCCACGTGGACGGCGGCGATGCGGATGCGTTTTCTGACGACCGGGCGAAGAAGTCGGAGCTGGCAACCCGCCTGTCGCGCATGGTCGTGCCGGAGACCCTGCTCGATCCCATGAGCGGCTTTTTCATGGTTCGCCGCGAAGCCTTCGAGGGCTGCATGCGCAACCTGTCGGGGATCGGTTTCAAGATCCTCATGGACCTGTTCGCCTCCTCTCCCGAACCCCTGCGCTTCAAGGAATTGCCCTACTCATTCGGGGAGCGCCATGCCGGCGAGTCGAAGCTCGACAATCAGGCGATCTGGGATTACGGCATGCTGCTGCTGGACAAGCTGGTCGGCCGCTGGGTGCCGGTTCGCTTCGTCGCCTTCATCGCCGTCGGCGGGATCGGCGTCTTCGTGCACATGGCGGTGCTTGCGGCGCTGTACCAGGCGCTGGACTACGGCTTCGTCACCAGCCAGGTCTGGGCCACGCTGGTCGCCATGACCGCCAACTTCGTGATCAACAACGTGATCACCTACCGGGATCTGCAGTTGAAAGGGATGGACTGGCTGCGCGGCTGGATCTCGTTCGTGCTGGCCTGCTCGATCGGTGCGGTCGCCAACGTCGGTGTCGCCGGCTACCTGTTCGCAGAGGACACCGGCTGGTTCCTCGCCGGATTCGCCGGCATCGTCGTCGGCGCGGTCTGGAACTACGCCATCACCCAACTCTACACCTGGCGCGCCAGCAAGTAGCGGGTGCACGAGGTGGCTGATCGTCCGGCGCCGAACTACCGCCTCTGGCTGTTCTGCGCGGTGGTGAAGCTGGCGATCTTCGCGGTCGCCGGCCGGGCCTATGGCTACCTCTCCGATGAGCTTTACTTTCTCGATGCGGCAGAGCGTCTGGCGCTCGGCTACGTCGACTTCCCACCGGCCATCGCCTGGGTCGTGGCTGCCCTGACCGGCGCATTCGGGCAGGACCTGCTGGTGCTGCGCGGCTTCGCCTGCGTGGTCGGCATCGGCGTCACCCTGATCAGCGTCGACATCGTTCGCCTGCTCGGCGGCGGGCGGACGGCGCAGTGGCTGACGGCTTTTGTGGTGCTGTTTGCACCCGCCTTCCTCTCGGTGCAGTCCATTCTGACCATGAACGTGCTCGATCAGCTCTGGTGGGCAGCCGGGTTCTGGCTCCTGATCCGCTACCTGCAGGAAACTCGAGAGGCGCAGCCAGCCTACATGTATGGCCTGGGCGCCATCTTCGGCCTCGCCCTGCTCACCAAGCTGGCGATCCCGGCCTGGTTTCTCGGCCTGGCGGCTGCGGTAGCGCTTTACGCCCGGGAGCTGTTGCGGCGGCGAGAGATCTGGCTGGCCGTGCTCCTGATGCTGCTGATCGTCAGCCCCTTCCTGTACTGGCAGTTTGCCAACGACTGGCTCTTCATCGAGTTCATCTCCGCCTACAACGCCGAGGCACCGGAAGCCATGGTGATCGACCAGCCGGTATTCGGCCTGATCGCCACCATGAACCCACCGTTCCTGCTGATCTGGTTGCCCGGACTGATCTACGGCCTGATTGCCAGGGACCGGACTGTCCGCCTGCTCGGCACGGCAGCCGTAATCTGCCTGGCCATCTTCATGATCGCCGGCGTGAAGTTCTACTTCGCCACGCCGCTGTTCATCCTCTTCAGCATATTCGGCGCCCTGCTCTGGGAACGCTGGCTGGCCGATCGCCATGCGGTCCGTCGCGGCTTTGTGGTCAGCATGGCGTTCTCCGGCGTCTTTTCCATCCCGATCGCAGCGCCCGTGCTGCCACCCGCCGTCCTCCAGCAGGCGGCAGACTTCATTCGCGATGGCGAGCAGGGCGCGCCGGGTACGGGACCGGCGCCCATGGGCCGCTACTTCCCGCACTTTGCGGAGATGCACGCCTGGCCGGAACTCACCGCTGAGGTTCGCCGGCAGTATCAGGCGCTGCCCGCAGCGGAGCAGGAACAGGTGACCCTGGTGGCGGCCTTTTTCGGCCAGGCCGGCGCCCTCAACCAGCTCGATGCCGGGGCGCTGCCTGAGGCCTATTCCGGCCATGTGAACTACCATCTGTGGAATGAGGAGGCAGACTTCTCGGACGTGATCGCGGTCGGTTTCGAGCTCGAGCTGCTGCGCTCGCTGTACGCTGAGGTGACCCCGCTGTCCACGTTCAGCTGCGAGCGCTGCATGGCCCGTGAGGATGGCCTGATGATCGTCCGGGCGCGGCAGCCGACCGTAGGTAACGACGCCATCCGCGCTGCGATCAAGCGCTTCTATTTCTTCTGACCTGACCCAGTTCTCTCAGCCGGTGGCCGCCAGCTGGCGCCAGCCCGTCTCGACCAGTACTTGTAAGCGTTTTACGAGAAGCCGATAACAGGCGATAATTCGTGCCGATAAAGAAAGCCGAACCGTTCAGGCAACTCAATTGACGTCATTACCAACCCCAGCATTCGGGCAGTAAATTGACGTGAGTTTGAGGCCGGCTCGGCGATAACAGAATCGAGTTGACGCCCGGGAAAGCGAGGGGAAAGCCAGCCGCACCGGGCACTTTGGAGAGGTCATCACCCTTGAGTGAGGCAAAACCGGATACGCCGAATTATCCGGAGCAGTTCGCAGGAATTCGCGACCAGATCGAGAATCGCCTGGCAGAGATCGCCCCCGCGGTCACCGGATCGGCCCCCCGTCTGAAGCAGTCCATACGTTACAGCCTGCTCGATGGCGGCAAGCGGCTGCGCCCGCTGATCACTGTCCTGACCGCTGAAGCACTCGGCGGTCGGGCAATGGATGCTGTGGACGCTGCCTGCGCGATCGAGATGGTGCACACCGCGTCGTTGATGATTGACGACCTGCCCAGCATGGACAACGCCAGTCAGCGACGCGGCAAGCCAGCCAACCACATCGCCCATGGCGAAGACATCGCCATTCTCGGCGGCATCACGCTGATCAGCGATGCCTTCGGCCTGATCGGCAGAGATCCCCGACTGGCTCCTGAGGTGAAGGTCGACCTGGTCAACGCGCTGTCGCTGTCCATCGGCACCGAAGGGCTCTGCGCGGGCCAGGAAAAAGACCTGCGAGAGCTCAACGATCACGCCGACGCGGAAGCGCTGGCACAGCTTCAGTACCAGAAAACCGGCGCGCTCTTTGTGCTCTGCCTGGAGGCAGGGGCCCGAATCGCCGGCCTCGAAAGAGACGCCCTGGCGCCGCTGCGGGCCTTCGGCACCCACGCCGGGCTCGCTTTCCAGATTCTAGACGACCTGCTCGATGCGGTGGGCGCCAGCAGCGCCACGGGCAAGGATGCGGGTGCGGATCTCGGCAAGCAGACTTACGCCGCGATCATGAGCCTGGACGAAGCGGAAGCGAAAGCCGATCAGGAATTGTCCGACGCGCTGGCCGCCCTCGAGCCTGCGGGCATCAACCAGGAGCCCTTCGCCGCCTTTCTCAACCTGGTCCTGCAGGCCTATCAGGGTCAGGTTGATCCCGGTCAGGCACGACAGGCTGGCGTCGGCGTATAATCGCGCCCGCAACGCGACCCCCCATCAGGTACCGGCACTTTGAACATTCTGATCAACGCACTCTGCTTTTTTGGCGCCCTGGCATTCATGGAGGCCGTGGCCTACTTCGCGCACAAGTACGTCATGCACGGCTTCGGCTGGTTTCTTCACGAGTCCCATCATCGCCCGCGCGAAGGCCTGTTCGAGCTCAACGACCTCTACGCCTTCATCTTCGCCATCCCGTCTATTCTGCTGATCTGGTTCGGCACCAACGGCTACCCCTGGGCGCTGTGGATGGGCCTCGGCGTGGCCGGCTATGGCGTCATCTACTTCGGCTTCCACGACGTGATCGTGCATCGACGCATCCATCACGAGTGGCGGCCGAAGAGCAAATACATGCAGCGCATCGTCCATGCCCACCGGCTGCACCACGCGCTGGAAGAGAAAGAAGGCGCCGTATCTTTCGGCTTCGTCTACGCGCCGCCGGTTCCGGTGCTGCGCGCGCAGATGAAGGCCATTGAGGCTGAGAGGGCAGCCGCTGAAGGCTCCCAGTCCCGCACCGCTTAACCCTTCAGGCTGGAATCAGAAGGTATACGCGATCGAGGTCACGACGCCCCAGTCGTCCCGACCCGCTTCGTCCGGCGACTTGTTGTCCGTGGTGTAGTAAACGGACAGATCGAGGTTCAGATCCTCGATGATTTCCCGGGCTACCGAAATGTCCCAGTTCGTCCGCACCCGGCCGGAGTCCGTCAGGCTCGGCAACACGGTGATGTCCGTACGGATATCCGTCTTCGGAAACCGATGCTTGAACCAGGCCAGGGAGCCAGTGGCGTAGGCCTCCAGCTGGGAGTTCGCGGTGTCGGTACGGAACTCCCGGCTGGCCAGCAGACCTCCTGAGAGCAGGAACTCAAAACTGTTCGATCGAATCAGGAAGCGGCCGACGCCACCACCACCGCTGTACCTGTTCTCGATACCGAGCTCGTCGTTGCGCTCGTAGCCGAGCAGCGCCGACCAGAACCAGCGATTGCTCAGCAGCTTCCGATAGGTGTTGATGAAGTTGATGCGCTCGGTGGTGGTGTCGTCACTCTTGTCCGTGACGATGGAGTCCCAGCGTGAGCTGATCTCCCAGTCTTCTCCTCTGTAGAGCGCGTTTGCGCCCAGGTTCCACTGCAGGGTGTTCGAGCCTTTGGTGCCGTTCAGCCCGAACTTCACCCCACCCTCGATACGATCGATCCAGTCACGGCGCAGCTTCAGCGGCACGAAGGCAATGAGCTCGTCGAAGTAAACACGCTCGTCTTCACGTCGGGTGGAGATGGTCAGCTGCTCCGGCGCGTCCGCCCGCCCCAGCGTGCCGACGACCCGGCGGCCGCTTTTCAGCTCGATGCGCAGAAACTTCTCGGTCTCGATGGACTGAATATCGTCCCAGCGTACGTAGATCGTGCCCAGCGAGTCCGTCTTGTAGCGGAGCATGTCTTTCGAGAGCTCCTTGACGTCGCCGGAGATGCGGTCGCCGTTTTTCAGGAAGAGGACGTCGTCGTACTTGCCGAACGCCTCGCAGTTGAGCAGCGCATGCGTGAGAAAGAGAACCGCTTGAGCAGCACGGGTCAGAGATGTCATGCCGAGTCCAGACAGGGAAGTAGGCAGTCAGGATCAAGCCTCCAACCCCTCCTGGCAAGCCCGCTCAGACTGCTTCTTCGAGCACCTCGGCGGTGATGGCAAACAGCCGATCGATCTCTTCCGGCGTCGAGATGTAGGGCGGCGCAAACTGCAGCGTGTCGCCGCCGCAACGGACGTACACGCCCTTCTTCCAGAGCTCGAGCGAGAGCTCGAACGGTCGCCGGGCCGGCTCGCCTGGATAGGGCTCAATCTGGATCGCCCCGGCAAGACCAAGGTTGCGGATGTCCGTGACGAACGGCAGCTGCTTCAGCCCGTGCAGCGCGTTCTCGAAGTGGGGGGCCAGCGCCCGCACCCTGCCTGCCATATCGTCTTTCTCGAAAATGTCTAGACAGGCCAGCGCCGCCGCGCAGGCCAGCGGGTGCGCCGAGTAGGTGTAGCCGTGCGGAAACTCGATGGCATAGTCCGGCCCGGCGTTCTCCATGAAGGTCTGGTAGATCTCCGACCGGGCCAGCACCGCACCCATAGGCACGTTGCCGTTGGTCAGGATCTTGGCCAGGTTCATGATGTCCGGCGTCACCCCGAAAAAATCAGCGGCGAACGGCTCGCCGAGGCGGCCGAAGCCGGTGATCACCTCGTCGAAGATGAGCAGGATGTCGTGAGCGTCGCAGAGCTCCCGCAGGCGCTTGAGGTAACCCTTTGGCGGCGGCAGCACGCCGGCGGAGCCCGCCATGGGCTCGACGATGACCGCGGCGATGTTGCTCGCATCATGCAGCGCCACCAGGTCTTCCAGCGCATCGGCCAGCTCCGCCCCTTTATCCGGCTCGCCGCGGCTGAAGGCGTTTTCCGGGAGCACGGTGTGCGGCAGGTGATCGGCATCGATGAGTTGCCCGTACAGCTTGCGGTTAGGGCCGATGCCACCCAGGCTGGTGCCGCCCAGATTCACCCCATGGTACGAGCGGGCCCGACCGATGAGCTTGGTTTTTTCCGGCTGGCCTTTGAGGCGCCAGTAGGCGCGAGCCATCTTCAACGAGGTGTCCGCCGCCTCGGAACCGGAGTTCACCAGGAAGGCGTAGTCCAGCCCGTCAGGCGCCATGGCAGTCAACCGGTTCGCCAGCTCGAATGCCTGCGGGTGGCCGAACTGGAACGGCGGCGCGTAGTCGAGCCGGGTCAGCTGCCCGGCCACCGCCTCCGCGATCTCCCGCCGGCCGTGCCCATACGGCGTGCACCAGAGCCCGGAGAGACCATCAAACACCCTGCGGCCATCCACATCGATCAGCTCGGTGCCTGCAGCGCCGGCAATCAGCCGCGGGTCTTCCTTGAAGTGGCGGTTGCCCGTGTAGGGCATCCAGAAGGCTTCGAGCTCGTCTCTGGACAAGGTGTTGTTGGCAGATTCGGACATGGAGACTTCCTCTAGGAGGCCAGAACCACTGGAGGTCGGATTCTATCCCACAGAGGCCGCAGGCCGCCCGGCTTATCGGCAGGCAGGGTCACCCTGCGTCGCCATCGAGCTTCGCCCGAAGCGCATCCTGCAGGGCAGCCATGAGTACAGCCGTGGAGACACCGATCATCAGCACCCCATTCACCGCCTGCAGCGGTCCGAGCAGGCGATGTTCCTCGCTCATGACGATGTCGCCGTAGCCGAGCGTGGCGAAGTTGACTGCCGAGTGGTAGAAGGCGAGGGAAAACTCCTCGAACTCGCCGAGCATCTGGAACAGTGCCGCCCAGATGGCAATCTGCGCGAAGTTGCCGGCCAGCAGCAGCAGCATGACCGCAACGATCACCTGCAGGCTTCTGATAGGGCCGCTGCCCACCACAAGATCTCTGCGGCTGCCGTAGTAATGAATGGCCAGGCTGGCCAGCACCGCCTGCAGCATCAGGCAGAGAATCATGACGATGACGCCTATCAGGATATTCATGGCTCACTCCGGAGAGGCGCTCTCTGCGCCAGTCTTCGCGCTCGGTACCGCTCGAGTTGATCGATGGCGAACCAGGCATAACAGGTCACCGCGACGAACAGCCCCATGCGCACGGCGAACGCCGTGTAAACGTCCTTACCGGTCTCTGTGTCCTGCACCGCGGAGCCGAGCAGAATCAGGGCGGTTACCCCGACGTTCGACCAGAAGCTGGCGGCGTAACGGCTCGGCGAGATGGCGTAAATTTTTGCCCCGAGGTAGATCACGAACAGCAGGATCCACAGCGAGTACATCCACAGAGTCACTGACAGCCCCAGGGCAAACCAGATCAGCAGCGCGAAGCAGCCACCGAGAAACGTAGAGCCCAGCAACTCCACCCCTGCCGTACGGGCGCTGACCGTGGAAGCCTGCTGACCGAGGGAGACGGACTTCATGACGATGGGCGCGTAGGCAGTGGGGTTGGTCAGCGTCAAGAGAAACACCGGGAGGATGATGGCGGTCGCCCGGAGGGCAGTCCAGGCGCTCTGGTCCGGTGATGCGGGAGCGGGTTCCGGCGCCGGGCTGGCAGCGTCTTCAGGAAAGAACGGGTAAACCACCCACTGGCAGACGATGGCGAAGACCAGGCCCAGCGCAACGCTGTCGATCAGCGCCACCGCGGCGGTCCAGCCCAGCGTGCCAACGGAGGAAATCAGGGTCAGCGCGACGATCAGGAAGGTGGCGACCTGACCTTTGCCCAGGTTCACGGTCATGTAGCTGGCAATGAAGATCCCGCAGGTGACCACAAGCACGGCCGTCAGGGGGTAATACTCCAGCGGGCGAATGAGCAGCAGGCCGAGCGCCAGGATGCCGGCGACCAGAACGACGAGCACGAGCAGCTGCTTGGCCGGCATCGGCGGCCCCGGGTTCGCCGTCAGGAGCAGTGCAAACAGCGGCGCGATAAACGGCAGATCCAGCGCCATGCCGTAGCTGAGCGCCAGGGTGATGGCGACGGTGAATCCCAGCCGGAAGACGCGTCGAGCCTGCACCGGCATGGCCGCCTAGCTCCTTCCTGCCAGCACTACGAGCGGCTCAGTAGGCATAGGCCAGCCAGCTCATGAAGCGGATGTAGAGCGCGCCAAGCAGGTTAAGAAACCCGCTGCCTTCCGAGTAGGACACTACCGATACCTGACCGCCTATCCGCAGGTGACCGTCGAGCTCGCCGAACTGCGACCGGTCGATGTCGATCAGCACCGGAAACCGTTGCGCCTGCCGCAGCCAGTCCCGGTTGTTCTGAATCGCCGGCAGGGTACCCGGAGGATGCTCACTGCCGGCGCTGACGCCGAGCCCGATGGTGCGCACCGTGCCGGAAAAAACCGATCCGGGGATCGAATCGAAGAGAATGGCCACCTCGCCTCCCTCCTGCATATGCCCCAGGTTGTTTTCGGTGAACGCGGCGTTGATCCAGACGTCGCTGACCGAGATCAGGGTGAGCACCGGTGTGCCCGTCCCCGCGTAGAGGCCCACGTCCGTCTGCAGATCAGTGATGCGACCGGCAGCGCTGGCCCGAACGAGCGTGTTGGCCAGATCGAGCTCCGCCTTTTCCACCGCTGACCGGGCGGACTTCAGAATGGCGTTGTCCGCGTCGTCCTCACCACCCTTCTGCTCGATGGCGGCCTGTATGTCCGATTCGGCCTTGGCGACCCTTGCTACCGCCGAGTCGAGGGAGGCCTGCGACTGCTCGAGCCGACGGACCGAGATCGTGCCGGGATCCTGCTCGCGCAACCGGGTCAGCCGGTCCAGGTCTTTTCTCGCTTTCACCTCGTTGGCCTCGGCCGAGCGCAACGCCGCCCGCGCAGACTCCACGGTCGCGGTGCCGGCGTCCACCTGCCGCTGCGCGCTTTCGAGATCCGATCGCGCCTTCTCCAGCGCGATCTCGTACTGGGAGGTGTCGATCTGGAACAGCTGTTCCTCCGCCTCCACCTCCTGGTTGTTGCGCACGAATACCTCAGTCACCACGCCGGACACTTTCGGCGCCACGCCAACCACGTACCCCTGCACCCGAGCCTGGGAGGTGTAAGGCGTGTAGCGGTCGGCCAGCAGGTACCAGGCGAGGCTGATGATGATGACAAGCAATACCACGCTGCCGCCCTTTCTGGTGGCGGACGCTGCGCCGTCCTCCGGCGGAGGGGGGCTGTCGTTAGCGTCCGATTTCGGGTTGGCTTCTGGCTCGCTCATTGCTTTTTCTCGCTCATTCCGTCTTCTCGACCGGACGCTCCACGCCGGTCGGCAGCGGCGCGTCCAGGAGATCGCCCCACTTCGTTCTGGTCCGCATCTGCTCCCGCATCTCTTCAGGGATCAACTCATCCACGGACATCTCCAGCCAGCCACCGCCCAGGGCGCGATAAAGAGAAACCACCGCGGTCACGTGATTGGCCCGATTGATCAGCTCAATCTCCGTCTGCGAGAACAGCGTCCGCTGCGCGTCGAGCACCCGCTGGAAGTCCGCGTACCCTTCCTGGTAGCGGGTTCTGGCGATCTCCAGGGAGCGGGTTGCTGCCAGCACGGTTTCGTGGAGGATCTCTTTTCGCTCGTGGGTTTTCACCACGTTGATGGCCGCGTCGTCGATCTCGGCGGCCGCCTGCAGGACGCTGTTCTGGTAGCTGACGATAGCCTGCTGCAGGCGCGCGTCCTGCAGGCGGACGTTGTTGCCAATCAGGCCATAGTCGAAGACGTTCCAGGTGAAGGCGGAACCGGCTACCAGGCTGGTGCTGTCGCTCGATATCGTGTTGCCGCTCAGACCCAGGGAGCCGATCAGGTTGATTGCGGGGTAGTAGTCTGCCTTGGCCACGCCGATCTGCGCGGACTGCGCCGCCACCACCCAGGCGCCGGCCCGGATGTCCGGCCGCCTGACCAGCAGGTTTGCAGGGATGTCGGTGAGCGTTTGCGGCTCCACGAGCGGCAGATCTTCCGGCACGTTGTCGAGCTCCGGGACGTCACCTGGCTGCCTGCCCAGCAGCGCAGCCAGCGCGTTCTTGGTGGCGACCAGGGTGATCTCCAGGTTCGGCACGGCCGCCAGCGTGGACAGGTACTGGGTCTTCGCCTGCTGCAGATCGAGCTCCGACTCCTGGCCACTGTTGTAGAGCTCTTCAGTGATCTCGAAGCTGCGCTTCTGAATCTCCGCGTTGCGCTCGGCGATCTCGATCCTCAGCTTCGTGGACAGATAGCCGTAGTAGAGGCTCGCCACCTGGGACGCCAGCAGCACCTGGACGTTCTGCTGGTTGGCGATGGAGGCGAAGAAAGCTGCATCCGCAGATTCGATGCTGCGCCGGAACTTGCCCCAGAAGTCCACTTCCCAGCCGATCCCGAACGCCAGCCCGTAGTCCCCGAAGCTGTCACTTTCGCCGGAACCGGTTTCTCCGGAGGTCACCGAGGTGGCGCTGCCCGTAACCTGCTGGACCTGAGGATAGCGGGCGGCGTTGGCGATGCCGGACACCGCCCGGCTTTCCAGCACCGCAAGCCCGGCCAGCTGCATGGTCGGGCTGTGCTGGCGTGCCTCGAGCACCAGATCGCTCAGCACCGGGTCATCGAAAAGTTGCCACCAGAAGCTGAGATCCGCCTCGGCGCGCTCGGCTTCAGAGGCCACCTGACCGTAGAGATCGGTCTGCCAGTCCTGCAGCCAGGCAACATCCGGTTCTTCGTAGTCCGGGCCGAGCGTGACGCAACCGCCGGTTAGAACCAGCAGCAACAGCCCAGGCAGTATCCGGCGCGAGAACAGCTTACTCATCAGTTGCGCAACGGAACCGGTCAGCCGGCGGGCGCCTCTTCAGCAGAAGCCGCGGTATCCACTTCCGGGTCAGGCTGGTTCACCCAGTCCATGAACAGCTGGTAGCCAACCGCCAATGCCACCGCGCCGGTGAACAGCCCGACGATGCCGGCTGACACCATGCCACCCAGCGCGCCGATCAGAATGACCGGCATCGGCGCTTCGACGCCACGCCCCAGCAGCATGGGCTTGAGCACGTTGTCCGCCATGCCTGCAACCAACAGGTAAATCGACCAGACGATATTCATCGTGGTGTCTCCACCCGCCCACCAGATGTAGCCGATGGCCGGCAGTGAGATCAGGGCCGCTGGCAGCTGGATGATGCCGACGATCATGACGATGATGGCGAGCAGGCCTGCCGCCGGAATACCTGCGAGCACGAAGCCGAAGCCAAGCAGTATCGCCTGAATGAAGGCGACGCCGATGACACCCGTCGCGACCGAGCGAATGGTGGCGGTAATGAGCTGATGCAGCCGCGGACCGTGTTGAACAGTGGTCAGCTTGCATAAGATCCGCTCCGTCGCTGCACCCCCACTCTGACCGAACGCCATCACGATGCCGGCGACGATGAGCGCGCCGACGAAGAACAGCACGTTGCCCATGGCGCCTGCCGCCGACGCGAGAACTTTCGCAGACAACTCGCCCAGTTGCGGCTGCAGCGTCTCCAGATAGGCCGGCAGATCGGCGGCCGCGGCGCTCCAGGCCGCGAACACCTGCTCACCGATGAACGGCCAGTCGGCGACGCTGTCGGCAGGAACGGGCACTTCGACCTGATTCGTTCTGAATGCCTCGACCACGTCGTAGATGTGGGTAGCGAACGAGCTCGCCAGCATGACCGTGGGCGCACCCAGCAGGAGGATGGTGCCGAGCACCAGCAGGGTGGCAGCCCGGCCCTGTTTGCCCTCCGGCCCGCCGGCAATCTTCTGCTGCAGCGGGTACAGGGCCACCCCGAGGATCAGCCCCCAGAGCAGCAGGTTCATGAACGGCGCGAAGATCCGGAAACACACGGCCGCCATCAGCGCGATCAGCCCTACCTTGACCAGAACATCGAGCATGTCCTGCGAGAACAGCTGCCGCAGCGCGGCGCTGCTCTCGCTTCCGATGCCTTCGTCGCTCATCTCTCTCTCCTCTCCTTGTGAAGTCGCAGCATCCAGTTCTGCGATCCCTTATGCAACTCCGCCCGCTGCCGCCAATCGCTCCCGGCGGGCGAGCCAGCGGGCGAGCGGATTTGCGCTGATCCCATGACAGACCAGGCTGATGCCGACGGTGCAGGTCACCACCGTCGCAATCAGCTCGCTGCCCGGGAGGTTCTCGTTCAGCACCATGATGGTGAAGACGATGCTGGCAAGCCCGCGCGGACCGAACCAGCCCATGAACAGGCGGCTGTCCCAGCGCTCGCCGCTGCCAACCATGGCGACAAACACCGGCAGCATGCGAATGACGGTCAGGCTGAGCAGCACGTAAGCAAACACCTCCAGCGTCATGTGCTGGATGCTCGTGGCGATCACGCCTACCCCGAACAGAACCCAGGTCAGCATGGCCATGCCTTCACCGATGCCCTCCGCCGGCCGCACCAGCTCGGGCAAATCGTCTTTCAGGTGAGAGCCGAACACCATGCCACCGACGAAGGCAGCAATGTAGCCGCTGCCGTCGAGCATGTCTGCCAGGGCGAAACAGGCAAAGGCCAGCGCCGGCATCGCCACCTGCAGCCAGACGTCGTCCACCCAGCCCCGAGCGGTCGCTTTGCGCAGCAGCAACGCGCCAGCCAGCGCGATTACCATACCGATGACCACCCCGACCCCGATCTCCCGCGCTACCAGGCTGACGGGCGATTCTCCCGCCTCGCCATGGGCCAGCGCGATGAAGAGCAGCAGAAAGGGCACCGACAAGCCATCGTTCAGCCCACTCTCACAGTTGAGGCCCTCACGGATCCGTGCCGGTACTGTCTGATTGGTGACCACCGCCTTGCCGAGGGCTGCGTCCGTAGCCGCCAGCATGGTTCCCAGTATGGCCGCCTCGTAGAGGGTCAGCGCCGAAAACAGCCAGGCCGCCGCCAGCAGGCCCAGCCCGATCGCCAGCGGCAAGCCGAGCAGCAGCAGTCGGGCGGGCAACTCCCACTGGCGTCGGAGCACGCTGAAGTTGGCGTTCGCGGCATCCGAGAACAGGATGACCGCCAGGGTCAGGTCGACAAGAATCCGCATGCCCGTTCGGCCCACATCGTCCGCCAGCCAGCCGAGCCCTGCCGGCCCGAGAGCGAGACCGGCCGCGACAAACAGGATGGGGCCGGAGACCGGCAGGCGCGAGATCTTCCCGGAGATCAGGCAGTAGGCGAAAGCGAGCAGCGCGAGGACCGCCAGCTCTTCATACACCACCGAATGTGTGGGCAGCCCCAGGGGAGCGGTGTCAGCCCAGCCGTTCACATCATGTTGTCCCGGATCGGGCCCCAGGGAGTGTTCTGCCCCCGGTGATAGTAGTAGCGGATCAGTTGCCCGGCTTCGTCCGTAGCGATCAGGCCCTCCGCGGCCAGCACCTGGTGCGCGTTGCTCGGCAGCACGGTGGAGTTCCTCGCCACATAAAGCAGCGCGCCCGGCAGCAACGCCAGCAGGTCGTTGCGCTCGGCGTGGGCAAGCTCATCCACCCAAGCCGGGAGGTCTTCCGGCAGCACCTGCAGCTCAGGCGCCTCGCCGAGATCGAGCTTTTCGTAGATGCGCGCCAGGCCGATCTGCACCGTGTACAGGGAGTGGGTGACACAGGATCGGCGAATCAGCTGGTAGCTGAGGTCTGCGCCGCCGATCAGGGCGACCAGCGGATCCTCCGGCAGGCTGGACTCGGCAAAAACCTGCCGGGCGCGCTCGATGGCTGCCGGCGCCATCGACGCCAGCATGGCGTCGGTTACCTCGACGTCGCCCGCTTCCACCATCTCTCTGATCGTACGTCGGGCCAGGGCGTCTCCCATGAGCAGCCCCGTGTACAGAAGCTCCGCCGCCCCCACCCGGTCGCCCGGCAGCTGCAACGGGTAGCAGTTCCAGGGATTGTTGCGCACCGCGTCATCGAGGAACCGCTTGGCGCCTGTGTAGACGCGCAGGGTCAACGCGTAGCTCTCCGGATCCAGGCCATCCATCGCCGTCCAGCGCACCAGCGGCGGTCGCCAGGCTTCCCAGCTGACGATCAGGTCATCTACCGCCGCGATGCCAGGCATGGGGCCGCCTTGCTCATCGAGCACCACCGGGCGGTTGTCGGGGTCGAACAGGAAGCGCAGCTGACCGTGCCCCCCTTCCCCATCACGGTTACTGTCGCTGCGCGGTGGCGTCAGGCACCACTCGGCCCCGCGCAGCCCATCGAGAGGCACATCCACCGTCGCCAGCACGTTGTGGCCAACCACCGGGTTGCCAGCGACGTTGACGTTCTTCACGCGCATCATCCGGTTCGAGTCGGGGTCACGCTGCCAATCAACCAGGATCGGCATCATCGAGGCAGCGAGCTGATTCGGCAGCCTTGCCCGGCCCGTGTCCACGTGGATCACCGGCGTCGCCTGCTCGCTGTAGCTCAGCAGGTCGATGGTGCTGGTCAGCAGCTGCGCCTCGCTGGCAGGCACCTCCTGCAGCCGCGGGACCAGGGGCGCGGGGGCATCAACGGGTGGCGCCTCACCGCAGGAGAGGAGCAACAGGGTCAGCGTCGCCGCAGCGACGCCTCGGGTAGTTTTTGCAGTCATCATGTCGTCAACAATAAACCGGCGAGGGTGAGTAACGGAAACACGATCAGCGTGCGCAAGGCAAAGATCAGCAGCAGATCCCGGAAGCCCAGCGGCAGCACCGAGCGCAGTATCAACACGCCTACCTCGGCCATGAAGATGAGCTGGGTCACTGACAGGCCGGCCAGCACAAATCTGGGCAGCTCGCTTTCGATCCCGGCAGCAATCAGCGCCGGCATGAACTGATCGAGGAAACCGGCCAGCAGCCCCGGCGCCGTAGCCACCGCATCCGGAAAGCGGAACAGCTCCAGCAACCAGGCCAGCGGCAAAGCCAGCCATTCGAATACCGAGGTGTGAAAGACCAGGGCAGCGGTCAGCGTGGCGAGCGCCATGGACGCAGGAATCACGTTGAACGTAACGCTCACCGTCTGCAGCAGCGAGCCGCGGATGAGTGCCGGGAAGCCTGGCGCGGTTGCAGCCCGGGCCGAGGCGGCGGCCACGGCCCGGGCGAACATGCCCCTGCCCTCGTCAGTCTCGTCCGGATCGACGACTCGAGAACTGCCCGTGTGGTAACTGTCCGGCATCCGCGACAGCGGCGGAACCCGCACCATCACAAAGGCGCAGACCAGGCAGGCCAGAATCATGGTCAGGTACCAGCTGAAGTAAAGGTGACCTATTCCGGCAACCTGTGCGATCAGCAGGCTGAACGGCAGCGAAACTACAGAGAAGTTGGTCGCCACGGCCGCGGACTCCCTGGCGGAGTAATAGCCTCGCTCGTACTGACCGATGGTGATCAGCAGCCCGACGGCGGCGGCGGAAAGGAAAGACGCGGTGGCATCGATGGCCGAACGTCCGGGCAGCAGAAACAGCTTCTTGAACGGCGCCCGAAGCAAGGTGCCGACGAACTCCATGAAGCCGAACTCGGTCAGAAACGGCATCAGCTGGCAGGCCACCACCAGGATGACCAGGCTGTTTATACCGATGTCTCGGAACACCGCCTCGCCCGTCTGCTCGCCGCGCAACCACTCGGGGCCCATCTGCGTCAGCACCATGAGGCCGATCGCGAAGCCGATCAGCCGCAACAGCAGCCAGATCGGCGTGACGTTGCAGAGCGCATGCAGGAACGGGTGTCGGCCTGCCCAGTCCGGACGTCTGAGCAGGAAGAAGGCACCGCCGATGGCGGCGAGCCCGGTCACCACCACGACCGCCTGCAGCAGCCAGGGCCCGAGCCATGCGGTCAGCGCTTTCGTCAGCACGCCGATCAGGATGGTCTGCTCGCCCTGGTAATGGATCGGTATCAGGAATGCGCCGATACCGATCAGCGACGGCAGAAGGAAGCGGCGGGTATCAGCTGGCCCGGGCAGAAATCTGCTCCTGAGTCGCGGATCCTTCCTGCATCAGCTTGTAGGTGACGTAGTACTTGAAGATGTTGCGCACGTAGGTCACCGGCTCCATGCCCACCTTGCGTGCGACCAGGCGCTCCATCTGCCCGAACCAGACGTCCGGATCAATGCCGAGCTCAGGCGCCTGCCGACGCAATCGGCTGATCCTCGTCGGCCCTGCGTTGTAGGCAGCGAACGAGAACAGGTGTCGGTTGAGCTCGCTCATTCCTTCGTCCGCAAAGTAGCGGTCGGCGATGTGCCGCAGATACTTGTGGCCGGCGTGAATGTTCGCCTCCAGCTCCTCGATGTTCGGGATGGCAACCGGCGGCGCCTTCGCCGTCGCCGGCAGCAGCTGCATCACGCCGATCGCCCCGGCCGGACTGCGCCGGCTCTGGATGAGCTGCGACTCCTGGTAGCCCTGCGCTGCGATCAGCAGCCAGTCGAAATCGTACTCCTTGGAGTAGCGACGGAAGATCTCCGTCATGTCCTCGAAGCGCTTGCGATCGGCGCTGGCCGAGGCGTTGTGCACGTACCGATTGTCGCGGAGGTAGCGCTGATAAAGCACGTTGCCAACCAGGGTGCCCTGCCGGTGCCCGCGCACGAACTCATCCACCACCGGCTTCAGATCCGCAAGCTCCGGCCGTATCGCCCAGCCGATGGTGCGACCGGTGCGTACCGGCATGTCGCTGCGGACGACGATGCCGTCGAGCACGTCTCCCCAGAACTCGGCCATGTGGTCGTCTGCGACCGTAATGTCGATCGCACCGGCGTTGACCAGCTCCAGGATGTCTTCCGTCTGCAGGTGCTCATCGAGCGGGTGCACGCTGACCGGATCCAGCCCCTGAGAGGTCAGCGAGACGTTGAGAAAAGCCAGGCTCTCGAAGAAGCTGCTCGACGCACGCACGTGCACGGTGCGACCGGCAAGGCTGTCCAGGTTGGCCAGCCCCTGCACGCCTTGACCATGCACGATCACCTCCGAAACGTTGCGCCGGATCGGCACCGAGAACAGCACCCGCTCGGCGCGGTCGTCCGTGACGGTGATGTTGCCGATGGCCAGGTCCCCATACCCTTGCGCGAGAAAATCGATCATCTCGTCCCGGGCGACCGGCAGCGGCAGCACGTTGATCTTCGGTCGCGGGTTACCGAGCCCTTTCTGCAGCACAGGCTCGAACTGACGCAGGTTCTCGGCGCTGATGCCCCGCAGGCGCAGACCGTCCATGAAGTAGTGCGTGTGGGAGTACCCCACCAGCACCCGCAGCTCGCCGCTGGCGATGACGCCCTCGAGATCATGTTGTCGGGCTTCCAGTCGGGACCCGAGGATGGTTGCCAGGTTTTCTTCCGAGCTGATGAGCAGGCCGTCTTCCTGGGGGGCTTCAGCAGCCTCGGCGCTCGGCCCCGGCTCGCTGTTCTCCGTGCCGTCCTGCTCCGCACCGCAGGCTGCCAGCAGCGCGGAGAGCAGGACCAGAAGTCCCCATCGGCTCATCTAGCCTGAAGCGGCCAGGTTGCGGCTGGTAGCGAAGAGCACGGCAGCGATGACGATCTCGAAGCCGAAGGCCACCAGCGCGGGTTGCGCCGGACTGCCATCCATCACGAATCCCATCAGACGGCCCAGGGCGATGAACAGCATGAGCACGGCAACGGCCAGCAGCCACTCACCTTTCTTGAGGAACAGGCCCAATCCGATCAGCGCCGTGCAGGCCAGAAACATGCCGCCCAGGTCACCTCGCAGGGTGTTCAGGCCCAGCTCACCGAGCGGGCTCAGGCCAACGCCTTCGGCGTTGCCGACGGGATCGAACATATGTCCGACTCCCATGGTTAGAAACAGCAGGGCAAACAGCCCTGAGACGATCTTTAGCGTCAGCGTCATCTCTCTCCTCCTCCGGCGCGCGTCGCAGACAGGGTTCTATCAGCTGGCCGGCGGCGCTGTCCACAGGCCTGTTCGCGGCGGCCCCTCGGCAGCCGTACCGATCGAGGCCCGGACCGCGGTGGCGGCGCTGCCAACCAGCATGCCGAGCTTCTGCGCGGTGGAGGTGCCTGCCCGCTGCTCCCAGGCGCTAGCACCGCGGCGACGCACCTGCTCGCCGATGGCGCCGTAGACTTTTCGCGCCGCGGCAATTGCCCAGGCGCAGCGGAACGGCAGCGCGTTGATGCCATGCACGGCAGAGTCATAGTAACGATCTGCCTCGCCGAGCAGCCGATCGACAACAGGAAAGACTGCTGCCTCCTGACCGGGAAACTCAGAGGCAACCGCCGGCGCACCGGCTTCGAGGAGCCAGTCGCGGGGCAGGTAGATGCGGTTGTCTGCCGCGTCTTCCATCACGTCGCGGGAGATGTTGGTGAGCTGAAAGGCAATGCCGAGATCGATGGCGCGGTTCAGCGTCGGCTGATCTGTCACGCCCATGATGGTCGCCATCATTGCGCCCACCACGCCGGCGACGTGGTAGCAGTAAAGCAGCGTGTCGTCGAGGGTGAGGTACTCCTGCCGCGCCACGTCCATGGCGAACCCCTCCAGCAGTTCCAGCGGGTAGCGCCGGTCCATGCCGGAGATCTGAAACACCCGCTGAAAGGCGGCGAAGATCGGATCGTCGGTCGGCTCGCCGGCCATCGCCGACTCGGTCTGCTCGATCAGCCGTTCGAGGATGCGCGCCTGCTCTTCCGGCTCCGGTGACTGCATGCCGAAGCCGAGCTCCTGGCCATCGATCTGATCGTCGCAGTACCGGCACCAGGCGTAGAGCATGAACGCCTTTTCCCGGGTCTCGTTATCGAACAGCTTTGCCGCCGTCGCAAAGCTCTTCGAGCCCTGCTCGATGATGGCTTTGGCATTGGCGACTACAGGATCCAACTAACCGTACCTTCTCCTGCCGCTGCTGCGGAAAGGACGTTCAGGACTTCGCGAACTGCGCCGAGACGTCAGCGCTCGAGTACTGTCGGGCGAAGTCTTCCATCATGATACCAGCCGTTGCCTTACCGGAACCCACCACACCGGGGATGCCCGCGCCCGGGTGCGTCCCGGCGCCGGCGAAGTACAGGTTGCCGATCCGGTCATCCCGGTTGTGGGTGCGGAAGTAAGCGCTCTGCCAGAGCACCGGCTCGAGCGAAAACGCCGAGCCGTGGTAGGCATTGAGCTCATCACGGAAGTCGAACGGCGTGAAGGTGCGCTTGGTGACGATTCGGCTCTTCAGATCCGGCATGTAGTGCTGCTCCAGATAGCTCAGGATCCGGTCGCAGTATTCGGGGGCCGCGGCGTCCCAGTCCATGTCTGCGCTCTTCAGGTTCGGCACCGGCGCCAGCGCGTAGTAGGTGGAGCAGCCCGGCGGCGCCAGATCTGGATCGGTGACCGTCGGGTTGTGCAGGTACAGCGAGAAGTCTTCGGAGAGCTCGGGCCCGTTGTATAACTCCTTCAGGTGCTCTCTGTAGCGCGGACCGAACAGGATGTTGTGATGGCTCAGCTCCGGGTAGGTGCCTTCGACGCCAAAGTGAATCAGGAAGATGGACGGGCTGAACGAGCGGCGCTTCATGGACCGCGCCGCCTGCTGGCCGCGCGGCGAGTTGGCGAGCAGCTTGTCGTAGGTGAACACCACATCGGCGTTGCTGGCGACCGCATCGAAGTGGCCCTGCCAGCCGTCTGCGGTGCGAATACCGGTGGCCCGCTCGCCCTCGGCGCCGGTCTCGGTGAGGATCTCCGCCACCGGGGTCGAAAGGCGGATCTCGCCGCCCAGATCTTCGAACAGCTTGACCAGCGCCAGCACCAGGGCGTGGGTACCCCCTTTGGCGAACCAGGTGCTCCAGCGCTGCTCCAGGGCATGAATGAGCGTGTAGATCGATGAGGTGTTGAACGGGTTGCCGCCCACCAGCAGGGTGTTGAAGCTGAACACCTGGCGCAGGTGCTCGTCTTTGATGTACTTCGACACCATGCTGTAAACGCTGCGGTACGCCTGCAGCTTCACGAGCTGCGGCGCAGCTTTGATCATGTCCGTGAAGTTCAGAAACGGAACGGTGCCGAGCTTGATGTAGCCTTCCCTCACCACTTCCTGAGAGTACTCGAGGAAGCGTCGGTAGCCCTCTACGTCGGCCGGGTTCTTCTCGCGAATCTGTCGGTTGTTCGCCTCGCTGTCGTTCGAGTAGTCGAACGTGAAGCCGTCTTCCCAGAAGATGCGGTAGAACGGCGAGATCTCGACCAGCTCCAGGTAGTCTTCGAGCTTGCGGCCGGACACGGCAAAGAGCTCACGCAAACAGTCCGGATCCGTGATCACCGTTGGACCCGCATCGAAGGTGAATCCCTGATCCTCGTATACGTAGGCGCGCCCGCCCGGCTTGTCCCGCGCCTCGAAGATCGTGGTCTGGAAACCTGCCGACTGCAGCCGAACTGCCAGTGCCAGGCCACCAAATCCCGAGCCGATTACGGCTGCTGTGTGCTTGCTCAATTGAATTTCCGTCCGTTGTAAATCTAATCCGGTTCTGGCTGTTCCAGGCGTTCGCCGCGATGGGCGGCGGCACTGGATTCGGGCAGGCATTTGAGGGCGCGCAGGATGGCAACGGGCGGCTTGCCCGTCAATATCCGCGCCTTGTCTGCCAACGTCGACCGCCCGGCGTAGAAACGCTCGACCAGCCCCTGCCGCAAACCGTAAAAACGCTGCATCACGAACCAGCGCCGATCCGGCTCCGCGGCCAGGAACAGCATCCGGTTCAGGAACCGCCAGTAACCCTGGCGCTTCCAGTGTGTTTTGCCCCACTGCTCCAGGAACTGCCGGATGGCTGGCGTGCTCAACTCCGGCTGCTCGGCAATGGCGTCCGCTGTCCGCACCGCGTCAGCAAACGAGTACCCGGTGGTGGCGTGAAAGAGCGCTGCCCTGAGCCCGATCTTCGGCACCTCGCCCATCTCGGACCAGAACGCATCGATCTCGCCGCCGAGCGTGATCGGCAGAGCGCCCCACTCTTCCCGGACCACGTCCGCCACTTCCCAGCCCTGCTCCGCCACGTAGTCGCTGATCGCTGCGGCGTCCATCTGCGCGTCCATGGTCGGCGTGTTCGAGTACCGGGTGTCTTCCACCAGCACCTGCTTCGGACCGAGCGGCAGGGTGTAGAGGAACCGGTAGTCACCGTTCTGCGGCACCGTCGCGTCCATGATCACCGGGCCGGCCAGGCCGTGCTCTTCCACCAGGTTCAACACCTGACCGGTGAACTTCTGAAAGCCGAGCATCAGGTGTGGGCTCGATTCCGGGCCGCGCCCGTCTATCACGCAGCGGCCGCGGACCACCTCGCCCCCGGCAATCACCACTTCGGTCGCTGCCAACTTCTCCACTGGGGTTCGAAACTGGATGCAGTCTCCCAGGGCACCCATCATGAAAGTGTGAAAGTACTCGGAGTTGGTCGAGCAGTAGCCGGTGCCGAGCGTTCGCTTCAGCGCCGGGAACCGAACTTCGTAGCTGGACCACTGGTGCAGGATCAGCGGCTCCACCCACTCGAGCTGGGCCTCGGTAAGGTCGGTAGGAAAGAAAGACCAGGTGTGATTGCCGCCGAGGCTGCTGGCGCCTTCGAGGATCAGCAGCTTCAGGTGCGGATGGCGCTGCCGCAGCCGGTAGGCGGTCAGACAACTGGCCAGACCGCCGCCGGCAAAAATCACGTCGTACACGGAATCAGAAAGAGAGATGGGTCGCTCCTGCTCAACGGCCATTTGGGCTAAACTGCGGCCGCATTGTACTCGACTCCCCCCAGAGAATAGGCAACATGCTCGAGACCCTCTCTGACATTCCGCCAGGTAAGCTGCTTATCACCTTCCTGGCGATGACGGCCATCATCGCCGTCCGCTACTTCCTGATCTCAGGCCTTTTCTACTGGCTGCTCTGGGGTCGCAGCCCCGATAAAGTGCACGCCATCAAGCTGATGGAAGGCACGCCGCGCCCCGGCGCTGTCGCCAAGGAGATCCGCTGGTCGCTGCTTTCTTCCTTCATCTACGCGGCACCCGCCGCCGTGGTGCTGGAGATGTGGCAGCTGGGCGGCACCGCCATCTACAACGACGTGAGCGCCTACCCGCTCTGGTACATCCCGCTCAGCATCGGCATTTATCTGTTCGCCCACGACACGTACTTCTACTGGACGCACCGGCTGATGCACCTGAAGGCGCTGTTCCCGATCATGCACCGGGTCCACCACGAGTCGCGCCCGCCCACACCCTGGGCCGCCTTCTCGTTCCACCCCTACGAGTCCGTGCTCGGCGCGATCTTCATACCGCTGATCGCGCTGCTGGTGCCGATTCACGTGGGTGGCATTCTGTTCATTCTCACCCTGATGACGCTGGCCGCCGTGTTCAATCACTCCGGCTACGAGATTTTCCCGAAGTGGTGGCTGCGCGGTCTGCCGGGCCGGCACCTGATCACCGCTGCCCATCATGATCTCCACCACAAGTACTTCAGCTGCAACTACGCCCTATACTTCCGTTTCTGGGACAAGCTGATGGGGACGGACATCATGGAATCAGAATACGAGTTCCTTAAGACCGAGGTGCGGAGTCCCGAGACCGCCTGATGCAGCAGGCAATGGGATGGGCCAGGAGCGCCGGGCTGATCTTTCTGGCGCTGCTTCTGCTCATCACCCTGATCCTCGGCTACTGCCTGGTTAACCCGAACACGCTGAAACCTTTCGCCAGCTGGATCATCGAGTGGGCGCTCGACAGGTCGTTCGAGATCGACGGTGATCTCGAGCTGTCGCTGTCGATGAGACCCGTGGTCTCCGTTACTCAGGCCCGGCTTGGCAACGCGCCGGGCGGCGCCGCCCCACATATGGTCAGCGCCAGCTACGCAAGCGCGCAGATCGATCTGGCAGCCCTGTTCCAACGGCGCGTGCACCTGCTCGATCTGCAGGCCCGGGAAGCAGAGCTCTACCTGGAAGACAGCGTCGCCGGCACGCCGAACTGGGAGTTCTTCGAACCGGCTGAGGAGAGCGACGGTAACGAGTGGTCGTTCATGATCCAGCAGATGGAGATCAGAGACAGCCGCATCTTCGCCAGCATTGGCGAGCTGGCGCCGATCGAGCTGACCATTCCGTTCCTGGAGGAAACCAGCGATGCCGCCGAGCACCTGAGCCTGAATGGCCACGGCACGCTGAACGGTGATCCGTGGCGGGTGAGCGGCAGGATCGGACCGTTCAGCGAGTTGCTGGTTGCCGGGCAACTGACATTGAACCTGGAGCTGATGGTGGACGACGCCGAGATCGGCGTGCAGGGCGGCGTCGGCGACCTCGCCACCCTGACTGGCATCGACCTCAGCCTGACGATCTACGGACCCGATGCGGATCTGCTCGGCGAGATCTTCCGCATGCCCCAGTCCTTTGCCGACGACATCGCTCTGCAGGCGGATATTCGCCCGGATCCTGCGCTGAGTCCCGATGGCCAGGGCCACGCGATCAGCGTGATCGGGCACATCGCCGATTTTGACATCGAGACGGCCGGCACGATCACCCACCTGGCAGCGCTGGACGGCTGGGACGGATCCGCCCACATCAGCGGTCCGGACCTGGGCGTGGTCGGCAAGGCCCTGCAGATAGAAGGTTTCCCGGACGGGCCCTTCGAAGTCCATGGCACGCTGCACCTGCACGGGGGCGATCTGGATCTGAAGGAAGTGTCGCTCACGACGGAGGACGTGACGCTGCTGCTGGAAGCCGATTTCGAGGAGTTCCCGCGGCGGGAAGGTGCGTTCGGCAGCATCCGGCTTTCCGGCCAGGACATCAGCGAGTTCCGACAGCTGCTGCGACTACCGAACCTGCCGACGGTGCCTTTCGATATCGACCTGACGCTGGATGCCACCGGCAGCGAGATTCTCAACTCTACCGTGAAGATCGGGACCCACACCCTGGAACTGGCGGGTGCTATCGGTGAGTTCCCCGACTACACGGGTACGGACCTCGAGGTGAACGCCAACGGCGAAGATCTGGCAACCCTGCTCGCGGGGCTGGGCATCCAGCAGCCGCTGCACGGACCGTACCGCCTCGAATCGAGGCTGATCAGAGACGGCGACGGGCTGAGATTGCGTGACAGCACCTTGAGCATGGCCGGCCAATCAGTCAGCGGCGAGGTGATCTGGCGGGAGCCTTTGCGCCCGACAACGCTCGAAATTCGCGGCCAGCTCGAGGTCAATGACCTGGCGCAGACAGCGGCACTATTCGGTGCCGACAATCTGCCGCCCTACCCGCTGACCACCAACGCGGTCCTGTCGCTGGCCAACGGCAGCATCCAGGTGGTCGAAAGCACAACCCGACTGCGCTCTCTGGTGATGCTGGCGGACGGGCAAGTTGGCCAACCAGGAACCATCAGCGAGCTGGACCTGAACATCGAGCTCAGCGGCAAACGGCTGCTGGAGCTGTTCGAAGTAGCTATCGCTGCCGACCGACCGCCGAATCCGTTCGAGCTGAAGGCCAACATTCAGGGGAGTGAGGGCGCGTTGCGCGTCAGCGGTTTCCAGCTGACGGCTCCCGGCGGCATCGTCAACGCCAGCGGCACGCTGGCCCTGACGCCGGACTGGGTCGGCTCGTCCTTCACCCTGGACAGCAGCGGCGACCAGCTCAACAGGATCCTGCCCGACTTCCCGAACTACGTCCCGCCCGCCGAGGCCTGGAAACTTCATGCCTACGTGGAGCTGCCGGATCCGGACCACCTGCTGGTGCGGGAGGGGCGACTGGAGATCGGCTCGGCCAGCCTGACGCTGGACGGGGTGCTCGACACAGAAGATCAGACCCGAACCGAGTTCACCTTTTCCCTCCGCGGCAACAAGGTTGCCGACGTCGGACGGATTGGCGAGATCCCCTGGCCAGACCATCCGTTTGAGCTCTCAGCCGATGTGGACGGTACGTTGAATACCCTGCACATCAACAACCTGGCCGCTCGCTGGGGTGACAGCGACCTGAGCGGCGACGGCAGCGTCTTTCTCGACGACCGGCTGCTCATTGAGGTGCAGGGCAAGTCGAACCTGCTGGATATCTACGACCTGCAGTACGCCCTGTTCGGCTCTCCTGAAGACATCGAGCCGGAGGATGACCTGGACAAGGTCTTCACCGACAAACCCATCCCGCTGCATCTGTTCGCGGACTTCGATGGCTCGCTCGATATTCAGGTCGACCGGTTCCGCGGCCAGCGCACCCGGCTCGAAGACATCAGCCTGGAGCTGGATATAAAGGACGGGGCTTTGAAGCTCAATCGCGCCGCATATCGCGATGACACGGGCTACTTCGACGCGACAGCGCTGCTGCGACCTGAAGGGGACGACCTCTACATGGAGCTGGTGCTGGCCGGCGAGGATGTAGACGTCGGGTTATTCACCTCCCAGGCGCAAAACAAAGAGTCAATTCCTCGCTACAGCATTGACGTGGATATCCACGGCCGGGGGATCACCGCGGCTGAGCTGGCAGCCAATCTCAACGGTACGCTGCTCATCTCCTCTAACGGTGGTGAGATCGACAACAGCCTGGTTGAAGCGCTGGGCGGAGATTTTCTGGCCAACGTGCTGGAGACGCTGAACCCGTTCGTGGAATCGGAGGAGTTCACCCAGATGGAGTGCCTGGTGCTCAATGCGGCCGTTGAGAACGGCCGGCTGAGCATGGAGCCCGGCTTCGTGATGCGCACGGACCGACTGAATATGTTCGTCTATGGTGGAGTGAACCTGGAACGGGAAACGCTTGATCTCTCTCTGGCCACCCAGGCGCGACGTGGCATCGGTATCAGCGCAGCATCCATCACCAACCCCTACTTCAAGATCGGCGGCACGCTGGCCAGTCCGGCCCTGCAGCTGGACCCCGCCAGCGCGGCGGTTGCTGCCAGCGTTGCAACCGCCACCGCCGGGCTGTCGATCCTTCTGCGCGGCGTTTTCGAGCGGCTGATGGGCACGCAGAACCCCTGCCCCGAGTTCCTGAAGTACGAGCAAACCGTGCCGGAAAGCGCTGACGCCGCCCTCGAGCCGGATGGTCAGTCGTAGCGGCTGCAGATCAGCCTTGCCAGACGAGCACCTCGCCCTCACCCGCCATCATCACTGAGCCCGGCATGACGCGCAGGCGCCAGGGATCGAGCTTCAGCGCGGCGAAAGCATCGGCGCTCGGACCGTCCCAGCCGGGGATGATGGCCGGGTCGTAACCGACCGGAGCCGGCCCGTTGGCAAACAGCTCCCACACCCGCTCCCGGGTCGGCAGGTCGAAGCACCACTCGGCTGCGCACTCCGCCACGCAGGTATCCTGAGACGGTGCCCAGTAGTTGCAGGAGACGTAAGGGTGCGCTTCCAGGTGGGCGCGCTTGATGGGGGTCGGGCCGGTGGCGATCCAGCCGACCAGGGACTCACCGTCCCACTCCCAGATCGGATGCAGCACCCTGGAGCGTGGCCGGCCGGAGGCATCCACCGTTGCGGCCGTGCACCAGACGATCTGGTGCGCCATGTCACGAAAAGCAGGGGCTACGGCGGCAAGTTCACTCATGTCTCTCTCCTCTGAGTCAGCCTCCTAGAATACCCGATCAGCGAACTCGCAGAGCCTCCAGCTGCAGCCGACGCGCCGCTGAGATGAGCACCGCTTTGCGCGTTCCCAGATCCATGCCGACGCCGATCGCCTCAGCCCGGACAGCAATCTCGTTGGCAGTCTCATTGAGCAGCAGATGCACCATGTGCTGAGTCTTGTTGCCGATCTCACGGATGCCGGAGACGTGCCGGAAGACGTCGTTCAGCCGCAGCGGCCGGAGGATGTCCAGCTGGTACTCCAGGGCCGCGCCGCCCAGCGCGCCGCTTTGCCGCTGCTCCTGCTCTATCGCGTCGGTGGTAAAGGCCCAGAGGTTGGGCATGCCATCGGAGATGCGGCCGATGTACACCTCCGGCAGCAGCAGGCCGGTCTCGTCACACTCCTCCGCGGCAACTCGCCCGCGCCCCATCATCCGGAACCCCCCGGCGTGCGCAGCTTCCGCAGAGGCAGGGAGAGGAAAGGGATCGTCCGGCCGCACGCCACGGGCAGCGGCCCAGTCCGGTACCTCCACCAGCGGAACCGGAACCGTCGCGCTCAGGGTCGATCCTTCGACGCGGGTCCTGAAGCCGGCAACGGGCGCATCCGTCAGGTTGTGATGCATGAGCGAGAGCACATCCCAGCAGCCGGCGCCGACGGCGATCAGACCGCAATCCACCCGCAGCGGTGCCGCGATTCGCGCCTCCTGGACAAAGCGGATGTGTTGCCCGGTGATCCGCACATCGGCAAACCGAACGCCGAGGCCTTCGAGGAAGATGGCCACCGCCTGATTGATCTTCTGGGCGTAGAAGCGGACGTTGAGATGGTCGTTTTCGTCGCACTCCCAGCGATTGACGCTGCCGAGAAAACAGCTTTCCAACGTCAGTCGCCTCCGCTCAGGAAGTAGAACAGACCCAGACCGCCGAGCAGCACCGCCAGCGTCAGCAACAGCCTGCCGCCACTGGACTCCTCACGGCCCGCCGCCGGCACTGATCGTTCGTCCACCTCGATGCCGTCGACGATCTCCTTGGCTTCCTTCAGCCCGAGCCCCGTCTCTGTCCGCAACTGCTTGATGGCCTCAACCTTCCGGCCGCCTGCGGCCAGCGCCATGACTTTTTCTGAAGGCTCAACCATCGTCAGCCTTCGCCCAGCCCGAGGGAAGCCATGAACTCGGCCGCTGTCTGCCTCGGGTGATCCCCGGCGAAGTCGTAGCCCGGCGGCTTCTCGTCGACAAAAATCTCGCCGACCAGCTGAAACGCCGACTCGTCGTCGAAGGCACCCAGGCAGAGCACATAGTCATCCGGCTCTTTCAGCCGGTAGAAGAGGTTGCTGCCGCACTTCCTGCAGAAACCGCGCTCAGCCCAGGCGGAGGACTCGTAGCGACCGATGTCGGACTCCCCGGCGAAGGTCACCGAGCCGACCACAGCCGCAAACAAAGGGCCACCGGACCAGTTTCTGCACATGCTGCAGTGACAGCTGTGAAAGTGTGCGTCCACCGCTTCCGCTTCGAAGGTCACCGCACCACACAGACACTTGCCGGTGGCTTTACTGATCATCGTCATTGCTCGCTCCCTGATTGACGCCCACGGACGTAGGGTACCAGCAGGTCCCGCCAGGTGCCTTCGGCCTCCAGCCGACAGAGGTTGCCGAACAGGCCGCCAAGCGACCGGTTCACCATCACCAGGTCCGGCGGCAGGCCGACATCGGTCAGTTCCCTCAGGTACTGACCTTTGACATCGAAGGCGATCTCGTAGATTTCCGACTCGTTGCTGAAGCGGAAGGGCTCCGGCCCGACGATAGCCAGCGCTTCCTGCGCCATGGGATCCAGCACCTTGCGGGGCAGCGGGCGATTGCTCTTGCGTTTGTAGATGCCCATCTCGTAAAGCCGCTGCGGCAGCGCTTCCAGGTCACCGTCCATCAGCGTCGCCAGCACCCGCCGATACTGCTCGGCCAGCTCCGCCGGGATCTCCTTCATGCAGCCATGGTCGTAGACGATGAGCCGGCCATCCTCGAGAAACGCGTAGTTGGCGAAGTTGGGATCGGCGTGCAGGAAGTGCTGCTCGAGCAACCCGCGAATGACGAACTCCATCAGGCGCGCGCCCCAGAGGTCTTTCAGCTTCTGCTCGACGCTGTCGCTGCAGGCCTGATCGGGAGAGATGCCGGGGACGTAGTCCATGGTCAGAACCCGCTGGCTGCTGGCCGCCCGGATCACACCCGGAACGACCACCTCCGGAATGTCTGCGTGCAGAGCCACCATGCGCTCGATGTTGTCCGCCTCGATGCGGTAGTCGAGCTCCTCCAGCAGGCGTTCCTTCAGCTCTTCCCAGATCTCGTCGAACTCGACCTCGGCCACCATGGCGACGAGCGAGCTGAACAGCTTCTTCAGGTTCTTCAGGTCGGAGCGCACCACCTGATCAATCTCGGGATACTGCACCTTGACCGCCACCTCGCGGCCATCCGCAAGGCGGCCGCGGTAGACCTGACCGATGGAGGCAGCGGCGATGGGTTCCGGATCCAGCGACTGAAAGCGCTCATCGTAGTCAGGCAACTCAGAGCGCAGCACCGCCGCCATGCGTTCGAACGGCACCTTCGGGGCGTCCTTCTGCAGGCCGCGGAGCACGGCGTTCACTTCGGGTGGCATCAGGCCCTCATGCACCGAGAGCATCTGCCCCACCTTCATGGCCGCCCCTTTCAGCTCCCCAAGGGCTTCGGTTACCCGAATCGCGTTCAGCATGAACTTCTCGGTCTTTCGAGCCTGGGCAATGGGATCGGAGAAGAAGAAGCTGGTGGCCTGCTGAGCCGCCAGCGACATGCCGACCTGAGTCGCCACGCCGCCGATCTTGAGCAACCTCCCCATCGCGGAGGTGATCAGATCGCTTTCGCGCTTACTCACAGCGCGCTGGACGCGCGACGTTGGCTGAAGAGAATGGCTTCGCTCGGGTGATTGGTGATCACCCCGTCAGCAATACGCATTGCCCGTTCCAGTGACCGCCCCTTCATGCCGCCAGTGGTCAGCCAGACCTCAGCGCCTGACCGACGCACCGTGTCCACGAGCGCCGGATCCCTCCGGACCCAACGGGCCCAGAGCCGGACGGCATCCACATCGCGAGCGAGAAACTCGTCGATCGAGGCGACGTCGGGCACCATGGCCAGCACCCGCAGCTCTGGCGCCCTGGCCTTGAGATCGCTGACGAGCTGGGCCGACCGGCTGCCAATGAGAACCTGCTGCTGCACGGTCTGCCCCTTGATGGCGGCGATCAGGGCTTGCGCCTCGATCCGCTCGCTGTCCTTCACATCAAGGAGCAGCTGCAGATCGCTGGTGCGCACGAACGCTAGGGTTTCCGCGAAGGTGGGAATGGGCTGACCGTTGCCGGCATCGAGGTCCTTCAGCGTGCTCAGCGGCAGGCGACTGACTTTGCCGCGGCCGTTGGTCGTGCGATCGACCCGGGCATCGTGAATCACCACCAGGCGGCCGTCTGCGGACACCCGAAGGTCCGCTTCCACCAGGTCGGCGCCAGCCGCTTCCGCCCAGCGAAACGCGGCAAGGGTGTTTTCCGGCGCCTGGCTGACGGAACCGCGATGGGACGCCACCAGAGCCTCGGCTGAGGCGAGGGACGAAAGCAACAGTGCGGCGATGCAGAGGCCGGCCCGCTGATAGAGAGCTGATCGAAGAACCATCCGTGTATTTTCCAGCCCGATACTGGGCAGATTCTGGAGAAATACGGAAATAATGCCACCCCGAAAAAAGACGGGCACCGACCTCAGGTTGATCCCTGAGTACCGATGCCCATCAGAGGGGATCTTGCCAGCCGCGCTCAGGCCGACTAGAGCTCGTACTTGATGTCGAACAGCAGCGTGGTGCCCACGGTCTGCTCGAGAATCCGGACCGTATCTCCTTCCGTGTTCTTCTGATCGATATCAGTGGTCTCGTCGAGGATGTTCTGAGCTCTGAACTTGAGCGACAGGTTCTCCGTCGGGAACCAGCTGAGCACGAAGTCCAGCGAGTGGAACGTCTGCTCGTAGGCATCGTCCTGACCGTTGATCCCTGCGAAGAAGATCCTTGGTCCGAACGCGTTGTACACGAGCGTGGAACCCCACTTGCCATCGATCGAGTCGAAGCCGAGCTGAAGGTTGGCAACCCACTCGGAGTGCTGGGTCAGCCTGCGGGTCCGATTGGTGATGTCACCACCTACGTTTTCCGGAATCTGCACCTCCGAATCGCTGAAGGTCGCGTTGCCAGCGATGAAGAAGGCGTCACTCCAGCCGCCGCCACTGAGGAACCCGAGCGACTTCATGCCTTCGATCTCGAGGCCGTAGACCTCCGCGGTATCCGCGTTGATGAAGGTGAAGATGATGTTGTCTTCCGTGGCGCCACCCTGAATGGTCTCGATCGGCGCTTTGATGTCCTTGTAGAACAGCGAGGCCGTGAAGTTGTCGCCCGAGTCCCAGAACCATTCCGCGCGAAGGTCGTAGTTCTTCAGGTCGGAGGGCACCAGGTTCGGGTTGCCCCGCACCCGCGCTTCGGTGAGCGGATCGATGTAGGTCGACGTGGAGATCTCCCGGAGATCAGGACGGGCAGCGGTTTCAGACCAGGCAAACCGGAGCTGAAACTCGTCGCTCCAGAACTGCGGCCGGATCCAGGTGGCGGACAGCGCCGGGTACCAGTCGTCGGTCTGAATCGTTGAAGCCTCGATCTCCTCCGTGGTTAGCGGGATACGCAGCCCGTTGAAGTTCAGGTAGTCGATGGGAACCGACACCTGCTTGAAGTTCTCCCACCGGGCACCGCCGGAGAACCGCCAGGTATCGTTGATCAGCAGATCGAACTTACCGAAACCGGCGTCGGTGATCTGACCTGCGCCGTAAGACTCGGTGCCGAACTGGCCGATGCCAACAAACAGCTCGTAACCGTAAAGCGGGTTCAGCACGTTCTCGTCGCTGAACACGTCCGAGATGTCGCCGTCAGCAATCGCCAGGAAGTTGGGGTTGAAGGTACCCAGCCCCAGCTGCGTCTGCTGGAAAGATCGGCCCTTGCGATTGTAGCTGCCGCCCGCGGACAGCTCGAGATCCCAGGCGTTTCCGGTGAAGGGCACCATGAACGAGCCGCCCCAGGTCTCCACCTCATCGACCAGATCCGAGTACCGCAGCTCCAGGGAGTTGTTGATGTTGCGGATCTGAGAGCTGAGGATGTTGCCCGAGTCATCGAAGGTCTCGACGAACTTCGTTCGGGTTTCGTTGGGCAGATCGGTGGTTGCCTTTGAATCGGTGTAGAACCAGGTGATTTCGCTGTCGCGGGCACCTTCCAACCAGCCCAGCCACTCAGGCAGGCGATCAAGCGTCGCGTCTCCGAGCTTGTGCACGCCGTTGAACTGGGTGATGTCCAGATCACGCTGCTCGAAGCGGGTGTCCTGCAGCAGCTCCCGGGTGTTGGTCGTTGCGCAGTCATTGAACTGACCCTGCTTGCAGCTCACCGATACCGAAGCTTCATCCTCGGTGCTGCGGAGAAACATGTTCAACCACTTGATCTCGTGGTCTTCGGTGAAGCGCAGGCCGACATTCAGTCCGGCCGTCAGGGAAACCTGATTGATGGTCCGGAGCGATTCCGTGAAGGACTGCGACGGGTTGGTCACTTCCTGCAGGGTCCGCTCGCGATTGCGCCACTTGTTCGAGTAGCTGCCGATCGCCAGAAAGCCGAGCTCCCAGTCTTCGCCGAGGAACCAGCGGTAACCGCCGGTCATCTCCGCCTCAAAATCCGCCGGCATGCTCTTGCTCTCGAGATCGAGATCCCGGTTCAGCGAGGTTGCCAGCTGCCGATTCAGAAGCTCTGCCTGGGCGAGCGGGATCGGGTTGCCTGCCTGCCGGGCCAGGCTCTGAATGTTGACCGGCGCGAAGCTGCCACGGTAGTTCTGAATACCTTCGACAATCGCCTGCGGGATCTCGCGGGTGCCGTCATCGGTGCCCCACTTGTCGTCCGAGCCTCCGCTGTAAGACACGCCATCGTCACTGCTTTCGCTGTTCCAACCGGTGTTGATCTTGGCCGTGAAGACCCGGTCTTCCGGAATCGCCTTGGTCCGGATGTCGATGTTGCCACCGCCGAACGCCGCCGGCAGATCCGGGCTGTAGCCTTTCTGAACGCTCAGCGCGTCGATGATCTCTGCCGGGAAGATGTCCAGCGGCAGCACGTTTCGGGTCAGGTCGGGAGACGGTACGCCGGCACCATTAAGCTGGTTGCTGGAGTACCGCTCACCAAGACCGCGCACGTAGATGAACTGGTCCTGGACCAGCGTCACGCCGGGCACTCGCCTGAGCGCAGCGGCGACGTTCGAGTCGCCAACCCTGGAGATGCCTTCCGCATCCAGGAAGTCCATCGGCACGTCCGACTCGATGCGTTCGGAGACGATGTCCGTGGCGGCTGCGCGGTAGCGGCCGATCACCACGACTTCCTCGACAACCTGGTTAGGGTCTGCCTGTTCTGCTGGCGGTTCCGCCTCTTCGGCGACAGCTGCCTGGCTCAGAGCCAGGCCGGCCATCGCGAGCGCGATGGCCATGCTGAGACGCCTAATCGGATGGAGTCTGTTTGCATTGCGGTTCATGCGTTTCCTCGATCAGGTGGGTTCAACCGGGCGCAGTTACGGAGCCGCGCCAGTGGAAGGGTTGAACCAGAGAGCGCCGCCGTTCGAGGTATCACGCAGACCGAACGTCCAGCCGGCAGTCCAGTCGTTGTCGGCACTGACCGCACCGATGATCGGGTCACCGTTTGCGTTGGTAGCACCATCCGTCACCGCAACCGGGGTTACCGTGAAGCCGGCGCCGGTGTCGTCAGTGAAGGCCGGCGCCGTGTAGATGCCGTTGAGCACTTCGATGTTCGCGTTCGCAGAGTCAGCGATCACGACGTTGCCGGTGTTGTTCGGAGCGTTCAGCCACCAGTCAGCGAAGTCAGCGAAGCCGCCGAAACCGGGGATCGTTCCGGGCACGTCAGAGTCATCCTTGGCGGGCTCCTCACAGACGTTCACGGTGCTGACGAACTGGGTCAGCGTGTTCGCTTCAGCAACGTCGTAAGTCGGCTGGTTGTTCAGCTCGGAGCACTCGTTGCCGGACCGACCCAGCAGCGTGCGTGCGTAGCTGTCGATGATGACGCTGTTGTTGAGCACGGTGGCGGCGCCACGACGCAGCAGCGGGCCTTCCGAATCACCCCTGATGGAGCCATCCTGGGCCGAGGTGATGCAGGTCATGTTGTTGACCGTGCCAGCCGCACGAGGCTCGGCGTCCCAGTCACCTGAGGAACCCTGGTTGTCCGCCTCGATGCAGCGGTTGCCGGTGTTCAGACCGTGGATGATCAGCGCGTTGGTGATCGTCCCGACGTAGCCGTCAGCGTAGTCGAGAGAGTCGTCGTTGACGTAGAGACCCACGAAGTTCAGCACGTTCACCGCACCCCCGAAGAACTCCAGGCCATCATCGGAGGTGGAGTAGGCCTGGATGTTCTCAACAACCGTGCCGCGGCCTACCGCGTTGAAGGTAACGCCGTTCAGCTCGTCGCCGTCGACCACCTCGAAGCCCGTGTGCTTGACCTGCACGTAGCGCAGGATGCCTGAGCTCTCATCGTTGTTGTTGCCACCAAAATTGGACGGCTGGCCTTCGGAAACGATGTGGCAGTCCTGGGCGTCAGCCTGGGCCTGGGTGCACTTGTTGGTGCGGCCATTGCCGTTGATCACCATGCCGCCCCACTGCGCAACCGCTTCCGGGTCGACGGTGCCGCTGACCAGGTCGGTGAAGCTGGAGAAGATGATGGGCGCCGTCGGGCTGCCGTCGGCGATGATCTGGGAGCCGCGATTGACGAGCAGGTAGTCAGAGGACTGGGTGAACGCCAGTCGGGCACCCGCAGCAATCGTCAGCACCGTTCCGTCCGGAAGGCCGCTGCCGTCGGTGACGGGCGAGTTCGGAGCCTGCGGCGGCGCGCCAGCGCAGTCCGTAGCGTCCACACAGTTCTGACCAACGAACAGCGAATCCGTGAAGATGTGGACCCCGGAGATGAACGGAATGGTCAGATCCACCGTCAGCGGGTTGCCCTGGCCAACAAAGGAAGCGTCGTAGGTGCAGTTGTTACCGTCGAAGGAACCCTGAATCACGTTCTGGGTTGCCGGATCGGTGTACTGAGCGCAAGGGTTGTTGCTGCCGCCGCCTCCGCTGACGGAGTTATCCGTGTTCACGGAGTTGTCGTTGGCATTGATGTTTACGTCGCCGCCTTCGCAAGCTGCCAGCAGAAACGCCATCGCGCCGACCAGCAGGACTTTCTTAGAGAACATATTTGTTATCCCCCGGGGAAATATCAGGTTTGGAACTTGTAGAGAACCTTTAAGTGAACCTTTATGGCCAAGAAACAGGACCGCTCACGGGCGTGTCCCAATGCCGGCGCATGCTAGGGAGCAAATATGACAATGGAGTGATGGGCGTATGACGCTTTGGTGACGGCGCAACGGGCCGAGGGTACGCAGATTACGGGGGATGCCGCGTGCCCGTTGGCTCTGGCCTACGTCATGGAACTGTAATCTACGGCTTTACCCGTCTCGAGAAGCGTCTTCAAGCCGGACAGCACCAGCGGCCAGCCAGGCCCGACCATCTCCGGCATGCGGCTGCCTTCTGGAAACCGGTCATGGACGACGGTCAGCCGGGTTGCCGTCTGCCCGCCGCTCTCGTCGCCAATCGTCTCCAGCCTGAAGCTGACCCGGGACGGCGCCTCCTCGCTGACCAGCGGGTTTCTCGGAAACGACCAGGTGTACGAGAGGAGCTCGTGCAGGCGCATCTCCAGCACCTCCCCGGTGCAGCCGACCTCGTCGCCGTCGACCAGGAAGTCGACCCTCGATCCAGGCTGCCAGCTGCTCCTGGCCCGGGTACCGTGCCAGTACTGCCGGGTAAAGGTGTCGGTGGTCAGCGCTTCCCAGACCGCCTCGCGGCTGGCGTTGATGATGGTGACGAATACCTGCTCTGTGCTCATTGCCCTTCCTCCAGTTGCTGCTTCATGTTCAAGAGCGCTTCGGATCGGTCCTGGGCAAACTTCGCGGTCCAGCGTCGCTCGATCTCGACGATCGGCACCGGGTTCAGGAAATGCTTCTTCTCCCTGCCCTGCCACTTCACCGCAACCAGCCCAGCCGCCTCCAGCACCTTCAGATGTCGGCTGGCGGACTGCCTCGCCATGCCGAGGTTCGCCACCAGGTCGTTCAAGGTCATGCCTGGTGAGTCGAACAGGCGATCCAGCATCTGCCGTCGCGTTCTATCGGCGAGGGCGGAAAACACCGCATCTTCCTGGTCCATCTGCTGCTCCTGTACATGAAGCTATTTTGATATGCAGCTATTTTGCTGCATATAGGATTATGCAGCTTTTTAGCTGCATATCAAGCGCGTCGATCGGAAACTGGAAATCTATCGTAAAAACAGAGGCTTAGATGGCGCCGGGACGGCTTTCAGCCGCCAGCGCAGGTCAGCACCTGGCCGCTCACGTAGTCCGACTCGGGCAGGCAGAAAAGATAGATCGCACCCGCGCCGTCCTCAGGCCTGCCGCTGCGACCCAGGGCAGCAGACTGCTGGACGCCTTCGATCTGCGCCGCAGTCAGCCCGACCCGATAGGATCGGCCGGCCACGTCGATGCTTGGCGGCTCACCGTCGTAGGCCTGGGTCAGCCGGGTATCGATGTGGCCAAACGCCACGCAGTTCACGGTGACGTTGTAGCGCCCCCACTCCTTGGCCAGGGTTTTGGTGATGCCGACAACGGCAGCTTTGCCCGCCGAGTAAGCGATCTGGGTGGCTGCCCCCATAGTCCCGGAAACCGAGGAAACGTTGACGATCTTTCGGCAGCGCGCCGCGCCGCGCTCGGCGATCTCCGCTTTGGCGGTTTCCCGAAGCCAAGGCGCGAACGCGCGAAGAATTCTGAAGGGCGCGGTGGCGTGCACGTCCAGCATCGCCTGCCACTGCTCGTCGCTGTGGTTGTGCATCGCGCCGTTCCAGATGTAGCCGGCGTTGTTGACGATGATGTCGATGCCGCCGTAACCATCCAGCGCTGCCGAGATCAGCGTTTCGGGAAATTCGGCGGCCGTGATGTCCCCAGGCACCGCAAACGCCTCTCCCCCCTGCGCACGAATACGGGCAACGGTCTGCTCGGCTTCCTCTGCATCCAGATCGTTCACCACAACCTGCGCCCGGGCCTCGGCAAGGCGCAGCGCTGTCGCTGCCCCGACGCCACGGCCGGCGCCCGTGACGATCGCAACCTTTCCGGCGAGCGGCATCAGACCGCCTCGGTGCCGGTAAAGGCCAGCTCGTCCGGCTTGCAGACGAAGCGAACGGGCGGAAACTCAACATCCATCGATACCACCGATGCGGCGATCACCCGAGCCGGCTGCAGCCGCTCATCGCCAAACCCTCTGCCGTTGAATGCTTCCAGCCGGGCGTTCAACCGCTCCACCCGACTGGGCTTCGTGTTCATCTCCACCTGCATCAGGCGCAAGCCGTTCGGCGTGTGCGCCAGATTCATCGAGCCCGTGTACTGCACGTCGTCCAGGCCCATGGGTTCCGGATCGATGGCTTCCACCTGGGCGAGCAGCGAGCCTTCCGCTGAGCAGAGCCGAACGCTGACGCCGTCGTAGCCGTGCCGGACCTCGACCAGCCCGGTAGCGGCCGGAAACCCCAGGCTCTGGCGCAGCCCGGCGCAGGCAGCCTCGCTGCTGACGAGGGCGGCGTGGGTAAAGCCACGGGCCCGCACGCCGCTGCGGCAGGAAATCCTGACCAAGGCAAAGGCGAACGCGCCCCAAGGGGAGCTCGAGACGTCAAACGCCTGCAGCGACAGCGCCGCCGGAATCGTCGGGTGCAACCCGGACGGCAACAGCGCCTCCCGCGCCCGGTTGCGCATCTCCGCCGTCAGCTGCAGGCAGGTCACCCCTTCCAGCGTGACCGGCTCCTTGTTGAACGCTTCTACCGTGGGCGCGGCTTCCGCCAGCGATTCGAGGTCCGCCGTGCCCCGCAACATCAGGCCACCCCTCGTACGGCAGCCGGGGTGTAGACGGCGCGCTTGCGGTCTTCCACGCTCTGGAACTGCGGCATCACCTCCGTTGCGAACAGGCGCATGCTCTCGAGCACCTGCTCCTGAGGGATCATCTCCATGGCGTTGAGCAGGAAGTTGATGCCGGTAACGCCGATCGATTCCCAACGCTTGATGGTTGCGATCAGATGATCCGGGTCACCCACACCCACCCCTTCCGGCAGACCTTTGGCCACGCTCGGATCGTCGGCGGGCGGCTTCTTCCCCTTCATCGCGGCACCGGCGTTGCCCAGAGTCTGGTAGGCCCGGGTCGGGTAGGCCTCACGGGTCCAGTAGAGATGGGCGTTGGCCACGTTGAAGGCCGTCACCATGGGCACGCCCACGTCCCGGGCCTGCCGATAGTCCTCATGGCAGTAGAGGAAGTTCATGGTGTGCACCTGATCGTTGATCATCCCGCCCACCGGATCGCAGGCCTGCACCCGCTTGTGATACTCCTTCGTCCGCCGCTCCTGCTCCTCGTAGCCCGCGGCTGAAACGCCCAGGCAGCCGAGGCCACGGTCCGCCGCGTCCAGCTCCGTGCCGGGCGAAGTAACCGTGACCCAGAGCGGTGGGTGCGGATCCTGCAGTGGCTTCGGCAGCACGTTGCGAGCTGGCATGGAGAAGGCTTTGCCCTGCCACTCGAACTCTTCCTCCATCCACATCCGCGGCAGCACCCGAACGAACTCCTCCCAGGTCTTTTTGGTGTCGTCCGGATTCACCTCGAAGCCGCCGAGTTCCGTCCAGGTGGAAGAACGGGCGGTGCCGAGCTCGAGCCGACCGCCGGAAATGATGTCCAGAGCCGCCGCCCGCTCAGCAACTCGAACCGGGTGGTTCATCTCCGGCACGCAGACGACGGCACCGTGGCCGACCCGGATGCGCGCCGTCTGCCCGGCAACGGCAGCCAGGAAGACCTCGGGGGCCGAGCAGTGTGAGTACTCCTCGAGGAAGTGATGCTCCACCGCCCAGACGTGATCGAAACCGAGCTCGTCCGCCAGTCGGCACTGCTCCAGCGCGTTGTGGTAGACGGCTCGCTCCACTTCCGGGCTGAACGGCCGCGGTGTGGACAACTCGAAGAAAATGCCGAACTTCAACGACCTACTCCTGCGTTCTGACTCTCGTTAACCCACCTGCCGGTCTTTGCCTGCCCAGTAGGGCTTGCGCAGCTCCACCTTGAGGATCTTGCCGGACGGGTTTCGCGGGATGGTCTCCAGCCAGTCCACGGACGTCGGGCACTTGTAGCCGGCGAGGTTCTTCCGGCAGTACTCGATCACGGCCTGCTCGCTGAGCGACTCGTCGGCTCGGGTGACAATCGCCTTCACGGTTTCTCCCCAGCGATCACTGGGCACGCCGATCACCGCCGCATCGGCAATGCCATCGTGCTGCATGAGCACGTTCTCGATCTCTGCCGGATAGATGTTCTCGCCACCGGAGATGATCATGTCCTTCACCCGGTCGTGGATGAACAGATAGCCATCCTCCATGAACCCCGCATCGCCGCTTCGGAACCAGCCGTCCGAGCGGATGGAGTCCGCCGTCGCCTCGGGGTTCTTCCAGTAGCCGCGCATGATCTGCGGACCGCGGATCCAGATCTCACCCACCTCACCGTCCGCCACCGGCTCCAGCGTCTCCGCGTCGTAGATGGCCACCTCGTGATTGGCGATGGCCTTGCCACAGGAACGCAGCAGGCGTGCTCTCGGCCCGCCGGGATCGTGGTCTTCGGCGGGCAGGCAGGTGACACCGCCGGTGGTCTCGGTCAGCCCGTAGACCTGAATGAAGTCGCAGCCGAACACCTCCATGCCTTCCACCAGCACCGCCTCGGTGATGGGGGAGGCGCCATAGGTGATGTTCTTCATGGTGCTGAAGTCCGTTTCCCGGACCTTCGGCAGGGCCAGCAGAAACTGCAGCACCGCAGGCACGAACAGCGCGTGCGTCACGCCGAAAGTAGGAATCACGTCCAGGATCAGATCCAGGTTCACGTCCCGCAACATGACCGACGATGCCCCGAAGTACATGCCGATCAGCCCCCAGCCGCTGCCTGAGATGTGAAAAAGCGGCATGCAGACCAGGTTGAGCGCGTCCGGCGAAAACTCCTGTGCCGCCATGCTCGCGGTCATCGCGTGCAGGAAGTTCGCGTGGGTGATCTCCACACCCTTGGGCAGGCCCGTGGTGCCCGAGGTGTAGAGCTGGTAACAGACGTCTTCCGGCGCCACCGCAATGTGCGGGTCCGCATCCGAGCTGCCGGCCAGCCACTGCTCGAAAGTCGGATGACCGCTCTCACCAGGGTCGCCCAGCACGATGACGGTCTGCGCTGCCTCGAGGCTCATCTCCGCCAGCGCCGGCAGGTACTCCTCGCCCACCAGCAGCACGCGGGCCTCTGAGTTGTTCAGGATGTACTCCATCTCCGGCACGGCCAGCCGCCAGTTAACGGCAACGGACACTGCGTTCGCCTTGGCGCCGCCGAGCAGGTAGAGGAAGTACTCCGGGGCGTTCTTGTCGAGATAGGCAATCCGCTGGCCAGGCTCGATGCCTGCTGCCAGCAGCGCGTTGGCAATCCTGTTCGACTCGGCGTCAATCTCGGCAAAGGTCCAGGCGCGATGGGCCTCACCGATCTCGTTCTCGATGAACGTGAGCGCCGTTTTCTCCCCGTGCGCACGCGCGTGTTCCCGGGCGATGTCGCCCAATGTCTCGATCGTCATGACTTCTCCCCTCCAGTCGATTCCGCTACGGTAACGAAGCGCGGGGCAGATGCAAACGTCCGCGATCAGGCACCAGGGAAATCTCATGAGCATTCGGATCTATCAGGCCCGCAGGATCATCACCATGAATCCGAGCAATCCGGAAGGCACCCACGTTGCGGTCCGGGACGGGCAGATCCTGGGCGTGGGCAGCCTGGACGAGGTGAAGGTGTGGGGGCCGCACGAGCTGGACGACACCTTCGCCGACCAGGTGATCACGCCGGGCTTCGTCGAAGCGCACGCACACGTGATGGAGGGTGCCACAGGCCTCCTGCCCTACCTCGGTTACTTCGACCGACCCCTGCCGGAAGGCGGCATTGCTCGAGGCGTGCGCTCCTACAGCGAGCTGATCGAGCGCCTGAAGCAGATCGACGCCAAGCTGGAAGATCCCGACGAGCCCATCTTGAGTCGCGGCTTCGATCCCATCTACTTCGACGGTGAGGAACGCCTGACCCGACACCACCTGGACCAGGTCTCACGAACCCGGCCGATTTTCCTGATGCACGCCAGCGGCCACCTGGCCACTGCCAACAGCGCCATGCTCGAGCAGAACAACGTGACTGCCGATCTCCAGGTCGAAGGCCTGGGCCGGGATGCATCCGGCGAGCTCGACGGCGAGCTCCGCGAGCCGCCCGCCATGTCGCTCTGCAGGACCGGCTACCAGGGCATCATGCGCAGCAACAACGGTGCCGACGCGTTGCGCAACTTCGGGCAGAGCGCCCGGAACGCCGGCATCACCACGGTAACCGATCTGGCCGGTAGCCTGATCCTGGCGCCGCACAGCCGACGGGCTGGCAAAGCCGTCTGGCAGGAAGTGGTGAACGACCCGGGCTTCCCGGCCAGGATCGCCCAGTACAACATCCCGGCGATTCCCGGCGATACCACCAGCTTCGAGGACGTGGCGCAGACTGTGCTGGAGCTGCAGGCAGAAGCGACGGACAAGCTGCGCTTCCCCGGCGTGAAGTTCGTGCTGGACGGCTCGATTCAGGGCTGGTCTGCCCTGCTGAACGAGCCTGGCTACATGACCGGCGAGGACCACGGCCAGCTGCTTACGGTGCCCGATCAGTTCAAGGACTGGCTGCTGCCATTTCACCGGGCCGGGATCAACGTGCACATGCACTGCAACGGCAACAGGACCCAGGACCTGGCCATCGAGACCGTGGAGGCGGTGTTGAAAGAGGTGCCATGGCTGGACCACCGGCACACCATCACCCACGCGCAGCTCACCACCCAGGCGCAGCTCAGAAAGATGGCGAAGCTCGGGCTCTGCGCCAACTTCTTCGCCAACCACCTCTGGTACTGGGGCGACCAGCACTACGAGCAGACCGTCGGCCCGGAACGGGCCAACGCGCTCGAGCCCTGCGCTTCGGCGCTGCGCGAGGGCGTGCCGTTCTCCATCCACTCCGACGCCAACGTCACCCCCCTCGGCCACCTGCACACCATGTGGTGCGCGGTCAATCGGGTGACCCCCAAAGGCCGTGTGCTCGGCGAAACGGAGAAGATCTCCGCCTATGAGGCGCTGCGCGCCGTCACCATTTCCGCCGCCTACCAGATGCACATGGATCACGAGATTGGTTCGCTGGAAGCCGGCAAGCGGGCTGACTTCGCCATCCTGGAGGAGGATCCGCTCGCCGTTGAGCCGTTGCGCATCAAAGACATCAAGGTCTGGGGCACGGTGCTGGGCGGCGTGCACTACCCTGCACCGTCGGGCCGATGAGCATTCCGTTCACGGTGCTCGGTGGCTATCTCGGCGCCGGCAAGACCACGCTGGTCAACCACCTGTTGCGGAACGTCCAGGGCGAGAAGCTCGCCCTGATCATCAACGACTTCGGCGCCATCAACATCGATGCGGCGTTGATCAGCGAGCAGACCGACGATCAGATCAACCTCACCAACGGCTGCATCTGCTGCGGCATGAGCGCCGGGTTCGACGAGGCGCTGGACAGCCTGCTGGCCCGCGACCCCCAACCCGATCGGATCATCGTCGAGGCGAGCGGGGTCGCCGATGTGACGGCGCTCGCTCAGTACGGCCATCACCCGGGCCTGATGCTCGACGGCATCATCGTGCTGGCAGATGCGGAAACGGTGCGCGCCAAGGCTCGAGACAAGTACGTGGACAAGACCGTTCTGCGACAGCTCAGGGGCGCCGATCTGCTGGTGCTGAACAAGGTCGATCTGGTCAGCGGCGACAAGCTCGATGCGCTGCAGAGCTGGCTCGCGGACATCGCGCCGGGCACACCCATCGTCCGCGCCAGCCACGCCGACGTATCGCTGGGCGCCCTGTTCGGGATCGGCCATACGGATGCGCCAGACAACCAGCTGGATCACCAGCACGGCACGCACGAGCATTACGTCACCTGGCACTACGCCTCGGATAAGCCCCTGAGCCGCGCCCAGGCAGACGCTTTCCTGGCCGCTCTGCCCGGCGCTGTCCTGCGCGGCAAAGGCTTTTTCCTGCTGGCAGATGGGGCCAACCGGGAAACGCTCCTCTATCAACAGGTGGGGCAGCGGGTAACGCTGTCCGCACACACCGATCAGGCCGCCAGCACCCGGCTCGTTTTCATCGGCCTCGAGCAGGAACTGCAGCCCGATACCCTCAAGGAGCTGGCGGCCCGCCATCTGGCCTGATTCCCGTATACTCTCGATGCATCCATGAGGAGGGGATTTCATGGCAGAGGCGCCCACGCGTCCGTCCGGCGCGTCCATGCGAAAAGTCGCGCTGACTTCACTGGCTGGCACCAGCATCGAGTGGTTCGACTTTTTTCTCTACGGCACCGCCGCCGCGCTGGTTTTTCCAACGCTGTTTTTCTCGGAGGACATGCCGTACTTCGTCAGCCTGATCGCATCGTTCAGCACTTTCGCCGTCGGCTTCCTGGCCCGACCGATCGGCGGCATCGTGTTCGGCCATTTTGGTGATCGGCTGGGACGCAAAAAAGCGCTGGTTACCGCGCTGCTGCTGATGGGCGCTGCCACTACCCTGATCGGCCTGCTGCCCACCTATGCCAGCATCGGCATCGCCGCCCCGCTGCTGCTGATGTTGCTCCGCTTTGCCCAGGGCCTTGCTGTTGGCGGGCAATGGGGTGGCGCGATGCTGCTCGTGACCGAAAACGCGCCAGCCGACCAGCGCGGCTTCTACGGGGCCTTCGCTCAGGCCGGAGCGCCTGCCGGGCTGATTCTTGCGAACGCCGCATTTCTGGCGGTTACCGCCGCGGTGTCACCGGAGGCGTTCATGTCCTGGGGCTGGCGGGTGCCGTTCGTCTCCAGCGTGGTCCTGATCGCCCTCAGCCTCTACGTGCAGCTTCGCCTCGAAGACACGCCAGCATTCAAAGAGCTGCAGGCCCGCCAGGGTGACGCGCCGCCGGCCGAACTCTCCGACGAGGACGCGGCCGCAATCGCTGTGGCGCAGCAATCACCCGTGCTGCAGGCGCTGGCAACCTACCCACGGCAGATTGCCCTTGCCGCCGGTGCGTTTCTCGCCGTGCAGGTGACTTTCTACATCCTGATCAGCTTCGTCATTGCCTACGGCACCAACCCGGAGGGGCTCAACCTGCCTCGATCGACCATGCTGCTTGCGGTGCTCGTCTCTTCCGCCTTTCAGCTGCCGGTGTTGTTTCTGGCTTCCGCCTACTCCGACAGGCACGGGCGCAGGGGCGTTTACATGCTCGGCGCGGCCCTGCTCGGCGTCTGGGCCTTCGCCATCTTCCCGCTGATCGATACCGGTTCCTTCGCGTTGATCTGCCTGTCGCTGTGCGTCGGCCAGCTGTTCGTCGGCATGATGTACGGACCGCAAGCCGCGTTTCTCGCCGAGCTGTTCAGCACCCACGTGCGCTACTCGGGGGCGTCGCTGGGCTACCAGTTCGGCGCCATCCTCGGCGGCGCCATGGCGCCAATCATCGCGACCGCACTGCTCGCCTACTACGACAGCACCCTCGGGATCTCGATCTACATCCTGCTGGCCTGCATCCTGACCCTGATCTCCGTGCACCTGCTGGACGAAACGCACAAGACAAACCTGGAGCAGGTCTGAAATGCAGTTCGCCCGGCAGCTTCGTGAGCGCGTCATCAGCGGCGAGATAACCAGCAGCGTGCGGATCTGGAAGCAGCCGCGAGTAAAGGTCGGCAACCGCTACGCGCTTGCCGGCGGCCACGTGGTCGTCGATCGCCTGAGCCAGATCGACTTCGACGACATCACCCCGAGGCTCGCCCGGGAAACCGGCTTCAACGGGGTTGCTGATCTTCTGAAAGTGGCAAAACACGGCAAGGGCGAGAAGGTCTACCTGGTGGACTTTCACTACGAAGGCAACGCTCTCCCTGAGCGCGGCCGTTGAGCCGATAAGGGCGGGGCTGAGTAATGCCCAGGGTCGATCAGCAGGTTCGCGTGGGCTCGATCGTCATTCGCTGCTTCGAGCACGCGCAGATGGTTGAGTTCTGGCAGTCCGCCTTGCGTTACGAGGTTGAGCACGAGGACCCTCAGGGCGGATTCGTCATCCTCTGTGATCCGGCTGGGCTCGGCCCGAACGTTTCGCTCGATCAGGCACCTGCGAGGCGTACGGGAAAACGCAGCTGGATCCACCTGGATCTCTACACCACCGAGCAGAGCGCCGAGGTGGAACGGCTGGTCTCGCTGGGCGCCCGACGCTACCCGTGGCGATACGGCCCCGAGGCCGACTACGTAGTGCTGGAGGATCCGGACGGCAATCTGTTCTGCGTCGTGCAGGTTCCGGAAGACAGGTACCCTCAGGAGGGTGCGTGACGGAAGTGAAGACGACAGCTGCATGAGGAGCTCGGCGAGATGAAAAAGACGTACAGCGGTTCCTGCCACTGCGGAGACGTGATCTTCGAGGTCGACATGGACCTCGACCACGTTCGCAACTGCGACTGCAGCCTGTGTCGCAAACGGGGCGCATTGATTCACCGGGTAGATGACGGGGACCTGCGAATCGGGACGCCGCTGGCAGCCATGTCGCTCTACCAGTGGCACACGATGGTTGCGAAAGACTACTTCTGTCCGCGTTGCGGCATCCTGCCGTTCCGCCGCCCACGTACGGCACCCGAGATGTGGGCAGTGAACGTCCGCTGTCTGGACGGGGTGGACCTGGAGTCGATTCCGACCGAGCGGGTACACGGGAGCCAGCTGGATTAAGGCGAAGGGAAAACAGCGATGGCAAAGGTGACCAGGCTGGTCCTGCTGGGTGGGCCAACCGGAGTGGGCAAAACCACAGCGCTGCGCAACCTGCACGGCAGAACGACCGGCACCGCCGTGCTGGATGCGGATGACGTCTGGCGGGTCTCGGACGATCTTGCCACCCCGGAAAACCGGGCGGCCGCAATCGGCAACGTGGTCGGCGTGATGCGCGGCTACTTCGCAGCCGGCTGCAACACCGGCATCCTGTCCTGGGTTTTCGCCCGTTCGCTGCTCTACCAGCCTGTTCTCGATGGGCTTAAGGATGTGGTCGCGCGCAGCGAGCTGCTCTACCTCACCTGCAGCGGCGAGGCGCTCGAAGCCAGGCTCGGGCAACGCGGTGAGCCTGAGAAGCTGGCCTACGGGCTCTCCCGGCTCGAGCTCATCGACCAGCTGCCGTATCCGAAGATCGACACCACGAATCTGGGGCCCGAGGAGGTGGTCGAGCGCATCATGCAGCACCTGGAACTGGAGCAGATCGGATGAAGCGGAAGACAAGCGCCACGAAGGCCGATACGTCAGCGGTGGAAGCCGTGCTCGCCAGCTATCCGAAGCAGGCTCAGCAACGGCTGCGCCGACTGCGGAAGCTGATTCTGGACACTGCCGCTGCCCTGCCCGAGGTCGGACCGATCACGGAAACGCTGAAGTGGGGAGAGCCTGCCTACCTGACGGAGCAGAGCAAAACCGGCAGCACCATCCGCATCGCCTGGAAGGCATCAGCGCCGCAGCAGTGCGCCATGTACCTGAACTGCCAGACCACGCTGGTAGACACCTACCGAACGCTGTTCCCGGAGCTGACGTTCGACGGTAACCGCGCGGTGCTGTTCGACCTCAAGGCCAGCCTGCCGGAAGCGACAGTCGCTCGCTGCATCGAGCTGGCGTTGACTTACCACCTGGAAAAGCGTCGCCAGGCAAAGAGGAAGCGCTGAGCGTTCAGCTCCGCCGCTTCAGAACGCCCGCGAGGTAATCCGTCGAGTCACGTATCTCGAAGGCCGGCACCGCCGAGTGCAGGCCAGGATTTGCGTGCAGCGTCTTTCGCTTCGAACCGATCGTGCCGAAGAGCTCCAGGCAGGTATCCCTGGGCACGATCTCGTCGTCCCACTGCAGAAGAAAGCGGATGGGGCACTCCACGTTCGGCGCCTCGGCCATTAGCCGGTCGGCATTCGGCCCCCAGTTGCCCATGAGCCCCAACAGGGCAACTGAGATCCGATCGTCGTTGGCGACCACGGGCAATCCCATCATGGTGCCCATGGAAAGACCCCAGTAACCCGTCTTGCCCGTCTCGAGCTCGGCGCTGACGAAGTCCAGCGCCGCCCGCCAGTCGGCAACCACCGCATCCGAACCGCCGCCTTCGTTCCAGGCTTTCACGAACCAGCCGGGATCTTCGGGATCGGGCTCATCGCCCCGCTCGCCGTGACCGGGCCCGTCGATGGCCATGCTGACCACGCCGCGCCTGGCCAGCAACATGGCCACCTGCACCAGGTAGTCCGCCTTCTTGTGCGTCGTGCCACCGTGGCCGAGCAGGACCATGGGCTGGCCGGACTCCACCTCGCCATCTGCCCAGACCACACCCGGCACCTGCCGGCCCTCAACGGTGAGCTCGAATTCCCGCTCGGTGAGCACCCCAACGGGCTTTGCTGCGTCGCGCCACATGCTCAGACCCTACCAGCCGTGCGCTTCGCCGTTCCACTTCCAGAAGCTGCCGTTGGTTTCCGCATTGAGGCCATCGATGGTGGCGACGATGCCTTCGGCACTCTCCTGAGGCGTGATCTCGGCGTTCGGGCCACCCATGTCGGTCTGCACCCAGCCGGGGTGAATCACGCAGACGTTGATGCCTTCCTTGCCGAGCTCGAGCGCGGCCATCTTCATGAACTTGTTCAGCGCCGCTTTGCTGGTGCAGTAGGCATAGGCCACCGGCATGTCCAGCGACAGCGCGCCCATCTGCGAGGTGATCGTCACCACCCGGGCGTCGCCGGACGCCTTCAGGTTCGGCATCAGCGCCTGCATGACCCGCACCGGCGCCATGGTGTTGACCTCAAAAGTCTCCGCCCAGCCATCGAAGTCCATGGCGAAGGCATTCTGCTGATCGTAAGACGGGCCGGACATCCCGGCGTTGTTGATCAGCAGGTCGACCGGCCGATCGCCCAGGTTGCTCGCGAGGTTGGCGACCGAGGCACCATCGCTCACCTGCACCTCGATGACTTCCACATCCCCTTCCACCGCGTTCAACGCTTCCGCTGATCCAGGGTTCCGGCAGCAGGCCAGCACCGTGTCGCCCCGCGCAGCATAGAGCTTCACCATTTCCAGGCCGATGCCTCTATTTGCGCCAGTGATCAATACGTTCGCCATGTTTCGTTTCCTTCCTAGTTTTTAGCTAAATGAATTTTGCAGAGTTGGGCGCCCAGCGATCGGCCCAGGGTCGGGCCGCTTCCAGCTGAAAGGCGAGTTCGAGCAGCAACTCGTCCGCACCTCTTCGAGCCAGGAACTGGCTGCCGATGGGCAGCCCTGCTTCGTTCCAGTAGAGCGGTACCGACATGCCTGCCAGGCCGGTGACGTTGGCCACCGGGGTGTAGCCCACGTAGTTGAGCACCTCGTCGTAGAGTGGCTCGAAGGGCAGGATCGGAGACTGCTCGCCGATCAGGATCGGCGGCCCGGCGAGCACCGGGGAGAGCAGCACATCAAACTCGCCGAACAGCGCCGCCTCATCGCTGAGCTCGGTCAGGTAGCTGATCGCCGCGGCAACCTCGGCTTCACCTCGCTTCGCGCCCATCTCCGCCAGGCCCAGGGTCCAGGGTTCCAGCACCGCTTCGGGTGCCAGGCCACGACGTTCCGCCTCGGCCCGCAGCTGCACCGGACCCTGGGTCCAGAAGCTCATGAAGTGATCCATCATGAGCGCACCGTCGAAGCCGAATGACGTCGGCTCCACCTGGTGGCCGAGATCTGCCAACAGCGCGGCGCTGGTTTCCACTGCCCGCACCACGTCCGGATGGGGGGTATTGCCGAAGTGATCGTCGACGATGAGGCCGACCTTCAGCTTGCGGTCGATCGGATCGGTCACCAGCCCGGCGCTCCCGGGCCGCGCGTAGACCGGCAGCATGGCCGCGCTGTCCCGGACGCTGCGGCTGAGCACACCTCTGACCGCAATGCCGCCCGGCAGCGACTCTGCCGAGCCAACGGGCACACCCATGCTCGGCTTGAGCCCGAACACACCACACTGACTGGCCGGTATGCGGATGCTGCCGCCGCCGTCACTGCCGCTGGCGATGGGCACCATGCCGGCCGCAACCACCGCACCTGCACCGCCGCTGGAACCGCCGGTGGTGTGATCCAGCGACCAGGGGTTACGCGTGAGCCCGGTGACCAGCGGCTCGGTGGTGGCGATCAGGCCGAACTCCGGGGTGGTGGTCTTGCCGAGCACAACTGCGCCGGCAGCTTCGGTCGCCGCCGCAAACGGATCGCTCTCTGCGGCTACGAACCCGCGGTAAAGCCGGGAGCCGTTCAGCGTCTGAAAGCCGGCCACGTTGGTCAGATCCTTGATCAGGAACGGCAGGCCCTCGAACGCGCGACGCTGTCGGTTCGCATCCAGCGCCCGGGCCCGATCCATGGCCAGATCGTAGTTCGCAGAAACCACCGCATTCAGGAGCGGGTTCAGGCGGTCGATGCGATCGATGGCCGCACCAACCAGCTCAACGACGCTGATCTCACCATCCTTGACCAGCTGCACCTGGCCCAGGCCATCCAGGGCCAGGAGCTCGTCGCTGGCTGCCGCGCTGGCAGCGCCTGCCAGCGCGCCGGCGGTTACGGCGCTGGCCGGCACCGCCTTCAACAGATCTCTTCGGCTCAGGCTCACAGCAGCTCCTCCACTTTTTCCGACGGCCGGGCGATGACGGCCCGGTCTCCCAGCACCGCCACCGGCCGCTGCATCAGCCTCGGGTGCTCGGCAATCAGGTCGGCGACGCTCGCCGCTGACCGGTAGTCGTCGGCATTCAGGCCCAGCTCCTTAAAGTGGCTGTCCTTACGCACCAGCTCCGCTGGCTCACCGCCGATCAGATCAAGGAGCGCCTGGACAGCGCCGGCATCGAGCGGCGTCTTCAGGTACTCGACGACATCGAAGTCTGCACCGCTGGCCTCGAGGATCTCCTTGGCGCCTCGAGACTTGCTGCAGTTCGGATTGTGATAGAGCGTTATCCGGCTCAATTCGTTCTCCCCCGAGTCGAAACAAGAGATCGATCATAACAACTCTCCCCGGCTATCCCACAGGCAGCGGGGCGTGTCGACCAGCTAGTCCAGCTTCAGCACCTTCCTGGCGTTGTCCCGGAGAAACTTCGGCCAGACCTCATCCTTGAGCGGCAGTGACTGCATGTCCGTCATGATCCGCTCGATGGACAGCCCCATGGGGAAATAGCCGCCGTAGATGATCCTGTCCGCACCGCGGCTGTTCGCGTACTTCACGATAGCCTCCGGGTAGTACTTGGGCGCAAACGCGGTGGTGGAGTAGTAGAGATTCGGCCACTTCAACATCAGCTTCACGGCCAGGTCTTCCCAGGGCTCGCAGCCGTGCCGGGTGACGAAGACCAGCTCTGGGAAGTCGTACATCACCTGATCGATCAGCCGCACTTCCTGCGGCCACATCGGAAAGCGCGGGCCGGGCACGCCTGCGCAGGAGAAGATCGGCACGTCGAGCTCCACGCATTTGGCGTAGATGGGGTACATGAGCGGATCGCTGATACCCACCTGCGGGTTGTAGCCCGCGTTGAACGCGCCGAAGGAGCGGACGCCGAACTCCTCGTACTGCCGCACCATATCCCGGATGCCGTCCATGCCTTTGTTGGGATCCACCGAACCCTGGCCAACGAAGCGATCCGGGTGGTCCTTGAGCGCTTTCCGGCTCACATCTCCACCAACGCCGATCAAGCCGATCTCGATCCCGAACCGATCCATCTCGTGCAGGGTCACCGAGATCGGATCTTTGCTGCCGTAGAGTTCCTTCGGCACGTTCTTGAACATGTACTCCACCGGAAAGTCGAAATCGGTGGAGCCGTCTTTGAGCTGCTCGCGAATGAAGTCGTACATTTTGAAGTCATCAGCCGGGAAGCCGATCATGGTGTCGACGATGCCGATGTCTGCAGGCATGCCCATGCTCAAACCCCGTACAGCGCGTTGGTGAACAGGTAACACATGGAGTCCCTGGGGATCTCATCCTTCGGCAGCGGCGTGTTCACCAGTTCCGGCGTCGGGCCATGCTCTCTGGCCAGAGGCAGCAGCTTCTCCACATCGAACTTGTAGAGCTCGGCCGCGTTCAGACCCAGGATCTTCCGCCGCCGCTCCTCCGGCAGGGCGCCGAAGGTGAGCCGCAGGGACTCCGTGTTATAGGGAAAGGTGCCCTCGTAGTGCGGGTAGTCGTTGCCCCAGAGCACGTGGTCTTCGCCCACGTCGTCGATGCCCTCCAGGTCCGCCAGGCTCGGAAAGCTGGCGCCGTAGTAGCAGTTGCGGGCAGCGTACTCACTCGGTGTGTCTTTGAGCACCCATTCCATGCCCTCGTAGTTCATCTCCCCGATCGCCCCGGCCTTGAAGCCCATGTGGATCCGATCCAGCTGCTTCAGCATGGGCGCAACCCAGGCGCAGCCGGACTCGGTGAGGATGTACTTGAGCTTCGGAAACTTCTCGTAGGCACCACTCATCAGCAGGTGTCGCCAGCCGGCCTGGCAGTAGAAAGTCACCTCGGAGATCCACAACGCTTCCGGCACCGGCCCCTCACCGTAGTTCGGCGAGCCCTGCCCGGAGTGCTGATTGATCACCAGATCGTGGTCCTGGATTGCCGCCAGCACCTTGTCCCAGGCCGGGTCGTAGAGCGGCTTCAGCCAGGTGCAGTCCGGCGGGATCAGTGGCAGCAGCACGCCGCCTCTGAGCCCGGCTTCGGCGATAAACTCAATGTCTTTCACCGCCTCGTCCATGTCGTTCGGCAGGATCAGGCCAATGCCGGCCCGCCGATCGGGATCTTCGGCGCAGAAGTCTTTCAGCCAGCGGTTGTGGGCGCGGATCCCGGCGAGGGCCAGCTCGTAGTGCTCGGGCGTCGGCGGCTGCGCGGTGACGATGCTCTTGCGGAAAAACGGCGGCACCGTGTTCGGGAAAACAACCTCGCCAACCACGCCCTGACTGTTCTGATCGGCGGTGCGGATGTCGTAGTCCCAGTTCCGCATCTTCTTCGAGCCGTAGTGCTCCTGGGACGGGTTCTTGTAGCCGCCCCGCCACTCGTCGAACTTCTCGCGGTACTTCGGCTCGAGGTACTCCCGGTACTGGGCATGGCTGCCGCCGGCGTGCGTGTCTGCAGTGATCAGCAGGTAAGGATCGTTATTGCTCATGTGGTACTCCTCCCAATGCCCGGAGGGTAAGAAAAACGACCGTCCGGGTCACCCCGTATGCTAGCCTTGCGGGTTCCGCATTTTTGCTGTTGGGAGAATCCAATGATCGATACCGTTATCGTCGACGCCGCCCGCACCCCGGTCGGCAGAAAGATGGGCAAGCTGGCGGGGGCGCACCCCACAGACACCCTCGGCCACGTGATGATGAAGATGCTGGAGCGTCAGGGGCTCGAGTCCGGCGTGGTGGATCAGGTCGTTGGCGGCTGCATCAACAAGCTGGCCGCGCAGGGCATGAACGTCACCCGCACAGCCTGGCTCGCTCATGGCGGTGATATCGGCACCCCCTGCATCACCATTGACTCCCAGTGCGGCTCGTCCCAGGAAGCCACTACGCTCGCCCACTCGCTGATCGCCTCCGGGATGGCGGACGTGGTGATGGCCTGCGGCGTCGAGAACATGAGCCGACTGCCGATCGGTTCCGATGCGGTCGGCAGAGAGAAGACCATGGGCAAGCCGGTTTCCAAGAGCTACTTTGCGCACCACGAGTTCACCAGCCAGTTCGAGGGCTCCGAGCGGGTCGCGGAAAAATACGACATCACCCGGGCGGACACGGATGCGTTCGGGCTGCAGTCTCAGGAGCGGGCCGCTCGCGCCATTGCTGAGGGCCGCTTCGACAGCCAGATCATCCCGCTGCAGGCACCGGAGGTGGACCAGAACTTCGAGAAGACGGGCAATACCCTGGACGTGAGCGCCGACGAGGTGCCGCGAGACACCAGCCTGGAAGCCCTGGCAGAACTCAAGCCGGTTGCCCGGGAAGACGGCGTGCACACCGCAGGCACCTCTTCGCAGATTGCTGACGGTGCGGCAGCGGTGCTGATGATGAGCGCCGACAAAGCACAGGCGCTGGGCCTCGAGCCGCTGGCCAGAATCAAAGCATCGGCGCTGGTCGGCTGCGATCCGGTCCTGATGCTCGAAGGCCCGATCCCGGCTACCGAGAAACTGCTGGCGGACACCGGCCTGAACATCGACGACATCGACGTCTTCGAGGTCAACGAAGCTTTCGCCTCGGTGGTCCTCTCCTGGGCGAAGACCGTGGGCGCAGACATGGAGAAGGTCAATCCGAACGGCGGCGCCATCTCTCTTGGCCATCCGCTGGGTGCTACCGGCTGCTTCCTCATCACCAAGGCGGTGCACGAGCTGCAGCGCACCGGTGGTCAGTACGGCCTGATCAGCATGTGCTGCGGCGGCGGCCTGGGCACCGGCACCCTGGTCGAGCGGGTCTGACCCTCAGCTGACGACGCCGGCCAGCACCGGCTGACAAAGCTGCAAACGGGCGCTCTCGAGCGCCCGTTTTCTTTTCTTATGTTGCAGGCGCGGTCAACGAGCGTACTTGGCGGCGCCGAGGAAGTGCAGCGACACGTACGGCTCATCGCCCACCACCCAGCTGTCGTGCGGATCAGCCGGTACGTAAAACAGATCGCCCGGTCGCATCTCGGTAACCCGACCATCCGGAAAGGCCGCAGTGGCGCAGCCCGATACCACCATGCCCACGTGCTCCACCGTGCAGAACGGCTCACCCACGCCAGGACCCACGTCTTCCGACCACTTCCAGCCTGGCTGATAGGTCGCCCGACCGATCGTCATGCCGCCAATGTTTACCGTCTCGAAGCGGCCTTTCTCGAATTCCGTGACCTCATCAGGCGCATCGAAGCGCTTGAGAATGACTTCAGGATCCACGTTTCCTCCTCTGGCGGGCGTTGTATGCTGCGATTGTACTCGGTCAGGACCTGCTTCATGCGTACAGCTCGACGTTACTCGCTGATCTCACTGCTCATCGCCCTCTCCCTGCCGAGCGCCCTGGCGGCGGAGTACGACCTGCTGATCGAGAACGGCCGTCTCTACGACGGCACCGGCGGGCCGGCCAGAATGGCTGACCTGGCGATCAGCGGTGATCGCATCGTTGCCATCGGCGAGATCGATCCGAGCGACGCCGACCGGACCATCGACGCCAAGGGGCTCTACGTGGCGCCCGGCTTCATCAACATGCTGAGCTGGGCCACCCAGTCTCTGATCGCCGACGGAAGAAGCCAGTCCGACATCCGTCAGGGCGTGACCCTGGAGGTGATGGGCGAAGGCATGTCCATGGGACCGATCAACGACGAGATGCGGGCAGCGATGGTGGCCCGTCAGGGCGACTTCAAGTTCGACGTGCCCTGGACCACCCTCGCCGACTACCTGGAGTACCTGGAGCAACGCGGCGTCGCGCCCAACGTCGCCTCCTTCGTCGGCGCCACCACGGTGCGGATCCATGAGCTCGGAGAGGCGGACCGTCCGCCCACGGAGACGGAGCTCGCCGTCATGCAGAACCTGGTGCGGGAAGCCATGCGGGAAGGCGCCATGGGGGTCGGATCATCTCTGATCTACGCACCCGCTTTCTATGCGGAAACAGACGAGCTGATCGCGCTCATGCAGGCTGCAGCAGAACATGACGGCATGTACATCTCGCACATGCGCAGCGAAGGCAACCGGCTGCTCGAGTCCGTGGATGAGCTGATCGAGATTGCCGAAACCAGCGGCGCGCCGGCAGAAATCTACCACCTGAAGATGAGCGGCCAGGAGAACTGGGGCAAGTTCGATGCCGTGGTCGAGAAGGTCGAGGCCGCTCGCGCCCGCGGCACCCGCATCACAGCCGACATCTACACCTACACCGCGGGATCGACCGGACTCGATGCGGCCATGCCGCCCTGGGTGCAGGAAGGTGGCTACGCCGCCTGGGCGGAACGCCTGCGGAATCCGGAGATCCGCGAGCAGCTGCTCGACGAGATGACCACCCCTACAGATGAGTGGGAGAACCTGATGCTCGCCGCAGGCGCCGAAGGCACGCTGCTGGTGGGCTTCAGAAACCACGAGCTGCGCAAATACGCCGGCATGACGCTCGCCGAGGTCAGCGACCTCCGCGGCACGCCGCCGGCGCTCACCGCCATGGATCTGGTGGTCGAGGATGGCAGTCGCGTGCAGGTAATCTACTTCCTGATGAGCGAGGAGAACGTCGCCAGGGGTATCGCCCTACCCTGGGTCAGCTTCGGCTCGGACGCGCAATCCATGGCCACCGAAGGGCACTTTCTCAATACCAGCACCCACCCGCGCGCCTACGGCAACTTCGCTAGGGTGCTGGGCAAGTACGTGCGGGACGAAGGCGTAATCAGCATGGAAGCGGCGATCCACAAGCTGGCCGGACTGCCGGCGGCAAACCTGGGCATCCGCGAGCGCGGCACCCTGGCCGTCGGCAACTTCGCGGATGTGGTGGTCTTCGATCCGCAGGCGGTGCGGGACCATGCCACCTTCGAGAAGCCGCATCAGTACGCCACCGGCATGGTGCACGTTTTCGTCAACGGTGAGCAGGTGCTGGCTGACGGCGAGCACACCGGCGCCCTACCGGGCCGCGTGGTCCGAGGGCCCGGCTGGGTGGGCTGGCAGGATCAGGCCATGTTCGAGCGCATTCAGGCCCAGCAGCGCGCGCCGGATCGGCACCGCTACGACCTTCCCCGCGACCGGGCCAGAAAGCCTTTCGAAGCGTTTCAGTTTCTCGGCATCGAGGAAGGCATGACGGTGCTCGACGTCGGAGCCTACGCCGGCTACACCACCGAGATGCTGGCTGCGGCCGTTGGCGCCAGCGGCCGGGTCTACTCACAGAACACGCAACAGGTTCTGGAGCGTTACGCGGATGGCTACTACCAGCGCACCATGACCGAACGGCTGGCCGACAACAGGCTGGCCAACGTCACCCTGCACGTTCGCGAGTACGACGACCTGGGTCTGGACCGGGAGGTGGACGTCGCCTTCCTCGGCAACCTGCTGCACGACTTCTACTACCGGGACGGCGAGGAAGCGGCCATCACCTTCCTGACCGCCATTCGCCAGGCGCTGAAACCCGGCGGTGTGCTCGGGATCACCGATCACGTCGGCCGGGACGATCTGGACAACGCCAGGCTGCATCGGATGGAGGCCGCTCTGGCTCGGTCGCTGCTCGAGAGCGCCGGCTTCGAAGTGGTCGCCGAGAGTGACCTCTACAGCAACCCGGCAGACGGGCACGACCTGATGGTGTACGACGAGCGCATCTACCGGCAGACGGATCGCTTTTTCCTCAAGGCCCGGGCACCGGGACCTTAACTCGCCCGCCCGTGGTCGGGATCAGCGACTGACCGAGCGAATTACGTAGCCGCCGGAGCGTTCGTCCATCTCGATGTCGGCGAGACCACGCTCCTGCGCATGTTCGAGCAGATCACCGAAGGAACTGAAGCCGTAGGAGCTCTCGCTGAAGCCGGGACGCCGCCGCTTCAGCGTCTGCTTCACCATGGAGCCGAAAACCCGATCGCCGCGCTCGGCGATCAGCGCTTCCGCCGTGTCTAGCACCAGATCCAGCGCTTCGTCCTGCGGGGTCGGCTCCGGCTTCGCGGCTTCGGCCTTGGTCTTTCTGGTGGCCGATTTCTTCGCCTGAGCTTTGGCTTTGGCCGGCTTCTTCTTCCGGCTCTTTGCCTGCACCAGGTCGTCGTAGAATAGAAACTCGTCGCAGTTGTTCATCAGCAGGTCGGAGGTGGAGTTTCTCACCCCGACCCCAATCACCAGCTTGGCGTTTTCCCTCAGCTTGCTGACCAGCGGCGAGAAGTCCGAATCGCCGCTGATGATCACAAAGGTATCGATGTGATCTTTGGTGTAGCAGAGGTCCAGCGCGTCGACCACCATGCGGATATCGGCGGAGTTTTTGCCGGACTGCCGGGTGTGTGGGATCTCGATCAGCTCGAACGCCGAATCGTGCATGGTGGGCTTGAAGCCTTTGTAGCGGTCCCAGTCGCAGTAGGCCTTCTTCACCACGATGTTGCCCTTGAGTAGCAACCGCTCCAGCACCAGCGACATGTCGAACTTCGGGAACTTGGCGTCCTGAACGCCCAGCGCCACGTTCTCGAAGTCGCAGAACAGGGCCAGGTTCGCATCTGAATCATTGTTGCTCATCAGCCCGGCTCCGACTCGGCGCCGGCATGCACCCTGAGCAGCCCGCGGAAGGCCCGGGTAGCCGTCGACTCCCCGGTCACCACCTTGTACACGTCCTCGGCAATCGGCATGGAGATCTCATGCTCCTGGGCCAGCTGCATCACTGCCGGCGCCGTTTTCACGCCTTCTGCCACCATCACCATCTCGCTGATAATCTCATCAATGCTCCTGCCCTTACCGAGCTGCACGCCAACCGAACGGTTCCGGCTCTGATCGCTGGTGCAGGTTGCAATCATGTCGCCCATGCCAGCCAGCCCGGAGAATGTCCGCGCCTTGCCGCCGAGGGCCACCCCAAGCCGGGTCACCTCGGCAAGGCCCCGGGTGATGAGGCCTGCCCGGGTGTTGTCACCGGCGCCGAGGCCATCGCCCATGCCGACGGCAATGGCGATGATGTTCTTCAGCACGCCACCGAGCTCACAGCCGGTGACGTCCTCGTTGCTGTAGACACGAAACAGACCGCTGTTAAACAGTGGCCGCAGCAGCTCGACGTTGCCGCCACCCTGCATGGCCAGGACGCTGGCCGCCGCCCGGCCTTCCATGATCTCCCTGGCGAGGTTGGGGCCGGTGAGGACGCCGACCGGGTGACCCGGCAGCACCTCCTCCATGATCTCGGTCATCCGCATGCGGGTTTCCACTTCCAGGCCTTTGGTGAGGCTGATCATCGGCACCCAGGCGCGGATGTGCTTCTTAACCTCCTCGAGCACGCTCCGGAAGTTCTGCGACGGGATACCGAGCACCAGCACGTCGGCCGCGCTGACCACCTCCGCCAGTTCGGTGGTTGCCGTGAGCTTCTTCGGCAGCTCGATGCCGGGCAGATAGCGCTCGTTGGTGTTCGCCTCGTTGATCTCGCGAACAGCATCCGGGTTGCGGGCCCACAGCTGCACCGGCGCGTTGCGGGTCACAAGCGACGCCACCGTGGTTCCCCAGGACCCACCGCCGAGAACGCCCACTTTGAGATCCGCCAAATTCCCGCTCCCTGCTCCAATCGTCCGCACCAGTATAGGGAGTCTCCCGGGAATAGCAGCCAGCACCGCCGCACTACCTTCTCGTCGGGTTTGCGCCTATGCTGGCGAGCTTTCCCGATCCAGGAGCTTGCCGATGATCGAGCTGTATACCGCCTCCACCCCGAACGGCTGGAAGGCCTCCGTGACGCTGGAAGAGCTCGAGATTCCCTACAACGTTCACCCGATGAACCTGCAGTCCGGGATCCAGAAGGAAGAGTGGTACCTGAAGATCTGCCCGAACGGCCGGATTCCCGCCATCGTCGACACCGACAACGATGACTTTGCCGTGTTCGAGACCGGCGCCATCATGATCTACCTGGCGGAAAAGGCCGGGAAGCTGCTGCCCTCGGATGAGAAAGGCCGCTCGCGCGTCATCCAGTGGCTGATGTTTCAGATGGGTGGCATCGGCCCCATGATGGGCCAGGCAAACGTCTTCTACCGCTACTTTCCGGAGAAGATCCAGCCGGTCATCGACCGCTACCAGAACGAGAGCCGACGGCTCTGCGAGGTGCTGAACCGGCGCCTGGGCGAAAGCGAGTGGCTGGCTGACGACTACTCCATCGCAGACATCGCCAACTGGTGCTGGGTGCGCACCTACAAATGGTCCGGCCTCGAGCTCGACGATCTGACCCACCTGAAGCGATGGCGGGATGCCATCAGGGAACGCCCGGCTGCGCAGCGGGGAATTGAGGTCCCGCAGCGTCTGTTCAACGCCGAGAAGGACGCGGAAGCTGCAGAAGCGTTCGCCAAGAACGCTCAGAGCATCCTGCAGACCTGAGTCAGCGCTCGAGCAGCTCGGCCCGACGCCAGCCACGCAGGCCGTTCAGCAGGTAGAGCGCCGCCACCTCCGAGGCTTCGGCAACCGGCAGCGATCGCTCGTGCAGCTGCCCCTCAGCAATCAACGCCTCCCGTAGCACCCCCGGCAACACGCCATCGCTCAGCGGCGGCGTGTAGCAACGACCATCCAGCTCGTAGGCCAGATTGGCGATGCTCGATTCAGTCAGGTGCCCGAGGTCGTTCCAGAGCAGCGCTTCTACGCCTGGCGGCACGCTGGCAGCCGCACGCTCGTAGAGCCCCCGCTCGGTAGTTTTGAACCTGAGCCGCGGCTCGTCGTGACGAACCGGGTCCCGGGCGATCATCACCGGCTGCGGGCCGTCCTGCTGCTGCAGCTGGGCGGTGCTCACCGTGATCTCCCCATCGGCAGCCACGCAAAGACGCACCCGCCAGCGCCCGTCAGCCGTATCCGCCGACACCCCGGCGACAGCCTGCTCGAGGCAGTTGCGCACCTGCCCGAGGTCCAGCGGAAAGCCGAAGTGTTGAGCTGCCCGGTTCAGCCGCTGCAGGTGCAGAGGCAGATGATCGAATCCCTGGCAGGGAGACCAGCCGATGGTCTCCAGCAGCTCGAAGTCGGCGGCAACTGCCGGCGCCGCTGTGGAAAGCGCCCTGGCCTTGATGGCCGCCTCGGCAAACTCTTCCTCCGGGCTGGAATCCCAGACGATCCCGCCGCCCGCACCGTACTGCGCGCGGCCATCCGCCTTGTCGATCCAGGCAGTGCGTATGGCGACGCTGAACTGCCCGCTGAGCCCGTCCCCGACACCAGCCGCCGGACCGAGGTAGCCAATGGTCCCGGTGTAGATGCCTCGGGGACCGTCTTCCAGCTCGCTGATCAGGGCCATGCTGGCAACCTTCGGCGCGCCGGTGATCGACGCGGCCGGAAAGAGGCCGCGGAATACCGCCGGCAGATCGCGATCGCTGCGCGCCCGGATCGTCGAGGTCATCTGCCAGACCGTTGGCAGGGGCTGCACATCGAACAGGGCATCAGCGCGGACGCTGCCGGTCCGGGCGATGCGCCCCAGATCATTGCGCACCATGTCGGTGATCATCAGGTTCTCAGCCCGGTTTTTCTCCGACGCGCGCAGCCAGCGCCTGTTCCGTTCGTCCTCTTCTGCGCTCTGGCCGCGCGCCACCGTGCCCTTCATCGGCGCCGATTCGAGCTCGTCACCGTCGAGGCGGAAGAACAGCTCCGGCGAACCGGACACCACTGCTGCACTGTCCAGATCAAGGTACGCCCCGTAAGGTGCGCTGAGACCTATCCTGCGGAAGAGGTCCGGTGCGGAAACGGATCGGCCTGCCAGTCGCAGGGTGTAGTTCACCTGGTAGAGCTGCCCGGCGCCGATCGCCTGATGGATGCGACAGATCTTGTCGGCATAGGTGCTGAAAGCTTCCTGCTGCGTCCAGACGCCACAGCCCGGGGCCGTTTCGTCAGCCGCAGGCAGAACGGGTTCCAGGCTCAAGCGCGGGCTGGCGAAGAGACCGAACACCGCCAGCGGTATCTCCGGTTCCGCGCAGGCGAACGCAGGGTCCATTGCCGGCGCCGCCTCGTAGCTGAGATAGCCGGCGGCATAGCCACCCTGCCGGCAATGCGCCTCAATCTGCTCGAGCACGCAGACCACATCGTCCAGCCGATCTGCGACCAGCACGGTTTCCGGCTCGGCAAAATCCAGCCAGACGCCGTGCGACGCATCCCGCAGCAGTACTCTGTTCAGCATGGGTTGGCGATTCAGCTGTGGCGTTCTCGACCGGCGCCGGTGGCGTCAGCGATGATGTCGTTGGTCAGCGTGATGAAGATGCGGAAGCTCTCGTCTGCCGCCAGCTGCTCATGAATCATCATGTCGTAGGCCCGGTCCTGAAGCGCCTTGATCGCCTCAACCAGCGCTGACTGGTCGCTGGCACCCTCGAGGTGCTGATCCCGGAGCTCGATGGCCTCCCGGCAGAAGGCATCAATCCGGTTCTTGCGCCTGATGCTGTAGAGCTTCCAGATACCGTAAAAACCGGAAACCAGGCCGATCATCAGCGTCACCACCACCTCGGCAATGCCCGAGTAACGCTCGTAGAAATCAGGCTCGTCCCGCTGCAGGTAGGCCAGCGCGCCGGGATGCATGACGAAAGACAACCCGCTGGTCTCGAAGTTGTCCGTCAGCTGGTGAAAGAGGCCCGGCTTGGACGCGGACAGGGCCGGTTTCATCCGCAGAACTTCCCGCAGCAGGTCGAACACCACCGCATCTCCGAGCTCGGCATTGGCCACCAGCAGGTTGTCCACCGCCAGCGTGACCACCGGCTCCGGGGTCAGCTCGTCGTAGGTTTCCGCCGGGATGATGAACGGCTTCAGCTGAGGGTTCATCAGCGTCACCGAGTCAATGGCTGTGCCGTTGCCGATGTCGTCGGGCGTGGCCAGGCTGAATAGCCGGTACTCACCACAGGCTCGGATCGCATCGGGCACTTCCGGCAGCACCGCGGTGTAGACCACGATCACCTCGGCGCAGCTGTTGGCGTCTTCGATGTAGTTGATGTCCTCCGGCCGGATGCCATCCCGCTCGGCGGTCGCCTCGAGCAGCCTGCGCGATTGCGTGCCGGGCGGGCCGGCAAAGACGGTTCGCACGGAGAGATCGCCGATGGCATCGTCCACGTTTTCAGCGCTCTCGGCATCTTCGGGCTGCCGATAGGCGATGTGCAGCACAGAGGGATAAAGCGGCACCACCGCTTCGACGCGCGGATCGTAGAGCGCCGTGTTCGGCGTCAGCGCCAGGTCGGCGAATCCGTCCTTCACTGCGTCGATACCGGGTCGATCCGGGTCCGGGTTGTCGACCAGCTCGATCCGTATGCGGCCGGGCTCATCAAACAGCCGCGCAAACTCCTCTGCCAGCTGCTGATCGATGGCAAGCCGCGGCTTCACCATGGTGAGGGTCTGGTCCTCGAGCTCGCAGCCGACCAGCAAAGCAGCTGCCAGCACAGCAATGAATACTCTGGAGAGGAAAAGACGCCTCATGCTCAACGCCCCTCGAACCTGGGCGTGCGCTTGTCGAGAAAAGCCTGCCGGCCCTCGGCGTAGTCGCTCGACCGCCGGATCATGTCCCGGCGCTCGTTGCCGAGGCTTCGCGCTTCGTCTTCGTCTCCGAAGCTCGCCTGCCAGAGCGTTGCCTTCTGTGCCCGAACCGCCAGCGGCCCGCACTCCTCGACGATCCTCCGGGCGTATGCTGCCGCCTGGGCGCGGGCCTGCCCTTCGGCACAGGCCTCGGCCAGTCCCGCCGCCTGCATCCAGGCCGCGTCCTTCCCATCACCCGGCGTGAGAAAGGAAAAGGCGAGGGCGTAAGGTAAGCGCCGCGCCAGCTTCAGGGGAATGTCCACCGGGTTGGTGCCGATACGGACTTCCGAGATGGTGAAGCGGGCCGAGCTGTCGGCAAAGATGGCGTCGCAGGCGAGCGCCAGGTTGACGCCTTCGCCCACGCAGTGTCCATGCACCGCTGCGATGACGGGCTTGTCCGTAACCATTTCCGTATCCAGCTTCAGGCCTCCGAGCGCGGTGTACTCACCACGCTTAGCGTTTTCATCCAACGCCTTCACATCAGCACCTGCGGTGAAGGCTCTATCGCTCGTCGACTGCACGATCGCCACCCAGGCAGCCTCATCGTCGGCGAATCGGTCCAGCGCGGCGTTTACCCCCTCGTACATGGCAGCGTCGAAGGCGTTCAACCGCTCCGGCCGATCCAAAGCGATGGTTGCCACCCGGTCGGTCACCTCGTAACACACCCGATCATGCAGACGTTCGCTCATCTGCGTTCTCCCTCAGGCTCCCGCCCTTCTTTTCGTATCATCCTGCTGTGGCCATCCGAGACCGACACGCCGCTCGAGCGATCATACTGACCCCTCGCAACGAAATCCTGTTGATGCGGATGGCGTTCCCATGGCTCGAGGAAGCGCTGTGGATACTGCCCGGCGGCGGTATCGAGCCCGGCGAGACGCCGGAGGAAGCCGTGCACCGGGAGATCTTCGAGGAAACGGGCGCTCGCGGCCTCAGCCTGAGCGGACAGCTCTGGCACCGGACCTTCATGGTCGAGCGCATGGCCACCCGGATGCGACAGCGGTATTTCCTCGTCCGCGCCGATCGATTCGAGCCACGCGCCACGGAGCTCCTCGGCGACGAAGCGGGCTGGCTGGAGGAGTACCGCTGGTGGGCGCTGGATGAGCTTGCGACCGCGGCACCCGCGCTCAACGTGGAGCCGGCAGGCCTGGCGCTGGGCATCGAGCGTTACCTTCAGGAGGGCCTGCCCGCCGTGCCGTATGACATCGACCGGCTGGACGGCTGATCGGCCGAGCCGCCTAGTCGTCCAGCTGCTCGAGCGATTCGTTCGCTGCGGCGCCGAAGATACCCTTGGCCATGAGCGAGGTCTCGAGGCCGCGCCGGTGCTGATACACCGCTGCCCGGATCTCGTGCAGCGTCCTGTTTTCCGGCTCGGCCTGCACGGCCATTTCCACCAGGTGGCAGGCCAGACGCGGGTCCGAATCGGCGAGCGCCTGGCCGCGCTCAGCCAGCTTCAGCGCGCCACCGGCGAGTGTGGCCAGCTCGCTGGCCAGCGCCGAGTCTTCCGCCGGCTTCAGGTGTGCCGGGTTGCCGTCGTACCAGCCTCCGTAGAGCCGCCAGATGTTGCGGACGATGAACTCCGGCTCATCGTAGATCGGCTGCAGGTAGGGTTTCTCCAGCACCGCAGGATCAATCTTCACCTCGTGCACGATCTCGTTCAGTCTAGCGCCCTCGTTCATCGCGCTGACCGTCCGCTCGACCAGAAACTCCAGGGCTTCCGCCACATCAATAAGGACGCCGCGGATACGCGCCTCGCCCTCGATCGGCAGGCCGTGCGCGGGCAGGAACAGCTCCGCGCCCTGGGCGGCCATATCGCGCATGGCGGCCGCCCACTCCACCGGGTAGCGCTGCACCTTCTGCGGGTTGCCGGCATTCGGAAAGCACCAGATGAAAAAGTCGCCGGCGCAGATGGCCTTGTGCTTGCCGATCCACGCCCAGGTGTGGTCATCCGTTTCACCCTTGGCGTGATTCAGCGTCACCTCGAGGCCGCCAATCGACAGCTCGAGCTTGTCCGAGTAGGTGAGGTCGGGGCGGGCGGCGGACGCCGGCAGAAACCCGTCGCCATCGTTCAGCGAGTAACCGCGCCGGGAGAACTGGCCGAACTGACGACGGTTGATCACCATGTTGTAGCCGCTGGTCCAGTTGTAGCGGTCGAATCGGTGCGAGACGTTTTCATGCCCGGCCACCTGCGGTGCGGGATGACCGTTGGCTTCGGCATCCGCGATGAAGGCACCACTGCCGCCAACATGGTCCAGGTGGCCGTGGGTGTAAACCAGCGTGTTGAAGCGGTCTTTACGCCAGCCGCGCACCGCCTCGACGACCCGACCGCCGCCCTGCGGGTTGCTGGTGTCGAACGCCACCAGCCCATCGTCGGTTGCGAAGAGCACGCAGTGAGAAAACGCCTCCACCACTGCCACCCCATCGTCCAGCACCGACAGCTCATGATTGATCCGGTTCATCGGCCCCACCTCCGCGGTGGTTTTGCCTTCGTCGAGCACCGCGGTTGAGATCTCCAGCAGGTTCGCCATCTTCTTTCTCCCTCTTCAGTCCGACGCTTGAGCGAGTCGGGCCATCAGCGTCGCGGCGGTTACCGGCCCGTGCTGCATGAAGCTGTCGATCGCGGCGGCCACCCGGTCCGGCTCGTGTACGGCCACCTCGTGGCCGGCGCGGGACAGAACCTCCAGCGTCGCGTTCGGCAGGCTCATGAAGTCAGCCAGGTTTGCTTCCAGCAGGCTGTCCACCGCGCCGGCGATCATCAGCGTCGGCGTGGTCAGCTCCGGCAGACGATGCGCCACATCCAGATCCTGCATCGATTCCGCCCCTCGCTCGAAGTGCCCGTCGGATACGGAGAGGATGTGCTCGGCCCGATCGACGAACCACTCCTCCGTTTCCACATCTTCCCGGAACTGCATGGCCCGGTAACGGGCAAGAATCGCGTCCCGGTCACCGCGGCGCCGTTCGGCCAGGCGCTGCTCCCGGAGCTCCGGGGTGATCTCGCCAACCCCGGCGGCAGGGATCGGCGCCATCAGGATCAGCCGTTCCAGCCGCTCGCGGTGCTCGAGCGCCAGCAGGTAACCGATGCCGCCACCCATGCTGTGCCCGGCAAAACTCACCCTGTCGAGCCCGATGTGATCCAGCATGCCGATCACATCGGCCGCGTACTGCTCAAGCGTGTAGCCGTCCGGCGTGTGCTCCGACTGGCCGGTCCCACGGCACTCCATCAGGATGATCTGGTAGTGCGATTCCAGCCGCTCGGCCACCGGCATCCAGTTCACCCGGGAAGCGGTGTAGCCATGATGCAGCAGCAGGGGCTCCCCCTCGCCGCGGACCTCGTACCAGAGCCGCGCACCGTTGATCTCAGCGTATGCCATCAGTCGTCCAGCCCACCCATGCAGATGTATTTCGTTTCCAGGTAATCATCGCAGCCATATTTGGATCCCTCACGCCCCTGGCCGGACTCCTTCACGCCGCCGAAGGGAATCACCTCTGAGGTGATCGCCACCTCGTTGACGCCGACCATGCCGTACTCCACGCCTTCGGACACCCGCCAGACCCGACCGATGTCCCGGGTGTAAAGATAGCTGGCGAGGCCGAACTCGGTGTCATTGGCCAGATCTATCGCTTGCTGCTCCGTGCTGAAGCGGAAAATGGGAGCCACCGGGCCGAAGATCTCCTCTTTGTGCACACGCATGCCGGTATTCACGTTGGTGAGCACCGTCATGTCGTAGTAACAGGGACCCAGGCTGCTCGGGCCGCCACCGACGGTCGCGGTGGCGCCTTTTGCCAGGGCGTCCTGGACGAGCTCGTCGATGTCGGCCACGGCCTGAGTGTTCACCACCGGTCCGTGGGTTGTGGCCTCGTCCATGCCGTTGCCGACCTTGAAGCTCTCCACCAGCTGGGTGAGCTTGGTCACGAAGGCATCGTAAACGCTGTCCTGAACCAGGATCCGGTTCGCGCAGATGCAGGTCTGACCGGAGTTCCGATACTTCGACCCGGCGGCACCGGCGACCGCCGCGTCCAGATCCGCATCCTCGAAGACGATCACCGGGGCGTTGCCACCGAGCTCCATGGAAGTCCGCTTCATGGTGGCTGCACACTGCTCGGTCAGGGTCTTGCCCACCGGCGTGGAGCCGGTGAACGTGAGCTTGCGCACGATCGGGTTGCTGGTGAGCTCGCCGCCGATCGGCCCCGAGCTCTTGCCGACCACCACCGACAGCAAGCCCGCCGGCAGGCCGGCACGATCGGCCAGCTCCGCCAGCGCCAGCGCCGACAACGGCGTCTCCTTCGCCGGCTTCAGAACCATGGCGCAACCCACCGCCAGAGCCGGCCCCGCCTTTCGGGTGATCATGGCGGCGGGGAAGTTCCAGGGCGTGATGGCGGCGCACACGCCCACAGGCTGCTTGATGGCCACCCCCCGACGATCGGTCTGCGGCAACGGGATCACATCACCGTAGACCCGCTTTGCCTCTTCCGCGAACCACTCGATGAAAGAGGCGGCGTATGCGATCTCCGCCCGGGACTCCGCGAGGATCTTGCCCTGCTCTGCCGTCATCAGCCTGGCCAGGTCTTCCTGATTGGCCATGATCAGCTCGAACCAGCGCCGCAGCACGCTGGAGCGATCTTTGGCCGGCAGCGTGCGCCAGCTCTTCTGCGCCAGCTCCGCTGCTTCGATGGCGCGCCGGGTTTCTGCGGCGCCACAGCTGGCAACCTCGGCAATGGTTTCGCCGGTGGCAGGATTCAGCACCGGAAACGACTCGCCGCCGTCTCCGTCCGACCACTGGCCGTTGATGTAAGCCTGGGTTCTGAGCAGCGTGGGATCCTGAAGTTCGAGCGTCATGGCAGCGTCCCTCCTATGTGGTGCTGGGCGATGTGAAAGCCGGCGACCTTAGTGAAGTCGTCGAGCACATACCATCACCCTTAGCGGTGATTGCATCCCGGCAGGGCGCAGAGCATCTCGAACACAAGGTTTGCCGCCAGCAGCGCCGTGTTGCCCATGCTGTCGTAGGGCGGCGAAACCTCCACCAGATCGCAGCCCACCAGGTTCAGGCCCCGGCAACCGCGAATAATCTCGAGCCCCTGAGAACCGGTCAGGCCGCCGGGTTCGGGCGTGCCGGTTCCGGGCGCCACGGAGGGATCCAGGCCGTCGATGTCGAAAGAAAGGTAGCTCGGCCCCGCCTCGCCGAGCCGCTGCCGCACCTCGTCCATCAACGGGCTCAAGGAGGTGTACCAGCAGTCTTCCGCCTCCACCACCAGCACCCCCTGTTGCCGCGCCCAGTCGAAGTCCTCCGCTGCATAGCCGGTCGCGCGCAGACCGATCTGCACCATGCGCTTCGGATCGACCACACCCTCTTCGATGGCACGCCGGAAGATGGTGCCGTGCGTGATCCGCTCGCCGAACATCTCGTCGTTCATGTCGGCGTGTGCATCCACGTGCACAAGGCCGAGCGGGCCGTGCTTGCGCGCCAGCGCCCGGAGAATAGGCAGCGCGATGGTGTGGTCGCCACCCAGCGAAACCGGCACCACATCGTGCTCGAGCAGGCCGTCGTAGTGCGCTTCGATGATGCCGATGCACTTCTCCAGGCTGTACGGGTTGAGCGCAACATCACCCGTATCCGCCACCTGAAAAGAATCGAACGGTGCAGCACCCGTCGCCATGCCGTAGGGCCGAACCAGCACCGACTCGCTGCGGATCTGTCGCGGGCCGTAGCGGGTGCCGTTGCGATTGCTGGTGCCGATGTCCAGAGGCACCCCGACGATGGCAACGTCCAGGCCAGCCGCCGTCTCCTGGGTCGGCAGCCTGAACATGGAGGTCAGGCCGGCGAAACGTGGCATTTCGTTGCCGGAGAGGGGCTGGTTGTAGTCGCTCATCGATCAGGCCTTGCGGAAGGTCAGGTTCAGTTTCAGGGTGCCGAGCATGATGCCCGGCTGATGCAGAAAATCGTTGCCCTCGCCGTACTCGAGATGTTCGATCCGGTCGAGCAGCCGGTTCCAGGCGATGGTCTGCTCCAGCCTGGAGATCCCGGCGCCCGGGCAGACCCGCGGGCCCGCCGAGAATGCCAGGTGGCGGCTCGCCGCTTTGCGCTCCAGATCGAGCTGGTGCGGGCACTCGAACTCCTGCTCATCCACGTTTGCCGCCCCCCAGCGCAGATGCAGCAGCGAGCCGGCCGGCACGGTGACGCCCTGGAACACTTCCTCCTGGCTGGTGGTGCGGGTGGAGAGCCCCTGGGTTGGCGAGCGCAGCCGCAGGCATTCCTCGATGAACTGCCGGATCTTCGACCGATCGCGCCTGATCGCATCGAACACGCCCTCCTCCTCGCAGAGCAGCTGCGCGCCCTCCTCCAGGGCGTACTGAGTGGTCTCCAGGCCGCCGATGACCATGGCGTAGACCACACCGTTGATCTCCATGTCAGTCAGCGGCCGACCCAGCGCCTCGTACTCCACCTGGGTCAGGAAGCTGATCATGTCGTCCTGCGGCTCGGCCCGTTTTTCCTCCACCTTTTCCTGCACGTACTCCTTGAACCCTTCGAGCTCAGCGAACTGCTCCTTCACCGCCTCCGGCGCCAGCTGGTTTCTATGGCCACGGCCGTACACGAAAGCCCGCACCTGAGCGTTGCCCCAGGCTTCCAGCCTGTCGAGGTCCTCCTGCGGGAACCCGAGCACGCTAGCCATCACCCGCTGCGGCAGCGGCCTTGCGAACTCGGAGATGAACTCGACGGAACCACGCTCGATCCAGTTGTCGATCAGGTCGTCCACGTGCCCTTCGATCATGGCCGTGTGCCGGTCGGAACCGGGACCGACCCAGGGATCGGTCAGCTCCTGACGATGTGAGCGCCAGAGCGGCACGGTCGGCCGCAGGGTCATCATCGAGACCATCATCGCGTTGGCGTTCGGCATGGATTCAGGCGGCTGGCCGGCGGCCAGCATCTGCTCGATCACCAGCGACAGCGTCGGCGGGTAGCGCACCGGGTCTTTGACCACCCGAGAGATATCTTCGTAGCGGCAGAGGATGTAGCCATCGCTGCCTTCGCCGAGCCCCTCACCGGGTATCTTCAGCACCGGCGCCTCACGATGCAGGATCTCGTAGGCCTCGTACCAGTGCTCCTGGGCACCATCGCCGAACAGGTTCACGTCTTCGAGGCTGACTGGGCAGCCCATCGGGCTCAACCCATGGTTTGGCGTTTTGCCGCTCATCCCCTTCGCCTCCACGAACTCAATCGAATCGTTCAGCCGCCCGCTGGCTCGGCGCCCTGCGCCTGCGCGCAGGCACCTGAGTGGTGCAGCACCATTTTCCAGGAATCACCTTCGCGAATGAAGCCGTTGGTGGCCAGGCAGATGCCGCCGGGCAGCGCTTCGTAGCAGGTGACGAGCTGCATGCCGCCATGCCCGTGAGCCACCGGCTCGAGGAAGTCCATCCCGGGCTGATTGGGATTCTCCAGAATCGCCCGCCAGCTGCCCATGATCTCGGCCCGATCCGTCAGCCGCAGCCAGCCGGGGTGCACGCAGACCAGCGGGGCTTGATCTGACCAGAGGGAATCCATGGCAGCCAGATCTTTCTGGCTGAACGCCAGGTAAAACGCCTCGTTAGCAAACAGCACCTGCTGTTCCTGATCCTGATTTTCCTGCACCGCGCCTCCTTTCCCGCTACGCCGGCACGGACATGGAACCGACCCGCTCGATGACCCAGTATGCACCGGTCACGCCGATGAGGTAGACCGGCGCGTAGGCTGTCCAGACCGGCCAGGTCAGCGGCAGCTTCAGGAGCAGCCAGCGACCGGCCAGCACCACCGCCACGAACAGCAGCTGCCCGATCTCCACGCCGATGTTGAAGAACAGGAGCGCGATCGGGATCTCCGCCTGGGGCAAGCCCACATCAGCCAGCGCCCCGGCAAAGCCGAGGCCATGCAGCAAGCCGAAGCCGAAGGCGACCAGCCAGGGTTGGCGATGAGTGAGGCTCTCGTGGCCCTGCCAGCCGCGGACGACCTCCATCGCCAGGAAGACGATGGACAGGGCAATGGCGGCTTCGACCGGGCGGCTGGGAAAGTCGACGAAGCCCAGGGTCGCAAGCCCGAGCGTCAGGCTGTGGGCAACGGTGAAGGCGGTGACGGTCTGAATCAGTGGCAGCACCCGAACCGACGGGGTGGAGACGATCAGCAGCAGGCCGAGCACAAACAGCAGGTGATCGATCCCTTCGAGGATGTGCTCCACGCCCAACACCGTGTAGCGACCGATCGCATCCAGCGTGCTCGAGGATCCTGCCTGCAACTCGTTGAGGTTGATGGTGATCGCGCCCTGATCGTTTCCGAACAGACGTCTGCCGCTGGAACCATCGCGCCACTCGGCAGCCACCATCGCCCCGTCACGCAGCCAGCGTAGGACGATGGCGTCATCGGCCGTCAGCCGGCCGTCACAGGCAATCTCCCAGACCCGTGCCGACGGCGTCTGCACGCCGGCAGGCGAACCGCTGAAGGCACAGTGGGCAGGGAACTCCGGCGCCGGGTGCCGGGCTACCGCACCCGGGCCGATGCGAGCCGAAAACTGATACAGGTCGCCGTCCAGCTCCAGCAGCTCAGTCTGGGTGATGCCGATGTCGTGCGCCTGGACGGCAGCGCCGAGCAGCGTCAGCAGCGCAGCGGCAGCAGCACGCAGCAGGATCCTCAAAGCTCAGCCTCGATGATCACCTCGTAGTCCGCCGAGACCCGCTCCACCTCCGCCCGGATGAGCGCTCGCGACCGGTCCAGCATCCAGTCGCCCTGCAGGTAGTTGCGAACGTCTTCGAAGGCGGCCTCCAGCTCCGGCTGGTAGCCGAGCACCCGGAAGAAGTAGGCGCCCTGGCTGGCTTCGATCGGGCCATGCCAGGCATCATCCTCAGCCGCCAGAATCGCCTTGCCCGCTTCCGGTCCGAAAGAACCGGCAATCAGCGTTCTCGTCATCTGCGGCATGCGCCTGCGCTGCACGCCCGGCTGCCCCTCACCGCCTGCCGCCAGGAAGGCTTCGAGATCCTCCGGCACTGACAGGCTGGCATCAAAGAAGACCTGCTCGATGTCGTAGCGGGCCGAGCGCCTGAATCTGTCCCTGTTCTCCTCGAAGTAGGCCCTGAGCTCCGAATCATCGGGCACGGCCACCTCTCCGGTGAGCAGCCCGCGCATCTTCAGGATCATGTTCCGACGCATCCGGCTGTCACCGCGGTCGAGGCCGCGGCGATAGGCTTCGTTGTAGAGAATTTCGTCCTCCACGAAGGCGTCGACCACGTCTGCCCGCTCGTCAGCATCGAGCGTCCGCAGCTCCAGGTCTTCGCGCTGCCGGATCAGAAAATCGGCAGTGGCTTGGGTCACCAGCACCTGGGTTTTCTGGCCCGACGCGAAGTAGGCTTCGAGCGCAAACAGCAGCGCCGCCAGCGCGAAGAAATGCACGATGGGTTCTCGCAGCAGGCTCATCAGCTGGCTGCTCCTCGCCGCGCCAGGCTCACTTCATCGCCTTATCCAACTCCTTGCGGAGCTTGGCAGCAGCGCTGGATGCCCAGCGACGGACATCGGCGGTAATGGTGACCCGGTTCGCCCGCGGCGTTGCCTGGTTGATCTGGCCACCACCCGGCGGCGTGATCTTGCGGCGCTCGGAGACAACGGCCAGCACGGTGCCCGACTCCGCGTCGAGCAGCTCGACCACCAGGGTCGCTTCGCCGATGTTGGCCAGGTAGACGTCGGTGCGGCCCACACTTTCCGGCGGTACGTTCGATATCACGTCAAGCAGCCCGCCGCGGAGGATCAGGGTATCCGGGCCGATCTCGTCGACGATCTCGTACCGCTTGCCCTTCTCGAGCTCCTTCATGAAGGCTTCGCTGACGGTCTGCTCGAAGTCCGCCCGACCTTCCTCAGAAATACCGAAGGTCGATCGACCGCTGCGGGACATGGTGTTGCGATATCTGCCCGGATCACCCACGTCCCGGTACTCGAACTGCGCGTCCCAGACGTAGACCTTGGTGTAGCCCGTCAGGTCGGTTCCGGGCAACACCCAGGTTTCCCGGTAGGCAGACCGACCTTTCTCCAGCTCTTCGTATCGTTCCGAGTCCATATCGCCAATGGGCTCAGACTCGCTTGCTGCAGCGGGCAGCGCCAGCAGCAATGCGGCCAGGGCGGTGATCAGCAGCTGGCTGGTGCTGTGTTTTTCTCTGTGGCTTTTTCTACGAATTTTTCTACGACTTTTCCTGCGACGTTCCATATCGCGTACCTCTCGAAGCGGAATGGCCGGATATCATCAGCGGCCGGCTGACACTCGTCAAACCCTCCGGGTGCGGAGCCCGGACAGCACTGCGGCTCCGGGTCTGCTACCCTCTGCGCGCGCAAAGAACAACGATCCCGTTGAAGCGGGGCACAATGGAGAGGGGTTATGCCGGAACCGACAACGGATTCTTCGGCCGGGGCAGGTGCGGCCGGCGGCAGTGAGGCGGGCGACGCGAACGCACCGCTGTTCACCAAGCGCTACAGCCAGTACGTGCTCGGCGTTCTGCTCGTGGTGTACATCTTCAACTTCGTCGATCGGCAGATACTGGCGATCCTCGCCCAGTCGATCAAAACCGATCTTGGCCTGACGGATACGCAGATCGGCCTGCTGTCCGGCCTCGCCTTCGGCATCTTCTACGCCACCCTCGGCATCCCCATTGCCCGGCTGGCCGATCGCTACTCCCGGGTCAACATCATCTCCATCTGCCTCGCCATCTGGAGCGCCATGACCGCAATTTCGGGGCTGGCCGGCAATTTCTGGCAGCTGCTGCTGGCGCGGATCGGCGTCGGCATCGGCGAGGCCGGCGGCAGCCCGCCGTCGCACTCTCTGATCGCCGACTACTTCCCGGTCACCGAGCGCGCGACCGCCCTCGGCATCTACGCCATCGGCATCCCGGTTGGCATCCTGTTCGGCAATCTGGCCGGCGGCTGGATCAACGAGTACTTCGGCTGGCGCAACGCATTCCTGGTGGTCGGCATCCCCGGCATTCTGCTTGCCATCGTCATGAAGCTGACGGTCAAGGAGCCGCCCCGCGGCCACTCCGAAGGCCGCAGCGAAAACCTCGAGCAGGTGCCCTTCCTGACCGTGATCAAAACCATGTGGGGCTTCAAGAGCTTCCGGCAGATTTCGCTGGGCGCCGCGACCCAGGCCTTTGTCGGCTACGGCGCCATTGCCTGGATGCCTGCGTTTCTGATTCGCACCCACGGCATGAGCTCGGGAGAAGCCGGCACCGCGCTTGGTCTCATCATCGGCATCGCCGGGGGCCTCGGCACGTTCCTCGGCGGCTGGCTTGGTGACCGGATCGGCCGCAAGGACATTCGCTGGTACATGTGGATCCCCGGCTACGGCTTCCTGCTGGCGGTGCCTACCAGCCTCGGCGTCTTCCTGTTCGACGACCTCTGGCTGATTCTGGCGCTTTACGCCATCCCGGCGTTCACGGTGAACCTCTACACCGGGCCGACCTTCGGCATGACCCAGTCGCTGGCCCCGCTGGTGATGCGCGCTTCGGCCTCGGCGCTGCTGTTGTTCATCATCAACATCATCGGCCTGGTGCTCGGCCCAACCACCGTCGGTTTCCTGAGCGACTACTTCCAGTCCGCCATGGCCATGCCGGATACGGAATCGCTGCGCTGGGCGCTGGCGATCTGCTCGCTGGTTTACCTGATTTCGTTCGCCAACTACCTGCTCGCCGCCAGACACCTCCGCAGCGATCTGGATCGGTCTGCTGCAGGCAACACGGGGGCCTGAACCGTCAGGCGTTGAGTTCCGCCAGCGCCGCTTCCAGCTGCGCCCGGGCCGGCTCGGCCTGGGCCAGGACCTCGTCCACCTTGTGGAAGTCCAGCACCGCCACGTCTTCCACCTCCACCTCGATGTAGAGGTCGGGCGGCTGCCGACGGAACTTCTCGCGCAGGATGCTTTTCGAGGCGATCTGAAAGGAGTTGAACAGCGACTCCGCGTAGGTCGGCAGCAGATCTTCCGTCGGCCGCCGCTGGCCCATCACGTCGATGGCGATGATGTAGTCACACTCTTCCTGCAGCAGGTCGTAGGGCACCGGATTGACGCTGCCACCATCGATCAGCACCTGCTGGCCGAGCACCACCGGTTTGAACACGCCGGGCAACGCGAAGCTGGCAGCAACCGCAGGCTTGATCGGGCCGCTGTCGAACACCACCTCTTCCCTGGCCCAGAAATCCGAAGCCACCACCTTCAGCGGGATGGGCAGCTCTTCGAACCGGGTGACGCCGATCACCTCCTCCATCTCGTCGAGAAAGGCGTCGATCTGGAACAGGCTGCCACGGCCGATGTCGAGATCGAAGTACTCCAACCAGGCAAATATCTGCTTCGCCTCGAAGACCTCCTGCAGGCTCTTCGGGGTAGCCACCAGCCGGGTGATCCCGTCGTAAATAGCGTCACCGCTGGTACCCGACGCGTACAGCGTGCCCATGATGGCACCGATGCTGGTACCGGCAATCGCCACCGGGCGAACGCCTGCCCGGTCGAGCGTCTGCAGCATGAGTATGTGCGCCAGACCCTTGGCCCCACCGCCGCCCAGGGCAAGACCAACCCGCGGTGACTCCGCCGTCATTTCTCGGCTCAACTCGTCTATCCTCTGTGAACGATGGCCGACATTCTGCACGAACATTCGACCCTCATCATCGCGCTGGCTTACCTGGCGCTGGAGCTGACCGCGATCGCAGCCGCCGTGCACGCGGTGATGAATGTTCGCACCGCTCAGGGTGCCACCGCCTGGATGGTCGCTCTGGTGACCCTGCCGATGATCTCGCTGCCGCTGTACGCCGTCTTCGGCCGTCGTCGCTTCCTGGGCTACGTGGCGGCTCGCCGGGCGGGAGACGCCGCCATCTCGCACCTGACGATCCGCTTCGCCGCCGAGGCGGGCGCTGAGTTCCGCTCCGCGCTGGACGCCGACAGCCGCCGCTATCAGGGCTTCGAGACCATCGCCGGCACGCCGTTCCTCGCCGCCAACGAGGCCGAGCTGCTGATCGACGGCCAGGCTACGTTTGCGGCGATATTCGCAGCGCTCGAGGGAGCCCGGGAGTACGTGCTCGTCCAGTTCTACATCGTTCGCGACGACGCGCTGGGGCAACAATTCCGGGCAGCTTTGCTGGACTGCCTCGCGCGCGGCGTGCGGGTCTACTTCCTCTACGACCGACTCGGCTCGCACCAGCTGAGCCATCGCTACACGAGAGCGCTGACCGAGGCCGGCGCCGAGGTGCTGGCCTTCACTAGCTCCACCCGTCGCCTCAGGCAGCTGCAAGTGAACTTCCGCAACCACCGGAAGATCGTCGTCGTCGATGGCCACACCGGCTTCGCCGGTGGCCTCAACGTCGGCGACGAGTACCTCGGCAAGCATCCGCTGCTCACCCCCTGGCGGGATACCCATCTGCGGGTGCGCGGCCCGGCGGCCATGGTGCTGCAGGTGCCGTTTCTCGAAGACTGGTACTGGTCCTCCGGCGCGCTGCCGCACGTGCGCTGGGAAGCGGAGGCCATGCCGGCAGGCCACACGATCCTCAGCCTGCCATCGAGCCCGAGCGATGCCCGGGAGCCCGGCGCGCTCATGTTCGTGCACGCCATTCACTCGGCAAGGTCGCGGCTGTGGATCGTCAGCCCCTACTTCGTGCCGAACGGCTCCATCATCGACGCGCTGAAAATGGCGGCGCTACGGGGTGTGGACGTCCGGGTGCTGATCCCCGGCAAAACCGACAATCGTCTGGTTGCCCTTGCCGGGCGCGCCTATTTGCCCGAGCTCGTTTACGTCGGCGTGCGGTTCTTCCGCTACCAGAAGGGCTTCCTGCACCAGAAGGTGATGCTCATCGACGGCGACCTGGCCACGGTGGGGAGCGCCAACCTGGACAACCGCTCGATGCGGCTCAACTTCGAGCACACCATGGTGCTGGCCGACGAGCGGCTGGCCGCAGCCGTACACGACATGCTGACGCTCGACTTCGAGCACAGCACGGAAATCTTCGAAGGTGATCTCAATGCTGAGCCATGGTGGAGAAACGCTGCCTCCCGGGGTGCCCGGCTGCTGGCGCCGGTGCTCTGACTAGGCGAGCGCTGCGCGCACCCTCTTTGCCAGGCTTGCCCAGGGCCGGGCGGCGACCACCGGCAGATCAAGCCGCGCGCACTCTGCCTGCAGCCATTGCCCGTAGAGCCAGCTCACCCGAGCCCGCTTCGCCTGCCGGCCCAACTCAGGCTCGCGCGCCGCGTAGTTGGCAACAATCTGCGCTTCGTCAGGCTCGATGAGAAAGACCGCCCGCACCGCCTGCTCGGCTCCGGGAAGTGACCGACAGCGGGCGGCGACCGCCGGCAGCAGGTAATCGCCTTCAAGAAGTACCGGTCGCTCGGTTTCCAGATGGTTAGTCACCACCGCCTCGATGGCAGGCGCCAGCGCTCCGCTCAAGCGAACGAATGCCTGAAGGATCTCTTCCGGCGTGAGCGTCTTTGTTGCCTCCGGATGGCTGCGGAAGAAGTGCAGATCCGGCAGTGCGGCCGGGCTCGTCAGGGACGCCGCAGTGATGAACAGATCGTCGAGTTCCGTCAGCGCCAGCTTGCTCTGGGCGGCGAAGGGATAGGCGAAGCTCGACTTGCCGCACCCGGAAGGCCCGCCCACCAGCAGCACGTCCCGCTCCCCGCCTGTGTTCCGCTCCGACACCACACGCTCTCTCTGACGTTTCCCAGCGGCAAGTATCACGTATATTGGGCAACGGGCAATGCAGGAGGACCTATCGTGAGCGAGATCACCCCTTTCGAGATTCGAGTCAGCGACGACGATCTGAACGACCTGAAGGCGCGGCTAGAGCGAACCCGGTTCCCGAACGAGGAAACGCCAGACGACTGGAGCCAGGGCCTGCCGCTGGCGTACGCCCGGGAAATCCGTGACTACTGGCTGAACGAGTACGACTGGCGGGCGCGTGAGGCGTACTTCAATCGCTTTCCGCAGTACACGACCGATATTGATGGCCTGTCAGTGCATTTCATCCACTGCCCGAGCCCGCACCCGGAAGCCCGCCCTCTGGTCATCACCCACGGCTGGCCCGGCTCCGTTGTCGAGTTTCACAAAGTCATCGAGCCGCTGGTCAACCCGACTGAATACGGAGGCGACGCTCAGGATGCCTTTCACGTCGTCTGCCCAACCCTGCCCGGCTACGGCTTCTCCGGCAAGCCAACGGAACCCGGCTGGGGCGTCGAGAAGATCGCCGGCGTCTGGAACACGCTGATGACCCGGCTCGGCTACGACGGCTACTTCGCTCAGGGTGGCGATTGGGGCTCCGCGGTGACAACGGCCATCGGCATGCAGAACCTCGGCGACTGTGCGGGCATACACCTGAACATGGTCAGCGCAGCACCAACGGAAGAGGCCAAGAGCAATCCCACCGAACGCGACCTGCAGGCGTTCGCAGGTGGTCAGTACTACAACGAGTGGGGCGCCGGTTACTCGAAGCAGCAGGCCACCCGACCGCAGACGCTGGGCTACGGGCTGGCGGACTCACCCATGGGCCAGGCCACCTGGATCATGGAGAAGTTCTACGAGTGGACAGACTGCGACGGGCACCCGGAAAACGTGCTCAGCCGCGAGGAGATGCTCGACAACGTGATGTTCTACTGGTGGACCGACAGCGGGGCTTCGTCAGCTCGCCTGTACTGGGAGAGCTTCGGCACTGCCTTCGGCGGCGGCAACTCCGTTCAGATTCCGACCGGCGCGAGCATCTTCCCGAAAGAGATCGTGGCGACGCCACGCAGCTGGGCGGAAGGCCGCTTCTCGAACATCGTCTACTGGAACGAGCTTGCGAAAGGCGGCCACTTTGCCGCCTTCGAGCAGCCGGAACAGTTCATTAGCGAAGTGCGCAGCTGCTTCCGGCTGATGCGCTGACGCTCGCTTAGGAGCAGAGGCTAAGCCGCGGCGTCCGCACGGCGACGGCGAGGTCTGCGCCGACGACGGCGGCGCTTGTTCCCGCTTTCGCTGCCGTTGCCCTGCGAGCGCTGCTTCTGCACGTCGTCTCTCGGCGGCGGGCTGGCCTCCGGCTCCGTCGTGCCGCCCTCAGGCACCTCTACCCGCAACTCATCGGGCTTCACCCGGGTGAGACGCTCGATGGCGCGCATGCGCTTCATTTCAGTGGGGTCGACCAGTGACCAGGCGACCCCGCTGGCACCGGCCCGGGCCGTGCGGCCGATCCGGTGCACGTAGCTCTCCGGCTCGTGCGGGAGCTCGAAGTTGATCACGTGACTGATCCCGTCGATGTCTATGCCACGCGCCGCGATGTCTGTTGCCACGAGCACCCAGGCCTCGCCGGACTTGAACGCGTCCAGCGCCCGTTGCCTTGCGTTCTGCGACTTGTTTCCGTGAATGGCCTCAGCGGCGATCCCGGCCTTGACCAGCTTCTTCGCGACCCGGTTCGCACCGTGCTTGGTGCGCGTGAACACGATGGCGCGGCTCACCTCCTCGCGGAACAGCAGCTGCTGCAGCACGGCCTGCTTGTCAGCATTGCCGACCACAGCCATGTGCTGGTCGATCGCCTCGACGGTCACCTTCTTCGGGGTAACCTCGATCCGCACCGGCTCGAAGAGAATCTCGTCCGCCAGCGACTGAACCTCCCGGGGCATGGTTGCCGAGAACAGGAGCGACTGACGGTCTTCCGGCAGCAGTCGCAGCACCCGCCGGATGTCCCGGATGAAGCCCATATCCAGCAACCGATCGGCCTCATCCAGCACCAGATAGTCCACCTCGCCGAGATCCAGGTGGCCTTCGCCCTCCAGATCGAGCAGCCTGCCAGGGGTAGCAACAAGTATCTCCACGCCTTTGGCCAGCGCCTTGATCTGCGGGTTGGCGCCTACGCCACCGAAGATGCAGGTGTAGCGAATCCGTGTGTGCCGAGCATAACCGGCGATCTCGTCGCGGATCTGCCCTGCCAGCTCCCGGGTCGGCGCCAGCACCAGCACTCGCGGGCAACGCGGCGCGGCTTTCGCCCGATCGGCAAGCAGCATCTCCAGTATCGGCAGAGAGAAGGCCGCGGTTTTGCCCGTGCCGGTCTGCGCCAAGCCGAGAAGATCGCTGCCTTCGAGCAGCGGCGGTATGGCCTGAGTCTGAATGGGTGTGGGCTGCTGATAGCCGATTTCTTTCAGCGCACGGCAGAGGGGGTCACCGATGCCAAGCGCATCGAAAGTCTGTTTGTTCAATTTTTCTTTTTCCAGGTGACCTGCAATGGACAAAAGAATCTCGTCGCACGTCGGGGTGCTGCACGAGAAATCCAGATCAGGTCCTGCCGAAACTGCTACGCGCGAAAGCGATATACGGCATGCGATGTATGAGTCGAGATGGCCGCCCGAATGGGCGTACCGCGCGTCCGACGCGGGCGCACAGTGCCGTCAGCCGCCCGTGAAGTCAAGGACTTATCCCATGAGTTGCGATACGCTAGCCAATTCGACGACAGGCCCGGATTGACCTCATGCAGTGGCAGCCCCTCGGGCCTCGCGTTCCCCGACGCAACAACCCGCTCACCCGACTGGTGGGCCGCATCGGCCTGCGCCTGCTCGGCTGGCGCATGCAGGGTCAGTGGCCGGACGAGCCCAAGCTGATCGTTGCGCTGGCGCCGCACAGCTCGAACATGGACTTCATCCTCTCGGTTGCGGTGTTCTGGGGGTTGAACCTGAGAACGTCCTTCCTCGCCAAGCAGTCGCTGTTCTGGTTTCCGCTCGGCGCCATCATGCGCTTCCTTGGCGGCATTCCGGTGGACCGCTCGAGCCCCCAGGGCATGGTCGAAGATCTGGCTGCACGATTTCGCGATGCCAGCCAGCTCGTCATCGGCATCACGCCGGAAGGAACACGGGGTGGCGTCAGCACCTGGAAGAGCGGCTTTGCGAGAATCGCCGCGGCGGCCGAGGTGCCGGTGCTGCCGGCGATCGTCAACTACCAGGAAAAGATGATCTACTTCCAGCCGCTGGTGCCGGCCGCCGCCAGCGCCGATACCATCCTGGCGGCCACCCAGGCCGCCGCCTCAGTGGGCAGCCCCAGAAGCCGCTGAGACGTTTCGCACCGCGCCGGACTTCAGCGCCGGAAAGTCAGCCGGCTGATAAGTGATGATGATCGCCCGCCTCGGCAGAACGGATCGATTCGGCATCGAGCCGTGCACGGTATGCGGGTCGAAGAATATGGCCGAGCCCGCCGGCGCCTCCATCGGCACCTGATCCGCCTCGTCGAAGCGCCCGGGGTCCGTGTAGAAACCACCAAGCTGGCTGCCGTCGGCGGTTCCCGGCAGGCAGCCCTGCAGGTGGCTGCCACGTATCACCCTGAAGCAGCCATTGTCCTCACTGGCATCGTCGAAAGTCACCATCACGTTCGGCAACTGATCAACGTGATCGCAGTCGTGCACCCAGTAAGGCGAGTCCTGGTGCCAGCCGAAGGCGGAACCTTCCCGCGGCCGCTTCAGGTTGAGCTTGTCGGTCCACAGCGCCAGCGCGTCGGATCCGACCAGCTGCCGCATCGGCGCAACCAGCCGCGGATCGTCGATCAACGCATCGAAGTCCGATGCCAGCTCGTGCACCGGCTCGATCACTCGAATCGTCTCGCTGGCCGGGCTGTGTTCGTACTGCACAGTCATGTGCCCCACGTCGACGAAGCGCTTGCCGTCGAGGTGATAGGTGGCCCCGGCAGCGCAGGCATCGTGCGCGCGGGAGGCCGCCAGCTCCGCTGCCCGCCGGAACCGTTCCACTTCCTCCGGGCTGAAGATTGCCGGCCGAATGAGGTACCCATCACGCCGGTAACCGGCCAGCTCTGCCGGGCTCAGCTGCAGGGTCGGGTCGTTGGAAGTTACTGCCATTCGCGGTCTGTCTGAGGTTTGTCTGAATCCAGGGTGGGTGCTAGCGTACTACGGTCACACGGTTTTGGAATCTCCATGATGCCGCTACGGTGGCGGCGCCCGTTGCCAGCGCTGCTGGTCCTGCTGATGCTGCAACTTGCGCTGCAGAGCGCGCCTGCGAGTGCGGCGCAGGCGCTGGTGGCAGTCGCTGCAAACTTCAAATCGACAGCCGAGCTGCTAGCGGCCGAGTTCGAAGCCTCGACCGAGCACGAGCTCGTGGTCATTTCAGGATCCACGGGCAAGCTGTACACGCAGATCACCAACGGAGCCCCATTCGATCTGTTCCTCGCCGCGGACATGGAGCGACCAGCACGGCTGGCTGCTGCTGGCGGCAGCCCGATGCCGCCACGCACTTACGCCAGCGGCCAGCTCGGCCTGTGGGTTCGCGGCCAGGCCCCGTCAGCAGATGACCCGAGCGCAAGGCTGAAAGCGCTGCGGCGGATCGCCCTGGCAAATCCCAGCCTGGCCCCTTACGGCGTGGCCGCGATGGCGGTCATTGACCGGCTGGCCCTCCGAGTCGAGCTCGAAGACCGGTTGGCCTACGGTGAGAACGTCGCCCAGGCCTACGCCCTGGTTGCTGCCGGCGCCGCCGAGGGCGGCCTGATCGCCTGGTCGCTGCTGCAGGACGGAGACCGGCTGGCGGAGAGCTGGCTGGTGCCAACAGCCTGGCACCCGCCGATCGATCAGGACGCGCTGCTTCTGAACCACGGCGCAGGTAACCCGGCTGCCATTGCGTTTTTCGATTTTCTTTTTTCCGCCCGGGCACGATCGCTCATCCGCGACCGCGGCTACCTGACAGCGGAGCCTTGAGCGGATGCCCGACCTGGCGCCACTCTGGCTGACCCTGCAGCTCGCGGCGGTGACCACCGCGATCCTGCTCGTGCTCGGTACGCCCATCGCCTGGTGGCTTGCCCGGACCCGATCCAGGTTCAAGGTGCCGATCGAAGCACTGACCGCGCTGCCGCTGGTGCTGCCACCAACCGTGCTCGGCTTCTACCTGCTGCTGCTCATGAACCCGACCTCAGCAATTGGCGGCTTCTGGGTCACCCTGACCGGGGACTCGCTGACCTTTTCGTTCACCGGGCTGGTCATCGCTTCTGTCATCTACTCGCTGCCGTTCATGGTGCAGCCGCTTGCCACCGCGTTCGACGCCGTCGGCCGAGCGCCGCTCGAGGCAGCGGCAAGCCTGGGCGCCTCGCCGCTCGACGCGTTTTTCTCTGTGGTGGTCCCGCAGTCGGCGCGCGGTTTTCTGAGCGCGCTGGTGCTGACCTTCGTGCACACCATCGGTGAGTTCGGGGTGGTGCTCATGGTCGGTGGCAACATTCCCGGGGAAACCCGGGTCATATCCATCGCCATCTACGAGCAGGTGGAAACCCTGAACTACCAGGATGCGCACATCCTGTCGCTATCGCTGGTGGTCTTTGCGCTGCTGGCCCTGATCGTCACCTACAGCTTCGGCGGGCGTCGCCATGTCGGCTGACGCGCTGAGCCTCAACCTGTCGCTGTCCCTGGACGAGTTCGACCTGACGCTCGCGGCGGAAATCGGGCTCGACGGGGTAACCGCCATTTTTGGCGCGAGCGGCAGCGGCAAAAGCTCACTGCTGCGCACCATTGCCGGGTTCGAGCGTCCGGACTCCGGGTTCATCCGCTGTGCCGGAGAAACCTGGAGCGATGCCAACGTCTTTGTTCCGCCCCACCGGCGTCCGGTCGGCTACATGTTCCAGGAGGCCCGGCTCTTCAGCCATCTGGATGTGGCCGGCAACCTCGCCTTTGCAGAGAAGCGCGCTCCGAAAAGCCCTATCCACCGCGCTCAGGTGGTGGAAGCGCTGGGGATCGAAGGGTTGCTGGATCGGCGGGTGGCAGCGCTGTCCGGCGGCGAGCGGCAACGGGTTGCCCTGGCCCGCACCCTGCTCACCGGTCCCCGCCTGCTGCTGCTGGATGAACCGCTGGCGGCGCTGGATCAGGGCCGCAAGGAGGACATCCTGCCTTATCTGGAAAGGCTGCCCGCGGAGTTTGGGGTGCCGACGCTCTACGTCAGCCACGATATCGACGAGGTTGCCCACCTCGCGGACCAGGTTCTGGTTCTGGATCGAGGGCGGATCCGCGCGTTTGCGCCGACGGCAACCATCCTGGAACGATTCGATCTGGCGCCATACACAGGCCGCTTCGAAGCCGGCGTGTTGGTTGAAGGCGAGATCGCCAGCCACGATGAGCGCCTGAAGGTCACCCGAATAGACCTGCATGGAGCGGAGCTGGCCGTTCCGTTCGCCCCGGAGCACCCGGTTGGCGAGTCGGTCCGGCTGAGGATTCGGGCAAGGGACGTGGCGGTCGCCACTGAGGAGCCTCGAGGACTGAGCATTCGCAACCAGCTGCCCGGCACCATCGCCCGGCTGGAAGCCGATGCCGACAGCGGCTCGGTAGAGCTGCTGATCGATGTCGGCGGTCCCCGGCTACGGGCCCGGCTCACTCTGGCAGCGGTTGAAGAGCTGGGCCTGAGGGAGAGCCTTCCGGTTTACGCGCTTGTTAAGAGCGTCGGCCTGGAGGGCTCAGTCGGCACCCACTGAGTCCGGGTCCGGCAGCAGCTCCGAGTGCTGCCGCTCGAAGATCAGCTGCCCGTCGGCAAAGGCCTGCAACGATTCTTCAGCGAGCAAGCCATCCCCGGTCCGCTCCAGGCTGACCGCCGCCACCACCGCGCAGCGCCACGCCTGCCTCTGCCAGGCCCGACGGGCGCTGGCCTGCCAGCGGGACGCACCGTGCCGACCAAGCTCGGCAACAAACCGGCCCTCGCCGCTGAGACGGGTGCCGGTCGCTGACACTTCGTACTCGTAAGCCGGCTGCTCGACCACATATCGGTACCGACCCTGACCGAGGCTCGACACAGCGGGCAGCGGCTCAGGCGGCGGGGCACTGCGCACCTTCATCGCAACCTCGGCGGTTGCCGACGCCGCGGCCTCTTCGAGCACCGGCAGCGCGAGCGAGCCGTCAACCAGCGTCAGCCCGGTCGGGTCCGGTGCCGGCCAGGTCATCGGCCACAGCCCACCGGACAGGGCGAGCCGGAGTCGATGTCCGGATTGGAAAACGTGGCCGGCGAGACGAAGCTCGAACTGCAGCTTCTGCGTCGCCTGCTCAGGCTTCGGGTCATCCGCAAAACGAAAGTCCAGCGTCGCGTAGGTAACCAGCCAGGACCGGTCCTCCTGATCCAGATCGCAGAGTCGGACGGTCAGGACCCGGCCAGCCAGCTCCGAAAGCTCCAGCTCGAGGCTGGCCCGGCCCAGCAGGGCCAGCGGTGCCTCGAGCGGCTCGCTGTCGAAACACAGGGACAGCGCATCATCTCTGGACTGCTCTACCGGCAGCCGATCCAGCCACTCTGCGCTGGCAAAGCCAACAGGCTCCGTCTCCCGCCAGGAGATCGGCGAGCCGAGCGGTTCTGCTGGCGTGCTCAACAATGTCCCCTGGCCAAGACAGAATGACTGCCGCGTTTCAGGCAGCGCCGATAACTGATGCCAGATTCCCGGCACCGGGTCGGGATGAGCCTGCCGGGCGGTTTGCGTCGGCAGGAAGGCCCGCAAGGCCGGCACTGGCGGAAGCGCCTCCGCCAGCAGCCAGCGACGCCAGAAACTCACCTCTTCGGTTGCCCAGTCGACGGCCTGCGGGCGGGCGAAACCAGGGTAGGTGTGCCCCCAGGGGCCGATCAGCGCCTGCACCGGTGCCGTCAGCCCGCCGAGCAGGGTGCTGACGAAGTTCAGATAGGTGTCCTGCCAGCCTGCCACAAGGAATACCGGGCAGCGGATCGCGGCCGGGTCCAGCTCAACCGAGCCGCGCTGCCAGTAGCTGTCGAACTCAGGATGCCGCAGCCACTCGGTGACCACCGCCGGAGTTTCTTCGAGGCGGGAACGCCAGAGATCTGCCCAGGACTCACCCACCACCTCCGGATCCGCCGGCCCGGCCAGCACGGTTTTAAACAGCACCCCCCAGTCCAGGTTCGGCTTGCCGATCCGACCCCCGATGTAGTGCGCGTCGTCGCTGAAGCGGTTCGCCACCGCGGCCATGGGCACGATCGCTTTCAACGCCGGTGGCTGGCGGGCTGCCACCGCCAAAGTGTTGATGCCGCCCCAGGAGATGCCGCGCATGCCGACGTTGCCAGAGCACCAGTCCTGGGCGGCCAACCAGGCGATGCAGGTCTCGCCATCGGCCAGCTCCTGGTCGCTGTACTCATCGTGTAGCACGCCTTCCGAATCCCCGGTGCCCCGCACGTCCACCCTGGCGAAGGCAATGCCCGCGGCTGCCAGCACAGCACCCCAGGCGTCGTCCGCATCCCGATAGGCATCACGCTTCCGGTAGGGAATGAGTTCGAGCACCGCCGGGACCGGCTTCTGCGCCGGTTCCGGCAGCCAGAGCCGGACGGACAGGCGGACGCCGTCCGGCATGGGGATCCAGGTGTGCTCGATGACCTGCACCGCGCGCCGTCCTGGATCAGTCGTCGTTCAGAAGCCTGTTAAGGAGCGGCAGGCATCAAGTCCATCAACGCCAGCACCGTCGACTCTACCCCACGGGTGACCGATGGTTCCGGCGCGATCTTGAACAGCGGCGAGTGATGACTCGGCACAGGCGGGCCTCCAGCTGCCGCCCACTCGAAATCTTCCGCCGGGGTGCCGCCTACGGACCAGTAGACGCTGGGGATATCCGGGTCGGTGCTGAAAAACGGAAAGTCCTCCGCACCCATGCCTCTGGTGCTGACGCTGATCACCTCACTTTCGCCCAGATGCTCGATCCAGAGGCTGCGCAGGTGCCTGGCCAGCTCCGGGTCATTGGTGGTCGGCGGGACGCTCTCATCCGATACGATCACTTCCGGCAGCTTGTCTTCCGGCAGGCCGGCAACGCGTCCCATGTTCTCAGCGATTCGCTCGATGCCCTCGAGCAGGAGGGTACGGGTCTCTTCGCTGGTGTTGCGCACCGTCAGCTGCAGATGGGCACGGTCGGAGATGATGTTGTGTTTAGTGCCGGCATGAAACGAGCCCACGGTAACAACCCCCGGCGAGCGCGGGGACAGCTCCCGGGCGACCAGCGTCTGCAGCGCCAGCACGATCTGGCTGCCGAGCACGATAGGATCCTTGCCCGCGTGGGGACTGGCGCCGTGCGCGCCGACCCCGTGAATGATGATGTCGACCGTATCGGCACCGGCGTAAGGGCTGCCGTCTGAGACGTTGATCTTCCCTGCCTCATACTCGGACGAGACATGGAAGGCGAACGCGTAGTCCGGTTTGCCGAACCGCTCCCAGAGACCATCATCCTTCATCATCCGCGCGCCAAGCACCCGCTCTTCCGCCGGTTGCACCAGCAGCATCAGGGTACCGGACCAGTCGCCGCGTCTGGCCGCCATCTGCCGGGCGGTGCCAACCAGGCTGGTGATGTGCACGTCGTGACCGCAGGCATGCATGACCGGCACCATGGCACCAGAGATCGGATCCTTCTGCCGCACCTTTGATGCGTTCTCCAATCCGGACCGCTCCTTCACCGGCAAACCATCCATGTCCGCACGCATCATGACCAAGGGGCCGTCGCCGTTTTTCATCATCCCGATCACACCGGTGCCACCCACCCCTTCGGTGACATCGAATCCCGCGTCTCTCAGCTCCGCAGCCATACGCGCGGCGGTCTCGTGCTCCACCAGAGACAGCTCCGGGTTGCGGTGGAAGTGATCGAAGAGCACGCCAAGGTAGGCATCGTAGTCTTCCTGAATGGACTCGCTGAGGCTGGCCGCCTGAGCAGCCATGGAGGTGCCAGCCGCCAGGGTGGCGCTGATCAGCAGGACGAGCTTGCGCATGAGGACTCCTGAAGGATCTCTGGAGAGAAGAGCATATTTGTTATGGTGGCGAAGCGAAACGATTCCCGGACCCAGCCCCATGATTACTGCCTCAGGCCTTACGCCAACCCGACTCGCCATCGCCAGCTGTTTGCTGACGCTGACCCTTGCCTGCACGCCGGAACCGACCGGTCTCGCCATCGAAAACGTGACCGTAGTGGATCCGGTGACGGGCGCCAGCGCGCTGCAACGGGTGATCGTTCGCGACGGGCTCATCGTCAGCGTCTCGGCGCAGAGCGAGCCTGGCGAAGCAGTGGCAACGGTCGTCGACGGCAGCGGCAAGTACCTGATCCCGGGACTCTGGGACATGCACGTGCATTTCCTCTACGAGTTGGGGCTGACGGCGGATATGGCCGGCCTGTTCCTCGACTACGGCATCACCAGCGTTCGGGATACCGGCGGCGACCTGAAGGAGATGCAGCGCCTCACCGAGGCCATGGCCGGCGACCCGGCACCGGAACCGAACATCTATTACTCGGGCCCGCTTCTGGATGGCCGCTTCGTGGTCTACGACGGCGGTGACCCGGGCCGGCCCAAACTCGGCACCGGCATCCCGGACGCCGCTACCGCGCGCGCCTACGTCGCTGAGCTCAAGGCGGCGGGCGCCAGCCTGATCAAGATCTACGAGCTGGTGAGCCCGGACGTGTTCGAGGTGCTTGCCGCCGAAGCACGCGCTGCTGGCATGCCCATTGCCTCCCACGTGCCGCTGCTGATGACGGCTGACGGAGCGGGCCCGCTCGCCGATTCCATGGAGCACCTGCGCAACATCGAGTTGGCCTGCGCGAGCAACTGGGCAGAGCTGCTGAGCGAGCGGCAACGCCTGATCGGTGAGTTCATCGAGGGGCGCGGCTACGACCTGCGCCGATCTCTGCACAGCCTGCAGCGGGTACCGGCCATCGAAGCCTACGACGAGGCACGCTGCAACGAGGTGCTGAGCACGCTGACGGGCACGGTGCAGGTGCCAACGCTGCGCCTGAATACGGTGAGCATCGAGCTGCCCTTCAATGATCCGGATTGGCCCCGGGCGCTGTCAGATCTGCCCACCGCCATCGCCGAGGCCTGGCAGGCCCGGGCCGATGACATGACACGCAACGCGCCGCTGGCAGATTCCACGTTCAGCCGCTGGAGCCAGTTTCTGATCGGGCGGCTGCAGGCGAACGACGTGCCCATCGGTGCCGGCACCGACACGCCCATCGGCCTCGGCATCCCGGGCTGGAGCCTGCACACGGAGCTCGAGCAGCTGGTCGAGGCCGGCATGTCCCCGCAGAAAGCGCTTTACGCGGCCACCGTGCAGGGCGCCCGCTTCATGCGCCTGGAGGATGAGACCGGGCAGATCGCTGCCGGCATGCAGGCCGATCTGGTGCTGCTCGATGCGAACCCGCTGGAAGACATCCGCAATACCCGCAGGATCAGCCGGGTGATGCTGGGCGGAGAGTGGGTACGCTGACGGTCAGGGGGCGTAAGTCCAGATACCTTTCCAGTAAGTGTCTTTCTTGCAGATCCGGCCATCCCGCACGTCGTAGAGATCCACCACGTTGACGTTGAAATCGTTGCCGTGCTCGTCCTTGCCGGTGGCGGAGAACGTCTGCAGGATGCCGTCCTCTCCCACCGTTCGCTCACGCAAGCCTTCGAACCAGGTGTCCGACCACTCCGCCCGCCGGCGCTCGAGCTCTTCGATGAGCGCATCCAGGCCGCGCAGCACCTTGCCCGTCGGCCCGTCCGGCTGCGCCGCATTGAAGTGCATGTGCCAGACGAAGTCGTCGGTCAGCACCGAGCGGAGCATCTCCCGGTCGATGTGATGGAAGCCTTTCCGGAAGGTCTCGACCAGCTGCAGTCGTTCCGCCTCGGAGGCGCTCACCTGATCTTCTGCCATGCTGCTCTCCTTGATCGGCCTTACTCAGCCGCTTCCCGCGCCCTGGCGATGAAGGTCGCCAGCGACTGCTTCTGCTGACCACTTTCGTCGAAGTTTGCCGGATCGAACCAGCTCCGGAAGCCCTGCCGAATGGCGGGCCAGTCTTCGTCGATGATCGCGTACCAGGCCGTATCACGATTCCGCCCTTTGTAGACCAGCGCCTGCCGGAAGGTCCCCTCGTAAGTGAAGCCGAGCCGCTCAGCGGCCCGGCGCGACGGTTCGTTCAGCGAGTCACACTTCCACTCGTAGCGTCGGTAGCCCAGCGCCTCGAACGCGTGCTGCATCATCAGGTACATGGCCTCCGTCGCCATCGGCGTGCGCTGCAGGCTGGGTGAGAAGAGGATGCTGCCCACCTCGATGCTGCCGGCCGCCGGCGCGATCCGCAGGTAGGCCGCCCGGCCAAGGCAGCGGCCGCTGGCGCGCTCGATGAGCGCGTAGTAAGCCGGATCAGGCTGGTCACTCGCCTGCTCTACCCAGGCGCTCAGCTCGCTCAGATCGGCCGGCGGTGATTCCGACAGGTAGGTCCACAGGGCACCTGTTTCGTCTGCCCGCAGCGCCTCATAGAGTTCTGCGCTGTGCGTCGGATCTAGCTTTTCCAGGCGACAGAAGCGTCCTTCGAGCGGCGTCATTGCAGGCCTGAGTGCGCCCTCGAAGCCAGGGACGGGCGTGCCGATCGGTTGCCCCAGATCGTTGGTTCTCACGCTGATGCCTCCCCGGCGATGCCGAACATCGAGAAGAGCCGAGCATCCTTCTCCCAGGAATCCTGCAGGCTCGGCCAGGCCGCCAGCGCAGCGCCCGCCACATCGAGAGTTTCTGCGGTCAGCGTGCGCAGCTCGGCAAGCCCTGGCAGGATCTTTTCCTTCTCTCCGAGCACCGCCGGCAGGGTACGGCCAAGGCCGATGGCCCGTTCTGCGCGCATCGTCAGCTCATCATCTGCGGCCTTCGACTTCAGGCAGGCGTTCAGCGCCAGCAGCACGAACAGGGGTTCTGCACCCCGGAAAGTCAGCCCCCTGGCCGGCTCCTCGAGCACCTGCCGAGCCGCAATCCGAACCCGGTCAAAGCGAGCAACCCCCTGGCTCATCTCGCCCAGGAAGCCGGGCTTTCTCGGCAGCTCGAGCGAAACGCCCGGCGCCGCGGCGCTGACGCCAACGAAACGCTGACCCGCAACATCGTCGGCAGCCACTGAGACAACCAGCGAGTCGAGCACGCCGGCGCCAGCGATCCAGGACTTCTCGCCGCTGAGCAGAAACTCATCACCTTCCTTCGTCAGCACGCACCCCTGGCCACCGCGCGCTTCGGCGGCTGCCAGGCAGGTCCAGCCACGGCCCGCGACCAGTTCCGGGAAGCAGCACCGCACCGCAGCCTGATAGCCACTGACGAACACCCAGGCCAACCGATCCGCAAGCGCGCCAGCAATCAGGGCGAGGGCCACCGGATCATCCAGCAGCACGCCGTCAGCATCCACACAGCTTGCCTGCCAGGCAGCATGAAACTGAGCTTCCTGCTCGAAGAGTGCCTGACTCTCGTCTGCTATGGACATCTGGATCTCCTGATTTCGTATCTACTCTGAGGCTGACTGCCAGTGCTCGTCGTGGGTCACCTCTTCGGCCGGCGTTCGGGTAACCGGTCCGAACTTACCCATGGGCCAGCCGATCGGCATGGTCACCACCACCCCGTAATCCTCCGGGATGCCGAAGCGCTGATGCAGCGCCTCTTCGAATACCTGATGCATTGTGGTCAGCGCCGCCCCGAGGCCAACGGCCCGGCAAGCCAGCAGGATGTTCTGCACGCAGGGATACACCGCCCCGTAGTTCGGTGGTGCCAGGCCCACCCGATCTTCCTCCGCCACTTTGAACGGCCAGTCCCGCTTGCCGCAGACAAGCAGCAGGTAGGGCGCCTCGTGCAGATGATCGATCTGGTAGAACAGCGCTCGGAGTTGTCGGCCGATCTTCATGCCCGAGCGCCGGCTGGGATCGATAGGCAGACCGAACCGGTCTTCCATCGCCTGCGCGTAGTGGTCGGCGAACCACTTCTTCCCTTCCGGCTCGGAGAGCAGAACAAAGGCCCAGGGCTGCAGGTTCTGACCGGAAGCTGCCTGCACGCCTGCGTTCAGAACTTTGTCAATGAGCGACCTCGGCACCGGGTCCGGCTTCAGCCGACGCATCGCCCTGACGTTGCCGACCAGGTCGAAAAACTCTGGGAAGGTCTCCTGTTCGCTCATCGCTCGCTGCTCGCTCTCCACATTGCGCCTGGGCGCTCTCTACATTGCGCCGAAGCGCTCTCTACATTGCGCCCAGGCGCTGGGCCCTGCAGTATGGAGAGCACTTCAGCATGATTCCAGACGATGCCGCTCAGCGTTGACACTCACCTTGCCCTCGGCCTGGACCGGCCGCCACCGGACGAGGTGAACGGTCGCTCGAACCGGGACATCCTGACGTCGCTGAACCATCCGGGCGATGCGCCTTACCACCCCTGCCCGGAAGCCGAAGCCTCAGACGAGGTGCCCGCAGGCAACGTCACCCGGCATGGCGACTGGCAGGACTCGGAGATCTACCCGGACACGCACCGCACGCTCCACGTCTATACGCCGGCCGGCTTCGATCAGACGCAGCCGGCCCGACTGATCCTGTTCCAGGATGGCAGTGGTTACGTCGCCAGGCGAGGTGCTGTGCGTGCAACCCGTGTGCTGGACACGTTGCACGCCCGAGGCGAGATCGCGCAGACCGTGGGCGTGTTCGTCGATCCGGGCGTGCCGATCGGGATCACCGTGGCACCCGGCGAGTACAACGTCGAAGCGATGGCCCAGCGCAGCTACGAGTACGACTCGCTGACCGCGGATTACGGAAACTTTCTCCTTCGGGAAGTGCTGCCGTACGTTGCCGCCGCGCACGGCATCACCTTTCAGGCCGATCCGGCTGAGCGCACCATCTGCGGCATCTCCAGCGGCGGGATCTGCGCCTTCACCGCGGCCTGGATGCACCCGCAGCAGTTCGGCCGCGTGCTCAGCCACTGCGGCTCGTTCACCGGCATTCGCGGCGGCCAGAACTACCCCTACCTGATTCGAACCACGGCGCGCAAACCCATCCGGATCTTCCTGCAGTCCGGTGAAAACGATGCTCAGACGCTGTTCGGCGACTGGCCGCTGGCCAATCGAACCATGGCAAACGCCCTCGCTTACGCGGGCTATGATCATCAGTTCGTGTTCGGCTCGGGTGGCCACAGCCTCCGGCACGGCGGCGCGATTTTCGCCGACTCCCTGCGCTGGCTGTGGCGCGAGGAGTGAGTTGATGACCGCCACCGGAAACCAACCCGCGAGGTACCAGCAGGCCGATCTGGATGCCTGGCGACGGGACGGCGGCGTTCTCATTCATGACTTCTTCAGCAGCGAGGAGGTGGCGGCCGTCCACGATGACTTCGTGACCGTATTCGGCCGCGATGCGGGTGCCGAACAGGCAGTGGAGAAGAAAGCGCCGGGCGAGATCGGCCGCTTCAATGCCGCGCAGTTCAGCACCTTCGCCGCCATCCCCTTCGACTGCTCACCGGCGCTGAACCTGATCGGCGTTCATCCGGAGCTGATCCGATTTGCCCGGGCCGCGCTCGAGACGGACAGGATCCACCTCTATCAGTGCCAGGCCTGGGCAAAATTCACCGGCGATGCGGACTACGACCAGCCGCTGCACACCGACTTCACCAACCACACCCTGACCGTGCCGGCCGAAGATGCCCGGGACAACTCCATCACCATCCTCTGCTACTTCACCGACGTGACGGAAGCGCACGGCCCGATGCACTTCGTGACCCGCACGGACAGCGAGCGCCTGGTCGGACCGGAAGCACAGTTTCGCGGCGATCCGGACCTGCAGGCGAAGCTCGCGCCTTATGAGCACTCCAGCGCCGCGCCCGCGGGCACCATCTTTCCGTACAGCATCGACGTCTACCATCGAGGTACGAACCTGACCGCACCCGGCGGCTATCGCTTCGCGGTCATGGCCTGCTTCAAGCGGGCGGACAACGACGCGATCGGCTACCACGCCTGGCCTTATCACCACACCCAGCCCTGGGCGAACGTGTTCGAGCACGCCACCCCGGACCAGCTCAGCTGCTTCGGCGTGCAGCCGCCGGGGCATCCGTTTTGGACCCCGGTGACGCTGGATCGCGCCGCGGCCCGCTATCCCGGCTGGGATCTCAGCCCTTACCGAGACGGGATGGAGCGCTGATGCCGTTCACCGTCTGGGTCGACGCGGATGCCTGCCCCAACGCCATCAAGGAAGTGCTGTTCCGGGCGGCCGACAAGCGGCAGGTGCCCGTCACCCTGATCGCCAACCAGTTTCTCCGCACGCCGCCGTCGAAGTTCATCAGCAGCATCCAGGTCGAGGCGGGATTCGACGTCGCGGACAACGCCATCGTCGAGCGGCTCGCCGCAGGCGATCTCGTGATCACCCAGGACATCCCGCTGGCGGACGAGGTCATCAGGAAAGGCGGCAGCGCGCTCTCACCGAGAGGCATGCTCTACACCAGGGAAAACATCAAGGACCACCTCAGTCGCCGCGACATGCTCGATGAGCTGCGCAGCAGCGGCGTCATGACCGGCGGCCCACCGGCGCTGGATAAAAAGGACGTGCAGAGCTTCGCCAACGGTCTGGATCGCTTCCTGACGAGAGCTCAGCAGTGAGCACGGCTGGCGCCATACCGGTATTCGACGCGGATGCCGTGCGCAAGCGGCTGCCGATGACCGCCTGCATCGATCTGCTCACCGATCTGCATCGCGCCATCAGCCGTGGCGAGGTCAGCCTGCCGCTGCGGCACAGCGTGTCGCTGCCGTTTGCGCCAGCCGGTTCGAACGCGCTGCTGGTGATGCCCGGCGCCCTGGCCGATCCCGCCGTATTCGGCGCCAAGCTGCTGAGCCTCTATCCCGAAAACAGCCAGGCGGAACCGAGGCTGCCGGTTATCCAGGGCCAGGTCCTGCTGTTCGACGGCAGCACCGGCTCGCCCCTGGCGCTGATCGAAGCGGCCATACTGACCGCCATTCGCACCGCCGCCGCATCGGGCGCTGCCACCAGAGCGCTTGCCCGGCCCGACGCCGGTCACCTGGCGCTGCTCGGTTACGGCGTGCAGGCCGCTTCGCACCTGGAAGCCATGCGCTGCGTTCGGCCTCTGCGCAGCGTCAGCGTCTGGGGACCCGATCCGGAGAAGGCGGCGGCATTTGCCGCCGCCCACAGCGACGATGGGCTGCCGGTAAGCTCAGCGGCGAGCGCCGAAGCCGCCGTTGCGAATGCGGATCTGATCTGTGCTGTGACCGCCTCCCCCGTGCCCGTCATCGAAGCAGGCTGGCTCAAGGCCGGATGCCACATCAATCTGGTCGGGGCCCATTCGCCGACTAACCGGGAGGCTGATGGGGCGACCCTGGCCCGGGCCCGGGTGTTCACCGAGATCACCGAGTTTGCGCTCGCCGAAGCCGGCGATCTGCTGCTGGCTTTCAGCGAGGGCGCGCTCAGCGAGGCAGATATTGCGGGCGAGATCGGCAACGTGTTCGAGGGCACGCTCACAGGCCGTGAGCACGATGATCAGATCACGCTCTACAAAAACCTGGGCAACGTGGCTCAGGATCTCGCTGCCGCTCATCACGTCTACACGGTTGATTAAGCCGATCTGCTGTGCGGTACTTCGCGGCTCGCGAACACCGCACGGAGCAACATGGAACTCATTCTCATCCGCCACGGCTTGCCTCAACACGTGGAAACAGAGGACGGCAGCCCGGCCGATCCGCCGCTCTCCGACATCGGCCACGCCCAGGCGGCGCAGATGGCTACCTGGCTGCAACACGAGGCGATCGACACGCTTTACTCGAGCCCCATGGCGCGCGCCCATCAGACCGCGGAGCCGCTTTCCAGAGCCCAGGGTCTCTCCATCGAACTCCGCGACGGCGTCGCGGAGTTCGACCAGCACTCGGACGCCTACGTGCCGGTCGAGAAGCTGAAGCAGATCGACTACGAGCGCTGGCAGCGCCTGATGCAGGGCGATCTGGACGTGGACATGGGTGAGTTTGCGAACACCGTGATCGAGACCCTGGAGCAGATTGTCGGCGCCAACAAAGGTCGCCGCGTCGCGGTCACCTGCCACGGCGGCGTGATTAACGTCTGGACCGCACACGTGATCGGCTTCACGCCGCGCATGTTCTTCAATCCGGACTACACCAGCATCAACCGCTTCCAGTGCGCATCGAGCGGCGAGCGCTCGGTCATTACCCTGAACGAAGCCGTGCACCTGCGCGAGGTGCAGGGCTGAACCTGCTCAGGCGCTTCGCGCGTTGAGCGCAGCACCCGCTTCCACCCGGCCGTAATAGCCCCAGAGCAGCAGGGAGCGGGTGGCCATGAAAGCGATCATGGCGATCCAAATGGCGTGGTACTGCCAGATGGGCAGGCAGACGTAGAGCACGATGCCCCAGACCGCCGCGGACAGCGCCATGGCGTTGCGCATCTCGCGGATGCGGGTGGTGCCGATGAACACCCCGTCGAACAGAAACGCGCCCACGCAGGCGAAGGGAATCAGCACCACCCAGATCAGGTAATCGCCGGAAGCTTCCCGCACCGAGGCGGCGGTGCTCAGGGCGTCCACGAACAGCTGGCCAAAGACCGCGTAGATCGCCGCCATCACGCCCGCCACGACGAAACCCCAGAACATGGACAGGACGGTCGCCCGTCGCAGCTCGGCAACCCGGCCCGCACCATAGGCGTAACCCGTCAGGGTTTCCGCCGTGTGGGCGAACCCATCGATGCCGTAGATGGCGATGAAGAAGAGCTGCATCAGCACCGCGTTCACGGCCAGCAGCACGTCCCCCATGCCCGCCGCCACCAGCGAGTTGACGAAAAACGGCAGGTTGACGAAGAAGGTACGGACGATGAGATTGCCGCTGACGTCGAAGAACCTGCGCAACGCCTGCCTGTCAGCGACGTTCGCCGGTCGCGTCCGCCGCCAGCCGAGGCGAGTCAGAGCCCGGTAGACGAGATAGAGCCCTAACAGCGCGGCACCCCACTCGGCCACCAGGGTGCCGAGCGCCACCCCTTCCACCCCGAGACCCAGACCAAGAACGAAAAACACGTCCAGCACCAGGTTCGATACGGACAGCGCCAGGTTCAGATACATGGTGGCGCGCATCTCCTGCAGCCCGAACAGCACGCCGAGGTTCACCAGGTGAATGAGGAAACCGGGCACGCCGTAGATCCGCAGCGAGAAGTAGGCTGCCGCCAGCGACTCCACCTCGGCGCTGGCCTGAAACAGGCTGAACATGCCGAGCGCCAGCGGCCACTGCAGGGCGAGGAGCAGCCCGCCAAGGACAACGGCAATCAGGCCCGCTCGAGCCATGATGGCCACGATCACGTCGGCTGCCGCCGATCGGTTCTGCCCATGCTCGCCATAAGCCTGAGAGACCAGCCCGGTGGTCCCCATGCGCAGAAAGATGAAGAGCCAGTAAAGCGCCGTGAAAATAGCGGCGCCCACGGCTACCGCGCCGATGTAGGCAGGGTCGGGCAAGCGCCCCATGACCCAGACATCGGCCACGCCCACCAGCGGGGTGGTGATGTTGGCAAATATCACCGGCCAGGTGAGCGACCAGATCCGCCCGTGGCTGAGTTTCCCCGGCAGCTCGGCCGCTGCAGGCTCCGGCACTAAGCGTTCGAGGCCCTGATCCGGCGCACGCCGGGAGCCGGCGGCGTCTCCGGCGGTCCGGCGAAGCACTGGGCTTTGCTCATCCAGTCGGTGGCAATATCGCCGATGACTTTCAGCTCCGTGTCGGCGATGTTGCGGACCTGAGTCACGACCTGACAGAACTCTTCCGCCAGGCCCTCGATGCGTTCGGCCTCGCTCGGTTCGTTGTAGGTCCAGATTTCTCCGGAGGGTGCGGTGAGCACCAGGTGTGGCATCGGGCTCGGTGGCTCCTCGCCGCGCACGGCGTAAGTCCAGCCATAGGTATTGTTGCCGAGCACGACGATGTTACGGATCCGATCCGCGTTCACCCGCCTGACCCCGAGCTCGTCGTAGACTTCCTGCCCGTGCGCCCAGGTCTCCATCAGCCGGGCGGTGATCGAGGAGCGGGCACTCATGCTGGGGCCGGCCCACTTCACCCGCTGGCTCGGATCGGCCGACCGGAAGTGATCGGCAACTGTCTGGTAGGCGTCCCGCCAGGTCCCGAGCAGCGCCTGCCCGGCCAGGCCGTCCAGGTAGGTCTCTTCGAATCCCGGCAAGCCACCCGAGTTGTTTTCGCTGACCTGCTGGTAAAAGCGATCGAACCCGGACTCATCGGTGAGCGACAGATCCGCCGCCAGGTTCCAGACGTGCAGATGCCGGATCACGTTGTTCAGCGTCCAGCCTTTGAACTCCGTTGCCCGGTCGAACTCCGGCTCGTCGAGATCGTAGAGCAGCTCGTAAAGCGCCTCACTCTCCGCGAGAAAATCGTCTGCCTGTTGCATCGCTCCGTCCCCCTGACTGAATCGACGCCCAGTATAGCCATCGCGGCGGATGCAAACAGGCTATAGACTCCTGGCAAAACAGGGGGAGCCACCGACATGACCAAACTGCTGACGCTGGACAACAGCTTCGACCTCATTTTTGCCCTGGCCGCCATCGTCGGCGTCCTGGCAACGCTGCAGACGTTCGTCATCGGCCAGCACTACATCATCCCCACAGGGATCCTCACGATCACCGTGCTGCTCGGCAGCATCGCCCGCTACGGGCTGCAGGGCGCACGCTGGGCCAAGGAGATCCTGTTCTGGTGCGGCTTCCTGTTCAGCGCCCACATGTTCATGGCCATCTTCTTCTCGAAGCGCTACCCGGAGGTGCTGGGCGCGGCGTTTCTGCCCGTGACCATCGGCACCTTCCTGCTCTTCGCCTTCCTCAGCTATCGCTACGCCCGCGGCAACCAGCTGTTCAGTGGTGATTGAGCTGGTCCGGATCACGCCGGACAACCACAAAGCGATCCGCGCGCTCGAGGTCCGGCCCGATCAGAGTCACCTGGTGGCCGGCGTCGATGCCTCACTGGCTGATGCCTACGTCTGGGAGGGCGCTCTGTTCCGGGGCGCCTGCGAGGATGATGTCCCGGTCGGCTACGTGATGGTCTACCCGTTCGATCGGGACGGCCAGCGCATCGTCAACATCGTTCGCCTGATGGTGGACGCAGCGCATCAGGGCCGCGGTGTGGGTCGGGCCGTTCTCAACGAGACCCTGAGCTGGATCAGCGCCTTCTCGCCGCGACCGGACGCGCTGCGCATCTCGACCCTGCCGGAGAATGAAGTGGCGCTCGGCCTGTACCTGAGCAGCGGCTTCGAGATTCGCGGCACCGAAGAGGGCGAGGTCGCCCTCTACCGACGGCCGATCTGATCGGGCTAGGACACCCGATCGAACAGCAGCGTAGCGTTGGTGCCACCGAAGCCGAAGCTGTTGCTCATCACCCGATTGAGGGAGACGTCGTCCTGGCGCTCGAGGACGATGGGGAAACCCTCGGCTTCCGGATCCAGGTTGTCGACGTTGGCAGAGGCGGCCAGGAAGTTGTGCTTCATCATCAGCAGCGAGTAAATCGCCTCGTTCACGCCCGCAGCCCCCAGCGCATGACCGGTCAGGGATTTGGTAGACGAGATCGCGGGGACCGCATCGCCAAATACCTGGCGGATCGCCTTCAGCTCCGTCATGTCGCCCGCAGGGGTGCTGGTGCCATGCGCGTTGATGTAGTCCACCGGCCCTTCGATGCCGTCCAGCGCCATCTGCATGCAGCGCACGGCACCCTCTCCGGAGGGTGCAACCATGTCCGCGCCGTCCGAGGTGGCGCCGTAGCCGGTGAGCTCGGCGTAGATCGGCGCGCCGCGGGCAATTGCCCGTTCCCGCTCCTCCAGCACCACCACCCCGGCACCGCCCGAGATGACGAAGCCGTCCCGATCGGCGTCGAAGGCACGTGAGGCCCGCTCCGGAGTGTCGTTGTAGCCCGTCGACAGCGCACCCATCGCGTCGAAGGCGAAGCTCATGCACCAGTGCACCTCTTCGCCGCCGCCCGCGAAGACGATGTCCTGCTTGCCCATGCCGATGAGCTCCGCGCCGTGGCCGATGCAGTGGGCGCTGGTCGCACAGGCTGAGCTCAGGGAGTAGTTCACGCCTTTGATGCCGAACGGTGTCGCCAGGCAGGCGGAGTTGGTGCTCGACATCACCTTGGTCACCACGTACGGGCCTACCCGACGCATGCCGCGCTCGCGCAGCGTGTCCGTCGCCAGCACCTGGCTGGCCAGCGATGGCCCTCCGGAGCCCATGACCAGACCGGTTCGCGGGTTCGACACGTCTGCCTCGGTGAGACCCGCTTCGGCGATGGCCTCTTCCATGGCAACGAAGTTGTAGCCGGCACCCGCCCCCATGAAACGACGCACCTTGCGATCGATGCGATCTTCCCAGTCGATGTCGATGAGCCCGGCAATGGTGGAGCGCATGCCGTACTCGGCGTATTCCGGCTCGGGCACGATGCCCGATCGGCCGGATTTAAGGGCATCGAGCACTTCGGCCTTGTCGTTGCCGATGCTCGAAACCACGCCAATCCCCGTCACCACCACTCTGCGCATCATCACCCTCCTGAAGAACTCAGGGCCAATATACTGGAGACCGCCCGCCTGTAGGTATCTTGCACCTTCGCCCCAACTACGACCTGCAATTCGGATTGCCCCGGTTCTGAAACCGACCCCCGGAAAGTGTGCGGCAGTTCTCAGTTTGCCGCCCTACCGTCAAATATCCCGCCACCAGCGCCGATTGCGAGGGAATATCGCCTGAATTCCTGGAAGCGGCGCGACTATCGCAGTGAACAAACTTCGCTCCAAACTGCTGGTGAGCTTTCTGCTCTGCATGACCCTGCCTGCGGGGCTGGGTGTGATCGTGTTCGGCTATCAGAGCGAGCACCGGCAGTTGGACGATGCGATTCACGAGTTCGACTCGGGACGACTGTTTCTGCAGCAGAGCTATCAGGCAACCCGCGAGTTCTTCAACTTTGCCCAGCGCAACGCTCACTTCTTCGAGACCGGCGAGTCCAGCTATCTCGATGCCCGGGATCAGGCGCTCGAAAACGCTCGCGCCACCCTCTCTCAGGTGCATGACAACCACAACGAAGACCTGCACAAGGACCTCCAGGAACTGCTCGAGACTCTGGAACGTTACGACGCGCAGTTCATCATCCTGGTCGATCTGTTTCGCCTGCGCGGCTTCCGCGACTACGGCGTGGTCGGCGAGATGCGCAGCGCCATCCACGCGTTCGACGCGGCGGAGATCAGCCCGGATCTCAGAGTCACCATGCTGTCCCTGCGCCGCCAGGAGAAGAGCTACATCATTCGCAACCAGGACGAGTACGTAAACGGCGTCGCCGCTGCGATCACCGCGCTCAAGGACGGCATCGTCAGCGACGGCAGTCTCTCAGCCGCCCAGCGTACGCGCCTGCTGAACGCGCTGGAGCGATATCGGAACGCCTTCGACCAGCTGGTGATCGTCGATCAGCGGATCGGCATTCGCGGCCGAACGGGCCTGTTCGCGGACCTGACGGAAACGGAGCGCCTGCTCGAGGCCCAGTACAACGATCTCCAGGACAGCTACAACCTGACGCTGGAGAGCACCCGCGCCGCGCTCACCGACAAGCTCTACTACGCCATCGCGCTGGTCTTCATTCTCGGCGTCACCATCAGCATTTTCCTCTCCAGCTCTCTGACCCGACGGCTGCGGATCCTCTCCAGCAAGATCCGCAAGTTCGTCAGCAGTGACTTCAAGCACCCGGTGCTGCTCAGTCGGGCCCTCACCACCAACGACGAGGTCGGCCGCATCGCTCAGGACTTCAAGGTGCTGCAGGACGCCATCCAGGAGCACGTCGCCTCGATCCGGGAGATGGCCTACTTCGACATGCTCACCGGCCTCGCCAGCCGCAGCTACCTGAACCAGCGCCTGACCGAGATGATCGCCGGCGCCAAGCGCAGCGGCGATGGCTTTGCCCTGTTCTTCATCGATCTCGACGCCTTCAAGGACGTCAACGACTCCCTCGGTCACGACGCCGGTGATCAGCTGCTGGTCGAGATCGGCCATCGGCTGACGGACGCAGCGAGAGCCAACGACTTCGTTGCCCGGCTCGGTGGAGATGAGTTCTGCATGCTCCTGGAGGGCCTGCAGGACGAGGGTGATATCGCCCAGCTGGCCGAACGCGTCATCAACAACATCGAGCAGAACGTGGTCGTCCACGAACGCAACTTCAAACCTCAGGCCAGCATCGGCATCTCCCGCTACCCGGCCGACGGCGAGGACTCGCGCATGCTCATGCAGGCGGGTGACAACGCCATGTATGCGGCTAAAAACGCAGGCCATCATCGCTTCGAGTTCTTCAACCGGGAAATGACGCAGAAGGCGGCCGACCGCTTCACCCTCGCTCAGGAGCTCCGCAACGCCCTGAAGGAAGAGCAGTTCCTGCTCCACTACCAGCCCCAGGTCTCCATCCAGACCGGCGAGATCCACGCCTGGGAAGCGCTGGTCCGCTGGCAGCATCCCGGCCGGGGCATGGTTCCGCCCGGCGCGTTCATCCCGGAGATCGAGCGCCTGGGCCTGATCAAGGAGCTCGGCAACTGGGTCATCAAAGAGGCCACCGAGCAGATCGTTCGCTGGCAGACCGCTGGCATGACCCGGGTGCGGGTGTCCGTCAACATCGCGCCGCGCCATTTCGACGATCCGAACCTGGTCGCCACCGTCCGTCAGGCGCTGGACGAGGCCGGGCTCGCACCCTGGCAGCTGGAGCTCGAAGTGACGGAGACCGACATCCAGTCCTCGCCGAAGGCCAGGGAAGTGCTGGAGGAGCTCCGCAAGATGGGCGTGCCGGTCGCCATCGACGACTTCGGCACCGGCTACTCGTCGCTGGGATCGCTCAAGCACCTGCCCGTCGACTGCCTGAAGATCGATCGGACCTTCGTCGATACCGCCGGCAGCACCCAGGATGAGATCCTGCTCGGCACCATCATGAGCCTCGGCCACGCCCTGAACTTCCGCATCGTCGCTGAGGGCGTGGAGGAGATGGCCCAACTGCAGGTGCTGCAGGGGATGGACTGCGATCTGGTTCAGGGCTACTACTTCAGCCGCCCGGTCTCCGCCGCCGAGGTTCCGGACATGGCGCGGCAGGGTTTCAAAGAGCAGGTGCTCGAGCTCCGCAGCAGCACCGAGCGGTCGGCGGCGGCGCGCTGAGCTCAGGCAAGCACTGAGCGGGTCTGCTGAATCTCCCGGTTCCGCGAGTAGAAATCGAGGCTGACCGTCCTGCCGAGCGCAGGCAGCTCGAGCTCGGCCGGCTGCCGGTCGTGCGCCGCACCGCGCAACACCACGCTGGCCATCAGCTCACCCACCACCGGCGCGTTTTTAAACTGGTTGCCGCTGGTGCCGATCGCCAGAAAGTAACCGTCCAGCTCCGTGCGGTCGTACACCGGGATCCAGTCGTTGGACACGTCGTACAGCCCAACCGTCCCCCTGCCCGTGTTCTCGATGGCCAGCGCAGGAAACCGCTGCGCGGCCCGATACACCTGGGTCGTCCACTGCTCGGTCATCGAGGTGTTGTAGGCATCCGGATCGACGACGTCCGGCGCATCGCACTCCGGGTCGGCCGTGCCGATCAGCACATCGCCGCCATCCGGGCGCATGTAGATGCCGGAATCCAGGTCAACGAGGAATCCGTTGCCACCTTCGACGTAGCCAGCCGGGGCTGCCAGGTACGCAACCTCGTGCCGCTCGGCCCTGGTCTGAATCGGCAGCGCGTCGGCCATGCCAGCCAGCTCGTTGATCACAGCGGAGTGCGGGCCAGCGGCATTGATCAGGATGGGCGCCCGCAGCCGCTCACCGTCAGCGAGCAGAACGCCCTGCACCGAAGCGTCGGCCCGCTCGATCTCGATCACCTCCGCGTTGAAGCGGAACTCAGCACCGATCGACGCGGCGGCCGCCATCAGGTTGTGGGCGGCGAGCTGCGGATCTGAAACATACCCTGCGGCCGCGATATGGATGCCGCCGCAGATACGGCCCGGGACCGGCAGGCCGAAGGTCGGATCGTCAGCCAGCTTCGGCGGGCCAAAGGCCTCCAGGTTGATGCCCGGATACAACGCAGCGAGCCCCTGTTCATCGAGCAGCTCGTAGCCGACACCGATCTCATCGAGCACGGAGAGATTCTGCGCGTAGGCGGACTCCTCTCCTTCGCGCATCAGCACCAGACCACCGGACTCGGTGTATCGGGCGAGCCCGGCCGGGTCTTCATGTTGCAGATACCCGGCCCAGTCCAGCCAGCGGTGCCGCGCCTCGTGGGCAATCGCCGCGGCGGTCACGTGCGAGTAAAACGGGCGGACAACGGCGGATGAGTGGCTGGTGGAGCCGTAGCCAGCCGCTGGCAGGGCATCCAGATTCAGGGTCTTGAGGCCCTGCCGGCTGAGGCCGAGCGCAATGGCCGACCCGATCACCCCGGCGCCAATGATGATTGCGTCTCGCGTGTTTTGTGAACTCATCCACCTTCTCATCGTCGTTCAGGCGCGAATCCTACCGTAGCCGCCGGCATTTGGCGGTCATCACCCAGGATCGTGCTGGAGGTCCCAAACTCACCGATCCCATCTGCGTAATCTCCTGAAATCTCGAGAATTTCCAACCTACGGATACTGAAATGCGCCCGAAAAATCCGGCTTTCCTAACCGCTGCGCTGATCGCCGCGCTCATCCTCCCCATCGCCGCCCATGCCAGCATGACCAGCATGCGCGCGCCGCTGTTCGGCGCCGCCGATGAGGCCATGGCCGCAGCTGACGCGCTGAACGCCCGGGTGCTGGCCCCGATCAGCTACGCCGAGGGCATGAGCCAGTACGAGCGGGCGGACGACACCTTCAAGCGCGCCGGCAGCGTCGACTCCATCCGCCGCTACCTGGCCAGGGCGGAAACGAAGTTCACCAAGTCCAGCGAGGCCGCTGCGATCGCCGCCGAGGCCCTGGAAGCCATGATTCGAGCCCGTTCGGACGCGCTGAAAACCGATACGGCCTCCTACGCGCCGAAAGAGTGGAAAGATGGCGAGAGCGCCTTTTCTCAGGCCACCAGAAGTCTGGAACGGGGCAGCATCAAGTCCGCGGAGCGTTACGCGGAGAAGGCGGAGACGGCCTATCGAAGCGGTGAGCTGATCGCCATCAAGGCCAACTACCTGAACGAGACCCGCGACTTCATCGCCATGGCGAAGAAGCTGAAGGCCGACCGCTACGCGCCGACGTCCTACGGCAACGCCGTCTCGCTGCTCGAAGCGGCCGAGACCGAGCTGACCAACAACCGCTACGACACGGACAAGCCGCGCAGCCTGGCGGCAGATGCCAAGCACAACGTGCTGCACGCCATCTACATCGCCAAGCTCGAGAACCGGATCAGAAGCCGGGAGCTGAACCTGGAGACCATCCTGCTCGGCTGGGAAGCTTCCATCGCCCGGCTCGGCGACGCGCTCGATACCCCCGTCTACTTCGACTACGGCGAGGAAGAGGCCATCGAGGCGCTGCTGGAAGGCATGACCCGAATCCGCCTGGAAAAGGCAGCGCTGGCCCAGACCATCGAAGACCGGGATCAGGCGCTGGCCGGTCTCAACGAGCAGGTTACGAAAATGCAGGAGCTGCTCGGCGGCGGCAACCAGACCATCGAAGAGCTGGAAGAGCTGCTGGCAGAGCAGAGCCGGCGCCTGCAGCAGCAGGCGATGCATCGCGAGCGCTTCGCCACGGTCGAAGGTCTGTTCGAACCGGGCCAGGCAACCGTGATGCGTCAGGGTGACACCGTGATCATCCGGATGATCGGCCTGAACTTCGACAGCGGCACCAGCACGCTGACCACCGAGCACCAGCAGATCCTCGCCGTGCTCGAGCAGGCCATCGCCGAGTTTCCCGAGTCACGGGTGGTGGTGGAAGGCCACACCGACGCCTTCGGCTCCGACGCCGACAACCTCGGCCTCTCTCAGGCTCGGGCTGACGCGGTGGCGCAGCACCTGCTGAGCAAGCTGCCGATCTCGCCGATGAACCTGAACGCCATGGGCTATGGCGAGACCCGGCCGGTGGCTAACAACGAGACAGCGGAAGGCCGCAAGCGCAATCGACGTATCGACGTGGTGATCAAGCCGCAGTGGATCGACTCGCAGACCGTCGCCCGGGTGCAGGTGCCGGAGCCGATTCAGCTGCCTGACCTGGTACTCGATCAGTAAGGTTGGGGGTGTTCAGAAGCCTTTGAAGGGCGTCTGGATGCTCTGAATCTCCTGAATCAGATCCGCCGGCAGCCCGCCCGGATCATCTACCGGCGTGCCGGCGGACACCGTGTCCACCAGGCCGCCGAAGCGGGCCTCCATGGCGGTTTTGAGCTCATCATGTCGGCCGACGGCGGCAAACAGATGCACCACGTCGTCGTCGACTTCTTTCGTCATCTGCTCCCACTGGCCGGTCTTCGACAGGTGGTTGAGCTTTTTGCCCAGCTCCTCCAGGCCGTGCACTTCGAACACCGGCCAGTAGGCACGGGTTGAGCCGTAGAATCCCACCCGCATGCGCACCCATTCGAACGCTCTGGCAACCGCTTCGTCGGTAGCACCGGTGGCAACGAAACCACCGCCTGATATCTCGAACCTGCTTCGGTCCCGATCGGCGCCGGCCATGGCACCTTCCAGGCGGGGCACGGCAACCTCCTCCAGGTACTTCCTGGTGCAGAAGCCATGCAGCCGGGCGCCATCACAGACCTCCCCCGCCACCCGCATCATCGCCGGTCCTACCGCCGCGATGGTGATGGGAGGCGGCGCTTCGTCCATAGCTTCCGGGGTGAAGTTGGGTGTCATCAGCGAAAATCGGTAGTGCTCGCCCTGGAAGTCCAGCTTCTCCCCTTCTCGCCAGCAGGCCCAGATGGCGCGAATGGCCTGAACACACTCTTTCAGTCGCGGCGCCGGCGCTGACCAGGGCACGCTGAAGCGCCGCTCGTTGTGGCCTTTCACCTGCGAGCCGAGGCCGAGCACGAAGCGGCCGCGGGAGGCTTTCTGCAGGTCCCAGCCCAAGTTGGCAAACACCATCGGGCTGCGCGCAAAGGCAATGGAGATGCTGGTAGCCAGGGTGATCCGCTCGCTGGCAACCGCAGCAACGGCCAACGGCAGGAACGGATCGTGACGGTTCTCCTGGGTGGTCACCAGATCGTAGCCCGACGCTTCCGCGGCGCGGATGGCATCCGGAACCTTCTGCAGATCGTCGTTCGGAATCCCCGTGGTCAGGCGCATGCCATCCCCTCCTTCAGCTGGCCGGGCAGAATAGCACGCACATTGGCGCGCTCAGTGGGTCGCCATCCAGGCCAGCGTCGCGCGTACGATCTCCTCATCGAACAGCCCAGTGCCTCTGGCCACGAAGCTCTCGTTCAGGCTCTCGTAGCCGAGAAACCCATGATCCATGCCGGGCAACGACTGGAACTTGCCGCCGGCCAGCCGGGCAATCTGCTCGTGATCCGCGCGCCCGCTCACCCAGTCGTACTCACCGTGCAGCGCCAGCACCGGCTGCCAGACCTGGCGCCAGGCTCGAGCCGGATCTACAGCCGCCAGCTCGGTGAAGAAGCGCACCGAGCGACCGAAGTAGAGCGACTCTTCTGCCAGCTGCACGTCCGGCAGCGCCTCGCTGCCCGGAAGCCGGTCGATGAGTTCTTCGGGGCTCTCGCCGCCGAACAGCAGGCCCTCCTGAAACGCCTTGCGCAGCTTCTGCCGCGCCTCGATCTCATCGTCAGGCAGCCCGGCAAGCCGATCCTGGCGCTCGAAGTTCTCCATCATGTAGTCGTACCAGGGCTGGCTGACCGTGCCGTAGACCATCACGCCCGCCACCGCGTCGGTGGCCACCAGCGGCGCGATGACGCCGCCGAGGCTATGACCGAAGAGGAAGATCCGGCCCTTGTAGCCGCGCGCGGCAAGATGCTCGAGTGCAGCCAGGTAACCCCGCCGCTCGTCCTCGAAGCCGAGCGCGCTGCAGTCCGGGCCTTCGCTGTCACCCACACCGCGCTTCTCCAGCCTGGCCGTTGCGTAGCCCGCCGCCGCCCAGCCATCCAGCAGGCGCTTCACCGGGCTCGTCGTCTGCAGCCAGTAGTCGTGTGAGGAGCAGCCGAGGCCGGACAGGTAGAGCACCAGACCCTGAGGCTCCTCTGACACGGGCCGGCTGACGATCAGCCTCTGGCGGATCCCGTCGAGGCTGACCGATTCGTAGCGAACCAGGCTGTCCGGCATCGACTCCGCCGGCAGGGTCAGGAGCGGGGGTGCGACTCGAATGACCCGGTTGCTGCCCCGATACCAGCGCAAGCCAATGCGCTCTCCCGGCGCCGTGCGCTTCAGCTCCGCCCTGAGCTCATCGAAGTCGTTCAGCACCTTGACGTCGCCGACCGAGGTCAGCCGGTCGCCGGCGCGCATTCCCGCGGCTTCGGCGGTGGAACCCGGGAACACCTGCTCCACCAGCAGGCCGGGACCCTGTCGGTCGCTCAGATCGAACTGCAGCCCGAGGTAGGTACGTCGGGCCAGATCGGCGTCCGCCAGCATCGGCAGCAGCATGAGGACAACGGCGGCGAGTTGAAGGTGGGTTCTAGCGCTCACCACGGGATAGTAACTCGCCCGCAGGCCCCTCTGCGCGCGGTCTCCGGAACCTTTCTGGCCAGCGCCCGGAAAAAAGTTCAAATTGCCTGTAATAAAGCCGTCGCTGGGTCGTAATCCCTAGTAAGCAGCCCGGGCTGCGAAACGGAGCGTTATGGACAAGGCCGCATTCGATGCCTACTACCGCGAGCACTACCGCCGTGTGCACGGCCTGTGCCGACGGATGCTTGGAGGGGCAGCGGATGCGGAAGATGCGACTCAGGAGGTTTTCATGCGCGGCTACCGATCATTCGGGCGCTATCGCTCACAGGATCCGTTCGGACCCTGGATCAACACCATCGCCAGCAACTACTGCATCGACGTACTGCGCGGAAACCGGCGGGTCAAAGAACTTTTCAGCGCCGACGCTGAGCCGGAAGAGGCGGAGAGCCCGCTGGAGAACGGCTCGGCCCCGCTCATTCGCAGCGAGAATGCGGAAGCAGTGAGCCGGGCGGTGGAGGCGCTGCCGGAACAATACCGATTGCCTATCGTGCTGGCCTACTACTCGGACGCCAGCTACGACGAGATCGCCGACACCCTCGGCATCACCCGAAACCACGTGGGCGTGCTGCTGCTCAGGGGGCGCAAGAAGCTCCGGGCCGAGCTTGCCGACAACCCAGGTACGGAGAACTGAAATGACTTACCCAAGCGAACTGATCTGCAGCGCCTATGTTGATGGCGAGCTGGAGAGTAGCGAAGCGCGCAGGCTCGAGCAGCACCTCGAGACGGATCCCGACAGCAGGCGCCTGGTTGAGTCGCTGGCCGGCGAGCGCAACCTGCTCCGCCAGGCGCTGCAGAGCGCGACGGCAGATGGGGCGATCCCCGATTTTGTCCCACGACCGACCATCTCCAGGCTGCTGGTCTGGCTGGCCTGGGCGACGATTGCGATCTGGGGCGTCAGCACCGTCTGGGTAAGCCTGATGAGCACGCTGACCCTGCCGAGCTGGCTGGCCTGGCTATCGCCGAGCACGATCGGCACCTCGGTTCAGTTTCTGCTCGCCACGCTGTTGCCCGGCACCACGCTCGCAGATCTGGGCAGCACCCTGGTCAGCACCGCGCAGTCGGTGGTGGTGGCGCTGTTTGCGCTCATCGGCTTCGGCTGGCTGGTTCGGCACCAGCCCGGCAGGGCAACCTCGCCGCTGGTCGCGCTTTCCGCGGTGAGCCTGCTGCTGACCGTGGCGCCGGACAGCCATGCCTTCGAGGTGCGGCGCGACGAGCAGCGAGTGGTGGTTGCAGCTGACGAGGTTGTGGACGACACCCTGATCGCCGCCGCGGAAGACATCGTCATCGATGGCGTGGTCACCGGTGACCTGATCATCGCCGGTGAGTCTCTGACTGTGCGCGGCCGCGTCGACGGCGTGGTCTTCGCCGCCGGTGAAACGGTGGCACTGGAGGGTGAGTTCGGCAGCACGGTTTTCAGCGCCGGCGAATCACTGCAGTTCCGCAGCGCATCCCTGGCCGGCAACCTGTTTGCCGCGGGCGAGAAGGTGGTCGTGCAGAACGACGTCGAGATCAGCGGCAGCAGCGCTCTGGCCGGCGAGGAAGTAGAGATGCACGGCAGCGTCAACAGGGAACTCAACGCGGCGGGGGGCCAGGTGACGGTGTTCGGCTCGGTCGGCGGCGATATGCGCGGCTACGGCGCCACGGTGGAGCTCACCGATTCGGCCAACATCGCCGGCAACCTGACGCTGAAAACCGAGTCGGAGGAAACCGCCATCATCGCTCCCGGCGCAACCATCGGCGGGGAAACGGACATTTCCGGCTGGCCCGAGAGACCCAATCGCTACGCCACCGCCGACTTCTACATGGGTAAGATCCTGCAGATCCTGGCTGCGTTCGTGACCGGCCTGGTGCTGTTCAGGCTGCTGCCGGCGCTCGGTTCCGCGGAGCTGGAAGGCAGCGCCCAGGCGCTGGTGACAGCCGCCATCGGTGCGCTCCTTCTGATCGGCACGCCGGTGCTGGCCGTGATCGCCATGATCACCCTGATCGGCCTGCCGATCGGGCTGATGACGCTCGTTCTCTGGCTGGCAACGCTGTACGCGGCCGGGATCGTGATCGCCTGTTACGTCGGCCGCATGATCCTGCCGAACCGGGAGAGCCTGACCCTGCCGCTGCTGCTGGGTCTCACCCTGCTGGTGGTGGTGACGAACCTGCCGCTGATCGGCGGCCCCATCCAGCTGGTGGCGGGCCTGCTCGGGCTGGGGCTGATCGGCCAGTGGATCCGCGAGCTCTGGGAAGCGCGCGCAGCCTGACATAGGATGCGCTCTTCCCTCACTCAAGGAATGAACGTCATGGCGACACTCACGAGCAGATCCTTCACAAGCCTCCTGCTGCTGGCCGCGTGCTCGATCGGCAGCCTTACGGCTACCGCGGAGATGAACTCGACCACCCGCTCGCTGGTGGAAGCGGCGATCGCCGGCGAGCATCGCAGCGCCGAGAACAAGGCTCGGGATGAGTACCGCAAGCCGCTGCAGACCCTCGACTTTCTCGGCCTGGATTCGGGCATGACCGTTGTCGAGATCTGGCCCGGTGGCGGCTGGTACTCGGAGATCCTGGCGCCGGTGCTCCAGGCCGATGGCCGTTTTTACGCGGCCCAGTTCGACATCAACGGCCCGTTCGGCTACCAGCGGCGTGGCCTCGGCGCGTTTCTGACCAAGGCGGGCGCCGCACCCGACATCTACCGCGACATGGTCATTACCGAGTTCGAGATGCCGTACAAGATCGACATCGCCCCACAGGGCAGCGTCGACATGATCCTGACCTTCAGAAACGTGCACAACCTTGTGATGGAGTACAACGGCGGTGGCCGCTGGACTGACCTGGCGTTTCAGGTGATGTTCGACACCCTGAAGCCGGGCGGTGTCCTCGGCGTGGTCGACCACGAGTGGGACGACGTGGAGAACGAAGACCCGCTCTCCGCCAACGGCTACATCTCCCGGGCCCGGACCATTGCCTTCGCCGAGAAAGCCGGCTTCGAGCTGGCCGGCGAGTCCGAGATTCTGCACAACCCTCGCGACAGCAAGGACCATCCGGCAGGCGTCTGGACCCTGCCGCCGAGCTACGCCCGCGGTGACGAAGATCGTGCGAAGTACGAGGCGATTGGCGAGAGTGATCGTTTCCTGCTGAAGTTCGTCAAACCGGCGGGCTGAGCCAGGCCGAAAGCCCGCAATCGCGGCCGTTTTCCCGCATCGGAAGTCGGCAACGAGCGCTGCTATACTGCGGCGCTCGTTTTCAACTACGGAACCCATATGAGTCACCAGGACGTCATCATCGTCGGCGCCGGGCTGTCCGGAATCGGTGCAGCCTACTACCTGAAGACCCGATGCCCGGGGAAGAGCTTCACCATCCTCGAGGGAAGAGAAGCTGTCGGCGGCACCTGGGACCTGTTCCGCTACCCGGGCATCCGCTCCGACAGCGACATGCACACCCTGGGCTACGACTTCAAACCCTGGAAGGAAGCGAAGGCCATTGCCGACGGCCCCTCGATCTGGAAGTACGTCAACGAGACTGCAGACGAGAACGGCATCCGCGAGCACATCCGCTTTCAGCACAAGGTGATCGACGCCGCCTGGTCGTCCGATGACGCCACCTGGACAGTGACCGCACAGAACGGTGATGGCGAGCCGGTCACGCTGACCTGCAACTTCCTCTACATGTGCAGCGGCTACTACAACTATGACGAGGCGTACGATGCTGAGATCCCCGGCATCGACGACTTCCAGGGCGAGGTGGTGCACCCTCAGTTCTGGCCGGAAGATCTGGACTACAGCGGCAAGAAGGTCACGGTGATCGGCAGCGGTGCCACCGCCATGACCATCGTGCCTGCGATGGCTGCGCGGGGCGCGACCGTGACCATGCTGCAGCGCTCACCCACCTACGTGGCCTCCCGGCCGGATCAGGACAAGATCGCCAACACGCTGCGCAAGTTCCTGCCTGAGAAGTGGGCTTACGCGATCACCCGGTTCAAGAACGTGCAACTCGGCAACTGGTTCTACCGGCAGACCCGGACCAATCCGGAGAAGACGAAGAAGCGTCTGCTCGGCATGGTGAGCAAGGCGCTGGGCGAGGAGTACACGAGCAAGCACTTCACGCCCAGCTACAACCCGTGGGACCAGCGGCTGTGCCTGATCCCGAACGACGATCTCTACGAGGCCATCAAGAACGGCAGCGCCAACGTCGTGACCGATACCATCGACACAGTTACGGCTGACGGCATCCGGCTGAGCTCCGGCGAGGCGCTCGAGGCGGACATCATCGTCACCGCCACCGGCTTGAAGCTGTCCGTCCTCTCCAACGTGAACTTCTCGGTGGACGGCGAGAAGGTGAATTGGCCCGACACCATCGCCTACAAAGGCATGATGTACGCCGACATCCCCAACATGGTGCAGACCTTCGGCTACATCAACGCGTCCTGGACGCTGCGCGCCGACCTCACCGCGGCATATACCTGTCGGGTGCTGAACCGCATGGACGAGCTCGGCATGCAGGTGGCAGTGCCGCGGCTGCGCGAGGAAGACAAGGACATGGAGCTGAAGCCCTGGATCGACGACTTCTCGGCCGGCTACATGCAGCGGCTGATGCATCTGTTCCCGAAGCAGGGCGCCAAAGACCCATGGCGCAACACTCAGAACTACCTGCTCGACAAGAAGCTGATTCCGAACGCACCGCTCGAGGATGGCGCCCTCACCTTCTGCCATCCCGTCGGTGAGACCGCCGGAACAGCGAAGCCGGAGGAAGTTCGAAGCGCCGCCTGATCGCAGGTGGCACAGCCAGGGAGGGAGCCGAAAATGAGCGTGAATGCGGCAGCGCTGCGCTGCGAGTCTGATCTGAGCCTGTACAACCGGCTGCTCGAGGACATCACCGTCAAGCGGGTGAACGAGCAGCTCGCCCGGATGGAAGAGTCGTCTTCAGAACGGTCGAGCATCCGCCGGCACCTGCTCGCCACCTCTGTTCGGATGAGCGAAGCCATGGCCCCGGATCTGCACGCCATGGCCCGGGAGTGCAGCGAGCGGCTCGATCTCGGCATCGATCTCGAGCTCTACGTGTTCGCCTCGCCCATGTACAACGCCATGTGCTTCAAGCCGGAAGACGGCCGGCTGTTCGTGATGTTCGCCTCCAGCCTGCTGGAAGCCTTCGATCCGGCGGAGATCAGGTTCGTCATGGGCCACGAGCTCGGCCATCACGCCTACCGCCACCACGACATTCCCATCGGCTACATCCTGCGCGGTCAGGAGCGGCCCGATCCGCGTCTGGCGCTGGATCTTTTCACCTGGTCACGCTACGCGGAGATTTCCGCCGATCGGGCCGGTGCACATTGCGCCGAGGATCTGAACGCGGTGGCCAGCTCTCTGTTCAAGCTGGCGAGCGGCCTCACCGGGCGCAGCATTCAGTTCAACCTGGAGGACTTCCTCTCACAGGTGGATGCCATGCAGGTGGAAGATGCCCAGCCAGGCCAGGGCGCACCGAAAGAAGACTGGTTCTCGACGCACCCGTTCAGCCCGCTGCGGGTCAAAGCCCTGCAGCAGTTCTATGGCTCCGAGCTGGCAGGCGGCAGCATGAGCAAAGCGGACCTCGAAGCAGCGGTGATGGGCGTGATGAGCCTGATGGAGCCGAGCTACCTGGACGGCCGCACCGAAACCGCGGAAAACATGCGGCGCCTGCTGTTTGCCGGCGCGCTGGTGGTCGCCAACGCCGATGGACGGATCAGCGACGAGGAGATCGCCGTTTTCGAGAAGTTCTTCGGCAATCACGCCTACAACGAGGATCTGGATCTGGAGAAGCTGGAAGCTGATCTGGACGATCGGATCAGCACGGTGAAAGAACAGGCGAGCGTGCCTCAGGCCATGCAGGTGGTGCGCGATCTCTGCCTGGTGGCACGAGCTGAGGGCCACATCGAAGCGGCAGAAGAAGCGGTGCTCGACCGCATCGCCGACGGCCTCGACGTACCCCGTGAGTTCGTCTGTCAGACCATGGAGAGCGAGCTCGACCCGGATTGAGCCACGGCCGAGCCCGGGCTGCTGCTCAGGCGATGCCCTTTCGCCACTCGGCAATCGCTTCGCCGATCTCGTGCGGCGAGTCTTCCTGCAGGAAGTGGTTGCCCGCCACCGTCACCTCGGTCTGGTTCGGCCAGGTCCGGCAGAACTCCCGCTGGTCGTTGATCAGAATGGCACCCGGCTCAGCGTTGATGAACAACTTCGGCAGGTCGGAGCCCGCGAGCCAGATCGAGTAATCCTGGGCGATGCTGACCACTTCGGGCGGCTCGCCTGACAGGGGAATCTGCCGCGGCCAGGTCAGCGTCGGCCGCCGATCTTCGCCGGAATTCAGGAACGGACGCCGGTACACGGCCATCTCCTCCTCGGTCATGTCGCGAATCACCGACCCTGGCAGCACCGCCTCAACGAACAGATTTTTCTCGAGGATCATCTCCTCGCCGGCTTCCGAGCGGAAACCCTGGAAGATCCCGGTTGCCGCCTCCGGCCACTCGTCCCAGCTCATCGGCCGGACGATGGCTTCCATGTAGCAGATGCCCTTCACCTTCTCCCGGTTGCGGTTCGCCCAGTCGAAACCCAGCGCGGAACCCCAGTCGTGGATCACCAGGGTCACATTGTCGGTGACGCCGAGCGCAATCAGCGCCGCATCGAAGTACTCACGGTGCTCGGTGAAGGTGTAGCTGTCCGGACCGGGATCATCCAGCTTGTCCGAGTCGCCCATGCCGATCAGATCGATGGCGATGCATCGGCCCTGATCAGCCAGGTGCGGCATGATGTTCCGCCACAGGTACGACGAGGTGGGATTGCCATGCTGAAAAACGATGGGATCGCCCTCCCCCATCTCCACATAGGCCATGGTTTTGCCGAGCACCTCAATGGTTTTCTTCGGATGCTCTTCAGCGCTGATCGTACTCATCTTCACTCTCCCTTGAATTCAGGCTTTCGCTTCTCGACGAAAGCCGCAATGCCCTCGTCCCCATCTGCTGACACCGACAGCTCGGCAATCGCGCGCGCTTCCAGCTCCATCTGCGACTCCAGCGTCTGCTCGAAAGTGCCGTTGAGCAACGTTTTCACGGCGCCGAAAGCGAGCGTCGGGCCGGTTGCCAGCTCTGCGGCAATGGCCTGCGCTCGCGCCAGCGCCTCCCCGTCCGCAACCACCTCGTTGACGATACCCCAATCCTGAGCCTCGGCAGCCTTCAGCACCCGGTTGGTGAGCATCAGCTCCCGGGTGCGCCGGTCGCCGATCTTGCGCGGCATGTAGAACGTGGAGCTGCCGTCCGGTACCAGCCCGGCTTTCGTGTAGGCCATGGTGAACACGGCGCTCTCTGCCGCGACCGCCAGATCGCAGGCCATCACCAGCGACATGCCAGCGCCTGCAGCGGTGCCGTTCACGGCTGCGATCACCGGCGCGTTGCCCCGCGCCAACCGGGAAAGCCCCATGTGCAGATCACCCGCCATCTTCTTCAGCAGGCTCTTGCGGCCGGCGCCCGCGCCGGCGAAAGCACTCAGGTCTCCTCCGGCACAGAACATCCTGCCCGCACCGGTGATCACCACCGCGCGCACTGTCGGATCGTCGTCGCAGAGGATGCCGACCTCGGCCAGCTCCAGGGCCATCTGCGGATCCATGGCGTTGGCGCCTTCCGGGCGATTGATGGTGATGGTGGCGACGCCGTCGCTCACCTCGTAGAGAAGCGTTTCGAAGTTCATGTGTCCCCTTACCGAACCGGCCGCTGAGACGCCGGTGTGCCGCAGAATGCGTTCAGCTTTTTACCGCATTCCAAGCGGCTTCGGCAAACAGCTGCTTCACTTCCTGGGGACCTTTGTCGTGATGGCCGGACAGCCAGCGGCGAACGTACTCCTGGGTCGCGCCGCTGATCAGGGGAACGTAGGTTTCAACCGGCAGCACGCGCATCTGCCCTTCCGCCACGAACGGCGCGAACCAGGTGAACACCTCGGTGATGAAGCTCTGGTGGATCTCCCGCAATCGTTTTCGCGCCTGCTCGGAGAAGTCGATGTCTCTCGAGTGCAGGTAGCGCGCCGTGTCCCGATGGTCAGTGGACCAGTCGCAGTAGGCGCTGACCACCGCATGAACGCTTTGCTCGGCGTCGGCCGCCCGGCGGATCTCTTCGAGCATGACTTCGTTCAGCTGCCCGATCCCCTCGAGAAAAAGCTCTTCGGCAATGCCCTCCTTGCTGCCGAAGTGGTGATAGATGCTGCCGACGCTGCAGTTAGCCCGCGCCTGAATCTGATGGATGGTGGTGTGGTCGATACCGTGCTCGGTAAAGCACTCGAGCGCCGCGCTGAGAATGCTCTCTTTCCGTGCCCTGGTCGCCGCTACCCGGCCACCCGCCGCAGTTTCACTGGCTGCGGCGTCTGCTTCACGGCGTTTTGAGGTATTCGGCGGCATCATGAGCGCTGATCTTAATATAGAATTATGTTCTAGTAAAAAATTCTAGTTTTGCTAAGCTGCCCGCTTTCTTATCACGGTGGAACCCAAGCCTGATGGATATTGAACTGAGCTCAGAGGATCTGGCCTTCCGCGAGGAAGTCAGAGCCTTCTTCAAAGAGAACGAATACAAGCCCGGCGAAGACTACGCCCAGTGGCGCCTGGACTGGTTTGCCAAAGCCCGCGAGAAGGGCGGCTGGGACGTGCCGAAGTGGCCGGTGGAGTTTGGCGGTCCGGGCTGGAGCCCCACCCAGCATTACATCTGGGAGCAGGAAACGGCCGTTGCCGCCCTGCCCTGGGACATGCCTTTCGGCATCGGCATGCTGGCCCCGGTTCTGATGGCCTACGGCAGCAAAGAGCAGCAGGACCGTTTCCTGCCTGATATCCGGGCCCGCAAGGTGAACTGGTGTCAGGGCTACTCGGAGCCGGGCGCCGGCTCGGATCTGGCCGGCCTGAAAACCAAAGCGGTGCTGTCGGAGGACGGCACTGAGTACACGGTGAACGGCACCAAGATCTGGACCACCGCCGCACACATCGCCGACTGGATCTTCTGCCTCACCCGCACCGATGACTCCGGCAAGAAGCAGGAAGGCATCACGTTCCTGTTGTTCCCGATGAAGCAGGAAGGGGTGGAGGTGAAGCCGATCATCACCCTGGGCGGCGCGCACAGCGTCAACACCGTCTTCATCACCGACGTGAAGGTGCCCGTGGAAAACCGGGTCGGCGAGGAAGGCAAAGGCTGGACCTACGCCAAAGGCCTGCTGCAGCACGAACGGACGGGCCTGGCTGGCCTCTCCCGCTCGCTGGTTGCCCTGGAGAAGCTCAAGGATCAGGCCCGCACCGTGACCCGCGGCAACGGCACGCTGATGGACGAGCCCGCGTTCCGAGCCAAGATCGCCGAGCTCGAGGTGGACCTTATGGCCGCCGAGTACACCGAGCTGCGCTCGCTGGCCAGCGCTTCCGCCGGCACGGATCCGGGCCCGGAGTCTTCGATCCTGAAGCTCAAGGGCACCGAGATTCAGCAGCGCATCCAGAAGCTGACCGTGGAAGCGGGCGGCATCTACTCGTCCGCCTGGGGCGCCACCCAGGCCGGACCGTCGTTCGCTCGCAGCGGTATGTCCGGTTACCTCGCCAGCCGCGCCTACACCATCTACGGTGGCGCCAGCGAAGTGCAGAAGGACGTGATCTCGAAGAACGTGCTCGGCATCAAGAAGTCGTCGAAGTAGGAGGCAAACGTGAATTTTGAACTGAGTGAGGAGCAGCAACTGCTCCAGGACAGCGTTGCCCGCTTCGTGCAGGACAACTACGAGCTGGAAAACCGGACCAAGCTGGTTGCCAGCAAGAACGGCTTTTCTGAGGACCACTGGAACACCATGGCCGAGCTCGGCTGGTTTTCTCTGCCGTTTGCCGAAGCCCAGGGCGGGTTCGGCGGCAACCAGATCGACACCATGGTGGTCATGGAGCAGATCGGCAAAGGCCTGGTGCTGGAGCCTTTCTTCGCCAGCATCGTGCTCGGCGGCGGGGTGCTGAAGCGTGCCGGCAACGAAGCGCAGCTGAACGAGCTGGTGCCGGGCGTGATCGATGGCTCAAAGCAGCTGACCCTGGCCTACGCGGAAGAACAGTCCCGTTTCGATCTGCACGATGTGACCACCACCGCGCGCGCCGAAGGCGAAGGCTTCGTTGTGAATGGGCACAAGTCCATGGTCGCGAACGCAGAAACCGCGAGCCACATCATCGTTTCCGCCAGAACGAGCGGCGGCCAGATCGACGAGAACGGCATCAGCCTGTTCGTCGTTGCCGCTGACGCCGATGGCGTGACCCGCAAGAACTTCCCCACCGTGGACGGCCTGCGGGCCTCGGAAGTGACCTTCGACAACGTGCAGCTCGGCGCCGAGGCGCTGATCGGTGAGCTGGACGGCGGCTTCCCTGTGCTCAACGCCGTCGCTAACGACGCCATCCTGGCGCTCTGCGCGGAAGCAGTGGGCTGCATGGAAGTGCTCTACAAGGACACCGTCGCCTACACCCAGGAGCGGGAGCAGTTCGACCATCCGCTGTCCGACTTTCAGGTGCTGCAGCATCGTATGGTCGAGATGTTCATGGAGTACGAGCAGTGCAAGTCGCTGCTGTTCCGCGCCACCCTCGAGGCTGCTCAAGGTGACAGCGAGGAAGCGCAGCGCTGCGTGCACGCGCTGAAGCATCTGGTCGGCAAGATGGGCATCTTCATCGGCGAGAGCGCCGTGCAGCTGCATGGCGGCATGGGCATGACCGAGGAGCTCCGCATCGGCCACTACTTCAAGCGGCTGCTGGTGATCGACGCTCAGTTCGGCAACGCCGACCACCACCTGACCCGCTTCGCTGCGTAGCAGCGAAGCGCCTTTGCCGCGTAGCGGTAAAGCAGGCACCGAACCCGCAGGCGCTAAAGGCGCCTCGCTCAAGCCGCCCATTCGGGCGGCTTTCTTTTGCCCGCGTTCTTTCGGGTAGAATTCGCGACCCATGCGATACCTGAAAGATCCCCTCACCCTGTTTCTCGCTTTCGGCCTGGTCATCTTCTTCGCCGAGCGCACGTTCTCCACCGGCGACGCCGGCGACTACCTGATCGAGATCACGCCGGGCCAGCAGGCCCGCGTATTCGATCAGTGGCAGGCGCAGATGGGCCGCCCGCCCACCGAGCAGGAAGCCAGCGGGCTGCTCGAGCAGTGGATCCGTGAGGAGATCTTCTATCGGGAGGCGCGCAAACTCGGCCTGGATGAGAATGACACCATCATTCGCCGTCGGCTGGCGCAGAAGCTCACCTTCCTCAACGAGGATCTGGCCAACGCGGAAGCGCCGAGCGAAAACGAGCTTGCCGAGTTTTTCCAGGCCAATCTGAACGACTACCTGGTCCCAGAGCGGTTCAGCTTCGAGCACCGCTACTTCTCCAGCGACCGGCGGGACAACGCCGAGGCCGATGCTGAAGCGGCGCTGGCCAACGCCGGCGAGATCGGTGATCCGTTCATCCTGCAGAAGAGCTACGCCGAGCGCTCGGCGAGAGAGATTGGCGACCTGTTCGGCAGGAACTTCGCGGAGGCGTTGGCCGAGCTCGATAGAGGCGAGCCCGAGCGCTGGCAGGGCCCCATCCCCTCCGCCTACGGTTGGCACCTGATTCGTCTGGTCGGCGCGCAGGAAAGCCGGGAACCACTCATGTCCGAGGTAATCGATGCGGTGCAGCGGGACTTTCTGCAGGCCCGACGGAGAACGGCTAACGAGGTCTTCTACGAAGGCCTGAAGAGCCGTTACGAAATCGTCGTGCTGGAACCGAACGCGTGATCGCAGCGAGCAGACTCCCCGGCCGCCTCCTTTGCGCCCTGCTGCTGCTCGGCATCCTGGCGCCGGCCGCCGCGCACGAGGTGCGGCCCGCGTACCTCGCCATCGAGGAGGTATCCGAGGGCCTGCACCGGGTCACCTGGAAGCAACCCATTCTCGGCGACCGCCGGCTGCCTCTGGATCCCGTGCTGCCGGAGCACTGCGAGGTGCTCAACGATGGCCTGCCGGAAAACACCGGCGCGGCCCTCATCATCCGCTGGGACGTCCGCTGCGACTTCAGCCACGGCATGATTCTGATCGACGGCCTGTCCCGGACGCTGACCGACGTGATGGTCCGGATCACCCCGCTGGCGGGCGAAGAGGTCAACCGGATGCTGAAACCGTCCGAGCCCTTCATGGATCTTTCCGACCCGGCACCGCCGATCGCCGCCTATCTGTTCCTCGGCGTGGAGCACCTGCTGTTCGGCATCGATCACATCCTGTTCGTGATCGGCCTGGTGCTGTTCATCCGCGACAAGTGGATGCTGCTGAAGACGATTACCGCCTTCACGCTGGCTCACTCCATCACCCTGGCACTATCGGTGCTGGATCTGGTGCGGTTGCCGCAGGGACCCGTGGAAGCCGTGATCGCCCTGTCTATCCTGTTCCTGGCGCGCGAGCTGATGCTGCCGGAAGACGAACGTTCGGCGCTCATGCGCATCCGTCCCTGGCTGATGGCATTCGCTTTCGGCCTGCTGCACGGGTTCGGCTTCGCCGGCGCCTTGGCCGACATCGGCCTGCCCAGAGATGACCTGGCCCTGTCGCTGTTCCTGTTCAATGTCGGCATCGAGATCGGCCAGCTGCTGGTGATCGCAGTGATGCTCAGCGCTGCCTGGATCGGGCAGAAGGCCGGCGCGCTGCGCACGCCGCTCTGGCAGCAGGCGTTCACGGTGTTGATGGGCGTGGCTGCTGCCTACTGGACCATCGATCGCACCTGGGCTGTGTTCTGAGCCAACCCAGCGGCAACCACGAGTGGGCACCCGCCTCCCCTTTCGCTAGACTGCGGCCTTCGTGTTGCGGCAAGCCTTGAGCGCGACGCCGCCCAGACACCAGAGGGGACACAATGAACTCGAAGATCTTTCGCCACCTGGCCGCCATCGGGCTGACCGCCCTCACTGTTGCCGGCTGCTCAGAGCAATCCAGCGCGCCGGAACAAGCGGCCGCACCGGAACCGGCTCAGGCTTATGAGGACACGCTGCGGCTGGCACTGGAAACCGCTCAGCCCGGAGACGTGATCGAAATTCCGGAAGGCCGACACACCTTCACTCGCGGCCTGACCCTGAACACTGACGGGGTGACGATCCGCGGCGCCGGCATGGACGCCTCGGTACTCGATTTCTCCGGTCAGATCGCGGGCGCTGAGGGCCTGCTGGTGAATGCCAGCAACTTCACCATCGAAGATGTGGGGATCGAGGACTCACCTGGCGACGCCCTGAAGATCAACGAAGGCAGCAACATCGTCATCCGCCGGGTGCGCACCGAGTGGACGCGCGGACCGCACACGGAAAACGGCGCCTACGGTATCTACCCGGTGCAGACGGAAAACACGCTGGTCGAAGGCTCGGTCGCCATCGGCGCATCCGACGCGGGCATCTACGTCGGCCAGTCTCGGAACGTGATCGTTCGGGACTCCCGGGCCGAGTTCAACGTTGCCGGCATCGAGATTGAAAACACCGTCGGTGCGGACGTCTACAACAACGTCGCCACCAACAACACCGGCGGCATCCTGGTGTTCAACATGCCCGACCTGCCTCAGGAAGGGCACAGCACGCGGGTCTTCAACAACCAGGTGACCGGCAACAACACGGGTAACTTCGCACCGCCCGGCGGCGCCGTTGCCGGCGTTCCGGCCGGAACCGGCGTCATCATCAACTCCAACGACAAGGTCGAGATATTCGAGAACGAGATCAGCGATAACCAGACGGCCAACGTGCTGATCTCCTCGTTCTTCTCTGCTTCCTACAGCGCCCGGGAAACCGCGCCGCACTTCGACCCGTACCCTGAGACCATCTACATCTACGACAACGCCTTCAGCGGCGGCGGCGATGCTCCGGATCGGGAAGAGCTGGAAGCCCTGCGCGGCGCCATGTTCGCTGAGAGCGGGCGCCTGCCCGACGTGGTCTGGGATGGCATCGCCAACCCGGAGAAGACCGGCAGCGACTACGCCATCTGCGTCAACAACGGCGACGCGGTGCTGTTGAACGTGGACGCGGGCAACAACTACGAAAGCGTCAGCACCGATATGGCGGCGCACAGCTGCGACCACGAGAAGCTCGGTGAAATCACCCTGACCACCGGTGGCTGATCGGGCAACAGCCAGCTCGCTGACCGGCTGGCTGCGCAGCGCAATTGCGGTTGCGCTGGCCGGCCTGTTGGGCGCTTGCGGTGGCGGTGAGAGCGGCGTCAGGTTCTTCGAGCCCGACGCCTACCCCCAGCGCCTCTCCGAGTGGGGCCTGATCGACGTCAGCGCCACTCACTTTGAGCTTGCCGAAGGCGTCGAGCCTTACGACCTCAACGCGCCTCTGTTCACGGACTACGCGCAGAAGCTGCGGGCGATCTACCTGCCGCCGGGCACCTCGGCCACGTATCGGGAGCACGAGGCTTTCGAGTTCCCGGTTGGCACCATCATCAGCAAAACCTTCTTCTATCCGTCCGGTGCCGAGCCAGGCCTGGTGCAGGCAAGCTACGACTGGACCGCGGATCAGACCAGCCTCGACCGCAGCCAGGTCACCGTGCTCGAAACGCGGCTGCTGGTCCGGCAGGCCGACGGCTGGGACGCGCTGCCGTACGTCTGGAACGGCGACGATGCTCAGCTGCGTATTGCCGGCAGCCTGATTCGGCTCGAGCTTTCGCTCGATGGCGCGGAGCCCACCCCTCTGCCCTACATCGTGCCGACCCGGAACGAGTGCGCCGCCTGTCACGCCACCGACCACTCGACCGGTGCGCTGCAGCCCATCGGCCCGAAAGCCCGTCACTTGAACCGCGGCTATCTGGGTAGCCACGAGAACCAGCTGACGTCCATGGCGGCCACGGGCAGACTGCAGGGCCTGCCGGATATGAGCCAGGTGCCTGCCCTGGCAGACGTGAGCGGCGATGCGCCGCTGGCTGACCGGGCCCGTGCCTATCTGGACATCAACTGTGGCCACTGCCACAACCCCAAGGGGGCGGCGGACACTTCAGGCCTGCTGCTGAACATCGAGACCACGGACACCCGGCCGCTGGGGGTCTGCAAGCCACCAATCGCGGCCGGCCAGGGAACGGGCGGTCGCGCCTACTCCATCGTGCCGGGCGACCCGGAGGACTCGATCATCGTGTTCAGAATGGAAACGAACGACCCCGGCGCGCGCATGCCGGAGCTCGGCCGCTCGCTCAATCATCCGGAAGGCATCGCGCTGGTGAGCAACTGGATTGCCGGCCTGGGCGGCGAGTGCGTAGAGCGTGCCGGCTCGTCGCTGACCGGAGCAGCCGGCGACTGAGCCTCACTCCGGGTCATCCACCTCCGGATGGAATCGGTAAACGAAGGTCCGCACCAGCAGGAAGTTGTTGATCACCGCCAGCACGTTGCCCACCACCATCGCGATCAGCGGCCGGTCCTGAATGGGGCCGACCAGCATCAGCAGGGTGAACGAGCCGATGTTGATGCCGGCACCGACGGCCTGGATGAACAGGTAGTTCACGAACCTCGAGTGACGGATTGACGCACCGAAGGTCAGCTTCGCGTTCATGAAGTAGGTGAGCATGATGGCCGCCGACCAGGCGACCACCCGGGCGCCGATCACCTCCTGCCGGGTCTGGGCCCACTCCACCCCGTAGATCAGGCTCCACATGACCGCCAGATCGAGCAGAAAGCCGACGAAGCCGACCAGCAGAAACCGCCCCAGCTGATGGTGAATGCGCGCTTCCGAATCGGAAGCTACTGTTCGAGGTTTTGCGATGCCTGCTCTCTCTGGTCAGCGGCTTTCAGCTCGGGGAAAAACTGCTCGACGAGCGGCCGAAGCCCGTACTCGAAGCCGAGGTAACCCAGTGCGAGCAGGATGATACCCATCCCGCCGAACTGTTCCAGCACGTAAAACGGCCAGAGCAGAGCCAGAAAGACGTTCAGAAAGGCCATCAGGCTGAAGCGCAGCACGTACTCGAGCGCAGCGCCGACGGCAAACTGGCTGACGCTGTCACTGTCCGCGACGTCGCCAACCAGCACGTTCAGCTGCAGCCAGCAGAAAGCGATCAGGTAGCCAAGGCCATAGAAGCCGCCGCCACGGGCCCGCCAGGCGTCCGCCAACGCGCTCCGGGCCAGCGGAACTGCCTTTGCCGGCTCTCTCACCAGCTCGCGGCTGACGCGCAGATGTCTGGCGATGCGACCTTCGGACTTCACGCCGCGAGCCGACTTCGAGGCCGGCTTTCCGGGATCCTCAGCCGCCACCGGCCGCCTGCTCCCGGGGTGGCGCGGCGGCACGGCGGCGCTCTTCGAGCTCGGCGACGATCTCCTTGTGCCGATGCCGGTCCAGCCGGTGGTTCGAGTAGCACCAGACGCTGACCACGGCAAAGCCGGCAACGATGGGGCCGTAGACCAGGCCGAGCCAGGTGATGGTTTCCGGCGGCACGTCGGCAGCAGATTGAATGGCTACGCCGCGCGGCCAGCTGATCAGGTCCAGAGCGATGCCGCCGACCACGTTGCCGATGCCGGTAGTGAACTTGCCGGAGAAGGACACCGAGGCAAAGAAGATCCCCTCCTGGCGCTTGCCTGTCTTCAGCTCGTGCTCATCGACGATGTCCGCCACCATGGAGCCGAAAGTGATGAGCGCCTGGACCACCCCCACCCCCTGCACGAACTTCACGCAGACCAGCGTGACCAGCAGCGCGTCGGTGCCGTTCTCCGGGAAGAAACCGAAGATCCGCAGCACCACCGGCACGATCTGGCACAAGGCCCACCAGGAGGTGCCGAACACCACGGAAGGTTTTTTATCGAACAGCACGTTCAGGCGCCGGGCAATCAGGGTGCCGAACATGACGCCGATCGGGTAAGCGGCGAAGAACAGCGTGTTGCCCGTTGCCGAGAGCTCCCAGAAGTAGGTGTTCATGTGCAGGTTGAGCGCGCTGTCCACCCCAACCATCATGAAAACGATCAGCACGCCCGAGAACAGCCAGGCAAAGGACCGGTTGCTCAGCGCTTCCCGGATCTCCCGGAGCATCCGCAACGCCATCGCGCCGAGCCCGAGCTTCTCTTCGGCGCCGGTCGCCTGCGGCAGGAAGGGAATCTGCGAGCGGGTGCCGTAAGCAGACACCAGGATGGACGCCACCATCAGCAGGCCCAGCGCCATGGCGAAGGGGGCATACGCCTCCTCTCGGAACTGCCCTCGGGGCAGGTCCGGGGTGGAGTAGAAGAACAGCATGAAGCCGATGATGTAGGCGGCGAGGGTGCCGAAGGTGGAGAAGAACTGCCGGAAGGCCACCACCGTCGTTCGCTCCTCGAAGTCTTCGGTGAGCTCGGCACCCAGCGCGATGTGCGGGACGTGGTAGAGCGTCATGGCGGCTCGGGTGAGCACGGCAAAGGTCAGCAACCAGGCGAACAGCCCCATCTGCCCCAACCCTTCCGGCGGGTTGAAGAGCAGGAAGAAGGCCACGGCGAGCGGCGCCGCCGCGAGGAACATGAACGGGTGGCGTCGGCCCAGCTTGGAGCGCCAGTTGTCCGAAATCGACCCGGCCATCGGGTCGGTGATCGCGTCGAAGACCAGCGCGATGCCCACCGCCAGGCCCGCGAGCGTACCGGACAGAGCCAGCACCTGGTTGTAGTAAAAGAACAGGAAAACGCCGAAGGCACCGTTTTTCAGGCCTTCTGCCGCCTGCCCGAAGCCGTAGGTAAATTTGGTACCGAAGCTCAGCGGCGGTCGGCCACCGCGCGCCAGCGGCTCTCCGCTGAGTGACGGTTGCCCGCCGTCCTGACTGCTCACGTTCGCAAACTGCTCCTGCTCGTGAAGCCCATCGAGGGCCGCGCAACGATCATCAATCCTCCTCCACGGACGGTCAAGGTATGATGGGGGTTGGCCAGCCTGGGGAGCAGAGCAGACAATGTGGGAAGCGCCGTTCACGGCACCGGATCAGGCTGTCGAGCCTGACTGGATCGATTACAACGGCCACCTGAACATGGCCTTCTACAACGTGCTCTTCGATCGCTGTGTCGACTGCGTTTACGACGAGCTGGGCATCGGTGCCGCCTACGCCCGTGCTGGCGATGGCTCCTGTTTCACCCTGCAGGCTCACCTCAACTACCTGAGCGAGCTCTCGCTTGCCGATCCGGTCTCGGTGACGCTGCAGCTCATCGACTACGACGAGAAGCGGCTGCACTACTTTCAGACCATGACCAACCGCAGCACCGGCGAGCTGGCCGCCACCAGCGAGAATCTGGCCATTCACGTCGACATGCAGAGCAGGCGCAGCGCGCCATTCCCTGCAGAGGCCCTGGAGCGCATCGAGGTGCTGCATCAGGCGCATCGGCAGCTGCCCCCACCTGAGCAGCTTGGCCGCGGAATCGGCATCCGGAAAAAGACCGGGTGAGCCTGGAGACGGAACAGCGCCCGGCCGGACGATTCTTCTACGGCTGGGTCGTCGTCTTCGTTGCGGCTTGCCTGGGCTTCCTCGGCACCGGCTTTTACTCCTACTCGCGGGGCGTGTTTCTGCCTTCACTGGCAGAGGAGCTCGGCGACGGCAGCCGCTTCGCCATCGCCATGGGCTTTTCCGTGGCCGGGGTCACCTCCGCCCTGCTGGCGCCGTTCCTCGGTCAGATCCTCGACCGCCATTCACCGCGGCGCGTCATCCTGATCGGCATCGGCGTGGTGACGGTCAGTTACCTGCTGCTCGCCAACGCGGTGCATCTCTGGCAGTACTTCCTCATCGTCGGTGTCGGTATGGGCATCGGCATGGCCACCATGGGCGGGCTCGCCTGGCACCGCTCGGTGATCAGCTGGTTCGATCACTGGCGCGGCCGGGCCATCGCTATTGCCGTGATGGGCGCCTCGCTCGCCGGGGTGATGATGCCGCCGCTGGTCACTGCGCTGGTCGCCGAGGTCGGCTGGCGGGGCGGCTACACGGCATTCGCCGCCATCACCGGCATCACCCTGTTTCCGCTGGTCTGGTTCTTCATGAAGGATCGGCCGGAGGAGATCGGCGAGGTACGGGACGGTCACCGCTACGTCCAGGCGAACGCCACCGAGGTGCGGGAGGACCCTCGGGACGTTAAGGCCTGGCACTGGAAAGAGATGCTGAAAGCGCCGCCGCTGTGGGCCATCGCTCTGATCTTCGGCTCCATGACCTGCGTGTTCTCCGCCGTCATGCTGCACCTGTTCGGACATCTGCTGGATATCGGCATCGATGCGACCAACGCCGCCCTGGTGCTGTCCACCACGGCCCTGTTCTCGGCGCTGGGCAAGCCGGTGGTGGGCTGGATGTCGGACTACTTCGGCGCCCGGGTCACCATCTGGATGGCGCTGATCGTGCAGGCGGTGGCCCTGGTGCTGTTCGCCACCGCAGACTCCCTGCCGCTGGCTTTCCTGGCTGCTGGCACCTATGGCTTTGGTTTCTCCGGCATGTCGCCGTTACGGACCTTCGCCATATCCACGGCCCTCGGCAGCACGTCCTTCGCCACCGCCAACGGCGTGCTGCGTATCGTCGAGCTGCCGCTGGTGATGTCTGCTTCGCCGCTGGCCGGCTTCATCTACGACGCCACCGGCAGCTACCGGATTGCCTTCCTGATCCTGACCGGGCTGCTGCTCTTCGCCTGCATTGCGCCCTTCTTCATCCGTGCCGGCGGGGCCAGGGAGCGGCGTCAGGCGCTGGCCGCGGACTGACAGCCATTCAGCCGCCCGTTATCTCCAGAATGCTGTGCGCATGATGCTCACGACCGAACTCGTCGGTCGCCCGCACTGAAAGCGTGTAGGTTCCCGGCGCCAGATCATCCGGCAGGTCGGCGCTCCATAGGTGCGAGGAGGGTGATGCCTGCAGCCAGGACTTTTTCGTGTCCTCGTTGCGGGCAAAGTACTCGATCATGTACGGATCCGGACGCTCCACCCGGGTCATCGGCAGCTCCGGGCCGGCATCGATTCTGAACCGGACCTCGGAGTTGGGCCCACCGTCGAACAGGTTGACCAGCACTTCCGCCGCCGGCACCGACTCCACCGAGAAGCGACCGTCGAACAGCTCCCCGGTGCGGAAGTCCCGCATGCCGTCCGCCCGCAGGCCGTGGTGGGCCACGTCGTAGATGACGCGCATCTGGTAGTCGGCCGGCTTGCCCGCCGCCTTGAAGCGCACGGTGACCGCCACGCCATCCACTTCCAGGATGTGGTAGCCGTTGGGCGTACCGTCCCGCTGGTCCGTGGTGGGTATACCTCGCGGATCGAACGGGCCGCTCCACCAGGAGCCGGAGACCGCCGCCAGCACGTGGTGGTGCAGCTGACCCGGCCCCGCAAATCCATCATCCTCGCCGAAGTAGAGGTGCTCCGTGGTGTGGGTGTGACCGGCCACGGCGTAGAGGTTTTCCCGGCCGGAAATCAACTTGAAGAGCTCCCGGCGATCCTGCGTGGTGACACCGGGCGCGTCTGCCAGGTAGGTCTCCAGCGGTGCATGCATGGCCATGAAGATGAGCCGGTCTTCCGGCACGTGCGCCAGCTCACGGCGCAGCCAGGTCAGCTGGCGCTTGCCGAAATTGGCGATGTAGCCGCCGCTGCCGCGCACGTCGCCCGGATCCGCCTCGCCGTTGCCCTGGTACTCGATGTTGTCCAGCACCACAAACAGCGCGTCACCGTACTCGAAGGCGTAGTACGGCGGGCCGAAGTAACGCTTGAAGGTTTCCAGCGAGTGCCGATCGTCGGCTGCCTCGAAGTTGAGCTCGTGATTACCCGGGACGTTGTACCAGGGGATCCCCAGCTGGGCGATCAGTCGGTTCAGCCTCGGCAGCACCGAGAGGTCGTCGAAAGTGATGTCGCCCATGGTCATGCCGAACTTCGCTTCCGTCCCGACCAGCTCCGCCAGCACGTCATCGCGGATGTAGTCGAGCTCTGCGGTGGTCATGGGCTGCGTGTCCGCGAAGAGCACCGCTTCGAAGCGGCTGGGCTCGACCTGACGCTGCAGCGGGAAATCGATGCTCGCCGGCAGCGGCCCGGTCGGCGCAATGCCCGGGTAACGGGACGGCGGCGAGCCTGCCGGCTGATGGATGTAGTAGAACTGCGGCAGCTGCTGCTCGTTCACGGGCACCGCGTAGCCGCGGGGCTTGGTGATGAAGACCACCGCCTCCGAGCCGATCTCCAGCCGATAGCGGCCGGCATCATCCGTCAGCCTGACGACTCCCCCATCGGAGACTCTGACCCCGGCGATGCCGGGCTCGCCCTGGTCGAGCAGCCCATTGCCGTTCAGATCTTCGAACACAGTTCCGGTTGCTGTCTCGGCGCCTGCTGGCTGTCCGAGTGCCGCCAGCACGAGCAGCATCGCCAGCCCACATCCCTCTCTCATAGTCACCTCCCCTCTCATGATGGCCTGACGATTCCGTCGAACCCTGTCTGCCAGAAAACCCCTGTCTGCCAGAAAAAAGGGGAGCACGCTGGCTCCCCTTTTCTTTGCTGCGACCCGCTTCGGATCAGTAGCCTTCCAGCTCACCGTAACGGTTGCGGTGGAAGTTGACGTCGCCGAACGTCTGCTCCGTGACCGCGGCGCGTTTGATGAAGAAGCCGATGTCAAACTCATCGGTCATGCCGATGCCGCCGTGCATCTGGATGCCTTCGCGGGAGACCGTGTGGAAGGTCTCGCCCACCTTGGTCTTGGTCAGGCTGGCCAGCTTGGCAATCTCGTCAGCGTCCCGACCTTCGTCCAGGGCGGTGAGGGCTTCGAGCACGCAGGACTTGGACAGCTCGATCTCGCAGAACATGTCGGCCGCGCGGTGCTTGAGTGCCTGGAAAGAGCCGATGGGCACACCAAACTGCTCCCGCTCTTTCAGGTATTGAACCGTTCGCTCGAAACACTCCTGGGTGGCACCCAGCATCTCCGCAGAGAGGCCGATTCGAGCGATGTCCAGCGTCGGGTCGAGCACGTCGGCGCCTTTGCCGACCTCACCCAGCACGCCTTCTGCCGCCGCGTTGGAAAACTTGATGTTGGCTGCGTTTCTGGCGTCCGCCATCAGCGTGCGGGTGATTTCCACGCCGTCCGCGCCGGCGTCGACCAGCAGCAGCGTCAGGCCATCCCGATCACCGGCGTTGCCAGCGGTTCGGGCCACGACGATCAGCTTGTCAGCCACGTGGCCATCGAGAACGAAAGTCTTCTCTCCTGATACCTGCCAGCTGCCGCCGCTCTCGCTTGCGCTCGCAGACACGCCGTACGGGCTGTGCCGATGAGACTCTTCCAGAGCCAGCGCCAGCAGCAGCTCGCCGCTGGCGACCTGCGGCAGCAGCGCCGCTTTCTGCTCGTCGCTGCCGCCGATGTTGATGGCGGTGCCGCCGACCCAGACAGAGGCAAAGAGCGGGCTGGCAGCCAGAGTTCGTCCCGTCTCTTCGGTCACCACACCCAGGCCTTTGTAGCCGAAGGCCAGGCCGCCGTGTTCTTCCGGGAACGGGATGCCGGCCCAGCCGAGCTCGACCATGGATGACCAGGTACCGCGGTCGAAGCCGTCAGCGTTGTTCTCGTCTCTGAGCTTTCTGAGCTGCTCGATGGGCGCGCTGTTGGTACAGAAGTCCTTGGCGCTGTCTTTGAGCATGTTCTGCTCTTCGTTCAGAATCATTGGCATTGTGTGCTTCCCCGAATACCCAACAACAAAGCCCTCTATTCTACGGCTTTAGCGTAGAAGCCTTCAAACCAGGGTTGCCACTTTTCTTCTCCGCCCGGCCCGCTGGTATTGTCCGAGATCAACTCTTCGAAGAACTGCCGTACCCGGCCGTCAGCCAGCGGCGTCCAGCGGCCGCGGAAAGCCCGTACGGGCCCGGGGCCGGCCATGGCAGCATCTGCGGGTGGGCGCAGATAGCGGATCTCGCCCACCAGGACCATGCTGCCGTTCTCGAGGCCGCCGCTGATCTCGATGATGCTGCCGGCGGACACCCAGACCTGGCGCCAGCGTTCGCTGTGCGGCTCGTAGAAGTTGACGCTGAAGCCCGACGATCCTCGAGCGCCACGCCAGCGCTCCGTAATCACGCATCCGTCGGCGGAGGCGGAAATCCGGTTCTCACCTGCCAGGGTGCCGTCCGCGAGGCGGACCTGCCAATCGCCCAACCAGAAATCGAAAGCCCGGAAGGCCTCAGCCTCACACCTCGGCAGCGAGCTGCTCGCCGGGGCCTCTGAGGCCAGCGCCAGAGGGACTGTCAGGAGGCCTGCAAGCCCCACCAGCAGGGCGTTTGCAAGCGATCGCCGGAGCAAAATTACGTTCGCGTTACAGACCATACATGCACCTCGCTGCATCACTTCCCCGCGCTTTCCTAGACTTCGATTTAATGAAGATTTTCGCCGCAACAGCACTGGTTCTGTACCTGCTGCTCACGCCCATCGGCGCGAGTGCTGCGGACGAGCGTGTCACGCCGGAAAATATAACAAGTATTCTGCCTAAATCCGAAGCGGCTCGACCGAGCGAACTGGACAGCCCGACGCCGGCCGCCTCCGCCCTGGACCTGTCGCTGTTCGGCATCATCTCCCTCGGCGTCCTCGGGCTGTTCTGGATCCGGCGCCACACCTCCGAGCTCTGAAGCCCGCACCGCCAACCCTTATTGGGATCCCGGTTATGCTGGCGCCATGTCGATGATGCACCTGGAGCAGACGCTCCGCCAAACCCTGCCCGACGCCCGTATCGAGACGGTGGTGCTGCCGGACTGCCCGGCCGTTCAGCTCGGGCTGATCAACTCAGACTACCAGACCGGGCCCTTGGATCCGGAGGTGATGCAGGCGGTGATTCGCGCGCCGGCGTACTGGGCCTTCTGCTGGGGCAGCGGACTGGCGCTGGCCCGCTTCCTGCTCGACCAGCCGGAGTGGGTGGCAGGCAAACGGGTGGTCGACCTGGGATCGGGCTCAGGTGTCGCGGGGATTGCGGCAGCCCTGGCCGGCGCCCTGGAGGTCGTCGCCTGTGATACGGACCCGCACGCCCGCCTCGCCACCGAGCAGAACGCTGCGCTGAACAACGTGCAGATCGCGGTGCAGGGCGCCCTGCCGGCGCGCTGCGACCTGCTGCTGATGGCCGACGTCCTCTACGACCGCAGCAACCTGCCGCTGCTGGCGCTGGCGCAGTCTCATGCTGAGGAAGTGCTGGTGGCGGATTCCAGGGTCACGGACCTGCCGGACTCGAGCTATCGGGAGATTGGCCGGATCGACGCGCTGACCATCCCGAACCTGGGCGAGTTCGACGAGTTTCGAACTGCCCATCTGTTTCACTGGCAGGATCCAGAGACTTCGGCCCGGGAGGAGCCTCAACCGGATTGAAGCTCCAGCATGGCTTCCGAGCCGTGCTGACGGCGCACCAGCGCCCGATCGGTGGACGTTGTCGGGGCCGTCATCCAGGCGCTCAAGGCGCTGTCATCGGGAAAGGCGATCAGCAGCGCGTGGTTCCAGCTGCGCTGGCCGTCCAACACCTCGATCGGTGCCGACCAGATCAGCTGACCCTGGAAAGCGGAGGCTGAAGCGCCGAGCGCCTCCAACGCGCTGACGTCACCACCTTCCACCACCTCAACCAGCCACAGAATCAGGCTCTCGTCGTGAGCGATCGGGCCCGGCGCCAGTGCGGAGCCCAGCAATATGGGTTGATCTCGGGTCGTCAGCTCCCGATAGCCGCTGCTGGTCAGCATCCGCACGACGCTGGAACCGGCGCCGAACTCGATCAGGGCAACATCTCCGATCTCGTCCTGGGTGCGGCCGCTGTGCAACGCCTGCAGGCTGCCGCGCCAGAGCAGCTGTGCTTCCTCTTCCCGCAGCAGGGCGCCGAAACTCTGAAAGTAGGCAGCCGGGTCTTCGCCTTCCAGCAGATGGATCAGGTAGTAAGGCGCACCTCGCCGCTCGCCGTCCAGTGCCAGCGAGACCATCGCCGGCCCCGCCCACCAGAGCAGGAGCGCGCCGCCACCGGCAAGCAGGCAGAGAAAGAGCAGGAAGGTAACGAGGGAACGGTTCAATTCGATCAAGCTGACGACAGAGCAAGCCGGCATGTTAGCTCATTAGACGCCCCGACTCCCGGTACGGTAAATTCGTCCGCTCGCGACGCAACTCGGAACGCAGATGTCTGAACCTCGCCGGCTTCAGGTCGACGCCAACGGCGTGAAGCTGAACGTATATCGCTTCGGCCCGGAGCTCGGAGAGGGCGGGCCGCCCGTGGTCATGCTGCACGGCATGCGCGACGTGGGGCTGAGCCTGTTACCCATCGCCGAGGCGGCTGCCGAGGCGCATCCGGTTTTCCTGATGGATCTGCGGGGCCATGGCGACAGCGACAAGCCCGGTGGCTACGCCATGGTCCAGCTCGTATTCGACCTGCACATGCTGATGCAAGATCAGGTCGGCGCGCCGGCGGTGCTGTTCGGCCACAGCCTCGGAGGCCATGTGGTCTGCCGCTTCGCGTCCCTTTTTCCTGATCAGGTCCTCGGTGCGATCGTCGTGGAGGGCCTCGGCCCGCCGGCAGGTCGAACGCCGGAAGCGCCAGCGGCCAGGCTGCAGATGGAAGGCGAGCGGATCATCGGCAGCCTGTCGATTCCGGAGCGGCAGCGACCGCTACCTGACCTCACCTTCGCCGCCGAGCGGCTGATGGCGAACAACCCCCGGCTGCCCCGGGATCGAGCCATGGAGCTCGCCCGCCAGGGAACACGGATCCGGGACGGCCAGCTGGAGTGGAACTTCGACCCGAGGGTGCAGAGCGTCTTCGTCGGCTCCGACACCGATGCCAACGAGCGCTACTGGTCGAACGTGCGTTGCCCTGTCAGCATCATCGCCGGCGATCTGGCGGGCGAGTACTGGAGCCGGGCAATGCCCGCCGACTCGACCTGGAGCGGCAACTTCGCGCCTGGCGAGCTGGAAGCACGGGTTGCGCTCTTTCCCGATGCGGAGCTGGTGCACATGCCGGCGTCCGGACACATGGTGCACTTCGATGAGCCGGAGCGACTGACCGAAGCCACACTCGACTTTCTACGGAGAAGACTATGAGCGAACTGATCGCGAGCGATACCGAAAATCTCGACTACGGCGAGCTGGTCGCAGGGCTGAACCAGTACCTTCGGCTGCGCACCACGCCCATCGGCATGAAGCTCTTCGAAACCGCGGCAGAGATGGAAGCCATTCCGCGCATTCGACGACCCAGCGCCATCCACACCACCGACCAGATCGTCGGCATGGCCTGCCGGAACGGCTGGACCGTCGGCATCACCGCTGATGACCTGGTGGGCGCTCAGTGCAGCACGGTGATCGGCCTGCATCCACGGAGCGACGAGTGGCTGAGCGGTGATCGCATGAAAGGCGTCTGGTTTCAGGAGTCGGAGGACGCAAGAGCGCATCAGGAAGCCATGGACGTGGTGCCGCACGGCCAGTTCGAAGCCATGGCGGTAAGCCCGCTGACCAGCGGCCGCCTGAACCCACCGGACATCTGCCTGATTTACGCCACGCCTGCGCAGATGATCCTGTTCATCAACGGCCTGCAGTGGACGGGCTACAAAAAGCTCGAGTGGGGCTGCGTCGGGGAATCTGCCTGCGCAGATTCATGGGGCCGGGCGCTGGCTACCGGCGAACCCTCGCTGTCGATCCCCTGCTTCGCCGAACGTCGCTACGGTGGGGTCATGGAGGATGAGCTGCTGATGGCGCTGCCACCGCACTTCCTGCCGAAGATCATCGCCGGCCTGGCCGCGCTCTCCAGCAACGGCCTGCGCTACCCGATCGCGCCCTACGGCGTGAACAACGATGTCCGCGCCGGAATGGGCGTGAGCTACGAGAGCTGACCGGCAGTCCGGCCGTCAACCGGCGGAGACGGCCGGCGTCGTCAGATCACTGATGGCGTCGAAGGCCTCGAGAATGCGCTCACCTTCCTCGTGCGCGAGGATGATCGGCTTCAGGCCTTCGTAGGAGTTCTGAGCCGCAATCGCCGGCTGATCAACGGTTGCCCAGCGGACCAATCCGTCCCAGAACCGGTCGATCAGCTCCCGGCCGCTGATGGTGCCGCCATCCACGGTCTTCAGCGTCAGCTCCCGCAGTTCGCCCAGATAAAGCCTGAGTGACTCCACGTGGATGAGCTCGTCTTCCCGGATCCGCCCGACCAGCTCCGCGGCTTCTTCGGCCTCGGCCCGGCGGTCGAGGAACAGCCGCTCGTTGCGCAGCGCATCCTGAGTCGCGGCGAAGCCGATCTCAGCGCGGAACTCGATCAGCAGCAGGTTCATCAGGAAGCTCAGCATGCCTTCGTATTCGGGCGGCAGCTCGGGCATCAACCGCTGGCCGGATTCCGGGCGGGAGATGGTTTCCGGCGGTTCGACGTCAGGGTACGCGTTCTTGCCGAGAGCCATGTCCCGCGCGACGAACCACATCACGTCGTGGCCGCCGATACCCTTTTCCGGCTCGCCGCCTTCGTCGATGCCGTGCATGACCAGCAGGCCTTTGTTCAGATGGCCGAGGGCCATACCGGAGATGTCCTCGACGATGACTTCCTGCAGGTCCGGGAAGGTCATCTCGGCCAGCACCCGGCCCCGCGCTTCGATCTTCCCGGTGATGGTCAGACCGTTCCAGAACGGCTGGGCGATCCCGTTCTCGAGCAGCAGCGCCTGCTGGGCAGTGTTCGGCATCCGCGCCCCGGTCAGCAGCGACGCATCCGCATCAAACAGATCCCCGCCCCGCTCCTGAAGCGCCGTCGTCCAGGCGTTCATGGCTTCCCGGCGGCCGCCGGAACGCGGCGGCACGTACTCTCCGGCATCGTTGAAGCCGCCATGCATGCGCACGCCGTCCAGCTCGTGCAGGCGGGTGGTGGGCGCCTCGCGGTAAAGTATTTCTTCGCTGTAAACGAGCTCAGCCATCTGCTCGAACCTCCATCAGCAACGTAAATGTCGATGGCAGGTTATAGCAGAATCAACCAGGCGCCGCCTTGATCGACCCGAAACACGATCATTCGTAAGCGCCGAGCCGGCGGCGCGCTAGTCTCCCAGCCGGGCCAGGTCACCCAGCTTGCGGCAGGTCATGGCGAACATGGAGAAATCCTGCTGCGTGGTGTGCTGAGCATCACCGATCACCCGACGCCACTCGCTGACGAACCGCTCCCGGTTCTCGAGCCAGGCTTCCAGATCGCCGTCCGCGTCGGTGAGCACGCTGACCGCCAGCAGGCTCTGTTGGGTCATCACGTCATCCAGCAGCGCGTCGCGCTCCATGGCCTGCCAGTGACTGGAGGCCGTCAGCGACGCCAGCTCATCGGACAGCCAGTCGGTCTGCAGCCGGTCGGACAATGAGACGAACACCTCGCCGACGGCAATGGCATCGAGCCCGGTGGTGTCTGCCGCGTCGATGATCGACAGGGCGTCCGCCAGCCGGGAAGCCCTGGCCGTCCGCTTGGCCAGCGCTTCATCCACGCCAGCCGCCACGAACCCGGCGACCGCGTCCTGCCAGTCATCCCGATTGCTCGAGCTCATGAGCATCTCGCGCCGTTCGATCAGCGCGCCGACCCGGCCCTGGCAGCTGTCGACAAAGCTCTGCACGCTGTCCATGTTGCGCCGGTGCCGGAGTATCCAGCGGGTCGCCCGCCTGCCAAGGCGGATCAGATCCAGCAGCATCGCCAGCCGGACCTGCTCCGGCACGCCCTGCTCTGCCTCGATGGCATCGAACCAGTCGCGAACGCCGAAGGCCTCCACGAAGCCGTAATAGGCGCGAACCATCTCCTCCATGCTGCCGCCAACGAACTCGAGCAGGTGGACAACGAAGGTGATGCCCATGTGGTCGACGATGCTGTTGGCAACCTGGGAAGCAACGATCTGCTTGCGCAGCGGGTGCTCGAGCACGGTCGCCTCGAAGCGCTCTTTCAGCGCCTGTGGCACCGCGTTGAGAAGCTCCCGATGAACCACGGGATCTTCATCGACGCTGGTTTCCACCAGCGCCTGCTTGATGTGAATCTTGGCATAAGCGAGCAGCACCGAAAGCTCCGGTCGGGTCAGGCTCTGGCCCGGACGTTCGGACAGCTCTTCGTCGGTGGGCAGAAACTCCAGCGCCCGATCCAGCCCGGCGGCCGTTTCCATGAAGGTGATGAAGCGCCGGTACTCAGACGTACGGGTCGCTGCATGCAGCCGCGCGATGCTCAGCGTGCGGGTCTGACGGCGGTTGTTCGAGAGCACCAGCTCCGCCACGTTGTCCGTCATGTTTTCGAGCAGCTGATTTCTCTGCTTGCCGGTCATGTCACCGGCGGCAACCAGCCCGTTGAGCGCCACCTTGACGTTCACCTCGTGATCGGAGCAATCGACGCCAGCCGCGTTGTCGATGAAATCGGAGTTGACCGAGCCACCGTTCAGAGCGAACTCGATGCGTGCCTTCTGGGTGAGCCCCAGATTGCCGCCCTCGCCGAAGACTCTGGCTTTGAGCTGGCTCGCGTTCACCCGCAGATGATCGTTGGCCCGGTCGCCTGCATCCGCATCGGTTTCGGTGCTCGCCTTCACGTAGGTACCGATGCCGCCGTTCCAGATCAGATCCAGCGGCGCCTTGAGCAGCTCGTGCACAAGATCATCCGGCGCCATGGAGTCCGCGGTCAGCTCGAAGCGGGCTTTCATCTCGGCAGAGATGGGCACGGACTTGTCTTTGCGCGAGAACACCCCGCCGCCCTGGGAGATCTTCTCCGCGGCGTACTCTGTCCAGCCTGCCTGAGGCGCGCTGAACAGGCGCTGCCGCTCGGCGAAGCTCGTCGCCGGGTCCGGATCCGGGTCGATGAAAATGTGCAGGTGATTGAACGCCGCCACCAGCTTGATCGACTCAGAGAGCAGCATGCCGTTGCCGAACACGTCGCCACCCATGTCGCCGATGCCGAGCACCGTCACGGGTTCGCTCTGCACGTCCACGTCCAGCTCCCGGAAATGGCGCTGGACTGCCACCCAGGCGCCGCGGGCGGTAATGCCCATCTTCTTGTGGTCGTATCCGTTCGACCCGCCTGAGGCAAAACCGTCGCCGAGCCAGAAGCCGTACTGCTCGGAAATGGCATTCGCCTCGTCGGAAAAGGTTGCCGTGCCTTTGTCGGCAGCCACAACCAGATAAGGGTCGTCGTCATCGTAGCGAACCACGTTTTCCGGCGGCACCACCTGACCGTCAACCAGATTATCGGTCAGGTCGAGCAGGCCGCTGATGAACTGACGGTAGCAGCTGACTACGTCGTTGCTGGTACCACGCACCTCTTTGAGGACAAACCCGCCCTTGGCGCCGGTAGGCACGATGACCCCGTTCTTGACGATCTGCGCCTTCACCAGGCCCAGCACCTCTGTCCGGTAGTCTTCCAGCCGGTCCGACCAGCGCAGCCCACCCCGGGCAATCCGCCCGCCCCGGAGGTGCACACCCTCGAAGTTCGGCGCGCAGACGAAGATCTCGAACTCGGGCATGGGCCGCGGCATGTCCGGAATCTTTGACGGCGAAAGCTTCAGCGACAGGAACGGCCGAGGCTGACCGTCCGCTTCCCGGTAGTAGTTGGTCCGCTTGGTGGCGCCAATCAGATCCAGGATGCGCCTCAAGATCCTGTCCTCGTTCAAGAGCGCTACCTCTTCCAGCGCTCTGAGAATCTGCCCCTGCAGCTTGGCCGCCCCGCTGGAGTTGCCCGCTACATCGAAGCGGGCTTCGAAGCAGCGCAGCAGCAGCCTGGACAGCTCCGGGTGGTTGACCAGGGTGTCGCTGATGAATGACTGGCTGAAGCCGAAGCGGATCTGCTGCAGGTATCGGGAATAGGTTCGCAGCACCGTCACCTGACGCCAGGTCAAGCCTGCGGCAAGCACCAGGCGGTTGAACCCGTCATCTTCCACCTGCCCGGTCCAGACCCGCTCGAAGGCGTCGTTGAATCGCGCCCCAGCTTCCAGCAGGTCGATCTGCCCTGAGTAAACGAGCAGGAAGTCGTGCAGCGAGACCACCTTGCCGCCAGCGGTCTGGATTCGATGCGGCTGCTCCTCGGCCACTTCCAGCCCCATGTTCTCGAGCTTGGAGACCAGATCCGACAGCGGCAGCGGCCCGCCGAGATGGAAGACCTTCAGCCGCAGCCGGTCCTCTTCGTCTTCCGGAAGATGGTAAAACCGGGTCAGCAGCGGGTGCTCGCTGGAGAGCTGCTCGATGCTGGCCACGTCGTCGGCAGCGGCGCGAGGGCTGTAGCCTTCCCGATAGCCCGCCGGGAAGGCATCCACGTACTCCCGCTGGTGCTTGCGGCCACGGGCTTCACCAAAGGCCGCCTGCAGGGACTGGCCGAGCTCCGTGCGCCAGTCGCTGATCAGCTCGCTGATCCGGCGCTCCAGGGTCGCCTGATCGAACACCACCTCGGAGCCGGGCTTGATCCGGATCGTGTATTGCAGCCGCAGCTGGATGGACTCGGACAGGTGGATGTCGAAATCCAGATCCTCGGCTTCAAAGGTATCCCGGAACAGCTCCTCGATCTTGGTCCTGGAGTGGGTGTTGTAGAGATCCCGAGGCAGGTAAACGAGGCAGTTCACGAACAGCCCGTAACTCTCCTCCCTGGCGAACACCCGGATGATCCGGCGCTCGTGAATGTTGGTGACTGCAACCGCCGTCTGCAGCAACTCTTCCATGCTGATCTGAAAGAGCTCGTCCCGCGGAAAAGTAGCCAGCAGGTGCGCGAGCACCTTGCCATCGAAACCGGCCGGGTCGAACCGGGACTGCTCCATCACTTGCGCGATCTTGTTGCGCACCACCGGTATGTCCGTCGCGTCCTGGCGGTAGACGCGGGAGGTGTAGAGCCCGAGGAAGCCGTCTTCGCCGATGACGTTGCCGTCGGCGTCAAAGCGACGGATACCCACGTAGTCGGGGTAGGCAGGACGATGCACGCGGGAACGGGTACCGCTTTTGGAGAAAGCGAGCAGCGACGGGTCGAGCAGGAAGTTCAGGGCCCGCTCGGACTGATCCGACAGCTTCCGCTCGCTGGCTCGGTTGCGCACCCGCAGGATGCCCAGCGGGTCACCCACCTGGCGCATGCAGTCGCCGGTGTACTCGAAGGAGCGAAAGCCGAGGAAGGTGAAGTTGTCGGCGGCGAGCCAGTCCAGAAAGGCGAGCGACTCAGCATCCGCCGCTGGCGACCCTTGGACCTGGGACTTCAGCTCCGCGAGCTTTGCCTTCATTGCCCCGAAGTCGCCCACCACGGCTTCCAGATCGCGAATGGTCGCCTGCAGCCGTGTCTCCAGCTCGCCGAGATCCTCATCGGCAACCCGATCTACTTCTGCATAGAGCAGCAACTCCCGATTCGGGTGATCGAGCGCTCGGGTGAGGCCGGTAATGCTGCCGTCCTCAGCACGATCGACCCCGAACACCACGTTGTTCAGATGGTGGGTCACCTGGCCGTTGTGGGACAGCGCCATCAACACCGAGTCCACGACGAACGGCATGTCCCGGGTCATGATCCAGACGGTGGTGTGCCTGGACTGCCAGCCATCCCGAGCGTGCACGGGGTTTGCCACCTGAATCTGAATCTCCGCGACGTTGCGCCGCTGGAAACGCTTCCAGGTGTCGATGGTCAGCGAGGCATCATCTTCGGCGCTGCGGTCTTCGAGATCCGCAGCGGCGACGCGCTCAAACGAAAGCCTGGCAAACTCCTGCACCCGGCCACGTTCCGGATCCTGCAGCCGCAGCGCGATCTGCCGCTCCAGCTGGGCGAGGTAGGTGTCTACAATTTCTGCTTCCGCAGCCAGGGTCGTCATGGGCCAACATCCTTATCCGCTCGCGACGCATTCTCCTCTTATCGGCGACCCCGGTCGATCCTTGAGTATCCGCTCAGCCATCGAACCGGCCGCCACCCTGCAGCGTGAGCCACCTCAGGATGTCGGCGCCGCGCAACAGGCCCACCACCTCGTCGCCGCGAACGATGGGTACCGGTCGGTCCTGGCGGCTGGCCAGGGCCGTCATGGCATCGGTGGCGGGAAGCTCTGAATCCAGCGCCCCACTCTCGGCCAGGGACAACGCGATCTCCTCGACGGTCGTCTCGGCCCGAGCATCCATGGGCAGCTTCAACACTTCCTCCAGCGACGCGGTCCCGATGCAGCGCCCGTCCCGCATCACCGGCCAGAGCAGCTGGCTGGAGCGCAGCAGGCACTCCTCGACGAAAAACGCGACGGTGGCATCCGCCGGCACCCGCTCGAAATGGGTGCGCATGAGCTCAGCCACGGAAAGCGGCGCGAGCCGGGCCTGAGTAAAGGTCTGGGCGTAACTCTGCACCGCCAGGTGGCTCAGGAACCAGCCGATCAGCACCAGCCAGAGGCCACCCATGCTCTTCAGCAGCAGCAGCTCCCAGAAGCCGAGCCCCATGATGAGCCAACCGAACACCCGCCCCGCATTGGCGGCCAGCTGGGTCGCCCGCATCCGATCGCCGGTGAGTTGCCAGATGGCGGCTCGGGCCACCCGCCCCCCATCCAGAGGGAATCCGGGCACCATGTTGAAGACCGCCAGCATCAGGTTCACGGAGCCGAGCCAGAGGCAGACGGTGACGAACGGGCCGAGCTGCGCCATGGCCGCTTCCGGATTCTCCACCAGCAGATCAATCAGCGACTCGCTGACCGCGGTGCCGGCGTAGGTCATGCAGAGAAAGGCGATGGCCAGGCTCATCAGCGGCCCGGCGATGGCGATGGCGAACTCGGCAGCCGGCGTCTCGGCTTCCGTTTCGATCTCCGCCATGCCGCCGAACAGGAACAGCGTGATCCTCGGCACCCGGATCCCGTAGCGCCGGGCGACCAGCGAGTGCGCCATCTCGTGCGCCAGCAGCGAGGCAAAGAACAGCAGCCCGGCGAGCACCGCCATCGACCAGATGGTGGCTGCCGGCCAGTCCGGATGCCAGCTGGGAAAGATGCCAGTGCCCAGGCTGTAGACGATCAGACCGAAGATGAACAGGACGCTGAAGTCGAGACGGACCTCGATGCCGAACAGGCTGAACAGCTTCATCAGGCTTCGACGGGGTTCTTCTTTGGCATGATGGAGATCTCCATGGGCTCGAAGTGCTCCATGTCCACATCCACCATATAAGGTCCGTCTGTTGCCATGCCGCGCTCCACCGCAGCCTCGAGTTCCTCCACGCTCCGCACCCGTTCACCCGGCACCCCCATGGACTCCGCCATCTTCGCGAAGTCCATCTTGCCGAGATCGGTCTCGTTGATCCGACCGAAGCGGGTGTCCTGCAGCCAGCGCAGCACGCCGTAGCCACCGTCGTTGAACACGCAGACCACCAGCGGCACCTGGTACTGAGCCGCCGTCGCTAGCTCGGTGGCGTGAAACATGAAGCCGCCGTCGCCGTTGATCAGGATGCCCGGCTTACCGCTGCCGATGACCGCGCCCAGGGCAAATGGCAATCCCGGACCAATGGCCCCGGACGATGGATTCACCGAGGTCCGCGGCTCGTAAATCGGGAACAGCTGGTTGCCGAAGTTGTAGGCCGCAATGGTCGAGTCCCGGCACCAGAGGCCGTCTCGCGGCAGCTTGTCCCGCAGCACGTCCATGACCCGGGCATAGTCGGGGCCGAGCCGGGCACGCATGGCTTTGTGCACACCGTCCCTGGCTTCGAGAACGCTCTCGTTGAATTGGGCGTCGTTGCCGGACGCCTCGCCCAGGCCGGCCAGCAGGCCGTCGAGCGTTTGCCCGGCATCGGCGACGATTCCGAGGTGGGCATGATGGGTGCGGCCCACCATGTTCGGGTCCACGTCCACCTGAATCAGCTCTCCCGGCGGCGTGAAGCGGGCGCTGCCGCCATCCACACCGACCGCAAACTTGGTGCCCAAAGCCAGCGTCACGTCCGCATCGGCGATGGCCTGATAGATACCGGCGCTGCCGTAGTAATTGCCGATGCACAGCGGGTGATCTTCGGGAATGGCGCCGCGGCCATCCACGGTGGTGATCACCGGCGCGTCCAGCTTTTCGGCGAGCGCGGTGAGCTGCTCACCGGCCCCCGCGGCGATTACGCCACCACCGGCAACGATCACCCGACGGCTGGCGGAGGTGAGCTTGGCCACCGCCTTCTCCAGCACCTCGGCAGACGGCGCCAGCGGGTTCACCGGCAATGGCGGAAAGCTGTGCACGGGCACCTCTGCGTACTGCAGGTCGATGGGAATCTCCAGGGCTCCGGGCGCCCGTCGGCCGGTGTGCATGTCGGCAATCACCCGGGCGAAGCAGTCGCCAAGCTGCTCTGCCTGCCGCGGACTCTCAACCCGGCGACAGACTGTGGCGAGCATGGGCACCTGGTTTTCCGCTTCGTGTACGTAGGAGACGCCCTTGCCGTAGAACGCCGTCTCCGCCTGCCCGGTGATCACCAGCACGGGCGAGGAAGCGTACTGCGCCTCGTAAAGACCGGTCACGGTGTTGGTGGTGCCCGGACCGGTGCTGGCGATCATCACGCCCATCCTGCCGGTTGCCCTGGCGTAGCCGTCCGCCGCGTGCGTGCCTGCCTGCTCATGGCGCACGTCGATGATGCGCGTCTTGCCCAGCCGGTTGATGGCATCGAGTATCGGCATGTTGTGGATGCTGACGATGGCGAACACATGCTCCACCCCGTAGGCCGCCAGCCCCTCCGCGATCAGATCCGCGCCGATTCGACTCATACCCGTTGCCCCATTTCATCCCCAGAAGTCGTGCTCAGCATAGCGTAAAACGTTCCAAGCATGCCGTGGCGATGAGCCCGATGGTTGGGTAGATTGCCCGCCTCCGGCACACCGAGGACTGATCATGATCGAAGAAGGTAAGGCAGCCCCGCTGTTTACCCTGAAAGACCCAAACGGCGACAAGGTTTCGCTGAAAGCCCTGCGCGGCAGAAACGTCATCGTCTATTTCTACCCGCGGGACGATACCCCGGGCTGCACCAAGGAAGCCTGCGGCTTTCGCGATCTGAAGGCTGACTTCGATGCGGCCGACACGGTCATCGTCGGCATCTCTCCGGACGGTGCGGACAGCCACCAGGCCTTCATCGACAAGTTCGACCTGCCGTTCACCCTGCTCTGTGATCCGGACCGCAAGGTGATGGAGAAGTACGGCGCCTACGGCGAGAAGATGATGTACGGCAAGAAAACCATGGGCGTGATCCGCTCCACGGTCTGGATCGGCCCGACCGGCAAGGTGCTCAAGCACTGGAAGCGTGTCGGCAAGGCTGCCGACCATCCAGCGAAAGTTCTGGAAGCGCTGCAGGTGGCATCATGAGCGCGGACATCCAGGACTCCAGAGTCCGCAGCCTGCTGAAGGGCATCACCTGGCGCATCCTTGCGACCCTGACCACGGTCGCCATTGCCTGGCTGATCACCGGCGACGTCTCCGCCGCGCTGCAGATCGGCTTCATCGAGGTGTTTGCCAAGATCGCCATCTACTACGCCCACGAGCGGGCCTGGGCTCAGGTGCCGCATGGTACCTTCTCGAAGGCAAATGCCCCTTAATCGCCTTTCAGTCGTCCAGAGCTGATTGGACTGGTCGCGAGCCGCCGTGCCAGACTCTGCCACAGGGAATTAAGGGTAATGTGGGGGAGTACGGATGAAGTTCGGCATTTTCTACGAGCACCAGCTGCCGCGTGACTGGGACGAGCTGAGCGAGCACAAGCTGCTCAACGACTCGCTGAAGGAAATCGAGCTGGCCGACCAGCTCGGCTTCGACTACGCCTGGGAGGTTGAGCACCACTTCCTCGAGGAGTACTCGCACTCCTCCGCGCCTGAGGTGTTTCTCGCTGCGGCGAGCCAGCGCACCAAAAACATCCGCCTCGGCCACGGCATCATTCAGCTCACCACCAACCATCCCGCGCGGGTGGCGGAGAAGGTCGCCACGCTGGACCTGATCTCCAACGGCCGGGTCGAGCTCGGCCTCGGCGAGGGCGCCTCGGTGACCGAGCTGCACCCGTTCAACCTCAAGTACAGAGACAAGCGCGACGTCTGGGAAGATGCCGTCCGCTGCGTGCTGCCAATGTTCTACAACCACGGCTGGGAGTACGACGGCGAGTACTTCAAGTTCCCGCTGCGGGCCGTGATCCCGAAGCCCTATCAGAAGCCCCACCCGCCTCTGTGGGTGGCCTGCTCACAGCTCGACACCATCAAGTACTCGGCGCACCGGGGCATGGGCGCGCTCTGCTTCAAATTCGTCGATCTTGCGGCCGCCCGAGCCTGGGTGAACGCCTACTACAACACCTACCTGAACCACCTGGAGCCGCTCACCGACTACCAGACCAACCCGAACATCGCCGTGGTGGGCGGGTTCATGTGCGCCGAAACCGACGAAGAGGCCTGGCAGAAAGCGGATGGCTGGACCTTCTTCCAGTTCGCTCTGCAGCTCTACGGCAAGGAAGGCCCGTTCGAGCCGGGCACGGTCAACTTCTGGGAGCGATATCAGGAGTGGAAGCAGACGCCGGAAGGCAGCCGCCGAAGCGGCAGCGAGCTGATCGGCTCCCCGGACACGATTCGTGAGCGCCTCCGCGAGCTGGAAGAGGCCAACGTGGATCAGGTGATCCTGCTCAATCAGGCCGGAAAGAACACCCATGAGGACATCTGCGCCAGCCTCGAGCTGTTCGCGAGAGAAGTCATGCCGGAGTTCCAGGCCCGGCACGGCGAGCAGGAGGCCTGGAAAGCCGCCGTGCTGAACCGGGAGATCGAGCTCGAGGACATCGATACTGAGCCGTTCAACCTGACCCGGGGCCGCAAACCCACCCTGCCGTCGACCAAAGAAGCACGGAACATGGTTTCCGGCGCGGTCGGCCGGCCAGGCGCTGCCAGCGAGGGTTAGTCCGCCAGGGCCTTGCGCTGCGCGCTCATTGCCGCCTGCGCCGGGGTGCCCGTATTGAGGTAGAAAGCGTAAGGGTAAGGGGTATCGGAACCGGCTGGGGTCAGACCCTGTCGCCTGAAGTAGCCCGCAGAAACCCTCTCGGCCTTGACCAGCAGGCGCGCAACGCCCGCCATCCGGGCACGCGCAGCCACCTCGTCGAGCAGGGCCCGGCCAACGCCGTTGCCTTGTGCCTCCGGGCGCACGTAGAGGCCGTGCAAGGTCTCCTGATCCCAGATCGCCACGCCAAACAGATCCCGAGGCCTGACCGTGCTGCCGAGGGCATACGCCCCGACCACCTCGAAGTGGTAGAGATCCACTTCGTCGTAGCGCAAGAGCGGCAGCGACAGCCGCTTCATCCGGTCCGGCAGCGGCCAGGCCAGAACCGCTGTGGTGATCACATCGTTGATCACCTTCAGGTCGCTCTTGCCGAGCGATCGCGTGCGGACTTCCGACATGGCGCCTACCCCTCGCCAGCCAGCAGTTCGACTTCCGAGTTGGCAGCCAGCCCGTCCAGCAACTCAGGGATGCGTTTGCGGAGCTGAAAGAAGCCTTTGCTGCAGTGCGGCCAGACGAGGCGGTCGTAGGTTCGCACGAAGGGTACGAGGCGGATGCCGATACCGGCCAGCGCCGCGCCCAGCGCGTCCAGCTGCTCGCGGACATATCCTACCGGGGCGTAGGCTACCCAGACCTGCTCGAGCTGGTTCTGTTGCGCCCAGGCGAGCACCGCGTCCGCCGATGCAACCGGCTCGTGCACCGTTGCCGAGGGGAGCTGCTGGACGGTTCGGGCCAACGCGTCCGCCAGCGCCTCTTTTTTGAACTGGCGGACCAGGGAAGCGGCTGTGCCGTCCACATGTAATGCGGTCACCGCTACCGGCTCGACAGGAAACTCGAGCAGCAAGTCTTCCTCGCTGAGCAGCACACCGCACCGCTCGGCAGGCGCCGGTCCGTCCGGCCAGGCAATTGGTGACGCCGGCGGGTTCTCAGGTGCCTCGGGCGCCGTCGCCTGCAAAGACAGTCGCTCGAGGCCAGCGTCGGCGGCATCCAGATCAAACCGCTCCGAGGCGTAGCGCCTGATGTTCGCTTCCGTGGCCAGGTAGGTTTTGCCTCTGGTGTGCAGACCGGCCACCCAGCGCCAGGACAGGGTATTCGACGCCGGATCGCCATCGAGCAGGTGCCTGAGAAAGAAGTCTGCGCCGAGTTGCCAGGGCAGCCCGAGAGAGAAGATCCAGATGCTCGCAAACCACATGCGTGCGTGGTTGTGCAGGTACCCCGTTGCCAGCAGCTCGCGGGCCCAGTCGTCGAACGGCAGGATGCCGGTGACGCCACCTACCGCGGCCTGATAGCGGGCCGATAGATCATCGTCTGTTGCCAGCGCCGACCCCGCCTTGCCCAGCTCGTTCAGATAGTCCGTCCAGACGGTGGGCCGCTGCTCCAGCCAGCCCTTCCAGTAGCCGCGCCAGAACACTTCCTGGATGAACTTTTCTGCGGCGCTCGGCGAGTGCTGGGCCAGCACTTCTCTCAGCACCTCCGTTTCGCTCAGGAGGCGATGCCGCAGGTAAGGCGAGAGCCCGGAAACGCTCCGATGGTTGCCTGCGCCGCGGTCGTAGTTCCGTTCCGCCCGGTACTCGCGCCCCGCAATCGGCACGAACTGGTGAAGCCTGCTGAGTCCCGCCGCCCGGGATGCCTCGGTCACGAACCGACTCCTTGCCTGTGCCGGTTGCGCCGACAGCGCTCCGAGCAGTGCTTAACCGCCGGCCAGTATCGAGACCACTTCTTCCGCCAGCGGAAAGGGCGCTGGCAGGTGACGCAGATCTTCTCCGGCAGGTTGCGCTTCAGCGTTCGAGCCATCAGATGCCGTAATGCTCAGCCAGCGCTCGGATCTCGTCGTCCGTCAGGGTGGCCGCCATGCCATTCATGATGGCGTTCTCCCGCTTGCCGTCCCGATAGGCAAAGAGCTGCAGACGCAGGTACTTTTCCCACTGCCCGCTCAGCTTGGGGTAGATGGGCGCAAGCGACTCGCCCTGCAGCCCGTGACAGGCCACGCAACCTTTTTCTTCCGCCAGCGCGGCGCCATCAAACGCCGGTTCGGAACACCCGGCCAGCAGGGTTGCGCACAGCAGCGCGCCGACAATCGTCGTTTTCATCACCGTCCTCCTAGGTCGGGTTATTGAAGAAAGCCGCCAGCTTCTCGATGTCTTCATCGGAGAGCGGAGCGGCCTGAGCGTTCATCTGGTTGCCGCGTTCGACGCCGTCGCGGAAGTAATTCAGCCGGCTGACAAGATAAGGAACCGGCTGCCCCGCCAGGTTCGGATACCGGTCCGAGCTGGCGACGCCGTTCTGGCCGTGACAGGTTGTGCAGTGGTACTTGAAAGCCAGCCGGGCACCATCTTCTTCCTCAGCGCCAGCGCTGACGGAGGTCCCCGCGCAAGCCATCAGCACCATCGCTGCCGCGAGGTGAGGCCTGCTACCCAGCAGGGCGTGCAGCTTTTCAAACACTTTTTCGCTCTTGTCTAAAATTTGGTCGGACTTTAGAACCGTTCGCGTAAAAATGTCGTAAAGAAAGAGAAGATATTCGTCTATGTCGAATTTATGTCTAATTAAACCGCGTGCAGCCCTGTTGATCCCGACTTGATAGGATCTGGCCCTGAATCCAATCAGGAGCTGCAGCCGTGGCGAACTTCGAGTATCTGGGCATCAACCACCTGGCCCTGGTCTGTGCTGACATGGACCGTACCGTGGATTTCTACGTCAACACGCTCGGTATGCCACTGACGAAGACGATCGAGCTGCCGGAAGGTCGCGGCAAGCACTACTTCTTCGACTGCGGCGGCGGTGACCAGCTGGCCTTCTTCTGGTTTCCGAACGGCCCTGACTCGGTGGATGCGAAGGAGTTCCGACGCATCACCGCAACGCCGGGCACCATGAATCACGTGGCGTTCAACGTAGCACCCGAAAAGATCGACGCGTACCGGGAGAAGCTTGCCGAGCTCGGCATCGAGGTGACCGAGGTGGTGAACCACGATGACAGCGAGACCCAGGCCAGCGAGGAGATCTCGCCCAGCACCTTCGTTCGCTCGATCTACTTCAAGGATCCGGACGGCACGCAGCTTGAGTTCGCTGCCTGGGCACGCCCGCTGACCGACGCTGACGTCGTTTACCCAGCGGATTGAACCGCCCGGATTGAGAGCAGCTCAGCGCTCGGAGATTGCTCGCCAGACCTTCTCTGACGTGAGCGGCATGTCGATGCTGGTGACGCCGTGTTCGGCCAGCGCGTCCAGCACCGCGCCGACGACCGCCGGCGGCGCCCCACAGGCCCCTCCCTCGCCGATACCCTTCACCCCCAGCTCGTTGTTCGGATCCAGCACCTCGTTGAAGCTGACTTCCACGTCCGGCATGTTGCCCGCAAACGGCATGGCGTAATCGAGAAAGGAACCGGTCAGGAGCTGGCCTTCCGAATCGTAGATCGCTTCTTCGAGCAGCGCCTGGCCGAGCCCCTGGACCACGCCGCCATGCACCTGCCCGGCCGCCAGCAGCGGGTTGATCACCCGGCCGCAGTCGTCCACAGCGGTGTAGCGCACTACTTCGACGGTTCCGGTGTCCGGATCGATCTCCACCTCTGCGACGTGGGCACCATTGGGAAAGGTGTAGGTGCCGGCACCACGGTCATAGCGATGTGTTTCGGCGAGACCTTCGCCGCCGAACTGCTCGGTAGCGGCAGCTCGAGCAACTTCGGCGAGGCTGACTTCCGCTGAGCCATCGTCCAACCGGTAAACGGCCGCCTCGTAAATCACCCGATCAATCTCGGACTGCATCAACTCGGCCGCCACCTCCTTGCCCCGAGCGATCACGCCCTCTCCTGCCCGCTTCACCGCAACGCCGCCCATCTGCGACGAGCGCGAACCACCGGTGCCGCCACCGAACTTCACGTAAGCGGTGTCACCCTGCACGAAGTTGATCCGCTCGAAGTTGATGCCGAAAGTGTCGGCAAGGATCTGAGCAAAAGCGGTTTCGTGCCCCTGGCCGTGCGAGTAGGTACCGACGATTACCTCGGCGCTGCCATCGGGAAGGATGGTGACCCGCGCCTCCTCCTCGGGACCACCACCGGATGACTCCACGTAGTAGCCAAGGCCAATGCCGCACAGGCGTCCGCGCCCCCGGGCGGCATCGCGTCGCACCTCGAAGTCATGCCAGGCACTTCTCTCCAGTGCCAGATCCATGGTCGCCTCGAACTCGCCGCTCTCTATCACCACGCCGGAGTGGTTTTCGAATGGCATGTCCGACGGGCGGATGAAATTGCGCCTGCGCACGTCGTCCCGACTGACGCCAAGCGCTCGCGCCGCCTCGTCCATCAGCCGCTCCATCACGTAACAGGCTTCCGGACGCCCGGCGCCACGATACGCGGCGACCGGCATGGTGTTGGTGTAAAGACAGCGCACGGACTGATAAAGGGCCGGTATACGGTAAACGGTTCCGACTACACGCCCACCGGCCATCGTCGGCACGAACGGCCCTACCGCGGAGCAGTAGGCGCCCAGGTTGGCCAGCGTCTCTATGCGCACGCCGAGCACCTGGCCTTCCGCGTCCAGCGCCATCGCAGCCGTCGTCAGGTTATCCCGTCCATGAGAGTCGGCGAGAAACATCTCGGACCGATCACCGTGCCACTTCACCGGCTGGCCCAGCGCTCGTGCGGCAAACAGCGACAGCGCCGCTTCCGGGTGCACCTCACCGCGAACGCCGAAGCCACCGCCGGTATCGCCGGAGATGACCCGCACATCGTCCGCATCAACCTTGAAGATGGCCTTGGCCAGCACGCCCTGCTGGGCAAAGGCACCCTGGCTTGGGTTGAAGAGAGTAAAGGCACCGTCTTCGTAGGCCGCCACCGACGCCCGGGGCTCGAGCGGGCTGGGCACCACCCTGTTGTTGACCAGCGACACCTGAACCACGTGGGCAGCTCGTGCTTGCGCTTCCTGCCAGGCTGCTTCGTCGCCGTTCTCGTAGTGAATGGCCAGATTGGAGCCGTGCGCGTCGTGCAGCACCGTTTCTGTTTCCGCCCGCCGCAGATCGGTGACAGCTGGAAGATCGTCGACGTCGATGAAGATCAGTTCAGCCGCATCCCGTGCCTGCTGCGCAGTCTCAGCGACCACTGCGGCTACCGGCTCTCCGGCGAAGCGGACGCGGCCCTCGGCAAGCAGCGGCCGTTTTGGAATGAAGCAGGGATTGCCGGCGCGATCCGACAGCACCGCCCGGCATGGCATGCCGCCCAGCGCTTCGATGTCCGCGGCCGTGTAAACGGCGCGCACACCTGCAGCTGTCGCTGCGTCGCTGGTATCCACGGCTTTCAACTGGCCATGCGCGTAGGGCGAGCGGGCTATGGCCAGATAAAGCTGGCCGGGCAGATTCACATCGTCGGTAAAGGAACCGGCACCGGTAATCAGCCGGGGATCTTCGAGTCTGGGAACAGGCTGGCCAACGCCGAACTTCACTCCTGCTAGCCGACCACAACCGGGTTGGAGAGGGTGCCGATGGGCTTCACCTCGATCTCGATGGTATCCCCTTCATCCATGAACACCGGAGGGTTTCGTGCAGAGCCGACGCCACCCGGCGTGCCGGTGACGATCACATCGCCCGGCGCCAGCTCGATGAAGGTGGAGCAGAACTCGATCAGCTCGGCAAAGCCGTGCACCAGCAGCGCAGCCTTGGCGTTCTGCATCACCTCACCGTTCAGCCGCGTGGTGATCTCCATCTCGTCGAGATCGCCGATCTCGTCCGGCGTCATCATCCAGGGACCGAAGCCACCGGTGTTGGCGAAATTTTTACCTGCGGTGAACTGAGACGTCAGGCGCTGATACTCGCGAACGCTGCCATCGTTGTAGATGCCGAAGCCGGCCACGTGGCCGAGCGCGTCGGCGCGCGATATGCGGCGACCGCCCTTGCCGATGACCATGGCGATCTCGCCCTCGAAATCCAGCGACTGGGATTCATGGGGCCGCACCATCGGCGCCTGGTGCCCCATCTGCGCCGCGGCAAATCGCACGAAGACGGTCGGCACCCCTTCGCCGCCACGACCGGTTTCCTCCTGGTGGGCTTTGTAGTTCAGGCCCACGCAGAGAATCTTCTCCGGGTTGGTGATGGTCGGCAGGTAGGTGATATCGGCCAGCGCCACATCCGCCTCGTCGCCCTGGGCGGCTCCCTGCTCGAGCAGGCCAGCGGCAATGGCGCTTTTCAGGTCCGGCGTGCCGGTGCGCTGCCCCACATCGACCACCCCCTCACCGTCACTGGTCAGGTATCCGAAGCTTGCCTTGCCGCCGGCCTCGAAGGACAGCCAGCGCATCAGTCGAACATGATGACGTTGCGGGCGATCTCCCCGGTCTCCAGCGCCTTGAAGGCGTCGTTCACATCCGACAGCTTGATGTGACTGGAAACCAGATCATCCAGGTGCAGCTTGCCCTGCAGGTAAAGCTCCACGAATCGAGGCATGTCGACGCGGAACCGGTTGGAGCCCATGAACGAGCCCTGGATTTTCTTCTCGAAAAGAAAGTCCGGGCCGTGCAGGGAAACCATGTGGCCCGGCGGAATCATGCCGATCACGGTAGCGGTGCCACCGTTTTTCAGCATGCCGAACGCCTGCTCCGCGGTGACCTTCAGGCCAATCGCTTCGAACGAGTAGTGCACACCGCCGTCCGTCATCTCTTTGACTTGCTCGATGGGGTCTCCCTCGGAGGCGTTGACCACGTCCGTGGCGCCGAACTTACGGGCCAGCTCGAGCTTAGAGGGCACCATGTCGACGGCGATGACCCGGGCAGCACCTGCAATGGCTGCACCGTTGACACAGGAGAGCCCGACACCGCCACAACCGATAACCGCGACGGTAGAACCCGGCTCCACCTTGGCGGTGTGAATGACCGCACCGACGCCGGTGGTTACGCCGCAGCCGATCAACGCCGCCCGGTCCAGAGGCATGTCTTCACGGATCTTCGCCACCGCATGCTCGTGCACCAGCATGTGCTCGGCGAACGAGCCCAGATTGGCAAACTGCTGCACCTCGCCGCCGCCATGGCTGATCCGCGGCTCTTCGTCCTGGGAGCGCTTCGTTTCGGGCTCCTGACAGAGCGACATGCGCCCGGTGAGGCAGTGCTCGCAGTGCCCGCAGAACACGGAGAGGCAGGTGATCACGTGATCACCCGGCTTCACGTAGTGCACGTCCGAGCCCACCTGCTCGACGATGCCGGCGCTCTCGTGGCCTAGCACCATGGGCGTCACGCCAGGATAGGTGCCGTTGAAGAAATGCAGATCGCTGTGGCAGACGCCGGCGGCCGCGGTGCGGATGAGCACCTCTCGCGGTCCAGGTTTGGAGATCTCGATCTCCTCCACTTCCATCGGCTGGTTTACTTCACGGAATACGGCAGCCTTCATGGTTCCCCCCTTTGGATACTCATCGCTTGAAGTCGTTAGCCTGGCAGTTTGCCCCACGCCTCAGGCGCTGGCAATTCGGGCCCGGGCGCTCTCAGAGTCGGCCCAGCTCGCCCGCAACCAGCGCTTCTGCGGCGTCTATGGCGGCATGCAGGCCACGTGGATCGGCCTTACCCATCCCGGCGATGTCGAAGGCGGTGCCGTGGTCGACGGACGTTCGAATAAACGGGATCCCGAGCGTTGCCGTCGTGCTCTGATGGAAGTCGTGCACCTTGATCGCGATGTGGCCCTGGTCGTGAAAGAGCGCCAGCACCACGTCGAACTCGCCGTTGATGGCGCGATTGAACACGGAATCCGCAGGAATGGGACCGGTTGCGTCGATTCCCAGCTCGCGCGCCATCGCCACCGCCGGCGCCAGCTCTTCGATCTCTTCCCTGCCGAGCAGCCCGCCCTCCCCGCCGTGCGGGTTCAAGGCGGCGACGGCGATGCGCGGAGTAGCCAGCCCCCATCCGGTCAGCGTGCCCTGCATCAGCCTCAGCTTCTCCAGCACCGTGTCCCTGGTGACGTAGCGAGCCGCTTCGATAAGCGATTTATGGGTCGACAGGTGCACAACCTTGAGCCCGGGCGTCATCAGCATGGTCGCCGTCCACTCGGCACCCGTCATCCGAGCCAGAATCTCCTGGTGCCCGATGTCGTTGACGTAGCCTGCAGCGTGAATCGCTTCCTTGTTGATCGGACAGGTGACCATCGCCGCTGCCGTGCCGTCGATGCAGGCCTGAGCGGCATGCTCCACCGCCTGTACGGCCAGCCGACCGCAGTGCGCATCGACCCGGCCGAACTCAAACGCCTCCGGCGTGCCGCCCAGATCCAGCAGAGACGGGCCTGGCGCAGCGGCCTCGATACCGGTCACCACCGGCAGCTCCGGCAACACAACAGCGGCAGCCTCCGCACCTTTGCGCAGCGCCCACTCGCTGCCCAGGTAGAGTATCGGCGCGGAGCCCGCGGCATGCTGAGACCGGGCGCTGATCACTTTGGCGGCGACCTCGGGGCCAACGCCGGCAGGATCACCCAGGGTGACGATGATGGGCTTGATCATCTGGCCATCGTACTTGGTTCGGCCCGGAATGGCTGCGCCCGGCGAGCCACCAGATTGACCCGATGATCCGGATAACTGTATATATATACAGCATGAAAACCATGGGCGACCTGATCGAGAGCTTCCAGCTGTATGCCGTCTGCACGGACTGCGAGCGCATGGAGCGGGTGTCCATTGCGAAGCTGATTGAGGCGTACGGGGAGGACCTGAGCATCGAGACGGTCCGCGGCCGCCTGCGCTGCAGCGTTTGTGCCGTCCGCACCGGCGACATCCGCATCGTTTACGTGGGTGAAAAAGGCAAGCTGGCGGGCTTTCACTACCGCGGCAACAGCACCCGGCCGGCGCTGAAGCCCGTCAACCCCTGACCGGTCTCAGCCGTTCAGCAGCTCGGTAGACTCCAGGGTCAGGCCGAAGCCCTCGACGCCAACGTAGTCGACCTCGCGGCCGGCGATCAGGCGAATCCTGCTCAGGCCCAGATCACGGAGAATCTGCGCCCCAACGCCGATCTCCAGCCACTCGGCGCGTCGGGTCTCCTCGCGACTCTGGTCCGCCAGCGACTCCAGCGGCACGCCGACGAATCCGGAACGCAGGTAAATGAGCACGCCGCCGCCGAGCGACTGAATGCGGTCCAGCGACACGTCGAGCAGGCTCTGCTCGTGATTGGTCTGAGGGCCGAACACATCGTCGAGCAGCTTTTCCCGGTGAATGCGCACCGGCACCGACTCACCCAGCTCACCGAAGACCAGCGCAATGTGCTCCGCGTCTTCGAACTTGGTTTTGTACGCAAAGGCGCGGGCGGTGCCGATGCGCGTCTTCATCTCGAACTCCATGGTCCGCTCCACCAGCTGCTCGCGGCGCTGCCGGTAGGCGATCATGTCGGCGATGGAGACGATCTTCAGCTTGTGCTCCTTGGCGAACTCAAGCAGCTGCGGCAGGCGCTGGACCGTGCCGTCGTCGTTGACCAGTTCTGCCAGCAGACCGACAGGCGGTAAGCCAGCCAGCTGAGCCAGGTCGATGCCCGCCTCGGTATGTCCGGAACGCACCAGCACCCCACCGCGACGCGCAACCAGCGGGAAGATGTGTCCCGGTCGGACGAAGTCGTCGGCCACCACGTTGCTGCTGGTCAGCGCCTGCACGGTCGCCGCCCGCTCTTCCGCGGAGATACCGGTGGTCAGCCCGTCCTTGTAGTCGATGGATACCGTGAAGGCCGTGCTCATGGGGGCGTCGTTACGCGCCACCATCGGGTCCAGGTGCAGCTGCGCGGCCTGCTCCTCGAGGATCGGCGTGCAGAGGATGCCGCTGGTGTGACGGATCATGAACGCCACCTGCTCGGGCGTCGCTTTGCTCGCCGCCATAATCAGGTCGCCTTCGTTCTCCCGATCATCGTCGTCCACCACTACCACCATCTCCCCCGCGCGAATGGCGGCGATGGCATCTTCCATGGAATCAAAAGGCGTGCTCATGCTCGTTACTTGTCTATGCAGCTGAAAATTGAGGGCGGCAAGCCTACCACGGCTGCCGTTCAGCCCGAAATGTGCGGCAACGCGAAGATGGTGACCAGGCCGAGCAGCAGGCCGGCCCGATAGGCTCGGGAGTGGAAGGGTCTGGCGGCCGCTTTGACGGCCGAGTCCGCTTCCGTCCCCTGCTCATGATCATGTTCATGGTCATGCGAGGCGCCGAACAGGGCCACATGAATCAGGGAGCCGGCGACAAACGCCTGGAACAGCGCCAGGGTCCAATCGGCAGACGCCAGGTAGGCTCCGCCCGCCAGGTAGCCGATGATGGTGGTGACGATGACTACCGCGAAGGTGGCGACCGCCACCGCGGTGCCGAACTGCGGCCGCAACACCCACCAGATCGCCATGCCTACCGGCAGCCGATGGATAATCACGCCAACGGCCAGCGCCCGGCTGCCCGAGCCGTGCCCGGCGTGGGAGGCCTCTCCGGACGCCATGGGCAGCAGGGCAATCCCATCGAGCACGGCGTGCACGACGATGCCCGCTGCCGCCAGGGCCAGCACCACGAGGTGGGCACGCGACAACGCCTGGCGAAAAACCCCTTCCAGCAGCGAGGGAAATGCGAGCCCGACCAGGCCGGCCGCCACCCCCGCAACGCCGGCGATCCGCCAGGCTTCCGGCGCGATGTGCAGGCAGACGATGCCGGCCAGGGTAACCAGGATGAACCCTTCCAGGCCTTCCCGGGCAGCCGGGCGCCGGGAGGCCAGCGCGTAGACCACGGGGCCCGCGATCAGGGCGAGGATGCTGAGCGAGAGGTAAACCATGCCAGCTGCCGATCAGCCCTGTGCGTCCAGACCATCATGAACAGACAGCCGGTAAGCCTGCCAGGCCGGCAGGCAGCCGGTCAGGAGCGACAGGCCGAACACGGAACCCATCAGCACCAGCTCCCGCGGCATCGGGTAAGACACGGAAAAAGCGATCCCAACCTCTGCGGTGAGAAAGGGATTGGCGATCAGCAGAGCCAGCGAGAGCAGCAGGTAGCCGCCGATCGCGCCAGCCAGGCCGATCAGCCCGGACTCCAGAACGTAGAGGCTGAAGATGTCACCCGGTCGGGCACCCACCGAGCGGAGAATCGCCATCTCCCGGCGCCGCTCGTTCAGGGTCGAGGTCAGCCCGACCACCATTCCGATCAATCCGGTCACCACGGTCATGGCGGCAACGCCGAGCAGGCCCAGCTCGACGCCGCCGAACAGGCCCCAGAGCGAATTCAAGGCAACGCCCGGCAGGATCGCGGACAGCGCTTCATCGGGGAAGCCGTTGATCGCCCGCTGCAGCGTCAGCGCGTCGGAACGACGCTTGAGGCCGAGGAAGAAGGCGCTGATCGACTCCGGGTGCAGCTCGGCCTGCTCCGCCTCGGTCGCGTCCAGTTCTGCACCTTGAACACGTACGCCGGTCTCCCAGCCGACGTGAATGGCTTCGATGGCCTCCAGCGAAACGTGGACGGCCCGGTCGACCGGCGTACCGGTAGGCTCGAGCACGCCAACCACCGTCAAAGGCAGGGTGTCGTGGCCGGACAACCCGTCGTCCCGGGTGCCGTGGGCGATCACCATGCTGGTGCCCAGCTGGTAGTTGAGCCCACGAGCCACCTCGGCGCCAATCACCGCGTCGAAGCGCCTGGCGAAAGGCCCACCGGCGCTGAACTCGAGTGCCTGATCCCGGCCGTAGCGGATGTGCTCAAAAAAAGCCTCGCTGGTGCCGACGACGCGATAGCCACGGTGCGAATCACCTAACGAGATCGGCACGGCCCAGGCGATGGTGGGGTGACGACTGATCTTCTGGTAGCTCGCGTAGTCGAGGTTCGCCGTGGCATCGCCAATTCGAAACACGCTGTAGAGCAGGAGCTGCACCGGGCTGGTTCTGGCACCGACGATCAGATCCGTGCCGGAAACGGTCTGGGTGAAGTTCTCCCGGGTCTCGATACGGATGCGCTCGACGCCCAGGATCATGGCAACCGAAAGAGCAACGCCAATGACCGTCAGGCCAACGGCGATCCGCCGGCTGAACAGGCTTTTCAGTCCGATCTGCAGTCGATTCATGTCGCCACCAGATCCCCGTCCTGCAGGCGCACGCGGCGACTGAAGTGATCGGCGAGCCCGGCATCGTGACTGACGAAAACCAACGCGGCACCGCTCGCTTCCAGTGATCGGATCAGCAGGTCGAGAAAGTCGTCCCTGGCGTCGGCATCCAGCGCCGAAGTGGGCTCATCGCAGATCACCAGCGGCGGGCTGCCCAGCAGAGCCCTGGCAACCGCGACCCGTTGCTGCTGGCCCACCGACAGCTTCCCTGGAGAGCGCCCGGCCAGCTCGTCATCGAGGCCGAGCGCACGGAGCAGCTGCAGCGCCTGATCGGCCGGAGCGCCGTCCGCCGCTGCGCGGGCACGCCGGTCGGCAGAAAACGTCAGCGGCAACAGCACGTTCTCCAGCACGCTGAGGTAGGGCACCAGATTGAACTGCTGGAAGACGTAGCCGAGCTCCGACCCGCGAATCCGGTCACGCCCGCTGGCGCTCATACCAACCAGATCCTTGCCGTGCAGATGAATGTGACCCGATTGCGGCTGGTGAATGCCGGCAATCAGGCCGAGCAGCGTCGACTTGCCGCTGCCGCTGGGACCGTGCAGGAAAACCCTCTCACCGGGCGCCAATTCGAACTGCCCGACGTCGAGCAGGGACGGACCCCCCGGCCAGCTGAACCTGACGTCAGCGAGGCTGAGGATCGATTCGGTTGTCGCGTGCGCTGTCATGAGGGCGCAGGATTCTAACCCAAATTTGTGATCGTTCCCGTTCACGACCGCTCTGTGGCCTGGATCACGGTCTGGGTCGCGCGCCTTGCCTACCATCGAGCCAGCGAAGTTGTAACCCTGCCCAGGGACGGAACATCATGCAGACGGAACTGCCCTCACTGCTTGCCGAGCTGGCACAAAAAAACGGCTCCGACCTCTTTCTGAGCGTCGGTGCGCCACCCATCCTGAAGGTCGACGGCCGGATGGCGCCGGTCGCCGACTGCCCGCCCCTCTCTCCGCAGGAGGTGCACAACCTCTGCTACTCGGTGATGAACGACGACCAGCGCAAGGTGTTCGAGCAGACCATGGAGCTGAACATGGGGCTCCGGGTCCGAGACATCGGGCGGTTCCGGATCAACGTGTTCCGCCAGCAGGAAGAGCCTGCGCTGGTCGCCCGGCACATACGCTCGGAAATTCCCTCCATTGAGCAGCTGAACCTGCCGCCGCTGCTGAAAGAGCTGATCATGGCCGAGCGCGGCCTGATCCTGCTGGTCGGCGGCACCGGCACCGGCAAATCCACCACCCTGGCGTCCATGCTCGACTACCGGAACAGCAATCGGTCGGGCCACATCCTCACCGTTGAAGACCCGGTGGAGTTTCTGCATCCGCACAAGGAGTCCCTGGTCAATCAACGCGACGTGGGGCTCGACACCGCCTCCTATGAGGTCGCGCTGAAGAACGCGATGCGGGAAGCACCCGACGTGATCATGATCGGCGAGATCCGTGACCTGGACACCATGAGGCACGCGCTGAACTACGCGGAGACAGGGCACCTCTGCGTCAGCACGCTGCACGCCAACAACGCTTACAACGCCTGCCAGCGAATTCTCTCGTTCTACGACGACAGCGCTCACGCTCAGGTGCTGCAGGATCTGTCGATGAGGCTGAATGCCATCGTCAGCCAGCGTCTGACCATCGGCCGCGACGGTAAGCGCGTGGCCGCGGTGGAGGTGATGCTGAACACGCCGTTCATCGCCGAGCTGCTGAAAGAAGGCGCCATCGACAAGCTCAAGGACGCCATGGTCCAGTCCCGTGAGGTCGGCTGCGTGACCTTCGACGACGCGCTGTTCGACCTCGTCGAGTCCGGGCGTATCACTCAAAACGAAGCGCTCCGGCACGCGGACTCGAAAACCAACCTGTCGCTGCGATTCAAGCTCGAGGGCGTCGGCACGGTGGACGTGCCCGCGTTTAAAAAGGACGTGGCCTACGCGAGAAGCGCACCGTTCGAGAACTACCAGACCTTTCAGATCAAGCTGGTGAAAGTCACAGACTGGCCGGACGAGCTCAAGGACCGGATCGAGAAGATCGAGCACGGCATCCGCAATACGCTCATCGCCAAGGGCTTCAAGGAAGTGACGCAGGACCCGGAGATGATCATCCAGTGGGCGATCGGCACCAAGCAGGTTCAGCTGACCCTTCAGGAAGTAGAAGACTCCGTCCACGCCAACACCAGCATTCAGAGCGAGTGCGCCACCCACGGCATGTGGGGCATCAGCGTGGTGGACACCAACACCCGGAAAGGCGTCTGGCGCGTTACCGCCTCGCGGAAGATCGTCGAGGGGCACCGCGATCAGGCCTCGGTGGACGCCGACTGCAGCGAGCTGCTGAGCGAGTTCCCGCCGATCTGAAGCTAGGTGAAATGGCGCACCTGGTAGGACTCGAACCTACAACTCTCGGCTTCGAAGGCCGATGCTCTATCCAGTTGAACTACAGGTGCGCGGAGCCGGCAGCATAACCCAGGCCGCCTTTCCGCAACACCTCAGCCAACCGGATCTGGACGTGGAACGAAGGCGTTTTTCGACCGGTCCTTGACCACCTTTGCGGCCTCGAAAACCTGGCCGTTCATGCAGATGTAAACACCGGCGGCCAGCGACTGCACGGCGCCAAAGGCCATGCCGACGTTGAACACCGCATCGCTCTCCGCAAACCTCGCCGGCGCCAGGGCGCCGGTCAGAACGATGGTTTTACTGCCCAGATCCTCCAGCACCGCCGCGGTGTCGGTCATGGTGTCGGTGCCGTGGGTGATGACCACCCGAGCTTCCGAGCGCTCCGCAATCGCCTGCCGAATCGCCGCCCTATCGGCGTCATCCAGCTCGAGGCTGTCTTTGCGCATCAGCGGCACGATCTCGTATGGCTGCTGCACATGGGCCTGGGCCAGCAGCCGTTCGACCACGGAGTCACCCACCTCGAACTCGCTCTTGGCGTCGAAGTACACCTTGTCGATCGTGCCGCCGGTGGTGAAAATGACGATGGAATCGGTCACCGATTGTCCTCGAGTCTCGCAGACCGGGATGATCCGGTACCCTGTGACGGTTGAGCAAGAGCGAAATTTCTGCAAGTGATCCTTCCTGATTGGCGCGTGCATGACGGCAACGGCCCCTACCTGCTGCTGGTGCACGGTTTTCTATCCAGCCGCTCCCAGTGGCTTCTCAACCTGGAGGCGCTGGCTGAGGGCTGCACGCCGGTGACGGTGGAGCTGTTCGGGCACCACAACTCGCCGAGCCCGGAAGATCCCGAGTGCTACCGCGCTGATTACTATCTGCGCGCCTTCGAGGCGATCCGCCAGGAGCTGAACGCCGAAGGCTGGTTCCTGCTCGGCTACAGCATGGGGGCGGGGCTGACGCTGCGGTACGCGCTGGACTTTCCGGAGCGAACCCTGGGGCATCTGTTCACCAACTCCACCTCCGGGCTTGCAGATACCTCACGCCAGCTAGAACTGAAAGAAAGCTCTGAGAGCTCCGCCGCCAGAATCCGTGAGGGTGGCCAGGCAGCAATGGTGCGTGTTCCCGTGCACCCCAAGCACGGTTGGCGACTGCCGAAACCCGTTTACGAGGCCCTGGTGGCGGATGCAATGGATCACGATCCGGCCGGCGTCGCGGATACCATCGGCATCACGATCCCGACCATTTCGCAGCGCGACCGGCTGAGCGACAACTCACGGCCTGCTTGCATGATCTGGGGCACCAAAGAAAAACGATTTGCCGAGATGGCCGCATTCGCCCAACGCAACATGCCGATGCTGACCACCGCCGAGCTGGAGGCTGGGCACGGGATGAACATGGAAGATGCACCCGGGTTCAATCAGGCAGTGCTCGCGTTCCTTGATCAATGCACGGCGGATGCCAGGCAGGCCGGGTAGAGCGACGATGAGCGACAAAGCACAGGCACCTGAAGTGCCGGTAGAAGCAGAAGATAAAGACCGCTCAGAGCAGCACATCGTCGACACGCTGATCGAGGAGCGGGCAGCCGGGCTGATGGCACGACCATGGCTGTGGCGGCTGCTGCGCCCGACCATCCTGCCGATTCTAGGCTACAAGCAGGCCATCGAGGCCGTCGACTACAGCGCGGAGTTGAGCGGCCTGGAGATCTTTCACTACGTCAGCGAGCGGATCCGCATGAATGTCCTGAGCGAGGGCATGGAGAACATCCCTCGCCAGGGCGGCGCCATCATCATGCCTAACCACCCGGCCGGGATTGCCGACGGCATCGCGGTGTTCGATGCGCTGAAGGCAATCCGCGACGACGTGATCTTCTTCGCCAACCGCGATGCCATTCGGGCCGCACCGGGTCTCGCCGACATCCTCATTCCGGTTGAGTGGGTGGATGAGAAGCGCACCCACGGCCGGCGCAAGGAGACGGTCAAGAGCATGGTCCGGGCCTTCCGGGACGAGCGGCTGGTGATCATCTTCCCGTCCGGCCGCCTGGCCCAGCCGACGATCACCGGCCTGAAAGAGCGACCCTGGCAGGCCACCGCCATGAACCTGGCGCTCAAGTACGACACCCCGGTGATCCCCATGCACGTGCACGGCCGGAACTCCTGGATCTACTACCTGTTCTACTTCCTGCACGAGGAGCTCAGGGACATGACGTTGTTCCGCGAGCTGTTCAACAAGACAGGACAGACCTATCGGATCACCGTGGCGGAGGCGTTCAGCTCGCGGGAACAGCTGGCGCACTTCGAGAACGACCTGGAAGCCCTCACCGAGAGCCTGCGCCAATTCGTGGCAGAGGGCATGCCGCGCGGCGAACGGCAGTTCAAGAGGGGCGACAGCGGGATCGAGAAGCCCGAGCAGCCGTCAGGCTGACTGGTAGGGAAACACCTCCGCCTCTGCGGCATCGCCACAGCTTTTCAGAACCCGTTCGGCGGCCTCTGCCTGCCGCACCCTGATTGTGTGGCTCTCGTGGCCGTCGGCAAAGCGGACCCGGGTGGCATCGCCCTCCTCCTCGACGTGCAGCAGCCGCAGATCATCAACCGCGAGCAACGCCTCCGCCGCCTGCACCGCGGGCGGATAACAGGTCCGACCACGGAGATTGGCAAAGGCCACTTTGCCCTGCTCGGTGGCGGCCAGGAAGTCGTCCAGCTCTTCGACCGCCACCCGGCCATAGAGGCAGGCATCCGGCAGGGTCAGGAGGTTGGGCGCGAAGCGATGCCCGCCGAGGTGAGTCACCTGCCAGGCTCTGCTTCCGACCCGCTCCTTCAGCGCGCTGTAGACCGGCAAGCCGAACCGGGCGCAGCAGAGGTCGCGCTGGCCATTGGTGCAGACCAGATACTGAGGCTCATTAAGCCGCGTGGCGCTCGCCGCCAGGCTCCCCGGTGTCTTCGCTTCGGCGCGAACCAGCGCCGGCAGATCGAGACTGGTCAGGTAGTCATAGCCGGGCTCCGACCATTGATAGGTCTGACCTGCAATCGTCAGCATCAGCCGCACCGCCTCTGACTCCGTCTCCGGCTGGCGAACGAACTGCGGCCGACACTTCAGGCCGTCGGCACGGAAGCCGGCCAGAGTCTGCTCGAGCCAGGCTTCCGTTGCCGGGGACAGGGAGTTGTCGGTCTGCGCTCTTGCTTTCCAGGTCGGCCGGTACTCGAGGCAGAGCCAGGCATCCACCGTATCCGCGGTGCCGGCCAGCGGCTCGGAGTCGTTGTGCTCGCTGCAGTAAACGCGCGCCCGCGCGCCCGAGGCGGGCGTGATGTCCAGGGTATTTGCCATGACGTTCCTTACTAGATAGCGTAAATAGTCTGCAAAGGGGGACCGACAATGCAAGCGACTGTGCATCCAACGATGGCGCTGGCCGAGCGCGTATCTTCGGCCGAATACGACGCCGTACCGGCCCCGGCCCGGGAGGTTGCGAAGCAGGCGATCATGGATTTCATCGGCGTCACCCTGGCGGGATCAGCCGAGCCGCTGACCCGAATCCTCCGGGAGGAGGCTGAGGAACAGGGCGGGTACGCTCAGGCCAGCATCATCGGCGCCAACCAGCGCACTTCCACCACTCAGGCGGCGTTAGTCAATGGGGCCGCCGGGCATGCGCATGATTACGATGACGTGCACACCGCCATGTCCGGCCACCCGACCGTCCCCGTTGCCCCAGCGGTGCTGGCCCTCGGCGAGCACCTGAACAGCAGCGGCCAAGAGCTGATCAGTGCCTTCTGCACCGGGGTAGACGTTGAGTGCATCCTCGGTCGTTACGCCGGCCCCGCGCACTACGCGGATGGTTGGCACAACACCGGCACCATCGGCACTTTTGGCGCCGCCGCAGCCGCCGCCACCCTGCTCGATCTTGATCCGCAGCAAACGGATCAGGCTCTGGGCATCGCCGGCACGCGGGCGGCAGGGCTGAAGAGTCAGTTCGGCACCATGTGCAAACCTCTGCATGCCGGCCACGCCGCGGCCACCGGCCTGCAGTCTGCCAACCTGGCAGCGAAAGGTTTCAGCAGCTGCACGGACATCCTGGAGGCCGCTCAGGGGTTCATGGACACCCAGGCGTCCAGCGCCAGCCTCGAGCGCTTCGAGCAGGCCATGGCGACGGACGCTTTCACCCAGGACATCTGCTTCAAGTATCACGCCGCCTGCTACCTCACCCATTCGTCCATCGAGGCGACCCGGGCGCTGGCAGCAAGCAATCGCTTCAACCCGCAGGACATCGAAGCGATCGACATCTACGTGGACAAAGGCCACCTGCGGGTGTGCAACATCCAGGAGCCGAAGAGCGGGCTCGAGGCCAAGTTCAGCCTGCGGCTGACCGCTGCCATGGCCCTGTGCGATCTGGATACCGCGGCCATCGATCTGTTCGACGATCCGATCACACGGGACGAACGCCTGGTCAGCTTCCGGGACAAAGTGTCCGTGCACGCCCACGAGAACAGCAACCCGGACTCCATCGTCCGGATCACCACGGCCGACGGCCAGACATTTGAAGAGGCGGTCAACGTTGCCATTCCGCTGCGCGATCTCGAGCAGCAATGGCAGAAGCTCACCGACAAGTTCATGACCCTGGCCACCCCGCACCTCGGCGAAGCCGGCGCAGCGAGCCTGGCCGATACCTGCCGCAACCTGGAAGCGGTCTCCGGAGCGGAGCTGGCCGCGCAGATGGGTGCCGCACGATGAGCGAGTTCGAGACGGTTCGCGACAAGGCGGTTCTGAAGGCGAAAGGCAATCGCTTCGAAGACATGACCGAAGGTCGGGTGTTCGAGCACCACTGGGGGCGGACCGTCACCGCCGGCGACAACGCAGCCTTCACCACCCAGACGCTGTCCTTCTGCCCGCTCTACTTCAACGAGCGTTACGCCATGGAGAACGGGCACCCCACCACGGTGGTGAACCCCTTGCTGGTCTTCAACACGGTGTTCGGCATCAGCGTCGAGGACCTGAGCGAAGGCGGCGGCCCTTTCCTTGGGGTTGATGAGTGTAATTTTCACGCGCCGGTCTACATCGGCGATACCCTGACTGCCACATCGACCGTGACCGGCGCCCGGGAGTCGAAAGGTCAGGCCGGCTTCGGCATCGTCACCTGGCACACCCAGGGCTTCAACCAGTTCGGCGTGCTGGTGATCGACTTCAAGCGAACCAACCTGGTGCGTCGGCGGCAGGCCGCGGAGGCGGCGTCATGAACCTGACCGGCAACGACAACTACTTCGAGGACTTCGAGCCTGGGCAGGCGATGCGGCACGCCCGTGGCAAAACCATGTGCGAGCAGGACAACGTGGGCATCACTCTGATGGTGCTGAACACGGCGGAGGCTCACTTCAACGAAGACATCATGGCGAAAAACGCGATGGGCCGGGACGGCTGGAACCGCCGCCTGCAGTACGGCGGCGTCACCATCTCCATGGTGATCGGCCTGACCATGCAGGACACCGGCGAGAACGCCATCGCCGAGCTCTCGCTCGACAAGATCCGGCTCAAGTCACCGGTCTTCCACGGCGATACGCTTTACGCTTACACCGAGGTGCTGGCGGTAGAAGACGCCGACCGCGACGACGCCGGCGTCGTCACCTTCAAGCACTTCGGCGTCAACCAGGACGACAAGGTGGTCTTCGAGGGCGAGCGCCGGGTGCTGATCAAGCGCCGGCCCACCTGAACCCATTCCGGAACCCAACAAGGCAACACAGATGACCCAACAACCCAAACGCGCGCGGCGCTGCCAACTTTCCGTGCCCGGCAGCTCGGAAAAAATGCTGACCAAGGCCTCCAGCCTAGAGCTGGACCACGTGTTCCTGGATCTGGAAGACGCCGTCGCCCCCAGCGCCAAACCGGGCGCTCGCGGCCAGATCGTCGAGGCGCTGAACGGCCTGGAGTGGACGCCGCGAACGGTCTGCGTGCGGATCAACGACGTAGAGACCGAGTGGTGCCACGACGACATCATCGAGGTGGTCACAGGCGCCGGCGACAAGCTCGACACCATCATGCTGACCAAGGCCAAATCCGCTGCCGACGTGATGTTCGTTCACCTGTTGCTCGATCAGCTCGAGCAGAAGCTGAAGCTCGAGCGGCGGATCGGCATCGAGTGCCTGATCGAGGAAGTGGAAGGCATGATGAACGTCGAGGAGATCGCTGCCTGCTCGGATCGGCTGGAGTGCCTGATCTTCGGCATGGGCGACTACTCGGCCAGCCAGCAGATGCAGCTCGGGCACGTCGGCGAGACCGGCGGCTACCCGCCGGATGTCTGGCACTACCCCCGCTACAAGATGACCATCGCCTGCCACGCCAACGGCATCGACCCGGTCGACGGCCCCTACGCCAACTTCAGAAATCCGGATGGCTATACCAAGGAGGCGGAACGTTCTTTCGTGCTGGGCATGGTCGGCAAGTGGGCCATCCATCCGAGCCAGGTCGAGATCGCGCAGCGCGTCTTCTCCCCCGACGCGGACGCCATTGCTTCCGCCCGCAAGCAAAAGGAAGCCTACGAGCAGGCGCTGGCGGAAGGCCTCGGCGCGATCAACGTCGATGGGGTGATGGTGGACGCCGCAAGTATCCGCATCGTCCAGAACCTGATCGACAGAGCCGACCTCTACGGCCTGTAAGGCCGGTACCGAGCTAACCCAAAACAACAGCAGTAAACAGAAGCAGTAGACAGGTACAGAAGATGACAGAGCACTATCTCACCGAAGAGCGTCGCATGATTCAGGACGCCGCCCGGCAGTTCACCATGAACGAGGTGCTGCCGGTCGCCAACGAGCTGGACCCGGTGAAAGGCGATATCCCCATGGATCTGCGGCAGAAGATGGCGGACATGGGCTACTTCGGCATCCGCATGCCGGAAGACTACGGCGGCCTGGGCCTCGGCGTGTTCGAGTACGCGCTGATCGCCGAGGAGCTGGCCCGGGGCTGGATGAGCGTGGCCAGCATCATTGCTCGCGCCAGCTCCATGATGGGCGTCGGCGGCTGGTCGCTGGAGAAACGCCAGGAGCTCACCCGCAAAGCCGCCCAGGGCGAATACCTGTCCGCCGTCGCCCTGTCCGAGCCGAACGTCGGCTCGGACCTGCGTGCGGTTGCCTGCAAGGCCGTCCTGGATGGCGACGAGTGGGTGATCACCGGCAACAAGTACTGGTGCACGTTCGCGGACGGTGCGGACTACATCAACCTGCTGGCCCGATTCGATGGCGCGGAGGCGGAAAACGCCGGCCACAAGGGCACCGCCCAGTTCATCATCGAGAAGCCGCGCGGCGAGCTGCCGGAGGGGTGTCAGGGCGCGCCAATTCCAAAGATCGGCTACCACGGCTGGCGCACCTGGGAGCTGGCTTTCGACGGCTGCCGGATTCCCAAGGAGAACCTGGTCACCGGCGGCGAGGGCGGTGGCGAGGGCTTCAAGAACGCAGTCAACTGGCTGAATGCCGCCCGGGTGCACACGGCCGCCCGCTCCATCGGCCTGGCCCGAGGCGCTTTCGAGGACGCCATGGCGTATTCCGGTGAGCGCGTGCAGTTCGGCGTGCCTATCTCCGACTTCCAGGAGACCCGGTTCAAACTCGCGCGTATGGCCAGCGAGATCGAGGCCGCACGCCAGCTCATGTATCACGCGGCAACCATGATGGATGGCGGCGACACGGCGGACAAAGAAGCGTCCATGGCGAAATGGTACGCCGCTGAGATGGCGGAAAAGGTGACGTCGGACGCCCTGCAGATTCTCGGCGGCTCAGGCTACACGACGCTGCATGCCGTGGAGCGACACTGGCGGGATGCCAGGCTGACGAAGATCTTCGAAGGCACCAGCGAGATTCAGCTGCGCATCATCTCCGATCGCATGCTCGGCAAGCCCACGTCGCGCGGCGCCGTATAGCGCCGCGCTTCGGGCGCCAACTCAGCTGGCCCAGAGATTCGATGACGCCTTCATGAAGCGCGTCATCATGATCATCGTCAGAAGCTGCTCGTCGCTGCCTGGCTCGAAGAGGCTGGCCTCGTAATAGAGGTATTCGGTCTTCGGCGTCTCGCCCACCGCGAGGACCCGGCACTGACATTCGTAGTCGTGCTCGATGAACACCGGCTGGCCATACAGCTGAAGCTCAATGGCGCCAAAAAGACCAACGCCGAAGTCGCTGTTGCGCGGCATCATGCTCCGCTCCCCCGCCCTCAGCAGCTGCACCTGCAGCGCCGGGGTGGCGATCCGCTCGCCGTAGATGCTCGGATCGGTGTACGCGGCCAGTGGCTCGGTGATCACCGCCAGACGGCCATCCTGAGCTTCCTGGGAAATGCGGGTGGGCAACCGCTCACCCGCATCGCCCGCCTGCACGTCTTTGAGGATCCGCAGATCTTCAGGCGCCGGCATGCTCGCCAGGCGTTGCCGCAGGGTCGACTCCGGATCAGAACCCAGACTCGCGGTACCGTCCGCAACCCGGTTCCCGTTCGCATCATCCATCCAGACTTCAGTGCGATCGCCCGAGGGTTCGCGCGCGAAAGCCTGAACCGGCTCGCTGTCCGTGGTCGCGTACTTGAAGTACAGGGACAGGCCGCCGCGCCGGAGCCACTCCTCGCCGAACGCTTCGACCAGCAGCGGCGGAAACTGCTCCATGTGCAACGATCCTGCGACGGTGCCGCCGCGGAAACCGAGCTTCTGGGCCGTGGCGTCGTCGTGGATGCTGCCGGCGCCCAGATGGCTGGCCGTGTTCTTCGGTGAGCGAACGGGGCCGATCAGTACCCCGTCCTGTTGCAGAGCGTTGAATGCTTCGTTCATCAGTGATTCCCCCTTCAGTCAGGTCAGTCTGGCAGGCCGAGCACGCGTTTGGCGATGATGTTCCGCTGCACTTCCGAGGTGCCGCCGGCAATGGTGCCCGCCTTGCGGCCCAGCCAGAACCGGGTCTCTTCCAGCTCCTCATCAGCGAAGGTCTCTCCGCTCCAGCCCACGCCCCGGCTGCCCATCATGCCGACGATCATCTCCGTTCGCCGCTGCGTGAGCTCGCTGCGATAGAGCTTGAAGATCGAGGTGGCGAAAGTGGGCGTGCCGCCCTCGGAATTTTCTTCCCGGGAGCGGCGCTGGGTCAGCGCAAAGGCTTCCGCGTCCATCTCGTGCCCGACCACGGACTCCCGCACCGCCGGGTCGGCGATCCGATCGTTCTCCATGCTCGTGTAGCGACGCGCCACGTCAACGACGGATCGGGTCTGCGGCTGGGCGCCGGAGATGGACGAGCGCTCGTGCTGGAGCAGCCGCTTGGCGATGGTCCAGCCGCGGTTGAGGTTGCCAATCAGGTCTTCCTTCTGCGCGATGGCATCGTCGAAAAAGCACTCGCAGAACGGCGAGGCGCCGCTGATCAGCAGGATCGGCTTCACCGTTACGCCGGGTTGGTCCATGGAGAAGAGCACGAAGCTGATGCCGTCGTGCTTGGGCACGTCGAAGTCCGTGCGCACCAGGCAGAAGATCCAGTCGGCAAAGTTCGCGCCGGAGGTCCAGATCTTCGAACCGTTGACCACGAAGTGATCGCCCCGGTCTTCCGCTTTCGTCTTCAGGCTGGCCAGATCCGATCCGGCACCCGGCTCGGAGTAGCCCTGACACCAGCGTTTCTCACCGGTGGCAATCTGCGGCAGGTGCCGGGCTTTCTGCTCCGGCGTGCCGTGTTCGAGCAGCGTTGGGCCGATCATGGTGGTGCCCATCCCGGCCAGCGGGACCGGCGCGCCGACTTCCGCCATGGCCTGCTTCAGGGCCTGGTGCTCGTCCGCCGAGAGGCCGGCACCGCCGTACTCCACCGGCCAGTTCGGCACCGTCCAGCCCTTCTCGAGCATGGCATCGAAGTAGCGCTGCTTGTCCGGATCGTTGAGCGGCGCTTTGCTGCCGCCTCCCCAGACCACATCGCTGTAGCCGAGCAGGCTTTCCGGCGTGTTCTCCTGCAGCCAGGCCACAGCGTCCGCCCTGAACTCACGCAAACTCATCAGCCCTCCCCCCTGACAAACCTGTGTTGATGCCTTCAGTTAACCCCATGCGGGCGGAAAATGCGACGTCAGACAACCTTATTTGCCAAGCGCCCGAGTCGTGAGAGACACTGACCGAAGGCAGGACATTCTGGAGTTGAGACGATGGCTGAAGTATCCCCAACCGCACCCGAAGGGCTGGCAAAGACGTTCGGGGAGCTGAAGGCTTCCGGCTACCAGGTTCTGCCAGTGAAGGCCGAAGTGCGTCGCAACCTGATCAACCGGCTGCGCGACAAGCAGCCGCTGTTTCCGGGCGTCATGGGTTACGACGATACGGTCGTGCCGCAGCTCACCAACGCCATCCTCGGCCTCCAGGACATCATCCTGCTCGGCGAGCGGGGGCAGGCCAAATCCAGAATCGTCCGCGGCCTCACCGGGCTGCTCGACGAGTTCACCCCGGTCATCGAAGGTACCGAAATCCCCGAGAGCCCCTATCAGCCGATCACGATGGAAGGCAAGGCGATCATGGCCGAGCAGGGTGACGCGGCGCCGATCCGCTGGCTGCACAGGGACGACCGCTACGCCGAAAAGCTGGCGACCCCGGACATCACCATCGCCGACCTGATCGGCGAGGTGGATCCGATCAAGATCGCCGAAGGCCGCTACCTGTCCGATGAGCTGACCCTGCACTTCGGGCTGGTTCCACGGGTCAATCGCGGCATCTTCGCCATCAACGAGTTGCCGGACCTGGCGGAGCGAATCCAGGTGGGGCTCCTGAACCTGCTCGAGGAGCGGGACGTACAGATCCGCGGCTTCAAGATCCGCCTGCCGCTGGACGTTTTCATCGTCGCCACCGCCAACCCGGAGGACTACACGAACCGCGGCCGCATCATCACGCCGCTGAAAGACCGCTACGGCGCGCAGATCCGCACGCACTACCCGCTCGAGGTGGAGCAGGAGGTGGAGATCATGGACCAGGAGGCGAGCGTGCTCGATCTGGGTGATTACCACCTGAACGTGCCGGATTTCATGAAGGAAATCGTTGCCGAGATCACCCACCACGCGAGACGCTCGCCGGACATCAATCAGCGCTCGGGCGTGTCGGTGCGCACCTCCATTTCCAACTACGAAGCGCTGGTGGCGAACGCCTTCCGTCGCGCCCTGCGCCTCGGCGAGGCGGAGGTAGTGCCGAGAATCTCGGACCTCGAGTACCTGATCCCCTCGCTGCAGGGCAAGATCGAGTTCGAAGCGATGGAGGAAGGCCAGGAGGACAAGATCACCGAGCGTATCATTCAGGGCGCGGTGAAGGACGTTTTCGATCGCCGTTACGACGTCAACGATCTGGAGCCCATCGCCATGGCCTTCAACGAGGGTCTCACCGTGGACACCGGCGAAGCAGCGCCGGCCACCGACTACGCGGCCATCGCCGAGCGCATCCCCTCGCTCAACGACATCTTCCCGGACCGGGACTCGGTGAGCGACACCATGCGCGCCACCGTGATCGAGTTTGTGCTCGAGGGCCTGCACCTGCACAAGCTGCTGAACAAGTACGATCACGCCGGCACCGCGACTTACACCGGATAGAGCGGACGAAAGGAGCAATCCATGCGCCACCCTGCCCCGAAACATCGCTTCAGCGCCTGGGACGGCAGCCAGAGCCTGCCGCTGGACGCAGAACAGATCCTGGAGGCGCTGGCCGACGACCTGATGGAGTACGGCGATCTGCGCTGGGCCATGCGCAACCTCATGTCCCGGGGCATGCAGATTCCGCAGGGTGGCTACATGCAGGGCCTGCGCGACATGCTGAAGCAGCTCCGCGACCAGAAGCGGCAGCGGCTCGAGCAGTTTGATCTGTCCAGCATTTTCGACGACTTCAAGGAGCGGCTGGATGAGATCGTCGGCATGGAGCAGGAGCGGATCGACGAGTGGCTGAACAAAGACTCCGACGATTTCTCCGGTGACGTCTTGAAGAACATCGCCGAGCGTAACAACGAGATCCTCGAAGACATGCCCGAGGACGTGGCCAGCCAGGTGAAGGAGCTGGAGAAGTACGAGTTTCTGAATCCGGACGCGCAGAAGAAGTTCCTGGAGCTCCTGAACGATCTGCGCAAGTCCATGGCCAACACTTTCTTCAACAACATCGAGAACATGGTGAACAACCTGTCCGACGGCGACATCGAGCGCATGAAGGACATGATGAAGGCCCTGAACGACATGCTGGTGAAGAAGATCGCCGGCGAGGATCCGGGCTTCGACGATTTCATGAAAGAGTTCGGCGACATGTTCGGCGACAACCCACCCCAGAGCCTGGACGAGCTGCTGGAGCAGATGCAGCAGCAGATGGCGGCCGCACAGTCGCTGCTGAACAGCCTCTCACCGGAGCAGCAGGCACAGCTGCAGTCGCTGCTGTCGGATCGGTTCAGCGATCCGGAGCTGAACGCGGAGATGGCCAAGCTGGCGAAAGAGATGGCGTTTCTCAATCCGGACGGCAATCAGTACCGCTTCAACGGCGACGAGCGGTTGGGCCTCGACGCAGCTATGGATCTGATGAACGAGATGAGCCAACTCGACGAGCTGATCGAGCAGGTGCAGAGCGCCGAGCGGGGTGGCGATCTTGACCGCATCGACCGGGATCTGCTCGAAGACCTGATGGGTGAAGATGCCGGCGAGGATCTGGACAAGCTGAACGAGCTTCTGAAAGCTCTGGAAGAAGCCGGCTACATCCGCCCCACCGGTGACGACCGCTGGGAGCTCACCCCGCGCGGCTCACGGATGATCGGCCAGAAAGCCCTGGGCGAGATCTACGAGCGTCTGAAGCGGCAGAGCATGGGCAACCACGCGGTACCGGAGGAAGGCCGCTTCGGCGAGCGTCTGGAGCAGACCAAACCCTACGAGTACGGCGATCCTTTCCACCTGCACATGCCGCGAACGCTGCGTAACGCCATTGACCGGAACGGTCCCGGCGCGCCGATTCAGCTGCAGCAGGACGACTTCGAGATCTACCGCAGCGAGATGATCACCTCGACGGCCACCGCCATGCTGGTGGATCTGTCCTGGTCCATGGCGCTGCGTGGTTCGTTCCAGGCTGCGAAAAAGGTGGCCCTGGCCCTGCACAACCTGATCACCAGCCAGTACCCGAAAGACAGCTTCTACATCATCGGCTTCGCGGCCTACGCCAAGGAGTTGAAAGCCCACGACCTGCCCTACCTGCAGTGGGACGAGTACGTGCTCGGCACCAACATGCAGCACGCGCTGCTGCTGGCCGAAAAGCTGCTCGCCAAGCACACGGGCGGTACCAAGCAGATCATCATGATTTCGGACGGCGAGCCCACGGCCCACCTGGAGAACGGCCAGGCTCAGTTCGCCTATCCGGCCACTCCGGAAACCATCCGGGCGACCTTCAAGGCGGTGAAGCACTGCACGACCCGCGGCATCGCCATCAACACCTTCATGCTGGACTCCAACTACTACCTGAAGGCGTTCATGGACGAAATCGCCAAGATCAACGGCGGCCGTGTGTTCTACACATCACCGGAGAAGCTCGGCGAGTACATCCTGGTGGACTACGTGCAGCACAAGCGGAAGCGTCTGGCGCGCCGAGCCTGACGCGCCTCGAGGCTCAATAGGATCTGGGCAGGCCGAGCACGTGCTCGGTCACGTAGTTGAGGATCATCTCCTGGGAGATCGGCGCGATGCGCATCAGCCGCGCTTCCCGCCAGTACCGCTCCACGTGGTACTCCTTGGCGTAGCCGAAGCCGCCGTGAGTCTGCATGGCCTGATCCGCCGCCTGAAACGCCGCGTCGGCCGCCAGCCATTTCGCCATGTTCGCCTCTGCCCCACATGGCTCGCCGTTGTCCAGCTTCCAGGCCGCCTTGCGCACCATGAGTTCAGCGGCGTCGAGCCGCATCTTGGCTTCGCCTAAGGGAAAGGCGACGCCCTGGTTCTGGCCAATGGGACGGTTGAAGACCACGCGCTCGTTGGCGTAATCGACCGCACGGCGCAGCGCAGCCCGGCCGATGCCGAGCGCTTCGGCGGCGATCAGGATCCGCTCTGCATTCAGGCCGTCCAGCAGGTACTTGAATCCCTTCCCCTCTTCACCGACCCGGTCGACCACCGACACCGGCAGGTCGTCGTAGACCACCTCACAGGTTGCAACGGCGTTGCGGCCAACCTTGTCGATGGGCGAGATCGTCACCTCCGGCCGCTGCAGCTCGGCAAGCAGCAGCGTCATGCCGTCGGTGCGTCGCGAAGCCTTTTCCTTCGGCGTGGTTCTGACAAGCAGCAACACGCGCTCGGCAATCAGCGCCTTGGTCGTCCAGACCTTGCGGCCGCGAACGATGTACTCGTCGCCTTCGCGACGGGCAGTGGTTTCTATCGCGGTGGTGTCCGTGCCGGCGTTCGGCTCCGTCACCCCGAACGCCACGTGCAGATCGCCGCTGGCCACCCGGGGCAGGAAGCGCTGCTTGAGGTCTTCGCTGCCATGCGCCACCACGGGGTGCATGCCGAATACGGACAGGTGCAGCGCCGTGGCGCCGTTCATGGCCGCGCCGCTCGCCGCCACCTCTTCCAGCACCAGGCTGGCCTCGGTGATGCCACGGCCACTGCCGCCGTAAGCCTCCGGAATCGCAACGCCGATCCAGCCGGCTTCCGCCATGGCGTTGTAGAACTCCCACGGAAACTCGTGGCTTTCGTCTTTATCCGCCCAGTACTCGTCCGGAAATCCGGCGCAGGTTTTACGCACCGCATCGCGAATCAGTTGCTGCTCTTCCGAGATCTGAAAATCCATGCTGCCTCCGTATCGAGCCCCGGAGTGTCGCCGTTTCACCGGAAGTTGGCAAAGCCCCTCCGGAGGGTTTACCTTCTCGGGCTTCCTATTTCGAACGGGCAGCCACATGGGGCGAGAGCTGGAACTGCAGACCAAGAAGATCATCGGCCGGGTGGATGACGACGGCATCGGCTGGCTGATCTTCAACCAACCGGAGCGGCACAACGCGCTCTCCCTGGAGATGTGGCAGGGGATCGGCGACGTGCTGGAAGACTATGACGCTGATCCGAGCGTGCGGGTGGTGGTTCTCCGAGGAGCAGGTGGCAAGGCCTTCGTTTCCGGTGCAGACATCTCCGAGTTCGATACCAAGCGAAGCTCAGCCGCCCAGAAGGATGAGTACGGGAAGATCGCGGGCCGGGCCAACCGCTGGCTGGCGAAGTTCGAAAAGCCCCTCATCGCGCTGATCGAGGGTTATTGCATTGGAGGCGGTCTGGCCACGGCCCTGTCGGCTGATATCCGCATCGCCACGCCGGACTCCACGTTTGGAATACCAGCTGCCAAGCTCGGCCTCGGCTACGAGTACGACGGCCTGGCCAAGCTCAGCCGGCTGGTTGGGCCAGCCCGGGCTCGTGACATCATGTTCTCAGCTCGCTTCATGAAGGCTGAGGAAGCCCACGACATGGGGCTGATCAATCAGGTGTTCGGGCGGGAAGAGATCGAGCAGGAGACCATCGCCTACGCCGAACGCATTGCCGGCAACGCGCCTCTGACGGTGAAGGCCGCGAAGGCTGCAATCAATGCCTGGGAGCGAGGTGAACGGGAGGAGGACCTTCGACGCGTGCACACCATGGTCGACGAGTGCTTCGATTCCGAGGATTACAAAGAAGGACGACGTGCGTTCAGGGAAAAGAGAACCCCAGATTTCCGAGGCCGCTGAGCGCTAACTCACCGGCCACTCCCCCGCACGCACGCCGTCCTTACAACCGTGATTGAGTTCGCTCAGCTTGGCTGCGGAGCCCGATCGCGCTCCCAGTCGCCATCGTCGAGCAGGCTGGCCACCTCATCGGCATCCACCTCCGCACCGGCCACCTTCTCGCGACCGAGGTTGTGGGCGCCGTTCGCCATGAACTCCTGGATGATTTCGTGGGCTTCGGTTTCAGAGACGCCGTCCAGCAGCGACTTGAGCATCTCCGCGTCCACGTCCGCGGCGAACTTGTCGTTGTAGGGACCAACGGCGACACCCTCGCGGGTGTGAATGAACCACTCTCCGTCCACGCGAAAGACCCGTTCCGATCGGAACCAGGTTTTCGGCTCTTCGTCCCTTCTGTTCGCCATTGGCTCAAGCACTCCCGGTGAGTTCTCATGTCAGGAAGCTTATTGTTGGCGAGCGCCGGTTCCCGGTCTGTGCCCCCCATGTTGCTCAACTGTGACGCCGCTGTAGGAGTTGTAAGCGCCTCGTCGACGCCGCTCTGGAACGCTGGAGGTGCGGTATCATCGTTGCTCGGACAAGTGGCGGCTGCTGCTATTCATTGCGCTGATTGGAGAGATCGAGGGATGGGCACATCGCAAGTTAATTTACTTAATTCCGGCTTTCGAGCCTTCCTGACCGGATTAGTCGTGCTCGCCGTGAGCGCCTGCAGCACCTCCGCGCCGCCACCGGCGGCACCTGCTTCGGTACCGGAGTTTACCGACGAGTACCGGATCGGCGTCGGCGATGCGCTGAGCATCAACGTCTGGCGCAACGAGGACCTGAGCGTGGACGTGCCGGTGCGCCCGGACGGCAAGGTCTCGGTACCGCTGGCCGGTGACGTGATGGTCGGCAACAAGACGCCGGAAGAAGTGGCGGCGGACATTACCGAACGCCTCGCCACCTTCATCCGCGACCCCTACGTGACGGTGATTGTTACGGACATGGGTAGCGATCAGTACCGCTCCAGAGTACGAGTCACCGGCGCGGTCGAGGAACCGCTGTCGCTGCCCTACCGCCAGGGCATGACCGTGCTCGACATCGTCCTCGAGGCGGGGGGCACCACGGAGTTCGCCAACGAGGGCGGCGCCGTGCTCTACCGGCGCAGCGGCGAGCGGCTCGACATCCAGCTGAACCGGATCCTGCATCGAGGCGAGATGGCCACCAACTACTCACTCCAGCCTGGTGATGTAGTTACGGTGCCAGAACGTGCCTTCTAAGAGCCCAGGCAAGCGCTTGCCGCTGGCTATCGCCACCGCGACGGCGCTGGCAGGTACCAGCCTGATCGCCCCGGCGCCCGCTCGCGCCATCGATGTGGAAGCGGCGGCCCAGTACACAGCGGAGTACACGAGCAACACCCTGCGAACGGAAACCGATGAGGTTGGTGAGTGGATCCACTTACCCGGTGCTGATCTCAGGGTAGCCGAAGACACAGCTAGTCTTGAGATGGACGTGGACTACAGCTACGTCAGGCGGATATACACCAAGGATTTCTGGCAGGACGAGAATCGTTTGCTAGGCACAGCGGGTATCGATTGGCATGCCTTACCCGATCGGCTCGACTTCTTTCTCAACAACGCTCGCACGGAAACAACTGAACGGGCACTACAGACCGCGACACAGGCGAACCGGCAGATCGTTTCCACAACCGAAGCCGGCAGCCGGCTACGCTTTCAACCACGCAGCGCTGACGAACTCCAGATTGAGTATCTGTTCCGGGACGTGCACACGACGCGCACTGAAACAGACAGCCAACGTCACAACGGTACCTTACGCTACCTGATGGGGCTCTCAGAAAACCGTACTCTCGTTGCGTTAGGCACCTACAGCGACATCGAGTACGAGGGGCCATTCCCAGACGCTGAATACGCGATTGCGACGATCGGCTACCAGCAGGAAACGGGACCCGTCGACTTCGAGTTAAACGTCGGCTACAACTGGTACGAGCGTGATGGGCGGGGTAGAACCCACGATCCGGTGTACTCCGGTTCCCTGACCTGGGAAGCAACGCCAACCGCAACGTTCACTCTGACCGGCTCGCGGCTCATCACAGATCAAGGTAGCGACCTCGCCAGCGGTGGAACCGCAGGAGAAACATCAGACGTCAACGCGGCTTTTGAAGAGACGACCGGAACCATCGGCTGGAACCAGCTGATTGGTGCCAATACCATCACGCTGAGCGGCTACTGGACACGCCAGGAGTACGCGGAAGACATCCAGGAAGCTCTCGGCAGGCCACTCACCAACACCCGGATTGGGGGGCGTTTCGATTTCCGTCGCGCCCTCACCCGAACGACGACCTTTAATCTCTATGCGGACCTGTCCAACCGGGACTTTCCGAACCAGGGAGATGTGATCGGCGACGATCAGGATGAACTGCGATCCGGAATTCGGGTCGATCATCGCCTGGGACGCTCGCTCAATCTCAACTGGGGTGTGCGCTACGAGAAGCGTGACGCTGAAACCACTGAAAGTTACGACGAGTGGATCGGCAGCATCCAGATCTACTGGACTTTCTGGGGCGCTCGCCGAACGCCCGCAGGTGGCTAGAGTAGAACGCTAGAGCCGGGTCTTGATGACCTCGTTCGAGTAGGCACTCTCGTTGCCGTCTGCATCCAGCGCGGTCATGGCCACGTAGTAGTCGCCACTGGCCAGCGTCAGGGTGTGCGCAGTGGCCCCGGGGTTGCTGAGATCCACCATGTCGGAGTAGTTGCGGCTGCTGGTCCCGTAGTAGATCCGGTAACCGGCGAGATCCGTCAGCGCAGAGCCATCCACGTTTTCATCAGGCGCCACCCAGGAAAGCTGCACCGGACCAATCACGCCCACGCTTAGCATTTCCAGCACGCTGCCACCGGCGCCGGTGCAACTCAGGCTGAAGGTCGTGCCCGCGGTCAGCGGCCCGACGTTCTGTGAGCCGCTGGTGGGCAGCGTGCCCGACCAGCCGCCGCTGGCAGTACAGCTGTCCGCGTCCGTGGCGGACCAGCTCAGGCTGATGCTGCCGCCTTCGCTGATCTCCAGATCGGATGCGCTGAGCGTTACTGAGGGGGCGCCTGAGGGCGGCGGGGCGCCGCTGCCTGAGCCACTGCCGGAACCAGAGCCGCTGCCTGAGCCAGTTGATGCGCTTGGCCCGCTCGCAGATGCGACGTCGTCGTTCCTGGCGCTGCTGCCCGAGCAGCCTGCGACCAGCAGGGTCATGCTGAGTATGACTGCGGTGAGTATCCCGTCACCCGACCGCAGTTCGGTCCTTCTCTTTCCCACGTGTTCACTCCAGAGTTCGATGCCTAAAACAACGCATGCTCGCCTTAAAGGAGTGAGGCACCTTTCTGGTCGTCAGGAGGCTGATCGACAGGAAGGCTGCACACGCAAAGTCAATGAACTGACCGGAGTATCTCGTAGCGGTCGGAATCACCCCGTGCGCGAGTCGGCAAACTGAAGAGAAATGTAGCGGGAAAGAAAAAGCGTGACCTTCGTCACAGGCCGGTGCTGGCTCAGGGGATGACCTTCAGCACCTCGTTCGAGTAACCACTCTCGTTGTTCTCCGAGTCGAACGCCGTCATCGCGAAGTAGTAGCTGCCTGCCGCCATGGTTGCCTCCCACTCGGTGACCGTCGCCGAGTTGATGGTGTGACTACCCGTGTAGTTGCGGCTGCTGGTGCCCCAGTAGATCACGTAACCGGCAAGATCGGTGAGCGGCGTGCCGTCTACATTCTGAGTGGGCGCCTGCCAGCGCAGCACCTTGTCCACCACGTAGACGGTCACCATGCCCATGGCCGTGCCGCTCGGTCCGGTGCAGCTGAGCTGATAGGTGGTGTCTGCAGTGATGGGACCTACAGTGAAGGAGCCTGAGGTGGCCTGATCACCAGACCAGCCACCGCTCGCCGTGCAGCTGGATGCGTCCGAAGCATCCCAGTTCAGGGTGCTGCTGCCACCACTTTCCACGTACTCGGGGTCCGCGGTCAGATCCACGCTGGCGCCGTTGCCCTGGTCGATCCGCACGGTCACCTGCCGCACGCTGCCGCCGCCGTCTCCGGAGCAGCTGAGGGTGAAGCCGGTTTCCTGGGTCAGCGGGCCAACCGTCTCGGAACCGGACAGCGGCCTGCTGCCGCTCCAGCCGCCGGAAGCCTGGCAGCTGTTGGCGTTAGAAGCGGACCAGCTCAAGGTGACCGAACTGCCGCTACTGATCAGGGTGTCGGAAGCGCTGAGCGTGAGCGAAGCCGGTGGAGGTTGCCCTCCGGAATCGGAGCCACCGGAATTCGAATTGCTGTTGGAACTGTTCCCCGACGAGCTGCCGCTGCAACCCGCCAGCACCAGCGCACAACTGACCACCAGGGCGAACACAATGGGTCGACCTGGCTCGAACATCCTTTTTCGGAGCTTGCGATCTGGGGGATTCACGAGTGATGATCAGTTAAATTGCTTGGATCTCACAAAGGCGCGCAATCGCTTTCTAACGAGGGCTACCTAAGCCGGCGACTCTACCAGCGCCTGACCGTTTGTAAAGGAAAAGTAAGTACGCCTTCACACAATATTCAAACTCTGATAGCCGCATTTCTTTGCACATCAGAGGGTTATGGGATGGACTGCAAGCAGCGGCTCAGCTTGCCCCGGATTGGCAATCTGCGGGTGCAGGAAGCCGCTATACTCTCGCCCTTCATTCACAGTGGACCAGACCATGGACGATCAGGCCGTCACTGCCTGCGTGCTCATCATCGGCAATGAGATTCTCTCCGGCCGGACTCAGGACGTGAATCTCAATCACATCGCCGTGACGCTCGGTGGCTGGGGCATTCAGGTGCGGGAAGCGCGTGTGGTGCCAGACATCGAGGCGGCCATCATCGACTCGGTGAACTACGCCCGCAGCACCTACGACTACGTCTTCACCACCGGCGGCATCGGCCCTACCCACGACGACATCACCGCCGACTGCATCGCTGAGGCGTTTGGCGTGCCCATCGTGATCAACGAAACCATCGCTGAGCTGATCAGGCAGCGACCCGCACCGCCGGACGTCATGGAGTCGCGCATGCGCATGGCGCGCGTACCGGAAGGCGCGCAGCTGGTCGACAACGCCACCGGCGGGCCGCCTGGATTCCGGGTGGACAACGTCTACGTGATGGCGGGGATCCCCGGTGTCATGCAGGCGATGCTGGCGAGCCTGGAAGGGAAGCTGAAGAGCGGTCCGGTGGTTCGCTCGCGCTCGGTCACCGCCTTCGTCGGCGAGAGTCAGATCGCCGGCGCCCTGCGCGAGATTCAGGATCAGTTTCCCAGCGTCGATCTGGGCAGTTACCCCTTCTTCAAGCAGGATCGGTACGGGACGTCGCTGGTGATGCGCGGAACCGACGAGCGCCTGCTCGACGAGATGCTGGAAGCGGTGAAGCAGGCGATTGTTGCCGCCGGGGAAACGCCCCAGGACGTCCAGCACGGATGAGCCGCTCGCTGAGGTTCCTTGCAACGCTCCTGCTTCTGGTCGCCGGACAGAGCGCACTCGGCAACGCTGAGGCACAACCGCTCAGCGAAGCGCTCAGCTACGAGCGTCTGAGCGACAGCAAAGCGCTGGCAGTGATCCCAGGGATTCCGGATTCCAACACGTCGACCCATGGCCAGCCGAACGATCTGATGGCGGCGATCACTGCCCTGCGTACCTGTGAGGCCGGACGGGCGCCGGACCAGCCGCCATGCGAGCTCGTTCGCCTGAACGACGAGCACATCACCAGCGGCGCGGAGATCCGCGCTCGGGCGCCGCAGGAAGACCATCCGCTGTACCTGTGGCAGATCGAGGGCGCGCAGAGCACCGTCTACCTCGCTGGCTCGGTGCACATCCTGAAACCAAGCCTGTATCCGTTGCCTGCGGCCTACGACGCGGCGTTCGCAGCCGCAGACACGCTGGTGGTGGAGGTGAACGTGGGCGCCGTCGAGCCTACGGCGCTGCAGGCCAAAACCATGTCCTACGCCAGCCTGGCCGATGGTGAGCGAATCCAGACCGTGCTGCCGGACCACCTGGCTGACCAGCTGGCAGCGAGCCTCGCCAGATACGGCGTGCCTATCCACCAGGTGGAGCGATTGAAACCTGCGTTTCTCATGAACCAGATCGTGCTGCTGCGGCTGACCAGCCTCGGCTACCAGGGTGAGTACGGGGTGGAGCAGCACTACCTGCGCCAGCTGGGTAATCGAGGGCTGGAAGAGCTGGAAACCCTGGACCAGCAGCTGTCGCTGCTGTTCAACCAGCCAATGGCGCTGCAGCAGCAGCTGCTGATCGACACGCTGGTTCAGGAAGCGGAGATCGAACCGCTGGTCGCCGGCATGATCGGGGCCTGGTTCAGCGGCGACGATGCCCTGTTCATGGAGATGTTCGAGGCCCAGTCGGGTGATTCCGAGCTGACCCGGCAGTTCACCGAGCAGCTGCTCGACCAGCGGAACCTGGGCATGGCCGACAAAATTCAGGCCTATCTGGCTGCGGAGGAGCCACGCACCTACTTCGTGCTCGTCGGTGCCGCGCACCTGATCGGCGACGCCGGCATCATCGCCCTGCTCGAGGAGCGTGGCATCGAGACCCAGCGTCTGACCTCCGGCAGTACGATTCACTGAGCAAGACAGAAACCACCAACTGAGGAAATCCACATGAACCTGAACGGCAAAACAGCCCTCGTCCTGGGCGGCACATCCGGTATCGGGCTGGCCGCAGTGCAGATGCTGGTCGAGCGCGGCGCCAGGGTCGTCGGCTTTGGTCGCTCCGAAGCGAATATCGAGCAGGCCCGGGCAGCCGAGCCAGGGGCCGAGTTCCGTTCGCTGGACGTGCTGGACCGGGAAGCCATGGCTGCTGCCTTCAGCGAGTTCGCTCCCATCGACGTACTGGTCAATGCGGCAACTGGCGGCGAGCGGGCGACGGGCCCATTCATGGAGATGGATCTGGATGGGTTCAGCGGTTCCTTCCGGAAGCTGTGGGGTTACGTGAACTCCGTTCGGCTGGTTGGCGAGCACCTGGCTGACGACGGCTGCATCACCCTGGTCAGCGGCTCGCCGGCAAGAAAGTGCAATCCGGGAATGTCCGCCATCTCCACGGTGGGCAACGCGGTGGAAGGTTTTACCCGGGCGGTGGCCGGCGAGATCGCGCCGAAGCGGATCAACGTGGTGTCTCCAGGCCTGATCGACACCCCCATGTTCCCCGGCGAGGGTGATGCCCGAGCCTCTTTCCTCAGCCAGGCGACGGCGGGCAACCTGATCAAGCGGGCCGGCACGCCCGAGGAAGTTGCGGCCGGCATTCTCTTCACCATCGAGAACGACTTCGTCACCGGCACCACCATCGACGTCGACGGCGGCGCTCTGCTGCCCTGAGCCGCGACCGAGGTGATTCCCGCATTCGAACCGGGGCGAGCCCTGCGCTCGCCACACGTGCAGACCATTCTCGGCAGCCGTGGTCGCGGCCGCTGGGTGAGGCGTCGCGCAGCGACCCTGCTGGCTGAGGCCGAGCAGCGGATCCTGACGACCGGTGACGGTGTGCAGCTGGAGGCCTGGCTGTCGCTGCAGCCGGATCCGGCGCCGGGGATCATCCTGATCCACGGCTGGCTCGGCCACGCCGACTCGAGCTACGTGCTGTCCGCCGCCAGCGCCCTGTACGGCGCGGGCTTCAGCGTCGTCCGCCTGAACCTCCGTGATCACGGCGACACCGCCCACCTGAACGAAGAGATGTTCCACTCAGCCCGCACCGCCGAGGTGGTGGACGCGGTGCGGCAGATCGAGCAAATGGTTGATGGCCCAACCGGCGTCGCCGGCTTCTCCCTGGGCGGCAACTTTGCGCTGCGGCTGGCCAGAGACACCGGCCTGCCGGCTGTTGCCATCTGCCCGGCGATCGACCCACCGGCCAGCATGGTCAGCATCGACACCGGCTTCGCAGCGTACCGCCTGTTTTTCCTCCTGAAGTGGCAACGGGCACTGAAGCAGAAGGAATCCGCCTTCCCGCATCGCTACGAGTTCGCCGAGGCGCGGAACCTGAAAACGGTCACCGATCTCACCGAGCTGTTCGTTCGCGACCACACCGATTACCCGGACACATCGAGCTACCTCGCCGCCTACACGCTGACCGGCGACGTGCTGAAAGACACGGAAGCCACCGTGATCTACGCCGCAGACGACCCGGTGATTCCGGCGGCAGGGTTCGAGCAGCTACCTCCGGGCATCGAGATCGTCGCCAGCCCCTACGGTGGTCACTGCGCCTTCATCCAGGACATCCGCCAGCCCACCTGGGCAGACGCCTACCTGGTGAGGCACTTCGAGCGCAAGCTGGGCTGAACGGCGAGCTCAGCCCGCCGTCATCTCCCTGACCAGCGGCAACAGCCGCTCACCGAAGTGCCTGGCGTCCGCCAGCGGGTCGAAGCCTCGGAGCAGGAAGCGCTGCACGCCCAGCGCGTGGTAGGCAGCAATGGATTCGGCCACCTGCTCCGCCGTGCCGACGAGGCAGGACGTATTGCCCACCGCACCGGTGGCTCTGGCTATCCCCATCCATAGCCGCTCATCATGCACATCGCTCTGGTCCGCATGTGCGAGCATGCGCGCGGCGCTCTTGTCCAACGGCTTCTCCGGGAAGCGGGCATCCGAGGACTGGATGGCGGCGAGAATTCCCCGCGCCTTGTCCCAGGCTTCCTGCTCGGTCTCACCGAGGATCGGCCGGAGCGACACCGAGAAGCCGATCTCCCGACCCACCCCGGCCGCAACCTGCTCGATCTCCGCCATTCGTTTCGCAACCGCCGCCCGAGGCTCGCCGAAGAGCGCGTAAACATCGGCAACCTGGCCACCGACCAGGGTCGCGGCCGGCGAGGAGCCGCCGAAAAACAGCGGCGGATGGGGTGACTGCAGCGGGCGGATGTCCGAGTGGGCGCCGCGCACGTGGTAGAACTCGCCTTCGTGATCGAATCGGCCCGGTGCCGTCCAACTCTGTCGGAGCAGCGTCATGTACTCGAGGGAGCGGCGATAACGATCGTCCTTGCTGAGAAAATCGCCGTCGCCCGCCTGCTCCGCGTCCGAGACGCCGGTGATGATGTGCACGGCGATGCGCCCGGCCGACAGCTGATCGAGCGTGGCGAACTTACGCGCCGCCAGCATCGGCGCGACGAACCCCGGTCGATGGGCGATAAGGAACCTGAGCCTGCTCGTTCCCGCTGCGGCGTGCTGCGCAACCGCCAGCCCGTCCGCGGCGCCGGAGGTGTAACCCACCAGCACCATGTCGAAGCCAGCCTCTTCATGGGCTCGAGAGAACTCGACGATGTAGTCCGGATCGATGCGACCATCAATGACGTGCACGCGCGCGTCGCCACCTTCCGGCGAGACGCCGATCATGCCGATGAATTCCACGCTCATGGGCCCCTCCCTGCTTCCCACCTGAATGTTAGCCGACCCGGAGGCAATTGCCCCGCCGGTTTGCATCAGCGCCGCAGAAACAGGACCATCCGTCGCCGAGATCCGGGCCTTGAGGAAACCGATGGCGGAAAACGCCCACTACCAGCTGATCGGCGCCGAAGAGTCGCCTTACTCCGTGAAGGTGCGCGCCGCCCTGCGTTACAAGTCGCTGCCGCACCAGTGGCTGACCCGGGTGCAGGCGGCGGAGCTCTTCCAGCAACACGCCAAGCTGCCCCTGATCCCGCTTCTTGTCACACCCGAAGGCAGAGGCATTCAGGACTCGACCCCAATCCTCGAAGCCCTGGAGGCGGCCCACCCGGAGCCTTCTCTGCAGCCAGCCGATCCGGTCTGCGCGTTCATCTCCTACCTGCTCGAGGAGTTTGCCGACGAGTGGGGCAACAAGTGGATGTTCCACTATCGCTGGGCCAGAGAGGCGGACCAGCGCGCCTGCGCCAGGCGGCTGGCGGCCGTCATGCAGCCGGATGCAGACGACGCGGCCCTCGCTCGGGCCGCTGATGCGATCCGGGAGCGGATGGTGGATCGCGTCTGGTTCGTCGGCTCCTCGCCGCAGACGGCCAAGCAGATCGAAGAGTCGTTCAAAGACTGCATCGATCTGCTCGAGGCCCATCTGGCCATCCGGCCGTACCTCTTCGGTGGCCGCCCGGCGCTGGCGGACTTTGCGCTCTGGGGGCAGATCTACAATGCGTTTCGAGACCCGACGCCGAACGACATATTGCGTCGTCGCGGTCCGCACGTGGTCGAGTGGATCGAACGCATGCACGAACCCAGCCCGCTCGGCCCCTTCGAAAGCTGGCACGCGCTCGCCCGGACGCTGACCCCATTGCTCTCGGATCAGGTGGCTGGACTGTTCCTGCCCTGGAGTCAGGCCAACGCCGAGGCGATCGAATCCGGCCACAGCGAGTTCAGCGTCCGGCTGCTGAGCGGGATCTGGCAGCAGAAACCACAGAAGTACCACGCCCGGTCACTGGCTGCGCTGAAGGCACGCTATGCGGACTGGCCGGAGAACGAGGCGCTGAACGAGGTAATGGCCCGCACCGGCTGTGCGGCCTTTCTCAAACCTTGAGCAATAGCGCTTCGAGCGCCCGGTAGGAGCGCTTCAAGCGCCTGGCAGGAGCGCGTTGCCGCCGGAGAAGATCACGCCGAAACGACCACCGCGAAAGGCGTCGGGCTCCGCCTCAGCGGCCGCCAGGAGGCCGGCCAGCGGAACCACGCCGGACGGCTCAACCACCTGCTTCAGCCGCTGCCAGACGAGCGTCTGAGCGGCGCTGATCTGCGCTTCGCTGACCAGGCTGATCGTCAGCGCATGCTGCTGGAACACCTCGAACGGGATCCGGCCGAGCGCCGTGCGCAGGCCGTCGGCAATTGTCCGCGGCGGTTTTTGCGGCTGAATGCTGCCTTCACGCAGCGACCAGTAAGCATCATCTGCCAGCTCCGGCTCCACGCCACGCACCACCGTGGAGCTGTCACCCAGCGCCAGCAAAGATCCGCTGGCAAGCCCGCCACCACCCACCGGCACCCACAGCGTGTCGAGCGGACCAACCTCCGCCGTCAGCTCGAGTGCCGCGGTGCCCTGGCCGGCGACGATGTCCGGGTGATCGTAGGGCGGGATGAACACCGCGTCGTGCGCCTCAACAACTTCCTGCAGGGTCGCTTCCCGCTCCGCCAGCGTTTCGCCGCAGTCGACGATCTGACCGCCATAGCGCTCCACCGCCGCTCGCTTCAGCGGGTTGGCGCCAGCGGGCACCACGACGATGGACTTGAGACCAGCCCGGCTGGCGGCCAGAGCCAGTGCAGCGCCGTGATTGCCGGAAGAGTGGGTCGTCACCACTGGAGGCGCGCGATCAGGCGACGGGTTTTCCAGCAACCTGGCCACCGCGTTGGTCGCACCACGAAACTTGAACGAGCCTGTCCGCTGCTGATGCTCACATTTGAAGAACACCTCGAAGCCGAGCGCGTCGTTGAGGCTATCCCGGCTGATTACGGGCGTGCGCAGCACCTGGCCGGCGATGCGCTCCGCCGCCGCCAGCACGTCCTGCCGATCGGGCAGGCTCATCAGGCGTCAGGCGCTTCGGGGATGAAGTCGCCGGCGCGCAGCAGGCTCGAGGGGACCGGCTTGCCGAGCACGCCAGAGACCCACTCGGCGCCGTCGATCAGAGTCGGCAGGTCGAGGCCGTGCTCGACGCCGGAGCGATTGAGCATGTAGACGAGGTCTTCGGTGGCGATGTTGCCGGTGGCGTTCGGCGCAAACGGGCAGCCGCCGATGCCGCCGATGCTGGCATCGAGCGTCTGCACGCCGGCGGCTACCGCCGCGTCAGCGTTGGCAATGCCTGTGTTGCGGGTGTCATGGAAGTGCGCGCGCAGCGGTATCTGCTCGCCGAACTCGGCCTTGAGCGCGCCGAACAGCTCCCGCACCTGAACGGGAACACCCACACCGATGGTATCCGCCAGGCCGATCTCCACCGGCCCCGCTTCCGCCAGCGCCCGCGCCATCTCGAGCACGGTGGTTGGCGCCACTTCCCCTTCGAAAGGGCAGCCAAAAGCAACGGCAATGGTCACCTGGGCCCGGAACCCGCGGCCCCGGGCGTCGCGGAGTATGTCCGTCGCCATCGCCAGGCCTTCGGCGATGGTCATGCCCTGATTGCGGGCGCCGAAGGTATCGCTGGCAGGGATGACGATGCCGGCCTCATTCAGCCGCTCGGTCGCCAGCAGACGCTCGTAGCCACGACGATTGAGCACCAGCCCGGTGTAGGTGACGTCGCCTCGCTGCGGCAAGCCCATGGCCACCGCTTCCGCGTCGGCCATCTGCGGCACTACTTTGGGATGCACGAAGCTGGTGACCTCGATGCGCTTCGCGCCGCTGGCCAGCGATCGCTCGATGAGATCGAGCTTGTCCTCGGTGCTGAGCAACGCGGCCTCGTTCTGCAGGCCGTCCCGCGGGCTCACCTCCATGATCGTGACCTGCTGGCTCATCGCGTTAAGCCCCCGGCTTGTAGCTGTCTCGAAGCGTCACCGTCCTATGGTAGAGATCCGCTTCCTGCTCGTCCCGGCAGAAGTAGCCCTGCCGCTCGAACTGGAAGCGGCCGTTATCGGCGGCGGCCATGGCCGGCTCGATCAGCGCCCGGGTCTCGAGCACCGAGTCCGGGTTCAGCGCCGCCTGCAGATCACTCAGATCCGGCTCGGCGTCGGTAAAGAGATGCTGATAGCGGCGCACACGCACGGGCACCGCGGCTTTCGCGTCCGCCCAGTGAATGACGCCTTTCGGCTTCAGGCCGCTGGTGTCGCTGCCGCTCTTCGATTCCGGGAAGTAGCTGCACTTGAGCTCGACGACCTCACCGGCATCATTCTTCACCACCTCGTCGCAGCGGATGATGTAGGCGTAGCGGAGCCGGACCATCTCGCCGGGAGACAGGCGCTTGTACTTCCTCGGCGGGTCTTCGCTGAAGTCTTCCCGTTCGATCATCAGCTCGCCGGAGAACGGGATCTCCCGCTCCCCCAGATCGCTCTGCTGCGGGTGCCAGGGTGCGGTGAGCAGCTCTCCTTCGCCTTCGTAGTTGGTGAGGGTCACTTTCAGCGGTTCCAACACGCCCATGCCGCGCGGCGCCGTGCTCTCCAGATCCTGACGCACGCAGAACTCGAGCAGCTCCACCTCGATCACGTTGTCCTGCTTGGTGACACCGATCCGCCGGCAGAACTCACGGATGGCTGCGGCGGTGACGCCGCGTCGGCGCAGGCCGGCGATGGTCGGCATCCGCGGATCGTCCCAGCCCTCCACCACGCCTTCGTCTACCAGCGAGTTGAGCAGCCGCTTGCTCATCACGGTGTGGGTCAGGCCCAACCGCGAGAACTCGATCTGCGGCGGGTGGAAGTTGACGTTGATGTTGTCGAGCACCCAGTCGTAGAGCGGCCGATGATCCTGAAACTCCAGGGTGCACAGTGAGTGGGTGATGCCCTCCAGCGCATCGCTGATGCAATGGGTGAAGTCGTACATCGGGTAGATGACCCAGGCATCCCCCGTCCGCTGATGCGGAGCATGACGAATCCGATAGAGCACCGGGTCGCGCATGTTCAGATTGGGCGAAGCCATGTCGATCTTGGCTCTCAGCACGTGCTCGCCGTCGGCAAACTCACCGGCGCGCATGCGGGCAAACAGATCGAGGTTTTCCTCGACGCTGCGGTTCCGGTAGGGGCTATCCGTGCCGGGCTCGGTGAGCGTGCCGCGGGTTTCCCGTATCTCTTCACCTGAGAGCGAGCAGACGAACGCCTTGTCCTTCTCGATCAGCTCGACGGCGAACTGGTAGAGCTGCTCGAAGTAGTCAGAGGCATAGGTCAGCCGGTCGTCCCAGTCGAAGCCGAGCCAGGCCACGTCGCGGGCGATGGCGTCCACATACTCCTCGCTCTCCTTCAACGGGTTGGTATCGTCGAACCGCAGGTACGTCTGGCCGCCGAACTCTTCAGCCACGCCGAAGTTCAGGCAGATGGATTTGGCGTGGCCGATGTGCAGGAAGCCGTTCGGCTCCGGCGGAAATCGGGTCACGATGCCCTGGCTCACCGCACCCTCGTCCAGGTCGCGCTGAATGCGCTGCCGGATGAAGTCCTGAACTTCGGGGGTGGTGCTGCTCATACTTGCCTCATGTTGCTTCGGGTTGCTACGGGTGACTGCCGGGCGCTGAGCGCCGCCGTTCGCGAAGCCCGCTATTCTAGCAGGCTGGTCAAGCCATCTGGCGTGTCGGCGGCGCCATGTATAATCGCCGCCCCGCAGACGTCCCTTAATCCGATTCGATGGCTGGCAGGATTCTAGTAGCGACGCTGATCTGCGCGCTGATCGCCGGCCTGGCGTTCCAGCTCGCAGGGCCGAGCACCGTGCTTACCCGGCAGGCCCAGGCCCTGGCCGGCGAGCGCTGGTACGCGCTGACCCTGGACGACCAGCACCTCGGCTATCTGCGCACGCACAACTACCGGGATCGCGACGGCAACTGGGTCTTCGAGAGCGAGCAGCGCTTCGCGATGAATCCCTACGACCCCGCTGCCACGACCAGCCGCCGGACCTTCGCCGCCGCAGAGCCGCATGCGCTGCTGGCGGCGGAGCAGCTGCAGTCCCGCCGCGACCAGCAGGAAGGCGTGCGGATCGAAGCGGACGGCGCCGGCTACCTGGCCAGCCGGCTGCCGGACGACGGCTCCGCCGCTTCCCGGCTGAGCTGGCAATACAGCCTGGCCGACTATCTGGATTTCGAGCTGTGGCTTGCCCGCGCCCGACCGGAAGCGGGCCGCTCGAGATCGGTGATGTCTCTGAACTTCGATCGCCTGGAGCCGGTCCGGCGGATCTTCGATGTGGTCGCCAATGACGCAGGTCGATACACCATCGAAAACGGTGCGCCCTACTCCGCCACCCGCATCCGGCTGGATCACCGGCTCGCACCGGAAGCCATGACCATCGCCGGGCTCTTCAACCTGAACCTGGTGCCGAAAGCGGAGGCTCTGGCGCCGCGAAGCACGCTGCAGGCAGCCAGCTATCACATCCCGCTCGACCGCCGGCTGCCGAACCACACCGAGATCAGCCAGCTGACGCTTGCCATCGTCGGCCACGAAGCGCCGGACGATCTGTTCCCCGCCGCCAGGTCCATTGCCGGGCAGTGGATCCTCGAGCAGCGGCACAGCCCGCGTGCAAACGGTCGGGTTCGTCCAGAACATCGGGAGGAAACCGTGGCCATCCCTGCCCGGCACCCCGAGATCCGGGCCCTGGCAGGCACCGCCGCAGGAGAGGCAGACACCGATGCAGCACGCGCCCGGGCGCTGAATCAGTTCGTGCATGAGTTCATCACCTACAAGCCCGGCCACCCACCACAGAGCATCCTGACCCTGCTCGAAAGCCGGGTGGGCGACTGCACCGAGTTCGCCGATCTGCTGACCAGCCTGGCGAGAAGCCTCGGCCTGCCGGCGCGCACCGTGTTTGGTCTCGCCTATGCTGATGGCCAGGAACCCGCCTTCGCTTATCACGCCTGGACCGAGATCCATCTGGACGGTGAGTGGCAGCCTTACGACCCCACCTGGGGCCAGGAACGGCTGGACGCCACGCACATCCCGCTGCCGGACGACGAGACGGCGGCCATGATGCTGCTGACGGGCGCGGTCAGCCCGGCGTTTGAGGTGCTGGACGTGGCGTACTTTACCGACTGAGCGCTCAGCGCCTCAGCGCGCTTCCGGAGCCCTGATCTCCCGCACCAGGCCTTCCTGGGTGACTGACGCGAGCAAACCGCCGCTGGCTTCGTAGAACGCTGCGTGCACCAGGCCCCTGGCACCGGAGGCCGTGGTGGTGTGCTTGTGAAACAGCAGCCACTGGTTCATGGGCACTGCCCGGTGGATCCAGAGCGCGTGGTCGAGGCTGGCCATCTGAAACTGGTCTCTGGATTGCTGCTGGGCGTGCGGCAGCAAGCTGGTGGAAACGAGGCCCATATCGGAGGCATAGGCGAGCAGACAGCGGGCCAGGGTCTCGTCACCTTCCGGCACGTCCGCGGCAAATCGGATCCACACCGGGTTCCAGAGTCGATTTTCCTCCCAGGCAGGGGTACCGAACTCGAACACCGACCGGGTCTCGAAGGGGCGCGGTCGACCCGCCATGGGGCTCAGGTTCGGTTGCTCACCCGTGAGCCGGGCGGCAACGAGCATGTCGTCTTCCAGCTCTTCCGGCGGCGGCACGTTGGGCATGGAGGCGGCGTGCTCGAATCCCTGCTCCTCGATCTGGAAGGAAACGCTGAGGCTGAAGATCGCCTTGCCTTCCTGGATCGCCACCACCCGCCGGGTGGTGAAGGAGCGGCCGTCACGGATCCGGTCCACCTCATAGAGCACCGGCAGATCCGCGTTCCCCGCCCGCATGAAGTAGCCATGCACCGAGTGCGGCTGACGCTCGGAGACGGTCGCGCAGGCCGCCCGGAGCGCCTGAGAGAGCACCTGGCCGCCGAACAGGCGGTAGTTGCCGCGCGCTTCGTTGAGCCCGCGGTACAGATTCTCCTCGATCCGTTCCAGTTCCAGGATCTCCAGCAGGCGACGTGCTCTGGTCAGCCGCTCGCCTGTACGCTCTTCTTCGGTCATCGCTTCGCTGTGATGGTCAGTCTGGAGGGCATGATAGTGGCTCGGCCAAATCCAGCGCAAAGATGCCGCGCAGCCGTCGCTACTGACGAACCGGTGGACGGAAGGCAGCAAAGAGCCGACGGTAAACGTTGAAGAGCAGGACTGATTGGGTTTAAGATCCGCGCACTTCGCTCGCTCGTGCTTATTCGAGCATGCGTTTCACTCACGGAAACCGGATGTATAGGGGTGTACTACATGTTGTACAGAGAGACATACATCAGAAACCGCAAAACCGCTGTGATGCACGGCTCCGGCTATACGCCGGCAGCAGGTGGCATTGCACCGGCACCGGTAGCGTTTCCTTGAGCTGATTCAGCCCCCTCGAGGAACGCGCCCAGGCGATCCTCGACCACATCGTTAAGTCCCTCGCGTTCAACGAACGCTTACAGACACGAACAGACGCTCGAGGCGCCCCGGCAAACGGATCGGCACCCAAACGTATTTCGTTTCGCATTTCTGGACTTGAGCGATGAGCAACAAACAACAATCTTATAACCTCTGGCGGATCACCGAAGGTCAGCGTATCGCCTACGTCGGCGCCGTGATCTCCATGGCGCTGATGAACGCGTTCATGTTCGGCGCGCCCCTGATCGGCAAGTACGCCATCGACGTGGTGGTGGAGCGTGATTTCTCGTTCGCCCAGCCGCAGCTCTTGAGCCTTGCCCAGGCCATGGGCGATAGCTCGCCCTACCTGAACTACCTGATCCTGTCGGCACTGCTGGCGGTGCTGGTCACCGCCATGGGTGGTCTCTTTCTGTTCTGCCGCGGCCGGCTTGCGGCCACCGCCTCCGAAAACATCGTTCGACGGCTCCGGGAAACCATCTACCAGCGCATGCACAACCTGCACGCGGCCTTTTACGACACCGCCGACACGGGCGATCTGGTTCAGCGCTCGAGCTCGGATGTGGAAACGTTGCGGGTGTTCCTCTCCAGCGACGTGGTGGAGATCGGACGGGCCATCATGCTGCTGCTCTGCGTGCTGCCGTTCCTGTTCTACATGAACAGCGATCTGGCCTGGCTGTCTCTGTGCATGATGCCGTTCCTGGTGGTCGGCGCCTACATCTTCTTCTCCAAGGTGAAGGAGGTGTTCCAGGTGACCGACGAGGCGGAGGCAGAGATGACCGCCACCCTGCAGGAAAATCTCACCGGCATCCGCGTGGTTCGGGCATTTGCCCGGCAGGCGTACGAGACGGAGAAGTTCGGCGTCAAGAACGCCAGCTTTCGCAACCACAATTACCGCCTGATCCGACTGATGGGCTGGTACTGGGGCATCAGCGATTTCTTCGCCATGAGCCAGATCGGCGTGGTGCTGATTGCCGGCGCCACCTTCATCATCGCCGGCACGCTGACGGTGGGTGAGCTGTTTGCGTTCATGACCTACGTCTCCATGGTCATCTGGCCGATCCGGCAGCTGGGCCGCGTGCTCACCGATACCGGCAAGGCAGTGGTGTCCATGGGCCGGATCAATGAGATCCTGGACGAGCCGGAAGAGAGCCAGGAATTGGCCCCGGCAAGCGGTCGTGCCAAAGGCGCGCTGGTCTTCGAGAACCTGACGTTCGGTTACGACCCGGACAAGCCTGTGCTCGAGAACGTGAGCGTGGCCATCGAGCCCGGGGAAACCCTGGCACTGGTTGGCCCGCCGGGATCCGGCAAGTCGAGCCTGATTCGGGTGCTGCTGCGCATGTATCCCTATCAGTCCGGCCGGGTGCTGCTCGATGGTCAGGAGATTACCCAGCTCAACCGCCAGTGGCTGCGCGCTCAGGTCGGGGTGGTTCTGCAGGATCCGTTTCTCTACTCCCGGAGCATCCGCGCCAACCTGATGGTGGGGCGGCCGAACGCGCCGGAGCTGGAGATCATCGAGTCCTGCCAGGACGCGGCCATCCACTCGTCCATCGAGAGCTTCCCGGAAGGGTTCGAGGCCATGGTCGGCGAGCGCGGCGTGACCCTGTCCGGCGGCCAGAGGCAGCGGCTGGCGCTGGCCAGAGCGTTGCTGAAAGACCCACCGGTGCTGGTGCTGGACGACTCCCTGTCCGCCGTCGACACCGGAACGGAGCGGGAAATTCTGGCGGCGCTGGCCAGGCGCAAAGGCCGGCAGACCACGCTGATCATCGCCCATCGGCTGTCGAGCGTGATGCACGCCGACCGGATCCTGGTGCTGGATCGAGGCCGGGTGGCACAGATCGGCGACCACGCGTCGCTGGCGGCCGCCGACGGCCCCTACCGACGGCTGTGTGAAATTCAGGGTGCGCTGGACGCCTCCATCGAGGCGGACATGACTGCGCACTCCGGTGCATCTTCAGAAGGAGGAAGCACACGTGGATAACTACGACGACGAAAACTACGACGACGGGTTTGATGACGACGCGCTCGCCGCGCGCATGAACCTGGATCTGTGGAAGAAGCTGTTCGGCTATGCCAAGCGCTACCCGAAGGATCTGACCTGGCTCGGCTTCTTCGCCTTCACCACCGCCTGCGCGGAGGTGGCCTACCCGCTCATCACCAAGGGAGTGGTGGACGAGGTGTCGGAGCTCGGCGCGGACGCTTCGCTCACGCCCTGGATCCTCGCCTATCTGGTGTGCACGCTGGGGATCGCCCTCTCCATTGGCGGCTTCATCTGGATGGGCGGCAAGATCCGCACCCACGTGAGCCACGACATCCGCAAGGACGGCTTCGCCAACCTGCAGCGGCTGTCGTTCAGCTTCTACGACTACCGCCCGGTCGGCTGGCTGATGGCGCGGATGACGTCCGACTGCGAGCGGCTGTCGAACATCCTGGCCTGGGGCTTTCTCGATCTGGTCTGGGGCACCACGATGATGCTCGGCATCGCCATCGCCATGCTGTTCATGAACCCGAAGCTCGCCATCGTGGTGCTGGCCATCCTGCCCCTGCTCGGCTGGGTCTCCACCAAGTTTCAGCGGCGGATACTGAAGTCCGCGCGCCAGGTACGGGCGACCAACTCCCGGATCACCGGCTCCTACAACGAGGCCATCATGGGCGTGCTGACGAGCAAGGCGTTCGTCCGGGAAGAGGCGAACCTGGATGAGTTCAAGAACCTCACCGATCGTATGTACGGCGCCTCGGTTACCAACCTGACCCAGGCAGCCATCTACGTGCCCATCGTCATCACCCTGGCCAGTCTCGCGACCGGGCTGGCGCTGGCGATCGGCGGCATCGACCTGCTCGACGGCCTGATCAGCGCCGGTACCCTGGTGGCCTTCATGGCCTACACCCGGCACTTCTTCGACCCGGTGGAGCAGCTCGGACACTGGTTTGCTGAGATGCAGATGGCTCAGGCCTCGGCCGAGCGCATCCTGTCGCTGATCGAGGCCGATCCGGAGATCAAGGACTCGGAATCCGTGCGCGACGCGATGACGAGGCACCATCAGCAGGCGGACGGCCGCTTCGCAGCGGACGCGCGCTTTGCAGCGGACGGGGGCGAAGACGCGATCCGTGAGATCGAGCTGCGCGGGCTCGGCTTTGCCTACGATCCGGCCAAGCCCGTGCTGGCCGACATCAACCTGCGGGTCAATCGAGGTGAAACCATTGCCATCGTCGGCCCGACCGGCGGCGGCAAGAGCACGCTGGTGAACGTGATCTGCCGGTTCTACGAGCCGACCCAGGGCAGCGTGCTGATCGACGGCATGGACTATCGCAACAGGAGCCTGCATTGGCTGCAGTCGAATCTGGGCATCGTGCTGCAGAACGCGCACGTGTTCAGCGGCTCGATCATGGACAACATCCGCTACGGTCGGCTCGACGCGTCCGACGATGAGGTGATCGCGGCGGCCAGGCTCGCCGGTGCAGACGACTTCATCAACGAGATGGAGGAAGGCTACGACACGCCAACCGGCGAAGGCGGCAGCCGACTGTCAGCCGGCCAGAAGCAGCTCGTCTCCTTTGCCAGGGCGATCCTTGCCGACCCGCAGATCCTCGTCATGGATGAAGCGACCTCGTCGGTAGACACCGAAACGGAGCAGCACATCCAGCGCGGGCTTGCCAACGTGCTGGAAGGTAGGATCGCTTTCGTGATCGCGCACCGGCTGTCGACGATTCGCAATGCCGACCGGATCCTGGTGATCGAGGAAGGCAGGATCACCGAGACCGGCAGCCACCAAGCACTTATGGATGCGCGGGGGCACTACTACGATCTCTACCGGCAGCAGAGCCTGCAGGAATCGTCCTCGCAGCTGAATCCGGATGAAGATCCGCTGCTGGCCTGAGACAACCGTTCGTTGCTCAAGTGGCCTCACCCCGGTAGGTTCTGCCTACCGGGAGGGTGCTGACGACAGCAATGGCCGACATCTTCGTTTCTTACGCCTCAGAGGATCGTGAGCGCATCCGACTACTGGTCGAGATGCTCGAGCGCTCGGGTTTTTCCGTCTGGTGGGATCGGCACATCGCTACCGGCGAAAGCTTCGATCGCGTGATCGAGCGAGAGCTGGACGCCGCGAGCTGCGTGGTGGTCGTCTGGTCGGCGGCATCCGTAGAGTCCAACTGGGTTCGGAACGAAGCCAACGAGGGGTTGGAGCGGAAAGTGCTGGCCCCGGTTCTGATCGACGACGTCCGCCCGCCGCTGGCCTTCCGCAGCACCCAGACCGCCAATCTGGTGGGCTGGCAGGGGGGATCACAGGAAGAAGCGCCGGGCCGACTGCTCGCTGACATCGCGACCCTCATGGAACGACCCGCCCCGCCATCAAAGGGCTCCAGCGCAGGGGCTGCTGCCGATCAGAGCCGTCCGGCGGCGCGGGAAGTAGACCCCAAGTCCATCGCCATTCTTCCGTTCGTCAATCGGAGTCAGGACGACGACGATGCCTACTTCGCCGACGGGCTGACCGAGGAGCTGATCAACCTCCTCTCTCGCGCCTCAGATTTTCGGGTGGCGGCTCGCACCTCGGCATTCAAGTTCAAAGGGACGACGGCCAGCATCGAAGAAGTTGCGGCGACGCTCGGCGTTGCCTACGTGATGGAGGGCAGCGTCAGAAAGTCCGAGGATCGGCTGCGGGTCAACGCGCAATTGATCGAGGCCAGGAGCGGTTTCCAGGTATGGTCCGAGTCCTGGGAAAAAGAGCTCCGCGACGTTTTCCAGATTCAGAACGATATCGCCGAGGCGGCCACCAGCGCGCTGTCTGCGTCCAGCCTGTTTGTTGCCTCGAGCAGGGATTCCGTCGATCCGCGGGCTTACGAGCTCTTTCTCCGCAGCAAGCCGTTGGAGGGTGACAACGCGCCGAGCACGATCGAGAAGCTGGAGCAGCTGCTCACTCAGGCTCTAGCGATCGATCCGGAGTTTGCCGACGCCTGGTCTGCCCTGGGCACGCTGATGGTCAACAAGGCCGGCCAGAAGGTGTCGGAGACGGAGAGTGCTTTCCTGTTCGCCATGGCTTCGTTCGAGAGGGCCCTGCAGCTCGATCCGCAGAACGTGAACGCCATGAGCGGTCTGGGCTGGATTCAGTTCTACTGGCGCTGGCAGTTCGAGGCAGCAGGCAAGCTGATCAGACGCGCCGTTGAGCTGGCACCGAACAACCCGTCGGTGTTGAACACCTATGCCACCTGGCTGGGCAAGTGCGGCACCCGGGAGGAGGAGCTGGCAACGTACAGAAAGGCGGCTCAGGCAGATCCGCTCTCGCAGACAATTCAGGGCAACCTCGGTATCGCCTGCATCAACTACGGACGGTTTGCCGAAGCCGAGGCGGCACTGCGTGAGCTCCGAGCGATCGATGAAAACTCGGACACCGTGAGAGTTGTGCAGGGCTGGTTGGCGCTCCGGCAGGAAAGGCCGGAGGAAGCCCTGGCGGAGTTTCTCGCGATCGGTGGGACCCACCGTTTCTGGGGCGCGAGCTTCGCCTACTTCGATCTCGGTCGGCTGGAGGAATCCGAATCGGCCCTCGCGACGCTCATTGAGCAATCGCCGTCACCTTACTATCAGGTAGCCGGCGCTTACGCTCACCAGGGGCGCGTGGACGAAGCCTTCGAGTGGCTGGAGCGGGCCGTTCTGAAACGTGACACCTGGCTGGCCGATCTGCGCCAGTTCTACGTGCTGGAGCCCTTACGCTCCGACCCGAGGTGGCCGGGCCTGCTGGAGAAGGTCGGGCTCGGCTAGCCGCTGCCAGCCGTCACAGGCCCCGCCGCAGCGCAGCGGCGGGAGGATGAGGGTCCAGATAGGTCTGGTAGAGCACGTAGGTGTCGGGATGCCGGTTCAAGTGATGCTTCAGCACCGCCAGCGGCGCCAGCAGCGGCTGCTCGCCGCGCCGATAAGCCGCGATCAGGGTGGCCAGTTCCTGTCGGCTGGGCGCATCCAGCACCCGCTTCAGGTAACCCTGCAGGTGCGCGAGCACGTTGGCGTGACCACCCCGTGAGGCAGGCCTGGCGAGACCTCGCATCAGCAGGGAGATGTACTGTTCCGAAATGGCCTCGAGATCGGTTTTGAGGTTCGAAAGCAAACGGCCCGCCTCCTGGTAAGCCGGCACGCTGTGTGCCATCAGCAGGTACTTGTAGCGGCTGTGAAACTCCACCAGCCCCTTCGCGGTCAGCCCCGTTGCCTTAAGCGCCTGCCAGTGCGCATAGGCAAAGGTGCGGGTAACGAAGTTCTCGCGCAGCACCTCGTCGTTAAGACGTCCGGATTCTTCCAGGGGCAGGTTGGGCTGTGCCGCCACCAGACCCTCGGCAAAGATGCCACGTCCCTCCCGCTTGGGCATGCCGATGGTGCCATCCGCCTGCTCGCGGTACACCTTGACCCGCTCCAGGCCGCAGGATGGCGAGCTCTTCATGAGCACGTAGCCGGCAAGGCCACCGAGGCCAGGTGCGGTGTCTCTGGCGAACCCGGCCAGGGCGTCGGTGTAGTCGAGCGAGCTGTCGGCGACGCCAACGGCTCGGATCAGCCGGGGCTCGGCGTCCGACGCGCGGGCGACCAGGCGAATGGGCGGCCGCGGCACCGGCATGCCGATGCCGACCTCCGGGCAGATCCCCTGATAGGTGTACAGACCTTTCAGAATGGCGTGGGGGAACGAAGAGCGGGCGCCGGTGCCGTCATAGCGAACCTCGTTGCCGAGGAGGCACTCACTGATGCCGAGCGGCAGCGGCGGTTCCGGCCGCTCAGGGAAGTCCTGCCCGTTATCAGCCACGGGTAGCGATGAAGTCCCAGAGCGCGTCACCGCCCTTATCGGCAACCAGCTGCGCGAGCGTGGTCCCGAGCTCCTGCTGCCAGATTTGCTCGGTGCCGAACTCGTCGCGCCAGGCCCAGAGCCGACGCGTGGTGTGGTGCAGCCGATGCTCGTGGGTATAACCCATCGCGCCGTGCACCTGGTGCGCCAGCTCAGCAACCACACCCACCGCTTCGCCGATCCTGGCTTTGGCCGCAGCCACTTCCTCGCGCATCCGCGCGCTGCCGATACCCGCCAGCCCCGCGTCGGCCGCTCGAATCGAGGCCGCCGTCTCCGCAGCCATCACCGCCATGTGATGCTGGATGGCCTGGAACTTGGAGATCGGTCGGCCGAACTGCTCGCGCTCGCTGACGTAGTCGAGCGACATGGCCAGCGTGCCCTCGAGGCCGCCGGCCATCAGCACCGCCCGGGTCAGCGCCATTAAGGCGTAGGCATCTTCAGCGATCTCCAGCGGCCGGGCCGCGCCCGCCCGCACCTGATCCCGGGCCTCCCCGGCCAGATTTGTGCCGGGCTCGACGCTGAGCTCGGTCAGCAGCTGCGCGCCGCCGTCTGCAGACAGGGCGATCACGGCATCTGCGGCCCGCCCCCAGGGCACTTCGCTCGCACCGGACGCGTCACCAAAGCCGATGGACGTGATCCCCGCATCCTCGTTCAACCAGCGGTTCGCCAGGAGCATCTCGGCCAGCGGCAGCGGCAGCGCACACTGCCCGGCAACGCGCAGCACGGCCAGCGCATCGCCGAGCTCGACGCCGGAGCTGGCCATGGCCAGCTGCTGAAAGGCCCCTTCCCTGATCACGCCGAGCAACGCCTCCGGGAACTGGCCCTGCTCTGCGGCGTCGAGCAGCGCTTTGTCGCAGTGATCGGCGAACATCTTCTCCGCCGTATCGATGAGCATCTGTCGTGTGTCCATCAGCGCAGCCCCAGACCGCGGGCAATCACCCCGCGGAGTATCTCGCGGGTTCCGCCGCGCAGCGTAAAGGAGGGAGAAAGCAGGAGCGTGTCGGCATAACTCTGCCGGAACTCCGCCCAGGCCGGATCAGAGGGGGCGCTGCCGGACAGCGCCAGCCGCACCATCTCCGGGAGCAGCTTCTCGAAATCGTTGCCGAGCGCCTTCACCAGCGCCGCTTCCACCTCCGGGCTCTTGCCGGCTTCCAGCATGCCGGCCACCGATATGGACATCCGGCGCATGGCCATCAGGTGGGCGGCTGCCCGACCGATCACCGACGCTTCCGCGGTGCTCGGTTCCCTGCCTGCCGCCTTGGCGAACTCCACCAGCACCCTGAACGCAGAGAGAAAGCGCTCCGGACCGCTACGCTCGTAAGCAAGCTCGCTGGTCACCTGTTGCCAGCCGTTGCCAGGCTCGCCGACCACCCGGTCGAGCGGCACCACCACATCGTCGAAGACGATCTCGTTGAAATCTTCGCCGCCGCCGATGTTCTTGATCGGCCGAACCACGGCCCCGTCGTTTTTCAGGTCGACGATGATCTGCGACAGGCCGGCATGACGTTCGGATCCGGGATCTGTCCGCACCAGGGCAATGATGTAGTGGTTCCGATGGGCGTCGGTGGACCAGAGCTTGGTGCCGTTGATTCGCCAGCTGTCCCCTTCCTGCACGGCCGTCGTGCGCACGCTGGCCAGATCAGAACCCGTGTTCGGCTCGCTCATGCCGATGGAGAAATAGGATTGGCCGCGGGTGATCGCCGGCAGGTAGTCCGTCTTCTGGGCGTCGCTGCCGAAACGCAGGATGAGCGGGCCGCTCTGCCGATCGGCGATCCAGTGCGCGCTCACCGGCGCGCCCGCCGCCAGCAGTTCCTCGGTGACGACGTAGCGTTCGAAGAAAGTGCGCTCGCCTCCGCCGTAGGTTTTCGGCCAGGTCATCCCGATCCAGCCCCGCTCACCGAGCCGGGCGGAGAACTCCGGATCGTGGCCGGTGGTGAAATCAGAGTTCGGTCGACCAATCAGCGTCCGGTTCTCCGAGATGAACGACCGGACCTCTTCGCGGAGCGCCTCGGTGGCGTCCGGTAACTGCATCGCATCCAGCTTGAGCACGTAGGTATTAACCCCGAAATGAAAGGCCAAATACGTTAACCGACCCCGGCAACATTGCAAATCCGCTCGCCTGAGTGTCGAGCGGACGGTTACACTGCCGCCATGAGCAATGCCCACCTGGAAGAGCGATTCAAGGAGATCCTGGACGACATCGAGGAGCGCTCCTGCGTGACCGAACGCTTCGTCGATCGCGATCTCTACCGGCTATATCTGGCCACCCTATGGGCCAACATCGTGCTCAACCCGGACGACGTGGGCCTGACCGAAGCTGACCTGGAGCCGCTGCACGACTACCTGAACGAGAGGGCCGGCGTCGTCCTCGGCGAGGAAGGGAACCTCACCGAGTGCTTCCGCTTCGTGAACAGTAAGGCCGGCGAGCTGGCCATGCAGGCGGCCCGACTGAATCAGACCCATAGAGAGCTGCTGCTCTACTTCGCGTCCATGATTCTCGACCCGGACGGCCACAAGCGCTGGATGGACGTGGTGCTGGATTCCGATCTGGACAGCTTGCGCCGCCGCTGAGCAGCGCTGGCGCAGCCATTCAACCCATGAGGTTGACGATCACCTGACGGTCACCGCGATGGTGGCGATGCTCCCAGAGAAATATCCCCTGCCAGGTGCCGAGCACCATCGCGCCCTCCGCAACCGGTATGGACAGGCTGGTTGCCGTCAGGGCTGACTTGATGTGCGCAGGCATATCGTCCGGCCCTTCCATGGTGTGGGTGTAAAGGCTGTCGTCTTCCGGCACCAGCCGGTTCAGCCAGCGCTCCAGGTCGTCTCTGGCTGACGGGTCGGCGTTCTCCTGAATCAGCAGGCTGGCAGAGGTATGTCGCACGAACAGCGTGACCAGTCCCTCATTTAGTCCGGAACTCTGCAACACATCAGCCACTTTGTGCGTGATGTCATAGAGGCCCTGACGGCCCACGGATACTTTCAGCGTGTAATTCATGGACGATTGCCACCTGGTTGTGCCCAAGGATAGTCGCGCATAACCGAAAGCAACAGACGATGCTGCACAACCGCTACTTATCCGCCCTGCTTCTCGGTGGCCCGCTGGCCGCTGCGGCTGCCGCCGCCTGGGTCGTCGTCTATTACCCCCAGTTCACCTGGCTGGCCCTGGCCGCGGTCGGCGTTGTCAGCCTGATCGGCTATCTGGTTTATCGGATCAAGAGCCGTCGGGCAGCCTTCCGCTTCGTCCAGACCTTCGCCGACGCGCCGGCCGGCCTCCTGCTTCTGGACCTGGAAGGCGTCATCGTCTGGGCCAATCGCACCGTTGAAGGAATCGGTGAGCGGGAGCTCGCCGACCTGCGAGGCAGGCCGCTCAGCGAGCTCCTGACCGGCGCCGCCTGGGATACCGTGCAAAGCCAGCGCCAGGCGCTCCTGGAAGGCAGCACGATTGATCTCGAAGGCCACCTCACCACCGCAACCGGACGAACGGTCTGGACCAGCGCCCATGCCAACCTGCTCCGCAACGATGCCGGCAAGCCCGAGTACATCATGGTGCAGGTGCTCGACCACTCCGCGACCTACGAGGCGCAATCGGAAGCCAGCCTGTCCGAAGCCCGCCTGTACCGCACCCTGGACATCTCCACCGACCTGATGATCAACACCGATCACAGCGGCCGCATCACCTATGCCAACGCCACGGCCATGGACATTCTGGCCAACGGCAAATCGCTGGAAGGAACGAGCATCCTCGACTTCGTCGCCGCGGATGAGCACAAGGCTTTCATCCCTGCCTTCAAGAAGTGCCAGGCCAACGCCGGTCGGCCAGCCGAGTTCGCCAAGCTGAAGCTGAATCCTGGCGGCCGGAACGCGCGCACGCCGAATGTCCGCTTCGTATCGGCCACCATGATGGGCATGGGGGACAAGGAAAACGCCATTGCGCTCGTCCTCAAGGACACCCACGAGCAGATGGCCTCCCTGGCCCAGCTGCGCAGCTCTGAAGCCCGGTTCTCGCGGATCTTCCACTCGAGCCCGGACGCCATTCTGATCGTTCGCCAGTCGGACAGCCTGATCCTCGACTTCAACGACGGCTTCACCCGTCTGCTGGGCTACAGCCGGGAGGACGCGATCGGCTGCATGGAGGTGGATCTGAACCTGTTCGCAGATCAGGACGAACGGCGAGGCATCATCCGCCAGCTCGATCGCTCCCGGGAAGCGACCGACCTCGAGACCCAGCTGCGCTGCAAGAACGGCCAGATCATCAAGGTCGAAATCTCTCTGCGCTACGTGGAGATCGATGGTGAGCTCTGCACGCTCTGCATCGGCCGCGACATCACCGAGCGCCTTGCTGCGGAGTCAGCGCTAAGGGCGAGCGAGGAGAAGTTCGAGCAGGTCTTCACCCGCAGTCCGGACGGCATCGTCATCCTCAAGCAGCGTGACCTCACCATCTACGACATCAACGACTCTTTTCTGCTCGCCGCGCAGTACGAGCGGGAGGAACTGGTCGGCCAGTCCATCTACGAGCTGAATGTCTTCGAAGACGACAACGCGCTGGGCGAAGCAACAGACGCGCTCAGCCAGCAGGGCTTCTTTTCGAACCGGGAAATGGCCTTCCACAGCAAAACCGGTTTCCGCGTGCAGGCGCTCATCTCCGCCACCTACATCGAGATCAACGGCGAGCCCTGCATCCTCTGCATCGCGAAAAACGTCAACGATCTGCGCCAGGCGGAAGAGAAGCTGCGCGAATCGGAGCAGCGGTTCCGCAGCGCGTTCGAAAACTCGCCCATCGGCATCGTCCTCATCGATCTCAAGGGCACGATCTTCCAGGCCAACAACTTCGCCTCCGAGGTGCTCGGCTACGAGCGCAACCCGCTGGAGGGCACCCACATCTCCCGGCTGGTGCCTGCGGAAGATCGGACGCAGCTGAAAGCAACCTTCGCCCGCCTGAGCAGCGGCCAGGACGAGACGGTTCGAACCGAGTGCCGGATGCTCAGAGAAGACGACCTGGAGCTGTGGACGAACTTCCACGTGGTCGTGCAGCGCGACGCTCAGGGCGAGCCTGCCTATCTGATCGGCCAGATCGCCGACATCACGGAGATGAAGAGCAGCCAGAACCGCATGGAGCGGATGGCGTTCTACGACACGCTCACCAACCTCGCCAACCGGCGCCTGTTCTACGACCGCCTCGGCCAGGCCGTGGATCACGCCCAGCGCTCGCGGCATCTGTCCGCCCTGCTCTATCTGGATCTGGACCAGTTCAAGCGGGTCAACGACACCCTGGGTCACGAGGTGGGCGACGTGCTGCTGCAGGAAGTCTCCACCCGACTGACCAGCTGCGTGCGCCAGGAAGATACCGTTGCCCGGCTGGGCGGCGATGAGTTCACGGTGCTGCTGTTCGACATCAAAACGCCCAGTGACGCCAGCCTGGTTGCGGACAAGATCCTCAACACCCTCCGGCAACCGCTGAACATCTCCGGCCATCAGCTGGTCGTCACCACCAGCATCGGCATCACCATCGTTCCCCAGGACGGCACGGATCCGAACTCGCTGATGAAAAACGCCGACCTGGCCATGTATCGGGCCAAAGAGCACGGTCGCAACACCTATCACTTCTACAGCGAGGAGATGAACACCAACGCGATCAAGCGGCTGCGCACCGAGTACGAGCTCAGGCGGGCCCTGGAACGCAGTGAGTTTGCCCTGCACTACCAACCCAAGGTGCGGCTCTCCGACCAGCAGATTGTCGGGGTGGAGTGCCTGATCCGCTGGGAGCACCCCGAGCGTGGCCTGCTGGCGCCCTACGAGTTCATCGAGGTGGCCGAGGAGACGGGCGCGATCGTCGACATGGGCAACTGGATCATCGAGGAAGCCTGCCGCACGGGCCGCGAGCTCTCAGAGCAGGCGAAGCGCAACATCCAGATTGCCGTGAACATCTCGCCGCGCCAGTTCCGCGACCCCAACCTGGTGGCCACCATCCGCAGGAACCTGCGGGAGTCCGGCCTCAACCCCTCCACTCTGGAGCTCGAAATCACCGAGACCATGCTGATGGGCGACGTGGAAGCGGCCAACACCACCGTGCGCCAGCTGCACGAGCTCGGCGTGCGCATGGCCATCGACGATTTCGGCACCGGCTACTCGTCGCTGAACTACCTGAAGAAGTTCCCGATCAACACGGTGAAGGTGGATCGCAGCTTCATCATGGACATCCCCGAAAGCGAGGATGACAAGGCCATCACCTCTGCGGTGATCGCCATGGCCCACCGGCTGAACATGGAAGTGGTTGCCGAGGGTGTGGAAACTCAGGAGCAGCTGAACTTCCTACTCGAGCACGACTGCGAGTACGCCCAGGGGTACCTGTTCGCCAAGCCGCTGTCGCTGTCCAACCTGCGGCCGATGATCCTGCCCAACGTGCGCGTCATGCGCAGCAACAAGTCCTGACGATCAGGGCGCGGCACGCCGTTGCCGTTTCTGCACCACCGAAAGCAAGGCCGGTACCACCAGCAGCGTCGCCACCAGCATGGTGGATATGGCGATGGAGAGCAGCAGGCCCACCGATGCTGCACCCTTGTGCGGCGAGAAGGACAGGGAGAAAAACGTGCCGATCGTCGTCAGGGCGCTGATGATCACGGCCCGCGTCGTGCTCGAGGTCATCATCTCGGAAACGTCACCGGCAGCGGCGAAGCGGTGCACCACGTGAATGCCGGTGTCGACGCCAAGGCCGAAGATGAGCGGCACGACCAGGATGTTCGCCATGTTCAGGGTCAGCCCGGTCAGCTCGACGATGGCGAAGGTAATCACGGTGGTCAGCGCCAGCGGCACCAGCACGACCAGCGGCAGCACCAGGCCGCGGAAGTAGATCAGTAGAAACAGCGCGATGAGCGCAACGGCCAGAGTGACCGCTTCGACAAAGGACTGCACGGCCACGCTGCCAACGCCCCACTCCACCACCGCTCGACCACCCAGGTCTGAGCGGACGCTCATCACCGAACGGACGAATGCATCCATCGCCGGGCGCGTATCGATGGCGCCCTCCGGCATCACGGTAATCAGCAGCCGTCCATCTTCCGCCGCGAACCGCTTCCTGAGATCAACCGGCAGCTCGGTAAAGGTGAACGGCTGGGCCGCGGTTATCTTCGCGAGCGTCTCGAGCTCCGATTCCAGCGCCAGCTTCAGCTCCGTATTCAGCGCCCGCAGACGCTCGGGCTGATCTTTCAGCTCTGCCAGCCCGCTGAGAAAGCCATCAACCAGCGCGCCGTCATCACCTGACGGCGCCCAGCCTTCCTCCGCTTTGAGCTCCTCGATGTAACTCAAGGCGCCCTCCAGCTCTTCAACGGCAAGCTCCGCATCCGCCGGGTAAACGGCGTCCACCGTGCTCATGAGCGTGCTGAGCTCACTCAGCAGGGCAGCCTTCTCGTTCTGGTTGCCAGGCACAAGGCTCGACGGCGCGATCACCGCACCCACTTCCGGCAGGGCTTCGAGCCTGGCGATCAGCAACTCGGCCTCCGCCGCGTCTGCAGCCAGCAGGTTGATGCTGTAGTCGGTGGAGACGCCGTTGTCCTGCAACTCCAGCAGCGTGCTCATCGCCTCCGTGCTGTCGTCACGCAGCGCCAGCACGCTGTAGTCGAAGCTCAGATCCCTGGCCGCATAGAACGCTGCCAGGCCGATGACGATGGCCAGCCCGATAACGGCGGCCGGGCTCAGACCGCTGCCAACGACAAACTTCGGCAGCCGCGCGGGGCGTGGCAGCGGCAATCCGGACAGGCTGAAAAACGCCGGCAGCAGGGAAAGGGTGAGGACGAAGGCGATCACCATGCCGCCGGCGGAAATCACGCCGAGCTCTCCGAGCCCCAGGTAGTCCGTTGGCAGAAAGGCCAGAAACGCGATGGATGAGGTCATCATGCAGAGCATCAGCGCCGGGCCGATTTCCCGCACCACATGCACCTCCGCATCCTCCCGATCACCCGCACGCATGCCTTCCTGCATCCGCAGCGAGAAATGCACCGAAAAGTCGACCCCGAGGCCGAAGAACATGACCACGAAGATCAGGGCCAGGGTGTTGAAGCTGCCGACGGTCAGAATCGCGAAGGCGAGCGTCCAGACCACACCGACGCCCAGCAGGGTGAATGTTGCGGCGATTATGCGCCAGGAGCCCACCCCCAGGTGCATGATCAGGGCCAAGAGCACCAGCGAGATGCTGCCGGCGATGCCGATGCCATCGAGCGCTGTGCTGATCTCCTCATGTGCCAGCGGCACCTCGCCGGTGAGCCGGACTCGAACCCCGACCGGCACCTCAGTGCGCTCGACGATCGAGCGGATCAGCCGGACCTGGGTTTCGTTCGGCAAGCGCTGGTCGTGCTCCTGAATCCCTTTCAGGATGAGCACGGTGTAGTGCGTGTCGGCATCAGGGACCAGGTGCGGGTAGATCTCCAGGGCGAGGATTTCCGGCACACCGTCGGCAAATGACGCCCCCAGTGACCGCAGGGACGAGGGCAGGCGCAGGCCGTCGGTTCCGGCAACCTGATCGGCAAGCGTCACCGCCGCGTTTGCGAGCCCGGCGCTGTCGGCAAGGCGCAGCGTCGCGCCGTAGTCGTACTGAACGCCGCGAATCCACTCCTCGAGCAGGCTCAGCTCGAGGAAGTAGGCACGGTGGTCGCGCAGGAATGGATCCAGCGCAGGCGCAAAAACGAACTCAAAGCTGGGCTCTGCCAGGAAGGCTTCCTGCAGCCGCAACGCTGTTGCATCGACGCGCCCGGCATCCGGCCCGGAAACCACCACTACGGAAGTCTGCTGGAGCTCAGGAAACAGCTGCTTCAGCGACTCGTTGGCGTCGAACCAGCTGAGCTGGTCGCTCGGGCGGATGAGCTTGTCCAGGCTGGAGTCGATCCTGAAGTTCGCGGCAACGAACAGGCCGGCCATGGCGGTGAGCAGGGCCAGCAGCGCCAGCACCTGTCGGGGTCGGTGTTCACAGAACTCGACCCAGCGGCCAAGGGCGCTACCCAGGCTGTTCAAGCGCCAGCCTCAAAGCGTACCGGTAAGCCGAGGCCGCGTTGCTTCGGGCAGCTCATCTGCCAGCACCTCTTCGTAGAAGCGCATCAACCTTTCGGAGGTTCGCTCGTGGGCGTGCGCCTGCGCATCCTGACGATTGCTGCGACCCTGCGCCAGGCGGCGCTCAGGATGGTCCATCCAGTAGTCGATCCGCTTCGCCAGGTCGGCCGGATCACCCATGGCGAACCGGGCGTTCGCTTCGTGAATCAGCGTCGCGCAGGCGCTGTCCGCTGAATCCGAAACCACCACCGTGTTGCCCGCCGCCATGGCTTCCAGCACCGACATCCCCTCGAGCTCGATGGTGCCGGCATGAACGAACAGATCCGCCTCTCCGTAGAGGGAGAGCAACTCGTCGTCATCCACCCAGCCGATCCGCGCCGAAATACCGAGCTCCGCAGCCAGACGCTTCAGCCGCTCTTCCCGCGGGCCAACACCAGCCAGCACCACGTCGAGCAGGTCACGGTGAGCTGAAAGCGCCACCGCTCTGAGCAGGGTCTCCTGCTGCTTCTCCTGGGCCAGGCGGCCGACGGACAACAGCAACTGCCTGCCTTGGCGGGGACGGCGCTCGACGGTGAAGAACCGGTTCGGCACGCCGTTGGAAATGACGGAGATGGGCCCCTGGTAACCGTGCGCTTCGAGCAGCGAGGCGGCGAACGCAGACGGGGCGATCACCTGGGTCGCTTTGCTGTAGATGCTGCGGATCAGGAACCGGTACAGCCACCGCGACAGGGTCCGGCTCGAGAGACCCAGGTTCTGCAGGATGTTCTCCGGCTGCACGTGAAACGAGCAGACCACAGGAATGCCCAGTGCCCGCGCTTCCTCGATCGCCGCCCAGGCGAGGAAAAACGGGTACTGCACGTGCAGCAGGTCGCAGCCTTCCAGCAGGCGACGGATCTTCGCCCGATCGGGCTTGGCCAGAGGTGCCTTCATGGCGTTGATGATGCCGTTTACGCCGGGAATGGAGAGCTGCGCAAACGCCTCGTCCTCGGCAACGCCCGGTCCGGGCAGCGCCAGCAACTGAAAGCGGTACCCGGCACGCGTCAACGAGTCGATGAACCGTCTGGTAGAGACGACCGTGCCGTTGAACGGGTAATCCCACGGGTCTATGACGACGGCGATGCGACTCACAGGCGTGACGCTCCCAAACTCACTCTCTCTCCCCTGCCGGACAACAACGCTATCGGATCAGAGCCATGCTGAACCAGGGCACGTAGGTGATCAACAGCAGCGCGATCAGCAGCACGATCATGAAGGGTATGCAGGCCGCGTAAAGTTCGAGCAGCGGTCGGTTGAAACGATAGCTGGCGATGAAGAGGTTCATGCCGACGGGTGGCGTGAAGTAGCCGATCTGCATGTTGGCCAGAAAGATGATGCCGAGGTGAACCGGATGAATTCCGAAACCGGCGGCCACCGGGAGGATCAGCGGCACCACGATGACCAGCGCCGAGAAGATGTCGAGCATGGCCCCGAGCACGAGCAGCATGATGTTCAGCAGCAGCAGGAAGGTGATCGCGCTGTCTACATGTTCCTGCATGAACTCGAACAGCGCCTGCGGCACTTCCGCGTCGACCAGGAAATTGGTGAAAGCGAGCGCCACACCCAGGATCAGCAGGATGCCACCGACCATCACCATGGAATCCACCATCACCTGCGGCAGCTTCTTCAGCGGTATCTCCCGGTACAGAACCACCTCCACGAAGGTGACGTAAACCGCCGTGAGCGCTGCGGCTTCGGAAATGGCGAACCAGCCGGAGTAAATGCCGCCAAGGATGATCACCGGCAGCGGCAGCTCCCAGCGGGCAGCCCAGAGCGCGGCAGTGAACTTCTCGCGGGAGAACGGCTGCCGCGGGATCTTGCCACCTCGATGGTGCCAGAGCGTGTAGATCACCAGAGCCGCCAGCATCAGCAGCATCGGCATGACGCCGGCAATAAACAGATCGGTGATCGTGAAAGGCTCACCCACTTCGAGCTGCTGGGCGATTATGCCGTAGAGGATCAGCGGCACGGATGGCACCAGCAACAGGCCGAGCGAGCCGGATGTGGTCACCAGGCCTAGTGAGAACCGGTCGGAGTACCCGGCGCTCTTCAAAGCCGGCAACAGCAGCGCCCCGAGGGCAACGATGGTGACGCCGGAAGCACCCGTCAGGGCGGTGAACAGCGCGCAGGCAACGAAGCCCACCAGGGCCAGGCCGCTCGGCAAGGCGCCGAACACGCTCTGCACCAGGTTGACCAGGCGCTCCGAGGTGCGGGCCTCGGCCAGCACGTAGCCGGCGAAGGTGAACAGCGGCAGGGTCACCAGCAGCGGGGTGTCGACGATCCGATACACCTCGATCGCCACCACGGCCAGGGGAATATCGGCTGCCAGGAAGCCAACCATGGCCGCACCCATCAGCACCGCAAACAGCGGCGCTCCGGCAAACGCTGCGAGCAGCAGGCCGGCAACCAGCAGCCAGGTCATCATCGGATGGTCACCGTTCGGATGAGGTAGCGCAGGCAGATGAGCGCCGCGCCCACCGGCATCACCAGCTCACACACCCAGGCGGGTACGGAGGCGAAGGCAATGATGCCGTCCTCGTAGTCGAGCTTGACGAACTGATAGCTGTACCAGGTGAAGACGCCGGCGATAAACGCCGTAAACAGCGAGCGGAAGCGGTCGAGCCACAGCGAAGACCGTTCTCCCGTGAAGCGGGTGAGCAGGTCGATACGGATGTGCTCATCATTGCGGGAAGCGATGGTGGCGCCAATGAAAGTCACCCAGAGCACCAGCACGCGAACCAGGGCGTCTCCCCAGAGCAGCCCGGTATCGAAGAAGTTGCGTGCAATCACCTGGTACGCCGCCAGCAGAATCATGCTGCTGAGCAGGACAACGAGGAGCCCGCTCTCGATGAAGCGGATTCCCGCGAGCAGTCGTTCAGTCACGATCAGTCAAGTGAGGCCCGATAGTCGACAAGCATGCCGTTGAGCTTTTCTACCAGATCTGGCGACAGGATGCCCTGGCTGGTCATCTCGTTCGCCGCCTGATCGGCCAGGCCGACCCAGCGCTCGCGCTCTGTCGGCGTGGGCACGTTGAAGCTGAGCCCCTGCATCTTCAGCACTTCCACGGCTCGCTGATGATCGGTCCGGTTCTGGGCATCTACCCGCCTGACGACGTTACCCATGACCTCGCGGACCACCGCCTGGTCCGCCGCATCCAGGCGATCGAACTGCCGATCACGGACCGCAAGCAGGCCGTAAACGTAGAGCAGAGGCAGGTCGAACACGTACTTGAGCTGGGTGTGCCACTGCAGCGCGATTGCCCCTACCGGAGGCACCGCTACGGTGTTGATCAGGCCCGTTTGCAGGCCGCCGAGCACATCGGCGATCGACAGCGGGATGGGCGAGATGTCGAAGGTGCGAACCGCAAGCTCCGCACCGGGATCACCGTCCGGTATCCAGACCTTCTGCGCTCGAACCTCCTCGAAGGTCGCAACGCTCGACTTGGACATGGCGTAGGCGAAGCCGACCTCGGCGATGCCGAAGCCAACGTAGCCTTTACCGGAGAGGCCGGACAGCAGCGTGTCGTCCATCTGCCCGCGAATGTGATCAACCTCGGCCGCGTCGTTGAACACCATGGGCAGGCCGTACAGCTCGATATCCGGATAAACCTGATTGAGCCCGCCAGCGGTGAGCACCGCGCCGTGGAGCTGACCGGAGCGGATCTTCCGCAGCACCGCTTTGTCGTCCCCCATCACGCCACCGGGGTAGAACTTGAAGCTCACCCGATCTTCCGTGCGCGCGGAGATTTCCGCCGCACCTTCCCGGAGCTGCTTCATCCACATGGAGCCGTCCGGCGATACGGTGGCCACCTTGAAGGTCACCGCCATGGCGGGTGTGCTGAGGACGGCGAAGATCGCCAACAGGCCAAGGTAGCCGGCGGTCGATCCGCGGTTAGAGCTAAAAATAGGCATCGGCTGTATCCAGTAATTCTTGGGCGCGACGTTGCGCAACGGTGTTGATCAGGGTCAGGCCCGGCTCCGCCGGATCCGACGCCATCACCTCACCGAGCAGACGGTCGTGCAGCTCGCGATCAAACAGCAGGCGTGCGTACTGATCGGCGAACATGACTTTGGTCATCAGGTAACGTCCTTCGGAGATCTCGATGGCCCTCTCGAAATGGTTTCTCGCCACCTCCGGCCGGCCGCCAAGCGACGGCGGCAACAAGGTCTCGAACACGCCGAGGTAAAGGTGCGGGCCGCCGTAGTCATAAGTCTCGTCGAGTTCAGCAATCTTCAGCATGAGCGCCTTGACCCGGCCGAGCTCGGCAATGGCGGCAAAATCGTCGCTGTTGGCCTGGATCCAGCCGGTCCAGACGCTGGCCAGCTGGTAAAGCTCCGGCACTTCCCCGACCTTGCGGGCAGCCACCCAGGCATCGAAATCATCGTAAGGTCGGGTGCGGAGATCGCAGCCGTCCCTGATGCTGAGGCAGATCGACCGCTGCATGTCGGTAAACGCCTTGTCGGCCATCAGCTTCGCCCGCTCCGGATCGCTGACGAACGCCGCCGCGTAGGCAGAAGTCAGGCGCGAGGATTGCAGCAGCAGGTCGGCGTTGTCCGGGCTTTGCGCGACAAGGGCATCCATCAGCAGCAGGTAGGCGGGCGCTCCCTCCTGGACCATCTCTACGTCCGGATTGTCGAGGATCGAGTTGCCGAGATCTTCGGCGAAGCCGGAGGTGAAGGAAGACACCATGGACATGCAGCCGGACAGGGCCAGCGTGCTCGCCAGCGCGAGCCATCGAGCCCCTGCGGGGGCCCATCTGCGCCAGCCCCGGCACTCCGACACGGCAGCAGCCGCTGGCAGGGTTTGTTGCGGGGTTGAGCTGATCATTGCGACAGAATCGGCCGTTGAGCGGTGAATTGCCATGCGAGGCGCATTTAAACGGGGCCAGGCGCGTTATTCAACCGCGGTTTCGACGCCGGGCTCGCCTGGTGGCAGCCACCGCCATCAGGGGCTGTGACTGCTGGACGCCTCGCTCACGACCTGAAGAATCTCCTCGAAAGGCGGTCGGGTTCGGTATCCCGGCACCGCAAATTTCGCCAGCACCACGCCATCGGGACTCAGATAAAGGATGCCGGGCTCCGGTATGCCGTAGCCCCCGTCGCCCGGGTTGTAGTTCAGGTTGCGGATGCCGTAGGCGTTCACGTGCTTCACGTCCACATCCTGCAGCAACGGGTAACCGAGCGAATTGTCGGCATGGAACTTGGCCAGCACGTTCTGCTCGTCGTAGGTCATTCCAGCAACGTTCACGCCCTGCTCTGCGAAACGGGCTTTCCAGCTTGCCAGTTGGACCAACTGGCGTTGGCAGAAGGGTCACCAATCCGCCGACCGGTTGAGGAACAGCAGCAGCCCCTGCTCCCCTGCCAGATCAGACAGGCTGCGAAGCGTACCGGTCTGGTCGGGTGCCTCGAGCAGGGGCGGCGTGGAGCCGACCTCCGGCCCCCAGGCCTCGGCATACTCGCTGGCCCAGGCGCTGCCGGCCCCGAGCAAGACGCTGCCGAGAGAGAGCACGCCCGTGATTATCCTGCTGAATGCGTTCACCTGATCTCCTCTAAGCCTTTTCTGGATTCAACCGATCTCGCGCCCCGGTCGACCCGTCTGGTCGAGGGGCAGAAGGCTGACCTGCTCGAGCCGCAGCTCGACCACGGCTGCCTCCACCTCTTTCCGATACGCTTCGACGCCACCGGCAAAGGCGCCCAGACTCAGTTTGCGCCGCTGGGTTTCCAGCCGCTTGCGCTGCGCATTGATCAGTTTGCCCAGCCTGGCGCTCGCCTTTGGCCGCAGCTCCATCACCACCGCCGTTCTGGCCAGCTTCTCCAGCGCCCACTGCTCGTCCAGCTTCGCAGCCAGCCGATTCAGGTGCCAACGCCGAGTCCTACCTTCCTCAGACAGCGCCGGTCGCAGAAGTTCCAGATGATTGACGGTATGGTGCACCCATCGTCCGGTTCGCAGCAGCCGCTTGGCGCTGGCAGTGCGGCCCGACTCGCTGCTGATTTTGTTCAACCGGCCCGTAAGATCCCCGGCTTTCTCGAAGGCACGGAGCATGCCGTGCTCCACCAGCGACTCTTCCTCGATCTGTCGCAGCAGCGCGTACTCCCGCCAGCGGGTTGACTCGACCTGCAGCAGCTCGCCGAGCCGGTCTCTGGTCAGCGGCGCGTCCTGATCTTCCTCGCTCACCGCGGCGACGATACCCTCCAGCAGCCGCAGCGCTTTGCCCTCTGCCCGCTCCATGAGCCGCTCCGCTGCCAGCCGCTCAGGCACCCTGGCGCCCGCCGCCAGCTCGATGATCTGCTTCAGATCAGCCTGCGCACGTTTGAACTCCACCTTGCCCACCGACCACTGCATCATCTGCCAGAGCGAGAAGATCCGCTCAGCGGTCTGAGTGATGGCTTTGAGATCGCTGGGTTTCAGCTGCGCGGCAGCGCTGGGATCACCGAGTTCCGAGCGGCCGGCATCGCTGACCTTCTGCAGGCTGCGTGAGAGTGCCTGCAGCGCCCAGCTGACGACGAAGTCTGCAAATTGCATGCGCCCGTACACGGGGGATGACCTCCCGGGTCAATCGGTTAAAGTCGCTCTCTGGGGAACACTAATGGTACGTCAGCCGGCCCATTGGAGGCAAAGCCGTCAGCACGCTTGCCGATGCTGACCGGTCCCGCATTGATCGTCGTAGAGGAAAGATTATGAGCGAACCGCTGGTCCTGACCGAGAAACAGGATGGCGTCTGCGTAGTGACGCTGAATCGCCCGGATGCCCTGAACGCGCTGTCCAGCGCCCTGCGGGCGGCAATCTCGGAAACGCTTCTGCAGCTGGCGGAGGACGAATCGGTTCAGGTGATCGTCCTCACCGGTGCCGGCCGCGCCTTTACCGTGGGCCTGGATCTCAAGGAGCTTGGCGGCGAGGTGGACGCGGCTCGAACCACCTCGAGCCTGGACCTGAGCGATGCCATGGAGCGCCTGCCGCAGCCGGTGATCGGTGCGGTAAACGGTTTTGCGATCACCGGCGGCTTTGAGCTCGCGCTCATGTGTGACTTCCTGATTGCCTCACCGGACGCAAAGTTCGCCGACACCCATGCCCGGGTCGGCGTTGTGCCCGGCTGGGGCCTGTCGCAACGGTTGCCGCGACTGATCGGCATCAATCGAGCGAAAGAACTTTCCCTGACCGGCAACTTCCTGGATGCGGAAACGGCAGAGGCCTGGGGGCTGGTGAACCGCGTGGTGCCTGCGGAAGACCTGCTCGACGTCGCTCGCGGGCTGGCACTGGACATCGTCAGCACCGAGCCGGTAACACGTAGCGAGATCCTGCGGATCATGGACGAAGGCTGGGCGACCAGCCTCTCCGAGGGGCTCGACATCGAGCAGAGCGCCAGCCGCGCGCACAGCCAGCGTGAGGTGCGCGCGGAAAAAGTTGCCGAGCGCCGGGCAGACATCCAGAAGCGCGGCCGGGCGCAACAGGAGCGATGATATGAGACCAAGCACCCTGATCCTGCTCAGCGCAACGCTGCTCGCCGCCAGCATCGGCTCCGCCGCCGAACGCGGCCCTGTGAGTCGCTACCACTTGCCCGCGGGCGTTGCCGAATACGCGGATCCCTACATGGCCGCCGGCTTCCGCGCGCTGTTCACCTGCTCGGCTCACTTCATCATGGGCCGACCTCTGCAGGACATCATCGCCGTCGAATTGGCCGACACCAACGGGCTCGATTTGCCCGAACCCAGCATCGATGAGGTCCGCGGCCTGGTTCGCGCCGGAGATGGCAGCGGCCGGCAGGTCACGGTGGTGCATCGCGAGCCCATGGGCTGCACCGTGCTGCCACCGGACTGGAACGACTCCCATATCCCTCACCTGCCGAGCGTCCGCATCGATCGACCCGCCGTCGACCAGGACGCGCTGTTCCCGGATGCCGCACCCCTGCAGACCAGGCTCAACCGCAGCCAGCGGCAGCTGCTCGACGCCGCCTTCGACGGCGAGACGTACGGAGAGAAGTCGCTGACGGCAAGCGTCATCATCATCCGCGACGGCGCGGTTGTGGCCGAACGCTATCGGGAGGGTTTCGGTCCCACCCAGGGCTACCGCACCTGGTCCACTGCCAAGAGCATCAGCGCAACCCTTATCGGCATCGCCGCCTCAGAAGGGTTGCTGGAGATCGACGCGCCGGTTGGGCTCAAAGACTGGACCGGGCCCGGCGACAGCAGGTCGGCGATCACCTGGCAGGACCTGCTGTGGATGTCGAGCGGTCTGTTCAGCGGCGGCAACAACACCTATGCCGTTTACTTCGCCGGCCAGGATGCGCGAAGCGCAGCAGCAACCACCCAGCTGGAAGAAGAGCCCGGTGCGCGCTGGAAGTACGCGAACAACGACACCCTCCTCCTCCTGCTCGGCCTGCGTCAGGCGCTGGGCGACGACCTGCAATACCTGCGCTATCCCTACGACAAGCTCATGAGCCAGATCGGCATGAACCACACCTGGATGGAAATTGATCACGCCGGAAACTTCATCGGCTCGAGCCAGGTCTACACCACCGCCAGAGATCTGGCCCGCTTTGGCCTGCTCTACCTGCAGGACGGCTTATGGAACGGCGAGCGCATCCTCCCGGCCGGGTGGGCAGCGTACGTCGCCGCGCCGGCGCCGGCCTTCCAGCGCCAGCCCGATCGTCAGGGCTACGGCGCCCAGTTCTGGCTCTACGACGGCCTGCATGGCCTGCCCGCGGGCACCTACTCCACCGCTGGTAACAAGGGGCAACACGCAACCATCATTCCAGAGCGCAATATGGTCGTGGTGCGAACGGGGGTCGACCCGCTCGGGCATCGTTTTGATCAGCCGCGGTTCGCTGCCGATGCCATCCGCACCTTCGGCGGCGACTGAGTGGGAAGGCCCTTCTCTCAGTCCTCGCCGTCCCGCTTCAGGTGAACGGCATTCACCAGCACCCGATCGGCCAGCCGCGCGAAGGGAAGCGATTGCAGCCAGACCCGGCCGTGGCCCTTCAGCGTCGTCAGGAACATGCCCTCGCCGCCGAACATCATCGACTTGAGGCCACCCGCAAGCTGCACGTCGTAGTCGATGCCGGACTCGAAAGCGACCAGACAGCCCGTGTCCACCCGCACCTTCTGGCCTTCCAGGCGATGCTCGACAATGGTGCCACCGGCGTGCAGGAACGCGTTGCCATCTCCCGTCAGCTTCTGCAGCACAAACCCTTCACCGCCGAAGAATCCGGCCCCTAGCCGTTTGGTGAAGGCGATGGAGATTGAGGTGCCGCGAGCCGCGCAGAGAAACGCGTCTTTCTGACAGAGCAGATCTCCTTCAATCTCTGCCAGATCGATGGGCACGATCTGACCCGGATAAGGCCCTGCAAAGGCCACGTGAGCCTCGTCACTGCCTTCGTTGGTGAAATGGGTAAGAAACAGGCTCTCGCTGGTCACCATCCGTTTAGCAGCGCCCCAGAGCTTGCCCATCACCCCGGTGTCGGATCCGTCCCCGAAGCGGGTGGTGAAGTCCACCCCGTCGGTGAGGTACATCATCATGCCGGCCTCGGCGACTACGGTTTCGCCAGGATCCAGCGAGACGTCGACAAACTGCATGGACTCACCGTGAATGGTGTAACTGAGGTCATCCGCCATTTGCTCAAGCTCCTTTTTACGCTCTGTTCGCGCAGCTTCTCAGGATTCTTCGGTCCCGGCCTCACCTTCGCAGCAGGCCGCCGCACCCATGAGGCCGGGATCATCGTCCAGGATCAGGAAGATCGGAATATCCGCCACCAGCTCGGCCAGCTCCACCCGCTCCTCGAAACGACGTCGGAGCGGGCTGGTCCGGGCGAACTCGGCAAGCCCCGGCACGATCCCGCCACCAATGTAGACACCGCCATGAGCGCAGACGGTCAGCGCCAGATTGCCGGCCGCCGACCCGAGCAGGGCAAAAAACAGCTCGAGCGTCTGATGGCACAAAGGATCTTCCACCGAGGCGCCGAGGCGGCTGATCTCTTCCGGTGGCAGCGGGTCCGCCGGTGTGCCCCAAAGGTCAGCCACCGCCTGGTGCAGGGTGGCCAGCCCAGGTCCGGAAAGCACCGTTTCCCAGCAGACACCGTCGTGGCGACTCTGCAGCACGTTGAGCAGCTCCTGCTCGAGTGGGTTACCCGGTGCCAGATCAGCATGCCCGCCTTCCGACGGCAGCACGCGCCAGCCTGCAGCTCCATCCGGGAGCAGCACGCTCATGCCCAGGCCGCTGCCAGGACCAAGCACTGCCTTCACCTGCCGGCTCGCGCCTCGCTCCGGGTCACCGCCAACCACCTCCAGCCGTTTGAATCCGGGCACCGCCATGGCCAGGGCGTAGAAGTCGTTCACGAGCCGAACCGGGGCAGCCAAAGCGCCGCTCAGGGCGACTTCATCAAAGCGCAGGCCACCGTTCGTGACCTCTACCTGGCCATCGCTCACCGGCCCTGCCACGGCAAAGCAGGCAGCCGAAACCGAATCGACACCCAGTTGCGCCAGCGCGGCCCGCATCAGCTCTTCAGCCCGGGTCTGATCTCTCGTTGGCAGAACGGCTTTCTCGCCGGTCAGCACGCCCTCTCGGGCCAGCGCGAAGCGCGCGTGCGTGGCGCCGATATCGGCAACAAGCTGACGGGGTTGTGAAGCCATGGCGGCGCAGTATGCGCGAGGCGTACCACCCCCTCAACGTGGCACACCCCATGCCGCTTCCAGTAAGGTTCCCGCCATGCAAGTCAGACCGATCCTCTATGCCCGGGTGCTGCTCCTGGGCAGCATGTTCCTCGCCGGGGCGGCGGCCGCAGACAGCCTGGTGCTCGGCAACGGCGGCGAGCCGCAGACGCTGGATCCGCACCGCTACAACCTGCGCCTTGAAGAGACCATCCTCACCGATCTCTTCCTCGGCCTTACGGCCATGGACGCCAGGGGCAACATCGGCCCCGGCGCGGCCGAAAGCTGGCGCACCAGCGAGGACGGGCTCATCTGGACTTTTCAGATCCGGAACGGGCTGAAGTGGTCGGATGGCGAACCGCTGGATGCGAACGACTTCGTCTTCGCGTTTCGCCGGCTGCTGGACCCGAACACGGCGGCCAGCCTCGCCTATTTCATGTACCCGCTGAAGAACGCCCGAGCCGTCAACGCCGGCGAGCTGCCTGTGGAAGCCCTAGGCGTCGCTGCAACAGACGATCTTACGCTCGTCGTCGAGCTGGAGGAGCCTTACCCGCATCTGCCCGAGCGGCTGCTTTACCCCACCGCCTTCCCGGTGCCGCAGCAGGTGATCTCGAGCAGAGGCGACGACTGGGTAAAAGCGGAAAACTGGGTCAGCAACGGCGCCTACGTCCTCGAGGAGTGGCGCCCGCAATCTCACGTTGCCCTCCGCGCCAATCCTCACTTCCATGAGGATGTGGCCATTCGGACCGCCCGCTACCTGCCGCTGGCCAACGAGCAGAACGCCTACAACCGCTATCGAGCCGGAGAAGCACACGCGATCGGCGGTTTCCCCTCAAACGAGCTCGAGCGCGTGCAGGAAAACATGGCTGAGCACCTTCGGGTGTCGCCGTTGCTGTCCATGATCTACCTGGTGTTCAACACCACCGAGCCGCCATTTGATGACGCCCGGGTTCGTCAGGCCCTGGCCATCGTGGTGCAGCCGGCTGTTCTGACGGACAAGGTGCAGCGCACGGGCAACTTTCCGGAGCAGGGTTTCGTGCCGCAGCTGGTTGACGACTATGCAGCCCCCCGCGCTGCGCATCTCGACCTGCCTACCTCAACGCGCACCGATGCGGCAAGGGAGCTGCTGGCCGCAGCCGGTTACGGCGCGGGCAACCCGTTGGAAGTGACGCTGCGTTACTACGACGAGGGCGACGGCAAGCGCACCAATCTCGCCATCGCCAGCTTCTGGCGCCAGATCGGCGTGACCACCAGGCTGCATCACACGGAGCTGAAGGTGCACTTCAGCGATCTGCGCCAGGGTGACTTCGAGGTGGCGCAGGCAGGCTGGATTGGCGAGAACAACCCGGGCCACTACCTGGACCTGCTGGTGACTGATGCCGGCGGCGTAAACTACGGCCGTTACAGCAACCCTGCTTACGACAAGCTCATGAACGAGGCCCGCCAGCAGGCCGACATCGAGCGCCGCAACCAGCTGATGGGCGAGGCGGAAGCTCTGGCTATGACCGAACATCCGGTCGTGCCGCTGTACAGCATCGCGGTGCGACGGCTGGTTCATCCTGATCTCAAGGGCTGGCACGAGAATCCCCGCGATGTGCACCCGCTGCGCTACCTGTCCTGGTAGCAGGCCGGGCGCGCTTCGGTTCGCGCTTGCCGAGGGCCCATGACCCGCTACCTGCTTACCCGGGCTCTGGTCAGCGTGCTGACCTTCTGGGTGATCGTCACCCTGGTGTTCTTTATGGTCAGGGCCGCACCGGGCGGGCCGTTCGACGGTGAGCGGCGCCTGCCGCCGGAGGTGGAAGCCAACCTGCTGGCCGCCTACAACCTGGACCAGCCACTGCCGAGGCAATACCTGGACTATCTCGGCATGCTGGCGACCGGCGACCTGGGCCCCTCGTTCAAGCAGAAAGACTTCAGCGTCAACGAGCTGATCAGGGCCGGTCTGCCCGTCAGCCTGGGGGTGGGCCTGGCTGCGCTCGGCATCGCCCTTGCTGCCGGCATCAGCATCGGCGTTTTCGCCGGGTTGTCACCAGGCTCGAGAACCGACGCTCTGCTCATGGGCGCCGCCAATCTCGGCCTGGCGCTGCCATCGATCGTGCTGGCGCCGCTGGCGGTGCTGCTGTTCGCAGTCTGGCTGGGTTGGCTGCCCGCCGGTGGCGTCGGCAGCCCTGCGCACTTCGTGTTGCCGCCCATTGCCCTGGCCTTGCCGTTTGTCGCCGCCATCGCCCGCCTGACCCGTGGCAGCGTCGCCGAAACGTTGCTCGAGCCGCACATCATGACCGCGCACGCCAAGGGCCTGCCGAAGCGGCGCATCGTTCTGCGCCATCTGCTGCCCACCGCGCTGCTGCCGGTGCTGTCGTTCCTCGGCCCCGCGAGTGCGGCGCTGCTCACCGGTTCTGTGGTCATCGAGCAGGTGTTCGAACTGCCAGGCATCGGCCGCTACTTCGTGCAGGCAGCGCTGAACCGTGACTACACCCTGGTGATGGGTGTGGTTGTGGTCTACGCCGCCTTCATCCTGCTGTTCAACCTGCTGGTCGATCTCTGCTACGCCAGGCTCGATCCGCGCATCCGGTTGCACGACTGATGCTCGGCGCGCTGAAAACGGCTCTGCTCGGTACCGCGCTGGCCCGTTTCTGCAGCCTGTGGATCCTGCTGATTGCAGCGGGTGCCGCTGTCGGAACGACGCTGTCCGGATGGGACCCGGAAGCCATCGACTGGGATGCGCTCGAGGTGGGGCCGAACGCGGCGCACTGGTTCGGCACCGATCTGATCGGCCGCGACCTGTTTTCAAGAATCTGGCTCGGCGCTCAGGTCAGCCTGCTGGCAGCGCTGGTAGCGACTTCGGTGAGCATTCTGATCGGCGTGCCCTACGGTGCCTTCGCAGGGCTGCGCGGCGGTCGCACCGATCAGATCATGATGCGGATCGTCGACGTCCTCTACGCCGTGCCGTTCATCCTGGTGGTCATCCTGCTCATGGTCGTGTTTGGTCGCGAACCGCTGCTGTTTTTCTTTGCTCTCGGTGCCGTCTACTGGCTCGACATCGCCCGGATCGTCCGCGGCCAGACCCTGGCGATCCGCGAGCAGGCATACATTCAGGTCGCTCGCACCCTGGGGGCAGGTCGAGGGCGGATCCTGTTCCGGCACGTGATACCAAACGTGGCCGGGCCAGCGCTGGTCTACGCCACGCTGACCATTCCGGCGGTCATTCTGGCCGAGAGCTTCATCAGCTTTCTGGGTCTTGGCATCCAGGAGCCGCAGACCAGCTGGGGCGTGCTGATCGCGGACGGCACCCGGACCATGGAATCAGCACCCTGGACTCTGTTCTTTCCGGCGCTCTTCCTCGGCCTCACCGTATGGAGCTTCAACATGCTCGGCGACCGCCTGCGTGACCAGTACGATCGGGAAACCCGGGGGTATACTCGGGACATCGGGATCGAGAGAGCAACCAGCAAATGACCATCGGCGCCGGCCTCGGCATAGCCAACTACCCGTTCGACCACGCAGACGAGTTCTGGGCCTGGGTGGACCTGTGCGACGACGCCCGGGTCAATTCTCTCTGGCAGAGCGACCGGATCATCGGCTCCGATCCTTTCCTCGAGTGCATGTCCGTCATGGCGGCGTTGGCCGGGCGCACCAAGCACGTGAAGTTCGGCATGAACGTGGCAAGCCTGGGCCTCCGGGATCCGGTGCTGATGGCCAAAGCCTGCGCCACCATCGACGTGCTCTCGAACGGCCGCCTGCTGCCTGCCTTTGGCATCGGCAGTGCTCGATCCCGGGACTACGTAGCAACCGGCACGCAAACACGGGGCCGGGGCAAGCGCATGGACGAGGGGCTGGAGATCATCAGCCGGCTCTGGACCGAGCCGAGCGTCAGCTTCAGCGGCGAGTTTTACCAGCTGGACGAGGCGGCCATCGCCCCGCAACCCGTGCAGAAGCCGATGCCGCTATGGGTCGGCGGCTCAGCGCCGAAGGCGGTTGAACGCACGGCTCGTTGGGGCACAGGCTGGCAGGCCGGGTTGGAATCGCCTGAGGAGGTCGGGCCGGTGATCCAGGCCATCAAGGCCGCACTGCCCCGCTATCAGCGCGACATCGACGAGGACCACTACGGTGCCGGCTTCGCCTTCCGCTTCGGCGACGCGGACGAGCCGGTAGTCAAACGTAACGATGCGGTGCTGGAGAAACGGCTGAACAAAGATCCCAGCCGGCTGCGCGCGGTCGGCGGCGTCGATGAGATCATGGCGTTGCTTGAAGATTTCCGGGCCGTAGAGGTGCACAAGTTCATCCTCCGACCCATAGCAACCGACAGCAAAGACCTGATGAGCCAGACTCAGCGCCTGATCGACGAGGTGCTGCCTGAAGTGAAAGCGCTGAACGCGGAGCCGATTCAACAAACCGCCCAGGGAGGTTGAGCCGATGGCAAGTAATCCAGAGTTCGCGGGCCCGACAACGGCAGACGCGGTAGCCAGCATTCGCGAGCAGGGCTTCGTCGTGCTGAAGAACGTGCTCCGCGATGAGCAGGTACGGCAGATCCGCGACGAGCTTGCGCCTTACCTGCAGATGCAGCACATGGGCCGCAACGATTTCGAGGGTTTCAAGTCCGAACGGGTGTACGCCCTACTGGCCAAGGCGCCGTCCATCGCTCAGATCATCGAGCACCCTGCGGTTCTGCCCATCGTCGACGCCTTTCTGCCGAAGAACTACCTGCTCTCGTCAGCGCTGGCGATCAACCTGCACCCGGGCGAAACCGCCCAGGGTTTCCACATCGACGATGCCCCCGGCGGCGGGCCGGACGTGCCGAAGCCGAGAGCCCCATTCGGCATCAGCACCATCTGGGCCTTCGATGACTTCACGGACGACAACGGCGCCACGGAGGTCATCCCCGGCAGCCATCGCTGGCCGGCGGAGCGCACGGCGCGGGAAGGCGAGCAGGTGAAAGTACTGATGCCAGCGGGCTCGGTGGTGGTGTTCGCCGGCAACCTGACCCATCGGGGCGGAGCCAATCACTCCAACGCCAAGCGCCTGGCGATTACGCCTCAGTACTGCTCACCCTGGATGCGGCAGCTGGAGAACATGACGCTGGCGGTGCCGCCGGAGGTCGCCGGCCGCTACAGCGACCGGGTCCAGGGCCTCCTGGGCTACAGCGTCAACGATCCCGGCTTCATGGGGCACGTCGACGGTCTGCACCCGAAGCGGCTGATCCGCTCCGACTATCTGGGCAGGAAGTATCGCGACGACCTGCCCCCGTCCTGAGCGAAGCGCCGGAGCCAGGCGAGCAGGCTTACTTCAGGCTCGCCAGGAACTCGAGGGTGCGCTGCCGCGCACCGTCTTCCACATCGACAACCGCGGCGTTGAAGTCCGTGACGCCGATGCTCTCCAGGCGCGCAATCTCGCCGCGCAACGCGTTCTCGTCACCGACCAGAGCGATGTCCGCCGGGCCTTCAGCGCCTTCCTTGTCGAGCATCGCCCGATAGCTCGGCAGCTGCCCGTAGATCACCAGCTGCTCGTTGATCTTCTCTTTGGCCGCTTCCACGTTGGTGGTGAGCGCCATGGGGAAACCGCCCACCACCCGTGGCGTCGGCTTGCCTGCGTCCTCCGCTGCCTTGTGCAGGCGGGCGATGATGTGGCTCTCCATGGTGTTCGGCCCGACCATCCAGGTGTTGGTGCCGTCGGCCAGCTCGCCGGCCAGCTTCAGCATCACGGGCCCGAGTGCTGCCACGACCACTGGTGTGGGTGAGCCGCCCGGGATATCCAGCGTCACGCCGTTGACGTTGTACTGCTCGCCGCTGAAAGAGACGGTTTCACCCCGGACCAGAGGCATGAGCACTGACAGATACTCGCGCATGTGCCGGGCCGGCTTGTCGTAACTCATGCCGAGCATGTTCTCGATCACGATCTGGTGCGAGAGGCCGATGCCGAGGGTGAAACGGCCATCTGACGCAGCGGACGTGGTCATGGCCTGCTGAGCAATGGCCGTCGGGTGCCGCGGGTAGGTGGGGGTGACCGCCGTGCCGAGCTGGATCCGGCTCGTCTCCCGGCCGATCAGGGCCAGGGCCGAAATGGCGTCGTAGCTGAAGATGTTCGCCATCCAGACGCTGTCGAGCCCCATCTCCTCCGCCGCCTTGGCGGTGTTGATCACATCATCCAGCGTCATGCCCGTGCCGTCAGCGCCGAGCATTGTGCCTATTCTCATCTCTGTGCCCATCCGAGTCTCTCCTCTAAGTCGGTGATTCAATCTGTGCTAAAGCGTGGGACCATGCATGTTACGGGTCTGACGAGGGGAAGTCAGTCGGGGGCGCTCGGGCAGACGTCGCGCGCCTGGACCTTTAAGATGCGCACACTTCCCTGAAGCCACCTGAGGAATCGCATATGCCGAGCACAGAGATACTGATCGCGTTTCTGCTCGCCACATCGGTCTTCGCTTACATGCCCGGTCCGTCCACGCTCTATGCGGCCGCGCAGACGATCGCGCGCGGAAGACGGGGCGGCTTCATGGCTTCCCTGGGGATCCACGTCGGTGGCTACGTACACGTTATTGCCGCCGCCCTGGGACTTGCCGTTCTCTTCAACGCGGTACCTGTCCTGTACGCAGCGATGAAGCTTGCAGGCGCAGCTTATCTGATCTGGCTGGGAACCCGCTTTCTGCTGGCAAAGTCACAACCCGACGCAAAACTGCCAGTCGCAGCCCACACGAGGTCTTCTGGTCGTGCCTTCTGGGAAAGCGCCATGGTCGAAGTCCTCAACCCGAAAACGGCCATCTTCTACGTCGCCTTCCTGCCCCAGTTCACCGACCCAACGGCGGCGCTTCCTCTCTGGGGGCAGCTATTCCTGTTGGGCACCTTCGTCAACCTGATGTTCTCGAGCGCCGATCTGCTCTGCGTCGTCCTCGCGGAGCGGATCACTAAGGTGTTCAGAACCTCGCAGGGCGCAAGCCGCCTGGCAAACCGGATCGGCGGAGGCATCCTGATCGCCTTGGGGGTCAATCTGGCCACCGCCAGATAGCATCGACAGCCGCCCTATCGACGGCATGAGCCCAATGGCGGCATAATCGCCGGCTTTTCTCACAGGGAAGCTCACATCATGACGGACGGCGGCAACGAAACCATCGCCATTCTCGGCGGCACCGGCGACCTGGGCACTGGCCTGGCGATTCGCTGGTCGAAGGCAGGTCACAAGATCATCATCGGCTCGCGAACGCTGGAAAAGGCGCAGAAAGCGGTCGCGGACCTGGCCAAGATCAGCCCGGACACTCCGGCTGACGCTATGGAAAATGGCGACGCGGCGAAAGCCGGCGACATCATCGTGCTCACCGTTCCAGCTGAGCATCAGCTCTCCACCCTGGAAGGCGTGCGCGAGGGCCTGACGGGCAAGATCCTGATCGATGTGACCGTACCGCTGGTTCCGCCGAAGGTCGGCACCGTGCAGCTGCCGCCGGAAGGCAGCGCCGGCAAGCGCGCTCAGGATCTGCTCGGCGAGGACGTGATGGTGGTGACCGCCTTCCAGAACATCGCCGCGCACCTGCTGCAGGAGGACGTGGAGATCGAGTGCGACGTGCTGGTCGCCGGGAACAAGAAAGCCGCCCGAGATCGAGTGATCGAGCTCGCCGGCGAAGCGGGCATGAACGGCTTCCACGCCGGGCCGATCGAAAATTCGGCTGCAGCAGAAGCGCTCACCTCGATTCTCATCCAGATCAACCGTCGCCACGACATCTCTCATTCGGGCATCAAGATCGTCGGTCAGGCGGACCACTGATCTAGGGACGCCCATGAGCACGCTCCAGCCGGGTCAGAGTTTCAGCGTCTTCGGCGTGCCCGGACTGCCCATGGTGGCGGCGGGCGACGACCTCGCCGCGCTCGTGCTGGAAGCGCTGGCCGGCAACGGTCAGAGCCTGGAGGACGGCGACTGCATCTGCCTGGCGCAGAAGATCATCTCCAAGGCCGAGGGTCGGCAGATCGCGCTGGCCGACGTCAGCGCTTCCGCCGAGGCGGAGCAGCTGGCGCTGGAGACGGACAAAGACCCCCGCCTGGTGCAGCTGATCCTCGATGAGTCCACCGAGGTGCTCAGGCAGAAGCCCGGCGTGCTGATCATGCGCCACAAGCTGGGCCTGGTCGGTGCCCACGCCGGCATCGATCAGTCCAATATCGACCACGACGGCGGCGAGCAGGCACTAATGCTGCCGCTCGACCCGGACGCTTCGGCGGAGCGGTTCAAGGCGGCCATAGAAGACCGGACCGGCAGGAAAGTCGGCGTGATCATCACCGACAGCGCCAACCGGCCCTGGCGGCTCGGCACCATCGGCATCGCCATCGGCGCGGCCGGCCTGACGGTCCTGGATGACCATCGCGGCGGCACGGACAGCTTTGGCCGTGAGCTGAAGGTCACCCTGATCAACCGCGCAGACGCCATCGCCAGCATGGCTACCATGGTCATGGGCGAGACCACCGAGCGGCTACCCGTTGCCGTGGTCCGCGGCCTGCCGCTGGTGGTCGGCGACAACGGCGAGCAGCCCGCCGCCGTGATCAACCGACCGCTGGAAGAAGATCTGTTCCGCTGATGGTGGATTATCTCGCCATCACCGGCGGGGTGGGCGGCGCCAAGCTTGCGCTCGGCCTGGCGCACGTGCTGCCGGCCGACAAGGTGGCGTTTGCCGTCAACAACGGTGATGACTTCGAGCATCTGGGCTTCGCCATCAGCCCGGACATCGACACCCTCACCTACACCCTCTCCGATCTGGCCAACAAGGAGCTCGGCTGGGGGCGGGAGGATGAAACCTGGGCCTTTATGGATGCCCTCGAGCAACTCGGCGGCGAAACCTGGTTCCGGCTCGGAGATCGGGATCTGGCGTTGCACGCCTTCCGCACCGCGGCCCTCAAAGCGGGTCAGAGCCTGACCGAGGTGACCGGGCAGATCTGCCGGCAGCTGGGCATCAGCCAGGCCGTGCTGCCGATGTCGGACGATCCGGTGCGCACCACCGTGCTGACGCCGGACGGGCCCCTGGCTTTTCAACACTACTTCGTGCGCGACCGTTGCGCGCCAGCGGTCACCGGATTCGAGTTCCGCGGCGCGGAGTCCGCAACGCTGAATCCCCGGATCGAAGCGCTGCTGCCGAACCTGAAGGGGGTAATCATCTGCCCGTCCAACCCCTTCGTCTCCGTCGATCCGTTGCTCAGCATCGACGGGACCCGGGAGAAGCTTGCCGCGCTCGACGTACCGGTGATCGCCGTCTCGCCGATCGTCGGCGGCATCGCCATCAAGGGGCCTACGGCGAAGATGATGAAGGAGCTGTCAATCCCGTCCACGGCGGCTGCAGTGGCCGATCATTACGAAGGCCTGATCGACGGCATCGTCCTCGACGACCAGGACGCTGACCTGGTCGGCACGCTGGCAGTGCCAAGTGTCGCCACCCAGAGCGTCATGCTAACGTTGGCCGACCGAATTGCGCTGGCAGAAGCGACCCTGGAGTTTCTGAGCAGCCTTCGCTGAGACCAGCACCATGTGGGCCATCGTTCCCTTTAAGGCACTGGAGGACGCCAAGCAGCGTCTCGCCAGCCTGTTGTCGCCCGCGGAACGTCGCGACCTCATGCTGGCCATGGCCCGGGACGTGCTGGCCGCACTGTGTCAGTCCGCGTCCTTGAGCGGCGTGCTCATCGTTTCCCGCACCAGCGAGGCGGACGCGCTGGCCCAGGCCTTCAGCACTGAACGGTTCGCGGAGAGCCCGGATGCGGACCTGCCGGGCGCCCTGACCCAGGCCAGCAACCACCTGCTCGAGCACCTCGGCGCTCGCGGCGTGATGGTGATTCCGGCGGACGTACCGCTGATCAGCGCCGCCGAGATCGATGAGATTCTCGCCGGTCACGACCTCAGCGCATCGTCGGGCGCGGTTACCGTGGTGCCGGATACGGAGCGTGTGGGAACCAACTGCCTGGCCATTTCCCCGCCCGGCGCCATCGACTTCATCTTTGACGGAAAAAGCTTCAAACCCCACGTGGATGCGGCTTTCGCCAGGGGGATCACACCCAGAATCGTGCCCAGCCGGGGTTTTCAGCTCGATATCGACACCGCCGACGACCTCAGGACGCTGCTCGCCGACGGGCGGCCCACACAGACGGGTACATACTTAGAAAAATCGGGTATAGCCGAACGGCTGCTTGCCATTGATAATGGCCGGCCGGAATCAACCACTTAACGTCGGTAACCGCCGACGCTACTAACGCCCTCAGCGCTCAATTCAGGTGATCAAAGGTGAGCGATAGGGCCGCGAGGACCAAAAATTGAACGACTCGACCACGCTCATCGAGCGGCTGCGCGCCTCTCACCAACAGGGGCAGCTACCCACCGAAGCAGAAGCTCTTTCACTGGCCGATGTCGAAGACACCGCCGCGCTGGCGGGGCTGGCCGCAGAACTCCGCGACCAGGGTTTCGCCAACGTCGTCACCTACTCGCGCAAGGTGTTCATCCCGCTCACCCATCTCTGCCGCGACGTCTGCCACTACTGCACCTTTGCCCAGGTGCCGCGCAAGGTGAAGGCGCCCTACCTGACCATCGACGAGGTGCTGGAAACAGCCCGCCACGGCGCGGAGATGGGCTGCAAGGAGGCACTGTTCACCCTTGGCGAGAAACCTGAGCTGAGGTACAAGGCCGCCCGCGAGGCGCTGGCAGAAATGGGTTTCGAAACCACCCTCGACTACCTGCTGCACGCAGCCCAGCGGGTCTACGAAGAGACTGGCCTGATGCCGCACCTGAACCCCGGCACCATGACCCCGGAAGAGCTGCGCAAGCTCCGACACATGTCGCCGTCCATGGGCATCATGATCGAGTCCACCTCGGACCGGCTGTGCGAGAAAGGCATGCCGCACTACGGCTCACCGGACAAGGTGCCTGCCGTACGCCTGCAGACCCTGGCGGATGCGGGCAAGGCGAAGATCCCCTTCACCACCGGCATCCTGATCGGTATCGGCGAGACCCGGCTCGAGCGCATCGAGTCTCTGCTTGCCATCCGCGCCATTCACCTCGAGCACGACCACGTTCAGGAGATCATCATCCAGAACTTTCGGGCCAAGCCGGAAACCAAAATGGCGAGCGCGCCGGAGCCGGATCTGAACGAGCTGCTCTGGACCATCGCCGTGGCGCGCATCATCTTCGGCCCGTCTATGAGCGTGCAGGCGCCGCCGAACCTGTCTCCCGGCGTGCTGGAGCAGATCGTCAACGCCGGCATCAACGACTGGGGCGGCGTTTCGCCGCTGACGCCGGACTTCGTGAACCCGGAAGCGCCCTGGCCGCACGTCGACGACCTGGCAACGCAGACCCGGGCCGCCGGCAAAAGCCTGCATGAACGGCTGACCATCTACCCGCGCTTCGCTCAGGACCTGGACACCTGGGTGGACTCGGAGCTGCACGAGTCGCTGCTCAACGTCACCGATGCCGACGGCTTCCCCCGCACCGACAGCTGGAGCCCGGGCGAGCCGGTGGAGCCGCCGCAGGAAGTGATGGATGCAATCAGCGCCGAGCCGCGCAAGGTATCCGCGGACATTCAGGCCATCCTGGCGAAGTCCGCCGCGGAAGAGCCGCTCAGCGAAGCGGAGGTGATCCGCCTGTTCGAAGCTCGCGGCGACGACTTCAGCGCCGTGGTGCAGGCCGCCAACCGGATGCGCCAGCAGCTGAACGGCGACACGGTGAGCTTCGTCGTCAACCGGAACATCAACTACACCAACATCTGCTACTTCAAATGCCAGTTCTGCGCGTTCTCGAAAGGCAAGCTCTCGGAGAACCTGCGCGGCCGGCCTTACGACCTCTCGCACGAAGAGATCCAGCGACGCACCGAGGAGGCCTGGGCCCGCGGCGCCACCGAAGTCTGCATGCAGGGCGGTATCCACCCCGAGTACACCGGCCAGACCTATACCGACATCGTCAAAGCCGTGAAGGAAGCGGTGCCGGACATGCACGTGCACGCCTTCTCGCCGCTGGAAGTCTGGCAGGGCGCTGCGAGCTCCAACAAGGACCTGAAAGGCTACCTGGAAGAGCTCAAAGAAGTCGGATTATCCACCCTGCCCGGCACCGCGGCGGAGATACTCGATGACGAAGTCCGCCAGATCATCTGCGCCGACAAGATCAACACCGGGCAGTGGCTGGAAGTGATGGAAGCTGCCCACGAGGTGGGCTTCAGGACAACCGCCACCATCATGTACGGCCATGTTGAGCGGCCGAAGCACTGGGCCCGACACCTGATCCGGGTCCGCGACCTGCAGCGGAAGACGGGCGGCTTCACCGAGTTCGTGCCCCTGCCGTTCGTGCACATGGAAGCACCCATGTACTTGAAGGGTAAGGCACGGAAAGGCCCGACGTTCCGCGAAGCCATCCTCATGCACTCCGTGGCCCGCCTGACCTTGAGCCCCTGGATCACCAACATCCAGTCGAGCTGGGTGAAGATGGGCCACAAGGGCGTGGAAGCCAGCCTCAACGCAGGTTGCAACGACCTCGGCGGCACCCTGATGAACGAGTCCATCAGCCGCGCCGCAGGCACGGAGCACGGCCAGGAAACCTCGCCACAGAAGATGGCCGAGATGATCGAAGCGGTCGGCCGCAACCCGCGCCAACGCACCACGCTCTATGAGGATGCGCCGGCTGAACGGATCGCCGCCGGGCTGGCTGCGGGCGAGCTGACGGAGATCATCAACACCCCGGCGCAGAAGTACGAGCGCAAAGGCGGCAAGAAAGAGCTGCTGCGACCGGGTCTGATCGACGCGGTTTCCGTCGACTAGTCTCTCCTTTCAACAATTCGAAGAGCCTCGCCAGTCGTGTCATCGACTGGCGGCCGCTGCCCGGCCGAAACTACCGCACGATTCCCGCGCAATCCTCAGCGCGTTTTGATATGTTATAACATCTAACGACAGCCCACAGCCGAGCCGAACGTGACGGATCAGGTGCCCGACATCAACGCAGGGACCGGACTCTCCGGCCATCTGGACATCTACGCCACAGGTATGGCGACGCTCTGCCTGCTGCATTGCCTCGCCTTGCCGTTCCTGGCTGCGGCCCTGCCGTTCTCGGTTTATCTAATCGACAACCACTGGTTCCACCAGCTGATCGTCCTGCTGGCAGCGCCGGCTACCCTCTGGATCATTTCCAGCGCGCGGCCAAGCGGACTATTCACCGCAACGGCACTCTGCGGTCTGGCGCTGCTGCTGCTTGGCGCCTTCGTAGAAGCGCTGGAACTCTACGAGGAACCGCTCACGGTCGCCGGGTCAGTCCTTCTGGGATCCGCTCATCTCTGGCGCTGGCTGCGCCATCGCAGCGCAGCATCCGACGCAGAGGATGAAACGGCGGCAGGGGCGGAGCTAAAATAGGGCGGCAGGCACAGCAGAGGTCGAGTTGAGCAAGGCACGGATTTCATCCCGCCGTCTTCCGGCGAAGTGGCGAGGGATCGCAGAAACACGCTGCGCAGAACAGGGCGCCCGTCTGACACCCGCCCGCCTGGATGCCTACGCAGAGCTGGTGGCCAGCAAGAAGCCGCTGTCCGCTTACGAGCTCATCGCCAAGCTGGAGGCACGCCACGGCAAGAAAATCGCGCCGTTGACGGTGTACCGGCACCTCGACTTTCTGATCAACGTCGGTCTGGTGCACCGGCTCGAGTCCACGCAGTCCTACCTCCCCTGCGACCATCCGGAACATGCCCACGAGAGCCAGTACCTGCTCTGCTCCTCCTGCGGCCATGTCGACGAGCTGGAGTCCAAACGCATCGAGACGCTGCTCAGCAAGCTGGCTGATCAACATGGCTTCCAGCCCAGCACCTCCGTCGTGGAGGTGACTGGCCTGTGCGGAGATTGCGCGGAGACGGCCAGCTGACACGAATGAGGGCGCGGTTCTGGCAGTTATCAGGCACTTTGCTCCGCGTGATGACCATCGCCCGCCCGGTCGACAGTTTGGAGCCTTTGCAGTGAGCAGAAAAGCAGTCGTGAAATCGCCACTCATCATAGGGATCTGCAGCGCCCTTCTGGCTGCGGGGAGCACATCCGCGTACGCCGCCCGTGCCCACGTGCATGGTGAAGGTGAGCTCAGCATCGCCATCGAAGACGGACGGGTCGACCTGTCGTTGATCGCGCCTGAAGCCGATGTAAAGAACAGCCAGGAGGAAAGCCAGGAAGCCCTGGAAGCCCGGTTCTCGGACCCGGGCCTGTTCAGCTTCGAGGGTGCTGCCTGTCAGCTGATCTCGAGCAGCGTCGGCTACGCCGACGATGCGGTTGTCGATTGGTCAGAACCCGAGGCCCACGACCACGAAGAGCAGCACGATCACGACGGGCACGATGATCACGATGGGCACCATGATCATGCCGACCACCATGATCATGACGAGGACCATCACCAGCACGAGGAAGAAGATCACTCAGGCCACGCCGACAGCCTGCTGACCTGGACCTTCCAATGCTCGTCAGACCCGACGCGACTGACGATCGACCTGTTTGCTCAGACCGGGCTCAGCCTGATCCGCGTTCAGGCGATCGGCGAATCGGGCGCCAGCACGGCGGATGCCACCGCCGACGAAGCCAGCTTCTCCCTGCCCTGATCTTCCCTGGACATGCCCTGCTCAGGGCACCTCGAGCGCCCCGATGTCGCCCAGGGTGCCAGCCGGTCTCGGGCGGCCAGTCTGGTCCGCCGTCTCCATCCGCACCTGATAGGGTTGCCGGCGTTCCATGGACATGACGATGTCAGGGTTTTCGCTGAGCGGACCGGAGTCAAACAGCCTGTCCCAGAGCGCATCCGCAAAGGCCTCAGGCCCCATGTCGGGAACCCCCTCCGCCAGGAGCGCGGCATCGAGACGATGCCAGAACTCGATATAGGGCCAGTTGACCACTTCCTTCGGCCAGGTCTGAGCGGGCCCGAACCAATGGGTGTCGGCAAGCGTAAGGATCGGATCGCCGGCGGGAGATAGGTAAGGCTGTAGTCCCGCCGTGTCTGCATCCGTATCCACCGCAGCCAGGAAGCTCTCGAACGCCAGCGTGAAGTCGGCTGCAAATCCGGCCAGACCGTAAGTCGACTCGATCCGGCTGAGGACGATCGCCAGGAAGTCATCCGTGCCGCCAGCGCGCACCGAGTACTCGCCGAGAATCTCACTCACCGTGTAGCTTCGCGCAGGGATCTGATCCGCAGCCTGATCCCACGGCTCGTAAGCCAGCACCGCGTACTCCGACGCATCGACGCCCACGGAGCGAATTCGCTCTGAGCTGCTGATGCCGGAGGCCAGGTTCGCGAGCTCTGGCAGCGCGTAGCCGTCACCGTCACCCGCTTGTGGGTAGTGTCGGCGCGACAGCGAGGCCCAGGTCGGTTCGCCCACCGGGACGAGCATCTGGCTGAAATCCAGCACCCCGAATCGGTTGTAGCCCAGGCTCTGAAAATGGAAGGTCGAGCCGGTGAAAACGTCGTGGGCGTAGCTGGCACCGCCGATCTCGTGAACGGTGTTGCCTGCGATCACGGAGTGACCGATCAGCATATCCTCGATGGCATGGGCGTTGCCGATGGTCGCTGCCACCCCACCGGCCAGGTTGGGCTTGCCCAGCGAGTCCGTTCTCGGCACGCCGTACACCTCATTTTCGACGATGGTGACGGCTTTCAGGGTCAGGTAGCCGTTCGACATATACACACCGCCGCCCCGCCAGTAACCCGCCGCAAGAATGAACGGCGGCAGGCCGGGGGCCGGTTCGACCAGATTTCGGGCGATGGTCGAGTTGTGGATCTCCAGCGTCTTGCGATTACCGATGCCACCCCCGTCCGAGTAGACACCGCCCCCATAGGTGAACAGCCCGCTGATCCGATTGCCGGTGACCGAAGAGCGGGAAATGCTCGAGGTAGCGCGAGCGCTGTCCGCACCGCCGACGGAGAACACCCCGCCACCGGCAGCACCGCCACCCAGCACGGAGTTGCCGCTGATCACGCAGCGCTCGATCTCGACGATGTTGGCGTACACACCACCGCCGAAGGCGCCACGGTCTCGCGACGAGTCGAAGTCACCTTCCACCCGGTTGGCGAAGATCTCGCAATCCGACAGCCGTGCGCGGCCCCAGACGGCAACTCCACCGCCGCGGGCGAGCGTCCAGGGCTGGGCATCCGGATCCGCTGTCGAGATGTCCTCAGCCAGGTTCACGCCGCCGGTGATCGATACGTTGCGCAGGGTCAGGTCACCGTATACGGCCAGAACTCTGGCCGGATCGGCGCTGCCGCCGGTCCAGGCGATGGTGATGCCGGACGGCAGGCTGGAGGCATCAATCACCACGTCCTTGCGCGCGTACAGCGCGGAGCGCCCGTAATCGCGATCGAAGTAACCTTCCAGGTAGGAGACTGGACCGCTCGGCTCATTGCGAATCCCCATCACCTCGCCCTTGAGGATCGTGTGGCTCTCCCCGACGATGGCAAGCTCAACGGTGCCGCCGTCGAGCCCGGCGTCGAACTCGATGGGTTGGCCGCTGCGGGCCGTCGCCAGGGCCTGTCGGAGGGTTAAGGCACCGGCCGGCGCGGTGTCATCGTCCAGCAAGGTGTCAACAACCACCGGCGAATCGCTGAACAGCGGACGATCGGAGTCGATGTCGTCCCCGGAGCAGGCAGCGAGTAGAAGCAGGGTAAAGCCAACGGCTAGCGCAAACTGGGGTCGCATACCACGGACCTCCAACTGGTTTCTGGTAGCAGGAAGCCTATCGCGCCGTACGCGCAGGCTCCGGTCCCGGCAGGCCGACTAGCGGTCCGACCCTGCCTGAGCGAATTCTTCACCGAGCGCCCGGGCCCGGCTCAACCGGCTCGCCTCGTCCCGCGGCAGATGCCGCATGGCCAGAATGACGAAGGCAATGGTCAGCACGAAGATGCCGAGCGCGCTGAGCATGGCCAGCCGCAGCGCGTCGGCACCATCCCGGCCCGTCTCCGCGAACAGGTCGCTGAGCTGGCCGATGAAGTAAGGGCCGAGCGCCAGGCCGATCAGGGTGTTCATCAGCAGGTAAAACGCGCCCGCCACCGCCCTCATGCGCGGCACCACGAGATCGCTGGTGGTCGCCGGTGGGATGCCCACGAACATGGTGATGGGAATGTGGTAGAGGAAGTTCATCCACAGCGCCATGGCCAGCGAGTTGGTGAAGAGCATCATCAACACAGCCGGTATGGTCAGCGCCACGCCGATGAACACCACGTAAAGCCGGCCATTGGCGCGCTTCAGCTTCCAGCGATCCGCCAGGTAACCGCCGATGCTGACACCCATCAGACCGGCGATCGCGTTGCCGAGGCCAATGTACAAACCGATGTCGCCCGGGCTGGCGCTGAACTCACGCAGCAGGTACGGCGCTACCCAGAAGCCGAGCCCGTAGCTGACGAAGCTGATGGTCGGGAAGGTCAGCACGGTGTAGAGGAGTGCCCTGGAGCCGAACAGCATGTGATAAGTCGCGGCATCCCGCTTCTTCAGCAGCTGGGCCCAGGTGACCGTGATGTAGATGCCGATTCCGAGCACGATCCACTGGCCGATGGAGCCCGTCAGCCAAATCAGCAGCAGAACGCCCAGCGCGATCACGGCCAGGCTTGCCAGGTTTCTCAGCACCCCTGCTTTTATCCGGGTCAGATAAGCGAAGCTGAACCCGGGCAATACCGAGACCAGCTCTTCGTAAAGCACGGTCCAGGGCGCCGGGTGCGGCTTGGTCACCAGCCCTTCGCTCATGCCTCGCAGCGGTTCACGCAAGGTCCGCACCCAGGCCGCCAGCAGGATGCCGGGGGTGCCGACCACAAAGAAGGCGACCTGCCAGCCTTTGAGGCCAAACGGCGCCGATTCAGGGTAAGCGGCCGACCAGGCGTCCACGACCCAGCCGCCCACCGCAAGGCCCAGCCCGCCACCGATGTAGACGCCGGAGGAATAGAGGGCAATGACAAAGGCACGGATCTGCGGCGGGTAGTAGTCCGAGAGTATGGAGTAGGCCGCCGGCGACGCGCTCGCTTCGCCAATGCCAACGCCGATCCGGTAGGTGGCGAGGCTGAAGAAGGACTTGGCTGTGCCGGACAGCACCGTCATCCCGCTCCAGATGAGCAGGCCGAGCGAGATCAGCGAGCGCCGGTTCCAGACATCCGCGAAGCGCGCCAGCGGTATCCCGAACACCGCGTAGAAAACGGCGAACACGGTGCCGTACAGGAACCCCATCTGAGCGTCGCTGATGCCCAGATCGGCTTTGATGTCCTCAGCCAGGATCGACAGGATGTTGCGGTCGACGAAGTTGAATATGTAGACCAGGATGAGCACGAACAGCACGTAGTGGGCATAACGGCCGCCTACCTCGGGTTCCCTGCCCGCGTTATTGTCCGACTCGTTGTCCTGCTTGCCGTCCGCTGCGTCGACGCTCGACATTCAGCTCCCCACCCCTGATCGACCTCCTGCACTATTGACCAGAAGCCTTGCGATCTTCAAGCAACGGTCCGTTGGGAAAAAGCCCCGGAGCCCCTCGAGGCGAGGGGCTCCGGGTAGTGACAGCCGGACGCGGGGAGTGCCGGCTGCCATGGGGACGGCTGCACGGGGAGCGCAGCCGTTGTCTTCAGCGGCCTGGCGCGCAGGCCTCGTCCGCTGATCCTTCCGCGGCAGCGGCGCTGGCGGCCGCCGCAGCGCGGTCCGCCTCACCGTTGGTGGGCAAGCCGCGCACTGCCAGCAGCAACGGCAGCACCAGCGTCACGAAGATCGCCAGGGTCGCCGCCGCCAGCAGGTAGAGCGTCGCCGTCATGCCCCAGAGATCCAGGTAGTACCCGACCAGCGGGCCGGTGAGCATGAACGCGCCGCGGAAGCCGAAGCTCGTCAGCGAGTTGGCCGTCGCCCGGTACTCACTGGGGATCCGCTTGTTCAGCGCATCCCTGAGCACGACCAGGCCGAAGCCGCGGCTGATCATGAAGGTGGCGCTGGCAATGTAGCCGCCCACCATGCCGAACAGCTCTAGGCCGAGATAGCCAACCGCCGGCGACAGGCCGATGAACAGCAGCAGGCCGGTCGTGCCGAGCTTGTCTTCCGCCAGGTGCGCGTAACGACCGGCGAGCGCGGCCACCACGGTCAGGCCACCCCAGAGGTAGCCGAAGTGGACGAGCTCGATGCCGTGCGACTCCCAGATCTTCTGCAGCAACCAGACCGCGTAGAACGTGGTCAGGCTCCAGATGCAGAGCGCCAGCACGATCAGCCGCAGCAACCGTGAGCGGGTCAGCAGGGCCTGACAGATCTCCGTCATGTTGCCCAGATGGTCATCGCTCTTCAGGCGCTCGCCGGGTGGCTCCACCAGCAGCAGCGCCAGCACCAGCGGTATCCAGCCCGCTGCGGCCTGCACCCAGATCACCAGATCCATGGAGTGCAGAAGCAGCAGCGTGCAGAGGAAGGCGGCGATCGACTCCGACACGGTCCGAAAGCCGTAGAGACGGCCAACGATCTGCCGCTGGGCCTGCTCACCGCGCCCCATCGCCAGCTCCGTATCGTAGAGGATGGCGATGTCCGCGCCTGAGATCAGGCTGTGGGCGATGCCGAGGGCCAGCTCGAACATAGCCAGTCCCCAGAAGCCATCAGCCACCAGCAACAGGCTGTGACCAACACCGGCAATGGCAGCACCGATCACCAGGGTCGCCTTCCGGCCGAAGATATCCGCCACGTAGCCACTCGGCACCTCGGTGATCAGCACCACCAGGCCGAAAAACGCCTGCAGGGTGAACACGTCCGCCATGGACAGGCCCTTCGACTGAAAGTAGGGCACGGCAATCGGCATGAAGACCAGGAACACCTGGAAAAAGCCGAGCCAGAGCGTTCGCAGCAGGTTCTGCTGTAACTGTCTTTGTGTCGTGTTCATTTTTTTCCTCTCCAAAACGAAAAACCCCGAAGGCTTTTGGCTCTTCGGGGTTCCTGTTCGTTCTCTCTATTTCGAGTCGATGGGCTATCCGCTTGAGCCTGGGTCGCCTTGAATGGTCACCAGATCGGTACGCAGCATGTCGAAGGACACGTAGGACCAGGTGCCACACGGGCCGTTGGCATGCGCCACGGCGTTTGCCGCGCACACAGCCGAACCCGCTTCCATGAGAAGCGCGTGTTTCGCGATGTGGTTGCTTGCCTGGTTCACTTGGTCGTTCGTTTGCTTGTTAGAGTCACGTACCGAACTGATCACTTCGATCGAGCTCGCCCGAGGCGGACCTCGAGTGGGCGGGCATCTTGCGCCTGCCCCGCAGTTAAGTCAATGACATTCCTATGAATTCGTTACCAAAGTCACGCCGTTCATCGGTCCAGGCCGAGGATTCGTCGGTTCGCCGCCTCATCCGTCCCGGCAGAGGCGAAGTCGTCGAAGGCTTTGTCCGTGACCCGAATGATGTGCTCGGCGATGAACTGGGCGCCTTCGCGGGCCCCGTCTTCCTGGTGCTTAAGCGCGCACTCCCACTCGAGAACCGCCCAGCCGTCGAAGTCGTACTGGGCCATCTTGGAGAAGATCGCCTTGAAGTCGATCTGGCCGTCACCCAGCGAGCGGAAGCGTCCCGGCCGCTCGACCCAACCCTGGTAACCACCGTAGATGCCTGAGCGCCCGGTCGGACGGAACTCCGCATCTTTCACATGGAACGCCTTGATCCGCTCGTGGTAGATGTCGATGAAATCCAGGTAGTCGAGCTGCTGCAGCACGAAGTGGCTGGGATCGTAGAGAATGTTGGCGCGGCTGTGATCATCCACCGCCTCGAGGAAGCGCTCGAAGGTCACGCCATCGTGCAGATCTTCACCGGGGTGCAGCTCAAAGCAGCAGTCGACGTCGCTCTCTTCGAACACATCGAGAATGGGTTGCCAGCGCCGGCCTAACTCGGCGAAACCTTCCTCGACCAGACCCGGGGGCCGCTGCGGCCACGGATAGAGCATGGGCCAGAGCAGCGCGCCCGGAAAAGCCGCCTGAGCCTTCAAGCCGAGGTTGGCGCTTGCCCGCGCGGCCAGCTTCACCTGCTCCGTCGCCCACTCCGTCCGCGCTTTGTGATCGCCGCGCACGGAACTAGGTGCAAAGGCGTCGAACAGCTCATCGTAAGCCGGGTGCACGGCCACGAGCTGACCTTCGAGATGCGTCGAAAGCTCGGTGATCGTGACGCCGCAGGCTTCGACCCGACCCTTGAGATCATCGCAGTAGCCTTTGCTTTCGGCCGCCTGCGCGACGTCGATGAACGCCGGGTTGCCGATCGGCACCTGGATGCCGACAAACCCGAGATCCGCCGCCCAGCGAGCCATCGCTTCGATAGAGTTGAACGGCTCGTCGTCTGCCATGAACTGGGCCAGAAAGATGGCCGGGCCTTTCAGCGTCTTCAAATTGCTTCTCCTGTTGAAATCTAGATGTCGAGCCAGACGGCACCAGCCGCCGAGCTCTGCACCACCGCCTCGATGAAACGCATGCCGCGCACGCCCTCCTCGATTCCAGGCACAGCGGGCACATCGCCGGACCGAACGGCCCGCGCGAAGTCACGATAAAGCACGGCGAAGGCTTCCAGGTAACCTTCCGGATGGCCGGCGGGCAGCCGAGTAACCGCCGCGGCCGCGTTCGAAGTGGCCGGCCCACCGGTTCGGCGAATCTCCACCGATCGATCCGGCCAGCTGAGCGTCAGGCTGTTTGGCTCCATCTGCGACCAGGCAAGCCCGCCGCGCTCGCCGTAGACGCGCAGGCGCAAACCGTTCTCCTCCCCCACCGCTACCTGGGAGGCGCTGATCACGCCGCGCGCCCCGCCAGACATCCGGATCATTACGTTGCCGTCATCGTCCAGCTGCCGCCCGTCGACCCAGCTCGAGAGATCTGCGCAGAGCCGGCTGATGTTCTGGCCGGTCACGAACTCGAGCAGGTTCTGGGCATGGCTGCCGATATCGCCGAAGCAGCCGGCCGCGCCGGAGCGGGCTGGATCGGTGCGCCACTCGGCCTGCTTGTTGCCGCCCGCCTCTTCGCTGGTGGCAAGCCAGCCCTGCAGATACTCGCAGTCCGCGCGACGGATGCTGCCCAGGGCGCCAGCGCCGATCAGCGCCTGCGCTTCGCGGATCATCGGGTAGCCGGTGTAGTTGTGGGTCAGGCAGAAAAGCCGATCCGATCCGGCCAGCAGCGCCTGCAAGGCCTCTGCATCTGCCAGGGTGTGGGTGACCGGCTTGTCGCAGACGACGTGAAAGCCGGCCTCGATGGCTGCCCGAGCGGCATCGAAGTGCACGTGGTTCGGCGTGGCGATGGTTACAAAATCCATCCGCTCTGCGGCCGGCAGGGCGGCTTCCGCCTCGAACATGGCGCCATAGTCGGGGTAGCAACGTTCAGCCGGCAGCCGGTAGAGGCTCTGCCCTGATCGCCTGGAACGTTCCGGATCTGAGGAAAAGGCGCCGCAGACCAGCTCTATCTCGCCGTCCAGCTCAGCGGCCATACGATGCACGGGGCCAATGAAAGCGCCTTCGCCGCCACCGATCATGCCCATGCGCACCTTACGGCCGGCTGCTTCGTTCCCGCTCAACTCGTCTCCCCTGAATCGGTCTAAGTCCACATGCTACGATACCCCATTCTCAGGGGATTTCAGGGGACATGAGCAGCATTCGACTCGGCATGATCGGCGCCGGCCAGATTGCCCTATTCACTTCACGCGAGTTCCGTCGGCATGCCGGCTGCGAGATACCCGCCGTGGCAGATCCGAACGCGGAACGCGCCACGGAGCTCGCTGCCATGGTGCGCGCGGAGCATACGTTCACCGAGGTCGACGAGTTGCTCGCCCGGGACGATCTGGATGCGGTCTACATCGCCGTTCCGAACGCCTTCCATGAGGAAGTTGCGGTAAAAGCGCTGCAGGCCGGCAAGCATGTGCTGCTGGACAAGCCGTTCGCGCTGAACGTGCAGGCGGCGGAGAACATCATCAGCGCCGCCGAAGCAGCCGGCCGCACCCTCATGCTCGGCATGAATCAGCGTTTCGAGCGCAACGTGCAGAGCGCCAAAGCGCTGATCGCCGAAGGCAGGCTGGGTGATGTCTACCATCTGAAAGCCTTCTGGCGGCGCCGCGCCGGCATACCTCGCATGGGCAGCTGGTTCACCAACAAGTCCGTCGCCGGCGGCGGCGCCCTGCTCGATATCGGCGTGCACGTGCTGGACGTGGCCATGCATCTGATCGATGACTTCCGCCCGGTATCGGTGAGCGGCGCCACCTTTACCCGGTTCGGCAACCGCGGGCTCGGCGAGGGCGGCTGGGGCCGCTCAGAGCGGGAGTTCGACAACTTCGACGTCGATGACTTCGCTACCGCCCTGGTGCGCCTGAAAGGCGGCGCGGTGATTACTCTGGAAGCCTCCTGGGCGCTGCACCAGCCCACCGGCAACGATCACGACGTGATCGCCTACGGCGAGGATGCCGGGCTCGCGGTCTATTCCAGCCAGCTGTTCGAGCCCGGCGAGGGCGGCGAGTACCGCATCGTGCAGAACCCGCGGGCGCCGGCGATCGCTTATCCGCACTGCTCCCGGGCTGAGCATTTCATCAACGTGCTGCTTGGCGACGAGGCGCCGATCATCGACATCGGCCAGTCGCTGGCCGTGCAGAAGGTGCTCGACGGCATCTACGAATCTGCAGCAACCGGCAAGGAGATCCAACTGTGACCCCTATTTCCGTGCAGCTCTACTCGCTGCGAGAGGCTTCAGAGCAGGACTTCGACGCCGTGCTCGAAGAGCTGGCAGACATCGGCTACGCCGGGGTCGAGCCGTTCAACCTGTTCGGCAAGTCGGCCCGCGAGTTCAGAGCCCAGGTCGAGGGGCTCGGCATGCAGGTCTCTTCCAGCCATACGCCCTGGGCGAATCGCAGCCCGATCGACGAGGTGGTGGAAGCCCTCGGCGAGCTTGGCCTGAGCCGGGCCATCGGTGGCTTCATGCCGGATGACTTCGCCGACCTCGACGCTGTGCGCCGTACCGCCGAGACCTGCCAGGGCCTGATCGATCAGCTTCAGCCTCAGGGAATCGAGCTCGCCATCCACAATCACTGGTGGGAGTTCGAGCTCATGGACGGCCGCCCGGCGATGCATCACCTGACAGAGATGGTTCCCGACCTGCGCTACGAGCTCGACACCTACTGGGCCGCCAATTTCGGCGCCTGCAATCCTGCCGAAGAGCTGTCGCGGATCGCCGACAAAGCGCCGCTGCTGCACATCAAGGACGGGCCGCTGGAGAAGAAAGAACCGATGGTGGCCGTCGGCACCGGCAAGGTGGACGTGCCGGACGTAATCAACGCAGCCGATCCGAACACCATCGAGTGGCTGGTGGTGGAGCTCGACGCCTGCGCTACCGACATGATGACGGCCATCCGCGGCAGCTACGAGTACCTGACCGGCAACAACCTGGCGGCAGGCAGACAATGAGCGAGATCCTCTACGACTTCGGCAGCGGGCGCTCCAATCCGGAGACCTTCCCGGTCAAAGCGCTGCAGGAGGCAGCGGTAAACGTGATCGAGCGCGAGCTCGACCAGCTGAACGATTACCCGGGCAAGCTCGGCTTCAAACCGCTCCGAGAGGCCATGGCGAAGCGCGAGTCCGACCGCGAGGGCGTGCCGGTAGATCCCGACCACATCATGCTGACCAACGGCTCCATGCAGGCCGTCACCCTGGTCGCCGAAGCGCTGCAGGACGCGCCGGGCGATACCTGCATCGTCGAGGAGTTCAGCTACCCCGGCACTCTCGCCGCGTACCGCAGCCTGAAGCTGGACATGGTGGGCATCCCGCTGTCCGAAGAGGGCATGCAGCTCGACGTGCTGGAAAGCGAGCTGGCACGGCTGGCCAGCGAAGATCGGCTGCCGAAGTTCATCTACACCATCACCACCTACCAGAACCCTACCGGCTTCACCATGCCGCGGGCCAAGCGCCAGCAGATGATCGACATTGCCCGCCGCTACGACGTACCGCTGGTCGAGGACAACTGCTACGGCGACGTGCACTACGACGGCCCCGTCGAGCCGTCCATCTACGCGATGGACGACGATCCCCGCCATATCTACCTGTGCTCGCTGTCGAAGATCCTGGCGCCCGGCCTGCGGCTCGGCTACGTGCTGGCCCGTCCGCCCATGCTCGAGAAGATCATGGAGCGCCGCCACGATGCCGGCAGCAACACGCTGGCCGCGGCCATCGTCGCCGAGTTTTACAAAGAGGGCATCTGGGATCACACTAACTTCGGCAACGACGCGCTGAAGGTGAAGCGTGACCTGACGTTGTCGCTGCTGGATCAGGAGCTCAGCGATCAGTGCGTGTGGTCCACACCCGTCGGCGGCCTGTTCATCTGGATGCGCGTACCCGACGACATCAACGGCAAAGCGCTGCTCGAAGCCGCCGTGGCCAAGGGGTTCATGTACCTGCCTGGCATCTCGTTCCACTACCAGAACGCCAAAGTGCCCTATCTGCGGCTGGCCTTCGGCCACCTGACGAGAGAGCAGATCGAGAACGGGATCCCGGTGCTGGCGCAGTGCATTCGCGAGGCAAGAACGAGCAACGAACCACGGGAGTTCGACTCGCTCTTCTGAGCGTCAGAACGTCAGGATCGGAACTCGGTAACGCGGACGAACTGCCCGTCCCGCACGTCGAACAGGTGCGCGTAGCGCTTTTCCAGCGCTCCGCCGTCTGCGGTAGCGCCACGACCGGTGTTCAGGCAGACCACCGTGTCCCCGGATTCGATGAGGCGTTCCACCTCGGTGCTGATGCCGCCCGGGAGGAACTGGAACAGCGGCGTCAGCAGGCCTTGCCGAATCGCCTCCCGGCCTTCGTAAACGCCGCCCATGGGCACATCGTCCAATCGGTTGTCCCAGACCGCGTCTTCCGCGAAGAAACCCGCGAGCTTGTCCACATCACCGCTCGTGCCGGCGGCATAAAACGCTTCTACCAGTTCAGTTGGCGTCATGAGCGTCAGATCCCCAACCGGCCGAGCGTGCCGATCAGCTCCTGAAAGAACCGTTCGGTGTGCGGGTGGCGCGCAGCAAAGTCCGCGCCCAGCTCTTCGATGCGCTGCATCAGCGCGCTGGTTTCCGCCGCTTCGGGCGCCTGCGCTTCGAGCAGGCTGTGAATGTCACCATCCACCTGCCTGAGCAGCTCCAGCATGGCTGGATCCACGCTGTCGACTTCTTCCAGCGCTTCGTGGAGCTCAGAAAGCGCCGCCTTCACCTTGTCCGGCATATCTCAACCTCTCCGTTCAGCCGCCGCCTGCGCCAGGTCGCGCGCCTTTGACAAAGTCGCGGACACGATCCATCAGGGTGTCGTACTTGAGATCCGTGAACTCGCCCGCGTCGAAGTACATGCCGCCGCAGACCGGACAGGCTTCGTACCAGATGTGGGTCTGCCTCTCGTCGGCCTTCTTTTCCATCGCTGAGCCGTCTTCAGGGCAGGAGATATTGTCGAGCTTGTCGAGCGCCGCGCCGACCTTCGGATCGCCGGAGTCGAGAACCGCTTCCGACATCCACTCCTTCTTCATCTCCAGCAGCACGTCCGGCTTGCACCAGAGGCCGCCGCAGTCCGTGCAGCGATGCACCTGAATCTTCCGGCCGTAGGTTTTCGGGATGAGCTCGCCCGGGCACTTCGGGCACTCCAGGGTGTCTGTGGTCATCTTCTGCTTCCCCAACTGCCGGGCACATAGTACCGCTCGTGCCAGATTCCTTCCTGGGCCTCTCCTTCCACCGGCATGCGCCAGGTTTTCACCGTGGCGTTGCCCAGATTCAGGCGATACAGACCACGTGGCTGCTCGATAGTGTTCTGCACGTATGCCTCCGCTGCTTCGGGAGGCACGTAGCGGCCGGCGATCTGTCGGTACAGGTCCCGCCACTCGACGTCCCGGCCCACGTCGAACACCAGCTCCGCCGCCCCTTCAGCAATCACCTTGCGGTACGGGAGCGGCTGCTCGTCGATGCACAGCGCCACCCGCGGATCTCTGCGCAGGCAGGCGAACCACTCGGACTTTTCCCGCGGCGTGAAGTAGATGAACTCGCCGTCCGCTTCCACCCGATGCAGGAACCAGATCGGCGTGACCAGCGGCGAGCCATCGGCTCGCACGACGGAAACCCGCATCAGCACGCCGGGCTCCGCCAGGAAGGCGGTCCGTTCGGCGTGCGTCAGCAAAGGCATCTTTTAGTTACCGGATCAGTTGCCGAAGTCCCAGTTCTCACCGGCGTGGTACCGACGCAGAATGTTCTTGGCGATCAGGATCTTGTGCACCTCATCCGGACCGTCGGCAATTCGCAGCGTCCTGGCGCCCGTGTACATGCCCGCCAGCGGCAGGTCACCGGAAACTCCGGCAGCACCGTAGACCTGAATCGCCCGATCGACCACGCGATGATAGGCCTCAGGGACGAAAATCTTGATCGCGGAGATATCCGTGCGCGGGTCGGCGCCACTTTCCATCTTCTCAGCGCAGTGGATGGTCATGAGCCGAGCGCTCTGAATATCCATGTAGCTGTCGGCGATGAAGCCCTGCATGAACTGCTTCTCTTCCAGCTTCTCACCGCCGTGCACCTCGCGGGTGGTGAGCCGGTCGATCATCAGATCGAAGGCGCGCCACATGGAGCCGATGGAGTTCATGCAGTGGTAAACCCGGCCGGCTCCGAGCCGGTCCTGCGCGGCCTGATGCCCCGTGCCCGTGCGGCCGAGCTGATTCTCTTTCGGTACCCGGACGTTGTCGTAGATGATCTCGCAGTGGCTGGACGCCCTGCCCCAGACCGGCACGCCGCGAACGATGTTCACCCCGGGCGTTTTCTTGGGAACGATGATCTGGGTCATCTTCTCGTTCGAGCCGCCCGGGTCATCCGGATCCGCCGTCCGGCACATGACGATGTAGAAGTCCGCCGCGTGGCCGTTCGAGGTAAACCACTTGTGGCCGTTGATCACCCACTCGTCGCCATCCAGAACCGCCTTGGTCTGCAGCGAGCGTGGGTCCGATCCCGGGTTATGCGGCTCGGTCATGGAGAAACCGGACTGCATGCGGCCTTCCGTGAGCGGTTTCAGCCACTTCTCGTGCTGATCCGGGGTGCCGTACTTGACCAGGATCTTCTGGTTGCCGGAGTTCGGCGCCACCACGCCGAACAGCGAAGCAGCACCCGGGCTGTAGGACAGGATCTCGTTCATGTAGGCGTGCTGCATGAAGGAAAGCCCCATGCCGCCGAACTCGGGCGGCAGGTGCGGCGCCCAGAGATTGGCCTTTTTGACCTTGTTCTGGACCTGATGGCGGAGCTCTTTGGCTTCCTCGATCACCTCGTTCGGGGCGTTGGCACTGTCCGACAGCCAGCCCCAGAGCTTGCCCTCGTTGGGCACGATGTCCTGATTGACGATATCTGCGGTGGCGAGCCGGATCTCGTTCACCTCGTCATCAAGCGTCGGTACCGGCTTTACGTTCATCGCCATGCGTCTTTCCCCTGCGTCCAAGTGTTCTCCTAATCTAACCAATCGGGCGGCGCTTTTCATTTCAGCCCCCCCAGGCCCGCTGATCAGACCAGTTCCGGGTCGGACCGAACGTCGGTCACCCCATTCCGATATACTCGGCGGTTCTCTGATAACCCGGGCAGACACGGCAGTGACCGACCTCCAATATCCGCACGACTCTCATCCAGCTCCCGGCACCACGGTGGAAGTGGCGCCCGGCGTGCGCTGGCTGACCATGCCCATGGGCGGTGGCTCGCTGAACCACATCAACCTCTACCTGCTGGAGGACGACGACGGCTGGTGGGTGGTGGACACCGGACTGTCGCTGGAAGAGACCCGCGATTACTGGCACCAGATCTTTGCCAACGAGCTCGGCGGCAAGCCCGTGGTGGGCGTCATCTGCACGCACATGCACCCCGACCACATCGGTCAGGCGCTGATGATCACCGAGCACTTTCAGTGCCCGCTGTACATGACCCGCGCCGAGTACTACCAGGCCCGCGCGTTCTCATCGAGCGGCCCGTCTCATCACACGAACTGGATCGGTCAACAGTTCTACCAGCGTGCCGGGATGCCGGCGGAGTACCTGGAAGCGCTGCGCAAGAGCTGGGAAGAACGCTCCGCTTCCGCCATGAGCATGCCGGAAATGCCGGCCGGCTACGTCCGGCTGCAGGACGGCAACGTGCTGACCATTGGCGGCCGCGACTGGCGGGTGGTGGTCGGCTCAGGACACTCGCCGGAGCATGCCTGCCTGTATTGCGCGTCGCTCAAGGTAATGCTCTCCGGCGATCAGGTGCTGCCGGTGATCACCTCGAATGTCAGCGTGCACCCGACCGAGCCGCTCGCCAACCCGCTGCTGGACTGGATGGAGTCGCTGGACAAATTCCTGAACACGCCGGCTGAAACGCTGGTCCTGCCGGCACACAACCTGCCTTTCTACGGTGTTCGCGATCGGCTGAGCGAGCTGATGGATCACCACGAGGATCGCATGCTGGCCATCGAGGAGCATTGCGCTGAAAAGACGGCTACCGCGAAGGACCTGCTGCCCGTGCTGTTCGCCAGGGAGCTGGACGCCCGGCAGATGATGATGGCTCTCGGTGAGGCCATCGCCCACGTGCACCTGCTGCAGCATCGCAATCGGCTGGAGCGCACGCTCAGCGAGGATGGCTGCTACCACTATCGGTCCATCGACCCGAACCTCTCCCGCCGCGCGCACCCGGACAGCCACGACGCGCCCAGCGACGGGCCGGTACTCGTCTAGAGCAACCGCGTAGTGGACAAGGCGGAGCTGAAACGCAAAGTCGCCGAGTACACCTATCGGCTCATGCACTGGGGCAACCGGCGGGTGCCGCCCGGCCTGCGCACCCTGGTCGGGTTCCTGTTCATGGTAGGCGGGGTGTTCGGCTTCCTACCCGTACTCGGCTTCTGGATGTTCCCACTGGGTGTTGCCTTCGTCGCCCTGGACGTACCGCCAGCCAGACGCCGCCTCGACGGCTGGATGGAAAAGCTGCACAAGGAATCCGAGATCGACGACGACCACGTCGGGCTCGATCACCCCACGTCCAACCAGTAGCCGCCGGCCTCTCTCGGCTTCACGTGCCCCGCCGTCGGCGTGGCGAAGTGGGTGCCGATGATCAGCACCTCCGACTCTGAGTACTCCTCAAGGAACTTCTCCCGGGTTGCCTGCCCGGCTTCCCGGTCAAAGTCCGCGGAGGAACACCAGTCGACCCGGCTCATCTGGCACGGATGATGGAAACAATCGCCGGTGATCAGCGCCGACTGCCCGGCTGACTGGATCAGGATGCTGACGTGCCCGGGGGTGTGCCCCGGCGTCGGCTTCAGAGACACCTCCGGGCAGACCTGGTGCTCCCAGTCGACCAGATCCACCAGCCCTGCTTCGACCACGGGCGTGACCGAGTCATCCATCACGCCGGTATTCAGCTCGTCCGCACCGGCGCCGTTCCAGTAGGTGAACTCCTTCTCAGCGAGCAGGTAGCGGGCATTGGGGAAGGTGGGGATCCACTCGCCATCCACCAGCATGGTGTTCCAGCCCACGTGATCAACGTGCAGGTGGGTGCAAAGCACGGTGTCGATGGTCTCGCACGGATAGCCGGCGGCTTCCAGGTCGGCCAGAAACGAGGTCTGCAGGTTGGTCCAGTTCGGAATCGCCCGCTGCTTGTCGTTGCCGATGCAGGTGTCCACCACGATCCGGCGCTCGCCGGTGTCGACCACCAGCGCGTGAATGCTCATGATCAGGTTGCCGTCATTGTCCATAAAGTGCGGCGCCATCCACTCCAGCGGCTGGCAGGCCTCCCGGGTGGCGTCCGGCAGGATGAACTTCGACCCGCCGGCGACCTCCATCTCGACGATCCGGGTGATCTTCACATCGCCCACCTGCCACTGCCGACCCCTTGTCAGCTCACTGATTCCGCTCATCCGACCTCTCCCCTTGTGGTTGCCTTCCTGAGGATGACACAAGGTGCTTGATGGTGGGAATGGCGGCCGCTATGTTGGCGCTATTGCATGGGAGTACCTTGAAAGATGGGCATCGTAGACACTGCACGCACCTTGTCGAACCTGCCGACGCTGCTGACGCTGAAGAAAGGCATGACGCCGCGTCCCCTCACGGACACGGACTGCTTCGGCGCCCAGGTGCAGCGGAACGCGGAAGCGTTCGGCGACCGGATCGCCTTCCTGTTCGAAGGCGAGCAGATCACCTGGTCGGCGTTCAACGAGCTGGCCAACCGCATCGCCCACACCCTCTCCGAAAGCGGCCTGCAGCGCGGCGACACCGCCAGCGTGGTGATGGAGAACCGGATCGAGTTCCTGGCCACCATCGTCGCCCTGAACAAGATCGGCGCCGTCGGCGCGCTGATCAACACCAACCTTCGCGGTCGGCAGCTCATCCACTGCATCACGGTCACGGACTCGAAAAAGTGCATCTTCGGCGAGGAGCTCGCTGACGCGATCGGCGAGGTAAAAGGCGAGCTGCAGCTGGGCGAAGGCGACGACTACTTCTTCATGCCGGACAAAGGCACCACCCCGGCGCCCAACTGGTCGCGCGACCTGCTGGCCGAATCCGGCGAGGCACCGGCTACCAACCCGGCCATCACCGACGAGATCACCCTGGGTGAGAACTGCCTCTACATCTACACCTCCGGCACCACCGGGCTGCCGAAGGCAGCGGTGATGTCGAATCGCCGTTTCCTGCAGTCCACCGGCCTTTCGCACCGGGCTCTGTACCGGGCAACGGAGCAGGACCGCTTCTACGTCTGCCTGCCGCTTTATCACGCCACCGGGCTGATGATCGGCGTCGGTGCGGCAATCTCCTCGGGGGCCAGCTCGTTCGTGCGCCGCAAGTTTTCCGCCAGCAACTTTCTGCCCGAGGTTCGCGAGCACAACACCAACCTGCTGATCTACATCGGCGAGCTCTGCCGCTACCTGATGAACACGCCGGAAAAGCCGGACGATGCCGACAACCCGCTGCACACCATGACCGGCAACGGCATGCGCCCGGACATCTGGATCCCGTTCAAGGAGCGCTTCGGCATCAAGCGGGTCAGCGAGTTCTACGGGGCAAGCGAAGGCAACGTGGCTTTCGCCAACCTGCTGAACAAGGACTGCACGGTGGGCATGACGAGCGCCAAAGTGGCCCTGGTAAAGTACGACGTGGACGCCGACGAGGTGGTGACAACCGCCGACGGTCGCTGCATCGAGGTGGCATCAGGCGAGCCGGGCCTGCTGCTCGGCCACATCAACGAGGAGGCGGTTTTCGAGGGCTACACCGACCCCGAGGCCACCGAGAAAAAGATCCTGCGCAACGTGCTGGAAGAAGGTGATGCGTGGTTCAACACCGGCGATCTGATGCGGGTGGTGGATGACGTGGGCTACACCCTCGGCTACGACCACTACCAGTTCGTCGACCGGGTCGGCGATACCTTCCGCTGGAAATCCGAAAACGTCTCCACCAACGAGGTCGGCGAGATCGTCAACGGCTTCGAAGGTGTGAAATTCTGCAACGTCTACGGGGTGGAGGTGCCAGGCGCGGACGGTCGCGCCGGGATGGCCGCGGTGACGCTGGCCGACGGCGTCAGCGAGCTCGACCTGGCCGCGTTCTCTCAGCATGTGAACGACAACCTGCCGCTCTACGCCCGACCGGTATTCGTCCGGGTGCAGCCGGACCTGGACGTGACGGGCACCTTCAAGATGATGAAGGGCGACCTGAAGAAGCAGGCTTACGATCTCGACCAGGTTGAGGATCCGCTCTTCGTCATGAAGCCGGGCGCCAGCACCTACGAGCCTCTGGATGCGGAGTTCGCAGCAACCATCGCCCGCGGAGAAGGCGGTTACTGAGCCTGTGCCGGTCGAAGGTCAGCCCATGAATCGACAGCTCCTGTCTGTGCTTCTGCCTGCGCTCCTGCTCGCGATCCTGCCTCTCGCCTCGGTCGCTGCCGAGTATCCGGATCCCAAGCTCTGGGAGCGCACGATCTACGGCTTCCTGCTGGAAGACGAGATCATCGGCGAGCGGCCGGGCGCCATCGTTGCCACGGGCAGCTCCAGCATGCGTTTCTGGGACCACCGCATCCACCAGGACCTCGCACCGCTGACGATCATCTCCCGCGGCTTCGGCGGCAGCAACATGAACGACCTGCTGCATTTTCTCGATCACGTTGTGCTGAAGCACAAACCACGTGCGGTGATGATTTACGAAGGTGATAACGACGTTGCCCAGCAGGTGCCGGTAGACACGATTCTGGCGACCTTCGCCGAGGCCGTAGAGCGGATTCACGCCGCAGACGACGCCATCAGAATCTATCTGCTCGCGGTCAAGCCGAGCATTTCCCGGGCTGCCATGTGGCCAACCATGCTGAAGGTGAACGACGGCCTGCAGTCTATTGCCGATGGCAACGCCAACATCACCTACATCGACGTCGCGACGCCGATGCTGAGAGACGACGGCAGCATTCGAGATGACCTGTTCGTCGCTGACGAGCTGCACATGAATCAGGCCGGCTACGACATCTGGCGCAACGCGGTGGCACCCGTTCTGATCGGTAGCGAGCTGCGCCACGAACCCTCACCGCAACCTCAGTAGCTCGACTCAGCCGGCCCCTGTTGTCTGGCTGACCTCATGCAGAAACGCGCACAGGCGCACCTGCGCCTGCCGCGCACTGTCGAGCAACTCCATCTGCGCGAACGCATGCGGCATGTCCTCGTAGACATGAAACTCGTGCACGCGACCGGCACGAGCCAGCGCCGCCCGGAGTTTTTCCGCATCCTCGATCAGCGGGTCTGCATCCCCCACCGCAATATGTGCCGGCGGCAGGCTGGCCGCTTTGCGCAATGGGCTCACCCGGGGATCGCTCGCCAGCGCCCTGTCACTCAGATAGGCGTCCATCAGCTCCGCCGTGATGCCGTCCTCCGCGAAGCCGGAGAAATCGAACACGCCGTAAAGCAGGCCCACACCCCGAACTACGGGCGCGCCCGCAGTGCCCGCGAGCTCAATCGCCGCTGCGGCAGCCAGGTTGGCGCCCGCTGAGTCACCGGCGAGCACCAGCCGCTCGGGATCACCCCCCCATCGCTCGGCATTTCTGGCGGCGAAGTGAATGGCGTGCACGCAGTCGTTGAGTCCGGCCGGAAAGGGATGCTCAGGAGCCAGCCGGTAGTCGACGCTCAAGGTCAGGAACCCCTGCTCTGCCAACCGGTGTGTGAGCTTCCGATGAGTGGCCGGCGAGCCCCAGACCCAGGCACCACCGTGCAGGTATACGAGCACCGGGAACGGGCCCTCTCCCTTCGGCACCATCACATCCAGGGTCAGCGTCTGCCCGTCGACCTCGCGATAGCCGACCCCGGCTTCAAAGGCGCCAATCTCGGGGAGGTCGCCGTTCAGGAGCCCGGCGAACAGATCCAGCACTGACCTCAGGTCCTGGATGTCATCCGCTGTGGTATCACCCAGGAACTGGCCAATGCTGGCGAATACCTTGTCCAGATCCATGCTTGCCCCGGTCATGCTGTGCCGAGCCTATCTTACTCAAAGCGATAGCCGAGGCCCTGCAGTTCTCTGTTCAGCCAGTAGTTGCCCGGGTCCCGGGCGCGCGCGGCAGCAAAGGCCGTTTCCGCTCTGGCCGGCTCACCAAGCTCCGTCCAGGTGCGGCCGAGCCAGGTCAGCACATCGATCTGACTCCACTCCCCGCCCGCACAGCGAGGCACATCGACTTGAGCGGCGCTGAAAATCTCCGCCGCTTCCCGGGCACTGCCGCCAAGCACCCCGGGCAGGACGATCTTTGCGGTGCCCTGAATCAGCGCCAGCCGAAGATTGTCAGGTTGCAGCGCGGAGGCTCGATCGAGCCGGCGCAAACCGCGCAGCCCGTTGTGCAGGAATCGCCAGCGGTTCACCAGCAGAAACTGCCCATCGAGCATCACCCCGGTGAGCAGCAACTCCACATCGTCCTCACGCTCCGCCAGGCCTTCGGCCACCACCCGAAGCCCCCGCTTCAGGGGCGCCACTGCGTCCGCGTTTCGCCCGAGCGCGATGTAACCGGCAGACAGCCGGAAGTCCCGATGTGCCTGCCAGCGCGGCGAGGCCAGCTCGAGGCCAGCCAGGGTTTCGAAGTCCGCCCTAGCGAAGGCGTTCTCGATCGCCAGGCACTCCGCGTCAACCGGAGCAGCCGCCTGCAGGTGCGACCCGAGCACCAGGCCAAGCAGGAGAATCGGCCAGCGCACTCAGCCGGAGCTCGCCCGGTTCAGGTTCCAATCGTAGCGATACTCGATGCGACCGTCGTAGCTACGCAGTTGCTCCGCAAACTCAGGGTGGTGAGCCGCCAGGTACTCGAGCAACCCCCCGGTATCCGGCGCAAAGTCCTTGCGGTACCACTTGAATATGCTGGAGAGCTGCAGGCGGCCGCGCTCGCTAAAGTTAACGCCACGGGGGTGGCTGATGTAGTCGGCTTCAGACGCCGCGAGCAGCGCCTCGGCGTTGGCTGCGGTGTAGGCAGTGCGGTTCAGGTTGGGGCAACCCAGGCTGGCGCAGTTCACGGCGTAGTGGATCCGGTGGTCTTTCCAGATTGGCCGCAGGATCCTGTGCTCCACGTCATTCAAGGTCAGATCAAAGTCGGCGATCCGCAGCACCGGGTCGTTCCAGGGCCCGATCGACAAAAGCCCCTTGCCCATGCGCAGAATGCTGCCCTTCTCAGGATTTCTCAGCACCACCTCCACCGTCATCGCGTTGTAGAGGTTGACCCAGTAAGCTAACTGCTCGCCCCTCTTCAAGGTGCGTGGGTCTATCTGTTGCAGGGCAGTGAGGTAATCGTCGAGCTCAGACCTCGTCGCGGTGTCGAGCGTGTAGCTTACCCGGGCAATGCCATCCGGGTCCGCAACCAGCTGCCGATCGAGGAAGCGCTGCCAGGCACTGTGATCCACCACCGTAGCGCTCGCAGGATCCTCCGCCAGCCAGACGTCCCAGAGATCGGCTTTCGGTGCCGCAAGGGTTTCCGCCGCCAGGCCACAGCCCAGAATCAACAGCATGATCGCTCTGCTCAACTTGCTCTCTCCTTGTCCTGACGCCTGATATGAGTCTTCCCTGCCGGGAAAGTTCGATGAACTATCAGATACGGCGCGGGTCTAGAGGAATCCAGTCGGGAGGAAACCAGGTGCATCCAGCAGAAAAATCTCTCAGCGTGGTGATCCCTGCGTTGAACGAAGCCGAAGCGCTCCCCGGCAACATTGAGGCGCTCAGGTCGCAGGAAGCGATCGGCGAGATCATCGTGGTCGACGGCGGCAGCACCGACGGCACCGACGATCTGGTGGCGGCAATGCCGGAAGTTCAGCTGCTTCGTTCGGACGCCGGCCGCGGCCGGCAGATGAACGCCGGTGCTCGCGCTGCGACCGGTGACTGGCTGCTCTTTCATCATGCCGACACCCGGCTACCCGCAGAAGCCGGCGCCCTGATTGCCTCGCTGGACGATACCGTTCGCTGGGGCGGGTTTCAGCATCGATTCTCCGAAGCCAACTGGAAGCTGAACCTGATTTCCTGGCTGCACAACTACCGCTGTCGGCAGACGGGCGTGATCTACGGTGATCAGTCGATGTTCGTGCGACGGGCGTTCTTTTTCGAGGCAGGCGCCTTCGCTGAGGAAGGGCTGGAAGACCTCATGTTTTCCGATGCGGCGCTGGCTCTGGCACCTTCTCGACTGCTCGAGGCTGAAGTGGTGACGGACTCACGCAAGTTCCGGCAGATCGGCGAGTTCCGGGCGCTGGTGCACGTGCTGTCCATCATCCGGCGCTACGAGAAGGACCGACGATTGGCCAACGAAAGGTTCTTCCAGAACTACCGCTGAATCCGGCATGATGTCCGGACACTCCAAGGACAAGGACAGCGATCCATGAGGATGAAGCGACTGATCACCACGGCCCTCGCCATCGGTGCGGGCATGGCGGCAACCGGTCAGGCTCAGGAATTCCAGACCAGTGAGCAGCAGCTGTCGGAGCTCTATCCCGGCAAAGCCTACTCGCCGTACGCCGATCGCGGCTATCCAGAACGTCCGCTCTGGGGTGACTCGCACCTGCATACCAGCATGTCGCTGGACGCCGGCATGTTCGGCAATCGTCTCGGCCTGGATGAGGCCTATCAATTCGCCAAAGGCAACGAGGTGATGGCTTCTTCGGGCCAGAGAGCGCGTCTGGGCCGTCCCCTGGACTGGCTGGTGATCACCGACCACTCCGACGGGTTGGGCTTCTCTCAGGACGTCAACGCCGGCTCGCCGACAATCACTAAATTCGAGCAGGGCAAGCGCTGGGCAGACGGAGTGGCTGCAGGCGGCCAGGACGCCGTGAACGCGGCGCTGGATCTGATCACCACGTTCAGCCAGGGCGAAGTAAACCCTGAGTTGATGGCGAACTACTCGCCCGGCGCCAGACGCTACGCAACCATCTGGGACGAGATCATCGACGCGGCCGAGCGGCACAACGACCCGGGCAACTTCACCGCCTTCATCGGCTTCGAGTGGACCTCGCTGGTGAGGGGCGGAAACATGCACCGCAACGTGATCTTCAGAGACGGCGCTGACCGCACCCGCCAGGTTGTCCCTTTCACCACCACGCCGCCCGTCGGCAGCCCGGACCCACTGGATCTGTACGCCTATCTGGAAGACTACGAGGCGAAAACCAACGGCGCCGTGCTGACCCTTGCCCACAACGGCAACCTGTCGAACGGCATCATGTTCCCGGTCGACAAGCAGTACTCGGGCAAACGCATCAACCGGGAATACGTCGAGCAGCGCGCCAAGTGGGAGCGCAACTACGAGATCACCCAGATCAAAGGGGACGGCGAGACCCATCCGTTCCTGTCGCCGGATGACGAGTTCGCCGACTACGGCACCTGGGACGTGGGCAACCTGGACCTCTCCCAGGGCAAAGAGCAGAGCATGCTGCAGTACGAATACCTGCGCGAAGCCCTTAAAAACGGCCTGCAGCTGGAGGAGAAGCTCGGCACCAACCCCTACAAGTTCGGCCTCGCAGGCGCGACGGACAGCCACACCAGCCTCGCCACCGCCGAGGAGGAGAACTACTTCGGCAAGCACGCCGGCTACGAGCCTTCACCCGGCCGCCTCACCCACCCCTTCATGAGCAACGAGAACGGCACGCTCTACAGCTGGCAGCAGGTCTCCAGTGGTTACACCGCGGTGTGGGCAACGGAAAACACGCGCGCCGCGATCTTCGACGCCATGGACCGGAAGGAAATCTACGCCACCACCGGACCCCGCATGCTGGTTCGCTTCTTCGGCGGCTGGACGTTCGAAGATGCCGACCTCAACAACCGCCAGCCGGCAAGGCTTGGCTACGACAAGGGCGTGCCGATGGGCGGCGACATGACCCCGCCACCAGAGGGCGCAACGCCTAAGTTCATGGTGGTAGCCGTGCGCGACCCGATCGGCGCTAATCTCGACCGGGTGCAGATCGTCAAAGGCTGGCTGGATGACGACGGCAAGACCCACGAGAAGGTTTACGACGTGGTCTGGTCCGGCGATCGCGAGCCCGGTGCGGACGGCAAGCTGCCGCCTGTCGGCGACACGGTGGATGCGGAAAACGCCAACTGGCTCAACACCATCGGCGCGTCCGAGCTGGCCACCATCTGGGAAGACCCGGACTTCGACCCGGCCGAGCGCGCCTTTTACTACGCCCGGGTACTCGAGATCCCCACACCACCCTGGTACGTCTACGACGCATTCCGTTTCGGCCTGGAGCTGCCGGACGAAGCGCCACGCAGCCAGCAGGAACGGGCTTACACCTCACCGATCTGGTACACGCCTTAGCTACCGCGGCGGGAACTGAGGTCTTCCGTCAGTGCTGTGAGTCTTGCCGCGCTATCCATAAGTCGTGGCCCGGTCAGGCCTGAGACGCTGAGGATCTCGAGCAGGGGAAGGTAGATTGCTGACTGGTTGATCCAGGCCAGCTGTTCTTCGAGCCACTTGTTGTAGGCGACCGGATACGTCCGGTTTGCAATGAACAACGCCTGCAGAAACTGCCGGAATGCTTTGTAGAGCCGGTCGAAAGCCTGCAGGTACAGGCCCCGGCCAGCGTAAAAAGGTACGCACTCCAGATCGTACTGGCAGGCATCGGCCACCATCTGGATCCTGGCGAGGCGCAGGGGCTCGTCGTAATAAGGCAGCCATTGCTTTCTGAGGGCGTTGAAACCCGGTCCCGATTCGATCAGCGGCTCCGCGTGGGCCACGCGATTGCCTATCTCGATTTCGAAGTCATCCGGCCCGCCACCATCATCCCACCAGGCCGGACTGAAACGACCATCGAAGAAGTCCAGATGGATCTGACTGTGCGGTCCTCTAGCTCGAAAGCTCTGAAGCAGCTCATTTGCTGCAAGGTGCTCGAGCCAGTCGCCTTCCAACTCTGCTTCGTCGAAGTCCTCGAGCACCAGCAGGGCCATGTCGAGATCGCTTTCGGGTACCGCCTTGCCCCGGGCGCAGGAGTTTACAACCAGAATCGTATCCACCCCGCTAACCCGAGACGCATAAGCAGCAACAGCCTGCGCCGCTTCTCTGTGCGCATCCATTGGGAAGACAAGGCGGCTCACTCGCTTACTCACCAGCAATGGAACAACAGCTGCCCGCTCAATCAGGGCGCGCTGAGCCGATAGGCCCGGGCCGCCGTGCCGCTGAACACGGCCGTCTTCTCCGCCTCGCTCAAGCCAAGCTCGCCCGCCATCTTCTTGAACAGGTTCCACAGCGTGCGGTAGGAGATGCACTCCCGGTCGACCGGGAAGTTGCTCTCGAACATGCACCGCTCCGGCCCGAACGCCTCGAGGGCGTACTGATACCAGGGCAGCAGGGTGGCCAGAAAGTCATCTGACGACATGGGCGCGTCGATCACGTGCATGTGATACGGCGGCTCCCACTCGCCGACGCGCATCTGCGCGCCACCGAGCTTCAGCACCGTGTTCGGGCAACCAGCCACCGCGTCGATGCCGGCTTTCCAGTCGGCCACATCCTGGTCACTGGCGGCAGGATCGATCTGCCCGCCGAGATGATTGACGATGACCGTTACGCCCGGGAAGCGCTGCGCGAGCTCCGCCAGCTTCGGCAGCCGCCGGTAATCCGGTGACCAGTTGTCGTAGCTGAGCCCCAACTCCTCGAGGACGGCGAAGCCCTCGAGGAACGTCTGGTTCAGATCGCTGGGAAAGGCGGTTCGGATGCCGCGAAAGTACTCCGACGCCTGCAGGTGGGCTTCCAGCACCGGCTTCACGTGGCTGCCGAGGCGCAGGTCGGCTGCGCTGAAAATGCCCGTGCACAGGCGTGCCGGACCATAGATCCCGGAGCGGCTCATCGCGGCAATGCCGTGCACGAACTCCGTCTCTCCCACCGGGCGCATCTCTTCCGGACCATCCCCTCGATAAAACGCGCCGCACTGGGCGAAAACCGTCTGCACCACGTTGTGGCCGCAGCTGTTGATGTCGTTAGCGATCTCCTCGCAGAGATAAACCTTCTGCCGGAACGATCGGTGCGGCTCTCCCGGGGCGTTGCGAATGTCCCAGAGGTGATGATGCGGGTCGATGATCGGCAGATCAGGCTCGAGGACGGGCTCTGCCGTTTCCTGGGCGAGCCATGAATCGATGTCGTTGTTTTCCAGTACCGGCATGCTCGGTTCTCCTCCCGTAGAACCTCAAGTAATACCGCGATGGCGGCAACTCGGCAATCAGGCGCTGAATACCCGTGCGGACCAAAGGGCAAGCCCCTGGGTGACGCTGGTGAAGTGTTCCGAGTCGATCAGTGGCACATCGCCGCAGATCTCCGCCAGATGCTCACGCACGACCGTTGAGCGCGCCATGCCGCCGGTCAGGTAGATGGCGTCCGGCTCGCTGCCACCCTGGGCCCGGGATTCAGTGATCAGACCGCTCAAGTGTGCAAGCAGTCGCTCGATGGATTCCGCAAAGTCAGACCGGCTGCAGGGCAGCGTCAGCTCCGGGCCGACAAAATCGAGGTCGGTCGTCACGTCCGCCGCTTCCGAGAGGGCGATCTTCGCGAGCTCCGCGGTTCTCAGCAGCTGATAGGTGCCCCGCCCTTCCCGGAGCCGCAGCAGGCGCAAGAACTTCTCGGGATAGACAGCGTCCCGCCAGATCTCCTCGAACCGCTCGCCGGTTGCGCGGCTGTAGAAGCGTTGCTGCGCGTTCACATCGTTGGTGCTGACCGCATCGACAAAGTAGTTGTTGGCAATGGGCAGCCCCGAGCGCAGCTTGTCACCCATGCCGAAGGCTGGCATGAGCGCCTTCAGCGCCAGCATCTGATCGTAGTCGTTGCCGCCGAGCCGCTCGCCGCTGTGCCCCAGCACGTCCGCCTCCCTGTTCCGCGCCGACATCCGCTCGGGGCCGACCAGCACGAAGGAGCAGTCCGTGGTGCCGCCGCCGATGTCGACCACCAGCACCCGCTGCTCTTCGTTGAGCGAGCGCTCGTAGTCGAAAGCAGCCGCCATGGGCTCGAACAGGAATGCTGTCTCCTCGAATCCGGCCTCCCGCGCCGCGGCAACGAGCATGCCGAGCGCCTGCTGGTTCTCCGCCTGGTCTTCGGCACCCTGGAAGTTCACCGGGCGGCCGATGACCACCTTCTCGACGGATACGCCAGCCGCCTCATCCGCCTTCGCTTTTACGTTGCCCATCATTGCGGCAACGATGGAGATGAACCGCTCCTTCACCAGCTCTGGCAGGCCGGGCGCGCCGAGGAAGCTCTTCGGGCTCTTCACGAAGAAACCTTCCGTGGGGTCGCGCAGGTAGGCATCAAGCGCCGCCTGCCCGAAGCTGAGGTCCCGGAAGGACTGCGTGGTCATGTCGAGCACCGCGTCGTCGCCGAGATCGAGCTCGAAGTCGGCCTTGGGTGCGTAGAGGGTGGAAGCAATCAGCGGCCGCTCGCCTTCCAGCGGGACCATGTCGATCGGCGGCGCTGCGACTTTCGTGCTCGCGGCATCAATCAGGGCGATGGCGCAGTGAGAGGTGCCGTAGTCGAATCCAGCAACGATATCGGACATCGGAGGGTGGCCTGCTCCCGGGGGCCGCGCAGTTTAGCGCCCAGAACCGAATGTGCAAGATCAGCGGCAGAAAAAAGAAACCCCGGGCGGGGGCGCCCGGGGTCCAGTTCGCTCGGCAGGGGGGACGGGAGGAGTGCCTTAAAGGCAGGGACGCCGTCGCGAACTTGGTGCCATACTAGGCGGCACTGACTGAACCGAACCTGAATGCGCTCGAACCATGCAGTTCACCAAGGAATTCAAGGCCGGTATCCGCGCCGGCGAGGTGACGAGAAGCTATCGGGTCTGGAAACAGCCGCAGGCCAGGGTGGGTGGGCGCTACAACCTGCATCCTGATGGCGTGATCGAGGTGACGGCCATCAGCCAGGTATCTCCCGCGAAGATCAGCGACCAGGACGCCGGTCATGCCGGGTTCGGCGATGCGGCAGCGCTGCGTCGCTTCCTCGGGACCAGAGCCAGGGTCACTCTGGTGGAGTTCACCTACCTGGGCACTGGCCTCACCGGCCAGCCCGAGCGCGACCGGCTGGCAGCCGAAGAGCTCGCCGAGCTGATGGCCAAACTCGAGAAGATGGATGCCAGATCAGGCAAACCCTGGACTGCGCAGGTGCTCCGCACCATAGCCAGCCAGCCCGGCCGTCGAGCCGGCGATCTGGCACCGGATTTTGCCTGGGACACGCCAACTTTCAAACGCCAGGTACGGAAGCTGAAAGCGCTGGGCCTCACCCGTTCCCTCGAAGTCGGCTACGAGCTGTCGGACCGGGGCGGGCAGGTTGTGGAGGCGCAGCGATGAGCCGGATTTCCGCCATCCTTTTCGACCTCGGCAACGTGGTCGTGGAGGTCGATTTCCGCCGCACCTTCCGGCACTGGGCAAGCAGCGCTGGTGTGGACGAAACGGTTTTCTATCAGCGCTGGTCGGAAGACGCGGCGTACCGGGCGCACGAGGTGGGCGAGCTGAGCTTCGAGGAGTACGTGGCCGCCCTCGGCGAAACGCTCGGCGTGGCCATGAGCCACGACGACTGGCACCGGGGCTGGAACGACGTGTTCGTCGGGCCCTACCCCGGTGTGCAGGCGAAGCTCAACGAGCTGAACGGCCAGCTGCCGCTGTTTGCGTTCACCAACACCAATCCGACCCATGAAGCCGAGTGGCGGGCTCGCTACGGCCATGCCCTGGATCACTTCGAGGAGATCTACGTCTCCTCCACCATCGGTCTGCGCAAGCCGGATCAGGAGGCGTTCGAATGGGTCGCCGCGGCGATGCAGCTGGCGCCGGAAGAGATTCTGTTCCTCGATGACAACCCGGAGAACATTGCCGGCGCTGAGCGCTCAGGCCTCACCACGGCGCAGACGCACGGTGAGGCGGAGGTACTGGCCGCCCTCGAGGACTTCGCTCACCGGCTCGGGCCCTGATCCTCAGTTAAGCGTTCTGGATCTCGTAGGCGATGGCCGCGTAGTTGTCGAGCATGGGCAGCACCGTGTCCGGATCCGCCGGCGGCAGAGCAAAGATGATGCGGTTGAAGCCCATCTCGATCAGTTCCCTGACCCGCCCTGCATCCGGGCCAACCCCGAAGATGCTGAAGTCAGGCTCTCCGCTGCGGCCTGCTTCCGCCCAGGCGGAGCGGATCGCAGCCATCCCTGCCTCGTAGTCCACCGCCCCTGATGCCGCCGCCCGCCGCGGATCCTGGTGGATCGGGAACCAGCCGTCGCAGTACTCGGCCACCCGCTTCCAGGTGTATTTGGAGGACGCCCCCATCAGGATCTTCGGCCCGCCGGGCTGCACCGGCTTAGGCCAGGACCAGACCGGATCGAAATCGACGAACTCGCCGTGATACTCAGCGTTTTTCTCGCTCCAGATCTGTCGCATGGCCAGGATCCGCTCACGCAGCACCTTCCAGCGGGTGTCGTAGGCGACACCGTGATTTTCCATCTCCTCGGCATTCCATCCCGCACCCACGCCGAGCAGCACCCGACCTTCGGAAATCGTATCCAGAGAGGCCACCTGCTTGGCCATGAGGATGGGATCCCGCTCGGTGACGAGCGTAATGCCGGTGCCCACCTTCAGGGTGCTGGTAGCTGCCGCGGCAGCCGCCAGGCTCACGAACGGATCGTGGGTGTGCCAGTACTCCTGCGGCAGATCAGCGCCGCCGGGCCAGGGGCTCTTGCGGCTGGCCGGTATGTGGGTGTGCTCGGGGAAAAACAGGGACTCGAAACCGCGCTCTTCCGCCGCCCGGGCAAGCGGGATCGGCTGAATCGCGTAGTCCGTCGGAAACATCAGAACGCCGAAATCAGTCATGTGAACAATCCTCCTCGAGAGGATCATACAACAGAGATTCGGGAATCAGGCGCCGGCTGCCGCCGGCAGGGGGCAAATCAGAGCGGGTACTTGCGCAGCGTTTCCCTGTACCGGCCGACTTTGGAGACGTAGCGGCGACCAGCCTGCTTCTCCTCGCCGTAGGGGCCGATGTTGTAGGCAGTCAGCGCGCAGCCGGTATCGTCGCCGCAGCGGTCCATCAGGTGCGAGAGCACCTGGGCGCCGCAGTAGATGTTCTCGGCCGGATCCAGCAGATCGCTGCTGCCGCAGAAGCCGCTCCAGTACTCAGGACGAACCTGCGCCGGGCCGATGGCGCCGACATGAGAGACAACGTCCTTGCGGAAGGAGCTTTCCGTCAGCACCAGGCTCGCCAGCAGCTCCGGCTCCAACCCCTGTCGCTCGCTGGCTTCGAGAATCCAGCCGGCAAACTCGGTGGCCGTGTTCCGACGCACGCCGAAGGCCTGGCTGACCTTGTGGCCGAAGGCGTCGACTTCCGAATGCCAGGGCACGTTGGTGTGCTCAACGGCGGGCAATGCGAACGCGATCCGCTCGTAACCCTTGTCCGTGCCGTTGAAAGAAACCACCAGCGAAGTGGCGGCCAGCAGGCCCACCAGGGCCAGATGCGAGTAGCCGATGAAGCGCAGGCTGCCGGGCACGGCCTGCCACCGGGCTCTCGCGCTCGAGAGCTTCCCGGAGACGATCGCCTGAAGGCGATCTCTGGCGCTGTGCCAGCTATGGCTTGCGGACTGCGTACTCACTGTGTGCGTGTCTCGTTTAGGGGTTCAAAACACTCGTCGACCAATGAGAGAGGAGAATGAGGGGTGCCGCCTGACTGAAAGCTGAACGGATAACCCATCCAGCGCCCTGAGTGACGACCCATCGTCACTAACCGGCAGCATCTCTCTTCTCGCCCCTGACCTCAGTGGTCGGCGCGAATTCTACTGATGTTGCAGCACACAATAAACCGGAAATACGTCACAAACCGTTGCCGATCTGTCACTCCCTTGTAACGAATCGTCAAGTGAGTGGCAGCTAACTGTGAACTGCAGCACAGTCAATCTAGGCCATATGGCCCAGATGCAGGATATGACAGGAATTAGAACGAAATCGTCTAAATTGCGGCCGGCACCGAGCGGTGCCGGCCCGAAGCGCAGATCAGCCAGCCCGAAGTGCGGAGATGATGGCGTCACGCTCGCTGGCATCGGAAACCGGGAAGCTGGCTGACGTCCGGTCCGTGAAGCTGGCGTAGCGCTTGAGCATCTCCGGCGCGATCTTACCCGGCTCGTCCATCACGCCGAAGGCATTGATGATGTCGTCGGTGATCAGCTCACCCATTTCCTGCCAGCGGCCCTGCTTCGACATGGCGTTCAGTTCGCCCTGCAGCTCGCCCACCCCGATGGCGTCCAGCACGCCTTTGTAGGCAGGGGTGGAGCCGTAAAAAGCGATCCGCTCTTTGGCCGCTTTCTTCGATGCGGCGAACTCCGCCTCGTCGCGGCCGGTGACCACGAAGCTCGAGTAGGAAATCTCGAAGTCGTCCCGACTGCGGCCAGCCTTGGCCAGGCCACGCTCGATGGCCGGCAGGGTTACGGACTCGATGTAGGGCACGTTGCTGAACGGATGAATGATCATGCCATCAGCGACCTCACCGGCCACTTCGGTCATCGCCGGACCCACCGCTGCGAGGATGACCTTCGGCGCCCCGTACTCGGTGTCCTGCGGGGTGAAGGCCGGAGTCATCAGGGTGTGTCGGTAGTACTTGCCGACGAACTCGAGCGGCTCGCCCTGGTACCAGTTGGCCCAGATCGCCCGCATGGCCAGCACCAGCTCGCGCATCTGCGCTGCCGGCGCGCCCCACTGCATGCTGAAGCGCTTGGTGATGTGCGGCTTGATCTGCGAACCCAGACCCAGGGTGAAGCGTCCTCGCGAGTAGGCGTTCAGGTCATGGCCGATGTTGGCCAGGTTCATCGGGCTGCGCGCGAAGGCCACCGCAATTGAGGTGGCCAGCTCCAGCTTCTCGCTGTGTTCTGCCGCCAGCAACAGCGGGAAGAACGGATCGTGGTTCATTTCCGCCGTGCGTACGCCGTCGTATCCGGCCGCTTCAATGGCTTTCACCTGCTCGGGAATCTTGTGCAGATCGAAGCCGATACCGCTATCTACTTTCATGGTCTCTCCTGTTGCGAATCGGGTGCTTAGGCGGCTGTCAGCTCGCTGATGATGTTGGCCCGGTCTTCCTTGCCGATGTGGGCATAGGCGGCGGACGTGCGGTCGATGATGTCGCCATAGCGATCGACGATCTGCCCGGCGATGGTGGATGGCTCACCGACCACGGCAAACTCGTTCAGCGTGCTCTCGTCGATCAGACCACCCATCTCTTCCCAGCGGCCCTGCTTGGACATGCTGTTCAGCTCGCCCTGCAGCTCGCCTGCACCAATGCTGTCGAGCACGGGCTTGTAGGCCGGCGTTGAGCCGTAGAAGGCAATCTGCTGCCGGGTAGCTACCTTGGTCTGCTCGATCTCCTCTTCGTTCTTGCCGGTCACGACGAAGACCGGGTAGCTGATCTCGAAGTCGGCCCGCGTCTTGCCCACCTTCGCGAAGCCCCGCTCCAGCGCCGGCAAGGTGGTTTCCCGCAGGTACTTCTCGGTGGTGAAGGCATGGCAGATCACGCCGTCTGCCACCTCGCCGGCCACTTCAGTCATCAGCGGCCCAACTGCAGCCAGAAAGACGCGCGGCGCACCGAACTCGGTGTCCGTCGGGGTGAAGAACGGCGTCATCAGCGTGTGGTTGTAGAACTTGCCGGTGAAAGCGAGCTCTTCACCCTGGTGCCAATTCGCCCAGATTGCCCGCATGGCCAGAATGAACTCGCGCATGCGCGCCGCCGGTGAGGACCAGGGCATGCTGAAGCGCTTGGTGATGTGCGGCTTGATCTGCGAGCCCAGGCCGAGCACGAAGCGACCTTTGGACGCCGCGTTGAGATCGTGGCCGATGTTGGCCAGCGTCATGGGCGTTCGGGCGAAGGCCACAGCGATGGAGGTCATCAGATCGACCTTCTCAGTATTCTGCGCGGCGACCAGCAGAGGGAAAAAAGGATCGTGGGACGTTTCGGCCGTCATCACGCCCGAGTACCCCATCTCTTCCAGTTCCTGCGCCTGCGCGCCTACCTTGTCGAGCTCCCAGCCGACACCACCGTCTACCTTCATGTTAAGTCCCCCAGTGTGGATGTTCCGGCTCTGTTGCAGAAGCTGCTGCTGATTCTCTCTGCTCGTGTCTCTGCTCGTGCAGCGAGCTCAGCGAGGCCGGTTCGATGGCGGGATTGTTTCACCGTCACCGTGGCGAAGCAAACCATCGAAAGGCCCCTGCCCGTCCAGGAAGTAGCTGACCGATCGGATCTCGTCGACGCTGACTCGGTAGAAGGCATCGTTCGGATGAATCACCTGCACCGTCTCTTCCTCACCCAGCGCCAGCAGCTGGCCGAGAATCACCCGGGACATCACCTGATGGGTGACCAGCGCCACGTTCATCGCCGGGCCGGACAGCACGGCCTCCAGAAACGCGGCGCAGCGTTCGCCCATGTCGGCCAGGCTTTCGCCTTCCGGCGGTCGGTGATTGAACGGGTCGTCCAGGCGGGAGCGCCAGGCCTGCGGGAAGGCATCTTCCAGCTCGTCCACCGTCAGCCCGGACCAGAGACCGACGTCGCGCTCGAGCAGCGCGTCTTCAAACTCCACAGGCGCGCGGACATAGGAGTTGATGATGTAGGCCGTTTCCCGGGTGCGGCCCGACGGCGATACGTACATGGTTTCGATCGGCGTGAGCCCTTTCAGGACCTCACCGTGGCTGTGTGCCTGCTCCATCCCGGCGTGGGTGAGCGGCGAGTCCAGGCGCCCCTGCATCCGGCGCGCCAGATTCCATTCGGTCTGCCCGTGCCGAATCACGAAGATCTGCTTCATCGACTTCCCTGTCAGCTGCGTCAGCCTGAGACGGCTGGATCAGTCCCCTTTGCCGTCTGACTCCGTGCGGTAGTCGCCGAAGGCGGCGTCCCGCTTGGAGAGCGCTTCGGTGAGCCCTTCGCGGAGTTCCGCAAGATGCGCCTGCGTCGACGCGGTGAACGTAGCCAGCTGCTGCATTTCCGTCCCGGCGCGAATGCCGGCACGGATCCCCATGGCGTCCATCTGCCGGTGCACAGCACGCTTGTTGATCTGCTGCAGGTCGGACGGGACCTGGGCCACCCGGCTGGCGATGCCGAGCACCGAAGCTTCCAACGCCTCTGCTGGAAAGGCCCGGTTCGCGAAGCCGCTCTCCGCCGCTTCGCTGCCGGACATGTGATCACCGGTCAGCATCATCTCCATCGCCCGGCGCAGGCCAACGATCCAGGGGTAGAACTGGTTGTCCGGCGGCGAGATCGCCCGGACCACCGGATAACCGATCCTGGCATCCTCCGCGACGTAAACCAGATCGCAGGCGGTTGCCAGCTCGGTGCCGCCGGCCAGACAGTAGCCGTGCACCTGCGCGATCACCGGCTTGGCCAGATCCCAGATCCTGAAAAACCCTTCCACCACATGCCGCGGCCAGTTGCCGAGCCCACCTGCGGTGTAGAAGGGCTGACCCTTGGCGACGTTCGATTTGAGGTCGTAACCCGCCGAGAAGCAGCTGCCCGCCCCGCGAATGATGGTCACGCGCACCGCGTCATCCACGTCTGCTGCTTCCAGCGCGGCAAAGAGCTCGGTGCGCAACTCGTTCGATAGCGGGTTGCGCTTGTCCGGCCGGTTCAGCGTCAGCCGCCGAACCCCGGGCTCCGGATCATCGATGAGAACCAGTGGCTCGCTCATGAGGACTCCTAGAACTGGAAGACGTCGGCACGGAACGCATCGAACGTGCGCTGCGCATCATCCGGATTGATGCCCAACGGCGCGATGATGGACGTGTGCACACCGCCCGCCGCGTCCTCGCGGATCCGCTCGCGGATCTCGTCCTCGGTGCCGATGATGGCAATCTCGTCGATCATCTCGTCGGTGAGCGCCCCGGAGGTTTTCGCCCGATCCTTCGCCGCCCATCCTTCAGTGATGGTGTCAGCCGCATCGCCATAGCCGGCCCAGGCCAGGAACTTGTTGTAGACGGGCGTCGCGTAGTACGGCGCGAAGGCAGCCCGGAACAGGTTCCGTCCTGCTTCTTTGTCATCGGTGGCAAGCACCATGGCCCGATTGACGATCTCCACATCTTCCGCCTTCTTGCCGGCGCGCTCCGCGCCGATGGCGACATGCTCCATCATCTTCGGCAGCGCCGACTTCGGCCACAGGTTGAAGATCACGCCGTCGCCGTACTCCGCCGCCATCTCGATCATCTTCGGCCGCAGGGCACCGAGGTAGATCGGCGGCGGATTCTCAAGCGGTGCCTGTCGGTAGCCGCGGCTGGAGACCGTCTCGCCCTGAAAATCCGTCTTCTCTCCGGTCAGCATGGTGCGCACCAGCTGCGCGGTTTCCTTGACCCGGGTCAGGGGCTTCTCCAGCGGAATCCCGTTCCACTGGCCCATGATCGTCTGGCTGGAGGAACCTAGACCGACCACGAACCGACCGGGCAGTAGCTGGCCAATCACGTTCGCGCTGGCAGCGATCACGGACGGGCTGCGCGTGTACACCGGGGTCACGGCCACGCCGATACGGATGTTTTTGGTGTGGTGGGCCACCGCCGCGATCTGGGTCAGGGTGTCCGGTGCGCCGGCATCACTGAACCAGGCATCTGGATAGCCGTTGTCTTCCGCCCAGGTGAGTCGGTCGATGGTGTGTTGAATGTTCGGGCCAGCCGGTAGCGTGACCGCAACTCGCTTTTCGAGCGCCATATCTCTCTTACGTCCCCAGTTAGTGAAGCCTCGAAGCGTCGCATTTTGCCCCCGGCCAGATCAAGCCGTATGCTCCTTCGTCCCGCACTCGAAACGAAGGAATAAGCATGAGCGACGTGGCGCTGACACCGGTCCGAGAGGCGCATCGCTTTGACGAGGCAGCACTGGCCGCCTACCTGGAAGCCAATGTGGCGGGCTTCTCCGGCCCGCTGACCGTCCGGCAGTTCGAAGGCGGTCAATCAAACCCGACTTTTCAGCTGGAAACGCCGTCCCGGCACTACGTGATGCGCAAGCAACCGCCCGGCGAGCTGCTGCCTTCCGCGCACCAGGTGGATCGGGAGTACCGGGTCATGAAGGCCCTGGCCGACACCGACGTACCAGTTCCCGAAATGTTCTGCCTCTGCGAAGACAAAGCGGTGATCGGGACCAAGTTCTACGTCATGGAGCGGGTAGAAGGCCGCGTTTTCACCGAGCTGCTGCTGCCGACGCTGACGCCGGAAGAGCGGCGCTCGATTTACCTGGACATGGCCCGGGTCCTTGCTGCCCTGCATGCGGTCGATGTGGAAGCGGTCGGCCTGGCGGAGTTCGGACGGCCCGGCAACTACTACGAACGCCAGGTTGGACGGTGGTCCAAGCAGTACGTTGCCTCGAAGACCGACGAGATCGAAGCCATGGAGAACCTCATGGCCTGGCTGCCGGAAAACATGCCGGAGCAGAAGAAAACGGTCGTCGTGCACGGCGACTTCCGCCTGGGCAACATGCTCATCCACCCGACCGAGCCGCGGATCGCCGCCGTCCTCGACTGGGAGCTCTCAACGCTGGGCGACGGCCTGGCCGATCTAGGCTATCTCTGCCAGGACTACCACGGTGACTCGTACTTCACCGAGGGTCTGGCCAGTGCGGACCTGCCTTCGCTCGGCATTCCAACCGAGGAGGAGTTCGTGGCCGAGTACTGCAGGCACGCCGGCATCGAGTCGATCGACAACTGGCCCTTCTACCTGATCTACAACATGTTCCGCTCGGCGGCGATCATTCAGGGCGTGTACAAGCGCGGGCTGGACGGCAATGCGAGTTCGGAGACGGCCACGGAGTACGGGGATGTTGCCCGGATCAGGTCCGAGCGGGCCTGGGGGCTGGTGGAGAAGCTGTAACTTCAGTTAGCCGGCAGGCGGAAGGCCTCGCAGCTACCTGCAGGTTTCGGGGCACGCTTGGCTTTCTGCGCCCTGCTGCGCGGGCTGAAAGCCGACATCCCTGTCCGCTATTGTCGGCACATCCCTGTGCCGACGACGGCCCCGCAACCTGCAGGTAGCTGCGAGGCCTTCCTCTTCCAAGATTCTAGAGCACGGTTTCGGCGACCAGCTCCAGCGCCTTCGGATCCTGGCAGCCGAGCAGCATGCTCGACACGTGACCCACGTTGCCGGCGGCGGTCCAGCGCTGCAGGCGCTCCTTGATCCGATCTGCCGGGCCAACCAGGTGGCAGGCGTCGATCAGCTCGGCCGGAACGGCGGCCATGGCTTCGTCCTTGCGGCCGGCCAGGTACAGGTCCTGGATCTTGACCGCGGCTTCTTCGAAGCCGAGACGCTTCGCGTAGTCGTTGTAGAAATTCTTGTCGCGCGCGCCCATGCCGCCAATGTAGAGCGCCATGCTGCCGCGGATCGGCATCATGCACTGCTCCACGTCGTCGCCCATGACCACGGTGACGAACGGGGCGATGTCGAACTGCGTCAGGTTCTTGTCGTTGCCTGCGGCAGCGAAGCCCTTCTGGATCGGCTCGTCGAAAACGTGGTACTGCTCCGGGTCCATCCACACCGGGAAGAAGCCGTCGGCAACTTCCGCAGCGGCAGCAACGCCAGCCGGAGTGATGGTGGCCGCGTAGATCGGCACATCTTCGTGCAGATGCATGATGCTCTTCAGCGGCTTGCCGAGGCCGGTCGCCCCTTCGCCGGTGTAGGGGAGCTGGTACATCTTACCGTCGAAGGTGGCCGGCGCTTCCCGAGCGAAGATCTGCTTCATGATCTGAACGTACTCTTTCAGGCGGGTCACTGGCTTGCCGTAGGGCAGGCCGTGCCAGCCTTCCACCACCTGCGGGCCGGACGCACCGAGGCCGCAGATGAATCGACCACCGGACATCTCGGCCAGGGTCATGGCGGTCATGGCTGCCATCGCCGGCGTTCTGGCCGGCATCTGCATGATCGCGGTCCCGGCCTTGATCTTTTCGGTCTGGGCGAGGATCCAGGTCGCCGGCGTCACGGCGTCAGAGCCGTAGGCTTCAGCGGTCCAGACGGAGTCGTAACCCAGATTCTCCGCATGCTTGATGGCGTCGATCGGGATACCCATACGGGCGCCGGAGTATCCGGTCAGCAGTCCTAGTTTCATGTGTCCCCCTTTTAAGGAATGGTCTCGTAAGGAATGTCTCGGTAAGGAATATCTAAGGCAAATTCAGTTGCGTGAAAAAACTTCAGAAAAGTATCGCAGCACCTCGGTCGGCGCAACGCCCGGTCAGGAAGCCCCCGAGGCCTGATCGGAACGCCTGGATTCCAGGTAGTTGATGATGTCCATGGATTCGTACATCCACTCCACCTCCTCACCCCGACTGATCTTCAGGCAGGGCACGGTGGCCTTGCCACCACCCGCGACCAGCTCCGCTTTGGCGCTGCGATCGCGCAGCGTGTCGACCAGCGGAAAGTCCCAACCGGCGCTCGCCATGTAACGGCGCACCCGGTGGCAGAAGCCGCAGAGTTCGGAGTGATAAAGCTCGTAGGTCTCGTTCATTGGGCCCTTCAGTGTCCGCTGCTTTCAAAATCGAGCGCCGGAGTATGCCAGATGATGCTCCAATGCGCCTCGCGAGCCGGTTAGAATCGGCCTTTTTCCGACTGCAGGAATCAAGGATGTCGAAGAAGAAGTCCAACAACGTGCCCCTGGTGCGCGGCCTGATCATCGGTGGCGTGGCGCTGCTCGGACTGGTCGTCGTCGGCTACGGCCTGATCTACAGCACCGGGGCAACCCAGGGCGAGTTCGTGGCGGGCGAGCATTACGAGGTCATCGAGAACGCGGAGCGGCGCCGACCCGGGGCCAACGTGGAGGTGGTGGAGTTCTTCTCCTACGCCTGCGTGCACTGCAAGAACTTCGACCCGCTGATCCACGACTGGCTGCAGACGAAGCCGGAAAACGTGGACTTTGCCCGCATCCCGGTCACCTTCTCGCCGCAGTGGGTGCTGCTTGCGCAGACTTACTACACCCTGGTGGCGCTCGACATCCTCGATGAGAACCACGACCGGATCTTCCGCCGCATCCACAACTCCGGGCGCATGTTCGCAAGCCCCGAGGACGTGGCTGACTTCGTTGACGGGAACGGTGCGACCGCCGAAGAGTTCATGGCCGCCTGGAACGGCCCTGAGGTGCGTCGCATGCTCCGCGAAGGTGAGGCGGCGCAGCGCCAGGTGGTGATTCGCGCCGTACCGGCAATGGCGGTGAACGGCGCCTACGTGGTTTCCATGGATGTCGGCCGCAAGGTGGCGCTGGAGGTGGTCGACCATCTCATCGGCCTCGAGCAGGGCGGTACGCCCGCAGCTTCCAGCAGCTCCGGGAGCTCCGACTGAGCCACGCCCTGCGTCAGCAGGGCGAGCGGTCAGAATTTCAGGTTGAACGTCAGCCCGTAGCGGCGCGGGTCGCCGTACTGGAACCAGCCTCGCTCGGTGTAGAAGTCGCGCGGATCGTTGGGAAAGTAGAAGCCCCGAATCGTGTACTCCTCATCCGTGAGGTTGCGGGCCCAGAGGCGAACGTCCCAGCGCTCGCGCTCGTAGCCGACGGCGCCGTTCCAGAGCTCGTAGGGCTCTGAGATCAACTCGTCCGGGCGGTCCGAGAAACGGCGGCTGTCGCTGTAGTAGAACGCATCCTTCCCTTCCAGCTCGAGACGGGCGTAGAAGCCGGTCGGCGAGCGGTACTCGGCACCGAGGAAGAACTGATAGCGCGGCGCATGAGCCTGCTCTTCGCCGTCCAGATCTTCGCCCGATGAGTTCACGAAGTCCCGGAACTCGGTGTCCAGGAAGCCGAGGCTGCCGAACACCTCCCAGCCCTCGCTCAGCGCCCAGACCAGCTCCATCTCGATCCCCCGATTGGTGCCTTCTGCAGCGTTGCTGGTGAGCTGGATGAACTCCGTGCTGCCGTCCGGACGGAGCCGGCTGATGGAGGTGCCGATCTGCACGTCTTCTCTGTCCATGCTGAACAGCGAGAAGCGGCCGGTGACGCGATCCTCGAACCAGCGCCCCTTCAACCCGAGCTCGTAGTTCCAGAGCACCTCGGGGTCGAACTCACGAAGATCCTCATCCAGCGAGTTGCTGGCGTTGAAGCCGCCGGCCTTGTAGCCGCGGGTTACGCTGGCGTAAACCAGCGAGCGCTCGTTCAGATCCCACTCGAAGATGAGCCGGCCGCCCCAGAGATCGTCTTTCGGATCGAACGCCACGCCGTCCGAATCACCGTAGGTGGATTCGTGGCGTTCACCGCGCAGGCCCAGGGTCAGGCGGGCCCGCTCGCTGAGATCGGCGGTGATCTCGCCGTAAAGCGCCATACGATCTATCTCGAAGCCGGACTCGAAGGGCGCGGCCAGGTAGGTGTAGGTCCGGGTCAGATCAACCTCCTGATTCAGCGCGTAGAGGCCGATCACCCAGCTGGTGCTGCCGGCGAACAACCTGCCGGTCTCGCCGGACAGCAGGCGCAGATCCAGCGTGGTGGTGTCCCGGTCCCGCTGGTAAAGATCTGTGGACGAGTACTCCCAGGGGTGGAAGCCTACGAAGGTCCAGTCTTCATCGTAGCCGTAATCGATCTCGCTGGTTGCGTGGCCGAGCGCACCTTCGAAGATGACCGCATCGCTAATCAGCCAGTCCGCGTTGAGGGCGCCGTAGGTCGATTTCTGCGCGTCCTGCCCCGGCTCGTCCGAGCGGGTGCGCCGGTTGTTGTCCAGCGAGAAGGCGTCGTAACCATTCTGGATATCGATGTGGCCCAGCGTCAGCCCCAGATCCAGCCGTTCTGTTGCCGCCCAGTCCAGGCGGCCTCGAACGGACAGCTCGTCCCGCTCGTTGGTATCCGTTTCATCGAGGAACGTGTTCTTGTAGAAGCCATCGTCCTGGTAGGAGCGCACGGCCAGCCGGCCGCCGAGGCTGTCGCCGAGCGGCCCAGACAGGGTGAGGCCAACGCCCAGGGCATCGTAGTTGCCGGCATCCAGGGTCAGGCCACCTTCGAACTCCGAGGTGGGCGCGTTGGTTCTGATACTCATCAACCCCGCCAGCGCGTTAGCACCGTAGATCGTGCCCTGCGGACCGCGCAGCACCTCAACCTGAGAGACGTCGTGCAGCACCGCCGCGGTGCCAATGCCGCTGAAGTCCACGCCATCCACAAGCAGGCCAACGGACGCGTTCAGCGGCTCCTCGAACTGACCCCGCTCGCCGATCCCCCTGACCTGATAGAAACGGGCCCGGCTGCTGCCGCCCGCAAAGTTGACGTTCGGCACCTGGGCCAGCACGTCTTCCAGGTGCTGCACCGCCCGGCCCCGGAGATCGCCGACTTCCACCACGCTCACGGAGGCAGGCGTCCGGTTCACCGAGGTTGAGCGGAACTCCGCGGTGACCAGGATCTCCTCGATCACGGTTGCGTCTTCAGCCAGCAGGTTCGGTGCCAGGATCAGGCTCGCCACGGCAAGGACAAGGCCCTGCGCTCGAGCGTGCCAATGTTGGGGTCCGGTTCGGGAAATCATGTCTGCTCCACTTAGCTCGTCAAAGACCGAAGTCGTCGACCCGAGGGAGCAGCGGCTGCACAGCGTCGCGTCACGCTGCCAGTGCCTGCATAGGAGAATCTGATCGAGATACGCCTATTCCTACGCCGGTATGATCCGGATCAGGTTCAAAGGGTCCGCGGTTCTGCCGCGTCTCAGGCCGGTGCCACCCCTTAGGTCGACGGTCATTCTCCACCAGCATCCAGGCCTGCCGCAAGGCACCTTTCACCCGAACTTCAGTTTTCGTTCAGGATTCCTGGCTTAGGCTGCCCGACAATCTCGCCAGGAAACAAAAGGACATGGGCGAATACACCGACCTGATACAGACGATCTCGCTGACGCTGGGCGTGGCCTGGGCCAGCGGCATCAACCTCTACGCGGCAGTTGCCATGCTCGGCATTGGCGGCGCCACCGGCTATGTCGAACTGCCGGACAGCCTGGCCGTGGTGCAGGACCCGCTGGTGATCATTGCCGCCGCGTTCATGTACTGCGTGGAGTTCTTCGCGGACAAAGTGCCCGGTGTCGACAGCGCCTGGGACACCCTGCACACCTTCATCCGCATTCCTGCCGGCGCCATGCTGGCCGCTGGTGCCGTGGGCAACGTGGATCCCGCCATTGCGGTTGCAGCCGGCCTCACCGGCGGCACCTTGACCGCAGCAACTCATGCCAGCAAAGCCGGCAGCCGGTTGCTGATCAACACCTCACCGGAGCCGTTCACGAACTTCGGCGCCTCGGTGGCGGAAGACGTGGCCGTGTTCGCCGGGCTCTGGGCCGCGCTGTCGAACCCCGTGCTATTCTTGGCCGCCCTCGCCGTCTTCCTGATCCTCATATGCCTGCTGCTGCCGAAACTGATTCGCGCCATCGCCGCCGTGTTCCGCCGGCTCGGCACCTGGCTGGGCATTCGTCGGGCCGATCCGGGGTTCACCGCATCCTGAGCAGCAGGCCCTCATGACCGGCGGCCTCCTGCGTCGGTTTCTGATCGGGGCGGCGGCGCTTGCCGCGCTGGCCCTGATCGCGTTGGCCACGTACTTCCTGCACCTGAACCGGCTGATCACCGAGACCTTCGAAGGCCGGCGCTGGTCGGTGCCGGCTCAGGTTTACGCAGCACCGGTGGAGCTCTACGCCGGCGCCGAGCTGACCCTGGCAGAGATGATCGACGAGCTGATCCGGCTCGGCTACGCCGCCAACGCCAACCTGCCTGCCCCAGGCACCTACGCGCGCCGCGGCCACCTGCTGGACGTTTACCTCCGAGCCTTCGAGTTTCCTGAAACCGTCCGAGCCAGCCAGCGTATCCGGCTGAATTTCGACGACCAGGGCATCATCGGGGTGGAAGATGCCAGCGGCCGCCCGGTGCCGCTGGTCCGCCTGGACCCGCTGAATATCGGCAACTTCTTCCCCAGCCACGGCGAGGATCGCCTGGTGCTGACACCGGAGGAGGTGCCGGAGCTGCTGACGGGGGCCCTGGTTGCGGTGGAAGACGCCAACTTCAACCGTCACTTCGGCTTCGATCCGATCGGGATCGCCAGGGCTGCCTGGGTCAACCTGACCAGCGGCGAGATCCGGCAGGGCGGCAGCACGCTCACCCAGCAGCTGGTGAAAAGCTACTACCTGACCAACCGGCAGACCTTCGAGCGCAAGCTGCAGGAAGTGGCCATGGCCATGATCCTGGAGCTCAAGTTCGATAAGAGCGAGCTCCTCAATGCCTACGTCAACGAGATCTATCTCGGCCAAGATGGCGTCCGGGCCGTGCACGGCTTCGGCCTGGGCGCTCAGTTCTACTTCAATCGGCCTCTGGGAGAGCTCGAAGCGCACGAGCTTGCCACCCTGGTGGCGATCATTCGCGGGCCGTCCTACTACAACCCCTATCGCAACGAAGAGCGGGTCCACAAACGCCGCGACCTGGTGCTCGGCAAGATGTTCGAAGCCGGCCTGCTCGACGCTGATGAGCTTGCAGCCAACAAAGCGCGTCCGTTCGAGGTGGTTCGTGGTGCCCGCAGTGGTGGCGCCTACTACCCTGCGTTCATGGACCTGGTCCGCACATCGCTCGGCGAGTACGACGAGCAGGACCTGACCAGCAACGGGCTGCGCGTGTTCACCACCCTGTCTCCCCGCACCCAGGATGCGGTTGAGCAGGCGCTGGAAGGCACTCTCACCCGCCTCGAGGAGCACCGACTGCTGCCGACCGGCGAGCTGCAGGGCGCGGTGGTGGTCGCCGATACCCAGACCGGCGAAATTCAAGCGATCTCCGGCGGCCGTGCGGCAGGTGTCGACGGCTTCAACAGAGCGCTGAACGCGCGCAGGACCATCGGCTCGCTCATCAAGCCTGTGGTCTACCTCGCCGCCCTCGAGCGCGGCTACCACCTTGGCAGCACGCTGCAGGATGCGCCCGTCTCCCTCACCCTGCGCGGTTCGGGCGACTGGAACCCGCAGAACTTCGACAACGAGATCCACGGGGCAGTGCCGATGGTCCGAGCGCTCGGGGACTCGATGAATCTGGCTACGGTCAATCTCGGCCTGGCACTTGGCGTCGACCAGGTGGCCGACCGGCTGGCTTCCCTGACAGGGCAGCCAACGGAAAACGCCTACCCATCGCTGCTGCTGGGGGCGGAGCCGCGCTCGCCCCTGGAAGTGCTGGCGCTCTACTCGACGTTCGCCAGCGGCGGCTTTCACATGTCTCCGAAGTCGGTCATCACCGTGCTCGACGAACAGGGCCTGCCGCTCAGCCGACAACCGTTTTCCTTCGAGCAACAGCTCGATCCTGAGCCTGCCAGCGCGATCAACCGTGCGCTGGAGGTGGTCATGGAGCGCGGCACCGGCAAAACCTCCCGCTTCAGCCGCCTCGGCACCGCCGGCAAAACGGGCACGTCGGACGACTACCGGGACAGCTGGTTTGCCGGCTACGACAACGAGCGGCTGGCCGTGGTCTGGGTCGGCTTCGATGACAATCGGCCGACCGGCATGACGGGTGCTGCCGGCGCTTTGAGGGTCTGGGATGCGGTGTTCACCCAGCTCGGGGTCAACCCCCTGCCACCGCCCGCCGAAGGCTCTGAAGCGGTAGAGTACGAGACCGGACTGCTGGCCAATGAGAGCTGTGCGGAAGTCGTTCAGCTGCCACTGCCGGCAGATGCAAACAACAAGGTGAAGTCAGGCTGCGGCATCGATGTGAAGCGGCTGGCCAATCGCCTCGGTCGGAAGTTCAAAGAATGGCTGCAATGAAGCCTGGCCTGTTGCTGCTGACTGCCCTGCTGCTCCTGGCCGCAGGTTGCGCAACATCGCCGGTGCCCGGGTCGGAAGCAGAAGCCGAAATGCCGGAGGACATCTCCGACGCGACAGCGGCAGACGCTGCCCCCGAAGAAGCAGCGCAGCCGCCCCCGGCGCCACGACCTTCTCCCGATCAGGCCACCTTGGCGCTGCTGAAGCAGTCAGAGCGTGCCGCGGCGAGCGGCGAAATTGCAGAAGCGCTCTCCTACGCGGAACGGGCCGTGCGCATCGATCCGCGCCGGGCGGATCTTTGGACGGGCCTCGCGCGCCTGGAACTTGCCAACGAGGATCCAGATACCGCCATTCGCTACGCCCGGAAAGCGCTGTCGCTGGCTGGCAGTCGTGCGGACTGGCAGAGAGACGCCTGGCTGGTGATCGCCGATGCCAAGGAGGCGCAAGGAGAATCGGCTGAGGCGGCGGAGATCCGAGCGCGCTGGAAAACGGTCCGCGGCTAGCCTGGCGCTGTCAGCTCATCGAGCTGCACCGCGCCATAGACCCGGGTGTCCCGCAGACTGCCGTCAGGCACTCGCACTTCATGCCTCAGCGTCGCTTCCAGGCTGAAGCCGAGGCGTTCCGCAACGGCCCAACTGCGATCGTTCCGATCGTCCATCCGCAGCTCCACGCGGTGCGCGGCCTGCGCCTCGAAGGCATGCCTGGCCAGAGCCCAGGTCGACTCGCTGGCATAACCCTGGCCGACTCGATCCGACCGCACCCAGTAGCCGATCTCGAACCGGGGCACCTCCCAGTCCAGCCGCGGGTAGCCGGTCGCACCGACGATCTCGGCGGTTGCCCGCTCGACCATGAGCAGGTTCAGCGCCGTTTCCTCTTTCCAGCTGGTTTCGCTGCCGCGCACGAACTCAGCGGTTTCTTCCGGCGTCTGGGGATTCACCGCCCAGTCCATCCAGAGCGACAGTTCCGGGTGGGAGGCGACGATTGCCTCGTTCAGCGCCTGCACGTCTGCCTCGACCGGAAGCCGCAGCAGCAGCCGCTCCGATTCAATCACCCTGGGCAACCGGCTCATCAGCCCCTCCTTTCGCTTCGTTCGGCGCCAGCAGCTCCAGCCAGTGCCGGACCGGCACCTCGGCCTGACCACCCAGATGCATCTGACATCCGACGTTTGCCGTCGCGATCACATCCGGCTCGTTGCCGGTCAGTGCCGCCACCTTGTCGGCACCGAGCCGCTCGGAAAGCTCGGGCTGCAGCAGCGCGTAGCTGCCTGCCGAGCCGCAGCACAGGTGATCATCACGGGTCGGCACCAGCTCGTAGCCGGCAGCCGCCAGCAGCTCTCTGGGATGGGCGCCCTGCCGTTGGCCATGCTGCAGCGTGCAGGGCACGTGCAGGGCGACCGCTGCAGAGGGTTCGGCACGGCCCCAGCTGCCGCCCAACGCCGCCAGATACTCTCCGGCATCGACGATCTTCTGCGTCAGCAGCGCCGCCTTATCCGCCCGCGCCTCGTCGGCCGCCAGCAGCCGTCCGTAATCCTTCAGAGTGACCCCGCAACCGCTGGCGGTAGAGATCACCGCATCCACCTCATCGAGCAGTGGCGCCAACGCGTCGAGGCTGGCCGCCATGGTTTCCAGGCCCTTCGCTTCCTCGCCGAGGTGCAGCGCCAGGCCGCCGCAACAGCCTTCATCCTTCGCCCGCAGCACCCGGACCTGTCGCGAGGCAAGCAGGCGTTGCAGAGTGTCGTTGACGCCGGGCGTTGCCGTGCGCTGCACGCAGCCGTCCAGCAGCAGCACGGTGCCGACAGGAACCGTCACCTCGGGGCTCGGCGAATCCGGGCGTGCGGCTTTCGCCGGCAGCTGTCGCTTCAGGCGTTTGCTCAGGAAAGGCTTCGCGAATCGGCCGAGGGCGCTCCAGAAAGCGAAAGACTTCGGGTTCGGTACCACCCGCAGGAGCCAGCTGCGCACGAATCGCTCCGATAACGAGCGCGATCGGTTCGCTTCCAGATAGTTACGACCGATCTCCAGCAGCTCGCCATAAGCGACGCCGCTGGGACAGGTGGTTTCGCAGGCGCGGCAGGTCAGGCAACGATCCAGATGGTCGCTCGCAACCGAGTTCGTCTGCTCCTGCTCGAGCATGTCCTTGATCAGGTAGATCCGTCCGCGCGGACCATCCAGCTCATCCCCCAGCAGCTGGTAGGTGGGACAGGTCGCGTTGCAGAACCCACAGTGCACGCAGCTGCGAAGAATCGACTCGGCCCGCTTGCCCGCGTCCGTGGCGATGAAGGCCTCAGGCAGCGACGTCTGCATCGGTCAGCTCCGGGTTGAACAGGTTGTCCGGGTCGAAGGCCTGCTTGATTCGTGCCTGGTACTCGGCCGTGACCGGATCGCCGCCGCCTTCGCGGCAGCGGAAGCGCGCGTAGCCTTCGCCGAACAGCCGATAACCAGCGTCGGCGCTGCCGGCATTGCTCCAGCGGCGGGCACCATTCCACTCGAGCACCTGATCTTCCGGCAGCAGCGGGCTTGCCGGCGCCAGGTGACGACAGGAGACTTCGCCTGCGCGGAAATACGGCAGGCTGTGGTCCCTGAGCGCCGACCAGAAGGTATTGTCCGATTGAGCCTCCCCGCCGAACTCAGCGCTCGTCTGGCTGACAGCGGCTTCCGCACCGGACAGCCGGACCCAGAGCACCCCGTCGAGCCAGGCTGTGGCGCTGATCGGATACGGACTGCGCGCCCACTCGAGCACTCTGGCCTGCGCGTCCGCGGCGCCGAGATCGAGGCAGAGCGTCTGCTCGGATTGGGGGAGCGGCAACACCTTGAGGCTCACCTCGAGGATCAGCCCGAGCATGCCGAAGGCGCCTGCCTGCAGGCGAGAGACATCGAACCCCGCAACGTTTTTCATCACCTGACCGCCGAACCGCAGACGTTCGGCGAGCCCGTTGATCATCTGCACACCCAGCACCGAATCGCGCGCGCCACCGCGCCAGGCCCGACCCGGCCCGGCGAGCCCGGACGCCACAGCGCCACCCACCGTGCCGAGGCCTCTATACTCCGGCGGTTCGAAGCCGAGCATCTGCCCCTCCCGGGCAAGGAGCTGATTCAGCTCTCTGAGTGACGTGCCGGACCGGACGGTCACCACCAGCTCGTCCGGTCGGTAGTCGACAATGCCGGTGTGCTCCACGGTAGAGAGCAGGCGACCTTCAGCGCTGTTGGGATCACCGGACAGCGCGGCCTTGCTGCCGGTGCCGACAATGGAAAGCCGCTGACCGGCATCCCTGGCACTGGCGATGGCCTGCAGAAACTCGTCGCTGGAATCCCGCACGACCTTCAGAATCGCTCGAGGTTGGGAAACGGGAGCCGGCCCTCGTGCACGTGCATCCCACCGACCTCAGCGCATCGGGTCAGCGTGGGAATCGCCTTGCCTGGATTCATCAGCCCGTCCGGATCGAAGGCAGCACGCAGGCGGAAGAACTGCTCGAGCTCCGCGTCGTTGAACTGGCCACACATGGAATCGAGCTTCTCCAGGCCCACGCCGTGCTCGCCGGTCACCGTTCCGCCTGCCGCCACGCAGGCGGCCAGGATGTCGGCCCCGAACTGCTCGGCTTTGTCGAGCTCGCCCGGCACGTTGGCATCGTAGAGGATCAGCGGGTGCAGGTTGCCATCGCCGGCATGGAACACGTTCGCCACGCCCAGGCCGTGCTGCTCTGAGAGGGCTGTGATCCGGCCCAGCACTTCGGCAACCCTGGCCCGCGGGATCGTGCCATCCATGCAGTAGTAGTCGGGCGACAGCCTGCCCACGGCCGGAAACGCGGCTTTGCGGCCAAGCCAGAGGCGAGCTTGATCTTCTTCGCTGGTTGCGACCTGCACATCAGAAGCGCCAAACTCCTCGAACACGCGCATTACCATGGTCGCGTCAGAGGCCACTTCCGTCGGCACGCCGTCCAGCTCACAGAGCAGGATGGCGCCGGCGTCCGTCGGGTAACCGGCCTGAACGAAGGCTTCGGCCGCTCTGATTGCCGGCGTGTCCATCATCTCGAGCCCTGCGGGAATCAGACCACGACCAATGATGGCCGCCACCGAATCCGCCGCCCCTGCAACCGTCGGAAACGCGGCCAGCAGAACCCGACGCTCCGGCGGCGCCGGCAGTAGGCGCACCCAGACTTCCGTCACCACGCCAAGCATCCCTTCGGAGCCGCAGAACAGGGCCAGCAGATCCAGGGACTCCAGATCCCCACCGGGGCCACCGATCTGCAGCTCGTCGCCCGCCAGCGTCAGCACCTTCAGGCCGAGCACGTTGTTGACGGTCAGGCCGTACTTCAGGCAGTGCACGCCGCCGGCATTTTCAGCGACGTTGCCACCGATGGAACAGGCGATCTGCGAAGATGGGTCCGGCGCGTAGTAGAGCCCATGCTCCGCCACCGCTTCGGAGATCGCCAGGTTGCGCACGCCGGGCTGGACCCGCGCCGCACAGTTGTCGAGATCAATTTCGAGGATCCGGCTCAGCTTCGAGAGACCGAGCAGCACGCCATCCGCCAACGGCCGGGCGCCACCGGACAGGCCGGTACCGGCTCCGCGTGGCACCACCGGCACCCCCTCTTCCCGGCAAACGGCCAGCACCTCGGCAACCTGCGCTTCGGTTTCCGGCAACGCCACCAGCCACGGCACTTCGCGCAGGGCGGTGAGGCCATCGGACTCGAAGGGTTTGAGCGCCTGCGGCTCTGTCAGCAGGCATTGCCTGGGCAGCCTCGATCGCAGTTTCTTCAGCGCCCGCGCCAGCGCCTCCGGCGCTACGACCGGGCGCTCGGTAGCTGCGGTTGACGGCTGAATCTCTGCTTCGCTCATGTTTGCGAACCCTACACGGAAAGCCGCAAAGCGGACAACGCGAGCCGCGGCCGTTAAAGTACGACCACTTACGACCCGCAACTCAGCACCCAAGGAAACGCTAATGGCTGATTCTGCCGAAGCGCGGCTGGCCGAACTCGGCCTGACCCTGCCCCCGCCCATGGATACCTCGAGCCTGCCCTTTGATCTGATTCGGATCGATGGCCGCCATGCCTATCTCGCTGGCCACGTGCCTCTGGCCTCCGATGGCAGCGGCATGCTGAAGCCGCTCGGCAAGGTCGGTGCGGAGGTGAGCGAAGCGCAGGCCTACGACGCAGCCCGCCAGGTTGCTCTGGGCTTCCTTGCAACGATCCGCCAGGCAGCGGGCAGCCTGGATGCGGTCGAGGGCTGGCTGAAGCTGTTCGGGATGGTCAACGTGGCCCCCGGTTTCAACAACATCCCCGCGGTGATCAACGGTGCCTCCGACCTGATCATCGAGGTGTTCGGTCCGGAGACCGGCGCCCATTCCCGCTCAGCCGTCGGCATGGCGGAGCTGCCTTTCTCGGTTCCGGTGGAGATCGAAGCGGAGCTGATCCTGACGACATGAGCAACGACGAGCTGATCATCCGTCGCCCGGACGACTGGCACGTCCACCTCCGCGACGGCGACATGTTGAGCCTGGCGGCTGATCACACCGCCCGACAGTTCGCGCGCGCCATCGTGATGCCGAACCTGGTGCCGCCGGTGACCACCGTGGCCGCGGCTGAGGCCTATCGCGAGCGGATCCTCGCCGCGTTGCCTCCGGAGCGGGAGTTCACCCCGCTCATGACCGCCTATCTGACCGACACCATCGCGGCCGATGAGGTTGCCGCCGGTTTCGAGCTCGGCGCCTTCACCGCCTGCAAACTGTATCCCGCGGGCGCCACTACCAACTCGGATGCCGGTGTCACGGACGTTACGAACATCTACCCCGTGCTCGAGCGGATGCAGGACATCGGCATGCCGCTGCTAGTGCACGGTGAGGTGGTGACCCCGGAGATTGACGTCTTCGACCGCGAAGCGGTCTTCATCGAGACGATTCTCACGCCGCTGCTGGAGGCGCTGCCGGGATTGAAGGTAGTGCTCGAGCACATCACCACGGCCGATGCGGTTCAGTTCGTGGAATCAGCAGGGGCCAACCTGGCGGCCACCATCACCGCTCATCATCTGCACATCGACCGCAACGATCTGTTCAAAGGCGGCCTTCGTCCCCACGCTTACTGCCTGCCGGTGGCCAAGCGCCGCGAGCACAAAGCCGCCCTGCGCCGGGCGGCAACCTCCGGCAACCCGAAGTTTTTCCTCGGCACCGATACCGCGCCGCACCGCAAAGAGGACAAAGAAGCCGACTGCGGCTGCGCGGGCATCTTCAGCGCTCCGGTGGCGCTGGAAAGCTACCTTCAGGTTTTCGAGGAAGAGGACGCGCTGGACCGGTTCGAAGCCTTCGCCTCCGAGTTCGGGCCATCGTTCTACGGCCTGCCGCTGAACGAGAGCCGGGTGCTGCTGCGCAGAACCAGCTACGCCGTGCCGGAGCTGATCACCAGGTCCGAAGAGCAGGTCGTACCGTTCCACGCCGGGGAGAGCCTCGGCTGGAAATTCGAAGGCGTTCTCTAGCCTTACGCAACGCAAACCGAACAGGGAGAGTCACCATGTGGCAGGGACCATTCGAGCTGGACAACCGTAACGTGGTCATCACCGGCGGGGCATCCGGCATCGGCTTCGCCATCGCCCGGAATCTGGGCCAGCGTGGCTGCAGGATCATGATCGCCGAGCCCGACGAGGGGAGACTGCAGGCTGCCGTTGCAGCGCTGACTGATGAGGGCGTGGACGCGCACTATCAGGTCTGTGACGTGACCCGGCTCGAGCAGGTGGAGGCGTTGGCCGATCGAGCCTGGCAGGAGTTCGAGCGGGTGGACATGGTTTTCAACAACGCCGGCATCGGCATCGGCCAGAAACCGATCATCGACACGCCGATCGAAGAGCTGCACGCGGTGTTCGATGTGAACTTCTTCGGCGTCTGGCACGTCTGCCGGGTGTTCGCCGCTCGGCTGGTTGAACAGGGCTCCCCTGCGGGCATCTACAACACCGGCTCGGAAAACTCGCTGTTCAACGCCGTGCCCAACAACGCTGCCTATCTGGCGACCAAACACGCCGTGCTGGGCATGACCGACAACCTGCGCGAGCAGATGCCGGACTTCATTCACGTCGGCCTGATCATTCCGGGCTTCGTAAAGTCCGGCCTCACGGAGGCGGTGGCTCACCTGGCGATGGATACGGACGAGTTCGCCGCGATCGTGCTGAAGCAGATCGGCGACGGTCAGTTCTACATCGTCTCCCACGCCTACAACATGCAGCACATCGAAGAACGCTACGCGGAAATCGCAAAAGCCTACGAGACCTACGCGCCCCGTTACGACGGTGACGAGGAGTACGACGTCCGCTTTCTGATCGCACAGATGGCAGGCAACCGCTGAGGCGACCAGCCGGGAGGAGCGATTGCAGGCCGTACTCTTCGATCTGGACGAAACGCTCCACGACAAGACCAGCACCTTGAACAGGATGGGTGGCCTGCAACACGCGGGCTTCGAGCTGTCGCGCCAGGGTGTGCCAGCGGCGCTCTGGCTCGAGCGCTACGTCGAGCTCAATCAGATCATCATGCCGAAGCATGAGGTGTTCGCGACGCTGGCGGCAGAGTTCCTGCTGCCTGATCAGCTGGGCGCCGAGCTGCTCGCAGACTACGACAGGAAATGCGGCGCCGAGGCGCAGCCTTTTCCCGGGATGAGAGCTCTGCTGGAGGCATGCCTGGGCGCAGGTGCAGTGCTCGGCTGCGTCACCAACGGCCGGGATCGGCACCAGCGCAGCAAGCTTGAAGGTCTGGGCGTAACCGAACTCTTCACCTCCATCGTCACCTCAGAAGGTTTCGGCACCAAGAAACCGGACCCCGCCATATTCGATTGCTGCCTTGCCGAGCTTGGCGTAGCACCTGAGCACGCTGCCTTCGTTGGCGACAATTTCGAGGCAGATATGCAGCCGGCTATCAACCTCGGCATGCACGCCATCTGGAAGTCGAAGCAATCGGCGAGCGACGTTGCGTTTGCCAGCGACTCTCTGGACGAGATCCGCCTCTACCTGCTCAACATACTCTACGAATGAGCACGGCGGGCGGCCAACGTCAGCGGGCTTGCCGCAGCATGGGGGTGATGACCGGGCAGTCGCCTATCCTGATTTCGCCCACAGATTCGAAGCCATGACGCTCGTATATGGAGATGTTTCTCGGATTCGATGATTCGAGGTAAGCCACCTCGCCCGCCTCATCGCAGATCCGCAGCGTGTGCTTGAGCAGAGCAGCACCCAGGCCCTGCCCCTGGTAATGCGCGTCGGCGCCGATCAGCGCCAGGTACCAGTGCGGCTCTTGCGGATGGTAGGCCTCCATTGCCTCGAACACCTGACCCACCGTTTCCAGCCGATCGGCGGCCACCGCTTCCAGCACTGCCGCTCCCATCGCTTCCTCAGACGGCGCCGATCCCGGCGGAAACCAGAGCGAGGCAGAGCCGCAGAAGCCATTGGCGTTGTGCCCGAGCCAGGCGCCACCGGCGTCGACCGAGCTCACCGCCATGGCTTCGAAGATCGCCCGGCTTGCCTGATACTGCGTGGCGTCCGGGCCCATGAAGCGGGCAAACGGATCAGCGACAAACGCCACCAGCAACGTTTCAACCAGCTGCTGGGTGTCATCGAGGGTCGCCGCTGTCACCGATGGCATGGTCATGATCTGCTCCTCGCTAGAGATACCGGCCGCTCATCGCCGACAGCGTCTCGAAGAACTCCTGCTTCACTTCCTCGATGATCTCGGCCACCGGTCGAACGGCGTCGATCCGGCCGGCAACCTGGCCCGTCAGCGCGATGCTCGCCTCCATGTCGCCACCGAAGTAGAGATCGAGCGCGGTCCCGAATTCGGTCATGGCGTTGGTCTCCAGGTCCATTTCCAGCCGCGTCGTCTTCTCCGTTCTGAGCGCTCTGAGGGCGGGCGAGTGCGCCCGGTTCAGAAACACGGTGTCCGTCTCTCTGGCGCCGACGATGGCGTTTTTCCAGTTGTCGTGCACCGGCGATTCGGCGGCGGACACCATCCGGGTGCCCATCTGCACGGCCTCCGCTCCCAGGGCAAAAGCGGCTGCCATGGATTTGCCGTCCACGAAGCCGCCAGCAGCGATGATCGGCACGTCCACTTTCGAGCGCACCAGCGGCAGCAGCACCATGGTGGAGACATCCCGCGGGTTCTTGAAGCCACCGCCCTCTCCGCCTTCCACCACCAGACCGTCCACGCCGCACTCAACCGCCTTCAGCGCCGCGCCAAGGCTGGGCACCACGTGAAAAACCGTCAGACCCGCCGACTTCAGCTCCTCCGTGTAGCGCTCCGGATTGCCCGCGGAGGTGGTGACGAACTTCACGCCCTGATCGATCACGAACTTCACGATGTCCGGATCGCGCACGAACGCCTGGGCGATGTTCACGCCGAACGGTTTGTCCGTGAGCGTGCGCATCTTCTTGATCTCTTCGCGGACCGCGTCGAGCTCTCCGGACGAGGTCTCGATGATGCCGAGGCCGCCGGCTTCAGACACGGCGGACGCCAGCTGCGAGCGGGCAATCCAGCCCATGGGTGCCTGCACCAGCGGCACTTCGACGCCGAGCAGGTCGGTGATTCTGTTCGAGAACTGCATAGTGAAATTCCTGAGTGAAAGTGAGTTACATGGGCACCGGGAGTTCGAGGTGCCGTTCGTAGGTTCGTTCCTGATGCGACCGGAGTGCCGGCGTCAGCGCTGCCAGCACACGCTCGTTGCTGGTGGCGTAGACGCCCCGCATGTAGTCGCTCATCCGCAGCTGCTCCGGCGGCAGCGGCCTGAGCAGATTGGCCATGGTCGCCCAGTAGATGTCCAACGCCGTCAGGCGATCGTCCAGAAAGTAATCCCCCGCGCCGAGCTGCTCGTCGAGCAGGCCCAGCACGGCAACCACCCGGTTCTCCGCCTGGGCAACGTCGGTAGGATTGAAGCCGTACTTGCCGGCCAGGTTGGCAGCCGACTCGGACGGTATTGAGGTGTCGTCGCTGTGGTCCATACCGGCCCGCAACACCAGCAGGCGCATGCACCAGCCAATCCCCATCTCGCCGACAATCTCATGGGCGAGACCGAACATGAGCGCTCGCGATCGCGGGTCTTCCGGAATCAGGCCCGGCTCCGGCTGGAGCCGCTCGGCGAGCATCAGGATCTCGACCCAGCCGGTTCTGAGCTTCTCCTTCCGGTAGGCCACCACCGGTACTGAGGAGTCACCTGCCCAGTCAGCGACGGCGTTGTCCACGTCTGACTCCGACTGCGCGGCGTACTGGCATTCCAGGCCTTTGACGTGAAACACCCCTTTGGCGGCTTCCTGCCAGGGGCTCGGGGTCTTGCGCAGGCAGGCCATCCGCAGCCCGTCCGCCGCTCGAGCCTCGCTGATGCTGGCAAATCGCCCCATGTGCCCCTCCCGGAAAAGAAGCGAGAGCCTAACTCAGCTCCCGGTGGACGTGTAGTGGCGGATACCGAAGCGCCAGGCGAGCAGAGACACGGCAAAAAACAGATAGCCGGCGAGCGGTGCCGCCAGCTGCATCCACAGCGTGCTGCCGAGCGGATCCTCGATGCCGAGGATGGCCACCGCCGGGAAGTAGCTGATGCAGCCGAGCGGCACCACGAAGGTGAAGAAGCGACGGAAGCCGGGCTGGTAGATGGCCAACGGGTATTGAGCCGTCTCCACGCCGCCGTAGGTCAGCGTGTTCATGATCTCCAGGGACTCCACCGTCCAGAACGACATGGCCGCCTGGAAGATGAAGAGCGCGTAGAAGAAGACGACGCCGGAAAGGATGGTGAACACCAGCAGCGCCAGCCGCCAGAGGGTCCAATCCACGGGCAGCAGCCACATGGCGACCCCCAGCACGATCAGGCCCTGCAGCAGCCGTCCGATCCGGTAGATCTGGAACTCGTAACCGGCCAGCTGCAGCACCGTGCTCCGTGGCCGCAGCAGCACCCTATCGAAGTTGCCCGTTTTCACGAACTCCTGACCGAAGACGTCGAAGCCACGCGCCAGCGCCTCGCTGATGGGAAAGGCAACGTTCACCATGCCGTAGAGCAACGCCACCTCGGCCAGCGACCACTGACCCAGCATGCCGAAGCGATCGAACAGCGCCCAGACACCCAGCGCCTCCACCCCGGAAGTGATGAAGTAGCCGAACGCCATGAGCACAAAAGACAGCCGGTACTGCAGCGACGCTCGCACGGACTGGCTGACGAAGCGTCCGTACAGCGCCACCGGTCCAGGGCCCAGACGACCGCCGCGTGCCGCGTTGATCGTGCTGCCCTCAGCCACCCTGCACCACCAGGTTGCGTCGGGCCCGCGCCAGCAGGCCCATGCCGAAGGCGATCAGCAGCACCGACCAGCCGAGCTGCATGGCGATCTCAAAGAACGCCGTTTCTGCCGGAATGTGCCCGCTGTAGATCCGGAACGGCACGTCCGCCAGGCCTCTGAACGGCTGCCAGTAGAGAAATCCCTGCAGCCAGTCGGGGAACAGCGGCAACGGCACGATCAGCCCCGCGAACAGCGGCACCACGCCGGGCATCATCCGATTGAAGCCCTCACCGGAAATTGTCCACAACAGGCTGATGTGCATGATCATGGTCACAGCGGTGGAGAGAACCAGGGTTGCCAGGGCCGAAAGCAGAAACAGCCAGCCGCTGGCAGCGCTCGCCGGTGCCGGCAGCGCCCAGTCCGCCATGCCGATCCAGGGCATGGCGAAGTAAGTGAAGGCCAGCATGGGCAGCATGCGCAGCAGGGTCGGCGCGAGCCGGAAAGCCATGGTCCGGGCAAACCAGAAGCCATAGAGATCGACCGGCCTCAGCAGCTCGTACGACACACCACCGCTTCTGATCTGCTCGGCGATCTCCTTGTCCACGCTCCAGGGCAGCAGGGCCAGCAGCGCCTGGCCGAGCCAGATGTAGACCAGCAGCTGGGCGAACGTCATTGGCGGCTCGGTGACGGCCGAGGCGTAGAAGGCAACAAACACCATCACCTTGATGAAGCCCCAGAACAGCTGAGTGCCGAATCCGGCCAGCGCCGCCGCCCGATACTGCAGCAGCATCTTGCAGCGAACGGCGAGTATCGCCAGGAACGTGCGGCTAGTCATCGGCCGCGCCTACTGCCGAGGCCCCATCGGCCGCCTGCTGGCGCCCAGGAGCCTGCCGATACAGCTCGGCCACGGTTTCCTCGATCGGCGGATGGTCAACGGTGAGGTCGTGCACGGGGTAGCTGGCCGTCACCGCAGCGACGAACTCGGCAACCCGCGTTTCCACCTCGAACACCACCCGCTCGCCGTTCCTGCTGACCACCTTGCCCGCATGTTCGGCGGCAAGCTCGGGAAGCGTCTCGAAATCGACGACCACCCTACGTCTGTCCGAACGCAGGTCCGCCACCGTGCCGTCCATCAGCAGCGTGCCGTGATTGATCAGCATCACCCGACTGCACAGTGCTTCCACATCGTCCATGTCGTGAGTCGTCAGCAGCACGGTGGTGCCGCGCTCGGCGTTGCGGGTCTTGATGAAGCTGCGCATCGCCAGTTTGGAGATGGCGTCGAGGCCGATGGTGGGCTCATCGAGGAAGAGGATGTCCGGATCGTGCAGCAGGGATGCCGCCAGATCTGCCCGCATTCGCTGGCCCAGGCTCAGCTGCCGGACCGGCACGTCCAGCAGCGGCTCCAGATCAAGCAACGCCACCAGCTCGTCGCGCTCGCGGGCGTAACTCGCTTCCGGTACCCGATAGATGTCACGCAGCAGCTCGAACGACTCGATCACCGGCAGATCCCACCAGAGCTGGGTGCGCTGCCCGAACACCACGCCGATCCGGGCCACGTGCTCGACCCGGGATTTCCAGGGCGTCAGGCCAGCCACCGTGCAGTGACCGCTGGACGGCACCAGGATGCCGGAGAGTATTTTGATGGTGGTGGATTTGCCGGCGCCGTTCGGGCCGATGTAACCCACCAGCTCGCCGCGGCCGATCTCGAAGCTCACCCCGTGCAGCGCCTCCACGGTGCGGTAGCGACGGTTGGCGATGCCCTTGAGCGCGCCCCAGAGGCCGGCATCCCGCTCGGCAATCTTGAATCGCTTCGCCAGGTCCTGGACGACGATGTAGGGCTCTGACATGCCGGCTCACCGATCGGGAGGGCCGGGCATTCTATGCAGGCGACGTCTTCCCCTCAAGAGCGAGGGCCGATTGCATGGCGTAACATGGCGGAAACTCAACCGGGGAGAGAGTTGATGACGGTTCAGGAAAGCACAGACCTGTCGTGGGCGTACCATCACAGACGCTGCTGGAGCATCGTCCTGCTGCTGGTGCTGGCGGGTTGTGGCCCGTCAGCACCGGAGACCACCGACCAGCCGGGCACCGTCGAGCAGGCAGCTTCGGCAGCGGCCGAGCTTCCGGGCACCGGCCAGGACGAAGGCAGGACGGTCATCTACAGAGACACCTTCGGGATTCCCCACATCTACGCGCCGACCGTCGAAGCCGGTCTCTACGCCCAGGGTTGGGCCCAGGCGCAGGACCGACCGTCGCAGCTGCTGATGAACCTGAAGCTGGCCATGGGTGAGTACACCGAGATCGCCGGTGAGGACGGGGTGCAGATATCCCTGCTGGCGACCATGTTCGGGCACCTCCGCAACGCGACCGCCTCCGTTGCCGCCATGAACGAGCAGGAACGTGTTCGGATCACCGCCTTCGCCAACGGCATCTCCGACTTCTACGCGGCCCACCCCGAAGATGTGCCCGACTGGTGGGGCCACGGCTCGGTGACGCCGGAGATGGTCGACGCCTTCGGGCGCATGTTTCTCTACAACTGGTCCATCGATGAAGCGCTGGGCGATCTGGTGCGCGGCGGCATCAAGCCGGACTTTGTCGTCGAGCAGCGCGGATCGAATCAGTGGGCCGTCAGCCCGAGCCGCACGGCGGACGGCCACGCCATCCTGCTGATCGATCCGCACCTGTCCTGGTGGGGCCCGAGCCGGTTCTGGGAGATGCGCATCCACGCCGGCGAGCTCGAGGGCAGCGGTGTGGGTCTGGCCGGCTCCCCGTACATCGGGCTCGGTCACAACGACAAGATCGCCTGGGCCATGACGACCGGCGGTCCGGACACCGCCGATGCTTTTGCGCTCACCCTGGATCCGGAAGATCCCAGCCGCTATCGCTACGACGACGGATGGCGCCAGATCGAATCGCACAGCGTCAGCCTGACCTTCCCGGACGGCAGCAGCCGGGACTACGTCTGGGAGACGACGCCGCACGGTCCCGTGGTTGCCCGCAGCGAAGGGATGGCCTACACCGCCAGGATCTCCTACGACGGCGGCACCAATCGAAACAGCGCCTGGGAGGCACTGAACTTCGCGGAGGACTATCGAGGTGCCGTGGCTGCCTGCGAGACCCTCTCCATGTTTCCGCAGAACGTGATGGTCGCGGACACCAGCGGCAACATTTACTACCAGCGAACCGGGCGGGTGCCCGTGCGGCCAGCAGGCTACGACTGGTCGCGGCCGGTGGACGGCAGCACCTCGGCGACCGAGTGGCAGGGCATTCATCCGGCCAGTGACCACCTGCAGGTGCTGAATCCTGATTCCGGTTACCTGCAGAACTGCAACATCCCACCGGATGCGATGATTCCTGACTCGCCGTTCTCGCTGGCGGCGCAGCCGGAATACCTGTTCTCGAGCGCCGATCACGGCGAATCGTTCGACGGCTGGACGAATCAGCGTGGCGCCAGGGCCATCGAGCTGCTGCAGGCGGACTCGGACGTGACCGTGGAGGAAGCCCTGGCTTACGCGGTGGACGTTACGCCGTTCGGCTACCAGCGCTGGCTGGACGTGCTTCGCCTGGCGGCACCCCTAGAGTCGCCGGAGCTCGAGGAGATGCTCAGCTGGAACGGACAGCTGAGCAAGGACAACACGGCAGCGCTCAAGTACTACTACTGGCGCAACACGCTGCACGAGATGGAGGGTGGCACTGAAATTCGCAACGCGATCGACGACCACTACGCCATCGTCGAGCAACGGGCGCCTCGAGCCATCAAGCTGACCGAAGGACAGCTGGCCCTGGCCGCCGACGCCTGGATCGCCGCCATGGAGGGTATGCGCCTCGAGCTCGGCAGCACGTCCGAGCCCTGGGGACGGGTTTTCCGAACCGGGCGCGACGAACTGAGCTGGCCGGTGGGTGGCGGTGGCGGTGATCACCTCGGCCTCACCACGCTGCGCTCCATGGGCTACGCCGAGGCAGACGACAACTTCGAGCGTCGCGGCAACCGCGGCCAGACCTCTACCCAGGTCGTCGTGCTTTCGGAGCCCATTCGGAGCTGGATCTTCCTGCCGGTCGGTCAGTCAGATCGCTCTGACTCACCTCATTACAGCGATCAGGCAGCCACCGTTTTCAGCGACCGAACGCTGAAGCCGAGCTGGTGGACGCCGGAAGCGCTGAAGGACCACATCAGCTCCAGGACCGAGCTGACGCCACGTTTCTGAACCGGCAGCGGAGCGACCAGCCATGACAAGCAAACGCACAGCACTGATCACGGGCGCATCAGCTGGCATCGGCGCTGCTTTCGCGCATGAGTTCGCTGGCCACGGCTACGACCTGATTCTGGTCGCCCGGCGGGCGGACAAACTGGAGGCGCTGGCCGGCGAGCTGAACGCAAAGGCTGATGTCGAGGTCACCATCGTGCCTCTGGATCTGGCCCGTGCCGAGGCAGGCTCTGAGTTGCTTGCGGCCTTGCGGGAGAGGCAGATCGAAGTCGACGCCCTGGTCAACAACGCCGGCTACGCGCTGAACGGTGGCTTCCTGGACGCCAGCTGGTCAGAGCAGCAGGCCATGCTCCAGGTCATGCTGACCGGCTACACAGAGCTCACCCATCTGTTCCTGCCGGGCATGCTCGAGCGCAACTTCGGCAGGATCATCAACGTGTCATCGCTCTCAGCGTTCGCTCCACCGAGCCGCGGCAGCACCTACAGCGCCATCAAACGCTACGTCAACGATCTGAGCGCGGCGGTGGACTTCGAGTTCCGCGAGCAGGGCATCCACTGCACTGCGGTCTGCCCGGGCTTCACCTACACGGAGTTTCACGACGTGATGGGAGTTCGAGAGCAGACGAACCAGTATCCAAGCTACGTCTGGCAGAGCGCCGCCGAGGTTGCTGCAGAGGGCTATGAGGCGGTGATGCGCGGCAAGGTCATCCACATCACCGGCACCTTGAACCGGCTGATTGCCGCCGCCCTGGGCCTGTTACCCCGACCCCTGCTGCTGCGCCTGGGCAGATCCAGCTCGCTTTAGGTTCAGCCGTACGCTGCCTCCAGCAGCTCGAGCATGCTGTTCCACTGCCGGATCCAGTACCAGGTGGCCAGCAGAAAGACGCCGGTGGCGAAAGCGTAGGTGATGCGTTCGAGAGTCTGTTTGCTCATGGGTAGTGCTTCGCCTCGAGAAAATCAGGAAAAACCGATCCAACGACCGGACGCCGCGACGGTGAACCAGATGACCAGCGAGCAGATGGCGGTCAGCTTCAGCGCCAGCGGGCTGATCTCATCGTGCTCGAACCGGGTGAACAGGGGCTTGCGGATGAAGTAGACGAAGATGATGCCCAATGCCAGGCCGGTCATCTTTGCCCAGAAAGCTTCGTTGTAGTAGAGCTTGATCGCCACCGCTGAGGCCATGAAGGTGCCGCTGAGCACCAGCATGAGCAGCCCCCAGCTGAAGATCCGCTGGGTGTTATCGAACACCACCCGGGACGGCACGTTCGTCATCACCACCCCGAGCAGGCGCAGATCGCTCAGCAGCACCGCACCGCCCATCAGCGCCAGCCCCAGCAGATGGAACATCTGCACCACGGCGAAGACGCCGCCGTAAGCTTTGGAGATGTCGGCAAGGAGAGAGGTGTCCAGCCAGTCGAAAAACCAGTAAACGTCCATCTAGCCCCCCTGATCCAGCGCCGCCATCTGGTCCACGCAACCGGCGGCCCAGTACAGCCAGTAAGGCAGATCGTTACGAAAGCAGTCGTACCAGTCGTAGGCGATGGTCCGGCCGGTGATGACCACAGCAGACCACAGCGCCAGAGACAGCCCGGCCGCCGTGCGCAGATCCTTGGGCAGCTTCACGTTCACATCCCAGCTGCTGCCCTTTGCCGCCGCCATCTTCCGCCGGAAGATCAGCGCGTTGATGATGGCGGCAATCATCAGCACCACTTTGATCCGGAACCAGATGCTCTGAGTGGAGCGCACGGGAATGGCGAAGTAGAGGATGAAGCCGGTGATGATCATCATCGCCATGCCGATCTTCATGGGCAGATCCAGCCGATCAGCGATGGTCGACGCCGGCACGCTGCCGAAGGCATAGCCGAGCATGCGCAGGTCGATGATGAACAACATGCCGAGAAACACCATCAGCGACAGCACGTGGGCCGACTCGATCCAGGCATACATGTAAAGCGACTCGTGGAGCTGGGTGCTCCAGGAAAATGAATCGAGCCAGCGCGCAAAAGCCAGCAACCACTCGTTCAGCAAACTCTATCCCCTCATCTGCGCATCACCGCGCATCAATCCGCAGCCTTTCTTCGTGACCGCTACGAGTATCTTACTGGAAGGTCGTACCAGCGGCCATGTGCATGCTGGCGTGAGAAGCTCTGACTCTTACGTACGGGAATCAGCTGCCGCGGCTGAGCGTTTGCTGGCAACCATCCAGCCACGCGCCAGCAACAGCAGCAGCAAAACAACGAGGTGCACGTAGCCGATCGTCGGGTCGAAGGCGGTCAGGATCCAGTGGCCCACGGACAGCAACGCAACGGCGTAAACCAACCGATGCAGCGACTTCCAGCGGCTCGACAACCACCTGACGGATCGGTCGTTGCTCGTCGCCGCGAGCAGCAGCATGCCGAGCAGCGCCAGCCAGCCCGTGAGCATGCCCGGGTCTGCGGCTTCGTTGAGGATGCGGTCCAGGTCGGCTTTGCGAACCAGGTAGACAATCGTGTGCGCGGCGGCGTAGAAGAAGGTGGCGATGCCCAGATCGCGCCTCGCTCTGATCAGCCAGACAGACCAGGCGAACCGGCGTAGAAGCTGCCGCAAAGGTGTGACCGCCAGCACCAGCAACAACAGCCAGACTGACCAGTCGCCCGTCCAGTGCAGATACTCGCCGTAAAACGCTGACCCGCTCAGATAGCGATAGGTCTGGACCAGCAGAGGGATGAGAAGGGCGGCGCAGAGTGCCGCCCGTGGCCAACCCCGCATGATCGTGGATCAGTCGAGGGTGACGTAGCTTTCCAGACGAGCCACCTCGTCCTCATCCACGTACTTGCCGATCTCGCGGCGGAACTCCTCCATGTTCGCGTACGGCTGATACTCCTCGAACTCGTGCACCATCTTCGGCGTCATGCCGGGGATCTGCTTGAAGTCGTCTTCCGTGCCGTCGTTCAGGTGCGCGGGGATGAACACGTACTGCTCGAGCCGGGCGACCTCTTCCGCGCTCACATACTTGCCGATCTCGCGCCGGAACTGATCCATGGAGGTGTAAGGTCGATACTCCTCGAACTCGTGCGCCATCTTGCCGTTCATGCCGGGGATCAAGAGGATCTCCGACTCGGGCGCGCTGTTCAGGTTCAGGGGACGGAACAGCTTGCCGAAGAGTTCAGCCCGCTGTGCTTCATTCAGCTGCGCAGAGACCACATCGTCCAGCTGCTGCGCATCCAGGTAGGGCCGGCCGGCGACGATGGCGTCCGCCAGGGCCTGATCGACGTGCGGCAGGGCGGTCAGCTCTGCGGCATCAATGAGGTTCGGGTTTGCCAGACCGCCATGATTGTCTGCATGAACCGCAAGCGACAGCAGCGCAGAGAGAACGAACGGGACCAGGTAACGCATCGAGAGAGCTCCAACTCCTAAAGGATGCGAATGATAATTAGTCTTATTAAGATCGACAACCGTCTATTTGAGCCCGTATCAGCCAAGCGCCATGCCGTCGAGGCTGCCCTGCTCCCGCCACTTAGCCAGCAGATCGTTGAAGGCGTTGATGCCCGGTGCGAAGGGTGAGTTCTGCATGTTAGCGCTGCCCTTACCCTCCCGGTTGTAGTAACCCGGCGTGCACTCCTCCAGAAACGCGGTGGCGCCAGTGCCGGCCAAAGCGACGATCTGCTCCACCCAGGCCTGCTCCGCTTCCGCCGTCACCTCCACGGTCTTCTTGCCCCGCTTGCCGACCTCTTCGATGATGTAGCCTACGTGCACCGCCTGATCATCGAACATGGCGGTCATGTTCGGCGACAGGCCATTCTGATTGATGCCGATGGTGAACCAGTTCGGGAAGCCGTGGGCCGCCAGGCCGTGCAGCGTCCGGAAGCCGTCTTGCCAATGGTCGTAGAGCGAGAGGCCATCGCGGCCGATGGTGTCGAAGTCCACCCGCCGGTGCGCTGAGGTGGTGATTTCGAAACCGGTGGCGTAGATGATGCAGTCCACTTCGTACTCTTCGCCGTTGGCGATCACCCCATGCTCGGTGATCCGCTCCACGCCTTTTGAGTCGCTGACGTCGACCAGCGTCACGTTCGGCCGATTGAAGGTGGCCAGGTACTCGTCGTTGAATGTCGGCCGTTTGCAGAACTGCCGGTACCAGGGCTTCAGCGCCTCTGCCGTGTCTTCCTCTGTTACGGTTTCGTCCACTCGCCCGCGTATCTCGTTCATCTTCTGGAAATCGGCGATCTCTGAGCGGAGCATGATCTCTTCCATGTCCAGGGCTTCGTCGTTGCGCCGGTTCATCAGCGACAGGCCGATGCGGCGGGCGATGTCCGTCCAGCCATCAGCCACCAGGTCCTTATCCAGCGACTGGCCGGTGAGCACCGCAGCAAAGTTCTCCCGCCGCTCGCGCTGCCAGCCCGGGCCCTGCTCTGCGTACCAGTCCGGGTCTGTCGGCTTGTTGCCGCGGAGATCCACCGAGGACGGCGTTCTTTGGAAAACCAGCAGCTCTTTGGCGTGCTCACCGAGGAATGGCACGCACTGGATGGCCGTCGCGCCGGTGCCGATGATCGCCACCCGTTTGTCAGCCAGGTCGGTCAATCCCCCGTTGTGATCACCGCCGGTGTACTCGTAGTCCCAGCGGGAGGTGTGAAAGGTGTGCCCTTTGAAGTCACTGATTCCGGGAATGCCCGGCAGCTTCGGCCGGTTGGCGGGACCGGTGGCCTGGATGACGAAGCGGGCTCTGATGTTGTCGCCGCGCTGCGTATCGATCTGCCAGTGCTGCTCCGCTTCCTGCCAGCGAATGCCGCTGACGCGGGTCTGAAAGATCGTGTGCTCGTAAAGGCCGAAGTACTCACCAATGCGCTGTGTGTGCGCAAAGATTTCGGGGGCATACGAGTACTTTTCCTTCGGCATGTAGCCGGTTTCTTCGAGCAGCGGCAGGTAGCAGTAGGATTCGATGTCGCACTGAGCACCGGGGTATCGGTTCCAGTACCAGGTGCCGCCGAAGTCCCCGCCCGCTTCGATGACCTTGAAATCCGTAATCCCGCGTTCTTTCAGGCGCGCAGCGGCCATTAGCCCGGAGAAGCCGGCGCCGATGATGGCAACTTCGATCGAGAGATCGAGCGGCTCCCGCTCGAAGTCTGGATCCGAATAGGGATCGTCATCAGCGTAGTGTGCGAACTCCGAGGCCGCCTCCACGTACTGGTCCTCGCCATCGTCGCGCAGCCGCCGATCCCGCTCCTGCCGGTACCTTGCGCGGAGCGCCTCGGGGTCGAAATCGAGGTCGGGGAAGAGGTTGTGCAGACGGTCACGCTCTGTGCTCATCGATGTTTCCTGCCAGCTCAAAAGCTGGAAATACTAGCACCGATTTCACATCGCTCAGCTAAACTGCGCCCTTTCCCCTTATCAGCCCCGGTAACAACGATGTCCCAGCAGACCCCCGCTGTCCCGCGGAGCACCCGAATCCTGTTCGGTGCGGGCTCCGTCGCCGATGGGGTGAAGAACACCACCTTCAACATGTTCCTGCTGTTCTTCTACACCCAGGTTGCCGGGCTGTCGGGCTCTCTGGCCGGCACCGCAATTCTGATCGCCCTGATCGTCGACGCCATCACCGACCCGCTGATCGGCAACATCTCGGACAACGTGCGCACCCGCTGGGGGCGCCGTCACCCCTTCATGTACGCCGCTGCCCTGCCGATGGCCGCCTGCTTTGTACTGCTCTTTCACCCGCCGCAAGACATGGGCCAGGCCGGGCTGTTTGCCTGGATGTTGACCTTTGCCATCGGCGTGCGCTTCTCCATGACTTTTTACCTCGTGCCCAGCAACTCGCTGGTTCCGGAGATGACGCCTGTCTACGACGAGCGGACATCGATTCTGAGCTTCCGGGCGCTGTTCGGCTGGGTGGGTGGCATCGGCATGGCGCAGCTGGGCTTTCTGTACTTCTTCGCAGAAACCGACCTCGGAGACGGCAGGCTGGACCCTGGTGCGTACGGCGCCTACGCGCTGACCGGCGCCGCCATCATCGTCGTTGCCATCCTGACCTGCGCGATCGGCACGCACCATCTGATCCCGAGGCTGCATGCCCCGGAACCTTCGCGATTCTCCCTGCGCCGGTTCTTCGTCGATCTGAAAGCCGCTTTCACGAGCAGAAACTACGTCATCCTCGTGCTTACGATTCTGACGATCACCATGGCAACAGGGTTCACGGACGTGATGAACCTCTACGTAAACACGTACTTCTGGGAGCTCAGCGCCGCGCAGATCGCGATGACGGTCTACGGCGCACTGGTCGGCGCGCTGCTTGCATTCATGGTCACCCCAACCTTTTCGACCCGCACCGACAAGCAGACGGCGGCGATGGTCTGCCTGTGCTGCATCGTCGTGGTCGGTCCGGCACCCATCATTCTCCGATTGCTTGGCTTCATGCCGGAGAACGGCCAGCCCACCCTGCTGCCGATCCTGATTGCCTGGACCGTGTTCATCATCTTCATCGCCGTGACCCTGACGATTCTCGCCGGCTCGATGATTGCCGACACCATAGACGAGAACGAGCTTCGATCGGGCAAGCGGCAGGAGGGGCTGTTCAACGCCGCCTTCGGCCTGACGGCCAAGGCAACCTCCGGGCTGGGTGGATTCGTTGCCGGCATCGTGCTCGACGTGGTGGACTTCCCCACCCAGGCAACTCCCGGTGAGATTCCCCAGGAAACCATCACTGCCCTGGGTCTCGGTGTTGGCCCCGGCATCCTGCTGTTCTGGATCCTGGCAGCAGTGGTCCTTTCCCGATACTCGCTGAAGCGTCAGGACCACGCGCGCATCATGCGCACGCTGCAGGAGAGACGCAGCGCTGGAGCTTCACCTGTCACCCCACCGCAGCACACCGCAGCGAGTTGACCTACTGCATGGCCTGATCCTGACGTAAGCGGATGCGGAGCGTGCTACCTGTAATCAGGATCTACTCCTGCCCACCACCCCGTACCGCCACCTGGGGCACAACGTCGACGTACCGCATGGTCATGAAGCCGAAGAACATCTCGTGCTGGGTCTGCAGGCCGAAGTGAACGGGTTTGCTCGGATCCGGATTGCCGCGATTCTGCTCCGAGTTGTCCATTGCGCCCTGAACGACGATGGTCGTGCCGGCCGGGATAAACACCGGTTCTTCGAGCTGATAGTTGAACTGCCAGTTGAAGTCGTAGTTCGGCACTGAAAGCAGGAGCTCTTCCGTGCCATCCGGATAACGCGCGGTGTAGCTCATGCGCTTACCCCGGTAATGCATGTGCGGCATCATCGCGTAGAGGTAAGCATCCCGCTCGATCAGCTGCTCTCCAGTGAGCTCATGATCCTTCGCGTGCGGCGGCACGACGAAGCGGCGCTGGGCAGCAACCACCTCCTTCATCACGTACTTCGGCGGCTCGTCGTGCAGGTAGATGCCGATCTTCGTTTCGTCGACCGTATCCCGGCCTGAGGTGGTGTAGTGCATCTGCAGCAGCAGGTTGGCTCCCTTCTGCAGCAGCCGGCCACCGTCCGCGCCGAAATCTTCGCCAACCCGTCCCGGCGCAAAACCGCCGACGCTCTCGCCCCGGCCGACCGTGTCGCGCCTGCCGGCCTGCCCGCGGTCAGCAGGCGTCTGCACGTAGGCGATCACATGGTGGAGCACCTGGCGGTCGCCCGGCACAAACTCCATGGCTCGGATCCAGACGTCTTCCTCGAGACCGAGCTGAAGCGGGATGTAGCGATAGTCCACCAGCCCCGTAGCTGGAATCTGCTGCGCCGGAATCGTGTAGACGAGATCGGGCTCGCCCATGGTGAAGGTCGTGGCAGCAACCCTGATTTCCGCCAGCGGGTCTACCTCACCATCCTTAGGCGCGCCCGCATCAATCCAGTGAACGAGCTTCTGCTGCTCCTCGATGCTGAGACCGGCCGCGGCGTGCACAGGGCGACTCAGGTGCTGATCGATCTGCCCGGGTGGCATGCGTCGCGTTTTGACCACCTCTTTGATCATGGGCCCGAACCCCCGCACCATCAGATGGCTATCCATGGCCCAGGGCGCGATGCCACCTTCATGATGACAGCCAACGCAATTGGCCTGGAGCATCGGGGCAATGTCAGCCGTATAGGACACTTCGGAGAGCGCATGCTCATCCCGAGCCGGGTAGTCGATGATCTCATCGGCTGCAGCCGGAGACAGCTCGTCGATAGGCGACCGCCAGCTTTCGCCGGAGACAAGGCTATCGAGCACTGAACGAACCCTGGGATCGTCGCCATTGAGCACGGTTCTATGGGCGAGCGTCATGGTGGCAGGATCAATGACGATCAGCTCACCGATCCGCGAGATTCCGAGCCCTTCGGAGACCAGCTGAGCCTCATCGAGCAGCACGGGCACACCGTAGGCATCCCTGGCAGCGGTTTCGGCAATGGCGTCGCGATCAGCACCGGGGACCGCGTTGATCATCAGAAACAGCACGTCGGCCTGCGCGTAACTGTCGCGCAGCGCGGCAAAATGCGTGAGACTACGCCGGGTCGAGGCGTGTGTGTTGCTCTGCGCGAGCAGAACGACAGCCGCCTGATCACCGTAGTAACTCAGCCGATGAAAACTGCCCGAATGGTCAAGGAGCGCAAAGTCATCCACAGATTCCGGTTCGAAAGCACCGGCACCTCCGGCCGCCATGCCAACCCAGAGCAGCAGCACCAGCTCGGGCAACCGGCGAAGCAACTTGAACGACCTGCCTGCGGTTTTCATTATCCGCTCCAGAATGAAAGCCCAGTACTCTAGCACAGCGACCGAGACCTCCATGCGCCAGCGTCAGCTGATCGACTTGCTGGTTCGGCGCCGCTGGCTGCTTGCCCTGGTGATGACGGCTCTGTCGGCTCTCGTCATCTCCGGTGTCCGCTTCACAGGGCTAGATGCCAGAGAAGGATCCATCCTGGCGGAGGGAGATCCCTACAAAGCCGAGGTCGATCGGGTGCGGGCCGACTTCCCCGGCAGCCCCAGCGTGCTGTTCGTCTTCGAGCGCTCGCCGGATCTGTTCTCCCGCTCGGCGCTGGAAGCGATGGAGGACCTCACCCGAAGCTACACGGAGGTCGAAGGGGCGATCACCGTCGGCTCAGTCATGAACCGGCGCCTGAACGAGTCCGATGCCAACCGCTACGACCGCGACTACCTCTTCCCCCTGCTGGACGATCTCACCGATGAGGACATCGCCGAGATCCGAGAGATCGCGCTGGCAGACGAGGACCTCACCAAGAGCCAGCTGTCGGCCAGCGGCGACCTGGCGCTTGCCAGCATCAAATACACGCCGCCCGAGGACACCCAGGCCTCCCGGCTGGCCGTCGCCCGCTCGATCATCGCCCTGCGTGACCGGCTGCGCGCCGACCACCCCGACGTCAGGATCTACGCGTTGAGCGGCGCGATGTTCGAGCTCGATGGCTACAACGCCCAGATTCGCGACAGCCAGGTGCTCATGCCGCTGGTGATCGGCATCGCCATCGTACTGCTGTGGTTCTGCCTGCGCTCCATCACCTCGGCGCTTGCGCTGTTCGTGGTTTCGTTCGCCAGCGTGGCGCTCGCCGTCGGCAGCTACGGATGGCTGGGCATTCCGTTCAACCAGATTTCGAACCTGGGCCCCATCGTCGTCTTCGTGGTCGCGGTCGCCCATGGCATCCACGTGGTGTCGATCTACGCTCAGGGGCTGCACGAGGGCCTGGGCAAGGATGGCGCCATGCGCGAAAGCCTGGCCATCAATCTGAACCCGGTGACCCTGGCCACCATCACCACGGGTATCGGTTTTCTCAGCCTGAACTACTGCACCTCCCCAGGCATCTACGGCTTCGGCAACGTGGTGGCGATCGGCGTGGTCTGGGCCTACTTTCTGACGCTGCTGGTGCTGCCCGCGCTGATCCTCGCCTTACCGGTTTCGAAAACTCCCAAACCTCTCGGCATCGCGCAGTTCATTGAGGGGGTCAAACGCTGGGTAGCAACCCGGGACAAGCTGCTCTTCTGGAGCTGGACCGTGCTCATCGTCGCAACCCTGGCCATGTTGCCGCTGAACAAGCTGGACTTCAGCCGCCTTTCCTTCATCGACGAGGACTCGGACCTGCATCACGTGATGACGGCCCTCGCCGAGAAGATCGGCAACGACCAGTCGCTGGCCTACGGCGTGTACAGCGACAGCTACTACGGCATCACCGAAACAGAGTTCCTCGGCCAGGTGGATGCCTTCACCCAGTGGCTCGAAGCCCAGCCGGAAGCCAGCTTCGTGACAAGTTACGCGGATCTGCTGCGCAGCATGAACCTGGCCGAGAACGACGACGATCCGGCTTACGATCGGCTGCCGCAAGACCAGCTGCAGATCATCGACTATCTGGTGGGTTATCAGCTGGTGCAGGAGATCGAGCCAAGCATGGAGCCGATCTTCAACTCCGACTACTCCGCCATCCGCATGATCGTCGGCACATCTGACCTGACTAACGGCGAGATCCTGGCGTTCAACGAGCGCATCGAAGCCTGGGTGGATGCCAACATAAGCGACGGCGTGGAGGTGTTGCACGGCGACAACAGCATTCTCATGGCCCGCCTCAACAAGTCCATCACCACAGAGCTGATGCAGGGATTTACGCTGAGCCTGGTGCTGATCACCCTGACGCTCATCATCGGCCTCAGGAGCGTGCGCTACGGGTTGCTTTCCATCATCCCCAACCTGTTCCCCGCCACCATCGTGTTCGGGTTCTGGGGTCTGTTCATGGGTGAGATCGGGCCATACGTGCTGATGCTGTTTTCAATCAGCATCGGGCTCGTGGTGGATGACTCCGTGCACATACTGAGCAAGTACCTGGTGAGCCGGCGCAGAAACGAGCCTCCTGAAGTTGCTGTCCAGTACGCGCTGGACAAAGGTGGCTCCGCCATCACCATCACGACTCTCGCCCTTGCCGTTGGCACATTCGTGCTGGTGTTTTCGCAGACCTTCTACTTCCAGAACGTCTCTCTGCTGCTGACGCCCATCATCGTGGTGGCGCTGCTGCTGGACCTCTTCTACCTGCCGGTGCTGCTGGTGCGCTTCGAGGCCTGGCTGCAGAAGCTCGATACGGAGAAGGCGCAGGTCGCATCGGCCTGATCCGACTCAAGTGATGCCTTCCTTCCGCGGGAGCGCCCCCGTTCAATGAGGGGAGTTAGAACTGCTCTTCGTATGAGGCCACCGAGGCGTAGACCTCCACGCTGCCATCCCGCTTGAGCAGCAGGACGTCGTAGGGGTTGAACTGGTCTTTGTATTCCATGCCCGGGCTGCCTACCGGCATGGCAGGCACCGTCAGGCCGATGGCATCTTCCGGCGGGTTGTCGAGAAATGCTTTGACGTAACGCGCAGGCACATGGCCTTCGAAAACGAAGCCCTCCTCACTCACCCCCGTGTGGCACGAACCGTAGCGCGCCGGCACGCCAAGCTCCTGCTTCAGCACGCCGAGCTCCTCCGGATGGTGGCCAGTGCTGGTGAAGCCATGCTCCGCCATATGGTCCATCCACAGAGTGCAGCAACCACAGTAAGGCGATTTGTAGACGTCCAGATGGATGGCGGCGTCATCGGCCAGTAACGATCCGCTGATACTCATACCCAGCAGCAGAGCGAGCGCCTTGATGCGTAGCGTCATCACATTCTCCTCACGGCTTTACTGCAATGATCATAACTCGTGAGACCGCCCGCTGAGCCAGAACCACTGCACATTTACGGGCGATCTCCAGGAACTTCCGGGCCCGCCGTGACTCAGAAGATGAGAATCATTTGCAATTGAGGGGGCAGACGATGCAGCATTGCGCGCCTTTTTACCGATACCCCGCTATGCCCGACCGAACCTCGCGCCTATTTTGTCTGCTGGCCTGCCTTTTCAGCCTTTTTGTTGCTGTCTCGGCCCACGCCAACACGCCGGTCACCGTCACACCGATCCAGGAGACCGTGGTCGGTGAAGAGTTGGCGCTGGTCGGCACCGTGATCTCGAAACGGAGCTCCCGCATCTCGCCGCTCGTTGAGGGCCTGATCGAGTCCGTGTACGTCGAGGAAGGCCAGGAAGTCGCCGCCGGCGACCGGCTGTTCCGCCTCGACGATCGCCTGGCGGAGATTGCCGTCGCCCGCGCGGAAGCAGAAGTGCAGGAAGCGACCGCCAGGCTCTCGGACGTGCGTCGGCAGTTCGAAGAAGCCGCCAGCCTCTGGCCGAAGCGGGCCATTCCGGAGACCGCCTACGAGTCGGCCCGCATCGAGGTGGAGGCCAGCGAGGCGGCCCTGCTGCGGCTGAACGCGGAGCTGGAACAGCAGCAGGAGCTCTACCGGCGGCATCTGGTGACCGCACCCTTTGCCGGTGTCATCGTCACCAAGTTCGCCGAGGTCGGGCAGTGGATCAGACCCGACAGCCCGATTTTCGAGCTGACTGAAATCGACACGCTGCGCATCGAGATACCTGTGCCGCAACAGCACTACCCGCTCGTGCAGCCGGGCCAGCGTTCCGACATCCGCTTCGACGCCATTCCAGCCGAAACCTTTCGCGCCGAGGTCACCAGCAAGATCCCCTTCGGCCGTGATCAGGTGCGGACCTTTCCGGTCTGGATCGACTTCGACAATCGCGCGCGCAAAGTCGCCCCCGGTATGTCCGCCCGGGTCAGCCTGACGCTCGGCAACTCAGGACCCAAAACCCTGGTGGTCCCCAACGACGCCCTGGTGCGACGGGCTGACGGGTCGGTGCTGATCTGGCTGGTTCGCGAGCATGACGGCGGCCTGCGGGCAGAACCAGCCCCCGTCACCGTCGGCCAGGTCACCGGCACCGGTGCGCAGATCTCCGGGCCTGGCCTTGAGCCCGGCATGCCGGTGGTGATCCGCGGCAACGAAACCCTCCGACCGAACCAATCAGTGCGAACCACCGGGCCCGTGGCCATCGGTCGCTGAGGTGTTCCAGTTCGCCATAGACCGGCCGGTGATCGTCAGCGTGGCGATCCTCATCCTCTGCTTCATGGGTGTGCTGGCGGTCTTTCGCGTGCCCGTGCAGATGATCCCTGATGTGGAAGCCCGCGTGCTCACCGTGCAGACGGTCTGGCCGGGCGCCACGCCGCAGGACATCGAGAAAGAGATTATCGTCGAGCAGGAAGAGTACCTGCGCCGCATCCCCGGCCTGGAACGCATCGTCTCCCGGGCATCCACCACCAGCGCCGAGATCGAGCTGGAGTTCCCGCTGGGCACCGACATCAATCAGGCGCTGATCCTGGTCAACAACGCCCTCTCCCAGGTGCCGAGCTATCCGGAGAACGTGGACGAGCCGCGGATCTCGACCAGCTCTGTCTCCGACAACCCGTTCATGTTCTTTTCCGTGACGCCCAAAGCGGGCAACCCGATGGGGCTCGACATCAGGGAGCAGCAGGACTTCGTCGAGGACTACGTCCGCACCAGGCTCGAGCAGGTGCCCGGGGTGTCCGAGGTGGGCGCCAGCGGCGGCGGTCAGCGCCAGATCCACATCCGCGTCGACCCTGAACGCCTGGCGGAGCGAGGCCTGCGGCTGATCGACGTGCGCAACGCGATTCGCGGTCGCAACCAGGACGTGTCCGGCGGCGACGTCGATACCGGCAAACGCCGCTATCTGCTGCGCACCGTAGGCCGATTCGAGACCGTGGCGGAGATGGAGGACCTGGTCATCGCCCGGCGCGGCAACTCCCTGGTGCGGCTGAAGGACGTGGGCAGCGCCGAGTTCTCCCTCGCCGAGATCCGCAACTACGCCTACACGAAGAGTCAGCCCATGATCGGCATGCGGCTGAGAAAGGAGGTGGGTGCCAACGTGGTGGAGGTTAAGGCCGCGGTGATGGCGACCTTCGCAGAGCTGAACGCCGGTACCCTGGCTGAGCGCGGCATGGAGATCACCTTAGGCTCCGACGACGTGGTCTACGTGGTGGAAGCCGTCTCTGTGGTCTGGCGCAACCTGCTGATCGGCGCCCTGCTCGCCACCGCCGTGATGTTCGTTTTCCTCCGCTCGGCGGCGGCAACCGGCATCGGCGCGCTGGCCATTCCCATCTGCACCATCGCCGCATTTCTCGGCCTGCTGCTCACCGGTCGCACGATCAACGTAATCTCACTCGCGGGCGTGGCGTTTGCCATCGGCATGACGCTCGATAACAACATCGTGGTGCTGGAGAACATCTACCGGCATCTGGGCACGGGTAAGGCAAGGCTGGCCGCGGCGCTCGACGGCGTGCGCGAGGTCTGGCCGGCGGTGCTGGCCTCCACCCTCACCACCGTGTTCGTTTTTCTCCCGGTGGTGTTCATCGAGGACGAAGCCGGGCAGCTGTATTCGGACATCGCCATCGCCATCTCAGCCTCGATCGTCATGTCCATGATCGTCGCCATCACCCTGGTTCCCACGGCCTGCGGTCGTCTACTCAAGCTAGCCCCGGCACAGGCTTCCTCTCCCCTGGTCAGCCTGGGCACGCGAGTGCGCGATGGGATCGTCAATCTGGTCAGCTGGCTGCTGACCACCACCACCCGTCGCCTGACGCTGATCGGCGGTGCGCTCGGCACCGCCGGCGCCATTCTTCTGTTCCTGACGCCGCCGGCCGAATACCTGCCGGAAGGCGAGGAGAACAAAGTGTTCGCCCTCATGTTTGCGCCGCCCGGCTACAACATCGACACCATGCGGGAGGTGTACCGGTCCGTGGATGCCCACTTCGCTCCGCACTTCGATGCGGACCCGAGCGAGTACGCCGAGGGCCGCGCGACGGTCCCGGCCATCAAGTCAAACGTCGCCTTCGTCAGCTCGGGCCAGGTGTTCTACCTGGTTGAAGCGGCCGATCGCAATCAGGTGGACGATCTGATGCGCATCGCCTCGGAGCGGATTCAGGACGTGCCGGGGCTGATCGCCTTTGCCAATCGAGGCTCCATCTTCTCCGGCAATTCCGGCGGCACCCGCAGCATCAACGTCGACATCAGCGCCGCTGATCTGGAAACCCTGTTCGATGCCAGCTTCAAGGCGTTCCTGAAGGCCCGGTCTATCTTCGAGAACCCCCAGGTGCGCCCGAACCCCTCGAATCTGACCATGGGGCAACCCCTGCTGGAGATTCGTCCGGACTGGGAGCGGGCCTCTGAGCTCGGCATCGAAACCTCGGCTCTGGGCTACACGGTGTGGGCCTACTCCGACGGCGCCTTCGTCGACGAGTTCTTCCTCGAGGACGAGAAGATCGACATGTTCCTCTACTCGACTCAGGGCACCATCGAGCACCCACAGGATATCGACGATGTGCTCATCTACGCGCCGGCACAGGGCATGGTGCCGCTGTCGGCCGTCGCGAGCGTGCAGGAGACTGTGAACACCGAGACCATCCGCCGGGTGAACGGTGAGCGGACCGTCACCTTGAGCATCATCCCGCCGCGTGCCGTCGCCCTGGAGACCGGGGTGCAGACGGTGCGCCGGGAGATCATCCAGGGGATGGCGGCCAGCGGCGAGGTACCCCCCTCCGTGCGCATGGAGATCAGCGGCGCCTCTGACCGGCTCGACGTGACCCGCGAAGCGTTGAGCACCAACTTCCTGATTGCGGTGGTCGTCTCCTACCTGCTGCTGGTCGCCGTGTTTTCACACTGGGGCTATCCCCTCATCATCATGACCGCCATCCCGATCGGCATCAGCGGCGGCATCGTGGGCCTGTGGCTGATGAACGCGGTGGGCGCTCATCTCGACCTGTTCGGCCTGCAGACCGTGCAGCAGCCGTTCGACATGATCACCATGCTGGGCTTCCTGGTGCTGATCGGCACGGTGGTGAACAACCCCATCCTGATTGTCGAACGGGCCGTGCGGAACCTGCACGAGGAAGGGCTCAGGGTTCAGGAGGCCGTCACCGAGGCGGTCCGCAACCGTATCCGCCCGATCATGATGTCCATGATCACCACGGTCTTCGGTCTCTCGCCGCTGGTCTTCTCGCCCGGCTCGGGAACCGAGCTCTACCGGGGACTAGGCGCGATCGTGCTGTTCGGCCTGCTGTTCTCCACCCTGATCACGCTGACCTTCATTCCGTCGCTCCTGTCCCTGGTGCTGGAGTGGCGGGAACGCTACGCCGGCCGGCAGCTGGCTGCCGATCAGGGCTGATCACCCGCCCGACTCAGGGCTCAGCCTGACAGCTGGGGCAGTAGTACAGACGACGGGCGCTCACCTCCACCCGGAGGATTTCCCCCTCGCAGCCATAGCAGGGCAGCCCGGCACGGGCGAAGGCGGCGAAGCGATAGTCTCTGCGCGGGTAGCCCAGTCGTTTCAGCGTGCGCACCCGACCCGGCGCGTTGGTCACCCCGGCGCCTTCATACGCGCGCCTGGAAATCAGCAGCGTCGCCCGGGCCAACCGACCCCGCTCGCCTCGACTGAGCACCTTCGGCCGCAGGAACGGATTCAGGCGGGCCTCATGGAGAATCTCGCTGCGCATGTAGTTGCCCACACCGGCTAAAAAGCCCTGATCCAGATAGAGGCTGGCCAGCGATCGGCCCCGGAACGCCGGCTCGGCGAGCCGATCTGCGATTTGCCGCCAGGTCAGGCTGCTGTCCAGCACGTCCGGCCCCAGCTTGCTGAGGAAGGGGTGCTCGTCGAGCAGGCGCCGCTCGAGAAGCTGTACCTCCGATGCGCTGTAAAGGATGACGCTGTGTTGCTCGGTATGCAGGCCCACTCGCAGCGAGCGATTCGTCTTCTTCAGCCTGCCACGCCTGGCTACGACCCACTTACCGTAGAGCTGGTTGTGGGAGTAGAGGGTCAGGTCGTTGTCGAAGTGCGTCAGCATGGCCTTGCCTCGACTTTCCACCGCTGCCACGCGCGCGCCTGCCAGCGTTTCGACCAAAGGCTGAAGCCGGGGAATCCCGAACTCGATCTGCTCGAGTGGCACATCAACCAGCGCCGCGGCGATTCGATCCGCTTCCCGACGAACTTCTGGACCTTCAGGCATCGCTCAGACCGCGGCCGCCGGCCAGAAGGTGAACTGTCCGGGCAGCACGTACACAAGGGCGGCAATCACCAGCAGCGCCAGAAGCATGCCCACGCCGACCAGCGTTACGTCCAGCCGATGCAGGCGGGCGAACTCCGCCGCGGCGCCGGCATCGCGGGCAGCGTTTATAGCCGGGATCAGGCGCCAGCCGATCAGGAAGCAGGCGGTCATCAAGGCGCAGAGCAACACCACCAGGAGCGCGTACAGGCTCGGCACCGCGCTGAACGCGGAGCCTACCGCCACGCAGAGCGTGATCACCGTGCCGGCGCCTACAGCAAAGCCGTGGAACTTCGGCCAGTAGGCCCGCAACAGCGGCCCTGCTCCCTCTTCTCCCAGCGTCCGGACAATGAGCGGCGCAATGCCTCCGGCCCCGAACAGCAGCGCCCCGAGATAGGCGGCTGTGGCGCAGATCAGCGAGGCGAGCAGATAGGCTTCCGTCAGGTGATACATGATTGGCTCAGTCCTAATCCAGAGCCGTCAACAGTAGTGCCGCTGGCGTCAAAGCGCCGTCGAAGCAGCCCATCACCACCGCGACCGGGCTATGCCTTCATGGCTCGCGCCAGCGATTCCACTTGAGCCAGGTAGGCCGCGAACTGCTTGCCCTGGGCCTCGTTCGCGAAGTTGCCGTGCTCATCGAACGCCGCTCCCGCGTTCGGACAGGCGGTAAAGCCCGGCACCACGTAAGCCCCCAGATTGGAGAACATCTGCCGCAGGTGCCCGAGCGCCTGCATGCCTCCAGTGGAGCCTGGCGAAGCAGACATGGCGCCCAGAACCTGGCCTCGGATTTCCGACAGCCAGGGCACGCCGTCCACAGGCCGGCTGATCCAGTCAATCGCGTTCTTCAGCACCGCCGGTAACGAGGTGTTGTACTCCGGGGTGGAGATCAGCAGCGCATCGGCGCCGAGGAACTTCTCCTTCAGCGCCATGGCGTTCTCCGGCACGCCTTCGGCCTCCTCCAGATCCCCGTCGTACAGCGGCAACGGGAAGTCCCGCAGGTCGACCACCTCAATGTCCACCCTGGCCGGATCCGCAAGCGCCACCACCGCGGCCAGCAGGCGTTTGTTCAGGGACTCGGTACGGGTGCTGCCCGACAGGGCCAGGATCTTCACACGCTCGTCGCTCATCGGACCTCCTCTGGTGCTGAGAAAAGCGCCGAGCCTATCACGCGATCCCGTGCAGCACGCGTGAAAAAGGGGGTGGGTGCGAAGAGCGCTAGTCCCGCCTGAAAGCCCGAGCGTGGATCTGCTGATGGTGCTCGAAGCCGAGCTTCAGGTAGGCAGCGATGGCAGCCTGCTCTGAGGGGCTGCCCTTGCGAACGTGCAGAAAAGGCGTTTCGCCAGCAGCCGCGATGTCCCGAACCAGCTGGCTGACCAGCGCCTTCGCAAGTCCTCGACCCTCAGCGCTCGGGTGGGTGCAGACCCCGCTGATTTCCACCCAGCCGTCCATGCGGAACCGTTCTCCCGCCATGGCGATCAGCTCGCCCTCCTCCTCAACGCCCAGATAGCGGCCCATCCGAATCGTCTCCGCGAGGAAAGGCCCCGGATCGGTCAGCTTTGTCAGCGACCGCATCCCGGGCACGTCCTCCGCTCCAAGCTCGCGGCCAAGCGGTTCGATCCCTGCCAGTTGCGGCTGCGTGCAGACCATCTGATAGATCGACATACCACCCAGGGGCTCCCAGCCCGGCCGCTCTTCCACCTCGGTGCTGCACATGAAGATCAGCACCTGCCCGGGTTCGGCCAGCCCGTGTAGGTCGTCGAGGCTGCCGCCTTCGCCGAGCGCGGCGAACGGCGAAACGCTGCGGTGATACAGGACCGCCTTCGGGCCCTGCGATCCCAGATCGCTCTGCCTGCCCCGAATCGCATGCCAGATCGGGTTACCAAGCACCTCAACGCTGCTCATCGACCCTCCCGAAAAACCACCAGACTACCAGCACTACCGTAAGCAGAAGCAACAGCCCGTTCAGCACAAAGGCGAGCTCGGGGGCCCAGTGCTCGTAGACCCAGCCACCAGCCGGGGGACCCAGCGCGGCACCGAAGGCGGCCGCCGTTTCCTTGAACCCCATGATGCGGCCCCGATCTGCCTCGGGCGCGGCGTCAGCCACCATGGCGTCTTCCGCTGGCATGGAGAACGTCCTGCCGACGGCGGACAGCGTGTAGGCAACGGCGATCCAGAGAATGCCGGGCAGCCAGGGCAACGCGATCGACACCAGCGCCGCGACGAGAAAACCCACCGCCAGCAACCTCGGACCACCCTGCCGATCCACCATCCTGCCGGTGTAGTTCGGCAGGATGGCAAAGACGATCCCGGCCGGGAAAAACGCGAATGCCAGCATGTGCACCGACAACTCGAACCGGTCCTGGAGAAAAATCAGGTAGATCGGCTCGATCAGCGCCGCGGCGAAGCCGGACAGGGCCACGATCACAAACAGCCGGATCAGATCCAGTGACAGCGGCGGTCGCGGCCCCGAACCCTCTGAGGCTGTCACCGGCTCTCTGGACTCGCGCACCCGGGTCAGGCTCAGCAGCAGCCCCAGCAACGCAGCAACCGCGTAGCCAGCGAAAGACCATCGCCACGCTTCGGCGAGCGGAAACATGCCCAGCAACGTGAAGCCGTAGACGGCACCCAGCATTGAGCCCAGCACCGAGCGGCTCGTCAGCCGCCCCATTGCGGCGCCTCGCCCGCCTTCGCTGGTCAGATCGGCGATGATCGTCCGGGCGGATACCCACATCAGCGATGCGCCTACGCCCTGCAGGGCTCGAGCAAGAAAGAAGTCGGAGATCGACTCGGCAGCGCTGAAGCGCCACATGGCGACGGTGTAGAAAAGGAACGCAGCAGTGAAGAACCAGCGGCGCCCGAAGCGATCCAGCGCCATGCCCACCAGCGGCCGGAAAATCAGCAGGCTGAACACAAAAGCGGTGTACGTGGCGCCGATGGTGACCGCATCGGCGCCTAGCTGCCGGGTGTAAACCGGCAGCAGGAAGTTGATGAGAACGAAAGCGACGGAGCCGAGGAACACCGGCTGATAGACCGGAATCCTCGGCTGGGCTTCAGGCTGCGTCTGCGCTGGAGGGCTGATGCCCACCTCGATCAGCTATCGGCGCCCAGCTGGCGCCGTTCAGCCAGCCTGTTCCCGAAGATCAGGCAGGGTGTAGCCTTGAGCGTCCAGATCCGCCCGCACGATCTTCTTGTCCATCTTGCCGGTGGAGGTCAGCGGGATGCTGTCCACGAACAGCACGTCGTCCGGCAGCTGCCACTTGGCAAACGCCGTTGCGCAATGCTCGATCACCGACTCGGGGGTTACCTCGGCGCCTTCGGCAAGCACGCAGAGCACGACTGGACGCTCATCCCAGCGCGGGTGAGGCTGGGCGACCACACAGGCTTGCGCGACGCCGGCCATGGCAACCACGTGGTTCTCCAGATCAACAGAAGAGATCCACTCACCGCCACTTTTGACCAGATCCTTGGACCGGTCGCTGATGATCAGGTACTCCTCCGGGTCGATCTTGCCGACGTCACCGGTGATCAGCCAGCCGTCGTGGAACTTCTCCGGCTGCGGGTTGTTGTAGTACTCGGAGCAGATCCAGGGCCCGCGAATGAGAATCTCGCCAACGGTTTCACCATCGTGCGGCAGCCGGTTGAACTCCTCGTCGAAGATCTCCACCTCGATGCCGGGCATGACCTGGCCCGCTTTGGCCACGTTGTCGAACTTGTCGTCTTCAGAGATGTCGATCTGCGAGCGCTTCGCTACCCGACGAGACAGCGTCGCCAGCGGCGAGGTCTCCGTCATGCCCCAGCCCTGAATCATCTCAACGCCGAAGGTGTCCCAGTACCAGCGGATCAGCGACGGCGGCGGCGCCGAGCCGCCGCAGGTCAGACGCTCCAGGTTAGAGAGGTCGTACGCACCCGGGTTGGCTTCGACCAGACCTTTGATGCCCTGCCAGATGGTCGGCACGCCGGCAGAGATGGTGACGTTCTCGGACACCATGAGGTCCAGGAGCCGTGCCGGATCCATGAACCGATGCGGCATCACCTGCTTGCAGCCGAGCATCAGCGCCACCCAGGGCAGCCCCCAGCCCATGGCGTGAAACATGGGCACGATGCCGCACATGGAGTCCCGCGCCGAGAGCGCGATGCTGTCCGTCATGGCGATGGTCAGGGTGTGCAGGTACTGGGAGCGATGCTCGTACTCAACCCCTTTCGGGTTGCCCGTGGTGCCGCTGGTGTAGCAGAGGCCCAGCGGCGAGTTCTCGTCGATCTGCGGCCATTCGTACTCGGTCGGCTTGCCGGCGATGAAGGCCTCGTAGTCGACCGGACTCGGAAGGTCGGTATCCCAGTTCTCGAAGCCCTCTTCCACCGCGACGATGATCCGCTCGACGCTCGGCATCCGACCTTTGAGCTTCTCCAGCAGCGGCAGGGTGTCCGCATCAGCGATGATCACCTTGTCCTGCGCGTGATCGATGATGTACTCGAGATCATGGTCGGAAAGGCGGACGTTCAGGGTATGCAGCACCGCACCCATCCCGGCGGCCGCGTGATAGGCCTCCAGGTGCCGCGAGCCGTTCCACATGAAGGTGCCGACCCGATCACCCACCTCCACACCGGCATCACGCAGGGCATGGGCAAGCTGGTGCGCCCGATCCCGGGTTTCCTTGTAGGTCTGGCGACGAACGCCGTTCTCGGTGGCGGTTACGATCTCCTCGTTCGGCGCCACCTTGGCGCCCCGGTCGAGGATGTTCGACATCAACAGTGGCGTGTGCTGCATGGCCATCGGCATGCCCTCCCATCAGTTCAAGTGAGACGGGAGTGTACCACCGGACCTGGCGAATACGGCGGCTGGGGGAGGCGCTCAATCCGCTGCTGTAATCGCTTCCGCCGGGAGGGCCAGGAAGGCCCGCCAGACCTCATCCATCTCCGGCAGCCACTTGCTGAGGAGCTGGGTTGTCGCCGCCTCGTCCGGCAGTCCTTTCGCGTTGCGCAGGTAGTGATAAACGAAGGCAGAGACCCTGGCGTTCACCACGCAGTGCACCCAGACCTTTCTGCCTTCCAGCGCCTTCATCACGCCGAAGAACGTCTGCAGATCCGAGAGCTGCGGCGCCGTAAAGTCCACGGGGATGTGGAAGTAGGCCATCCCGTGGCCGGTGACGATGCTCCCTTCGTTGGCGATGGCGTTATCGGAAGTTGGCAGGGCCAGGTTGATGACAGCGCCGTAGCCGGCCGCGGCGATGTAAGGAAACTGCTCCTCGGTGGGTTGTCCGGATGTGCCGAGCCAATCGGTGATCGCCTCGAAGTTGTAGATGCTGTCGAGCCCATCTTCCCGCTCTGACATCAGCTGCTCCCGTGAAATTCCTGCCGCACAGACTACCCTCCCCGCGCCGCGATCGGTCTGAATTTTCTGCAGCTGCGCCATGAGCCCGAGGAGTGTACGGACGGCAAACCGGCCGCTAGGCTGCAACCGATGTTCGACCTGTTCACCGATCTGGCCAGCCGCCCGTCGTGCTTCTCGGTGCTGACCGCCCGCACGCTCTGGACGGAGCCGCATATCGCCAGGCAGATGCTGCGTTTTCACCTGGATGCAGACACGCCGCTGGCTTCGCGCACCCCGAGCGACATTGACCGCACCACCGACTGGCTCGATCAGCGAGTCGGCTTGGCGGGCAAACGGGTCGTCGATCTGGGTTGCGGCCCGGGCCTGTATACGAGCCGGTTCCACGCGAAGGGCGCAATGGTCACCGGGCTCGACTGGTCGGAAACTTCGCTGGCATACGCGCAGAACCAGGCCAGGGCGAGCAACCAGCAGATCGACTACCGCCTCGCCGACTACACCGCCGACCCGCTGCCGGGATCGACCGATCTCTTCACCCTCATCTATTGCGATTTCTGCGCGCTGGCCCCCGGCCAACGTCGGAAGCTGCTCGAGGAGATCCGAGCCGCTCTCAATCCCGGCGGGATGCTGGCGATGGACGTGCATGGCCTCCCGTTCTTCGAGGGTTTCCAGGAAAGCACGCTGATTGAGCGTCAGCTCATGGATGGCTTCTGGTCAGCCGACGACTACGTTGGCGTGAAGCAGTCGTTCAGATACCAGGACGAGCGAGTCACGCTCGATCGCTACCTGATCGTCGAAGCCGAGCGCCACTGGAGCGTGTTCAACTGGCTGCAGGCGTTCAGCCCGGAGAGCCTTGGCGAGGAGCTTGCCGCAGCCGGCTTCAGCATCCAGCAGCTAACCAGCGGCTTCACCGACACCGAGGCGAATGCAGCGTCCGATCTGCTCTGCGTAGTGGCCAGCGCTGCCTGAGCGGTCAGGCTGCCGGAAACCGCAGGTCTTCCTTCAGCCGATCTCTAACGGTGCGTAGCTGGGAATCGGTGCGCGGACCGTCCCAGCCCAGCATCTCAGCCATGATGTCGGCCGCAGCCAGGGCAACGTTCTGAGATTCTCCGGGCCGGAACCAGGGCACCCGCAACCGACGGTAAACCACGTCTTCAAGCGTCCGGGCGCTCTCCTGCTGCACCGCCCAGCGAACTTCCTCGGCAAACACGCCGCCGGCGATCTGCTGCGGCGCATCGCCGAGCATGGTCGCGGCCTCACTGCCGTAGAGCCGGACGAGGCGAAGTGCTACCCGCTCGCTCTGACCGTAGCGGCTGCCGATTTCAGCAACCAGGGCGTTCACGTCCGGCACGTCACCGCCAGGCAGGGTCGCCAGCGGATCCTCCAGAGAGACGTCCCTGCTCAGCACTTTGCCGACGCGAGCGAGCACCTGCTCCGCCATCTTCCGGTAGCCTGTCAGCTTGCCACCGGCGATGGAGATGAAGCGTTCCGGCGCCTGCCAGATCTCGTCCCGACGGGACATCTCCTTCGGCGCTTTGCCCTCCTCGCGGATGAGCGGCCGCAACCCGGCCCAGCTGCCGACCACGTCGCCACTCTCCATGTTCACGTCGCGGAAGTGATCGTTTACCGGCGCCAGCAGGTAACTCACGTCTTCTGCGGTCACCTCCGGCCAGTAGCCCGGGCCACCCTGGTAGGTGGTGTCCGTGGTGCCGACGTAGACGACCTGTCCGCGCGGAATCGCAAACACCGGCCGGCCATCGCTGGTCGTCATCATCACCATGTTGTTGAGCGGCAGGCGCTCCCGAGGCAGGGCGATGTGCACGCCTTTCGACAGGTGCAGCTTCGGCTTGTTGCCTGGTCGCCCGGCAACGGTTTCGCTCATGCCGAGCACGCTCTCCACCCAGGGTCCGGCGGCATTGACCACCACCGAGGCGCGCGCCCGCAGCCGCTCGCCACCGAGCATGTCCGCCAGCTCCAGATCGACGCCTGAACCGTCAGCCTGGAAGCCCATGAGCCGCATGTGGTTGAGCGCAACCGCGCCCTTGGCGGCCGCGCCTCTGAGCGTTGCCAGCACCAGGCGGGCGTCGTCGGTGAGGTACTCTCGGTAGCTGCAGGCAAACGGGAAGCGGGACTGGTTCAGCAGCGGTTCCTGGCTGGTGATCTCTGCCACGCTCCAGTTCTGATGCCGATCCGTGCGCTCGACCGCACCCAGGGTTTCGTAGAGGCGGATGCCAACCTGGAGCTTGGCCATGGCCAGCCGTGAGGTGGCCGGCACCACCATCCACTGGGGCTGGGTCAGATGCGGAGCCATCTGCTTCAGGCTCTTGCGCTCCAATGCCCCTTCCCGAACCAGCGCGAAGTCGCCCATGGCCAGGTATCTGAGGCCGCCGTGAATCAGCTTGGTGGAGCGGGAAGAGGTGCCGGAGGCGAAGTCGGAGGCTTCGATCAGCAGCGTCGAAAGGCCCGCGAGCGCCGCGTGCCGGGCAACGCCGGCGCCGGTGATGCCGCCGCCAATCACCGCCAGATCGAAGGTCTGATTTTCAATGGTCGCCAGATCGCGACCGAGGCCAGTCATGCGCCCGTCCTTGCGCTACTTCTATCGGTCAGATGCCGCTTAAGCGTATCGCGGGTATGTGAAATCTCTGTCGAGCGACGGGCTGGCTCAGGCCGCCCGGAAACTCAGGCCACCACCCCTTCTGCTTTCAGGCTCTGCGAATCCAGCCCGAGCTCCGTGAGGATCTCGTCGCTGTGCTCACCCAGGGTGGGGGCATGTCGCTGCATGGCTGCCGGGGTTCGATCGAACCGGGCAGCCGGTCGCGGTTGCCTGATTCTACCTGCAACCGGGTGATCGTGCTCGTCGACCATCTCGTTGATCCTGATCTGCTCGTGCTGAAACACCTCCTGCCGCTCGAGCACGGGCGCGCAGGGCACGCCCTCGGCATCCAACCGTTCAAGCCACTCCTCGCTCGAGCGGGTGGCCAGCACCTCCGCGGTTATGGTCAGGCGCTCTTTGACGTTGACGATCCGGTCGTTGGCCGTCTTGAACCGCGGATCTTCCAGCCACTCCTCGTGCTCGAGTGCCCGGCACATGCCCTGCCACTCCGCGTCAGACACCGCACCGGCCGTGATGTAGCCATCCGTCGTCTGGAAGATCAGATCCTGAGCGAACTGGGCCCGGGCGGCCTTCACCTCCTTGCCGATGAAGGTGTAACCCGCCATTCCTTCCGGCCACAGGTAGGCCACCATGGTGTCGAGCATGGCGAGCTTCACGTGCTGACCGCCGCGGCCTCGCTCCCGGGCAAACAGCGCCGCGGTGATCGCCTGAGCGGCCGTCACCGCGGTGGTTTTGTCCGGGATGATGGTGCGGATCATCTTCGGTCGGCCGGTTTCGCCGTCCTTCTGGATGTCCGCCAGCCCGGACAGCGCCTGGATGACAGGATCGTAAACCCGCTTGTGCGCGTAAGGGCCGGTCTCCCCGAAGCCGCTGATCGAGACGTAAACGATGTCCTCGTTCAGCGCCCGGACTGCCTCCTCGCCCAGGCCCATCCTGTCGATGGCGCCGGGGCGAAAGTTCTGCACGAAGACGTCGGCTGTGCGGACCAGGGCTCGCAGCACCTCCATGCCCTTTTCGCTCTTCAGATCCACGGCCAGGCTGCGCTTGCTCCTGTTGGCGGAGATGAAGCCGGAGGTGAGGCCCTCTCGATTCGGCCCCATGTAGCGGACCAGATCACCGTTGATTGGCTCCACCTTGATCACGTCGGCACCCTGATCAGCAAGCATCATGGTGGCCACCGGGCCGGAAATCATGCTGGTCAGGTCCACGACCCGGATTCCGGCCATGGGTCCGAGGTCAGCGTCAGTCGCTCGACTCATTGCCCGTCTCCGTAGGCCGCGTCCGCCGCTCTCTTGGCCCACTTGTAGTCTGCCTTGCCGTTCGGTGCCCGCTGCACCTGGTCCACAAACAGCACGTGTTTCGGCAGCTTGTAGCCGGCCAGATGCTCACGAACGAAATCGATGACAGCCGATTCCTCGCAGCTCTCGCCGCTCTGGTAGGAGGCCACCGCCACGACCCGCTCACCGAACCGCTCGTCCGGCACGCCAACGACGAGGCAGTCGAACACGGCCGGGTGCAGCTTCACCGCCTCTTCCACTTCTTCCGGGAATACCTTCTCACCCGCCGTGTTGATGCAGACGCTGCCGCGACCGAGCAGCGTGATGCTACCGTCCGCTTCCACCTGGGCGTAGTCACCCGGGAAGCTGTAGCGCACGCCATCTATCTCCTTGAACGTCTCCGCCGACTTCACCGGATCCTTGTAGTAGCCGATGGGTACGCTGCCGCTGGTCGCGATCTTGCCGATCTCACCGGAGCCCGGCTCCACCCGCCGGCCGTCGTCCGTAAACACCGCGACGCCGTCATTCAGCTCGAACTTCGCCGTTTTTGCAGCCCCTTCGCGGCTCGTCAGCGAAGAGCCCATGCCACCTTCGGACGAGCCCATGATGTCATGGAGGATCATGTCGTGGTGGCGCAGCAGCCCCTGCTTGATCTCCGAGCTCCACATCACCCCGCTGGAGGTGATGCGCTCGACCGAAGAGATGTCGTAGCCATGGCCGCGCTTCTCCGCGTCATCCAGCGCCGCCAGCAGCGGCCGGGCAAAAGCATCGCCGACAATGACCATGTCGGTGACCCCGTTCTCTTCGACCAGGCCCCACAGCAGATCGGGATCCAGCCCCAGCTTGGAGGTCAGCACCACCGTGCCGCCCGCGGACATGGGCACCATGGCGCCGAGCCACATACCCGTGCCGTGCATCAGCGGGCAGGCCACCAGCGAGACAGGCGGTTTGGGCACGCTGTCGAGGTACTCCGGCAGCGCCTCAATGGACATCGGCGGCGCCAGCTCGCGGCTCATGGCACCCAGCGCGGTCAGGTTGGCGCAGAACTCTCCGCCCGGGTACATGACGCCTTTCGGCATGCCCGTCGTGCCGCCCGTGTAGAGCATGTACACATCGCCTGCCTCACGCTCGATCCTCTGCATCGGATTGGTGCGGGTAATGGCCGTCTCGTAGTCGATCGCCTGATCGATTAAGGCTTCGGTGCCGTCATCAACCTGAATGAAAACCTTCACCTTGGGCAGCTGATCGCGGATCTCCCAGATCCGCATGGCGTAGCAGGCCTGGAACACCACAGCCTCCGCATCCGCATTGTCCAGCAGGTAGACGAGTTCCTCCGCCTTGTACCGGTAGTTCACGTTGATGGGACAGCCGCGGATCTTAAATGCCGCAAACTGAGACTCGAGGTACTCGGCCGAGTTGTGCAGATAGGTCCCGACCTTGGAACCGACACCGAGACCGTGCTCGGTCAGCACCTGGGCGATTCTCGCCGCCCGGTCCTCCAGATCGCGCCAGGTGGTTCTGCGATGGTCTGTGACCACCGCCACCCGGTCACCACAGTGATCGGCTACAGCCTCCCAGGCCGTCGCGAAGTGAAACTCCATACCTTCCCCCGATAGCTCGTATGCCAGTCAGTCGCCCATATAACTAAATGATCAGGACCGAGAGCAAGCGCCTCGCCTCTGATCCGCGCTACAGCAGCAGCCCGGCCGAAATAATTAGCCAATTCTTGGTAAATCTCACCAGACCAATCCCCCGGTTCCCCGCCAGGCCCCTGAATTCATGGGCTTCAAAGGTTGGCACGACATTTGAATATATGTACTCGCAAAGGGATTTACCTCATGAACAGACTTAGAGAAAAGACAGTGAACAGCAAAACGACCCACATCGAGTACGGCCCCACCATCGGAGACATGCGCATGTCACGGCTCAGCCACCCGCGCGCATCTCTGGTCGCAATGGTGCTGCTTGCGGTCGTCTTCCTGATGTTCGGCCTGTTCGCGAGCGCCGTAGAGCCGAGCTACACCCCCGCACCGAACACGATCAACGGAGCGGCAAGCCTGATCGGCGACTGGGTACTCGCGCACGTGGGCTTCGCGGCCTAACCGCCTGAATCGAATGTCGGAAGGAAACAGAAACATGGCCAACTCGACCCTGGATCGGATCAGGAAGCGGATCACGCTGGACAGCCGGGAAGGCTGGATCGCCGGTGTGTGTGCGGGATTGGCTCGCTATCTGAACACGGACCCGGCGTTCGTCCGGGTGGCGGTCATCATCAGCGCGCTGTTCATGCCGAAGCTGACTGCCGCGGCCTACCTCATCGCCTGGCTGGTGCTGGACGACGAGCGCAAGCTCTGAGGCTGCGCTCACGAGCGTCGCGGGTACCCGCCTGCCGCTAACAGGTTGCTAAACACCCACCGCCGGGCGGCATCTCCTCCGGCGCCTCCGCCGCCAACTCTCTGAACGTTTCAGCCATCTCGCCGATTCGCTCGTAGAACCGCTCCCGCTGCTTGGCGGTCAGGTTGTTGATCAGCCAGGCGGTAACTTCTCTGGCGAGCTGCTCGTTGACCTCGAACACCGCCGTCAGCTCCTCGCCGTAATACGACTCCCTATTTTCCGAGATGGCAATGAACGCCTCGGTGAAAGCGTCCGGGTCCTGGCGCTTGTTCTGCAGAAGGTCCATGAGGTCCGCCTGCCAGCGCTCCCGGTACTCGGCCCAGAGCTCGAACTGAGGGACGTAACGAACGGACTGAGCATTGAGATAGGCCCGCTGTTCCTTCGTCAGGCGACCGCTGAAGCGGCTCATGGTGTCCGAATACTGCTTCGTCCACTCCTCCTGCACCTCATCGAGCGGTTTGTCGAACTCGTCCTCGGCAAACTTTGCGTTGTCTTTTTCCAGGCGCTCCGGGAGCCTGGCCACCTGCTCGTCGGAAAGGGACAGCATCATCTCGGTCACGAACGGCAGGGTTTTCGCCTCGAATACTTCCCACCAGGAGTAGAAAGTGTCGAACACCTCCTGCACGTCGTCTTCGGTGAGCTCCTTATCAAAGGTGGCCGGCAGCGAGTCGATGTAGTCCGCGTAGAGCGGCAACTCGTTGGTTCGGTGCCAGTAGTGGATGGCATCCACCTCGGCGGTGAAGTAGGCCTCCTGCGCATCATCCATCTGGATGTAGTCGTTCACCGCCCAACGGGCAAAGCGATCGGCGTTGTTGTACATCATCTTGATGCTGCAGCCGCTGGCAGAGGCCAGCAGGGAAAGAACCAGCAGCGCTCGCAGGAACTGACTCATGCGCCACCTCCCGCCGTTGCGTCGGCAGCAGGAGACGCAGCAGCCGCTCCGACGAAGTCGATGATCCAGTGGCCGACCTTGTCGTCATCGGTTTCCCGTTCCAGAGAGGCGACGCCGAGCTCGAACACTTCCTCGCCGATCGTCTCCCGGCGCATCACCATCAGGTCCCGGGAGTAGGCTTTCTCAAACTCCGGGTGGCCCTGCAGCGTCAGCACCTTGTCACCGATCACGAACCCACCCACGGGACAGAAGTCGCTGGTGGCAATCAGCTTCGCGCCGTCCGGCATCTGGCTGACCTGGTCTTTGTGGCTGGCCAGCAGATTCAGCCGGTCGTCGCCATCGCCCATCCAGTGCTCGCGGCTGACCGTTCGATTCTCCTGCACGCCGACGGCCCAGCCTCGAGCCGCGGGCTCCGTGCGGCCGCCGAAGAAATGCGCCATGAGCTGGTGGCCGAAGCAGATCCCCACCACCTTGCCGCCAACACGCAGCACCTCTTCGAGAAACTCGACCAGCACCCCGATCCAGGCTTCATCGTCGTAAACCGAGAGCTTGCTGCCGGTGATCAGGTAGGCGGGATGTGCCTCCGGTTCCGGAAAGTCGGAGATGCGGGCATCGTAGGTGGTGAGCTTGAGGTCGATGGGCACCGGCCGGTCGGCCGCCGCACGCTCGAGCAGCGTCCGGAACATGTCCGGGTAGTCGCCGTGGCGGTCGATGTACTCCTCCCGCACCTCATCGGTCGCCAGGATGGCGATGTCCACCTCAGATGATTTCAAAGTAGCGCTCCAGCTGCCAGCTATCCAGATTCCGTTCCCGCTCCCGACACTCCCAGAGTCGGGTCATAGCGAAGTGGTCGACGAACTCTTCGCCCAGGTACTGCCTTGCGACACCGGATTCAGCGAACCGTTCAGCTGCGGCGCGCAGGCCTTCGGGGAATCTGAGCCCTTCCGGCAGGTCGTCTTCCACGTCGTAGGCGTTGCCTACGACGGGGTCGATGGGGTCGTACTCGCTCTCGATGCCGGCCAGCATGGCCGCACCAACCGCCGCCGCCACCAGGTACGGATTAGCATCGGCCCCGGCCACCCGGCACTCGATCCGCTGCGAGGAGCGGCCGCCCGGGATCACCCTGAGCGCCGCGGTGCGGTTCTCGATTCCCCAGGTGGAAGCCGTCGGCGCCCAGGCACCTTTCACCAGCCGGGTATGAGAGTTGATGGTGGGCGCCAGGAGCACCAGAAGCTCAGGCAGAAACTGCTGCAGCCCGGCCAGCGCCTGCTTCTGCAGCTCGCTCATGCCCGCCGGATCCTCAGGGTCGAAAAAGACGTTGGCGCCCTTGTCGTCCAGCAGGCTGACGTGGAAGTGGCCGCTCTGACCCGGATAGTCCATGGACCATTTCGCCATGAAGGTGGCCATGCACTCCTGCTTCTGGAAAAACACCTTGGCGAACGTCTTGAACAGGTTGGCCCGATCCGCCGCGTCCATGCCATCCGCCACCTTCAGGGCCGCCTCCCAGACCCCGGGGCCCGTCTCGCAGTGCAGTCCTTCCAGGGTCATGTCGAGACGCTCGCAGAGGTCCATCAGACCGTTGAACCGATCCGACTCGGTGGACGCACGCAGGACCGAGTAGCCGAAGTTGCCCGGGGTCAGCGGCGTCAGGTCCCGATAGCCTTTTTCCCGTATCGAGTGCGGCGTCTCCCTGAAGACGAAAAACTCGTACTCGAATCCCGAACGCATGTGCAGGCCTCGCTCGGCCAGACTTTCGATTACGGCCCTGAGCCGCGTTCGCGGGCAGAGCGGATGATCTCCGTCGTCATCGGCGACAAACTCGCCCAGGAACAACGGGCAACCTTCGTCGTCCAGCCAGCGCTCGCTGCCCGTCAGCAGCCGGTAACGGGCATCGGGGAAACCGGTGTGCCAGCCGGTGAAACGGCCCGCATCGTAGAGCTGGTCGTCCACGTCCCAGCCGAAGACGCAGTCGCAGAAGCCGCCCCCTTTTTCGAGCAGGCCCTGAAACTTATCCAGCCCCACGTACTTGCCGCGCAGCACCCCGTCTATGTCGGTCAGCGCCAGCTTGACCCGGGTCGCTCCGCGCTCCCGGTAGATGGCCATTTTCTCCGTGAGATCGCTGTCCGACACGCCTGACATGCTCCCCGAGTCGCTCATCTCGCCTCCCGCTGAGGTGTGAATGGAAACGGCTACTGTAGAGCCCGGCGGGAATGACCGCCAGCCTGTGGATAACTCTTTGGATAACTGATTTGGAGGCGGGGATGGATTTTCAGATGTGGAAAGCTGCCTAACAAGACTGTCACCGATCTGTAACTAAATTAAATCAATAGATACAGCAGGTTAGACGACTGACATGAAGCAGAACGCGAATGAAACCGCCCATCTTTGCGGTTTGACGACCTATTCTGCCGGCGTGTGTATAAAGTCCGGATCAGTGTTCCTGGTCCGCAGGCAGGGCAACGCCGACTTCCGGAATCGTCAGGGGCGATATCTCCGTGAAGATGGCCTCGTCGAGCGCTTTCCCGGTCGCCGTGTGGCTGCTGCCCGGATCGTTACGAAGATCCTGGTGCGCAGCCTCCGCTTCCGGCGGTAACGGCGGCAGATTCGAGCCCATTTCGGGGAACGGCGCTTCCGCCGCCACGCCCAGAGCGCTCAGGCAGGAGAGCAGCAGAACGAGCAGCAGGCGCTGAGCAAAGGCGCTGCGGGGGCGCTGATCAGCGGGCATAACGCAGTGACCAGAAGAACATGGCGCCATCATCGTCGATACCTCCAGATCCTTTGTGGGTAATGGGCAGCGCCCAGGAGAGTGAGCTGACGAAATGCGCTCCCAGGCGCACGTCCCAGGCTACACCCAGGTTGGCCAGGTGGGCCCAGCCGGAATAAAGCTCATTCTTGTTCTTGCCGTAGGCGACGTCAGCGAACAGCGACAGCTCGCCCAATGAAAGCGGCGTCCTGAGGTCCCCACGCAGCACCATCCCCTGATCGGCCAGGTAGGCATCACGATCGAAACCGCGAGCTGCGCCGATGCCGCCCAGCGCCATTCGCCGGGTGCTGGGCAGCTGGCTGCCTGCCAGCTGACCTTTGAGCTCCATGGAGAACTTCTGCCGCCCAGGCAGCCAGCCGAGATCGAACGGGTGCCAGCCGAAGAGGGCGAAACCCAGATCCCAGAACCGATCATCCTGGCCGGCGAAGGTGTCGCCGCTGATGCTGCCGACGTCAGCAAAGAGCCGGAAATCGGCTGCGATGCGGGAATCATCCCAGACCCGTCGGGCGTTGATCGCGGCCGACAGCACGTTCACAGACTGGTCCAGATTGAAGGCGTCCGCCTCCCAGCTGAGCTCGTGCCTGCCGAGCCCGAGCTCCCAGGACAGCCCGGTGAGCTGGTCGCGATAGAGAAAGGTTTCGAGCACCCCGTCAAGCAGCCAGCCATCCGCATCCACATCGGCGCTGGTGCTGAAGTCGTTCCGGGCGAGCCTGGCGCGCAGCTGACGACGGCTGCCCACCGGTGCCGCGTAGTCCAGATAACCGAGGAACTGATTGTCCGGATCGATGGCTGCGATCAGCCCGGCGCTCAACACATCGCCCCTGCCGCTCGGGTTTATGAGGTTTCCATCAAGCACCAGGCGCTGCTTGCCGGTGTGTTCATCGCCGTAGTTGTCGAAAGCAATCTGGCCTCGCAGGCTGCGGGACTCGAGAACGTCCAGGTTGAGTCGGGTTTCACCTACGGCGTCACCGGGCTCGAAACTCGCCCGGGCCGAGAACCCCTGCACCTGGTTCAGCGCGTAGAGTCGGGTGTTGATCTCGCGTCGGGTGACCGGTCGGCCGATCAGATCGCTGAAGCGGCGGGTCAGGCGCTCGTTGCTGCCCGCAACCTGCACCTCCCCCAGCACGCCAGGCAGGAAGCCGATCGCCACCTCACCGTCGACCACGTCCTGAGCCGGCAGGTAGGCGACCGCCAGAAAGTACCCCGCTTCGCGGAGGCGGTTCTGCACCGCGCCGGCAATCTCCTCCAGCTCGATCACGGACAGGCCGCGGCGCGCCTTCTGGTCCTCCAGCAAGGCGGATAGATCGGCCGCATCGCGAGCGGACAGCGCCTCATCCGCATCGTGCGCACCGAGCGCGTTCAGGAACCGGCCAACCTCCTCCAGCTCCGCCGCGGTAAACCCGTGGTGGCCAGGGGCGTTGCGCTTCCTGATCTCCTTCAGCTTGGCATCGATCACGCTCTGCAGCGCGGAAGCCTCCACGCCTGCAACCGAGTTGAGTTCCTCCGCGAGCCGGACCTGGCTGACCACGAGCCGTGGGCTGGTCGCCGGATTCGGGTCGCGCTCCGATACCGCCGGTATGGAAACGGCTGCTAAAGGCAGCTCAGAGGCGAGCAGTCGGTTGGCCGTCAGCAGGCAGAGCAGGATCAGCCCGCCGCCAAGCCAGAGAGACCAGCGTCGACTGCGGCCAGCGGGCTGCCCCGCAGGGGTCGCCGGGGCGACGCTCGGGCCCAGGTCGGATGGCAGTCGCGGCTGGGTGTCATCTTCCGCGACCCGATACGGCTCGAAGTTGTCGATCACTTCGCGACGGGCCTGCCGATACTCGGCCATGGAAAACTCCCCCATGGCATGAGCTTTGGCAACGCGGCGCAGCCGCACGGTTTCCGGGGCCAGCTTCATCAGGCTCATGTCAACTCCCTCACCAGGCGGAAGCCCGTGTCTGGAGCGCCCTCACCATTGTGTTCGCGCGCGGTGGTCGCCACGCACATGCCGATCGGATCGGCAAACGAGCCGCCAAGGGCACTGAGCTTCTCGCCGTCGAGCACCCATTCCTGAGCATTACCAAGCATGTTCTTCAGGCCGAAGTCGTTCAGCTGACCGGTTTCCGCCGCCACCGGCGACAGGCCGCGCTCAACGCCTTCTATGCTCACGTGGCAGTTGCGGTTCGGATCCGGGGCGCCGCGAGCCGCCCACGCCCACTCCTCGCTGGTCGGCAATCGGTACTCGAAGCCGGTGCGTTCGGAGAGCCAGCGGGCGAAGGCCTGAACGGTCTCCAGGGAAACCCCGGTGACCGGCAGCCGGTCATCCACGTTTACCAGCTCCAGCTCCGCCTTGTTGCAGCCCTCGAGCTCAATGCAGAAACGCCGGAACTGAGCCCAGGAAATCTCTTCCCGGGTGATCGCAAACCAGGCCGAACCGGCCTCGTCCGGCACCACCACCAGCTTCGGGCCCGGCTCGCTATCGGTGAGCGTGTCCAGGCAGTAGCCCTGACGGCCGCTCTGCGCACCATTGCCGACCAGGTAGCTCGGTCGGCAGGGGTCTACGCTGGCGACGAGGGTAAGGCTATCGCCAAACGCCTGCTCGGCACCAAGCTGCAGGCTCTGGGCCCGATCCGGGTCCAGCTCTGCAAGCTGAGCGAGGCAGCCGGACAGTCGTTCTGAGATCTGCGCCAGGGCTGCCTGCTGATCCTTGATGCCGCGGCTCAGCTGGGAGAGCTGCTGCACATCCAGGCGCAGGCAGGAGGCATCCAGGGCGGCGCCAAGCTCGGCCATGCGTGAACGTTCGGCCTGGGCCAGCCGGCGCTGTTCCTGCGCTGCAGCCAGCTGCGAACGCACCGAGTCCAGAGAACCTTCCAGCTCATCCAGCACAACCGCATCAAACAGCCGCGGTCCCAAAACCGCCAGCAGCATCGAGGCTTCTTCCGAGCGATTCGACTCCAGCGCCTCGAGGGTGAGCAGCTCCAGCGTTTCCGTCACCTCCAGCTCCAGCTCCGCCAGCGTCGGGCTGTCCGGGAAGTCCTGGTGCATGCGCGTGAGCTCGTCGGTCAAAGCGGTCAGCCAGACGGATTCCGTCTCCGGGTGGTCCAGCAGGAACCGGACCCGGGCAACAGCCCGCGACTCGAGCACGCCTGCCGTCTCCGCCATGGAGCCATACTCCGCGCCGCGAGCCAGCAGCAACAGCGCCCGGTCCAGATCCTCCAGAGCCAGGATGTGTTCGGCGTAGGTATCACGGATTCGCAGCGCTACGCTCTGCCTGGCGGCGAGCACAGACTGCATCCCTTCCTCGCTGGCATCTTCTTCGGCGAGCGCCGACAGGGCTGCGAACTCATTGCGCAGGCTGTCTTCCCAGCTGTCAGTGAATTCCGGGATCGCCAGCAGGCCGTTCAGGCGAGCCAGCTGCGCGTCGACCAGCGTAGTCTGGCGGACTTCTTCTTTGACTTCCGTGAGTTCGGCATCGCCAATCAGGTAGTTGGCGGAAAGCGCCAGCACCAGCGTTGCCGCTGCCGCCATGGCGCTGCGCGAGCGCCAGGGTGAGGGCGTCAGCAGGTACTTCTCCACTTCCGCCACGCTGTCCGGACGACTCTGCCGGTTGAACGCCAGGCAGCGGGAGATCACCTGCCACTGGCGGCGGCTCACCCCTTTCGGTCGTTCCGGCTTCAGCCCTTCTTTCGCGGCGTCTTCCGCAGACATCCGGCCGTAAGGATGGTGGCCGGTGAGAATCAGGTAAATGACGATGCCGAGGGAGTAAAGATCGTCTCGCGGTTCTGGATTGTCGCCGGCGAGCATCTCGCGGCTCGCGTAGGCTGGGGTCAGGGCTGCCAGCCGCGCTGGATCGAACAGGGTGTCGTCTCCCTGCACGTCGGTCATCTGCACCGCTCGGGCGATGCCGAAATCGAGAATCTTCGGGTTGCTGTTCGAGCCCACGTAGACGTTGCCCGGTTTGAAGTCGGCGTGCACGATGCCGGCATCGTGCGCATGAGCCAGGCCGGCGCAGATACCCTTGATCACCGGCCAGGCCACAGGCTCGGGCAGGCCGTTCGGGTAGGCGCGCAGCAGTGCGGCCAGCTCCTGGCCTTCGAGCAGCTCCATGGTCATGAACGGGATGTCGCCATCTTTATCGAAGTCGAAGATGGAAACGATGTTCGGGTGCGACAGGATCTGAGACTTGGCGGCCTCGCGCTGCAGGGCGATGAAAGCCTCAGGGTGCTCGCGGAAATCGTTGTTCAGAACTTTGATCGCCAGGTAGGGCTGCCGATCCCGGGCCTCAACCTTTCGCAGATCCTTGGCGCGGAACACCGTGCCCATGCCGCCGCTACCGAGCTTCTCTTCCAGCACGAAGCGCTGCTTGAGCACCCGCGGCGCGTCGGCCTCGCCGGCGCCCTCACCGGAGAGGCTTCTCGATACGCTGGGATCGGTGCGCAGTACGGTGACGTCGTCGAGCGGTTCTTTGCTCATGATGCGGCCACTTCGGGTCGGGCCAGCACCAGCGACACGTTGTCCTTGGCGCTGCCGGCCAGGCAACGGGACAGCAGGCTGTCGGCGACGGCATCCAGATCTTCACCCGCCATCGCCTCGGAGAGCACTTCCTCGCCCACTTCCCGGTACAGACCATCGCTGCAGAGCAGCAGCGTGTCGCCCTGGTCCACATCGAATACCGCCACGTCCAGGCTGAGGTTTGCCTGGCCGCCGACAGCCCGGGTGATGATGTTGGTGTCTGCCGCCAGCGCTTCTTCTTCGCTCACGGCGCCCGAATCGAGCAGGTCGGAAACCGGGTTGTGATCCCGGGTCACCTGCTCGAGGCGACCGTTGCGCAGCCGGTACAGGCGGGAGTCGCCAGCCCAGAGCACCACGCCCACATCTTCTCTGGCCAGCAGCGTGACGACGGTCGAGCCAACCGTCCCGCCTCGGCACTCGTTCTGGGCGTGCAGCCGCAGCTCGTCGTTCACAGACAGCAGCGCGTCTTCCACCTGATCCACATCGTCGGAAAGCTCACCGCCCAGGCTCAGGCGGGCCAGGGCATCGGTGATCGCCTGGCTGGCCACGTCGCCTGCCATATGCCCGCCCATACCGTCAGCCACGGTAAAGAGCGGCACGTCGGGCCGGGAAAGGACCGAATCCTCGTTGTTCTTGCGTCGGTTACCGCGATGGGTTTCCTGGGCTGATTGCCATTGATAGCTCATGGATAGCTCGCGCAATCAGGTGTGTCGAAAACGGATGGCGGTTTCGGCGGACAACGGCGCGCCGAGCGCGATCCAGCCGTTGCCCCAGAGCCTGAGCTCGCCCCGACGCAGAAAGGTCACCTGCTCGTCCTCGGTCTGCACGAAGGTGCCGTTGGTCGAGTGATCTACCAGCACGAAGTACTGTTTGCGGTGTTCTATGCGGGCGTGAGAGCGGGATGCCGTTGAACCGGCGATAGTCAGATCCGCGTCATCAGCGGTGCCCAGCTCCACACAGGTGTCCCCATCCAGCGTCAGCTGGCGGTCGTGCCAGTCCAGCACCAGCTGAGATGCTTCGCGCGCGTCCATGTCGCAGCATGCCTCAAGTTAAGACGTGAACGACAAGCATAGGTAATAGGTGCCCCCCGGGATGGGACGCCGATCACACTTAGGTGGGGGCAGCTGCCGCCAGAGGCGGACTCAGTGCATGAAATTGAACATCCGCCGGCGGTAAGCGGTCGCCAGCTCCGACCCTTTGCCGAGCAGCGTGAAGATACGGATCATGGTGGTGCGACCGATGTCGTCACGGAACTTCCGATCCTGCTGCAGTATCGCCATGCACTGATCCAGTGCCGGCTGGTAAGCACGGTTGGCCGTCAGCACCACCGCCAGCTTGTAGCGGGACTCGAGATCGCTCTCATCAGCCGCTACCGCAGCCTCCAGCTCCGCTGCCTCACCCATGCCGGCCGCTTCCTCGGCAAAGGCCAGACGGTTAGCCGGGCGATCGCGATCCTCGGTTTCCTCCGGGATGCTGGCCAGCACCGTTCGCGCGTCCTCCAGGGCTTCCTTCATGACCAGCACGTCAGCCAGCTCGACCCGGAACGCAAAGTTGTTCGGCTCTTCGTTCACCGCCTGCTGCAGCACCTGCACGGCCGCGTCCAGCTCGCCGCGTTCGATCATCAGGGCCAGCTGGTCCTTGAGCATCTCGGATGGTGACAGTGTCAGCTGCTCGACCATGCTGCGCAGCGCGGCTTCCGGCTGGGGGCCGTCCACCTGGTCCACCAGCTGACCGTCTTTTACGACCCGGATGCTCGGCAGGCCCTGCACCCGAAGGTGCTGCGCGAGCGTCTGATCCTGAGCCACGTCCACCAGCCCGAGCAGCACCTTGCCCTGAAACTGGGCCGTGAGCTGAGCGAGCGTATCTCTGGTTTCGACGGAAGGCGCCACCTGATCCGCCCAGAAAAGCAGCAGCACGGGCAGCTGCTTGGAGCGCTCGATCACGTCCGCCTGAAAGGTCTGCGGGCTGACCTCGAATACGGTGCTTTGTTCTGCCATGACTAAGTTCGTTTGCGCAAAGGCGGGAATTCTACACTCAGAGCAGGCTGTGCCGGAATCGCTCACCCAGCCCCGCCAGCCGCTCTACGGGTTCGTTGCTGAACACCAGCCGCAGGAACTGGGCGCCGTTGACCACGCCCCAGTTGTCCATGGCGGTAGCGGCAACCTGACCGCGTTCGAACAGACGGCCAGAGGCCTCAGACCCGGTCATTCCGAGCGCACCAGCATCGAGCAGCATGGACCAGCTGCCTGCCGGCTTTCGCAACGGCAGGCCCTCGAGCTCGGTGACGATCAGATCGCGACGGGCTTCCCAGATCGCCACCGCGTTCTGCACATCTTCCGGGGGCTCGCCGAGCGCCGCCGCAGCAGCACTCTGGGCGATGCCAACGGGGACCACCACATCGGAGATGCTGACCAGGCCGATTTCCCGCATCACCCCCGCCGGGCCGACTACCCAGCCGACCCGCCAGCCGATCATGCGCAGCTCCTTGGAAGCGCTGCCGATGGTGATGGTCCGTTCACGCATGCCGTCGAGCGCTGCCGGGTGCCGATAGGGCCGACCGTCGTAGAGGATGCGCTCCATGGCCGCGTTGTAGATGAGCCAGAGATCGTGCTGAGCGCACAGCTCGGCAATCAGCGACCAGGCTTCCTCGCTGAGGCAGGCACCACTCGGCATGGAGGGGTTCATGATGAATAGCGCCCGGGTCCGCGGGCCGATCGAGTCGCGCAGCTGGTCCAGATCCAGCTGCCAGAAATCGTCCTGCCAGAGAAACGGCACCTGCACCGGCACGCCGCCGGCGATGCGGATCCGGTTCAGCATGCCGATGTAGGTGGGGTCGGTGACCACCACCTCGTCTCCTGAATCCAGCAGGGCGTTCAGCGTCACCATCACCCCGTTCAGCCCACCTGCGGTGATGATGCACTCGGCCTCGGGATCGTAAGCACAGCCTGACAGCCGGCGGAGATGAGCAGCCACCGCCTCCCGCAGCCCGGCCTGGCCGAGAAAAGGCAGGTAGGAGTTGGCATCGTCATCCGCGATCGCCGCGATGCTTGCGTCGAGCGCCGATTGCGGCGGCCGCAGATCGGTGTCCAGATTTTCCAGGCGCAGGATGGCCGGATCTCCCGCCGCATCTGCTCTCGCGCCCATGGCGTCGACACCGATCGGCGGCACTCCGGCCAATCGCTGGACCCTGTTTTCCCCCGGCATCAGACAGCACTCCTTCGGCGAGCCAATTGGCGCACAATAGCTGCATGAGGCCCATGCACTCAAAGGCGCTTGCCACCATCACGCTGCTGACGGCGGTTGCCGTTGCCGCGCTGCCTACCTGGCAGAGCTGGCGCGCCCAACCCCCGGACTTTGCCCTGTACCCGGCGGGCGAAGCACGCAAGACCGCCTTCTTCAGCTACCTGGGGCCGCTGATCGACGCGGAAAACGGCCGTTGGCAGGATCGGAGGGCACGACTCAACGCCTTGCAGGAGTTAATGACGGCCGACGGCCGATCACCCACCAAGCGCGACCTGCTCTGGCTGGAGGCTCAGGCAGCCTTCTTCGATATCTCCTCGGATCTGCCACTGTCGAGCCAGTTGGACGCGTTGCTCGACTACGTGGATGAAGTACCGCGCTCACTTGCCCTGGCCCAGGCCGCCAAGGAATCCGCCTGGGGCACCTCCCGCTTCGCCGTCGATGCCAACAACTACTTCGGCCAGCGCTGCTACAGCAAAGGGTGCGGGCTGGTACCGGAGTCCCGGGCAGCCGGCGCCAAGTTCGAGGTCCGGCGCTTCGACTCGCCGGAAGCATCCGTTGCCAGCTACATGAACAACATCAACAGCCATCCGGAGTACGAAGGCTTTCGCGCCTACCGGGCTGCGCAACGCGCTGCTGACAAGCCGGTCTACGGCATACAGGCGGCGGAACAGCTCACGCAGTACTCCGAGCGTCGCCAGGCCTATGTCGACGAGCTGCAGTCGCTCATTCACTTCAACAAGCTCGATCGCGCACCGGAACCCCAGCCTGAGCAACCCGGTGCAATCAGCTCGGAGACCGCAACGTTATGATCGCCAGCCAACGATTCGCCTGCCTGCTCATGGCCCTCCTCATGATGCCAATGTTATTGGCTTCCTGCGGTGCCAGCGCGGAAAGCACCGGCAGCCCGAAGATCCTTCTCTATCATCACGTCTCAGATGAGACGCCGGCATCCACCAGCGTCTCGCCCGCCACCTTCGACGCCCACCTGGCGCTCATTGAGAGCGAGGGTTACGAGGTGGTGCCGCTTTCGCAGATCGTCGATGCGCTGGTGAGCGGCGCACCCATGGACTCGCGCTGGGTGGCCATCACCTTCGACGACGCCTACGAGAGCATCGCCAGCACCGCGGCCCCCAGGCTTGCAGCCCGGGGCTGGCCGTACACGGTCTTCATAAGCACCGACTACGTGGATGATGGCTACAGTCTCTACCTGAGCTGGGATGAGCTCCGGGCGCTGGAGAAGAACGGCGCCAGCATGGCCAATCACACGCTGGCGCACGAACACATGGTGCGGCAGCAGGACGGCGAATCAGCCGGCGACTGGCAGGACAGGCTGGCCCGTGAGGTGACCGACGCGCAGGGCAGGCTGGAGGCCGAGCTGGCCGCTCCGCTGCGGCTGTTCGCCTACCCCTACGGCGAGTTCAACGCGGAGGTTGCTGAGCTCATGCAGTCGCTGGGTTTCGTCTCTTTCGGCCAGCAGTCCGGCCCGGTCGGCAGCAGCACCAGCCTCTATGCCATCCCCCGGTTCCCACTGGCGAAAGGTTTTGATTCCGTGCAGAGCCTGGCAGAGAAGCTGCGGACCGAGCACTTGCCACTGCAGGCGCCCGTTGCCCCGGCTTCGGTGTTGAGCGCCGACGCCGGCCCGCCGGTCCTGGAGCTGCGCATCAGCACCGCGGCCGGCGTCCGGCCGGGCAGCCTGAACTGCTTCGTCGCTGGCCAGCCTAACGCCAAGGTCACCTGGGGAGAGCCCGTGGTCGTGCAGGCGGAGCAGGCGCTGCGCCCCGGGCGCTCCAAGTACACCTGCACCGCGCCACACCCGACCATCCCGCGCGCCTACTACTGGCACACTCATCTCTACATCAAGCCCAGGGCCGATGGCAGCTGGTACAGCGGCTGACGTCGATCAGCCGGCGAGCCCACGATCCAGCAGCCGATCAACCAGCCGCGTCATCTCAAGGTCCGACAGCGCGCCGCTCTGCACAGAAGAGCCACAGAGATTGAGCGCCTGAGGCGGCACTGCGTGCGCCGCCAGAAACCGCTCCAACCCGGCGCCGCTGCCTGCGAGCAGGTCGCGAGCCACGATCGGGCTCAGCATGCCGGCGGCCTCGAGCACCTCGAAGCCGATGGCATTGTGCAGAAGGGTGATCAGCTTCGGACCGATCAGCTGCGGCACCATCGGGCCGGCTGCTGAGTCGTAGCGGCTGAGGATGCGCTCAGCGCTGAACCGATAGAAAGGGAGCACGGGCTCGTTCGCCGCAAACGCCATGAAGGCGTTGTGGATCTTGCGATACACCTTCAGCCTGTCGTCAGCACCTTCCTGAACCCAGGCTTCGCGACCGAACAGCGCCTGGGCTGCAGGCAGAACGAGCCGATCCGCGTCGAGGACCAGGACGTCCGCGTCCACCCAGACCGCCCGGTCGAAGCCTTCAGCGAGGGCTTCCTCGAGCACGATCAGCCGCGCCAGGTCCGAGGCGACCACCGGCTGGTCGGTCAGCTTGCAGCGAAGGTGCTCAGGCAGGCGGTCAAACAGCTCATCGCCAAACCAGCGGTAGTCGAAGCCGCTGACCGCCGACCAGGCGCGAACCGATGCGACGCAACGCTCGAACCAGGGTGCCGGCAACGGCGCCCGATGCGACTGGATGACGAGGGTCGTCACTCAGCCGTTGCCGCGGCTCAGGAACTCATCCAGCAGACCGTTGAACACCGCGGGTTGCTCGAAGTACGGGGAGTGGCCGGCATCCTTCACCACTTCGATGCGCGCATCCGGAAACCAGGGCACGTAGCTGGACAGCAGCTCAGCCGGGAACAGGGGATCTTCAGCACCGGCGATGAACAGCACCGGCTGGGCCACCTCAGCGACCATCTCCGGCAGGATGATGAACTCCTGGTCGCCGAGACCGCGCAGGCTGGTCATGGTGAAGGCCGTATTAAACGTGTTGATCGCCTGGTAGAGCTGCATGCGCACCGGATCCCTGGCCGTCGCCTTCGACATGGTTGCCATCACGCCGCTCGTACCGCGGTCATCATTGGCGGTGAGGTTCCTAGCCGACTCGGTGGGCTGGCGATTCTCGAGCCCGCCCGGGGTACCGCTGAGAACCACCGAACGGATCCGCTCCGGAACGTCCAGCAGCAGGCGCAAGGCAGTCCAACCGCCCATCGACTGCGCCACCACATGCGCCTGCTCGACGCCCGCGGCATCCAGCACCGCGAGCGCGTCGTCACGGAACTGGGCGGGAGAGATGGTCTCGGCGTCGGCCGGGGAGCGGGCGAAGGTGCGGTGGTCGAAGCTGACGCACTGATAGCGGTCGGAAAACGCAGCCACCTGCTCGAACCAGATCCCCGCGTTACCACCGGCACCATGGGCAAACAGGATGGCCTCCCCCGAGCCCTGGGATTCGAAGTAGATCTGCGTGCCCGCACTGTCTGCATACGGCATCGGTGCCTTCCCTCTCTGTTTCGACTCCCGCATTATCCACCACAGGTCGGCCGCAACCACAGCTGGAGAAAGCTATGTTCCGAGTTCTCGCCATTTCACTGCTGATTCTTGCGCTCAGTGGCTGCAATCAGAGCAGCGAGTCAGCAGCGCCGGAGCCCACACCAGCGCCGGCGCCAACGGAGCAGATGCCCGAGCCGGCACCTGCTGACGAGTCGCCCGTCGAGAAGACCGTGCAGCCGCCCATAGCGGAAACGCCGGAACAGGCCAGAGACCGTCTGGAGGCGCAGATGCCGGATGACATCGCCAAGGTAGGCATGTGCATCGAGCCACGCCCGGAGATCTGCACGCAGGACTACACGCCCGTCTGCGGCGTGCACAGAGACGGCAGCCGCAGCACCTACTCGAACGGCTGCACCGCCTGCAGCAACCTGGATGTGGTCGGCGCGATGCCCGGAGCCTGCCCGGAGTAGCGCCTCAGTCGACCAGCGTTTCGTCCCTCTGCAGCACGTTCTGCGCTTCCAGCTCCGCCACAGCGGCGGCTGTTAAGCCGAGCCAGTCGGCAAGCACGGTCTGGTTGTGCTCGCCACGATGCGGGGCCGGACCACGGACGCCGCTTCTCGCGCCGGAAAACCGATAGGGTGACTGCGTGATCGGCCGGGTGCCCCCCTCTCGATCATCAATCTGCACCACCGCACCTCTGGCTCGCACCGTCGGCTGCTCAGGCATGGTCGATGCGTCGCGGACCTGGCCCCAGGCCAGGTTCATCTTCGCCAGCGCGGCTTCCACATCGTCCCAGCTGCCGAGACCACGCATCCACTCGTCCACCCAGGCCCGGCGCAGGCGGATTTTCTCCGCCAGCTCCGTATCCGGCCCGGCAGGGTCCTCCACCCCAAACACCGTCACCAGCTGCTTCCAGAGGAACCGGAAGTCCGCCGAGAGCAGGATCATGCCGGCGCCGGTTTCCCAGGTGTCGTTGCGCAGCGGCCCGGTGTGCTCTGAGTCCTCCAGATCGTAGTGCATCTGATCATCGGTACCGATGGTCGCATCGATCATGGCGATGTCGATGTGCTGGCCGACGCCCGTTCGCTCCCTCTGGATCACAGCCGACAGGATGCCGACCAGGCCATGCAGCGAAGCGTTGGTGTCCGCCACCGACAACGGCAGGTCGTTGGGCGCGTTGCCGCTGCGCCGGGCCTGCCGGTCCATGAGGCCGGCTTCGGCGTGAACGATCGGCGCGTAGGCCGGGCGGTGCGACTCCGGGCCGCCATGGCCGAAGCCGGAAATGGACAGCATGATGAGGCGGGGGTTGTGCTCCCGCAGCGTCTCGTAACCCAACCCCAGACGTCCCATGACGTCCGGCCGGTAGTTTTCGATCAGGATGTCCGCCTGGGCGACGAGCTCGTAGACCAGTTCTTTTGCGCCGTCCGCCCGAAGATCGATGCAGAGGTTCCGTTTGCCGGCGTTCTGCTGGTGGTAGTAGCCGGGCAGCCCGCCGGCCACCTTGCCCCAGAGCCGGGTCACGTCGCCGTCCGGCGGCTCGATCTTGATCACGTCGGCACCGAGATCCGACAGCATGCGACCGGCGAACGGTCCGGCCAGCACCCTGGAGAAATCCAGCACTTTCAACCCGTGCAGCGGGTATTCGGCCTGCTCAGCCATCTCCCCTCCTTCAGCTTCGCTCTCGCGACTATACACCGCTTGCGCACCGCGCCCGACCACCGGCTCGGCAATTGCCGCAGCACCTGACGAAAAGTATGCTCGTCCGCTTCACGAAACCAAGGAGGAGAGACCTTGCTGAAGTTCCATACCGCCCTCGCTACGGCGCTCTGCCTGATCGCGACCCACACATTTGCAGATGCACTCAAATCGACAAAGGCCGATGCGGTCGGCATGTCGGAAGAGCGTTTGCAGCGGATCACGGAGATCACCCAGCAGTATGTGGATGAGGGCAAGCTGGCCGGGGTAATCACCATGGTCGCGCGGCACGGCAAGCTCGTGCACTTCGAGGCGGTGGGTCAGCGCGGTGCAGACGACGACCGGCCACTGGAGAAAGACGCCCTGTTCCGCATTTACTCCATGACCAAACCGATCACCGCGGTTGCCGCCATGCAGCTCTACGAGCAGGGGCTGTTTCAGCTTTCCGATCCCATTTCGAAGTTCGTGCCGGAGCTGGCCGAGCTGACGGTGCTGAACGGAGACGGTGAGGAAGAGCCGGCAAACGGGCCGATCACCATGCAGCAGCTCCTCACCCACACCGCCGGATTCTCCTACGGTTTCAACCCGAACGATCCGGTTGACCAGCGCTACCGGGAAGCGGCGACTTTCGACGTCAGCAACCTGGATGAGTTCGCCGAGGCGCTGGCGAAGCTTCCTCTCAAGTACCACCCCGGCAGCCAGTGGCACTACAGCGTGGCGGTGGACGTGACCGGCCTGATCGTCGAGCGGCTGTCCGGCCAACCGTTCGACGAGTATCTGCAGGAACACATCTTCGAGCCGCTCGGAATGACGGACACGTTCTTCTCCGTGCCCGACGAGAAGTGGGACCGGTTCCTGCCCAATCACTACTGGGATCGTGAGGCATCGGCCCTGAAAACTCTGGGCCCGGACTCCTACGACCGCTACCGCAACGTCACGCTGCACTCCGGCGGCGGTGGCCTGGTCGGCACGGCCATGGATTACATGCGCTTCGCCGAGGCGCTGCGCAACGGCGGCAGCCTCGACGGCAACCGCATCCTGTCGCCGCGTACGGTCGACTTCATGACCATGAACCACCTGCCGGCATCGATTTCTTCCGGGGGCTCCGGTGAAAGTCCCGGCATCGGCGGCAGATCGCTCAACGGCTTCGGCTTTGGCCTCGGCTTCGGCCTGGTCACCGACGTTCCGGCTTCGGGCGTGATCGGCTCAGTCGGTGAGTACAGCTGGGGCGGCGCTGCCGGCACGATCTTCTGGGTCGATCCGGAGGAGGATTTTGTGGTTGTGGCCATGATCCAGCTGATGGGCTCGCCCTGGCCGCTGCGTTCTGACCTGAAAGTGGCGGTCAATCAGGCGATTGTCGGCGACTGACGCCAGCAGCTGGCGCTGACGCCGCTTGGTGTGCTGAGCGTCCCAATTCGTCAACTTTACGGCTAAAGGTATCGCCAACGCGGTCGATACCTTCGTTAGCCACAGTTGGCGATAAGGATCGCAGATGTCCATCAACGGCGTTTACTTCCAGGTTTACCGGCAGATCACCGCAGGCGAGATTCAGCTGCCCGGCCTGCCTGACGTTGCCATGCAGGTCCGCCGTGCCGTTCGCGACGAGCAGAACGACCTGAACACCGTGGTCCGCATCATCCAGGCCGATCCCGGGCTCTCCGCACATCTGGTCCGGGTGGCCAACAGCCCCCTCTACCGAACCCGGGTGCCGGCGGAAAATCTGGCCAGCGCAGTACGCTGTTTCGGCCTGGAAGGCACCAGCAACCTGGTGACCAGCTACATTCTCCGCAGCATGTACATGAGCCGCTCCAAGATGATCCGCGAGCTGCTGGCGGAGGTCTGGCGGCAGAGCGTCAAGGTCGCATCCATCAGCTCCGTGCTGGCGAACAAGTGCCGCGGGTTCGATCCGCACAGCGCCATGCTCGCCGGCCTGATCCAGGAGATCGGCGCCCTGCCGCTGCTCAATCAGCTGGAAAAGCAGACCGGCCTGACCGAAGACAAAAGCGAGCTGCGCGAGCAGGTCTCCAAGCTGACCCCGCAGATCGGCGCCATCCTGCTCGAGAAGTGGGGCTTCGATGAGCGCTACGTGGAGGTGGCACGGCGTCGCGACGCCTGGGATCACGATCCGGAGGCCCCCGTGGATCTGGCCGATCTGGTGCTCATGGCGCGGCTGCACAGCTTCATCGGCACCCCACGCATGCACAAGGTGCCGCGCATCGACCGGGTCACCGCCTACAACAAGTTGCCCCTCGGCGAGCTTTCGCCGCACATGAGCCTGGTGATGCTGGACGAAGCCGGCCAGGACATCGAGGAAGTGCGGGAGCTCCTGGCCGCCTGACTCAAGTAACATGCTCCCGGGCCAATCGCGCTTCGGGAGAGCAGCATGGATCGTCGATCTTTTCTGGCGGCAGGTGTCTCAGGCCTGTTCGCCAACCGGGCGGCTTTCGCCGCACCATCAGCCTGGCAGGAAGCCACACCTGTCCCCTACGCCACCCAGGAAATTTACCCGGCAGCGCACGGGGGACGTCTATTCCTCGCAGGCGGCATCGCCGCTCGCCTGGGCGTACCCTACTTCACCGACCGCTGCGTCTCCTACGATCCAGCTACCGACAGCTGGCAGGAAGAGCCGTCGCTGCCGGAAGACCTGCACCACGTCGCCCTGGTCTCGACCGGCCCGACGCTCTATGCGCTGGGCGGCTTCAACGGCGGCTACACCCACGTCTGGCGCATGCGTGATGCGGCCTACCAGCTCACCGAGGACGGCTGGCAGCCCATCGGCTCGCTGCCGAAACCTCTGGCAGAAGGCGTCACCACCTATGGCCCCACCGGTCTCATTCACTACGTTACCGGGCAATCGCAGCGCGGCGAAGCGAACACGGAACGCAGCGATCACACGGAGGTGAGCGACCACTGGTGCTTCGATCCCAGTGACGGTCAGTGGCGGGCGCTGGCACCGATCCCCACCGCTCGCAACAGCGCAACGGGCGGCTGGCAGAACGGGCAGCTGGTGGTCACAGGCGGCCGCACAGCAAGGGGCAACCTGGCCGTTACCGAGATATACGATCCGGAGGCGGACCGCTGGCACCCGGCCGCGCCGCTGCCGCTTCCGCAAGCCGGCACTGCCGGCACCGTCGCCAACGGCCGGCTGCACGTGTTCGGCGGTGAGATCTTCGTGCCTGAAGCCGGGGTGTTCGCTGAATCCTGGCAGTATCAGCTCGACCGGGACAGCTGGCTCGCGCTACCAGACATGCCGACGCCCAGGCATGGGGTTGGGGCGGTCACCCTGGGCGATCAAATACACGTGGTCGGTGGCGCAACCAGCCCCGGTGGCAGCGGCACCAGCGACAAGCACGAGGTGCTGAACGTCTCCGCAGGCTGAAGCCTCGTGCGCCTGCGCAACGGCGTTGCGAACACCGTACGGGGGAGTACAATCCCGGCCCTCACGGAGAGGTGCCGGAGCTGGCCGAACGGGCTTGACTCGAAATCAAGAGTACGGGCAACCGTACCGAGGGTTCGAATCCCTCCCTCTCCGCCATAATAGAAGGGTCCGATGGGCCCCACTTTTTAGCAGTGCCGGAGGCAACGGGAGCGCCGTCCCGATTACCTACTCCGGACTAAGCGCAGCCTTCCCAGCGTGAAAACACTGCTGGACCATCGGCAGCGAAACACCCAGATTTTCTGCAAGCTCCAGGCACGTGGAGACATCCTTCTCCGGCATGCCCGCCATCTTCAGCCTGCCTCTCGGCATCGGAAAGGTCTCAGATACCACGCTGCGCCCGGTTGACTGATTGAGGATGGACATGAAGTTGTCGAGGTCCATCCCGTAAGTGGCGACCAGATCTCTTACCTCGAGCAGCAGGCTGAACGTGCTCAGCACGATCGCGTTGTTGGCCAGCTTCATGACCTGGCCCGCCCCGATCTCGCCGCAGCGCATCGCGTTGCCGAGTGGCGCCAGCACGTCCTCACAGCTGGCGACGTCCGCTTCCGAACCGCCGATCATCAGGGTCAGGGTGCCGTCGGCGGCGCCCTGAACGCGACCGCTCAACGGGCAATCGAGGACGGTGATACCTTTCTCCGAACCTTCAGCAGCGAGCTGCTGGCAATACCCTGGCGAAATGGTGCTCATGAGGAGGATCACGGAACCAGCCTTCACCGCTGACATAGCGCCCTCTTCGCCGCGCAGCACCTGATCGTTCTGTGGCTCGTCAAACACGCAGCACATGATGACATCCGATTGCTCACCCAACTCACGCGCGTTCGCCACTTCGACGAGCCCCTTCGGCTTCAACCGATCCATGGCCTCACGGCTTCGATTTACGTAGCTGACCACCCGAAATCCCGCATCGAGCAGCCTGGCCACCATCGGTTCGCCCATGGCGCCCAGCCCGACAAATCCAATCGTCCGTTGGCTCATCACTCACCTCCCTCTACCTTCGATTTCAGAGCTGCCAACCCTTCTGCATAGAGGTCCTGAACGTACGCCGGGTTGTAGAAGAGCACACCTACGCCCCGGTACTCCTCGTGCTGAACGACGCGTGTTCCGCCAGCCGTATCTTCCAGAAGCCACTGGTGATCGGCGGTCAGCACACCCGGGAAGCCTGCACGCTGATGCAGCAACTCGTTCGGCACCATTTCCACCACAACCGCCTCGACCGGCGTAACGCTGCCGTCTTCCAGCCGCATGCTGATCGCCATGGTTGCGCCCTCCGAAAACGCGCCTTCCACCGACCGGAAGATCGGGTTCCACTCGGCATAGGCCGCCGTGTTCGTAATCGCCGCCCAGACGTCAGCCGGCGACGCGTCGATGACCAGCTCGGCGTGCACCGACTTACGCGGTAAGAGAACTGCCAACGCCACCCCGAGGAGCAACACACCGCCAGCTATCCAGAATTTCATGAGGATCTCCTAAATCAGATCTGCCAGGACCAATCTCGTACACATCCCTTTTCTCCGTCAGTGCAGTGTTCGGCCGCCGGCAACCAGCAGGTAGGTTCCCGTCACGTAGCTGGCACCGGGGCTCGCGAAGAAAGAGACCGCGTGCGCAATCTCTTCCGGCTCACCGATGCGCCCCATGGGAATCGATGCGAGGGATGCCTGGATGTGCTCGTCCGGTATCTGGTCAGTCAGGCCCGTTCGGATGACGCCCGGGCAGATGGCGTTCACCGTAACGCCGTAGGGCGCCATCTCTAACGCCAGAGATCGTGTGAACCCGAGCAACCCGGCTTTAGCGGCAGAGTAGTCCGTATATCCCGGCCCGCCGCGATAGGCCTGCTCCGAGGAGGTCGAGATAATCCGCCCCCGGCGGCGCTCTTTCATGCCGCTGATCACCTCGCGAGTGCAGTCCGCAACAGCGCGCAGGTTTAACGCCAGCACCTCGTCCCATTGCTCAACCCCTGCATTTGGAAAGCTCCTGGTCCCTGCCCTTGCTGGACCACCGGCGTTGTTGAAGAGGACATCAACGGGGCCGAGCTCACTGGTCACGCGATCGAAGGCGGCAGTGATGTCGCTTCGCTCCAACAGGTCGGTCGTAACGCACAGTGCCCGGCCACCTTCCGCCTCGATGGCTGCTTGCGTTTCCCTCAGCCCCTGCTCATTGACGTCGAGAAGCGCAGTAGCCGCACCATCTCGCGCGAGACGGATTGCAGAAGCGCGACCGATGCCTGAGGCGGCGCCGGTCACTACAGCAACGTGGTCTTTCAACTGCATGAATAGCCCCCATACTGGTAATAGTCACTTTGGACAGATTATGTCTTATCTGTACAATATGTCCAGCAACGTTGAGAATCAGCCTTCATGAGTACTCGAGCAGCCAAACTGACCCGGGAAGAGAAAACAGGCGCTTTAAAAGACCTCGATAGCACGGCCGCGCTGCAGGAGTTCGCCAGAAGCGGCTTCGCGAAAACCTCTATCGTCAGCCTGGCCGTGGCCATGGGGGTTGCTCGACAGACTCTCTACAACCGCTTCGGCAGCAAAGAAGCCGTACTGAAATGGGCGATCACGACCCTGACGGAGAAGCTCAGAACCAATGCCCTGCGTGGGCTCGCTGCAGACGCTCCAGCCGATCGGGTGCTTGCTGACGTGTTCACGGCCTGGCTGGGGCCTGCCGTGGTGTTGCTCAATGCTGGCCCGTACAGCGAGGAGATCCTGGGCCTTGGCCGCAGGATCAAAGACCAGGCGAACATGGATCCCCTCTTGCACATGCGCGATGAAATCCGCGCCTACCTGCTGAAGCAGAAAGTGCGACCGAACCCTGATCAAGCGGACGACCTGACGCTGCTGCTCATCTACGCAGCCAAGGGTTTGATGATGCGCTGCGAAACCGAAGCTGAGTTTCGCAGCAAGATAGAGCGCCTGATCAGCGGCGCAGGGATCTGAGCTCCGGGCCTGCACCCGGAGCCCACCACCTACCTACCGGGAAGCAATCTCCGGTAAGCCAAGCTCCTTCCGGTACTGCGCCGCTTCTGCCTCGGAGAGATACCTGAGGCTTGCCGCGCCGAACAGCATCTCGTCCCAGGACTGCTGGCCCCAGGGCACGGCGCGGGTCGGATCCGGATTGGCGGGGTTCTGCGCGGAGTTGTCCCACCAGGTCGTATGCACGATCCGGGTGCCCGCGGGGATGAACTTCGGCTCCTCGAGGACGTAGGTGGTCTGCCAGTTGAAGTCGTAGTTCGGGACGTAGAGCAGCACTTCTTCCGTACCATCAGGGTAGTAAGCGACGAAGTTCGACGCCTTGCCGCGGAAGTGCGCGTGCGGCAGCAGGTTGTAGAGAATCGCGTCCTTCCTGATGGTGTGCTCCGCAGTATCCGAGTGGTTCTTCGCGTGTGCCGGAATGTTGATCCGGGGATTAATCCAGACCAGCCCGGAGATCTGGTTCTCCGGCGGCTCGTCGTGGAACCAGATGCCCATCTTCGACTCGTCAACGGTGGCTTTGCCGTTGGTGGTGTAGTGCATCTGGAACTGCACGGTAGCCCCAGCCGGGAACAGGGTTCCCGTCCCGTCCGGCAGAGGTCGGGTCACATAGCCGGGCACGTAACCGGCCAGACCGCCACCACCTTCCCGCTTCAGGCGCCCTCTGCGCGGGCCTTCAGTTTCCACCATCCCGAACCGGGTGATCACATGATGGAGCACGCCCCGATCACCAGGCATGATCTCCGAGGCTTTGACCCAGACGTCGTGATCCAGCGGGTTCTCCACATGCTGGTAGAGATAGTCGACCACGCCTGTTGCCGGCACTTCCGCTGCCGGGATATCCAGCACCAGGTCGGGCGGACCCATCTCCCGTTCGCCATCCCAGGCCGGCCAGTCGATGTCCAGCTCGGCCAGGGGATCCGGACCCTCACCCCGCGGAGCGCCAGCCTCGATCCAGTGAACGAGCTTCTGCGTCTGCTCCGTCGACAGCGAGCGATCGTTGGAGAAAGTGCCGTGCGCCGGGTCGGCGTGCCACGGCGGCATCCGCTTTGTCCGCACCACCTCGCGGATCATCAGCGAGAAGCCTCTGACCATGTTGTAGTCCGTCATGGCCCAGGGGCCAATGCCCCCTTCCCGATGGCAGGCGACGCAGTTGTCCGCCAGCATCGGCCCGATTTCTTCCGAGTAGGAAATGTTGGCGTGCTGCGCCCGGTTCTGCTTCTCCGGGAAGTTGATCAGGCAACCTACTGCCTCTGTGCTCGCGATCTCGACAGGATTGCCGGATAGCTGCGCATCGATCGCATCTTTCAGGTAGTGCGCGGACGCTTCCTGCTTCTGGTTCTCGTAGCTCAGCCGATCATCCATCGCACCCTGGTACACCACCGACCAGGTGCTCGGATCCAGCACGAACACCTCGCCATTGCGCGCCAGATCCAGCGACTCGCCGATGATCTGAGTGTCGTCGATCAGTACCGGAACGTCGTAGCCGAACTCATCCGCCTCATGGACGACGGCCTGCCGGGTGTCCTGCAGGTTCGAGTTGAGGAGGAAAAACTGCACGCCCTGCTCGGCGTACTCATTCTTCAGCTCCTGAAAACGCGGCATGGCGTTGCGGACGATGGGGCAGCCATTGCCCTGCACCATCACCACGACTGCTTTCATGTCGTCGTAGTAGTAGAGCTCATGGCTGTCGCCACGGTGGTCGAGCAGGCGGAAATTCTCTACCCGTTCCTGTGGGGCAAGCGCCAGAGCACTCGGCACAGACGTCAACAGGGCGGCAAGCAGCGCAACTGAGAAACAGGGAATCGTACGGATCATCGAGCCTCTCCCGGGATTCGAAGACCTCTGAGGATACTCCATGCCGGCAGCCGCCAACAAACGTCACCTTGTTAGCAGGCAATCAGCTCAGCAGTGCGTACACCCGATTGCTGCAGAGATCGCCCGCCGCATCACGCTCATCATGGCGAAGCGTGCCCTCAAAGCTGAAGCCGAGTTGCTCCACCAGATGCCAGGAACGTTCGTTTCGTTCATCGCACCGGGCTTCGATCCGCAGAACGCCGAGGTCACGCTGCGCCACCTCGATCACCGCGGACACGAGCTCCCGGGCGAGCCCCCGACCGGTGCGATCGGAGCGCAGCCAGTAGCCGATCTCACACTTCGGCACCGCGCGATCAAAGGAGTGGAGATCCACCGAGCCAACGAGCACGTCGTCCACGTCCCACGCCCGCCAGACGTAGAACTCGCCTTCCGCAAACTTGCGCTCCGCCAGCTGCGAAACCCGTTCCATCGTCTGCGGATCACCAAGCTCCGCGGAGAACGACAGCCAGGGAAAAAACTCGTTGAGAGAAACCGCGATGGCCTGCCGCAAGGCCCCTCCGTCACCGGCGCGGGCGGACCGCAGCAGCAGCCGCTCGGTGTGGATCTCCTTTGGCGGTTGGCTCGAGGCAGACGTCATGGCCAGACGAGTCTAGCAGGCCAACGGGGGCGATCCGCTGTCAGCGAAGGGAGATCTGAACTTCGGAGCAACCGCGAAACATCAGCGATTTTCGTCGCTTGAAGGACAACACATCGAACGGCGGCAGCTTGGCCAGCGCCACTTCCGCCTCCAGACGGGCCAGGGAAGCGCCCAGGCAGTGATGAATGCCCCGACCGAAGGCCAGGTGCTTGCCTGCCTGCGGATCGTGGTTGGCCGCGCCGATCAGCAGCAGCACCTGGCTGCCGGCGGTGATCCTCACCCCTGCGATCTCGACGTCTTCCAGCGCCCACCGGCGCACCGATTGCGACGGCGGATCCAATCGCAGCGTTTCATCAACGAACGCCTCGAGCCGCTCCCGATCCGTTTCCCGATAGCGCAGCAGCGCGTTGCCGATCAGATCGGTGGTCGTGAAGCTCCCCGCACCTACCAGCAGGTTGCACATGCTGACCACTTCCTCCTCGGTGGCGGCAACGTCAACGAGCCGACTGACCAGATCATCCTCCGGTGATCGCTCGCGGGCCCGGACCACCTGCCGAAGGCAGGCGCGCATGGCGGCGTCAGCGGCCACAACCTGCTGCCACTGCTCGGCGCTGGGCATCGGGTAGCCCTGCAGCAGCAGGGTTTCCGTCCAGCGCCTGAAGTCCTCATGCTGCTCCGAGCCGACGCCAATGTACTCAGCGATGGCAATGGCGGGCAGCTTGCCCGCGTAGCACGCTATGGCATCAAAGCGGCGCGGCACGTCCTTAAGCAGAGTTTCCGCGATCGACTCGATTCGAGGGCGGAAGGCGGCGATGGACCCAGGCGTGAAGGCCCGATTGACCAGTGCGCGCAGCCGGCCGTGCTCCGGTTCGTCCAGGTTCATCATGTCCGGCGCCCGCGTGGTGACCGCATTGTCTGCCCGCGGGTCGCGAACGAGGCCAACCCGCCGCGGATCCGAAGACAGGCGCCTGTCCTTCAGCAGGGCAGCAACTTCCTGGTAGCCGCTGACCGTGTAGGAGATGCCGTCATGGTGCACCGGGGCCGCTTCCCGCAGTCGTGCATACACCGCATAAGGATCACGCGCGAACTCCGGATCAAACGGCGTGAGTTCTATACCCTGAGGAATTCTGCTCATCGAGATTCTCCGAGAGGGGTAGCAAGGGTGGCGCATCCTATCGGCCAGCCGCTGGTTTGAGCAGTCTTGTTTTCCAGACGATTTTCCCTCTGCAGGGTTTTCCGGGTAAGCAGTTACTAACAGTCCCCTGCACGATAGACTTTCGGCGTCAGCGGGGAGATGCATGGACGAACTCGAGCCAGCAGAACTCAACACGGGCGCGCACTTCGTCTTCGTGAGTTACTCGCACGAAGATGAAGCCATGGTCCAGGAGGAGATCGCCTGGCTGCAGGATCAGGGAGTGCGGGTCTGGTACGACCGCGGCATCTCCATCGGCAGCGAGTGGACCGAGGAGATCGCCACCGCCATCACCCAGTGCGCGGCATTCGTTTACTTCGTCACGCCCGCCTCCGCGGAGTCACGGAACTGCCGCAACGAGATCCAGTACGCGCTGGAGCACTCGAAGCACCTGATCGTTGCCCACCTCGAGCAGGCAGAGTTGCCAGGCGGGCTCAGCCTGACCCTGGGCCTGACCCAGGCCCTGTTTGCGCACGAAACGTCGCAGCCGGAGTTTCGCCAGCGCCTGCTGGCCGCCATCGAGAGCGGCCCACAGGAGGCGCAGACAACCGGGCCTCCACTGCCTGCGGCTCGGAGGTCCACCATCATCCGCACCGCGCTCACCGCGGCAGCTGTTGCCATCCTCGTCTCGATCGCTGTCCTCTGGTGGCGCACGCCGGACAGCAGTGCCGGGATGAACGAGTACTGGGCTGCTCAGGACCTGCTGCGCCGGTGGCCAACAGAGGAAAACCTCAGCGCCGCGCGCTCCCGCATCGACGCGGCGCTGCGGCTCGATACCAACAAGGCGATCTTTCATGCGGCGTCCTGCGAGCTGGAGACCACGGCCTGGCGTCGCGGCTACGTCGATACGCTGGAACCAGCCGACGCCGCCTGCCGCGCGGCTGACGCGCTGGACTCAGAATCCTGGCAGGTTCAACTGGCGTTGGCCTACCTGTTCTACGCTGAGGGCAAGAACGAAGCGGCGAACAGCGAGGCAACCGCAGCGCTGGCGTTGGCACCTGAGCAGGCCAGGGTCCACGAGATTCTCGGGCGGATAAGGAGCCGGCTGAACGACCACGCCGGCGCCGAGGCGGCATTCACGAGGGCCATCGAGCTCGAACCGCAATACTGGAGCCACTACGAGATGCTTGGCAGCTATCTCTACCGGCAGGGCAGATACGCCGAGGCCGTGGCTCCGCTGGCAGCGGCTGTCGATCTGGCGCCGAGAGACGCCATTCCGACGCTGAACAACCTGGCGAACGCGTACCTGATGAGCGATGAGCTGAACAAAGCGAAGGCCATCTACGAGCGCACCATCGAGATCGAGGCAACCTCGTGGGCTTATGATGCGCTCGGCCGCATTCATCACCTGCGCGGTTGCCCGACGCATGCAGCAGCGTCGTTCAGGAAGGGTCTGCAGGTGCAGCCACGCTGGCGGATCTGGGGCGCGCTCGGCGAGGCCTGCGACAGCGTAGCGGACGGCGCCCGTGTGTCCCGGCTGGCCCTGCAGAAGGCCCTGGAGGGAGCCAACCAGCAGCAGGGTGACGCTCCCCAGTTCCAGGCCGAGGTCGCCTACTACTACGCGATGCTGGGTGAAACGGATCTGGCCGTGACCACGCTGAGGCAACTGGGCGCGCTGCCCTCCATCGAGGAGTCGACTACCGCCTACTATCTCGCGATGACTTCACGTGAGCTGGATCGCCGCGTGGAGTTCGAAGCTGCTGTGCGCAAAGCAGAAGATCTCGGCTACCCGGCCTCGCAGCTGCCCGCCTGGGAGAAGCCTGTGTCACGCGCCTGCCCCGACCCGGCACTGGCTGAGGCCTGCACGTCCATCAGCGATCTGCCTCTCTGACGCCCTCAGTCAGCGAACTCGTCGTAGCGCTCGGCTGCCACTCCAGCTTCGTACCAGGACGCACGTTCCGGCCAGAAGATGTTTGCCTGCGGCGCGATGGACGGCGTGCCGTCGAGCGTCCCCGCGGGAACGGCCAGCACGTCACCGCTGAGCGAAAGAAACGGCACGCGGGAGCCGCAGGCGCCGCAGAAGGCGTTCGAGATACGTCGGCCCGGCACATCGTAGCGCCGGACGAGTTCCTCTCCAGTCAGCCAGGTGATGTGCTGCGGATCCGTGAACAGGTTCGAGGCATGCGCGGTGCCGGTCGTTTTCTGACACTGCAGGCAGTGACAGAGCTGAAAGTGCTCGAACCGGTTGCTGATCTCGAACGTGACAGCACCGCACAGACAGCTGCCACCGAGCTTGTCCACCTCAGCCACCCGCAGCGGGATCGACTCGACGGATGAATCCCCACAGATAGCCGAACGGGTCCGGCACGCTGAGCATCTGCACGCCGAACTCCCTGGTTACCGGTGGTTCCGCGTCAATGCCGGCCGCCCGGATCTGCTCGTACATCGCATCCACGTCATCAACCCAGACGCCAATCCACTGCGGGCGATCGTCGCCATCGCGCGGGAACAGCTGCCGGCCGCCGCCATCCATCCAGATCTCGGTGTTGCCGACCCGCATCTCGCCGTTCTGAACCTCGCCCGCCTCGTTTTCCCAGCGGCCGCCGTCCTCAAAGCCGAACACCCGGGCATACCAGTCCATGGCAGCCGCCGCGTCGTCGTAAAACAGATAAGGCACGATGCCTGAAAACTGAACGCTCATGTTCCTTCCTCCTTGCAGAGCCTAGTAGTCAAGTGGCAGCCCCAGATGCTGCTCGAACATATGATCCCGATGAGCCAGCAGGACGGGATGTTTGTGCTGTTCCAGCACCGGCCCAAGGTAGCTGTAGCTCACCCGCAGCCAGTCCGGCATGGGGTTCACCTCGTGCGGCAGGGGATCGAGCAACGCGGAGAAGCAGGCCCAGTGAATGTCACAGGCCGTCACCGAGTCGCCGACAAAATAGCGCGAGCCGGCGGCGCGCTGGGCTTCCAGGCGTTCTGCCAGGGCGTCCAGCATTGCCGCCAGATATCTCGGGGAGTCAGCCGCTTCCGCCTCGGTGCCGCCATAAGCCCTGGCCATGGTCTTTCTGTCGAGCCCGGGATTGCCCACCGGAGGCGCGTCCGCCGGCCGGGCTTTGTGCGCATCGCGCATCACGTGCCGGCGCTTCCAGCCGAACCCGCCCTCGCCGCAGATCTCCGCGGATATGCCGAGGCATAGCAGGCGTTCGGTGGGATCGTCGGGCACCAGGGGCGGCTCGGGCTGCAGCCGTTCGGCGAAGGCGACGATATCCTGAAAGTTGGTTCTGGGCGGCTCGTCCTCGTAAATCAGGATCGGCGCGTTGCGGATCCCCGTCCACTCGACCAGCGACTCGTTCGGCTGGCTGGCGTACTGTGCCACCGGAATGTAGTCGATGCCCTTGTACTCCAGCACCTTCTTTGCCGATTCGCCCCACGGGCCCGGAACGCCAACCGTCAGAGCCAGCTTCAGCCCCGGCAGCTGCCGGGCATCCTCAGCTTCGACATACTCCACGCCTGCTTCCCCTCCTGCTCGCAGCCTGCCTAAATATCGGCAATCAGCATTCCCTCGGTCAACAGCGGCAGCTGCTCAACCGTCTTGCCCGCCGGATCGAGCACGGCCGTCGGGCCGTAGCTGATCCTGCCGTCCCGCTCTCCGGTCACATCTGCGCTGACGAGCCAGAGACCCGCTTCGCGGCAGCGCTCCGCCCGAATGGCGTTGTGCTGATCTTTGAAGGCTTCGGCGTTAGCGCGTGAGAGCATGTTGTTGCAGGGACAAAGCAGCACTTCGGCGTCCCGGGTCGCAGCCAGCGCTGCCGCTTCGGAAAACTGCAGGTCGTAACAGATGTTGAACCCAACCCGTCGATCGGCGACCTCCACCACCGGACAGTCGTCGCCGGCCTGGAAGGCCTCACTCTCCCCTTGGAGCAGGTAGCGTTTCCGGTAGCAAGCGATCAACTCGCCACCCCGGAGCACGGCGGTGCTGTTGTGACAGCCTTCCGGCGACCGTTCGATCAGGCCGATGACGAAGGTGATGTCGATCTGGCTGGACAGCTGACGAACGGGTGCAAAAGCCAGCTCGTCGAAGCCAATGGCCAGCCGTTCCACGTTTGTCGGGTCGGTGAAGTAGCCCTGAAGAAAACACTCCGGAAAGAGGATCACGTCCGCGGCGGCGGCGTGCGCCTGCTCTGCCCTGCTACGGATGAGCTCGACCGCGCCCGGCAGATCTTCTCGGAGGTCCGGGGTCTGGCACGCCGCAACCCGCATTCGCCGTCAGCCCTGAGCGTGCTTGGGATTGAAAACCCGCTCCGTGGAAGCAGGGTACTTCTCCAGCAGCGCGGCCGGACGGATCGGCCTCGGTTGAAAGTCACCGCCGCAGTTCGGGCAACGACTGCCGAGGACGCCTTCGACGCAATCCCGGCAGAACGTGCACTCAAAGGTGCAGATCATGGCCTCCTCGCTGGCTGGCGGCAGGTCCTTATCGCAACACTCACAGTTCGGTTTCAGCAGCAGCATGCAACTCTCCTCAGGGGATCTCCTTGCGGCGCTCTTCTCAGCCGGTGATCTCAGCCAGCCGCGCCGGGCCGTCGTGATCCAGCGCCGCCTGAACGTGTCGCCGCGCCATGGTGGCAATCAGCTCCCTGGCGCGCTCGTTGCTGAGATCCATCGACCCGCCCGTGACGATCGAGACGGCCAACCCGCCCATGAGCTGGGAATGTGCATAGTCTTCCCACACCTGGTCGAAGCCGTAGCCCACGACGCCCGCGGCTTCGAGCGCTGCCTGATAGGCCGTCACCAGTTCCCGCTCGTGAGCCCGGCGCAGCTTCGACGTCATGGAGCCACCGAGCACGTAGGCGAGATCGTAGGCGCCCACCCCGCGACCGAGACCCTGCCAGTCCAGCACCACCACCCGGCCGGAGCCGGCAGGGCCGAACAGCAGGTTCTCGATCCGGTAGTCCTGATGCGCGATCGTCCAGGGTGAGCGGCTGTTGATGACCTGCATGATCTTCAGGTAGTTGCCGATGAACTGCTCGTACATGGCAAGCCCGCCCTCCGGCAGCGCGTCGGCGAAGTGCTCCGCAAAGACCGGGAAGATCTGCGTCATCATGCCATCGACGAATTCGATCCTCGGGCCGGTCTGGGTCGGAATCCACTCGAGCTCCGGCCGATCCACGTCGTTCCAGAACGCTGCGTGCACGCCGGCCAGCACCTCCACCGCCGCTTTCGCCTGCTCCACGTTCATGCCGGTGCTCTGATCCACCATGCTGAGCGCGCTCAGGTCCTCCATGACGATCACGAAGTCGGCGCCGTCGTCCGCCACCGCAGCCCGGTAGATGCCGGGCATGCCGACTGAAACCCGCGGCGCCAGCTGGTTGTAGAAGGTCACCTCCGCAGCAAACATGCCAAGCGCCACGCCTTGAGCGCGGTTCTCCTCGTGCGAGGAGGGCAGCTTCACGACCACGCTCGCCGGGCCGGCCGGTTGGCTATCCGCGTACTCCAGCGTCACCCGGTAGATGTCCCCCATCAGGCCCACCCCTTCGCCGATCCGCTCGCGCCGATGTGCCCGCACGTCCGCCTCGAGCACCTCGCTCAGCCAGCCGTCCGTGACCTCGTCAATACCTCTGGGAATCTCTGCAGCCATCTCCGATCGCACCTGCCTCCGTCCGCCTAGGGTATCCTCTTAGCCCCGCAAACACCCGCGATACGAGGAGAGAGCAGTGTTCGATTTCAGTGGCAAGGTCGTTCTGATCACCGGTGCTTCCTATGGTCTCGGCGAGCAGTTCGCCTACGCCTTCGCCGACGCCGGCGCAGATCTGATCCTGACCGCCCGCAGCAGCGAACTGCTCGAGCAGGTTGGCGAAACCTGCCGCGGCAAAGGCCGCACCGTCACCGTGGTGACCGGCGACGTTTCCGCGGAAGGCGACGTTCAGAACGTGATCTCGACCGGCATCGCTGCGCACGGCGGGATCGACGTGCTCATCAACAATGCGGGCATCGCCGATCCGCGCGGCGTCGCTGCCGAGCAGTTCGACACCGAGACCTTCCAGCGCATTCTCGCCGTCGACCTCAGCGGCGCGTTCTACTACGCGCGGGAATGCGGCAGGCACATGCTGGAACGCGGCAGCGGTGCCATCGTCAACATCTGCTCCATCCTGGCCAGCGGCGCCAACGAGAACAACGTGATCGGCTACAGCGCCGCCAAGGGCGGGCTGCTGAACATGACCAAGCAGATGGGGGTTGAGTGGGCCGATCGCGGCGTGCGGGTGAACGCCGTGTCTCCCGGCTTCGTGGTGACTGAAATGACCCGGCCCATGCTCGAAGCCATGGGCATGGACCGCTGGATCTCCAGCCGCACGCCGATGCGCCGGCTCGGAGATGCCCAGGAGGTGACCAACGCGGTGATGTTCCTGGCTTCAGACCTGGCCAGCTACATCACCGGCGTGGACCTGCTTGTCGACGGCGGCACCAACGCCAGCAACGGCACCTTCCAGATTCCACCCATTCACCATCAGTGGAACACCGACAGGCCCATGGTGCCCACCAGCTACGAGCCGGTTCAGCCGCGGCCGGACTGGTACCAGGCTCTGGAAGGCGGCGTCCCCGGCGTGCACTACCCGCTGCCGGACGAGAGCAGCGACTAGCGCTGCGAGCCGGGCCCGTCGTAAGCGGCGAGCAGCTCGTACCAGCCGGAACCCTTCACTGCCAACGGCACGCCACCGTGGTCGCGGGCAGTCTGCCAGTGCTGACGGCGCCCTTCCCAGGCATCCGGATCGGCCTGCCACTCGTTCAGCACCCGCTCCGCCTCCTCGTAGCTCTCTGCCTCCACCTCGTAGACCGAGAGGTAGTCCGATACGATCCTGCCATCCAGGTGCGGTCCGGCGAGCTTGTAGACGCTGCCGCGGACGAAGTTCGGGCAGCGAGCCGTATCCTCGATGTGCTGGCCGACGAACCACTCGTCGAAAGCGTTCTGAGCCTCTGCATCCGGCGGCTCGCAGAGCCCGATGAGCAGGAATTTCGGCATACCGTTATCTCCCCTGTTGGACCTGACACGACCATAGCATTTAATAACCCTTCATCCAGGGAGGAGGATCCGACGATGAGCCAGGCAGACAATCAGGCTGAGATCGACGCTCTGTCGGCGCAGATATTCGAGCTGACCACCAGGCTGCACGAGCTGCAGAAGACGAACAGCGGCAGCGGCGTTGCCAACTACGAGTTCGCGACCCAGCACGGCCCAACCACCTTATTGGATCTGTTCGGCGAGCAGGACACCCTGATGCTGATTCACAACATGGGTCAGGGCTGCCGCTGGTGCACCGTCTGGGCCGATGGTTTCAACGGCTTCCTGCCCCATCTGGAATCGGCCATGTCCGTGGTGCTGGTTTCGAAAGACCCGCCGGACGTGCAGCGCCGCTTTGCCAACAGCCGCGGCTGGCGCTTTCGCCTCGCCTCGCACGGCGGCGGCAGCTACATCCGGGAGCAATCCGCCCAGGCCGGCGTCGACAACATGCCAGGGGTGGTCGTCTACCAGCGCAGCGGCGAGACCATCACCCGCAGGAACAGCGCCGTGTTTGGCCCCGGAGATCTCTACTGCTCGCTCTGGCACCTGCTGGCGCTGGCGGGGTTGGGCGAGCCGGCGTTCACACCGCAGTTCAACTACTGGCAGCGTCCTGCGCAGCTCGACGACGGCGGCGAGAACGTGCTCGATTGACGGTCAGTCGCCGCCCTCGAGCAACCGCTGGGCCATGCTGCTGATGGCAACCGCCAGCGCGACCGGTTGATCAACCATGATGTGGTGACGAGCGAACGGGATGCCGGTGACCGGCACCGGCAGGGCGGACGCGGCGGCGATGGCACCTGCGGTGGTCGCGTCGATAAAGGCGCTTTGGTCGCCATGGATGATGGCCTTCGGCAGGTCGAGCGCAACGAAGTCCTGACTGTGCGTCACCCACCAGTCGTTGTGACCTTCCTCGAATCGCGAGTACACCCGCGGATCGAACTTCCAGCTCCAGCCGCCCGGCACGGCTTTCAGCGAGTGGCGGGCCAGATAGCGCAGCAGCACCGGCTGCTCCACGTCCTGCGGCGGCGCCAGCCGGAACCGGCTGATCGCCGATTCTAGGCTTTCGTAGACCCGGTGCGTCTTCACCGCGTCCCGGTCTTCCTCTCTCGGCGTCTGGTTCGGCCAGTCGTTCGGATGGGTGAAGGAAGGATCGCAGGCGATGAACCCACTGAAGCGGTCGCTCGAGGCCAGCGACCGCAAGGCGACGACGGCGCCATAGCTGTGTGAGGTAAGGATTGCCGGCTGCTTGGCGTCCGTCGCCTGCCGAGTAACCTCCAGCACCTCCTCTGCCCGGACATCCACCGCGTATTGCTCGCGCCAGCCGGAGTCGCCCATGCCCGAAAGGTCGAAAGCCACACAGCGGAAGCGGTCAGCAAGCAGCGGCGCGACAAATGCCCAACAGCGCGCATGCGACATGCGGCCATGCGTCATCACCAGCGCAGGCAGGTCTCTGCGGCCCCAGGCCAGGTAGCGTATCGGCGTGCCGGCCACCTCCACGTCGCCCTGCTCGCGGTCGAGCGCAAGCGCGTCGACCAGCCAGCCCGGCAGCTCGCCACCCAGATCTTCGAGATCTTCCGGCAGCGAGCCTGAAGTCATTGGCCGCCGGGCTCGAGCGAGTCGGCGATCGCGGCCCCAAGGTCGTCTAGCAGCTCGGCGTGCGCATCCACCAGCGCCGGATAACCATCCGCTGTCTGCCGCGTGGTGGCGTCGAAGTTGTGCAGCACGGCACCTTCCTCGCCGCGATCAACCTTCCAGTCAGCCACAAGCCGCACCTGACCCGACTCCCGGCCGTGCAGCTGGTTGATCCGCAGCGTCACGGTCGCGTCTTCGTCGGCCGTTGTCAGGGCGCCTGACTCGACGGTGACGTTGGCCTGGTTGGCGATGCTCACCTGCAGGTATCGCTCAATGGCTTCATCCAGCGGCTCCGCCCAGCGGTGGTGCCTGGCCACCCGGATCTCCGAGTCTCCCGTCTGCAGCACCATGCCTTTCTGGTCGAGGTACGGCGCCACCGACACCGGCTTCAGCTGCACGACCGATCGGCTGCCGGAGCCGACCATCAGCTTCTGCGGCCGGAGCAGGTAGTCGTGATCCTGCACCGGTGGCGACCCGGCGCACCCCGCAAGCAGGAGCCAGCTGAGCGCCAACCAGAGAATCGGGTTTTTCAGATGCGTCATGATGTCTACTCCCGACCTGCTCGTGGTTCCGGATCCGGTGTCTGTTTCGGCGCGAAAATGAGCGAGTTGGGTTTGTCGTTCAGCTGCTCAGCAAACTGATCGACGTTCTGCAGCGCGCTCTTCAGCTCCTCGATGGTTCGGATCAGCTCCTGCTGGAACTCGGAGTGGCTGTCGAAGCTCTCCAGCACCTCGTTCAGCTCGTCCAGCGTTTTCTGCACGGAAGCCGGCAGGGTCTGTATGCCCTCGCTCTCTGCGAACCGGCGGACAGCTTTCAAGGTGCCTTCCAGCTCGCCAATGGCGCTCTCGGCCCGCTCGAGCACGCCTTCAACCGGCAGCTGGTTCAGCTTGTCCAGGAGCTGACTGATCTGCACCTGTATGTGGGCAAGGCCACCGCTGATCGTGGGGATGGTGGGATAGCCGAGGAACTCGCCGAGCTCTTCCACCGTTTCCGTCTCGTAGACGTCCAGCTCGATGAGCCGCGCGCCGGTGAGCAGGTTGCCGGACTCCAGCGTTGCCCGGAGGCCGTTCTGCACCGAGATCGCCACGGACTCTTCCATGATCTCAATGCCCTGGAAGGTGTCCTCGATGGCCAGCCGCCCCGGCTCGAGCCGGATCAGCACCGGAATCGCCTGGCCGCTCTCGCCGGTATCCGCCTCCGGGTTCCTGGTCAGATCGGCCAGCATGATCCGCACCACGCTGCCGATCCGGATGCCACGGTAGTTGACCGGCGCGCCGGGGTTGAGGCCCCGCAGCGACTGCTTGAAGGAGACCACGTACTCCTTGGCGTTGCGGTACGGGTTCTGGTGAATGGAGGCTTCGTCAGGGTAGAGCCGGAACACGGTGTCGGACTCCACGTCAGCACCCGTCCTGGCGTTGCGCGGCAGGTCGAACGCCACCCCACCCATCAGGGCGGACTGCAGGGAGCCGATGCTCACCTTGATGCCTTCCGTCGACAGCTCGGCGGAGATGCCGCTCGCGTTCCAGAAGCGGGTGGTGCTGGAAACCAGCACATCGTAGGGCGCATCAATGAACACGGAGTACATGACCCGCTGGTCCTCCACCTGCAGCTCGAGGCTCTCCACCGTGCCGACCCGGTAACCGCGATAGAGGATCGGGCTGCCGACGGAGACGGAGCCGCTGCTCTCGCTGACCAGCTTGAGCCGCTTGCCGGGGGTGCCCACCGGCGACACCGGCCTTCGATCGAGCCCATCGAACTCGCGCGCTGAGGTCAGCTCGCCTTCACCCGGCGAGATCTCGACGTAGGCGCCGCTCAGCAGCGTGCCGATGCCGGTGACCGAAGCGCCGCGCACCTCCGCCCGAACGACCCAGAACTGGCTGTCTTCCCGGAGCAGCTGTCGTGCCTGGGGCGTGAGCTCAGCTGTCACCACCACCCGCTCGAGATCGTCCGCCAGCTTCACGCTGGTGACGGTGCCCACGGTGACGCTGCGCACCTTGACCAGGGTTTTGTCCGCCTGCAGCCCGTCGGCGTTGGAAAAGTACAGCGTGATCGTCGGCCCCTGGCTCAGGTAGGCGTCTACTGCCAGCCACAGGCCAAGGGCGACGGCAACCAGCGGCACCACCCAGATCCCGGATATCTGCCGTTTCCGGGTTTCAACCACCACAGATTCGCTCACGTCGTCTCCTGTCCGTCCGATGCGGCCTGTTCTTCTTTGTTCTCTGCGATTTTGCTCTCTGCGATGTCGTCTGCATCGTCCCAGATGAGCCTCGGGTCGAAGCTCTCTGCCGCCAGCATCGTCAGGATCACGACCCCGGCAAACGCCAGAGCAGCGCCGCCAGGCCGGATCACTATGATGCCCGTAATCTGAATCAGCGCCACCAGGATCGCGACCACAAAAACGTCGACCATCGACCACTTGCCGATGAACTCCGTAATCCGATACAGCGTCATGCGCTGCCGCGGCGAGACCGGCTGGTGCCGGCCAATGGTCCAGCAGAGCGTGGCCACCGTGAGGATCTTGCCGATGGGCACCAGGACGCTGGCAATCAGGATCACCAGGGCGACGGGGTAAGAGCCCATGTTCCAAAGCAGCACCACGCCGCCGATGATGGTGCTGTCCACCGAACGACCGAACTGATCGGTCGTCATGATCGGCAGCAGGTTCGCCGGGAAGTAGAGGACAACTGCGGCTATCAGCAGGGCCACCGTTCTCTGCAGGCTGTGCGGGATGCGGTTGTGCAGGTGCGAGCCGCAGCGCTCGCAGTGCGCACTCGACGACGGGTTGAGCGCGAGGCAGGTATGGCAGACGTCGTAGCCAACCTCTCTGGCTGTGGTCATGCCTTCGCCTCCGGCAGCGGCACCGGCGTTGCCTTAGAGAGGCGTTCGATGTCCCGCCAGACAGCCAACCGGTCCATCGCGGAGAAGGCGAACAGGAACAGCACGGTGAAAGCCAGGTACGCCCAGAACGACGGGCCGAGGGTGACTTTGGCCATGGCAGCCAGCTTCACCAGGCTGACGATCACGCCGATGGCGAACACCTCGACCATGGACCAGGCATTCAGGTGGAACAGCCAGCGGGTCGGCGCCAGCAACAGCGGATGAAACCGGTCGGCCCGCAACGCTGTGGCGAGCACCACCATGAAGATCAGCATCACCAGCGGCACCAGGATCACGAACACCGAGACGAGCAGCGCGATCAGGTCAGCGCCGTACTGAGCGAGATAGAGCACCGTCTGCACCAGCGTCATGGAGTTGGTGACGCCAGCCGCGGAAATCGACAGGAACGGAAACGAGAAGGCAATGACCAGCACGATCAGAGCGGCAACGCTGTATGACCAGGCGCGAGCGTAGGGATCCTCGAAGCAGACGGACAACACGCAGCCGCAACGGGCGCAAACCGCCCGCTCGCCGGGCCGCAACGGCCCGACCTCACAGAGCAGATCGCACTCCGGACAGCCGACCGACTGCTCGGTCAGCTCGGCAGGCCTGTCAGCCAAGGCTGAGCGCCTCGCCGTTGCCTTCTGACGGGCGCCCAGCCGTGCGGGCTTCGTCTCCAATGGGGCCGGAACCGGCAATCGACTGCCAGCCAGCGCCTTCGTCCTGAGTGGCGAACATCAGGCTGCCGACCGCCGATTGATGCGCACGGAACGATTCATCGAGCAGGTCCGGATGGTTGTTCTCCTCGCTCACGTGCCCGACCACCACCGTCAGGTTCGGGTGAGCGATACGTTCGAGAAACGCAGCTGCCTGCTCGTTCGACAGGTGGCCCAGGTCGCTGGCAATACGTCGTTTCACCCGCTCCGGATAGCGGCCGCTGATCAGCATCTGCAGATCGTAGTTACTCTCCATCAGCAGCCCGTCGAGGTTGCTGAACTGCTCGATGACAAACGGGGTCACGCAACCGAGGTCCGACACCACGCCCACCGACGAACCCTGGTGGCGGAACACGAACTGAGTCGGCTCCCGGGCGTCGTGCGGCACCACCACCGGAGTCGCCTCGACGGCGCCGATCTGAAACGGGCTGTGCGCGTTGATCGCCGTGCCGACGACAGACGCGCTCTTTCTGGCGGAGTCCAGCGTGCCGAACGAGGCGAACACCGGGATCGCGTACTTGTAAGCCAGCGGGCCCACACCGCCGATGTGATCGCTGTGCTCATGGGTCACCAGGATGGCGCTGAGATCAGCGGGCTTGAGATCAAAGCGCGCCAGCCGCGCTTCTGCCTGCTTCAGGGTGAAGCCGCAATCGACGAGAATTCGCTCGCCGCCGATCTCGACGATGGTGCCGTTGCCTCGACTGCCGCTACCGAGCGAGGCGAATCGGCTCAACTGGAAAATTCTCGGATCATGGTCAGCACTTCCTGACCAAACTCCCGATCCACCGGCTTTTCGTTGCCGTCGGTGACGCTGACGTGATAGACCGAATCCTCGATCTCGTTCAGGTGCAGCTGCAGCTCGTAGCCCTTCTTGCCGCGCCCGAGCACGCCGGAGAGCCAGCCTTTTTCTTCGCCGGTGAGCACGTTGTCCGGGATCCGGACGAAGTACACACCTTCGAGCTGATCCTGATCTTCCACCGGCACCTCGGCCCGGGTCAGCGCCTGACCAACCGTTGCCCAGGCCCGCTCGCGGTCGAGCCGGAGCTCGAGGATCGGCACCCCTGCTTCGTTACGCGCGACGCTCGACTTCACCTGGCCGGTATTGTCCGTTGCCACCATGGAGATCGTCTGCTCCGAGACCTTCGCCGCGATGTAGGCACCGATTTCGGACAGGGCATCGATTTCCGCGGCCGGCACCAGCGAGCGGATGCTGTTCAGATCCACCACGCCGACGCTGGGCAGGCCCAGGGCGTCGTTCTCGTGGCGAACGTAAACCTCGGAGGTGGCCTCACGAATGCCGGGCTCCACCTTGATCAGCAGGCGATCCTGGCCTTCCAGAAAACCATCCTGCTCCTTAGCTTCCCGGATGACCGTACGGATGATGTCCCGATAGGCTTCCTGGGAGGTGTCCAGCCACTGGGTGTCGAGCCGACCAAACTCGGCCATCTCGGATTCGATGCGGATCCCGTTTTCGGCCAGGAACTGCTTCACCTTGGGCCAGACTGTGGTCGGGTCTTCAGGCACCACCAGCCAGGCCCGCTCGCCGAGCCGCTGAATGCGCACCTCGTCCCGGTTGTCGCTGGCGAATATCGCGTCCGGACGCGGCGGGCTGTAAGGGTAGAACTCCGGGTTCAGCTGCCGCGGCGTGCGCGGGATGGGATACGGGTCCGCCACCTTGCTGGCCTGCAGATCCGTTGGCACCACCAGGGCGTCACGCTCCTCCATGTCGATGTAATCATCGTCGCGATTGACGAAGATGCCTTTGTCGTCGTTCAACCAGCCGCAGCCGGTGAGGCCGGCAACGAGCAGCGCTGCCAGCGCAGAGTAAGAAACACGTCGAGCCATCACGGCAAAGCTCCAATGGTCTTCAGGCAGGCGATCAGGTCAGGGCGAGCCGCTTCTGAAAGCTCGATCAGCGGCAGGCGGATGCCCGGCTGTATCCGGCCCATCTCGTGCAGCGCCCACTTGGCGGGTTGCGGGTTCGGCTCCACGAACAGCGCCGCGTGCAGTGGTTGCAGCTTCGCATCCAGCGCCTCTGCCTCGTCCGTCCGGCCATTGAGGAACGCGGCGCAGAACTCGCTCATCAGCTTCGGCACCACGTTGGCAGTCACGGAAATAGTCCCGGTTGCGCCCAGCTCCATCATCCGCAGCGTTTGCGCGTCCTCGCCGGAAAGCAGCACAAAATCATCAGGCACCACGGGACTCAGCTCGCCCACCCGCTCCGCATCGCCGCACGCTTCCTTGATGCCGATGATCCGCTCATGGGACGCCAGCCTGGCGACGGTCTCGGGCAGCATGTCGCAGGCCGTTCGCGGCGGCACGTTGTACAGCACCACCGGCAAGGAGGTGGAATCGGCAATGGCCATGAAATGGCGATACAGGCCTTCCTGGGTAGGCTTGTTGTAATAAGGCACCACGGAAAGGCAGGCATCCGCCCCTGCCGCTTCGGCCTGACGGGTCAGGTGAATGGCTTCGGCAGTGGAGTTGGCCCCCGTGCCGGCGACGACCGGAACGCGACCGTCAACTACCGTTACTGTCTTCTCGATGAACTCCAGATGCTCATCCACCGCCAGGGTGGCGGACTCGCCGGTGGTGCCGACCGGAATGATGCCGTCGGTGCCTTCCTCTATATGCCAGTTGATCAGGCCTTCGAGGGCCGACCAGTCGATGCTGCCGTCCGGATGCATGGGCGTGATGAGCGCGACGAGGCTGCCGCGGAGGGGCTTATTCAGCATTGGGGGTGCTGGGCTGCGGATTTAATCGGCGCCATGGTACTTGCTTAGGCCCTGCGCCCTCAAGGCGATTCCGGCTCCAGTCCGACCGGCGCACCCGCCTCCAGATCTGGAGGCGCACGTTCCAGCTCGTCTGTGGGCCAGGCGTTGTAGATGGCCTTGACCAGCGTCGCCAGGGGGATCGCGAAGAACACGCCCCAGACTCCCCACAGGCCGCCGAAAGCCAGCACCGCGACGATGATGGTGATCGGGTGCAGATCTACCGCCTCGGAGAACAGCAGCGGCACCAGCACGTTGCCATCCAGGGCCTGAATCACGGCGTAGAAGATCATCACCTTGGCCATGTCCCAGCTCCAGCCGAACTGGAAGATGGCGACCAGGGCCACGGGAATCGTGACAACCGCGGCGCCGACGAAGGGCACCAGCACCGACAGGCCAACCACCAGAGCGAGCAGCGCCGCGTAGTTGAGCCCCAGCAGCTCGAAGCCGACGAAGCTGACGGAGCCGACGATGAGGATCTCGATCGCCTTGCCCCGCACGTAGTTGGCCAGCTGCAGGTTCATCTCGTTGCCCACGCGATCGAGCAACGGTCGCCGCCGCGGCAGCAGCGACTGAAACCACTCGATCAGGGATTGCTTGTCCTTCAGGAAGAAGAAAACGGAGATCGGGACCAGAATCAGAAAGATCAGCACGCCGACCACGGACGGAACCTGCGTCAGCGCGGCGTTCAGCAGCGAACCGCTGGCGCTGCCCACTTCTCCTGCCGCCAGGTTCAACCACTGGTCGACCTGCTGCGCAGTGACGAACCCCGGCGCCACCTCCGGCAGATCTCGCAGCATGTCCTGCAGCCGGGTGATGATCGACGGCAGCGCCGCCCGCAGCGCAACCAGCTGCTGCCAGATGAGCGGCACGACAAAGAGCACGATGGTGGTCAGCACCCCGAGGAAGAAAACGAAGGTCAGGTAAACCGAGGGTTTTTCCGGCAGCCCCCAACCCACCAGCTTCTTCACCAGGCCCTGGAGCAGGAAGGCCAGCACCAGGCCGGTGAGCACCGGCAGCAGCATGCTGCCGAAAACGAACAGAAACACGAAGCCCACCACCAGGAACACCACCAGGTAGATGGCCTCCTCATTGGAGAAGTGACGGTTGATCCAACCGCTGATGACTTCGATGAACCGCATCGGCTAAGCGCCTTTCTTCTGCAGCAGGTAGATGAACTCGTCCTGTTGCCGCTCGAAATCCAGCAGCGCGTGGCCGCTCTGCGCAGAGAAGGTCTCAAAATCGCGTTCTGAGCCCGGATCCGTGGCGATCACCCGCAGCAGCGCCCCGGGCTCGAGCTCGTTGAGCGCCTTTTTCGCCTTCAGGAGCGGCATCGGGCACTTCAGCCCCTTCACATCAAGCAAGGTGACGTTTTCCGGGGTCTCCGGGATAGCGGCCTCTGGGGCCTGATCTGCAGTGTTTTCGGGGGGTTCGGACTGACTCACGGGCTTGAAAAACATGTCAGGTGAATGTGCGCCAATGATAGCCGGTTTTGAACTTTTGGTGCCCGGGATAAGTCCATCAAGTATGATCAATTTGAAGTCGGCCCCCACTGCCACTGGTCCTGCGACCAGAGGCGCTCTCTAGCACGACCCGAACTGACCCGAATGAAAGATCTTCACGCACAACCAGCGGGTTCGAGCCCTCGAACCGCCGCCACAGCCACGCCGGCTTTCAGCCTGGCGGGCCTGCCCCTGCGGGCGCTGCGGGCGGGCTTCGGGCTGTGCGTACTCTGCCTGACGCTGGGTTCAGCGCATGGGCAGTCTCTGGATCCGACCGCTGATCTGCCCACCCTCGGGGACGGTTCTTCGCGCATCGTCTCTCCAGCGATGGAGAAGCAGATCGGCCGCCAGTTCCTGAAGCAGATCAACGCGGTGCTGCCGACCATCGACGACCCGATCCTGAAGTACTACGTCGAGACCCACATCGCCGATCTGGCCCAATACTCTCAGCTCAGCGAAAAAGTGCTAGAGGTGGTGCTGATTGACTCACCGGCGGTCAACGCCTTCGCAGCGCCGGGCGGCGTGGTGGGCGTCAACCTCGGCCTGCTGATCACCGCCGAGGACGTGCACGAGTACTCTTCAGTGATGGCGCACGAGCTTGCGCACCTGAGCCAGCGTCACTTCGCCCGCGGCATCGAGGAGCAGCGGGAAGCCATGCTGCCGACCATGGCGTCCATGATAGCGGCGATCGCCATCGGCATGGCTGCTGGCGGCGATGCAGGGCTGGCAGCCATGTCCGCCTCTCAAGCCGCCGCGCAGTCGAGCCAGCTTCGCTACAGCCGGACCCGGGAGACGGAAGCTGACCGGATCGGCATGAACACCATGGTCAACGCGGGGTTGGACCCGGACGGGATGGCCCGTATGTTCGATCGGATGGGCCGCGCTTACCGCTACTCCAGCCGCCCGCCTGAATTCCTGCTCACCCACCCCCTCACCGAGCGCCGGGTGGCTGACGCGAAGACGAACGCGCTCAAGTATCCGCCGCGGCAGTACACGGATTCACCGGACTACACCCTGGCCCGGATGCGCGCCATCGTGCACTACGCAGACAGCCCGGAGGTGGCGGTGAAGCACTTCCGCAAGGAAGTGGCCGATGAGCCGAACTCGGCGGCCGCACAGTACGGCCTGGCGCTGGCGCTATCGAGGGCTGGCGAGCATGAGGAAGCGGTACCGCTGGCAGACGCGCTGTTCGCATCGGCGCCGGACCGTCTCCTGTTCGTGGCCGCCTACGCTGAGTTTCTGACGGCTGCCGGTGAGCTCGACCAGGCGCTGACCCTGCTCGAGCGCCAGCTGCTGCTGAACCCGGACAACCCTCCGCTGGCTATGCTCTACGCCGAGGCGCTGATGCAGAACGAGGAGTACGACATCGCCGAGGAAATCCTCACCCGGCAGAGCAAGCTGCGGCCGAACGATATCGACGTCTGGTACGAGCTGGCGGAAGTGGCCGGCAAGGCCGGAGACATCGTCGCCGTGCACCGGGCACGGGCTGAGTTTTTCGCCCTGCATGGCGCCTACACACGGGCGATTCAGCATCTGGAATACGCGCGACGGCTGGTCAGCCGGAACAACTCTCAGCTGCAGGCGATGCTCGATCAGCGCATCAACGATCTGCGCACGGAGCTTCGGATCGCCAGATCCTGATCAGCCGGCCTGAAAGACCAACATACGGTTCACGCCTGAACCGCGAGCGCTTTAGCCAGCCTGAAACGCCAACATGCGGTTCACGCCTGAACCGCGAGAGTTTTAGCCAGCCTGAAACGCCAACATGCGGTTCAGGGGCACCATCGCCCGCTCACCAATTTCCGGATCCACCCGTATCTCGTTGGCCGCGAACACCGCATCGTTGCGCAGCAGCTCGGCCAGCGCGGTCAGCTCGTTCATGGCCATCCAGGGGCAGTGCGCGCAGCTCCGGCACATGGCGCCATCACCGGCGGTCGGCGCTTCGATGAAGCGTTTGCCCGGGTTGCGTTGCCGCAGCTTGTGGAAAAGGCCCCGATCGGTGGCAACGATGAAGGTCTCGTGCGGCAGTTCTTCCGCAGCCTTGAGGATCTGGCTGGTGGAGCCCACCGAGTCCGCGATGTCGATCACCGCCGCTGGTGACTCCGGGTGTACGAGCACGCCCGCATCCGGGTAAACGGCCTTGAGATCGAACAGCGCCTTCGATTTGAACTCCTCGTGGACCACACAGGCGCCGGACCAGAGCAGCATATCGGCGCCGGTCTGATGCTGGATGTAGTTGCCGAGGTGCTTGTCCGGTGCCCAGAGAATCTTCTCCCCTTTGGCATCCAGGGACTCGACGATGGGCAGGGCCACGCTGCTGGTGACTACCCAGTCGGACATGGCCTTCACCTGCGCTGAGGTGTTGGCGTAAACCACCACCGTTCTTTCTGAGTGCTCCTCGCAGAACGCCTTGAACTCATCTGGCGGGCAGCCGAGATCGAGCGAGCACTCTGCCTCCAGCGTCGGCATCACCACGCGCTTTTCCGGCGACAGGATCTTCGCCGTCTCGCCCATGAAGCGCACGCCGGCAACCACCAGCGTATCGCCGCCCTGATCCCTGCCGAAACGCGCCATCTCCAGCGAATCGGACACCGCACCGCCGGTTTCTTCCGCCAGGTCCTGGACGTCGCCGTCCACGTAGTAGTGCGCGATCAGCGTGGCGCCACGCTCCTGCAGCAGCTCGGCAATTTCCGCCTTCAGCTCCGCCTTGGCGTCGCTGTCGAGGTGCTCCGGCTCGTAGAGCGGCACCCGCTCCTCCGGCAGGCTGTAGTCTGGTATGTTGCTCTGGCCTTCCATAAGACCGCTATTTTAGCACGCATGCCGGAACTGCTCCTGCTGCTGGGTGATGCTACCAAAGCCCGGAACGACAACCACCAACGGCTGCCCGACGCTTTCCGCGATGCCGGTTGGCGGGTGCGCGTTGCCGACCATGACGACATCGAAAGCCGCGCCGGCGTGCTCAGCATCGCCACCTCCGACGGCAACCCTGTCCCGCTGGCCGGCTTTGATCTGATCTGGCCGCTCGGGTTCGGCCGCCTGGTGACCTGGTTCGATCGCATGCAGATGCTCTCCAACCTGCCCGAGCGCCAGTTCGTGGTGAGCCCGAGTGCCCTGGTCTGGCTGCATGGCAAGCACCACTGGCACGCACTGATGCCGGAGACCCACACCAGCGCCAACGCCCGGCAATTGCATGAGGTGCTGACGTCCGGCGGCGACTGGGTGCTGAAGCCCCCTGCCGGCAGCTACGGCCGGGACGTGCGCATCATTCGGGAAGCGGCCGTGACGCTCGACGATGTCGAGCGCTATCTCCGTGAGTGCGACGACGGCTACCTGCTGGCGCAGCGTTACCTGCCTGAGATCGCCGAGGGTGAGCAGCGCACGCTGGTGGCCGGCGGCGAGATCATCGCCACCTACACCCGCCTGCCCGGCGCCGGCAGCACCAGCAACCTGGCCAACGGCGGCCGGCCGGTGGCGGGGAGTTTGAGCAGAGAGCAGCACAGCCTGGTCGCTGACCTGGCCGCCGAGCTGGCAGAGTTGGGCGCCGGCTACGCGGCCATAGACCTGGTTGGCGGGCAGCTCATGGAGGTGAACGTGGCGAATCCGGGCGGGCTGGGCACCCTGGTGGAGATTGGCGCCGGGGACTTCGCCGCAGCCGCCGTGCAGGCCATCCTGCGCTGGCGCGAACACCGCTGAGCACGACCGTTCGCGGCTCAGCCGTCAGCCGCTTCTTCCCGTTTTCGACGATGCCGCTGCAACGCCCTCAAGTGCCGGGCCAGCGCCGGCTGCAGCCAGCGCAGCGCCTCGATTCGGGCCGGGTGCGCGGAGCGCTCGTAGGTATCCAGGAACGCCAGCAGCCGGTCCAGATCGCGGCGCAGCACCTGCAGCGTGGCCACCAGGTCCGTCCGTTCCTGCACGCCGTCCGGACGGGGTCCGGACACCTCCGCGGCCTTGTTTTTGTCAGGCCTCACCGTAGACTGCACCGTTCTCGAATAAAAGCACTCGAAAGGAGTTAAGCATGGGAATGCTGGATGGGAAAGTTGCGCTGGTCACCGGCGCAGGCGGAGGCCTCGGCCGCGCACACGCAATGCTGCTGGCGAAGGAAGGTGCTTCCGTCGTCGTCAACGACCTGGGCGGCGCCCGGGATGGTACCGGTGCCGGCTCTTCCATGGCCGACGGTGTGGTCGAAGAGATCAAGGCTGCCGGCGGTACTGCCGTAGCGCACTACGGCTCCGTCACCGACAAAGCCGATGCCGAGGGCATGGTTCAGGCCGCCGTCGACAGCTTCGGCCGGCTGGACATCCTCATCGCCAACGCCGGTATCCTCCGCGACAAGTCTTTCAAGAACATGGAAGACGACATGTGGACGTGGTGATAGACGTTCACCTGCGCGGCACCTATCTGACCACCAAGGCGGCGTTCGATCACATGATCGGCCGTGAAGGCGGTGGCCGGATCGTCGTCACCAGCTCCACCTCGGGCCTGCTCGGCAACTTCGGCCAGACCAACTACGGCGCGGCCAAGGCCGGCATCGCCGGCTTCGCCCGCTGCCTGTGGCTGGAAGGCGCCAAGTACGGTGTGACCGTAAACACTCTGGCCCCGACGGCCATGTCGCGGATGACCGAGGACATCCTGCCGGAAGGCGTTCAGGACCAGTTCCCGCCGGAGTGCGTCTCCCCTGCGATCGTCTGGCTCTGCACCGACGAGGCGAAGGACATCTCCGGTCGCCAGTGGCTCATCGCCGGCAACAACGTTCAGCTGCTGTCCTGGCAGCTCACCCCCATCGCGGCCCGTGACGTTTCCGAAGGCCCCTGGGACGTGGAAGAGATCGGCGAGAAGATCATGGCCTCCAAGGACAACTGGCCGGCCATCAACCCGCTGCGGGGCTGATCCCGCGGTCGAACTGGCGGCGGCGTGACCGACATCCGGTTCTCGGCACCCGCCGAGCGCAACCGCCAGCTCATTCTCGACGTTCTGGCTCCCGCCCTGCCGCCTTCCGGCAGGGTGCTGGAGATTGCCAGCGGCACCGGCCAGCACGTCACCTACTTCGCTGCCGCACTTCCAGAGCTGCGCTGGCAACCCTCCGATCCGGATCCGGAAGCACGCGCTTCCATAGTCGCGCGCACTCAGGCGGACAACCTCGAAAACGTCGAAGCGCCTCTCGATCTGGATCTGCTGAAGCCATGGCCGGATCTGACGGTCGACGCGATCATCACCGCCAACCTGCTGCACATCTCAGAGCCGGAAGTGCTGCCCGCGCTGATGGAGAAAGCCGCCGGGCTGCTCGCCAGCGACGGCCTGCTGCACATTTACGGGCCCTTCAAGGTCAACGATGCATTCACTTCCGAGAGCAACGCGGCCTTCGATGCCAGCCTCAAAGCTCGCAACCCGCGCTGGGGGATCCGTGATCTGGAGCAGGTGGCCGAGCTTGCGGCAGCGAACGGTTTCGCCGCACCGCTCGTGCGCGACATGCCCGCAAACAACTTCTCTCTGACTTTCTACCGCTCATAGCCATTGCCTTTCTGAAACAGCCTCCCGGATACGCTCTGGCAGAGTGAGAGCCATAACCAGCGGCCTCGTGTGTTTCGCTGACATGACTGATACGTTACGGCAAAGACAACTGGGAGGTACGCAAATGAAGCTCGGACTTGGCATTGGCCCCATGGGCCCACCTGGCGGCGAGAACATCATTGAGCTCGCGAAGGAAGCCGAGAACCTCGGCTATGACACCCTGTGGTGTCCCGAGATCTACGGTATGGACTGCTTTACCCCGCTCGCATGGGTGGGCGCGCACACATCCAGAATCAACCTTGGCACTTCCATCATGCAGATCTCGGCACGAACGCCCGCGAGTGCCGCGATGCACGCCGTCGCTATGGACTACCTCTCGAACGGCCGACTCATCCTCGGCATCGGCGTTTCGGGGCCACAGGTGGTGGAAGGCTGGTACGGCCAGCCTTATCCCAAGCCGCTGGCACGCACACGGGAGTGGATGGAGATATTCCGCAAGATCGTCGCCCGCAAAGAACCGGTCTCTTTCGACGGCAAGCAGTATCAGCTGCCGCTGGAAGGCGGCACCGGTCTCGGCAAGCCACTCAAGCTGATGCAGCATCCGCTGCGCGACCACATCCCCGTTTACCTTGGTGCCGAGGGCCCGAAGAACGTGGCACTGTCGGCGGAGCTCTGCGACGGCTGGATCCCGATGTTCCTTTCTCCCTACCGCATGAACGAGCAGTACGCCGACGCGATGCGGATAAAAGGGCCGGATTTCGAAATCGCAGCTGCGGTGCCTGTGGTCATAGACGACGATGTGGACCGGGCCCGCGCGCAGATCAAGCAGAACGTCGGCTTCTATGTGGGCGGCATGGGCGCCAAGACGTTCAACGTGCACAAGGACCATGTCAGCCGCATGGGCTTTGCCGATGCAGCACAGGAAATCCAGGATCTCTTCATGTCCGGTCAACGGGACGCAGCTTTTGCCGCAGTGCCTGACCAGCTGGTGGATGAGATCGCGCTCTGTGGCCCGAAGGAACGCATTCGTGAACGCCTGCAGGGATGGAAGGACAGCCCGGTCACGCAACTCAACGTGGGTAGTGCAAACACGGAGACGTTGCGCTTCTTCGCCGAGGAGCTGCTCTGAACGTGCTGCAAGGATGACGTTCGAACTGCACCCCAGGACTGAAGCAGGACAGCGCTTCGTTGACGCCGCTACCGATCTGATCCCTGCGCTGCGCGAGGCAGCGCCAATCGCGGATCGAGACTCGACGATGTCTGCGCAGACCTTTCGCGCGCTGCAGGACGCCGGCATTGCCGCCGCCTGCGTACCGGAAGAACTGGGCGGCTGGGGGCTCACCTCCGTCTACGACTGGATGCTGGGCATTCGTACCCTTGCCCAGGGGGACGGTGCAGCGGCGATTGCGATCAACATGCACCTGGCAGTCACGCGCGGCATGGCCCAGGCGTACGCCATGTCAGGCAGCCGGAAGGATTCTGGCGCGGCCATCCCGCTAAGCGCGGTGGCGGCCGGTGAGATGCTCATCTGCGCCACGGCCACCGAGCGCGGCACGGACAATCTGCACCCTTTCACGGAAGCGACCACCAGCGAAGATGGCTGGTTGATCAATGGCCACAAGATGTTTGTCACCATGTCGCCACTGGCAACCCACCTCGCCATGAATCTGCGTCTGCGCGATGAGGATGGAGATTTCCTTGCCACCACGATGCTGCCAATCGACGCCCCGGGGTTGATTCCACAGGACGACTGGGACGCACTGGGGATGCGGGGTTCTGGCAGCCAGTCGATTAAGTTCGAAAACGTCCGGGCCGGAGCCGGCACGGTTCGCAAACTGGGACCATGGGGTGAGTGGAGCACGTCCGTGCTGATCAACCGCACGCTGGGCAACCTGACGCTGGTGGCCGCATTCCTCGGTATTGCAGAACATGCCCGAACACTCGTGCTGGAAACGCTGAGCACCCAGAAAAAGCTGGATCAACCGGTAAGAGACAACCCGGGCGTGCAGCAGAGCGTCGGCGAACTCGAAATTGAGCTCACCCAATGCCGAGGCACACTCGCCCAGGCGGGTTCAGGCGTGGACGAGTGGCTTGCAAACGCCGCTGAGCACCCGCCCACTCTAGAACAGGCGCACGAACTCATGCAGTCCTATCAGGCCGCAAAGTGGGTGGTGAATCGCGGCGCCATCTCTATCGTCGACAAAGCCATGGATCTGGCGGGCGGCGGAGGATTCATGGCCGGTAACCCGTTGTCTCAGCTCTATCGGGATGTCCGCGCCGGACCCTTCATGCAACCCCATGCGGCGGTGGACATTCGCGGGTACGTCGGCCAGGTCGCATTAGGGATCTACCCGGAGTCCTGACAACGGCTTGCTTAGCCGTGATCCCGATGATCAGGATGCTGAGTCAGCACCTTGCTGATTCGCGCTCAGCGGCACTGCCCGGAGACTGCAATTCCGCAACGCTAACCAGCTCAGCCGCCAGGCGTTCCGATGCCGGCGAGAGGGGCTGATCGCTAGAAAACCATACACCTGCAGGCACTTGATCCGGCCAGTCCGGCGGCAGAATCTCCACCAGTTCCCCGTTGTCCAGCTGCCGCTCAACGTCAACGCGCATAGCAGCAAACAGCGCGTTACTGCGCATGGCAATGCCGATCAGCATGCCCACATCGGTCGCCTGCAGGAAGTAAGGCTTCAGCAAATCGAATGATTGGCCATAGGACTCCAGTTGCCCCTCCGCCCAATCCAGGTACCACCTAGCCAACGGGCCCTGCACGAGGGGATATCCGAGAAAGTCGGTCAAGGTGCGTCCGTGCAGATCGAGAATCGGATGGCCAGGCCTGCCAACCACGCTAGGTGCGGGCAGGTCGAAGGTCAGGGACCCCAGGCTGTCAGGCAGATCCTTATCCGGAAATCCGACGAACAGATCGATCTCCCCGTTCTGCAGGCCGGCTAGCAGTTCTCCCGTGCCGTCGGACGACACCTTGAAACGGAGCTTCGGATGCTTCTTCAGCAGCGCTGTAAGCGCTGGCGTGAGGAGCGTGTTGGTCAACATCGGGTCCACGCCGACGCTGAGTTCACCCATCTCCAGATCGTCGAGCAGGCGTATCTCCCGTTCTACGCTGGCGAGACGATCGAGCACCTGCGCCGCGCCACGAACCACGACGTTGCCAAACACCGTTGGTCTTGTCGCTGACCGTTCTCGAGTGAACAGCATCACCCCAAAGTGAGTTTCCAGATTCTTGATGTTCTGGGTGAGCCCCGACTGCGTGATGCCGATCGACTCTGCTGCTCGACCAAAATGGCCGTAGTGGGCAAGCGCTCTGGCACATTCCAGCTGTCTTAGATTCATCAATTAGTATTTCTTATCTATATTCCAAATATTTTAATTTCACTTATTTTTCAAGTCTACCTATGCTGCCAGACAACTCGAAACTGAAAACGCAGGAGCAGCTCGTGTCAGACCAGACCTTCGCGATGACAGATACCGACATCAATCGGCGCGCCGCAACACATATGGGAGAGGCCAGTTGGCCTACAGTGTGGCTCGCTGCCGGCTCCGTTCTCTGTTACCTGCTGCTGATCGGCCTGGCCGCAGCGGACATACTGCCGCTGCTTGTCGCATTCCCGCTCGCAACCTACCTGGTCTATGTCACTTACACGCCGCTGCATGAGGCAGTTCACAGGAATATCTGTGGCCGTCATAGGAGCCTTCTGTGGTTGAACCATCTGGTTGGCTACCTTGTGGCTGCCGTTCTCGGTGTGTCCTACACGATGCATCGCGCTGCTCACATGGCGCACCATCGCGAAACCAACGTAGCGGACAAAGATCCTGACCTGGTCACCACCGATCGCACCCTCTGGGCCGTCCTCACTTGTGGCTCGAAGATGGTTGTATCCGAGTACCGTGATTACTTCTCCAACGTGTTTCCAAGGGCACCGATCAGAGAGCGGGTCATCGTATTGCTCGAGGTGCTGTTCTTCGTCGGCTGGCGGGTTGCGCTCGCGCTGAGTGGGTATGCGACCGAGACACTTGTGCTTGCGGTGCTGGCCAACATCGCAGGGGTCACGCTACTGGGTTTTCTCTTCGCCTGGGTAGTCCATACACCTTTTAATGAAACCGAGAGATATCGAGATACAGCAACGATCCTCCTGCCAGCGCCGATCCACGGACTGCTAACCCGCCTCTGGCTCTGGCAGAACTATCATTCCATCCACCACCTGTTCCCCCGCATTCCCTACTACCGCTACGCCACCCTGTTCGAAGAGATCAGAACCGGCATGGAGGAGCGAGGCGCGCCTATCGTCGACCTTGGCGCTCCAGGACTGGAGCGGGAAGCGGCCAGGTTAGGCTGAGCGCGCACAATGTACAGAGACGACATCAATCGCCCGCTCTTCGATGAGGCCCACCAGATTTACCGTGATGCTATCCGCCGCTTCCTTACTGATGCAGCGGTACCTCACCTCGACCGTTGGCAGCAAGAGGGCCGACTGCCGCTCCGTTTCCTGAGAGACTGTGGTGAGCAAGGGCTTCTCTGCCCTCAGGTTCCAGATGCGTATGGTGGTCCCGGCGGCGATTTCCGATTCAATGTCGTCGCGGCCGAAGAGGTGGCCTATGCGGGACTGTCGCAGGCAACCTTCAGTGTGCATTCCGATATTGTCGCGGGTTATCTGCTGAGCTATGGCTGTGAAGCTCAGAAACAACGATGGCTACCTCGGATGGTCTCCGGGGAGACCATTGGTGCCATCTGCATGACCGAACCCAACGCCGGTAGTGATCTGAAGGCACTTCGAACGCGCGCTGTTGAAGATGGGGATGAGTGGGTCATCAGCGGTTCCAAGACCTTTATCACCAACGGCCAAAACGCAGACCTCTTTGTCGTTGCCGCCAGTACTGCGCCGGACAAGGGTGCGAAAGGCATCAGCCTGTTTCTTATCGAAAGCGATACAACTGGCTTCAAGCGAGGCCGCAATCTCAAAAAGATGGGTATGAAAGATCAGGATACTTCCGAGATTTTCTTGGAAGAAGTCCGCATCCCGGCAGGCAACCTGCTCGGCAGCTTGAATCACGGCTTTTTCGCGATGATGAACGAACTGCCTCAGGAGCGCCTCTCCCTCGCCATTGCTGCTGTCGCCAGCGCGGAGCGGGCGTTCGAGCTAGCACTCGAATACGCCAGCGAGAGGCAGGCTTTCGGCACAAGGATCGTCGATTTCCAGAACACGCGATTTGTGCTCGCCGACGTGAAGACTGAGCTCGGCGTTGCTCGGGCGTTCATCGACGAGAGCATCCGTCGCCACCTGAGCGGAACGTTCAGCGCTGAAGATGGGGCCATGGCGAAGCTGTGGACGACCGAGATGCAGGGTCGCGTACTTGATCGCTGTCTCCAGATCTTCGGCGGCTACGGCTATATGGATGAGTACCCAATCTCCCGCATGTATACCTCCGCTCGCGTGCAGCGCATTTACGGCGGCACCTCGGAGATATTGCGCGAAGTCATAGGCCGGGGTTTGACTACCGCCTGATGCGCTTGAACTTCACTCGGAATCGGCTGACTTACTATAGCGTCGGAAGGAAACAACCGGGCGCCGCGGAATCCATGGAACATATGACAAGGAAGAAAGTGACAACATTCGTTCAGAAAGGCCTGTCTGCTGCTCTTTTCGCTGTGGTGGTGGGTGGGTGCGCCGATGGTGAATCCCATGCACCAGCTGTCGTTCAAGCAGAAGCAAAACCCGGCCTGATAAAGCTCACCGAAGAGAACTTCTCTGAAGCGGAGACCGCCAAAAATTTCCGCAACTGGGCAGCGCGTGGCGCCAATGCGGGCATCGCCCACATGAAGCAACTGCCGCCGCGCGGCGATGCCGCCCCGACGATTCAGATGAACGACGACACCCTTTACTCCGTTGTCATTACTGAGGCGCAGAACGGCCAGGTCACGTTCACGATTCCTGCAACAGATGTCTACATGGCTGTGCAGGTCGTCAACGAAGGAGGACACGGCGAACACTATGTCGTCGAGGATGGTACTCATACGGTTGACGTCGCGAGCAAGCACGCATTCCTCATCTACCGCACAGGGCTGGAGAAAGGAATGGAGCATGCCTTTGCCGCTCAGGAAACGATTCCTGACGACGATTTCGTGTTCGGCACGTACGAGATCAAACCGTTTGACTACGAGGAAGTTCAGCAGTGGGTTGAGCGATACAGGACCGAGACGCGAGACTACGTTCTGCAATATACCTTTCCTCGTTCTGCCGCCGAGGTCACCGACCTGCACCAATGGAACCTGGAGAACGCGAACGGCTGGGGCGGCGCTCCGCCCGAGGCCAACGTATCCAACAAGTACTCAAATTCAGTTTTTCTCGACGGAAACAAGTGCTACACGACGACGTTCAAAGATCCCGAATCCGTGTATTTCACCTCAGTGACCGCCTACGACTACGGGCGTTACCTGATGGAAGGCGTTAACAACATCAACTCCTACACATGGACTCCGAATGGGGATGGGACCATCACTATCTCGTTCAACTGCGGCGATGGAGCGATCAACAATATCGATACGATGGGCGAGCAATTCTCGTTCACGATGCGCTACTACGGTGTGACTCAGGCAGTGATCGATGGTGAGATTGCGCCGGAGAAATCTGTTGTGGAGTCCGGCTGACTAACAGTCCGGTCAGTTGGAACCCAGCCGGCGGGAGATGTCCAGGTGCACGGCGAAGTCCGGCATCACCCTGGAAAGACCGTCCTCGACGATTCCCATGCGCACCTGCCAGCCGCTGTCGAAGCGATAGTGGCCGCCGAAGATCAGCTGCACCGTTTCGTCGCCGATCGCACCGATGTCCGAATCGTAGTAGGCACTGGTTCCCTGCACGCCGGCGATGAGTGACAGCTTTCTGTTGAGGCGGACGGCTGCCTGCACTCCGGCAAAGAGCGCCGAATCCTTCTGGTAGGCAGGCAGCACGTCGCCGGTGCCCAGCCAGATCACGCCAACGTTGGCAGACAGGGTCGTCCGGATAGCCCGCAGGGTCAAAGGATCCGAGAGACCGGCGCCGATGGAGAGGTCAAACGCACCGCTGCCGGTCAGCCGGTCAGGGTTGCCCGTCGGCACTTTGATACCGCCGTGGAGCGCGAGTTGCCGTCCTGCACCGGGGCTACTCAGCTGGTAGCGCGTCCAGAGCTGCAGATCGCCGATTCCGCTCCCCGCATCGTCGACGAGGACGCGCTCACCCAGGCCATCGTCGAAGTACAGCCGCAGCGCATCCCGCGGCTGCAGGTCGCGCTTACCGTTGGGCACGCCAAGCAGGTCATGCCAGTCGGTGAGCGGGCCATCCATCCAACCGCCCGTGTGGTGCAGCACCGGCAACCGGGCACCGATTTCGATCCGCGGCGCGAACACCCGCTGGTAGCTCAGATCCAGGTGGTAGGCCTCACCGTCCAGCTCGAGCGTTGTGCCACCGACCTGCTCGATCTCGGAGAAGCTGACCACGCTGAGGGCGCCTCGGGTCTGCGCCACGCCGGGATCAGCCATCCAGCCGGCAAAAAACTCCGGTCGTCCGAAGATCTGGGTGAACGGGTTGTAGGAACGGACCTTGAGAAACTGGTCATTGGCTTTGGCAGCATTCGGTAGCGCCGCGAGCGCCAGAGCCAACAGGAGCACACACGCGGATGCGCGGGTCAGGTGGGTTGTGCTCAACGAAGCGCTCATGGGATCGGCTCTTGCCATGCCAGATCGACGATCTTCCCACAGCGGATGTCAAAGTTATGTGGAGTGGTTGGCGCTCAGGCACCAACCCAGTGCGCAGCCCGGGCGGGTTCAGCCGGCAGTTTCGCGGCCCGCGCGGGGAATGACCACGCTATAGCCGGTTCGGGCGAACATCGCCCCCCGCTGCCACCAGATCAGCGCCACCGCCAGCAGCAGGAAGGCAATCGCATCCAGCGGTTGCCCGTCCGGCGTGATCGGGTTGTTCAGCTGAAAGTGCATCAACACGGGCAGCAGCAGACTCCCGGCGGTGGCATTGAACATCACCGTCATGATCATGGAGATAGACATGGTCCCCAGCACGAAAGGCAGAAAGTCGAAGCCACTCTGCGGCGTGCCGCTCAGGAGAAAAGCCGGCACGTGCCAGAGCGTCCAGACCGCTCCGACCATGAGGCCTGCGGCAAACGGCGTGTAGCGCTGTTGCAGCAGCGGCAACATCAAGCCCCGCCAGCCGAACTCCTCCACCGGGCCGATCAGGAGCGTCATCGTCAGCGCAGCGAGCAGCGCGCCGACGGAGGTGTAGGCATAGCTCCAACCCTGCAGCCCCTCACCGACGCCCGCCGCGACGGTCATGAGCAGCGGCGGGGCAGCGAGCGCCAGCAGGTACCAGCCAACGTGGACGCGCCATATCAACAGCCGTCGCAGGAAGCGACTCAGCCCCGGCCAGCCCGCTTCTCTGAGCACCAGGAGCAGCCCGGCGATTGCCGGGGAGTAAACGGCAAGCAGGAACAGCGGGTTGGTCATGCTGAGCGGGCCGAACAGGGCCTCCACCCTTTCTGTGAACAGCACCATGACAATCGCGAGCCCCCAGGTGAGGCCGAAGCTCAAAACCAGGAAAGGGATCAGCCGGCCGAGCGCCATGAGTCAGCGCCTGAGCTTCCAGGGTGGAGTGGCTTCCCAGTCGAAGGGCTCGATGCCGTCATCCGTGATCAGATGCACGCTGGCCTGCGCTTTGCCGCTGTCCAGGTTGAGGAAGCCGATGGTGCCGTATTGTGTGTCGTAGTTGTGCGGGTAGGTTGGTGAGCCGGGATTCACGCAGAAGACGCCATCCACTTCCTCTATGCACTCGCGATGCGTGTCGCCGGAGACGATTACGTCCGGCTTGCGCTCCGGGAAGAAGCGTTCGATCCAGCGTTCCAGGGTGAAGTTCGGCGGTCGCTCCGGTACCGGCACGTAGTGGGTGAGACCGATCCAGAGCCCTTCCAGCTCGAGCAGCCAGGCGTACTTGACCCGGGGGTCCTCCGGCTGCACCGGCCGACCGCCGCTGCCATCCTCGCCGTTGCCGCGGGCGGCGTAAACCGGCGCGATCGTCTCCAGCTCGTCCAGCACGTAGAGCTCGTGGATGTCGCCGGCATGGAAGATCATGTCCACGCCCGCGAAGGCATCGTAGATCTGCGGCCAGAGCGTTTTCCGCGCTTCCGGGATGTGGGTATCTGAGATGAGGCCGATCTTCAGGCTCAATCGAAGCCGCCATTCAGGGGTGGCAGCGGGACGGGGCGCGTGGGCGGCACCTCCGGCGGTGGCTCGATCGGGTGCACGGGTTTGCCCGGGTGGCCGGGATAGCCAGGGTAGCCGGGTTTGCCCCAACCCCAGCCCCAGCGGCCGCCAACGTAGCGCCGCCGGTCGTCTTCCCGGTAGTAGACGGTCTTCGGTTGCGACTTTGCCTGCGCTTCGATGCGACGCGTTCTGGCATCTTCCCGGGCCAGGCGCGACTCCTCCAGCGCTTTGGCAACCGTCAGCTGCTGGTCGATCAGCGCCTGCTGCTCATCGAAGGCGTTTTCCCGGGGCGCGCTCACCTCCAGGGTCATGCTCTCCGCGCCGTCGGTTTCCACGTCGGAGAAGGTGACGACGCCGTTCTCGTCGACATGACGGTAAATGGTCTGCGCCAGCGAGGGCTGGGCAAGGAGCAGCAACGCTGTGAGCGAGGCGCACTGAAGGGCCAAGCTGCCTGTCCGGTCGCTGTAATCAATCATGGTTCTCAGCCTGCAACGGTCAGCGCTTGTCCAGCTCGCTCCCGGCCGAAGGTTTCGGTGAAGGCTGTTCCCTGCCACACCTTCTTCCCTGCTACGTAAACCCCTTCTACCACACCATCAGAGCGGTTCACCAGCTGATGGCAGTCGTACTCGTCGCGGAAGATGTACTCGATGTTGGCATCGCCATCGTACGTCTTCAGCGCTTCCGGATTGAGCAGGACCATGTCCGCCCGATGGCCGATGTCCAGACGCCCTGCGTCCAGACCGAAAAACTCCGCTGGCTCCCGGGTAAGACGTTTGACCATGTAGCTGAAGGTCTGTTCCGAATCTTCCAGGGCAATCCGCAGCCCCCGCAGGTTGCCGTCGTAGAACGCCATGTTGGTGACGTGCGCCCCGCTGTCGTTGAAACCCGGCAGCAGCAGCGGGTTCAGCAGCAGCTCCTTCACCACCTTCGGGTCGCGATTGGCCGACACGTAATGCCAGTACATGTCCCGGTCGAACACCTTCAGCAGCATGAGGAAAAACTCCGCCTCATCCCGGATCTCCCGACCCAGCTCGCTGAATGCCTGGGTTTCCGCTTCGCTCAGATTGGTGCTGGCGGACGCCTGCCAGGCCCGGTAGTCGATGTAGACCTCTGCCATGGTCCGGCCCTGCCAGGCAGGCACCGGCGACCGGTAGATCACGTGATCGTTCAGATCCCGGGTCATGAAGGCGTTTTCCAGCCTGAGCTTGCGTTTCAGGTGATCGAGGTTGAAGCCCGACTTGCCCTTTGCCCACATCTCCCGGAACGCATCGACGAACTCGGGTTCCGACAGCACGGCACGACGCGCGGCCACATCATCGAGCTCCGTTTCAATCAGCCGCCGCAAGAGCGGGTCCGCCTCGGCCAGCGGGCTGATGGCGCCCTCGCTCCAGACTTTGAAGGGGGCGGCCAGGGACTGCATGCGGAAATGGCCGTTCAGCAGCCTGGAGTTGAGCAGGCTGGAAAAGCGCAACGCCTGAACCTTGAACATCCGGTTGATGGCGCTGTCGAGCGCGGCCAGCGCGGTGATCTTCAGCGGCTTGCCGTTCAGCCGGCCGCTGGTCAGCAGGAACAGCCGTAGCGTCAGCGCGCTGTCGTCCGTCGACGGCGTCATCTGCCAGACCCGGTCATGCAGGCGCACCACATCGGTGAGCGCTTTGTACTCGCCGAACTGGGCGTACTGGGTGGGGATCCGCTTGTCCACATGCGGCTGGTTGGCCAGGAAATGCAGGGGCAGGCCGTCGGTGGAGAAGCCGATGTAGCCAGCGTTCATGGCGTCATCGAGCTGCGAAACCATCTCCTTCAGCTCTGCCGGGGTGGGATCGCGCTCGATGCTGTCCTTCAGGCCCATCACCTGGATCCTGAGCATGGAGTGCGGAATCAGCGGCGCCATGTTGGCTGCCAGCGGCAGCTCGTTCAGGTGCTCGAGATACTCGCGCGGCGTGTTCCAGGTTGCTTTGTCTGCCGCTTTCTCGAGCACCGTCTTCGGGATGTTCTCGACCCGGGCAAAACAGTCGACGATCGGATCCTGCTCGGGCGTGCGCTGGGCACCGAAGGCAAGCCCCAGGCTGCAGTTGCCAACCACCACGGAGGTGGTGCCGTGCCGGACCACCTCCGGCAGGCCGGGCGCCAGCTCCACTTCCAGGTCTTCGTGGGTGTGTATGTCGAGCAGGCCGGGTATGAGCCACTGCTCGGCAGCCTCCTCGACCAGCGCGGCGTTGCCTGCCGGCAACCCCTGACCTTTGGCCACCACCTTGCCGTCCGCCACCGCAACGTCCACCACCTCGGCCGGACCACCGGAGCCGTCAAACACCTTCGCGCCCTTGATCAGCACGTCCCACGTCATCTTGCCTCTCCTGCACTGGGCGCGGCCGTTGCGGACGCGTCCGTATCGCTGGGATTTTCTATGGGCGGCATCTCCGCGTCCACATGCCGCACCGAACGGGAAAACGCGGCGAGCAGCAGCACCGTCACGCCGAAGGCGATGCCGGCACAGATCAGCGCAACCGCTACGTCGTAAGCCTCGGCAATCAGCGAGATCGGGATCACGCCCAGCGGCATGAGCCCATGCGACATCATGTCGATGCTCATGATGCGGCCACGCATGTGATGAACCACCTGCATCTGCAGCAGGCCCCGATTGAGCGACATGTTCCAGGCGCTGATGAAGCCGATGAAGGCCACCAGCACCGCCGCCACCGGCACCGCCACCGCCAGGCCGAAGGCGGAGGTGAAAACGCCCCAGGCGACGCAGGTGCCGATCAGCCAGGCCGCCTTGTGCCGAATCTCGCCGATCCAGGCCAACATCAGCGAGCCGCCGATGGCACCCAGCCCCATGGCGCTCATCAGGATGCCGAGGTCTTCCGGGCCGCCACCGAGAATGTCCTCGTTGAAGGCCGGCAGCAGTGTGTTCAAGGGCATACCGAACAGGAAAGGGACGATGGACAGGAGGATCAGCCCGAACACCGGCGGGTTGGCCCAGACGTAGCGCAGGCCATCCGCCATGTCGGTGAGCGCGCTCTTCTGCTCCGCCGGATGTTCGCTCACCCCACGCTTCCGGACCATCAGCATGGTGACCGCAGAAATGCCGTAGAGCGCGGCGATCATGAAGTAGACGATGCCGACGCCGTAGGTCGAGCTGGTATCACCCCCGGCCACCCAGGCGATCAGGAAACCGGCCAGGGCCGGGCCGAGAATCCTCGACAGGTTCCAGCTGGTGGTATTCAGCGCCATGGCGGTAAATATCAGCCGTTCCGGGATCAGCTCCGGCACGAAAGCCTGACGGGCTGGCATGGACAGCGCCAGCACCGAGCCGTTGAAGAAGCCGAACCAGATGAAGTCCCAGAAGGTGACCTGGTCGCTGATGATGATGACGCCCATGATCACCGTCGCCAGGCAGTTCAGCGTCTGCGCCGAGGTGATGATGACCTTCTTCGGCATCCGGTCGGCGATGACCCCACCGAACAGCGAGAAGGCCACCGTGGGCAACATGAAGGACAACGTCACCCAGGCAAGATCCAGCGCCGATGAGGTGAGCGTGTAGACCAGCCAACCGCGGGCGATGATCTGCATGTTCATCGCGAAGGAGGAACCGAGCGAACCGACCCAGAGCCAACGGAAGTCCGGGTAGCTGAGCGCCTTGGTGATGTTACGGTCAGCCACGCTGAAGAGGATTCCTGATCGGCAAACCACCTACTTTAGCACGGCCCCAGGCGTTCCCGAATCTGGATTCAGTTTCTTTGGCTTGTGATTCGGCTTACAGTCCCTAAGCTGTCCGGCAAGCAATCAGGGGGGAGGTGGATGAGCGAGATCTACAGATCGGAGTTTCCGGAGCTGGGCTTCTACGGCCTGCCGGGTCACAGCCGCAGCCCGCGGGACGTTCTCAAGCAGGTGCAGGACGCAGAAGCGCTCGGGGTCGGCAACGTGATGATCTCCGAGCGACCGGACTACAAAGAGATCTCAGCCATCTGCGGCGCCTGCGCCGCCGTGACCGAATCCATCTACATCGGCACCTCGGCCACCAACCTGAACTCCAGGCAGCCGGTCATCACCGCCTCCATCGGCAGCACCTTGAACCGGCTCTCGAACGGCCGCTTCGCCCTGGGGCTGGCGAAAGGCAGCATCCACCGCGCCAGGGCCTGGGGCATCCCCTACCCCACGTACGCCAGAGAGGCCGAGTTCGTCGACCTGATGCGCAAGCTGTGGCGGGGCGAGACGCTGACGAACTACGACGGTGAGCTCGGCCAGTACGCGGCGCTGTCGCTGGCGCCTTACGTGAACGAAGACATCCCCATTCTCTACGTCGGCTTCGGGCCGAAGAGCCTGGAGCACGCCGGCGGCCTCTACGACGGGGTACATCTGCACACCTTCATGGGCGACAAAGCGCTGCGCGATGCGGTCTCCTCGGTGCGGCGGGGCGAGACGAACGCCGGCCGGGACCCGGGCAAGGTGAAAGTGTGGTCGGTGTTCGCAACCGCCTGCGACGTCCCGGAAGCGGTGTACCTGAAGTACATCGTCGCCCGGCTTGCCACCTATCTGCAGATACCCGGCTACGGGGAGCTGCTGGTGCGGGTGAACGGCTGGGACGAGGAGGTGCTGAAAACCTTCAGAACCCACAAGGCGGTCACCAGCGTCGGCGGCCTGATCGACAGCGTCGCCAGCACCGAGCAGCTGGCGGAAATCGAGAAGATCCTGCCCATGGAATGGCGTCCCGCTGCGGTCGGTTCGGCCCGAGAGTGTGCCGAAGCCTGGGTCGGACAGTTCGAAGCCGGCGCTGATGGGCTGATCATTCACGCCAGCACTCCGGAGGAGTTTGCGCCGGTGCTCGAGGAGTACCGGAAGATCCGCCCGCACAAAATGTTTGAGCAACGCACGAACAGGCCTGGATAGATGAAGCTCGCGATAGAACTCGGCGGCGTTCAGCCCGACAACCTCTCTCTGACCACTGAGTGGGTGCAGCACGCGGAGAAGCTTGGCGTCGCCATGGCATTCTCCGCCGAGGCCTGGTGGAGCGACGCGGTCACGCCGCTGGCTTACCTGGCAGACAAAACGGAACGCATCAAGCTGGCGACCGGCATCATGCAGGTGACCGCCCGCACTCCGGCCATGGCGGCGATGACCGCCCTGACCCTGCACGACCTCACCGGTGGCCGCTTCGTGCTCGGCCTCGGCGCCAGCGGACCACAGGTCGTGGAAGGTCTGCACGGCGTTCGCTACAACCCGGCGCTGACCCGGCTCAAGGAAACCGTAGAAATCTGCCGGATGATCTTCGCTGGCGAGAAGGTCCGCTACGACGGCAAGGTCTACCAGATGCCGCTGCCCGACAGCGAGGGCAAAGCGATCCGCATCGCCCACGAGCCCGCCGACATCCCCATCTACCTGGCCACCCTGGGACCCAACGCGCTGCGCTACACGGGCCGTGCCGCAAACGGCTGGCTGGGCACTTCGTTCTCGCCGGACCACCCGGAGGCCCATCTGGACTTCCTCGAGGACGGCGCCGGCAAGGCTGAACGGCCACTCAGCGAGGTGGACCTCTGCGTCTCGGTGCGGGTGGAGCTTGGCGATGACGTGGAGGCCATGATCGACCGCCGCCGGCCCCAGGTTGCTTTCAACATGGGAGGCATGGGCTCGGCCAGCACCAACTTCTACAACGACGCCTTCAAGCGAGCCGGCTACGAAGAAGATGCCCGTGCCATTCAGGCACTATGGCTGGAGGGGAAGCGGGACGAGGCCGCGGCCCGGGTGCCGGACGCCATGGTGACGCAGTTCCAGGCCCTGGGGACCGTGGAGATGGTCCGGGACAGGCTCAGCAAGTACCAGGCTGCCGGCATCAACACCCTCAAGCTCGGGCTCGACAGCGCCGGCCCTATCGGGCCGGCTCGATTCGAGCTCCTGGAACAGATCGTCGACATCGTGGAGAAGCTCTGATGAAACTGTACATGGTGCCGCTGGCCCCGAACCCGACCAAAGTCATGCTCTACATCGCTGAGCGCGCGGAGCTCGGCACCGACATGGGCATCGAGCAGATCGTGGTCAACACGGTGAAGGGCCGGCACAAAGAGCCCGAGCACCTGGCCCGGAATCCCTTCGGAACGGTGCCGACCCTGGAGCTGGACGACGGCAGCTATCTGGTTGAATCGCTGGCCATCATCGAGTACCTGGAAGACAAGTTCCCGGACGGAGCGTTGATCAGCGGCACGCCGGAAGAAAAAGGTAAGGCCAGGGACGTGGAGCGCATCATCGAACTTCGCCTCGGCGGCCCGATGGGCTCGTTCGGTCACCTGACCAACTCGCCGCTGGGCATCCCGCCCGATCCGGAAGGTGCCGCGGAGATGGAGAAGCGGATGCAGGCACCGCTCGACTACCTGGAGCAACTGCTCGCCGACGGCCGCCCGTTGCTGCTCGGCGATCGGGTGTCGATCGCCGACTGCACCATGCAGGCGTCACTGCAGTTCGTTCGTTTCGTCGAGGCGGACGTGATGGGCGAGCGACCGTTGCTGCGTGCCTGGGACGAGCGCTACCGGGCGCGCCCCGCGGCGCAGTCCGTGCTGCGCTGGTAGCAACCATGGCTACGCCAGCCGATCTGCAGGCGCCCGCCACGGCGACCGATGATTACCCCGGCATCGGCTCAGCCAGTTACTGCCTGGCGCTGCTGTTCGTCGCCTACATCTTCTCGTTCATCGATCGGCAGATCTTGGCGCTGCTGGTCGGGCCGATCCGCGAAGACTTCGGCATCACCGATTTTCAGTACTCGCTGCTTCAGGGCGCCGCCTTTGCCCTCCTCTATACCTTTGCCGGTCTGCCCATCGGCCGCCTGGCGGACAAACACTCGCGCAAGCTCATCATCTTCGCGTCGGTTTCATTCTGGAGCCTGGCAACGGTCGCCTGCGGGCTGACCAAGAACTTCGGCCAGCTGTTTGCGGCCCGCATGGCGGTAGGTGCCGGAGAAGCCGGGCTGGCGCCGCCGGCCTACTCCCTGATCCTGGACAGCTTCCGCCCGCACCAGGTGGGATACGCCATGTCGATCTACAAGCTGGCGGTCAAGGTCGGCGGCGGGCTGGCGCTGATTGTCGGCGGCATCCTCTATGACTTCTACGCCGGCTTCGACAGCCTGAGCCTGCCGCTGTTCGGCGAGATCAAACCCTGGCAGGCGACCCTGATCACCGTCGGCGCGCCGGGCGTCCTCATCGGCCTGCTCATGCTCACCGTCCAGGAACCGAGCCGCAAAGACCTGGCCGAGCACGACGGTGAAGCGGGCGAACAGATTCCGATCAGGGACGTGGTGCGCTTCATCTGGGAACGAAAGCGGCTGTATCTCTCGCTCTTCTTCGGATCGTCCATGATGGCCATGGCCGGATACGGCGCGGCAGCCTGGTACCCCGAGTTCTTTACCCGCGCCTACGGCTTCAGCAAGTCAGAGGCCGGCACCTGGTTCGGCACCATCATCCTGATAGGCGGCGGTCTCGGCGTGTTCTTCGGCGCCTGGCTGGCCAACTTCCTGGCAGCCCGGGGCCACAAGGATTCCTATGTCAGGGCCATGGTGCTCACCGCACTGGCGGCCATCCCGTTTGCGGTATCCGCACCGCTCGCCGGCAGCGCGGCGTTCACCCTGACCCTGCTCGGACCAGCCACGCTGCTGTCCGGCTCGTACCTCGGAGTAATGGCCGTGTCGTTCGTGGTCATCTCCCCGAACCAGCTGCGCGGCCAGCTCACCGCCGTGTACATCTTTGTCACCAACATCCTCGGCATGGCCGTGGGCACCAGCGTGCTGGCTGCGTTCACCGATTTTCTCTATCAGGACGACGCGCTGCTGCATTACTCCATCGCCACAGCCGTAGGCATCTTCTACCCGAGCGCGGCCGTGCTGTTCTGGTACTGCCTGCCGGCGTACCGCAAAGCAGCCGCGGAAACGGGCAACTGGAAGCTCGGCTGAAACCGGAACTCAATAGCTCAACCGGTAAGCGTCCCCATCCCGCACGATGTGCCCGGCGGTTGGCGCCGCGAAGTGGGTGCCGATAATGAGCACCGGACGATCCGAGTAGCGCTGCAGAAAGGCGTGCCGGGTCTCTGCGCTCATAGTCTGGTTCCAGTCGGCGCTGCTCGACCAGTCGGCGTGGGCGATCTGGCAGGGGTGGTGAATCATGTCGCCGGTAATCACCGCCTCTTCCCCTTCCGAGGCGATGTGGATGCTGACGTGGCCGGGCGTGTGCCCGGGGGTGGGTTCGAGCCAGACCTCGTCGGTCACCCGGTGATCGGGCCGCACCAGGTCCGCAAGCCCGGCATCAAAAATCGGCTGCACTGAGTCCTCGATCACCGGGCCGTACTCCTGCGGCTCCGTGCGCCAGTGCGCCCACTCGTCCTCCGAGTAGAGGTAGCGGGCATTGACGAAGGTCGGCTGCCAGGCGCCGTCCACCAGCCGGGTGTTCCAGCCCACGTGATCCACGTGCATGTGCGTGCAGAGCACCGTATCGAACTGCTCCGGGGTGAAGCCTGCCGCCGCCAGCTTCTCCAGGTAATCCCCCTGCATCTGGTTCCAGCGCGGGTAGGTACGTTCTTTGTCGTTGCCGATGCAGGTATCCACCATCAGCAGCTGCCCGTCCGACTCGACGATCAGGCTGTGCATGGACAGGACGATCCGCTGCTCCTCATCCACGAACGGGTCCAGCCAGGGCAGCGCTGCCAGCGCCTCCGGCGTTGCCTGCGGCAGCAGGTAGGGTCCGAGAGAGGCGGTGGTGAGCTCCACCACCTGAGTGATCTTCACCTTGCCGACCTGCCACTTGAGCATGCTCGCCTCCTGCGAAAAAAGTCTCATTTTGAGGCGTGTGCAGATTGTCTCAAGACTTTTTCAAGTACCCCTTGTGTCAACTTGTCGACACTTAGCGTCGGACACACATAACAAGATCGGGATTGGACACCATCATGTACGTCACCGGGCGACAACGTCATAATCAGGCCCTACTGGCCCCCAGCCGCAAGGACGAGAAGGCCATCGTTCAGATGCTCCGCGGTCTGCAGGAATATCAGCAGATACTGGAAGTGAGCGAGACCGAAGCGGCGCGTGCAGTACTGAATCAAGGATTGTCAGACATTGCCCGAGGTTTACAGAAACTCGCCCAGGGGCCGCTTGGTCGGCTGGATCCGGAGATGCTCCTGGAAGACCTCTCCCCGTTTGTTCAAGAGGCTGCCCTCACCCTCGTCAGCAGCGACGCGGAAGAGAACCTCGAAGCCATCTGAGCGGTCGCCGGCATCCGCCGGACCCAGATCTGCCAGATCACTGACAAGCATCTTACTCAGCTTGCTCGCAGGCACGGTCGGCGCGGCTGACTCGCCGCCACCCATCGATCAGACCGCTTTCGAATCCTGCCTCGTCACGTTCAGAGAAGCCGCCATGGAGGCCGGCATCAGCCCCGAGACCACGGAACGCGTGCTTGGCCAGGTGCAGCTGTCAGAAAGGGTGCTGGAGCTCGACCGGCGGCAGCCCGAGTTCACCCAGACCTTTGCCGACTACTTCAATCGTCGCGTCACCTCAGCCCGGGTCGAGAAGGGCCGCGAGATGCTGGTTACTCATCGAGATCTGCTGGAAGCCATTCGCGACCAGACCGGCGTGCCGCCGCAGTATCTGGTCTCGTTCTGGGGCCTGGAGACCAACTTCGGCAGCTACCTGGGCAAGATGGCCATCCCCAGCTCCCTGGCCACGCTGGCCTGCGACCGTCGGCGCAGCCGCTACTTCACCGGCGAGCTCATTTCCGCACTGAGAATCATCGACGGCGGTGACGTGGCTTTCGAAGACATGAACGGCTCCTGGGCCGGGGCCATGGGCCACGTGCAGTTCATGCCGAGCGCCTACCTCAAGTACGCGGTGGACTACGATGGCGATGGCCGTCGTGATCTGTTCGCCAGCACCGAGGATGCGCTGGCATCGGCCGGCAACTTTCTGCAGGCCCTGGGCTGGGAAGCGGGATTACGCTGGGGCCGCGAGGTGCAGCTGCCGGAAGGCTTCGACTACGGCCTGAGCCGCGGCGCGATCAAAAAGCCGCTCGGCGACTGGCGCAAGCTCGGCGTCACCGACGCCTTTGGTCATCCGCTGGCGACCGTACCGGTGGATGCCGCCTTACGTCTCCCGGCCGGCCATCGGGGCCCCGCCTTCCTGACTTACGACAACTTCGACGTGATCATGGGCTGGAACCGTTCCGTCTACTACGCGTTGGCGGTGGGCCACCTGGCCGATCGGATCGCCGGTGCCGGTCGGCTGCAGACAGCGCCACCAGAAGACGATCTACGTTTCTCCAACGACGACCTGATGGCGCTGCAGACTCAGCTGAAGGATCTGGGCTACGATCCGGGCGAGCCGGACGGTCGGCTCGGGCCGGCAACCCGGGGGGCTGTGAGCCTCTTCCAGTCCGACAACGGCCTGATCCCGGACGGGCATCTGGACCCGGTCGTCGTGGAGAAAATCCGCAACCTGGCCGAAGCTGCCGGCGATTGAGCCCGGCAGCGGTTAGCCGTTGCCAGCCGCCCGTTCGTCCAGCACTTTGCGAATCTTCGCGTGCTCTTTCTCGTCCAGCTTGAAGCGGGTGAACAGCGCCGCGCCGATCAGGTAGCAGACCAGCGGGAACAGGCCGTACAGCGTGACCATCGACACCTGCACGGTCATGGTCTGCTCTTCGTTCGGCACGAAGCCCGCGCCCTGCAGCACGAAGCCGGTCAGCAGCATCATCACGCCGGTGGCGCCCTTGTAGACGAAGTTCCAGGCCGCGAAGTAGGAGCCTTCTTTCCGCTCTCCGGTCACCATCTCGTCGTAGTCGATCACGTCGCCCTGAATGGAAGGGGACAGCGTGCCGCCGCAGCCCGCTGCCAGGCCCGCGGTGACGGCGAAGAAGCAGATGTAGAAGATCTTGAAGTCCACCCCTTCCAGGAACGGCAGCGCAAACATGGCGCCGAACGAGAAGCCGGTGAGCAGCATGGAGAACATCCACAGCCGCACCTTGCCGAAGCGGCGGGACAGCGGCAGCCACATGGGCACGGACAGCGACGACGGCACCATGTAGCAGAGGATGATGATCGGCGCCCAGAGCGGCGCGCCGACCACATACTGAGTGACGTACAGAGTCAGCACGCCGATTGCGGCCGAGCCGACCTGCTCGATGAAGGTCACCACGATCAGCAGCCGCGCATGCGGATTGCGCCAGACGTCTCTGAAGGCCTGGAACGGGTTGTCGTTCACCCGTCCCTGGTACTCGGTTCGCTCCTTCAGCCGGCTCACCGAGACGACGATCAGCACCACCATGATACCGGCAGCGAGCAGGGCCAGATCGAAGGCCTCGGCCCGGACTACCTCCCTGCCCTCCTGTTCCGCGGAGATCAGCAGGTAGAAGCTGATCAGCGACAGGATGGAGCCGAAGGTGTAGAAGCCGTGCCGCATCCCGAACAGGCGGCTGCGCTCGTGGTAGCTGGTGGACAACTCGGCGCCGAGCGAAAGATGGGGCACAAAAAACACGGTCATGGCCGAGTAGAAGCCGATGATGGCCACCGCCATCCAGATCACCAGGGCCGTGCCGGTCAGGCTCTCCGGCGGCGCGAAGACCATGATGAAGGTGGCGCCAATGGGGATGCAGCTGGCGAGGATCCAGGAGCGCCGCCGACCGTAGCTCAGTCGGGTGCGATCCGAGAGGTAGCCCACCACCGGGTCCGAGACCGCATCCCAGATCCGTGAGATCGAGAAGATCACGCCCATGATGGCGGGCGCGATCAGCAGCACGTCCGTGGCGAACTTCATCACGTACAGCGCCAGCATCAGATACATGTAGCCGGCGCCGGTGCCCGGCGTGCCGTAGGCGAAGATGGTGGGCCAGGCGACCCGATCCGGCAGCTCTGCCGCCGGTGACTTTACTGCTTCTGCCACGATCAGGCGTTCCGGATGGTGAGGCCACCATCGACCGGCAGCGCAACCCCCGTTATGAAGCTGGATGCCGGCAGCACCAGGCTCAGCGTCGCCTGGGCGACCTCCTCCGGATCCGCGTAGCGTTTCAGGGCCACCCGGCGCCGGGCGAACTCCGCTTTGGCGTCATCCGGGATCGCCGAGGTCATCCCGGTGTTGATCGGCCCCGGGCAGATGCAGTTTACGGTGATGCCCTCGCTGCCGAGCTCCACGGCCAGTGAGCGGGTAAGCCCGATCACGCCGGTTTTGGCTGCCGTGTAGGGGCTGCCGAACTTGGTCGCGCCCAGGCCCTCGGTGGAGGCGATGTTGACGATCCGCGCGTGCGCCGACTGCCGAAGATATGGGAGTGATGCCCTGATAGTCCGGGTGTGGGCGGTCAGCAGGACCGACAGAGAAAGCTGCCAGGCATCCTCATACTCCTCGGTATCGATGGGCGCGGGGATGGAGATACCAGCGTTGTTGACCAGAATGTCCATGCCGCCGAAGTGGGTGCCGATCTCCGCGAAGGTCGCCTTTATCGCCTCGGCGTCGTCCAGATCGATGGTCCAGCCTTTCGCCTGTTTGCCAGCCGTCTGGACCTCCTCAACCACCGCAGCCAGCGGCGCTTCGTTCAGATCCAGCGCGGCCACCCGAGCGCCCTGCTCGGCAAAGAGCTTGGCGGTGGCGGCGCCCATGCCGCTGGCAGCGCCGGTGACGATGGCAACCGACCCTTCGATGGATCGACTCAGATTGCTCAGACGACTCATGTTTACTCCAGAGAATCGTAGCGGCCGGCGGTGATCTCCGCACCGAACATGGCCTTGGAAAAAGTGTCGTAATTCGGTCCGCGGCGCAGATGATGCCCGCCATCCACGGAGAGATTGACCCCGGTGATCCAGGAAGATTCCGGGCCACAGAGGAAGCGGACAGCCTGGGCAATGTCCGCAACCACGCCGGTGCGCCCGAGCGGCATGCAGTCCAGGTAGTCCTGATGCACGTCTTCGGTTCCAAAGAGGCCCTGGGCGATGTCCGTATCCACCAGCCCCGGGCAGACGCTGTTGACGCGGATGCCCGCCACTCCAAGCTCATCCGCGGCGCCGCGGACCAGCATATCGATACCGGCCTTGCTGACCCCGTAGGCGTGCATGAAGCGATGGGTACGCACGCCGGCGATGGAGGAGATGGCGCACATCGCGCCACCACCTGCCCGACCGATCACCCGCGCCGCGTGCTTGAAGGTGTACATGCAGCCATCGAGGTTGGTGGCCAGCACCGATCGCCAGCGTTCGCTGTCGGTTGCAACCAGCGGCGCGATGTCTCCGGTGCCCGCGTTGGCCACCGCGATCGTCAGCGGCGCCCTGCTGTCCGCCGCGCGGATGGCCGCCTCGACCTGAGCCTCGTCCGCCACATCAGCTGCGTGCACGTCCACCTGGCTGCCGGCGGGGAACTCGGCCGCTGCTGCAGCCAGCTTTTCCGCATTGCGGCCGAGGAGCGTCACCCGAGCCCCATCGGCCGCCAGGGCCAGGGCGCTGGCCAGACCAATGCCGCTGCCGCCACCCGTTACGAGCGCGTGCTGTCCTTCCAGGCTCATGCCCATAGATGCTTCTGTGCCCCTGGCCTATTGCTGAATCCCCGAATCCACCACTCTAGCAATTGCATGGAGGGCTGGGCTACCTTTGCCGTTCGTACCGGATCCCGCACCAGCAGACCCCATCCCTATGTCTCAAGCCCAGGAAGACCTGGCCAGCAGGCTGACCGACTACCTGTCGCGCACCTGGCAGGCGGACGTCAGCCACCAGCACATCGAGCAGATCCCGGGCGGTGCCTCCCGGGAGACTTACCGGATTCGTCTCAGCATCGACGGCGAGAGCCGCGGGGTGATTCTGCGCCGGGATCCGCCTTCCAGCCTGATCGACACGGAACGGTCCCTGGAATACAGAACCTACGAGGCCGCCTGGCGGGCAGGGTTACCGGTGCCGGAACCACTGCTGCTGGAGGAGGACGAGGCGGTGCTCGAACGACCGTTCTCGCTGATGGCTGAGGTCACCGGCTGCGAGAGCGCCATCGCCAACCTGGCGCTGCCGGAGTACCAGTCGGTGAGCAAGCGGATCGCCGAACGGAAGTGGACGCTGCTCGGCGAGCTGGCGGCGATGAACATCGACGAGCTGGGCGTCACCGGGTTCATGGAAACCCCGGAGCATGCGGCCAGACGGGAGCTCGACTACTGGTCAGACGTGATTCGCGATGATGCGCTGACCAGCCAGCCGGTGGCGGAAGCGACCATCCGCTGGCTCACCCGGAACCTGCCGGAGCCATCCGCTCGGCTCTGCCTGGTGCATGGCGACTACCGTTCCGGCAACTTCCTCTACAACCAGGCCGGCGAGATCCCCGCCCTGCTCGACTGGGAGATGGCGCACATCGGCGACCCGCTGGAAGATCTCGCCTGGTCGCTGGATCCGCTCTGGGGCTGGCCGGACAAGAACCTGGCGGGCGGCCTGCTGCCCCGTGAGGCTGCCATCTCGCTGTGGGAAAAGGCCAGCGGCCTGACCGTCGATCGGCAGGCGTTCCGCTGGTGGCAGGTCTTCGCGTCGCTGAAAGGGCTGGCGATCTGGATCTCTTCCAGCGAGGACTTCGCTAACGGCAGCACCAAGGAGCCGATCCTGGCAATCGCCGGCTGGATGATGACCGATCGGCAGAACCGGATCCTGGTCGATCGCCTGCGGCCGGACTCCGAACACAGGCTGACGGAGCCACTCGTATGATTCCGCGCGCCCGGGAAGCACTGAACGATCTGGCTGGCCGCCTCGGCGTCCGGGTCATCCCGGAACTCGGCGACCCGTTCACTCAGGCAGACACCGGGCTGATCAGCCTGCTCATGTCGCTGCTCGGCGCGGAGCTGGAGAGCGGCGTGGCGAATCGCATGGCGGACGCAGAAGCCCTGAAGGCGCTCTTCAGCGCTGCTCCGAAGGCCGCGCCCGGCGCGGACGCCCGCTCAGCCTTCTGCGCCAGCGAGCCCGAGAACCTGACGCTGACCGCCGTTACGGCGTGGCTCGATCAGGGCCTGAAGCTGCTCATCGAGCTGCACGCCTGGGCGGAGGAGGCAGACGACGGGCTGAACCGGCAGATCTGGTCGTTCCTCGCCGCGCACACCGAGCGGCACAAGTTCGACCTCTGATACCCCTCAGGCCGGCGCCGCCTCTGCCTCGGCCGCGCGCAGACTGACATACAGGTATGCCGGCAGCGCGCAGGACAGGCCGATGGTGAGGTTCAGCACCACGAACGGCCAGGGCGTCGGCCCCTCTTTGCGATTAAAGATGTAAATCCAGAAAACCAGGGAGGTGATGAGCAGATCGGCGGTGAAGCCTCCTGCAGCCCCGTTCGCGAACAGGGCACCGATGAACGCGGGCAGATCGACGCCTGCCTCATTGAAGAACTGGAAAAAGAACAGATAGGGGACCACCGCGCCGGCGATCGCCAGAACCAGGTAGAGGTTTTTCATCATTGCTCTCCAGACGGAACAGTAAGCGGAGGGTCTTCACCCTAGCCGGCAGGGGTCATACTGCCAATTACCTCGAAGGTAATGGATTCCAAACGCCTCAAAGCTAGACTGATGGCTCTTTAGCGAGGAAGCCGTCATGAGTGAAGCCACGCTCGACACGCCTGTGGTCGATTTTGCCGCCCTGCTGAAAGACTGGCGCCAGCACCGTCGGGTCAGCCAGCTGGGACTGTCTTCCCTGTCCGGAATCTCGCAGCGTCACATCAGCTTTCTGGAAACCGGCCGCTCGCGCCCGAGTCGGGCCATGGTGCTGGCGCTGGCCGATTCGCTGGACGTACCGCTCCGGGAGCAGAACGCCCTGCTGCAGAGCGCCGGCTTCGCACCTGCCTGGTCGGAGAGCCCACTGGAGGGACAGGGCACCGAGCTCTTTCAGGAAGCCTTGCAGGCAACCCTGGATCATCACGAGCCGTTTCCGGCCATGGTGCTGGACGGCCGCTGGAACCTGGTGATGGCCAATCAGGGCGCGCTGAACTTCTTCGGGCAGTTCGTGGACATCTTCGCGGCGCTGGAGGCGATCGGCTCGCCTACCGAGTTTCAGGTCGTACGACTGTGCCTGCGCGAGGAGGGGTTGAAGCCTTACATCAGCGACTGGCAGTCCCTGGTGTTCAGCTTTCTCGCCAGAGCAAGGCGGGCGCTGCTGCTGAATCCCCGGGACCCTTACCTCCCCGAGCTGATCAAAGAAATCACCCATCACCCGGAAGCACCCGCCGAGTGGCGGCAGCCGGACTGGACATCGGCACCGGAGCCGGCCCTGGCCATGACCATGCAGAAGGACGGCCAGACCTGGCGCTTCTTCACCATGCTGGCACACTTCGGCTCCGCCCAGAGCGTGACGCTGGAGGAGCTCTCAGTGGAGACCTTCTTCCCGGCGGACGAAGCGACGCGCGCCCATCTGGAGGCGCTCTGAGGCCGTCCGCCCCGCCGGCAAGATCGACCTTGCCTTCCGAAAAGCGCCTTGTACAATACGCGCTCTTTTTCGCAGGGTCGTTAGCTCAGTTGGTAGAGCACCGGGCTTTTAACCCGTTGGTCCTGGGTTCGAGCCCCAGACGACCCACCACCCTCTCCCTGCACTTTTGATCACCCGCCAGCCGCCGCGAAGGCGCGCCGGAGCGCTGTGGCGGGTGCGCTCCTGTGGGCGGCTTGTTATGCTCAGGGCTCGCTGACATGACCTGGGAGGGGATCATGGCAGAGACCGCAGCGGTGACCCGCGAACGAGGCACGATAAAGGCCGCCTTCATGTTCTGGATGACGGTGACCATGGCGGCGGTCGTCTTCATCGGCTTCGGCATCACCTATCTGGTCCCGCTCGGGACAGGCACCCTGCAGCCGCTGGCACCCATTGTTCATGTGCACGGCTTCTTCTACTTCGGCTGGATGCTGCTGCTGGTTTTCCAGTCGCTCCTCATCAACCTGAAAAATCGTCCGCTGCATCGCAGCCTGGGCATGCTGGGTATCGGCATCGCGATGGCAATGGTCATCCTCGGCACCCAGATCACGCTGCTGTTCACTGCCGGCATGCTCGAGCAGGGCGCGCAAGGTGTCTACGAGCTGACCTACATCAGCCTGCTGGCGCTGGTGGTTTTCCCGGTGCTCTTCGTCCTGGCCATCCGCAACGTCCATGATGGCGCGGCTCACAAGCGCTACATCCTGCTTGCCACCGTGGTGCTGCTGGGCGCCGGCATCAATCGGATCTACGACGCGCTGTTCGGCATCGGCTTCTCGCACCCGATGATCTACCTGATCATGTACCTGACGATGAACGCCTGGATCGTCGCGCTGCTGGCCTACGACTGGCGCACGCTGGGCCGGCCGCATCGGGCCACCCTGATCGGCGCTGCGGTCAACGTGGTGCCGCAGCTGCTGCACGTGCCGATCGCCACCTCGGCCTGGTTTGCGGGCCTGACAGGCTGGCTTGCCAGCCTCGTCCACTACGGCTGAGGCCCGGCCTGCCAACGCGCCTGCCGCTCAGTCAGGCCGACCCGGCACCGCCCGCGCCGCGTAATCCGGCTCCGGCTGCTGGTGGTCGACCGGCCGTCCGGCCAGCGCATCTTCCAGCAGGTCCAGATAGTTGTGCCAGCCACCGAGCACCGCATTGGTGATGTCGGCCTGACTCCGCGGCCCTTCGAAGACCAGCACGTCGCTGAACTTCAGCAGGCAGCCATCTTCCGCCTCGCTCAGCTCCCAGCGAATGGTGCCCAGCTGCAGCACGTGAGGCGGCTCGAACGCCGCCACCGCACCGCTGACGTGCGCCGGCCCGTCACAGTCGCCCCCAAACCAGATCTCGTAGGTGCCGCCCTGCCTTGGCTCAAAACGCACGCCGGGCATCCAGGCATCCAGCTGCTCCTGCACCGTCAGCGCTGCCCAGACGGTTTCCACCGCGTACGGCAGACGCCGTTCGAAGCGGACCTGTACCCGGCCGTCGGGCATGTGGTGCACCGTGCCGTATCGGTTCTCTTCCTGCTCGCTCATTCCTTCTCCCCTCTTCTGCTCGTCTCTGCTGATCCTGATACCGCCAGATGCGCTTCCAACGCGTCCAGCCGGTTGGCCCAGTACTGCCGATAAGGCTCGAGCCACTCATCCAGGCCACGTAAAGGTTCCGTTTTCAGGCTGTACAGCCGCCGCTGGCCGACCGGTCGTACCGCCACCAGGCCCGCCTCGCGCAGGATCCTCAGATGTTTCGACACAACCGGCTGACTCATGCCGGATACGTCTACCAGCGTGTTCACCGGCGCCTCGCCATCAAGGAGCGCCTGCAGCAGCACCCTGCGGCTCGGCTCCGCGAGAATCTGGAAAGTGTCCTGGTTCTGAGTCATGTCGTGCGGTCAGCGTCTGATTGAAGGCGTATATTGCCTTATCAATATATATCTTTCAAGAGATATATAGAGAAGCTTCTAATCGCGCGGCTAATCCGGCAGCCATGCCCCGTGGAATCCGGCCGGGATGCGGACGGGCAAGCTGACCCGAGCCACCTCCGCCATGCTCTGCGCGTCCAGGATCAGCAGATCGCTGGTGTCGGAAGCCGCCCGATAGACGCATACCAGGAGCCAACCGCCGTCCTCGGCCGAGGCACGGGCAGGATCCGCCACGAACACCGGCTCGCTGTTCTGATCACCTGGGGATGGCAGGTAAGACAGGGTCCGGCCGGCGCTCACGTCCATTTTCGCCACGCCGCGCATCTCCTGGTCCGTCGGCTGCAGGACCGTGTAAACGTATCGATGCGGCCTGCCGGTGCGCGCCTCGTTGATGCGTGGCATCTCCACGTCTTCTGAGACCACCTGCCGTTCGCGGACGCGCCCGGCGCTCAGATCGATCTCGTAACGCCAGAGCTGACCAAGCGGATTGGCGGCAAACGCCGCCCCATCTTCGCTGAGCTCGAGGAACTTCCGATAGCGGACCGCATCGAGAACGATCCGATCGGTATCGGCCTCGTAGGCATTCGCCACGTGCTGGATGAAGCAGGGCGCCACCTCGAACCAGCGGACCTCGCCGCCCGCCCGAGGCAGCACGCCGATCCGAGCCTGGCGCTCATCGAACCAGCGGATCGGGATCCTGAGGCCACGCTCGAACAGCGACAGGTCATAGGCCACGTTCAGATCGAGGAAGAGGCTGTACCGCTCGGTGATCGCGAAGTCGTGCATCATCGCCGGACCGGGCAGCAACACCGGCTGCTCCACCAGAACCCGCCCCTCGCTGTCAGAAACACCATAGACCAGATAGGGCTCAGCCCAGCTGCTGCGAAACCAGATCATCTCGCCCGTCAGCGGATCAACTTTCGGATGTGCGGTCAGGCCGGACACCAGCGCCGGCGGAACAGGCCCGGTACCGAGCGCCGCATCGATCGCCAGCGGTGGCCCACCTTCGGCCAGCGCCAGGTCGACGCCGGCGTGGCGAACGACGTTTACGTTGGGGTTCGTTTCCGGAAGAGCCGCCGCGTCCTCATGCTCTAAGTGCTCGAAATGAGCCGCCCAGGCACGGGTTCGGAGCCAGCGGTTGCGGTAGCTCGAGACCTGGCCGTCGGCAAAGGTAATCCCGTGCAGCATGGCCGCTTCCGGCCACCAGCTGAGCATCCCCTCACCACTGAAAAAGCCGCTGAATGGATTCGGCCCGTTCCGCACCAGCATGCCGGAGAGTGCAGGCGGAATCCGACCGCGGACGGGCAGGTCGGTGAGCAGCCGCTCCTCGGCGACCGGCGCCAGAGCGCCGGCATTGAGGTCAGGTGCCTCTGCCACGCCCTGTCACCTCAAACCCGCTCACCGACCTTGCGCAGGAACTCGTCCAGACCGGTGCCGGTAAGCGAATCAATGGGCAGGGTCGTGAGCACGTCTCTGGCGATCCCTTCCGCGTCGGACAGGAGCTCACGGCCGCTGTCCGTCAGGCAGGCGAGGCTGCGCCGGGCGTCCCGATCGCTCTTCAGCGTCTCCACGTAGCAGAGCTTCTCCAGCGGCTTCAGCGCCCGGGTGACCGCAGATGGGGTCAGCCCCACCGCCTGCGCCAGATCCACCCGCATGGCCCGGGCCTCCGGCTGTGCGGCCAGCGCCCGCAGCAGTCGATACTCGGAGAAGCTCAGGCCACGGATGGTGGAGAGTGCCCGGTCCAGCCGGCGCTCCAGATATCCAGCGGCATCGAGGAGCTCGAAAGCCAGGTTTTTGCTCGCTTCTGTGTCATTTGCTGTATTCATACGTGAATATTGCTTGATTACTCACGTATTTGTCAACTATCCCGATCGCCGTGATCGGTACTCGGAAGGCGTCACCCCTTTCAGCTCCTTGAAGGCGCGGTTGAACGGGTTGATGGACTGATAGCCCGCGGTCAGGGCCAGGGTCAGGATCGGCACCTGGTCCTGGGCTTCGTCCTCTAGCGCCGCCGCCACCTCGGCAATCCGATAGTGATGCAGGAAGGCGTTGAAGTTCCGGAAGCCCAGCTCGTTGTGGATCAGATCGCGCAGCCGGTACTGGGGAATGCCAGCCCGTTTGGCCAGATCCGCCACGGTGAGCCCCATCTGCTGATAAACGCGCTCCTCCTCCAGCAGCGCCTGCAATCGGGCCACCGCCCGATCCTCTGCCAGCCGCTCGGCGGCCTGCTGCGCATCGCTCTCCGGCTCGCGAACGAGAAACTCCAGGAGGTCACGCCTGAGCAGGCTGATGACAATGGCGGTACCGACCGCGGCCTGCACCGCCACCAGCGCATGATGCACCGGGTACATGGCCCAGGAGGGCACCAGGCCGCCCATAAAGCCGATCCGCTCGATCAGCAGCGACATCAGCCCCTGCCCTACCACCACGCAGAGCATGAAGATCCTGGCCACCCGCCGGCGGCGAATGAGATCGAGGTGCAGTTCCATGATCACCCAGTAGCTGGCGACCAGCAGGAAAAACATCTGCAGGCAGGCCGGGATGCCTTCGTAAATCAGAAACATCCAGAACGGATTTGCTGCCTCCCAGGCACCGCTGACAAACCACCCGACGGGCTCCTCGAGGATCAGCTGCAGCGCGATCAGCGCCGCGAGCGGCCGGGGAAACTGCTGCTCGTCCCGGAACAGGAAGTGGCTGAGCAGCAGGAACAGGGCCGAGATGCTGTTTCTGGCGATGTTCAGCAGCGGGTACACGGCACCGAAGCTGAGCTGCAGCTCGGCCGGGATGTAGTACGCGTAGTCCTGCCTGGCGCTGAGCAGATAGGCGATGTAGCTGAAGCAGATCAGCGCGATCAGCCAGGCGATGGCGCGGGTCGGCGCCGACACGGCAAAGCCGGCCGCGATGAGCAGAAACATGGTGATGGCAACGGTGTCGTTGACCACGTAGAGCGCGTCCAAGCTGTCTCCTCTCCCTGCTCTAGCAAGCTCTCTATTGCTTCCCGGCCCTACCTGCTTCGAAGCGCTACCGCGATCGGGCAGCGGGCTGCTCGAAGCGCCGGCAGCAGCCCGCCCAGCATGCCCACAGTCAGCGCCCCAGCCAATCCCTGCCAGAGTATCTCCGGACTGACCGTCAGCGCGAAGGCAACCTGATTTCCCGCTGCCGCGTTCTGGGTGCTGGCCACGTAGCCATCAAAGCCGAGATAGACCAGGGCTCCGGCGAGCACCGCACCCACCAGAGCCAGCAATGCCGACTCGGCCAGCACCGCCGTGACCACGCTGCCGGCGCCAAATCCCAACGCTCTGAGCGTGGCGATTTCCTTCGACCGCTGATCGACCACGGTGAACATGGCATTCAACGCTGCAGCAACGGCACCCAGGGCCATGATGCCGGCAACGAGGTAAGCAAAGGTCTCGATCAGACCGGCGTGCACCCGGGACTGCTCGGCGTAGAACTCGACCTCGGGAACGAGCACCAGATCGAGCCTCGGATCCTCGCTGACCAGCTGCTGAGCCTCGGCGGCTTTGCCAGGCGCCACGCCAACCCGGGCCAGACTCAACGTCCGTCGGAACACGCTCTGGGCGATCGGCAGATCCACCCAGATCTCAGACTCGACCGAGGTGCCTGCAGCCGTGAAGTGGCCCACCACCTGCCAGCGGCTGCCACGCACCTCGATCTCGTCGCCGATTTCCAGGCCTTCGTAGAGGGCGGCAGCCTTGGCGCCGACGATCACTTCGTTGCGGCCAGGTTCGAACTTGCGACCAGCGCTGAGGGCGACCTCGGGGCGCAGGCGGAAAGCCGCATCGCCAACGCCTCGAACCACCACATCCGCGGCCGTTCCAGCCCCCCTCTGGTTTGCGTTCATCGTCACGTAAACCTCACCGCTGACCACCGTCAGCGCCGCCATGCTCTGCAGCACGGCGAGCTCCTCGAAGGTCAGCCAACCGTCCATCTCGTTGCTGCTGCTGCCGCGCAGCACCAGCGCCCGATCCGCTTTCGCCGTATCGACCAGCGCCGCCCGGAAGCCGGCGGACATGGCCAGCAGCCCGATCAGGATCGCTACCACGCCGCCGATGCTGGTCACCACAACCAGGGCCGTCGGCAGGCGTCCGCCGATGCTGCGCAGGCTCATCTCCACCACTGCCAGAACCTGCTTCATTTCAATCCACCTCCCGCAGCGTTTGCGCCACCGGTAGCCGCCAGGCTCGCAGCGACGGCAGGAGCCCGACCAGAGCGCCGAGCAGCAGCGCCACCAGCAGGCTTTCCAGAACGTGCGCCAGGCGAACGCGGAAGCCGCCGAAGGCACCCATCAGCGCCGTCTCGAGCAGTGGCGCCAGGCTGAAGGCGATCAGAATCCCTGCACCCGCCCCCACCAGGCAGAGCAGGACGGCTTCAGCCAGAACCTGTGAGGAGATCCGGCCATCCTGAAACCCAAGCGCCTTCAGCGTCGCGAACTCCGTGAGCCGCTCCCTGAACCCAAGGGAGACGACGTTTGCTGTGAGCAGGAGCAGGGTGAAGAACACGGCGCCCAGAACCAGCCCTGCAACCATGCCCAGATTGCCGAGCTCATTGGCCATCTCTTCGGCGTAGGCATCTTCGGACATGGTCTTGGTCGGGTCGGCGGAGTTTTCGAAACGTGCATCGATGGCTCGCGCAACCGCCGCCGATTCCGCCGCCGGCTGCAGGCGCAGCACGACCCACCCTGCCTGATCTTTGGCCCAGCCCACCACCGACTCGTGGAAGTAGTCCAGGTTCAGGAGGAACGCAGCGGGCACCCGGCTGCCAGCAGGCAGGCTGTAGCTGCCCGCCAGCAGAAACTCCCAGTCCCAGCTGCCGTCTTCCTTCGGCCAGATGTCTCCAGTCAGGGGAATGAGCTGACCGACCTGCCATCCGTAGCGCTCAACCAGCGACTCGTGCACCAGCACCGCACGCAGTACCGCTGCAAACTCCGCCAGCGCTTCGGGCGTCGCCTGAATCTCCCGGAACACCTCGAGATAGGCATCTGGGTCAACCGCAAGCGTGGTGAACGACTGCTGCGGGTCCTGGTGGTAACCGCCGAACCAGACCATGGGCGCCGTCGCCGCGACGCCAGGCAGCCCGTTGATCGTGTGCACGTGGGCCATGGGCACGTTGTCTGTCATCGAGTACCTGGCGTCGACGATCAGACGCCGGTCTTCCGTCGCCGAACCGCCCCCGCTCAAACCATCGAGCAGCGCCCGCAGCAGCACGTAGAGCAGAAAGGCCACTGCCAGGGAGGCAACGGTCAGCGTTGTCCTCAGCAGGTTCCGCTTCAGGCCCGCAGCGATCAGACCTGCAGCACTCATGCCGCCTCCGCCAGCTGACCCTTGTCCATGTGCAGGACGGTGGTGGCGAAAGCCGCCGCTCGAGCGTCGTGGGTGACCATGACGATGGTTTTGCCCAGATCCTCGTTGAGCGCCTTCAGCAGCGTCAGCGTCTCGTCAGCGGTTTTGCGGTCCAGGTCGCCGGTCGGCTCGTCGCAGATCAGTATCTGCGGGTCCGCGACGATGGCGCGGGCAATGGCCACCCGCTGCTGCTGCCCGCCGGAGAGCTCTGCGGGTCGATGTTCGGCGCGCTCGAGCAGCCCCACCAGGGTCAGCGCCGCATCGACCCGTTGCCGCCGCTCCCTGCGCGGCAGCCGCGTCAGCAGCAGCGGCACCTCCACGTTGGCCCGCGCGGTCAGCACGGGCAGCAGGTTGTAGAACTGGAAGACGAAGCCGACGCTGCCGGCCCGCCAGCTCGCCAACGCCTTGCTGTTCAGGCGCGACACATCCAACCCCTGGATCTCGATCCGGCCCGCGGTCGGCTGCTCCAGCCCGCCAAGCAGGTTCAGCAGCGTCGTCTTGCCGGATCCCGAAGGCCCCATGATGGCAACAAAATCGCCGGCCCGGATCGCCAGGTCGAGTTGCTCGAAGACCGTGACGCTTTCCTGCGCACGTTGATAACGGTGGGTTAATCCCCGGCAGCTGATGATGCTATTGGTCACTGCAACTCCTCCTGTCTGCATGCTCGTCCCGCCCCTCAGGACTTGATGGCCTGATCGTGAAAGGCAACCTGAAGGCCCATGTTCGGCAGCACGCGGCTGTCCGTTTCCAAAAATCTGAGCCGCACCCGGATCGTGGCTTTGTTGCGGTCCGCGGTTGGGATGACGGCCAGCACCTCGCCCGGGTAGCGATGCTCGGGATAGGCCGTGAGCCGGATATCCACCGGCTGTTGCGGGTAAACGCGGTTGATGTAGGCCTCGTTGACGTCCACCTCGACTTCCAGCGAGGTCATGTCGACGATGGTGCAGATGCCCGTTCGGGTGTAGCCACCGCCTGCGGAAACCGGAGAGATCATCTCTCCGGGTTGCGCCGACTTCTGCACCACGGTGCCGGCAAAGGGGGCGCGGATGGTCTGATCGTCGAGCCGGACCTGCTGCATGGCCATCCGCTGCCGGGCGATCAGGATGTCCTTGCCTGCTCGAAACTGCCTGGACAGCAGCGTGTCCAGGTCGGCATCGAGCTCGTCGAGTCGGGACTCGCTGGCCAGGCCGCGTTCGTGCAGCGACAGCCAGCGGCCAAGCTCCGCTCGCGCCCGGGCAATTTCGGCATCCAGCTCCGCCCGACGTGCAAGCGCAGCTTCCACCTCCGCCTCGGCGAGCCCCAACTGGGCCTGCTCCAGCGAAGCATCCAGCCGCGCGAGGACCTGGCCGGCTTCCACCGTCATGCCCTCCTCGACCAGCACCGCCTCCACCTTGCCGGTGGCTTTAGAGCTGACGGTGGTGGCACGGCGAGCGATGACGTAACCGGAGGCATTCAGCACCGGTGAACCGGCGCCGAGCGTCAGGTCGGATTGAGGAACATCGAGAGTCGATGTGTTGCGGGCTACCGCGCTCGCCTGTGCGGACGATTTGCCCGCAGGCTCGGCCGGGGCGTCGGATGCCAGCGGCTGCGAATCAACGCGGGCCGAACTGCCCGTGGGATCAAGCAGAATGAACAGGCCGCCGATGAGCAGGATCGGCGCTAAGTAAACCAGCCAGCGTCGTCTGGCCGGGGCATCGTCAGCTGGCCTGTCGGAAACTCGGTCAATGGTCAGGCTGCGCAGCAGCGCATCGCGGCTGGCCTGGCTTTCCCGGCCAGCACTTTCAGGGCCTTGAAGGGATTCGTTTGGCTGCATTGTCGTCCCGCTCCGTCGCAAGGGAGGGACAACGCTACCGGTGCCGTTGCCTGGTGGCTCACCAGAAACCCGCACGGCACACGGATTTTCGCAATCGACCAGCTATTTCAAGAATCAGGAACCTGATTTAGGGACGCTCAGCCCGGAGTTAGGGCTCCGGGCCGAGCGGAGGGCAGCTCAGGCCGCCTCGTTGGCAGGCAGGGTCGGACGCTTCAGCCAGGCCTCGAGCTCATCCGCACCGCCGATCAGCTCGCCGTTGACGAAGATCTGCGGCACGCTGGTGCGGCCGGATACGGCGCGCAGGGTGCGATCGCTGAAGTCCCGATTCAGCAGCATCACGTCGTGCGCAATCCCGGCTGCCTCGAGCGCCTGCTTGGCACGCGTGCAGTGCGGGCAACCCTTACGGGTGAACACCACCGCATCGAGCACGGCCGGCGCCTCTGGCGCCAGATAGGCCAGCATGGTGTCAGCGTCAGAGACGTCGAACGGATCACCCGGAACTTCCGGCTCGATGAACATCTTCTCGACCACACCGTCTCTGACCAGCATCGAGTAGCGCCAGGAGCGCTTGCCGAAGCCAAGCTCGTCCTTGTCTACCAGCATGCCCATGCCCTCGGTGAACTCACCGTTGCCATCAGGCAGGAAGGTCAGGTTCCAGGCCTGCTGGCTCTCCTGCCACTCGTTCATCACGAAGCTGTCGTTTACCGAGACGCAGACGATGTCGTCGACGCCCTGGGCTTTGAAGCTCGCTGCCAGCTGGTTGTAGCGCGGCACGTGCGACGATGAGCAGGTGGGCGTAAACGCGCCCGGCAGGGAGAACAGGACCACCGTCCTGCCCCCGAACACGTCGTCGCTGCTTACGTTTTGCCAGTCGTCACCATTGCGCACTCGAAACTGCACGCTGGGGACTCGCTTTCCTTCTCTGTTTTCCATTGTCTTTACTCCTTGGGGGTTTGAGTTGTCTGTACGGACGCCGCGCTCAGGCGGCCTCTTCGAGCAGGCTGCGCAACATCCAGGCGTTCTTCTCGTGAGCCTGCATTCTCTGGGTCAGCAGATCGGCGGTGGGCTCATCACCCGCCTCGCTGGCCAGCACGATCACCTCGCGAGCGGTGCGGACCACCGCCTCCTGACCCGCGACCAGCCGGGCGATCATCTCGCTGGCGGTCGGTGCGTCCCGGTCTTCCTCGATGATGCTGAGCTCGGCAAACTCGGAGTAGGAGCCCGGGGCCCTGTGGCCCAGCGCCCGGATGCGCTCGGCGATCTCGTCCACGGCGAGGGCAAGCTCGGTGTAGTGCGTCTCGAACAGCGCGTGCAGGGTCGTGAACTGCGGCCCGGTCACGTTCCAGTGATAATTGTGGGTTTTCAGGTAGAGGCTGTAGCTGTCCGCCAGCAGTCGTGCCAGCCCGTCAGCAATTCCTTTCCTGGCCGCTGCGTCGATGCCGATATTGATTTCCATGGCTTTGCTCCGTCGTTTTCAAGTTACGGAAGCCAAGATACAGGCGGGCGTTATATAGATAAATTCGATTATATCTATCTAATCAATAGTATTTAACGATCATTGAAAGTAACGGGTAGGGTCCGGAACGCCGGCGGCTGCGAAGCCATCCCGGCGCAGGCGGCAGCTGTCACACTTCCCGCAGGCAGCGCCAGTTGCGTCGGCCTGGTAGCAGGAGACGGTCTGGCTGTAGTCCACGCCGAGGTCTGTGCCCAGGCTGATGATGTCGGCTTTAGTGAGATCGATCAGCGGCGTGTGGACGGCGAAAGCCTCCCCCTCCACGCCCACTTTGGTCGCCAGGTTGGCCAGCTGCCGGAACGCCTCGATGAACTCCGGGCGGCAGTCCGGATAGCCGGAGTAGTCGACAGCGTTGACGCCGATGAAGAGATCGGTCGCACCGAGCACTTCCGCCCAGGCGAGCGCCAGCGAGAGAAAAACCGTGTTGCGGGCCGGCACGTAGGTCACCGGAATCTCATCAGGCACCACACCGCTCTCCGGCACCGGGATGGCGTCGTCCGTCAGCGCGGAACCGCCGAAGGCCGACAGGTCAATCGGCACCACCCGATGCTCGAGCGCACCCAGGGCCGTCGAGATCCGATCGGCTGCATCGAGCTCAGCCCGGTGCCGTTGCCCGTAATCGAAAGAGATCGCGTAACAGGCATACCCCTGCTGCAGCGCCGCGGCGAGCACGGTCGCCGAGTCTAGGCCGCCGGAAACGAGAACGACGGCTTTCCTTGCTGTGTCAGCCATCAGCGACCTGGTTCGTCGCCCCAGAGCAGCTTGTGCAGCTGAACCTGAAAGCGGACGGGTATCCGGTCGGCAACGATCCAGTCGGCCAGGGTTCGGGCCGGCAGCTCATCGGCGACCGGAGAGAACAGCAGCTCCGCCGGATGCTCGTAAAGCCCGAGCTCATCACACTTCAGCTTCGCCCAGTCGTAATCCTGGCGATCGCAGAGCACGAACTTGATCTCATCGCCGGCGCCGCAATGCTCGAGGTTGGCCCAGAGGTTTCTGTGCATCTCGCCGGAACCAGGTGTTTTCAGATCCAGCACCTTACGTACCCGCGGATCCACGCCGGATACGTCCAGCGCGCCGCTGGTTTCGATGGAGACGGCGTAGCCGGCATCGCAGAGCGAACGCATGAGCGGCAGCGCTCCGGGCTGGGCCAGCGGCTCGCCACCGGTAACGGTCACATGTCGAGCCCCGTAGCCGGCCACCTCCTCGAGCACCTCGCTGATCCCTCTGCTGGTGCCACCGTGGAACGCGTACTCGGTGTCGCAGTAGGTGCAACGCAGCGGGCAGCCGGTGAGCCGAACGAACACGGTAGGCAGGCCAACCGACGTGGATTCACCCTGCAGCGACAGGAATATTTCCGTCAGCCTGACCTGGTCGCTCCGGTTGTTCGAAGCGACCCTCTCTGCCTGGGCGTTGCTCATGGGATCGAGTGCGCGAGCGTCCGTCTCAGCGGAGCTCCTGCTGGTAGCTGGCCGCGAGGCCGGCCGCCGAGCTCTGCGGATAGCGGGACTGAACGTCGGCGAAGTACTCCATCGCCTTGGCCGTGTCGCCGAGGCGGTGATAGGCCACGCCCAGCTTGTAGAGCGTGTCCGGCACCTTGGGATGGTCCGGGTAGAGGCCGATCACCTGCATGAACGATTGCCGAGCCTGCTCGGTGTTCTGTTGCGCCAGGTGCAGCTCGCCGAGCCAGTAGAAGGCGTTCGGTGTGTACTGACCGTTCGGGTACCGGACGATCAGGTCGTTGAACGCCGTGATGGACTCGTCGAACTTGCGCCCTTTCATCAGATCGAAGGCGTTCTGATAGGCCTCGCGTTCGGACATGCCACCCGAGTTCGGCAACGCCACGACCCCGGTGGAGGCGGTCGTTGCGGCCGGACTGGTCGAGCTTTGCGCGCCGCCCAAGCTGGTCGAGCCAGCGCCTGGTGAGCCTGCGGGCGCCGCGCTGCTGCCGGCCGTCAGGCCCGCGCCAGCGGCTGCGCCCGTCGTCAGCCCCGCCACGCGCCGGTCCAGATCGATGTACTGCTCTTTCTGATCCCGGGCCAGACGGTTCAGCTGGTAGGCCTGCTCTTCAACCAGGCCACGCAGCTCCTGGACTTCCTGCTGCAGCACCTGAATCTGGTAGAAGAGCTCCGACAGCTGCCGGTTGCTCATGGCAGCCGGCTCAGCGGCCGTTGTCGCCGCGCTCTGGGGCTCTGCCATCTCCTGAGCCAGCACCGGTTGCAGCGGCATTAAGCCCGCAGCCAGCAGGGCGACGGCCAGGGCGGCGCTCGGAGCGCTGTTGAGAATGCGACTGTGCATAGCGGTTACCGGTAAATCATCACCGCACGGCGGTTGCGGGCCCAGGATGCTTCACCGTTACCCGGATCCTCCGGACGCTCTTCGCCGTAGCTCACGGTTTCGATCTGCCGCGGGGAGACGCCGGCAGAGGTCAGGTAGCTGCGGATGGCATCGGCCCGCCGCTCGCCGAGCGCCAGGTTGTACTCGCGGGTGCCGCGCTCGTCGCAGTGCCCTTCGATCACCACCGAGCGGTCCCGATTGTTGCGCAGCACGGTGGCGTGCATCTCCAGAGAGGCGAGGTCGTCCGGACCGATCACCGCGCGATCGAACTCGAAGTAAAAGGTCCGCGGCAGCAGCCGGTTGGTGCCGGGCACGTAAGGATTCAGGTCCGGGTCGAAAGCCTCGAACTCCTGCGGCGGCTCGACCGGTTCCGGCGCCATCTCCACCTCTTCCACCGGCGGCGCTACTTCTTCTTCGGTGGGTTCTGTTGCCGTGCTCGCGCAGCCTGCCAGCACGAAGGCAAGCAACAGGACGAAAATGTTCTGCATATTGCTTATTTTTAGGGGGCTCATCATGTGGGGGTTCTCCTTAGAGGGTCTCGATGAACGGGGACCAGGCCGGCTCTCGCACATCTCCAGCGGATGACGGCAGTCGGTACTTCACGCGGCCATCGATCGAGACCACGGCAAGTATACCTCTCCCCTCCACCTGCGTCGCATAGATCAGCATGGTGCCGTTGGGCGCAACGGACGGCGACTCATCGAGAGCGGTCTGGGTCAGCACCCGCACATCATCCCGGGCCAGGTCCTGCCAGGCGACGTGATCAACGCCGTTACGTCGGTGCACGTAGACGAGGTGCTCGCCGTCCGGCAGCAGGGTCGCGCTGGCGTTGTACGGGCCTTCGAAGGTCAGCCGCTCGACGAAGTTGCTGGCCAGCTCCACCTTGTAGATCTGCGGGCGCCCGCCCCGATCCGAGGTGAAAATCAGGTGCCGACCATCTTCGGTCCAGCTCGGCTCGGTATCGATGGCGTGGTGCCGGGTCACCCTGCGCAGGCTCCGGTCCGCCAGATCCATCACGTAGATCTCGGGATTGCCATCCTTGGACAGCACCATGGCCAGGCGCCGGCCGTCCGGAGACAGCATGGGCGAGCCGTTGATGCCGGAGAAGTTGGTGATCAGCTGCCGGCTGCCGGTCTCCAGGTTCTGCAGCACGATGGCCTGCTTGCCCGTCTCGAAAGAGACGTAAACCACCGACTTGCCGTCCGGCGCCCAGCTGGCGGAGAGCAGCGGCTCGGTGGAGGTGAACAGGGTTTCCGAACGCTGGCCGTCCGAATCGGCAATCTGCAGGCTGAACCGCTCGCTCGGCGTGCTCACGTTCTGGGCCAGCACGTAGAGAATGCGGGTGGAGAAAGCACCCTCGACCCCGGTCACGGCCTCGAACACCTCGTCCGCCACGTAGTGGGCGGCATCCCGCCACTTCGACCTCGAGGTGGTCACCGTGTCGACGAGCATCTCCCGCTCGTTGAAGACATCGAACAGGTGGTAGTCGACGCGCAGCTTGCCCGCGGCGTCGATGCCGGTCCGGCCGATGACAAGATACTCAACGCCAAGCACCCGCCAGTCGCGGAAGAACACGTCCTCCCGCTTCGAAGGAAAGGACAACATGTTGTCCCGGGCCGTCGGCGCAAACTGACCGCTCCGGGCCAGATCGAACTCGACGATCTCCGACAGCGGCTGCAGGCCATCGAATTCCGGGCCCTGACTGAAGGGAACGATGGCGATGCTGGTCTGCTTGTCGTAGCCGGCATCGATGATGATCGTGTCGAGACTGTCAGCGGCGCGGGCAACGCCGGCAGCGAAGGCCAGGAGGGCAACCAAGGTGATCAGCAGATACGCCGGCAGCTGACGCAGCGCCTGCGGGACCGATGACGAGACGACGAAAGAAACTGATGGAATGCTCAACGCAACAGATCCTCTGGTTTGAACAACAGGGTGAATCGGCGGAAGTGCTGCTCGAAGATGGCACTTTCCTTGGGGACTTCGAAACGGCGCGCTTTGCGGACGGCCTGCTCTGCTGACCGGTCGAACGCGGCGCTGCCGCTGGGCTCGATCAGCATCACGGCAACCACGTCACCGGTCGGCACCAGCTCCACCTGCAGCAGAGCTTCCATGCCGTTCCGGGCGCTTGGCGGTCTGGACCAGTTGGCCACCACCTTCTGATAGATACCGAAGCGATAGGACTGCGCCACGGCTTCCGCATCGGCGCTCGCGGCCTCGGCCAGGTCCACGGCTTCGTCTTCCAGCGAGTTGAGGAAGGAGCTATCTGCCAGCGCCTGCAGGCGATCCTGGCGTGCCGCTTCTTCCTGGGCGGCCTTCTGCCGCGCCAGCTCCTGGCGGGCCCGTTCCTGAGCTTCCCGGTCAGCACGAGCCTGAGCCTCGGCCTGCTCCGCCGCAGCTTCACGCGCGGCCGCCTCACGGGCCGCGGCGGCCCTGGCTTCCGCCGCTCGATCCGGCTGCGGCTTAGGCCGTGCCTTTGGCGGCGTGGGCTTCGCTTTCGGCTCGAGGACCAGGAGGGTCGAGTTCACCACCTTCGGCTTGAAGATGTCCGATTCGTTCCGGCTCGGCTCCCATACGCCTCTGAGCCAGACCCCGAGCGCCGCGTGCAGCGCCACCGCGAGCAGCAGCGGCAGCCCGTATTCGCGCAGGGACCAGGTCACGTCAGCCGCCCCCGAGATCTGGCGGGTCGGTGATCAGGCCAACCGACTCAGCGCCCGCCTTCTGCAGCACGGTCATCACCCCGACCACGTTGCCGTAGTCGAGGGTGTGGTCGGCCTTCACGTAAACGGGCACGTCCGGCCGGGCGCGCAGCACCTTGCCGGCCTGATCCTCTAAGGAGAAGACCGTGACCCGGGTGCCTTCGTCTTCCGCATCGGTCATGCCCAGGTTGAGGAAGATGGCGCCGTCGGCGCGCATGGACACCACCAGCGGATCGTTCTGCGCCTCGTCGATGGGCTCGGACGGCGCTTTCGGCAGGTCGACCTGCACGCCCTGGGTCAGCAACGGCGCGGTGGCCATGAAGATCACCAGCAGCACCAGCATCACGTCGATGTAGGGCACGACGTTGATCTCGGACATGGGCTTGCGACGCGATGCCATCTTCTAACCCTCTCAGCGCTTGGCGTGTGCCGCACGGTACAGGATGGCGGCAAACTCCTCGCTGAACGTCTCGTAGCGCTTGATCAGCACCTCGACCCTGGCGGAGAAGCGGTTGTAGCCGATCACCGCAGGAATGGCGGCAAACAGCCCCATGGCCGTCGCCACCAGCGCCTCGGAGATGCCGGGCGCGACCGTGGCCAGGGTGGCCTGGCTCATGTTCGCCAGGCTCCTGAACGAGTTCATGATCCCCCAGACCGTGCCGAACAGGCCGATGTAGGGGCTGGTTGAGCCGACAGTGGCCAGGAAAGCCAGGTGCGTTTCCAGCTTCTCCTCTTCCCGATTCATCGACACCCGCATGGCGCGCTGCACGCCCTGCATGATGGAGTCGGTGTCGGCACCGGACTGCTCGGAGAGCCGCGTGTACTCCTTGAAGCCGGAAACGAACATGTTTTCGATCCCGTTCAGATCTTCCTCGCCCTCCAGCTCGCGGTAGAGCTCGCGCAGATCGATGCCGGACCAGAAGTGATCCTCGAAGGCATCCACCTCCACCGCCACCCGACGCAGGTAGATCCAGCGCTGAAAGATCATCACCCAGCTGGTGAGTGACGCCAGGACCAGCACGGCCATGACCAGCTGCACGAGGGCGCTGGCGTTGGCAATGAGCTCAAAGATGGATAGCTGTTCGGGCAAGAGAACTCCTGTCAGTCGAGGTCGAGCTTGGGCTGGTTGCCGCCGTCAGCGGCGCTGGTTGCGCCGGCATCCGGCGCTGGCAGGCCGAAGTGCTCGTAAGCCTTGCCGGTGGCGACCCGGCCCCGGGGTGTCCGCATCAGGAACCCCTGCTGTATGAGGTATGGCTCCAGCACGTCTTCGATGGTGTCGCGCTCCTCGCTTACCGCTGCGGCAAGCGAGTCGAGCCCAACCGGACCACCGGAGAACTTCTCCATGATCGTCAGCAGCAGGCGTCGGTCCATGCTGTCGAAGCCTTTTGCGTCCACCTTCAGGAGGTTCAACGCGTCGTCCGCCACCTGCTGGTTGATCTCGCCATCGGCCTTCACCTCTGCGTAGTCACGCGCTCGGCGCAGCAGGCGGTTGGCGATCCGCGGGGTGCCGCGGGAACGCCGGGCCACCTCTTCGGCGCCGTCGCTCTCGATGGCCAGGCTGAGCTTGGCCGCCGAGCCGGCGACGATCTCGGTCAGCTCCTGGACGGTGTAAAACTCCAGCCGCTGCACGATGCCGAACCGGTCCCTCAGCGGCGAGGTGAGCAGGCCGGCACGGGTGGTCGCACCCACCAGCGTGAACCTCGGCAGATCGAGCTTCAGCGAGCGTGCCGCCGGCCCGTCGCCGATCATGATGTCGATCTGAAAATCTTCCATGGCCGGGTAGAGAATCTCTTCCACCACCGGCGACAACCGATGAATCTCGTCCACAAAGAGCACATCGCCGGGCTCCAGATTGGTCAGCATGGCTGCCAGATCGGCTGCCCGCTCGAGCACCGGGCCGGAGGTGGACTTGATGGAGACGCCCATCTCGTTGGCGATGATGTTGGCAAGGGTGGTCTTGCCGAGGCCGGGCGGACCGAAGATCAGGGTGTGATCGAGCGCTTCTTCACGCTGCCGGGCCGCCTGAATGAAGATCTCCATCTGCTCCTTAACCGCCGCCTGGCCCACGTAGTCGGCCAGTCGCTCCGGGCGCAACGCATGTTCGATGCGAGCCTCATTGCCGTCCGCGGCGGCGATGCCGGCAGAAACCAGACGATCCGGTTCGATGCTCATTGTGCCCCTCTCGCGCCGCTGGCTTCAGCCTGTCGGGCAATCTGCTTCAGCGCCGCCCGCAGCAGCTCCTCACCAGACGCCACCGCCATGTCTTCGGCTACCGCAGCCACTGCCCGTTGCGCTTCCATCGGCCGGTAACCCAGCGATACCAGGGCATCCTCCGCTTCCCGGGTGGCTGCGTGGTCCGCGCCCACCGAAACCGGCTTCACCACCACGTGCAGGTTACCCAGCTTGTCTTTCAGCTCGACCAGCAGCCGTTCGGCCGTCTTCTTGCCCACGCCCTGAACCCGGGTCAGCAGCCCCACATCATTGGCCCGGACCGCCTCCGCCAGAGCTTCCAGGGTCAGCCCGGAGACAATGGCCAGCGCCATTTTCGGGCCAACGCCGTTGATCCGGATCAGGTCCCGGAACACGTCCCGCTCCGTTTTCGAGCCAAAGCCGTAAAGTAACTGGGCATCCTCGCGGACGATGAAGTGGGTAAAGAGGGTGATTTCCACACCCGGCGAGGTGGCGTCTGCGAGCGCAGCGCTGGTGGCTTCCACCTCATAGGCGACCCCGCTCACGTCGATGAGCAGCAGGTTGTCGCTGATCTCCAGTAACTTGCCCTGGATTCGGCCGATCATCTATCTACTTTCCGCCGGGGGGATAACGGTCAAGCCCAACAGTATTTACATGACATATGGCAATCGCAAGCGCATCCGCTGCATCAGCCTGCGGCTCGCCCGGCAACTGCAGGAGCACGCGCACCATGTGCTGCACCTGAGCCTTGGTTGCGCGGCCGGTGCCGACCACGCCGAGCTTCACTTTCCGGGCCGCGTACTCGTGCACAGGCAGGCCGTGCGCCACGCCGGCCGCGATGGCCACACCCCGGGCCTGCCCCAGCTTCAGCGCCGAATCCGGATTGCGGGCGAGAAAGACCTCTTCGATGGCCATGGCCTCGGGGCCATGCTCGCCGATCAGCTCATTGACGCCGGCGTAGATCTCCGCCAGCCGCTCGGCAAAAGGACCGCGGCCGGTGCGGATGCAGCCGCTGGCCAGGTAGGTGAGCCCTTTCGGGCCGACTTCGATCACCCCGTAGCCGGTGAGGCGGGAACCGGGGTCGATGCCGATCACCCGGGCCATGCGAGCCTCTTCAGGCTTCCAGGGCGCTTTCGGGGATATCGGCGTTGCTGTAGACGTTCTGCACGTCATCCAGCTCTTCCAGCGCGTCGATGAGCTTGAGCACGCTCTCGGCCAGCTCATCGTCACAGGGCGTGTAGGTGGAGGGCACCATGTCCACCTCGGCGTTGTCCGGCTCGAGGGAGGCGGCCTTCAGCGCGTCCACCACATCGCCCATGACCTCCCACGGGGTCGTGACCATGATGGCGCCGTCGTCTTCGCTCTCGATGTCTTCGGCGCCTGCGTCCAGGGCGACGTCCATGATCTGCTCTTCGTCCGCGCCCGGCGCGAAGCTGATCATCCCCTGGCGATTGAACAGGTAGGCAACGGAGCCATCCGTGCCCAGGTTACCGCCGAACTTCGAGAAGGCGTGGCGGACTTCGGCCACGGTGCGGTTCCGGTTGTCCGTCATTACCTCAACCAGTACAGCGACACCGCCGTTGGCGTAACCCTCATAGGTGAGCTCTTCGACATCGTTGCCGTCATCACCGCCGGCGCCCCTGGCAATGGCCCGCTCGATGGTGTCTTTCGGCATGTTGGCGCCGAGCCCCTTGTCCACAGCTGCCCGCAGCCGCGGGTTGTCCGCCGGGTCACCGCCACCGAGGCGGGCCGCAACGGTGATCTCGCGGATGAGCTTGGTCCAGACCTTCGCCCGCTTGGCGTCCTGCCGCGCCTTGCGATGCTTGATGTTGGACCATTTGCTGTGGCCTGCCATGACTAGCTCTCTTTTGCCGGCTTCAGGGTTCTCACATGCAACTCCCGAAGCTGGTGCTCGTCAACCGGTCCCGGTGCTGCCGTCATCAGGCAGGCTGCGGTCTGCGTTTTCGGGAACGCGATCACGTCGCGAATGGCATGGGTATCCGTCATCAGCATCACCAGCCGATCGAGGCCAAGGGCGATGCCGCCGTGCGGCGGGCAGCCGAGCTTCAGCGCGTCGAGCAGGAAGCCGAACTTCACTTCCGCTTCCTGGCCGATGTTCAGCGCCTCGAACACCGCCGCCTGCATCTCCTGATCGTGAATCCGCAGGCTGCCGCCGCCCAGCTCGTAGCCGTTCAACACCACGTCGTAGGCAGCCGCCTTGGCGGCCAGAGGATCAGCGATGAGCTCTTCAGGCGTGGTGGTCGGCAAGGTGAACGGATGGTGCACCGGGGTGACCGAGCCATCCCTGCCCTTCTCGAACATGGGCCAGGACACCACCCAGCAGGGCGCCCACTTGTCGGCGGCCGCCTCGCTGATCAGCTTCAGCTCGCGGCCGAGCTCGTTGCGGAGCGCGCCCATGGCGTCGCAGACCACGTTGAACTTGTCGGCGCCGAAGAAGACCACGTCGCCGTCCTCGGCGCCGGTGCGATCGAGCACCTCGCTCACCACCGTTTCCGGCAGGAACTTGAGGATCGGTGACTGCAGCCCCTCCGTACCCGCGGCCCGATCGTTCACCTTTATATAGGCGAGGCCTTTGGCACCGTAGCGGGCAACAAAGTCCGTGTAGTCGTCGATCACCTTACGGGACAAGGCGCCGCCGCCGGGCGCGCGCAGCGCCACCACCCGACCTTCCGGGTCGTTGGCCGGCCCGTTGAAGACCTTGAACTCCACTTCCCGCATCAGATCGGCGATGTCGGTCAGCTCCAGCGGGTTCCTCAGATCCGGCTTGTCGCTGCCGTACTTCGACATGGCCTCGTCCCAGCTCAGCACCGGGAAGTCACCGAGGCGCACATCGAGCACTTCCTCGAACAGCGACTTCAGCATGCCTTCGGTCAGGTCCATCACGTCCTGCTCGCTGATGAAGGACGCCTCGATGTCGATCTGGGTGAACTCGGGCTGCCGGTCGGCGCGGAGGTCCTCGTCGCGATAGCAGCGGGCGATCTGATAGTACTTGTCCATGCCGGAGATCATCAGCAGCTGCTTGAAGACCTGCGGCGACTGCGGCAGCGCGAAGAACTCGCCGGGATGGGTGCGGCTCGGCACCAGGTAGTCTCGAGCACCCTCCGGGGTGGCCCGGGTCAGGGTCGGCGTTTCCACCTCCCAGAAGCCTGCGCCTTCCAGGTAACGACGCACGGCCGAGGAGATCTGCGCCCGCATCTTCAGGCGCTCCTGCATTTCCGGCCGGCGCAGGTCCAGATAGCGATAGCGCAGGCGGATGTCTTCCCCGGCTTCCGAGTACTCGTCGAGCTGAAACGGCGGGGTCTGCGACGCGTTGAGGATGGTCAGCGTCTTGCCGAGCACCTCGATCTCGCCGGTCGCCATGTCCGGATTCACGGTGCCCTCGGGTCGCGGCCGCACCCGGCCGGACATGGCCAGCACGTACTCGTTCCTGACCCGGTCGGCCGTGGCGAAGCTCTCTTCCGTGTCCGGGTCGAAGACCACCTGCACTATTCCGGTGCGGTCGCGGATATCGAGGAATATCACGCCACCGTGATCGCGCCGGCGGTGCACCCAGCCGACAACCTCCACTTCCTCGCCCACCTGGGCAGAGCTGAACTCACCGCAATAATGGCTGCGCATTTCTACTTTCCTGATTGCTTCGACCGACTCAGCTCGATGAGCTGCTGGAAGAACTCGAGGAGTCCGAGCTGGAGCTGGATGAACCGCTCGATGAGCTACCAGATGAGCTCGAATCCGAGCCGGCCACGTTTTTCTTCTTGCCGGATTTGAAATCGGTCTCGTACCAGCCACCACCCTTCAGGCGGAAACCGGCCGCCGATACTTTTTTCACCAGCGCGGGCTTGCCGCACGCCGGGCAATCCGTGAGCGCGTCGTCGCTGACTTTCTGCAGGGTGTCGAATTCGTGCCCGCAGTTGTCGCATCGATATTCGTAGATGGGCATTTCGAGTCGTCTGGTTTTCGTGAAGCGGCGCATGATCTTAGAAAACCCAGCAAAAATACAGCCATATCGGGGTTTTTGTCGCTCGGGCTGTTGCCTGCCCTGGGGTGATGGGCTATAAAGCGCCCCCATCGGTGAGGGAGGAAAACCAGTGTTTTTCCTACTCATTCACCGATTCAAGGAACGAGGTGAAACCCCGAAGCAAGAAGCCGGTGTGGAATCATCCCGTTTAAGTAAAACCTCTATAGGGACCAGATATTAATGGCGACCAAAAAAGCCCCCGCTAAGAAGAAAGCACCGGCTAAGAAGAAGGCAGCAGCTCCCGCGAAGAAGCCGGCTCCTGCCATCACCTCCAAGATGACGAAGACCGCCATCCTCGGTGAGATCGCGGACAAGACCGATCTCTCCAAGGCGCAGGTCGGCGCTGTCCTGGAAGAGCTCGAGACCCTGATCGAGCGTCACATCAAGAAGCGCGGTGTGGGCGAGTTCACGCTGCCCGGCCTGATGAAGATCAAGTCCGTCAAGCGTCCGGCCACCAAGAAGCGCATGGGTCGCAACCCAGCCACCGGCGAAGAGATCGTGATCGGCCCGAAGCCGGCCAGCATCCGCGTCCGGGTGACCCCGCTGAAGAAGCTGAAGGAAATGGTTGGTTAATCCACCCCTTTCGAGCTTCTCGAAGAAGGCCGCCCGGTGCGGCCTTTTTTATTGGCTAGTTTCCAGGGCAAAAGTTGCTATCTTCTCGTCGTCGAACCAGGAACGAACATGCGTCAGAGCCAGCTGTTACTCCCCACCCTGAAAGAGAATCCCGCGGACGCGGACGTGGCCAGCCACCGGCTGATGCTGCGGGCCGGCCTGATCCGCCAGGTCGCCGCCGGCATCTACACCTGGCTGCCGCTGGGCCTGCGTGTGGTCCGCAAGATCGAAGCCATCATCCGCGAGGAGATGAATCGCAGCGGCGCCCAGGAGGTGCTGATGCCAGTGGTGCAGCCGGCAGAGCTGTGGGAGGACTCCGGCCGCTGGGAGAAGATGGGGCCTGAGCTGCTGCGCCTCAACGATCGGCACGAACGGGACTTCTGCCTGGGCCCCACGCACGAGGAGATCATCACCGATCTGTTCCGCCGCGAGGTTCACAGCTACAAGCAGCTACCCGCCAACTTCTACCAGATCCAGACCAAGTTCAGGGACGAGATCCGGCCTCGCTTCGGCGTCATGCGCGCCCGCGAGTTCACCATGAAGGACGGCTACTCGTTCGACCTGGATCAGGCGTCTTTCGATGCCACCTATCAGGAGATGTACGACTGCTACTGTCGGATCCTCGGCCGCATGGATCTGGACTTCCGGCCCGTTGAAGCGGACGCCGGCAACATCGGCGGCACCAACACCCACGAGTTTCAGGTGCTGGCAGACTCCGGCGAGGACATCATCGTCTACGCCACCGACGGCGACTACGCGGCCAACCTGGAACGGGCCGTGGGCGCACCGCCGGCACCGCGAGGGGCGCCCGGTGACGCCATGAGCACCGTCGACACGCCCGACTGCACCACCATCGCCGCTGTCGGCGAGCTGCTCTCGCTGCCCGAATCCCAGTGCGTGAAGACCATGCTGGTGCGCGGCGAGGAAGGACCCATCGCCATCGTCCTGCGCGGCGATCACGAGCTGAACGAGATCAAGGTGGAGAAGCTGCCCGGCGTCGCGCAGCCGCTGGCCTTCGCTGAAGAGGAAGAGATCGTTGCCGCCGTTGGCTGCAAGCCGGGCTCCATCGGCCCGGTCGACCTGGCGGTGCCTTTCTACGTGGACGAGTATGCCTACGCGGTAGCCGACTTCTGCTGCGGCGCGAACGAGGAAGGCCGCCACCACATCAACGTGAACTGGGAGCGGGATCTCACCGTGCCCGAGGCGCGCGTGGTCGACGCCCGGAACGTGGTCGCCGGCGAGCCTGCCCCGAACGGTCAGGGCGAGCTCGCGTTCCTGCGCGGCATCGAGGTGGGCCACATCTTTCAGCTGGGGCAGATCTACTCAGAGGCCATGGGGGCGGACGTGCTGGATCAGGACGGCAAGCCCCTGGTCCCCATCATGGGCTGCTACGGAATGGGCGTGACCCGGCTGGTGGCCGCCATCATCGAGCAAAACCATGACGAAGTTGGCATTAAATGGCCGACGCCCGTTGCACCCTTCACTGTGCACATCGTGGCGCTCAACTACGGTAAGTCAGATACCGTGCGCGAGGCAGCCGATGCGCTTTACCAGCAGTGTCTGGATCAGAACATGGAAGTGCTGCTCGACGACACCGATGACCGCCCCGGCGTGAAGTTCGCCGACGCGGACCTGATCGGCATTCCGCACCGGATCACCGTAGGTGACCGGGCGCTCAAGGAAGGCAACGTGGAGTACAAGGCCCGATCCGGCGGCGACGCCGAGCCCGTGCCGCTCAGCGACGTTCTGGATCGGATCACGCAGGACGACTGACAGGACGACGAGCCGCGAGATGACAGCCAGCCAGCAAAGCCGAAACGCAAGCAGCAGCTTCCGCCTTCTGCTCGGCGCGCTGTTGCTGTCTGCGAGCGCGAGCGCAACCGCTGCGGAAAGCACGGTGACCAGCGCGACGGCGGAAATGCTGGTGGTCACCAGCACCGCGCCGGAGGCCGATCAGGACCTACTCGACAAGCTGGCCGCCACCCTGGCGGCCAATCACGTGCAGACCGACAAGTTCGACGCCCAGGTGTGGCTCATGTCGAGCGAGTCACGCCTGCGCCGCTACATGGACACCGAGGCCGATCGGCTGGCGCTGTTGCAGCTGGTTTACCGCGAGGCCAACCGGGTGCAGCTGGACCCGGACCTGGTGCTGGCGGTCATGCAGGTGGAGAGCCACTTCGACCGCTACGCGATTTCCCGGGTCGGCGCCCAGGGCCTGATGCAGATCATGCCGTTCTGGCGCAACGAGCTGGGCCGGCCGATGGACAACCTGATGGACGTGGAGACCAACGTCATCTACGGCACCACCATCCTCGCGCACTACCTGGACGTGTCGAAAGGCGACCTGGTGGAGGCGCTCGGCCGCTACAACGGCTCTAAAGGACGCCTGCGCTATCCGGAGAAGGTGATCAGCGCCTGGCGCAAGCAGTGGCGACACAAATCATCGAGCGAGCTGCCCGAGCTGCTGGCCAGCTGCGCCAACTACGGGCTGAAGGCCTGCCGCTACCAGTAGTCAGCCGCCCGGCTGGGCGCCGATGGCTTTGATCAGATCTTCGTAATGCTGCGGGCCGACCAGAACCTGAGACAGCTCGCCGTCGGGCTTGACGATGATGGTGCTCGGCAGGACCGTGGGCTGCTCCACCCCCCAGCGCTCGCGAGGATCTGCAACGAGCACCGGAAACTCGATGCCCATCTCATCAATGAGTGAGGTCAGCGAGTCACCCGTAAGGGCGTCGTAGTTCACGCCGAGCACGATGGCCCCGGTGCTCGACCGTTCCGAGTGCAGCAGGTTCAGCTCCGGGATCTCTTTTCGGCAGGGCGCGCACCACTCGGCCCAGTAGTTGATCACCAGCCAGCGCCCGTCCCAGTGCTCGATCGGCACCTTGCCACCGTCGGCAAGCTCGACCACGTCGGCCCTTTCGCAGCCGCTGGCAAGCAGAAACAGGGCAATGAGGGACACCGATCTGATCAAACGCATTCGCTATAACTCCTGAGCGCGTACGGGTTGTGATTGCTCCACGCCGGCGAAAACCGTGTCGAGCGAAACGGACATCTGGTTGGAGCCGAACTGAACCAGCGACTTCAGCGGCTCCACCACGTGCCGCATGTCCTGCACCTTCTCGAGCCCCGGCATGTCGACGCCATCCGGCAGCCGCTGGTAAAGATCCCAGAGCGTCAGGCTCTTCAGGCTGCGCCCGAGGATCCAGGTGTCATCCGCGTAACGAAGCACCTTGAGATCGAGCAGCGCCCGGAGCAGCTGCTCCCGTTCCCCGGAGTGCAGCGTCACGGCTTCTTCAATCTCCGAGTCTGTGACGCCGCGCCCTTCGAGGTGCGCCGCGTACAGCATCTCCAGAATCCGCGCGCACTTTACCAGCAGCGGCTCGGTAGGACCGAGCTCAATCTCCGGCTTCAGGCCGAGGGTGCGAACGAAGATCGCGCCGGAGAGGATGAGCACCCAGACCATGTACATCCAGGTCAGGAAGAAAGGCACCGCGGCGAAGGCTCCGTAAATCGATGCCATGCTGGAGTTGGCCACCACCATGTTGAAAATCTGCTTGGCGGCTTCCAGGGCGGCCATGGCCAGCACGCCGCCGACGAACGCGTGGCGGAGCTTCACCGAGGTGTTCGGCACCGCGAAGTACATGACCGTAAAGCCGAGGCAGGTGAGGATGCCCGGCATGTAGCTGAGCAGCAGCGTGCCGATGCCGAACACGTCCAGATCCGTCAGCAATGGCAGCGAGGTGACGTAGAAGCTGATCAGGATGCCCCCGAGAATCATGGGCGGTCCGAGCGACATCACGCCCCAGTAGACCAGCAGCCGCTGCATGCCCGTGCGCGGTTCAGCCACCTCCCAGATGGCGTTGAAGGTGCCTTCGATGGTCACCAGCAGCAGGAAGGTAGTGATGAACAGGAAGCCGAAGCCGATGATCGACAGGCCGCGGGCCCGCTGCGAGAAGTCGGACAGGTACTCCTGTACCATCTCAGAGCTGGTGGGAACGAAGTTCTGAAAGATGAAGTTCTCCACCCGGTCCGCCACCCCGTCGTAGGCCGGCAGGATCGATAGCATGGCGTAGGCCACCGTCATCATCGGCACCACGGCAAAAAGCGTGGTGTAGGTCAGGGCGCCGGCACGGGTCGGGCAGTCGAACTCGAGGAACTGTCGGACCAGCTGCCTCAGGTACCAGCGCAGCGTCAGCCACAGCCGGCTGACCAGATCTCTCGGATCGATACCTCCGAACGCGGTCGCGCCGGATGGCTCAGGCCCGGCCATGGTTACCTCTGTGTTCGCTCATAGCTGACTCGCAGCTTACTCATGCTTTTGAAACTGCCTACAATGCATGCCGGTAAGCGATCTTGATCCCAGCAACCCGGGTTGTCCATGGCTGATACCAGCGTTCCCTACATCCTCGTTCTCTTCTATTCCCGCTCCGGCGGCACCGCCAATCTGGCCCGTCACCTGGCTCGCGGCATAGAGAGCGAGGGATCGTTCGAGGCTCGCCTGCGCACGGTGCCGCCGGTGGCTGCGGAAACGGAGCAGACCCTGCCGCCCGTCCCGGAGGAAGGTGCCGTGTACTGCAGCAAGGCCGATCTGGCCGGCTGCGCCGGGTTGGCGCTGGGCTCACCCACCCGCTTCGGCAACATGGCCGCGCCCCTGAAGCACTTCCTCGACGGCACGGCGGACCTGTGGATGCAGCACACGCTGGTCGGCAAGCCGGCTGCCGTGTTCTGCTCGAGCGCCACCCAGCACGGCGGTCAGGAGAGCACGCTGCTGACCATGATGGTGCCACTGCTGCACCACGGCATGCTGATCACCGGCATCCCCTACAGCGAGCAGGCCCTGAACACGACCCGGGAGGGTGGCTCACCCTACGGTGCCAGCCACGTTGGCATGGACGGCAACCCAACCTTGAGCGCTCACGAGGCCGAGCTGGCCGAGGCGCTTGGCGCGCGGCTGGCACGGACCGCGGCAGGTCTCCGCGGATGAACCTGCGCGGGCTGCAGTTTCTGACCCTGCTCAGCATCGGATCGCTGTTTGCGCTGACCGGCCTGCGGCAGTTTTTCGTCGAGCCGCTGGCGACCCCGACCTCGAACCTGATCTGGTTCGGCATTCAGGTGCTGCCACTGCTGCTGGTGCTGCCCGGCGTGCTCAGCCTGTCACCACGGAGTTACCTGTTCGCCATTCTTGCCGCCATGCTCTACTTCCTGCACGGCGTCCTGCAGGCGGTGTCCGTGGAGGACCGGGTGATCGGGCTCTGGGAGGTGGGCTTCGCCATGGCGCTGGTGCTCACCGCCTCGTTTGCCCTGCGCCACCTGCGGATGGCGGTGGCAGAGGCGACGGCGGACAGCCCGGCCGATCCCGAGAAGCCACCGGATCAGTGAATGACAGGGGGTGGCGGCGCCGCTTCTTCCTGGTCTTCCTCGATGGTCTGGACGGCATAGCGGCGGGTGATGATCTCGCCGGAAACCACGTTCGGCAGCGCCTGCAGGAACTCGTCCATATGCTCGGTCTGGAAGTGCTCCATCAGCGCCTCCATGGATTCCCACTCCTGAAAAAGCATGAGCGTGTTCGGATCCGACAGGCCAACGTAGAAGTCATAGGAGATGCAGCCAGGCTCTGCCTGGGTGGCTTCCGTCATGCGCCGGGCCAGGGACAGCGCCTCCTCCCGACACTCGGGCCGCACCGGAATGGTCCCATGGACGATGATCACATCACTCCCCTTTCTCTGAGGTGCGCCTCGATCTCAGGGATGATGGCTGGATCATCGATGGTCGAGGGCACGGTGTACGCCGCACCGTCGATCATCTTACGCAAGGTCGCGCGCAGGATCTTGCCGGAACGGGTTTTCGGCAGCCGCTCCACGATCACCACCCATTTGAAGTTGGCGAAGGCACCCACCGCCTGCCTGACCCGGGCGATCAGCTCAGCCTGCAGGTCGTCCTCGGAGACGTTCACCCCGTCTTTCAGCAGCACCAGCCCCAGCGGGATCTGGCCTTTGTCCTGATCGGCGACGCCAACCACGGCGCATTCCGCCACCGCCGGATGCTCCGCAACCACCTCTTCCATCTGCCCGGTGGAGAGCCGATGGCCGGCCACGTTGATGACGTCGTCCATGCGCCCCATGATGTAGACGTAGCCGTCTTCATCCCGATAGCCCTCGTCGCCGGTCAGGTAGAAACCCTCGTAGGTGGACCAGTAGGCATCGTGGTAGCGCTCATGGTCGCCCCATACCGTCGGCAACGCGCCTGGAGGCAATGGCGCCTTGATCACCACCGCACCCTCTTCGTTTGCACCCACCTCCCGGCCGGCTTCATCCAGCACCCTGAGGTCGTAGCCACAGACCGGCAGGGTGGGCGATCCCGGCCGCGTCTCGAGCAGCTCGATGCCAGCCATGTTCGCGCACATGGACCAGCCCGTCTCCGTCTGCCACCAGTGGTCGATCACCGGAATCTGCAGGTGCTCTTCCAGCCAGTGGTAGGTGGGCGGATCGAGCCGCTCACCGGCCACGAACTGATATTTGAGCGACGAGATGTCGTAAGCGGCCTTCAGCGCGCAATCGGGATCCTCTTTCTTGATCGCCCGGAACGCGGTGGGGGCAACAAAGAAGCTTTTGACCCCGTGATCCTGGATCACCCGCCAGTAGACGCCCGCATCCGGCGTTCGTACCGGTTTCCCTTCGAACAGGATGCTGGTGCAGCCACGGATCAGCGGGCCGTAGACGATATAGGAGTGACCGACCACCCAGCCGACGTCGGAAGCCGCCCAGAAGACATCGCCCACGTCGCAGTCGTAGATGGCTTTCATGCTGTAGTTCAGCGCCACGGCGTGACCGCCGTTGTCCCGCACCACGCCTTTGGGCTTTCCGGTGGTGCCGGAGGTGTAGAGGATGTAGAGCGGATCGGTCGCGTCCACCGCGGTGCAGCCAACGGGTTCTGCGGCGGCAAGCCAGTCGTTCCAGTCCAGATCCCCCGGCCGCGTGAGCTCTGCCTCGGCCTGCGGCCGCTGCAGCACCACCGTGTGCGACGGCTTGTGCTCAGACAGATCAATCGCCTCGTCTACCAGGGGCTTGTACGGAATGACGTTGCTGACCTCGATGCCGCAGGAGGCACAGAGAATGGCTTTCGGCTCCGCGTCGTCGATCCGGGTGGCAAGCTCCGGCGGCGCGAAGCCGCCGAAAACCACCGAGTGGATGGCGCCGAGCCGGGCGCAGGCCAGCATGGCGATGGCGGCTTCGGGCACCATGGGCATGTAGACGATCACCCGATCGCCCTTACCCACCCCAAGGCCGGCTAGCGCGCCAGCGGTCCGGGCGACCTGATCGGTCAGCGCCTGGTAGCTGAACTTCTCCACCTTGCCGGTGACCGGCGAGTCGTAGATGAGGGCGGTCTGCTCCCCGCGCCCGGCTTCCACGTGCCGGTCCAGCGCCAGGTAGCAGGTGTTCAGCTTGCCGCCGGCAAACCAGCGCCAGACGTCGTTGTCATCCTGGCTCAGTATCTGCTTTGGGGCCTCGAACCAGGGCAGCGCGGCCGCCTGCTCCGACCAGAAGCCTTCCGGATCCGTCAGCGATCGCTGGTACTCGGTTGCGTAGCTCATCGATGCTCAGCCAACCACACCCGCGTCTTTCAGCGCGGCCACCTCGTCGGCGGAGAAGCCGCAGTCAGCCAGCACCGATTCCGTGTCCGCGCCGGGCTCGCCGGCCATGTGCGACACCTCCGGAACCGTGCGCGAAAAGCGCGGCGATGGCGCCGGCTGAACGATGCCGTCCAGCTCCAGAAATGCGTTGCGTGCCTTGTTATGCGGATGCTCGGGCGCCTCGAAGATGGAGAGCACCGGAGCGAAGCAGACGTCGGTGCCTTCCATGATCTCGCACCACTCGGCCTGGGTTTTCGATTTGAACACCTCCGCCAGTTCCGTCTTCAGCGCCGGCCACTGGCTGGGGTCCATCTGCGGGCCGAATCGCTCAGCGTCCAGCTCCGCCTTCTCCACCAGCAGCGCGTAGAACTGTGGCTCGATGGAGCCGATGCAGATGGCCTTGCCGTCGCTGGTCTCATAGGTGTCGTAGAAGTGCGCGCCGCCGTCGAGCATGTTGGTGCCGCGCTGGTCGCTGAAGCGGCCGGCCGCCGCCATGGTGAAGAACATGGCCATGAGGGAAGCAGCGCCATCTACCATGGCCGCATCCACTACCTGGCCTTTGCCGGACTTCTGCGCCTCGAGCAGCGCGCAGACGATGCCGTAGGCCAGCAGCATGCCGCCGCCGCCGAAATCACCGACCAGATTCAGCGGCGGTACCGGCCGCTCGCCGGGCCGGCCGATGGCGTGCAGGGCACCCGTGAGCGCGATGTAGTTGATGTCGTGCCCGGCAGCATGCGCCATGGGACCCTCCTGGCCCCAGCCGGTCATGCGGCCGTAAACCAGCTTCTCGTTGCGGGCCAGACAGTCCTCCGGGCCGAGCCCGAGGCGCTCGGTAACCCCCGGGCGGAAGCCTTCGAACAGCGCATCCGCGCTCTCCACCAGCTTGAGCACCGTCTCTACGCCTTCCGGGCTTTTCAGGTTGACACCCACCGAGCGGCGATTTCTGGCCAGCACGTCCCGGGGGGCCGGCGCGCCGGGGGCCAGCCGGTCGATGCGGATCACTTCCGCGCCCATGTCTGACAGCATCATTCCGCAGAACGGCCCCGGGCCGATGCCGGCCAACTCGATAATGCGAAAACCCTGAAGCGGTCCCATAGATACCCCCCTTTATCTCTCGGTTATCTCTCGGTGTGTTTTTTTCTGCTAATCCAGCTGCAGCGCGCGCAGCTGCTGCGGCCGCGCCCTTCTTCAGCCAGTGTAACGGTGGGCCGGACCTGTGGACACCTCTGGCGCCTGGTCGTCCGCCGCCAGGCCGTTTTCAGCCGCTGAGCTGGCGAACTGGATCCGGACAAAGCGGGCGTAGAGCTCGCTCGAGGTCAGCAGCTCCTCATGAGTGCCGGAAGCAGCGAGCCGACCGTTCTCCAGCACCAATATCCGGTCAGCCTGGCGGACGGTGGACAGTCGGTGCGCAATGACGACGATGGTTCGCTCGCCCTGCATGTCTTTCAGGCTCTCACGGATATGCTCCTCGCTCTGGGCGTCGAGCGCGCTGGTCGCCTCATCGAGCAGCAGGATCTTCGGGTCGACCAGCAGCGCCCTGGCAATGGCCAGCCGCTGGCGCTGGCCACCGGACAGGCCGACGCCCCCCTCACCCACTCGGGTGTCCAGGCCGTCCGGCAGCTCGGCGACGAACTCGAGCGCATGCGCCAGCTTCAGGCTGCGGGCGATGGCCGCTTCGTCTGCTTCCGGGTGGCCGTAACGCAGGTTGTCCTGCAGCGTGCCCGCAAACAGCACCGGATCCTGGGGCACGAAGCCGACCAGATCACGCAACTCCTCGAGCCGCATCTCCGGCAGCGGCACGCCGCCGATCTCGATCTGCCCCGCCGCCGGGTCGTAAAAGCGCTGCAGCAGATCCAGCAGCGTGCTCTTACCGGCACCGGAGGGGCCGACAATGGCCAGCATCTCACCGGGTTCTATCGCAAAGGACAGATCGGACAGCACCGGCTCAGTGGGCCGGGTCGGGTAGGCGAAGCTCAGGTTTCGAGCCTGCACTCGCAGCGGCGGCTCAGGTTGGCGCGGTTGGGCCGGTTCCGGCAGCTCGCTGTCGGCGCCGAGCAGCTCGAGCAATCGCTCCGTGGCGCCGGCCGCCCGCTGCAGGTCGCTGTACACCTCGCTGATCGCACCAACGGAGCCAGCAACGATGAAGGCATAGAAGATGAACGCGGCCAGCTCGCCCGGCGTGATGTTGCCGGACAGCACGTCCTGGCCGCCGACCCAGAGCATGGTGGCGATCGCGCACAGCACCAGCAGCATCACCACCGCCACCAGCACGGAGCGTTGCCGGATTCGTCGCACCGCGACGCTGAAGGCTGACTCCACCCGCTCGCTGAAAGCGAGCTCGTCTTCAGCCTGGTGATTGAAAGACTGCACGATCTTGATCTGGCGCAACGCCTCGCCGGCGTAGCTGCCGACGTCGGCCAGCCGATCCTGGCTCGATCGCGACAGGCGGCGAACGCTGCGCCCGAACAGGATCACCGGCGCCACCACAAAGGGCACGCTGGCCACCACGATCAGCGACAGCTTGGCGTTGGTGACGAACAGCAGGATCAGGCCGCCCACGAACATCAGCGCGTTGCGCAGGGCGATCGACACCGAGGAGCCGATCACCGTCTGCAGCAGGGTGGTGTCCGTCGTGATCCGGGACTGAATCTCGGTGGGCTGGTTCTGCTCGAAGAAGCCTGGATGCAGCCGCAGCAGGTGGGAGAAGACCGCCTGCCGAATATCCGCGCTGACCCGCTCGCCGACCCAGGAAACGAAGTAGAAGCGGGCGAAGGTGCCGATGGTGAGCAGCAGGACGAGCACGGCGAACACGCCGATGCTCTCGATCAGCATGGAGCTCGACCCGGCGATGCTCTCATCAAGCACGGACCTCGACGCGGCGTCGATGCTCTCTTCCAGCGCGGAGCTCGACCCGGCGCCGAAGCCCTCATCGATGACCAGCCGCATGCCCTGACCGATGGACAGGGTCACGGTGGCGGTGACCACGAGCGCGATGCTGGCGAACACCACCTGCTTGCGATACGGCAGCAGGAACTTCCAGGCGCCACGGAGCTTGGTGATCTCCCGGGAGGTCGGTCTGTCCAATCCTTCGTCCATCGAGCAATTATCTCACGGATGCCCGGCGGCTTTCGGCTTACTTTCGATCCGAACCCCGGATGCGTTCCTGATCCGCGGCCATCCCCGTATACTTCGCGCCATGAGCGAACCACTCGATACTCTCGTCATCGAAGCCGACGGTGCTGCCGCCGGCACCGTCATCTGGCTGCATGGGCTCGGCGCCGACGCCCACGACTTCGAGCCCATCGTGCCGTTGCTGAACCTGGAGCAGCCGCTGAAGTTTGTGTTTCCGAACGCGCCGGTACGGCCGGTCACCATAAACGCCGGCATGGAGATGCGCGCCTGGTACGACATCGATCCGGGCGCCCCGCTGGCGGGAGAAGCGGACATCCGGGAATCAGCCGCTGCAATTGGCGCTCTGGTTGATGCCGAGGTAACCAACGGCACGCCGAGGGAAAAGGTGGTGCTGGCAGGATTCTCCCAGGGCGGCGTGATCGCCCTGCAGGTCGGCCTGCGGGCAGACAACCGCTTCGCCGGCATCATGGCGTTGTCCACCTACGTGCATGACCACGAGCACATCGCCGAAGAGGTCAGCTTCGCCAGCATCGACACGCCGATCTTCATGGCCCATGGCCTCGCCGACCCGATGATTCCCATCGCCAGGGCGGTCACCTCCAGAGAGGCGTTGACGGCGCTGAACTACCAGGTGGAGTGGCACGAGTACGGGATGGGCCATCAGGTCTGCCCGGAGGAGATCGAGCACATCGCCGCCTGGCTGAACCGAGTCTTCAGCTAGTTGCCGGACCTGGACCTGGAACCCAGCCCGGCCGCCTGGCTGGATGCTGTGTTTGCCGACTTCAACGCGTTCCTCAGCGACCATGCCTCCTGCGAGAAGAAGGCCTCGGGGATGGCGCTGAACATCGCCTCTCACTATCCCGACCAGCCGGCAATTGTTGCCGCCATGGCGGACCTGGCGGTGGAGGAGCTCGGCCACTACCGGGAGGTGATCCGCCTCCTGATCGATCGCGGCGTGACGCCAGGCCCGGACAGAAAGGACGCCTACGTGCGCTCGCTGAACGACCAGATCCGCCGCGGCCCGAAATTTTTCCTCCTCGATCGGCTGCTGATCGCCGCCATCATCGAACGGCGCGGCAACGAACGTTTCGGCCTCATCGCTGCGCGGCTCGCCGAAACAGAGTCCGCTGACACCGCCCAACTGGCCGCTTTCTATCGCAGCATCAGCCGCAGCGAGGACCGGCACTGGCAACTGTTCCTCGATCTGGCCGGCAGCCACTGTCCGGACCTGGGTCTGGAGACCCGCCTGGCCGAGCTCAAGGAGATCGAGCGGCGGCTGATGCTCGCCCAGCCGTTCGAGCCGGCGCTGCACTAGGCTGCAGCCGCTGGTCCGGGCAACAGGGCGCGCGTCCCATTCGGGGCGTGACGTTGATCACACATTGCTGCATCCGCGGGCAATTCTCCCCACAGCCGTCGCTAACCCACCTAAAATCCGCCTGGTCGGCAGTGAACCCGACGCGCGCTACGTTTCACATGAAGGATGATGTGGGCATGGAAGAAACACAGATGGAGACCGACCTTCCGGAAAATCCGGACCTGGCCTGGGATCTGGACGATTTCAACAATCGCCAGCGGGCCATGGACTTCGTCATGCAGTTCGAGCACACGCTCTGCGTGTACTCGCCTTCCGTGCAGCAGCTCTACACCAACTACAACATGTACTTCCCGAAGGAGTTCGAGCGCAAGCTGGTGATCCTCCCGGACCCGACTGCCTTTCACGACACCTTTTTCTACATCGACACGGAAGCCGTGGTTGCCACCGGTCTGTACGTCATCCCCGGCGAGCTGATCGAGAAGCCGGGCCTCTTTCTCTCCAACGTTTCTGAGGACCGCAGCCTCGGCAACCGACAGATCCCGTTCGAAGCCGGCATGCGCGCCATCATGAAGAACCGCCCGCCGGATGATCCGTTCCTGCCGGTCCTGGCCAAAGGTGACCTGCGCAGCTTCGAGCAATCCTGGCCGGTCATGCACCTGCATCGGGTGAAGCCGAAGGTGCTGGCGGAGATCTCCGATCTGGACCGGAACCAGCTTGGCAACGTCATCTCCGAGAAGCTAGAGTCGCTGTTCATCGAGCAGCAGAAAGCGAGCCAGTTCCTCTGACCGATCGCCCCGAAGGCGCGCCCGACCCAGGTGGCGAGCTCGCCGCAACACCTTCAACACTCTGGCAGCGATTGCTGATCACAGCGCTGGTCGTCGCGCTGGTCGCTCTGTCCTGGTCCGGCATTCTCGAGCGCAACGCGGATGCCCGCCTGACGACGGTGCTCGAGCGGGCGCTCATCACGGCCGCGATCGCCAGGGGGTTGAACGGGGTCATCTCGGTCGCGCAGGGCACCGAGATTGCCGTGCAGCCTATCGGCGTAGGCGTCACCATCACCGCGGGTGAGATTCTCGATCCGCTCAACGACCTGGTCGAGCGGTTCAGCTGGCTGTCCCTGGTTGCCTCCGCGTCGCTGGGCACGCAGCTGCTGCTCACCGAGATTGCCACCGAGCCCGCCATCAACATCGGGGTGTCCGCCCTGGCCGCCGCCTTCCTGGTGCTGCTCTGGTGGCCGGGCGCCAGCCAGGCCGCCGGCTGGCTGATGCGCGCGCTGGCGCTGGCGCTGATGGTTCGATTCCTGTTCACGGTGGTCAGCCTGACGGTGGGTTGGGTTGATGCCTGGGTGCTCGAACAACGGCAGCAATCGGCGATGGCCGAGCTGACTCTTGCTCGGGACGACATCGAAGCGATGCAGACCGCGCCCGAGGTACCGGTGCCCAGCTCCGAGTCCTCAATTCGCCAGCGCTTCAACGATTTCGTCGACGAAGGCCGGCAGCTGCTGGATCTGGAGGCCCAGATCGAGGCGCTGGAAGCCCGCGCAGAGTCGGCCATCGAGCACCTGCTGTCCCTTACGGTGCTGTTTCTGGTGCAGACGCTTTTAGTGCCCATAGGCGCTTTCTGGCTCGCCATCAGCGGTTTTCGGGCCTTCCTCCGCTGGCTGCGGGTTTCCGGGGGCTGAAAACGCTGCCGAGCGGGCCGCCCGGCGCCAGCAGCCGATCCGTGCCAAAAAGAGACGGCCACTAGGCGTTAAGCGCCAATTTCTCTAGAATCTCGCGCCCAATTCACAGTAGTTTTCCGGCTCTTTCCCCATGCCAAGCGTTTTCATCGATGGCCAGGCCGGCACCACCGGCCTGGAAATCAGCCAGCGGCTCAGCGACCGCCAGGATATCGATCTCGTGACGATCGAGGATGCCCTGCGCAAGGATCCTGCGGCCCGCCTGGCGCTGATGGAACAGGCGGACGTCACCGTGCTCTGCCTGCCGGATGCGGCAGCGCTGGAAGCGGTGGCTCTGGGCGTCGGAAAAACGCGCTTCCTGGATGCCAGCACGGCCCACCGGACGGACCCCGATTGGACGTACGGCTGCCCGGAGCTGGCGCCCGGCCAGCGGCAGGCCATCGCCGCCTCCAACCAGGTCTCGAATCCGGGCTGCTATCCCCAGGGCTTCATCCTGCTGGTCCGGCCGCTGGTGGAGGCCGGCGTCATCGACTCGAGCGCGCTGCTCAGCGTGTTCGGTCTGTCCGGGTACTCCGGCGGCGGGCGGGCCATGGTCGAGCAATATCGGGCGTTCAGCCCCGAGCAGGCGGACGCGCTTTGCGCGCGTCCCTACGGGCTGACCCTGGCGCACAAACATCGGCCGGAGATGCAGGCATTCACCGGCCTTGCCTCAGCGCCCCTGTTCAGCCCTACCGTTGCCAACTACTACCGGGGCATGCTGATCGAGATCCCGCTGCACCGGGCGGCGCTGGCCAAATCCTTGAGCGGTGCCGAGATTGCGGAGCTGCTGGTGGCCACCTACGCCGACGAGCCCTTCATCGAGGTGCAAGGCTTCCAGCCGGAATGCCTGCTCGATGGCGGCTGCCTCGACGCAACCACCACCAACGGCAGCAACCGCATGCAGCTCATGGTCTTCGGCAACGATGAGCAGTACCTGCTGGTTGCCCGCTACGACAACCTGGGCAAGGGTGCATCCGGCGCCGCTGTCCAGAACCTGAACCTGATGCTAGGTCTGGAAGAAACCCTGGGGCTGAGCGGATGACGCGACTGGCAGATCTCGACAACGACGCGCTGCAGGCACTGGCCGGGCAGCTGGAGCAGGAGCTCACGCTGGTGAGCGGCAACCGGTTGTCTCTGGACCTGACCCGGGGCAAGCCCGATGCGGAGCAGCTCGACCTGTCGAACGGCCTGGAAGAGGTCATCGCCGGCAACTACCTCGCCTCCGACGGTACCGACACCCGCAACTACGGCGGCCTGCGCGGCATTCCGGAAGCCCGCGAGCTGGGCGCAGAGATCATGGAAGTGCCAGCCGAGCAGATCATCTGCTGGGGCAACTCCAGCCTCAGCCTGATGTATCTCTGCGTCGACCTGCTGATGGAAAACGGCATCTGGGGCGACGAGCGGCGCTGGAGCGCCGAAACGGCGCCGAAGCTCCTAACCCCGGTCCCCGGCTACGACCGCCACTTCGTGCTCTCCGAGCGGCTGGGCCTGGACATGGTAAACGTCGGCATGAACGATGCCGGCCCGGACATGGAGGCCGTTCGCGAGCTGGTGGCGAACGACGCCAGCATCAAGGGCATCTGGTGCGTACCCAAATACTCGAACCCAACCGGCTGCACCTACAGCGACGAGGTGGTCGCGCAGATGGCCGAGCTGCCGAAGCTCGCCGCGGCAGACGACTTTGTGGTGCTCTGGGACAACGCTTACGCGGTTCACGACTTTCAGTTTCCGCGCAAACCGCTGGCCAACCTGCTGGCCCTGGCCGAGCAGGCCGGCAGCGCAGGCAACGTGCTGCTGTTTGCCTCCACCTCGAAGATCACCCACGCCAGCGGCGGTCTCGGCTTCGTCGCCGGCAGCCCGGCGATCCTCAATGCCATCGAGCAGCGGCTGAGCGCATCCAGCGTTGGTCCTGACAAGGTCAATCAGCTGCGACACGCCCGCTTTCTCGGCGGCCGGATCGAGGAGCACATGGCCAACCACGCGGCCATCGTGAAGCCTAAGTTCGACGTGGTGGAGCAGGTGCTCAGCGACGAGCTCGCGAGCCTGGACATCGCGCGCTGGACCACCCCGGAAGGCGGCTACTTCGTCTCACTGGACGTCCGGCCCGGTCTCGCCAGCACCATCGGCGCGCTGGCCGCAGACATCGGTCTGGCACTGACCCCGGCCGGTGCCACTTTTCCCTACAAAGACGACCCGCAAGACGAAAACTTACGGATCGCACCCACCTTCGCCAAGCTCGAAGACATCAAAACAGCCATGGAAGTACTCGTGCTATGCGTGAAGATCGCAACCATCCGAGACGAGATCAGCAAGCGGTGAGCGAACAGCAACCGGAAGACAATCAGCCTGAAACGGCAGAGGTAACAACCGAGGAGGCGCCGACCGAGGCAACCTCCGAGGCAACCGCCGAAGCAACCGCCGAAGCAACCGAGGGTGCTGACAAAGCAGCCGAAGAGGCACCCCTGCACGCGTTCTCCGAGTTCGCGCTGCCGGAGCCCCTGCTCAAGGCCATCAACGATCTGGAGTTCACCCAGTGCACGCCGATCCAGAGCGCCGTGCTGCCGTCGAGCCTCGCAGACTACGACGTAACCGGACAGGCCCAGACCGGCACGGGTAAAACCGCCGCGTTTCTGATCACCATCCTCACCCGGCTCTGGGAAGAGCCGGACACCGAGCCACGGGCCAACGGCAACCCGCGCGCCTTGGTGCTGGCACCCACCCGGGAGCTGGCCCTGCAGATCGAATCCGATGCGCGTGATCTCGCCAAGTACATGGACGTCGGCATCCAGTGCGTGGTCGGCGGCATGGATTTCCAGAAGCAGCTGGACAAGGTGACCGGGGAAACCATGCACCTGCTGATCGCCACCCCCGGGCGCCTGATCGACTTCATCAACCGCCGCAAGATCCGCCTGCGCGAGGTGGACATGCTGGTGATCGACGAAGCCGACCGCATGCTGGACATGGGCTTCATCCCGGACGTGCGCAAGATCGTCTACCAGACCCCGCACAAACGGCAGCGGCAGACCCTGTTCTTCAGCGCAACCTTCAACGATGACGTCATGCGGCTCGCCAGGTCCTGGACCCTGGAGCCGGAGCACGTGGTCATCGCGCCGGAGACCGTGGCAACAGAAACGGTGACCCAGCACTTCTGGCTGATCAGCTCTGACAAGAAGGCCCACCTTCTGGCCGAGTTCCTGAGCCAGGCCAAGCCGCCCCGGGCTCTGGTTTTCGCCAACCGCCGGGATCAGACCCATCGGCTGCAGAGCTACCTGAGCAAGCAGAACATCCGCTGTGAGTCGCTCGCCGGCGACGTGCCGCAGCGCAAGCGGCTGTCCACCCTGAACCGGTTCAAAGAGGGTGACATTCCCTACGTGGTAGCGACCGATGTGGCCGGGCGCGGCATTCACGTCGACGGCGTCACCCACGTGATCAACTTCGACCTGCCCGAAGATCCGGAAGACTACGTGCACCGGATCGGCCGCACCGGCCGGGCCGGCGCGGAGGGCACCAGCATCAGCTTCATCTCCGAGGACGATGCCTTCAACCTGCCGGCCATTGAGGAGTATCTGGGTCACAAGGTAGTGTGCACCCAACCGGACCAGGACCTGTCCAGCACCTGATGCCACGGAAATGCTCCAGAGGGTAGCGCTCGCTCAGCTCTGCGCCACCACCGACGTTGCGACGAACCTGAGCACCGCCGAAGGGCTCGTCCGTCAGGGCGCTGCCGAAGGCGCTTGCCTGGTGCTGCTGCCCGAAGCCTTCTCCTACATCGGGCCCGACGCCGGCAAGCGGGAGATCCTCGAGCCGCTGGATGGCAGCGCGCCCAGCCCGATCCTGGATCGGTTTGCAGGCCTCGCTGCCGAACTGGGCATCGAGATCGTCCTCGGCGGTCACCACGAGCGCGGCCCGACTTTGGGCAACCCGGAGCAGAAAAGCTTCAATACCTGCGTGCATCTGGGCAGTGACGGCCAGCTGCTGGCGACCTACCGGAAGATCCATCTGTTCGACGTCTCGCTGGCAGATGGCACTGAGCTGAACGAGTCCGCGAGAACCCTGGCCGGAGAGGAGGTGGTCACCACCGAGGCCCCGTTCGGCACACTGGGCCTCAGCATCTGCTACGACCTGCGCTTTCCGTACCTCTATCAGAGCCTGGCCGATCGCGGCGCAATCGCCGTCACCGTGCCCTCCGCCTTCACTGCCAGCACCGGCGCCGCGCACTGGCACACGCTGCTCCGCGCCAGGGCAATCGAAACCCAGTGCTACGTGCTCGCGCCGGCTCAGCACGGCCAGCACAACGCGAAGCGCCGATCGTACGGGCACAGCCTGGTGGTCGATCCCTGGGGCGAGGTGGTGGCGGAGCTCGAGGACGGCGACGGCGTTCTGCTCGCCGACATCGATCCTGATCGCGTAGCATCCGTGCGCCGGCAGCTGCCGAGCCTAAGCCACCGGGTCAGCCCCGGCTAACGAGAGGATTCCTGAACATGAACTCCAGCACCCGTGTTCTGCTGACGCTGGCCGCCGTGGTGGTCATCGCCTTCGGGCTCAACGCAGCAGAGAGCGTGGTGGTCTCCTTCCTGCTCTCGGCCTTCATCGCCATCATCGCCGCGCCGCCGATATTCTGGCTCGAGCAGCGTCGGGTACCGGATGCGCTGGCCATCACCGGCGTCATGATCGCCATGGTGGGCATACTGGTTACCGTCGGCGCCCTGCTGGTGCAGTCCGGCACGGCTTTCACCGACCGTCTGCCCTTCTACCAGGAGCGGATGACCGACCTGGTCAATCAGACTGTAGCCTGGCTGACTAACCTCGGCGTCGAGGTCAATCCGGACATCGCTGTGAACTTCCTGAATCCGGGTATGGCGCTCGACCTGGCGGGCAACCTGCTTCGGGCGCTGGGCAGCGTGATGAGCAACAGCTTCTTCATCCTGCTGACCGTCATCTTCATCCTCGGCGAAGCCTCGAGCTTCCCGCGCAAGCTGAAGGAGATTCTCAGCGATCCGGAAACGGAGATGCCGCTGTTCTCCCAGTTCGCGGCAAACCTGAACCGCTACATCGGCATCAAAACCTCTACCAGCCTCGCTACCGGGCTCCTGGTCACCCTGAGCCTCTGGGTGATCGAGGTGGACTTCCCGGTGCTCTGGGGCCTGCTTGCATTCCTGCTCAACTTCGTGCCGAACATCGGCTCGATCATTGCCGCCGTGCCGGCGGTGCTGCTCGCTCTCATTCAGCTGGGACCCGGCGCGGCAGCGGCGGCAACCGCCTGCTACCTCGCCATCAACATCATCATGGGCAACGTGGTGGAGCCCCGCTTCATGGGCAAAGGCCTGGGGCTTTCCACCCTGGTGGTGTTCCTCTCCCTGGTGGTCTGGGGCTCGCTGCTCGGTCCGGTGGGCATGTTCCTGTCGGTCCCGCTGACCATGACGGCGAAGCTCGCCCTGGAAGCCAACCCGGCCACGGTCTGGATTGCCGTCCTGCTGAGCCCGGCCGACCCGCCTGCCGATGCCAAGGCCGTCATTGACGAAACCGACAGCGAAAGCTGACTATCCCTGCAGAACGACGAACGCTGACATGAGTTACGAACGCGACAACATCCGCCAGATGACGGCGTACCAGTGGGGCGAGCAGCCGGACACGGAAGATATCCTGAAGCTCAACACCAACGAGAACCCCTACCCGCCGAGCCCGGCCGTCCAGCAGGCGCTGGACTCCTACACCGTCGATCAGCTGCGTCGCTACCCGCAGCCAACGGCCGACCCGCTGCGCCGTCGCCTCGCCGAGCTGCACGAGGTGGGCCTGGACAACATTGTCATCACCCATGGCGGCGACGAGGGGCTGCGACTGGCGCTGACCACCTTCGTCGAGCCGGGCAGCACATTCGGCATGCTCGAGCCCAGCTACTCACTGTATCCGGTCCTGGCGGACATACAGGGTGCCGTCATCGTTCGCGGCCAGCTGGATGACGACTGGGAGCTGCCCCGGGACTTTGCCCACCAGATGAACGAAGCCGGCGTGAACCTCTGCTGCATCGTCAATCCGCACGCGCCCTCCGGAACCCTGCTCGACGCCGATCGGATCGGCCGGCTGGCGAGCGATCTGAACGGCGTGCTGCTGGTGGACGAGGCCTACGTGGACTTCGTGGACCCGGCGCTTCGCCATGATCTGGTCAAGCTGATCGAAGCGTTCGACAACCTGTTGCTGCTGCGCACCTTCAGCAAAGGCTACAGCCTGGCCGGGTTGCGGCTCGGCTATCTGCTCGGCAGCCCTACCCTGATCGAGCCGATCCTCGGCAAAACCCGGGACAGCTACAACGTGGACGGCATCAGCCAGCGCCTGGGTGAGGCAGCGATCAACGATCAGGCCTACGCCGAGGAAACCTGGCGCCGGGTGCGCGCGGCGCGACGGATTCTCCGGGACAACCTGGTGGATCTCGGCTTCAGCGTCGGCATCTCGCAGACCAACTTTCTGCTTGCCGAGGTGCCGCTCGACGCTCCGAAGTCGGCGGAAGAGATCTACCTGGAGCTGAAGGCAGAGGGCATTCTGGTCCGCTACTTCGCCAACCCGGCGCTGGAAGACAAGCTGCGGATCTCGGTGGGCAGCGAGCGGGAAAACGAGCGGCTCACCAACGCGCTGGCCCGCCTGCTCGGCAAGCTCTCCTGACGTCGCGAGCATCGGCGTGCAGCACATCCCCGCCAGCGAGATCGCCAACATGGCCGAAAGGCCACACCAGCATCAATTCAACGAGCAGGCGGTACGCATGACGCGCACGCTCGGCGTGCCCGCCGGGCTGACCAGGATCGGCGTGCACCTGATCCGCCTCGAGCCTGGCTTCGAGAGCACCCAGTTCCACTACCACGATGCGGACGAGGAGTTTGTGCTGATCCTGGCCGGCAGCGGCCGGGCGTTCATCGGTGATGAGGTTCTTCCCGTCCGCGCCGGCGACTTCATGGGCTTTCCGGCGCCGTCGCCAGGCCACGGGCTGCACAACGATTCCGACGCCGATCTGCTTTACCTCGTAGGCGGAGAAACGAACCCGTCCGACGTGGTCCACTACCCCTGGATAAAGCGCACCCTGATCAAATCCCACGGCCGCCGCTCCTGGGTGGACTGGTCCGACCTGCATGATCTTTGAGTTGACGCAGAGGCCAACTCCGGGCGAGAACTGAGCTCATGTTCCCGCTCTCTGACGACAACCCCACCCGCCGACCGCCGGTCGCCACCATCGCCCTGATCCTGCTCAACGCCCTGGTCTGGGTCTTCGTTCAGGGTCTGGGCGCGGCCGGACCGCTGGCCGAGTCGCTCTGCCTGTACGGGCTCATTCCCGGCGACCTGCTCGGCACCATTACCCCGGGCACCCGGCAGCCCGTATCCGACACGCTGGTCTGCGTGCTCGACGGTGACGGCCACGCGACCTCCATCGTCACCTCCATGTTCATGCACGGCGGCTGGTTCCACATCATCGGTAACATGTGGTTTCTCTGGGTGTTCGGTGACAACGTGGAAGACGTGATGGGGCCCGTGCGCTTCGTTGTTTTCTACCTGCTCTGCGGGCTCGGCGCGGCGGCCGCCCAGATCCTCACCGACCTCTCCAGCACCTTGCCCATGGTCGGCGCCTCCGGCGCCATCGGCGGGGTGATGGGCGCCTACGCCCTCCTGTTCCCGCGGGCGAAGGTGCGAACCCTGATCTTCCTGGGCTTCTTCATCACCACGATCAGCGTGCCGGCGGTGTTCATGCTCGGCTACTGGTTCCTGCTGCAGGTCCTCGGCGGCCTGCCGGCGCTGGGCTCCGCCAAAGGTGGCGTGGCCTTCTGGGCACACATCGGCGGCTTCGTCGCCGGCATCGTCCTGATCGGCGCCTTTGCCCGCTCCGACTATCTGGCCGCCTATCGCTCGCTGCTGCGCAGGCGCGGCGGTCGGAGCGGCCAAGGCGACGACGGCCGCTGGTTCTAGAGCGCTGGCTGCGCCAGGCTGATCAGAGGCCGTCTATCCAGTCGCCGATCACGTCGAGCGCTGTGTCATCTACCTTGTGGCTGCCGATGGTGGGCATGCGGTTCGAATCCAGCGTCGCCATGCGCAGCCAGAGCACGCTGCGGTTGCGGTCACCGGCGGCAACGATGCGGGCGTCGCTGACGCCCAGATCACCGGCGCTAGGCATCACGTCGAGCACGTCCATGTCGGCAACCGCCGTATCGAAGCGCAGATCCAGGCTGGTCGGGGCCGGCCCACCCGGTTGATGGCACTGGGCGCAGTTCACGTCCAGGTAGGCCCTGGCCCGCTCAGCGACCGCGACGGAGTTGTCGTCCAGAGCCGGATACAACTCGTAGGCATCAGCTGAACCGATGTCGGTGGTGAAAAGGTTGATGTTGTTCCAGCTGCGCAGCTGGTTGTCCGTTGCCGCCGGGTAAGGAAACTCACGATTCAGCTGTCGCGTGCGCAGCCCCAGCACGAAGCCGGCCGCCTCGGTGTGGCAGCCCAGGCAGTCCGTCCGTGACGGGTACTCGTAAAGCTGGTCTTCGCTGCCACCGCCGGCGAGCGCCACGGTGATGGTCTCCGTCTCCCGGCCTGTCAGCAGATCCGCTTCCGTCTCCGCGCCGTTCCAGCGGTAGGTGAAGCCCTGCCAGCCATCGTTGCGATGCACCAGCAGCCGGGTCTCCAGCCGCCGCTGGCTGTTCGGATCCCCTTCCGTCAGCGCGATCTCGAAGTGTTTGACCACCACCGTACCGATCGGGACGGACCAGGCACCGGTGGCATCGAAGCCGATGCGCCCCCCATCCGGAATGCCAACCCAACGCCGTTTCACCGTGCCGTCCGACCAGAACGGCTGATTCAGCTCGTACTCGATCAGGCCGCTGGCCGGCGCCAGCGTGGCGAGGTCGGTGAAGAGGCCGGTTTCGGACAGTCGCGGGGGAGGATCCGACGGGGTGCCGCTGGTGAGCTCGCGAAACTGATAGATGCCACCACCACCGGTGACCACATGAACGTCTCCGCTGGTGTCCTCACCGAAGGAAGTGATGCCACCGGTGTTGGCGATCAGCTCGTTGCCGGTTACCGAGCCACTACCCGCGTCCCAGTCCAGGGCCCAGACGTTGCCGGTGCTGTTGTCGCCATAGAGGTAGCGCCCCTGCAGAGAAGGAACCCGGGTACCGCGGTAGACGTAGCCGCCGATCACGGCCCGGCCTTCCGTGCGTCCGTAGTCGAGCACCGGAAAAGTGAACGCCGAGACCGGCAAGGTATTCAGCGAGTCGTCGAAGAGCAGATTGCCCTCGTAAACACGCCAGCCATGATTCTCGCCGGCCTCGATGATCGCCACCTCTTCCCGCGCGTTCTGGCCCACGTCGCCCACCCAGAGGCGCCCCGTGCTGCGATCAAAGGAGAAGCGGAACGGGTTGCGCAGGCCGTAGGCCCAGATCTCCGGCAGGTAGCCGGCCTGACCGACGAACGGGTTATCCGCCGGCACGTCGTAGGCATCGGCCGGGTTCGCCGGATGCACGTCGATGCGCAGCATGCTGCCGAGCAGGTTGGTCGTGGTCTGCGAGTAGTTCTGCGGGTCACCACCGCTGCCGCCGTCACCGAGAGCGACGTAGAGGTAATCGTCCGGTCCGAAGGCCAGAGCGCCCGCGTTGTGGTTCGAGTACGGCTGGTCGACCTCCAGAATCACCTTCTCGCTGCCGAGGGCGACGGAGTCGCTTCCCGCGTCCCAGGTGAAGCGGGAAATGCGGGAGACGTGCTCGACGCTGGGACCGCTGGTTCCGGCCATGGACTGGTGCACGTAGAGGTAACGGTTGCTCGCGAAGTCCGGATCGAAGGCGAGACCCAGAAGCCCCTTCTCGCCGCCAAAGGAAACCCGACCGGACAGATCCAGCACTTCGGTGCTGCTGGTGGCGCTCGGGTCATCAGCGAAAGCCCGCACGAATCCCGACTGCTGCACCGCAACCAGCCGGTTCTCACCGGGAACCGCGCCGAGGAAGATGGCAGCCGGGAAGTTCAGACCAGGGAAAGAAGGGTCCAGCTCGTAGGTCCCGATGGCACCGCCACTGGTTGGGATCGACAGCGTCGCGAGCGGAGCCCGCGTGGTCAGCCCGAAGGGGTCAGGACTCGACCCGCCGGCAGCTGGCCCGGGATTCGTAGCCGGCCGATCTGAAGAGCCTCCGCCGCCTCCGCAGCCCGCAAGCCCGGCCAAGATCATCACGGTAAACACGCCTGCGTTGCGCAGGTCCCGGGCGGTCCTCTGCCCCACGCTCGCCAAGCTGTGGCACTCCATGGATGTCTCCTCCGTAGCCCACATGCTACGCCATGCTGATTGCGATCGGTGGGCAGTTCGGCGAACCTGTTCTCTTTTTCCGGGGGGAATCACAGATGACTCAGTTACCTGCTCTCAGCCTGGCGGCCGTTCCAGGCCGTCGCCTGGCCATTCTCGAGATCGCCAAAGAGGTCGACAAACGCGGCTTTCCGGGTATTTACGGACCCAGCCTGTCGGACAATCTTGCCCTCTGCGAGGCCATCGCCCTGGTCACGGAGCGGGTGGAGATCGGCACCGCGATCACGCCCATCTACACCCGCAACGTCAACGACTTTGCCCAGAGCGCCGGCTTCATTCACGAAGTGTCCGGCGGCCGTTTCCGCTTCGGCGTCGGGGTCAGCCACGAGCCGGCCATGAAACGCATGGGCGTAACCCAGGGCAAACCGCTTGCCGACATGCGCAAGTTCGTCGAGGACCTGCGCGCGGTGCCGCGCGCCGGAGAGATGCCGCCCATCGTGCTCGCCACCCTGCGCGACAGGATGATCAGGCTGGCGGAGGAGATCGGTCAGGGCATGGTGTTCGCCAACGGCGCCCGCTCTCACATGGGCCACTCCCTGTCGCAGCTTTCCGACGCCACGCGGACCAGCGGTGAGTTCTTCATCGGCAACATGATCCCGACCACCATCTCCGACGACGTGGAAGCTGCCATGGCGGTGAATCGGCGCACGCTGACCGGCTACGCCGCGCTGCCGAACTACCGGAACTACTGGAAGGAAGCCGGCTACGAGCAGGAGATGAACGACGTGGAGGTGGCGCTGGCCGCTGGCGACATGGAGGCTGTCTCTGCTGCCCTGTCGGACCGCTGGCTCGCAGACACGACGCTGTTCGGCTCCAGATCCCAGGTTCGTGAAGGCATCGAGGCCTGGTTCGACGCCGGGATCACGACCCCCATCATCGTCCCTTCCGCGGTGCAGGGCGGGCAGATGCAGGCGTTGCAGGAATTTTTCGATCTCTGGGACTAAGTTGGGAAAATCTCCCAACTTTTTGCGTACACACGGGGTATTTCGAGAGATACTCGCCAATTCTCTGAGATAGCATTTTCCTCGTTTCAACGACTACTACGAGGACCTCAGATGCTGGACAAGCTGCTCATGGAGCACCCGCGCGACATCGGCGAAACCTACGGTGAGCACGCCGGGCACGCGCTGTACATCGGCCTGAGGATGATCGGCGGCGGCCTGGCCTGCCTGGTGCACGCGCTGCTGCCGGGCCTCTTTGTGCGCACGGGAACCAACGTGGTGGCGGACATCCAGAACCTGATGACCAAGCGGACCGGCCCCACCCCGATGGACGAGCAGGCCGCCTGAACCAGCGACCGGCGTTACTCTTCGCCGGCGACGATGATGGAGAAGCTCTCGAACCGGTACTGCCGGTTGCCGTCCGTTGCCTCGAACGGGGCTTCTCCGGCCGCCACCTGGTCGAAGGCTTCGGCCATGCGGATCAGATACTCACCCCCCAGCAAGCCCTGGTTATGCCCGGGCAGCAGATGATTCACCAGCGGCGCCATGGCAGCCAGCCGCTGGGCCGAAGCGCGGTACTGCTCGAAGTTCGAGCCCGGGATATGGGTGTAGAGCGGCGCCGGGTAGAAGGTATCGCCCGTGAACAGCAAACGCCGCTCCCGATCCAGCAGGCACAGCGAGTCCGGAGCGTGACCGGGCGTCATCAGCACCTCGAGGGTCCGCCCGCCGAGGTCGATCCGGCTCCCTTCGCCGACGAACTCGTCGATCTCGTAGCCCGGGTTGGCAAACTCTGCCGGGTCGAATCCCGGCGGTAACGGCTTCCAGACCCAGGCCGGAGACACCGCCTCCTTCAGCGTTTCGTGATCGAGCCCCTGCATCCGCTCCCGGGTGTATGGGTGATCGGGCCCGTAGATGAACTCGAACTGATGGTTGCCGCCGATGTGGTCGTAGTGGCTGTGCGAGTTGAGCACCACCACCGGCTTGTCGGTCAGCCCGGTGGCGACGCCGTAAATGTCACCAATGCCGAGCCCGGTATCGAACAGCAGGGCCCGCTCAGCGCCGATGATCAGGTAGGACACCACCTCCTCGAACTGGCCGGGTTCGTAGATCGCCAGCACCTGGGGCTGCACCCGATAGACCTCGAACCAGCCGCTGCCGTCGTCGAGACGCTCGAACGCCTGCCACTCCGGCCGCGGCAGCTTGTCCCACCAGCGCTCGGTGTCGGCGCCGCGGTTCTCCACCCCTTCGCCCTCATCGCTGCTGCTGAGCTCGGGCGCCGGGGCAGGCTCCGCGGCCTGATCGTCCGGTGACGAGCAGGCGGAAAGGGACAGGCCCAGCCACAGACAGAGGCCGACCATGACGGGCAGGCGGAACCAGAGTGCAAGCAGAGGCTGAGGGACGGGGGCGAGTTCGAGCACGGTTTCTCCTTTTTGCCGGGGGTGCTTCAGGAAGGCCTCACTGTAGCAGCCTGGAATCGGCTCCGAGCGGGAGTTTTGCCTCGACTCCTGGTGTAAACTCTGAGGTCGGGGGGTACATCAGACGTGACAGCAAATTTATCTCGACGCCGTTTCATCAAGGGCGTCATCGCCTCCAGCGCCGCCGCCGCATCCAGCAGCGCCTGGTATTCCGCATCCGCAAACGACCGGCCAGCAGGTGCTGTTGAGCGCCTTGTGACGCTGAACGTGAACGGCCGCAAGCGACCCGTTGACGTGCTGCCCCAGGAGACGCTGGCGCACACCCTGCGCTACAAGCTCGGCCTGACCGGCACCAAGCTCGGCTGCAATCGGGGCGAGTGCGGCGCCTGCACGGTGCTGGTGGATGACATCAACCACTATGCCTGCTCAATGCTGACGCACAGCGTGCGCGGCCGAGCGGTGGTTACCGTCGAGGGCCTGCAGGATGCCTCCGGCGCGCTGCATCCGGTGCAGCAGGCCTTCGTCGATGAGCTGGCGCCCCAGTGCGGCTTCTGCACGCCGGGCCAGATCATGTCGGCGGTTGCCCTGCTCAAGGAAAACCCCAACCCGACGCGGGAGGAAGCCCGCCAGGCGCTGGCCGGCAACCTCTGTCGCTGCGGCGCCTACGATCACTACCTGAACGCGGTTGAACGAGCCGCCGGCAACATGCGGGAGGCGGGACAACTCACATGAGCTATCTGCACATCGGCAAAGACTTCACGCCCCCGGACATCTACGGCAAGGTCACCGGCAAGGCCAAGTACGCGGAAGACTACAGCGTCGACGGCATGGTCTACGCCCGGCTGCTGACCTCACCCATGCCGCACGCCCGGGTCAGAAACATCGACGCCTCCGAGGCGCTGGCCATGGACGGTGTGGTCGGCATCCTCACCGCCGACGACGTCTACCCCACCGAAGCGCCCGCACCGGCGCTGCTGACCAACGAGCCGGTCTTCGTGGGCGACCCGATTCTGGCCATCGCCGCGGTCGACGAGAAGACGGCGGAAGATGCCATCGCCGCCATCAAGCTGGATCTGGAGCCGCTGCCGTTCACCGTCGACCCGGTGGACAGCCTGCGCCCAGGTGGGCCCAGCGCCCGCTCCGAGGGCAACGTGTTCTCGTCCAGAGAAATGAAGGAAGTGTCCTGGGGCGAGGGTGACGTGGAGCGCTTTGTCACCGGCCAGGAGCCGAGCGCACCGGCACCCTACGAGTGGAGCTACGGCGACCTGGAAGCGGGCTTCGATAATGCCGAGGTGGTCCTCGAGGAATCGTTCGTCACCACCGGCTACGCGCACATGTCCATGGAGCCGCGCTCGGTGCTCTCCTACTGGCAGAACGGCAAGTGCCACGTGCACGGCTCCGCGCAGTCGCAGCAGTTCATCGTGCCGTTCCTCGCGAAGATGCTCGGCATCGAGCAGGCAGACCTGGTGTTCGTCGCCGAGTACTGCGGCGGCGGCTTCGGCTCGAAGATCGGCGCTTATCCGGTGCTGGCCCTTCCCGGCTACTTCTCGAAGAAGATCGGCCGGCCGGTGATGCTGCGCATTACCCGGGAGGAGGAGTACTACGTGGGCTCCGCCAGGGTTGGCTTCCAGGGCTGGATCAAGGCCGGCTTCACACAGGAAGGCCGGGTGTCTGCCGTCGACCTCTACATCGTTCAGGATCTGGGCCCGAAGGCGACCGGCGGTGACGCTTCGTCCGCCGGTGGCGCCGTCTCCATCCTCTACCAGCCGGACGCCATGCGCCTGCGCGACGTGCCGGTGCTCACCAACACCACGCCTCGCGGCGCCCAGCGCGGCCCCGGGCAGAACCAGATTGCCGCGGTCTTCGAGCCGCTGCTGGATAAGGCCGCTAAAGAGCTCGGCATTGATCCGGTGGAGATCCGTCGCCTGAACGCGCCGGATTCGAACACCACCATCAACGCCGACCAGGGACCGATCACCAGCGCGTTCATGGACGAGGCTCTGGTGAAGGGCGCGGAGATGTTCAACTGGTCGGAACGGATCAAGAAGAGCGGCCAGCGCAACGGCTCCAAGGTGACCGGCATCGGCGTCGGCCAGGGTTACCACTCGGCGGGCGCTAAAGGCTACGACGGCCTGGTCCGGCTGACCCCGGACGGCAAGCTGCACCTGCACAGCGGTGTCGGCAACCTGGGCACCTACTCCTACGCCGGCACCACCCGCGCGGCGGCGGAGGTAATGAAGTGCAGCTGGGACAACTGCATCATCCATCACGGCAACTCCGACCTGCACCTGCCCTGGTCCAGCTACCAGGCAGGCAGCAACACCACCTTCACCCACACCCGGGCGAACTACGTGGCCGCGGAAGATCTGCTGGCGAAGATGAAGCGCATTGCCGCCGGCGCGCTCGGCGGCGAGCCGGAAAACTACGACATCGCTGACGAGCGGGTATTCGACACCCGCAACGCCGCGCGCTCCCTCACCTACGCGGAAGTTGCCGCACGAGCCATTGAGCTCGGCGGAGAGTACAGCGGTGAAACCTACCCCGCGGACATCCACGAGGTGACCCAGCGAGCGGTCAGAGCCATCGCCGGCAGCGGTCTGGTCGGGGTCGCCAAAGATACGCTGCCCGTGCGCGGCACGGTGCCGGGCCTCACCGTCGGCTTCGCCGAGGTCGAGGTGGATCTCGAGACCGGTAAGCACGAGATCATCGAGTTCCTCGCCGTGGCCGACTGCGGCACCGTCCTGCATCCGCTCGGCCTCGCCGGCCAGCTTCGCGGCGGCGCCGTCTGGGGCTTCGGCATGGCCTCCCTAGAACGCCACGTCTACGACCCGCACAACGGCCTGCCGGCCAACGTCGGCTACTACCAGACCAAGCCGCCGAGCTATCTGGACGTGCCGAGCAGCATGGAATGGGCGGCCGTCGACATTCCGGATCCGGACAACCCGGTTGGCGCCCGCGGTGTCGGCGAGCCGGCCATGGGCAGCGCCACCGCTGCCGTGATGTGCGCAATCTCAGACGCGTTGGGCGGGCATCTGTTCAACCGCACGCCGATCACGCCGGACGTGGTGCTGAACCACGTCAGCGGCAACGGCCAGTCCTACGGCCTCATGGCCATCAACACCTTTTAGGGGAGGAGCAGACAGATGGCCGCACACGACGTAATGCCGGATATCGAGCTCTTCCAGCCGGTGACGGTGGAGGACGCATCAGCAATCGCCAACCGGCTCGGCGACAAGGGCTGGATCCTGGCCGGAGGCCAGGACACCTACGGCTGGCTGAAAGACCGGGCCAAGTCTCCAGAGGCTATGGTCGACCTGGCAGCGATCGAAGATCTCAATGGCATCGAGGACGTATCCGGCGGGCTGCGGATCGGCGCCATGACCACGTTGCGGGAAGTGAGCAGGCACCCGCTGGTCCGCGAACGCTACTCGCTGCTGGCGGACGCAGCCGGCAAGGTTGCCAGCCCGCAGATCCGCAACCAGGGCACCCTCGGCGGCAACCTGGCGCAGGACGCCCGCTGCTGGTACTACCGCCGTGGGCTTTCCTGTTATCGGGCCGGCGGCAACATCTGCTACGCCAACAGCCCGGAAGGAATGAACCGGGAGCACGCGATCTTTGATGCCAGCCGCTGCGTCGCCGTCAGCCCGACGGACACCGGCACGGCGCTGGTCGCCCTCGATGCGACGATGGTGATTCAGAACGGTCAGCAGACACGGCGGCTGCCTGCCTCCGAGTTTTTCGTCGGCCCCGCCGTGAACATCACCCACATGACCGCGCTCAGAGAAGGCGACATCCTGACCGCGGTGGAGCTGCCAGCCAGTTGGGCGGGTGCCGAGTTCTACTTCGAAAAGGTGGCCGACCGGGATGTCTGGGATTTCGCTCTGGTCAGCATCGCCGCCGCCTTCAAAACCAGCGGCGGCAACGTCACGGATGCCCGCCTGGTCTGCGGCGCCGTCTCCTGCGTGCCGCATCGGCTGAGCGCCGTTGAGCAGGCAGTCATCGGCAAGCCGCGCTCAGAAGCAACCGGCGAGGCGGTGGCAAGCCTGGCCAGCCGGGGCGCCAGGCCGCTGAACTACAACCACTTCAAAGCACCGCTGATGGAGAATCTCGTCAAGCGGGCGCTGCGCGCATAGGGGGCCGCCATGAACCTGGTCGAAGTCAAAGAAGACGTCTGGGGGCGCGAGGTGCTGCTCGGCGTTTCCTGGGACCTGCTCTGGGTGGTGCTGGCGCTGACCGCCACCGTGATCGTCATTCACCTGCTGGTGATGGCCTTCCTGAGCAAGCCCGACCGCCCATCAGCGGACGGCAACCAGCTCACCCGACACGTGGCCGTTGATCGCAGCTTTCACTGGATCATGGCGATCAGCGTGTTCGTGCTCCTGATCACCGGCGTGCTGCCGATCATCGGCGTCGACTTCGACTGGCTGACCATTCACTGGGTCGCCGGCCTGATTCTCACCGCTGCCGTGCTCTTCCACACGGTGCGCGCCATCTTCTGGCAGAGCCCGAAGGAGATGTGGGTAGGTGGCAAGGATTTCCAGGAACCCTTCGACGAAGCGGTGAAGCCCGGCAAGTACTCGCTGATGCAGAAAGGCATGCACCACGCCATGACCCTGCTGGTGCTGCTGGTGATCGGCACCGGCCTGGCGCTGTTCGCGGTAATGGACACGCCTTGGTGGTCACGTTCGAACGCCATGGACGAAGCGACCCTGGGCTGGATGTTCATGCTGCACGGCGCCTCGACCCTGGGCCTGATCGTGCTGACCGCGTTGCACGTCTACTTTGCCCTGCGTCCGGAAAAACGCTTCTACACCCGCTCGATGATCTCCGGCTGGATCTCGGAGGACGAACATCGGGCTAATCACGACCCGGGTCGCTGGTCACCGGATCAATCGAGCTGATCGCCCGGGACATGGAAGAGAAGATTGAGGCGGTGGAAACCGCCTACGAGTTCCTGCTCGCCTACGCGGCGCAAGGCCGCGAAGACGATCAGGAGGGCCCCGGCGTGAAGGCGCGTGACGTGTTGACCGAACTGGACGGTGCCCTGACCAGCCTTGAGCAGCTGCTGGGGGACACGCCGGAGTTTCACGCCGTCGTGGCCGACGACATCGGCAAAACCCGCAAAGCGCTGGCGCTGGTGCTCGCTCAGCCGAGGATATCCAGCGAGCTGGTGGACAACCTGAACGCCTCCATGCACCTCCGGGCAGTGCTCACCGACCTGTTCCTGATCAGCGAAGCCGCTCGGATCAGCGCGGCGAGTGGAAGAGACTGATCCGATCATGAAGCTCTGGCTGATCCGCCACGCCAAGTCCGCCTGGAACGAACCGGGCCTGGCAGACTTCGATCGGCCATTGAACAAACGCGGCGAGCGGGACGGCCCGGTGATGGCTAGCTGGCTGGGCGACCAGACTGACCCGGCAACCTGGATCTGGACCAGCACAGCAGCAAGGGCCCGGGCAACGGCTGCGTTCGTGCAGAGCGGGTTCGGGGTACCTGATGCGGCGGTAGTCAACGTCGACGAGCTCTATCACGCCAGCCCGGAACAGATCCTCGACGTGGTCCGGCAGACGCCCAGCGAAGTCGGCAGCGTCGCGGTGGTTGCCCACAATCCCGGGATGACCTGGCTGGTGAACGGCATGGGCAGCGACGCGGTGACGGACAACCTGCCCACCTTCGGCGTTGCCCGCTTCGACTGCGCCGGCAACTGGTCGACGTTGACGGCTGGCGGCGCTCGCCTGGATTTTCTCGTCAGCCCGAAGACCCTGCCTGAGCGTTAATCCCCTTTTCGAATCCTGGCGACGAAGAAACCGTCGAACAGATCGTCAGGCAGGATTCGCCGACACCTGACCAGCCTGGTATCCAGCGCCTTGCCGCGCCAGCTCGTGAGCCCTGGAACGCTGTCCGCCGCTGCCAGCTCGCCAGCCGGCTCAAGCAACTCGGCGTCGCTTTCCCGACGCAGCAGGTAATCCACGATCAGCTCGTTTTCTTCCGCCGAGAAGGCGCAGGTGCAGTAGACCATCTCGCCCCCGGGCTTCAGCGCCAGGTACGCCGAGCGGATGAGGCCGCGCTGCTTGCGAACCATCTCCCTGGTCTTGCGTGGCGACCAGTGGCGATAGCTTGCCGGCTCGTCGAGCCGGATCCGGGATTCCGACGAGCAGGGCGAATCCAGCAGCACCCGATCGAAGCGCTCAGGGACCTTACGGCCGATCGTCCGGCCGTCGGCCAGGTAGAACTCAACAGAGGTGGCGCCGCAACGTTCCAGGTTCGCCCGCATCCGATGAAACCGACCTTTGACCACCTCCACAGCCGCGATGCGTCCCCGGTTCTCCATGGCGATGGCGAGCTGCAGCGTTTTGCCACCCGGTGCCGCCGCCAGATCCAGGACTTCCTGTCCGGGTTCGACCGCCAGCGCTCTGGCAGCAATGATGCTGGACGGGTTGGTCGGGTAGGCGCTACCCGTCTCCACAGCGGGATGGGCCATGAGCACGTCCCGATCTTCTGAGGGCAGCGCGAAGCAACCGTCCAGGCCCGGGATCGGCTCACCCTCCGGCAGCTCACCGGCAGGGAGCAGAGGGTTGCTGAGCCAGGCCACCCGTTTGGGCACCGCCAGCGTCGTCCTGATCCGCGCCTGGGCCTCAGCACCGTAGATTTCGCTCAGCCGCTCGAACAGCGGCGCCAGCTCCACCGGTACCTCAATCTGCGATTCTGCCCGAGGTGTCATCGGCTGCAGTTTAGAGGTGGCTCAGCCCGTCGGCGACCCCGTCTGGACTCCAACCGACACAGCCGGTATACCTACCCACCCGGACACCAAAGGAAGCTGTATCCCATGGGATTTTTCTCGTTCATCGTGCTGATCATCATTGCCTACCTGCTCTGGCGGGTTACCGACCAGCTGCCCGACCTCATCTTCCGGCTGAGCGAAGTGCAGCGGGATGTAGCGGAACTGCGCCGGGCGCTCTCTGAGCAGTCCGACGACACCCCGGCGAGCGCCGCACCGGCGACGCCAGCAGCGCCCCCACCAGCGGCAGCCGCGCCAGCGAGCGACGCTCCCGCCGGCGACGGCAGCTAAGAGGCCAGCTTGGGGAGGAAAGCGCCGGACTGGCGGATCTGGCTGGGGCTGGGGCTCACCATCGCCTGGCTGCTGCTGGGCGCGGTGCGGATCTCCCTGGACGGCTGGTCCACCTTCTCCGCCCTCCCCGCTGCCGAGCTCGGCAGCTTTCTCGAGGGTGCTTTCGCGCCGCTCGCCTTCCTCTGGCTGGTGATCGGCTACTTCCTGCAGCAGAAGGAACTCGAGCAGAACACCGAGGCGCTGAAGGCTCAGGCGGAGGAGATCCAACGTACCGCCGAGCAGGCGGTCATCCAGTCAGAGAAGATGGCCGCATCCGAGATTCACGCCCGGCAGGAGGCATTTCTCCAGGTCTATCGGGCGGTGCGGAATCAGCTCGGCACCATCATGGGCTTCCTGTTCATCTCGAGCCAGGCCAGCGCCGCCGATGGCACCGTGACGCCCGAGGAGCAGAGCCGACTGTTCTCCGGCTCCGGCAGAGACCCGGAGCTGTTCTCGAGGAAGATGCTGGAACTGCACTTCTCCCTGGCCGCCTCCCCGAAAGAGCAGTACGAGCTCTTTTACGGCACCCAGATTCGAGCGCGCCACTCGAACAGCTTCATCTATACCTTCGAGCGGCTGATCCGACGTGCGGCGGAGGTCGATGAGGAAGACATCATCCGCGATGCCTTCCTGGGCGGCGGGCACGGCATGGTTTACCGCATTGCCAAAGAGCACCAGAAGAAAGCTCCGTTAGAGCTTGCTTCGCACGAACACACCGGCCTCTACTTCGAGCTCAGCGAGGAGGTTGCGTCATTCAAACCGAGCACGGAGCAGGCCCTATGAAAGATCTGATCAACCGCCGCACCCTGACCACTGCCCTGGCCATCGGCCTGCTCAGCGGCTCAGCCGCCGCCGGCCCGGCCGATCGCTTCGCCGACGTGAAGGTGACCGCCCAGCCGGTGAGCGGCAGCGTGCACATGCTGACCGGTGCGGGCGGCAACATCGGCGTCTCAGTCGGCGAGGACGGCACCCTGATCATCGACGACCAGTACGCGCCCCTGGCCGAGCGAATCCAGGCAGCGCTGGATGGCCTGGGCGGCGACAAGCCGAAGATCATCCTCAACACGCACGTCCATGGCGATCACACGGGCGGCAACGCGCACTTCGGTGCGGCGGGCACGATCATTGCCCACGACAACGTCCGCATCCGCCTGCTGGCGGATGACCCGGAACGGACCGCCCTGCCGCTGGTGACCTACGCGGAACGGGTGACCGTGCACTTCAACGACGAGCTGCTCGAACTCATCCACCTGCCCACCGGCCACACCGATGGCGACAGCGTGGTCTGGTTCAAAACCGCCAACGTGATTCACATGGGCGACCACCTGTTCGTCGACCGTTTCCCCTACGTGGATGTCGGCAGCGGCGGCACGGTCCGCGGCTTCATGCGCAATCTGAGCACGGTCCTGGATATGGTGCCGGACGATATCCAGGTGATACCGGGGCACGGACCGCTGACCGACAAAACGGCCATCAGCTCGAGCCTGGAGATGATTCGCGCCACCCGGCAGGTCGTCGCTGACGGCATCGCCGACGGCCTCTCCGAGCAGGAGATCATCGACCAGGGGCTCGGCGCCGAGTGGGCCAGCTACGGCACCGGCTTCATCAACGAGGAACGCTGGATCCGCATCCTGCTGTCCGACTTCCAGTAGCCAGGCAGCGGTGAGCAACCCACTGCAGAGGCTGGCGGAAGATCGGCGAATCGCCTTCGAGCAGAAAGACCCCTGCGCCGGGCTCTGCACCCTGGCGAACCTCGATCCTTCCGGCTGGCCCGAAGCACGCACGCTGGTCCTGCGTGATCTCGAGGGCGAGCTCGCCGTCTTCGTGAACGCCACAAGCCCGAAGTTCGAGCACCTGGCTAGAGTCAGCGTGGTGATCTGGCTGCCGACGGTGAACGTGCAGTACCGGTTGCGCTGCACCACTTCGGAAGTGCCCGCGACCCTGGTGGCCCAGAGCTGGCAGCTGCGCCCGGACCCGCCCAAGCGCATGGATTGGCTGTACACGCTGAAGCAGGGGCAGAGCACGGCCGTCGAGCACCGGGAGGCGCTGCTCGAGACGCTGGCTGGGCTTGAGCTGCCGGAGCCGCTGGTTGCACCCGATACCGCCCAAGGCCTCTACCTGCTGCCGGAGCAGATCGATCGTCTGGATCTGGGCATGGAGAATGGCGTTCACGATCGCCGCCGCTACCGGCGCGGTAACCCCGGTGGCTGGTCAGAGGAAGTGCTGGTTCCCTAAGAGCGGCGCTCAGACTTCCGCGGTGACGATGCCGATCAGGTTCTTGAAGCAGGTTTTCTTCGCCACGTCGACGAAGCCTTCGATGAAGGCGGCATCCGCCTCGTCCTTGCGCACCGCGGCGTACAGCGTCGGCCAGATCCCCTCCTCGCCGAGCGACTTCACCACCACGTAGTCCCGTTCCTGATACTCGTGCAGGGCCCAGTTCGGCAGGCAGGCCACCCCGCGGCCGCTGGCCACCAGCTGGATCATCATGGTGGTGAGCTCCGCCTGCCGGACGTTGGCGGGTTCGATGCCCGCCGGGTCCAGGAACGAGGTGAAGACATCGAGGCGGCTCCGGTCCACCGGGTAGGCGATCAGGGTTTCGGTCGCGAGGTCCGCCGGCTCGATCCAGGGTCGTTCCGCCAGCTCGTGGTCCCGAGCCAGCGCCAGCTCCGCCTCATAGCTGAACAGCGGCAGATAGGCCAGGCCGAGGTCATCCACCGGATCGGCGGTGATCACCAGGTCCAGATCACCCCGGGCGAGCGCCGGCAACGGCGCGAAGTGAAAGCCGCTGGAGATATCCAGCTCCACGTCCGGCCAGTGCTCACGGTACTCGTTGATCGCCGGCAGCAGCCACTCGAAGCAGCTGTGGCACTCGATGGCCATGAAGATACGGCCCGATTCGCCGCCGGCCAGCCGGGCCAGATCCTGCTCAGTGCTGTGCACCGACGGAAGCACTTCGTCGGCCAGCTTCAGCAGCCGCTTACCCGCAGGGGTAAAACGCACGGGTCGGGTCTTGCGGATGAACAGGGAGCAGCCGAGCCGGGTTTCCAGGTCCTTGATCTGATGCGACAGCGCCGACTGGGTCAGAAACACCCGGTCCGCAGCCTCGACCAGGCTGCCCGTGTCCCTGAGCGCCACCAGCGTTTTCAGATGCCGAAGCTCTATGTGCGACATGCCTTGCACCAGACAGCAAACATGAGAACCACTCACTAGAATTAGAATTAACTTGCAGTATATTCATATTGAGCACAGGCCGCCAATCGCCCCGCAGCTGTCTGACAGGCAGCGGGTGTGGGCGGCAAATGAGGCACAGAGCACGCAGGGCGAATCAGCCCTCTACTACACTTGCCCCACACTGCTGGATAACCGATGTTCAACCCCAACGGCACACTGATCGACGCCTTCGTCAGCCACTGCATCGACCGCTACCGCGAGGCCTACCCGAACCGGGATCTGGGCCACGAGGACGTGCTCGACCAGGCGGCAAGAACGGCTCTGGAATCTCTGCTCGGCTGCGACTGCCCCTACCACGATCTGGAGCACACGCTGCTGGTCACCGATGTGGGCCAGACCATCCTGCGCGGGCGGCTGATCTCGCAGGGCGATGTGAGCCCGCACGAGTGGCTGCATGCGGTCGTGGCGCTGCTGTTCCACGACATCGGCTACGTGCGCGGCCTGCTCAGAGACGACGAAGCAGACAGCTTCCTGACCAACGAGGAAGGCGGACGAGTCACGCCGCCAATCGGCAGCACCGATGCCTACCTGATGCCTTACCACGTCACCCGCAGCTGCATCTTCATTCGCGAGCGTTTTGCCGGAGATCCGAACATCGACGTCTCGACCATCTCGAGCTACATCGAGATGACGCGTTTCCCGGTGCCTGACGATCGCCACTACCAGCGCGTGGACACCTTCGCTGCCCTGGTCCGAGCCGCGGATCTGATCGGCCAGATGGCAGACCCGCTCTACCCGAAAAAGCTCTCCCGCCTGTACTCCGAGTTTGTCGAGACCGGCGAAGCGGATCGGCTCGGCTACGCAAACTCGGCAGAGCTGCGGGCCGGATTCCCCGAGTTCTTCTACAGCCAGGTCTACCCTTACATCACCGAAGGTCTGCGCTACCTGCGCAAAACTCAGGAAGGCCAGCAGTGGATCGCCAACCTCTTCCACCACGTGCACGAGCTGGAAGCGGAAGGCGCCGAAGCCAGCAGCGAAGCCCGTCCTCCGCACCCCCTGCCGCATATCGCCGTCAACAACAACCGGTAGTCAGTTTCCGGGCAAGTGATTAGAATCCCGGCTCTTTGTCTGGGGTTTTCATGTCAGAAGTCGCTGTCAACGGCGCTTTGAGCAGTGGTGCGAGCGCGGCCGGCCGGCTGAAAATCGCCCTGCTCGGCTACCGCAGCAACCCCTTCAGCGGCGGCCAGGGCATCTATCTGCGCTACCTCTCCCAGGCCCTGGTGGAGGCCGGCCACGACGTGGACGTGATCTCCGGTGAGCCGTATCCGGAGCTCACTGACGAGCGCATCAACCTGATCAAGCTGCCAGGCCTGAACCTGTTCGCCGAGGAAAATCACCTCACCGCGTTACGCCCACGGCACCTGAAGTCGTTCGCCGACTCCTTCGAGTGGTTCTCCATGGCAACCGGCGGTTTTCCTGAGCCCTATACCTTCGGGCGCCGGGTGGCCGCCTATCTGGCCGCCCATGCCAGCAGCTACGACATCATTCACGACAACCAGTGCCTGTCCTGGGGCACCCTGTCCCTGCAGTCTTCGTCGACCCCGCTGATCACCACCATTCACCATCCCATCACCTGGGATCGGGACATCGCGCTCGCTCACGCGCCGAACCTCAAGCACCGGCTGCTCATCAAGCGCTGGCACCTGTTCCTGCGCATGCAGACGCGGGTCGCCGGTCGGCTGCAGCACATCGTCACCGTCAGCCAGCGCTCGAAGCAGGACATCTGCCGGGCCTTCAACATCGATCCGGAGCGGATTCAGGTCATCTACAACGGCATCGACACCGAGACGTTCAGGCCGGAGCCAAGCATCGCCAGAAACCCCTGGCAGCTGATCACCACCGCGAGCGCCGATCAGCCGTTGAAAGGCACGCAGCATCTGATCCCTGCCTTCGCACAGCTGCTCGAGCGGTTTCCGAAGCTGCGGCTGGTGTTCATCGGCCGGCCGAAACCAGGCGGCGAAACAGAGAAGCTGATCGCTCGCCACGGCGTCACCGAGAAGATCCGCTTCGTGCATGGCATCGGCGCCGACGAGATCCGGCACCTGTACGCCAGCTCCGCGGTGGCGGTAGTGCCTTCCGAGTACGAAGGCTTCGGCCTGCCCGCGGGTGAGGCGATGGCCTGCGGCGTGCCGCTGGTATCCACCGATGGCGGCGCCCTGCCGGAAGTGGTCGGTAGCGCCGGCAAAGTGGTGCCCGCCGCAGATCCCACTGCTCTGGCCGGCGCCATCGGCGAGCTGCTGGATCTGGAGCCGGCGGCTCGAGAGCAGATGGGCATGGCCGGCCGCCAGCACATCCTCGACAACTTCTCCTGGTCCATGGCGGCTGCGGCGATGAGTGAGGCTTATCGCGGCGTGCTGGCCAGTCACCAGAGCACGACATGAGCCTGACCACCATCGATTTCACCCGCTTCCGGCTGAAGCCCGGCGACAAGGTTCTGGACCTGGGCTGCGGCGAGGGCCGTCACGCGATCACGGCCTACCTGGATGATCGGGTGGACGTGATCGGCCTCGATCTGTCGCTGGAAGATCTGGGCACCGCCCGGGAGCGGTTCGCAGAATTCGAGGATCAGGGCGACGGCAGCCGCAGCGTCAACTTCACCTGCGCGTCCGGTCTGGCGCTGCCTTTTGCCGATGGCACCTTCGACAAGGTGATCTGCGCGGAGGTTCTCGAGCACATCCCCGAGTACCAGGGCGTGCTGATGGAAATCAAAAGGGTATTGAAACCCGGTGGTCAGTTCGCGGCCAGCGTGCCCCGCTTCGGTCCGGAGTGGATCTGCTGGCAGCTGTCCGACGCCTACCACGAAGTTCCTGGCGGACACGTGCGGATCTTCAGAAAGCGGGCGCTGAAGGACAACATCGAGTCGATCGACATGGTCTGCTTCGATGAGCACTGGGCGCACGGCCTGCACTCACCGTACTGGTGGCTGCGCTGCCTGTTCTGGGAACGGGGCGAGGACGTCTGGCCGGTAAAAACCTATCACAGGCTGCTGGTCTGGGACCTGATGCAGAAACCCTGGATTACCCGGGCCCTCGAGTGGTTGATGAACCCGCTCTGGGGCAAGAGCAACGTGATGTACTTTGTCAGAGGCGCGTAGGGGCGGATGATGCAACAGCTCCTCGAGCGTACCACCGACTACATCATCCGCACGCAACAGGCGGGAGGCGGCATCCCCTGGTTCGCGGGCGGCATCATCGACCCCTGGGACCACGTCGAGTCGGCCATGGGCCTGAGCATCGGCGGCCGCGTCGAGGAAGCTGCTGCCGCGTATCAGTGGCTGAAAACGCATCAGCATCCGGAAGGCTACTGGCTCGCAGCCTACAACGGCGACGAGATCGCCGACGGCACCCGGGCTGAGACCAACTTCGTCGCCTACGTGGCGACGGGCGTCTGGCATCACTACATGGTCACCGGAGAACGCGGCTTTCTGCGCGACATGTGGCCGGTGGTGACCGCTGCCCTCGACTTCGTGCTCAGCCTGCAGGCGGAAACGGGCGAGATCTACTGGGCGCTGGATACCCGCACAGGCATCAACAAGGACGCGCTGGTCACCGGCTGCAGCTCAATTTATCGGAGCCTCGACTGCGGCATCGCCATCGCCCAGACGCTCGATGAGCCGCACGCGCACTGGCAGCGGGCCCGGACCCGGCTCGGCAACGCCCTGCTCGACAAGCCCGAGCGATTCGATCGGACCTGGGAGTCCAAGGCACGCTACTCAATGGACTGGTTCTACCCGGTGCTGTCCGGCGCGCTGAGCCCGGAAGCCGGCCGCGCGCGGCTGAGCGAGCGCTGGGACGAGTTTGTGGAGGCAGGCCTCGGCTGCCGCTGCGTCGCGGATCAGCCCTGGGTCACCATGGCGGAAACCTGCGAGCTGATCATGGCCTGCAGCGCCGCCGGCCTCAAAGACGAGGGCGAGCAGCTGTTCGAGGACCTGGCGCGGTTCCAGGCCGAAGATGGTTCCTGGTGGACGGGCTACGTGTTCACCGACGATGTGATGTGGCCCGACGAGCGACCCACCTGGACGGCCGGCGCCATTCTGCTCGCGGCGGACACGCTATACGGCCTGACCAGCGGTGCAACCCTGTTCACCGCCGCGCAGCATCACGACCAGCGGTCAGCCATTGGCAGCCGATCCCTAAAGTCGCTGCAGCGCGCCTAACGTCTTCACCATCGGCAACGGCTCGAACAGGCCGGAGGCCAGCGCCAGCTGGTAGATGTGGTGTGGTGCCTGGCCACCATCCGCCGGGTTCGGAAAGATGTCGTGAATGGCGAGGATGCCGCCCGGCACGATGTGGGGCGCCCAGGTCCGGTAGTCGGTGAGGGCCGCCTCCTCGCTGTGCCCGCCATCGATGAACACCATACCCAGCGGCGTCTGCCAGTGCCGACCTGCCGCCCGGGTGCCGGCGACGATTGGCACCACCACCTCCGACAGCCCGGCCCGGTCCAGGTTGCGACGGAACTCCGGAAAGGTGTCCATCTTCTCTACCTGAGCGTCGTAGAGGCTGCTGTCGTGATACTCCTCACCGAGCTGATGCTCTTCGGAACCCCGGTGGTGATCGATGGCAAACACCTGGCCATCGGCGGCCGCCACCGCTGCCGCAAGGTAGACCGTGGACTTGCCGCAATAAGAACCCACTTCCAGGCAGGGTCCCAGCGCCGCGCTGGCGGCCGCCAGCTCGAACAGTCGGGCGCCTTCCGCCGGGTCGAGAAATCCCTTCACAGAATCGGGATCAATGGGCAATTTCATCGTCTACCTCACGTTTTCGGGCGGAATTGGCCCATAAATCAAGCAATTAGCGTTGCAAATTAAACCAGGAAGCCCCTAAACTCCGCACCCATGAGCCGGGCTCTCGCTGCGCGGCCGTAAGTTTAGACTCGAATCGCGACTTCAGGTGACCCAGATGAACCGCTCTCCTCAGAATAAGGTCGACGAGATCCCAGCCACGGAAACCGAGGCAGAAGACTACGCGCCGCTGCTGCTGGCCTTCGGCCCGGCAGACCATCATTTCGAAGAAGAAGGCACCGATGACGCCGATGCCTACGTGGTGGGCTACAACTAGACCACTGCCGGCAGGCTAGTTCCGGTCGAGCAGGTAAAACACCAGCACGAACATCGGAACCAGCGAGGCGGCCACATAGGCCACCAGGTTCAGCACCTCATTCACCTCTTTCTCAGGATTGAGCGGCAGGCGTGAGCCTGCGATCAGCCAGACCACACCGCCGACAAGAAACGACAGAACCAGCGTCAGCACGACCGCAACCATAGCTTCAACCCCATCACCCTGTTGTGGAACCTGCGCGCCGCTTCACGGGCGCATCGGAAAGTGTACTTCACCCGGCAGCGTTTCCAGCTGGGGCTGAATCCAGTCGATCCACTCGGCGAGAACGGGCCGGGTCTCCCGCGGATCGATCAGCTCGTGCACCGAAAAGGACTCCGCCCGCGGAAACGGCGAGCGCGCCTGGCGCATCCGGTCTTCGATCTCTTTGCGCTTCGCTTCCGGATCTTCCGCCGCGGCAATCTCACGGTGGAAGGCAACCGCCACCCCACCCTCCAGCGGCAACGCGCCGCTCTCCACCGACGGCCAGGACAAGACGTAGGCGTTGTCGCCGAAGTGCGCCGCCGTCGCCACGCCGAACCCTTTGTGCACCTGGATGGCAGCCCAGGGCACCCGCGCCTGCACGGCGGCAGCGACCGCAGCCATGCCGTAGCGGATGGTGCCGGCACGCTCTGACTCCGGGCCGATCATGAAGCCGGGCTGGTCGACGAAGTTGATGATCGGCAGGTGGAACATGTCGCACATCTCTACGAAGCGGCGGTACTTCTGCGCCGCCTCGGCGGTCATGGCGCCCGCGTAAAAGTTGCAGTCATTGCCGAGCACGCCCACCGGCTGCCCACCGAGACGCGCCAGGGCCGTGATCTGGCTGGGGCCGTAGCTGCGTCCCATCTCGAACACCGAGCCCTGGTCCATCACCATCTCGATGATGGCCCGCATCTCGAACGGTGCGTTCGAGTCGCGCGGCACGATGTCCAGAAGATCCGGCTCCATGCGATCGGTCGGATCGTCGCACTCAACCCTGGGAGCGCTCTGCCAGACGTTGCTCGGCAGGTAGCTCAGAAACTGGCGGATCTGCCGGAAGGCATCGTGTTCGTCCTCGGCCACGTTGTCGACGATGCCGGACCTGCTGTGCACCTCGACCCCGCCGAGCTCTTCCTTGCTCATCTTTACGCCGAGCGCCCGCTCCACCAGTGCCGGGCCGCCAATGAGTATCTGCGAGGTGTAGCGGGTCATCACCGAGAAGTGCGATGCAACCAGGCGGCCCGCCGGGAACCCGGCAACCGCACCGACGGCGGCCGAGGCGATCGGCACCTGACCCATGGCGTCCGCGATGATCTTGAAGCGTGGCTCGGTGTAGACAGGCTCACCAACGGTGCCGCCTTTGCGACCGGATCCTTTGACGCTGCCGCCACCACCCTCGAGCATCCGCACCAGGGGCACCTTGAAGCGGCTGGCCAGATGCTCCGCATAGACGCTCTTGCGCAAGCCCGCCGCGTTCGGGGAGCCGCCTTTCAGCGTGAAGTCCTCGCCACCGACGACCACGCGCCGATCGTCGATGCGACCGAAGCCGACCACGTAGTTGGCCGGGACGTAGCCCGTGAACTCTTCGTTCTCGTCGTAGTCCGGCAGCGCCGTGGCCTTACCGTGCTCCGAGAAGGAGCCGGGGTCGAGCAGCTCGTCGATCCGCTCGCGGATCGTCAGCCGGCCTTTGGCATGCTGCCGGGCCACCCCTTCCGGCCCGCCCTGCTGCTTCGCCAGGTGCCGGCGCCGCTCGAGCTCAGTGACTTCTTTTTCCCAACTCATGGCCCACTCAGTCCTTGAATTCTGGCGACCGCTTCTCGAAGTTGGCCATCACGGCTTCCACCTGGTTCGGCTGACCGATCAGGCTGGTCTGCAGCTCGGCTTCGAGCGCAAGGCCGGTTCGGGCGTCGGCATGCCAGCTGTCTTCATAGAGCTTCTTGCCGGCTCGAACAGCGTCCGGCGACTTGCCCGCAATCTCCCGCGCCAGCTCCATCGCCGCGGCGTGCGGCTCTTCAGCCACCCGGGTCACCAGGCCGAGCGCTTGCGCATCCTCGCCTGACAGCACCCGCCCCGTGAAGGTGAGCTCCTTGGCCACATCCAGCGGCACCAGATCACGCAGGGTCTGGGTCAGGCTCATGTCCGGAATCAGGCCCCACTTGATCTCCATCACCGACAGCTTGGCATCCGGTGCGGCGATGCGGATGTCCGCGCCCAGGGCGATCTGGATACCACCGCCGTAGGCCACCCCGTGAATCGCCGCGATCACCGGCACCGGCAGGGTTTTGAACACCCAGGCTGGCCGCTGGGCGTGATTCTCCGGGCCCTCGCCGCGGGAAAGCAGGCCGTCGGCGCTGCCGCTGCCACCTTCGCCCGAGCCCGCCAGACCCTGCATGCTCTCCATGTCCAGCCCGGCGCAGAACCCGCGACCGTTACCTGAGAGCACCACGGCCCGAACGTCCTTGGCTTCCGCCAGGCTCTGGCCAGCCTCGATGATGGCCTTGAACATGTCAGGCGACAGCGCGTTGTACTTTTCCGGCCGGTTCAGCCGCACGTCAGCGACGCCATCCACCGTGTCTATGGTGACCAGATCAGTCATCAGATTTCCCCAAGCTCAAATTCATGCAAACCACCGAATCTACCACGCCGGGTCCCCAGCGGTACACGCAGCGCCTGCTCACCCGTCTGCTTCCAGCACCGCCAGCACCTGGTCTTCCGCAACCGGATCCTCCGGCGCCACCAGCAGCTCGGCAACGGTACCCGCCACCGGCGCTTCCACCGGAATCTCCATCTTCATGGACTCCAGGATCATCAGCACGTCGCCCTCGGCTACGGTTGCACCCTGCGCCACCTCCACTTTCCAGACGCTGCCCTGCACCTCACTTTCCACTTCGACCCGCATCAGCTCTCCTCATTGCTTCGTATCACTTTTCAAGACGTTCTCGCCAGGTAACGACCCAGATACCCCGTATCCACCCGGCCGGCAAGAAACTCCGGGTCGCTCAGAACGCCGCTCAACAGGGGGATGTTGGTCTCCACCCCAACCATCGCGAACGCCCGCAGCGCCACCAGCACCCGACCAATCGCCTGCTCCCGGGTGCTGCCATGAGCGATCACCTTGGCCAGCAGCGGATCGTAGTGGGGCGTGACCCACTGCCCCGCCTGATACCCAGTGTCCACCCGCACCCCGTGCAGCTGCGTCGGTGGTTCGAATACGGCCAGGCGACCGGTGGAAGGCAGCTGGGTGACCGGGTGCTCCGCGTAGACCCTGACCTCGAGGGCATGCCCCTGCATGGGTCGTGACTCCGGCAGCCCCTCGCCGGCCGCAAGCCGGATCTGCGCTGCCACCAGATCCAGACCGGTGATCATCTCCGTGACCCCGTGCTCAACCTGAATACGGGTGTTCATCTCCAGAAACCCGTAGTCACCCGGCCCCGCCCGCAGCGTCTCCAGAGTGCCCACGTTGTCGTAGCCGAGATCCGCGACCAGCGCCCGGGCCTGCTCGGCCAGCCCGTCGAGTTCCGCTCGATCGATGCCAGGTGCCGGGCTTTCTTCCAGCACTTTCTGATGCCTTCGCTGCAACGAGCACTCGCGCTCGTAGAGATGCAGGCCACCGCCCGCACCGTCGCCGAGCACCTGAAACTCGATGTGCCTGGCATCAGGCGCCCAGCGCTCGAGAAACAGGCCCGCGTCGCCGAACGCCTGGCCAGCGAGGCTGCCAGCCTGACGCAGGGCTGCTTCGAGCTCGTCGGCCGCCGTCACGACGCGCATACCGATGCCGCCGCCACCGCCCACCGGCTTCACCAGCAACGGAAACCCGACAGGTTCCGCAGCCGCCAGCACCTCGGCCGCCGTGGACTCGGCGCTCAGGCGATGGCTGCCCGCAAACACCGGAAAGCCGTGGCGCTGTGCCAACTCCCGCGCCGCCACTTTGTCACCCATGGTGGCGAGCCACTCGGGTCGGGGACCGATGAAACGAGCGCCGGCGCGTTCAACCGCCGTCGCGAAGGCTGCGTTCTCCGCCAGGAACCCATAGCCCGGGTGCACCGCATCGGCACCCGTCTCCGTGATGGCCGCGAGGATGGCCTGCTGATTGAGGTAGGTGTCCTGGGCGGCGGTGCCGGGCAACCGGTGGCTGCGGCTCGCTTCCGAAAGGTAGGGCGCACCCGCATCGGCATCCGAGTAGAGGACCACGGACTCGATGCCCAGCGCCGCGCACGCCCGGACCACCCGTCGGGCAATGGCGCCCCGGTTGGCAATCAGAACGCTAGAGAACATCCGTCGTGTTCAGATAATCGGCGTACTCCCGCCAGGCTTCCTCGAAACCGCCGAGACCACGGGCGCCGGTTGCGCTGCTGGTTTCGCCGTTCGCCACCGCGTTGGCGATCTGCTCGTGCACGGCGAGCACGTCCCGGCGGGCCAAGTCGAGCTGGAACATATCCGTGGCCGGGCCGCCCTTGTGATCCTGTGGTTTCGACAGCGGCGCCAGATCCAGCGCGGCTTTGAGCTCAGCCCGCAGGTGCCCGTGCACGAGCTCCGCCGTCTGCTCAAGCATCCAGCGCGAGAGCACGTTCGGGGTATCGCACAAACGCTTGTAGGCATCCCAGTCCAAAGCTAAGGTCATCCGCCGATCTTCGAAGTGAACGGGCGATCTTACCAAAGGCTGAGAGCCGGCAGGTGTCCGGATAGAGGAGGCAATCATGCCAATCACGCGACGGAAGCTACTCGAGCAGGCAGGCCTGGCGGCAACCGCCATCAGCCTCGGCGGGCATGCCCGGGCGGCCGAACCGGTGCCGCTGTTTCCGGTTTCCCTGGCCCAGTGGTCGCTGCACCGAACTTATTTCGGCGGCGGACTCAGCGCCGGCTTCTTCCGTGATCTGCAGAACGATCCGGATGCCGTGCTCAAGGGGGATGCCGATCCGCTGGATTTTCCCGTCCTGGCCAGGACCGCCTTCGGGATCGAAGCCGTAGAGTACGTGAACACCTTCTACTTCAGCCGGGCGCGGGACGACGCCTACTTCTCTGAGCTGAAGAAGCGAGCTGACGGAGAGGGCGTGAGGTCGCTCCTGATCATGTGTGACGCGCTCGGCAACACAGGCGACCAATCCCAGGCCGCCCGCCAGCAGTCCGTCGAGAACCACAAGCCCTGGCTGCAAGCAGCAGCAGGGCTCGGCTGCCACGCCATCCGGGTCAACGCTGCGGGTCAGGGCAGTCGGGAGGAACTGGCCAGCCGGGTTGCGGAGAGCCTGTTTGCGCTCGGCGAGCTGGCGCAGCCGCTCGGGTTGTCGGTCCTGGTGGAGAATCACGGCGGCTACTCGAGCGATGGCGCCTGGCTCGCCGACACCATCAGGCGGACGGACCATCCGGCCGTCGGCACCCTGCCCGACTTCGGCAATTTCCGGATATCACCGCGGGGCCAGGAACCGGTGGTCACTTACGACCGCTATCGGGGCACGGAGGAGCTGATGGGCCAGGCCCGGGCGGTCAGCGCCAAGGCTTACGACTTCGACGAGGCCGGCTTCGAAACCAGCATCGACTATCGACGCATGCTCGGCATCGTCGCCGCCGCCGGTTACCGGAGCCACGTCGGCGTGGAGTACGAAGGGAAGCGGCTCTCCGAGTTCGACGGCATCCGCGCCACCCGGGACCTGATCCTGCGGGTCGGCGCTGAGCTGGCAGCGCCCGCTCAGCCGGCCAGCAGGCCTTCGTAAAAGGCGTTGCCGAGCGAGCCGCCCCGCGGATCGCCGGTAATCGCCGACACCATCTGGTTCATCACGTAAGAGAAGCAGACCCGATTGCTCTGATCGACGATGATGGTGGAGCCGCCAGCCCCACCCCAGAACATGCCGTCCTCTGACGGTGACATGAACATCAACGGGTTGGGGAAGGCATAGCCCATGCCGAAGCGGATCGGCATGATCAGCACGGCGTCCGGCCCGTTGGTCTGCTCGTCAACGATCCGCTTGCAGCCGCCCTCCGAGAGCAGATCCACGCCGAAAGCGCTGCCACCGTTGGCGAGCGGTGTCTGCGCGCGAACCACCGAGCGGGCATTGCCATGGCCATTGGCAGCGGGAATCTCCGCCATCCGCCAGCCGCTGGAGTTGACCGCGTTGTTACCGAGCTCGGCGCTGTTGAACACCCGCGCCGGGATGGAATCCGGATCCGGTGCGGGTGGGGTGATGTCTTCGTTGCCCACCGCCGGGATCATCTCCGCCACCCTGCCGAACTCGCTTTCGGGCACGCCGATGTGGAAGTCCGCGCCAAGCGGGCCGGCAATCTCTTCCCGGAAGAAGGCTCCCAGGGACTTACCGGTGATCCGGCGAACGAGCTCGCCGATCAGATAACCCTGGGTAATGGCGTGGTAGCCGCTCTGGCTGCCCGGTTCCCACCAGGGCGCCTGGGCCGCAAGGTTGGCAATGCAGCCCTCCCAGTCATAGAGCTCTTCGGCGCTGACGGACGGCGAGAAACCCGGGACGCCGGCGGAATGGCTCATGAAGTGCCGGACCTCGGTGCTCTCCTTGCCGTTCTGGCCGTACTCCGGCCAGTAATCGGTAACTTTGGCGTAGAAATCCAAGTCTCCACGGTCGGCCAGAACCAGCGCGCAGAGGAAGCTCATGGTTTTGGTGGTGGAGTAAACGTTGACGATGGTGTCTTCGGTCCAGGGCCGGGTGCGCGCCGCATCCGCATGTCCTGCCCAGATGTCGACGACGTACTCACCTTCTACCGTTGCCGCAAAGCTGGCGCCTACCTCACCGCGCTCGGCGAAGTTCTTCTCGAACACCTCGAGAACCTGAGCGAAGCGCTCGTCGCAATGACCCTGTATCTCCAATTTCTGCTCCTCTGTGCCGTGTTCGCTCAGGCCGTCATTCCGCCATCGACCATGTTGACCGAGCCGGTGATGAAGTCGCTGTCGTCACTCACCAGGTGCAGCATCATCCGGGCGATATCCCGCGGCTCGCCGTAGCGCTGCAGCGGAATCTGGGCGGCCATACCGGCACGGGCCTGCTCGGCGCCGTCCTCGCCGGCGATGCCCTTCTCCAGCCGGCGCATCATCTCGGTTTCCACCGGTGAGGGGTTGACCGTGTTCACCCGGATCTTCATCGGCGCCAGCTCCTTGGCGGCCGAGCGCATCAGCCCGATCACCGCGTGCTTGCTGGCGTTGTAGGCGGAAATTCCCGGGGTTCCTCCGACGCCGGCCACGCTCGAGGTGATCACCACGCTGCCGCCGCCGCGTTTGGCCATGGCCGGGGTCACCGACTTGATGCCGAGGAACGGGCCCTTCACGTTGATGGCCATCACCTGATCGAAGCGGTTCTCGTCGTACTCGCTGATCGGGGCCACGTCACCTTCGATGCCGGCATTCGCCAGAAAGCCGTCCACACCGCCATAGCGCTCTTCCGCGCAGGCGACCATGGCGTCGTTGTCCGCGGAGCTGGTGACGTCGCCGACGAAGTAGCTGGCGGCGTTGCTGCCGATCTCGGCGACCGCCTCCTTCAGCGAGTCCTCGTCCAGATCCACCAGCAGCACGTACGCGCCTTCTTCCACGAACAGCTTGCCGGTCTCCCTGCCGATGCCGCCGGCACCACCTGTGATGATGACCACCTTATCCTGCAGTCGTCCCATTGTTTCCCCCAGTTGTCAGTACAGATTTCGGCTCGAGCGCGTCTTCAGCTGCCGGCGCTGGCCGCAGCGAAGGCACGGTCGAGATCGGCGATGAGATCCGCTTCGTCCTCGATGCCCACGGAGATTCTGATCAGCGAATCATCGATGCCCATGCTGGCCCGTCGTTCCGGGCCCATCTCGAAGTAGATGGTGTGGGCAACCGGAATGGCCAGCGTTCGATTGTCACCCAGGTTGCTCGACTTAACGATCACCTCGAGGCTGTTGAGGAACGCCCACAGGTCCACGTCATCCGCCAGCTCGAAGCTGAACAGCGCGCCCGGATGACGGAACAGCGACTTCGCCCGCTCGTGCTCTGGATGACCTGCCAGCCCCGGGTAGTAGACGTTCTTCACCCGATCGTGGCGATCCAGGTAGTCGGCCATGGCCTGAGTATTGGCGCACTGCCGCTCCATGCGCAGCGCCAGCGTTTCAGCGCCGACCGCGATGTGATGGGCGGCTTCCGGCCCGAGCGCGGCACCGAAGTCGCGCAGGCCTTTCTTCTTGATCTGGGTGATCGCCCACTTCTCGGCATCCCCCTTTTTGTAGGTGTCGTAGATGTTGTCGTAAGTCGTCCAGTCGTACTGGCCCATCTCCGTGACCGAGCCTCCGAGGGCGTTGCCGTGGCCACCGATGTATTTGGTCAGGCTCGAGATTACCAGGCTTGCCTGCACGCTTTTCGGCTGAAACAGGTAGGGCGAGGTCATGGTGTTGTCGACAAAGTAGATAAGGTTCCGCTCAGCGCAGAGCTCACCGATCTCACTGAGCGCTGAGACCTGGGTGCGCGGGTTGGCGATGGTCTCGACGAACACCAGTTTGGTTCGCTCGTTGATTGCCGCAGCCACCGCCGACACGTCCGTCGCGTCGACGAAGGTGACGTCGATGCCCTGGGTCGTGAAGGTGTTGAACAGGCTGTTGGTGTTGCCGAACAGGAACGACGAGGACACAAAGTGATCGCCGGCGCGCAGCAGCGAGAACAGGGTGGTGCCGATGGCGGCCATGCCCGTGCCGAAGCAGACCGACTGCACGCCGCCCTCCATCGCGGTGATCTTGTCCTGCAGCGCTTCCACCGTTGGGTTGACTTGCCGGCCGTAGGTGTAGCCCGGCTTGGTGCCCTGGAAGGCTGCAGCCAGGTCCCTGGCGTCTTCGTAGCCGTAGGCGACGGTGGCGTGGATCGGCTTCTGCAGCGAGCCGTGCTCGATAGGCTGAAGGCGATCGCTGTGCACGATCCGTGTCGTGAAACCTTTCATCCGGAAACCTGAGGGATCAGACGGTCTCGGCCGGGGCGTCGGCTTCGGTGAGGCCTTCCCGGACCAGGTCCACGAACGGGTTCTGGCGGATCATGTTGGAAATGTCGTTGGCCGGAACCGGCTTGGAGAAGATGTAGCCCTGGCCCTCGCTGCAGCCCTGAGCATGCAGATACTTGAGCTGCGTCCGGTTCTCCACGCCTTCGGCAATCAGATCCAGCTTCAGCCCCCGGGCCATGGCAACGATGGCGTTGACGATGCTCGCATCGGTCTCGTCTTCGCGGATGTCACCGACGAAGCTGCGATCGATCTTCAGGGTCTGGATCGGGAACTGCTGCAGGTAAGAGAGGGACGAGTAACCGGTGCCGAAGTCGTCGATGGCGATGTGCACGCCCAGGCGCCGCAGCTCCTTGAGCTTCGGAATGATCACTTCCATGTCCTGCATGAGGGTGTTTTCCGTGATCTCGAGCTTCACCGCCGAGGCTTCCAGGCCGCTCTGCTGCAGGCTGGAAACAAATCGATCAACGAAGCCTTCCTTCTCGAGCTGAACCGCAGACAGGTTCACCGAGAGGCGGATGTCGCCATAGCCCTTGGAGCGCCAGTAGGCCACGTCCGTGAACGCCTGCGCCTGCACGAACTCGTCGATCTGGCAGATCAGGCCGGTTTCTTCCGCCATCGGCAGGAAGTCGTTCGGCTCGACCAGGCCCCGGATCGGATGCTGCCAGCGGACCAGCGCCTCTACGCCGGTGATCTGGCCGTTGTCCAGCGACACCTGCGGCTGGTAGTAAACCTTGAGCTCACCCTGGGCCAGGCCGTTCCTGTGTTCCCGCTCCAGCGACAGCCGGGTAGAGAAGCTGTGGTTCATCTCTTCCGAGAAGAACTGGTAGCCGTTCTTGCCGCGACCCTTCACCTGATACATGGCGATGTCGGCGTTCTGAATCAGCGCCTCCTCCGTGTCGCCCGCTTCCGGGTAGATGGAGATGCCGATGCTGGCGCCAACGAAGAGCTCGTGGCCGTCGATCACGAACGGCGCGTTCAGCCGATCGAGAATCTTCGAGGCGATCACCACCACGTCGTCTTTGGTCCGCACCTCCGGCAGCAGCAGGGTGAACTCGTCGCCACCGAACCGGGCCAGGGTGTCACCGCGGCGCAGACAGCTCTGCAGCCGATTGGCCACGGCCTTCAGCAGCCGGTCGCCCATGGTGTGCCCGAGCGTATCGTTGACCAGCTTGAAGCGATCCAGATCCAGGAACATCACCGCCAGCTTGCGCTTGTTCCGCCGGGCGTGCGCGATGGCCAGGGACAGGCGGTCTTTCAGCAGCGCCCGGTTGGGCAGGTGCGTGAGCAGATCGTGGTAAGCCTGGAAGTTGATGACCTCTTCCGCTTCTTTGCGCTCGGAGATGTCCCGGGCGGTGCCGTAAGTGCCGACGAAATTTTCCCGGGTGCGCTCGTTCGGATCCGAGTAAACGCCCTCTGCCGTCAGCTCCATCCACAGCGACTGCGCGTGAAACAGCCGCGGCCCGCGGCGGTTCAGGCGGCTCTTCAGGCGCAGCTCGACGTTGTTGGCCGCGCGCTCGCCCATGCGCCGCTCGTTGAATATGTTGCGTGCCTGCTCCAGGTGATCGTCATCCACCAGCTCGGAGTAGTGGCGGCCGATCAGCTCGTCCTTCCGGTAGCCGAGCAGGGATTCCAGGCGCTCGTTGAGGAAGATGAAGCAGCCGTTCCGGTCCAGCATGTAAACCAGGTCCGGGGAGTTGTTGACGATGAAACGGTGCAGCTCTTCGGAGTCCTTGAGCTTGGCTTCCATCTCCTCGTTCTTGCTCTCCAGCTCGCACTGGCGGAGCGCCGTTTCCATGGTCGAGATGAGCTCACCGGCCTCGTAGGGCTTCTTCACGAAATCGAAGGCGCCACAGTGCAGCGCGTGCTTCACCCCGCTGAAGCTCGAGTCTCCGGAGACGACGATGATCTTGCTGCTCAACCCCTCACGGGCAGCGTAGTCCAGCACGTCGTGGCCGCTGACACCCGGCATGATCAGATCGAGGAGGACAACGTCGTAGTGCTTGCGGCCGAGCGCCGCCAGCGCTTCCTGGCCGCCGAGAGCCTTGTCTGCCTGGTAGCCGTGCAGATTGACCAGCTGGTGAAGGCTGTTCAGCAGCTCGGGTTTGTCGTCGACGATCAGGATGGCGTGCTGGGTCCCAACACCTGCCGCGGTGCCGTCACCGCCGTCCGCTTGCGCGTTGCGCAGCCTGGAAAATGACTCACCCGGGCTCACTGCATGCGCGGCGTCATGATTCCTCATTTACTCTCCACGGACCGTCTTCAACCATCTCATGAGGCTGGTTGGCCGGCGTCCCCAGCCGAAGCGCAACCGATGCTCCATTGTGACGGACTTTTCCGGTTGATCCTAGTCGTCGGACAGCCCCGATTCCGAGGGTGCTCGCCGGGCCATCTCCTGCTGACCAGCAACGTCGGCCTGCAGGAAGGGCCGCGGCCAGAGGTCGAACACTCTGGCCAGGGCGGACAGCGCCAGGGCGTGGCGCAGCGTGCCATCCTGGACGGCCTCCCGGACCTCGGCCTCGTTGAGCAGAGAGACGTGAATGTGCTCACCACCCGTGTTCGCCGGGGCCTGGGTCTGCTCGACCCCTTCCGCCAGCCAGTGATGGCAGAGGTGGTCGTGAATCGCCGGGTTCGGCTCCACTGCGCCGAGGTAATGCCAGGTACCGCCGCTGTATCCGGTCTCTTCGAGCAGCTCCCGGCGGGCTGCGGTCAGCGAGTCCTCACCCGGATCCACCATGCCGCCGGGCGTTTCCAGCGTCGGGTAGCCGACCCCGAAGCGAAACTGCCGCACCATCACCGATTCGCCCGCCGCGGTCAGCGCAACCATGTTCACCCAGTCCACGCTGGCGAGCACCAGGCGGGACAGGACGTCGCCGGATTGGGGGTGCTCCATTTCGTCCAGCCGCACATCGAACAGCGGCAAGGGCTGTCCGGCCCTGCTTGAAAGCCGCCGCCAGCTCAGCTCATCGTCGGTCACAGCCACCTCCTATTCCTACATTGCCCTTCATTGCGCTGGCCCGGCATAGCCGGTCAGCTCCAGATACCCCTGGCCGATGCGCTGGCCATCAGCATCGAGGACGGCCACCAGACCCTCCCAGTAGCTGATGCTCGTCTGCATCCGCTGATCGTCCAGCACCGCAAGCACCTCGAACGCCTCGTCATCAAGCTCGAGGCGCCAGGCGACGGGCCAGTCGGTGCCCTCCTCATCCCGCCAGTAACGGGTGGCCAGCATCCGGAAATCCTCCGCCACCAGCGGCCTGCTGGCGCCGGCCGCGTCAACGAGCATGCCCTGATCGTAGGGATCGCGCTCGCCGTCGGCACGACGCAGCTGAAACGCCATCAGCCGCCGGCCGTCGTCCAGCTGCAGCGCCAGCCAGTCCCAACCTTCCTGCCCGCCGGACAGCACGCTGGTGCTCCACTCCCGATCCAGCCAGCCCAGGCCTCGCACCGCACGCGGCTCGCCGTTCAGCCAGACCTGTCCGCTCGCCGGGATCCCCGGCATGGAGTAGTAATAGGAGGCCTGATCCGGGCCTTTCCAGCTGAGGCCCGCATCGCCCTGGAGGACGATCGGCACCGGCATCGCCAGGTCTATCTCGACCCGGGCATCCGCCATTCCTGCCCGCAGGCGCCAGACATCGCCGGTCGCCTCGAGCCGCCAGTCTTCCAGCCAGAGCGAGAGCGGCTCGGCCTGCACGCCCACCAGGGCCGGGTGCCCACGGGCGAACCGCTCAGCGGAACGGTGGCTGGCAGTGGCCAGGTCGCTGACGGCGAAGTGCGCGAGGTAAATCTGATTGCTCTGCCAGCGATTGGCTGCCTCCGAAGAGGCTGCGCCATCGGTCGCGCCACCCAGAGGCGTCAGCGCCTGTCGGAACAGGGTGAACTGCACGCCGACGTCCTGACCTTCCGGATCCGCCAGCGCCAGCGTCAGGTACCACCACTCGCTGCGGTACTCCGGATGCGGGCCGTGGTCCGCCGGAAAAACGAATTCCCTGGGCTGCTCAGCCCTGGCGAAACCTGCCACGTCGGTTTCGCCGAGCACGCTGCCGAGGCGGAGCTGCGCCCCGGTAACGGGCGACGGCGATGAGGGCTCGCCGCAGCCGGCCGCTGCGAGCAGCAGCGTCATGGCCAGGAACGCCGACGATGCGCTCAGGCTAAGCCGGCCCATCAAATTCTCCCGTTTCCATGGACCCGCTCTCTCCTGCCTCCTCGGCGGGCAAGGGCGCGAGGCCGACGACGATCATGGCCAGCAGCGCCGACAGCACGGGCCAGAGGAAGGAGCCTGCAGACACCTCGAGGCTGAGGCTCCAGCCGAACGCCCGGGGGTTGATCACCCCGCAGAGCAGCCAACCCATCAGCAGGCCCAGAGGCAGTGCCAGCAACAGGGCGATCAGGCCAACGCCGATCACCCGACAGGCGGCAACGAGCTTCTGCTCGCCCGAGGTGGTGCCCATGGTGTGCAACAGGCGCCGGGCCGGCTGCTGCAGCAGCTCGAGCGCCAGCAGCGCGTTGTACAGACCAACGCTGGCCACCAGCAGCGCCAGGAGCGTCAGCGCCCGGGTGATGGCGAAGGTCTGATCAAAAATCCTCAGCGCCAGCTCGCGAATGCTGCCGCGGGCCTGAACCTGCAGGTCCGCCTGATAGCTGCGGACGGCTTCGATGACCGCGGGCTCGTCGGTGGCGTCGATGCTGAGCCGGTCATAAACGAGCGGCAGGCCGATTCGAGCAGCGTCCGCATCATCCACGATCAGCCGCAGGGTGCTGTCCCCGTAACCCGGAAAAATCCCGGCTAGGCGGAACCCCTGGCCGGCCAGATCGATGACGTCTCCCTCCGCCAGCCCGAGCTCCCGGGCCAGCCGCTCGCTGGCGATGAGCTGACCCGCCGGTAACGCTTCGGGCAGACCGTAGCGGGCACTTTCCCGGGCATCGAGCCTGCTGTACCCGACCACGACCCGGCGCCCGGCGACCGACAGCTCCTGACGTCCGTAACGCTGGACCCTGGCAACCTCGTCCAGCGTTTCCAGGTGCTCGGCCAGCTCGTTCAGGCGCTCACCTGACTCGGAGCTGACGAACACGTCATGCACGACCCGCTGATCGAGCATTGCTTCGAAATCCGAGCGGAAGCTGTCCACCATCAACGCCATGGCGACGCTGGTTGCCAGCGCCAGGACCAGCGCGCCGATGGCGATGGCCAGATCGCCCGGGTACCAGAGCATCTCCCGAATGCCCATCCGGCCGAGCAGCCTGCCGGAGCTGACGAAGGCTCCGCCGGGGCGGGTGGCGAGCCGTTTCAGCCCGGAGAGCAGCACCGGGATCACTACCAGCGTCAACACCGCAAGCGCGGCGATGGCGGCAAAACCACCGAGCAGCGAGGTATCCAGGAAGAGGCCGTAGGCACCGGCGACCAGGAACAGCAGCCAGAACACGCGAAAGGCCCACTTGCCGGTGCCGGGAGCGGCTTCCTGCCGGCAGGCCAGCCAGCCACCGACCAGGCAGACGAATACCGCGCTGCCGCCGGCCTTAAGAAGCACCCAGCGATCCAGCGTCACTTCCGGCAGGTCGCTGCTGAAGCCGGTGGCAAGCCCGGCCAGGCCGCTGGCCAGCCAGTCACCCAGCGCTGCCCCGAGCAGGCTCGACAGCAGGCCCAGCAGCAGCAGGCTGAGCAGAAAAACCCGGCGCAGCTCCGTTTCGGACACGCCCATCTGCCGCAGCCGGTTCAGCGTCATCGCCCGGCGCCGCAGCCAGATCACGCTCACCTGGTAAACGAGCAGCCAGGCCACCACCAGCGCCAGGCTGCCCAGCGCACCCAGGTTGAACAGCACCGATCGCGAGAACGCCAGCGTCGGCTCGCTGGCGGCCGCTTCGGTGACCGTCCAGCCGGTGACCTCCAGGGTGGTCAGGCCGATGCCCGCTGAGAACCCCGGCAACAGCCGATCCAGCCAGTCGATGATCTGCTGGCTCGGCGAGCCCACCACCACCGCCACCGCGTCGAGCGCCTCATCACTCCGGCCGAGGGCTGCCTGCGCAGTCCCGACGCCGGCCAACAGAAGGTTGTCAGGTAGTTCCGGCAGCAGGTAGGCCACCTCCAGCAGCGCGTGTTCCGTGCGAATCTGATCACCAACAGCAAGCCCGGTGCCTTCTCCCGCAAGCACCTCGCCCGGCGGCAGCAGGGCCAGGCCCATGGCCGCCCGGACGCCGGAGAACGCATCCACCCCAAGGAGCCTGTAGCCGCCCACCTCCCCCTCGACCAGGGGCATCAGCGCCAGCACTTCCTCCAGCTCTCCGGCGCGCCACTGTCGACGGAGCTCGAAGTAGTCCGCCATGGTCTGCGCCGGCCGGCTCAGCCGATGGGTGACGTCGGTCAGCTGCGGCGGCGTCACCGCCGCCAGGCTGACGACCACACGCTGGCTGATCTGGTGCACGGCAACGATTGAGCTGACCGCCAGCGTGACCCCCAGCAGGACCGTCAGGGTGCTCCAGGGTGCCAGGCGGAAGAAGCGCAGCTGACTGAGGCTGAGCAGCTTCACCGCTAGCTCAGCTGCTTTGCTTGTCGAGGCGCAGAACCTTGTCGGCCAGGCCGGCGATCTGCTCGCTGTGCGTGGCCATGATCAGGCCGCTGGCCTGACTGCGGGCCTCGCCAACCAGACGCTCGGCCACGTCGGTGGCGGTCTGCGCATCCAGGTTGCCCGTCGGCTCATCGGCCAGCACCAGCCTGGGCCGGTGGGCCATGGCCCGGGCAATGGCCGTACGCTGGCGCTCGCCCCCGGACAGGTGCCCGGGGAAGTCATCCAGGCGCTCGGCCAGCCCCAGCGCGCTCAGTCGCTCCAGAGCTTCCGCGCTCAGGTGGGCCAGGTTGTTCAGCTCCAGCGGCAGCAGCACGTTTTCCCGGACCGTCAGGGTCGGGATGAGGTTGAAGAACTGAAAAACGTAGCCGATCTGCCGACGCCGCAGCCTGGTTCGCCCGGCTTCCGACAGCTCGGAGAGCATCTGCGGCCCGTCTGCCAGGGTCAGAACGATGGACCCGCTGTCCGGTTCGAGCAGCCCCGCGAGCAGGTTGAGCAGGGTGGACTTGCCGGAGCCGCTCGGCCCCATCAGGGCCAGCACCTCGCCGTCGGCAAGGTCCAGGTCCACATCCGCCAACACCGACCGCTGCACCTCACCGTCGAGGAACGACTTGCTTAGCGCGCGCACGCTCAGAACCGAACTCATCGAAGTGACTGCATCCCCTGGAACTTGAGCTCTTCGCTCAGCACCGGCAGGTGCGTCTCCTCCGCCACCGCAGCAAACGCCGCCTGCACGGTCGCGAACGGCCGCAGGGTGGACAGGGTTGTAGTGGTTGGCGAGATCATCTGCCAGCGGCCAGCGGCCGCTTCGTCGAGGGCCGCTTCCGGAGAAACCCAGTGCTCGCCGGCGGTCTCTTCGGTGTGCGCGGCGGTGTCCTGAGCGACCGGCATCCGGGCCACGAAGAAGCGGGTATCAAATCGGCGCGGCGCCGACTCCGGCGTCAGCCAGTGGCTGTGATAGAGGAGGCAGTCGGCAGCCAGAACCAGGGATTCTGCCTGGCAGAGATCGGCCATGGTCATGCTGCCCTCGATCAGCGCCTGCCGGTAGCCGTCGAAGCGATCCACCTCCTCTGCACCTGACAAGGTTACAAACTCGCCTCCGCGTCGGGCGAGCAGCACGCCGCACTCTTCAAAGCACTCCCGGATGGCCGTCACCCAGTACCTGAGGCCACCGGCCTGCAGCCCCAGCAGGCGATTGGCGGCGGCTTCCGTGCAGCCGCGCACCTGATCGTCCAGCAGGTCCTGGTCGTCCACCTTGCCGCCGGGGAACACGTGCAGATCCGGAAAGTCACCACCGCCGGGACGCTTCAGCATGAACACCTCGACGCCTGATCCGGTATCCCGCATCAGCACCACGGTTGCCGCCAGACGGATGTTCTGGCGCTGCAGCGGCTGCATCTCCTGGCTCAATGGTGCCTCCTCACGCTCCGTTTTGTACCTTGTTTCCCCGACCGGGACTCAGCGCGGTGATATCAGATTGCCACCCTTGTTCGGACCTGGCATCACCGCTAGATTCGGTCAGGCGCATTGCCTGCGCCGCCATCGCTGACGAGCCGAACATGAAAGAACAACCATACAAATACATGGTCCGTCTTCCGCCAGCCATGAGGGATCAGATTCGGGAATCTGCTCGCCATTACAGGCGCAGCATGAATTCCGACATTGTAGCGCGGCTGCACCAGACCTTCAGCGGCCTGCCGGTCGAAACGCAGAGCAGCGATATGGCTCTGCACGAGCAGATCGAAGACCTGTTCCGTCGCGAGCTGAGCGAGGATGAAGAATCCTTGATCCGCGCCTATCGCCGGATGTCGGGCAGGAAGAAGGAAGCCCTGAGAAACCTGCTGTCCTAGAGGATCTCTGATGAGCCCTGACACCAGCCAGTTCAGCCTGGCCCCGTACTACCACCCGACCACCATCTGCTTCGTCGACGACAACGAGGCATTCCTGGCCAGCCTGGAGCTGGAGCTGCCCGGTGACTGGGCCTGCCGGACCTTCAGCGATCCGGAAGAGGCCCTGGCCTATCTGAACCAGCCGATCCCCCTGGCGCCGCTGATGGACCGCTGCTTCTCGCTGCAGCGTGATGCCAAGCAGGCGGTCATCCATCTGGATCTCAGCCTCATCGAGCAGGAAATCAACCAGGTGGACAGGTTTCGGCGCAACTCCGTTCTCGTCGTCGACTACGCCATGCCGTCGCTGAACGGCCTGCAGTTCTGCCAGGCGCTCAATGACCGGCATATAAAACGCGCCATGCTCACCGGCGTGGCGGACGAGAAGCTGGCGGTGCAGGCGTTCAACGCCGGGCTCATTCATCGCTTCATACCGAAGCAGATGGAGGATCCGATCCTGACGACCCACGATTTCGTGGAGGAGCTTGTCGCCGAGTACTTCAATCAGCACACGGTGCGTCTGAAGTCGACGCTGGCCATCGACCCGCCCCCTTTTTTAACCGACCCGCAGCTTGCCGACTGGCTGCACGAGCTGATGCACAAGCACAACCTGGTGGAGTACTACCTGGTCGACGATCCGCCCGGCTTCCTGATGCTGAAGAGCAACGGCCAGATCTGGCGGCTGGCCATCCTGTCTGCGGTCGAGATCGCCCGTCAGGCAGCCCTGGCCGCTGAGCTTGGGGCGCCGCAGGCGCTGGTCAACTCGCTGGCCGCCGGCGACCAGGCGCTGTTCCTCGCCGGCCTGTCACCGGAGGACTACTTCGGCGACGAGGATTTTCCCTGGCAGGAGCACGTCCACGCGGCGACCGCCATCGCGGGCGAGTGGACGGTTGCCATCTGGAAGGACGCGCCGGGCGATATCGACTTCGATCCGGCGCTGGCGTCCTACGACGCCTACCGGAACACGCTCTAGTCCCGCAGCGAGGCGGGTATCAGCCAGCGTTCGAGACCCTCGAACACGAGCTCGGTGAGAATGGCCAGAATGGCCGCCGGGATGGCGCCCTGCAGAATCAGGTTGGTGTCGTTCAGCGCCAGGCCGGTGACGATGGGGTCGCCCAACCCACCCGCACCGATGAACGCCGCCAGCGTCGCGGTGCCGATGCTGATGACGGCGGCCGTTCTGATACCGGCAAACATGCTCGGCGCCGACAGCGGCAGGTAAACGTGGCGCAGCTGCTCGCCTGGCTTCATGCCCATCGCCACGGCAACCCGGATCAGGGTCGGATCGATCGTCGTCAGCGCGGTGAGCGTGTTGCGCAGTATGGGCAACAGCGAGTAGAGGAACAGCGCCAGCACCGCCGGCGCCATGCCGATCCCGAGCAACGGGATGAGCAGCGCCAGGAGCGCGATGGAGGGCACCGTCTGCAGCAGGCCGCAGAAGTAAGTGACCGCCCGTGACAGCACCGCGTTCCTGAACACCAGCAGGCTCAAGCCGATACCGACCAGCACCGCACCCACCAGCGCCGTCGCCGTCAGCTTCAGGTGCTGCAGGGTGTTGCGACCCAGCGCCTCGATCAGGCTACCGGTATCACTGCGCACTTCCGAGAGGCCTTCGCTGACCAGAAACTCGTTGGCGACGGACGCGAACGATCGCTTGGCGAAGACCACCTCCGCATTCATGGCCTGCATGCGGTCGGCGTCTATCAGGCCTGCGAGGCTGCCGACGGCATCCAGCACGGCCGGCGCCAGCGCCGTGCGCACCAGCGGCGCTGCCAGGTATTCCGGGAAGTAGTCGAGGTCGTCGGTCAGCACCTTCAGGTCGTAACGCTCGAGCTCACCGTCCGTGGAGTACGCATCGGTTACATCGATGCTGCCTTCGGCGATCGCCTGGTAAGCCAGCCCGTGCTCTATCCCCGTCACCGGCATGTCGAGACCGTACGCGGCGGACAGCCCGGGCCAGCCGTCTTCCCGCTCGAGAAACTCGTGACTGACCACCACCTTCAGGTCTCCGTGCGCCGCCATGTCACCAATCCGCGCGAGCCCACGCGCTTCAGCAACGGCTCTTGGCGTCGCCATGGCGTAAGTATTGTTGAATCCGAGAGGCGCCAGCATGGCCAGACCGCGGTTCGCGATGAGCTCGTTCAGCGCTGCGATCTCGGTCACCCCGGGAGACCCCAGGATGGCCTGGCTCAGGGTGCCCGTGTACTCCACGTAAAGATCGATCTCGCCAGCAACCAGCGCATCGAAGCAGATCAGCGTGCCGCCGAGGCCGAACTTCCGCTCCACGGCAAACCCGTCGGCCTCCAGGCGCTGGGCGATGACCTCGGCCAGAATGTAGGACTCGTTGAAGTTTTTGCTCGCGATCCGAACCGGCGCGGTGTCGGCCGCCGCCGGCAGGGCCAGGGGGGCTGAAACAAGGGTCCAGAGCAGCGCCGTCCGGCGCAGCACGTCTGCGAGGCAGCCGATCATTCCAGCTGCCCCCGAAGCAGCTCCGCCACGTAGTCCGTGGCCGGCTGGGCAAGCACCTCTGCGACCGGTCCGGCCTGGGCAACCTCCCCCTCGGCGACAATCACCAGCATCTGCGCCAGCTTCACCGCCTCCCGCATGTCGTGAGTAACCAGCAGGCTGCTCACCCCTTCGTGTGCCTGCACCTCGCGAAAACGCTCGTAGATGCCGACCCGGGTGATCGGATCGAGCGCAGAGAACGGCTCGTCGAGCAGCAGCAGGCGCGGTTGCAGCATCAGCGCCCGGCACAGCCCGACCCGCTGCTGCTGCCCCCCGGACAGCTCCCGGGGAAAGCGGTCGGCCAGCTCAGCGGGCAGCTCCATCTCCTCGAGCAAGGCAGCAAACCTGGCCTCGATCTTCTCTTCCGGCCACCGTTCGAGCCGGGCCAGCAGGGTCACGTTCTGCCGATTGGTCATGTGTGGAAAGAGCCCGGCGCCCTGGACGCTGTAGCCGATCTGCCGGCGGAAGCGGATGGGCTCATCGGGGATCGGCTCATCGAAGACCCGCACTTCCCCCTTATCGGGCTGCTGCACCGCGTTGACGAGCTGCAGCAGCGTCGTCTTGCCGGACCCGCTCTCGCCGACGATGGCGGTGGTGGCACCCGCCGGCAGATCGAGGCTCACCCCTTTCAGCACGGGTTGACCGGGCAGGTAAGACTTCCAGACGTCTCTGAAACTGACGCAATCGCTCATGCAGGGTACCGAGCGGCCAGCCGCTCACCATGCTCGAGCAGCTCATCGAGCAGGCTCAGGTCGCGCCCGGTTGCCGGCTCTCCTGCAAGCGATGCCCGCGTTTCGCCGACCTCTGCCATGAAGCGCTCGAGCGTCAGCCAGTCCGCATCCGTCGAGTTGAGCTTGGCGGACACGAAAGCATGCCAGTCGCCCCGCTCCTCCTCCGTCATCCGCTCGGAGAAGCTCCGGGCTTTCAGCCGCGCGGCGAGCACGTGCAGCCGTGCATCCTGATAGTCCAGATCCTGCCAGCCGCCGCCGCGCACCGACTCGAGAAAAGTGTTGCAGCGCGACCGGTCCGCGTCCTGCAGGAAGGCGTTGTAGAGCCCAGCGTCAGGGTCGTCCGGGTTCGCGAGCGAGCGGCCGGAGTAGACCCGGGCGATTTTCTGCGCCAGCCCGGGTTGGCCGAGCCTGCGCATCCGCCGCTCCGCGTCTTTCTGCCGGTAACCGATTCTCGACCAGTTCTCCTCGTCGAGCACCTCGATACCGGCCACAAACGGGCAGCGGTTGATCTTGATCTCTTTCAGCGCCGGGCGATCCGGCTGCCGGCCCGGAGCGAAGAGCTTCTCCCGGATCTGCTCTTCCGGCCACTGCAGCAGCGATTCCACGTCCTTGGACAGGTCGGCAACGATGATGGAGTTCGAGTTGGTCGGGTGCCGGCAGATTGAGACCACGGGCGCCGAGCAGAACTGCTCACGCGGGTACATGCCGGAGACGTGCAGGCACAGGCGCGCGCCGTAGGGTTCGAGCAGGTTGCGCACCGATTTCTTTCGCCGCAGGTTGAAGTAGTAGTCGTACAGCCTCGGCTGCGCCGTTTTGATCATCCGGGCAACGGCAACCGTGGCGCGTACATCCGAAAGCGCATCATGGGCATGACCATGATCCAGCCCGTTGGCATGTGTCATGTCTTCCAGACGGTAGGTCGGCAGACCTTCTTCGTTCACCGGCCAGCTAATGCCATCCCGCCGCAGCGCGCCGGTTGCCCGGACCAGATCGATGATGTCCCAGCGCGAGTTGCCGTTCTGCCACTCTCTGGCGTAAGGATCCATGAGCATGCGGTAGAAGCCGTAGCGGATGAACTCATCGTCGAACCGCAGGCTGTTGAATCCCGCCACGCAGGTATCCGGCTGACTGAACAGCGCCCGGATCTGCTCCAGCGCTTCGAACTCGGTGATGCCTTCCGCGTGCGTTCGCGCCGGCGTGATGCCGGTGACCAGCGTCGCCTGCGGGTTCGGCAGGACGTCGTCGGGCAGCGACACGTAGGTACAGAGCTCGTCGCCGACCGGATTCAGATCCATGTCGGTGCGAAAGCCGCCGAACTGCACGATCCGATCCCAACGGGGTTCGGTCCCGGAAGTTTCCAGGTCGTACCAGTAGAGAGTTTGTGGCATTGCGCCCGTTGCGCTCCTCGATCAAGGCTTATGGTCTGCGTTGCGGCCGCAGCCGCCTGCGTTCTGATGCCGCCTGTTTGCGTTCTCGCCCCGGCTGTTTGCGTTCTCGCTCCGCGGTAGGCATCTTCCGTACCCGATGACGAGCAACCGGACAAACGGCGGGCAGGCGGGCCTGTCTACCAGGCAGATCGCGCTGTACGCAGGACCGCTGCTCGCCGTCGGTGCAGCATACCTCATGTCTGCTAACGGGTTCTCCGGCGAGGTTGCCATCACCCTCGGCGTAACCGTGATCTGCGTGGTCTGGTGGGTTTTCGAACCCATCCCCATACCCGCCACTTCTTTCCTGCCGCTTGGTCTGTTCCCGCTGCTCGGCGTGCTCACGCCGGTGCAGGTGGCTCAGTCTTACGGTCACAGCCTGATCCTGCTGCTGCTCGGCGGCTTCATTCTCGCCACCGCGCTCGAGCGCAGCGGCGCTCATCGTCGCATCGCTCTGACCATGGTCCGCGCCTTCGGCGGCAACTCCAGCCGCTCCCTGGTGTTCGGCTTCATGGCCGCGGCTGCCGTTCTTTCCATGTGGATCTCCAATACCGCCACCAGCCTCATGCTACTGCCGGTCGCCCTGGCGGTGCTGGAGAAGACCGAAGATCCGAAGCTGGCCACGCCGCTGCTGCTCGGCATCGCTTATGCGGCGAGCCTCGGCGGCATCGGCACGCCCATCGGCACGCCCCCGAACATCGTCTTCATGGGTGTCTACGAAGCGACCACCGGCGAGAGCATCCCGTTCCTCACCTGGATGACCTGGGCCGTACCGATCGTGCTCGTGTTCCTGCCCGTGATGGGCTTCTACCTCACCCGCGGGCTGACCTACCGCGGCCGGGTGGAGCTGCCGGTGGTCGGCCACTGGGAGAAAGCCGAGGTGCGGGTGCTCGTGGTGTTCGCGCTAACCGCGTTTTTCTGGATCACGCGGCAGCAGCCTTTCGGAGGCTGGACGGCCCTGTTCGAGCTGCCGAGAACAAACGACGCCATGGTGGCGCTGCTCGCCGTGGTGGTCATGTTTCTGGTTCCGGACGGCAAAGGCGGCAAGCTGCTGGACTGGGAGACCGCAGAGCGCATCCCCTGGGGCATGCTGGTGCTGTTCGGTGCCGGGATCAGCATCGCCACGGCCTTCACCGCCTCCGGCCTGTCGGAGACCATCGGCGCGGCACTGTCCGGCATCGCCCACCTGCACCTGCTGCTCCTGCTGCTGATCATCTGCCTGGCGGTCACTTTCCTGACGGAGACCACCAGCAACACGGCAACCACCACCCTGCTGATGCCAATCCTCGCTGCCGGGGCTCTGGGCGCCGGGATCGATCCCAAGCTGGTGATGATTCCCGCGGCGATGAGCGCATCCTGCGCCTTCATGTTACCGGTCGCCACCGCCCCCAACGTGATCATGTTCTCCACCGGCAAGTTCAGCATCGAAACCATGGCTCGCGAGGGCTTCGCACTGAACCTGCTCGGCGCCGTCATCATCTCCTTCGGCTGCTACCTGCTGCTCGCCTGAGCGCGCCAGCAGGGCCGCCACCGCCGCCTTGCGTTCGGCAGCCGGCAGCGCCGCCAGCTCGTCGACGGCGGCGAAAAACGTCGGCCAATCCTCTTCCGCCTCCGCAAACAGGATGACGAACGCCCCCTGCTGGTCCTCGTAGGTGGCAAGGGATGCCAGGTAGGCATTGTTCAATCGAGGCACGAGGCGCCGATAGCCTTCTACACCGGTACGCTCGCTCAACGCCTCCAGGCACTCGGCGGCAGCCTCGAGGACGCGAGCCTTCTCCTGCCGCTTGCCGGCTTCGGTAGCCTCGCGTTCGTAGCCCGCCGCCAGCGCCGCCCGGGTCTCGGCCAGCAGCTCCCGGGCTCGGCCCCAGTTTGCCTCCCGGCTCAGGTGCGCTTCGAACTCGGCCGCACGGCCCTGCCCGGCGAACCAGATCTTCGCTCCCTGACGGCCGACGAAGCTGGCAAAGGCCTCGTTGAACGGCGCGTCGCCCTTCACCCAGACGCGGCTGTGCGCGAGCTCGTGAATCAGCAGCTCGACGAAGTCCGCCTCCTCATAGTCGATGAAGGTGCTCAGTATCGGGTCGTCGAACCAGCCGAGGGTGGAGTAGGCGCTGACCCCGCCCACATAGGTGTCCATGCCCTCGGCAACCAGCCGCTCGCGCGCCTGCTCGGCCTTGTCCCTGTCGAAGTAACCCCGATAGGGCGCGCAACCGACAAAGGGGTAACACCAGGTGTGTGCTTCCAGCGACAGCTCGGGTGCGGCAACCAGATTCCAGACCACGGAGTCCCGATCCAGCGCGACGTAGCTGCGGTAACGGCCGCCCACTTCCAGGCCCAGCTCGGTTTGCGCAAAGTCCAGGGTCTGCCGGCTGAGCAGCAGCCGCTGGCGGAGCGCTTCTGCCTCCGGGTCCGCCGCCGCTTCAAGCCCGGCGATCACCTCGTCCACCGGTTCCCGTTTCGACAGCAGGCTGAGCTGGCCAGCGCTGACGTGCGTGTAGTAGCCGATGCTTTCGCAGCCGGCAGACGCCAGCAGCAGGCCGCTGAGCAGCACGACAGCCAGCAGGCGGCGACAACGGGGGAAGGCGGCCATGTTCTGAGGGTTGGTCCTTACTTGTTGCCAGGCATTCGGCAGGCGCTTTGACGCAGCGGCGCGGTAGCCTTCGGAGATGCCTGAACCCCGGGCCTCTGCTAAATTCCCGCTATGCGTCTGCTCATCGGAATACTGTCAACGGCGCTCGTGGTAAGCAACCTGGTCATCAACAGCATCCCGCTGTTCGTGATGACGCTGCTGCGGGTGATCGTCCGCCTGCTCGGCCTCAGGCAGGCTGAGTCCAGGGTAGCCCGTTGGGCCGACCTGGTGATCGACAGCTGGGTAGTGATCAATCGATTCATCTTCCGCAGCCTCGGTTTAGCCCGGGTCGAAGTGACCTGGGAAGGTGATACCGGGCTGAGCAAAGATCGCTGGTACCTGGTGGTGAGCAACCACCAGAGCTGGACCGACATATTCATGCTGCAGACCGAGCTCTACGACGCTCTGCCGCCGTTGAAGTTCTTCACCAAACGACAGCTGCTGTACATCCCGATCTTCGGCCAGGCCATGTGGGCACTGGATTTCCCCTACGTGCGCCGCATGAGCCGGGCCCAGATCGAAGCCAACCCGGCGCTGCTCGAGGTGGACCGGCAGGCCATCAGAACGGCCTGCGAGAAGTTCAAGAATCATCCGACCACGGCCCTGAACTTCCTCGAGGGCACGCGCTTCACGCCGGAGAAGTACGAGGCTCAGGAAACACCTCGTTTTCAGCACCTGCTGAACCCGAAAACCGGTGGCGTCACCCAGGTGCTTGCCGCGCTCTCCGATCGGCTGGACAAGCTGGTCAACGTGACGATCAACTACCCGGACGGTGTGCCCAGCTTCTGGGAGTTCATGCAGGGTCGCTGCTCCCGGGTGACCATGCAGATCAGCTGCCTGGAGATTCCCGGGGCCATCACCGACAGCTCGGACGCCGCGCAGCACCGTGCGGCCGTCAGCGACTGGGTGGAGGGGCTCTGGCAGGAGAAAGACGCCGAGCTCGAGAGCGTGCGCGTCACGGCGGACGGGGCAGCGGGCTGATGTACGAAAAGCACTTCAACCTGAACCAGCTGCCGTTCTCGATCGCTCCGGACCCAAGCTTCCTTTATCTCTCCAGCGCGCACCGGGAAGCACTGGCGCACCTGATGTACGGCTTCAGCCACGGTGGCTTCGTCATGGTCACCGGCGAGGTCGGCACCGGCAAGACCACCCTGCTGCGCAACCTGGTCAAGCAGACCCCACCGGATCTGGACGTGGCCTTCATCCTGAACCCGCGCCTGACGGTTCGTGAGCTGCTGGCCTCCCTGTGCGACGAGCTCGGCATTGCCTACGACGCGGACAGCACGAGCAGCGTCAAGCAGTACGTGGACCTGATCACCCGTCACCTGCTGGAAACCCACCGAACCGGTCGCAGCACGGTCATGATCATCGACGAGGCGCAGAACCTCTCACCCGCGGTTCTGGAGCAGGTTCGGCTGCTGACCAATCTGGAGACCGACGACCGGAAGCTGCTGCGGATCATCCTGATCGGCCAGCCCGAGCTCAAAGAAATGCTCGAGCGGCAGGACTTGCGCCAGCTCGCCCAGCGCATCACCGCCCGCTACCACCTGGGCAGCCTCAGCCGGGAGGACACCTACGCCTACGTGATGCACCGCATGAGCCGGGCTGGTGGCAACCCGCACGCGTTTTCCGCCGCTGCCCTGCGTCGCATCTACGCGTTGTCGAAGGGAACGCCGCGGCTGATCAACGTCATCGCCGATCGAGCGTTGCTCGGCGCCTACACGGTCGGCAAGCACCAGGTCAGCGCCAGCATCGTCAACCGCGCGGCCAAAGAGGTACTCGGCCAGGGTCCGGACCGACGGGCCTGGTGGATCGGGGCTGCAACGGCCCTGTTCGCGGCCGGCGCCGCCTGGGCCATCCTGGTGCCTTTCGGCAGCCAACCCTCCGAACAGAGCGCGGCTGCGACGACGCCGACCGCCTCCCGGCAGGCTCCGGCAGAACCTGAGCCCGTTCGCTCCGAGCCGGCAGCCACCGAGGCCGGCTCGGCGAGGGACAGCCGGCAACCGTCGACGCTGCCCGCGGCGGAGCCGACAGCGCAAACGGCCGCGGCAACAGCAGCACGAACAGCCCCCAGCACCGCCCTGTCCGTGGAGCCGGAACCGCCGCTCGAGCTGACCTCGGCCGGCGAGGAGATCATCACCCCGGAGACTTACGCCCGGATGCTGGCCGAGGCCGGCCCGGCGCCAGTAGCGACGCCGACGCTGAACCCGCAGTCCCTGCCGGAAGCAGGCACGGCAGCAACCGTCGACGGCATCAGCCGTCCCGAGGGTCGCAACTTCAGCAACCAGCGCCTTGCTTACCGCGCCGTGTTCGAACGCTGGGGCGTTGCCTACGACGGCTTCGATACCGAGCAGATCCCCTGCGACTTCGCGCCGTCGGCAGGTCTGCAGTGCCTGACCGAGCGCGGCGACTGGACCCAGCTGGCGCAGATGGATCTGCCTGTGGTCCTGGAGCTCTGGGACGGTCGCCCGGCGCCCTACCACGCGGCGCTGCTCGGTATGGAAGGCGGCAACATTCTGCTCGGCGTCGGCAGCGAGATGGTGGAAACCACTCAGCACGCGCTCCGGGATCAGTGGGCGGGCAGCTACGTGGTGCTCTGGCAAACGCCGCCGGGCTACTACGGCAGCCTGCGCAGCGGTCAGCAGCACGAAACCGTCGGCTGGCTGCGCCTGCAGCTCGGCTCGCTGGTCGACCGCTCGCTGGCCAGCCCGACGCCGAACCTGTTCGATGAGAACCTGCAGCAGGCCGTCATCGAGTTTCAGGCGGCAGAGGGGCTGACCACCGACGGGATCGTCGGCCCGGCAACCTGGATCCGCCTGGCCACCCGCCTGCGGCTGCCGCAACCGAGCCTGGCAGGCTGACATGTCCTACATCCTCGACGCCCTGAAGAAAGCGGAAGCCGACCGCGACCCGGAGGCAAGAGCCAGCCTGGCCATGGCGCAACATCAGCGGCGGCGCAGCCGCTGGCTCGCCTACGTGATTGTCATCGCTCTGATCGCCAACGCCGCCATCCTCCTCTGGCTGTTCCTGCCGCAACCGCAGCAGCAGACGACGGCGCGGGAGGGCGCACCGCCGGCAGCAGCCCAGCAGGCGCAACAGGAGCCGATGCGGCAACCGCAGCAGGCACCACCGCCCGCGCGCAACATCGCCCAGCCCTCAGCACCGGCAGCTGTCGAGACCACGCCAACGCAGCGCCCCACCACACCTGCGGCCATCAGCACATCCCCCTCTGCTCAAGCTGCGCAACCGCGGATGGCGGCAGAAACGGCGACCGGCGAGACCATCATCGGGCCCGGCAGTGCACCTGCGCCGGCTTCCGAGCCGCTGCCGGTGAGCAGCCTGCCGCCCGGCCAGCGCGAGCGTTTCCCGGCCCTGTCCTTCTCCACGCACATCTACGCCGACGATGCCGATCTGCGCGCCATCGTGGTCAACGGCACCCGCCTGGAGGAAGGGGATCGGCTGGATGATCTCTACCTGCACCGCATCACGGAAGACGGGGCGGTCTTCCGCTTCGAGGGTCGGTTGGTATCGGTGTCCGTGCTGGACGAGTGGAACTAGCGCTCAGACCGCCTTACGGCGACGACGCTCCTCTTCAGCCAGCGTTTTCTGGTAAACGCGGCTCTCGATGAAAACTTTGACCATGTCGGTGTCGAGCAGGCCCTGACCGGCTTCGTCTTCGAGGATGGAAAGCGCCCGCTCAACCGGCATGGCCTTCTTGTAGGGCCGGTCCATGGCGGTCAGCGCGTCGTAGATATCGCAGACGGTCATGACCCGGCTGGCCAGCGGGATCTGCTCCCCCACCAGGCCTTCCGGGTAACCGCTGCCGTCGAGCTTTTCGTGGTGCGCGCCGGCAATCTCCGGCACGCCTGCCAGCTCCGGCGGCCAGGGCAGCACCGAGAGGAACTCGCGGGTATGGGTGACGTGCGACTGAATCTCCCGGCGCTCGTCCGGCGTCAGGCTACCCCGGCGCACCGATAGCGCGAGCAGGTCGGCATCGGTGATCAGGCCATTCAGGGTTCCGTCCAGCTCTCGGTAGGCGTAATCGCGAATCTCCCGCAGCTCGGCCGCCACACCTTCTTCCAGGACGGAAGGCTCATTGGCCCGGACCACCATCTCCTCGAAGTCGCCGAGCAGGCTGAGCTCCATGGCCAGGTCACGGTGCACCCGGCGTCGAGCCACCTCGATATCAACCGCCTGGTGATGCAGCAGATCCAGCTCCCGCTCTACGGCTCTGCGTCGCAGCCGCTCTTTCTGCAGCTCGATCCGGTACTGGATCAGCTCCAGCCGCTCATCGGTCAGCTTGTTCGCTTTCAGCAGCACGTTCTCACGCACGCCAACCTTGCCGAAGTCATGCAGCAGCGCAGCGTAACGGACTTCCTTGATGTGCTCGTCGCTGAAGCTCAAGCCGTGGAAGCGCGAGATGCCGGACTGCGGCAGCGATTCGAGCAGCGCAACCGTGGTGTCAGCCACCCGGAACGAGTGACCGCTGGTACTCGGGTCCCGTTGCTCAATGGTCTTCACCGAGGCCTGCACGAAGCTCTCGAAGAGCCGATTGACGTCGCGGATCAGCAGATTTTTCTGAATGGAGACCGCGGCCTGGCTGGCAACCGCCCGCAGCAGCTCCACCAGCTCCTCACCAAAAGGAATCGGCTGATCGCTGGTCGGATCCATGCGGTTGATGAACTGCAGAACGCCGACCACCTTGCCGCGGTGATCACGCATGGGCAGCACCAGCATAGACACCGACCGGTAGTTGTTCTGATCGTCGAAGCTGCGGTTGAACTTGTAGGGCAGGTCTTCCGGCAGCTGGTAGACATCCGGAATATCCAGCTCGTCGCCCATCAGCGCGACGTAGCCGGCCAGGGAGTTGGCCGTCAGCGGCAGCCGCTGCTCGGCAAAAGAAAATTCCCGGGAGTCGTTCTGCGTGAGCTTGAACACCAGCTCCGGCTCGTCGCCGGTTTCGTCGAGCAGATACAGCGAACCCGCATCGCACCCTGCCAGCCGTCTGGCTTCGAGCAGGATGGTCTCGAGCAGATCCGAGTACTCGACCTCCGAGGACAGAGACAGCGCGATATCTGAAAGCTGCCCCATGCGTTGCCGGCGGGCGCCAACCTCCCGGAACAGCTCCATGACCTTGAGGTTGCGCCGCCAGTGGTTCTCACCGTGCTCGAGCAGCGCCGCCAGAGCCTCGTCGTCGGCCGCTGCCGGGCAGATCAGATCCAGCCCGTCCGTCGACGTGCCGGATACCAGCAGGGCATGCGGGAAACCACGGCGAATACCATCAGCACCTGCATCGACCGCAAAAACCAGCGCGGTCTGCTCGTCGATCTCGTCGTGCCGGCGGATATCCACCGATCGCACGCCCCAGCCGCGGGCCTCGGCCAGCGTAGCCAGCCGACCCGACAGCGCGCAACCGGCAGCCGCGCTCCCAGGGATGTCACCCTCGGGCGCGCTCCCGGCGATGCAGAAGATCGGGGCGCCGTTCTCTGAAGCCATAGCTCGTGTGAGTATCCAGCCAGAAAGAACTGGGAGTATGCCGCGCGGCGCCCAGCCGGGAGGAGACGGAGGTCACAGCCTGGGTGCGTAGTGAGTCAACTAAGTAGTACGAACCCACCAGCTGCGGTGGCAGGCAGCTGGTGTTGGCGGGAACGCCCGATGGGCGGGACGGTACGGGCGAGTGACCGGCGTCTGTTTGGGCGCTTAGAGCGGCGCGCCGCCGAGATTGTTAATTTTCCTTTCGATGTCAGCCAGGCGCGTGTTCACCTGCACCCGATAGGCATCGATCGCCGCCACCGCCTGCTCGTTTTCCGCAACCCGGCCCGCGAGCCCGGCATTCAGCGAGGCAACACTCTGGCTGGCGCTGTTCACCCGGTCGACGATGTCCCGCTGGGTATTGGCCATCTGCTGAATGGAGATCTCCATGCTGGTGAGCTGATCGATGATGGCCTGCTGCTGCTTGAACGCGGCTTCGTGCCGGCCGACCGCGGTGCCCAGGTCCCGATTGCTGGTCTCGATGGCGGTCAGCGTTTTGGTCAGCTTAGCCAGCGCGGCCTCGTTGTCCTTGATCCACTTCCGGTTGCGTTCGTTCGACACCGCCCAGAGCTTGCGGATTTCAGACTCCCAGAAGCCGATCTGCTCCTCGGTGTCTTTCTCCGAGTCGATGAGCGTCTCATCGGTCATTCTCAGCCGCTCTTCGAGCAGGGCAATTCGGCCCTCCGCCGCGTCCAGCGCCTGCTTCTCTGCGGTAAGCAGCTGATGCTGGTTGGCAATGAACCAGCCGGCGACAACCAGACCGGCCACCAGAACAGCGAGAATCAGATTGATGCCGAGCATGCGGCCGCCGCCACCGCTACTGCCGGAAGGCCTGCGCCTGGCGCCGCCGCCTTTGCCGGAGCGGCGGTAACCGGTGGAATCGTCCGGGTTGGCGGACAGTGACGATGTTTGGGGGGAACGATCGGTCATCTTGCTCTTATCCTGCGTATCCTGGGATATCTCTGGTACCTGCCGGCTGGGCAGAAATCGGGGGAAGTATATAGAAAGAAAAAGGCCTGCACTCGGCAGGCCTTTTTACTCATCGTTCTGATCCAACAAGGCGGGGCGCCATGGCGCCCCCCAGCGCTCGTTGTCAGACCAGGGCAACAACCGCCCAGAGCACGGCCGTCAGGCCGAAGCCACAGCTGATCACACCGCGTACGGTTGTCATCGGGCCCTGCTTGCCGAAGATGGCATTCAGCTCGAGCGCGGCGATGATCACCAACACCACGATCAGCGCCGTGGTGTTGCCGTTCAGCCCACCGTGCGCGTAGTGCGCGCTGGAGCCCATGAAGAACAGCATGGGTACGGAGAACAGCGTGTTGGTCCGGGAGGCCAGCGCGGCTTTCGGTGCGGCACCGGCAGCTTCCGGCAGCGCCTCACCGCCAGCCTTCACCTGCTTGTTCGATTCGATCACGATCTTCTGGTTGGGCCAGATGATCAGCCAGACGTTGAGGAACATCAGGGTGCCGAGCACGGCGCCGACGGTGATGTCCAGGGTGACGCCAGCACCGCGCAGACCGAGCATGATCAGGCCGGTGAGGAAGGTGAACATGGCGCCCCAACGGAACCACCAGAGTGCCCGCGGCACCAGCTTGGTGAAAGCATCGGTGCGTGCGTCCGGATCCGCTTCTTTGAAGTACTCGGTCTGGACGAAATTGAAGTAGTAAAGCAATCCGATCCAGGTAATACCGAAAAGGAAGTGGCCCCAGCGAGCCAGATAGTCGATCAGCACTGTATCCATGGTTGTCTCCCCAACGTATAGCTCTTCTTATTGAGCGTCTTCTAGTTGTCTCTCTTTGTCTCTCTGCGTTCAGCCTCGCCGGTGCCGGGCTGTACGTCACGTCGGCCGGACTATAGCAAAACTTAAAAAAAAAGCCCCGCGGCTGGCGGGGCTTTCAGAGGCATTTAGTGGCAGACGCCTGCGAAGACGGAGGCCTCCGAAGACGGAGAGCCGACACGAGTTGCGGCGGCTCCCTGCCCGGCGGTTTACATCATGCCGCCCATGCCGCCCATGTCGGGCATGCCTGCCGGCATACCGCCAGCGCCGCCTTCTTCAGGCTTGTCGGCCACCATGGCTTCGGTGGTGATCATCAGACCAGCAACGGAAGCAGCAGCCTGCAGCGCGGTGCGGGTGACTTTCGCCGGATCAAGGATACCCATGTCCAGCATGTCGCCGTACTCGCCGGTTGCAGCGTTGTAGCCTTCGTTGCCCTTGAGCGCGGCAACCTTGTCCAGAACCACCGCGCCTTCGTCGCCAGCGTTGGCAGCAATCTGCCGCAGCGGAGCGGTCATGGCACGCTGGGCAATGGCGATGCCCACGTTCTGGTCTTCGTTGTCGCCGGAAACACCATCGATGGAAGACAGCGCACGAACCAGGGCAACACCGCCACCGGCAACCACGCCCTCTTCAACGGCTGCGCGGGTGGAGTGCAGGGCATCTTCCACGCGGGCCTTCTTCTCTTTCATCTCGACTTCCGTCGGCGCGCCCACCTTGATCACGGCAACACCGCCGGCCAGCTTCGCCAGGCGCTCCTGGAGCTTCTCGCGGTCGTAGTCGGAAGAGGTGTCTTCAATCTCGGAGCGGATCTGCTTGATGCGGCCTTCGATGTCGGCCTTGGCACCCGCGCCATCAACGATGGTGGTGTTTTCCTTGGTGGAGGAAATACGCTTGGCAGTACCCAGGTCATCCAGGGTAGCGCCTTCCAGGGTGAGGCCCACTTCTTCGGAGATCACGGTGCCGCCGGTCAGGATCGCGATGTCCTGCAGCATGGCCTTGCGGCGGTCGCCGAAGCCAGGCGCCTTGGCGGCGGATACCTTGACGATGCCGCGCATGTTGTTCACGACCAGGGTCGCCAGCGCTTCGCCTTCGATGTCCTCGGCGATGACCATCAGCGGCTTGCCCGCCTTGGCAACGTTCTCGAGGATCGGCAGCAGATCGCGGATGTTCGAGATCTTCTTGTCGCAGAGGAGGATGAACGGATCGTCCTGCTCGGCAGCCATGCTGTCCTGGTTGTTGATGAAGTAGGGAGACAGGTAGCCGCGGTCGAACTGCATGCCTTCAACCACGTCCAGCTCGTTCTCGAGACCGGAGCCTTCCTCGACGGTGATCACACCTTCTTTGCCGACCTTCTCCATCGCCTCGGCGATGATGTCGCCAACGGCGGTGTCGCTGTTGGCGGAGATGGTGCCGACCTGCGCGATGGACTTGGAGTCCTCACAGGGCGTGGACATCTTCTGCACTTCGGCAACGGCAGCAGCAACGGCTTTGTCGATGCCCCGCTTGAGATCCATCGGGTTCATACCGGCAGCTACGGACTTCAGGCCTTCCGTCAGGATGGACTGTGCCAGCACGGTTGCCGTGGTGGTGCCGTCACCGGCTTCGTCGGACGTCTGGCTGGCGACTTCTTTCACCATCTGCGCGCCCATGTTCTCGAACTTGTCTTCCAGCTCGATTTCTTTTGCTACGGATACACCGTCCTTGGTCACGGTCGGTGCGCCGAAGGACTTGTCCAGTACCACGTTGCGGCCTTTCGGGCCCAGGGTAACTTTCACCGCGTTGGCCAGAACGTTCACACCCTCGAGCATGCGGCCACGCGCTTCGTCACCAAAAAATACGTCTTTAGCGCTCATCGCTTATTCCTCTGTAAAAATCGCTATCGCTTGAAAGTGCTCAGCCTTCGAGCACGCCGAAAATTTCGGACTCGTTCAGGATCAGCAGTTCCTCACCGTCGATCTTGACCGTGCTGCCGCCGTACTGGCCGAAAATGACCTTATCGCCCACCTTCACGTCGAGCGGCTTCACGTCGCCGTTGTCGAGGGTCTTGCCGGGGCCGATCGCGAGCACTTCGCCCTGAGACGGCTTCTCGGTCGCGGAATCGGGCAGAACGATGCCGCCTGCGCTGGTGGTTTCTTCTTCCAACCGACGCACGACGAGACGATCGTGTAAGGGTCGAATGTTCATTACCGTAAATCTCCCAATGGATTGTTGTGCAAAAAGAGCAGCTTTCTTTATCTTTCCGAATCAACCGGATTCGACCAGCCAGCTCCATTTGGATTAGCACTCTCATTCCGAGAGTGCTAACACAAGGGCCGCATATGATATGTATCCGCGATTGCGTTGCAAGGCGGGCACACATCCTTTTACAGGGGCACTTTTCTGCTCTGCGGGCCGCTCGAGCGGTCTATCTGGGATCGGTCAGAAGAAATTCAAGGGTCAGGGGCGGGAATTCGGCTCTTCCGGGTCGTCGAGGCGCTCGAACTCACCCTCCAGCGCGCCGCCGGCCGGCCTCGCGCCGCCGGAACCCGGTCCGCCGGGGGCAGGTCCACCCGGCCGCGAAGTAAAATCGCCGCGCATGCCGGCGCCGTAGATCCCGGCCGTGGCATCCATCACCTGCACCCGGGCCAGAACCCGGTCGGCGATCGCCGCCCGAAGCGGCGGGGTCAGCAGCACGAAGCCGATGCCGTCGGTGACGAAGCCCGGGGTCAGCAGCAGCGCGCCCGCCACCGCTAAAAGCAGCCCCTCGATCATCTCCCGAGCCGGGATCTCGCCACCCTGGAGTCGACCCACGCCGCGGGTGAGGGTTGAGAGCCCCTGAATTCTGAGCAGGGTCACGCCGATGACCGCGGTGATCATCACCAGGCCGATGGTCGGCCAGGCACCGATGTAGCCACCCACTTCGATGAGCAGGTACATTTCCACGATCGGCGTCAGGAAGAAGATCAGCAGCCACATGGCAAAAGGGAAGTCTCGCACCAGGGATAAGAATCAATCTGGGGGCCAGGCCGACGAAATGCAACCCGAGCCGGCCCAGCGCATCTGGCAGGTGGTGGCCATGATTCCGCTTGGTCGGGTCGCCAGCTACGGGCAGATCGCGGCGCTCGCCGGCATGCCCAGACACGCCAGGCTGGTTGGCCGAACCCTGCGGGAACTGCCTAAAGGCTCGAAGCTGCCGTGGCATCGGGTGGTCAACGCCAGCCTGAAGATATCCCAGCGGCCGGGCAGCGGCGGGCACATCGAGCAGAAGAAACGCCTGCTCGCAGAAGGCGTGGAGTTTGTTGGCGAGCGGATCCCGAAAGCGTACCGCTGGGAGGCAAGCGCCTGAGAGCGATCCTGGCGGTCAGCTGTCTGCCGACGGCCGCTTGAGCTTCATCTTCAGCCAGGTCGAGAGCTTGATGAACGGGACCATGAGCGGCAGTACCTTCAGCAGCTTCTCGATCTCCCAGTCGGCGAGCGCCGCATCAAGCCGCGCGTAAAACTGATGGAACAGCGCCTGAGCCCGCTCCGACGAGCGGTCGACGCTGTCGATGGACATAGAGAACATCACGAAGATGACAACCAGGTTCATCTTGTAGGCATTGATGAACTTCCGGTAGCTGAATCCCTGCACCCCTTCTGCAACCAGGGTGTCGTGGTAGAGCCTGAGCAACTCCTGCTCCGTCTCGCGTCGGTCCTTGATGCTGATGCTCTGGGCCAGCCAGCGGGCGATGTCGTTGATCGGATCGCCTTTGCCTGCCAGCTGCCAGTCGATCACGCAGAACTCACCGCCATCCGGGCCCGGCGCGATGATGTTGTCGGACCGCAGATCACCATGGGTCAGAGAGAACGGTAACGGCGGCGCCGGCTCCAACCGGAACAGCGGCGGCAACAGCGGCATCAGGCGCTTCATTTCCGGGTAGTCGTCGAACCGCCCGGAGGCCTCCGCCTCGGCCATGCTCTCGTTCAGCCGCGCCAGCCCTTCCTCCATGGACATCTCGTTGATGATCCAGCGCGCCCAGGGGAAGCGGTCGAGGACATCGCTGTTCCACCACCTGGCGTGCATGCGCGCAAACTGCTCGATCACCTGGCGCGAGGTTTCGACCGAGGTGCCCAGCACCTGATCGCTCGGCACGCCGGGCGCCATGTCTTCCAGCAGCATCACGAAGTACTGGTTCTCGGCATCGTAGTCGCTGTAATAACAGTCGGGCACACGCAGACCCACCTCTCGGCCGATGTCGCGGTAGAAGCCGATCTCCCGCTCGTAGAGGTTCTGCTCCCGAGCCATCTCCCGGGTGTCCGCCCGGGTGGCGGCAAACTTGGCAATCACCCTGGTCGGATCGGAAGGCTCCGGGGCTTCGGCATAGTGCAGCGTCACCCGGGCCAGCTGGCCCATGAAGCCTTCGCCGATGCCGATCACCTCGGCGCTGAAGCCGTCGATTCGTGCCTGCGCAGCCAGCGCGTGCTGCAGCCAGTCCGCATCCAGATCGTCGATGGACTTCGGCAGCGCCAGCGGCGCACGGGAGCGCGGCGCCCGCTCCTCCCGGCCGGTCGGGCTCATCTTCAGCTCTTCCGGCAGGTGCTCGTGGAAGTTCAGCGTCGACAGCTCCGGCCGCTCGTCGCTGCCTTGAAAAGTGATCTCCGTGACCGCGGAGTTGTGCATCAGGTACTGATGGCCGAACGCTGGCGCGGTGTCCATCAGGCGAGCCAGCAGGTGCGCAATTGCCGCACCGTGGCTGACGAAGATGATGTTCTCACCCGGATGCCGGTCACGGATCTCTTCCAGGGCCCGGGCCATCCGGTCGGCGAGCTGGTTCGGCGATTCGCCGTTGTGGCCGCGGAAGTTGTCGTCCTTGATGGAGCGCACGGCGAATCCGACCTCATCGAGCTCCTCGTAGGTGATCCCCTCCCAGTCGCCGAGAAATCCCTCGACCAGATCGTCGTGGCTGTGCAGCGGCAGGCTGAGCGACTCGGCAATGCGCTCGCCGGTGTGGTGGGCCCGGGACAGGGTGCTCACGTACACCCGCTGATACCGGGTGTTCCAGCCTCTGAGCATTTCGGCGGTGATCTCCGCCTGCCGCATGCCACGTTCGTTCAGCGGTGACTCGGTCTGGCCGTGGGCGATCCGCTCCTGATTGCCCACGGTCTCACCGTGCCTCACGAACAGAAAGTGCTGCTTGGTCGTCATGCCGATTTCCTGCTTGGGTCCGATTGGGCGTCTACCGGCGCGTTGAACGGCGCCACCCAGTAAAGGAGCAGCATGCCGGGAACCGCCAGGATCGCACAGAGATAGAAGAACTGCGTCCAGCCAATGGTATCGACGATCAGGCCGCTGACGCTGGAAGCCAGCACCCGCGGCAGTGCCGCCAACGCGGTGAACAGCGCAAACTGCGTGGCCACCGCCGTCTTCGCAGTCTCCCGGGCAATGAACGCGACCGAAGCCGCGGTGCCGAGACCAACGCCCAGGTATTCGGCGCCGATGACCACCGCCAGCACCCAGGGCACCGCACCCACCTGAGAAAGCCAGACAAAGCCGAAAATCGTCGCCAGCTGCACGAAGCCGAACACCCAGAGGCCACGGTTGATGCCTATCTTGACGATGATCAGCCCGCCGAGCACACCACCGATGATGGAAGGCCAGAGGGCGGCGTTCTTGGCGATCAGGCCGATCTGGGTGGTGGTGAAGCCCATGTCTATATAGAAGGGCGTTGCCAGCGCCGTCGCCATGTTGTCGCCCAGCTTGTAGAGAAACATGAACGCCAGCACCGCTACCGCGGCCCGGTAGCCGCGGCGCGAGAAGAACTCGCGAAACGGCTCGGTGATCGCCGCCTTCAGGCTGCCTGGGATGACGGGTTCGGCCTGCGCCTCGCGTACAGAGAGAGTCAGGATGATTCCGACGATCATGAACGCGGCCATGATCGGGAACACCCACTCCCAGGGCATGAAGCCGGCAAGAATCATCCCCAGCGAGCCGGGTATCAGGCCGGCAAGCCGATAGGCCTGAACGTGCACGGTGTTGCCCAGGGCCAGCTCGCCGTCGGTGACCAGGAGCTCGCGCCGATAGGCATCGATCACGATGTCCTGAGTGGCGCTGAAGACGGCAATCAGCACCGCGATCAGCGTCACTGCCAGCAGCGCATCGGCGGGCTGCCAGAGCCCGAGCGCGCTGATCGAAGCGATCAGCAGCAGCTGCGTCAGCAACATCCAGCCACGCCGTCGACCGAGCCAGGGTACGGAGTAGCGCTCCACCGCCGGAGACCAGAGGAACTTGAGCGAGTATGGATACTGAATCGCCGTGAAGAAGCCGATCGCGGTGAGGCTCACCCCCTCCAGGCGCAGCCAGGCGGGTACCAGCTGGATGAGCAGAAACAGCGGCAATCCGGAGGCAAAGCCGAGGCCCACGCAGATGAGCATCTTGCGGGTGAACAGCACCTCCCAGATCCGCGGTTCAGCCACGTCCGAGCCCGCTGCGGCGCCACCGGCGCCAGATGGATCAATCGCGGAAATTGTCGAAGTCCAGCGGCATGTCCAGTTCGGCTTCCTTCAGGGTAGCAATCACCTGCTGCAGATCATCTCGCTTCTTGCCGGTCACCCGCACCTGCTCGCCCTGAATCTGCGATTGCACTTTGAGCTTCGAGTCCTTGATCAGCTTGACGATCTTCTTCGCCGCATCGCGGTCGATGCCCTGCTTGAGCCCGAACCCCTGACGCTTCTGCTTGCCCGACGCCTCGATTTCACCCGGATCCAGGGCCCGGGTGTCCACGCCCCGCTTGACCAGCTTGTCGCGCAGAATGTCAAGCATCTGGCCAAGTTGAAACTCCTCTTCTGCATGCAGCTGGATCCGCTCCTCGGTCAGCTCGAACCCGGCATCAACCCCGCGAAAATCGAATCGAGTCCCCAGCTCGCGCACGGCCTGATCCACCGCGTTACGAACTTCCTGAAAATCTACTTCTGAAACAACGTCGAATGACGGCATAAGCCACGGATCCTTATTCCTGATCTCATTAATCTGCCCCTCGAGCCTGCAGCAACCCTTACAAAGGCAAGGGAATTAGTCAGCAAAACGCTGCCAAACTGGGTCACGGGTAGGCGATATGCACCATGGTAGACTTCTCCATCGATTTGATCGAACCCTCATGGAAAGACCCCACAACAAACCGCGAGTGCCTCCTCCAGGCAACCTGGAGCAGACCGCAGCCAAGGCGCCGAGCAGCGCCGGTTCCGCGGTGTCCGGTCATTCCGTAAACAGCATGTCGTACGAGGACATTCCAATTCTGGTGGTGGATGACGCCAAGTTTTCCAGCGCCATCATCGCCAAGGCCCTGCGCGGCGGTGGCTTCAGCAATGTCCGCTTCACCAACAATCCTCTGCAGGCCCTGCGCTCTCTGGAGAAGCGTCCCGCTCAGATCCTGATCGCCGACTGGCTCATGCCGAGCATGGACGGCCTGGAGCTGACCCGGCGGGTGAAAAAGCTCGACGAGGCCAATGAGCACTTCACTTACGTGATGCTGCTGACGGCCCGCGACGACATGGAGGCAATGAACGATGCCTTCGATGAGGGGGTGGACGACTTCCTGAACAAGGCCAACCTGCGCGCCCAGCTGCTGCCGCGGGTTATCGCCGCGCAGCGGATCGCCAGCCGCCAGAATCAGCTGCTGCGAACCAACAAGCTGCTGCGCAAGAAGATCCGCGAGCTGCAGACTACGGATCTGGTCGATCCGGTCACCGGTCTCGGCAACCTGAAGTTCACCTTCGAGCGGATCAACGACACCGTAAAGCATGCCGAAACCCGCGGCGGCGCCGCCTGCCTGCTGCTGGTGGGGATCAACAACCTGGACGTCATTCAGGAGCAGTACGAGCAGGCCATCGTCGACGAGCTCATGTCCGGCATCGGTGCCAAGGTCCGCCAGCTGGTCCGGCCCCTGGACGTGGTGACCCGACCCGAGTCGAACATGTTCGCCGTGATTACCCTGCAGCCGGACATCCACAACTGCACCTCGCAGAGCTTCCGCAGGATCTTCGACAACCTGTACATGCACTCCTTCAAGACCAGCGAGGGCTACATACCGGTGGTGGTGGGCGTGAGCATTTCCGCGGCCGACTCCAGCACCGGCTTCCCGCATCCCAAGCACTTCATGCGTCATGCCTACGACGGCCTGACCCGCTCCTTCGACACGGGGCTGATCACGGTGCAGCCCTTCGATCCCAATCACCGCTCCGCCACCTGAGCGGCCTGCACGGCATTAGCTGAAAGCAACGTTGGCTAAGAAGCGAATCACCCGGGTCACCACCCGTCGCGGCGACGCCGGCGAGACCTCGCTGGCGGATGGCTCCAGCATCGCCAAATCCAGTGACCGCATTCACACCGTTGGCGCGGTGGACGAGCTGAACAGCTTCGTCGGCTGGCTGCGCGCCAAGCTCGACGATCCTGAGATCTTCGACGCGACCCTGGGGCGGCTGCAACAGGAACTCTTTGATCTCGGCGCGCACCTGGCCACGGTCGGGATGGTGCCGGCGCCCGCAGCAGACTGGATCGAGGCAGAAGTCGAACGGCTGAACGAGCAGTTGCCACCGCTGACCGAGTTCGTCATTCCCGGCGGCTCGGAAGCCTGCGCCTTGACCCACGTCTGCCGGACCGTCTGCCGACGTGCCGAACGGCACGCCTGGGCGACGGAGGACGTGGACGACGCTGCCCGTTACCTGAACCGGCTCAGCGACCTGTTCTTCGTCATGGCCCGGACGATCGGCCGCGACGAGGAATCTCAATGGCGCGGCATCGACAAGCCCGCCGACTGATTGCTTCCAACCGATTGGCGATGCGGCAGCAGGCGCCACGCCTAAGACTGTCTGACTAAACGCCGGCAGCCTTTTGCGCTGCCGCTCACCCTGGCGTAGGCTCGAAGGGCATATCCGCAGCAGGGAGCTTGAAGCGAGACACCAGGGATGCGTAGCACCTCCATCCTCTGCCTGACGCTGGCTGTTCTCCACACAGCGGCTCCCGCGCAGGCCGAAGAAGGCTCCGGCCCCGCGATCCAGGCCTTCGATCTCGCCGACCTCACTCATCTCACCCTGGCCCGCGTCGAGTACGACAGCGTCGGCGGCATGGGCGAGGCTTACTACGCTTTCGAAGGCAGGGTCTGGGCCCGCTGGGAGACGGACTTCCCTCAGGCGGAGCGCAACCTCGCGAAGCGGCTCAGCGAGCTGACCCGCCTCAGCCTGGTTCCCACCCCGGTGCGACGCCGGCTGACGGCACCGGATCTCGGCGACTACCCGCTGCTGTTCATGTCCGACCCCGGCTACATGCGTTACACCGCAGAAGAGGCCGAGAACCTTCGGGCTTACCTGCAAAACGGCGGCTTCCTCTGGGTGGACGACTTCTGGGGGGACGCCGAGTGGGCGAGCTTCGAGCGCTTCATGCGGGAGGTGCTGCCAAACAACCACTGGCGGGAGGTACCCATAGAGCACCCGATTTTTCACACGGTTTTCGAGTTCGACGAGATGCCGCAGATCCCGGCCCGAAGCTTTGCCACCCGCGGTGGCTTCACGGCGGAACCGGCCTGGTTCCATCGCTATCCAGCGGGCGATCTGTCTCAGGCCACCATGCGGGGGTACTTCGACAGCGATGGCCGGCTGATGGCCATCGGCACCCATAACACCGACATCTTCGATGGCTGGGAGCGGGAGGCCTACGGCTCCTGGTACTTCGAGCGCTTCTCCACCCAGAGCTACCGCATGGGGGTGAACGTGCTCACCTACGTGCTGACGCACTGACCTTCATGTGGGAACTCTTCTTCCGCCACCCGAGGACTGCCTACGATTCCGGCACCCTGGTGCTGACCAACGTTGCCGACCCGTCCTGGTGGTGGCTTGGCGCCGCCCTAGTCAGCGCTGCGCTTCTGGCCAGCGCGTTAACAGGGCAACGTACGCGCGGCTGGCCACCCTGGCGGAAGCTGCTGGTCGGGGCTCTGCAGGTGAGCGTCGCGCTGCTGGTGATTGGCCTGCTTGCGGGCCCGGGGCTCCGGCTCATGAAGCTCGAGTCCGGGGCAAACACCATCGCGGTGCTCATTGATCGCTCCGGGAGCATGGGTTTTCCGCGGGGCAACGACAGCGCCAGCCCATCCCGCCTCGAGCGCGCGCTGAGCCAGGCCCGTGATGAGCTGCTGCCGCGCCTCGAAGAGCTGGGCAAGGTCACGGTCTTTTCCTTCGACACGACCGCACGGCTCGAGCAGGACCTCGGCAGCGTGGCTGCGGGATCAGCCAACACTCACCTCGTCCAGGCGGCCGACACAGTGCTTGCCAGCTTCTCCGGCACGCCGCTCGCAGGCCTGGTGGTCTTGAGCGACGGTGCTGACAACGATCTGCTGGGCGCACTGGAAGTTGCCGGGCTGAGCCGGCACGGCGTGCCCGTTCACACCGTCGGCTACGGTCCTGACAGCCTGCCCGGCGAGGTGGAGCTGAAGGCGGTCAACCTGGCCACCGATGCGCCACCAGGATCGAAGGTGGTTGCCCATGCGGTGATCGACCACGACAACGGCGGCGAGGCCGTAATCACGGTCCGTCGCGGCGGCACGCTGATCGCCAGAGAGCAGGTCATCCTGCCCGCGGACGAACCGACGGTGCGAGCCGATCTGCTGCTCGACGCCGGGGAAGTGGGCATTCGTGAGCTGACCTTCGAAATCGAGTCACCGGCAGGCGGCAGCGCCCCCGCAGGCGATCAGCTGACAGCAAACAACCGCGTCGAGCGGCTGCTGACGGTCTCCGAGCGCAAGCGGCGCGTGCTCTATCTAGAGGGCGAACCGCGCTGGGAGTACAAGTTCCTGCGCCGGGCCGTTGCCGACGACGACGTGCTGGAGCTGGTTAGCTGGCTGAAAACGACGGATCGGAAAACTTATCGGCAGGGAGTCGAGGATGCCGCCAGTCTGGCCAGTGGTTTTCCGGCCACCAGGGCGGAGCTCTTCAGCTACGAGGTGGTCGTCCTGGGCAGCCTCGACGCTACCGAGCTGGGCCCTGAGCAGCACCAGTGGCTCGAAGCCTTCGTAGCCGAGCGTGGTGGCAGCCTACTGGCCCTCGCCGGCCGTCATGCCCTGGCAGATGGTCGCTGGGACGTGCAGCCTCTGGCCGCGGCGCTCCCGGTCAACATTGAACGCACCGGAACCGCCGGCTATCAGGCTCTGAAAGGTCGCGCCCAGCCCACCCGGCTCGGCGTCGATTCTCCCTTTACCCAGCTGCTCGATGCCGAAGGCGGCAACGGCTGGTCAAGCTTGCCGGAGCTAGGCGATCTGCAGCGCCTCGGCGCGCTGAAACCGGCGGCCAGCGTGCTCCTGGAGTTTCTGGGCGAGGATGAGCGCCTGCCGCTGCTCGTGACCCAACCCTACGGCCTCGGAACGACGGCCGTGCTGGCAACGGCCAGCACCTGGCGCTGGCAGATGCGCACCCCGCCTGAGGATCCGCGACACAAGCTGTTCTGGCGTCAGCTTCTCCGTCAGCTGGCAGAATCCGCACAGCAGCAACGGACAGTTGCGCTGGCGCTGGAGGACGGCGCGATAAGCATCCGAGCCCAGCTTCGCGACGAGAACTTCCAGCCGGCCCTGGATCTGGGCGCCGTGGCAACGGTCACCGGCTCTGATCGTCAGCCCACGACCATGACCCTGACCTCGGGCACCGTACCCGGGCAACTGGCTGGTCGCTTCGTTCCCGGAGATGCGGGCGTCTATCGGGTGGACGTCCAGCTCGATGGCCCTGCTGGTGAGAGCGAGACGATCACCCGCTTTCTGCGAGCCGGCAGCGAGGCTCGCGAGGCTTTCAGCCCAACCCGCAACGGCGGCCTGCTCGGCCGAATTGCCGAGACCACCGGCGGTCGCTACTTCGCCGACGGCAACCTGTCCACGCTGCCGGAACTGCTGCGCTTCGGCGGCACAGGGATCAAGCGCCTGGAGATTCTGCCGCTCTGGAACCTGCCCGTCCTTTTCCTGCTGCTGGTGTTGCTGAAGCTGCTCGAGTGGTCGCTTCGCCGCCGCTGGGGACGCATCTGATGCGCGCCCTGCTGCTGCTCTGCCTGCTCAGCGCCACCGGTATGACTGCCGCGGATACCCGCGCGCTGATCGTCGCCGGCCTCGGCGGTGAAGCAAGCTACGAGCAGGAGTTTCAGCGGCATGCGAATCGCCTGGGCCGCGCCCTCGGCACCATCACGGAAGACGTGACTGTGCTGACGGGCGCAGCCGCCGACCAGGCCGCCGTGCAGGCGGCTCTCACGGCGCTGGCAGCACGCAGCAGCAGCGAAGACACGCTGCTGTTCGTTTTCATTGGCCACGGCAGCTACGACGGCGAGCAGTTCAAGTTCAACGTGCCGGGCCCTGACTTCACTGCGGCCAGGCTCGGCGAGTGGCTCGACCCCGTCGACAGCCGTGCCCAGGTGCTGATCGTTACCGGGGCAGCCTCCGGCGCCATTCAGGACGTGCTCGCCGCTCCCCAACGAACCCTGATCACCGGCACCCGGAGCGGCGACCAGCGCAACGCAACCGTCTTCGGCCGCTACTTCGCCGCCGCGCTGGAAGACACCGCGGCCGACGTGAACAAAGACGGACGCCTGACGGCGCTGGAAGCCTTCAACTACGCGAGCGCCGGTGTGGTGGCGCACTACGACCGGGACGGTGAGATGGCCACGGAAAACCCGCTGTCTTCAGGCCCGGAGCCGGTCCTGACCCTTGCCCGGCTCGAAGCGGCGCCGACCGTAAACAACCAGGATTCCCATCTCCTAGCCCGCCGGGATGAGCTGGAACAGGAAATTGCCATCCTGCGCAACCTGAAGGACGATTTCAGTCAGGACGAGTACTTCGCCGAGCTGCAGAGGCTGCTTCTGGAGATGGCGATGATCGAGGGCCAGCTGGCGGCAGAGGGGGATACACCTTGAAGCCCTACCGCTCTGCCTTCGTTGCCGTCTGCCTGCTGCTGCTCGCGAACCCTTCGCCTGCCAGCGAGGTGCCTGCCGACATCGAGCACTGCCATGCGCTCGATGACCGCGGCAATCCGGATGCACGCAACTGCTACCTGGAACTCCTCAGCACGGCAACCGACGACGGTATTCGCGCCGAAGCCTACTGGCGCCTGAACGAAGTAAACCGGGCCAACGCCGCCTTTCGCAGGGCCGTCGACGCAGAGCCAACGGATGCAGACCTCCGCGCCCGCTGGGGATTGCTGTTCCTCAGTGCCCATCAGGCCGCCGATGCCGAGGCACTCTTCGAGGAGGCATTGAGCCTGGACCCCAACAACCTGACCGCCCTGGCCGGCCAGGCGGAGCTGCTGCTCGACCGCTTCGCCGGCGCCGCCCAGAGCGCGATCAACCGAGCGCTCACCATTGATGCCATGCACCCCCGCACGCGCGTGCTCAAAGCCCGCCTGCTTCTCGAGGTCGGCAATCGGGACGGTGCCGCGGACATTCTTCTGGACCTGGTTGCGGCAGGTTCCACACCCGTTCGCGATCGCCTCGATGCCATGGCCCTGCTGGCCGCGGCCGATCACATGAGCGGTATCGCCGATCCTGAGCTGCCGAGCCCGTGGGTCAGCCAGGCGCTCGAAATCAATCCCAGCTTCGGCGAGATTCACGCCGTGCCCGCCTATTTCTACGTCATCACCCGGCGCTACAGGGAGGCGGTGGCGCTCCTCGAAGAAGCGGTGGCGATTGATCCTGAGCACTGGGATGCACATCTGGCGTTGGGCACGAACCTGCTGCGGATCAACGAGCTGGAGGCTGGTCAGGACCACCTGGAACAGGCCTACAGCGGCGACGCCTTCAACGCCGAAACCGTGAACATGCTGAGGCTCCTGGACACCCTCGACGGCTACGACACGGAAATCACCGAGCGGCTGATTCTCCGCACTCACCCCCTGGAGACCGCCCCGCTTCGCAAATACGTGGGAGAGCTTGTTGATCGCGCGGTCGAGGAGATGGCGCCGCGTTACGGCTATCAGTTCGTCGCCCCCGTGGTCATCGAGCTCTATCAGCACCACGACGACTTCGCCGTCCGCACTGCCGGCTTGCCGGGTCTCGGCATCCTCGGCGCAACCTTCGGCGATGTCATCGTCATGGCTGGACCGTCCGCCAAACCCTCTGACGAGTGGGACTGGCTGTCGGTGGTCTGGCACGAGATCGCCCATGTGGTGACGCTGAACGCGACCGACAACCTCGTCTCGCGCTGGTTCTCGGAAGGGGTCAGCGTTTATGAGGAGCAACGCTTCGGCCCGAGCCCGAACAGCTCGGTGAGCTTCGAGTTTCTGCGCGCGATGAGCGAAAACCAGCTGCTCGGGGTGGCCGAGCTCGACAACGGCTTCATGCGCCCGCAGTACCCGGAGCAGATCGGCGTGTCTTACGTGCAGGCGGGACTGCTCTGCACCTTCATCGCCGAACGCTACGAGGACGGCCTGCGCCGGATCCTCGAGGTGTACGCCAGCACCAGCGACACCGTCGTCGCGATTCAGGAAGGGCTTGGCCTCGATCCCTCGGATCTCGATGCCGCCTTCGCTGAGTGGCTCGAGGGTGAGTACGGCCCGGCCGCAGAAGGCATCGCCGCCTACCACGCCGCTACCCGGGCGGCGTTTGCGGCGCTGCAGGCCGAAGACTGGATCGAGGCTCGCCGCCAGGCGGAGCTCGCGATCGATCTTTACCCGAGCTACGCCGGGCCCGGCAACGCCCGACTGGCGCTGGCCAGCGCACTGGAAAAGAGCAGCGCTCGGGATCCTGGCGACGACAACGCACCGACTGGCGGCGAAGGGCCCGCCGGGTCGCCGGCAACTGCCAGGCAGGTGCTTCTTGATTACTACCAGCTCGGCGGACGGGATCCAAAAGCCCTGCAGCAGGCGGTGGCGCTCTTCGAGACCGCCGGTGACCTGAAAACCGCGCATCAGATTCAGCAGTCGCTGACCCGGCTGGAACCGCTGGTGGTTGCCCACCACGCGCGCCTGGGCGGCCTGGCAACGACCCTCGGTCGCCACGAGGAGGCACTCAGCGAGCGCCGCCTGGTCCTGGCGCTGAATCCGCATGACCTGGCCGGCGCCCACTTCGAGGTGGCGGTCGCTCTGAACACCCTCGGACGGAAAGAAGAGGCGACGCGGGCGCTGCTCCAGGCACTGGAGATTGCGCCCCGTTACCCGGAAGGCCTTCAACTACTACGCGAGATCGGCAGATGACAGACGAAACCGCAGCCGCAGACACGGCTGCTACTGAAGCAGCGGTGCAGAACTTTCAGGACACCATGCGGGCAATCCGCGAGCAGTTGGACCGGATCATCGTCGGCCAGGACGAGGTCATCGAGCAGCTGCTGATCACCGTGCTGGTGGGTGGCCACTGCCTCATTACCGGCCTGCCCGGGACGGCAAAAACGCTCATGGTGCAGGCGCTGGCCACGGCGCTGGGGCTGGATTTCAAGCGCATCCAGTTCACGCCGGACCTGATGCCCACAGACGTGACGGGCACCGACATCCTCGAAACCGACGCGGGCACGGGCGAGCGCAGCTGGCGCTTCGTGCCCGGCCCGGTGTTCGCCAACGTGCTGCTGGCAGACGAGATCAACCGAACGCCGCCAAAAACCCAGGCCGCGCTCCTCGAGGCCATGCAGGAAGCGCGGGTCACCATTCGCGGGACGACGCACACGCTGCCGTCACCCTTCGTCGTGCTGGCGACCCAGAACCCCATCGAGCTCGAGGGCACCTACCCGCTGCCGGAAGCCCAGCTCGACCGGTTCATCTTCAACGTCACCCTCGGCTACCTGGATGCTGCGGAAGAGGTTGCCGTGGTCGAGCGCAACACGCTCGGCCAGGGCCTGCCTGAGGTTGATGCCTGTTTCGATGCCGCCAACCTGGTGGCGATCCAGGGGCTCGTCCGCCAGGTGCCCATCTCCGACGCCATGAATCGTCTGGCCGTCGACATCGTTCGCGCTACCCGTCCGGACCAACCGGAAGCCAGTGAGCGCGTGCGCAAGTACGTGATGTACGGCGCCTCGGTCCGGGCTGCCATCTTCCTTTCCCTGGCGGCCCGCGCCCGCGCTCTGCTCAAGGGGCGCTACCACGTGATTCCGGAAGACATGCAGACGCTGGCGGCACCCGTGCTGCGCCACCGGGTGCAGCTCAACTACCTGGCAGAATCGGAGCAGGTCACGGTGGACGATCTGATCAATGAGCTGACGAGCCGGCGCGGCTGACGTGGCGACCGCAGGCAAATCGCCAGGCTCCGCCGGCGGCACCTACGCACCGGGCATGGCTCGAGGGGGTCACGACCGGCTCATCGAGCCGACCGTGCTCGCGCGGCTGAACAACCTCGAGCTCGTTGCCCGTGCCGCCGTGGAAGGCGCGCTCATCGGCCTGCACCGGAGTCCCAGGTTCGGCTTCAGCCAGGAGTTTGCCGAGTACCGCGGCTACATTCCCGGGGACGACCCGCGGGACATCGATTGGAACGTCTACGCACGAACCGATCGCACATACGTGAAGCGTTACTTCGGCGATACCAACTGTCGGCTCATGGTGCTTCTCGACACCAGCGCCTCCATGTCGGAAATGGCTGGCCTGGAAGACGGCTCGGTGAGCAAGCTCGACTACGCACGCTTCTTCGCCGCGGCGCTGATCTACCTGGCCCATCGCCAGCACGACGCCGTCGGCCTGCTCGCCTTCAACGATCGGGTCCATCAGTACCGGCCCGCGACCGGGCGCGGCGCGGGTGTTCGCGCCCTCTATCACGAGCTCGATCAGCTCGAAGCCAGCGGCGGCAGCAACTGGACGCTGCCGCTGACCCAGATTCAGGGCCAGTTCCGCAAGGCCGGGCTGATCGTTCTCATTTCCGACTTCTACACCGACCCCGATCAGCTGGCGACGGTGCTCCGTGGCCTCAGCGCCAACGGTCATGACCTGCTGCTCGTGCACGTGCTGGGTACCACAGAGCAATCGCCGCAGCTGGCGGGCGCCACCACGCTGCGCGACGTGGAGACGGGCGAAGTCATGGAAGTTACCCGCGACGAGCTTGAAGCCGACTATCCCGCGCGCCTCGCCGCTCACCTGACGCGACTCAAGCAGCTGGTCCTCGGGATGGGCGGACACTACCTGCAGGTGAGCACCAGCGAACCTCTGGACCGGGTCCTCGCCGGCTACCTGCACTTCCGAGCGAGGCACCCCTGAGATGGTATTCGCGTCTGCAGCATTTCTTGCCGGGCTCCTGCTGCTGACGGTGCCCTGGTGGCTGCATCGTCTGAACGCGCATCCTAAGGAGCAGCAGCCGTTTGCTTCTCTGTTTCTCATGCGCCCATCTGCCGCGCCGGTGAACGTACGCAAACAGCTCCAGCACCTGCTGCTGCTGGCGCTGCGCTGGCTGCTGCTCATCGCCGCCTGCCTGGCGTTTGCTGAGCCCGCACTCAGGCTCACCGGGGAACGACCCGCAGCCATCGCGCTGCCGCCTCACCAGGTGCTCGTCATCGACCGGTCCCTGTCCATGGCGGCCAGAGGAGAAGACGGCAGCGTCTTCGAGCTCGCCGTCAGCGAAGCTCGTCAGCTGCTCGGCGATCTTGCCGACAACCAGCGCGCTGCCCTCCTGACCGCTGACGCAGAGCTCTCCCTCCTGGTGCCGCTTACGGCGGACAGGAACAGGCTCAGCGCTGCGCTGACCACCCTTCAACCCGGCCACACTCAGCTGGATGCTGCCGGGCTCCTGGGTCGCATCGCGACCCTGGCGGAGACGCTGGCAGGGCCCGGCGAGCGCCTCGAGGTGGTTTTGATTTCAGATTTTCAGGCTTCCGGGCTGCCCGGCCAGTTCAGCGCCCTGCTCTCAGGGGTAACGCTGCCCACCCGACTGCTGCAGGTGGGCGCGGAAGCGAACCCGGGAAACAGGGCCATCACCGAGCTCAGGCTGACCCGAGCGGATGAGATCGCGGTAACCGTTCAGTCTTTTCAGGCGCCGGGTACGGAGGTCACCGTTGCGCTGACAGAGGATGGCGTCGAGGTTGGTCGAGAAACCATAGCGCTGGCTGCCAACAGCAGAGCAACCGCACGCTTCACGCTGCCGGGAGACGACCTCGAGAACCCGCGTCGCCGTCGCGGTCACAGCTGGACCGCCCGGCTCGACAACGACGACGCCCTAGAGGCCGACAACGTCCGTCACCTCGTTTCCCGACACCGCGATGTGGTGACGCTGCCCGTGCTGACCAGCGATGATCACGCCTGGCGCTATCTCCGCGCTGGGGTCGCTGCGGCCGCGCCACGCTTCGAGCCGGAACGCCAGACTTCCTTACCTGACGACGCTGCGGTGGTCGTCGTGCTGGGCAGCGGCGCGCTGGCAGGCGAACCGGCGCTGCAGCTCGAACGTTACCTTGAAGCAGGCGGCAAGGTGTTCATGACCGTGGATGAGGAGACGCGCAGCCGAGGCACGCTGCCGCTCCTGAACGCGTCGCTGGCAGCCGACCGGTTCCAACAGACAGCTCGGGGGGTGGCAGCCGTCGATCCCAGTCATCCGGCGCTTGCCGGCTACACAAGCTGGCAGGCGCTGACCTTCTTCCAGGCCCTGAGTGCAGCCGACGCCGGCAGCGGGGAAGTGATCCTCGCCCTGGACGACGGCACGCCGCTCCTCGTTGAGCATCGGGTCGGTGCCGGACGGCTGTTGCTGCTTGGCACTGCCCTGGACCCAGCCTGGTCGACGCTCGTCGTCCGCCCTGCCTTTGTGAGCCTGCTCGCCAACGTGCTGGGCTACCTCGCCGAGGACATCCTGCCAACGGAAGCCCGTGCCGGTGAGCCCTTCGCCATCCCCGCCCAGTCTGTCCAGCTCTTCAGCGGCAGCGGTGATCGGGTTCTGGGCCTGGCCGATACCGTGGGTCGCCCGACCATCAGCCTCCCGGAGCCAGGCATCTATCAGCTGCGCACGCCCGGCCGGAGCCGGCAGCTCGCCGTTAACGTGCCCCTGGCCGAATCCGATCTCTCGGTGATCGCTCCCGGCCTGTTTGCCCAGTGGCAGCAGAGCGCTGCCGCGGGCATGGACGCGTCAGGTCCCGCGTCGACAGCGCCAGCAGCGGAGACCGACAGCGAAGCGTCACTAACGCCGCTGGCCCCCTGGTTGCTGATTGTCCTGGTGCTGCTCGTTTTTCTCGAGCCCCTCTACGCCAATCTCGTTGCGGGGAAACCCTCGGCCAGCGCTGGGGGTGCGAGCACGTGATGTTGCGCGGCTATCTGGACAGTACCGGCCGACGCCTCAAGCAGCGCCTCGTGGCTCGGGCGGTAGCTGGCGGGCTGTTGGTTGCGCTGCTGCTCAGCGCCGCGATCGCCTACGTGCTCGTCACCGCGGTACCTGCCAGCAGTTGGGTGCTTGGCGTCCGGGTCGTGCTCTACGGCCTGCTTGGCGTCGCGGTCTTCTACGTCGGCCGCTTCGCGTACAGCCGGCGCCGCAGCGCGGACGCGCTGGAAGGCATGGTGCCCGCCTTTGGCGGGCGCCTGCGCACCTGGCTCGATGCCGATGAGCGCGGCGAGCGCTCGCCGATGCTCGGACTCCTCGCCAGAGACGTTGAACAGATCGCGGCGGAAACCCCGCCTGCGACCCCCCTGCCTGCTCGCCAGCTCTACCTGCCGAGCGCCGTTGCCGTCGGCGCTGCAGTCGCCTTCCTCTGGCTTCTAGGCTTAGGCCCAGGCAGTCCATCGCCGCTACAGCTCGCCGCCCTGCGACTGTGGACGGGCGAGCTCTTTACTGCCGCCGCCCCACGCATCACCGTGGCGCCCGGGGATACGGTGATCCCCCGGGGCACGGACGTGGTCATTGAGGCAGCGGCCACCGGCTTCGCGCCTAAGGCAATGGCCCTGCACGCCGAGTTCGACGGCATCAGCGGCTGGGAAACCGCGCCCATGGCACGGCTCGCAGATGGCCGCTACGGATTCGTCTTCGTCGGCGTCAACGAAGCCGTGAGCTACTACGTGGGCGCGGCGGGCATTAACTCGGAACGGCACGTCATTCGCGTCGCCGATCTGCCTCGAGTGACCGACGTGGTCCTCGAGTATCGCTACCCGGACTGGACGGAACTCCCGGCGCGGGAGCGGCAGGATGGTGACGTCGCTGCCCTGGTCGGCACCCGTATCGGCGTGACGGCGACCACGGATGCGCCCCTCGACCAGGCGCTGATCGTCGTCAACGGCGAGGTCCTTGACGCTGAGGCGGAAGGCCGGCTGGCCAGAGGAACCTTCGAGGTCGGTGAGGCTGGCAGCTGGCACCTGGCGGTGCGCCATGAAGGCACGCTGGCGAGAATCAGCGACAGCTACTTCATCGACGTGGTCACCGATCAGCCACCTGAGCTTGCCTTCAGCTGGCCCGGGCACGATGTGCAGGCAACGGCCATCGAGGAGCGCACCCTGCGTTTCACAGCAACGGACGACTATGGCATCCGCACCCTGACATTCCACTACGCCGTGAACGGCGGCAGCTGGGAAAGCGTGGCGCTGCCGCTGCCGGGCGAGCAGGCCTCGAGCCAGTCGGCAGAGGGCACAAGCGAACACACGCTCTACCTCGAAGAGCTGACGGTTACCGCACCGGTTGCGGATGCGCCCGGCAGACCCCTTCAAGCCGGTGACATGATCAGCTTCTACGCCGAAGCACATGACCATGCCCTCAACACACGCACGTCCCTCTACTTCATCGACGTTCGACCCTTCGACCGCAGCTACCGTGAGTCGCAGACCACGGCCAGCCAGGGCGGCCAGAATGGTGGCCCCGACGAGCTCGTGCAGCGACAGCGGGAAATCGTGACCGCCACCTGGAACCTGCAGAACCGTGCCGCCCGCGGCGAGGGAGAGCCCGGCGACAGAGACCAGGCAGACGTGCTGGCGCTGCTGCAGCGCACGCTGGCGGACCAGGTGACGACGCTGATCGAGCGCGCCGCGGCCCGCCGCCTGACCCTCGAGGAAGGTGTCGACACCTTCAGCAGCGAACTGATCAGCGCCACCGAGGACATGATTCCCGCCGCCGAAGCACTCGAGGTGCAGGATCTGGAAGCCGCCATCACCCCGGCCCAGCAGGCGCTGCAGCACCTGCTTGCCGCCCAGGCCACGGTCAACGACGTCGACGTATCCATGGGCGTCGCAGACATGCGCGGCACAACGGGCCGCTCGCTGTCAGAGCTCATGGATCTGGAGATGGATCAGGAGCGCAATCGCTACGAGGTTCCGCAGGAGCCAACGCCAGGCAGCACGCCAGCAGCGGAAAACGAGGAGTGGCAACGCCTCAAGGAACTTGCGGACCGCCAGGAAGCGCTAGCCAGGCAGCAGAGCCTTGGCGATGAGTCCCTGGCCAGCCGCTGGCAGCAGGAGCGGCTGCAGCGCGAGCTCGAGCGGCTCCAGGAAGAGCTGGAACGCCGCCAACGCGAGCAACAGCAACAGAGCCTGTCACGGCAGGGTCAGGACAGCGGCGGCAGCGCAAGCGAAGCACTGGACAACGCGATCTCAGAGCTGAGTCGCGCGCGGCAGTCGATCAGCGAATCTCTGGCCAGGCAGCAGAGCGACCCCGCGGCCAGCAGAGCCGCAACCGAAGCCATTCGCCGCGCCTCTGAACAGCTTCGCGACGAGAGCGTCGGCAATCTCGACGATCGTCTGGCCCGCAACGAGCGCGCCGTGCAGAACCTGCTCTCCGATCAGCGCAACATCATGGAGCGCCTCGACGAGGTGCTGGACGATGCCCTGGCGGCCCGTGACAGCGTCGTCCGTCGCTTCGATGACTACGCCATGGCGCCCTATGCCGAGCGGAAAAGGCGCATGCAGGCGGACCTGAACGAGGTGACCCGGGAGCTCGGCCAGCTCGGTCAAGCCACCGAGGATGACGACACAGCCGCCGTCCTGGCCGACGCCGCCCGGGAGCTCGCGGACGAGCGTCTCGATGAGCGCCTTTCTGCCAGCGCCGATGCTTTCGAGTACGGCCGGCCCCTGTACGCCGTCGGCAACGAAGATGCGGTCGAGGCCGCTCTCGACCGCCTGGCTGCCCGCCTCGCCCAGGCCCGCCGCACGCTGGCAGCCAGCGACGGCCAGAGCCGGGAAAACTCGACCCTTGCTGAGGTGCGCGAGCTGCGCGCAGAGCTCCGCGATGCTGCGCCTCAGAGTGGCAGCAGCTCAGGCGCGTTCGACCAGAGCACGATGGAAGCACTGCTGCGACGCGCCGACGCCCTCGAGTATCGCCTCGGGCAGGAACTCGGGGCGGACTTCCGGTTCGACACCCGCAACTCCCGAGCCGCCTACGCGGAGCGTGGCACCGACGCCGCCAACAATCAGGCCCTGGCCGAGCTTCTGAGCGATCGCCTGGATCTCATGGAGGCGGCTCTGACCAACCACGACACGGTGCCCATCCGGGCTCAGGAACCACGCGACGACGCGAGGGACTCCGACGCAGCCGCGCGCTACTTCGAATCGCTGAGCCAACCCTGAACGCCGCCCGGGTCGACGACCCGCGACGAAGTTCTCGAGCAACTGGTGGCCTCCACGCTGCCTTGCTATCGTAATCGGTCGCGCAGCAGGAGCGTTCAAGTCTCATGAGACCATGGACCATCGACGCCGACGACATACAGATTGCCGAAGACTTCGATGCCAATCTGCTCCACAAAACCACCTGGATCGAGGACTTCCTCGATGCCACCAGAGATGACAAGTTCATCGTCGTCGGCACCAAAGGTTTCGGCAAAACCCTGCTGCTGAAAGCCAAACGCATCCGCTACCAGGAGCGCGGACACTTCTGCATCCCGCAGGACACGCTGCTCGACAAGCCGGTCGGCGACAAGGTATTCAGCCGCGATCTGCTGAATATCTACGACTCCGACATCGAGCCCTGGAACCGGGTCTGGCTGACCTCACTTGCGTGTACTGCCCTGAAACAGACGGAGCTACCGGACGATCTGGAGGTGTCGCCGCCACTCGCGCACCTGCTGCAGAACCAGCAGCTGAGAAGCGTGCTCGACCACTTCGTGCTGATGCTCGACTACACGCCGGGTGACGTGCACCGCTGCGCGCAGGACACCAACACCCTGCTGATTCCGCTGCTGCGGTCGCTGAATCGTCCCATCGCCATATTCATCGACAGCGTCGACGAGTACTTCAACAAGCACATCCACACCCCCACCTGGCGCGCCAGCTTCTCTGGCGAGCTGTCACCGAACATCTGGTTTCTTTCGCAGATGTCGTTGGTGGAGGTGGTTTATCAGCTGCGAAGAATCACCAAACATCTGAAGGTGTTCGTCTCTATCCGCAAGGAAGCGTTCGAGCGGCTCGCGGACGTCAGCCCCATGGGGCAGCAGTATCGCGGCAGCGCCATCGACGCGACCTACAGCGAGAACAGTCTGCGGGAGATCTTCATCAACAACATCCGCGGCGAGCGCAAAGGCAATCTCGCCAGTCCGGACGTGGTGAGCGAGGACCCGGTGCTGGCCTTCCTCGGGTTGTCCCGGACCACCCATGGCTTCACCGGCGAGCCGGAGGACGCCTTCGCCTACATCGAGCGGCACACGCTATTGCGCCCGCGAGATCTGATGACGGTGGGGCAGAAACTGGCCGCGGTGGAGCCTCTAGAGCGTTCCGCAGAAAGGGCATTCAAAGAAGCGGTCAACGCCGGCGCGGTCGAGTTGATCCAGGAATATCTGAACGAAATCGCTCCGCACCTTGGCGACGTGGATCTACCGGGGCTACTGGATCTGATCCCGGCGAACGTCCTGACCCGGGAACAGGTGGAGCAGCTCGCGAGTCAATACGACGACGCCCCCGATCACCTGGGCGGGGCCACCGGGATGGAAGCCTTCGCATCGTTGTACGACATGGGCCTGCTCGGCCTCGTGCACACCGATCCCATCTCCGGGGAGCAGGCTCAACGATTCCTGAGCCCTGGTGAGTTCTCGTTCGGCTCTGCGCGGGCGCTACCAGCCTCCCGGTATTATCTGGTGAGGTCCGTTCTGTCCGGCTACATGTCCGGCATCAACGGCGAGTACGCCCAGCGCACCGACCGCACCAACATCATCGGCGATGGCAGGAGCTGGCACGAACCAGACTCCCGGGAGGTCACCGTCAGCGCCCCGCCGGCATATGAGGGCACCGAGCCTTTCGTTTACGTCTGCTACTCCCATGATGACGCGCGCTCAGTGATGAGCGAGATCGCCTGGTTGACCCAGAAAGGGGTGCACATCTGGTACGACGGTGGGATACCCGCCGGCTCTATCTGGAGTGATGAGCTCGCGGCTCGAATCCGCGAATCAGCCGCGTTTCTTTACTTCGTTTCCGAGAACTCCGTGGTCTCGAAGCACTGCATCAACGAGGTGAACTTCGTTTCGGATCTGGATAAACCCACGGTCGCCGTCTACCTGCGGGACACTACCCTGCCGGACGGCTTGAAGCTGATGCTTGGCGCCACCCAGACCATACGCCGCCACAACTCAACGGCGGCAGCCTATCGCCAGGAAATTGAGGCGGTGTTGCTCGACTGCCTGACCCGCTGACCGGCAGCCGCTGAAGGATCGCAATCAGAGCGCCAGGCGCCTGATGTCTCCCAATAGCTCCGCCAGCATCGCCATAAAGCGCCCCGCTTCGGCTCCGTTGATCGCTCTGTGATCGTAGGAGAGAGACAGCGGCAGCATCTGCCGCGGCTCGAAGTCACTGCCGTTCCACATCGGCTTGGTCACCAGCTTGGACACCCCGAGAATTGCCACCTCCGGCGCGTTGATGATCGGCGTGAAGCCGGTACCGCCGATGTTGCCGAGGCTGGATATGCTGAAGCTGCCGCCCTGCAGATCACTCATCCCGAGCTTGCCGATCCGGGCCTTCTCGGCGAGATCAGCAATGGCCTCGGAGAGATCCCACACGCCCATCCGGTCCGCATCGCGGATCACCGGCACCACCAGCCCGTCCGGCGTGTCGACCGCAAAGCCGATGTGGTAGTACTTCTTCAGCACGAAGTTCTTGATCTCCGGGTCCAGCGACGCGTTGAAGGTCGGAAACTCCTGCAACGCGTAGCAGCAGGCTTTGATGATGAAGGCCAGCGGCGTGATCTTTACCTCGCGACGGCTGGCTTCGTCTTTCAGCGTTTTCCGGAAGGCTTCGAGCTCGGTGACGTCCGCTTCCTCGAACTGGGTCACGTGCGGCAGGTTGAGCCAGCTGCGGTGCAGGTTGGTCGCACCCGCAACCCGTATCCTCGACATCGGCGCGACCTCCACCGGCCCGAAGCGGCTGAAATCCACCGCCGGGATGGGCGGGATGCCCGAGCCCGCATCTGCCGAGCCTTTGCCCGTCATCGCCGCCTTGACGTGCCCTTTGACGTCGTCCTTCAGGATCCTGCCTTTGGCGCCGCTGCCTTTGACGTCCGCCAGCGCCACGCCGAGTTCCCGGGCCAGCCTGCGCACCGCGGGGCTGGCGTACACGCGGCTGTCACCTTTCTCGGGCTCCGTTGCGCCCGGCGCGGCGGCCGGGTCAGGTGCGGCCGGTTGCGGCGCTGCTGGTTGCTGCGCGGGCGGTTCTTTCGTGGCTGCCGGAGTGCTCGGCGCGGCGACCTGCTCTGCGGCTGCGGCCGGCGCCGCCGCCGATGCGCCGGTTGTCGCCTCGATGGTGGCGATCAGCGTGCCTTCGGCAACCTCGCTGCCCTCCTCCACGTGCACGGCGGTCACCGTGCCGGACTGGCCGGCCGGAATCTCCATGGACGCTTTATCCGACTCGACCACCACCAGCAGATCGTTCTCGTCCACCTCGCTGCCCGCCGTGACCGCCACCTCGATGACCACCACGTCGGTGGCCTCACCGATGTCCGGGACGCGCACCTCGACCAGGCTGGTTTGGGCCTCAGCTGCGGCCGGTGTCTGCTCGGTAGTGGCAGGTGCAGCTGCCTCCGGCTCGGTCGTTACCGCGCTCTCGACCGGCTCGGCCGGCGCCGCTTCGGCGCTACCCGCACCATCATCTGCGTCTGAGGTGCCGGCGCCTCCTTCCAGGGTGACCACCAGCGCCCCTTCGGCCACCTGGTCTCCGAGCGCCACATCGATGCTGGCAATGGTCCCGGCCACCCCGGCCGGCACTTCCATGGAGGCTTTATCCGATTCGATGACGATCAGCGCATCATCGGGTCCGACCTGATCACCCACGGCAACGCAGATCTCGATGACTTCCACCTCGTCGATGTCACCGATGTCGGGAATTCTTACTTCCTGTGCCACTTCTCTGTCCGTATCCGTTTACCGTTCAGCCCGTCGTTTCAGCCCACCGGCCTCACACCAGCCGGGGGTTGGCTTTGTCCGGCTCGATGCCGAACTCGTCCCGCGCCTTGCTCACCACGTCCACCGACAGCTTCTGCTGGTCCGCCAGCATCTTCAGCGCCGCCAGCGCCACGAACTTCCGGTCCACCTCGAAGAAGTGCCTGAGCTGCTCCCGGGTGTCGCTGCGACCGAACCCGTCCGTACCCAGCACGTGCATGTCTGCATCGATCTGGCCGCGGAGCGGCTCGGCCAGCGACTTCATGTAGTCGCTAGAGACCACTACCGGCGCTTCCCCGCCGAGCAGGCTCTGGGCGTGGCTGACGCGTGGCGTCTCCTCCGGATGCAGCAGGTTCCAGCGCGCCACGTCATCGCCTTCCCGGGTGAGCTCCGTGAAGCTGGTGACGCTGAATACCTCGACGCTGAGGCCATGTTGCTGGTTGAGGATCTCGGCTGCAGCCTCGACTTCCCGGAGGATGGTGCCGGCACCGAGCAGGCGCACGGCGGGCCCCTCTCCTGCCAGCGTGCGGAGCTGATACATCCCCTTCAGGATGCTCTCCTCCACCCCTTCAGGCATCGCCGGCTGCCGGTACGCCTCGTTCATCACGGTGACGTAGTAGTAGACGCTCTCGTGCTCTTCCACCATCCGCCGCAGGCCTTCGCGCAGAATCACCGCCAGCTCGTAGGTGTAGCAGGGATCGTAGGCCACGCAGTTCGGGATGGTCGATGCGAGCAGGTGGCTGTGGCCGTCCTGATGCTGCAGACCCTCGCCGTTCAGCGTGGTCCTGCCGGCAGTGCCACCGAGCAGGAAGCCACGGGCCTGGCTGTCGCCGGCGGCCCAGGCCAGATCGCCGATCCGCTGAAAGCCGAACATGGAGTAGTAGATATAGAAGGGGATCAGCGTGTACTGATGGGTGCTGTACGAGGTGGCCGCCGCCAGCCAGGCTGAGAACGCGCCGGCTTCGTTGATGCCTTCCTCGAGCACCTGGCCGTCCTTCGACTCCTTGTAGGCGGCAATCTCGCCCGAGTCTTCCGGCTCGTAGAGCTGACCCGCCGACGAGTAAATGCCGAGCTGACGGAACATGCCCTCCATCCCGAAGGTGCGCGCCTCGTCCGGCACGATCGGCACCACCCGCTGGCCGATGTTCTTGTCCCTGAGCAGGGTGGCCAGGAAACGGACGAAGCCCATGGTCGTGGAGTTCTCGCGCTCGCCGGTTCCCTCGAGCTGATTCTTGAACGCGGACAGCGGCGGCACCTTCAACGTCTCCGCGGCAACGACGCGCTTCGGCAGCACCCCGCCGAGGCGCTCCCGCTGCGCACGCAGATACTTCATCTCCGGGCTGTCTTCAGCGGGCCGATAGAAGGGGATGTCTTCCAGCTCTTTGTCCGTCAGCGGGATGTCGAAGCGATCGCGGAAATGCTTCAGTTCCTCCAGGTTCAGCTTCTTCACCTGGTGGGTGTCGTTCTCCGCCTCGCCGGCATCGCCCATGCCGTAACCCTTGACGGTTTTCGCCAGGATCACCGTGGGCTCGCCCGTGTGGTTCACCGCCGCGTGATACGCCGCGTAAACCTTGAACGGATCGTGGCCGCCGCGATTGAGGCGCATGATGTCGTCGTCGGACAGCTTGTCCACCATGGCCGCCAGCTCCGGGTACTTGCCGAAGAAGTGCTCCCGGGTGTAGCCGCCGCCCTTGGCCTTGTAGTTCTGGTACTCGCCGTCCACCACCTCGTTCATGCGCTGCTGCATCAGGCCCTGGGTGTCATTGGCAAAGAGCGGGTCCCAGAGCCGGCCCCAGACCACCTTGATCACGTTCCAGCCGGCACCGCGGAACGACCCTTCCAGCTCCTGGATGATCTTGGCATTGCCGCGAACTGGACCGTCGAGACGCTGCAGGTTGCAGTTGACCACGAAGATCAGGTTGTCGAGCTTCTCCCGCCCGGCCATGGACAGGGCCCCCAGCGCCTCCGGCTCGTCACACTCGCCGTCGCCGAGAAAGGCCCAGACCTTGCGGTTGCCGCGTTCCACCAGCCCGCGACTGTCCAGGTACTTCATGATGTGGGCCTGGTAGATGGCCTGGATGGGACCAAGCCCCATGGAAACGGTGGGGAACTGCCAGTAGTGCGGCATCAGCCACGGGTGCGGGTAAGACGACAGGCCCTGCCCGTCCACTTCCTGACGGAAGTTGTCGAGCTGCGCTTCCGTCAGCCGGCCTTCAAGAAAAGACCGCGCGTAGATCCCCGGCGATGCATGACCCTGGAAGTAGATCAGGTCGCCGGCGTGATCGTCCGTCGGGCCGTGGAAGAAGTAGTTGAAGCCGACGTCGTAGAGGGTGGCGGAAGAGGCGAAAGACGAGATGTGGCCGCCCAGCTCACCGGGCCGGCGGTTGGCACGCACCACGGTCGCCAGCGCGTTCCAGCGGATCAGCGAGCGGATCCGACGCTCCATGAAGAGATCGCCCGGCATAAAAGCTTCGCGGTTGGAAGGAATGGTGTTCCGATACGGCGTGGTGATGGTGTACGGCAGCCGGGCGCCGGTTTTGGTCATCCGAGCGGAGAGACGCTCGAGCAGGAAGTTGGCCCGGTCAGTGCCTTCGTTTTCCAGCACATATTCCAGGGAGTCGAGCCATTCCCGGGTCTCTTGCGGGTCAGCGTCGCTCAGCTCGCGCGGGTACGCCATGAATTCGTCCTTTTATTCTCTTTATCCTCTGAAGCCCGGGAGGCCTTCCCGAGCTCCGATGATACGGCGGTATTGTCTCATTCTTTAGGTGAAGGAACCGTGGAACAGGGCAATTTTCATGCACTCCCCACCATTTCGCCTGGGAAGCTCGCCCAGGTATCGCCGTCAGCCTTCCTCCGGCCCCCATAGCCAGGCCGCACCGCGCACGCCGCTGCTGCCGCCGAACCGCGGCGGCAGCAGCTCGGTGTGAAATACCTCGCCGAACACGTGCGGCGCCATCAGCTCGCGGACCACCGGGTAAAGCTCCCGCATTTCCGACAACCCGCCGCCGAGCACAATGACGTGGGGGTCCAGGGTGTTGACGATCCGCGCCAGGTTCGCCGCCAGCATCTCCGACCAGACCTTGAGGGTACGCCGGGCACGACGCGGACCATCGTCCCGGGATTCCTGCTCCGGGAGGCCATCCTCCCGCCACCAGTCGCCGGTGGCGGCACCGAGCATCGATTGCTGGTAAACCGCTTCTCCGGTCGTCGGCGGCTCCGCTTCCGCTGGCCAGAGCACCCGGTGAGTCGCCAGCAACCCCGGGCCGGAAAGGTAGGTTTCAACGCAATCCTGCCGGCCGCAGTAGCAGGTCCGCGGTGGCAGCCGAAGCTCAGCGCTGAGCTCGTCCGGAAGGTACAGGGGCGTGTGGCCCCATTCTCCGGTGAGGCCGTTGGGCCCACGCAGCAGGCCGCCCTCCACAACCAGACCACCGCCCACACCGGTGCCGAGGATGACGCCGAACACGACATCCTTGCCCTCCCCGCTGCCGCCATGCGCTTCCGAGAGCGCGAAGCAGTCGGCGTCGTTGGCGATCCGTACCCGGCCACCGAGCGCCTGGTTCAGATCCGCGAGCAGCGGCTGACCGTTCAACCAGGTGGAGTTGCAGTTCTGCATCAGACCGGTGGCCGGAATCCAGCTCCCCGGCGTGCCGACGCCGACCTTGAGCCGTTCCGCCGGATCCAGCCGCTTCGCCAGCTCGCCAATCGCACGGATCGTCCCCTGGTAGTCGTTCTTCGGCGTATCAACTCGCGTTCGATGGCTGATCTCGCCGGCCGGGTCGAGCACGATGCCTTCGATCTTGGTGCCGCCCAGATCGATGCCCAGACGGTCAGTCATCAGCCGGTGCCGGGGCGAACAGGGCGGCCAACACAGCGCCCCAGTCGAAGGCAGGACCCGGATCCGACTTCCGTTCCGGTGCCACCTCCAGATGGCCAACGATCGCTGCCCGCGACAGCGACGGGTACCTGGCAAGCAGCGCGGTCAGCACCCTCACCAGGCGGCCATACTGGGCCTGGGTGTACGGCCGATGGTCTTCTCCTTCGAGCTCGATGCCGATCGCGAAGTCGTTGCAGCCTTCCCGGCCCCGCCAGCGGGAGACGCCCGCATGCCAGGCCCGCTGATCGAAAGGCACGAACTGGGTCGTCCGGCCACGCCGATCGATGAACAGGTGCGCAGAAACCTGCACGCCAGCGAGGTCCGCCAGGCGCGGATCGCTCGATACATCCAGGCGGTTGGTAAACAGGCGCTCCACGTCTCCCGTGCCGATCTCACCGGGCGGCAGCGAGATGCCGTGAATCACCACCTGGCTGATCTCATCCGGATCGGGCCGGGGATTGCAGTTCGGCGAGCGCACGAACCGCGTTCGCGCCAGGCAGTGATCTTCTTTGACGTGCAATGCTCGCTTCCTTAACGTTTGCTCACCTCGGCGGTACCCGGACAATAACTCAATATGCAATTCCTTCCAGACGGCGTAGATGAAGCCACTTTCCGAGCTGCCATAGCGGAAAACGTCCGTACGGCGCTCGCTGAGGACGTGGGCAGCGGCGATGTTTCCGCGGGCCTGATCGATCCGACCAGCAAAGGCCATGGCCGCGTCATTACCCGCGATGCGGGGGTGATCGCCGGCCTGGAGTGGGTGGCCGAAGTCTGCCGCCAGGTGGACGAGCGAATCCGCTTCGCGCCGAGCGTCGAAGATGGCGAGCGGGTTGAGGCCGACCAGCAGCTGTTCACCCTCGAAGGCCCGGCTGCTTCGCTGCTCACCGCAGAGCGGCCGGCGCTCAACTTCCTGCAGCTCCTCTCCGGCACCGCTACCCTGACGGCCCGCTACGTGGATCTCATCGCCCACACCGAAACCAGGCTGCTGGATACCCGGAAGACCATCCCGGGCCTGCGGCTGGCACAGAAACACGCCGTGCTCTGCGGCGGTGGCCAGAATCACCGGCTGGGGCTGTTCGATCAGTTTCTGATCAAGGAAAACCACATTGCCGCTGCCGGCGGGATAAGCGCCGCGGTGCGCAAGGCACGGCAGATGAATCCCGACCTGAAGGTGGAGGTGGAGGTGGAGAACCTCGATGAGCTGAGCGAAGCCATCGACGCCGGCGCCGACATCGCCATGGTCGACAACTTCAGCGTTGAGGAGACGCACAAGGCGGCTCAGCTGGGTCGCGGTCGGATCGCCCTGGAAGCCTCAGGCGGTATCAATGATGTGACCATCGTCGAGGTTGCCGAGGCCGGCGTCGATTACATTTCCGTCGGGGCGCTGACCAAGTCCGTGTTGCCGCTGGATCTCTCCATGCGCATGGAAACTGCTTGAGCCTCCAGACACTCTGGTCCTTCGACAACTGGGAGCGAACGAATGAATCGCTTTGGCGCTTTTGCTATTCACCTCGGCATCAGCCTCGTCATATTCATCATCCTGGGCTACCTGATCCTGTTTCACTGGTATCCGGACTTCTTCTTCGCCTCCGATGGCGGCTGGCAGGGCGTGCGGATCGTCGCTTTCGTCGACTTCGTGCTCGGGCCGGTGCTGACGCTGGTGGTGTTCAACGCCGCGAAGCCGAAAGCCGAGCTGCGCCGCGATCTCAGCATCATCGGCCTGATTCAGGCCGTCTGCCTGACAGCCGGCGTCTGGGTCGTTCACTCGGAGCGACCGGTCGCCATGGTCTTCACCGACGGCTGGTTCCACAGCGTCAGCAGAGGCGACTTCGAGGGCGCGGGCCTGACCATGCCGGATCTCTCCGGCTACGAGGACCGCGGTCCCGCCTGGGTAACCGTCGACCTCAGCATGAGCATCGAGGAGTCCCAGGCCATCCTCCGATCAGCGCTCGAAGCTAAACTGCCGAAAGCGCTGCTGAGCGACTTCTACCGTGAGTTCCGCTTCGAGGATATCGATCCAGACAGCCATGGCCTGCCGCTGGAGGAAGTGGTCAGTCGGGATCAGATCACCCCATTTCTCGAGGCGTTTCTCGAGCAGAACGGCGGTGGCGTGGAGGATTACCTCTATCTGCCGTTCGGCACGCGGTTTGCTCTGGCATTGCTGGCGATCGAGCCCGGCACAACCGATCTCAGGTTCATCTCGGTGCCTATACCTGAAGAAGCGGAACAACCGGAGGAGTAGCATCCGCTGAGGAAAGTGGGTGTGTTGAGGAAGTTGGTGCCGGAACGCGGAATCGAACCGCGGACCTACTGATTACGAATCAGTCGCTCTACCAACTGAGCTATCCCGGCGCGCCTCAACTCAACAAGGACGGAGGAGGCCGCGCAGAATACAGCCTTTTCGACGGCTGGAAAAGGACTTAGCAGAGGGTGCCGCCAGGGAACTCGAGGCACACCGAGGTGCCGTCCGGAGCCGTTGCAGTCACCTCGTAGGTGTTACCGCCGCCGCCATCGGCAATGGCGTAGGTCGTGCCCGGCTGGTCACCTTCCGGCTCCCAGTCGATGGCCGCGGTGATGGCTGCCAGATCGCCCGGACCGACGAAGTAGTTACCCGTGCGCATGCGGAAGTCTTCCTGGAACACCTCGATGGTCCGCAGGTTGCTCACCAGCACCATGTCCTGGGTATCAGTCACGTAGTTGGTATACAGCGGCAGAGCAATCGCCGAGAGAATGGCAATCACGGCGACGGCTATCATCAGTTCCATGAGGGTGAAGCCGCGTTGAAGCTGTGTCTTGATCTTCATCTGTCTGTCGTCCCGATCCTGAATTTCTTGATCTTTTCTGAAAAAAGCCTTCTCTAGAAAAAAAGGGAGTCCTGAAACAGGACTCCCCCTTTTGAGTGCAACGTCAACTCGGTGACTTACATGTCATCGAAGTTGATCGTTACGTTCTCAGCGCCAAGGTCCAGGTAGGCAAGGCGACCAACCGTTACGGCGGCGTTAGCAGCCTGACAGTTAGCGCAAGATACACCTACAACACCACCGGCAGCTGCTGCGTCAGCGTAAGCTGCAACACCAGTCGGAGCGGTAGAGTTGCCGCCCGGATCAACCAGGTTCTGCCAAGCTGCGTTGTCAGCCGGCAGGTCTGCCAGGGTCAGGGTGCCCATGGCCATACCAGAGCGAACGCGACGCATCTCGTTGTTCACGAAGCGAACAGCTTCGTCATAGTGAGAGGTCACTTTCGCCATGTTGGCGCTGGCGATGTAGTCCTGATACGCGGGAAGCGCTACAGCGGCGAGAATACCGATGATGGCTACCACGATCATCAGTTCGATCAGGGTGAAACCCTTCTGAATCGTGTTTTTCATTTTGAACGTTACTCCGTCATTCACAGTGTAAAACTTCTAGTCAAAACGTGGCAGCCGTAGCTCGCCGCGAGTCACTGATGAGGGGTGCAATCCGTGTGCCACTTTCGCTTAGCTTCAGCGCTTCACGTTCTTGCTTCCTCCAGAAGCCCTTTCAAGTCAGTAACTTAGCGTTCATCTGCGGTTCAGGTTCGGTCGCTCGAAGCGCTTCGAATACCCTCAGATCCGGTGTTAATCGATCGCATCTGCCTGCTGACTTCCGTCACATGCTGACGCTCCCCGTCATTGGGCCCTGGGTCCGTGATTGCCGGATTAGGGCAGCCTCGGCCAGGTATCGAGATCCCTCGGATCCTCCCGACAGAAAACGCTCACCGCTTGTGCTCTTAGGTCGTCAATGACAACCCGCTGAGCGGCAGCAGTCCTCTGACGGCGGACATCATGCAGAAAGAGCCCTGACAAAACTGTGATGGGCTTATCGGGCAGTGAGTGATCTACGATTAGACTTGGCAAGCTCGCGAACTGTAAGGTTTGCGCTCATGAACCGTTAAGGTCAGGACAAGGACTGCACGCCTTATGGCATCAGAACCCGTACCACTCAACGGCCTGGCAAGACGCCTGGTTGAAGAGAACATCATCCCGACGGACACCGCCCTGAACGCGAGCGAAGAAGCGCGTAAAAACGGTGTGCCTTTCGTCAGCTACCTGGTGCAGAACGGCCACGCGGAAGCCCGCGTCATTGCTGCCAGCGCGTCCGAAGAGTTCGGCGTGCCCTTTATGGACCTGGCGGCGTTCGACCTGGAAGCCATCCCGAAAGATCTGGTCAAAGAAAACCTGATCCGGCAACACCATGCGCTGCCCCTGGTTCGGCGCGGCGTGCGCCTGTTCGTTGCGGTCTCCGACCCGACCAACCTGCAGGCGCTGGACGAGATCAAGTTCCACACCGGGGTGTCCACAGAAGCGGTTCTGGTCGAGGACGACAAGCTCAGCACGATCATCGAGCAGTACCTGAGTGCCGCCGAAGAAGATGGCCTGGGTGACCTCGAAGACGATGACCTCATGGATCTCGACCTCGAGGCCGGCACCGACGATGCGGAGCCGGAGGACGACGGCTCGTCCGGCACCGACGACACGCCCATCGTCCGCTTTGTGCACAAGATGCTGCTCGACGCCATCAAGATGGGCTCTTCCGACATCCACTTCGAGCCTTACGAGCGCAGCTATCGCGTCCGCTTTCGAACAGACGGCGTGCTCCACGAGGTGACCTCACCGCCGGCAAACCTGGGCTCCAGGCTGGCCGCCCGCCTGAAGGTCATGGCGGAGCTCGACATCTCGGAACGCCGGGTACCCCAGGACGGCCGGATCAAAATGAAGCTGTCCAAGACCAAGGCCATCGATTTCCGGGTCAACACCCTGCCGACCCTGTGGGGCGAGAAAATCGTGCTGCGCATCCTGGATCCGGGCAGCGCCAAGATGGGTATTGAAGCCCTTGGATTCGAGGACGTACAGCAGGAGATGCTGCTGGAGGCGATCCACAAGCCCCAGGGCATGATTCTGGTCACCGGGCCCACGGGTAGCGGCAAAACCGTCACCCTTTACACCGGCCTGAACATCCTCAACACGGATGAGCGCAACATCGCCACCGCCGAGGATCCAGTTGAGATCAACCTGGAAGGCATCAACCAGGTCAACGTGAACCACCGCGTGGGCCTCGATTTCGCCTCGGCGCTTCGCTCGTTCCTGCGTCAGGATCCGGACGTTGTGATGGTTGGTGAGATTCGAGACCTGGAGACCGCCGAGATCGCGATCAAAGCGTCTCAGACGGGTCACATGGTGCTGTCCACCCTGCACACCAACTCAGCGGCCGAAACGCTCACTCGACTGCGGAACATGGGTGTTCCTGCGTTCAACCTGGCCACCAGCGTGAACCTGATCATCGCCCAGCGTCTGGCACGGCGGCTGTGTCCGAACTGCAAAGAGCCCATGGACGTCCCGAAAGAGACTCTATTGGCAGAAGGCTTTACAGAGGAAGACATCAAGAGCGGTCTGGAGGTTTTTGCCCCGAAAGGCTGCTCCAAGTGCAAAGAGGGCTATAAGGGCAGAGTCGGAATCTATGAAGTAGTTAAAATTACGCCGGAGATGCAGCGTATTATCATGGAGGACGGCAACAGCATGCAGCTTGCTGCCCAAGCCAAAGAACTGGGATTCAATGACTTGCGCCGCTCAGGCCTGATGAAGGTCATGCAGGGCGTCACCAGTCTGAAGGAGTGCAACCGGGTCACAACCGGCCACTAGCGGAGCCAACAGGAAGTAGATCATGGCCGAAAGTGCGATATTCCTCTGGGAAGGAACGGACAAGCAGGGCAAGAAGACCAAGGGTGAGATCACCAGCGCGTCTCCCGCCATCGCTCGCGCGGAGCTCCGCCGTCAGGGCATCGTTGCCAATAAAGTCAAAAAGAAGACGCAGGGTTTCTCCCTGTCTTCCGGTGGCAGCGTCAAGCCGGCGGACGTCGCTATCTTCACCCGGCAGATGGCCACCATGATGCGTGCCGGTGTGCCGCTGGTGCAGGCATTCGACATTGTCGCCGACGGCCTCGACAAGCCGAAGGTATCCGAGCTCATTCGCGCCATCAGGAATGATGTCGCCGGCGGTAGCTCTTTCGCGGCCGCGCTGCGTAAGCACCCGCTGTATTTCGACGATCTCTTCTGCAACCTGGTTGATGCCGGTGAGCAGTCCGGTGCGCTGGAAACCATGCTGGACCGGATCGCCACCTACAAAGAAAAGTCCGAGTCGCTGAAAGCCAAGGTCAAGAAGGCGATGACCTACCCCATCGCGGTGCTGGTGGTTGCCTTCGTGGTGACCGGTATCCTGCTGATCAAGGTTGTGCCTCAGTTCCAGGACGTATTCGCCGGCTTCGGCGCCGAGCTGCCGGCTTTCACCCAGTTCGTCATCGGCATCTCCGAGTTCACCCAGCAGTACTGGTTCGTCATCGTCGGTGCTGTCGGTGCTGCAGTCGCCGGCTTCATCGCCGCCCGGAAACGATCAAAGAAGATGCGCGACACGCTGGATCGGCTGGCGCTGAAAGCACCAGTCGCCGGATCGATCATCGAGAAGTCATCCGTTGCCCGCTACGCGCGCACGCTGTCCACCACGTTCGCCGCCGGTGTGCCGCTGGTCGACGCCCTGAACTCGGTCGCCGGCTCCACCGGTAACAGCGTCTATCAGGAAGCCGTGCTGCAGATCCGGGACGACGTCTCCACCGGTCAGCAGCTCAACTTCGCCATGAAGAGCACGGGCGTGTTCCCGAACATGATCATCCAGATGGTAGCCATCGGTGAGGAAGCGGGCGCTCTGGATGACATGCTCGACAAGTCCGCGACCTACTACGAAGAGCAGGTGGACAACGCGGTGGACAACCTGACCGCGCTGATGGAGCCCATGATCATGGCCGTCCTCGGCGTTCTGGTCGGTGGTCTGATCATCGCCATGTACCTGCCGATCTTCCAGCTCGGTAACGTAGTCGGCGGCGGCGGGCACTAAGCTCAACCGCCAGACATCGCGCCCTGATCAGGACTATCAGGTATGCCAGATACCCTGCTGACCTTCGGCTGGACGGGACTCCTCGCCGCCTTCTGGGTGGCCCTCTGCGTCGGCAGCTTTCTCAATGTGGTCATCTATCGCCTGCCGGTGATGCTGAACCGGCAGTGGCAGGCTGACGCCCGCGAGTTCCTCGAGCAGGCAGCCCCCGAAGGCACTGCCGACGAGACCTTCAACCTGGCCACCCCGCGCTCCCGCTGCCCGTCCTGCGGCACCCAGATCAAAGCCTGGCAGAACATCCCGGTGCTCAGCTGGCTGCTGTTGCGCGGCCGCTGCGGCAACTGCGCGGCGCCGATCTCTGCCCGCTACCCGACCATCGAGCTGCTGACAGGGCTGGCCACGCTGGCCGTGCTGCACGTCTACGGCTTCACCTGGCTCGGCCTGGCGGCGGCGCTGTACACCTGGGTGCTGATCGCCGCCACCTTCATCGATTTCGATACCCAGCTGCTGCCGGACCAGCTGACGCTGCCGCTGCTCTGGCTCGGCATCATCGTCAACATGTCGAACGGCTTCGGCGCTGGCGGGATCGTCGACCTGAACTCAGCCCTGATCGGCGCCATGGCCGGATACCTGTTCCTCTGGAGCACCTACTGGGGCTTCAAGCTGATCACCGGCAAGGAAGGCATGGGTTATGGCGACTTCAAGCTGCTGGCCGCAATCGGCGCCTGGCTCGGCTGGCAGGTCATACCCGGCGCGATCCTGATCGCCGCCATCACCGGCCTGCTCTACGCCATGGTCAGCTCGCTGCGCGGCAATCGCGAAGCCGGCAAGCCGATCGCTTTCGGCCCGTTCCTGGCCGTCGCCGGATGGGTTTGCCTCGTCAACCGTGATACGGTGCTTTCTTTTTTCGCCGCCTGATCCGTTCTGCTGACCCGAATGCCGGAGCAGTCCGGCAGGCAGATCAACTCGGGTGAGGTTATGAGTAAGTTCGTCGTCGGGCTCACCGGCGGTATCGGCAGCGGCAAATCCGCAGTCTCCGAAAGGTTCGAGAAGCTCGGCATCCGGGTGGTGGATGCAGACATCGCCTCCCGGGTGGTAGTCGAGCCTGGCCGGCCGGCCATCAAAGCCATTGAGGAGCACTTCGGCTCCGACGTGATCGCTGCCGACGGCTCGCTGGACCGGGCCGCCCTGCGCAAGCTGGTGTTCGAAGACGAGTCAGAGCGCAAGTGGCTCGAGCAGCTGACCCATCCGCTGATCAACGCCTACATCGCCGAAGAGCTGGCAGCTGCGGAGTCGCCGTACGCGATCCTTGCCCACCCCATCCTGATCGAGACCCGCGGCACGGAAGGCTGCGACCGGATTCTGGTGGTGGACGTTCCTGAAGCGCTGCAGCTGTCGAGAACCATGGCGCGGGATGACAACCCGGAGTCGCAGGTGCGGGCCATCATGGCCGCCCAGGCGAGTCGCGAGGAGCGCCTGGCCGCGGCGGATGACGTGATCGTCAACGATCAGGGGCTGGAGCACCTGGATGCCGAGGTGGCGCGCCTGCATGCCCTCTACCTCGAGCTGGCCGAATCCGCCTGAGCGTCCCCATGCCTGACAGCACGCCGCGCATCGTTCCCTGCCCCACCTGCAACAAGAGCGTGAAGTGGACCCAGAGCAACCCGGACCGGCCGTTCTGCTCCGAGCGCTGCAAGCTGATCGATCTCGGTGCCTGGGCAGACGAGCAGCACACCATCCCTGGCGACGTGGACGCGGATGAGAACGACGTGCTGTCGGGAGACCTGGAGCCTTAAGGGGTCAGGTGCGGTACTCGGCGTTGATCCGCACGTACTCGTAGGACAGATCAGAGGTCCAGACGTTGGCGCTGGCGCTGCCCCGTCCGAGCTGAATCCGGATGGTGAACTCCTCCTGAGCCAGCACCGCGGCACCGGCCGCCTCGGCGTAAGCAGGCGCAATCAGGCCGTTTTTCATTACCTGCACGTCGTCGAAGAAAACCTGCACGGCAGCCTGATCCAGCCCCGGCACTCTGGCACGGCCGATCGCCATGGCCAGCCGTCCCCAGTTCGGGTCGCTGGCAAAAAGCGCGGTTTTCACCAGCGGCGACTCAGCAACGGTGTAGGCCACTTCCAGGCACTCAGCCTCGTCAGCACCGCCTTCCACCGCCACGGTGACAAATTTGCTGGCCCCTTCGCCATCACGGACGATGGCCTGGGCCAGCAGCTCGGACACGCCGGCCAGCCCTTCCAGCAACGCAGCAGCCTCGTCGGAGGCCGGGTCATCGATGCTGGGGTTTGCCGCTTTGCCCGTTGCCGCGACGATGAACGCATCGTTGGTTGAGGTATCCCCGTCGACCGTAATCCGATTGAAGCTGCGGTTGGTCGCCTGCTCGACCAGCACCTGCAGGCAGTTCGGGCTGATCGCCGCGTCGGTGCAGACGTAGGCAAGCATGGTCGCCATGTCCGGACGGATCATGCCCGAACCTTTGGCCATTCCCGTCAGGGTCACGGTCTGACCGGCAAGCTGGACCTCCAGGCTCACCGCCTTGGCGACCGTATCCGTTGTCATGATGGCTTCCGCTGCCGCCAGCCAGCCGTTGTCGTCCAGACCGTTCGGCAGCGCTTCGATGACCGGCGCCATGGCGCTGACCGGCAAGCGCTCGCCGATGACCCCGGTGGAGAACGGCAGCACGGCTTCCTCCGGCACGTCCAGGGCCGTCGCGGCCGTCCGGCAGAGAGACAGCGCATCCTCCGTGCCAGGCTCGCCGGTAGCCGCGTTCGCGTTGCCGCTGTTGATGAGCAGCGCCCGGACGCCGCCCGCGCGCAGGCGCGACTCGGCGATCAGCACCGGGGCGGCGCGAAAAGACGATTGGGTGAACACGCCCGCCACCGTGGTCCCGGGCTCGAAGGCAAGCAGGGCGATGTCATCTCGATCGGCTGCTTTTATGGCTGCCGCACCCGTGGCGAGCCTTACGCCATCTACCGCCTTGAGTTCCACCGGCGGCGACAGGTTCACCGCCATTCAGGAGGCCTTGCCGTGGCAGTGCTTGTACTTCTTGCCGGAGCCACAGGGGCACGGCTCGTTCCGACCGACCTTCTTCTCCTCTCGAACGAAGGTCTCAACCCGCTCGCCGTCGGCCGCAGGCGCCTGGCCTGCCGCTCCTGGCGGTGGTGGTGGCGGCGCTTCCGGCGCGTTCAGCGCCGAGGTTTCGGCGTGCGTGAAGCGCATGCGGGCTTCTGCTTCCTCGCGGCGCTTCCGCTCCGCTTCCTGCACGGCTTCCGGCGTCTCGATCTGGACCCGCGACAGCAGCTGCACCACGTCCCGTTTGATGTTGCCGAGCAGCTCCTGGAAGAGCTCGAAGCTCTCCCGTTTGTATTCCTGTTTCGGCTGCTTCTGCGCGTAGGCTCGGAGGCCGATGGAGGCACGCAGGTGGTCCATGGTGGCCAGGTGCTCTTTCCAGCGCTGGTCGAGGATCTGCAGCATGATCTGCTTCTCCACCATGCGCATGTCCACGCCCTGGTCCGCCCAGGCCTGCTCCTTGGCCTGGTACTCGACCTCCACCTGCTCGAGGATCTTCCGCGACAGGGTGTCTTCGTTCAGGGAGTCGTCTTCGTCCAGCCAGGATCTAAGCGGCTGCTGAGAGGCGAACTCCGTCTCCAGCGCCTGCTCCAGGCCTTCGATGTCCCACTGCTCCTCGATGCTCTGCGGCGGGATGTACTCGCTGATCAGGTCGTACAGCACCTCTTCGCGTATCCCCTCGATGGTCTCGGAGATATCGCTCGTTGCCATCAGGTCCCGACGCTGCTGGTAGATCACCTGGCGCTGATCGTTGGAGACGTCGTCGAACTCGAGCAGGTTCTTGCGGATGTCGAAGTTGTGCCCCTCCACCTTGCGCTGCGCCTTCTCGATGGCGTTGTTCACCATGCGGTGCTCGATCGCTTCGCCGTCTTCCAGGCCGATGGACTGCATCAGCCCCCTGACCCGATCGTTGGCGAAGATCCGCATCAGGTTGTCTTCCATGGAGAGGTAGAAGCGGGTCGAACCCGGGTCTCCCTGCCGGCCTGAACGGCCCCGCAGCTGGTTGTCGATCCGCCGTGACTCGTGCCGCTCGGTGCCGACGATGTGCAGGCCGCCGGCTTCGAGCACCTGCTCGTGGCGCTTCTGCCAGTCGGTTTTGATCGACTCAACCTGGGCGTCGGTGGGGTTGTCGAGCGCCGCCACCTCCGCTTCCCAGCTACCGCCGAGGACGATGTCGGTGCCGCGACCGGCCATGTTGGTGGCGATGGTCAGGGCGCCGGGGCGGCCCGCCTGAGCGATGATGTCTGCTTCCCGCTCGTGCTGCTTGGCATTCAGCACGTTGTGCCCGATCTTGCGTTTGTCCAGCTCACCGGAGAGCCGCTCCGAGCTCTCGATGGAGGCGGTGCCCACCAGCACCGGCTGGCCCCGCTCCATGCAGTCGTTGATGTCCTCGACGATGGCGTCGTACTTCTCATCGATGGTCAGGTAGACCAGATCGTTCTGATCGTCCCGGATCATCGGCGTGTTGGTGGGGATCACCACCACGTCGAGGCCATAAATCTGCCTGAACTCGAACGCCTCGGTATCTGCGGTGCCCGTCATCCCCGCCAGCTTGTTGTAGAGGCGGAAGTAGTTCTGGAAGGTGGTGGAGGCCAGCGTCTGGGTCTCGTTCTGGATCTGCACCTTCTCTTTGGCTTCGACCGCCTGGTGGATGCCTTCCGACCAGCGCCGGCCGGGCATGGCCCGCCCGGTATGCTCGTCGACGATCACGATCTCGCCGTTCGCGACCATGTAGTCCACGTCCCGCTTGAACAGCGCGTGCGCCTTCAGCGCCGCGTGCACATGGTGCAGCAGGTTCAGGTTGCTGGCGGCGTACAGGCTGTCCCCTTCGTCCAGCAGCCCCATGCGGATCAGCTCGTCCTCCACCTTCTGGTGGCCAAGCTCTGTGAGTTCCACCTGCCGGTTCTTCTCGTCCACCACGAAGTCGCCGGTCGGCTCCTCTTCCAGCTCGAACTTGGACTTCTCCACGAACGGCTGCTGGCTGAGCTTCGGCGCCAGGGTGTTCATCTGCTTGTAGAGCTCGGTGGACTGCTCTGCGGGCCCGGAGATGATCAGCGGCGTTCGCGCCTCATCGATGAGAATGGAGTCCACCTCGTCGACGATGGCGTAGTTGAGCTCACGCTGGTACTTGTCCTCCAGGGTGAAGGCCATGTTGTCGCGCAGGTAGTCGAAGCCGAACTCGTTGTTGGTGCCGTAGGTGATGTCGGCCTGATAGGCCGCCCGCTTGTCCACCGGCGGCTGGCCGGACTGCACCACCCCCACGGTCATGCCGAGGCCCTGGTAAATCGGTCTCATCCAGTTGGCATCACGGTTGGCCAGGTAGTCGTTGACCGTGACGATGTGCACGCCATCCCCGGTGAGGGCGTTCAGGTAAGCAGGCAGCGTCGCCACCAGCGTCTTGCCCTCACCCGTGCGCATCTCCGAGATGCGGCCCTCGTGCAGCGTGATGCCGCCGATCAGCTGCACGTCGTAAGCGCGCATGCCCATGAACCGACGGCCGGCTTCACGCACCGCGGCGAAGGCATCCGGCAGCAACGCGTCCAGGCTTTCGCCGGCCGCCAGCCGCTCCTTGAACGCAGCAGTGGTGTCTTTCAGCGCTTCATCGCTGAGGGATTCATAGTCGGGCTCAAGAGCGCTGATTCGATCAACGATCTTGCCCATTCGCTTCAGCTCGCGGCTGTTCTTGGTTCCAAAAAGCTTCTTCAGCACGATCGAAAGAATTCCGGTTGATCTGGGGGGTTAGATCCGATTTCGGGGCGGGAGTTTACCCGTTTTTACCCGGGCTTGGCTTGTTCCAGGTGGACCGGGCGCCTTGATCGTCTGCCGCCGCTGCTAGCGCCGTCGGGAAACGTACCGTGCAGGATCGACGTGCATGCCGTTCTTCAGCACCTCAAAGTGCACGTGAGGGCCGGTCGAGCGACCGGAGGAGCCCATTTTGCCGATCACCTGGCGCGGTTTGACCACATCGCCAACGGCAACCAGCACCTCGGAGTGGTGACCATACCGCGTGACGTAACCGTCGCCGTGGGTGATCTCCACCATGAGGCCGTAGCCATAGCGCTTGCCGGCGTGGGTGACCACCCCGCCTGCAACGGCCACGACATCGGAATTTTCTTTGCCAGCGAAGTCCACGCCGGCGTGCCAGGCAGATTTGCCCGTGAACGGATCCAGTCGCTGACCGTACTTCGACGACATCCAGCCCCAGGTCACCGGGCGGCCGGCGATCGCCTTGGATTCGCGGATATCCCGGTCGAGCAGCATGGACTCGAGGATCTCGAGCTCGCTCTCCCTAACCTTCAGCCCGGCGGCGAGCTCGTCCATGCTCGTTTTCAGCTCGGCAAAGTCCGGCGCGGATGTGGAGGGGCTGACGGGACCACCCTGAGGGGCGGGCTCATCGAAGGAAAACTCGCCTTCATCCAGATCGGCCACCGCCGTGACCCGGGCGCCCAGCGCTTCCATCCGGTGCAGTCGGGCCTGCATCTGCGCCAGCTGGCGGCCCACGGCCTGCGACTCGGCAACCGAACGCCGACGCATCGCTTCCACTTCGTCCTGCTGGGCTTTCAGGCGATCCTGCCAGGCCTGGACCGTTTCCGGCCCCATGCTCGGGCGGGTGGCGAGATCGAACAGAAAGTAGCTGCCAAGCGCCAGGCCGACCACGAGGGCCAGAGCCCCGACAACGACCGACTGTCGTGACAGCCGGATCGCACGCGATTCTCCCTTTTCGCCTAGCAGTATGATCTTCATGCTACGTGACTGCCTCTCGACAGGGCGCTGCGGAAAATGCCGGGAAGATGGCCTGGAGGGCCGGAGCGAAACGGCATGCTTGAGGCGGTATTTCCGAATAGAGAAATACGGGCGCGCCTCCCGAAGTCCTGTCGGTGTTGCAGATGTCTTTCCTAGTCCTGAAAAGCCTGGTCTGTTTCGTTTTTATCGTCTGCGCTTCGGTGTTTACACTCTTCTTTTCACCGCCTTTGAGGGCGATTTTGCTGGAGCCGAACGCAGACTCATTTATAGTATTTCGGTCGCCGTGAAGACGCTGAGAAGCTGCCCGCAGGACCGTCAAGTGCCTCAAGCAAAGATAAATGAACTGCTCAACGAACGCCACCAGCGTTTTACTCCTTTACAACGTCTTCTGCGGCAGGCCGGCAACCAGGAAAACTGGACCGCTGAGCTGCATGCCGTGCTGCCGAAAACTCTTGCCAGAGAGTGCCGGGTCAGCGACGTACGGGGCTCGGTGATCGTGATCTCCTGCCGCAATGCCTCCAGCGCCACCAAGCTGCGCTTCATGGCCGACGACATCCTCGCCAAGCTCGGCCAGCTCGCTGCTTTCAGTGACGCCCGGGAACTCAAAATCAGGGTTACGAGCTGAGTTTCCGCGCATTCGTGGGGCTCGCTGGTATGCGAGCGCTCACGATCCTCATTATTTCAGCCAACAGGGCCTGGAAATGAGACCCACGCGGCATTCCGGCCGCAGGTCACGAGATCTGGTTCACTATTTTGCCGGGCTTCGGTCGGTCTCCTGCGGGAGGCGACGAGCCGGTCAGTCGGCCAGAGCGGGCCGTGAGAAGGAGATCGGGGCTGCTTCCGCGTCCTCGAAGGTGACGATCTCAAAAGCGCCCTCTTCCGCCAGCAGCTTGCGCAGCAGCTCGTTGTTCGGGCCGTGACCCGATTTGAAGCCTGAGAACGCGCCGAGCACGCTGTGCCCGAGCAGGTAGAGGTCGCCAATCGCGTCGAGGATCTTGTGCTTCACGAACTCGTCTTCCTGACGCAGCCCTTCGTTGTTCAGGATCCTGTAGTCGTCCACCACCACGGCGTTATCCAGGCTGCCGCCTCGAGCCAGGTTCATGGAGCGCAGCTTTTCGTAGTCGGCGAGAAAGCCGAAGGTGCGCGCCCGGCTCACCTCTTTGACGAAGGCCATGCTGGAAAACTCGACCTGCGCCCTGCGTCGATGATGCTCGAACACCGGATGGTCATACTCGAGGGTGTATTCCACCCGGAAGCCGTCGTAGGGCGCCAGTTCTGCCGTGATATCACCATGGCTGTAGCTGACTTTCTTCAGCACCCGCAGGAACTTCTTCGGCGCGTCCTGCTCCTCGATCCCCGCGGATTGCAGAAGAAAGACGAAAGGTGCAGCGCTGCCGTCCATGATCGGCAGTTCGGGCGCGCTGACGTCCACGTAAGCGTTATCGATGCCAAGGCCCGCCAGCGCACTCATCAGGTGCTCGACGGTGGAGATGCTGACAACGCCGTCGGTGAGCGTGGTCGCCATGGTCGTGTCGCCCACGTTCTCGGCGCGGGCGGCGATGGTGACCGGCTCATCGAGATCCGTGCGGACGAAGACGATGCCGGTGTCCACCGGGGCTGGCCGCAGCGTCAGATAAACTTTCTCACCCGTGTGCAGGCCGATGCCCGTCGCGCGAATGACGTTTTTGAGAGTTCTCTGGAAAAGCGCGGCCATTGCGGTCCTATTCTTCTAGTTCGTTGGTCGAGTTCCGGTTCGACCCTAAGCGCTGCAACCTTAACGGCGGCTTAACAGCGAGTGTTGGCGTCCGCTCTTGCCGATCGACGGAGAGAAAAACGCCTCGCCACGCAGGGGTCTGCGATCCTGCGCGCGAGGCATGGTAGCAGAGGGTATTACCCTCAAATATGGCTGACGGTCACAGTTTTGTTACATTTTGTTTCCTGGCAGCAGCGACCCGCCAGCGCAACAGACGCCAGCTCGCCACCACCACCACTCGACGCACGGATCAGTCCGCCTGGCGCCGGAGAAATGCCGGGATGTCCAGATAGTCCGGATCGTCCACCAGCAGATCTTCAGCCAGGTTCTCCTGCTTGAGCGCGGCGTTGTGCCGGAGGTAAGCCGGCCGATCGAGATGATCGAAGCCCTGCGCCTCCGTGGGCACCTCCTGCACCGTGGGCTCCGGCAGCACCTGAACCTTGCCCGTGTCGCCGAGTCCGGTAGCAACCACCGTCACCTTCAGCTCATCGGAGAGGTCTTCGTCGATGACCGTGCCGACCACCACGGTGGCCGCATCAGAAGCGAACTCCTCGACGATGGCACCGACGTCGGTGAACTCACCGATGTTCAGATCCGGACCGGCGGTGACGTTCACCAGGATGCCGCGGGCACCATGCAGATCCACATCTTCCAGCAGCGGCGAGCGGATCGCTGCCTCCGCCGCGTCCCGGGCCCGGTTGTCGCCGGTTGCCCGACCCGTGCCCATCATCGCCATGCCCATCTCGGACATCACGGTACGAACGTCGGCAAAGTCCACGTTGATCATGCCGGGCCGGATGATCAGATCGGCGATGCCCTGAACCGCACCGAGCAGCACGTCATTTGCGGCGCTGAACGCGTCCAGCATGCTTACCCGCTCGCCGAGCACGGCCAGAAGCTTCTCGTTCGGAATCGTGATCAGCGAGTCCACGGTGTCCCGCAACTCCTGCACGCCCCGATCCGCAACCTCCGTGCGCTTCTCGAACCTGAAGGGGCGGGTCACCACCGCCACGGTCAGGATGTTCATTTCCTTCGCCACGTTGGCGATCACCGGTGCAGCACCCGTTCCCGTGCCACCGCCCATACCCGCGGCGATGAACACCATGTCGGCGCCTGCCAGCACCTCGCCGATCCGGTCCCGGTCCTCGAGCGCGGCCTGACGACCGATGTCGGGGTTCGCGCCTGCGCCCAGGCCCTTGGTGATGGAGCTGCCAATCTGCAGCACCGTTTTCGCCTCGCAGCTCTTCAGCGCCTGCGCATCGGTGTTGGCCGCGATGAAATCGACGCCCTCCACCTGATTCGCCAGCATGTGCTGCACCGCGTTGCCGCCACCACCGCCAATGCCGACCACCTTGATGATGGCGCTCTGGGGTGCACTGTCTACCAATTCAAACATCTGGAATTCTCCTGATCAGAAATTCTCACCGAACCACTTCTTCAGGCGGGCAAAGGCCCCGCCAGGTCGCAGACCACTTCCGCGCTTCGGTCGCTCTTCCTCTTGTTGCATGCCGTACTGCAGCAGGCCGACGCCTGTCGCGTATACGGGGTTCCTTACGATGTCCTTCAGTCCCGCCACGTCCCGCGGCGAGCCCAGACTGACCGGCATGTGGAAGATTTCTTCCGCCAGCTCGATCACCCCTTCCATCTTCGATGCTCCCCCAGTGAGCACGATCCCGGCCGCGATGAGATCCTCGAAACCACTTCGCCGTAGCTCCGCCTGAATCAGCGTGAACAGCTCGTCGTATCGAGGCTCGACCACCTCAGCCAGCGCCTGCCGCGATAGCTCTTTGGCTGGCTTGTCACCGACCCCCGGGACCTTGATGGTCTCGTCGGGCCGGGCAAGCTGTGTCAGCGCGCAGGCATATTTGATTTTTATCTCTTCCGCATTCTGCGTCGGTGTTCTGAGCGCCATGGCAATGTCGTTCGTCACCTGATCGCCAGCGATCGGTATCACCGCCGTGTGGCGGATGGCGCCATCAGTAAAGACGGCGATGTCCGTTGTGCCGCCACCGATGTCGACGATGCAGACGCCCAGGTCCCGCTCGTCGTCGGTCAGCACCGAGTAGCTGGACGCCAGCTGCTCGAGAATCACGTCGTTCACATGCAGGCCGCAGCGCTCGATGCACTTCTCGATGTTCTGCGCGGCGTTCACCGCGCAGGTCACCAGATGCACCTTCGCCTCCAGCCGCACGCCCGACATGCCCAGCGGCTCTTTCACGCCTTCCTGGTCGTCGATCACGTACTCCTGCGGCAGCACGTGCAGGATCTTCTGATCCGCCGGGATCGCCATCGCCTTCGCCGCGTCGATCACCCGCTCCACGTCCTGCGGCAGAACCTCCCGGTCGCGTATGGCGACGATGCCGTGCGAGTTGATGCTGCGGATATGGCTCCCGGCGATACCGGCGTAGACCGCATCGATATCGCATCCCGCCATCAGCTCCGCTTCCTCCACCGCCCGCTGGATGGACTGCACCGTCGACTCGATGTTCACCACCACGCCCTTCTTCAGGCCGCGGGAGTAGTGGGAGCCGATGCCTATGATCTCGAGCTCACCCTCCGGGGTGACCTCCGCGACGATGGCGGCCACCTTGTTGGTGCCGATGTCGAGACCGACTACCCGCTTCAGTTCGTTGTCAGACGCCATGTGCCACCATTCTCTTTGAGTTCACTTCAGATCGACTCCGACGTCGGCGTCTCAGCCAGCGCCACCAGCTCAGCTTCCGCGATCCAGCGCACCGCTACCCCGTTGTCGTAGCGGGCATCCACCGAGTCGATTTCTGCCGCCCGTCCCGCCAGCTGCTGCCGGTACACCACCGTAAACCGACCCAGTCGCTCGTCCACGCTCTCCGAGCCCAGCCTTACGGTCATGGCCTCTTCGTCGGGGGTCGTGAAGGTCAGGTCCCACTCGCCGAGCAGGTTCTCGCTGAGCGCCGCGATCGTCAGCCCGGAACCGGCGACGATCTCGTTCAGCCGGTGGTACACCTCCATGGCGCGCTGCGGCACCGAGGCCGCACAATCGAACCGCGGCAAGCCGGTGCGTTCGGTTGGCAGCCGGATTACCCGACCATCGCTGGCCAGGTACGCGTCGCGCCAGCGCGCAACAACCGCCGGTTTCTCCACCTCGATCACCAGCGCCCCGGGCCAATCCCGTCGGATGGCCACGGATCGCGGCCAGCCCAGCTCGAGGATGCCGTCGGCGAGCCGGTCGAGATCGCTGCTCAGCAGGCCACCGTCCAGAGAGGCCGCGACCGCGTCGCGCACCTGCTGCCGCTCCGCGCCGTCCAGCTGGCCGCGCACCAGCACGCGCTCGACGGGCTGGTCGAGCTGGACGTACGCCAGCAGCGACAGGCCGAGCATGCAGAGCAGCGAGATCACCGCCATGACCTTAGCCATCGCTCACCCCCGTCAGCACGTTGGAGATGCGATTGACGTTGCCGGCACCCTGCACCAGCACCACATCGCCAGGCTCGACGACGTCCTCCAGCACCTGAAGCGCCTCCTCTGGTCCCTCCGCGTACATCGGGATCAGGTTGGCCCGCTGCCGTATACCCTGACAGAGCGCTTTGGCGTCGGCGCCGGCGATGGGCGTCTCGCCGGCGGCGTAAACCTCGAGGCAGATCAATACGTCAACGCCAGAGAGCACGCGCACGAACTCGTCGTAGAGGTCCCGGGTCCGGGTGTAACGATGGGGCTGGTAACACATGACCAGCCGCCGGTCGGGCCACATGTCGCGGGCCGTCTCGATCACCGCCTCGACTTCGGTGGGATGATGGCCGTAGTCGTCCACCACCGCGAACTCTCTGCCGGCGAGGCTCACCGGCTCGCTGATCTGGAAGCGTCGACCGACGCCGCTGAAGCCCTTGAGGCCATCGATGATGGCCTCGTCCTCGATGCCCTCGTCGGTTGCCACGGCGATGGCGGCCAGCGCGTTCAGGACGTTGTGCCGCCCCGGAATCGCCAGTGTCACCTCGAGCTCCGACGAGGCCGGACGCTGCACCTTGAACTGCCAGCGTCCGTCGTTGATACGTACGTCTTCCGCCCGGAAGTCGCTCTGCTCGTTGAAGCCGTAGGTGAGCATGGGCCTGGACAGCTCGGGCAGGATGCCGAGCGTCTCCGGATCTTCAGCGCAGAGCACCACAGAGCCGTAGAAAGGCAACTGGTGAACAAACTCGATGAACGCCTTCTTCAGCATCTCGAAGTCATGGCCGTAGGTGGCCATGTGATCCTGATCGATGTTGGTGATCACCGCCGACATGGGCTTCAGCTGCAGGAAGGACGCATCGCTCTCGTCTGCCTCGGCGATGATGTAGCGACTGATGCCAAGGCGGGCGTTGCTGCCGGTGCTGTTGAGAAGGCCACCGATCACGAAGGTCGGATCCAGCCCCGCCGAGCGGAACACCGAGGTGATCAGGCTGGTCGTGGTGGTTTTGCCGTGGGTCCCCGCGACGGCGATGCCGTGCCGATAGCGCATGAGCTCGCCGAGCATCTCCGCGCGAGGCACCACCGGCAGCCGCTGGCTGTGGGCAGCCACCACTTCCGGGTTGTCGCGGGTCACCGCGCTGGACACCACCACCACGTCGGCGCCGCTGATGTTCTCCGCTTTGTGGCCGATCAGAACTCTGGCCCCGAGCTGGGTGAGTCGGTCTGTCACCGAGCTCGCCTTGAGGTCGGAGCCGCTGACCGCATAACCCTGATTCAGCAGCACTTCGGCGATGCCGCACATGCCGGTACCGCCGATGCCCACAAAGTGGACGCCGCGAATCCGGCCCATTTCCGGCACCTGGTAGGCGTTCACTTCAGCCATCCTGCGCCTCCCACCATGCCCGACAGACCAGCCCGAGCATGGCGCAGCTGACGATCAGGCTGTTGCCGCCGTAACTGACGAACGGCAGGGTCAGGCCCTTGGTCGGCAGCACGCCGGTGTTCACACCCAGGTTGACCATGGTCTGCAGGCCGAACAGCAGGGCGACGCCGTAGACCAGATAGCCGGCGAACTTGTCGCCCCCGGCCAGCGCCAGCCGACCGATCCGCAGCATCCGGACAATGAAAAAGGCAAAGAGCCCGATCACCGACACCGCGCCGACCAGGCCCAGCTCTTCGGCGATCACGGCGAAGATGAAATCCGTCTCCGCTTCCGGCAGGTAGGCGAGCTTCTGAATGCCCTCACCGAGGCCGAGGCCGAAGGTCTCGCCGCGACCAAAGGCGATGAGCGCCTGAGTCAGCTGGTAGCCACCGCCGGTTGCCTGAGCCCAGGGATCGAGAAAGCCCAGCACCCGCGCCATCCGGTAGGGCTCCAGGTAGATGAGCAGGACAAAGGCCATCGTGCCGAGCAGCAGCACGAGCAGGTAGTGGCGGAGCCTGGCCCCGGCGACGAACAGCAGCGCGCAGGCTGCAGCTGCCAGCACCACCGCGGTGCCGAAATCAGGCTGGAAGAGCAGCAGCAGGAAGATGACGCCAACCATCCCGAGGGGCTTGATCAGCGCCAGCGAGTCGTCCGCCACCAGCTCATCGAATCGGGCCAGGTAGCCGGCCAGATAAACCAGCAGCAGCAGCTTCGCAGCCTCCGCCGGCTGCAGGGTGAAGCCACCCAGCGGAATCCATCGCTGCGCACCCTTTGCCTCCAGGCCGATGCCCGGAACCAGCACCAGCGCGCAGAGAATGACGGCGGCCAGCCAGGCCAGACGATGGGTCGCCTGCCAGTACCGGAGCGGGATCAGGGTCACCAGCGCAAAGGCCAGCAACGCCAGGGTCAGGTAAACGCCCTGACGCGGCAGCAGGCCGGGATCAACGGCAACCCCGGTGGAGGTCACCATCACCGTACCCAGGGCGAGGATCAGCAGCCAGGTCATAAGCAGCGGGTAGTCGATGCGCTCACTCATCCCCTGCAGCGGGCTCCGGTTGGCGGTCACAGGCGTCCTTCTCATGCCGCGATTGCCTCCACGCAGCGGCTGAAGTCATCACCCCGAGCCGAGAAGTTTTCGTACATATCGAAGCTGGCACAGGCCGGCGACAGCAACACCAGATCCCCCGGCGCGGCCAGCTGCGCTGCCAGGGTGACCGCCTCCGCCATGGAAGACGCGTTGTGGTGGGGTACCCGTGCGCCGAGGGCAGCGCCGAGCAGAGGCCCGTCTCTGCCGATCAGCACCACGGCTTTGGCGAAGCGGGCCACCACTTCCGCCAGCGGGCTGAAGTCGGCGTCCTTACCATCACCACCGGCGATCAGCACGATGTGCGGCTCCTCGCCGCTCTTGATCTCACCCAGGCCGATCAACGCGGCCCGGGTCGCGCCAACGTTGGTGGCTTTAGAGTCGTTGATGTAGCTCACGCCTGCCCGCGTCGCGACGCGCTCGCAGCGGTGCGGCAGGCCTTGGAAGCTGCCGATCGCAGCGGCCATCGCCGGGAGCTCCGCGCCCAGAGCGGTGGCCAGGGCCATGGCCGCAAGCACGTTGAGCTCGTTGTGGGCGCCGGCAATCGGCAACTCGTCACTGGCAACAACCGGCTCGTCGCCACGCGCCAGCCAGCGATCCGCACCTCTGCTGACGACGCCCCACTCGCCCGGCGCCGGCTCGTCGACGCCGAAGGAAGTGGTCGGGCAATCACCTTCCGGATAAGTTGCCGACTCACCGCGATGGGCAACGGCCAGATCGCAATCCCGATATATGCGTTGCTTGGCAGCAACGTAAGCGGCCATGTCACCGTGCCGATCCAGGTGATCCTCGGTGATGTTGAGAATGGTTGCGGCGGCGAAGTGATGGCTGGCCAGGCGCTCCAGCTGGAAGCTGGAGAGCTCGAGTACGTAGACGTCCGCATCTGCGAGGAGCAGGTCGAGCGCCGCCTCGCCCAGGTTTCCTCCGACCTGAGCCCGAATCCCCGAAGCGTCGAGCAGATGACCGACCAGCGAGGTGACCGTGCTCTTGCCGTTGGTACCGGTCACGGCAACGATCGGCGCGTCCGCCGCTTCACAGAAGAGGTCGATGTCGCTGGAGATCTGAACCTCAGGCGGGCAGCCAGTGAGCACGTCATCGGTCAGGGCCACGCCGGGGCTGACCACGATTCGCTCCACGCCGCTGAAGTCCAGCCGGGTGACGCCCGTCTGCACGCTCACCTCCGGATGCTCGGCTCTGAGCGCAGCCAGCCCGGGCGGCGCCTGCCGGGTATCGACCACCGTCAGGTTCGCCGCCTGGCCGCTTCTGACAAAATAGCGGACACAGGAGATTCCTGTTACGCCGAGGCCGATGACTATGGTTCTTCCTGCCGCCAACGCTACCTCAGCTTCAACGTGGAAAGGCCGATCAGCACCAGCACCAGGGTGATGATCCAGAAGCGGACGATCACCCGGGGCTCGGGCCAGCCTTTCAGCTCGAAGTGATGATGAATCGGCGCCATGCGGAAGATGCGCTTGCCGGTCAGCCGGAACGACGCGACCTGAAGGATGACCGATACCGTTTCCAGCACGAACAGCCCACCCATGATGAACAGCACGATCTCGTGCCGGACGATCACCGCCACCACGCCGAGGGCCGCACCAAGCGCCAGCGCGCCTACGTCACCCATGAACACCTGAGCCGGATAGGTGTTGAACCAGAGAAAGCCGAGCCCGGCGCCAATCAGCGCGCCGCAGAAGATGGCGAGCTCACCGGCGAGCGGAATGTAGGGAATCTGCAGGTACTCAGAGAACTCGACGTGGCCCACCAGGTAGGCGATGAGGCCAAGGGCGGCACCGACCATGACGGTCGGCATGATGGCGAGCCCGTCCAGGCCATCCGTCAGGTTGACGGCGTTGCTGGTGCCGACGATGACGAAGTAAGTGAGAAAGAGAAAGCCGATGCCGAGCGGGATCGCTACTTCCTTGAAGAAAGGCACGATGAGCTCGGTTTCCGCTGGCAGCGAGGCCGTCGAGTAGAGAAACCAGGCCGCACCGATGGCGATCACGGACTGCCAGAGGTACTTCCAGCGGGCGATGAGGCCTTTGCTGTTCTTCCGCGAGATCTTCAGGTAGTCGTCGATCCAGCCGATGACCCCGAACGCCAGCGTCACCAGCAGCACCGTCCACACGTAGCGGTTGCTGAGATCACCCCAGGCCAGGGTCGTGATCAGGATGACGATTAGGATGAGCGCGCCACCCATGGTCGGCGTGCCGGCCTTGCTGAAATGACTTTCCGGCCCGTCTTCGCGCACGGTCTGGCCAATCTGGTGATGCGACAGGCGGTCGATCACGTAGGGCCCGATCAGCAGCGACATCGCCAGCGCGGTGACCACGCTGACCATGGTTCTGAACGTCAGGTACTGGAACACCGAGAAGCCGGAAATGTACTCGGAGAGAAACTCAGTCAGCCAGAGCAGCATCAGTTGCCCTCCGTAGGCGGATGGGTGAGGGCGCGCGCAATGGCCCGATCATCGAAGGGCAGCCGCTGCCCGTTTACTTCCTGGTAGTCCTCGTGGCCCTTGCCCGCAATCACCACCAGATCACCGGCGCCCGCCGAGCGCACCGCAGCCTCGATGGCCTCACGCCGGTCGACGCAGACCTGGACGCTGGCGTTGGCCGGGACGCCCTGCAGCATGTCGTCGATGATGGCGGCGGGGTCTTCGCTTCGCGGGTTGTCGCTGGTCAGCCAGACCTCGTCCGCATGCTCGCAGGCTGCGGCCGCCATGAGCGGGCGTTTGCCCCGGTCACGATCTCCGCCGCTGCCGCACAGGCAGATCAACCGGCTTTTTTCTCCCTCGGCGTCAGCCAGGTGCGGCCGCAGGGACGCCAGCATCTTCGCCAGCGCGTCCGGGGTGTGCGCGTAATCCACCACCAGCGTCGGCGCCCCGGTAAAAAACTCCACCCTGCCGGGCACCGGCGTCAGCGTCGCGAGCGCCGCCACCACGTCCGGCAGCGAGCAGCCCGAGTGGCAGAGCACCGCCAGCGCGGCCGCCGCGTTGGCCACCGAGAAGTCCCCGAACAGGGGCAGCTCGAAGCGCGCGTCGCCCCAGGGCGTGTGGAAGCAGCCGCGGACGCCGGCGCTGTGGTAGTCGAGCTCTGACCAGCGGATCGAGGCGGCAACATCCTCGCCGTAGCCGAGCACCTCGACGGCGCCGGCCAGCTCCTGGGCCAGGGCTCGACCGAAGTCGTCGTCCAGATTGATCACCGCCGCCGCCAGCTCCGGGAAGCGGAACAGACGGGCTTTGGCGCGGCCGTAACTCTCAAAATCTCCGTGGTAGTCCAGGTGGTCTCGTGACAGGTTGCTGAACACCGCGTAGTTGAATCGGACCGCGTCGACCCGGTGCTGATCCAGCGCGTGCGAGCTCACCTCCAGCACGGCCCAGTCCAGGCTACGATCTCTGAAGTCTGCCAACCGCGCCTGCACCATGATGGCGCTCTCGGTGGTCAGGCTCGCTGCCGACAGCGCGCCGGGCTCGCCCCAACCGATGGTGCCCATGTACCCCGCCGGCCGGCCGAGCCTGGCCGCCAGCTCGGCGACGTAGCAGGCGATGGACGTTTTGCCGTTGGTGCCGGTCACCCCAACGCAGGTCAGGGCAGCGCTCGGCTGCGCGTAGACCAGATCCGCCACGGCGCTGCGCTGACGCTTCAGATCATCCGCCACCAGCACCGGGACGTCGGCCGCCACGTCCCGTTCCGCCAGGATCGCAACCGCGCCAGAGGCTGCTGCTGCCGCCACGTAGTCATGGCCGTCACTGGCTTCGCCGCGTACGGCGACAAACAAATCGCCCGCGCAGACGGCTCTGGAGTCATCGCTGATCCCGGTTACCGACAGCGCGCCAACCGCCTCCGGCACGCCGCTGATCTCGAGCTCGGCCAGCAGGTTCTGCAGGGGGATCGCCACGGCCGTCACGGTGACGCCTCCGCCAGCTGCAGGTCGTCCGGCGGGATGCCGAGCAGGTGTACGGCCCTGGCCATGACGCGGCCGTAGACCGGACCCGCCACGTCGCCACCGCCATACTCTTCGCCCTGAGGTTCATCGATCAGTATCACCGTAACGATCCGAGGCCGGGTCGCAGGAATCATCCCGGCGAACCAGGCCGCGTGCCGGCCATCATCGTAGCCATTGGCGCCGACTTTGCGGATCGTGCCGGTTTTGCCCGCCACCCGATAGCCTGCCACCTTCGCCCCGGCCGCCGTGCCGTCCTGCTCGGTGACCCCTTCCATCATCCGCACCAGCTCGGCCACCAGGTCTGCGTCGTACACCCGCACGCCTGCCGGCGCCACTTCCTGGCGCAGGATGCTGACAGGCCGACGAACGCCACCCAGGGCGAGGGTCATGTAGGCATCCGCGAGCTGCAATGGGGTGATGGCGAGCCCGTAACCGAAGGCAAGCGTGGTCCGCACGATGGGCTTGCTGAGCTGGGCATCGGTCAGCTTGCCGTTCACCTCACCGGGCAGGCCGACGCCGAGATACTCGCCGACGCCACCCCGGGTCATGACTTCGAATACCGCCCGCTCATCTAGCTCCATGGCGATCTTGGCAATGCCGACCTGACTCGACTTCTTCAGTACCGTTTCCATGCTGATCCGGCCGCGGTTCTTACCACGCACCGTATCTCTGCCCACCCGGACCCAGCCCGGTGCAGTGTCGATCAGCGTGCTGCGCTCGAACTTGCCGCTCTCCAGCGCCGCCAGCACGGCGAACGGCTTCATGGTGGAGCCCGGCTCGTAGATGTCGGTCACCGCCCGGTTGCGCATGCCGTAGGTACTGGTGAGCACATCGTTGGGGTTGTAGGCGGGTTGATTGACCATGGCGAGGATCTCGCCCGTTTCGACGTCGAGCATGACCATGGCGCCGGAGATCGCCCGATGACTCTGCACGGCAGCTTTCAGCTCCCGGTAGGCCAGGAACTGCAGGCGCAGATCGATGCTGAGCGTGAGGTCGGCGCCGAACCGGGCAGCCTGGCCGGAATCCAGGTCTTTGATCACGTTGCCGCGCCGATCTTTCAGCACCACCCGACGCCCTGGCTCACCCTGCAGCGTCGACTCGAAAGACTTCTCGATGCCTTCGATGCCGACGTCATCTATATCGGTGATGCCCACCACGTGTGCCGTTGTCTCGCCGGCCGGATAGAAGCGCCGGTACTCCTTGATGAACTCGACGCCGGATAGGTTCAGCGCCCTGAGTTGCTGCACGGCTTCCCAGGCAACGCCACGCTGGATATAGGCAAAGCTCTGGTTTGCCTGCTTCTCGAGGTCCCGGGCGAGTTGGCCGCAGTCGAGCTCCAGCACGGCGCAGAGCTGGGCCCGACTGTCCGGATCCAGGGCGCCAGAACGCGGGTTGGTGTAGACGGCGGCCACCGGGGTGCTGACCGCCAGCGGCTCGCCGAACCGGTCGTAGATAACGCCTCGATGGGCGGCAATTTCCTGCGATTTGATGGAGCGGCGCTCGCCCTGGTCGATCAGGAACTGGCCTTCGGTCACGTTCAGGTAGGCGACCCGCACCACCAGGCCAAGGCTGGCCAGCAGAAAGAAACCGACGAGCGTGAAGTGGCGCCAGGCCATCAGGGCGAGACCCTCTCGACGTCCGAGGGAAACGACATGCCCAGAGACTCTTCCGCCGTCCGCTCCACGTTCTGATAAGCAGCAACCGCCGCCAGCTCCAGCTGCAGCCGGCTGTACATCTCCACCGCCCGGTCGAGCTCGAGCTGCAGTGCCTGCAGCGCCCGATGACGCTCGCGCACGTCCTGGGTGCCGATGGCGACCTGAATCCCGGAGAGCACGGCGAACGCCAGCGCCAGAGCGAACAGAGCAAACGTCCGACCGCTCATGTGGATTCAGCCTCGGTCGACGAGCGCTCCAGAACCCGGAGCGTGGCGCTTCGAGCCCGGGGGTTGGCCGCCAGCTCCCGCGCATCCGCGCGGATCGGCGAGCCGACTATCCTGCCGTCTGGCGCCACCTCAGCGGCGCGCACGGGCAGCCCTTTCGGCAGCGCCGGGCCACTGGCGAGACGCCTGAAGGTCCGCTTCACAGCCCGGTCTTCCAGGGAGTGGAAGCTGATCACGGCCAGCCGGCCGCCGGGCTCTAGCACGTCGAAGGCGGCTTGCAGGCCGGCATCGATCTCCTCGAGCTCTTCGTTGACGTGCATGCGGATGGCCTGGAAGGAACGGGTGGCGTCATCGCTCTTCTTCTCGCCGCGACCGCCACGACGGCTGGGCACGGCGCTGCGAATCACGTCTGCCAGCGCCCGGGTGTCCTCGAGCGGCCGGGCCCGGACGATGGCGGCGGCGATCCGGTTTGCGAAGCGCTCTTCGCCATAGGTTCGGATGACCCGGGCAATCTCTTTCTCTTCCGCACGATTCAGCCAGTCACCGGCAGGCTCACCGGTTTCCGGATCCATGCGCATGTCGATCGGGCCACTGGCCCTGAAGCTGAAGCCGCGGCTCGGGTCATCGAGTTGCGGCGAGGAAACGCCCAGATCCATGAGCACCGCCCGCGCCCGGCCGACGCCTGCATCGGCCAGCACCTGGGCGAGCTCGGAAAAACGCGCCTGCTGCACGGTCAGCCGCGGCTCTTCGGCCATCAGCCGCCTGCCTGCGGCGATGGCCTCCGGATCACGATCGATCGCCAGCAGGCGATCATCCGGACCGAGGCGTTCCAGCAGCGCCCGGGCATGACCGCCACGCCCGAAAGTGGCATCGACGTACAGCCCCGCGTGATCGGCGTTCTCCCAGTAAGGTGCCCGAATGGTCACCGCCTCGATCGCCTCCTTCAGCAGTACCGGCAGGTGCGATGCATCGCTCACACAGAAAGGCCGGTGAATTCGTCCGCATCCGTGGCCAGCCCGGACTCGTCGGACAGCCAGTCATCCATTCGCGCCTGCCAGTGGTCGGCGCTCCAGATCTCGAGCTTGTTGCCCTGGCCCACCAGCACCAGCTTCTTCTCCAGGTTGGCGAAGCCGCGAAGCATGGCCGGCAGCAGGATCCGGCCCTGACCGTCCATCTCCACGTCGGTGGCATGGCCGATCAGCAGTCGCTGCAGGCGCCGGGCGTTCTCGATGATGTTCGGCAGACCTTCCAGCTTGCGCTGGACAATCTCCCACTCGAACAGGGGGTAGAGCAGCAGGCACTTCTCGCCGGTATCGATGGTGACGACGATCTTTCCTTCGGACGCAACCATGAGCGATTCCCGAAAGCGGGTAGGGAGCGCCATGCGCCCCTTACCGTCGAGGGTTGCCGAGTTGATCCCGCGAAACATGATCCCCACCCAATGCTCTTCCGTTCAGCCAGGGAATTGGCCCGGAAAAACCACTTTTTCCCACAAAATCCCAGATCGCCACACTATATGGCGGAGAGAAACCCTGTCAACCAGCCTGAAAGCCATAACTCTCGGATTCATAAGGGTTTTTTCGGCTATCTGGGGTGGGATTTAGTGGTTATTGTCGATAAAACCTCTACTAGGCGGGAATATCTAGAATCTACATTAAGTTTGAGAACGTTTCGGACTAAAAAAAGAGGGTTTAAGTCCAAACAAGAGCAAAAAAGAGCGAAAAAACGAGCTGGCCGATAAGCCGGGTTCTGTAACCCCCATACCGCCATGAAATGGCGCGATGGGGCGACAGTCATTCATCTAGGGCGCCCGTCGCCGAGCGCCTCGAGCAGCCTACCCGAATCCGATGCGGACCACATCAGATGGATTCCTATTTGGCCTTGCTCCGGGCGGGGTTTACCCTGCCGCGCCTGTTGCCAGGCGCGCGGTGCGCTCTTACCGCACCCTTTCACCCTTACCGTTCGCGGTGTTGCCACCACGCCTTAGGCGGTTTGCTTTCTGCGGCACTTTCCGTGGGCTTTCGCCCCCCAGGCGTTACCTGGCGCCCTTGTCCTGTGGAGCCCGGACTTTCCTCTCGCGGTGCTCCTCGTCAGAGAGGCACCACCAGCGACTGTCTGGCCAGCTCTTCTGCAGTATAACGGCAATTGCCTTAAGCAGCGCCCAGGCCGCTAGTCGCCGTCACTGCCGAGCCCGTACAGTTCCTTTTTCTTCACCCCGAGAATCTGCGCGCCCAGGCGAGCCGCCTGCGCGGGCGACAGCTCCGCCGCCAGAATCCGCATCACCCGCTGCTGCTCAGCCGTGCCGGCACTGTGGTCCCCTGCCCCTTCGAGTATGCAGACCACTTCCCCGCGCCACTGCTCCGCGGCATCCATCTGCTCGATCAGTTCTGCCGGCGTGCCGACCAGGTAGGTCTCGAAGCGCTTCGTCATCTCCCGGGCGACAAACAGTTGCCGCTCCGGGGCGAGCGCGGCCAGCGCAAGCAGGCAATCTCTGAGCCGGTGCGGCGCCTCGAAGAAAACCACCGGCGGCCCGGCTTCCAGCAAGCTGGTGAGCGTCGCTTTGCGGGCACCCGCCCGAGCCGGCAGAAACCCCTCGAAGCGGCAGCCGCTCAACGGCAGCGGGCAGACGCTCATCGCCGCGATCACCGCGCTCGGCCCGGGTACCGGGCGCACCGGCACGTCCGCCTCGAAGCACATGCGCACCAGGTGATAGCCCGGATCCGACAGTAGCGGCGTGCCGGCGTCACTGACCAGCGCTGCCGTGCTCCCGGCCTGCAGTTGGGTCAGCAGCCGGGCAGCAACCTCGATCTCGTTGTGCTCATGCAGCGCCACGACTTTCGGCGCTTCCAGGGCATAGGCGCGCAGCAGTGACAGCGTCCGTCTGGTATCCTCGGCGGCGATCGTCTGCACGGCGCTCAGGACATCCAGCGCTCGTCGCGAGATGTCGTCCAGGTGTCCAATGGGCGTCGCCACCACGTAGAGCACCCCGGCTTCCAGGCTCGGTTCAGGTTTGTCCGTCATGCACAAGAGTAAACACATCCACCCTGCGAACGGGAAGCCCCGAGCGCTTGCCCTGGTCTGCTGCGGCCTCCTGATCTCAGTGCTGCAGGCCTGCGCGACCAGCACCCCGAGCGAACCGACCACACCCAGCCCAGCGCCTGAAACCTCCGCCACCGCCGCGGCGCTGATGCAGCAGGCGGCAAGCGCCCCGGCGGACGAGGCGGCAGCGCTCTACCTGGAAGCTGCCTGGGCGTACCTGGAAGTACCCGCCGTACCATCCGAGGGCTCGGCCGAGGAAACGATGCGGATGGCTGCCGACTTTGCAGGCGCTGAGCGCGCCTACAGCCTGCTCGAACCCGGCTGGCTGGCAGAGGAGCTGCTCCCTGACTACCATCTGCTGACCGCCACCCTCGCCGTTCAGCGCGGCGATCTGACCGCCGCGGGCCTGGCCCTGGAGGCGGTGCCCTACGACGCCCGCCGGACGCCCAGGGCCCTGCACGTCTCCAGCGCGCTGTGCGAAGCGGCAGGCGACATCGACTGCGCGCTTGAGGATCTGGTCGCGGCAGCGGGCGACAATCCGGACTACAACGAGCAGATCTGGCAGCTGCTCAATCGCTCGCTGAGCCTCACCGGCAGCAGCCCTCAGCGCCGACAGACCGAACAGGCGCTCAGACACCTGCCGGGCTGGCGGAGCCTGCAGCAGGCAACCGTCTCACCCTTCTCCCGCGCGGACAGCCGCGATGCCGTCCGCAGCTGGTTGCGCCAGCACCCGGAGCATCCGGCGGCACTCATCCCGCCGAGCGCAGTCAGCCGCTTGCTCGAGCAGGAAGCAACGCCCACTCATGTCGCCCTGCTGCTGCCGCTCTCCGGGCCGCTGGCTCGTGCCGGCGAATCGGTGCGGGACGGATTCATCGCTGCCAGCCTGACCGCGCAAGCCGCCGACTGGCTGACGCTCAGCGTTTACGACACCGCCGCTGAACCGGTAGCCGTTCTTTACGAGCGGGTTCTGGCTGACGGCGCGGATCTGATCGTCGGCCCCCTGCAGAAGCCGGCCGTTACTGAGCTGAGCGGGCTGAACCCGGAGATTCCGGTGCTGGCCTTGAACTACCTGGATGCGGACGCCCCGATGGCCATGGGCTTCAACCAGCTCGGGCTCGCCATTGAAGACGAGGCCAGGACCATTGCGCGAAGGCTGGCAGCGGACGGGGTCTCGCGGGCGCTGCTGTTTCACAACTACGACGACTGGTCCCTGCGCGCGCGCCGCACCCTCAGCGAGCACAGTCAGGGTCAGACCCTGGAGCTGACCGTGCAGCCGTTCACCGACCTGCGCACGATCACCGAGTCCGTCGGCGCGGCCATGCATGTGGCCGGCAGCCAGGATCGCCGGGACGAGCTGGCCAGGCTGCTGGGTGAGGAGCTCGAGTTTCTGCCTCGCGCTCGTGAGGACGTCGACGCGGTGATCGCGCTGATCGACAACACAGAGGCCAACGCGCTGGTGCCGGCGCTGAGGTTTCACTTCGCCAGCCATCTGCCCGTCTACGCCAGCTCCCAGACCACCCGCCGGGCCCGACCGGGCAGCCTGAGCGAGCTGGGTGGCTTCCACGTCAGCGAGCTGCCTTACTTCCTGGCCGGTGACCCGGTGTTCAGCGATCTGGCGCAGCCGTTCGACCTTGCCAACAACCCGTTCGCGTCGCTCATCGCTCTCGGGTCCGATGCGTTCAGGGTGGCAGAGCGCCTTGATCCGGAGGGCGAGCTGATGCTCGCCGGCAGCACCGGCCTGTTGCGCAGACAAGCGGACGGACGGATCAGCAGAGAGCTCGCCTGGGGCGTGATCTCCGGCGGGAAAGTGCGCGGCTCCGCAATCCTGATCGGCGCCGGAGCCGACGACTGAGCACAGGGGCTAAGGGCAGCTGGGCCGAGGCCTGCGCGCAGGCACATCTCAACCGGCACGGGCTGATCACCCTCGACAGGAACTTCCGTCGCCGCTTCGGTGAGCTTGATCTGGTCTGCCGGGAGGGGGGCACCATCGTTTTCGTCGAGGTTCGCTATCGGGCCAGCAATCGCTGGGGTGACGGCCGGGCCAGCGTGACCCGGCAGAAGCAGCGTCGACTCAGCCGTGCGGCCGCAAGCTGGCTCGGGCGGCACGCCGCTTACCGGCACTCACCCTGTCGTTTCGATGTGGTTTCGCTGTCGGGCCCGGAGTCGGATCCGAGCCTTAAGTGGATCAGAAGTGCGTTCGACGCTACTTGACGACTTTCAGATGACTTCCTGGTGCTGACGAGTCCGCACCCGGGTCGGGTGAGCCGTCATCCGGAGGTGTTGGCTCGGGCTCTATGCTCTCAGGTTCGAACATCATGCCCTCGCCGGTTTCTTTGGCGTAGATCGCCTGAATGCTGGCCATGGGCACGTGGATCGGAAACGGCCGCCCGCCGAAACGGCCGGAAAAAGTCACTGCTTCCTGGCCGAGATCCAGCTCCCGAACCGCCATGGGCGAGACGTTCAGAACGATCTTGCCTTCGCTGACATACTCCTCCGGCACCTGCACGGAGGCATCGTCCACGGTCACCAGCAGGTACGGGGTCAGCTCGCTGTCGACGATCCAGTCGTAGAGCGCCCGCAGCAGATAGGGGCGCTTGGGCAGCTGGGTCACGCGCTACTCGCGCATTTCCAGTTCGGTCTCGGTGAGGCTGGCACGAAAGCCATCCCGCTCGAAGATCATCTGCATGTACTTCTGCAGCGGTCGGGTCGACTTCTCAGGCAGGTTGATATCCACCTCTTTCAGGCGCCAGAGGATCGGCGCGACGCAGCAGTCCACCAGCGTGAACTCTTCGTTCATGAAGAACGGCTTCTCGGCGAAGATCGGCGCGATGCTGATGATGCTTTCGCGCAGCTCTTTGCGGGCCTTGGTGAGCACCGTCTCTCTGCCTTTACCAGCCATCAGCACATCGAGACGTCCGCTCCACTCCCGCTCGACCCGGGTGATCCAGAGGCGCGACAGCGCGCGCTGAACCGGATACACAGGCAGCAACGGCGGGTGCGGGAAGCGCTCGTCCAGGTACTCCATGATCACGTTCGCCTCGTAGAGCACCAGGTCGCGATCCAGCAGCGTGGGCAGGCTGTTGTAAGGGTTGATCTCCGCTAGATCTTCCGGCTTGTTCGACGGATCCACGTCGACGATGTCCACCGTCACACCTTTCTCTGCCAGCACCATTCTCACCCGATGCGAGTACTGATCGCGTGCGTCCGAGAACAGCGTCATGGAAGATCGTTTTGTCACTACGCTCATGCTAAACCTATGGAAGTCTCTTCGATGGTGCCGACGCGGGCGCGCCGGCAATTGGAAAATGTGTGATCAGCGGGTGTTGCGCTCAGCCCGGCGGCGCGCAGTCACGCCGCCATCAGGTTGCCCCGTTTTTTTCCTGCGTCGAACCGCCTACTTAACGTCCTTCTGGAACTCACGGCCCAGCAGGAAGGTGAAGACGTAGAGGATCACGAGAAACAGGATTACGTAAACACCGGTGCGATGGCGTTCCAGCCTGCTCGGCTCGCCGGTGTAGTAGAGGAAGTTCGCGATGTCGTAAATCGCCTGATCGAACTCCTCGGCACTCATGCTGCCGGTACCTTCGTCGACCACCAGTTGCCCACAACGCTCTTCGGTGATCGGCGCGCCCGTCAACGGATCGCGCATCTCGCCGCCATTGTCAGCAATCTTCGGCATCTGCACGCAGGCTGACCGCTGCACGCCCTGCAGCTCCGCCAGCACGTTCGGCATGCCGACGTTGGGGAACACCTTGTTGTTGACGCCGAAAGGCCGGGACTCGTCGATGTAGAAGGTCTTCAGGTAGTTGTAGAGCCACTCTTCGCCACGGGTGCGGGCAACCATGGTGAGATCCGGCGGCGGCGCGCCGAACCACTCTTTGGCCAGATCCGGCTGCATGGCCGTGGTCATGTGCTCGCCGATCTTCTGGCCGGTAAACACCAGCTGCTCCAGGGCGATGTCGTGCGGCACGCCGAGATCGTCCGCCGTGCGCTCGTAGCGCTGATACTCCAGCGAATGGCAGCCCAGGCAGTAGTTGACGTAGAGCTTCCAGCCGTTCTGCAGCGAGGGCAGATCCTGCAGGTTCGGATCCATCGGCTCCATGGGCCAGTTGCTGCTGCTGGCAGCAAACGCCGCGCCCGGCAACAGAGCCGCGATCATCAGGGATCGGACCAGCACTTGTCTGACGTTTTTCATGTTCTTCTTTACGCTTTGCATGCTCACTGCCCCTACCCTAATGCGACGTCGTTATCCGGTCCGGGACCGGCTTCGTCTTCTCGACCCTGGTGTACCAGGGCATGAGCATGAAGTAGGCGAAGTAGATGGCCGTGCCGATCTGAGCGATCAGGGTGGCGATCTCCGACGGGGCGATGGTGCCCAGGTAGCCGAGCACGAAGAAGGTCACGACGAACAGCCCGAGCATGAATTTGGAGATCATGCCTTTGTAGCGGATCGACTTGACCGGCGAGCGATCGAGCCAGGGCAGCGCAAACGGGATGACGATGGCGCCGGCCATGACCACGAAGCCCCAGAACTTGGCGTCGAGGCCGAACAGCGGGTACGTTGCGGCGCGCAGCATCGCGTAGAACGGCGTGTAGTACCAGACCGGGGCGATGTGCTCCGGCGTCTTCAGTGGGTTGGCCGCCTCGAAGTTCGGCTTCTCGATGAAGTACCCACCCATCTCCGGCGCGAAGAAGACCACGGCGCAGAAGAAGATCAGGAACATGGCGATGGCCGGCAGGTCGTGGCCGATGGTGTAGTAGGGGTGGAACTGAATGCCGTCGAGCGGGATGCCGTTCTCATCCTTGTGCTGCTTGATCTCGACGCCGTCCGGGTTGTTGGAGCCAACGTGATGGAGGGCGACGATGTGCACGAACACCAGCATCACCAGGATCAGCGGCAAGGCGACGACGTGCAGCGCGAAGAAGCGGTTCAGGGTGATGTCCGACATCAGGAAGTCACCACGGACCCACTCCATCAGGTCCGGACCGATGATCGGAATGGCACCAACCAGCGAGACGATCACCTGGCCGGCCCAGAAGGACATGTTGCCCCAGGGCAGCAGGTAACCGGCAAAGCCCTCGATGATCAGGACAGCGAAAATCGCCATGCCGATGATCCAGAGCAGCTCCCTGGGCTTGCGGTAGGAGCCGTACATCATGCCGCGGAACATGTGCAGGTAGACGACCACGAAGAAGGCCGACGCCCCCGTGGAGTGCAGATAGCGAAGCAGCCAGCCGTACTCCACATCCCGCATGATGTACTCGACCGAGGCAAACGCCGTGGCCGGTGAGTAGCTCATGGTGAGCCAGATGCCGGTGACCAGCTGAATGACCAGCACCACCATGGACAGCACGCCGAAGTAGTACCAGAAGTTGAAGTTCTTCGGCGCGTAGTACTTCGACATGTGGTATTCGAAGGTTTCGGTGAGCGGGAAGCGCTCATCCACCCAGCCGATGGCATCAGACCACATCTTCTCCATCTTGCCGGGGCCTTCCGGGCTTGCGTTCTGCTCTGCCATTACGCCGTCTCCTCGTCTACGCCAACCTGGATGACGTTGTCACTCAGGAACTGATAAGGCGGCACGGGCAGGTTGTCCGGCGCGGGAACGCCTTTGGTCACCCTGCCAGCCATATCGAACTTGGAGCCATGGCAGGGACAGAAGAAGCCACCCTGCCAGTTCTCGTCGAACGGCTCCGGCTGCACTTCGCCGTGGAACTTCGGCGAGCAGCCGAGGTGAGTACAGAGACCAACGTAAACGCCGATTTCCGGGCGCTTGGAACGCCACGGGTTCTGGGCGTAGGACGGTTGCATGTCCTGGTTTTCGGAATCCGGATCCGCCAGGTCTTCCGTCTGCTGCTCGAGAACCTCGATGGCTTCCGGTTTGCGATAGATGACGAACACCGGCTGACCACGCCAGGCCGGCACCGGACCGAGCATCTCGCCAGGCTGCAGCTTGGAGATGTCGATGGTGATCGGCGCACCCAGCGCTCGGGCTTTCGCCGAGGGCATCCAGGAAGCGACGAAGGGAACCGCAGCACCGACCACGCCTACGCCGCCGACCACGGAAGTGGCGCCGATGAGGAAGTAACGTCGCTGCTTGTTGAAGCCCGTTTTGTCGATGCTTTTCGGGCCGGGATCTGACTGATCAGTCGAAGGGGTATCTGGACCGCTGCTGCTCACAGCTTCTTGCTCCCGCAATTGTTGAAAAACGCCCCAGTTTAACATATCTCGCCCACCAACCCGGTGGTTTCGGATCAACTGGAGGCTTATTTTTTCGAGCTGAAGGACGATCAGATGGTCGAACAGATCAAGGCCGACCCGCGCCTTCCGTCAGAGCTTGCTCACGCCTCTCCTCACACGCGAGCAAACACGACCACGACCGCCGTAGCGATCGGCACGAACCAATCAGCGCTTGGAGAACTGAGGACGCTTGCGCGCCTTTCTCAGGCCAACCTTCTTGCGCTCAACCTCCCGGGCATCCCGGGTCAGGAATCCGGCTCGGCGCAGCGGCACGCGCAGGTTTTCGTCCTGCTCGACCAGCGCTCTGGCGATGCCGTGGCGGATAGCGCCCGCCTGGCCGGAGTTGCCGCCGCCGCGAACGGTGACTTTGACGTCGAACTTATCGGTAACTTCTGCAACTTCCAGCGGCTGGCGGACAATCATCCGCGCCGTTTCCCGACCGAAGTACTGGTCGAGCGGAGCGTTGTTTACCGAGATGTTGCCGCTGCCCGGCGTGATGAACACTCTGGCAGCTGAGGTCTTGCGGCGACCGGTTCCGTAATTCTGCATGCCCTTCCGGTTCCTTTATCAGATTTCCAGGGGTTGGGGTTGCTGCGCGGCGTGCGGGTGCTCGGCACCGGAATACACCTTCAGCTTCTTGAACATGGCCCGACCGAGCGGGTTCTTCGGCAGCATGCCCTTCACTGCCTTTTCGACGATGCGCTCCGGGTGCCGGTCCTGCATGTCCTTGAAGTTCATCTCCTTGATGCCGCCCGGGTAGCCACTGTGGCGGTAGTACATCTTGTCGTTGAACTTGTTGCCCGTTACCCGGACCTTCTCGGCATTCACCACCACGATGTAATCGCCGGTGTCCACGTGCGGGGTGTATTCGGGCTTGTGCTTGCCGCGGAGGCGGTGGGCAATCTCGGTTGCCAGCCGGCCCAGCGTCTTGTTTTCGGCGTCCACGACGAACCAGGTGCGGTCGACGTCTTGCGGACGGGTGCTCACAGTCTTCATGTGGTGGTGTCTTGTTCTGTTGGCCGAGACGCTCCGGAAGCGCCTAGGTCTTTCTAATTTATAGGTTTTTCGCACATCCCGGCGCCAGATGCGGGGGCCGGAATTTTGGGAGCGCGAATCTTAGCGGAGCGCCCTGGCATTTACAACAGAATCCTGAGACCGGTTCCGGGCCTCGGATCCCGGCGGAGAGGCCCGCAAACCGTGGCTTTCAGGCCGGCAGCAGGGGGTAACGAGCTCAGGGCAGGTGCGAGCGGGCGAGATAGTCATGGGACTGCATCTCCAGCAGCCGGCTCTTGGTCCGTTCGAACTCGAACCGGAGCCGATCTCCCGCGTAGAGATCCTCGATTTCCGCGTCCGCCGAGATAATCAGCTTGACGTTCCGGTCGTAAAACTCGTCGACCAGAGAGATGAAGCGCCGGGCAGCATCCTCATCACGGCCACTGAACCGGCGCACGTTGCTGATCAGCACCGCGTGGAAGATCCGCGACAGCTCGATGTAGTCGTTCTGGCTCCGTGGACCCTCGCACAGCTCAGCGAACTCGAACCAGGCCACGTCTTCGGCAACCATGCGGGCGTTGATGATCCGGTTCTCGATGTTGAGCGCCACCTTTTCCTGCGGCGGCTCCGGCGCCAGCGCATGGAAGCTGTGCGAGAGGCTCTTCTCGGCGGCAGCGTCCAGCGGCACGTGGTAGATCTCCGCCCGTTCCAGCACCCGCAGCCGGTAGTCCGTGTCCGAGTCCAGGCAGTGCACGCGGGTGTGGGCCTTGATGGCTTCGATCGCCGGCAGGAAGCGCCGACGTTGCAGGCCGTTCTCGTAGAGCAGATCAGGCTCCACATTGCTGGTCGCCACCAGCGTGATCCCGCGCTCGAAGAGATGCTCGAACAGCTCGCCGAGGATCATGGCATCGCCGATGTCGGAGACGAAGAACTCATCGAAGCAGATGACCCGGGTCTCATCGGCGATCCGTTCCGCCACCACCTTGAGCGGGTCGGGCGTGCCCGAGAGCTCGTTCAGCTCCCCGTGCACCCGCTGCATGAAGCGATGGAAGTGCATGCGCAGGCGGTCCCCCGGGGGCAGGCACTCGTAGAACAGATCCATGAGCATGGTCTTGCCACGACCCACGCCACCCCAGAGGTAAAGACCCATAACAGGCGCGTCGACCTTGCGGCTGAAACTGCCGAGCCGGCCGAGCAAACTCTGGCTGCGCTTCCCCCGCGCCCGCAAAATCTGATACAGGGCCTCGAACAGATCCACCACCCGGCGCTGTTCTGGGTCTTCGAAAAACTGAGGGTCGGCCAGTAGTTGTTGATATTTTTCTACTGGTGTCATGCCGGCGACTTTAGCCGCTTGCCCGATGCCGGACAACGCCTGCCCGTCCGCCGACCCCGCTACGCTTCGCCCGATCAGGCAGGCTAAACTCTGCGCCTTCGATTCAATCAGAGGCTCCCCGCGTGCATCACTGGCTGCTGCCCGGTCTGATCGGTCTGCTTGTTGGTGCCGGTCTGGTCTTCTTTCTGCGCGGCGCAGACCCGCAGACCGTGGCGCCAGCAGCTACGGCGCCGATAACGGGCTACGCCAGCGCGGTGGAGCGCGCCGCACCGTCGGTGGTGAACATCTACTCAACGGTGCGTGAGGTACCGCCGAGCTGCCTGAACGAACCAAGGCTGAAACCCTGGTGCGACCGGTTGATGGGGGTGGACCGGACCTCGCTCGGTTCCGGCGTCATCGTTCATCCGGACGGCTTCATCGTCACCAACGCACACGTGATCGATGGAGCCAGCGAGGTGCTGGTGATGCTCGCCGACGGCAGAACGGCTGAAGCCCGCCTGGTCGGCAGCGACCGCCTGACCGATCTGGCGGTGGTGCGGGTCAACCTCCCTGACCTCACGGCCATCACCCTGGGCGATCCGGCAGGGGTCGCCGTTGGCGACGTCGCCCTGGCGATCGGCAATCCCTTCGGCATCGGGCAAACGGTTTCCGCCGGCATCATCAGCGCCACCGGCCGGGCCAGCGTCAGCGCAAGCCCGTACGACGATTTCCTGCAGACGGACGCGGCGATCAATCCGGGCAATTCCGGTGGCGCGCTGATCGATGCCAGCGGCCGATTGCTCGGCATCAACACCCTGATCCTGAGCCCGAGCGGCGAAGGTATGGGGGTGGGCTTCGCGTTACCGGCGGATCTCGCTTACGGGGTGCTGGAAGAGATCATCGAGCACGGCTCGGTCACCCGCGGCTGGCTCGGCTTGAGCCTGGAGAATAGCCCGGCACCGCGTGGCAGCGGCATCCGCATCAGCGGGATCGAAGCCGCCGGCCCGGCGGACCAGGCAGGCCTCCAGGTGCTCGACCTCATTACCGGCGTCAACGGTGAGCCGGTGCAGGACCCGAACGCGTTTTCCCGCCTGGTCGGCATGACCAGCCCCGGCCAGACGATCGCGCTGAGCATTCATCGAACCGAGCCAGACGGTCGCGTCGCAACCCTGGCGGTCCAGGTAGAGGCCGGGCGGCGCCCGGAGCGCTGACCGCGGATTCGGCTCAGCCGTCCCCTTCGTTGTGCGAGTAGCCGGCGAGCCGAACCTCCGCGGCCCGGGCATGGGCCGTCAGCCCCTCGCCATGGGCGAGAATCGCCGACGCTCTGGCCAGATGCTCGCTGCCTGCCGCCGACAGCTGGATGACGGAGCTTTTCTTCTGAAAGTCGTAGACGCCCAGCGGTGAAGAGAAGCGCGCCGAGCCGTAGGTGGGCAGGACGTGGCTCGGCCCCGCGGTGTAATCCCCCATCACCTCCGGAGAGTGGGGCCCGAGGAAGATGGCGCCGGCATGACGGATCTCTTCCAGCCAGGACTCGGGTTCCGCCACGCAGAGCTCCAGATGCTCCGGAGCAATGCGGTTGGCGATCGAGACCGCTTCGGCAAGATCGGCAACCTGAATGAGCGCGCCGCGATTGCGCAGGGACGCCGCTATGGTCTCTTTGCGCGGGGCTGCGGCGAGGTGCCGGGCCATGGCAGCCGCAACCGCGTCCAGATAGTCGGGGTCCGGGCTCAGCAGCAGGGCCTGCGCGGCCTCGTCGTGCTCGGCCTGAGAAAAAAGATCGTAAACAACCCAATCAACGGGTGAGCTGCCATCGGCGATCACCAGCACTTCGCTGGGCCCGGCCACCATGTCGATCCCGACCTCGCCGTAGACCAGACGCTTGGCAGCCGCCACGAAAACGCCGCCCGGGCCGACGATCTTGTCGACCTTCGGAATCGTCCCGGTGCCGATCGCCAGCGCGGCAATCGCCTGCGCGCCGCCGACGGTGAAACCGACATCGACGCCGGCAATGTGCGCCGCCGCGAGGACCAGGTCGTTGCGCACCCCATCCGGTGTCGGCACCGTCATCACAACCTCACCGACGCCGGCAACCCGGGCCGGTATCGCCGTCATCAGCACCGTCGACGGATAGGCCGCCTGCCCACCGGGGACGTAGACGCCGACCCGGTCGAGCGGCGTGACTTTCTGGCCGAGCCGATTGCCCAGCTCGTCCGTGTAGGTCCAGGGCTCGGAGAGCTGATGCTCGTGATAAGCACGCACCCGGTCCGCCGCGGTGCTGAGGGCGTCCCGCTCGGCCTCGCCGATCCGTCCCCAGGCTGCGGCGAAGTCATCCGGTATCAGCCGTGTCTGGTCGATCCCGGCAACATCCAGCCGATCGAAACGGCGCGTGAAGTCGAGCACCGCCGCATCACCTTCGGCTCGCACCCGGGCGATCACGCCGCGAGCGATCTCCAGCACCTCGCTGTCTTCCGCGACGTCCCAGGCAAGCAGCTCATCCAGCCGCGCCTGGAAGTCTGGAGCGGCCGAGCTGAGGCGGGCAATGCCGAGCTCAGCCATCGCTGCCGTCCGCAGTGGTGCCGGAGAGCACCTCGAGCAGTGCCTGGACTTCGTCGAAGCGGGTTTTCATGGATGCCCGATTGACGATGACGCGGGAGGAGACCTCAGCGATGGTCTCGAGCGCCACCAGCCCGTTCGCCTTCAGCGTGTTGCCGGTGTCGACGATGTCGACGATGCAATCCGCCAGGTCCATCAGCGGCGCGATCTCCATCGCGCCGGACAGGGGAATCAGCGTTACCTGCCGGCCCTGCGCCTCGAAGTACCGCCGCGCTACGTTCACAAACTTGGTAGCAACGCGGATCGGCCCACGCCCCTCCCGACCTTCCGCCAGATCACTGCCGACCGGGGCTGCCGTCATCAGCCGGCAGCGGCCTATGCCGAGGTCGAGCCGCTCGTAGAAGTAGGCGCCGCCGCCATACTCCATGATGGTGTCCTTGCCGGTGACGCCGACATCCGCAGCCCCGTACTCGACGTAGGTAGGCACGTCCGAACCGCGCATCACCACCAGACGATGGCCGCCGGTACGGCTGTCGAAAATCAGCTTGCGGCTGGATTCCGGATCTTCGGACGGCTCGATGCCGGCCTGCTCCAGCATCGGCAGCACCTCGGCCAGGATCCGGCCACGATTCAGTGCGATTGTCAGTCCCATCCCGTTTTCCTAACGTACCCGCTGCACGTCCGCGCCAAGCAGCTGCAGCTTCTCTTCGATGGTCTCGTAGCCGCGGTCGATGTGGTAGATCCGATCGATGAGCGTCGTCCCCTCCGCCACCAGCGCCGCCACCACCAGGCTGAACGAGGCTCTGAGATCAGTTGCCATCACCGGCGCCGCCTTCAGCCGCTCGACGCCATGAATGATCGCTGTAGATGCGTTTTCCAGCTCGATGCTGGCGCCGAGCCGGTTGATCTCCTGTACGTGCATGAAGCGGTTCTCGAAGATCGTTTCGGTGACTCGGCTGGTGCCCTCGGCCACGGCGTTCATGGCCAGATACTGCGCCTGCATATCGGTGGGGAAGCCCGGGTAGACATCCGTCTCTATGTCCACCGCTTTTGGCCGCCTGCCCTGCATGTCCAGCCGCACCGTCGACTCCGTGCACTGGATCTCGGCACCTGAGGCGGCAAGCTTGTCGAGCACTGCGCCCAGCGTCTCCGGTGCCACGCCGGTGAGCTCCACCTGGCCACCGGTCGCAGCGGCTGCGATCAGGTAGGTCCCGGCCTCGACGCGATCGGGCATGACGTCGAACTGACAACCGTGCAGACGTTCCACACCTTCCACCACGATGGTGGACGTACCCTGGCCGCTCACCTTCGCACCCATGGCGTTGAGAAAATCCGCCAGATCGACGATCTCCGGCTCCCGGGCCGCATTCATGATCCGGGTGGTGCCTTCCGCCAGCGTGGCGGCCATGAGCACGTTCTCAGTGCCGCCCACCGTGACCAGGTCGAAGGTGATGTCGGCGCCCTGCAGCCGGCCTTCCCGGCTCGCCCGCACGTAACCCTCCTCGACCTCGATCATCGCGCCCAGCGCTTCCAGCCCTTTCAGATGCTGATCCACCGGCCGGGCGCCGATCGCGCAGCCGCCGGGCAGCGACACCTCCGCCCGACCAAAGCGCGCCAGCAGCGGGCCGAGCACGACAAAAGAGGCGCGCATGGTTTTTACCAGCTCATAAGGTGCTTTGACCGACTTCAGCTCCCGGGCGGTCACCTCTACCCGCATCTTCTCGTCCAGCACCACGTCGGCGCCGAGGCAGCCGAGCAGCTCGATCATGGTGGTCACATCGTGCAGGTGCGGCACGTTGCCGATGCTGACGGGCTCTTCCGTCAGCAGCGTGCCGGCGAGGATCTTCAGCGCCGAGTTCTTTGCACCGGATACTTTGAGGCTGCCGGAAAGGGTTTTCCCGCCGGTGATGAGGAGCTTATCCATCCCGACTCAATCCGGCGTTTGCGCTCGAATGGTGACGGCGTGCAGGCTGCCGTCCTTGATGAACGCATCGATGCAGGCGTAAACCTTCTGCTGCTTCTGAACCCGCGAGAGACCTTCGAAGGCCGGGCTCGTAACGGTGATCAGCGCCCTGTTACCCTCGAGCACCACGTCGACTTCTGCATCCTCGATCCCGCTGGCTACCGCCGCGCTAATGGCTTCGTTCATATCGGCTCCACTGCTGCTGCGTCCGGCTCAGGATTGACGATCGGCAGAACCTCGGTGAGGTCGCTGACCTCGATGATGTTCATGGTTGCCGCCGGTACGCGCAGAAAACGCACCACCTTGCCACGGGCATGGCCATAACGAAACCAGGCGATCAGCAGCGCCACCACGGCGGAGCTGGCATCCGCCAGCCCGGCCAGATCGAACTCGGCCGGATCCGACGCATCTATGTGCCATTTGCCCTGCTCACGCACCTCGACCAGGTTGGCAAAGCTCACTTCCGCCGGCAGCTCAAAGGCCATCAGGGTGCCCCTTCAGCCGCCCCGGAAGCAGTAACCGCGGCCCCTTCGCTTTCCGCCGTTCCCGTATCGATGGTGCCGAGCGAGGCGATCCAGCCGTCAATCGCCTGGTCCATGTCGCCACCGTAAGCCGGATCGTTGACCGCGCTGGCGAACTGGTTGCGGTAGGTGAGCCCCATGTTGATGCCGTTGATGATGATGTTCATCACCCGCCACTCGCCGGCTTTGTTCTGCGCCATCGAGTAAATCACCGGGTAGACCTCCCCTTCCGAGCGGATCTCCTGCTTGACGCTGGCACGGTCCGGCCGCTTCGGCGGACGATCAGAGGGAATGATGTTCACGCCGCCGTCGTTGAACTCGGTCAGGGCCAGCGCGTAGGTGCGCACCAGGCTCCATTTGAAACCTTCCGCGAACCGCTCGCGTTGCTCGGGGGTGGCCCGCTTGTAGTGGGCGGCCATGACGCTGCGGGCGAAGCGTGGGAAGTCGATCACCGGGTTGAGCAGCGCTTCCACGGCCACGTAGAAACGCTCCGGGTCCTCGTCGACGTAGACCTTGGCTTCGTCGATCAGCGTCAGCATTTCCGCCGTCGTCTGCGCCACCAGATCTTCCGCTTCCTTTATCTGCGCGGAGGCGTTCAGTGCCGGCAGCACCAGCGCCAGCAGCAGCAGCCGTCTCATGTTCTCAGTAATCATCCGTAACATCGTGATATCTCCGTCAGGAAGCGCCCAGCCGGGTAATGAGATCTCCCACCAGGTTTTCCAGCACCAGGGCGCCCTGGGTTTCCTCGATGAAGTCGCCGTCTGCCAGGGTCTCCTCGTCAGCGCCAGGCAGCAGGCTCACATAGCGGGCGCCGAGTATACCCTCGGTGAGGATCTGGGCGCCGGTATCCAGCGACAGGTTGCCCGGCTCGCCGTGGATCTCCAGGGTGACGATCGCCTCGCCGTAGACCATGTCCACCTCGATCCGCGCCACCCGGCCGACGGTGACCCCGGCCATGCTCACCTTGGCGCGCGGCCGCAGCCCGGCCACGTCGTCGAATCTGGCCTGGACGCTGTAGGAGTCGCCGCTCTGGGCCAGGTTGACCCCGCTGACCTTCACAGCCAGGAAGACCAGCGCCAGAGCGCCGGCCAGCACGAAGGCGCCGACGCTGATTTCTACGGTTCGCATGCGCATTACTTGAATTCTCCGTACATGCTGAGGGTGAGAATGAAGTCCATGGCCAGGATCATCACGGATGAGGTGACCACCGTGCGGGTGGTCGCGAGGCCAATACCTTCCGGTGTGGGCTCGGTGTCGTAGCCCTGGTAGACGGCAATCCAGGTCACGACCACGGCGAAGATCACGCTCTTGATCATGCCCTTACCGACATCGTTCCAGAGCTCGACGCTGTCCTGCATGCCGGACCAGAACGAGCCCACATCAGAGCCCAGCCACTCGACCGCCACCACCATGCCGCCGTAGATGGCCACCACGTTGAACATGGCGGTCAGCAGCGGCAGGCTGATGATACCCGCCCAGAGCCTGGGCGCGACGATACGTCGGAGCGGATCGACCCCCATCATCTCCATGCTCGACAGCTGCTCGGTTGATTTCATCAGGCCGATCTCCGCGGTCACCGCTGAGCCGGCCCGACCGGCAAACAACAGGCCGGTCACCACCGGGCCGAGTTCCCGCAGCAACACCAGGGCGAGCCCCAGACCCACCGCATCTTCGGCGCCGAAGCGGGCGAGCTGAGTGTAGAACTGCAGCGCGATCACCGCGCCGATCGAGAACGCGGATAGAACGATGATGATCAGCGACAGCACGCCGACGTTGTAAATCTGCCGGATCACCAGAGGCAGCTCCGACAGCCGCGGCAGGCCCCAGAGCGCCGTGGCCCACATGATGCTGGCCCGGCCCAGGCTGCCGAGACGATCGAGGCTTCGATCCCCGAGGCTGCGAACGAAGTCGATCATGTGTCGCTCACCCCCAGCAGGTCGTAAGCCAGGTCGTCCGCCGGATAGTGGAAAGGCACCGGGCCATCCGGTGAGCCGGTAATGAACTGACGGACCCGATCGGACTCGTGGCTGGTCAGCGAGGACGGCTCGCCGCCGGCCACCACCCGGCCCGAATCGAGAATGAAGATCTCATCGGAGATCCCGGCCGTCTCGTGGATGTCGTGCGAGACGAGGAGGCTGGTGGCACCGAGGGCGCTGTTCAGGCGTCTGATCAGCGACACGACCACGCCCATGGAGATCGGGTCCTGACCGGTAAACGGCTCGTCGTACATGAGCAGGCAGGGGTCGAGCGCGATGGCTCGGGCAAGCGCTACCCGCCTCGCCATGCCGCCGGACAGCTGGCTCGGCATCAGGTCGCGGGCGCCGCGCAAACCGACGCTGTTGAGCTTGATCAGAACCAGATCCCGAATGGCATCCTCCGGCAGGTCGGTGTGCTCGCGCAGCGGGAAGGCCACGTTCTCGAACACGGAGAGATCGGTGAACAGCGCCGAAGACTGGAACAGCATGCCGATGTCCTTGCGCAGCTCGAGCAGCTCGGCCCGCTTCAGCTGCGCCACATCCTCACCCCGCACCCGCACCGAGCCGGCGTCCGGTTTCAGCTGACCACCGATTATCCGCAGCAACGTGGTCTTGCCACAGCCGCTCGGCCCCATCAGGGCGGTGATTTTTCCGGTCGGCACGACCATGTTGAGACCATCGAAGATCAGCCGATCGCCGCGTCGAAAAGTCAGGTTTTCGATCTCGATCAGTGGCTCTCGAGGGGGGGTCTCAACCGCTTGGCCGACTGCTGGTTCGGTCATTTACCGGTTGCCTCGTGAACGGCCCGCAACTATAACACTCCGCTGATTTGGATGACCGGCACTGTTACCATTCGAAACACGAGTGCCCAACGAAAGACAGACAAACACCGGCAAGTTACTGATGCCTTTTCCCGCAAAGTACGAAGCCGGTCATTAGAAGCCAATAGAAGCTGAGAAACTGCGAATTAATACGAGTTCCCGATTGATCCATCTAACTGACAATTCGACGCCACACTGATCCATGTGGTTCCTGATCCTGGCGCTCATTCTCGGCTTCATCACGCTGGTCTGGAGCGCAGACAAGTTCCTTTCAGGTGCAGCCAGCACGGCCAACCACATGGGCGTGTCGAAGATGCTGATCGGCCTGACCGTGGTCTCCGTGGGCACCTCCGCGCCGGAGATCCTCGTTGCCGTTGCGGCTTCCATCGAAGGGACACCGCTGCTGGCCGTTGGTAACGCCATCGGCTCCAACATCGCCAACATCGGCCTGGTGCTCGGCATCACGGCCCTGATCGCGCCGCTGCCGTTCTCGCAGACCGTACTGAAAGCCGAGCTGCCCTGGCTGCTGGGCGCGACCATGCTGGCCCTGATCCTCATGTTCGACCTGCACCTTTCCTTCCTGGACGGGGTGCTGCTGCTGAGCGGCCTCGGCCTGATACTCTGGCGGCTGGTGATGAACCAGCAGACCGCGGGCGCTGAGGTATCCGAGAGCATCCAGGAAGAGCTGGACGAGCTCCAGCACATGCCCAGAGGTCAGGCCATCTTCTGGCTGATCACCGGGCTGCTGGTGCTGCTGGTCAGCGCCGAGGTGCTGGTCTGGTCCGCCACCCAGATCGCCGAGGCGCTGGGGGTATCCGAGCTCATCATCGGCCTGACCATCGTCGCCATCGGCACCAGCCTGCCGGAGCTCGCGGCGACGGTCGGCTCCGCGGTCAAGGGCCACTCTGACATCGCCATCGGCAACGTTGTCGGCTCCAACATCCTGAACATCCTCGCCGTGCTGGCGATTCCCGGCCTGATCGGCGGCACCGACATCGCGGTGGTAGCCCTCTGGCGCGACTGCGGCATGATGCTGGCGCTGACCCTGCTGCTGGCACTGTTCGCCTATGCCATCGGCTCGCAGGCGGTGATTACCCGCTTCGAGGGGGCGGTGATGCTGGCTGCCTGGTGTGGCTACAACCTTCTGCTGATCAACCAGGCCACCGCCTGGCACGGCCCTTGATCATCCCCGAGGCGCTCGCCGCAGCGGCAAGACGCATCCGTCTGCTCAGCTTCGACGTGGACGGCGTGCTCACCGACGGCAAGATCACCTACAGCGACGACGGCCGCGAGATCAAAGCGTTCAACGTTCAGGATGGCACCGCCATCAAGATGCTAGCCGCCGAAGGCATAGAAATCGCCATCCTCACCGGTCGCCGCTCGGCGATGGTCAGCCGCCGGGCCGAAGAGCTGGGCGTGCAGCACCTGGAGCAGGGGCTCGCCGACAAGGGTCCGGCGTTCGAATCGCTGTGCGCCCGCCTGCAGATCGCGCCGGCAGATACCGCCCACGTTGGTGACGATCTCGCCGACCTGGTGCTGTTCGAGCTGGCCGGCTTCGCCATCAGCGTGCCGAACGGGCACCCGACGGTCCGCGCCCGCGCCGACCACATCACCGAGACCGCCGGCGGCGACGGGGTGGCCAGAGAGCTGGCTGAGCTCATCCTCCGGGCTCGAGGCAGCTGGCCGTACTGAGCGATGGAGCGGCTGCCACTCAGCACCGCCCGTCTGGTCGGCACCGCCCTGGCCGGCAGCCTGATTCTCGGCGCCGCCGTGTACTTCCAGCCAACCCTGCCGGAGGCGGTGCTGCAGCCGGAACTCGAGCCCAGCAAGGAACCGGATCTGCTCATCGAGCAGGCGGTGATCCGCGATTACCGTGCAACCGGCGCCCTGCGCTACCTGTTGCGCTCCCCGCTGATCGAGCACTTTCAGAGCGAGGCGTTGACCCACCTCACAGATCCCGACCTGACCCTGCATGACGAACCGGAACCACCCTGGCGGGTAACCGCCAGGCGCGGCGTCATCCGCAACGCAGCCCAGGGCAAACGGGGCGGTAAGGAAGAGGTGGAGCTGAACGAGGACGTGCAGATGCTGCAGGTGTTCGAGGACGGTCGCCGCTACGATCTGCGCACCCCCAGCATCACTATTTTTCCGGATCGCGAATACGCCGAAACCGACCAGAATGTTATGATCACCACTCATGCCGGCCGCACCAAAGCCGTTGGTCTAGAGGGCAGTCTCGGAGAGGGTCTGCTGAAGATGTTTTCGAGTGATGAGCAACGCGTACACACCGTCATCCTGCCGCACCAGTTCAAGTAGCCCCTCCCCGTCGGCAACGGCGGCCAGGCTGTTCGAACGCGGCCTCTGCTGCGCGTTCGTCTGCCTGCTGGTGCTTGCTGCCGCGCCCGCTCTGGCACTGCCGGAGGACGCCGACCAGCCGATCAACATCCGCGCCGATACGGTGGAGTACGATCAGTCCGGCAATCGGATCATCTACCGCGGCTCCGTGCAGGTTGATCAGGGCACGCTGCGGGTCACCGCCGAGATCATGACCATCGATCTGCTCGACGGGAACAAGGTCAAGCGGATCACCGCGGAAGACACCCCGGCACGCTACCAGCAGCAGATCGAAGAAAACAAAGCGCCGGTCCGGGCAGAGGCACTCACCATCGTCTATCACACTCAGGACGAGCGGGTTGATCTGAAGGGCGAGGCAAATCTCGAGCAGGAAGGCAGCACGCTGACCGGCGACCTGATCGTCTACGACATCGTTGCCGGCCGGGTGGATGCCAGCGCCACCGAGGAAGCGCCAGTCACCATGGTGCTGCAGCCTTCAGCGATGCAATCAGCTGACGATGCCGCGGACGAGGCGCCTGCCGCTCAGGAAGCGAAAGCCGAGCCCGACGACAACGGCAGCGAGCCGTAAGCCATGGCGAAACTGGCAGCCAGGGATCTGCGCAAGCAGTACCGGAACAAAGTGGCCGTGGAAAGTGTCAGCCTGGGCGTCGAGAGCGGTGAGATCGTCGGCCTGCTCGGTCCGAACGGCGCCGGCAAAACCACCACCTTCTACATGATCGTCGGCCTGCTGAAGGCGGACGCCGGCGAGATCGATCTCGACGGTCGCTCGCTGACCAACGCGCCCATGCACATCCGGGCCCGCGAGGGCATTGGTTACCTGCCGCAGGAGGCCAGCGTCTTCCGCAAGCTTTCGACGGAAGACAACATCATGGCCATCCTGGAGCTGCGCTCGGAGCTCAACGGCAGCCAGCGCAAAGAGCAGCTCGAAGCGCTGCTCGACGAGTTCCATCTGCAGGGCGTGCGCAAGTCGATGGGCGAGCGGCTGTCCGGCGGCGAGCGCCGTCGCCTCGAGATCGCCCGGGCACTGGCCACCGAACCCGGCTTCATGCTCCTCGATGAGCCGTTCGCCGGCGTCGACCCCATCTCCGTTTCCGACATCAAGAACGAGATCAGGGATCTGGCCGATCGCCAGATCGGCGTGCTCATCACCGACCACAACGTGCGCGACACCCTGGACATCTGCGACCGTGCCTACATCGTCAGCGCCGGTCAGATCATCGCCGAAGGGGAACCCGGCGCCATCCTGCAGAACGAGCAGGTGCGCAGCGTCTACCTCGGAGACTCGTTCAGCCTCTGATGAACATCTCCTCCATCAGCACCCGGATCACGACCCCGCGTCCTGAGGGAGCCGCATGAAGCAGACCCTCTCGCTGAAGCTCGGGCAGCAGCTGACCATGACGCCTCAGCTGCAGCAGGCGATCCGGCTCCTGCAGCTGTCCAGCCTCGACCTCCAGCAGGAGATTCAGGAAACCCTGGAATCGAACCCGATGCTGGAGCTGGAGGAAGAAGACAGCCCACCAGACGGCAACGAGATCGCCGAGCCGGAGGGCGATGGGCTGGAAGCGGACGTGGACGGCCTGGAGGATCCGAACGATTTCCCGGAGCTGCCCGGAGAAGGCGACACCATGACCGCTGATGGCTTCGAGGAGGGTCTGGGCGAAGCGGATGCCGGCGACCTCTTCGATGCGGACGCGCAGGACATCTCAACCCTCGAAGGCGCTGAAACGGCGGCTGCTGACGCGGCGGCCGAGAGCGCGTCGCTGGAGGCCGCGGACGAAGCGCCGATTCCGGATGATCTGCCCGTTGATACCAGCTGGGACGACATCTACGAGCCGGGCAGCGCACCATCCAGCAGCAGCGGCGAAGACTCCAACTGGAACCTGGACGATCGCAACAGCACGGATGAGACGCTGCAGGAACACCTGCTCTGGCAGCTCAACCTCACCCCCATGTCCGACCGGGACCGGATGATCGCGACGGCCATCATCGATGCGGTGGAACCGGACGGCATGCTGAGCACGGACCTCGAGGATCTGCTCCTCACCCTGAACGCCGACGAGCCCGAAGACGCGGACCCCGAAAGCCTGGTGGAGCTCGACGAGGTGCTGGCGGTGCTGAAACGGCTGCAGCAGTTCGATCCGATCGGCGTCTGCGCCCGTGACCTGGGCGAAAGCCTCTGCCTGCAGCTGAACATGCTCGAAGCGGACACGCCGTGGCGGGACGAAGCGCTCAACCTGGTGAGCGAGCACCTGGACCTGCTCGCGGGCCGCGATTTCAACACGCTCAAGCGGCGAACCAAGCTGGACGAGACGGATCTGGCCAGCGTCGTTGCGCTCATCCAGTCAATGAACCCGCGGCCCGGCTCGAGCATCGGCGGCGAGGCAGCCGAGTACATCGTGCCCGACGTCATGGTATTCAAGGACAACGGCCGCTGGCAGGTGGAGCTGAACGGCGAGGCGACGCCCAAGCTGAAGATCAACGAACTCTACGCCAGCATGGTCAAGCGCGCCGATTCCAGCGCCGACAACGTCTACCTGAAGGACAACCTGCAGGAGGCGCGCTGGTTCCTGAAGAGCCTGCAGAGCCGGCACGAGACCCTGCTCAAGGTGGCGACCAAAATCGTCGAGCACCAGCGGGGCTTTCTGGAGTACGGAGAGGAGGCGATGAAGCCCCTGGTGCTGGCGGACATCGCCGAGGCGGTGGAGATGCACGAATCCACCATCTCCAGGGTCACCAGCCGTAAGTACATGCACACGCCGCGGGGCATCTTCGAGCTCAAGTACTTCTTTTCCAGCCACGTATCGACGGCCAGCGGCGGTGAGGTGTCCAGCACGGCGATCCGGGCCTTAATCCGCAAGCTTACTGCCGATGAGAACCCCAGAAAACCGTTGAGCGACAACAAGATCGCAGCAATACTGGCTGAGCAGAACATCAAAGTGGCCCGCAGAACGGTCGCGAAGTACCGGGAATCCATGGCGATCCCCCCTTCCAACGAGCGGAAGCGCCTGGTCTGACACCCGGCTCAACCAGCAAGGAGGACTTTCATGCAGCTCAGCATCTCTGGACACCACGTAGACGTCACCGACGCGCTCAAATCCTACGTAGAAGAGAAGTTGAAAAAACTGGAACGCCACTACGACCACATCACCAACACGCACGTCATCCTGACGGTGGAGAAGCTCGAGCAGCGCGCGGAAGCCACCGTGCACATCAGCGGCGCTGAGGTGTTCGCCGATGCCAACTGCGATGACATGTACGCGGCCATCGACAAGCTCACCGACAAGCTGGACCGGCAGATCCTGAAGCACAAAGAGAAGCTGCAGGCTCGCCATCACGGCCGCTGAGCGGCAGCGCTTGAGGGCCTTGAACCCCGACCTTCACCCCGATGAGTGATATTCCCCGCATCCTCGAACCCAGCTGCACCAAGGTGCAGATCGAAGCGCGGTCGCGCAAAGCCGTCCTCCAGTACGCCAGCGACCTGCTGGCAGAGGCCTACGCGCTGCCGGCACGAAAGCTCTTCGACGAGCTGATGAACCGGGAACGCCTCGGCAGCACCGGTCTCGGCGAGGGGGTCGCCATACCGCACTGCCGGATGCCCTGCGAGCAGATCCATGCCGCCTGCCTGTCGCTGGCGGAGCCGGTCGATTACGACGCCATCGACGGTCAGCCCGTCGATCTGATCTTCATCCTGCTGGTGCCACCCGAGGAGAACTCGGCGCACCTCGAGCTGCTGTCGGATCTCGCCCGGCTCTACGGCAGCGACGACAATCGCGCCCGCCTGCGGCACGCCACGTCCGACGACGAGCTGTACGAGACCTTTACCGGATTGATGAGCAGCCGCGCGGCATGAAGCTGATCATCATCAGCGGCCGCTCCGGCTCCGGGAAGTCGACGGCGCTGCGGGCGCTGGAAGACGCGGGCTTCAACTGCATCGACAACTTCCCGGTGGAGCTGCTGCCCTCACTGGTCGCGAGCGTTCTCAAGGAGACCGACGACGGCGCCAACGCCATACAGTCGCCAGAGCCTGCCTACGCCGTCTGCATCGACGCCCGCAGCCACGGGTTGGCCACCTTTCCGGAGTTCCACGCCCAGCTCGATCCGAGCCGCATCAACTGCGAGGTGATCTACCTGGACGCGCTGGCCGGCACCCTGGTCAAACGCTTCAGCGAGACCCGCCGCCGGCACCCGCTGACCAACGACGAGACCGATCTGCTGCAGGCCATCGAGGCGGAGAAGTCGCTGCTCGGCGGCATATCCAACCTGGCGGACCTGACCCTGGATACCACCCTGATGCGTGGCAGCGAGCTGGTGGAGGTGGTGCGCAAGCAGATCGCGGAAGATCGCAGCCCCGGGATTTCGGTGCTGTTCCGCTCCTTCGGCTTCAAGTTCGGCGTGCCCGTGGATGCGGATCTGGTGTTCGACATCCGCTGCCTGCCGAATCCCTACTGGGAGGAGTCGCTGCGGTCGCAGACGGGCGCCGATCAGGAGGTGATCGACTATCTGGGCGGCCAGCAGGAAGTGCAGGAGATGTTCGATGACATCACCCGTTTTCTGGAGCGCTGGGTACCCAGGTTCGAGGCCGACAATCGCGCCTACATGAACGTCGCGATCGGCTGCACCGGCGGCCGCCATCGCAGCGTTTACATGGCAGAGCGGCTGAAGGCGCACTTCGACGGTCAGTTTGAAAACGTCCTGGTCCGACATCGGGAAACCGAGCTCTGACGTGCTCGAAGCCAGGCTCACCATCGTCAACAAGCTCGGCCTGCACGCGCGCGCAGCCGGCAAGCTCGTCAACCTGACGAAAACCTTCTCGAGCCAGGTTTCCCTGGCCAGGGCTGACGACGATGCCGCCGAAGTGGTGGACGGCAAGAGCATCATGGCGGTGATGCTGCTGGCAGCGCCGCTGGGCTCAGAGCTCAATGTCTGCGTCGACGGCGAGGACGAGGCAGCGGCAATGGCGGCCATCGAAGAGCTGCTCGCCAACCGATTCGGCGAGGAGGAGTAGCTGCTCCTGAGGCGCCAGCCTCCGCCATCCTGACCGGCCCCACGCCGACAGATCAGTTCTGGTAACCTTCCGGCGCCACGGAGACGGACGCCGCTTTTTCAGCATGCAGATTCAGGAACAGATCAGCGATGCGATCCGTCTGCACGGAGCGGGCTCGGTCGATGAGACCCGTTTCCTGCTCGCCTCCATGCGCCCGCCCGAGCTGGCCGTGCTGCTCGAATCCACCCCGCCCAAAGTCCGGCGCCTGCTCTGGGAGCTGCTGGACGAGGAAGACAATCACCAGGTGCTGCAGCACCTGCACGACGACGTGCTCGGCGAGTTCCTCGAGGGCATGGATACGGACGAGCTGGTCGCCGCTGCTGACGATCTGGACACGGACGACTTTGCCGACCTCCTGCAGCAGTTGCCGGACACCGTCTCAGCGCAGGTGCTTGCCTCGCTAGACGCCAGCGACCGGGCCCGGGTGGAGGCGGTGCTGTCGTACCCGGAGGACACCGCCGGCGGGCTGATGAACACCGACACCATCACGGTCCGGCCGCGGCACTCGATCGAGATCGTGCTCCGTTACCTGCGGCTGAGGAAAGAGCTGCCGGAAACCACCGACATGCTGGTGGTGACCAACAGTCGCGACGAGTACGCCGGCGTGCTGCCCCTGACCACCCTGCTGACCGCGGACCCGTCGGTAACCGTGCGGGAAGTGATGGACTCGGAAGCAGAAGCGCTGCCCTTTGATATGCCGGATACGGAAGTGGCCCGCACCTTCTCCGAGCAGGACCTGGTGTCCGCCCCCGTGGTGGACTCGGAGGGCCGCCTGATCGGTCGAATCACCATTGACGACGTGGTCGACGTGATCATTGAGGACGCCGAGGAAGCGGTGCTGGCGCCAGCCGGTCTCGACATTGAGGACGACACCTTCGCGCCGATCCTCAAATCCGCCCGCCGCCGGGTGCTCTGGTTGACCATCAACCTGTTCACCGCCTTCCTGGCCGCAGCGGTGATCAGCATCTTCGAGGAGACCATCGCCAAGGTGGTGGCGCTGGCGGTGCTGATGCCCATCGTCGCCAGCATGGGCGGGATCGCCGGCACCCAGACCCTGACGCTGGTCATCCGCGGCATCGCCGTCGGCCAGATTGGTCGGGCCAACCTGCTCTTCCTGCTGAACCGGGAGTTTCTGCTGGCCGCGCTGAACGGCATCCTGCTGGCGGCCGTGGTCGCCAGCGTCGCCGCCTTAGCCTTTCAGGACGTCACCCTGGGGCTGGTGATCGCCCTGGCCATGGTCATCAACCTGGTGGTTGCCGCCATCTCCGGCAGCCTGCTGCCGAGCATCCTGCTGCGGATCGGCATCGATCCGGCGATCGCCGGCGGCGTGGTGCTCACCACCATCACCGACGTGGCCGGTTTCTTCGTGTTCCTGGGGCTGGCCACCTGGGCGTACGCCTGAGCGCCCGCCCCTGACTGTTAGTCCCCGGCCAGGGTCATCCGGTCGATCAGCACCGTGGGCGCCCGAATGTTGCCCCGGGTATCCAGGTCATCACCAAGACAGACGATGCCCTTGAACATGTCCTTCAGGTTCGAGGCGATGGTGATCTCGTCCACCGGGTACGCAAGCTCACCGCCCTCGACCCAGAAACCTGCGGCGCCGCGCGAGTAGTCACCGGTCACCGAGTTCACGCCCTGCCCCATCAGGTCGGTCACCAGCAATCCGGTGCCGATCTCACCCAGGAGCTCAGCAACAGGCAGGGTGCGCCCGCGCATGGTCAGGTTGAATACCCCGCCCGCGTTGCCGGTGGTTGGCATGTCGAGCTTGCGCCCGGAGTAGCTGGACAGCAGGTAGCTGGCAACAACGCCCTCGTCGATGAACGCCTTGGCGGTTGTAGCAACCCCTTCGCCATCGAAAGCCGTGCTGCCGAGGGCACCCTTGAGGTGCGGTTCTTCCTCGAGCGTCAGGTGCTCAGCGGCCACCGTTTCGCCCAGCGAATCGAGCAGAAAGGAGGCGCGCCGATACAGGGCCCCGCCGCTGATCGCACCCAGCAGGTGGCTGGCAAGGCCACCGGCGGTCGGCGCAGAGAAGGCGACCGGGAAGCTGCCGGTGCGGACCTTGCGCGGCGACAGCCGGGCCACCGTCCGGCGTGCGGCTTCCTCGCCCACCGACTTAGCGCTCTGCAGCTGCTCCGGCAGGCGGGAGGTGGTGTACCAGTAATCTCTCTGCATGCCCGCATCGTCGGAGGCGATGAGCACGCAGGACAGCGAGTGCCTGCTGCCGACGTAGGAACCGATGAAACCGTGGCTGTTCCCATACACGCGGCAGCTCTGCTGGGTGCTGACGCTGGCGCCGTCGGAATTTCTGATCCGCGGATCGAAGTCGAGCCCCGCCGCCTCGCACTCGAGCGCCAGCTCCCTGGCTGCATCCGCATCAACCGGCCAGGGGTGATAAAGCTCCAGGTCGTCGAGATCCGTCGCCATCCGCTCCGGGTCGGCGAGGCCGGCACAGGGATCTTCCTGCGTGTGGCGGGCGATGTTCGCGGCAGCCTCGACCGTCTCCCGGATGGCCGCCGCGGAGCTGTCGGACGTGCTGGCGCTGCCTTTGCGCTGCCCGTAGTAAACCGTGATGCCGAAGCCACGGTCGTGATTGAACTCCACGGACTCCAGGTCGCGCATGCGCACGGTAACACCCAGGCCCACGTCCTCGCTGACCGACACTTCCGCCGCATCGGCGCCCTGGCGCTTCGCTTCCGCGAGGATGTCGCCGACCAGGCCCTTCAGCCGCTGCTCGCCGTCCCTGAGATCAGGCAGATGGTTCGTCATGTCGTTATTCGCTACCCTCTGAGGGAACTCGAGCTCCTCATCTATCCTTACCTACTCTCTACCGATCTTCACCAAGATGAACGACTCCGAAGAACCCAGCGAGCCGAACGAAAACGTGACGGACGACGCGGCAACGTCGAGAACGCAGCGTAAACGGGCGGCCCTGGATCTGCAAAACATGGGCAAGCGCCTGGTGGAGCTGGGCGCCGGCGACCTGGCCACCGTGCCGATGCCGCCGGAGCTCCAGGAAGCGATCGCGCTCTGGCAGCGCATCCACTCACATGAAGCCAGACGCAGGCAGCTCCAGTTCATCGGCAAGCTCATGCGCCGTATTGACCTGGAGCCCATCGAAGCGGCTCTGGATCGCATTGATGGCTCCTCGGCCCAGGCCCGCTACGCCTTCCACCAGCTGGAGTCCTGGCGTGACCGGCTGATCGAGGAGGATGCCGCGCTGACCGAGTATCTGGATGCCCATCCGTACGCCGATCGTCAGGCGCTGCGGCACCAGATCGCCCGGGTTCGCAAAGCCGCCGACGAGGAGCAACGTCGGGTACAGGCGAGAGCCCTGTTCCGGTTGCTGCGCAGCTTTGAGGAAGCAGACTGATCGTACGGATCCGCAGAGCGCGGTCAGCCGGTACTGGTGCCGCCAACGACAACTTCGTCGATCTTCAGGCTCGGCTGCCCCACCCCGACCGGCACGGACTGCCCGTCTTTACCGCAGACGCCGACCCCTCGGTCAAGCGCCAGGTCGCTGCCAACCATGGAGATTCGGGTCATTACCTCCGGCCCGTTGCCGATCAGCGTGGCGCCGCGGATCGGCGCGCCGAGCCGCCCCTTCTCGATGCGATAGGCTTCCGTCGCTGAGAAGACGAAGCGGCCGGAGGTGATGTCCACCTGGCCGCCGCCGAAATTTACGGCGTAGACGCCCCGTTCGACGCTGGCGATGATCTCTTCCGGATCGTGCGCTCCGGGCCGCATGAAGGTGTTGGTCATCCGCGGCATGGGCGCGTGGGCGTAGGATTGCCGGCGGCCGTTGCCGGTGCACGGCACGCCCATGAGCCGGGCGTTCTGCTTGTCCTGCATGTAGCCCTTGAGCACACCGTTCTCGATCAGCACCGTGGCCTGGGTCTGGGTGCCCTCGTCGTCAATGGTCAGCGAGCCTCGCCTCCCGTCCATGGTTCCATCGTCCACCACGGTGCAGAGCTCTGACGCCACCTGCTCACCGACCCGGTTGGAGAAGGCGGAAGCACCTTTCCGATTGAAGTCCCCTTCCAGCCCGTGCCCCACCGCCTCATGCAGCAGCACCCCGGGCCAGCCCGGCCCGAGCACAACCGTCATGGGCCCAGCCGGGGCGTCTTCAGCCTCCAGGTTCACCAGCGCCGTGCGTACCGCCTCAGCCGCCAGCGCCTCCGGCGCGCCATCGGCTGTCAGCTCGACCAGATCGTACCGCCCGCCTGCACCGGCAGAGCCACGCTCACGGCGGCCGTCCTGCTCGACGATTACCGACACGTCCAGCCTGACAAGCGGCCGCACGTCAGCCGCCAGGGTGCCGTCCGAGGCCACGACCAGCACGCACTCGTGGCTTGCAGCCAGGCGTACGTTCACTTCTTTCACCCGCGGATCCTGGCCCCGGGCAGCCAGATCCACCTTGGCCAGGATGGCAACCTTGGCTTCGTCGTCGAGGGAACGGATCGGATCTTCGTCCCCGTAGCGCCGCGGCAGGTTGCGATCCTTCGGCACCGGCATCTGACCGGACTGCCCCTGTCGGGTGATCGAGCGGGCCGCGTCCGTTGCTGCCTGCAGCGACGGCAGCATGATGTCTTCAGCGTAGGCGAAGCCCGTCTTCTCGCCGGCCACCGCGCGCACGCCAACGCCTTTGTCGACGCTGAAGGCGCCGTCCTTGACGATGCCGTCCTCGAGCGACCAGCTCTCATGCCGCTGATGCTGGAAGTAGAGTTCTCCCAGATCCACGTCCGGCCCCATCAGCCGGCCAACCAGGCCATCCAGGTCATGCTGCTCAATGCCTGCCGGCAAGAGCAACTGCGTCCGAGCTTCTTCGATAAGATCCGTCATGAGTTCCTTGGATTTTTATTGTTCTTTCGCCGGGCAGCGAGAAGCCGCTTCAATCGCCGGGCTCCACCACCGCATCATCCACTGCTGCCGCCTCGGGCACATCCCCTTCGACCTGCTCCAGGCTCACCTGCGGCCGATCCATGGTGGTGTCCCAGACCCCGACAAACTTGAGCTCCGGATCGTCCAGAGTACCGCCAATCTCGTATTTGGCGCTCGAGAACTGCTCCAGCGGTTTCCGCAGCACCCGCTCGCCGACCAGCACCCCGAGGCCCGCAAGCGGGTTGGCAAGGGCGATGTAGGCCGCGTACCAGGGCAGGCCCTTGGTCACCGGCAGGGTCACGATCATCTCGTTGTCCAGCGTGCCGCCGACCAGATCGACCGTGCCGCCGATCCGGAAGTTGGAACCGGAGCCATCCACCGCCATGGGCTCCAGAAACTGCATGGTACCCGTATGGAACTCGGTGGTAGCGGTGAGCGTATCGAAGCTGACGCCTTCCCCGACCACGTCGGAGAAGTCGAAGTTCAGGCGTTTGGCGATGGTGGAGAAATTCACCAGCGAGAAGATCTTCATGGCATCCGCGCCCTGGGTCACCTCCAGGAAGCGGCCGTTGTGGGCCTCAAACGCCGCCTTGCCGATCACCAGGGGCAGATCAATCGCGGCGGGCGATCCCTGCCAGTTCAGATCAGCGGTCATGGACGCCCGTTCCGTGCTGACGCTGGCCGCGTACCCCCACTGCGGCAACACCAGAGCCAGATCTTCGGCTTCCAGCGAGCCGATGAAGTAGGTGTGATCCTGCTCGCCGTCCCAGAACAGCTTCTCGGCATCTATGTCCACCCCGCGCAGGCTGGCCTGCAGCCCGTTCAGCGACACCCCACCCTGCTCCGGACGCAGCTCGAACTCCCAGGCGCCGTAATCCGTCTCGCCCACCATGAACTTGCCCAGCTTCACATCTGCGTCGACCAGCTCGCTCAACACGGCCACGTCCAGAGGATCCTCTGCGGGTCCATCTTCCGCCGACTCCTCGCTCTCCTCGTCGGGCAACCGGAGGAACTCGAGATCCAGCTTGAGCGGCTCAGCCGGGACGATCGCCAGGTCGCCGGTAACGTCCTGACTCTGCATGCTGATGGCCAGCGCCAGATCGCTCCCTGGTTCGATCCGACCATCCAGCTTCACGTTCTCGAAGAACACGCCGCTGACATCGATGTGGTCGGCGATGAGCCCATCCAGGTGTACGGGCAACGCCAGGTTCAGCCCGGCGCCGGCTTCCCCGCCTTCTCCGGTTTCCGGAATCAGGTCGTCCAGGCTGAAGCCCCGCACCCGACCACCCAGGACGAGGATCTCCTGCGCGTCATCCAACCGCGGCGGCGGCATATCGAAACCGATGGCCCCTCTCAGCAGGACCTCATCCACGTGCAGCCAGCCGCGCGCCGGGCCGTAACGGAAACGGGCAGCCTGATAGGGCTCGAGAAACTGCAGCTCCAGCTCGGTCGGGACGGGTTCGTCCGGCGCTTTCGCCAGCTCGCCGGGCAGCTCCAGACCCAGGCCGGTGAGGTCAGAGACCAGGTTAAGACGGGAGACCCCATCACCCAGCTCGATATGCAGGTCAGCGATGAAGTCGAAGCCACCGTGCATGAGCCCGGGATCCTGCATGTCCAGAAGCTCCAGCACGTCCGCGTAAGGCGCTTGGCCGTTGACATGGAAGATCACCGTATCCTCATCCGAGCTCGCGCCGAACACTGCCGGCCGATCGAAGATGCGCCCGGCAACCTCGGTACCGCTGATCTGGTAGGGATAGGTGTAGTGCACGGTGCCGACCAGCGCTCCGAGCGACACGCCGTATCCGGGCAGATCCAGATCGGCGCCGGCCAGCTCGATGTCCAGATCCACCTCGAGCGCCTCTGCCGCATCGGCGCTGATCTGTTCCGCCTGCAGATTCAGCGGCACGCTCAGGCTGCCCACCATCCGGATCGGTCCGGCACCTACCCAGTCCGGCGTCACGAAGCTCATCCACTCCTGGAGCGGCGTGCTGCGGATAAAGGTCAGCGCCTGGGGAACCGTGGTGGTCGACACCAGATCGATGTCGGCAACGCTGGCGTTGTCTTTCAGGTGGATGTAGCTGCCGGAAAGATCGGTGTCATCGAAGCTCACCCCCCTGGAGACGTCGATCCGCACATCCCGCCCCCCAACCGAGATGAAACCGGACAGATCCCGAACTTCCGGCCAGTCGGGATGGTACTGGATGTGCCCTTCCTCGATGTGACCGGACAGCGCTACCCGTCTCGCCACCTCGAGCGGGCGGGTGTGAATCTGGCCCTGATAGGCGAAGGTGACGTCCGAGAGGCGGCCCGCTCGGGGCCCTTCTTCCAGCCATTCCGGCAGGCCGCCCGGCAGCTGGTACGGCACGTAGGCCTTGCCGCGCTCGACGGTGGTGCCATCCACGTGGATCAGCAGCGCCAGACGTTCCCGGTAACGCTGCCCTCTCGGCCTGCTCAAGGAGAAAGCGCCGGACGCCTGGGTGTCGCCGAGTGCGGCTTTCAGATGTGTGCCCCGGAGCGCGAAGTAGTCGAGGGAGATGTAGGCCTGCAGGCGGCCGCTCAGGTGTTCCATCTGCCAGCGCTCGGTGAACATGTCCGGAAACTGAACCCCGACACCGTCGGCATTGATCTGCAGCTGCAGCGTCTGATTGGCACCCAGCAGCTCGCCGGAGGCGCCGCGGATCCAGGGCGCGCCGTTGTAGCCGTCGAGCGAGACGTCCTGAACGGTGGCGATGTAACCCGCCTGCATGCTTGGGAAGCGCAGGAAACCGTGCACGTTCAGCGCTGTCGCCTCCGCGTTGAGGCCGTTCAACCAGCGGAAGGCTGCCGTCTGCCGAGGCGCAAGGGCGCTGAACAGCTGGAACCCGGGGCCAGTGTCCAGGCGCTCGGTCCAGCCGCTGAGCAGGCTGCCCTCTTCGCCCTGCTCGAAGGTCAGCCAGAACACCGGCAATGCCCACTGCCGCTCGGCGTTGCCGGCGTCCGTGCTGCGCAGGCGGATCTCCTGCAGCGCGATGTGGTGCACGTCTCCTTCACCCCGGCTGGCCATGGCCAGATCGCCACCCACCGTGTCGTCGTCTATGGCGATGTCGGTCAGGCTCAGCCGACCTTCACCGCCGGAGATTTCGCCATCGCGCCACCAGTAACCACTGGCAACGCTCAGCTGGCCGCTCTGCCCTGAAACCAGCGGTCCCGGCAGCTGCAGGTTGCCCCCTTCCAGGCTCGCCTGCATGGCACGTGCGCGCATCAGCGGGATCCGCTCCCTGTCATCCAGCGAAAAGTGGATGGCGCAGTCATCGGCGCAGAGCCGGTTGGCCACGCTCAGACGATGCCGGTGCTCCCCGCCGCGGTTGGTTGCCCGATAGCGGAATGCCAGGTCGTCCGCCTCGTCCGCGTAGCCGCCCTCGCCGACGAAACCGATGCGCAGGTCCACCTCGATCTGGTCGCTGTGATAAAGGGTCGGGAACGGGTCTACCTCTCCGCCCGCCTGCGCGCCGAGCAGCCGCCAGCCGTCACCTTCGTTGGCCAGCAGCAGGCGCCCCTGGTCGAGGGACAGGTGTCGCAGCACCAGCTTGTTGCGGATCAGGCTCTCCAGCCAGTCGATCTCGACGTGCAGGCCATCGAGCCTGCCCGCAGGCAGCTCTATGGAATCGATCCGGATCACCGGGTTGATCTGCCGCCAGTCGCCGTCCAGACCGCTGATCAGGATCTGCTGCGGCGACAGCCACTGGTTGACGGCCACTTCCAGCTCGTCGAGCACGGCAAAAAGCAGGCGCCCGGACACCTGGAAAAAGGCCAGCACGATCATGGCCAGGGTGAGAAAGACGAACAGCGGCCTGACGACTAGACGGAACACGTCAATCAACCCGGCAGGCGAGCGGAATTGGCGGGGGCGGCAGCATGTTCATCTTTACTTGGACCTTCAGGCCACCCTCAAGATTCAACCGGGCTGACGCATGGGCTGAACCAGAACAATGTCGAAATCTCCCGGCTGGCAGCTAGGCTCCACCTGGATCGAAATGTCCCGCCCGATCTGGTCGGACAGTCGGCTCAGCTGATCCGCGTCCTCGTCGAGCAACCGATCCACCACGTCGGCCGTCGAGCGAATCAGGTAATCCTGCCTCGGCCCGTTGCAGCGCACTCTGGCGTCCTCGACGATAGCGCGAAAGATCTCCAGACAGGTACTCTCAGGCGTCTTGACGAATCCGGCACCCCCACACTGCGCACAGGGCTCGCAGATCTGCTGAATCAGGCTCTCCCGGGTGCGCTTGCGGCTCATCTGCACCAGGCCCAGGGAGGAGAAGCCTTCGATTCGCATTCGTGACGGGTCCGCTTCGGCGGCTTTTTCCAGCGTTCGGAGGACCTGACGCTGGTGCTCTTCCTCCTCCATGTCGATGAAGTCGATGACGATGATGCCGCCCAGGTTGCGCAGCCGCAGCTGCCGCGGGATCACCGCGGCCGCCTCCATGTTGGTTCGGAACACGGTTTCTTCCAGGCTCTTGTTGCCGAGGAAGCCCCCGGTATTCACATCGATGGTGGTCATGGCTTCGGTCTGCTCGATCACCAGATGACCGCCGCTCTTCAAGCTCACCTTGCGATCCAGCGCCCGGGAGATCTCATCGTCGATCCCGTAACGCTGGAACAGCTGGCGCTCCTCGTCGTAGAGCCGCATGCGCTCGGAGAAGTCCGGAATGAACTCGTCCACGAAGCGCCGTACCCTGTCGTAGGTGTCCCGGTGATCGATCCGGATCGTCTCCACGTCAGGATCCGTCAGGTCGCGCACCACCCGGATGTGCAGCGGCAGCTCTTCGTAGACCAGATCCGGACAGGCCGCTTCCGCCTTCTTCTTCAGCACTTTGTCCCAGATTCTGGTCAGCACCCGGACGTCCAGCTCGACGGCTTCCCGGTCCACCCCATCCACCGCCGTGCGGGCGATGAAGCCCATGCCGATCCCCTGCTCCTGACGGACCTCTTCGATCAGCGTCTTCAGCCGCTCCCGTTCAGCCTCGTCCTCGATGCGCTGCGAGATCCCGATGTGATCGGTAAACGGCATCAGCACCATGTAGCGGGAGGCGATGGCCAGCTGGGTCGTGAGCCGAGCCCCTTTGCCGGAAATGGGATCTTTGGCCACCTGCACCATCAGCTGCTGGCCCTCATGCAGCAAATCGCGGATGTCAGGGGATTCAGCAGCCTCGCCGTTGTCGGCCTGCATTAGCCGCGGGCCTTCGATGTCCCGAACGTGAAGGAAGCCCGGGCGTTCCAGGCCGACATCGATGAACGCCGCCTGCATGCCCTGAATGATGCGCTCGACCCTGCCGATGTAGACGTTGCCGGTGAGGCTGTAGCCGCTGGCGGGCGCCAGGTGCAGCTCCTGAACCGCACCGCCTGCCAGCTTAGCCACACGTGTCTCGAACTCGCTGACCGTGATCAGTAACTCTTCAGCCATATAGCCGCTTCAGTTACAGCTGGCGTCCCCTCCAGGTATTGATGCCGAGACCACCGAGCAGTCGCTCGGTTTCCGGTAACGGCAGGCCTACGACGGCGCTGTAACTGCCCGTAATGCTTTCGGCCAATATACCCCCAATACCCTGAATCCCATAACTGCCCGCCTTGTCAGACCCTTCTCCGGTAGCCCAGTAAGCCGCCGCGAGCTCGGCATCAACGGGGACGAAGCGAACCCGGGTGCTGACCACCTCAGAGCCCTCGCCTTCGTGCGATCGGGCGGCGATCGCGGTCAGCACCAGGTGCTCGCGGCCGCCCAACGCCATCAGCATGGCGATCCCCTCATCGCGATTCCGCGGCTTGCCGAGAATACGGCCGTCGAGCACCACCGCGGTGTCCGCCGCCAGCACCACCGAATCCGGCTCGAGGGCAACAGCCGCCGCTTTCATACGCGCCATCCGCAGCACGTAGGTTTCCGCGGCCTCGTCGGCCAGCGGCGTTTCGTCCACGTCCGGGACCTGCACGTCGAACGCGAGGTGAATCTGGCGCAACAGCTCCGCGCGGCGCGGCGAGCCGGAGGCCAGAACCAGGCGCTTACTCGACACGAACCTGGAACTTCAGCCGGGACAGCGCCAGGTAAAGGAACGGCCAGATCATGAAGCTGACCAGGGGCGGGAACAGCACGCCCCAGCTGAAGCCGCGCTCGAACACCAGGTCCTGAACCACGAGCCGGATGATCTCGCCGAAGAGCACCAGGAAAAACAGCACCGCGCCCTGCTGGACGATGGAGTACATGCGGAAGCGCTCGTAGAACCGCCAGCCGAGGTAAGTCACCGAGGCGAGGATCACCCCGTTCAGTCCCAGCGGGTCTGCGTAGAGCACATCCAGCAGGACGCCGAGCAGCCAGGTTGAAACCAGCCCGACCCGATGCGGCAACTCCATCACCCAGAAGAACAGCACCATCATCACCCAGGCGGGCCGCAGCCAGCCGAGCCACTGCGGCCAGGTCTCCGGCAGGTGAACCACGGCCAGCAGCAGCGCCACCAGCAGGCTCAGCAGGATGAGCCAACCCCCTTGCGCCGGGTTCACGAGCCCGCTCCTTCGGCAGCGGTGCCAGCGGCGGCCGCCGCCTCCGGCTGCTCGTACTCTGGCGGATCGCTGACACCGCCGGGATCTACCGGGCCCTCCTCATCGAGGTACAGGTCCGGCTGCGACTGGTCGAACACCAGCAGCACGTGCCGGGAGCGATCGAGCGCCGCCAGCGGCCGAACCTCAACCGCGGCATAGGGGCTGGTGTCGTCGATCTCCACCGAGGTCACGATGCCTACCGGGTAACCACGCGGGAAGCGGCCGCCAAGGCCGGAGCTCTCCATGAGGTCGTTGACCTGAATGTCAGCGGTAACCGGGACGTTTTCCAGCACCAGGTGATCCAGCGTGCCGGTACCCGCCGCCACGCTGCGCACGCCTGACCGGTTCACCTGCACCGGCACCGCATGGCTCTGATCGACGATCAGCAGGACCCGGCTGGTGAACCGGTCCACTTCCACCACCTGACCGAACAGCCCCTGCGCGTCCAGCACGGCCTGACCGAGGCTGACCCCGGAATCCGAGCCTTTGTCGATGATCACCTGATGGGTGTTGGCGGTCGGGACGATGGCAACCAGCTCGGCCACCATCACCTCGGACGGCAGGCGCGCCCGGCTGCCGAGCAGCGCCCGCAGCCGCTCGTTCTCAGTCCTGAGCGACAGGTACTGCTGGGAGATCTGGGTCAGCTCGAGGATTCGCCGTTCCAGCTCCGCGTTGCGGGTGCGCAGCGACTCATGGGTGGAGGCCACCTCGCCCACCTCGTCCGCCAGCAGGTAGGGCACTTCGGCCAGCACCTGCAGCGGGCTGACCAGCGTGCCGATGGTGGCGCGAACCGGCTCGAGCAGGCGGGTCGTAACGTCCAGGGTAATGAGCACCGCCGACACCAGCACCAGGCCACTCAGCAGGTAGCCGGCGCCAGATTCCCGGACGAACAGTGCTTTGATCGGAGGCTCCCCTCAGACGCCGCCTTGGTTGAGCTCAGATTCTATTCGGTTGAGAGCAGATCGGCATTGCCTGCCGCATCCATCAGTTCCAGCGCTTTGCCGCCACCGCGCGCCACGCAGGTCAGCGGGTCTTCGGCGATGATGACCGGCAGGCCGGTTTCCTCGGCCAGCAGCACGTCCAGGTCTCGGAGCAGGGCCCCACCGCCGGTGAGCACCATGCCGGTTTCGGCGATGTCGGAGGCCAGCTCCGGCGGGCACTGCTCGAGCGCGCTCTTCACGGCCTGGACGATCATGGACAGCGGCTCCTGAAGCGCTTCGAGGATCTCGTTGGAGTTCAGCGTGAAGCTGCGCGGCACGCCTTCTGCCAGGTTCCGACCGCGCACGTCGATCTCGCGGATTTCTTTCTGCGGGTACGCCGCACCAATCTCCTGCTTGATCCGCTCGGCTGTCGCCTCACCGATCAGGCTGCCCTGAGTCCGCCGCACGTAGGCGACGATGGCTTCATCGAAGCGGTCGCCGCCAACCCGCACCGTATCCGAGTAGACCACGCCGTTCAGTGAGATGATGGCGATCTCCGTGGTGCCGCCGCCGATGTCCACCACCATGGTGCCCACCGCCTCCTGGACCGGCAGGCCGGCACCGATGGCTGCCGCCATGGGCTCCTCGACCAGGCGCACGTCGCGGGCGCCGGCGGAAAGGGCGCTTTCGCGGATTGCCCGCCGCTCTACTTCCGTGGACTTGCAGGGCACACAGACCAGCACACGCGGGCTCGGGCGAATGAAGGAGTTTTCATGTACCTTGCTGATGAAGTACTTCAGCATCTTCTCGGTCACCAGGAAGTCGGCGATCACGCCGTCCTTTAGCGGCCGGATCGCGGTGATGTTGCCCGGCGTCCGCCCCAGCATCCGCTTCGCATCGAGGCCGACTGCAGCCACGGTTTTCTGGTTACCCTGAACCCGGATGGCGACCACCGAAGGCTCGTTCAGGACGATGCCCTGATCGCGCACGTAGATCAGCGTGTTGGCTGTCCCGAGGTCAATGGAAAGGTCCCGGGAGAACAACCCACGGATATTTTTGAACATGTAGCTGGGGCTCTGAATCGATTCGAGATCGCAGGCCGAGAGTATAGAGATCTTGCCGGGTCATTAGAACTTCACAAACGATTGGATTAGGCTTGGCGCCCCGGCGCCAGCCCTGCTCCGGGGCAACCCGCTAGCGAACCGAAAACGAGCCACTACCATGAGCGACATCGATATACGTCATCTGTCCGTGCTGGCCCAGCTGAAGCTCTCCGAAGCGGAGGCAGAGGCGGTCGCCGGCGACCTCGGCAGGATCATAGATATGGTCGACCAGATGCAGGCCATGGACACGGAGGGCGTCGCGCCCCTGGCCCACCCGCTCGACAGCGCCGCCCGGCTGCGCCCTGACGCGGTGACCGAGGAGATCGATCGCGATGCGTATCAGCAGGGGGCGCCGGAAACCGAGGACGGTCTCTTTCTGGTCCCACGGGTGGTGGAATGAGCATCGAGACCTTCGCCAACCTGACCGCGCTGGCCAGCGACCTGGAATCCGGCGCGGTGAGCAGCGTCGAGCTGACCCGCCACTACCTCAAGCGCGCGCACAGCTTCACCAGCCTGAACGCGTTCATCACCGTCGACGAAGATCAGGCTCTGACTCAGGCCGAAGCTGCGGATGCACTGCGCAGCCAGGGCAACGCCACTCGCGTCACCGGCCTGCCCATCGCGCATAAAGACATCTTCTGCACAAAAGGCCTGCTGACCACCTGCGGCTCGAAGATGCTCGGCAACTGGGTGGCCCCTTATGACGCCACGGTGGTCGAGCGCCTGCTGGCTGCCGGCGTGGTGACGCTCGGCAAAGCCAACATGGACGAGTTCGCCATGGGCTCATCGAACGAGAACAGTCACTTCGGTGCCGTCGCCAATCCCTGGGACAGCAGCCGGGTACCGGGCGGGTCTTCCGGCGGCTCAGCGGCCCTGGTGGCTGCCGGCCTGGCACCTGCCGCCACCGGCACGGATACCGGTGGATCGATTCGCCAGCCCGCCGCCTTCTGTGGCGTCACCGGCCTGAAGCCGACCTACGGCCGCGTCTCCCGCTACGGCATGGTGGCGTTTGCGTCTTCTCTGGACCAGGGCGGGCTGTTCGCGCACAGCGCAGCGGACATCGCCATGCTGCTGCCGCACATGGCCGGCTTCGATCCGCGCGACTCCACCAGCAGCCCAACCACCGATGACTGGCTGGAGGGCTGCAAGCATGCCGCCCTGGAACCGGTCAGCGGCCTGACCATCGGCCTGCCTACGGAGTACTTCGCCGATCTCGGCGTCCCCGCTGCTGCCATCGACGCCGCGAAAGCGACCCTCGCCGATGCCGGCTTCAGCTTCAGGGACGTCTCGCTGCCGCACACCAGCGCCGCCATCCCCGCCTACTACATCATCGCCGGCGCCGAGGCATCGACCAACCTCTCCCGCTACGACGGGGTCCGCTTCGGCCACCGCTGCGACAATCCTGAGTCGCTCGACGATCTCTACGAGCGCTCTCGCAGCGAAGGCTTCGGCACCGAGGTGAAGCGACGCATCCTCACCGGCACTTACGCGCTCTCGGTAGGCTACTTCGATGCCTACTACGTGAAGGCGCAGAAGATCCGCCGGCTCATCCAGCAGGACTTTCTCTCGGCGTTCGAGGACGTGGATCTGCTGCTGGCGCCCACCACGCCGGACGTCGCTTTCGAGCGCGGCGCCCTGACCGACGATCCGGTCGCCATGTATCAGCAGGACATCTTCACCATTCCGGCGAGCCTCGCCGGCCTGCCCGCCATGTCGCTGCCCTGCGGGTTCGAATCCGGCCTGCCGCTCGGCATGCAGCTGATCGGCCCGCACTTCGCCGAGCAGAACCTGCTCCGCACGGCAGAGGCTTACCAGCGCGCAACGGGCTGGCACACGCAGCACCCGGAGGGTTTCTAGATGCAGTGGGAAGCGGTGATCGGGCTGGAAGTCCACGTTCAGCTGGCGACACAGAGCAAGATCTTCTCAGGCGCGCCCAACGCTTTCGGCGCCGAGCCGAACACCCAGGCCTGCCCGGTGGACCTTGGCCTGCCTGGCGCGCTGCCGGTCATCAACGAAGAAGTGGTGCGCATGGCCGTCAAGTTCGGCCTGGCGATCGGCGCCGAGATTCACCCCTACTCCATCTTCGACCGGAAGAACTACTTCTACCCGGACCTGCCGAAGGGTTACCAGATCAGCCAGTTTGCCGACCCCATCGTCGGCCGCGGCCAGCTGACCATTCAGCTGGAAGGCCAGCCACCGCGCAACATCGAGATCACCCGCGCGCACCTCGAAGAGGACGCCGGCAAGTCGCTGCACGAAGCCTATCAGGGCAAAACGGGGATCGATCTCAACCGGGCCGGCACACCGCTGCTCGAGGTGGTTTCGGAGCCGGACTTCCGGAGCGCGGCGGAGGCCGCCGCCTACTTCCGGCAACTGCACAGCCTGGTCCGGCACCTGAAGATCTGCGACGGCAACCTGGCGGAAGGCTCCATGCGCTGCGACGCCAACGTCTCCGTGCGCCCACTTGGCGAGGAGAAGCTGGGTGAGCGAACCGAGATCAAGAACGTCAACAGCTTCCGCTTTCTCGAGCTCGCCATCGACTACGAGATCGAGCGGCAGATCGGCATCCTCGAGTCCGGCGGCAGCATCGAGCGGGATACCCGCCTGTATGACGCGGACAGGAACGAAACCCGGACCATGCGCTCGAAGGAGCTTTCGAACGACTACCGCTACTTCCCGGACCCGGACCTGCTGCCGGTGCATCTGGACGAGGCCTTCATCGAGTCCGTGCGTGCGACGCTGCCGGAGCTGCCGGCAGAGAAGCAGGCCCGCTATCAGGCTGACTACGCGCTGTCCGAATACGACGCCAGCCTGCTGACCCAGGACCCGGATCTGGCGGAATATTTTGAGGCGGTGGCCGGGGCGGCCGATGACGCCAAGCTCGCCGCCAACTGGGTGATGGGCGAGCTTTCCGCCGCCCTGAACCGGGCCGAGCTCGGCCCGGCCGACTGCCCGCTGCCACCCGCCGCGCTAGGCGGACTGATCCAGCGGATCAAGGACGGCACCATCTCCGGGAAGATTGCCAAAGGCCTGTTCGAGACCTTGTGGAGCAAAGCTGCTGCCGGTGAGACCGTCGACGTGGACGCCACGATCGAGGCAGAAGGACTCACTCAGGTTTCCGACACAGGCGAGATCGCCGGCATCATCGACGAGATCGTCGCCGCAAACCCGGCGCAGGTGGAGCAGTTCAAGGCCGGCAAGGAGAAGGTCCTGGGGTTCTTTGTCGGGCAGGTGATGAAGGCGACCCAGGGGAAGGCTAATCCGCAGGTGGTGAACGAACTCTTGCGCGAGGCGCTCTCCAAGTAACTGCGTGTCACCGCGCCGTCCTGGCCTCTCTTGACTGTGTTCCGTGGGTCCGGCTGTTGGGTTTAGTGCTCCTCGGGGACGCACCTCGGCCTTCGGCCTCGGCACATCCATGTGAGCTCAGGCACGGGCCATCCCTGGCCCGTGACTGCCCCGCTGAGCACTAAACCCAACATCCGAACCCTCGACGCTAATCCGAGATTCACGGACGGCGTTGAGCGCATTGCTGGTGAGTTCCTGAAGTCATCGAGGGTTCGAGGTGTGTACCCCTCTGCTCAGGGGAACCTGCGGCCAGGGATGGCCGCAGTTAGCCTACAGGGACGTATTCACGGCGTCCCCTGAGCAGAGGGGTACACACCTCGAGACCACGGAACACCAGAAACCTCAACAATCCAGCGAACACACCCACCCCGTGCACACCAGCGAGCAGCGACTCGACAACTCGCGGGGAAACCGCTTTGATGCCCAACCAAAGACCACCAGGGAACAGGTCCACTCGTGAGCACGGAACGCTTCGAGCGCATTCAGCAGATCTTTCATCAAGCCCTCGAGCTCGAGGTTGAGCAGCGGCCGGCGTTCGTCGCCGAAGCCTGTAGCGACGACGAGGAGATGCGCGAGGAGGTGCTGGCCCTGCTCGGCGCGGAAGCAAACCCCGCCACCATGCTGGACACCCCGCTGAGCAGCCTGGTCGACATCGAAGAGGACTCCCTGGAGGGGCAGACCCTGGGCGCCTACCGCCTGCTGGGCCTGATCGGCAGCGGCGGCATGGGCAACGTCTATCTGGCCGAGCGCTCCGACGGCAGCTTCGAGCGGCAGGTGGCGCTGAAGGTGGTGAAGAAAGGCATGGACAGCGAAGCGGTGGTGCGCCGCTTCGAGATGGAGCGGCAGATCCTCGCTCGCCTCGATCATCCCAACATTGCCCGGCTGCTCGACGGCGGCCTGACCGACGATGGCCGCCCGTACTTTGTCATGGAGTACGTGGAAGGCAAACCGATCACCGACTACTGCGACGAGCAGCGCCTGAGCGTCAACGCGCGGCTGCAGCTGTTTCAGAAGATCTGCGACGCGGTGCAGTTTGCGCATCAGAGCCTGGTCGTGCACCGGGACCTGAAGCCGTCCAACATTCTGGTGAACGCTGACGGCGAGGTGCGGCTGCTCGACTTCGGCATCGCCAAGCTGCTCGACGACAGCGACGATCCGGAGCTGACCGCGGCCGGTGACGCCCTGCTGACGCCAGCCTACGCGGCCCCTGAGCAACTGCAGAGCGACTCGGTTACCACCATGACCGACGTGTACTCGCTGGGCGTGGTGCTCTACGAGCTGCTGGTCGGGCGGCGACCCTTCGAGCCGCGCAAGTCCGTCGCCGAGTATCGCGAAGAGGTGCTGAGCGGTGAGCTGGCACGACCGAGCACGGCAGTCACCCAGTTGCTGGCCGGGGACGACGGCAAGCCTGTAGAAAGCACTGCCCAGACTGTCGCCGGTTTCCGCGGGGTGCCCCTGACCCGTCTGCAGGCGCAGCTCAGGGGGGATCTGGACACCATCTGCCTGATGGCGCTGCAGCGCGAGCCGGATCGACGCTACGCGTCCGCGGAGCAGTTCGGCGCCGATCTGCAGCGGTTCATGGAAGGCAGGCCGGTGCTTGCCCGGGTGGATTCGCTTGGCTACCGCCTGGCGAAATACCTGCGCCGACATCGCGCCGGCGTGATCGGGACCACCCTGGCAGTACTCGTGCTGGTGACGATGAGCGCTTATTACACCGTGCAGCTGGCCCGGGAGCGGGATCTTGCGCTCGATGAGCAGAGGAAAGCCAACGAAGTGGTGCAGTTTGTGCTCGGGCTGTTCGACGCCGCCGATCCGGCCCTCGCTCGAGGCGCTGACGTCACTGCCCGGGAGCTTCTCGACGCCGGTGCTGAGCGGGTGCGGGTGGAGCTGGCGGATCGGCCCACGGTGCAGGCTTCGATGATGCGCGTGCTCGGCAACGTCTATCACGAGATCGGCATGACCGATGAAGGCGGCGACCTGCTCGAACGGGCGTTGGCGGCCCACCTCGAGCTATACGGCGACCTGCACGCAGAAACTGCCACCACCGAGCTGTCGCTCGGCATCCTCAATCAGTCAGTCGGGAACTTTGAGCGAGCGGGGGAGCTGTTGCAGCAATCGCTCGACTCTCGAGTCGCGCTCACCGGCGCAGAGAGCGCCGAATCGCTGGAGGCGCTGAGCGCACTCGCCTTTTTCAACGAAACCATCGGCGACTACGCGGCCGCTGAAGAGCTGCACCTTCGATCCCTCGAGCTGGCCCGGCAGATCGCCGACGGTCAGGACGATGCCTATCTGGCGCAGGCGATGGCGCGCCTCGCTGGCCTGTACCGCCTGCTCGACCGGCCGGACGAGGCCGAGCCGCTGCTGCGCGACGCGCTGGCCATGCAGGATCGCGTGTACGGCGGCCCTCACCCGGAGTCGGACGAAACCAAGCGCCAACTCGCCGAGCTGCTCACCAACCAGAACCTGTTCGAAGAAGCGGAAGCGCTGTTTCTCGAGCTCATCGACAGCCGCACGAAGATGATGGGGCCCGATCACTACGAGCTCGGCTCGGTGTGGAACAGCTACGGCCACCTGCTGGCCCTGCGCGGGGACATTCCAAAGGCGATCGAAGCCTACGAGACCATGCTGCGCATCTCCGAGAAAGCCTACGGCGGCGTGCACCCCTCACTGGCGGCTGGCTACAACAACATCGCCATTCTTTACCGCAACCGTGGCGACTTCGCCGATGCCGCCGAGCGCTACCAGCGGTCCCTGGACATGCAGACCACAGTCGGCCTGGCCGAAGATCACCCAAACCGCTCGTTCCCTATGGCGGGGCTCGGCAGCGTTTACCTGCTGCAGAAGGAGTACGTTCTGGCTGAGCAGACGCTGCAGGCTGCGCTCGAGATCCGGCGCAAGCACTTCGACGAGACGCATCGGCTGATCTCCGAGATCAAGAGCGACCTGGCGGCCGTGCTCATGGCCACCGACCGGGAAGCGGAGGCGGAAGCCATGCTGCTGGAGATTTACCCTCTGTTCATGGATGGCTGGGGGCCGGAGGATGCCCGGACCCGGCGCGCGGCCGGAAGGCTGGTGATGCTCTACGAGCAGCTCGGCGAGCCGCAGCGGGCGGATCCCTACCGCGAGATCGCCTGGCAGCCGGAAGAGGACATCATGCTGCGCTGAGCGCTCAGGCCGGCTTGAGGCGCGAGGCCAGCCAGGCTCTGGAGAAGCGCACTTCCCTTTCCAGCGTCGATACCGACAGGCCGGTCACCTCAGCGAGCTCTTCGTAGCTCAAGCCGGCAAACAGCCGCATCTCCATGATCTCGGCTTTGCGGGCATCTTCCTCCGCCAGCTCGTTGAGCGCTTTCTCCAGATCCAGCAGGTTCAGATCCAGCGTCCCTGCTGCCAGGGCGTTCTCGTCCAGGGTGACGTCGATCTGCCCGCCGCCCCGCTTCTCGGCGATCCGGGCGTTGGCGTGGTCGATGAGAATCCGTCGCATCATCCGAGCGGCCAGCGCGAAGAAGTGGGAACGATCCTGCCAGGCAACGTCCGCATCGGTCAGCCGCACGTAAGCCTCATTCACCACGGCGGTGGGCTGCAGCGTGTGGTTCTGCCGCTCGCCGCGAAACAGGCTGACGGCGAGCTGATGCAGCTCGTCGTAAACCAGGGGCGTGAGCGCATCGAGCGCACGAGCGTCCCCCTCGCGCCACTGGGCCAGCAGCGCCGTTACCGGATGTTCTGAAGCCATCGGCGAAATATGCCACTTCCGCTGCAGGCCGCCAATTACGTGCCGTGTCGAGCAATTCGCATTTTTCTTACAAACCTGGTGAGCAAAAAAAGCGGGCCATCCCGCTTGTCAGTACAGGAGCCAGGAGAAAAGGAGGACAGGCAGATGTTCCGAGACGCCACCATTCGATCCAGAAGAGCAATCAGCTTGCTCACCGCCCTGCTGACGATTGCCGTGCTGGCATCTTCGGCCACGGTGCGAGCCGCAGACGCAGCGGCCGAGCAGGATCATGCGAACGTTCTCAGTGGCATCGGTGGGGTCCACCTCGGTGCGACGCTGACCGGGCTAATCCCCGAGCCGTTTACCGCCCTGGCCGCTGAGGGTGTAGCCTTCAGCTCCAACCTGGCGCTGAAGGCACTGCAGCCAGCGTTGATCGAACCCTCCGATCGGTCCCGCTACCCGAACTCCGACGATCAGTGCACGTTCGACTTCGACCTGCCCCAGGCCGACTACCTCTACTCCAATACCTACGGCATCGAGCTGTCCCCCATCCCCACGGACTGGGGTGAGCTCGGCACCCCGGATGTTTTCCACTGGGGCACGGAAGTGGCGCTGGGCGTGCACAACCCGATCATCCGTCCGAACGGCCTGGAGCCGGAAAGCGACCTCAGCTTCCCTGCCGGGCGCCACACGCTGGAGTGGCGGGCCCAGACCATCCTCGATCTGGGTTTCGACGTTGCCCTGCCCGCGGCCATGCTCTACATGAGCTACAGCAAGTTCAAAGCTTCAAAGGCTGCACCGGCCGCAGCCGCCAACAACGCCGACGAGGTCGCCAAGCAGAAGAGCATCTTCAAGCGTGCCGGCAAGTGGATGGTGGAGAAGCTGAAGCTGGGCGTCCGCAAAGGTCGGGACGCCTACATCAACTACCTGGTCGACGAAGCTACCGGCTGGGAGGTACCCACCCGATCGAAGAGCCACGATCAGGTCTTTACCGTCTACGACGAGCTCGATCCGATCATCACCTACGACGGTGTCGATCAGCCGGCCGGGGGCGCCATCCCCAGCATTGTCCTGGAGGCGACCGACATCGGCGGCGTGAACTACTATCGGGTGGCGAACGAAATTCGCTCGCGGGTGGGCGCCTACGATCCCTGCGATCGCAATGCGTCCATCGGTGCCGACTTCCCGGAGCTGATCCCGATCGGCTCGAACCTGATCACTTGGACCGCCCGGGACGCCGGCCCGACGCCGTCCGGCGGCCGCAACGAGGTCGTCGCCTATCAGTACATCGTCGTCGAGGATACCCAGGCGCCGATCATGGTCACCCCGCCCGGCCGCGTCTTCGAGGTGGATCCCGGCGGCCCGAACAGCCTCGGCCTGCCGGAAGCCTCCGTCGAGTTCGGCGCGCCGCGGGTCGTCGATCTCGCAGATCCGGCACCCCGCGTCTTCTCCGATGCGCCGGAGTTCTTCCCGGTCGACACCCGCACGCCCGTGACCTGGATCGCCGAAGACCAGAGCGGCAATCAGGAATCAGGTACTCAGCTGATCACCGTAAAGGAGCTGGGTACTAACACCGCGCCGACCGTAGAGAACATCTCGGCCACCACGCTCACCTCAGAGCCGATCGACATCGTTCTGCGCGGCATGGACATCGACGTGCTGGAAGGCATTCCGGACCCACTGGGCATCAGCATCGTCAGCCGACCGGACAACGGAGACTTTGTCGCCCCGCTGCTGCCGTTCTTCATCGAGGACTTCCGAACGGCCGTGGGCGGCCCGTACGGCACCGAGTTCGCCAACGCCGGCAACAAGCCGAACTGGCTCTACGACAACGTCTGCCGGGTCACGCCGGGCCCGTACAACGATCGCATCCCGGTGGACTGGGTGTACAACCCCAAGTTCGTCTACGTGGAGGACGATGGCACCTACTTCATGATCGACTCCTACTGGCGCTGCGGGGCCAGCAGCGCCTCCACCTACGAGCGAATCTCGAAGTGGGATGCCGATGACAATTTCATGGGCCATGTGCAGTACGGCGGCACCAACGACGCCTTCGTCATGGACCAGGACGGCCTGATCTACACGGTGAACCGCACCGGCGCCGGCTCGAGCACCACCCTGAGCCTGAGACAGCTCCGCCCCAACATTGAAGACCGACTCAGCGGTGCAGACCTGTTCGGTGACTCCTGGCGTTTCGACTACGCGTCCGCCGACAACGATGAGCTGGGGCTGAACGATCCGATCGTGCCCTCGCAGCTTTCTTACGCCCGGGTCGATAGCAATGCCGGCCTGCTCTACCTGACCGATCGCCGACGGATATTCGTCTACGACATTCGCGACCACCTTGCCAACGACACCGATGACTCGGACAACAGCATGGGCGATCGCTACATGGGCGCGCTGAACAACGCCGAGCAGGTGCTCTGCAACGTGTCCAGCAACTACGGCAGTTCCTGGACCGGGTTCACCATGGAGGTGGACTCCGAGGGCTATCTCTACGCTACCGACTCCTGCGACAACCGCATCCACAAGTTCGAGCCGTCCGGCTTCGATGATGACGGCAACTTCGTCGCCGGCGAGTACGTCGGCTGGCTCGGCCGCTGCGAGAGCAGCACCAACAACGCCTGCGACGTGGAGAACCAGCGCAGCCGCGGTTACGTCTGCACCAACGACACCTGCCAGGTATCGGACTACTACGAGGACCCAGACTCCGGCTTGAACGTGCGCGGCACCCTGGGCCGCGAGCCTGGCCAGTTCGCCACCCCTCGCTACATCGATCTGGACCCGAACGACGTGCTCTACGTCGCGGACGCTGGTCGCATTCAGCGATTTGCCAAGGATGGCACTTTTGGCGGAGAGGCCCGCTCGACCGGTACGGGCATCAACAACGGCGACCGCCCCGGATTCATCCTGGGCAACATGGGCAACGTGAAGGCCGTGACCGTGAACTCCACCAACTTCTTCGTGGTCGATACCGATGAGTCATTCATTCACGTGTTCGAGACCACGCCGCTCAAGGACATCACCGACGATTCGGCGACGGTCACCTACGTGTCCAACTTCGCCTTCCATGGCGGCACCGACACCTTCACCTACCGTGCGACGGACGGCCTGGACGACAGCAACATCGGCATCGTCAGCGTCCGGGTGAACCGGAACTACCGGCCGCCGGAAGCTTTCGCCCAGGATCTGGAAGTGCTCGAAGACAGCGCGCTCGGGATCGAGCTCACCGGCGACGATCCGGATGGCGTGATCGGCACGGACGATGTGTTCCCGCTCGACACCCTGTCCTTCCGCGTGGTGGATCAGCCGGAGCACGGCACCCTGAGCGGCAGCGGCGTCAATCGAACCTACACCCCGGACGCGGACTACTTCGGCAGCGACTCGTTTACGTTCGTGACCAACGATGGCCGGGACGATTCTCCGCCGGCAGTCGTCGAGATCACGGTCCACCCGGTGGATGACGCGCCGCGGATGCTCTCCGCTCGCCTCCCTGAGAGGGTGGCAGCAGGCTTCCCTGTGGCCATGGATGCGGACTACACCGACGACGGCTCAGCCAGCGAGCACGATGTACGCGTCGACTGGGGTGACGTCGAGGAAGGCCCGGGTGACTTCGTTGACCCCGACGGGCCCGAAGGTGAAGAGCCGCCGGAACTGATCGGCGTGAAGGTCATCGAGCCGGCACTGCGCGATGGCCAGGGCAACCTGTTCGCGGAGCACGTGTACGCCACGCCCGGAACCCAGAACGTAAGCGTCTGCGTCGCAGACGACATCGCCGAGGACTGCATCACCGACCGGGTATTCGTGGAGCACCTGGTCAACCTGGGCATCACCATCTCTGATGATCCGGATGAGACCACGGGCTCCTACATCGATCTGGACATCGAGGTGGAGAACATGGAGCCGGAAGGCATCGTCGGGGTGATCGCGGGCAGCGTGCAGCTCACTCAGGCAGCGGAAGAAGTGCCGGAGATCACCATCTCGACCATCGTTTCCCAGTCAGGCGCCTGCTCACTGACCGACGGCGCGCTGAGCTGCAGCGACAACCTCATGACGCCGGGTGAGACGTTCAACGCCACCGTGCGGGTCCGCCGCTCGGACAACGCACCGTTGATCTACGACCTGGGTGCGCCCGTGGTCGTCGATGTGACCACCGCATCTGACGCGCTGCAGGACGTATACACCCAGGCACGCTGGGTCACCTTCCTGGCTGATCAGACCGATACGGACGGCGACGGCATGACGGATGTTTTCGAGCAGACCTACGGGCTGAACAGCAACTCGAGCGCTGATGCCGGATCTGACATCGACGGGGACGGCCTGACGAATCTCGAAGAATACGAGCGGCGGGCTAACCCGCTACTCACAGACACCGACAACGACGGGGTAGATGATGCAGAGGATTTCTGTCCTGCGGATCCTGGTGGCTCGGTGGAAGGTACGGATGGCCTTTGCGAAGCGGATCTGCGCAGCAACCCGCTGCTGAGGCTGATCCAGGTGTTAGCAGACCGCTAACCCAATCGAAACCGCATGGAGCTAAACTCCCTGCATAGTTAACTCAAGGAGAACGTAGATGAAGATCTTCACCAAAATCGCTCTGACGATCGGCCTGCTCTGGGGATCGAATGCCTGGGCCGCGACAGCGAACATAACCGCTACTGTCGACAGGATACTGACCATTTCCGGATCAACATACGGTGGCTGCATGGCACTGCTCAGCGCATCACCAGCATCAGAGGGCCTGACGTGTCGAGGCAGGTGGGTTTCCTTCAGTTGCAGCGGTGATTTCGCGTCGCGCCAAGATGCAAAGCGAAATCTGGAGATGGCTCAGCTGGCTTTCGCCCTGGAGAAGCAGATTAGGGTAACCGCCGACGATGCCCGGACCCACAATGGCTACTGCTACGTCAATCGCGTCGACCTGCTGCCGTGACCACAGCCATGTTTGATTCAAGCCTGAGAGGAGCGGCTCTCGCAATGATGGTTAGCGCCGCTCTCGCGGCCGGGTACGTCGCAGGTCGACTACATAGTGAGCCAGTCGCGGGGGGGGCATGGTCGCAAGAAAGCCAGGCCCTTCAAGAAGATCCAGCCGCGGCAGAATCAGCGCAGAGGGCGCATCTAAATCCTGATCGCGAAAGCAAACCAACGTTGTCGACAACCATCGCAACCAGCACGCGTAGCGGCTTCATCGGGCGCTACCAAAGCCCATCGCAGACAGTAGAGCCGCGACACTCCTTTAGCGACCAAAGTCCGGAGCACCTCGGAGAGTTCAAGGATCCTGATGTTCTGGAGCGTTCAACAACGGAGCCTCCCAGGCACATCGGTGAGCACCTTGATCCGGACCTCGATTGGCTGGGCGGCAGCTATGTGGAGCCTAAAGCGATAGGCGAGTTCAGCGATCCAGACTATTGAAGCATCCGCTTATCGCGCACCTCGTCTGTTTCTTTCGGGGTGCATAAGAAACGCTTCAGCTGCGCGCAGCACATCTCGACGGGAGATTTGCCCAACGAGCTTACCGTTCTTCACAACTGGATACCGCCGGCGATGTTCTTTGTGGAAGCGTTCAGCGAGAGAATAGATGTCCATTTCCGGATCGATCGTATCAACCGGGGAACGCATGTAGTCACCAACAATTCCCTGCGCCTCATCGTAGTATGAGTCCTGGACGATCACCTCCATGAGGTCCACCTCTGAGAGGATGCCCACAAGGTTCCCAGAATCGTCCACCACCGGCGCACCGGAAATCTTCTTGTCGAGCAGTACTGCCATGGCCTGAACGACGTTGTCCTTCTGGTGGAAGGTCACCAGCTTGCGGGTCATGTAATCGCTGACTTTCACCGATTTCATAAGAACCCCCTTATATCTCTTCCCTGCCCCCACCTTGCGCCATTTACGGAGAATCGTCCACCACGTCCGAACAGGCGTTCGGATTGTCCGCATTTCAGCCTGATAGTATGCTCTGTCGGCTGACTTACTTGAATTTAGGGGGACTCTTGAGCGCACAACCATTACCCGTGGTGCCATATCTGAAGATTCCAGAGGGCGGCGATCCGTATCTGGAAGGCCACAAGTGCGGCAGCTGCGGCGCCACTTTTCTTGGCGAGCGTACGGTCTGCTCCAAGTGCGGGGCCCGGGACCAGATGTCCACGGTGACGCTCCCGACCAAGGGCGAGCTTTACGCCTACTCCATCGTCCACCGCTCCTTCCCGGGCATCGACGTGCCCTACGTGAGCGCGGTGGTCGACCTCGAGGATGGCACGGCGATCAAGGGTAACCTGATCGACGTGGAGCCAGACCCCGAGAAGATCCCATTCGGAATGCCGATCGAAGTAGTGTTCGATGACGCCCTGGGTCGAAAAGACAAGGACGGCAATTCCTATCTTTCCTACTTCTTCAAACCCGCTTCCTAGGAGTATCGACAATGAGTGACGCATATATCGTTGGTGTCGACATGATCAAGTTCGGCCGTTTCCCCGACCGGACAGTGCCCAACATCGGCGCCGAAGCCGCCCTTCTTGCGCTGGACGACTGCGGCCTGAGTATTCACGACATGCAGGCCCTGTACAGCGGCAACCTGGGCCAGGCCAGCGCCATGGTCGGCCAGCGGATCCTGCAGGAAATCGGCCAGACCGGCATCCCGGTCGTGAACGTATCCAATGCCTGTGCTACCGGTGCAACCGCCTTCCGTGAAGGTTGGGCAGCCGTCAAAGCGGGCCTGTACGACCTGGTGCTCTGCGTTGGCGTCGAGCAGATGGGCAAAGGCCTGCTCGGTGGTGCCGGCGGCGGTACCGGCATTCCGAAGGAAGGCCTGCTGGGTTCCGGCACCATGCCTGCCGTGTTCGCTGAGGCCGGTATGGAGCACGCACGCAAGTACGGCACCACTTTCGAGCAGTTCGCTAAGGTGTCCGTGAAGAACCACCATCACTCCACCCTGAACCCGAAAGCGATGTATCAGATCGAAACACCGCTCGACGTGGTGATGAACGCAGAGATGATCTCCTACCCGAACACCAAGCTGATGTGCTCAGTAAACGTGGACGGCTCTGCGGCGGCGGTGATCGCCTCTGAGAAAAAGGCGAAGGAGCTGGGCCTGATGGACCGTGCCGTCAAGGTGCGTGCCTCGGTGATGAGCTCAGATCCCTGGCAGGAGCGTGATCTGGTGATGCCGGACGTGAACAGCTGCACCCGCAGAGCGGCGAAAGACGCCTACGAGATGGCAGGCCTCGGGCCGGACGACATCGACCTGGTTGAGCTGCACGACTGCTTCGCAACCGCGGAGATCCTGCACTACGAGAATCTGGGTCTCTGTGGCGATGGCGAAGCCGGCAAGCTGATCGATGACGGCGACGTTGCCCTCGGTGGCCGCGTGCCGGTTAACGTGTCCGGCGGCCTGCTCTCCAAGGGCCACCCGCTGGGCGCAACCGGCATCGCCAACATCTACGAGGTGTCCACGCATCTTCGCGGTGAGGCAGGTCAGCGTCAGGTGGAAGGCGCCAAGATCGGCATGACCCACGTGATCGGCCTGGGCAGCGCCTGCGGGATCCACATCCTCGAAAAAGTCTGAGTTAACCCCTCAGCACTATGAGCGCCGGGCCTTGCGCCCGGCGTTTTTGTATCCGGCATGAACCCATGAAGATCGGCATCGTCAGCGACACCCACAACAACCTGAAAAACGTCAACAGGATCGTTGAGCTGTTCAACGCCTCAGGGGTTGAGCGGGTGATTCACACCGGTGACATCACCCAGGCAAAAACGCTGGACGTCTTTGCCCATCTGCAGATGCCGATGTACGGCGTCTTCGGAAACAACGATGAAGGCGAGCGGGAAAGCCTGGCTGCGGCGGTAGAGGCGCACGGCTTCGTTTTCCAGGAACCACCTTTCGTGCTCGAGTGGCATCAGCGCTCAATCATGGTGGTGCACGATCCGCTGGAGTTCGAAGGGCACCTGAACCACACCCACGAGCTTGCCCTGCACGGGCATACCCATCTCTACCGTTACGAAGAGCTGACGGTCAGCGGCAACCGCCAGGTCGTGTTCAATCCCGGCGAATGCGCCGGGCACATGAAAGGATTTAACGCCGTTGGCGTTCTCGACCTGGAGACCCTGGCCGCCGAGCTGCTGCGCTTCTGACCTCAGGCACCCAGCCGACCCAGCAGGTCCATGATTCGATCTGCGTTCTTGCCGAGATCAGAAAGCCCCACCCTGGACACGCTGCGCACATCGACGGTGCTGCCATCACCGCTGGCTCTGATCCGCACGACCACATCGTCCTTGAAGCCGAACCAGAAGGTGGTGTCGGTGGCTTCTACGACTCCTGCACCTTCGTCCGCGGTCACGATCTCCAGGCCCATGGCTTCGAGCGCCGCCACCGCGTTGCGAACCGTTTCAGCAACACCGGTGCTGACCTCGAGGCTCCTCACCTCCGGGTAGGCGCCCTGCTGCACCACCGCCAGTTCCCCGGCGTCATAGGCCAGCGGGTTGCTGGTCTCTCCTCTCAAGGCAACGATGGCCCCGGTGAACTCAGGTGGGTCGACCACGTCCGTCGAGATGTTGTGAATCGCGGGCACCGACGCGCCTTTCTGGAACTGCAGGCCCATGCTGACCATGATCAGCGCGCAGATGGCGATGCTGATGAGGAGCGCCGGCGGATCGCCGGCATAGCCACGCTTTTTTGATACGAACAGCGAAATCAGGCCCACCAGCAGCCCTATGGCCGCAAGCAGCACGCCCGCCGGGACGATCAGCAGCAGGCCGGTCTGAAATCCCCAGATGCCGATCCGGGTGCCAACCGGGCCGAGGAAGAGCAGGACCAGCGCGACCACCGATCCAACCAGCGTTGCTTTCGCCCACCACGACCTGTTCGCCGTTGCTTCAGTCATCTCCGTTCTCCTGTTCAGTTTCTGCCGACTCAACGGCCTATTGTAGACCCACCGTCAACGACGAAATTCTGGCCGGTGGTGAAGGACCCTGCACGTGATGCCAGATAGACGGCGATGCCGGCAATCTCCTCGGGCTCGCCGATCCGACGCAGCGGGTCCGCCGCCGTCGCCCGCTCGAGGATGTCCGGATTCTCCCAGAGCGCGCGCGCGAAGTCCGTGCGGATGAGGCCCGGCGAGATCGCGTTGACCCGGACGTTGTCCGGCCCATGCTCCACCGCCAGGTTGCGCACCAGCTGAATGTCCGCCGCCTTGGAGATGCAGTAGGCACCGAGATCCGCGCTGCCGCGCAACCCGCCCACGGAAGAAACGATCATGATCGCGCCGTCTTTCCGCTCCTTCATTTCAGGCAGCACCATCTGGCAGAGCCAGTGATTGGATTTGATGTTGATGTCGAGAATCTTATCCAGCGCCGAGTCCGGCAGATCCGTCATCGGGCCGTAGTAGGGGTTTACCGCCGCGTTGCAGACGAGAACGTCGATCTGGCCCAGCTTCTCCCGGGTCTCGGCAACCAGCATCTCCAGCGCCGTCTTGTCGCCGATGTGGGCCGGAATGACGATCGCGCCGCCAGCTTCCCCTTCACACTCGGCGTTGATGCCATCGGCAACTTCCTGGCAGACGTCAGCTTTACGGCTGGAGATCACGACCTGAGCGCCCTGTCGGGCCATCTCTTCGGCAATGGCCCGGCCTATGCCCTTGCTGGAGCCGGTGATGAGGGCCGTTTTGCCCGTCAGGTCGAAAAGGTTGCTGCTCAAGATCGGTTCCCCTTGCTGATGGCGTTTGCTCACGCGAGCGATTAAAGCTACCGAAGGGGCGCCGGTTAGGGAAGGGGCTTTTGGCTGGGCAGCGGGCGGTGTGCTGGTCAGCTCAGCGCTGGTTTTCCAGAATCAGATCTTCCAGGGTCAGATCAGGTTCGTCTTCCTTGGGCAGAATCTCCAGCGCCAGGTCTGCAGACGGGTGCAGCCGCTGTTTCCGGGCTTTCTGGAAGCTGTCCAGGTCCTCCCGCTCGCGGACGTACCGGGCGACCTCATTAAGCGCTGTTTCCCGGCTGCGGAACGGCCCGATGTCGCCTTCGCGGGCAGTGAAGTACCACTGACCGTTCATGCAGAACACGCGCTCCTGGGTGCGGAAGTACCGCTTGCTCGCACTCTCTGAATCCGTTCGTCGCATGGCTCTCTCTACAGTCTGCTTCGGCGGCTCGGGGGTTCCGCCGGCTGTTGTCATTGGACCAGATCCCTGTCCAGGACGTGCATCACCCTTGTCGCGAAACTGTTACATCGATGTTAAAGATGTAAATGTGCCGAAATCGGCGCAGAAACCGGGCTGCAGCGCCTTTTTCGGCGATATCCGGTATAGTCGCGGCCCTCTCAGATTTCAGGGTTTTCAAGTGCCTGCATCGTCCATGGAAGAGCTCGTCTCGCTGTGCAAGCGGCGTGGATTCATATTCCAATCCTCCGACATCTACGGCGGCCTGCAGGGTATGTACGACTATGGCCCGCTGGGAGTGGAGCTGAAGAACAACCTGAAGGCGGCCTGGTGGCGTGCCATGGTCTATGAGCGTGACGATGTGGAAGGCCTGGATGCGGCCATCCTCACCAACCCGCTGACCCTCAAGTACTCGGGCCACGAAGAAACCTTCACCGACCCGCTCGTCGACTGCCGTGACTGCAACGCCCGGCATCGGGCCGATCACCTGGAGAGCGACGAGTGCCCGAACTGCGGCTCGAAGAACCTGACCGATCCCCGCCCGTTCAACCTCATGTTCAAAACCGCCGTCGGGCCGGTGGACGACGGCTCGAGTTTCGCCTACCTGCGACCGGAAACCGCCCAGGCGATCTTCACCAACTTCAAGAACGTGATCGACTCCACTGCCCGCAAGCTGCCGTTCGGGATTGCCCAGATCGGCAAGGCGTTCCGCAACGAGATTACGCCGCGTAACTTCATTTTCCGGGTCCGCGAGTTCGAGCAGATGGAGCTCGAGTTTTTCGTCAAGCCGGGCGAGGACGAAGAGTGGCACCAGAAGTGGGTCGAGGACCGGCTCGACTGGTGGGTAGCGCAGGGTGTCGAGCGAAACGCGCTGCAGCTCTACAACGTTCCGGCCGATGAGTTGGCTCACTACTCGAAGGCAACGTTCGACGTGATGTACAAGTTCCCGCACGGCCTGGAAGAGCTGGAAGGGATCGCCAATCGCACGGACTTCGATCTCGGTTCGCACACCAAGGCCCAGAGCGAGTTCGGCCTGCACTCGAAGGTGATGGAGAACAGGGATTCAAACACCAAGCTCGCGATTCGGGACATAGACGCCAACGAATGGGTCGTGCCCTACGTGATCGAGCCGTCCGCAGGGGTCGACCGGGGCGTGCTGGCGGTGCTCAACGAGGCTTATCGGGAAGAAGAGCTGGACGACGGCAAAACCCGCACCGTGCTTTCCTTCAAGCCGCACCTGGCGCCCATCAAAGCTGCCGTGCTGCCGCTCAAGAAAAACCACGAGGGCATCGTCGAGAAGGCAAAAGGCATCAAGCGGCAACTGCAGGCTCTCGGGCTCGGTCGAGTGCTCTACGAGGATACCGGCAACATCGGCAAAGGTTATCGACGCCACGACGAGGTCGGCACACCAATCTGCATCACGGTAGACTTCCAGACGATCGAAGAAGACGATACGGTGACGGTGAGAGATCGGGACACCATGGAACAGAAACGGGTGCCTGTTGCCGAGCTCGCCGATCACTTCAGCGAGGTCATCCGCTAGCATCCGAAGCAGTACGTTCGAGGTGGGATTGATGCGCACGGCTCATCGACAGATCTGGTTGTCACTTACGCTGCTTGCAGCCCTAGCCGCACCGAGCGCCGTTGCTGCTGAGCTGACCGATGAGCAGAAGCAGGCCATATTCCTGCTGCTCCGATCCGAGCCCGAAACCTCAGTGGAAGTGCGGGCTGATGATCTGATCGCGCTCGGCTCCAGCATCCAGCTGCGCAGCAGCATCAGCGGCGGCTACTACACCTACCAGTGGACTCAAACCGGCGGTCCCGCCGCTACGCTCTCCGGGCTGGAGACACCCGTTCTGTCAGTGACGCTGGACGATCTGGCTGATCCTACCGAGTTTTCGTTCGAGCTTTCGGTCAGCGGCCCCGCTGGCGAACTGCTGGTAGGAACGTACGCCTTTACGGCTTATCCAAACGAAGCGCCAGAGCTCGCTGTCGACTTTCCCTGCCCGGGCTGCCGGATGTACGCCACCACCATTTCCTTCAGAGGGACGACGAATCCGGGTGCCGACGAAGATCCGGTTCTCAGCGCCGATGCGATCTCGCTGACGGCAGCGATCGGCTCGACTTCCGTCGCGGTGCCGATCGAGGACGATGGCAGCTGGCAGCTGGACAACCTGGCGATCCCCGCAAACGTCCAGCAGGTCACGCTCACCGCCGTTGACGCCTTCGGCGCAACGCGCACGGAGCAGATAGTGCTCGAAAACAAACCAACCCTGGACGCACCTGTATTCGCCGTTGATCCGGCAGAGAACAACGTCGTTTACGCGCTGGAAACCGATTGGGTCGACCGGTTCGTGCGCATCGACCTGACCAGCGCGGAGCGCACCGTGCTTTACGAGCTCCGGGAGTTCGGCATTGAGCAGGTCTTCGATATGGTGGCGCTGCCGGGCGGAGACCGTGTTGCGTTCGCCGAGGTTTCTTCCGGTCGGATCGGCACCTTCTCGACCACTGACGGCACGCTCACCACTCTGAGCGCCGCAAATGTGGGCACGGGCCAGACGATGTCCTCGCCGAGCCTGATCGACCTCGACGTCGACGACGCCCGTCTGGTCGCCTACGACTTTTCCCGTAACTCGATTTTCGTCATCGACGTGGACTCCGGTGATCGAACGGAGCTCATTACCAGCGTCGACACGGGCGGCATCGCCGTCGACAGCAGCAATGACCTGGTGTTCTACGTCGACGGCACCAGCATCTTCGCCGCCGACCTGAACGACGGCAGCACCGAGATCATCGGCACCGCACCGGAGATCCTGCAGGACGTGCACGCCTACCGCAGCGCCAGCAACGAGATCCTGATGGGCCGATTCGACGGGGATCGCCTGTACGCCACCTCGGTGAGCTCCGGCACATCGAACGTGCTTTCGGATTCCAGCTCCGGCATCGCGCTCGACGGTATTCCCGACGTTCACTACGATGCCCTGAGCGATCGCTATCTGGCCGTCGACTTCGCAGCGAGCAACATCCCGGACACCAGTTCCCTGGTCGCCATCCATCCAACCACGGGCGATCGCACCGAAGCCTTCTCAGACCGCGTCGGCAGTGGTCCGAACGTGGAGGGCCAGGGCGGCCTGGCGCTGCGCGACGGCTCGACTGCCTACCTGGCCACCCAGACCACGGACAACCTGGTCGCGATCGACCTGGCGTCCGGTGATAAGTCGCTGATCTCCGATGACGATACCGGCTTCGGCCCCACCTTGGAGGTGCCAACCGCTGTGCTCTACTCGGACTCGAGCGGGCTCCTGATCCTCGACGCTACCCGGGACGCGGTGCTCAGCGTCAACCTCGGAACCGGTGATCGCTCGGTTGTCAGCGGCAGCGGTACGGGCAGCGGCCCGGCATTCAGCGAGCCGTTCGCGATGACCTTCAACGAGGACGCAAGCTCGGTCTACGTCGTCGACAACGGCCTGAATCAGGTGCTTGCCGTCGATCTGGGCAACGGCAACAGAACGGTCGTCTCCGACAACGGCAACGCCGGACCGGCGCTGGAGGAAACCTACGGCATCGCCCTGGACACGACCAACAGCCGCCTCATCATCGGCGAGCAAAGCACCGGCTCCACCTTCGATCTGGCGCTGGTTGCGATCAGCCTGGATACGGGAGATCGCTCGCGATTGGCAGCATACGATGTGGGCACCGGCCCCAACATCCTCAGCTTCCAGGATCTCGTGGTCACCGGCGATGGCACCACCGCGTACGTGAGTAGCGGCGATCGGGTGTTCGAGGTGGATCTGGCTACGGGCAATCGAACGGTCCTCGCGGACGCCACTACGGGCAGCGGCGACGTGCTAGCCAACCTGGGATCCCTCGCGCTCGATGCGGGCGAGGAGCTGCTGTACGGCTGGAACTCGACCTACGAGTCCATGGTAATCATTGATCTCTCAACCGGAGAGCGGGTCATCCGGTCACGTTGAGCCTGGCAGGTATTAAACGCGGACTTCCGATATAGTCCCCGCCGCTTCCATGGAGTAAGAGCGAGATGGCAAGAGCAGTTATATCCACTATCGCTGAGGATCGTCCTGGCCTGGTCTCGGAGCTGTCTGAGATCATCCACGATCTGGGCCTGAACATCGAAGACAGCCGGATGACCGTGCTGGGCGGCGAGTTTGCGGTGCTGATGAGCATCACCGGCGACGAAGCGCCGCTGGGCGAGCTGGATGCCAGGCTCCAGGCGCAGGCGGCCAACGGCGGATTCGCCTATCTGTACCGGCTGACCAGTGAGCAGGCACGCACGGATCAGCAGATCTTCACCGCAAGCATCGAAGCCATGGACCACCCCGGCATCGTTTCCGGCATCACCCGCTTTTTCAGCGAGCGCAGCGCCAACATCCGCAACCTGACGACGGAAACAACCCGCGCGGCACACACCGGCGCACCGGTTTTCAGTCTGACCATGGAAGTGGAGCTTGCCGCGGCGGAACGCCAGGACGAGCTGCGGGAAGCCTTCGCTGCCTTCTGCGCCACCGAAGGCCTGGATGGGGAGCTGGCTGACCGCTAGCCCCCCCGGAACTCAGGCTATCGCCACTGAGAGACGCAGGGGATCTTGCTGGTATCGCAGCGATCCGCGTACTTCTTCGCGATCTCAGTGACTTCCTCGAGCAGTCCTGCTTCCAGCGTAATCGGATCCAGACCCAGCCCCAGAAAGCGCTCGTTCTCGACGTGCAGCTCGTTTTCGTCCGCTTCGTTACGCGGGTTCTCGATGAAGCTGATGTCGGTGCCGGTCAGCTCCGAGATCATCTTCGCCAGATCCCGGACCCGATGTGTTTCCGTCATCTGGTTGAGGATGTTCACCCGCTCACCGGTCTGCGGCGGGTTGCTCACTGCCAGCTCGATGCAGCGGGCGGTATCCTGGATGTGGATAAAGGCTCTGGTCTGGCCACCCGTACCGTGCACCGTCAGCGGGTAGCCGATGGCGGACTGCATGAGGAAGCGGTTCAGAACCGTGCCGTAGTCACCGTCGTAGTCGAAACGATTGATCAGGCGTTCGTCGCGCCGCGTCTGCTCGGTCTGGGTTCCCCAGACGATGCCCTGATGCAGATCGGTGATCCGAAGCTGATCGTTCTTGTTGTAGTAGAAGAAGAACAGCGCGTCCTGAGTCTTCGTCATGTGGTAAATCGAGCCCGGGTTGGCCGGGTAGAGAATGGCCTGATCGACCAGGCCTTCCGGCGTGTCGATCTTCACATCCAGGTACCCTTCCGGGATCTTCATGCCCGCGGTTCCGTACCCGTATACGCCCATGGTGCCGAGGTGCACCAGGTGCGCATCCACACCGCTCTCGACGATGGCAGCAAGCACATCGTTGGTGGCATTCAGGTTGTTGTTCACCGTGTAGCGCTTGTGCCAGGACGACTTCATCGAGTACGGAGCCGCTCGCTGCTCCGCGAAGTGAATGATGGTATCCGGCTGCTCATCGATGATGAGCTTCAGCAGCTTGTCGTAGTCCTGACCGAGGGTTAGGTTTACGGAGCGGATCTCCTTACCGGTCAGCTCCTTCCAGGCGTCCAGACGAACCGACAGCGGCCGGATCGGCGTCAGCGACTCGACTTCCAGCTCGACGTCGATCTTGCGGCGGGACAGGTTGTCGACGATGACCACATCGTGGCCCTTGTCTGAGAGGTGGAGGCTGGTCGGCCAGCCGCAGAAGCCGTCGCCACCTAGTACCAGGATCTTAGCCATGAAGCGTCCCCAGGAATTAACCCTTTGATTTTACTGAGATTGTCCGAGTGAATATTGATTTCAGTCGGTCTGCAGGTAGTTGCGGCCGCCACTGTACGCAATCGATCGGGCGAGAACCAGCCTGAGAGGGTCAGGGGCCGGTTCGAACCGGCCAGCCGCCGGGGCCGGTCAGCCCTGGGTCAATGGCTTGAGAATGAGCTCCACGCGACGATTCAGCTGCCGGCCGCCTGCTGTGGCGTTGTCCGCGACGGGGTAGTGAGGCCCGAAGCCCTGGGTGAACAGACGGTCGTAGTCGATACCCTGAGCAGACAGATAGTCGGCGACGCTGAGAGCGCGGCGATTCGACAGGCCCATGTTGTACTCAACGCTGCCGGTGCTGTCCGTGTGCCCGTTTATGTCGATCAGCGTCTTGTCGTACTCGTTCAGCACCAGCGCTACGGAATTAAGCACCGGGTAGAAGTTGGACTTTACGGCAGACTGGTTCACATCAAAGGTCACGTTCCCCGGCATGTTCAGCACGATGTCGTCACCAAGCCGGGTGACGCTGACGCCGGTACCCTCGAGCTGCTCTCGGAGCTTCGCTTCCTGCGCATCCATATACGCCCCGACGGCCCCACCGGCGAGCGCTCCCACCCCCGCGCCGATCAGGGCGTTTTTACGGCGTTCGTCCGCGTCATCACCCGTCAAAACACCGACAACCGCACCTGCCGCAGCGCCAATCGCTGCTCCCTTCGCGGCGTTCGACGCCTGTTCTTCGCCCGTATACGGGTTCGTTGTGCAGCCTACCAACAGCATCAACATCAGAATCGCGGAAAATCTCTCTCGAATTAGGGTCATTAGCCGTCTCTACTTCCGGGTCGTAGGCAATTTATAGCATGAAGGCACCACGTGAAATGACATCGACGGGTTTGCCCCGGCAATTCTGATCGTCAAATCCACACCCCTGCTGTAGACTGCGTTTTTCTTACCGTGCTACCAGACTCTTGACCGCGCCCCCCGCTAGATTGAAAACCCTCTGCGTGTTCGGCACACGACCGGAGGCCATAAAGATGGCGCCTGTCGTAAACGCAATTGCTCAAAACCCTCAAATCGATGGTCGGGTCTGCGTGACTGGGCAGCACAGGGAAATGCTCGACCAGGTTCTGCAGCTGTTTGCTATCACGCCTGACCACGATCTAGCGGTTATGCAGCCTGACCAGGACCTTACCGAGCTGACCACACGCATCCTCCTTGGAATGCGCGACGTGCTGCAGCTGGAAAAACCAGACGTTGTGCTCATTCACGGAGACACCTCAACGACCATGGCCACGGCCTTGGCATGCTACTACCAGCAGATCCCTGTCGCTCACGTGGAGGCCGGATTGAGAACGGGAAATCTCCTATCCCCATGGCCAGAGGAAGCCAATCGCAGGCTGGCCGGGGTGCTCTCGTCACTTCACTTCCCACCGACCGAAAGAGCGAAGGAGAACCTGCTGGCTGAAGGCGTGGCGGATCAAGACATCCTGGTTACCGGAAACACGGTTATCGACGCGCTCCTGCAGGTTGTGGAGCGGATCAAGACGAATCCCGAGCTCGAAACGGATCTGTGCGCGCGCTTCTCTCAGCTGAGACAGGATGCGCGGCTGCTGCTGGTTACAGGTCACCGTCGCGAGAGCTTTGGTGATGGTTTCCGAAGAATCTGCCAGGCGCTGAGGACATTCGCAGAGCGCCACCCATCAGTGGATATCGTGTACCCGGTACATCTGAATCCCAACGTGCAGAACCCGGTCAACAGCGAGCTGAAGAGCGTCAGCAATATCCACCTGATCGAACCCCAGGATTACCTGCCGTTCGTTTACCTGATGAACCGTTCCCACGTCGTTCTGACTGACTCCGGCGGGATTCAGGAAGAAGCACCTTCACTGGGCAAGCCGGTTCTGGTGATGCGAGACACAACCGAGCGCCCCGAGGCGGTTACGGCAGGTACGGTCAAGCTGGTTGGGACATCGATTGATGCCATCGTCAGCAACCTGGAAACACTCTTCAACGACGCGAACGAGTACGCTGCGATGAGCTTTGCGCACAATCCGTATGGAGATGGACAAGCCAGCCCGCGAATCGCTGGTCGTCTACTGGAACTACGCGCTTCTCTTGGAAGGGATAACTGCTAATGCCGTTTCAGCGAGTATCAGTTATCGGTTTGGGCTACATCGGTTTGCCAACGGCCGCTGTGTTAGCCTCCCGAAAGCTTGAGGTCCTGGGGGTCGACGTCCAGCAAACGGTCGTAGACACAATCAACCGCGGCGAGATACACATCGTCGAGCCCGACCTCGACATGGTGGTCAACGCCGCAGTTAATCAGGGTTTTCTGCGTGCCAGCCAGCACCCTGAGCCCGCAGATGCGTTCCTGATTGCCGTGCCAACGCCCTTCGGTGAAGCGCACCAACCGAACCTGCAGTACATCCAGGATGCCGCCCGCTCCGTCGCCCCCGTGCTCAAGCACGGTGACCTCGTGATTCTCGAGTCGACTTCGCCAGTTGGAACTACTGAGCAGATGGCCAGATGGTTGGCAGAAGCGCGTCCGGATCTTTCCTTCCCTCAGGATGCAGGTGAGCTCTCGGACATCAGAATCGCACACTGCCCCGAGCGGGTGTTACCTGGTCACGTGCTCCGAGAACTGGTTCAAAACGATCGGATCGTTGGAGGTATGACCCCGCGTTGCTCTGAAGTCGCCGTAGATCTGTACCGTCACTTCGTAGAGGCCGAATGCCTGGTCACCGACGTCAGAACGGCGGAAATGTGCAAGCTCACGGAAAACAGCTTCCGGGATGTAAACATCGCTTTCGCGAACGAGTTGTCGATTTTGTGTGAGCAGATGGACATCGATGTCTGGAACCTGATACGCCTTGCCAACAGACACCCTCGAGTTAACATCCTTCAACCCGGGCCCGGTGTCGGTGGCCACTGCATTGCAGTAGATCCGTGGTTCATCGTTGCCCAGAATCCTGACGACAGCCGGCTTATCAGGACGGCTCGGGAAGTGAACGACTACAAACCGGACTTTGTCGTTTCGCGGATACGTGAGATCGCAGCCGAAAGAACCATCAACAAGGTTTTGTGTCTTGGGGCAAGTTTCAAGCCAAATATCGATGACCTGCGCGAAAGCCCAGCTCTTGAAGTCGCTACCAAACTGGCGCACTCCGGGCTGGAAGTAGCCATCATCGAACCGAACATCGATCAGGAATCCAAGTCGTTCAGCAAACACGGTTGCCGCCAGGTATCCATTGCGGATTTGGCAGCCGAGTCAGAGAACGCAGTCCTTGCCCTCCTGGTTGCACATGATCAGTTCAGCGATAACCCTGAAGTGGCCGCGTTGAGCCCACTTGACTTCTGCGGCGTGCTGTCCCGAAGCTGACCAGCCAGCAGAGATCAAGGCCATGTCTACAACCGAATCAGACCCAATCGGATTCTGGGACAACAGGCACCGGACTGTAGATGAATGGCGCTCAGGAGGTGATAGGGGTCTTTCGGTCCGCAGCAATCAGGCTTTCTATTTACATCGGCTGGGAGAACTCGTTTCGATCCTGGACTGTTACCTGGCAAGCGATAACTTACGCGTGCTGGATGCCGGCTGTGGCAAAGGATGGCTCACCAACGAACTTTCTCGTCTCGGGCATCGAGTTGTGGGCATCGATAGCTCAGAAACAGCAATCGAGATCTGCGAGAGGCACAGGGCTGGCAGTTTCTTTCGCGCGCCACTCTCGGAGTTCTGGGACATCAGGGGATTCGATGTAGCAATATCTATGGACGTACTCTTTCACGTGCTCGATGACGGCGATTGGCGTCAGGCTTTGCTGGGTACCGCCCGAAACGTTCGATTTGGCGGGCTTCTCGTCGTAACGGACGTACCGGATCGGGCCAGGCACCAGATGGGCACCTACATTGTCCATCGCCCTATCGACGAGTACCTGGCAGTTTTGACGCCGGCTGGATACGAGCTGAAAGAGACGAGGCCGTACCGGTTCGCCGGCAACCCTAACGCACTGATCACGTTTCGAAGGGAGTGACGCGGGTGACCCCAGAAGAATTCTGCCTTCTGCAATTCGATCGGGATCCCGCCCTTTCGATACCGACGATCCACGTTCACGGCCTCGAAGACTTCGAAGAGGCGCTGCAGGAGTTGATGCATATCGAAGACTGCGCTCGTATCGTGATACCCGTAGACCTCATCGCGCAGCGTCACGAGCTCACAGCGACTCTGGATCAGACGCCGCTGGCGTTGGAAGCCTCAGTCTTACTGGATGCGGAGCATACCCAAGCCGGACTGTTCGTCGCACGAGTTCCCCGATCAGACGAAACTGCCTACAGCCGCTCCGATCGAAACAGAATCAAACTGCTCGAACTGGTCTGCGACCTGTCCGAAGTATCCGCAGCCAGAGACCGACGGTCGCTTGAAAACCTGGAGGCCGAAAACAAGAAACTGCAGCAGCATATCGAAAGGCTGGATCTGGAGATTGGACATCGCGATTTCAGTGCCTCCGTCGCACAGGAACAGCTGGAAGCAACGAAGTTAGAGGCACGCAATCTGGAAGGACGATTGGCAAGCCTCACTGAAGACCTATCCGGGATGCTTCGTCAACTGCAGAACGAGCAGAATCGATCGTTGGCGGCTGAGGCAGAGATCGCGTCGTTAAAACGCAAACTAGAGCAAGCCTCGATCAGAAACCGTTTCCGGAGGGTGCTCGGAATGGGCAACTCCTCCGGTCGAGCCCGAGAGTGAGAACTTAGTGAACATAATCATATTCGGACTACCCAAGACAGGCACAACTGGACTCTTTCGGACCTTACGACTTTCAATTGAAGCGTTGGGTCAGGATTGCGTGAACGTGTTCGAACCCCGTGGGCCGAAGCCCTGGCACGCATTCTCCAAGCGCGCGCGACCAGAACTCTGGCTTCTGTCCAAAGCCATGCTGAAGCCGCGTTACTTTGCAGAAGATGCTTTGTCTGTGTTCGACAAGAAGATCATGATCGTCAGAGATCCACGGGACCGACTGATCAGCGCGTTCCTGTTCAAAGGGCTTTCGCGGCCAAAACATGCGGCCGACCACATCGAGGAGTTCATCAAGCTGCTGGAGGAGAAAGAGCGTAATCCATCCGCACTACCTTTTCTCGAGCTCAACGATCGACTCGATGAGATTCAACTCGGCAGTCTTAACATTGAAACAGTGCTCAACGAGCTCGAGTACCAGCTCGAGTGCATTGAAGCTCACGGATTCCATATCTGCTACTACGAGGATTTCGTTGCCGAGAAGTTCGCTGCTCTTCAATCGTATCTGGGATTCGAACTCATCTCGCAGAATCCAAGCCAGACCGCATGGCTTAAACACATAGAGCGCAGCAAAGATAGCGGTGAGTGGCGACAGTGGTTAACCAGTGAAGACATCGAGCATCTAAAGCCGAAGTTGGGACCTGTAATGGAACGAATGGGCTACGACGAGGATTGGAGTCTTCCGGCTATCCCCAGCATTGATCCTCAGCAATCTTCCGAACACGTACGACGCAACTTCGAGAGCCGCCGACAGCAGATGGAGTCAGCTTCCAATCGCGGTGACCTTGCAGAAACTCCAGAGGAACTCGAGCTGATTGAGCTTCGTGCCGACGATGGCAGGGTCGACGACATCCTGCGCGCAGGGAGAAGCCATGAGTCCGGGACGAGCTGGATGAAGCCAGACATTGAGCGGGCATTCTACTGGTACGAACTCGGCATGATGCTTGGGAACAAATCTGCATTTGACTCTGCTCGCGGCCTCGTGAGAAACGGGTTCAGGCCTACCAAGCTCAGATCTCTTCCTGCACAACGATGGGTGGAAAACCAGGAATCATGATTGACGAACCTACAACAAGCGCACGCGGCGTCTACGCTGTCGTTGGCATGCCGTACAGCGGATCAACCATACTGAGCTTCCTGTTGGGCTCTCATTCCCGCGTTTACAACGGCGCCGATCTGCATCACCTCAACGCGGAGCGACGGGGCACCTGCTCCATTCACAAGGACGAGTGTCCTGCGCTTACCCCGCAAGCGCTCGAACGGATCTACGCCTCCTTCGATCGTATCGACGAGTGGTATGACCAGATCTCCTCTGTAACCAGTCGACCCTATATTTGCGATGCAAGCAAACAGCTTTCGTTCTTCTCTCGAGCACTGATAGAGACTGATAAACCGCTTGCTTTAGTGCTTCTAAAGAAACATCCCATACGTAGCGCGGCGTCTGATCTTCACAATCGCTATTTCGCCAAGCAGGTTCGTCTAAGCACTATCGAAGACATACGCAACCACCTCAGCAGCGAGTTCAGTCAGGCATTAACCTTCATCGACAATAGGTTACGTAGCTTCCAACAGCATTACGAACAGCGAGAAGCTCTGATCGCGGAGGCGTACTCCGCGTCAAACGTCGTTGCGACCTTCAGCGTTGCCTACGAGGATATCGTAGCTGGAACCGAACAGATGACTTCGAGCCTGTTAGCAGCGTTCGATTTGGAGATGGAACCGAACCAGGTTAACTACACCGAGTTCGAACACCATCCGGTCACCGGAAATCTCGGGCCGGTGTGGAAGGTCAGGCAAGCCCGCGCGAACAAGGGAGCAAAAGGTTCTGGCGAGTTCCGAAAAAACTTCTATCTCAACACTGATCAGCTGATCATCATGGACAACAAGTACCAGGAACTGTTCAGCGTCGACCAGATCGCACAGATCGAGAACCTCGATAGCTACAAAAAGCTCATCGACGAGCTGGGTTATCAAGGCATAGGAAATTGAGGGAGCGTTGGTTTTCGCGTTGGCGCAGGAAACGCAGCGCAATCTCCGGAGATGCTCCAGGCTTTCTCCCCGCGATAAGCGCAGGCGAGCTCAACGACCTCCAGCGATCACATATCCAGCATCACCTCAGACGCACTCTGAAGACGTGCCGCAGGTTGCTGAACGGTGAAAACCAATCGCTCAGCGAGCTCCTGTTTCCGCCGCCGAGATCTTTCCCCGACGTCTACGGCGAACGAGTAACAGGGGGGTCGCTTTATCAGAGCGAAGCGAATGCAAATCGAACGCAGCGTGTCGATTTCGTGCTTCTCGATGGTGGTGAGGTCGAGCTTGCCTCGAAACCAGTAAAACTGGTGGCTTCCTCTAAATCAGGAGAAGTCTCGATCAGCTGCGGAGAGACCTTACTGACCTCTCGTCTTCCTCGAGGACTGCTCTCTGCAAGCGTAATCAAACCACCGAGAGCAGCCTCGCCGTTCCTCGTCGTCCACTCAGCAAGCAGAATCCTGTTCTCTAAAGAAATCGAGCAGCTGAGCCTACGCATAACAGTCCTGTCGGGTACTGCCCATTTTCTGCGGTCTCAGACACTAGGATCGGAACCACATGAAGCAGAGGCCGAAAGGCTCATGCCGTCGTCGCCAACGTTCGTGAGGGCGTGGGAGGAAAGAGCTCGAAGATTGTGGCACCTGAGCCTTTTAATCCACATCAGTCTGGAGGCGCTTGAACGATACCCGGAATTGCAGCCCGATCCCGCAGATGCAGCCGAAGAACTCCGACAGACTGCGGCACTTCTGTTTCTTGGCCTGTCACACTTCTCCGCGTGGCGCCCTTCCGCAGCCGATGCCCCTACAGCGGGCCCTTGGGAGAGAGGCAACTGGGCAAACGGATTCCTGCTGGGGGCTTTTGGCGTTCTTGCGCGAACATCCGGCGTTGCGCCAGGACAAGAACAGGCGGATCAAGCGCTCAAGATGGGTGCGAGCTGGCTTCAGCTGCCAACAGATGGAAAGTTCACCCAGAACCACTTCCCGTCTGAGAAACACTGGTCAAGGCGATCGACGAATCACGGCATCGTCATTGTCGCATCGGCTCTGGTGGGCCTCATAATGCTCGAATCAGCAGACCGCACAGGTGGCATCTCCTGCTCGCTTAAGGAGCTTTCCCAGGTGTTCTGGAGTCTGCTCAGCTCCAGCTTCAACGAAGGCGTGTACCCAGAAGGTTACAAGTATGCCCAGTTTTCTCTGCAGGAAGCCATCGTTTACATAATGGTGGATTTCAACGCTTCGCGACTGGACTGGATTTCGTATCGTCAAAAGAAACTAGCGGGCCTCGATGCTGTTCCAACGTTCTTTGCTCTGGGCGGTGATCGCTTATCCAGTGGTCCTTTTGCCAACTGGGGAGATTCTCCGGAGTCGCCATGGAAGCAGTCGGTGCTGCATTTCCTGCGCTCGCTAAGCGGTGCGGACGCGTCGTACCTCGATTTCCTGCTGCTTCCTCCCAAAGGAGCGTTTCTGGCCACTTCCCAAGCCAAGGCAGAGGTCGTTAAATCCGAACCGATGCTCGCCGCCACCTGCCTCCTTCCACGCGAGAACGCGGCTGAGGAGGAGTTACCCAGCCGCCGCCTGCTAATCGCTTCAGAACGAGGTCTTGCGGCAATCAGATGTCGACAAGGATCTCAGGAAACAACCCTGTGGATACTCGCCTCCAAAATCCACTTGACTCACAACAAGGATCACGACGTAGGCAGTTTCGTGCTTGCGCAGGATGGAAAAACCATCTTCGGAGAGCTACCAGGTCGCGGGGCTGATCGCCACTCAACGCTGGCGATCGGGGCCGCAGACCCCGCCGCACTCCCGTTCCATGGTGGTTTTCGGGATGGCCAACCACTGGATCGCGACTACGGAGCCGATCTGAGCGTTCAAAACGACGGTAACAGCTTCCATGTCGCAGGCGTAAACCTGATGCCGAACGAGGGTCGATCTCTGGTAACAAGATTCTTTCGTTCCTTCACTCTCGAAGACAACATGAAGGCTGTTGCGGTATACACCGAGGTGGAGTCGCAGGAGACCGTCCCCATCGGCCTGAGCTATGTGGTGCCTGGAACCGGCGGGATAGCAGCTGCAGAAGATGGAGACCCGGCCAGGTACGTACTGCCAACCGGTCACCACGTGTTCTTTTTCCATTTGTCTCCGTTCTCTCACTTTGTCCGTCCACTCGAAGGTGGCGAAGCGATCACTCAGGTGAGCCTCAGCCCCGAACCAGAGGTGCACCGCTTCCTTTGCGTGATTGACCTCTCGATGACCTGCGAACATGCGCCTTCGTTGAGGGATTCCGGAGACGCACTCCACGTTCATAGCCCGACTTGGCGGCTGAAAATCTCGCGATGAAACGCATGATTCGAGCGCTCAGGTGGCTGGCTCGCTGGTTACGTGAGCCGGCCGAGCTTCGGACGCGAAAAGGTGCCCCTGTTTCTATCGAGGTGGGACAGAAGATCGAGCTGAGTCTGCTCTTTACCGACGCATTAGAGTGGCGATCCAGCAATGCTGCGTTTCGAGTCGCGGACAGCGTGCTGGAAGCACCGGCGGAAGATATGGTCGGAAGCGAAGCTCGAACCACAGTCACTGGCTTCGACAACAGCGGCGCACTTGTCGCCACTCACGACTTCTCCGTCGTCCCATGGTGCGTCGGTGAACGCAGCATTGAGATTCTGCATGAGCTGGGCCAGTACTCCATCGTTGGCTGGATTGACGGCTATATCTACTTCACCCAGGGCAACGCGCTCTGTCGCAGGAGGGCAAACTACCCCAAAGTCGAAATGCTGTGTCGTCTGCCGGCGAAGCAGCCTTACCGTTCCGACCTCCCACTGATTCAGTCAACGCCGGTAGGCTACTTCCTTCGGCTGGATCACCACCTCCTCCGTTCTGTCGACCTGAAGGAATGGCACGTCGAATCCGAATTCCGAGCCCGATGCATGTTTCACGGGCTTGATCACCTGGTTGCTGATGACGGCACCGTCTACCTTTTCACTATCGAATACAGCACCGAATCATCCAGATCGCACGCTCTATGGCGCGGCGAGTACACGCCGGAAGGCCAAAGCGACTGGAAAATTGCCAAGGAATTTCTCCCGACCGAAAAGCACTATACGGACATTTCAAAGCCCTCCGCCCGACATATCCATCTGGTACGTTGCGACAGAGAAAACGGACTGTGCTGGATAGCAACAGGAGATAGCGACATCGAGTCGGGCATCTGGGTGTCCGGAGACTTCGGAGAGTCATTTGCCGTTTTCGCGCTTGGATCGCAGAAGTACCGGACTTTATCGATATGGTTTTCCGACAAGTACCTCTACTGGAACATGGACACCCACAAGGAAGACCAGATCATCTGGCGCGTTCCGAGACCAGGAGACTTTCAAGAGGCGCAACGGTACGCACCCTCGCAAGTCATCACGGACGGCATCCTAGTTCCTGGCAACGCTTACCTGCCACTGCGATCTCATGGCACGCAGCTGAAGCGAGGTAAAACTTATAACCCCTCGACCCCTGAGCCTGTCACCGGCGATGACTGCTACATACTGCCATTGCGGCAAGACGCGGTCCTAGAGGAAGCTGCTCGACTCCCCTACGGTGCCCAGTGGTATACGGCGCCAATCCCGGGCCAGAACGCTTTTCTGATGAGCGCGAGCCCTGAAAGCAGAGTTCCGGGCACCGGAGAAGTGCCTCATAGGGACTTCAACAGCCGCCTCTTTCTGCTCGAAGAATCAGAAACGGCAATGCTGGTCGAGGAAGTTCTTGCTGCTGGTCCAGCACCAGACTTGTCCAATCCCAAATCCCTGCGATACAACCGAATCGATCCACGCGTCGTTGATTCACGTGGCCAAGCGTTGCTGATGGCACACAACAACGTGTTCAGCGGTGCGTTGTTGGGCAAGTTGGTGAAGATTCGGTGAAGCCATCAGCTCTGAGAGAATACCGACCTGACGTTGATGGCCTGCGCTCCATCGCGGTTATGACAGTTGTCCTTTTTCACGCAGGAGTCAGCGGCTTTTCCGGGGGATACGTTGGCGTAGACGTCTTCTTCGTCATCTCTGGTTACCTCATCACGAAGAACATTTCCGAGGACATCGACCACGATCGCTGGAGCATCAGCCGCTTCTACGTGAGGCGGGCAAGACGGCTCTTACCCGCGTTGTTCGCAACGCTTGTTGCGACGTTCATCACCGGCTTCCTGCTGCTGACCCCAGAGCTTCTGGCTGGGCTTGCTAAAGCGACTGCTGCAGCGGCTTTCTCAACTTCGAACGTCCTGTTCTGGCTGGAGGCGGGTTACTTCGATGAAGCAGCTGAGCTGAAGCCACTTCTGCACACCTGGTCGCTCGCAGTCGAAGAGCAGTTTTATCTGATCTGGCCGATGTTGATAGCCCTCCTCGCCCGATCTGGTGGAGCGGGGCGACGAACGCTCGGGATCGCCACCATCGGTTTCGCGTCCCTGCTAGCCGCGGAGCACTATCTTTCGAGCAATCCATTCGCTGTGTTTTACCTGACACCATTCCGAATGTTCGAGTTCTGCCTCGGAGCAATGCTGGTGTACCTGCCCAGGATCGGCAGGTTGCACAACATCGTTCGAGAGATCTTTCTGCTTGTCGGTCTAACAGCGATCATCCTGGCAACCTGGCGCTACGACGCCGACACCAGGTTCCCCGGGTTGGCAGCCCTGCTGCCCTGTCTCGGAGCAGCAGGCGCAATAGTAGGTGGACAGGCTAAGTACCTGGGCATGCTGCTGCGCAACTCAGTAGCAGTCTGGATCGGTTTGATCTCCTATTCTCTGTACCTGGTTCACTGGCCCATCCTCGTCTTTTACAAGTACCTGGTGAATCGACCTTTAGACAACGCTGAAAAGGCCGGCCTCGTTATCGTCTCGATGCTCGCAGCCGTTCTCATGTATCGGCTGGTCGAGACTCCTCTGAGACGAGCGGGTGCGCGTTCCTGGCGAACCTCTTCTTATCTGCTGGGTTGCTTCTCATGCATGCTGGCCCTCGGCATAGTCAGCATGTCTGCCTACCTACAGGAAGGCTGGAGCTGGAGGGTACACCAGGAAACGTCGACCCATGCGCTCAAAAACGACCAGTTCCGTCGGGTGGAGATCGAAGGCATCCCCGGCTACTTCATAGGTGACACGACTTCATCGAAGCCCCACATCCTGCTGATCGGGGACTCTCACGCCGGTCATCTGGCGAGAGGCATGGACGAGATCGGCAGGCAGAACGGTTTGACGATTCACCTTTACTCAATGCCTGCCTGTCCTCCAATGTTGTGGGCGAAGAAGATCTTTCCGCCGAGGCTTTCAGACAAGCAAACTGAATGCGAAGCTCGCGTAGATACATGGCGGCAGCTGATCAGAGAAACTCCAGCCAAGGTCATCGCGATAGCTGGCAGATGGGCGCTGCTGACTGAACCAACAGAATATGCAGGGATCACTGTACGGCGAGACCTACTTGCAGACGCAGGCAGCAGCACTTCAGACCTCGATCGTTCCAGAGTGCTGTTTCACGAAAATTTGGATCGATTGGCAAGGGAGGTAGCTGATCTAGACAAACGCCTCGTGCTCTTCGGCCAAATCCCTTTCATGGGAAAGAACCCGAAGAACTGCAACGTTCTGCCACGTTTCGTCAGCTCTCCAGATCTCATAGCCAGCCGGTGCCAGATGGTTGGCTACGAGCATATGCGGCAACGCCTGCAGTTCGCCGACAACGCTATTCGCGATACTGAATTACGCTACCCCGGGCAGGTGCTGGCACTGGTTCTGAGTGACTACCTTTGCAACTCAGACTCCCAGAAGTGCGAGGTTTACACGCACGGTGTGTCCCTTTATCGGGATGCGCACCACCTGAGCGCTGCTGGCAGCGTTTACCTTGGAAGGAAGTACAGTCCAGCACTGACCCATTTCCTAGGCAGCAACGTCAGCGGTTCCTCTGCGGTTAATCAATCCAGTCAGGCTCCGGGCAACGGATGAGTACCGGAATGGTTCGACGACATCCCTTAAGGTTCCAACCGCCGCCTCAAGCGTCGAATCATCTTGGAGCACCTTCGAGAGGCAATCCAGGGCCTCGTCGGGTGTAGCCGCAAACAGGCCATAATCGCGACCCAGAAGCTCAACATTGATCCCGTTCGGATAAAGGACTACCGGAAGAGACGCGGATCCATATTCGAGCACCTTTGTAGATAGCTCACGCGTCGATTCTTCCAGCTGCGGATCTCGCCAACCCCAGGCCACATCCATCTGAGCTAGCCGAGAGATCACCTCAGACCGGCTCACAGCGCCATACCAGGTCACGCCCGGATCCGAGCGGAATCGGGCTGCGATGTCCGTTCTGAACGCCGAGGGGCCCTGAAACTTGTCACCAAACACGTGCAACTCTACTGCGGGATCCCGCCTTCGGAGTTCGGCAAAGACGTTCAGCATATCCTGCAAACCCCAATCGGGAGCAAACTTGCCAGCGTAAGCAATACGAAGCGCGGAGTTATTGAGGCCCTCTTCTGCAGCCTCGCTCTCATCCGGGATCATTGGAGGTAGCCGTTTCAGTTTGCTCTCCACAGCAGGATCAACTGAGAGGTAGAAGTTCTCCACATCTTCTGTCTGGCAGAGAAGCCAACGGGACACTTTGAAAATGTTGCGAAGATCCACCGTGTTCTGATCTTCGATATCGGGCAGGTCCGTTATGTACGGCGCCAGCCTGTCGCGAGTCCAGTCGTATTGAGAAAGAAAACGTACGGCCCGATACCCTCTCACCACGATGAGATCATACTGCCTGTCCTGGTCGCGGCCAGCCATCCAGGCATTGAGCGCCGCAATCTCCATTGACCCTTTCGCCGGATGGCTGATACTCACGGCCGGGTTGCCAATCAGGTCTTTCAAGACAGTTGTTCTGACCAGGGGTTTCTTTAGAAACACATCAACGCCCACATCGGGCAACTGAACGAGCACCTGAACTATAGAGGCCAACCAAACCGAAGACCCATCGACAACGTTCGGATCAACATCCGCATAAACTGCGATTCGCGATTTGACCGGGCTCACAGACTCCTGTCGCTCGACTATCTCAGGCAAGGCCGTGGATGATTCAACTCTCTCCAGGAATACCGTGGATCGAGTTTTCGTGCGCTGGAACCGAACAGTCAGACTTCGACAAGCAGGTGGAACGGGCAGATATGTCGAAAACTCACCGGTATCGTCAGGCCGAACGTCCACCATCAGCTGCCTGCCGGGTCCTGCGATTTCCAGCGCACTCAAGCAGTTCACCTCGAGATCAACGTCGTATTCGACGGCCAGCTTGCCAACGACAGTCTTCTCCGAAACATCACAGAGGCAGTTGAGCGACACAAGGACAGCAGCGCTGGCTTGATCAGTCACCAGCGTGGCCGGAGGATAGTCTCCAAACTCAACGACAGACGTCGCGTGTCGTTTAGCTGGCGATTTACGAAATCCTCGAAACAGCCGGTACCACCAGCGGCTTTCGATCCAATCGCACTCGGCGTGAACGAATCGGGCCTGTCGTCGCACGGAATCAACCTGTGAAAGACCGTTCATGCCGTAACCTTTGACTTAAGCAGATCACAGTATTGACGACCCAGAAGATCAGCGTCGTATCGCTTCAACTCCCTTTTAATTCCCTCCAGAACCCGCCCTCTGAAATCAGAGTCAGCTGTCAGGCGTCCAACCATTTCTGCTGCCTGCTCGCAGTCCCCATCTTCATAGACATAGCCTGTCTCGCCCGACCGAACAAACTCCGCAACAGCCCCAGATCTGCGCGAGACGCTGGGCACCCCGCACCTTGCCGCCTCGTGCACAACCATCCCGAAGGATTCCGAGGTGGAACACTGAATCAACACGCCACTACTTCGCGCGACAGAACCGTAGAGTTCCGGCATCTGTGAGTAAGGCATGTTGTGCAACCAGAACACATTCTTCGCGATTCCAAGCTCGAGCATCAACTCCAACACGCTGTTCATGGCGTCCGAGCTCAGACGACCACCAGTAACAAAATAGCCCCTCCTGTGAGGCGACTCCATAAAGCAAAGCTTCATTATTTTGAGTGCCTCTTCCCAGTTCTTGTGCTCGTCGACCTTGCCGACCCAGATCAACTCACCGTCGTGCCCGTCACGCGCATCGTGCACCAAGTCTCTTCGGAACCGAGTCTCGTCGACAAGATTCGGACATACGACAATTTGCGAATCATCAAGAATCGGGAACAGCTCAATCAGAGTCTGTTTCAGCCAGCTACTCGGGACGACTACGGCTCTGCATCCTCCCAACGCTTCGTTGCTGTTTCTGATCAGGACGTTCAGCATCCCGCTGTGGATCTCGTAGATCAGCCGATCAGCCGCATCGCCGGCGGCAATGTCGCAGACCAGATCGGGCATATCGATCACGGCGACCACATCGAAATCTCCGGCCATCTCCAGAACACGGTCTTCCAGATCGACCCTGATATCGACGCTTTCCATTCCAGCACCAAGTAAGTCTGCGGCTCCTCCATAGTCGCGTGAGAACACCCCATGCACCTCGAACCCACCGGCAATCAGGAACGGCAGACGCTGCTTGATTACGGAAGCGACACCGCCAAAGTTGCAGAATGGATAGACGTAAAGCAGTTTCTTACGAGCCAAGCAAAGCACTCCTAAGCGAGGGCGGCGTCAAGATATTGAGCCTGGACCGAGTCATCCCAGCGAAGCGGTCGCTGAATGTCCCAACCCTCATATCTGAAGAAGTTGACCTGTAGCACCGTGTAGAAGCTTGCCTCATCGAACGCGAAGCTGCGATGCTCGACGTGCTGGAACAGAGCAGCAAGCGCACGATGGTGCTCGTCGGCGATGGTGCGGGAGACGATAACCGCGTTGTTAGAAAGCGCAACGGGAGGACCTTGCAATCTGGTCAGATAGACCGTTATGTCCCCGTCGTCAGCTTTCGAACCTGATTGCTCATCAGGAATCTGGCGGCCAACCTCAAGGTGGCAGGATCGAATCGGTTGCTTCGCGCCCTTCACCCAATCAGCCAGCCAGGCTAGCTGAGCATCTTCAGACCAATCCAGCTGACAGATATCCAGCTCCTGCAGCTGCATCCTTTCTTTTGACCATCCCACCAATGCCACTTCCAGCCTGTCGCAGGCTGAAGGTGGACTCACAACCAGGCGAGTAAGCTCATCATGAGCGTAAGCAGAAACGTACTGGAAAAACCCCCACTTCGGCGAAAAGGAAAACCCGCGCTGCTCCCACTCCAGCGTCTCTCCGTCCTCAGACAGATAGCGTACCGACAGTAACGCTGCTCTGCGAACCATCTGGTTTGACCGAATGTTCAAGCCAACTTCGTAGCGCCACCTGGGCTCTGTCTTCACGCTCAGGGTATATTCTGCGCCAGGCACGAGCTCAGCCGCGGCATCTGCGCCACGAAGGGAGCTCCTTAAGTCAATTAACAGCCTCCGAGCAGCAGGAAGGACAGCGGCAAGAAACGACCGCAGAGAAAGGCCAAGCCTGAACACCCTGGTTCTCCGTAACTCAGCTTTACGAGCCTGCGCGTTCCTCAGCTCGGTGATCGCTTTCGTCAGCTCGTGGGTGCTATCTTTAGAGTTCACGTGAGGTCCTTTGCTCGTCCAATAACCCGATCAGGCAGATGGCAATCAGCGATACGAAGTTACCGAGTACACTAAAGCGTAGCATCGGGTGGTACCGCTCGCTGGCGATGAAGATGTTTCGCGCGGCACCCGTGGCCAGCTCCACAGTTGTCATCACAACCATGGCTGCGCAGGTCTTCCAGATTCTGGCGATGCTTCTACCCATCAAGGTTGTGATTCTGATGGGATCTTCAGGGATTCCCAGGTTTTTTCCATCCGCCTTTCAAGATATCGATCGCGAGGAGCTGGTCGTCGGGCTGAGTGTGGCCGCGGCTGGACTATACATCATGTACCTGCTGGCCACTAAGGCTGTGGCTGTTGTCACTCACCTTGGCGCGGAACGGCTCAGCTCGAGGAACCTCAAGCTGGCGATATTTCCCAACCAGGGCAAGCTGACCCGCAGCACCTATCAGTCCGTTGCGAGCGCATCGTCAGCGCTTCTATTCGCTTTCGCAGCCTGGGTGACGATTACGGTGATCTATCCCCGCCTGGGGGCGCTGCTCGCAGCCACCGTCTTCCTTAGCACAGCGGTGGTCTTGCTAACAGCCAGACTGAGCAATCAGTTCCTGCGCAAAGTCTCCGCCGATCCAGCGCCGGTCCTCGGAGCCATAGCAGCAATCGGCATCTTCGCCAGCTTAGCGCTTCTTGTTGGAGATTATCTCGCTGGAACGATACCTCCTCTGCTCGTGGCATTCATATCGATCCTGCTCGCTCGGCAGATGCTCACCCGAATACCTTCTGCAATTACTGTTGTCGCGAAACTTCGCAAACGACAGGCGAAGATCAACGCGCTGTTCTTTCACGGGATCCCGTTCAGCGGCCCCAGCACCAAGGAAACTGAAGATCTCTACCAGCTTCTAAAGTCAGAAAAAAAGAAAGAGTGGCTGGCTGCAGCATTTGCCCCTCTGTCGGCCGAGGCGCCTGATCTAGTAAGCATGCAGTGGCTGCAGCTAGGCATACCGAACGTGCTTCTGTTGGATGTTGTTGTACGGCTTGATGGCCAAGCGCGTTCCGCGAGGTACTTCGTGAAGGTGTACGCGCCAAAGCGGGCACATCTCGCAGAGCAGGAGTGCACCCTCCTCGCAGAGCCTGACAGCGACATCCTGTGTCCAAACTTCCTCTACAGCACCAGCGCGGATAACCTCACTTATCTGGTGTTCGATGCCGAGGGCTACGCCCCTATTCCAGGCGAACAATCCGGAAAGCTTTCTGACCGGATAAATCTCCAAATCGCGAAGTTCCGCCCTTCGCGGGGTCTGGTCCGACGCTTCGTGCGGTCGAGAGATACGCTGAACGTTCGCCTGCAGAAACCTGAACTGATTGAGCACTTGAAGCTGACTGCCGCTTCCGCCGACCAAAAAACCCTGGTAGAGAGGTTTGCCGCCGAGCTTCCAGATCACATCCTTCAGCTGCAGGCACTACCGTTGGCCGTCGTCAACCCTGATGTAAATAGCAATACCCTCTTCATGCATGAGGACGGCCGCCTAACGGTGATGCACTGGGGAAAATGGGCGCTGGAGCCCATCGGCAGTGTTTGGACGGAACCCTTTCCTAACGAATCGGATGTAGAGGAAGCAATTGGAACCCACGTCGCGAAGGAAAATCTGATCTCTGGACAGTTGCTCTACCGCCTCGACCGTCTTTGCGCAAGACAGCGCTACAGAGATGCAATCGAGCTGATAGCGGAAATACACGCCATTCTGACACCCGAGCACACTGGCAATTCAGTGGTTCAGCTGAAGTTGAAGTAGACCTCACGGATTTGCGTGAGCTCTCTGTGTTTAGCGATGTAGCGCCTTTCGCTATCTGGAACAGCTAGTGGCTCCGAACCCGTTTTGGCTACCGTTGAGTTGGAGTTTCGAAGCCCGGCCAGCTTCTCCAGAACATCGCTCCCGGCATCGAGTTTCAGCGGTCGAAACAGCGATTCAATCAGATACTGCGGCTGATCATCACTGGCAATAAGCTCATCCAGATTGGCGATCAAACATCTGTCCGGCGCTTCAGAACGGATCTTCTCCAACTGCCGATAGGAGCGCACATATTGATTAACGAAACTTCTCACTCCACGTTTGGCCCAAGGCATCGATCTGTACGATTTCCAACAAGATTCCGGGTTTCGGGCACAGAAAACGTATACAGGCTTCAATTCTGATTTCTGAAAGTACGCTTCGTACTCTTTAAACAGGAACTCATGGTTTGGAGTTTTGGTTCCTGCGTACAGGTCTCGTCTGCGGTAAACCGAGCGCCTCCTGGGTGACTTGGAGACAGAGAACATTGCCTCGAAAAGAAACTGATCCTTCTTCGCCGCCCAGTTTTTCTGATACTTATCATTACCAGCGTATGCCTTCTCGACGGTGTTACCAGCGTCAAAGAGGCGTTTCATAACTGCCCGTGGGATCTCCCCTGTCAGATTGATCCCTCCGTGGGTGTTCAGCGCATTGACAAAGTTGCGAGTTCCCGACCTTGGCATTCCGCACACAACCATCATCCTCGTCACCGTACCCAGCCCTCCGTGTTAAGCGACAGTCGATGCCTCAAACAGCACCTCCAACATCTTTTCTGCCTGGTTTTCACGGCTGTGGTTCAGCGCGCACGCCCTACTGTGGTCGGACAGCTCACTCCTCAACATCAGATTCCCCGCGAGAAGCCTGACAGCATCCGCAAGAGCCTCAGGGTCTTCCGGCGGCACGTGAACGCCACATTTGCCATCACGTATCAACTCTGACGCATCGCCCTCAGGTGCAGCCAGCAGGATCGGTCTTCCTGCAGCCATCGCCTCGAAAATCTTCGACGGAATGGCCGTATTCAACAGCGGCAAGTTTCGTAGCTGCACGAGGGCGACATCACAAAGAGAGATAAGGCCGGGCATTTTATCTCGCGTCTGCATCGGGAGAAAACTGACGTTCTCAACCTCGAGTTCCTTCACCCGCCGCTGCAGCTCGAGATTGTCGGCACCCCCGCCCACGAACAGGAACTGTATGTCCGGCAACAGTTTCGCGGCGTCAACCACACTGACCAGGCCGTGCGCCAGCCCCTGAGTACCGTAGTAACCGACCAGAAAACGATCGTGCGGATTCAGGGCTCTCCGCAGATCCACCGAAGGAGATTGCACATCCACGTAATCGGACAGCTCCACGCCATTGAGAATGACCTTGAGCTTGCTAGCAGGTACACCATCACGTGCTAGCGCTCGGCTAAAACTCTCAGTAACACAGACAATCCGATCGGCTCGTCCGTACATTATCTGTTCGAGCTTCCGCAGCACGCTGTAAATCAGCGACTTTCTCATCTGCCCCAACGAAACCGCAAACGCGGGCCAGAGATCTCCGACCTCGAGGACGAAAGGTGTGCGCCTCAACGTGGCGGCAACACAACCAACCAGCCCCGCGAAGAAGTTTGGCGAGGTGGCAACCAACACATCATGTTTGCGCTGAGTCAACGCAATCGGCAACGCGGTAAAAAAGAAACTTACGAGATCAAGCTGACGGCGCCACTTTCCCTGGTTCGCGGCCATGAAAGTCTTCACTCGGATAATCCGGACACCGTCCTTACGGCAAACCTGGTAAAGCCGATTCCGGTATCCCGTGTGTGGAACTCCTTGCGGGAAGTTCGGCACGCTGGTCAGAACAGTCACCTCGTGCCCTCCCTGCACCCAGTATCGAATCCGTTCACCGACGCGGCTGGCGGCCGCATTCGTCTCAGGAGGGTAGAAGTCAGTTACGAACAGGATGCGCACTGATCTAGAGTCGCTGGATAGCCATCTGGCCGCTGGCGTACCTCACAAGAGCTTTCTCGTAGACAGCCAGGAGATCCGGAACCTGAGACTTCCAATCGAGATGTTTCGCCGCCTGCTTTGCACGGGCAGCAAGCTCCTTTCGGCGTGCGCTGTTCGTAATCAGTTCGCGCAACGATGCCACAACTGCGTCATGATCAGCAGGATCGATCAGTTTGCCGAAGCCCCACTCATCGAGCACTGCTCTGATCTCCGGGAAGTCGCTAGCGATAACCGGCAGCCCAGCCATCGCGTACTCAAAGAGCTTGTTGGAGTCCGTCGTGTAGTGGTTTAGGCAGGTGTTCTGAATCAGTTGCAGCCCAATATCCGCAGAGGCCGTCCATTCGGGCAACTCGCTGAACGGCACAGGAGCGAGAAAGTGAGTTCGCTCAGATACCCCCAGGTCATCCGCTGTTCGTTTCAGGTCCTCCTCGAGCGCCCCTGCGCCCAAGAAAACAAAGTGAGCCTCAGGAACCTCGACTGCCGCATGCAGCACCTCTTTCAAGCCTCGACCCTGCTGCAGCCCTCCCTGATACAGGCAGATGACCACGCACTCGTCCAGGCCAAGTCGGCGCCGCAACACGCCTGTGTCGACGGCAGCAGAGTACGGCGGCCGATTCTGCACTACGCCCACCTCTCTGAGCTTGTAGTGTTCAGTGAAGTGCTCCGCACGTGATCTCGTAGTTGTAAAGAACCCAACCGCTCGCCGCGCAAAAAACCTCTCAACCAAAAAAACCAAGCGGCTGAAGCGCTGGAACGCTTCGCGATCCGAGCTGATTTCTCGCGCCTCATAGATCAGCGGCTTTTTACGTGTCAGCGAAACCAGCCAACCGACTGGCAGCGGTTGGAGGTCGCTGGCCTGATAGACATCGGCATCGAGCTGCCACGACCGGAGTCCCATCCTGTAAAGTGAGCCGGCTCCTCGCAGGTATCGCCAGAGAGCCCCGAAGAGCCCTGGGCGGATCTTACCGTCGCTCCCTCGCCTGATGAGCTTCGGCGGACGGCGAGGTATCAAGTAGACCTCATAGCCGGCATCGCTACGATAGTGACGTTCCTCGGGCTCTTCCGCGCTGACGACGACAAGGCTGACCTTCGCTCCAGCGCCTGCCAGTGATTGAGCAGCTCTCGCCAAACGGGCGTCAAACTTGAGCTGACGACGACTGAGGATACAGATATGACGCCCCTGCAGCTGGTTTTCACTCGTGATCTCAGCCATCAGCTGCCGCCTGTTGATACACCGCAAGAAAAGCTGGAACCTGTGAGCGCCAGTTGAGCTCGCTACGAGCTCTTTCAGCATTGTCCTGCAGCCGTTCGAGCTCAGCAGGGTTGTCAGCCAACGTCCTTATCGCAGCGCTGATCGCGGACACGTCATCAGGATCCACCAGAATTCCAAGCTTGTGTGCGCCAACGATCCTCCGGATCTCCGGGAAGTCACTTGCGACGACGGCCAACCCCCCCATCACATACTCAAACAGCTTGTTCGAATCGGTGGAGTAGTGGTTAAGGCAGGTGTTACGCAGCGTCTGCAGGCCAACATCAGCCGAAGATGTCCAAGCAGGCAACTCATCCAATGGCACCTGACCGACGAAGTGAACTCGATGGCTCAGGTCAGCAGCAGCAGCCTCAAGAGATGCCCGTTGACGCCCATCGCCGACGAAAACCAGATGGACCTGAGGTATCGGGCGAACCGCCTCGATCATGTTGTGCAAGCCACGCCCCGGCTGCAGCCCACCCTGATACAGGGCGACAAGCCTGTCTGACGGTATCTGATAGGTCGTTCGAATCCTGTTGGCTTGAACGGCGCTCTGCAAAGGCCTGTTCTGTACAACTCCCATATCCGGGTAGCCATAGTTCTCGATGAACCAGTCTGCGCGCGTACGTGTGGTGGTGATCCGACCTGCTGCCGCAACACCAAAGTACTTCTCAACCAGCTTCACAAGCCAGATCCGCCCTCTGTAGCCCTCTCGATCGGCACTTATCTCATGGGCGTCGTAGACGAGGCGAGCGCCACTCCATCTGGAGGCCAACCACCCCGGAACCAGTGTGTTTACGTCGTTGGCATGAACGAAGTCAGGTCTGTACCGCGCAGCTGCGATCAGCATTCGCAAATTTCCTACCAGCAACTCAAGTGCCATTGCGAGTTTGCGATCAACTTCCCACCAGGAAGCCCCTGACTGGAAAGACTCACGAAGCATTGACCGTCGCTCCCTGCCCCGAATCTGCTCCAATACAAAGTAGAGCAATCCCCTTGGGGCGAGCAGCACTCTGCTAAGCCATCGGACGCGTCGAGACACGCGGACAACCTCCACACCCCCAGCTGTGACTTCCGCTGGGATCGGTCGTTGGTCCGTCAGTATGCATACCACTCGCACGGACATCCCCGCTTCCACCAGGGTCTCGGCTTCTCTGGTGACCCGAGCATCAAACACAAACCCGTTCCATACCAGCATCGAGGCCCGGCGGCCGCTCAGCCTGCACTTTTCCTTAGAGTGCGTCTCTGAAGTCACTGCGCATCCCCACAACTGCTGATTGCCAACCGACCGCCGCGCTTCGAGAGCACGGCTCCATCTATGCGCGCCCCCTTCTGCCAGCAGAGACTCCACTGATCCGCTTCATGTGCCAAGGCTGGTGTCAGTGAGTTTTCTTCGCTATCAGGAGATAGCCAGCGAAAAAGCGTAACCAAAGTTGCTTCCCGACCAACGGTCCTGAAGCCGAACTGCCAGCTCGGTACCAACTCGCGATATTCGCCGGAGTACCAACCAAGCATCGACTCTCTCTGCCCACGCGCAGACACCCGAGCTTGGGAAAAAGCAAGTGCGCTCGCAGATAATCTCCGACCGCTCTCCATAGTGAGCTCGAATCCCTCCTCAGTTTCGGTCAGCTCCGTCGCAGGAGAGACCTGAAACCACTGAGTCTGCCCGGTAGGCAGCCACTCAACGACTCGATCTGCGACCAGCAGCCACTCACCAGGATTCAGAACGATCGAGCGGAGGTGCATGGCGTCGAGCAACTTCCGTCGACCAGTGAGGGTTATCTGCACAACCACAACTCTGCCGTGCTGAGCGACTTCTACTTGAGGAGGCACCTCAGGCACATCTCCAGGTGATAGGTTGGTACCTTCGCTGACCACCACGTTGTGTGCCTGTGGGCTCAAGAAGTAGTTTCTCTCCACACCGCGATCGTATCCCCACTTACCGGAATCAATCAGTACCCGCTCTCCACGATCCGACCACTCAAAAGAACCCGTATCCAGATGCTTATGGGCTCTCGAATGGTGGGCAGTCGTGACATAGAGGAAGCTCTCAGTGGCAAGATCGCGAACACTCACCAGCCCGCTCTCTGGGAAATGGCGAATCCCGTCAGCAGGCTTGTCCCCGCTGACGCCACCAGAGGTCAGCCACAAAGCCTGTGGATGATAGCGACCTGCCCGGCGTGAATTCGCGGAAGTATCGCCGATCTCCGCAAAACCACCATCAGGATGGATCATGTACTGCAAGTTCCTCTCGGCAGCAGCCAGGATCTCCGCATTCTCAGGTGAGAGTGCGAGCAGTCCGGAGGCCTCAATCCGACGGTAGGCGACGATTGCGTAAAGGTGGTAGCCAGGCGAATGCTCCAGGTGTATTCCTTCGGTGCTGAACTGCCGGGAGAACAGCATCTGATGCGCCTCATTGGCATAAGCCATAGGCTCGACACATAAGTCCGCTTCCAGCACCTCACAAAGGGCTGCAATGCCAACCAACTGCATAATTCCATGGTTGGAGTCAGCCAGCTTCTCAGGATTCGCCAGGATCGAAAGATGCGCTAGTGCAGCTGCCTCCAGACGCGCAAGAGCAGAAGACTCTCCCACGAGCCGCTCATAGTGGATGAGTTGCGCCAAGTAAGCCGCTCGCGAGCCAGTCGACATGTCGTGCCAGCGAAATCTGTGATCGATGTCCCGTTCGATGTTGAAGTCGATCCAGTCACTGAAGATCTCCCGCGCCAGATCATGCAACTCTGGCCGGTAGTCTTCCGCCAACTTCAGGAAGACTGGTGCGAGGATGTACATCGAGTTGAGCTGGGCAACCCAGTTCGAATCCGGCTCTCCTTCAGCAGCCCAGTCAATGGGGGGATTCAGCGCCAGCGGATCATGATCACGTACGATCCACCCCGTCTCCAGCAGCTCAGAGACAGCCGCGTCAACGCGATTGTGCTGAACAGGTTGGTAGAATTTTGGATCGGCAGAGGCAACAGCCGCAGCCAGCGCAAGCAGGCAGCAGACGTACTTACTCAGAGACTTCAACGAATCGAGCCCACTGAATTCCCAGAGCAAGGCCGACCGGCAACCAGTAGAGGAACCAGGTTTCTCCAACCTTATCCACCAACTCATGCCCATCGAGAAGATAGGAGACCAAGGCCAGAGCCAACAGACCCAGCGCCAGTTTGGCACTCGGCTGCTGGTATTCCAGCAGCAGCGTCCTCAACGTCATCATCGTCAACAGCATGAACAGCGCCAGGCCGACTATCCCTCCCTGATAAAACACCGCGACATACATGCTGTGCGGGTGGCTGAACATTCGATCGCCAACCGGCATCTGATCCGGTGTCAATATACCGAAACCAAACCAGCGGGCTTCACTCCAGGTTACTTCGAGCGCATACGCCCAGATATCGATTCGGAAGCTATCTCCTCGCGGCAGGAGCCACTCACGGGTGGCCTCATTGGCCACCAGCGCCAGCACCGCTACGAGCGCAATAACGAGAAGGGCCAGGACGCCAGCGACGAAGCGCTGCCGATCTTCCGTCCTGTGAGCCAGCAAGAGAACACCTGCGGCACAGCCGACACTGATCCAGGAGTTTCTTGAGCCTGTCAGATACACCGCAGAAGCAACGACCAGGAGGCTCAACCAGCCAATCATCCGCCACCGCTTGTCCTGCTCCACGATACTCATCTGCAGCACCAGAATGATCACAGCGCTGAACACCAACGCAGCAACCACCGGGTTGTCGAGCTGGCCAAGCCCGAAAAGCCGACCATGGTTGTTCGGCTCCACGACGAACCAGCCAATCGCCGCCGTTGCCGCGAAAGTGCCTACCACTGCAAGCGCTCGAGCTAACCAGCGTTGAACCTGCCCCCGCAGCTGACACTCCGCCATGGCTACGACGAAGAAAAAGACCAGCAAGCCTCGGACGCTGATCCCCAGAAAACCGCGACCGCTCAACGAGTCCGACCAAAGTGCACTACAGCAGAGGTATCCCAGAAGAGCGAGTACCAGCCAGACCAGTGAGGAAGACGAAACATCGCTCCAATGCCTGAACGTAAGGAGCATGGACAGCGCGAGAAGGTAGGAGGGATAACTCGCAGCGCTCTGCGAGCTGAGCGCCAGCACCGATGCGAAGCACAGCACGATCAACACCGAGTTGATCTGAATCCGGTCGCCGAGGAAGTCTGTCAGCCAGGCGGGCATTGCGCTTTCAGATGTACCTGATTGGTGGGCCCACCAGGACTCGAACCTGGGACCAATGGATTATGAGTCCACTGCTCTAACCAACTGAGCTATAGGCCCATACAGCAAGCGGCGCAGCCGCTTGACGGCGCATTCTACGCCAAAACTGGTGGCCGGTGTGCACTCATCGCTGGCCGGCAGGGCCCGATCCATGGGCAACGAGGTGCTAGTATGCCTGTCACGAAATCTAAACAGATCCATCTATGACCAGCCCCTTCGACATCGTCGAAGTCACGGACAGCAGGACCCTCAAGGACTTCATCCGTGCACCCGCCGCCGCTCAGGGAAAGGACCCGAACTGGGTAGCGCCGCTCGAGCTGATGAAGAAGGAAGACTTCTCCGCGAAGCATCCCTATTTTCAGCACGCCCAGTGGCAGCCGTTCGTGGCTTACCAGAACGGCAGGCCGGTGGGTCGCATCTCAGCCCAGATCGATCAGCTCTATCACCAGCACCATGACGCCAGCACGGGCTTCTTCGGCCTGATCGAGGGCATCAACGATCCGGACCTGTTCCAGGGCCTGACCGAAGCGGCCGAGTACTGGCTGCGCGACCGCGGCATGAACCGCATCCTTGGCCCGTTCAACCTGGGCATCAATCAGGAAGTCGGCCTGCTGGTGGAAGGGTTCGAGACGCCTCCCTACTTCCTGATGGGGCACGCGCAGCCGTACTACGGCGAACGGTTGGAAGCGCTCGGCTATCAGGGTTGCCAGGACATGCTGGCCTACCTGTCGCCTCCGGACTTCGAGCTGCCCAGGCTGTTCGCCCGGCAGCTCCGCAAGGTTGAAAAAGAGGCCGTGATCCGGCCCCTGGATCGATCACGGAAAGCCGAAGAGCTCGAAGCGGTGCGGGACATCTTCAACGACGCCTGGTCGGAGAACTGGAGCTTCGTTCCGTTTACCGAAGAAGAGTTCGACGCCGTCGGCAACGAGCTCATGTACGTTGTGCCGGAAGATCTCGCCATGGTGGCGGAGGTTGACGGCAGGCCTGCTGCGTTCATCGTCATGGTGCCCAACATCAACGAGATCATCGCGGGCATGGGCGGCCGGCTGCTGCCTTTCGGCTGGGCCAAGCTGCTCTGGAAGCTGAAGGTCAGGTTCCCGAGCACCGCCCGGGTGCCGCTGATGGGTGTGCGCAGGGAGTATCACCACTCGACCCTCGGCCCGAGCCTTGCCATCGCGCTGATCGAAAAGGTCCGCAAGGCCGGCTACGACCGCGGCGTGCGCATGGTCGAAACCTCCTGGATCCTCGAAGACAACGACGGCATGCGGAAGATCATGGAGCACATCGGCGGCACCATCTCCAAGCGCTACCGGATGTACGAGAAAGAGCTGCCATGAGCATGCCGGCAATCGTCCTGGCCGGTGAGCGACCGGGCGGCAGCCCGCTGGCTCAGGAGTTCGGGCTGGCCTCCAGCGTCCTGGTCGAGGTGGCCGGCGAGACTTCGATCAGCCGCGTCATGACGACCCTGACCCGCTCTGCTGCGATCGAGGGCGGCCGGCTGTGCGGGCCCGACGAGGCGGTCCTGAACGACAGCGAGGAAGTTCAGGACCTGCTGCAGCGCTCGGGGTTCAGCTGGGTGCGGCCAGCGGCCGGCCCGGCGGAAAGCGTGCTCGCCAGCCTCGAGATGATTGCCGATCGGCCGGTACTGCTCACCGCCGCCGACCACGCGCTGCTGACGCCCGAGATCGTCGATACGTTCTGCAACCTCGCGCAGCTGGCCGATGCGGACTTCATCGTCGGCCTGGTCCCCTACCCCAGAGTCAGGGAGGCGTTTCCCGAGTCCAGGCGGACCGTGCTGAAGTTCGCCGATGGCCAGTACTGCGGCAGCAACCTGTTCATGATCCGCACAGCCAGGGGTGCCCGGCTGCTGGAGTTCTGGAAATCCATCGCCCAGCATCGCAAACGGCCCTGGCGAATGGCCCGGGAGATCGGCTTCGGCACGCTCGTTCGCTACCTGAGCGGCCGGCTGACGCTCTCCGAAACCCTCGACCGCATCAGCGACAAGGCCGGATGCCGGATCGCCCACGTCGAGGTGCTCGCTCCCCGGGCTGCGGTAGACGTGGACTCCGTTGCCGATCACGCCCTGGCCGAGCAGATCCTCAGCACATGCTGAACGCGCTGCTGATCGCCAACGCAGGAAGCGGCAGCGGCGACAGGGTGAAAGACGTTTCGCTGCCCGGCCAGTGGCTCAGAGATCCCGCCGCGGTCAGCATCGAGCAGGTGCGGCAGGCCGATCTGATCGCTCTGTTCGGCGGCGACGGCACCATGCAGATGACCCTGACCCAGATCCTCCGCGAGCTGCCCATCAGCGAGCTGCCGCCGGTTGCGGTCATGCCCTTCGGCACCACGAACATGAACGCCAAAGCGCTGAACCGGGCCAGCAGCCGCGCCGCCTGCGTCAGCTCGCTGGAGCGGGTCATCCGCTCCGGTAACCTGCCCATCGAGCCGCGTTCGCTGGTCGGCGTCGACACCGGGCAGGGTCTGGAGTACGGCTTTTTCTTCGGGCTCGGCGTCATTGCCGAGGTGGTTCAGCGCTGGAACCAGGAGCGGAAGCCCGGCGCGCTGGCTAACCAGCTCAAATCCGCCTGGGCGATGATTGCCGGGCTGAGCAGCGTTTCCTCCGCCACCGCGCTGACCATCGATGGGTCCCCGGGCTCGGTATACGGGCTCCTGGCAAGCACGCTGGACAGGCTGCTGTTCGGCAGTCGCCCCTACTGGGGAGAAGGAGCGCCTGGTGATCTTCGCCTGACCTGGATCGATGCCGACGCGCCGAGCCTGTTCCGGCACGCACCGGACATTCTCCGCGGCAAGGCGCATATGGCGGCCGTGCCCGGTTACCACAGCCGGTCTGCGGACCAGGCAGAGCTGACCTTCTCAGGCCCCTACATTCTGGATGGCGAGATCTTCCACTCTTCCGGCGGTTCCCTGACAATCCGCCGCACCGAACCCGTTCGCTGGATTTGCCTTTAGCACCATGCTGCAGGACCTGAACGATCTTCCCGATCAGAGCCGGATAGAAACCGACGTCTGCATCGTTGGCGCCGGTGCTGCCGGCATCAGCCTGGCGCGCACCCTGCTCGGCAGTGGCCTGAACGTCTGCCTCCTTGAAGCCGGCGGCTTCGATCATGAGGCGGAGGTGACCGATCTCGGCAGCGGCGAGAACCGCGGGCAGACGTACTACGATCTGGTCGACTCCCGGCTGCGTTTCTTTGGCGGCACCACCAACATCTGGGGTGGTCGCTGCGTGCCCCTCGATGCGGAAGACTTCGAGAAAAAGCCCTGGGTCCAGCACAGCGGCTGGCCGATCAGCGCCGCTGATCTCGAGGACGGCTATCGGTTCGCCCACCAGCAGCTCGAGCTCGGCGAGCCGATCGACGAAGCCACAGCCTGGAGACTGCTGCGCGCGCGCCGGCCGGACTATCTCGACGCCGCGTTCGCCGCCAGCATCTGGTATTTCGACGAGCAGACCGAGCGCTTCAACGCCAGCCGCTGCGACGATCTGTTCGCGGACCCGAATCTGCGCGTGCTCACCCACGCCAGCGTCACCCACCTCCAGGCCACGCCCAACGCCGCCGGTCTCAGCCATCTGCAGGTACGCAATCTTCAGGGCCGATCGGCCGAGATCTCCGCCCGCGCCTTCGTTCTGGCTGCCGGCGCCATCGAGAATGCCCGCCTGATGCTGGCAAGCCGGGACATCGAGAGCACGGGTGTGGGCAATCGCCACGACCAGGTCGGCCGCTACTTCATGGAGCACCCGCACGGTCGCCTGGGCCGGGTGGACTCCGATCAGGCCTTTGCGCTCTGGTCGGCGTTCGAGAAACGCTTTCCGCGAGGTTCGGTGCCGCTGATGCCCGTGCTCCGCGCCAGCCCGGAGCTGCAGGAACGGGAGGGCATCCTCAACACCGCCCTCACCTTCAAGCTGCAGCGCGATCCTGACGCTGGCCTCGCCTTGAACAAACGGGCGTACATGACGCTGAAACACCAGCTGTCGCCGAACCGCACGAACCGTACCCTGTGGCATGGCTACAACCGGGCCCGCCGCCTGTTCCAGCGCTACCGGACGCCCCTCGTGCGGCTCGCCAGCCGCACACGGGGGCGCAACGTCTACGCCATGATCCGCGCCGAGCAGGCGCCGAACCCCGACTCCCGGGTGCTGCTCTCCGATCGCCTGGACGCCCTCGGCATGCCGAGAGCCGATCTGGACTGGCGGACCAACCGCCAGGACAAGCAGACGCTCGTGGTGCTCGCCAGAGAGCTCGACCGGGCGCTCAAGCAGGCAAACGCGGGCCGCTTTCAGGCGGAGGAATGGGTAACCGACGAGGCCAACGCCTGGCCGGTCGATCCTACCGTCGGTAACCACCCGATTGGCGGTTATCACCACATGGGCACGACCCGCATGGCAGACAACCCGGCGGCAGGGGTTGTGGACGGGAACTGCCAGGTGTTCGGCTACGCAAATCTCTACGTGACCGGCAGCTCGGTCTTCAGCACCGGCGGCTGGGCCAACCCCACCTTGACGATCGTCGCCCTGGCAAACCGACTGGGCAAACATCTGGCAAGTAATCTTCCTAAATCCTAGGCCGCCGCGGCCGGTCACCTGGCCGCTTCAGCCGGGTTCAGAATCCCCACCCCGCTAGAGTAGAAACGTCCCGATCGGTGCGGCGCACCATCGTGACGGTTAGATGAACTGGACGAGCCTGGCTGCTAAACTCCGCCGCGCTCGAGATCGCCCCACAACGCGGGCACCAACGGAGTCGGAGAACACCGTGAAGACTATTATTCTGAGCGCTGGCCAGGGTCGGCGACTGTTACCGCTGACAGAAGAAACCCCCAAGAGCGTCCTGCCGATCGGCGAGAAATCCGCGCTCGGCTGGCAGCTCGCAGCCCTCGAGGAAGCTGGTGCCAGCGAGGTGGTGGTAGCCACCGGTTTCCACGCCGAGAAGATCCAGGCCGTGGTGGATGAGCACAACGAGCAGGGTGGCATGCCCGTGCGCACTTCCTACAATCCTTTCTACGCCAACTGCGACAACCTGGGCACCTGCTGGATCGTCCGCCACGAGATGCACGAGCCGTTCGTGATCATCAATGGCGACACCATGTTCGAGCCCGAGGTGTTCCGCCGTGTGCTCGCAGCGGAAGACAAACATCCGATCAACCTGACCACCAACACCAAGCCGTCCTACGACAGCGACGACATGAAGGTGATCGCTGCCAATGGCGATCTGAAGCGGGTGGGCAAGAAGCTGCAGGCTGAGCACGTGACGCACGAGTCCATCGGCATGATCCGCTTCAACCAGGCGGGTGCAGCCCGCTTCGTGCAGAAGATCGAATCGCTCATGCAACACGAGTCCACCCTGGCACGCTGGTACCTCTCCGCGGTGGACGAGCTGGCCGCAGACAAGCTGGTCGGCATCTGCGACATCACCGGCCTCGGCTGGTGCGAGCTGGACGACAAGGAAGATCTGGCCCACGCCAACCGCGTCGTGCCGGGCTGGTGGGAACGGGTTGCGCCGCTGCGCCAGGAGAAGGCATAACTCTTACCCAGACCTCGGAACGGAGCCAGGCATGAATCAGACCATCGAGAAGTTCGGCTACCCCGGCACGCTGATCAAGGAGTACGACCACTGGGTGGTGCTGCTCCGGCCTGCCCAGGCCACCCTCGGCGCTCTGATTCTCGCCTGCAAAGACGAAGCGAACCGCTTCTCCGACATCACGCCGGAAGCGTTCACCGAGATGGGACAGGCGGTGCGCGACATCGAGCGTGGCTTGAGCAGCCTGTTCGACTACCAGAAGCTCAACTACCTGATGCTGATGATGGTGGACCCTGACGTGCACTACCACATTCTGCCGCGGTTCGAAGCCGAGCAGACCTACGCCGGCAGCACCTTCACCGACCCTGGCTGGCCCGGGCCGCCGAACGTCGGCCACGACAACGAGGCGAGCGCTGAGGTGAAGGAAAAACTGATCACTGAGCTCAAGGCGGCGATGGGTTAACGCTCAGGGTCCCTGTTCTTCACGCGCGCTTAGCGCGCGCGCTCCAGCACCATCTCCACCCCATCCGTGCCGCTCGACCGCAGCCGCTCCGCCCCCACGTCGAAGACGATCTCGGAGCTGGTCATGGAGAGGTCGTCACCCGCCAGCCGGGCCGCTTCGCGCAGAATCAGCACATCCTCATCGCGCTGATACTCGATCACCAGCCCTTCCCCCTCGATCGTCCGCTCCCCATCCAGAATGGTGAGGTAGGCCGGTGCGCCCCGGGCGACGATCCTTGTCGGATCATCCAACGGGCCGTAAAGATCCGCCTCGTCGGAGCGCAGCTCCCACTCGGGAGAAATCAGCTCGAAGTTGCCCGCGAAATGCAGAACCTGGCTGCCGTCCGCCTCTTCCCAGGCCCGGTCGGCCCGGATTACTATGGTTTCTTTACCCGAGCCAGCGGCGCTGCCCGCACTGGCGTCCGAGTCGGCCTGCGCACCGATCGAAGCTGTCGGAGCCAGCGGCAGCATTAGCAGCACAACCAGCTTGAGAGCATTTCGCATAAAGCATCCTCAAATTCGGCCACGATGATACCAGCCCTACCCTTTACGGGCGCTGAACAGCCGAGTTCTGGACAGCCAGCCCCGGTGCGCCTTTCCTGATGATTGTCGATCGTTACCTGCTGCGCGAGGTGGCCACACCCTTCGTCGCCATCACCTTTGCGCTGACCACGCTGTACGTCACCTTCAGCCTCACCCGCTACCTCACGGATGCCACCGAAGGCCTGCTGGCCGCCAACGCGGTGTTTACCCTGACCATGCTGCGGGCGGTGATTGCCCTGGAGATGCTGCTGCCGGTGGCGCTCTACATCGGCCTCATGGTGGCGCTCGGCCGCTTCTACTCGGACTGGGAAATCACCGCCATGAAGGCGAGCGGAATCAGCGAGCGGCGCATCATCATGCCGATCCTCGGCCTCGCCGCGGTGGTCGGCATCCTGATCGCCTCGCTCTCGCTCTGGGCCCGACCCTGGGCCTACCAGGAGCTGTACGCCTTTCAGGCCCAGGCCCGGGCTTTCAACGACCTGGAGGCCCTGGAAGCCGGTCGCTTCCACTACGACGACAAGCGCGGCCGGGTGATCTTCATGGAGGACAGGGACGGCCCCGGGGAGTTGTCCGGCCTGTTTGTCCGCACCCGGGACGGCGATGCGACTCAAGTTATCTCGGCCAGCGCCGGGCAGTTCGAAGCCTTTGCCAGACCGGATGCACACCGGCTGGACGTCTTCGACGCTCAGGTGTTCCGTATCGGCACCAGCGGCTACGATCTGGTGGCCCGGTTCAACGAGTTCACGCTCTACCTCCCCACCGCCATACCGGAGTCGGTCGGCTTCAAGCCGAAGCGGATGACCAACCAGGATCTGGCGGACTCCGCCTCGTCGCACGCCCAGGCGGAGTTACAGTGGCGGCAGTCCACGGCGGTGTCCGCCCTGCTGCTGGCGCTGCTCGCCGTGCCCCTGTCGCGCACTCAGCCCCGCCGTGGCCGCTACTCGAAGATCATGCTGGCGGTGGTGATCTACGCCCTTTACTACAACCTGCTCGGCGTCGCTCGGACCAGCGTCGAGCAGGAAGCCTCGCCCTATCTCTGGTGGGCACCGGGCCTGCTGCTCGCTGTTGTTGTTACCGCCTATTTGACCGCAGGGCGGCGCTCATGAGCATCGACCGTTACCTCATGCTGTCCATGATCCGCGGGGGTATCCCTATCCTCGGCCTGCTGCTGGGGCTGTTCGCCTTTCTCACCCTGGCCGAAGAGCTGGAGGACGTGGGCAAGGGGAACTTCGAGGTGATCGATGCGCTGAACGTCATGGTCTACTCGCTGCCGAAGATCAGCCTGGAGCTTCTGCCGGTCACTTCCCTGATCGGCGTGCTGGTGGGGCTCGGCACGCTGGCCAACCAGCAGGAGCTCATCGCGCTGCGCGCGGCCGGCTGGTCGAACTACCGGCTGGCTCGCCCGGTGCTGGTGCTGGCGCTGGCCATACTCACCGGCGCCATGGCCACCCAGCAGTGGCTGATCCCGATCCTGGAGGAGCAGATCGCCGGGCTCAGGGCAAACGCCCTGGAAGATGCGGAGCTCGAGGGTGAATCCGAGTTCTGGACCAGGAACGAACATCAGATCGTGCGGATCGGCGGCGTCCAGTTCGGGCTGATGCCGACGGACGTGGAGATCTTCGAGCGTGGCGAGCGCGGCCACGTCAATCGGGTGCTGAAGGCAAACCGCGCCGACATCCTGAACAGCGAAACCTGGCAGCTCTGGGACGTGGTCAGCACCGAGATCGACGAGCGCGGCACTCAGGTGGGCCGCATGGAAACGCTGGAGTGGCGGAGCGTGCTCAGTCCCGATCAGATGGCCACCATCATCACCACGGCGGCCGCGCTGGCGCCAACGGATCTGATCCAGTACATCGCCCACCTGGAAGAGAACAGCCTGGACAGCCATCGGTTCCGGCTGGTGCTCTGGCAGCAGCTGAGCCTGCCGATCGGCATCTTGGGCATGGCTCTGCTCGGCGTGCCATTTGTGGTCGGCTCTACCCGCTCCATGGCCACCGGCACGCGGATCAGCATCGGCGTGGTGATCGGCATCCTCTTCTATCTCGGCGAGCGCACGCTGGGCCAGGTCGCCCTGCTCTACGGCCTGCCGCCCGTCCCGCTCGCCGTAGGGCCGGACATCTTCATTCTGTTTCTGGCGATTTACGCGCTCAGCCGGGCCCGCTGACCTGCCAGGACTCCTGCTCGCCGACGGCAAAGGTTTCTGCCGCCACCCGCTCGACCAGCGTCTGCTCGATCTGAAAACCCCCGTCGCGCCGCTCGATATCGAACTGCCGGAACGCGCCCCGCACTGCTGATGCGGGCGCGGTGCAGTAGGCTCGCGTGCCGTTGGCGGTGCTCGCCATGTTGCGGTGCCTGTGCCCGTAGAGCAGCACGTCCACCGGTGAGTCAGCGAGCACGGTTTCGAGCCGGGCCGCATCCCTGAGGCGCTTCCGGTATTGGATCATGCCCGGCAGCGGCGGGTGGTGGAGCACGAGAAACTTCAGCGCCGCCTCATCCGTCGCAAGCGCCGAAGCCAGGCGCTGCACCTGGTCTTCGCCGAGCAGGCCGCAGGCAGAAATGGGACGCGTCGGCACGGCGCTGGAGAGTCCGTACACCGCAATGCCCTCGCCGCCCCACAGGGTCGGAAAGCCGTCCACACCGCCGCTCGGCAGGTAGTCGGCCCACTCGCGGGCCAGATTGGGCCAGGAGTCCGGCGCGTAGCTGTCGTGATTGCCCGGCACGAGGCGGACCCGCTCTGGCGAGCCGAGCGCTTCCAGCCAGGCCCGGCCGGCACGGATCTCCTCCAGGGTGCCGATTTGCGTGAGGTCACCTGTCAGAAGAATCTGGTCCGGCGCTCGGGCCCGGATCTCGGCCAGCAGCTCGTCCAGCCACTGCCGGCGCATCTTGAAGCGGCGCTTCCGCCGCCAGGAGGCGTAGCCGAGAAAGCGCTTGCCGTAATGCGAGCGCCCGAACAGCTGCCGCCAGTCCGGCGGCTCCGTCAGATGGGGGTCGGTAATGTGGATCAGCCGCACGTCCTAGGCCTCCGGAACCTCGGCACCGATCTGCGCGCTGCCGCTGGCAGCATCGAGCTGCAGCCGCTCCCTGCAGCCGCGCTGGACGATGTAGCCGGCGCCCAGAAACGTGATCACGCCGCTGCTGATGGCCGCAAAGCCGATGCCGGCAAGGCCGTACAGCTCGATAAAGGCAACGAAGCCGATCAGGTAGGCCGTGGTGGCGACGATCTGCACGTTCAGCAGCGCCCTGGCCCGCCCCATCACGTAGCTGGCCGGTCGGAAGGCTGCTCCGCCCAGCTCAATGGAGGCCGCCAGCAGCAGCAGGGTCAGAAGCGTGGCCGCGGCAGCAAAGTCGCTGCCTGCCAGAGCAACCAGGAGCGGTTCAGCAGCGAAGATCGAGATCGCCACCACCGCAAGCCCGACCCCGGCCGTGATCGCGCCCGTCTTCCAGGTTACCCGGATGAAGCGCGGCACGTCGTTGCGCCAGAGGCGGGCCAGATCCGGGAACACCACCTGACGCAGCAGAACCACCGGCTTCGCCAATACTTCGGCCAGCTCCCGGGCAAACGCGAACAGCGCCGCACCCGCCGAACCCAGCAGGGAGCCCGCCAGCAGGGTTGCTGCCTGCTTGGGCGCCGCATCCAGCGTCGACTGCCAGTAAACGGTGTAGAGAAAGCTGCGCACCTCGGCCCGATCCACGTTCGGCGTCGCGGTTTTGGCCCCGGCGTAGAACTTCACGAAAGACCGATAAGCCCGCCACCAGGAGTAGGCGTGCTCGATGAAGTAGGCGCCGCCCCAGACCAGCACGTAGAGCGCCGTCTCCTCCCGGTAGGGGGTCAGCAGCAGCGCGCCGACACCCATCAGCTTCAGGGCCGGGCCGATGGTGAGCTGGGCGGAGAGCGCGCCGAACTTGTCGAGCAGGCGCAAGGTGCCGCGGGCGGCACCAGTGATGCCGAGGACCAGCACCAGCAGGTAGATGGCCGCGGGTCCCTGCAGGGCCGCCGGGAGCTCAAACAGCTCGGCAAAGCCAAACAGCAGCACAGCACCGAAGAACGCAGCCAGCAGCCCGGCGGCGAAGTCGATCTTCGCCATGCGGATGATGAACCCTCTGAGCTCACCGATCCGGCCTTCTTCCGCCAGCGGCACGCCGTAGCGGATGATGGCTTCAGAAGTCTTCACGTTGCAGAGCTGGCGGATCATGAGGGCGGCTGCGTGAACGAGCACCACCAGCCCGAACTCGGCTGCGCCCAGCGCTCGCGCGGCCAGGGCCGTGGCCGCCAGCGCCATCAGCGCGCCAGAAGTTCTGCCACCCGCCAGCCAGCTGAAGTTGGTGAGCAACCGGCCTGTGCGGCCCGGCTTCTCCACCACCGGCGGTGTCATTTCAGCGCGCCCTGGCGATAAAGCTGCCATACCAGCGGCCAGGCAAAGATCAGCGGGTAGCGGCGTTGCCGCTCCGTCGCCGTCACCGTGACCCCTGAATGCCGCTGCACCTTCCAGAGCGCGTAGTCCACCGGATCGTCGAAGGTCAGCGAAGATTTGCAGATCCGCAGAACCGACAGCGTCTTCCCGGCCAGCTTACGGATCGACCAGCGGGTCTGGGGCGGCTGCTTCAGGCCGGCGAAGGCCGCGTGCAGGGCGTCGAAGTAGGCGGCATTGGCGTCGTACAGCGACCGATAGCGGCTCTCCCGTTCAGAGCGCAGCTCCGAGTCGTAGGTGAGCGAGAAGGTGTGCACCCAGAATTCTGCTGAAGCCAGCATGCCGGCACCGTCGACCGAACCGGCAGCCACCAGGCGCTCGGCCGCTTTGGTCACCAGGGCCGCGTAGCGCTCGGCAACCGACTCGTCCGCCTGGTAAACCAGGGTCGTCGGCTGAGCAAATCGTGCCCAGAAGTAGGGAGCTACGTCGCTGCGAATCCCTTTCTCCAGCTGCTCGAAGGTCATTACCGCCACCTTGGCACGGCAGAGGTCCGTCTTCAGCTGGTACACGTTCGGCGCCAGCAGGCTGCCGAGGGCAGCCTGCCAACGGGGCAGCGGCGAGAAGTCCCGCAACAGGATGTACAGATCGATCAGGGTGTCTTTCTGGCCCCGCGTGAATGAGCCGTAGAGCACCACCGCCTCGACCGCATCCCCAAACCTGGCCCTGGCTTCCGCAACCAGAGAGCGCACCTGGGGATCGTCCGCGTAGCGTTCCGTTTGCGGCCGGCGGCTGACATCCAGCATTTCCCGAACCGCCGGCAGCACGTCACGGTTGGCCCGGCTACTCACCGTAGGCACTCCGCGTGGTGGAGAAGGTCCTGAAGGCGGAGGGGTACCTCTCCGCCGCCGCTTCCGGATCTTCCATCCAGGAGGTCAGCGGTTCGCCAGTGAACTGACGCACTGCCAGCCCCATGAACAGCCGCACGATCAGGATCAGGGTGGAGAGCACCGTCCAGATCACCACGGAGTAGAACGCCCAGTCCGGCATGCCGATCAGGGTGAAGACCGTCATGAGGATCAGGTTCGGGTTCCTGCGCCCGGTAACCAGCCGGAAGTAACTGTCGAACGGCTGCCAGGTGAACATGGCGGTGCGGCCGAGCAGATGAAACGCCTGCTCTGCCACCCGACCGAACACGTAGCCGGCCAGCATCCAGAGATACAGCGTGTTTGCTTCCAGCCCCCACAGGGTCGGCGGCACGGCAAGGCCGAGGCCCCAGAACCAGTACCAGAACGGCGGGTGAATGATGTCCATGCCGTGGTCCAGCACGTGGCCGACCTTGCTCGACTTCACGGTCACCCGCGCCAGCTTGCCGTCCACGGTGTCGAGGAAGGTCATGATCCAGCCGGCGATCAGGCCGGCAACGAAGTAGCCCTCGAGAAACGCCCAGCAGGCAAACAGCATGAGCAGCACGCCGAGGCCGGTCACCATGTTCGGGGTGATGCGACGCTCTGCGCACCAGCCGACCACCCACTTGGCAGGTTTCGGCCACCAGAACTTGGTAACAAGATCGGTCACGCCCTTGTAGGCGCTGCCGTAAAGCTGGTTGGTCAAAGCCGTCCTGTCTTCTTCCCGGATCGGCGCCAGGGTCGGCGGATCCGTCCGACGCAGCTCCTCTTCGAAGGTCTGCAGCTCCTGCACTTCAAATCGTGCCGGCGCCAGGGCCCCGGCCGGGGCTTCGTCAGCGCCCTGCTGCAGGGCGTTCAGAGCTTCATCGAGGCCCGACATCGGCACGTGTGCCGCGGCAGGTGTGCCCTCGCAGGTGAGGATGCCGGTTCGCTCGAGCAGAGCGGTCAGCGTGCGGACTTCGAACAGATAGTCCGCGCGCAGCAGCAGCACCTGCTCGGCGCCGGCCAGTTCGTCTGTGCTCTCCACCAGGGAGAGCCCTTCAATGCTGGCAATCTGCCGTTCCAGACGCTCTCGAGAGGAGATTCCCCAGAGCACGACGGCGCTGTCGCCGATGATGTACGCGCGTGTGGTCATGTCGAGGCCCTCTTACAAACCGAGCGCGGAAATCCGCTCGATGAGGGTGTCCACCTGCTCGTCCGTGTGCGCGGCGGACAGGGAGAAGCGCAGCACGCTGCCACCTTCCGGCGCTGCCGGCGGCAGCATCAGGTTGCAGTAAACGCCGGACTCCAGGAGCCGCTGCCAGGCGTTCAGCGCCAGGCCCCGATCTTCGAGGCGAATGGCGACCACCGGCGAGAGCTCCGGACCGAGCCAGAGGTTGCGTCCTTTCAGGGCGTTGTAGAGCCGCTCCGCATTGCGCCAGAGCTGTGCTTTCAGCTCCGGACGGGTTCTGAGCGCATTCAGCGCTGCCCGGGTGGTGGCGATGACGCTGGGGCACGGCGAGGCCGTGAACATGTAAGGGCGGCTCGCATACTTGAACAGCTCCAGCTCCTGATGCCGGCTGACGCAGTAGCCGCCGGTGCTGGCGAGGCTCTTGGAGAAGGTGCCGACCACAAAGTCGACCTCGTCCTGGGTGTCCGAGGATTCGACCACACCACGACCATGCTCACCGTAAACGCCCAGCGAGTGCGCTTCGTCGACCATCAGCAGCGCATCGTGGCGATTCTTCACCTCCACGAACTCCTGCATCGGCGCGGTATCGCCAAGCACGCTGTACAGACCTTCGATCACGACCAGGGTGCGGGCAGCCCGATCCTTCAATCGGGAGAGCCGCTTGTCCAGGCTGTCCGGATCGTTGTGCTTGAAGCGGTAAATACCGGCCTTGGTCATGGCCGCCCCGTCATAGAGGCTGGCGTGCGCGTCCGCGTCCAGCAGAACGGCATCGTCGGGACCGAGCAGCGCAGACAGCACGCCCAGGTTTGCGGCGTAGCCGGTCGAGAAAACCATGGCGTAGGGATAGCCGTAGAAATCGGCCAGCTCCATCTCCAGCGCTTTGTGGCCTGAGTAGTTGCCGTTGGCCATCCGCGAGCCCGTGGTGCCGGTGCCCATCTCGGCCAACGCCTGCTGGCCGGCGGCGACGCAATCCGGATCGAAGGTCAGACCCAGGTAGTTGTTGGTTCCCGCCAGGATCGTGTGCCTGCCGTTGATCATCGCCTCGGTGGGCGAGAGGATCTCGTCGATCACCACCTTGCTTGGATCCGCGTCCGCCAGCGCTTCCCGCTGCACGGCCAGGTCACTGAATTTCGCCAGTAAGCTCATGCCTTCATCTCCTTGATGCGACGACCGACATGGTCGGTCCGCCTTCGCCCAGAGCCGATACAGGCTCTAGCCGATTTCTTCTTCCACAAGTTTGGCCAGCTCGGCCAGCGTGCGGATCTCGGCGAGTCGATCTACCTCGATGAGGATGTCGAAGTGGTCTTCCACCTCGGCAATGAAATCCATGACTTGAATGGACTCCAGCGCGAGATCATCCACCAGATCCGTAGCTGCCGTCAGACCAGGAAACTCTTTATCGAGCGCCGATCTGAGCAACTGGCACAACTGGGATTCTGTCTCGTTCATGGACTCCACTCCGTTCCATAGAGGTCAAGTTACGATTCAAACAGGCCGCTGACGCCCTCGGCAAGCGGTATCTGGGGCACCCAGCCACTCGCCTGGCTGAACGCATCAGAGCTTGCCACCCAGCGCGGATGGGTAAGTTCCCTGACTTTGCCCCGGGACAACATGATGGCCCGCCCGGTGAGCGTCGACAGCCGTTCGTTCAGTCCTGCAGCCACGTTCAACAGTCCTTCCGGCAGGTCGATGAACAGCGGCTTGCCGTCTTTCTGCATGGCGGCCTCGGCAATCTCCTGCCAGTCGTAGCCGTCTGCCTTACCGTCGTCGATGCTGTAGACATGGTGACGATGTGCCGCCGGTGCCTTCAGCCAGGCCACAACCGCGGCCACCAGGTCGTCCACGTGCAGCATAGACAGACGCTGCGCCCGGTTACCGCCGGGTACCGGGACAATGCCGCGCCGCGCCCAGTTGAAAGCACCGCGCATCTCTTTGTCACCGGGGCCGTATACGGCCGGCGGCCGGATCACCGTCCAGTTCAGCGCATCGAAGCTCTCCAGCACTTCCTCGCCAGCCCGTTTCGAGCGGGCGTAGTGCGAAAGCGCCGGCGCCTGGGCGGCCAGCGACGACAGGTGCAGCAGGGCCGGTGCGGAGCTCAGCCGGCTGATCGCCTCGCAGAGCGCGCGCACGCCTTCCACGTTGGCGGGGCTGAAATCCTCGTAGTTCAAGCCTCGAACGCTGCCCGCGCAGTTAATCACCGCCTGCGTGCCTGCCACGCCGCGCGCCAACGCGTTGGCGTCCTGAAAAGAGCCGTCAACGTGCTCGGCACGGGGGTTCAGGTTCCCGGCCCGGGCAGACGCAGATCGGGCCAGCACCCTGAGGTGCCAGCCATCGCTGATGAGTCGATCCTGGATGCGCCGACCGATGAAGCCGGTGGCGCCGGTCAGGAGGATGCTACCTTTTGACGTCTTTTCCGGCGTGCTGCCCGACCCCTCAGGCATTCGCCTTTTGGCGATCGTCGGTCAGAGGTACCGGTTGGCCGTCGGCATCCCAGGTCATGCGGGCGACGAAGTCGGCGCAGGCTCTGGAGCGGGACAGCTTGCCGGAAGAGGTTCGCGGCAGCGTCCGCGGCGGGACCATATCAATGTAGGGCGTAACGCCGAAGTTGGCGCGCATCAGGCCGGCCAGCGTGCTGGCCAGCTCAGGCTGCGGCTTGCGGGACTCGACGACCAGCACCGCCAGCTCTTCGCCGTTCGGACGGGTCACGGAGAACGCAGAGGTATCACCCATGCGCACACCAGGCGTGGTTTCCGCCAGGTGCTCGAGGTCCTGCGGCCAGAGGTTGCGACCATTGACGATGATCACGTCCTTCTTCCGGGCGGTGATCACGATGTGATCGCCGATTCGGTAACCGATGTCGCCGGTGTCCAGCCAGCCGTCTTCGGTCAGCACTTCGGCCGTGGTCTCCGGATCGCCGAAGTAGCCACGCATGACGTTCGGGCCGCGCACGCAGATCCGACCACACTGGCGTTCCGGCAGCGGGTTCCCTGCTTCGTCGCAGACCTTGGTCTCGTAGCTGGGCAGCGGCGCGCCGCAGTCCACCAGCTCGAGGTAGTCTTCGTCGGCCGGCTCGGCACGGCCGGTCTCGATCATCAGATCCTTGTTCACCCGATCGACGAACACCCCTTCGCCCAGCGGTGCGAAGCTGATGCCCAGACCGCACTCCGCCATGCCGTAGCAGGCAACGAAGGCGTTCGGGTTGAAGCCGACCGGCTCCAGCAGCTTGGCGAAGCGACGCAGCTGCTCGGGATGAATTCGCTCAGCACCGACGCAGGCCACTCGCCAGCTGGAGAGGTCATAACGCTGCTGATCTGCCTCGCGCAGCCGGGTTGCACAGAGCGCGTAACCGGTCGGCGGGCTGGAAGATACGGTGCCCTTGTTGTCGCTGATGATCTTCAGCCACAGGCGCGGGCGCATGGCGAAGGTCCGCGGGCTCAGGTAGTCGACGGACAGCTGGCTGTACAGCGCGCCCAGCACGAAGGCCACCAGGCCCATGTCGTGATAAAAGGGCAGCCAGGAAACCAGGCGGTCTTCGTCGGTGACCTGGACGCCGATGTCACAGATCTCCCGCAGGTTGTTCATGACCGATTCCTGGGTCATCTCCACGCCACGGGGGAAACGGGTCGAACCAGACGTGTACTGCAGATAGGCCGGCTCACCGGTGCCCAATGGCTCCAGCTCCACATCGGCTTCCGGCAGAGCCTCGAAGAGCTCGGTGCCGCCGCAGACGGCCAGCTTCAGGCCGGCGCCGGCTTCGTGCAGGAAGTCCACGTAGGTGGGCGGTGCCACGGCAACGGAAGCGGTGCAGCTCTGCAGCAGCAGGCGCAGCTGACGCACATAGGCATCACTGCCGCCCAGCTGCAGGGCAGCGGGAACGGGAACCGGGATCAGGCCTGCGTACTGGCAGGCAAAGAAGTAGCGATGGAACAGCGGGTGCGTGTCGGCAACGATGGCCATCCGGGCACCGCGCGGCAGCCCCAGCGAGAGTAGCTTTCTGGCCAGGCTGACCGCGTCCTCACGAAGCACCTTATAAGGCAGCTCGTGCTCCAGGTCGCCTTTGGCGCCGTAGAAGTTATAGCCCGTGTCCTTGAGTGCGGCCGCGTCGAGGGCGGCTGCGAGGGTCGGGTACTTGCTCTGGGGTTCGACCTTAAAAGGTGTCGAGTTCATGGTCTCGTCACTTCAGTTGTTTAGTTGTTGTTATAATTATTCTTTTTCCTCAGGCCCACCGATCTCGGCGGGCCAAAAACGCCGCTATTAAACCACATCAGAAATCAATTAAAACTCCATTGTGTTTCAAGACTGATTCATTTTGTGACCTAGGAGCGGCCCCCATCGAGCCATTCGTCAAGAAAACTTCTCAAATGCTCTGAGCGGCTCGGATGCCGCAATTTGCGGAGCGCCTTGGCCTCAATCTGCCTGATTCTCTCGCGCGTTACATCGAACTGCTTACCAACTTCTTCAAGCGTATGGTCCGTGTTCATGTCGATGCCGAAGCGCATGCGCAGCACCTTGGCCTCGCGTGCGGTAAGGCCGCCGAGCACATCCCGGGTTGCTTCCTTTAGACCCTCGCCGGTGGCCAATTCAACCGGCGAACCGATGGTGATGTCCTCGATGAAATCACCCAGGTGAGAATCTTCATCGTCGCCGATCGGCGTTTCCATGGAGATCGGCTCTTTGGCGATCTTCAGCACCCGGCGCACCTTGTCTTCGGGCATGTCCATTCGCTCGCCCAACTCCTCTGGTGTCGGCTCACGGCCCATTTCCTGAAGCATCTGCCGGGAAACCCGGTTCAGCTTGTTGATGGTCTCGATCATGTGCACCGGGATCCGGATCGTCCGCGCCTGGTCGGCAATGGAGCGGGTAATCGCCTGGCGGATCCACCAGGTGGCGTAGGTGGAGAACTTGTACCCGCGCCGATACTCGAACTTGTCCACCGCCTTCATCAGGCCGATGTTGCCTTCCTGGATCAGGTCCAGGAACTGCAGGCCGCGGTTGGTGTACTTCTTGGCGATGGAGATCACCAGGCGCAGGTTCGCCTCGACCATGTCCTTTTTGGCCCGGCGTGCTTTCGCCTCACCCAGAGACATGCGCCGGTTGATGTCCTTGATCTCGGTGACGCTGAGGCCGGTTTCTGCGCTCACCACCTTCAGCTTCTTCTGGGCGCGAACGATGTCGTCCTTATGCGCTTCCAGCGCGGACGAGTAGTCTTTCTTCTGCTTGATCAGACGATTGACCCAGGCGACGCTGGCCTCGTTGCCTACGTAGGCCTTGCGGAACACATCGCGCGGCACCCGGCAGGTGCGAACGCAGGTGTTCATGATGATGCGTTCCTGGCGTCGAACCCGATCCAGGCCCATGCGCGCCATGTCCACCATCTCATCGAAATGACGGGGAACCAGCTTGAACGGGGAGTACGCTTCGCCGAGCTTGGCCAGCTGCTCCTTGCCTTCCTTGCTGTCCCGGCCTTTCTCCTTGATGACCTTCTGGGTCTTGTTGTACTGGCGCTTCAGCGCGGTGAATCGGCGCTTTGCCTCGACGGGATCCGGGCCCTTGGGCTCATCGTCCTCGTCGTCGTCCTTGGCCTGCTGCTGGCCAGGCTGCACTTGCGCTGCCTGCGGCACGTGGTCGGTCGGATCGAGGTAACCCACCAGCAGGTCGGACAGCTTGTCCTCCTTGGTGACCTCGGCGTACGTCTCGAGCAGGTACTCCACCGCACCCGGGTAGTAGGCGAGCGCCGACAGGGTGTCGCGGATGCCTTCCTCGATCCGCTTGGCGATGGCGATCTCGCCCTCACGGGTGAGCAGCTCGACGGTGCCCATCTCACGCATGTACATGCGCACCGGATCGGTGGTCCGACCCGCTTCGGTTTCGACAGCTGCCAGCGCCGCAGCTGCTTCTTCTGCCGCAATCTCGTCCGCCGTGTTCTCACCGGTGGTGAGGAGCTCATCGCTGTCCGGCGCGGTCTCGTAGACCGTGATCCCCATGTCGTTGATCATCCGGATGATGTCTTCGATCTGATCCGGATCGCTGATGTCGTCGGGCAGGTGGTCATTCACCTCCGCATAGGTGATGTAACCCTGCTCCTTGCCCTTAGCAATGAGTTCCTTGAGTCGAGATTCCTGCTGTTGGATTTGGTTGCTCATAGACCCTCTGTAGACCTTTTTAAGGTGATGTGTCGTTCGCCTGCCCAGGGTGCCAATGGGATGCAGATGGATGGTCTATTCAGTCTATTGACGGGGTCGGTCGCTTGCCGACTCGTAGTCCATCCGCTTCCTGTCACCACAGGTGAACGGTCTTTCGAGTAAGTTTCGAATGTGTTCCGATGCTCGCCCTTCTGACGCTTCTGCCCGAGTTCAGAGCAATCCTGAACAAAACAGTCGCGTAGCCTCGATCCTGCCCCTCCCCAGGCCCGGACAAACCGGCGATTATACCTATCTATATGGCGTTCGCCAAAGCATTAATCAAGGCAGGCTCCCGGGTGCTGGCTTAGACCGCTAATCCGGGCAACCGTGCCGGATCAGCTGCGCCGACTGGTCGTTCCGGTCGCCTGCAGCGAGCGCAGCGCCTGGAGATTCTCCGGACTGGGGTCTTCTTTGATCCTCGCCAACAGGGCAGCCCGGATCTCCTTCTCCTTGCCGGCAACGTAGCTTTTCAGGCCCTCTTCCAGCTCCTGCGCTACCGCGGCCTCCCCCAGGGTATGGGGTTGCTGGGCAAGTCGACCGATCTCCTCGGCGAGCGGGCTTCCGGCCCAGCGGCCGACCAGCTCGCTGCGATCCGCATCGGGGTTGCTGTCTATATACTGGACAACTTCGGCAAAAGGGTCCGACTCGGCATTGGCCGCAACGGCGGCCCGGGTTTCCGCATCCACCCGCTGAATGGCTTCAGGCACCCGCAGCAGGTAGCCGAGCAAGCGACGGGTCAGCGGCGTGAGCCCACCCTCCTGCGCCGACGGACGGCTCACCCGGGCCTTGGCTGCCGGCTTGGGCGCATCGGCGAGACCGGTGATCTGGTTCAGCCGGTTCTGCATGAGCTGTTTCAGCACCCCATTCGGCACCTTTTCTATGTACGGCAGGACCAGGCTCGCCAGCTTTGCCTGGTCGTCCAGCTGCCGGGTGTCGAGCCCGGTCGACAACTCAGAGAACAGATACTCGATGGCGGGCGCTGCATCACTGATCCGCTCGAGAAACGCGGGCTTGCCTTCTTTCCGCACCAGCGAGTCCGGGTCTTCACCATCCGGCAGAAACATGAATTTCAGCTGCCGGCCATCCGTGAGCGTCGTCAGCGCGTTCTCCAGCGCCTTCCAGGCCGCGCGGCGCCCGGCGGCATCACCATCGAAGCAGCAGACCACCTCATCCGCATAGCGGTAGAGCTTGTGGAAATGATCGGTGGTCGCCGCAGTGCCCAGGCTCGCCACGCAGTTGGCGATCCCCGCCTGTGACAGCGCCACCACATCCATGTATCCCTCCACCACCAGCAGCTGCTCGATGCGGCGGAGGGCGTTGCGCGCCTCGAACAACCCATAGAGCTCCCGGCCTTTATGGAAGACGGGCGTTTCCGGGCTGTTGAGATACTTTGGCCCATCCGCATCACCCATCACCCGGCCCCCAAAGCCGATGACCCGGCCGCGGACATCCCGGATCGGGAACATGATCCGGTCCCGGAAGCGGTCGTAGATGTTGCCCTTGTCGTTTTTGGTCAGCAGCCCCGCCGCCAGCAGGTCAGCGGTGCGCACGGACTTGTCGCCTTTGAACGCCTCCTCCACGGTGTGCCAGGCATCCGGGGCGTAGCCGAGCGCGAAGTCTCTGGCCACCACGCCGGTGACGCCGCGGTTCTTCAGATAGCTCACCGCACCCTCAGCCGACCGGAGCTCACGGCGGAAGATCTTCTCAGCCTTCTCGAGGGCGTCGTAAAGCCGGGAGTTGTCTTCTTTCGGCGGCCCACGGTCGGCCTCCCGCGGCACCTCCACGCCGGCCATCTTGGCCAGCGTCTCCACTGCCTCGACGAAGTCCAGCCGGTCGTACTCCATGAGGAAGGTCAGCGCCGTTCCTGAAACCTGACAACCGAAGCAGTGATAGAACTGCTTGTCCGGCACGACGTTGAACGAGGGTGTCTTCTCCTCGTGGAACGGGCAGCAGGCCTTGTAGCTGCGGCCAGCTTTCTTCAGCGGCACGCGGGCATCGATCACGTCGACGATGTCGGTTCTGTCGAGGAGATCGTTGATGAAGGATTGCGGGATGCGGCCAGCCATGCGCTTAAGTTAGCACGCCAGCAGCCGGCACGGTCAGAGAGATCGGCCGCTCACCGGCTGCGCCCAGATAGAACGCGCCTACGGGCTGCGCCCGTAGGCGTCCTCGAAGCGAACGATGTCGTCCTCCCCCAGGTAGGCGCCCACCTGCACCTCGATCAGCTCCAGCGGCATCTTGCCCGGATTGGCCAGCCGGTGCGTGGTGCCGAGCGGGATGTAGGTGCTCTCGTTCTCGGCCAGCATGAAGGTCTCGTCGCCGCGGGTGACCTCGGCGGTTCCCCGGACCACGATCCAGTGCTCGGCTCGATGGTGGTGCATCTGCAGGGACAACCGCTCGCCGGCTTTCACCCGGATACGTTTGACCTGGTAACGATCGCCCTGCTCCACCGACTCGTAGCTGCCCCAGGGCCGGAACACCTCGCGATGGCTCACGTATTCGTCGCGTTGTGATGCCTTCAGCGCGTCCACCAGCTGCTTCACTTCCTGCACCTGGTTCCTGTCCGCCACCAGCACCGCGTCGGCTGTCTCCACCACGATCAGATCGCGGATGCCGATGGTGCCCACCAGCCGGTGGTTGGCCTGCACGAAGGAGCCTTCCGTGTCCACGCTGACCACGTCGCCACTGGTGTGGTTACCTTCCGCATCCTGCGCGGAGGCATCGAGAATTGCCGACCAGCTGCCCACGTCAGACCAGTCGAAGGTCGCCGGTACCATCCAGGCCTTATCCGTCTTTTCCATGACGGCGTAATCGATGGAGTCGGACGGGCAATCGAGAAACGCTTTGCCCGGCCGGAAGAAGTCCAGATCGTTTTCGCCGCTGGCAAAGCTGGTGCTGAGCGGCTCGGACATGGCCGGGGCGTGCTCACCGAGCGCAGCCAGGTAACCGGCCGCGTTGAGCACGAACATGCCGGAGTTCCAGAAGTACTCTCCGGAGTCGAGGTAGGTTTGAGCGGTCGCCTCGTCCGGCTTCTCGACAAAGCTGCCCACGGGCCTGGCGGCACTGCCTTCGCCCGGGGCCCGGATATAGCCATAGCCGGTTTCCGGATGGCTCGGCTGCACGCCGAAAGTGACCAGGCCGCCGCCGGCGGCCGCCTTCTCAGCTTCCTGCACCGCGGCAGCAAAACCCTTTGCGTCGGTGATCTGATGATCTGAAGGCAGCACCAGCAGGGTCGAATCCTGTGGGGCTGCGAGCGCGGCCAGGCCGATGGCGGGCGCCGTGTTGCGTCCTTCCGGCTCGAGGATGATCCGCTGCCAGTCGATGCCCACCGCCCGACACTGCTCGGCCACGAGAAAGCGGTGCTCCTCGTTGCAGACGATGATCGGCGGCGCAGCCGTCACCTTTGCCGCCCGCAGCAGGGTTTCCTGGAGCAGCGAGTGCTCCGAAAACAGCGCGTGAAACTGCTTCGGGAACAGCGACCGGGAGAGCGGCCAGAGGCGGCTGCCGGTGCCTCCGGCGAGAACGACGGGAATCAACATATCGGGTCCGGCACCTGAGTCAGAAAGGGAGAGTTTACTTGCTCGGGAAAGGTCTACGGTGCGAGATCGTAAGGACTTTCCAGCCAGTATCAGCCGGAGAGCTTAGCCTTGACCTTGGCACTGACCACGGCCATGTCAGCCCGGCCGGTGATGGCGCCTTTGACCGCGCCCATGACTTTGCCCATGTCCTGCATGCCGGTTGCACCCGTCTCGGCGACGACTTTGGCCACCAGGGCCTCGATGTCGGCTTCGGACATGGCGGCGGGCATGAACCCTTCGACCACGTCGATCTCGAACCGCTCGGTAGCGGCCAGATCTTCGCGACCGGCTTCCTCGAACTGGGAAAGAGAATCCCGGCGCTGCTTGAGCATCCGGGTCAGCACCTCGAGCACATCGTCGTCGCCGAGCTCTTTGCGCTCGTCCACCTCGATGCGTTTGATTTCCGCGTTGATCATGCGCAGCGCTGCGACGCGCTCTTTGTCGCGCGCTTTCATCGCAGTCTTGGTTTCTTCGCTGATCCGCGCCTTCAGATCGGCCATGGTCGTCAGCCTTGTGAGCGGGGTCGGAGAGGGAGCCGGTGCGGCTAGTAGGACTTCTCGAACCGGCGGGCTTCGCGCTGCAGCTTCTTCAGGTGACGCTTCACGGCAGCGGCAGCCTTACGCTTGCGAACGGCCGTCGGCTTCTCGTAGAACTCGCGACGACGGACTTCGGACAGCACGCCTGCTTTCTCGCAGGAGCGCTTGAAGCGGCGCAGGGCTACATCGAACGGCTCGTTTTCTTTGACTTTTACGCTGGGCATCTGTGCTTCTGCCTGGGCTCAACTCGGTTTGAAAGGCGGCGCATTCTACTGGGATAGCCAGGGCTTTGCAAAGCGCGCAGCGCCGGCCTGCTAACCACTTCCCGGGCCGTGTAAACTGCCTGCCCATGCGAGTTCTCGGTATAGAAACATCCTGCGACGAAACGGGTATCGCCCTCTACGACAGCGAGCGTGGCTTATTGGCGGACGCCGTGCACAGCCAGGTGGAACTGCACGCCGATTTCGGCGGCGTGGTGCCCGAGCTCGCTTCCCGGGACCACGTCAGGCGGATGATCCCGCTTTTACGCAACATTCTTGATGAGTGTGATACGAATCTCGACGAGATCGACGCCATCGCCTACACCGCCGGGCCCGGACTGGCGGGGGCGCTGATGGTTGGCGCCGGGTTTGCCGAGACCCTGGCCTGGTCGCTGGGCCTGCCGGCGCTCGCGGTGCACCACATGGAAGGCCACCTGCTGGCGCCGCTGATGAGCCCGGATGAGCCTGTCGCGTTTCCGTTCGTTGCCCTGCTGGTCTCCGGCGGGCACACCCAGCTGGTCAAGGTTGCCGCTGTCGGCGAGTACGAGCTGCTCGGCGAGTCCGTCGACGATGCTGCCGGCGAAGCCTTCGACAAAGCCGCCAAGATGCTCGAGCTGGGCTACCCGGGCGGCCCGCAGCTGGCCAAGTGCGCGGAAGCGGGCGACCCGACCCGGTTCCGGTTCCCGCGACCGATGACGGATCGGCCGGGGCTCGACTTCAGCTTCAGCGGCCTGAAGACCTTCACGCTCAACACGGTCAACGAGCACCAGCCGCTCAGCGATCAGGACAGGTCCGACATCGCCAGAGCGTTCGAGGAGGCCGTCGTCGACACGCTGTTCATCAAGTGCCGCCGGGCTCTGGAAGCGACCGGCTGCAGCACCCTGCTGATGGCCGGCGGCGTGTCCGCCAACCAGCGCCTGCGCCGGGTGCTGGCCGAACGCCTGGATGCGACGGTTATCTACCCGGCGCCCAAGCTCTGCACGGACAATGGCGCCATGATCGCCTACGCGGGCTGTCAGCGGCTCCTGGCCGGGCAACGCTCGGCAGGCATCATTTCCGTACGCCCGCGCTGGCCGATGACCGAGCTGCCGGCCGTTGGCTCGCACTGACCGCTGACGCCGTGGGCACCCTGTTCATCCGCGCCCTGCCCGTCGACTGCATCATCGGCATTCATCCGTTCGAGCGGGCCAGCCGCCAGCGGCTGCTGATCAGCCTCACCCTCAGCAGCGACTTTTCTAGAGCCGCCGAACACGACGACATCTCGCAGGCGATCGACTACACGGCTTTGGCCGCGCGCATCGAAGCCTTCGCCCAGGAAGGTCAGTTCCAGCTGATCGAAACCCTGGCAGAGCGATTGGCGGATGAACTGTTCGAAGCACCCATCGAGCGCCTCGAGCTCGAGGTGATCAAGCCGGCCGCGCTGACGCAAACGCGTGAAGTAGGCGTTCGCGTGGAAAGACCCAGGAGATCGTAACGGGATGGAACATCGAATAAGAAAGAGCGCAGCGGCCGGCACCTTTCTCCTGCTGCTCGTCGTCCTGCTCCCCGCCTGCGCCGAGCAGGCGGCTGACCGCGCAGAGCCGACATCGGCTGACGCTCTACCGGCCATCACCGCCCTGTCTGCTAGCACGCTGTCCGAAGGTCTCGAGTCAGGCGCGCTGAGCGCCCTCGAGGTCACCCAGGCTCACGTCGACCGGATCGAGCAGCTGAACCGCCGTGGGCCCAACCTGCGCGCAGTGCTGGAGGTGAACCCGAGTGCGCTCGACGAAGCTGCCGAGCTCGACGCTCGGTTCGCCGAGTCCGGGCCAGTGGGGCCGCTGCACGGCCTGCCGGTGCTGATCAAGGGCAACATCGACGTGGCCGGCCTGCGCTCCAGCGCAGGCTCTCTGGCGCTTGCGGAAGGCATCGGGCCGGTGCCGACAGATGCCTTCCTCGTTCAGCAGCTGCGACAGGCCGGCGCTGTGATTCTCGGCACCGCGAACCTCAGCGAGTGGGCCAACTTCCGAGATCAGAAGTCCTCGTCCGGCTGGAGCAGCCAGGGTGGGCAGACCAGGAACCCGCACGTGCTCGACCGCAATCCCTGCGGTTCATCCAGCGGCTCGGCCGCAGCCGTGGCGGCAGGCCTGGCGCCGCTCGCCATCGGCACGGAAACCAACGGCTCCATCGTCTGCCCCGCCTCGGCAAACGGCGTGGTCGGCATCAAACCAACTCTGGGTCTGGTCAGCCGCAGCGGCATCATTCCCATCTCCCCGACCCAGGACACGGCCGGGCCGATGGCGCGAAGCGTGACCGATGCGGCCCTGCTGCTCGAGGCGATCGCCCGATTCGACCCGGAAGATCCCGCGTCGCTCGAGGCGACCTCGGCGAGCTACCGACCCGATCCGAACGGCACCCGCCTGGACGGCAAGCGGATCGGCGTGCTCCGGACCTACGGCGGCGCCGGCGAGCGGCCGCGGCTCGATGAGATCTACCAGCAGACGATCAACACCGTCGCCGGCCTCGGCGCGGTGCTGGTTGACCCGATCGAGTACCGACCCGCGCCGGAGAGACGGCAGGCGGCCTACCGGATCCTGCTCAGAGAATTCAAAGCCGCGCTCAATGACTACCTGATCGGCCGGTCGCTGCCTGAGGACCGGAACAGCCTGACCGACCTGATTGCCTTCAACGAAGCCAACGCCGACCGCGTGATGCCGATCTTCGAGCAGAGCATTTTCATCGAGGCGGCGGCCATGGCTGGCCTGGATGAGCCGGAGTACGCCGCGGACATCAGCCTGGTGCAGGAACAGCTGCGAGCCGATCTGGACGCTTTGCTTACGGAGCATGCCCTCGACGCGCTCCTGCTGCCGGGGAACGGACCGGCCTGGAAAACGGACTGGGTCAACGGCGATCACTTCAGCTACGGCGGCACCGCTTATCTGGCTGCCATCTCCGGATACCCCAGCATCGTCATCCCGGCGGGACAGGTCTCGCAGCTGCCGGTGGCGGTCGGCCTGCTCGGTCGCCCGCAAGCCGAGGCAGAGCTGATCCAGATCGCTTTCGCCCTGGAGCAGGCACTGCCGCCGGCCCCGGTGCCGCAGTTCCTCGAAAATCTGGAGGACCTTTAACCGGCGGCAGAGCCGTCAGCCACTGTCGGTTTGCGCCTCGATCAGCTGCGCCCGACGGGCCTCTGTCAGCGCCTGACCCAGCTCCGGACCGGACAGGCCTTGGGCCTGCAGGACGGCCGCGCTGACCCGCTCGCGAATCCCGGTCACGGCTTCAACCAGCGCGCTGGTGTTAGCCGCGCCCAGACTCTCGGCCACCTCCAGCGCCTCGCGCAGACCGTTGTCCGGCTTGAACGCCTGCATCTCTTCGAGCGCTGCCAGCAGCCCGTCCGGATCGGCACACCTCCAGTCGACCCACGCCGCCCTGTTCCGAACCACCCAGAGCGCCAGGCGCTGATGTGACTTCGGCGCCTTCAGCCGTTTCGTCAGCACCTCGATCTGAGCCGACGACAACGGGCTGACAAAGGCTGCAAAAGCAGCGCTGCCGCGCAACGAGGCGGCCGGTGGCGCCAGGGTCTGGCCGGCGAACTCCGACAACCAGGGATCCAGCGCGCCGACCGCCTCGAGCACGTCGACAAAGCGCTCAGGTGCCGGTCCGGCAAGGGCTTTCTGCAGCTCCGCCCAGACCCGCTCGGCTGACAATTCTGCCAACGCACCCTGGGCAGCCATGCCCGCCATCAGCGCGAGCGTCTCCTCGGCGACGGTGAAGCCAGGCAGCACCGCGGCGAAGCGGGCAACGCGGAAGACCCTGAGCGGATCCTCGGCGAAGGCCTCCGAGACGTGCCGCAGCGTGCTCGCCGCCAGGTCCGCTGCGCCGGAGAACGGATCGATGAGATCGCCGTCCTCGCTTCTGGCCATGGCGTTGATGGTGAGATCCCTGCGGACCAGATCCTCTTCCAGGGTCACCGACGGGTCCGCGTGCACCTCGAAGCCCTGATGCCCCGGCCCGGTCTTTCGCTCCGTTCTTGCCAGCGCGTACTCTTCCTGAGTCTCGGGATGGAGAAACACCGGGAAGTCCCGGCCCACCTGCCGGTAGCCCTGCGCCTTCATCTCCTGGGCGGTCGCGCCGACCACCACCCAGTCCCGCTCCCTGACCGGACGCTCGAGCAGCTCGTCGCGGACCGCACCGCCTACCAGATAAACCTTCATGGCTCGACGTTAGCAGAGCGCAAGGGAACTTGCCCTCACCCGGTCGCGCATCCCGCTCACGCGCGCTCTGGACTTCAGCTTCCTGTACGGCAGCGCTGGCGATGCTGAACTGATCAGCCCTCAGTGAATGAACCCCCAGGAGAGAATACGTGGATCGAATTCACACCACTTTATTGATCACCGGGCTGTGCGCGGTCATCGTCGGCTGGCAGCTGTGGCGCAGCGCGCACGAGCCGCCGACGCTGCCCAGCCCAGCCGCTCCCGGCAGCACGGGCTCCGCCGCGGCGGCGCAGAGCCTGAAGCCGTCAGCCGTGCAGAGCAGCGCGGCTGGCCCCATTGAGATCAGGGCGCCAGGCGCCGACGACCCGGACTGTTACGTCGATCAGATCGTCATCCATCCGGAAACGGGCGAGCCGGAGGAAGCCATTGCCTGCGCTTCCGATCGGGCTCAGCACCCTTACGAGGCGTGGAGCGAATCCGTGCTCGCCGGCATGGCTTACGGCGACCCTGCCGCTGCCGAGGTGCTCGGGCTCCGGCACATCCGCTCGGCCGATCCCAACCGCGAGGCGCTAGGGCTGATGCTGCTCTATCGGGCCGTGGCGCTGTCCGCGGAAACGGCGGTCATTCACCGGGCCATCAGCAGCCGCTACGCCGTCGTCTCCGAAGCCGGCAAGCCGAACGTCCACAACCTTAAACAGCTGCTGGTCTTTGCCATCGTTGCCTCTCGACTGGGTGACGACGGGTTCCGTCCGGCAACCATAGAAGCCCGCTTGGCAAAGGCAGACGTGGACGCCGGCGAGATCTCCCGGCTGAAGACGGCCGCGGAGCGGATCCTTGAGGAGATGGCCGGCATCGAAGCGGAGGTGACGGGCAACACGACGATCAGGGAGGTGCTGGCCAATGCGTAAGATCAGCACCCTGCTCGCCCTGCCCCTGCTCTGCCTGACCGTTGCGGTGCCGGCACTCGCCGAGCACGGCACCTTGAGCTGTGCCGAATGCCGGGACGTTCGAGAGCATCCGAAGGACTTCGGCAACTACGCGTTCAACCTGCTGATCGAGCCGCTCGACGATGACTTCAGCATCTTCACCACCTACTCTGCCAGCGCCTACGTCTGGAACCGGCAGGGGCAGTGGGCGCTCGTATTGCTCGACGACGTGCTGGAAGACACGGGCGCCAGCGCTCTTATTGGCGGATTCAGCATCCCGATCAGAATCTCCAGCGAGTTCGTAAAGATCAGGGTGCAGGGCCAGTTCGGCGGGGAAACGACCTACCAGGTCATCGAGACGTCCAGACCGCTGGTGGTGGGAGACAACGACACGGCCCCACCGCTGCCGCCACCGCCATCATTCGGCGCAAAGCCGGCGACGTCCGGAGAGGAGATCGTCTGCTGCCAGGACGGCGCCTACTACTGGTACTACGACCAGGTTGCGTTCAGCCTGGAGCTCGGCAACGAGTAGTGCCGTCTCAGGCCGCGTCCTGCTCGGCGGGCGCCTCCGCCGGGCAGCGATGCGTGCTCACCACCTCGTCGTTCCAGGTGGACTCCAGCACGACCGGGAAGCCCCAGAGCCGATGCAGGTGCTTGAGCACGTTGTCGGTGGTGGCGCCCAGCGGTCGGCGCTGGTGCTGGGTGTGGCCGAGCGTCAGGCTGCGATCGCCTTTCACGTCCACCTTCACCACCTGAATGTTCGGCGTCTGATCGCCCAGGTTGTACTGGCTGGCAAGCAGTTCGCGAACGCGACGATAGCCGCCATGATCGTGAATGGCCCGCACTTCGATTTCAGAATCCTCATCGTCGTCGAGAATGCCGAACAGCCGGAACTCCCGCATCACTTTAGGCGACATGAACTGCTGGATGAACGACTCATCTTTGAAGTCACGCATCGCCGCCGGCAGCACTTCCAGCCAGTTGCCGCCCGCGATGTCGGGGAACCACTCCCGGTCCTCGTCCGTCGGCTGCTCACACATGCGCTTGAGGTCCGAGTAGATGGCGAAACCGAGCGCGTAGGGGTTGAGGCCGTTGTAGCCAGGGTGGTCGAAGCCCGGCTGAAAGAGCACGGAGGTATGTGAGGAAAGGAACTCCATCATGAAGCCATCGGTCACCAGCCCTTCGTCGTACAGCCTGTTCAGCAGGGTGTAGTGCCAGAACGACGCCCAGCCCTCATTCATCACCTGGGTCTGGCGCTGCGGGTAGAAGTACTGGGCGATCTTCCGAACGATGCGGACGATCTCCCGCTGCCAGGGTTCCAGCAGCGGCGCGTGCTTCTCAACGAAGTACAGCAGGTTTTCTTCGGGCTCCTCGGGGAAGCAGACCTCCTCACAGGCATCCACGGATTCCGCCTTCGGCAGGGTGCGCCAGAGGTCGTTAAGGTTGCGCTGCACGTACTCCGCCCGTTCCGCCTGGCGTCGCTTCTCCTCTTCGGCAGAGATGGGGTACGGACGCTTGTAACGATCAACGCCGTAATTCATCAGCGCGTGGCAGGAATCCAGAACCTTCTCCACCTCGTTGATGCCGTACCGCTCTTCGCAGCTGGCGATGTACTTCCTGGCAAACAGCAGGTAATCGATGATCGCGCTGGCGTCGGTCCAGGTTCGGAACAGGTAGTTGCCCTTGAAGAACGAGTTGTGGCCGTAGCAGGCGTGCGCGATCACCAGCGCCTGCATGGTCATGCTGTTCTCTTCCATCAGGTAGCTGATGCAGGGGTTGGAGTTGATCACGATCTCGTAGGCGAGCCCCATGGCGCCGCTCTGGTAACCGCGCTCCACCTCGACGAACTGCTTGCCGAAGGACCAGTGGCTGTAGCCGACCGGCATGCCGATGGAGGCGTAGGCATCCATCATCTGGTCCGAGCGGATGATCTCGATCTGGTTCGGGTAGGTATCCAGCCCATGCTCTTCAGCGATGCGGCCGATCTCGCGGTCGTAGGCTTCGATCAGCTCGAACGACCAGGCGCTGCCTTCGGAGAGTGGTTTCCTGCTCATGCCGCCTCCCGCTTCTGAAAGAGGTCGTGGAAGACCGGGAAGATGTCGCTGACATCCATGATCTGGCGCTGCGCAAAAACTTCCGGATGCGCCGCGGCCACCTGCTCGTACTCGCGCCACAGCGCCTGATGGTTGCGCTTGGTGATCTCCACGTAGGCGAAGTACTGGACCACCGGCAGCAGCTCATCCTCGAGCAGCTTCCGGCAGATCGGCGAGTCGTCGTTCCAGTTGTCGCCATCGGAAGCCTGAGCGCCGTAGATGTTCCACTCGTTCGGCGAGTAGCGGGCCTCGATCACTTCCTTCATCAGCTTTAGCGCGCTGGAGACGACGGTGCCCCCGGTCTCCCGGGAGTAGAAAAATTCCTGCTCATCCACCTCTTTGGCAACGGTGTGGTGCCGGATGAAGACGATGTCCGTGCGCTCGTAGTGCCGCTTCAGGAACATATACAGCAGCAGGTAAAAACGTTTGGCCATGTCCTTGATCTGCTGGTCCATGGATCCGGACACGTCCATCAGGCAGAACATCACCGCCTGCGACGTCGGAACCGGCCGCTTTACGTGCAGGTTGTAGCGGAGGTCGTTGGTATCGAGGAAAGGCACCCGGTTGATCCGTCGCCTGAGCTGCTCGATCTCGACCTCGAGCCGGCGCCTGCCGACCTCGTCGCCCTGAGCCTCGGCCTTCTCGAGCTCGGCCTCCGCGGCCTTGAGCAGACGCTTGGATTCCCCCGACAGGGCGATACGCCTGGCTTTCGCGGCCTTCAGCGACCTCAGCACAGAGAGCTTTGCCGGCACGCCGTCCGTGGTGAAGCCGGCATGTTCGTACTTGAAGCTGGCGTTACCTTTCAGCGCCCGCTTGCTCAGGTTCGGCAGCGCCAGGTCATCGAAAAGAAACTCAAGAAACTCGTCCTGGCTCAGCTGGAAGACGAAGTCGTCCTCGCCTTCACCGCTGTCGGACGCATCGCCGGCGCCGCCACCGCCGCCGCCACCCTGCGGCCGGGCGATCCGGTCACCCTGCACGAACTCCTTGTTGCCCGGGTGGACGATGCTGCGGCTGCCGCCCTGGCCGTGATGGAAGACCGGCTCTGAGACATCGTCCGCCGGGATGGTGACTTCCTCGCCGCGCTCCATGTCGGTGATGCTGCGCGCATCCACCGCGTCGGAGACCGCTTTCCTGATGTGCTTTTTGTAGCGCTCGAGAAAGCGCTGGCGGTTCACCGTGCTCTTGTTCTTGGCGTTGAGCCGTCTGTCGACAATGTACGACATGGTTCTCGCTCCCCTGGTTGGCGTGACCGTTCGGCGGCGATGCCGCCGAACGGGGCCTGCGCTACTGGGACTTCCTCACCCGCAGGTACCACTCCGCAAGCAGCCGCACCTGCTTCTCGGTGTAGCCTCGCTCCACCATTCGCGCCACGAAGTCGTCGTGCTTGCGCTGCTCCTCGCTGGAGGACTTGGCGTTGAAGGAGATCACCGGGAGCAGATCCTCGGTGTTCGAGAACATCTTCTTCTCGATCACGGTGCGCAGCTTCTCGTAGCTGAGCCAGGAGGGGTTGCTGCCGTTGTGGTTGGCCCGGGCCCGCAGAACGAAGTTGACGATCTCGTTCCGGAAGTCCTTGGGGTTGGAGATCCCCGCCGGCTTCTCGATCTTCTCGAGCTCTTCGTTGAGCGCGCTGCGATCGAGAATGTCGCCGGTCTCAGGGTCGCGGTACTCCTGATCCTGGATCCAGAAATCCGCGTAGGTGACGTAGCGATCGAAGATGTTCTGACCGTACTCCGAGTAGGACTCGAGGTAGGCGGTCTGAATCTCCTTGCCGATGAACTCGACGTACTTCGGCGCCAGGTACTCCTTGATGAAGCGCAGCAGCCGATCACGGGTATCCTGGTCGTACTGCTCCTGCTCGATCTGCTGCTCGAGCACGTACATCAGGTGGACCGGGTTCGCCGCCACTTCGGTCGCGTCGAAGTTGAAGACCTTGGAGAGGATCTTGAACGCGAACCGCGTCGACTGGCCGCTCATGCCTTCGTCCACACCGGCCGCGTCCCGGTACTCCTGGATGCTCTTCGCTTTCGGATCCGTGTCCTTCAGGTTCTCGCCGTCGTAGACACGCATCTTCGAGAACACGTTGGAGTTGTCCGGCTCCTTGATCCGAGACAGCACCGAGTACTGAGCCAGCATGCGCAGGGTATCCGGCGCGCAGGGCGCGCTGTGCAGCGAGCTGTCGGTAATCAGCTTCTCGTAGATCTTCACCTCTTCCGCTACCCGCAGGCAGTAGGGGACCTTGACGATGTAGACCCGGTCGATGAAAGCCTCGTTGTTCTTGTTGTTGCGGAACGTCTGCCACTCGGACTCGTTCGAGTGCGCCAGCACGATGCCGTCGAAAGGCACCGCGCCGATGGCTTCCGTGCCGTTGTAGTTGCCTTCCTGGGTGGCGGTCAGCAGCGGGTGCAGCACCTTGATCGGCGCCTTGAACATCTCCACGAACTCCAGCAGGCCCTGGTTGGCCTTGCAGAGACCGCCGGAGAAGCTGTACGCGTCCGGGTCGTTCTGCTCGAAGTCCTCGAGCTTGCGGATATCGACCTTGCCGACCAGCGCCGAGATGTCCTGATTGTTCTCATCACCCGGCTCGGTTTTCGCAACCGCCACCTGGTTCAGCAGCGACGGGTACTGCTTCACCACCTTGAACTGGGTGATGTCACCGCCGAATTCCTGCAGCCGCTTCGCGGCCCAGGGCGACATGACCCCGCGCAGGTAGCGCGACGGGATGCCGTACTCCTCGGAGAGGATCGAGCCGTCTTCCGCCGGATCGAAGAGCCCCAAGGGGGATTCGTTCAACGGCGAGCCCGCGATGGCGTAGAAAGGCATGCGCTGCATCAGCGACTTCAGCTTCTCCGCCAGCGAGCTCTTGCCGCCGCCAACAGGACCGAGCAGATAAAGAATCTGCTTGCGCTCCTCGAGCCCCTGAGCGGCATGTCGGAAGAAGGACACGATCTGCTCGATCGCCTCTTCCATGCCGTAGAACTCACCGAAGGCGGGGTACCGCTTGATGACCTTGTTGGAAAATATGCGCGAAAGGCGCGGGTCTTTCGACGTATCCACGAACTCGGGCTCACCGATCGCCATGAGCAGACGCTCGGCGGCGGTGGCGTAGACACTGGGGTCTGACTTACAGAGTTCGAGGTAATCCTGGAGGGACAGCTCTTCTTCCAAAGCTGCGTCGAATCGTTCCTGATAGTGCTCAAATACACCCATGGCAAGCTCTCCTTTGCTGCTTCCGGTTGTACCGATTTCTAAAAGACCCGAAGACGTCTCACTTGTTTTCGGAGTCTTCTACATTCGATCCGCAGACAGGATCACAGTTTCAATGGGCACTAGGAAGCGTCGCCAGCCGGACGGTCGATTCGGGGGTACAGGCGGTTTTCGCCCTGTTTTGTCTGACATATCGGCAGACGCAGATGGCGCACACCATCCGGCTACTTGTCAGAGAATCGTTTATTAGCTTGTCGAGGACAGGTTTCAGGCCGTCTGCTTGACGGAACTCACCTGAAACAGCTCTGCGTCTTCCAGCCGCATCGCCGTCAGCGTGCGACCCCACACGCAACCGGTATCCAGACCGATGAAGCGGTCGTCGCCCGTATGCCCTTCCAGCGCCGCCCAGTGGCCGAACAGGATCCGCTGCCGCACGGGTTGCGACCGCTCGAAAGCGAACCAGGGCGATAATCCCTCTGGCGCCTCATCCAGAGCGCCTTTGTGGGTGAAGTTCATGACACCCTGCGCATCCACCAGCCGCATGCGCGTGAAGTAATTTGTTATAACGCGCCATCTGGCCATGCCTTCGAGGTCGTCGCGCCAGACGTCCGGCTCGTTGCCGTACATCTCCTGGAAGTAGCGCTCGCAGTCGGGTCCCTGAACGACCGCCTCGAGCTCCGCCGCCAGGCCGCTCGCCTGCTTCATCTTCCAGAGGTGCGGAATGCCCGCATGGGCCATCACGAAGCCGAGCTCTTTGTCGCGGTGGAAGAAGTTCTGATGCCGATACCAGTCAGACACCTCGTCGGCGATCGGCGCGTCCAGAAGGTCGGTGAAGGTATCGCTCCTGTTCGGCGAGTGGCCACCCCGGTGCACGGCGAGAAAGTGCAGATCGTGATTGCCGAGAACCACCGTGGCAGCGTCACCCATCTTCATGACGCGCCGGACGACGCTGACGTTGTCCGGGCCGCGGTTGATCAGATCACCGAGCAGCCAGAGCTGGTCTCTGCCGGTCTTGAAGTCGAGCAGCTCGAGCAGCTGCGCGAACTCCTCGTAGCAGCCCTGGATGTCACCAATCGCGTAGGTAGCCATAAGCGGTCAGTGCACCACGTTCGGTTGCGACAGGGAGAACGCCTGGATCGGCGCCAGAAAGGTCTCGCCGTCCTGCCGCTGAAACTCGTAGTGCCCTTCCATGCTGCCCACGGGCGTGGTCAGGATTGCGGCGCTGGTGTAGCGGAATGACTCGCCGGGCTCGAGCAGAGGTTGCTTGCCGACCACACCCGGTCCTTCCACCTCCTCGACCTTGCCCTCAGCGTCGGTGATCCGCCAGTAGCGGTTCAGAAGCTGGGCCGCCTCACCGCCAGCGTTGCTGATAGTGATGGTGTAGGCGAACACGAACCGCTTGCCATCCGGGTCCGACTCACGCTCGATGTAGCGCACCTCCACCTGGATATCAATCTCGTCGCTCGTGCTCATCTGTCACTCACCCACCGCGTCCGCCAATCGCAGGAAGTCGTCCAACTCCAGAACGTCCGGTCTGGCGTTCTGATCCACGCCGGACTGCTGCCAGTCGACGTTCAGCTCCTTCAGCCCGTTTGCAATCCGCTTCCGCCGCGAAGAGAAAGCCAGCTGCAGCACCCGGCTGAATGCCTCCATGTTCACCGGACGGAGGGTCTGCCTCGGCAGCAGCCTGACCACCTGGGAATGGACTTTCGGTGGCGGCGAGAACGCATCCGGCGGCACATCGAACAACGACTCCACCTCACAATAATACTGCGTGAGCACCCCCAGGCGCCCCCAGTTCTTGCTGCCTGGTGACGCCCCGATACGCTCACCGAGCTCGCGTTGAAACATGAAGTGCATGTCTCTGATGCGCGGCAGGTGCCGGAACAGCTTCAGCAGCAGGGGCGAGGAAATGTTGTACGGCAGGTTGCCGACGAGCCGCCAGCCGGGGGGCGACAGGATTTCGTCCAGGTCCACCTTGAGGATGTCGGCGCTGATCAGCTCCAGGTCAGCGAACCGGGCCCGCAACGGCGCGATGAGATCCCGATCCAGCTCCACCGCAAGGTAGCGCGCAGTCTCGCCGTAGAGGTAGTCGGTCAGGGCGCCCGGGCCGGGACCGATCTCGAGCATCTGGTCCTGTGGCTGCGGACGAACCACATCGGCAATTCTCTGCAGCACCCCTTCATCGACCAGGAAGTGCTGACCGAACCGCTTTCTCGCCCGCGGTGCGCGGCTCACGACGGGATCAGCCCGGCCGCCAGGTCCAGCGCCGCCTGGAAGCTGCCGCTATCCGCCTGACCCGAGCCGGCCAGATCCAGGGCAGTGCCGTGGTCGACGGACGTACGCACGAACGGTAGCCCCAAGGTCACGTTTACCGCCTCACCGAACCCCTGAGACTTGAGCACCGGCAGGCCCTGGTCGTGGTACATCGCCAGCACCGCATCCGCACGCTCAAGGTAAGCCGGCGTGAACAGAGTATCCGCCGGCAGCGGCCCTTCCACCCCGCGATCAGCCCAGCGCCTGCATACCGGCTCGATGACCTCGATCTCTTCCCGCCCGAGGTGCCCCCCCTCCCCGGCGTGCGGGTTGAGCCCGGCGACGAGAATCCTGGGCCGAGGGATGCCGAACTGTCCCTTCAGCCCGTCCAGCAGAATGGCCAGCCGGCGCTCGAGCAGCGGCTCGGTGATCGCCGACGGTACCTCTTTTAATGGCAGGTGGGTGGTCGCCAGCGCGACCCGCAGCCCGCCGGCAACCAGCAGCATGACCACGTCCTCGGCAGCGGCCCGCTCGCAGAAAAACTCGGTATGGCCCGAGAACGGTGTACCGGAATCACTGATGATCGATTTCTGCACCGGTCCGGTGACCACACCGGCAAAAGTCCCATCGAGGCAGCCATCTGCGGCTCGCGTCAGCGTCTCGATCACGTACGGCGCATTGTCCACCGCCAGCCGACCCGGCACTTCCTCTGCGCCGAGCGGCGTATGCAGCACGGTAAGGCGGCCCGCCGCCGTGCTCGGCGCATCGAGATGGTCGTCGAGCCGAAGGGTAACGCCAACCCGGGCGGCGGCCCGGAGCATCAGATCTGCGTCGGCGATTGCGACCCAGGCGCTGTTGCGCTCAGCACCGGCAAGCCGAGCCAGGAGCTCGGGGCCGATGCCGGCCGGCTCTCCAGGGGTGATGGCAAGCCGACGGGAAGTGGTCATGTCGGGATCAGGCTGCGCGCTTCAGGATTGCTCCAGACGAACGTCCACGAAGGCCTCGTCCCGGAGTTCCTTCAGCCACTTTTCGAGCTCTTCCTCGAATCGCCGGCCGTGCAGGATCTGCAGCGCCATGTCCTTTCTCGCTTCCTCGCTCATGTCCTGCTCGCGGCGGTCCTGCACTTCCAGAATGTGCCAGCCGTAATCCGACCGGAACGGCTCGCTCACCGTACCCGTCGCCGTCTGCGCCATCATCGCCCGGAAGGCGGGCACGAACTCCGTGCCGGATGTCCAGCCGAGATCGCCGCCTGCCAGAGCGCTGCCCGGATCTTCCGAGAACTCGACGGCCAGCTCGGCGAAGTCTTCACCCGCCTGCACCCGCGAGTAGATGTCTTTGATCAGCGCTTCGGTCTGTTCCGGGGTGCGGATCTCCGAAGGCATTACCAGAATGTGGCGGAGCAACGCCTGCTCCTCTTTCTGGGTGCCCGCACCACGCTGCTCGAGCAGCTTGACGATGTGCAGGCCGCTACCGCTGGCAATTGGCGGGGACACGTCGCCCACTTCCATCTGCACCACATACTCGGCAAACAGCGTCGGCAGCTCGGCTGCTTTGCGCCAACCCAGATCACCGCCTTCCAGCGCTCGCGATCCGGCAGAGCGGGAAACCGCCATCTGCGTAAAGTCCGCCCCGGCGCGAAGCTCCTGAACGATCTCGATGGCGGCGTTCTCGGCCGCTGTGATGGTTTCCTGGCTGGCGTTGGGCTCCAGCGCCAGCAGGATGTGGCCAACCCGGAACTCGTCGGAGAGCAGCTCCTGGTAGTAGGGCGAATCGAGCAGATCTTCGATGTCCTGTTCGGAGATGGCGATCCGCCGATTCACTACCGCCTGCTGCAGCCGCTGCATGAGCATTTCCCGGCGGATCTGCTCGCGGAACTCAGCGTAGTTCCTGCCGTCCTGAGCGAGGCGCTGCGCGAACTGCTCGATGGTCATGTTGTTGCTCGAGGCGAAGCTGCCGACCGCCCGGGTCAGAGTCTCGTCGTCCACCACCACCCCGCGCCGCAAAGCCTCCTGCACCTGCAGGCTCTCCAGGATCAGCCGCTCCATGATCTGCGACATCAGAATGTCATTGGGCGGCAGCGGCTGATTGCTCTCGGCAAACTGCTCACGGACCATGTCCAGGCGTTCAACGAGCTCCGAAGCCAGGACCACATCGTCTTCCACGACGGCAACGATCGCGTCGAGCTCCTGGTACTGGGCTTGAGCAGGTAACGCCGCACCCAGCGAGAGCGTTGCGACGAGCATCAGTAAAAAGGTCAATCGGTTCATATCTCTTCCATCACGTAGCCCCGGATACTCTCGCTCAACAGCGATTCCACCGAATCGTCGAGCGATCCCAGGCCTTTGAACACCACCTGAAAGAACACGCCCGTTCGGCTGACGGCATCTGCAAATTCCCGCGCCGACGGCGTGTCCAGATAGCGCCGCCCAACCAGGCGGAGTTTCCAGCAGCAGTCGTTGTACTCAATTCCCGCCAACCCCTCAATGGTTCGCTCGGTGTTGAGGTCAAAATTCCAGCGGCCGATCAGCGCAAATCGCTTGCTCACCGGCCAGATCATGGCGACATCCGTCTGGTCGATGCGGTTTCGCTGGTAGCGGTAGCCCATGTGGACAATCTTCCGGTTGCTGGCCTTGTAGTTGACGAAGGCTCCACCCCGGGTGACGTTGTCCTGAGTGGGATCCCAGATCAAGTCTGCGCCCACCGCCCAGCGACCGAAACGGCTGACCAGCTCACCTGCAAACTCGGAGCGCCGGCTCAGATCGAGCTCGCTCTGCGTGCCGGTTCGGGTGACCAGCCGGTCCTCGAAGTAACGAATCTGGCCGATGCTGGCACGAAGAAACTCACGGCCGGTTGCCGCGTTGAGCAGTCGCGAGGTCAGGCCAACGGAGAGTTGATTCGCGTCACCGATCCTGTCCACACCGCTGAACCGGTTGTCACGCCAGAGCTGGTCGTAGCGGAAGGTGAGCTGGCTGACGTCGAACAGCGGCAGGTCGTCCTGATCCTCGTACTCCTGATACAGATAGAAGATGCGCGGCTCCAGCGTGTGAACCGCGGCTGAGCCGAGGAAGGTCATGTCCCGCTCAAAGAAGAGGCCCGTATCGACGCTGCCAAGCGCGATACCTCTATCCGGGTCATGATCCACGTCATCCGCCGTATCCCGAAGATCGTAAGCTGTGTATCGATACCCGCCGGTGAAGTTCATGAAGCCCCAGGAGCGGGAAAGCGGTAGGCGCACGCGCGGCTCGATGTGGGCCCGCTCGCCAACGATCCTGTCGACGCCTGACAGGTCGTCATTGTTACGATCGAAGCTGACAGCGGAGGCGCCCACCGACCACTCGAAGGCTCCAGGTAGGTTACCGCGGTAGCTGATGTTGAGTTCCGGCAGCCGTTGATAAGGATCGACGAGCACCTCGTCGAGGCGCTGGAATCGCTGCGCCCAAAGCCGCACATCCAGGCCGCCGCGCAGGTACTGAATCTCGCCTCGACGTTCCAGCTCCCGCTGCGAGGCCACATCGAGCTCCGTATCCAGGTTTCTGAAGTAATCCCGATCGCTCACCGCGGTGTAGTCGACCGTGGTCAGCCAGTGACCGGCGTTGCCCTCGTGGTACATGCCGTACAGCCAGCGATCCGCCGGTACGAACGGTCCTTCCACGAGCCCGGCCGCCTCCAGCTCCTCGAAGTCGTCTTTCTCGTAGGTGCCGTCGTACTGCTTGTCGTCGCCGAGGAAGGAGCCGACGAATCGGCTCTGCTGCCAGTCGGAGAGATGCCGGAACTCAGCCTCCGCGCCCCAGCCTCGCTTCTGAAAGTAGCGAGGGATCAGGGTCGCATCGTAGTTCGGCGCCAGGTTCAGGTAGTAAGGCGGCGCAAACTCCAGGCCGTTCTGGCTGGAGAAGCCGACGCTCGGGAACAACCAGCCGGACTTCCGCTCGTCGTTCACCGGAAAGCTCAGGTAAGGGGTGTAGAAGATCGGCACGTTTTTCACCCGCACCACCGCGTGCCGCGCGGTCCCGAAATCGCTGCCGTCGCGGATCAGAAAAGACCGGGAGCCGATCTGCCAGTTGTTGTTACCGGGCTCGCAACGGGTGAAGCGACCTTCGGTCACCCGCATGTCACCCGCCTCGTCGCGCTCGAGCACGCCGGCCACCCCTCGAAACTCGGGCTCGATCAGCAGAAACTCGGCGTCCTCAATCAACGTCGCCTTGCTGTCCAGATTCAGCATCGCATTGCGGCCACGCAGAATCGCGGTGGGTTCTTCGATCTGCACCTGGGCGGGAATCGTGCCTTCCCGGCTGATGTGATCCATCTCGACCCGCGGCGCCCTGAGCGTTCTGTTCCCCTGGGTGACTACCACATCGCCTTCGAGCACCACCGCGCCGGACTCCCAGTACTCTGCCCGTCTGGCCTCCGCGTACACCGGCTGCTCCTCCGCCACCGCATCGCCAGGCAGCGGGAACTCGGGCCAGATATAGGCGCCGCGGCAGAACTCGGGCGTACTTCTGAGTTGTTTCGGTGACAGGGCCTCGCGGGGCAGCCAGAAGTCCATGGGCAGCGTGCCCGCTCCAGCTTTGCCTTTGCCGTACCCTTCAATCCCTCTGTCAATTCCGCTGCCGTTTTGCTCCGCTGCATCGGTGCCCTGCGCAGGCTCGGCGGCTTCGGCGCTGGCAAGCACCGACAGGCTGACCGCCAGGGTCAGCACAACGCCCTGGATGATCGGGAGGGTCTGAATCATGGGGCGCGATCATACCCCATCGGGCCCTGAACAAGGCTTACAGGGACGTAATGAACGTTAAGATAGGCTGATGACAGATCCCGCATTTTCCTGGGCCCGCGGGCGGCAGCCGGGCTTCAACGCCGCGAGCGTCGAGGTCCTGCGCGCCGAGGCCAGTTTCCGCGCTTTCTATCGGCTGCGTGCCGCCAGCGGCGATTCGCTGGTGCTGATGGTTTCGCCACCGGACAAAGAGCAGAACCAGCAGTTCGAACGCTTGGCAGGCGTGTTCGGCAGGGCGGGCATCCCGGTGCCGACTGTCCTGGCCGCGGAGCGGGAGCAAGGCTGGTACCTGATGACCGATCTCGGTAGCCACGAGCTGGCAGACGTCTACGGCACGGCTCAGGAGGACAGCGCGCTGGAGGCGGCCCTGGAGACACTGATCAGGCTGCAGGGCGTGGAGGACCCGGCCATCCCACCCTACACCCAGAGCCGCTTCGCCGATGAGCTCGAGATATTCCGCGACTGGTTCGCCGGCGCCTTTATCGCCACCTCACTGCCGGACAACTGCGCGCCCGCATTCCGCCACCTGGTCGAGCGGATGCCGGGCCAGCTGCAGTGCTGCGTGCATCGGGACTATCACTGCCGCAACCTGCTGTTTGACCCAGACAGCGAACGCCTTGGCGTGGTGGACTTTCAGGATGCTCTGATGGGTCCGGCCAGCTACGACCTGGCCTCCCTGCTGCACGACTGCTACCACGATTTCAGCGCTGACGAGGTCGCCCGTTGGCAGCGCTTCTACCTGGAGCGATCACCGTTGCCGCACGATCCGGAGCGGTTCGCGGAAGACATGACGCTGACGGCCATTCAGCGCCAGCTGAAAGCGGTGGGCATCTTCGCCCGCCTCAAGCTTCGTGACGGCAAGGCTACTCATCTCGAGCACATCCAGCCGGTGCTCGAGCACATCAGCCAGCTCAGCCAGCCGATTGCAGCACTGGCCCCTCTGGCCGACTGGCTGGCTCAGCTGGATCACCCTATGATCGGCGCCCGAATCGATGAGCTGAGAGCCGAAGGCGGCGGATGAGCCCAGTCAGCAAAGCGCCAACGCGGGCAATGATACTCGCGGCAGGTCGTGGCGAACGGCTACGGCCCCTCACCGACACGACCCCGAAGCCGATGGTTCCCGTGCACGGCCGACCGCTGCTCGACCATCAGCTGGAATGGCTGCGCCGGGCGGGCATCACCGAGCTGGTGATCAACCTGCACCACCTCGGCGAGCAGATCGAAGCGCACTTCGGAGATGGCGCCGCGCACGGGGTGAACATCCGCTACAGCCACGAGCAGACGCTGCTGGAAACCGGCGGCGGCATCGTCAAGGCGTTGCCGCTGCTTGGCGAGGCGCCCTTTCTGATTCTGAACGGCGACATCTTCACCGACTTTCCGTTCTCGAGCCTCGCGCCGTTGCCTGAGTGGGCGGACATCCATCTGGTGGTGACGCCAACCCCAGCGTATCGGGAGCAGGGTGACTTCGAGTACGCCGATGGCCGGATCACTGCCCGGGGCGAGAGCTACGTCTACTGCGGCATCGCCATCCTGCGACCGGAGCTCTTTGCTGGCGATGAGGAGAAGCCGTTCTCCCTGCGCGACCGGTTCTTCCAAGCCATCGCCACCGGCACGCTCTCGGCCCAGGTCTGGAGCGGCTACTGGATCGATATCGGCAGCCAGGCACAGCTCGATGAGGTCAACGCGCGACGCCCAGGGTGATTCGCGTAGAATAGCGCCGCTATGAGCTATTGGATCGCCCCCTCAATCCTCTCCGCGGACTTCTCGCGTCTCGGCGAGGAGATCAGGAACGTGCTGGACGCCGGCGCGGACATCATCCACTTCGACGTGATGGATAATCACTACGTGCCGAACCTGACCATCGGCCCGCTGGTCCTGGAGTCGCTGCGCAAGGCCGGCATCGACGCGACCATGGACGTGCACCTCATGGTGAAACCCGTTGACCGGCTGATCGGAGATTTTCTTGCCGCGGGCGCGGACATCATCAGCGTCCACCCCGAATCGACCGAGCACCTGCACAGAACGCTCAGCGTCATCCGTGAGGGCGGCGCCAAAGCGGGCCTGGTGTTCAATCCGGCAACGCCGGTCGACCAGCTTGCCGAGGTGATCGATATGGTCGACCTGGTGCTGATCATGTCGGTGAACCCCGGGTTCGGTGGGCAGGCGTTCATCCCATCGAGCCTCACCAAGGTGGCAAACGTCCGGGAGATGATTGACGCCAGCGGTCGTGAGATCCGCCTGGAAATCGACGGTGGCATCAAGGCGGACAACATCGCCGACGCCGCCCGCGCCGGCGCGGATACCTTTGTTGCCGGCTCCGCCATCTTCTCCGCCGGCCCGGACTACGCGGCCACAATCGCCGGAATGCGCGAGGCGCTGGCCGCCGTTTGAACGCCTACGCCGGTTACCTCTTCGACCTGGACGGCACGCTGGTCGACACGGCGCCGGACATCAATGCCGCGCTGAACAGCGCGCTGACAGGCCAGGGCGCAAAGCCGGTGGACGAAGCGCTGACCCGGCACTGGGTCGGGCACGGCGCCCGGGCACTGGTCGCTCAGGCGATCCAGGATCAGAAGCTGGCCGAAGATCTGGCAGATCCTCTGTTTGAAGCTTTTCTCGAGTACTACCAGGGCCATCTGAGCGTGCTCAGCGCCCCTTATCCGGGCGTGCTTGAAACCCTGCAGGCCCTCAAGGAGCGCGGCGCCCGAATGGCGGTTGTGACCAACAAGCTGAAGCTGTTCACCGAGCCGCTGCTCGCCGAGCTCGAGCTGACGACCTACATTGATGCCATCGTCTGCGGAGATACCACGGCCAACCCGAAACCGGCACCGGACATGGCGCTGCACAGCTGCAAGCTGCTCGGCGTAGAGCCGGCACAAGCGCTGTTTGTCGGTGATTCGGCAGCCGATGTCGGTTGCGCCCGGGCCGCCGGCTGCCCGGTAGTCGTGGTCCGGGATGGCTACAACCACGGCACGCCGGCCGCCGAGCTCGGGGCGGATGCGGTGATTGAATCGTTTTTGGACCTCGTTTAGTCTCCCCCGGCTCGTCGTCCACAGTTTGAGAGCCTGAAAGAGCCTGTTGATGAACCAGCCCAGCGCTCAAGACCAGAAGTCTCGGAAAGAGAAGACCCTGCTGCTTCAGAAGGCAGGCAGCCAGTACCGTTGGCGAAACCGCTAGCGACCGGCGCCGCTGCCTGAGCGCGGCTGCGCCAACCAACCGGCAACCGCCAGCAACGGCGGAGCAACAGAGCAGCCTGCCGCGCAAAGCGAACGCGGCAAGAACAAACGGTACTAGCAGATGGACGCCAAAACCTTTTCTGACCTGGCCAAGCAGGGCTACAACCGGATCCCGGTTGTGCACACCAGCCTCGCCGATCTCGACACGCCACTCTCCGTCTACATGAAGCTCGCCCACGGGCCCTACTCCTACCTGCTGGAGTCGGCACAGGGCGGAGAGAAGTGGGGACGCTACTCGATCATCGGCCTGCCGGCGCGCACCGTTGTCCGCGTGATCGGTGAGCAGATCACGGTCGAGACGGACGGCGAGGTCGTCGAGTCACTCTCGAGCGACGATCCCCTCACCTTCATCGAGGATTTTCAGAGCCGATTCAAGGTGCCGCAGCTGCCGGAGCTGCCACGTTTTTACGGCGGGCTGGTAGGCTACTTCGGCTACGACACCGTTCGCTACACCGAGAAGCGCCTGCAGGCGAGCACGCCGCCAGATACGCTGGGTACTCCGGACATCCTGCTCATGGTCTCCGAAGACGTGGTTGTCTTCGACAACCTGAAGGGGCAGATGCAGCTGATCAGCCTGATCGACCCCGCCGACCCGGACAACTACCAGCGAACCATGGAAACCCTGCAGGACCGCGCTCAGCAGTTGCTGCAGGCGGTGCCGCCGATCGTTGACAGCCAGACCAACCAGCCGGTGGAGGAGTCGGACTTCGTTTCCGAGTTCGGCGAAGAACCGTTCAAGCAGGCGGTCGAGAAGATCCGCGAGTACACTCGGGCGGGCGACGTGATGCAGGTCGTTCTGGCCCAGCGCATGTCGCTGCCGTTCGGCTCGGAACCCATCAACCTGTACCGGGCGCTGCGCAGCCTCAACCCTTCGCCCTACATGTACTTCATGGATCTGGACGAGTTCCAGATCGTCTCCAGCTCGCCGGAGATTCTGGCCAGGGTGGAAGACGGGGTGATTACCAACCGACCGCTGGCCGGCACCCGGCGTCGCGGTTACACGCCGGAAGAGGACGTTGCGCTGGAAGAAGAGTTGCTGGGCGATCCGAAAGAGATCGCCGAGCACCTGATGCTCATCGATCTGGGCCGCAACGACGTCGGCCGTGTGTCCGAGACAGGATCCGTAGAGGTGACCGAGAAGTTCGTCATCGAGCGTTACTCGCACGTCATGCACATCTCTTCCAACGTCACCGGCACCCTGAAAGAGGGCAAGACGGCCATGGACGTGCTCCGAGCCACGCTGCCGGTCGGCACGCTGTCCGGCGCGCCGAAGATCCGGGCCATGGAGATCATCGACGAGCTGGAGCCGGTGAAGCGCGGCATTTACGGCGGCGCGGTCGGCTACCTCGCCTGGAACGGCAACATGGATACGGCCATAGCCATCCGCACGGCCGTGATCAAGGACGGCACGCTCTACATCGAGGCCGGCGGCGGCATCGTTGCCGATTCCATCTCCCGGCTGGAGTGGAAGGAGAGCATGAACAAAGGGCGGGCCATTTTCCGCGCCGCAGCGCTGGCGGAATCCAGATTCAAAGATCTGGCGAACGCCGAGACCGATGGCTGAAAAATTACCCGTGGATCTCGCCGGGCGCGTTGGGCAGGCGCTGCTTGCTCGAGGCAGCCGGTTGATCAGCACAGAGTCCTGCACCGGCGGTCTGCTTGCCGCGACGGTGACCGAGATCGCCGGTTCGTCCGATTGGTTCGAAGGCGCGTTCGTGACCTATCGGCTCAGCGCCAAAACCGCCATGGTTGGCGTCAGCGCTGAGCTGCTGGCGCGCCACGGGGCGGTGAGCGAACCCGTCGCCCGCGCCATGGCGGAGGGGGCACTCGAGCACAGCGATGCGGACATCGCCGTCGCCATCACCGGCGTTGCCGGGCCAGGCGGTGGCGATGTGGTTTCACCCGTGGGCACCGTCTGGTTCGCCTGGGCGCTGCGGGAGGGCAGCGACGTCCGCTGCGTGCAGACGGCAGAGCACCACCTGTCCGGTTCCCGACAGGCGGTGCGGCTGCAGGCCGTGACCGTTGCGCTCGAGGGTGTGCTGGCCCTCTGCTGAGCGTCGGCTCAGGAAACGGTGACCTTCCGTGCACCCTGCTCGGCGCCCTTCGGCACCTCGATGCTGAGCACACCGTCTTTCACTTCCGCTTTCAGAGCTTCTGCCTGCACGTTGGTCGGCACCCGGAACTGGCGGCTGAAGCTGCCCTGACGGCGTTCTGTGCGTACGTAACCTTTCTCTTCGGCTTTCTTCTCTTCCGTGCGCGAGCCGCGGATGGACAGCACGCCATCGTGCAGCTCCACATCCAGGTCTTCCGGTTTCAGGCCGGGCACATCCATGTGAAACAGGTAGCCCTCGTCGGTTTCCTTGATGTCCACGGGCGGCAGCCACTCGGCCCGATTTGCCGGGCTGAAGAAAGGCTCCCGCTCGAACAGGTCTCCAAAGCGATTGAAGAGGTCGAATGGATCGTTGCGTCTGACTACGTCGTTCATCTCTGGTCTCCTTACTCGTTGAGCGCTGCTCAGCGTGACGTTGTTAGGTGCCGGTTTTGCCTCCCGGCAATGCAGAGATGGGTTCACCGGGCCAGGGTTCAACTAGGTAGTTTCCGAAGTCGCCGGCATAATCCGCGAACCAAGAGCAGTACCCATGAATGATCAACCCACGCTGAGCCGAAGGCTCAACCTCCCCCTGCTGACGATTTTCGGGCTAGGCACCATGGTGGGCGCCGGGATTTACGTGCTGGTGGGCGAGATCCTGGCGGTCAGCGGCAACTTTGCCCCCTGGGCTTTTCTGCTGGCTGCGGTGGTGGCCGGATTCACCGCCATCAGCTACGGGGAGCTCGCCAGCCACTACCCGAAGAGCGCCGGGGAAGCGGTGTACGTCGACCAGGCGTTCTCGCGTCCCCTGCTCACCCAGATCACCGGCTGGGCTGTGGTGACCACCGGCCTGGTTTCCAGCGGCACCCTGGCGAACGGCTTCGCCGGCTATCTTTCCTTTTTCTATCCTGGCGCTGAGGGCATTGCCGCAACAGGCTTCATCCTGGTGCTGGGCGTGATTGCTGCATGGGGCATCGGCCACACCGTCTGGTTCGCCGCGGCGATCACCGCCACCTCGATCTTCGGCCTGCTCGCAGTACTCGCCATGTCCGGCCGCTATCTGGCCAACTTTCCGGAGGTCTGGCCTACCATGGTGCCCAGTGGCGACGCCTGGCTGGCGATCAGCTTGGGCGCGTTCGTCGCCTTCTACGCCTTCGTCGGTTTCGAGGACATGGTGAACGTGGCAGAGGAAACCCGGGAGCCGGAGCGCATCATGTCGCCAGCGATCATGCTGGCGCTGCTCGGCGCCGCCATCCTGTACGTGATGGTTGCCACGGTCGCCGTGCTGGCTAATACGGAGCTGAATCTGGCAGGCAACCCCGCGCCGCTGGCCGCCATGGTGGCGCACACCGGCGACCGCTGGCCGGCGATCATCGCCGTGCTGAGCATGCTCAGCGTAACCAACTCGGCGCTGGCACAGATCGTCATGGTCTCCAGAGTTGTCTACGGCATGGCCAGGGCAGGCAACGCGCCGGAGGTGCTGGCGACCGTGCACCCGAAGCGGCACACGCCGATCGTCTCGACGATTCTCACCGTGCTGGTGATCACGCTGCTCGCCACCTGGTTCCCACTGCTGACCCTGGCGAAGGCGACCAGCTTCGTGATCCTCATCGTCTTCACGCTGATCAACCTGTCGCTGATCCGCCTGAAGCTCTCCGGCAGGATCCGCCGCAGCGGCATCTGGAAGCCGGCCGTTGGCGCCGTGCTCTCGGTGGCGCTCGGGGTGATGAGCCTGATCTAGCGGGTTCCCGCGTCAGGCCTGGCGGGCGACGTTATCAATCAGCCGCACCACGCGATCACCACACTCGAGGCTGGCTGCGGCAAAGCGCCGCCCCTCCCGGCTGACGATGTAGTCCACCTCGAAGCCGGCTTCAGTGAGCGCCCGCGCCACCTCGTCATCCTCGAGCGTCGAGCGGATCAGGTTGTTCAGCAGGCCGGCTTTCACCCGCCCCGGCCCGTCCAGATTTTCGTTGCGGCTGCTCATCGCCAGCCCGTCGGCTTCGCGGACAGTGGCGCAGGGGACGATCTCCACGTCCATGAAGAACGCCTCACACATGTCGCGGATCAGCATGTACTGCTGGTAGTCCTTCTCGCCGAAGTAGGCCCGATCAGCGCGGGCGATGTTCAAGAGCTTCATCACCACGGTCAGCACGCCGGTGAAGTGGCCCGGACGGTGCTCTCCGCAGAGCTCGGCTGAGAATCGGGTTTCGTCCAGCTGAAAGCGGAAGCCGTCGGCGTACATCTGCTCGTAGCTCGGGGTGATCACAAAGTCCACGCCGAGCTCACGGGCCAGCTTCAGATCCCGCTCGAGCGTTTTCGGGTAACAGTCCAGATCGCTCGGGTTGTTGAACTGAGTCGGGTTCAGGTAAATGCTCAACACCGTGTGGTCGTTTTCGGCGACGCTGCGTTCGAGCAGCGCGCCGTGTCCTGCATGCAGCGCGCCCATGGTCGGCACGAACCCGACGCTGCCGGTCAGCGCCGAGCGGCAGACCTGCCAGTCTTCGAGCCGCTTGAACACACGAGGCCCGGCGGCTGATGACGGCGCGGCAGCAGGGGTCATCGGGTAGACGCTGCTCATCGGTAGCTCTCCCTGGCCGTCGGGAAGCAGCCGTGCCGGATCTCGGCATCGAATCGATTCACCGCAGCGCTCATCACCTCATAGCCGTTGGCGTAGTGCTTGAGGAACTTCGGCTTGAAGTGCGGGTTCATTCCCAGCATGTCCTGCAGCACCAGTACCTGACCATCGGTGTGAGGACCAGCGCCAATACCAATGGTCGGTATGCTGATCGCCTGGGTGATTTCACGGGCCAGCGGCGTCGGCACGCACTCCAGGACCAGCGCAAAACAGCCGGCATCTTCCAGACGACGACTGGCCTCAACCAGCGCCCGAGCCTCGGCTTCTGCTTTGCCCTGCACCTTGTGGCCACCCAGCCCGTGCACGGATTGCGGGGTGAGGCCCAGATGGCCCATCACCGGGACGCCGGAATCGACGATGTGCGCCATCAGCTCCAGCTGGCCCTTCTCGCCCTCGATCTTCACCGAGTGCGCGCCGGCCTGCATGAGTTGCTGGACGCCGTCCATCGCCTCGTGCAGCCCCTTCCGGGCAGCGAGGAAGGGCATGTCACCAACGATGAACTTGTTCGGCGCCCCGCGCGCGACGGCGCTGATGTGCAGCGCCATCAGATCCACCGTGGCGTGAACGGTCGAGTCGAACCCGTGCATGACCATGGCCAGGCTGTCACCCACCAGCAAGGTGTCGACCTCCGTGTCGTTCAGCACCTGTGCCGAGGTGTAGTCGTAGCAGGTGACCATGGAGATCTTTTCCCTGGCGGCTTTGCGCGCCGGGAAGTCGAGAATGGAGAGGCGCTTGGCCTGTTGCGCGTGATGCGACATACGTAATGCTCCCGTTTGCTGCCGGCACGCATCGGCGCGCCTGGATCAGCCGCTGAACGGATCACGGGGGTGGTATGCCTCTGCGCTCAGAGGAGCCCGGAAGGGTCTACCGGCGGTAGCCGGTTTCGCGTCGCGGGGGCGCCAGTTCGGCCCTGGAGCCGCTGACGCTTATCGTGGTACCTGTCCCGCCGGATCAAGTCCTGTCCCAAATTTTTAGAGAAATCAGTCAGTTAACCCAAATTCGATCGCCGTCCGGGGTCACCGGATCGGCGTCAAAAACGGAATTTACGAAATCGACGTGGCTCTGTCCATCGTCAGGCCTTGCCGCTCGATGCCGGCGGCGATACTCAGCAGCGAGCTGTCCCGACCGTTGGCCGCGGCCAGCATCAGCCCGACCGGGGGCCCGTCCGGCTCGTGCACGGGCAGGGATATGGCGCAGCCATCCAGGAAGTTGAACAGACTCGGATTCCTCAGCAGCAGCAGGTTCAGCCGCACGTACTCGTCGTCCTCCGCGAAGGCAGCGAGGGGCGGCGCGACGATAGGCACGGTTGGCGCCAGCACCGCGTCGAAGCCCTCCATGGCGCCAACGAAGTCCTCAATCATCTCGCGGCGCGCCACCCGAATCGCCGCCAGCTCCTCATCACCCACCTGCGCGCCTGCGCGAATCCGCCCCGCCACTCGCGGGTCATAGCCTTCTCCCACTTCCTGCAGCTGCCGGGCATGGAAGTCCCAGGCTTCCCTGGCGGCGATGCCGCCCCTGGCGTTCAGCTCCGGGAGTCGTTCCACTGCCGGCATCCGGATCTCCGTCAGCGTCGCGCCGGCGGCTGAGAGCCCTGACAGGGCCCGGTCATAGGCACCTGCCACCCAGTCATCCATGCCTTCCGTCACGTAGTGATCGAGGACCGCCAGCTTGAGCTCTGAAACCGGTCGTGCGGCAGGTACCTCGCCCACCCCGCCGGCCATGACGTCATCCAGCGCCGCGCAGCCGGCCACATCCGCGGCGATCACGCCGACCGAATCGAGCGATGACGACAGCGGGTACACGCCTTCTCTCGGAACCCGATCGGCGCTCGGCTTCCAGCCCGTGATGCCCGTGAGCGCCGCTGGTATCCGGCAGGAACCGCCTGTATCCGTGCCGATCCCCGCCACCGCCATGCCTTCGGCAACCGACACCGCAGCACCGGACGAGGAACCGCCCGGGACCCGCCCGGTCTGCCGGTCCCAGGGATTCAACGGCGTGCTGTAGTGAGGGTTGAGACCAACGCCGGAGTAGGCGAACTCGGTCATGTTGGTCCGCCCCACGGGCACGAAGCCGGCATCGAGCAGGCGCTGGATCGCCGGCGCGGTCTGCGCCGCAGGTGGGGCGGCATCCAGCACGACCGATCCGGCTCGGGTGACCTGGCCCTGGACGTCGAACAGGTCCTTGATGGAAATCGGCATGCCCGCGTGAGTTGGCAGCACCGCACCGTCAGCCCGTGCCCGGTCGATGGCTCGTGCGCGCTGCAGCGCGTCCTGGTCGAGCGCAATGAACACCTGACCCGCAGCCGAAGATTCCGCCTCGGCTACTCGCGCAAGCGCCTGCGACAGCAGCGCTTCGCTGGTGATCTCACCGGCGGCCAGGGCCGCGCAGGTTTCGCTATAGGTCCGCATGGCGCTCTCTTACTGGCTCTCTCGACGGGAGGCTGATGGTAACCGGCAAATCCCGCCGGCGGTGCAAGAATTCTCCGGGCAAACAATTAGACTGTGGCCACCAGACTAGATGGCGCTACCCGATGACGGCCAGACGAGCTTCCGCCCTTCTCACCTTTCTGCTCATCTCCTTTTCCTTGCCAGCCTGGGCAGCCGACCGGCCAGCGCCCCAGAGCTGTACAGCAGATGACTCCGACCGCCCCAGCATCGGCCTCGTCCTCGGCGGCGGCGGAGCCCGCGGCAGCGCGCACATCGGCGTCATCAGGGCACTGGAAGAGATGCGGGTACCCATCGACTGCGTGGTGGGAACCAGCATGGGCTCCCTGGTTGGCGCCCTGTACGCCACCGGCATGAGCGTTCCGGAGATGGAGGAGACGATTGCCGCCATCGATTGGGAGGTGATGTTCCGCGACGAGACCCCTCGGGAGGATCAGCCCTACCGGCGCAAGCGCGACGATGAGATCTTCGCCCTGTACGGTCCGAAGATCGGCCTCGGCAAGGACACCTCACTGATCCCGACCGGATTGCTATCGGGGCAGAACATCAGCTTCTTGTTCGAGTCGCTGGTCAGTGAACGGGTCCAGGTCAGCAACTTCGATCGCCTGCCGCTACCGTACCGCGCGGTGGCAGCCGACCTGTTGACCGGAGAGCCGGTGGTCATCGACAAGGGCAATCTGGCTCTGGCTATGCGCGCCAGCATGTCTGTTCCTGCGGTGTTCGACCCGGTTCTCTGGGAGGACAAGCTGCTGGTCGACGGCGGCATCGCCAACAATCTGCCCGTGGACGTGGCCAGATCGATGGGCGCCGACATCGTCATCGCCGTGGATGTGGGCTCGGGCGGCCTCAGGCGCGAAGACGTGAAGAACCTGCTATCGGTGGTCTCCCAGCTCACCAACCTGATGGTGATGGGCAACGTTGAGGATTCCCGGGCCAGCCTCAGCGACAGCGATGTGCTGATCAAACCGGCTTTGGGTCGCGATTTTTCTGCTGGTGCCTTCGCCAGATCGACAGAGGGTGCGGAGATCGGCTACGCCAGCACCATGGCCGACCGGTCGAGCCTTGAGTCTATCGGCCTGAGCCAGGAGGACTACCAGGCCTACGCGGCCACCGTCATTCGCCGCCGACCGCAAGCGCCGGTCATCGAGTTCGTTCATCTCGACAACCAGTCACAATTTGCCGACGAGCTGATCCTCGAGCAGCTGAACCTGGAGGTTGGCGCGCCGATCGACCGAGAGCAGCTCGAGTCCGACATACGTATGGTCTACGGGCTCGGCTTCCTCGATATGGTCCGTTACGAGGTAGTGGAGGAGAACGGCCAGAGAGGCTTGCGACTGCACGTCCGCCAGGACGCCCGCGGCACCAACTACCTGGAATGGGGACTGGATCTATTTGCGGACGATCTGACCAACGGCTTCAATCTGCGGCTGGGCTACCTGAAGACCGATCTGGACGAGCTCGGCAGCGAGCTGCGCGTCATGGGCCAGCTCGGCCGGGAGAACCAGCTGGTTTTCGACCTCTACAAGTACCTGGACAGGTCAGCCAAGTTCTTCATCCTTCCGCGCGCCTTTGCTGAAACAAGAGAGTTCACGGAATTCATCGACGACGAGGCGAACAGCGTCAACGAGCTGGAGCAGTACGGCATCGACGCCGCGCTCGGTCGAGAGTTCAGCCGCCACGCCGCGATCAGCGCCGGCCTGCGCGTCTACACGGGCGCCGTGGACACGCTAATCGGTGAGCCGGACCCCACGGACGGCTCCTACGACGCAGGCGAGTACTTCCTGGACTGGACCTACGATCGTCTGGATGACCGCTACCTCCCGCACAACGGTATCTTCTACCGGCTCACCTACTACGGCTCCGCCGACTGGCTGGGCAGCGACGACAACTACGATCAGCTGCAGATGACCGGCGCCTGGAGCAAGGCGCTGGGTCGACACATCCTGACTGGCGGTGTCGCCGTCAACACGACCATCGGCGGCTTCGCGCCGAAGTATGCGCTGTACGGCGCGGGCGGGTTGTTCAACCTCTCGGGCTATAACCTGGGCGAGGTCTCCGGGCAGAACCTGGGGGTGCTGACCTTCGTCTATCAGTACGAGATCCTCGGTGGCTACGTTCCGGGACGCGTGGGTGCATCGCTCGAGTACGGCGGGGTTACCGATCAATGGGAAGACCTCTTCCAGAGCGGTGAATTCCACGGCAGCCTTCACGCAGCGTTCAACACCCCGATCGGGCCCGCCTATCTCGGCTGGGGTTGGGGAGATAGCGGCGAGAGCCGGTTTTTCATCAAGTTCGGCAGGGTGTTCGGCAGCCCGAGCGTTATCCGCTGACGGCCGGGCACTCAACACCTGTCAACAGCTCTCTTCCGGGCCGAACAGTTGTTGAGCTATGATTGCCCAATGAGCACGATCAGCAACGCATCAGTCCTGCCCACGCGAGCAAACCTGCGACTGCAGCCCCGCGATGCCCGCTGGTGGGCCCCGGCCCGTATCTGACTTTCACACCGCAAAGCACTCCCTGCCGGTACCACCGGCAACCTCCAGAATGACGACGGGATCAGACCATGCTGCTCATGATCGACAACTATGACTCCTTCACCTACAACGTGGTGCAGTACCTCGGCGAGCTCGGCGCCGAAGTCGAGGTGCACCGCAACGACGAAATCACGCTGGCCGAGATAGAGGCCAAAGCACCAGAGAAGATCGTCATCTCGCCCGGCCCGTGCACGCCGAACGAAGCCGGCATCTCGATGGCCGTGGTTGAGCAGTTCGGCAAGGACATCCCGCTGCTCGGGATCTGCCTCGGCCACCAGAGCATCGGTCAGGTGTTCGGCGGCGACGTGGTTCGGGCCAGAGAGGTGATGCACGGCAAAACCTCCATGATCCATCACCGAAACGAGGGCGTTTTTGCCGGGCTTCCGGATCCGCTCGAGGCAACCCGTTACCACTCGCTGGTGGTTGCCCGGGATTCGCTGCCCGACTGCCTGGAGGTGACCGCCTGGACCGAGAAAGACGGCGAGTTCGATGAGATCATGGGCTTCAGGCACCGGGAGTACCCGATCGAAGGGGTGCAGTTCCACCCGGAGTCGATCTTTACCCACACGGGGCACGACCTGCTCAACAACTTCCTGACGAGGCACTGACCATGGACATTCAGACAGCACTGGCCACCCTGGCGGAGGGCCACGACCTCAGTCAGGCCGACACCCGGGCGGTGTTCAAGGCGGTCATGTCCGGCGAAACCACGCAGGCGCAGATCGGCGGGCTGCTCATGGGGCTCAGGGTCAAAGGCGAAACCGCAGAGGAAATCGCCGGCGCCGCGGAAACGATGCGCGAGCTGTCCACCAAGGTGAACGTCACCGCGGAGTACCTGGTGGATACCTGCGGCACGGGTGGCAGCGGCGCGAAGCTCTTCAACATTTCCACTGCCGCTGCTTTTGTCACCGCGGCCGCCGGCGCCCAGGTCGCCAAGCACGGCAACCGCAAGATGACCAGCCAGAGCGGCAGCGCAGACGTGCTCGAGCAGGCCGGCGTCAATCTGAGCCTGACGCCGGAACAGATCGCGCACTGCATCCGGGAGGTCGGCGTCGGCTTCCTGTTCGCTCAGGCACACCACAGCGCCATGCGCTTCGCCGCACCGGTCCGTCAGGAGCTGGGCGTGCGGACCATGATGAACGTGCTCGGGCCGCTGACCAATCCGGCTGGGGCCAGGCGCCAGGTGATCGGCGTGTTCAGCCCGATCTGGCAGCGCCGGGTCGCCGAGGTGGCTCAGCTTCTCGGCGCTGAGCATGTCCTGGTGGTGCACTCGAACGGCCTCGACGAGATCGCCCTCGACGACTCCACCTTCGTGGTGGAGCTGAAGGGCGGCGAGATCAGCGAGTACGAGATCAAGCCGGGAGACTTCGGCATCGCAGTCCAGAGCGCGGAGTCGCTGAAAGCGGACTCGCCGGAATCGAGCCTGGCGCTGGTCCGGGAGGCACTGACCCAACCCGACTCAGCGGCCGCTGACATCGTCTGCCTCAACGCCGGCGCTGCTATCTACGCCTCCGGCGTGGCCACCAGCCTCGGAAACGGGGTCGAGATGGCGCAGGATGCGGTTGCCGCCGGCCTTGCCAATGAGCGCCTGCAGGAGCTCGTGCGCATCAGCAGCATGATGGGTGAAGACTGAGATGGCCGATACCATTCTCGATGAGATCCTGCGGCACAAGGCAGTTGAGGTTGAGTCGCGGCAAGCGCAGCGCAGCCTCGCTGAGCTCGAACAGGCGATTGCCGATGCACCAGGCACCCGGGGTTTTGTCAGCGCCCTGCAGACGTCAGTCCAGCGCGGCGACGCCGCAGTCATCGCGGAAGTGAAAAAGGCCTCCCCGAGCAAAGGCGTGATCCGTGGTGACTTCCAGCCGGTAGAGATCGCCAGAAGCTACCAGGCTGCCGGCGCCTCCTGCCTCTCAGTGCTGACCGATGAGAAGTACTTTCAGGGCAGCGACGCCTATCTCGGCGAGATCCGCCGGTCCGTCGAGCTGCCGCTGCTGCGCAAAGAGTTCATCGTCGACGCCTATCAGATCGCGGAGTCCAGGCTGCTCGGCGCCGATTGCATCCTGCTGATCGTCGCCGCCTTGAGCCCGGCGGCGCTGCAGGACTTCTATCATCAGGCCCACGCGCTGGGATTGGATGTGTTGATCGAGGTGCACGATGCCGCTGAGCTGGAACTCGCCCTCGCGCTCGAGCCGACCCTGATCGGCATCAACAATCGCAACCTGAAGACGTTCGAGACCAGCCTCTCGAACACCTACGATCTGCTCGGCTCGATTCCCGAGGATGTGCTGGTGGTGACCGAAAGTGGCATCCACAGTCAGGAAGACGTTCAGGCCATGCGCCAGCACGACGTGCACGCGTTCCTCGTCGGCGAGGCGTTCATGCGGGCGGAGGATCCGGGCGCTGCCTTAAACGCCCTCTTCAACTGATTCTTCTGCGCAAACTAAAACGGGCCCCGAAGGGCCCGTTCCAGTCACGTCCATTGTGATCTAGACCATATCGGTTAGCGTCAGCGAGTGCCGTACACCACCATGGTCTTGCCTTTCACGGAGACCAGTCCTTGGTCCACCAGTGTTTTCAGCACCCGACCGACCATCTCCCGCGAACAGCCCACGATACGGCCAATCTCCTGACGCGTAATCTTGATCTGCATGCCATCGGGATGGGTCATGGCATCGGGTTGCTTGGTGAGTTCGAGCAGCGTCCGTGCAACTCGACCCGTGACGTCCAGGAACGCCAGGTCACTCACTTTCTGTGTGGTCCGGCTGATGCGATCCGCCATCTGCCGACCTACGGCATAGAGCAGCTCCGTGTGCTTCTCTGCCAGTTCCTTGAACTTGCCGTAGCTGAGCTCGGCAACTTCACATTCTGTTTTGGCCTTGACCCAGGCCGAGCGGGGCGTGTCTTCCGTGAACAGCGGCATCTCGCCGAAGAAGTCACCCTTGTTCAGATAGGCGACGATGATCTCGCGCCCGGACTCGTCTTCCACCAGTACGGTGACCGAGCCTTTGAGGATATAGTAGATAGAGTCGCTCTTGTCGCCGGCGTAAATCAGCGTGCTCTTGGCCGGGTACTTACGGCGATGAGCAGCGGCGAGGAAAGAGTCGAGATGAGTCTCCTGCTCCGGAGTGTTCATCTGGAAACCTTTCGCGGCCAGTGGTCGGGCAGAACCCATTCCGGCGACCGAAGAACTTTTCGGTGAATTCTTGTGGGCAAGCATTTTCGTAACGCTCCTTCGTGACATCTTGCGAGAGAGATACTTGCACAGGGATTTCACTCAGTGTGAGAACTGGTCGACAAACGGTACAAAATCACAGTTTGAACGGTCACTCGTCACTCAAATCGGCGCGTGATCGTCACGGTATTACAAACTTTTAGAGGATTAGCGCTGGACATGTACGCGAAGATACAGTGGAAAGACGCCGTTCACTTCGAGGCAAGCGCCGACTCCGGGCACACCGTTCTCATCGATGGCCCACCCGACGGCGGCGGTCAGAACCGTGGTTCCAGGCCGATGGAGCTGGTACTCATGGGCCTCGGCGGCTGCGCCTCCTACGACGTGGTGGCGATCCTTGCCAAGCAGCGGCAGAAAGTGACCGATTGCGTGACCCACATCACAGCTTCGCGAGTGGAGGAGATCCCTCAGGTCTTCGACAAGATCCACATGAAGTTCGTCGTCAGCGGCGATGGGCTCGACGAGAAGAAGGTCGCCCGTGCCGTTTCTCTCTCGGCAGACAAGTACTGCTCCGCATCACGCATGCTCGAAGCCGGTGGCGTCCAGATCACCCACGACTATGAAGTCGTTCAAGGCTAGCCGACTGAAGAGTCAGGTCGCTGCCGCATCGGCGACTCGCAAATACCGTTTACCGGGACGCTAGACCTGAAGCTCCGCTTCAGGTCCCCATCCATGGGCGCTCAGGCGAGGCACATCCCTGTGCCTCGACTGCCCTGTAAACGGTATTTGCGATTCACCGCTGCTGCGGTGACCTCGGATTCGAAGTCGTTTGGTCTCGTGCGACTAGAATCGATAGGTGGTTTCGGTCATCACCTTCGAGACCAGCGTCATCAGGTTCTTGACCGACTGCGGGAACTCGGCGCCGCCCTGATCCATCGCCTCGGCGCCGTGCCGCTCTTCATCTTCGTGCATCTGAGTGATGATGGCGCGGCTGCGCTGGTCCTGCTCGGGCAGGGAGTCCATGTGTGACTCGAGGTGCTTGCAGACCTGGTCTTCGGTCGCCTCGACGAAGCCGAGGCTGACCTTGTCGCCCATCAGGCCGGTTACTGCACCCATGGCATAGGAAGCGGCGTAGAAGAGCGGGTTCAACACGCTGGGCTTAGCGTCGAGCTCGGTGAGTCGGTCCTGGCACCAGGCAAGGTGGTCGGTTTCTTCCTGCGCGGCGGACAGCAACGCATTGCGGGTTGCGTCATCCCTCGCGGTGAGCGCCTGGCCTTCGTAAAGACCCTGGGCGCAGATCTCGCCGGTGTGGTTGACGCGCATCAGGCCGGCGGCGTGCTGACGCTCGCTGTCGTCCATCGTCGCGTCGTCGATCGCCTCGCCCGGGTTAGCGCGTTCGGCGATGGGTTCTGCGGCGACCGTGCGCAGGGCGCGGTCGAGGCCGATTACGATGTCGTCTATGAGTGCCATTAAATCTCTGCGTGTTATCCGAGATGGGTGAGCTGTCGGCCACCAAGCAGGTGCAGGTGGATGTGATAGACCGTCTGACCACCTTCCGGGTTGCAGTTCATGATCAGCCGGTAGCCGGATTCTGCGATGCCTTTCTCACTGGCAAGTGCCTTGGCTCGCAAAATCATCTTCCCCGGCAGTTCCAACTCCGATTCGGTTAAGTCGTTCACCGTTGCGATGTGGACTTTCGGGATAATGAGAATGTGCGTCGGAGCCTGGGGGCTGATGTCGTTGAAGGCGAGGAGCTCTTCGTCCTCATACACCACATCCGCCGGCAGCTCCTGGTTGACTATCTTGCAAAACAGGCAATCCGCTTCAGTTGCCATTCAGGCCTCCGTCAGCACAGTTATTCCAGACTGCCTCAGCAAGCTGAGGACAGCCGAACAAGTATAGTGAGACTGGCGTGGCAGACACAAAGGACCTGAGTCTGATCCTCGACGCGAAGATCCCCATCGTGGTGGTCGAATCCCACGATGAGCGTCGCGTGCTCGCTATGCTTCTGCGCTTTGCCATGAAGCGTCAGCTGTCGTTCTACGAGTGGCGCGTCACCCGCGGTCTCGAGCTCGGCGGCTTCGGCGCCGATGTGGACGCCGATGCCGATCTGAAAGACCCCGAAGCCCTGCTCTCGCACATCGCGAAAACCCAAGGCCCGTCGCTCTACGTGCTCTGCGATTTCCACCCTTACCTCGCCAACGAGCCGACGATCATCCGGCACCTGAAAGACATTGCTCTCGAGCATGAGAAGCTCGGCAACACCCTGGTGCTGCTCTCGCACGAGCTGTCGGTGCCGCAGGAGCTCGGCCGGCTGACCGCTAAATTTGATCTCCGGCTGCCCAGCGACGAGGAGCTCATGGCACTGGTCCGCAGCCAGGCGAAGGACTGGGCCGAGCAGAACCACGGCAAGAAGGTCCGCACGGACAACGACACCCTGAAGCGCCTGATCGCCAACCTCCGTGGCGTCTCTCATTCGGATGCGCAGGTTCTGATTAGGCACGCCATCTACGGCGATGGCGCCATCACCGAATCGGACATTCCCGAGGTAAACCGGCTCAAGTTCGAGCTGCTGGATTCCGAAGGTGTGCTCCGCTTCGAGTACGACACCGAAGACTTCGGTGCCGTCGCCGGGCTCGACAACCTCAAGTCCTGGCTGGAGCTGCGCAAGAATGCCTTTCTGAAGGCGACGGAAGATCAGCCGAAAGGCGTGATGCTGCTCGGGGTGCAGGGCGGTGGTAAGTCCCTCGCCGCCAAAGCCGTTGCCGGTTACTGGGGCATACCCCTCCTCCGCCTCGACTTCGGCACGCTGTACAACAAGTTTTTCGGCGAGACCGAGAGAAACCTGCGCAACTCGCTCAAGCAGGCCGAGCTGATGGCACCCTGCGTGCTGTGGATGGACGAGATCGAGAAAGGCCTCGCCACCGGCCAGTCGGACAACGCCACCTCAAAGCGGGTTCTATCAACCCTGCTCACCTGGATGGCGGAGAACGACGCGCCCGTGTTCATCGTCGCCACCTCCAACGACATTAGCGAGCTGCCTCCCGAGCTGGTTCGTAAAGGCCGGCTGGACGAGGTGTTCTTCGTTGATCTCCCGGAGCAGGGCGTGCGCGAAGAGATCTTCCGCATCCATCTGCAGAAGCGCGACATTCCGGCTGCCGATTTCGATCTCAAGAGCCTGGCTGACACCTCCGACGGCTTCACCGGCGCCGAGATCGAGGAAGCGATCGTTTCCGCCCGCTATCTCGCGAGCTCCAGAGGTGAAGCGGTGCAGCAGGAGGACGTGATGGCAGCGCTCAATCGCACCTACCCGATGTCGATCATGCGCGCGGAGAGCATCTCCTCACTTCGCACCTGGGCGGAAGGACGCACGGTCAAAGCCTGAGCCCAACCTCCGATCCCCCGGCTGCGGCGCAGGCAACCAGCCCTCTCTTGCGCATGAGAAACACGGCCAGCGATTCCACCTCGGGCACGCTGCTGCTGACGAGATATGCCCGTTCAGGGGGCAACAGGGCAATCCGCCGATGCAGATCCCGGCTCGAGGCAAAGCGAATCAGCGTCCTCTTGCTACCCGCCTCGACAGGCGGGCTGGTGCCGGCGCTCGCGTGCAGGGCGCTGATCAGAAAAGACCGGAAATCTCCTGCCGCCATCTCCATGACCTGACCGTCCGTCGCCATCCGCACCGACGCATTGCGAGCGGCGCCGGTGATCAGGGCGTCCTCACCGAACAGGTCGCCCGGCGCAAGTCGATTCAGTAGCCGGCCATCGCGCAGCACCTCGGCTGCCCCGGCGGCGAGCACAAAACAGCGATCGGCCTGCTGATCGCCCTCATGAATCACGGAGTCACCCCGGCTCAGGTTCAATGCCCGCAGGCTGCTGAGGAGGCGTTGCCAGATCGCGGGCGACAGGCTGCGCATCAGCTCCGAACCGAGAAAACGGCTCTGCCAGCAGTCAGCGGTTTCACCAACTACAGCGGCTGGCCCCGCCGCATCGAGCTCGAGCAGCTCGAACACGGTGCTGGGTACCTGCAGGAAAGTGCACTCAGATCGCGTGCGCAAGCCGCCAACGCCGGGATACAGCGCCTTACGCGCGGGCGGCTCGCCCGCGCTGATCACACCGGACGGTGCGTAGGTGGTCACCGAGCCCTTGAGCAGAAAATGCTGACCGCACAGCACCCTGCCGGGCCGAAGCAGCCAGCGGCCAGCCGGGATCAGCAGCCGTCGGCTGTGCCGTGCCACCAATCCGAGCTCATCCCGATTGAGACGGGAGAAGGGATCGAGCTGATCGAGGTTCCGGATCTGCAGCGCTGCCATCGCCGCAGCTTATCGCTCACCGGGCATCCGGCCGTCGGTCAGGGGCAGCTCAGCTCGCGCGCCAATCGCCCGTGCTCGCGTCAGTCCCGGCTCAGCCCCGGTCGATCGCCCGGTAGCCGATATCGGTGCGAAAGTAGCGATTCTTCCAGTCGATGGCATCAACGCCCTGATAAGCCTTGGCCTGCGCCGCCGCCACGTCGTCGCCGAGGCCGACCACGCAGAGCACCCGTCCGCCGTTGGTCACCACCTGGCCGTCAGCCATCCGGGTGCCGGCATGAAAAACCTTGAGCGCCTCATCGCCGAAATTTTCCAACCCGGAGATCGCGTCACCCTTGTTGTAGCTTTCCGGATAACCGCCGGCTGCCATCACCACGCCGAGCGACGCCCGTGAGTCCCAATCCAGCGTCACGCCTTCCAACTCGCCATCGATGGCCTGATTGCAGAGCGTCAGCAGATCGGATTTCAGGCGCATCATTACCGGCTGCGCTTCCGGGTCCCCGAACCGGCAGTTGAACTCGATCACCTTGGGCGTGCCATCGGCCGTGATCATCAGCCCGGCGTAGAGAAAACCCGTGTACGCCGCACCATCTGCTGCCATGCCGCGTATCGTCGGCCCGATCACTTCCGCCATGACCCGATCGTAAACTTCCGGCGTCACGACCGGCGCCGGCGAGTAGGCGCCCATGCCGCCTGTGTTGGGACCTTTGTCACCATCATCTCTGGCCTTGTGGTCCTGGGAGGTGGCAAAGGGTAAGGCAGTGACTCCATCGCAGAGGCAGATGAAGCTGGCCTCCTCGCCGTCCAGAAACTCCTCGATCACTACCCGCTCGCCTGCCTGGCCGAAAGATCCGGCACTGAGCATGTCGTCCAGCGCGGCGTTGGCTTCCGCTTCCGTGCGCGCGACGACCACGCCCTTACCTGCCGCCAGCCCGTCCGCTTTGATGACGATGGGCGCGCCTTTCTCCGCCACGTAGGCCTTGGCAGCGGCCAGATCCTCGAAGGTCTTGTACTCAGCCGTCGGGATGTTGTGGCGGGCCAGGAAATCCTTGGTGAACGACTTGGAGCCCTCGAGCTGCGCGGCCTTGCCGCTCGGCCCGAAGCAACGCAGCCCACGCTCGGCAAAGTAGTCGCAGATGCCATCCACCAGCGGTGCTTCCGGACCGACGATGGTGAGGGCAATGCCGTTTCCTTCAGCAAAAGCCGCCAGCGCTTCGAAGTCGCCAACGCCGATGTCGACGTTCTCGCAGCCTGGCTCCGTTGCCGTGCCGGCATTGCCGGGCGCCACGTAGACGGTTCCCACCGAGCTCGAGCGCGATGCGGCCCAGGCCAGCGCGTGCTCGCGGCCACCGCTGCCGATGACGAGTACGTGATCCTTCGATTCAGCCATAGGTTGGTTCCCCTTTAGAGATTGGCTTGTCGTGATGCAGTGGCACTTATTCTCAGTGCCGGAGTGCTCAGTGCCGGAATGCTCAGTGCCTGAAGTGCCGTACGCCGGTGAACACCATGGCGATACCGTGCTCGTTTGCCGCCTGAATGACCTCCTCGTCGCGCATGGAGCCACCTGGCTGGACGATGGCGGTGATGCCCGCCTCAGCGGCGGCATCGATGCTGTCCCGGAACGGGAAGAAGGCATCGCTCGCCATGACCGAGCCGGGCACGGTGAGCTCCGCGTCTTTCGCCTTGATGCCGGCAATGATCGCGCTGGTCACCCGCGCCATCTGCCCGGCCCCGACGCCGATGGTCTGCCGGTCCTTCGCATAAACGATGGCATTGGACTTGACGAACCAGGCAACCTTCCAGGCGAAGGCCAGATCATCGAGCTCTGCAGCGGTGGGCGCGCGCTCGGTCACCACATCGAGACCGGATTCGCCCCAGCAGAGCTCATCGGCGCTCTGCACCAGCAGCCCGCCGCCCACACGCTTCAGCTCCAGGCCACGGGAACGGGCTCCGAACGGGCCGCAGCTCAGCAGCCGCACGTTTTTCTTGCGCCGGGCCACTTCAACCGCCGCGTCATCCACCTCCGGCGCGATCACCACCTCGACGAACTGCCGCTCGAGGATGCTATCCAGCGTTGGCCCATCCAGCGGCCTGTTGAAGGCAATGATGCCGCCAAAAGCGGACGTCGGATCGCTGGCGAAGGCCTGGTCGTAAGCAGAGGCGATATCTCCCGACTCCGCAACGCCACAGGGGTTGGCGTGCTTGACGATGACGCAGGCCGGCTCGTCGAAGACCTTCACGCACTCCAGCGCTGCGTCCGTATCCGCAACGTTGTTGTAAGAGAGCGCCTTGCCCTGCAGCTGGTTCAGCCCGGCGATGGTGCCGTCCAGGTTGCCGCTCTCCCGGTAAAAGGCCGCTGACTGATGCGGGTTCTCGCCGTACCGCATCTCCTGTGCCTTGTCGAAAGTCAGCGTCAGGCTCTCCGGATACTCGCCGTCGGTGCCGAGATAGGCAGACACCATGGCGTCGTACCGGGCTGTGTGCCGGAACGCCTTCACCGCCAGGCGCTTGCGCGCTTCGTAATCCAGGCCTCCCTCCGTCATTCCGGCTGTAACGCCCTCGTAGTCGGCCGGATCGACCACCACGATCACGTCCTTATGATTCTTAGCTGAAGAGCGAACCATGGCCGGACCGCCGATATCGATGTTCTCGATCGCCAGCTCAAAAGTGCAGTCCGGCCGTGCAACCGTTTCCGCAAAGGGGTAGAGATTGACGAACACCGCATCGATCGGCTCGATGCCGTGCTCATCCATGACCGCCTCGTCCTGTCCGCGCCGGCCGAGGATGCCGCCGTGGATCTTCGGGTGCAGCGTCTTAACCCGGCCATCCATCATCTCCGGGAAGCCCGTGTGCGAGGAGACCTCGGTCACCGGCACGCCGGCCTCCTGGATGGCTTTGAAGGTACCGCCGGTCGAAAGCAGCTCGACGCCCTGATCATGGAGGGCTCGAGCCAGCTCGACGATGCCCGTTTTGTCGGAAACACTGAGCAATGCACGCTTAGGCATGCGGGTCGTTGAGTCAGTCATGGTTCTCTTCGTTGGTCGCCTGGGGCGACGTTATGTTGGCCGCCATGGCGGCGGCTTCAGGTTTTCTAAGCAGCGAGCCTGGTATCCAGGCCTTCCAGGTGCGCCTTCTGCGCGTCCGCCTCGGTGAGCCGATTGAACTCACTGCTGAGCGTGCGGCGCCAGGCGGGATCACCTAACTCCGTCATCTTCTCCAGATACCACTGCACGTGTTTGCGCATGATCTTCACGCCTGCCGCGCCGTAGTACTCGTGCCCGGCGCTGACATGTTCGCGCACGACCGCGAGCTTCTCGGCAACCGTCAGCGCCCCGGTCGCCCCGGCGATCTGCCCCGGCAGCCAGGGCGCGCCCAGCGCCGCACGACCGATCATCACGCCGTCCGCCCCCGTCTGCTCGAGCACGGCCGCCGCGGCTGCAGCATCCTCGATGTCACCGTTGGCAAAGACCGGCACGCTGACCGCAGATTTGATGGCGGCGATCGTCCCGAACTCCACCTGGCCTTCGAACTTGCAGGCTCGAGTCCGGCCGTGCACGGCGATGGCGGCTACCCCTTCGCCTTCCGCAATTCTGGCGATCTCCACCCCGTTGCGCGCGTCAGGCGCGAGCCCCGTTCGCATCTTGATCGTCACCGGGACCGGAACGGCAGCAACCGCCGCCGCGATGATCTCCCGGACCAGCGACGCGTCGCCAAGCAGTTGGGATCCCGCCGCCTTCCGGCAAACTTTCTTGGCCGGGCAGCCGAAGTTGATGTCGATGATGTCTGCGCCGTCCTGCCAGTGTCGGCGGGCCGCGTCGGCGATGATCTCAGGGTCGCCACCGGCAATCTGCACCGCTACCGGGCTGATGCCGTCCACCGTGCCCCGACGCAGGCGGGACTTCTCGGTATCCCACAGCTCCACCTTGCTGCCCACCATCTCGGAGACCACGTGACCCACCCCGAAGCGCCAGGTCAGCGCGCGGAAGGGCACGTCTGTGACCCCGGCCATGGGTGCCAGCAGCACGTTGTTTCTCAGCTTGTGGGGACCTATTGCGAGCAAAAGAAGCGCTTCGGAAAGCACGGCTTAGGAAGGGGCGGAATCATACTCCTCCCGCTTCGGGAGCTGAAGCGTTTCGGCAGCTTTTCCTGTGCGGAATTCGGTCTGCACGGCCGGGCTTGCCGCTAGCGGAAACTCAGGGTGTAGTTCACCGCTTCCTCGCCCGGATCGGCGATTTCCAGCGAAACCTGGACCGGAGTGTTGACGGGCATGAGGTCCCCGGCGCCGATCTCGCCGCTGAGGTACTCGTCCGGCTGGAAGGTCCGGCCCGCCACCAGCAGGCCGCCAACGGAGGTGAACTTCAGCTCGAGGCCTGGGAAGCGCTGTGCGAAGCCAGCCTGATTGACGATCACGGCGTCGATCACCAGCGCGTTTGCGAGCTCGGGGTGACTGCGCACCATCAGGTTTCGCGTCCGCAAGCCCGCCAGCGCCCGGATCTCCGGCAGCTCGCAGCCCAACAGCCCACAAGCCATCTCGTAAAAGCCGCGAGTATCGGGATCCCGGGACCATTGGGGTAACTGCAGGTAGAAGATCTGAGCCAGCAGGGCGAGACCGAGCACAGCCGCCACGCCACCTACCCACCAGCGCCGCGGCTCGGGGGCGAAGCTGATCGGCTGCGTCGCAACGCCCTCTTCCTCCAGGGCCTTTTCCACCGCCGAAAGATGGAAGCCGTCTGCCGTCTCCGCTACCGCTGCTGCAGCCTCTTCAGGCGGCGCTTCTTCAGGCGGTAGGTCTTCGGCTGGTATTTCGGCTGGCACGGGACCAGAGGCCACCACCTCATCCACCATCTGCTCGATGTCCGGCGTGCCTGGTCGGATCCAGGCCGCATAGTCCGCGTCCTGCTCAGGTGCTTTCGCAGCCTCAGGCTCTTCCGTTTCGGGGCCAGCGACCGGGGCGGCGTCCTCTTCGGCTCGGTGCTCGACAGTTCTTTCGTCCGGGTCCTCGTCTGCAGGCTCGTCCGTCTGCTCGTCGAGGCTGCCGTCATCGAGTTCCGCTAACGCCTCAGGCTGCTCAACATCGGGCTCGTCCGGGGACGCGGCTGCGCCGATCGTCTGCTCCGGTGCGTCGCCGTTCAGATCCGCGACGGCCTCGTCCTCGAAGCCGCCGTAGATGACGGGTGAATCTTCGCTGGCGGCTTCGCCATCCGCAGCTGCGTCAGGCGCCAGCTGCCCGGCCTCGACGCCTTCGCTGCCGAGCTCGTCGAGCAGCGCATCCAGCGCGGCGTCCGCTTCCACACCGTCACTGAAGGTGCTGTCCTCGTCGAGGATCAGATGTTCGGTCCCTTCGAAGACGGTCAGGCAGGCGCCGCAGCGCACCCGGCCGCCAGCGGCAGCCAGTTGGCTTTCGGTCACCCGGAACTGCGTGGAGCAGTTCGGACAGCGGGTGATCAGCGGTTCGAGATCTTCTTCGACCATGGTTGCGGGGACGGTAATCCTGACCGTTTCCTAATTCTGCTCGCCGGCGCTGCGGCCCTCCAGACGTGCCCAGCGCCCTCCCTGCTCATCGGTTTCCAGCACGATGGGTGCGAAGGTCAACGTCGGGTACGCAGCCATGACCTCCTCAGCCTGGTCTTCCAGCAGCCCGGCCATCACCAGCACGCCCGGATCCTTCAGCGCGCCACTCAGCACATCGGCCAGCTCGATCAGCGGGTTGGCCAGGATGTTGGCCACCACCACGTCGTAGGTCCTGTCGCCGAGCGCTTCCGGCTGCCCGACTTCGAGACCTGTGCTGCCGTCGCCTGGCAGGGCAATCGCATTGTAGGCAGCGTTGTCGCGCGTGGCGAGCAGGGCCTGAGGGTCGTGATCGATGGCCAGAGCGTGGCTGGCGCCGAGCTTCAGGGCTGCCAGCGCCAGAATGCCCGAGCCGCAGCCGTAATCCAGGAGCCGCTTGCCGCCCAGGTCGGCGCGCGCCAGCCAATCCAGGCAGAGACGGGTGGTGGGATGGCTGCCGCTGCCGAACGCCAGGCCCGGGTCCAGATGCAGGGCAGGTTCGCCCGGTGCCGGGGTATCCCTAGGCACCAGCCAGAACCGGTCGGCGAAGCAGAAATCCACCGCGTACTGCCGCCAGCGGTTCTGCCAGTCGGCATCATCGACGAAGTCCAGAGATTCCGCTCTGAGCCCCGCTGCGGCAAGCATCCCCTTGAGGCCGGCCACGTCCAGGTCGGGGTTGAACAGCGCCTCCAGCCGACACGCCTGCCACAGGGGCGTCGCGCCGGGTTGCGGTTCGAGGAGAGGTTCGTCACCGGCATCGGATACGGTCAGGGATACCGGAGCAAAGGGTTCCAGCAGGGTTTCCGTCGCCTCGACCGATGCCTTCGGCAGCGCCAGCGTCAGCTTCAGCCAGCCCACGGCAACCGCCTATTCGAAGCTGAAGAGCGCCTGACCCGAACCGATCGCCGCTCCGTTCTCCACCAGGATGGCGGTGCAGACACCGGGCTGCTCGGCTTTGATCTCGTTCATCATCTTCATGCTCTCGATGATGCAGAGCACGTCCCCCGGGGAAACCGCCTGGCCTACCGCGACAAAGGGCTCCGCATCGGGCGCCGGAGAGCGATAGAAAGTACCAGCCATCGGCGATCGGACCTGATGACCATTGCTGGTGGGGGCTGCTGGCGCGGCCGCAGGCGCCACAGGGGCTGCCACGCCCGCCTGAACAGGCGGCGCCGCCACGACCTGGGTGCCGTGCCGGGCGATCCGGATGGTTTCGTCGCCATCCCGGACCTCGAGCTCGGATATGCCGGACTCCTCCACCAGCTCGATGAGCTTCTTCACCTTTCGCAGATCAACGCTCATGCGCCCTCCTCACAGATCGCGGCCGCGCGGTCCACGGCATACTCATAACCCTTTGCACCCAGACCAGTAATGACGCCGACGGCGACGTCGGAGAGATAGGAGGTCTGCCGGAAATCCTCCCGGGCATGCACGTTGGAGAGGTGCACCTCGATGAACGGAATCGCCACTCCCAGCAGCGCGTCACGGAGGCCGATGCTGGTGTGGGTGAAGGCGCCAGGGTTGATGACGATGCAGCCGACGCCGTCCGCGCGCGCCTGATGAACCGCGTCGATCAGCTCGTGCTCGGCGTTGCTCTGGACAAAGCTGATGTCGTGCCCCTGCGCTTCAGCCTGCGACGTGAGCCGGGCATTGATGTCCGAGAGGGTGTCCGAGCCGTAAATCTCCGGCTCCCGGGTTCCAAGCAGGTTGAGATTGGGGCCGTTCAGCACCAGCAATCGGGCCATGGTCCGGCCTCGCTAGAATCGATGAAGATGCGCGGAGTTTGCCGGAGATCGCCGCACGAATCCAGCATTTAGGGGATTTTTATAGGGAGTTGGCTGCAAGATCGCCGAATTTACCCACGTTCACCGCGTCGAGAACCGCACTCAGATGGGCCGCAAGCGACTCTGCACCGACCTCACCCTGAATACGAACATCGCTCAACTCGCCGCGATCTCCCGCGAAAAAGACCAGACTAGGCGGTCCGAAGAGGCCATAGGCGCCCATCAAGGCCTTGTCGTCCTCGTTGTTCTCGGTCACATCCGCTTTGAGCAGCCGGAACTGAGCCAGCTGGCTCGACACTTCCGGCCGTGGGAACACGTTGCGCTCCATGACTTTGCAGGAGATGCACCAGTCCGCGTAAAGATCGAGCAGCGCAGGCTGCCCATCTCGCGCGGCTTTGGCGAGCTCCGCGTCGAGCTCGGCCAGGCTGGCAACCGGGTGCCAGGTCAGGCCATTGCTGTCCGGGACGCTACCGTCCGCACCCGCCACCTGCATCGACGCTGGAGCGCCGGCAATGCGATCCAGCGGCTTGAGCGGATCATCCGCCCCGGTTGCAGCACCGATCAGCAGCATGACGCCGTAGATGAAGCTGAAGGCCCCACTGGCTTTCCAGAGCTGGCCCCAGCCCTGCCGCGGCGAGAAATCCATGGCGCCGAGGTAGACGCCGCAGCCGATGGCGAGTGCCGCCCAGAGGGCCAGGGTCGCGCTGGCAGGGATCACCCGCTCCAGCAGCCAGATGGCCACCGCCAGCAGGCCCACCCCAAACACGGCTTTCACCGCGTTCATCCAGGCGCCGGCCTTCGGCAGCAGGTGCCCGCCGCTGGCGCCGATCAGGATCAGCGGCACGCCCATACCAAGACCGAGGGTCAGGAGCGCCAGGCCGCCGAGCACTGCGTCACCGGTGGCGCTGATGTAGATGAGCGCGCCGGCCAGCGGCGCCGATACGCAGGGTGACACCACCAGGCTCGACAGCGAGCCCATGACCACTACGCTGGCGTGCTTACCGCCGCCCACCTTGTCGCCCATGGCGTTCAGGCGGTTCTGCCAGCTGGCCGGCAGCTGCAGCTCGTAGAAGCCGAACATGGAAAGGGACAGCAGGACAAAGACGACGGCAAAGCTCACCAGCACGCCCGGCGACTGCAGCGCCGCCTGCAGGTTCAGGCTCGCGCCGAAGAGGCCAACCAGGACGCCGAGCGCCGCATAGGTCACGGCCATGCCCAGCACGTAGGCAACGGATAGCGTGAAGGCACGACGCCGGTTCATGTCCTCCGAGTCACCGACGATGATGCTCGACAGGATCGGCACCATAGGCAGCACGCAGGGCGTGAACGCCAGGGCGATGCCGCCGAGGAAAAACAGCAGCAGCGCCGTGGCAAGACCGCCTTCTGCCAGCGTCGAAGCGAGCGCCTGCTCCTCGGTCTGCGGGACGATGCCGCCGGTGGGCGCGCTGGCAATACTGGCGCCAGGGCCGCCCCCGGAAAGCGTGCCGCCAGGCTGGCCGACGGTCAGCGCAACCCACTTGGTCTCCGGCGGGTAACACAGGCCAGCGTCCGCGCAGCCCTGATAGCTGATCCCCACCTCGACGATGCCAGCGCCTTCCGCCACCGGCACCCGGGCCTGGGCGCTGTGGTAATAAACCTCCACGTCCCCGAAGTACTCATCCACCTTCTTCTTTCCAGGCGGAATCTCCGGCTCAGCGAAGGTGATTGGCGTCGCCGGATGCTCCGCGTCTATGCGGGAACTGAAAGCAAAGCGATGCCGGTAGAGGTAGTAACCGTCCTCGATGTCCCAGCGGGCAAGCACGGCGCCGTCTTCGGCCACTTCCGCGCTGAGCACGAAGGCTTCGTCCACGTGCAGAAACTCGGGCTCTTCAAACGACCACTCGTCCACCTTGTCCGAGTTCGCCGCCACCGGCGCGTCATCGAGCAGGCTATTAGCCGCCAGCGCCGACGGCGCGAGCATACTTGCGATAAAAGCAATAAAACTGACGCTTAGAAAGCGTCGTACGGCAGAGGAGTTGCCCATCAGATCTGTCCGCTGGTCCATTTGCGTAATCACTCGCGTTGTTTAAAGGGACACGCCAAAGTCATTGGAGTTCGCCAGATGACCGGGCAATATAGTCCGTCCCTCGATGCACCGCCGTGAACTCGTGCATTTTAGTGAAAATAACCGCATTTCGCGGCCACTCGCCCGAAATTTCCGGAATCTGACCCGCAGCGCCCTGCAATGTTCAATGTGCATGCTGCTGCCTGCGCTTGCGCTGGCCGCCGCCGACATCGATGCCATGCTCGATGAAGCTGAGGCAGCGGAGCGCCGGGCGCACCTGATTTACCCGGCCAGCGGCAGCGCCATGTCGATCTACCACGACGTGCTGTTCCACGAGCCGGACAACGCCCACGCCCACGCCGGCCTGACCCGACTGGCCGAACACTTCCTGGTGCAGGCGCAGACGGCACTGGATGCAGACCAGCTGCTGAAAGCGGATTCCATGGTCTCCAAGGCGCGGATGATCTACCCGGACTACCCGCCGGTGGCAACCATGGCGCATCAGATCGCGCTGGTGGAGACAGCCGACCGGACTCGAGAGACGCTGGACTGGCGCCTGGTTGCTGCCCGCAGCCAGTCGCTAACCCCGAAGCTCAAGCGGCTCGGCGGGATCGCCAAAGCCGGCGACTGCCGGGTCACCATCAACGTCTCCAACGACGCGGAAGGCCGCTGGGTGTTCCAGCAGCTGAACTCGGCCCCCGGCGAGGTGCGGGTACGCGCCCAGGTGAAGATCGCCTCTCCGGCAGCCGTCGACATACTCTGCTTCGAGGATTCGAGCAGTGCGGATTGACCGGCTGCGCAGCACCCGCACCCCGAACGGTCCGCGCGCGCTGCTGCTCGGGCTGCTGCTGCTTTTCGGCGCCTGCACGCCCGCACCGGAAATCCTGATCGAGAATGCCCGGGTCCGGGCTCTGATCCCCGGTCAGGACAAAACGGTGGCTTACATGGACGTACAGAATCGAACGCCATCAGCTGTCACCCTGGTCGGCGCCAGCTCTGAAGCCGTGCGGGCGATGGAGATCCACACCACGCGCATGGACGATGGAATGATGCGCATGCGCCGCCTGCAGCAGGTCGAGATCCCAGCGGGCGAGACGGTTCGATTCGAGACCGGCGGACGTCACCTGATGCTGTTCGGGGTAAAATCTCTGGACCCTGAGCTGGTGGTAGAGCTCGAGTTCGCGGACGGCAGCACGCAGTCCGTGACCTTTGAGCAGATAGCACCAGGTGAAACCTGAGCGCGGGACCCGGCGAGCGAAAACAGCGCGGAGCAGATAAGGAAGAAGTATGAACTGGAAGTTCTGGCAATCGACCGGCGACGACGCCGGCACCAGCGGCCTGATCGTTCGAGTCGGGATCGGCGCCATCGTCGCTTACCTCGTGCTCGTGCTGCTCCTCGCCTGGTGGTGGGACTACGAGCCCGATCTGTTCGATGCCCGCGCTAACGCCGTCGAGCACGCTCAGGAAAACGGCCGGGAGCTTGTTACCGGCTACATCACCACGACCACGCTGATCCGCCTGGCAGAGACGCTGCTCGACAAACGCGGCGGCTACCTCTCCAACGACCTGTTGCCCCCAGGCATGTGGATGGACAACGTCCCGAACTGGGAATTCGGCGTGCTGACCCAGGTCCGCGACGCCGCCCGCTCGTTCCGCATCGACTTCTCACGCTCGCAGAGCCAGTCGGTCGAGGACGAGGACCTGCGCGAGGCGGAAGGAAAGTTCTTCTTCGACAACGCCAGCTGGGCCCTGCCGCCCTCTGAGAGCGAGTATCGGGACGGTGTGCGTTACCTGGAGGCCTATCTGGAGCGGCTGGCCGATCCCGCGGATCCCAACGCCCAGTTCTATGCCCGCGCCGACAACCTGCAGCGCTGGCTGCAGGGCGTCGAGACCCGCCTCGGCAGCCTCTCGCAGCGCCTCTCGGCCAGCGTCGGCAAGCGCCAGCTGAACATCGACCTGGCCGGCGATTCCGCCGCTGCTATGGCCACAGAGGCCCCCACCGAGCAGGACTACAAAACCCCCTGGCTCGAGATCGACGACGTCTTCTACGAGGCCCGTGGCCAGACCTGGGCCCTGATTCAGCTGCTCCGGGCCATGGAGCAGGACTTCGGCGACGTGCTGGACAAGAAAAACGCTCGCGTCAGCCTGCAGCAGATCATCCGCGAGCTCGAGCCCACCCAGGACACCCTGTGGAGCCCCATGGTGCTGAACGGTGACGGTCTGGGCCTGCTGGCCAATCACTCCCTGGTCATGGCCTCCTACATCTCCCGGGCCAACGCCGCCATCATCGATCTCCGGGCACTGCTGATGCAGGGCTGATCGCGCGCCGGCCCCCACCCGGGGCCGGCACCCCTGGCGCTGGAATCCCTCCAGAAAACCGAACAAAACCCAAGTTTCTAATCCCCAACCGTTGCGTTTAGAATACGCGCCGCTCAAACCGGGCAGGGGTTCACCGAGTCCACGCAACAGGTGCCGTCAGAAGCGCCAGGATCGGGTTCTTGCCCACTTTTTTTGTTTCGGTCGTCGAGAGTTGGGGAATCCAATGATAGATACATCCTTGATACCGCCGATATTCGGTATCGTAGGCTTGATTGTGGCCTTCATCATTTTCGGTTTGGTGATGCGCTACGACGAAGGCAGCGAGAAGATCAAAAAGATCGGCGATGCCATTCACACTGGCGCCATGGTCTTCATGCGCCGCGAGTACTCCATGCTGGCGCTGTTCGGCGGCATCCTGCTGGTCATCGTCTACCTGGCGCTGGGTAGCTCCACAGCCATCGCCTACATCGTCGGCGCTCTGGCGTCCGGCACGGCCGGCTGGATCGGCATGTACACCGCCACCAAGGCGAACGTGCGCACCACCACCGCAGCCCACCAGGATGGCGCCCCGGCAGCGCTTTCCGTTGCGTTCTTCGGCGGCTCCATCATGGGCCTGACGGTTGCGTCCATGGGCCTGCTCGGCCTCGGCTCTCTCTACTACTTCTTCGGCGGCGATCCGGAGACGGCCCACCACATCCACGGCTTCGGCATGGGTGCTTCGGTTGTGGCCCTGTTCTCGCGTGTCGGTGGCGGTATCTACACCAAGAGCGCTGACGTTGGCGCCGACCTGGTTGGTAAGGTCGAAGCCGGCATCCCGGAAGACGACCCCCGCAACCCGGGCGTGATCGCCGACAACGTGGGTGACAACGTGGGCGACGTGGCCGGCATGGGCTCCGATATCTTCGAGTCCTACTGTGGCGCCATGATCGCCACCATCGCCATCGCCTCCACCCTGGCACTGGCCAACGTTTCCGGCCTGGCGCCGGGTATGGAAGAAGGCGCTGCCCGCGGCACCCTGATGGCGCTGCCCCTGCTGCTGGCTTCCATGGGCCTGATCTGCTCGCTGATCGGCATCGGCATCGTTCGCGCCATGTCCGGCCAGGAGCCCGGCGTGGCGCTGCGCTTCGGCACCATCGGCGCGCCGACCCTGTTCATCGTCGCCGCCTACTTCGCCATCACCGGCATGGGCCTCGACACCGCCATCTGGTGGTCGGTGCTGTCCGGCGCGGTCGGCGGGATCATCATCGGCCTGGTCACCGAGTACTACACCTCTTCCTCCCCGATCGTGAAGATCGCTGAGGCCGGTGAAACCGGTTCGGCGACCGTCATGATCACGGGACTGGCAGTAGGCATGCAGTCGGTGGTCGTGCCGATTCTCGCCATCTGCGGCATCATCTTCATCTCTACCACCATGGCCGGTCTCTACGGCGTCGGCATCGCCGCCCTCGGCATGCTGGCCACCGTCGGCTACACCATGGCCATCGACGCTTACGGTCCGGTTGCGGACAACGCCGGCGGCATCGCCGAGATGGGCGGTCTGGGCGAAGACACCCGGAAGATCACCGACTCCCTCGATGAGCTCGGCAACACCACCGCCGCCATCGGCAAAGGCTTCGCCATCGGCGCCGCAGCGCTGGCGGCACTCGCCATCATCGCAGCGTTCGTTGAGACGATCTCTTTCGCTGATCCGACCTTCAGCCTGCACATCGGCTCGCCGGACGTGCTGATTGGCCTGTTCATCGGCGGCATGATTCCGTTCCTTATCGCTTCCATCACCATGACCGCCGTCGGTGACGCGGCCATGGAGATGATTCAGGAGATCCGCCGGCAGTTCCGCGAGATCCCGGGCCTGCTCGAAGGCAAAGCCGAGCCGGACACCGAGAAGTGTGTGGACATCGCGACCTCGGCAGCCCTGCGGCGCATGCTGCTGCCCGGCACCATCGCCGTGCTGGTTCCGCCCATCGTCGGCTTCGGCCTCGGCCCGGCTGCCCTCGGTGGCACCCTGGGTGGCGGCCTGCTGGGCTGCGTGCTGCTGGCACTGACCATGGCCAACGCCGGCGGCGCCTGGGACAACGCCAAGAAGTACGTTGAGAAAGGCAATCTGGGCGGCAAAGGCTCAGACGTTCACGCCGCTGCCGTTGTCGGCGACACCGTGGGCGATCCCTTCAAGGACACCTCCGGGCCGTCCATGAACATCCTCATCAACGTGATGGCGATCGTCAGCCTCGTGATCGCGCCCCTGCTTGTCTAAGCAAGGAGCGCGGCTGGCTTGAGCGCCAGCTTCGAGAACGAAAAAGGGAGCCAATCGGCTCCCTTTCTTTTTGCGCGTTACCCTGCTCGCAACCGCTTGGGATCTCTCGAGCCAGGCAGGGCCTGCTAAACCTTGAACGGCTTCAGCTTCTTCTTCACCAGCTCGTTCTTGAGCGTTACGTATCGCGGCACGCCGCCTCGATACTCCGGGTAGTCCTCACCGGCAATCAGGGGCGCCAGATAGCGTTTGCCCTTGGCCGTGATGCCGAAGCCGTCCTTGCTGATGTAACTCTTCGGCATCATCCGCTCCACGTTCGCCACCCGTGACAGCTTCGCCTCGCCGATCTTCCAGCGGTAAGGCACGTCGCTGGTCCGGACGATAGTAGGCATCACCTTGTCCTTGCCGGCCAGCGCGAACTCGACTGCCGCTTTGCCGACCGCATAGGCCTGCTCCACGTCCGTCTTCGAGGCGATGTGCCGGGCAGCGCGCTGCAGGTAGTCGGCAACGGCCCAGTGGTACTTGTAGCCGTGCCTGTCTTTGATCATCTGCGCGATTGCGGGCGCGACGCCGCCCAGCTGCGTGTGGCCGAAAGCATCTTTGCTGCCGGCGTCCGCCACGAAGGTACCGTCTTTGTACTGCGCCCCTTCCGAGACGACGATCACGCAGTAACCCTTCTCCTTCACCACCTCTTTCACCCGGCGCAGGAACTTCGCCTTCTCGAACGGCACTTCCGGCAGCAGGATGATGTGCGGTGCGTCGCCCGGCTTCTCCTGAGCCAGCGAGCCAGCCGCAGCAATCCAGCCTGCATGCCGCCCCATGACCTCGAGCACGAACACCTTGGTGGAGGACTCGCACATGCTGGCGACGTCGAGCGATGCTTCCCGGGTGGAGACCGCCACGTACTTGGCCACGCTGCCGAAGCCCGGGCAGGTGTCCGTCAACGGCAGGTCGTTGTCCACCGTCTTCGGGATGCCGATGCAGGTGAGCGGGTAGCCGAGCTGGTCACCGAGCTGAGAGACCTTGTTGGCGGTGTCCTGAGAATCGCCACCACCGTTGTAGAAGAAGTACTGGATGTTGTGGGCCTGAAAGACTTCGATCAGGCGCCGGTACTCGCGCTCGTTCTCCTCGAACGACTTCAGCTTGTAGCGACAGGAGCCGAAAGCGCCGGACGGGGTGGAGCGCAGACCGGCAATGGCTGCCTTGCTCTCCCTGCTGGTGTCGATCAGCTCTTCGGTCAGCGCGCCGATGATGCCGTTCCTGCCCGCGAACACCTTGCCGATGCGATCCCTGTTCGCCCGGGCGGTCTCCAGAACACCACAGGCGGTGGCGTTGATGACGGCGGTCACGCCGCCGGACTGAGCGTAGAAGGCGTTGGGTTTTGGCATGCTGTGATGGGCTTAAAGGTTTTGGAGCGCGCATTCTCCGCGATGGCAGAGATTTGTGCGAGAATTTCTCACACACTGAATACGAAGTTCTCCTCCCGCGTTTTATGAAGGTTGTCCTCCAGATGTTCTGGCGAATGTGCCTGCTCCGCCAGAGCCCCGCGTATGTGCCGTCGGAAAGCTGGTTCGTCGCCACCATCGTTGCTGCCAACCTGGTGACAAGCGTGCTGGTGTCATCGCTGATCTCGAAAGATCCTCTGCTCAGCATCACCACCCTGGTGCTGGTTAATCAGGCTGCCTACGCTGGCCTTCTGTGGATGGCGACCTATCTGCGCGAGGTGCCCGATCGCTTCACCACCACCCTGGCCGCCATCTTCGGCTGCGATCTGCTCATCACCGCGCTCTACGGCATGATCGACATCGCGCTGCTATCGAACCTGGAAGACCGGTTTCAGCTTGCCGTTCAGCTCGGCTACGGCGTCTGGGGCCTGGTCATCTCCGGCTACATCCTCTCCAAGTCTCTGAACACCCAGCTCGGCATCGGCGTCCTGCTTGCCCTCGGCATCTCCATGCTGAGCGGCGCCGCCGGCTACACGGCAATCGGCGCCTGAGATGAGCGAGCAGAAGCACATCTACTTCCTCGGCATCGGCGGCACCCTGATGGGCAGCCTCGCACAGCTGGCGAAAGAACGCGGCTACCGGGTTTCCGGCTCCGACAAAGCCCTGTACCCGCCGATGAGCGATCAGCTCGCCCGGGCCAACATCGCCATCTACGAGGGCTTCGATCCGGCCCAGCTGGACCCGGAACCGGACCTGGTGGTGATCGGCAACGCCGGGCTGCCAAGGGGCCATCCGGGGGTGGAGTACGTCCTGGAGCGGGGCCTGCCGTACACCTCGGGTGCGGAGTTTCTCGGCCGGGAAATCCTCAACGACCGCTGGGTGCTCGCCGTTTCCGGCACCCACGGCAAAACCACCACGGCCAGCATGCTGGCCTGGATCCTCGAGCAGGCAGGCCTTGCGCCCGGTTACCTGATCGGCGGCGTACCGAAGAACTTCGATGTGTCCGCCCGGCTCGGCAAAGCGCCCTTCTTCGTGGTCGAGGCGGATGAGTACGACACCTCCTACTTCGACCGCCGCTCCAAGTTCGTGCACTACCATCCGCGCACGCTGATCATCAACAACCTGGAGTACGACCACGCCGACATCTTCGACAACCTCGGCGAGATCCAGACTCAGTTCCATCACCTGATCAGAACCATCCCCGGCGGCGGCCTGATCGTGGCTCCGGGCAACGATGACAACGTGCACGAGATGCTGCAGATGGGCTGCTGGACACCCACCGCCCGGTTCGGTCCCGCTTCCCATCGTCCGCCGCTCGAGCGGGACAATGGCGAGCAGTGGCGCGCGGAAGCCTCGGTCGGCACCGCCTTCGACGTCTATCTGGGTGAAGACAACCTGGGCACCGTGCGCTGGTCGCAACTCGGCGAGCACAACATGATGAACGGCCTGGCGGCGATCGCCGCGGCCCGGCATGCGGGCGTGCAGCCTGAACGTGCCATCGACGCGCTATCGGACTTTCAGGGCGTGCTGCGGCGGATGGACCTGATTGCCGAGGTGGGGGAAACCTCGATCTACGACGACTTCGCCCACCACCCGACCGCAATCCGGAAAACCCTGCAGGGGCTGCGCAAGCAGGTCGGCAACGATGAGATCATCGCCATCGTCGAGCCGCGCTCGCACACCATGTCGCTGGGCACGCTGCGCGACGAGCTCACCACCTGCTGCGCGGCAGCGGATGCTGTCTACTGGTTCAGGGGCGAGAACATCAAGTGGGACCTCTCGGAAGTGGTTCAGTCCTGCGTGGTTCCCGCCCATCAGCACGATGACCTGGACCGGCTCATGGACGCCCTGGCCAAGCTTCCGGCGCGGCGCCGGCATCTGGTGATCATGTCCAACGGGAGCTTCGGCGGGATCTACAGCAGACTTCCCGAGCGGCTCCGCGCTGCAGGCAAACCAGCCAACTGAGGAATCGAGAATGGGCATGCTGGAAGGCAAACGACTGATTATTACCGGTGCCGGCAGCGGCATCGGCCGGGCAACCAGCCGGCTCGCTGCCGAGGAAGGGGCCCAGGTACTGGCCGTCGATCTGGCGGACGGCGTTCATGAGACCGCAGCCGCCATCAACGACGCCGGCGGCCAGGCACTGGCCGTGCAGGCGGACGTCAGCAACGAGGACGACGTCCGCGGCTTCATCGCCCAGGCTGTGGAGGCGTACGGCGGTCTCGATGGCATCTACGCCAACGCCGGTGTGGGCGGCGGCGGCAAACCGATGCTGGAGCTGACCGTGGACGACTGGCAGCGCACCCTGGGGGTGAACACGGTGGGCGTGTTTCTCGCGGTTAAGCACGCGGTGCCGGAGCTGAAAAAATCCGGCGGCGGCGCCATCCTCTGCACCGCGTCAGTGGCCGGTTTGCGCGCCAACGCCGGCGGCGTGGACTACAGCGCCAGCAAAGCGGGAGTGATCAGCATCGTCCAGACCGTGGCCTATCAGCTCTACGGCGAGCCGATACGAATCAACGCGATCTGCCCCGGCCTGATTCAGACCGGCATGACCAAGCCGGTATTCGACATGGCGGCCGAACGCGGCACCATGGATCGGATCGGACAGATCAACCCGACCCGCCGCTTCGGTCAGCCGGAAGAGATCGGCCAGATGGCCTGCTTCCTGCTCAGCGATCGGGCAAGCTACGTGAACGGCCAGGCCATTGCCGTCGACGGCGGCCTCTCCGCATCGCACCCCTGGGCGTTTCCGAGAAAGCAGGGATGAACGGCTTAAGCTCCGCAGCCGGCCTGCTGCTGGTCCTGTGCCTGCTCTGCACCGCTTGCGCTGCGGCGCAAAATGCCGCGCCCCCCGAAACCGCAGACGACGGTTCCCGGGTCGAGGAAACCGGCGAGCAGCTCATTGGCCAGCCGCCCGCCGGCTGGCGACGGGCCGGCACCACCAACATCGGCACCCTGCGTCGGGCAGAGTACGTGCCGGAGGATGAGCCGGTCGACGACTCGAACGAGGCCTGGACCCGCAAAATCACCTTCGAGTCGATGCAGGAGGATCCGCTGCCCGACCCCATCGAGTTCATCGAGCTGATGAACTCAGACCGGGACTACGCCTGCGGCACCTTTCATGCCTACCCGACCTTTTCCGGGCTGGAAAACGGTTACCCAACCTCCGTGTACCTGCTTGTCTGTCACCGGGACCGGGTCACCGAGCGGGCCGAGGTGAGCATGATCAAAACCATTCAGGGCAACGAGCATTTCTACGTGATCACCCGGGCATGGCGGGGGGCGCCGATCCCTAAGGACGAGGCGCCACCGCTCGAGGAAGAGGAGATCGGCGGCTGGGCCGTCTTCATGAAGACGGTCTCGGTCTGTGACCCCAGCCGGGCAGAGGCGCACCCCTGCCCGTCGCCCTGAGGCTTAGAACGCGTCTTCCGCCATCCCCATGACGCAGGCGGAGCTGGAGAGGATGCTGGCTTCCAGGCCCAGGGTCCGCGGCAGGATGCGGGCGAAGTAGAAAGCCGCGCACTCCCGCTTGCCCTGACCGAAGTCGTCTTCGCCGGCCACCGTGCCCATCCGGGCCCAGAACCAGGCGTACAGCGCGTACCCCACCAGGTCGAGAAAATCCGTGGCGACCGCGCCGGGCAGATCCGGATCTTCGTTGGCTCGCGCTTTCACGTGATCGAGCGCGTTGCCGACCCGGGCGAACGCGGCCTGCAGCTCGCTGCGGTAGGCTTCGTCGACGCTGTCGATCTCGAAGCTCGAGAGCAGCGCGGTCAGGGTTGCACCGCCGTCACGCAGCACCTTGCGGCCGATCAGGTCGCTGGCCTGAATGCCGTTGGTGCCCTCGTAGATCTGGCCGATTCGAGCATCCCGAACAATCTGCTCCGCGCCCCACTCCTGAACGAAGCCGTGGCCGCCGAACACCTGCTGCGCCACCACCGCCGCGTCGAAGCCGCGATCGGTGAGAAACGCTTTGGCGATCGGCGTCAGCAGCTCGCTGATCCGTCCCGCGTCCTCGTCGACCCCATGCTTGGCGAGATCGAGGTACATGCCCGTGAACAGGGCAAACGCGCGCCCCCCTTCGGTGAGGGCGCGAACGGTGAGCAGCATGCGGCGCACGTCCGCGTGCACCAGCAGTGAGTCGGCTGGGCCGTCCGGGTTTTTCGGTCCGGTGCTGGAGCGACCCTGGAGCCGGTCCCGGGCGTAGCTCGCCGCCTGCTGGTAGGCCAGCTCACCGGCGCCGAGGCCCTGCAGCCCGACGGAGAGCCGCTCGTAGTTCATCATGGTGAACATGCAGGCGAGGCCCTGGTTCGGCTCGCCGACCATGTAGCCCACGGCTTCGTCGTAGTTCATGACGTTGGTGGCGCTGGCACGGATGCCCATCTTGTGCTCGATGCTGCCGCTGGCCACGGCGTTCCGCTCGCCAACGCCGCCGTTCTCGTCCGGCAGGTACTTGGGCACGATGAACAGCGAGATGCCCTTCGAGCCGGCAGGCGCATCAGGCAGCTTGGCCAGCACCAGGTGGACGATGTTTTCGGACAGGTCGTGCTCGCCGGCAGTGATGAAGATCTTGGTGCCGGAGATCCGGTAGCTGCCGTCAGCGTGCGGCACCGCCCGGGTGCGAATGATGCCGAGATCGCTCCCCGCATGCGGTTCGGTGAGATCCATGGCGCCCGACCACTGGCCGCTGTAGAGCTTCGGCAGGTAGGTCTGCTTCTGCTCTTCCGTGCCGTGGCTGTCGATGCAGATGCAGGTCCCCGCGGTCAGCGTGCCGTAGAGGTAGAGGCTGGTGTTTGCCGCCCAGAACATCTCGTCGATCACGCAGCCGAGCACCTTCGGCATGCCCTGGCCTTCGTAGTCCGGATTGCCGGACAAACCCAGCCAGCCGCCGCCAGCCATCTCGTCGTAGGCCGCTTTGAATCCGGACGGGGTGGAGACCACGCCATCTTCCCAGCTGCACCCTTCCTGATCACCGGACTGATTGAGCGGCGCCATGACTTCGCCGGCCACCCGGCCCGCTTCGGAGATCACTGCCCGGGCAAGCTCCTCCGAGACGTCCGCGAGTGCGGGCACTTCCGCCCAACGCTCCTGAACCTTGAACAGATCAAACAGCAGGAACTCGATGTCCCGCTCCGGTGCTTTGTATTCCAGCATTTACCTTCCCGTAGTTCCTACCAGGGTCCAAACGAGTCGGCGGAGCCGACCATCATCGATCCTGCACCGGCTTCTATGGCCGTTTTGTGCATGGTTGCACGCGGCAACAGCCGCGCGAAGTAAAACTCTGCTGCCATCAGCTTGCTCTCGAGGTACGGATCTTCCGAGCCCTCGGCAACGAGCGCGGCGGCTGCCTGGGCGATCCGCGCCCAGCAGTAGGCCAGGCAGAGATAGCCACTGTAGAACAGGAAATCCACCGAGGCGGCGCCGATCTCGTCCAGATCTTCCATGGCCTTGCCCATGATCGTAGCGGTCAGCGCCTCCCACTCGGCGGCCCGTGCCTTGAGCACCTCGCCGGCACCGGCGAGAAACGCCTGCTCGTGCCCGTCGAGCTCGGCGGCCAGCTCGTGCATCAGGGCGATGAAGCGCTTCAGCCCGGGACCCTGGGTCTGCAGGATCTTCCGGCCGAGCAGGTCGAGGGCCTGAATGCCGGTCGTCCCTTCGTAAAGCAGCGTGATCCGGGTGTCCCGCACCTTCTGCTCCATGCCGTTCTCGCGGATGAAACCGTGCCCGCCGTAGATCTGCAGGCCGTGATTCACAGACTCGAAGCCGAGCTCGGTCAGCACGCCTTTGACGATTGGCGTCAGAAAATCGAGCAGCTCCTGAGCTTCCTGCCCTTCCGCGTCGGAGCGGGCAGCCACCACATCGGCGATCTGGCCGGTCAGGTAAGCGAGCACCCGCCCGCCATCGACGATGGCCCGCTGGGTCAGCAGCATTCTCCGCACGTCCGGATGCACGATGATCGGGTCGGCAATCTCGTCCGGCGTCTTCGGGCCACTCAAGGCGCGCATCTGCAGGCGCTCCCGGGCATAGGTGGTCGAGTCCTGCAACGCGGATTCCGCCTGGCAGACGCCCTGCAGGCCCACGACAATTCTGGCTGCGTTCATCATGGTGAACATGTTGCGCATGCCTTTGTTTTCCTCGCCGACCAGATAGCCGCGAGCTTCCTCGAAATGGAGCATGCAGGTGGCATTGCCGTGAATGCCCATCTTCTCTTCGATACCGCCGCAGACCACCCCGTTCCGGGAACCATCCAGATCGAACTTCGGCACCACGAACATGCTGATGCCTCTTGTGCCTTCGGGTGCCTCGGGCGTTCTCGCCAGCACCAGATGGACGATGTTCTCCGAGAGGTCGTGCTCCCCGGCGGAGATGAAGATCTTGGTGCCGCTGATCTGGTAGCTGCCATCCGCCTGCACCTCGGCTTTGCTGCGCACCAGGCCCACGTCGGATCCAGCGTGAGGCTCGGTCAGACACATGGTTCCCGTCCACTCACCGGTCAGCAGCTTGGGCAGGAACTGGCTTTTCTGCTCAGGGCTGCCGTGATGCTCGAGTGCCTCCACCACGCCCCGCGACAGCGCCGGATACATGGTCCAGGCCGGATTCGCGGCCACCATCAGGTGCTCGAGCACCATGCTTAGGCTGTCCGGCAGGCCCTGACCGCCGTACTCGGTCTGCCCGCACAGGCTCGCCCAACCGCCTTCGACGTACTTCTCGTAGGCGGCTTTGAAGCCGGCGGGCGTCGTCACCACCCCATCGGCGAACGAGCAGCCTTCCTCGTCTCCGGAGCGATTCAGCGGTGCCAGCTCGCCATCGCAGAAACGCGCCGCCTCATCGATGATGCTGTCGATGAATTCGCGGGTCGGCGCGTCGTTGCCGAACAGGCGCTGATAATGGGCCTCGTAGCCCAGCACCTCGTGCAGGGCAAATTGCAGATCTCGGGTTGATGCGGTCATCGATACCTTGTCTTTTTCCTGTCCGGCCAGCTGGTCCGACAGGGCATAAGCCGTTTGCGGGGCGGGAACCTTACTTTGCCCGTCGAACGGGTGTCAAAACCCCTTTTGGGGTGATTTTTTAAGGGATTTACTGCCTCGCCACAGGGCCAGAATCCGCTTCCGGGAAACTGCCCGGGAGCCCAGTCTGGATGGCATGTTTCATCCGCTATGGCACCTGCTGCTCGGAAACTACTGCCTGCTCTGTCGACAGGCTGTGAAAGAGGGCGATGGCGTCCGACAGCTGTGCCGCTGGTGCCTGGCCTCCCTGCCCTGGCAACCGAGCCCGGAGCTGGCTACCCCGCCGCCCGGCATCAGCCGTGTGTTTGCACCGCTCGCGTACGAGGGGGCAGCCAAACGCTGGGTGCTGGACTCGAAGCACGAAGCGGGCCTGGTTTCAGCGCGAATGCTCGGCAACCTGCTGGCCGAAGCGCTCGAGGAAGCGTTCCCGTTTCCCGCCGAGCGGCCGAACCTGCTGGTGCCGGTGCCGCTGTCCCGGCGACGGCTGCGGGCCCGGGGCCACAACCAGGCCGTAATCATTGCTCAGCCGGTGGCGCGCAGGTTGCGCCTGCCGCTGGCCTGGCGCAGCGCCAGCAGACGCCGCCATACGCCCATACTGGCGGCGTTCGATCAGACCCAGCGTCGGTCAGAGGTCGCCGGCGCGTTCGTCGCTTCCTCGTTGCCGGCGGGCTCACGGGTCGCCATCATCGACGATGTGGTCACCACCGGCGCAACCGCGGCGGCACTCGCTGAGGCGCTGACAAAGGCCGGCGCCGTCGACGTGCAGCTGTGGGCTGCCACCTCGGCGCCGCACCCGGGCTGATGCGCTGCTACACTCCGCACCCATGTCGGATACCCCCTACGATGGCCTGTCGCCTGACCTGACCCTGGATGCGCTGGAGAGCGCCGGATTCGAGCCGAGCGGCGGCCTGCTGGCCCTGAACAGCTTCGAAAACCGGGTCTATCAGATCGAGCTCAACGATGGCGGCTTCGTGGTCGCCAAGTTCTACCGGCCGGAGCGCTGGAGCGACGCAACGATCCGCGAGGAGCACGCCTTCAGCCTGGAGCTCGTCGAGCACGAGCTGCCGGTGGTGGCGCCCATCGTCCGGGACGGCGAAACCCTGTTCGAGCACGAAGGATTCCGCTTCGCCGTGTTCCCGAGGCAGGGCGGCTACCCACCCAATCTGGAAGACCCGGACACCTACTCGGTGCTGGCAAGAACCCTGGCCCGCATGCACGAGGTCGGCCGCACCCGCAGCTTCGAGCATCGGATCCGCCTGTCGTCCGAACGGCTGGGGCATCAGAGCCGTGCCTACCTGCTGGAACACCGGTGGATACCGCCGGACATCGAGCCGGCCTACGAGAGCCTGACCGAGCACCTGCTGGCCGAGATCGACCGGCGCCTGCCTGCCGATCTGCCCGGGCAGCGGATTCACGGTGATTGCCATATGGGCAACGTGCTCTGGCGAGGCGAAACGCCACACTTCGTCGACCTGGACGATTGCCAGACCGGGCCGGAGATTCAGGATCTGTGGATGCTGCTCTCTGGCGAGCACCACGAGCGCCAGGCTCAGCTGAATAAGCTGCTGGACGACTACCTGCCGTTCCACGAGCTGAACCTGGCCACCATCGATCTGATCGAGCCGCTGCGCACGCTGCGGATCATGCATCACGCCGCCTGGATCGCCCGGCGCTGGTCAGATCCAGCCTTCCCGATCGCTTTTCCCTGGTTCGACAGCGAGCGCTACTGGTCCCAGCACGTGCTGGAGCTCAGGGAGCAACAGGCAGCCCTGCAGGAACCGCCGCTCGCGTACCTGGGCTGAGCCAGCGCCGCGAGCTCAAAGAGCGCCGCGAGCTTAGAGAGCGCCGCGAGCTCAAAGAATGGTGGTTTCGGCGCCGCCTGTGCGGGCCGCGGCCTCGATGCCGAGCTCCGTTCGGTTGCGGACGAGGTTGCCGTAGCCGGCCAGCAGGAACGGCTGATCCTGGGCCGGCGCGCTGCTCAGTTGCGCCTCGAAGGCCGCCTGCACCTCAGGCAGCCAGGGCCCGGCATCGGGCACGTTTTCGAAGCCGAGCCGGCGCGCCGCTTCGGCCTGGGTCGGGTAGACCTTGAGGCCACCCACCACGGCCCGATCCAACGCCGCGGCCAGATCTTCCGCCGTCTCGAAGTCGCCCGCCAGCGGCGCCGAGTAGTGCACGTGCACCCGGCCTTTGAAGCCCGTCATGCCTTCGATGATGCTGGTCAGGTCCTCGTTCTCGCCTTTTTCGTAGCTGCCCTCCCGCTCAATCACAGCCAGCTCGTGCGCCTTGCGCCCGGCACAGGGGTCGAGCTCGTAAGAGATGGAAACGGGCACCAGAGCGAACTTCTCCAGCAACGCGCCGAAGGTGTCCGCGTCTTTCCGCCACGCCAGCGCCAGCATCTTCAGCAGCGCCGGTTCCGTTCGATCGAAGCCGTCCTTGGCCCGACCTTCGCGCTGCGCTATCCAGACCGAGTGCTCGGATTCCAGGGTGTGCCGGATGTAGTTGGAGGTGCGGGTCAGGGCCCGGTAGATGGCGCGCTTGCCTTCGACGCTGCGCTCGATGACGAAGCTCTTGTTGAGCCGCATCAGATCCGTGGCCAGCGGGTCGGTGAACAGGTTGTCTCCCACCGCCGCCTCAGGGGTGTCGAAGCCCGCCTTGTGCACGCTGTAGTTAACCAACCCGGTATCCATGACGATGTCGCGGTGGTTGGAGATGTAGAGGTAGGCGCCGTTCGGATCCAGCTGGTCCAGACCGCTGACGGTGAATCCGGACACCGTGTCTTTGAGCAGCTCGGCAAAGTAGTGGGAGAGAAAGAGCTGAAAATCCTCGATGCTGGCAAAGCCGCGCGACTTCCAGCCGATCACCGCCCGGGTCAGCCCATGGGCCAGCCAGGGTGCCAGCCGCGCCAGGCCGGGGGTCACCAGCCGGGCTGCACTGTCGATTATCCGTGGATCGCTGCGCCAGCGCCCGACCACCGTCGGCACCTCGTCGTCCCGATAGGGCCGAATGGCATCGAAATCTTGCATGCGGGGCACGTTAGCGGCAATTTTGGAGAAAACAAGCGCCAGATGAGCTCCGCAAACGGGCATGAACATCAAACCGGCTGCCGCGGGAGACCTGGCAGGCATTACGGACATCTATAACCACTACGTGGAAGGATCCCACGCCACCTTCGACGTGGGCGCCTTCAGCGTCGCCGACCGCCAACCGTGGTTCGACCAGTTCGACGGCAGCCGGTATCAGTGCTGGATCGCGGAGGCGGACGGCAAGCTGATCGGTTACGCCTGCTCCATGCCGTTCAAGGCCAAAGCGGCTTACCAGACGTCTGTGGAGGTGAGCGTTTACGTAGCGCCTGCCACTCACCGTCGCGGCGTCGGCCGGGCGCTCTATCAGCAGCTGCTGCCGGCCCTGGAAGCTCAGGACCTGCACCGCGCCTACGCAGGCATCGCCCAACCGAACGAGCCGTCAATGGCCCTGCACGCCGCCTTCGGATTCGAGCAGGCCGCCCACTACCGGGAGGTTGGCCGCAAGTTCGACCGCTACTGGGACGTGATCTGGCTGGAGCGGCCTCTCTGAGGCGCTAGGACAGGGCATCCAGGCCGGCATTGCCGAGGATCCACAGGCCCATCAGCAAGAGGATCGCGAACGCCCCTTGCTTGATGGTCTCCTCCGAAACCGGCGGCGGCATTTCCCGGCCGAGCCAGGTACCGAGCACCACCAGCGGCACGGCGACTGCCGACAGCCACAAGACTTCCGCGGTGAGCCCACCCTGCACGCCAACCACCAGGGTCCGGGTCGTGGTCGTGAGCGCGAAGGAGCAGAGCAGAGTTGCCCGGATGATCGCCAGCGGCAGGGGCTGGCGATAGTTGAACCAGCCCATGATCGGGCCCGAGGCGGAGAACATGCCGCCCACCACCCCGCCGGCCAGCCCGGCGCTGAAGCAGGCCCAGTTCGGCGATGGCGCGGTCAGCGGCCTGGGCTTCAGCATCATGGACAGGCTGCCCAGCGTGATGAAGAGGCCGAGCAGCAGCTCCAGCACGTTCTGCGCGTCCCGATCGAGCCAGGTGAGGATCCAGACCCCGACGCCAATGGCCGGCAGCTGCCCTGCCGCGAGCCAGAGGAAGATGCGCCGGTCAATGTGCTGGGTGTGGCCTTTCAGCGCGACCACCACGTTGACCACGGTGATCAGGCTCGCCGCTGCCGTCAGCACCGGCAGGCTGATGATGCCGCTGGCGCCCACCACGGCGATCACGATCAGGCCCATGGCGAAGCCTGATACGGACTGCACGTAGCTGCCCGCGAACACCGCTCCGAGGAAGATCAACCAGCCTGCGCTACTCATGGGCGCGGCAGTATACTGCCTGCTGGCTTTTTAGACCGGAAGCGAATATGGACCTGGGACTCAGCGGCAGCTCGGTGCTGATCACCGGCAGCTATCGTGGCACGGGCCTGATCATGGCCAGGGCCTTCCTCGACGAAGGGGCTGACGTCTGGGTGCACGGGCTGGAACCCGGCCAGGCCGAGGCTGCAGTGGCGGAAATCGGCGGCGGCACGCCGGTTACCGGTGACATCCGCAGCGAGGCAGGCAGTGCGGAGCTGATCGGCGCTCTGCAAGGGCGTTGCCCCGATGTGCTGGTGAACAACTACGGCGCCGCCGAGCGCGGTCGCTGGGTGAGCTCCGACAGCGACGACTGGATCGCCGCGTATCAGCTGAACGTGCTGTCGGCGACCCGGCTCATCAACTACTGCCTGCCGGCGATGCGCGAGGCCGAACGGGCCCGCATCATCAACCTGGGCACCGTCGGCTCCACCCGTCCGAACGCTCGCAACCCCCAGTACTACGCCGCGAAGGGCGCACTGGCGACCCTGTCCGTCAGCCTGGCGAAAGAGGTGGCCGGCACCAACATCCGGGTCAACCTGGTCTCACCCGGCATGATCCTGACGCCCGAAGTGCAGGCTGCCTACATGGCCCAGGCCGAGCGGAACGGCTGGGGCGACACCTGGGAGGAAGTGGAGGCGCACGTCGCCAAAGACATCCCGATCCGCCGCATCGTCACCCGGGAAGAGGTGGCGGCGCTGGTGGTCTTTCTGGCTAGCCCCCTGGCGGACGGCATCCACGGCCAGAACATCCGGGTGGACGGCGGCGGCCTGGATATCCTGACGTGAACCTGGACCGTCCCGTGCAGCGGCTGCTCGGCCTGGCCGTGCTGCTGGTCTGCCTGGCGCTGTACGATCCTGGCGCTGCGGGCGCCGTGCAGCGGCTCGGGTTGCCGCTGCTGATGGCGCTCGGTGCCTGGGCGCTGGTGCAGAACCTGGCGGCGGTCGCCCTGGCGGTGGCCGTACTCGGTGTGATCCACCTCGATCTCACTAACGGCGACTGGATCGACCGGATCGCCTGGCCAGTCATTACCCTGATTGCGATCCTCACCTTTGCCTGGATCCTGCTCGGCAGGTTCCGCCGGCACATCCGCGATACTCACGAAGAACGCTGGCAGAAACGGAGAGACTCATGAGCGAGGCGTTATGCCTGATCACCGGCACCACCAGCGGCATCGGCCGAGAGACCGCCCGGGCGCTGGCGGCCGACGGCATGCATCTGGTGATGGCCTGTCGGGACGAGATGCGGGCCCGGCAGCTGGCCGATACGCTCAAGCAGGAGACCGGCAACCCGAACATCGAGACCCTGGCCTGCGATCTGTCGAGCCTGGCCTCGGTCCGCCGCGCGGTGGCTGAGTTCCGCTCCCGACACGATCATCTCGATCTGCTCATCAACAACGCCGGCACCATGACCACCCGCTTTCAGAAGTCCATGGACGGGCTGGAGCTCACCTTTGCCGCCAACTACCTGGGCCCCTGGCTCCTCACCCGGCTGCTGCTGGATTCCCTGGTCGCCGGCAGCAAGAGTCGGATCGTCACCGTGGCTTCTACCGTGCACCTGCGTGGGGAGCTGGACACCGACGGCCTGGCAGCGGAGACGGGCAAAGGGTTCAGCGGCATGGGTGCGTACGCCCGATCGAAGCTCGGCAACGTGATGGCCACCCTGTCTCAGGCGGAGCTGCTGCACGGCACCGGGATCACCGCCAACTGCCTGCACCCCGGGCTGGTTGGCACCAACATCACCGGTGATACCAACGCCCTGCTCCGGTTCGGCATGAAGCTGATCTCTCCCTTTGTCCTCAGCGAGGCAAGAGGCGCGGCCACCTCGCTCTACCTCGCCCGGGAACCTGCGCTGGCCGGCGCAACCGGTGGCTACTACGACGAGCACCAGAAGCTCGCCCAGACCCACCCCAGCGCCCAGGACGCAGCCGCACGCCAGAAGCTCTGGACCTGGTCCAGCGAGTTCTGTGGCGTCGAGACCGACTGGCAGCCCACCGTCGCAGCCCGCCAAGATGCCTGAGTCGAAAGACCATCTGGTGCGCACCGCGGAGCTGACGGCTGAAACCCTGCCGCTTTCCCAGATGACCGGGCACGAGCGACTCAACCTGGATATGCATCGGCTGGGGGCGGCAGGATCGTTGGACCTCCAGCCCGGCCCGGAACGGTTCCTCTACGTGCTCGAGGGCAGCGGCAGCCTGCACGTGCAGTCCGAAGCAGAGGCTGATCCAACCGTGGCGACGCTCGGCCCAGGGGATTTCGTCGCGCTGCTCCCGGAGGAGTCGGCGGTTCTGCAGGCCGATGAGGCGATCGCAATTCTGCTTGGGCGCCCTTGATACCGTTCCTGCAGTCGACCGGCCCACACTCTACCTGCGGGTAAATTCAACGCCCTGACGTCGACTGGTTCCAACGATTCCGGCGGCATACACCGGAATTTCTCCCGACCCTCAAAAATTGCGGTGTATGGCTGATGTGAGCGTCGATTCGCACAATTCCCACATCGCGCCGGGATGCCGCGTGATCAGCGGCTTTGCCGCCGCTTACCTTTCCTCACACCGATCCGGACCCGGTTGGCACAGCAATCGCACCTGTCTTCCCAGCAAATTTAATCGACCGCAAGGAAGAAGCGATGAAGAAGCGAGCTTCACTTCAACTGCTAGCCACCCTGACGGCGACGATTCTGATCGTCGTTGCAGGTCTCTATGATCGGACTGACGCGCCGTCAGCTGATCAGACGACAGCGGCTACCACTGGCACGACGGTACCGGCACAGCCGAACGCTATCGAAGCCAACCATCCGTCCCAACTGGCACCTGCCGTCGAGCGCGTTGTCAGCCTGACGGCCAGCGCAGTGCCCGGGGCAGAAGCGCTCGAGAAGATGAGCCCCAAGGTTCAGCAGCTCGCCCTGCGCGGTGGCAGCGATGCCGTTTCGCTGATCGTTTCTTATGAGGACGCGGCAGCGCACGCTGCGCTCGAAAACGCGATGGCTCAAGGCGCGGTGATCAAGCGCAGCTACCAATCCCTGAAGATGGTGGAGCTGACGGCACCGGCCGGACTGCTGGCCAGCCTTTCTCAGCTCGAGGGTGTTAAGCGACTCTCCTTGAATGAGCAGGTGGAAGCCGCTTCCGTATCGGCCAGGGAAACCGCCAACCTGCCCATGAGCAGCTGGGGTGGCACCGACTCCAGCCAGCTGCCTCGCGCCGGCTACAGCACCGTCATCGCAATTCTCGATACCGGCATCGCCAGTCACTCAGACCTCGCGGTCACCTATCGCGGCGACTGCCGCCTCGCGGTCACCAACAGCAGCGGCTGTCAGACCGCAAGCACGCGGTCGCACGACGACGATGATGATGATGACTCCAGCCTGAGCCTCACCTCGAGCAGCCTGGATCCGTTTGGTCACGGCACCCACGTCGCCGGTGTGGCCGTGGGCGACGGCGACCGCTCCAGCAGCGTTTTCGAGGGCGTCGCGGAGAACGGTCGTGTGCTCTCTCTGCGGGTGCTCGGTGACGATGGCCGCGGCACCGTCGGCGACGTGATCGCCGGCCTGGACTGGATCCTCGCCAACGGCAGCAGCCGCAACGTTCGCGTGGTGAACCTGTCGCTGGGCAAGGGCATCGATGAAAGCAACACGACCGACCCCCTCGTCCTCGCCGTGGAAGCGGTCTGGGACGCCGGCTACGTGGTTGTGGTCTCAGCCGGCAACTACGGTCGGGACGGCCACTTCACCATCACCAGCCCGGGCAACAGCCGCAAAGTCATCACGGTGGGTTCGCTCACTGACTCCGGCACCGGCAGCGACTTCAGCGACGACTACGTGTCCACCTACTCATCGCAAGGTCCGACCCTCGGTGACCACGTGCTGAAGCCGGATCTGGTTGCCCCGGGCAATCGATTCATCGCCGCCTCGGAGCCGACTTCCTACCTGAAGCAGCAGAAGAAGCAGGCGAGTGGCTACAGCGCCCCCTGCAGCGAGAGCTGCGGCGATCGCTACATGGAGCTGTCCGGCACCAGCATGGCCGCCGGTTTCGTCTCCGGCACCGTCGCCCTGATGCTGACCCAGGATCCGTCTCTGAGCCCGTCCACGGTCAAAGCGCGCCTGATGCGCTCAACGCGGAAGATCGCTGCGGATGCGACGACCGCTGGTACCGGTGTCATCGATGTGCGGGCCGCGCTCGCCGAGACCGGTCACATGAGCACCGAGGCGCTGTCTCCGCTGATGGCTCGCGCCGAAGACGGACCCGCCATCATGGTCGAAGACACCGCCGAGCTCTGGGGTGATGCCGAGTGGGCCAACGGTTGGCTCTGGGCCGACGGCTGGCTCTGGGCAGACAGCTACATGCAGGCCGACGGCTGGCTCTGGGCCGATGGCTGGCTCTGGGCCGATGGCTGGCTCTGGGCCGACGGCTGGCTCTGGGCCGATGGCTACCTCTGGGCCGACGGCTGGCTCTGGGCAGACGGCTGGCTCTGGGCGGATACGGTTGAAAACACGGATCCGCTGTACGCCGAGCACGCTGAAGCCTTCGCTCTGAACGACGACACCTCGCAAGCCCAGCCGCAGCTCGACCCGTCTGCGGTACCCGCCAGCGAGCTCGACGACTGAGTCGGCACAGAGAAGGAGAACCAACATGAGCAAGCAAGACACTCCCCATCTGGACAACCCGACCTCCGAGGCGCTGGCACACCGTGCGACCATCGTGCCGTTCCGGCAGAAAGCCGCCGGCATCGCTGACCAGCCCAGTCTGGCAACGAGCGACGATCGGGAAACGGTGCTGGCCGAGCTCTGGCTTGCCCTCTCCGAGGGCAAGCTGGTCAACCACTACCAGCCGCAATACGACATGGCGAGCGGCGAGATCATCGGCGTCGAGGCGCTGGTGCGACTGAAAAACCGCAAAGGCGAGCTCGTCTACCCAGACCGCTTCATCCACGAAGCAGAAGAGAGCGGCCTGATCGCGCCGCTGAGCAGGCAGGTCATCCACGCTGCCTGCCGGGATCTGGCCCAATGGCGCGCCGACGGGCTGAACATCCAGCGGGTGTCCATCAACCTCTCCGCCCACCAGATCAATATCGATCACGATCTGCCCCAGTACCTGCAGGCGACGATCCTCACTTTCGGTATCAAGCCGAGCGATCTGGAGTTCGAGCTGACCGAGCGCCAGGCACTGAACTCAGAGGGCCCGGGCATGCGCATCCTGCGCACCCTGTCCGCCATGGGCGCCCGGCTTGCCATCGACGACTTTGGCACCGGTTACTCATCCGTCGCCTACATCGCCGAGCTGCCCATCGATACGGTCAAGCTCGACCGCTCGATGGTCAGCCGCCTGCCGGAAGAAAGCACGGCTCGCCACGTCGTCAAGCACCTCCTGCAGATGGCCCAGGAACTGGGGATGACGACCGTCGGCGAAGGCGTAGAGACCGATGCGCAGAACGCCCTGCTGGCCGATCTGGGCTGCGACCTCGGCCAGGGTTTCCTGTTCGCCAAGCCGATGGATGCGCCGGCCATCCGTGACTTCGCCCGCGAGGTCAGAAAGACCGGTTGAAAAGAGCCGCCGGGTTCGGGCCCGCTCGGGCCCGGACCGTCAGGCAGCAGCCCCGCTCCGATCTGGCAGCACCAGCCCGGTCTCGATGGAGCTGTCGACCTGAATCACCCCACGCTCGACGAACTCCGCCAGATCGGTGCACATCTGCATTAGTCGCTGAGCGTCCAGGTGCTCCGTGCCGGAGAGGCTGACCCAGGCGTTTCTGCCGCTGGCCTTGGCGATGTAGGCCGCCTGATCGGCGACGCCCACCACCGTTTCCCAGCCGCAGAACTGCTCACGCTCCTCCACCAGCGGGTAGGGAGCGATCCCGATCGAAGCGGATAGCCGCCCGAACTGGCCATTGCCCAGGTCATACCGGTGGCTGGCAATGGCTTCCCGGATCCGCTCGGCGAGGATCTTCACCCCGAAAAAGCCGGATGAGAAACCAATGACCATGAACTCGTCCCCACCCCAGCGGATCAGCGTGTCTGCTTCCCGGCTGCACGACTCGAGGATGTCCTTCACCTGAATCAGGGCCGCGTCGCCGGCGTTGTGCCCGTTCTGGTCGTTGATCAGCTTGAAGCCGTCGAGATCGATCATCATGAAGAACATGGTTCGAGTGCTTTCGCTGGCGTCCGCGTCCTCGGGCTGATCTTCTTTCTTGTTCCGCTCGAACAGCGAAACTTCGGAGTTGATGAACTGGTCCACGTAGCGCCGGTTGCGGAGCCCGGTGAGCGAGTCGGTGACGCTGGCTTCCGCCAGGCGATCGTTGAGCTCCTCGAGCTCGGCGTTGCGCGCCGCCAGCTCCTGGGTGCGAATGCCCACCTCCTCCTCCAGCAGCAATCGCTGCTCGCTTTCCCGGCGCAGCTTCAGCTGCTGCCGCCTGGCCAGCAGGAAGATCGCTACAGAAATCAGGCAGGCGTAGCCGAGGTAAGCCCACCAGGTATGCCAGGGCGCCGGCACCACGGTGACCGGCAGGCTGGCGCCTTGCCGGTTCCACAGGCCATCGTTGTTCGAAGCCTGGACCCGGAACACAAACTCACCGGCCGGAAGGTTGGTGTAGACCGCCCGACGAAACTCGTCCGCCTCCACCCAATCGGCATCGAAGCCTTCCAGCTGGTAGCGGTACTGATTCTTGTCCGGCGACATGAAGTCCAGCGCCACGAAATCGAACGCCAGGAACTGATCCAGGTAGCTCAGCTGCACGCCGGCTGCCGCCTCCCGGGAGTTTGCCCTGCCGATCGTCTCGGTTCTCGATTGCGCCTCGAGGTAGATGCTGGGCAGATGGCCGTTGGCAGGCAGCTCTCCGGGATAAAAGCCAACCAGTCCCGCTCTGGAACCGAACAGCAGCCGGCCGGAGCGGCTGCGCAGCGCGCCGGAGTTGAACTCGTCCAGCCGCAGACCGTTGCGGCTGTCAAAGTGCCGGACCGAACCGGACGCAGGTTCGAAGCGCACTAATCCCCGGTTGCTGCTCAACCAGAGCTCGCCTCGATCACCCGGCAACATCGCGTAAAAAGTGTCCGTAGGCATGCCGTCGTCCTTGAGGAACACGGCACCTCTGAGCAGGCCCTCATCGGTAAACTCGTCCACCCGGACGAGCCCCGTGCCCATGGTGGCAAGCCAGACCTTGCCGAAAGGATCTATCACCACATCCACGATGGAATCGATGTTCAGGCGATCCGATCCAGTCGACACCTGTGTTTCGAGGGTAGCGAAGCGGCGGAACTCGCCGCTCGCCAGATCAAGGTGATTCAGCCCGGCACCAAAGGTGCCGACGAGCAGCCCGCCCTCACCATCCTCGGCCAGGCTCACCACACGAGCGCCGCTGATGGAGGTGGGCACTTCCGGAGAGTGGCGAAAATGCTCGAAGGAGCCATCCGGGCGCATGCGGTTGAGACCCCCTCCGAAGGTGGCCACCCAGAGCGTGCCGGTTGCATCGGCGTGCAGGCCTGCAACGGCGTTGGCAGACAGGGAAGTCGGGTCGTCCGGGTCATGCGCAAAACGCTCGAAGCGTTGCGTCACCCTGTCGAGACGCGCCAGCCCGCCTTCCCGGGTTCCCACCCAGACCTGGTCCGACGGGTCTACGTAAACGGTCATCACTTTGTCGTCCGGCAGCGAAGCCGGATCTGCCGGGTCATACCGATAAAACGCGTGCGCCCCCGTCGTGGGGTTCAACCTCGCCAGGCCGGTTCCGTAGGTGGAAACCCAGAGGCTGCCGTCTGCGCTCTCAGCAACGCCGGTCACCTCGTCGCCTGGCAACACCCCTTCCAGGGCGCGGTAGTAGGTGAAGGTGTCGCTGAAGTAGTTCCAGCGGCTGACGCCTTCCCAGGAACCTACCCAGAGCACGCCGGCAGCATCCGAAAACAGCACCAGCAGGTGGTCGTTCAGCAGCGACCGCGCGTCCTTTTCCTCGCTGCCATAGTTGACGAAGGCCCGCTCACGCTCGCGCCACTCCGACAGCCCGTTGTTGGTGGCCAGCCAGATGGTTCCATGCGGGTCCTGGAGCACGTCCCGCACCTTGTCGTCAGCCAGGCTCCGAAGGTTCTGAGGATCGTGCCGGAAGCGCTCGATTCGACCGGTGCGCGGGTCGACGCGGCTGGCGCCGTGGGCACCGGAGCCGATCCAGATGAAGCCGAGGCTGTCTTCATGGATCGCTCTGATTTCATTGCCGAGAAACTGCTCGCTGGTCTCATCCCGGCTGCCCTGCTGCACGAACTCGCCGAGCACCTGATCAAAACGAAGCAGCCCCGCCTTCTCGGTGCCTATCCAGAGGTTGCCTTTCCGATCCTCGAGCAGCGACAGGACGGTGTCGTCCGGCAACGCCATCTGCTCGTTACCAGCGCTGAAGTGCTCCAACGCGCCTGCGCTGCCTCTTACTCTGTAAAGGCCAGCACCGGCGGTGCCGATCCAGTAGTGCCCATCCCGGGTCTGCAACATCGCGTGCACGGGGACTTCAGGCAACCGGCCCTCGGCAAAGGGATGTCGGTCGAAGCGGTCCAGGCTCGGGTCGTAGCGGTTTACTCCCTGGCCGGTGCCGACCCAGAGCGCGCCCGCTCGATCGATCATCAGCGACCAGATGAAGTCGTGGGACAGGGAGCCGGGATCGGTGCGGAAGTGCTCGTAGGCGATCACCTCGTGGCCGTCGTACCGGTTCAACCCTTCCTGAGTGGCGATCCAGATGAAGCCGCTGCGATCCTGGACGATGTCGTAGACCATATCCTGAGAGAGGCCGGATTCAGTGGTCAGGTGGCTGAACTGCAGGTTCCGCCGCTGCACATCAGCCTGGATCGATTCCAGGGTGACGGCTGCGGCGCCTGTGGCGGTGAAGAGACACACGATGCTGAAGATCAGGCCTTGCTTCGCCCTGGGCTTGCTACTTTTCATGCGGCCATCCCACCCAACCAGCGTTTGAAGGTTGGCGGCGTCACGCCCATCAGCGCAGCCCCCACCGTGTTTTTCCCCGCCACCTGTTCCACCACTTCCTCGAGCAGCACTTGCCTCGCTTCTTCCAGCAGATCACCGCCGTCGCCGCTGAGCCCGGTGGCCACCAGCTCGTCCAACAGCCCACGCGCGCGGGCCCAGCAGTCCGTTCGCACGGCCAGCCCGGACTCCGCCTCGCTTCGAGCTTTCTCCAGCTGACGCCTGAAGGTGGACTCGGGCACGCCGGCAATCCGCGCGCCCTGGCGAGCGACATCGCCACAGGCGCCGCTGACCGCGAGCACCAGATCGTCCTGCAGCCAGCGGCCGATGGGTACGGGCCGCTTGCCGTTATCGAGCAACGCCTGGCGGACCTGCCAGGCAAGCTCGCTGCGCAGCGCCGCAATGGGATCCTGCTGAACGCTGATCTCGTCTTCGGGCTCCGGCTCGGGCTCGGCTGCAGCGGCACGAGCAGGCTCCGGCTGCACGGCGGCTGGTTCCGAGACCGGAGCGTCAGCTGCTTCGACCGCATCGGCTGTTCCTTCCGGCAGCAAGCGGATGTCTGCGCCAGCGATCAGCTCACCTTCACCCAGCAGCGTGGCGCGCAGCACCGCATGTTTCAGCTCCCTGACGTTGCCCGGCCAGTGGTGGGCGAGCAGCTTCTGCTTCGCATCTCTGGAGAAGCCGGCGCAATCACGTTGATGCTGGGCCGCGAAGTGCGCGAGAAACGCGTCCGCCAGCGGCAGGATGTCGTCCGGCCGCTCCCGCAGCGGGATCGCCGTGATCGACACGACCTGCAGGCGGTAGTAGAGATCCTGCCGGAACCTGCCGGCCGCCACCTCTTCCGCAAGCTCCCGATTGGTCGCAGCAACGATCCGCACGTCCACTTTGCGTGTCTTGTTACCGCCCACCGGGGTGAACTCGAGCTCCTGAACGAAACGCAGCAGCTTGCTCTGCAGATCGAGCGGCAGCTCGCCGATCTCATCGAGAAAGAGGGTGCCGCCGTCCGCCTGCGCGATCCGGCCCTCCGAGGCGGACTCGGCGCCGGTGTAGGCGCCTTTGACGTGACCGAAGAGCTCTGCTTCCAGAAGCGTGTGTGAGATCGCCCCGCAATCTACGGTGACCAGGGGGCCGTCCGCCCGGTGGCTGTTCTGATGCACGCTTTGCGCCAGCATCTCTTTGCCCGTACCGCTCTCACCGATGATCAGCACGGTCGCATCGGACGGCGCAATCCGCGTGACGTAGCCCAACAGCTCCTGCATCTGCTGAGATGCGTAAACCGGGCGGATCGGCTCGATGGCCTGCCGCAGCTGCCGCACTTCTTCGCGGAGCTGGCGGCTCTCCTGATCTTTCTCCCGTATCCAGTTGGCTGACAGGGCCGCCCGGTCCAGCGCAATCGCAAGCTGATTGGCCAGCGCATCGATGAACATCAGGTCTGTGGAATCGAGCGCTAATCGCTGGTTCGCGCCGTCCAGGTAGAGACAGCCGACCACCTTGGTATCCGCCAGCAGCGGCACGGCGTAACTCGTCTCATCACCCACCCGAGACCGCTCCGCCTTACCGGAGCCCAGCGCTTTTCTGACCAGATCGTGCTGCGCTTCGGAGAGCGCAACGGACGCTGCCGACGCCCGACCGGAGTCGCTTCCTTCGTCCCTGACGCTGCCGGAGAGCACCTCCAGCGCACCGCCGTCATTTTTCCTGAACAGCGCCAACCGGTCCGGGTGGAATCGGCTGCCGAGCTTGTCCACGAACTCGGCCGCCAGGTTCTCTGGTTCCGGGGTAGAGGAGACCAGAGATACGGCCTCCCAGAGCAGCAGCATGTTCCGGTAATCCTTCTCCACGTCGGCGGTGAAGATGCCGCTCAGGGGATCAAAGTGACTCAAGCCATCGGCAGGTTCGGACATGGGCGAAAGCAACATGCGACCGCCACCGGCAAGCTTCGTCTGGTTCAGGGCGTTGTCCGCCCGCTGCACCATGTCCAGCTGGTCGGGCGAATCGACGCTGAGGTAATCCAGATCCGCAACCGCTCCGCCGATACTGAACTTCAGGTTGAGGCTACCGCCGAGATAGGCCGTCTCCGAGAGCAGCGTTCGATACTTGCTCGCCGCACCGCGACAGCCATCCAGGTCGGTGCCCGGCAGCACCACCGCAAAAACCGCGCCGCCGTATCTGAACAGGCCATCGGTATCGCGCACCGCTGCCAGCAGGCGCTCGGCGATCTCCCGCACGGCCAGATCACCCTGCTTGCGGCCAAACCGATGGTTGACCAGCACGAAGTCGTCCGGGTTGATCAGCAGCAGGCCCAGCGCCTGATTGTTGTCTCTGGCCGCCATCAGGGCTCTGGAGAGGAAGGTTTCGAACTCCTTGCGACCCGGCAGCTGGCTGACCGGATCTCTTAGGGACTCGTTGAGGTGGTAAACCTGCCAGGCAAGGCGGGCAGAGAGGGAGACGAACCGGGCCAGGCGTCGTTCCCGGTCGGTGACCGCCTCGCCATCCAGGTCACCGAACAGTCGCAGCAGGCGATCGGCATGGGCCGCACCGCTGATTGATATCCAGAGCGTGCCGTCCAGTCGCGGCGCGTTCACCACCAGCGGGTTGGCACGTCGCTCGTCCTTCCGCACAGCCCGCAGCTGCGGCCGGCGCAGGATCCTGGAGAGCGGCAGGCACAACAGCTGGCTGTCGGCATCCGCACTGTCGATCGTGCGCACCCGTTCCGCTTCCAGCGCCTCAGAATCCAGGCCCCGCTGAGCCAGGACAAACGACCAGGCCGAATCCTCATCGGCCATCTCCGGGGCAAACCGGCTTCCGACCGAGGCGACCAGCAGGTTGTCCCTTGCCAGCGGCTCGAGATGCAGAAGCACCACCACCCCGGCCGCGTCGCAGAGCTCCCGCAGTTGCTCGGCGAACTCCTCCAGCAGGGAAGGAACCTGAATATCCGTTTGCGTGGACAAGCGACTATCCCTTTTCGCAATGCGTCTTTCAGGTACTCGTCAAGGTCCTGTCCTGCTTGAGCACACGTCGAAATTTTTGCGCGGTGCGTCACTATTTTCGCGCTATGCTCAGGATCGAGCCTGCAAACCATGACGTTCGGGAGGTCAGGGAAATGGAAGGACTCACCAATCACGAGATCACCATCTGCCTGAAAGGCGGGGCCATTCTGGGCCCGTTCAAGGCGACCTGGAGCAAGGAGATCATCAGCGACGTGCGCGAGCTGACCAAGGAATACGATGCCTTCCTCCAGGGGGCAGAGCAGAAGCGGTTCAAGTATCACCTGCACGACCAGGAACATCGCCTCTCGCACACGCTGATCCTGAAGTTCAGCCAGATCACGGCAATTTATGATCGGGTAGCGCTGGCCGACTAGCCGCCTGTTTGGTCTTTTCCTTCCGCTCGGTCAGAATAGCGTCATGGGCAAGACCACGGCAGCAAGGAACGAGTTAGCACCACTGCTGGAGGCGCTGATCGTCCAGCTCGACGATGAGGGCTCCATGACCCAGCGGGCACACTTCGACCGGATCCGCCGGTCCATCGATCTCGCGCGCACCGACTCCGACCTGGCCCGGCCCATTCTTGCCCTGTCCACCAGCACCGCTTATGGCTTCAAGTTCTCCAACGACGCCGATGCGCTGGTGAACCGCATCATCGAGAAGGTTGCCGAGCTGGAAGCAGACCTGGGCAGCCGGCCGCCACATAGCCACTGACAGCTTTCGAGGGGGCAAACCAGGCGTGAACGGCCGTTGTCTCTGCGGGCACTACCGCTTCGAGGTGCAGGACGACCCGCTCTGGGTCGCCTACTGCCACTGTGAGTCCTGCCGCCGGGTGACCGGTTCCCCGGTGACGGACTACGTTGGCTTTCGGGACTCAACCGTGCGCTTCGAGCCGGAGCCGCCCGTGTTCGCATCCAGCCCACCCGTACGGCGCGCTTACTGCGAGCACTGCAGCACGCCGCTGTACTACGCCGCGGACTTTTTTCCCGGTGAGCTGCACCTGTTCCGCACCAACTTCGAGCGACCGGAAGCCTATCAGCCTACCCGGCACGTTCTGTTCAACGAGCACGAGCCGGATTTCGAGGTTTACGATGACCTGCCGCGTTACGGCACGGAACGCGGCAAGGTCATCGCCTGGGGGCCCAGGCCGGCCGTGCGGGTTCTGTTCCTCTGCACCGGAAACTCAGCGCGCAGCATCCTCGCCGAGGCCATTCTCAACCTGAGGGCAGCAAGCCTCGAGGGCCGCCGCGTGCGAGCCCACAGCGCCGGCAGCACGCCGACGGGTGAAGTGAATCCGGGTGCGATGCAGCTCCTGACGCCGCATCGGCATCGGCTGGACCGCCCGCACAGCAAATCCTGGGACGCTTTCACCGGTGACGACGCCCCGGATATCGATTGGGTGATCACTTTGTGCGACAACGCGGCGGCGGAACCCTGCCCCGTGTTTCCCGGCCAGGCTCAGACGCAGCACTGGGGCTTACCGGATCCGGCCACCGGCGCCGCCACCTTCGAGGCAACCTGGGCCGCCATCGAGCAGAAGGTGGATGCCTTCCTCGACGAGATAGGAGCCCGCTGAATCGGGCTCCTTTCGCGGCCCGGGCTCGATCAGGAGCCTGTCGGCACCTCGCTGAACGGAATGCCTTTGTCCACCCGCACATCCTGCGGCAGGCCCAGCACGCGCTCGGCGATGATGTTGGCCATGATCTCATCCGTGCCCCCGGCGATGCGCAGGCCAGGAATGGACATGTAGGTCTCCTGGTACAGCGCGGCGGCCTCGGACAGCTTGGGATCACGGATGGCGCCTGCCATCTCCTGCAGGTCGATGGCGAAGCTCGCCAGATCCTGCGCCTTCGGCGCGCCCACCAGCTTGCCGATGGAGTTCTCCGGCCCCGGGGTCTCCCCTCTTGACAAGGCAGACAACGTACGCCAGGCGGTGTACTTGAGCCCGGACTCCTGGCAGAACCAGTCGGCGAGCTTGGCACGCACGGACGGATCCTTGATCGCCGGCTTGCCGTCGATCTCCACCTCCTTGGCCAGCTTGTAGAGGCTGGACACCCCGGCGCTGCCGCCACCGGCGCCGATGGAAGCCCGTTCGTTCATCAGCGTGGTGAGCGCCACCTGCCAGCCCTGGCCCTCGGCGCCCAGCCGCTGGCTGTCCGACACTCGAACGTCGGTGAAGTACACCTCGTTGAAATTCGCATCACCGGAGATCTGCTTGATCGGCTTGATCTCGATGCCGGGTGCCTTCATGTCGATCCAGAAGTAGGTGAGCCCTTTGTGCTTCGGCACGTCGGGATCGGTTCGCAGCACCAGAATGCCGTAGTCCGAGTAGTGCGCACCGGAGGTCCAGATCTTCTGGCCGTTGATCACCCACTCGTCGCCATCCTTCACCGCCTTGGTCCTGAGCGCCGCCAGGTCCGAACCGCCCGCCGGCTCGGAGAAGAGCTGACACCAGATCTCCTCACCGCTGGCGAGCTTCGGCAGGAAGCGGGCCTTGTCTTCGTCGCTGGCCCACATCATCAGGGTTGGCGCCGCCATGCCCTGGCCGATGCTGAACACGCCCTGGGGCAGATCGTACTTCGACTCCTCCTGGTTCCAGATCACGTTCTCGATCGGCGAGGCGCCGCGACCGCCGAACTCCTTCGGCCAGGTGATGCAGGCCCAGCCGGCGTCGTACTTGCGCTTCTGCCAGGTTTTGGCCGCTTCCATGCCGTTCATCTCGGCCTGCTCTTTCTTCTTCAGCCGGTTGGCCTTCAGCCAGGCCCGAGCCTCTTTGCGGAACGCTGCTTCTTCTGCTGTGTCGTTGAAATCCATCGTTTCGTTCCCCTTATGCTGCGTGTTCTTCGTAGGCGTCGATCAGCCGGTCCTGCCAGAGCGCTTCGCTGCCGATGGCAACGGACAGCAGCTTCGAGCGGCGATAGTAGAACTGACAGTCGAACTCCCAGGTGTAGCCCATGCCGCCATGGGTCTGGATGTTCTCCTTGGCCGCGAAGTAGTAGGCCTGGATCGCGGAGACCCGGGCAGTGGCGGCAGCCAGCGGCAGCTCGTCAGCATCTGTGTTCAGCGCCCAGGCGCCGTAGTAGCAGTTGGAGCGGGCCAGCGTGTTCTTCACGTACATGTTGGCCAGCTTGTGCTTGATGGCCTGATAGGAAGCGATCGGCCGGCCGAAGGCGTAGCGGCCCATGGCGTACTCCTTGGCCTGCTCCAGGGCTGCCTGCGCACCGCCCACCTGCTCCCAGGCGAACAGCACCGCGGCCCGATCGAGCAGCGCTTCGAGCAGGTCCATGCCCTTGCCCGCCTTGCCGAGCAGCTCCGCCTTGGCGTTCTTGAACTTGATCTGACCATGGCCTCTGGTTGGGTCCAGAGTCTCCACCGGCGTTACGCCCGTCTTGCTGCCCTGATCCATGTCGACCAGATAGAGGGACGCCCGCTTGCCACTTTTGGCCAGGACAACGGCGACGTTGGCAATGCCGGCATCCGGCACCGGGATCTTGGTTCCGGAGAGCTTGCCGTCAGTGACCTCGCACTGCAGGTTCTTGGCGCTCGGGCGGCCGGACCCTTCAGCCATCGCCAGCGTGCCGATGGCTTCTCCGGCTGCGAGCTTCGGTAGCCACTGTTCTTTCTGCGCGTCGCTGCCCGCCATCAGGATGGCTTCCGTCGCGAGATAGACGCTCGAGGAAAACGGCACCGGCGCCACGGCCCGACCCAGCTCCTCGGCGATCACGCAGAGCTCGAGGTACGACAGGCCGAGGCCACCGTACTCTTCCGGGATGACGGTGGCCGTCCAGCCCATCTCGACGATCTTCTGCCAGAGCGCCTCGTCGTACTCCGCTTCGCTCTCCAGCACCTTCCGGGCAACAGCTGGTGGGCTGTTGTCCGTCAGGAATCCCTGAGCCTGCTCCCGAAGCAGGTTCTGTTCTTCCGAAAACTCGAAATTCATTCGTTCCCCCTTTCTGACTCCAAGTCCGGGTTAAGTCCCGATTAAGATCCAAGCCCGGCGCCGCAATGGCGCCGGATCTGCAGTCCGAACCGATCATTCTGTCCGCTGGCGCGGGAAAAGGCGAGGCTTACAAGGTCTTTCGAGCCTGTGGAATTGATTGCGGTTTCTTCCCCGCCAGGGGCCTAAAATAGGCTATGGACTACTCGAAATTCGGCTTCGTCCGCACCGCTGCCGTCGCACCGGTCGTCAGCCTGGCCCAGCCGGCTGCCAACGCCCGCACACACATCGAGCACATCAAGGCGCTCGAGTCGGCCGGCGTCTGCCTGGTGCTGTTTCCCGAGCTGTCCGTGACCGGCTACAGCTGCGAGGACCTGTTCTTCAATCGCGACCTGCTGGCCGCCAGCCGCGATGCCCTGGCTCGAATTGCCGAGGCTTCCCGGGGCCTGACCGCGGTGGTGGGCACGCCCTGGCAGCTGGACGACGGCCGCCTGCTCAACTGCGCGGCCGTACTGACCGACGGCAGGCTGGTCGGGCTGGTGCCGAAAATCGCCCATCCCAACTACGGGGAGTTTTACGACCAGCGCTGGTTCGCAACTGGCGATGGCGTTCACGAAGGGGGCGATGGCGCGCCTCTGGTCGACCCCAGGCAGCTGTTTGAAGCCGGCGGCTTCTCATTCGGCATCGAGATCTGCGAAGACCTCTGGTCGCCCGAGCCTCCAGGGATCCGCCACTGCCTGGCCGGCGCGGATCTGGTGCTCAACCTGTCCGCCAGCAACGAGCTGGTGGCAAAGGCCGACTACCGCCGCTCACTGGTGGCCAACGCCAGTGCCCGCGGCATCAACGGCTACCTCTACGCCAGCGCCGGGCCCACGGAATCCAGCAAAGACATCCTGTTTGGCGGCCATTTGCTGGCGGCAGAGAACGGCGTGCTGCTGGCTGAAAACGACCGCTTCGAGCTCAGCGGCAGCGAGCTCGTCATCGAGTTCGACATCGAGCGCCTGCGGCACGATCGCAGCCAGAACAGCACCTTCCGGGGCGCTCTGCGACCGGAGGGCTACTCGAGATGTGCGGCCGGCGCCGCAGCGCCGCCGCCCCTGCCGGAGCTGCACCGGAGCGTGGATGCCCATCCCTTCGTGCCTGAAGACGAGAGCCTGTTCGACGCCCGGGCCCGGGACATCCTCTCCATTCAGGCCACCGGCCTGGCGCGCAGAATGCTGGCCGCCGGTGATGGCCCGCTGGTGATCGGACTGTCGGGCGGTCTGGATTCGACGCTGGCCTTCCTGGTCTGCCTGGACGCGCTGAGCCGCCGTGATCTGCCGGCCGAACGGCTGATGCCTTTGACCCTGCCCGGGCCCGGCACCTCCGAGCGCACCCTGGCATCGGCCCGAAAGCTCGCGCAGGCGGCCGGTGTCGAGCTGAAGGAAATACCGATCGCCGCCGCGGTCAGCCAGCACCTGGACGACCTGGACCACGACGTGGAAACCGACGTCGTGTTCGAGAACGCCCAGGCCCGAGAGCGCACGCAGATTCTCTTCAACTACGCGAACAAGGTTGGCGGCATCGTGGTCGGCACCGGCGACCTCTCCGAGCTGGCACTCGGCTGGTGCACTTACAACGCCGACCACATGGCCAGCTACAACGTGAACGCCAGCGTTCCGAAGACCATGATGGCCTACCTGGTGCGCTGGTACGGCACCCACCGGGCATCCGACGCCCTGCGGCCGGTGCTCGAGGAAGTGCTCGACACGCCCATCTCGCCGGAGCTGATCGCCCCGAAAGACGGCGCCATCAGCCAGGAAACCGAGTCCATCATCGGGCCCTACGAGCTGCACGACTTTTTCCTCTATCACTTCATGCGGCACGGCGCCGGCATCGAGAAGATCTTCGCGCTGGCTAACCTCGCCTTTGCCGGCCAGTACGAGCCGGCCGAGATCCAGCGCTGGCTGAAGGTGTTCGTCAGCCGTTTCTTCAGCCAGCAGTTCAAACGCACCACCTTGCCACCCGGGCCGAAGGTAGGCACGGTGAGCCTGTCGCCGCGAGGCGACTGGCGCATGCCGGACGAAGCAGACGCGAGCGCGCTTCTGGCAACGGTGGACGCCTTGATGGAAACTTGAGTTCAAAGGGGCTCGAAGAAGCTCAAAGAGAACGACCAAGAACAAAATCGGAACGACGACGGCTTAAGAGCCGGGGCCCTGGGAGGGACGAATTGATGAGACTGCTTGCACGGGCTCTGTTGAGTCTGGGTGCGCTGAGCGTGGCGACTACCGCTTCAGCGTCGGAGGCGCCTTACTGCGGTGACACCGGCGTCTGGATTCAGATTCTCGGCGCCGGCGGCCACGAGCTGGACGACAGTCAGGCCGGCCCCAGCTACCTGGTCTGGATCGACAACAAGGCACGCCTGCTGATCGACACCGCCTCCGGCTCCGCCGCCCGCTACGACGAGGCCGGCGCTGACTTCAACGATCTGGACGCGATCGCCCTCACTCATCTGAAAGCTTCCAACACGACCGACCTGCCGGCTTTCGTCGAAGGATCGGTTAACTTCGGCAGGGAGCGTCCACTGCCGGTGTTCGGCCCGTCCGGCAGCGACGAGTTTCCGGATACCGAAACCTGGGTCTCGCGGCTGATCGGACCGCTCGGCGCCTATCCGCACCTGGCCGATTTCCTCACCTACAAATCCCGCGGCGGCTACAAGCTGAACCCGCGCAACGTTCCGGCGACCGGCCGGCGCCGCTGGGCCCGGTTCGGCAACGAGCATTTCCGCCTCTCCGCCATGCCGGTGCAGCACGGCACCATCCCGGCGATCGCCTGGCGGATGGAAGTGGGTGATCAGCGCATCGTTTTCGCCGGTGCGTTCAACAACGCCAAAAACGTCATCGCCGAGTTCGCCGAAGGCGCCGATGCGCTGGTGGTGAGCCACGCGATCCCGGACAACGCACGCGGTCAGGCGGCCGAGCTTTTCGCCACGCCGACCCAGATCGGCCGGGTGGCCAGTCAGGCCGGCGTGCGCATGCTCATTCTCGGCCATCGGACCAATCGCACCCGGGGCGTCGAGAGCCAGAGCCGGGCCGCCATTGAAGCCGAGTACAGCGACGCCCTGCTGTTCGCCAACGACCTGGAGTGCTGGGGCCTGTAGCGTGGCGCTTTCGGAGTCAGAAGCGCTGCTGACGTTCTGGTTCGGGGATCTGACCGACGGCTTCGCCGACGATGCCCACAGGGAGCGCTGGTTCTCCGGCGGCCCGACGTTTGATGCCAGCTGCCGGCAGGACTTTTCCAGCCTGGCTGCTCGAGCCGCCGATGGGGATCTGGACCACTGGCAGGACGACGCCCGCAGCTGCCTCGCCTTCATCCTGCTCACCGACCAGATCCCACGCAACATTCACCGTGGCACGCCCATGGCGTTTGCAACCGATGGGCCCGCCTTGAACGCCGCCAGGAACGGCGTCGAGGCCGGCCTGGACCGAGCGCTCGGCTACGACGAGCGCTGCTTTTTTTACCTGCCCTTCGAGCACTCGGAGTCGCTGATCGATCAGCACACGTGCGTCGGCCTGTTCACTCAGCTCAGGGACGAGACGCCCAGTGGCGCCAAGCATCACACCGGCGGTTACCTGCAGTACGCCCATCAGCACCGGGACATCATCGCCCGCTTCGGCCGCTTCCCGCACCGAAACAGCGTCCTCGGCCGATCTTCCACCGAGGCCGAGCTCGCCTACCTCGAGCACGGCTCCAGCTTCGGCCAGGCCGCAGAGCCGGACGCCAGTGCCGAAAGCTGAGGCCGACGAATCGCTCATCGCCGAGCTGAGATCCGGCCTTCAGGCAGCTGCGGACCCGGAGCGCGCCGCCGGGCAACAGGCCTACATGAAGTCAGCCATGCCCTTCTACGGGGTGCAGATGCCGGAGATACGTCGCCTCTCCCGAGCCGCTGCCACTGCCCGCCCCAACCTCTCCAGGGAGGCCTGGCTTGCCACCATTGAAGCCCTGTGGCGGCAGGCGGAGAAGCGGGAGGAACGACACGCAGCGCTGGAGATCCTGGCCGCCAGTCCCTACCGCCAGCACGCCAGCCCGGCCCTTCTCGAGCTGCTCGAGCGGCTGATCGTCGACGGCGCCTGGTGGGACTACGTGGATCCCATCGCCATCAACCAGGTCGGCCCCCTGCTCCGTGATCACCGCATGGAGATCGAGCCTCACCTGCTCGCCTGGTCCGTCGGCGAGGACATCTGGCTGCGCCGATCGGCCATCCTCGCGCAGCTCAAGTTCAAGGCTGACACGGACTGGCCCCTGCTGCAGCGGCTCATCGAGCCCTCACGGGAGAGCACTGAGTTTTTCCTCCGCAAAGGCATCGGCTGGGCGCTTCGCGAGTACTCGAAAACCGAACCGGATCGGGTGCTCAACTATGTGCGCACGAATCGGCAGGTGCTGTCGGGTCTGACCAGGCGGGAGGGACTGAAAGTGCTGATGAGAAGCGGTGTGGTGGACCGGAGCGACCCGGCCTTCGCGCGGAGCTGAGCTGCCCCGGGAGCGGTGGCAGATACTCAGCCGGCCAGCTCAATCCTCACGGGCGCCTCGAGCAGCGGGTGGCCGCTCACCCGCGCCACCTCACGCCGTGCCTGGGCGGGCGTGAGCCCCAACAGGCGGAGGATGTTCTCGCAGGTCCGGCTGAGCACATCGGGCTGCAACCCTCCGTTCAGCAGCCTGCGCAGGGCGGCCATCATCAGCGAGGCGATCTGCTCGAGCAGGAAAGTATCCACCTCGACGTCGAGCTCCCCCTGCGTGGCGGCCAGCTCAATGTCCGCCTGCATGTAGTTGAACGCTGAAGTTTCCACGTTCGGATGGCGCAGATACTGGCCAACCAGCACCCAGGCCCAGGCTTCGGCGCTCAGCGCGATCTGCAGAAATGCCCAGGAAGCGACCACGATCCGGGACACCCCCCGATCGAGATCACTCATCCGCCCATCCAGCGCTTTGGCGATCTCGAGCGCGATGGCCTCGGAGGAGGCCATGGCCAGCTCATCCTTATCTTTGAAATGGTTGTAGAAGGTGCCGTTGGCGAGCCCCGCGATCGCGGTGATCTCATGAATGCTCGCCTCCTCAATCCCCTTCTCGGAGAAAACGTCGATCGCGCTGTCGATCAGCGTGCTGCGGGTGCGATTGCGCTTGGTCGAGCCGATTGCCTGAGTGCGGAAGTAGTTCTGCATGAGTCCATTCTAGCCGACCGATTTGACAGGTCAATCATTTTTGTATTTACTCTCATTTTTTAACGGTCTCTCAGAAACTGATCTGGACGTCGCTATGCTCTCCACACAGGTTCTCATCATCGGTGCCGGCCCGGTCGGCATGGTCGCCGCCCTCAGCCTCGCTCAGTCCGGCATCCGCTGCGTGCTGGTGGACAAGCGCCTCGAGCGCCTGGACGCCCCGAAAGCACACGCCGTGAATCCCCGCACGCTGGAGATCTGCCAGCGCCTGGGTGTCCCGGCCGACGACATCCGTGCTGCCGGTGCCAGCATCGCTGATGGCGGCGAGGTGCATTTTGTCGACGTCCTGAACGGCACCTGCTTCGGCAGCCTGCCCTACGAACGTCAGGACGAAGGAGCGCTCGAGTTCACGCCCTGGCCGCTGGTGAACATTCCGCAGCCGAAGTTCGAGGAGTTTCTGAGCCTCAAGCTCACCCATTGCAAAGGCGTCTCACTGCTTCGCGGCGTCAACGCCAGCAACCTGGCCGAAAACGACACCGGCGTTGTTGCCACACTCAATGTTGAAGGCGCCGCAGCACCGCTGGAGGTGCACGCGGACTACGTGATCGCCGCAGACGGCGCCGGTTCATCCACTCGAGACCAGCTGGGCATCGGCATGACCGGCCCTGAAGCGCTGCAGCACTACCTGATGATCCACTTCGAAGCGGACCTGCGGGCACTGACCAGCGCCCACCCGGGCCTGCTCTACTTCTGCCTGTCGCCCGAGGCCGGTGGCGTATTCATCGGCTACGAGCGGGATCGCACCTGGGTATTCATGCAGTCCTACGACCCGGCCACGCAAAGCCGCGACGACTTCAGCGACGCCACCTGCCGGACCCTGATCGAGGCCGCCGCCGGTGCCCCCATCGACAACTTCCGGATCAGAAACGTCAGCCCCTGGACCATGTCTGCCCAGGTTGCGGATGCCTATCGCAAGGGACGGGTATTCCTGGCCGGCGATGCTGCGCACCGCTTCCCGCCTACCGGCGGCCTCGGCCTGAACACAGGCGTGGCGGACGCCGAGAACCTGGCCTGGAAGCTCGCCAAAGTGTTGAAGGGTGAGGCTGCAGCGACTCTGCTCGACAGCTACGAGCCCGAGCGCCGCACCATCGCGCAGATCAACAGCCAGCAGAGCCTGACCAACTCCGCCAAGATCATGCATGTGTTCGGCGCCGTCTACGGACCGGAGCCGGCGAACATGGCAGAGCACTACGCCGCCGCCTGCGCCAGCCCGGACACCCCTGCGATTCAGGAAGCGGTGGAGATTCAGCGTCCGCACTTCGACAGCTTCAATCTGCAGCTCGGCTATCGCTACGGGGCCTGCGTCGATACGGAAACGATCGACATCAGCCGTTACGAACCGACCTTCGAGGTGGGTGACTTTCTGCCGCTGGTGAAGCTCGTCGACGGACCCTGGTTGCTGGGCCGGCTACCGAGTGACAGCTTCGCGCTGATCACGGGACCGGATGGCGCCAGCTGGGCCAACGATCAGATCGCCGTGCTCACCGAGGGCGAAGACTTCACGCCCAGGACGTCCTTTCACGAGCTCGCCGGGCTCAATGCCGACGGCGCGCTGCTGATCAGGCCGGACGGCCACATCTGCACGCGCTGGCAGGAAGCACCGGCGGATCCGCAATCCGCGCTCAGCAACAGCCTGGGCAACGCCCTTGCCGGCATCACCCTTCCCCGAACTCAGGAGCACTGACATGGACTTGGGACTTTCCGGGCGCCACGCCATCGTCTGCGCTTCTTCCCGCGGTCTGGGCCGCGCCTGCGCCGCGGCGCTCGCACGCGAGGGCTGCAACGTGGTGATCAACGGCCGCGACGAGGCGTCGCTGGCCGCAACTGCGGAGGCACTGAGTCAGCTCGGCGGCGGTGAGGTCACCGCCATCGCCGCGGACATCAACACCGCGGAGGGTCGCGGCAGGCTGCTGGCCGCCTGCGCCGAGCCGGACATTCTGGTGAACAACAACGCGGGCCCACCGCCCGGCGATTTCGCCACCTGGGGCCGGGATGATTGGCAGGGTGCTCTGGACGCGAACCTGCTCGCACCGGCATTCATGATCCAGGGCGTGCTCGACGGCATGAAGGCGCGCCGGTTCGGCCGCATCGTCAACATCACTTCCGCCATGGTGAAGTCACCGCACGCCGCCATGGGCTTATCCACAACAGCGCGCAGCGGCCTCACCGCCCTGTGCAAAGGCCTGTCCAACGAGTCGGTGGCCTTCAACGTGACGATCAACAATCTGCTCCCCGAACGTTTCGACACCGATCGCCAGAAGTTCATGGCCAAGGTGCTGATGGATCGGCAGGGCCTCAGCATGGCCGAGGCCCGGGAGTCCATCGCCAACACCATCAACGCCAAGCGCTTCGGCCAGCCGGAAGAATTCGGCGATGCCTGCGCCTATCTGTGCAGCGCCCAGGCGGGCTTCATCTCCGGCCAGAACCTGCAGCTGGATGGCGGCTCTTATGCAGGTCTCATCTAAGCAGGTGCCGGCCAGGCTGACGCTGCTGCTGGCCTGCCTTGCCTGCAGCATGCCGGTCCTCGCCGAGCGACCGAACATCGTCCTGATCCTGGCCGACGACCTCGGCTGGAACGACGTCGGCTATCACGGCAGCGAGATCCGCACGCCGAGCCTGGATCAGCTGGCCGCTAACGGCGTGGTGCTCGAGCAGTACCACAGCCAACCGACCTGCACGCCGACCCGGGCAGCACTCATGACCGGCAAGAACCCGCAGCGGCTCGGCATCTACCGGCAGTTCGCCAAGAACAGTACCCAGGGCCTGCCGCGCGATCAGAAGACCCTGGCCGATCACCTGAAGGATGCCGGCTATCAGACCTGGCTGGTCGGCAAGTGGCACCTCGGCCACGCCCGCCAGTCGTTCCACCCCAACTCACGCGGCTTCGACCACTTCTACGGCCACGTCACCGGCGGTATCGGTTACTGGGACCATGTGCACGGTGGCGGCTTGGACTGGCAGCGAAACGGGAAGACGCTGCGCGAAGAAGGCTACAGCACCCACCTGCTCGCCGATGAGGCGGTCTCACTCATCGAGGCCCGGGAGCCGGGCCAGCCCTTCTTTCTTTACGCCAGCTTCAACGCGCCGCACCTGCCGAACGAAGCGCCGGCGGGTACGATCGAGACCTACGCACACCTGGCGAACCCCTACCGCCAGCTGCACGCCGCCATGGTCACGGAGCTGGACACGGCCATCGGCCGCCTCGTCGCAGCGCTCAAGCAGCAGGGCGAGCTCAAGAACACGCTGATCTGGTTCATGAGCGACAACGGCGGCCTGAATCGGGATGCGGGCATGGGCGGCTACCTGGCCCTGGCCGAGAAAGTCGACGACTGGTTCGGCGACTCGGCGCCGATCACCATGCTCGAGTTCATCCGCACCAACGCGCTGGAAGGCGGTGCCGACAACACCCCGCTCCGATTCGGCAAGGGCTCGATCTATGAGGGTGGCGTTCGGGTGCCGTCGCTCGTGCACTGGCCCGAGGTGCTCGCGCCACGGCGGGAAGCCTCGATGTTCACGGCCCAGGACGTGCTGCCGACGCTGCTCGCGGCCGCAGGGCTAGAAGCACCCGGCGATCTGGACGGTGGCGATCGCTGGTCCGTGTTGACGGCGGGCGAGGCCGTTGACGCCAAGCCTTATGTGACCATGGGCCAGGGCGGCGCTCAGGCTTACTACCAGTGGCCGTGGAAGCTGATCGCGCAGGACGATGCCTACGAGCTTTACCACCTGGAACGAGACCCGCTGGAAGCGACCGACTTGGCCGGGATTGAGCCCGACCGGGTAAGCACCCTGAGCGCAGAGCTCGAAGCGATACCGCGCGCAGAGACCGTGCACATTCCCCTCTACCGCGTGTTCTGGGATCCGGACTTCTTCGGCGGCGAAGAAGACCGGGCGCCCTGGGCAGACATCATCAAAAAGGACGGCGGCAACTCGCCGCAGCACACTTCATCTTCGGGAGAGAAAAGATGACCGAACCGACCATCAAAGCGAAGCGTCTGGCCTATGTCCGGGTCAGCGCCCCGGACCTCGGCAAAGCCGAGGCGTTCCTCGGCGAGTTCGGGCTCCAGATTGCGGCGCGCGAGGCGGGTGCCGTCTACCTGCGCGGAACCGACCCTGAGCCGCCCTGCTACGTGCTCACCCAGGGCGAAGGCGGCGTCAACGCGATCGCCTTCGAAGCAGACAGCGCTGCCGATCTGGAAGCAATGGCCAATGTGGAGGGTGCTTCCGCCGTCACCGCCCTGGACGAGCCGTCGGGCGGCCAGTGCGTGCGGCTGCGCGATCCGCAGGGTATGCAGGTCGAGATCGTGTATGGCCGGACCGCACTCGATCCGCTCGACCCCGCGCCGGCCCACGGCTTCAACATGAACGGTCAGCGAGCCCGGGAAGGGGCGCTGCCCGCGGTGGAGCGGGGTCCGTCCCGGGTGAAACGCCTCGGCCATCTGGTGCTGGAGAGCGCCGATCCGGCCTCTGTATACGACTGGTACCATCGGCATCTGGGCCTGAAAACCTCCGACTCCGTAGTGTTACCTGAGGGCGATGCCCAGATGATCTTCAGCCGCCTCGATCGCGGCCAGGAGTATGTGGACCATCACGTGGTCGGTTTCCAGTTTGCGATGGATGAAGGAGCACGGGTTCAGCACGTTGCCTTCGAGGTGGGCAACCTGGACGACCTGATGTCCGGCCACGAGCATCTGAAGCGGAAGAAGCGCAGGCACGTCTGGGGGATCGGCCGGCACCTCCTCGGCGGGCAGATCTTCGACTACTGGAAGAGCCCGTTCGGGGTGATTCACGAGCACTGGACGGATACCGACCTGGTCAATCAGGACCACGAGGCACAGGCCTGCGGGGTGGCGGACGTGAACGACTACTGGGGTCCCGGACCGACGCCCGGATTCATCGTCTCGCGTTGGAACCTGAAGGTGTTCAAGAACATCGCGCGCGTGCTGAAAGCACGATCAGCCGCCTGACAGCTGAGGAGAACTGCCATGGGACTGCCAGTCGTTCGATTCGAAGCCACGCGCTGGGGCGTGCTGCAGGATGAAGCCATTGCGGTGCTGGAGGCACCCTACCCATCACATCGGCAGCTGATGGATGACTACTTCAGCCATCCGGAGCGGTTCGAAACACAGACGCTGAATCGCGTTCCGCTCAGCGGGGTCACCCTGCTCGCACCGGTCACTAGTGACGTGCAGATCTTCTGCCAGGGCCTCAACTACGCCTCGCACCGGGAAGAAGGCGGGGTTGCTGAGAAAGGCGACAACCTCATCTTCAGCAAGCCGCCCTCCTCCATCTGCGGGCCCTATGACGACGTCATCCGGCCACCGGGCTGCGAGCTGCTCGACTACGAGATCGAGCTGGCGCTGGTCCTGAAAAAGGACCTGCCCGCCAACACCGCGGTCAGTGACAATACCTTGCTCGACTACGTCGGCGCTCTGACCCTCGCGAACGACGTCTCCGCCCGCGACTTCATGTTCGGCGCGCCGATGCTGCAGTGGTTCAGGGGCAAAGGTCAGCGAACGTTCTGCCCCACCGGACCCATTCTCTATCTGATCGACCCGGACGAGGCCGAGCTGATCAGCAACCTGCGCTTGACGCTCAGGCTGAACGGCGAGGTCAAGCAGGACGCGACGACCGATCAGCTCATCCATAAGCCCGCCGAGACGCTGACGGAGATCGCCGCCTTCGCCGATATGAACCGGGGCGACATGCTGCTGACCGGCACGCCTGGCGGCGTGATTCTGAACGCCACGCCCAGGGTGGGCCTGGCGATCCTGCTGAACTTCACCAACGACGAGAAGCGCAGGACCCGGCTCGTGAAAACCCAGAAGAGGGTTCGCTATCTCGAGCCCGGCGACGAGCTTACCCTCGACCTTCAGAGTCGCGATGGCACGCTGATCCTCGGCAGCCAGCGCAACGAGGTGCGCGATGCAACTGCATGACAGCGACATCAGGACCCGGGAAGTGCTGGATTGGCAGGGCATTCACCTGATTCACTTCCAGGGCTCTTCCTGCTCGCAGAAAACCAGAATCTTCCTCAACCTGAAGGGCATAGACTGGCAGCCTCACCACCTGAATCTGGCGACCGCGCAGAACTACGAACCGTGGTTCCTGGGCATCAACCCGAGAGGCCTGGTACCGGTTCTGATCCACGATGGTGCTGTGCACATCGAGAGCAACGATATCCTGATCTATCTCGATGACGCCTTTCCCGAGCCGCCGCTCATTCCTGCTGCGCAGAAAAGTGATCTCGTTGCCGCCCTGCAGGAAGAAGACGATCTGCACATGGACATCCGAACACTCACCATGCGTTTCGTGTTCCCAAAGTTCCTGGCCCAGAAGAAGGAGGCGGCTATCACGCGCTTCGACGAGGATGAGGGCAGGATCAACGGCCAAGCGGATCCGCACAAAGCGGCTGAGCTGGAATTCTGGAACCGTTACGCCAGGGAGGGAGTAACAGATAGTCAGGCCAAGCGCGCAGCAGAGAACTTCAGAGCAGTCTACGAGCGGTTTGAAGCGGAGCTGCAGCACAGAAAGTACCTGGCTGGGGATTCGCTGACCCTGCTGGACATCGCCTGGTTTATCTACAGCCATCGGCTGAGCGCCGCTGGTTATCCTTTCCAGCGCCTCCACCCGAGGCTGGCGGCCTGGTTTGCTGATCTCGCCCGACGCCCTGAATTTTCGAAGGAAGTCGCCGGGTCGGTGCCGGTCAGGCTGGTGACAGGCGGGTTGCGACTGGCGCAATCCGTCCGTGGCAGCACGTTGGAAAAAGTCGCTGGGTTCTAAATCAATGATCCGCCACTCAAGAAGACACCTGCTCAGATCGCTGGCCGCTGTTTCGGCTATGACGGCCATCCCCGGCAAACGCCTGGTGGCGAGCTCGGCAACCCCGTCTCCGGACTTTTTTCGCATCGGCGTCGAGGCAGCGTTCCTGACACCGGAGATATTCGGTGAGCATCTGAAGCTGCTCGCAGAAACACCTGAGCTGGAACCGGGTTTCGCCCACTTCTGGGAAACAGCCCTGGGTCAGCCCGGTGAGCTGGCAGCAGAGCTCTCGACCGTCGTCGGCGCAGAGAACGCCGCACAGGTCATCAACTTCATCAGCAAAGTGGCTGGCACCATCGATGGCGACACGTCGGTTGCTGCGCTCGGTCGGCTGTTCGACTTGGGAGACGGCCGAGTGGACATGCTCGATCAGTATGGCATCGACCTGCAGATCGTCTCTCTGGCATCACCCGGCGTCCAGGTTTTCGACGCCGATCTCGGCGCTCGCCTGGCGGCCGACTCGAACGACATTCTCGCCCGGACTGTCCTGGCAAATCCGCATCGGTTGGCCGGGCTGGCGGCGGTTGCACCGCAGGGGCTGGAGCGGGCGGCGGCGGAAGTGAGGCGGGCGCACGAGCTCGGGCTCAAAGGCGTCATCGTCAACTCCCACACCAGGGGCGAGTATCTGGACGAGCAGAAGTTCTATCCGCTTCTGGAAGAGATGGCCCGGCTGCAGATGCCCCTTTATCTTCATCCGCGAACACCATCGCCAGAGATGCTGCCGCCCTTTACCGCTTATCCGGGGCTCGCCGCCGCCACCTACGGGTTCAACGTTGAAACGGCGCTGCATGCGCTGCGCCTTATCCTCGGCGGCGTGTTCGACGATTTTCCGGAGCTGACCGTCGTGCTGGGACACATGGGCGAAGGGCTGCCTTTCTGGATAGACCGGGTCGACAACCGCACCGCGTTCATCGCAAGCGGCCCGGGCCAGAAGTCACGCCAACTCAAAAAGAAACCCAGCGAATACCTTCGCGGGAACTTTTACGTAGCGACCAGCGGTATGGACTTCGAACCTGCGCTCATGCTGGCCCACGAGGTTGTGGGCGCAGATCGAATCCTGTTCGCCACGGATTACCCCATGGAAAATCCGCTACACGCCATCGAGGTACTCGATGCCGCCCCGATCAGCGATGAGGACAAGCACAGGATCTATCGGCTGAACGCGGAAAGGCTGTTCCGACTCGAAATTGACTGACGCTGATCCCGCCCTGCCGGACGGGTCAACCGTTCCAGCCCACTCTGGAGCTGATCTCCGCTTCATACTCCGGGAAGTATCTGGAGATTTCCTCCAGGCTGAACTCACGAAGGATGGCCGTGTTCGGCTCCCGTTCGAGCAGAAACTTGAAAGACTGAATGATGAGCCACTCGTGGGTGATCGTCCCGCCGCAGAGCTTCTTGTAGTACTCAGGGCTGAGCGTCACTCGATGTGTGGTTTCCGAGACCGCCTCAGCGCCCTCCACCACCACCTCGTAGGTGTACAGATCCACCAGCGTGGCGCTGATCATGCCGTCAGTAGTCCCGGTACCGGTCGTTGGCGGACAGCTCGAAGCGCACCGTGCTGAGCACGTTGTCCACCGCCACCGGCTCGCCATCTCTGAGCGCCGGGTTGTAGCGCCAGCTCCTGACTGCAGCAAGCGCTGCATCCTCGAACACACCTTCCGGTTCGGCGCTTTCGATCCGCGCGTTGATCACCCGGCCGTCTACGGAAACACCGTAGCGGACGACCACCGCGCCTTCGATGCGTTCCGCCTTGGCGAGCGCCGGGTAGACCGGGCCGGAGCCCGATACCAGCTGCATCGGGCGATTCTGCGAAGCGCAGCCCTGCAGGCAGGCGATGAGCAGAGCGGTCGCCAGCAGGGCCGGGACCGGATGATGAATGGACAGCTGCTTCATGGATTCTCTTGTCGGGCTTCTTATCGGGCTTTTTGTCTATCGGCTAAAGGGGCCGCGTCTGCTTCAGCGCGACGGCTCCACCGCCTCGCCAGCTTCGAGGACTGCATACTGCCAGCTCGGATCGTCAGCCGCACGCGGCTCGTCACCACGGGGGTACATGACCGCTCCTGCCGGGGCGTACTGCAGGATGTAGGCTTTGCGGGTCGACCCGGTGAGGTTGGGCCCGGTCCGGTGCGGCGTCAGCGAGGAGAACACGGCGATCGAGCCGGCCCGAACCTCGAGCGGGATCGCTCCTTCAGGCCGCTGCAGGCACTCGAAGCCGAGATCCGTCCATCGGTGCACCAGCGTCCCCCGGGTATGCGCACCGGGGACGATCCACGGGCACCCGTTTGCCTCCGTCGCGTCGGTGAGCGCCACCCAGCAGGTGAGGTACTGCTGCGGCCTGACGAAGGTGTAGCCGTTGTCCTGGTGCCAGGGAAACTCATCGGCGGTGCCGGGTTTCTTGTACACCAGCTGGTCCCAATACAGACGCACGTCCGGGCCGATCAGCTCCCTGGTCAACTGTTGAAACACCGTGTGCCGGGAGAACGCGGCCAGCGCCTCCGAACGGGCAACCAGGTGCGGCGAGAAGACGATCTCCCCCGCCCGGGCGATGCTGAACGCCCGGTCAGGCGTCGCCGCAAGCGCTGCTTCTGCCTCGGCTTCCAGCGGGTCGATGGCCGCGAGCACGGCCGCCACTTCGGCCGCGTCGAACGCATCGGCCAGCACGAAGCCGCCCTCCTCCGAGTAAGCACGCGCCTGCTCCGGCGTCAGAAATTGAAAGGGGCCTGCTGGCGGGACCCAGGTGAAATCCTGGCTGTCGGGATGCAGTTCCATTTTCTCAGCATCGCACCCGCGCTCCGGACCCGCAAGGCGCTATACTCGCGCACCCACGCCCGAGCTTTCAGAGGGACAGACTGTTGACCGGAAACACCGAACCCAGCGAGCAGCCATCCGAGGACGAAGAGGGCCTGACGCTCATGCAGCTGATCGGCAGCGCGCTGGCAGCCGGGTTCGGCGTGCAATCTAGCCAGAACCGGAAGCGGGACTTCGCCAAAGGCAAGCCAAGCCAGTTCATCGCCATCGGCATCATCTTCACCGCGCTCTTCGTGCTGATCATGATCGGCATCGTCAACCTGGTGCTGGGCGCCGTCGCCGCTTAATCCTTGAGCACCTCTTCAGCGATCGCTTCCAGGTCGTCGATCGGCAGAGCGGCGTTCAGCTGAAACTGACGGCGGGCGCGGCTCAGGTTTTCACCCCGTCGGCTCACCTTGAAGTAGCGGTCGCCCTGCAGATGGTCCGTAAGAAAGCGCACGCCGAGCATGAAGGCGACGTAGGCGGGGGCCAGGGCGAGCAGTCGCGGCTCCAGCGGACGACCGCAGCCGCTGCTGAACCCTGCCACTAGCGCAGCAAACAGGTCCGGGATCGCGGCGCTGTCGCCGGTCTGTTCCCCATCGAGCGCACCGGTCAGCACCGAGCGCGCCAGATCGCCGAAATCCCAGGCCCAGTGGCCAGCCATGATGGTGTCCAGGTCGAGAACGGCGCGGACGGCCGAGCCGCTCCCGGCAAACAGCAGGTTGTTCAGCTTGCAGTCGCCATGAATGACCGTCTCACCTTTCGGCAGCGCTTTTACGAGGTAGCGTTGCGCATCGATCAGGTCCCGGCCGCCTGCCTCCGCGATCGCCGCTTCTGCATCGGCAGTGGCGCCGCTGATCTGATCGAAGCGTTCCAGGTAGCCACCCAGCTCCAGGAATCCGGGGATCGTCGGCTCGAGCGGCGGCCCGGGCAGATCGCTGAGCAACCGCTGGAAGCGACCGAAGGCCCGACCAGCCTCGCGACAGATGATCGGATCACGGGTCTGCTCGATGGTCCGGCCATCCGGCAGGAAGTGCCAGAGCCGCCACCAGCCACCCTGCTCATCGACGAAGGCGCTCTGACCGGTCAGCGTCTTCACCAGCGGCGGTATCAGGCCAGGTGCCGCCGTCTCCAGATGCGCCTGAACCCGCTCCAGGTTGGCCATCACCAGACCGGCGTCGACAAACACCTGCTCGTTGATTCTCTGCAGAACCACCGGCTCCCGCGCAGCTGATCTGACCAGCAGGGTATCGTTGATGTGCCCGCGACCAAGCGGTTCCAGACTGGCACCGGAGAGGCCCCAGCCGGCTTCCAGCACAGCGTTCGGGCTCAAGGGCCAACCAGCCAGCGCTGCAGGGCCGGCGGCAGCGCCAGCATGAACTCTCCCTCGGGGCGAATCACCTCAACCAGCACCGCTGGCTCGACGGTGCTGCCAGCCAGGCGCTGCTCAATGATTCCTGCCAGCTCGGCGAGCCGCACTGCCAGCGGTCCCAGACCCTGAGGCGCATCGGTGCTGGCTGCCGCCAGCTCCCGCCACCGGGCCAGGGTTATCTGCAGCAGATCCCGTGCTGCCGAATCACCAGCGTCCGCATTGCGGCACAGCTCAGCAACGTCTCGTGCGTCTCTGCTCTCCACCGGCAGATGATCAATGAGCTGATCCAGCGGCGAGGACAGATCGTAGGGCCTGGCTTGCGGCATCTCAGAGCCAGCGATTCTGGCCCGCAGCGCCTCCATCCCGAGCAGCCGCCCGTACCATCTCACCGGCTCCAGCATCCTTACCAGCTCGTCCCAGCTTTCGCTGACGCCCAGCGCCCGCCATCGTGAGCTTGCCTGCTGCTCCAGGTCGATGCCGGCGAGCGGCAGCATCCGATCCTGAAACCCATCCTGGCGTCGGCAGGCGTCCTCGGCATCCACCAGCGTTCCCGGCGACCAGAACCGTTCGGCCACGGCCGGCAGCCGGGACCAGAGCCGCAGGTCGAGCACGGCATCGGTCACCAGCTCGCTCCAGAGACAGGCTTCGCCACCCAGTATCAGCTCGGGGTCAGAGCCGCTGTCCACGGCCCCCTCACGCCACTGCTCCGTCCAGCGCAGGCCACCGGCAACATGGGCAATGCGCGGGTCGCTGACCAGGCTGTCTTCGCGCTCGACGAGCACCGACTGCGCCGCGCCCGGATCAAAGCCGTAGTGCACGTCCGTGGGGTAGTGAAGGTCCAGATAGTAAGGCGCCGACAGCAGCACCCGGCCGCCAGCGGCGGTCACGCGATCGCGCATGGTGACGCCGCGCCAGGCCTGGATGATCCAGTCTGACTCCATGCCGGCATCGATCACTTCGTCCCAGGCGACCACCTGCCGATCGCGGGCGACCACCATCTCAGCGACGCGCCGGTTGAAGTAGCCCTGCACTGCCCGCACATCCGCAAGGCCTTCGGCCGCCATCAGCGCCTGCACCTTCGGGTCTTCAGACCACCAGCGCGGGCTGACCTCGTCGCCACCGATGTGCAGGCAGGGATCGGGGAAGAGGTCGACCAGCGCATCCAGAATGCTCGCGATCACCGCGTAGACCGCTTCGCTGGTCGGATCCAGGCAGGCCGCGTGCACGCCGAATCGCTCCGCCTGCTGGACCTGCTGATAACCCAGCTCCGGGTAGGCCGTTAGCCAACTTGTCACGTGACCTGGCATGTCCACTTCCGGCACCACCCGGATGCCGAGCGCGGCAGCGCGCTCGACGACGAGGCGCAGGTCCGCTGCAGAGTAATGCTCCGCGCTCGCCAGCTTCGGATAGCCCGGCACCTGGAAACGGAAGCCCTGGTCGTCGGTCAGGTGCAGGTGCAGAACGTTCAGCTTGCACCGCGCCATGCCATCGAGGGTACGCAGGAGTGCCGGCAGCGGCAGGAAGTGCCTGGCCGGGTCCAGAAGCAGGCCCCGCCAGGAGAAACGCGGCCGATCGTCGATCGCCAGATGGGGAATGCAGCCATCGTCTCCAATCAGCTGGGTCAGCGACGCCAGGCCCCGCAGCGCGCCCCATGGCGTCGCAGCGTCCAGGTAGATTCCGGCATCGTCCACCACCAGCCAGTAGCTTTCATCTTCCTGCATTCCGGGCGCCGACGCCTCGGCTTCGGAGGTGCGGATTCTGATCGGGGTTGGGGCGCCGGCCGGCAGTCCGGTCAGCTTGGCCACGTCCGCGCTCAGCCGGGCGACCGCGTCCGCAACCAGCGGCGTGCTCGCCGCTTCGAACTCGGCGGTGAGCGCAGCACTCTCGAGCTGCAGGCTGCCCGACCCGACATCCACCGAGGCCGGCCAGGGAATCAGCGGCAGCGATCCGATCCCCGGTTGACTCCCCATTTCGCTCAATTCACCCTAGCCCGTCCCATCGCGTTACCTCGCGAAGACTAGCAACCCGACAGGAAGACGTCAGCCAGATGAACATTCTCGAGCGCATGCGCGCCACCCTCGATGCCGAAGCGGACGCCATCCGCTCAGTGAACGTGACGGAAGAGTTCGTGCGCGCGGTGGAGGTCATGCAGGCCTGTGACGGCAAGATCATCACCACCGGCATCGGCAAGGCCGGTCACATCGCCGAGAAGTTTGCTGCCACCCTCTGCTCAACCTGCACGCCGGCTGTGTTCGTGCACGCAGCGGAGGCGGCCCACGGCGATCTGGGTATCGTCGATGACCACGACGTGATGATCGCCTTCTCCACCAGCGGCAAGAGCCGTGAGGTGCTGGAGATCCTAGAGCTGGCCCGGCACCTCGGCGTCGCCACCATCATCGGCATCACCTCGCATCCGGACTCCGAGCTGAGAAATCTCTCCGACTTCGTCCTGGACATGGGCGAGATCGAAGAGCCCTGCCCGGTTGGCCTCACCCCCTCTGCCTCCATGGCCGTCATGCTCGCCATCAGCGACGCGATTGCCCTGGCGCTGATGGAGCAGAAAGGCGTCACCCGCGAGGATTGGGGGCTGCGTCATCACGGCGGCTATCTGGGCCGGGCAGCCAGAGAGGACAACGTCCCGCACTGAACCCCCCAGGTGCTAACATGCGGACAGGCCAGCGGGAGAGAGATACCGCCATGACCCTGTCTGTTCGCATTCTGCTCGGGCTGATGATCTTCACCTCGATCCTGATCGCTGCCCACGCTTTCCTCTTTCAGGCCGGACTCTCCGGCGGTCAGGACTTTCAGCAGCGCTTTGCCGAGATTCCTCTTTACGCCGGCTTTCACGTCCTCGGCAGCGGCGTCGCGCTGCTGATCGGCGGCTTCCAGTTTCTGCCCCGGATCCGGGCCCGACGGATCGAGCTGCACCGCTGGCTCGGCCGCACCTACCTGATCGCGGTGCTGATCGGCGGGATCGGCGGCATCGTCATGGCGGCGCGGGCCGATGGTGGCCTGGCCGGCCAGTTCGGTTTCTTCCTGCTCGGCGTCGTCTGGCTTGTCAGCGGCTGGCAGGCCTACTCAGCGATCAGGCGTGGCGATATCCAGGCGCATCGGGTGTGGATGATCCGCAACTTTGCCCTGACCTTCGCGGCGGTGACGTTGCGCATCTACCTGGGCGTCTCCCAGGCCGTGTTCGGGCTGTCTTTCGCTGAGTTCTACCCCGCCGTTGCCTGGCTCTGCTGGGTGCCGAACCTGATCGTTGCCGAGTGGCTCATCGTCGCCACGCCGGCCATGGCCTGGGGGCTGAAGCGGGCGTCCGCTGAGGCTAAGGGGTCGTCTGAGTCTCTGGAGCAGCGCTCGCAACCGGGCTGAACGATCGCTGGCAGATGCCGATAAAGCGCTTGGCGCCTTCCGACAGGGCCTGGTGCTTTTTGTAGTAAAGGCCGACTTCCCGCTCGAAGCTCGACACCTCCAAACCTTCTATCGCGTGGTAACCGTCGATATCCGCCAGCAACCGGTCGGACAGATAGGTGATGCCCTTGCCAGCCGCGCATAGCGCCAGGCGCAGCTCCAAATGGCTGACTTCCCAGACATCCTGCACCTGATCCCGGATCCGCTGATTGCCCGGCCGCTTGCCCGGATCGTCCAGATAGCTGGCGAGCAGCGTCTGGCGCGACATGTTGGCCGCCGGTTCGCTGGTCAGCTGAGCGAAGTCGGGATGGTCTTCATGCACCACCAGAAAACGGGTTTCCTTGAACAGCGGCAGCAGCTCGAAGTGTCCGGGCATGCGGCTCTGAAAAGGACCGAACCCAAGCTCCCAGCGATCCTCGTCGACGCCGTAGACCATCTCCCGGCTGGGCGCCACATCGAGCTTCAGGCGGGTCAGCGGGTTCTTCTCGCAGAACTCGAGCAGCAGCCGCTCGCCGTGGAAGCGATTCACGGCGCTGGACATGGCCAGGTTCAGCGTCGAGAGCGCACCGGTCCGGATCCGCTGAATGTCATCCAGCGCCAGGGACTCTTCGTTGATGACCATCCGAGAGAAAGAAAACAGCCGCTTGCCTGACTCGGTGAGCGCCAGCTTGCGGCCACGAACGAGCAGCTGGGTATCGAGCTTGTGCTCCAGATTGGCAATGGCCTGGCTGACCGCGGACTGGGAAACATCCAGCTTCTCCGCGGCGCGGGAGAAACCATCCTCTTCCACCACCGCGGCAAAGATCCGGATCTCGTGCCGTTCGATCTGCATCGAACCAGCCTAGCAGGGCGCCAGAAGCACCTCCAGCGAGCCTCGGCCCGCCGTTCTTATAGAAGCATAAGCCGACCTTATCCTGCCGAGGCTCCTTGAGACGCCCGTCCGCCGCGGGCAGCAGGCACCATTAGCCGCACTTCTGAATCGGTAAGCAGGACGCTATGGGTCGCTCCAGGTCGAACCTCTAACCTGTCTGCCGTGGTCGCCACGCGCGACCAACTGCCGGGGACCAGCCTGAGACAGGAGGAAAGACAATGACGAGCAATACGGAAATCAAACGCGGCCTGGAAGGTGTGGTGGTGGATACCACCAACATTTCCCTGGTCGACGGCGACGCCGGCGTGCTGAGCTACCGGGGCGTGCCGATCGACGAGCTGGTGGACGCGCCTTTCGCCGAGGTGGCCGCTCTGGTGGTGGATGACGCGCGCTCCGGGGACCTGGCAGCAGAAGTCTCCGCCCATGCCGAGCTGTCCGAGCGGGAACGGGCGCTGGTGCTGTCGCTGCCGGCAGATACTCACCCCATGCACGTGCTGCAGGGCCTGACGCCGCTGCTGGACCGAACTGCAGCCTTTGCCGAGCGCGGCGAGGCGGCTCAGGGATTTGCCATCGCCGCCAAGCTTCCGGCGCTGGTCGCGACTCACCTGCGCCGAGAAGCGGTGGCTGAGGCAGCCTCCCTGGATCCTGCCCTGCAGTTTCTCGAGCGAATCGGCGCGCCGAATACGGACATCGCACGCCGTGCCTACAGCGTCACCCAGATCCTGCAGATCGAGCACAGCTTCAATGCCAGCACCTTTGTGGCCCGCGCCTGCGCAAGCACGCTGGCGCCGGTGGAAAACGCGCTGTCCGCAGCCTTCGGGACCCTGCACGGGGTGCTGCACGGCGGTGCCGACCAGGCTGCCCTGGAAACGGCGGACAGCGTCGGCAGTCCCGACAAGGCAGCAGCCTTCGTCGACGAGTGCCTGGCAACGAAGACCAAGGTGATGGGCATGGGCCATCGTGAGTACAAAGTGCTCGACCCGCGCGCCCGCTACCTGAAGGCACTGGCCGCCGACCTCTGCGCCGGAACCCCACACGAGCAGACCTATCTGACCCTGGTCGCCATCGAGGATCGCTTCATCGAGCGGATGGCCGAGGAAGGTAAGTCGCTGTACGCGAACCTGGAGTTCTACAAGGGCGTGATCTACCGGACCCTGGGTATCCCGACCCCGTTCTTCACGGCGAACTTCGCGCTGGCACGGGTCTACGGCTACCTCGCGCACTTCGTGGAGTCCCGCGTCGACAATCGGCTGGTGCGTCCGAAGGCGCTGTACACGGGAAAGGAAGTGGAGCGGCCGCGAAGCAGCGCTGCCTGAGGTGAAACGGGTCGACGCCTACTCCGGCATCAGCACCAGTCGCAGCTCGGCACCGTCCGCCTGAAAGCCGATGCGTTCGAATAGCCCCCTGGCCGACTGGGGGGCTCGCCGGATGAGAATCTCCCGGGCGCCTTTGGACTCGCTGATCCCTATGGCGTGACCAAGCAGCCAGCGGCCGAGCCCGCGTCGGCGCCAGGCCGGATCAACCACCAGGTTGCCGAGGACGTAAACTGTTGGCGTCTCCGGGTGAATGACATAGGCGCCAACGGCCTCGCCCTCATGCTTGGCCACCCGCATGAAGTCCGCGTCGGCGTTGTCCAGCAGGCGGTCCTCGTCCGGCTCGGTGAGCGCCAGCAGTTCCCAGGGAATCTCGTCCGGATAGGGCCGATAGATCTCTACATCCTGTGGCCGGAAGCCGCTCACTTCAGCCACCGCCGCCACCACTTGCTGCGCTTGCCGAGCCGCTCGCCGTTGCTCGGCGGGTAAAGCCGCTTCGCCCTGCCACCGTCTTTCCAGGCCATGAAGTGCCGGGTCAGGACGGCGGCGATCTGATCGTAGTGAGCCCAGTCGTCGCGCACGGCGTACGGATCGTCCGAGAAGGTGGAGCGGAAGTCTGCCATGTAGCGGTGATAGTAGGCTCTGCTGAAGTCACCGCCGCTCGGGCTGAGCTGCGAGAGCTCCAGGGTTCCGGTAGTGGTGGCGGTGAAAAACTCGGCCGGGCTCAGCTCGCGGTAGCGCAGCCGCAGCAGCGCATCCTCGTGCGCCTGCTGAAAATGGCCGGAGATCAGCTGCAGGTTTGCACACCAGGCCAGATACATGCCCGGCGGCACCGCAGCCTTCGCCAGGCTGCCCGCTTCTGCCATGTGCCGATCCAGATCATCCAGCACTTCAGAGGGAGGTTCGTCAGGCACTGGCCAATGCCCTGTCCAGATCGCCGAGCAGATCTTCCTGCGTTTCGATGCCGACGGAGAGGCGCAGCAATCCCGGCGTGATGCCGATCTCTGCCTGCCGCTCAGGGGTCAGGCTGGCGTGCGTCATCAGGCCCGGATGCTCAATCAGCGACTCCACGCCGCCGAGGCTTTCCGCCAGGGTGAACACAGCGACGTTGGCCATCACCGCCCGGGCTGCTTCCAGCCCGCCGTTGAGCTCGACGGACACCATGCCGCCGTAGCCGCTGGCCTGGCGTCCCGCCAGCTCGTGCTGCGGGTGGCTGGCGAGCCCCGGGTAGGCGACGGAAGCCACCTTCGGATGGTCCTCGAGGAAGCGGGCCACCGCCATGGCGTTGGCTTCGTGGGCCTGCATCCTGATTGCCAGCGTCTTCAGGCTGCGCAGGCACAGGTAAGTGTCGAAAGTCGACTGGATGCCACCCATCGAGCGGTTCAGGAAGTCGAGCCGCTCGGCCAGCAACTCGTCGTCTGTGATCACCACGCCACCGATCAGATCGCTGTGGCCGTTGATGAACTTGGTGCTGGAGTGCAGGACGAGATCTGCCCCCAGCTCGATCGGGCGCTGGAAGTAGGGGCTCATGAAGGTGTTGTCCACCATCACCAGCGCGCCGGCCGCGTGGGCAATCTCGGCGACCCGGGCGATGTCGATCAGCTTCATCAGCGGGTTGGTGGGCGTCTCCAGCCAGACCATCCGGGTCTCCGGGCGAATGGCCGCTTCCAGAGCCGATGGGTCCGTCATGTCCACGTAGCTGAAGTCGAGCCCGCAGCGGCGGAACACCTCCTCGAAGAGCCGGTAGGTCCCGCCGTACATGTCGTCGTTCGCCACCACGTGATCACCCTGGCTCAGGAGGTGCATCGCGGTGGTGCTGCCGAGGCAGCCGGACGCGAGCGCGAAGCCGTAGCGGGCGCCTTCCAGGTTGGCGACGCAGGCTTCGTAGGCCGCCCGAGTCGGGTTGCCTGCCCGGGAGTAGTCGTAGCCCGCGTACTCCCCAGGTGCGGTGTGCACGTAGGTGGAGGTGAGGTACAGCGGCGTCACCACCGCACCGGTGGTCGGGTCAGGTTTCTGGCCCGCGTGAATGGCCCGGGTTTCGAAACCGAAGGTGTCGTCCGACCAGTCTGAATTATCCGTCACAGCCCGTACTCCTGGGTTGTCCTGCTCAGCGCTTCAGGGCGCGAAGCTCGATCGCGCCCGAACGCCCCAATGGCCGTCCACCGGCTCGATGATGTAGAGAGAGTCGTAGCTGGCGATCAGCTCGTCGTTCGCATCGAAGCGGGAAAACGTCACCCGTATGTGCACCTTCTGCGCCGACGACTGGATCACCGCCATGTCGTCCCAGGTGCTGCGTCGCCAGCCGATGTTGGCGGCAAAGGCATCCAGATCCATCGCCTCGAGGAAGGCCTCCCGGGTCTCGTAAACCACCACCGTGCCGCTGGCCAGGCGCACGTGCGGGAACACCAGCGTATCCGCCCAGGCAGCCTCGTCCCGGGCGTTGAACGCCGTCAGGAACGCTTCCATGGCGGCCAGCGCCTTGATCTCGGCATCGGCAACGGCCTCGCTGGCTGCCAGCATTGCCGGCTGCAGGGAGAGCAGCAGCAGGACGGCAGCCGCCAACCGGCGCGCCGGCGCAAACAGCCGCTGGAGTCTGATCGTAGGTGTCCGCATCTCAGCCGCCTCGAAATCGGGGGGAGGCACAGTAGCCCCGGTGCTGTCGCACCGCAAGACCGGGCAGCAATCAAGGTAGTACACTTCTACGCCGGACATGGCTTGAGATGCGCAAGATGAAGGCGATAAAGCGACGGATGCGAACCCACCGGAGCCAGCGGATGAGCGCAATTCTGACAGCGTTCGGCCTCATCGCCGTGCTCTCGGCTCACTCACTGAATGCCGCCGGCACCCCGGGCGCCAGCGCTGAGGAGATCCCCGAAGGTCAGAGCGCCGACGATACCGCGAGCGCCCACTATCAGCGCGGCCTCAGCGCCAAGGAACGGGCTCTGGCCCGGGAAGCAGCGGCGGCACGGGCGAGCGACCCGGACGACAGGGCCAGCCAGCAGGCCGCGGCCGATGACGCCTTCGAGGAGGCAGCCACCTACTTCGGCAAAGCGCTCAAGCTGCAGCTCAATCACTACGAGGCGGCCAACGAGCTCGGCTACTCACTGCGCAAGGCGGGCGATTTCCGCAAGGCTCTCGGCGCCTACAACTTCGCGCTGACCATCAAGCCCGACTTCTACCCCGCCATCGAGTATCGCGGTGAGGCCTACCTGGCCCTGGGCATGATCGAGCAGGCCAAGGACGCCTACCTGACGCTGTTCAGGAACGAGCCGCAGCTGGCTGCCCAGCTGCTCGCGGCAATGGCCGAGGCGGATGTCGACGCCGAGCTCCGCGCCTGGGTGGAAGAGCGGCAGGCGATCGCGGCAGCGACGCCTGGCGCGGGCATCCCGGCCCAATCCAGCTGGTAATCCGTACGGCCCACGACCGCGCCCGACCAATCAGGCCGCCGCGGGCCGGTCACCTTTGAGAATGATCCGGTGCATTTCCCGCCGCTTGCCGTGGTAGTCGTTCAACGGGTAGTGCTGCACGGCCCGGTTGTCCCAGATCGCCAGGGTGCCCGGCTGCCAGTGCAGGCGAGTCACGTTCTCCGGGGCAGTCACCCGCGCGTGCAGATAATTCAGTAGCGGCAGGCTCTCCAGCCGGTTCATGCCCTGAAAATGGCTGGTGTGGATCAGGCTGAAGAAAAGTGCTTCGCGGCCAGTTTCCGGATGCGCTACGACCAGCGGATGATCGGCTTCCGTCTCCCGATCCGCATCCTTCAGGGCCACGCTCTCGCCCGTGATGCCGGCGTAGCCACCGTCAGGCTGATGCACCAGGCTGGCGGTGTTGTGGCCAACCAGGCTGCGCAGCGTCGCCTTCAGGCCTTCCGAGCAGCCTTCGAAGGCACGCACCGTATCTGCAAACAGGGTATCGCCGCCTTCCTCAGGCACCTCCACCGCGTAAAGGAGCGTCATCGCCGGTGGTTCGGCCACGTAGGCGGTGTCCGTGTGCCAGTCACCGCCGAAGTTGCTCCGATCCTCGGCTTCCTTAACCACTGCCACCACGTGCGGGCTGCCCGGGATCGGCTCAGCAAAGGGATAGAGGTCGAGCTCGCCGAGCCTGGCTGCGGCGGCGGTGAATGAGGCCGGATCGAGGGTCTGGTCGCGCAGCACCAGCAGCTTGTGCTCGTAGAGCGCCTGGCGCAGCACCGACGACTCTACGTCGGTGAAGTCCAGGTCATCCCGCTCCGCGCCGGCGGGCCCGGCCAGCGGCCGCCAGCCCGAGCTCACGCCGCCTCGGCCACCGGCCGCTCACCGGCGATGGTGACCCGGTGCATCTTCCGATGCTGCGGGAAAAAGTCGTTCACCGGCTTGTGCTGCGTCGATCTGTTGTCCCAGATCGCAACCGTCTTCGGCTCCCAGGACAGGCGTACCGTGTGCTCTTCTGTTACGACGTGGCGGTAGAGGAACTCCAGCAGCATCCGGCTCTCCTCCCGGCTGAGGCCCACGATGTGAGTCGTGAACAGGGCGTTGACGTAGATCACCCGCTTGCCCGTCTCCGGGTGGGTGACGATCAGCGGGTGCGTCACCGGCGGGTTCTCGGCGATGGCCGGCGCCAGCCGCTCTGCCCCGCCGGGCTCCGCCAGGCTTTCCTGAAAGCCGTGGCGGAAATCGTGCACCGCCTCCAGCCCGTCCACCAGCTGGCGGATCGGCGCGGAGAGATTCTCATAAGCGGCGCTGATGCTGGCCCAGAGCGTATCGCCGCCGTAGGCGGGAATGACCTGCCCGTGCAGCAGGGTGATCGCCGGTGGCGCCGGGCGGAAGGTCATGTCGGTGTGCCAGACCTCGATCTTGCTCGGCGCTTCCGGCGTGCTTTCCAGAATCTGCACGTCCGGTGCTTCCGGCACCGTCTGATAGGCCGGGTGACCTTCCACCTGACCGAACTGACGAGCAAACGCCTGATAGTCCAGCGGCGTGATGTCCTGGTCGCGGAAGAACAGCACCTGATGGGTCAGGAGCGCCTCCCGGATCTCGGCAAACAGATCACTGGATGCGGCCGCGTCCGCCAGGGACACGTCTTTGACGTAGGCGCCCAACGCGCCGGCTGCTTTATCCACTCGCAAAACGTGGCATCCTCACAGTTCGCAATGAGCCGGCAATTGTACCGGGATTCGCCGACCCGAAAACTGATCGGAACCAAGACGGACGTGGCAGACGAAACGCCCGCGGAGGGCGCCATCCGCTTCGCCTACGACCTGAAAGCCCCCGGCTCCCAGGTGGCAAGCGAAGACATGCTTCAGCAGATCCGCGCCTGGCGGGAGATACTCGTTCGCCTCGGCGGCGTCGGCCAGACGCCGGAGCGCTACCAGGGCCTGGGATTCGGCAACCTGAGCGCCCGGGACCCGGAGCAGCCGGAGGAGTTCGTGATCACCGCCAGCCAGACCGGCGGTGTACGCCAGCTGACGGACGACGACCTGACCCGGGTGGTGGGCTGCAACCTGGATCGGTTCTGGGTCGACGCCGAGGGTCAGCAGCCACCGTCCTCGGAAACCCTGACCCACGCCATGATCTACGCCGCCGATCCCCGGATCGAGTGGGTCTTTCACTGCCACTGCCCGGAGCTCTGGCAGGTGGCCGTGCAGCTGGCGCTACCGACCACAGCACTGGACGTGGATTACGGCTCACCGGAGATGGTGGTCGCCGTGGCTGAGTTGATGGCCACTCATCACTCCCGACCGCTGGTGTTCGCAACCCTCGGCCACGAGGACGGGGTGTTCGCCTGTGGCGGTACCGCGCGGGATACCGGCGGCCTGCTGGTCTCCTACCTGGCACGGGCGCTGCAATCCCATCCGCCTGGTCAAACGGAGGAAGACGAGCCGCCGGATCCGGACGAATCATGAGCGTCGCCGACGATCTGCAGACCAGCGTGCCCGCAGCGGTCGTCTGGAACGACGGCGAGCTCAAGCTGCTCGATCAGCGGGCTCTGCCCGTCGAGGTGAGCTACCTGAACATCAAGTCTCTCGAAGCCGCAATCGATGCCATCCGGACCCTGGCGGTACGCGGCGCTCCGGCCATCGGCATCGCCGCCGGCTACGCGCTGGCTCGAACCATGCGGGACGTGCCTGAAACGGACTTTCCGCAAACCCTGAGCAGCAACGCAGCCGCGCTGAAAGCGGCTCGACCGACCGCCGTGAATCTGGCCTGGGCGGTGGATCGGCTGCTGGCTCGAGCCGAGCGCACGCCGGGCTACGCGGCGCTGGCAGAGGAGGCAAAGGCAATCCACGAGGAAGACCGGCAGATCTGCCGTGCCATCGGCGAAGCCGGCCAACCGCTGATCACAGCCGGCGCCCGGGTGCTTACCCACTGCAACGCCGGGGCGCTGGCGGTCTCCGAGCTGGGCACGGCCACCGCCCCGCTTTATCTCAGCCATGCGGCGGGTGTGCGCTTCTCCGTTTACGCCGACGAGACCCGCCCCCTGCTGCAGGGGTCGCGCCTAACCGCCTGGGAGCTGGCTGCTGCCGGCATCGATGTCACCGTGCTCTGCGATAACGCAGCCGCCAGCCTGTTCGCGGCCGGCGAGATTGATCTGGTGCTGGTCGGCACGGACCGGGTAACCGCCAACGGCGACGTAGTGAACAAGATCGGCACCCTGAATCTGGCGGTGCTCTGCAGGCACTACGGCGTTCCGTTCTACGTTGCCTGCCCTTCTTCCACGTTCGACCCGCACACGGCCACCGGGGAGGCCGTGATCATCGAGCAGCGGCACGCTTCTGAAGTGCTGGGGCCGGGGACCGCCCAGGTTGACGCATACAACCCGGCGTTCGACGTGACGCCGGCCGCGCTGGTAACAGGGCTGATCACCGATCGGGGATTGATCGAATCACCGGCAAGCAGCGACCTGGTCCGCATCTTCAGTTGATACGGACCAGCCGACTCGCTGCCCTCAGTGCGTAGTCTGCGGGTAGATCTGCCGCGGGCTCTTGAACGGGTTGATGAAGGTGGAATCCTTGCCGCAGAAGCGCACCCGCGGGAAGCCCATGTTCATGATCTCCCGAACCCGCGCTTTGCTCTCCTGCCTGACGTCCACCATGATCAGGTAGCGACCCGCCTCGATTTCCTCGTGAAACGGCTCGAGCTTGTAGCTCTCCCGGGACAACCCGACCATGCCGCCCAGCCAGGCACCGAACAGCGCCGCCACCAGGGTGATCGCAAACACCGACAGCAGGGTCAGCCCAGCGCTGAAAAAGGCGATCAGCCCGGCGCACAGGCCCACCGCCGCACCGATCATGGCGAAACGCTCGCCAGTATGAACGATGTCCAGCTGCTGAATGGGCGTAGCCGAATGGATGTGGTGCCGATACAGACCGTCTTCATCCTTCGCCACCACGTGAAAGTTCCAGTCCGAGATGCCCTCGTCATGCAGGGTTTCGGAGATGGCACGGGTGGTAGGAAGGTCGTCGGCGATGTAGTAAAGCCTGCGCATGATTTTCCCTCCCGAAGATCCGGCGCTTTCCCGAGTATACGCCCGGGAATTCCGGACGTTAGACTAGTTCGCTCTATGAAAAACCGTTGATAAGCGGCTCCGGAAATCCCCCGCTGCGAGGGCCTTGCGGGCCGATTCCGGCAACAGACATGACCGAGACAACCACCGAAAAACCCACCGAGCACAGCGTGATGCAGGCCGCTGCCGAAAGCGGCCACCTGATCACCCCGGAGGTCATCGCCCGCGAGGTGCAGGCACTCGGCGTCCGGCCAGGCATGCTGCTCAACGTGCACAGCGCCATGTCGCAGCTCGGCTTCGTGGTGGGCAGCGCGCAGACGGTGGTGGACGGTCTGCTCAAGGCGCTGGGACCGGAGGGCACGCTGATGATGCCCGCTCACTCAGCTCAGCTCTCCGAGCCGGCCAACTGGCAGAACCCGCCGGCACCGGAGCAGTGGTGGGAGCAGATTCGCGCCGAGATGCCCGCCTACGATCCGCACCACACGCCAACCCGCATCATGGGCGCCATCCCGGAGCTGTTCCGCACCTATCCCGGCGTGTTGCGCAGCCAGCATCCCCAGGTGTCGCACGCTGCCCTGGGCCCGCTGGCCGCTGAGATCGTCGCTGAGCACCCGCTGGACTGCCTGTTCGGCGACGCTTCGCCGATCGGCAAGCTCTACGCGCTGGATGGCTGGGTGCTGCTGCTCGGGGTCGGCCACGGCAACAACACGGTGCTGCATCTGGCCGAAGACAGGGCCGAGTTTCCGAGCAAAACGACCCATCTGGAGGGCGCCCCGATCCTGGTTGATGGCGAGCGTCGCTGGCAGGCCTTCCATCCCCTGCAGGTCAGCGACGACGACTTCCCGGCGATCGGCGAGGCGTTCGCCGCCACCGGCGGGCAGCTGGCAGGCAAGGTCGGCAAGGCGGACGCGCTGCTCATGCGGGCTCGGGACGTGGTCGACTTTGCGACCGACTGGATCGCAACGAACCGACCATGAGCCGGTACCGCCCGCCACGCCCGCGCTCGTCCCCCTACATCACCGAGGCCGGCTATCAGCGTCTGAACGACGAGCTGAAGTTCCTCTGGAAGGAGAAGCGGCCGGAGGTTACCCGGAAAGTTTCGGAGGCAGCCGCCCAGGGTGACCGCTCAGAGAATGCCGAGTACATCTACGGCAAGAAGCAGCTGCGGGAGATCGACAGCAGGGTGCGATTTCTGTCCAAGCGCCTCGATGAGCTGACGGTGGTCAGCCGGCCGCCGAGTGAGCCCGAGCGGATCTTCTTCGGCGCCTGGGTCAATCTGGAGAACGAGGCCGGCGATTGCTTCCGTTACCGGCTGGTCGGCCCGGACGAGTTCGATGTGGATCCGGCCTACATCAGCATCGACTCCCCGATGGCGCGCGCCCTGCTGAAGAAGCAGGTGGACGACGAGGTCAGCATCGAGCAGGGCGATCAGACCAACACTTACTTCGTCACAGAAATTACTTACGAAAGCTGAGCGACGGGTTCGGCTGCTTCGGTTCGTAAAAACAACGAACCCAATGAAGAGAGGATGACCAGCATGACCAGCAGACGAACCCGAATCACCCCAGTTCAGAGCGCCTTCGCAGGCGCTGCGCTGCTCGGCGGCGCCGCGATTCTCGCCGCCGCCACGCCCGCTGCTTTCGCAGCACCCGACCAGAACCAGCACGACCGCTTCCCCATCACCGTGGAAGAGATAGATGCCCGTCGGGCTGAGGTATTCGCCCGCACAGACAGCAACGGTGACGGCCTGATCAGCGCCGAAGAGTTCGCCGCGGCGGAGCTGCCGAAACGCTCGCGCGGCGGCCAGCACAAGCGCAGAGGCGGTGGCTATCGTGGCGAGCCGACCGAGGAGATGAGCGCAGAGCGGAGCGAAAAGAGGGCGGCGATGGAAGAAAGCCTGTTCCACAGCCTGGATGCAGATGGCGACGGCGTGATAAGCCGCGACGAGTTTTCCAGGGAAGCCATGGCCGAAGCCCGCAAAGCAACCCGGCGAACGCAGATGTTCGAACGGGCCGATGTCGACGGTGACGGCTACCTGTCACCGGACGAGTTTCCGCCGCGGCGGATGGCCAACCTGGATGCCAATGGCGATGGTGAGATCACCCGCGACGAGCGGCCGGAACGTGCCCAGGGTCGCGCCTGGGGCGGCAACGCCAGCTGACGCGTCTGCCGCCTTGTCACCAACGCCTGACGAGATGCTGCTGGCAGCCATTGCCAGCGGCGACCGCAGCGCGTTCGAGACGCTGGTGGGGCGGCACGTCGATGCGATTCATGCCTACCTCTTTCGCCTGACCGGCTCCCGGGCCGACGCGGAAGATGTCGCCCAGGAGACCTTTCTCCGGGTCTGGCAAAAGGCGGGCAGCTACCAGCCGGGTCGGGTGAAGCCGACGACCTGGCTGCACACCATCGCTCACAGGCTGGCCATCGACGGCTTCAGAAAAAAGCGGGACGTGCCCTTGCCAGGAGAAGCAGCGCCCGAGCAGACCGACCCGCAAGCGGACCCTGCCAGACAACACGACGCGGTCGAGCAGCAACGCCTCCTCGACGCCGCGCTGCGCGCGTTGCCGGAGCGGCAGCGGGCCGCCGTCCTGCTCTGCCAGGTGCAGGGATTCAGCAACGCTCAGGCGGCAGAAATTCTCGGCGTGCAGGTGCGGGCGCTGGAATCACTGCTGGCGAGGGGCCGGAGAGCGCTGCGTGAGGCTTTGACGGCCACCGGGGTACTGACCTCCTAGCGCTGATGAGGAGTTTTGAGACAATGATGGACGTGAACATGGACCTCGAACAATTCAACGAGCTGCTGGACCAGCACGGCCCGACAATCGACACCTGGCCAGCTGCACTGCGCGAAGACGCACAGGCTCTGCTGGCAGCCTCCCCGGAGGCAGCCGATGCGCTGGCCGATGCCCAAACGCTCGCAAACCTGCTCACCGCGATGCCGGCCGCGCCGGCGCCCGGTCATCTGGCCGCGAAGATCGTCGCCAGTGCCGCCGACGTCGACGATCCCTGGCAGCGACTGCTGGACTGGCTCGGCGCCCGGCTGTGGCGGCCCGTGCTTGCGGCCGGGTTGCCGCTGGCAGTCGGCTTTGCGGTCGGAATGACGCAGATCGCCCCCAACGAAGAAGATGCCTACCTGGCGGCCGACCTCGGCCTGATGGCCTTCTCCGCGCAGTACCTGGAGCTCAGCGATGAAGACTAAGCGCGCGCTGGTGATCGCGCTGGTGGTCTCCGTGGCGCTGAACCTGCTCGCCGTGGGCATGTTCCTCGGCCGGCAGGCCGGGCCGCGTCCGGAGATGCAGCGGGTGGATCCGGTGTTCGGCATGCGCCGCCTGCTCGGCGATCTGCCGGAGGAACGGGCTCAGGCGCTGGCCCCTCTGTACCGGGAGTACTTCGCTGCCATGCGGCCGCGATTCAAAGAGATCAGGAGCACCCAGGAAGCCCTGCGCCAGGCCATGCTGACTGAGCCGCTGGACGAGCCAGGGCTGCGGGCGGCGCTGCAGTCCTTCGAGTCCCAGCTCTCGAGCTCGCAGCGGGCCACGCAGGATGCGTTCATCGCTCTGGCAGCGGAGCTGACCCTGGCTGAGCGCGAGCAACTGGTGGAGAACATGGGCAAACGTCCCGAGCGCTGGCGTCAGGGCGACCGGCAGCGCCCGAAGCCCGAACCCGGGGAACGGCCGCCGCGCCCGCCCTACCACCACATCCCACCGGATCCACCGCCACAGTGACCGTCGCCGAAGCGCTCGCCGAGTTCATGGATCACACGCTGAAGACCTATCCGGACCTTCAGGCGCCCTTCGATCCGGACTGGCGCTCCCCGTGCGAGATCGGCGAGCCGTTCGAAACGGAGGAAGGAACGGTCATCGCCTGGCGACCCACGCCGCGCCCGGCCGAGGCCAGCGAAGAGGACTTCGCGCCGCTGGAGCGGGCGCTCGAGATGCCCATTCATCCGGACATCAAGGCGTACTGGGGTGCCTACTGGGCCGCAGGACTCGAGGCCGAGGCGGTAGAGGGCCACGTCAGCCTGTTGTTTCCCTGGAATCCTCAGGACGTTGAGCGGCTGAACGAAAACCTGATCGGCCACGCGCTGGCCAAGAAGGTGGCTAAGGGCCGCAGCATGAGCGTGTTTTTTGCCTGCACGGAGGCTGATTCGGAGCTGTTTCTCAGCGTCGACAACAACTCGGGCGCGGTGCTGCTGGAGAAGCCCGGCTTCAAACCTGTGCGCCAGGTCGCACCGGATCTGGCCAGCTTCCTCACCACCCTGGTGCCCAGACCGCCCGAACTGCACCCCGGAGAGCTTCGACCCGCCAATACGTGATCCCCTTCCGTTCCGCGGCCCGCGCATTGGGTAGCCTGTTCTGGACCAAGAGGGACACCATCATGTCTGTCAGTTTTCTGACCGAAAACCGGACCATGCAGACCATCCGTGCGCGCGTGGCATTCCACAGTCGCCAGCACGGCTTCGACAAGCGCATGCAGCAGCTGCTCAGCTCCGAAGCCAGCTTCGGCATGAACGAGATCAGCGAGCTCTATGCTTTCTGGGGCGATCCGCTGTCACCGGCCGACGAGCAGTTCCTGCGCAGCGCGCTGGCCGAAGCACGTGCGGCCGAAGGACCCATCCTGCTGGCCGGAGCCAGCCTGCTGACGCTCATCCTCGGCGCCGTCTGCGACAAGGACGCCAGCAAGAGCAAGCAGGTCTGGTGCCTGGAAAGCGATCGGCACTGGGCCAATCTGATCCGCTCCTGGCTCACCGAGTATCGGGTGAATGGCGCCCACGTCATCCAGTCACAGCCTAAGCTGTTCGATGACTACGTCTGGTACTCGGTGGACGCCAGCCGGCTGGCAAAATCCTACCGCCTGGTGATCTGCGACGGCACCACCGCCACCCCGAAGGGTGTGGTCGGCTGCGTGCAGCAACTCGGCGAGCACTTCGACAGCCGCTTCACCGTGCTGGCCAGGAACGTGAAAGAAGCCGGTGCGCTCCGGCAGCTGAACACCTGGGCAAAGGCGAAGGACGCTAAGTTCGCGCTGATCGACAAGCAGGAAGGGTTCATCAAGCTGTCGCGGAACGCACAGCCGAGCGTCGCCGACCGGAACCTGCCTGGCGTCAAAGAGCTGAGCACCCCCGCACGACGCCCGGCGAAAGCGACCGCTCAGCCGACACAGAAGCCAGCCCAGAAGATAGCTCAGAAGCCAGCTCAGAAAACGGCCCAGCAGCCCGCTCAGAAGTCAGCCGGAAAAACGGCTCAGAAGCCGCCGGCACCGACACCAGCACCGTCTGCCAAGAAGCCCGCTGCCCGGCCCCAGGCCACCAAGATCGGCGGCTGAGCCCTCACCCGCCGCGGCTGACGGTCGCGGGCACCCGGCGGCTGGTGTTTAATACGCCGCCATGCAGAAGCTCACCCTTGCACCCGCCTCCGCCTTAAGCGGCGAGGTGACCATCCCCGGCTCCAAGAGCATCTCGAACCGGGCCCTGCTCCTGGCGGCCCAGGCTGAGGGCCGCACGCGCATCCGGAACCTGCTGGATAGCGACGACATCCAGCGCATGCTCACCGCCCTCGAAGCGCTTGGCATCGATGTCCAGGCGACGGCCGGCGAGCACATCGTCACCGGCGTGGCCGGCCCGCTGTGCAACCGGGACCTCGAGCTGGAGCTCGACCTGGGCCTGGCCGGCACCGCCTACCGCCCGCTTGCTGCTGCCCTGACCGCCGGCACCGGTCGCTTCCTGTTGGATGGGGTCGCGCGAATGCGCGAGCGTCCGGTAGCGCCGCTGATAGACGGGCTTCGGCAGCTCGGTGCAAAGATCGACTACCTGGGTGAGGAAGGCTTCCCGCCCATTCGGGTGACCGGCACCGGCCTCAACGGCGGTGACGTGCGCATGCCCGGCGATATCTCCAGCCAGTTTCTCACCTCGCTACTGATGGCAGCGCCGCTGGCCCGGGATACCGTTCGGGTCGAGATCGAAGGAGAGCAGGTTTCGAAGCCGTACCTGGCGATCACCGTGCACCTGATGGCGCAGTTCGGCGTGAACGTGCAGCACGACAACTACGAGCGTTTCGAGATCGCACCGGCCACCTACCGGTCGCCGGACACCCTGCTGGTGGAAGGTGACGCGTCCTCGGCCAGCTACTTCCTGGCAGCGGGCGCCATCGCCGGCGACGGGGTCACCGTGTTCGGCGTCGGCGACGACAGCGTTCAGGGCGACGTGGCCTTTGTCGAGGTGCTGGAAGCGATGGGCGCCCGAGTGGAGCGCGGCCCGGTCAGCATCACGGTTCGGCCGGGACCGCTGCGCGGCGTGGATCTTGATCTCAACCCCATTCCGGATGCGGCCATGACCGCCGCCGTGCTGGCGCTGTTCGCCGAAGGCACGACCACCATCAGAAACATCTACAACTGGCGGGTGAAAGAAACGGACAGGCTGGCGGCCATGGCCACGGAGCTGCGCAAGCTCGGCGCGGCGGTGGTGGAGGGCCTGGACTTTATTTCCATCACCCCGCCGGAAAAGATCGTCAGCGCCAGCATCGACACCTACGGCGATCACCGCATCGCCATGTGCTTCTCGCTGGCCTGCCTCGGCGGCGTGCCGATCACGATCAACGATCCGGCCTGCGTGGACAAAACCTTCCCCACCTACTTCGAGCGCTTCGCGTCGCTGCGACGCGACGCCGGAACCGCCGGCTGATCAGCTCGCCGGGGCAGATCCTTTTCGCAGCTCCGGACGCAGCTTGAGCCTCGGCTTCGGCGCCGAGTTGGCCGGCGTGCTCAGTGCTTTCTGCACGGCCTGCAGGCGACCGGCATCATCTCCTTCGGCGTTACCCAGCAGGCCGTCGGCCAGCTCGGGCAGCAGCGCCGCCAGCAGTCTGAGCCCCAGCGCCCGGGCGTTCTCCGCCGAGGACTCGGCGGCCAGCTCCCCGAGCCGTCCCGTTCTGCCGCAGGCAGCCCCGTGACAGACCAGCCGCCACTCACGGCTGTTCAGATCCCGGGGCGCGCTGAGAATGCGGTCGTAGGCAAGATCCAGCGCCGCTGCGAACAGTGCCGCCTTGTCGCCGACGTAGTGATAAAGGAGGCGCTTGTTCATGCCGGCCGCGCGGGCGATGGCATCCACCCGGGCGCCATCCAGACCGGCGCTGGCGAACTCCGGCAGGGCCGCCTCGAGAAGAACCGCCACTTTGTCGGGTTCCGTGTCCGAGAGTTCGCTCACTTCGAGCTCCATGCGATCAGCTCAGTTCGGATGAATGGTAACCATCTGGTTACTTCATTTCCAATCAGAGTGGTTCGTGCGCCAGCAGATCCCAGCTGAACCGGCTGTTCGCAGTCGAAACGGATTGGAGAAAAGCCGCAAAGTAACCATATGGTTACTTAGGCGACCAGAAAAGCTCGATATCGCCTATGGTTCGACGATGCCTCCACCGGCTGCTCGCCAACCAGATCTTGCGTGCAGCCAGAATAGGGTAACCAATCAGTTACCAAACAGCCCTGAGTGGCTGGTTTCCAGGTCCAGAAGGAACCGTTTGCTGTCCAGCCCGCCGCCAAAACCGGTCAGCGTGCCGTTGCTGCCGATGACGCGATGGCAGGGAATGATGATGGGGATCGGATTGGAGCCGTTGGCGCCCCCTACTGCCCGTACCGCCTTCGGATTGCCAATCTGCTCGGCAATGTCCCGGTAGCTTCTGGTCTCCCCGTAGGGAATCTCCAGCAGCGCTTCGAGCACAGAGGCCTGGAAAGGTGTCGCATCTGGCGCCAGATCAACGTCAAAAATCTTGCGCTCTCCCGCAAAGTACTCAGCCAGCTGCGCCTTCACCCTGCGGAACGGCTCGTCGAACCGTTCCCAGCCCTCGTCCGCGCCTCGCGCTTTGTCGCCGCTCGAGAAGCCCACCACCTTGAGACTCTGCTTGTCGCCGGCGAGCAGCAGGCGACCGACCGGGCTGTCCATGTAGGAATAGAACATCACTTTCTCCGTTGCTTTGCGCTCGTTGCCCGAGCAGATTTTCGAGCCGCTTTGCCCGTTTCAACCCCGTTCAGCGCGGCCGCCTGGGCTCGGCGTTCGCCGGCTATTCGCCACAGCGCCATGACCGCGTAAGACCGCCAGGGCTGCCAGGCAGCGGCATGCTTTCTTGCGGCACCTGGCGTCATATCCAGCACCTTCAGCACCACCCAGTCCGCATCAGGGAAGGCGTCCGGATCCCGGGCGACCCGCATGCCGATGTAGCCCGCGGTCCAGGGGCCGATGCCCGGCAGCGCGGTCAGCGCTTCCGTCAGCGCCGTCGGGTCCGCACTTTCATCCAGGATGATCGCTCCGTCCAACACGCCGCGAGCCAGCGCCCGCACCGCTTCCCCCCGTTTGCCCGGCATGCCGATGGCGGACACATCTGCGTCCACCAGCGCTGCCGGAGCGGGAAAGTCACCGCCACCGAATCTCTCACACAGATCCACCGCCAACGCTCGGGCCCGGGCGACGCTCACCTGCTGCCCGAGAATGGCCCGCACGGCGGTCTCGAAGCCGTTCCAGGCACCGGGTACGCGCAGCCCCGGATTGCGCGCCAGGCAGTCGGCTAAAATCGGATCTTCAGCCAGCACCGACTCGATCGCCGCCGGATCCGCATCCAGATCGAACACCCGGCGCACCCGGGCCAGCAGATCACCGAGGTGCGCAACACCAGCCGGCGGCACTTCCAGCTGCAGGCCGTCACCCTGCCAGCGCACCCGCAGCCAACCCACCTTATTGCCGTCTTCGAACAGCGCGCGCCGGTACTCACCGTCAACCACCTCCTCGAGCCCAGGCAAGCCCCGCGCGCGCAGAAACTCGAACACCCAGTCGACGTGATAGGGACCCCGCACCGGCAGCTTCAGCACGATGTCTTCATCCGGCGGCCCCGTGCGCATGCGCCTGAGGTCCCGTGGCGAGCGGTTGTAGGCGTCCTTCATCTCATCGTTGAAGCGACGGATGCTGCCGAACCCGGCGCGCATGGCCACCTCGGCCAGCGGCAGTGTGGAGCTGTCGATCAGCCGTTTCGCCAGCTGCACCCGGCGCGTCCGGGCCAGGCTCTTCGGCGTCGCCCGCACCGCATCGAGGAACAGCCGGTTCAGATGCCGACCGGAGATCCCGAGCCGCTCGGCCATGGCCTCCACCGGGTTCGCGTCGAGAAAGCCGGCATCGATCAGCCGCAGACCGCGCACCACCGTCTGGCTGGCCAGCGTCCACTCCGGCAACCGCCGGGCGGTTTCCGGCCGACAGCGCAGGCAGGGTCGGAACCCCGCATCCTGGGCGGCCGCGGGCGAGGCGTAGTAGCGGACGTTGTCCTCGGCCGGCATGCGGGCCGGGCAGATCGGCCGGCAGTAGATGCCCGTGGTCAGCACGGCGACGTAGAACCGTCCATCGAACCGCGGGTCCCGGGCCTTTCTCGCCCGTTGGCAGACCTCCGCTTCTGGTAGCATCTCGCTGACACCTTTTCTTTCTAAGGTTGCCAAACTATAGCCCCGGTAGCGCCGAAAAACTCGCTGTAACCGGACATTGAAATCAGACCAGGATTCAGCGATCAGAACGCCCAGCGAGCAGGACCAGAAGCCGAGCAACGACGGAGACGCCCTGCTCGACGCGGCCCGTGCGCGTGCGCGCCGGAACCTGCCGGAGCAGACGGTCACGCTCGCCGTCGATCAGCACTGGCAGGATCCGCCGCAACAGGCGGCCCACCAGTTGTGTTATCGGTTCGATCCGGAGCGTGACCGCCATCAGGTTGGGCTCGACGGCGTCAGCATCAGCCTGGACGACCCCTGCCGACTTCTGCCCGTGGAGATCCCCAAGCCCTGGGGCCGGGAAATCTGGTACAGCGGCATGGAGGCACGCGGAGAGTCCCGTGTCTCAGTGGCCGGCTCCGAGCTCGGCCTCGGCACCTTCCTCGCGCTGGCGCCGCGCCATCTGACAAGCGACCACACGCCCGTGCTGCTGAAGATTCTGGACCCTCTGCCCACGCCGGTGCTCGGCGAGCTCTATCTGGAGGTGCACGAGACCAAACAGGAAGTCTACGTGGTGACTGCAGTCGATCCCGAGGCCTGGCCGGAAGGCCGCGGTCGCATCCGCTTCGGCGTCAATCAGGCCAAACGGGCGGAGTTCGCCGACGACGCATCGTTCAGAGCGGCGTTTCTGGCAGCACTCGAAGCCTACGAAGCGGTCCGCGCTCAGGTCGACGCCGGCGCCCCGGACCTCGCTGAGCAGGAGGCCGCGGCCCGGGCCGAGTGCCTGACCTTCACCGACGAGCGCACGCTCAACGTGGGCGATGTCATCCGCGTGCCCACCTGGGTGCCGCACTCGCTGCAGCAGGGCGTGCAGGTGGTGGAGTTTCAGACGCCCACCTACGAGCGGTTCATCCTCTCCTCGAGCCAGAAGGTGCTGACCCAGGAGCGCTGGGACAGCGCCCACGCGGTCACCAGGCTCGAGCTCGATACGCCTGAGGAAACGCCTCCCGAAACCGTGCTCGAGCACTGCCAGCGCATCGTTGGTTTCGATGAGTTCGGGGTCTGGCAGGCCGAGCTCAGCAACGGCAGCGCCATCACGCTGCCGGCGCAGACTCCCTATGCCGTCGCCTACTGCATCACCGGTCAGGTTCGGCTCTGCGGTCCTTCTGCCGACCTCTGCCTCGAGCAAGGCGAGGCGGCTCTGATCCCTGGCAGCGCCATCGGTTGTGACATCGTCGGTGAGCCCGACTGCCTGCTGCTGCTGGCGGCTCCAGGCCTATGAGCGAAACAGCCACCCTTCCGCAGAGCGTCCTGAAGCGGCTATGGCAACGGTTGCTGCCGCTGCTGGTGGTCAACGTCTTCTACTTCGGGACCCTGATCTACCCGGTGCTGAGGATCTGGGAGCTGCTGGCAGGCGCGCTCCCGGGCACGCCGACCCTGATCGGCATCATGGTCGGCCCGCTGCTCGGGCGCCTTTCTTACGAGTTCTTCCCCGGCATCGCCACCCGCTGGCTGTCCAGCGCCGCGCTGACCTGGCTTGGCATCTGCTTCCTCGCCTTCCCGCTGGTGCTCGCCTTCGAGCTGCTTCGGCTGGTGATCCCGCTGCAGCCGTTCACCTGGGGAGTGATTCTGGCCGGCGGCCTGACGGCCATCGGCTGCGCCGCGTTCGCCAACGCCCAGCTCGTCTCGGTGCGGGAGCTGGGCATTGCTTCGGAGCTGGCGCCGGCCGGCTTGCGGCTGGCGCAGATCAGCGACGTGCATGTGGGCTCGCGCAGCGGTCGTTTCCTGACGCGGGTGGTGCGCAAGGTCAATGCGCTCAATCCCGACGTGGTCGTGATCACCGGCGATCTGATCGACTTCCGCGACATTTCCAGCGAGGAGCTGGCAAGCCTGGCAACGCTGAACGCCCCTGCCTGGTTCATCATCGGCAATCACGAGCGCTACGTGGACGTGGAGGAGATCTGCGAGCGGCTGCGTGGCCATGGCATCCACGTAATCCGCAACGGCACCGCCCGGCACCAGAGCGTGCAGTTCATCGGCATCGACGACGCGGAGCAGAAGTCCCAGGTGCGTCGGGAGCTGCGGGCGCTCGAGCCCGACCCGGACGCCTATCGGATCCTCCTCTATCACCGCCCGGACGGCGCCGAGGACGCTGCCGAATGGGGCGCCCACCTCATGCTCTGCGGCCACACGCACAACGGTCAGATCATTCCGTTCAACTTCATCGTCAAGCGGGTGTTTCCGCGCATTCGCGGCCTCTACGAGGTGGACGGCATGACCCTGTACGTGAGTCCGGGCACCGGCACCTGGGGCCCTATCCTGCGTCTGGGCTCGCGCTCCGAGATCAGTCTGTTTACCCTAGGTCCACCGCAACCCTAGGCAGGAACGCAGATGGCCGAATCCCAGGAGCAGGAGCTGATCATCGAGCAGATCGAGATCGGACCCATGCAGAACTTCACCTACCTGGTTGGTTCCCGTTCTACCCGTGAGGTGGTGATCGTCGACCCGGCCTGGGACATCGATGGCCTGATGAATCACATCGCCGAGCGGGACTACCAGCTGAAAGGCGCGCTGGTGACCCATTACCACCCGGACCACTGCGGCGGCTCCATGGGCGGCCACAACATTGAAGGCGTCTCCGAGCTGCTGGAGAAGCAGGGGCTCAAGGTCTACGTGCACAAAGAGGAAGCGGACGGGCTGAAGAAAGTCACCGGCATCTCCGACGTGGACATGGTCAAGGTCTCCTCAGGGGACACCCTGTCTATCGGCGATATCGACGTGGAGTTCCTGCACACCCCGGGACACACGCCCGGCTCTCAGTGCTTCCGGATCAAAGAGACGCTGGTGTCCGGGGATACGCTCTTCATCAACGGCTGCGGCCGGGTCGACCTGCCAGGTTCGGATACCGAAGACATGTACCGCAGCCTGCGCAAGCTCGCCGAGCTGCCCGACGACACCCTGCTGCTGCCGGGCCACAACTACGGCCACGTGCCGAACGCCACCATGGGCGAGACCAAGCAGCAGAACACCTACCTGAAGATCAACGATCTGGAAACCTGGAAGATGATCATGGGCGGCTGAGCCCGGTCCAGGGTGCGGGCTCCGCGAGTCAGTCGCAGAACTCGACCTCGACCTCAGAAGCCGCAACCATCTCCGCCACCGCCGGCTCGCAGCCTGCGATCGGTTCGAAGAACTGCGTGCGACCGAGCATCGGCACGCCGATGTAGCCACGCATTTTCAGCCGCGCACCGTCACGCTCCATCCTGGACGAGTAGGTGTTGCCTGAGCCGGGATCGTAGATCTTTCCCTCCCAGCGCCGGCCGGTCCAGCGATAGCCGGAAAGCAGCTCCATGCCGACCAGTTGCCTGTCCCTGAGCGTCGGGTCCGGATTGTTGTCATCGAGCCGGGGGCTGCCGGGCTCGCCGAGGGTTTCGTCCGGCAGGTAGACGGCATCGCGAATGGCCAGCACCCGCATGCTCAGGCTGTCGCCGCTGCTGCTGACTTCCACCAGAGAGTCTCCACCGGACCAGACCCCAAGCACCTCTGCCTCGTTCGACCAGGCGGTCAGCGCCAGCAGGCTGAGCAGCAGGCCGAGCGATAAGCGCATCAAAGTTAAGACGGCCGCCGCCGGCGTATTGATACGTCGACCGCTCACCCCGCACCTCCTTCGGCTTCTGCCAGCATCGGGTCACAGGGGGTGCCCGTCATCCCGGCCTGCCTGAGCATGCGCAGGATGTTGTCGTTGCAGCTGGCCAGGGGCTCGAACTTCTGCGTCTTACCGAGCATGGGCAGGGCGACGTAGCCGCGGATCTCCAGCACACCTTTCCTCAGCTGTGCGGTCGAGGTCCAGGTGGTGCCGTTGGCGGGCAGGTAGAGCTTGCCGCGCCACTTGCCGTTTCTGAACTCGTAGTCGCTCAGCATCTCCAGACCGATGAAGGGGCGCTGGTGCAAGCTCTCGTCCGGGTTGTGCAGATCGGTCTTCGGCTCGCCGACCACACCCACACCGTCCTTCTCACGCCAAAGAGGATTTTTCAAAGCGATGATCTTCGCGCTCAGGGCGCCGCTGGCAGTGGGGCCCACCTCGATCATGGTGCCCGAGGTTGCCCAGATGCCGTAAACGGCCTCCCGGTCCGCATCGTCTGCTACCGCCGCAGCGGGCGTCAGCGCGCCCGAAACGAGCGCCAACAGTGCCATGACCCCGACCCATCTGCCCGTGCGCTCGCCCATGCGTTCTCCTGGCATCCATCGACCAAAGACCGGATGATAACTGACATTACTGACTGGGAACTGAACACCAGCGGGAGGGAGGAACTATGGACAGCGGTGAATTCACCGGCTTTGAGCTCAGCGTCAGGCCACCAGGCATCGCCTGGTTTCAGTTCAACACGCCGGAGCGGCTGAACGGCATGACCACGGCCATCAAACGGGATCTGATCGAAGCGATCACCCAGGCGCAGATGGACAACAACGTCCGGGTGCTCGTCTTCACCGGCACCGGTCGAGCGTTCTGCGCCGGTGATGATTTGAAGGCGTACCAGGGCGCCGACCTGCCGGGTGAGGCGCTGGTGCCGCCCATTCCACCCGGGCACGACAATGCGCTCGGCACCTACAACGGGCTGCGGACCATTTCCCAGCAGCTGAACACCACGATCCGCAACCTGGACAAGCTGACGGTAGCGGCCATCAACGGGGTTGCCATCCAGACCGGCTTCTCGCTGGCGCTGTCCTGCGACTTCAGGATCGCTGCCGATACGGCCCGCATGGGCTCCGCCACTCTACGCTTCGGGCTGCTGCCGGATGAGGGCGGGCAGTATCTGCTGGTGCAGCAGATGGGCGTCTCCAAAACGCTGGAGTTTCTGATGAAGAAGCGCATCGTCGATGCGGCAGAGGCGCTGGAGCTCGGGCTGGTCAACGAAGTGGTCCCGGCCGCTGAGCTCGACGACCGGGCCGAAGCCTGGGCGGCGGAGCTCGCCAACGGCCCTCAGGCGGCGATGCGCCTGCTGAAGCGCTCTGTCTACAACGCCGCCGAGCTCACCTGGAGCCAGGCGCTGGACGAGATCGCGGCGAAGACAGCCATCACCGATCACCATCCGGATGCCCGGGAGGGCGTGACCGCGTTTCACGAGAAGCGCGACGCGAGCTTCAACGCCTGGCTGGAGCAGAAGCAATGAGCGAAGCCGTCACCTACGAGTCCGATGACGGGATCGCCATCGTCACCATCAACCGCCCGGACAAGATGAACGCCCTCAACGAGGACGTGATCCAGGGCCTGAAAGCCGCCTGGATCCAGCTGGAAGCGTCGGAAGATCGGGTTGCCATCCTCCGCGCCGCCGGCGACAAGGCCTTCTCGGTGGGCGCAGACATCAAGAACCCGCCCGCGGAAATGTGGGAAGGGGTGCCCAGCGTCGGCGTGATCACCAGCAAGCCGATCATTGCCGCCCTGCACGGCTGGTGCATCGGTGGGGCCTACGTGATCGTGCAGATGTGCGATCTGGTGATTGCTTCGGAGACCACCGTATTCAAGTACCCGGAGGCGCAGCTCGGCTTCACCGGCGGCCTGATCGCCAGCGCCGTCGCCCGGATCCCACACAAGGCGGCGATGGAGTTCATGCTGCTCGGTCAGGACCTGCCGGCCGAGCGGGCGCGGGAGATCGGCATGGTGAACCGGGTGGTGCCGAAGGGCGAGGAGCTGAACGCCGCCATGGAGTGGGCCGGCATTCTGCGCCACTCCGCGCCGCTGGTGGTGGAAACCCTGAAGGAGTTTTCGCTGGCCACCCTGAATCAGAGCCCGGCTGAAGCCGGGGCCATCAGCCGTGAGCGCCTGCTGGCCGTTCGCACCAGCGAGGACGGCGCCGAGGGCCGTCGGGCTTTCGCCGAGAAGAGAACGCCGGATTTTCAGGGCCGCTGATTGCGGCCCGACTGTCAGCGGGCCTGTAACCTAGGAAGGTAACGGCCTGTTACCTAAGAAGGTAACAGGTGGGCAACCGCGTCTCTTTCCTCGATCAGCTCTGCCGCCGTCGCGTCCATCTTCGCCTGGCTGAACTCGTTGATCTCGAGCCCCTGCACGATCTGCCAGTCGCCGTCCGCGCAGGTGACCGGGAACGAGTAGATGAGGCCCGGCTCGACGCCGTAGCTGCCGTCCGAGTAAACGCCCATGCTGACCACACCGTCGCTGCCCAGCGCCCAGTCGTGCATGTGGTCGATGGCGGCATTGGCCGCCGAGGCTGCGGACGATGCACCGCGGGCGTCGATGATGGCTGCCCCGCGCTGCTGCACGGTGGGGATGAAATCGTTCTCGTACCAGTCCATGTCGATCAGGCCCATGGCGTTTTCGCCGGCCACGGTGGCCTCATGAATGTCCGGATACTGGGTGGCCGAGTGGTTGCCCCAGATCGCCAGCCCCTTCACATCGGTGGTTGCCTTGCCGGTCTTGCCGGCCAGCTGGGCGATGGCCCGGTTGTGATCCAGGCGGGTCATGGCGGTGAACTGACGCGGATCCAGATCCGGCGCGTTGCGCTGGGCGATCAGGCTGTTGGTGTTGGCCGGGTTGCCGACCACCAGGATCTTCACGTCACGGCTGGCGTGATCGTTCAGTGCCTTGCCCTGTACTGAGAAGATGGCGGCATTGGCTTCGATCAGGTCTTTGCGCTCCATGCCGGGACCGCGGGGCCGGGAGCCGACCAGCAGGGCGTAGTCAGTGTCCTTGAAAGCCACGTTGGCGTCGTCGGTGGGGATCATCTCCTGGACCAGCGGAAACGCGCAGTCCTCGAGCTCCATGATCACGCCCTTGAGCGCATCGAGAGCGGGGGTGATTTCCAGCAGCTGGAGGATGACCGGCTGGTCTTTGCCCAGCATCTCGCCGGAAGCAATTCTGAAGAGGAGCGCATAGCCGATCTGGCCAGCCGCGCCCGTGACGGTAACTCGCACCGGGGCTTTCATGCAGGATTTCTCCAATCAACGTGTCGCAAAGAGGGCGCGCATTGTAAGAAAACTCTGCCGCTAATCCCACTCCGCCGTTCCCTGCCCCGGCTCAGTCCCAGTGCATCTCCAGATACCAGTCCTCTCTGCCCGCCAGCTCGAGCGCTGGTGGGATCCAGTCTGCCGTCGGCTGCGGCAGATCTTCCGGCGTCACCCACAGCAGCTCGGCAAACAGCTCCGGTTCGTTGATCACCGGCTCGCCAACCCAGGTGCGGCAGCGAAACAGGAAGTTGACCCCCTGATGACGCCCCGACCGGTAGGGCAGCACGCACACCGGCTCGATCTCATCGGCCTCTACCCCCAACTCCTCGGTCAGCTCGCGGCGGGCCGCTTCAGAGATGGATTCTCCCTGTTCCTGATGCCCGCCGGGCAACGCGTAGTAACCATCCATGAAGCCGGTGTTCGCGCGTTTCAGCAGCGCCACCCGGCCGCCCTGCTCGAGCAGCACGTGCACCACCACCGGAAACCGCTGCCGCTGTTCGGCCATCGTCAGTACTTTCCCATCACTAAAAACCCAGCGCCTGCCTGCGCATCACCTGCTAATGTCCGGTCATGACCACCGACCAGAGCACCAGCACCCGTCGCATCGAGGAAGCGTCGCTGAACGCCTGGCCGGCCCTGCGCCAGACGCTGCTCGACGGCTGGCTGCTGCGCTTCTCCAACGGCTTCACCAAGCGGGCGAACTCCATCGTGCCTTTATACCCGGTTCTCGAGCCCATGGAAGACAAGGTCCGGCACTGCGAGAACCTTTACGCCCGGGAGCGGCTGAAGACCATCTTCCGGCTCACGTCCCTGAACGACTGCGCCGCCCTCGACGCCTTTCTCGCTGATCGTGGTTACGAGCTCCTCGACCCCACCGAGGTGCTGACCGCATCGCTGACTGATCGGGCCCTGCCGGAATCAAGCCACATTCGGCTGCTGCCCCGGGAGCAGTGGCTCGAGGTTTACGCCACCCTGACCGCCATGCCCGAGGCTGCCAGCCAGCTGCACGGCGCGATCCTGAAGGGTATTCAGAACGAGTGCGCGTACGCCGCGCTGTACTCCAGCGAGGGCCCGGTTGCCTGCGGGCTAGCCGTGCTGGAGCAGCACCTGGTCGGGCTGTTCGATATCTACACCCACGAGCACCACCGGGGCCAGGGCCATGCCGAGACGCTGGTGGGCGAGCTGCTGGCCTGGGGCCAGGCGCACGGAGCGGACACCGCCTACCTGCAGATGGTCAGTGACAACCTCCCGGCCCGCAGGGTTTACGACAAGTTCGGCTTCGAGGTCACCTACGAGTACTGGTACCGGGTGTCGTCCCGCTGAGCGGAAGATCCGCCGGCGCTGGGACGACCCCCATGGCGCGTGCGCTCAGCGGCCGTTGCCGATGCGGAACCCGGCGTAGAACCCCCGACCGGGATTCTGGTAGCCGAACACGTCCACCTGCTTCTCGTCGAACAGGTTTTCCGCCCGCCCGAACAGCGTGAGCCAGGGCGTCACCGCGTACTCACCGGTGACGTTCACCAGCGTGTAGGCGGCCAGGGACACCGTCTGCGCCGGGAACGTGAAAACCGTATCCGTCTGGCTGCCGGTATAGGACAGGTTCAGGTTCACGTTGCCGCGCTGGTCGTGGAACGCGTGGTTGAGGTTGATTGCCGCCTGATGTCGGGGTCGCCGCGTCTCGCGTTCGTCGCCTTCCTCCGGCGCGGCCTTCGGCTGCTTGGCGTCCGTATAGGTGTAGTTCGCCGACAGGCTCAGATCTTCGGTCAGCGTCGCCTGCAGCTCCAGCTCGACGCCCTCACGTCGGCTCTTGCCGTCCAGGTTCACGGGCGTGCTGGGAAAGCCGACCAGCTGAATCTCGTCGGTGAGCTTCTCGTTGAAATAGACGGCTGAAACCTGCGCCCGACCGGCTAAAAACGGCTGCTCGATGCCGAGATCGAAGCCTTTGTTCTGCTCCGGCTTCAGGTCCGGATTGCCGATGAAGAAGTCAGGGCTGAAGCCAAACCGCTCGAGGAACGTCGGACGTTTCTGCCCGGTGCCGAAGCTGCCCTTGAGCCGGGTGCCGGAAGCTGCCAGACGATAGGAGGCGGTTCCGCGGTAGGTGGTGACGTCCTTGAAGTCACTGTTGTCGTCGTAGCGGACGCTGGCAGACAGGGTGAGCTGATCGAGCGGCTGGCTGAACAGCTCGAGCGCCACACCCAGGTTGTCCAGAGTCTGATCCTGATCCGCGAAGCCGGTGCGTTGCTTGTACTCCTCGTCTTCGTAGTCCACGCCCAGGGTCAGGCGGTGACGGTCCAGCCGAGGCCCGCTGCCCAGATTCACCGTGCTCTGAAAGTAGATCCCGTCCTTTTTTGCGGCGTAGGTGCTCGGAAAACCCCCGCTCGTCTGATTGTCGGTATCCAGATAGGTGTAACGGAGGGTGTTGTCCCAACGACCCTCCAGCAACGTCAGGCCTGCGTCGACGCTGAGCTGGGCCTGCTCCCGGTCGGTTTCATCGTCCGTATCCACCGGGATGCCGCCGCTGGCGCCATCGAACATGATCGAATCGTCCGTGTAGCGGCTGGAGAAACCAACCCGGAACGCCTCGGTGAGCTGGTAGCGGCCGTTCAGGCCCAGGGTGGTGTTCTCGTAACCATCCTTCTCCCGCCCGCTGGCTGCCGCGCTCACCCCGTCAGTCTCGTAGCGCGAGGCGCTGAAGGTCAGGTTGCCGCGTTCGTTGGCGATGCCTAGCCGACCGCCACCGCTCAAGGTGCCGAAGTTGCCGCCCTCAAAGAACACGCCGGCCGACAGCGGCTCACGGCTCTGTCGGGTTGTGATGTTGAGGATGCCGGCCATGGCATCGCTGCCCCAGAGGGCGCTCTGCGGGCCGCGGACCAGCTCGATGGAGGCGATGTCGAAATTTGTCAGCGAGCCAAAATTGAACTCGTCCCCGCTGGCCGGATCGTTCACCTCAACGCCATCGATCACCACCAGCAGGTGGTTGGCCTCAGCGCCGCGCACGCGAACCTGGGTCAGAGAGCCGTTGGTTGAGGTCCGATTCAGGGAAACGCCCGGCAGATCACGCAGCAGATCGGCCGCGAAGACCTGCTGCCGCTCGACAATCCGGGACTCGTCGAGCACCGAGACGGCGCTGCCGGCCTGATTGAGCGGTATCGGCGTTCTATGAGCCGTCACCACGATGGTCTCTATCTCTTCCCCGGCGTCTTCTTCCGCATCTGCAGCGGCTGAATCGGCCGCCATGGCCATTGAAGACAGCGAACACAACGAGAACAGCGAAATAAGGAACAGGATTGAAGCCCGGAGCGAACTGACAGCCGGGCCAAAAAGTCGTGCGGCCAGCGCAGGCCGCGGTGAGTAAGTAAACATGGATCCCCCCAGGCCACGCTTCCCCGCGTGGCCGGTAGCAGACAGCAAAACGTCAGCCAGTTGGCTGACTCCCTTGCCGGGGTCGGTCTCCGGACTGACGAGGGGATTGGATCCGGATGAGGAGGCGCCTTCCCACGATTTCTCAATCGCAGTGGCTGGCACGTTTTCTTGCAGAGAGCTCTTACAGAGAGCCCTCTCAGAAAAGGCTGCGCCAGCCTCCCATCCGCGTGCGCCAGAGCGCACGCCCTCGATCACCGTTGCGGGGGCAGTGTCGGAATTCGGGGCAACAACTGAGCGTCACCACCGTCACACGACTTCCCATGCGTCTAAGAAAAGTAACTGGACGCACCCAGGCAAGCGCAGCAACTTTACGGGGCGGATTGCAGAACACAAGTGAGCGCCGTTCACCACAAACTTGATTCAAAGCCCTATTTTTGAGATGTTCCGTTCCTCGCGCGAAAATAGCATCGTCCGTCCGTCGTTTCGCGGCAGAATAAAAAGAACGAAAACAAATAGTTAGCAAACAACAAGATCGTTTGACGACTTAGCCCGACGGACTTTACCCAACGCCATCTGAAGCTCGGTTTTCGCGAGCAGACGGCTATCTTCGTGCCTGCTTTACGGGTGAGTTCCGGGACGGATTTGCCCCTAACGGACCCCTTGGTCCGTCAGCCAGTTTGGAATGAGAGATGATTGAGAACAACCAGAGCGCGCCTGGCCAGCAGATTGCGCCCAGGCAGACCGAGTCGCTGACCGCGTTCCCCGCCAAGCAGGGGCTCTACGATCCGGCCAACGAGAAAGACAGCTGCGGTGTCGGCTTCATCTGCGACATCAAAGGTCGCCCCAGCCGCTCGATCATCGAAGATGCCCTGAACATGAACTGCTGCATGGAGCACCGCGGCGGTGTGGGCTACGAGAAAAACACCGGCGACGGCGCCGGCATCCTCCTGGGCCTGCCGTTCAAGTTTCTGAGCAAGGTTGCTGAGTCTTCTCTCGGCACCGCGCTGCCGGAGGCTGGCAAGTTCGGCGTCGGCAACGTCTTCCTGCCGAACGACGAAAAGGCACGCGCCCATTGCATCTCCGTGTTCGAGGCCGAAATCGAAGCTGCCGGCCAGCAGCTGCTCGGCTGGCGTGAGCTGCCCGTGCACCCGGACGGCGCCGGCATCGGCAACGCGGCTCGGGCCGCGATGCCGAGCTTTGCGCAGCTGTTCATCGGCGCGGTGGGCGTCTCCGGCGACGACTTCGAGCGCAAGCTCTACCTGATCCGCAAGCACGCCACCCACCGGCTGCGGGGTGATCACGATCTGGCGGAGCGGAAGGCCTTCTACGTCTGCAGCCTGTCCTCAAAGGTCATCATCTATAAGGGCATGCTGACGCCGGACCAGGTGCCGCTGTTCTACCCGGACCTGCAGGACAAGGACTTCGAGTCCCATCTGGCCATGGTCCACTCCCGGTTCTCCACCAACACCTTCCCGAGCTGGGACCGGGCGCAGCCGAACCGCTTCATGAGCCACAACGGCGAGATCAACACTCTGCTCGGCAACCGCAACTCCATGAACGCGCGCCAGGGCACGCTCAAGTCGGAGCTGTTCGGTGACGACCTGAGAAAGCTGTTCCCGATCGTCGAGGAAGACTGCTCGGATTCCGGCACCTTCGACAACGTGCTCGAGTTCCTGCTGATGAACGGCCGCAAGCTGCAGGAAGCCGTGCTGATGATGATCCCGGAAGCCTGGCAGCAGCACCCTTATATGGATGAGGCCAAGCGTGCCTTCTACGAGTACAACTCCTGCCTGATGGAACCCTGGGACGGTCCGGCCTCCATCGCCTTCACGGACGGCACCTATATCGGCGCCGTGCTCGACCGCAACGGCCTGCGCCCCTCCCGTTACTACATCACCAATGACGACAAGTGCATCATGGCCTCAGAGGTCGGCGTGGTGCAGGTGGACCCGGCAACCGTGATCGAGAAAGGCCGCCTGCAGCCGGGTCGGATCTTCCTGATCGACTTCGAAGCCGGCCGCATGATCCCGGATGAGGAGATCAAGCAGGAGTGGGCAGCCGCCCGCCCCTACAAGGCCTGGCTCGATGCCCAGCGCATCGACCTCGCCGAGCTCGACACGGACAAGGAGTCACACGGCTTCAACCCGGAAACGCTGACCCCGCGCATGCAGGCGTTCGGCTACACGGTCGAGACCATGCAGATCATGCTGCAGCCGCTGGTGACCGAGCTCCGGGACCCGCTCGGCTCCATGGGCAACGACGCGGCGCTGGCGGTCATGAGCGAAAAGCCGCGCATGATCTACGACTACTTCAAGCAGCGCTTCGCCCAGGTGACGAACCCCGCTATCGATTCCATCCGCGAGGAAGTGATCATGGCGCTGAACTGCTACGTCGGTCCTGAGCAGAACCTGCTCGAGACCACTGAGCAGCACGCCCATCGCCTGCGCATACCGCACCCGATCCTTTCCAACGAGGAGCTGGCGGCGCTCAAGCACATGGATCACCGAGGCTGGCGCAGCAAGGTAATCGACATCACCTTCCCGGCGAGCTCCGGACGCGATGGCCTGGTTGCGGCCCTCGATCGTATCTGCGCTGAAGCGTCGTCCGCCATTGCCGAGGGCTACTCTCTGGTCGTGCTCTCCGACCGCAACGTGGACGTGGATCACGTGCCGATCAGCTCGCTGCTGGCCGTAGGCACCGTGCATCACCATCTGAACGAGGAAGAGTCCCGGACCCGGATCGGCCTGATCCTCGAGTCCGGCGAAGCGCGGGAAGTGCACCATCACTGCCTGCTGGTCGGCTACGGCGCGGACGCCATCAACCCTTACCTCGCGTTCGAGGCGCTCTGGGACTCCCGGCGCAAGGGTTACCTGGACGGCGCCTCGCACATTCAGTCGGACGACGACGTGGTGGCCGCATACCGGAAAGGCACGGCCAAGGGCATGCTCAAGGTGATGGCCAAGATGGGCATCTCGACCCTGCAGTCTTACAAGGGGGCGCAGATCTTCGAGGCGGTCGGCCTCGCCGAGGACGTCATCGAGCGCGCCTTCATCGGCACCGCCTCCCGGGTGCAGGGCGTCAATCTCGACGTGCTGGCCGAGGAGATGCAGCGCCGCCACCAGCTCGGCTACCCGAGCCGCGCAGAAAACGTGGCCGTGCTGCCGAATCCCGGCGACTTTCACTGGCGCCGGCACGGCGACACGCACATGTGGGATCCGGAAGCCATCGCCGACCTGCAGGTGGCATCGCGCAGCAACAGCGAAGACGCCTACTGGCGATTCGCCAACCACGTGAACGAGGAATCCACCAGGAAGAGCATGCTGCGCGGCCTGCTGAGCTTCAAAGCCGGCGCCAACGGCGGCCCGATTGCGCTCGACGAGGTGGAGCCTGAGCAGGAGATCGTCAAACGCTTCGCGACCGGCGCCATGAGCTTCGGCTCGATCAGCGCAGAGGCGCATGAATCCCTGGCCATCGCCATGAACCGGCTGGGCGGCAAGTCCAACACCGGTGAGGGTGGCGAAGATCCGAGCCGGTTCATTCCGCTTGCCAATGGCGACTCCAAGCGCAGCGCCATCAAGCAGGTGGCCAGCGGCCGCTTCGGCGTCACCATCAACTACCTGACCAACTCGGACGAGATTCAGATCAAGATCATCCAGGGCGCCAAGCCCGGTGAGGGCGGCGAGCTGCCCGGTCACAAGGTGGACGACGTGATCGCCAGCATCCGCCACTCGACGCCGGGCGTCGGCCTGATCAGCCCACCGCCGCACCATGACATCTACTCCATCGAGGACATGGCGCAGCTGATCCACGATCTGAAGAACGCCAACCCGCAGGCGCGGATCAGCGTCAAGCTGGGCGCTGAGATCGGCGTCGGCACCGTGGCCGCGGGCGTGACCAAGGCCCGAGCCGACCACCTGGTGATCGCCGGCGACACCGGCGGCACCGGCGCATCGCCGCTCACTTCTATCAAGCACGCCGGCGTGCCCTGGGAGCTCGGCATCGCCGAGACCCACCAGACCCTGGTGCTGAACAACCTGCGCTCCCGGGTAGTGTTGCAGACGGACGGCCAGATCAAGACCGGTCGGGACGTGGCCATCGCTGCCCTGCTCGGCGCTGAGGAGTTCGGCTTTGCCACCGCGCCGCTGATTGCGCTCGGCTGCATCATGATGCGCAAGTGCCACCTGAACACCTGCCCGGTGGGCATCGCGACCCAGGATCCGGAGCTCAGGAAGAAGTTCGCCGGCTCCCCGGAGCACGTGGTGAACTACCTGTTCATGGTTGCCAAAGAGCTGCGCTCGATCATGGCCGAGCTCGGCTTCAAGACGGTGAACGACATGGTCGGCCGGGTGGACGCCCTGCACGTGGATGCTGCGGTCGATCACTGGAAAGCCAAAGGGCTGGACCTCACCGAGCTGCTGACGCCGGCGGAAGAGCCTGCGGAGTTCCTCGGCAGCTACGCCATCCACGACCAGGATCACCAGCTCGATCGGGCCATCGACAACGAGCTCATGGAGCTGGCGCTGCCGGCGATCAGAAGCGGCCAGAAGCTCTACGACGAGCTGACGATCGTCAACACCAATCGGGTGGTGGGCGCCATGCTCTCGAACCTGATCATTCGCGAGGTCGGCCCGGAGATGCTTCCGGACGAGACTCTGCACTTCAAGTTCCACGGCTCTGCCGGTCAGAGCTTCGGCGCCTGGCTGGCCAAAGGGGTGACGCTGGAGGTCGAGGGTGACGCCAACGATTTTGTCGGCAAAGGCCTCTCCGGCGGCCGCATCGTCATCTACCCGCCGAAGGAAAGCCCGTTCAAGGCGGAGGAGCAGATCCTGATCGGCAACGTGGTGCTGTACGGGGCGACCAGCGGCGAGTGTTACTTCCGCGGGGTGGCTGCGGAGCGTTTCTGCGTGCGCAACTCCGGTGCTTCGGCCGTGGTCGAAGGCGTCGGTGATCATGGCTGCGAGTACATGACCGGCGGTCGTGCCGTCATCCTCGGCCCCACCGGCCGCAACTTCGCCGCCGGCATGAGCGGCGGCATCGCCTACGTCTGGGATCCGGAGCAGGCGTTCGCCCGTCAGTGCAACATGGAGATGGTCGAGCTGGAAGCGATGGACGCGCCCGAAGACGTCGCCGAGCTCAAGGCACTGATCGAGAAGCACTACAACTACACCGAATCACCCGTAGCGAGACAGGTGCTCGAGAACTGGGAGCGCTCTCTGGGCGAGTTCGTGAAGGTGATGCCAACCGACTACAAACGGGTACTGGAAGCACGGCGAACAGCCGTCAGCGCGGGTTAACGGAAGCTACGATGGGTAAAGTTACTGGATTCATGGAGTTCGAGCGCAACGCCGCGCCCTATCGGGACGCGCAGGCCCGACTTCTGGACTTCAAAGAGATCTACACCGACCACGATGTGGACCGGCTCACCACTCAGGGTGCCCGTTGCATGGACTGCGGCGTACCGTTCTGCCAGTCCAACGAAGGCTGCCCGATCCACAACCTGATCCCGGAGTGGAACGATCTGGTCTATCGCGGCCAGTGGCGGGAAGCCCTGGATCGGCTGCACAAGACCAACAACTTCCCCGAGTTCACGGGCCGCGTTTGCCCGGCGCCCTGCGAGGGCGCCTGCGTGCTCGGCATTACCAGCCCGGCGGTGACCATCAAGAACATCGAGATGGCCATCGTCGATCGGGGCTACGCCGAAGGCTGGATTCAGCCGAACCCACCGGCACTGCGCACCGGCAAGACGGTCGCCATCGTCGGCTCGGGACCTGCCGGCCTGGCCGCTGCCGATCAGCTGAACAAGGCTGGCCACACCGTGACCGTGTACGAGCGTGCCGACCGGATCGGCGGCCTGCTCATGTACGGCATCCCGAACATGAAGCTCGACAAAACGGAAGTGGTCGACCGCCGCGTGAACCTGCTGCGCGAGGAAGGGGTTACCTTCGTCACCGGTACCGCCGTCGCGGACGGCAGCGACGACTCTGTCGACGGCCGGACCCTGCACGCCGAGAATGATGCGGTGCTGCTCGCCACCGGCGCCACGGTGCCGCGGGATCTGCCGATTCCCGGGCGCGAGCTGAACGGCGTGCACTTCGCCATGGAGTTCCTCACCGCCAACACCAAGAGCCTGCTGGACAGCGAGCACGAGGACGGCGACTACATCTCCGCCAAGGACAAGCACGTGATCGTCATCGGCGGCGGCGACACCGGCACCGACTGCATCGGCACCTCGCTGCGGCACGGCTGCAAGAGCCTGGTGAACTTCGAGCTGTTCCCGCAGCCGCCGGATGACAGAGCCCCGAACAATCCCTGGCCCACCTGGCCGAAGATCCTGCGCACGGACTACGGTCATCAGGAGGCCGCCCAGGTGTTCGGCGATGATCCGCGCACCTACTCCATCTCGTCGACCGAGTTTGTTGGTGATGAGAACGGCAACCTGAAGGCGGTCCGCACCGTGGACGTGGAGATGAAGGACGGCAAGTTCGAAAACATCGCCGGCAGCGAGCGGGAGTGGCCAGCAGATCTGGTGTTCCTGGCGATGGGCTTTCTGGGCCCGGAGCACGCGGTCTCTGATGCCCTCGGCATCGACTACGACGAGCGCTCCAACTACAAGGCAGACTACGGCGTGTACGCCACCGGTGACGAGAAAGTGTTCGTTGCGGGTGACTGCCGACGCGGTCAGTCGCTGGTGGTGCGGGCGATCAACGAAGGTCGCGAGGCGGCCCGTGAGGTTGACCGCTTCCTGATGGGTAGTACCCAGCTGCCGTAGCTGGGTACCTGCCGGGGTTCATACCCCGATCTCGTCCTCGAACTCGCCTACGGACGTTTCCCACCACTCGAAGGTCTTTTCGAACTGCGCGCGGGTGACCCCACCCTGCATGTTCAGCACCAGCTCGAGCCAGGGATCGCTGACGTCGTCCAGGTAGGCCCGCCCGAACAGGCGCGTGGCGTTCCACTGGTTGATGACGTCCATGCCGACTTTGTCGTTGAGCTCGTATCCGGCCTTGAAGAGCAGGATCTGACAGCCGTCGTTCTGCTCCGAGCAGCCATAGAACACCAGCGCAAACTGAGTGCCGCCAACGCTCGAGCGAATCAGCGGATCTCCTTCGCCGTCCACCTCGAGGGTGGCCCGGTAGCCGAGATCCTGGATGATGTTCACCAGCGCCGCCGGATCCGTGCCATCAACGATCTGCGCGCCTTTGTCAGCTGCAGCGGTCGTCGGGCTCCAGGCAGTGACGCTCAGCAGGGCGAGCAGCACAATCAGTTTCCACATTTCCTGGCTCCTTGCCGTATGAGGCCGCTTAGCGGGGCCGCGCCAGGGCGACGGTTCGGGTCAGCTGATCCAACTCGCGGGACTTGACGGCGAGCTCAGCCTCGAGGGCCGGGATTTCCTGCTTCAGTCGCGCCTGCTCGTCCAGCAGTTGCTGCACGCGAGCACCCAGCTGGATCCGCTGCTCGAGCGTCAGCTCGCCGTTAAGCTGCGCGGCACCGGCTGAGATGATCTCGGATTTAATCGCTTCGAGCCGGTTGGTCTTCTGATCGAGCTCCCACTCCAGGTTCGAGACCACAAGCCGGGCCTGGTACAGGCGCCGACCTTCTTCGTAAGCGGTGAGGAAGCCGCTCATGAGCTCCGGCGGGCAAATGTTGTTGTGGCTCCAGCCGCGCTCACCGATGTGGTAACCGTTGTTCGGCTGGCAGTACTCACGGGCGCCCTGATCCCAGCCGCTCATGTAAGAAGTCCGGTCCGGGGAAACGCCATGCTCCATGCAGGCGTCCTGGTGCATCAGCAGCGCGGTGCTGCGTTTACCGTTCACACCATCCCGATAACCGACGGTTTCCCAGTCGCCCACCGCGCACTGGTGCTCGCTCATCGAGGGCTTGCCCGCACATCCGCTGAGCATTAATCCAATCAAGCTGAAGTAGATAAAGATCCTCATCGCACACCTCCTGTTCGCCTCCATGGCCGGTGCAATCCTTCGGGTGGCCGGGCGGCGTGTTAACACGCGCGCAGACACCAGGGTCTACCCGCACGCTAGCGGATAGAGGCGCAGAGCGCCGGGACGGGGATCACAGATTGGGGACTATTGCAGGGGTACGAGCCGGGCAGCCGCCTGGACCTGGCCGACGGGTCGAATCCAGGGCTGCACAGCACCCACCTCGGCGGGCAGGTTGTCCGCCGCCGACTCCGCAGCCGTTCGGGAGCTGAATATCCCGTAGAGCACCACGTGCAGGATGCGGCCATCCCGCTGCAGCTGATAGACGGTGAACTCTCCGGGTTCCCGCTGCCGCGCAACGAAGGCGCTGGCGCTTTCAGCCGCGGACACGGTGACCAGCTGCAGGGTGAAGTAGTCCGGATTCTGCTGGAGCAGCCAGCGGGTGTCCTTCGCGCCGGGTGGGAGTTGTGGTGCTACCACGGCCGCTGTCGAAGCCGGGCTGGGTGCCTGGGGTTCAGGAGCGTCTGCTGTCGCCGTTTCGGATACGGCGACACTCGCAGGCTCGGTCGATTCCTGCTCCGCGGCAGGCTCTGCTGCCGTTGCAGGTGCTTGTTCCGCTGAGGGCTCTTTTTGCGCTGAAGGCTCTTTTTGCGCTGAGAGCCTTCTGTCCGCTGACGGCTCCGTTTCCGCCGAGAGCTCTGTTTCCGCTGAGGGCTCTTCCACCCCAACCGCGACGTCTTCCGTTGCCGGCAGCGGCCCGTCCTCGAGCGAATCTTCGCCGAGGTCAGCTGCTGCTTCCGCGCTGCCATCGGCAGGCGCAGACAGCTCAGCGGGTTCAGCCGCCGCGAGTGACTCAATGGGATCCGGTTCGGTGTTTGCCGGGGTTGTCGCCAGGTTCGGAGATGCATCCTCCGCCGAGCTGGAGCCGCTATCGCCCACCACAAGGTAGAGCAGGCCCACCACCACGATGAGCAGGGTGAGCAACGCCGCGTGCAGCCGCGGGAAGCCTCGCCGGGCGGACGCTCCATCGCCGGTTTCCAGCTTCACCAGGAGCACGTTGGCCATCTGGTTGATGCGTCCCGGCAGCCCTTCGGAGAGCTTCACCAGGTCTTTGACTTCGTTGTCCGTAAACGGAATCCGGCCCCGGTACTTGGCCTGGCTGAAGCGCCACTCCAGGTAGTCCCGGGCATCCGCCTCGCCGTAGCCGGTGAGCCGGATCTCCTGCCAGCCCACGCCTTTCGCGCTGGCTTCCCGTTCGATCACCGGTACCATGCGAACCTCGCCGAAGAACACCAGGTGCAGGCCGGACTGGTGGGCCAGCGCGATCAGAGATTCCACGGCCTTGTTGTCGAGCAGGTGCGCGTCGTCGACCAGCGCCAGACACAGACGATCACCTTCCGTCTGCTCCTCGACATGGGCGATCAGATCCATCCGCAGCGACTGGGTATTGGCATCGGATGGGCTTGCCAGGCCAAAGCCCTGGGCGGTCGCTGAAAGCACTTCGTAGCAGGTGTTCACGAGGCTGCCGTTGATCCGGGCAGCCTTGACCCGCGGCTCCAGGGTCGCTGCCAGCTCCCGATACAGCGTGGTCTTGCCGACGCCTTCCGCGCCGGTCACCAGCAGCACCCGCCGCGACCACTCCGACAGGTGCCGGAGCTGCTCCAGGTGAGTTTTCCGACCGCCGCGCTCGAAGAAGCCGCGCTGCGGCTCCACGAACGGGTTATGGGTCAGGCCCAGAAAGTTGCGCTCGTTTTCCTGGGTCGCCTCAGCCATCACAGAGTTGCTCACCAGCGGCCAGCGTTGCCAGCAGCGCCGCCTGCGGCACATCGCTGGACACGAACGCGTCGCCCAGGGTCCTTGCGAGAATCAGCCGCAGGGTGCCGTCCACTACCTTCTTGTCCATACCCATGGCTGCCAGCATCGCCTCGGCACTCAGCTCGGGCGGGGTCACCGGCAGGTCGAACCGGTCGAGCAGCGCCCGCAGGCGCCGGGCATCGTCCCACGGCAGCAGGCCAAGCCGCGCGGAGAGGTCCGCAGCCTGCACCATGCCGATGGAAACCGCTTCTCCGTGCAGGTACTCGGTGTAGCCGGTCAGCGCTTCGATGGCATGCCCGAAGGTGTGACCAAAATTCAGTATGGCCCGCCGGCCGGACTCGCGCTCGTCATCGGCAACCACGTCTGCCTTGGCCTGGCAGGACACGGCCACCGCGTGGCTGAGCACCTCCGGCGACTGCTGAAGCAGGCCATCTGCGTTGCTTTCCAGCCATCTGAAGAAGCCGGCATCACAGATCACCCCGTACTTCACCACTTCCGCCACGCCGGCCGCGTACTCCCGCGCCGGCAGCGTGCCGAGCAGGCGCATGTCCGCCAGCACCGCAACCGGCTGGTGGAAGGCACCGATGAGGTTTTTTCCGGATGGATGGTTGACCGCCGTTTTGCCGCCTACCGACGAGTCCACCTGTGCCAGCAGCGTGGTCGGGATCTGAATGAAGTTGACGCCGCGCTGATAGGTCGCCGCGGCAAAGCCGGTGATGTCGCCGACGACACCCCCACCGAGCGCAATCAGGGTGGTGCTGCGGTTGTGCCGCTCGGCAATGAGGTGATCCATGATGGCGCTGTAGTTCTCTAGGCTCTTCTCGCCCTCGCCGTCCGCCAGGGTGAACACGCTGACCTTGGCATTGGTAGGCCTGAGCGCTTCCAGCAGCTGCGGCAGGGCAAGCTCGGCCAGCACCTCGTTGGTGATCACGGCCACCTGGCTGCCGCTGATGTGGCGCTCGAGCAGCGCCGGGTCCTGCAGGAGCCCGGAGCCGATGTAGATCGGGTAGCTGCGCTCACCCAGGGCAACGGTGAGTTCCTGCTCGACGCTCATACGATGCCGTCCGCTTCCAGCGCTTCGGCGATGGATCGGGCGAGCGCCTTGGCACCCTGCCGATCGGTGACAAAGCGATAGTCAGCAACTTCCGCGTAGAGCGGCTCGCGCTCCATCTTCAGCCGGGACAGGGTTTCTTCCGGGTCGCCCTGCTGCAGCAACGGGCGCTTCTTGTCTTTCTGGGTTCTTTCCAACAGTCGATCCAACGGGCTGTCGAGGTGCACCACGCAGCCCCTGGCGCCCAGCATCTTCCGGTTGCAGTCTTCGAGCACGGCGCCGCCGCCGGTGGCGATCACCACGCCATCGAGCTGGGTCAGCTCATCGATCACCTGAGTTTCCCGCTCCCGGAAGCCCGACTCACCTTCCACATCGAATATCCAGGCCACGTCGGCACCAGCACGCTCTTCGATCACGTGATCGGTGTCGTAGAAGGTATAGCCGAGCTGCTGGGCGAGCAGCCGCCCGACGGTGCTCTTTCCCACCGCCATGAGTCCAACCAGGATAACGTTTTGCTTGCTCATCGCGCGGCGTACGGGTAATCCATTTACTCCATCAGACGGGCGCGCAAATGAGATCGCACAAAAAAAACGGCGCCCGTCAGGGCGCCGCTTAGTGTAGTCGATCCGGACCCGGCTTACAGCGAGGTCAGGCTCTCCTGAATGATCCTCGGGGTGATGAAGATCAGCAGCTCCGTCTTGTTGTCCTTCTGCTCCGTGCGGCGGAACAGCCGACCCGCGTATGGCAGATCGCCCAGGAACGGAGTCTTGGTGGTGGAGAACTGCTTGTCGGTGCTGAAGATGCCACCGAGGACGACCGTCTGGCCGTTGTCCACGAGCACCTGCGTCTCGATCTGGTTGGTATCGATCGACGGCACGCCGTTGAAGATCGCACCCACCGTATCCTGCTTCACGTTCAGCTCCATGATGATCCGATCGTCCGGCGTGATCTGCGGGGTCACTTCCAGCGCGAGGGTTGCATCCTTGAAGGAGGTGGACGTGGCACCGGAGCTGGTCGCTTCCTGATACGGAATCTCCGTACCGGACTCGATCAGGGCCGGATTCTTGTCTGCCGTGATCACCTTCGGGCGGGCAACCACTTCCGCGTGGCCGTCAGCAGCCAGCGCAGAAAGCTCGAGGTCGAGCAGGTAGCCGGCACCGGTGACACCGACGCCGAAGGTGCTCGCACCTTCCTTGGCCACACCCAGGTCTACGACCAGGTGCTCGGGCGAGGTGATGTCACCCACGCCGCCACTGGCGATGATGTCCTGCAGATCTTCCAGGGTGGTGAGCGAGCCACCAGCCTTGCGGAACCGGGTGCTGGATTGCTGATCCAGGTCAGCGAAGCCCCAGCGGATACCCAGATCCTCAGAGAAGTCGTCGCTGGCGGTAACGATCCGCGCTTCGATCAGCACCTGACGAACAGGGATGTCGAGCTGGTTGATCACCTTGCGGAATTCCTGCAGACGGTCCGCCGTATCCGTGAGGATGATGGCGTTGGTCCGCTCGTCCACGATCACGCTGCCACGCTCGGAGAGCACGGACTGCTCGCTGCCGGCAGCGTTGTTGAAGAGCTCAAAGAGCTGGGTCGCGCTCGCGTAGCGCACCTGTATGAACTCGGTGTGCAGCGGCGCAAGCTCGGAAATCTGCTTCTGGTTTTCGAGCTCCAGCTTCTCGCGGGCGGCAATCTCGGCAGCCGGTGCAACCAGCAGCACGTTGCCCACCTGGCGCTGATCCAGACCTTTGGTCTTCAGAATCAGCTCGAGAGCCTGATCCCAGGGCACGTTCTTCAGGCGCAGGGTAATGCGGCCCTGAACCGTGTCACTGGCGACCAGGTTCAGATCCGTGAAGTCAGCAATCAGCTGCAGCACCGAGCGCACTTCGATGTCCTGGAAGTTCAGCGAGAGCTTTTCGCCGGAGAACTTGAACACGTCCTCACGCTCTTCGATCTCTTCCCGGGTCAGCGCGTTCACGTTTACCGTCAGGGTGTTGTCGGCCTGGTATGCCAGGTAGTCGTAGTCACCCGTAGCGGTGATGGTGAAGGTCGTGTGGTCACCTTCCTGAAGCGCGTCGACGATCTGCACCGGGGTCGCGAAGTCGGTAACGTCGAGACGGCGCTGCAGCTCGCGCGGCAGGTCCGTGTTGCGGATCTGCACCTTGATGCGACCGCCTTCTTTGGAGACGTTTACCGGCGCTTTCGGGTTGGACAGCTCAATCACTATCCGGCCGTCGCCATCTTCGCTGCGACGGAAGTCGACAGCAGCGACTTCCGAATCGGAGATCGTCTTGTCAGCAACGGTGGTGTCGTCCTGGCTGGCGAAGGTGTTCTGAGTTGGCACGCCCTGAGCGCTGCCGCCGCCTACCATCAGGTAGAGCGTGTTGCCTTCGATGTCGGTCTCGTAGTTGACGAGCTCGGTCAGGTTCACAATCGCCCGGGTCCGATCTTTGGTGGAGATGATCGATACCCTGCGGGCATTACCGATACCCAGATTGTGGTGCTTCTCCTCGAGGGTCGAGTCCACACCCGGCATGTCCAGCACGATCCGAGCAGGCTGCTCGATGGTGTAGCCAGTGGGTTCCGGGGGGGTGCCGTCAAAGTGCAGACGGATTTCCGTCTTGTCACCAGGCAGCGAAGAAAACTCCACCGACTCGATGTTCGCCGCCCAACTGGGCAGGGCGACCACGAGGGCCATCGCCGCGACGAGCGGTCGGGCAATCCAGCGCGCTAACCGGCCGTTCTCATTAATCATTGTTTTCATCCTCTGTCTCCACCACCCAGCGATACGGTCCGGATACGTTCTACCCAGCTTCCAGTACCGTCGGGGACTATTTCGACGAGCTCGATGGCCGCCTCATCAATGGCCTGAATCTTTCCGTGATCAGTGCCCATGTAATCGCCCTGCTGCACCCGGTGCACACCGCCGTCAGAGTCCTGAATCAGCGCGTACATGGACGGTCCCTGGGAGAGGGTGCCGACCATGGCCAGCGAAGCGATTGTGAATTGCTCCAGGTACTGCTTCACCCGGTTCGGGTTCGGCTTCACCTGCGGGCCCTTGGGCCTCGGTCCCTGCTTCACCACCACCGGCGGCTCGAAGGGGCTGCGCAGACCCATTGCCTCGTAGGCAAACGGCTGCGCGGGCGTAAATGCTTTCAACGGCGCAATCGGCGGCGCCGGACGGTTATCCACCTCGTCCATGAATGACTGAAGATCGGAGAAGTCTCCGCCACCGCAACCGGCGAGCAGGCTGACGAGCAGAACGCCAGCGCTGATCTTCGAGATGGGCTTAATTCCTGGTAAGCGCATCATGCTTCCTCATCCAGATACCGATAAGTTTTGGCCAGAATCTTCAGCCTCAGGTTCAGCGGCGACTCCTGGGGCTCCAGCGTGAAGTCGTGCAGCGTCACGATCCGGGAAAGGGCCGCTACGCCGCTGACGAAGGTGCCGATCTTGTGGTAGTTGCCTTCCACGACGATGTCGATGGGCAGCTCCACGTAGAACTCGAGCTGACGTTCCGCCTGGAGGTCGATGCTCTCGATGGTCAGCTCGTTATCCAGCGCGGTGCGCGTGATGTCGTCGAGCAGGCCGGGCACTTCCGTATCCTGGGGCAGCTGCTTCAGCAGCGCGCCGAAGGTCGCTTCCATCTGCTGCTTCTGAGCTCGGTACTCTTCGAGGTTGGCCGCCTTTTCGGCTTTAACCTCGTAATCCGCCTTCAGCTCCACTTCCTTGGTTTCTGCCTGCTGCAGCATCGTCTGCTTGTCAGTCAGGTAGAAGTAGTAGCCAGCACCCAGCACCAGCACGAAAGCCAGCACCATCAGGATGACTTTCACCGGCCCCGGCCAGGAGCCGACGTTGTTGAAGTCCAGATCGTTTATGTCGAAGTTCTGAAGCTGCTCGAGGGTGTCCTGCATGGCCATTACTCGCCCTCCTCTTCGCTCTTGTTCGGGTTGTGCTGCACGAACGTGAGGTCGAAGGTGCTCGCCTGCGGCCCGTAGTCGGAGTTGTCAGGATCTTCCTTGATGCTGCGCAGGTTCGGCGACTGGAACCACTCGGACTCGTCCAGGTTGCGCATCAGCGACGAGATCCGGTTGTTGGACTCGGCCGTGCCCGTCACCTTCAGGTTGCCGGAGGTCATCTCCAGCTCCTGGTAGTGCACGCCTTTCGACAGCGTCCGGACCAGCTCGTCGAAGACCCGCACGATCACCGGACGGTTGCCCTGCAGCTCCTGGATCAACGCCATGCGCTCTTCCAGATCTTTCTTCTGCTGCTCGAGCTGAGCGATCTCGGTGATCTTTTTGTCCAGCTCGGTGATCTTGCTCTGCATGAAGCTGTTGCGAGTGTTCTGGTGGTCGATGTTGTTATCGAGCACCCAGCCGCCAGCGAGAACGAGCATGGCGCCAAGCACGAAGACCCCGGCCAGGTTGCCGAGAAATTCTTTCTTCTTGCGCTCGCGCTCCCATTCGCGCCACGGGAGTAGGTTGATATGTGCCATCAGTCGAAGCTCCTCATGGCCAGTCCGCAGGCAATCATCATTGCCGGTGCATCATTCGCCAGAGCGTCCGCGTCGACCTTGCTCGACAGCGACATATCACCGAAGGGGTTGGCGATAATCGTCGGCGTACCCAGTTTGTTCTCGATCATGCCCGCCAGTCCGTCGATGGAGGCGGTGCCGCCAGCAAGCACGATGTAGTCCACATCGTCGTACTGGCTGGAGGAGAAGAAGAACTGCAGTGATCGGGTGACCTGCTGCAGAACGGCTTCCTTGAACGGCTGCAGCACCTCATCCTCGTAGTCGTCAGGCAGGCCGCCCTGCTTCTTGGCAAGGCCGGCTTCCTCGAACGAGAGGCTGTAGCGCCGCTGAATCTCTTCGGTGAGCTGCTTGCCACCGAACAGCTGCTCCCTGGTGTAGATGGAGCGGTCGTCGGCGAGCACGGAGAGCGTTGTCATGGTGGCGCCGATGTCGATGATGGCGACCACCAGGTCGTCGGCGTTGGCGCCGAGTTGCGGCTTGAGCAGCTCGAAGGCCCGCTTCATGGCGTGCGCTTCGATGTCGACCACCGCCGGCTTCACCTGGCCCAGATCGAGGGCGGCTTCCCGCATCTCGACGTTTTCCTTCCGGCAGGCCGCGAGCAGGACTTCCACCTGCTCCGGATTCCGTTCGGACAGACCCTGAACCTCGAAGTCGATGGCGACTTCGTCCAGCGGGTAGGGGATGTACTGATCGGCTTCGACGGTGATCTGGTTTTCCATGTCATCGTCGGAGAGCTCGGCGTCCATCTCGATGGTCTTGGTGATCACCGCGGAACCGGCTACGGCAACTGCCGCCTGACGGGCGCCGCACTTGGAGCGGCTGATGACCCGCTTGATCGCTTCACCTACCCCTTCCACATCGCTAATATTCTTCTCGACCACAGCGTTCGGCGGCAATGGTTCCACCGCGTACGCCTCTACCCGATAGCGATCAGTAGACTTGGAAAGCTCAAGAAGCTTTACGGATGTGGAGCTGATATCCAACCCGAGCATCAGGTTGGATTTCTTGCTAAGGAATCCCAGCACGGTTAAATTTCCTTACTTTCGCGGGCACTTACGTCCTTTTTATGGCACTCAACATTAAATACCAGGATTGCTACTGCCGCAATCCGATCCATGTATCGTTGTCGCGCGTATGACACTTATGTCCCGACGCGTCACGGCAACTATTATGTGTCTGGCACTGTCCGGTTTATGTGCCGCAGTCCTCAGTCTCGCAGGCATTTATCTCTATCTGGACCCTCAGATCCCGAAAGCTGAGACCTATCGCCACGTTCGCCTGGAGACACCGCTGCGGGTCTACACTGCCGATGAGCAGCTGATCGCCGAATTCGGCGAAAGACGGGTCATCCCGATCGCCCTCGCCGACGTGCCCGACCTCTTCATCCGGGCCCTGCTGGACACAGAAGACAAGCGGTTTTACGAACATAGCGGCGTCGACGTGCTGACCCTGGCTAAATCGGCCGTAGATTTGGTGCTGAACATGGGTGAAATCACTCGCGGTGGCTCCACCATCACCATGCAGGTGCCGCGAAATCTGGGCACTTTCTCCCTCGACCAGCTGTTCATCCGCAAATTCAAGGAAATCCTCCTGGCCCTGAAGATGGAGCGGGAGCTCTCGAAAGACGAGATCCTCGAGCTCTACATCAACGCCGTTCCCTTCGGAAAGCGCGCTTACGGCGCTCAAGCCGCCGCTTATACCTATTACGGCAAGCCCCTTTCCGACTTGAGCCTGGCTCAGCTCGCCATGCTGGCCGGCATTCCCCAGGCACCCAGCGCCGGCAACCCCATCAACGGGCCGGAGCGAGCCGTCAACCGACGCAACCTGGTGCTGCGCCGCATGCTCGAGCAGGGCTCCATCAGCCAGGCCGACTTCGAAGCCGCCCGAGGCGCCGCCATTACCGCCAGCCTGCATGGCCGGGATCTCGATGTGCCCGCTGCTTTCCCAGCAGAATGGGTACGTCGGGAGTTAGTGAGTCGTTACTCCGACCTTTATACAGGGGGTTACGAGGTGGTGACTACCCTGCGCGGCGATCTGCAGCGAGCGGCTGACGCGGCGCTGAGAAAAGGCCTCCTCGACTACGACCGTGACCATGGCTATCGGGGCCCGGAAGACCAGCTGACCATCGACGAGGAAAACCCGCTGTCCGAAGAACGGGTCCGGGGCCTGCTCGCCAGCGTCCGCAGCTACGGCGGCCTGGCGCCCGCCGTGGTGATGGCCGCGGACGCCGAGCAGGCGACGGTGATCGCTTCCGCCTGGGCCGAGCCCATCACCCTCGACCTGGCTGCCGTGCGCTGGGCCCGCACCTTCATCGACCCGGATACCCGCGGCCCGGTCATCCAGAGCGTCGACCAGGTGCTGTCCGTCGGCGATCTGGTCCGGGTCGAGTACCTGGGCAAGCTCGCACCGCCGGAAACCGAGGAAACGGAGGCTGAAAGCCCCGCAACCGAACCTGCACCGGAGCCGGTGGACACCTGGCGGCTTGCCCAGCTCCCGGAGATCCAGGGTGCAGTGGTGTCCCTGGAGCCCAGCACCGGCGCCGTGCTGGCCCTGGCTGGCGGCTTCGACTTTGGCATGAACCAGTACAACCATGCGCTGCAGGCCGCCAGGCAGCCGGGATCGGGCTTCAAGCCCTTCGTCTACTCCGCTGCCCTGGATGCCGGCATCACGCCCGCCAGCATCTTCATGGACGCGCCGCTGGTCTTCGAAGATCAGAACCTGGAGTCCGACTACCGGCCGGACAACGACAACAATCGCTACAACGGCCCCACCCGGCTGCGCGAGGCGTTGTACCGCTCCATCAACCTGGTCTCCATGCGCGTCCTGCTCGACGTGGGGGCCGGCCGGATCCTCAACTACGTGCCCCGTTTCGGCTTCGATACCAGCACCTTCCCGAGAAACACCCAGCTCGCCATCGGCGGCGGCACCATGGCCGTCACGCCGGTGGACATGGCCGCGGCCTACGCGGTTTTCGCCAACGGCGGCTGGCAGATTCAGCCCCACATCATCCGCTCGGTGCGTGATCTGGAGGGGGAAGAGGTGTTCCGGCCCCGTTATCCCGTCGTCTGCGAAGATTGTGATGAGGAGGGGCTCGCCGCGGTGGCCGAGATCGACAGCACCGACCTGACCACTGGCGAACCCGCCAACCTGGAGGAGCTGTTCGCCGAAACACCGATCGCAGACGATGCCCCGGCTGCAGAGCCCGAGCTGCCGCCGTTGCTGGCCAGTCAGGCCATCGACCCGCGCAACGCCTACGTGATGCACAGCATGCTGCGAGACGTAATCCGTCGCGGCACCGGAATCCGTGCCCGCCGCGAGCTCGGCCGGTCGGACATCGCCGGCAAAACGGGAACAACCAACGACGCGGCTGACACCTGGTTCAACGGTTATCACCCGGACGTGGCCACCACGGTCTGGGTCGGCTTCCCCAACCACCAGGCGCTGGGTGCGGCGGAGTACGGCTCGAACCGGCCGCTGCCGATCTGGATCGACTACATGCGCGAGGCGCTGAAAGATGTGCCGGAGACCTTCCCTGACCAGCCGCCCGGCGTGGTCACCCGGAAGATCGACCCGACCACCGGGGCTCTGGCCAACGCCGGCAACCAGGACGCCATATTCGAGTTCTTTCTCGCGGAGCATCTCCCCGAAGAGGAGGCACAGCCCGCCGAGGACCCGGAAGAGGTGCTGAAGGCGGTGGATATCTTCTAGCCAGCGCGCGGCCGGAGACGACTACCCGTCACCGAAGGCCCGATCGCTACTGAACGATCTTGATGTAGTCCCCGGCTCTGGGCTCGCCGTTGGGATGCATGCCGTTGATCACCCTGAGCGTTTCTTCCGCGTAGCGGGACAGCGACGACTTCTGCGCCAGGCTCTTGAAGGTGTCGTCCGGCTTGGCAACGATCACCCTGATTCGCTGATCGTTGGCGATCTTCAGGTCTTCCGCCAGCATGGCCCGGAAGCCGCCGAGCACGGCCAGCCAGGCCTCCTCGAAGGCAGCGGCGTCACCGCCGTTCGGGCCGAGCTCGCCGCGGAACAGATACACACCGCCATCCTTGTAGACCACGGCTATCTTCTGGGCCACCGCAGCCGCGCCGTCGACCAGCTTGATGTCGGCCGTGTGCCCGGCGTAGCCGTTCACGTCCACGTCCTGGCCGTTCTCCACATCGTCCCGCTTCAGCGTTTCGCTGATGTACTCGGCCGGCGTCTGCTCCTCGCTCGGCGGGTTCTGCCGCTGCACGGAAATGCGTACGTCCGTGCCGAACGGCGCGGTTCCGACGATCTCCGTCGGCGTGTTGCGCACGTCCCAGTTCTCCGGAAACGCGAGCACCACCCGCAGGCCGCCGTTGTAGTAGGTGCTGCCCTTGATCAGGCCGGTAGTGGGCGCGCTGCCGTACGTCATGCCGTCCACCATCTCCCAGAAGTCGCGCTCAGGCTCCATCAGCTCGTCCGGGAACAGGTGCAGCGATTTCTCTACCGCTTCGTGCAGGCGCTTATCGTTCTTCGGGTGGGTGGTGAACAGGCCATGGTAAACCTGGGGCTGGTTCAGCACGTTCTTCGCGAACAGCGAGTGGTCTTTCAGCACGTGGATCACGTCGATCATGGCCAGCGGGTTGTAGCCCGCCAGAGCAAGAAACTCAGCACCGTACTCGTCCGACTCCAGCTCGAAGCCGCGACCGTATCCCGATCGAAGGACGTTGGTTGCACTGTTCGACAGATCGGCAATGGCGCCGGTGCCGGTGAGGATCGAGCCGACGATCCCGGCCACCGAGCCCATCATCCCGAGCAGGTTCGAGCGCTTGGCATGCTGGCCCACCACATGGCCGATCTCGTGACCGATCACGCCCGCCAGCTCGTCCTCGGAGCGGCAATAAGCGATCAGGCCCCGGTGGATGAAGATATAGCCATCGGGCATGGCGAAGGCGTTCACCGAGGTCTCGTCGATCACGAAGAAGTTATACTCCTCGCCTGCGTCCGGGCTGACGGCCACCAGCCGTTGACCGATCTCGTCCACATAGGCCTGCCACTCAGGATCGTCGTACAGACCGCCGTTCTCCAGCAGCGTCTGGTACATGTCTTCGCCCGGGCTCGCCTGCGCCGGCAGCGCCGCGAGCAGGGCAAAGGCAAAGCTCAGGCTGGCGAGGAGTCGAATTATTCTGTGCTGTTCGCGCATGACGCTCTCATGTAGCTCTACTGAGTCAGCTGTCTTTTCTGGCCGGTACAGATTAGACCGCAAATCGGCTTCCGGTTCCTAACCGTGCGTGCCAACGAGGATGATCCTGCGGTAGCAGCCATTGAGCCGCCCCGTTCCTGAACGGGGCGTGAACAAGGCACGCGCCTGGACGACGGAAGGCGGGGTTGGTGATATAACCTCCAGTCATCTCAAACCGAACGGAAACAGCAGTGAAAGGAACTCACTTCGCTCGGACCTGGCTCTTCCCGACTCTCATTCTCCTGCTCAGCAGCGCCTGCGGGCAGGAACCAGCCTCGAACCCCGAACCTGAGGCAGCCGCCAGATCAGCCGACTTCGTGCTGACCAACGGAAGGGTCTACACCCTGGACGCCGGGCAACCCTGGGTGACCGCCGTTGCCGTTCGCGGCGATACCATTGCGTTTGTTGGTGACGACGCCGGCGCCCGGGCTTTCATTGGCGAGGCGACGGAGGTCGTTGATCTGGAAGGCCGGCTGCTGCTGCCCGGCTTTGTCGAGTCGCACATCCACATCGCCCTCGGCGGTGTCACCACGTCCGGCGTGATCCTGGAAACCACCGACTCCATCGATGAGGTGCTGGAGAAGGTGCGGCAGTACGCCGCCGCCCATCCGGACAAGGAAGCCATCTTCGGCGCCAGCTACCTCGCGAGCCTGTTCGATACCCAGGGCCCTTCCCGCGAGCTGCTCGATGCCATCGTCCCCGACCGGCCGGTGTACCTGATGGACCACACGCTGCACTCAGTCTGGGTCAACTCGAAAGCGCTGGAAATTGCCGGCATCACTCGCGAAACCCCGAACCCCCCGGGCGGCGAGTACGTGCGCGACGCCAACGGCGACGCCACCGGAGCGATCAAGGGCGGGCCAGCCCACGCACCGGTGGCGATCGCCACCGGCGCGATCACCGCAGAATCGATGGCAGCCGCGATACCAGCGGTTCTCGAGGGGCTGAACGAGTTCGGATTCACCACCGCCATCGACATGGGCGCCCCCATTGCCACCGCCCAGGCCTATGAGTCTCTCTATCAGTTGAGCGCCGCCGGCGAGATGTCGCTGCGACTGAGCATGACCTACTACGTGAATACCCCGGCCCTGGCCGCTGACGCCGTCGAGCAGCTGGACGCCTACGCGAAGAAGTACCGCACGGACACCCTCTGGTTCGACACCCTGAAGATCAGCGGCGACAGCGTCATCGAAAACCAGAAGGCCGCCATGCTCGAGCCCTACCTCAGCACCGGCGACCGCGGCGCGCTGTACTTCGATCGAGAGGCGCTCGGGAAGATGGTGCTGGGCGCGGCGGAGCTCGGCTATCACGCCACCGTCCACACCATCGGAGACTGGGCCGCACGCACGGCGCTCCGGGTAGCCGGGGATCTGCGCGAGGCGGGTTACAGCACCCGGTTCAGCACCACGCACTCGCAGATGGTGCATCCCGACGATCTTCCCCTCTACGTGGAGCACGACGTTACCGCCCAGACCACCGGCAACTGGGCCGTGGTGCAGCCCAGCTACGCCCAGCACATCAACATGGATGCCCTGCTCAATCGGCAGTTCCCGTTCCGCTGGTGGCTCGATAACGATGTGAACGTGGCGCTGGGTGCCGACTGGCCGGCGACGCCGGGCGGGTTCGCAGACGGGGTGAATCCCTTCAACAACATCTACTCTGCCATGCATCGGGCAGCCCCGCCGGGCAAGGAGGCGCTGCTCGGCAGCGAGCCGGGCACCGTGCTGACGCCGACCGATCAGATCATGACGATGGCGGAGGCCATCGAGGCGTACACCCTGGGCGGTGCTCGCATGCTCGGCGTAGAGGAATCAGTGGGATCGATCGAGGTCGGCAAGAAAGCCGACCTGATCCTGCTGGACCGCAATCTATTCGAGATCGAACCCGACGAGATACCCGGCACCCAAGTGCTTGCCACCATGTTCGCCGGCCGGGTGGTGCACGATGTTGCCTACGGCCTCGGTGACGACCAGACCCGGCAGATAGAAGGCACGATGCACACCAACCGCGGAACGGTAGGCGGCAGCGAGTAGCTGCCGCGCGATGCTAGATGCGGTCTACCTGATACGACTCGACCGTCCGTCCGTTGCTGTCCGTGGTTTCAACCAGGAACCGGTCCGGTGAGTCGAAGCGTATGGTGGTCCGATAGTCGTCGCCGCCGAACAGGAAGCTGCGCCGGCCACGGTCGAAGGTACCGCCGCTCGCCTCTATGGCTTCCGGGATGGTGTTAAAGCGGGTGGAGATCTCAAAGCCGGTATCCGAGTCGTAGCCGAGGGTGGTGGTGCCCCAGATCTGGCCTTCGAATCCTTCTGCCTCCAGGTCGATGTAAGCCAGCTCGACGAAGTAGTTCATGTGCGGATTGCCGTTCAGCTGTGAGCGGACGTTAATGCGTTCACCCTCGTTCCCGACCAGATATCCGGTTAGCTGCCAGACGCCGAGGAAGCGCGTCAGCTCTTCCCGCTGCCTGCCTTCCTCGTCCAAGCCCGTCTGCTGCTGACTCGACTCGCGGATCGCCTGCGTGATCTCCTGGGTGCGCCGATCATCCTGGCCCTGACGCCAACCTTCATAGGCACCTCGAGTGGCACCACTGGCCGCACCCACTGCCACGGCTCTGGCCGCAACTTCCGAATCGCCAGAGAGAACGCCAATCAGCAGGCCTATACCTGCGCCGACGGCGGCGCCGGTGGCAGCACCCTGCTTCGTCGACTCATCCGCAGCGCAACCGACCAGCAGGCCGGCACAGAACATCAGGACAACCCCTTTGTGAAGTCTCATACGGAACACTCCTCGCTTCCTTGCAGTTTTTCTTATCGCTTACGTTTTTTTGTTCGGACTTCCCTGTCGCCCCGTGCTCATGCGCACGACTTCATGGCATTACAGAAGACCGGCGCTGATGATTGCTCAGCGTGCGGTGTTCGGCAAGCCGCAAGGCAATGCCTGCTTCTCAAGGAACGATCCGCTAGGCTAGCCCTTTCCTGACAGCCAGACTCCTCGTGTCCGACCCACGCGTTCACATCACGATCGGCCTCTACACCCTTGCCCACCTGATCGTCGCTGCCCTGCTGCCGCTGGCGCCGCACGAGATCCATTACTCGAGCTACGCACAGAACCTGGCGCTTTCTTATCTGGACCACCCGCCGCTGGCCGCCTGGCTGCAGGCGCCCGTGGTGGCGTTGAGCACCGCCGCGTTCAGCGTCCGGCTGCTGCCGATCGCGCTGGCGACCCTGACCCAGTACCTGCTGGTCGCGCTGGCGCGGCGAATCCTCCCGGACGGGCCTGCCAACCTGGAGCTGCTGGCCGTGCTGATCCTGCAGGGCACGCTGGTGTTCCACGGCGCGATGACGCTGACCCCGGACGCACCGCTGCTGGCCGCCGGCCTGGCCGTCGCTCTCGCCACCTGCCGCGCCCTGGAAAAGGACCGCTATCGGGACTGGCTGCTGCTCGGCGTTCTGCTCGGAATCGCCGGCCTAAGCAAATACACCGCCGTTACTCTGGCGTTCTCGGTGGCGCTGCTGGCGATGTTTGCCCGCGGTCCCGGCGTTCTGTTCTCGGGCCGATTGTGGCTGACCGCCGCCATCTGCCTCCTGGTCATCAGCCCGGTGCTGATCTGGAACCTGCAGCAGGACTGGATCACCGTCCGCTTTCACAGCGACTATCAGTTCGACGTTGAAGGCCGCTGGTCTGCGCTGGCCCTGCTCGGCAGCGTCAGCACGCAGATCACCCTCTACTCGCCGCTGCTGGTGTTGGGCGGCCTAACCGCCCTGGCGGGCGGGCTCAGGCAAGCCATTGGCGAACCCGGCCGCAACTGGCGCCAGCTGCTCGCACCGGTTTTCGCGCTGCCGCCCTTGTTGACCTTCCTGGTGGCGGTGCTGGAGAGCCGTGCGTCCCCGCACTGGTCGGTGCTGGGCTGGCTGTTTCTGATTCCGTCCACAGCGCTCTGGGTGCTGAACGGCTGGCAGCGCCTGACGGTGAAAGTGCTGGCCGGCGTTTCCGCCGCCTACTCGCTCGTGGTGATCGTGGCCCTGGTGGTGATCCTGCTTCCGGTCGGGCGCTGGCCCGACTACGCGCACCCGATCAAGCTGGTGACCGGCTGGCCGGAGACCACAGAGCGCGCGCTGAAACTGCTCGACGAGCTGGATACAAGCGGCAAGGCCACCCCGCCCGAGGTACTGGCCAGGAACTGGCATCACATTCCGATCATCGAGTGGTACGCACCTGGGGTCTCGGTGAAGAGCCTGTTCCGCGACCTGAACCCGTACAACCTGAAGAACGGGCTGGCCGATCACCAGACCTGGGGCGTTCTGGTCTACCCGGGGGAGCGGGACGTACCAAGAGACATCGAGTGGCTGACCTACGATTTCGCCTGCACGCCGATCGATCAGCTGGTGCTGGAACGGCAGGGCAGCAAGCTGCAGACAATCCACTACTACCGGTGTGATTCGCAGCTGCCGGAAACGGCATCCGGCACTGTGACTCCTTGAGAAGCGGGAGATCGAAACTGGAGCCCCAGAAACGAAAACGCCCGGCGATGGCCGGGCGTTGAGATCGATAGGATCGCTGACGTCAGCTCTTGACGCTGCGATTCCCGAACCGCTGACGGAACCGCTCAACCCGGCCGCCTGAATCCAGGATCTTCTGCTTGCCCGTGTAGAACGGGTGGCAGGCGGAACACACCTCGAGGTGGATGTCCTCCTCCAGGGTGGAACGGGTCTCGATGACGTTCCCGCAGCTGCAGGTCGCCTTGATGTCTCGATACTCTGGGTGGATGCCTTGTTTCATAGCCAATACCCCCGAAAAAGGGCGCGCATTCTATGCGGAGAGCCGAGCAAAGGCAAATACACCCTGAAACGCCGCCGCCACGCACCCCGGCCCGTGCCAAGGGCCCACACCACTGGCTGGCCGGTGTCGCTAGAATGACCCCCAGATGAGCAAGCCACCCTCCAGAATCGCCCGGGTTGCCGTACCGGTGCCGCTGCACCGCCTTTTCGACTACTCCGTCCCCGAGTCCCTGCCGCTGCCCGTGGTTGGCGCCCGGGTCGCCGTGCCTTTCGCCGGTCGGCGCCTGGTTGGTCTGGTGACGGCGTTGAACCCGGATGACGCGCACGACAAGGTCAGGCCTCTCGCCGAGGTGCTGGACGAAGAGAGCGTGCTCGGGGACGAGGTCTTCGGCCTGGCCGCCTGGTTGTCCAGCTACTACCAGCATCCCCTCGGTGAGGTGCTCACCACCCTGCTGCCGGGTGCGGCCAGGAAGCCGGAGCGCCTGAAGATCCGCCGACCGGAGGTCTGGGAGCTGGCGGTATCCGAGCCGGATCTGAAGCGCGCGCCGAAGCAGCAGGCGCTGTTCGAGCTGATCAGCAGCAGCGGCGGTCGGCTTTCCGCAGAAGACATCCGGGCCGCAGGATTCGAACGCACCCACCTGCGCGGCCTGGCCGCCAAAGGCTTCATCCGCAAGTGCGAAGCCGCGCCCGGAGCGCCGCCTCGGCCGGTGGTGAACGTGCCCGAGCTCAATCCGGAGCAATCCGCAGCATTGTCCACGCTCGAGCAGGGCGAGGGATTCAACCCGGTGCTCCTGGACGGCATCACCGGCAGCGGCAAGACCGAGGTCTACCTGCGCTTCATCGAGCAGGTCCTCGACGCCGGCCGGCAGGTTCTAGTGCTGGTGCCCGAGATCGCCCTGACGCCACAGACGCTGGCCCGGTTCGAAGCCCGATTCGGTGCTGCCGCCGTCATGCATTCGAACCTGACGGATACGGCCAGGCTGCAGGTCTGGCTGCGGGTGCGCAGTGGTGAGGCGCGGATCCTGATCGGCACCCGGTCTGCCGTGCTCACGCCGTTCGCCGACCTGGGCCTGATCGTGGTCGACGAGGAGCACGACTCTTCTTTCAAGCAGACGGACGGCCTGCGCTACTCAGCCAGAGACCTGGCGGTGAAGCGGGCAAGAGATCTCGGCATCCCGCTGATTCTCGGCAGCGCCACCCCGAGCTTCGAGTCGCTGAACAACGCCTTGAGCGGACGATACCAGCACGTTCGCCTGACCCAGCGTGCCGGTGGCGCCACCCTGCCCGGCTACGAGCTGATCGATATCCGCGGCCACAGCCTGGATGGTGGTCTCTCCGAGCCGCTGATCCGAGCCATTGCCGCGCACCTCGGCGCCGGCGGCCAGGCGCTGGTGTTTCTGAACCGTCGCGGCTTCGCCCCGTCCATGGTCTGCGGCCATTGTCAGTGGCAGGCACGCTGTCCCAGCTGCGACTGGCCAATGACCATGCACCAGCGTCCCCCGGCGCTGATCTGCCACCACTGCGGCCATCGCACCGGCCTGCCCGAGCAATGCCCGGACTGCCAGCAGACCGCGCTGATTGCGGTCGGCAGCGGCACCCAGCGCTGCGAAGACGTGCTGGCAGAGCGCTTTCCCAGCGTACCCGTACATCGCATCGACCGGGATACGACCCGCAGCCAGCGACGGCTCGAAGAGCAGCTCAAAGCCATCGGCAATGGCGAGCCCGCCCTCCTGGTAGGCACCCAGATGCTGGCGAAGGGCCACCACTTTCCGGACGTCACCCTGGTCGCCGTGGTGAACGCCGATGGTGGCTTCATGAGCCCGGACTTCCGGGCCCCGGAGCGCACGGCGCAGCTGATCGTCCAGGTCGCCGGCCGGGCAGGCCGGGCGGAACGGCCGGGAACGGTGATCATTCAGTCTTACCAGCCGGAAAGCCCGCTGCTGCGAACGCTCATCGAAGACGGCTACGGTTCCTTCGCCATCCAGGAGCTGGCGTCGAGAGCAGCCGCCGAGTTGCCGCCGCACACGCCGATGGCGCTCTTGCGGGCCGAGGCCGTGGACGGTGAGGCCGCGCGCCGCTGGCTGGGCGTGCTCGCCGGTCATCTGGGGCCAGGCCTGCAGGTGTTCGGCCCGGCGCCGGCTCTCATGCCGCGGGTGGCTGATCGCTGGCGTTTTCAGCTGATGCTGACGGCGGAGAATCGCCGCGACCTGCATCGGGCCCTGCTGCCGCTGAAAACGCTGGACGAGACGCCGAGGGACGTGCGCTGGTCGCTCGATGTGGATCCATACGACACCTACTGACGCTTGCTTCAACTACTGCGTGCCTGCAGGGAACCGCTGACCTATGATGCGCCCCATGAGTCGCGACTATGCAAGCAGGACCGCAAGCCGTCCCTCCAGCAGATCCCGCCCGAGCACCAGAACCCGAAAGAAACGCGCCACCAGCAGTGATGCCCAGCGGACGATCTGGAGCGCGCCCAGCTTTTCTGCCGGGGTTATTTTCGGCGCCGCCCTGGTGCTGCTGCTCAGCTACGCGCCGAGCGTCTTCGAGGACACGGTGGCGGCCGCCCGTGGCCCGGTGACGGAACCGGAGGCCATCACCTTCGAGTTCGAGGAGATCCTCGAGAACGGCACCGTGGAGGTGGACCCGAACGCCTACGAAGCCCAGTTCCCCGGCGAGAATCCGGACGAGCCGCTACCGGAGTACCAGGTGCAGGCAATCTCGGTGCAGTCCGCAACCGAAGCCAGCCGGATCACCCGGGAGCTCATCGCCATGGGCCTGCCGGCCCGTTCCGAGCGGGCAGAACTGTCTTCCGGTTCCTGGTATCGGGTGATGGTGGGCCCCTACAACTCGAAACGGGAAGCGGAGCGGATCATCAACCGCCTGGAAGAGCGCAACATGACCCCGGAGATCCGCTGAGCACGGGACTTTCAGGCCTGAGACAAAGCTGACCGAAACATCTGCCGAGGGCGCATTGAAAACGCCCCTGGCCGCCCCCACTATCCCAGATCGGACATCAATCCAGGAGCAAGCGTGGCAGAACAGTTCCACGGCACCACCATCGTCTGCGCCAGAACGGCCACCCAGGTTGCGCTTGGCGGCGACGGGCAAATCACTCTCGGCCAGACCATCATGAAGGGGAACGCCCGCAAGGTGCGAAGATTGCTGAACGACACGGTTCTGGCGGGTTTTGCCGGCGGCACGGCCGACGCGTTCACCCTGTTCGAGCGTTTCGAGGGCGCGCTGGAGAAGTACTCGGGCAACCTGGTTCGAGCTGCGGTGGAGCTGGCTAAAGACTGGCGCTCAGACCGCGCCCTGCGGCGCCTGGAAGCCATGCTGCTGGTTGCGGACAAAGAAGCGTCGCTGCTGATCAGCGGCACGGGCGACGTGATCGAGCCGGAGACCGGCGTCATCGCCATCGGCTCCGGTGGCCCGTTTGCCCAGGCTGCGGCCCGGGCCCTGGAAGAGAACACGGACCTCCCTGCCGGCGACATGGTGGAAAAAGCGCTGACCATCGCCGGCGACATCTGCGTCTACACCAACCATCAGCGGACGATCGAGGTGCTGGACCTATGAACGGACCCGCGAGCAGCGTCATGACCCCGAGAGAAATCGTTCACGAGCTCGATCGGCACATCATCGGCCAGGACGAAGCCAAACGCGCAGTCGCCATCGCGCTCAGGAACCGCTGGCGGCGAATGCAGCTCTCCGAAGAGATGCGCGATGAGATCACGCCGAAGAACATCCTGATGATCGGCCCCACCGGCGTCGGCAAAACCGAGATCGCCCGCCGTCTAGCCAAGCTCGCCAACGCGCCGTTCATCAAGGTGGAGGCCACCAAGTTCACCGAGGTCGGCTACGTCGGCAAGGAAGTGGAGTCCATCGTCCGGGATCTCGCCGACGCCGCGGTGAAGATGCTCAGGGAAGCTCAGATCAACCAGGTGCAGCACCGCGCTGACGACGTGGCGGAGGAGCGGATCCTCGACGCGCTCCTGCCGGCGCCACGCTCGGTCGGTTTCGGCGACGACGGCTCGGCAGCAGCAGACGACAAGGACAACGCGACCCGTCAGGTCTTCCGCAAGAAGCTCAGAGAGGGCGAGCTGGACGACAAGGAAATCGACATCGAGATCGACACCTCGCCGATCGGGGTGGAGATCATGGCGCCGCCCGGCATGGAGGAAATGACCAGCCAGCTGCAGAACATGTTCTCCAGCATGGGTCAGGGCAAAAAGAAGTCGGCGCGGCTGAAGGTTAAGGACGCCCTGAAGAAGATCCGCGAGGAAGAAGCGGCGCGGCTGGTCAACGAAGACGAGATCAAGGCCGGCGCCATCGAGGCCGTGGAGCAGACGGGCATCGTTTTCATCGACGAGCTGGACAAGGTTGCCAAGCGCAGCGAAGGCGTTGGTGCCGATGTGTCCCGGGAAGGGGTGCAACGGGATCTGCTGCCCCTGATTGAAGGCTGCACCGTCTCCACCAAGTACGGCATGGTGAAGACCGACCACATCCTCTTCATCGCCTCCGGCGCCTTTCACCTGGCCAAGCCCTCGGACCTCATACCGGAGCTGCAGGGCCGGCTGCCGATCCGGGTGGAGCTGGCGCCCCTGACGCCAGAGGACTTCAAGCGCATCCTCACCGAGCCGAACGCCTCTCTGACGGAGCAGTATCAGGCCCTGCTGGCCACCGAAGGGCTCGAGATCTCCTTTACGGAAGAGGGTCTCAGCCGTATCGCCGAGCTCGCCTGGCAGGTGAACGAAGGCACCGAGAACATCGGCGCCCGGCGCCTGCACACCCTGATGGAACGGCTCCTGGAGCAGATCTCCTACGATGCGACGGAGCAGAGCGGCAGGTCGGTGGAGGTGAACGCAGCGTACGTGGACGAACATCTGGCTGCCCTGGTTCGGGACCAGGATCTGTCCCGCTACATCCTGTAACAACGTGCAGCCGCCGAAAAAGATCAACTATCACACCCGCTCCAAGCATCTGGACCTGGAGTGGGCTGATCAGGCCTGCTCGCTGCCGGCCGAGCTGCTCAGGGTCTACTCGCCCTCAGCGGAGGTGCGTGGCCATTCGGACTCGGAGCGCGTGCTGCAGACGGGCAAGAAGCACGTCGGCATCACCGGGCTGGAACCGGTCGGCAACTACGCGATCCGGATCGTCTTCGACGACGGCCACGACTCCGGCATCTACGGCTGGGACTACCTGGTAGATCTCGACGCCAATCAGGATCAGTACTGGCAGGCCTATCTGGCGGAGCTCAAAGCAGCCAACGCTTCCAGGCTGCCGACCATTCCCGTAGGCACGTTCACACCGCCGCGAAAGTCCTGAGCCAGAGCGATGAAGGCTCGGTGCCACGCCGAAAAAACGCGTAAACTTAGCGCCCCTTCGCGCGCCCGAAAGCTGCCATGACCGACGTCGATTTTGGCTACAAGAAAGTCCCTCAAGAGGAAAAATCCCGCCTGGTTCGGGGCGTCTTCGAGAGCGTGGCCGAAAACTACGACCTGATGAACGACGTGATGTCGTTCGGCACCCATCGGCTGTTTAAACGCATGACGCTCGAGATGTCGGGCGTCCGCCGCGGCCACAAAGTGCTCGATCTGGCCGGCGGCACCGGCGATCTGGCCGCGCTATTTGCGCCCGTGGTCGGCAGCGAGGGTCAGGTGGTGCTGGCCGACATCAACGCGGAGATGATGCGGGTCGGCCGTGATCGGCTGCTGGACCGCGGCCTGACCCAGGTGGCGTTCTGCCAGGCCAACGGCGAGCGGCTGCCATTCCCCGACGATACCTTCAACTGCATCACCATCGGTTTCGGCCTGAGGAACTTCACCGACAAGCTGAAGGCGCTGATCGAGCTCAGGCGCATCCTCGTTCCTGGTGGCGCGCTCCTGGTGCTGGAATTCTCCAAGCCGCAGAACCCGGTGATCGAGGCCGGCTACAAAGCCTTTCAATCCATGTGGCCCGGCATCGGCCGGGTGCTGGTGGGCGATGCGGAAAGCTATCAATACCTGGTGGAATCCATCGACGTGCACCCTTCTCAGGAAGCGCTGAAGCTGATGATGGAAGACGCCGGCTTTGCATCCGTGGAGTACCACAACTTTCTCTCCGGCGTAGCGGCAATCCATCGCGGCGAGAAGCCATGAGTCGCCCGCCGCTGACGCCTTCGCCGCTGGAAAGCCTGCTGGTCCGCGTTGCCGGCGAGGTGTCGAGCCAGACGCTGAAGCTCGACCCGGCAAGTCACCCGCGGCTGCAGGCGCTGGCGGGCACGCGAATCCGCTTCGAGGTGCTGCCGCCAGACCTGCCCGGCCTTCCGGGTGTGGCTCGCGAGCCGCGCACGCTGCTGCTCTCAGTCGAGCCGGACGCGCTGCAGCTGGAAGCGGGCAGCGACGCGGAAGCACACGCCGTCGTCAGCGGCACGCTGCCGGATATCGCCCGCAGCTTTTTCGGGTCCGCAGCGGAAAGTGACAAGCCGACCAACGAAACGCTGCTCAGGATAGACGGTGACGAAGCGGCGCTGCAGGCAGTTGCCACCCTGTTCAGGGAGCTCGAGCCGGATCTGGCCGAACCGTTGTCGAAGGTGCTTGGCCGGGAGGCTGCAGACAACCTGATCGGCGCCGCCGAAGCCGGGCTGGCCTTCCTCCGCTCAGCAGCGGAAAGCCTGGCCAGTGGCGCCCGCCAGGAAGCAACAAAGGCCTGGGTGTCGGACCAGGCGCAAAGCGCGCTGATGGATCGGCTCGATGACCTGCGCCTGCGGGTCGATCGCCTGGATGCCAGGGTCAGCCTTGCCGAGTCCCGCCCGGCATCGGCCGAGCCGCAACGCAGCGGGCAATGAGCAAGCCCCGGGCAGCGCCGGACAGCGGTCGCGGGTTACGCTCGCTGAAGATCCTGCGGACGATCGCCCGCTATCGCCTCGACACCCTGATCGCACCCTACGCGCCAGACCGGCTGCGCTGGCTGTTCCGCTTCTCACCGCTGAACCTGATCCCGGTGGGCGAGCGCTCCCGCGGCGAGCGCCTGAAGCTGGCGCTCTCGGAGCTGGGTCCCGTGTTCATCAAGTTCGGCCAGCTGCTGTCGACCCGTCGCGATCTGATTCCGCTCGACATTGCCGATGAGCTGGCCGAGCTGCAGGACGCGGTACCACCGTTCCCGGGCGACCAGGCCAGGGCGCTGGTCGCCGCGGAGCTGGAGGCCGACTTCAATGCCACCTTTGCGCAGTTCGATGATGAACCCATGGCGTCGGCTTCGGTGGCGCAGGTCCATCCGGCAACGCTGACCAGCGGCGAAGCAGTGGTGGTGAAAGTGGTGCGGCCGGACATCGAAGCGGTGATCGCTGCCGACATGCAGCTGCTGAACGGCGTTGCCCGCTGGCTCGACGAAAACGTGGACATCGTCCGCCCCCTGCACCTGCCCGACATCGTCGCCGACTACGAGACGACGATTTTCGATGAGCTGGACATGCGCAAGGAAGCGGCGAACACGGAGCGCCTGCGCGAGAACTTCGCCGGCTCCGACCTGCTCTACGTGCCGCGTGTGCACCACCCCCTGTCGCGGAAAAACGTGCTGGTGCTGGAGCGGATCTACGGCGTGCCCATCGCCGATCTGGCGACCCTCGAGGAACGCGGCACCAACATGAAGAAGCTGGCCGAACGCGGTGTGGAGACTTTCTTCACCCAGGTGTTCGAGCACAACTTCTTTCATGCCGACATGCACCCGGGCAACATCTTCGTCGATGTGGAAGATCCGAACGATCCCTCCTACATCGCCATCGACTGCGCCATCATCGGCCAGCTGTCCCGGGAGGATCAGGACTACCTGGCGAAGAACCTGCTGGCTTTCTTCAATCGGGACTACGGCCAGGTCGCCCGCCTGCACCTCGAGTCGGGCTGGATCCCGGAAGGCACGGATCCGGATGCGTTCGAGCGGGTCATTCAGGATGTGTGCGAGCCCATCTTCGCCAAGCCGCTGAACGAGATTTCCTTTGGTCACTTCCTGGTGCAGCTGTTTCAGGCCGCGCGTGAGTTCAACATGGAGGTGCAGCCTCAGCTCGTTCTGCTGCAGAAGACGCTGCTCTACATCGAGGGCCTGGGCCGCGAGCTGTACCCCGAGCTCGATCTCTGGGAGACCGCCAAGCCGTTCATGGAAGAGTGGATGGTGGAGCACGTCGGGCCCGCTGCGGCGCTCAGAGAGGTGGCCACCCACGCCGGCGAGCTGCTGGAGAAGCTGCCCGAGCTGCCGGCCGCGATTCTCACTGCGGAGTCCCGACTGAAATCGCTGGAGCGGAATCTGAGGGTGCAGACGCGGGAGTTGAAACGGCTCGAGGACAAGGTAGCCCGGGGCGAACGTGGTCGGACGATCAAACGGATCTCCGGCTCGTCGCTGCTGGTAGTCGGCGCAGCTCTGTTGTTCAATCCGCTCTCCGATGCCCTGACGGGGTCAGGTTTCGCCGCCACGGCCGGAGTCCTGAGCGCCCTGCTCGGCTCCCTGCTGCTGCTGAGAGCCTGACCTCGCAACGAGCAACTTGAGGATCGAGATGAGCGTACTCGACAAACTGAACGATACCCTGGCGGCGCGGCGTGGCGCCGACCCGGACTCCTCCTACGTGGCGAGCCTGTATGCCAAGGGTCTGAACAGGATCCTGGAGAAGGTCGGCGAAGAGGCAACGGAGACGATCATCGCCGCGAAGGACGCTGCTGACGGCAAAAACACCGACGAAGTGGTCAAAGAGGTTGCCGACCTGTGGTTCCACAGCATGGTGATGCTGAACGAGTTGGGGCTGTCGCATCAGGACGTGCTGAAAGAGCTGGAGCACCGTTTCGGCACCTCCGGGCACGAGGAAAAGGCCGCGAGAAGCTGATCGGCCGGCCAAACCCACCGCTTATGGGTTACGAAACGGGTGCCGGGTCGCGAAACGGCAAATGCGCCCAACCCGGATTAACCTTTGCGGCCTATAATGGCCGTAACAACTTGGAGAAGACCCCATGTTTTCAGGATTTGGTCTCACAGAGCTGCTGGTCATTCTGGCCATCGTGCTGCTCATCTTCGGCCCGAAGCGGCTGAAGAGCCTCGGTTCGGACCTCGGCTCCGCGATCAAAGGTTTCCGCACCGCGGTCACCGACGACGAAGGGAAGGAGGCGCCGGCAGATGCGCAGCAGGAAAAAGTGATCGAAGGACAGGTCAACTCAACCGAGTCCACCAGCACGGAAACCAAGCAAAACAGCAATGCCTGATATCGGCGCAGTAGAGTTATTGCTGATCGCGATCGTTGGCCTGCTGGTCATCGGTCCCGAGCGACTGCCCGAAACTCTACGCACCCTGGGCCTGTGGATGGGCCGCATGCGCCGCTCCTTCAACGCCGTGAAGACCGAGATCGAGAAAGAGATCGGCATGGACGAAGTGAAGCGGCAACTGCACAACGAAGCCATCATGGACGAGATGAAGCGCATCGAGGCCGAGGTGAAGAACACGGCCAACGTGGCGAAGAACAGCCTGAACGAGGGCGTGCAGGCCGCCGACAAAGCAGCCGACACATCCGAGGCGGCAGCCGACGCGACCGCCAGCGAGCCTTCACCTGCGGACAGCGCCCTGCCCCAGCAGGACCCGAACGTGGACGGCGAGATTTCCGAGCTGATCGCCGCTCAGGATGGCGGCCAGCCCAACGATGACCGGGATCACAGCGATGCGGGCGCCGAGTCCGATGACCGCGACCACACGGATGCGGTAAGCGCCGAAGCTGACGACCGTGACCACACAGACGCTGGCGCCGAAGCCGACGACAAACCCACGCAACGCATCACCAGCGGCTGATCCTCATGGCCGAATCTGATTCAGAGTCCCCGACGGAAAAGCTGGACAAGGCAGCCGAGCACGACGCAGCGGTAGACAGTTCCGAACAGCCGTTTCTCGACCACATCATCGAGCTGCGAAGCCGCATCATCCGAGTGCTGACGATCGTCGGCCTGCTGTTCATCCCGCTGTTCGTCTTCGCAGCGCCGCTTTACGGCTTCGTCTCGGCGCCGCTGCTGGCCTACCTGCCGGAAGGCTCGAGCATGATCGCCACCGAGGTTGCGTCGCCGTTTCTGACGCCGCTGAAGCTGGCCATCCTGCTGGCGATCTTCATCGGCATGCCCTTTCTCCTCTACCAGATCTGGGCCTTCGTCGCGCCGGGCCTGTACCTGCACGAGAAAAAGTTCGCGCTGCCGCTGCTCGTTTCCAGCGTCCTGCTTTTCTACGCCGGCACCGCGTTTGCCTACTACGCGGTCTTTCCGCTGGTGTTCAACTTCCTCACCGGGCTGGAGCTGCCCGGGGTGCAGATGGCCACCGACATCGGCTCCTACCTGAACTTCGTCACCAAGATGTTCTTCGCCTTCGGCATCGCTTTCGAGATTCCGATCGCCACCCTGCTGCTGATCCTGACAGGGCTCACCACCACCAAGAGCCTGGCTAACAAGCGCCCGTACATCATCCTCGGCTGCTTCGTGATCGGCATGCTGCTGACCCCGCCGGACGTGGTTTCCCAGCTGCTGCTGGCCATACCCGCATGGTTCCTGTTCGAGATCGGCATCCTGCTCGGCAAGGTGGTGGAGCGAAATCGCGAAGAGGTGATGTAACGCACACCAGAACGGGCGACGGCCGCCGATAAGAGGGTGAGAACCCACCTTTCATCGGGCCAGGCTGACATGTCACTGCTGGCGGCTACCGAGGCCGCGCAACCCCAACTCCAGAACCTCGACCACCGCGGCAGCAGCCGTCGGCTTCGCCGCCGTGCCTACGAGGTGCTGGAGCGGGCCGAAGCCGGCGATCGGCTCAGCCAGCTGGTCGATGCCTGCCTGATCGCGCTCATACTGCTGAGCGCCACCGCGATCATCCTGGAGTCCATCGAGTCGATCTACCTCGCCTACGCGGACTGGTTCTTCTATTTCGAGGCCTTTACGGTCGGCGTGTTCAGCGCCGAGTACTTGCTCAGACTCTGGTGCTGCGTGGAAGCAGCACCAGCAGGGGAATCCGGCTGGCGTTTTCGCCTGCGCTACGTCCGCTCCGGCGCGGCCCTGATCGACCTGCTGGCAATCTTCCCCTTCTACCTGATGCTGTTCGGCGCCGGCGGTCTGGACATGCGCTTCCTGCGCATGTTCCGCCTGCTCCGGGTCCTGAAGCTCACCCGCTACTCGGCGGCGCTGAACATTCTCGGTCAGGCCCTGAAGGAGAACGCCCGGCCGCTGGCCGCCGCCTTCTTCATCCTGCTGATGGTGATGCTGGTGGCCGCCACCGGCATGTATCACTTCGAACGGGAGGCGCAGCCTGATGCCTTCTCCAGCATCCCCGCCGCGATGTGGTGGGCCTTCGCGACGCTGACCACCGTCGGCTATGGCGACATCACCCCGATCACCGCGGGCGGCCGCGTGTTCGGCGCTCTGATCACGGTGCTCGGCCTCGGCATGGTCGCGCTGCCCACCGGCATTCTGGCCAGCGCCTACACCGAGCAGCTCCGCCGACGTTCCGAACGCTACCGGCGCCAGGCAGATCAGGCCCTGCGGGACGGGGTACTGACCGACGCAGAGCTCGCCGAGCTGGAGGAGTTACGTCAGGTGCTGGGGCTGGACAGGAAGGTGGCTGAGGAGATTCTCGGCTTCAAGAAGGCACATCGGCAGGGACGCTCGTCGAGCGGAAGCTGCCCACACTGCGGGCACGATCTCTGACGCGCCGTCAGCTCTGCTGCTCGCGCTCCAGAAGGAAAGTCACCGGGCCGTCGTTCACCAGGGCCACCTGCATGTCGGCGCCGAAAACGCCTGCCGCCACTGGCTGATGTCGCTCTTTGAGCATCTCGAGAAACTGCAGGTAAAGCGGTTCCGCCACTTCCGGTGGTGCAGCGGTTGAGAAGCCAGGCCGCTTGCCGCGGCTGAGGTCGGCGGCCAGAGTAAACTGAGACACCACCAGCAGGCCACCGCCCACGTCCACGACGCTGCGATTCATCGCCTTCTCTGCATCAGGAAAGATCCTCAGGCCGAGGATTTTGTCTGCCATCCACTCGAGCTCGGATTTACCGTCGTCCGGATACACGCCGAGGAAAACGAGCAGGCCCGCATCAATGGCGCCGACAACCTCGCCGTCCACCCGAACGCTCGCCTCCGAGACCCGCTGCAGCAGTGCCCGCATCGGGCCTAAGCCGACTCGCGTTGCGCCGCCCGCTCCCGCCGCGCCTGATTGCGCTCGTGCTCCTTCAGGTAGCGTTTGCGCACGCGAATTGCGGTCGGGGTCACCTCCACCAGCTCATCATCGTTGATGAACTCGAGTGCCTGCTCCAGCCCCATCTTCACCGGCGGGGTGAGCAGGATGTTCTCGTCGCTGCCGGAGGCGCGAACGTTGGTGAGTTTCTTTTCTTTCATCGGATTCACCGGCAGATCGTTGTCCCGGCTGTGAATGCCGACCACCATGCCCTCGTACACCGCATCGTTCGGGTCGACCATCATCCGACCACGGTTCTGCAGGTTGAAGAGCGCGTACGCGACCGCTTTGCCTTCCGCGTTGGAGACCAGCACGCCGCTGTTGCGCTGACCCACCTCCGCTTCCGTGCGCGGACCGTAGCCGGCGCTGGCGTAGGTGAGGATGCCGGTGCCGGAGGTAATGGAAAGGAAGATCGGCCGGTAGCCCATCAGCCCCCGGGTCGGTATGCGGAAACGCAGGCGCACCCGGCCGTGGCCGTCCGGCAGCATCTCTTCGAGCTCACCACGACGCTCGCCCAGGGTCTCCATGACCTTACCCTGATGCGCTTCCTCGATGTCGGCAGTGACCATCTCGTAGGGCTCGGTGACCTTGCCGTTCTCTTCCTTGGTGATCACCTGCGGCCGCGATACCGCCAGCTCGTAACCTTCCCGGCGCATGGTTTCGATCAGCACCGAAAGGTGCAGCTCACCGCGACCCGAGACTTCGAAGCGATCCGGATCATCCGTTTCCTCGACCCGGAGCGCCACGTTGTGCAGCGCTTCCCGTTCCAGCCGCTCTTTCAGCTGGCGGCTGGTCAGGTAGTCGCCGTCTTTGCCGGCAAAGGGTGAGGTGTTCACGCAGAACATCATGGTCAGGGTCGGTTCATCCACGGTCAGCGGCGGCAGCGCTTCCGGCACATCCTGGGCGCAGATGGTGTCGGAGATGCTCATCTGATCGAGACCGGTGACACAGACGATGTCGCCGGCGCTGGCCGATTCCCGCTCCACCCGCTCCAGGCCCTGGTAACCGAGAATGGTCTGGACCCGGGCCTTCCGCTCACCGCCTTCCCGGTCGACCACCACTACCGGCGTGTTCCGATTCAGCGTGCCGCGGCTGATCCGGCCGACGCCGAGGACGCCGAGATAGGTGGAGTAATCGAGGGCGCTGATCTGCAGCTGCAGCGGGCCGTCCACGTTCACTTCCGGCGCCGGCACTTTCTCGACGATCAGGTCCAGCAGCGGGCGCATGTCATCTGCCAGCTCGTCCGGCTCCAGGCCCGCCTGACCGTTGATGGCCGAGGCGTACACCACCGGGAAATCCAGCTGCTCGTCGCTGCCGCCCAGGTTGTCGAACAGATCGAACACCTCGTCGATCACCCGATAGGGTTCGGCGCCGTCCCGGTCCACCTTGTTCACCACCACGATGGGATTGAGTCCCGCGGCGAACGCCTTCTGGGTGACGAAGCGGGTCTGCGGCATGGGGCCTTCCACCGCGTCCACCAGCAGCAGCACCGAATCGACCATGGACAGGATCCGTTCCACCTCGCCGCCGAAGTCGGCGTGACCCGGCGTGTCCACCACGTTGATCCGGTAGCCTTCGTACTCGATCGCCGTATTCTTCGAGAGGATGGTGATGCCCCGCTCACGCTCGAGCTCGTTGGAATCCATCACCCGCTCCTGCTTGGCAGCAGCGCCGGACAGCAATCCCGTCTGCTGCAGGAGGCAGTCCACAAGGGTGGTTTTGCCATGATCGACGTGCGCGATAATGGCTACGTTGCGTAGTTTGAGGTTGGACACTAGACTCGCCGGCCGAATTTAGGGGTAGGCAACGGGTGTAAGATCCCGGGGCCCAAAAAAAGGTGCGCAAGTATGCCGAAACCGAAACGGGCTGTCGCGCTCATTTCCGGTGGCCTTGACTCCATGCTCGCGGCGAAAGTGATCATGGAGCAGGGCGTAGAGGTGGAGGGGGTGAACTTCTTCACCGGCTTCTGCGTGGAAGGCCATACGCACGCCATCCGGGAGAAGCAGAAGGCCAAGCCGAAGCGCAACAACGCCCTCTGGGTGGCCGAGCAGCTCGGCATCAAGCTGCACATCGTCGATGTGATCGAAGAGTACAAAGACGTGCTGCTGAATCCGAAGCACGGCTACGGCGCCAACATGAATCCCTGCCTCGACTGCAAGGTGTTCATGGTCAAGAAAGCAGCCTCTCTCCTTCAGGGCCGGGAAGGTGCTGAAGACAACTTCATGACCGACCACGACTTCGACTTCATCATCACCGGTGAGGTGATCGGCCAGCGGCCGAAGAGCCAGCGTAAAGCCACCATGCCCATCATCGCCTCCGAGTCCGGCGCCGACGACCGGCTGCTGCGCCCGCTGTGCGCCAAGCTGCTTCCGCCGACGCTGCCGGAGCGGGAAGGCTGGGTGGACCGGGAGGCGCTCTACGACTTCAGCGGCCGCAACCGGAAACCGCAGATGGCGCTGGCCGAGTCCCTCGGCTTCGACGACTGGGCGCAGCCCGCGGGCGGTTGCTGCTTCCTCACCGATGCCCAGTACTCGAACAAGCTGGTCGATCTCTGGGAAGCCCGAGGCAGCCGCGAGTACGAGCTGGATGACGTGATGCTGCTCAAGGTGGGCCGGCACATCCGCCCGGCACCCAACTTCAAGCTGATCATCGGCCGGGAGCTCGGCGAGAACCGCTATCTGGAAGGCTATCGCCAGACTTTTCCGGCCATGTACGCCACCAGCCACAACGGGCCGCTGTGCCTGATCGATGGCGAGGCGAGCCTGGGTGATCTGGAGCTGGCAGCCCGGATCCTGGGCCGGTACACCCAGGGCCGGGAGGCGGACTCGGTGAGCATCCGCGTGGATCAGCTGGACGGCACAAGTCTGGACCTGACGGTCGCGCCAATGCGCGTGGACGAGATCGATGAGAGCTGGCATGTCGGAGCTTGAATCTCTGGATGCCAGGGGGTTACTGTGCCCCCTGCCCGTCATCAGAACCCAGGATAAGGTTCGCAAAATGCCGGTCGGCGCCACCCTGGAAGTGGAAGCCACCGACGCAGGCACCCTGCAGGACATCCCTGCCTGGTGTCGGGTTCACGGCCATTCGCTCCTGACGAGCGAGACCGTGCAGAGTGAATCCGGGGGAGGACTCATCTACCGTTTTCGGATCCAGGTGAACGCCGACTGATCACTGTCGCGCGGACCCCGCAAAGAGCGCACCGAAAGAGTGTGCAAGGCGGAGCACCGATCGAAAACGCACCATAACAGTGCGCACCCGAGTATTTACGACCCTGGATCAGGCCGCGCAAGCGAGCAATAAACGAAAAGGAGCTGGACAGAGATGTCTGAAAACACACTCAAACTCATCGAAGAATACGACGTTAAGTGGATCGACCTCAGATTCACCGACCCGAAGGGCAAAGAGCAGCACACCACGGTTCCGGCTGCGCGCATCGACGCTGATGCCCTGGCCGACGGCTTCATGTTCGACGGCTCCTCGATCGCCGGCTGGAAGTCGATCAACGAGTCCGACATGATCCTGATGCCCGACGACGACACGCCCGTCATCGACCCGTTCCGGGATGACACCACCCTGAACCTGCGCTGCGACATCGTCGAGCCTTCCACCATGCAGCCATACGACCGGGACCCCCGCTCCATCGCCAAGCGCGCGGAAGCCTACCTGTCCTCCACCGGCGTCGGCGACACCGCCTACTTCGGCCCGGAAAACGAGTTCTTCGTCTTCGACGACGTTCGCTGGAAGGTAGAGATGAGCGGCGCTTCCTACCACATCGGTGCGGAAGAAGCGGCCTGGGAATCACACAACGAGTTCGAAGGCGGCAACCTGGGCCACCGGCCGTCCGTCAAAGGCGGCTATTTCCCGGTTCCGCCGGTAGATTCCGCGGCAGACCTGCGCTCCGCCATGTGTAACGCCATGGAGGCCATGGGCCTGGCGGTGGAGGTGCATCACCACGAGGTTGCCACCGCCTGTCAGAACGAGATCGGCGTGCGCTTCAACACTCTGGTCCGCAAGGCGGACGAGGTGCAGATCTACAAATACTGCGTGCACAACGTGGCGGACGCCTACGGCAAGACGGCCACCTTCATGCCGAAGCCACTCGTTGGCGACAATGGCAACGGCATGCACGTGCACCAGTCCATCTCCAAGGGCGACACCAACGTCTTCCACGGCGATGCATACGCCGGCCTGTCCGAAACTGCCCTGTACTACATCGGCGGCATCATCAAGCACGCCCGAGCCATCAATGCCTTCGGCAACGCGGCCACCAACTCCTACAAGCGGCTGGTCCCGGGCTTCGAGGCGCCGGTGCTGCTGGCTTACTCGGCTCGCAACCGCTCCGCGTCCATCCGGGTGCCATACATCCAGGGCGGCAACCCGCGGGCCTACCGGATCGAGGTTCGCTTCCCGGACTCAACCGGCAACCCGTACCTGACCTTCGCTGCCATGCTCATGGCCGGACTGGACGGCATCAAGAATCAGATCCACCCGGGCGACTCTTTCGACAAAGATCTTTACGATCTGCCGCCAGAAGAGCTGGCCGACGTGCCCACGGTGGCGAGTTCCCTCGAGCAGGCGCTGGATGCGCTGGACCAGGATCGCGATTTCCTGAAAGCCGGTGATGTCTTCAGCGACGGCGCCATCGATGGCTATCTGGACCTCAAGCGGGAGGAGGTGGATTACCTGAATGCCACCACCCACCCGGCTGAGTTCGAGATGTACTACAGCGTCTGAATCAGGTTGGCAGCGACGGGCCGATAAACCGGCTCTGATCACGAAAAGCGCCAACAAACCTGCCAATAGCCCCGAAACGCTTACGTTTCGGGGCTTTTTTTTGCTCGAAGCGGTTTCAAAATCGCTAAACGGATAGCGGTTTCAGGCGGTCCTGAGTGGTATCTTTGCCCCCAATTCGGTATCAAGCGGATCGGTTTCGATCATGATGGAAGTACTCAAAAATACGCTGTTGCTGAGCATCGTCGCGATGCTGAGCCTGCCCGCAGCGGCACAGATCTACAAAACCGTGGATGAGGACGGCAACGTGGTGTTCACGGACATTCCTCCCCGTGAGGACGACGAGAACGCCGAGCAGATCATCATCGAGAATCCGAACTCCTTCGCTGTGGAAGAGGCCATTCCCAACACCGACGCCTGGATCGTCGAGACCGAAGAAGGCGAGGAGGAAGAACCTCCGTTCCGCTATCAGGCCCTCGAGATCGTCAGCCCGGCCGACGATGAGCCGGTTCGGGAGAACGCAGGCAACATCACCATCGTCACCAACCTCAACCCGCGCCTGCAGCGGGGCCACGTTGCCCGCCTGCTGATGGATGGGGCCGTAGTCCAGGAAGGCCCCCAGGGCAGCTTCGATCTGGCCAACGTGGACCGCGGCACCCACAAGATCGCCGTCGAGATTGTCGACGAGCGTGGTCAGGTGCTGATCCGATCGGGTGAGTCCACCTTTCACATGCTGCGCTTCGCTGGCGGCCCGGCCGGCTGATCACACGGATCCCTCAGGCTGCAGCAGTTTTGCCGCAGCCTGCTGACCGCTTCGCCTGCCACTGACCCATCTCTCGTCTCGCTCCAGTCTCACTCTCGTCTCTTAAACGCAAATTTCGCACCAATTTGGTGCGCACTATCTGTATACTGTGCCCGAACGGTGCTTCCGCAGCGATCTGGCGGTAACGCTTGCAATTCTTGACCGCTGTACTCTAAACGGTAAGTAAGTACTCACTTAAAGTCATGAGGACAACTCCCGAAAACGGTGCAGACTTGGACCGTATCTTGCTATCTCCGTATGCACCACTTGAAAGCCCTGCTGGGGATTACCGGGAATACGCCTTGAGCGACCACATCATCAAACAGGCCGACGTGATCGACATGCTGTTGACCGCGGTGGTGGTCGTGGGCGGTGCCGGCGAGGTGATCTACATCAACCCGGCGGCGGAATCTCTGTTCGGAACCAGCGCAACCCGGGCCATCGGCCAGAGCGCCGAAGCGCTGCTCTATGACGATGGCTCGAACGTGTTCGGCGTGCTCCAGGAGATCTTCGACTCCGGGCTCACCCTCACCCGTCGCGCCGCCGAGTTCCGCACCCGGCAGGGCCAGGAGGTGACCGCCGACCTGACCATCTCCCTGGATCCGATCATGGAGTGCCTGGTGATCGAGCTGCAGCCGATCAGCCGACTGGTTCGGATCAATCGCGACGATCGCGCCCGCTCTTCCTTCAAGACCACCCGGGAACTGATCCGCGGCCTCGCGCACGAGGTGAAGAACCCGCTGGGCGGCCTCAGAGGCGCCGCTCAGCTACTGGAACGGGAGCTGGGGTCGGCAGATCTCAAGGAATACACCCAGATCATCATCCATGAGGCGGACCGGCTCTCGGAGCTGGTGGACCGGCTGCTCGGGCCGAACCAGGAACCGCGCACGGGCAGCTTCAATATCCACCGCATCCTCGAGCACGTGATCCGTCTGGTGGAGGTGGAAGCCTCCGGCACCCTGAACTTCGAACGGGACTACGACCCCAGCCTGCCGGAGCTTTACGGTGATGAGGACCAGATCATTCAGGCGATCCTGAACATGGTCCGCAACGCCGCCCAGTCGTTGGCCGAGGCCGGCACCCCGGCGCCCTCCATCACCCTGAAGACCCGGGTGGTCCGCACCTTCACCATCGACGGCGTGAAGCATCGGATGGTGGCGAGGATCGACATCGTCGACAACGGCCCGGGCATCGATGAGTCGATGATCGACGAGATCTTCTACCCGATGATCACCACCCGGGCAGACGGCAGCGGCCTGGGCCTCGCCATCACCCAATCGGTGATCGGCCAGCATGGCGGCGTGATCGAGTGCGAGAGCCAGCCCGGCAACACCTGTTTCTCCGTCTTCCTGCCGCTCGAGGCTGAAGAGATGGCGGAGGAAGCTACGAACAACGGAACTACTGACCAATGAGCAATCGAGTCTGGGTCGTGGATGACGACCGATCCATCCGCTGGGTGCTGGAGAAGGCCATGACCCAGGCCGGGATTCCCATCTCGGCCTTCGCCTCGGCCGACCACGCCATGCACCACCTGCAGGATGAGCGGCCAAGCGCGGTGATCACCGACGTGCGCATGCCGGGCACCGATGGTCTGGACTTCATCTCGCACATTCACGAGGCCTATCCGGACCTGCCCGTGATCATCATGACCGCGCACTCGGACCTGGACAGCGCCATCAGCGCCTATCAGTCGGGCGCTTTCGAGTACCTGCCGAAGCCCTTCGACGTCGATGAAGCGCTGGCCATCGTCAAGCGCGCCATTGCCGCAGCGGCGGAACTGGCCGGCGAGCAGCCAGAAGCCGCCATCGACGAGCGCTCCATGCAGCAGGAGATCATCGGCCAGGCGCCGGCGATGCAGGAAGTCTTCCGCGCCATCGGCCGCCTCGCGAACTCCAACGTCAGCGTCCTGATTCGCGGCGCGTCCGGCTCCGGTAAGGAGCTGGTCGCCCAGGCGCTGCATCGGCACAGCCCGCGCGCCCAGGGCATGTTCGTCGCCCTGAACATGGCCGCCATCCCGCGGGAACTGGTGGAATCCGAGCTATTCGGCCACGAAAAGGGTGCCTTTACCGGCGCCAACACCCGGCGCGTCGGCCGCTTCGAGCAGGCCAACGGCGGCACCCTGTTTCTCGACGAGATCGGTGACATGCCCCAGGACACCCAGACCCGTCTGCTCAGGGTGCTGGCTGACGGCGAGTTCTATCGGGTCGGCGGCCACTCGCCGATCAAGGTGGACGTGCGCATCATTGCCGCCACCCATCAGAACCTGGAGGACAGGGTCCGGGAGGGCAGCTTCCGGGAGGACCTCTTCCATCGCCTGAACGTGATCAGCGTCCACGTGCCGACGCTCTCTGAGCGCCGCACCGACATCCCGCTCCTGGCCCGCCACTTTCTCGATCGTGCCGCTGCCGAGCTCGGGGAAGAACCGAAGATCCTGCGGCCGGAGACCATGGACTACATGAGCGCCCTGCCCTGGCCCGGCAATGTGCGCCAGCTCGAGAACACCTGCCGCTGGCTGACGGTGATGGCCTCCGGCCGGGAAATCCATCCGGGCGACCTGCCGCCGGAGCTGAAGCCCGAGGAGGAGAGCGAAACCCCGAACGGCGTGCGCTGGGAAAAAGCGCTGGAGAGCTGGGCGGAGCAGGCCGCCAGCGAGAAGACCGACAAGCCGCTGCTGGACATCACCACGCCTAAATACGAGGAGGTGATGATCAGGGTGGCCCTGCGCCAGACCGGCGGCCGGCGCCAGGACGCGGCAAAGCTCCTGGGCTGGGGTCGGAACACGCTGACCCGGAAGATCTCGGAGCTGCACCTCACCGACCTCTGATCCGCTCCGAGCGACCCTGATCGACTATGATCGACTATGATCGGCTTTCCCCGATCGGAAGCCGGCATGCCATTTCACATCGTTCTCTACGAACCGGAGATCCCACCGAACACCGGCAACGTGATGCGGCTCGCCGCCAACACCGGCGCCCAGCTGCACCTGATCGAACCGCTCGGCTTCGAGCTGGATGACACCCGGATGCGACGGGCCGGGCTCGATTACCGGGAGTTCGCAGATGTGCATCTGCATCCGAATCTGGAGGCCTGCCTGGCGGAAACCGGTCGCGATCGGATCTTTGCGCTCTCGACCCGCGGCTCCCGTCTTTATGCCGATGCGGCGTTTAAGGAAGGCGACGTGCTGATGTTCGGGCCGGAGACTCGAGGGCTGCCTCAGGAACTGCTGGACGAGCTGGGTGCGGATCGGGTGCTGCGCCTGCCCATGCAGCCGGTTTCCCGATCACTGAACATGGCCAACAGCGTTTCGGTGGTGCTTTACGAGGCCTGGCGGCAGATCGGCTTCGTCAACGGGCGCTAGGGCGCTTCAGTGCGTGACCGGGGCGTCGCCTTCCTGGGCGGCCTGCGCCTCGGCGTGACGCATGGCTTCCTCGTAGGCCGCTTCGAAGTTGATGGGCACCAGGTTGAGCGGCGGGAAGCCGCCCCGGACCACCATGGAGTCCACCGCCTCACGCACGTACGGGAACAGCGTGGTCGGGCAGAAGATCCCAACCGTCCGGCGAATGGCTTCCTCCGGAAATCCTTCCATGTGGAACAGGCCTGCCTGCTGCAGCTCGGCGATGAACGCGGTTTTGCCCTCGAGCTTGGCGGTCACGGTGACGGTCAACACCACCTCGAAGTAGTTCGGCACCACCTGCTCGGAGCGGGTGTTGATGTTCAGCTCGATCTCCGGCTTCCACTCCTGCTGGAACAGAGCCGGCGTGTTCGGCGACTCGAAGGAGGCGTCCTTGAGGTAAAGCTTCTCGATCCGCACCTGGCCCTGAGCAGGCCGATCCTCTGCCGGCGCTTCGTCGCTCACGATTTCACCACGGGCAGGCTCTGGTTGCGCCACTCGGCAACGCCGCCGGTGAGCCGGCTCACCTGCTCGAAGCCGTTCTTACGCAGCAGCGTGCCCGCAGCACCGGAGTGCTGGCCCATCTTGCAGGCCACCACCAGCGGCCGGCTCTTGTAGTCCTTCAGCTCGGAAATCCGTGACTCCAGCGCCGAGTAAGGAATGTTGATGGCATCCACGATGTGGCCCGCCTCGTACTCTTTCTTCTCGCGCACGTCGAGGACAACCGCATCCGAGCGGTTAACCAGGTCCACGAGCTGCTGTGCGGATACCGACTGGCCGCCGCGCCGGGTTTCGTTGCGGATGAACAGGGCGAGCAGCAGGATGAAGGTGCCGACCAGAAAAGGATGGTTGCCGATGAAGGTGAAGAGCTGATCCATGTGGAGGTGCCGGGCAGGCCAGGTGTGAAAACGACGCGCGATTATACACGGCGGGCTGGCCAACGGTGGTATCCGTCAGTGGCTTGCAGCCAGCGCCTTTCTGGTAAAATGCCGACCCCATTTCAGCCACCCCGGGCAGGCCTTTGAAGACACCCACGGTACTCATCGTTCTGGATGGTTTCGGTTACAGCGAGGCTGTGGAAGGCAACGCAATTGCCGCCGCCAACACCCCGAACTGGGATCGCTACTGGCTCGAAGCGCCGCACACGCTGATCTCCGGATCCGGCACCGATGTCGGCCTGCCCGACGGCCAGATGGGCAACTCGGAAGTGGGCCATATGAACCTGGGGGCCGGTCGCGTCGTCTATCAGGACCTGACCCGAATCAACCGCGCCATCGAGCAGGGTGAGTTCGCCCGCAACCGGGCCCTGAACAAGTGCTTCGATCGCGTGGAAAACAGCGGCGGCACCCTGCACGTGATGGGTCTGCTCTCTCCCGGCGGCGTGCACAGCCAGGAAGACCAGATCTTCGCGCTGCTGAAGATCGCCGCCGAGCGCGGCCTGAATCGGGTGATGCTGCACGCCTTCCTCGACGGTCGCGACACGCCGCCGCGCAGCGCCCGCGCCTCGCTCGAGAAAGCCGAGGCCCTGCTTGCCGAGCTCGGCAACGGTCACGTCGCCTCCATCTGCGGCCGTTACTACGCGATGGACAGGGACCGACGCTGGGACAGGGTGAGCCGGGCCTACAACCTGCTGGTGCGCGGCGAAGCACCTTTCCATGCCAGCTCCGCGGTGGACGCCCTGGACGCGGCTTACGCCAGAGACGAGGGCGACGAGTTCGTGCAGCCGACCGCCGTGCACGCCGAAGATGAGCTGCCGGTGCGGTTCGCTGACGGCGACGCCGTGGTGTTCATGAACTTTCGCGCCGATCGGGCCCGACAGATCACCCGAGCGATCATCTCCGAGGCGTTCGATGAGTTCGAACGGCGCACGGTGGCGGACCTGGCCGACTTCGTCATGCTCACCCGCTACGCCGACGACATCGATACTTCCTGCGCGTTCGACGCGCCGGTGCTGACCAACACCCTGGGCGAGTACGTTGCCGGCCACGGTAGAACTCAGCTTCGGATCGCCGAGACCGAAAAGTACGCCCACGTCACTTTCTTCTTTTCCGGCGGCCGCGAAGATCCATTCGACGGCGAGAAGCGGCTGCTGATTCCCTCACCCAAGGTGGCCACCTACGACCTGCAGCCGGAGATGAGCGCAGCCAAGGTGACCGATGAGCTGGTGAGCGCGATCGGCTCATCGGAGTTCGACCTGATCATCTGCAACTACGCGAACGGCGACATGGTTGGCCACACCGGAATATTCGATGCGGCCGTCCAGGCGGTGGAAACCCTGGACGAGTGTCTGGGCAGGCTGGAAGCAGCACTCGCCGAGGTGAGTGGCCAGATGCTGATCACCGCCGACCACGGCAACGTGGAGCAGATGCTCGATCACGTGTCCGAGCAGGCGCACACGGCCCACACCAGCGAGCCGGTGCCACTGGTTTATCTCGGCCCGGCAGCGCTGACGCTGGCCGATCAGGGCACGCTGGCAGACGTGGCGCCAACCCTGCTCGACCTCATGCACATGGACATCCCACAGGAGATGACCGGACGATCTCTGGTAACCATTACTCCCGCGGACCTGTCGAGCTCGCCGGCGAGCGCTTGAACGCAGCGAGCCGCCGACCTCTCGCACTGGCTGCCCGCCTTGCCGGCGGCCTGCTGCTCTCCCTCCCTCTGATTTTCCTGCCCGGCCCGGCTCACGCTGCGGAGCCGGACGACCCGGCCGCCGCGAAGAAGGCGCTGGATGCCGTGGTCGAGCGCCTGAACGCCCTGGACAAGTGGATGACCGACGCGGAGAAGCAACGCGTGCGCTGGGAGCGGGACGTTCAGGAGAAGGACAAAGAGGTGGCTGCGGTGGCGCAGACGGTCGAGTCGGCCAACCAGGCGTTGCGGGCGGTGGAGACTGAGATCAGCAGCCTGGCCGCGGAGCAGAAATCCCTGGAGTCGCGCCGCGCCGAGCAGGCCGAACGGATCGGCGAGCATCTGGCCGCCAGCTATCGGATGTCCGGTCAGGACTTCCTGAAGCTGCTGCTGAATCAGGAGTCGCCGGACACTTTCGAGCGCATGGCCCGCTACCACCGCTACTTCACCAACGCCCGGCTGGACGCGCTGGACGACTACCGGCAGACCCTGGACGCCCTGGCCGACAACCGCTTCCAGCTGGAAACCCGAGCGGACGAGGAACGAGCCCGACAGGAAGAGCTGAAGACGCGGGAAGACGCCCTGGTGCGGGAACGGGAAGACCGGCGTGGCCTGATTGCCGAGCTGGACCGGGAGATGGAAGACAAGTCCAGCGAGCGCAAGCGTCTGGAAGCGGATCGCAGCCGCCTCGAGCAGCTGTTTGCAGAGCTCTCCCGGCGCGCCACCGAGCTCGACGGCTCCGCCTTCGTAGCCAGAAAGGGCAACCTGCCCTGGCCGCTCCGCGGTCGGGTCACCAATGCCTTCGGTCAATCCCGAGCCGACGGCCGGCTCACCTGGCACGGCATGCTGATCGCCGCCGAGGAAGGCACCGAGGTGAAGGCCGTGTTCCGGGGGCGGGTAGTGTTCGCCAACTGGCTGCGCGGCTTCGGCCTGCTCACCATCGTCGATCACGGCGGCGGTTTCATGAGCCTCTACGGTCACGCCGACGTGCTGCTGAAAACCGTCGGGGACTGGACCGAAGGGGGTGAGGTGATCGCCAGAGCCGGCAAGTCCGGCGGCCAGCAGCTGAGCGGCCTGTACTTTGAAGTACGTCAAAAAGGCGTGGCCCGTGATCCGATAGCATGGCTGCAAAGGCGCTGAGCCTCCAATACACTTCTACCCATGCAACTTCGCCCAATCACACTCATCGGCATCGTGCTCTCCATGGTGAGCGGCATCGCCCTTGGCATCTCCGGCTACCACAAGTGGCTGGATTACCGTGGTGAGTCGGTGGAATCCCAGGCGTTCGACGAGGTTCTGAATCAGGTCCACGCCAGCTACGTGAACGAGGTGGATCGGAAGACCCTGGTTTCCAGCGCCCTGCGCGGCATGCTCGATGAGCTGGACGACCACTCCAACTACCTGGATGAAGGCGACTACGCCGACCTGCAGGACGAAACCAACGGCCGTTTCGGCGGCGTCGGCGTGGAGCTGGGTCTGGTCGATGAGTACTTCACCGTAATCGCGCCGCTGGACGACACACCGGCAGCCGGCGCCGGGCTGAAATCCGGGGACCGGATCATTGCCCTGAACGAAGCGCCGCTGGCTGGCCGCAAGCTCATGGATGTGGTGTCGCTGCTTCGCGGCGAGCCAGGCACTGACGTGTCGCTGACCATCCACCGACAGGCGGAGAAGCCTTTCGACGTGACCCTGACTCGTGCCGAGATCACCGTCGCCAGCGTCCGCAGCCAGCTGCTCGAGCCGGGCTACGGCTACGTGCGTATCTCCCAGTTTCAGTCAAACACCGCCCGCGAGTTCAACCGGGCGCTTGAAGACCTGGCGGCGGAAAACGACAGCGAGCTCGATGGCTTGATCCTGGATCTCAGAAACAATCCCGGCGGCGTGCTCCAGGCCTCGGTTTCCGTGGCGGACACATTCCTTTCCGACGGCCTGATCGTCTACACCGAAGGCCGCCTGCCATCCAGCCACCTGAAGTATCGCGCCTCCGGCCGGGATGCCCTGGAGGGCAAACCCATCGTTGTGCTGATCAACTCGGGCTCCGCGTCCGCCGCGGAGATCGTCGCCGGCGCGCTGCAGGATCACGACCGGGCCAAGCTGCTCGGCGTGACCAGCTACGGCAAAGGTTCGGTGCAGTCGGTGATGCCTCTGACCGGCGATCGCGCGCTGAAGCTAACCACCGCTTACTACTACACCCCCAACGGCCGCACCATTCACAAGGCCGGCATCGAGCCGGACATCGTCTTCGAGGATGGCGAGGACGAGTCGGCGCTGATGGCGGAAGCGCTGGCGCTGCTGAAGGGCGGTGAAACAGAGCAGCCCACGGAAGGCCTGCACGCTCGACTCTAGCGCTGGCATTCCGGCGGCATCCCATCTATTCTGCAGTCCCTGACGAGCCACGGATTCGGCAGCCTTGCCCAACCCTGACCCTGTTAGGTCTACAGAAAGGTCTATAGAAAAATCTACAGATCGGACCAGAATCGCTCACCAGGAACTCTCCTGGCACCCTCTCTCCCCCACCGTTTTCTCAACCCTGATTTTCCTCGCAGTCTGCTGCCTGCTGTATTCCGCCGGCACGCGAGCGAACGACCTGGCGCTGAGAACTCTGGAAGCGCCACCACATCCGGCAGCACGGCTGGCCATCGTCATCGACGACGTCGGCTACAGCCTGCGACGCGGCGAGGAGCTGCTGGCGTTGCCGAAAGCACTCACCCTGGGCCTGCTGCCATACGCGCCGCATACGATCGAGATTGCAGAACGGGCCCACGCAGCCGGCAGGGAGATCATTCTTCATCAGCCCATGGAGCCGGTCGCTGCAGAGCGGCTGGAGCCGGGCACGCTGGAGCTGGACATGACGCCTGAACGATTCCAGGCCCAGCTCGACGCTGCCCTCGCGCGGCTGCCGAACGTGACCGGGGTGAACAACCACACCGGCAGCCTGCTCACCGCGCACCGCCTGCCGATGGAACAGCTGATGGCCGGGATTGCGCGCCGGGGCCTGTACTTTCTCGACAGCCGCACCACCCCGCACACCGTCGCCGAGTCCACTGCCCGTGACAATGACGTGCCGACCATCCGTCGGGATGTGTTTCTAGATCATGTGCGCACCGAAGCGCACCTGGAAGCTGCCTTTGATCGCAGCCTGGCGATCGCGCGGGAGCGCGGTCAGGCCGTGGTGATCGCGCACCCTTACCCGATCACCGTCGCCTTTCTCAAAGCGAAGCTGGCAGCGTTGCCGGAAGACGTGGTGCTCACCACGTTGAGTGATCTGGTGGCGCCGGAGCCGCCGGTCAATCCTGCTCGTCGAGGAGCGATTGCCCTGCTTGGAAGTCCAGCGTCCCCGCATATATCGCTCGGCCAGTAATGGCCCCCATCAGGGTGCCGCTGGCGTTCTGAAACGCGGATTTGAGTGCTGCGAGATCATCGAGGCTGGTTACCCCGCCGGAGGCGATCACCGGCACGGCCGTGGCTTCCGCCATCCGCACGGTGGCCTCCACGTTTACGCCGCTCAGCATGCCGTCCCGAGCAATGTCCGTGTAGACAATGCCGGCCAGCAGCAAGCTGGAGGTTTCCCGGGCGAACGCCACCGCCTCTACTGAGGAAGTTTCATCCCAACCAGCGACCGCCAGCATGCCGTCCCGGGCATCGAGACCGAGGATGAGCTGGCCAGGAAATGCCTCGGCAGCGGCCTCGAGAAACTCCGGCGCCTCGATGGCCTTGGTGCCGACAATGGCCTGGGAGATGCCGGCGTCGAGATAGGCCGCAATCGTCTCCTGATCACGGATGCCGCCGCCCACCTGCACCGGCACGTCTTCCATCACCTCAGTAATCGCCTGAATCACGGCACGATTTTTTGGCTCTCCCGCAAAGGCGCCGTCCAGATCGACCAGATGCAGGCGCCGGCAGCCAGCGTCCTTCCAGTGCAAGGCCATGGCAACCGGATCGTCGGAAAAGACCGTGACGTCTTCCATGCGGCCCTGCTTCAGGCGCACGCACTTGCCATCCTTGAGGTCGATGGCCGGGATCAGCAGCATGGTGCTACAGGCTGCCTTTGGTAGAGGGGATCTGGCCCGCCATCCTCGGATCGGGTGTGAGCGCGGCGCGCAGCGCCCGACCAAAGGCCTTGAACAGCGTCTCCGCCTGGTGGTGGGCGTTGTCGCCGTACAGGTTAGCGGCGTGCAGGGTCAGCTGGGCGTGATTGACGAAGCCCTGGAAAAACTCCCGCAGCAGGTCCACGTCGAAGTTGCCGATCCGGTCGCGCACGTAGTCCACCTGGTAGACCAGCCCCGGACGGCCCGAGAAATCCACCACAACCCGGGACAGCGCTTCATCGAGCGGCACGTAGGCGTGGCCGTAGCGATTGATGCCGGCCTTGTCGCCAACGGCCTGGGTGACAGCCTGGCCGAGCACAATGCCCACATCCTCCACGGTGTGGTGGGCGTCTACTTCCAGGTCGCCATCGGCCTTGATCTTCATATCGATCAGCCCGTGCCGGGCGATCTGGGTCAGCATGTGCTCGAAAAAAGGCAGGCCGGTATCCAGCTCGGCCACACCGGTGCCGTCCAGGTTCACCTCGACGGTGATCTTCGTCTCCTGGGTATCGCGCGACACCGTTGCCGTTCGCGCGCCCGACTCCTTGCTCATGGTCTCATCTCGAAAAAAAGCGGCGGAAGTATAGTCGAAAAGCCCGTTGCCGACGCGCTCAGAGCCGATCCATCAGACTGCCGTAGGGAAGGAAGCGATTGTCGGTATTGGCTTTGATCCAGGCGGTCAGATCGTCCGGGTAGTCGCCGCGCTTCTTCAGCTCCGCGGCAAGCGGGATCACCGGGGAACGCGGGCCCGCCTCCCAGCCCGGCAGCCGTTCCGCCAGCGTGTAAAGGCGCACCAAAGCGATCAGTCCAGCCGAGTCGAGATCGGCCGCGGCAGCTTTCCAGTCGGCCTTCTCGTCCTGCCGGGCAACGGCAGCCAGGGCGCTGATCCGATCCTGATCGAGGCCGAACGAGTCTTCCTCCAGCCGCGCTGCCGCCGCCGCAAGCTCTTCCAGCACATGTGCATCGAGTTTTAGTGCAAGTGCACTAGGATCAAAGGGTTCAACGCTCAACAAACTACTCCTCGCGTTACATGTTTATACATTAGCTTCATGTTGGTGTGGTGCAATGTTTTTGGGGCAGTGCGAGGACCGCGCTGCATGGCCTGTGGCTGCCGCCAGTGAGGATTTCACGGCAACGTTTCACCGCACTACAGGCGCGCTCATGGACAGCAGTACCTGGATCCAACCCGAATGAACACCGACCGGATCTACCAGGGTGAAGATGATCGCTGGTATTTCAACGTCAGAGGCAATCTGGCGAAGGGCCCCTTTGTATCTTTCGCAGAGGCCCAGGAAGCGCTGAACCTGCACGTTCGGCAGTGCCGGCGCCCGCTGGCCACGCCGTCCTGGTCGAAGGCGCTGAAGGCACTGAAAGCCTCCCGACGGTCGTTCACGGAAGCCCGCCACCCCTGATTTTCGGCCGCCTCTCAAGCGGTTGAGGCTCGTTCAGCTGAACGTCAGCCTGTCGTTCTATAATCGCCTCGTTTCTCCCCGAACCAAGAGGCGCTGCCACTCATGAAATTTCTGCTTCGCACTCTTATCGGCCTGGCCATATCGGCCCTGCTCGCCGTAGCGGTCGGCTACTTCCTGCAGGACGCGAACCGCTTCAAGCCGGAGATTCAGGCGTTCATCAAGGAGCGTACGGGTGCGCACGTGGACATCACCGGCGACCTCAGCTGGCGCTTTTTCCCACCGCTTGGCCTCTCCGCCGCAGGCGTTCTCACCGAATACGAAGGCAGCCGCTACGAGCTCGGCGAGCTGGTGCTCGATCTCAGCTTCATGAGCGTGGTGCGGAACCGGGACATCAATCAGTGGGAGGTGGTGGCGCTGACGCTGGATGACCTGATCATCGCCCAGGGTGACGAGGTGACGGAGATCGACGCTTTTCAGCTGAACAACTTCAAGCCCGCCACGCCCTCGCCATTTACCGCCAGCCTCACCCAGAAGCCGGCTGCCGGAGAGCCGTTGCCGCTGACCCTGGACGGCATGATCGCCATCGATCCTTCCGCCCGAACTGCTTCACTGACCGATACCCGGTTCGAGACCACCCAGGCATCCGGCGTCTGTAACCTGGACGCGGCGTATCAGGAGAGCGCCCAGCCGCCGGATCCGGAGGGGGCCATCATCCCGGTTTCCGTCTGGCGCACGGTCGACTGGAGCGGCAGCTGCCTGCTCGATCGCCTGACCGTGCAGGAGGAGAACTTCAGCGACGTGCTGCTCACCCTCGAGAACAGCGGCGGCGTCAGCAGCACCGAGGTGCACATTCCCGACTTCTTCGATGGCACCGCGGGTGCTGTGGTCGACATCGATGCGTCCGCAGAGCCCGTTCGCTGGCGCATCGAGCCGGATCTGGCCCGGGCCGACAGCACCTCGCTGATGGAGTTTCTCAATCAGCGCATGCGCTGGATCGCCCCGCTCGCCTACAGCGGCGAGATCACCATGACCGGCAACACCAGGGAAGAGCTGGTCCAGTCCGTGCGCGGCCAGACCACCTTCGATGGCGGCAAAGGTCGGATCGACATTGCTCAGATCAAGAAACCGCTGCTGGCGCTGGCTACCCTGCTGCGCGAGCCGGATCGAATCGCCGCCTGGCCCGACCTCTGGACCTACGAGCGGCTGATCGGCGACTGGGCAATCAACGGCACCAACCATCAGCTCGACCTGGCGTTCGACAACCTCACGGCCGCGGTGAACGGCGACTACGATCCTCTGACCGACGTGCTCGACATGGACGTGGAGTTCCTGTTCGAAGACAACCCGGACATGCACAGCTTCGACGTGAATCCGGTGCTGGTTGGCCTGCCGATCCCGATGAAGTGCACGGGCACCCTGGAGGCACCCCAGTGCGGCGTGACCCAGGAAGCGACCCAGAACTTCATCGCCGCCGTGCTGACCAGCGAGCAGGGCAGCAAGGCTCGGGAGCGGATCGATGAGGTGATCGAGGAGAACGTGCCCGAGGAGTACCGGGAAACCGCGCGCGGCCTGCTCGACATCCTGGGTGAGTCGCTGAAACGGCGGAGAGACCCCTAGCCGACATGGACTGGCTCGCCGAGCGACTGCTCGCCTGGTTCGACCAGCACGGCCGCACGCACCTGCCCTGGCAGCAGGACATCAACGCCTACCGGGTCTGGATCTCCGAGATCATGCTGCAGCAGACTCAGGTGGCCACCGTGATTCCTTACTACGAGAAGTTCATGGCCCGGTTCCCTGACGTTGAGGCGCTGGCGGCAGCGGAGCTGGACGAGGTGCTGCACCACTGGACCGGGCTCGGCTACTACGCCCGTGGTCGCAACCTGCACAAGGCCGCCCTTCAGGTGCTGACCGAGCATGGTGGCGAGATGCCGCTCGAGGTGGCGTCGCTCGAGAACCTGCCGGGTATCGGCCGCTCAACGGCCGGCGCAATCGCGGCCATCGGCGGCGGCGTTCGCGCCCCTATACTCGACGGCAACGTGAAGCGGGTGCTGACCCGTTTTCATGCGGTGGCTGGCTATCCCGGCCAGAGCGCGGTGGCGAAAACGCTCTGGAGCCACGCGGACGCACACACGCCCTCGGCAAGAGTGGCCGACTACACCCAGGCCATCATGGATCTGGGCGCCACGGTCTGCGTCAGAACGAACCCGACTTGCGGTGATTGCCCGCTGGCCGAGCAATGCGTGGCGCTCGCTACGGATTCCATCGCGCTGTATCCAGGCAGGAAGCCGAAGAAAGAAAAACCCGTGCGCAAGGCGCGCATCTTCGTGGCCCACGACGGCCGGGGTGCCTGCCTCGTTGAGCAGCGCCCGGCAGAAGGCATCTGGGGCGGGCTCTGGACCCCGCCGGAGCGGCCAGCCGACACCAGCGCCGACAGCTTCGCCCGCGAGTTCGATCTGCGGGTGCCCGCCGGATCGGCGACCCACATCGCGCCGGTGTTTCGCCACACCTTCACCCACTATCACCTCGACATCGAGCCGGTGTATATCGAGGTGGCAACGCCGCTTCAGGTGATCCGCGAGCGGGACGACGTCCGCTGGTACGCACCAGGCGACAACGAACCGCTTGGCCTCTCCGCGCCCGCCGTTAAACTGATCGCTTCGCTCTCGGAGTTCTCGCTGACATGACTCGAACCGTCACCTGCCGCAAGTACGGCGAAGCGCTGGAAGGCCTGGACACCCCGCCGCTGCCGGGTCCAGCCGGCGAGGAGATCTTCAACACGGTCTCGAAGAAAGCCTGGCTCGAATGGCAGACCCTGCAGACCATGCTGATCAACGAGAAAGAGCTCGATCTCAGAAACCCGGACACGCGCAAGTACCTGACAGCGCAACGGGAGCTCTTCCTCGACAATCAGGAGACCGACCACGCCGTGGGCTACGTGCCTGAGAATGACCAGCCCGAAGCTGACTGAGCACATGCCGGCCGGCAAACCGGACGCCGAGGTCGACGTTGATGAGGCCCTCGTCCAGCGCCTGATCGACAGCCAGCACCCCGATCTGTCCGATCTGCCACTAACCCATCTGGATTCCGGCTGGGACAACGTGCTGTTCCGACTGGGCGCGCAGTACCTGGTTCGAGTCCCGAGGCGGGAAATCGCGGCAGCACTCATTCAGCACGAGCAGCGATGGCTACCCGAGCTCGCTCCCGGACTGCCCATCGAAGCCCCGATACCCGTTCGAACTGGTACGCCGGCCGAGTTCTATCCCTGGCACTGGAGCGTGCTGCCCTGGTTCGATGGTCGCTGCGCGGACGAGGTGGCTATTGCAGACGACCAGGCCTCACGGTTCGCCGAGTTCCTGCTGGCGCTGCATCAGCCTGCGCCCGACAACGCACCGGCAAATCCGGTCAGAGGGGTGCCCCTGGATGTGCGGGTGGAAAACACGCTCGAGCGCATGGCACGCGTCCGGGACAAGACGGATCTGATCACGCCGGCCATCGAGCAGACCTGGCAGGCTGCTCTCGACGCCCCACTGTCCAGCGATCCGCGCTGGCTGCATGGGGATCTGCACGCTCAGAACGTGCTGGTCGCCGACGACGGCCGGATCCGCGCCGTCATCGACTGGGGTGATCTGACCGCTGGCGATGTGGCGACGGACATCGCCGGCCTCTGGGCACTGTTCGATTCAGCTGATGCAAGAGCGACGGTGATCGACGCCTACGGCCCCGATCCTGACCTCACAATCCGCGCTCGCGGCTGGGCCGTGGTATTCGGCATGGTGCTGGTGGACTCCGGACTGATCAACAGCCCGAGGCATGCGGCAGCCGGCCGGAAAATCCTCGAAAGGCTGGCCCGAGACGTCTCCTCGATCGCTTGAGAATCAACAAGTTACAGACCTTGAGTTTTCAACGGCAGATCTGTTTAATACCGCCCCTTTGCTGGGGCCAGAACAAAAAGTCCTGCCGTGTAGTAAGCAGTACGGCGAACCTATCGAAGGGACCTCCCCAGCATTTTCCCGACCTGGCCAGGTAGCTCAGTTGGTAGAGCAGCGGATTGAAAATCCGCGTGTCGGCAGTTCGATTCTGCCCCTGGCCACCAATTTTTTTGAAACCCTCTCCACTCCGATTCGAAGGTAACCCTACTGCCGACACGGTGTCGTCAGACTACCCGTCCAGGTTCGATTGTGCCCCTGGCCACCATGCACTTCCCCAAGGCAGCCAGTTCGTGCATCCGCACATTCTGACGGTGTTCGACCCATAGCGGTCATTCATCGCGACTCTAGGGGTTTGCTGCTATGCAGCGGCCCGCCAGTCATCTGTCCACGATGAGGTCTGGGTGGAGGTACCAGGGATCAGTCACTCCCTCCTTCTTCAGCGCTATACCTGTAATGATCTCCAGAAATGTACGGCTCGCCAGCAACATGGTCGTGCCGGATCGGTCGTCATTCATCGGCGAGACCTCAACGATGTCAGCCGCGACAACATTCTTAGAGATAGCCATCGCTCTCAGCAATGGAAAGAAATCCACAGGCATTACCCCGCCATGTTCCGGCGCTGTTGTTCCAGGCGCGGCACTCGCGTCATAAAAGTCCAGGTCCACGCTTATATAGAGATGCTCAGGAAATCCCGGTTCGTTAATCTTGCTCAGGATTTCCTGTGCGACGGCTTGAAATCCTCTCTGCCGAATTGCCGCCATGTAGAACGTCGTCACACCTTTTTCTCTCTGAAAGCGGAGTCCATCCACCGAGTTTACCGGGCCGCGCATTCCTACCTGGATCATGTGCTCCCCTTTCACATGGCCCTCATTAATGAGCGATCTGGCAAAGGTGCCATAGTGTGCTGCATGGCCGAATCCTTTGTTCTGCATGTCCTGATGAGCATCGAAGTGAATCACACCGACGTTCCCGGCCCCATAGACCTCTGTCATAGCTCTAATGGTTGGATACGGCAGCGAGTGCGCGCCACCGCAAATCAGGAGAGTTGTCCCAGTGGCCGCGGCGTCGCGGAGAATCGGGATAGCGTGCCCGATGCTACGCTCCAAACTGAATGGTTCGACCGGTATGTCACCGTAGTCGACCAAGTTCACAATCGACAGCGGATCGATACCGACATCAGTATGCTCTTGCAAGGGATACCCGCCTGCATGCCAGTGAAGCAACACCTCCGCCGTTCTTACAGCCTGAGGCCCTAGCAGCGCACCTCTGCGAACACTGTTGAAGTCCAATGGAAGCCCAACGAAAGCAACATCTACTTCGCCTGCCACCAGGTCTTCAGGTGTAATCGCTACGGGGCTTCTTAGAAAGGTCGGGATCCCCATGAATGGATTTCCGAAGACCTGTCGATTCAGATAAATGGGACCAGGCTCTCTCTTCGGGTCCTTAGACGTATCACGAATCTCGAACGGTAGGTTATAGGTCGGGTCATCCGGGTTCAGACGAACTATTCCTTCCTCCTCGTTCTTCGGGTTCCAGGCATCGTCAAATGTGTAGTCAGACTCTTCCGCCAACGGCTTACCTGCGACCAATAAGCCCACCGTTAGGAAAAGCGCTCCGCCCATTAATTTCTGAAGGATCAGGCTGTTCATTCCACTACCCTCGGCTACCTCATTTGCGCTACTTTGGATCTGCTCAAGGGTCAAAACCACACAGATTGCGACATTCTGGAGCCTCAAAGGGACTTAGAGTGACTGGCCTAACATCGTTCTCAGGAGATCTGCACGCTCTAGAGGAGTCTTACGGTGACTCCCACTTCCACGCGACCTATCTTCAACTTGAACCGCCGCTTGTGTGGTCAAGCCGGCAGTTCCTGGATGCTGACATCGAGCTTCGACGATTCCGCAGTCGATCAAAGCTCTACCAAGACGTTCGGGTGACCGACGGATGGACGACGATTGCCATCGTATCGGCGTCGGGTTCTGGAGTTGTTTGGAACGGCGAGCAGTGCCCGGCAACGGCGATCGGCGTGATTACGGATGATAGAGACCACACGATCATCACACCGAAGTCGCACTATGCTATCGAACTGGATATTCCTACGTATTTGCTGGACGAGGAAGGAGTAGCATTCCCTAGAGACTTTTCTTCCAAATCGATCATTGGACAGCCAAGTTCACGTTCACTTTGGGTGATGCGAAAGCTCGAGGGAATCTGTAACAAACTGGACGTTCGAGCTCTGACAGGAAGCGATCTTCGAAGGTCGATATTTGACACGGTCATCGACGCAATTGAAGCGAGTGTTCCAGCGGGTCTCGAGCCAAAACGACGGCGCAAACACGAACTCGCACGACGGGCTGCAGAGAGAATCAGAGACTCTGTACAAGAGTCTCCTCGGGTAGAGGACTTGGCGCAGCACTTGAGTGTGACCCCTCGAACGCTTCAGCGCGCTTTCACGGAAGTCTTCGAAGTTACCCCGAAGGCATTCATGATTCGCAGCAAACTACATGAAGCGCGTAGACGTCTTCGCCTTCGCAACGACCATGGCGCGATCACCGAGCTATCGGAAAAACTCGGATTCTCTAGTCCCAGTAGGTTTGCCGCGTACTACGTTGCGCATTTCGGGGAAACTCCCCGTGAGACCCTCAGACAGGCTTTCTGACGCACAAAGTGACCGCTTTTGGCCGAAGAACATTGCCGTGATCCGAGAATGTCGGGTTTCCCAAAGCAGCCAGATTGTGCGGACGCCTCAATCCGGCTACCTACGATCCACTTGTGGAATCTCTAAAATCCGCTTGGGACAACTGCGCGGTCGGTGTTGGGGCAAATCTGGCCGTCTGACCTTGGGCCGTGCGAACGACTGCTACCATGGTCCGAGCAGCGCCAGAGGACTGCTGCAGGTACCGGATTACACCTGGTGGTAGTCTCGTTCTGAGTCCGCCGCGGACAGAACTGATGGATCAATCGCCCCCAGTAACGATGAGAGCAGCAAATCCCACCTATGAGGACGGGCTGACGTGCGCCGACTACGCCAACGAAGCTTCAGAAGGATTCATGCAGGTGATGTTCGGTCGCCGTTATCGGGAGATATGCGCCACTGCCTTTCTGCAGACCGGTCACGACACCAGCTACCAGAATGTCACCTTCGCAGAGTGTGACTGCTCGGTTGTAGGGATGATCCTGGCTTACACCGAAGCCCAGCATCGACAGTCATCTATGGATCCTCAGCGGCAGGCCGCGGGAAAGATCAGATTGCGAATGCGGATGTTGGAACTGTTCATGGGACCGCTTATACGACTTAACGATTCCATGGAACCAGGGGACTACTATCTTCAGTTTATCGCCGTGGACCAGACAACGCGGATGGGCGGAGTAGGTTCCATGTTGTTGAATGAGTTGGAACGACAGGCGCGAGAGAGCGGTTCGACGCGCCTGTCACTGGATGTATCTGCCAGCAACGACGTTGCTTGCTGTTTTTACGAAAAACGCGGTTGGAGCAGCGAGTTTGAGTGGCCGCGCCTATGGTTCATGCCGTCGCTCTCGATTCGAATGATCAAACCACTCTAGCTCGGCAGACAACATACTCGCGATACTCTCGATTTCGGAGGTGTAACACGTTCTGCATAGGTCTACACTGCGTCAATACAGGAAACACCAATCGGGAGAACACCATGGAAAGGATCAGTGCCAGGAACCAGGAACTGCCTGCACAACTGATTGGAAATGTTTCGAATGTCCAAGAAAACGCAACAAAGCGCTGCGGAGATTGTCAGTAATATCCGCAACTCCAGCGGACTGTCCCGGCGGGCGTTAGTCCGCGAGCTCTGTCCTTGTCGAGCTACCCAGCGAGATCTGGAGGTCTGGCGGGAGATCTTCCGGCAAGTCCGTCGAGGTGGACGAGGTGAACGCACCTCTGCCGCTCACACCATTGCCACTCTGATGGAGAAAGCGGACACCGCCGGCGAATGGCGGAAGGTCCTGCAGGATCTGTCCGTGGAAGTGGATCAGGCGATGGCCGATCCCCGTGCCAGAAGCATGATCCTGGGCCAGATGAAACGACACGGTCATGCTCATCGAGGTGCCGCGGCTCAGGGCTACCGGCGTCGGCGCAAGGTTCTGGAGCTCAAGACCAAGGAAGATCTTGCAGACTGGATCTGTGATGCCCTGGATCTTCCGGAAAAGATCTCAGCGAAAGATCCCGGCCTGGATCGACTCTGGCGCTGGCAACAGCACAGAGTTCGCTTCCAACCGGAGCGGCGCACGAAGGAGGCAGAGCTGCTCGCAAAAGCGAAGCAGTTTGTCTCCTGATCCCAGAGGGGCCCCACGGGGCCCCTTTTGAAAATCCGCGTGTCGGCAGACTACCCGTCCAGGTTCGATTCTGCCCCTGGCCACCTGTATGAAAAGCGATAGATCCAAGCTGGTTCTCAGATGGTTCCTCTTCGTTGGAACTCTCATCTCATTGTTTTTTGTCCCCTGGTCGATCCTGATCGCCTGGCTTCAGCCGTTGCCAGAGACGGTTCAGGCGCAGGTGGACGCGGCGATCGAATTGGGATTCGATGGAATCGTTGTCTATGTGGATCAGCCGGGGGAGCCTGCGGCATATTACGCCGCTGGATGGCACGATCGTGACGCCCGCATACCTGCGGACCCACATGCCTTGTTCAAGATCGGCAGCGTATACAAGCTCTATACCGCTGTTTCTGTCGCCAAGCTCGCTCATGCCGGTCGCCTGTCGCTCGATGCATCGGTTGCCGATTACCTCCCGGAACTGGAAGGCAGAATTCAACACGCAGATCGAATCACACTGCGCATGCTGGTCCAGCATCGGAGCGGAATCCCCAACTATACCGACGTCCCGGGATTCTATTCCGCCACACCCCCGTCGGAGCCTGAGCCTGGCCCAACACGATGGCCATTATCAATGGTGCTGGATCAGCCAGCGGATTTCGCGCCGGATGCTCGATACGCCTACAGCAACACAAACTACCTGTTGATCCGGAGACTGATCGACAAAGAGCTGGGATACAGCCATCACCAGTACACGGAAGAGGCGATCCTCACCCCACTTGGGTTGACCGATACCTACAGCTCAATTCAGGACATTGATATGGCTGAGCTGATGAGCGGCTACTACGTGGGGATCGACGAAGACATCAAGTCGAGTGACTACAGAACTATGGTGGCAAGTGCCGAGGATGTAGGGGTTTTTCTGCGCGCGTTGAACGATGGTTCCGTTTTCGCAGGCGGTGAACAGGAGATCTACTCATCGCTCTATGTGTACGAACACACCGGTCTGGTGCCGGGCTATCAGACGCACGCCTCATACCTGCAGGACATCGACACAGTTGTTGTGCAGGTTACCACTACGACTGACTTCACTGGTTACAACTGGAGCTTTGCGGACCTCGTTCATCGTCGCATCGGAACGATACTCAGACACCAGCAGTGAACCTGTTGCGAGCATTCGTCGTGCTATATACCTTGCGCAAAGGATCTACCAGGGATTGCAGGAGTCTCATGACGCTTCAACGTTCCAAGCAGGCAACCTTTGACGGCGCCGAGTTGTTGGCGTCGTCTGGACCGCGCAGAAGCACTCGGCGCCGACTACGCAGATCTGATTGGATCGATCGCGGTCATGGTTTGGAAGAGACTTCTTAAGGCTACATGGTGGGAGTAGAGAATGTCCTTGAGTTTCAATCGGATTCACCTGCTGCTGATCGTTTCGCTCGCTGCTGCCTGTTCAGAGGAGTCGCCGCAAGTTGAGGCAGCGCCAGCGGCTGACACGATTTATGTGAACGGCAAGATTTACACTGTCAACGAGACGCTACCCTGGGCGGAAGCGGTGGCGATCAAGGGTGGCAGGTTTCTTGGGGTCGGCTCAAACGCGCAGGTCCAGGCTTTGACCGGTGCTGACACTAGAGTAGTGGACTTAGCAGGCGCGTTCGTAATGCCCGGCGTCGTCGACGCGCACATTCATCCACTAGAAGTCTACCGAGACACAGAGGCTGGAAACCTGAACTTTTCTGATCAGCTCAGCGCTGACGAAGTTGCCGATGCGATTCGAGAGTTCGCTGCGGCTAATCCGGAAAAGCCCTGGATAAAAGGCAGCAAGTACGGCTTTGGTACCTTCCCAGACGGAAAAATGACTCGCGGGTGGCTGGATGAGGTTGTGCCCGATCGACCCGCGTACATGGTGGATGAATCAGGCCACAACGCGACGGCTAACAGCCGCGCGCTCGAACTTGCAGGGATCACGGCAGATACGCCGGATCCGCCGCTGGGGGCAATCGACCGGGATCCGGACACAGGGGAACCAACAGGTTATCTCTCCGAGACGGGCATGGGACTCGTCGGCAGGCTCCTGGATCGTCCTGATGTTGCGGCCTACAAGCGGATGGTTGAGGCTTCGCTGCCGCAGATGACGGCGTGGGGGATCACCTCTTTCATCGACATGATGGCTAATCCGGAGGTGGTCGACGCCTACTACCAGCTCGATGCGGAGGGCCGGCTTCCCTTTCGCCTGAATGCCGCGTTGGCCATGAATGAGTACAGCGACGAGATTGTGACCGCGGCAGAAGCTCGCGCCAACCTCCCAGGCACGATCGAGAGATCGACCGAAAAAGTAGACACCAACCACTTTAAGTTCTGGGGTGATGGCACGCCGTTGAGCTACACCTCCCTGCTCGTAGACAAGTACGCAGATCGCGACACCTTCGGGATGATCACGATGACCGAGCAGATGCTGGACGAGATGGTCGAGTATCTCGGACAGAACATTGGCGGTCACGTGCACGTGATCACCGATGGCTCCGCTCGCGCCATTCTGGATCGGGTTGAGGAAGCCCGGAGCCGCTATCCGGGGTTCACTCGACGCTTTCACATGGCGCACAACAACCTGATCCATCCCGACGACTATCAGCGCTACGTCGACCTGAACGTTGTCGCCGAGGTCGGTCCAGCGATGTGGTATCCGTCACCGGTTCAGGATCTCGTGAACGCCAAGCTGGGCGAGGAGCGCGCAGCGAGGTGGTTCGATGTTCGGGGAATGCTCGATGCCGGGATCATGGTGGCATGGGGCAGCGACTGGCCTGCTGGCACTCCCGATGCAAACCCCTTTCGCGGGCTCGAGGGGCTAGTGACGCGGAAACACCCTTGGGGTTGGTACGAGGGCACCTGGGGAGTACCCATTAGCCTTGAAGAAGGAATCTATATCATCACGATGGGTGGCGCTCACGCCATGGAGCTTGAAGGCTCGGTCGGTTCGATCGAAGTCGGCAAGCATGCGGACTTCATTGTGCTTGATCGAAACCTCTTCGTTATTCCGCTCCAGGACATCGATGGCGTAAAGGTGATGCGGACTGTATTCGACGGCGATGCCGTCTACACCAGAGAGTAAACAGGTTGCGTGGATGGTGTCTTTGAGCCCGTCGATCAGTAGTGTCTGTGACCTCAGAAGCCCCTGATAACCATGGAAGAGACGTGAAGACAAAACGGATTAACAATGCCTGCGCCTGGATTACGTTCGCGCTATGGCATCTCCTACTCGTCCCTGTCGCTTTAGCGAAGGATGACTACTCAAGCGCAAAAGAGCTTGGACTGATGGAAGGGTTTCCACCGCCTGAGGACAAGCAGGTAACGAAAGCGAATGCTCTGCTGACCGGGCCGTACAACCGGTGGTCGTATCTCAACATGCGCATGTTCTACCCATCGGCGCCGATCGCAGCAGCGGAAAGCCCGGTGACTCTGAAGAGGGAACTGCTGCCGCTCGTTGCGAACGTTTCGATCGACGAGCCGGGCACGGAACAACCGTCCACCATCGACGCCTATATGAAGAAAACCTATGGCGATGCGCTGATCGTTGTCCATAAAGACCGGATCGTCTACGAGCAATACCTGAACGGCATGAGCCCTGACCAGCCTCATCAGATGATGTCCGTAACAAAGTCATTCGCGGGCTTACTCGGGTTACTGGCGATTCACGATGGAAAGATCAAGGAGTCGGAACCCGTGGTGAATGTGGTTCCCGAGCTTGAGGCTGCCAGCGCGTTCGCTGATGCGACGTTCGGACAGGTTCTCGATATGACCAACTCGATGGATTTTACGGAGGACTACGCCGACCCTCGCTCCGGTATCCGTCAGTACGGCGCGGTCATCGGCTGGACAGAAAAAGTAGACGGTATTGAGTACGCCGATAGCCTCTATCAATACCTTGCATCGCTGTCGATCGACCAGGAACACCGACACGGTGAGATATTTCACTATCAAACGCCCAAGACGGATGTGGTCAACTGGGTTACAAATCGGGTTAACAACCAACCGTTCCAGCAGACCATGTACGAAAAGCTTTGGTCGAAGCTTGGTACCAGCGGCGAGACCTACATACTGTTAGATGGCAACGCCACTCTGGTCGCCGGGGGAGGCCTGAACGCGACTCCTGACAACCTGGCCCGTTTCGCAACGATGATGATCAACGAAGGTCGCTTTGCTGGTCAGGAGGTTGTTAGCCCTCTGGTGATAAAGAAGCTGGCTGATGGCGGCAACATAAGCGCCTTTGACAACGGGCCCGATTCAGACGGCGTGATCCATCCCAAAAATGAATGGAGCTATCGAGCCCAGTGGTGGGTGAAGCACACCGAGGGAATGGAAGCCTTCATGGCCATCGGCATACACGGACAGTGGATCTATCTGGACATCAACCGTCAGGTCGCGATCGTTAAGCAGTCGTCACAGCCAGTTTCCAAAGACGACTATCTGAACGGCTTCGACCTAAACGCTTTCTACGCGATTGTGAGGCTGTTCGACTGACCGGAGTTGGCCGAATGGTCTTGCCTTGAAGTGCAGTGCAGCTGTCGGCAAGATCGCCTGGACTTCGGCCAGGAGAACGCGCGTCGTCGCAATTCGTCAGAAACGATGAACGTCCGAATTCGTACTGCAGGATCCAGGGACGCTGAAGCAGTCGTCCACGTCTACGTCGACTCCTGGATCGCCGGTTTTGGTTCCCGTATGCCAGTCATCGAGGCTGACGAGGCCAGAATCGAACGTTGGCGGAATAAGGAGCTTAGCGACGCCACACCTACTCGATGGTGGGTTGCGGAAACGGGCAACACTATCCTGGGCTTTGTTGGAATTGGGCCGAGCCGTGATCCAATAGACCCAGCCCTCGGCGAACTGGACACCATTGCTGTGCGGCCTGATAAGTGGCATTCAGGTGTCGGGAAGCTGTTGATGGAAACTGCGCTCACTGAATTGCGCCAGGAGGGCTATCCGACTGCGATTCTGTGGACTCTCAATGGGTATCCGCTGGGTGAGCGTTTCTATGTAGCGACCGGTTGGCGGCGCACGAAAAACACACGCAACGACGGCGACCAGGTTCGCTACGACTACGACTTGCGCAGATAGCATCGAGAGTTTGGAAGAAGACAGCTATCCAGTGGGTGGGTATCAGATGAGTACGACGAAGACACCGCCGAGACAGTTGAGCCTCATTCTCCTGCTGGGACTTCTTGGTTGGGGTGTTCACGCCGGCGCTGCGGTTTCGAAGGACTGCAAGCAGGCGCAGATCGACTGGGGCATCCTCAACGAGGCGATGCCCGTCTATATCACCGATAAAGGGGACTACCGCCCCGCCTGGGATGGTGATACTTACCGAGGAGAACGCCAGTACATTCCGGACGAGAGTCGTGCAGAGCTGGTTCAGGCGGCGGAGGATCGTATCTTTCGCTCGTGCAAGGAACCTGAAGACATCAGGGCACGCCATGAAACCTACAATGGCTGGATTCAGTCGGAGTACTGCAAAGTGGCCCAGGTGAAATACGACGCTGCATCACGCACACGCACACCGAGAGATGATCTGGAGCGGATTCGTGAACAGATGGAAGAGCAGTGTCGGCGTTGACGCAGGGAGGTCAAGCGCTGGCTGCCGTGAGGCCTCGATAGGTAGCCCTCTCTATCCTGGCGCCAACGCCAGATACGCCCCCACCGGATCCTGAATCACCGCATAGGCGTATTCCCCATCTGTTCCCTGTGTCACCTTGATGACCTTGCCCCCTCCTTCGCGTACGCGACGGAGACTTTCGGCGAGGTCGCCAACGGGAAGGTAGATCAACCAGACAGGGGGAAGCTCAAGGTTCACGCCGCGGGCATGACAGACTCCCGCAGCCGGGTTCCCATCACCACCCAACATGCTGTAGTCGGCGTAGCGCTCGCCTGCGTCTTCCATCTCGACGTCCTGCACCGACCAACCAACGACCTGTTGATAGAAGTCACGGGTTGCCGAGGCATCTGAGACCGTCAGGTCGAGCCAGGAGATGCAACCCACAGGCGCTGCCGCGCTGGACGATACGTCTTCCTCAGTTGCCTGAAACGCTTCAGCAGGAACGACCGGAATGATCCCGAACGCCGCACCATTCGGATCGGACAGCACTGCCCACAGGCTCTGCCCATCGTCGCCTTTGCCATGCACCAGCTCGCTCCCTCCCAGACCGAGCGCGCGCTCCACACTGGCTGCAACATCGGCGACCTGAATGTGCGGCATCCATTGGAGCGGAAGGCCAGCATACTCAGCGCTGCGCTCGCCCAAGCCAATGATCGGCATGCCGCGGTTGTTCATCAGGTCGGCTTGCCAAAGCGGATTTTCGCCTGTGCTGAGCACACTTGAGTAGAAGCGTACCTCGCGTTCGTGTTCGGGAACGGCGATGTCGGCACTGAGGATTCCGCCGACGCGTGGGACTATTGAGTCATTCATGGTGTGTGCCTTAAGTGACAAGAGGCGTTATCGGATAGCCGATGAACCTGGACGTCGCGTCGGCCACAAAAACAATGCTGAGAACGCCCCTGATCACAGATTGGGACTCGTTCTCAAATCAATGCGCGAATACCGCGTAGGATCTCCTCTTAGACCCTCCACCGGAGTCGTCGGATGAACCCGCCAAGGTCGATCATCGCGAGCAAATTCCGTATCGCCATCGCGGCGTTGGTAAGCCCGATGATAGCTGTTTTGCTTTGCGCGCTCGTCTTTTGGCTGGCGGTGATGTTCGGGCTGATTCTCGAGATTCTGGACGGAGCAAAGCTCGGGGATCAAAGCCTCTGGGAGTTTCTCTGGCTAACAGCCGTAACATCGACTGGTGTGTTTGCTTTCGTCTATGGAATCGCCCTCGTAATGGGCCTTCCAGTTTATTGCATCCTCTTCACACTCCTGTGCCTGTTGCGCGATCACTCGGCCTCCCAGGCTGTTTCGAACACGTTAAGCGCGTTGGCAGTGACAGCCGGAACGTACGTCGTCGTGCTGACCCTTCTTGGGATTTATCGAGAAGGTGCAGTTGCAGCTGTGCTTCTGTACCTGTTTTTGGCAGTGATCATGGCGGTCGCCAGCGTCATTCCCGCATTCGCGGCAATTCCGCTCTATGTTGTTTTAGGCCTCAGAGGGAATCCACTTCGAGTGAGTTGATGCCCCAAGACGCGGCCGCGCCGCTGTTGCACCCCGACACTGTGAAAGGTTCCCAAAACTCGGCAGACTGGCGTCACCGCAGAGCGATTAACGCAGGAGAACTCAGATGGACAAGCACCATATCGACGTTGAGAAGCGCATGGGATTCACCCAGGCGGTGGCAGTAGATTCCGGTGGCGTACGAACGATCTACATCTCCGGGCAGACAGGCCAATCTGAAGGGCTCGAAGCACAATCGAAGGAGGCGTACGACGGATTGAAAGCGCGCCTGGAAGCGGCCGGAGCGACGCCAGACGACGTGGTCAAGCTCACCACCTACATCGTCGACTACTCGCCCGAAAAGCTCCCTGCCGCCTTCAGCGGGTTCGGCGCGGTCTTCACTGACCGGGATCGTCCACCCGCGAATACCGTGTTGGGCGTGCAAGCGCTGTTTCAGCCGCACGTGTTGCTCGAGGTAGAAGCGATCGCGGTCGTTGAGATCGACTAAGACCTGGCATGAAATCGCCGAGTGCAGTGCCCTCCGCTTGAGGTCAATTGTATGTACCAGGTGAAACACTTTGCTGAAGACCGGCTTGAGGTTCAGCACGCCCTGATCGAGAAGCACCCTTTGGGCTTGTTGATCTGCAATGACGAAGACGGACGGCTAGTTGCCAACCCGATTCCCTTCAAACTCGTCCGCGAGGAAGGGGATCTTGGCACACTGCAGGCACACATGGCTCGCCCTAATCCTCAGTGGTCTCAGCTGCAGGAGCTGAACGAGTGCCTCGTCGTTTTTCAGGGTGAGGAAGCCTACATCTCTCCAAACTGGTATCCGACCAAACGGGAACACGGCAAGGTTGTCCCCACCTGGAACTACGTAACGGTGCACACCTGGGGCGTACCCACGATCATTGACGATCCGCAGTGGATCAGGTCACAAGTGGATCGTCTGACCGCACAGCAGGAAGCAGACCAGGAAATTCCATGGAAAGTCGACGACGCACCGCCAGAATTCTCGTCCTCAATGCTCAAAGGGATCATTGGCATTGAAATCGCGATCAGCGAAATCCAGGGAAAATGGAAGGTCAGCCAGAATCGACCCGCAGCCGATGTGCAGGGCGTACACGATGGGCTGGCTTCAATCGGAGAGACGGCTATGGCTCATCAGGTTGCGCAACACATCCGCAGCGATTGATGCGAAAGCGCTGGTCGGGCTTGCGCATGGACGGGTTAGACTAGGGCAATGGACGCTAACCAAGCCAACAAAACGGACTTCGCTTGGTCCACGCTTATGCAGTTTGCCGCGCAGCACTCCGATGAGGCTCTGCAACTCCTGCTGGCAGCATTCAAAACCGAAGCCGAGAAGGTCGGTGACCGTGACGAGGCGAAGCTTCTTCTGGCCACGACCTGGGCCGCCGCCTTCACCACCACTCGCGCGGAGATGCAGCAAGGCTTAGCGGGCATGAACACTGCCGAAAGAGACACGGTGTCTGCAGCGGAGATCCTTCGACGTACTGGAGCCGACGCGGGCAAAGTTCTGTCCATGATCGCGCGGGCAAGCGTTCCGGAAGCTGAATTCGGCTCAGAGCACTGACCACTCAAGATGATCCTGGACTCAGAAATACTCGTAGGTATAGCAACGCTCGGACTAACGCTGACCGGCTTCAGTGGTCTCGTTGCAATCATGGGAAAGCGCGGCTCAGGCCAGTGGACGGAAGGTGAGAGGGTTCAGTTCATCGAACTCGCCGTCATCAGCCTGACTGTGACCTTTGGCGCCTTTGTGCCGCTTCTTGCCGCTCTAGAATTCTCTGACGAAGATGTCTCTCTCCGAGTTTCGTTGGGGATCATCGCTGCCGCTCATCTCGGCTGCCTGGCTCGCGGTCTTTTTACGGTTCTGAGAACGCCCGGAGCCAGAGCTGAATACGCCCCTGGCGCGATCCTGTTCATGATATCCGGCGGCGTCCTGCTCATCGGGGCGGCGGCATTAGCCGTGTTCGGCTTTCTTGGCAGCTACCCTCTTCTGATCCTGCTGAACCTGCTGTGGCTGCTGTTTGTCGCTGTGGTGAACTTCATTCAACTGCTGACCAACAGCAGCCACACGGATGGGGCCGCCTGAGATCAGACACCTGATCTCCATGGTGGTCAGGTGAGGAACGGTTTCATCTGAATCGAATCGAAATGCTCCGCATAGGCGTGGATAGCGGGAGAACCGCCGAGATGCATGAGCAGGATCTTCGCGTTCTTTTCGAACCGGCCCTCGTCGGCGAGGTTCAGCAGGCCGCGAATCGCCCGACCTTCATAGACCGGATCCGCTACCAGCCCCTCGGTGCGCGCCAGCAGCCGGATACCCGCAACTATTTCCGGGTTTGCCACCCCATAGGCATCGGAGCTGGACGAGATGACCTCCACGTCCTGAGCTGATACGCGCGCGGCTAAATCCAGTTCCTGCAGGGCTGCATTCGCCAGCTCCAGTACCCGAGCCTTCTTGATCTCGGTTTCGTCGTCATCGCTCACGCCGATCACGCGAGACCGGATTCCCAGCACCGCAAATCCCGCCAGCAAACCGGCTTGCGTGCTGCTGGAACCGGTGCAATGGATAACGTAGTCAAACTGAACGCCACAGTCTTCGGCCTGCATGGCGAGCTCGGCGGCGCAGTTGATGTAGCCGTGACTTCCGAGACGATGCTCGGACGCGCCGCCGGGGATCAGATACGGCCGGTGACCTTGTTTCTCGAGATGTGCGATGAACTCTTCCAGCGGGCCCTGATCCTCGATCGGCCGCTCCGTTTCTTCGATGTACAGGTCAGCGCCGATGAGATGACTGATCAGCAGGTTGCCAACAGAGCGATAGGACGGGCCCGCGTCTTTGGTCCACGCGCAATGCAGCAGCGCACACTTGAGTCCCGCTCTGGCTGCAGCGGCTGCGGTCTGGCGAGTGTGGTTCGACTGAATAGCGCCGACCGTCACCAGCATGTCGGCACCGCTCGCCAGCGCATCGCCGACGAGGTATTCCAGCTTTCGCGTCTTGTTGCCGCCTCCCTCAAACCCGCTCAGATCATCGCGCTTTACCCATAGCTCAGGGCCACCGAGGGACTTGCCGAAGTTCTCCAATCGGTGCAGGGGTGTCGGCAGAAGAGCCAGCGAGGTACGGGGGTGATTCTCGAGACGAGCAAGCAGGTCAGAAAGCGCACCTTTATCAATCATGTGCCTTTCCTCAGAACCGCTTGTACGGCTGCCGTTCGAAATCCGCCGCCGTTATGGGACGACCGCCGATTGATGATGTGTCCCAGTCCTGCACGATTTTCCAATCGCCATCGATCTTCTTCAGGACGATGTGAAACTGCCCGTAGAAGTAGTCCGTTGAGCCCGATTTTGCGGTTACGCCGACCCGGTAAAAGCCGACGTCATAGGACGTAGTCACATTCGTGTGCCGGCTATCAAACCAGAAATCCAAGCTGATTCGATCACCATTGGCAACGTTCGCCGCAAACCGCGTCCTGTTCGCTTGCTTGAACTGGCTCTGCGTATCGATGCCCTCTGGCGTCACACGCAGCACCGTGTCTGCGTACAAGGCATTGAGGGCCTCACCGTCCATGCTCTCAAAGGCGTTCTGGAACGCCTTCCAGACTGTTCGATCAATCTCCTCCTGAACGGCAATCAGGCCACTATCGGCAGACCCGATTGAAGCAACGAGCAGCACGAGCAAACCAAACGTCTTATGCATCATTATCGAGCTACAGGAAAAAGCGGTTCGAGAACACATCAGTTCGGCTAGCTGTTCTCTGCCGGAGTCAAGCGGAGAGGATCCAGCTCAGTGCCAGGCGGGTAGTTGTCGGCAATCTGGTAGCTCCCGTCGAGCGTAATCACCGCCCCCAGGGTGACCACGCCATCTGCGCCAACCTCAGCAGGCCCGAGCTCGGAGATCACACAACGATTCCTGCCAAGGTGCGTGTCCAGCACGGAAAGGACGAGCCCGTCCGGTCCGGCTTCCAAGCCGAGCTCGGTGAGCGTCGACTTGAGCATCCCGCCGTGGGCTTCAAAGGTCACGGTTCCCTGGAACCGCATCGACCCGGAGGCGTTGCCATCCGCGTCGAAGCTCAGATCCCCGCCGGGTATCGCCGGAAAGGCGAAGGTTCCATCCTCTGCCTGGCTGGCGCCATCACTCACAGAAACAGAGCCTTCAACGGCTTCCACGTAGCCGCGAAAGCTGGCTTTTACGCCCCAGGTTAATCCGCCGAAACTCATGACCATTCCTCCCCTCACCAGAATAGAAAAAAGAGACTTTGACGCGGTGATCGTCTCTTGGCAAAGATAACCACCCCACCATTTCGAGGAAAGAAGATGAGCGACGCAGGGACTCCAGAATTCGTCAGCCTGGATGAAGCAGCCGCGATGAAAACGGGCACGCGGGTGACTTTCATCCCGGGCATTCCTGCGCTGTATGCAGAGGCGCTGAAGAACATCTGCTTTGTGAAAGGCATACCGCTCGTTCGCGCCCTCCACCCCATGATGGGCGTGGACAAGGCAACTGGAGAAGACCGACAAGCGAGGCTCTACGAGCTCACCAGCCAAACCAGCATCCCCACCATGTTTCACGATGAGGAGCGGCCGCGAAACGTCTGGATCGAGCAGCTGTCGCTGGCTGAGCGAATCGGCGCGCCCGGCACGCCCAAGCTGCTGCCGGATGACTTTGAGCAACAGGCGGAGGTGCTGGGACTTTGCGCGGTGGTGCTGGGCGAAGATGGCCTGGTCTGGAACATGAGGATCCTCGCCGACAGCCCCCTGGCCCAAAAGTATGGCTACAGCGAAGAGGCCAGCGCCGCTGCACCGGGGAAAGTCGCTGAGGTGCTCAAGCTCATTGATTCGCGTCTGGCGGCTCAGGAGCAACGTGGCTCGCGGTACCTGGTCGGCGAAGCGCTGACTGCAGCCGACGTTTACTGGGCGACCATGAGCATGAGCCTGCTGGTGCCACCGCCGGAGATCATGCCGCAAACCAAGCAGAACAAGGGAATGCTCAAGTACTTCCGGATGAATGGGCAGATCCCGGTCATCGCCGAGGTGCTGAGCCAGCGGATCGAGGATCATCAGCGCTACATTCTCAGCACTTACTGCGAAACACCGGCAGTGCTGGGCGGCGACCCTCTGTAAGGAGATGATTCCACCCAGCGCGGCCGGCCAGCTGCATCGGCTTCGCGACCTGCTGACTCAGTCTCTGCCGACGCTCAGCGGCGTGATCCTGCACGGTTCCGCCGCCAGCGCAGGCTTCGATCCTGATCGCAGTGATCTGGATGTGCTGGCAATCGTCGACGGCAATCCTGGCGAGCCTGAATTGGCCCAATTGGCCGAGGGGATACTACTGATCTCAATGGATCCCCACCCGCTCGAGCTCAGCATCATCTCCCGCGATGCGTTGGCGAGCTGGCAGCACCCCTGTAGACACCTGTTTCACTTCGGCGAAGAACATCGAGTGAGATTCGAGTCAGGCCGATTTCTGCCGGAATCGCCAACGGATGAAGATCTGACCATGCATCTTGTGGTTGCCCGTGAAAGAGGCATTGATCTGACCGGAACCTTCCCCGTGTCCGATCTGCCCGAGATTCCGAGATCCGATTACCTGTCTGCGGTGCTCGCCGACTTCAGGTGGGCTGAGGAACAGCAGGAAGACATTTCGGACTACGTTATCTCAAACGCCTGCCGGACGCTGGCTTACCTGAAAGACGGCGTGATTCTCTCCAAATCTGAGGGTCGGCAATGGTGTGCAGAGCATGGCGTTGACGCCACCGCCGTCGTCGAACACGTAGTCGAAGAGTTGGGACGCAGCCTGGAACAGTAACCTCAGCCCCTGTCAGCAGCCCACGAAGGCCGTGGCAGCCGGGCGACTGATCTGGAATACTGCCCCGATGACTCTGTTCGCAAGCACTGTTACGCCTTTCAATCATCAATGGTGGCGCACCGACTAGGTAGCGGCGCTGTTCTGGCTTGTCGCTAACATCACCGGCGGCAGGCTACTCAACCCTAAAACTGTTTCCGGTATTCGATCATCAACCGGAGACAGACAATGAAGAAACCTACCCTGCTCAGTGGAATTGCCCCTTCCGGCAGCCTGACGCTCGGCAACTACCTGGGTGCGATCCAGAACTGGGTCGAACGACAGGACCAGTACAACTGCTTCTTCCCGCTCGTTGATCTGCACTCGATCACCGTCCGTCAGGATCCGACGACGTTCGCAGACCGTTGCCGCGACTTTGTCGCGCTTTACCTTGCCTGCGGGGTCAGCCCTGAGCGCAGCGTCGTGTTCTGCCAGTCTCATGTGCCAGAGCATTGCGAGCTCTCGTGGATTCTCCAGTGCCACACGCAGGTGGGTGAGCTGAATCGAATGACTCAGTTCAAAGACAAGAGCCGTCGAAACAACGGCGACATGAACGCCGGCCTGTTCGGCTACCCGGTGCTGATGGCAGCAGACATCCTCCTCTACAAAGCCAACCTGGTGCCGGTGGGAGAAGACCAACGCCAGCACCTGGAGCTGACGAGGGACGTTGCGGGTCGGTTCAATGGACTCTTCGGCAGCGTATTCCCGATCCCCGAGGCGTACATACCGGATTCCGGCGCTCGAATCATGAGCCTGCAGGACCCGACCAGAAAGATGTCCAAGTCTGACGCCGTGGCGGCGAACGTCATTACCCTGCTGGATGATCCCACAGACATCGCCCGCAAGATAAAGCGCTGCGTCACCGACTCCGGCAGCGAGATTGTCGTCCGCGAGGACAAACCCGGGGTCTCCAACCTGCTGAAGATCCTGGCGGCAACTACCGGGCAAGCGACAGCCACGCTGGAATCGGAGTACGCAGGACAGGGCTACGGCCGTTTGAAGTCAGACGTTGCTGATGCCGTCATCGCGCTGATTGAACCCATACAGGGACGGTTCAGAGAGCTGCGCTCAGACGATCAGACGTTGGATGACATGCTCACGGCTGGTGCTACGCAGGCCAGGGAAACCGCGCGACACACACTTCGGGAAGTCCATGGCGTCCTGGGGTTCATTCCCCCAGCGCAGGACGTCTCACGCTGGTAGCGAACCACTCGGAGCTTCGAAACTGGTCCTACTGCCGGTCGCCACTTGCCGATTCCGGGCGCCCACTTTCCTGATGCAGGTAGGGCGCGCGCCTCCCAAGTGGGGACCTGCGGACCGAGACAGCATCAAGCGAGTAGCCCACCTCGAACCCGGCCGTTCCGTCCGACAGGATCGCAACCCGGTTGTTCCTTTCAACCCCGAGACGCCCCTCCACCCAGACGGCAGTGAACAGCCCATCGATCTCAGTTCCGAGCTCCGAACGGACAAACACGATCTGGTTAGCAGGCGGCGGCGGAGTGTGGACACAGGCACCGTAGTAAGGCACCAGCAGAAACTCCGTCACCTTCTCTTTCTCAAACGCCAACGGAATCACATAGCCCAGAATACGAACGTCCTTACCTGCCAGTTCCGCGCGAGACGAAGATCTCTGGCGCGCGATTTTCTCGAGCAACGTGCGGTCTTCCATAACCAGTTGCTCTGGATCCAGGCCGTGGCTCCGAAGCCACTCGCTCGACGTAACTGCCAGAGACTCGTCCCGTTCGGGAACTTCCGCACCTTTCTCGCGTTTTCTGGAAACCGCCAGGATCGTCTCGAGATGCCGTCGCTGCTCGTAGTTCAAACCGAAAAAAGGATCGTCCTGCGGCTCGATCGGATACGTCAAATCACGCCAGCCAATAGACGTGAACTCATCGGCGCTGGAAACAACCGGAACGGCAAAGGCCATCGCGAGCGCCGCAGCTAGAAGTGCCTGATTCAGCACAGGGCGCAGCCGGCGCTTGTCTTCAGAAAGGCAACTATTGGTTTTGCTCCAACCATTCAATACAGCGTTGATTGAATACCTCCGACCGCTCGTACTGCAGCCAATGCCCTGCGTTTTCGACGATCTCAAAGCGCACATCCGGGCGGATGGCGTTGAACACCGCTCGACGGGCTTCCAGATCGGGATAAGCCGGCGCGTCAAACTCGCCGTAGATGACGAACAGCGGCGTTGAGGTTCCCGTGAAGCCGTCGACCACCAGGGTCGCCCGGGCATACTTCGGGCTGGAGAATCTGGCCCGAGTGGTATTCAGCTCCTGGAGCTCCACCGCCAGATCATCAATGCGCTCTGGATCGTGGATCATCAGCCGGGAGAGGTTCTCGCGCTGAATGGCCAGCACTTCTTCCCGTAGCATCTCAGGCGTTCTCTTGATCAGAGGCTTCATCTGCGCCCGGTGCGGGAGGTTCCCCACCGATGCAGGACCGGTCAACATCACCGACTTCAGCCGTGCCTCAATGCGTTTCATCATGAGCGCAGTGACCGTGCATCCCCAGGAGAAAGCGACGATATGGAACTCGCCATCGATCTCAGAAAGCAGGGCTTCGCTGGTAACGCTGGCGGCGCTGTCGGCGTCTGACTCGACCGGGCACATCGCCGCATCGCCGAGGCCTGGCAGATCAAGGGCGATCACGTCGCAGTGCTGCCGGAGGGCCTCAACGTTTCGAAACCAGTGCAGCCAGGAGCCCGACCCACCATGCAGCAGCACAACAGTTTCGGTAGCAGCCTCTTTAAGGCTGGGCCAGCAGCGCAGAGGCATCTGCCCTTCACCGCAGGGGAACCAACGGACAGTTGAGCTCTCTGCGACTGCCTTGATGGTCTGCCTGAGCCCTTCGCTATCGACAGCCACCTCTCCTATACCTCTTCGTCATGACACACCACCTCGATGTTGTGTCCATCGGGGCCGATCACGAACGCCGCATAGTAGGTCCCGCTGTACTCCGGGCGGATGCCCGGCGCACCGTTGTCTCTGCCGCCGGCTTCGAGCGCTGCGCGGTAAAACGCATCCACCTGCTCGCGGCGTTCCGCCACGAAGGCCAGATGCAGATGAGATGGCTGCTCCTCGACCCGGCGGATGCAGAGTGACGACTTGCCGTCCGAGCTGAGCTCAATGCCGAGCGGGCCTTCGGATAGAACGGCGACGCCAATCGGCGCCAGCGCCTTGAGAAAGAAGGTTTTGCTGGCTTCGTAGTCGCTGGTTCCGAAGACCACATGATCAAACACTTGGCGTACCTGAGGGCGAGTCGGCAAGCGTCCATTCTAGACTCAACTTGCCATCGCTCGCAGGCGACACCAGCTCTCAGCGCTGATCGGCCGGTATGCTCAGACGATAGGATCCAGCGAAAGAAGCAATCGCTCGCCTTGCCCATGCGGGGATCGATGCACAGTTCCCGTGAAGCTCTCATCCCAGCTGCCACCCTTCAGCAACGACCAGTGGCCGGTCGACAGCTGCTGGACCTGTCTGTTGTCCTGCACGGGTAGCTCCGTGCTGTCCAGATCGCTGAATACCGCCCAATCCACATCACGGTTGGGGATCCACTCAGTCCCTTCACCGCTCAGGGTGATGAGCAGCCGGCAGGGGATGTGATCCACATGAAACCTGGGGCACATGGGCGCTCTCAACGTAGCAAGCCGAACCCCCACCTGCTCACAGTCAATCAGCTCTCCTAAGAGCTCGGTGGCTTCAGCTATCTGCTCCAGCAGCCTCGCATCGACGGCGTCCGGGAGTTCTCTGGCAACGGCATCGACATCGCCCGCCGCCTGGACCCAGCGCAAACGCGGCAGCTGACGGGAGTCGACGAGCTTCCGCGCCAGGTCCTCGCAGGCACTGGTCTCAGGGCGGGAAACGCTGACGATCTCCACGTCGTCTTCATAGATGGCGGCAAAGTCACTGAGCTGTTCGCTGATCACGTGGCGCATCATTCCTCGACCTCCTGGCGGATCCACTGTGGGAAGGGATCCGGGTAGAGGCGCCAGACTTCCGGGCCGGCAGCAAGCTCAGCATCTGTCAGCAGGCAGGCGTCCAATGCCTGCCGAGCCTGAGCTTCGTCGAGCGACTGACCGATGAAGACGATCTCCTGACGTCGATCGCCGAACGGCGGCTCACACTTGCTGTCGATCGCAGCCCGGTGTTCCGGATGCTCCGGCCAGTGGGCGTCCGGCACCGCCGACCAGAAGAGACCCGCAAAGCCATGATTCATGATGCCGCCCGCCTGCGACCAGGATCCTGCCTGATCGAAGCGTGAGGCCAGCCAGAAGTAGCCCTTCGAGCGAACGAGATTACCGTGTCGCCAGCCCTGCACCAGAAAGTCGTAAAGACGCTGTGGGTGAAATGGTCGCCGCGCCTGGTAAACGAAGCTGCCGATACCGTACTCCTCGGTTTCCGGCACGTGCTCACCGCGCAGCTCCGCCAGCCAGCCTGGCGCGTTCGCCGCTTCTTCCAGATCAAACTTGCTGGTACCGAGAATGGCCTTGGGCTCGATCTGCCCGTGCTCGGCAATGAGCACCTCGGCCCCTGGATTCAGGCGACGAAGCGTAGCGAGCAACGCCTCGGTTTGCGCCTCGTCGAGCAGATCAGTCTTGGTCACCACGATGACGTTGCTGAACTCGACCTGATCGATGAGGAGATCGGCGACGTTGCGCTCGTCCTCCTCGCCGATCTCCATGTTCTTGGCTTTCAGGCTCTCTGCTTCGGCCAGCAGCCTCGGGAAGTTGAAGGCATCGACAACCGTCACCATCGTGTCCAGTCGCGCCACGGACGACAGAGAGCGGCCTAACTCATCCTCGAAAGTGAATGTTTCCGCGACCGGCAATGGCTCGGAGACGCCGGTGGACTCGATGAGGAGGTAGTCGAAGCGCTGCTCGTCCGCCAGCCGCGCCACTTCGATCAGCAGATCTTCTCGAAGGGTGCAGCAGATGCAGCCATTCGTCATCTCGACGAGCTTTTCGTCCACCTGCTGCAGGGACACATCCTCGCGCAGCAGGTCAGCATCGATGTTGACTTCACCCATGTCGTTCACGATGACCGCAACGCGCAGGCCTTCGCGATTGTTGAGGACGTGGTTCATCAGCGTTGTCTTGCCAGCGCCAAGGAACCCGGACAGCACGGTGACGGGCAGTGATGCTCCCACGGTAGGCCTCCAGAAGAATGAACGTTATAACATATCATTCTTTTCCGGGCGTTCAAGCCTGGCTTGACGAAGCCTATGGCCGGTGTCAGTTTCGCTGAATGATCGAGCTCGAGGACCATTTCGGTGAGGCGGTAGCGTCTGAGTACGACCTCAGCGTGCCGCGCATGTTCGCACCAGAGGTGCTCGGACCGACGGTCGACATGCTCGCCGAGCTTGCCGGGGACGGCGCCGCGTTGGAGTTTGCCATCGGCACCGGACGCGTCGCCCTGCCGCTTGCAGACAGGGGCGTGCCGGTCTCCGGAATCGATCTGTCCACGGCAATGGTCGACCGGCTTCGTGCCAAGGAAGGCGGCTCCCAGATCGACGTCACGATCGGCGACATCGCGGAGACCCGGATCGATGGCCAGTTCCGGCTGGTCTTCCTGGTGTTCAACACCATCGGCAACCTGTTCACTCAGGACAGGCAAGCCGCCTGCTTTCAGAACGCCGCTGCGCACCTCGAGCCAGGCGGCTATTTTCTCATCGAGGTGGGGATCCCCGATCTCAGGCGCCTGCCGCCGGGAGAGGATGCCCGGGTGTTTTCGCACTCGACGGGATATGTGGGCTTCGACCGATACACGGATCTGGTTGCCCAACAGGCCACTTCTCACCACTTCATCGTGAACGATGAAGGTGCCCGTGAAGTGCAGACGCCCTTCCGCTATGTGTACCCATCGGAGCTGGACCTGATGGCCAGGCTCGCCGGCCTGGCGCTCGTCAACCGCTATGCCGGCTGGAACCGCGAACCGTTCACGGGCGAGAGCACCTCACACGTCTCCATCTGGCAGAAAACGGAGGCCTGAGCCCCCGCAACCCGCCAGCCTCGTTCCTCCCGCGAGCGAATTGATACATTGTAACAAAACTGAATTCGTGCAGAATTGCTGCATGACGAACGCCTGGCACAAATGGAGTTGTTGGCTAGGTGCGCTGCTGCTCCTGGTCGGGCAGGCAGCCACCACCGCGCACGCCATAGAGCATGGCTCGGAGCCACACGCACCCGAATGTGCCGTTTGCGCTGCAATCCTGACCGATGAGCCTGAGACGCTGGTTTCGGCTCAGGGATTCACGAAGCCGGTTTTCAACAATTGTGCCTCGAGTGGCTTAACGGTTGCTGACCTCACGTCACCGACACACCCCCTCACCACTCGCCCCCCCTCAACCGGTCCTCCCGCCGCCTGACACCCCACTGTTATCCGGTACGGCAAGCGAGCGCAGGTGCGCCGCCCCGCTGTTTTGCGGCTCATTACTTTTTGGTTGAGATCATGATTCGACACACTTTTCCGGTGGCGACGTTCGCGTTGACCGCCCTTCTCACACTGACCCATTCCCCATCTGCCAAGGCAGAAGAAGCTGAAAGCGAAGCGCGCATTGACGAGGAGATCTTCGTCCTGGGTAAGCGCCGGGCTTACCAGGGCAACTTCGACGACCTGGAAAACCCATCTGCCGTGCAGCTGATCGACAACGAGCTGCTCACAGACGTAGGCGCGCTGAACCTGAACGAAGCGCTCGATCTGTCTGCCTCGGTGGCGCGGCAGAACAATTTTGGCGGCCTCTGGAACAGCTTTTCCATCCGCGGGTTTTCCGGCGACATCAACCTGCCGAGCGGCTTTCTGGTCAACGGCTTCAATGCCGGCAGAGGCTTCGGCGGCCCGCGGGATCTGGTCGGCATCGAGTCCGTGGAGGTCCTCAAAGGGCCGCGCTCGGCCCTGTTCGGCCGCGGCGAGCCGGGCGGCACGATCAACCTGATCACCAAGCGGCCTCAGTTCGAGAAAGGCGGCTACGTGCGCGGCGTCGTCGGCAGCTGGGATCAGTACCGGCTGGAGGGCGACGTGCAGACCACCTTCGGTTCGAATGACAACGTGGGCTTCCGCTTCGTCGGGTTTTACGAGGACGCCGAGAGCTTCCGGAAAACGGTGGAGACTGAGCGCGTCGGCCTCTATCCCTCGATCACCTGGGACATCACCGATCGAACGAGCCTGACCTACGAGCTGGAGTACACGAAGCAGGAGATTCCGTTCGACCGCGGCGTCGCGTACAGCGAGGACACCGGCTTCACGCCACGGCGGACCTTCGTCGGCGAGCCCGACGATGGGCCCATCGAGACCGAGGTGATCGGCCATCAGCTCGAGCTGCAACACAATTTCTCCGAGAGCTGGAGCCTGCTCGCCGGCATCGGCTTCCGAGACACCACTTTCGAGGGCAACGCGTCGGAGACGAACTTCGGCGGCCGGCAGACCCTGTTCCTGGATGGCAGAACGTTGTCGCGCTTCTTCCGCTACCGTGATTTCGACTCGGATTACTCCGTTTTTCGAGCCGAGATCGCCGGTGAGTTCGACACCGGCTCGCTGCGCCACCGGCTGCTGATCGGTGCGGACTACGATCGCTTCAACAACAACCTGTTCATCCTTCGCTACCGCCCCGGGTTCATCCCGCCTGGCACAGACATCGACACTCTCGATCCCGCCGAGTACCTGTTTCTGGACGTGTTTGATCCGGTTTACGGCCAGTGGCCACAGCCGGTTCCGGGCCCGAATACGGACCGAGAGGAAGAGCTGGACGGCTTCGGCATCTACTTCCAGGATCAGATCGACATCACGGATCGCTTTCAGATCCGCCTGGGCGGACGCTGGGATGACTTCAGCCAGGATCTGACGAACCTGCGGGCCGACCCGGCAACGACCACCACGTCCTCAGACTCCCGCTTTTCTCCTCAGCTGGGTGCGGTGTACTTCATCAACGACGGTTTCAGCATCTACGCGTCCTACGGTGAAGGGTTCCGCCAGCAGACAGGGTCCGATTTTCAGGGCAATCAATTCGATCCCAACGTCACGGAATCCGCAGAGGTTGGCTTCAAGCTGGACGTGCAGGATCTCGCCGACAGCGTATCCGGCCTGCTCACCTTTACGGTGTTCCAGGTAGAGCAGAGCAACATCCTGGTCAACGATGACCGGCCTCCGGCGGTTGCGGCCGGGTTCTTCTCGCGCGCTGCGGGCGAAGCACGCAGCCGTGGGGTAGAGCTGGACGCAACGGTCTCGTTCGACAGCGGCCTGGACCTCTGGTTCTCCTATGCCTACACCAAGGCGGAGTTCACCAACAGCAACCCGGACCCGGACTTCGGCGCGACCATCGAGAAAGGTGATCCTCTGATCAACGCGCCTGAGCATCAGGTGAACTTCCAGGTGAACCAGAGCTTCACCATCGGGCGCATGCCGACGCAGATCGGTGGGGGTGTGCAGTACACCGACGAGCGGCTCGGCTGGACCGGCTTTGATTTCTACCTGCCTAGCTACACGACTGTTCGCCTGTCGGGTCAGATCGATCCTATCGACAACCTGACGCTGCGGTTCGACGTCGACAACCTGCTGGACGAGACGTTCTACACCAACTCCTACGCTGACGTCTGGGTCGAGCCCGGCTCGCCGCGTCGCTATCGCCTCACGGCAGTGTTCTCCTTTTAGGAAGACCTGCCAGTGACCGAGGTGAACGCCGGAACAACCAGGATCGCCGCCATCGATGTGATGCGCGGCGTGGTCATCCTGCTGATGATGCTGGACCACGTGCGTGAGCGGTTTTACATGCACGTGAGGACGGGCGATCCGATCTACGATCACATCGAGCCGGACCTGTTCTTCACCCGCTTCCTGACGCACTTCTGCGCCCCGGTGTTCATCTTTCTGGCCGGCGTCTCGGCCTGGCTCTACGCCAACCCTGGCCAGGGCACCTACCGCTCACCCGCCGCGTTTCTTTTCAAGCGCGGCGCGGTGATCATCCTCATCGAGCTCGTGCTCTACTACCTGGTGTGGGCAGACAGCTACCCGACCTACCTGTTCCTGCAGGTGCTCTGGGCCATCGGGCTGTGCATGATCGGCCTATCCGCGGTCTGCCGGCTGAATCACTGGGTGCTCGGCGGTCTCGGCTTCCTCCTGGTATTCGGGCACAACGCCCTGGCACCGATCGAGTTTCAACCCGGTGAGACCGGCTTCGTGCTCTGGTCGATCCTCCACGATCCGAACGAGCTGGGTCAGATCGGCCCGCTGACCGTAAGCGCGTCCTATCCTTTTCTGCCCTGGTTCGGCGTCATTCTTCTGGGTTTCTGCATGGGGCCGCTGTACGCCGCATCAGTCCCGACCGCGACGAGACAACGAATGCTGTTCAGGCTGGGCGCAACGGCCCTGGTGCTGCTGCTGATCATTCGGGGCTTGAACCTGTACGGGGAGGCTCAGCCGTGGTCCATCGGCGAGACGCCGATCGCCACGATCATGTCTTTTCTGAACTTCACCAAGTACCCCCCTTCCCTGGACTTTCTGCTGATCACGCTAGGGGTCGGCCTGCTGCTGCTCGGGGTGCTGGAAGCCGAACGCAAGCCCGGCCGGCTGCTGAAGGCAATCGAAGAGTACGGGTCGGTGCCCATGTTCATCTACGTCCTGCACCTGTACGTGCTGCTGGCGGCCTACTGGGTGCTGTTCCTGATCTTCGGCCCCACACAGGGTGAACGATTCGGCTTCAGCAGCGTCGGCTGGATCTGGATCGGGGCGATCGTACTGATCGTCGCGCTGTGCCCCGTCGCGAGCGCCTTCGCGGCCTACAAGCATCGTGAGAAACGCAGCAAACCCTGGTTGAGCTACTTCTAGGCTCGCCCCAGCTACCCGAAAAATCTCCGCAACAACCATCTGGATGCAAATGAACACAATCGAAGCACACAACCTCAGCGTCGAACGCGGCGGCAGAGAGGTGATCAGAAACGTCAGCTTCGCGATTGGCCAGGGGGAGGTATTCGCCATGCTCGGTGGCAACGGCGCCGGCAAGTCGACCACGCTGCTGGCATTTCTGGGATTTCTCCCGCCTGCCTCCGGAGAGTTGCGGATCATGGGCAAGTCGGTTCAGGAAAACGTGGCCGCTGCCCGCGCCTCCACCGCCTACCTGCCGGAGTCTGTCTCGCTCTACGGTCACCTGAGCGCGCGGGAGAACCTCAGCTACTTTCTGAAGCTCGCGGGCATCGATCGCTCGCCGGCTGAGATCGATGCAGCGCTGGACCGCGTGGCCCTGCAGAGCGACATGCGTGATCTGCGGATGGACGACTTCTCGAAGGGCATGCGACAGAAGACAGCCATCGCTCTGGCCATCCTCCGCGAGTCGCCCGTTCTGCTGCTCGACGAGCCAACTTCCGGTCTCGATCCGGTGGCGATCGACGAGTTCAGCACCCTGGTGGGCGATCTGGCCGCCGGCGGTTCGACCATTCTGATGGTGACGCATGATGTGTACGGCGCCTGCCAGGTGGCCGACCGGATCGTGCTCCTCCAGCAGGGCAACCTGGTCGGCAGCTTCGAAGCGCCAGAAAACGGCAGGATCGACACCGAGGCCGTGCACGCGGCGTTCGCCAGCGAGCGTTCGCTGTGAGCCGGGTCAGCTCGATCGCCCTTGAGGAGTGGCGCTACTGGTCACGGTCGAGGCTATCCATAGCGGTGATGGTCTTTGCCCTGCTCCTCATCATCGTCGCCGCCGCGACGGCGCTGGTCCGTAACCACGCCGTGGCTCATGAGCGACACGAGTTGCAGACGGAGTCACTGCAGACCTTCCAGGCGCAGCCAGCCCGGCACCCACATCGGATGGTCCACTACGGGCACTACGCCTTTAAACCGCCACCGCCGCTGGGGGTGATTGATCCCGGTGTCGACCCGTACTCGGGGAACGTGATCTTTCTCGAGGGGCATCGCCAGAATTCCGCCATGTTCGCCGAGCGCGAGCGCGGAGGAACGCCGAACCTGCTGGGTAGCCTCACGCCTGCCTTCGTGCTGCAGGTGCTGGCCCCGATCTGTCTGATCCTGCTGGGGTACGGAGCGCTCACTCGGGAGCGGGAATCACAGACGGATCTGCAGCTCTTCAGTCAGGGGGTCTCCAGCACCACGCTCATCACCGGGAAGCTCGTGGCGCTACTCATCATCACCCTAATGCTGCTGAGCCCCCTGCTCGGTGCCGTGCTGTTCGCGGTGCTGCAGGGTGAGCCGTGGCAGACCGGCGCCGCCCTCTCCCTGGGCTACCTGGCGTATCTGCTTGTCTGGAGCCTTCTGATTCTCATCACTTCGGCGTTGTGCCGACGCAGCGCAGCCAGCCTCATGCTCCTGCTGGGCATCTGGACCCTGATCAGCCTCGTCATCCCAAGCTACTCGGCAAACGTCGGACGGCTGGTGGATGCATCCAGCAAGATCGAGTCCGACTTCGCGCTTCTCGAGGAACTGCGGGAGCTCGGAGATGGGCACAACAGCGCCGATCCCGCCTTCGCAAGCTTCAGAGACCGGTTGCTGGAAACACACGGTGTGGATCGCATCGAGGATCTGCCGCTGAACTTCCGGGGTGCCGTTGCGGCCAAATCCGAAGCAGATCTGACAGAGCTGCTGAGGCGCTACGCGGAGGAGCGACTGGCAGGAGAGCAGCAGCAGGCTGAGCAGGCCGCCGCTTTCAGCTGGGTCTCGCCGGTGATCGCCATTCGCGAGCTGTCCATGGCGATCGCCGGTACGGATCTCCCCTCCCACCACCGATTTCTCAGGGAAACTGAGGACCTGCGTTACGACTTCGTCCAGGGCCTGAATGAAGTCCATACCATGCAGATTGCCTATCAGGACGACATCAACCGCAGCAACAACCTCGAAGCCGAGCGACGAACCCGGGCGGACGCAGCAAACTGGCAGCTCCTCGAAGACTATCGGTTCGAGCCAGCCAGCCCGAGCGCAAGGCTGGCCAACGCGCTCAGCCCTGCAGGCGCGCTAGCGGTCTGGCTGCTGCTCGGCGTTCTGCTCTGCGGAACCGTTGCAACAGGAAAACGCCCGTGAGCCCGGTCAGTGGCTATCAACGCGAGTTCCGGTTTCTGCTGCGGCAACGTCCTGCAATGGTGTTGCTGCTGTTCGTAGCAGCCTGCTCCGGGTTTGCGGTCTGGTCCGGCATTCAGGAGGTGGCGTCGCAGCGCACCCTCATCGACAGGATGATCACCGCGGACAGCACCGACCGGGAGAACGCCATCGCCTCCCAGGCCGACTATGGCGGCGCCGCCTACTACAGCTTCTTTCTGACCTACCAGCCGCCGACAGACAGCGCCTTTGCCGCCTTCGGCCAGCGTGATGATTACCCTTGGAAGCACCGGATCCGGATGCTGGCGCTGGAGGGGCAGATCTACGAATCTGATACCGGCAATCCGGCGCTGGCGATCAGCGGCACATTCGACTTCGCCTTCCTCAGCAGCGTGCTTCTGCCGCTGTTCGTTATCGTCCTGCTGTTCGATCTCTACACCTCAGAGCACGCCGGCAGGCGCTACCATCTGCTGGCGGCAACCACGGGTGATGACCGTCAGCCGTGGCGGGCTCGCGCCCTGGTCAGAGTCGCTCTGCTGGTTCTGGCCTTGCTTCTGCCCTTGTGGGTGGGTGCTGCGTTCGCAGGCGCAGCACTCCTGACGACCGCGCTCGTCAGCCTCATCGTCATCGCCCATGCGCTGATCTGGATGGCCATCGTCACCTACGTGGCCAGGCGCAGCGACAGCGGCCCGGTGGTGGCAACCCGCCTGCTGGCGGTCTGGGTGGTGATCGCAGTGCTGATTCCGTTTCTTGGCGGGCAGGCCATCAGCGCTGCGATCGAGGAACCGGCGGGCAGCGACATCGTGCTCGGGCAGCGTGAGGTGGTGAACGCCGCCTGGGACCTGCCGAAAAGCGACACGATGCTCAAGTTCACCGCCCGATACCCGGAGTGGCGCGAGCAAGCCGGGGTGAACGCGCCGTTCGAGTGGAAGTGGTACTACGCGTTCCAGCAGGTGGGGGATCAGTCCGTGGAAACGCTCTCTGAAGATCGGCGCCGGGCAATCGAAGCACGCTACTCCGCGGGCAACGCGCTATCGCTTCTCTCCCCACCGATGCTGGCACAACGTCTGCTCGGCCGCGCCACGCAGACGGACGTGGTTGCCGCCCTCTGCTACGAGGCCGACGTTCGCCGTTTCCACGCGGCGCTGCGGGCGTTTTACTACCCGCTGCTTTTTGACGACCCGCCTTACGACCCGGCAGTGCTCCAAGGCCTGCCGCAGTTTCGACCCTCACGATGTGAGTAGCCGTTTGCGGCCGGCAACGGCCTCTCACACCAGCGTGTAGCCCTCCAGGCTCAGCGGCATGGAGCGGATCCGCTCACCGGTGGCCGCAAATATGGCGTTCGTCACCGCCGGTGCCAGCGGTGGCAGCGCCGGTTCGCCAAGGCCCGTAGACGGGTTATCGCTCTGCAGAAAGTGCACGTCGATCTCCGGCGTTGCGGCGATACGCATGACCGGGTACTCGTGGAAATTCTCCTGATCGATCACGCCGTCGGTCATCGTGATCTGCTGGGTAGCCATGGTGCTGAGGCCATCCACGATGGAACCCTGCACCTGGCTCAGGGCGCCGCTCATGTTGATGATGGGCCCAACGTCCACCGCCACGGTCACCTTGTCGACACGGTAGTTTTTGTCTGCGTCCACGGTCACTTCAGCCACCTCAGCGATGTGCGCCGCATGGCAGAAGTAGAACGCCAGCCCCTGACCGGATCCCGCCGGCATCTGCTTGCCCCAGTTCGCCTTTTCGGCGGCCAGCTTGATCACGTCCATGGCCCGACCCGTGTTCAGCGCGTTCACGTTACCTTCGTCGAGCCAGCGCGGCTCGCCCATCAGCTCGAGCAGAAACTCGAGGTGATCGCGACCGGCGAGCACAGCGAGCTCGTGCAGGAAGCTCTGCTCCACGAAGGCGTTCGTGTTCGATCCAGGCGCGCGCCAGGCTCCGCAGGGTGTGCGGATCTCCATCAGCGACTGCCGAACGCGCGTCTGCTCGATGGCTGCCATGGTGAGCTCGTTGCCGCGCAGCCCGGAGCCGATCACCGGCCGGCTGTCTCTGCTGAAGCCGATGTAATGCTGCTCGAGCCCGGCGAGCTTGCCTTCGGCATCCACGGCACCTTTCATCTGCTGGAAGCCGCCGGCGCGGAAGTAATCGTTGTGAATGTCGTCTGTCCGCGTCCAGGAGAGCTTCACCGGCACGCCTGCACGTTTGGCGATCGCCATCGCCTCTGCCGCGTAGTCGTGCACGGCCCGCCGGCCGAAGCCGCCGCCGAGGCGCTTCGGATGCACGGTCACGTTCTCGGGCTCGACGCCAAGCATGTTCTTGGCGATCTCTTTCACCTGAGCCGGAAACTGGCTGCCGTACCAGATCTCCAGGGTGTCCGGCTCGCCGTTGGCGCCGCTGCGGAAGTCCGCCGTGCAGTTCATCGGCTCCATGCAGATATGCGCAACGAAGGGGAACTCGTAGAACGCTTCCTGCTGACGATTGCTCGCATCAGCAAAGGCCTCATCAACACCGGTACCCGGCTTCTTCAGCTCGCCGCCGTCACTCTGAGCGATGGCCTTGGCGCGATCGACCAGCTGCGGCCATTCATCTTCCGAGGCCCCCGATTCGTCCCACTCGACCTTGAGTTTCGACTTGGCGTCGAACACCGACCAGGTGTCGTCGCCAACGATGGCGACCCCACCCTGCAGTTCGGCCAGACCTCGGAGAAACGCCATGGAGGCTTCGCCTGAGCGGGGATCGGGCTCGAGGATGAACGCGTCGGTGACGCCCGGCAGCGCGCGGATCTCCCGCTCGTTGAAGCTCAGAGCCCGGCCGCCGATCTTCGGGCAGCGCTGATAGCTCGCGTACTTCATGCCCGGCACGTCCACGTCGATCCCGAACTCCGTGCCGCCGGTGGCGATGACCAGATTGTCCACGCCGCTCACCGATGTGCCGATGATCGTGTAAGACCGCGGGTCCTTGAAGGAGAGCATCTCCGGATCCGGTACCGGCTGCTCCGCGGCCAGTGCGGCCAGCTGACCGAAGCTGCGTGCCTCGCCGGACGTGTGGATCACCTGGCTATCGCGTGCCTGCAGATCTTCGCGCTCCACTTCCATCAGCAGCGCAGCGGCGCCGATCAGCATCTCCCGGGCGGAGGCACCCATGCGCCGCATGGCGCCGATGTTCCGCGGCACCGAGGTGGAGCCGCCCGCCCCCTGCAGCCCGTAACGCTGCTGATCGAGGGGCGCATCGACCACGGTCACGTCTTCCCAGCGCGCGCCCATCTCTTCAGCGATGATCATCGGCAGGGTGGTCTTGATGCCCTGCCCCATCTCCGGAATCGCGGAGTAGATGGTGATCTCCCCATCCGGCGCGATTTCCACGTAAACGTTCAGCTCGCGGTTCCTGATGAGCTCGTTGTGCTCGGCGGCCACTGCCGACTTCGGCAGGGTCATCTGCAGCATGAGCCCGCCACCAGCCAGGGCTGAGACCTTGAGGAGGTTTCTCCGATTCAGATCCGTCATCCTTTGGCCCCTCCATCTGCCTCGTAGTAAGAAGCCGCCGTATGCACGGCCTGGCGGATTCGCACGTAAGTGCCACAGCGGCAGTAGTTGCCTGCCAACGCCTCATCGATGTCCGAATCGCTGGGCTGCTGGTTGCCGGCAAGGAGCGCCGCCGCGCTCATGATCTGCCCGGACTGGCAGTAGCCGCACTGCGGCACGTCGTGCTCAATCCAAGCCGCCTGCAGAGGGTGCAGGTCGCCGCCCTCGGCAAGTCCTTCGATGGTGGTCACGGCTCCGGAGACCGCGGAGACCGGCAGCACGCAGGAGCGGACCGGCGTGCCGTTCACGTGCACCGTGCAGGCCCCGCACTGGGCAATCCCGCAGCCGTACTTGGTGCCAGTCAGTTTCAGTTTGTCCCGAAGCAGCCACAGCAGGGGCATCTCCGGCGCCACGTCCACTTCGTGGACCTCTCCGTTAACGGTCAGGGTGAACTTACTCACAGCTCTTGTGCTTCCTCCATGAATCGATGGGCGCTCGGCCGAGGCTGGCCGCAGAATCAGGCAGTATATTGCCAGGTTCCGAAGCTGCTATGACAGCGACCCGGAATTGTCAGACAAATCCTGCAGGTGACAGGACCAGCGGTGCTGATTGAGCAAACACTATCAAGCGCCGCGACTCGCCCGCCACTAGGATTGCCACCGTCCGAGACAATTAGAGCAAAGGCATGAAGGCGATCGACAAGGCTCTGTGGTACATCGAAAACCACTACCGCGAGCAGATCTCTCTCGACGACCTGGCTGCGCTGGCTGGCGTCTCCCGCTATCACCTGAGCAGGATCTTCTGCTATGCCGTCGGTGAGCCTATCAGCCGCTACGTTCGTTTGCGGCGCCTGTCCACTGCAGCCATCGAGCTCGCCGCTGGTGAGACCGACATTCTCGGCCTGGCGCTCTCTGTTGGTTACGGCTCTCACGAAGCCTTTACTCGAGCCTTCAAAGAGCACTTCGCGGCAACCCCTGAACAGGTCCGAGCCCAGGGACACACCAACAACCTGAAGCTGATGGAGGCGACAGCCATGGAGCAAAGCAAAGCGACAGACATTCCCCAGCCGAGAATTGAGCAATCAGGAGCGCTGAAGATTGTCGGCACCTCCCGCTACTACCCGTTCGAGAGGGTGGCGGAGATTCCAGATCAGTGGCAATCGTTCGCTCCATTAATCCCCAGAGTGACCCCGGAAAAGGATCCCGTCACCTATGGTGTGATCTACAACGCCGACGACGCCAGCTTTGACTACATGAGCGGCGTCGAGCTGCCCGGTGGGGTCGAGACGCCAGAGAACATGGTGTCCCTGACCATCTCTGCGCAATCCTACGCGGTGTTCCAGCATGCAGGACACGTGTCGGCGCTGCGGGAAACCTGTGATGCGATCTGGTCAGACTGGTTGCCAGCCTCCGAGCAGACACCGGTCGAAGCCCCCTGGTTCGAACGCTACGGCGAGCAGTTCGACCCGCTGAGCGGCAATGGCGGGTTGGAGATCTGGATCCCGGTGCGTTGATGACGGCACAGGTTTCTTCCCGTTTGTCACGGTCACACTTTCGCGCTGCCAGACGTCCTGTAAGGAAAGAAAGGACTTGGCTCGCATGATGACAAACGCTCAAAGAACCAGCGCCCTCGTCGCCGCCGCCGTTACCGCGCTCGCCTTGGCGCTCGTGGTTGACCGCGGTGGCCTGATCGCCTGGAGCGCCCTGCTCCTCGGCGCCGGGCTGCTGCTGAAGATCTGGCGGCGACCGGGCAGCGCCGATCTCAAGCTGAGCGTCGGCCTGGGAGCGGGTGCGGCGCTCGCCTGGATCGGCACGCTGGGTTACGTCCTTTCCACCTGGGAGTCGGGCGAGGTGGTGGAGCTTGCGATGGAGACGCGCAGCGGTGCCCATACTGCCAGGGTCTGGGTGCTCGATATCGACGCGCACGAGGTCATCTACTACGACGCCAGCGCGGAAGCGGCTGAATCCCTGCTCGCCGGCAACCCTCTGAAACTCACACGCGGTGGCCACGTGAGCACCAGGATCCCCGAGGCAACGAAGGCGGACGACCTGCCGGAGGAACGGGCCAACCGGATCTTCGAGGCGATGGCGAGCAAGTACGGGGCCCGGGTGGATGCGGCGACCCTCTGGTACCTGATGCTGGGCCGGTCTGGAGATCGGGTCGCCGTGGTCGCGAGCCTCAGCAGCGTCTAGCTGCCCACAGTCATCCGGACGTTTCCCCGGTCGGCTATACTCGATGGTTTTTCAGGGGGAACTCCATGCAGGACTTTGCGGGCAAGGTTGCGGTTATCACGGGCGCGGCCAGCGGTATCGGCAAGGCACTCACCGAGAAGTGCATTGCCGAAGGCATGCACGTGGTGATGGCAGACATCGAAGAGGCCGTGCTCGACCAGGTTGCGACCGAGCTGCAGGCGACCACAAACAACCAGGTGCTGCCGATCGTCACCAACGTCGCCATCGAGGCGGAGCTTCAGAAAGTGCTGAACGAAGCGGTGGACACCCTCGGCGGCGTGCATCTGCTGTTCAACAACGCGGGGGTCGGTGGTGGCGGCAACGCCTGGAACGCCACCCAGAAAGACTGGGATTGGGTGCTCGGCGTGAACCTCTGGAGCGTGATCTACGGCCTGCGGGTGTTCGTGCCGCAGATGCTCGCGCAGAACGAGCCGTGCCACATCGTCAACACGGCTTCCGTCGCCGGCCTGATCGGCGGCAGCACCAATGCGCTGTACTCGGTGACCAAACACGGCGTGGTCGCCCTGACGGAAAATCTTTCTGTCGATCTCAACGCTGAGGGTGCTCAGATCGGCTGCTCGGTGTTGTGCCCTGGCTTCGTCAACACCAACATCTTCGACAGTGGCCGCAACCGGCCGGCAGAGCTCGCCAACGACGAGGAACCACCGGCGCTGACCCCGGAGGATGAAGCGCGTATCGCCATGTTCCAGGAGATTCTCCGCCAGGGCATGCAGCCGGCGCAGATCGCGGAGATCGTCTTCGATGCCATTCGCGCCGACCGCCTCTACATCCTGACCCACGATCACTTCGACGAGATGATCAGAAATCGCGCGGAGAACATGATCAACGGCACCAACCCGGTGATGGGCGAAGCGGCCCTGGCCAATCTGGCCAAGCCCGAAGACTGACAGAGAGCTTTCTCAGTCCGCAGCAGCTCTCAGCTGCTGCACACCGCCGCTGACGGCAACACGACGATAAACCCGCTCGGCCACCAGAGTGCCGAGCACATCCCGAAGATCTTCCACCACCGCCGGGTTGTAGAGGTGATACAGGTGACCGGAGACTTCCCGCACCTTCACCTCGGCGCTCACATCCACCACGTCGATGCCCTCCACCGGCATCGTCAGCCCCACCTGGCCGAGCCGCTGGTACCCGTGCAGCTGCCTGGACATCGACAGGGCCCGATCTCTGCTTGAAATGTAGATCGTCACGTCCGTCACCAGGGGCATGAGGTGCGGCAGGTTCTGCTCGAACACCGCCTGATCCACGTCCGGTGCGGAGAGCACGAGCCTGCCGAAGGATTGCTGAAGCTCGCCGCTGCGTGCCAGGTTGACCATTGCTTCCAGCAGGCCCCTGGCGCCCAGGCTGTGGGCGATCAGATCAACCTGCGCCCCGCTGGCCGCGAGACGCAGCAGCGTCTGCTCCAGATAGGCAATGCTCCAGCCCATGTCGGCCACGTCACCGACGTAGTTCAGGTAGTTGCCATCCGCCGGCCAGCTGAACAGCAGCAACTGGCCGCGCAGCGCGGCGTTATGCGTAAGCCGGGCACTTCGCCGGCAGCCTTTCTCGAAACCGATGTTGTAGCCGTGCACGTAGAGCACCAGCCGCTCGGCAGCCGCAATCTCGGGCTGGCCATCGGCCGACTGCGCCACTCCGACCACTCGTGCTTTGCCGCGCAACTGATCCGGTTGCTCGAGGTCTACAGAGCAGATGCCGGCTGCCGGCGTGCCTCGCCGGTTGCCGAAATGGCGCTCCCCGGTCCGGCTCAGCTCCAGGTCCCGGTTGGTGACGAAGGGCACTTTGACGTCGGCCGGCATGGTCCGGGCCGCATCGCTGATCGGCACTCTGGACGCACACGCACTTACGCAGAGGCAGAGCACCGCCAATGATCCGATTGAGAACGAAAACCTCGCCATGGGCCGCTATTCCTGAAACAGCCCGCGAGTCTAGAAATATGCACGCCGCTTTGTCTAACCTGAGCAGATGAGCAGATCGCTGATCCTCTTCAGCAGCGCGCTTTTTCTGGCGCTCTGCGCCGGCGACGCAATGGCAGGCACCATGCGCTGCGGCGACAACATCGTGCAGCGCGGCTTCACCTTCTTTGAGGTGCTGGAACGCTGCGGCAAGCCGGACCTGGAGTACGACTGGGATCGCCACTACGTGCCGGGGGTGGAGGCGAACGTCACCGAGTGGGTTTACGAGCAGGGATCCAACAAGTTCCGCAGGGTCCTGCGCTTCGAAGACGGCCGGTTGCGGAAGGTGGAGCTGCGGCCGAAGCCCGAGGCGAGCCTGGAGTCCCTCGACCCGTCGGGCTGATCAGCTCAGACCCAGGGATCCATGCGGAAAAACCAGATGTCGTTCGGCTCCTCCGGCGGCGGCGGTCCGAGCTCGGCCGGGGCGATCCACTCCCGGGCCAGGTCTTCGAGCTGCGCCTTCAGCATGGCCTCCAGCTCCGGGTCTTCCACCTTCACGAACTGCGTCCGGTAGATACGCCCGTCATGGCGGATGAGCGCCCGGCCATCTTCAACCGCATCCCGATGCCAGTGCTTGAACACGTAGATCATGTTCAGGATGAACCGTTGCTGCCCTTCGAACCGGTTCCACATGTAGCCGAGATCGCAGGTCATGTAGGCCTGCCCTTCATGCATGATGTAGCCGGCTGTGCGAGAGGTGCCGTAGCCGACCAGCTCGAACTCGACGTTCTGCCCGGCGGCAAAAGACCAGTCCGCTACCGGTGCTTCCACCAGCTCGCCGCTGCTGAAGGAACCGCCCTGCAGGAACTCCGTCGGGCCGTCGGAGAAGCGCTGCGTAAGCAACACGCCGATCACACCCACAACCAGCAGCGCACCGAGGCCATAGGCGGAAAACTTGAGCAGGGACTTGAGCATCGAGGCCTCCAACGGCTTGCACTCACCAACGCCAGCCAGTTTCCATGCCCGGACCAACCGCCGCAACAGCTCAGCGGCAACTCACATTCACAGCGCATCATGGCGCTGGTGATCGGGCAGGCCTGCCCTTAGCATCCCTGTTCCATGGATGTAGTCGAACTCCTTGTCGGTATCGCCCAGATTGCCACGGCCCTGGCCGGCTTCACGGGCGTGGTTGTCGCGTTCGGCAGCCGCAGCGAAGGCAGCTGGCACCCCGGTGACCGCCTGCGCCTGGGGTTTCTCCTCGAGGCAAGCCTCACGGCGGGCGGCTTCGCGCTGCTGGCCTTGCTGCTGATTGCCACGCTGGAAGAACGGGCGCTCAGCTGGCAGCTGCTGTCTGCCGCCTGGTTCGGCTTCATGAGCTTTTCGCTCTGGCGCTCCCGGCAGCAGATCCGCACCAACCTGGACGACCATGGCGACGTGGATCGCGTCGCCAACCGGCTGACAGCCACCTGCTTCCTCATCGTCATGGCGCTCCAGGCCGTAAACGTCGTGCTGCTGCAGGCCATGTGGCCGTTTCTGGCGGCGGTGACGCTGAACCTCGCCGGCGCCGCGATGCAGTTCGCCCGGCTCATTCGCAGCGCCTTCCGGGACTAGGAGCCTGACCGTGCAGCTATTCGGATCTCTTTACGACAAAGTCATCGGCTGGTCGCGCCATCCGCACGCCGAGCGTTATCTCGGCGCCATGAGCTTCGCCGAGTCGTCCTTCTTTCCGATCCCACCGGACGTGATGCTCATACCCATGTGCGTCGCCGATCGCCGCAAAGCCTGGCGCTTCGCCCTGGTCACCACCATCACCTCGCTGCTCGGCGGCATTGCAGGCTACGCGATCGGCCTGTTTCTGTTCGAGGCCGTGAGGCCGCTGATCATCGATCTCGGCTACTGGGAAGCGTTCGAGCAGGGCAGAGCCTGGTTCGACACCTGGGGGGTCTGGGCCGTGCTCATTGCCGGCTTCTCGCCGATCCCCTACAAGATTTTCACCATCGCGGCGGGCGTCGCCACGCTCAACCTGCCGGCCTTCATCCTTGCCTCTTTCATCGGCAGGGGCGCGAGGTTTTTCCTGGTCGCCGGGCTGGTGGTGGCCGGCGGCGAGCGCATGGAGTCACTGATCCGCCAGTACGTCGAGCGGATCGGCTGGGCCGTGGTGATCGTCGCTCTGGCGCTCGGGGCTTACCTGATGTTGAGGGGCGGCTGATGGAAGCCAAACGAGGTCAGGTGGTCCGCTTCCACTACACCATTTCCGATCAGGACGGCGTGGAGGTCGAGACGAGCCGGGGCGACGATCCGGTGCTCGCCCTGCTCGGCCACGGCAACCTGATGCTGGGGCTGGAAGAGGCAATCATCGGCCACCGTGCCGGTGAGTCTTTCTCAGCGGAGCTGCCCCCGGACCAGGCGTTCGGCGAGCGGCGGGAGGACTGGATCCAACGGGTCTCGAAAAAGCACTTCGGCAAAGGTGCCCGCTTCCGGCCAGGCGAACAGCTGCGCCTGCAGACAGACCAGGGCGCCAGAACCGTCACCGTGCTGAAGGTCGGCGGCAAGTTCGTCGATGTGGATCTGAACCATCCGCTGGCAGGGAAGACGGTCACCTTCAGCGTCGAGCTCGAGGACGTGCGGGAGGCAACGCCGGAGGAGCTGGCCCATCGCCACGCCCACGGCGCCGGTGGGCATCAGCACTGAATCTGCGCTACTGCGCGAGCCCCGCTTCCGCAATCAGGGTCAGCAGGCCGATCTGGATGCCCAGGTGACCATCCACGTTCTCCCACCACTCCCAGGGCGCGTGCGCGTTGCCGCCAATGCCACCCCGGCTCATGGTGACCGCGGGAATCCCTTTCGATATCGGCAGGTTGGCATCCGTCGAAGAAATTGAAAGCTGCGGCGTTATGCCGAAGGCGGCGGTGGCAGCCAGCGAGCGCTGCACCAGCGGCGACTCGGGATCACCCTTCGCCGCCGGACGGGTGCCAACGCGCTCAACGTCGACGGTCAGCGGCTTGCCCTGGGTTCGTCCCTCGTTCTCTTCGGCCAGCGCCTCGTCCACCGCCTGCTGCAGGATAGTGTCGATCAGATCGATTCGAGCCTGGTCACCGGAACGGATGTCGATTTCCGCCCAGGACTCGAACGGAATCGAGTTGATGGAAGTGCCGCCGCCGATCCGCCCGACGTTGTAGCTCGATTTCTCACCCTCGGCTGTCACCTCCAGCGCCCACTCATCGAACTTGGCCAGCGCCCGACTCAAGGCGTGATGTGGGTTGGCCGCGCCGAAGGCGCCCCAGCTGTGGCCGCCAGGCCCTCTGAACGTCACCCGGTAGCGATGCGAACCCACCCCGCCAAAAACGATGCGTTCGCTGCTGCCGCCATCCACGGCGATCAGCGAATCGATGGGCTCCGCCCCTTCGCGAAACAGGTGCTTAACACCGCGGAGATCGCCCAAGCCTTCCTCGCCGACGTTGCCGATGAACAGCACGTCCGCTTCGGTTTCGATGTTGGCGTGCTGCATGGCCCGCAGCACCCCCAGCACGACCACCAGCCCGCGGGAGTTATCACCGATACCCGGCGCGTACATGCGATCCCCATCGATTCGCACCGTGACGTCCGCTTCTTCCGGAAACACCGTATCCAGGTGCCCCGAATAGCCGACGACGCGCGCGCCCGACCTGCCCGGACGACGGCCGATGACGTTGCCTTCCTCATCGGTCCGGACGTCCGTGAGACCGGCTTCCCTGAGCAGCTCGGCGAAGCGCGCGGCACGCTTCTCCTCTTTGAAGGGCGGCGCAGCAATTTCCGTCAGCTCGATCAGATCCGCCTGATGCCGGGGCTCCAGCTCGAGGATGTGCGCGAGCCCTGCCTCAACACGCGGATCCCCTTTGATCCGCTCAATCTCCGCCTGGTACTGCGGATCAATGGTCGCGGCGGCGGCGAAGCCGGCCTGGCTGGCGAACCAGAGGAAGATAACGGCGAGCAGTCGTTGCGCAGGGTGCATTCAGGGTCCTCGATAGGAACGACAAAGGTAACCGACGCTCAGACGGGCGTCGATCAGCGCGCATCCAGCCAGGCGGTGTTGAAGGCAGCCACGGAAGGAAAGCGGTTGCGCGCGTCTTCCTGACAGGCTCTGGCGATGACGGCAGCGAGCGCATCACTGCCCGAATCGGAGGCAAAGATCGCCGCCGCCCGACCCAGATTGAACACCGTCGTCCGCTCATCGATCTGCGCGCCGAGCTCGAACTCTTCCGGCGCCATGAAGCGGCTGGAGCCGAACATCCGGCCCATCTCGTTCCTTAACGGGCCTGACTGATAGTGATCGAGATCGACGACATGCAGCGCGCCGGCGTCAAAGTCGTAGATGAGGCAGCCATCGTAGAAGTCGGCAGCCACGTAACCGAGATCTGCCAGATGCACGTGCAGCTCGAAGAGGCCATCCAGCGCTGGCAGTTTCTCCGTCGCCGGCAACTGCCGGAAGCGCTCGTGAGCCGAGTGTGCGTCACCCGGCACCGCTCGAAGCAGCTCGCCATTCACCCACTGGTAAACCAGCAAGGGTCCGGACGGCGATTCGATCACGTTCAGCAAAGCCGGCAGCAGGGCATGCGCACAGCGCCGTCGCAATTCGATGGCGTTACGCAGCAGGGCCACCCGGTCTGCAAAATCCAGATACACGGCCGCGTTCGGATCCGTGCTCTTGACGAAAAAGCGCTGGCCATCAACCTCGACGCCGAAAGACAGGTTGCCGGAATCCTGGGTCGCCGGGCCGAACCGCGCGAAGATCTCGCCAACGGATGCGAGGAACTGCTCCGGTTCGCTGGCGACAGCTGGCGTGTGCAGCAATAAGTCTGAGGACTCGGACATACGCCTATGCTCGCTGTAGACTGGCTGCGGGACAACTGCACGCAGGGGAGATGCACATGCAGATCAAATCACTGGGCCACGTGGTGCTGAAAGTATCCGACCTGGAACGCTCCGAAGCCTTCTATCGGGACGTACTCGGCCTGCCGGTCTGTGCGCACTACGATCAGGACGGCCTGAACATGGCGTTTTTCAGCCTGGGCAACCACCACGACTTCGCCATCATGCAATCCGCGGATACGGGTGACGCAGAAAAGTCCGGGCTGCACCACGTCGCGTTCAAGATTGGAACCAGCCTCGATGACCTGAAGTCCGCCAAGCAATATCTGGAGGGCAAAGGGGTGGAAACGGATCCCATCGACCACGTGGTCACTCAGTCGCTCTACATCAGCGATCCGGACGGCAACGGCATCGAGCTCTACGTGGATGTTTCCGACGTCTGGAAAGAGGACCCGCAGACGGTCGCCAACATCGCGCCCCTGGCCATCTGAAGCGGCCGGTGGACCAGGTCCACCGATCTGAAGGCCGGCGCCTCTTCGGCGTCGACCCCGATGGCTATGATCGGGCCAGGCCGGACTACCCGGCCTGGATTTTCGACCGCCTGACATCCGCCCGCGCCCTGTTTCCTGGCGCGATCACCCTGGAGATCGGCGCCGGCAGCGGCCTCGCCACCCGGCATCTGCTCGCACGGGGTGCCAGCCCCATAACATTGCTGGAACCGGATGAGCGTCTGGCCGCACACCTCGGGACTGCGCTGAACGAGGCCGACACGCCCCCAGAGGTCGACATCCAGACCCTGAGCTTCGAGGACGCCAGCCTGCCTGATGGCCACTACGATCTGATCGTCTCCGCCACCGCGTTTCACTGGATCGAGCCAGAAGCTGGGTTCGAGAAGGCCCGACGCCTGCTCAAGCCCGGCGGCACCCTGGCGCTCTTCTGGAACGTTTTTCAGGATCTGGACAAACCCGACCCTTTCCACGATGCCACCCGATCACTGCTGAGCCCACTGGCGAGCTCACCCTCCGGCGCTCCGGACACCGTGCCTTTTGCCCTGGACAGAGAACGCCGACAGGCGGAAGCAGCCGCCGCCGGGCTGATGCTGCATGAGTACCGAGAATCGCGCTGGGCCTACGAGCTCCGAGCGGCGGACATCGCGCACCTGTACGGCAACTTCTCCTCAATTCAGCGTCTGCTGGGTGAGGAAAAGCGGGCGCTGCTCGAAGCACTGGTAGAGATCGCCAGAACCCGGTTCGACGGCCGGGTCACCCGCAACATGACCAGCTGCCTCTACCAGTTCCGCCGCCCTTAATAGCGCGTTCGGTAACAGCTCGCGTCTGGGTGAACAACCACTCACTTCGGCACATTCCGCGGTTTTGTGAACTTCGTCACGGAACCACAGCCGATGCCTTCATAACATTTCTGCCAACCAGTAGGGCCTGCAAGGATTGCAGGGCCACCGAGAAAGCAGGAGAGACCCGATCATGAGCCGTAACCTGAACCGACTGGAAGGACGCCTGTTCACAGAGAGCGGCACGTTGTTTATGGTCGTGCACGCTGACGAGGCCAACGACCAGGCCCAAGTCAGCTTCCGCGTTAACAATGAGGAAACTCAGGTGCTCGACCTGCCTTTCTCGGAGGCTGCCGCCCGCGTCGCCAAAGGCGCCAACCTGATCCTGGATAACCTGAACTCACCCGAGTCCGCCAAGCGCATCCTCGAGATGAAGGACGGCTGGTACTTCGCTTCACGGGAAGGTGAGATGGGCCCATACGAGACCAGAGAAGAAGCCGGCCAGAACCTCGGTCGCTACATTCTCTCCATGCAGGAGATGGGCAAAACCTCGCGAGAGGTCGAGGCGCAGGCGCAGGGCGCTCGCAGAGCGGCGCGCCACTAAGCGCGCTGATTTTCAGCCCGACGACTTTTCGGCGATCGTCGCCAGGATCGGCAGCAGGTAGCCGATAAACGCTTCCGGATTTTCCGACATCGGGAAGTGCCCCACCCCTTTCATCTCCGTCCAGGTGGAGCCCGGAATGGCTTCGTGTGCCTCCCGACCCAGCTCCGAGGTGCCGCTCCAGTCGTACTCTCCGGAGAGGATGTGAACATCGACGTGGCTGGTATCAATGCCGCTGGCGGAGTTTCTGAGGTCAAAGTCCTCGATGTAGTAGTGGAGATCACCGAGGAACACCGGCGGCCAGCCGCTGGCGTAAACAAAGCTGGTTTCCTTCCGGTAAGGCTTCGGTGACGTGGGCGACATCAGGCCTTCCATCAGCCGGGCTTTGTACTCGTTGCTGACCTGAGGGTGCCAGAGCTCCTGCAGCAGGTCCTGACTGCCCTCTATCTTCAGCGCCCCTTCCACGGAGATCACCGACCGGAAGCGCTCCGGGTGCCGGAACGCCAGGTCCAGCGCCATCAGCCCGCCGACCGAGCAGCCCATGAACACCGGCCGCTCCAGCTCGAGCGCATCCGCCAGTCCCAACGGCACGGAGCGAAGAAACTCGCCCTTGAGGTCGTAACGCTCCGCCCACCAGTCCTTCGACACCGGCGGTACCGATTTGCCGTGGTAAGGCAGGTCGTAAGCGATCAGCCGGAAGCGGCTGGTGATCTCCGGCTCCTCGAAGAGATGCCGCCACTGGCTGCCATGGCAGCCCGCCGTGTGCTGCATCAGCAGCGGGATGCCCTGACCGGCTTCCTCGTAGTAGATGCGGTGATCGTGGCCTTCGAGGTTCACGTGCACGTAGCGGCCGACCGGCGCGTCGAACTCTCCTGCCCGGGATCGAGGCTTGAGGCCCGGCCCGTCGCTGGCGCCTTCCCGCAGCAGCTCCAGGGCCCGCATCGCCGCGCCGTAGTACTGGGCGTAAACCAGCTCGTGACCACCCCGCTCCAGCCCGGAACCGGTGGAGAAGTTGGCCATCACGTCGTTGTGGAACCGCGGCGGGGTGGCGGCGAGAAACCGTGCCCAGACATCCTCCGGACCGGAGAACTCGATGAGCCCGTCGCTGGCTTGGCCCGCAGAGACCGCGCCGGCCTCGAGCTTGAGAGACAGGGAGTCTTCGCCCACCTTGAGCGTCAGCCCACCGTCCCAGTGCCTGGCAGCGAGCGTGAACTCGCCATCGCCGGCGCACTGCTGTGCCCAATGCTCAGCCGTCGGTAAGGTCAGCGCCATGATCCACCCCCAGTTTCCCTATTCTTCCGCCGGATGCTGTCATTCCATTTATTGGTTGTCAAACAAATAAATGAGTAGAATCCCAGCAAACACCAGAAGCTGAGGGCACAGACATGACCGATTGGATGCAGGCCGGCAACGCAGCGGTAATCACCGGAGGCGCCAGCGGCATCGGGCTGGCAGCCGCGCGCCGCTACCTGGAGGCCGGCATGCGGGTGCTGATCGCCGATCTGAACGAGGACAACCTCGCAGCCGCCGCCGAGGCTCTCGCCGGTGCTGGAGAACTGCACACCCGCATCTGCAACGTTGCCGACTTCGAGCAGGTGAGCGCGCTGCAGCAGGCTGCAGAGGCGACACTCGGTGAGGTGCACTGCCTGATGAACAACGCCGGGGCGGCTTTCCCGCCGAGCAAACCCTGGGAGAACCTCGAGGTCTGGAAGCAGCAGGTGGAGATCAACCTCTGGGGGATCATCCACGGCTGCCAGGCTTTTCTGCCCGCCATGCTCAACTCCGGCGTGCGCGGCGCGGTGATCAACACCGGCTCCAAGCAGGGCATCACCAACCCGCCGGGCGGTTACGCCTACAACCTCTCGAAAGCGGGCGTTAAGGCGTACACCGAAAGTCTGGCCCATGCCCTGCGTCAGGAAGAGAACTGTCAGCTCAGCGCCCACCTGCTGGTGCCCGGCTTCACCTACACCGGCATGATCGCGCGCTTCGTCCCGGAGAAGCCGGCTGGGGCCTGGACGTCCGAACAGGTGGTCGAGTTCATGCTCGAGTCTCTTAGCCGCGGTGACTTCTACGTGCTCTGTCCGGACAACGACACGCCGCGCGCCCTCGACGAAAAACGCATTCAGTGGAACACGGACGACCTCATCCTGAACCGGTCGGCGCTGTCCCGCTGGGATCCGGAGCACCAGGCAGCGTACGAGGCTTTCGTCGCGGCGGACTGAGCCTCAGCCGAACTCCGCGAACAGCCGCATGTGCTCACTGATGATGCGCTCGGTTTCTTCCGACTCCGGGTGCGTGGAGTAATCGCCCGGTTTGAAGGTGCCGCCAAGCAGCAGCACGTCGGTGCGCGGGAACATGTAGAGCTGGCCCCGGCCGCCACCCAGGGTCATGTAGTCGACCGCGGGGTCCGGCGGTAGAAACACCAGCTGCCCCTTGGCAGGAACCAGGGTCTCGTCACCGAACAGGGCGGCCGCACCGAGACCGGTGCAGTTGAAGATCACCGGCTCCGGCAGCGCAAGCACTTCGGAGACGGAGCCGAAGTCGCGAATCAGGAACTGCCCGCCGGCCAGCCGCACGTCGCGAATCAGTGCCCGCAGCAGCGTGCCCGGATCGATCTGCATGGTTACGTCGCGGTGCGCGTACCAGTCACCGAACGGGTGTTCGCCCGGTGCCAGCTCCGCCGGGTGGGGAAAAAGATCGTCCCACATGCCCGCGCCTTCTTCCGGCTCCGCCGGCGTCCGCCGCAGGGCGTACTGCTCCAGCCAGCGAATGCCGTAGTCGGCGCCGGTCAGGTTGGTGTAGGCGTGATGGGAGATCCGCCCTGCCCATTCGAGCCTGGCTTTGAACTCCGGGCTCGAGACTTCAGGATCGTGCACGCCGAACGGCCCCCACTCCCCACCCGCGACATTCGAGGTGGTGTGCCGGGCCACGTCCCGGGTGTAGACGGTCACCTGCCAACCCGCGTCCTGCAGCAGCCGGGCACTGGTCAGGCCCATAATGCCGCTGCCGATGACCGCCACCGCCCCTGGCTGCCGTGCGCCCAGCTCGCGCAGCGCCAGCGCCGATGAGCCCCAGGCCAACGACAGGCCACCGCCTCCGTGACCATAGTTGTGCACCACCGTTTTGCTGTCCATCTGCTCCGCTTGGACCACAAAACCGGCCGGTCGGAACGGGCGATGGCCGACCACCTCACGAATCACGTTGCCGGGCGAGATCCGCGGCGCGGCCCATGGTTTGCGCGAGTAGCCCCGCGCCGGCAGCGATGGAGCGCCGCAGCCGGTCAGCACCGCCGCGGTGGCGCCCAGGAGCACGGCTCTGCGGCTCATCCAGTTCATGCTCGCTTTATCCGCACTCACGCCTTTAAGCTCTCGTGGTTTCCGATGGAGATGCGAGCATGCTACAGCGCGGGGCCCTCGCCGCGGTACTGCTGATTCTGCTGCTCGGCGCGCCAACTCGTGCCGCCGAGCTGGTTGCCCCTTACGTGAACACGGTGCATGAGGACGTGGCGCTGATGCTGGACCTGGCGGAGGTCGGGCCGGACGACTACCTGATCGACCTCGGCTCCGGCGACGGGCGCATCGTGATTGCGGCGGCAGAGCGCGGTGCCCGCGGCCACGGGGTGGAGCTGCAGCCGGAGCTCGTCGCCCTGGCCAGGGAGAACGCAGCTGAGGCAGGCGTGGCCGATCGGGTGCACTTCATCGAGGGCGACATCTTCGCGGCTGACCTCAAAGGCGCCACGGTGGTCACGCTGTATCTCTTTCCGGAAGCCAATCTGCGCCTGAAACCCAAGCTGCTCGCCGAGCTGCCGCCCGGTACCCGCGTGGTGTCCAACGCTTTTCACATGGGCGACTGGCTGCCGATCAAGCACGAATACGGGCGAACGAGCGGCGGCACCATGCTCTGGGTCATCCCGCCGCCAGAACCCGACTGAGGACTCAATCGCGGAGCGTTACCGGCAGCTCGCGGATCCCGTGGATGAAGCTGGAAGCGAGGCCGACCGGCTCGCCCGTGACTTCCACCTTCGAGAAGCGCTTCATGATCTCTTCCCAGATCACTTCGAGCTGCATCTCCGCCAGCCGGTTGCCGACGCAGCGGTGCACGCCGAAGCCGAACGCCGTGTGCGCGCGCGGATTCTCCCGGTCGATGATGAACTCGTCCGGCTGCTCGATGGCATCGCCATCCCGATTGCCGGAGATGTACCACATGCAGACCCGATCGTTTTTCCTGATCTGCTTGCCGCCGAGCTCGGTGTCTTCCAGAGCCGTGCGCGCCATGTGCGCAACCGGTGACTGCCAGCGGATGATCTCCGGCACCATCTTCGGGATCAGGCCGGGATTCTGCAGCAGCTTCTGGTACTGCGCCGGGTTCTGATTCAACGCCAGCACGCCGCCGGAGATGGAGTTGCGGGTGGTGTCGTTGCCGCCGACGATCAGCAGCATCACGTTGCCGAGCAGTTCCTGCGGCTCCATGTTGTTGGTTGCCGGATCGTGGGCAAGCAGAGAGATGAGATCGAACTTCGGCGGCTCTTTTTTCCGCGCCTCGTAAAACTCCTGGAAGTACGCCAGGCACTCGAACAGCTTCTGGAACCCCTCTTCCGGATTCTCGAACTCATCCGGGTCGCCCAGGTTCTGAATGGTGTCGGACCAGTCGATGAGCTTGAGCCGGTCTTCCTGAGGCACGTCGAAGAGCGTGGCCAGCATCTGCCCGGTGAGCTCCACCGAAACGTGCCGCACCCAGTTGAACTCCTCGTTGCGCGGCAGCTCGTCGAGGATGTTGCCGGCCCTTTCCCGGATCAGCGGCTTCAGATCGGCCAGGTTCCGCGGCGTGAACATGGGCGCAACCACCTTGCGCTGATCGTCGTGCTTAGGCGGGTCCTCCTGAATGAACATGGGCAGGGCGTACTGCTCGTCCCGATCCGGCACGCCGCCGAGGGCAATGCCGCCCTTCTTCTGCTGCGAGGAGAAGATCTCGTGGTGGGAGTCGACGTACTTGATGTCCGCCATCTTCGTGACCGACCAGTAGGGCCCGAACATGCTGTCTTCGTGATAGTGCACGGGATCTTCTTCCCGCAGCCGCTTCAGGTGCGGCCAGTGGGTGCCGTTCAGGAACAGCGCCGGGTGCGACGGATCCACCTCGTCGAGCGGGACGTCGTACGGGTCGTAATGCGGATCAATGGCGAAGGCTTCCGCCACCTCCCGGTTCGACACGGTCATGTCGCCGCTTCTCGAACGCTCGATCAGCGCCCGGCGTTCCTCGTCACTGCTGCCGATGTACTTAGTAGCCATGGTTCTACTCCGTTCCTCTTAGCCCGAGTGATACCGTCGTTTCAGAGTCATATCAATGGCGTATCTGTACCAGCTGGCTCTGGCTGCAGCGATTCAGCTCGAAAATCCGTCTTCGACCCAACCCGCCAGCCAGTCCGGAAATTCAGCCTGGGCCTGTTCGTCCATACCCAGCAACTCGAGCAGCGAATCGCCTCCCACGCCAAGGCCGATGGCCGCGGCAATGACCAGCGTGACCACGTTGCGCATGGACTTGAGGTCCGCCCCGGGAAACTGGCCGGCACTGGCCTGGATCAGTGCCTCGAACTGATCCCTCCGCTCCGGGGTCGGTCCCGCAGACGAGTCCGGATCGATGGCCTGCCATGCCATCACTTTGGCGTGCCCGCCGGCGGAGAGCACCGCAAACAGATCCCGCACCACGGCATCCACGTCGCCGCCACCTTCAATGGCCTCCATGGCCTCCCTGACCAGGCGACCACCCATGCGCTCGACCAGCGCAGCGCGCATGCCGGCAGCGCTGCCGAAGTGATGAAGCAGCGTGGCGTGGCTCATACCGGCGGCCTTGGCCACGCCAGCGACGTTCAAACCCTCCAGGCCCATCTCCGCGAGACGTGCCTCCGCCGTGTCCAGCAGCAGGTTGCGTGCAGCTTCCGGCGACCGTCTCTGACGCTTATTGACATTCATGTTGATAACGCTATTATCTACATCGTTGTTGATAAGGATGACATGAAGTGACCGACGAGACCATTCCAAGCCGCATGCAGCTGGGCGACGCCTGGCGGGCACTGCGCAGGCTGATCGCCGATCCGGAAGACACCGCTCAGGTGTTTCAGATTACTCGGGCCATGGGCGGCCCTTCGGTGCACGAAGGCCTGAAGCGCTTCCGCGCCACAACGGCAGGGCAGAAGATTCTCAGCGAGCAGATCGACCTGCTCGATACCCTCAGGGACCGCGAGCAGCTCCGAGACATGCGCCCGGACAGCCTGGGTCGCGCCTACCTCGCGTTTATGGAAGGCGAAAACCTCAGCGCTGATGGCCTGGTTGAGGCAAGCGAAGACGGCGAGCAGTGGGCGGACGCAGATCTCGCCCGCTATGGGCAGCGCCTGCGCGACCAGCACGACCTCTGGCACACGGTGACCCACTACGGCCGGGACGAGCTCGGCGAGCTCTGCCTGCTGGCCTTCACCTACGCCCAGACCCGCAATCGCGGCATCGGCCTCATCGTGCTGATGGGTATCCACCAGCTGCGCAAAGTCTATGGCAGCGGCGTTTTCAAAGCTGCGCGCCGAGGCTACGCCGACGGCCGTCGCGCCGCCTGGCTACCCGCAGTCGATTGGGAGCGCATGCTCGCTCTGCCGATCGACCAGGTCCGCACCGAGCTGGGTATCCACGAGCCCACTTCCTACCAGGCGCTGAAGGCCAGCTACGCAGCCTGACGCCGGAGTCTGAGCGAAAACGAAGAAGGCCCCTGGCGGGGCCTTCGTTGTCTCGGCTGGTGGAAGGCTGCTCAGTACTCGCCAAGCAGCCGTTCGTACCTGCCGAGGCGGAGGAACACCGTTTCACCCGGTGCGTCGTCGACGCCATCGTTGTCCGTCACAGCGAACACCCGACCGCGGCGGGTCACCGCCAGACCTTCCAGCTTCTCGGCCGTGAAGATGCTCTTCCGGGACAGCGTCGGCAGCAGGTCCTTCAGCAGCGTCTTGTCTATGGTCACCAGGCCTTCAGCATCATCGTAGCTGCGGAACTCTGCACCCTCGAGATCGACGATGAACAGGGCTTTCAGCTCGGCGACCGGGGCAGTGGTCGGCCCCCAACCTTTGTCTCGCTCGATCACGGCGAACTTGCCATCAGGCAGCGCCGTGAGCTCTGACAGGCCGATCCAACCGCCGTTACCGAGAGGCTGCAACGGGTAGTAGACGAACGACCATTCACCGCTGCCAACCTCGTAGCGGCCAATCTTTGTGTGCAGGCCGTCCGTATCGCCGCTCGCCGGCCAGGCGCGCTGAATGGCGACGTAGACCACTTCATTGCCCGGCGCTCCGGTCACGGCGATGCCTTCGAACCCGTTGTTACGGGCATTCATAGCAAGCCCCGCGGGCAGGTGAATCTCTTCCTGAACGGCACCCGTATATGGATCGACCTTGAGAATGGCGTTTGGCCGGGTGCCGACCCGACCCTCACTGCCAAGCCAGAACGAGCCGTCCGGACCAACTGCAATCCCTTCAAGATCGACGCTGCTGGAAGCGCCCGTGACCTGCAGGCGGTCGGTGATCAGCGCTGGTTTCTTGGACACGTCGATCGTGTAGATGAAGCCTTCGGCCAGGAAGCTGTCACTCACCGCGTAGAGGGTCTTGTTGCTCCACAGGTCGCCGGCAAGCCCTGACAGCGCCACCCAGCCGATGGGCAGACCATCCGCATCAGGCCCGGAGGCGATCTGCGGGTAGCGGGATTTGCTGCCGGAGTACTTGTAGATGTTGATCATCGTCGGAATGCCGTCTTCGGCCACATCTGCTTCCGTGGAAACCACCAGCAGGTTCCGTTTCGGGATGGCCTTGATGCCCTCAGGGCCGATGCCTGTCGGCAGTGCCTGCAGGAGTCGCGGCGTGGCCTTGGTCACGTCATACACGCCCACCGCGTTGGACCGCTCGGAGCCGATCATCAGCAGGTTGCGACCGCGGAAGATGCCAGCCTCAGCGGCTTCCGGCTCTACGCCCTTGTTCTCGGAACGCCCTTCGTTGTAGTGACCGGCGGATACGAGCAGATGTTCGAATGACTCATTAGATTCGTACTCGACCCCACCATCTGTGTTGAAGACCGTGAAGCCGCGGCTGCCGCCTTCTTCGCCGCTTCCATCTTCGTAGTCCCCCTCGTTGGCTGACGCGAAGCGATAGCCATCGATCCAGGACACCGCATCCGGCTCGCGTCGCTTCGTGATATCCGAATCGAGAATGATCAGGTCGTCTTCCACGGTATCAACCTTTCTGAGATCGGCAGACCCCGCAGAGAACTCGCTGATGGTTTTCCCGGAAACAATGTCGAAGACGCCAAAGTGGTTGTTCTCCTGGAAGCTCACCACCGCGTGGTTGTACTTGTTGATGTCGACAAACTCAGGCTCGAGATCGGAACCGGCGAAGGCGCTGGCCGCCACCTGGGAGAGGTCGATGTCGCGAATGCTCCAGTTGTGCACGCTGCCCTTCAGATCCACCACCTTGACCGCGCCGGTGGGATTGCCATAGGCATCCTGCGGCATACCACCGAGGAAGCCACCGCCATCCTCGCAGTCATCACCGTCGACGATCTGGCCGTCGAGCGCTCCGCCCGTGCAGAGATCTTCGTCGCGCTCGTTTTCGATCACCACCACCGCGTGCGTGCGATCGGGAGACAGCGCAACTGAGTCGGGTTGACCGCCGAGATCGAAGCTCCGGACGATTTCGCGCTTGTTTCCGTGGATGACCAACAGCTGGCCGGAAGGCTCGAGAAAGGACTCAGAGGTGTTGACCGCGACCAGCACCAGCGGGTCAATGATCGCCAGGCTGGTGGGTTCACCCGGCAGATCCATGGCGCCCTGACCGACCGGGTAGCGCGGTCGGCGGATGTCGACGAAACCGATCTGCTCGTTGTCTGCATCTGTGTAGATCAGCTGTTTGCCGTTCTTCGTCACGTCGACGATCTCGGCCACGGCGGAACCGTTGCCATCGATCACATCGAAGGTGCCGACCCAACGGAAGCGCTGGTCCTGATATTTGTGGCCGTTACCTTCGGCCAGCGCGCCAGCGCCGCTGATCCCCATGACCAGCGATACGCTTGCGGCGGCAATGCGACGCAGCGCGGTGCGAGAGCAATAGAGCTCCATTCTGATTCCCCCGATTTGGTCTGTTAACGCGGGGGCAGTTTCACAAAGCAAGATGACAGGTCGGTGAAAGGACTGTTCCCTTAGGGTTACAAACCTGCCGCCTCTGCCCAGAGCTGGAGGTCCGCTTCCAGGCTCCGGGTTCTGACCGGCACGATCAGCACCGTTTCCGCGACGCCGAGCGCACGGGCCTGGTCCAGGGCAGCGGCCAGATCCTCCGGCGCTGCGCTATGGACGATGCTGGCTTTAACCAGAAAACCATCGCTCGCCTCTCTGTCGGCTTCTGCCAGTGCCGCGTGCAAACGCTCGATCTCATGGGCAGGGTCATGGGCGGGCGTCCAGTGGCCGAACCAGCCATCGCCCAACCGCGCCGCCCGGCGTAACGCCGCGTCCGAGCTGCCGCCGATCAGCAGCGGCGGGCCACCCGGCGTGTGCGGCTTCGGCATCAGCACCACGTCGTCAAAGTTGATGGTCTCGCCGTGAAAGCTCGCGGGGTTGTCGCGCCAGGCAACCCGGATCGCCTGGATGTACTCGTCGAAGCGCTTGCCGCGACGGGCAAAAGGCACCCCGAGCACCTCATATTCTTCCGACGACCAGCCGCCCCCCACGCCGAATTCGAAGCGACCGGCAGTCAGGTGATCGAGGGTCATCAGCTCCTTGGCCGTCAGCAGGGCCGGCCGCTGCGGCAGGATGACGATGCCGCTGCCGAAGCGCAGCCGCTCGGTCATCTGGGCTGCCGCCGCAGCGACGAACAGCGGATCGTGCAGGGAAAGATCACCCTGCCAGGGCACCGACCCGTCTTTGCTGTACGGGTACTTGGAGTCGTAGCCATCGGCCGGAAATCCGACCACGTGCTCCGGCATCCACATCGAGTGGAAGCCGAGGCCCTCCATGCTCTGGACGAGGGTTTTCAGGAGCCCCACGTCATGATGAGCGTTGGCACCGAAGGCATAGTTGAGCCCGATCTTCATTGCGCAATCTCCCTGAGGGCCGGCTCGAGCATCGGCACGAGCTCGAGGGCACCTGTAATGGTCAGATGATCCGTATCGTAATACAGCGGTTTGTCATTCCTGAGCACCGCACAGCGGTCCTCGTCGCAGAGCGTCTCGTGGGGCAGGAGCAACCCGGCCCCGTGTTCGGCTGCCAGCGCGCGCAGCAGCTCGAGGGTGCGCCGGTTGCGCGCCTCGAACGCGGCACGCGGCGGACCGATTGCCGCTTCGGGGAGCAGGCCGGCGAAGCGGACCCGCTGGGCCAGCGTGTGCGGCACGTGAAATCCCGCCTCCGGAACCGGCCCGAGAATGAAAACGGATTTACCCGCGGCCCGAAGCTGGCCGATGGTCTCACCCAGCACCTTCTCCAGCACCAGCCGGGAATGAGCACCCTCCAGCTCGCCGGACTCATCCAGCATGCCGTGCGGACGCCCGGACTCGTAGCCGAACATGCTCTGCTCCACCATCATCGTCCAGCGGCCGGCTATGAACACCGCCTCGACGTCCTTCTCCAGCCCGGCAGCAAGCGCTGCCCGGTTGGCGGCCGCGCAGGACTCGGCGATCACCTCGGAAGTGGTTCGGAAGCCAACCGACGGCAGGCAGCCGCCCCTGATTCGCGCCAGGCCGGCGACACCGAGCTGATCCGCCAGCACCCGGAAAGGCGGCAACAGGGCACCGGCATGAGAGTCGCCCCAGACGATGAACCTCGGAGCCGCCTCCGGATCACCCAGCTCGCAGTTGCGGCGCTCGCGCACGCAGCTCCTGTCCCGATCCTCATCCGCTGCCAGGTAAGCGCGGGACTGCTCGTTGAACCGGGCCGGGGCGCCATCGCTGAGATCAGTGAAGAGGCCGAAGGCAACCGCGAGCAGCATCGCTGTGCCGGCAAACCCGGCAACCGAGCGACGGCTGATGCGCTTATCCCCGGTGGCTGATCGCGCCCTGAACGGCTGCTCGACATAGCGCCAGCTCAACCCGGCGAGGATGAACGTGAGCAACACCAGACCGGCAATCTCCAGCGCCGTGAACGGGCGAACGAGCAGATGCCGGGCAAACACCATCAGCGGGAAGTGCCAGAGATAAAGCGAGTAGGAGAGCAGGCCAACCCGGCGCAGCGGCTCGCTGCCAAGCAGCCGGCTCAGCGGGTTTGCCGTCCGGCCCGCATGAATGAGCAGCGCCGTGCCGAGGCACGGCAGCAGGGCGGCAGCACCCGGAAACGGCGTCGCCTCATCAAAGCGCAACACGGCGAGCGCAATGGCGGCCAGGCCTGCCAGGGCCAGCACGCCCGCCCAGACCGTTGAGCGGATCACAGGCAACGCCGCGGCGGCCAGCAGCGCGCCGAGCATGAGCTCCCAGAACCGGGCCGGCAGCAGGTAGAACGCAGCGCTCGGGTTCCGTTCCACCTGCCAGAGGCTGAAGGCGAAGCTGAGGACCGCCAATGCCAGCAGAACGATGGGTATGGAGAGGCGCCTGCGAACGAGCCAGGCCAGCAGCAGCGGCACCAGCAGGTAAAACTGCTCCTCTACGGCCAGTGACCAGGTATGCAGGAGCGGGTGCAGATCCGCTGGCCCTTCGAAGTAGCCATCTTCCAGGTAGAAAAAGAAGTTGGAGACGAACAGGGCCGCCGCAATCACGCTCTGGCCAAAGTCTTCCAGATGTTCGGGCACCAGCACGAGCAGGCCCAGCGGCAAGCTGACGGCTATGGTCAGAAACAACGCCGGGAAGATCCTGCGGATGCGACGCTCATAGAAGCCCAGGTAGCTGAACTTCCCTGCGTCCAGCTCGTCGAGAATGATCGACGTGATCAGGTAACCGGAGATCACGAAGAACACGTCAACGCCGACGAAGCCGCCGCTGAAGAGTTCAACACCGGCGTGGAAGAAGATGACGGGCAGCACCGCCAACGCCCTGAGCCCGTCGACGTCTGGCCGATAGGTCAGCGGCTCAACGGATCTCATTCTGATCGGGATCGTAAAGCGCTCGCGTGCTCGGCCGCGCGGCCACCATCTGGTCGCCAACCTCGATGGCGAACGACATCCCGCGCAGAGATTTCAGGAGAAACGGCTCAGGCAGGCTGACGTAGCCAAAACCCAGAGCCCTGCCCAGGCTGTGACCATAGGCGCCGGAAGTGATCCTGCCCACGCGCTGGCCATCGGCCCAGATCGGCTCATCGTGATAGAGCAGCGCCTCCGGATCTTCCAGCGCGAACAGCACCAGACGTTTGTGCAGCCCCTGTGCTTTCTGCGCGAGCAGCGCTTCGCGGCCGAGAAAGCCGCCGGGCTTATCCCAGGCACAGGTGAAGCTGAGGCCGGCTTCCAGCGGCGTGTCCTCATCGGTGATGTCGTGCCCCCAGTGCCGGTAGGCTTTTTCCAGGCGCAGGCTGTCCATGGCGTGGTAGCCGGCTAGTTGCACGGGATTGCCGTTCGGGCCAACCGACAGCGCATCAAACACGGCCCCGGCATCCCGCGCAGGAACGTACAGCTCCCAGCCGAGGGCGCCGACGTAGGTGATGCGATGCGCTCGCAGGCTGTGGCCGTTGATGCGCACTTCCCGCGCCGTCCCGAACGGGAAAGCCGCATCGGCGAAATCCCCCTCGGCGTTCGCCGCGAGCAGCGATCTGGCGTTCGGCCCCATGACTCCGAGCACCGCCACCTCATCCGTGAGATCGGTCAGGGTCACGTCGTAGGCCTTTGCGTGCCGTGCCAGCCAGGCCGCATCCCGAACCCGGCAGGCCGCCCCGGTCACGTACAGGTAGCGGTCCTGATCGAGTCGGGTCACGGTCACGTCCGCTTCGATGCCGCCCTGCTCGTTCAGACACTGGGTGTAAACAATGCGGCCCACGGGCACGTCCATCTGCGCGGTGCAGAGCCAGCTCAAGTAGTCGCAGGCCTGAGGACCGCTGATCTCGAACTTGGCGAAGCTGGTCTGATCAAACAGGGCCACATCACGCCGCACCGCCAGGTGCTCGGCCTTTGAGTTCTCGAACCAGTTCTGCCGGCCGTAGCTGTAATGATAGCTGGCCGGCTGGCCGGACGTTGCATACCAGTTCGGCCGTTCCCAACCGGCCAGCTCGCCGAAGCAGGCGCCGCGCTCGGCGAGTCGCTCATGCAGCGGCGAGCGCCGTTGATCGCGACAGCTTTCCAGCTGCTGATAGGGCCAGTGCATGGCATAGAGCAGGCCCAGGCTTTCCGCGGCCCGCCCCGCCAGATAGTCGGGCTCGTTCTGAAAGGGCTCGAACCGCCGCACGTCCACGTCCCAGAGATCCATGCCCGAATGACCCTGGTCGAGCCACCGCGCCATGACCTGCCCCACCCCGCCGGCAGACTGAATGCCGATCGAGTTGAAGCCGGCAGCCACGAACAGGTTGGCCACTTCCGGCGTTTCGCCGAGCAGGTAGCGGCCATCCGGCGTGAAGCTCTCCGGGCCGTTGAACCAGGTGCGGATGCCGGTCTCGGCGATGCCATCAAATCGCTCGAGGCCGCGGGCCAGGTAGGGCGCGAAGTGCTCGAGGTCAAAGGGAAACTCGCCGAAGCTGAAATCTGCGGGCAGGCTGGCCGGGTCAACCGGCTTGGCTTCCCGCTCGAAGCTGCCGATCAGCAGGCGACCCGCATCCGGCTTCAGGTAGATCCCGTCGTCCGGTACTCGAACGATGGGCGTATCCCCGGGCAGGTCGACCGCTTCCGTGACCGCGTAGTAGTGCTCGCAGGGATAGAGCGGCACGCTGGCGCCGACCTCGAGGGCCAGCTGCCGGGTCCAGAGCCCGGCGGCCAGCAGTACTTTCCCGCAGCGGATCGAACCGACTTCCGTTTCCACCCCTGCGATTCGCCCGTTTTCGACCACGAGCTGACGGATGGGCGTTTTCTCACGCACCTCCACGCCTGCCTTCCGCGCCGCGGCAGCCAGCGCCAGGGTGGTGTCCACCGGATTGGTCTGCCCGTCCCGGGGCATGAACACCCCGCCCTGCACGTCAGCGCATCGCAGGTGAGGCCAGCGCTCGGCGAGCTCAGCCGCCGACAGCCAGCGGCAATCGATGCCGCAGGACCTCGCCATGGCTGCCTGGCGCTTGAGCTCCAGCGAGCGCTCCGCGTTCAGCGCCAAGGTCATGGCGCCGACCCGCTTGAATCCGGTGCTGTAACCCTCCGCCTCCAGCTGCTCGTAAAGCCCGCCGGAGTAGCGCGCCAGTCGGGTCAGGTTGGCGGAGGCTCTGAGCTCCGCCACCAGACCGGCGGCGTGCCAGGTGGTGCCGGAGGTGAGCTGGTCCCGCTCGAGCAGGCAGACCGAGTGGCGCCCGAGCTGGCCCAGATGATAGGCGACGCTCGCACCGACAATGCCACCACCGACGATGACGATGTCGAACCGTTCAGCCACCGATCAGGGCACCAGAACGATCTTGCCGAACAGCGCTCGCTCCTCCATCAGCCGCTCGGCCTCATGCACTTCCGCGAGTGGCATCACCTTATCGATCACCGGCAGCAGCTCGCCGCTCGATGCCTGCCGCAGCAGCGCTTCGATGTCGCTGCGCTGCCAGCCGTTGGAGCCGAGCAGATCGTGCTCGTAGGTCCAGACGTAACGTACGTCCACTTCTTCTTCGAAGCCCGCTGTGGCGCCGCAGGTGACCAGTCGTCCGGCCCGGCGCATGCAGCGGATGGAGTCGTTCCAGGTACCACCGCCAGTGGAGTTGATCAGCAGGTCGACGCCGCCTTCACCGGTGATCCGCGGCTTGCCCACCAGATCCCAGACCGCCTCGCGCATGTCCTGCTCGACGTAGTTGATCCCGTGATCGGCGCCGAGCTCGGCGAGCCGGGCCAGCTTGTCGGCGCTGGAGGCGCAGGCGATCACGGTGGCTCCGGCGGCTTTCGCCAGCAGCACGCAGGCCGTGCCCACCCCACCGCTGGCGCCCATCACCAGCACGGTATCCCGCTCGCTGACCCGACCGCGCGTCACCATCATCCGGTGCGCCGTGGCATAGGCCAGCGGGATGGAGGCCGCCACCTCGTAGCTGACGTCATCGGGAACGGGCACCAGCTGCGAGGCGTGTGCAGCGCAGTATTCGGCCCGGCCGCCATCCCAGCGCTCGCCAATCATGCCGTGCGTCATGAGCAAGGGATCGATCAGCACCCGCTGACCGAGGAGGCCGGCGTCGACGCCCTGACCAAGCTCAACCACCTCGCCAGCAATGTCCGAGCCAATGATGAGCGGCAGCGGCAACCGGATACCCGGCATGCCACGGCGGCTGAAGAGATCGTGGTAGTTCAGGGAAGTGGCCTTGACGGCCACCTTGACCCAGCCGGGCTCGATGGCCGGCTCCGGGTAGTCTTCCTCGAGCAGGATGTTGCCGATGTCCCCGTGCTCGCGAACCACTGCTGCGCGCATTGCTGCCTCCCTCAAAGTAGCAGAGGCATTGTAAGGGAAATCCGCTTGGCGACTTAGGACTTCAGTCGCCGGAGGCCACCTGCTCACAGGATTGCACACCCTGCGCTGCCAGGAACTCATGGAGCTCCTCCTCGGGCAGATAGCCTCGAGACCAGGCGAGGTAGTCGCCGTTGGCGTCGCCAAGCAGGGCAAAAGGCGTAGCGGGCACGCCGCCCAGGGCCGAGAGCAGCGCCGGTGAGGCTTCGAACGCCGGGAACTCGGGTCGCAGGCGCCTCAGCTCCTCCTTGAGGTGCGAGCGATTGCCGTTCACGCCAACCGCCAGCGGCTGAAACCCTGTGCGGCAGCGTTCACCGAGCGCGTTCAGATCCCGTACCTGCCGGAAGCACCAGTTGCACTCCGGCTCGAAGAAGATGAGCAACACCGGCTTGCCCTGAAACCGGCTCAGGGATTCCACCTTCGGCTCATCCAGGCGCTTCAGCTCGTAGGCGAGCAGAGACGGCCCGGCCGCCGCCTGCTCGTTGCCCGCGTCGTCCGCCCAGGCGCCGACCGCGCATGCCGCGAGGAGCAGAGCGCTCAGTCTCAGCATGCTTTTGACAAGGCGACTCACGCGCTGACCCACCTACAGCCGGAACTGCATGCCGGCGAAGAGCTCCCGCCCACGGAGCGGGCCATAGATGTAGGCCACGTCATATGCGCCGTCGGCGTCCCAGAACAACGGTGTGTCCATCTCCTTCACCTGCGTCTCGTCGAACAGGTTGTAGGCACCAACGTAGAAGGAGAAGTTCTCGCCCACGTCGCGGGACACCCGGAAGTCGAAGGTCCAGTAGGAGGGTGCGCTGGTTGATTTGGCCACGGTATCGAAGACGTTGAAGCCTTCGTAGCCGTACTTGCTGAGATCACGGCTGCCGACCCAGACCGCGGTCGCGAAGGCGTGCCAGGGTCCACGCTCGTAGTCCAGGGTCACCGTCGCCCGCTCTTCGATGGGCGCGATGGCGTAAGAGCTCTCGAACACCTTGTCGTAATCGAAGCGTTCCAGGGTCAGGCCGATGTCGAAGTGTTCGGTCAGGCTGTAGCCAAGGGCTATGTCGCTTACGAACACCGATGCTTTCTCATCCAGCTGCGTCAGCAGCGGCACGCCCTCCTCCGTCTCATCGATGGTCGCCAGGTTCTCCACCTCCGTCCAGGCAAGCGACAGGGTGCCGGTCAGGCGGTTGCCCTCGTAGGAAAGCGCGTAGGTGGTGGAGATCGACTTCTCCAGCTTGTCGATGTCGATGGCAAACCCATCGCCTGCATCGAGGATGCCGTGGTCCGTCTCGAAGAAGGACAGCGGCGCGCGCCAGCCGCGGCCGGCAGAGAAGCGGGAAGCCCAGGTATCCGTGTGCCGGTAGCGGAGGTCGAGACGGGGCGCCAGCACAGTTTTGTCGATCTCCGTACCGGGCTTCTCAGGCGCTACGAAGTCTGCCTTCACATCGTCAACGCGCAGCGCCAGTAGCAGATCAAGGCGTTCGGTGGCTGTCCAGCTGTCCTGCAGGTAGAGGCCCGTCACCAGGTAGTCGAAGCTGTCCTCGACGTACACATCGGAGGCTTCGCCGGCATCAGACTGCGAGCGCATTTCTTCATCCCGTCGATCGATGCCGAAAGTAAGCATGTGCGCATCGTTCAGCGCCAGGTTGTTCCTGAAGTCCAGATACAGCATCTCGTCGACAGCCTCGTAGTCGAAGCCTTCATAGAACGAATCCTGATCGTGCTCGGAGTAACCGACGCTCAGGCCGGCGTTGTATCGCCCGTTGAACTCGTGCAGCCAGCTGGCCGACACCTCAACCCGCTCGGTCTTGATCCACTCTGCAGTCTCCCAGGGCTTGCCGATGAACTGCTCGCGCACGTCGCCGTTCTCGAACAGCTCGTCCGACTCGATGCCATCAAAGCCCGCGAGCAGATCACCGATGTTGTCCACACTCATGGGGCCGCCGAATATCTCAGAGTCGACGAAGCCGATCCGGAAAATCAGGTTGTCCCGATCGGTGAAGTCACTCGACTGGCGGAAGATCAGCGTCTTGTTGTCCTGCAGCGGCGCTTCGCCGACACCGTTCTTATCGCCATCCACCTTGTCGTGTTTGTCGAGCTGAGTGACGATGGTGGAGCGGTGCCGACCATCGTCGCTGACCAGCGCACCGAGACCGCTGAACAGATAGCCGTCCCCTTCCTCGATCATCCCGTCCAGCTCGAGCATGGAGCGGCTGGCTTCCTTGGAGATGACGTTGATCGTACCGCCGATCGCTTCCGGCGCGATCAGCGAGGCGCCGGCGCCGCGGGCCACCTCGATCCGCTCCACGCCCGTCGTGGCGATCGCATCCACGGCGTAGTAGCCGGCCAACATGGTGTGCAGAGGCATGCCGTCGGTGAGGATGGTGGTGTGCTCACCGCGCATGCCGTTCAGCATGATCCGCTTGACGCCGCACATGGAGCACTCGTTGGAAACGCGCACCCCGGGTGACGCGGCCACCGCCTGGGAGAGGTTGACCGCCTGTCGCGCTTCGATCAGCTGGGCGTCCACCACCTCTGTTTTCTGGATCACATCCAGCAGCGTGCCGGCCTGATAAAGCCGCTGACGCACGCCGGTGACGACCACCTCCTCGATGGGCTGTACCGTTTCCGGCGACTGATCATCGATCACATTCTCTTCCGCCAGCGAAATCCCGGACGTGATGCCTAAGGCAATCCCGCCGAGCACTGCTATCGCTCGGTTGCTCACTTGATTCGATCCCAATCCCAGAATGAGATCAAATGATAACTATTCTCATTTGCAATTCAATGACCAGCATCAAAAACAACGTGCCCTTCACAGCAGCGCGCTATCATCGCAATCACCCCTGCAGCAAGGATCTCGCTGCGAGCAGTACCAGAAGGAGACCCCATGCCCCGCCCCATCGCACTCATCACCGGCGCCTCCGCCGGCATTGGCGAGGAGCTCGCCCGCCTGTTCGCCAGCCGCGGCTACGACCTGATCCTGGCCGCGCGCCGCGAAGACCGGCTGCAGGATCTGGCCGCCGAGCTGCCCGGTTGCACCGCACACTGCATCGGCGTCGACCTGGCGAAGGCCAAGGGCCCGGCGAAGCTGATCGCGCGCGTTCGCGAGCTCGACCTCAAGGTGGACGTACTGGTGAACAACGCCGGCGTGATCAGCACCGAGCCCATGCTCGAAGAAGATGGCGACTGGCTCACCAACCTGGTGAACCTGAACGTGCGGGCGCTCACCGAGCTCACCCATCACTTCGGCCGGCAGATGGCCGATCGTGGCTACGGCAGGATTCTCAACGTCGCCTCGGTCGCCTCATTCCAGCCGATACCGGGCATGGCGGTTTACGCCGCCAGCAAGGCCTTCGTGCTCTCGCTCACCGAGAGCCTTTCGGAAGAGCTCCGCGGCACCGGCGTCACCGTGACCGCGCTGTGCCCGGGGCCGACGAAGACGGAGATGGCGGACGCGTTCGCCGACATGGCGGGCGCAGACTGGTTTCTGGCTGACGCGAAGCAGGTGGCCAAAGAAGGCTTCGACGCCCTCAAGGCCGGCCAGGTGATCCGCGTGCCAGGCCTCGCCAACCAGGCCCTGGTCAACTGGACCAACTATCAGCCCCGCTGGCTGGTGCGCACCCTGGGCGGCTTCGCCTCCCGGTCAGCCGCCTTCTTCCGACCTTCGGAGTAGCCAGCGCGGCCCGGCTGCGCGAATATGGGGCTTAGGTCCGGGCGCTCCGGGCTTCTCGGGAAGGGGTGCGATCACGCGCATCAGATTTGGAACTGAATTAGGGACGAACCATGCCTGCACGGAAAACAAAGGCCAGCCCGGCTCTCACCATTATCCTCTCGCTGCTCTTGAGCTTTGCCTCGGCCGGGGCTGCGGCGGCAGAGAATCCGAACATCCTGGTGATCTGGGGCGACGACATCGGCCAGAGCAACATCAGCGCCTACACCTTTGGCCTGGTCGGCTACCGGACACCGAACATCGACCGGATCGCCAAAGAAGGCATGATGTTCACCGACTACTACGGCGAGCAGTCCTGCACCGCCGGGCGGTCTTCGTACATCACCGGGCAGAGCGTTTACCGCACCGGCCTCTCCAAGGTCGGCGTGCCGGGCGCGGAGCTCGGGCTCTCAGAGAAAGACCCGACCATCGCCGCCCTGCTCAAGGAGTACGGCTACGCTACGGGCCAGTTCGGCAAGAACCACCTCGGTGACAAGGACGAGCACCTGCCGACCAACCACGGCTTCGACGAGTTCTACGGGAACCTCTACCACCTGAACGCGGAAGAGGAGCCGGAGAACGAGGACTACCCGCAGGATCCCGCGTTCCGCGAGCGTTTTGGCCCGCGCGGCGTGATCAAGTCATCCGCCGACGGCGAGATCCAGGATACCGGCCCGCTGACCCGCAAGCGGATGGAAACCGTGGACGATGAGACCGTGGCTGCCGCCATCGACTTCATCAAGCGTGCGCACGATCAGGGCAAGCCCTTCTACGTCTGGTGGAACGGCACCCGCATGCACTTCCGCACCCACGTGAAAGACAGCCTGCGCGGCATCTCCGGCCAGGACGAGTACGCCGACGGCATGCTGGAGCACGACATGCACGTCGGCCAGCTGCTCGATCTGCTCGACGAGCTCGGCATCGCCGACAACACCATCGTCCACTACTCCACGGACAACGGCCCGCACATGAACACCTGGCCGGATGCGGCCATGACGCCGTTCCAGAGCGAGAAGAACACCAACTGGGAAGGCGGCTGGCGGGTGCCTTCCATGGTCCGCTGGCCCGGCAAGATTGAAGCAGGCTCGGTGACCAACGAGATCGTTCACCACATGGACTGGTTTCCCACCTATCTGGCGGTCGTGGGGGCGGACGACATCAAGGAGCGCCTGAAGGCCGGCAACGTGCGCGCCATCGGTCGCAGCTACAAGGTGCATCTGGACGGCTACAACATGCTACCGCTGCTGACCGGCGAGACCGCAGAAGGCCCGCGTCAGGAAGTCTTCTACTTCTCCGATGACGGCGACCTGACCGCGCTGCGGCTGGGTGACTGGAAGATGATGTTCATGGAGCAGAAGGCCAGAACCACCATGCGGGCCTGGATCGAGCCGTTTACCCCGCTGCGGGTGCCGCTGCTGTTCAACCTGCGTCGTGACCCCTACGAGCGGGCTTACTTCACCTCGAACACCTACTACGACTGGCTGCTGGACCGGGTGTTCCTGCTGTTCGGCGCCCAGGCGACCGCGGCCCAGTTCCTGCAGACCTTCCAGGAGTTCCCGCCGCGGCAGAAGGCTGCCAGCTTCACCATCGATCAGGTGATGGAGCAGATGGAGCGGGCGATGATGGAGGCTCAGCAGCGCCGCTGAGCCGGGCTGGCACGTTGAGACCGGTCCCTGACCTCCAGGGACCGGCAGTTGGCCGCCTCGGACCGGTGTGACTCACAGGCCTGTGGTTCAGGCGCGCGCTCAGCCGGACGGGCTGACCTCGACCGGGATTCCGGTCATGTGGGACTGATTCGACAGCGGCTCGAAGCTGCCCGGGCCTGAGGGCAGCAGCGCGTTGCAGTTCACACCAGGTGCACCGCTGGCCACCCGCATGCCTTTGCTTTCGCCCTGGCCCCAGCCGTGGCTCATGGCCACCACCCCCGCCATCAGATCGTCCGTCAGCTTCACCGGCGCCTCGATGGCACCCTGCTCGTTGGCGATGCGGACCGTGCTGCCCTCTCCGATCTGCCGCGCCTCGGCGTCCTGCGGGTGCATGTAGAGGTAGTTCCTGTCCCGGTCCTTCGCCTTCAGCTTGGCCACGTTGGCGTACCAGGAGTTGAACATGTAGGCATCCCGCTTGCTGATCAGCTTCAGCGCCGATGCCGGCGCCGCAACCTCTTCTGCGAACAGCAGGCCCATCCGCTCGATGGCCGGCGCGAAGGCCTCGGGGCAGCAATCCACCATCTCCGAGTCGCGCTGCAGGTAGCGTTGGTAGAAGTCTTCCGGCTTCGATCGCTCCAGAGCGATGATCTGCTCCTGCCGCAGCTCGGCCATGCTGTGGCCTCTCGAGCGCAGCATGGCGTTGACCCGACCCCACATGTCCGGCAGCTCGCCTTCCGGCAACTCGTCGAGCGCTGAGCTGTAGCCCATGGCCTGCGCCAGGCGCTCGTAGATCCACCAGTCCGGCTTGCGCTCGAAAGCGGGCGGCACCACGGCTTCCGTGAACTGCACCGACGGATCGAACTGCAGGCCGATGCCGGCAAAATTGATGTCTTCCCGCTCGAAGGCGCCCGCCGCCGGCAGCACGTAATCCGCGTACTCCCCGGTGGCGTTCCGGTAGATGTCCACGCAGACCAGCAGCTCCAGGGAGTCCATGGCCTCACGCAGGTGCGCTTCGCCACCAATGGAAAGCACCGGGTTGCCGGAGCTGACGAACAGCGCGCGGATCGGGTTCTCGAGCTCGGTGATGTGGTTGGCGAGCAGGTTGCCGGGCAGGTTGATGCCGACGCCACCCGGTTTGCGCACCTCGCCGAACGGCGTTTCCAGCATGCCCTCCGGAACGGCTCGGCCGGCCGCCGTGCTCCGCTCGTAGAAGCCGAGAGAGTAGAAGTTGCCGCCACGCCGGCCCAGATTGCCGGTGACGAACACGAGCATCTGCAGCAGCCAGTAGGCGAGGGTTCCCTGCCGGCCCATGTTCACGCCGGTGGACATGTGCGCGCAGGCGCTGGGCGCGGAAGCGAAGGCTCGGGCCAGGGCCCGGATCTCTTCGGCCGCAATGCCGGTGACGGGGGCCACCTTCTCTGCCGGGTAATCGGCAACGAACGCCCGCAGCGCTTCCAGACGTTCGCCCCGGCCCTGAATCGATTCATCGAAGCCGACGCTGCGGTCGATCTCGTGGATCAGCGCGGCCAGCAGGTAAACGTCGGTATCCGGACGAATCTTCAGCACATCACCGGCGATCGCCGCAGACTCGATGCGCCGGGGATTGACGTACAGCACCTTCGCGCCCCGCTCCTCAGCAGCCTTCAGATGGGCCATGGGGTTCGGGATCGAAACGAAGGACATGTGGCTGACCGCCGGATTCTCGCCGAGGATCAGAATGAAGTCCGAATGATCCAGGTCCGGCAGCGGATGCAGGGTGCGGGTGCCAAAGACCGCCTCGCTGGCGGCAAACTTGTTGGCGCAATCCTGAGTGCCCGAGCTGAAGAAGTAGCGGGCGCCGGTCTGGCGGATGAAGTTGCCGTAAGACGGGCCGAACAGCGTGTTGAAGGCATTGGGATTACCCGTGTAGCTGCCCACCGCCTCGCCGCCATGGCGATCGATGATTTCCTTCAGCCGGGCGGCGATCTCACTGGCCGCCTGATCCCAGCTGATGGCCTCGAACTGGCCCGGACCCACCTTCTTGAGAGGCTGGTTCAGTCGGTCCGGATCGTTGTGCACCTCCGCACCGTAGATGCCTTTGTTGCAGACGAAGCCTTTCGAGATCGGGTGGTCTTTGTCGGCGGTGAGCTTCAGCAGCTGGTCGCCCTCGACGGTGGCGATCATCCCGCAGGCGGGTTCACAGACCCGGCAGAACGTGCGCTTCTCTGTGCGCTTTACGGTATCGGACGTGTTCTCAGCCCTGTTTCCAGCAGATGCCACCGGTATTCCCCCTTCCCCAGACAAGGTCCAGAACTATACCTGGAATACGCCAGACGGCTACGTTGGCGAACATGTCAGCAAAAAAACCCTGAAAAATCGTTGCGATAGCGGACCTATCTAGATTGTGCATGACGCGGAACTTCGTAGTAGTCTGGAATCGGAAGGACACAAGACCCTGACAATAATGTTGACTGATAACAGGGCGGACTATAGGACCGAGGACTGGTTCCTGATCGCCTGTGGGGGCGATCTGGTACTCAAGCTCGCGCAGGATCTGATGATCGGCGAAGACGAGCGAGGCCAGACCGTGCTGAGCCCGGCACGGGAAGACGCGCTGCTGCGCATCTCCAGCGACCATGGCTGCCTGACGTTGCAGGCACTGGCCATGGATTGGACGTTCTCGGAAGACGGCGGCCTGAGCCTGCAGCACCTCACGTTTGTCGAGGGGCTCACCCTGAAGCTCAGCTTCCCCGGCAGCTCGCTGATCCTGACGCCGGATTTCCAGGCAGGCGCCCGCGCGCGGATCGACCGCGAGATCCGCCTGATGCCCACCGACTCACCGACGCTGACGCTGACCCGGGTGGACGAGCCCGTCACCCTGATCGAACAGGCGCTGCTGCCGGCGCCGGAACCGGACCTCAGCGAGCGCCTGGCGCCTGCGGACCTGGTCATCGAGGAAGCGGCCGAGCAGGCGAAAGCCGCGGACGCGCTCAGCCGATGGGATCACCAGATTCCGGACGAGGTGCCGGAAGCACACCCCCTGGCCCTCGCCGCCAACCCGGCAGACCCGGTTGAGACTCCGAACACCGCTGCGGCAGAGGCCGACATCGCAACCACGGCTGCTTTCGAGGAGCTGCCGCCGGTAGCGACCCTATCGCCTCGCCCCACCATGAAGGCCAGGCGGCATCGGCCGCTGGCCGGGCTGGTTGCTGCAGCCGCCCTGCTGGCGCCTACCTATCTCTACCTGATAGACGGGCAGACGCTAGGCGTGGACTTTCCGCTGACCAACTACCTGCCTCTGACCGAGCAGGGAATCGAAACCAGCCAGAGCACGGAAACTCTCGCACGAAGGTCATCGGCGCGGACGGCAGCGCAGCCGTCGAGTCCGGCAACGCTGCCGGCGCCAGAAGAACCCGCAACTTTCCGCGACATCCGCCCCTTACCGGCAAACAGCGAGCAGGAGCAGCTGCTGATCGCTTCGCTGCTGGCTGAGGCCAAGGCGTTCTACGATGCCGGCCTGATCGTCACGCCCGTGCAGGCAAACACCGTCAGCCACCTGACTCAGGTGCTGAACATGGACCCGGGTAATGAGGAAGGACTGCGGCTGATGTATCTGAGCGCGGTCACGCTGATCGAAGAGGCGGAGGCTGCCCACGCCGCGGGCGACAACTTCCTGGCCAGAAATCTGGTGGAAGACGTGCTCGGGTTCCATCCCGAGTTCGACGATGCCCGGGCCCTGCTGGACAGCTGGGCCCGAACACCTGAGGGCTGATCAGCCCCCGAAGGAAAAGCGCGCGTCGAGCAGTACGGCCGTGGTGTCGTCGCCGAAATCGCCGCCGAGACCCAGCGAGAACAGGTGGTTCAGGTGCCAGCGGATGTTGGCTCCAACGGTCTGCTCATCACCATCGAAGATATCGACGTGGCGGATACCGGCGCCGAACTCCCAGGCCGGGTTGATCAGCCAGCGCACACCAACACCGATGGAGTAGCCGGTATCGTCATCCGAGAACGGGCCTGCATCGAAGTCGGCCCACTCGATCGCCACCGGGATCACGATGTCCAGGCTCTCATTGATCGCGAAGTGCGGGTTGATGCCGATGGAGAACTCCGTGGTGTCGATGTCACCGAAGGCATCGATCTCGCCGGTGCCGAGGGACGCAAACAGCGCAAAGTTGTCATGGAAACCCCAGGAGCCGGCCATGCCGAAACCTGAGAAGTCCACATCGCCGCCAGCGGCATCCACCTCTCCGAAGGTCACGCCCAGGTCGAGAAAGTCGTAACGGATTTCCGCCGGTGGTGCGGCCGCAAAGCCTGCGACGGGGACAATAATCAACGCGCAAATCAGTACTTTCAGTTGCTTCATGAATCTCTCCTTTGAGTTCAGATCCGCTGAAGGACTCAGCGGTTCGGCAGGGTGATGCAGCAGATGCTGCAGCCGCACATTCTCACTTCAGACCGCCGCCGGACAACCGGGTTCAGGTCAAAGTGTGACGAAGGTCAGCATCGGGCGTGCAGACGGTCACGCCAGCGCGCCGTCGAGAAAACCGAGCACATCACGGGCCAGCACGTCCTGATAGGCAGCCCGATCGAACCCGTCTGGGTCGTTCCCCGGCATGAAGTCGGGGCTCACCATCACGTCCGGAAACGGGCTCATGAAGGAGAAGTGCCCGGCATTGGCCACCACGCGGTGCTCGAGCCGGGCCTCCGGCGGCAGGCCGTTACTGACCACCTCGGCGTGAAACGGCGGCGTGTGCGGATCCCGCTCACCGGTCAGCATCAGCACCGGTACCCGGACCGCCGCCAGCGCGCCCGGCTTCACGAACCAGGGCGTGGCCGGAGCGAGCAGCACCAGGCACCTGATACGGTCGTCTTTCTGAACCGGCACTGTCTGTCCGTCCTGCGTGCTCGGCTGGCCGCCGGCGATCGCGAGTGCCGTGTAACCGCCCATCGAGTGGCCAACGACCGCCGCCTGCTCTGCCTCGAGCACCGGTGCCAGCAACGCGTCCGAGAGAATCAGATCCAGGGCCAGGGTCAGGTGCCGGGGCCGGTTGGCGAGGTTCTCCGGAGAGTCGGCGAGCGCGTTGTCGCTCCGGTTGTTGCCGGGATGCTCCGGCATGCAGACCACGTAGCCCGCCACCGCCAGACGTCTGGCCAGCTCCAGGTAACCCAGATGTGTTCCGCCGGAGCCGTGGGAAATCAGCACCACCGGATAGCTGCCGGAGCGCGGTTGGGCGTTCGCCGCCATGTTCAGATTAAAGGGGCCGAAGGCCACCGGCCCGGCGGGGGTGTCTGAGGGGTACATGACCAGCATCGGAAACTGGTAGCCATCGTCGTCCGCGACCCGCACATGCTTACCGCCTACGTGTGCTGCACTTCCTGTGCCCGCCATTGCGCCTCCATGCGTGACGACCTGCTGCAGCGAGAACCTTAAGTCGAACCTTCAGGAATTACGAGCTTCAGTTGCCTTCCGGCGGCCAGGGGAAGTCCTCCGGCGCGTTCAGCGAGGTGCGAACGAAATCGTTCCAGGCGTCCACGGCGGCGAAGGCAGCTCGTTGATGGGCATCCGAGGCAGCCTGGTGGCGGTCCGCGGCTCGGGTGATGCAGGTCTGAAAGACATCGATGTCCTGGAGGAACTGGTTCCAGAGCTGATCGTCCTGATCGTTGGCAGGCCGCTCTGGGGCAACGCAGTCATGCGCCATGGGCTCGTGCCCATGGGCTGGCAACGCGCAGAGCGCGCTGAGAATGATCACGCCGAGACGTAATGATGAAATCCGGAGGCGCATCCGGGCATTGTCCGCAACCGGCAGCAGCCGAACTGTGTGCCAGCGCACAGTCGTCAGGTCTGGATCACCTTCTGGTGGTTTTCCACCGAGGGCGGCGCCATCAGGCGTCGTTGCTGCGCCGTCGCGTCCGGGTAGTCCGCAGGATCGTAGGGTTTGATCCGCCAGCTGGAATGCGGCGGGCTGTACTTAAATAGCAGCGCCCGGCGCTCCTGCTCGCCCTGCCAGGGTCGGGTGCCGTGCATGAGCGCTTCGGTGAAGATGAGCACGTCGCCGCGGGCGAGCGGCGGGTTGCGCACGTAGTGAGGCAGTTCCTCGTGGTTGCGCACCGCTTCCGGAAGATGCTGCATGAAGTTGGTTTTGTGGCTGCCGGGCACGCAGACGAAGCCGCCATCCCCCTCTTCTGCATCCGTCAGTGCAAAGGTCGCCACCGTCAGGCCGTTACGCATGATGCCGTCGGAGTAGTAGTACCAGTGATCGGTCTCGATTCGCCGCGGGCCGCCATGGATCTCCATGGCGGACGCGCCTCGCTCCATGAAGATGCAGTAGTCGTGGTCGATGCGCAGACGGCTGCCGATCAGCTCCACCAGCACCGGCAGCACCTTCGGATGATCCATCAGATCGAGGAACGGCTTGCCCCAGAGGCTGATCGCTTCCGTCCGCCGGAAGGCACCCTCGCCTGCCTGCTTCGGCCAGGCCGCATCGGCCAGCTCGCTGAGCGCCTCACACTCGGCGTCGCTCAGCACGCCGGGCAGCACGATGTAACCTTCCAGATCGAAGAGAAACTTCTGCTCGCTTGTCAGCCCCACCTTAACTCCCTGCCGGCTCAACCCTGATCGAGCATACCGTCTATAAAGGTCGCCAGGTTGGCGGCCCGATCACGATAGTCCTCGTCTGCCAGCAGGAGATCAACCGCGGCGGCAGCCGCGCGCAGATCGCCGAGGTTGATCTGCACCACCGCAAGCAGGTAATGCGCGCGCGGCGGGGTCGCCTCGCCATAGGCTGCGACGGACAACTCCAGCGCGTCCCGCGCCGAAGCGTACTCCTCGCGCTGGGCATGCAGCTGGGCAATCAGCAGGGCCGCCTCGCCCTGATCGGCCACTTCCTGGGCGGCCGTGAACACCTCGATGGCGCGATCGGTTTCCCGGGCCAGCATCCACAGCTCGCCAAGCAACATGAGCTCTTCGAACCCGGCAGCCTCTTCGCGGCCGTCAATGGCAGCACCGAGGAGCTCAGCCCCATCCGCCGGCATGCCGATGTGCGCAAACAATCTGGCCAGGCGTCGCTGGTCGGCGTAGCTCATCGGTTCCAGCGTCTGAGCAACAGCCAGACCAGCCGTTCCCTCCGGGATCTGCTCCAGCAGCATCAGGATGCCACCGAGCTGCTTCCACCAGCGGGCTCGCTCCGGGCGCTCAGCGATCAGCGACTTGAGCAGGCCGACCGCATCTTCCGGCCGACCGACCTGGGTGTAGGCGAAGGCGAGCAGCTCCACCCACTGATCCCGGGTCGGGTAGTCCGAGCCCACCGCCCGCTCCAGCGCCAGCACCGCGTCGTCATAGCGCTCGAGCCGGATGCAGGCATAACCGAGCAGGAACAGACCGTGCGGGTGCGGTGTTTCCGAGTGCGTCGCCCAGAGCTCGAGCTGCGCCACCGCACCCTGATAGTCCTCCTCGGCGAGCAGCGTGGTGGCGTAGAGGTTGCGCAATCGAGGCGCAAACTCCGGGGGCCGATCCGTCAGCACCTGGGCAACTTCCGCTCTGGCTACGTCCAGCTGATCCTGCTGGATCAGCAGCGCCGCCCGCTCGGTCATGACAAACGCCAGGTCCCGATCCGTTCGAGCGCGCTCCACCAGGCGGGCCAGATCCGCGAGCGCGTCCTCCGGATCTTCTTCCGCTTCGGTGAGGATGGTCAGCACCTGCTGGGCGAGCATCGGGCTGACGCTTTCAGCGCCGGCAACATCCGGGCTCTGCCCGAGCGATGTGAATGCCAGCGCCAGCGCCGCCAGCAGCACGGGCCAGCGGGCGCTCTGTCGGCCGGCTGCAGCATCCCGGATCATTCGGGAATCTCGAAATCGACGTGCAGGAAGACGCGCACGGCCCTGGCTTCACCGTCTTCCATCACCGGCTGGAAACGCCAGCGCGCAACCGCCGCCAGCGCCGCATCCTCGAACACGCCCCGTGGATCGGCGTCGGTCACCACCGGGTCCATCACCGTGCCTTGCTCGGTGACGATGAAGGTGAGATCCACCCAACCTTCCAGGCCACGCTGCAGCGCCCAGGGTGGGTACTGCGGCGGAAACTTCGCCAGCGCCGTCAGGTCGCTGGCCATCACCATCTTCATGCCCTCACCGCTGCCCTGGACGATGCGCTGACCCAGGCCGACGCCACCCCCTTCACCGAGCAGGCTGGAGACGTTGTAAGACTGGAAGTCCGCCGGCAGCTCGGAGCGGCTGGTCATGTCGTCCACTTCCGCCTTCGGCTTTTTGACGTCCCGGGGTTTGGGCGGTGGCTTCCGACGTCGGTCCTTGGTGCGGGTTTCATCCTCAATGGGTGAGCGGACGAACTCGATGGTCTGCGCATCGAACAGATCGAGCACGCGGACCCTGTCCCTGGAGATCATGCCTTCCATCAGCAGGTAGAGCCCCAGGTTGATGGCCAGCGCGCCGAGCAGGATGGGCGCTGCGCGCAGCGTGCTCACTGCCCCTGCTGCTCCGGTTCTGCGGCTGCGAGCGCCACCTTGCCCGCGCCGGCGAGACGAGCCTGATCGATCACCTCGACGACGATGCCGGTTCGGGAGTCCTCGTCCGACAGCACCACCACCGACGCATCGGGGGACTCGACCAGCATCTGCTCCACCACGCCCCGCAGGCGACGCACGTCTACCTTCTTCTTGTCGATCCAGACCTCGCCGGTGGCGGTGATGGCGATCAGCACGGTGCTCGCCTGCTGCACGGTTGCCGTCTTCGCAACAGGCTGGTCCACATCGACGCCCGGGAACTTCACGAAGGTGGAGTTCACGGCGAAGAAGATGAGCAGGATGAACACCATGTCGATCAGCGGCGTCAGGTTGATCGCCGCTGCACCGCCTTCCTCGCGGGTGTGCAGCCGCATCATGAGGCGCTCTCCGAGCCGGATCGGGTGATCAGGTGTTCCCGCAGCCGCTCCGTTTCCCGCTCGATGCGGCTGGACAGATCACCGGCGAAGTACATGCCGGCCAGAGCGGTCATCAGGCCTGCCATGGTGGTGATGAGCGCCTGAGAGATGCCGTCCGCCATGCCGCGCACGTTGCCGGTGCCGAACACCGTCATCACCTCGAACGTCTGAATCATCCCGCCGACGGTGCCGAGCAGGCCCAGCAGCGGCAGCACCGCGGTGATCACCTGAATGGTGATCAGCCAGCTGGCGAGGCGGCCATGGAACGAGGCGGTGAGGGACTCGCGCAGGCGGCGGTTCAGCTGCGGCGAAGCGCCAACGGCGCCCGTCCAGACGGTCACCGCATCCCGGACCAGCTCGCCACGGTGACGGAAGAAGAACAGGTAACGATCCAGGATCAGCACCCACATCAGGACGGACAGCGCCAGGATCGCCACCATCACCCAGCCGCCGGCAAGCAGCAGGCTGCTCGACTGAAGCCAGTCGGCAAACACCTCAGCGCTCCCCCACCGCGTTGACCCGACTGTTGGCGAACACGTCCGCCGCCAGCTCGTCCAGCTCGGTGATCAGGGTGTTGGCCCGGCTCTGCGCGAAGCTGTGGATCAGCAGCAACGGGATGGCCACGGCCAGACCAAGCTGGGTGGTGATCAGGGCCTGGGAGATACCGCCGGACATGAGCCGCGGATCGCCGGCGCCAAACAGGGTGATCACCTGGAAGGTCTCGATCATGCCGGTCACCGTGCCGAGCAGACCCAGCAGCGGGCTGACCGCTGCGAAGATCGCCAGGATCGGCAACCCCCGGTTCAGGCGCTGAGAAGCGACGGTGACAATCTCGTCCATCTTCGCAGACAGCGCGTCTGCATCCTTCAGGTAGTCCGGGTTCTGCGCCACCGCCCGCAGCTGGCCGATCGGGTGCTCCGCATCATCGTTAGCAAGCGCCTGCCTGCTGCGCCGGCTGGCGATGGCCACCTGGATCAGACGCTCCAGGCCAAGCGCCGCGCCGATCAATCCGAGCAGGATGATCAGATAGCCGATCACGCCGCCTTGAGCGAGCCGCTCATCCAGCGCAGGCGTCTGCACCACCAGCGACAGGATCGCGCCTCGGGACGGGTCGAGAGCCACCATGGCCAGCGGCTCTTCGCGCGCCTCGAAAGCAAGCGCGTCGCTGCGGCTGGTGCCGGCCGGCTGCCTGGCCAGCGCCAGCAGCCTGCCGCTGTCCGGCAGGAAACGCAGGTACTCACCTTCGGCCAGGGCGGTGAAGGTACCCACCCGGGTAACCCGCCGCATAACCTCTTCGCCGCTGGCAACGATCACCGGCGCCTCGAAGCGGGACACCCGGCCGCTTTCATGCATCTCGTCGAGCAGGGTCAGCCACAGCGCCCTGAGATCTGCCGCGCTCGGGAGCGTATCGGTGCTGGCCAGCCGCGACAGCAGCTCGCTGCGATCGCCGACCTCGGCCGAGACCATGGAGTTCTGCACCGACGCCCGGGCATCAGCGGCCACCTGGCTGACCGCGGTGAACACGTCCTTCAGATCGCCCGAGCGCTCATCGAGCAGCGTTTCCAGATCAGCCAGCTCCTCTTCGCCCGCTTCGAAGCGATTGCGCAGCTGATCTGCCAGGGCTTCCTGCTCCCGCCGCAACCGCGCCATCTCTTCGAACATCGAGGCGCGCTCGTCCCGCGCCTCGAGGAATCGCTGCTCCCGAGCCTCCAGCGCCCGTCGCCGCTCGCTGCCGCCCTCCTTCACCTGCTGCACCAGCTCTCCCAGCGTTACCGCCTGGGTAGCCTCGGCCGCTTCGAGATCATCAGCAGTTTGGCCAGCCGCTGCTGGGGCGACAAAGAGCAACCAGCAGATCAGAACCGCTCTAAAGTTCTGCATCAGGGCGTCTCCCTGGTCCAAAGCGGCAACGGCACCAGGTTTGGCGGCGCCTGCTTGCGCGCAACCCGCACCGCAAAGTCGAGGGCATCGAGCTGAGAGTCGTTCAGGGCCACCCAGTCCGCGCTCGTCGCGTCCCAGATGCCGCCGGTTTCCCGATCCAGGCTCAGGTAGTAGAGGCCGACGCGGCCGACCCGCAGGTAATCCACGGTCAGCTCACGGTCACCGAGGCTGAGCGGGCCCTCGTAGGCTTCGATGGTCTGGCCGTAGTCGGCTTCAATCTGGTAAGCCTCGATCACCCGACGATAGCGCTCGGCGATCTCCACATCCGATCGCGTGAGGTTGCGCTTCAGCTCCGCGAGCCGGGCCAGACGCTCTTCTTTGAGCATGGGCTGATCGAGGTCGATGAACTTCTCCAGCACATCCACCATCTCGACCATGAGCGGCACGACGCTGCGTCGCACCACTTCCACCTCGGCAAGCTCCTGCTCCAGGCGCGCCTTTTCCGCGGCCTGGCTGGCAAGCAGCTGCCGCATGTTGTCGTTGTAGGTTCTTAAGTCTTCGTAGCGGGCCAGCTCGCTGTTGTACTGGCTGATCAGGGTGAGGGTTTCGTCGTCGAGCTCGTCGAGTCGGACCTGAGACTCGATGGCGCTCTGCTGGTAGCTCGTCTGCACATCCAGAACGTCATCGACCTCTGCCGACTCTTCGGCCTGCGCGAGACCTGTAACCAGGAACAGACCGAGCAGTCGCAGCAACCGCATAGGAACCCACCTCACCTCAAACGCGTCAGCTCAGACTAGCCGCCCGCCTCGCGATGGTAATCCGTGGATTCCCTTAAGCGGCTAGGGGCGGACTTCGTAGTACAGGTTGCTGGGATCTTCGAAGTCGTGCATCTGGAAGCGGCTGAATCCAGCCTCCCGCGTCATCTGCTCGGCCACCTCCGGGTTGAACCCCAGCGTGCCCAGACCGGCGCCATCAGGCTCCGACAGGGCTGATGACATGCAGGCGGACACAGAGAAGCCGTAGAACATGGCCAGCAGCGGGTTCTTCATGTTGTCCTTGAACTCCGGCTGGCTGCGTATGTCCTTGATCAGCCAGGTGCCGTCGGGCTGCATCGCGTTGCGAATGGCGGAAATCACCTCGGCTGGCCTGGTCATGTCGTGGATGCAGTCGAAGGTGATGAGGAAGTCGTAGGTTGGTGCGCGCGGCAGGCTCTCGCCGCCCGCAACAAAGAGACGCACGTTGTCCAGGCCGAGCGCCTCCACCTTCTCGTGGCAGCGATCGATGGCGTGCTGGCTCGGGTCGTAGCCGTGAAACTCCGAGTTGGGAAAGGCTTCCGCCATGGCGATCAGGGCCACACCGCCGCCGCAACCAACGTCCGCCGCCACCGCGCCGGCCTCGAGCCTGGCAACCACCCCATCCAGCGCCGGAATGATGTTCGGCACCAGCTCCCGTCGGGTCCAGGGCCCCAGCATGCGCTCCGTCCGGTGCGCCGCGTTCGGACCCAGATCCTGATAGGAGAGGCCGATCCCGGTCCGGAACGCGTCCACCAGCTTGTCCACGGTCTCCGGCGGGGTCTGACCGGAGAAGGCACCAGCGGCAAACGCCAGGCTGCCTTCCTCGTTGGCCAGCACCTCCCCTCCTTCTGCCGGCAGCTCGAAGCGGTCGCCATCGTGATAGTGCAACAGCCGCGCCGCCGCCTGGCCGCGCAGCCACTCCAGCAGCCAGCGCTCCTTCAGGCCCGTCCTCTCCGCAAGCTCTGCAGCCGTCACGGCGCCCGCACCCTGCAGCGCCTTGTAGAGCCCGAGCCGGTCTCCGAGATGGATCATCAGCGACACCATCTCGCCCATCTTGTAGCTCCACACGGAAAACGAGTAACGCTTCAGCGCGTCCGGATCGATGGTCGTGTCGTTCATGGGGTCCCCCTTAACCTCATCTGCCTACAAACTAGCCCTTCCAGCTACCGTTCTTCAATGTTTCGTCAGCCTGCGGATATCACCTATATGTCCTCGGCTTGCCGGGGCGCATATTCAAAAGCAGATCTGACAGGAGAAGGGATACGTCATGCGCCATCAACTCAAGCTGCTCATTTGCATCAGCCTGGCCACCGTCCTGCTCGCGTCCTGCGGCCAGCAGGTCGCAGCACCCACGGAGCCCGCCGCTCAGGCAACTGCGCCCGCCCCGGCGGCAGAACCTTTCCGCCTGCCGGTCAGCCTGAACGAGGTCATGGTGGCGCTGGTCAACCACTCCGCCGACCCGATCTGGCTGGCTGCCTGGCGGAACCCGGAGACGGACAAAGACTGGCGAAACCTGGAGCGCATGGCGTACCAGCTGCAGGTGGCAGGCGCGCTGCTGGTGATCCCGGGCAACGGCCCGCTGGATGAAGCGTGGACAGCCGATCCGCAGTGGCAGGACTGGTCGAACAAGCTGGAAGCTGCCGGTGATCGAGCGGTGAAAGCCGTTGCCGCCCGCGACATCAGCCGCATCTCGAGCTCGGGCGACGAGATCGTCGACATCTGCGAAGGCTGCCACATGGCGTTCAAGCCGGACCTGCCGACCAGCGGCATGTTCGGCGAGCTGTCACCCACCGCTGCCGACTTCGAAGCGGAAGAAGAGAGCGAAGAGAACTGAGCCCGCGTTGCTGACAGGCAGCAAACACAGCAACCCCCGTCTGCCGTATGATCCCGACAGCAGAATCGAGGGGAGTTGCTAGTGTCGCTGATCACCTGGTCGTGGATCTTTCTGTTTGCCTACATCGGCCTGATGGTCGGGATCGGCCTGTACGCGCAGCGGCGGGTCAAGCACGCGGACGACTTCGCCACCGCCCGTAACTCCTACGGCCCCGTGTTTCTCGCGTTCGCGTTTGCCGCCTCCACGGCCAGCGGCGCAACCTTCTTAGGCAGCCCGGCGCTATCCTACGAGTGGGGGCTCGCCTCCACCTGGGGCCACGTTCTCTACCCGATCGGCCTCTACTTCGGCGTGCTGATCAGCATGCGGCTGGTGGCCACCGCCGGTAACCGCTTCGGCAACCGATCGATCCCCGAGTATCTGGGTGATCGCTACCAGTCCGAGGGCATCCGGGTGCTGGTCTCGCTGATGTCGCTGATCCTGTTCTTTTACCTCGCCGGCCAGCTCGTTTCCGGCCTGGTCATGTTCGAGATCATGCTGGGCCTGCCGCCGCACTGGGCGCTCATCATCACCACCGTGGTGCTGCTCTTTTACGTGGTGCTCGGCGGCGCCCACGCCGACATCCTGACGGACGGCATTCAGGGCGCGATGATGCTGCTGCTGGCCGTGGTGGTGATCGTGCTGGTGCTGCTCGGCTACGGCGTCGACGGCGGCTTCGCCGGTGTGGTCGAGAACCTGGGCGCCCAGGACGCCAACCTGACCAGCGTTCTGAATCCGGAAACGCCGCTCTACCACTCCTGGTGGTCCATCGTCGCGATCCCGCTCGCACACATGCCGCTCGGCCTGTTGCCGCACCTCGGCAACAAGCTCTGGGCGCTGAAGGATACCGGCGGCCAGCTGCAGTTCGTCCGCCTGGCATTCCTGTTCGGCTTCACCATGGCCCTGCTCGGCATCGGCGGCCTGCTCGCCCGGGCGCTGATGGGCGACGCCCTGTATCACGACGGCATGAATCCGAACGCCGCCCTGCCCATGCTCTTCATCGAGCTGTTCCCGCCCTGGCTGGCGGCGCTGGTGGGCGTTGGCGTGCTCAGCGCCATCATGAGCACGGCGGACGGGCTGGTGGTGTCGTCCTCGCAGATTATCGCCAACGACCTGTACCGCCGGACGCTGGTGCCACGGCTGAAGCTGTCGCTCAGCCACGACGCGCTGGACGCCAGCGTGCTGGCGATCAGTCGCATCTCCACCGTGGTGGTGCTGCTGCTCTGCATGGGGATGGCCTGGGCGCTGATCGACACCAACATCGCCCTGATCGTCTGGATCGGCAACGGCGGCATGATGGCGGCGTTTGCCGGGCCGCTGGTGGTGGGCGCGCTCTGGCGCGGGGTGACCAAATACGGTGCCTACGCAGGTCTGCTGACCGGCTTCCTGACCTTCCTGGTGCTGCACACCCGGCAGCTCGATCCGACCTGGTTCGATCCCGGGATGATGCACAGCATCGTCGCCTGGCTTTATCAGGAGGGGCCAAACCCCTACTCCTGCGCGGCTATGGGGGAGATCGTTTCCATCCTCACCACCTTCGTGGTCTCCAAGCTGACCCAGCCGTTGCCCAAGGAGCATGTGGACGGGCTGTTCGGCACGGCGGCGAACGAGCAGATGGAAACGAGCTGAAGCGGGTCCGGGCGCCTTGCTCCTGGGCCACCTTGCTGTGGCATGCTAGGCGATCCACCCGCTCAGGAAACAGGAACCTCAGATGCTTGAATCCGTCCAGCTCGGCCAGAACTGCGGCCTTCGGGTTTCCCGCCTCTGCCTCGGCACCATGAACTTCGGCGTGCCCGGGCGCGGCCACCAGGGTGACTGGACGCTCGGCCTCGACGAGGCCCGACCGATCTTCAAGGCGGCGCTGGATCAGGGCCTCTACTACTTCGACTGTGCCGACATCTACGGGGTTGGCGCCAGCGAAGAAGTGGTGGGTGCGCTGCTGAACGAGCTGGTCGGCAGAGATGAGTACGTGTTGGCGACCAAGGTCTCCATGCCCATGGGCCGTGGCGCCAACCAGGGCGGGCTGTCCCGCAAGCACGTGATGGAGGGAGTGGACGCGAGCCTCAAGCGTCTCGGTCATGACTACATCGATCATCTGGTGATTCACCGGCACCCGCACGGCATCCCGGGCCAGGCAGAGACGCCCATCGAGGAAACCCTGGAGGCGCTGCACGATGTGGTGAAAGCCGGCAAGGCGCTCTACCTCGGCGCGTCTTCCATGTTCTCCTGGCAGTTCGCCGAGCTGCAGCTGACCGCCGAGATGAACGGCTGGACCCAGTTCGTATCCATGCAGAACCACTACAACCTGGTCTACCGGGAGGAAGAGCGGGAGATGAACCCCTACTGCGCGAAGACCGGCGTCGCGCTGACGCCCTGGTCGCCACTGGCTCGCGGCATTCTCGCTGGTTCTTTCAAGGGCAGCTTCGATGCCGGTTCCACCAATCGATCGAAAGGCCAGGACCGGGCCCGCACCGAAAGCCTGTACCGCGGCGACCACGTTTTCTCGGTCGCCGAGCGGGTTGTGGAAGTTGCCGAGAAGATGGGCGTGAAGCCTGCCCAGGTGGCCGTGGCCTGGCTCTTCACCAAGCCGGAGGTCACGAGCCCCATCGTCGGTGTCTCCAGAGTGGAGCAGCTGGAGCAGCTGGTGGCTGCGAGCCAGCTGGAGATCGATCCGGACGACGTCGCCTACATGGAAGACGCCTATCGGCCGGTTGAAAACCTGCTGAGCCTCGGCTCATCCTGACGCATCAGAAGAACGGGGGAAGGTAAGCACATGACCGAGAGCAAACCTCTGGTGGTCGACATGGACTCCCACGTGATGGAGCCGCCCGATCTCTGGCTGAATTACCTGGAGCCGAAGTACCGGGACCGGGCGATCCGCATCGAGCAGGGCGCCGACGGCACCGAAACCCTGATGATGGACGACAAGGTGCTGCTGTCCGGACGGCTCGCAGCCCTCGGTGGCGCCGAGCACGACGCGCTGCAGGCCTTCACTGATCCCGGCCTGAGCTACCTGGACGGCTGCCCCAAGGCTTCTTACGACACCGAGGCCCGGGTGCAGCTGCTCGACGAGTGGGGCGTGGACATGGGCGTCGTCTTCCCCACCATCGGCATCCTCTGGGACAAGGAGGACGATCCGGAGCTGGCCATGGCCTACGCCCGGGCTTACAACAACTGGCAGTGGGACTTCGCGAAGCCGGCGCTGGACCGCATCCTGCCCATCGCCCACATCCCGCTGTACGACGTAGAGCTGGCCCAACAGGAGCTGGAACGCTGCCTGAAGCTCGGCTTCAAGGGCATGTTCCTGGCGCCGGAGCCGGTCTGCGGCAAGCGCCCGTCACACCCGGACTTCGATCCGCTCTGGCAGCTGCTGATCGATGCCGATCTGCCCATCTGCGTGCACCTGATCGTGCGCTTCGACCGGGTGGTCAATCTCTCTACCACCCGCTGGTGGGACGTTGAGCACGAGCGGCCGGACACGGTGTTTTCCTTCGGCCTCGGCGGCACCATGCAGCTGATCCCGGCAGTGGCGGCGCTGGTCTGCGACGGCCTGTTCGAGCGCCTGCCGCAGCTGAAAGTCGCCATCGTCGAGTCCGGCGCCGGCTACGTCCGCTACCTGATGGATCGCCTCGACGAGAAGTACGCCCGGTTCAGCGCCACTAGCGTGCTCTCACGGCCGCCGAGCGAGTACATCCGCGAGAACTTCTGGTTCGTCATGGATCCAAGCGAAGGCAGCATCGACGCGCAGTGCGATCTGGTCGGCGAGGACAAGTTCCTCTGGGGCTCCGACTACCCGCATGTGGACTCGCACATGACGGCAATGCAGGAGCTGCATACGGCGCTGGCCCCCATGTCCGAGCACCGCCGCAACCTGGTCCTCGGCGGCAACGCCCGGGCGTTGTTCAGCTTGTGATGAGCTAGCCGGCTGCAGCCAGCCGGCGACGACGCAGGAACCAGAGCAGCACTAACACGGCGACGAACACGCCGATGCCGCCAAGCAGCGCCCGATTGATCATGTCGGGCACTGCCTGGATCACGTCCAGCGTGTCCGGAACCCCGGTCTGCCAGAACACCCACTCGCTCGCCAGCCGGGTCGCCAGCAGGGGCGAGCCGGTTTCCAGCACGGTAATGCCGTCGCCGCTTGCCGGATCAACCCGGGCCGCGGTGTTGATGGCCGGTGTGTTGTTGCCGTCGTGGCCGATGATGAAGCCGCCGCTCGCCGTCGGCGCGTAGAGCAACGCGCCGAGCCCCCAGATGTCGGCGCCGAACTGGGCGGCGTGCGGGGTCGCCATCAGCGCCAGGCTTTCCTCTGAAATCACGCCGCGCCCGGCGGGCTCACCGGCGGCGCCCTGAACAACCGCTTTCAACAGCGCTGAGAGATCCGCCACCGACGTGTACAGAGAGGCCGCAGCCAGCGCGGTGTAGCGATAGTGAGTGGCTTCATTGCCGCTATGGTCGTAGAAAACGGCCACGTTGCTGGTTCGAGTCAGCTCGGGCTCAAACGTGGAGCGGCGCATGCCGAGCGGATCCAGCACCTCCGCCTGCATGAAAGACTCGAAGCGCTGGCCACTCACCTCTTCAATCAGCAGCTGCAGCAGCGTGTAGCCGCCACCGGAGTACCGCCACTCGCTGCCCGGCGGCACGCCGACCCGGGTGATCCCGCCGTCCGGGCTGGACGCATCGGCTGCCTGGGTGAGAGATTGCTCCAGGGTCTGCAACAGCGTGCCCGGCGCAAAGCCGCCGTAGCCGAGCCCGTCGGTGAGGCCGGCGGTGTGGCTCAGCAGCAGCCGAACCGTCACCTCCTCCGCATCCAGCCCCTCTGCCGCCGGCAGCTGCCAGCGGCTCAGGTAACCGTTGACCGGGGCATCCAGGTCCAGCCGCCCGTCCTCGACCAGCGCCAGCACGCCCCAGGCAGTAACCCACTTGGAGAGCGACGCCACCTGAAACAGGGTGTCTGCATCCACCGGCGTGCCGATCGACAGGTAGTGCTCGTCCACCACCCTGCCGCCGGCGAGCAGCCGGTACGCCACGTTGCCCTGGTTGCTGTCGCTGAGCAGCGCCCTTGCCGCCTCAGCAAAGGCGGCGGTATCGCCGTGCGGCGCGATGGGCTCGCGGAACCAGCCGCCCAGGGTGGCGCTCACCACCAGCGTTACCCAGAGAATCGCCCCGGCAAGGCCCAGCAGCAGGCAGCGAATCCAGAAGATCACGTTCAGTGCGGGACCAGCTGCACCGGGACCTCTTTGATCCCGCGGATGAAGTTGTTCGGCAGGCGGACCACGTCGCCGGCAAGCTCGACCTTGGCAAAGCGCTTGTGGATCTCCTCCCACAGCGTGCGCAGCTGCATCTCGGCCAGACGGTTGCCCATGCAGCGATGAATGCCGTAACCGAAGGCGACGTGCTGCCGGGCGTTGGGCCGGTCGATGCGAAACGCGTCCGCCTCGTCGAAGATATCCTCGTCCCGGTTGCCCGACAGGTACCACATCACCACCTTGTCGCCTTTCCGGATCGTCTCGCCTCCGAGCTCAACGTCTGCGAGGGCCGTTCGCCGCATGTGGATCACCGGCGTCTGCCAGCGGATGATCTCGGAGACCATGTTCGGAATCAGCCCGGCATCTTCCCGCAGCTTCTGATACTGATCGGGGTTTTCGTTCAACGCGATCACCCCGCCGCTGATGCTGTTGCGGGTGGTGTCGTTGCCGCCGACGATGAGCAGCAGCAGGGTGCCGATGAATTCAGCCGGGCTCTCGTTCAGTTTTTTCGTTGCCTCGCCGTGGGCCAGCATCGAGATGAGATCGGACTTCGGTGGCGCCGACGCACGCTCATCCCAGAGTCCGTAAAACGCCTGGGCGCAATCCATCAGCGCCTGCTGCCGGGCTTCCATGTCGATGCTGTCATCGCCGGTCACCTGCGGCACGTTGGTGGTGATGTCGGACCACTCGATGAGCTTGCGCCGGTCTTCGTAGGGGAAGTCGAACAGGGTCGCCAGCATCCGGGCCGTCAGCTCCATGGACACCCGGTCCACCCAGTTGAAGGTCTCACCCACGGGCAGGTTGTCGAGGATGTCGACCACCCGCTCCCGGATCAGCGGCTCCAGGTTTGCCAGGTTCCTTGGCGCCACCGCCGGCTGCACCGTGTTCCGCTGCGGGCCGTGCGCCGGTGGGTCTGCAGAGATGAAGCTGCCGCCCTGCTGCTGTCGCTCCACCCCTTCCGGCGGGCTGGCGATGGCGATCCCTTCCGCCGAGGAGAATACCTGGTGGTTGGTGTCCACCGCTTTGATCAACGGCCAGTTAGTGACGGACCAGAACGGACCGTTCAGGCTGTCTTCGAGAAAGTGCACGGGCGCTTCACGACGAAGCCTGGCGAAGTAGGGCCGCCAGGTATCGTTCTGGAAGAGTGACGCCTGGCTGACGTCCAGCTCGTTGAGCGGGATGCCCGCAACGTCGTCGGCTACCTCTGCACTCATCCCTCACCTCCATTCAATAACCAGGCAGTCCTGCAGCTTACCAATTTCCCGGGAACGGGTCGGCGCCGCTTTTGCTCTGGTCATGAGCGGGCGCTTGATGTGAAACTGAGCCGAATGGACCAGACAGGGAGTGCATCCATGACCTTCAGCGCAGCGCGCTCGACTTTGACTTCAAGCCTTGGCATCACGGTGGCCGTCATGCTGGCGATAGCGTCGCCAACCGCTCTCAACGCGGTAGAACCCACCCCGGATGCCGCCAGCCTTGAGCGGGCCTACCCGGAGAATCGTTTCTCTCCGTACGCAAACCGTAACTTCCCGAGTCAGGTGCTCTGGGGCGATACGCACCTGCACACCTCGCTGTCCATGGACGCCGGTGCCTTCGGCGCCCGCCTGACCCCGGACGACGCCTACAACTTCGCCAAAGGCGAGCAGCTGACGTCTTCCACCGGCGTGCCGGCACGGCTGTCCCGACCGCTGGACTGGCTGGTGGTGGCCGATCACTCGGACAACATGGGGCTGTTCACCATGCTCTTCGAGGGTGACCCGGACATCACGCGCAGCGAGATCGGTGCGGAGCTGTCCCGGAAGGTCCGGGCCGGTGGCCGGGACGGGGTGGAGGCCGCGCTCTACATCATCGAGAACTTTGCCGCCAACACCCTGGACCCGGAGCTGCAGATCCTGCCCGGCACCAAGAACTACGCCGGTACCTGGGATCGCATCATGTCCTCGGCCGATGCTGCCAACGACCCGGGCACCTTCACGGCCTTCATCGGCTACGAGTGGACGTCGCTGGTGGCCGGCAACAACATGCATCGGGTGGTGATCTTCCGCGACGGCGAGCAGGAAGCCCGCCAGGTGGAACCGTTCACCATGACGGAACCCTACGGCAGCCCGGATCCGCGTGACCTGTGGCGCTGGATGGCGGACTACGAAGACAAGACCGGCGGCGACGTGCTGGCGCTCGCTCACAACGGCAACCTCTCGAACGGCATCATGTTCCCGCTGACGGAGAGCTATCAGGGTAAACGGGTGGATCGCGAGTACGCCGCCAACCGTGCCAAGTGGGAGCCGCTCTACGAGATCACCCAGATCAAGGGCGACGGCGAGACACACCCCTTCCTGTCGCCGAACGATGAGTTTGCGGCCTACGAGGAGTGGGACAAAGGCAACCTCTCCCTGTCGGCCCTGAAGCAGGACGACATGCTGGCCGGTGAGTACGCCCGCGAAGCCCTGAAGCGCGGCCTGCAGATCGAGAAGCGGGTGGGCGTGAATCCCTACAAGTTTGGCGTGGTCGGCTCAACGGACAGCCACACGGCCCTGGCCACCGCTCAGGAAGACAACTTCTTCGGCAAGCACTCCGGCAGCGAGCCGAGCCCGGAGCGGATGGAGCATCCCATCGGCTGCTTCGAAGGCACCTGCGTCCTCGGCTGGGAGCAGGTGGCGTCGGGGCTGGCCGCTGTCTGGGCCAGAGAGAACACCCGGGAAGCCATCTTCGACGCCATGGAGCGAAAGGAGGTGTACGCCACCACGGGTTCGCGCATGACCGTCCGCTTCTTTGGCGGCTGGCAGTTCAGCGAGGCAGATGCCGGCAGCCGCAGCCCGGCGTTCGCCGGCTACGACAAAGGGGTGCCCATGGGTGGCGACATGCGTCGCCGGCCGGCGGGCGCGTCGCCAAGCTTCCTGGTTTACGCCCTGCGCGATCCGATCGGCGCTAATCTCGACCGCATTCAGATCGTCAAAGGCTGGCTGGATGATCGGGGCAGAACCCACGAGCAGGTGTACGACGTGGCCTGGAGCGGCGATCGCGAACCGGGCGCCGACGGCAAGCTGCCTCCCGTCGGCAACACGGTCGACGTGGAGAATGCCGTGTACTACAACTCCATCGGCGCGGCCGAGCTGATCACGGTCTGGGAGGATCCGGATTTCGATCCAGACCAGCGAGCGTTCTACTACGCCCGGGTGATCGAGATTCCAACCCCACGCTGGAGCACCTACGACTCCGTTCGCTACGGCCTGCCGCTGCACCCGGAGGCGGAGTCGGTCATCCAGGAGCGGGCCTACACCTCGGCGATCTGGTACACGCCCCAGTAGGAAGCTAACTCGCGGCGGCGGCCAGCGCCGCCGTCGCGGCCAGTTTGTGCCGGGCCTGCCAGGGCGGTCCGACCTGCTTGCCCATGGCTTTCAGCGCCGCCTGCAGGTCCTCGCCGGCAAGGCTGGCGGCGGCCTCTTCGACCACCTGCTTCCGATCGTACCAGACCACCGACCAGCCACGTTCTGCCGCCGCAGCTGCCAGCGCCTGCCGGTACATGATCGAATCAGCCATGGTCTGGGCGCGGTTGTCGCGGATCCGGGCCTCGATGGTGTCTGGCAGCGTCGGGCAGGTGCGAATGGCAATCCGCGCCACCGGCACCGCCAGCTCGGCGGCAAGCGCCTCCAGGCAATTTCGCGCGCCTTCCGCCGCTGCGGCTTCGACCTGCTGCACCAGCTCGATCGCCTCTTCCAGGGTCACGTCCCGCGACCAGGCGCTGTCCTTATAGCGGCCTACCGCCCAGGCGCCTTCGTGGTGATAGGGCTGAGTGGGCAGGCCTTCGGTCAGATCGACGCGGCGCCGGTCGAGCAGCAGGCCGGCGACTGACAAGGTCACCAACTCTGCCGAGTTGCCGTGCTCGGCGACGCCGACGATGGCGGTCTCTTTGCTCATGGCATCCCCTCCTGCTCCAGATCTTACGCCTCGCGGCGCTTTGCGCCAGGACAGGAACTCTGCTATCACAAGGGCGCGCTTCATGGGGAGAGGGATGAGCGAGAAGAAAACCAAGCTGGGCGGCTGGTACGCCCACTACGTGCTGGCGGTGCTCGTCATCGTCTATGTCTTCAACTTCATCGACCGGAACATCCTCTCGATCCTGGCCGAGGACATCAAAGCCGACCTCGGCATCACCGACGCCCAGATGGGCTTCCTGTACGGCACCGTGTTCGCCGTTTTCTACGCGGTGTTCGGCATCCCGCTGGCCCGCTTTGCCGACGTCTGGGTCCGCCGCAGCCTGATCTCAATCGGCCTCATGTTCTGGAGCGCCATGACGGCGTTGTCCGGTCTGGCCCGCTCGTTCCCGGTGCTGGCGGCGTTCCGGATCGGGGTCGGCATCGGCGAAGCCAGCGCCTCGCCAGCCGCCTACTCCATGCTCGCCGACTACTACCCGACCCGGCTGCGGGCGACGGTGATCGGCATCTACTCGTCCGGCGTTTACATCGGCGGCGGCATTGGCCTGTTCATTGGCGGGCTGATTCTCGACACCTGGTCCAACGCCTACCCGGTCGCCGGCGAGTCACCGTTCGGCCTCAAGGGCTGGCATGTGGCCTTCATGGCCGTCGGTATCCCAGGCATCCTCATGGCCGCCTGGGTGCGCACGCTCAGAGAGCCGAAACGCGGCGTCAGCGAGGGGCTGGTCACCGAAGAGCATCCGGAGCCCTGGAAAGTCCTGGGCACGGAGATGATGGCGGTGCTGCCGCTGCTCAACCTGCCAGGCCTGAGGGCAGCCGGCGCCTCGCTCTCCAGAAACGCCCTGGCTGCTGTTGTGATCGCCGCCGCCTCCGTCGGCCTCATCTACCTGACGGACAACGTGCCGCAGTGGGTGGCCATCGGCATCGGCGTGTACGTGGTGTTCTCCTGGGCGCAGTCGCTGGCCGCCAGAGATCCCGCCACCTTCGCCATGATCTTCAAGTCGAAGGCCATGATCTTCACCATGCTGGCTTTCCCGACCATCAGCTTCGTCACCTACGGCGTCGGCTTCTGGACCGCACCCCTGCTCCTGCGGCTGCACGAAACCACCGCCACAGAGGTCGGCATCTACATCGGCCTCGGCAGCGCCATCGGCGGCTGGCTCGGCGTGACTCTGGGCGGTTGGCTCGGCGACGTGATGAAACACCGACACCCGGCAGGGCGGCTGGTGATCGGCTATCTGGCGGTGTTCGGCACCATCCCTCTGGTGCTGATCATGATCTACACCGAAAGCCTGATGCTGGCTTTTGCCATGAACCTGGCGCACCACCTGTTCAGCGCCGCCTGGCCCGGCATCCCGCCGAGCACCGCAGCAGACCTGGTGATGCCACGCATGCGGGCGGTGGCCGGCGCTTACTACATCCTGGTGAACACCTTCATCGGCCTCGCCTTAGGGCCATACTTCATGGGTCAGCTTTCCGACGGCTTCCGGGCCTCCGGCATGGGCGAGGCGGAAGCACTGCAGACGGCCATCGCTTCAGCCATGGGCATCTTCGTGCTGACGCTGATCTTCCTGACCCTGGCCTGGCGCTACCTGCCGAAGGATGAGGCCAGCAGGCTTGATCGAGCGCGCGCTCTGGGAGAAAACGTGCAGGAACAACCGACGGGAGCCGCCAATGGCTGAACTGACAGGAAAAATCGCCGTGGTGACCGGCGCCAGCCGAGGCATCGGCAAAGCCATCGCCATTGCCCTCGGGGCGGAGGGCGCCACCGTTTACGTAACCGGTCGAACCACGGGCGACGGCGAGCGCACCATCGACACCACCGCCCGGCTGGTCAGCGAAGCGGGCGGCGAAGGCCGACCGATCCAGTGTGATCATGGTGACGACGCGCAGATCGAGGCGCTGTTCAGGCAAATCGGCGAAGAAGCCGGCCGCATCGACATCCTGGTGAACAACGTCTACAAGATCCCGAGCCCGCCTGCCTGGGGTGGCGGCTTCTGGGATCACCCGATCCAGATCTGGGACGACCAGGTGGGCATCGGCCTGCGCGCCCACTACGTCGCCAGCTGGCATGCCGCACCGCTGTTGTTCGAGGCAGGCCCGGGCGCCGCCATCCTGAACGTCTCGTCGCCGGGCGGGCAGAGTTACCACTTCTCCAGCTCCTACGGCGCCGGCAAGGCGGGCCTGGACCGGCTGACGGCCGACATGGCGATCGAGCTGGAACCGAAAGGCGTGGCCGCGGTGGTTCTCTACCCGGGCGCCGTCTCTACCGAGTTCATCGAGGACGCGGCAAAGGTTCAGGAAATGGACCTGTCGAGCATGCAGACCCCTACATTCGTTGGTCGGGCGGCGGTCGCCCTGCTGACGGCGCCGGATCTTAAGGCCCGCAGCGGCTCGATCCAGTGGGTAGAGGATCTGGCGGAAGAGTTCGACCTCACCGATGAGCACGGCAACCGGCCACCGCGCTACGCAGACCGCCGGAGCAGGCAGTCATGAACGCGATCGAACCGCACGACAGCTGGCTCGAGCTGGAGGCGCTGGCCGCGCGCACGGACAACGAGCTGCACCGGACCCTCCTCACCGAGGTCCGCAACCACATGGAGTTCGAGATCAAGGGTGACCTGGAGCCGCTCATGGGCACGCTGATCGCCGAGCCCATCTATCACTTCTGGCGCGATGAACCGTTCACGTTGAAGGGGGGCGCCGCCGTCCGTGGCTTCTACGAGAACATGATCGCCTCGAAGACCAATCAGTTTCAGGTGGTGACCGAGCGGATCTTCGTCGACGACGGTGGCGTGATCACCGAGGGTCAGGTCAAGCAGATCTACAGCGGCGCCATGGTCAAGGGAATGGGCCTCGCCGAGCTCGATGGCAGCCCGGTGACGGATGAGGACCTGATCCTCACCAGCACCCAGCTGCTGACCGTCTGGCCGGCGGGCGAAGCGGCAAAGCTGGTCGGCGAAGACATCTACTTCGGCCACAACCCGTTTCTGAACGCACGTCGAATCTCCGCCTCCGACCTGCCGGACTACTACCAGCTCTAATCGGCTCTGATCAGAACGGAAACTCGGTGCCGAAGGTCCAGCCCTGGAAGTCGCCGCCTTTCTTGAAGCCGACCCGCACCCGGCGGACGTTGATGCCGAAGATCTTCTTGCCGTGCGGCACGCCGAGGCTCAGACCAAACTCGTGCAGCTCCCGGTTTCGGCTCTCCCAATCGACGGCATCACCAGCCCCCCACTCCGGCAGGTAGCGCTGATAGATGTAGTAGGCGCCCATGTTCAGCCGCTGGTCGAACAGCTTCCAGGGCAGGTTGCGGCGCAGGTCGGCACCCAGATCGATGATGCCGAAGGAGTTGGTGTCTTCCGAATCGAACTGGTACTCGCCTGCCCACCGGGCGGCGGCACCGAGCAGCAGCTGCCAGTTCTCACCGAGCTCAAACGGCGACAGGCTGCGCACGCCGAGATGGGTCAGGGCAAAGGTCTCGTGGCTGTTGAAGTCATGGCCGCCACCGAGCTCGACGAACGGCTTGATGTACCAGTTCTCGTTGACCGGGTAGATGAACTCAACACCCGGCATGAAGGTCAGCGTCACCAGCTGGTCCGGCAGCAGCGCGCCGATGATGTCCGAATCGACCTTCGACAGATCGTCATAGCCGAGCGTAGTCGGGAACAGCCACCGCCAGCCCACCGACTCCGGCGTTGCGGGGCGCTGCTTCCAGGCGAACGGCATCTTCAGCATGGTCACCCGGCGGCCGTGCAGCGTGTAGGTGCCGGTGCCGAGCACGGCCGCATGTATGTAGCTGACGTTCGGCGCGTCGATGTCAGCTTCCTGAGCCACCACGTTCGCAGCGCTCCAGGTAGCGACCGCAAGCAGCAGGCGGGTCGCGAAGCGTCGAATCAGGCCATGAATCTGGGTTAGCATCCGCCCATTATCGTTGATCGAGGAATCGGATTGAAAACGCTGCAAGGGACTCTGCAACCAACTCTGAAGCACAGAGCGCAGTGGGCGATGGCAGGGGCGTTTGTCCTGCTGGCCACGCTCGGCTGCACGGCAACGGGGGTCAGCCTCCCCGCCGTTACGGAAGCGCCCACGGGAGAACACGACACCGGAAGGATCGTCTGGCGCGATCTGATCTCGAACAAGCCGGCCGAGTCCAGGCGCTTCTACGAGGAACTCTTCGGCTGGGAGTTTCAGGGGGTCGGCAACCTGTTCAACCTCGGCGGCGAAGACGCCTACAGCCTGATCCGCCACAACGGCCGGCTGATCGGCGGCATGGTCAACGAGGCGCGGCTGCAGAACGATGCGGACGACATCTCGCAGTGGGTGGTGCTGATGTCGGTAGCGGACGTGGATGCTGCAGCCGCCACCTTCGCCGCCGAGGGCGGCGAGGTGCTCACCCCGCCAACGGATGTGGCAGACCGCGGCCGGATGGCCATCGTCGTGGATCCGCAAGGCGCGCTGCTGGCTCTGGTGCAGACCGCGGAAGGGGATCCGGAACGACGCCAGCCAGGCTACGGCGACTTCCTCTGGGACGAGCTCTGGACCACCGACCTGGAATCAGCCACTGCTTTCTATACGGGCATGACCGGCCTCACCGAAAATGACGTGGCGCTGGAAGCCGACCGCACCTATCGCACGCTGAATCGCGGCGCCGAACCAACCCTGGGAGTGATGAACCATCCGTTCGACGAGCAGCGTCCGGTCTGGGTCACCTACATCCGCGTCGAGGATCCGGCCGCCATCACCGCCCGAGTCGAAGCGCTCGGCGGCACTGTTTACCTGGAGGCTCAGGATCGACCGCTCGGTGGCCAGGTGGCCCTGATCGCCGATCCGTCCGGTGCGGGGATCGCCCTGCAGACCTGGTCTTTTGACTCCGACGCTGACTGAGGAAGCCCGATGAGAATTAACCTGCGAAAAACCTTCCGAGTCCTGCTCCTGACCACGCTCTGCCTTGGCCTCTCGGGCTGCGATGATCCGCAGATCTACGGCAGCGTGGGCTTCAGCTCCTACAGCGGCGGCGGCTACTACGGCGGCGGCGGCATGGGCACCAGCATCAGCATCGGCGGACGCATTCGCTGAGCAGAGGGAGACGCTCGTGCTGCAGCGCCTGATCCGCGTCTGCCTGGCCGGCGCCGTTTTTACCCTCGCCGCCTGCGCCGATGGCGAGGCGGTGGCGGCAGGAGAAGCTGCCGCTGAAGGGGGCAGCTATCAGCTCCACTTCAGCGCCCATCTGGACCCGACCAACGGGATGGCCGACGTGCAGATCCGCGTCAGCCAGGCCCGACACGTGCTCAGGGGCCTGGACTTGAACGCGCCCGGCAACCGCTACACCGACTTCCAGGGTGATGGTGAGATCGAGCGCGACGGGGACCGGACCTTATGGTCGATCCCGGAGCCTGGCGGCAGCCTGCAGTTCAGAGCGACCATCGATCATCTTCGAGGCAGCGTTCACGATGCTCGAATCACCGAGCGCTGGGCCGTGCTTCGGCTCGACGACCTGTTCCCGGCAGCCCGGACCCGAGCCCTGGCCGGGGCAACGGCGGAAGCAACGCTCAGCTTCACGGGCCCCGAAGGCTGGCGCTTCGAGACCCCTTACGGGCCATCGAACAGGGAAGTGCACAGCGTTTACCGGGATCGGTTGTTCCCGCGACCGGTCGGCTGGATGGTCGCCGGTGAGATCGGGGTCCGTCGCGACAGCATCGCCGGACGCAGGGTCGCCGTTGCCGCACCGGTCGGCGAGGAGTTCCGACGCCAGGACACGCTGGCGTTCCTGCGCTGGACCTTACCGGCGCTGGTGGAAGTATTCCCGGCGTTCTCCGAGCGCCTGCTGATCGTCGGCAGCGGCGTGGACATGTGGCGTGGCGGCCTGTCTGCGCCAGCCTCGCTCTACCTGCACCCACATCGACCACTGATCAGCGGCAACGGCACCAGCACGCTGCTGCACGAGCTCATACACGTAGCTTTCGCCGATCTGAACGGCGGCGGCGACGACTGGCTGGTGGAAGGGCTGGCCGAGTACTACGCCCTCGAGCTGCTCCGTCGCACCGGCGGCATCAGCCAGCGTCGATTCGATGGTGCTTTGGTCGAGCTTGCCCAGTGGGCGGAGCGGGAAGGCGCCGGCCTGGCGGAGCCATCGACCGGCGCCGACACGGCGTATGCGGTTGGCATCATTCAGGACCTGGCAGAGCAGCTGCAGGCAGCTGGCTCCAGCCTGGACGATCTGGTCCGGTCTCTGACCAACCAGGGTCTGACCGCTGCACATCTGACCGCAAGCCTTGCTGAGCTCGGCATCACGCCAGCGCTCCCCGAGCTGCCCCGCAAGGCCGAACAAGGAAACGCCGAATGAAGCCACTCAGGTACCCCGCCCTCCCACGGCTCCTGGTCAGCGGATTAATCGCCGTGCTGGCGGCCAGCCAGGCGCTGGCGGCCAGCGAAGGCGACGTGGTCTACGTAACGGACGAGCTTCGCCTGGGTCTCTTCGCGACCGAGGAAACCAGCGGCCGGGCCAACCGAACACTCCTCAGTGGCACCCGGCTGACGGTGCTCGAACGCTCGCTGATGTCGATCCGGGTTCGCACCGATGATGGCGACGTGGGCTGGGTGAAGACTGCCTACATCGTCGAAGCGGAACCGGCCCGCTCACGCCTGCCTGTGGTCGAAGCTGAAGCGGCGGCGATAACGACCCGCCTGGCAGAGACCGAGGCGGCGCTCGAGGCGGCAAACTCGGAGGCTGATGGGCTCAGCGCGGAGCTCACGGAGGCCCGGGCGGGAATCACCGAGCTACCAACACTGCGGGCAGAGAACGAGTCCCTCAAGGCCGAGCTGAACGCCGGCGGGATCCGGGTGCCGCTGATCTGGCTGATCGTCGCTGCCCTGCTCAGCGCGGTGGCCGGCGGCCTGATCGGCTACTGGTTGCTCGACCGCCGGGTGCGCAGCCACTTCGGCGGGCTGCGCCCTTACTGATCGGGCAACCGCTCAGGCCGCGTCCGACACCTGAACCGCGGCAGGCTTAACAGAACGCTCCACGTGGCTCCTGTGCACGGCGTTGAGGCGCGCCTGCAGAAGCTCTGTGGCAGCAGCCGGATCGCTACCCGCAGAGAAGCGGACCGGCGCCAGGACCTCTACCCCGGCATTGCCACGGCAGGCTTCCCGACTGCCTTTCGGCCGGATCGCCTGCAGCCCGGAGAGGTACAGCGGCACTACCGGCACGTCGTTCTCGAGCGCCAGCAGCGCAGCGCCTTTCTTGAACTCTCCGAGCTCGTCACCCGTCGCCCGGGTACCTTCCGGAAACAGGAAAACGTGCTGGTCGTTCTCGAGCAGCCAGTGGGCATAGGAGAGAGCCCGCGCGCCACCACCCCGAAGGATGGGGAAGTTGCCGAGGACGAGGGACTGATACCAGGGCTTCAGCTCCAGCTTCTTCTTGCCCTTCACGAACCAGCGATCCTGAGCGGCACCGAAATACAGCTTTCGTCGCACCGCACGTGGCATGACGCCGTGCACCAGCAGCGTATCCAGGTGGCTCGTGTGGTTGGCGATGAATACGCAGGGACCATCAATGGCCTCAAGGTGCTCAGCACCCAGCACCTGAATCTCGTCCACCGCAGCGTCCAGCCAGCGCGTGTAGGCACGACGCTCCATCAGCCGCCGAACGCCCTTCGCCCACCAGCGAACCTGCCAGCGGTGCGGGCCAACGTACTTGGACTCATCAGACTCGTAGAGGGTGGGGACCTTCTTGCTCCGGATGTTGACCGGCGCCTCAGGTATCGAGGACATCACTGCGCTCCTTGCGTTATGGGGGTTGGTACACCGGGCTTTGCAAAGGCCGGGCCAACCCGGCCGATCACCTGCTGGAGCCGCAATCGGCCCCGTGCAAAGCGGCGCATCCTGCGCTCAGAGCGTTAACGGCTGATGACGGCGCGGTGAATATTCAGTGCGCGTCGGAGCGTTTTTAGGGCAAACGTGCGCCTGGCCTCACGAAGACGCACCTGCCCGGTGCGCCGCTATCTCTTCCGCGGTGTAGCACGGCAGCTCGTCGGTGATGCGATGCCAGGGCGCGTTGTGCTCCACGTAGATGTGCTTATCCGGCGTAAGCCCCGGATCGTCATCGAGCAGCCCGGCTGGAATCTCGAAGTGACCAGACTCTGGCGGCGTCGGCAGCGCCGAGCCGCAATCGCCGCAGAAGCTCAAACCGTAGGCCGGGGGGCGATCGCGCAGCGGCAGGGTGATGCTGCGCATCGCTTCCTCGCCGCTCAGAAAGCGGAAGTCCTCCGCCTGCGCCCCCACCGTGGCGGCGTAGGCTGAGCCCGTGACCTTGCGGCAACGCGGGCAGTGACAGAGCTCAAAAGGCCCCGTCAGCCGGTCGACCTCGAAGCGCACCCGCCCGCACAGGCAACCGCCGCTGATCGGCTTGTCGTTGTCCGCCATGCTGTTCTCTCCTGTCTCTTGCTCCCGACCCCAGGCGCTGATGGTATCGTGTACCTGACTCGAGAACGCCGCAAACCATGCCCGACCAGCAAGCCTACGACTACATTATCATCGGCGCCGGCACCGCCGGCTGCGTGCTCGCCAACCGGCTGAGCGAGGATCCCGGCAATCAGGTGCTGCTGCTGGAAGCGGGCCGGAAGGACAACTACTTCTGGATCGACATCCCGGTCGGCTACCTCTACACCATCAACAACCCGCGCACCGACTGGTGTTACCAGATCGAGCCCGATCCCGGCCTGAACGGGCGCAGCATCGGTTATGCCCGCGGCAAGGTCCTCGGCGGCTGCTCCTCCATCAACGCCATGATCTACATGCGCGGCCAGCAGAGCGATTACGACCACTGGGCCCAGCTCGGCAACCGGGGCTGGAGCTGGGATGAAGTGCTGCCGGTGTTCAAGGCGTCCGAGGACTATCAGCACGGCGCCGACGCTTTTCACGGCAGCGGCGGTGAGCTTCGCGTCGAAGAGCGGCGGGTGAACTGGGAGATCCTGGATGCCTGGCGGGATGCGGCCGAAGAGTGCGGCATCCCGAAGATCGACGAGTTCAACCGCGGCGACAACAACGGCTGCGCCTACTTCCAGATGAACCAGAAGAAAGGCGTGCGCTGGTCCGGCAGCAAGGCCTACCTCCGCCCGGTACAGGACCGACCCAACCTGACCGTACGCACCGAAGCCCACGTGCAGAAACTGCAGCTGGATAGCACCGAGCAGGGCCTGCGGGCCACCGGCGTCAGCGTCCGCTTCGGCAAGCGCAGCGTCGAGACCATCAGCGCCCGCCGGGAGGTGCTCCTTGCAGCCGGTTCCATCGGCTCGCCGCAGCTGCTGCAGCTCTCCGGGATCGGCCCCGGGGAGTTGCTGAACGCGCACGGCATCGATGTGGCGCTCGATCTGCCCGGCGTCGGCGAGAACCTGCACGACCACCTGCAGGTGCGTACCATCTACGAGGTCAGCAACACCCGCACGCTCAACCGGCGGGCACGAACCCTGTTCGGCAAAGCCCTGATGGGGATGGAGTACGCGCTGTTCAGAACCGGCCCGCTCACAATGCCGCCTTCGCAGCTGGGCGCCTTCACCCGCTCCTCCGAGGACGAGCCGAGCGCCAACATGGAATGGCACGTCCAGCCGCTGTCTCTGGATAAGTTCGGCGAGCCGCTGCACAGCTTCGACGCCATCACGCCGTCGGTCTGCAACCTCAGACCCACCAGCCGCGGCCACCTGCGGATCACCTCACCGAACCCGGACGACTACCCGGCCATCACCATGAACTACCTGTCCACTGACTACGATCGCCAGGTTGCGGTCACGGGGCTCAAGTTCACCCGCCGGATCATGGCGGCAAAAGCGCTGGAGCGTTTCGAACCGAAGGAATTCAAACCCGGCATCGAGTACGAGAGCGAAGAGCAGCTGATGAAGGCCGCGGGAGATCTAGGTACCACCATCTTCCACCCAGTCGGCACCTGCAAAATGGGCAGCGATGCCCAGGCCGTGGTCGATGATCGGCTCTGCGTTCGCGGCGTGCAGGGCCTGCGGGTGATCGATGCCTCGATCATGCCCAGGATCACCTCAGGGAACACAAACGCGCCGACGGTGATGATCGCCGAGAAGGGCGCTGAGTTCGTGCTGGAAGGAAGCGGCGGCTGAGACGGCCGCCGGCCCCTTCAAGTCACGGTGATTGACGCCCTTTCATTCAGGACCTGATGCGGAAGATCGTCGCGTACAGGGTCGGCACGATAAACAGCGTCAGCAGCGTCGCAAACGTCAACCCGAACATGATGGTGATCGACATGTTCACGAAGAAGACGTCCGGCAGCAGGGGAATCATACCAAGCACGGTGGTTGTGGCAGCCAGGGCAACCGGCCGCATCCGGCTGACGGACGAATCCAGCACCGCATCGATCGCCGACTTGTCACCGGCCGCCACCTGCTGATCGATCTCCTCGATCAGGACGATGGCGTTCTTGATCAATAGGCCGATCAGGCTGAGGGCGCCGAGCAGGGACATGAAGTCGAAAGCGCCGAACAGGAGCAGCCCGGCCGTCAGGCCAACCAGCGCCAGCGGCACGGTCAGCCAGATGATCAGCGGCTGCTTCAGCTTTCCGAACAGCAGGATGGTGGTGATGATCATGAACAGGAAGCCCGCCGGCAGCGCGCTGAACAGGGCATCCTGGGCCTCGAAGGCGTCTTCGTACTCGCCGCCCCAGGTCAGGGAGTAGCCGGGCGGCAGCGGCATCGCCTCAATCTGCGGCCTCAACCTGTCGAACAGCGGCGCGGCCAGCTCTCCGGTCGGGTTGGCCGAAGCGATGATCGTCTGCAGCCGGTTGCGGCCACGGATCACCGTGTTCTCGAACTCGGTGTCGAACCCGGACACCACCTGCCCGATGGGCAGAGAGCGTTGCCGGACCGGGCTCCAGACCTGCACGTCGTCGATGAAGGTGACATCGGTGCGCTCGGCGAGTGGCGGTCGGACGTGAATGGGCAACAGGCGGATGCCGTCCCGATACAGCCCCACCGGCGCGCCCTCGAAAGATGAGCGCAAGGCGCTGGCCAGGTCCTGGCGGTTGATGCCGAGCTCCCGGCCGAGCTGCTCGTTGAAGACGGGCTTCAGGACCTTGGCTGGCTGCCGCCAATCATCCCGCACCTCTTTGGTCTCCGGGTCCGCGCGCATGATCGCCTTGGCCTGCTCAGCGAGCTGCCGCAGCACCACCGGGTCGGGTCCATGGAAGCGGGCCTCGATCTTGCCGTCCCGGCCGGGGCCGATTCGCAGCGATTTGATGATCGGATCGAGGTGCGGCAGCTCCGTAGACATGTAGCCTTCGACCGCCGCCCAGACCGCCGGAATCTGATCCCGGGTTTCGGTGCGAACGATGATCTGCGCGTAGGCAGCCGCATCTTCTTTCGGCTCGTAAACCAGAGTGAAGCGGGTCGCCCCGCCGCCGATTACCGTGGTCGTCTGCTCGACCCCGTCCTGCTGGCTGAGAAACGCCTCCACCTGCAGCGCGTAGTCGCGGGTCTGACGTATGTCGATGCCTTCCGGAGCCCAGAGATCGACGAAGAACATGGGCGTGTTGGCGTTCGGGAAGAACGCCTGCTTCACCAGCGTGAAGCCGTAAACGGAGAGCGCAAACAGGCCCACCACCACGCCGATGGTCAGCCAGCGGAGGCGGATGGCACCGGCCAGCGCGCCACGGTAGATCCTGAACGGCGCGGCGCCATAAGGATCGACGTCGCCGTCCGACTGCTCGGGCTTCAGCAGCCAGGCGCAGAGCAGCGGCGTGGTGCTGACCGCCGTCACCCAGGAAAGGCTCAGGGAGATCAGGATCACGTAGAACAGGGACCGAGCGAACTCGCCGGTATCCGACTGGGAGAAACCGATGGCCGAGAACGCCAGGATGCCGATGGCCGTGCCGCCGATCAGCGCTGAGAAGGTACTGCTGACGACTTCCCGGGCTGCTTCCCCGGCCGGCATGCCCTTCTGGATCCGGATCAGCATCCCCTCGGCAATGACGATGGCGTTGTCCACGAGCATGCCGAGGGCAATCACCAGCGCACCCAGCGAGACGCGCTGCAGCTCGATGCCGAAAATGTCCATGATCCAGAGGGTGCCGGCGACGGTGATCAGCAGCACGGCGCCGATGATCATGCCCACCTTCAACCCCATGAACAGCAGCAGCACCACGATCACGATGACCAGCGCCTGCCCCACGCTCTCGATGAAGCTGCTGACGGATTTGTCCACCTCGTCCGGCTGGAAGTAGATCTGGTGCACCTCCATGCCGAGCGGCGTGATGGACTGCAGCTCTCCGAAGCGCCGCTTCAGCTCGGCGCCCACGTCCACCACGTTGACCCCGTTCAGCATGGACACGCCGAGGGTCAGGGCCGGCTCGCCGTTGTAGTAGATGAGCTTTTCCGGAACCTCGCTGTAGGCGCGACGGATGGTTGCGATGTCCTTCAGGTAGATCTGCTGCCCGTCGTCCGAGCTGACCAGCAGGTCGCCGATCTCCTGCACGCTTTCGAACTGACCGGTGGGGAAGATGCGGACGTACTCCTGACCCACCCGGACCCGGCCGGCATCCTCCACCGCGTTCTGGCTTTCCAGCACCTCGCGGATCCGCTCCAGCGAAATGCCCAGCTGACCGAGACGCGCCCGTGAGATCTCGACGTAAACCACCTCGGGCTGCTCGCCGCCGATCTCTACCTTGCGCACACCCGGCACCAGCACCAGCTCCCGCTTCAGGTTCTCCGCGTAATCTTTGAGATCTCTGTAGGTGTAGCCGTCACCGGTAATGGCAGCGAACACGCCGTACACATCGGCAAACTCATCGACGATGGTGGGTGCCTCGGCGCCCGGCGGCAGCTTGTGCTGCACATCCGCGATGCGTCGCCTGAGCTCGTCGTAGATGGCTGGAAAATCGTCGGTCGAGTACTTGTCCTTGAACTGAATTTCGATGTCAGAGAGTCCCGGCCGGGAGATGGACATCTTGATCCGCTTCAGCTGCTCCATGCGCTGAATCGCATCCTCGATGTGATAGGTCACCTCGTCCTGCACTTCTCTCGCGGTCGCGCCGGGATAATGGGTGATGACCTTGGCCAGCTTGATGGTGTAGGCCGGGTCTTCGAGCTTGCCCATCCCGGGGAAGGCGGCAATCCCGCCGCCGACCAGGATCACGACGATCAGCCAGGAGATAACCGGTGTGCGTACCGAATATTCACCGATGTTCACGGCTCAGCCCTGCGCTGGTGCGGTTCGCGGTATGTTGTCTTCCGCCTGCTCGGTATCCGGCAGCAGCTCCACCCGCATGCCTTCGCCCAGGTAGCCGGTACCGGCCGTCACCACACGCTCGCCGGGGTTCAGCCCTTCGAACACCTCGATCGACGCGCCGGACATGCGCCCCAGGGTCACCGGTCGCGCGGATACCGAACCGCTCTCCTCGTCCACCACCCAGACGTGCGCGCCCAGCCCGGAGTCTGCCGTCACCGCCGTGACCGGAAGAAAGTAAGCTTCACCTTCGAAGAAGGCCGACAGATCCACGGAAACGTTTGCCGTCATCCCGGGCAGCACTTCCAGCCCTTCCGGCCGCGGCAACACAAAGGTAGCTTCGAAAGTCTGGGTCGCGGGATCTGCTGTGTTGGCGAACTCGCGGAAGGTCAGCGCAAACGCCTGATCCGGTGCGCTGTCGAAGCTGGCGGTGACCGGAATCACTTCCGATTCCGGCGTCTCGCTGAGGCGCTGGACGATGCCCTCCGGTACCCCGAACTTGACCTCGAGGAGCGACAGATCCCGAAGGGCCAGGATGGCCTGCTTGGCCTGCACCTCTTCGAAGTTCTGCACGGCGCGTCGGGCGATGATGCCGTCGAAAGGTGCTTTGAGCTCGGTATAGGACAGATCCAGCTGGGCCTGATCCAGAGCCGCCCTGGCGCTGCGGTAGTCAGCTTCGATCCGGTCGAAGTCGGATCGGGAGATGAAGTTCTCCTTGATCAGCTCCTGAGCCCTGCCGTAGTCCCGCTCGAGCCGGCCGAAGGTTGCCTGTCGGTCTGCCAGCCGGGTCCTGAAATCGGCGGCATCGAGCACCGCAACCACCTGACCACGGGAAACCTCGTCGTTCTCCTTCACCGGCAACTCCGCCAGCGTTCCGGACACACGGAAGGCCAGATCTACCCGCCGGAGCGCATCCACCTTGCCGGGAAAGTTGCGCACGCCGTCGGCCGACGCTCCGCCCACCACGATGGTCTTCACCGGTCGCAGCTGCTCCCCGGTTGGCGCCGCCTGCTCTTCGGCGCAACCTCCGAGCACGGTGAAGAAGGCGGCTGCCAGCAGCAGCTGCCAGGACCTGGTCGGTAATCTGTTCATCTGTCTCCCCTCTTTAGAAGCGGTAGGAAAAACCTACACCCAAGCGATAATCCCCGGCTCGATCGTAGAGGCCCAACCCGGCATTCAGGTCGAGCTGCATCTGATCTGAATTCAGAAACTGGTAACCCCCATTCAACCAGTGCGTACTGCCGCCGTCCTCCGGCAGGTTGGCCTCCCACTCCGCGAACAGGCTGTGCCGGTCGTTGATAGAAAAAGGCAGCTTCAAGCCGTTGTCGAGCTGAAATCCGCTCCGGAATCTGCTCACCTTGACGGTGCCGGCTATGGGCAGCGCGCCCTCGTGGCTCCAGATGAAAGCCGCGGTGGGATCCCAGCGATCACTGCTGAAGCCGTCCTCCCCGACCGGCACCGAGAGCTGAAAGAGAAATGCCATCTTCGTCCTGGCGTCCTGCTCGGTGACCGCCAGCTTGGTACCGATGTTGAGATCGGTGAAGCCGCTGCGGCTGCGGTCGTTGACCTCGTTCTCGGTCCAGCTGATGCCGGACGCAAACACTTCTATCTGGCTGGCGACGCCCCAGCGCACTTCCGCGACCGGCAGCGAAGTGCTCTTGGAGCTGCTCGAGCTCTTCGTGTAGTCGAGGCCGGTCTCGAGCTGCCAGACTCCATTGGCAACCGTGTTCGGCGAGAAGCTGAAGCCCGGCCGGTTGGTGTCGATGGCCTGTGCCTGCAGCACGCCGGGCAGCAGGAGCAACAGTGTCGCTGCGGCAAGCCTCCTTGATCCTGTCATCACATCCTCGGCTGAATCGAACGGGCAGGGTCTGCGCGTCGAAGATGTCAGAAGTCAAAACCTCCGCCGAAATCGTCGTAACCACCGAAGTCATCGAAGGTGTTCACGTCCTCGAAGCCACGATCAAAAGGCGCCTGGTCGAAGTTGTCTTCCATCTGATCCCGGACCTCCATGCCGGCATCCGTCGACACCTCGTCCCAACCGAGCTCCATGTCGCTGGAGAGCTCGGCAATATCGCCATCCTCCAGACCGTAGTCGCCTTCATCGAGATAAGAGTCGGCATAGTCCAGATCCACATCGGCGTCATACAGATCGACGAGATCCATGTCCGCGACATCGATGGCTCCGTCCAGGTAGCCCCAGTCGTAGGCATAGTCGTCCCACACAGGGACCCAGATGTCGATCACGACCACGTCGATCCAGCCGGGGCACCACCAACCCCAGGGGCCCCACCACCAGTGCCAGCCCCACATCCAGCCTGACATCATCCGCGCGGCGATCATGGCCCCGGCAAATCCGGCGGCCGTATTTCTCGCCCGCTTGATCTTTTCCGAGTTACTTCGGATTTTCTTGATGCCTTCCTGAATGGCCTCGTTGTTTTTGCCGGCCTTCCGTTCCACTTCCGCCAGCTTGTTCGCCAGATCGTCCTGCTGCGCCCGCAGCTTCTGCAGCTGTGCTTTCTCTGCTTCCGTCAGCTCACCGCCCTGCTTCAGCCGCGCGGCTTCCTTGCTGTAGTTTTCATCCAGAACCCGCACCACGCCCGCCAAACGGTCGAACTGCATCTTCAGCGGTTGGCCTACCGGCTGCATGGTCATGGCGATCTCTGCCTGATCAACCGCGGCAACCGCCATCGCCAGCTCGTTGAAGAACTCGTCGCTCTGCAGCTTGGCGGAGGTTTCAGCTCGGGCCAGAGAGTCGTTGAGCGTCTTCAGAGCGTTCCAGAAGGGTTTGGCCTTCGCATCGGCCTGGGGGACGGCACGGTCGCTCTCTGCCGCCCGCACCACCTGGCTGAGCGCTCGCCGTGCGCTGTCAATGAGCTGATAGGCGTCCGCCTGGCCGGCCACCGGCTCCGGCGTTGAGGCACCAGCGGCGTCGCTTCCCGCCGCTGGCGTATCCGAGGCTGGCGCAGCGCTCCAACCACCAGGTGGGATACACAAGGCGCCCACCAGCAGCACCATCAGGGCATGTTTCGGCATTGCCGTTCCTCCAACTAAGTTCCCCAGCCGGTAAGTTGAACGAAGCGGTGGGGACGCGCAAGTTGGCTACCGGCGTTCTGCTCCAGAAGGGGTATTGCTGGCGGTTGCTGGGAGGTTACGATCTGGAAAGTTCGAAGACACGGCCAGGTTAGCGATGACGGGGAACGAAAGATCCATAGATGGCGCCCGCCTGTGGGCGAGCCTGATGGAAATGGCTCAGATCGGCGCGACGCCGGCCGGCGGCTGCAACCGGCAGGCGCTGACCAGCGAAGATCAGCAGGGGCGGAAGCTGTTCAGCAGCTGGGTCGAAGCCGCCGGTTGTAGCGTGCATACGGACGCCATCGGCAACCTGTTCGCCACCCGTCCGGGTTCAGATCCCGGGGCGTTGCCGATCCTGATCGGCAGTCACTTGGACACTCAGCCCACCGGCGGCAAGTTCGATGGGGTTTACGGCGTGCTGGCTGGCCTGGAGGTGGTGCGATCGCTGAATGACCTCGGCGTCGAGACCCGGTCTCCGCTGATCATCGCTTCCTGGACCAACGAGGAAGGGGCCCGGTTCGCTCCGGCGATGATGGGATCAGGCGTCTGGGCGGGTGAGTTCGATCTCGCCGACACTTACCAGACCACGGACAAGTCCGGGCAAACGGTGCGGGAAGCCCTGGAAGCGATCGGCGCCCTCGGCGATCAGCCGGCGGCCGCTTTCCCGTTGAAAGGCGCGATTGAGCTGCACATCGAGCAGGGACCCATCCTCGAGTACACGAGCAACAGCATCGGCATCGTTACCGGCGTGCAGGGCATCCGCTGGTACGATCTGACGCTGACCGGCAAACCCTGCCACGCAGGCCCGACCCCCATGGAGGGCCGTCAGGACCCTGTGCAGTTGCTGCCGCAAATCCTGCCGGAGGTGTTCCGGCTGGCCAGCGACAACGCTCCCTGGGGCAGAGCCACGATCGGCGATCTGATCACCGAACCCGGCTCGAGAAACACCGTGCCGGAGGAGATCAGGGTGTCGGTGGACATCCGCCATCCGGATCAGAGCGTCCTGGATGCCATGCACGAGCAACTCGAGGAGATCGTGCGCAGTGCCGACAGCGAGAGCGTGCAGGTAAGCCTGGACGAGATCTGGCACTCACCGGCGATTCGCTTCGACGACGCGGTGATCGAAGCCGTTCGCAGCGGGGCTGCTGCCACCGGCCTGCCGGCGATGGAAATGGTCAGCGGCGCTGGCCACGATTCGGTCTACGTTTCCCGGGTCGCGCCGACCGGCATGATCTTCATTCCCTGCAGGGATGGTCTTTCGCACAACGAGGCGGAATACGCCGCGCCCGAGGACATCACCTCAGGGTGCAACGTGCTGCTGAACGCCGTGCTTGCCCTGGATGCGGGCTGAGGATCAGCCGCCGGCGTCGGGCCCTTCGACCTGCACGGTTACCGATTCGGAAAACTCCAGGATCACCACGTCACCCTGTTTCAGCTCCTGAGCGAACGCCCGACCCTCCGCGGTCTCCACCTGCATGGAGTCGAGCACGCCGGTCTCGTCGCGAAAGCTCACCGAGCTGCCGTCTGCCGCCACCGAGAGGATCTCTATTGAGGTGGCGGCCAGCGCGCCGATAAAGGCGCCCGGTCGCTCGCCCTCTTCCGCACGGCCCGCCGCCAGCGCCAGCCCGGACTCGGTCTCGCCCGGCTCAGCGACAGAGGCGCGATAGGTGACCGTGTAAGCCACTCTGAAGGTGTCTCCCGGTTTCACCTGAGCCAGGTTGCGCGCCTCGGGGACCACCAGGGTGCCTTCCTGACCGCCCGGTCCACGCAGGGTGACCATGCTGTTGGTCGGGTCGACGGCAACCACCGTCGCTTCCACGGTCTCTTCGTCCGTCAGCGTCACCGGTGCCGGCGGTGCGCTCTGACAGGCAGCGATGAGAGCGATGCAGCCTGCCAAAAGCAGGGTCTTTAGATGGGCCATGATCTGTTCCTTCCGTGGATGACGGTTAGTGTGCTTAAGCGCGTTGTCGCTCAGAGCTCGTAGCCTGGTCCGAGGCGGTTTCTGCTCTCTGCTTCGGTTCGGCACTCTGCTCGGGGTCGGTTTTTGCCGCGTCTTCCGGCAACTCGACGGTGACCTCACCGATGTCGGCAGTTTTCTGTTCGGCCTCGTCAACGGGAGGCTTGGCCTCCGCAGGTTCCGCTGCCTGTCGTGATTCCGGCCCAACCTGCTCAGCCACATCCTCTGCGCCGGCAGCCTCCGCGACCACTGCCTCCTCACCTTCCTCGTGGGTCAGCAGCGGCTGGAATCCCTGCTCGATCAGCTCCCTGGCCCGTGCTTCGGACAGTCCCAGATTCTGGGCGCTGGATTCGAAGTGATCGAGAAACTCCCGGTAGTCGGCGGCCAGCTTGCCGAACAGCATGGCGCTCTGCTCGAAGTGCTCGCTGACGTTGGCCTGCACGGACTCTGCCTGCTGGCGCGCTTCGTCGAGCTCGGCCGCCATGGCGTCGAGGTCAGACTGCTTGGGCGCGTCTTTCTTGGCGTAAGCGAAACCGATCCAGCCGGACAGGCCGGAGGCAACCAGCACGATGACGATCCAGACTTCGAAACCCATCTAAGTTCCCTGGTCGAAAAAACTCAGTATCACTCAAAGCGTGAGCGAGTCATAGATGGCGAGACGGGCGGCGAAAATCGCTCAGCTGCGGTGTCGGGCAGCGGCCTGGTTCATGGCTTCGGCCAGCTGGAAGTCGAGCTCGGTGAGGCCACCCGCATCGTGGGTGCTGAGCTCCACCTTCACCGTGCCGTAAACGTTGAACCACTCCGGGTGGTGGTTCATCCGCTCCGCGACCAGCGCGATCTCGGCCATGAAGCCGAACGCGGTGACGAAGTCGGGGAAGGCGAAGTTTCGGGCAATCCGATCGCCGCGGTTTTCCCAGTCGGCACCGCCGGCGTTGAGCGCCACCAGGCGGGCCGCAATGGCTTCGTTGTCGAGTTTGTCAGCCATCAGAGCAGATCGAAGATGTAGCTGTACTTGATGATGAACTCCTTGCGCTTCTCCCGATTGCGCAGCACGTCTTCCTTGCTGAGCTCGTTGTAGACCACGTAGAGGCCCGAGCTCGCCGATTGCAGCCAGGCGAAACGCAGGTTCGTGGCCACCGCATCCGAGCGGTCGTCGTACTGAATGAGCGCTTCGAGCGACATCTTCGGCGTGAACGAGTAAGCCAGCTTCAGGATGCCGACATTGATCTTGAACGATTCGCCCCCTTCGTTCTTCAGGTCGATGTCGTTGTAGCTCCACTCGAGAGACGAGTTGAACCGCTCACCGATACGGTACTGGATGTCCGGCTGCAGGGTCACCCGGTCACCGCTGAAGAAGCCACCGATGAAAGACCGGATGCCCACCGAAAACGGGGCGCCACGGTTGGTGAAGGCGACCAGCTGCGCCTCTGCGTTGTCGTACTCGCCCACCTGCACCTCCTGGCCATCAACAATCTCGAAAGGCTCGAGCACGTTCTCGTGAACGAAGTTGATGCCGGTGTGGAACTCGTGCCCGGCACGCAGCTCCCAGTGGTTGTCCACGTGCAGGAAACCGGACTCGTAGACCCCATCAAAGTTCCAGTAGCCGTTGTAGGCCACGTGCGGCCGCAGCTCCTGCATGCCCCAGAAGTCCTGCGGTCGATATCGCCGCAGCACGCGGAAGCTGCCTTTGCGGTAGTCGGAGCGGCGCAGAAAGCCCACTTCCGGATTGAAGTTCTCGCCGACCTCGGAATAGCTGTAGCTGTTCGACCAGTTGACGGAGTTGTAGTCGGCTTTCAGCTCGAAAGAGTGATCCTTGCCATCGAGGCCGGGCGTATCGGTCTTGGCCACGTATCCGGAGATGATGGTGTCTTCGCCGATGCCCCAGCGACCGTCGACGCCGTAGGTGCGGTTGTAGTCGTCGTCCGGATCCGCGAGGTCACCGAGGCTGCCGTCGCCATCTCGGTTGACGAAAATCACGCCCAGCGAGGAGCGGTTTCTCAGCTCCTGATTGACCCGAACCACGGCAAAGTTGTTCTGCGAAGCCTCATCCTCCAGACCGTCGTCGCTCATGTAGAGCAGGCCCAGGTTCGTGCTGCCGCCGACCTTGCCCGACATCCGCAAACCGCCTTCGATGGGGATGATGCCGCCGCTGTCGCTGATCCCGATCCGGCGGCTGAAGAAGAGCTCCACGTTGCGCGGCGAGCCGACCGAAAACTGACCCGCGTTCTCGAGGAAAAACGGCCGTTTTTCCGGCAGGAACACGTTGAAGCGGTCCAGGTTGACGACCACCTCGTCCACCTCGACCTGCGCGAAGTCGGTATTGATGGTGGCGTCCAGGGTCAGGCTCGGCGTCACGGACCACTTCAGGTCGCCACCGATCTCGTAGTCGTAGTCCGTGCCGTCGATCTCCGGCGCCTGGTTCGCCTTGCCGAGCACGTACGGCGTGAACTTGAGGTTGCGTTGCGACGGCAGGCTGATGCCCTCCAGGGTGCCCGCCTGAGAGGTGCGGAACAGGTTGTACTGGCGCGGCAGCGGCGACCAGAACGCCACCTCGTTGTTGCGCCGGATGTTGCGCTGGAAGTTGATGCCCCAGATCTGCGCGTCCTTGCCTTTGTAGCGCAGCGAGCTGAACGGGATGCGCATCTCCACGGACCAACCGAACTCGCCCACCTGGGTGGCCACCGACCAGTTGGTGTCCCAGTTCCTGTTGAAGCCACCGCCACCGGAGCCGAAGCTCTGCTGGCCTTCCTTGGTCACCTGGCCGTCGTACTCGATACCCGCCGGATTCGTTCCGAAGACGAAACCATTCTGCCGATCCAGGTAGGTATCCATGATCACCTGGAAGGCATCCGTTTCATCCAGATCCGCATCACGACGGCTGTCCGAGACGATGATCGCTGAGGGATCGTCGTCATGGAGGATGGCGCCGATGTAGAGCGCTTCCTCGGTGAAGCCGACGAACACCTCGGTGCGTTGGGTTGCCGGCTGCCCCTCGAACGGCTGGATCTGCCAGAAGCCGGTGGTGGCCTTGGCCCCGGCCCAGATCGGGTCGTTGATCACGTCGCCATCCAGGGTCGGGCTCGAGGACAGCGGGTAGGCCTGGGTGACCGGCGGGATGCTCGGCGGCATCCGGGTCTCCTGGCTGTAGGCGAACGGGACGAGTAGCAGCGCAACGCAGATCGCTCCGGCACGAGCGGCGACTCGCGAGGGTAGGTTGGTCATCGTTGGTGAGTACGGCTTGAAACCGATCAAGTATACACGGCCATCCACCCGGGACGGCAGAATGACTCAATCCGCGACGATATCCGCCCGGCTGCGCAAGGGATCTATCAGCACCTGAGTGCGAGCCCGGCCGACCTCCTCCGCCGTAAACGGCTCGAATCCTGCCGGAATGGTGCCGGCAGAAAACTCCTCCAGCATGAAGTTCAGCACCTCGGCCAGCTTCGCATCGCCGAGGCCTGCCTGGGCCACGCCGGGAATCCGCATCAGGTACTCACGGCCACCCGGCAGCCCGGCGATCCGACCCGGCTCATCGATCAGCGTCGGCACTTCCGGCGGCGCGCTGCTGCCGTCAAGGAGGTGGCATCCAGCGCAGTGCAGCCAATAAGCCGTGCGCGGCTCTTCCGCCAGCGCGGGTACAGCCAACGCTGCGGTCAGCATCGCGATGGGGGCAAAGGCGCCCCGAGGTAACGGGCTCATCAACTCGCGTGAGCGCTTAACCAGGTGCGTCCGTCTCACTGAGCACCAGCGCAACCGTACAGTGATAGGCGTGGCTCTCGGTTCCGAAGCACCAGAGGATGTTGTTGCTCTTGGACGGGTAGTAGATGGGCTTATCGCCTTCCGTCCGGTGGCAGTAGCAGCGGCCGCAGGGTTCCTTGCCGCAGCAGTCGTTGTAGGAAATCAGGTAGTGCTTACCGTCCGCCGGGTTCCGGCAGGTGCCGACCCAGGTCACCGGCGACAGCTCGGTGCCGGGCGGGCAGGAGGTGTGGGAGCCACCGCAACAGCTGCAGAGGTTGCCGCCGAACGCGCAGTAGCGCCAGTAGTCACAGCTCTGCGGGTCGCCCATCTCCGGTACCCCGCTGGCAGCCGCCGCCTCCCGAACCACCGGCAGCAGCGGCAGCGCGCCGGTGCCGACCAGCAGGGCGCCCAGCCTGCCGACGAAGCCGCGCCGGGACACCCGCTTGGCTAGATCTCGGGTGCCGGTGGTGATCTGGCGATCAAATCCCTGCCAGAACTTTTCCTGCAGCGCGTTCAGGCGATTCAGAATACTCATATGCAGTCTCCTCAAAATGCCTGGATGTGCTGACCGGCGGCGCCGGCTTCAGGGATCACGTGCAGCAGCCTGCCCGTCCGGGCGTTGCGCACCTGGACCGACATCGGATCGTCGAGCGTGCCTATGTAGAGCAGCGGGTCGTCGTCCTGGCTGACCGCAATGGACAGCGACGGGATCTCCAGCTGCAGCCGATAGCCGCGCCGCTGCGTGTTCAGGTTGTATGCCCAGACCTCGAAGCCCGGATCTTCGTGGGTATCAGGGCCGCCCTGATGCATCAGCGTGAACAGCAGGCCGGTCTCCGCGTTGTAGGCAAACGGATCGTTGCCGCCGACCCGCCAGCCTTCTTCCGCATCTGCTTCCGTGAGCAGCGACCAGGGGCTGGAGATGTCGATGTCGTTGCCGTCGACGGTGACCTCGAAGACCTGGCCCTCGAAGGAAATCAGCACCCAGCCATCCGGCTTCTCCAGCGCCAGATCGAAGATCGGATCTTCGTCGATGTCGAAGAACGCTTTGCTCCGCCTGCGCGAGGCCTCCTCGCCGTTTGCATCCAGATCGATCACCTGCACGGTGCCATCACCGCACAGCTGCATGAAGCGATTGCCTTCCAGCGGGTAGACAAAGCCGCAACCAGCGGTGGAGATCTCGCCGACGAACTCCTGCGCATCGATGTCGACAATGGATACCGACATCGCCGGCGTCATGTTGTAGAGGCCGACGAACCGGTCTCCCACCGGGTTGATCACCGCCCGGTGAAACACCGCCGCCAGCTTGGTCGGGACTTCCACCTCGGCAATCGGGGAAAGGGTCTCGGCGTCGTTGATCACCAGCAGATCCGTGCGCTCACCGTAGGTGCCACGGGAATAGTAGGAGGCCGGCACGTGGATCTGATTACGCCCGCGATCCAGAGAGACCGCGCTGGTGTAGTCCGAGACCAGCACCTTGCCCAGCATCTCTCCGGTATCGGCATCGAAGATGTTGCCGCCGTTCCCCATGAAGCCAATGGTCATGAAGGTATGGGCGCCCGGAGTATCCATGGTTTCCACGCCGCCGAGTTCCGGCTCCAGGCCGGCAGCCTCCGCAGGAATGGAGACGCTGATAGATGCGCTGGCAAACAGGCAGGCGAGCACTAGGGTGACGAACGTGCGCATTGTGATTCCACCTCCCGAGTAGAGCCCAAAGACTAACACCCCCGGAGCCGAAAGAAAGCGCCGTCAGGCGTCCGGGTCGTAGTCGAAAACCTCGCCGATGGGCACATCGAAGATGGCCGCGATGCGGAAAGCCACCTCCAGGGAGGGGGCATACTTGTCCCCCTCGATGGCCACCACGGTCTGCCGGGTCACGCCGATCAGCTCGGCAAGCTCCGCCTGGGTCATCTCGCCGGTTTCGAAGCGCAGGCGGCGGATCTGATTGCTGATCCGGCCCCGACTCTTTACCCGACCCACCTCAGCAGCCCTCCCGCCGCATCAGGCCGCGAGCCCGCGACGATAAAAGTAGAGCTGCGCGCTGTAGTAGACGATTTCCGAAGCGACCAGCCCGGCCAGCAGCAGGTTGGCAATTTCATGCATACCGGGAGCGGCGGGCGCCGCAGAGCCCGGATCGTCCGACTCTGCCCAGGCGCCGAGAATGAGAATCCGGCCCAGCACCAGCAGCACGGTCACGAACAGCACATTAAAGCCGAACACGCTTGCCCGCCGCGCGACCGCCTTGTCCCGCTCGTCCTCGTCCTCCTCCACGTCATCGAGGGAGATGACGACGTAGAAGATGATGTGGATGACCACCAGGGCGATGACGATGACCACCATGCTCTCCAGCATGTCTTTCATGCCCAGAGCGCTGTCCGCAGAGAGCAGGCCACCGGCGACCAGGTCGTAAAAGTAGCCGCCGTAGAGCCCGGCCACGGCCAGCAGCGAAATCAGAATGCTCTTCTCTTTGAAGGAAAAGCCATTAAACAGCTTCAGAAGCGAACCCATGAATCCTCACTCGACCGGCGCAGTCAGGCTGCATTCCAGTTCAGTCAAATTTACAGGACTCAGAGTATGTTAAATACGACTCTGTGTCAAATATATAATACACAACACAGAACAGACTTGTGTTTGCCTGGCCCAACAATCAGCGCACGCACCCCATATAGCGAGCCAGGGCTTCCCGCCGGCCGTCACCGCCCTCGACGATGCCCTCGGTCTGCAGCCAGGGCTCGAGCTCAGCCACCGCCTCGCCGAGAGCGCCCGGACGGACCAGAAAATCCGGGTTTCGCGGTCCAGCGACCGACTCCGAGCCAGCCTCCATGTGCAGTTCCACCACCAGCACGCCGCCCGGGCTGAGGAGCCGCACCGCCTGCCTGAGCAGCGCCAGATCCAGGTAACGAATCATGACCAGGAGGTCGTAGGGGCCGGAGACCGGCAGCCCATCATCCAGATCAGCCTGAATCCACCGAATGCCGTCCGCTGCGTCCTCGAGCCGATCATCCTGCCGGGTCCGCTGCCGGCCAATGGCCAACCCTTCCGCTGACACATCAACCGCATCCACCGTGAACCCCGCAGCCAGCAACTCGAGGCTGTTGCGCCCGCCGCCGCAGGCGAGATCGAGCGCGCGGAGCCCGTGCAGGGTGGCGCGCTCACGAGCCATACGCTCGAGGGCAACCTTCAGCCACTCGCTGGCAGCAAACACATCCGTCGCCGCCTGCCCCGCGTAGCGGGCATCCCACTTTTCCCGATCAGACTGGCTCATCTTCTTTACCTGCTGGTTTTTCTTCCGGTCATTCAGCTTCTGTTTAGGTTACCCCCCATACCATCTTCCCTGCAGTTCTCATGAGGAGAGAACCCGGATGCCAGACGCGGCAGCAGATCGAAAGAAAGATCAACGAGGGAAGGACATGAACAGACATCGAGGCGCGCCAAAGCCAGAGCGCCGCTATCTCAGGAAATCACGCCGAGGGGCTGCGCTGCTGCTGGCCGGAGCCCTGGCTGCCGCTGCGAGCGGCGCCAACGCGCAAACTTACCGGACGTCCGCACCGTCATCGAGCTACTACGTTTCGGCGCCGGTGGTGAACGTCAGCCCGATAACCAGCGAGCGAACGGTGCAGCACCCGATCCGTCAATGCACGCGTCAGACGTATCGGGAGGATCACCGCTACGACCGTCGGCGCGGCGATGAAAACCTGTTCCTGCCCGGCCTGTTCGGCGGCATCGTCGGCGGCCTGATCGGCAATCAGTTCGGCGGCGGCAGCGGCAAGAAAGCACTGACCATCGCCGGCGCTCTCGCCGGTTCCCACATCGCCAGAGACGCTGCCCGGAACAACCGCCGGCAACCCAAAGAAGTCTGCCACACCACCTACGAGACCGAGATCATCCAGAGCGTGACCGCCTACGACGTGACCTATGAGTACGCCGGGCAGCTGTTCGAGAAGCGCATGACGGAGCATCCGGGCAGCTCGGTAAGGGTGCGGGTAGCCCTCGAACCAGCCGTTGGTGAGACCTGATGGCCGGTTCAGGAAACGTTCATTCGCGCCGGAACATGCTTTCGGTGACCTCACACGGGTCCGACAGCCCAACTGTCGTTCCGTCGCACCCGAGGCCAAACCCTCAAGGAGATTCAGCAATGAAACCAACCACTCAGGATCGACGATCCGTCAGCTGGCTGCGAGGCCCGACGCTGCTCGCAGCGGCGCTCTGCCTGCTGGCCGGCGCCGTCCAGGCAACCACCTCCGGCCCGGTAGTCCGCCTGTTCCCGACCACCGTGCTCGAGGACATCCGTGAAACCGGCCAGGTCGCCGAGGACATGGAAAACAACCTGCAGCAGATCATCCATCGGCTCGACATGCAGCAGCAGCTCTACAGCGAAAGCCTCTGTCAGGGTGCCGACGGTGATCAGGGCTGCGAGCGCATCGCCAAGCAACTCGGCAGCACTTACCTGGAGATGCTGGAAGTGATGAGCGACCGGCTGCCCGAGATGGAGCGGGCCGTGAACTCGACCCGTTCCAGCCTGGAGAAACGGCTCCGCCAGGAGCTCGGCCAGCGCACCACCCCGACCTCGCTGCAGAACACCCTGCTAGGCGAAGCGGGCACCGCAACCGCCGCCCAGGAAGACCGGCCGGCGCTCAGAGGCCGTTCCGGCGTTCGGCTCTCCGACCGCTTCAAGCAGTACTACGACCTGGTGTCCACCAGCAAGAGCGGGCCGAGCCAGTCGCTGGCCGTCGTCGCTGCCGACATCTACCTGGACATGGAGGAGGCATCGCAGCTGATCGCCTTCACCCAGCAGGAGATCAGCCGGGCCGCGCTGATGGAGCAGCTGAACCAGTCGTTCGGAATGATCACCCCGGAGATGTCCGCTGTGGTAGGCGGCGTGAAGGAGATTCTGTTCGGTGAGTCCGCCATGGAATCACCCATCGCCTCCCCGCCTTACGCCATCGGCGAGCCGGAGTTCGTCAGCCCGCTGGCGATGTAGATCGGTACCCGACTTAGGAGATATGACATGTTAAGACACGCAAAACTTCTGCTCGCGGTGCCAGTGCTGGCACTGGCCGCCGCCTGCACCACCACGGACCCTGACTACTGCGCCGCCAACGTGCGCGGCGATCTCGAGGGCGCCATGCGCACCGTGGAGACCAAGCTCGGCAGCGGCTGCGAGTACCACTTCGATGGCTACTTCCAGTCTCTGCTTGCCCTCGCCGAAGCCAACCCGGACAAAAACAACCGGCGTCACTTCAGCGATCACCTGATGCGCGTGCAGGACATGGGCGTGATCAGCCGCCGCCAGGCGGAAGGGCTGTACAACCGGTACTTCAACGTGAAGTTCGTCTCCCTGCAGGGTGACTACAACACCTGCTCGCAGACCTGCCCGATCCGCAAGCAGGTGATGTCGGACATGCAGGCAGAGCTGCACGATAAGGAGCTGGGACTGCTGCGCGCCAGCAATGACGCCACCAGCTTCTACCGTGCCGATCATCTCCTGAAGGAGACTGACCTGGTGCTCGAGGCCACCTGCCGTGCCTGCCAGGCAGGAGACGCGCGGTGAGCGACTCGCAGCGCGAGCACAATGCCTTCGCCCCCTCGTCTGTGACCTGGGGGTTCGGCTGGGGAGCGGGCACGGGCATCGTGCTCACCCTCATCGCGCTGCTCATCGTCTCGCCGCCGGATCCGTCGCTGGCCTCGTCCAGGGAAAGCCTGGGCGCCTGGCTCGACGCGAACCTGGGCCACTCGGTCTGGCTGTTTGCCCTGATCCTCACGGTTTTTCTCATGAACCTGACCCGCCTCAACAAGCTCCTGGACGGCCTCGGGCACAGCCCGGGCTTCACCGAGGTGGTGGAGCTCGACCAGCTGCTGGATGTCTGGATCCACCTGTTCGTGGGTATCGGCGTGATCTGGACCGCTGTGGGTATGCGCAGCGCGCTGCAGGCAGCACTCGGCGATCCGGGCGAAGCGCTGGTGGACAGCGCCGGCTCCGTCCTGCAGAAGCTGGTCGATGGCGGCATCCTGCTGGCGCTCACCACCACCATCGTCGGCGGCGTCGGCTCCTACCTGATGCGGCTCGGCAAGGCGATGACGGTAGGCGCCCGGCTGAACACGTTTTACGAGGCGCACGGCCGCCAGGACATGGGCGAGCTGATCGAGGTTACCCGGCGCCTGGAAGCCGCGGTCGTTCGCGCCGACACCAGGAACAACGCGGACCTGGCACAGGGAGGCAACGGCTGATGCACCGCCGCGGCCACACCTATTCGGACGACAGCGAGTCGCTGCAGGCGGACGTCATGCGCTTCATGGCGATCATCGCCTTCTGCCTGATCGCCATCCTGGCGCTGGTGAAGCACGCCGATCCGGAAGAGAAAACGGCTGCCGCAGAGCCCGTCGAACCGGAGCCAGCCTCGGAAGTCGTGCAGCTGGCCGCTGCCATTCCCGAGCCCGTGGTGCCCGAGCCGGAGTCCCAGCCGATCCAACCGGATCCCGTCTTCGAGCGCCCGCTGCAGCCCGACCCGGAACCGCTGCCGGAAATCGAGCCGCCGGTAGTCGAACCGATCGCCGCTGCCGTCATCGAGCAGCCCGAGCCCGCGCCGGAGACGGCCGTGACAACCGAGCCCGAGCCGGAACCCCCCGCTGCCGCTCCGGAGCTTCCGGAGCCCACACCTGCCGCCCAGCCCGAGCCGGAAGAGGAAGGCCTGATCCTGCGTTTTGCTTCCGATGGGGACTTTCTGCGCCTGATCGCTCGGGGTGACATTCAGGTTTACGCCTTTCAGGAAACAGACGTGCTCACGCTGTCCGAGAGCTATCGCTTTCTGGATACCCAATCACCGGGCCAGGTGTACGAACTCCTGCCCCCGTCCATCCCCAACCTGATCGTCGATGCGCTCAGACAGGCACGGCCTGACATCAACGGCTATCGCTGGGGAATCGCCCTGCCGGGACACATCAGCAACCAGATCGAGCGGCACCTGGGTCAGGTGACCTCCGGCCAGCTCGTGATCGACCGATACGGAGACGTTCATCATGTCGCGGCTTCCTGATCCGGCCGGCAGCCCGTCCCTGAGGCTGCCCGCCTTCCTTCTGCTTGCTCTGCTCAGCCTGCTGGCTCTGCCCGCCCGGGCAGATTCCGGCCTGCTGAACGGCAGCCTGGGTCGCTGGCTGGATACGGAGGTGCTGCCGGAGCTGGGCCGGACGCTCGGCGAGCATCCCCGCTTCAAGGGCGAGACCATCAAGCTGGTGAGCCTGACTGCCGGCCAGCCCACCGATCGGGCCAGCCGTCTGCACGAAGCGGTGGAAGCACACCTGACGCAACGGCTGCTGAAGACCTCCGGCGTGCGCATCGCCTGGTCGGATCAACCGCAGAACCACTGCGGCGTGGTCGAGCAACCGGCCTATCTGCTCGGCGTCGCCATTGAGACCGATGGCAGCTACTACCACAAGCTGAACATCCGCATGATCGACGTGACCGAGTCGGTCTGGGTCAGCGGCGTCAGCCACAGCTGGCGCGGCCGCCTGACGGCGACGGAGAGCGCGGCGCTGAGCCAGGCCGTCACCACCGCCGCCGCTGGCAGCGTAGACAGCCCGCTGCCCGTCCGCTCCAGCCGCGAGATCGCCGCCACCATGCATCGGCATCTACGCTGCGCGCATCCCCAGGGCCTGGACGGTGCGGTGTATCTGGCCCAGGGTGAAGACCCGGATCTGAACCGCATCCTCGCCAGCCTGGCAACGGCGCTGGCTACCACTCCGATCGCCGCGCTGACCAGCGACGCCGACAGCGCGGAGTGGGTGCTGAGCCTGAAGACGGCGCCGGCAGGAACCGGCAGCCAGGTGCAGCAGCTTGGCCTGCTGCTGACCGAGCAGGACCGGGAAGTCACCCAACAGGTGGCCACCGTCTACGTCTCTGGCAGCGCGCGCCGAACCACTTACCCGGTCGACCAGATCGCCAGGACCAGCGTTTCCTCACCCTACCTTCCGACCGGCCAGCTGCTGACAGATCTGCGTCTGTACCCGGCAGCGGACAAGGGCGTGTGTGACAGCAGAAAGGCCCGAGGCAACCAGTGCGCGGAAGTGGGCTTCGAACTGCTCACGCCCGCCTACCTGTTCGTGCTCTCGAGCTACAACCGCAAGCTCTCCAGCACTGCCTGCGAGTCGACGCTGAAAGAGGCGACCGCTGGCGAGCGCCGCTTCCGGATCCGGGTACCGCCCTCCCTCAGCGCGCTGCCGGATGCCGGCGTTTACGCCATCGCGGTGAGCGACCGGACGGCCGCCAAGGCACTTTCCCGACACATCCGAACCGGCGTCTGCAGCCGCCCGCTGGCGCGTACCGACAGCTGGCTGTCGGAGCTGGACAGCCTCCTCGCCGAGCACCCGGAGCAGATCCAGTGGCGAGCCATTCACCTGAGCCACGCCGCGGACGGCGTGGTGCAGCTCTAGCGTTTCAAGGAGGATCAGCATGCGCTTTCTCATCGGCATCTTCACCGGCGCTGTCGTCACCCTGCTGGTTGCAACAGCCATGGACGCTCCTACCCATCCGCTGCTGAGCAACGCCAGAGATCTGGCGAGCAGCGGCTGGGACCGCCTGATCAGCGCAACCTCGAGCTCCCTGTTCGAGCCCGCCCAGGAAGCACCGACCGCTGAGCCTGAGCCCACAACCGAGCGCGAGCCGGAAGCAGTCGATCAGCAGGCGCCGATGCCGCAACCCGTCGAGGAGCAGGCCCAACTCGAAGAACAAATCCGACTCGCGGAGCAGGCCCGGCTCGCAGAGCAGGACCGGCTCGACGAGCAGGCCGCTTACATCGCGCTCGAGCAGGCAGCGCTGGAACCTGCTCCGGCGTTGCCGGCTCCGGACCCGATAGCTGAATCTCCATCCTCCGCGTACTGGGTGGAGACCGCCCTTGCCGCCGCGGAACGGGCCCACGCCAACCAGCCGGTCTGGGTGCCGTTCCACAGCCAGATGTCGGCGGAAGGCTTTGCGACGCGACTCAGCCGGGCGCTCAACCACGAGTTTCGTGTCGTCCGCCAGGGCGCGGGGGCTTATCAGGTCGTATTCGATGCGGCGGACGCGGACGAGCAGGCCCTGATCATGGCCCAGGTCACGGAGATCACAGGGCAATGAGCAAGCGCAGCCATTATCGACCGTCACCAGCCACGCTGATGCTGCTGCTTGGCGCCCTGCTGCTACCTGCGCTGGCCGCTGCAGCAGAGCGCTCATACCCCTACCAGTCCTGCTTCGAGATCGCCTCGCGCATGCACGACGTGCCGGTCGATCTGCTGTTGGCGGTGGCGGCAACCGAAAGCGCATGGGATCCGGATGCCCGTTCCCACGCGAACGCCCACGGCATCATGCAGATTCAGTGGCCGGGCACCGCCAGGCACCTGGGCGTGAAGCGTGTTGCCGAGCTCTACAACCCCTGCCTGAACATCGAGCTGGGGACCCGCTATCTGCGCGAGCTGCTGGACGCCAACGGCGGCGACGTGGAGCGGGCCCTGGCTGCCTACAACTACGGGCCGAGCCGGATCAGCCGCTCGCCTGAGCTGCCGGACGGCGCGGTGGCCTATGCCAGCAAAGTCGCCAACCACCAGAGCCGGATCGCTGCCAGCAGCGTTGCTGCAGGTGAGCGGTTGGTGGTCGCCCGCGGCGTGGTGTTCGAATCCTCTACTCGAGCGCAACGGTTCGCCCGGGCACTGAACGAGCAGATCAGCGGCGCCAGCTTCGAGGCGATTCGCGAGACCAACGGCGAGCACCGGGTGCAGATGCATGTCAGCGACAGCGGCCTCACCAGCACCGACGTGGCAACCCTGGAAGCGCTTGGCTGGTCCAACCTGGGAGAAGCACCATGAACACAGCAAAACACTGCCGGAACCTGATGCTCGCCTGCCTCTGCCTGGCGAGCACAACCGTCGTCGCAGGCGAGCTGCGGGTGCAGGCCCCGGTCGTCGATGTGGAGCCGATCAGCGCGCCGCCCACCCGCATCGAGCACTGCGATGACAAGCCCCTGCACGGCAGCCTGGCGCAGACGCTGGCCTGGGACCTCGGCCTGAACTGCCGCGAGGAAGTCCTTGAGTCCGGTGCCATCACCGGCTATCGGGTGTTCTACCGCTGGGATGATCGGATCTACAGCCAGGTGATGGCGGCTGCCCCTGGCGCCACCATTCCCCTGAAGGTCAGGATCGACTGAGAGCGAGCTGTGGTCGCGGCGAGCGGCGCTCAGTAACCGACCGCGCCGCCGTCCGCCTGGCGGCGATCCACGCCGCCTTCCAGACCGTCCTCACGCACCACGATCACCTCGGCCACGCCCAGGTTCTCGATCTCTTTGATCTCATGCCCCCGGCTCTCGAGGATGCGAAGGGTGTCCGGCGAGAACGCCAGCTTCTCGTGGTAGATCACGTCCGGCAGCCACTGATGATGGATCCTGCCCAGATCCACCGCCGCCTGGGCGCTGGCTCCGTGATCGATGACGTTGAGGATGGTCTGCAGGACCGTGTTGATGATCGTTCGCCCGCCCGGGGTTCCGGTCACCATGAAGACGTCGCCATCCCGATTGATGATGGTGGGCGTCATGCTGGAGAGCATGCGTTTGCCCGGCTCCGCCAGGTTGGCCGGGGTGCCGATCAGGCCGGTGGAGTCGGTGAGTCCGGGACCGGCATTGAAGTCACCCATCTCGTTGTTCAGGAGAAAGCCGCCGCCCGGCACCACGATCCCTGAGCCGTAGCTGTACTCCAGGGTGTAGGTCAGCGAAACGGCGTTGCGGTCCGCGTCAATAACCGAGAAGTGCGTGGTTTCCGGAGATTCAGCCGGCCAGTTGAAGGAGTCGGGAGAGGACACGGAGGCCTTCTCCAGGTTGATCGACTGCCGCTGCGCGGCCGCGTGCTCCTTCGAGGCCAGCCGCTCCAGCGGCATCTCCACGAAGTCCGGATCCCCCAGGTAGCGGGCCCGATCCGCGTAGGCACGGCGCATGGACTCGGTCATCAGGTGCAGGCTGTCGGCAGAGCCGAAGCCGTAGCTCGCCATGTCGAAGCCTTCGAGAATGTTCAGCATCTGGATCAGCGTGATCCCGCCGGAGCTAGGTGGCGGCATCGACAGGATCTCGTAGTCCCGATAGGTGCCGCGAATAGGCGTGCGCCGCTTCGGCTCGTAGGCGGCCAGATCATCGTGGGTAATGATGCCGCCGCCACGACGCATCTCGGCAACAATCAGGTCAGCCGTCCTGCCTTTGTAGAAGCCGTCCGGTCCCTGCTCGGCGATCCGCTGCAACGCGGCCGCAAGATCCGGCTGCTGCCAGATCTCGCCAGCTGCCATCGGCGTGCCGTCGCTGGTGAACTTGGCCACCGAGGCTTCGTACTTCTCCATCCTCGGCAGCGCCCGCTGCAGCGATCGGGACAGGCCATCCGTGACCACGATGCCGTCCTTTGCCTGAGCAATGGCGGGAGCCACGAGCTCAGCCCAGGGCAGCGATCCGGCGTCCTGCCAGGCCATGTAGAGGCCAGCCACGGTGCCGGGCACGCCAACGGCAATATGGCTCAGATGATGCCGCTCGTAGCTGTACACACCATCGACCAGAAACATCTCCGGGTGCGAAGCCCCGGGTGCCGTTTCCCGGAAGTCGTAGGCCACCGGCGCACCTTCAGCGCCCTGATAGACCAGGAAGCCGCCACCGCCGATGTTGCCAGCGGTCGGGTGCGTGACCGCCAGCGAGAAGGCCACCGCCACCGCCGCATCGATGGCGTTGCCGCCTCGCTTCATGATCTCGACGCCGATGGCCGAGGAGGACGCGTTGGCGGAAACCACCATGCCGTCCGGCGCGCGGGTCGGGGTGTTGCCGGCAAACGCTGAGGGCCAGAGCAGGCACAGCGAAACGAACAGAATCAGGCGATGCTTCATGAAAAGAGGTCCGTCGGTTAGTGAGGGCCCGCGTAGCGGACCGCCTATTGTACCGCGATCACCTCGCCTTCCCGACGCGGGTCCGCGGCGCCCACCAGGCCTGCCTCGGTGCGCAGGATGATGTGCAGGCCGGAGTTTTCACCTTCCCGTTCCTGCACCGGATAGCCGAGATCGCGCAGCAGCTCGGCGCTCGCCGCGCCGCCCGGCACTCCGGTCTCGACCCGGACGCTGTCGCCGCGGGCGATGATGTTCGGTGCGTCGACCGCACTCTGCACGTCCTCGTCAGCGCGCAGCACCCTGACGAGCACCTTCGATACGTAGGCCGGAATCGAGTTGCCACCCGGAGAGCCGGCCACCATCTTCAGCTCGCCAGCTGCGTCGAAGACGATCACCGGCGACATGGACGACCGGGGACGCTTGCCGGGCGCAACCTGGTTCGCCACCGCCCTGCCGCCCAGGGTCGGCGTGCGCGCGAAGTCCGTCATCTGGTTGTTCAGCAGGAAACCGCCGGCCCAGCGCGACGAGCCGAACGGTGCCTCGACGGTGGCCGTCATCGATACCGCGTTGCCTTCCTTGTCGACGATGGAGAAGTGCGTGGTGCCCGCCACCTCATCGGTGGTGTCCCGGCCCCAGAGATCGATCAGCGGCGTGCCGTCCACTGCCGCGCCCGGGTCGCCGGGCCCGGGGCTCGCATCCGGCGCGAACCGCTCCGCCGCCCGCACGGCCAGATAGGCCGGATCGATGAGGGCGCTGGTCGGCACCTGAACCGCTGCTGGGTCGGCAACGTAGTGATCCCGGTCCGCGTAGGCGAGCCGCTGCGCGTCTACGTAGGCAGCCAGATCGATGCCGGCCGGCTCGTTCGCTGCAGCCGCGTCGGCGGCGACCGCCGTCGCCTCGGCGACGAAGGCGTCGTAAAAGCTCATGATCATGATCTGCATGAGCCCGGAGCTCGGCGGCGGCATGCTGCAGATGGTCTCCCCACCGGCCGGCAGCTCGGCGCAGACCACTTCGCGCTCTATGACCCCGTAGCCGGCGAGATCTGCGGTGCTGAGGGTGCCCGGGTCCGGATCCGCCCGCACGGCGGCGACCATCTCTTCGGCAAGCGCGCCTTTATAGAAGGACTCACTGCCTTCGGCAGCGAAGGCACGCAGGGTCCTGGCGTAGTCAGGATTATCGCGCAGGGCGCCTGCCTCGAGCGGCGCGCCATCCGGGTAGAAATAAGCTGCAGTGGCCGGGTTGTCGTCCAGTCGGCTCGGACCCGCGATCCGTGCCAGCATGCCCGCCAGCCGGGGAGACACCTCAAACCCATCGTCCGCCAGGGCGATGGCTGCTTTCAGGTTGTCGAGCATGGTCAGACGGCCATGCCGCTCGTGCGCGTACTCGTAAAGCGCCATGGCGCCGGGAACACCCACCGCCACCCCGCTCTGCCAGGCGCGCAGGAAGCCCATGGTCTCATCACCGTCGACAAACATCCCGGCAACCGCACCGGCCGGCGCGGTTTCCCGGCCGTCGTAGGCAACCAGCTCATCGGTTGCCCGCTCGTACACGAGCATGAAGCCGCCACCGCCGATACCCGAGCTTTGCGGTTCGACCAGTCCCAGCACCGTGTGCGCGGCAATCGCCGCATCCACCGCATGCCCGCCCGCGGCGATCACCTCCGCCGCTGCCTGAGCTGCGTAGGGATTCGCCACGGAAACCATGGCGCCGTAAGGCCAGGCGGCAGCGCCCTCCGCAGCCGATCCGCCAGGAATCTCCGCCCCCGACACGCTGCTCTGATCCGGCGCCTCACCGGCCTGGCTCGACGTGTCTCGGGGCGGCGCATCGCAGGCAGCCAGCCCCAGCAGGGTCAGTAAAACGAGCGAAAACCGGAGGCCGGGCGCCGACGGGCGCGTACTGAAAAAGGTATGCATATCTCTGGCAGCAGTTCCTGGGCGGAAGGGAAATCAGCCGGCACCTTGAATTTTTTTTCCGCCGGACGCAACCGTTTGCGGTCCCGGCGCCATCTATCTAATCAACGCAACTGGTTTTGCAGCCCGACAACAGAATCCGAGGAGACTTCTCATGACTGACGATCTCATCCCCATCGTCCTGTTCATCACCATCGGCGCGGTGTTCGCACTGGCTTTCTACCTGAAGTACAAGACCCGCCACGACGTTCAGAACACCGTGCGTGCCGCGATCGAGCGCGGCGAGTCGCTGAGCCCGGAGCTCATCGAAACCCTGGCGATCAGCATCTCCAGCCCCTTTGCCGACCTGCGCAAAGGGGTGATTTCTCTGGCCCTCGGCGCTGGCGGCATGGCTTTCGCAGCCCTGCTCGGCCAGGAAGATGCCATGGGGCCGATCATGGCGCTGTCCACCTTCCCGATCCTGGTCGGCATCGCCTACCTCGGCCTCTGGTACTTCATCGGCCGCAACAAGGTCGCGAGCTGAGGGACTGGAAAGGCAACCGGAACAGCCGTATACAGGACCAGGAATGGACTCAGGTACGCACGCTGTCATGGCGGAAAGTGATGAGACCCTGATCAGCCGCACGGTGCGCCTGAAAGATACGGCCGCCTACGGTGAGCTGGTGCGCCGCTACGAACGCAAGATCCTCATGCTGCAGCAGCGGCTCACCGGTGAGCGGGCCCTGGCGGAGGATCTCACCCAGGAGACCTTTCTCCGTGCCTGGCAGAAGCTCGGCACCTTTAAAGGCAGCGGCAGCTTCGGCGGCTGGCTGGCAAGCCTCGGTTACAACGTGTTCCGGGCGCACTGGCGCAAGCACCGGCGGCAGACGGAAGAGGTGCCGCTGGATGACCTGGAGCTCAGCGCTCCTGCGCAGGACGAAACCGGCAGCGCGGATCTGGATCGGCTGCTGGGACTGTTGCCCCGTCAGGATCAGGTCATCATGACCCTGTCATATGCCTACGGTCTCTCCAACACGGAGGTCGGCCAGGTGCTCGACATGCCGGCCGGCACGGTAAAGGCGAGAATTCACCGCGCCAAAGCGAAGATCCGCGGCACGGTTGAGTCATCAACCCCGGGCACGGACGCATCGTCCGCACCTGGCGCTGCAGGCAGGTCGTCCAGCATGGAAACGAGCGCAGGCGACAACGAGCAGAACGCCAGGCAAGGGGCCAGAGCCGTGTGGTTCGGCCGCAGGCGACCACGCAAGCAATTTCCCGCAAGCCCTGTCAGCGGCGGTTCGCTGACCTGCTGATTGCCGGAGGACAAGATGAGCAAAGAGATAAGCGAGCAACCGGACCCGACGGACACCCTGCTGGCAGACGCCTTCGAGCAGGCCCTGGCCGGTCCGGCCAACGACGCCCTGATCGAACAGGTGATGGCCAGAATCGCCCGCCAGCAGCGGCAACGTACCCTGGTGCTGGCCCTGTTCGGGCTGATCGCCCTGGCAATCGGCATGCTCAGCGTGATGCCGTTAATCGAGCTGATCCCCTCGCTGTTCCCGAGCTTCACGGACTTTGCGGCTTCAGCGGAAGCACCTCAGTTCAGCCTGCCGGTAATCGTTGCGGCGGTCCTCATCGCAGCTGCCGGTGGCTGGTTGCTGCTGGAGGAGGCCACGGCCTGAGCTGAGATGCCCAAGCCGAGCGGGGGGTAAGGTCGACTAGATCAATCCGAGCGTAAAGAGGCGCTGAATGCGTCGTTCGGCGATCTCCGGGAAGGCACCTTCTTCCGAGTTGAGAACGGTTGGATCCAGACGGACCGTGTTCTCCTCATGGTCCAGACACTTGATCGTCAGGGTCACCCGGCCGTGCTCCTCATCTTTCACCACATGGAACTCATAGGTGCGCAGCTCCCCGGCCGCCACCTGGTAATTCTCAACGCGGATCCAGTCCTGTAGCACCTGCACCTGTCGCATCTGCCTCTCCGGGGCGCTTCACTTCCCATGTAGCACCACATTATTCCGCGCGTTGACGCTTCGTTCGGGACCGGGCGCACAAATCGACCGTTCAAGCTTCGCAATTTGAGCAGTACGTATTTGTCGCCGGAGCGGGCGCACAGAACACTGATCGCTCGTATCAACCGAGGCGATCGCGGCCGAACCGGCCTGCCAGCAGAACATGGGCGGACCCCACTCCCAGGACAAAGCCAATCGCTTTCAGAAGCTCGTAGAGCCGCATTTCGAGCGGCTCTACCGCCTGGCCGTGCGCCTGACAGGCAGCCGGAATGATGCCGAAGATCTGGTCCAGGAGACGTTGACCCGGCTTTACGCCGATGCCGACAGCCTGAGCGCGGTCGCGGACCTCGGCCCGTATCTCAGCCGGGTGCTCTACAACCGCTTCGTCGACGAGCATCGCGCGGCCAAACGCCGCCCGCTGACCCTGGTGGGTGACAAGGAGCTGCCGGAAGCGGCCGATGATGCGGCAGGACCCGCCCGCCTGTCCGAAGCAGGCAGCGATGCCAGCCGCCTGACCCAGGCGCTGTCGAAGCTCAGCGAAGAGCACCGGCAACTGGTGCTGCTGCACGACGCCGAGGGCTACTCGCTCAGGGAAATCGAGGCCATCACCGGCACCACCATCGGCACCCTGAAGTCGCGCCTGAGCCGCGCCCGGGCGCGGCTCCGGGATCTGCTCTGGGATCTGGATGAGCAGAAAGGAAAAAAAGGGGAACCCTTTGCCGCCGACAGACGTGTTAACGGGTAATGGAGCCTGGAAAGACAGGATGAACTGCAGCGAAGTCGAAAATAAGCTTGACGAATATCTGGACAACCTTCCCGGAGAAGGCCTGGATAACGCCGAAGCTGCGGCCATCGCTCTGCACATCCAGAGCTGTCCGGACTGCGCGGAGGAACTGGCCCGTCGCGAAGCGTTGCGCCAGTCGCTCAAGTCGATGGCTGTGTCTGCGCCCAGCGCCGGCTTCCTCGAGCGGGCGGTGGCTGAGGCTGCCGCCAGCGAAGCGGCAGAGGCCGACCGTGCGGCACCCCGACGACTCGGCGGCACGCTGATGGCACTGGCTGCCGCAATGGTTGCCGCGCTGCTCGTCAGCACGCTGATGACCTCACCCGTCAGTCCAGCTCCAGAAACCAACCTCCAGGGCATCCACCTGGCCGCCGACACGGTGACCCCGGTGAAGCTCGCGTTCTCTTCGGAGACCGCGCTGGAGGACGCCCGACTCACTCTGAGCCTGCCCGTCGGCGTCGAGCTGATGGGTTACGACGGTCAGACCGACCTCAGCTGGAACACGGACCTGGAAGAAGGCACCAACGTGCTGCGCCTGCCCCTGATCGGGCGGATGGCTGCATCCGACGTGCTGGTTGCCCGGCTCGAGCATCCCAGCGGCGCCAAGACCTTCCGGCTCCCGGTCACCGTGAACGAATAGCGGAGCACCTGACATGATCATCCGAACCAAACTGCCCCTCCCGAAAGCACTGCCTTTCCCGAAGAAGGCGCTGACCGGCAGCCTGCTGCTGGCCGCCAGCGTTGCGCTCGCCCAACCCGCTTTCGCGGATGAGACCGACGCCATCGAGCTCGATGAGCTGGAGGTCACCCTGGAGATCTTCGACGACTCGCAGGATCTGGAAGCCTTCGAGCTGCGCCTGGTCGCCATCGAGGAAGACGACGATCTCGAGCGCGACGAAGTCGAGCGCGATGAGCTCGCCGAGCGGATGGAGCGCTTCGAGGAAGAAGTTGCTGCAGCCGGTGAGGACCGCGAGGAACTCGAAGACCGGGCCCGGGAAGAACGGGAGCGTGAAGCCGAGGAAGCGGAAGAAGAGATCGAAGAGGCCCTGGCTCGCGAGCATGAGAACGAGCGCCTGGAAGAGATTGCTCAGTTCGACAGCGCCGATGAGATGGACGAGCTGGATCTGGCCGAGGAAGAAGAAGAGCGTCCGGAAGAGGACGACATGGAAGAAGGCTACGAGGACGACCTCGCGGAGAACGAGATGTCCGAGGATGAGCTCGCCGAGGACGATGAGCTTGCCGAAGAGGAAATGGCCGAAGAAGAGGCGAACGACGAAGAGATCGCCGACAGCGATGACGAGCTCGATGAAGAGGAAGAGATCGATGAGGAAGTCGAGGACACGGATGAACTGGCTGACGACGAAACGCCGGATGACGACGACGAAATCGTCGGCTGACAGGCAACCGGGTCGACTCATAGCAGCAAAGGCAGCCCGCATCGCGGGTTGCCTTTTTCTGCTTCTGACGGGCTCAGTGGCGCTAGCCGCCACCGGCGCCGACCTTTACCGGGACGCGCAGGCCGCTTTCCGGGGCGGCGACTACGCGGAGGCTGCGAAGCTCTTCATGGCGGCTGACAAAGCCGGGCACGACGACCCGGTAGTCTTCTACAACGCCGGCGTCGCTTACTTCCGGCTCGGCCAGTTCGACCGGGCCGAAGCGGCATTCGCCACCGCGGCCGCCTACGACCGGCTGGCGCCCATGGCCTACTACAACCTGGGCCTGATCGCCCGCCGAGAGGATGATTACCGGAATGCCCAGGGCTGGTTCCGCCAGGCGGCGCGTCACCCGGAAGCCTCCATTCGCCTGAAGCAGCTGTCCCGGCAGGCATCCGAAGCGTTGCCCACCGTGCAGCGAACGCGCCCCACCGTCTACGATCAGGATCCGGAAACGCGCCTGATGGACTTCGTCCGCTTCTCCTTCGATACCGGCTACGGTACCGACAGCAACGTCTTCCGGGCGCCGAAAGACAGCTACGTCGATCTGTCCCAGACCGGTGCTCCCACCGTGACCCCGCTGGTGCAGTCAGGCAGCTTCGTGCCGCTGGATGCGGATCTCGAGTTCCGCTGGGCGCCGTACGAGCACGGCCACTTCTCGCTGCGCTACGACTTCGACGGCAAGGTCTACACCAAGAAAGAGCAGAAGAACGCCAACGCGTTCCGCAACCGCTTCTCCTTCGGCGGCCGCGTGCACGTGCCGAAAGAGAAGGGCTATCAGTACTTCCGCAGCTTCTTCGCGGTAACCCGCTACGACGAGAACTACTACGACCGCACCGACGGCAGCGAGATCTTCGTCGGTACCACTAACATCGCCGATCGCTTCAAGCGCACCAAGTTCGGCCCGCACGTTTACTACCATCGCGAGCGCGGCAAGTTCGGCTACGGCTTCTCGGCGGAAGCGTTTCTGAACAAGTACGACAACAAGTTCGAAGATGAGCCGCAGCCCCGCGGCTCGCTGGACTACCTGGACCTGACCCACGAGCAGTACCAGCTGGGCGCGCACGTCACTTTCGACATGCTGCGCAGCACCCGCCTCAAGGTCGGCTATGACCGCTTCCGTCGGGATTACACCCGGCGGCTGGCAAAGGCTGCGGACGGCGTGCGCTACGCGAACAACGACACCCTGCAGTACGACTATCAGCACATCGGCGCCAAGATCTCCCAGGATCTGGGTCGACGGGTCGATCTGTCGCTGGCGTATCAGTTCAGCCAGCGCTCGGACAACTTCGAGGGCTACGACGACTACGACCGGCACAGCGGTCTTGCCAGCATCGACTTCCGCACTCGCCGTCTGAGCGCTGAAGCCGGCATCGTTTACCGCACCTACGACTTCCCGAACGGCTTCGCCTTCGACAACCCGCTCGCAGGGGAGAAAACTCTGGATCGGATGTTTGCCTACGTGGAGGCCAGCTACCGCATCCGGCAGCGCTACCACATCATGGCCAGCGCCGAGCTCGACACCGTCGATGCCACCGATCCCCGCTCCGCCTACGACAGAAATCAGTTCTCCATCGGGCTGCTCTGGCGCCTCTAGCTGACTTCGCAGCCCTGAGTTAAGGTTTCTTCCCCCGGCGGCCATCAGGCCGCCGCAGCAACCCGTCGGTTATCTAGGGAGGAGGCCTGCGCATGATCTACGACAACATTCTCGAGACCATCGGCAACACGCCGATCATCAAGCTGAACAGAGTGAGCCCCGACCACGTCACCATGTACGTGAAGGTGGAGGCGTTTAACCCGCTGGCCTCCGTGAAGGATCGACTGGCCTACGCCATCATCAAGGACGCCACCGACTCCGGCGAGCTGAAGCCCGGGCAGACCGTGATCGAAGCCACCTCCGGCAACACGGGCATCGCTCTGGCCATGGTCTGCGCCGTGACCGGGCACCCGTTCGTCGCCACCATGGTGGAGACCTTTTCCATCGAGCGCCGGAAGATCATGCGCGCCCTCGGTGCCAAGGTGATCCTGACGCCAGCCGCCGAGCGCGGCAGCGGCATGGTCCGCCGGGCCGAGGAGCTCGCCGAGCAGCACGGCTGGTTCCTGACCCGGCAGTTCGAAAACCCGGCCAACCCGGCCTACCACGCGAGCACCACCGGACCTGAGATTCTCAGCGACTTCGCCGGCGAGCGGCTCGACTACTGGGTAACCGGTTGGGGTACTGGCGGCACGCTGAGCGGTGCCGGCAAGGTGCTGAAAGCTGCCCGCCCGGACCTGAAGGTGGTGGCGGCCGAGCCGGAGCAGGCCTCCATGCTCGCCGGCAACGACTGGAACCCGCACATGATCCAGGGCTGGACGCCGGACTTCATTCCGGAGGTGCTGGACAAAGACGTGGTCGATGAGGTGGTGCCGGTGAATCAGGACGAATCCAAGGCCAACGCTTTGCGCCTGGCTCAGGAGGAAGGCCTGTTCGTTGGCGTATCCGCCGGCGCCACCTTCACCGCGGCGCTGAAGATGGCGGAGAGCGCGCCGGAAGGCAGCGTCTTCGTCGTCATGCTGCCGGACACCGCCGAGCGATACATGTCGACCTTCCTGTTCGAAGGGATCAACGAAGAATCCGACGACGACTGGCTGGAATCACTCTGAGCGTCTCCTGAGTCTCTGAAGCGGTACGGCTGAAGGCGCACGATTCGTGCGCCTCGCCGCGCCCCCTGCTCAGCTTCCGCTGGCAGGCCTGATTAACGCTCGATCTTAAGCTGGCGCCTCCACCTTACTCCTCCCGGGAGGCCGCCAGATGTCAGTTCCCACCGCCGGCAGGCTGCCGGCTCGCATGGCGTTGCTGCTCGGCAGCATCACCTGCTCACTCTGCACGCTATTCAGCTCGGGGGCATCGGCTGCTGTCAGCCAGTGCCTGGACCAGGCGGGCCGGACCCACTTCCTGCAGTTCGATTGCCCGCCCGGCACGCGCCGCGTGCCGCCGGACCCGGATGTGCTGATGTCCGTGGTGGTGACCGCACCACTGAGCGCTGCCGAACAGCAGGCGCTCGAGGCGCTGGAGCGCACGCTGGCAAGGGACCGGACGCAACGGCAGCAGGCTCGGGCACGTAATGCCCGCAGGCAGGCGGCTCGCGCGGCCGAACAGAACCACCGCTGCGCCGAAGCCAGGGAACGGCTCACCGAGCTCGAGCGAACCCGGCGCAAAGGCTACCGGGCGACGGCCGAAGCGCGGCTGGAGGCGGAAGAAGCCCGCTTGCGCGCCGTCAGGAAAGCCAGTTGCTGAACGTGATCCGAACCAACGCCGGGGCAAGGCAATCGGGCTAAACTGGAGAAATTTAGTGCAGTAGCAGGACCCGAGATGGCAGAACCCAGCCTCAGCCTCGAGAACATCTTCTCGCCGGAGATCATCGAGAACCCTTACCCGATGTATCAGGCCCTCAGGGAGGGCTCACCGGTGCTGGAGCTGCCGGACGCCAACATGCTGGTGCTGACCCGTTACGAGGATATCCAGTCGACGCTGCGTGACCGCACCCTGGGGCATGCCGACGACAGCATGATGACCGAGGCGCAGCTGGCGGAAATCAACGCCAACGCAGCGATCAAGGGCCTGCGCCAGACCATGCTGCTGAAAAACCCGCCGGACCACACCCGGCTGCGCGGCCTGGTGGTGAAAGCCTTCGACGCCCGCCGCACCGAAGCCATGCGGGAACGGATCCGGGCCATCGCCAACGAGCTGGTGGATGGTTTCATCGAGGCCGGCAGCGGCGATCTGGTCAGCCTCTTCACCCACCCGCTGCCGGTGATCGTGATCTGCGACATGCTGGGCATTCCGGAGGCCGATCGCGCCGAGTTCGTCGGCGGCTCCCGGGTCAACGGTCGGTTGATCGATCCGTCGCCCATGTCTCAGGCCGAGATAGAGGAGTCGAACCAGCGCTCCGCCGAGAGCGCGGCGTACTTCGAGTCCATCTGCGACGCGCGGCGAGCCGACCCGCAGGACGATCTGATCACCGCTCTGGTGCAGAGCGAAACCGAGCACGGCACCCTGAGCAGACAAGAGCTCACCTCGAACATCTCGCTGCTGTTTGCGGCCGGGCACGAGACCACCGTGAACCTGATGGGCAACGCGCTGGTCGCGCTCTACCGGAATCGCGACCAGCTGAACCTGCTCCGTTCCGATCTGACCCGGATGCCGAACGCGGTTGAGGAGTTCCTCCGTTACGACAGCTCCGTGCAGCTGACGGCGCGGGACGCACTCGAGGACACGGAAGTCTGCGGCATCAAGGTGCCGCGCGGTCGCAGCATCATGGCCATCCTGGCCGCCGCCAACCGGGACCCGGACGTGTTCGAACGGCCGGATGAGCTGGACGTTCGCCGGGAGAAGGTGAAGCCTCTGTCGTTCGGCGGCGGTATCCACCTCTGCCTGGGCGCGCAGCTGGCGCGCATCGAAGCGGACGAAGCGCTGAAGGTGCTGTTCGAACGCTTGCCGGATCTGGAGCTGGATGATCCCGAGCACCCGCAGTGGAAGAACACCATCACCCTGCGCGGCGTGACGGCGCTCCCCGCACGCTGGTAGCACTCACTCGAACGGCGTGATCAGTCGGGTGGCCAGCGCCAGGGTGCCTTCGGTCAGCTCCCGGCGCCGCCTGAAGTTCTCCACCGCGGCAGGATCGGGGGCCCGTGAGGTCTGCCAGGATTCCAGGCCGTCGTACCAGGTGACCAGCAGCATCCGCCCGGAATCAGGGCGCTGATCCCAGGGCCGAAACAGGCCCTGAGGCTCACTCTGGTAGCTGTCCGCGTTCTCGAAGGTCTCCCAGGCCTGACGCGACAGCTCCGCCACCTCGGCGACGTCGCTCGTCGCCACCTCGAAAAAACGGAACACGTACAGGCCAGGCTTCTGGCACGGCGCGCTCCCTGCCGGGCGCACGGTGGGCGCCAGCAGCAGCGAGTCATTAATCGAGATCGCCGGCTCTGCCAGCGCCGCGGTGAAATCGGTTTCTGCTCGCTCTCCGGAACCCGCGGCAACGACGATCAGCTCGTTGCTCGCCACCCCGAAAAGCCCCGTCCAGACGCCCCACAGCGTGATGCCGTCCTGGCGCCAGGCGCCCGCCGCTTCGCTGAGCGCGACTTTCAGCGCGCTGCTGTCGCGGCCTTGCCCCTTCAGGTGCAGGTAGCAGTAGGTATCAGTCACGAGTCTCTCCTTCGGCCCCTCGATCCGTCACCCTCGCAATTTTCCGATACGCAGGCAACGCGGGCAGCAGGATCAGCGCCGAGAACGACAGAGCCAGGCCGATCCCCAGTTGTCGCGCCAGCACGCCAACCACCGGCCCGCCTGCCACCTGACCAACCGCATCAGCCTGGCCGTACATGGAAAACAGGGTTGCCCGGGAAGCGTCCGGGAAGAGGCGGTTCAACCAGGCGGTCAGCAGCGGATCGTAGGCGCTGCGCAAAGCGCCCACCAGCCAGAAGCAGGCCAGCACCAGGTAGAAGGAGTCCAGGTTGGCAAGCAACAGAACGCCAACGCCGATGCCGGCCAGGCAGGCGGCGAGGACACGGCTCAAGCGTCGCTGATCATCCAGATCCACTTTGCGCCGAGCCACCGTGGTGGCGCTGAGGCCAGCCAGGTTGCCGACCGCAGCGATGACGCCCCACCAGACCACCGTGTCCAGATCGGCCAGCGCCGGAAACTCGAAGCGCTCGATCAGGTAGGGGGTGAAGAGGCGATCGAGCCCTTCGCTGAACATGCCGAACACGGCGGTGACCAGGAGCATGAGGATGAGCAGCTGCTGGGCCCGGACCACCTGCACCCCGGCCAAGAAGGTCTCGACCAGACCTCGCCAGGTGTCCCGCTCGGCAGCCAACGTTGGCTGAAAATGTTCTTCCCGCATGAAGAGCAGCAGGAAGACGCTCAGCGCCACCACGGTCAGCGAGCCGACGGCGATGGGCAGCGCCAGGGAAACGTGGGCCAGGGCAATCGCCAGGCCGATACCGACAAAGGCGACGCCGTGGCTGATCTGGGACGCCCGCAGCATCAGCTCATTGGCCCGCTGCACGCCCACCTCGGAGGTGAGCCAGGCGGGGTAGGCGCCGCTGATGAAGGTCCAGCCGATGCCCCAGATGACCTGGGACAGAAGAATGAAGGAGAAGGTCGGCAGCAGGACGATGACAAGGAAACCAACGCCGATCAGGAAGTGGCCGATGATCACCGACAGCCGCCGGCTGACCCGATCCGCAACCACCCCGGTAGGAATCTCGAACAGAAAAACGGACAGCTCAAGCGCGGTGCCCACCAGCACCATCTGCAGTGGGTCGAGCCCGGCCACCTCCACCATGAACACCAGGTTCACGGTCACCATGGTGGCCCAGGCCAGCGCATATGTGGCTCGAGCGAACAGGTAAAGCCGTTCGCTCTTCAGACCACGCATCAGTTTACGGCTCCCCTGCTCTCCCCTACGCTAAGCCCAATGTAGGGGCTATCTGGGGAGTGAAGCAATGCTCAGAAGAGTTATGGGATATCTGCTGGCGCGGCCCGATGAGGATGCGCCGGCGTCCAGCCGGCAACTCCAGAACGAGGGCTACACGCACCTCGAAGGCGTGTTCAGCGCGGCGGAGCTCGAGGCGCTGGCGGCAGAAATCAACGCTGTGTACGACGCCTACCCCCGCGACGGCCGTGCCGACAACCGGCCTGCGGAGGAGGACGACGACTTCCGCTACGAAATGTTCAATCGCTCGGCGCTCGCGCAGAAGGCCATTGCCCACCCGGAGATTCTCGCCACCATCGAACCGCTCCTCGGCGAGGATTGTCATGTGATCGCCAACACCTGCTGGCGCAACCCGCCTAGAGAAAAGAATCTGCACGGTGGCGGTTTCTGGCACATAGATGCGGGTCCGCACATCCCGCGGGACCCGAGCATTCCCTGGGACGATCGCATTCCGTACCCGGTGTTCGCCATAGGCGCCCACATCTACCTGAAGGACTGCCCGCTGGAATGCGGTCCGACCGGGGTGATACCCGGTAGCCACAAGTCAGGCATGCCGCCACCGAGAGACCGCTACGATGACGTCAGCCTGACCTGCAACGGCGTCGGCGTGAAGCCACTGATCGCCAGAGCCGGCGACGTCTGCCTGTTTGTTTCCGACGTCTGGCATCGGCGCCTGCCTTCGCAGCCCGGCGACAGCGGCCGCTTTTTCCTTCAGGCCCACTACGGCCGCCGCGACATCGCCCAGCGGGTGCAACCCACCGCGTCGGTCAGCCACGTGTCAGAGGCCGCAGCAGCGCGGGCCGGAAGCGACCGGGAGAAGACGCTGATCGGCCTGCATCGGCCCTGGTTCTACGACGGTTAGCGACGCCCGCGTCAGCGCAGCATCAGCGGGTAGTCGAGCTCCGCACCCCAGCGCAGCTGGCTGACGCTGCCGTAGCGGCTCTCGTTCGCGAAGCCGTGATGGCGCAGAGTTTCCATATCACGCAGGATCCGCTCCAGCGGGCTGCCCTGATAGGTGACTGACGAGCCGGCCGCATCGGCCACCAGCCGCACCACCTGAGCCGAGCTCTGCACCGCGTGGGTGCCGGCAAGATACAGATCCGCCTTCTCCTCATCACTCGGCAGCTCACCCCGCCGGGCCCGCTCCCAGGCCTCATAGAGCGCATCGAGGAAGTAGCCGCGGCTCGCCCGGTAGGTTGCCAGCGCCTGACCCGACTTGATCTGCGCGATGGACCGGTGCTTCAGCTTCCGCGCCTCCGCGTAAGGCGTTTTGCCCTCCGCCAGCGCATCCAGCTCAGCCAGCGCTTTCTGCGCCAGAACCAGCGTCACCGGCACATAGGTGGCGAAGATGATCCGGCCCGGGCAGCGGTAGAGATCACCCTGGTAGTAGCGGTTGCGAACCAGCGAACCGGGCTCCGGCATCTGCTGAGTCTGAATCTCCGGTATCCAGACTTTGTCCGCGCGAACATCGTTGCTGCCGGTGCCCCGCATCCCCAGCACCTGCCAGTTGTCGACGATCTCGCAGTCTGCCAGCGGCAGGATGACGGTCCGAACATCCTGACCCGAGTCGTCGAAGCGGGCCGGCGAGAGCAGCCAGCGGGCGTGATGGCAGCCGCTGACAAAGCTGTTCACGCCGCTGACGAGGTAGCCGTCACCTTCGGGCTCAGCCTGAAAGAGCCTGTTGCCGCTGGCGGCCATGACCACATCGGGATCGGCGAGCAGATGCTCGATCATGGCCTCCGGCCAGGCCGCTGCCATCAGCTTCGCCGAGTTGGCCACCATCACGAACCAGGCCGCGGAAGGATCCGCCAGCGCCAGGCGCTCGGTCACCAGGGCGCAGGTCACCGGATCCACTTCCAGCCCGCCCAGGCTCTCCGGCAGGTAGAGCCTCGCCACGCCGGACTGGAGCAGCGCCGCCACCGTCTCGTCAGCGAGCCGGGCGTGCTCCTCTGCCCAGCCCGAATGACGGGCTGCCACCTCGGCCGCCGCATCAAACCGGCTGAGCACGCTTTGCCCCTGCCTGTCCGCTCCGTTCATTCCACCTCCGCTAGTAGCCCTCGATTGTGGCACAGCCAAATGCGAACCATGTCACAGTTCAGCCGCCGCGCGCTGGTTAGCATCCCTGCAGAACGATCAAGACGTCTGGCCCAGTACCACCGGGGAAGCGCCAAAGGCTAAGGACAGTAACGCGCACATGGCACCGGCCTATCACATCGCCAGCGACGACGGGCTCATTTCTATTCAGGTCGGCAGCGAGATTGATCTCGCCGATCTCTACGAGCTCGCCAAATCCGTGCTCGCATCGGATGACTACGACCCGGAGTTGCCGCTGCTCATGGATCTGCGCGGCATGCGGCTGGACTGGCGCGAGGAAGCCACCGAGCCCTTCGTGCGCTTCGCCATAGACAGGTTCAGGAACCGTCCCGGTTCCATGGCAGTGGTGATCGATGGCGAGATGGACCGGGATCTGGTCGCTGCCATCTACTGGCTGGCCTGCGCGGTCGGCGGCACCGAGGTCTTCGATGACTACGACCACGCCATGAAGTGGCTGATCCGGCGCGAGTTCGCGCACACGAACCCGCCGAACGTGGTGAGCATCAGCGGCTGAGCTGTTGCAGGCAGTTGGCCGGTGTTACCCAGAAACTAGCCCAAGACTAGCCGGAAAAAAGAAACAGCAGCCCCATCAGGCCGCCAAGCGTGCCCCAGAGCACGTAAGGGCCGAAGTAAACGATCAGTCGCGCCATGTTGTCCTGAGAGCGGTCGTAACGCTCCCCTTCGACTTTCGTGGCCGGCTGCATGGGCGGACCATGCATGGACGTCTCCCTAGTCAGGTAGCCAGAAACCGTGCGGCCCGCCCGCTTACACGGGCGGCCCTGCGACAACCACACGCCGGGTTCATCCCGGCGGTCCCGTAACGCTCATCGAGCGTTTGCAGTGGTTGGAGCCTCGGCTCCCACGACGTCCTGATCGGGTACGCACCGTTCTTTTACCCCGATATCACCTGCCCCCGCAAATCGGCGGTCTGAATTCTCGTAACTTCTTTGTGAGGCCGGCGCCCAGAAAATTGAAAGAAAATGGATTCGCACACCCTAACGCATTGATGTGCCAGCAATATTCGAACGGCCCTCACAGACCGGGACGGATTAGGGTTTAACTTTCACGGGAGTTTGGTATCTTGAGCAGCCTCACTAGCCGGGTCTGTATGTATATACAGTGTATTTCTCCTCGGCAGGGCGAACACACGCGACATAGGGCCCGGCTAGTGAGGCCAACTTTCTCTTCCCCTTTTTCCTATTGTTCTCTGGTTCGTTGTCGACGCGAGTCGCGAACGCGCAAAGGTGTTTTCAGGCACTCCCGCTCGGGCGCTCCGCGCTTCCCTCAGTTGCCGAACTTGCCTCGCTGACGCGAGTCAATTCGACGCCTTCGGCCTCGCTCTCACGTTTTTGAAAACACCTTTGCGCGTTCACGTCTCGCTGCGGATACCAAGCGCTGGTAACAAGCAGAAGCACGGGCATCGCTGCCCGTGATGGAGGCTACTTTGCGGGGACTGGGGGGAGTTTTTCGCGCCAGGGGTAGGAGGCGTCGGCGGCGGCGAAGAACTCGGGGTTGAGGACGGATTCTTTGGCGTTGTAGGTGAGGGGGTTGCCGTCGGCGGCCCAGACGTCACCGCCGGCGGCGGCGAGGACGGCGTGGGCGGCGGCTATATCCCACTCCGAGGTGGGGCCGAGGCGCGGATAGAGGTCCGCATCGCCTTCGGCCAGGATGCAGAGCTTCAGCGAGCTGCCGACCGGGGTGCGGTCGACGCCGCCGAATGAGCCCGCCAGCGCCTCCAGATACTGCTCCAGGCGCTCGCCGCCGTGGCTGCGGCTGGCGACCACAACCAGCGGCGTGGCCTCATCCAGCGGCCGCCCCGACAGCTCGATACGGTCGGGTTCGCCTGCCGCCCGGGACAGACGGTAAGCGCCCTGATCCTGAATGCCCACGTACACCTGATCGCGAACCGGCACCCCGACGATGCCGAGCACCGGACGCTGCCCGTCGATCAGCGCGATGTTGACGGTGAACTCGCCGTTGCGATTGACGAACTCCTTGGTGCCGTCCAGCGGATCCACCAGCCAGTAGCGCGACCAGCCGCTCCGCTCCGAGAACGGCGGCAGCTCCGACTCCTCAGAGAACAACGGGATCTCCGGCGTCAGCGCCGCTAGCCCGGCCTCGATCGTTCTGTGTGATGCCAGATCGGCCTGGGTCAGCGGCGACTCGTCGGATTTTGTCTCCACATCGAACTCGGTCTGGTAGATCTCGAGAATGGCAGCGCCTGCCGCCTCGGTCAGAGCGATCAGCTCGCCTACCAGGTCATCCGTGATCAGCACCTCGAGGGGCGCCTTGGCTGCATCTGTCATGAAGTTGCTCTCAAAAGTCGGGCTGGAATCAGCCCTGGTTATTCAGGTGCTGGCGAACCAGAAACAGGCCGGCGATAGCGCGCGCCTCTCTGAACTCGTCACCAGCAATCAGCTCGTCGAGCTCGGCCAGCGGCCAGGTCACCACCTCCGGCGGCTCGGGCTCGTCGCCAGGCAGGCGCTCGGGGTAGAGATCGGTGGCGAGCAGCAGGTTGATGGTGAATCCCATGTGCCCGGGCGCCAGGTTGAGCTTCTTGATGAACTCGATGTGCCGCGCGCCGAAGCCGACCTCTTCCTTCAGCTCACGGTTCGCCGCCTCTTCCAGGGACTCGCCGTCATCCACGGCACCTTTGACCAGGGTCAGCTGCATCTCGTGGAAGCCGGCGGCGTACTCGCGGATCAGCACCAGCTCGTTCGCGTCGTTGATCGCCACCACCATCACCGCGGCTCGCCCCGAGCCGGGCAGCCGCTCGTAGGTGCGCTCGACGCCGTTGGCGAACTTGAGGTCCAGCTCTTCGATCCGGAAGAAGCGGGACCGGGCGATGGTCCTCACCTCCTTGATTTCGGGTACGCCCATCGACACAACCTGGGGTGGAAAGCGCGGTATTATACGCGCTAACCCGACCTGCCTGGCTCGGCGTCGTAACTGAAAAACCATTCGAGGAGACAGCGCTTTGATCAGCTGGGAAGCGATCGACACCGTGCTTCTGGACATGGATGGCACCCTGCTCGATCTGGCCTACGACAACATGCTGTGGACCAGCGCGCTGCCGGAGCGGTTCAGCGAGACGCACGATCTGCCCCTGGATCACGCCGCGGAACATCTGTTCAGCCACATGAGCGAACGGAAGGGGCAGCTCGAGTTCTATTGCCTCGACTACTGGGCGGAGTTCACCGGCCTGGACATCGTCGCCCTGCACCACGAGCTCACCGCGCTGATCCAGTACCGACCAAACGCCCAGGCATTCCTCGAGCACCTGGTGGTTCTCGAGCGTCGCTCGGTGCTGGTCACCAATGCGCACAGAGACAGCCTGGCGGTGAAGGATCGGCACACCAAGCTCACCCCGCTGCTCGACGCGGTGGTTTCCTGTCATGACTACGGCGCGCCGAAAGAGTCTGAGCTCTTCTGGCAATCGCTGATGGCCGAACACCCCTTCGATCCGGAGCGGACCCTGCTGATCGACGACAACGCAGCGGTGCTCGATTCCGCCGCAGACTTCGGAATCGCGCACCTGCTGACCATCGCGCAACCGGACAGCAAGCGGCCACCCAGAGAAGATCTGCAGCACCCGGTGTTGGACGACTTCGAGCAGCTGATGGTCGGCAACCTGGAGACCTCCGGGCCGTGAGCGGTGTTCGACTCGACCGCTGGCTCTGGGCTGCCCGGTTTTTCAAAACCCGGGCCCAGGCCAAGGCCGCCATCGAGGGTGGCAAGGTGGACTTTCACCTCGATCGCGCGGAGGACAGCAGCACCAGCAAACCCAAGGTGAGCAAGGAGATCGCGGTCGGCGATTATCTGACCGTGCGCCGGGGCTGGACCGAGGAAACCTTTGTGATCGATGCGTTGTCAGAGAACCGCGGCAACGCCAGCATCGCCCGCACGCTGTACACGGAGACCGAGCGTTCGATCGAGCGCCGGGAAACGGAAGTGGCGCGGCGACGCATGGAACGGGCCGGGCTCGCCATCCCCAGCTCACGGCCCTCCGGCCGTGACCGCCGCGAGCTGCGCAAACTGAAGGAAGAGGGCTGACGCCCGAAGGAAACGCACCGAATCTCCTCATGACCGACTCCAGCACTCAGGACATCATTCACCGCTTCAGCTTCGACGCCGGCCCGGTGCGCGGCCAGTGGGTTCGCCTCACCGATGTGCTCAGCGAAGCCGCCCGCCACCAGCCATATCCGGAAAACGTCGCCGGGCTGCTCGGCGAGATGCTGGCCGCGGTCGCGCTGGTCGCGGACGGGATCAAGTTCGAGGGCGCCGTTGCCCTGCAGTCGCGAGGCCCGGGCCCACTGACCACCGTGCTGGCAGAGTGCCGGTCCCGCCACCTGCTGCGTGGCATTGCCCGCTGGCCGGACTCCGCGCCGCCACCGGAGGCTGAGTCTCTGCAGACCCTGCTCGGCAACGGCCAGCTGGCCCTCACCCTGATCCCCGAAAACGCCGACGCGCCCTACCAGGGCATGGTGGGCCTGATCGACCATCATCTCGCCGGCAACCTGGAGCGGTACTTCGAGGAGTCGGAACAGCTGCCGACCCTGCTTCGCTTCGCCAGCGACGGCGACAGCGTCACCGGCCTGCTGCTGCAGCGGCTGCCGGACGATGACCTGGCTACCGAGATCGAGCTCGACCAGAGCGACGCATTCTGGGAGGAGGTCGGGATCCTGACCGCCACCCTCACCGAAGCGGAGCTGGCCGGGCTCGCGCCGGAGAAGCTGCTCTCCCGGCTCTACGCCGAGCACGCGCTGACCCTGCAGCCGCCGCGCAGCCTGGCCTTCCAGTGCACCTGCAGCAGGGCAAAAACCCGGGACACCCTGCAGGCCTTCAGCCGCGAGGAGCTGCTGGAGCTGCTCGACGAGGACATCCCGCCGAAAGCACCCGGAGAAATCCTCGTCACCTGCGAAATCTGCGGCGCCACCGAGCGCTTCGACAGCTTCGACGTGCACCTGATGTTCGAGAGCGAAACTCCCCGGATACACTGATTTTCAGTGGCTTTCAGGCGTTTTCAGCCGCCGATATCACGCTGACATAAATCCCGTATGCCTGAGTAAAACGCTCTGGCATAATGCGCCGCTACCTGGGGACACCGAACACATAAGAATATGGCTGTAGACATCGACACTACGTCGAAGAAAACCGTGCACACAGACCTTTCCCGCGCCGTGCTGGCGGAGATCGCCGTCCTCCGCGGCGAGGGTCAATTCGCGAGCAACGGCTCCATCGTCACCCGCACGGGTGCTCGGACCGGCCGCTCTCCCAAGGATCGCTTCATCGTTGATGAGCCTTCCACGTCAGACGCCATCGATTGGGGCGACATCAACCAGCCGATCAGCCCCGACGTGTTCGATGCGCTCTGGGACCGGGTTCAGCTGCACCTGGAAGACAGGGAGTCCTTCGTCTCCCATCTGCACGTGGGCGCCGATCCGGAGCACTACCTGCCCATCGAGGTGACCACCGAATACGCCTGGCACGCCCTGTTCGGTCGCGCCCTGTTCATCACCCCTGAGCACTACAACCCGCACAACAAGCAGGTCTGGCAGGTGGTAAACGCCCCCGGCTTCACCTGCGACCCCGAGCGCGACGGTACCAACAGCGACGGCACCGTGATGATCAACTTCGCCCAGCGCAAAGTGCTGATCGCCGGCATGCGCTACGCCGGCGAGATGAAGAAATCCATGTTCAGCGTGCTGAACTTCCTGCTGCCGGAAAAAGACGTGCTGCCCATGCACTGTTCGGCCAACCTGGGTGAGGAAGGCGACGTCACGCTGTTCTTCGGCCTCTCCGGCACCGGCAAAACGACGCTGTCCGCAGATCCGGACCGGTTCCTGATCGGCGATGACGAGCACGGCTGGGGCAAGGGTACGGTCTTCAACTTCGAAGGCGGCTGCTACGCCAAGTGCATCGACCTCACCCGCAAGAACGAGCCGGTGATCTTCGATGCCATCTCTTTCGGCGCCATCGTCGAGAACGTGGTGATCGATCCGGAAACCCGGGTTCCCGATTACGCGGACTCGAGCCTCACCGAGAACACCCGAGCCTGCTACCCGCGGGACAACATCGAAGCCAAGGTGGATGACAATCGCGGCGGCGAGCCGAACAACATCATCTTCCTGACCTGCGACGTGTCCGGCGTGCTGCCTCCTGTTTCCATCCTGTCGAAGGAAGCGGCGGCTTATCACTTCCTGTCGGGCTACACCGCGGCGGTAGGTTCTACCGAGGTGGGCTCAACGGAAGCCTTCAAAACCACCTTCTCCACCTGCTTCGGCGCCCCCTTCTTCCCGCGTCCAGCCGGCGTTTACGCCGACCTGCTGATCAAGCGGATCGAAGACTTCGGCTCCCGGGTCTACCTGGTCAACACCGGCTGGACCGGCGGTGGCTACGGCGTTGGTGAGCGGTTCAGCATCCCGACCACCCGGGCGGTGATTCACGCGATCCAGTCCGGCGCCCTGGCGAACGCGGAGACGGAAACGCTGCCGGGCTTCAACCTGCAGGTGCCCACGGCAGTGGACGGGGTTGAGGACAGCCTCCTGAACCCGCGCAACACCTGGGAAGACAAAGCGGCGTACGACGAGACAGCGCGACTGCTGATCGGCAAGTTCATCGAGAACTTCGCCAAGTACGACGTGGACGACAGCATCGTCGCTGCCGGCCCGACCAGCGATTTCTAGCTAGCGCTCGAGCCTGCTACTCTCCCCTGCATTGAACCACGGGGCCGCACCCGGCAACTGCCGGTCAGCTGCGGTCCCGCTGACAGAGGGATCTGCCCGTGCAATCTGAGCTCACGCTGCCCAAGTTCCTGACCGAGGAACCCCGGCTGCTCCAAGGCCTCTGTTGCGGCATCGAAAAGGAAAGCCTGCGGGTCGCACCCGATGGCCAGCTCTCCGGTCGTCCGCACCCGCCGGAGCTCGGCTCAGCGCTCACGCATCCGAACATCACTACCGATTTCTCCGAAGCCCAGCTCGAGCTGATTACCCGGGTCCACGCAGATCCGGACGATGCCATCAGTGAGCTCACCGACGTTCATCGCTACGTTTATCAGCACCTGGAAGACGAGTTGCTCTGGGTCGGCAGCATGCCCTGCATTCTCGGCGAGGACGACGACATTCCGGTCGGCCGCTACGGCAGCTCCAACATCGCCACCGCCAAAACCGTCTACCGGCTGGGCCTCGGCAATCGCTACGGTCGGCTCATGCAGACCATCTCCGGCATCCACTACAACTTCTCGCTGCCGGAGATATTCTGGGTGCCCTTCGCCGAGAGTCGCGGCGCCAGCCCGGGTCAGGACTTCCAGACCGAGAGTTACTTCGGCCTGATCCGCAACTTCCGCCGCCATTCCTGGCTGCTGATCTACCTGTTCGGCGCCTCGCCCGCCATCTGCAAGAGCTTCGTCAAAGATCAGCCGCACCGGCTGGAGGTATTCGACGAGGGATCGCTCTACCTGCCGCACGGCACCGCGCTCAGAATGGGTCGGCTCGGCTACCAGTCCGACGCCCAGTCCGAGCTGCACATCTCCTACAACAGCCTGGACGAGTACGCCGACTCCATGCACGAGGCGCTCACCCGACCCTACCCCGACTACGAGAAGATCGGCGTCAAGGTGGACGGCGAGTACCGGCAGCTGAACACCTTCCTGCTGCAGATCGAGAACGAGTTCTACGGCACCATCCGACCGAAGCGACCCATCCGGACCGGCGAACGGCCCCTCACTGCCCTGCGCAGCCGCGGGGTGGAGTACGTGGAGGTCCGCTGCCTGGACCTGAACCCCTTCCTGCCCGCCGGCATCGACGGCGTCGAGGCACGGTTCGTCAACCTGTTCCTGCTCTACTGCCTGCTGGCTGACTCACCCAACGACAGCCGGGAGGAATCGGCCATCATGGGCAGCAACCAGCTGGCGGTGGTGGAGCGCGGTCGGGAGCCCGGGCTGCAGCTGCAGACGATGGATGGCCCCGTGGCCATGCAGGACTGGGCCCGGAACCTGATGGACGGCATCCGGCCGCTGGCCAGCCTGCTCGATGACCTGCACGGCAACGATCTCTACACCTACAGCCTCGACCAGCAGGCCGTGAAGCTGGCCGACCCGGCGCTCACCCCTTCAGCGCGCATGCTGGACATCATGCGTACCCAGCAGATCCCCTTCTTCCGCTTCGTGATGAATCAGTCCATCGCGCACAAAGGCTACTTCGACGAGCACCCGCTGCGGGACCGTGCATTGGCGGAATACCAGAAGATCGCCCGCGACTCCCTGACCCGCCAGCAGGAGGTGGAAGCCGCGGACGACGTCGACTTCGATACTTTTCTCGAAGGTTATCTGGCCTTCAAATGAACTTTCTCGCCCACTGCCTGATCGGCAGTCAGGCTGCCGGGGATCACCCTGGCGCACCGAGCGCGCGCGCGCTGCTGGCCGGCGGCTTCCTCGGCGACTTCATCAAGGGTCGGGTGCCGGAAACGATGCCCACGGATCTTGCCCTCGGCGTGCGCCTGCACCGGCGGATCGACGCGTACAGCAATCAGCATCCCGACATCCGCATCAGCAGCGACCGTTTCCCGGCCGAGCTCCGGCGCCTGGCGCCCATACTCGTGGACATCCTCTGCGACCATCTGCTGAGCCGCTTCTGGTCGGATTACCACGATCAGGAGATCTCTCAGTTCACCGGCACCATCTACACAGAGATGGATGCGCATCGGGACTGGCTACCGGATACGGGAATTCAGTTTCTCGAGTACGCCAGGGAGCGGGATCTGTTCGCCCGCTATGGCGACTGGTCGGTGACCGAAGGCGCCATGCGCTCCATCACCCGCCGGCTGAAGCGACCGGAGCTGAATCCCGTTCTGATAGAGGCGGTGCCGCCGCTGCTGGACGCGCTGGAAGCCGATTTTCACCGCTACTTCCCGGACATCCTCGCCCACGCCACCGAGTGGGTATCGCTGGAAGCCGAAACGGGCGCGCAAGGACGGAGTTGACGCGTCGTTTGCGGTCGGTACCCTTGCCACCCAATTGAGTTTGAGCGAGGCAAGCGTGAAAGCCGTACTCTGCAAAGCCTTCGGCCCGCCGGAATCTCTGGTGCTGGAAGAGGTAGACGCCCCAACCGCCGGTCCCGGGCAGGTGCTCGTCGACGTGCACGCCAGTGCCGTGAACTTCCCGGACGTTCTGATGATCGAGGGCAAATACCAGAACCGACCGCCGTTCCCGTTCTCCCCTGGCGGCGAGATCTCCGGAACCGTCGCCGCCCTGGGTGACGGCGTGACCGATCTGGCGGTCGGCGATCGGGTGTTCGGCGGCGTTGGCGTCGGCGGCTTCGCTGAGCAGATGGCCGTACCGGCTGCTGCCCTGCGGTCCATGCCCGAGGCCATGAGCTTCGCCAAAGCCTCCGGCATCTCCACAACCTACGGCACCAGCTACTACGCGCTGAAGCAGCGGGCTGATCTCAAGCCGGGAGAAACCCTGCTGGTGCTCGGCGCTGCCGGCGGCGTCGGCCTAGCCGCGGTGGAGCTCGGCAAGGCCATGGGCGCAACCGTCATAGCCGCGGCAAGCTCGGACGAAAAGCTCGAAATCGCCCGGCAGGCCGGTGCTGACGAGCTGATCAACTACAGCGACGGTGAGCTGAAAGAGAAGGTTAAGGCACTGACCGATGGCCGCGGCGCCGACGTGATCTACGACCCGGTAGGCGGCGACCTGTTCGATCAGTGCATGCGCTCGGTCGCCTGGTACGGCCGGGTGCTGGTCATCGGCTTCGCCGCCGGCGACATCCCGAAAGTGCCCATCAACCTGATCCTGCTGAAGAGCTGCCAGGTTGTCGGCGTCTTCTTCGGCGCCTGGTCCGGACGCTTCCAGGACGAAGCGGCAGAGAACTTCCGGGAGATCCTCGAGCTCTACGAGGCGGGTAAAATCGATCCGCTGATCGGCGCCGAGTATCCCCTCAAGGATTACGCCAAGGCGCTGCGAGACCTGTCCGAACGCCGGGCCATCGGCAAGGTAGTTGTTAACGTCCGCCCGGCGGAGGATGCCTCATGAGCTGGCTCATTTTCGAAGACCGTACTGAAGGGGCAGCGGCGCTGATCGTCGCCGGCACCGGCTTTCTGCTCGCTGGCGCCCTCATCATGGAGCACATCTTCATGATGGACCCCTGTCCGCTCTGCCTCATGCAGCGGGTCTGGTTCGCCATCGCCGGGCTCTTGGCGCTGGCCGCCCTGATCCACTCGCCGCGCTGGGGCATTTACCCGCTGCTCACCATCCTGGCCGCCCTGGTGGGCGGTGGCTTCTCCATCCGTCAGCTCTGGCTGCAGAGCCTGCCGGCGGATCAGGTCCCGGCCTGTGGGCCCGGCATGGACTACATGCTGGAGAACTTCCCCCTGGGTGACGTGCTGGCCGCCATGACCCAGGGCACCGGGGATTGTGCGCAAGTGGCCTGGCAGTTCGGCCTCACCATTCCGGGCTGGGCGCTGATGGGTTTCGTCGCCATCATCATCGTTGCCGGCCTGCAGCTGAGATCGGCCCTCCGCTGAGTTCCGATTCAGCCCAGAAAGATCAGCTAACTGCTTGTTTTCGAGCGAAAACTCCGGCCGCTAATGCTGGATCTCGGAAAATCGCTTCGCTATAGTTGATCGCCCTGCCAGTGGGATAAGCGCCGATAGAGCGCAGGCGTTGTCGGTCAGGTGACCGGAAACGCGCCACGAAATCTGGGGTCTCCGCAAAGGCTGCTGAAGACAGCTGGGGATAAAAGGCAGGCAAACGGGAAGGGCAGAAATGGACAGACTGGATCCAACGACTCGTCGTATTCTGGTGATTAACGGCAAAGGCGGCTGTGGCAAGACCACCATCGCCACCAACCTCGCCGTCGCCTATGCGCATCAGGACCACGAGGTCGCGCTGATCGACAACGATCCGCAGGCTTCGAGCACTTACTGGGCCGCTCAGCGCGGACCGGAACTCAAACCCATACACCTGGTGCCCGCCCACCAACGGGCGAACATGTATCAGACCCAGACGTTTCACAACCGGCTGTCGCCGGGCATCGATCGGATCATCATCGACGGTCACTCGAACGCCCGCGACCGGGACCTGGAAACCCTGCTCAAGCAGGCGGACGTAATTCTGATTCCTCTGCTGCCTTCGTCTATCGACATCCGCGCCGGCAGCCGCTTCATAACAAACCTGCTCACACACAGAGTGTTCCGCAGCGACCCGCGGCCGGTCGGCGTGATTGCCAACCGGGTGCAGCCCAACACCCAGACTCATGACAAGCTGACGCACTTCCTCGGCTGCCTGGACGTGCCGGCAGTTGCAACCTTCCGAGACAGCCCCGTTTACACCGAGGGCGCGGAGCTCGGTCAGGGCGTGGTGGACATGCGGGAGTCGCGCGCGGCGCGCAAGGAAACGCCGGCCTGGAAAGAGCTCATCAACTGGATCGACAGCCAGCAGAAGCCATCGGCAAGAACGGTGCAGGATCTGCGCCTGAAGCCGAAGGCCGCAGCACGCCGGCCATCCGAGTCCGAGTCCGAACCCGGCGCCAGCGTCAGCGCCTGATCCGCCATTCTCAGGCCACACGCGCCTGAGCGTTCCTGAGGCTCCGAGAGCGGTTAGAATGCCGCTGCCAAGGAATCAAGGAGCACAGGAACATGCAGAAGTCGATCATCCTGCTCGGGGTTGTCGTCGTGCTGGTGGTGGCCTTCCTCACCAGCGCTTTCACCATCGTTGACAGCGGCCACGTCGGCGTCGTCCGCACGCTCGGCGCGGTGCAGCCGGATCCGCTGCCCGAAGGTTTTCACTTCAAGAAGCCGCTGCTGGACCAGGTGGAGATCATCGATATCCGCCTGCGCAAGGCAGAGTCCCAGGCCAGCGCCGCTTCGAAAGACCTGCAGGTGGTTTCCACCCGGGTTGCCGTGCAGTACTCGCTGAACGGCCCGGCGGTGCCCATCACCTATCAGAAGATCGGCCGCCGCGAGATCGTCGAGACCACGCTGGTGAACCCGGCGATCATGGAATCGGTGAAGGCAGTGACTGCCCAGTACACGGCCGAGGAGCTGGTCACCGCCCGGGCGGAGGTGAAGGTGCAGATCCAGCAGGCCATCGAGTCCTTCATCGAAACTACGCTGGCGCAGAAGGAAGCGGTCGGCGCGCTCAGTCTGGCTAACGTCGCGATCACGGACTTCGATTTCTCAGCCGAGTTCAACCGGGCCATCGAAGAGAAGGTGCGGGCCGAGCAGGAAGCGCTGAAAGCCCGCAACGAGAAGCTCCGCCGCGTCACCCAGGCCGAGGCGGCAGCCGCGGAGCGAACCCTCGCTGCCGACGCGGAGGCCTATCAGATCGAGGTGGCCTCGAAGGCGAGGGCTGATGCGATCCGCCGGGAAGCGGAAGCGCTGAAAGACAACCCGGCGCTGATCCAGCTGCGCATTGCCGAGCAGTGGAACGGCCAGCTGCCTCAGGTTTCCGGCGGTGACGCGATCCCGCTGCTGAGCCTGCCGTTGACCGACGAGCGCTGATCGCCGGAACGCCGCCTTGCTCAAAGTCATCGACGTCAGCCTGAAGCGCAACCTGGTGCCGCTGTTCGACCACATGAGCCTGACGGTTCATGCCGGTCAGAAAGTGGCGCTGGTCGGCCGCAATGGGGTCGGCAAGTCGACGCTGTTCGATCTGGTCCTGGGCGCGGCTGGCCGCCGCGGCCTGCAGCCGGACAGCGGTGACGTGGAGCTGCCCGGGGACTGGCGCATCTCGCACATGGCCCAGGAGGTTGCGGTGAACGATCGCCCGGCCCTGGACTACGTGATTGACGGCCATCGCGAGCTGCGCAAAGCCGAGCAGGCGCTGGCGAAAGCCGAGGCTGCCGGTGACGACATGGCCATCGCCCGCTGCCACTCCCTGCTCGACGATCTGGGCGTTTACGAGGCCGAGGCCCGAGCCGGAGAGATCCTGCACGGTCTCGGCTTTCAGGGCGACACCCTGACCCGCCCCTTCGCGGAGTTTTCCGGCGGCTGGCGGATTCGCCTCAATCTGGCTCAGGCGCTGATGAAGCCGGCGGACCTGCTGCTGCTCGACGAGCCGACCAACCACCTGGATCTGGAAGCCACGCTCTGGCTCGAAACCTGGCTCAAGCGCTTTCCCGGCACCCTGCTGATCATTGCCCACGACCGGGAGTTTCTCGACAACGTGGCCGAGATCACCGTGCACCTGCATCACGGCAAAGCCGATGCCTATCGCGGCAACTACTCGAGCTTCGAGCGGCAGCGCGCCGAGGCGATGGTGCTGCAGCAAGCTGCCTTCAAGAAGCAGCAGCGGGAAATCGCTCACATCAAGAGCTTCGTCGAGCGCTTCAAGGCCAAGGCCTCCAAGGCCCGCCAGGCGCAGAGCCGGATGAAAGCGCTGGAGCGGATGGAGGCAGTGGCGCCGGTGCACGCCGATTCTCCGTACCACCTGGTGATCGAGCAGCCGGAGAAGATGTCGACACCGCTGCTGAGCCTGGACCACGCCAGCATCGGCTACGACGACCACGCCGTGCTCAGCGACGTGCACCAGACGATCCTGCCCGGCGCACGGATCGGCGTGCTCGGAGAGAACGGCGCGGGCAAGTCCACCCTGCTGAAGTGCCTGGTCGGGGAGCTGGAAACCATGGCCGGCGAAAAGGTCAGCGGCAGCCACGCCAAGGTTGGCTACTTCGCGCAGCACCAGCTGGAGTCCCTGCACGCCGAGCGCACCGCGCTGCAGACCCTGCAGCTGGCCCGGCCCGGGTTCCGTGAGCAGCAATGCCGCGACTACCTCGGCACCTGGGGCTTCCCGAAGGAGAAGCTCGAGCGGCCGGTCGCCACCCTGTCCGGCGGCGAGAAGGCGAGGCTGGTGCTGGCGCTGATCGCAGGCGAGCGCCCGGCGCTGCTCGTCCTCGACGAGCCGACCAACCACCTCGACCTGGACATGCGGGATGCGCTGGCCATGGCCCTGCAGGACTTCGAAGGGGCGCTGATCATCGTTGCCCACGATCGCAGCATGCTGGCGAGGACGGTGGACGAGTACTGGCTGGTGGAAAACGGCTCGGTAAGCCGGCTGCAGACTGACCTTCTGGGCTACACGGACACCCACAACCCGGCCAACCTGACTGGCGCCAGAACCTCCGGCAAGTCAGCGCCGAACAAGGCCGCCGGCAATGGCGGCAGCGGTACCGGCGGCAAAGATCGCAAAGCCGAGCGCCGGGTCGCCGCAGAGCTACGCGCTCAGGAGAAGCCGCTTAAGAACGCGATCAGCAAGCTGGAACGCACCATCGAGTCGCTGAGCTCGGAGCTGAAAGCGGTGGAAGCGAAGCTGGCAGATACGGAGACTTATCAGAGCCTGCCGCCTGACGAGCTGGATGAGCTGTTGAGAACCGCCGCCAGGCTCCGCAGCAAGCGGGATGCTGCGGAGACGGACTGGCTGGAACAGTCGGAAGCGCTGGAAACCCTCAGGGCCCAGGAGGAGTAGGCACCGGCGGCGCCACTAGGTGGACGTCGAGCTCGCCCGGGCTGGTGCTGCGGATGCTGATCGACGAGGCGCCGCCGCCGAGCTGGGACGGCGTCAGGGTGACAAACTCCCGAACGCCCTGCCGCATCACCTCGACGCTGAGCTCAGTGCTGCCGCCATCCGCCGCGTGCTGACCACCCATCAGGGTTCTGAAGCCATCGCCCGGATTCCTGATCGGATCACCGTCCACCGAGAGCAGAACATCGCCGGCTCGTAGCGGCCCAGGCTCACCGTCAGGGCCGTTCGGCGCGGCAAGCACGAGCACGCCGGACTCAACCCCGAAGTAGCTGGCCAGATCACCCGACACCGTCTCCAGCCGGAGACCGCCGGGGCCGGCAACCCGAATCGCCTTGTGCACCTGCGGCGCCAATGCTTCGAGCTCGCCAAGCGCCTCCAGGTTCTCGAGCACGGACAGCGCCTGCAGCGACTCCAGCGACTCGAGGTTTTCCAGCGACTCCAGGGCGGCCACCCATTCGGTGCTGGTGGTGACGTGCTCAGCGATGCTCACCGCCATCTCTTCCAGACCTTCCACGTCCACCTCGACGGTGGGCGCTCCGGTCATCTCCATGATGAACACGCCCTTGGCCCGGGTGGTCACATCGGCAAGCTGAAAGCTGCCGTCCCGCTGAAAGCCGACGGTAACCGCATCGCCCGGCTGGACGTCGCTCATGACTTCCTCGAGCACGGCCATGGCGCTCTTGGCATCAGTGATATCAACGTCGTTGACGCTGGTGATCTCGTCACCGGCAGCCATGCCGGCAGCTTCGGCGCCGCCACCGGGCGTGACGCCGGAGAGCAGCAGCCCGCCGTTCTCGCCGCGCTTGCCGATCAGCACGCCGAGCATGGGCTTCTGGCCGTGGTGACCCACCGTCTCCATGGCGTACAGCTTGCCGTGCAGCTCGCCGAGCCGTTCAGCTGCCTCGTCGAGCTGCGCTCTGGCTTCTTCCAGCTGCGCCTCCAGCTCTTCCCGCTCTGCCGCCGACAGCCCGGCCGCGGCCAGCGCCACCGGGGGAACGAGCAGCGCGAAGTTTGCGACTATCGCCGTCAGGATCAGGGCGAATCGATTTCTCATGGTCTTTCTTCTACTCATCATTGTTCTCCAACTGAGGCCGCACTCAGTAAACGGCCGGCTGCAACGCAGCCCGCGCCCGTCTGACTTCGGCCAGGGATTCCAGGAGGGCCACACGCTGGCCCCAGAGTCGCTGGGCCTCCTCCTGGTTCAACCGTCCTTCCGGAATGGCGGACAGCTGCGAGTCCACATCGGCAATGCGGTAGCGGAACGCATTTGCCACCGGATCCGCGTCATAGCTCTGGGTGATCGGCTCGAGCAGCTGGGAACGCTCCCTGAGCGCCCGGACCGCGTCACTTTCAACCGGCAAGCTGACCACCTGGTTCGGCGGCATGGTCTGCTCGAGGTCGCTGTCGCGCAGCACGTTGACCCCGAGGATGCCCGCGGTCACCGCCAGCAGCAGGCCGGCCGCCATGGCGTAGGGCGCAAAGCGCGCGCCGACACCGCCACCGTTGCCGCCGGAGGGCGCCTGGGCCCGGTTCTGAATGCTCGCCCAGACCGCCGGGTCCGGCTCGATGTCCGGCAACTGCTGGAGCGCCTGCTTGAGCTCGGCCACTTCCGGCCGGGCTTCCAGCGCCTGCAGCCGGGCATCTACCCCGCCGTCAGGAAAGGCAAGCGGGTCTGACGTTGGCTGCTTTCGCGAGTCCGTCATCTCTACCTCCAGTTTCTTCTTCATCAGCGCCTTCGGCACTTTCCTCCGCCGCAACCAGCTTTTCGTAGCCTCTGGCCAGCTGCGACTTGGAGTAGCTTTCGGTCTTGCCGAAGACCGCCGCAATTTCCTTGTGCGTATAACCTTCCACGTCGTGCAACCAGAGCACCATCCGGGTTTCCGGGCCGAGGCGCAGCAGCGCCCGTTCCAGGTCCCGCAGGTTGTCTGCCCGTGGCCCTTCCTGATTCGGATCAGCCGCCTCCAGCGGTTGCTCTGCGTCGCGCCGCTGCTGCCAGGGTGAGCGCAACCGCATCAGGCAGTGGTTGACGGCCGTCTGCCGCACCCAGCCCACCGCCGCCTTCGGGTTCTTCAGGCTGCTGGCCCGCTCGATCACCGAGATGAAGGTGTCCTGGACAACTTCCTCCGCCAGCCCGCGGTCACCGAGGATGCGCTGGGCCATGCCCAGCACCGCCGGTGCCAGCGTTCGATAGGCTTCGGCCTGGGCCGCGGGTTCACCCCGCTTCAGCCCTCGCGCGACCTCATCGCTGAGGCGACTTGCTGAGAATCCTGCCATTCAGTCCGTCTTGTCCGCTGGTTCCGTGAAAGCGGCTGAGCCGCCGTTCTAAGCTGTCACTAACTAATAGATGCATGGCTGCAGGAAAAGGTCGCAGGAGGCACTAAAAAAGTGCCTCCCGCAGAAGAAATGGGGGTTCCGGGCCTGCGCTGGCGGCCAGCCGACAGGCGCAGAGACCTCTGCCGCCCGCCCTGGAGCCAGGAAATCAGGCCTCAGCCGGCAGAAACCGGCTTTTCGTAGATGGAGGGCTCTTCCTTTGCCTCCTCGGTAATCCGCCGCCCGAGCGCCATGTAGGTCGGGATGTCTTCGTCCGCAGGCATGGGCATCTTCACCTTCCGCTCCATGGCCGCCTCGAGATAGGGCGCAAGCTCTTTGAGCTTCTTCTCTTCCCGCTCCGCCTCGCGCTCCTTGAACTCTCCCATCACCTCGCTGGCGAAAATCTCCAGGGACTCGCAGATGTCCTCGTGCCGATTCATGCCGGCCTGCTGGATGAAGGTGACCTGATCGACCCCACACTGCTCGAACTTCCTGAGGTGGCCGCGCAGATCCTCCGGGGTGCCGATGCCGCCTCGCGCCGCGGTCAGCGGCGTAGCGTAGTCGGCCACCTCCTTCTCGATCTGTGGCACCCGGACCCGATTGAACTCCTCCCAGAGATCGGTGCGACCGGGCTTGTGCTCGCCGAATCCGTACAGGCTGCCGAGGGCATAACCGAAGAACTCGAAGCCGAGCAGGCCCCGCTGCACGGCGGTCTCACGATCGTGGTGGCAGGAGAAGCTGGAGACCATGCAGATGTTCGGATTGATGGCGTGACCGATGGGCACACACTCTTCCGACTTGATGATGCTGTAGTACTCGTCCACCCAGGACTGGGCTTCCATGGGATCAACGAAGGCGAAGGTGAGCGCGCCGATACCCATGCGTGCTGCCATGCGGATGGTCTCGCGCTGCGAGCAGGCAACCCACACCGGCGGGTGCGGCCGCTGCACCGGCTTCGGCACCAGGTTCCGGCAGGGCATCTCGAAGAACTGGCCCTTGAAGCCCGGATAGGGATCCATGGCCAGGATGTTGCAGATCTGCTCCGTCGCCTCCATGTAAATCTTGCGCTTCTTCGACACCTCAATGCCGAAGCCGCCCAGCTCGAGCTCCGCGGAAGACTCGCCGGTACCGAAGTCCACCCGGCCGTTCGAGACCAGGTCCAGGGTCGCGATCACCTCCGCCGTGCGTGCCGGATGGTTGTACTGCGGGATCACCTGGCGGATGCCCTGGCCGAGACGGATGTTCTTCGTCCGCTGGGAACAGGCCGCGAGGAACACCTCCGGCGCCGAGGAGTGTGAGTACTCCTCCAGAAAGTGGTGCTCCACCTCCCAGGCGTAGTCGATGCCGAGCTTGTCGGCCAGCTCCACCTGATCGAGCGCCTCGTTGAACAGGCGCTGCTCGGCGCCGTTGGACCAGGGCCGCGGTAGCTGATGCTCGTAGAAAATGCCGAATTTCATGACTGGATCCCCCCTAAGATCGAAACCACCAATTTGGCACGTTTCCCGGCACCACCGCAATCAGCCGCGGGTTGGCAGCCTGACCGGGAAAACCACCGAACGATCGTTCTGTTAGACTGACCGCATGGCAGACGCCGAAACACCCAGCAGGACCCCGGCGCCAGGGAGACGCTCCGCGACGCGAGAAGGACTAATGGCGGTGCTTGGCGACGTCTTCGAGTCCCGCGGTTACGACGGCGCCACCCTGGCGCTGCTGTCGGCCGCTACCGGGCTCGGCAAGGCGAGCCTTTACCATCATTTTCCGGGCGGCAAGGCAGATATGGCGGCCGCGCTGTTGCGCGACCGGGTCGCCCTGCTCGAGCGCCTGGCCTTCTCCAGGCTGCAGGGCAGCCTGCCGCCGGCCGTGCGGCTGGCGGAGTTCATCGATGGCTTCCGAGAGTACGTGGAGGATGGTCAGCGTCACTGCCTGCTGCTGGTGTTCCGGGACGGCACCGCCGGCGCTCAGCACGGCGACACCATTGCCGGTCAGTACGCTGACTGGCGGCAGCGGCTGGCGGCCACCTACGCAGAGGCGGGACAGAAGCCGAAGCGTTCGGAGCGGTCCGCGGACGAGCTGCTGGGGTCGCTATACGGGGCGCTGGTCACCGCGCGGCTGAGCGGCGATCCGAGCCAGTTCAAGCGCCAGGCCAAGCGCCAGGCCAAGCGCCTGAAGAAAGCGCTGCCCGCCTGAGCGGTCGGCTCAGCGCAGGACGTTCAGCAGCTTGCCGGCGAGGCGCAGCAGACCTTCCGGCGCGTGCGCCTTACGCCAGGTGCTGGCCGAAAACTTCACCGCTTCCATCCGGGTCGGGTAGATGTGGATGGTGCTCATGATCTTCTTCAGCCCCAGCCCATGGGTCATGGCCAGCACAAACTCGCCGATCAGCTCGCCCGCTTCGGCACCCACGATCTGAGCACCGAGGATTTTGTCGGTGCCCGGCTTCACCAGCACCTTCACCCAGCCATCCGTTTCGCCTTCGGCCAGCGCCCGATCCAGGTCGTCCAGGCCGTAACGGACCACCTCAACGGCAATCCCCTGCTCGGCCGCCTCCGCTTCCGACAGGCCCACCCGGGCCACTTCCGGATCCGTGTAGGTTGCCCAGGGCACGACGGCGTAGTTGACCCTGAACTTCCTGAACCGGCCAACGAGCCCGTTCACCGCCGCGTACCAGGCCTGATGGCTGGCCATGTGGGTGAACTGGTAGGGGCCCGCTGCGTCGCCGCAGGCGTAAACGCTCGGCAGGCTGGTGCGCAGATGCGCATCCACCTTGATCGTGCCCTCCGGGTTGCGAGCCACCCCCGCCTCTTCCAGCCCGGCGCCGCCTCGCGCGGCGCGGCCCACAGCCACCAGCACCTCGTCGAACGGCAGGCTGACTTCTTCAACGCCTGACTCACCCGCAACCTCCGCGCTGAGCACGCCGGCACGGCCCTCGCCGGCGGTAACCTTCACCGCCTTGTGACCCAGGCGCACGTCGATCCCTTCGGCACGGAAGCGCGCCGCCAGCAGTTCGGACGTTTCCACGTCCTCCCGGGGCAACAGGCGATCGGCCATATCGATGATCGTGACCTCGGAGCCCAGCCGGGAGAAGGCCTGGGCCAGCTCGCAGCCGATGGGCCCGCCGCCCATGACGAGCAATCGCTTCGGCTGCTGCTCGAGCCCCCAGACCGTGTCCGAGGTGAGCGGATCTATCTCTCTGAGCCCGGGGATCGGCGGCACGAAAGGTGCCGCACCTGTGGCCAGCACGATGGCGCGACCGGACAGTCGCCGCTCGCCGTCCGCGGTGCTCACGCGCACGTGGTGGCCGTCCTCGAGCACGGCATCACCGGTCACGCAATCGACGCCGAGGTCCGTGTAGCGCTCCACCGAGTCTTTCGGCTCGATCGTTGCGATCACCGACTGGACCCGGGCCATGACCGCCGCGAAGTCGACTTCCGGCGTTACGCCACGGATGCCGAACCGCTCCGCGGTGCGCATTTCGTGGGCCGTGCGCGCGGCCCTGAGCAGGGATTTGCTGGGCACGCAGCCGGTGTTCAGGCAATCACCGCCCATCTTCTCCCGCTCCACCAGCGCCACCCGGGCGTTAACCGTGGCCGCAATGAGGGCGGCGATGAGCCCGGCAGAGCCACCGCCGATGACGATCAGGTTGTAGTCGTATTTAGCCATTGGCGCTCTCCGACTGGGCACGCGCCGCCCGAGCGCGACCCAGCGCCTCCAGCGACTTCCGGGCCAGCAACGGGAACAGGCCAAGCAGGCTGAAGGCGAAGATGAGCCCGGGGCTCAACACATCACCCAGGCTCTCCACTTCGGCCAGCTGCGTGCCGGCGAACACAAAAACCACGGTGCCGGCCAGCATGCCGACCTGCGAGACCCAGTAAAAGCGCCAGGCCGACAGCGGCGTCAGGCCCATCACCAGGTTGATCACGAAGAAGGGAAACAGGGGCACCATGCGCAGGCTGAACAGGTAAAACGCACCGTCCTTCTCCAGCCCCGCGTTGATGGACGCAAGCTGCTCGCCGTACTTTTCCTGAACCCAGTTGCCGAGCAGCGTTCTGGAGATGAGCATGGCAATGGTGGCGCCAAGGCTGCTGGCGAACGACACCAGCAGGAGGCCCCAGACCAGCCCGAACACCGCGCCGCCCGCCAGGGTCATCACTGCCGCCCCGGGCAGCGACAGGCCGGTGACCAGCACGTAGCCGAAGAAGTAGATTAGGCTGGCGCCCAACGGATTGTCACGGACCTCGGCAACCACCTCGCCGTGTACGCTCTTCAGGTACTCGAGGCTCGCGTACTGCCCCAGGTCGAGCAGGAAAAACGCGGCGATCAGCGCCGCCACCACGGCGAGCAAAACGAGCTTGCCCACGGTCGCCAGGCCACGCCCGGCCACGGCGCCTAGGCGCTGTTCAGTCTCCTTCACGATCACTCCTCTCCAAAACCGCTCTACGGTACCATGCGCCGCAGCACAGACTAGGACTTCAACCATGCAGCGAAGTTTCCCAACCACGCGCCTGCGCCGGAATCGCGCAGATGACTTCTCCCGCCGGCTGGTCCGGGAAACCGAGCTGTCTGCCGCCGATCTGATCTACCCCATCTTCATCATCGAAGGGGAGAACGCCCGGGAGCCGGTCACCTCCATGCCGGGCATCGACCGGCTCAGCATCGACCTGCTGGTGGAGGAGGCCCGTCGCGCCTTCGAGGCGGGCATCCCCATGATCGCGCTGTTCCCGAACATCGATCAGGGTCTGCGGACCCCGGAGGGAGAGCAGGCCTGGAACCCGGACGGCCTGGTCCCGCGGGCGGTTCGCGCCCTGAAGGCGGCGCTGCCGGATCTGGGGGTTATGACCGATGCGGCGCTGGATCCCTACACCAGCCACGGGCAGGACGGCATCATCGACGAAGACGGCTACGTGCTGAACGACATCACCGTGCAGGCCCTCTGCCGCCAGGCCAAAGTCTGCGCCGATGCCGGCGCTGACGTGATCGCGCCCAGCGACATGATGGATGGCAGGGTCGGCGCCATCCGCTCGACCCTGGATGAGGGCGGCTACATCAACACCCGGATCATGGCCTACTCCGCCAAGTACGCCTCGGCCTACTACGGGCCATTCCGCGATGCGGTCGGTGCCGCTTCGACCCTGAAAGGTGACAAGAAGACCTACCAGATGGATCCCGCCAACAGCAACGAAGCGCTGCACGAGGTCGCCCTGGACATCGCCGAAGGGGCGGACATGGTGATGGTGAAGCCGGGTCAGCCCTACCTCGACGTGGTGCGCCGGGTGAAGGACGAGTTCGGCGTGCCCACCTTCGCCTACCAGGTGAGCGGCGAGTACGCCATGCACATGGCGGCGATCGAGAACGGCTGGCTCTCGGAAGCCGTGATCGAAGAGTCGCTCATCTGCATCAAGCGGGCGGGTGCGGACGGCATCCTCACCTACTTCGCGCTCAGAGTTGCCGAAGGGCTGTAGCTGCCGGACGCGGCCCCTGGCCGTCAGCTGATCCCGTTATTAGCCCATTCCGAACGGTTCTTGCTTCCCGGAAAGTGATTGGTGATACACTCGCCGCCTCATAGCTTCATTCGCCCCGGGCACTTGAATTCAGCGCCCCGGGCCCCATATCTACCTACCAGCTTACTGCTCAGAGGAGACCTTCAATGAGCGAGAAAATTACTCACACCACCGATTCCGGCTGGGATGCAGACGTCCTGCAGGCCGACAAGCCCGTCCTCGTGGACTACTGGGCAGAGTGGTGCGGCCCCTGCAAGATGATCGCCCCGATCCTGGACGAGATCGCCGACGAGTACGGTGATCGGCTGAAGATCTGCAAGATCGACATCGACGCCAATCAGGAAACGCCGCCGAAGTACGGCATCCGCGGCATCCCGACCCTGATGCTGTTCAAGGATGGCGAAGTGGCTGCCACCAAGATCGGTGCGCTGTCCAAGTCGCAGCTGGCGACCTTCATCGACAGCAACATCTGAGGCAGCAACGCCTGCAACTCTTTGCGAAAGCAGGCTGCCGTAACTGATCGGCAGCCTGTGAACCGCGCCACAGCCCTCAATTTCAGGCCCATCGGACGTGCTTAAACACGCTTGACGGAGCCTTCGAAACCACTACACTTAAAGAACGTCTTGGTAGCCGTACCGGCTACATCCTTCGAATCGCCGCTCTTCATTCCCAGCACGCCTGGAAAACTAACGCGGCATTCGGAACTCCCCGATATATGAACCGGCCCCACAAGAATGCCGGGAATCGACTAGGTTGAATCCAACATGTCCATGAACTTAACAGATCTGAAACGCATGCCCGTCAGTGAGCTTGTTGATATGGCTCGAGAGATGGGTCTGGATAACCAGGCGCGTTCGCGTAAGCAGGAAGTCATCGCCGCCATCGTGCGCAAGCAGGCGAAAGCCGGCGAAGACATTTACGGCGAAGGCACGCTGGAGATCCTCCAGGATGGTTTCGGATTCCTCCGCTCGGCCGACTCCTCCTACCTGGCCGGCCCCGACGACATCTACGTTTCGCCCAGTCAGATCCGTCGTTTCAATCTGCGTACCGGCGACTCCATCGCCGGCAAGATCCGACCGCCGAAAGATGGCGAGCGTTACTTCGCCATGCTCAAGGTGGATCAGATCAACTTCTCGGAGCCGAACTCCAAGAAGCACAAGATTCTCTTCGAGAACCTGACCCCGCTGTTCCCGGACGAGCGCCTCAAGCTCGAGCGCGGCAACGGCAGCACCGAAGACCTGACCGCACGCGTCATCGACCTGGTCGCACCGATCGGCAAAGGCCAGCGGGCGCTGGTGGTATCCCCGCCCAAAGCCGGTAAGACCCTGGTCCTGCAGAACATCGCGCAGTCCATCAGCGCCAACAACCCGGACGTCGTGCTGATCGTGCTGCTGATCGATGAGCGGCCCGAGGAAGTGACCGAGATGCAGCGCCTGGTTAACGGCGAGGTGGTTGCCTCGACGTTCGACGAGCCGCCGTCACGACACGTGCAGGTGGCCGAGATGGTCATCGAGAAGGCCAAGCGCCTGGTCGAGCACAAGAAAGACGTGGTCATCCTGCTCGACTCCATCACCCGACTCGCCCGTGCCTACAACACCATCGTGCCGTCTTCCGGCAAGGTGCTCACCGGTGGTGTGGATGCTCACGCCCTCGAACGGCCGAAGCGTTTCTTCGGCGCGGCGCGGAACATCGAAGAAGGCGGCAGCCTCTCGATCATCGCCACCGCCCTGATCGACACCGGCTCGAAGATGGACGAAGTCATCTACGAGGAGTTCAAGGGCACCGGTAACCAGGAACTGCACCTGGAGCGGAAGATCGCCGAGAAGCGGATTTACCCGGCCATCAACATCCGTCGCTCCGCGACCCGCCGTGAGGAGCTGCTCATGGCCGAGGACGAACTGCAACGGGTCTGGATCCTGCGCAAGCTCCTGCACGACATGGACGACATCGCCGCTATCGAGTTCATGATCGACAAGCTGAAGGACGTGAAGACCAACGAGGAGTTCTTCAACTCCATGAAGGGACGCTGAGGCGTCGCCAGACTCCCGGGCGGCCGACGACAGGCTGCCCGCACCCTTCTCTGAACTCATGACTGCAAGCGCCGTTATCCAGAACATAGAGCGGCGCGCCCTGGCAGCCGATCCGCCCGTACAACTACTCACTGTGCTGCTCGAAAGCCCCTTCGAGTTTGCGGCCGGCCAGTACCTGAGCGTAATGCATCCGGACGGCACCTCTATTCCCCTGTCGATCGCGTCACCTCCTGAGCGGTTGCCCGAGCTGCAACTCCACTATCGGTCCACGCCGGGCTTAGTCGAGGCAACGAGGATGGATGAGCTGCTTCGGAGCGGACAGCTTGCGCTCGAAGGCGGCGCTGGAGAGGTGACCCTGCGGCCGGACGACGATCGGCCGCTGCTGCTCGTCGCCGGGGGGACCGGGATCAGCCAGGCGCTCTGCCTGGCGCTGGCCCAATCGACGCGCCATCCCGCAACGCCTGTTCAGCTGCTGGCCTGTGCGGACGCTGACGAAGACTTTTACTTCAGAGACATGCTGCCGAACGGATCGAAATTTGCGGCGGAGCTGATCGCTGACGCCAATCGCGACGGGAGCAACGCCGGGCTGCGCTGGCTGACCAGCAACGCGACGGGCCTCTCGGCCGATACGCGCGTGGTGATTTCAGGCAGCCCGGGATTCGTCTACGCAGCCACAGATACCCTCACAAGCGTCGGAGTCAGCGAAGCGCGGCTCGAGTCAGACGTCTACGCCTGGGCACCGCGCTAGCCATCACGCGCGGCACTTCAGTCTGAGTAGTAAACTGGGCTGCACCCGCTCGGGAGATAGAGATGACCCTGTTCGAATACATCTCCATCGCCACCTCGCTGATCCTTTCGTTCAGCCTGGCGCGCACGCTGGCCAACATCTCGCCGATCTTCACCTCGAAGCATCGGTACTGGGTGCACAGCACCTGGGTGCTGGGGCTGCTGGCCAGTCACGCGAGCCTGTTCTGGCAGATCTGGCTCTATCAGGACGCCCAGGCCTGGACGCTGCTCGAGTTCATCCTGCTGCTGCTCGGCCCGATCATGCTGCTGATCGGCGCCTCGCTGCTCGTTCCGGTTGGGCCGGTTGCGGACTACCGGACCCACTTCGAGTCGATCAGAACGCCCTTTTACGTCTCGCTCATCGTCCTGCACGTGCAGCCGATCCCGCTCTCGTACATGCTGTTCGACATCCCGCTGATCAACCCGTTGCTGGTGAGCGCCACCACCCTGAGCATAGCCGCCGGTATCGCTCTGATCCTGCGTAAACCCGCAGTGGACAAGGTCCTCGTCTGCTTCTGGCTGCTTGCAGTGATAGGCGGCATGGTCGGCAACAATGACCATGCCGTTACCCGAGCGCTCATGGGCTCAATGCAGGGCGGCGGTTAGCCGAGCGGGTTGTCCGCCGCGAACTGCACCACGATCTGCGCCAGCTCTTCTGCCGCATCGTCCTGAATGAAGTGGCCGGCGCCTTTGAGGATGATGTGCTTCTGATCCTTAGCGCCCGGCACAGTGTCGATCCAGCGCTGCTCACCACCGCGGGTCACCGGATCTGAATCGCCAAACGCCGTCAGGAACGGCATATCGGTCTGCTCGAAGAACTTCCAGGCCTCGCGATTGGCCGGTATGGCTGGGTTGTCAGGGATGATGGGCACCAGCGACGGGAACTGGCGGGCACCCTGGATGAAGTCCTCCGATGGAAAAGGTGCAGCCCATGCGCGGTACTCCTCATCTGAGCAATTCTGCAGCGAAAGCTTCATCACCTCGGCCGGGAAAAAGTCCGGGTGGGCGTCAGCGTGCCGCACCCAGTACATGAACTGCGGTCGGTCTTCCATCGGCCCTGCGAGCTTCACGGCCATCTCCGGTGCCGACAGCGCCGGTGTGTCGGCGAGGAGCTCGTGCAAGGCTGGCGCCATCTCCTCGGGAATCCCCGTACCATCCGGCAGCCCGCCGTTGGCCAGCACGACGCGCGCGAAACGATCGTTGTTCTCGGCAACCACCCTGAGCCCGATCAGGCTGCCCCAGTCCTGACAGACCACCGTCACGTCCTTGAGGTCCAGCGCCTCAACAAATCCTTTCAGCCAGAACACGTGGTTGGCGTAGGTGTAGTTTTCCCGCAGCGTCGGCTTGTCCGAACGGCCGAAGCCAACCAGGTCTGGCGCGATTGCCCGATAGCCGGCAGCGGTCAGCAGCGGAATCATCTTCCGGTACAGGTAGCTCCAACTCGGCTGGCCGTGCAGGCAGAGGATGATCTCTCCCTCCCCTTCGTCGAGATAGTGCATGCGCAGCTCGCCGCCCTCTCCGTCATCCACCGTCACGTAGTTCGGGTTGAAGGGAAAGTCCACGAGCCCTTCGAAGCGCTCATCCGGTGTTCTCAAGAATTCCATCGCGATCTCCTCCTGTGAGATTGGTGCGGGTGTCAGTTCGGCCAGTAGATGTAATCGTCGCCCTCTTCATAGGGCTGGCCGCCGTGCTTGTCGATCAGTTGCGGGCCATCAAGAACCGACGGCCACATAGGTTCTGCCTGCTCGGCGTTGTGCGCCGCCAGCAGCGCCTCGAGCTCTGCGAGCCTGGCCGGCTCCTCCGCGGCCAGGTTCACCTGCTCCGTCGGGTCCGTCTGCAGGTTGTAAAGCCAGCGTTTGTCCGGCCGATCGGCGCGGATCATCTTCCAGCCGTTGTGCAGCACGCTCTGATGATGACCTTCGCGCCAGAACAGAGTGTCGTGCGGCAGCCCTTCGGCCTCGCCGCTGAAGTACGGCATCAGGTCTACACCGTCCATGGGCCGATCGTCCGGCACTGCCGCGCCCGCGGCCCCGGCAAAGGTATGGAAGACGTCGATGTGATGCACCGGCGCGTCCATCACAGACCCGGGCGCTATCTTCGCCGGCCACTTGGCCATAAACGGCACGTGGATACCGCCTTCGAACTGGGTCAGCTTCCAGCCGCGGAACGGTTTGTTCACGTCCGGCAGCTGGATGTAACCGGCGCCGCCGTTGTCTGCCGTCATCAGGATGAGCGTGTTTTCACTCAGGCCCAGCGCTTCCAGCTGCTCGACCACCCGCCCGACGCTGCGATCCACGGATCGGATCATGCCCGCGTACACCCTGAGGTGATGATCGTCGATGTGCGCGAACTCGTCGTAGTCCTCCCGGGTCGACTGCAGCGGGTTGTGGATGCCCCAGTGCGACAGGAACAGAAAGAACGGGCGATGCTGATTGCGCTCGATGACCTTCAGCGCTTCTTCCGTGTAGTAGTCAGTCAGGTAGCCGTCCGGCTGAAACGGCTCGCTGTCGTTGAAGGTGGCCGAGTAGCGCGCGTTCGCCCAGACCATGCGCTCGATGTTGTCCTCCGAGCGTTTGGCGTTCACCACGTCCGGATGATCTTCGGGCAGGTAGAGCAGCCCGGTCAGATTGAGGCTGTCGTCGAAGCCCTGGTCCCGCGGCCGCATGCCAGGCTTGCTCCCCAGGTGCCACTTGCCGATGTGGGCGGTGTAGTAGCCGGCGTTCTTGAGCACCTCGGCGATGGTGACTTCCTCCGTCGGCATGCCGAACTCATAAAGAGGATCGTCTGGCAGCGAAGCCAGCGCGGCCTGGTCGAATTGGGTCGGCAGCGGCGCGTTCTCGTCCCGCATCCATTGGAAGATGGTGGCGCCAATGCGCGGAAACGGCGTGAACTCGAAGCCGAAGCGGGTGGAGTAGCGGCCCGTCATCAGGGTGGCCCTGGACGGCGCGCAGACCGCGTTCGCCGAGTAGCCGTTGGTAAACGTCACCCCCTGCCTGGCCAACGCATCGATGTGCGGCGTCATCACCGAACCATCGGCAGCGCCACCGTTGTACAGGGAGATATCGTTGAATCCCATGTCATCGGTGAGGATGAAGATGATGTTCGGCGGCCGGTCTGCCGGCGCCAGCACAGCCGAATCCGGACCTTGCGCCCAGCTGGTCGGGACGTTTTCCGGGATGGGTGAAACCAGATCCCTGACCTTCGGCAGGCCCCACACCAGCAATTCCACTTTGTACTGCCAGGCGAGACCGGCAAGCAGAACGATTGCGACGAGGGCGATAATCAGCTTTTTCATGTTTTGCCGTGATTAACCACGATGGACTCGGTGCGAGCCGCCGATTATATTAATGCGCTACATTATATTTCAACGACCTCGGAGGAACGGACTCCATGAAGAAGGTTTTCATTGCGCTGCTGGCCGTGCTCGCCCTGATCGGCGTGCTGGCGTTTCTCGCCTTCAACACCGAAGCCGGCCAGGACGCGCTGCTCGAACGGGCCGTCGGCGCCATGGTCGGCCAGGATCCTCCGGCGCCGCCGGATGGCATGCGGGTGCTGGTCTGTGGCAGCGCTTCCCCGCTGGGCAACGATCCAACCAGGGCTCAGGCCTGCATCGCCGTTCTGACCCCGGAACACTTTTTCCTCTTCGACGTGGGAGCCCGCTCGCCGCTGCGGATCGCTCAGGCCCGGTTGCCTCTGCAGCGGCTGACCGGCGTTTTCCTCACCCACTTCCACTCCGATCACATCGCCAGCCTGCCGGACGTCAACCTGACATCCTGGGTGCAGGGCCGGAGCAGCGAGCTGCACGTGTACGGTCCGCTCGGGGTGGAGACGGTGGTTGGCGGCATGAACCTGGCCTACAGCCAGGACCGCGCCTACCGGACGGCCCACCACGGCCGCGAGATGCTGCCACCGGCGACCGGCACCATGAAACCGGTGACCGTCGCCAAGGATGGCATCGCCTGGCAGGACGATGAGCTGACCGTGACCGCTTTCTCCGTGGAGCACGATCCGATCGAGCCCGCAGTCGGTTACCGGATCGACTACCGAGGCCGCTCGGTGGTGATCTCCGGTGACAGCAACGCGGTGGACTCGCTGTTCGAGGCTGCGGCGGGTGCCGACCTGCTGCTGCATGACGCGCTGTCCAGATCGCTGCTCGATCCCATGATCAAAGCCGCGGACGACAATCAGGTGCCGATCATCCCGACCATCATGCGCGACGTGATCGACTATCACGCCGACAGCCTCACCCTCGAGGAGCCTGCGAAAGCCGCCGGCATCCGCCAGCTGGCCTATTACCATCTGGTGCCGGTGCCACCCAACGCTTTGGCTGAGCGGATATGGCGGCGCGGCCTGTCGCCGGATACGCTGCTGGTGAAAGACCTGCACACCTTCGACCTGCCCCCGGATAGCGAGGAAATCATCATCCGTGAACCTTGAGACGAGAATTCGCTCGACCGGCGCCCGGCTGCTTTCTTCCCGCTGGTTCCGCGCCTCCACCAGGCGACGCGCCCGCCTGCAGCGCCGCCTCCGCGGCGGCAGCCCGGAAATTCACTACTTTCACCAGGTGGACGACCCGTACAGCCACCTGGCGGTGCAGAAGCTGGACGCGTTCCGAGCCGCCTACCCGCTGCCGATCAAGGTACATCTCTGCAGCCAGCCGGACGCCGATTACCTGGGCAACAGCGAGCGGTTCGACGGCTGGGCCCTGCGGGATGCCAGCAGCATTAATCACGGCTACAAGCTGTCCTTCCCGGTCGCTGCCTCCGCTCCCGACCCGGCAGCCGTGCGCGCAGCCAATGATGCGTTGGCTCCGCTCCTCGGTCGGGACGACTTTGCCAGCACCGCGACGCAGATCGGGACCGCGCTATGGTCAGGTTCCGCAGGGGATGCGCTGAATACCGGGGGCAACGGATCAGGAGGCGAAGCCGCCGTGGCCAGCGGTAACAGCCTGCGGGAGAAGCTCGGCCACTACGCCGGCGCCATGTTCTATTTCGAAGGTGAGTGGTACTGGGGCGTCGACCGCCTGCGCCTGCTGGAAGCCCGTCTCCAGGAGGAAGGCCTGGCGCCCAGCCGTGAGCTGCTCGTACCTGAACCGACACCGGCAGATACGTCCTCGCTCGATACCAGCCAGGTGTTGCTCGAGTACTTTCCCTCGCTGAGAAGTCCTTACACTGCCATTGGCCACCGTCGGGTGCTGGATCTCATCCAGCGCAGCGGCGTGCCGGTGGAAGTCAGGCCCGTGATGCCCATGCTCATGCGCGGGGTCCCGGCGCCGCGGGAGAAGCAGCGCTACATCATCACCGACTCGGTACGGGAAGGTGAGGCGCACGGCTCGCCAATGGGCAGGATCGTCGATCCTTTCGGCGATCCGGTGCGGCGGGCATTCGCCCTGTTTCCAGCCGCGCTGAAGCTGGGCAAGGCCATGGAGTTCGTTACCGCCTACCTGCAGGCTGCCTGGATGGACGGCGTCGACATTACCACCGAAGCGGGCCTGCAGACCGTCGCAGCAGAAGCCGGCCTCGACTGGCAGACGCTGCTGAACGCCCGGGAGGGAACGGACTGGGAAGCCGTACTCGATGAGAATCTGAACGAGATGCTCGGCGCCGGGCTCTGGGGCGTGCCGAGCTTCCGGGTCAGCGGTGGCAACGACGAGCCGCCGTTCAGCTGCTGGGGCCAGGATCGAATCTGGCGGGTCGAAGACGAGATCGCGGCGCGAGCCGGAGGCTCAACATGACAGCAAAAGTCGACAACCGGCAGGCTCGAGGAGAGGCCACCCGACGTTCACTGATGCGCGCCGCGGAGAAGCTCATCGCCGAGCGGGGCATCGAAAACGTCACCATTCGCCTGATCCTCGAGGAGGCGAACCAGAAGAACACCTCGGCGCTGCAGTACCACTTCAAGAACCTGAAAGGTCTGCTGGCGGCCATCCATGCGGAGCGTGCCAAAGAAATTCAGGAGGCCCGGGCCCAGTTGCTGGCAGAGCTGCTGGCAAAGGACGAGAAGCCGGACCTGAGAAGCCTCTGCAACCTGATGATCCGGCCCCTGGCCGAGCTGGCCCGAACCCGGGTCGACTACCGGCGCTACGTGAAGGCGTTCGGTCATCAGCTGGCACTGGAAGACGCTTCGGCGCTGGAGCACGCAGGCCGTCACGGCGGCGGCGGCTCGAGCGGCCTGCAGCTGCGACTGCTGCTGCAGGAGGAGCTCGCTCATCTGGACCGCGACGCCTTCAAGCGGCGGATGGAACTCGCCGTTCGCCTCTGCGCCACCTCCATCTCCCATCAGGCTCGGCAGCCGAACGCCTTTCGCGGCGAGCACAGCGACCTGTTCATCTCCGGGCTGATCGATGCGTTGGCTGGATTGCTCGGCGCGCCGGAATCAGAGCAGACCCGCGCGCTGACGAAGCGGCTACAGAAGCAGCAGTAGAGTCTTACGGCAGCGGTAACGCTGGCAGCGCAACGGTGGCGTGGGAGAGATACTCGCCGCCGCGCTCGCTGTCGCCCATGGCCACGCACAGCCGACCCAGCTCGCCGTAAACCTCGGGCGATCGCTGCAGCCTCAGGCTCGTTTCGAAGTACTCGCGCGCCTTCGGCCAGGCCTGGTTCATCAGGCAGATACGGCCAAGGGTCAGCAGCAGCTTCGGATCGTTCGGCTTCTCCTTCACCCAGCCTTCCGCCACCACCAGCTGTCGCTCCGGATCTGCGCCGGTGGCCAGACCGTAGAGCAGCACCAGCTCGTCGTCCCAGGTCTGCTGCAGGGCGATCCGGATGGCCGCTTCGGCTTTATCCGCAGCGTTGGCATCCCCGCCACCGGCAATCAGGGCTCGAGCGTAGGCAAGAACCAGCTGCGGCGAGCGCTTCAGATCTTTCGGCACGTCGTTCCAGACGCCGTCGGCGGCGCTGCCGGCCTGGCCGAGCCGGGCCGACCAGGCACGACGCTGCAGGTCAGCGAAGGCTTCATCGGGGAAGATCTTCCGCTTCTTCACCTCCGGCAGCAGCTCGATCAGTGCCTGCCAGTCCGCCAGCTCTTCGTAAACCTGGGTCAGCATGGTCAGCACCTGCGGGTGCCGCGGCGAGGAAGACTTCAGCTGCAGCAGCGTGGCCAGGCTCTGCTCCCACTGGGCGGCGTTTTTCTGCAGCTCCGCCTGAGTCAGGCCGACGGCAAACTTCGACCCCGGCGTGGATTCGTGCGCCAGGCGCAGGAGTTCATCCCGGCCTTCCGCGTCGCCCAGCTCGTGGGCGGCACGGGCGGCTGTGAGGTAGTTGATCAGCGGCGTGTTCACCTCTCTGGCCGATGCGGTCAGCACCTTGCGCGCCTCCGCCCACTGCCCTTCCGACATGTGCAGCAGGCCCTGTACGGTCTGCTTCTGCGCCTTGGTGGCCTTGCGTCGTTTCAGCCAGCTGCCGAAGCGACCGGTGCTGGCCATGGTGCGGGTGAACAGCCAGAACAGAAACCGCAGGATCAGGTAGGCCAGCGCCAGCAGCACCAGGGCGAACCAGAGGCTGGTCTCGAAAGCCATGTCGCCGTAGGACAGCAGCACGTAGCCGGGATCGCGAACCACCAGGGTGCCGATCAGGCCGCCGAGCACCACGGCGACGACGGCGAGCAGCAGGCCGAGCTTCATGCTTCCCCCAGCGCCTTCAGAGCGCTCAGCGAGCCGGATACATCCGGCAACGGCTGATCGAGGACGACGTTGGACAGTGCTTCCAGCTCAGCCAGGCTGCGAGCGACGCCGGGGCTCTCGAGCTCGAGGTAGCTGCTGATCCAGTCCGCCGCGGTCTGCAGGCTCTGCTCGTACACGGCCTGCTCCCGGCGCAGCGCGGCGAGCTGCGCCCGCTCGAGCATGAGCCGCAGGTTCAGCTCCAGGTAAGCTTCCTCTTCCGGGGCCAGCAACGGCCGAACGCTCTCCCCGTCGAAGCGCCGGAAGCGCATGTAGCCGCCGATCTGCTCCCAGAGCGCGGTGAAGAAGCCCGGCTCGGCCTCGGCAGCAGCCGCCTCCGCCGCCACTTCGTCCTTCTCGAACCTCGGCAACTTCACGCTCTGGGCGCTGACCTCGGTCTTGATCGCCTCGAGGCGCAGGAACAGGCCCTGCACGTCGTTGCTCTCCACGTTTTCCAGCGCCAGGATCTCGTCCGCGAGCTGAGCCCGAACCTGATAGAGCGCGAAGTCATCCAGCTCCTGGAGGATCGCGTCTGCCGCTTTCAGCAACGTCAAAGCGCCGCTCACGTCCCGCTCCATGAGCACCCGGTGATTGGCGATCCGCAGCAGGTAGGCGAGCTCCGCCACCTTCCACTCGCGGCGCGATGGCGGGGCCTGCGCCGACACCCGATTAACCGCTTCCAGCACCTCATCGGCAGAGGCATCACGGGCCCGCCGCTGCTCCGCCGCAAACTCCCGAAGCGCTTCCGCCTGGCTTGCCGACAATGCCTCGAGCGCCTGCCGGCTGGTCGCCAGGTCAGCTTCCAACGCGTTGAACCTGGCGTCCACCGCCACGTCCGGCGCCAAGTAGATGAGCTTGTAATAGAGGAAGCCGGCCACGCCCAGCCCGGCAAGGCCAAACAGCAGCCCGAGGAAACCCATGAATCGACCCTTGGCCTTCGGCGGTTTGGGCGGCGGCGGTTCGGCTGCCTCAGCACGCTGGCGCCGGGCAGGCTTCCGCTCTTCCGGCGCAACAGCTTCGACTTCCGGCTCCGCATCAGCCTCTGCCTCGGTGGCGCTCGCCTCCGGGGCCGCTTCGTCGGGCTCGGCGTCGGTGTCTTTCGGGATCTGGCTTGCCAGCGGCTTCGGCGGCGGTCGGGTCAGCGGTGGCTGGCTCAGCGGGTCCAGCGCGTCGGGCTTATCTGAGTCTTGTTCTGGGCGATCACCGTCGCTAGGCATTACTCGGTTTCCAGGGCTGCGATGAAGTCTGCATCCGCCGCTCCGGCAGCGACCTGCAGGTTGTTGAACCCCAGCTCCGGTCCCAGCGCGGCAATCCGGTCGGATGCGGCAATCACCTTGACGTCCGCATCCCCACCGTTTTCGCACCATAACCGGGCCATGGCCCTGAATCCATCCTGACTGGCGACCAGGATATGACTGACGTCGCGCAGGCTGCCCGCCGGCACCAGCCGCTCTGTCCGCCGATAGCAGAGATACTCAGTGACCCCAGCAGCCACCGTGCTGAGGTAGTCGCGCAGCGTCTTGCGCCCACCTTCTCCGGCAACGATCAGGCACTGCGCGTCGGCCAGCGCCAGAGGCTGGCTGAGCTTGATCAGGCCTTCGCTGGATGCAGGCTCGGCAACGTCTGCTTCCAGCCCGGCCGCAGCGAGCTGCTTCGCGGTCTGCCGGCCGACGGCATGCACCGCCGCATCGCCGCAGAACGACAGGTCCGCAACAAACCGGACCGCCTGCTCCGAGAGGAAAAACACGTGCTGATACGAACCTGGTGGCGGCGTGGCGTCAGTCGCTTCGATATGGATCACCGGTGCGGCCAGGGCCCGGTAGCCGGCCGCTTCGAGCGTTTTTGCCAGCCGGCTGCAGCCGGGTTCAGTCCGGGTGACCCAGACCAGCAAGCTCAACCCCCATCCGGCTTGGGGATCGCTGCCAGCAGTTCGGGCGCACCCTGAGCATTGAGGTCCGCCGCCACCGCCTGGCCGAGCGCCAGCGGATCTTCTCCGGTGCCGGCTGCTTCGAGCATCCGGCTGCCATCCGGCGCGCCCAGGCGAGCCTGCAGGCTGATGCCATCCTCCGTGCGCACCGCGTGCGCGCCGAGTGGCGCCGAGCAGTCCGCACCGATGCCGGCACTGACAGCCCGCTCAGCCAGCACGCAGCTGGCTACCGAGTCATCCTGCAGATCCGCCAGCAGCGCGATCAGCTCCGCAGCGTCTGCGCGGCACTCCACGCCGAGGGCGCCCTGACCGGCCGCAGGCAAGGACAGGGATTCGGGCAGCTTCTCCGTGATCCGGTTGCCGAGGCCAAGCCGTTCCAGGCCGGCGGCAGCCAGCACCAGCGCGTCGTACTCACCGGCATCGAGCTTGGCCAGCCGGGTGTTGACGTTGCCGCGCACGGGGCGCATCTGCAGGTCTGGCCGCACCGCCAGCAGCATGGCCTGCCGGCGCAGGCTGGAGGAACCCACCACGGCGCCTTCCTTCAGGTCCTCGAGCCCGGCACCAGAAGGCGACACCAGGGCATCACGCACGTCTGCCCGGTAGCTGATGAGCGGCAGGACAAAACCCTCCGGCAGGATCGCCGGCACGTCTTTCATCGAGTGCACGGCGATGTCGGCCCGCCCGTCCAGCATGGCCTCTTCCAGCTCCTTGATGAACAGCCCCTTGCCGCCCACCTGGGACAGCGGCGAGCTGAGCCAGCGATCACCCTGGGTCGTCATGCCCAGCAGGGTGACCTCCGCGCCAGGCGTTGCCTTCATCAGCTCGGATTGAATGAACTCCGCCTGCCAGAGCGCCAGCTGGCTCTCCCGAGTGGCGATCACGATGCGGTCGATCACAGGCTCTTCACCACCTTGCGCACCGCCGCCACGTGCCGCCGGCTGATGTCGACCGCTTCTTCCACATCCCGCAGCTGAATCTGGTAGTGCCCGTCCGCTTGCCGGTTCAGGCCGACGATGAACCGCGCCGCTACCAGGGCATTCCGGTGCACGCGCACGAAGCGCTCGCCGAACTCTTCCTCCAGCTCCTTCAGGGTTTCATCGACGATGATCTCGCCCTCGCCGTGCCGGACCGTGACGTACTTCTGGTCCGCCTGAAAGTAACGCACGTCATCCACCGGGATCAGCTCGATGCCCTTGCGGGTCCGCGCCGAGATGTGGGTGCGGCGCGGCGGCTGATCCTCTGCCAGCGCCGCCAGCTGTGCCTTGTTCACCCGCTGCGCTTTGCCGAGGGATGCTTCGAGGTTGTCTTTGCGCACCGGCTTCAGCAGGTAACCCACCGCCTGCAGATCGAAGGCCTCGACGGCGTGCTCCTCGTAGGCGGTGCAGAAGATGATGGCCGGCGGCTCTTCGGCCTCGACGATGTGCCGGGCGGCTTCCAGGCCGTCCATGCCGGGCATGCGGATGTCCATCAGCACCACTTCCGGCTGCATGCTGGCGGCCACCTTCACCGCTTCGATGCCGTTGGCCGCCTCGCCCACCACCTCGTGGTGCTCGAAGTTCTCGATCATCCTGGACAGCCGGTCTCGAGCGAGCTGCTCATCGTCCACGATCATGATTCTCATCAGGCTCCCTCCGTCGCCTCTGCCCCGTCCGCAGTTTCCATGGACAGGGGGTAACGTAATGCGGTCACGTAGCGCCCGTCCGCTTCCCGGGTCGCCAGCTCCGCCCGGCCGCCGTACAGCACTGCCAGCCGGCTGCGGATATTGTTCAACGCCATTTTATTCCCCTGGCTCTGGGACCGCTGCGTTTCCGCCGGCAGCGGGTTGTCGATCTCCACGTTCACGTCGTTGCCATCGAACCAGAGCCGAACGGATATGGTGCCGCCTTCCGGCAGCGGCTGGATGCCGTGATAGATGGCGTTCTCCAGCAACGGCTGCAGCGTCAGCAGCGGTATCTTCACCGACCGATCCGGCGTCTCCACCTGCCAGTCGAGCTGCAGGCGGTCACCAAGCCTGAGCGACTCGATCCGCACGTAGCGCTCGCACAGGTTCAGCTCCTCCGCCAGCGGCACCTGGTTGCCGGCGTCGTTGAGGCTGGCCCGGAAGAGCTCGGACAGATCTTCCACCACCGTTTCAGCCGTGTCCGGATCCACGGCGATCAGGCTGGCGATGATGTTCATGCTGTTGAACAGGAAGTGCGGCCGGATACGTGACTGCAGAGCCTGGATACGTGACTCCAGCTCCGATTGCTCCTGGGCGCGCAATTGCTGCTGCACGTAGAAATAACGCAGCACCAGGGCGGTAATGATGCCGGCGATGATCACCTGACCCGCCAGGGTGCCCCAGTCAATCGTGCCGTTCAGCAACCAGCCCGACAGCAGCCCGACCGTCAGCGTGACCCCGACGACCATGCCGAAAGCGGTCAGAGAGCCGGTGAGGAGGCCAAGCCCGGAGAGCCACTTGCGGCTGCTGCAGATGATTCCGGCGCTGGTCAGCGCCACCCACTGCACGAACAGCGACATCAGCGCCAGCCGGATCCAGCTGATCTCACCGCCGGCGAACAGCAGCACCAACACCAGGAGCTCACCGAAGAGCACCAGCAGGGAAAGGGCACCGACGTTGCAGAGATCCGGGACGACAAAGGGCCGCGAGTCGATCAGGGACAGAGATTGGTTGCTATAATCGGCCACTCTCTAGCTTTCTACCCTCTGGTCACCAGTACTCACCCTATCCATCCATTATCACTAACGGTCCAAGAATATGAGCCAGGACGACAAGCCTTGGGGCGGGCGCTTTACCGAGGCCACGGATGCATTCGTCGAAACCTTTACCGCATCCGTGACCTTTGATGCGCGCCTGTACCACTACGACATCCAGGGCTCCATTGCCCACGCCAACATGCTGGGAGCGCAGGGCATCATCAGCGACGACGAACGTGCCAGCATCGTAGCCGGATTGGAGGCGATCCACAAAGAGATCGACCAGGGTGCTTTCGACTGGCAGATCGCGCTCGAAGACGTGCACATGAACATCGAGAGCCGGCTGGTTGCGCTGATCGGCGACACCGGCAAGAAGCTGCACACGGGCCGCTCGCGGAACGACCAGGTCGCCACCGACATCCGCCTTTACCTGCGCCACGAGGTGGATGAGCTGCTGGCGATGACGAGCGCGCTGGGCTCGGCCCTGCTCGATGTGGCCGAGCGTTATGCCGACACCATCATGCCCGGCTTCACCCACCTGCAGACGGCACAGCCGATCACCTTCGGCCACCATCTGCTGGCCTGGCACGAGATGCTGCGGCGTGATGCAGAGCGTCTCGCCGACTGCCGGGCCCGGATCAACGTGCTGCCGCTAGGCGCCGCCGCGCTGGCCGGCACCACCTTCCCCATCGACCGGGCAGCGGTGGCCGCGGAGCTCGGCTTCGATCGGCCTTCCGAGAACTCGCTCGACTCGGTCAGCGACCGTGACTTCATCATCGAGTTCTGCTCGGTGGCGAGCATCATGATGATGCACTTCTCGCGCTGGTCCGAAGAGCTGGTGCTGTGGATGTCCGAGCCCTTTTCGTTCGTCGACCTGCCGGACCGCTTCTGCACCGGCTCTTCGATCATGCCGCAGAAGAAAAACCCGGACGTGCCGGAGCTGATCCGCGGCAAAACGGGTCGGGTGTTCGGGCACCTGACCGGTACCCTGACCCTGATGAAGGGCCAGCCGCTGGCCTACAACAAGGACAACCAGGAAGACAAAGAGCCGCTGTTCGACGCGGTCGATACGCTGCGCGACACCCTGACCGCGCTGATCGGTCTGGTGCCGGCCATCGAAGCAAAACCCGACAACATGCGTCGGGCTGCCCGCGGCGGCTTCGCCACCGCCACGGATCTGGCGGACTACCTGGTCCGCTCCGGCGTCGCTTTCCGGGATGCCCATGATATCGTCGGGCGCACGGTGAGCTATGCCATCGAGCAGGACAAAGAGTTGGACGAGCTGTCTCTGGACGAGCTCAGGCAGTTCCATCAGGGCATCCAGCAGGACGTGTTCGACGTTCTCACCCTGGAAGGCTCGGTCTCGGCCCGCAACCACACCGGCGGCACCGCACCGGATCAGGTCCGGGCCGCGGTGGCCAGAGCCCGGGTGTTATACTCGGCCGATTGATCAACTGAGGAAGCGTCGTGCGCTGGATGATTCTCTGGCTGCTCACCACGCTGGTTGCCACCTGCGGCCAGAAGGGGCCGCTCTACCTGCCGGAAGAGGTTCCTGCAGCCGGCCTGCCGTCTGCTTCAAGCACCAGCAGCACCTACAGCGCACGCGTAAAACCATGAGCGTGATGCAGCGGAAAACCGGCACTGCCGGTGACGTTCTGCACGTGGAATCCGTGCCCCTGCCCGAGATCGTCGCCTCGGTGGGCTCACCTGTCTACGTTTACTCCCGGGCTTACTTCGAAGCCCGGTTCCGCACGCTCGAGCGCGCTATCGCCGACTGCGGCACCGGCGGCCGGGTCTGCTACGCGGTGAAAGCCAACTCCAACCTGGCCGTGCTGAAGCTGTTCGCCGAGCTGGGCGCCGGCTTCGACATCGTTTCCGCCGGTGAGCTGATGCGGGTGATGGCGGCGGGTGGTGATCCGGGCAAGGTAGTGTTTTCCGGTGTCGGCAAGGCGGCGGAAGAAATGGATCTGGCGCTCAAGGTGGGCATCGACTGCTTCAACGTGGAGAGCGCTGCCGAGCTGGCTCGCCTGTCCGCGCGTGCGGCACTCCTCGAGCGGCCAGCCCGCGTCGCCTTCCGGATCAACCCGGATGTGGATGCGGCCACCCATCCGTACATCTCCACGGGCCTGAAGGAAAACAAGTTCGGCGTGCCCGCGGACATCGCGCTCGCGCTCTACGAGCAGGCACAGGCAGACGAGTGGCTCGAGCCGGTGGGCGTCGCCTGCCACATCGGCTCGCAGATCGAGAGCATGGAACCCTTGCTGGAAGCCATGGCCCGCCTGCTCGATCTGGTGGATGCCCTCGCCGAGCGTGGCATTGCTATTGAGCACCTGGATATGGGCGGCGGCTTCGGCGTCACCTATCAGGACGAGGCCGACTTCGACATCGGCGCTTACGGCGCTCGCGTTCGCGCCGCGCTGCAGGGCCGGCAGATCGGGTTGTCCGTGGAGCCCGGCAGGTTCCTGGTCGCCAACGGCGGCTGGCTGGTCAGCCGGGTCGAGTACCTGAAGCCCGCCAACGAGCCGGACGGCCGTCAGTTTGCGGTGGTGGACGCGGCCATGAACGACCTGATCCGACCTGCCCTTTACCAGGCCTGGCACCGCGTCGAGCCGGTAGCCGCGCCCGGCCCGGATGCCCGCAGCGGGCACTGGGACGTGGTTGGCCCGGTCTGTGAGAGCGGCGACTTTCTGGCGAAGGACCGCGAGCTGACGCTGGCGGAAGGCGATCTGATCGCCGTGCACTCCGCCGGCGCCTACGCCATGGCGCAGAGCTCCAACTACAACAGCCGGCCCCGGCCGGCCGAGGTGCTGGTGGAGGGTGACCGCTTCCGGGTGATCCGCCGCCGGGAGACCATCGAGGACCTGTACCGGCACGAGCAGTTGACCGGGGAGCCGGATCAGTGAACGTGCAGTTCGCGAAGATGCACGGGCTCGGCAACGACTTCATGGTCCTGGACCTGATCAGCCAGCACTTCATGCCGAGGCCGGAGCAGATTCAGGCCTGGTCCGACCGGCACCTCGGCATCGGCTTCGATCAGCTGCTGATCGTCGCCCTGCCAGACGATCCGGACGTGGACTTCCGCTACCAGATTTTCAACGCCGACGGCACCGAGGCCGAGCAGTGTGGCAACGGGGCCCGCTGCGTGGCCAAGCTTGTTGCGGACAAGGGCCTGAGCGTGAAGCCGAGCATCCGCTTTCAGACCTGCAACGGCATCATCGAAGCCAGCCTGCTAGGCAACGATCAGGTGGAGGTGGACATGGGGCCGCCGGGCCTCGAACCGGCAACCGTTCCCTGCGACCCGGGCCAGGCAGTCGGCGAAGCAACGCTCGGCGACGCCGCTCAATACACGCTGGCAGACGAAGCGGGTGAGCAGCACCAGCTCAGCGTAGCCTCCATGGGCAATCCGCACGGTGTGATCCTGGTCGATGACATCACCAGCGCCCGGGTCGACGAGATCGGCGCCAGGCTCACGGTGCATCCGTTTTTTCCCGAGCGGGCCAACATCGGCTTCTGCCAGATAGTCGACCGGGGCTTTATCCGGCTGCGGGTGTTCGAGCGCGGCGTCGGCGAAACCCGGGCCTGCGGTACCGGCGCCTGCGCCGCCGCGGTCACCAGCCGCCTGGCGGGCCTGACAGACGAAAAGGTGAAGGTCTCACTGCCCGGCGGCAAGGTCCGGATCCGTTGGCAGGGTCCCGGGCACGCCGTTAAAATGACCGGACCCGCCACGCTGGTGTACGAGGGGCAGATCTCGGTCGAGAACGACTGATCCCTCGCGCACAGACCACAACACAGGAATCCAGCAGCATCCCATGAGCTCAGCCAGCGAACCGGAATCTCAAACCCTGACCGACGATGATGTGGTTGCCTACCTGCGGGCGGACCGGGATTTCTTCCAGCGGCACTCGGGCCTGCTTTCCGAGCTGAACCTGCCGCACGACAGCGGCCAGGCGGTATCGCTGATCGAGCGCCAGGTGGCGATCCTGCGTGAGCGCAACATGCAGATGCGGCGACGGATGAATGAGCTGCTGCAGGCAGCCAAAGACAACGACGAGCTGTTCGCGAAAACCAGAACCCTGACCCTCGAGTTGCTGAACGTGCACAACTGGCACGAGCTGAACGAGGTGCTGGCGACCTACATGCTGGCCGACTTTCAGGCGGACTTCGTCTGCTGCCATCTGGCCAACCTGCCCGTACATCTGGACCACTTGGCGAGCCACGACTCCGAGCCGCCCTACGACCGCTTCGTGCGCTCGAACGCGCCGGTCTGCACCGTGCTGCGGGCAGAAGAACTGGCCGGGCTGTTCCCGATTCAGAAGCACGAGGATGACGGCAGCGCCGTGCTCGCGCCGATCTTCTGGGAAGGCGGCGAAGGCTGCCTGGCGATCGGCAGCCGCCACACCAGTCACTTCACCTCCGACATGGACACCCTGTTCGTCACCTACATCGCAGAGGTGCTCGGTCGGGTGATCCAGCGCCTGGCGACGTGACCGCTGAGCAGAACCACCCGCTCGACGCGCACGTCAGCGCGTTCCTCGACTACCTGAAGTTCGAAAAAGACTACTCCGCCAATACCCTCGCGGCCTATCGCCGCGACCTCGGCCGGTTCGCTGAAATGACCGGGGAATCGGCGGAGAACGTGGGCCGCCGGCACGTCGACGCGTTCATCGCCCGGCTGCACAGCGAAGGCCTGGCGCCACGCAGCATTCAGCGCTCGTTGTCGAGCGTGCGCAGCTTCTTCAAGTACCTGGAAGCCCGCCGCGAAACGAAGAAAAACCCCGCCGCTGCCGCCCGGGCGCCGAAGTCGAAAAACCGCCTGCCGAGCACGCTGGACGCCGACCAGGCCGCAAGATTGTTCGAGTTCGAGGCAAAAACGCCGCTCGAGAAGCGGGACAAGGCCATGCTCGAGCTCTTCTACGGCAGCGGCCTGCGGCTCTCTGAGCTGGTCGGCGCCAACCGCAGCGACCTGGACCTGGATGCGGGCTTCATCACGGTGCTCGGCAAGGGCCGGAAGACGCGTCAGGTGCCGCTCGGCAGGCACTGCATCGAGGCGATCCGGGCCTGGCTTGCCGTGCACCCGACCATCGGCAATCCGGCTGCGACGCCGCTGTTCACCGGTCGCGGCGAGGCGAGAATCAGCCCGCGCACGGTGCAGAACCGGCTGAAGCGACTGGCCGCCAGGCAGCTCGGCAGCACGGACCTGCACCCACACATGCTGCGCCACTCCTTCGCCAGCCACCTGCTCGAGTCCAGCGGCGATCTGCGTGCCGTGCAGGAGCTGCTCGGCCACTCGGACCTCGGCACCACACAGATCTACACCCATCTGGACTTCCAGCACCTGGCCAAGGTCTACGACGCGGCGCATCCGCGCGCCGAAAAGCAGTCCGAACGGGAGGGGGAACCCGGCGATGGCTGAGATCCGACTCATCACCTTCGATCTGGACAACACCCTGTGGGACGTGGGCCAGGTGATCCGGCACGCCGAGACGCAGATGTACAACTGGCTGGACGAGGTGGTGCCGGAGTACCGTGCTGCAATGACTCAGGACGTGCTGCTCGAGCTGCGTCAGCAGGTGGTGGACGAACGGCCAGAGTTGGGTCACGACGTGAGCGGCCTGCGGCTAGCCGTGTTGTTCAAAGGGATGCGGCGCCTCGGCCTGTCCGAGGCGAACGCAGAGGAATACGCCCGCCACGCTTTTCAGGCGTTTTTCGAGGCCCGCCAGGAGGTGGTGTTCTTCGAGCATGCGCTGGAAGCGCTCGCGGAGCTCGCCGGCGACTACCAGCTCGCCGCGCTCACCAACGGCAACGCCCACGTGGAGAAGATCGGCCTGGATCGCTACTTCACCTTCGCCTACTCCTCCGCCGACGTCTCGGCGAGCAAGCCGGCACCGGACATCTTCCACGCTGCGTTGGACCGGGCCGGGGTGTACGCCTACGAGTCAATTCACGTCGGCGACCACCTGGTGGACGACATCCATGGCGCCGGCAGCGTCGGCATGCACACCATCTGGGTCAATCACGGCAATCAGGGTGACGCTGAAGGCCACACCCAGCCCACGGCGATCGTCGAGCGTCTGCGGGATCTGCCGGAAGCGGTCCGGCGCATTCACGACGGCTGAGTCCAGCCGTCCCTACTTCTTCAATCGCTGCCGGATCGCCAGGAAGGCCACCAGCGGCACCGTGACCGGGAACAGGCCGATCATGGTCGCCACCCCCAACCAGTAAGCCACCCGGTCCGGCTTCGATGCCCAGGCTCGGGGCGGCGCGTACGGCTCGAAGTAGGTACCGGAGTAGAGATGCCGGTAGTCCTTGAGCCGCTCGTGCATGGCGCCGATCCAGCCGCGCAGCCGCTCGAGGCGCGGATCCGTCTGCAGCGCGGTCACCGGGGGCACGTACACGCTGCAGTGACACTGGACGATGCCGAAGGCCAGGAAATCCAGGCTGTCCGGCGTATCCCCGGAGAGAAATCGGGAGTTCTGCTCGGCCAGACGCTCTTCCAGGGCAACAAACTGATCCCCGTAGTTGTCCAGCTTCCGCATGCGCGAGCTGAATCCCACCGTCTTGATCAGCAGGTACATATAGAAAGGGATGAAGCTGCGGAAGAAGTTGCTGGCGAGCCGCTTGAGCCGCGAGGGATTGCGGTCTCCGGCCAGGCTGAAGGCGCCGAAGAACAGCGCCGCGCTGTCCGGCCGATGCCAGACCCCCCGCCAGGCAGCGTTCACCATGCGCATCTCGTCCAGACTGACGTCGGAAAAGCCGAGCTCCTCCAGGATGCTGGCGGACTCCGGTTTCCAGTCGCCGCCATCAATGCTGGCCATGGGCATGAACACGCCTTCAGGCAGAAAGGTATCCATGGTGGGCAGCGATCTCAGCCGGTGCGGAATGCCGGCCTCGTACAGGCCGAGCAGCACGGCCTGGACCCAGGGCGAGTGATCGGCGCCGTAAACGTCGACAAACCGTGGTCTGCTCTGGGCGGGCTCGGCCTGTTCGCTGACGGCGGACATCAGGCCTCTTCGCCGACCCCGACGTGGCTGTCGAGATAGGCGCGGACGGCCTCGGTGGTTGCCGGAATCACGGTCTTCCGCACCGGCAGGTCTTTCAGCGCGTCCAGGGTCGGGTGATGCGCCAGGTCCCGGCCGATCGCTTCGTTCACCGCTTCCGGAAACTTGGCCGGGTGCGCCGTCGCCGCGCAGATCTGCACGCCGGGCACCTTGATGCGGCCGGCAGCGGCCAGACCAACCGCCGTGTGCGGGTCGGTGACGTAGCCATTCTGCTCGTAGACGCTGGCGATGGTGGCCTGAACTTCCGCTTCCGTGACCGCGGTGGCGAGAAAGTCCTCCGTCTCCGGCTTGCCGCCGACGGATGCGCTGCCGGATTCAGCGAAGGTCTCCATGAAGGCGCTGAGCTGCGCAGCATCTTCGCCGAAGTAGTAGTACAGGTAGCGCTCGAAGTTGCTCGCCACCTGAATGTCCATAGCCGGGCTGGTGGTGTGGTGGACCGTGCCGCGGGCATAGTCGCCGGTTTCAAAGAACCGGGCGAGGATGTCGTTGTCGTTGGTGGCGATCACCAGCTTGTCGATGGGAAAGCCCATGCGCTTGGCCAGAAAGCCGGCGAAGACGTTGCCGAAGTTGCCGGTGGGCACGCAGAAGGAGGCAGGCTCAGTCCCGGCAAACTTCAGGCTGGCGTAGCCGTAGTAGACGATCTGCGCCAGCACCCGGGCCCAGTTCACCGAGTTGACCGCACCCAGCGACAGCCCGGCTTTTGCATCCGCATCGGCAAAGAGCCCCTTCATCAGCGACTGGCAGTCGTCGAAGCTGCCTTCCACCGCCAGGCAATGCACGTTCTCATCCGGAATCGTCGTCATCTGCCGCTCCTGCAGCGGGCTGACCCGACCTTCCGGGAACATGATGAACACGTCCACCGCCGGCAGGCCGCGGACCCCGGCAATGGCCGCCGAGCCAGTATCGCCGCTGGTCGCACCGAGGATGTTGATGTGCTCCCCGCGCTCTTCGAGGATGTACTCGAAAAGTTGGCCGAGCAGCTGCAGCGCCACGTCTTTGAAAGCGAGGGTCGGGCCGTGGAACAGCTCCATCACCTGCACGTCATGATTGCCGGCCAACCCCTTAAGCGCCGTAAACGGCACCACCTCTTCATGATCGAAGGTGGCGTAGGCCCTGCTGATCAGCTCGTCGAGCGTCTCCTTGGGGATGTCGTCGACGAACCTGGCGATCAGTGCCTGTGCAAACGGCACAAATGCCAGGCCCTGCCAGCTGGCGAGGTCGCCGCGCACATCCGGGATGGTCTCCGGAATCAGCAGCCCGCCATCCGGCGCCATGCCGGTCACCACCGCATCTTTGAAGGGCATGGGCTCTGTTCCGCCCCGGGTACTTATGTAGCGCATCTGTTCTGGCAATCCGATGAGGCCGCCATTCTACAGTCGCGCCCTGCGCTCAGCATCCGCTAATAGACAGAGGACTGGACCCAGAGCGCTCGCACCCGCTCGGCAATGCGCTCCACGTCCTCGTCTTTGACTTCCCGGAGGTCGAACAGCATCAGGCCTTCCTCGATCTGGTGATTCCTGGTGTAGATCACCGGATCGCCTTCGCGAAGTGAATGGCTGAGCTGCTTCAGACGCTCCGGCGGACCTTCCAGGGCGACCCGCACGATGTCGCGACCGGCCAGGTCCTTTTTCTGCCCGACGACCGCGTCCGGCAGACTTTGCAGGGCCGACTCGAGCCGCGCCAGGCGTTCCGGCCACGTGGGCTCACTCGGGTAGACGGCGAGCGCTGCGAGCAGCCCCATGATCTGCTCCTTGCCGACTTTCATGGCTCTGGCAATCCCCGCGTTCTGCATCTCGCAGGCGGCGATCAGGTCGCGGCGGCCACAGATGAAGCCACAGGTTGGCCCGCCGATGGCTTTGCCGCCGGAATAGGTGACCAGGTCGGCCCCCTGCTCGATGTAGGCGGTCAGATCAGCCTCGGCGGCTGCATCGACGAGCACCGGCAGGCCGTGCTCCGCACCCAGGCGCACCAGAGCCTCCAGCGGCAAGCCGTTCTGCTGCCGGGTGTGGTGCGACTGAACGAACAGCAGCCCCGCCGTGCGGGGCGAGATGGCCGCCACTATCTCTTCCTCCTCTACCCGGGAAGGCGTGCCGACATGCACGGGCCTGCCACCGCCAAGCCGGATCATCTGCCGGACCGAGGCGCCGAAATTCACCTCGTGCCCGGCCTGCAGCAGGATCTCGTTGGCAAGGTCGCCGCTGTCCGGAAGCTGCGCGATCCGTGCGGCGTCTGTCCCCGTAATCATGGCCGCGACGCCGATGGCGATGCCGGCCGCCGCGCCGGTGGTGACCGTGGCTGCCTCGGCGCCCGTGCGCCGGGCAATCAGGCGGCCGGCCTCCGCACGCAGCGTGCTGAGTTCCACATGATGTTGCGCGGCGCTGCCAAGCGCCTTGGCGATCGCATCCGACTGAGCGGTTCCGCCAAGCGCGGTCATCTTGCCGGAGGCGTTGATCACCCGGGGCAGGCCGAGCGCGCTGAACGGCGAGTCCGCCATCAGATGGGTTCCGCGGCTTCCCGCCAGACGCCGTTAACAATGGTGCCAACGGGGCGGAGCAGCTCTTCGGTGGTACGTGCCGTACCTTCAGCATCTTCCAGCGTCAGCTCACCGGGCTCTTCTCTGAAGACGCTGAGGCTTGTGCTCAGGCCTGCCGCCAGGCGCCCGAATCCCTGCTGATCGAGGCCGACCGCTCGCGCTGGCCCCAGGGTAACCCGCTCGACCACTTCCGGCAGGCTGAAGCCGAGCAGCCGCATCTTCATCATGGTGCGGGCCAGGCTGACCGCGTAGCGATCCAGGTTGCCCCGATGCAGATCCGAGCTGATGGCGTGCAGCGGCATGCCCTGCTCGAGCGCGATCTCGCAGACCCGGAAGCTGAAAGACGACCGGCCATGGCCGAGATCGACGAGCACGCCCCGCTCTACCGCCGCCCGGAACGCCGGGATGATCTCGTCCCGATAGCCGAGCACGCCGCCGACCTTGCCGTGATAGGTGTGGGTGACGATGTCGCCCGGCCGCAGCAGATCCAGCACGTCGTCAATCAGCGGCGGCGCGTTGCCGACGTGCAGCATCAAGGGCTTGCCCACCAGCTCCGCCGCTTTGCGGGCGAGCTTCACAGCCTCCAGGCCGAAAGAACCGGTGTGGCTCTGCGATGCCAGCACCTTGACCCCCACCAGCCAGTCGCCGTGGCGGTCAAAGGCTTTGACCACGCCTTCCAGATCACAGAGCTCCGGCCTGGAAGCATGGCCGCCGCCCAGATTCGGCAGGCCCGGCGAGCCGATGTTGATGAAGGCAAAGACGTTCGTAGCCTGAGTCTCGAGCACCACTTCCGGAAAAGCATCGATGGTGGGCGCCCCGGACGAGCCGGCATCCACCACCGCGGCAACCCCCTGGCCGACGCCGATCCGATCTGCCGGCACCCGGCTCTTGCCGAACAGCGGGTGATTGAAGACGTGGGTGTGAAGATCGATGAGTCCCGGGCACACCCAGCAGCCGGACGCGTCCACCACCGTTTCATCGCCTCGCGGCGCTTCATCGGTGAGAAGGCCCTCATCGACCACCAGATCCCGCACCGCTTCCGTGCCGGATTCCGGATCCAGAACCCGACCACCGGTGATCGCTAGTCGCTGCATACTCGTAGCTCGCCCCCTTCCATCGATGCGATCATGGTCAGAACCTGACACCCGGTCAAATGATGGAACTGCTCGTCGGCACCTACACTCGGGGCAGCGAATCCCATGGGATTTATCGCTGCGAGTTTGACGCCGATCGCGGCGTCGTTTCAGCGCCCTCGCTGCTGATCGAGACCGACAACCCCTCCTGGCTGCTGCGCTGGCGTGGCGGCCTGATCGCGGTAAACGAGCATGGCAATGCCGACGGCGAGGGTGAGATCAGCGTCTTCGAGCAGGCCGACGGCGGGCTCGAGGAGATGCAGCGCGTCCCCAGCGGCGGCGCCGATCCCTGCCACCTCGCGCTGCAGGGTAATCGCCTGGCAGTGGCGAACTACAGCGGCGGCACGGTGGCGCTGTTCGAATGGGCAGAAGGTCGAATCGGTCAGCGCCTCGAGCTGTTCAGGCCCGGCAGAACCGGGCCACACGCAAGGCAGGCTTCCGCCCATCCGCATGGCGTCTACTTCCAGTCAGGCGAGCTGCGGGTTCCAGATCTCGGCGGCGACTGCATCTATCACCTCGATCCTGCCGACGGAACGGTCAGGGGACGCACGGACCTGCCCGCCGGCTCAGGACCGAGACACCTCACGCCGGCGGGTGACTTCCTCGTTAACGAGCTCGACAACACGGTGATCGCGCTCGCGGGAGACCGGGCCGGCAGCACTCTCTCTACGCTGCCCACCGGGTTTGCGGGTCGAAGCAGCACTGCGGAGATCCAGGGGCGCGGCGATCTGCTCTACGTCAGCAATCGGGGCCACGACTCCATCGCGGTGCTGAAAACCCGGCCAGCTCTCGAGACCATGCAGCACCGAGCCAGTGGCGGCCGCCATCCTCGTCACTTTCTGATCTCGGCAGAGGGACGCTACCTGATCGTCGCCAACAGGGATTCCAACAATCTGCTCAGCATTCGGATCGCGGCGGATGGTTCTCTCGGTGAGACGGTGTCGGAAGTTGCATGCCCCGCGCCCGTACATCTGGTCCTCTGATGGGAGCCGGCTGCGCTGCTGACTTCAGCCAGGTTCGTAACCCCGACTCATCTCTTTGAGCGCCTGCCAGTCCGCGCGTATGGGCTGGTAGCGCGCTACCAGATCCGGATCCGGTGTCGCCGTTTGCTCCGGCCGCACCATCGCCTGAATGGCGCTGTCCATATCCGGATAGCGTCCCAGCGCGACAGCCAGGCATACCGCAGCGCCTCGACCCTCCACGCCCGCTCCGCTGAGCTCGATCGGCGTGTCGATGATGCTGGCCAGCACATCCATCCACAGGCGGCTGTCGGCGCCACCTCCCGTTGCCCGAACGAGCGTCGGCTCGCCGCACCAGCCACGCACCTGATCGAAGATGTCGGCAATGGCGAACGCACCACCTTCGAGCACCGCCCGATACATATGGGCCTGAGTGTGGGAGAGGTTCAGGCCCGCAAAGAGCGCCCGGACACCCGGCCGGCTTTCCGGAGCCACCTGACCGGCGAGGAAGGGCAGAAAGCGAACGCCGTCAGCGCCGGCGGCGATGTGTGAAGCCTCGTCTTCGAAGCGGCCGTACGCATGCGCGCCTTCGCTCTCGCCGCTGGTCATCTCGAGGAACCAGTCCACGGATCGGCCCGCAAGCACCGCGTTGCCACCGATGATGTGCCTGTCCGGCGGGCACCCATAAAACCGATAGGCATCGGCTGGGCACTCGTTCATCACCATCCGCACCACTGCGTGGGTCCCCAGAGTGATGGCACAGCTGCCGTTCTCCACCGCGCCCGCGCCGATGTTGGCCGCCAGGCCATCATGCGCACCAACGGCCACCGGCGTATCGGCCGGCAGCGACAGTGCTGCCGCTGCTTCCCCGGTCAGCGTGCCTGCCAGCGTCCACGGCAACGCCGGCCTCGGCAGCAGGCTCTCGGGCAGCGCCAGCTCGCTCAAGCGGGCGTCCCACTCACCCGCATCCGGGCCGGACGTCCAGTCAGTCACGTGCGCCCCGGTCAGCCTGAAAAGCAGCCAGTCCTTGGCGTAGAAACCCTGCTGGATCCGCTCGGCGCGCTCCGGCTCGTTGGCGCAAAGCCACTGGTACTTGGCGATGAGCTGCAGCCCGTAGTTGGACAGCCAGATGCCATCCCGGCGCCAGTCCCGCAGTGCCCGCGCCTCCTGCTGGTGCCGCCCATCCGACCAGGGATCGGCGACCACGTGACCGTTCTCATCCGCGAAGACGGCTGCCCCGCCGCGGCCGGAAAGACCGATGCCGAGAAACCGCTTGCCGGGCAGCGCCTGCACAAGCTCCCGCACGGCACTGACCGTACTCGCCCACCAGCCATCTGCGCTCTGCCATCGAGCCGTCCCGGAGCTTTTCTCCTCGTGTCGCCGATGCACCAGATGGGCTAGAGTCCCATCAGGGGCGTAGGCAGCGACTTTCAGGCGGGTGGTGCCGAGATCGATGGAGAGGAAGAGTTCGGACATACCCTGATTAAGCCATGATCACGGAAGCAGACAAACAGCGGTTCGATGAGCAGGGTTATCTGCTCGTGGAAGGCCTGGTCGACGAAGCGCACTGCAGGGCGGTTCGGGAGACGATCTGCGCTCATCTGGGTATCACTGAATCCGACCCTTCCAGCTGGCCCCCGTCCCGCGGCCACGGCGTGATCAATCTCTTCCACGCCCAGGCGCTCTGGGACGTTCGCCAGCTGCCGGCCGTGCATCGAGCGTTCGCCGAGCTGCACGGCACCGAAGCCCTCTGGGTGGGCACCGACCGGGTTTCCTTCAAGGTGCACGACCCTGCCGAAAGCAACGCTGGTCCGGCAGAGCCGATCCACTGGGATGGCGACCCGTCGCGACTGACGCGCCGTTACCTGCAGGGGCTTCTCTATCTGACCGATACCAGCGCCGATCAAGGTGCGTTCTGCTGCGTGCCCGGCATCTACCGGCATCTGGACGATTACCTCGCCCGTCATCCGCAACATGCCGGTGGACGCCGACCGGACGTCTCTGATCAGCAGATCGAAGTGGTGCCGGGCCCGGCGGGCAGCATGGTGATCTGGGATCGCCGGTTGCCGCACTCCAGCACCCACAACCTTTCCGATCGGCCCCGCTGGGTTCAGTACATTGCCATGGATCCGGTTGGCGACGAGGCAGCAAGGGCCACCCGGGTGGCCGAGTTCGAGGACAGGATGCCGCCGGCCTGGGCGCTGAAGCAGACGGTGCCGGGCCAGGAGATTCCGGAGCCGGGTCCGCGAGTTGAACTCAGCGTGCTCGGGCAGAAGCTGGTCGGCCTCACGAGCTGGTAGGCGACGAGCGCTGCCGGAGACGTGCTCCAAATCGACGGCACAAAAAAAGGCGCGGGGCCTGAGCCGCGCGCCTTGAAAGTGCGTGCCGCCGGATGCCCGGCGGCACTCGGTCAGTGGCTAGGTGCCACCCACCTTGACGAAGTCCGGGTAGGCTTCCATACCGCACTCGGTGATATCCACACCTTCGTACTCTTCTTCTTCGGAGACCCGGATGCCCATCGTGGCCTTCAGGATGCCCCAGACCACCAGAGCGGCGGCGAAGGTCCAGCCGAAGATACCGACGATGCCGATGATCTGACCCATGAAGGTGGCGTCGCCGTTCGACAGCAGCACCGCCATGATGCCCCAGATGCCGACCACGCCGTGCACGGAGATGGCACCGACCGGATCGTCCAGCTTGAGCTTGTCGAGAGTGATGATGGAGAAGACCACCAGCACGCCGCCGACAGCGCCGACCAGCACAGCCAGCTGCGCGGAGGGCGACAGCGGGTCTGCCGTGATGGAGACCAGGCCTGCCAGCGCGCCGTTCAGCGCCATGGTCAGGTCTGCCTTGCCGAACAGTGCCTTCGCCGTCAGCAGCGCGGCAACCACACCGCCGCAGGCGCCAAGGTTCGTGTTCACGAACACCTGAGCCACCGCGTTGGCCTCTTCAATGTTGGAGGTCATCAGCTCGGAGCCGCCGTTGAAGCCGAACCAGCCGAACCAGAGGATGAAGGTACCCAGAGTCGCCAGCGGCATGTTTGCACCCGGGATGGCGTTTACGGAGCCGTCCGAGTTGTACTTGCCTTTCCGCGCGCCGAGGAGGAGCACACCAGCCAGAGCTGCTGCTGCACCACACATGTGCACGATGCCGGAACCAGCGAAGTCGGAGTAGCCGGCTGCTGCGATCCAGCCGCCGCCCCAGGTCCACATGCCCTGCAGCGGGTAGATGAGGCCGGTCATGACGACCGCGAAGGCGAGGAACGCCCAGAGCTTCATCCGCTCGGCGACAGCACCGGAGACAATGGACATGGCGGTTGCTACGAACACCACCTGGAAGAAGTAGTCGGCGCGAGCCGAGTAGTAAGTGTCGCCGCCCGAGGCCAGGGTGTCTTCGACGGTGTTCTCCGCACCGATCCAGAGCCCGAAGTCAGGGATGACGCCCCCTTCTACGGCGCCCAGGTACATGATGTGGTAACCGACGAAGAGGTACATGATGCAGGCGATCGCAAAGAGCGCCACGTTTTTCAAAAGGATTTCAGTCGTGTTCTTGGCACGGACCAGGCCAGCTTCGAGCATGGCAAAGCCGGGGGCCATGAACATGACCAGAGCGCCCATTACGAGGAAATAGAACGTATCTAGGGCGTAGTTGGTTTGAACAAGATCTTCCACAATCTTTCTCCCGATGTAGAGCGAGCCTTTAGACGGCTTCGGCTCCGGTCTCGCCCGTTCTGATCCGGACTACTTCTTCGAGCGATGCGACAAAGATCTTGCCGTCGCCCACCTTGCCGGTGTTGGCGGATTTGGTAATCGCGTCCAGCACCTGATCGAGCATGCCGTCGTCGATGGCGAGCTCGAGCTTCACTTTCGGGAGGAAATCCACCACGTACTCAGCGCCGCGATAGAGTTCTGTGTGTCCCTTCTGCCGACCGAAGCCTTTCACTTCGGTGACCGTCATCCCCTGCACGCCAATCTCCGAGAGTGCTTCTCGAACATCGTCGAGCTTGAAAGGCTTGATGATGGCGGTAATCAATTTCATTGTTTTCTCCTGTAGATCCCTTAGCTGTCAGGCCGGGCGCGGCGGCGGGCCGCCGCGTGCTGACCAGTCAACAGGCCAGCGTCCAGACCGAGGGTGCACTCTCCCTTTGCGCTCAAACGCTCGGGAGGTCTTTGTGGAAGATCTTGTGCACCCGGGATTCTCTCTTAATTAGAGGCTTTTCGATATGGTGAACACGGCGTTGCCCTGGCAGTCCTTGGTGCCGCCGAAGCATTCGCTCTTGCTGATATCGGTGCCTACGTAGGCCAGCGTCAGATCAACGCCAACAACCGAGGTGGTCAGGCCGACGCTGTAGTCAACGTAGCTCTTGCCGTTGCCGAGCGTGCCCAGGAACGCGTCCAGGTTGTCGTCTTCGAACTGGTTCAGGCCGAGGTGGAAATCCAGGCTCCAGGCTTCACCCAGCGGCAGGCTGTAGGCGCCGTAGAGGTAGAAGTAGGTGCCGGTGTCGAAGGTGTACTCCGGAGAGTAGTGCAGACCAACGGTGGCGCCGTAGAAGCCGAGGCTGCCGTAGATCTCAACGTAGTCGGCGTCGCTGTCAGACGGGTAGCCGTAGTAGAGCACGCCGAGGTCCAGTGCCAGGTTTTCGTTCAGGTCGGTGCCCCAACCGGCGTACAGGTCGATCTCGGTGCCGCCCTCAGTGAACGATACGTTGGATGCCCAGGTGCCGACGTACAGACCACTTTCATGACCGTAGTCGAAGCCGCCCTGAATGGCCGGATCGCGAGCTGTCTGCGAGATACCGCGGAAACGGTAGTCGGTGGCCAGGGCAACGTTGCCGGAAATCTCGTGCTCGTCCGCAATGGCAGCACCGGTGGTGAAGGTCGCACCGAGCAGAAGCGCTGCGATGATCAGGTTTTTCATTTCTATCCCCATAGAGTTTTAGTGAGTCAAAACGCTTGAACCGTTTTGTGTGATTCAAATCGTGTGCTCGTCTTAGGGCAGAAATCGTGCCAACGATTTTCTGTCATATATTTCAATTGGTTACGGAAAGTTGGAGTAGCGAACGCTGGCGCCGGGGCGATCCGTCGCACCGAAAGAGACCACGACTCGCACCATATAGGTGCGAAAAAGGTGCAGGCGAAGGTCGCAGGGCAAAGACGCACGGAAAAGAGGCAGAAACGCACCCGTACCGGCAGCTGTGCGCACGCCCATGATGGGCGCTTGCCCACGGCCCTGCCGCCCGTTGGCCCTGCCGGGCACCGCGGCGCTAACGTAAGATGAGGCTTTCTCAGCCAATCAGGGACCTCACATGAGCCAGACCACGAGCCCACCCCTGGAGACCCTCCTCAACCGCCTTCGGGCCGCTGCGGGCGAGGCGCCCGAGTCTTTGATCGAGCGGATGCGCCCGGTGCTGGATGGTTTCTTCGAGCAGTTTCAGCTGGTCCCGCGGCGTGAGTACGACGCTCAGCTCGCCCAGCTGGAACGTCTGGAAGGCAAAGTGAGCCAGCTCGAGGCCAGGATCAGCGAGCTTGAGCGGGGCAGCTGAAGCCCAGGTCACCGCCCGCTCCCGCACCTACACCCGCGCCCTTTTCGGCCTTTCCGCCCCGAGGGTCATCGTCGAGTCCCACCTGCTCGGCGGTTTGCCCGGCACCACCCTGGTCGGCATGCCGGCGGCGTCTGTGCGGGAAGCCAGGGATCGGGTGAAAAGCGCGCTCAGCAACTGCGGCTATCAGTATCCCGATGGCAAGGTGGTGGTGAATCTGGCGCCCGTGGACCTGGCCAAGGAAGGTGCCCGATTCGACCTGGCCATCGCCATCAGCATTCTCCGCGCCTCCGGGCAGCTGCAGGAGCCGCCGCGCGCTGGCGCCGTTGAGCTGCTCGGCGAGCTGAGCCTGGCGGGCGAGCTGCGCAGCGTCCGCGGCAGCCTCTGCGCGGCGTTGAATCTGAGCGCCGGCGACCGCCTCATCGTCCCCAGGGAGGATGCGGGTGAAGCGCAGCTGGCCGGTGCCGCGGTGACAGCTCTCAGCCATCTGAAAGAAGTGGTAAGAATCCTGGAAGGTGAGGACGAACGGCACTTTCAGGTCGTCGGCAGGCAAACGCCCGGTTCGGCAATCCCTGATCCACCGCCGAACATCATCGGCCAGGCAACCGCCAAACGGGCTCTGACAATTGCAGCCACCGGCGGCCATCACCTGTTGATGGTCGGGCCACCTGGAACGGGCAAGTCGCTGCTGGCCCGACACCTGCCGCACCTGCTGCCAGCGCTCACGGAGCGGGAAGCCATGGAGGTGGCGGCCGTTCGTTCTGCCGCTGGCACGGGCGCCTCGATCGGTGACAGTGCGGGCCTCGTTCGACCTGTCCGCAGCCCCCATCATTCCATTTCCGCCACCGCCATGACCGGCGGCGGTTCGCAGCCGCGGCCGGGCGAAATCTCTCTGGCCCACAACGGCGTGCTGTTTCTCGACGAGCTACCACACTTCAAACCCAGCGTGCTGGACAGCCTGCGGGAGCCACTGGAAACCCGGGAAATCAGCATTTCCCGCGCCGCCGGCACGGCGTGCTTTCCCGCCGGCTTTCAGCTGCTGGCGGCGATGAATCCCTGCCCGGCCGGCCTGGTCTGCGGCGAAGGGCACTGCCGCTGCCGGCCTGATCAGCGGCAACGCTACCAGTCGCGCATCTCCGGGCCGTTGCTGGATCGGATCGATCTGCACGTCCCGGTTAACGCGGTGCCGAGCGTGCAGCTGCTGGCAGGCAGCGATCAGACCTGGGATCCCAGCAGCGTCAGGCGCCAGGTGAGCCAGGCCAGAGAGCGGCAGATCAATCGGCAGGGCAGCACCAACGCGCGCCTGGCCGGGGATCAGTTGCTGCAGATCTGCGGCCTTGGTGCCACCGAGAAGCGGCTGCTGGATCAGGCCAGCGATCGCTACGGGCTGTCTGCCCGGGGCTTGCACAGGGTGCTGAAGGTGGCCAGATCCATTGCCGATCTGGCGGGTTCGGAATCGGTAGAGCCAGAGCAGCTGGTGGAAGCGCTGAGCTTCCGGGCTATGGACTGGTCCGGAGGGCGCGGCGCCTGACAGGCGCCGCAGGGGCCATTACTGGGCGGTTTCCACGATGTAGTCCACCGCCGCCGCAATCTCGTCGTCGGAGCAGTTCATGCAGGTGCCCTTGGCCGGCATCATGCCGAGGCCGTTGACGGTGCTGGACACCAGCACGTCCATGCCTTTGGCGATCCGAGGCGCCCAGGCTTCGGCGTCGGCAAACAACGGCGCGTCGCTGGCGCCGGTGGCGTGACAGGCAAAGCAGAACTGGTTGTAGACCTGCTCACCGGAGAGGGGGCCTGTGTCCACCACCGCGGCGGCGCTGCCACACTCCTCACCGGCCCGGCAGAGGCTGCCGAACGGCGCAAGGCGCTCCCGGATGTCATCGTCGGAACCCGGCGGTACCGCGTCCGCGTGCAGGGGAAGGCTTGCGAGTAGGGCCATCGTTGCTGCGATGGCCAGTGTCAGATTGACGAATCGTTTCATTATTGCTGATCTGAGTTGTGATCTAAGGGCGCAGGGACCGACCCTGCGCGGGCGCGAATTATAGCCGCGTCGACCGGTGGCGTCGAACAGCGATGCGCCGCTCGAGTCGAACAGTCGGCGTCTTCTGCGGGCAGCTCAGGCGGCAGATTTGCGGGCCGGATCGAACAGCAGCACCGGCGCCGGCGGCCGATGGAACTCCTCGAGCAGCTTCGCTTCCTCGGTCAGCCAGCGCTCCCGCGCGGCCTCTTTGACGTGCCCATAGCCGCGCACCGTGTCCGGCAGCCCGGCGATCCGAACGGCAAGCGTCAGGTTGCTGCGATCCAGCGCTTCCAGCAGCTCGACCACAACGGCTTCGAAGTGACCCACGGACCAGCGTTCCTGCTTACGCTCGCCGAGATAGCCGAACGGATCCAGCGGCGTGCCGCGAAGAAACTTCAGCTTCGCCAGCAGCCGGTAGGCGCCACCCATCCAGGTGCCGAAGCGACGCTTCTTTTCACCCATGAGCGGCGGCGCGAGCAGGTAGGTTGGCCGGTAACCGGACTCGAAGGTCCGATCCAGACGGGCAGCAAAGCGGCCGTCGGCATACAGCCGGGCGACTTCGTACTCATCCTTGTAGGCGAGCAGCCTGGCGTAACTCTCAGCCACCGCGCTGGCCAGGGCATCACCCAAGTCGGCGCCCAGCGCCTGCTCCGCGACCTGAACCCGGCGCACCAGGTTTTCGAAGCGGTCGGCGAGCTGTGCGCCCTGATAGCTGGTGAGATGTTCCCGCCGGGCGGCAATCAGCGACTCCAGATCGTCGCTCACCACCGGATCCATGGGCCCACGTTCGATCGCGGCCTGATCCGCCCCTGCCGCGGGCAATCCCAGCGCCGATTCGTCCCAGGCGGCGATGCGACCGAAATGCAGCGCCTTCAGGTTGTCTTCAACCGCGGTGCCGTTGAGTTCGATCGCCCGTTCCAGGGCGTCGATCGAGACCGGGATGAGACCCTGCTGCCAGGCAAAGCCGAGCAGAAACACGTTCAGCGTCGCCGTGCTGCCGAGCAGACGGGTACAGAGCCTGGCCGCATCGACGGTGGTCATCTCCCGGCTGAAGGACTCGATCCGGGCCAGCCGCTCGGCGCCCTGATGATCCGCATCCTGATGCAGCACAAAATCCGCGGTCGGCACGACGTCGGTGTTGACCACCGACAGCGTTTTCCTGCCGTCGGCCAGGGTCAACGCATCCCGGCTGGCGCCGGTGATCAGGTCGCAGGCGAGCAGCAGGTCGGCTTGGCCGGCAGCGATACGCGTGCCGTGCAGACGAGCCTCATCAGAGCCGATTCGGACGTGGCCAAACACCGCGCCGCCCTTCTGGGCCAGGCCCGTCATGTCCAACGTGCTGACTGCCAGCCCATCGAGGTGCGCGGCGGTGCCGAGCAGAGCGCTGACGGTAACCACACCTGTGCCACCCACGCCGGCAATCAGCAGGTTTGCCGTCGCCGGTACGTTTTCCGGCAGCGGCGCTCTGCCGCGCAGCTCGGCGAGCTCAGCCTGCAGGCCGCGCGGCTTTCTGAGCGCCGCACCCTGCACCAGCACAAACGCCGGGCAGAAGCCTTTCAGGCAGGACAGGTCCTTGTTGCAGGCCGTCTGGTTGATCTGCCGCTTGATGCCGTGTTCGGTCACCAGCGGCTCAACGGCGACGCAGTTGGACTGCACGGAGCAGTCGCCGCAGCCTTCGCAGACCGCGTCGTTGATCATCACCCGCACGTCCGGATCATCGGCCAGGCCGCGCTTGCGTCGACGACGCAACTCGGTGGCACAGGTCTGCTGGTAGATGATCACCGAGCAGCCTTTGATCTCCCGGAAGCGACGCTGCACCGCGTCCAGATCGTCGCGGTGGTGCACGGGCACACCGGCGGCCGGCAGCGCTTCCGGCGCGTCGCTGACCACCTCGATGTGAGTCACGCCCTCCGCCTGCAGCTGCTTCACCAGCTGCGGCACGTCGAGCTCCCCGTCGACCGGTTGGCCGCCGGTCATGGCCACCGCATCGTTGACCAGGATCTTGTAGGTGAGGTTGGCGCCGCTCGCCACCGACTGGCGAATCGCCAGCAGCCCTGAGTGGAAGTAAGTGCCGTCACCCAGGTTCACGAAGATGTGCTCTTCATCCGTAAATGGAGCCTGGCCCGTCCAGTTGGCGCCCTCACCGCCCATCTGGGTGAAGGTGGAGGTTTCCCGATCCATCCACTGAGCCATGTAGTGGCAACCGATACCGGCGGAGGCCCGGCTGCCTTCCGGCACCCGGGTGGAGGTGTTGTGCGGGCAGCCTGCACAGAACATGGGCAGGCGGTCGGTCTTCGCCTGGCCGCTGACCTCGACCAGCGCCTGGCTCAGCGCGTTGGTGCGCTCGAGGAAGGTGCCGTCGATGTCGGCGTTCGGGCAGCGCAGGCTGATGTAGCGTTCCAGCGCCTGAGCCACTTCAGCCACCCGGATCTCGCCGGTTGCCGCCAGCAGCTGCTCGCCTTCCGCGGAACGCTTGCCGACGATCTCCATGCTGCCGGCGCGGTTGAAGAGCAGGCTCTTCAGCTCTTCCTCAACGAAGGGCCGCTTCTCTTCGACCACCAGCAGCGTCTCAAGGCCGCGGCTGAAGTGACCGATCTCCTCGGCATCCAGCGGCCAGCTCATGCCGAGCTTGAGCAGGCGGATCCCCGCCCGCTCGATGTCTGCCTCGGTGACCAGGGAGAGCTGGGCCAGCGCCTCACGCACATCAAGGTAGGCCTTGCCGGTGGTGACGATGCCGAGACGGGCATCCGCCGGATCGGCAAGCACGCGGTTGATGCCGTTGGCGCGAGCAAACTCGATGGCCAGCGGCAGCTTCACCTCATGCAGCAGCGCCTCCTGCTCGAGCGCTGCGCGGCCGGCCGACATGTTCACGTCCACCGTGCGTTCCGGAATCACGTAGGGCTGCGCGGCGTCATCGATGACCACCGTACCGGAGCTGTCCATGTTGTCGGCCAGCGCGATCAGGCCGGTCCAGCAGCCGCTGAAGCGGCTGAGCGCCCAGCCGAACAGGCCGTAGTCGAGCACGTCCTGAACGTTCGCCGGGTTCAGCACCGGGATGCCCAGATCTTTCAGGGCCAGCTCGCTGTGGCTCGGCAGAGTCGACGATTTGCAGCCGTGGTCGTCACCCACCACCAGCAGCACGCCGCCGTTGGCAGCGGCGCCCGCCGCGTTGGCGTGGCGGATCGCATCGCAGGCGCGATCGAGCCCGGGCGCTTTGCCGTACCAGAAGCCGTAGACCCCATCGACCGTGGCGCCGGGGAACAGGCCTACCTGCTGGCTGCCCCAGACGGCCGTGGCGGCAAGCTCTTCGTTGACGCCCGGCTGAAAGTGCACGTTGTGTGATTCGAGCAGCGCTTTCTGCTGCCAGAGGACCTGATCCAGCCCACCCAGCGGTGAGCCGCGATAGCCGGAAACGAAGCCGCCGGTGTTGAGGCCGGCTCGCTTGTCGCGCCGATGCTGCTCGAGCAGCAGTCGGGCCAGGGCCTGAATGCCCGAGAGGAAAATGACGCCACTTTCCTTCTCGTAGCGCTCATTGAGTGTGAAGTCCGCTCTCACGATCTGGGTCATGCGGGGCGTCTCCTTAATGTCTCTCTACCTTCAATTGGCCATCAGTCTACCGCCATAGGTCTAGGATGGCGTTGCAGATTTACCAATTTTTCCATCTATATTAGAATATCCATCTCAATATATAGATCATATTAGGACATACTTTCTAAGCCTCCGACCTGCCGATGGACAGTTTCGATCTACAGATATTACGCGAGCTGCAGGCCAACGCCGAGATCTCCATGCAGGAGCTCGGCGAGAAAGTCGGGCTCTCCCACACCCCCTGCTGGCGGCGGGTGAAGAAGCTCGAAGAGGCGGGGGTGATCAAAGGGCGGGTCACCCTGCTCGATCCTGAGCAGCTGCAGCTGTCCGTGAACGTCTTCGTCCAGGTCTCCCTGGGGGTGCAGCAGGAGGAGGCTCTTAACGCCTTCGAAGCGGCGGTGCAGACCATTCCGGAGATCGTCGAGTGCTACACCGTGTCCGGCGACCGTGACTTTCTGCTTCGGGTGGTGGTGGAAGACGTCACCGCCTACGAGCGGCTGCTGAAGAGCACGCTCGTGCACCTGCCGGAGGTAGCGAACATGAGCTCGACCTTTGCGCTCAGGCAGGTGAAGTACACGACCGAGTTGCCGCTCGGAAGCTCTCAGCTGCCGCTCGGATAGCCTCAGAACCGGAGATTCACCGAGGTCACGATGTTGTCCCGGGAGGTGAAGCCGCTGTACTCGAGCGTCCAGGACCAGTGCTTGTTGATGTCCCAGTTCCCGCCCAGCGTCCCGGCCCAGCGATCCTTGTTCTGCTGGCGGATCTTGTAGTCCACGGCCAGGCCAGTGTCGCCGAACTCGAAGGTGCCGCTGATGTCCAGCTCGGTCTTCAGGTACTGACCACCGGCATAGAGCGCCAGATTTCCGAAGCGGCCAAGGCCGAACACCCGGCCGCCGCGCGGCGCAATGGTGGTCGTCACCCCTTCCGTTTTGGTCTGATCCATGTCGGCATAGGTGAAGACGATGGGAATCGTTGCAAACCAGCCGTTCCAGCCACCTGCCAGCACCGTGCCGATGCCATACGTCATGCCATCGAAGTTGGCTTCGATCGGCGCGGTGACTTCCCGGCCGGTCAGCGCGCCGCAGATCACCGGATTGGCTGGCTGAAATGGCGGCCGGTCGCTCGGCGTGCAGTCGATCACACCGGCGTTCTCCAGATCATCAATCCACTCATCCCCATTTACGGTGAATTCCAGCGGCGCCTTGCCGGTGACCTTGCCGATGCTGCCGAACACGTTCATGAACGGAAACAGCCAGAAATCGAACTTGGCCTGAGTGGCGTTCGATTTCGAGAAGGCATTGTCGAAGCTGACGAAGCTGACGGGCGTGGTATCACCGCTACCGCCGAACCCGACCTCCAGACGATCGAGCAGCTGCTCCTGGTCCGTGTAGGCGTAGGTCACGCCAGCGCCGAGCGGCAACGGCAGGTCGTAGCCGCTATCAATCACGCGCTGCGCCATGAACGGCAGATGGCGGTTCCACTGCCTGGGACCTCCCTCCTGGGAGTCGGCGACCTCGAACCCGCGATTCGGAATCGAAATCTCCGAGATGCCGGTGTCCGTCAGATCATGATTGATGGTGACTCGGATCAGGCGGGCGTTCAGACCGGCCACCAGGCCCGCCTCCGTCAGCACGCGGATGGTGAACCCCTCATCAGCCTTGCTGACCGCGGTGCCTCCGGCAGTACCGGCAACGGCGTCCGCAGCAGCAGCCCACTGCCAGCGCCCTCGGCGGAAGCTCTCCATGATCTCCTTATCCTGGAAGATCAGCAGCACGGCGAAGGTCTGGGCGCCAATGGCGGCGCTGGCATCGAAGCGACTGACGTTGACGTAGGTGCGGCTGCGCTCGAGGTTGTTCACGTGAACGCCCAGGCCACTGCCGCCGCCAAATACAGGCGCGTTCACCGTGGATACCCTGGCCGCCAGATAGCCCACGGCGTCATCGAGCTCCGCCTGCACCGCTGGATTCTGAGCGGTCAGCTTGGCAATCGTCTGCTCTGCCATGGCGTCGATGTCCGCACGCCGACCTGCTCGCTCATCCACCGGAATGGACCCGCAACCGGCAACGGCAAGCACACACAAAGCAAGGATCAGTTGGCGCATTGGAACCCCCTGTTCAGCCTTGAAGGAGATCGACTAGAAGGACCAGGTGTAGCCGATTACCGGACCATGCTGATCAACGTCCCAGGCATAGTCTGAGCCGTTGTCGTAGTCCGTCTTCATGTACCGGTAGCCCAGGTTCAGCATCATGGTCTTGCGGATCTTCCGATTGAGGAACAGCGACAGGCTGTAGCCCTTGTCGGAATCGCCGGCGATGGTGACGTCACCGCGGCCGGCGATCCGCCACTTCGGCGCCACCCCGTAGTCGAAACGCGCGCCAACGAACCAGTCCAGCCAGTCGTCCTTCACGCCGGCGCTTTCCGGGAACGGCGGGCTCGGGAGGCCCGGCTCTACGTCGATGTCCTGCTCCTGGAATCGTGCACCGCCGAGCAGTTCCCAGTTAGGGGTGATCTTGTAGCTGCCCCAGAGCTCGATCAGGGAGATGTTGACCTCTGCCGATCCATCACCCATCTCCATCTCGAGCTGAGCCCACATCGGATCGAGCACGATGGCCCAGTTACCCCGATGCAGCTCCATGTGCGCAGCGAGCGCCATGTTCATGTTGTCCAGCAGATCGCCGAAGTCCGCGTCCACGTCCATGGGCGGGAAAGGCCCTACCTGGCTGGTCCCGTTCAGGCTGATCGCCCAGAGGTAGGGAGTCAGGATGAACTCCCAGTCCTCGTCGCCTTTATCGTCGCGCACCACGCCGGCGCTCACCTGAGCGCTGAAAACAAGGGCGGCAACGGCCAGCAGAAACTTCGTGAATCTATCCATGTTCATCTCCCCAAAACGACATCTCTCACCTGCGCGCCAGAGGCGACGCATCCAGTCTCTGTCACGTTCTCCGGGCGAGACATAACATTCAACGGCGCAACTTACGGGAGCCGCTGATAAGTCATAGAGGATTTCCGAAAGGTGGCTGCTACCTAAGCCTGGGCAGCGCTTCGCGCAACTGCGCCACGTTCGCTCGCTGGCGCTTGAGAAACTCCGACCGGGCGTCCGCCCTGGCCGCGGGGCTCAGGGTTACCGAGAGGATGCCGAGCTCGAGCAGTCGGCTCCGGGTTTCCGGCAACGGCTCGGCCTCCCAGAGCAGGAGGCGCGCGGGGTGCGACTCGAGCAGCTTCTCGAGATCTGACCAGCCGCCTTCTCCCGGATCTTCATCCGGCTCCCAGTGCAGCGAGCGGCTGTTCAAACCGTAGCGACGCTCGAAGTACTGATAGACGGGATGTGAGAACAGCAGCGGCGCTGATCCCAGCTCCGCGGTCACCTGCTGCCAGTCCGTATGCAACGCGAGCAGCTCAGTTTCCAGCACAGCCATCCGTGCCTCGATCGCCTCCGCGCTGTCCGGCCGAGCGGCCGCCAGCGCCACGGCGACGGATCTGGCCTGCTCAAGCGCCAGCAGCGGATCGAGCCACAACGTGAACGCGGTCTCCGCATGCGAGTGTGCCCCTTCCGGGCCGTGCTGATGGGTGACCGTCTCTGACTCGATCAGGCTGTCGAGAACGGCATCCGCACTGATCAGCAGCCGACGTTCCGGTAGTGACACCTGAGACAGCCAGGGCTCGTAGCCGGCACCATTCAGCAGAATGAGATCGGCTTTCTGCATGGCGATCACGTCGGCTGCCGCAGGCTGCCAGAACGCCGGATCCTCTTCGCCGGGAACCAGCACGTCCACCGCCACCAGAGCATCCCCGAGGCGCTCGGCGAAGTAAGCCAGTGGGGCGTTGATCGCCAGGATCTGGAGCGGCTCCGTTACTGGCGCAGGCGCCTGCAACTGCGACGTCGGTGCTGCCGGCTCCGAACAGCCCGCCACCATCATCCAGATCAAACTAACCGCACCGCTCTGCAGAAATCTCTTCATCATTCGCTCCTAGCCCGACACCATCAGCACCAGCTCGGTGGTGCCTACCAGCTGAGTGAGCGCGACGAGGATCACCGCAAGCAGCCCACCGGCAAGCAGCACGAAGACCGATTCCGCCGCCATCAGGATCCAGATGCTGCTGGCCGCCGCGCCCATACGCTGCAGGGTCAATCGTTCCCGCGCTCGGAGCCGCAACGATAGCGCCAGCACCAGCACGATCATAACAAGGGTGGCAACGCCCACCAGCGCCATGATCAGCAGGATCACGTTCTGCACGGTGAAGACGGTTTCCAGCAGCTCGGCGATGACGGCCCGCGGCTGCAGCAGCTGCAGGGCAGCCTGGTCCATGAAGCGACCGAGCAGGATGGCTTCGGATTTCTGATCTCGGGGCAGGACGATGGCACCGGAAATCGGGTAGTCGCCGTCGTCGCCGTGAAAGTGGAAAGAGTCGCGGTTTTCCTCTGTGATCTCGTTGTATTGCCTGAGCGCCGCATTGGCGGTCACGGAGGTGGCGTCCCTGTCGAGCACAAGATCAGGCGACTGAGCCACCTCGAGATCCTGGTGCCCGTGGCCCAAGCCTTCGATCACCCAGGTGGTTCTCAGGTCCGTGAAGATCGCATCGTCATCACGGCTCGCCGAAGGCGCCAGCACCCCGACAACTTCCAGCTTGAGCGGGTAAACGCCGGCCAGATCGAAGAGCGTTTCCGGCGAGGAGATCAGCGAATCACCGACGCCAAGGCCGAGCGTGCGAGCCACGTTGGCTCCGATGATGCACTCACCGAGCAGCGCAAAGGGTCGCCCTACCGCCATCGCCAGGCTCCGCACCTGCAGGTAGTCCGGGCCGGTGCCGACGATGGGAAAACCACGCGCCTGATAACCCACGTACAGCGGCGTCACTTCCGCCAACACCGGGTCCACGGCTTTAAGAGCGGATCGCGGCAGTGCCTCAGGGGTGGCGCTACTGAAGTAGAGGCTCGACAGGGTCAGCTCCAGCGGGCTGCCTGGCGCGCCGAGCAGCAGCGGCGTCATCACGGCCCGCTCCGTGAGGCTCTGCGCGCCGCGCTCGATCAGCAGCATGAGTGCTGCCGGCAGGAACAGGATCAGGCTCATGGCAACCGCCAGCAGCCCGGTTTTCCAGCGGTGCCGGGCCACGTAGCGCCAACCCAGGTAGAGCGCGCCCGTCACGCGGCACCCGTGATGGTTTCAAACTCCAGCACCCGATCAAAGCGATCGAGCAGGGAGTGATCGTGGGTCACCGTGATGATGGTGGCCCCGGAGTCTGCGGCCACCGAGCGCAGCAGATCGACGATGAGCAGCTTGTTGCGCGGGTCCAGATTGCCGGTGGGTTCATCCGCCAGCAGCAGTGGCGGCGAGGTGATCAGCGCCCGGGCGACAGCCACCCGTTGCCTTTCTCCCTGGGACAGCTCTGCAGTACGCCGGGCTGTTTTCCCAGCCAGACCAACCGCCTCGATGAGATCCCGGGCCCGGTCGCGAATGGTCCGGGTGACTTTGAGCCCCGGATCCACCCGGTACGGCAGGAGGACGTTGTCCAGCACATCCAGATAGTCGAGCAGCTCGAACGCCTGAAACACCAGGCCCACCTGACGGATGCGGAACGCCCGCCGCGACTTTTCGCCAAGCCGGCTGAGGTTTTTGCCCTGAACCTCGATGCTACCGCTCTCGGCACGGTAAATACCGGCGATCAGGGACAGCAGCGTCGTCTTGCCGCAGCCGCTGGGGCCGATGATGGCCGTGTGCTCGCTTGCCTGGAAGGACAGGTCCGGCACAGCGAGCGAGAAGCTCTCGCTCCCGCCATAGCGGAAGGCGACGTCCTGCAGGCGGATCATCGTCACCTCAGAGCCGCTCTTCTGCCAGCACTTCCATGCCCACCAGCTTCCAGGCGCCCGCCACGGGGCGAATGTCGAGCTCCGCCTGATAGAGGTTCTGCCGCTCGTGCAGGTGGCCCCAGTGCCCGACCGAGCCGGAGACGACCCAGGTCGCCGCAGCAATCAGTCCACCCGAGGCCGACGGCCGGGTCTCCAGCTCACGCAGCTCGATGTTCTTGACCTTGGCCCTGGCGCCACCCTGATTTTCGAGAATCAGACCGCGGCGAGTCTCGAGATACACCGTAGTCAGGAAGTCTCCGGCCACACTCTGCTCGAGCACGTCATAGATGTCGCCCTCGGTACGGAAGTCGAAAGCCCGATAGATGTTGTGCAGCAGGTCGGCCACCAGCACCCGGGACTTTTCCGCCGACAGCCTGGCCTGCTCACCCACGAAGAGCGCCGCTCCTGAAAGCACGAGAACGGCCAGCGTCACCGGCACCCCTGCCCGCAGCCCGGAGCGCCGGAAGCTGATGCCGGCCCAGAGCAGGCCGGCCAACAGCAAGACGATGACCAGCCAGCGATAGCGCGCCAGCGTGGCGCCGAACGATCCCGGTGGTGCGGCCAACGCGTTCAGGGTCGGCAGCTCCGGGAAGCGCAGGTAGTTCTGCCACTCCAGGGTGGCGAAGTCGGGCTCCAGGTAAACGGGCAGCGATCCGGCCTGATCCACCGACGCCCCCGGCACAACCGACATCTTTTCCGTGAACATGTCCCATTCCACGGTTACGTTCTCCGGCAGCGGCACCACCGTGGGGTAGACGTAGATCACGCCCAGGGTCGCCACGTTCAGATCCAGCTCTCGTGCCGGCTCGATGACGTTGCTCGTCTGCAGCGTGCGCTCGAGAAAGTTGATCCGTGCCAGCTCGCCGAGCACGGGCTCACCATCGATGCGCGTGGGATGCCTGCTGCGCAGAAACTCACCCACGCGGCGCTTCAGCTCCGGCTGCGCAGCAACCGGAATCGTTTCCTGTCCTGCCAGGCCCAGATCCACCCAGCGCTGCAGATCCTTGGGCCGGACGATGATCTCTTTGCGCACCTCATAGGGCTCCACGTAGATGAAGATGCTCATGGGCGCGAAGTAAGTTCGGCGCAGGGACCGCTGCTCGAACGACGAGTACCAGGGATCTTCCCAGTCCAGGCTCAGCGACTGGGCGGGCGAGAGGAAGCGGAAGTCGTTGACTGCCACGCCTTCGTGATAGGCGACGAAACCAATGCTTGCGCCTGTGCGATTGATGAGCGTGACCACCTCAGGTCGGGCAGGCAGCGGGTAGACGAGCTCGGCGAAGACCACAGTTTCCGGCTCTTCACCTGCCACCACGATCGGCTCGCCGGTAACCGGATCCCGGCGGATCCGCTCCCGCGGCCCGATGTTCTGAACGAACCCCTCTAGCAGCTGCTCCTCTTCTCCAATGGAAACAACCAGCCCAAGATCTTCACTGAAAAACCGGGGCAGCCGTTCCTTCAGCGGTACGCGCTCAGCTGTCAGGCGTTCGTGGAGCGCGTCCGGCAGCAGGTTCTTAAAGCCGCCGAGATCGGCAATCGCAATCTCCAACTCGACTCGCACCTGGCCTTCCTCCACGAAGTACTCGGCGATGTTGTTGGCGCGCATGGCCTGCGTCGTGACGATGGCATCCGCATGGGCTTCGGCCGTAATCAGCGAAAGACCGGCGACCACAAGCATCCAGCACCTGCTCTGGAGGGCGTAACTTGCTTTGACGAAGGCTGAGGGAACAGCAGGCACTGTCGTATCGGCGGTCTATCGAGCGGTCGGTGGAGACTTCGGCGCTAACTGGGAAGAGGTGCCAGATTCGCTGCTTGCAGCAACATCCACAGGGCTCACCAGATCCATCAGAGCCGTCAGCACCTCAATCCGCCAGGCCTCATCGGCGAAGCGGTAGCCGCTGACCATCCAGACGATCATCTGCGCTCGGACCGATGCCGTGTGCTCATCGAGCCCTGATCTGACCAGGAGGTCCGCCATCCGCCGGTGGCGCAGCTTGTGCGCACGTTCGATTGCCTGGGCAGCTTCTTCGTTGACCAGTGCCCAGCGGTGCACGGCATCTTCGTAAACGCTCAGCATCTTCTGCTCGACGATGGCTTCGATCCGCTGCATGGGATGCTCATCTTCACGAGCTTCACGGATCGTCTGCTTGGTGTCCCAGTCGATCCAGAAGTCGAGCAGCTTGCGATGGAACTCGGCGGCATTCTTGAAGTGCCAGTAGAAGCTGCCGGTGGTTACCCCCAACGAATCAGCCAGCCGGTTGATCTTCAGGCCGTCCGGACCGTCGTGACTGAGCGCCTCCAGCCCTGCCTGCAGCCACCCCGCTTCCGTTGTCTTAGGCTTACCGGCCAACGCGCATCTTTCCCCATAACTTCCCCCTTCAAAATATACGTGAACCAACCGACGATGGAGACCCTCGGATTTCAGTTAGCAGAAACCCACTACCCGCCTACGCTATTCGTGCAACCCGTAACTCTCAGCATTGAATGTTACGCCGCAGCATCTGACAGTGAGGGAGCCTTCTAACTGGGGAGTTCTTGGCATGCCGGTTAAACATCTTGTTTCTCTGCTCTTCGGGGCAACGTTAACGCTCCTGGGCGGTGCTACCTGGGCCGCTGGTGGCAAGGTAACCGATCCGGTCGGCGTCGCACCCGACCGATACACCTACTACCCAGGCACGGAGGCGCTGGCAGAAGACGAGATCCGCGTCGTCGCCTGCGGTACCGGGATGCCCGCCGCCAGACACAGCCAGGCAGCCACCTGCTTTCTGATCGAGACCGGCAACGGTGACAAGTTCATCTTCGATATCGGCACCGGCTCCATGGCCAACATCGCCGCGCTGATGATTCCGTACCAGTACCTGGACAAGGTTTTCTTAAGCCACCTGCACACGGATCACATGGGGGATATCGACGCGCTCTGGGCGGGCGGCTGGACCTCGGGCCGCCCCAACGCGCTCAGGGTCTGGGGCCCCAGCGGCAGGGAAGCATCCATGGGCACCCGGTACTCGATGGAGCACTTCCTCGAGTTCGTGAACTGGGACAGAACTACCCGCAACTACAAGATCACGCCCATTCCCGGCAACATCGAGATCAACGAGTTCGACTACAAAGGCGTCAACCAGGTCGTCTACGATGAGAACGGCGTGGTGATCAGAAGCTGGCCGGCCATTCATGCCGGCGACGGCCCGGTGAGCTACTCGCTCGAGTATGCAGGCCTCTCAGTCGTGTTCGGCGGCGATACCGTACCCAACAAGTGGTTCATCGAGTACGCAAAGGGCGCAGATCTGGTGATCCACGAGGCCATGATGACGCCTGATATGTACGTTGACCTGTATGCGCAGCCGCCACAGCTCGCCTGGCGCACCTGTTGCGAGTTCCACACCTCACCGCAGAGCTTCGGCAAGATCATGAGCACGGTCGCGCCGCGGCACGCGGTCGCCTACCACTTCTTCAACGAGGAGGCGACGCGCTACGCGGTTTACGACGGGATTCGGGAGACCTATGCCGGCCCCCTCTCGATGGCGACCGACATGATGGTCTGGAACGTGAGCAAAGACGGAATCCTCGAGCGGATGGCGACCTATCCCGACGACGCCTGGGGCGTTTCCGGCACCGCCGTCCAGCCACCTCCTGAGAAGGGTCAGCCGAACCCCATGTCGGAGTTCATCAGCTCAGGCAAGTGGCGCGAAGGTTTCGAAGCCCAGGACGAGATGCTCGACCGTCACTCCGAGAAGTACGGGCTCGAGGATGAAGACTGGCGCGACGGCTACTGGGACAAGTAGCCGCAGCGACCGCTAAGGATCCGGCAGCGGCGGTGGCGTGTAGCCTTCCCACTTGCCGCTCTCGATGAACTCTGAGTATCCCGCTTCGCCGCTGCGCTTCGCCGTCATGTACTCCGGCGAGGTCGGCGGCGGCTGCACCCGCTCGGCAGAAATCACTTCCCGCTGAACGATGTCGTCTTTGCTGATCGTCCAGGCCATCAGATCGTCGGCGATCACCAGCGGCCCGTCGTAGGTGGTTCGCACGGCTTCGATCGTTGCCTGATGCATCTCCGGCACGAGGATCTGGTGGTAACCAACCGCAAGCCGTGGCTTCACAGCCGACATGATCTTGCCGAACGCCGCCGGCGGCGTGTGGATGTAGGACGAGACCTGCACCGCCTGTCGCGGCGGGAACCCGAGGTAACTGGCAAGCCCTTCCGCGGTGTAGAAGCACTCGTGAACGACGAAGTCAGCGCCTTTGGAGCTGTCGATAAACCACTGGTTAGGGTAGCTGTCGCCACCAAACACGAAGCTGAGGCCGTTCCAGTCGAGCCGATAGCTGACCGAGCCGTCGATGGAATGAATGGCCGGGTAGGAACGGATGGTCACGCCGTTGGCCTCGTAGACCACACCGCCAACCTCCCGATAGTCGAACTCATGGGCGACGAGCTTGCCGCCGTCGTCAGGTAGGGTGCCGGAGCGACCCTCGATGTCCCAGGCATAGGCGTTGTTCAAGCCCTCAACAAATGCCGCGGTGCCGAGACGAGGCTCGCTACCGGACGGGCCGTAGACGTGCAAGGGCGTGTAGCGGCCACTCAACCAGCCGCCCACCCACAACGCATCGGTGTCGCCGACGTGATCGGTGTGCAGATGGCTCATGAAGGCCTTGTCCACCCGAGCGAAATCGGGGCGGAGCGCAAACAGGTTCTCGACGGAACCCGTGCCCACATCGAAGAGGAAAATATCGCCGTTGCCGAGCTCCACGTACCAGGCGGAGGATTTCTGGGCCCGGGTGATCGGCGTCGGCATGCCGGTGCCCAGCGCCACCACGAACATCTCGTCCGGGCCTACGGTCTCCGTTCTCGGGTACCAGGCATCGGCCTTTTCTGAAGCAGTTGCCGGAGCGGCAAGAAGGCAGATCGCGAACGCAGCTGCCAGGGTGTACAGCACTCTCATCATGACCCTTTCTCCTTGAGTGACCTCTGAGAAGAGTCTGGACGAATCCCAAGCGCTTCGCACCATAGTTTTTGCCCACCGATCTCATGCGCTGGCCGGGGGTTCAGTCCAGCTTGTCGGCCATATCCACAAACTTGAAGAACGCTTCGCGGCTTTCGTCCGGATGCTCGAGGCTGCCGATGTGCATGGAGATGATCATCTCGCCGCGAGCCTTTGCGGTCTCCGGATCCATCCCGCGCTTCTCCATAAACTTCGCCGCCATGCGCATGCGGAACGCGTCCGCTTTCTTGACCTCCAGGGCCGCCGGCCGGTAGCTCCTGGCCCACTCCCTGATCGCCAGGTCATATCGAGGGAGCCCCCGTTCCGCGAGGGTCTCCATGAGTGAAGAGAGGGACGGATCCGGCTTCTCCAGATGTTCCTGGGTAACGTCCGCAAGCAATGTCTTCCGCCAGTACGTCAGCATCTGCCGATAGAGATCGTCTGCGGATTCGAAGTGATGGTAAAAACCGCCATAGGTGACGCCGAGCCGCTCGGCTATCTCCCGCACCCGTGGCTTCCCGCCGCCATTGTCAGCCAGAGCATCCAGCCCGGCCTGCAGCCAGTCTTCGCGCGTCAGAGTCTTCCTGCCCACCCCAAACCTTAACGAACGTCTCCCAACCGAAATTACCAGATTCTACTTATTGGGTGGGCTCACCTGGGTTCCGTTTTCTTCGTTGAAGTCTGCATAGATCTGGGCCACGAGATCTGACATCGGCTCAAGACCGCTGCTGATGAACTCGCTGAAAGCGTCACCGCCGGCGCCAGCGACCTGCTTGGGGCGGGTTGGATTCGTCGGCCAGATCTCTTCGTCCACGGCCGCCATGCGCACGCGGATGTCATCCCTGGTGACGTTGAACACCATGTAGTCGGTGGCCATGGCCAGCTCACCGTCGTAGGTCTTGCGCACCTCCTCGAGCATTTCAGGCAAGGTGTCGTAATCGTTGTAGAAGTGATAGCCGACGGCGAGTCGAGGCTTCGTCATCGCCATGACCTTGCCGAACTGCTGCGGCGAGGTGTGCTTGAACACCGACAGTGACAGCGCAAAATCCGGTCGGTAGTTCTGCTTCTCGAGCAGGATCTGCGGCGAGGCGAAAGACTCATGGATCGAGATGTCCACACCTTGTGTGTGCTCGATCCACCACTTGTTTGGCGCCGTGTCGCTGGAGTAGGCGAACTTAAGGCCGTTCCACTCGAGAATGAAACTGACCGCGCCATCAGTGGTGTGGATGGCGGGTATCGAGCGGATGGTGACGCCGTTTTCTTCGTAGATGGCCTCATTCACCCCGCGGTAGTCGAACTCATTCACGATCAGCTGCTCGCCGCGGGAATCCAGCAGGCCAGCCAGGGTTTTTGCATCCCAGTTGAGCATGCGCCGCAGACCGTCCATCGCGTACTCGGTACCCATGTCCGGTGTGGCGCCGCTCGGTCCCCAGACACGCAGCGGATAGGTACGATTCATCTTCACACCGCCGATCCAGAGCGCATCCAGATCACCGAAGTGATCCATGTGCAGGTGGCCGATAAAGACCTTGTCGATGTAATCCATGGGGATCTTCAACGCCGACAGACGCTCGACGGAGCCGTAGCCGATGTCGAACAGGAACTTGTCGCCGTTACCAAGCTCGACGAGAAAGGCAGCGGCAGCCTGTTTGGGCCGAATGGTCGGCATGCCTGTGCCCAGCGCGACCACGCGCATCTCATCCGCGGCAAGCGCTTCTGTCCCCGGGTAGTAAACGCCTCTCGGCTCGATCGGCTGTGTCGGCGAGTAGGGAGACGCTGTTTCCGTCTCCGCCGCCATCGCTGCTGGCAGCAAGCCTTCGAACGCTTCGTCGCTACCCGCCAGCGTCGCGCCGATGGCGATCCCAACCAGCAACACAACCAGTGACAGCCCACCTCTATGGCGCATGATTCCCTCCAAAAACCGATAACTCCATTGAGTCTCTGAACGGTCACCATAGGATTCAACGGAAGATCCTACGTTCCGGATGAGATAGAGCGCGGACGGACTAAACGCCTGCTATTCGACTTCGAATCCTGCAGCCATCTCGTCGATCATCTTTACCAGTTTCCGCATCGCCGACGCCCGACTTCTGGCGTCCGGATGCTGCAGGCCGCCCAGGTAAGCGAGCAGCATGAGCTCTCCCTGCGATCTCGCCTCTGCCGGGGGAACCCCTCTTTTGCGCAACATCTGCGCCATGACGCGCATGCGATAGCGATCCGCACGACGTACGGCTGCTGCAGCGGGTGCATAGTGCTGAGCCCACTGACGCAGTGCGATCTCGACCGGGGAGCACCCGGATCCCTCTACGTCCTGGACGAGGACCTCCATGGAAGCAGGTTGCTTTGCCAGGTTTCGCCGCGCCAGCGGAACCAGGATCTCCCTGTGCCAATGATCGAGCACAGCCACGTGGAAGTCTTCAGAGTCGCGAAAATGGTGGTAGAAACTGCCGTAGGTAACACCGAGTTGCTTGGCGATACGGCTGACCGTCAGTCCTTTCTCACCGTCGGCAGTCAGCGCGGCCAGGCCCGCCTGGCACCAGTCCTGTCGAGTCAGAGAACAGCCCCCCGATTTCTGGTCAAGCCTGTCCGCTGCTGGCATCGGCACTCAACCTCAGTCCGGCTTCACCGCAAACCGACCGCTCCCAGTCAGCGCCAGCGTCAGGGCGGTGAAGGTAAAGAAGGCATGCAGCTCCAGCGCGTAGCCGCCTTGCTCGTTGCGCATGAACAACTCCGCCACATGGGCGAGGCCGATGGCAAAGAGCATGTTGAGGATGATGATGGCCGCACCAACGCGGCAGTAGATGCCGGCGATGATCATCAGCGGTGCCACAATCTCGCCGATGTAAACGCCGTAGGCGATGAAGCCAGGCAGGCCGGCATCTGAGAGCTGACCGGCGATCCAGCTCAGCGAACCGCCGTTGCCGAGCTTGGCAATCCCGTGAAAGAGCATGAGCATGCCCAGCGTCACCCGGAGAACCAGCTTGCCCGCGTCGTCGTATAGCGCCGAATGCAGCATCGACTTTCCTGATCTGTTTACGAGCCCTCAGCCTACCCAGGCGAGCGTTTCGTTCAAGGCCAGTTCGAGCTTGGAGAAGATCTCGTCGATCTGCTGGTCGGTGATGATCAGCGGCGGGCAGAGCGCCATGGTGTCGCCCATGGCCCGGCTGACCAGGCCGTTCGCCTCGCAGCGACCCATGCAGTAGGCGCCGACGCCCTGGCTCGCCGGGAAAGCGGCCCGGGTTTCCTTGTCGGCCACCAGCTCCAGGGCGCCGATCAGCCCGGCGCCGCGCACCTCGCCCACCAGCGGGTGGTCGGTAAGCTCGGCCATCCGGTCCTGCATCAGATCGCCCATGCGTGCCGCGTGAGCGAAGAGATCCCGCTCTTCCATCAGCTCCAGGTTTCTGAGCGCTACCGCCGCACAGACCGGATGGCCTGAGTAGGTGAAGCCGTGGCTGAAGTTGCCGAGCTCGGCGCTCATGGCGGTGAACGCCTCGTACATGAATTCCGGCAGTAGCACGGCCGACAGCGGCAGGTACGCCGAGGAAACCGCCTTGGCGACGCTCATGGTGTCCGGCTCGATGCCGAAGGTTTCGGCGCCGAACGGCCGTCCGGTCCGCCCGAACCCGCAGATCACCTCGTCGTCGATGAAGAGAATGTCGTGCTGCTTCAGGAGCGCCTGCACCTTCTGGTAGTAGCCGGCCGGCGGCACCACCACCCCACCGGCACCCATGATCGGCTCGGCGATGAAAGCGGCAATGGTCTCCGGGCCTTCTTTCAGAATCAGCGATTCCAGGTTGCCGACGATCCGGTCGACAAACTCCGCTTCGCTCTCGCCACCTTCCTGGCCCCGGTAGTAGTGCGGGCAGTCGGTGTGCAGGATGCCGGGGATCGGCAGGTCGAAGTGCTTGTGAAACGGCGGCAGGCCGGTAAGCGACCCGGCCGCCACGGTCACGCCGTGGTAACCGCGCATTCGCGAGATGATCTTCTTTTTCTCAGGGCGGCCGACGGCGTTGTTGTAGTACCACATCAGCTTCACCTGGGTGTCGTTGGCATCGCTGCCGGACAACCCGAAGAAGACGCGGCCCGCATCCATCGGCGCCATGCTCTTCAGCTTTTCTGCCAGGAGCACGCTGGCCTCGTTGGTTTTGCCGCCGAACAGCTGGTTGTAGGAAAGCTCGCGCATCTGCTGCGCTGCCACCTGGACCAGCTCCTCCTCGCCGTAACCCAGCGCCGTGCACCAGAGCCCGGCCATCGCCTCAATGTACTGCTTGCCCTGGTTGTCCCAGACGTAAACGCCTTCCGCCCTGGAGAGCACCTTCGGGCCGTTGGCCTGGTGCTGCGCCAGGTTGGTGGTCGGGTGCAGCAGATGCTCGAGATCCTTCGCCTCGATCGATCCGGGCGGGAACTCGTTGTGCAACGGGTCGGCCATTTACTCCTCCTGAAACTCCCTGAAATCAGCCTGCCAAGGCTACGCTGCGCAGGGGTAGGTGACCAGCGGCAGATCCAGGGCCTCGGCCACCTGAGGGTGCATGATGGCGCCGTCGTGCACGTTCAGGCCGGCAGCAAAACCTTCGATGTTGCGGAAGCTCTCTTCCCAGCCCTGCTCGGCCAGCTCCACCACATACGGCACCGTGACGTTGTTCAGCGCCAGGGTGGAAGTGCGCGCCACTGCGCCCGGCATGTTGGTCACGCAGTAGTGCACCACGCCCTCTTCCACGTAGGTGGGCGCGTCGTGGTTGGTCGGTCGGGAGGTTTCGAAGCAGCCGCCCTGATCGATGGAGATGTCCACCATGGCGGTGCCGTTGGCCATCTGCCGGACCATTTCCCGGGTCACCAGCTTCGGCGCCGCGGCGCCGGGGATCAGCACCGCGCCAATCACCAGATCAGCGGCGAGGACTTCGTCGCGAACGTTCTGCTGGCTTGCCATCAGCACCCGCGCGCCGACGCCGAAGTGCTCGGACAGCGCTTTCAGCCGCGGCACGGACTTGTCGAGGATGGTCACGTCCGCCTGCATGCCGACGGCCATCTCCGCCGCGTTGGTGCCAGCGATGCCGCCGCCGAGGACCACAACCTTGCCCGGCGCCACGCCCGGCACGCCGCCGAGCAGGGTGCCGCGGCCACCGGAGGCTTTCTGCAGCGCGTAGGCACCAACCTGGATCGACATCCGGCCCGCCACTTCGCTCATGGGCGTGAGCAGCGGCAGGCTGCCGCCGAAGCCGGTGACCGTCTCGTAGGCAATGGCCGTCACCCCGGAGGCCATCAGGGCTTCCGCCTGCGGCTTGTCCGCAGCGAGGTGCAGATAGGTGAAGAGGATCTGGCCCGGGCGGAACCGCTTGCACTCTTCGAGCTGGGGCTCCTTGACCTTGACCACCAGGTCAGCAGCGAAGGCGTCTTCCACCGAGCCGATCTGTGCGCCTGCACGGAGGTAGTCCTCATCGTGGAAACCGATGCCGAGCCCGGCATCCTGCTCAACCACTACGGCGTGGCCGCGGCTGGTCAGTTCCTGCACGGACGCCGGCGTCAGGCCGACCCGGTACTCGTGCACTTTGATTTCCTTTGGTACGCCGATCTTCATGGTTTCCGCCCTCGTCTCTAATGGCTGAGTAATCACACCAGGCTATCCGAAGACGGGCGGCAGGTTCTTGCGATCTGCGAAGGATCTGCTAGTTTTTCGGCATATTCCGCTGAATTATACGAAAATGACAGAATATTCTGCAGGTCTGGACAGAATTGACCGCGCAATCCTGCACGAGCTGCAGCTCGACGCCCGGCTATCGAACACCGCGCTGGCCGATCGGGTGGCGCTCTCCGAGTCCGCCTGCCTGCGCCGGGTTCGGAACCTGGAGGGCAGCGGGCTGCTGCGGGCCTACGTCGGGCTGGTCGATCAGTCGATGGCGGGATATCCGGACAACGTATTCGTGCAGATCACCTTAAAGAGCCAGCAGCGGGACGATCTGGCCGCCTTCGAGGCCGCCATCGCCGAGCTGCCGGAAGTGATGGAGTGTTACCTGATGTCCGGCATGAGTGATTACCTGGTGCGGGTGATCGTGGAGGACGCCCGTGACTACGAGCGCATCCACTCCAACTACCTCACCCAACTGCCCGGCGTGGACCGCGTGCACTCATCATTTGCGCTCAGAACCGTGATCAAGAAGACGGAGGTGCCGATCCGCTGAGATCGCTTGATCAGATCAGATCAGCCGCCGTCAGCGAGAACTCTTCCATCACCTGATCGGCGTAGTCGATGCGGCCGGTGAGTTCTTTCGGATCACCGTGCACCAGGCGCAGGCAGGCCTCGGCCATGTGCTCCACCGGGGTCACCCGGTCCTTGTTCGACTCGTTGATCAGCTTGTGGTGCATCACGCCCGGCGTCGCCACCAGGCCCGGTGAGATCACGTTGACGCCGATGTTCTCATCGTAGAGCTCCTGGGCCAGACCGGTGGTGAAGCGTTCCAGCGCAGCCTTGCACATGCCATACACGGTGCCGCCACGGCCGCCCATGGTTTTGTCCGGGTGAATCGCCGCGCCAGAGGAGATGTTCAGGATCCAGCCGTGGCCGCGCTCGCGCATGCCGGGCAGCGCCAGCTGGGCGAGCTCAAAAGGTGCCCACACCTGCACGTCCATCATCAGCCGGAAGCGCTTCTCCGGGAAGTCCGCAACCGGGATGAAGTAGGTGATGGCCGCGTTGTTGACAAGGATGTCGACGCCACCGAACGCATCCTCGGTTGCCTTGATCAGGTTGTGCCGATCCTCAGGCACGGCCAGGTCCGCCTTCACGGCGATGGCCTCGCCGCCGGCGTCATTGATGTGCTTTACCGTCTCGGTGATGGTGCCCGGCAGGTAGTGCTCGTCTTCGTTGACGGTGCGCGCCGACACCACCACTTTCGCCCCTTCCATCGCGTAGCGCCGGGCAATCGCCTCGCCGATACCGCGGCTGGCGCCCGTCACCACCGCCACCTGCCCTTTCAGCAGCCCGTCTGGATTGATCATGGCCCTTCCCCTTATCTGATCCGTCTCAGTTCGGACTCACTATAGCGCGGGCCTCGAAGGACGGTACACTGCCCGCCATGAGAACCCATCTGCTCATTCAGGCCGGCGCCGCGTTGCTGCTGCTGGGCGCTGCTACCGCAACCGGCGCCGAGCCAGCCATCGATCCATTGCAGCCGGCTGCCGGTCCAACCGAAGCAGACGCCTGCCTGAGCGCCGTGCGTGATCGCGCCGCGGACGCCGATCGAACCTGCTCGGATCTGATCGCCGGGCTCCGCTATGACGGCGCGGCCACCGGCACAGGCAGCAGCGCCCTGGCAGCTGCACTCGGCAACCGGGCGCTGGCGCGCATGCGATCAGGCGATCTGGAAGGTGCTCTGGCCGACTTCGGCGAGGCGGAGGCGCTGGCGCCCGACGCCTGGGCCATCCACCTGAACAGGGCGACGCTGGCCCTCAGGCAGGGCGATGCGGCGACCGCGCTGAACTATCTGGCCCGGGTCCGTCAGCTGGTGCCGGCCGGCTCAGCCGCTGACGTCGCTGCCCAGCGCAACTCGATTCTCGCCTGGCGAATGCTCGGTGACCTCAACGCTGCCGCTGCGCTCAGCCAAGGGCGCTCGGGACCCGAGGCACCCGCGACCCCACCCGGGTGAGCAGCTCGTAGCCCAGGGTGCCAGCTCGCGCGGCCGCTTCGTCCACGGGGATGTGGACGCCGAAACACTCAGCCCAGTCACCTACCTGCACCTGCCCGGCAGCGCTCACATCCAGCACCGTGGTATCCATGGAGACCCGGCCGATGATCGGGCAGCGCTGGCCAGCACCGAGCGCCATCTCTCCCGCACCGGAAAGGTGTCGCGGCACGCCGTCCGCGTAGCCGATCCCGACCGCAGCAATCCGGGTTTCGCTGGTTGCCGTCCAGCTGCCGCTGTAGCCCACGGTTTCGCCGGCCTGGACGGTCCGTACCTGCAGGATCCGGCCCTGCAGAGCGGCCACCGGCTGCATCGGTGAGACTCGATCCGAGAAGGGGTTGCCGCCGTAGAGTCCAATTCCGGGCCGGCCCAGATCTCCCTGAATGCCGCTCAGCCAGCCGGCCGAGTTGCCGATGCTGGTGCGCTGGCCCGGATACCGCTGCACGATCTCGGCAAAGGCCTGCACCTGCCGGCCGTTCATCGGGTGGTCGGGCTCATCGGCGCAGGCCAGGTGCGTCATCACCAGGGAGACGTTGAGACCAGCAAACCGCTCGGCATGCGTGTCCGGCGGCAGGCCCAGGCGATGCATGCCGGTGTCGAAGTGCAGCGCAGCCGGTGCTTTCGCATGGGGCTGCCAGGCCGCCAGCTGCGCTTCGTCGTTGATGATCGGGATCAGCCCGGCGCTGGCAGTCTCGGCAGCGCTGTGCGCATCGACGCCATCGAAGATGAAAAGCTCCGGGGCTGCTTCGTCGGCGTTCTCGGCAGCAAACTGGGCGAGCTCATCCTGCAGGCTGAGCGCCTCATCCAGGGTAGCAACGAAGAAGCTGCGGCAGCCTGCTGCCAGCAACCGCTGCAGGGCCGGGCCGGCACCGATCCCATAGCCATTCGCTTTGACCACACCGCCAACGGCGGGCAGGTCGGAATGGCTTCTGAGCGGGGAAGAGCCGGCCGCTGAGGCGGCCGTGAAAGTCCGGTAGTTGGCGGCCAGCGCCTCGAGGTCGACCAGGAGACGCCGGTTCACTCGGGCGCTACTTGAGGGTGTTTATGTAGGCAACCACGTCATTGATGGCTTTGTCGGTGCTGAGGACCGCAGCCATCGGCTTCATCTGCATGCCGTAGGTGTCTTTCGGGTCGTAACCGCGGAGGCCGTTGTTGTAGTTCTTGATCTGGCGCACCAGGTACCAGTCATCGAGCCCGGCCAGGCGTGGGCCGCCAAGCGCCTCGTTGCCTTCACCCTTCTGCCCGTGACAGGCAGCGCACACCGCGTAACCCGCCTGGCCGGCTGCCGGATCGCCGCTGACCGTCGGCGCCGAATCCACCCGGGGCAGGCTTTCGATGTAGGCGATCAGGTTGGCTTCCGCCGTCGGGTCGGCAACCGCCATGGCCATCGGCCGCATCTGCATGCCGTAGGTGTCTCCTGGCGCCGTGCCGCGGATCCCATCGCGATAGGCCGCCAGCTGGCGCTTGACGTACCAGCCTTCCTGGCCCGCCAGCTTGGGCGCGTTCATGGCCACGTTGCCCTCGCCTTTCTGACCGTGGCAGGCGGCGCACACCGCGTAGGCGGACTGACCAGCTGCCGCGTCCGCCGCGTTGGCGCCGAGGGGCAGTGCTAGCAGAAGCGCAACGAAGATCGTCGCGTAAGCTTTGGTCGAGTTCATGGGCGCTGTCACTCCTTCACTGATGAACGAAAAGCAGGGATCTCATGCCGACATCCACGCGTTCGGCGCGAATCCTGCCCCGGCAGTCAGCACAAGTCCATAGGGAATGCCCGCAGCCATGCGGAAATGGCGCTCACTGGCGGCTTTGTCCGACCGGGGTCAGACCAGACGGCGCCAGCGGCTGAACAGCCCCCGCGTCTCCCGCCGATCGCCCTGGCGGCGATCATAGCCGGCAGCATCACGCCGGGCCCGGACCTCGAAGAGGCCGCCGGAGCGTCTGCGTTCGGAGTAGGTGCGTCTGTCGCGGTCTTCCCGCCGATCGGGGGAATCGCTGGTCGCGGTGGCGAAACCGGTAGTTTCCAGATCCATCAACCTGTTGCGCTAACTGGAGCCTGCGCTTTTCAGCTGCCAGGCTTCTTTCGAGCGCTTAGCTTCTAGAGGGTGACCGGACTATAGCTCACAACCCTGACCGGCCACAATCGAACCAAATTGGGGGCAGTTCGGTGAAATCAGATCGCACAGATCTGGCATTTCTGCTCTTATAAGGGCATGGAGAAGCAGGATGGACCCGCCTCGGTCAGCGCATTTTTCGACGCGCTGACCGCATACGCTATCGACCCCACGCGGTGGACGGATCTCCTATCCGAGTTCGACCGACTGTCTGACCACCTGGAGTCCTGGGATCCAGGCGAGCTGGTGGCGGAGCTGTCGCGCGCAGAATCCCTCTCCTGGCGGATCAAAGACACCGCCGACCCGGCCAGGCCTGGCTTTGCCTACCTGTTGCTGGATGCGCAGGACCGGGTGGTCGGCGGCGAGGACAACCTGCCAGCCCTGGCCGACTACCTGAGCCTGGCGGACGATGGCCGGCTCGAATTCAGCGATCCGGCCAGCGGCAGTTCTCTGGATGAGGCGCGGGACAACCTGGCCGCCTCTGAGCGCGGTCATTCGCTGGTGTCGCTCGCGCACCCGGGCAGGCCCCGGCATCGGTTCGGGTTCCTGATCGCCCGCTCCGAGTTCCCGCCCGGGCTGCTCACCATTGCCGGCAACGCCGAGCTGGCGCTGTTCATCGCCCAGGACGATGCCGGTCAACGGTTGGAGAGCGCCGTGCAGGCGAGCTTCGGGCTGACCGCCGCTGAGGTGGATGTGACCATGCGGCTGGCTTCGGGCCTGACCCTGAAAGAAGCGGCCGAAGATCTGGCAATCAGCATCAACACCGCCCGCAACCACCTGCAGTCCGTCTTCGACAAGAGCGGCATCAACCGGCAGAGCGATCTGGTGCTGGTGGTGACTCAGCTCTCCGTGATCCTGGCCGGCACCGAGGAAGCACCGCAGAAAACCACCGGCGCTACGCGTCGGGCCTCACCCCGGCACTTCATGATTCTCGGCGATGGCCGCCGGCTCGCCTATCGGACCTACGGCGACGTCAAAGGCGAGCCGATCATCTATCTGCACGAGACCCTCGGCTGCTCCAGGCTGCCCGCGGAAACGGATGAGCTGGCGCGCTCGCTGAAGCTGCACCTGATCGCACCGGAGCGGCCCGGTTTCGGCTTCTCAGACGTGGACGCGGAGTTCAGCTTCGACTCGGTGGCGGATGACGTGGCAGCACTAATGGATCACCTGCGGATCGAGCGCGGCGGCGTGCTCGGCTTTCTCTCCGGTGGTGCTTTTGCGCTGCGCCTGGCGGAACGCACGCCGGAACGGGTATCGCACCTGATGCTGGTGGCCGCCCGACCGCCTGCCCCCATGAAGGGTCGGTTCAAGCACTTCATGCCGCTGTACACCAAGATGATCTCGCAGCCGTGGCTGATGTCGAGCTTCTTCAACATCCTCCGCAACCGGGCCAGCGAGGAAACCAACGCGCGCCTGATACGCAGCGTCTACGGCTCCGTCCCGCACGACCTGGCGCTGCTGGAAGCGAATCCGGAGATCTTCCAGCACATGATCGCCTACACGCTGGAGAGCATGACGGTGACCGCGGCGGGTGTGTCAGGGGAGCTCAAGTGCTTCGCGAAGGCGAAACCCACCCCGTTGCCGAAGCTCGGCATTCCCATCACCGCCTGGCACGGCACGGACGACAATCTGGCCAGCATGGAGGAGCTGCAGAGCTTTCTCGAGGATCAGCTGGTGAGCTGGCGGAGGTTCCCGCAGGCGGGCTCGCTCATTCTCTTCGAGCATTGGCACAGCGTGCTGAAGGCCCTGACAGGCGCTGAAACCGCCTGACCGAGAGCGCCCGACCTCGCGGGCGCGGCTGAATCAGATGCCGCCGAGTCTGGCGGCCTGTTCGATCCAGTTGTCTTTGATGATCCGGCCTTTCATGGTGTGCAGCGGGTGCTTATCGTCATCCAGATCAGCCTCGGAGAGCGTGGCGATCTGGTCGAACCGGGTCACGCCAAGCTTCCGCAACCGCTTCACCAGCTTCGGGCCGATGCCCTTGATGCTGGCCAGGTCGTCGGGCTCTTCCATCTCCACGGGGCTCGGCTGGGGGGCCGGCGCCGGCGCAGATTCCAGCGCCCGCACCTTGTCTTTGAGACGCTGGTTTTCTTCCCGGGTGCTCTGCAGCTGCTGATTGAGCACCACCAGCATCTTGCTGTCGCTGCCGTCCGCACCGCCCTGCTTCTCGATCATGTCCTGCTGCCAGCGCAGCTTGTTCAGCTGCTCGGTCCGCTCACGGACCATGCCTTCCAGCTTGATCACTTCCGCCTGCAGCGCTTCGTTCTCGTCGGATACGTCATCCGGTACGCGACTCGCCTGGGCGTTCGCCTCTTCGAGCTCTGCCCGGGCGCGCTGAGCAGCCTCTTCCGCCTCCACGGCCGCTTCGGTCTGCTTTTTCAGCTGCTTCTCGAGCTCCGCCATGTTCTCGGTCTGAGACTGGCGGGCAGCACGTTCTTCGGCGAGCTGCGACTCCAGCTCGCTGACGCTGGCCGCTGACTGCTCGGCTTCTGCTCGAGCCCGCTCGGCGGCATCGGCGCCGTTCCGGGTTTCAGCTTCTGCTTCGGACAGCGACTGCCGGGCAGCGGTCAGCTCCTGTTCCAGATCTGCGAGTTCCTGCTTCAGCGCAACCACGCTGTCGTCGTCGACCTTTTCCTGCAGCGCGGCAATCTCGGCGTTCTTCTCGCCAACCTCACGCTGATGGGACTTCACCGCATCGGCGTACTCTTCCTGAACGTCCGCAAACTCGGACTCCAGGCTTTCCATCAGCTGCTTCTGCCGCTCCATCCGCGCATCAACCTGCGCAATGTGATCGGCGTTGCCGGCGGCTGCCTGCTGCGCCTTCTCCAGCGCCTCCGCCAGCCGGGTGTTTTCAGCCTCCAGCGAGGAGGTCTTGTCGGTGATCGCGCTCTTTTCCTGCTCGAGGCCGACAACCAGATCGGAGCGTTCGGAAAGCTGCGCCTCGAGGTGCTGATTGCGCTTCTTCAGCCCGTCGAGCTGCTCGGAGAGCTGGCGTCGTTCCACCTCGTGGCGAATGGTCGCCTCCTCCGCGTTCGCCACGCAGGATTCCAGCCGCTGCACTTCTGCCCTCTGGGACTCGATCTCGCCCTCTTTCGCCTCGAGCTGCTCGTCGCGAGCGCTCACATCCGCGGCGCGCTCATCCAGCGAGCCGCTGAGGTCTGCGATCTTTGCTTCCGCCTCGGTCAGCGACTTGCGGGTCGCCTCCAGATCCACCAGACGCTCGCTGAGCACGCTGATCTCGCCGTTCAGCGATTCCACCTTCGAGTCCAGCTCCGCTTTCTCGGCGTTCGCCTCCGCCAGCGTCGACTCCAGCGGTGAGAGCTCCTCAACCTTGGCGTTCAGCCGGTCGATTTCCGTCTGCTTCTCTTCGACCCGCGTGTGCAGGAACTGGATGTCCTGGTCGCGGCTCGCAACCTGACCTTTGAGGTCGTCCGCCTCTTTGGCCACGTCGCTGGCTGCCGCTTCGTGAGTGGCCAGCTGATCCTTGGCACCGGTGAGCTCTGCACGCAGGTGCTCCAGGTTTTCGCCCAGGGTCTCGATCTGCTTGTTGGCGAGCTCCGTGGTCTCGAAGAGATTTTCGTTCCGGCTCTCGAGAGATTGGGCACGTTCCCGGAGCTGGGTCAGCTCCAGATCCTGCTCCTTGATGCGGCCGGTGTGGGTGCCCTGCAGCTCGAGCAGCTCATCGAGCTCGCCCTTCAGCCGCTTCAGCTCCGAGTCCTTCTTACCGGCGCTGTCGGCCTGCGCATCGAGTGAGGACGTGACCGATTGCCACTTCTCGCGCCACTCGGCGGCTTCCTGACGCAGTTGGGTGATTTCCAGGTCTCTGGCGTGCAGCTGGCCTTCCGCGTCCTGGTACTTGCCACCAAGCGCCTTGACCTTAGCTTCGAGCTCTTCGATGAGGGCATCCCGGGCCTGAATGCCGGAACCGGACTCGGCAGCGGGCGCTGCAGCCTCGGTCGGGCGCTCGGCCAGCTGGGCCTTCAGCGTTTCCACCTCGTTGGTGCGCTCGCGAAGCGCGCCGGCCAGCTTGGGAACCCGCTCCTGCCACTTGGCGAGTTCCGCCCTTAGAGCCTCGACATCTGAGTCTGCCGTTTCCGCCATCCTTGCGGTTGCCAGACCTGAAGCGCCGCTTGTCTCCTGCATCGTGTATCCATCCACTTGAAGCCACATGCCCGCACAGGGTGAACCTGCACGCTCACACGCGCAGGCACCCTAATTTGGGCTCTATGTAGCAACGCTACTGGAAAACGAGCGTTGGATATGTGACGCAGTTCAGGGTCCGGAAGTCGGCTCGATATCAGCGTGCTGCCAGGCCGCAGCCACCGCCTGCTCCAGATCATCCGTAGGCTGCCCCTGGGCAGCCATGGCCTGTTGCAGGCCGTACAGCGACCAGCCGTTTTTCGGGAAGTTGACCAGATCTTCCTCGAACGCGGTCTGCGCCAGCTCCGGCTTGTCCATCCGCAGGTAAGCGGAGCCCAGCGCCTGCCGGATCGGGAAGTGCCAGAACGGCGGCTCCGTGTACGGCAACGAGTCCTGAGCGGCAACAGCGGCCGTCAGGTGCTCGATCTCAGCCTCGGCATTGCCTTCGGCGCGGGAAATCTCCGCCTGCACCAGCCGCACGGCGATCTCGGCAAGCAGATCGGCAATGTCGCCCTGCCGGTCCATGACCGCGGCAAGCTCGCCGGAATCACGCTGGGCCTGCATCCGTGCCAGGTTGGCCCGGGCCTCTTCCAGTTGCCCGGTGGCTGCAAACGCCACGCCCTGAGCATAGTCACGCGTAAACGTGGTCATGGGCATGCCTTCCGGCGCTGGCGGCTCTGCCAGCGCTTCCTCCCACATGCCGAAGCGGACGTAAGTGGCCACCCGCACGCCCAGCAGGCGCTGGATGGCGCCGAACTGACGGGCCATGTCGAGGTTGATCTTGCCGTGCAGGCGATCAGCCGTGGCCACCGCCAGGCCTTTGTGGCCTTCCATCATGGCCGAGTACCAGAGGAAGTGGATGTTGTGCGGGTAGTAAGCGGCCGGGTAGAAGCCCTGGGCGTTGCACTGGCTGATGTAGTTCTCATCCGCCAGCGACGCTTCCGTGTTCGCCAGCACCGCGTCGTGATAACGGCCGACCCTGAGGTAGATGTGTGACGGCATGTGCACCAGGTGACCCGCCACCGGCACCAGCGGCCCCAGCGTGTCTGCTGCGGCCACCGCCTTCTCCGGCGTGTACTGCTCCATGGCGTGGATATAGAGGTGCAGCGCGCCCGGATGCTCCGGGTCGATCTCGATGGCCCGCTCGATGGCTGCGACCAGCGCTTCGGTGTGCTCCTTCGGCGAGCCGTCGTCGTTCCAGTAGGACCAGGGATAGAGATCCATCAACGACTCGGCGTAGAGCGCCAGCACGTGCGCGTTGTCCGGGAACTGCTCGGACACCGCGCGCATGGAGCCGGCGTACACCGCATCCAGGGCGGCCCGATCGCCGCCGTCCTCGGAGTAGCGGGTGGCGACCGCATCGATCAGCGCCAGCTCGAGCTCGGACAGACCGTCTCTGTTCGCCAGCGCGTTCTGCACGGCTTCCCAGGCCGGCGCCACCTGAGCGTCGTCCATGGCCTTGTTGATGTTCGGGCCGTTCACCAGCGCCACGCCCCACCAGCAGGTGCCGCAGCTCGGGTCGAGCCGCGCTGCTTCCCGGAAGGACCGTTCCGCCTCCGCGTGGTTGAAGCCGTAGCTGAAAGTCAGCGCCTGATTGAAGTAGGCACGCGCCCGGTCGACGTCGGTGGTAACAGGGAAGTCCACAGAGCCGATGCCCTCGAGCAGCGGCGCAAAACCTTCCGGCGTTCCGGCGTAACCCGGATCCATCGTGTTTTCGCCCTTGGGCCAGGCAGCGTCTTCCTCCGGCGCCGCGGCAGGATCGCTGGCAGCGGCGCTTTCAGCGGGCTCAGCCGGTGCCTCCGCTGGCGGGGCGGTTTCGCCGCAGCCGGCGAGGCCGATGGCAAGCAGCATGGCGGCCAGCCAGACGGACAGGCGAGTTTGATGTGCAGGTAGAGCGGTCATGATATCTCCCTCCCAGGTGATCGACCGCTGAATGTACGCCTAGCGTCCCGTAGATGCCAGCTGTGCCCCTAGTCGTTCTGCTCTGCGAGGCAGGACCGCAGCGCTTCGTTCAACGGCGTCAGGGTCAGCCCGAGCGCAGCCAGCGCCGGGCCCGGATCGATCAGATCGTCGTGATCGAGCACACCCAGCATGGCCCGGGTGAACGGCGGGTTAGCGGACAACCGCTCGAGCAGCCCGGCCAGCGCCATGCCGAGGCCGATCGGCAGGGAGACGACGCTTGGCAGCGGCTTGCCCAAGACTTCGGCGGCCCTGTGCGTCAACGCCCGGCGGCTGAGCGACTCGGGGCCGGCAAGGTCATAGCTGCCGGATACAGCATCACCAGCCACGCCGAGACCGGCGAGCACCGCCTCCAGCACATCACCCGCGTAGATCGGCTGCTCCATGGAAGCGGCTCTGAATTGTAAAACCAGGCGGCTGTGCGCCCGGCCGGCGAGCGCCCGGGTCGCGTAATCCCCTTCCCCGAGCACCATCGGCACCCGCAGGATCAGGGCGTTAAGACCGCTCTGCTCGATGATGGCTTCCGCCCTGCCCTTCGACGCCAGGCAGCTGTTGCCCGCATCAGGTCGCGAGCCGAGGATGCTGAGGTAAACCAGGTGCTGCGTGCCGGCCTGCCTGGCTGCCTCCACCACCACCTGGGTCGTCCCTTCGTGCGCCGCCTCGAAGGTGCTGTTGGCAGATTCCTTGATGATGCCGACGAGATGAACGATGCCGCTGCAGCCCTGGGCGGCTTCGTTCATGGCGGGCTGGTCCAGGTAGTCGATCACCCGAACCTCCACCTCGCCAGGGCTGCCATCGAGCTGGCGTGCCGCCCGCTCCGAGCGCACCACCGCCCGCACGGGCACGCGTCCCGCGAGTGCTGCAATCAGCCGACGGCCCAGATTACCGTTCGCTCCCGTTATGAGAATCATCCAGGTTTCTCCTTTTCGAAACTGCCCGACAGCCCGCGCCGTCGCCCGAAGCCGGCGCGAATCCGGTGCTATGATGCCGGCGTGCCCGACCACCCTACTCCAGAACCAACGCCTGATCCCGGACCGGCGCCTGCGCGCACCTGGCTGACCTGGGCCAACGGCCTGACCCTGCTGCGGCTCATCGCCATCGGGCCCACCGCCTGGGCCATCTTAAACGGCTATTGGCCGCTGGCCGGGGCGCTCTTTGCGCTGGCCGCGCTCAGCGACCTGGCCGACGGGCCCCTGGCCCGGCGCTACGGCCATGCCAGCCCTATCGGCGGGTTGTTCGACCACGGCACGGACGCTCTGTTCGTTTCCATCACCCTGGGCGCTCTCGCCGCAGCCGGCTACCTGAATCCGATTCTGCCCGTGCTGGTGGCGCTGGCGTTCATCCAGTACATGTTCGATTCCAAGGCGCTGGCCGGTGCCGAGCTGCGGACCAGCATCCTGGGCCGGAACAACGGCATCGCCTACTTCGTGATGGTGGGCATCCCGGTCGTCCGGGAAGCGCTCGGGCTGTCCTGGCCGCCGCTCAGCTGGATCGCCGCCATCGCCTGGCTGCTGGTGCTGAGCACGGCTGCCTCCATGCTCGACCGCGCCGTCACGCTCATCCGCCAGCGCTGATCTGATAGGCCAGGGCTTTGAACTCATGGCTAAACGGGTGCCAGAAACCCGGCATCCGCTGGGTCATGCACATGCCGGTGATGCCGGCTTCCGGCGCCATCCAGGAGTGGGTGCCCGCCATGCCGCCCCAGTGATACTCGTTCAGCATGCCCGCAGGCTCCCCCTCACCGAGCTTTTCCTTCAGCGCGAAGCCGAGGCCGAACACGGTGCCCGGCATGTCCCACATGGGGAAGCTCACGCCAACGCCCGGCGCCAGCTGGTTGGTCCGCATCAGGTCCAGCGTTTCAGGGTTCAGGATCTTTGCACCCTGCCAGCTGCCGCCGTTGACGATCATGCGGATGAAGGCGAGGTAGTCCTGCACGGTGGAGACCAGACCGCCGCCACCTGAGAGCAGGTTCCGCTCCTGGTTGTACGAGCCGTCCTGCGGGTCGTCTGCCTTGACCAGGCCCGGCTTCATCGGATCGAACAGGTCCGTCGGCGCGTACATGGTGGTGAAGCGGTCGGCTTTCTCCGGCGGCACCCAGAAGTCCGTATCGCTCATTGCCAGCGGCTCGAAGATGTTCTCCTTCAGGTAGGCATCGAATCGCTTGCCAGACACCACCTCGACCAGCCGTGCCACCACGTCCGTGGCGAAGGAGTAACGCCACTGGGTGCCGGGATGGTAGGCAAGCGGCAGGTCGCCCAGCTTGTTGCAGAGGTCCTCCAGGGTCATGGAGAAGTCGCTGAGGATGTTGATCCCCGAGGCGCCGTAAGCCTGGTCGATCACCGACTCCGGCTCGATGAAGCCGTAAGACAGGCCGGCGCTGTGGCTCAGGATGTGGCGGATGCGCATCGGCTCGCTGGCCGGCTCCACGTCATCCACGCTCTCGGCGCCCGCCTTCAGCACCTGCATGTCGGCAAATGCCGGGATGTAGTCCGCCACCGGGTCGTCGAGGCCGATCGCGCCCTGCTCCTGCAGCTGCATGGCGGCCACCGAGGTGACGATCTTGGTGTTGGAGTACATCCGGTAGATGGCGTCTTCAGCCAGCGGCGTCTTCGACTCCAGGTCCATGTAGCCGAAGCGCCGGAAGTCGATCACGTCCGTGCCGCGCATGATCAGGCTGTTGGCGCAGGAAAGGATGCCTTCGTCCACGTAGAACGCGAGACGATCGTGGATGGGTGAAAAGTCGAGGCCGCTGTCGACCACTTCGATAGGCTGGCTGATGAGATTCTCCGAGGCTGACTGATGTGAATCGGCTATGAGACTACAGTGGCTCGTCCGCCTCAAGATGCGGCCGGTCCACCGCCAGCCGGCCCTCCGAAGGCTGATCGATGAAGAAGCCATCCACCCCGGCCCGAATCAGCATGTTCGCCTCCTCGGCAATGGTCAGCGGCCGGCCCTGGTAATGAAAGAGAAAAGGCGCTTCCGCCCGCAGCGTATAAGGGTGGATCAGCAGCCCGGCAGCCCGGGCATTCCCGACAAAGGGCTCCACGGCTCCGGTCACCACCCGGGTGCGGCCATCCGGTCCAGCGCTGACCTGGAGCACGCTGCCGCGCGGGGGGCCGATGCCGTCCGCGTAGCGGGCGATGAACTCGAGCACGTCCGGCCGGGCGAGCTCGGCATACGAAACGCTGCCCGGCGTATCGGCGCCGAGGTAAGGCGCGAGCAGCTCGGCCAGCTCTCCGTATCGAGTGGTGTCTCCCCGTCGCCCGTAGTAAACCAGATCTCTGGGTGTGGCCCGATAGCGGCGGTTGTGAATGTCGCCGTAGAGCTGGATCAGCGGGATGTCCAGTTCGCGCTCCTGCATCCGCCCGGCAAGATCGATCAGCGGCCAGACCTCGAAGCACTGGATGAAGAGTCGCGCGGGATCTGTGAAGCCGTTTGCCTGCAGGTCGTCCAGCAACAGGCCAGCCAAATCCAGGTTGATGGGCTCGCCATTCAGCCGCAACCCTTCTGCAGCAAAGAAAGTCGGGTGCTTGAGCTCGATGTACAGACCAGGGCGGGATCCGCTGGCGGCTTCCCAGCGCCTGACAAGCTCGACCACGTCTGCCAGCGTCGGCACGCCCTCGCGGTCGTCGTAGAGCTGATTTTTCTGCCGCAGCTGGGGCATCCGCTCCCGTGCGTTCAACGTTCGCACTTCCGCCAGCGTGAAGTCTTCGCTGAACCAGCCGCCCACAGCGCGACCGTCCACCTGCTTCACGGTCAGCCGGTCGGCAAACTCGGGACGGTGCGCCACATCGGTGGTTTCCTCGCGCAGCACCGGCTTGCCGTTCTCATCCCGAACGATCTGACCCTGCTCGTCGAGCCGAACCATGGCCAGAGCGTTTTCGTGCCGGGCAATGAGGATGCCATCCCCGGTGGCAACCAGGTCAAGCTCAATGAAGTCCGCGCCCTGAGCCATGGCCAGCTCGTAGGCCGCCAGGGTGTGCTCCGGTCGCATGCCGGACGCCCCGCGATGGGCGATGACGATGGGCACGACAGTACCTTTCCGGGGCTCTGCTTCCAGCATCCCGGTATCGGCTGCCAGTACTGCACCCCCGGCCAGGCCAGCAAAAAAGCAAGCAAAAACCAGCACAAAGGCGCAGGCGTTGATCAGTTTTCGATCCAATATTGCTCCAGGCACTTTCAACTTTCGGCAATAGTCCAATAAGTGATTTCTCAGCGCTCTGCCACCGCAATAAGATGAATTTCCGGCGGGTCCTTCAACCTCATTCAGTCGATGAATCCGGACAGCGGCCGCAAGGTCAACATGCTGCCAACCATAGAGAGTCATGTTGAACGGATCCGCCGAACTTATTCCTTCGTGTTGACAAGTTAGTCAACACACGCTTTTCCTGTGCCCGCTCAGAGCGCGGTGAACCGCACCTCTGCCCGCTCGTCCAGCCGATCAACCAGCGCATCCCCCATGGCCACCGCCGGCGTCAGCACGCCGCCCGGTGAGCTGAGCGCATCTTTCGCCAGGCAGACGGCCGACTCGCCGATCATCCTCGCCGTTGCCCCGTAGCCCGGGTCGCGCTCAGCTCGAATCCGGAGGCGCAGGTTGGCGCTGCTGCGATCCGGGTGCCGACCGAGGAGCTGGATCTGGAAGTGGCCGTTTTCCCGGGCTTTCCGATCGGGCCCTTCGCCAGGCTCCGGCAACATCTGCGTCAGCGCCCGGCGCAGAAAGCCCGTTCGCATGGCCGCCTGGAAGGAAGCGCTGCCGGCCGCCAGAGTTGCCGCCAGCGGAAATCCGAACTGACCGAAGGGCATCAAGGTGCCTTCGCTGTAGCGGAATTCCGTGCCGTAGCGCATGTCGAGCAGCGCGTTGGTCCGCCGCACCACCTTGGTGTTGATCTCGGCCATGACAAACGGCGCCACCCAGCCGTGGAAGTCCGGGTCGTACTCCGGGTAGGTTTTCTCCGGCCCGTCCAGCCCGCGCGGCGCGCCGGCTGGATTCAGCGCGTAGGGATCCCTGAGGATGGTGTGAATGCTCGGATCGGACTCAGCCTCGGTCAGCATGTTCAGCATGCTGGCCACGGTGCCGCCGCTGAACGCGCCGCTGAACGATTCGGTTCGGAACTTCACCTCCGAGCAGGGCACCCCCTCCTGCGCCAGCATCTCCCGCTGCAGCCAATGCACGCCGAGATCGGAAGGCAGGCAGTCGAAGCCGCAGTTGTGCACGATCCTGGCGCCCGCCCGCGCTGCCGCATCGTGGTGGGCATCGATCATCTGCCGCATCCAGTGCACCTCGCCAGTCAGATCGCAGTAGTGCGTGACCGTGTCGATGCAGGCTGCCACCAGCTTCGAGCCGTAGAGCGCGTAAGGACCGACCGTGGTGGCAACAACCCGGGTCCGGGCTGCCATCTGGGTCAGGGATTCGGCATCGTTGCTGTCAGCAACCACCAGCGGCACTTCCGCCGCCGCACTGCCCAGCTCCCGGCGGACCGCCTCCAGCTTGGGCAGGTTGCGACCGGCCATGGCCCAGCTGAGCTCAGCGCCGACCCCGTAGGCCTCCAGCAGGTACTCGGCAACCAGCCGCCCGGTGAAACCGCTGGCGCCGTACACCACCACATCAAACTCGCGCTGCCCCTGATCCGTTCTGCTCGTCATCTTTCTGGTCCTGGTCAATCTGCCGCCCTGAACTTGGCGGCCGGCCAGTCTATCATTCGAGCTCAACGACAAAACGACAGTCGGACAAACAATGAAGGGGGAGTCACAGTGAAGATCTCAATGCTGCTCAGCTACGCAGGCGGTTTCAAAGAAGCGGTCGCGGAGGTCCAGGAGCTGGAAAAAGCGGGCCTCGATCAGATCTGGGTGCCAGAGGCCTACTCGTTCGACGCGCCGAGCGCCATGGGCTACCTGGCGTCGAAAACGGAGCGCATCACCATCGCCTCCGGCATCCTGCCCATCTACTCCAGAACCCCGACCCTGCTGGCCATGACCGCCGCCGGCATCGACTACCTGTCGGACGGCCGCTGCATGCTCGGGCTGGGCGCCTCCGGACCTCAGGTGATCGAGGGGTTCCACGGCGTGCCCTACACCCAGCCGGTCGCCAGGATGCGCGAGATCATCGAGATCTGCCGCCAGGTCTGGCGCCGGGAGCGGGTGAGTCACGACGGCAAGCACTATCAGATTCCCCTGCCCCAGAACCAGGGCACCGGGCTCGGCAAGCCGCTGAAGCTCATCAACCATCCGGTCCGCGAAGAGATCCCCATCGCCATCGCCTCGCTGGGCGAGAAGAGCGTTGCCATGACTGCCGAGCTGGCGGATGCCTGGCTGCCGGCGTTCTACACCGCTCGAGCCGCCGATTCGGTGTGGGGGGAGGCCCTGAAAGCCGGCTACGCCAAGCGCGACCCGAGCCGGCCGCCGCTGGAGGTGTTTGCCGGTGGCGGCGTCGCCATTGGCGCCGGCCTCGAGCAGCTGCGCAACCTGAGCCGGCCGCAGATCGCCCTGTACGTGGGCGGCATGGGGGCGCGGCAGAAGAACTTCTACAACCAGATCTTCACCAAGTCCGGCTACGGCGACGCGGCCAGGGAAATCCAGGATCTCTACCTCTCCGGTGACAAGAAAGGTGCCGAGGCCGCCATTCCGGACGACTACCTGGAGGAGAACTCCCTGATCGGCGAAGAAGGATTCGTCCGCGACCGCCTGCAGGCGCTGAAGGAAGCCGGGGTCAACGCCCTGAACGTCGGCTTCATGGCACAAACCAGCGCTGAGCGGGTCAAATACTGCGAGCAACTGAGAAACATCGTCGACAGCCTGTGAAGCGCACACTGCAAAACTGCCGCCACACCCTGCTTCGCGGGCTGCTGGCAGCCCTGATCCTGATCCCCGCCACCGCCTACAGCAGGGGCGAGCCCACCGAGTTGCTCGGTGACTGGGTGCTGAACAGCGAGCTCACGCACGAGCTGCAGCCCAAGCAATCGGGCGGCGGCGGCGGTGGCTTCGGCAGCCCGACGATCTCGATCGGCGGCGTTGGCGTGCCGCTGCCCGGCGGCAGCAGGCCTGCCAGCGGCGGCAGCGCCCGGGACCCGCGAGTGCTGCGCTGCGACGCCATGACCGTGACCATGACGGAGCGGAACGTGCACTTCGCCTACAACGGTTCCGGCGAGGAGATCATGAAGCCCGGCAACGACCACGGCCGGAAGACCAGCTGGAGCCCGACCAAGCTGACCCAGAACTACAGCACCAACGCGCGCAAGGTGCGCAAGACCTATGAGCTCGATGACGACGGCCGGCTGATCGTCAAAGTGAAGATCAACCCCAAGGGTGCCAAAGGCGCCACCCATGTCCGGGTGTTCGAGCGGCCCGCGGTAGTGGCTGAAAACGAAAGCTGAGCCTGACAGTGCAGGATTGCACTGCGCCGCGCTTTGCGGCTATGTTTCGAACCGGGCTGTACGAAATATAAGAACATCGTCGGGGAAGCTTCATGACAGGATCTATGACCGCGCTCGAAACGAGCGCCGGTCGATCGGCCACGCACCGATCCGGAAATCGCCTGGTTATCGGCTTCCTGCTGATCTCGCTGACAGGCGCCCTGACGGGGTGCGCCGAACCCTTCATTGTCCTCGCCGGCGACGAGCTGGCCGGTGAGGTTGCTGACCCACCTGCCGACTGGACCGCTATGGATGAAGAAGAAATCATCCAGCTGGAGACCCGGCCCGACGATCCCTACTCGATAAACATCTGGATGGTGGCGCAAGGCCCCGATCTCTACATAGCGACCGGTGACGGCCCGACCAACTGGACCCGGCACATCGACGAGGAGCCGGACGTGCGCGTTCGTATTCGCGGCGTCATCTACGAGCTCGAAGCGCAACGGGTTGACGACCTGGAAGAGAAGCGCCGGATCGGCATGGAGTACGTGCGCAAGTACGACGTGGACGATGACGACAACTGGGTGCGGGACGGCCAGCTTTTCCGTCTGGACCGCCGTTGACCGAACCGCAGCCTTCGGGCACGCCCCCCAGATTCAGCGCCCGCACCGCCATGGCCGTGGTGGTGGCGAACATGATCGGCACCGGCGTGTTCACTTCTCTCGGCTACCAGCTGCTGGATATTCAATCCGGCTTCGTGCTGCTCCTGCTCTGGGTGGTGGGCGGCATCACCGCGCTCTGCGGCGCTCTGACTTACGCCGAGCTGGGCTCGGCGCTGCCACGGTCCGGCGGTGAGTACAACTTCCTGACCGAGATCTACCACCCGGCAGCCGGCTTCGTTTCCGGCTGGGTGAGCGCGACGATCGGCTTTGCGGCGCCAACGGCGCTGGCCGCGATCACCTTCGGCGAGTACCTGCAGGCGGTGTTCCCGTCGCTCTCCCCGACCTGGCTGGCCATCGCCCTGGTTGTGGTGCTGACCGCCGTTCACGCCAGCACCCGGCGTTCGAGCGGCGGCGTGCAGCGGGCGTTTACGGTGCTCAAGGTGCTGCTGATCCTGGCGTTCTGCCTCGCGGCCTGGATGCTGGTCGAAGCGCCACAGAAAGACATGCGCTTCCTGCCCGGCCCTGGCGATCTGACCCTGACCCTTTCCGGCGCCTTTGCCGTCGCCCTGATTTTCGTCAACTACGCCTACACGGGCTGGAACGCGGCCACTTACCTGACCAGCGAGCTCGACTCGCCGGAGCGGCATCTGTCCGGCGTGCTGATCCGCGGCACCCTGATCGTTCTGGTGCTTTACGTGATGCTGAACTTCACCTTCCTGTACGTGGCTCCGGCCTCCGAGATGGTCGGCCAGATCGAGATCGGCTACATCGCTGCCCGGCACGTCTTCGGCGAGACCGGCGCGGACGTGATGGGCGTGGTGCTTGCCGCCCTGCTGATCTCTACCGTCAGCGCCATGGTGATGGCCGGGCCCAGAGTGCTGCAGGTGATCGGCCAGGACTTCGCGGCGTTCCGGCCGCTGGCGAAGGTGAACGCCCACGACGTGCCGACCAACGCCATCATCTTTCAGTCCCTGGTCACCCTCACCTTCATAGTCACCGCATCCTTCGAAACCATTCTGGTGTTCGCCGGCTTCACCCTGGGCGTGAACACCTTCTTCACGGTGCTCGGCGCGTTTGTCCTCCGCTATCGCCGCCCGGAGCTTGAACGCCCCTACCGGGTGCCCGTCTTCCCGGTACCTCCGCTGATCTACCTGGGCGTGACCGGCTGGACGCTGGTCTACATCCTCCGTGACCGCCCGGAAGAAGGCTGGATGGGGCTCGCCATCATCGCTGCCGGCGCGCTTTTCTATGCCGGAACCGTGCTCGTCAGCCGGTCCAGGTAGCTCGAATCAGGTAGAATTAGCGCGCGTATTTCGAAGGGTTTCAGCGCATGCAGTACAGCCGAAGGCGATTTCTCAATCAGGTGGGTGCGGCAGGCGGCTCTGCCGCGGTTTACCAGATGGCACTGGCCATGGGCCTTATGGCCGGGGAAGCCCGGGCCGCCGGCAGCTTCGACGGTGCCACGCCCGGCCAGGGCCTGGTACCCGTCCTGAACAGGAGCAAAGGCGAGGGCCGTTCGGTGGTAATGCTGGGTGGCGGCCTGTCCAGCCTGATGGCCGCCTACGAGCTGGAGCGCGCCGGCTACGACTGCACGATCCTGGAAGCCGGCCATCGCATCGGCGGCCGCAGCCTGACGCTGCGCTCCGGCGACCTGATCGACGAGATGGGCCATCAGCAGCGCTGCCAGTTCGACGACGATCCCAACATGTACTTCAACGCCGGCCCGGCGCGCATCCCGGTCCACCATCACTACCTGGTGAGCTATTGCCGGGCCCTGGGCGTTCAGCTCGAGACCTTCACCAACGTCAACTACAACGCCTGGGTGCACGACACCTACGCCTTCGGCGGCAAGCCGGTCCGCTTCCGTCAGTACCTGACCGACGCGCGCGGCTTCATCGCCGAGCTCTCCGCCAAGGCCATCAACGCTTCCGATCTGGACGCCGAGTTCTCGGCGGAGGACCTGGAGCGGATCCTGGCCTTCATCAAGTCTTACGGCGATCTGGACCCCAACCTGCTCTACAAAGGCAGCAATCGGGGCGGCTACCAGCAGCCCGGGGTGCTGTCGCCAACTGCCGGCATGCTCGAGCACGGCCACGTGCACGACCCGCTCAACTTCAGCGAGATCCTGAAGACCGACTTCTGGCGCTACCAGATGTACTTCGGCGACGGCGAAGATCAGGCTGCACCGTTGCTGCAGCCGGTCGGCGGCATGGACAAGATCGTTCAAGCGTTTGTTGCCAACATCAAAAGCCCGATGCTCACGCACGCTCAGGTGAAGTCGATTCGCCTGAAGGAAGACGGGGTGTCCGTGGTCTACCAGCACGACGGGCGGCACAAGGAGCTGCAGGCGGACTACGCCATGAACTGTATTCCCAAGCACCTGCTGGTCGGCATCGACAACAACTTCCCGGACGAGTACACCACGGCGCTGCGCTCCATCGGCCGCGGCAAGATGTTCAAGATCGGCATCCAGATGAAGGAACGCTTCTGGGAGAAGGAGAACATTTACGGCGGCATCTCCTGGACCAACCAGAACATCGAGCAGGTCTGGTACCCGCCGCACAACGTGCACGGTGAGAAAGGCGTGCTGCTCGGCGCCTACACCTGGGACCAGCGCAACGCGGAGTTCTTCGCCCGCATGAACCCGGAGGAACGCTTCCAGGAGGCCGTTCGCCAGGGCAGCAACATTCATCCGGACTACGGCAAGTACGCGGAGACGGCGGTGAGCGTGCCCTGGCAGCGCATGAACCACATCATGGGCTGCACCGCCGCCTGGACCGAAGAAACCCGTAAGCTGTACTTCACCTACCTGCAGACGCCGCTGAACGACCGCCACTTCATGATGGGGGATCAGATCAGCTATCACCCCGGCTGGCAGGAAGGCGCGTTCTCTTCAGCCCACCACTCGCTCACCGAGCTCGGCAAGCGGGTGGCCGCGGAGCTGGGAGGGGCAGCCTGATGAGACTGAGACACTGGCTCGGCGGCGTTCTGCTCGCAGGCACCGCCACCCTCGCCCAGGCCAATGACTACAGCCTGGTCCCGGATCAGTTCATTTACTGCACCACCTGCCACGGCGTGGAGCTGAGGGGCAACGTCTCCGTCGACGCGCCGCGCCTGAACGGCATGGAAGGCTGGTACCTGAAGAACCAGATGCTGGCGTTCAAGAACGGCCACCGCGGCACCCACCCGGAAGATCTCGACGGCATGGAGATGCAGCCCCAGGCAGCGGCCCTGTCCGAGGAGCAGATCGAGGACGTGGTGGCATTCGCCACCGCCCTGCCGGTGCGCACCGACATCATCGAGCACACCGTCAGCGGCGACGCCAGCCGTGGCGAAGCCCTCTACGCCACCTGCGGTGCCTGCCACGGCGCCCGCGGCGAAGGCAACCAGCTGCTGAACGCACCGGCGCTGGCCGGGCAGAGCGACTGGTACCTGGTGCGCCAGCTCGACAAGTACCGGGCCGGCGCCCGAGGCTACGATCCGGCCGACACGCTCGGCCAGCAGATGAAAGCGGCGACTGCCGTGCTGACCGCGAACGAAGACGTGCAGGACGTGGTGGCCTACATCAACACGCTGCTCAGCAACTGACCGCGAGGGCAGCCACAGAACACCCCACTCCACAAGGAAGGAGACTCACATGAAGCATCCGTTTAAGACCTCACTGCTGGCCGGCAGCATCGCCCTGCTGGGCGCGGCCGCCGCCAGCGCCGACGTGATCCGACACCCGATCCCCGGCAGCGACTTTCCGATCGCCCAGGCCGTGGAAGTAACCCCGGGCACCACCATCGTCTACCACAGCGGCACCGTGCCCTCGCCGATCAACCGCGATGCCGAGCCGGGCACCCGGGAGTTCTGGGGCGATACGGAAGCGCAGACCCTGTCCGTGTTCTCCAAGCTGGAGGCATCGCTGAAGGCCAAGGGCCTGTCCTTCGCCGACGTGATCAAGATGCAGATCTACCTGGTCGGCGTGCCGGAGCTCGACGGGGCTATGGACTTCGGCGGCATGATGCGCGCCTACACCAAGTACTTCGGCACCGAAGCGCAGCCGAACCTGCCGGCCCGCTCCGCGTTCCAGGTCGCCGGCCTGGCTTCCAAGGGCATGCTGGTCGAGATTGAGGTGGTGCTGGCGAGACCCGCCGAATGATCTGAGGCTTTTCAAAGCAAAGAAAAAGGGCGCCGATTGGCGCCCTTTTTATTAGCAGGATCCGAAGATCCTATGCGCTAGAGGCTAACTCAGTTGAAGTCAGCCCGGAAGCGCAGGTACCAGAAGCCACCGTTGATGCCCCAGTGAGAGGACTCGGTGAACTTGGCGCCGGAGTTGTTGGAGAAATCCGGACCGGCCGTATTGCCCTGATCCAGCGGAGCGTCCTGATCGAAGACGTTCATGCCACCAACGATGACCGTGTACCGATCGTTGAAGGTGTATGCCGCCTCGAGGTCGAAGACGAAGTCGCCGCTGTAGCAGAAGTCCTGGGTGCAATCCAGGTCGTAGCTCGGGCCGTTCGGATCGAAGCTCGGATCACCGTTCCAGTTACCGTCGACCCAGTCGTCGTACCAGTTCATGCGGAACAGGAAGCGGAAGTTACCCACCGTGTGGTTAGCCGTGAGAACGACCCGGTGCTCCGGGTTGTAGTTCTCGAGCTCGAGGACACGGTTACGGGAGATCCACTCGCCGACACGGTCAACTTCCGTCTCGGTCCAGTTCCAGGCCAGTGACCAGTTGGTGATACCGGCGCTGCCGAAATCCGTTACCAGCGTACCGACGAGGTCGATACCCTGCGTGGTGGTATCGAATTCGTTGGTGTAGTAGCGGATGGAGGACAGGTCGGAAGCACCCGGCACACCCAGGAACTCGAGACACTCAGGAACGAAGACGCCCGGAGGGCAGCCTGCTTCCGGCGGCGCGAGACGGGTGGAGATATCGATCTGGCCGGAACCGGCAATCCGATCTTCCAGCTGAATGTTGAAGTAATCCAGGGTGAAGGTCAGGTTGTCGGTCGCGTCCCAGGCAGCACCCAGGGTGTAGTTGACCGCTTCTTCTTCCTTCAGCGGCGCGCCGCCTACCAGAAGGGCAACCGGGTTGGTCGGCGGGATCTGACCGGACTGGATCAGCTCACCGTCGTCGTCCGTTACCGTGGAGACCTTGGTCACGTTCGCCTGGCCAGGTGTGGGCGCCCGGAAACCGGTGCTCACGGAGCCGCGAATCGCGAAGGTATCGGTGAGCGCCCAGCGACCGGCCAGCTTGCCGTTCAGGGTGTCACCGAAGTCCTGGAAGTCCTCGTAGCGCAGAGCGAAGCCGAGGGTCAGGGACTCGATCACGTCCGCTTCCAGGTCGGTGTAAATGGCCCAGTTGGAACGGGACCACTCACCAGCCTGCTGCGGGCTGTAGCCGGCGAAACCGTGCGCGCCGATGCTCATGGCAACCAGCGGAGTATCCGGGGTGCCGAGCGGGTCACAGACTTCGAGGCCGGAAACCGGATCGGTTACCGTCGCGCAGTGCATGTTCGCGCCCTGGAAGGCGAAGTCGCCTGCTTCCCAGGAAGCGATCTCACCGATCTTGGTCTCAAAGGTTTCAACGCGGTACTCAGCACCGAACGCTAAGTTCAGGTCGGAGTAGAAAGCGTCAACGGCAACCGGGTAAACGAAGTCGGCGTTGTAGCTCTGGTCCGTCTGGGTGTAGGAGCCGAGCGCAAAGGCGGTCGGAGTATCTACCGGTCCCAGAGACGGGTTCCAGGTGTTGGTGATGCGGTAGGCAGACTCGTTACGACCCAGGTTTGCGCTGAAGTCGTAGAACAGGCCGTTGTCCAGCTCACCACGAATACCAACGATGGCGCTGATGTCCTCGAGGTCACCACCGAAGGACGGGGTGTAGCCGCCCGGGTACAGGTCGTTGGCAACGATGCAGTTGTCCGGCAGGTTTGCCAGGTTGGCTGCGTCGAGATCAACCGCCGCCTGATCGGTCGGCGTGCCGCCGGGGCTGATCAGAACCGGGCAGGTGGATACCATTCCCGTCATGCCGGCGAGGTTGGTGTCCATGATTGCGCGCTGGTCGCCGCTGGTGAATACACCGCCGCGGGAGTTCGGGTTCCGGAAGAAGAAGCCGCCCGTGGTCTTGCGCTCAGCGTAGTTACCGAAGAAGTAAACTTCCTGGGAATCGCTCAGCTCGATGCCGGTGTTCCAGATGAAGGCCCAGTCGTCGTCGAGCTCAGGAGAGCCCCAGACCTGTGCCGGATCGAGAACGTCGTCGTTACCGGTGTTGATCAGCGCGTTGGCGTCCGTCCGCTGCAGAGAGCGGCTGGTGGCGTCTTTGTTCTTCCACTGCAGGGTGAAGTTACCAAAGCCGTTATCACCGAGCGGAACACCGAGGTTCATGCCGATCTGCTTGGTAGCGCCGTCGCCCTCGTAGAACTCACCGTACTTACCTTCGATGCTGAAGCCGGAGTTGGCGTCGCTGAGGTTGTAGTTGATCACACCCGCAATGGCGTCAGAGCCGTACTGAGCAGCAGCACCGTCCCGCAGAACTTCCACGCTGTCGATGGACATGGTCGGGATCACACCGACGTCCGGACCTTGCGAGCCTGCGTTCAGAGAACCACCCAGCTCAGCGATGACTGACGCACGATGCATGCGCTTGCCGTTCACCAACACCAGGGTGTTGTCGGCCGGCAGGCCACGCAGGTTGGCGGGGCGAATCAGGGTCGCCGCGTCATCGATCGAGTTGTTGGATACGTTGTAGGACGGGATCAGGTTGCGAAGCAACTCGTCCATGTCGGAGGTGCCCTGGTTGTCGAAATCTTCGCCAGAGACGACGTCGACAGGCACCGGCGAGTCGGTAGCGGTCCGGCCAGCACGGCGTGAACCAACTACTACCACTTCCTCGATAGCTTCTGCGCCTTCCTCAGCCAGCGCCGCGGGTACGGCAACGGGGGAGACGAGCAGAGCAACGATCAGTGCGACTCTGAGGAATTGAGATTCACTCATGAGTAGATACTCTCCATCTTTTGTTTGGCGCTTCTCTGCACGGTTCCGCTCAGGACAGATCCGCGTAAAGACCACCACCCTCTGTTTCTGAACCCAGGTATTCCCCCGGTTATTCAGCTCTCCCGGTCTGCTTCCCTCTCTGGGGAGGGATTCGTCGCTGCAGGAAATCCCGCTGCGAAGGGTCGAATTGCCACGAGGACAACCCGGTCTGCAGACCGAACCGTCCGGAGCGTACACCAAACTGAAACGAATCGAAATATCTTCAGAAACAGTCAGTAACAGTGATTTTCGCCGTCTGATCTGACAATCCGGTCAGTTGAAATCCAACTTCTTTCCGGACAGAGTCCCCTACCTCGTAGTTTGCCGGATCCCGCAGATGACCCATCACCCCACCCACCGCCCGCCAGGCCTGCTGCTGCTCGCCGCGCTCTTTGCCAGCCTGCTGCCGTTTCAGGCCGCGCAGGCCCACACCACCGCGGACCTGATCCTCACCAACGGCAGCATCTACACCGTGGATGCGGAGAACGCCTGGGCTGAGGCGATCGCCATCAGCGGCGACAGAATCCTGGCGGTGGGCAGCGCTGACGCGGTGGCCGAGACGGCCGACGAGGACACCCGAATCATCGACCTGGAGGGAGCATTTGCCAGCCCCGGCTTCAACGACGGCCACGTGCACATGGATTCGACCGGCATGCTCATCACCGGCGTCAATCTCCTTGACGTGCACGAGCCGGTGGCCTTTGCGGAACGTATAAAGGGTGCAACCGAGCGCCTGCCAGAGGGCAGCTGGATCATTCGCGGCTCCTGGGGCGCCTACGAGCAGTGGGGCCAGGGCTCGGCCGGCGAGGAAGATTCGCTGGCGAACGTGGCCAGCGGTCCGTTTACGCCGGACCGGAACCTGATCGACGACTTCACCGACCGGCACCCGGTGCTGGTCAGCCGCTTCAACCGCAGCATGTACCTTGCCAATTCTCTGGCGCTGAGCCTGGCCGGCATCGACGAGAGCACGCCGGACCCGGTGGGCGGCGAGATCGAGCGGGACGAAAACGGGCGGGTGACCGGCATTCTCCGCGGCAGCGCCGTGGATCTGGTGCAGAACGTGATGCCGCCCATGCCGTTCGAGCAGCGCCTGGTCGGCGTCCGCGCCGTGCTCAAGGAAGCCCGGGAAGGCGGCGTGACCACCATTCAGGATCTGACCAACGCCGAGCAGATGCGCGCCTATCAGACCCTGAAGGAAAACGGTGAGCTGACCGCCCGGATCATGGCCCGACCCAACATCTTCCAGGGCGCGCACGTCGCCGCCCTCGGCATCACCCGCGGCTTCGGCGACGACTGGCTGAAGATCATCGGCTACAAGGGCTGGGTCGACGGCATCATGGGCAACTCCAGCGCCATGTTCTTCAAGCCGTACGACCACGACCCGATCAACCGCGGCGCCCTGCGCCCGCCCATGCTGCCGGAGGCTGAGGAAGGTGCTGCGTTCAGCATGGCGGAGGGTGATCACTACACGAAGTGGCAGCCGGGCAACATGGAGCAGCTGATCGACGCCTGGGCCGACACCGGGGTGCCGGCGCACATCCATGCCATCGGCGATCTCGGCAACCGGATCCTGCTCGACATCTACGAGCGCGTGCTGACCCGGCGCGACATGGTGGACTCGGACCACCGCTGGCGGATCATTCACGCGCAGGTGGTGCGGGAAGAGGACTTCCCCCGCTTCGGCGAGCTGAACCTGGTGGCGGAGGTGAACCCCTACCACGTCTCCGACGACATGCGCTGGATGGAAGAACGCATAGGCCCCCGACGCTCGGAAGGCGCCTACGCCTTTCGCAAGCTGAAGGACGCGGGCGCGGTGCTGGTGTTCGGCAGCGACTCGCCCGGCACCAACGCCGCCCGCTACTTCCTGAGCCCGGTGTACGGTCTCTACGCGGCGGTCAGCCGGCAGACGCTGGGCGGCGAGCCAGCCGAAGGCTGGTACCCGGATCAGCGTCTGAGCATCGAGGAAGCCATCGACGCCTACACCCGGGCACCCGCCTGGGCCTCTTTCGAGGAGGATACTAAAGGCACGTTGAGCACCGGCAAGCTCGCCGACATCGCCGTGTTCGATACCAACCTGGTGGAGGTCGGCCGAACCGACCCGGCCAGGCTGCTGGAGGCGAAGGTGCTCTACACCATCGTCGGCGGCAGGATCGTCCACCAGGCCGACTGAACGCGACGGCAGCCAGCTGGATCCGCCAATGCCCGACGACGACATCGATCCAGAGGTGCCAGCGGCAGCGCTCAGCTGGCAGCACGCGCGCTCCCGCGGCGCCGGCGGCCAGCACGTGAACAAGGTGTCCACCGCCGTGCAGCTGCGCGTCTACCTGGCGCAGACACGGCTGCCTGAGCCGGTGAAAGCCCGTCTGCGCAAGCTGGCAGGCGCCAGGCTGACCGCGGCCGACGAGGTGCTGATCTTCGCCGATCGGCATCGCTCCCAGGTCCGCAACAAAGACGCCGCCACGGAGCGGTTCCTGGAACTGCTGACCCAGGCCCGGCAGGTGGACAAGCGCCGGGTGGCCACCCGGCCCTCCCGATCGCAGAAAAGAGCCCGGCTGGACCGGAAAAAGCGCCAGGGCCAGACCAAAAAGCTCCGGGGAAAACCGAACCTGGATTGAATCGAGATCACTGGACGGCGAGCGCCTGGCGCGCTGCAATAGGCGGCAAGGGAGCCTGGGAGAGCGCAATGACCGTAGCCGTTCACGAGCGCATGCTGCAGCTGTTCGAAGCCGAGGGCATCAACACCCTGTTCGGCATTCCTGATCCCAGTTTCGTCGGCATGTTCATCTGCGCCGAGGAGCGTGGCTGGCAGGTGATTGCACCGCACCACGAGCAGGCCGGCGCCTTCATGGCGGATGGCCTCTGGCGCATGACCGGCAAGCCGGGCGTGATCGTCGGCAATCAGGGTCCGGGGGTGGCGAACCTGGCCGCCGGCGCCATCTGTGCGGCCAAGGAAAACGTCCCGACGCTGTTCATCGCCGGGCAGCGGCAGCGGGAGTTCGATCAGCGGGTGCGCCGCGGCCGCTTTCAGTACACCCGCCAGCCCAGGTACTTCGAGGAAGCGATGAAGTACGTGGGCACCATTGAGTTTCCCGAGCAGACCGATGAGATCGTCCACGAGGCGTTCCGGCACGCCCTGAGCGGCACGCCCGGTCCGGTCTACATCGAGTACCCGATGAACGTGCTGCCGGCTCAGCTCGATCTGCCTGAGCCCGAGCCGCCGGAACGCTACCGGCTGACCGGCCAGGCAGCCAGCGAACCGGAGCTGGAAAAGGCCCTGGCGCTGATCCGGGCCGCCGACTCGCCCATCCTGCTGGTGGGCCAGGGCGCCTTCGTTTCCCGCGCCCACGGTGCGATCGCCGCGCTGGCCGAGGCGCTGCGCTGCCCGCTGATCCAGACGCCCGGGGCCCCCGCGGTGCTGCCAGGGCTCGAGGCGTCGACCTTCCCGTACGCGTCGACTGCCGGCACCGAGGCGGTGGCGGACGCCGACCTGGTGATTGCCGTCGGCACAGAGATCGGCGAGCCGCTGCACTACGGCATTGGCCGCCACTGGGGGAAAGGCAGAACAGACAGGAAGTGGGTCTACGTGGAGCGGGAGCCGCTGTCGATCGGCGTGAACCGCCCCATCGATGCGCCGCTGGTCGGCGATCTGCGCAGCATCGTGCCGCAGCTGACCAGCGCGCTTGCTGCTGACGGGCGCCAGGCGCCAGCCAGCCTCAGCTCGCTCGCCGAGCGCCACGCCAGCGATCAGCAAGCGCTGGTCGATGCGGTGCCGGCCGGCGACGAGCCGATTCACCCGGCCAGGTTCGTGGTCGAAGCGACCCGGGTGTTGCCCGATGATGCGGTGCTGGTGCGCGACGGCGGCGGCATCAACATCTTCACCTGGGCCTACTCACAGCTGACCCCACGGGACGTGCTCTGGTCGCAGAACTTCGGGCATCTGGGCACCGGCCTGCCGCATGCCATCGGCGCCCAGATCGCGGTGGGCGAGCACCGCCGGGTGGTGCTGATGTCCGGGGACTCCGCCTTTCTGTTCCACATCTCCGAGCTCGAGACCGCCGTGCGCAAGAACCTGCCGGTGATCTGCATCGTCGGCTGCGACTACGCCTGGGGCATGGAGGTGGCGGTGTACAAAGGCTCGTTCGGGCCGCAGTCGCCGGAGACCGAAGCGCACTGGGGCGATCAGGTCCGCCTCGACCGGATCGCCGAAGGCTTCGGCGCCCACGGCGAGTACGTGGAGCGCGCGGAGGACATCGGGCCGGCCGTCATCCGGGCGCTGGAAAGCGGCAAGCCGGCCGTGGTGCAGGTGCCCGTGGACGGTCTGGCGAACGCGACCCAGATACCCGGATTCCAGGAATTCGCCACCTGGTACGGCGATGCGGGATACTGAAACCAGCTGACCGCGGAGGAAACCCATGCTGTCCGAAGCACAGAAAAAGCAATACGCCGCAGAGGGCTACCTGCTGCTGAAGGGCGCCATCAGCGAGCCCGAGATAGCCCGGCTCGAGCAGGGCCTCGCCCGCAACCCGCCGCTGGACGGCACCCTGACCGACGACACCCCGAACTACCCGGCGCCGGGCCGCTACACCCTGGCCACCAACAGCCTGAAAGATCCGGATCTGGCTTTCATCGTCGAGCATCCGACCATCGTCAGCGGCGCCGAAGCGCTGCTCGAGGATGATCCGGTGCTGACTGCCTACGTGATCTACGACCGGACGCCGGGTGGCCCCGGCCTGCCCATGCACAACGACTACAAGCGCTGGCGGCCGGTGGGCTCCTCCATGAACTGGCTGTTCACCATCGTGCCGTTCACCGACTTCAACGAGGAAACCGGCCAGCTCTTCATCGCTCCGGGCTCGCATCAGCCGGAGCGGATCAGCGACGCGGGCGCCGGCGCCCTCGAGGTGGCGCCGCCCAGCAAACCTCCGGCGGAGGCGTTCATCGACCCGGGGCTCGAGCGCGGCGATCTGCTGTTCATGAACATGTACCTGTGGCACTACGCCAGCGGCAACGAGTCGGACGTGCACCGGGTTGGGCTCTTCAACAAGTACGCTGGCGTCAACGCGCCGCCGGCTACCGGTTACTTTCTTTATGACGATGATGTGTTCAACGCCTTGTCAGAGAGCGGCCGGCGACTGCTCGCCGTGCACTCGGACAGAACGATCGCCACCACACGAGCGGTGCTGACCCGGGAATCCGGCGCTGGAACCGAGGTGCTGCTGACCGACGATGGCCGCCTGCCTGGCTGCAGCACCTGGGACGAGCGGGCCATACCCGACTGGGACCTCGGCAACTACATCGCGCCGCTGAAGCAGCATCTGATCGAGGCGGTGGGCATCGAGCCGCCCTGGCTCTCCTACGTGGGCGACTACGAGGAAGATGATCACCTTTGCCGGGTTTACGGCTACACCCTGCCGGGACGGGGCTTTCCCGTGGCCTACCAGGGTGCGAGCTGGGTGCCGGTCGCCGATCTCGATCACGGCAGCGGCTACGAGGCCGTCGCGGTGGCGGACTGGCAGGATCCAAAACCCGTTCGCGGAAAAGGTCTGACCCAGGCACAATCGCGCATCGATCAGTACGCCTACTAGGCCCACTCACCATGATCAGCAAGCGCGAGCATGCAGGCGCCAGCACAGAAACTCTTTAGCCATCGGCCCTACTGGGCGCACCGGCTGACCCCCGCACCCGTCTTGCCCATGAGCCGGGAGGAGATGGACGCGCTCGGCTGGGATGCCTGCGACGTGATCCTGGTCACCGGGGACGCCTACGTGGACCACCCGAGCTTCGGCATGGCCATCGTCGGCCGCTTCCTCGAGGCGCACGGTTTTCGCGTCGGCATCATCGCCCAGCCGGACTGGACCAGCACCGAGGCCTTTACCGCCCTGGGCGAACCGACGCTCTTCTTCGGCGTCACGGCCGGCAACATGGACTCCATGGTCAATCGCTACACGGCGGACCGGAAGATCCGCCGTGACGATGCGTACACGCCCCACGGCGAGGGGGGCAAGCGCCCGGACCGGAGCGTGATCGTCTACAGCCAGCGGCTGCGGGAAGCGTTCAAAGGCGTGCCGATCGTGGTTGGCGGCATCGAAGCCAGCCTGCGCCGCATCGCCCACTTCGACTACTGGTCGGAGAAGGTCCGCCGTTCGGTGCTGCTCGATGCCAAGGCTGATCTGCTGCTCTACGGTAACGCCGAGCGGGCGCTGGCTGATCTGGCGCATCGCCTGGCGCGCGGCGAGCCCATCGCCGAGATCACCGACCTGCGCGGCACGGCCTTCGCCCGCAGCAGCACGCCGGCAGGCTGGATCGAGATCGATTCCACCCATCTGGACGCGCCCGGACGACTGAACCCGCCGGAAGATCCCTACGCTGAGCAGCCGACTTCAATCGCTGGCGCGGCACCGGCTGACAGCGACGCGGAAGCCGATGACGGCGTCCAGGTGGTGCGCTTCGTGCGCGAGGTGAAAGCCGAAGATCGCGGCCGCAGCGTCATCCGCCTGCCGGACTACCAGCAGGTCCGGGACGATCCAGTGCTTTACGCCCACGCCTCGCGCATCCTGCACACCGAAAGCAACCCGGGTAACGCCCGCGCCCTGGTGCAGCGCCATGGCGATCGGGAGGTGTGGCTGAACCCACCGCCGATTCCGCTGGCGACCAGAGAAATGGACCGGCTGTACGAGCTGCCCTACACAAGGGTCCCGCACCCGAGCTACGGCGACGCCCGGATCCCGGCCTACGAAATGATCCGCTTCTCCATCGCCATTCAGCGCGGCTGCTTCGGCGGCTGCACCTTCTGCTCCATCACCGAGCACGAAGGGCGGATCATCCAGAGCCGGTCGGAGGAATCGATCCTGAAGGAGATCGAAACCGTCCGCGACGAGGTGCCCGGGTTCACCGGCGTGATCTCCGATCTGGGCGGGCCGACCGCAAACATGTACCGGCTCGCCTGCAAGGACCCGGAGATCGAGTCCGCCTGCCGCCGGCCGTCCTGCGTTTTCCCCGGCATCTGCCCGAACCTGAACACGGATCACTCGCCCCTGGTCAGCCTGTACAAGAAGGCTCGTGAGCTGCCCGGCATCAAGAAGGTGCTGATTGCTTCTGGCGTGCGCTACGACCTGGCCGTGGAATCACCGGAGTACGTGCGCGAGCTGGTGCAGCACCACACCGGCGGCTACCTGAAGATCGCGCCCGAAGCGCTTTCCGACGGGCCGCTGTCGAAGATGATGAAGCCGGGCATGGACACCTATTTCCGGTTCAAGGAGATGTTCGACCGTTTCTCCGCCGAAGCCGGCAAAGAGCAGTACCTGATCCCCTACTTCATCGCCGCGCATCCGGGCACCACCGATGAGGACATGCTGGAGCTGGCAGTCTGGCTGAAGGCCAACGGTTTCCGCGCCGATCAGGTGCAGGCGTTTCTGCCCTCGCCCATGGCCACCGCCACCGCCATGTACCGGAGCGGCAAAAACCCGCTGAAGAAGATCAGCCGCGACAGCGAGGAAGTGGTGGTGCCCAAAGGGCTCCGGCAGCGCCGCCTGCACAAGGCCTTTCTCCGCTACCACGACCCGGAGAACTGGCCGCTGCTGCGCGAAGCGCTGAAGAAGATGGGTCGGGCCGATCTGATCGGCAACGGCAAGAAGCACCTGGTGCCGAGCTTCCAGCCCCGCGGCACCGGCGGTCGCAGCGAAGGCCAGCGGCGGCGGAAGCAATCTACGAGCCCAGCCCGCCGCGGCAAGACGTTCCGGACCCAGCACGCCCGGGCGGAAGCCGGAGACACCGGCGCCGGGCGGTCGGGCAGAAAACGGCGGCCGCCGCCGAAGCGCTGAGACGCTGGCCGACGCCGGCTAGCGCTGCCGCATGAGCCCTTCCTGCATGGTGGTCGCCACCAGGGTGCCGTCCGCGGTGTAGATCAGGCCACGGTTGTAGCCACGCGCCTGTGAGCCGGAGGGCGCGTCCAGGGCGTAGAGCATCCACTCATCCACCCGCCAGCGCGCTACCGCATCGTGGTGGAACCACATGGCGTGATCCAGGCTCGCCATCTGCATCCGCTCCCGATTCATCACGTCCCTGTGCGGCAGCCGGGCGGTGCCGAGCAGGGCATTGTCAGATTCGTACACTGCGAGGCAGGCATGCAGCACCGGGTCGTCCGGCACCCGGCCGTTGGCTTTGAACCAGAGGTCCTGGCTGGGTGGCTGAGCTTCGCTGGAGGACAGCCGCTTGTGGTCGTGGCGCCAGCCGAGAAAGGTCCAGTCACGCATCTCCGCCGGCACCATGTCGGCCGTGGGCGGCTGTCGATCCGGCATCGGCAGCTGGTGCGTGAGGCCCGGCTCGCTGATCTGGAAGGATGCATCCATGTTGAAGATGGCCTGACCGTGCTGGATCACCACCACGCGCCGGGTGCTGAACGACCGGCCGTCACGGATCCGCTCCACATCGATCAGGGCCGGGATCTTCGGGTCGCCCGGGCGCAGGAAATAGCCGTGCAGCGAGTGCACCGGGCGGTCTTCCGGAATGGTGTACGCCGCCGCCCGCAGCGCCTGGGCCATGATCTGGCCACCGTACAGGCGGTGCTCCCGGTCCTTCGGGTGAAAGGCGCGAAACAGATTTTTGTCGATACGCTCGAGCGTCAACAGCTCGAGCAGCTCCTCGAGTCCAGGACTCATGTCACCTCACAAATCGCCGGCCGGCAGGAACCGACCACAGAAAAAGCGTTCGAATCCTAAGCGAAGGTTGCCCATCATTCACCCTCAACCCACACCGACCCGCCATACGGCCAGAGACCATGACCGAGCAGACGACCACCGAGACCGAAGCGGAGCCCGCCCGCCCGCGCATCATCATCGCCGGCGGCAGCGGCTTCATCGGCCGGCGCCTGGCGGCGGTGCTGGGGGGCGCCGGCTACGACGTGATCATCCTGAGCCGTGGTCGAACGCGCCCGCCGGTCGGCCCGATCAGCTTCGTCAGCTGGTGGCCGGCTGAGCCGGATGTAGGCCCGCTGGCCGAGTTGATCTCCGGCTGCCAGGCCGTGGTCAATCTCTGCGGCGAGTCCATCGGCGGACCGCGCTGGTCCGAGAAGCGCAAAGCGCTGCTGCTGTACTCCCGGGTGATGCCGACCGAAACCCTGGTCCGCGCCGTCAATGCCGCCGCCGAGCCGCCGGGCGTTTTCGTCCAGGCTTCCGGCGTTGGTTTCTACGGCCCGGGTAACAAAGCGGTGGACGAAGACAGCGGCAGCGGCCAGGACTTCCTCGCTGACCTGGCACGCCAGTGGGAGGCGCCGCTCGCAGCATTGCGGGACGACGTTCGCCCGGTGGTGGCCCGGCTGGGCGTTGTGCTCGGCAGAGGAGGTGGCGCCCTGGCGCAGATGCTCATGCCGTTCCGGCTGTTCGTCGGCGGCCCGATCGCCAAGGGGACCCAGTGGCTTGCCTGGATCCATCTGCACGACGCAGCTGCGATTCTGAAATCGCTGATCGAAGACCCGGACAGCCGAGGTGCCTACAACCTGGTGGCGCCCAACCCCGTCCGCAACGCCGATTTCGCGGAGGCGGCAGGCAAAGCCCTGGGCCGCCCAACCTTTATGTTCACCCCCCGCTTTGCCCTCAAAGCGCTGCTCGGCGAGCAGGCGACCCTAGTCTGCGATGGCCAGCAAGCCGTCAGCAAGCGCCTCAAGCATCAGTTCGAATACCCGGACATTGAGTCCGCGCTAGCCGATCTGGTATGAGCGGCCAGCTTCCCACACCGCCCAAAGCAGATCGCGTACGACATTCCGTATAGACTCGGCGCAAGATACAGCCCATGCGATCTGTCATGCACACCAACATCGAGATCGATGACCAACTGCTAGCCGCCGCGAAGTCAGCCACCGGGGCAAAGACAACGCGTGAAGCAGTGGAACTTGGACTGGAAACGCTGGTTCGTCTCAAACAACAGGAGCAGATCCGCGGGTACCGCGGCAAGCTCCGTTGGCAGGATGACCTGGAGCGGCTGCGCCGGGATACGTGATCCTGGTCGATTCCAGCGTCTGGATTGACTACTTCAACGGTACCGTCAGTCCTGAGACGGACTTTCTCAACCAGAGGCTTGGGGAAGAACCGGTTGCTGCAGGCGATCTCATCCTCACCGAAGTTCTGCAGGGATTCCGTTCTGACGAACACTACGAAGTTGCGCGTTCGCTGATGCGCGCCCTTCCGACCTACCAGCTGTTGAACACTCAGCGGGCCATCGCGGCAGCGAGCCGTTATCGTCAACTGAGAAAACTCGGAATCACGATCCGCAAAACAACGGATATGATTATCGGCAGCTTCTGCATCGACAGGCAGCTGCCTCTTCTGTTCTCAGACCGCGATTTCGATCCGATGGTCGAGCTCCTAGGACTCCCCTCTGCCCTGTGATGGCGAACAGAGCCGCGAGATTTCTCCGGCACAGAGAATCTCCGAGCGGATTTCCCTGTTAAGATCCGCCCCAACTGCGAACCAAAGGGAATTGAACATGCTCAATCGCGCACTCATCGCTGTGGCTTCTCTCGGGCTGCTGTTTATCGTCGGCGCCTGCTCCTCCAGTGGTGGCATTGAGAGCACCTACGACTACAACAGGGAAGTCGACTTCCGGGGCTACGAGACTTACGCCTTCATCTCCGAAAACCCCATGGCGGTGAGTCAGGCTCAGGGGGCGGTGAACCCCATGCTGCAGGGGCGGCTGATGGAGTCCATCCGGATCGCCATGAACGGCAAGGGTTACAACGAGGTCAGCGACCCGGAGGCCGCCAGCATGGCCATCGGCTTTACCGTGGGTTCCCGCGACCAGATCAAGGTGGACACCTATCCGTCCAGCTTCCACACCGGCTACTCCCGCCGCGGCTACTACTACGGCTACAACTACGGCACCGAAACCCGGGTTCGCCAGTACACTGAAGGCCAGCTCGCCGTCGACATCTTCGACGTGGCCAGCCACAACCCGGCCTTCCACGGCGTGGCGAGCAAGAAGATCACCGATGCGGACCGGGAGAATCAGCAGCAGGTTCTGGACGCCATTGTCGCTGAGGCGCTGGCCGGCTTCCCGCTTCGCGGCGGTGCCGTCGGCTCTCAGGAGTAACGCGCGCCGGTTCAGCGCTTTCGATCAGCTGCGAAAGTCAGGCTGGGTTCGATCCAGCCTGCGCAGCAGCGCTTCCCACAGCAGGTCCGGCCCTGGATTCACAGCAGCGGCCGACGCAAACATAGCCGCCGTTTTTCCCATGATCTTTTCTGAGATGTGAATGAGCGGCGCGTCCCCGGATTCTGCAGCCACCTGCATCTCGCAGGCACGCTGCAGGTTGTAGAGCCCCTGGAACGCCTGCGAGACCGAGGCGCCCACCGTCAGCAGGCCGTGGTTGCGGAGAATCATGTGCCGGGCATCGCCCAGGTCAGCGGCGAGCCGAGGCGCTTCCGCCGGATCCAGCACCACGCCTTCGTAGTCGTGGTAAGCAAGAGAAGCGGCAACGATCATCGATTGCTGGGAGATGTTCCGCAGGCCTTCGACCCGGCTGGCAATTGCAGTGCCTTCGACGGTGTGCACGTGGGCAACGCTGTTGATGTCGCTGCGCGCCGTCAGCAGCGCGCCGTGAATCACGTTGGCTTCCGGCGAAATGTCGTAACTGCTTTCGAGCAGCTTCTGACCGGTGTAGTCCACCTTCAGCAGGCTCGACGCGGTGATCTCTTCGAACAGCAGGCCGAAAGGATTAATCAGATAAGCGTCTTCGCCGGGCACCCGGCAGGACAGATGCGCCAGCAGCAGGTCGTCCCAGCCGTAGCCGGCCACCAGCCGGTAGAACGCCGCCAGATCCTGCCGCGCCAGCCACTCCGCTTCGCTCACCGAGTCCCGTACTGTTTTCACCGCTGCCCCCCTGACTGATCTGATCGAGCGAAACTATAGCAGCAGCTCAGGCACCCGGTTCCCCGGCCAGCGCCGCCAGCAGCAGCTCGAACGCCCGCGCCGAATCGATCCGGTAGGCGACCTCTACCTGGTTCGGGCTGTTCCTGCCGGCATACCGCTCATCCACCACGGTCATGCCACGGGTCAGCGGATCTTCCAGCGCGACGCCTACGGGGCGGGGCACAAACTCGAAGAGCTGCGGGTGGGTGACCGCCAGTACGGCGCAGGGATCGTGAAGCGCTGCCGCCGCTTCTCCGGTCAGCTCCTGCATCCGGCCATGCAGATACTCGATCACCTCAGCTGCCAACCGGGCCGGTCGGCTGTCCAGGCGCCGGATCTGCTCGAGCAGCGGCGCCGACGTTTTCAGTTGGTGGGTCAGGTTCAGGCCGCAGAGACGGATCTTCGCCCCGGCGCGAAACACCATGTCAGCCGCCTCGGGATCCGCCCAGATGTTGAACTCCGCTGCCGCGGTCACGTTGCCGCCTCTGGTGCTGCCGCCCATGATGCTGATGCCGGCGAGCCGACCGACGAAGTCCGCGTCTTCCAGTATCGCCAGGGCGACGTTGGTCAGTGGGCCGATGGCGACCAGCCAGAGGCCGGGTTCTGCCCGGGTGGTTTCGAGCAAAAACGGCACCGCATCTTGAGGCGCTGCAACGCTCACCTCGGGCAGCGTGACCCCGTCCATGCCGCTCGAGCCGTGTACATGAGTCGCGTGACGACCTTCTTCCCCGGCACCGGCTGCAAGCGCCCGCTGCGCGCCTGCGTGCACGGGGATGTCAGCCGCCAGCAGCTGCACCAGTGACTGAGCATTTCGCGTCACTTCTGCCAGCGGCGCGTTGCCGCTCACGGTGGTGACGCCCACCACCTCTGCGACGTGGCTCGCCAGCAGCAAGGCCAGCGCGTCGTCGTGACCGGGATCGCAGTCGATGATCATTCGGGGTCTTGACATGTTTCTCCCTGCTGGCGCGGGGCTGGCACAACGTATTGCTGTGAAACAGTTTCCATTACCAGCGTTCCGCTTTGTGCGATCATAGGCGATTAGATCGGCAACAGGTTTCGCCTAAGGCATGGACTCGCTACAGGAATCAGCCGCAGCCCTGCTTCTCCGCTCGCCGCGCCTGTCAGTGAGCACGGTTCTCGAGCTGCTGGACATCAGCGATTCGGAGTTCCGCGCGCTGGTTCAGGAAAACCGGCAGATCTCCGAGCTCCTGGAGAAAAGAAAGAAAGGCGAGCTGACCGTGGAGCAGAAGGAAGCCCGCAACTGCCCGGTCTGCGAGGATCTGTTCACCCCTTACGCCGGTCGCCGCTACTGCTCTGACGAGTGCACGCGCATCGCCAGGATCACCAGCAAGCGCCTCGGCCAACGAGGCCCCTGACAGGCGGCGGTCTACTCGGCCAAAGCGGCCAGCAGCGCCTTCACCTCTTCGATCGTCATCTCTGCAAACCTGCCGTGCGGCGGCAGCCCCGGGTCGGCCAGGGCTTCCTGCACCGCCTCGGCGCTCATCCCGTCGAACTCGTCCGCATCATGGCAGCTCATACAGGCGGAGGGATCCGCCAACGCCTGTCCCGCAAGCAGCAGCGAAACTGACAGCAGAGTTGATCGTAGATACATGTTTGCTCCTATCCTTAAAACAGACCTTAAAACTGAACCACAGCTCAGACGAGCTGCTATCTGGCTGACCGCAGGTAGCGGAAGCTCAGGTAAACCACGTTGACCTCATAGTTGAACGGGTCCGCGCCCATCGACAGCAGGTTGCTGACGGTGCTCGGATCCACGCCTGCGAGCGACCAGTCATCGCTGCGCACCTTCTCGAACAGATAGTTGACGCCCATGGTCCAGGAAGTACCCAGCGGGTAAGTCACGCCCAGATCGAACCGGTGCCGGCGGCTGGTGAGGTCCGGGAAGCTGCCGGCCAGGCCGCTGGTGTTGTTGCTGATCTCACCGCGCCCCTGCGACCAGCTGTAGGCAAGCTCGAAGCCGGCGGGCCCGAACAGCGCCGGATGCTCAAAACCGATGCTGGCGGTATCAAACCGGTCTGACGTGGTCGCCGCCCAGTCCGGTGCCGAAAACGACTGGCTGCCCGCCTGGTCCGCGTCCACCACCTCGGTGTTCACGGCACCGAACAGCACCCCTTTGCGGCCGAGCAGCCAGCTCGCATCCAGTCCCGCCCGGGTGTATCGGGTTCTGGTGAGGCCGATGTCCGTTTCCTTGTAGTCGTCCTCGCCGTACTCGAGCTCCCAGCCGAAGTCCCAGCGGTCAGCCGGGAACACCGATCCTCTCAGGCGCAGGCCGTAGCGCTCCCGGTCCGACAGGTTGTACTTGCGCATGAGCGGATTCTGCTCGTTGACCGCCCGATCCAGGGACTCGTAGCTCGAGCCTTCCCGCTCCTCGAGAAACAGATCGAAGTCCAGATCCGCATCCGCACCCAGGCGCCGATGCAGGCGGAACCAGAACCGGTCGGTGTCCGTCGTGCGGCGTTCCTGAGCGCTGCGCTCGAAGCGCTTGCCGTCATAGCCGAGATGCAGCTTCAGCCGACGACCCGGACGGTACTCGCCACGCAGCTTCAGTTCGGTCCGCTCGTAGTCGTAAGTCGGGTTGGCAACCGCCAGGGCGGCCGGTACCGCGTCCGTGATGACGTAGTCGAAGTTGTTGACGTCGGTGCGATTGTCGAACTCGTTGTAACGCAGCTCGGCTTCCAGGGTCAGACGTCGCGATGGCGAGGTAACGCCGCGCAGGTTCAGGTTGAAAGTGTTGGCTTCCGCGTCCGCACTCAGCGTCGGCAGCGGCTCGGTCGTGATGCTCGGGTTGATGGTGTACGGCGCCAGCGCTTCGTCCTGACTCATGCGACCGACGGCCAGCTGGCCGGAGAGCACGGTGCGCTTCGGCAGCCGCATGGCGCCGGCCAGGGTCAGCTGGTGCAGCTCGTTGTCCGGAGCCAGGGTCGTACTGCCCGCATCGGCGCCCAGGCCGCTCGAGAAGGCGTTGTCCCAGGTGAGCGTCTCTTCGCCGTTGTCGAAGTAGGAGCCGAGGTAGCTGAAGCTGGCTTCCCAGCCGTCGCCGTTGGTGCGAACGGCAAGCTCCAGATCGTCCGTGGTGTAGTCGACGGGCCGGGCCAGCTCGGCGGCGCTGTAGAGCACGCTGCCCGAACCCAGATTGACGCCCTGCTTCTCCTGGCGCCGGAAGTCGACGTCCAGACGCCAGCGGGTGCTGGGCCTGATCGTGCCGCCGAGCTTCCAGATGTCCAGATCCCGCTCGATCTTCACCGGACTCAGGCTGTCGTCCAGCGACGTCATCAGGCCCGTGGTTGGTGCGCGCACCCAGCCATCGGGCAAGGTCAGCAAGCCGCCGCCGTTGCCGGCGTAGGGCGTCACCGTCGCATCGTAGAATCGTCGCGGGATCGCCTGATAGGCGCCCCTGACTTCCCAGCTGCCCTGACGGCCGGTCTCGAGAAACAGCTGGGTGAAGTCCGGACTCAGGGTGAAACCATCCAGACGCAGATAGCGAGCGCGCTCGTCCACGTAGTTGGCGATCACATCGCCCGTCAGGTAACCGCCCTTCTCATCCATGCCGGTGTAGTCGCCGAAGCGGAACGCATCGTCAGCCACGTAAGCGGGCGCCAGGTTCAGATTCAGGTTCCAGTTGCGGCCCTGATCGCAGCGATCGCAGGACCAGCCTTCCGGTTGCGACTGCGCAGCCAGCGCCGCGCCGCTGAGGCAGAGCAGGACGATGGCTGTGAACGCTCGAATGATCATCATCATCGCATCAGGTTGAACCCGGACGGATGGTTCGACCCGTGCACCTGGGTATGGCAGTTGGCGCAGCTCCTGCCGAGCACCATCGCCGATGGGTTGCCATCCGGCAGGCTCTGATCGGTGAAGGACAGGCTCGGATGACCGCGCTGCGAGTGGCAGGACTGACAGAGCAGCGGCGCCGTGCGATTGAGCAGCGCAGGGTGCACCGAGCCGTGCGGCTCGTGGCAGAGGGTGCAATCCTCGCTGACCGGCGCGTGGTCGAACAGCATTGGGCCCCGATACTCCGCATGGCAGCTCACGCAAAGCTCGTTGGTGGTGTTCTTCACCAGGAGCGCGTCCGCCACCGAGCCGTGCGGGTCGTGGCAGTCGGTGCAGACCATGGCATCGAAGCGAATGGGATGGGTTGAGGGCTTCATGCTGTCCGCCCGCTGCGAACGGTGGCAGTCGAAGCAGACTTCCGCCTGCGAGGTCTGCAGGCTGACCGGGTCCCGCTCAGTGTGCACGCTGTGGCAGGCGACGCAGGCTGTATCGTTGCGCTCATGCAGGCTGCCGTGCCAGTTCAGCCCCACGTCGGCGTCATGGCAGGAAGCACAGGCCTGGTTCTGCTCCGCAACCGGCGTCTCCGAGTTCCGGCCGAAGCCGACAATGGTTGGATGCACCGGCCCCGCTAACCGCCGGTCGGCGTGCTCACCGCCCGCCCCGTGGCAGGCTTCACACTGCAGCGATGCCATGGGCGATTGCGGATCTGCCTGCTGCCCATGCGCCGTGCGGAAGATCACCAGCATCTGCTCGCCGTTGTGGCAGCCGAGGCAGGTGTCGGCGCCTTCCGGGCTCAAGCCGACATCCTGATGCTGCGCCAGGGCAGCAGGCGCCATGCCTGCCAGCAGCAGGAGCCAGAGCAGCGTTCCAGCAGAACGGACCGGCATGCCAGGCTTACTCGCGTCGCATCAGCTGATGGACATCGTGACAGTCATGGCAGGTCAGCCGATCGAAGACGATGCCACGGCCTTCGAACCGATTGTGCTCTTCGATCTGACTGGCGTGACAGGTGGCGCAGTTCTCGATCTGCGCGTCGCGGCTCGCCAGCACGTTTTCGGCCGTGTGCACCTGATGACAGGTGGAGCAGGTCATGCGCCCGGTGTCGTGCAGGCTGCCCGTGAACGCCATGCCGGCGTGCTCACCCATATCCTCCCCGTGACAGCTGAGGCAGAGCTGCAGTTGCTCCGGCACCGGATCGCCGCCACGTCCGAACCGCGCAAGCGCCGGGAAGCCGGCGCCGCCGCGGGATCGGGACACATGCAGGCTGCCCGGCCCATGGCAGGCTTCGCAGCCGGCCTGATCCGGGCTGAACGGGGCGTGGGGATTCGACTGATCGCCATGCGCGCTCTCCATCACCACCAGCATGTTGTCGCCGCCGTGGCAGCGCAGGCAGCCTTCGGTGCCGGCGTCCGTGTAGTGCGCGGTCGGCGTCCGAGGTGCCTGCTCGGCGTTTGCACTCAGGGGCACGGTGGCCCAGATGCAGGCGAGCAGCAGGATGGCCGGCAAGCCCGGCTTTCCAACGCCGACTGCGCTTTGGTTTCCGCCTTCGTGCATGAGTCCCTCCTAGTCTCTTACTTCGCTACAGCCCATGAACAACCGCCGTATCGGCGCTTCGACCCGGCCCATGGCAGACGGTGCAGCTCTCCTGGATCACCTCGCCCAGCGTCACGCCACACTGATCGACCCGCCTGGTAACGGTGCCATCCGAGGCCAGGCAGGCAGTCAGCGAACCGCCGTTCTGCTCCATGTGAATACGCGCATCGTCGCCGCTGTGGCAGACCGAGCAGGCCGCGGTGTTTGCGGTGATGCGGTCGTTGTCGAACGGATCGATCGGATCGACGCCCCGGTTGGTGCTGGTGGGCAGCACGCTGGCGGATGCAGGCGTTGGATAGAAGCCGTCCTCGGTGTGGCAGCCGATGCAGTTGCTGACGGGTTGCGGGTAGCGGATGTCATCCACCGCGTGCTTGCGATGCAGGAAGTACTTGACGTCCATCGGCCCGGCGCTGGGCGTACCGCCTCGAGCTGCGTTGGCGTTGTGACAGGTCTGACAGGCTTCGATGGAGTCCGTGTTGCGGGCCCCGTGGAAGCTGAACGAGTCGTGGCAGTCGTTGCAGCGCGCCATCTCCACAGATACCCGTCGCGGTTCAGGCGCTGCCGGATCGTCCGTGATCGCGAAGTAGGCATGCGCGTTGGTCACCGCAAGCCTGCCCAACTCGTCGTCTTCTACCCGACCTTCGAACACCACCACTCCGGAACCGGTGGCATCTGCTGCCACGGCACCGAGCGTCAGGTCGTAGGTCAGGTCGCCGTTCGGCACAGCGGCCAGCGCGCCGGTGCCATCGTAGATCGACGTCGCCTCCGGTTGGCTGTTGTCCCGGCCGTTGCCCACGTTGCCGTAGTCTGTCGTCTCCCAGCTGACGGACAACCGAGTGTTGCCGTTGGCGATGCTCGGCGTGTTTTCAAGATCGTAAGCCGCATCCCCATCGAGCGGATTGGTCACAGAGAAGGTGGCGATTGGCCCCGCCCCTGGCCCGGGGGTGGTCACGTCGATCAGGTTGTACTGGTAGGCGGCTGCCGCTTCGCGCTCGAGGATCCGATGCGCCTGGCGCACCTCGATGCGGGAGTTCGGGTTGTTCGCATGGCAGCTGATGCATTGGGTGTTGTCCGCCGGGATGTCCGGGCCGTGATTCTCTCCAGTGGCGAAGTTCACGTCGTCATGGCAGGAGCCACAGGCCTGCTCGGTAGGCACCTCGTACCAGTTCGCCGCATCCGGCGTCGCAGGATCATCCGCATCATGGCAGTTGCTGCAGGCTCGTATGTCCTGCGGGTGAACCACGTCGCCATAGCAGTGCTCGATATCCCGAAAGCCGAAGATGCAGTAGTCACCGCCGGCAATCACGCTCGGCAGGTTAGCGCCGTGGTGGATCTTGTGGGTCATCACGGTCATGTCCACCGTGTTGCCGCTGTTTGCATCAGCGGATCCGGGGTTGTGGCAGGTGACGCACTCCTGCACTTCGAACCGGGCACCGCCATGGAAGGCGAGGTCGGCATGGCAGTTGTTGCAGGTAGCCATGTCGGCAATGTCGCGGCTGAACAGCCCGCTGGTCGCGTTATCCGATGGGCGGAAGGTGTAAACCGGATTGCGTACCGGCGCGTAGCCGCGGATCTCGAAGCTGACGCGATGGGTCAGGTCCGGCTCGTAGGGCACATCGATCGGGTCGGTGACGTTTTCCACATCCAGCGCAAAGGTATAGGTGTAGGTGCCGTCATCGTTGTCGACCAGCGTGCCTGAGGCGCCGTTTTCAGTAGCCGCCTGGACCTGGGGCTCGGTGCCTGGCCCAACGCCCGGCTGCTCCACCTCGTTGACGTAACTCTGCCAGGCGCTGGCATTGCCATCGGTGCCCGGCATCAGCTTCGCCAGCTTGAAGCCGATGTCGCCGGCGGGAAGGTTCTTGACCGGATTGCCGTTCCCGTCGGCAAGGGAAAACTCCACCACCGGCGGGCTGGCGATGGTCACATCGAGAATCTCCGCGTTGATTTCGGCAGCATTGCCGATGTCGACGCCGGCAGGCGGGCCAGGAGGTCCGGGCGGACCAGGCGGTCCCCGCTCGCCGTCATCGCCGCTGCAGCCGGCAAGCGCGAACGTGACGATCGCGGCCAGCAGCCACGCCAAACCTCGGATAGATCTCCCTGTCGTGATCCTCACTACTTCCATTGCCACGCCCCTGCTAGCGCTTGTATTACGTCCCTTCTGCTGATGATCCCCACTAACGAACCATCTTCCAATACGGGATACCTGTGATATGCGTGCGCCACAAAGCGCTCTGCCACCTTCACCACACCGTCATCCGGATCCACCGCGGCCACATCCGCGTTCATGTAGTCCGCTACCAGCCCGCCGAACTCCGAGTGATAGGTGGCCTCCAGCGCGCTCTTCAGGCAGTCCTTCTCGGTCAGCATGCCGACCACCGAGCCGTCAGCATCCAACACCGGCGCGCCGGAGATGTCGTTTTCCGCCAGCACCATCAACGCTTTAAGAATCTCCGTTTTTGGCGACAGAGTGATGACCTGCTTCGTCATGTAGTCACGCACCAGCATCGTGCACCTCCTGTCTGCGCTGCAGCTCAGCGGCGCAGACGCGAGTCGACTCGGACTCCAGGCAACACTCGCCATCCACCGGCGTGCACCCCACCGGCAGCGGCTTCTTCGCAAGCCGCTGGACCAGCACGAGCAGCCCGGCGCTGCCCGCGAAGATCAGAAATACCACCAGCAACACTTCAGTCAGTCCGCTCATCCTGATTCAGCCTCCGAAGTCATCCAGAAGGATGTTGTCTGGCGAAACACCCTGCTCATCCAGCATGGCGATCACCGCGGCGTTCATCACCGGCGGCCCACACATGTAGTACTCACAGTCTTCCGGCGCCGGGTGATCTTTCAGGTAGTTCTCGTAGAGCACGTCGTGCACGAAACCGGTTAGTCCCGTCCAGTCATCTTCCGGCAACGGCTCCGACAGAGCCAGGTGCCACTCGAAGTTGTCATGCTCGGCTGCCAGCGCGTCGAACTCCTCAACGTAAAACGCTTCCCGGAGGCTCCGGGCGCCGTACCAGAACGTGATCTTGCGGCCACTCTTCAACCTTTTCAGCTGATCGAAGATGTGCGATCGCATGGGCGCCATCCCCGCCCCGCCACCGACGAAGACCATCTCCGCGTCCGTCTCCCGGGCAAAGAACTCACCGTAAGGTCCCGAGACCAGCACTTTGTCGCCGGGTTTCCGACCGAAGATGTAGGAAGACATGATCCCGGGCGGGGTGCCTGCCGGCGCGTTCGGGGGTGGCGTGGCAATCCGCACGTTGAGCATCACGATGGTGTCTTCTTCGGGGTAGTTCGCCATCGAGTAGGCTCTCATGTCCGGCTTCTCGACCACCGACTCCAGGTCGAACAGCTGGTAGCGTTCCCACTCCTCCCGAAAGGCTTCCGGCACATCGATGTCCGAGTAGGAGAGCTGGTAAGGCGGGCACTCTATCTGAATGTAGCCGCCGGCCCGGAAGTTCATGACCTCGCCGGGCGGCAATTCGAGCACAAACTCTTTGATGAAGGTTGCAACGTTCTCGTTGGAGCGCACCGTGCACTCCCAGCGGTTGACGCCGAACACCTCCTCCGGCACCTCGATGGCAAGATCGCCGGCTACGCTGACCTGGCACGCCAGCCGCTCGCCCTCGCGAGCCGCCCGCTTGTTGATGTGCGCCTTCTCGGTGGGCAGCAGCTCACCACCGCCCTCGAGGATCTTCACCTTGCACTGGCCGCAGGTACCCCCGCCGCCGCAGGCGGAGGGGAGAAACAGCGACTGACCGGTCAGCACGTTCAGAAGCTTGTCGCCAACCGGAACTGCTATGTCCCGCTCGCCGTTGACGACGATGTGCACATCACCGCTCGGCACCAGCACCGACCTGGACAGCAGGATGATCACGCCGAGCGCGATCACCACCAGCGTGAAGAGTCCAACGGCGACGATGATTTCCAGCAAAACCGCCTCCTAAAGCTCGATGCCCGAGATGCCCATGAACGCCAACGACATGAGCCCAACGGTGACGAAGGTGATACCCAGCCCCTCCATGCCGTCCGGCACATCGGAGTAGCGCATCTTCTCGCGCAGGCCGGCCAGCGCGACGATAGCCAGCGCCCAGCCCACCCCGACCCCGAAGCCATAAGCAGCACTCTCAGTAAAGGTGTAGTCACGCTGCACCATGAACAGCGAGGCACCGAGAATGGCGCAGTTCACGGTGAGCAGCGGCAGAAAGATACCGAGCGCCGCGTACAGGGACGGGAGAAAGCGCGACAGGAACATCTCCAGGATCTGCACCATGGCGGCGATGACGCCGATGTAGCTGATGAGCCCGAGGAAGCTGAAATCAAGGTGTCCCAGTCCGGCCCAGGCCAGCGCCCCTTCGCGCAGCAGGTAGTTGTAGATCAGGTTGTTCAACGGGACGCTGATGGTCTCCACTACGATGACTGCAGCGCCGAGCCCCAGGGTCGTCTTCACCTGCTTGGAAACGGCCAGGAACGTGCACATGCCGAGGAAGAAGGCGAGCGCCAGGTTCTCGATCAGCACCGCGCGGATAAAGATGTCGAACAGCTCGTTCATGCCGACGTCCTCGCTGCGACGATGTCACCGGGTCGCTCATCCGGGATCTCCCGCGTGTCCACCTGCGCGAACTCCCGATCCTCAACCTGGTCCCGCTTCCAGGCGCGGATGGCCCAGATTAGAAAGCCGATGATGAAAAAGGCGCTCGGCGGCAGCAGCATCAGCGAGTTCGGCAGGTACCAGCCACCATCCGCGACCAGCGGGAGAACGGGGTAACCGAGCAGGCTGCCGGCACCGAACAGCTCGCGGATGAAGGCCACCACCGCTAGCACCAGCGTGTAGCCGAGGCCGTTGCCAATCCCATCCAGCACGCTCATGCCGACCGTGTTCTTTACCGCAAAGGCTTCCGCCCGTCCGAGCACGATGCAGTTGGTCACGATCAGGCTGATGAAGACCGAAAGCGTTCGCGCCACCTCCGGCGCGAACGCCTGCAGCACCTGGTCGACCACGATGACGCCGGTGGCAATGATGGTCACCTGGATGATGATGCGCAGCGACGACGGAATGAAGTTGCGGATCAGGCTGATCGAGGCGTTGGAAAAGACCAGCACCGCGGTCAGAGAGATCCCCATGACGAGGGCGGTGTTCAGCGAGTTGGTGATTGCCAGCGCCGAGCAGATGCCGAGCACCTGCAGCGTGACTGGATTCCGGCTGACGACCGGATCGAACAGCGTTTCCCGTACGGCCATCAGTCTGCTCCTGTGCCGGTTGCGGATCGCACCGGCGGGTCATTTCGAAGCTCTAGAAGGAAGGGCCCGAAGCCTTCGTCGGCAAACCAGAAGCGCACCAGGGCGGTCACCGCGTTGGCCGTCACCGTCGCGCCGGACAGGCCATCCACGTCATGCGCAGCCGCGGCGCTGTCATCGTCGACGGGTCCGTTCGCAATGCGGAACCGCAGCTCGCCGCTGTTGCTGTACAGGCGCCTGCCCGCCCAGCGAGCGTTCCAGTTCGGATCCTGAATCTGGTCGCCGAGCCCAGCCGTTTCAGCCTGCTCGTAGAAGGTCACCGCGGCGATGGTGTTCAGGTCTCCCTCCAGCGCCAGGTAACCGTACAGGGTCGACCACATGCCCTGACCGCTGATTGGCAGGATGATCCGCTCCAGCTCATCGTCCGCCCACACCAGGTAGACCACCTCGTGCACGGCTCGGCGTCCTAGACGAGCCTTATCAGCGCCCGCGGGGATGGCCACTGACGCCTCGGGATCGTTCAAGGCCGCTCGCGCGTTGACGGTATCCGGATCGATATCCGGCGCGAACCGCCCCGTGTTCAGGTCCACCACTCGGACATCGAGATCGTTCACCGCGTCGAGAACAGCCTGGTCCGCCAGCTGCTCTCCCGTCGAGGTCAGGCCGGTGAGAGCAACGATGTTCCGGTAGCGCTGGATCAGCTCGTTCTGCAGCTGAATCGGCCGCAACATCACGGCAGACACGCTCACCAGCACGGAGCAGACGAGCGCCACGACGAGCAGGATCAGCAGCGAGCGGACGGGGGTCTCGGTCATGCCGACGCCTCCCTGGCCTCAGCCTCTGCCTCCGCAGCACCGTTGCCGACCGCCGCCAATCGCGCCTGGCGCCGCTTGATATTGCGCTCGACCACGAAGTAGTCGCAGAGCGGGGCAAATATGCTGGCCAGCAGGATGGCGAACACCACCCCCTCGAAGTAAGCCGGGTTGGTAAGTCGAACCAGTATGGTCAGCAGGCCGACCATCAGGCCGAACACCCAGCGACCGACGCGGGTGGTTGCCGCGGCCATTGGATCCGTAGCGAGAAACACCGTGCCGAACGCCCAGCCGCCGATGACTGCGTGCCAGTACCAGGGGGTATCGAACATCGGATCGTTGTCGGGGCCGATCGCCTGCAACAGGCTCACCGACAGCACCATGCCGATCGCCGAGCCGGCCATGATCCGCCAGGATCCTGAGCCGGAGTGGATCAGCCAGATCGCGCCGAGCAGGCAGGCAAGTGCCGAGGTGACCCCGAACGGACCTGGTTGGTTGCCGATGAACAACTGCAGCCAGCTGTAGTCCACCTGCTCGAGGGCCCGGGTCCCGCCTTCGAGCACGGCGATCTCGATGGTGGTGAGATCATCGTAACCAGGTACGGGAACCCATGAGTCCGCGCCGAATAGCACGTTCGAATAGGAGAAGGTCAGGAAGCTCAGGCCCAGCACGGGTGGGCTGACCAGGTAACGCCCGGTACCACCATAGATCCCTTTCGCCACCACCATAGCGAAGAGCATTCCCAGCGCGACCTGAGGCAGGGCAATGCTCGGCGGCAGGATCAGGCTGAACAGCCAGGCGTTCGAGAGCAGCCCTTCGTCCACCCGCTTGTCACGACCGACAGCAAAAACCACCTCACAGAGGGCACCCACCAGGATCGCGGTGAGCAGAACAGGCACGAAGTAAAGCAGGCCGTGCAGGAGACCGGCCAGGATGGAACTGGAGTCGAAATCCAGGCCAAGGGCCATCATCGTCTCCGCCCGCCAACCCTCGAGCGGTGGGTTCCCGAGCAGCTCGAGGGTGATGTGGATCTGATCGCCCAGATTCCAGCAGCCGATCAGCGCGCAGGGAATCGAGGCGATGACGAAGTTGTTCAGCAGGCGCTGGGTGTTAATCCGATCGCGGATGTGCGGCGCAAACTGCGTGGGCTGATGACGCGTCCAGAGGAAGCGATCCCAGAGCACGTGCAATGCCCTGATGTACGGATCCAGCCTTCCCTCCCTGCGCGCCATCTAGCCCTCGCGCTCGATGGTGTCGAGGTTGATCCGCAGCACTGACCCGTAGTCGTTTTTCCCCGGGCAGACGAACGAGCAGAGCGCCAGATCCTCTTCATCCAGCTCCAAGGCGCCGAGCGCCTGAGCCTGATCGGTGTCGCCCACCAGCAGCGCCCGCAGCAGCGGCTCCGCCAGCATGTCCATCGGCATCAGCTTCTCGAAGGCGTCGAGCGGCACCAGGGCCGTCGCACGACCGTTCTGGTCCGCATCGAACGGCACCTTGGGCCGACCACGTTTCGTCCAGGCGAAGGTTCCGGCAAAGCTGAACCGGTCTTCGAACAGCTTCGCCCAGCGCAGGCTGCGAGCACGCTGCGGTTGCGGCAGCGCCGTCACCTGCAGGTGGTGCCGGCCCAGCCAGGCCTCCGAGCCTGCAGCCGTGCGCCCATCGAGCACCGAACCGGAGATGAGTCGGGGCATCTCTGGGGCCCCGCTGTGAGCGACGCACTCACCGGCGGTCAGCTCATCGATGGACGCGCCGAGCCGCGTCCGGACCAGGCGCGGCCGCTCAAACCCACTGCCGCCGAGCGCAACCACACGCTCCAGCGGAATCGTCTTTCTGCCAACGAAATGGCCAATGGCAATGACATCCTGATAGCCGATGTGCCAGACGCTGCGGCCGGCTCCCACAGGATGGAGATGATGGATGTGCGTCCCCGGCAGCCCGGCCGGGTGCGGACCGGAGAATCCGGCCTGTTGAACGCCTTGCGGCAATGACAGGGACTCCGCGTCGGAGGCGGTGCAAAGAAATACCGGCCCTTCCCCGAGTCGGGTCAGCGCGGTCAACCCTTCGCTGAACGCCTCTTGCTGCGCATTGATGATCGGCAGCGGATCGGCCGCCAGCGGCCGAGAGTCCATCGCCGTGACAAAAATCGCATCGGGGTTGGCTTCCGAATGAGGCACCCGACTGAACGGGCGGGTCCGAAAGGCTGTCCACAGGCCGCTATCAAGCAGCGCGGCGCGAACGCTGGTTGAACCCTCGTCTGATCCGGGCGCGTAGCCTGAGGCGTCCGCTGCGGGATCGAGATCAACGACCACAGATTTGAGAACACGTCGCGCGCCTCGATGGATGGCGCTGACCGTGCCCGAGCCCGGAGACGGGTAAACAACAGCCGGATCGCGTTTGTGCTGCAGGAGCGGCTGGCCGGCTTCGACCCGATCGCCTTCCTGGACCAGCATCCGTGGTTCCAGGCCAACGTAGTCAGCGCCCAGCAGGGCAACGCTTCGAACCGCCGCAGCCGATTCCACCTCTGCTGCCGGCGCACCATCAATTGGAATGTCTAATCCACGCCTGATTCTGAACTGCACGGCGCCGTATCCCTTCCCTGCTCACCGCAGTTTGCGGCGTGTGAGAGCCCCCTGCCACGTATAATACGGTATGTTACCCGCCGGGTGCTTTGTGGCTTCTTACGTCATCAAGCAGGTCGTTCCCCAGCTCGATGAAGATGCGGAAGCTCTCGTCCCCAGCCAGCTTCTCGTCGATCAACAGGGTCAGCGCCCGATCCTGCAGATCGCGGACCTGAACCCGCACCGATTCGTAGTCCGGTGGGTTCTCTCCGGCCAGCGAGTCCCTGATCGACAGTATCTGCTCGTAAAACCGATCGATTCGATCCTTCTGGCGCACCTGATACAGCCGGAACATGGCATAGCCTCCGCTGACGATGCCGACGAACAGAGTCACCAGGACCTCGGCCACACCGGAGTACCGCTCGATCAGGTCCGGCTCGTCGCGCTCGATGAAGGACTGAGTCCCCTGGTGCAACGCGAAGGTCGACTTGGAGCCCGAAAACGACTCTGACAGGTTGTCGAATATGGCCGGGTGCTGATCGGCAATGGCGTGCTGCAGACGCTGTATCTCGCTCATCAGGTCGTAGATATCCGCTTCCGGCACCGATTCATGGGCTACCAGCAACTGGTCGACGGCCAGGGTGACCAGCGGATCGGGCGCAAGATCACCATAGATCCTCCGCGGGATGACGAAGGGTCGAACTCTGGGGTTCTGCAGCATCAGCGCGTCCACCAGTGATCCTCTGCCCAGCTCATCCAGGTCGCCCAGGCTGAAGAGCAGGTACTCGCCGCATTGCTCGAGCGGCGCAGACACTTTGCTCGAGATCGGTGCGTACAGCACGATCACATCCGCGCAGCCGTCAGTATCGACAAACCTGATCTGCTCCGCCGCCATCTCGAACAGCGACAGGCTCTGCTCGAGAAACTGCCTGGCGGTGGAACCTGGCGGACCCGCATCAACGGATCCCGCAAGCAGCAGCGTCTCCAGATCGTCTGCCGCGAGACCGACGCGGTGCGCGATGTGCAGGACGCGCGGGTAGAGCGGGATGACCGTCATTATGTCCGGGTGAAACGCCGCCTTGTTGGAAACCATGGCGAGATCCGCTTCCCCTTGCAGCAAGGCGTGCAGCTCGCCTTTGTCGGGCTCGCTGAGCTGAACCTGACGGATAGTGACATCCGCCTGCTCATCGAGCAGCAGGGCGAATTCATCAGCGATCTCACGATCGATCGGCACTATGGGAAGCACCAGCCGCAGCACTTTCGGCGACGGCGTATCGACGATGAGGATCAGGCCGGCAAAAACGAGCAGCAGCGGTAACCACGCTATTTTCAGACGCGATGCCGACGACGTGTTCATGGATACAAATTCTCCCCCAGCCCGCGAGCCACCGAGTCGTCCCGCCAAGCCTGCCTTTCGAAATAGATTCGTTCTCGTCGTGTTAACGTAGCACGAGGGGTAAGCCTGCGGGAGGCAAGCTGTATGGCTCACAATCAGGGCTTAAGCATCGTGCTGCTCAGCGCTGCGATAAGCACTGCATCAATGGCGGCCGCAGAGGTCGGCAGCCTGACCGTCACCCTGGACGGCATGAAGACCGATGAAGGCAGCCTGGTCTACGCCATGTGGTCCGGGCCCGAAGGCTGGCTCGAGGACAACACCGTCCGGGAAGGTTCTGTGCCCATCGAGAACGGCAGCAGCGTCCTGCACTTTCCGGAGCTGCCCTACGGCGAGTACGCGATCTCCGTTTATCACGATCGGAACAGCAACGGGAAACTGGACACCGGCATGTTCAGAATCCCCAAAGAGCCGCTCGGCACCTCGAACGACGCGAAGATCCGCTTCGGCCCGCCGAAGTACGAGGACGCCGTGTTCATCCTGGATCAACCAGAGCTGACGACCCACATACCGGTCAGGAAGCTGTTCGAGCGCTGACCACTGACGAGAGAGGCTGACGAGATAGATGCAGAACTTCGAAGGTAAAACGGCCGTCGTCACCGGCGCGGCAAGCGGCATCGGCCTGGCACTGGCCGAGAAGGCGGCTGCAATGAGAATGAACGTGGTTCTGGCCGACATCGAGGAAACCGCGCTCGAGCAGGCCGTTCGCCGGATCGAGGAACGTCAGGTACGCGCCATCGGCGTGCCCGCCAACATCATGATCGAGGAGTCCGTGCAGAGCCTGGCAGAGCGAGCCATCGGTGAGTTCGGCAAGGTGCATCTGGTCTGCAACAACGCCGGAGTCGCCAGCGCCGCCGGCGCCGGCAAAGGGGTCTGGGAGCTCGAGGACCGCGAGTGGGAATGGGTCATGGGCGTGAACTTCTACGGCGTGCTGTACGGGCTGCGCGCCTTCATCCCGCACATGCTCGAGCACGGCGAGGACAGCCACATCGTCAACACCGCCTCGCTGGCCGGCTTGCTGCCCGGGGGTGGCACCTACGGCGTCAGCAAGCACGGCGTGCTGGCCCTCACCGAAGGGCTGCAGCGCGACTTCAATGAGCGCGGCGCCAACATTCACGCGTCGGTGCTCTGCCCCGGCTTCGTCAACACCAACATCAGCGATGCGGAGCGGAACCGGCCCGAAGACATGGCCGCCAGCGAAGACATCAGCCAGACCCGGGAGCTCATGGCGGCGATGATGAGCGACCTCCTGAGCAAGGGTAAGGCTCCGGCGGAAATTGCCGACATCGTCTTCGACGCGGTGGCGGCCAACAACTTCTATATCCTCCCCCACCCGGCCTGGGACGGGTTCGTTCGCGATCGCATCGAGCAGGTGCTTGCCCGTGGTCCGCTGGCCATGACGGACCTGGAAGAGATGCAGCGTCGGCGTGACGCTGGCGAGGTGTTCTGAGCATGAGCTACCCGCACACCTTCAGCGGCAACCCGCTGGACCGGGCGGACGCCATGCGCCGCGACGACGCCGTGGTCGCGGCCGCCGCCGCCGACCCGAACAGCCGCTACCTGCTGCTGTGGAACCTGAACGTACTGACCATTGCCGATCCTGCCGGCCCGCAGCTGGGCTGGCTGACCCAAGGCGACATCGAGCGGCTGGGCATCGATCTGCCGCCCATCCTCCTCGGCCTGGATGGCGGCACCGCCCACTTCGCCCTGGACGTCTCTGCATTGGGTGACCCCATGCACGAGCTGAACCTGGGTCCTCCCTGGCAGTTCGACGATGCCCGCCGCGCTGCCATGGGGCTGCCCATGGCCGAGTCCGGCATCCTGGCGCAGGCACGCTCCCAGGTGGACTGGCACCGCCGGCATCAGTTCTGCAGCGTCTGCGGCGCGCGGACGAGCCAGGCCAAAGGCGGCCACGTCCGGCGCTGCCCCGAATGCGGCGCCGAGCACTTCCCCCGCACGGACCCGGTGGCCATCATGCTGATTCTGGATGGCGACCGCTGCCTGCTCGGGCAATCCGCCGGCCGCCTGGCGCGGACGGGCATGTACTCGGCGCTGGCCGGTTTCATCGACCAGGGCGAGTCGATCGAAGAAGCCGTGCGCCGCGAGGTGATGGAGGAAGCCGGCATCAAGGTCGGTCCGGTCCGCTACCACTCGTCGCAGCCCTGGCCTTTTCCCTCGTCGCTGATGATTGGCTGCCACGGTCTGGCCGAAAGCACCGAGATCAACATGGACGCGGAGGAGATGACGGACGTGCGCTTCTTCGAGCGGGCGGAAGTGGCCGATGCCTTTGATCGGGTGATCAGCGGCGTCTCGAATCCGGATCCCCAGGTGCTCAAGGTACCGGGCGCGCTGGCCATCGCCCATCATCTGATCAAAGCCTGGCTGGAAGGCAACGTCCGCTGGGAATGACTCAGGAATCAATAGAACCACTGCTGGTCGAAAAGAAAATCGGAAGACCACCACACAGAGGCCAAGAGATGCGCACACCCACACCCTCGGCAATCAGACGACCCCAACTGAGCTGGCTGGCCTGGCTCCTCAGCCTGTTTCTTCTAGCGCCTGCCCACGCCGCGGAGCTGACCCTGCCGGATGGCTTCAGCGCTCAGGTTTTCCATGAGGGCATCGGCGCTCGCGCCCGGCACGTTGCGGTGCGCGACAACGGCGACGTCTTCGTCGCCATGCGCGACGGCGAGCTGGTGGCCTTGCGCGACACGGACGGCGACGGCAGCGCAGACGAGGTGGAGCGGCGCAAGCTGCCCATCACCACCGGTCTGGAGATCAAGAACCCGTTCCTCTACTTCTCTGACACGGTCAGCGTCAGCCGGGTGATGCTCGACGACAACCTGATGCCGGCAGGCGAGCCGGAGACCATCGTCGAGGATTTCATCCGCCAGGGCTCGCACGCCACCAAATCCATTGCCCTTAACGATCGGGGGGAGCTCTACGTCAACGTCGGCGCGCCCTCCAACGCCTGTCAGCAGAAGCAACGCTCGCCCGGATCGCCTGGCCGCGAGCCCTGCCCGCAACTGGAACGACAGGCGGCGATCTGGAAGTTCAGCGCCAGCCGCCTGAATCAGGCGCAGCTCGACGGCGAGCGCTTCGTCACCGGCATCCGCAATGCGGTCGCTCTGGACTGGAACGATGCGGAGCAGGCGCTGTTCTTCGCCAACCATGGCCGCGATCAGCTCTCGACCCTGTGGCCGGACTACTACGACGACGAGGCCAGCGCCGAGCTGCCGGCGGAGGAGTTCCATCGGGCGATCGCCGGCGGTGACTACGGCTGGCCTTCCACCTACGTGGATCCGGCCAGCGGCAAGCGGCTGCTGGCGCCCGAGTACGGCGGCGACGGGGTTACGGAAGCCGACGGAGATTTCCTCACCCCCCTGCACGCCTACCCGGCCCACTGGGCGCCGAACGATCTGGTCTTCTACGATGCCGAGGCCTTTCCGGCGTCCTACCAGGGCGGCGTTTTCATCGCCTGGCACGGCTCCTGGAACCGCGCGCCCATGCCCCAGGACGGCTATCGGATCACCTTTCAGCCCTTTGCTGAGGGCACCGTTGCCGGCCCGCCGGAGGACTTCATGACCGGCTTCAAAGGCACCAGCAACCTGCAGCGGCCATCGAATGCCACCTGGCGGCCGACCGGGGTTGCGGTTGGCCCGGATGGTGCGCTGTACGTCAGCGATACCATGGAGGGCCGAATCTGGCGGGTGACCTGGACCGACTGACATGACCGAGATCTACACCACCTTCGCCGCCCTCTACGATGCCGCCTTCGACTGGGAGGTGTCCGGCGAGGTGGGTTCGATCTCCGGGCTCTCCGGCCTCGCCGAGGGCACCGTGCTGGAGCCAATGTGCGGCAGCGGCCGGCTGCTGCGCGGCTTCAAGGAAGAGGGCTTCGAAACGGTGGGGGTGGACGCCTCCGCAGAGATGCTGTCCCTGGCCCAGGCCCACTACGAGCAGCTCGGCCATCAGGGCACCTGGATTCAGGCCGATGTCTGCGACTTCGATCTGGATCAGGCCTGCGACCTGGCCGTCTGCCCCATCAACTCTCTGGCCCACCTGCAGACCGAGGCCGAGATGCTCGCGCATCTGAGCGCCATGTCCCGCAATCTCTACGAGGGTGCCAGCTACTGGATCCAGCTCGATCTGAAGGCGCCCGTGCAGGTTGGCGCCAGCGAGGAGTGGGAGTTCGAGTACCTGGGCGAGACCGTCCTCTCTCAGTGGGCCTGCACCGGCTACCACGACGGGACCGAGACACACGTCTCCCGCTTCGTCTTCCCTGATGGCCGGGTGGTCGAGGACGACTACGAGATGAAGGTGTGGGACTTCGCGAGCTGGAGCGCCCTGCTCGAGCGCTCCCCCTTCGAGCTTTCAGCGGCTTACGCCGGCGGCAGCTTCGACCCGCTCACGGTGGGCGAGAACCTGAACGGCGAGCGGGTGTTCTGGCAGCAGCTGGTGAAGCTGCACTGAGACCTCAGGTCAGATCTCTGATCATCTCTCTGGCGGCGTTGTGCCCCGGCGCGCCGGTCACGCCGCCGCCGGGATGGGTGCCGGAACCGCAGAGGTAAAGCCCCGATACCGGCGTCCGATAGTCGCCGTGGCCGAGCACCGGCCGCGCCGAAAACAGCTGATCCAGACCCATGGCGCCGTGGAAGATATCGCCGCCGATGAGGCCGAAGCGCTGCTCCAGATCCTGCGGCGACAAGGCCTCGTAGCCGAGCAAGGCCTCGCGGAAGTTAGGCGCAAACTCGCTCACCGTGTCGAAGATGGCTTCCACCGCCTGTGGTTTCAATGCCTCCCAGCCAGCGTCGGGCGTCGGCGCAAACTGCTGGCAGAACAGGCTCGCCACGTGCGCACCCGGCGGCGCCAGGCTGTCGTCCACCGTGCTCGGTATCAGCATCTCCACCACCGGCTTGCGGGCGTAGCCGATCTGCCTGGCATCGAAGTAAGCCTGCTCCATGTAGTTGAGCGACGGCGCCATGATGATTCCGGAGCGCACCCCGCCGTCCGGATCATCGTCCGGCGCGGCGCTGAACGCGGGCAGCTCGGAGAGCGCCACGTTGATGCGGAAGGAGCCGGAGCCGTTGCGGTAGCGGCGGATGCGATCACGGAAGTCCGCGGGCTGGGCATCAGCGGCCAGCAGCCGCTCGAACAGCAGCTTGGGATTCACGTTGGCCGCCACCGCCTTTGCCTGAATCTGCTCGCCGCTGGCCAGGCTGACGCCGCTTGCTCTTCCCCCGGCCAGGGAAACCTCAGAGACCGGAGCGTCCGTGCGGATGACCACGCCTCTGGCCTCAGCTTCGGCGCGCATGGCCTGGGTGATGGCCCCCATGCCGCCCATGGCGTGCCCCCACTGGCCGGCCTGACCGTTGGCCTCTCCGAACACGTGGTGCAGCAGCACGTAGGCTGAACCCGGCGAGTAAGGCGAGGCATAGTTGCCGACGATGGCATCGAAGCCGAACACCGCCTTGACCGGATCGGACTCGAACCAGTCATCGAGGATCTCCCCGGCGCTCTTGGTGAACAGATCGAGCAAATCCCGATGCTCATCCTGGCTCTGCTTGCGGAACCGGTTGCCGAGCTTCAGGGCCGCCAGCAGGTCCCTCAGGCCACCGCCGGCGTTCGGCGGCGTCTCCAGCAGCATCTCGCGCAGCAGCGCAGCACCCCGCTCCAGCATGTCGTAGTAGGCAGGCAGGCGCGCGGCGTCGCGGTTGGAGAAGCGTCGGAATTGAGCCTGGGTTTCGGCCAGGTTCGCACCCGTCCGCAGCCAGTTGCCATCCGGCAGCGGCAGGAAGTTGGAGTACGGGCGCAGGACGATTTCCAGCCCGTGCCGGGCCAGGTTCAGCTCGGAGATGATCCGCGGGTGCAGCAGGCTGACGGTGTAGCTCGCCACCGAGTTTCTGAAGCCCGGATGAAACTCCTCCGTGACCGCCGCGCCGCCGACGACCCCACGCCGCTCCAGCATGATCACCTTCAGGCCGGCTTCCACCAGATAACAGGCACACACCAGGCCGTTGTGGCCGGCGCCGATGATGGCGACATCGTACTTCAACTGCGCTCCTCGAGGCTGGAAGAAGCACATTGTAGCGCCGAAGCGCTCAGTGGCTCTGACGGCTCCGGACGTGCTTCCCGGTTTTCAGCAGCAGCTCGAACTCAGGCACCGGCACCGGCGGGGAGAAGAAGAATCCCTGCCCCTCTCTGCAGCCGTTGTCGCGCAGGAAGTCGAGCTGCATCTGCGTTTCGATGCCCTCCGCGATCACCTTCAGCCCGAGGCTCGAAGCCATGGCGATGATCGCCTGGCAGATCACCGCATCGTCGTCGTCCCCTTCGAGATCCATGACGAAGGAACGATCGATCTTCAGCGCGTCCAGCGGGAACTTCTTCAGGTAGCTCAGGCTCGAGTAGCCGGTGCCGAAATCGTCGATGGCGAGGCTGAGGCCCGCCTCTTTCAGCGCCTTCAGCGTGCGGATGGTGTCATCCACGTCGCGCATGAGAATGCTCTCGGTGATCTCCAGCTGCAGCAGGCTCGGCCGCACGGAGGCATCGAACAGTGAGCGCATCACGTTCGACAGGAGATCGCAGTGATAGAGCTGGTGGCTGGATATGTTGACGGCAACCGGCAGCTCCAGGTCGAGGCGATCGCGCCAGTCCTTGATCTGCCGGCAGGCAGCCTGCAGCACCCAGTCGCCAAGCGGTGTGATCAGTCCGGACTCTTCGGCGATCGGGATGAACTGCGTCGGCGGGATGTACTCGCCGTCCTCGTCCCGCCAGCGGGTCAGCGCTTCCGCGCCGACGATCCGGCCGCTGTCGAGTTCGTACTTGGGCTGGTAGTAGAGCTCCAGGTCACCGTTCTCGATGGTCCGCCGCAGCCGGTTTTCCAGCTCCAGCCGATGCATGGAGCGCAGGCTCATGGCATCCCGATAGAAGCGGATGCTGTCGCGGCCGGCGCCTTTCGCCTGATACAGAGCGACGTCGGCGTGCTTGAGCAGATCGTCCACGCTTTCCCCATCCTGCGGGTAAAGCGCGATGCCGACGCTGGGGGTGACCACAAACTCATGGCCGGAGAACCGCACTGGCTCTCTGAGCTCACGGCGAATCCGCTCGGCGATGCTGGTCAGCGTCTTCTCGTCGCTGACGTTCTCCACCGTCGCGGCAAACTCGTCACCCCCCAGGCGAGCGATCCCGAACACCTCGGCCGGATCCGGGCTCGAGGGGTAGCGGGCCCGCATGCAGCCGGACAGCCGTTCGGCAACGGCTTTCAGGACGCCGTCGCCGTAGCTGTGCCCGAGGTTGTCGTTGATGCGCTTGAAGTTGTCCAGATCGACGTAGAACACGGCAACGCTGCTGCCCTGCTCCTGGGCGCTTTCGATCATGCGGCCGAGATGCTGCATGAAGTACTGCCGGTTCGGCAGCTCGGTCAGCGGATCGAAGTAAGCCAGCCGGTGGATTCTCTGCTCCGCCAGCTTCCGCTCGGTCACCTCGGTGACGATCACCAGGACCCGATCGTCCAGGTAACGCATCAGCCGGGCCTCCTGGTGGGTCCAGCGTTCCCGTCTGAACATGGCGAACTCGAAGCTCTGCATCTCGCCGGTTTTCAGAACCGTAGCGATGATCTCCATGCACTCGGCAGCGGCTTCTTCGGAGAGCAGGTTGCTGACCCGATAGCGCCCGGGCTCACCAAGATCGGATTGCTCCGACTGGCTGCCGGGGAAGTACTCGAGGATCACCCCTTGCCGGTCGACGATGAGCAGCTCGTCCGGTATCGCCGACAGCAGGGCGGCGTTTCTCAGCTCGCTGGCGCCCAGCTTCTGGTAGTTCTCGTTGGCGCGCAGCACGTAGCGCACCCGATGAGTGAAGACCGGCCAGTTGATGGGTTTGGCGATAAAGTCCGTGGCGCTGGCCTGATACGCCTGATTGACCGCATCCAGATCATCCCGGCCGGTGACGATGACGATGGGCACGTTCTCGCCTCCGGGCAGGGTGCGCATCTGCTCGCAGGCCGCAAAGCCATCCAGGTGCGGCATCTCCACATCGAGCAGCACCATGTCCGGCTGCCGGTCGGCGAAGATCGCCACCGCCTCCCGACCGTCGGCGGCCTCGAGCACTTCGTAGCCTTCCTTCCTGAGCGCTACGCGCATCACGGTGCGGATGCTCGGATCATCATCGGCGATCAGCACGACGTTGGTGTGCACTTCACTCATGCCGCGAGCTGCTCCTTCGCTCGAACCAGCGCGGCCAGGGTGGCCTCGAACTCGGCTTCGACTCGAGCCAGCTCTTCAGCGGCATCGGCAAGCGTAGAAGCTCTTGCCGCTTTCTCGATGACCTCGCAGGTGGCCGCAAAGTGCGCCGCACCCACGTTGGCGCTGGAAGACTTGAGCGCGTGGCTGGTCCGGCCGATCACTTCCGCGTCGGCCGTCTTGCCCGCCTCGAGCAGCTCGCTCATCAGCGAGCGGGCGTTGTCCAGATAGGTGTCGATCACCTCGGCGATCAGCGAGCCGCTGTCGTCCGGCGCCAGATCGGCGATCTGATCGAGCGCGCTCTGATCGATCAGCTGCGCCGGCTCTGCCGGTCTGGTTGCGAGGTCGGTGGGCTGCCAGCGCATGAGCATCTCGTGCAGCGCTTCTCGGGTGAAGGGTTTGCTCAGGTAGTCGTTCATCCCCGCATCGAGGCACCGCTGCTTGTCCTCGGCCAGGGCGTTTGCGGTCAGCGCGATGATCGGCACCGGCTTCCCGGCACCGGCTTCGCGCTCACGTTGCTCCCTGGTCGCCGTGTAGCCGTCCATGATCGGCATCTGGCAATCCATCAGCACCACGTGGAAGCGGCGTTCCGCCATCGCCTCCAGGGCCTGCTCGCCGTTTTCCGCCTCGTAAACCTCACAGCCCATGCTGCTGAGCATGTGTCTGGCGACCGTCATGTTGGTCGGGATGTCTTCCACCAGCAGCACCTGAAGGCCGGGCAGCGCCAGCTCGGTTCGGGTTGCGGGCGCAGCAACCACCGGCGCCTCCGCTTTCTGCAGCAACTCCGTAATGGCCGCGTAAAGCGTCGCTCGCCTGGCCGGTTTTGCCAGGTAACGGTCCACGCCCGCTTCCCGGGTGCGCGCCGGATCCATATCAGCCCCGGCGGAGCTCAGCATGAGGATTTTCGGGCTCACCACGGTGGGATGAGAACGGATGGCTGACGCAACGCTGAGCCCGTCCTGCAACGGCATGAAGAAATCGAGGAGCACCAGGTCGAAGTGGCCGCCCGCCCTTTGCCTGCGCTCGAGGGCCGCAATGGCTTCCGCACCGCCGCCGGCAATCTCCACTTCCGCATCCCAGGCTTCCAGCTGCATCTGATAGAGCTGCTGGTTGGTTTCCGTGTCGTCCACCACCAGCACCCGCAGGCCACTGAGCGAAGCAAATGGGCTTGCTTCCTGGATCCGGGCGTCAGCCGGCGATCGAATCGGCAGGGTGAACCAGAAGGTCGAGCCCTCGCCTTCCGTGCTGCGCACGCCGATCTCGCCTCCCATCAGCTCGACCAGCTGCTTCGAGATGGCTAGCCCGAGGCCGGTGCCGCCGAACTTGCGGGTCGTCGATACGTCCGCCTGAGAGAACCGCTCGAAGATCATGCCGAGCTGCTCGGGCGCAATGCCGATGCCGGTGTCCCGCACCTCGAACAGATACTGCTGCTCGCCGCCACCCTGCAGCTGCCGAGACAGCTGCACCACCACCTCACCGCCGCGGGTGAACTTGATGGCGTTGCCGACCAGATTCATGAGCACCTGTCGGAGCCGCACCGAGTCGCCGCGGGTCAGCGTCTGCAGATCCGGCTGCACCGCCGCAATCAGCTGCACGTCCGAGCCCACCGCGTGGTTGTAGAGCAGGCCTATCACGCTCTCGACGGTGTCGCCGAGATCAAAATCGGTTTCTTCCAGCACCAGCTCGCCAGCTTCTATCTTGGAGAAGTCGAGGATGTCATTGATGATTGCCAGCAACGCTTCGCCGGAAGACTGAATCGTCTCGGCAAACTTCCGGTTGCTCGGCTCCAGATCTGCGGACAGAAGCAGGTCCGCCATTCCCAGCACCCCGTTCATCGGCGTGCGGATCTCGTGGCTCATCCGAGCCAGGAAGTCGCTCTTGGCAGCGTTCGCCGACTCGGCAGCCTCCTTGGCTTCCAGCGTTTCCTTCACCGCCAGCTGCAGGCGCTCGTTGGCCCGCTCGAGCGCCAGGTCACGGGAGCTGATCCGCTCCAGCATGGCATTGAAGCCATTCATCAGATCACCCACCTCGTCGGTGGAAGTGGGCGTGGCGCGCAGGCTGTAGTCGTGCTCCGTGGTGACCCGCTTCATCAGCACCGACAGGTCCATGATCGGCCCGGAGATGCCGGACGTCAGCCGGAAGGAGATGGCGTAGGCAATCAGCACCGCCAGGCAGATGGTGCCGATCACCAGCATGGCCAGTCGCTGCAGCGACACGACCAGGCCGGCCAGCCCGGATCGAAGGTGCAGGTAGCCGATCATCTCGCCGTCAAAATGTATGGGCGTCACCGCATCGAGGTAGCTGAGCCCCTCGAAGCGCTCCACCGCGGTACCACTGCCGGCGACGCCCTCGAGCAGCGCCCGCACGTTCCCGGCATCCGCCTCGAGCGGTGTGCTGAGGCCGTAGCTTGCGATCAGCGAGCGATCCGCCGCGTACATGCCGGCATGCTCGATGTTCTGATCCGCAGCCAACGACTCCAGCACCTGAGCCGCCAGCAGCTCATCCTCGAAGGTGATGGCGGCGGTGCTGTTGGTGCCGATGATGTCTGCCAGGGTCGCCACGCTGGCAGCGGTGTTGTTCCGGTAGCTCAGCGATTCGATCACCCCGAACACGGCCGAGGCGCTCACCACCGAGATGACCGTGGTCACCACCATGATGAGGACGATCCGGTTGGCGATAGGCAGGTCTTTCTCGAGCAACCTGGGCATCTTCAGCGCCCCCTCTGGTTGCTCAGCGCCGCCAGCTGCAGCAGCTGAGCGCCGATCGTCAGGCCGGCCTGCTCGCTGGCCATCTTGTTGATCTCGAAGCTGACCTTGTTGCGGCGCACGTCGAGAGAAACGATGGTCTGGCCGCGGCTCCGGCCCTCGGCATCAACGAAGGTCAGCACCGGCTGATCCCAGATCTCGTTCAGCCACACCGACGGGTTGGCCACCGCCGACTGGCTGAGGTAAAGCACGTCGCAACCTGCTGCAGCCTCTCGCGGCACTTCCAGCGACCGGACCTTCAGCTGCCGGCCGTGCACCGGATGCGCTTCCAGGGCCTGCAGCGCTTCCATCAGCGGGCCGGTGTCCACCACGCAGAAGTTGATGGGCGAGCTGGCGCTGGCGAAGCTCTCTTCCGGCCAGGTGACGAACTTGGTGATCTTGTGCGCGATCGCAGCCTTCACCGTGTGCTCCGGCAGGGCGTTGCCCAGAACCACGCCGCTGCAGCCGAGCAGCAGAAGCCCAGGTATCCAGCGCATCAGAGAGTTCATGCGTTGCTTCAACATCGTCCTGCTTAGAAGTTCCAGCGCAGCTCGATGTAGCCTTCGGGGCGAATCTCAACCGGCGGCAGGTCTCCCAGCTCGGAGATGAACTCGACGTGATCGTCCGCCAGCAGGTTGCGCGCGACGGCGGAGACCTCGAGCTCACGCAGGGGAGACCAGGCGAACCTCAGATCGAGCGCCGTGTAGGCATCCACGCCCGCGGCCTCGAGCTCATCCACGTAGCGCAGCCAGACGTCGAGACTCATGTTGTAGCCTAGGTCCATGCTGGAACGCAGCGATAGCTGATGCTCAGGGCTGTCCTCGACAACGTTGTCCCGGGTTGTGTAACCACTGTCGCTGGCGTGTGTTTCCCGAATGTAGGTGTAGGCAGCCTGCAGCGACCACCAGCTGTTGAGCTGCTTCCAGCCCCAGATCTCCAGCCCGGCGGTACCGCTGTCCGTACCGTTTTCCAGCAGCAGCGGCACGTTCACGTGGGTGGCTGTGGCAATGCAGCTCGGATCCAGCGCCGGAATCCCGCCGTTCGGTTCGCAGGTCGGGATGCCGAGCGTTCCGCTGCGCTGATCGTTGTACTCGTTGTAGTAGACGGCCAGGTCGAGGAGCAGGGTGTCGGTTCGAAACCGGTAACCCGCCTCAAAGGCGATCACCTCTTCCGTGCCGAACATCCCACCTGGAGTCACCCACAGCGCGGTGGGAATCGGTAACGGGTTCTCCGGAATGCCTGGCGGTATCACCTCGCGCAGGATGTTGCCGTCCAGCTCGCCCCGTGAGGGCAACCGCAACGCGCGGGACACCGACGCCCAGGTCGTGTGCGCTTCCGAGAAACGATAGGAGGCCCGCACGCTCGGCTCGAACTCGAGGTCGCTGCCGCCGATGCTGCTGTACTCGATCTTCGTGCCGAGCATGAGCCGGAACGACTCGCTGATCTGAATATCGTCCTGAATGAAGGCACTGGAAATGCCCCAGCTGCGATCGGCCGGATCGAGCCAGGCTTCCGTGCCTGTGGTGTGGTCATCGGCGTGATGGCGATAGGCCAGGCCCCACATCAGATTGTGTCGTGATCCTAAGAGCAGGCTCTGCTGCAGATCGAGCTCAAAGGTCTCCTGCTCCAGGTCCATCGTGATCATCGTCCGCTCTTCCGCGCTGTAAGAGGCGCTGAAGCGAACGTTGGAGCCGTTCTCCAGATTGTTCGACCAGTTGAAGGTCAGAAACCGGCCATCGGCCGGGCTCTCTTCATCACCGACGCTGTAGTAGGGCGGCGTCAGCGACCGGCTGATGCGCGTCTCGCCGAGGTCGGATGTGTAAGCCTCGGCGCTGAGCATGATCTCGTCGCCATCATCGAACACCCAGTCGAGGCGCGTTCCGACCCGGGCGGACTTCCAGCTGTCCGCCGTGTCGTCGCCCAGCTCGTTGCTGTTGCCGCCGCGATCAAACGCCTTGGCGAATACCCGGAAGGCAAGGTTGTCCCGCTGGCCACCGTAGCGCAGCGTACCTTCCAGCGAGTCGTTGGACCCTGAGAGCAGGTTGGCGTAGCCACCGGTGGTTTTCGCCGCGTTCTTGGTGATGATGTTCACCACCCCGTTTACGGCGTTGGCGCCCCACATGGTGGCGCCAGGCCCACGAACCACCTCGATCCGCTCGATCGCAGACAGGTCCGTGTCCTGCGCGTCCCAGTAAACGCCGGAGAACCCGGGGCTGTATACGTTGCGGCCGTCCATCAGCACCAGCAGCTTGTTGGCGAAGCGACCGTTGTTGCCTCGGGCTGTCACCGCCCACTTGTTACCGTCAATCTGGGCAACCTGCATGCCGGGCACCATCCGCAGCAGGTCGGGTATGGTTCGCGCGCCCGAGCGTTGGATGTCTGCCTGCGAGATCACATGAACGGCGGCCGGGGCGTCGGCCAGATCTTCGGCCTTCCGGGACAGCGTGGTGATCTCCATGTTCAGGAGATCTTCGAGGCTGAGCTCGGCCAGCTGATCGGTGGAGTCGTCAGCCGCCGCAGTTGCTATGAAAACGAGGTGTGCTGCCGCAAGCGCAACGCCGAAGCGGCTTCTGAATGTTCGTGTGCGTCCCACCGGTGGGATCCTCCCGTTTCTTCACGCCCATTCCTCGGGCGAAGTTCGACCCCATTCGTATCGGCGGGAGATTTATGCACTTTGGGGTAATCCTGAGAGGCTCATCACATCCCAGCAATTCAATTGTCAGTCGTCCCATTTTGGGACCAATCCGGTCACGGAATTACGGCGTGCAAGGGCGGAATTCTGGCGCTCAGCGGGTGCTCAAACGGCGGCTCAACCACCAGGCAACCGGCGCTACCGCAAGCATCGCCGCCACTAGGGGTACCTGTTGCAGCACGCCCCGCAGGGAATAGGCCAGATCGCTGCGTAAAAACCAGCGCGCCTCCAGCAGGCGAAGGTCATAGGCTGCATCCAGCAGGGAGTCGAACTGCCAGCGCCCCACCTGCAGGTACTCGAGGAAAGCGCCCAGCATTAACAGCACGGCCCCGGCCAGACAGCCGAGGGCCAGCAGGAACAGAGACGTGGAAAAGAAGCGATCCATGGCGACAGCATGCGCCGCCGGTAGGGACGCGGCTGAGACGCCGTTCACAGGCCTCAACGGGAGGCGGTCAGGTCTTCTGCCAATACCTGATCGATGAGCTCGGTCAGCTCCGCCCTGAACTCCGCGTCGTCGGCCCGGCGCGCGATCCGTGCCAGGGCGCGGCCCAGCGCACGGGACAGCGACTCGGGCAACGCATCCATCAGGTTCTGCTCGTCGCGAACCGCGAGCGTGATTGCTGCCCGATGCGCATGGTTACGTTCCGCGACCAGCTGATGGTGCAGCCAGGCCCGGCCCAGCAGCACCCAGGGAAAGTTGGCCGCCTTCACCGGGCCAACCTGCAGGACCTTGCCGCCGAGGGTCTCGCCCAGCACCTTCACCTTGGCCAGCTCGCTGCCACCAAACCAGGCGCCAGCACCGCCAACCAGCGCGCCGATGCCGGCACCCAGCGCCAGCGAGGCGCCGCCGAGCAGCGCATCGACCCCACCGCCGGCCAGGGCCCCGGTCAGCGCGCCGGAAATCAGCAGGCGCTGCCGCGACAGGCCGAACAGCTCCCAGCCGGACTCGGTGAACAGATCTTCGTCAATCAGCGCCTGCCCGGGCTCTTCCCTCGGCAGCGACTGGTGCCGGTAGTAACCCTGCACCGCCTCCCGACAGCGTGACTCCCGGCGACGCAGCTTCTGCTGCAGGGTTTCCGTCAGGGCGCGTTGCCGGGCAGCGAGATCTTCGTGCTCGTCGACGCTCGCCCGCTCCGACAGCGTCGCTGAGTCGATCAGCTGGCCGGCGATCTCCGCCGCGCTCCGCCGCCGCCTGGCCCTGCGCTCTTCAACAAGCGCACCCACGGCCCTCGTCAACGGCTGGCGCCACTGCTCATCCAGCTCACCAAACACCTCGAGCAGGCCCACCCGGGTGTCGAAATCCGCCGCCACCGCATCGAACACCCGAACCAGCGAGAAGTACTGATCCAGCGCCTGGCGCCACTCCTGCTGATGATCGTCGGCGCCGATCAGGTTGATCAGGGCCATACGCGGTCGACCCGTCCACTGCAGGATCTGCATTTCCAGCTCGTACTCCGCCCCGTAGGGCTTGGAGCCATCGACCACATAGAGGATGCCCGCACCCTCGAGAATCGGCCGCAACAGCTCGCACTCATCGTGAAAGCGTTGATCGTCGGCGTGCTCGGCAACGAACTCGGCCACCAGCGCCGGCCGGGCGCTGGCGGTGGTGGCGCGCGCTTCCAGCCACTCGAGAACGGCCGCGGCCCGCTGGAATCCCGGCGTATCGATCAGCACGTACTGAGGCTGGCCGTCGATGGAAAACGTGTGCGGCATGGCACGCCGGGTCGTGCCCGGGGTTGGGCTGATGGCCAGCCGGTCATCTTCCGCCAGCGTGGCAACGATGGAGCTCTTGCCTTTGTTCGGATGCCCGACCACGGCGAAGGTGGGGATCATCGTTTTCTCTCCCACGCAGCCATCAGACCGCATCCATCACGTACAGGCGCGGATCGCCATGGCGCCCGAGAAAGCCGGCCCAGACCGCTCTGTCCGCCGGCTCGATCCCGTCACCCCGGGTGTTGATCGGCACCACGACGATGGTCGCCGCCTCGCCGAGGCCCGCGCGCAGCGCTTCCAGAAAATCCGAAAACTCGAGCAGCGGCGGCTCCCAGCCTTTGCTGAAAACGACCACCCTGCTGAGCGGCTTGGCCGGCCCGGCAAGGAACTCCGCCAACGCCGAGCGCCAACCATCCGCACCCCGGCGCACACCGACGCGCAGCACTGCGCCGGCAACAGAGCCCAGATGGGCCGCCTGCCAGGCACCCGCCCTGGCTTCATCGAGCGCCTCGTTCCAGATCAGGGTCGCGACGCTGTCGTCACCGGCTTCCGGCGGTGCCGCCGCTCTGCCGTCATCGGCGACACCCGGCTCCTCGGGCAGCTCCGGGCCGAAGTCCACGTGCGGCGGGTTCAGCCGATCGAGCAGCGCCAGGACTTCCGGGCTGCGCGTCAGCAGCCCCCGCACCGCAACGCGTCGGCGCCAGAGGCCAAGCAGCAACAGGACCAGTCGGGGCGCCAGACCCCAGACCAGGATGGTCATGAGGACAAACGGCCACCAGGCACCCAGCGCCGCCGCCTCGGCTACGCTCACCGGCTGCGTTTCCAGGCGGAAGTAGCGCGAGCTGACGACGAGCTCCAGATCCGGGACGGCGGCAGGCAGCCAGGCCTGCCAGGGCAGCGACAGAAAAGCGAACAGGCGGTAAACGCCTTGTGCATCGAGCTCGAGCGTGCTGCTCCAGCCGAACGCAAGATCGGAGACCGCCACCAGGACGAGGCCAGCCAGGATCACGCCGACGAAGTAGCCCAGCGCAAGCCACTGAGAGAACACCAGCAGCTGCCAGCGGCCGAAGCCGGCACGGCCGTCGGCAAACCCGGCAAACAGCTTCATGCCGGCATGACGATCCAGCCAGGCGCTGACCCAACGGCCCGGGTTGAGCGTGGCGGCGAACTCACGGAGCGCTGCCAGGCCAGGCAGTCGTCCGGGCAACAGGTAGATCAAGGTGAGGATGAGGAGCAGGAAAGGCACCCCGACCAGAACACCGAGCAGGGCCAGCACGTTGACCGGGTGACTGCCATCGTAGGCGAACGCAACCGAGCCGAGGCCGACGCCAATCGCCAGGCCGAGCAGGGTCAGCGCAACCGTGGCGACTCTCGCCAGGCTGGCAACCCGGGCGCCAGCGCTTGCCTCGGTGTTGTCTTCCTGCACCTGTTGCCACCACTGCAGCACCCGCTCGAGCTCGTCTGTCCCGGATAGCCCCGCGCCGATGCGCCGGTCGCGCTCGAGCCGATGATCGAAGCCGGCGTCCGCGTCCGCTTCCAGCCAGCGCAGGATGTCCACCGACCGGGCAAGCAGGGAGTCCGTCACGGGCAGGACAATCAGCCGGTGCCGGCCGGCGCGTCGGTCGCCTCGATCGCGCCGTTGCTTTCCACCAGCTGCATGAAGCGATGGATGTGCTCGAAGGCTTCCTGAGCCTCCGGCAGGCTGGGTTCGAAGATGTGCCAGACGTGCAGCATGTGGTGCCAGGTCTCGAGCGTTGCTTCCGAGCCGGCGGCTGTCGCTTTGTTCACGTAGCGCCGGGCATCGTCGAGGAGCATCTCTGCTTCGCTGGCATGCACCAGCGTTGGCGGCAGGTTGGACAGATCGCCACGCAGCGGCGAGATCCTCGGGTCGCAGGGGTGCATCCGGTTGCTGAGCCAGCCGATCCAGGCGATGGCCGTTTTCGGCAGCTTGGTGATACGGCCGAACATCGGCCCGAGCATGTGGTCGGTGGCGATGTTGCTGATCAGTGAGGGGCTGGCAAATGCCGCGTCCGTCGCCGGCGACAGGGCAATGGCGCCGTCAGCGGCGCGCAGGCCCACATCCCGCGCCCAGGCGATGACCGCCAGCGTCAGGTTGCCGCCAGCGGAGTCACCGGAAACGAACAGCACCGACGGCGAGCCGGGCCCGTCCGGACCATTCTCCAGAATCCAGCGATAGGCGGTCTGGCAATCGGTCAGGCAGTCGATGCGCTTGTTTTCCGGCACCAGCCGGTAATCCACCGCCAGCACGCTGACTCCCGCCATGCGCGCGTATTTGCTGGTGATCGGTCGGTGACTCTTCGGGCTGCCGGCGGTGAAGGCGCCGCCGTGCAGGTAGAGCAGCCGGCGCGAAGGATCCGCGTTGTCCGCCTGCACCCACTCACCAGGCACACCGTCCACGTCTACCGGCGTGATGGTGATGCCGCTGAGATCGGCCGCCTCACCCATCGCGTCCATGCCCGCTCGCATCTGCTGCAGGCGGTTACCGGTTCCCGACTGCGCGCTCATGCTCGCCAGCAGGGCGATCGCATCATGGTGCTCGACGCTGGGTTCGCGCTGACCGTCGGCACCGCTGCCGATCGCAGCAGCACCCGCACCATCGAAGCGCGACAGATCCTCACCGGCCAGGTAGAAGCGCGCCACCGCCCAGGCCGCCAGAGTGATGAGGGCAATAATGATGAGGGTGGTAAGCATGACTGTCCCGCTGCGAATGTGTTTCAGTGATCGAGGCTGCCGAGTATACGCGGAAGCCACAGGGGCGGCGGCGTAGGGCCTGCCATTTAACCGGTGCTAGGATCGCCCCTTTACCGTCTCACGGAAGGGAACGAGGACATGAGCGACACGTCCGCGCCGCTGGCAATCGATTACTACACCGACATCCTCTGCGTCTGGGCCTGGATCGCCCAGCGCCGGGTCGAGGAGTTGGAGGCACAGTGGGGGCGGAACATCACCCTGGCCCACCACTGCACCAACGTGTTCGGCGACACCGGCCAGAAAATGGCGCGCCAGTGGGCGGATAGGGGGGGCTTCGACGGATTCGCCGACCACGTCCAGGAAGCGGCGTCCGCCTACGAGACGGCACCCGTGCACCCGGATCTCTGGCGCCGGGTTCGGCCGACCACCTCAGCCACCGCCCACCTGATGCTGAAGGCCGCTGAGCTCACCGCCTCAGCCGACCTCGCCGTGCGTCTGGCCACCGCCATCCGCCAGAGCTTTTTCGTCGAGGCGCAGGACATCAGCCAGCTTCCAGTGCTGATGGAAATCGCGGAAGGCGTTGATCTGGACCCGAACGCCATGAACGAGGCGCTGACCACCGGGCAGGCCATGGCCGCGCTGCTCTCCGACTACGGCAGGAGCGACAGCCAGGGCATCAAGGGCAGCCCGTCTTGGGTGATGAACGACGGCCGGCAGGTGCTCTACGGCAACCTGGGCTACCGGATTCTCAACGCCAACGTGGAAGAGCTGCTCCGCCATCCGGAGCAGGAAGCGAGCTGGTGTTGAGCCTGGCGGTCTAATGAACGTTTGCCACTCACACCGATCCAAATTCAGGAAGTACTGCAGCAGCTAAGGAACCCCCATGAGCAAACCCCGCATCGCGATCAACGGCTTCGGCCGGATCGGGCGCACCATCACGCGCATCGCCAAGCTGCACGGGCACTACGACGTGGTGGCCGTGAATGATCTGAGCAGCGCCGAAGATCTGGCGTACGCCTTCCGTTACGACAGCATTCACGGCACCTACCCCGGCGAGGTCTCGGTGCACGGGGACCAGATGGAGATCGACGGCGATCCGTTCCTCGTGCTCTCCGAGAAGGACCCGGCAAAGCTGCCGTGGCAGGCGCTCGGCGTGGACTACGTGGTGGAAAGCTCAGGCCAGTTTCGACGCCTGGCCGAGCTCGAGCAGCATCTGAACGCGGGCGCCCGCCGGGTGATCCTGACGGTGCCGAGCAAAGACCCGCTGCCCGCGACCCTGGTCACCGGCGTCAATGATCACGTGATTACTCCGGAGGCCCGCATCATCAGCAACGCCAGCTGCACCACCAACTGCGCAGCCCCTATGGTGAAAGTGCTGCACGAAGCCTTCGGGATCCGCCGCGGGCTGCTGACCACGGTGCACGCCTACACCTCTGATCAGCGGCTGATCGACGCTCCGCACAAAGACCTGCGCCGGTCGCGCAACGCCGCCACCAACATCGTGCCGACGTCCACCGGCGCTGCGCGGGCCATTGGCCAGGTGCTGCCGGAGCTGGAAGGCAAGCTCGACGGCATGGCCATGCGGGTACCGGTACCCGACGGCAGCCTGGTGGACCTGACCGTGGAAGTTGAGCGAGCCGCGTCCGTCGACACGGTGAACCAGGCCATGCAGGCAGCCGCCGAGGGCGCCCTGAACGGCATTCTCTCCTACTGCACGGATCCCATCGTCTCCGGCGACATCATCGGCAACCCGCACTCGGTCATCTTCGACAGCCTCCTCACCCAGGTGCTGGAGGACAAGATGATCAAAGCCATCGGCTGGTACGATAACGAGTGGGGTTACAGCACCCGGGTCGAGGAACTCATCGCCCGGGTCGCCAGCATGGACGGTCTGGACGCAACATGATGAGCAGCTACCGAAGAGCCAAACACCTGATCGCCACGACACTCGCCGCGATGCTGCTCGCCAGCCTCGGTGGCTGCTCCCAGGCGGCACACTCAGACACCAGCGGCGGCATCCAGGTGAGCGGCCAGGGCACGATCGAGGTGGTGCCGGACATCGGCAGCGTGACCCTGCACGTGCGCAGAGAGGGCAGCGACGCCGCTGCGCTGACCGGGACGCTGAACGAGATCACCGCCAACCTCATCCGCATGGCGCAGGAGCTCGGCATCGAAGACCGGGACATCACCGCAACTGCGCTGGCCATCAACCCACGCTATCGCCGACGCGGTGACGAGACGGTGGCAGATGGTGTGGTCGCCAGTCGCAGCATGGTGCTGGTGCTGAGAGATCTGGATACCTTCATCGAGCTGATGAACCAGGCGCTGGCGCTCGGCGCCAACAACGTGGAGCCGATTCGGCTGGACACTTCGGAGCGCGAAGCGCTGGAGAATCAGGCCCTGACCCTGGCGATGGAAGACGCGAAAGCGGAGGCGGCCAGAGTGGCGGACGGTTTCGGGGTTCGGCTCGGCCCGGTGACCAACGTGATCGTCGGCGCCCACAGCCCGCGTCCCGAGATGCGGGCGATGATGGCCGACAGCGCGCCGAGCTTCAGCGCCGGGGTCATTCAGATCAGCCGCTCGCTCAGCGCCACTTTCGAGATCCTGCCGGGCAGCTGACCGTTTCCGGGCGGGCCTAAGCCAGCACAGCGGTGACCAGGTCCGCCAGCTCAGACGCTTCCAGTTCCTTTGCTGTGTCGACAATCTGCACCGGCTCGTCCGCCGTCGGCTCATCGAAGCGTTCCTGCTGCCAGCGCAGGACGCTGACGTCCGCCTCCGACGGGTCGGATCCAGCAGCCGCCCGGGCAGCGAGGCGCGACTCCAACAGCGGCAGCGGCGCCTGGCAGTAGACGATGCTGGCCCGGCTGCCGAGACCCTGGGCCAGCCTGACGAAGCGATCGCGTCGCGCTTTCTCGATGAAGGTGGCATCGACGATCACATGCTCACCCGCCAGCAGCAGGGCACCGGCCGTCTCCAGCAGGTGATAAAACGTCTCATCGCTCCTGGCCGCATCGTAGAGGCCTGAATCGATGCCGGAGCCGCTGGCTTCCAGAACGCCCAGGCCGGCCAGCGTCTTCCGCGCGACGTCGGAGCGCAGGCGCACGGCGGGCAGCCTGGCCAGCAGCCTGGCAGCCAGATGCGACTTGCCGGAGCCGGACAGGCCGCAGGTCAGCACCAGCCGCCCCGGCGCTCTGGCCAGCCACTGCTCGGCCCAACCGACGTGGGCAACGAACCGTGCTTCACCATCCGCATCCGGAGCCTGCACCCAACGCAGGGCCGCCACCTTGGCCCGCACCACGGACCGGTAGGCAGCGAAGTAAGGCAGCAACCGCACGCCCTCATAGTCACCGGACCTGCCGAGGTAGCCGTCCAGAAACCGATAGGCCAGCGCCGTTTCGCCGCGGAAGTGACAATCCATGAACAGGAACGCGACGTCGCTGATGGTGTCGATCCAGCGCAGGTTCTCGCTGAACTCCAGGCAGTCGAAAGCGGTTACCCGACCATCGATGAGCGCAAGATTCGACAGGTGCAGATCGCCATGACACTCGCGAACCGCACCGCCCTGCATCCGCGCATCGAACAGCGGCCGCAGGGCCGCCGCCGTTCGCCGGGCGCTCGCCAGCGCGCTGCTGACTGTGCTCGCGTAGCGGACGGCAAGCTCAGTGTTGCCGATCTCTTCGAAGTTGTCCTCCACCGGGCCGAACATCCGCACCGGCACCTCGTCGGGCGTACCGTGGTGGACCGGCAGCTGCGCATGACGCTCCGCCAGATCAGCGCCGAACTCATCCAGGCCATCTTCGGCCAGCTCACCCCGCTCGAGCACACGATCCAGCGCCAGTGCCGGCTCGAACTGCCGCATCTGCACCGCGTGCTCCAGGAGCTCGCCGGCCGTGGCGCTGCTCTCTTCCGGCAACACCTCAAGCCCCTCCGGACCGCGACAGATTGCCACCACACCCAGATAGAGATCCGGAGCAAACGCACGGTTGCAGCGAACTTCCTCGCGACAGAAATGGCTGCGCAGCTCGAGGCTGCTGAAATCGACGAAGTTGAAGCGGATGGGCTTCTTCAGCTTGTAGGCGTAATCACCGGTCAGCAGCACCCAGGAGATGTGGGTCTCGATGAGCTGGATGTCGGCGCAGGGATGCGGGTAGCTCTCCGGGGCGAGCAGGTCTGCAAGATGTTCGGGTAGCGCCATACCCGATCAGCATAACAGGCGGTCGCGGGGCGCTCAGTCGGAGTTGGGCGTGTCGGTTTTGAAGAGCTTGGCCAGGCGCTCGATGTTCTCCTGGCCGCGCAGCGAGTCCATCATCATGACGTCGTGCACGCGCTGATCGTCCTCGTTGATTTTCAGCGAGATGCTGTCGCCGATCCGCTTTCGGGCCCAACGGGACAGGTTCTGCTTCGGCAGGCCAGTGGCCTCCGAGATCTCGGCGATGCTCACCTGATCCTGTTTGCAGAGCCTGGCCATCGCCGCGTAAATCGCCAGCATCTCGCCAACGGTCGCGCGCGCGCCGTGCCGATCCACGAGCACCCGCAACACCTTCTCCATCTGCGTCAGGGTGCGATACCTGACTTCTTCCGCGTCGTCCCGGCCTTCCATGCCACTCTGTTGCCTCTGTTCCTTCCCACGAAACACCTGCACCCCAGACGAAAACATAAAAGCGCCTTGACGGCTAGACCCAGCTGGCCGTGCTGGCTTGAAGTTGGTCAGTCGGATGTAAGGCGCGCTGGACCGCGCGCCTCAGTGATGAGAGTCAGAGATCGGTTAGTTTTCAGCCGGCCGCGGTGGCAAGCCTGGCAGATTCGTTCTCTGCCCGAATCCGCTCGTAGATCTCTTCACGATGAACACTCACGTCCGCCGGTGCGTGCACCCCGATGCGAACCTGATTCCCCTTTACGCCCAGAACCGTGACTGAGATCTCGTCTCCGATCATCAGCCGCTCGCCTACCCGTCGCGTCAAAATCAGCATGGTCACTCCTTGTTCTAATCTGCTGCGGTCGCTTGCGCTTCTTCGTCTCCAGAGGCGTCCCCGTCCATCTGAAGCGCTCGAGCCGTTCGTCGACTTCTGTTGCCTGCGCGTCCATCAATGCAGGCCTGACAGCATTGGGTTTATGACAGCACGATGACAGAGCGCCGACAACGTTAGTCTCTAATGAAGACGAAAGTGGCGCTGTTCTCAGCTGGTCAACCGTCTGTCCGAGCCGGACAACGGCGAGCAGCTGGGTAGGATTCAGCTGCTCTCGGGGGTGGAGATGAGGTGCAGATCGCGCTGCGGGAACGGGATGGTGATGCCTGCCTCAGCCAGCGCCGCATTGATCGCGGTGTTCAGGCGATGGGTGGTGGAGAAGCCGATATCGAAGTCGGCGATCCAGGCGTAGATGTCGAAGTTCAGGGAGCTGTCGCCGAACGCGGTGAACACGATCAGCGGCTCCGGATCGCTCAGCACCTCTTCGTCCGCCTCCAGCACGCCGCGCAGCACTTCGGTGACCAGGTTCGGGTCCGTGCCGTAGGCCACGCCAACGGCCAGCTGCAGGCGTCGCCGGCGATCGGACAGCGTCCAGTTGATCACCTGGTTGGAGACCAGATCGCCGTTCGGCACGATCACCTCGGAACCGCTGTAGGTGCGTACCCGGCTGGTGCGGATGCCGATCTGCGTCACGCGACCCATCAGGGTGCCCACCTCCACCGTATCGCCCACCTGAATCGGCGCCTCGAAAATCAGGATCAGGCCGGAAACGAAGTTGTTGACCACGTTCTGCAGGCCGAAGCCGATACCGACGCCGAGCGCACCAACCACGAAGGCGAGGTTCGACAGGTCCAGGCCCATGAAGCTGACGCCCAGCAGCAGGCCGATCATGATGATCGAGTAGTGCGCGGTCATGGAGATGGTGTTCGGCACGCCGCGCGGCAGCTCCATCCGCGGCAGCACGTCCTGATTCAGCACCGCGCGCACGACCCTGGAGGTCCAGACCGCCAGCCAGATGGCAAAAACGAACACGAAGACGCCTCTGAGAGACAGGGTGATGTCGCCGATGGACATCTCGGCCTGGAACACGCTCTGCACTGAGCCGATCACCCAGTCGTCGATGTTGAAGGCAATCAGCGTCGCCCAGCCCCAGAGAATGAGCGACAGCCAGACCAGCGGCTTCTTCAGCACCCGGCGCAGGCGGTAGCGGTTTGCGGCGATGGATCGGAAGTTGTCGAGGGCCGGCAAGCCGAGGACGATCTGGATGATCTCGCTGATCGAGCTGAAGCCGGCGAACAGGATGAGGAAGACGGCAACGCTGTCGATGATGCCCTGGGTGAGATGCTTGCCGAGCACCACGTAGCCGGTGACGTTGGCAACGAAGGCAACGATCACCGTCAGCATGATCGCGTTGTGCGCCGAGTTGATCAGCGTTCTGGGCGCGCCCCAGTCGATGAACGCCTGCTTGGTTTCCGGGGTGCGGCCCAGCCAGGCGAGCACCAGCAAAGCGATGTCGATGATCGCGTAGGCCACCCTGGGCGCCGGCTCGACCACCGGCTGGCCCTGAAAGATCTCGTGGATGATGGTGACCGCGGCGAAGGCCACCACCCCGCGCCGCATGCGCTGAGGCAGAAAGTTCAGCAGCACCACGGTCGCCACCAGCATGGCCGTCAGCACGAACACCAGGCGCACCACCTGCGGCGAGCCCGCCAGCACCACCACGCCCAGCAGCATCCAGATCAGGATGGCGGTCGCCACCGGTCGGTTCAGCGCCGAGCTGGGTGTTTCCGCCACCGAACGCAGCTTGAACAGCAGGAACAGCAGCAGCGGCAGCAGCAGCAGGTGGCCGCCGATGGAGGCCTCCGAGGTCTCTACCCAGGAAAGAAAGTCACGGGTGAAGTTGCCGGCGATGCGGCGGGTCGAGCGCTCCGAGGACTGGCTGATGACTTCCGTCGTGATCAACCAGATCGGCTCCACGTTGCGCTCGAAGATCTGGGTCTGCTGCGATTTGCCGTAGCTGTCGATCCGCTGCGCGATTGGCGTGATCAGGTTGCGAACGGCCATCGAGGCGTCCTGGAGCTCGATCACCCTGTTCAGCTTCTCGTTGATCTGCTGCTCGGTGTCTCTGGCACTGGAGAGGATGCTCGCCACCCGCTCTTTCAGCGCCTCGGGCATCTCCGTCGATTCATCCTGGGTCCGTTCCCACTGGGTGATCAGGGCCCGGGTTTCTGCCTGCAGCTCTTCCAGCCGCTTGGCGCCATCGGTCAGGTTCTCGATCAGCGTGGTCGACTGAATCGTCACCGCCCTGGAGCGCACGGCGACCCCATCCATGGCCGCGGGATTCTCGGCCAGATCGTCGATGGTCTGGCCTTCCGGCAGCAGGTCGTCGACCTTGCCCCGCAGCAGGCCCAGCGCTTCCTCGGCCTCCTCCGAATTGCCCAGCTGATCCAGATCGCCTTTCAGCTTGTCCAGGGTGCTGAGCGCTTCCTGGGAGCGGCTGGTGAGGTCGCCCGTGGGCTGCTCTTCCGGCGGCGGCTCAGCGGGCACCGCAGCGGGCTCGGTGCCGGCAGCCTCCTGGGCGTTGGCATAGCCCCCGAAACAGAGCAGGAATACCAGGCCAGCGGCCAGCAATCGGCTGGTCGGCCTGCGGGGATCGACTGAGGTTTCTGGGCGCATTGGCCGCTCGGTGCTGAGAACCGGGGCATGGTAGGCTGCCGCCGGGGCGGCGACAAGCTGAGGCGTCGGACGGTTTTCAGCCGCTGGTGCGCTTGGCCTCGCCGATGGGCACCACCTGCGCCGTCTGGCCGGCCGGCTCATCCCCACCAATCTGCGGCTCGGGAGAGCCGATCAGGTAGCCCTGGGCGTAGTCGATGCCCATCTCCTCGATGAGCGCCTTGGTCTCTTCATCGCCGACGAACTCGGCGATAGTCTGCTTGCCCATGATGCGGGCAATGTCGGCGATGGCCCGAACGATGGTCTGGTCAACCCGGCTGACCGACAGCCGCTGCACGAAAGAGCCATCGATCTTGATGTACTGCACCGGCAGCCGCTTCAGGTAAGACAGCGAGCTGTAGCCGGTGCCGAAATCATCCACCGCGAAGGTACAGCCCGCCTCCATCAGCGCCCGGATCTGCGGCACCGCCTCGGAGAAGCTGCCCACGGCCACCTGCTCGGTGATCTCGAAGATCACGGCGTTGGCCGGCACCCCACAGGCTTCCAGATGCCCGAGCACGAACTCTGCCAGCAGGCCATCCGTGAAGGCGCTGCCGCCGAGGTTGATGGCAAACGAAACCTCGCCTCGCTCGGCACGGACGTCGGCCAGCTCCGCAATCGCGTGCTGGATCACCCAACGATCCACGTCCCGCATCAACCCGAAGCGCACCGCGGCCGGCAGGAACTGATCGGGCCGGTAAAGCACGCCGTCTTCCTCTAGACGCACGAGCACTTCGTAGTGACGGATGGCGCCATCCGAGATCCGCTCGATGGGCTGGTAGTGCAGCACCAGCGCATCTTCCTTCAGCGCCCGCTTGAGCTTGTTCTGCCACTGCACGTCGCTCTTGATCGTCTCGATGTGCTTCTCGTCCGGCTGGTAGCGGCAGGCCCGGTTGCGGCCCTGGGATTTGGCGAGACGGCAGGCCACGTCAGCCTGGGAGATCAGAACCTCCGGTGACGGCGCGCCCGCCTGCTCCGCCTGATCGAGCACGGCCACGCCGAGGCTGCAGTTGGCGGAGAAGGAGTGGCCAGCCGAGACCAGAGGAAACTCGCTCATGTCGCGGATGATTTTGTCGGCAATCGCCATGGCATCGGAGGCGGAGATCTCCGAGACGTAAAGCACGAACTCGTCGCCGCCGAGCCGTCCGAGCAGATCGCCGCGGCGGACCAGCTGCTTCAGGCGCCCGCCGATCTGCACCAGCACCTCGTCCCCGGCATCGTGGCCATAGGTGTCGTTGACGTGTTTGAACTGATCCAGGTCGATGAAGAACAGCGCGCCGGTGGCGTCCACAGCCAGCCGCTCGCCCAGCTCCTCGATGAAGTGGTAGCGGGCCAGCAACCCGGTGAGCGGATCGAAGTTTGCCAGCCGGGTCAGGTGCGCGTCCCGCTCCCGGATCTTGGTCAGAGCCGTTTCCAGCGCATCGCCAACGGCGGCGATCTCCCGGTGCGACGACGGCGGCACGTTGACCTCGAGATCACCCTGCGCGATGCGATCCAGCGGCTGCTGCATGTCCACCAGCGGCTGCACGGCCTTGCGCAGCGCTACCCGGCCAACCAGCATCAGCGCCAGGAAAGCCAGCAACACGGTGGCGGTGCCGGCCATCACGCCGGCAAGGAGATCCCGATCGTAGGCACCGTAGTTGAGTCCCAGCTCGACGAAGCCGACCACCGTCGCCTCGCTCTCCAGCTCCGAAAGCGATTCGGCGCTGAACAGGTTGGCCGAGACGATGGCCTCACGGCTGACCGCCTGGCTGATACGCACCATGGGTTCGCGGCTGAGGTCCATCTGGTAACGATCCGCCGGGATCTCCAGATCCTCGCCCGGGGTCGCCAGCTGGTGCAGGTGGTCCATCTCCGCCTGCGAAAGCGGCGGGTACACGGACGGCGCCTCGCCGGCGCTTTCCAGGTAAATCACCTCGCCGTGCAGGTCGTAGTAGCGGACGTACTCGATCTCGGAAAAGCGGGACAGGTACCTCGACAGCTCGAGGAAGCGATCGTCAGTGCTGTCGATGAAGAAACCGGAGCCCAGTGACTCCATCTCGCCCACCCAGCGCACGGCCCAGTCATCCAGGTTGTCCCGCACCACCCAGTTCGACACCCACCAGACGCAACCGATGGCCACCATGCCGACGAAGGCCGCAAACGCCAGCTGCGAAACGAGCACCTCGCGCACCAGGGTGCGTTTGCTGGACGGGCTGCTCATGGTGATCAGTCGCTGCTCTTGTAGACGGTCACGTCTGCGGCGGAGAGCTCGAGCTGGCCGGCCAGCCGGGAGCGCGTGCGCATGCCGAAGACTTCGGGTCGGGTGTCCGGATGATTGACCAGGGTCACCAACGCATCCGCCACCCGCACCGGGTCCGGCTGCACGTACAGGCTCGCGCCGAGATTGAACATCACCGGGCTGTAAACCAGGATCTGCACGCCGTTGCGTCGGCCGTGGCTCAGCACCTGCTGGATGACCTTCGGGCTGAGCACGGTCTCATCGGGCAGAAAGACGAAGCCGTCGATGTGCGGCACCATGGCGCGGAAGGCCAGCAGCATTTCGGTATCCGAGCTCACCGTGCGCTGCTCCAGCTGCAGGTTCCGGTCAGCCGCTGCGGATTCGAGCATGGCCATGCGCCGGCTCATCCCTTCACCACCGATCACGCCAAGGCGAGCCAGGTCAGGGGCCTGGCTTTTCCAGTAGTCCAGCTGCACCGTAAACGGCGGCAGCGCGTCCACACCCTGGGTGGTGCGGCCCGGATCCAGGACGCCGGCGTAAAACACATCCAGACCGGGAACGGTTCGGGTCAGGTCGTAGGCAACGGGGCCGAGGGCGATGACCTCGATCGGGGCCAGGGCCTTGAGCCTGGCAACAACCACTTCCGGCTCACGATGCGCGATATTGAAAATCTGATAGGGGCGGCCGAGTCGGGCAGAAAAAACCTGCAGCATCTCCAGCTGTCGGGAGCCGGGATCATGCAGCACCACCGCCAACGGGGGGCCGGCTGGGGTGAACGGGGCCGGCATGACCTGGGCATCGCTGCTTGTCTGCTCAGCGGGCTGCTCAGCCGTCTGTTCCGGCACCTTGTCGGGCGCCGCCACAGCGGGCCCACTGCCGCGCTCGACGGGCGTGGTGACGCAGCCACCGGCCAGCAGCGCAAGCGCCAGCAGGCCGCCACGCAGACCGCCCGTGATTCGTTGCCCGTAACGGGCACTCGTGCCCAACATATGGTGTGCCTTCCACCCCGATGAAACGCCGACAATAGCCAGGGGGCGACGGGCGTTCTGAGAACTCCGTCACAGGCGATCCGACCATTACAAGCTGCTTATGGGCAGATTGGTTGACGGATATTCAGCCGGGAAGTGAAAGGATAGTGGCCGCTATCAGGCCGAGCAGCGCCCGCCGCCGAGCACGCAGAAGCGTGCGCAGTGCGGATGGTTGAGGGCCACCGGCTGCAGGCTTTCCTTGAGAGAGCCGCCGAGCGAAAACTCGTCCTCGTAGGGCAGCAGCGTGCAGGCCACCACCTCGGCCGCTTCCGCACCACGGCGACGGACCACCATGCGGGCGCTGGCGCACATCATGTCTGCGGGATCCACGTCGAGGATGCCCCAGCAGGCGGTGGTGATCTCCGGCACCTCGGCGGTCTCGTCCATCTCCGGGAACAGCACCAGCACGTTCGGATCGTCCGCATTCAGATCGAGCCCAAGCTCGGCAAAGAGCGCCGCGAAGCCCTGTCGCAGGCCTGCCTCGGCATCACCCCAACGGGTGCGAGCCGCGACGTTCAGGTGGAAGCCCTGGCTGGCGAGCCAGATCAGGCCATCGATGGTGGGCTGCCAGGACCGCCGACCACGCTCCTGCTCATGCAGCTCCGGGTCGAAGTGGTCGACGCTCACCCGTATCGTCAGCAGCTCAGGGTAGCGGCTGTTCAAGCGGGAAAGCCCTTCCGCCAACTTCATCATGGGCCGCATCGCGTTGGTGAGCACCAGCACTTTCAGCCCCGCCTGAAGACAGTCCTCGAGGATCTCGAGGATGTCCGGGTTCATGAACGGCTCGCCACCGGTGACGCCGATCTCGGTGACCGGCAGCGCTTCCTCGCGGATCTCGGTGAGGATGGCCTGAACATCGCTGCGGCTCAGGTAGGCGAGCCGATCGTTCTTCGGGCTCGACTCGATGTAGCAGTTCTCGCAGCTCAGGTTGCACAAGGTGCCGGTATTCAGCCAGACCGTCGTCAGTGAGCGTGGTGAGACGCTCGCCCGCGGCTCGCCATCCGCGGTTTGCACCGGGTCGGCGAAGGGCTTCAGCTCTCTGGCGATCATCTGCATGGTTGGTCAGACACCCCGATTCGGTAGAAGGTCCCGAACGATTACATGGCAATCGGCGAGCGGCCGGCCGCTCCCCGGCGCAGATCATGTCAGGTATGCTCGTTGATCGGCAAATACCTCAGGGGGGAGGGATCCGTTGTCCGACGTGCTGTCTCTGAAGACGATTTACGCGCATGGCTCGCTCGGCCTGCCGCTGGCGGTGATCGGCTACCCGTTGGCGATCTGGATTCCGGCCCACTACTCCGGCGGCCTCGGCATCAGCCTCGCCGCGGTTGGCACCATCCTGATGCTGGCGCGGTTGACCGATGTGGTGACGGACCCGCTGATGGGCGAGATCTCGGACCGCTGGCGTACCCGCATCGGCCGGCGCCGGCCGTGGCTGCTGATCGGCGCGCCGGTGATGATGCTGGGGGTCTACAAGCTGTTCATCCCCGAGGAAGGCGTCGGCCTCGTCTACTTCCTGGTCTGGCTCACGACCTTCTTCCTCGGCGCCACCATGATCGGCCTGCCGCATCGGGCCTGGGGCGCCGAGCTGTCGCCGGACTACCACCAGCGCAGCCGGGTCACCGCCGCGCGGGAGATTTACGTGCTGGTCGGCCTGATGCTGGCCGCCGCGGTGCCGATGATCGTCGAGATCCGGGCCGATGGCGGCGCCGGGGTCGGCGAGGTCTTCAGCACCCTCTGGCAGGATGCCATCGGTGCCTTCTCCGGCGACTTCCGCGACAAGACCGTGGTGGACCGGGCGACGCTCACCGGGCCGGTGCTGGCCGGGCTCGCCTGGACCATCATCATGGTGCTGCCGATCTGCGTGGCCATCGTCCTGACCATGGTGAAAGAACCGCCACCGGTGGAAGGCGAGAAGCGTCCGAGCTTCCGGGAAGGCCTGAAGCTGGTGCTGAAGAACGGCCCCATGCTCCGGGTGCTGCTCATCGTCCTGCTGGTGCAGTTCGGCGAGTCGTTCCGAAACGCCGTGTCGCTGTTTTTCATCCGCGACATCGTCGGCGTGCCAACCATTGGTGCTGCCTACTTCTTCTACTTCATCGCCGGCCTGGGCGCGATTCCGTTCTGGCTCTGGCTCGGTCGCACCATCGGCAAACATCGGGCCTTCATGTGTACCCTGATCACCGTGGCCTTCGTGTCCGGGGCCAACCTCTTCCTCGACTACGGCGACTACCTGCCCTTCTTCCTGCTGTTTGTGGTTAAAGGCTTCTGCTTCGGCGGCCTGCAGTTCCTGCCCATCGCCATGCTGGCGGACGTGGTGGACGTGGACGCCGCCCGCAGCGGCGGTCGTCGGGCCGGCACCTACTTCGCCTTCCTCGGCTTCACCGAGAAGATCGCCATTGCCTTCGGCACCGGCGTGTCCCTGAACATCGTCGGCCTGCTGGGCTTCGATCCGGCCGGCGGCATCGCCGCAAGCACAGACATCGGCGTGCTCTCGCTGCGCCTGGTGTACTGCCTCGGCCCCATCGTTTTCTACGGCCTGGCCCTGAAGCTGATCTGGAACTACCCGCTGACACCGGCACGCCATGCCAGACTGCGCGAACGACTGGAACGCCGGGCCGCACGGCTCGGAGGTCAGCCCGCAGCCGCAGATGCGGTCGGCCAACAGCCATGAGGAGGCCGCTATGAAAGTCAGCCGTCTGGCCGCGCCGCTTGGTGCGGTGATCGAAGATCTGGATGTGCGCACCGTGGATGACGCCACCTGGCAGCAGCTGAACGAGCTGTTCTGCGAGCACCACGTGCTGGTGTTCCGCGATCAGACCCTGACGCCGGACGAGCACATGGCGTTCGGCCGCCGCTGGGGCGAGCTAGTCCGGCATCCTTACGCCGGCCTGCCCGACCACGCGGAGATCATCGAGCTGACGAATCACGGCAAGCGCCGGGACGTGAACCAGCACTGGCACTCGGACATGAGCTACAACGAGTGCCCGCCGAAGCTGACCATGCTCTACGCGCTGGCGGCACCCGAGTTCGGCGGTGACACCGCGTTCAGCAACCAGCATCTGGCCTACGAAGAGCTCTCTTCCGGCCTGCGCTCGCTGGTCGACGGCCTGGAAGCGATCCACAGCGCCGAGGGCCTGGCCGGTATCTACGGCGAGGATCCGAAAGAGGCGCCCCGGGCGACCCATCCGGTGGTCCGCAACCACGACGAAAACGGCAGGAAGGCCCTTTACGTCTGCAAAGCCTTTACCCAACGCTTCGTCGACTGGTCCCGGGAGGAAAGCAGGAGCGTGCTCGACTACCTCTACCAGCACAGCGTCCGGCCGGAGTTTCAGGCCCGGCAGCAGTGGCGGCCGGGAGACCTGGCCATGTGGGACAACCGCTCGGTGCTGCACTTCGCCGTGCACGACCACGGCGACGACCCTCGCATCATTCATCGCCTTCAGGTGGCCGGCCCCCGGCCCGCCTGATCGGGAGCTGATCGTGAGCAAACAAGCCAACGCACCATGATCGAGATCCGACCAGCCACCGACAGCGAGATGGGCCAGATCGGGCTCCTGACCAGCTACGTCTACGGCGGTGCGTTCGGCGACGGCGAGGACAACTTCACCACCCAGAACAACCGCCCTGAGTGGACGCTGTGCGCCTTCGACGGTCCTAAGCTGGTGGCCAGCTACGGCGCCGTGCCTTTCACCATGCGGGCCAACGGCCGGGCCATGGCCATGGCTGGTGTCACCATCGTCGGCACGCTGCCCGAGTACCGGCGCCAGGGCCTGCTGCGGAAGATCGTCGAGCAGTCGTTCAGGGACATGAAGGAGCGCGGCCAGACGGTGGCCGCACTCTGGGCTTCTCAGGCCGCCATCTATCAGCGCTACGGCTACAGCCTGTGCGCCGTCATGCGCCGCTACGAGGTCGATACGGTGGATATGAATCTGCTCACCGCGCCACCCGCCGACTTCGAGGTCCGCCGGGAAGCGACGGCCGACGCCGTACCGATCCTGAAAGACCTGTACCGTTCGTTCATCGCCGATCGCTCGCTTTACCTGCATCGCAGCACCCCGCTCTGGCAGGGCGGCGTGCTGGCCGAGCGGGACGGCGAGGGGCCGACCCACGTGGCCGTCTGCAGAAACGGCCGTGGTGAGCCGAACGGTTACGTGGTTTACACCCTGCGCGAATCGAAGGTTGATCATCCGGCCCGCGGCCAGGAGATCCAGGTCCGCGATCTGGTCTGGCTCGATATCGATGCCTGCCGGACGCTCTGGGCGTTCATCGCCCGGCACGACCTGGTCGGCCGGGTTGTCTGGGCGAACGCGCCGGCGGACGATCCGGCCTGGGAGCTGTTCGCCGAGCCGCGGATGCTGCACGCTCAGGAAAAAGAAGGCGTCTACTTCAGGATCGTCGATGTGGCCGGCGCCCTGAGTGAACGCGGTTACTCAGCGGACGGCGAGCTGGTGATCGGGGTTGGCCCGGACCGGGAGTCACCCTGGAACCAGGGCAACTGGCAGCTGAGCGTTGCCGACGGCGAAGGCAGCGCTGGCGCCAGCACCGAACCGGCCGAGGTGCAGTTCAGCATCAAGTCGCTCTCCAGCGCCTTCAGCGGCTTCCGCCGGGTCAGCCAGCTGGCGGCCTGGGGCCTGGTGACCGGAGAGCCCGAGGCGATTGCCCGGGCAGACGCCCTGTTCGCCACCCGGCACGCGCCACACAGCCCGGACCACTTCTGACGGGATGAAAGGAGCTGACCATGAGCGATGAAGCCGCAATCAACGCCGCCCGGGCGTTTATCGACGCGTTTAATGCCCAGGACCACGACGCCCTGGCCAACACCCTGAACTTTCCGCACGTGCGCCTGGCCAACGGCAAGTTCGTCACCATCGAGGATTCCACCAGCTTCGTTTCCCGCAGCCGCAAGAACACGCCGCTGCTGGAAGCCGAGGGCTGGGATCACACCGTGCTCAGGGACGTGCAGGTCATTCACAGCGGCCCGGACAAGGTGCACATGGCGCTGTCCATCGACCGCTGCCATGCCGACGGCACGGTCTACAACCACTTCGAAACGCTCTGGATCGCCACCTGCGAAGACGGCCACTGGGGCATCCAGTTCCGCTCCAGCTACCTGATCACTCAATAGGACGCGCGGATGAGCGACTGGGACATCATCATCGTCGGCGCCGGCAGTGCCGGCTGCGCAATTGCTGCACGAGCGAGCGAAAACCCGAACCTCCGGGTGCTGCTGCTGGAGGCCGGCCCGGACTACCCGGACCTTGCCGCCACGCCGTTCGATCTTGTCAACAGCCACAACAACTCCTACAGCGATCACGACTGGTCGCTGGACTACGAGCCGGTCCGCGGCCGCCAGGTGGCCTTCCCGCGAGGCCGGGTGGTGGGCGGCTCCAGCGCCGTGAACACCACCATCGCGCTGCGCAGCCTGCCCGAAGACCACGATGAGTGGGCCGACGCAGGCAATACGGACTGGGCCTGGGACAAGGTGCTGCCAGCCTACAGGCGAATGGAGCGGGACCTGGACTACGGGGACGCGCCCTATCACGGCGATGCCGGGCCCATCACCATTCGCCGCTACCCGCCGGAAGAGCTGCTGCCCCAGCACCAGGCCTTCCTCGAGACCGCCCGCGAGCTCGGCTATCCGGACTGCCCGGACGCCAACGATCCGGAATCCTGGGGCAGCGGCCCGCAACCGATGAACAAGCTGGGGCGCCTGCGGGTGTCCTGCGCCGTTGGCTACCTGGCGCCTGCCAGGATCCGCCCCAACCTGATCATTCAGGCTGATAGCCTGGTGCATCGGCTCATCACTGAGAACGGTCGCTGCAGCGGCGTGTTGGTCGAGCGACAGGGTGAGGTCAGCGAGATACGCGGCAAGCTGGTCGTAATCTCCGCCGGCGCCATCCTCTCCCCGACCATCCTCATGCGCTCGGGCATCGGCCCCAGCGACGAGCTCAGTCGGCACGGGATCGAGCTGGTTGCGGAAGCGCCCGGGGTTGGCCAGAACCTCTGCGACCATCCGGCGCTGTCCGTGGTCTGCCAGGTGAAGGATGGGGCGATGATCGACTTCGATGCGCCCATCATTCAGACCATCCTGCGCTACACGGCGGCGGGCTCGGACAAACGCAACGACCTGCAGATCGAGCAGCTCAGCTTCGCCGGCCGCCGTGGCGGCCCGGCGCTGTTCGGCATCGCGGCGGTGATCGAGTATCAGTACGGCCGCGGCGAGCTGCGCCTGGCTTCTGCCGACCCGCACGCCCTGCCCGTCATCGACAACCGGTTCTGCGAGGACGACCGGGACGCGGACCGGCTTGTCGGCTGCCTAAGAGACGCGCTTGCCTTTACCCGCACCGGGCCGCTGGCGGACATGATCGAGGCGGTCACCTTCCCGGATCCGGCCCGACCCGATGACGACGACTCGCTGAAAGCCCTGACCCGCAAGCTCTCGGGCAGCGGCTATCACCCCTCCTGCACCGTGAAGATGGGGCCGGCCAGCGATCCGATGGCGGTGGTGGACCAGCACGGTTGCTGCCACTTCCAGGATGGCCTGGTAGTGGCGGACGCTTCCATCCTGCCGTTCGTACCGAGGGCGAACACCAACCTGTCGTCGATTCTGGTCGGCGAGATGGTGGGCGAGTGGCTGCGAACAGAGCCTGGGCGCTACGGGCTCTGATCTCAGGCGCGGCAAAAAACTAACTGAGGAACCTCAATGGCGGACATCAGCATCAGAAACGTCTCCGTGCTCGACGGCACCGGCAGCCCGGCCTTTCCGGCCGACGTGCTGGTGGAGGGCGGCCGAATCAGCGCTGTGGACAAAGACATGCGCGGCACAGCGGCCGGCACCGAGATGGACGGCCAGGGCCTGACCCTGGCCCCCGGCTTCATCGACACCCATGCCCACGACGACGGCGCCTTCTTCCGTCACCCCGGCATGGAGTTCAAGCTGGCCCAGGGGGTAACCACCGTGGTCAGCGGCAACTGCGGCTTCTCCGCAATTCCGGCAGATCCCGCCCAGGACAGCGTGGCTGCCAGCGGCGGCATCCTGGCTGGCCTCGACGGCGAGTTCACCGATCTCGACGGCTACTTCCAGGCCGCCCTCGACCGGCAGCCGGCCATCAACAACATGATGCTGGTTGGCCACAACACCGTTCGCACCCTTGTCATGGGGATGGAGCAGCGCGGACCGACGCCGGCTGAACGCAGCGCGATGCGGGACCACGTTGCCCGGGCCCTGGAGCAGGGCGCCTGCGGCTTCTCCACCGGGCTCATCTACCGGCCCGGGCGTTGGTCGGAAACCGACGAGGTGATCGAGCTGGCGAGCGCCGCGAAAGCCCACGACGCGCTTTACACAACCCACATGCGAAACGAGGCGGACAAGCTCCTCGAGGCCGTGGACGAGACCCTGCTGATCGGCCGCGAAGCCGACGTGCATGCGCACATCTCCCACCACAAATCCGCCGGCAAGCAGAACTGGGGCCGAATCCGGGAGTCGCTGGCCAAGGTAGACGAGGCGCTGGCCGCCGGGCAGCGGGTCACCCTCGACGTTTACCCCTACACCGCCGGCAGCGGCCGGATGATCGAGTACTTCAACCTGGATCGAATCAGCCGGGATCTGGCCGAGGTGATCCGCATCGCCAGCTGCCCGGCTTTCCGAGAGTACGAAGGCCGGATGGTGGTGGACATCGCTGCTGAGACCGGCGAGGACGTCACCGAAACCGTGCGCCGGATCCTCACCGCGCCGAAGGGCGATCGGACCATCTGCATCCAGTTCATCATCGACGAGGCGGATGTGGAAACAAACCTGGCGCACGCCGATATGATGGTCGGCTCGGACGGCATCCCCGATCTCCGCGGCAAGCCGCACCCGCGGCTGTTCGGCACCTTCCCCAGGGTGCTCGGTCACTACGTGCGCGAGCGCGGCATCCTGGCGCTGCCGGAGGCCGTGCGGCGGATGACGTCGCTCTCAGCGCGCACCTTCGGCATGAACGAGCGGGGCCAGATCAAAGAGGGCTACTGGGCGGACCTGGTGCTGTTCGATCCGGACACCATCATCGACGGCGCCACCTACGATGCGCCGCAGACGGAGCCGGATGGCATCCGCCTGGTGCTGGTGAACGGCGCCGTGGCGTACGAACGGCCCGAACCCGCTCTGGCAGGCATCCACACCGGGATCGGTACGGGGCAGATGCTGCGCTATCGCCGCGAAGCTTACGGCGCCTGAACCGCCGATCACCCATCGAACCACAACAGGGAAACAACCAATGAACACCATCGCCGACGATCCACGCCTGGCTACTGCTCAACGTGCGCTGCTCATCACCGGTCGGGTGCTGCTCGGCCTCTACTTCATCGTGCCGGGCATCATGAAGATCACCGGCTGGACGGGTATGTCCGCGTATATGGAGCTACACGGCGTGCCGCTGATCCCGGTGCTACTGGTGCTCACCATCATCCTTCAGGTAGGTGGCGGGGCTTGCCTGGCTATCGGCTACCGAACTCAGCTCATGGCCTTCCTGCTGGCCGGCCTGACGTTGATGATCAACCTGTTCATGCATGACTTCTGGAACGTCTACGAAGGCACCGATCAGGGCCACGAGACCCAGAACTTCATCAAGAACCTGGCGATCATGGCGGGATTGCTCTACGTCGCGGGAATGGGCAGCGCGGGCAAGGCAGCCGGAGGCTAAGCCGTCGTCCTGGCTCTCCATTCGCGCAGTCGCGTCAGCACGCTGATGGCGATAACCGCCATGGCCACACCGAGGAACTCACCGAACAGCTTCTCGTTACCGATCAGGTGGGCAGCCTCGTTCTGCTGGCTGCCCCACTGATAGGCAAGCAGGAAGAACATGGCGCTGACCAGCAGCCCGAAGTTCACGTAGACCAGCGCCAGAGTGAGGAATGAGCTGATCAGTAGCACCGCAAAGCCCACCCAGGGATCCGGAAAGAACCAGCCCAGATAGAATCCGGCCAGCAGCCCGGCCGACCCGAGCACGAGTCGTTCCACGGCGGAGTGCCATGTCTGCTGCAGGCTTGGGCTGATCATGTTGATTGTGGCATTGGCGATCAGCGTGGGATCGGTGGTCAGAAAGCGGTGGCCAAGCCCCAGCCCGGCGACGATGACGGCGGAGACCACGGTTGCGAACGCCACGGCGTAGCCGGTCGTTACGCCATCGTCTGTGTTTGCTTCGCCCTCGTCCGACGGTGCTTCGTCCTGCGCGTCGTCCGCCACCTGTGTATCTTTTCGGGTTGCGATGGCCCAGATGGGTTTCACCAGGTTCAGCAGAATGACCATGGCTACGCCGACGACGTGGCCAACCAGCACGGACTGAACGCCGCTGCCGGTGACGAACAGCGGCAGCAGCAAATAGAGGTAAGCCAGGCACCAGCCGTTCAGAAAGCTGTGCATGCCGAGCAGCAGAGACAGGTAGCCGAGAAAGGTCACCACGCCCATCGACACAAGGAGCGCGAGGTCCTGCGGCGCCAACCACCCCGCGAGCAACGTCAGCAGGCCGCCAATCAGCAGATAGGCGACCAGACCCAGCAGATGCTGCTTGCGGGACGCCTCCGGCACCAGAACGATCGGCAGCCAGGCGAGCAGCGCGCTGACACCGGCAGCGAGCAGGGAGAACTCCTGTGGCGCCGGCACGCTGAACACGACCAGGCAGCCAGCCATGAAGATCAGGCCGAGGCGCGGGTTGAACAGCTGCCAGTTGAAGTTGAACACGACAGGCTTACTTCTGGTTCAGCGGCACGTAGATGTCGAGCTTGCGGCCTTTGTAGGTACCCCGATTTCCGTAACGCTCCGACATGCTTCGCGCGATGGTCGCGTCCAGAGATGTCTCGACTGTGAAGAGCAGCTTGTCAGGATCGCCGGCATCCACTTTCACTACTTCCGGTTCCGGCCAACCGCCGTCCTTGAGCTCGTCGAGCAGCTCTTCCGCAGTCGTGCCCGGCGGCAGGTTACCAACCAGTACGGTAGTCATAACGTTCTCTCCTTAAACATTCAGGTTGTGCTGCCCGCGGCTTCCGCTGCCTTCGCCTCTCTGGCGGCAAGCCATTTCGCATAGGGGATAGCTGTGAACCCGTGCAGCAGCACGCTCAGCGTGATGGTGCAGATCACCGTGGAAGCAAGCGTGCCGGATCCTGGCAGGTCCGCGTTCAGCACGATGATCAGAAACACGATGCTGGCCAGTCCTCGCGGGCCGAACCAGCCGAGAAACAGCCTGGTGCGCATCGGCTCCGAGGTGCCGATCAGCGAGATCAACATGGGCACAACCCGGATCACCGTCAGGCTGGCGATCGCGTAGACGACGATCTCCCAGGTGAAGTACGCATAAAACTGACCGACCACCGCCGCGCCGAAGATGACCCAGGTGATCAGCGCCATCGTCTCGGCCACTCCTTCAGAAGCAAGCACCATCCTGTGAGTGTGTTCCTTGGCGAGCGCGCCAAACAGCAGCCCACCGACAAAAGCCGCCACGTAGCCACTGCCATGCAGCGACTGCGCCGTGGCGAAGCAGGCCCAGGCCAGCGCAACCGTGATCACCTGCAGCCAGATGTCGGTGATCCAACCCCTCGCGTGACAGAAATCGACCAGCTTGCCGCCCAGAAAGGTGAAGCCAAGGCCAACTGCCAGACCTATGCCGAGTTCGCTCGCCATGAGCCCCAGCGCAAGGGACCCGCCATCTTCCTGCGTGCCCACGGCAAGGGCCAGGAATGTGAAGAGAATGGGCACGCAGAGCCCATCGTTCAGACCGCTCTCTGCGTTCAGGCCCTCACGCAGCCGGATCGGTACCGCCTTGTTGGTGATCACCGCCTTGCCGAGCGCTGCATCCGTCGCTGCCAGCATCGTTGCCAGCAGCGCAAGCTCAAAGATCCCAAGGCCCGGAAAGAGCACGTAACCCATGCCAAAGCCGCCGGCGATGACGAGCGGCAATCCGATCAGCAGCATCCTGCCCGGGATGTGGGATTCCTTCTTAAACACATCCAGGTTGGCGTTGGCCGCATCGAGAAACAGAATCAGGGCAAGCGTCAGATCAGCAAGCCCGCGGAAGTTCTCGGTGCTGTAGTCGAACTGGACGATCCCCAGAACGGAGGGTCCGGCGATGAGGCCGATCACCATAAATACCAGCGGTCCGTTGATCGGGGTGCGTTCGGCACCTCCCGCGATGTTGCTGTAGATGAACGCGAAGATGGCCACGTAGGCGAGCTCTTCATACATGCTGTGTTTCCTCCTTCGAGCGTGTCAGACCCCTGAACATCTCGATCACGGAGAACGCGAACATCACGTACACCGTGGCGAGCAGTAGCTGCCAGAGCCGGTCCAATACGGTCCCGCTCGGATCCACCGCATCCTTGGTGAGGGCGCCACCGAGCATGATCAGGAAACCGAACAGCGCCGAGAGCCAGGTACCTGAGGAGTGGCTGCCCTGAAAGATCTTCTGGCCGAACACCATGACCGCGGCGAACGCAATCAGCGGCATCAGGAACGGGCTGGGCATCACCACCAGCAACTCGTGGCAGAGGATCATGGCTAAGCCCGCGATAACGCCGTTCGCCAGCAGCGAGGTCTGACCCATCTCTCTCGCGCCGGCGGCGTTGCCGGTCTGCGCCGCGAACAGCACCGCGTAGACCAGCACCAGAATCTTCGTGGTGCCGGAGGCCATGAAGAACACGACCAGCGGCCAGATCACCGCAACCAGCGTCAGGGTCAGCTCTCGAACCTCCCCTTCGCTCATCGCCTCACCGTGATGGTGGTCGTCTGGCGCGGGCGCCAGCGGCGGTATCAGGAACCAGGTGAGCCAGGCGATCATTACCGCCAGCGAGAAGTCGATGAAAAACGCCAGGCCTCCCATCAGGCCCAGAAGCGGGAACAGCACCACCACCACGGGCACGATCGCGAAGCCAAGCAGTGCCGCGACGATGACGAGCAATGGTTCCTGGACGGTCACCAGAAATCTGAGCAGGTTGTAGAGCACAACCGCCATGGTCAGCGCCAGGACCGCGGGCCATGGGTACAACAGCATGGTCAGCACGAATCCGGACAGCAGGAAGCTGCCAGCGAGCAGCAGCACCCGCCATCCCTGTCTGGGCGGCAGCGGTTCCGGGTCGATCATGAGAATCGCCGTAAACGGTGCGGTCAGGAAGGCCAGCGGCCAACCGCCGAACTGACCCACTATAAATCCGGCCGTAACGCCGACAGCCATACGCAGCGTTCGCCGCGCTGCCGGTTCCGCTGATTTCGGTATGTCCGCCATCTGCCTGTCGGTCGCTGTCTAGTATGCGTAAGAGAGCAGGCTGACCAGACGGATCCAGAGCTTACCAAGCAGGTTCCAGAAGAACCCGTCGTTGGCGTAGACGATCACATCCACCTGAGAGTTGTGGCGGAGGCCGCCGTCGTCTGTGTGCTCGTAGTCGGTGGTTTCTATGACCACGGGAAAGCGTTGCGGCGAGCGCAGCCAGCCACCGGATTTCTGCGCGACAGAGAGGTCACCCAGATCGATTTTCTTGCCCGTGGATACGCCCGGCGAGAGCTTCTTCACCTCGCCCTGGAACACCCTGCCCGGGTACGCGTCGAAGACGATCTCGGCTTTATCTCCAGGCTTCACCCGACCCAGATTATTCTCGGTGAAGTAGGCGTCGATCCAGAAGTCGTTGAGGGTGATAAAGGTTGTCACCGGTTGGCCGGCCGTCGCGAACGACCCTTCGTCGATGTAAAGACTGCCTACGAACCCTCGCGTGTGCGCCTTGATGGTCGTGCGCGCCAGATCGAGCTGCGCTTCTGCGAGCTGAGCCAACGCCAGCTGCACTCTGGGGTTGGACTCACCTTCCGCGCCGAGCGCCTGTTTCTGCCGTTCCAGCTCCGCCTGAGCCGTCGTCAACCTGGCCTCGGCCGTGGCGATCTGCGCCCGGGCATCGTCCGCCTGCGCGCGGGACACCAGCGCCCGCGGCTCGAGTGCAATGATCCGCTGGCCCTGCACGCGCGCTTCTTCCAGGGCAACCTGGGCTTCGGTCACCCGGGCGGTTGCCGAGGCGACGCCGGCCGTGCCTGCACCCACCTCCTGACCCGCCACCTCGAGGGCGGCTTCCGCTGAGCGGACTGCCAGCTCGAAGCGCTGCGAGTCGATGCGCAGGATCACATCCCCTGGCTCGGCGATGGAGTACTTCGCAACGGGGATCTCCTCGATGTAACCGGACACGTCCGGCACCACCGGGATCACGAACGCCTGAAAGCGTGCGCTGGCGGTGTACGGCGTCAGCCGGTCGGCAACGAGGTACCAGAAGAGAAGGAGCAGAATTACCGCAACGAGAACCTTCGTAACCCGATGCGTGGGCTCCGACCGGTTCGCCTGCTCCCCAGACTCCGGGAGGTCCTGTTGTGAAGGTGCGTCAGCCATAGTAGTCCCTTCGCTTGTTCTGTTGGTGTCCTTGTTGTCCTGCGCTCAGTCGAGCCACGTTGAACCCGTGGGGTTCCAGGCGCCCTTGAACGCCACGTAGTAGTCACCATCCATCCGCATGGAAACGGTGACGTAGCCGTAGGTGCCATCCGCAAACCGGATGATCAGCTCCCGATCCGCTCGGTCGTCCCAATCCGGGTCGTCTGCGCTGAAGGAAAGGCGACCTGTCTCCTCGTAACCGGTTTCCGGCGCTCGCTCCATGTCGAGCCGGTAGTCGATCATGCCGCCGCCGGGCAGCGTCAGCTCGCACCACCAGTCGAACCGCTCGTGGGGCTCCGCATCATCCAGCGAGCGGTCGCAGGTGATGATCGCTTCACCGGCTCCAGGCTCGACGCCGTAGGGAGAGAGCTCCCTGAAGGAGACCTCCAGCGGCTTGCCATCCTCGCCGAGCTTGAGCGCGCCGGTGTGAAAAAACCTCAGCTGCGCCTCGGGCGGCACCTCTTCGAAGCGGAACTCCGCCGGCGCGTCCCGGGTCGGGATGGCGTAAGACTTCTTCAGGCCGTCTGCGTACACGTAGAGGCGTCTGGGCGCTGATACCGGCGCCAACCCCTCGACCCGAACGGTCAGGTACATGCCCGCGCCTTTTCGTTTGGTGATCGCAAATCGGCCGTTCTTGTCCGTCTCGATCGTCTCGATGGCGGTGAAGGAGAAGAACGGGAACTCGAAAGGATCCACCACCCGATCGAAGATGGTGGGCAGCACCTGAGCTCCCTCGATGGGCTGATCCTCCGAATCGAGCACTACGCCGTAGAACTCGATGTCGGTGTCGACCATCTCGACGGCAGACTCGTAAAAGCGCTCCGGATCGAGGCCGTATAGCTCATCGTCTTCGCCAAGCGTCTGCGCCAGCCAGTCCTCGTCTGCCTGGGAGGCGGTCTGCTCGGCGGAAGTGACGCAACCGGCGAGCGTAAGCACGGAGACCGCCGCCAGCACGGCGGTCCTGATAGAACTACAGGTAAGGACTGACATAAGCGATGTTCCAGATATCCATCAGGAGGTTGTAGAAGTCCGTGGTCTCGTGGACGTTGCGCGTCCAGCCCACCACGTGCCCGGTGTGAAAGTCGAAAGGACTGCGCGCCAGATCGAACACCCGCCGCACGTGTCCTTTCACTCGCGTCTCGGCGCCGATAGCATGGGTTTTCGATTGCGAGATGAAGGCCATGATCTCGTGCGGATCGGTGACAACCCGGTAGTCGTTGCCGAACGCGCCTTTACGGAAGTACAGCCTGGCACGTTCGCCAGGCGGTGCATCCGGCTCCCACTTGTAACGGTAGCCGCCCTTCTTCGAGGTCGGCTTCATCTGCTTCTGTGCGATGTTCCAGCCGAAGAAGGTCACGTCTGCGTAGTTGTACATGGTGTACACGGGCGTGCGGGTCTCCTCGACGTAGCCGAGATAGCCGCCTTCCTCAGCGAGCCAGGGCGTCGTCACGTTCGCCATGTCCGGCAGGGTCAGCACGTCCCGGGTGTCGTAGGCTGCCGCCGGAATGGCGCCCACCTGCAGCAGCACGTCTTCCGCCTCCAGCCCCAGCTTCACCGCCTCGGTAAGCAGCACCGTACCCAGGCTGTGTGCCGTTACGTGCAGGCGTTTGTGGTCTTCGATCGTGCTGACGAAGTCCATTAACGCGGGAGCTGACTTATAGGCCCGATACTCACTCTCGAGCAGGCCGAAGGCGTATTTCGGCTTCACGGTAGGCCAGTGAAAGAAAGTCAGGCGCCCTCTGTAGCCCCGATGCCACATCCGTTTGAACACTGTCTCGCCCGCCTGCGTGGTCGCCATCTCGTAGAGACCGGCGCCGCTCTTCAGCCAGCCGTAGATCCATACCACCTCGTCATCCGTCTCGTACCAGCCCGGCGCGAAGTCATGGCCCTGGGGATCAACCCGCCACTGAAGATCCGGCACGATCGGCTGTTCGGTCGTGTACTTCCAGGGCGGCAGGATATCGGTCGGCCAATCCATGGTGGTTCGCTGATACATGGTCTTCACGTGGCGAAGTTCCATCGGTACCGGCTCCGCGCGTGCCAGCAACTCGCCGTCGGCTTCAATGCGCGCTTCCAGCTGACCCTGGCCGACAGCAGAGACATCAAACAGAAAACAGAAACCCTCGCCGTTCATGTCCGGCTCACCAAGGGAAGGGAGGGGGATGGAGAGAGGTTCTGCGGACACGGAACCAACGGCGAGGGAAAAAGGTTCGGTCAGCTGTCGCTGACCCATTTCGAGATCGAGAAGGTAGGCGCGGGAGCAGGCTGAATCGGCGTTCCGGAACAGGTTGATCTGCGCGCTGCTGCTTCCCGTCCAGGCAAGCGTCAGCACCGCCTCTTCAGGCAGCGCGTCGAGCTTATCGATCTCAATCTGCAGCCGCGTGAAGTCCTCGAGATCGCGCACGGAGTCCTGCTGCATTGTCTCCGAATCAGCTCTTGCGATCGGCCAAGTCTCGCCGCCCGTTTCCACGTCGTCCTGATCGTGGTTCAACCAGAAGGTGAAGGGACGGTCAGGCGTGGCGGCGTCCTGAGGGACTCTCTGATCAGGCGCGGTCTGGATGTAGCCATCGCCGTTCCAGTCCACCCCGAGGCGAATCTCCGCCTGACCAGCCGCGCTGATCAGCAGAGCCATGAGGCCCAACAGCCAACGGCCGGACCGGCTTGAACCCACGTGTTTCATCCGAAGCTCCTCGTCCCTGAAATCTCTTAGCGTGCACCTTAAGGACAGGGCAGGAGGGATACATGTATCCCTGGGTACAAATGGGGGTACATTCGGGAATCAACCCCCCGGATCCGGGGTTTAACGGGAGCAGCGCCTATTTGGAGGAGCTAAAGGAGACCCAGGCCGGTCGCCTTGGCGACGGCGTCGCGCCTTCCTGCTACCGAGAGCTTGCCGTAGATGTTGTGCGCGTGGCGCTTCACGGTGCCGGTCGAGATGAACAACCGATCGCCGATCTCCTTGTTGGTGAGGTTGTCTGCGAACAGCGAGAGAATCTCCAGTTCCCGCTGGCTCAACACCTCTCCGTTACCTGCGTGATGCGCCTGATCAGGCCGATCCGGCGTCTGTGGGGGTTGGGAGGCCGCAATGATCCGTCCCACATATTCGAGCTTCTCGCCGGTGAGCGACAGCCGGTTCAGCAATCCGCTGATCCAGCTCCCGAGGTCAGCCAGCGGACGGATCAGATCACTCTGAAACCCGGCATCCACCGCTTCGAGCAGATACCGCTCCGCCGCCTCCCGATCACCTTCATCATCGGCGATCTTGGCCTGCAGGCCGAGCACTTCCAGCAGCAGCCGGGTGTGGTGCTGCTCCCGAAGCACGGTCTCGAGCCCCTGCAGATAACTCGGCACAGCACCAGTCGCGTCAGCCCCCATCGCCGTCATGCACCTGCCCGCCATGAGCTCCGCGTCCGGAACCCGGGTCCTGTACTGACGCATCACCGGCTCGAACCGGTCCAGCCAGGCGGTTGCCCGCTGGCTCTGACCCTGACCGAGGGAGTGCCACGCTCGCAGCGCCTCGCAAAGCTCGAAGATCCTCCTGTTATCCCCATCGAGCGCTACGTCCGCGATTTCCGCCAGTAGATCATCAGCTTCCTGGTACTCACCAGCCGCAGATCGGCACAGGCTCAACAGCACGCCGCAGTAGGCATGATGCTGCAGCCCGTGGAAATAGGGCTGCGAAACCACAGGCGACAGCTGCGCGATCGCCTCCTCCAACTCATTTGCGTCGTAGGCGGCGGCCCCCAGGAAGTAGTGCGCAAACCCCTCGGCCCAGCCGAGTTGCGCCTCCCGGGTTTGCTTCAGCATCCGGTTGGCCTGCAGACGTAGATCTCTCGTGTTCGCGGCAGTGAGATGAACGAAGCAGAGCCCCTGAAGCAGGCGCGCTCGTGAGGCGGCAAAGCGGAACTGGCTGCTCCGAAGTTGCTCGTCGAAAAAGCGTTCCGCAGCCTGCGACCCTTCGAACTGAAGCACCGCTGCACCTTTCATCAGCATGGCTGTGCTGAGCACACACTCGTAGTTAGCGGGAAGCTCCGACAAAGCCGTAGCAGCGGTAGCCAGCGCAGGCTCATATTCCAGCAGGCTGTAGTGAACGGCAGTCATAAGGGCCGCAAGCTCCGCAAGCAGCAGCGATCTGGATTCATCAGCCACTGCGGAGATCACGCTCGGCGACTCGCCACCCAGCAGCTCGCGAACGAGCTCCTCAACGTTGTACCACAGGTTCATCTGCAGCCAGTACCGCAGCAGGATCAGCTCCGGATATTTAGCTTGCGCCTCAAGCGGAAACTGGTTGTAAAGCCGTTCCAGCCGCGCCCACTCATCACCATTCATCAGCTCATGCCGAGCCCGCCCGAGCAGGGTGGCAGCGAACGCCACGTCTCCGGATAACAGGGCATGTTTAACTGCTTCCTCAACGTATCCGTGCTCATCGAACCAGCCAGCCGCAGCCCTGTGCAGGGCTGCAATTTCAGCAGGCTGGTAATCGCCGGACAGCTGCGACTTGAGAAGATCGGCGAACAGATGGTGATAGCGGACCCAATGACCATCGGAATCGAGCGGCACACAGAACAATCCTGAGCCTTCCAGCGTTTCGAGGAAGTCCGCGCCCGTCGTCTCAACGCCTGACACCTCAGCCCAAACCGCCTCGCACAGGGGCGCGCAGAACCGATCCAGGAGCGACGTCGAGAGCAGGCACGTTCTAAGCTCCTGGGACTGTGTCGAAAGCACCTCGCTGACCAGAAACTCCCGCAGCGACCGGCTGTCGAGGTCCGGCACCGCGAGGAACCCTTCCATCCGATCCCGATTCCGCATCGCGACCGCCGTCAGGCGCAGCGCCACCGGCCAGCCTTCCGTGAGCTCGTGCAGCCGGTCGACCGTTTCAGCGTCCAGATCCCGCTCGACGGTCGTCTCCAGGAAAGCGGCAGTCTCGTCCCTGGCGAACATCAGATCCGCCAGCCTGAGCTCGGACAGCTTACCTTTGGCCCGGAGCGTAGCCAGGGAAACAGGCGGATCTCTGCGGCTCAACAGCACCAGGCTCAGGTGCGGCGAAGGGTGCTCGAGCAGCTTCTCGAGCAGAGAGTGAATGGTGACATCCCGGATCCGGTGATAGTCATCGAGGACCAGCACCACTCGCTCATCCAGCTCATCGAGATCATTGATCAGAACCGCAGCGATGGTGTCGATGGGCGGCAGCGCGCCCGCCTGGGACAGCTTCCAGGTGCCTGGCAGCGCATCAGGCAACAGAGTTCTGAGCGCCGCGACCCAGTAGGTCAGAAACAGCCGCGGATCGTTGTCGGAGTCGTCGAGAGAGAGCCAGGCAACCGGGTCACGTTTTAAGCTCAGCCAACTGCTCACCAGCGTCGACTTACCGTATCCCGCCGGAGCGGACACCAGCGTCAGCGGCGCTGCAGCATTCGCCTGCAGCACCGAGACAAGGCCCTCACGCGCAATGAAGTCCGGGGCAACCGCCGGACGATAGAGTTTGGTCGCGAGTAAGGGGACTGCGGCGTTCCCTGCCGACATCTGGCTTCTGTTCTCTTGTTTTCTGAGATTCTGGCACGGCGCCTGACCTGGCGCCACAGGCGCCTGAAACAGCACCACAGGCGCTGAGCGGTGGCTTCGAGCAGAAATGTATCCACGGATGTATCCAACAGGTACATGTCGGCTCGGAGGGGGTTGGCTACCGTGATCGTGATGCTAACCAACGGTGCCACTCCGGTGATCAAGAAGCCGCCTGAAGACATCCTGACCATGGAAGGACCTGCCACCTACCGGATCATCGTCCGCGGCAGGATCGATTCCGAGAGACACTCCATGCTCGGCGGGATGAGTATCAGCCAACGGCGAGGCGAGAGCGGCGAGATCCAGACCGTTCTCGTCGGCCGCTTGAGCGATCAGGCCGCGCTGACGAGCGTGTTGAACACGCTGTACGAGCTGCATCTGCCGATGATCTCTGCCGACTGCCTGGAGACGGGCTGATGGTTCTCATTCGCACTACCGCACTACTTTGGAGCGTTGCCTTGCTGCTGCTTGGCGCTTTAAACGCCAACGCGCAGGAAACATCCGAAGTAGCTACCGGGGAGGCACAGCAATTGCTGGCCGACCAGGCCGGGCTGATCGAAGAGCTCAACGCAATGGCCGCCCGCTTCGACACGCTTGAAGCCGGATTGGACGAACTGAGCGGGGAAGAATATCTGATCAGGTTAGGCCAGATCGGCCGGCGGGAGCAGGAATCCGTTGAGCTCTTCGACCGTATGGTGGACGCCTTCGAGGTCAGTCGCGCGGCTGGCGTCGACACCAGCCTTCTAGAGCGTGTGTTTCTGGAGCAGTTCGACTCTTCAGCCGACTACATCCTCCGCCTGATCTCCGAGAGCGAGCGGGAGCTGGAGAAGCTCGCACTGAAGAAAGTCAGCGTCAGGCCAAGAGACCTGCTGGACTACGAGGAGCGTTTCGCCAGCTACAGCCAGCGTATCGACCGATACTTCCAGCTGCTGATCGAGCACCGGGATCGCCTTCAACGCGTGAACTTCGACACCGGGAAGATCCAACGAGAACTGGCCATGCGCCTGCCGAGACGCGCGGATGAGCTTGCGGGGCGAATCGAGCTCGCCAGCAGCCAGATCGGCGTTTTCAATGCGCGGATCGCAGGTGGTAACGACGACTCCGATACCGCGTACGAACGGCAGGCTGCCGAGCTCAAGCTCGAGTGGGCGACCCGGAGCCTGAACGAGGTGTCTGACATGCTGGACGGTCTCGGGCTGCCAACCGCTGACTATCGCCAGCTGCTCATCCAGACAACCGGGCTCACGGAAGATATCTTCAATCCGGATGTAGCCAGGGGGCTGCTGGGCGATTTCGCGGAGGACGGCTTGAGCTGGCTGCGGGAGAACGGCACCAGGATCGTCTTTCGTCTCTTCCTGTTCCTGCTGATCGTTTTTGCTGCCCGGCTGCTCGGCAACTTCCTGGGAGAGGTGCTCAGGCGCGGCGTTCAGGCAAGCAGCGTGCGTTCGTCCCAGGCGCTGCAGAACATGCTGGCCACGGTTACCTCGCGTACCGTGCTGATGCTGGGCGTCCTGTTCGGTATCTCGCAGGTTGGCATCGAGGTGGGGCCGGTGCTGGCGGCGATCGGCATCATTGGCTTCGCCGTCGGCTTCGCTCTGCAGGAAACGCTGGCGAACTTCGCTGCCGGCACCATGCTCCTTGCCTACCGGCCATTCGATACCGGCGACATCATCAGGACCGGTGATCTGATGGGCACCGTGCACGACCTGAGCATGGTCAACACCACCCTTCTCACCTTCGACAACCAGCAGGTACTGGTGCCCAACAACAAGATCTGGGGCGACGTGATCACCAACATCACCGCCATGGACATCCGGCGGATCGACATCAGCATCCAGATCGCACCCGATCAGAACGTCCAGCAGGTCTTCGACCTGCTCGCGTCCGTGGTTTCGAAGCATCCGCACGCGCTGATGGATCCGCCACCAAACATTCAGGTGAACGGGTTCGCTGAGAACGCCGTCGAGATCATCGTTCGGCCATGGGCCCGCAGGGAAGACTACTGGGAGACGTTCTGGGACCTCCAGGGCGAGATCAAGATTGCCTGCGAAGAGGCTGGGATCGAGCTGGCCGGATCGCGCCGACGCCTGGTCATGCTCGATTCAGCTGCTCACGCAACGGCTGGACTCGGTCGTTGAACATGCTGAATCGTAAGGCTCTACTGGCTAACGCTATCGTGTGCTTGGTCGTAGGTTGCTCTTCGACCCCCGCAAGAACCCCGCTACCGGAAGCACTCGCCGCCGGGGCATCACCACCGTCGATGCCGGCGGTCCGCTACTGGGGAGACGAGAATCCGCATTACGCGCAAGAGTGGTTCAACCTCTCTGAAGAAACACTTCGCGACCGTCACGAAGCCAGCTTCGGCAAACCGCACAACTATCTGGCTATCTCCGGTGGTGGCGCTAACGGTGCATACACGGCGGGTCTACTGAGAGGCTGGACTGAAACGGGCCAACGACCGGAGTTCACCGTCGTTACCGGTATCAGCACCGGTGCTCTGATCGCCCCGTTTGCCTTCCTTGGCGCAGAGTACGACAGCGTGCTCGAGGAGCTGTACACCAAGAGCGACACCAGAGACCTGCTGATCCAGAAAAACCCGATCGCTGCCCTGTCCGGCAGCGCCCTCAGCGATACCAGCCCCCTGCGTGAGTTGATCGCCCGCCATGTGGACAAGCCATTGATGATCGCGATCGCCCGCGAATATCGACGCGGTCGAGCGTTGCTGATCACCACGACGAACCTGGACGCCGGCAGGCCGGTAACCTGGGAGATCACCAAAATCGCGGCGTCAGGCGCACCTGGCGCACTGGAACTCATTCGTGACGTCCTTCTCGCGTCTGCATCGATACCCGTTGCCTTCCCACCGGTGCTTATCGAGGTGGAGGCCAATGGCCAGATCTACGATGAGCTGCACGTGGATGGAGGCGCAGCGTCCATCGTCAATCTCTACCCACTGGCGATGGATTGGGGGGAGCTGATGGCGAGGCTCGAGGTCCCCGGCCAGCCCAACCTGTACGTGATTCGCAATGGATTCATCAGAACCGAGTACGAAGCGACCGATCCCAAGCTGCTCGACATCGCCGGCCGATCGCTCAGCACGCTCATGTCGAATGTAGTGATCGCGGACTTCTACCGCCTGCACATCGGCGCGGTGCGGGACGGCCTGAATTTCCACCTCGCGTTCATCCCGAACGAGTTCGATCTGAAGCCCAACGAGATCTTCGATCCTGTGTACATGCAGGCGCTGTTTGACATGGGCTACGAGCAGGCGCGGCAGGGATACGACTGGCACCTGGTGCCCCCTGACTACTACGAGCAGAGGAACTGAAGATGAGCTCAAGACAACAACTTCAAAGAGGGTTGAGCCGGATTGCTGTGCTGACAGCACTGCTAGTCTTCGGCTCGCAAGCCATGGCAGCGGACCCGCTGACGCAGCGTGGTATTGATCCAACCATCCTGGACGTGATGGTCTCGTCCCTCTCCCAGGACCTGGCCTACAAGCAGCAGGCCGATATTCAGATCGTCACGCGCAACCAGGCGTTCGAAGATCGTGCGCTGATCTTCTACGAGCCGACCACCGAGTACGGCATCGACTTCTACATGAAGTTTGATGAGACCAAGATCGACACCATGGCGCCTGCCCGCTTCCGCAGCATGCTCGAGAACCGCATGCGTCTGCAGCATCGACTCAAGGTGATGGAGTTCCAGTACGATCCTCGGACCATTGAGGTCGAATCCCAGCACGGCGATGAGGCCGTCATCCTGTTCCGCTACCAGAAGTACGCGCTGCCGCAGGCTGTCGCCTGGATGCGCTTCCTTCAGGGTCGGGTCTGGGTGAAAGGCGACCGAGTGCTACGAATGCGCCTCGAAGCGGATGAGGGCATCAGTTTTCTCTCTGACGGCATGCAGGTGTCCGGCATGGTGATGGACGCCGAATTCGTCCGCGCGCCAAACGGCCGCGACCTGCTGAATGTGGTCAACAGCACGATCGAGGGCAAGTACTACGGCTGGAAGCTGTTCAAGTGGGGCGAGCCTTTCACCATTCACTTCAACACCAGGGCTCTGACCTATACCGATGGTGACGGCAGGCTGCTGTTTGCAGCGCCTGCGACGCGGGACGACATCGAAGACTCAGACGACCTGCAGACGGTGCGCGTAAAGGTCGACCGCACCTTCCCCATCTGGGGGAGAGAAGCCAGGGCACGCGGGTTCGATCTGCCGAAACCCTTCGGGGCGAGCCTGCTGTACACGGACATGACCACCCAGATGAACTTCACCAGCTTCGAGATCAACGGTGAGCGGGAAGACATCGAAGCCATTTTCGATCCGAACGGCTCCGGAATCGACGTCGATGCATCGGTAGCTCAGCTTCGAGGTGACTGGTTCATCCTGCCGTTTCTCAACGTCATGGTCATCGCCGGAAACGCGGAGGCCAAAGGCGACCTGCTGATCAACACAACAGACCTCGGAGACTTCGTCGGCCTGCCGGAGATCCTCGAGGGGCAGCTCGATCTGGACCTGACCATGGGTGGCGTAGGGGTGGCAGCCGCCGGTGGCTACAAGAATTTCATCGGCGCGCTCACCATCACCTATCTCAAAACCCTCACCGAGGGAGCTGACACCGACTCTACGGCGATATCTGTCACCCCGCTGGTGGGCTACCAGTTCCTCGACTGGCGGATGCAGTTTCTGTTCGGCGCCGAGTATCTGGATCTGCAGAAGAAAATGGAGGGCTCCATCGATCTCGGCGGCGGCGAGTCCCTCGACTTCAATATCGGTGTCGAGTCCGAGGAATGGGCCTGGCGCACCGGTGTGCGTAAGGAGTTCGGCAGTAACTGGGAAGCGCTGGCGACCTATTCCTGGGGTGCATCAAGAGACGGCTGGACGCTGATGTTCGGTTACCGGTTCTAGCAGCCAGTCAAGTCCATCCAACGGAGAACTAAGTATGAAGAGGAACGCAAAGCATCAGCGCTACCTGGGGATCATGCTCATGGCAAGCCTGCTCAGCGTTCCGCTGCTGTCGGCTCGAGCAGCAGAGTTCCACGACTCTCACTTTCATCTGACCAACTACATCCAGGAAGGCATCACCATACCCGAGTACCTGGAGATCATGAGCGACACCGTTGGCCGCTCAACGCTATTCGGCATTCCGCTGCAGCAGACCTGGTCTTACCAGAACACCGGCAGGGCCGCGCCCACCTACTATCTGCACAGTGACGCGCCGCTGTACTACTACTCCTTCACCGACGCCATGATCGCAACGAGCTACCTGCGACTGGATCAAGAGGATCAGGCGCGGTTCGATCCCATGATCACTGGCTTCAACCCGGCCGACATGTACGCCGCGGACCACATCCGGCGCGTCCTGCAGATCTTCCCGGGCGTATTCTCCGGCATCGGCGAGTTCTCCGTGCACAAGGAGTTCGTCACCGCAAAGGTGGCCGGTGAAATTCCGAGCCTGACCAACCCGGCCCTGGATCGAATCTTCGAGCTCGCCTCAGAGGCCGGCCTCGCCGTCATCCTGCATTGCGACATCGACGTGCCGTTTGATGACCACGATCTGATGCCGCGCTACAACGAGCAGCTCGGCGCGCTGGCTCGCAGGCACCCGGCGGTCACCATCATCTGGGCTCACCTCGGGCTCGGCAGGGTGATCTTTCCGCCGAGCCTGGATGGCGGCGGCATTCCGCCCGAGGGGACCACACCTCTGTACCTGGGCATGCTGAAGTCCACGCTTGAGGATGAGTCACTGCGCCACGTCCACTTCGATCTCTCGTGGGACGAGCTGGCCAAGTTTCTGCTCGCCGCCCCAAGCATCATCGATGAGATGGCCACCATCATTAACACCTATCCGGAGCGGTTCCTGTTCGGCACGGATGTGGTTGCGCCGAAGAGCGCAGACCACTACTTCGGCATCTACCGCCGCTACCAGCCGCTCTGGGAGGCGCTGACCCCAGAAGCCCGCTCGCTGGTCCTGAAAGGTAATTACGAGCGCATCTTCGATGCGGCTTCGAAGAAGGTCAGGGCCTGGGAGGCCGCGAACCCTCTGAACGGGGAATGAGGCCATGATGAACACCACTTACGCCATCGGCCAGACAGAGATGGTTGCCTTCAGCATCTTCGTGCTCTTCGTTGGCATGGGGCTGAACAAGAAGATCCGATTCCTGGCCGAGAACTTCATTCCCCCGGCGGTGACAGGCGGCCTCCTGTTCGCCCTGTTCACCTGGCTGCTGCGTGATGTCTTCGCCATCGCTTTCGAGTTCGACATGGAGATGCGCGACTACCTGCTGCTCGTATTCTTCAGCACCGTCGGGCTCTCCGTGCGCATCGAAACCCTGCTGACGGGCGGGAAGACGCTACCTTTGCTGGTGATCGCTGCCGGCGCCTTCCTCTTCCTTCAGAACACCGTTGGCGTCGGCATCGCTACGCTGCTGGATTCAGATCCGGCCTACGGCCTGATGGCGGGCAGCATCTCGTTCGCCGGTGGGCACGGCACCGCCATCGCCTGGGGCACCCAGTTCGAATCCGCTGGCGTTCCGGGTGCATCGGCGATCGGCCTCACCTTTGCGACCTTCGGTCTGGTCGCCGGGGGCATGATCGGCGGACCCATCGCGCGTCAGCTCATGAAGCGCTTTTCAGTTGCCGGACATCCAGCCGAAAGTGGCCCGCTGATCGACGCGGAACCGGCAACTGAGGCAGAGGAGGAAAATCACGACTGGCTCCGCGCTGTGCTCAACACCCTGTTCATGCTGACAGCCTGCGTAAGCCTCGGCGGCGTGGTCAACGCCTACATCTCCGACATGGGTATCATGCTGCCCGGCTTTCTCACGGCGATGTTCGTCGGCATCCTGCTGTCGAACCTCACTACCGGCATGAGCATCCCCGGCGCCCGAAACACCGTCGAGAAGTTCGGCACCGTCAGCCTGCACATCTTCCTGGCCATGAGCATGATGACGGTAGAGCTGTGGACCCTGGGCGGCGCGCTGCAGGCAATCACTCTGGTCCTGCTGGCTCAGGTGCTGCTCATGACCGCCTTCGCCATGCTCGTCATCTTCTTTCTCGCCGGCAGAGACTACGACGCGGTGGTGATTGCGGCCGGGTTCTCCGGCCTCGGGCTCGGAGCAACGCCAGTCGCGATCGCAAACATGAACGCGGTCACTTCAACCTACGGCCCGTCCCCCAAAGCGATGATCCTCATTCCGCTGATCGGCGCTTTCTTCATCGACCTGCTCAACGCTGGAACCATTCAGTTCTTCCTTAGCTGGCTGAAGGGCTGAACCATGCTATCGGGGCTTCGCGCACGAGTTCTGTTGGTGTTCGGCTTATGGCTGGCAACCCTGGCGGCAGTGACCACCTGGTGGATGGGCACTCAGACTCCCACCCTGAGGCTTGCCGCTGGAGAGGCAGGCAGCGAGTCACATCAGCTGGCTACCACGATCGCGCAGGCGCTGAACGAAAGCGACGCCGACATAGTCATCCGGGTCTACGACACCGGTGGCTCCGTGGAGAGCCTGGCTCTGGTCGAGAGCGGAAAGGTCGACCTGGCCGTGGTGCAGGCGGACGTGGTTCGCCCGGAAAACGTGCTGGACGTCGCCCGCCTTTTTCCCGGCGCGTACCACCTGCTCGTCAATGCTTCACTCGACATCCAGAACTTTGCGGATCTGCGCAACCTGCGGGTCGCGATCCCGCCGGCGGACTCCGCTCAGAATCAGGGGTTCTGGGCGCTGGCCGAGCACTATGGTCTCGAGCCCAAGGACATCAGCGCCCAGGCGATGGGCCCAGCCGCTGCGAGCTTCGCTCTCGCCGTGGGTCAGGTAGACGCGATCTTCAGCGTGCGTGCGCCAGGCAACGCGGAGATCCGCAGGCTCATGGCAACAGGCGACTTAGCGCTCGTCCCCATCGAACAGGCTGCCGCGCTGGCGCTATCGCAACCCGCGCTGAGCAGGGGGCTGATACCGCGCGGCTCCTATGGCGGCGAGCCTGCAAGGCCTGACGCCGATCTGCCAGTACCGGTGCTGAACAGAATCCTCGTCGCCAGCGGTGATCTTCCAGACCAGTTGATATTCAGATTCACTCGCCGGCTGTTCGAGCTGCAGGCAGACATCATGGAGCAGCTTCCGTTAGCCGGATTTATCGGCCAGCGAACCACCGAGTCCGACGTGGACAGCAGAACCCACCCTGGGGCGCGGCAGTTCTATGACCGCGAGAAGCCCGGCATGCTGCAGCAGAACGCTCGCCTTGCCTCGGCGCTGCTCTACACCGCCGTCATCGCGATCTCTGCGGTGGTCGCGCTGCGCGGTCGGTGGCTGAAGGCTCGTCGGCTACGGATGGCCGACTTCAACAAACGGCTGATGAAGATAGCCGCCAGCGCCAGGGACGCCACCGACCGAGCGAAGCTGCTGGCCGGCAAGAACGCACTGATGGACATCCTCGCCGAAGTTGTTCACGACCTCGATGCCGACAAGGTGACCCAGGAAGAGTTCGACCACTTTTCCTTCACCTGGCAGGCGGTTGATGCGGTGGTTCGAGATCAGCTGCTGCTGCTTCAAGTGGACGGCAACACAAGGGGTGCGATGTGAGCGGCTGGCAATTCTGGCTCTCTACGGCGGCCGTGCTGCTCATCAGCAGCGCTTTGCTGGCAGTGGCCGCAAATGAACAGCACAGGCGTCAGGTCGAGCAGGACGCTGCTCGCGAGCTGCAGCTCATCACCGAGCTCCGCCGTGGTGCGCTCGAACGCTATTTGCGAACCGCAGAATCAGAAATTCGCTTCTGGGCTACCAACCAGGGTCTGCTCGACCTGTACCACCCCACCCTGCAGATCTGGAGAGATCGTCAGCAGGCGATCGGCGATGCCAGTGGCGAAATCCGCTCTTACCTGATCGACAGAAACCCGTACCCACCAGGGAGACGCAGCGAGCTCATCGATCCCGGCGAGGACTACCCCTACCGGCTGCTGCACATGACCGCCCAGCCGCTTCTGAATCTGCTCGTCTCTGAGCGCGGCTACTACGACTTCTTTGCCATCACCGCGGATGGAGACGTGCTGTACACCATCGAAAAGGAAGACGACATCGGCACCAATCTTGTGCACGGGCCTTACCGCAACTCCGGCCTCGCAGAGGCGTTCAAACGTGTGATCGCCGCCCCTCCGGACTCGGTGGTCGCCTCAGACATCGCTCGATACCAGCCAAGCAACAACGTCCCCGCAATGTTCATGGCAGCTCAGATGCGGGATCGGAGCGGCACTCTGACCGGCGTCCTCGCAGTTCAGCTCCCCGTTGAGCGAATCGCCGAGGTCATGCGTTCGAGTTCCGGGTTAGGGCGGACGGGAGAAACCTATCTCGTTGGCCAGGACGGAACGATGCGCAGCGACAGCCGATTTGCTGCCGATTCCACGGTGCTCGAAGTTCAGGTGGACTCCAGCTCCGCGCAGCGTGCGCTCGCCGGAGAGAGCGGAGTCGGCTTCGCAACGAACTACCTGGGCAAAAAGGTGCTGTCCGCATTCACCCACGTCAACGTCAGCGGTTACAGGTGGGCAGTGATCTCAGAGGTCGAGCGTGAAGAGTTGCGGGACTGGGAAACAGAAGGCCAGTCCGGTTTTTTCGGCCTGCTGATGGCTTTCAACGCCCTCGGCCTCTGGTCGGCCTGGTACCTGCGACGAGCGACACCCGCTGCGGAGCTGCCCGATCCGGTCGCCGGGTTGGATGCGAGCATGGCCGTTGAGTCCTCATGAGAACGGGATTGCCCAAGCTCGAGGGCTGTTTCGGACGGACGCCAAAAGATAGAAGAGGAATCATCCCGTGCTAGACGATCTGTACCGGTTACTATCTGCTGTACTAAATCGCCAGCTCAACCTGAAGCGACGCCGTTGCCAAGCTGCTCTCTCGCTGGCTCTGATCGCCACCGCTGCGTCTCTCCAGGCTGAAGCGCAAAGCGATGTCGCAACGATCCTGGAACGTCTCGAGAGGCTGGAACAAGAGCTGGAGGAGCGGGACCGTCAAATCGCCGAGCTCAAGGCTGAAGTCTCTGCTCTAGTGGTGCCTGACAACCGCAGAGCGGCCAGCATCGAGCGGGCAGTCGCGACCACAGCCTCCCCGCAACCGGCGGGGTCACCTCCGATACCGGTTACTTCTGACGTCGACATCACCCCGGACAACGCGTTGGCAGCTCAAGGCGCAACGCCCGATGACTCGGGTGAGGCCACCTTCGAACGGCCCACCTACTTCGGCGAGTTCCAGCGCGGTGGTGCCGGCATCCGGGTTGCCAATACCCGGTACGGCGACATCAGCCTGGGCAGCTACCTGCAGGCGCGCTACACCAATCAGCTGGGCCTCGACGAGTTCTACACTGATGCTTTCGGCCGTACCCGCGAGGTAGACCGGCGTAACGACTTTCAGCTCAACAAGGTATCACTTCAGTTCCAGGGTTGGATGCTTGTGCCCAACCTGCGCTACCTGGCATACGCCTGGACGAGCAACTCGAACCTCGGGAACTCCGGACAGGTCACGGTCGCCGGCAATCTTGCCTGGGTCTTCGACAATTCGGTCACGCTGGGCGTCGGCGTCAACGGCTTGCCCGGCACTCGATCCATGGAAGGCAACTGGCCACGGTGGAATCGCGTAGACACCCGGCTTATGGCAGACGAATTCATGCGCCCCTCTTTCACTACCGGGCTCTACAGCTTCGGCGAGCTCGGCCGCGGCTTCAGCTACAAGGTCATGCTGGGTAACAACCTGTCTCAGCTCGGCGTCAACGCCGTGGAGCTCAACGACAATCTGGATACCTTCGCCGGGGCGCTGATCTGGAGCCCGATGGGCCACTACCCCAACAGCTTCGGTGATTTCGAGTACAGCCAGAGTCCTGTTACACGTGTAGCCGTGCACTACACCCACAGCACCGAAGATCGCCAGAGCCAGCCGAACGAAGATGATCTCGAAAATACCCAGCTGCGGCTCTCTGACGGCACCCTGCTGTTCGACAACTTCGCGTTTGGCACCCCTGGCCGCATCAACGAAGCCCGCTACCAGATGACTGCTCTGGATGCTGGAGTGAAGTACAGAGGTTTCGCTCTGGAAGGTGAGTACTTCCTGCGCAGGCTCGATAACTTCGAGACCATCGGCTCGGTGCCTGTAACCAAGCTGATCGACCACGGGGTGCAGCTTCAGGCTTCGATGATGCTGGTTCCGGAAACCTGGCAGGCTTATCTGGGCGCCTCGAAGGTCTTCGGCGACTACGGAAATCCCTGGGACGCGATGCTGGGCGTAAACTGGTTCCCTTTGAACGAGCGCCGGTTCCGCATCAATACGGAGCTGCTATACGTGCGGAACTCTCCGACCGGCAACCAGACCCTACCCTACGGAGTGGGCAACAACGGGCCGATCTTCCACCTGACGGCCGAGCTGTCGATTTAGTCCGACCCGGTCCAGCAGGTTTTAAGCCGCAAGCTGCGCCTCGTCGGCATCTGCGGCCGTATCAATCTGCACCTCGTCGTACTCCCTGGCCGCATCGCCGATGCGGCGCTCTGCACGCACCAGCTGCTTGCAGATCGAACGAACGAGCGCACTGCTGGCGTACAGAGAAGAGGCTATGGCCGGCGTGATGCCGTTCTGCTCCAGAAGCTCAGAGACCTCCGCGACAAAGGCCTTATCGCTGCGTTTACGCTTTTTATCCAACGCCTTCAGATCTGCTTCCAGCGCTGCCCGCGTGAGTGAGTAGTCGATCATCGTCGTGTCTTTGATGAAAGACAGCAGCTGCGCGCGCAGACCATCGACTGCCGCCTGAGTCTTCTCGTCCTCCAGCTGCATAAGGCCTTCCATCTCTCTATTCAGCTGCCCAGCATCTCCGACAATCAGCATGGTGTCTCTGGCCGCCAGACCGATATCCCGGAGCTGACGCTGCTGGTCCTCCTCGAGGTGGTGACGTTGTTGTATCTGCGTCGCGTAATCCACGAGCTGTCGGTAGATCGGCTGCAGGCGATGCACCGCAACGTCGTCCAGGTCCGGGGTCAGGAGTGTGCGCGATCTCTTCACCAGGTCTTCTATGTTCGCTTCCGACGTAACTCCGACCGGCGAAACGTTGACGCTCTCCATCACGAGCTCGAAGACTGGTTCGTTGTAGAGCCGTCTTACTTCCTGCAGCGCTCCATGAATAGCCGTCTGCGGGTATCTCAACGCACTCGATTCAAGGTACAGCGCTTTGGCCTTGTCCGGCTCAGGCGTCGGCTTCTCAGGGAGCAGCCGAGTGACGAAGGCTGCGAGCGGGGTGATGAACCCGATCAGCAAAGACGTGTTGATCACATTGAAGGCAGTATGAAAGACCGCAAGCCCGACGGGAGCATCTTCGTGATTGGTGAGCGGAGATGCACCGGCCAGCGACTCAGACACGTTGGCCACGAGGTTCAGAAAGGGCGCAAACAGCGTGAGCACCCAGACCACGCCAATCACGTTGAACACCAGGTGCGCAGCGGCAGCACGACGTGCGTTGGTGCTCGCCACCATGGCAGCCATGTTGGCCGTGATGGTAGTACCAATATTCTCTCCCAGGATAATCGCGCAGGCCGCGTCGAACGGCAGCCAGCCCTGGCTGACAGCGACCAACGTTATGGCCATCGTTGCGCTGGAGGATTGCAGCACCAGGGTCAGCACCGTGCCGAGCAGCGCGAACAGCAGCAGGCTCCACAACCCCATGCCCGTCAGCGATCGGATCACGTCCATCAGCTGCTCATTGGATTCCAGGTTGGGTATCGCGGCCTTCATGAACTCGAGGCCAATGAAGAGCAGCGCAAAACCAATAATGAACCCGCCGAAGGTCGAGAGCTGCCTGTCCTCCCTCATGTAGAAGACAAAGCCGACGATCATCAGAGGCAACGCGATGTCGATCATCGAGATCTTGAATCCGAGCACCGCAATCAGCCAAGCAGTCAGTGTGGTGCCGATGTTCGCCCCCATGATCACGCCAAGCGACTCGGTTAGCTGCAGCAACCCGGCGTTGACAAAGCTCACCACCATGAGCGTTGTCGCCGAGGAAGACTGGATGAGCCCCGTAACAAACAATCCTGTCAACGCTGCGAGAAAGCGGTTGGAGGTTAATCCGGCCATGATCCGGCGCATCCGGTTACCAGCGAGCGACATCAGCGAGTCGCTCATGACCTTCATACCCACCAGGAACAGGCCCAGCGAGCCCAACAGGTTCAACAGATCGGCAACAGAAATCCCCATGCTCTTCTACTCCTCTACGCTATCTGATCCAGTCGTTCTTCAATGGCCTCACAGACCGTTTTCAGAACCTCGATTCTGGCCCAGCGCTTATCGTTGGCCCCGACGAGGTGCCACGGTGCGCCCTCCGTGCTCGTGTGCCGCACCATGTCGTCAACGGCGACGACGTAGTCATCCCAGCGATCGCGGTTCCGGTAGTCCTCGTCCGTTATCTTGTACTTCTTGTACGCGGTCTTTTCCCGCGCCTTGAAACGCTCGAGCTGCTCATCCGGGTCAATGTGCAGCCAGAATTTCCGGACGATGTAACCATGTTCGATCAGCTGCGATTCGAAGTCCTCAATCTCTCCGTAGGCACGACTCCAGGCCGAGTGGGTAGCGAATCCCTCAACTCTCTCCACGAGGACTCTGCCGTACCAACTGCGATCGAAGATCAGCGTTGAGCCGGCTCGCGGAAGGCGCTGCCAGAATCGCCACAGGTACGGGTAGCCGAGCTCGTTCTCCGTTGGCGCCGCGATCGAGACGACCCGGCTGACTCGCGGATCCAGAGCCCTCTTAACTCGACGGATAGCACCACCCTTGCCAGCAGCATCCCAACCTTCGAACACGAGGATCGTGCTTACGCGTCTGTCTGTCGCCTTCTCCGCGAGCTTTTTCAGCCGCGCCGAGTACTTCTTCAGCTGCCGGTCGTAGCTCTTCTTCTCGAGCACCTTGGAGAGGTTCACCGCATCGAGCACTGAGGGTCTGCCTTCCACCTGAGGAGAAGCTGAAGGTGCGGTGGAGCGCTGCGGAGCTCCGCGCGTCATTCGATCCGTTACAGCCGCCAGCAGCGTTTGCGCGAACACCACGCTGGCCGCCGCCCCATCAGTGCTGTCGATCAGTTGCCAGGGCGACTCAAACGTATCGGTGCGTTCAAGGTACTTATCAATCGTCAGCACAGCGTCGTCATGCGCTTCGTACATCGCCCAATCCCGCTCATCGATGTACCAGTGACTGGCTGGAGACCGTCCCGCTTCCTTGAGCCGCTTGCGCAGCGCCTTCTTCGGCAGGTGAAACCAGAACTTGAGCAGCAAGGCACCATGGGCAATGAGTGTCTGTTCGAAGCTGACGTCGTGCGCGATACGACGGGCGAACGCTCCTTTGTTGAGCTCTTTACTAACGCGCCCTGCGCAGGTTCCCTGCGCCCAGCCTCCGACCATCACCCCAATCTGCCCTTTCTCCGGCAGAGCACGCCAATAGCGCCAGAAACGTGGTCTTTCCCGTTCCTCGTCCGTAGCCGGAGCAAACGACTCAGCCCGGATCTGGCGCTCATCCACCCATTCGCCCAGCCCGTGGAGAACTTCGTCCACCACAACCCGATCATCTCCGGCGAGCAGCACGATCACCGGAAAATCTGCGTCAGCGAGATCGAGCTGGGTGTTAACGAGTGAGACCCTCAGGTCGTAGGCAAGCGCTTTCAGCTCGCCCTTTTCAAGCTTCCCGGGTTTGATTGCATTTTCCAGCATTCCCATCGGGGATCTCCAAACGCTTCATCAACTCTGGGAATCACCCTAGCAGCAGCCGTCAGCTGTAGGCAGGTATCGGCCGCGAAATGTACCCACGGATGTATCTGCGGGATACATGTCGCGATCACCGGTTCCGCCTAACCTGATCGTGCGGGTCAATTGCCCCTATCTTGGTTGAGGGGTTTTCGCACCTTCTTGCTCTGGCCGCTCATCGGAGGCACAAATGGTCCAGAAATCGCTGCTCCTGCTCTCGATGGTCGCGCTGTTCGCCGGCTGTCAGTCCAAGCTGCCGCTGATGCCCACACCCGAAGTGCTGAAGGATCCCCGCTTCGATCTGTTTACCTACTATCAGTCGCCGGATGAGCTGAATCTGATCCGTACTGGCTACGTCACAACGCGCGCGCCTTCCGATAAAGCCACCAAGCACTACCAGGGCCGAGCGGATGCACTGATGCACTTCGGTGGGGTCGAGCTCAAGCTGGCAGAGGCTGAGGACGTGGAGCTCTTGTATCAGCAATCGACGGCTTCTGATCGTGAAACCGACTTTCGCTGGCATCTCAACGCGGTAGAGCCATTAGCCAGCCGGTCCCGAACCGGTGACTCGCTGGCTGACTGCGCGAGCTCGGACGGCGTAGAACCGTTCCTCGACGCCGCCAACGGCTGGTGGGGCGAGTTCGCGGACAAGAATCTCACCCTCTACGTGCATGGCGCCAACAACACCTTCTACAACTCGGTCTCCCGGGGCGGCCAGTATCAGTACTTCACCGGAGACAATGCGCCGGTCCTGACTTTTGCCTGGCCTTCTCCCGGCAGCATCTTCGGCTACAACAGGGACAAAGCCGAGGCCGATGCCGCCGGAAAAGACATTGCCTGTCTGATCGTGTTACTCGCGGCGCACACGGATGTCGAGCGCTTCAACATCATCGCCTACAGCGCCGGCGGCCGGGCCGCCGGGCGGGCGCTCGCCCTGCTGGGCGAAAGTGGCCTGTCCGATCTTCGCCTGGGCCACATCTACCTCGCCGCATCCGATCAGCCGCTCGAAGACTTTGTCCGAGACCTGCCCGGCTACTTCGATCTGCTCGAACGTCTGACTGTTACCACCGCATCGAACGATCCGGTGTTGGCACTCTCCAAGTTCACCGACAGCGAGATCCGGCTCGGCGCAGACAAGGAAGGGAGCTCGGAGAAGCTGGCAGCGCGCGGTATTGATATCGATGAGCTCCGCCGATTGCTCAACTCGGACAAGGTCACGCTCATCGACTTGAGCCAGAGCGACATCGCCGGCTTCAAAATGACGCACGGCGCCTGGTACGAGAATCCCTGGGTGAGTACCGACGTGATGGTCGCCTTGCTCACAGAGTTGGGACCGGCAGAGAGAGGGCTGCTCAGCTATGAAGACAAGGGGTTTACCGCCTACTACTTCCCGGAGAACTATCTGGAGGTGCTGAAACAGCAGCTCCTTCCCGAATCCTGATTTCGAACTTCCAATAGACATCGAGACAACGCTATGACCTCAAACATCTCCACTCGCTCCTTCTCCACAGTGCCTATAGGGCTGCTGACAACGCTCCTTCTCTGTTTCTCGGTCGCAGGTTGCTCGGGCAGCAACGTCAAGACCAGCCATGACATCAGCACAACGGCCGACATCGCTTCCTACCAGACGTATGCGTTCATAGACGAGCACCCAATGGCTGTCAGTCAGAACGCGGAAGGGCCCGTGAGCCCGATGCTCGAGGGCAGGCTCATGGAATCGGTCCGGATAGCGTTAAACGCCAAAGGTTACGAAGAGGTGAGAAGCCTGAACTCCGCGGACTTCGCCGTGAGCTTTACGGTCGGCTCTCGAGAACAGATCAAAGTCGACAGCTATCCCGTCTCCTACCATGCCGGCTGGGCGAATCGCTACGACTACTACGGTGGTTATGGCGGTATGAGCATGGGCACCGAGACCCGCGTCAGGCAGTACACTGAAGGGCAGCTCGCAGTGGACCTGTGGGACGTCAGCTCCAGAACGCCTGCTTTCCACGGCGTCGCAGTCACCAAGATTACCGACCAGGATCGCGAGGATCAGCAGGCATTTCTCGACAACGTGACTGCTGAGGCTTTGTCAGCCTTTCCACTGGTGGGTGGAATCACTCCCAGCGAGGAGTAACAAGGCCGTCGTGCATTCTCATTTCTCCGCCTGTCTCAGCCTGCCTAGTCACCCATCCGCAGGTTGAGCTCGGCGAGTTCCTCTGTCCAGGCCGCCTGCAATTTGGGCTTCTGGAACTTCGGTTTTCGCGCCCTGTCCGCCTCGAGCAGGGCCTCCAGCTCGACGATCCGCTCCAGCAGCGCTTCGTCGTCCCCAGTACCTCGATTCACCTTAGGGATCGAGCTGTTTTCGTCCGGATCATCAGGATCGGCCCGTCGCGCGTGCGGCAGATCCCGACCTGACGCCGCCAACTGATAGAACTCATCCGGATCCTGAATCTCGATCAGGCGCCTGTCGCTCACCAGCACGAACCGGTTCGCCACGTTGTCGATGAACCGCCGGTCGTGCGATGTCATCAGCAGGGTGGCGCCGGATTCACCAAGCTGCGCTTCCAGCTCTTCCCGGCCGTCGATGTCGATGTGGTTGGTCGGCTCGTCCATGATCAGGAAGTTCGGCCGGTTCAGGCGCAGGGTCAGGAACATCAGTCGCGCCCGCTCACCGCCGCTCAGCACGCTGACGCGCCGCTCGTGATCCTGATAGGCGAAGCCCGCGTTGATCAGCCCGTTACGCAACGTCGTTTCCTGGACGTGCGTATGGGCACGGAGAAACTCGAGCATGGTCTGCCCACCTTCGCCCGCCACCTCGTTCAGCTCCTGATCGTAGTATCCCAGCTCTGTCTGCGGCGAGAAGGCGAAGGCCGCGGTCGGCGCTTCCTGCTCCCGCTCCTGCCGGTAGGCGTTCACGATCATGGTCAACAGCGAGGTCTTGCCGCAGCCGTTGAAGCCAAGCAGAGCCAGCCGGTCTCCAGGCCGGATGATCAGCTCCTCGATGTGGAACAGATCCACCTCCGGCACCCCTGGCGGCGTAACTGCAGTGTCAGCGACTTTAACTACCCGGTTCGAGCGGGTTTCCCGGCTGTCCAGACTCAGCGACAGGCCGGAGCCGCGGCTGACAAACGTCCTTTCCTGCTCGAGCCGGGCCACCCGCTTCTCCATGGACTTGGCTTTGCGCGCCAGCTTCTCGTTGTCGTAGACCTTGCCCCAGATGGCCAGCCGTTTGGCGCTGGCTCGGAGCTTCTCGATTTTCTTCTCTTCGTCCGCGCGGGCGGCGGCCGCCGCTATGTCCATCTCGGTCAGCGCCGAGCGGGCGGCTGAGTAGGGAAGATCGAAGGCATAGGCCCGCTCGTCCCGGAGAATGATGGTCCTGTTGGTCACGCCGTCCAGTAGTGCCCGGTCGTGCGATACCAGGATGAAGGCGCAGGGGATCTCCTCCACGAGGTATCGTTCGAGCATCGCCAGCGTGGCCAGATCCATGTGGTTGCTCGGCTCATCGAGCAGCACCAGATCAGGCTCGCTGACCAGCACCCGGGCCAGCATCAACCGGTTCAGCTGACCGCCCGACAGATCGCCGACTTTCAGCGTGTGCTGGTCTTCCGAGAAACCGAGGCTGGACAGGGTCAGTGCTGCTCGGTAGCCCTCGGTATCGCGCTCCGTTTCCGGAACCCGCGCAAGCACCGAGTCATGCAGCGACAACGTCTGCTCGGCTGCCGGCAGGAACTGTTCCACCATGGCGAGCCGCAAGCCCTGGCGGCGGCTGATCTCTCCATCGTCCGCTGGGATGCCGTCCGGGTGCGCGTCGCCGGCGAGAATCTTCAGCAGGGTCGACTTGCCGCAACCGTTGTGGCCGTTGAGCCCGATCTTGTCGCCGCGGGAAACGGACAGGGAGAGGTCCCGGAACAGCGACTTGGTCCCGGCCGTGTGCGAAAGGTTGCGACAACTGAGCAGCACGGACATGACGCGCCAATGTAGGGCGAACGCGAAGCGATTGCGAGCCAGCGCCGCGGGCGGGCTAGCCGGGCGGCGCCGTCGGTTCCGCGTGCGCGACGCCGAGGCAATCGAGCCAGTGCAGCCGGTCGTCCGAATCGAAGTCACCGATCGCAATCGGCCGGCAATCGAACCGATCCGTCACCTGCCCGAGCCGGCGATCATAGACCCTGGCGCTGCCGTTCTGGCTGGCGCTGAACACACGGCGCCCGTCGCCGGAGACGCGCAGCACCCGGATCCAGTCCTCATGCTCACCGTGCAGCGGCTGGCTATCGCCGCTGCCCACATCAACCAGGCTGACCCGGCCATAGGCGCTGCCCACCGCCACCAGGCTCTCCCCCGGCACCGACTCGATTACGCAGTTGTGCGCATCCGGCAGGCGATGACTGGCAACTTCTCTGCCATCAGCCCAGACCTTCAGGAGCGGCGCCTCGCCTACACCAGCTATTCGACCTTCCGTGGCAAATGCGCTGACCAGGTGGTTGCCGATGCCGCCTGCTTCCAGCCGCCAGAGCGGGGTCAGATCAGGCAGCGCAAACACCGAGATCCGATCCCACCCAGATGCCATCAGCCGGCCGCTTTCCCGGTCCCAATCCAGACCGAAGATGAGGCCGCCGTGCTCGACGCTGGCGACGTTTTCCTCCGTTCCGGGCTGCCACAGCCGCACTTTCTGATCGAAGCCACCGCTGGCGAACAGGTCGTCGCTCAAGCCACGGCAGCAGTAGGTGAAGAAGTCGTGCCCGCCGTGTTCGGTCACGCCGCCACTGGCCGAGATGCTCTTCACCGCGCCGCTTACCTTGCCGGTAGCCAGCAGATCAGCGCGAGCTACCCCGGAGAGCACCGGGTAGCCATTGCCCGCCAGCTTGCCGGATCGATCTGCGCCGGAAAGATCCAGCAGGTTAACGTCGCCATGATCATGGCCCATCGCCAACAGGCTGCCATCCGAACTGAAGCTCATCGCCCGCGAAGACACCGGCGCTGAGTTCGGCAGCCCAGACGAGCTGCGGCTGTTGAGATCGACGGCGTAGGTATCGCCGCCGTAGTCGACGATCGCTGTCTCGCCTTTTGGGTCGACAGCCAAACCCCAGATGGGTCCCGGGGAGTCTCCAAACGTCCACAGCGCCTCACTCTGCTCGGGATCCCAGACCCGCAGCGTGCAGTCTTCGCTGGTGGAGACGAACCTGCCGCCAGCAACCGCAGCCACCTTGGTCACCCACCAATTGTGGCCGGCAAACACCTTCGGCGGAGCGGTGCCGCCGACATCCCAGAGGCGCACGGTGCGATCCCGGCTGCCGGACAGCAGCCTCTGTGAATCCAGAAAGGCGAGGCAGGTGACGGTTTCGTCATGACCTTCGAGCGTGCGCGCCAGCTCGCCGGTGCGGCGATGCCAGAGCCGGATCCGCCGGTCTGCAGATGCCGAGGCGATGAGCTGATCGCTGATGGCTATCCCATGCACACCGCCATCATGGCCAGTTAGCTGGTGCACCAGCTCGCCATCCCGCGACCAGAGGCCGACGCTGCCATCGAGCCCCGCGGTCAGCACCTGGCCATTCGGGGCGACCGCCAGGCTCAGAATGGGGCCGCGATGGCAGCCCTGCCAGACCTCGAGGCGCACCTTTCGCGCCGGATCCCAGACGTGCACGTCTCCTTCGATGGAACCTGAGTAGAGGCGCGCATCATCCGGGCTGAAGCCAACGCCCAGAACAAATCCCTGGTGGCCACTCATGGCTTAACCTCCTCTTTCCCCTCGCCCCTAACTGTCTGCTCAAACCACCCGCACGTCCAGATCCATCACCGCATAGGCCCCTTCCCGGGTCAGGCAGCCCTGAATGTGCTCCCCGGGCTTGAGGTCGCGCCAGCAGGTGCGCACCCCGTCCAACCGACCAATCCGGGCGATCTGCAGCTTCACCGGCCGGCCGGTGCGCGCAGCTTTGCTGCGATCGATGAAGCCGAGCCAGGGCACGTAGCCGTACTCGCCGCTGCGCCGCAGCACGCCCACGGCCTCGCCGCGCGTGCTGTCATGCAGCTCGATGTTGCGATGGTTGAGCTTCCGGCAGAGAATCAGGGACATTCGAGTACTGTATATATATACAGTTCTTTGATCCAGCCTGCCGGCGCACTCTAAGCAGATGACCGACTTCGACACCCAGGCGCTCTACGCTGCCCTCGACGCAGAACGGCAGGCACGAGGTCTCAGCTGGCCGCAGGCGCGAGCCGAGATCAACGCCGCCTTCGCCGAGGTCCCGGGCCACCGGTCGATCGCGATGTCGACGATTCGCGGTGTCGAGCACCGGAATGAAGTGGAGGGCGACGGCGTTCTGCAGATGCTGCTCTGGCTCGATCGGACCCCGGAGAGCTTCGTTCCGGGATGTGCCGATGCAGACGCGGAGCGTTATCGACTGCGCGTCCTCGAGCCCAACAGAATCCTCCGCTTTGATACTAGGGCCCTGCACGTTGCTCTGGCAGAAAAGCGGGCGGAAAGCGCCCTCAGCTGGAAAGCCATGGCCGAGGCGATCGGCACCGGTTCAGCCAGCCCGCTGCAGAACCTCGCCAGAGGGGGCAGAACCGGGATCCGCAACGCCGTTCGCATTGCCCTCTGGCTCGACCGACCCACCGCGGATTTCACGCGGGTTTCCGACTGGTGACGGGACCATACTGTGGAACCCGGTGATACAGTCTAAAAGAAAAGAGGAGGGATCCTGATCATGAGAAGCCTGTCTGCCTGCCTGCTCGTGCTGCTGGCCTGTCTTGGCACTTCCGCCTGGGGCGCGAGCCAGCCGAACATCGTTCTGGTCTTCCTCGACAATTTCGGCTGGGGTGAGCCGGGCTTCAACGGTGGCGGCATCATCCGCGGCGCGCAGACCCCACGCATGGACCAGATCGCCGCCGAAGGCCTGCGCCTGACCAACTTCAACGTGGAGGTGCAGTGCACACCTTCCCGCTCGGCGCTGATGACCGGGCGCTACGCCATTCGCAGTGGCAACGGCACTGTCCCGCTCGGCGAAGGGGTTTACGGCCTGGTGCAGTGGGAAGTCACGATGGCGGAGATGCTCTCCGACGCCGGCTACGCCACCGGCATGTTCGGCAAGTGGCACCTGGGCCGCACCGAGGGCCGCTTCCCAACCGATCAGGGTTTCGATGAGTGGTACGGCGTTCCGAACTCCACGGACGAAGCCGTTTACTCATCGCTTCAGGGCTTTGCGGAGAGCGGTGTGCCCGAGACTTACGTGATGGAGGGACGCAAGGGCAAAACGCCGGAGACCGTCCGGCCCTACCGTCTGGACTATCGGCCGTTGATCGACCGGGATCTGACGGACCGGGCCATCCGCTTCATGCAGCGGCAGGCCAGAGCGAACAAGCCGTTCTTCGTTTACCTGCCCTACACCGCCACCCACTTCCCAACCATGCCGCACCCTGACTTTGTCGGCCGATCCGGTAGAGGCCCCTGGGGCGACCTCTTGATGCAGATCGACAGCTACACCGGCGAGCTGCTCGATGCGCTGGATGAGCTGGGTATCGCAAACGACACGCTCTTCATATTCACCGCCGACAACGGTCCGGAAGCGCTCAGCGCTGGCGAGACCAGCATCACCGTCGAGACCGCTGTGCACGGCTCCGCTGGTCCCTGGCGCTCGACGCTCTTCACCGGCTACGAAGGCGCGTTGCGGGTCCCCTTCGCCGTCCGCTGGCCCGGGCGGATCGCTGCCGGGCGCGAGAGCGACGAGATCGTGCACGCGATGGACCTGTACCCCACCCTGGCTCAGATTGCCGGTGGCAAAGTGCCCGACGATCGGGTGATCGATGGCATCGACATCTCGCCCTTCCTCCTTGGCCAGTCGGAGCAGTCCGGCCGGGAAGGCTTCATCGTCTACATGGGCAACGACGTGTTCGGCGTGAAGTGGCGAGACTGGAAGCTGCACTTCAAAGAGCAGACCGGCTGGAACGGCGTCCTGCGCACCTACACCATGCCCCGGGTCTACAACCTGATCAGCGATCCGCAGGAGCGGGACAACGTGCTCTTCCCGCACACCTGGATCCCGAAAGCGGCGCTGCCGCAGCTCGAGGAGCACGTCGCGTCGCTGAAGACACACCCTCCGATCCCCACCGGAGCACCGGATCCGTATCAGCCACCGGACTGATCCCGATGCGACAGATCTCTGTCGCATTTCTGTCGTACAATCACCGTGCACCTGTCGGGCGGTCGCCGTATCACCGCCTTTCGCCGATCAACCATGCTGGCGACTCAGCAACATCGAGGTCGCCGTCGAGGAGGACCTACCGTGAAGGTCAACGCCGCCCACCTGCGCCAACTGCGAACGCAACGGACCTGGACCCAGGAAGAGCTGGCCATCGCCGCCGGCCTGAACCTGCGGACCGTGCAGCGCATCGAGAACGAAGCCACCGCTTCGCTGCAGTCAAAGAAGGCGCTGGCAGCAGCATTGGAGATCGACGCGAGCGACCTCGATCTCAGAGAGGACGAGACCATGACAGGTTACGAGTACAAGACGATCGAGATTGATCCGAAAGAGGGCTTTCTCACCGGCCTGAAGAAACCAACGCTGCCTGACTTCGCCGCAGTGCTGAATGCAGAAGGGGCCGAGGGCTGGCAGTTGGTGCAGATCCTGACGCCGGACCTGGCCCAGAGCCTCTGGCTCGCCAAGACCGGGCGCTACATCGCGCTGCTACAGCGGGCTTATCGCAGAGCCTCTGCAGAGCGAGCGTCCGCATGACCGATCAGAGGTGACGCAGCGCGAAGCGCTCGTACCAGGCGCCGATGTTCGGATAGTCGGCGCCCGGATCCAGATCGGCAAAGCGGCCGAAGTTGAGTGCCGCCAGCAGCGTGCAGTCGGCAATGCTCGGCGTGGCGCCCATCACGAACTCGTTGCCGTCCAGCCGCGCCTCCAGGCGCTTTAAGCCGTTCGGCAACCGGCTCAGCTCCTGCTCCGCCACCGCCGGATTCGGCGGCAGGCCGAGCGGTGATTTAAGGGCATGCACGTAGCGAATGATCCGCAACATCACGGCGAACTCGATGTCGCGTTCCGCTTCCCGGGTTCGCGCCCGGCTCAAGGGATCGCTGCCGATCATCGACGGCTCCGGATACAGCTCTTCCAGATACTCGATGATGGCCAGGGATTCGGTGAGGTAGCTGCCGTCGTCCAGCTCCAGCACAGGGGCGGTGCCTGCCGGGTTCCGGGCCAGGTGCTCCGGCGAGTTCTGCTCGCCTTTGAGGAAGTCGACGATCACGGTGTCGACCTCGATGCCCTTCTCGCGCAGATAGAAACCGACCCGCGCGGGGTTCGGAGCCGGTGGAAAGGTATAGAACTTCATGCGCGGTCCCTGCGTCTCACTTACCTTTCTCCATCTCGGGCTGAGCGTCGGTCGACAACTTCTTACTTCTATCGACCTAGTCGACGATCGCCTGATACACCCGCTGCCGTAACTCCCGGCGGATCGGATAGGTGGACGATGGCATCAGCTGCGTGAACAGAATGACAAAAAGATCTTCAGCAGGGTCGAGCCAGAAGAAGGTACTGGCAGCACCACCCCAGTGATGCTCGCCGGTGGAGGTGACGAACTTCGCCTTCACCGGATCGATCACCACGGCCCAGCCCAGACCAAAACCGATGCCGTCATAGCTCGTCTCGGACCAGACCGGCTGGCCCATTGCCGCCATGTCCCGGTTGTCCGGCAGGTGGTTCAGGCGCATGTAGTCGATGGTCTTCGGGCTCAGGATCCGCACCCCATCCAGCTCGCCGCCGTTCATCAGCATCTGACAGAATCGGGCGTAGTCACGCATGCTGGCCGTGAGACCGCCACCACCGGCGTAGGAAAGCGCCGGTGCGAGAAAAGCAGAGCCGTCCGCAGAGTCCTGCAGCTTCAGCCCTCCCCGCGCCGCGGCCTCCTCGGCGCTGGGCGTCTTGCCGATGTTGCTCAAGCCGCCGCCGACAACGGGCGCATAACAGGCAGCAAAACGCTCCCGGTTGGCTTCCTGAACGTGAAACCCCGCATCAGACATATCGAGCGGATCAAACAGCCGGGTCTGGAAAAACTCCGCCAGGCTCATCCCGGACCACACTTCCACCAGGCGCCCGAGCACATCGATGGAGACGCTGTAGTTCCACTCGCTGCCGGGCTGGCAGAGCAGCGGGATCCCCGCCAGGCGCTGCACCTGGGTGGCCAGGTCCCCTTCACCACCCGGAAAGTCCACCTTCTGCGCCCGGTATGCGGCATCCACGGCGTTCGCCTGCATGAAGCCGTAGGTGAGCCCGGAGGTATGCGTGATCAGGTGGTGCACGGTCATCGGGTGCTCGACCGGCACCGTCTCGGTGATCGGCGCGTCGCCACCGGCCCACACCTGGGTGTCCGCAAACTCGGGTAGGTAGCTGGCAACCGGGTCATCGAGCTGAAAGCAGCCTTCCTCGTAAAGCATCATGGCGGCGACGCTGGTCACCGGCTTGGTCATGGAGTAGATGCGGACAATAGTGTCCTGACTGAACGAGCGGGCCGACGCCTGATCGGCCAGCCCCCTGGCTTCGAAGAAGGCGACCCGGCCGCGCCGGCCGATGAGCACGCTCGCCCCCGCCAGCCGCTCGCTGGTGATCTGCTCGCCCAGCCAGCTGCTGACCCGCTCCAGCCGCTCCGACGACAACCCTACGCTCTCGGGGCTCACAACCTCAACCGGCTCCGCCATCCCTCGATCCCTCCAGCTCGCAAAGCGTTTCAGTGTACCTGAGGTAGACTCTGGGGCTCGCACGGAGGAGAGGCGGATCGACCATGAAGATCCTGAGCGCAGAGCAGAAGGCGTTTTTCGAGTCAGAGGGCTACCTGCTGCTGCCCGGGCTGATTGATGATGAGTGGCTGGCAAAGCTAAATGCGGCTACCGACAGTTTCATCGAGCAGAGCAAGCGCCTCACGGAGTCGACCTCACGGATCCTGGTGGAACCCAGCCACTCTCCGGACGCACCACGACTGCGGCGCATCCCGCACACGGTGGGCGCCCATCCGGATTTCGAAGCGTTCGGCCTGCGCGGCCCGCTGCTGGATCTGGCCGAAGACCTGCTCGGCCCGAACATCCGCTTCCATCACTCCAAGCTCAACTTCAAGTGGCACAGCGGCGGCGAGGCCGTGGAGTGGCACCAGGACATTCAGTTCTGGCCGCACACGAACTACGGCCCGCTCACCATCGGCGTCTACCTGACAGACGTGACCGACGAGATGGGGCCCATGGGGATCATCCCGCGCAGCCACAAAGGCGAGCTCTTCGAGCTGGCGGACGAAGACGGCAACTGGACCGGCTCTATCAACGAAAGCGACCTCAAGCGCCTGGATCTGGACAGCGTGGCCTGGCTGAAAGGGCCGCGGGGTTCGGTGACCGTGCACTCCTGTCGCAGCGTGCACGGTTCCGCACCGAACGCTTCAGAGCGCACCCGGCCGCTGCTCCTGCACACCTACGCACCGGCCCACGCGCACACGATCACCGGTCTGGTGGACAACACGCCGCTGGCGAACGTGATGGTACGGGGTGAGGAGATGGAGCCAGTGCACGACGGCGAACCCTGCCCCATGCCGCCGGACTTCAAGCCCGGCGAGTACAAATCGATCTTCTCGGTGCAGAAGAAAGAGACTGCCTGAGGCGATCAGCCGGTCAGCGTCGAACCCTGAATGGTCACCCGATCGCCGCAACGCATCTCCGGGTAGTAGTCCCAGATCGCGTGGTGCTGCACGCAGCGGTTGTCCCAGAAGACCACGGTGCCCGGCTGCCAGCGAACGCGGCAATGGAAGCGCGGCTGGTTCGGCACCAGCTCGTAGAGGAAGTTGAGCAGCGCTTCTGATTCCTTTGCCGCCAGCTCTTCGATCCGCACCGTGAAGCTCGGATTGACGAACAGCACCCGGCGGCCGGTCTCCGGATGGAAGGGCACCACCGGATGGGTGGCTCTGGGATAGTCCTGCCCCGGCTTCAGGGTGACGCCGTAGTTGGCCAGGTCTTTGCGCCCGTCGTGAAAAGCCGTGAGCGTGACGAGCAGCTCCTTGATCGGCTCGGACAACGAGTCGTAAGCCTCGTACATGTTGGCAAAGAGGGTGTCGCCGCCGACGCTCGGCAGTTCGCGCATATAAAGGGCGGAGCCCAGCGGGGGCTCGGCCTCGCAGGAAAGATCGTTGTGCCAGGCCTCGCCGTTGGCGTGCTTTGAGGTCGGCGTTGCCTTGACCTGGAAGATCTCGGGGTCGCCGCCCGCCCCGAGCATGCGTTTGGACGGGTGGCTGTGCAGGACGCCGAACTGCCGGCCGAAGTCCTTGTGCTCTTCCGGCGTCAGATCCTGATCCCGAAACACGAGCACCATGCGCTCGAGGAACAGCTCTTTGATGGCCTGAACGTCGCTGTCGGAGAGGTTGGCCAGGTTGAGGCCGGTGATCTCGGAGCCGAGCTTGGGCGTCAGCGGTTGTTGCTTCCACATGCCTTTACTCTAGCCCAAAACGCGCGCAGCCCGGAATCGGGCTGCGTCTTGAGTCGAGACGGCTCACCGAGCGGCGAGCCGGGGCTGATGGATCAGTTGCAGGTGGCGCCGCGGCGAGCGATCACGCTGGCGATGTTCGCCTCGCAACCAGGCACCTGGTCCGCGCCGATCTCCATCATCCGGGTCACGTTCGGGCCGGCGTCATAGAGCGCGCAGGTGGGGGCGCCATTCAGGCTGCCGAAAGACGACAGCGAAAGCGTTCCGCTACCGGTGATCAGCACGTTGTCCCAGTTCGTCTGGGTGGCGCTGTCGCTATCCAGCGTGCAGGACGTGGCATCGCTCGGATCCCGGTCCAGGTAGTCCGCCAGCTCGGCATCGCTCCAGCAGGGGCATGACGCCGCTACCGCAGTTTCCTCGACGATCGGCTCCTGCACACAGGGCAGATCCGGATCACCGGCACCACGCTTACGCTCGTAGCGGTTGTAGATCCACTTCGAGCTGCGCGAGCAGTTCTCGAACGGGTTGTCCGCGGTGAAGTCCGGCGAGCAGCTCTGCAGCTCACAGAACGCGATACACATCATCCGCAGGCTGCGGCTCGAGCCCTCGAGCACGTCGCAGACACCAGCGTTCAGACTCGACGATCTCAGGTAGTTCAGGCGGGCGGAAGCATAACGACGAGCCGACTTGCGCCAGCCGCGCTTGAGCTCGCTGTAGCTCTGCTTGCCACCGTGGTAGCCACCCCGGTCCCGATCACGATCTCTATCGGCCGCCGCGTTGCCGGCAACCAGAAGTCCGATGAGCATTAACACGAGTATTCTCATGTCGAAAACCTTCATTCACCGTCCTGGAGGTTTGCCCCACCCATCCTCCGGTGGGGTCAGATTTCGGGCGACACTTCTCAGTTCGCCTGCGACGCGTTTCTTTGCAAACGCTTGAGACGCATTGTTCAACCCTCTGCGGTTTTGAACTGTGAGAGTGATCACATGCTTACATCTGCCACATGATAGGAAGACCTGGCGATACGGCTGGAAGCCACGGAATCCGGGACTTCGGGGGAATTCCAGGATTATGACAAGTTACTTATTGGGACGGATAACCGCCTGAATCAACGCGGTGCGGGACATCCACGCCGGACCGGTTAGTATCTCGGCTCGATTCCTGGGGATGTCACACCTGATGATCTGGCTGAAACGAACCGCCCTTCTGCTCATCGCCGCCGCGCTGGTGCTGTCGCTGATCGCCTGGCTCAGCCCACTGCCCGGCGACGCCGAAACGCCTGCAGGATTCAAGCGGAACAGTGCCCACTACGTCGCCGCGGAGGACGGCACCAGGATCGCCCTGGATCTGTGGCTGCCGGCGGATCTGGAGGCAGATGCCCGGATCCCGACGCTGATTGAAGGCAGCCGATACTGGCGGGATGTGCAACCGACCCTGCTCGGTCGAATCATGAACCTGTTCGGCAGCCCCGGCCCGGGCATCCTGCCGGACGGCTTCAAGCAGTACTTCAACGCCAAGGGCTACGCCTACGTCCACGTCGAGGTGCGCGGCACCGGAGCCTCTTTCGGCGTTCACGACGGCGAGTACTCACCTCAGGAGATTGCCGACTACGCAGCCATCCTGGACTGGATCGTTGCGCAACCCTGGTCCAACGGTCGCGTCGGCTCGGTGGGTGTCTCGTACGCCGGCACCACTGCAGAGCTGATGACAACCATCGGCCACCCGGCGCTCAAGGCTGCCGCGCCACTCTATTCCGACTTCGACACCCAGTATCACCTGGTCACGCCCGGAGGCATCTACCAGCCGGCATTCGTCGAGGCGTGGTCGAACGTGGTGCTGGCCATGGACACCAACAACACCTGCGTGGTGATCGGCGCCGACACCTACATGGCCTGCCTGTTCGGCAAGCTGCTGGTCGGCGGCATCAAGCCGGTGGACGGGGCGGATGGCGCCCTGCTCGACCAGGCCATTGCCGAGCACAACTCGCCCGATCCCACCGCCCTGGTCGAAAGCCTGCAGTACCGGGACAGCAACTGGGGCGATGCGGGTTACTCGTCGCTGGATAACCAGGCCTACGCCAGAAAAACGGAGATCGAAGCCTCCGGCGTCCCCATGTACGTGGTCTCCGGCTGGTTCGACGCCGCGACCGTTGAAGGCACGCTGGCCCGCTTCATGAGCTTCAGCAACCCGCAAACCGTGGTGATCGCCCCGTTCAGCCACGGCGGCAGTCACGACACCGATTCGTTTCGCCTCGCCGGCGAAGCACCGGTCTGGTCGCCGCGGGAGCAGATCGATCGCCTGGAGGCATTCTTTGCCGCGCATCTGAAAGACGAAGGCGAACCGCCCGCACGCTCGCTCAGCTACTACGTCATGAACGGCGGCTGGCAGGAGGCGGAGGTCTGGCCGCCGGTTGGCTTTGCCGATCGCCACTACTACCTGCAGCCGGACAACGAGCTGGCACCGGCCCCGGCGCCTATCCAATCCAGCACCACCTACCAGGTAGACTTCGACACCGGCACCGAAGAAGCCACCCGCTGGATGACGCAGCTGGGCGGCGGCGATGTGTTCTACGACGATCGCAACGCCGCGACCGCGGCAGCGCTGCGCTTCGAGTCGCCACCGCTGGCGGCAGACATGGAGCTGACCGGCACGGTCACTTTGAGCCTGATGCTGAGCTCGGACCAGGGCGACGGCGCCCTGCACGCCTACCTCGATGCGGTGGCCCCGGACGGCAGGGCCCACTACCTGACGGAAGGCGTACTCAGGCTCCAACACCGCAAGGTCTCAAGCGAGGTGCCGGTTTACCCGCACTTCGGGCCCTATCGCAGCTTCCTCGCCCGGGACGTGGAGGAGATGCCCGTGGGTGAAGCGACGCTGGTGGAACTGGGGCTTTTTGCCACCTCCGCGAGGATTCCTGCGGGCTACCGCCTGCGCCTGTCGCTGGCCGGTGCCGATTCGACCTCCTTCGCCCGGATACCCGAAGATGGACCGGCGCCTGTCTGGGAGCTGCAGCACGGTGGGGTCAGCCCGTCCCGACTCACGGTGCCGATGCGACCCTGGACCGGATCCTGAGCCCGACTCGCAATCTGAGTTTTTGCGCCTATAATTGCCGCCCCACCGTTTCCGGTGGCCCAAAGCGCCCGTAGCTCAGCTGGATAGAGTGTTGGCCTCCGAAGCCAAAGGTCGTGCGTTCGAATCGCACCGGGCGCGCCATTTTCTCAGCCCTGTGCGCGAACCACCCGGATGACCAACAGGCCGAGCTCGGCGGTTGCGTGTGCCATGAGCAGGGTGATCACCGCTGCGTACCAACCGTTTGCCGGCCCGGGCAGGAGCCCGGTTCCGGCGCCCAGCGCACCCAGGACGATCAGGCCGAACAGCAGCGTCAGACCTATGCTGAGACCCGCCGAGCCGCCACCCGCAGACTCAACCCGCCGACGGGCAATAGTGAGAATGGCCCCCACCAGCATCATGTAGACGACGATGCCGTATAGGCCGACACGGGATGCGGTGAGGAGATCGACATCGAACTCGCCCAGGATCACCGGCAGCAGGGCAAAGAACACGCTGCCGATGCTCCAGCACATGGCGAACCCGAGGCTGATGTACTCCTGCCCCTGCCAGTCGGAGCTGCGGCCGCGAAAGACGATGGCCAGCGAGGAGAAGCCAGCGATCGCGACCGCCACCTCAGCCAGCGTCTGAAACGCGTCCATCAGGAAGCCTCCGCAACAATTCTGTCGATCAGGGCATCCAGCGTAGCATTAGGCGCGTACCCCGAGGCCAGCCGTTCGGCCACCAGCGGCCATACCCGCTCGAGGCCATCTGCAAGGCTGACCTCACACTGCCAGTCGCCGATCACCCGGCGCAGCGCGCTGTTGTCGAAGCGCATGGCGTTGGCCTTGTCGCCGAGCAGCGGGCCTTCCCACGCCGGCTCGTAACCAATCAACATTGCTGTGGGCACGCCACGGATATCCGGTTGCGCGTCAACTACCTGAGCCACCGACTCGATAATGCTGCGCCAGCTCGGCGCCTCATCGCTGGTGATGTGGAAGACACCGCCGAGCGCATCAGGTGCCGCCAACAGGTCAGCAAACGCGACGGCAAAATCCTCTGCGTGAGTCAACGTCCAGACATTCGAGCCATCGTCGTGCACCAGCACCGGCTTGCCCTGCAGCAGGCGCCAGGCCAGGTGATTGCCGTCAATCACCGTGCTCGGCAGGCGGGTTCGATAGGTGTGGCTCGGCCGGACGATGGTGAAGGGCAGCCGGTCGGCTGCTTCCAGCAGCAGCGCCTCGCAGGCGGCCTTACTCCTGCCGTACGCCCAGAACGGGTTGTCCAGCGGGATGTCCTCGGTAACGAGTCCTTCATGATGCGGCTTTCGATAGGCCGCAGCGCTGGAGATGAAAACGTACTGCCCGCAGCGCCCGGAGAAGATCTGCAGATCGCGCTCGAGGGCAGGCTCATCGAAGACGAGAAACTGACAGACCACATCGAATTCCCGCGCTGCCAGCTTCGCGTAAATCTCATCATCGCGGAGATCGCCGACAACCTGCTCAACAGCGGCCGGCAGGGCTTCATCTCGCTGGCCCCGGTTGAGCACCGTGACCTGCTGGCCAAGCGCGACGCTCCGCTGCACGCAGGCATAGGAAATCTCCCCCGTACCGCCGATGTAGAGCACCTTCATAGGCGGCTACTCCCGGGGCGAGATGTCACCGCCACTGACTACCCTGGCGCCGCCGACGAGGTGGTTATCCAGGAAGTGATTCACCTTCTCGGGCTCCGCAACAAAGCGGACGTTACGATTGATCCCGTGCGGGCTGTGGTCGAGCATGAACGCAGCCCGCGCGTTTTCCTCGAACACCAGTCGGCCATCGCCCAGGGTTCCGTCATCGAGTACCTTGAGCGCCGGGTTTTCGGTGCAGGCGGCAACGTCCGCCGGATCCATGTTCTTCGTCAGCCGGCCGCGAAAGTGCCGGCAGCGCTCGCCGTGATAGGTCAGGGCAATCATCGGCCGAGCCTGGTCAGCCGGATTCGGCACGCCACGGTGCCACATACGCGGATCACGGAAGCAGATGCCACCGGCAGGCACCACCATCCGCTGCGCCGGCCCCCACTTCTCGATCAGCGCCGGGTGGTTGCTGATCCGCTCGCCCATGGGCCACTCCGTAACGGCGGTTTCGTGGTGGGTGCCTGGATAGATTTCGGTCGCGCCGTTCTCCTCCGTCAGGTCGGTGAGCGCCACCGAGCAGGAAAGCGTCGTGGTCGGCGGCGGCCAGCTCTGGCCATCCTTCTCTGCCTTCTCCTTCGTTCGCCAGGAGAACGGCCGATCGTAGTGCAGCGGCTGATGGACGCTGCCCGGCAGGTTGACGTTGCCGCTGTAGAAACCGAGCCACGCGCCCTGACCAAGGACGGCGGCAACCACGCTTTCGATCAACGGGTTGGCGACCAGCGCCGGGCTCACGAAAGGCGCGAAGCGCCTCAGTCCCAGCTGCAGATGCCCCTGCCCCGTCACCTTCTCGTGTTGAGTCGTCTCGCCCAGAGCGCGGACCTGCTCTGCATCCTCGAGCACCGAGTCGAGCAGCAGCTCGCAGACATCAGCCGGTATCAGACCGCTGACGACGGCGTAGCCGTCCGTGGCGATGTCTTCGGCTATGGCGGCGAGCTTAGCCGCATCAATCTCACCACTGGCTGCTTCCGCATCGGTTACCTGATAGCTCATCGCGCATCCTCACTCATCGCGCCAACGGTGTGGCCGGTCTTTCGGCCACAGCTGGATCATCACCCCGTTCGCCGACTTAGGGTGAACGAATACCTGCGGCGTGCCTACCCCCGTCAGGCGCACGCCCTGCTTGGTCAGCTCGGCAACGGTCTGCTCCAGGTCGTCCACCTTGAGCGCAAGCACATGAATGCCCTCACCGCGGGCTTCGAGCACCGCATCCAGCGGCGAGCCAGCCCGCATCGGCGCCACCAGCTCGAGGAAGGTGCCGTCTTCCAGCGCGAAAAAGGCCTGGTGGATGCCGGCTTCCTCCAGATCGGCCGTATGGCTCAGGGTCAGGCCGAGCCCGTCCCGCCAGCTGCGTATGCCGTCATCGATATCACGGACGACGATGACCGTGTGGTCGGTTCCTGCGATCGACATGGGTTCACCTCCTAGCTCAGGATCCCATGATCGAGTTCGGGCAGCACGTATCGGGCGAACAGGTCGCACTCTTCTTCATGCGGGTAGCCCGAGAGGATGAACGCCTCGATCCCCAGCGCCATGTAATCCCTCAGCTTGCCGAGCACCTGATCGGGATCACCGACGATGGCCGCGCCGCAGCCGCTGCGGGCGCGGCCGATGCCGGTCCAGAGGTTCGCTTCGGCGAAACCGTCTTCGTCTGCAGACTCCCGGAGCTCTCCCTGAGCCCGCACGCCGGCTGATTGGCTGTCCAGCGACTGAGCGCGGATCCGCGCACCTTCGGCCGCATCGAGTTTCGACATCAGCCGCCGCGAAGCGTCTATCGCTTCCCCTTCGCTCTCGCGGACGATGACGTGAACCCGGTACCCGTAGCGCAGGGTCCGGTCGAAGGCTGCAGACCGGGCGCGCATGTCGTCGAGCACCTGGGTGACCTCGGGCAAAGTGTTCGGCCACATCAGAAACACGTCCGCACACTCGGCCGCTACGGCCCGCGCCGGCTCAGAGAGGCCGCCGAAGTAGAACAGGGGCGACCGACCGCTGACGGTGCTGGCGTTCGGTGGTTCGACGTCGAAGTTCAGGAACTCGCCGCTCGCCGATACCGACTCGCCGTTCAGCAGTGACCGCAGGGCGTGCATGGTTTCCCGCGTGCGCTGATAGCGGTCCTGGGAAGACAGCGTTTCACCGGGAATATCCGAGGAGATGATGTTGATCGCCAGGCGCCCGGCAAGCATCTGGTCCAGCGTCGCCAGCTGGCGAGCCAGTTGCGGCACCCAGAGCTCGCCGCAGCGGACCGCGACCAGCAGCCGGATCTGCTCGGTGAGCGGCGCCACACCGCCGGCAAAGGTCACGGAATCGATCCCGAGCTGATAGCCCGAGGGCAGCAGGATGCCGTCGTAACCGAGCCGATCGGCAGTCCGGGTGATCGCGCTGCAATGCGGCCAGGAAGACTTCAGCGCCGGATCATGTTCGCCGAGGTAACGGTAGTCATCATCACACAGGGCAGAGAACCAGCTGACCTCGACACTCATGACGCCGCTCCCTTCTGCCCGTTGCGCCAGCTGGGCTCCAGCGCCCCCGCATCGAATCCTTCCGGCAGCACCTCAGCGACCTCGACGGCCGACCTCGCCTCGATCGACCGTTGCGCTGCGGCGCCTACCGCAACTGACCAGAAGCCGTCCGCCAGAGTTGGGCCCTCGGCGCTGCCACCCTTCAGCTGCTCAGCGAGGGCAACGTGCTCGAAGAAGGTCGATCCGTGATGGCCGGCTTTGGCTATATAGGAAGGGTAGCCTGGCGTGGAGGACCTCGAGGCACCGTTCTCGCCGCTCCAGATCTCCAGCTGATTCCTGCTCTCTTCCCCGAGCAGGGCCTGCTCAGACGCCTGCAGCCGACCGGCATCGCCGCAGACGACCAGCTCTTCGCGGGCTCCCGGCACGAACATGCACAGCGAGAAGGCACCGATCACCCCGTTGTCGTAGCTGATGCTCACCTGAGCCTGATCCAGTCCGTCCGCACGCTTGTTGTCGTAGCTGAACTCGCGGAAGTTAACCGCCTGGCTGCCAATGGCGAACACCTGTTCCGGCCTGCCCCCTGCAAACTGGTTGATCAGATCAAAGTAGTGGCAGCACTTCTCGACCAGCGCGCCGCCGGTGAACTCGTTGAACTTGTTCCACTGCCCGACCTTGTCCAGGAACGGGATGCGATGTTCCAGCATGTTGATGCTGTGCACACGACCCACGGCCTCCCGCTCAAATACTTCCGCCAGCGCTTCGGCGTAGATGGCTTTGTAGCGGTACTGCAGGCCGAGGCGTACCGGCTTCGAATGGGCAGCGGCCAGGCGGCAGACCTCATAGGCATCGGCGACCGAGGTTGCTACCGGCTTCTCGAGAAAGATCGCTTTGTCGTAGCGGGATGCAACGCGCATGACGTCGAGATGCGTGTAGTTCGGCGTGGCGATGATCAGCGCGTCCGTCTCAGGATCCGCGCAGGCCTCCTCGAGCGAGCCGTACACGGTTGGCTGCGGGCTATCCGGCGAGCCGCCCCCGGACGGCCGGGACAGGAAACTGAGCGCATGCCGAATGCTGGTATCCGACGGATCGAATATACCGGCCACACCCACCTCGCCGACCAGCCGGGCGTTGCGCATGTGCTCCAGACCCATCATCCCGCAGCCGATGAAGCCGTAGCGGAGCTGCGGCTCGGGCGGCCCGGTCAGGAACCGGTCTTTCGCCTCCAGATAGCCAAATGCCCGGCTCTGCCGGAACACCCGACTGCCCGTGACGCGCTTATCCAAATCCCTGCTCTCCTCCTCAGGTCAGCCGGATATGTTAGCGAATCAATTTCGGCTTATTATTTCTTATTAGGAAATACAGCAGGATGGAAATTCATGAGTGACCTGCGCCTGCTCGAGCAGTTCGTCAGCGTTTACCGAAACCGCAGCTTCCGCTCGGCCGCCGAAGAGATGGGCGTCGCGCAAAGCTCGGTGACCAAACGGATTCAGCAGCTGGAAGAACAGCTGGGCCTCCGGCTGTTCAACCGCACCACGCGCACTGTCGAGCCCACGGACAGCGCCCGCCAGCTGATCGACAGAGCGGAGCGCGCCCTGCAGGCGGCCGGCGCTTTCGACGAGGAGGCTCGACTTCTGGCCGGCGGCGATCTGGGCGCGCTGCGAGTGGGCGCCATGGCGCTTGCGGCAGAGACTCTACTGGCCAGCGGCCTGGCGCGACTGGCTGCGAGCCACCCGAACCTGGAAATCGACGTTATGGTCGGCGGCCCGGACATCTACCGGGATCTGTCCAGCGGTGAATGTGATCTCGTGGTGGGCGACGAGGCGAACTTCGCCACCTCGCCATATGCTCCATCGCTGCGTATGGAACGACTGCACAAGGAGCACCTGGTGTTCGTGCACCGCCCGGGCCATCCCGCCGCCCGAGCCAGGTCACTGGCGAAGCTGCTGGCCTACCCGCTGGCCATACCCAGCCGCTACTTCAACGAGAACCGGCTGTTCGAAGCGCTGGCCGGACAGACAGATCCGGCGGTTCAGCCGCGCTACCGACTGAACAGCCTGTCGGCCTGCCTGTCCCTCGCCGCCAGCAGCGACATCGTCACACTGGCGCCGCAGTCGTCTCTGGCCACGCTCACGGGCAGCAGGCAGAGGAAAGCGGTGGTTGCTGCCGACTTCGACACCAACATCGACGTGCAGCTGGTTTTCGTCACAATCGCCAGACACCTGCCGACCCCGGCGGTGCGGGCTTTTCGTGAAGCCATCAAGATCTGAGGGGATCAGTTCCGAAAGCGGAAGGGAACGGCAAACCGAGCAAGGAGATCAGGAGCCTCCTCGGTAATCCCGATGCCCACAGAGAAATCCACTGCAAAGCCGGGTGCAGCGTAACTGCCACCGAAAGAGGCAACACCCAGCGTTCCATCGGAGCCCGGCAGTTCAACTCCATCCAGCCGGCTGTGACCATGGCTGATCTGATCGTAAGAGAGATTCAGAGAGGTGTTCAGGTTTAGCGCGATGGCCATACCCACGTTGAATCCGAAAGAATCACCCGGATCAAAGCTGCCGATCTCTTTTTCCGTCTCAAAGTTGTGCTGGTAGTTGATACCGCCGAAGAACACGACCGGGTCCACAACCTTTACCGCGTTCAGCCTGGCCCGGAGGCCGTGATAGCCCGAGCCGAAAGCGATTTCCTTCGGCCCTGCGGCAAAAGGGCTGCTGCCGCTATCCGACTTCCAAGTCACGCCCGCCAGGAGGTCAGGCATTCGGCCTCGACTGCGGTGCACCTGCCAGCTCAGCCCGACCGAGAGATCCCCGAACCCCTGGTCGGCAACTATGCTCTCTTCGTTCTCTGCCGTTACGACCTGAAACTCCTCATGCACGTACGGCAACGACAGGTCGATCTGCAGATCACCCGGCAAGCCGAGCCGGGCGGTTGTTACCGCCTCGAGACGCTCCCGGCGAATCCGCTCCGAGACGATGTCGCCGACCACCAGCACCGGAAGGATGGAAAATCCATCAATCACGATGCGTTCCGAGGCGCTCACCCCGTAGCCAAGCGACGGTTCGATGTCGAAGCTCCAGGGTGAGAGCAGGAGCCCACCTCGATCGACCAGAGTGCTTTCGAAGGCCGCCCGGACGAGCCGCTCCTGCTCTCGAACATCCACCGTCGAGCTGAGCAGCGCCTCACCTTCAGCATCGGCCGCCTGGTCTGTTGCTGCGGGCGCTACGACAGCCGCAGGAACAAGGGCCGCCGTTGGTTCTGCGCCCGACTCGAGCGCAGCCAATCGAGCTTCCAGCATCTCGATCCGCAACAGCAGCTGCTCAACCCGCTCATCGGCAGCAAACGCTACCTTACCCCCACCCAGCAGCGTCCAGATGACGAGCAGGCTCCCAAGCAGCTTGACGCTCATCGGCCCGGCACACCCACGAACGTCCCGTTCAGCTCACGAGACAGCATCAACCGGTAGACGCTCTTCAGATCAGCCACTCCGAGCGTGATGCCGTTCATGGCCACCGACCGAGTCGGGCGACCGGGATCACGCACGTAAAAGGCGATGCCGCTCTTCCAGATTTCGTCGAAGCGCCATCGAGATAACACCATGTTGCCGAACGCTGGATCGCCAATGGCGATGCGGCCAGCGGCCTGACCACGAAACACGACGAAATGGTCGAACCCGTTGATCCGCACGGGAATGATGGCGGCGCTGTCCGCAGCGTTGAGGTCATCGAGCGCCATGCCACCATAGCCGACCGCCTCCAGCCCGACAGCTTCCGCAAATCGCTTGAGGTCGTATAGAGAGAAGCCGCCCCGGGCCCGAACCACTTCCGGATCGGTATTGGCGAGAATGCTGAGCGAAATCGTAGCCTCGGAAAATGGCCGGTCGAGCTCGTAGGTCAGCAGAGTGCTCAACGCGGCTGCTCCGCAGCTGATGTCCCAACCCTGACGAATCAGCCTTTCTTCGCGTAGGGATAGAAACGAACGTACCGGCACGGTGATGCGCGCGTCCGTACTCACGATGGGCACCGGCATCTGCGCGGCGACGCTTTGACCCGCGACAAACGCGAAACACAGCATGAGCTTGCTCAGGGCGGTGTCCAATTGAGGTTCTGTTGGTTCAAGGTACCGATCTGCGAATCGATGCTGATGTTGAGATTCAGCAGCACGTTTACTTCCGAGTTCACCGCGTTCACGTTGATCAGAGAGTTAAGCTGCCCCTGCGCGCCGTCACCCAGCCACAGCACGGAGTTTCCGACCCCCTGGCTCGCCGCATCGATCACGCCGAAGCTCCCTTCCGCTGCTACCTGCGTGCCCGCCCGAGTCGTTCGGGCATAGTGCAGAGAGACTGGCGCCTGGCTCCCGACGCTGATCTCCGCAAGCTCCTCGTCTGCCAGCAGTCGCGGTTCGCCAGCAGACGCTGCGCCCGCAGCGAGCACACCGAAGGCAAACACCGCGAGCATCCGGGTTCGATTGGGTGCCACGCCGCTCATCGAAACCGACCGATCTGTGAAATCTGGTTCTGTTGCCGGAGTTGCGTGTTGCCGCTGGCTCTGGCGGTGGAACCGGAAGAAAAACGCATGACGTTCAGGCCGTTGCCAATCTCTGCGACTGCGGCGTTGATGCCGTTCAGCAACCGCAGGCCCCGCTGCGCTTCACCCGTAAGCGCAACGATTCGGTACTCCGACTGCTCGAGCTTCGCGTCGTCCAGCACAATCACATCCGCAGCGGCTGCCTCCAGGCTGACCGCCGCTGACGAGGTGGCGATGGTCACGTCGTGCCACTGCACCCACTCGTCAGAACCTGAATCGGTGAGGTCTCTGCGGGACTGCTCACGATGCTCCTCGAGCGCCGAAGAGGCCTGCATCTCGCCGCAGTCTTCCTGCGAGAGGCAGATAGCCCCCTCAAACTCACCGGTGAAGCCATCGGGGAAGGTAATCGGTACTTCGAGATCCAGGCTGAGCTCAAGGCTCGGCAGCCCACTCCAGAAGGGCAACAGGCTGATCAGATCGTCAACGCCGTCATCCAAATCTGTCAATCCATCACCCTCAAAGACCTGAATGCCCGCCCAGGGCACCACAAACCGAACAGCACCCGCACCCGCAAGCAGTTCGTCCAGCGGCAACTGCAGATCGGCCTGAACGCTTGCCAGGCCGTCTTCCGCAGAGATTCGACCACTGCCCACCATGGCAAAGCCGGCGCCGAAGCCGGTGATGCCCGGGATCGGGTTTGCGCCAGCAAAGCGAGTCTCCGCAAGCTCGATGCGAGAGTCCTCAAAAGTGACCTGACCAATTCGAATCGAAGGCTCTGAGCAGTTGAACAGGCGACAGACCTCAGTACCGAGGGTCACGTCCCCGATGCTGAAGCCGGGCAGGCTCAGTGTTGACGGCCCGATGACGATGTCTGCCCCGTCAAGGCGCACGCTGCCCAGGTCCAGATGCGCGGCGTTGAAGCTGAGCGATCGTCCGCTGACTTCGCTGGCAATCGCGCCATCCCGCGGAAACAGCAGGTCCACGATCTCTTCCACCGGGCTTCTGTCGTAGATCATGGTGTCGACTCGAAAGTCAGGCAGATCGACCGTGAAGTCGGGCACGAGCAGGTTGTTTCCTGCCTGACTGAGATCCACCTCGATGGGTCCCAAGGCGGGAACCGCCGCCACCTGAACGTCCAGCTCGGTGTGGCTCACCTGCTCAGCCTCGCGTCGATCCACCTGAAATGTCGCGGTGCTGCTCCAGGTTCGTCTGCCTTGCTCATAAGAGGATTCTGTCTGCACCGAAGTTGCTGCTTCTGCCGCGAATCCAGCCAGCGAGCCGACACGGCCGAGCGCTGCCTCCAGGGTGTTGATCTGCTCGGCGCGCGCTTCTACAGATTCAATGGAGCCGAGCCGTGTTGATGCATCAAACACGTTCACGCCCTGTTGCAACAGGCCACCGGACAGGTTGCTGAGGCTGGCAGCCTGGAGATCACGCTGGCCTTCACCCACCGTGACACGGTCTTCGAAACGAACCTGCACGCGTGCTTCATCCGCGATCAACAGTGGCCCTTGATCGGCTGAGCCTGTCGATGCTTCGGTGACGCCCGCTGCGGTGACGGCGGCAAGGCGCGCATCAGTCAACGCCTTAGGCGCCTCGGCTGCGGGCGCCTGCACGCTGAACACCATCAGTGTCACAAGTCCCAATCGCATCATCCGGTTCTTCAGCGACTGTGAATGATGGTGTTCGTCTGATTGATGGTGAGTGCCGGACCACCTGCTGTCAGGTTGCCACCGGTCCGCTGCGTGGAGACGTTCACGCCGTTCGCGACCGCACTTCCTGCGGCGTTCACGACGTTCATGGCTCGCAGACCGGATTGCGCACCACCAGCAATGTGCACCAGATACCCGGCATTCACGCTGAGCTCGGATTCATCGACGACGATGTACTCCGCCTGTGCATCCTGAAGTTCAAAGGCGGCATTAACCACCTCAGACTCGCTGCGCGCCCAGGTAGCGGACTCCGACGTGCTCTCGTCGCTGGTGCTCAAGGTCGAGTGGTCGCTGATCTCATCGGTAGATTCGGTCCGGCTGCCATCGATGGTGCAGTTCCCGTTCAGGGCCACACAGCCCATCGCATCGAACTCGATGTCCAGTGTCGGCAGATCCATCACGAGCCCAAGATCGAGACCGCTGGTCGTTCCATCTTCCTCTGACGTGCGGCTGAGCGTTGCCTCCAGGCTGCCGCTGTCGATGCCAATGTCGATCTCGCCGTTAAACACAACGCCCACGGAGTTGCTTGCGCTGGGGGCATTGAACTCGGCCTCGTAGGAAGCGATGTCGTCCAGCTCCGCTTGAATCCGCAGTGTCGGTGCGCCGGACCGATCGTAGGAACCTTGCGTGGTTGCCGAGTCGGTCACGGTTGTCCGCTCGAGATCAATTACCTGGTCGTACAGAACGCTGGTCGTGTCGCTGTTAGAACTTCCTGCGTCGGTCGACGTCGTCAGCGTATTAGCGCCTCTCCCATAGGAGGGAAGAGCGGACAGGCGTCGTTGATCCTGGCTGATCACGTTCGCCTGTTCCAGATTGGTCGTCACCGCCGACAGCTCCCCATCCTGATCGATGCGGCCATCGAACACGTTGACGCCGTTTGCGACCGTGCTTTCTGAGCTGTTCACCAGGTTCAGGGCGGCGACATCCGCCTGTGCGCCATCGTCGATCGACACCTCACCGGTAGACTCCAGCACGGCGCTACCCCCGTTGCCGATAATGGCACCTCCATTCGGAGCGGGATGTTCAGATCCTGCGGTGATGCGATCGAGCTCGCCGTCGATCAAAGCTACCGGCTCGGCCCGGGCCTGACCGCTCAGGACCAGGAGCCCCGCCACCAGGAATGCCAGTCGTGCTGCTAACTGATTCATTGCACTTACCTCTCCCACTGAAAGAGCATCAGTCTGTGCCAGCACCGGCTTGAAAGGCCTTCGGAGAACTTTCGTTTTTTCTTCGGCTTCTCTTTCTGTCAAAAAAATTGTCGCTATCGGAGAGCGCTTACAAGAGTCGATTTGCCGGCTCAAACTCAGCCAAGCTACATTCGGCTGCTGTACCTGGGGAAGAGACAACCTTGCAGCAGCTGGGTGACTGGTCGATCGACGCTCAGCAGAATCGAATTCTGCGAGCCGGAGATACTGTGTCCATCGAACCGAAGACGATGGACCTGCTCATGTTGCTGATCGAGGCGAATGGGCAGGTGCTGTCCGCGGACGATATTCTGGACCGGCTCTGGCCGGACAGCGTGGTGGAGATCAGCGCTGTGCACCGGCGAATCGCCGAGTTGCGCCGAGCGCTGGGTGACGACAGCCGACACCCCCGCTACATAGAAACTATCTCCAAACGCGGTTACCGGATAATCGCAACTAACTCGACGGCAGATTCGAGCGTATCCCGTCGGCAACTCATCGGCGCGCTTGCGGCAATCTTCCTCGCACTCGCCGGTGTGGCGACCTGGTTTTTCTACCCGTCAGATGAGACGACGCCGGATGTGCCCGTCATCGCCATCCTGCCGCTGGACGACTTTTCCAGCCAGACGCCGGGGCCCAGCCTGAGCGCCGGATTGCAGGAGGACCTTACCCGAAGCATCGCTACCATCGAGCAGGTTCGAGTCATCTCCAGAACCAGCGTCAGCAGGTTGCCGAAGGATCTGACGATCCCAAAGATCGGCGAGCTGCTGGGGGCGACGCACATCCTCGAGGGAAGCGTCCGCAAGGAAGGTTCAGCGACCCGAATAGTGCTGCAACTCATAGCCACCAGCACCGATCATCATGTCTGGAGCGCCACCTACGACATGTCCAGCGACGAGCTGCTCGACCTGCAGACAGAGGTTGCGAGCAGGGTCGCGAGCGAGCTGGGGCATACCCTGCTCAGTGAAGGTGGCTACGAAACCTCCGATCGGGAAGTCTATGAGCTGTACCTGACCGGACGTTCGCTTCTGCTCGAAAGAAAGCCGGAAGCATCAGCACAGGCGATCCAGCTCTTCAGAGATGCGCTCAAGCGCCAACCGGACTTTGGTCCAGCCCATGCCGGGATCGCCCTCGGGATGATCAACCGGCTCGGCAGCGGCGCCTCTGACGCCTTGAGCCGGACCGGCGAGGAGCTGCTGAAGGCCGCCCAGAGAGGTGTGAAACTGACGCCGGATCACTCGGACACCAACCTGGCGCTGGCCGAGGCGCTCTACCTCCTCACGCCAACCGATCCGGATGTGGACGTCTTCTTCAGCCGTTCCCTGGCACTGAATCCCTACAACACCCAAGCTCTGGAGGAGTACGCGTTTTACCTCGCGCTGGTTCGAGACGACGTGCAGCAGGCCCGCCGGCTGCTGGAGTTCCGCCTGGAGCTGGACCCGCTGAATCCCATCGCCCACCTGGATATGGCCCTGCCTTACTTCCTCCAAGGCAACGTTGAGGGCGCTGAACTGGCCGTCCAGCAGAGCCTGCGCCTGGACCCGGAACTGCGCCAGGCGCACAGCACCCTTTACGCGATGCGATTTCACTCAGGCCAGTGGGAGTCCGCCATCGACTCGCTTTCTGATTGGACTTCGGCAAATCCCGGCGCGAGCACGGTCCAAAGCGAACTGCTCGCTCAGTTGATTCGGGTAGGTCGCTACGCGGATGCCCAGACTTATCTGCAACGCATCGATGCCAGCCAGTCAGACAGCCTCAGCCTGCAACAGGCAAAACTGCAGATCCTGAGCGGATCCGCCGGCGAGTTGGACGCACTCAGAACGAGGCTCGGGCCAGAAGATGACCGCCTGCTGGAACTCGATGCGATTTTCTTTCTCTTCGAAGCGAATCGGGCAAAGCTCGAAGGCGATGAGGCGAGGGCGATGCGACTGAATCGATCCGCTGCGGAGAATTTCGACCGGATGTTCGCCGGTTCCCCGCAGCGACTCTGGGACATGCACCCAACGCTGGGCACCCGCTATCTGGGCTCCGCGAAGCTGATGCAGCTTGTCGCTCTCATGCGGCTCAATCTTGATCAGCAGCAGGTTAAGGCCGAGCTGGTTGAGCACTGCACCACCCCGAGGCCGGAGTGCGGCATTTTCCACCTGATCACCGACACAGACACCAATCCGGCGCTCGGAGATCCCGCCAGCAGCTTGAGGACATCCGCAAACTCAATGTTCCTGGCCGAAGTGCTCGACCTGCAGGACGATGTCTTCGACATTTTCCCCACCGATCAACCCGGTTGGAATCAGGCGCTGGCGTCGCTGGCCGAGCGAGCAGAGACCATCGGCAGGCAACTCGATCGGCTCAACGGCGGCGTCGGCGAGTAGCTCGAGATCACACTTCGGCACAACCCGCTCAATTTCTGTACATTGTCCGGTCTCGATTAACGCATCCACGGACCAGGACCGATCGACGAAGATCGACAGGGGGCATACTGAATGACGGCGGCAATCAGCGTAGATCCGGCAACCGGCCAGAAGACCTTCAACACCCGCGCAGGGAAGGCCACGGAGAAGATCGCCGGCAAAGGCTACTCGATCATCGAGGACGAATCGCTGAAGACCCTGCCGGAACAGCCGGCGGGGGCCGTGTTCAACGCCGAAGAGCAGGCCAAGTACCGGGAGTTCAAGGAAGCCCGCCGCGGGGCCGCCGACTACATGGCGATGGAAGGCGAGTTCGCCCGCTACCTGGACGACGTTTACTCCGAAGACCCGATTCCGCGCGACGCGCTCGAAGACGAGTGTGAGGTGCTGGTGGTGGGCGCCGGTTTCGCAGGCCTGCTGCTCTGGCACAAGCTCAGCAGCGCCGGCTTCACGGACGTCCGCTTCTGCGAGAAAGGCGGCGACGTGGGCGGCACCTGGTACTGGAACCGCTACCCCGGCATCGCCTGCGACGTGGAAGCCTACTCCTACCTGCCGCTGCTCGAAGAGATGGGCTACTTCCCGACCATGAAGTTCGCTTCCGGCTTCGAGATCATGGAGTACTGCCAGAACATGGCGGAGAAGTTCGGCTTCTACGACCACTGCCTGTTCCACACCACGGTCGAGCGCACGGACTGGGACGAAGACAGCGGCCGCTGGACCGTTTACACCGATCGCGGCGACGCCATGCGCGCCCGCTACGTTGTGCTCGCGAACGGCATCCTGACCACGCCGAAGCTCGCCCGGATCGACGGCATGCAGAAATATCAGGGCGAGTCCTTCCACACTTCGCGCTGGGATTACGAGGTTGATCTGGAAGGCAAGCGGGTCGGCATCATCGGCACCGGGGCAACGGCCGTGCAGGTGATTCCGGAAATCGCCAAGGCCGTGAAAGAGCTGTATGTCTTTCAGCGCACACCTTCCTCTATCGACGTGAGAGATCAACGCGCGACCACGGACGAAGAGATCGAAACCTGGAAAAACGAGCCGGGCTGGGCCAGAGCTCGCCGGGCGCGGTTCTCGAAGATCTCCGCCGGAAGAACCGCCATCAAGGCCAACGACGACTACCTGGCTGGCCGGGTCCCGGACTTCAAGGAGCGCAAGGAGCACGAGCGCGAGCTGACGCCGGAAGAGATGATCAACGCGCAGCTGGAGTCCAACTTCCGGATCATGGAGCAGATCCGAGCCCGCGTGGACGCCATCGTCGAGGACAAGAAGACGGCCGAGGCGCTGAAGCCGTACTACCCCTACGGCTGCAAACGCCCCACCTTTCACGACGAGTACCTGCCCACCTTCAACCTGCCGCACGTGCATCTGGTGGACACAGCACCCATCGGGGTGCAGGAAATCAACGAGCGGGGCGTGGTGCACGACGGCGTCGAGTACCCGCTGGACGTGCTGATCTACGCCACCGGCTTTCAGTGGATGGCCACCTCCACCTTCAACATGATCCGTGGCCGGGACGGCGTGACCCTGAACGAAAAGTGGCAGGACGGCGGCACGCGAACGTTCCTCGGCATTCACTCCAAGGGCTTCCCGAACCTCTTCATCATCTCCGGCCCGCAGGGTGGTGGCGGCAGCTTCAACTTCACCGACGCCATCGACACCCACGCGGACTACGTGGTCTGGATGCTGGAAACGCTCCAGGGCCGAGGCGACAACGTAGTGGACGTGGATCAGGCGTCAGAGGACAAGTACGCCGAGCACTGCAAGGCAGCAGACATCGCAACGGCGCCGCTCCGGGACTGCCTCTCCTACTACAACGGTCACGGCGAGGGGGAGCCCGGCAGCCTCGCCTATTACGGCGGCGGCTACTGGCACAAATTCCGGATCAGGGCTCAGGAGAGCCTGGAACCGTTCAGCTTCGAGCGTCGGGAGGGCTGAGGCGCGAGTCGGCAGGATCCGGGATCAGGGCAGCCCGAGCTGGCGGTCGTAATCTTCCGCATCGAAGGATCCGAGTGAATCCTGAATGAGGCCGTCGGCGTTCAGCCGCCAGCGCTCACAACCGCCGATACGGACCACGTTGCCGGCAACCCCTTCGATGCCGGCGTTGGTTCCGGTCAGCAGCCAGTGATACGCGACCCGCTCGCCCTCCTGTTCCAGGCGATCCAGCTCCAGAACCATGTCGGGAAAAGTTGCCATGAAGGACTCGGCAACAGCGACCACCGCACCCCGACCCGCGTTGGGTTCTCCACCGTTTATAGTCAGCACCCCGTTGGGGGCATAGAAGGCGGCAACCGCTTGCGGATCACCGCTGCACCAGGCTGCGGTGTAACCGGCGGCAATCTCATCGAGCTCGGATGGCGTCACGCGTCCCTCTTGATCGGCGGCTGCTGGAAGCGACAGCGAAGAGCATGCCAGGCACCCTTGGTGCCGCCAAGCAGCAAACCCTGCCGGGCGATGGCCTCGATGGCGTAAGCGCAGTTCCGGGCCCGGCTCGAAGCATCCGCCTCATCCCGGCCTTTCTGCTCATAGCTTTGCAGGGCGGCGATCGCCGTTCGGCTCGGAAAGGTGGTTATCTGGCTTATCGGGCGCACGACTCTACCGGGCCGGCCAGCAGGCCGGACGCTTTACGTTCGCCCATGGTGGCACCGCGCCAACTCGACGCCTGTGCAATATTGAACTCGAACGACGCGCTCCCTCGCAGCCTGATGTCAGGGTGACATCAGCGCCCGGCAGGTGCGCCGGGCGAATCAGTGAAGTTCGAGAGGTTTAGACGAACAGATCGACCAGCGACATGCCGGCTGCGATGGTCGTTACAGCAGCAGCAATCAGGATCGTAGCGGCAATTACGGAACGGAAAGGATCATCCAACCACATGGCGTGTACCTCAGGAGGGGGTTAAAGTCGGCGCGCATCCTACCCTGAAGCCCGTGCCGGAATATTCGGTTTATCTTTCACTGATACTTCGGTTTTCTCGATGTTTTAGAGGCCTGGAGGGCCCGCCAGGCCATTCCCGCACCAGGCCGGAGCAATGTGCCTGAACTGTTCGCCTCTGCCGCATCGTATCTTCGGCAAATCCTGATATTCGACCTCGAAAACGATGGTAAATTCGATGTGTCGTCAGATCCCCAGCCCCGGCTACCCATGATCAATCGCCAACTACAGGCAGAGCTTGCGCTCATGCCGATCGAGAGCGCCCGATGAAGCTGCGCCCGAGCCTGCTTGTCTGGCCAGCCCTGCTGGCGAGTGCCTGGCTGCTCTGGTCAGGGTTGTACACGCCCCTGCTGCTCGGGCTGGGCCTGCTTTCCTGCGCGATCACGCTCTACCTCGCACACCGGATGCGGGTGCTGGAGCAGCTGAACATCCTGCGGATTCTGGTTCGGCTGCCTGGCTACTGGTTCTGGCTCACCGGGCAGGTGATCCGCTCCAGCCTGGAGGTCGCCCGGGTGGTGCTGCATCCGAAGCTGCCCGCCAGCCCGACCATGGTGGAGCTGAAAGAGCTGCCGGAAGACGCTATCGGTCAGGCGATCCTCGGCAACTCGATCATCCTCACCCCCGGCACCCTGACCCTCGATCTGCAGGACAACGAGCTGCTTGCGCACAGCCTGACCCGGGAAGGGGCAGCGGAGCTCGCCACCGGCGAGTTCAGTCAGCGCGTCAGACGGCTGACCAGACGCTGAGATGTACACCGTCGCGGCACTGGCAATCCTGGTCACCATGGGCCTGGCGCTGATCCGAGCCCTGCTGGGTCCGAGCGTTTACGACCGCGTGCTGGCGGTCAACATGCTGGGCACCAAAACCGCGCTGCTGCTTGCGGTTGTCGCTTTTCTCTACGGCCGGCCGGACTTTCTCGATCTGGCCCTGGCCTATGCCCTGATCAACTTCGTCGGCGTGCTGGCGGTGCTGGAGTTCTTCCAGAGCCGCGCCCGCACGGATGACTCCTGAGATGCCGCTCCTTCTCGACCTCGCCAGCTGGTTGCTGCTGATCCTCGGCGGCGGGTTCCTGCTCATTGGCGGTATCGGCGCTCTGCGGTTCAACGATCTCTACTCGCGCATGCACGCCGCCAGCCTGACCGACTCCATCGGCACCCTGCTGGTGCTGCTCGGCATCCTGCTGCAGGCGGGCTTGTCCCTGGCGGGCGCTAAGATCGCCGCCATCCTGATCTTCATGCTGCTTACTGGCCCAACCGCATCCTACGCGCTGGCTAACGCCGCGTTCCTTTCGGGCATCCGGTCCAAGGTAGAGAGCGAAGAGCCGTGATCACAATTTTCGGGATCTTCCTGCTCTGCCTGCTGGTCGTCACGGCCATGGCTATCGTTCAGACCCGGAACCTGTTCGTTGCGGTGATGCTGGCTGCCATTTTCAGCCTGCTGATGGCGGCCAACTTCTTCATCCTCGATGCTGCGGACGTGGCGCTTACCGAAGCGGCCGTGGGTGCCGGGGTCACCACGGTGATCCTCCTGAGCGCCCTGGCGCTGACGGCCGAGCGCGAGCAGCGCGGCGCATCAATCCGCTGGGTGTCTGTCGCCGTGGTTGCGGTCACGGTGCTGATACTCATCTACGCCACCTTCGACAAACCGCGGCTCGGCGACCCGGAAGCCCCGGTGCATCAGCACGTCGCGCCCTGGTACCTGGAGAAGACGCCCGAGCTGATGGACATCCCGAACGTGGTGACCGCTGTGCTCGCAAGCTTCCGCGGCTACGACACCCTGGGTGAGGTGTTCGTCGTCTTCGTCGCCATGGTTGGCGTGCTCTTCGTGCTCAGCGCCGACAAAGGGCGAACCGGCACCATCCGCGCTCCGGACCCGGGCCTGCGTCACCACCTGATACCGCAGGTGGTGGGCCGCCTGTTGCTGCCGTTCATCATCCTGTTCGGTCTCTACGTGCAGTTCCACGGCGAGTACGGTCCGGGCGGCGGCTTTCAGGCCGGTGCGATCATCGCCACCGGGCTGATTCTGCACGCGCTGCTGGAAGGCGAGCAGGCTGCCCTGCGCTCAGTCCCGGCCGTTGCCATGCAGCTGCTGGTGGTCGTCGGCGCCTTGCTCTACGGCGGGGTGGGCGTGCTCTGCATGATTCTGGGCGGCAGCTTTCTCGATTACTCCGTGCTCCATTCCGATCCGGTCACCGGCCGGCAACTCGGCATCATCGCCATCGAGCTTGGCGTCGGCATGACCGTCACCGGCGCGCTGCTCTCCATCTTCCACGCCTTTGCTGCCCGGGAGCACTGAGGTGGAGCTGCTCGGCTACTTCAACTACTGGGTCTTTGCCGTGGTCCTGATGATCGGCCTTTACGCCGTGATCGCGCGCGGCAACCTGATCAAGAAGCTGCTCGGCCTCTCCATCTTTCAGTCCGCCGTTTTCCTCATGTACATCACCATGGACAAAGTGGAGGGCGGCACCGCACCCATCATCCAGCCGGGCGTGACGGATCAGCTGTATTCGAACCCGCTGCCCCAGGTGCTCATCCTCACGGCTATTGTCGTCGGCGTCTCGACCACAGCGCTCGGCCTCGCCATCGTCGTGCGCATCAAGGAGGCCTACGGCACCATCGAGGAGGACGAGATTCTCGATGAGGACGTCCGCCGGAGCAGCACCGCCAGCGAGGAGCGCACCTCATGACCGCGCTGCAACAGCTGCCGGCGCTGATCGTGATCGTGCCGCTCCTGACCTCGCCACTCATTCTCCTGCTGAAACCGCAGGGCCTGGCCTGGCTGGCAACGCTGGCTGCCAGCCTGACCGCGTTCGCCATCGCCATCCTGCTGACCACGCAGGTGCTGCAGGGCGCGGTGCCGAGCTACGAGATGGGCGGCTGGTCTCCACCCTACGGTATCGGCCTGTCGATCGATGCGTTCAGCTGCATCGTTCTGCTGGTTGTCACCGGCGCCTCGGCGCTGGCCCTGCTTGCCGGTCGCGCCAGCATCGACAGCCAGATTGAGTCCTCCCGACAGCCTTTCTTCTACGCAGCCTGGCTGCTGGCACTGGCGGGCTTCCTCGGCATCGCCGTCTCCGCGGACGCCTTCAACATCTTTGTCTTCATGGAGATCTCATCGCTCGCCTGCTACGTGCTGATCGCCGGCGGTCCGGATCGCCAGGCCCTGCCAGCCGTATTCAAGTACCTGATCATCGGCACCGTGGCCGCCACCTTTTATCTGATCGGCATCGGCCTGGTCTACATGATGACGGGAACGCTGGCCCTGGCCGACATGGAGGCACGGATCGGCGCGGTTGCCGACCAGAGCCCGATCCTGGTCGCTGCCGGTTTCATCACGATCGGCCTGGCGCTGAAAGCGGCGGTGTTTCCGCTGCACGTCTGGCTGCCTAATGCCTACACCCATGCGCCGCACATCGTCACGGTTTTCCTCGCCGCCTGCGCCACCAAGGTCGCCATTTACGTACTGCTGCGTTTCGACTTCTTTGTCTTTCAGCAGAACCTGGTCGGCCACGAGCTGCAGTTCTCCTTCTTCCTGCTGCCGTTGGCGGTGCTGGCGGTGCTCGTGGCCTCCGCCGCCGCGGTGGCTGAATCCAACCTGAAACGGCTGCTCGCCTACTCCTCCATCGCTCAGATCGGCTACATCCTGTTGGGCGCCAGCCTGCTCACCTCGGACGGGCTGACCGCAGGCATCGTCCACATGTTCAACCACGCTCTGGCGAAAGGCGCGCTGTTCCTGGCCGTTGCAGGGTTGGCACTGAGCAGCAGCAGCCTGCAGCTGGAGGACCTGCGCGGCATCGCCCGGCAGCGACCATGGACCATGGCGGCCTTTGTGGCTGCCGGCCTGAGCCTGATCGGCATGCCGGGCACCGCAGGATTCATCAGCAAGTGGTATCTGATCTCGGCTGCCGTTGAGCAGGGCGCCCTGGGAGCCGCGCTCGTCGTCGTCATCGTCGTCAGCTCGCTGCTGGCGCTGGCCTACATCTGGCGCGTAGTCGAGCCGGCGTACTTCCGCCAGGGCAACGGCAGCGCAGCAACCTCCAGCTCGAGTGGTGGCACCTGGCTGATGGTATTCACCTGGATCGCGGTGGCAGCGAACTTCTACTTCGGCCTCGATCCCAGCCTGCCTCTGGAACTGGCGACGGAAGCTGCGCGCCTGCTGCTGGGGCACATGTCGTGACGCCGCAAGCGCTCATCATCGCTGCCCTCATCACCCCGCTGGTCGGCGCGCTCGCCATCATCGCGGCCGGCCGTGTCCATCAGAACCTGCGCGAGGCGGTCACCTTCGCTACGGCCGCGGTGCTGATCTACTTCGTCTGGAGCCTGCTCCCGACGCTGCTGGCGGGCGCTCGACCGGAGTTCGTAATGACCGAGATCCTGCCCGGGATCGAGATCGCCTTCACTGTTGAGCCGCTGGGCATGTTGTTCGCCGCGCTGGCATCCGGCCTCTGGCTCGTCAACTCCCTCTACTCCGTCGGCTACATGCGGGCGAACAGAGAAGGTCAGCAGACCCGATACTACGCGTTGTTTGCCATATCGCTGATGGCGACGATGGGGATCGCCTTCGCCGGCAACCTGTTCACCCTGTTCCTTTTCTACGAGGTGCTGACGCTGGCGACCTACCCCCTGGTCTCGCACAAAGGTGATGCGGATACGGTTCGCTCGGCCCGCACCTACCTGGGGATCCTGCTGGCCACCTCCATCGGCCTGTTCCTGCCGGCGATCATCTGGACTTACGCTGCCGCCGGCAGCGGCGAGTTCACACCCGGCGGCGTGCTCCAGGGCAGCAACCTGGGCGGCTTCTGGGTGCTGGTGCTGCTCGGCCTGTTCGTCTTCGGCATCGGCAAGGCCGCCGTCATGCCCGTGCACCGGTGGCTGCCTGCCGCCATGGTCGCACCGACGCCGGTCAGCGCCCTGCTGCACGCGGTTGCGGTGGTGAAGGCCGGCGTCTTCGCGGTGGTGAAGATCATCGTCTACATCTTCGGCGTCGATTATCTGTTCGAGCTCCCCGGCAGCACCTGGCTCACCTGGGCTGCTGCGCTGACGATCATTCTGGCGAGCCTCATGGCGCTGCGGCAGACCAACCTGAAGCGGCTGCTGGCCTACTCCACCGTCTCGCAGCTCTCCTATGTAGTGATGGCGGCGGCGGTCCTGAAGCCGCTGGCTGAGATCGGCGCCGCCATTCACATGGCGGCACACGCGCTCGGCAAGATCACCCTGTTTTTCGCCGCTGGCGCGCTCTATACCGCCGCGAAGATCACCGAGACCCGTGATCTCGCGGGCATGGGCAGGCAGATGCCCTGGACCATGGCCGCCTTCACGATCGGCGCCCTGTCCATGATCGGGGTGCCGCCAACCGGAGGCTTCGTCTCCAAGTGGTACATCCTCGCCGGTGCCTTTCAGGCCGAGAGCTACGTGGCCATTCTCACCGTCATCCTGAGCACCGTGCTGAACGCCGCCTACTTCCTGCCGCTCGTCTACATGGCGTGGTTCCAGGAATCCGATCGATCCGAGGTGAGAGAGGCACCGCTGCCCATGGTGGTGGCGCTGACGTTCACCGGCCTGGCCACGCTCGCCTTCTTTTTCTTCAACGCGCCGGTCATCGAGCTCGAGCGCCAGCTGCTGGAGAACGCCTCATGAACCAATCCGATCACTGGCTGGTTCGTGCCTCGACCATCCGCAAGCTCTGGTGGGGCGCCGGCATCGTGCTGGCGCTGACCGTCCTCGCTCAACTCGTGATCGACGTCAAAGGCTTCTTCGGCATCGACGCCTGGTTCGGCTTCGGCGCCCTGTTCGGCTTTGCCGCCTGCGCGGCCATGGTTGGCACCGCCAAGCTGCTCGGCTTGTGGCTGAAGCGCGGCGAGCAGTACTACGAGGTGGGCGATGATTGAGGCATTTCCCCCAGCCGGGTGGCTCCTGCTCGGCGGCCTGCTGATCGCGCTCACCCGCTCGCACCTGCGCACGGCGGTGGTGCTGCTGACGCCGCTGGCCACCCTCTGGGCTGTCTGGCAGGTGCCGGACGGCGTCGTTCTTACCGTGCCGTTTCTGGATTACCTGCTGGAACCCATCGAAGGCAGCCCGGTGCGACGCCTGTTCGCTACCGTCTTCGCGATCATGGTGTTCGCGGGCGGCCTGTTCGGCTATCGACAGGCCAGCGGCCGGGAGCTCAGCGCCGCGTTCATCTATGCCGCCGGGGCCATCGGCGTCTGCTTCGCCGGTGACCTGATCACCCTGTTCCTCTACTGGGAGCTGATGGCCCTGTTCTCGACAGTCGTGATCTGGTGCGGCGGCACCCCCGCCGCCCGCGCCGCCGGCATCCGCTACGCGGTGCTGCATCTGCTGGGCGGCATCATTCTCAAGGTCGGCATCGAGGGGGTGGTGGTCAACACCGGCTCCATCGACGTACAGCCCATGCTCGCGCACAACTTCGAAACCTGGATGATCCTCATCGGCATCCTGATCAACGCGGCCGCGCCACCGCTGTCGGCCTGGATTGCCGATGCCTATCCGGAGGCATCGCCCACGGGGGCTGTGTTCCTTTCCGCCTTCACCACCAAGACCGCGGTACTGGCGCTGATCCTGCTGTTCCCGGGCGAGCAGGTGCTGATCTGGATCGGCCTGTACATGATCATGTACGGCATTATCTACGCGCTGCTCGAGAACGACGCCCGCCGCATTCTCGCCTACTCCATCGTCAATCAAGTCGGCTTCATGGTCTGCGCGGTGGGCATCGGCACCGAGCTGGCCCTGAACGGCGCTGCGGCGCACGCCTTCTCCCACATCATCTACAAGGCGCTGCTGTTCATGACTGCCGGGGTGGTGCTCTACCGCACCGGCATGCGGAAGTGCACGGATCTGGGCGGGCTGTTCAGAACGATGCCGCTGACCACCCTGTGCTGCATCATCGCCGCGCTGTCCATCTCCGGCTTCCCGCTGACTTCCGGCTTCACCACCAAAACCCTGATCTCGCAGGCTGCGGGGGTGGAGGCGCTGATGGTGGTCTACCTGCTGCTGGCCGCCGCCTCCGCCGGCGTTTTCCTGCACGCGGGCATCAAGTTTCCCTGGTTCGTGTTCTTCCAGAAGGACTCCGGCCTGCGCCCGAAAGAGGCGCCCTGGAACATGGCAGCAGGCATGGTGCTTTTCGCCGGTCTCTGCATTCTGCTGGGCGTTTACCCGGAGCTGCTCTATCAGCACCTGCCCTACCCGATGACCTACGAGCCCTACACCGCAGGAAAAGTGGTGTTCTACCTGCAGCTGCTGCTGTTCTCCGGGCTGGCCTTTTTCCTCTTCCTGCCGCTCATGCGTCGGACCGAAACCATCAGCCTGGACGTCGACTGGCTCTGGCGCTCCGGGCTGCCGAGAGCCATGCTGGCAACCGAGGCGGGCATGAAGAAGCTGGAGCTAATGGTCGGGACCAGGCTGGCCGCCGGGAGGCTGCAACTCCAGCGATACCGGCGGGCGCTGTTCAGCGGCGAGCCCTCCGAGCAGGGCGGCGGCTACTTCCTGCGCTCATGGCCGATCGGCACCACCGCGCTGCTGATCGCCACCCTGCTGAGTGCTTACGTGCTCGTCTACTTCCTTTGAGCAGGTCGACACTTCGGTCTGCTCGAATCCAGGCTGCCGAAAGATCAGATAGTCCCGGCGTATGAGTTGCAACAGAGTGCCCGTTCTTCGAGGAGCCGGGGAGGATTACCATGCAGGAAGATGACGTCGTCTCGCGACTGAAGTCGCCCAAGTACCGCAACTACGTGCTGGCGATGCTGGTCGTGGTTTACGTGTTCAACTTTCTCGACCGGCAGATCGTCACCATCCTGGCCGAGCCGATCAAGCTGGACCTGGGCCTGAACGACACGCAGATCGGCCTGATGACTGGCCTGGCTTTCGCGCTGTTCTACACGGTTCTGGGCATACCGATCGCTCGCCTTGCGGATCGGGCGAATCGGGTCAGCATCATCTCAGTAGCTCTGGTGGTCTGGAGCGGGATGACGGCGCTCTGCGGTCTGGCACAGAACTTCACGCAGATGCTGGCAGCCCGGATCGGGGTTGGCGTCGGCGAGGCCGGCTGCTCTCCGCCCGCCCATTCCCTGATTGCCGACTACTACCCACCTGAGCAGCGGGCAACGGCGCTGTCCATCTACGCGCTCGGCATTCCGATCGGCAGCATCCTGGGCCTCCTGGCGGGCGGCTGGATCGCGGAGTTCTACGGCTGGCGGGCGGCTTTTCTGATCGTCGGAATTCCCGGCGTGCTGCTGGCGCTCGTCGTCAAGGCAACCATCCGCGAGCCCATACGCGGCATGTCGGAAGCCGGTCCAGCGGCGCAAACCGAGCAGCCCCCGCTCGGCGAGACCCTGAAGACGCTGCTCGCCAATCCAACGCTGGTGCACATCGCCATGGGCGGCGCTCTGACCTCCTTCGTCGGTTACGGGCTGGGCCAGTGGATGCCGGCGTTCTTCATGCGCATTCACGAGATGGGCATCGCTGAAACCGCCACCTACTTCGGCCTGGTGCTTGGCGTCGCCAGCGCCATCGGCACTTTTCTCGGCGGCGCGCTGGCTGACCGGCTGTCCCGGTTCGACCTTAGGGTGTACGCCTGGTTGCCTGCGGCTGGCGTGCTGCTCGCTTTCCCTTTCTACGCGGTCGCCATGACCATGAACCAACCGTACCTGGCGATCGCGGTGCTGGTGGTTCCCAGCCTGCTGAACTCGCTCTGGCTCGGCCCCGCCTTCGGCACCATTCAGAACCTCGCACCGATGCGGATGCGGGCGCTGGCTTCCGCCATCCTGCTGTTCATCCTCAACATCATCGGCCTCGGCCTGGGGCCGTTCCTGGTGGGCGTGCTCAGCGATGTGCTGAGCGACGAGTACGGGCGGGAGTCTCTGCGTTGGGCGATCCTGATCGCCACCGGCGCTTACTTCTGGGCCGGCGCCCATTTCCTGCTGGCAGGAAGGACGATCCGTCAGGCTTTGCAGAGGGAAGAGGACCAGCCGGCAACCGCCGAACCGACGGCGGCTGCTGGCGGTTGAGGCAGCGTTTCAGGCAGCCTGCTCGCTACCGGCGGGCTGCTTCGAGGAAATGGCGTCGATGAGCACTGGAGGTAACGTCAGGCGCGCTGCCAACGCATCGAGATAGGCTTGACCCACCGCTTCGTGCTCACCGACGGCGAGGGCGCTGGCCGCATACACTTCAATCGCGGTCGCCTGATCACGAACCTCTGCTACCACCTGATCCTGAGTGCAGGGCTTGAGCAGCTCGTCCACCACCAGCGCCTTTTCGTCGGCATCGAGGCCAAGGCTCTGCAGCCGCTCGAGGATCCGCTGCTGCTCAGCACCATCGATGTGGCCATCGGCGTTGGCCGCGGCGATCATCGCACGCACTAGCAGCAGGCCACGGGAGCCGCGCGAAGCGTCTGTCGGGTCGATGGCGAAGTCACTCTCTGCCTGGGGCGCTGGCAACGACGCCTCGGCAGCTGCCGGCACCGCAACTACCGGCTGTGCCTGCGCGTTCGGCGGCGGCTGGCCGTTCTGCCAGCCTTCCGCGGCCTGGGGTTGCCCCTGCTGGCCCTGCTGATAGCTCTGATACGCCTTCCAGGCCAGGCCGCCGACAGCGGCCAGGCCGCCTGCCTTCAGCAACGTTTTGCCGTACTTCTTCCCTTTCTTGCTCATCAGCGCGCTGGTGAGCGCACCGCCAGCGACGCCACCGGCCAAACCACCGATCGCGCCGCTGTTTCCAAGTGCGTTGACTACTTTGTTGAGATCCATTGCCGTTCTCCTTGCGGGGTGTTGACGCAGGCTTAGTCTCAACCGTTCCGACTCTGCGAATAAAGCAGATTGTCCGGCGCTTGGGCTTCGCTTTTCCCGATGCGGCCGCAACGGCACCGTTCCTACGAACCGTGCGCCTGTTCGGTTGGCTCGAAGGAACATCGGAACATATTCTGATTGTCCGCTATCGGCCGCCGCCTAAACTCTCCTGCAACGAAATCGCCTCAACAAGATAGAGGACGGAAATGAAGTTCAACCTCACGATCGCTCCGGAGCTGGCGGACACGTGGCGTCCAGTCATCGAGCATCACTTCAACCTCACCCTGTCACCGCTGGTTGCCAGCGTGATCAACCCGAAGATCGTCTTCTCCGCGATCGAGGAGAGGGGCAGCCTGCAGTATCGCTGCGAGCTGAATGCGCAGCTGACCAACGGCACGGTGCTGGAGCTTTCCAGTCAGCATCCCGACGGCAGGACCGCCATCGGCAGCGTGCTGCTCAGAGCACGCCGTGACGTAGCGCGCAGACGCCGATCCCTGAACGGATCGGCTCAGATCAACCGCCGAGCTGCTCCCGCGCCACTTCCGTGATGCGAACGACGGCCGGGTGCTTGATCTTCCGCTCGGGAGAGATGGCGTAAAAGTGTTCGGTCACGCCATCAATGTCGCCGATGCTCTTGGCGTGATACATATGCTCCACCTGATCAGCGATCGCCGCGGGCGCCGGGAAGAAGCCCGCCCCGGCCTCACCAAAGGCCTTGAGCAGCGCGCTGTCATCGAACTCGGCCACCACCTTCGGCACCACGCCCTTCCGGTCGAAGAACTCTTCCAGGCTGCGCCGCAGCGGGCTGCCTGATATCGGCAGCAACACGGGGCTGCCTTCCAGGCAATCAGGGAAGCTGCGCACGTAGCGGTACGCCACGTTTTTCTGCGCGAAGAACTGCACGGCGCTGTCCCCGAGCGGATAGTTGTACGCTTTGACGTTCAATCCGGAGGGAATGGGTCGATCTGAGATCACCAGGTCGAGCTTGTGCACGGCCAGCTCACCTAGCAGCGCCTCGAGCTCGCCTTCGATGCAGACGATTCGCAGGTCGTCTTCCAGATCCAACGCCGGCTCAATGATCTGATAGGCGATCAGCTTGGCAATGGAGTTCACGATCCCGACGTTGAAGCTCACCGGCGCGCCCGGCTCGCCCCCGCGCATCCGCTGGGTCAGCTCGGCCCCGAGCGAGAAGATCTCGTCTGCATACTGGCTGACCACACGGCCGGTGTCGGTCAGCACCAGGCCTCTGCCCGCCCGCAGAAACAGCGGCTCGCCGATGGTCTCTTCCAGCAGCTTGAGCTGCCCGCTGATGGTCTGCGGCGTGAGGTGCAGCACCTCGGAGGCTCGAGCAATGCTGCCCTCAGTCGCAACCGTCCAGAAATACAGCAGGTGATTGTAGTTGAGGTGTCTCATGGTCTCGGCTTCGATCCTTAACTGCTCAGCGGAACAGTCTGCATAAACCGAACAATACGGGAAACTCGTATTTTTCACACGTTTACGATGATTTTCTCGAACTATCGATGCTTCGGCTGGGCCGAACCCAGGCCTAGGAAAGATCGAATAGTCCGACGTTTTCTACCGTGTATTTTGGGCGCCGAAATCAACTTCATTGCTATCGCAAAGGAGGACCGAACGATGGCGAACGCACCTCAGGATCGAGTCGACGTCCGCGCCATGCCGGCCGCAGCCGCGCCCGCAGGCTCAACCACCACCGCGCCGGACGCTGCGGCGCTCAGCACCCTGCGCAACACCTATCGCCTGCTGGCGATGACCCTGGCGTTCAGCGGCGTGATCGCTGCCGCCACTGCCGCTCTGGCCCTGCCCTCACCAGGCCTGCTGCTCACCCTGGCAGGCTACTTCGGGCTGCTGTTCCTGACCTCCTACCTGCGCAACAGCGCCTGGGGCCTGGTATCGGTTTTCGCGCTCACCGGCTTCATGGGCTACACGCTCGGCCCGCTCCTGGCGGCCTACCTGTCGCTGGCTAACGGCACGACGCTGGTGGCATTGGCCGCCGGCACCACTGCCGTCGCTTTCTTCGCGCTGTCTGCCTACGCCAGAAGCAGCCAGGCGATCGACATGCTCCGGTTCGGCAACTTCTTGCTGATCGGCATCATCGCAGCCTTCGTGCTGGGCCTGGCCGCCTACTTCATGGCGCTGCCGCTGCTTGCGGTCGCCGTGTCTGGCATTTTCGTGCTGCTGATGTCCGGCCTGATCATGTTCGAGACCCAGAACATCCTGCGCGGCGGCGAGACCAACTACATCATGGCGACCGTCACGCTGTTCGTGGCCATCTACAACCTGTTCGCGAGCCTTCTGCACATCTTCGGCTTCCTGGGTGGCGAAGATGGCTGAAGCGAAGCTGAGCGAAGCGGAAGTGGCCGAAGCAGCAACCCGTGATGCTGAGCCTGGCCACCGGGTCGGCATTCTCGGCGGCGGCCAGCTGGCCATGTTTCTCTGCGAGGCGGCCACGAAGCTGGACGTGCGCACCACGGTGCTGGCACACAGCGAAGACAGCCCGGCTGCGTTCAGCGCCGATCATCTGCTGCAGGGCCAGCTGAGCGACCAGGCGCTCGTCCAGTCGCTGGCTGCCGAGGTTGATGTGATCACTTTCGAGGTGGAGGAGGTGCCTCCGGAAACTCTGAAGATGCTGGCAGCGCTGGCCGACCAGGGCGCCGTGCAGGTTCACCCGCACCCCTCCTCAATGCTAGTCCTGCAGGACAAGCTGCTGCAGAAAAGATGGCTCGTCAGCAACGGCCTGCCGACCAACCTTGGCAGGCCGTTCGACAACGACGCCGACCTCAGAACCGTCGGCGGTTGGTTCGGCTTCCCGTTCGTGCAGAAAGCGAGGCGCGGCGGCTACGACGGCAAGGGCGTGCAGGTTGTCCGCAGCCCGGATGATGGCGAGCTCTGGCCCGTGCCTTCGGTGATCGAGCCCTTCCTGGCGGACGTCAGGGAGTTTGCGGTAGTCGCCGTTCGCCGCGCTGACGGCCAGGTGGATTGTTACCCGCCAGTGGAACTCGAGTTCGATGAGCTCGGCAACGTGCTGAAACGGGTCGTGGCCCCGGCAGACCTGTCCGGACACCTCTCCGAGCTGGCCACGGCCATCACCCGTCGGGCAATCGGTCGCCTGCACGGCGCCGGCGTGTTTGCCGTCGAGCTGTTCCTGCTGCCCGGTGGCGAGATGCTGGTGAACGAGATCTCGCCCCGGGTGCACAACTCCGGGCACCACACGCTGGAATCCTGCCAGGCTTCCCAGTTCGAGCAGCACATGCGGGTGATCACCGATCGACCGGCGGCACCAACGGTGCAGAACCGTGCGGCGGTGATGGTCAACCTCCTGAGCGACGGGCGCATGAAAACCTGGCCAACGCTGGCTACCGATCAGCCGGACGTGCACTGCCACTGGTACGGCAAACGCGAGCCACGACCTCTGCGGAAGATGGGTCACCTGACCGCGCTGGGCTCTTCTCTCGCTGAAGCAAGGCGACAGGCCGAAAAAGCCGAGGCTGCAATCTCGTGAGCGTCAAAGTCGGCATCATCATGGGCAGCGACAGCGACCTGAGGGTCATGTCTGCCGCTGCCGACATCCTCAACGAGCTGGACGTCCCGCACGAGGTCGACATCGTCAGCGCGCACCGCACGCCGCAACGGCTCTTCGACTATGCGTCCAGCGCGGAGGAGCGTGGCCTGCAGGCCATCATCGCCGGCGCCGGTGGCGCGGCTCACCTGCCGGGCATGGCCGCCAGCTTAACCGTGCTGCCGGTCATCGGCGTTCCTGTGAATGCCACTGTCCTCAATGGTCAGGATGCTCTGCTGTCCATCGCGCAGATGCCTGCGGGCATACCGGTTGCGACCGTGGCCATCGACAACGCGACCAATGCCGGCCTCCTGGCCGCCCAGATCGTTGCCACCGCGGACGCCGAGCTGCGCGGTCGGCTGCATGCCTACCGCCAGTCTCTAGAAGTGAAAGTGCTGGCCAAAGCAGAGAAGCTCAGGAACGGCGGGGTTAATCAGCAGGGGTAGTGTTTGCGCAGGGCTGCGTAAACCACATCTCGAGCAGCCAGCTCCGCATCCATAGTCTCTTCCTGCGTCACCAGGTGCTCCGCAACGGTCTCCACAACTTCAGCCAGCGGCACAGGATCGCCGAGGCAGAACTCCGCATAGCCCGCCGCGCGCTGCTGGTCGTGCCAGCCGGGCATGCGCGTGCGTGCTGCACGCTCCGTCAGGCTTGCCCGCTGCTCGTACTCGGCCTCGATGTTCATCATCACCCTGACGTCCGTAGAAACGGCGCCGTCAATGAAGCCCTGCACGTAGTGCGTGCAGAACTGCGCGCCGGCGCTGTCCGCTGAGCTCGACAGGCTCCTGCAGTGGCCGGCCAGATCCCGTGCCGGCAGCACTTCTACAGCAGCGGCGGGTACCGCGGAGAACACCAGCAGCGTCGCCGCAACGAGGCAGCTCGGGCGCAGCTGCAGAACTTTGAAATTCAACATGGGACCAGACATCCCTCTGAGTCAGTGACACATCGAATCTACCAGAGGGTCCCTGCAGGACCATTCGGTTAAGCCGAATTCCACAAGCGAACCAACCGAATGGTGGGAACAAGGCGATTGACGCAACATGTTTTCATCCCGGAATAGGACAGAGAGAACGCTGATCAACCGGTTCAGCACAGCAAACCTGCGCGGTGATCTGTTCGGTGGCGCCACTACGGCCATCATCTCACTGCCGTTGGCGCTGGCTTTCGGCGTTGCCTCCGGAGCCGGACCGGAAGCGGGTCTGTACGGCGCTCTGCTGGTCGGCCTCTTCGCTTCGCTGTTCGGTGGCAGCTCGACGCTGATCTCCGAGCCCACGGGCCCGATGACGGTGATCATGACCGCGGTGCTCACCACCATGGTTGCGGCCAACCCGGAGGGTGGGGTCGCCATGGCCTTTACCGTGGTCATGATGGCCGGCGCCTTCCAGATCCTGTTCGGCGCCCTGAAGCTCGGCAAGTACATCACCCTGATGCCGTACAGCGTGATCTCCGGCTTCATGTCCGGAATCGGCATCATCCTGATCCTGCTGCAGTTGCCGCCGCTGCTCGGCCAACCCACGCAGCCCGGCGGGGCCATGGGCACCATCAGCGCCCTGCCCGAGCTGATTGCCGGCATCAACCCGACCGCAGCGCTGCTCGGCCTGGCCACGCTGCTGCTCCTGCTGTTTACGCCCAAGCGCCTGTCCAATCATCTGCCGCCCCAGCTGATCGCGCTGATCCTCGGCACCGGCGTTGCTTTCCTGTGGCTCGGCAACTCCGGGCTGACCACCGTTGGCGAGATCAGCATCGGCCTGCCGGCGATCGTGCTGCCCACCTTTACCCCTGCGCTGCTCACCACCATGGTGGTTGATGCGCTGCTGCTGGCAATTCTGGGGTGCATCGACACGCTCTTGAGCGCGGTCATTGCCGACAGCCTGACCCGCAAAGATCACGACTCGAACAAGGAGCTGATCGGTCAGGGCCTGGGCAACATGTTCTCCGGTTTCTGCGGCGGCCTGCCCGGCGCCGGCGCCACCATGGGCACCGTCGTCAACATTCAGTCTGGCGGCCGCACACCGCTGGCGGGCGCGCTGCGCGTGCTCATCCTGGCGGTCATCATCTTCGGCGCCGCGGAGCTGACCGAGCACATTCCCCTGGCCGTGCTGGCCGCCATCGCAATCAAGGTCGGCATCGACATCCTCGACTGGAGCTTTCTCAAGCGCGCCCACCGAATCAACCTGCCGACCACGATCATCATGTACGGCGTGATGCTGATGACCGTGTTCATCGACCTCATGGTCGCCGTCGGCGTGGGTGTGTTCGTCGCCAACGTGCTCACCATCGAGAAGCTGAGCCAGGTGCAGTCACGCAAGGTCCGGGCTGTGCGGGCGATCAGCGATGCGGATGACGAAGTGCCGCTCGACGACGAGGAGCGGACGCTGCTGGAGGGCGCTGCCGGCCGCATCCTGCTGTTTTACCTGACCGGGCCGATGATCTTCGGCGTCACCAAAGCCATCTCCCGCCAGCATGCCGAGGTGAAGGACTACGACGTGATGGTGCTGGACCTCTCCAGCGTGTCGATGCTCGACACTACGGTCGCGCTGGCGCTGGAGAACGCCATCGTTGAAAGCACCGAATCCGGCTGCACGGTGTATCTGGTGTCGGAGGACGAAGACCTGATCGACCAGCTCGCCTCACTGGGGCTGTTCGACGTGATCGGAGAGGATGCGGTGGTGCCGCGAAGAATCGATGCGCTCAACCTGGCTACTGCCCAACTCGAGCAGCCGGCGAATCAGCGGGTCTTCAACCTGCCGGTGCGGGCAAAGGCAGCTTCCGCTTAATTGCGCTGACCTCTTTCACGGAGATCTTCAGAGCTTCCGCCACGTTCTCGAGGAACACCCGCCCGCGGGCCGTGTTCTCGACCAGGGTGCGGCAGGTGGCGTACATCCATAGCGCAAGACGTGGCTCCCTGACACCGCTCGCAAGCCATGTCGGCCGCTGCGGGTGGGAAGCATGGGAGATGATCTGAGACCGACGGGATTCGGGCAGGCCCAGCGAGTAGAGATCCAGAATGAGCGCTGAGCGTCGAGCCGCGTGCTCTTCCCGCCCCAGGGCAATGGCAGCACCAATCGCGGCAAGCACCGACGGGTGGCTCATCAGGTCAGGGAACTCGGCGTGCCCGATCGACCCATCGACCTGGCCGGCAACCGGCTCCATGACGCTGGCGTCAACAAGGAAGTCGACAGCATCACGAACCCGATCCACCACCCTGTCTTCAAACAGCTCCGGATTGTCATAGGTACGCTGCAAAGTGTCTCTAGGCATGATGGTTTCCCGATCTCACCCGCCTAGGATGGCACCCTCAACGTTCGGGCTACAGCTGAAATAACCTGAGTGGTTGTTCGGAGAATCCGATCAGCCGTTCGTCAGCCCGTCAGAGCCGAACCCCATGCCAGTGCTCGGCGATGCCGTAGCCCGTCCTGTCGTCCCATTGGAACTCCGTCAGGCCTTCGTTGATGAATATGGCGCCACCGGGCATCGGAATCTTGGTCGGGCAGACGGACGTCACGTCGCCGGTGATCAGGATCTCTTCACCTGCCTCGGTCCTGGCGCTGAGCCTGACTCCTTCGTGGATGATCGAGTCGGCTTTGTAGTCGGATTCGATCACCACTTCAGGAAGCGCCAGATGCGCATCGCCCCGCTGCAGCCAACCCTGGCCGCGCATCACCCCATCGGCACCCAGAAAGCAGGATCCGCCCAGGGCTGCGTCGGGCCCGAAGTTCATGGAAAACCAGTTGACGAACGGTGCCGGCCCCTCAGGCTTTTCCCGTGCGTTTGCGTCTCCCTGATCGTCACTCTGGCTGCTCGCACCCCAGTCCCGCGGGCCCCAGGATTTGTCGCGCACGCCGTAGCCACTGACCTCCCAGCGCTCGTCGCCCAGCGCGATGCTGCCCGTGACCCGGCCGCTCTGCTCGAAGTGGCCGTGCTCGCCCTTGCCGGCATACTGCGGCGGCGTCAGGCACTCGAAGCGAACTGCCATATCCAGCTCAGCCGGAACGAACCAGCCTTCGGGGCGCTCTTTACTGCGGGTCAGCAGCACCTCCGCATCGGCCACGTCCTGCGCTGGCCCCTGGTAGGTCAGCTGCCAGAGCTGGTGCGGCTCGATGCAGTCGAGCCGCAAGCTGCCGGCCGCCAGATCGCCGTCGTACTGCGAGAGGTCCCCGTCGATGTCCCGGCGACCGTAGGTGAACGCCACCCGCCGCCCCTGCAGGTAGATCACGTGCAGCGCGTCTGCCCAGCCGCTGCCGGGGCGGAAACCCATCCGCGTGAACATGCCGATCTTCGAGCTCGGGTCCACGAAGTTGAAGTAGTAGCTTTCGCTCCAGGCCGGATGGTCGCCCACCGGGTGCATCAGTTCGTCGTTCATCGAATCCCCCTGTAAGGCCACTCAGTATAGAGGCTGGGGGAGGTGGAAACCCGGCCAGCTGCTAAACTGCCGCCTTTGCGATCAAGGAGCTCGAGCCATGCAGAACGGCCAATGGCAGGTTTATCTTTCCGGCGAGATTCATACCGACTGGCGGCAGCGGATTGCCGAGGGCGCCGCTGGAATGAACCTGCCTACCCAGTTCACCAGCGCGGTCACCGTGCACGAGGACAGCGACGATTGCGGCGTGCGCATCCTGGGCGATGAGTCGGAGGGCTTCTGGAAAGACCACAAAGGCGCGAAGGTGAACGCGATCCGCACGCGCACCCTGCTCGAGCAGGCCGACGTCGTGGTCGTCCGCTTCGGCGACAAGTACCGGCAGTGGAACGCTGCTTTCGACGCCGGTTTTGCGGCCGCCCTGGGCAAGCCGATCATCACCCTGCGCGATGACGCCCTGACGCACCCGATGAAAGAGGTGGACGCGGCTGCCCTGGCCGTGGCGACGACGCCGGAGCAGGTGGTGCAGATTCTCGACTACGTGATCACCGGCCGACTCGCGAGCTGACTTGGATCCGCTGACCCAGGGCACCCTGGGCGCCACGCTGGCGCAAACCGCAGCGCAGCCCGAGAAGATCGCGGCGTTCGCCGCGGCCGGCGCCGTGGCCGGGCTCGTTCCGGATCTGGACGTGCTGATCCGCTCGGCCAGCGACCCGATCCTCTATCTGGAGTTTCATCGCCAGTTCAGCCACTCGCTGATATTCATCCCGATTGGCGCAGGCCTCTGCGCGCTCCTCCTGAGGCCGTTGATGAAACGGTGGCTAACCGGGTGGGAGCTTTTTCTTGCAACGTTAATCGGCTATGCCAGCCACGGCCTGCTCGATGCCTGCACCAGCTATGGCACCCAGCTCTTCTGGCCGTTCTCGGATACGCGGGTGTCCTGGAACCTGATCTCGGTGGTGGATCCGCTGTTTTCCGTTCCTTTGTTCGCCCTCATGGTGCTGGCGATCTGGCGTCAGCGCCGCGCCTTTGCGCTGGCCGGGGCCCTCTGGGCGTTGGCCTACCTGTCCGTGGCGGCGATTCAACAGCAGCGTGCCGTCGACGCGGCGACGGTGGTAGCGGTGGACCGCGGCCACTCGGCTGAACGGCTGACCGTGAAGCCAGGATTTGCCAACGTGCTGGTCTGGAAAGCCATCTACCAGGCAGAGGGCAGGATCTACGTCGACGGCATACGGACCGCAGGCACCGTCTCGCTCTGCACGGGGGAAGCCATCGATCTGCTCGATGTGGCGCGGGACCTGCCCTGGCTTGCGCCCGGCAGCCAGCAGGCGGAAGACCTGGATCGCTTCGGCTGGTACTCGGACGGCTGGTTGGCGCTGGATCCTGAAGACCCCAACTACGTGGTGGACCCACGCTATGCCTCGCTGCCGAACCGGATTGAGGCATTGTGGGGCCTGAAACTCGATCCAGCTGCCGACCGTGAGACCCACAGCCGCTGGCACGTGGTCAGGAGCCGGCGCAGCGAGGATCTCGATCAGCTCCTGGGTCTTCTCCGCGGGCAAGGTTGCCAGCCGCTTCGATCAGGCGCTGACTGATTTCCGGTTCCGCTCTGCGCCTTCGGCCTGGCATTATCTGAGCGGCTGAAAGAGGAGCGACGACCATGATTCTGAACGACAGGCGTTTCGACCCGGACCGGTTCGAAGCGGAAACCGGCTGGACGCTGAAACCCGAAGGTGCCTGCAAGGGCGACCTCTGCATCCCGATCGCTGATGAGGTGCGCGAGCGCAACGATGTGGTGGCGATCGCCGAAGCCATGGGCCTGCCGGTGGTCACCAGCGAGGCGCATGGCCTGGTGAGCATCGGTCCGGAGTCTGTGGGAAACAGAGCGCTGACCACGGCCGAAGCACCGGAAGTGGAGCTGCCGGACCTGGCGGGCAATCCGTTCAAGCTGTCCTCACTGAAAGGGCAGAAAATCGTCGTCTTCGCCTGGGCACCCTACTGAGGCTGCTCCGCCGACCTGCCCGTGTGGCAGGCAATCCGCGAAGAGCTGCACCCGAAAGGGCTCGAGATCGTCAGCGTCGGCCTGGACACGCTGGGCGCTGAAGGCTGCCGACCGTTCATCGAGGCCGCGGCACCAACCCATCCTTCGCTCATTGATGCGCACCACGTACTGGCGCGGGCGTTTGGCGTGATCAACATCCCGAGCAGCATCTGGATCGATGAGCAGGGCATGATCGTCCGGCCGGCAGAAGCCGCGCCCGCCCCGCCCGGCGACCGGGAGGGGCCGGCCATGGAGCTGCCCGCAGAGTTACCGCAGCGATTCGCTGAGATGTTCGGCGAAGCGATGAAGATTCAGTCGGATCCGGAGTCCTATCACGCCGCGCTCAGAGACTGGGTGGAAAAAGGCGCCGACAGCGAGTTTGCGCTCACACCTGATCAGGTGATCGAGCGTTCGCGGCCACGCACGGCAGAGGTAGCGCTCGGGCATGCGCACTTCGAGCTCGCCACGGCGCTCGAGCAGGCCGGTGATCATGAGGCCGCCATCGAGCACTTCCGGCAGGCCCACGCTCTGGTGCCGGACAGCTGGACGTTCCGCCGTCAGGCCTGGTCTCTCGAGCCGGGTGGCGACTCGCCCATGGCCAGGTTCTGGCAGGGGCCGAACGACGAAAATCCGGACGCCTGGCCCTACGAGGGCGACTGGTTGAGTGATGTGCGTCAGTCCGGCGCCGAGAACTACTCCGAGCCCTGGCGGCCGTAACCTGCGCCGAGCCGCTCACTGATTGACCGGCTGGCCCTCGAGCGCCGGGCGCTCGCGGGCAGGCCACTCAAGCTGATCGGTTCAGTCGCCCGAGAACATGGCTTCGACTTCCGCCCGATCCAGGCCGCCGTCGAAGTTGGTGTCTACGAACCACCAGCGCCACCAGCCGATGCGTTCGCGCATGCGCTCCGGCAACTCCTCCTTGGAGAGCTTGCCGTCCATGTCCTTGTCGAGGAAGCCGACGAACTGCCCGGCACCAGACGCCAATCGGGTATGGGTCGGTGCGTCCGAGCTCTCACCGTTCCAGCTGAAGCTCACCGAGCCGTAGAGCATCTCGTCATGGGACTGCAGGCCCCAGGGCACTTCACGCTCCGGGTCCGGATTGCTCGGGTTCTTCGCTGAGTTGTCATAGATCGTTCGATGCACGATACGGGTGCCGGCGGGCACCACCTTCGGCTCCACGAAGCTGTAGGTGCGCTGCCAGTTGAAGTCGTAGTTTGGCACCGAGAGGATCAGCTCTTTGCTGCCGTCCGGGTAGACCAGCTCGAAGGTGGAACTCACCCCGCGGTAGTGGGCGTGCGGCACCAGCGAGTAGATGGTCGCGTTGTCCCAGAACTCGAAGTAAGCGAACTCCTCATGGGCGGCTTCACCGGGTGGGATCTTGATCCGCGGGTTCACAACCACCTGCTGGCGCAGGAAGTTGCCCGGCTGCTCATCCGCGAAGTACAGGGCGACCTTCGTTTCGTCCACGACAGGGATGCCGGTCGGCGTGTAGTGCATCTGGAACTGATACACCCCACCGGCGGGCACAAATACTCCGGTGCCTTCCGGCATGTGGGCCGACTCGTTACCGGGCGCGTACCCCATGATGTAATTCTCGAACACGCTCTCCCGGTTGGTGTCTTTCGGCATCTGGTCAGCGGAGCCCATAAGCACGTGATGCACCACCCGGCTGTCACCCGGGACGATGGTTGCGGCAACCACCCAGACGTCGCGATCCAGCGGGTTCTCGACGATAGGGAACTGGTAATCCACCACCCCGCTCGCCGGCACTTCGTAGCCAGGCACTTCCAGCACCAGGTCCGGCTCACCGAGCGGCCAGGTCGGCGCTGGCGCTTTGTCCGCCAGCAGCGGGTCCTCGCCATCACCACGCGGCGCACCCGCTTCCAGCCAGGTGATCAGGGTGCGGGTGTCTTCGTCCGACATGCGGGCGCTGTGCTGCCACTCACCAATTTCCGGATCCGCGTGCCATGGCGGCATGCGCTTTACCCGGATCACCTCTCGCATCATCAGGGAAAAGCCCTGAATCATCCGATACTCGGACATGGCCCAGGGACCGATCCCACCTTCCACGTGGCAGGCCACGCAGTTGCGCTCCAGAATCGGCACGATGTCGGCAGCGTAGTCAGGAATGGTCGCAGCTTCCTCCAGCGCCAAGGCACAGCCCTGATCCGCGTCGGCAGCAATAGCCGCAGATGCCTGCTCGCCGATCACCGCACCCGCAACCGGACCAGCGTAGGTCACTGCCCAGGAACCCGGATCGAGCACCACCGCATCTCCGGCATGGGTCATGGCCAGGCTCGGCGTGATGATGCCGGCGCTGTCATGCAGCAGCGGCAGGCTCAGCTCGTGCTGCTCGGCGAACGCCGCCATGGACGCTCGGTCACCAGTCGGGTCGATGAGGTAGACGCGTGCATCCGGGTGCTCGGCGGCCAGCGCCTCGGCGGCGGCGGCCGATGCGGCCGCGTCAGGACAGCTGTTCGAATGAGCGACGAGCACAACCGCGCTGGCATCCCGCTGGTAGTAGAGCTCATGCGCCTGACCCTGATGGTCGAGCAGCACGAAGTTCTCCGCTCGCGCGAGCGCAAAACCTGCCGCTGGCACCATCGCCAGACCGAGCATGGCTACCGCTGCAGCATTTAAAGTGCGACGAAACCGGGTAATTCTCTTAGGCACGCTGACTCCAACACCTCGGAAGACCGAAAGCGCCAGATACTAGCATCAGGTGCGGATTTCGCTGTGAAATCGTTAGCAGAGAATTGTCAGTCAGAATCGAGCTGGGCCAGCACTGCCCGTGCGTCCCAGTAGTCGCAGTGCCGGTTGATGCGGCCTTCCGAGTCGAAGCCGAGGATGGTGACCAGCCGCACTTCTGTCTGCTTGCCGGCCGCGGGCACGCCTAGAAAGTCCTGATGGTGCGCAGCGCGCCAGACGGACTCCACCGCCGCGCCTTCCGACCCGCCGGAAAAGCGGGCAAAGGTGAAGCTGTTGTTGCCGCTGCCGACGAAGTGCTCCATCACCGGCAGAAAGTTCTCACCCTCTGCCGTGACCCCGAAAGGCACATCTTCGAACGCCACATGATCACCATAGAACGCCAGCGCTCGGGCAGTGTCGCCACTGCTCATCGCTTCGCACCAGCGTCGTGCCCAGCTTTCGTCGATCGCCGTCATCAGTAGGATGCCGCCGGATAGGTTTCCCGGATCAGCTCGCTCCAGCGATCATCGCCGCTGAGGTCGGCCGGTGCTTCTACGCGCAGACCACGCCGCTTCAGGTCCTGCTGAAACAGATCGACAATCTGCCGAGGCGTCAGGTTGTCGGAACCGCTGGTGAAGGCATCCGCCTCTGACTGATCTCGGAAGCAGTAGGCCTTCCAGAGCACGGACGCACGAATACCACCTGCCTGGTACTCGCCCAACACCCTGTCGCCGGCAACAATCCGCCAGCCCGAATCGCTGCGCTCGAGCATCGCTTCGTAGGGGATCCGATTGCCCGGCAGAAAATCGGCTTCCTGGCCGATCTGGCAGACCCGGTGATACATATACTCGTTGTCCGCCAACACCCCCTGATTGCTGGAGAGGTTGGCGACCCGCTCGCCAGGCGCTTCCAGCCCTTGCGGCCAGTACTCGAACTCACCGCCTTCGCCGTCGAAGAACCAGGTGATCACCGAGGCAACAGGAATCGCCCAGCGCTGGAACAGACCTGAGTAACCCATGGGTGCCAGCATCCAGAGCGGCACCTCCCGCTTGTGCGCGCCACGGAAGAACGGCAGATCCAGATGCGGCGGCGCTGCCGGTGCCGGCGCGTTGAGGTTGGTCATCATGGCCAGCGGCTGGACGATCTGCGCTGAGAAGTTCTCGTGCGCCGCCTCGATGAAGTTCGGGTTCTGGAAGACCTGCTCAGCGCCGGAAAAAATCACCTTGCCGCCCAGCGCCCAGAAGTTGCGGAACCAGGGTGCCGCCTCGGTGCCCTCCGGCTCTTTCTGCACTGCGGTGATGCTCTTGTAGGGTGCGCCCCGCTCAATCAGCGCCCAGACGTCGTCCGGATTCTCATAGGCCCGCTCGATGACACGGGGCGGTGCCATCTGGAACTCGGAACGAATCGTGGAGGCGCTGCTCATGCAACGATCATAGGGAGCGGACGTTCAGCTCGTCAAAGCCGCGAAAGAACGGATTCGACCCCCACTCCGGATCGCCATCGAGAGCCAGGTCCGGGTGACGTTCCAGAAGACGCTCGAAGGCGACCCGGCCTTCCAGCCTCGCCAGAGTCGCGCCGATACACAGGTGAATGCCGTAGCCGAACGCCACCTGGTTGACCTTTTCCCTGCTGATGTCGAACTCATCCGGCGCCTCGTTGGCTGCGGTGTCGCGGTTCGCTGCTGCCAACCCGATGAAGAGCACATCACCTTTCTTCAGCTCGGCGCCGTGGAACTCCATGTCTTCCAGGGCAAATCGCTGGGTTGCCATCACCGGCGGCTCGAAGCGGAGCATCTCCTCCACCGCATTGGGCAACAGCGAAGGATCCGCCTTCAGCCTGGCCAACTGCTCAGGGCGCTTGAGCAGCCAGTAGAGGCCATTGCCGATGAGCCGGGTGGTGGTCTCGTGCCCGGCGACCAGCAGCAGCAGGCAGGTGTTGTAGAGCTCCTGGGTGTTGAGCTTGTCGCCTTCCTCCTCTGCCGCAATCAGCTGGCCGATCAGGTCGTCACCCGGCTCTCCGCGACGGGACTCGATGATGTCGGCGAAGTAATCGATCAGCGCCTTGCTGGACCGGTTGGCCTGCTCGATCACATCGGGATCGCCGGTCGCCGTGCCGGCGATGAGATCCTCCGACCAGGCCTGAAAACGATCGTGATCAGACTCCGGCAGCCCCATCATCTCGGCGATCACGATCGCCGGCAGCGGCTTCGCCAGGCTCTCCATCACGTCGAAGGCCGGCTGGTTGGCCACGCTATCGAGGCAGCGATCGACGATGGTTCTGATCCGCGGTTCCAGCGAGGCGATGTATTTGGCCGTGAAGGCGTGTGTTGCCAGCCGGCGGATCCTGGTGTGATCGGGCGGATCCAGGCTCAGCATGCTCGGATTTTCGAAGCTCTCGAGACGGAACGCGTCATCGCCGATGCGCTTGCGGATCTGATCGGCGCGCTTCGGGAAGCGGCGCACGTCGCTCGAGAAGCGTGAGTCTCTGAGCACTTCGCGCACCAGATCGAAGCTGGTCACCCACCAGGCTCGAACCGCAAGCGAGTAGAAGATCGGGCCGCGATCTCTCGCCTCGGCAAAAACCTGATGAGGATTTTCCCGGAACCCGGAAGAAAACAGCCCGATGCTGTGGCCGTGCCGAAGACGCTCGGCGAATCCAAGCGCCGCGAAGGCAGCCTGGCCTGCCCGAATTCGCAGTCGTTCGCTCAGCTTCATCCGCACCACCTCATCTGCAGCTCTGGGAATGGTAGACCCGTTGCGCGACTGCCGATAGCCTCTTGCGTCAGCAAACGGTACGGCAGAGCAAATGACTTACGAGTGGCATGATCTGGTCGGCAATCTGGGGGTATTCCTGGTCCTGGCGACCTACCTGCTGATCCAGATGGGGCGGATGGACATCACCCGGCCCGGCTACTCGCTGGCGAACGCCGCGGGTGCGGTCCTGATCATCGTGTCGCTCCTGCACAACTTCAACCTGTCGTCCTTCATCATCGAGATCGCCTGGCTGCTGATCAGCCTGTACGGGCTGTTCCGCTGGCTGCGCGAGCGCAGCGCTACGGAGGCAGCCTCATGACCGCGTCCGATGAGAGCGAGGTGCCGCCGCACTTCCTCGCCCGGCAGGACGAATCGGCAGACGAGCTGTTTTACAGGGTCCCGCGTTTTGAAACGCACATCGACGATGCAACCATCGAGGCGCTGACCGACTATTACAGGACCTTCATTCCGACAGACGCGCGGGTTCTGGACCTGATGTCGTCGTGGATCTCGCACCTGCCGGAAGAAGGCGCCTATCGACAGGTGGCCGGCCTTGGCATGAACGAGGAGGAGCTGGCGGCCAACAAACGGCTGGACACTTACCTGGTGCAGAACCTGAACGAGAATCCTGATCTGCCCTACCCGGCGGCTTCCTTCGACCGGGTGATGATCGTCGTCTCGATTCAGTACCTGATTCGGCCTGTCGAAGTCATGCGCTCGGTCTTTGAGGTGCTGGATGAAGGGGGCGCGCTGTGCATCGCCATGTCGCATCGACTCTTCCCCACCAAGGCGGTTGCCGCCTTTCAGCACCTGCCGCGCAAGGACTGGATTCAGCTCGTCGGCTACTACGTGGATCAGGCAGGGTTTTCGGACATCAGCTTCGAGGACCGCTCACCGGCTGGCGCCGATCCGCTCTGGTTGCTGATCGGCCGGAAGTAGCCGCATGTTGCTCGTTACGCTTCAGGTCACCACCGCAACCTGATAGGCGCCGAACAGAGCCAGCAACATCACCCCGGTGCCGCGGTGAACGATGGGCAGCAGCATGAGCAGCGCCCAGAGCAGCAACGTCAGGCCAGCCAGCGTCGCCAGGGCAATCAGACCAACCGATGCGCCCGCTACCGGCGCCAGCAATCCGGTCAAACCGAGCACCACACCCAGGTTGATCATGTTCGAACCGACGATGTTGCCCAGAGCGAGTTCAGAGTAACCGCGCCTGATGGCAACCAGCGTCGAGGCAATCTCCGGGATGCCCGTGGCAATGGCAGTCACCGTCAGGGCGATGACCGCTTCCGAAACACCGAAAGATCGCGCGAGGCCCATCGCGCTCGCCACCATGGCTTCAGCGCCAGCCACCAGCAGAACCAGGCCGATGGAAAAACCAGCAAGCACTTTCCAGATCGGGCTCGATGTGCCCTTCGGCCGCCGCACCGGTGGTAGGTCGTTGTTCTGGCGGAGCACGCGAAAGGCCAGGAACGCGGAGACCGAAAGCAGCAAAGCGAAGCCTTCCAGCCGCCCGAGCGCACCATCTGCGAGCATCCAGACCGATACCAGGGTCAGCGCTGCTAATGCAGGCAGGTCACGCTCGAGCATCTCAGAGTTCGGTGAGAGCGAGCACAGCAAAGCCCCGGCACCAATCACCAGGGTGATGTTGACGATGTTGGAGCCGACCACGTTGCCGATGGCAATTGCCCCGTACCCGTGCACCGCTGCGTCCAGGCTGACCGCTAGCTCCGGGAGGCTGGTGCCGATGGCAACGATGACAAGCCCGGTGACAACCGGCGAGAAGTGAAGGCGGCGGCCGAGCGTATCCGCGTAGCGGATTACCCGATCTGCACCCGCGTAGAGCAACGCGCAGCCAACGACCAGCAGTGCAAGGTCGACAATCATGGGCGCAAGTCTGGCTGCAGGTCCTGTTAGCAAAAATCGACTTTTACCGCTCGCTTTGCTCGCTTTTCCCGAAGGATCAGGCCCCTGACCGGGGAATCGGGGAGATTCGCCTGACGACGCCTGCGGGACGGGACTAGCCGGGACGCGGGATTCCGCTATACTGGCGGCATAGAAACGCCCGCCCCGATCATCTCCCGGTCATGCTCTCCAGTGTTTTCCGTCAGTTATCGGCTCGCTTCTAACAAACAAAACCGTCGTGCGGACAAGCGGGACTGCGCACTTCAACGAACCAAACGGCTTAAACGAAAGCCGCTACCGGCAACTCAAACGGATACTTGAATGAAACTGTATGTAGGAAACCTTCCCTGGAGCACGACCGACGCCGAGCTCGAGGAACTCTTTGCAAGCATCGGCCCTGTCGATTCCGCTCGCGTGATCACGGACCGCGAAACCGGTCGTTCCCGCGGCTTCGGCTTCGTCGAGATGGCAGACGGCCAGCGGGCCATGGAAGAGCTGAATGGCAAAGATATGGGCGGCCGTGCGCTGCGTGTAAACGAAGCAAACGAGCAGCGCCCTCGTGGTGGCGGTGGCGGAGGCGGTCGCTACTAGCGGCTAAGCCATGGCGACCAAGTCCAGCCAGAACGAACTTTCCAGTCGCGAGCGCCGCAAGACGCTCGCCGACGACGTCCAGGCGTTTCTGGACTCAGGAAAGAAGATCGAGCAGGTCCCGACAGGTGTGAGCGGCCAGGATAACCTGGGCCGCAGCAAGCACATCGTCATCAGCAGGACCCGCAAGCGCTGAGACGGACGCGCGCTGAACGGCGCGCGATCCGTGCCGGTGCGCAAACTTCGCGCACCGTTTTCAGCTAAACCTGACCGATCGTTTACCGCACGTCAGTGTGCGTGCCCTTGCGCCAGTTCTTCTTCTGTGGCTGCGCGCACATCAGCCACCTCCACGTCAAAGTGAAGCACCACGCCTGCCAGGGCGTGATTGGCATTCAACGTGGCCGACTCATCACAGACGGCTTCCACAAGCAGCAGCTGGGTCCGCCCGTCGGGAGACTGCGATTGCAGCTGCATGCCTACGCTGAGGTTTTCGATCCCCGCCAAGGCATCAAGCGGCACCTCCTGAATGAGCTGCGGATCAACCTCTCCGTAGGCATCTTCCGGCTGGATGGTGGCCTTGAACTGATCACCTTTCTCCTTGCCGTCGAGCTCCCGCTCCAGGCCGGGAATCAGACCGCCAGCACCGTGCAGATAAGCCAGAGGATCACCGCCGGCAGATGAATCGAGGGTTTCGCCCTCGTTGTTCGTCAGCGTGTAGTGGATGGACACAACGCAGGATTCTGCGATCTTCATGGAATCTCCTGTGGTTTGAGAAATGGTTCGGGATCGAACCGATCAGGCCTCGCGGGCAAACTGAGCGATGCTTCCGGCGGTCTCCCGACTGATGTCCGGGCAGGCGATGACGAAGATCTCCACGCCGTGGCTGGTACCCATCACCGTTCGGCACCGGGCTGGCACGCCTGCCCGAAGCAGCAGGCGGTAGAACTCGATCCCTTCGTCCCGCAGCGGGTCGCACTCGTTGACGCTGATCACCGTGGGCACCAGGCCTGCCACGTCGACTTCGGAGGCGAAGCTTGGCCAGGCCAGCGGATTTTCCGCGTCAAAGGCGTCGATGCCGTAGGCGAGCCGCCCGCGGTTGTCGTGCAGATTCAGAAGGATGCCGTTGTTCTCGATCGAGGACGGGAATCGATCCTGCGGCCAGTGGCCGGCGATGTAGGGGCAGAGCGCGTACAGCCCTCTGATCAGGCCCTGATCCCCATCCTGCTTGAGCTTCAATCCGGTTGCGAGCGTCAGGTTGCCGCCGCCGCTCTCACCGGCGACGATGAGGTGCTCCGGATCGATAGCCAGCTCGGCCGCGTTAGCATGCACCCACTTCACGCCGGAGACGCAGTCGTTGAGACCAGCCGGAAAAGGCTCGACCTCGGGCGCTGAAGAAGCCACCAGGCAGTTGCGGAAATCCACCATCGCCACCGCCACACCCTGAGCTGCGATCATTCTGCCCCAGGCCCGGTACATGCCGTCGAAGCAGGACATGGACTGCATGCCGCCGCCGTGGATGTAGTAGACGCAAGGCAGAACCTCGTCACCCTCGGGCCGAATCAACTGGATCTTGATCTCGTTACCGTCCGGGGAGGAGCTGAAGGTGCGGGTGCTGATGGCAAGGCCGGCAGATGGCGCCACCTCCTCGTTGTCCACCATCTCCATGAATCCGGCCATCGCCTCGCGCGCCGCCACCGCTTCTTCGCTGGCCGCCTCCGCCAGCAGCTGCTCGCGACTTTCAGCGTCTCTTGCGGCCATCTCCGGCATGCCGCCCATCATGGCTTTGATGCGCGGGTCGAGCCGCGGGTCGTCGTTGATCTTCGAGCCCATTGTTACTCCTCGTTTTCTCGTCTGAATCTGCTAGCCGGTCGGCTCAGGCCTCGTAAGTCGCCCGACCGCCAAGATAGGTCGCCACCACGTTGATTTCCTGCAGCGCTTCCGGGTCCTGCCGCACGGGATCTCTATCCAGCAGCACGAAGTCGGCCAGCTTGCCCGGCGTCAGCGAGCCCTTGATCTCTTCTTCGAACGAGGCGTAGGCCCCGTTAATGGTGCAGACCTGCAGCGCCTCTTCGATGCTGATCCGCTGCTTCTCGCCCCAGACCCTGCCTTTCACGTCCTTTCGGGTGACCATGCTTTCCAGCGCCATCATCGGCTCGTAGGGACCCGGCGTGAAGTCGGAAGCTGGCGCCACCGGGATGCCGTAGTCGATGAAGGAACGATGGGCGAACATGCTGTTCATTCGCTGGGCGCCGTAGAACGGCCATTTGTTGCCGTGGTAGAGGGCATAGGTATAGAAGGGTGTGGGCACCACGCCCGCCGCTTTGATTCGCGTGAGCAGATCCGGGTTCACCAGCGAGCAGTGCTCGATCCGGAATCGCGGGTTCGGCCCCTGCCAGTTTGCCAGCACCCGCTCGTAGGCCTTGAGCACCATGTCGATGGTCACATCGCCATTGGCGTGGATGCCGATGCGGAACCCGTTCGCCACCGCGTCGTCCACCGCCGCATCGATCTGGCCCTGGTTCATGGTCAGGATCCCGTAGTCGTCCGTCCCTTCGAAGGGCGTGCTCATGCGCATGGTCCGTTCCGAAGCGCTGCCGTCGGCGGCAAACTTCACCGCACCTACCCGCAGCATGTCGTTGCCGAATCCGGAGCGAATGCCCATGGACTTCATCTTCTCGTAGATAGGTGCGCTGCCGCCGGGCATGAAGGCCAGGCGGAAATGCAGCTCGTCTCTGGCAAGCGCATCGACGTACGCCACCCAGGCATCGTCGGAGCCGAAGGCGTCCGTTGTGCTGGTCAGCCCGGTCGCCGCCATGCGCCGTGACATCAGGCTGGCACCCTGGCGGTTGGTTTCCCGGTCGACCCTGGGCCACTCGCCAACCTCCTGAAACACGTCCATGGCGTGCTCGGCCACCTTACCGGTCAGACGGCCGTCTTCCCGGAAGAAACGGCCGCCAACCGGGTCCGGGGTCTGATCGGTGACGCCGGCGATCTCGAACGCCTTCGAGTTCACCACCCCCGTATGTCCGCCTCGATGCCGGACCATCACCGGATGGCTCTGCACCACCATATCGATGTCGTCCCGATTCAGCGCCCGACCTTCCTCAAACTTGGTGTCGTCGTACATGTGCGCTTGAACCCAGCGGCCCGGCGGCGTGCGGTCGGCCTGACCGGCGATCAGCGTCTGCACCTGGCTGATGCTGCGCACGTTCACATCGACGCTGACCGCCTCGTTGAACATGAGCGGATGGCTGTGGGCGTCAATGAAGCCCGGGGTGACGGTGAGGCCCCGGGCGTCGATCACCCTGGTGTTTGCGCCGCGCAACGCCTCGACCTCGGACGCGCGTCCCAGCGCCAGAATCTGATCACCTCGCACGGCCATGGCTTCCACGGTCGTGTACGCAGGATCGATGGTGTGGAAGGTTGCGCCTTGAACGATCAGGGTCGCCTTGCCCAGGGACGGGCTCGCAAACCCGGCGCCCGGCACAGCCGCGAGCGCGGCACCCGAACCCGCCGCCTGCAGCAGGTGCCGGCGGTTGATCTTAGATGAGCCGCTGCGCAGCCGGCCGCCTGATCTGTGACGTCTTGCCATCGGACCCCTCCCCTGAATTGCTCGAACCTAACGCTTCCTCGAGAACGGGGTCAATGACCGCGTTCGAGCGGATGGATCTGGCAGCGCTTTTCAGGGTCCGACATCGGCCTGGTTCAGCTTCAAATCGGTGCGCGTTCGCGTACACTGCGCCCCACTTCGAATCAACGGACGAATAGACATGCAGGGAAAAGCACTGGTCACCGCGTTGCTCGCGGCAGCCCTGTTGCTCGCAGGCAACGCCGCCGCGGATCGCGGCCAGAACTGGGAAGGCACCATCCAGCTGATCGGCACCGCCTCCGACTCTTCCAACGGCGAGAACGGATCGAGCGTCGATCTGAACAGCGCCACCGGCTGGGCCTTCGGCATCACCTACAACTTCAACGAGCACCTGGCGCTCGGCTTCGATGCCAGCTTCGTGAAGCCGAAGTACACGGCGGTAATCGTGCCGGACGACGATGACGAAGATCCCTTCTCCATCAGCCACAAGGCGAGCATCTTCAACGGCGCGCTGAACGGCACCTACAACATCCTGAAAGGCAACTTCACGCCTTACGTGCAGCTCGGCCTCGGCTGGACCAACGTGGACTCCAACGTTGCGGACGGCCCGCCTTCCACCGGTTGCTGGTGGGATCCGTGGTGGGGCTACGTCTGCGCCAACTTCTGGTCGACCTACAACGACACCAGCTTCTCCTGGAACGCGGGCCTGGGCCTTCGCTACGACTTCCAGAACAGGATGTTCCTGAAGGGCAGCGTCAATCGAGTCTGGCTCGACAGCAACCAGGACAGCGCCGATCCGAAGCTGGACATGTGGAAGCTCGAGCTGGGCTGGAGATTCAACTGACGCGTTTCTGAATGACACGATTACCCACGTGGTTGGCGCTGGCACTGCTGCTGCTCGGCAGCACGGCCAGCGCCGCCGGCTTTCGGGAACAGCTCAAGGACCCGGAAGACGGCTGGCTGGATGCTTCCCGCTTCCTGCTGAACAACAACCTGTCCTTTCTGCCGGTGCCGATCATCATCAGCGAGCCGGCGGTGGATGCCGGCCTCGGCCTGGCTGGCGTGTTCTTTCACAAGCGGCCGGAAAGCGAAACCCGGGCCTCGGATGAGTTCGAGCGGCCGAGCCTGTCCGCCGTCGCCGCAGCCTACACGGGCAACGACAGCTGGTTTGCGGGCGGCGGTCATCTCGGGCGCTGGCGCCAGGACACCATCAACTACACCGGCGCCGGCGGCCTCGCGTCGATCAACCTGAAGTACTACGGATCGCCAGGCGGCGAAGGCCTCGACTTCAACGCTGACGGCGGCTTCGTGCTGCAGGAGATGCTGTTCAGGATCCGCAACAGCAACTGGCTGATCGGTCCACGCTGGCAGTTCACCAAGCTCGACATCACCTTCGATCTTGGTGCAGACATCCCGGGCATCGAGCCGCAGGAGCTCGACTTCCAGGACTCGGGCTTAGGCGTGGTGCTCGAGTACGAAAACCTGGACTCCACGTTCACCCCATCGGACGGTAATCAGTTCAAGCTCGACGCGCTGTTTTTCGATGAGGCGATTGGCGGCGACTTCAGCTACGGCAAGTACCACAGCCGCTACCTGCACTTTCTGGAAGTCGGCAAGTTCGTGCTGGGAGCCAGAGCCCAGGGAGATTTCATCGACGGCAACGCGCCGTTCTTCGCCCTGCCGTTCATCCAGCTGAGAGGGATTCCCGTGCTGCGCTACCAGGGCGAGGCGGTGCTCACCGGCGAGGTCGAAGCGCGCTGGGACTTCCATCCGCGGGTCAGCGCGATCGGCTTCCTGGGTGCCGGCCGCGCGGCAGAGAGCTTCGACGATCTGGGCGATGCGTCCAGCCAGGTTGCCGGCGGTATCGGCATCCGCTACCTGGCAGCCAGAATGCTCGGCATGCGGCTCGGCATCGACGTCGCCTGGGGCCCTGAAGACACCGCCGTGTACCTCACCGTCGGGCACAACTGGCGGCTCTGATTCGAGGTCAGTAAGCCTCCACGGTATTCTCGAACACGAACCCATCCGGCTTCATCACCAGCCGGTGCCGCTCGCCCGCGACGGTGCCGTCGCCGGACTCGTAGCCGGCATCGCCGGCCCACATGGCGACGCGAATGCCCTCTGCATCTTTGCTGATTCTGGTTTCGTAGACCTTGGTCTCGAAGCCCGCCAGCTTCTCGAGGATCTCTGCGGTGCTGTCGTAGAGCGACAGCTGGTGCAGCGTGATCCAGGTCGGCGGCGCCAGATCGATCTCGCCGGCGGCATGGCGCTCCAACGCATGGGCAGGCTGCAACCACTCGTGGTCCTGAATCTCGCCGCCGTCGATGGTCACCTCGTCGCCATCCGCGGCCGCGGCGAAGAACCAGGTGGCGAAACGCTTCGGCGTGATCGGCGGCGGGGTCCAGTGGGAGAACCAGACGAAGTCCTCGGGCTTCGAGGGGATGCCAGCCTCCTCCATGGTTTCTCTGGCGGCGGCGTTCCGGGCCGCCGCGTCCAGATCACCGTCCTCCGGGTGATCCTCGGGATCGATGCGGCCACCCGGAAACACCCACATCCCGCCGAAGGCGATCTTCGAGGTTTTGTGCAGCATCAGCACCCGGGGTTCCGGATCATCCTTCAGCAGCACCACGGTCGCAGCGGGAATCGCCGGGTTGCCGTCACCGGCAGCGTTCAGATCATCGCCGTAGATATCGTTCTTATGCTTCGGCCCGTCGGACATAACAGGGAGGCCCCTTCATCAGCAGCAAAACGCCTAGGTTAGCAGAGCCGGCGCGCTGACCGGGTTCCCTTGCTGTCCTCCTTGCTTCAGCGGCAAACTGCGCCTGAAGGAATCCGGAGGAAGAGACCAATGGCGCAGCAACCCACCGACGGGGAGTGGAAGTCCACCGCCTGCATACTCTGCTCGCTCAATTGCGGCGTTAAGGTGCAGCTGACAGAGGACGGCAAGAGCATCGCCCGAACCAGAGGCGATGAGGATCACCCGGCCAGCAAGGGTTATCTCTGCAACAAGGCGTCGCGGCTGAACTACTATCAGAACCGCGCGGACAGAATCCTCTCGCCGCTGCGGCGCAAGCCGGACGGCAGCTACGAAGCCATCGACTGGGACACTGCCATCAGCGAGATCGCCGCCAAGCTCGGCGCCATCCGCGACCAGCACGGCGGTGACAAGATCTTCTACTACGGCGGCGGCGGTCAGGGTAACCACCTCGGCGGCGGCTACTCCCGAACCAGCATGTCGGTGCTGGGGACCACCTACCGTTCCAACGCCCTCGCCCAGGAGAAAACCGGCGAGTTCTGGGTCGCCAACCGCATGTTCGGCGGCTGGCCGCACGGCGATTTCGAGCATGCCGAAGTGGCCATCTTCCTGGGCAAAAATCCCTGGCACTCCCACGGCATCCCGCGGGCGCGGGTTACCGTTCGCGAGATCGCCAAAGATCCTGAGCGAACGCTGATCGTGATCGATCCGAAGCGAACCGAGACAGCGGATATGGCCGACATCCATCTGGCCGTAAAGCCCGGCGCCGACGCCTGGCTGCTGGCCGGCATGGTCGCTACCCTGGTCCAGGAGGACCTGCTGGATCACGCCTGGTTGGCCGAGCATGCCGAAGGGCTGGAACCGGTGATTGAGGCGTTCCGGCCGGTGGACGTGGCCGATTGCGCGGAAAAGTCCGGCATCGCCGAAGACGAGCTGCGCGCCGTCACCCGCCGGATCGCCAATGCCTCGGGCGTGGCGGTGCTGGAGGATCTGGGCGTGCAGATGAACCGCCACTCGACCCTGGTGAGCTACCTGCAGCGGCTGCTCTGGGTGCTCACCGGCAACTTCGGTCGTCCGGGCACGCACTACACCGGCATGAGCCTCGGCAACCTGGCAGCCGGCCAGGAAACCGGCGTGAGCCCCGTGGTTGGCGCCCGGCTGATCAACGGCCTGGTGCCGTGCAACGTGATCTGTGACGAGATCCTGACCGATCACCCGAATCGTTATCGGGCCATGTTCATCGAGTCCGGAAACCCGGTGCACAGCCTGGCTGACAGCCCGCGCTGGCGGGAAGCCATGCGGGCCCTGGAGATCAGCGTCGTGGTTGATGTGGCGATGACCGAAACCGCCCGCCAGGCCGACTACGTTCTGCCAGCCACCTCGCAGTACGAAAAAGCCGAGGCCACCTTTTTCGCGCTGGAGTTTCCGGACAACTACTTCCACGTCCGCAAACCGCTGTTTGCAGCACCTGAGGGGCCCCTGGACGAGGCAGAGATCCACATGCGGCTGGCCGAAGCGCTGGGCGCGGTGCCGGAAGGTGTGGAGGCCGAGCTGAACGCCGTGCTCGATGAGCAGGGTCGGGAAGGCTTCACCGCCGCGGTTTTCGCCAGGCTCGCGGAAGACCCTTCGCTCATGGCCATCGCCCCCGGCCTGCTCTACCGCACCCTCGGCCGGCACCTGCCGGAAGGGATGGCCGCCAGCGCCGCTGTCTGGGCGCTTGCCCATCAGTTCGCTGCCGGCAACCGCAGGATCGTCGAGGCAACCGGCCTCAGCGGGGAAGGCATGGCGCTCGGAGATGCGCTGTTCGACCACATCATCAGCTCGGAAAGCGGCGCTGTGATCTGCCACGAAGAGTGGTCGGATGTCTGGGAACGACTGCCGGGCGGCAAAGCCCACCTGGCCCTGGATGAGTTCCTTGCCGATGTGACCACGCTGAACGACGAAGATCCGGTGGAAACCGACACCGAGTTTCCGTTCCTGCTCTCGGCCGGGGAGCGCCGCGCCTACACCGCCAACACCATCCTGCGCGATCCGGACTGGCGCAAGAAAGACTTCGACGGCGCCCTCCACGTGCACCCCGAAGACGCAGCGCGACTGAACCTGGGTGCCGGCGCGACGGCGCGCATCACCACCCGTCGCGGCAGCATGGATGTGCTGGTGGAGCTGTCGGACCGGATGATGCCGGGCCACATCGCCATGCCGAACGGCATGGGCCTCGAGTATCCCGATGCCGAAGGTAACCTGACGATGACCGGACCGTCGCCCAACGAGCTGACCTCGTCAGAGCTCAGGGATGAGTACGTGGGCACGCCGTGGCACAAAACCGTGCCCGCGCGGATAGAACCGGTCTGAACCCTGAGGGGAAACGCAGGCAGCACGGGCGTTTGGGAGCAGCGACCGGCGAATTGTAACGCGCCTGTAAGGCCGTGCCTGGCGCACATAACCGGCCGCCGCAGACGTGGATACTGCCTCCATGACTGACGCATACGTACGCTCGATAGAAGCGCAGATACTCGGTCGCGTGTTCACCTACGACGACGCTATTCACTTCGTGCTCGGCACCGACGCAGAGACGGGCATGGCCCGTTGCAGCCGCCGCACGGCAGACGGCCCGGGTATCACCTATCTGCCCATGGCCGACGTCCATCGGATCCTCATCGACGAGGGCTCACTGGTGGTGGAAGTGCCGCTCCAGGAGTCGCTGCGAGTGGAGCAGCCGGAGCCGGCCTGACCGCTGCCGCCTCATCTTCGAAATCGCTCTTCAGGCGGACCGGTCGCCAGACCGGCCCGCCTTTTTTCTGCCCGCAATTCTTCCCGAAACGCCCGGATTTCCTGCCATTCGGTTGCCTGAACAGTAGTGTATACTCCGGCCGATCAGCCCCTCGGGGCGGGGGAGCAAACTCAGATAAGCGGCGGGGACGAACACACCGATGAGCATCAGCAATTTCAGCAACATCCTGAAGATCTTTGGCGGCGGTGAGCCCACCGAAGAAGAGAAGCAGGAGCTTTTCAAGGAAGTGACGGTGATGACCCTGGCCCGCGCCACGGCGTCGGATACCAACATCAAGCCGGTGGAAATCGAAACCGTGCGCCTGATCATCGAGAAGGTCATCGGCGAGGAGGTCAGCGAGGCGGAAGTGCGCGTGCAGGCCAACTCCAAGCTGTTCGAGTCCGAGCCTCTGGAGCGCTACCTGGCAAAATCAGGCCGCGTGCTGGACGTGAAAGACCGGATCACCATCGCCGAAGCGCTGGCAGAAGTGATCGTCAGCGATGCGCGGGTCACCGGTAAGGAAACCGCGTTCTTCAACATGGTCGCCGAGGCGTTCCAGCTGACCCCGGCCGAGCTCGCCGGGCTGATCGAGAACGACTGACCAGCACCGTCCCAACACACCTACACAGCCGGAACTTGGCTAAGCGGTTATCAGGCCTTGCTGCCGCCTGGGCGCTGCTCTGCGCGCCAGCGGCAGTTGCTGACGACGCCGCTGCGGCCGCAGAGGCCATGGCCAGGGCCCTGCAGGACCCGCTGGCGAACATCCGGATGCTGGCAACGGACAACACCATCGGGTTCAACTCCGGTTCGGACGACGACGAAACCAACTACAACTTCCAGCTTCAGCCGGTTTACGCGCTGGATCGCCCGGACGACGCCAGAACCAACCTGATCCTGCGAGCGGTTGTGCCCATCGTCGGCATGGAACCAGGAGTACAGCACCCGCCCCTGATCCCGGAGCCTACCCCGGACTCGGGCAGCACCTGGGGATTGAGCGATACCAACCTGCAGTTTTTCATCTCGCCGAAGACCGAAGGGAACTGGAAATGGGGCGCCGGCCCACAGGTGTCGATCCCCACGCATACCAACGAGCGCCTGGAAGGCCCGGGCTGGGGCGCCGGCCTGGCTGGAATCCTGGTCGGCAACTTCACCGAGCAGATCTCTTTTGCGGCCATCGGCGTCCACCATCTGGGCGAAAACGACTTCGAGGTGAGCGGCGCCCACCTCATGCTCTACTACAACTTCAAATCGGTGCCCGGCCTGACCCTGGCCTACAACAACATGATCAGCTACGACTGGAAGGGAGCCGGCGGCAACAAGTGGAACGTGCCGATCGGCGCTACCATTGGCCGCACCTTCGTGCTCGATAACGGTCACGGCATCGACCTGGGCATCGGCTACTACAAGCTGATCGAGCACCCGGCAGGCGCACCGGACAATCAGCTCAAGTTCGCGATCACCTGGATCCCGCCCGGCTGACTGGTTGAGCCGGCTCAGCGCCTCTTGCGGGCGATGATGAAAACGGCGATGCCGTCCTTGGCGTGATGCCACTGCCGTTCGATCTCAAACCCCGCAGACTGAATCTCATCGGCGAGCTCCGCCTCGGAGAAAATGAAAAGATCGGGCATCAGCCCCAGTAACCGGGCCAGCGGCGCAACGTAGCGGATGAAGCGAAGGCGCGAGCCAGCCAGGCAGACGGTGCTGCTGATGAACAGGCCCCCCGGCTTCAGGATGCGCGCCGCCTCACCGATCACTTCCTGCCGATCGGGCAGCAGGTGCAGGACGTTCAGCCCCAGCACCGCATCCAGGCTGGCAGGCGCAGCCGCGAACTCCGTCAGGGTGCCCCGGGTGAAGGTGATGTTCGTGACGCCGGCGTCCTCGGCTTTCCGGGCGCCGATATCCAGCATGTTCTGCGATATGTCGACCGCATCGATGTGAGCGACCGCGGGCGCATGATGCACCGCTGTGCTGCCGGTACCGCAGCCGAACTCCAGCACCCGCATCTCCGGGCTCAGGAATTCCCGGGTCTCCGCCAGCTTGCGCTGATAGGTCGCCTCATCGGACACCGGGCTTCTGGCATAACGGGCTGCGGTTTTGTCCCAGAACTTCTGCGCGTCGGCCATCGTCGTTCTCCGCTCATTCCAGCGCGGCGCGCACCGCAGCCTCACAGTGAATCAGCGTGGTGTCGAATACCGGCACCGACACGTTTCCGGCGTTCAGCAGCATGCCAACCTCCGTACAGCCGAGAATCACGCAGTCTGCACCCTGCGCCACCAGCCTCGCGGCGATGCCTTCGTAGGCGGTGCGGCTCTCATCGGTCACCACCTCCCGACAGAGCTCGTCGTAGATGATTCGATGGGTTTCCTGGCGGTCAGCGTCGCCTGGAATCAGCGGGCTGAGCCCGGCCGCCTCCAGGCGCGCGGTGTAGAAATCCTGCTCCATGGTGAATGCAGTAGCCATCAGCCCGGGACGGCTGAGGCCGGCTTCGCCAATTGCGCCTGCGGTGGCATCAGCGATATGTAACAAAGGCACCGACACCCCTGCCATCATCTCGTCTGCCACCTTGTGCATGGTGTTGGTCGCCAGCAGGATCAGATCCGCGCCGCCCCGTTCCAGCGCTTTCGCGTTGACGTTGAGCACCCGTCCTGCTTCCGCCCAGTCGTCGCTCATCTGCAGCGCTTCTATGGCTGCAAAGTCGAGCGAGCGGATCAGCAGCTCCGGCGAGTGCAACCCGCCAAGCGCCTCGCGGACGAGCTCGCAGAGCTTCGCGTAGTAGAGCTGGGTCGAAGCGGCTGACATCCCACCCAGAATGCCGATCGTCTTCATAAGCCGGCTCGTCAGACGGAAGGACCGTCCCAGCCGTCTGGCACCCAGCTGCCATGGAAGCCATAAGGCACCCGAGCCGGCAGCAGCACTCTAGCCAGCGGCTTGGCAGATAGCTCCTGAGCGTCCAGCACCAGCAGCTCGCTGGCATTGCGCTCACCGTCGTAGACGAAGGACATCAGGTAACCGTCGTCTTCCGCCGTTGCTCCTTCGCGCGGGATAAAATAGGGCTCGCCGCTGTGCCGACCGGCGCCCAGATCAAACTGGCTGCGTTCGCCGGTGCTCAGGTCGTGCTTGTAGATGGCCGGGAACGCCGGGCTGGAGTCGGTGGGTGCCACGCCAACGGCATAGCCGTAACGGTACGGCTTGCTGTTCAAGCCCGGATGGCAGCGCGGAAACTCCTGATAGCTGTCGTCAATCCGCTGCTCGCTGACGGTTGCCGTCTTCGGGTTGACCGTCCAGCGATCCAGAGTGGGGAGGCTGTCGCGGAACGGCCCGTTGTGGTCGCTGGCCATCATCGAGTCGTAACGACAGACGTCCAGCACGACGTTGCCGTCCGCATCGTCGAAGGCGTTCATGGGGTGGAACACGTAGCAGGCCGAAACGTCTGCCCAGATGATGTCCTCAGCGCTGCCATCCCGCGGCAGCAGGCCGACGCGCGCCTGGTAGTCGGGGTTCCACGCGAACGGGAAGTTCATGCCCCGTTGAATCATCTCTCCGGAGATGGTCACCGGCAGGTCGTAGACCACCGCGTAGCGGCTGGTGAGGCTCATGTCGTGCATCATCACCATGCCCGGCACCGGCACGTCCACCGTCTTCTTGACCTTGCCGTCCCGACCGACGTGCACGTACTGCACATGATCGAGGAATCCCGGCCAGCTGTAGGCCATGGCGTGCAGGTCCCCGGTGTCCGGGTCGATCTTCGGGTGGGCGGTGAAGGCCATGTCCGGCAGGGTGCCGAAGAAGTTGTTGGCACCGACGGTATCGAGCTCGTAGCTGAGCTCCACCGGCGGCGAGCCGGCCTCGACGATGGCGAAGGTCCGGCCGGCGTGACCGATCACGTGGGTGTTCGCGGACCCGGCGAACTGCCGTCCTGCCGGATCTTCGCCCAGCGCCTCGACGATTTCCGCCGAGCGCACGTAACGGTTGCGATACCAGAGCGCCTTACCTTCCTGAAGCTTCACCCCGTGAACCATGCCCTCACCCGTGAACCAGTGGTGACTGGCCAGGTCTACCTCGCCGAGCGGGTTGGCGCCGTTTCGGAGGTAGCGGCCGTTCAGCTCCTTCGGCAGCTCGCCGATGATCTCGAGGTCGGTCGCGGTGATCTCTTCCGAGACAGGCGCGTAGTTTCCTTCCAGGTAAACGCTGGCGTTGTACATGGCTTCCTCTTTCTGGCTTGCGAACACACGGCCCGGCTGGGCTGCGGCGGCGAGCGTCGCTCCCGCGCCGACTGCCTGCACAAATTCCCTTCGTTTCATCTCTAACCCCCTATGAGCAGTGGGCCTACCCTAGCAGAACCCGGGCCTGCTATTGACTTTCCGGGCTGTATATCTGATATTTCTGTCATGACAGAAATAGAAGAAATTGACTAGCGATGGCCGGCAACAGCGAGCTGGCGGCAACGGTCGAGCGCTTCGTGCTGCAGTGGGGCGACATGGGCAACTTCTGGGGGGTCAACCGTTCCATCGCCCAGATACACGCCCTGCTGTACCTGACCGAAGCGCCGATCAACGCTGAGCAGATTGCCGAGCAGCTGGGGATCGCCCGCTCGAACGTCAGCAACTCGCTGCGCGAGCTGCTCGCCTGGCAGCTCATCTACCGCGTACCGATCCGCGGCGACCGGCGGGATCACTACCAGGCGGAGACCGATCTGTGGCTGATCGCCAAACGCATTGCCGAAGGTCGCAAGGCCCGGGAACTGGATCCCGCGCAGAGGGCGCTGGAAACCGCCGCCCAGGCGGTGGAAGCCGACCCCGACGTCAGCCCGGAGATTCAGCGCCGGCTCACGGCCATGGCGGAATTCGTGGGTGACGTGGACAGCTGGTATCAGGACATGCTCACCCTGCCGCACACCACGCTGAAGACTCTGGTCAGGCTGGGTGCGGGTGTTGCCAAGCTCACCGGCAAGCGAGGTACGGCAGAATGACAGAACAACAAACGCAACTGAGAAACCTGGTCGCCGACGACGCCTGGCAGCAGCTACCGGAGCCTGTGCGGCGCCGCTTCGGCGAGCGATTTCAGCCGGGGCGCACGACCTGCTATCGCGGCCACATCATCAACGCGCAGTTTTCCTGGCTCGGCAGGATGCTCGCCCAGGTGTCCCGACTGATCGGCGCGCCGCTACCGCTGCACGACGACCGCGGCTTCGCGACGGTGACCGTGACCGATCACCCCGGTAACCACGGCCAGGTCTGGACCCGGCTCTATCACGCCCGGATCGGCATGCCCCAGGTCGTGCAGTCAGTGAAGCGGCTCCGAGGGCCCACCGGGCTCGAAGAGTACATGGGCGCAGGACTGGCCATCGCCCTGCGGCTGAGCGTCGACGACGGCGCGCTGGTGTTTTCGGGCAGCGAGTACTACTGGCGGATCGCCGGGCTGGAGCTGAAGCTGCCCGCATGGCTGTCGCCCGAGGTTGTTGTCCGCAACTGGCAAAGCGGCGAGCAGGCGTTTCACTTCTCGTTGCAGGTCACCCACCCGTACTTCGGCGAGCTGATCAGCCATCACGTGGCGTTCGATGATCGAGCCACCTCAACCGCCCTCGTCGAGGCCGACCCGGGCGTCGCTGCCGGTACGGTGCCAGGTTGAAGCTTCCGCTTACCGGTCCTCCCAGCCGTCCCAGAAGGTAACGGATTCGGCGGCCAACCTGTCCGCCCGCCTGAGCTTCGCATCTTTCGTGTAGCCCACCGGCAACATGACGGTGTTGACCACAGACTCGGGGATATCGAGGATCTGCGCCACGTCGCGCTGTCGGCTGGCGAGCAGCGTGGTCCAGGTGGCACCCAGATCACGAGCCCGCAGCGCCAGCATCAGCGACCAGGCGGCGGGCAGGATCGAGCCGTAGTACGCCACCTGACCGGCAATCTCCTCGCTCGGCCCTTCCGCGGTGGTACAGACCAGGATCATGGCCGGGATCTCGTGCAGACGATCCACCAGCGCCCGCTGCGTGGGTTTGATCGCGATCCCGCGCGCACGGGCCAGCTCATCGAGCACCTCCGCGTAGACGTCCGCCACGGCCCGTTTCTTTTCCCGATCGGTGACGACCACAAAGCGCCAGCTTTCGCCGCCAAGACCGGTCGGCGCCTGGGTGGCGATGTCGATGCACTCGAGGATGACCTCCCTCGGCACCGGGCGCTCGAAATCGAGCTTGCGCCTTACCGAACGGGCCGTCGCCAGCACCGTATCGACGCTGTCGAGGTCGATCACGTCTGAAGCCAAAAGAACCTCAGTCCGCCCAGCCGAGCTCACGGAGCGCCCAGGGCGCGTTCCAGGTTTTGGTCATGTGCGCCACCTTGTCATCGTCACCCATGGTGACGGCGTAGACGTAGTCCGTGTTGGTGGACTTGCCGGTAGGGGGCACCGGCCCGCCCTCACCGCTGTGGGTAGCGTGAAACGTGGCGAAAAATAGCGCGGTCCGGTTCTCATCGTCCCAGGCTGAGGCATGCAGGGTGTAGCTGGCCCCTGGCGCCGTCACCGTGGCGAAGCCCTTCATCCACTCAGCGTAGGCTTCCAGCGAGTCAATGTCGGCGATGGGTTCACTCTGGGCTTTGAAGGTCGCTCCATCAGCACAGTACGGCGCGCAGCCGGCCCAGCCCTCCGGCGCTTCGCAGGCCGCAAAGAACCTCTTCGCGTTGTCGAATGCAGTCACTGTCTTCTCCTTCCTTCCTACCGGGATACGGTGGACTTAGACTGGCGGGTCACGGAAATTGAATCAAGGCTGCCTATGTTCGCTGGTCGATACACCGGACGCGTATTGCTGTTCGGGATGCTGCCGCTGCTTTGCTCCCTGCCGGCATACCCGGACGCCCAGCAGACGGTCGTCGCAGAGATCAACCGGCACGCCGAGGCCCAGGGGGTCAGCGTCGGCGTCAGCGCAATGCACCTGCCTTCCGGGCGACGTGTGCAGGTGAACGCCGACCAGACCTTCCCGCTCGCCAGCACCTACAAGGTGCCCATGGCGGCCTACGCGCTGCACCTCGTCAGCGCCGGCGAGCTCGAGCTGGAGCAGCTGGTCGAGGTCGAGCCGGAAGATCTGGTGGTGTCTTCATCGATCACCCGACTCTTTCCGCATCCCGGCATCCAACTGTCGCTGCTGAACCTGATGGAGGCCACCCTGATTCAGAGCGACAACACGGCGACGGACGTGCTGCTCCGGACAATCGGTGGCGGCGCTGCGGTGACCGCCTGGCTCGAAGCTTCCGGCATCGACGACATGCGGGTGGACCGCAATACGGCCGATCTGATCCGCGACTACATGGAGATGCCGCGCAGCGACAGCTCCATGGCTGCCCAGTACGAAGCCACGGATTTCGACGACCTGGAAGAAGCCGACTGGATCAGCTTCTACGATGCGCTGCTGGCTGACCCGAGAGATCAGGGCACACCTGATGCAATGGTCACCCTGCTGGCAGGGCTCTGGCAGGACGCCTACCTGGAGGCAGAGCATGGTGAGACGCTGCGCGAGATGATGGCCCGCTGCCTGACCGGGCGCGCTCGACTCTCAGGGCGAATGCCCGATCAGCAGCTGCCGCTGGCGCACAAAACCGGCACGCTCGGCGGCACCGTGAACGACGTCGGCGTGATCACCCTGCCTGATGACCGGGGCAGCGTGGTGATGGCCGTTTACACCCGCGGCACCTCCACCTTCGACGCCGAAGCCGGCGAGCGGACCATCGCCGAGGTGAGCAGGACGCTCTACGACTACTTCCTGTTCAGCGCAGACTGAGACCAAACCGTGGCCGCTGAGATAGAGATACAGCTGCTGGGACCCATGACGGTGCAGGTCGCCGGAGACGTCCGGGAGCTGCCGAAATCCCGCAAGGCCCGGGCCCTGCTGGCGCTGCTCGCGCTCGAGCCGAAGCCGCACAGCCGGGCTGCCCTGTGCGAGTGGATCTGGCCGGAGACCGCCGATCCCCGAGCGGGCTTGCGCTGGAGCCTGACCAAACTCAGAGACGTGCTCCCGAAAGGCAGCGCTGACCTGCTCAGCGCCAACCGCGATTCGGTCAGCATCAACTGGGAAGCGGTGCGCACGGACGTGGCCACGGTGACCGCCCTGCTCGAGAGCCCCGAGCAGGCTGAGCTGCAGACGCTGATCGATTACGAGGATCGCTTCGAGCGCGGCCCCCTGGCCGAACTCGATACCGGCGCTACGTCGGAGTTCGAGATCTGGCTGGAGGCGCAGCGGGAGGCGATCAACCGTCTGCACCAGCAGCTGCTGGCGGTGCTGATCGAACGTCTGCTGCAGGGTAACGACCCGGACGGGCAGGCCATGGCGCTCGATTACGCCCGGGAGCAGGTGACGCTGGACCCGCTGGATAACGGCGCTAACGTCCAGCTCCTGCAGCTGCTGCTTCGGCTGCATGGCCAGCAGGAAGCCCAGGCCGCCCTCGAGCGCATGCGCGAGCGCTTACGCGACGCCGGCCTGCCGGATGCGGAGCTGCTGAGCGCCTGGCGCGGGCTGTCCGAAGCAGCTTCAGGGCCCGGCCGCCCTGGCCCAGCCGCTCGCCCGGTCGAGCTCGAGCTGCCGCCGACAGCGCTGGTCGATGCAGCTGAGCATCGCCCCCTGCCGAGCCGGCCATCCGTCGCCGTTCTGCCGTTCGAAGACCTGGGTCAACACGCCAGCGGAGGCGTGCTGGCGCAGGGCATTGCGGTTGATCTGAACGCTCGGCTCTCCCAGCTGAAGAGCCTGTTCGTCATCGCCCGGGCCTCCGCGGCCCGTTTTTCTCTGGCCGAGCACGAAGCCCGAACCATCGGCCGCAGCCTCGGCGTGCGCTACCTGGTGCACGGCACCACCCAGCGCACGGAAGAGCGGATACGGGTCACCATCAACCTGATCGAAGCCGAGCAGGGTGCGGAGCTCTGGTCCGATCAGGTCGATCGGCCCATCGGCGATCTGTTCGAGGTTCAGGACGATCTGACCAACCAGATCGCCTCGGCGCTGGAACCTCAGATCGATCAGGCGGAGATGGAGAGAGTACGGCTGCTGCCGACCGAAAGCCTGGACGCCTGGGAGTGCTTCCATCGCGCGATGTGGCACAGCTTCCGCTTCACCGGGGACGACAACATGCTGGCGCACGGGCTGTTTCAGCGCGCGCTCGAGCAGGACCCGCAGTTCGCCCGCGCCTACGCCGGGCTGTCCTTCAATCATTTCTCCCGCGCTTTCCTGAACGCCGCGGACGACGTTCCTGCTGAGGTCGGGCTGGCACTGAAGTTTGCCGAGCAGGCAGTAAGCTACGATGGCCGCGACGCTATGGGGCACTGGGCGCTGGGCCGCGCCAGGCTGCTCAATCGAGAGCACGACCTGGCCCTGGACGCCCTGGACCGCTCGCTCGTTGCCAACCCGAACTACGCTCAGGGTCACTACGCCCGGGGCTTTATCGGCGTGCACGCCAACCGGGCGGAACAGGCCCTGCCGGACCTGGACATGGCCAGACGGTTGTCGCCGTTCGATCCCCTGTTATTCGCCATGACGTCCTGCAGAGGTCTATCCATGGCGGTGCAGGGCCGCTTCGAGGAGGCAGCTGAGCACGCCGTTCGGGCGACCCAGGAACCCAACGCGCACTTCCATATCTACGGGATCGCCGCTGCCTGCCTGTCGCTGTGCGGTAGGGAGGAGGACGGTGCCGAGTACATCAGGCAGGCTCTAGCTCGAAATCCGAGCTACCGGATCGCCGACTACCGGCAGAGCTTTCCATTTCGTGATCCCACCCACGACAGGCTCATGACCGAAGGCCTGGCACGTGCTGGTTTGCCTGCCTGATCTCAGCTGTTTTTCAGCGACTCGAGCAGCTCCGCGTCCGCCTCGCCCATCTGACCCGCTTTGCGGCCAACCGCGTGCTCGGGGCTGACGATCTCGGGCCCCTCGCCCGGTGGCAGCGGCGGCGTGTAGTACCCCAGGGCGTAGCTACCCATGCTGTAGCCGAGCAGGTCCTGCAGCGCCGGCTCGAGATCTCTGGCGATCTCCGGTGGGCAGGAGAGAAACTGATTCTCCTCCTGACGCAGCCAGCCGAGCGAGTAAGTGATGTTGAGGCCAACCCGATCTTCGTTGGACCGGTTCTCGCCGCCTGCATGGAACACCGACCCTGAGTAGAGCAGCAGCGATCCTGCCGGCATCACCGCCTGGCAGATCTCCTCCGGCTGCGCCTGCCTGTCATCCGGCCAGCCAACGCTGCCCGGCACCACCTGGGTGGCGCCGTTTTCTTCGGTGAAGTCGGTCAGCGCCCAGATCGTGTTGAGCTGGGGCTCGATGTCTTTCATGTACTTGCCCCAGGCCCAGCGATCGCGATGGATCGCCTGCTTGCCCTGGCCGGGCATGAGCCGAATGATCTGGGTCAGATGCAGCTGGAAGCGATGGCAGTAGGGCTTCAGAAACGCCCCCACCGCATCGAGCACGGGCTGATTCATCACCAGCTCGCGGGTCTTCGGCGAGCGCGCCACCAGGGCGCCGGTGCGGGTGGTGGCGCGACCGGTGAAGTCATCGCGACCCGCAGGCGTCGCCGCCATGTAGGGCGCAAGCTCCGCGTTCAACGCCGCCAGGTCCGCTGCCGCGATGGCGTCGGTGAGGATCAGGGCGCCATCGCGCTGGACAATCTCGACGATGTCTTCCGTCTGGGCGCTGATCGGCAGTTTCTGCAGTTCGCTCATCGGTAACCTCCTTTCCTTCAGCGCAATCCGTCCCAGGCGCGCCGCTCTTCTGCATCCGGGTCTGCAATCACGCCGGACTCGTCATCAAAGCGCATGGTGAGCCGCTGGTCGGCATCAAACGCACCCCAGCCCGGATCCTGATCGCGAATGAAGCCGGTCCAGGCTCGGTGCATCACGTCGGCGACATGCTGTGGTGGCTCACCAGGGCCGATAAATATGTCGACGCCGGCTTTGTCCAGGTTGTCGAAGGCAAAAGGAATCTCCAGCGCGTGGGTTGCACCCAGGCGCCCTTCAAAGGCCCGGGATTGCCAGCTGAACAGGTACAGCCAGTTCCGGCTGCCCGGGTCGGCAGCGAGTCGCGCCTCCAGCAGGCGGATGGCTGGAATTCGGAACATGTGGTCAGTGGTCAGCGCGACCAGCAGCCGCTCGGCGTCGGCGTCCGGCCGGGTTCGCCGGTAAACGTCGAGCGCCGCGCTGGCGCCATACTGCTCGGCGAAGTGCGCGAGCTTGTCCTCGTTGACCTCGCCGTAGCCCCAGAGCGTGGTCTCGTCCCGATTGCTGCCGGTCATCACGGCAACGTTGCTGCCCGCGCCTTCTCTGATTGCCTGCAGCGGCGAGACGGGCACCACGCGATTCCCCTCCACCGGGTAAAACGAAGAAACCGGCACCCCGAAGGTTCTGAGCTCACCCAGGTCTTCGCCGATCTCTGCGGCCACCGCGTTCTGGGCTTCGAGCACCGCTTCCGCCGACAGCGCCTGCAGCGCGTCCGCGCTGCCGGCACCCGTCGCCGCCATGAATCGCTCGGCGCAGATTTCTCCGGCAGGCTTCGGCAGCGTGTGTTGAGCCGCGCCGCTCTGCGGGATGGCGCCGCGGAACAGGCCATCTGCCTCCGGGCTCGCCAGCAGGGTCGACACCGCAAACCCGCCGGCAGATTCCCCAGCGATGGTGACCTTGTCCGGATCGCCGCCGAAGCGCTCGATGTTGTCTTTCACCCACCTGAGCGCCGTAATCTGATCAAGCAGTCCGTTCGCCCCGGAGGTGGCGTACTCCTCCCCCAGATGGCTGAGGTCAAGAAAGCCGAGCGCGCCCAGCCGGTAGTTGATGCTGACGGTGACGATGTCGCCCTGGGTTGCGAACTTGCCGCCGGCGTACCAGGGGATTGCGCCCTGCCCGGTTCGGTAGGCGCCGCCGTGGATCCAGAACAGCACCGGACGCTTCCTGCCGTCGGCTGCCGGCGTGGCGATGTTCAGCGTCAGGCAGTCCTCATCCCAACGCACTTCGGCACTGGAGGTGAGGCCACCGCTCGGCACCTGGGGTGCTGCCGGGCCGAACCGCTTGGCGGGTCGAACCTCCTGCCAGGGTTCAGCTGGCCTGGCCGCCTTGAAGCGCGCTTCGCCGATCGGTGGCGCTGCGTAGGGGACGCCGGCAAAAAGCAGCGTGCCGTTTTTTTCCCGGCCTTCGATGGGGCCGCTGGTGGTCTCGACGATGGTCACGGAGCCTCCCTTTAATCCCTGCCCGATCGGCAAGAGTAGCGCGGGCGTCAGGCCCACGCCAGGCGAGAGGCAAGGGACTGGCGCTAGGGGCGTTGCTCCTCCAGCGGCGCCGAGTGGCCCATGCGCCGTACGCTCGGCAGCAGCAGTCCGGCGAGCGTGACGCCAATCATGATCCAGCCCGCGGCGGTCAACATACCGCCGATGCTGATGCCAGCCAGCGCGCCGGCGACAGCGGCAGAGATCGGAAACAGGCCCTGGGAGGCGAGCATGATCACGCTCATCACCCTGCCAAGCTTCTCCTTCGCCACCTGCTGTTGAATCCAGGTAACGATGAGGATGATCACGTAGCCATCGACGATCGCGCTGACCAGGATGAACGCCGCGATGGCCCAGGTTTCCGGCACCAGCACCATGAACAGAAACAGGCAGCCGAAGCCGAAGAAATCGAGCAGCAGGATAAGACCCAGTTTTGATGGCGCCGGGTGTTTCGTCATTCCGGCCAGGATGGTGCCGATGATCGAGCCCACCCCGAGCGCGGACATGAGAATGCCGAACCCGGCTGCACCCTCGGGCAGCCTAGCTTCGGCGAACGCCGGTATGCCGACCATAAAGGGACCACGGAAAAACAGGCTGAGGAAGCCGATCATGATGGTGAAAGTGCGCAGCGGCAGGTCGTCCCAGGTGTAGCGCAGCCCTTCCACAAGCGTCGGCCAGACTTTGTCGGTGACGGTTGCCTCCGGCGGAAAGCGATCGCGAATAACCAGCAGGATCAGCAGCGGGACGACAAAGGACAATGTGTCGATGGCAAACACCAGAGCCAGCCCCAGAGCATCCTGAACCCCGCCCTCAGCGGCCGCGCCAGGCAGCCCGTGCGCCTCCGCGGCAGCGCCGCTCTCGCCGCCGAACAGGACAATCAGCCCACCCGCCACCAGGGGCCCGAGCACCAGGGTGACCTGAGCCGTGCCCTGAAACAGGCTGTTACCGGCAGCCAGCTGCTCCGGCGGCAGCAGCCGCGGCGGAAAGGCGCTGGCGGCAGGAAACATGAAGGCGTCCGCAAGCCCGAACAGCACAGCCACCAGATAGACCAGCGGCATGTTGATGGACTCCTGCCAGGTGGTCAGGGCCAGGATGGCGACCAGCGCCATGCGCACGCCGTTCGAGAGGATCATGACGATGCGGGGCGAGAAGCGGTCCACCACCACACCGCCGAGCAACATGAAGATTGCTCGGGGAACAGCGGCTATCGCCATGACCGCACCCATGGCGAAAGCATCCCCGGTCAGCTTCAGCACCAGCCACGGCAGAGCGATGAAGGTCAGCTGATCGCCGATCAGCGATACGGCGGAGGCCAGCCAGAAGAGCCGGAACTCCCGGTATTTGAGCGCCGCTAAAAATGCTCGGATGTGCGTGTCCTAACTTGTCAAGCAGCGTAACCGGGCGGCGGCTGGAAGCCACCGATCTCCTCCGCCATCAGGCGCGCGAACTCCATGGTGGTGTGGTCATCGAACTCGGCGCCGATCACCTGCAGACCGATCGGCAGACCGTCCTGCGACAGACCGGTGGGGAACACCGTGCTCGGCAGGTAGCTCACCGTAGCAATGCCGGCCCAGAACACCTGCTGGAAGTAGGCGACCGTCTCCCCGTTCACCTCCAGCGTCCGGGTGCCGTATTGACCCTGATCGTGCTCGAAGGCCGGGGTGGCCATGATCGGGCAGACCAGCACGTCCCACTCCTTGAAGAAGCCCTGCCACCCTGCGCGATAGTAGGTGCGCACGTTGTCGAGGCCCATCCAGGTCTGATGGTCCAGGTTGTCTTCCAGGGCGGTTCCGGTGATGGAGAGCAGCAGCCGGCTGTAGGTGTCATGACCCTCGCCGCTGACAAACCCGGGCCGGGCCGTATCCGACACCGTTGCACCCAGCTTGCTCAGAACCTGACCGATCTCGTGGACCCGATCTGCCACTTCCCTGGCAACAGGCGCGGTGCCGTGATCCGGGAGCAGCGCCACCTTCAGCTCACTCAGCCGCTTCATCCGCGGCGGCGGCAGCTCCAAACGCCAGCCCGGCGCGTTCAGATGATCCGCTCCCGCGACGATGCCCATCGACAGCTGCAGGTCTTCCGCGCTCCGGCCCATAGGCCCGACCACCGCCAGATCCGGCACCGCCAGAACGCCGGGCGGCGCGTGCCCCTGGGGCGGGACGATGCCCCAGGTTGGCTTGTGGCCATAGATCCCGCAGAAGTGCGCCGGATTGCGGATCGAGCCGCCGATGTCCGAGCCCGCATCGAGCCCGGTCAGCCCGGCAGCGAGCGCTGCGGCACTGCCGCCGGACGAGCCGCCGGGTCCGCGCGCCAGGTTCCAGGGATTGTTGGTGGTGCCGTATATCTCGTTGAAGCTCTGAAAGTCGCCGAGCATGAACGGCACGTTGGTTTTACCCATGAAGTGCGCGCCCGCCTGTTTGAGCCTGCCCACCGTGGCCGAATCGCGCTCGGCGATGTTGTCCTTCCAGGCCACGTTGCCCCAGGTCGTGGGCAGACCGGCGATGTCATAGGACTCTTTGATGGTCATCGGCAGCCCGTGCAGCGGCCCGAGGCTGTCGCCGCGGCCGAGCGCCGCGTCGGCGGCTGCTGCTGCCGCCAGTGCCGCATCGAAGTCCCGCACCGGAATCGCGTTGAGCTTTTCGTCGTAGCGCTCGATCCGCTCGATGAAGTAGCGGGTGAGCTCGACGGAGCTGACCGCTTTGCTGCGAATCAGCTCAGCAAGCTCGGTCGCGCTGGCAAAGCCGAGCGGCTCATCACGCGCTCCGCTGCTGGCAGCAGCCAGCGTCGGCATCAGGCCGGAACCCGCCAGGGCCGCAGCCTTGGCAAAGGTGCGCCGGCTCAGCCCCTGAGTTTGCGTATCGCTCATCTTCTCTCCCCAAAAGTCTGACCGCAGCACTTAGTGTATGCCCGGCCGCCGCCGCCTCGCCAGCAGCAGGCAAATGACAGCAGCCAGCCAGCAGGTCACAATCGGGTTTCAGACACCAGCTCCAGCCAGCAAGGAGAGGCTTCATGACGACTTACCACCTCGTCAGCTCCGTCACCTGACCCTGGGTACAGCGCGCCGTGATTGTTTTGCGTGCGAAACAGATACCCTTCGAGGTGACTTACATCGATCTGACCGACAAGCCGGACTGGTTTCTGGCCATCTCACCGCACGGCAAGGTGCCCGTGCTCAAGGTGGATGATGTGCCGCTGTTCGAGTCCAACGCCATCGCCGAGTACCTGGAGGAGGCGGAGGCACCACACCTGCATCCGGCGGATCTGGTTGAGCGGGCGAGAAACCGGGCCTGGACCGACTTCCTCACCACCTTCACCGGTGGTCTGAGCGGCGTTTACTACGCGCGGACGGCCGACGATCGGGACAAACGCATGGACGTCGCCAGGCAGCGCCTCGGCAAGCTCGAGGAAGCGCTGGGCGAGCGCGGCAACCCGGGGCCGTTCTTCAACGGGCCCGAGCTGTCTCTGGTGGACGCAGGTTACGCCCCTTTCCTGCAGCGCTTCCTCTACGTGGATCAATGGCTCGAAACCCATCTGCTCGAGGAGTTTCCGCTGGTGAGCGCCTGGGCGAACGCGCTGGTCGGCTCCGAGGTCGTCCGCGGCTCTGTGCCGGACAACTTCTACGAGACGTTCCGTGCCGGCATGAAGCGGCGCGGTTTTTACGTAGGCGATATGATGGAGAGCGAGCCGAAGGCCGCAAACTTCTAGCGTCCCGAGCCACAGCTCGCGCAACACCACGCCTGTTACAACGCTGGCTACCTCGTAGCGGCCGGAAGATGCAGCCCTGACGTTGAGTACGCGCTACGGAGCACATAGATGGACCACCAAGACATCCCTGTGATCGACATCACCAGCCTGGAAGCGCCGCAAACGCTGCAGGCGCTGGACGATGCCTGTCGGCAGTGGGGCTTTTTTCAGGTCGTCAATCACGGCATCGACGCCCAGGTGCTGGAGACGCTGAAGCAGAAATCGCTGGCGTTTTTCGCCGAGCCACGGGAGGCGAAGCAGTCCATCGCGCGCACGGAAGGCAACCCGTGGGGCTACTTCGACCAGGAGCTCACCAAGAACACGCCGGACTGGAAGGAGATCTTCGATTACGGCCCGGCCGAACCCTCCGATGATCCTGCGAAACCGGCGTTGCTTCCGCAGTGGCCCGAGTTTGTTCCGGGCTTCAAGGAGGCGGTGCTCGACTACTACCAGGCCTGTGAGCCGGTTGCCTTCCGGTTGCTCGCTGCCATCGCCCGCAACCTTGGCGCGGAGCCTGACGCCCTGCTGCAGGCATTTCAGCCAGGACACACCAGCTTTATCCGCCTCAACTACTACCCCATCTGCCCGACGCCGGAGAGCCCGAAGCAGGTCCAGCCGCCCACGGAGGGTTACCTGGGGGTCAATCACCACACGGATGCCGGCGCGCTGACACTGCTGCACCAGGCAGACGAGCCCGGTCTCGAGGTGTTCAAAGATGGCGCCTGGCATCTGGTCGCGCTCAGACCCGAGGCGCTGGTGGTGAACATCGGCGACATCGTCCAGGTCTGGTCGAACAACGTCTACGTCGCCGCCCTGCACCGGGTCCGCGCGAACGCCGACAAGGTCAGATCCAGCGCCCCGTTTTTCCTCAATCCTGCTTACGACGCCGACTACGCGCCGTTGCCCAGCATGGTGGATGGCACCCGCCCGCCTTTCTACCGAGCGATCAACTGGGGTGACTTCCGCTCCCAGCGAGCCGCGGGCGACTACGCCGATCAGGGAGAAGAGGTGCAGATCAGTCAGTACGCGCTGAATCGTTGAGTCGCTACCAGCCGAGCCGCAGGCCAGCAGCCGGGGCGCGTCGGGCAACTTCTTCCCAGGCCCGCTGACGGGCGGCGTAGGGGTCCCGCTCCTCGTTGAACCAGATCTCGAGCATCTCGCGCTCGGCGTTGGTCAGCACTTCGCTCATCAGCTTCTCTTTTACGGTAATCATCGTCTTGCTCCCTGAGGTCTCTCAACTGCGAGCGTCTTTGCTCGCCTCTCAGACCATGGGTAACGCCCGGACGAAACCTGGTTCAAAACAATTTGCAGGGCGTTCGGGCACCTTCCAAACCCCTGTTTTCGCTGGTTTTCGTCTGTAAAGAGCCTGTAAGGCGCTTCTTGAAAGCACCTGGGCAGGGGCGTTTAATGAATGCGTTTCCGGGGGGAAGCAGGCTGAATTGGGGCTCAGCCAGATCTTCAGGGCTGAACGCAAAGCAAGACGCGGCGGCGCGCAATCCGCTGCAGCCAGTGCATTTTTCCACCGCACCCACCCCGCTACCGCCGGATCATGGCAACGGCCATTTGAACCTTTCTTCCGATGGCTGTGACTCAAGAGTTGATGGAGCGCAGTGCGAAGTCGCGTTTCCTGGTTGAACCACTGATTGCTGCCGGCAGACGCGGGCAGCAGGGGAACGAATGGCTACCAGCATCCAGGATGAGGACCAGGCACTGGTCGCCCGCATCGCGACGGGTGACCGCCAGGCATTCGAGCTGCTCTTCAACCAGTACGGCGAGCGGGTTTTCCGCTATGCCCACAGACTGATTTCTGATGTCACGAAAGCGGAAGAGGTTACCAACGACGTCATGTTGGAAGTATGGAAAACGGCTGCCCGGTTCGAGGGCCGCTCCAAGGTCAGCACCTGGATCCTCGGGATCACCCGACATCTGGCACTGAACGCCGTGCGCAGAAAGTCCCTGGATACCGTGGACGTGGACGACGCGCCGGCGCTCGCAGATGAGGGCGTCACCCCGGGTTCGGTCGAACACGATCGAAAGGTGCTGAAGGAAGTCCTGACCACGGCGCTCGGCAAGCTCTCCACCGATCATCGCGACGTGGTGGAACTCACCTTTTTTCACGGCCTCAGCTACCAGGAGATCGCCGAGGTGATGGGCTGCCCGGAAAACACGGTGAAAACCCGGATGTTCCACGCCCGCAAGCAGCTGAAGAGCCTTCTGGGTGCCGCCGGCCTGGACCCGGACACGGTGGAGATGGCGGTATGAACAGACAGGAAGCGGAAGAGCTGTTGCCCTGGTTCGTGGCCGGCACCCTCGATGAAGAGGAAGCCAGAGCCGTGCAGGCTTTCATCGACAACGGCGAGATCAGCCGGGAAGAGCTGGACGCCCTGAACCTCTTCAAAGACACCGTTGCTGAGCGCCAGGCGAGCGAGCCGGCCTACAATCCAGCCATCCTCGAGAAGGCCATGAGCCAGCTGGACGGCGTCACCCAGGAAGCGCCGGAAGTGCCCGTGGTCGTGGGAGAAGTCGGCAGCGACGGCGGTGCTGGCGGCAGGGTTCGCGCCGAGGAGGACAGTCCCGGGCTCATCCAGCGGGTTCTCGACGCGCTGCAGTGGGCAACCACCCCACCCATGGCCCGGGCGGTTGTGATCGGCCAGTTTGCGCTGCTGTTCGGCCTGGCGGTGATGATCGCTACCGGCACCGAAGAGATCGCACCGGAAACCGAGTTCGGCGTCGTCTCCGGCACCGAAACGGCGCTCACGGCAGATCTGAGCTTTACCTTCGCGCCGGGTACCAGCGAGGCGGATCTGCGGGCACTGCTGCTCGAGCACCAGCTCAACATCGTCTCCGGGCCATCCGCCAACGGCCTGTACCGTGCGGCGGCGGCGGATGGGGCCGATCTCGAAGCGCTGGTGGCGGCGCTCAGCGCCAACCCGCTCGTGCTGTACGTCCAACCCGTGCTGCAGCCATGAGCGCCCTCAGCCGCTATTCGTCTGGCGCTGTTCTGATGCTGGCTCTAGCCGCAGCCGGCAGCAGCGTCCAGGCAGGCACGCCGGACGATCCGTACCTGCACTCCGAGGGGAGCTGGTCGCAGGACTTTGCTGACCAGTGGGCCCTGGAGAACGTGCGCGTTTACACCGAAGTGACGGACACCTTCGGAGCCGGCCAGGTTCGCCGCTCCACCATCGTCGCGGTGATCGATACCGGGCTCGACTACAGCCATCCCGACTTCGCCGCTGCCCGCCTCTGGCACAACCGCCGGGAGGAGAAGAACGGCTACGACGACGACAACAACGGGTTCATAGACGATCTGGTGGGCTGGAACTTCGTCGACGGCAACAACAACCCCTGGGACCTGTCCGGTCACGGCACCCACATCTCTGGCATCATCGCCGCCTGCACGGATAACGGTCTCGGCATCGCCGGCGTCGACGGGGATGCGCTGATCATGCCGCTCAAGGTTGCCAACTTCGCCGGCCAGGCCCGCAGCTCCGCGGTCGCCGCCGCCATCTACTACGCCGTCGATCACGGCGCCCGGGTGATCAACCTGAGCCTGGGCAGCGAGCTGGTCACGGACCTGGAGCGGCAAGCCGCTGAGTACGCCGCCGAGAACGACGTGCTCATCGTCGTCAGCGCCGGCAACAAAGGGCTTTCCACTGCCTACGCTGGTTACGCCACCCTGCCGGGCGCTCTGGTGGTTGGCGCCAGCGATCAGAACGGCGAGCGGGCCGGCTTTTCCAACTTCGGCAGCCAGCTCGAGGTGCTCGCACCCGGGGTGGACGTTCTGTCACTGCGCGCCAGAGATACGGACTTCATCGGCCTGTCCCAGCCGCTCGACTACGACGAGGGCGCGGCCTTCGTGGGTGAGCAGGATGACTACTACCGAGCGTCCGGCACCTCCTTCTCGGCGGCCATGGTCAGCGGCCTGGCTTCCCGGCTCATCGCCGACCGGCCGTCCCTTCGAGCCGAGGAGGTACGGCGGATACTGATTCAGTCAGCCGTCGACGTGGGCGCCGAAGGGGTCGATCAGACCTCCGGTTACGGCCGGGTGGATTACGTGCGGGCGCTGGCTGCCGCTCCGGAAGCCTTCATCAACGCCCGCCTGCTGGGCGCGGACCTGAGCCTGGCGGACGAAAAGATCTGGATCGCCATCGAGGGCCAGGCAGATGCCAGAGCCTTTGCCGGTGCTGAGCTGAGCGTTCGCGCCGCGCCCGGCTCCATCGCCGTCCCCGAGGAAGACCCGAAAAAGAAAAAGAAGAAAAAGAAGAAGGACGACCAGCCGCCACCCCCCTCACCCTATGACTGGCAGCCGTTCGGAGCGCCCATCGCCGGAGCGGTCAGTGAAGGCCCGCTGGCCAGCGTCGATCTGGATACGCTCACCGCCATGACCGGCGGCACCAGCGCCTGGGAGCTGCGCCTAGTGGTGCGTGATCAGAACGGCGAGCAGCGGGAGTCGCGCATGAACATGGCCCTGCCGGTGCCACCGGCTCAGGTGCCTGCGGAGACGGGCCGATGAGCACCCGACCAGCACAATCCCTGCTGGCCACGCTGCTCATTCTCAGCACCGCTGCAACGCGGGCGGACGATACAGCCTGGCAGGAACCATTCTCCCTGCAGTTGCCGGAGACGGTTCGCACCATCGTCCTCCGACCCCGCACGGACGCCCAGGAGTTCGCGGCCAGCCATGGGCTCACCGGCGCCCGGGTCGTCCCCATGGGGCGCGGCGCCAGCGCCCTGGAAATGCCGATGGATGATGGCGCCTGGCAGGCCATGCAATCCGGTGCCTGCGCTGATCGGGACGTGGTCAGCTGTGAGAGCAGCGTCTGCCAGGGCATTCAGCTGCGCGGCAGCGCAACTCCCGGCAGCGCGCAGAGCCCGGAAGCCATTCAGGCACGGCTGGTCAGAAACGCCCCGGAGACGGTGGTGGTGCCCGATCCGTCGGATCCCGAGGCGGGCAGCTGCCGGGGCGCACCGCTGGTGCCGCCGCTGGACGAAGCCGGCGCCATCGCCACGGGCCAGAACGTCACCATCGACCTGTCGCTGCTGGACACGCCCGGCGGCACGGGGCCGGAAGGCAGCAGCCCGGCTGCTGACAAAGCGGCCGACACAGCCGCCGGTGCCGATCCGCAATCGGCTTCTGCCGCCGCTGAAGGCGAGGCCGTCGGCAGCGCTGCAAGCGATGACGCCCCACTAACAGAAGGCCCAACGACAACCGACGAGACGCCATCCGAAACCGCCGACGCCAGAGAAGAGATGACGTCGGAGGCCACCTCGGAGCCGGTCGGTGAACCTGCCACGCGGAGCTTCGAATTCAACGTCGCTTCCCTGTTCAATCCGGGCGGCGGCGTCGATCTGGGCACCGACCAGCTACCGGCTGACACCAGCGACTGGACCCTGGTGGTCGGCGCCGGCTGCTCGGAGGTGAAGGTGCCGTTGAGCGCCATCGAGCCGGCCAGGCTGCCGGGCATCGTTGTTGCCCTGGTCGCCACCGCCGACGTGACCAATGTCGCCAACGCCTATGGCCTCACTGTGCTGCGCGAGCAACCCCTGGTCAGCACCGGCGAGAACATCGTCACTTATGCCACCAGCCAGAACATCTTCACCGTCATCGCTGCGCTGGCGCTGGATGCCCGGGTGACCGGCGCGCAACCCGAGTACGTGTTCGAAACCACGGCAGAAGCCGGTCTGGTGCCAGCACCGGCCAGCCCGCCACGCCCCTACTCGGATCCGTTCGCGGCCATGAACTACGCGCCGGGTATGACCGGTGCGCTCAGGCTGCACGGCGAGGCGGCCGGAACCGGTCAGCTCGTCGCCGTGATCGATACCGGCATCGACGCCAGCCATCCGGATCTGTCCGGCCGGCTCCGGGAGCCTGTGGATACCACCGGCAACGGCTATGCCGCCGAAAATCACGGCACCGCAGTGGCAGGCATCATCGCCGCCGAGGCCGACAATGCCATCGGCAGCTATGGCGTCGCACCTGCCGCCGAGCTGCTGCCCATCAAAGCCTGCCAGCCGAAGGAGCCGGGCGGCCTGGCCGCTCGCTGCACCACCAGCACGCTGGTGAAAGCGCTGGACGTGGCCATGAGCGAAGACGCTGCCATCATCAACATGAGCCTGGCGGGGCCGCCGGATGATCTGGTGAGCCGTTACGTGAACCTGGCGCTCGATCAGGGCCGACTGGTGGTCGCCGGCGCGGGCAACGGCGGCATCCACGGCAAGCCTGGCTATCCGGCAGCCATTCCCGGCGTGCTTGCGGTCACCGCGGTGGATGCCATCGACCGGCTCTACCCCCAGGCCAATCGCGGTGCCTACATCGACATCGCCGCTCCAGGTGTGGACATCGTCGCCACGGTGCCGAACGGCCAGTACCCGCCGCTGTCAGGCACGTCGATGGCAGCGGCTCACGTCAGCGGCATCGCCGCGCTGATTCGCGAGCTGGGCCCGCTGATGACCTCTCGGGAAATCGCCATGGTGATCAAGACCAGCAGCCGGGACCTCGGTGAAGCGGGTAGCGACCCGAGCTTCGGGGCCGGGTTGGTGGATGCCTGCAAGGCTGCAGCAACGGCCACCGCAGACGCTGTGGCCTGCGATCAGGGAGGAGCTCATGCAGATCTCAACGCTTTCTAGGCTCACGCTGGCGGCCATCACCGCGCTGACAGCCCAGGCGCTGCACGGCCAGGAGTTGCCGCCAGGCGCCGGCGCGCCGCCCGCAGCGCAGATTGCCAGCTACATCCAGCCGAGCGACAAGGGCGGCTTCCAGTACTCGGAGCCGAGCCCGTTCCCGGAGCTCGACCTGGATCTGAGCCCCATCGAGCAGCAGGTCGCCAGCGAAGCGGCGACCCGTTGCGCCACCCCGCTCGCCGCCGAGCCGTTGGACCTGGGCGACGCGGACGGCTTCATGGGCGATCTGATGGGCGCGGCAGCCAACGCCGCCATCGGTCAGCTGGTCGGCGGCTTTCTCGGCGGCGGAGGCGGCGGCTCGAAGAAGAAACCCAAGCTCTACAAAGACCCGGTGAAGAACAAGCACAAGGAGAAGATCGATCATCCGAGCGGCGACGCGCGGATCCGGATCGGCGGCCAGGCCTACGAAGACGGCCTGGTGATCTCCGCCAAGGTGGACAAGGCGAAGGGTAAGGGCACCTTCCACACGATGTTTCTGGAGGCACCGGACTGCACGCGAATCTGGCCGGAGCAGTACCTGGGCTACGACCTCTGGGGCAGCTGGAGCCTGTCGGTTTCCGTCACCACCACCCGCTCCACCTACCAGGACGGTCAGCTCATCGACCGCTCCACCAGCCACTCGGGCTGGTCCCGCTCCGGCGACTTCGATTTTTCCAGGGGCTTCTCGCTCTGGGACCAGCTGCCCGGCGAAGATCAGCGCATGCTGCTGAACGCCAATGACGCCTACCTGGCACAGCTGCGCCGGGAGATCGACGTGCCTGCCTGGGCAGCCATGGGTTATGCGGAACCCACCGAAGGCATCCGCTCCGCCGGCGGCCTGTTTCGCGTGCACGTCAACGATCTGCCGGAAGGCACCATCGCCGTGGTGCACATCACCCACGTGGAGAAAGGCCGCTACAAGACGGTGGGCTTTCCGCTCGACATTGGCTACGGCGAGGAAGGCCGGCTGAGCTTCACCGCCCTCTCCCCATAGAGCGATCAGCGATGATCGTCTGGGGCGTATCCGTTTCCTACTACACCGGCAAGCTGGAGGCTTACCTCCGCTACAAAGGCATCGACTACGAGATGCGCCCGCCCTACGCCGAGGCGAAGCGAATCCGCGAGCAGGTGGGCGCGATCCAGGTGCCCATCGTAGAGCGGGACGACGGCCGCTGGATGTCGGACAGCACGCCGATGATCCTGCAGCTCGAGCGCGAGCATCCGTCCCGGCCGGTGATGCCCGCCGACCCGGTGGTCGGCTTCATCGCCCGGCTCATTGAAGACTACGCCGACGAGTGGCTCTGGCGCCCGGCCATGCACTACCGCTGGAGCTACGAGCACGACCGGGCCCTGCTCTCGCGCATCCTGGTCGACGAGGTGGCCGGCCACCTGCGCCTGCCGCGAGCCTGGAAGCTGCGGGTGATCAGCCGCCGGCAGCGAACAGGTTTCGTTCTGAAAGACGGTGTGCGCCCGGAAACCCGTGCTCACGTGGAGGCGGGTTATCGCGCCGCGCTGGCTGGCATGACCAGCATGCTCGAGTCCCGACCCTACCTGCTCGGCAATGCCCCCAGCCTGGCCGACTTCGGCCTGATGGGACCCATGCTGCGGCACTTCGGCCAGGATCCGACGCCGGCTGAGATCATGCGCAATGAAGCACCGGCCGTGTTCGATTGGCTGTCCAGGGTCTGGAATGCCGGACAGAGCGCCCCGGAACCGGTATTCCTCGATCGGGTGCCGGAGGACGCGGAGGCCCTGCTGAAAGAGATCTGCGAAACCCATCTGGTCCAGCTCGCCGAGAACGCCAGCGCTTACGCCCGTGATGCCCACCACTTCGAGATGACGGTGCAGGGCTGCCATTACGTCCAGCTGCCGGTGTCGCGATATCGCGTTTACTGCCTGGAACAGCTCAGAGCGGCATTCGCCGATCTGGATGCCGAGTCCCGGGACGCCGTCCGGGCACTGTTGTCCCACCCGGACGCTGCCCTGCTCTGGCAGGCCGACGAGATCGCCCGCTCCGGCTACGATGAAGCGGGCGAGGCGCCATTCAACCGGGCGATTAACGTCTACGGCGACGGCGTTCCCGAGTGATCTGAAAAAACTTCCACTTTTCTTTGAACCTCTTCTTTCGAGGTCGTTACTCAATCGGTAAGGCAGACGACGGCAACCGCCGGACTCGCCGAAACCGACCCAAACGACCTCTCGAGGAGAGACCCAATGAAAAAGGCCCCTTTCAAACTGACCCTGGTTCTCGCCGGCGTGATTGCTGCCAGCTCCGCCGCTGCAGGCCCCTACGATTCCTGGTACACGGCTGTATCTGACGACGACGCGATCAGCATCGCCGACTCTTTCAACAGCCAGTCTTCCGTTGAAACCACGTCCACCCGGACCGAAACGCAGGACAACGACTGGATCTCTTCAGTCCGCACCAGCGAAGACAACGACTCGAGCTACAGCTCCGACGATGACTTCACGTCTACGGTTACCGAAGACAACGACTGGATCTCGTCTGTGCGTACCAGCGAAGACAACGACTCGCACTACAGCTCTGACGATGACTACACCTCTACGGTCACCGAGGACAACGACTACACCCATCAGGAAGACAACGACGTCACCACGTCTGAAGACAACGATGTCGCCCTCGACTTCCTGCTGGCTACGCCGACCATGACGTCGCACAAGTTCCAGGATCAGGATGCCGGCCACCAGGCTGACACCCAGGTCTACGGCGCAGCGAGCGGCCACTCTGTAGGCGTAGAAGGCGGTACCAACCTGGTGAGCGCTGGTAACGAAGAGACGGTTTACTACGGCCCGGCTCTCGTCAACGAGAACATCAACCAGCTGCCGCAGAACAACGTGTTCATCCAGGGTCACAGCACCGCGCCGATCTCCCAGGCCAACACCTTCGCGGGTGGTGACATGGGCCCGAAGGGCATCTTCGGCTCGCCGATCGGCAACACCACGGCTGGTGTGAGCGGTAGCGTCGGTCAGCAGTCCGGTGCCTCCGTAGACCAGGCAGGCGATGCCGCGAACTCCATCGCGGATCCCATGAGCTCGGTCATCCGCTGAGCTCGAGTCCCGCGCCGCCCCGCGGCGGCGCGTCGACCTGGGAAAGGGGGCATCCGCCCCCTTTTTTCGGCCCACCAGCACCACTCATCACACTCACTATTTCAGGGAGAACACTCATGAAGCGGCAATCTGACTTCAATCTCCTCTCCGCCATCGCCATTGCCCTGTTTCTGTTCTGCGTTACCGCTGCCGTTGATGGCCACGCCGACACGGCTGCCAGAAAGGCTCAGGATCCGGACAAGGCGCTGCTGCAACGCATGTACGAGATGCGCATGCGCATTGAGCGGGACCGCGCTCAGCGCGACAACGCCGCCAGAGCCGGCGCGCCGCGCCTGATCACCCAGAGCCCGGGCCGCCACGTGGACAGCCCCACCGTGAGCGCCTTGCGCGTGCAGACCAACAACCAACTGGCCCGATTCGAGCAGCAGTTCCGTTGCCTCGACGTGGACGTGGAAAACAACGGCGGCAACACCGTGGTGATCTGCGGCAACAACTCGGGCGACGTCACCGGCACCAACGTATCAGCCGGCGGCGACATGGTGACCGTCAACGGAGGCCAGCCATGAAGATTCGCAGCTACCTGACCCAGGCACTGGCTACTGCTGTGCTCAGCGCCCTCTTTCTGATCGGACCCTACGGCGGCCCGCTGCAGGCATCGGCTCCGGCCAGCGCCGCCATCGCCTGGCACCCGGGCTTCGTGATCCGGGCGGAGGATCGCTTCGATCCGGCGATCCAGCGGCTGATGGCCGAGTACTCGCTCAGGAGCCTGCCGCTCGAACGCGGCCAGCTCTACTACCTGTACCCGATCGGCGTCACGCCGCGGCTGGAAGGCGTGCAGATCCGCTACCTGGAATCGCTGCTGGACAAAGCGGCTGCAGCGGAGGCCGCCGCCGAGGCAGAGCCAGAGGCAGATTCGACGCAGGAAGAGAAATCGCAGTGAACCTGATTCGGGCTGACCGTGACCCATGAGTCAAAGCCCATCGATCAGCATTGAGAGACTGACCATGACCCGAACCAGAAAACTCGTCCTGCTCGCCCTCATCGGCCTCGCCGCTACCCTGGTTTACGCCGGCGCGGAAGCGAAGCCGAAGAAAGCCAAGCAACCCACCGCCGAGGAGATGGAGCAGGCCCTTGCTAGCCTGAGATGCAAGGGCCTGAAGCCTCGGGTCGCCGTCTACGGTTTCTACGCGACCGGCAAGATGGCTTCCTTCGAAGGCTTCAACGTCGGTGATGGCCTCGCGGCACAGCTCGCCACTAGCCTGAACGCCACGGACTGCTTCGTGGTCCTGGACCGGACCGGCCTGACGGACATCCTGCGCGAGCAGGAGCTCGGCCTGGCTGGCGTGGTAAACCGGGACACGGCGCCCGGCGCCGGCCGGCTGGTCGGTGCTGAGGTGATCATCAAAGGCACGATCACCGAGTTCGATCCGAACAAGCAGGGCGGCGGCCTGACCCTGGGCATGGCGCTGCCGAAGACCCCGCTCGGCTTGCGCCTGGGTCGGAACGGCAGCAAGGCGCATGTTGGCCTGGACGTCAGCGTGATCGACGCCACCACCGGCCAGGTGAAGTTCTCGCATCGGGTGACTGCGGATTCCAAAACCGGCGGCTGGACCATTGGCCTCGACTACAAGAAGGCCAGCCTGGGTGGCGACACCTTCGCCAAGTCACCGCTGGGAATTGCCTCGCGCAACGCGCTCGGCCAGGCCGTGCTGCTCATCGCCGAGGATCTGGAGCGCACCACCGAGCGTCGCTTCCAGATTGCCAGCTCAGACGCCAACGAGGTGTGGCTGAACGCTGACAGTGCCAGCGGCGTGCGCCTCGGCGACAAGCTCAAGGTCTCGACCGTGGTTCGAACCCTGATCGATCCCGCCACCGGGCTCCTGCTCGATACCATCGAACGGGAGGTGGCGAAGGTGGAGATCGTCGAGGTGAGCGAGAAGTTCGCCCGGGCGGTGCTGGTGGAAGGCACCCGGGTCAAGCGCGGCGACTTCGTCCACCTTTAGAATTCCTCCGCCCGGCGGAGGCCTCAGGGGCAGCGGCCCGTTCGCGCAAATTCAGCGAGGGCCGCTGCCAGCCGGTCGAGGGCCTGCTGGTGACCCGCCACCACGCTGCGCAGGCGGGCGTCCGCCAGCGTCTCTACCCGCTCGAACCGGCACCGTCCGCTCTCACTTTCCAGCAGCGCCCGCACCGTCACCTCCGGTGGAACCCCATCTCCCACATCGACGGCGAAGAACCTCTCGATCAGCACCCGCACCTCTCCAGCCGATCGCTGCGGATCCAGCGCCCGTTCGAGCAGGCTCGCGAGCAGCGGCCTCAGGTTGTCCGGCCAGTAGGCACCCGCGTAGTAGTTGAGCCGCTGATCCTGCTCGAGCAACCAGATCCGGTCCGAGTCGAGCCCGGGCACTACCGCCACGATCAGATCTACCGCAGGCGGATCGGTCACCTCGGGCACTTCCAGCCAGTAGACCCGATCCGGCGGCAGGTCGGATTTGAGGTCCGGCATGCAGCCTGCCAGCGGCAGTGCCAGCAGCAGGAAGGTGGGAAGCAGTTTCATCGCTCTACCTCGTCCGGTTCTCATCAGGGTTCAGCCACCACCGGGTCCTGCGCCTGTCGGTAGATCAGCCGGGACGGATCCTCCCGCAGCCGCGTGCTCAGCCGGTTCAGCTGCTCGGCCGCCTGCCGCAGATCGGCAACCAGACCGGTCACGTCGTCCAGGCCTTCGCCGAGCAGCCGGTCGACGCTCTCTTCGTTCCGCTCCAGCCAGCCATCCACCCGGGCGGATGCCGCCGACAGGTTGGCGCTGGTCGCTTTCAGATCCTCGGCGATCACCGGCCAATCCTCCGCGACCACACCTTCGAGACCCACCGCCGTTCGCTCCAGGCTTGCCATGGTTCGTTTCAGCGAGTCCACCAGCTCGGGGATTTCCTCGCCTTCTTTCGCCAGGGCCTCGGAAAGCACCGCCAGGTTCTCGAGAATCTCCTCGACACGCGCCCGGTTCTCCTCGCCGGCCCAGGCGTTGAGCCGGGTGATCAATCGCTGCGCGCCAACCGTCAGATCGCCGCCGCCGGACAGCAGGGCGGACAGCCCGCTGGCGCGGAACGGTATTATCGGAACGCCCGAGGCGTGCATCACCTGCGGCCGTGCCGAGCCCAGATCGTTGGCGAGGTCGACGTTGGCGATGCCTGTTACACCTTGCGCCACCAGCGTGGCGTAGGTTGCCTCACCGATGGGAAGCCCTTCCTGGATCCTGATCCAGACTTCCACGATCGGCTCCGCGCCGTCCGTGTGCAGGACGATGTCCACGACGGAGCCGACGTTTACACCCAGGTAGCGGACGATGCTGCCGTTGGAGAGACCGTTCACGTTGCCGTCGATCTGCACCACGTAGCCTGCGGTCGGGGTGGTATCCCCGGCTTTGCCCAGCCACATCACCAGCCCGACCAGGGCGATGCTGCCGAAGAGCAGAAACAGGCCCACCGCCACGAAGTTGGTATGAGGGTTCAATTGACTGTCTCCCCGGTTCGGATGATGCGCGCCCGAACGCCGTTGAAGTAGCTGGACACCCAGGGGTGGTCAATCTTCGCCACCTCGTCCAGCGTCCCCGTGCGGGCTTTCTTGTCCACGAGCACCGCAACCCGATCGCTCAAGGAATACAGCGTATCGAGGTCGTGGGTGATGATCACCACCGTCAGATCCAGGCTCTCCCGCAGGTACAGGATGACGTCCTCGAACTCTTCCGCGGCGATCGGATCAAGCCCGGCCGTCGGCTCGTCGAGAAACAGAAGCTCCGGATCCAGCGCCAGCGCCCTCGCCAGCGCCGCCCGCTTCACCATACCACCCGACAGTTCGGAAGGGACTTTGCTCTCCGCGTTGAGGGGCAGGCCGGCCATCTGAATCTTCAGGCTGGCCAGCTTCGATCGGGTCTGGGCGCTCATGGTCGAGTGCAGGCTGATCGGCAGCTCCACGTTTTCCCGCACCGTGAGGCCGGAGAACAGCGCGCCACGCTGAAAAAGCACGCCCCAACGGCGGTGCGGCACGGGCAGGCCGGGTGCGATGGGCATACCCAGCACTTCCACCGTTCCCTCCCTGGGCACCTGCAGCCCGAGCATGGAGCGGAGCAGCACCGACTTTCCGGAGCCCGAGCCGCCAACGATGGAGAGAATCTCTCCCCGCCGCACCTCCAGGTCGAGACCGTCGTGGACCCGGTGATCACCAAACTGGTTAACAAGGCCCTGAACGGATATGGCCGGCGCCGACATCAGATACCCAGCTCCGTGTAGATGATCGAGAAGATGGCGTCGGCGATGATCACGAGGAAGATGGCCTCGACCACCGCCCGGGTGGTGAGCTGGCCGAGCTCTTCTGCCGAGGCGGTCACCTGCAGACCGCGCAGGCAGGACACCGCGCCGATCAATATGGCGAACACCGGCGCCTTGGAGATGCCCACCAGCACCGTGTTCAGGCTGACCGCCTCGACGATGCGGGTGGAAAACTCGATGCTGGAGATATCCAGCAGCGCAACGCCGACGGCCCAGGCGCCGGCGATGCCGGCCAGATCCGAGAGCGCGGTCAGGATCGGCACGGCGATCACCAGGCCCAGTATGCGCGGCAGGATGAGCGTGCCGCTCACGGACAGACCCATCACCTGCATGGCATCCGTTTCTTCGTTCAGCTTCATGGAGCCGAGAGAGGCCGCAAACGCGCTGCCGGAACGACCGGCCACCATGATGGCCGTCAGCAGCACGCCCATCTCCCGGAGTATGGAGATGGCCACCAGATCGATGGTGAAAGCGCCGGCGCCAAGTCGGGACAGCTGGCCCTGGGCCTGATAGGCCAGCACGATGCCGATCAGGAAAGACATCACCACGATGATGGGAATGGCCTTCAGCCCCACATCCATGAGCTGGTTGACCGTTTCCCGATAGGCCAGCACCGACGGTCGGCGGAAGCCGTCGATGGTCATCATGGTCATCTCGCCCAATTCGTGGACGAACTCGTAGGCGCCACGCCCGGTGAAGGCCATGACGCTCATGAAGGCGCCGGGTTTTTCGGGTTCCGGCTCATCGTCGCTGACCGGCCGCTCGATGACGTGGCTCAGGAACTTCATGTGCACGTCTTTGAAGCCGGAAAACTCGGTCTGGCAGCCGGTCTCTTCGAGCTCCAGCGATTTGCCGTAGAGCAACCAGGCACCCGTCAGATCGATCTGCTCGAGCCCGGCGCAGCGGAACTCCACCTGGGCCACACCGGCGGGTTCCAGCGCCTGCAGGGACGACTCCACCTCGGTGGCGTTGTCGAAGAGCCAGTCGCCTTCCAGGTTCACCAGCAGCCGGCGACCGGATTCGTCCGAAACGGTTTCAAGCTGATAGGCGGGCGCCGTCAACTGCCCCTCGACTGAGTCATCCCCATTGCCAGCAGTTTAGAGAGCAGGCGGCAGGCTCGCCAGCGCCCGGAACGGCAGCGTGTTGAACCCCGGGCGCCAGGTCTGGATGATTGGCGGGTTTTTCTCGAGCGCTGCATCCCATGGACAAACTGAAGTACGTCGAGCTGGCGAGAGCAGGATTGCCCCTGCGGCTTGCCCGCGTCGTCGATAGCGACTGGTTCCAGCACAGCATCACCGCGGTGATCATCGCCAACGCCGCGGTGATCGGCCTCGACACCTCTGAAACGCTGCGGTCGCGCTTCGGTGAGCTCTTCAACCTGGCCAACGAGCTGTTCCTGCTCATCTTCATCATCGAAGCCGTGCTGAAGATGGGGGCGCTGGCGCCGACCATCGGCCGCTACTTCAAGGACGGCTGGAACATCTTCGACTTCAGCATCATCCTGGTGAGCCTGATCCCGGCTACCGGCGAGCTGGCGACGCTGGCGCGCCTGGCGAGGCTGCTCAGGGTGCTGCGGCTCGTCTCCAGCTTCCCGGAGCTGAGGCTGATCGTAGCGACGCTGATCCGTTCCATTCCGAGCATGGGCAACGTGCTTATCCTGCTCTCCATCATCTTCTACATGTACGGCGTCGCCGGCTATCACCTCTTTCACGAGGCGGATCCGACCCACTGGCGGACCCTGGGCATCTCTCTCTTGTCGCTGTTCCGCATCGTCACCCTCGAGGACTGGACGGACATCATGTACGCCGCCATGCAGACCTACGCCTGGGCCTGGGTGTACTTCGTCAGCTTCGTGGTGATGGGCACCTTCGTGGTGGTGAACCTGTTCATCGCCGTGGTGCTGAACAACCTGGATGAGGCCAAGGCGGAGCGCCTGCGGGAGATCGAAACGCCGCCGAACCGGGACGAGATTCTCCGCGAGCTGCGCACCACCCAGCGCGCGCTGCAACGGCTGGAGCGGCAGCTGGCTCGACTGGACGGCGCGCCCGACTGATATACTGCCGGACTGTCCGTGATGCCTTGGGAGGGGCCTCATGTCGGATCGTCCGCCGAGAGACGTGCTCATCGTAGGCGCCGGCTTTGCCGGCATGTACGCCATTTTCAAGTTCCGCGAGCTGGGACTTTCCGTGCTCGCCCTCGAAGCCGGCAGCGATGTCGGCGGCACCTGGTACTGGAACCGCTACCCGGGCGCCCGGTGCGACGTGCCGAGCCTCGAGTACTCCTACGGCTTCTCCGAGGCGCTGGAGCAGGAATGGGACTGGCCGGAGGTTTTCTCCGCCCAGCCGGACATTCTCCGCTATGCCAACCATGTCGCCGACCGGTTCGATCTGCGCCGCGACATCCGCTTCGATACCCGCGTCACGTCCGTCACCTATCAGGAGGCCGACAACCTCTGGCAACTCGACACAGAAGCCGGTGAGACCTTCGAGGCCCGCTACTGCGTGATGGCCACCGGCTGCCTGTCGGTCCCGAACACGCCGGATATCCCCGGCAAGGACAGCTTCAGAGGCCAGGTTCTGCACACGGGCCTCTGGCCGAAAGAGCCCGTCGACCTCAGCGGCAAGCGGGTCGGCATCATCGGCACCGGCTCCTCAGGGGTGCAGGCCATTCCCGAGCTGGCCCGGGCCGCGGAGCACCTGACGGTGTTTCAGCGCACGCCGGTCTACACCGTACCGGCGAATCGCAAGGCGATGCGCGCGGCCGTGCAGGACGAGTTCCGGGAGAATTACCGGCAGATCCGGGACATGCAGCAGAACAACGCCGGTGGGGTGTCCGGCTTCCGGCCGGTGAAGAGCACGAGCAGAACGGAGCGTGCCGCGGACCGGGCGCTGGCGCTGCCTTCCGCCGTTCCCATGGCGCCGGAAAGCGGCAGCATGGGAATACTGGACCTCACCGAGGAGCAGCGTCGCAACCTGGTCAGCGAGCGGGGCCTGGGCGTGCTGCTGTCGTTCCGGGACGCCTATACCAGCGAGGAGGCCAACGAGGCGGCAAATGCCGCGTTCCGCGACGGGATCCGCGGCCTGGTGGAGGATGAGGAAACGGCAGAAACGCTCTGCCCGACCACCTACGGGCTCGGCTGCAAGCGGCAGGTTCTGGATCGTGACTACTACGAGACCTTCAACCGGGACAACGTCACCCTGGTGGACGTCGCCAGCGCCCCTATCCAGGCGATCACCGAGACCGGCCTGGCGACCGGCGACGCGACCTACGAATTCGACGTGCTGATCTACGCCACCGGCTTCGACGCCATGACCGGCGCACTGCTGCGGGCCAACATCACGGGCAGGAACGGCACCCGGCTGGCAGACAAGTGGGCACACGGACCGGTTGCCTATCTCGGCCTTGCCCTGTCCGATTGCCCTAACCTCTTCACCGTAACCGGTCCCGGCAGCCCGTCCGTGCTCTGCAACATGCTGGTCGCCATCGAGCAGCACGTGAACTGGATTGCCGAGTGCATCAGCTATCTGCGCAAGCACGGTCATCAGCGCATCGAAGCGTTGCCGGAAGCCGAGTCAGACTGGGTGGCGCACGTGAACGCGGTGGCCGAAGGCACCATGTACACCACCCCGAGCTGCAACTCCTGGTACCTGGGTGCCAACATCCCCGGCAAGCCGAGGATCTTCATGCCTTACGTGGGCGGTTACCCCAAGTACCGGGAGCGCTGCGAGCAGGTGGCGGCGGGCGGCTACCAGGGATTCCGGCTGGACTGAGTGCGGCCGCCTAACGGGACCAGCCGTTGACCGCGTCCAGCCACACCTCCGGCGCCTGATCGTGAATGAGGTGGCCAACGGTCGGCGCCTGCACGGCCCGACAATCACCGATAGCACCAACCGCCTGATCGACCTCCTCGCCCGTCATCACCGCGCCGATGGCCGGATCGCCCCAGAGCAGGGTGACCGGACACTCGATCCTGCCAAGCACCGCATCCGTGTCCCACTTCAGCGAGCCGTCGATGGCGTCACGCAACGCCTTCGGCTTCATCTGGCCAATTGATTCGAGCCGCAGGTGGATGCGCTCTTCACCCATGGTTTCGATGCCGGGCCTGCCCGAGTAGGGGTCCGGCGCGCTCGCCATCACCTCGAACCAGTGCGCCGGGCTCTGGCTGCCGTCCTGCAGGGTGGTCGACATGACCACGATGCCTTCGAACAGCGCCCGATAGATCTCGTTGATGTCGTTGACGAAGTACAGCGGCGGGTCTTCGAGAATCAGGCCGGAGACGAGCTCCGGCGCGCTGGCGCCAACCTGAACGGAGACGACACCGCCGAGCGAGTGGCCCTCCAGCAGCACCGGCGCGCCAGCAACCTCACGAATGAAGCAACGCACGTCGTCTGCGTAGGCGTCCGTGTCGTAGAGATCGTCCGGCTTGGACGATTGGCCGTGGCCACGGAAGTCCAGCGCGTAGACCGTGAAGCGGTCGCTGATCCGCGCCGCCAGCGGCTCGTAGGTTCGCGCGTTGTCCGTGATGCCGTGCAGCAGCACCAGCGGCTCATCGCCACCCTGCCGCTCCAGGTAGCTGATCGTGGTGCCGTTGCCCAGCGTCACCGTTTTGCGTTCCATCGTCGTCTCCTCTGCAGTGCCAGTCAGAACCGGTAGGTGTAGCTGACGTTGTAGTTCTGGAAGTCCGCGCCGATGCGCGTGGTCATCCCTCGGGAGTATTTGATCAGCACGTTGTGCCGACCGGCAAAAGGCACGGAGAGCGAGATGCCGGCCCGGCTGGTGGACTGAAGATCCTGCCGGTCTGCCCCATCGATCGACGTCTCGCCGCCGCGCAGGTACATGGTGCTGAAACCGATCCAGGTGCCCGGACGACGGAAGTGGTAAATGAGGTTGGCACGAACGGCGGCGATGGGTTCCTGCTTCAGGGTCTGGTCGACCAGGTACTCGTCGTTATCAGAAAAGAACGCAAGCGTTGCCGCCCCTTCGAGGGTGAAGCGTTTGAACCGATGGGCGATACCCAGCTCCGGGATCACGGTCCAGCGGTTGGCGCCGAAGTTGATCTGCCGGGTCTTGTCGTAGTGACCCAGGGGTACCCTGACTTCGATATCGAACCCGACGATGGTCTTCTGCCGGTAGCTGCCGAATTCCTGCATCTCCAGCGCCGGAGCGCCGCTCAGGTTGAAAGCCAGACGGAACGCGGGATCTGAGAAACGGTCATCCTGGGCGGTGACCGGCTCGTCCTGCACAATGCCGGACAGCGTCAGGTCCGCGTAGGGCACCGCGGCGGTAAAGGTCGCCGACTGACCGAAGGCCGCGAAGGAGCGGGTGTAGCTCATCACGTAGGTGTGCAGATCCGCTTCCACGTCGAGCGCGATGCTCGGATCGACGCTGACGTTGCCCGTCGAGTAGGTGTAGCCGAGGCTCACCCAGTTGAGGCCGATGGGCACGTTCGTCAGCAGGCGGGGCAGCACGTCGTTGTTGCCGTGCGCCGGGGCGCTCAGAACCGCCAGCGTGATGACGCAGATAACCTGTAGAGATGACCTCATCAGCGACGCGGACCGGACTCAGATTGCGATAGGCAAAGCCTACTGAGGAAGCGGGCGCATTGGCTAGCCCATCACCCGACTGAACAGGCCGCCCCAGAACCGGGACGGCCTGCCGCTGGCCCGCTCAGCTCGATCCGCGCGCTCTGCGGAGTAACGCATCAGGCGCGCACCCAGCCAGCGGATCGGCTCGATCTCCCAGCGCCGCGGCGTGTCGTCCACCCAGGCCAGGCGGGTCAGATCGCTCTCGCGATTCAGAACCAGATCCGTCAGCAGGCGTCCGGCCAGGTTGCTGGCCGCTACCCCTTCGCCCACGTAGCCGCCTGCGCTGCCCACCCCGGTTCGGCGATCAAAGGTTACGCAGGGCCGGAAGTGCCGCGGCGCGCCCATCAGCCCACCCCAGCGGTGGGTAATCGCGTGGCCTGCCAGCGCCGGAAAGAAATCGCGCAGGTTCGCTTCGACGTTGTCGAGCATGGGGTCACCCGGATCGATCACCCGCTTCCGCCTGGACCCAAAGTAGTAGCCTGCCCGGCCGCCGAAGGCGAGCCGATCGTCCAGCGTGCGCTGGCCGTAGATGGTGACCCGACGACCATCACCGAAGGTCTCGCGGCGCGCCAGGCCGATCTCCTGCCAGGTTCCTTCCGGCAACGGCTCCGTGGCAACCATCATGGAGTACAGCGGCATGATCCGCCGCGACTGGCTGGGAAGCGACTCCGTGTACCCTTCTGTTGCGCGCAGCACCACGTCGGCCTTCACCACGCCTCGCTCCGTCCTCACCTGGCCGGCCTCCAGATCCAGCACCGGTGTCAGCTCGAAGATCTTCACTCCCTTGCTGCGGACAGTCCGGCCCAGGCCGCGGGCAAGCCTGGCCGGATGGATCGCCGCGCAGTGGCTGGTGTAGGCCGCGCCGAAGTTGAACCGGCTGCCGATACGAGCGCGGGCCTCCGCTTCCGGCAGCCAGCTGTAGTCATCGTCCGTGTAGCCGAGCGCGTGAAAGCGTTCGACCCGGGCGCGGATTTCCGCTGCTCGAAAAGGCATGGTCGCCACCGTCAGGGTGCCGCCCTTGGCGTAGTGACAATCGATGTTCTCCGCCTGGCTGACCCGACCGACCTCATCGACCGTGTCGTGCATGGCGTTCAGAAGGTCCAGCCCCTGCTGCTGCCGGCTGGGATCTTTCAGCATCTCGTCGATCCCCCAGGCCAGCCCCATGCACCAGCCACCGTTGCGGCCGCTGGCGCCGAAACCCACGGTCACCGCCTCAAAGACGGCAATGTCCAGGTCGGGTTGCTGCTGGGACAGGTAGTAGGCCGTCCAGAGACCGGTGTAGCCGGCGCCGATGATCGCCACGTCCACCCGGTCCGGCAGGGATTCGGGTGGCTGCGCCGCCGGTGGTTCAGGCAGCGAGTCGAACCAGAAGCTGCCGTTGTCCAGTGGGTTGGTCGTCATTGCCGCCGCCCGGGTTCACGCCTCAGGCAGAGGCTAGACGGCCGGCGGGCCCGAGTTCAAGCCATACGGCGGGCGATGCCGCCGGCTGAGGCCGGCGGGGTTAGAAGGTCGGCGCCCCGGCAAGGCGCTGATGCTGCGCCTGCGCTGCTTCGCAGGAGCTCGCGTCCGGCATCAGGTCCCGGTACTCCCGGTGGGCAATCACGCCATCCTCGCGCTCCAGCATCAGGTTCAGCCGGTCCCGCGCAGAGAGGGTAAATGGCACCTCGTGGCGCGGCGTGCTGTCGAACTGGATCCGATAGTCGCCGGTGGGCAGGAACATCGGCGTGTTGTTGCCGAGCACCCCGCTCGCCACCACCTCGCCATCGGCAAGCACCTGATAGCGGGTGCCTACGGTCGCGTCCAGCGCCCCACGCAGCTCGTCGGCGCTGTTGGCCGTGAAGTAGGAGCCGCCGGAGGCGTAAGCAATCGTCTTCAGGCTGGCCGTATCCTCATCTTTGGCGCTGCCGAGACCGAAGCCGATCACGTGGATCCGGATGCCGCGGTCGTAGAGCTCGCGGGCGGCAGCCACCGGATCACCGCCACAGCTCTCGAGGCCATCCGTGACCAGCACCAGCGTGCGCTCGCTGTCGAGCGCATCGAAGTCGGCGGCCGCCTGCTTCAGAGCAAAGGCGATGGGTGTCTGCCCTTTCGGCTTCAGGCCATCGATGGCCGCGTGCAGGGCGCTTCGGTTGGCGCTGCCGAAGGGCACCAGCAGGCCGGAGTCGGCGCAGTTGTTCTCTTCGCTGGCGCTGGTATGCCCATACGCCCTGAGCGCCAGGTCCAGATCATCGGGCAGCGACGCAGAGGCGTCGCGCAGAATGTCCTTGGCAATCTCCATCTTCGCGGTGCCGTCGAGTTGCCCCCACATGCTCCGGGAGGCATCGACCACAATCTGCACCGCGCGCTCGTTCAGCGAGATGGCCGATCGGCCATCATTGGTAGCCGCCACCTCGAGCGTCGCGCAGCTGGCATCCGCCACGTTGACCATCACCACCGACTCACGAGTCTGGCCGTCCAGGCTGGTGGCGGAGGCAACGATGCGATTCTCGCCTGCCACCAGCGGCAGCGTGCCGCTGAAGGCGCCGGCTGTCAGCTCCGCAGGCATCGGCTCCGATCCGTTTACGCTCAGCGTCACCGAATCAACACCCGTGGTCTTCATGTTGAGGAAGGCCTCGGGCAGATCCGTGGGGTTCAGCACCCAGACGAAGCTGCCGCCCGTGTTCCCGGCGATCTCCTCGAGCAGGAAGCCGCCTTTCAGATTTTCCCCAAGCAGCAGGGTCTGCACCGCGATGCCTTCCGACTTCGCGTAGTTGGCCGCCTCCCGCGCCTTCTTCTCGTTGGAGATACCGTCGGTGAACAGCACGATGACCCGGGACGATTCTTCCCTGCCGTTGCGCTTCAGCTCATCAACGGCCGTCTCGATGCCGGCAGCCAGGTTGGTGCCGCCGGACCGCTTCAGGCCACGCAGAGCCGCAACCACGCTGTTCCGGTCCTGGGTCAGCGGCTGCAGCAGGTCGTTGCTGTTGTTGAAGCCGATCACGCCGATCTGGATGTCGCTTTTTGCCGACAGGCCCCGGATCAGGCCGACCGCAGCCTGGGTTCGGAAATCGTCCGGATCGGTCTGCGCCAGGCTGCCGGAAGTGTCGAGCACCAGCATCATGTCGATGTGCCGGACGCCGCCGATAGTGGACGCGACGCCCTGCACCTCGTAGCTGAGCGGCTCGCCGGTCGCCTCCAGATCCAGCGGCGGGCTGTGAATCTCGATCCTGAGCTCGCCGGTGGCGGCGGCCGCAAGCGAAGCGCCGGTGACGGCGGCAGACAGGGTGATGATGAGTAGCAACAACCGATACATGGCTGATCTCCATTCTTGAGCCCGGCTTCCCGCCAGGGCCCTAACGTTCAACCCGCAAAGCATAAGTAAGCGCCCACCTCTGGCGGGGAATGGCGGGCCAGTTTGTGACCTGAAGCCGGCTGGATTAGCGAACTGCCGCACAGCCGGCAGCGATCTGCGCGCGCGGGCGTTCTGCTAAGATCGCCCTCCGCCCGACAGAACCCTCAGGAGCTATGGAAAACACGATTCAGGGGCCCGCCTGGGACCTCAGCAGCGAGTACACGAGCACGAATGCGGCTGAGCTCGAAGCAGACCTCAACGAGGTGCGACGCCTCTGTGACGCCATCGAAGAGCTGAACGAGAAGCTCGCCGGCGACGAGCGGGTCGCTACCGCGCAGCAGATCTTCAAGCTCCGCCAGCAGGCGGCAATCCTGTTGCAGAATCCCGCCGTGTACGCCAACTGCCTGCTCTCCGTAAACGGTCGCGACGCGGATGCGCGGACACTGCAGGGCACTCTCCAGGGCATCCAGAAGCGGCTCGGCGACGTCTCTGAACCGCTCAACCAGTTCTGCGATCTGGCCAGCGATGCGGAGATCGAGGCGTATCTGGCCGATCCGGAGGTGGCGCCCGCCGCTTTTGTGGTGAACCACTCCCGGGAGCGGCGGCACGAGCTCCTGAGCCTGAACGAAGAGCGCCTGGTCAACGGCCTGTCGCAGGACGGCATCCATGCCTGGAGCCGTCTTTACGACTCACTGTCCGGCACGCTGGAATGCGAGGTCATGCTCGGCAACGAGCAGCAGCAGATGGGCCTGGCCCAGGCGGCCGGCCTGATGCAGAGGCCGGACGACACGACGCGCCGGAACGCCTGGGCGGCCATCAACGCCGCCTGGTCCGAACATGAGGAAAGCTGCGCTGCGGCCATCAACGCCATCTCCGGCTGGCGCCTGGAGATGTGCAGGAAGCGGTCAACGGAAAAGCCCGTGCACTTTCTCGACGCGCCCGTGCACATGAACCGCATCAGCCGCCCCACCCTGGACAGCATTCTCGCCGCCGCGGAAACCTATCGGCCGCTGGCCCGGCGCGCAGCCAAGCTGCAGGCCAGCGCGTACGGCAAGTCAGCGCTCGGCCCCTGGGACAACCGGGCGCCCGCACCCATTCTGAATCCGGAGGCGGAAGCGGGCATTCCCTTCGAACGGGCCATCGAGATCATCGCCGCCGCCTACAGCAAGGTAGACGCCAGCCTCGGCGAGTTCGTGCACATGATGGTGGACAACCGCTGGGTGGAAGGCACCGTGGGCGATGGCAAGCGCCCGGGGGCCTACTGCACGGGCTTCCGAAAGTCACGCTCGCCGCGGGTGTACATGACCTACACCGGCGGCGCCAGCGACGTGATCACGCTGGCCCATGAGCTCGGTCACGCCTATCACAGCTGGGTGATGCGCGATCTGCCGGAGTCCCAGCTCGGCTACGGCATGTCGCTGGCAGAGACCGCCAGCACCTTCGGTGAGACCCTGGTTCGCGATGCCATGCTGAAAGAGGCCGACTCGCTGCAGACGCGCATGGATGTCATCTGGGAGGACATGACGGCACTGATCGCTTTCGTGCTGAACATCCCCACCCGCTACGCCTTCGAGAAGCGATTCTACGAAGCCCGTCAGGAACGGCCGCTGCGTCCGGAGGAGCTGAAGACCTACATGGCCGATGCCTGGACCGAATGGTACGGCGACGCCATTTCCGAACCGGATCCGCTGTTCTGGGCCAGCAAGCTGCACTTCTTCATCTCCGGCATTTCCTTCTACAACTTCCCGTACCTGTTCGGCTATCTGTTCAGCCTCGGCGTTTATGCCAGCCGGGAAAAGTTCGGCGATGAGTTTTTTCCCCGCTACCAGGCGCTGCTGCGGGACACCGGGCGCATGACGGCCGAGGCCCTGGCCGCCAAGCACCTGGAAGTGGACCTGACCCAACCGGAGTTCTGGTCCGACACCCTGGCCGCGCTCGAGCCTCGCGTCGATACGTTCGCAGAGGTGATGGGCGAAGCCGGGTTCAGCGCCTGACCAGATTGCCACATGCCAGAACGGATCCCGGCGCAGGAAGATCTCGGCAGGCTCAGCGAGCGTGTGCGCGCCTGCACCATCTGCGACGGCCTGCCGCTCGGGCCGCTGCCCATTTTTCAGGTGGGGAGGGCTGCCAGGATCCTGATCGTCGGCCAGGCCCCGGGACGGAAGACGCACGCCAAAGGGCGGCCGTTCGACGATGTCTCCGGCGTCCGCCTGCGGGAGTGGCTGGGCGTCAACGAGGCGGCTTTCTACGATCCGAACCTGTTCGCCATGTTGCCCATGGGCTTCTGCTACCCCGGCACCGGCAAAGGTGGCGACCTGCCGCCGCGCCCGGAGTGCGCCGCCAACTGGCGCCAGCCCCTGCTCGATCGGCTGCCGAACATCGAGCTGACCCTGGTGATCGGTCAGTACGCCCAGGCCTGGCACCTGGGCGAGCGTTGCGGCGGCACGCTGAAAGAGACCGTCGCCAACTGGCAGGCGTTCTGGCCGGCGCTGCTGCCCATGCCGCATCCGAGCCCGCGCAACAACCGCTGGCTGCGGCAGAACCCGTTCTTCGAGGCGGAGGTGCTGCCCGCCCTGCAGGATCGCGTGCAGACGCTCAGGCAAGGCGGTTCCGAAAGCTGCTGAACCCGTGACAGTTCTGTTACTCTCGACCCCAATTTATCGATTCGCGCTGGGAGGGGAACCATGCCGATCACAGACCTCAATCGCCGCCAGTTTCTGAAAGGCTCTGGCAGCACCGCACTGGCTGGCGCGCTGGGCGCCGGCGTCACGCTCTCCGCCATGCCGACGCCGGCCATGGCCAAAGAAGTGCCGTACCTGGTCGACGGCAAGTACGACTTCGACACGGTTTACAGCCGCCTCGGCACCAACTGCACCAAGTGGGACGCGCAGATTCACAAGTTCGGCCCCATCAAGGTGGGCATGGGCATTGCCGATCTGGATTTCAGGGCCGCGCCCTGCATCGGCGAGGCCATGCGCGAGCGGCTGGAGCACGAGAACTGGGGTTACCTGAACTGGGGCATCGGCTTCACGGAGCTGAAGGAAGGGATCAGCAACTGGAACCGCGAGCGGCACGGCGTGAACGTGGATCCGGACACCATCGAGATCGCCTCCGGCGTGCACCCCGGCCTGATCGCCGCAATCAAAACCTTCTCGCCGCCGGCGAGCAAGGTGCTGATGATGACGCCCACCTACAACGGCTTCTACTCCGACCTGACAAGATCGCAAACGCTCCCGAACGAGAGCCGGATGATCTTCGAGAACGGCCGCTATGTGATCGACTGGGACGATCTGGAAGCGCGCATGACGCCGGACACCCACTGCATGCTGCTCTGCAACCCGCAGAACCCGACCGGCAACGTCTGGTCAGCGGAAGACCTGACCCGGATCGGCGAGCTGGCGCTCAAGCACGACGTTGTGGTGCTGGCCGACGAGATTCACGCCGACTTCGTGCGCGGCGGCCACTACACGCCATTCGCGAGCCTGGACCCGGAGATTGTCCACAACAGCCTCACCTTCAAGGCCATCACCAAGACGTTCAGCATGCCGGCATCGAAGAACGCTTACTGGTTCAGCACCAACCCGGTCTACCTGGAGCGGGTCAAGGTCAACCATCGAGCCGACATCAACACCCTGGGTGTGGTCGCCAACACCGCTGCCTATCAGCGCGGTCAGGACTGGTTGGACCAGCTGCTGGTCTACATCGACGGCAACCACACCTTCGTCGAGAACTATCTGAAGCAGAACCTGCCGGAAGTCACCTACACGAAGGCGGAAGGCACCTTCCTGGCCTGGCTGCACTTCGGCGAGATCATGGACGAGGTGGGTGTGGTCGAGAAGGCGGCCGCCTCGCAGAAGACAGACAGCCCACGCACGGAGACCCAGATCTTCGAGACCTGGCTGGCCGAGACCTGCGGCGTCCAGCTCAACGAAGGCATGGACTACGGGCTCGGCGGCGAGCGCTGTATGCGCATGAACATCGGCACCTCGCGCCAGCTCATCGAGCTGGCGCTGAACAACGTGCGGGACGCGGTGCGCAGCGTCTGACGCTGGTTTAAGCTAGGAAGGGTTCCGACAGGCTTCGATGTCGCTCTCGGTCAGGCCCAGGTCTTTAGCCGCCTGGGCCACGTCGTCCGCGGTGGCGCCCGCCGTGTAGACATCACCCATGGTCTGATAGGTCTCAACCCCACCGTAACGACCCGCCACCCGGGTCGCCGCACTCATCAGCCGGCCGAAGCCGCGCTTCTTTTTCTGCGCTTCCTGAGCCGCCGCCATCTTCTCCTGCAGGCAGGCCTGCTGCGCCGCCTGCAGCTCTGCATCGCTGGCAGCAACAGCTGCCGGGGCAGCTGGCGCGGGCGCGACGGCCGGGGTGCTGGCGGGCAGCGCCGGGACGCCGAAGTTTGCCGCCTGCAACCGCTGCAGCTCAGCGAGGTCCGCGTTGACCACGATCTCATGCACCTCGATGGTCATCTCCATGGCGCCGCCGTCGGCCATCTGCTCGATCATCTTCAGCTGCGGCGCCATCCTCTCCATGATCATCTCCCGCTGCGACGGCGGCAGGTCGGCCAGCTGCTCATCCAGATCCGCCATCTGCTTCTGCGCTTCCTGCATCTGCGCTTCCTGCTCCGGCGTCAGTGCCCCACCGATCTTCAGCACCTGGTTGTAGGCCTCAAAGAGACCGCTACCGGCCACCGTCCGGTAGTCGGAATCGATCTTCTCGATCGCAAACGGCCGCGACTGTCCTTCCGACGTGGCGGTACCGGACATCTTCATCTTCAACGGCACGTACTCCCGGGTGTCGATCCAGGCCTCCACCTTCTCCAGCAGAAACTCTTCGCTGCCGTCCTGCTCCAGCTCTTCCAGGCCTTCAGCAACCAGATAGAAAGCCTTACGGCCACCCACCTTTTCCGTGCCTAAGAGCTTCGCTCGCCTGGCGAACTCCTCGATGCCGTTGAAGTCGTCCCGATCGAGCTGCTGGCCGTCAGCGGCCGCAGCCTGGCGCAGGAACTCGGCGTTTGCACCCATCATCACCCTGGGATCCATGGAGGCCCAGGGATCGCCGCCGCTGCCCGCAGCGCCGAGCATGCCTTTCGGCAGGCCGGCTTTCTGCATGTCGCTCTCCATCTGATCGCCGACCGCGTCACCCATCATCTCGGCGCTGTTCGCGTAGGTTTCCAGAAAAGCCTTGGTCTGCGGATCGTCAGAACCCTGGCGCATGGGCCCGAACACCGGATAGGTGTTGCCATCCGATGCCTTGAAGTCGAACCGCTCGTAGCCGACGGCCACCTTGTTGCCCATCACGCTCTGCACCACCACGTAGCTGTTCACGCCTTCGTAGCGCTCCATCTGCAGCTCCTGCATGGTCTGCATGATGGACTGCGCATCTTCCGCGACGGCAGCGGGCGACTGGATGGCAGCGACGCCGGCAATTGCCAGCAGCAGCCAACGGCTAAGCCGGGTAAACATGTAGCACCTCCCTGGTATCTGTCCCTCGCTGACGAGTCTATGCCTAGCCACGCCACGAATCGCCCCGATTCCGGAACGATTCGGTTCCCGCGCAGCCGATGTGCAGCAAATGGCCTAACACGCCCGACTTGGGGTAAGTTGCAACCAACTAGACTGTTTCACCATCGGGAAGGATGAGCAGCGAACTGCCCCAGGGAAGGCGTGCCCAGCGTCGGCATCTGACCGCACTGTTTTCGGACCTCAGCGATTCAACCGCGCTGGCGTCGTCCGTGGATCCGGAAGAGTTCGCGGAGCTGCTGGAAACCCTGAACCGCACCTTCGAGCAGATCATCCTCCGGCACGGCGGCACCATCCTGCAGGTGCGCGGTGACGGCGTGTTTGCCGTTTTCGGCATGGAAGCGCGGGAGGACGAGGGTCGCCGGGCAACGGAAGCGGCGCTGGAACTGCATCAGGCGGTGAAGAACATCAGCTTTGCCTGCCCGTTGCCCGGATTCACCGGGCTGACCATGCACACGGGCATTCACGCCGGCCTGGTCCTGGCAGTAGAGGGCGACGAGGTGATGGGTCGGTTCGTGCTGGTCGGCGACGCGGCCAATCTGGCTTCCCGCCTCTCGGACCTGGCCGGACCGGACGAAGTGCTGGCCAGCGAAGCAAGCCTGGGCCCGGAGCGACACTTCTTCGAGACCAGCGAACCCCGGGACCTGGAGTTCGCGGGCGTGGCGGAACCGCTGACGGTTTACTCGGTGCGGGGCCGCTCCGAGGTCGATACCCGCTACCAGGCGCGGACCCTGGGGCCGCAGACGCCGATGGTCGGCCGCGAGCGGGAAATGAACAGGCTGCGCCGCGCCTTCGATGCCAGCCGGCGCGGTGAGGGACAGTCCGTTTCCATCGTTGCCGCCCCCGGCGTCGGCAAGACCCGCCTGGTCGAAGAGTTTTTCCAGGAGCTGGACAGCAGCGACTGCCTCATTTTCCGCTGCTACTGCGAGAGCTACCTGAACGCGGAACCGCTGCAGCCGGTGCTGCAGATGCTGCGTCAGCTGCTCGATCTGCCGGAGCCCATGCCCGGTGATCCTGAGGCCGTGGAGCAGCAGCTGTCCGCGCAGCTGCACGCGCTCGAGCCAGGGCTGGAACGACACGCCCGAACCGCCGCTGCTCTGCTGACCCCCAGCGCCGAGCTGCCGCAGCCTTCCGAGGAGGACATCTCGCTGGGTATCTCCGAGATCGGCGAAGTGCTGGCCGCCAACCGGGTGCTGGTCGCTTTCATCGACGACTGGCAGTGGGCTGACGATGCCACCCGGATCACCCTGCGCAACACGCCGGAGAGAGCCGCGCTTAAGCTGATGCTGATCAGGGCCTCCCGGGAAACGCTGCCGGATGGCCTGGCCACTGAGACCATCCGCCTCGAGCCGCTGGACGCGTCGCACAGCATCTCCATGATCGAAGCGCTGATCCCGAAGGCGGACCGGGTGGAAGTGGAGCAGGTTCGCCGCGCCTCGGGCGGCAACCCGCTGTACATCGAGGAGCTCTGCCATGCGGTTGCGCGCGGCGCGCAGACTCCCGTTCTGCACGAGCGTTGGCAGTCGGCGCAGATCCCGAACTACGTGAACATGCTTGTTGTCTCCCGGGTGTCTCAACTCTCGGACGCCCAGCTCAGCCTGCTGCAGCGGATCGCCGTGATGGGCAACGTGGTTCCCCGCTGGCTGCTGGAGAGCGCGGCGGATCTCAAGCGGGTCGAGGGTGCGATCGAGCAACTGGTGGAGCTGGACCTGCTGTTTCCGCTGGAGAATCAGGGCAACCTGCGTTTCAAGCACGGCATCACCCGGGAGGTGGTGCTCGATTCTCTCGGCCGCGATCAGCGCCAGGCGCTGCACCTGGAGATTGCCCAGATCATCGAAGAACGGTTCGAGACGGCTGCCCGGGACTCAATCATCGAGGCCCTGGCCTACCACTACGGGGAAACCAAAGAGCATCAGCGCGCCGCCGACTACGCTGAGGCTGCCGGCGACAAGGCCATGGCGGTCAGCGCCACCGATCGCGCCAGGCTCCAGTACCACGCCGCGCTCACCGCCCTGGACCGGCTCGATGCCGAGACGGTCTACGAGCGCTGGATGGCCGTCTCACGGAAGCTGGCAGAAGCCTGTCTGTACGATGCGGAACGGAACCAGCTGAAGATCTACGAACGCGCAATCGAGCTGGCCCGCGTCAGGGACGACCAGCGCAACCTGGCGTTCGCCGAGTACTGGCTCGCCTACATCAACTACGCGCTAGGCGAAGCGCCCGCCGCCAAGCGACACATCAGCGCCGCCCGAACGCTGGCCGAGGCGCTGGACGACGAGACCCAGACCACGCAGAACCTGGCGAGCTGGGGGCAGATTCACGGCAGCGCCTGTGAGTACGAGGCTGCCCTGCCGGCGCTGGAGGACGCCATGTCACGCCAGGCGCCCTTCAAGCGCCGGCCGAGGGTTGCCTTCGCCTATGCCTACTCGCTGGCCTGCAAAGGCATGATCCTCGGCGATCAGGGCCGCTTTACGGAGGCTTTCGAGTGCTTCGACGAGGCGGATGAGCTGACCCGCGGCGTCCCGCACCCGACCCAGGGCTCCATCGTCTGCATGCGCTCGGGCGCCTACCTCTGGCAGGGTCGCTGGGAAGAAGCCAAGGATTCCGGGCGGCGCAACACCGAGCTCTGCGATCGCATGGGCAGCCGCTACCTGGCGGCCATGAGCAGCGTCCAGGCGGCGTATGCCCGCTGGCAGCTGGATCCCACGAGCAGCATCGACGCCATGACCCGGGCTCTGTCCTGGGTGGAGACCAACGATCAGTTCATCTGGACCTCCATGCACTTCAGCTGGTACTGCGAGGTGCTGGTGGCGTTGGGCCGCTATCAGGAAGCGCGCCGGGCTGCGGTCTGGGTGCTGAAGCGAGCGCGCAAGCTGGAGCGCCTTGGCGAGTCCGTCGCTTACTGCGCGTTGGCGGCGATCCCTTCGAGCCCCCAGGCCATGGTCTCCGCCGAGCGCTGCTTCGAGCGGGCGCGGGCTTCAGCCGAACATCGACAGTCAACCCGGGAGCAGACCCTGATCGACCTGAAGGAAGCCCGCTACCTGACGGACCGGGGCATGATCACCGAGGCCCGCCAGGTGCTGGCGGGCTGCCAGGAGCGGTTCAGCGACATGCACATGTACTGGCATGCGGCCGAAGCCCTCCGCCTCGAGGACAGCCTGCAGGGCAGCTGACGCTCAGCTCGGATCGAACAGCAGCGCCGAGGTCGAAGGCGAGGGCCGCAGGCTACCCGGCAACTCGAACAGCGCGGCCAGCAACGCAAGCAGCGTGCCGGTGCCGAGCTGACGACCAGGGCAGGCGTGCGTGATCCTCGGCGAGCCGTAGTACTCACCGCCGAACACCCAGGCAACCTCGTCGAAAGACTGCTCTGCCGCGGCGCTGACCAGACCAACCACAATGGTCTGACCTGCTCCGACCGAGACGTCGGCCAACGTGAGGTCTCTTGTTGCGCGGCGATGGATCATCGACGGTACCGGCCTGCGCGCCATGGAGCGCGCCAGCTGCGGCCCGATGACCGCAAACGCTGCGTCGGCTTCGCTTGCGCCGGCGCTGCGCGCCGCCAGATAGGCGTTCTGCACCCGCCAGAAATCTCCTTCCCGCAGCCAGTCCCGGGTGGAGGTCAGGAAATTACCCTGCACGGTCGGCAGGAAGCCGAGCAGCCCGCCGATGAGCACGCTGGCAAACTCCTCTTCGAGCTTGTCTTTCTTCAGTGCCTGAAACACATCTCGCGTCAGCTTGGACGGCCACTTCGGCTTCTTCTTTTTCTTGTCGAGATAGGGGGCGACAAAGGCGTCCATCGCCGTCTTCAACCGCTGACCTTCCCGGCTCGCGGTGGCATCCACCGCGGCAGTCGGCTGCGGCTGAAACACGAACCGGGAAGCAGAGTTGACGTGCGCCGGGCAATGGCTGGTCTCAGCGCCGGCGGGCGGTTCGCCGCCTGCCTGCACCAGCGCACGCGGGTTCGGCCTGGCCCCGTCTAACAGCTCCAGCAGGGTAGGCGCGTCCGGCACGCCGAACCAGAGCTTGGAAATTTCCGCCAGAGCCAGATCGACGTACTTGGGCAGCGGTATGGTTGCCTGCCCGCCCACCTTGCCGAGCCCGCCGAGCAGGGTCGCCGCGGGTTTCAGCGCCGCTGCAAACGCCTGCCGCTCATCGATGCTGCTGAACACCGCGTTGGCGCGCGCCGCCCGCTCGTCGTGCTCCGGCGGGTCCATGCCCAGGTAGTTTTCCCCCAGGCTGCGCGACAGCCGCTCCTGGTAGGCGGCCACCGAAAAATCCGCCGGCTCCGAGAGCACCTTCTCCACCAGCCCGGCGCTGCCGACCAGCACGCCGAACGGGGTTTCCAACACCCCTTTGTGCTCCTCCCGCACCACCTGCCAGACCGCCCGATGCGCCTCGTCGTCCAGCGAGTCGTTCTCTTCCAGCAGCCGCTTCCAGGCGACAGCGGCAGCATCCCGATCCCGATCCTCCAGCGCCCGCAGCCGGTCGATGGTTGCCCGCCCTTCGGCCAGCCAATCCCGACCGGCGTCGGCTTTCGGCGCGGCAATCATCGCCAGGCCAACCCGCGACGGCACGAACAGATACAGGCCCCATTCCAGGCGCACGAAGGGTCGGTCGCCGAGATCGACCAGGGTGCCATCGGCGAGGCGATAGTGACGCGGCTGGCCAGGCTCCGGCACGCCCAGAATCGGATCGGACAGCCGGCTGTAGGGTGCGGTGCGGTTACCGCCGCTCACCCAGCGCTGCACGATCTCGAACTGCTCGGCGATGCTGGCGTTGTAGGCCTGAAAAATCAGCCCTCGGTCTTCCTCACCCGCAGCCCCTTCCTGTTCCCGGTAGGCTGGCCCGTAAGACATGCCGCGGCGGACGATCCGCGGGATGAACTCGAGCTGATCGCGGGGATTGGTCCGCCGGACGTGAGAGAACAGCGGGCACTGGGCCCCGTCCGGATCTTTGTCGTAGTCGAAGTCGTTCGCTTCCGGTTGCCGCGAGCCGACCAGCGGAGCCCCGTCCTTGGTCCGGCCCATGAGCCTGGCCAGCAGCTCGTCCCGGGCTGCCCTCAGCGCCTTCCGGGACAGCTTCGAGCGCCCCGGAATGTTTGCGGTCACCGCCGCGTTCAGCCCGCCGACATCCTGGCTCAGCTTGCGGATCACCTGGAAGGTCCCGTCTTTGAACAGAGGTTCGGACCAGGTCGCCGGGTGCCGGTCAGCAAGGCTGTTCGGCTGGCCGAGAAACACGTCGCCGAGCGGAATGACGTCCGGGTCGTCCGACTCGTCGGCGCTGGGCCGCGGGTTGCTGATCCCGTCCCGGAAACCGAAGTGCTCCACCGGAGCGGCGGGATCTCCCCGCGAGTACATCGGCTGCACCGAGAGCACGGCCAGCCCGCCCTGCGCCTGCTCGGCAAGGCGAGTCAGCTCCTCGACCAGAACCGGATCGAAGCCGGTGCCGTCCGGCTTGTCCGGGGCCAGCCGACGCAGCTGGATGACCACATCAACGGAATCCGGACTGACCCGCTGCGCGGAAGGCTCGGCCGACAGCGGCCAGTTCCGTTCCGGCAGGCGCCAGTGGTCGGGATGATTGAAGCGCAGATCGCCGATCAGTCCGGCCCGCGCCGCCATGCCCTGGCGGAACGCGCTGGGCAGCTTCTCAAGCTCAGCCTCCACCAGCCCGAGCCGCGCCAGGCCAGCAGCGGTGAACGCGATGTTGCGGAAGATCTGCTCGCAGCCCGGCTCCGCGGTCACCCCGACCCCCCAGCTGATGGTCTGCTGGAACGCGGTCAGAAACTGCCGTGCCGAGGCGGCGTCCGTTACCTGCAGCAACGCCAGGCAGCCGACGTTGGCCCCGTACGGCGAGGTGATTCCGGCCTGCACGTTGTCCGGGTCGAAGGCGAGCATGGGGCTCGGCTCCGGTTGCCGGGCATCGCTCTCCGGGTAGTTCTCGAACCAGTCGAGCTCGGTAAAGAACACGGCCTGCAGGGTTTTCAGCGCCCTGCCGTTTTCTGCGCTCAGCTGCCAGTCCGCTCGCTTCGGAAACTCGTTCTCCGGCAGGACCGCGCGCGCAGCCCTGAGCAGGTAGTCATGGTCCGGCGAGCCTTTCGGGTACAGATAGCTGAGCGCGTGAAACGCGGCGATCGCCTGCACGCCCTGCTTGATGTAATCGACGTAGGCCGGTCCGGTCAGCGTCGCCCGCTGCGACTCGGCGCGGGCTTCCGGCGTTTCCAGCGGAAGCGTGGCAAGCGCCGCCGGATCCATCTGGCCGGCACGCATCTGCCGTTCCAGCCGGTCCAGGTAGATGACGTCATCCACAGTGCGGTTGGCGTTCATGTAGAAGGTGGCGGTATCCACCTGGTAGGCACGGATCCAGCCGGCAAAGGCTTCGTAGCCAAGGTTGTTCCGGTGCGCCTCCACGTACCCTTCGCAGTTGCAGAGGATCAGATCGAAGATGTGGCCAAGCTGATCCCAGACCAGCCGGATGTAGGGCTCCCAGGGTCGATCGAAGTGCACGGCGAGCAGCAGCTTGCCGTCGAGGATCGAGATGGTGACGCCGTGAATGGTCTCCAGCCGATCGACGATGTCAGAGAACGGCTGCAGCAGCCGGCTTTCGCGGCTGACGGCCCGGAGATCGGAGAAGAGCTTGGTGAAGCTGCCGAGCCTGCCTTCGTAGGTCTGGGTTGCCAGCGCGTCCGTGAATCCGGCCTTGATCGGCATCAACATGCAGATCTCCGAGGGGCCGGCCAGGCTCTTGCTCGCCACAGGCTCAGTCATCGCGCATCTCCCTATCTCACGACCGGATTCGAGTGTTGACGATGAACGCTACTACACGCAAGTGGCCGCGAGCCCGCCGATCGGCTATGCGCTGTTGGGCTGGTCCGCGAGGAAGTAGCCGAGGGTGGAGTCGACAATCATCTCCAGGACCTCGTGCGACAGGGTCACCGTCCAATCGCCCAGATCGGTGAACACGAACGCAACCGGCAGCGCTGCGGCATTCAGTGAGCAATAGCTGAGCGCGGCGCTGATGTGCCCGCGATCGACCAGAAAGATCGCCGCATCCGCGGGGATCGGGTCCGGCTCGATGATCACCGGCTGCGCTTCCTGACCATCACCCTTAGGTTCGGGTTGCCTGTGCAGCTTGCAGTAATAGCCTGCGCCCCAGATCGGCAGGAAGTCATCGGCTACCTGCCGGTTCACGCCTCTGATGGCGCGCCGGGCTTCTCCTTCAGATACGTCGCTGAAGTTGATGATGGCGAGATCGGGCATCGTCATGTGCTCGTGCCTGCGTCGTCTGCTGCTGAAAGCGTTGGGGGAACGTATTCTCCCCCCCTGCCGGGATGGGCGAAGTGCAATCTTGTACCGGCCGCCGGTTTGTATTTCGCTGCCGGATCGGCTACCAAAGACGCATCAAGGGGACTTGCAGCAGGGAGCGCAGGAAGCAGGTGGAACAGCAGTCGACAGAGCAGCCGGTCGAAAGACGAATTGCCGCCACCGCCCTCGCTCGTGTGGAAACCTTTGCGAACCTGCCCGCCAGCGTGCTGGAACGGCTCGCCAGCACCCTGAAGACGCAGCGGTTCGACAAAGGCACCACGGTAGTCCGCCACAACGACGACGGCCGCGACCTGTACGTGATCATCTCGGGCGCCGTTCGGGTCAGCTTGGTCGGTTCCACCGGGCGTTCCCTCACCTATCAGGTTCTGCCGGCCGGCGAGATGTTCGGCGAGGTGGCAGCTGTGGATGGCGACGGCCGCTCGGCAAACGTGATTGCCGAAGAGGAGTGTGTGCTCGGCAGCTTGAGCTCCCAGGCATTCCTGGAGCTGGCGGGCAGCTCGCCGGAGTTTGCGCTGGTGATCCTCAAGCGCCTGGCGCGATTGAACCGGCGCCTGACCAGCCGCCTGTTCGAGTACCACACCTACGACGTCCGCGGCAGGGTGTATCTGGAGTTGCTGCGGCTGACGGAGGCGGGCCCGGACGAGGCCATCACCATCACCGACCGGGACATGGCCAGCCGGGTCGGCACCACCCGGGAGAACGTGTCGAGAATACACGGCAGCCTCAGAGAGGCGGGCCTGATCGTTCGCGACAAATCCCGGCTCACGGTAGCCGACCGAAAGGGCCTGGAAGCCCGGCTGGCAGACTGCGAGTTCGGCTGAGCATGGATGCAGACCGCTTCCGGGCGCACGTCAGCCGCACCTACTTCACCCTCAGGCTGTCGATGGGGATCAGCGCCCTGGTGTTTCCGGTGGCCCTGTCTCTGGGCGGCTGGATCATCGCCGATCTGGCCTACCAGCCGTCTTTGTCCGACTACTATTACACCCGCATGGGCGACGTCTTCGTCGGCATGCTGATCGCCATTGGCGCCAGCCTTACCGTTTACGCCGGCTACAGCCGCCAGGAAGACAGGGTGCTCAACCTGGCGGGCGTGCTGGCGGTGGTGGTGGCGCTGGTTCCACCCGTGAGGGACCTGCCGCCCTGCCAGATCTGCCAGCCGCTGCTGACCTCCAGCCTCCTGCACGGCGCGGCGGCGCTGGCTTTCTTCGGCGCGATCGGCTGGATCTGCATCTTTCGGGCCCGGGATACGCTGGAGCTGATACCCAACCAGCTGGTGGTGCGTCGCTATCGCCAGCTCTACGGCCTGCTGGGCCTGCTCATGATCGCGGCCCCCGTGACTGCCGTGCTCCTCAGCGCGCTGCTGGACAGCAGCCGGATGGTGTTCTGGGCCGAATCGTTCGCCGTCTGGGTTTTTGCCGCCTACTGGCTGACCAAAACCTACGAGCTGCGCCGCTCCGGCGGCGACGAAAAGCTGATGCGACAGGCTGGCAGCCCGCCCTCAGTGTGATTTTGTACCGCGCCGGCAGGCGCGCCGGCACTATGCTCGATTGGCTGGGGGCAGCATGAGGGAAAATCGCGGTCACCCGTTCCGCGCTTGTCCGCCTCGCCCGTCGGATCACCCAACGTTTCGACGCGTGGCTTACCTAAAGGGATCGTAGGTGCCCCCGGCACACCTGCCACCGCGCAGGTGTCAGCCCTGGCCCTGATCGAGCGTCGGCGGCGGCGGTCGTCAGGGCACTTTTTCAGCAGGTCGCAGCCTGGCGACCCTTACATCCAGACCTCAGCCTCTTCGGCCGCCAGCGGCATGCTGTAGTAGGCGCCCTGCACCTCGTTGCAGTTCTGGTCCAGCAGCAGCTGGATCTGGTCGTCAGTCTCCACCCCTTCGGCTACCACCTTCAGGCTGAGGATATGGGACAGGGTGATGATGCCCGAGGTGATGGCAGCGCTGTTCCAGTCGCTGGTCACGTTCTTGATGAACGAGCGGTCGATCTTCACCGTGTCCACCGGCATGCGCTGCAGGTACGACAGGGAAGAGTAGCCCGTGCCGAAGTCGTCGAGCGCAACCTTGACGCCGATGTAGCGCAGGCTCTCGAGCACCTTGGTCGAGGTTTCCATGTCCTGGATGACCGCCGACTCGGTGATCTCGAACTCCAGGTTTCGGGGCGGCACCTCGAACTCGAGCAGCTGCTCCGTCACGTAGTTGGCAAAGTCGGTCCGCATGAAGTCCTGGCCCGACAGGTTTACCGCCACGACCGGCGGGCTGATGCCCCGTCCCTGCCAGTCCCGGATCTGCTCGCAGACCTTGCGGACCATCCAGCGGGTAATGTCGCCGACGATTCCCAGCTCTTCGGCAAGCGGCACGAAGCGATCGGGCGTCACTTCGCCCAACTCTTCGTCCCGCCAGCGCACGAGCGCTTCGAAGCCGGTCACCTGGCCCGACTCCAACGCCACCTTCGGCTGGTAGAGCACGTTGAAGGCGCCGGTTTCGACGGCCTGCCTGAGCCGGGCTTCCATGAGCAGCCGGTCGGCAATCTTGTCGTTCAGCGACTCGGCGAAAAAGCCCAGCTCGCCGAGCCGATGTCCTTCAGAAAATTCCAGCGCCGACACCGCATTCTTGATGAGCACATCGTCGTCGGCACCGTCTTCGGGGTAGAGGCTGATGCCCACCTTCGGGGTCGGCGTGATGACCGTGCCGTCGATGGTCATGGGTTCGGAGACGGCGTCCAGCAGCCGCTGCACGATGCCGGTGACGTCCTGCAGGTCGCGGAACTCGGAGAGCAGCACCAGGAAGCGATCACCCTCGATCCGGGTCAGCATCCTTTCGTCCGGCAGCGGCACCATCTGCGGTGCCTGGCCGACCACGTCGTAGCTGCGCAGCTCCCGGACCATCCGGCGGCTGGATTCGGCCAGCAGCTGTTGGATCCCGTCCGCATCGAGCACGCTCTGCAGCCGGCCAATGCTCTTCAGGTCCACCGCCAGCACCGCGAGCCGACGCCCGTAGCGCTCAGCGTGGCGAATCTGAAAAGCCAGGTAGCGGCGGAAGAACTCGTAGTTCGGCAGGTCGGTCATGCGATCGTAGTAGGCCAGCCGATCGAGCTCGGCCTTCACGCTCTCGAGCTCGAACTCCCTGCTGGCAATGGCCGTTGCCGTGTCCGCGAGCCGGTTCAAACGCAGCGACAGGGCCTTCTCGCTGACCGGCTTGAAGACGAAGTCCAGCAGCGGGTTTGCGGTCAGATCCGCCTCGAAGCCTTCGATCTGCGCTTCTTCCAGAGTCACCATGCAGGGATTTCCTGAAGCGCACTCAGCCCTGAGCTTCTCCTTCAGCGCGTCGAGGCTCTCGCTCCCGGCATCCAGCACCGTCAGCTTCGGCGCGCCCGCCATCGGGCCCTTGCGATGTTTCGACTGACTCATGCTCTGCGTCGCCAGATCGGAGTTGCCGCGCACGGATTCAGTAGTGGTCGTTATCGTCGTCACGTTGCCTGATCCTTTACTCGTCCCGCTCGGGATCGCCAGCCGCCTCTGCGCTGACGACGCGACCTCTGGCGTCGTAGCGCAGGGTCAGCTCATCTCCTGCCTTGAGCAGGAAGCGAAGCCGCCAGGGGGAGACACGCTTGCCGTTGTAACGGGCGGTGTGCGCATCGAAAGCCGCCGCCTGGCGCTTCTTCAGAAGCTCCGGGCCGCGCCACCAGTGCATGTTGGTCACCTGAGCCCGCACCAGCGCCTGCAGGGTGGCCGTTCGGGTCACCTTGCGCGCCCGCAGCTGGCCATCGACTTCCTCGACGATCATGCTCACCGCGTCGTGCGCACCCAGATTTTCCGGCCCCAGCCAGCGATAGCCGTCACGATCGTCCCGGAGGCTGGTGCGATCATCCATCTGCACCCGCCGACCGTCGATCATGAGTGAGGCGCCGTCGGCCTCGACCGATTCGATCACCCCATCCAGCCGGTAACGACGCTTAGGCTCGGTTCGCACCTCGTTTGCAGTCAGGGTGCCGTCCGGCCGCAGCAGGCCCGAGACCGTTGCCCGAAGGCCAGGCAGCAGCTTCGCTTCGTCCTGCATTTCCAGAGTCAGCTCGCGGAGCTTCCAGCGACCGTTCTCCCGGCGCAGCGCGCCTTCCATGGTGGTCGGCAGCGCTTTCACGCCGCGATCCGTCATCCGGACCAGCCGCTCTGCGTGCAGGGTGTTGCCATCGAAGTAACCGAGCGCATGAATCCACTCGCCCGCTTCGAGCTCCACATCGTTCACTTCCGTACCGATGTTCGACGCGTCCACCCTGACGCCGCCGATGCTGAAGATGTCGTCGTCGATGCCGCTGATCGGACCGGACAGCACGTGGGTTGCGCGGCTGACCGCATCGATGGAGCTCGCGATCAGCTTGCCGTTCGGCAGCCATTCGGCGCTGATGGCAACCGGCAGTCCTGCCTGGAGCCCATCGAGCGCTACGCCGTGCAGCCAGGTTTCCGCGTCCGTCTCCACCGTCTGGCCCAGCACCTTGATGCGGGCGACCTGCATGTCCGGATCGATGATCTGCACCGATTCGATCTGACCGGCAACGGTGTCGTAGTAGTCCATCGACCAGGCTTCGAGCGTATCGCTGTCGGCGCGGTAGCTGACGTGGTAGCCCACCTTCAGATCCGCCTCCAGGGCAGGCTCGCCGTTGATGCGGATGATGGCTCTGTCCGTCTGGTAGTGAACACCATCGATGACGACCGAGTGGAAGTACTTGACGACGCCTGAGCCGCTGATGCCATCTGCAATCGCGTGCAGCCCGCTGGTGGCTGACAAAACAGCACACGCCGCGGTGATCAGGGTTCTCGCTAACGATTTCATTTTAATCTCCATCGCGAAGCTCACTCCTTGCCGAGTCTTCGGACGACCAGGTTTCAATTTCGTATATTCCGAGTCCCAACCTCACTGTTGGCTCATTCGCGTCCCGCGTGGCTTTCTTTTCAGCTAGCCATCTATCCAGCTCCTCAAGCGTCTGTTGACCCCAACGGGCGCTCAAGGATCGAAACTCTTCTGCGTGCCGGGCCGGCACTTCGGTGTAAATGACCTGACGCTGATAGCGGGCGTCTTCCCGCCCGTGCGTCATGTTGTGATCGAAGGTGTTGAACCAGTCTTCGGCGTGGGTACCGAGAATCCGCACCAGCTCCTGGGATTCCGGATCCGGCACGTAACCGCGGGAAAGCAGCCGCAGCTTCCGATCGTCCGCTTCGGCGAGCACGCCGATGCGAATCAACTCGTCTGCAACCGCCCGGGCCGGCATATCGCCGCTGTGGCGACGAACCAGCTCGCTGAAGCTGGCCTCGCCCTGGAAATCCAGCGGTCGCGGATCACCCTTCTCGTCCTGGAAGGTTGCATCCGACAGCCACGCGGAAAGCACCCGCTCCACCCGATTCTGGGAGGAAGGATGCTGATCTCCGTTTGTTGCCAGCGGCATCTTCTTCAGGCGGGCGACTTCTTTGCGGTTCAGGCCGGTGAGCACACCGATCCTGGAAGTCGTCTGCTTTTTCCCGGCCAGGGCGAAGTCTTTCTCCGCCACGTCCACGTAGACTCTGCGAACAACCTCTTCGAACGCCTCGGCTGACAGGCCCTGGCGCAGCGTGATGCGCACCAGCGGCCGGAGCAGCTGAGTCAATGCGTCGATGAGTGCCTGCTTGACCATATCTTGCTCTTCGCCTCGCCTCTCAGCGGGCCATCAGCTTGACCAGGCGGCTGTGGATCATGTCATCGAGGTGCACGATCTCCCGGGCGGCAGGGGCATAGCTTTTCAGCCGCAGCTTGCGCAGGCCCTGGAGTTGGCGAATCTCTTCCATCAGCGCAAAGCTGGGGCAATTGGTGCAGACTTCCTGCTCGATTCGGCTCAGTGCTTTCATCTTCGTCCTCCCGCGGGTGTTTCCCCGCTTTTACTTCGTCTCTCTGCCTGTCCTTGCCCTCGAAGGGCGCGGACCTGTCAGTTCGTACGCGGGTCTCCGTTTGCAGGAGCGCTCGTGTCCAGGGAGCGCTTCTCGAAGAATTTGGGATTTCTGTCCCAAATGCCGCGTTTTGGGAAAAATTACCCAAATTGCCGAAGGAGGTCCAGTTCTTGATTGTCCGTTTGATGTAAGGAGGTCCGTTCTGTGACGGGGTTCACAAGCACCCTAACGCGATCGATGGCGCTGGAAGTGAGGAAATGATGCCGGGATGTATGTCCCGCAGAGTCTATAACCTACTGTTTTTTATATGTTTTTAGCTCCGACCAAGGATCTTGCTGGTTCAATCACACTATTTTCTCCCGGCACCCGGCGATACCATCGCTGCTTCGCTGCCACAGCCAGCCAGCAAGGAACCCACCATGCCCACCGCCGCCGCCCACCGCCTCGTCGAGGCACTGCTCGCGCACGGGGTCGACCGGGTTTTCTGCGTTCCGGGAGAGAGTTACCTCAACGTGCTGGATGGCCTGCGGGACAGCGGCGTAGAAACCATCGCCGCCCGCCAGGAAGGTGGCGCCTGCATGATGGCCGAAGCCGATGCCAAGCTCACCGGTCGGCCCGGCGTCTGTCTGGTCACCCGCGGTCCGGGCGCCACCAATGCCAGCGCAGGCGTGCATGTGGCCGAGCAGGACTCCACACCTCTGGTGCTGTTTGTCGGCCAGGTCGGCACCGACATGCTCGGCCGGGGCGCCTTTCAGGAAGTGGACTACCAGAAGTTCTTCGGCGGCATGGCTAAACGGGTGTTTCAGCTGGCCGCCGGAGACGATCCGGCGGAGGTGGTGAGCACCGCTTTTCACATCGCCGCCTCCGACCGGCCGGGCCCGGTGGTGGTTGCCCTGCCGGAAGATCTGCAGGACGAGCTGCCCGCGGACCTGCCGGCGATCCGACCGCAACCGCTGATCAGCCCAGCGCCCAGCGAGGAAGAGGTACGGGCACTGCAGGCGGCCATCAGCGCCGCTGTTAAGCCGATGGTGCTCGTCGGCGGCAGCGGCTGGACCGCCGACGGGGTCAGCGCGCTCGAGCAGCTTGCCGAGCGGTTGGCGTTGCCGGTGGCGGTCACCTTCCGTCGCCAGCAGCTCTTTGATCACGACCACCCGAACTACGCCGGTGACTGCGGCATCGGCATCAATCCTGCCCTCAGGCGCAGAATTGAAGCCGCCGACCTGGTGCTGGTCCTCGGCAGCCGGTTCTCGGAGATTCCGAGCCAGGGTTACCGGCTGCTGGAAGCAGCAAGCCCCGGACAGACGCTGATCCATGTGCACGCCTCGGAAGGCGATCGTTTTGGCTTCGCCGATCAGGTGGTTCGCTGCCATCCGGAGGCGCTACTGAGGGCACTCCTGGCAACGGCGCCGGTGAGCGAGCAGGCAGCAGCAAGGGCCGAGCAGCTGGCGGCAGCCCGCGCCGATTTCGAAGCCTGGTCCGGTCAGCCTCCGGTGATACCGGGGTCTCTGCAGATGGGTCAGGTCGTCCAGCAGCTGCGGGCGGCTCTGCCGGACAACGCCATCATCACCAACGGTGCCGGCAACTACGCCACCTGGATCCACCGTTACTACCGGTTTCGCGGCTACGCCACCCAGCTGGCCCCGACTTCCGGGTCGATGGGTTACGGGATGCCGGCGGCGGTAGCCGCCAAGCTGCGTTTTCCTGACCGGCCGGTGATCTGTCTGGCCGGCGACGGCTGCTTCCAGATGACCGGACAGGAGTTCGGCACCGCCGCGCAGTACGGCGCCAACGTGATCGTGATCGTGGTGGACAACGGCATGTACGGGACCATCCGCATGCACCAGGAACGCCGCTTCCCCACCCGCACGGTGGCAACCGACATCATCAACCCGGATTTTGCGGCGATCGCTCGAGCTTACGGCGCCTATGGCGCCACGGTAACGGGTACCGACCAGTTCGCAGGATCACTCAGCGAAGCGCTGGCAGCCGGAACGCCGGCGCTCCTGCACCTCAAGCTGGACCCGGAAGCCATCACCCCGACCAGCACCTTGAGCGAGCTGTCGGCGGGGGCCGGTTAGCGGAAGTCGCCCGCGTTCTTCAGCATGTGGGCCGCGCCGTGCGGCCCATCGAGCACCGAGTTTTCGCCGAACAGGCGCTCTTTCTGCTCTGCGTAGAGCTCCCGGTTGGCGCCCAGGGGTGCCAGCTCCCTGGCCCGGGCCAGCGTCACCGCCGGCAGGCTCTCCAGATCAGCCGTCGCCTGCACGACGCCGGCGGCCAGCGCGTCCGGTCCGGTCCAGCGCCGCGACAGCTGCACGGTCTCGAAAAACGCGTTCGCCGGCAGCTTGTGCCGGAACAGGCCGAGCTCGGGCGTCGGGATCTTGAAGCCGATCTGCATCTCGTTCGCACAGGCGAAGCCGCGATCCTCTCGCATCACCCGAACGTCGTGGCAGAGCGCCACCATGAGCCCGGCCCCGAAAGCATGGCCGTTGATCGAGGCGATGGTCGGGATCGGGAAGGTGATGATGCGGCCCATGAGGGCCATGAACTCGGCGCCGAATACCGCCCGGTCACCGCCTCTGTGCTCCCCTTCCGTCTGCAGCCACTCCAGATCCAGACCGTTGGAGAAAAACTTGCCGTCAGCCGAGGCCGTGATCAGCGCCGCCGGTCCGGTGGAGTACTCCACCTCATCCAGGGCCTCCGAAAACGCTCGAACAAACGAAGTGTTCCAGCGGTTCTCACCGTCGTTCATGGTCAGGGTGAAAATCCCGTCCTCTTCGGTCAGGTCGATCATCTTTGTCTATCCAGTTGCTTCAGTGTCAGGGCAGGGGACGCACCAGCTCTTCCAGGGTGTGGAAGGACTCGTTGCTGTCCTGAATTTCCAGGATCAGTTCCGGCGGCAGCGGTCGAGCGTATCCCTTGCTGCGCACAAACTCGATCTCTTCGAGCGTCTCTCTGATTCTTGCCGCTCTCGCGGCGCTGTAGGGATGGGTGTCCCAGTAGGCGAAAGACAGCCGGCGATCCTCCTTCTCCAGCGGGGAAAGGGTATCGCGCTGGCTCAGCGCGCCGAGCTCGATGAGGACCGCGCCGCTCGGGGCGTAACCGCTTCTTGCTGCCAGGTAGGTGCCGATGTAGTCCGCCTCGATTTCCTCGGCGCCGGAGAACCAGTCGTAGTTCCCTTCCGGATCCGCCGTGTCGCGCAGGTACTCCTCGACCTCCCGCTGGTTGTAGCCGCCGCCCATGGCCGACGGGCTGACCATTACCTGCCCTTCCGTGGCGACCGCAATGGAGGCTGCAGCCAGCGCCGAGAGGGCAGAGCCGAGAATGCTCTGCCCGCCTGAGCCCGGCGCTTGCCGCTCGCCGACGTGAGCGGCGATCAGGTGGCCGTACTCGTGGCCAATCACCAGGGCCAGCTCATCGGGCTGATCAGCCAGGTACTCGACCAGGCCACGGGTCAGCGTGATCTTCGGCTGGTTCTGCAGGTCGTAGCCCGCCCGGGCGTTGACCAGGTCCATGTCCACCACCTCGAAGCCGGGCACGCTGCAGCTGTCCGCCTCGGAAACGGTCCGGCAGATCATGGCGGCATCGCTCGAGATCTGATGAAAGATGGGGCTTGCCAGCGCGTTGGCTTCGGCCAGAGTCAACGACTGGCTGTCCGGCGTGGTGGCTTCCACCTCGGCCCGCACTTCCGCCACTTCCTCACGGCTGGCGCTCGGCGAGTGATATTCGGTGCTCGCGCAGCCGCCGACCAGCAGCGCGATCAGCAGCGCGCCGGCTGCCGCGGTTGCCCTTTGCCTGGTCCTGCGATTCACGCTCGTGCTCATCCTCTTATTAAAGCACCTGGCAATACAGCTGGCGACGCGCGGTAGAACAAGCCCGGCATCCTGATTTGGTGCTCCACTCGCCCGTTCGCTTCATTTTCGTGCACATCTTCGTGCTCATAGACCGGTCCTGCGGGCTCCAATCGAGCTGTCGGTCCCGCTGCCACGCCCAGGTTCACCGCCAGTTCGTTGGCCTCGCCGCCCACCAACCGCTCGAACCGGCGAACTGGCCCGATCCTTGAATGCTGTCTTAACTGTCGGCAGAGGGCCGACACATTTACACATACCGGAGGGCAAAGAGGCCCGGATCTGCCGACAGGCGGATCCGGGCCTCTTTCGTTTCCGGGAACGGCTGATTCAGGAGCAGTAGTCATGTACATCACATCCTTAACTCACCATCGGTTCTGGGCGGGCATCAGCCTGCTGGTCCTGCTCGGGCTGCTGTCGCTGCCCGTTCGCGCCGACTGGCACGACGATCTGGCCACCTCGGTGAGCGAGGGTAAGGTCAACCTGAACTTCCGTTATCGCTACGAGCTGGTCGACCAGGATTCATTTGACAAAGACGCCAACGCATCGACCCTGAGAAGCCGCCTGACGTTCACATCCGGCGCTCTCGGCGCCTGGACCTACGGGGCAGAGGCGGACTACGTCGCGGTCGTGGGCTCGGAGCGCTACAACTCGCTCGCCAACGGTCAGACGGAGTATCCGGTGGTGGCTGATCCGAAGGGATTTGATCTGAACCAGGTTTACCTGAAGTACAGCAAGGACGAGCTGGCTGCCACCCTGGGCCGTCAGCGCATCAACCACGGCAATCAGCGTTTCGTCGGCGGCGTGGCATGGCGTCAGAATGAGCAGACGTACGACGGGCTGCGCGGAACCCTGGGCGGCAGGCTGAAGCTCGATTACGCCTACGTAAATCGGGTCAACCGCATCTTCGGACCAGACGACGGCGTGCAGCCACGCAAGTGGAACGCCAACACCCACTTCTTTCGCGGCGATTTCGAGCTGGCGGAAAACCACAAGCTGAATGCCTACGGCTACCTGATGGACTTCGAGAACGGCAACGGCCCGATCAACAGCAACGCAACCCTCGGCATCGAGTACGCCGGGAGCTTCGGTCCGGTCAGGCTGGCAGCCGCGCTGGCTCAGCAATCCGACTACGCCGACAACCCGCAGGACTACGACGCCACCTATTACCTGATCGAAGGCAAGTTCGTCAGCAAACACTTCGGCGCCACCATCGGCTTCGAATCTCTGGGAAGCGACGACGGCACCGCCTCGTTCAAAACCCCCCTCGCCACCCTGCACAAGTTTCAGGGCTGGGCCGATCTCTTTCTGGTCACGCCGCTGGACGGCGTCCAGGACACCTACCTGGGGGTGAACGGCAAAATCGGCAAGCTCTCCCTCGGCGCGATCTACCACATCTTCAAAGCCGACGAAGGCAGCGCCGACTACGGCGAGGAGATCGATCTGGTGGCCAGCTACCCGCTGCACGAGTCGCTCAACCTGCAGCTGAAGTACGCCCAGTACGACGCGGACGAGTTTCAGGTGGACACGACAAAGTTCTGGCTGACGCTGCAGCTGAAACTCTGAGCTCAGGACTGGCACTTGTTTTGCTTCGTCTTTCCGGACTCGAGCTTTAAGTGGCTGACCGCCACCAGTCGGACATGGGAACGGATCGCTCCTCAACATCAGATGAGAACGACGACGAAGCCAGGCTGCTGACCTGTCAGGAGACGGCGCGTCAGGAGACGGAGACGCGGGCGCTGCACGTGCTGCTGGTTGACGACAACGCCGACCGGGCGGAGCTGGTCGCCGCCAACCTGCGCGATGCCGGATTCAGCAACCTGCGCGTGGTTCAGCAGCAGCAGGGCCTGCTGTTCCAGATTGAGCAGAGCCCGCCGGACGTGATCCTCATCTCCCTGGAGTCGCCGAGCCGTGACCTGCTGGAGAGTCTTTCCATCGTCTCTCACCACAACCCGACGCCCATCGTGATGTTCACGGAAGAAGACGACCCGGGCTTCATCAGCCAGGCGGTGGACGCTGGCGTCACAACCTACCTAGTCGATGGCATCCGGGCAGAGAAGGTGAAGCCCGTGGTGGAGGTCGCCATCGCGCAGTTTCAGGCCTTCCAACGGCTCAAAGGCCAGCTCGCCGAATCGGAAACCGCCTTGAGCGAACGCCGCATCATCGAGCGGGCCAAGCTGCTGCTGGTCGCCCGGGACGGTCTGTCCGAGCCGAGGGCTCACCAGGTCCTGCAGCGGCTGGCGATGACCCGCAACCTCAAGCTCGCCGAGCTGGCGGCGCAGATCATCGACCTCGCAGAGCGCAAAGGAGAAACACCCTCATGAAGATTTCGGGCGTCAGCGCACCGGAAAAAGCGCGACTGAACCTGGGCTACCTGAGGCTGACCGATTCGGCGCCGCTGATCACCGCCCTCGAGAGAGGCTTCTTCGAGTCGGCTGGATTGGATGTTGCCCTGCATCAGGAGGTGAGCTGGGCGAACGTGCGTGACAAGCTGGCAGCAGGCGCGCTGGACGCCGCTCAGATGCTCGCGCCGCTGCCAGCCATGACCACCCTCGGGGTCAGCGGCTTGCGGGTACCCATGTTGAGCGGCATCACCCTGTCTCTGAACGGCAACGCCATCACGCTCGCAAGCGCTCTGCTGGAAGACATGGGGGCAGGCGGCGCCAGAGCGGGTGCACCGCCGGCCGCGGCCAACGCCAGACGTCTGGCCGGCTACCTGTCCAGCCGCAAGCGGCCGATCACCCTCGGCATCGTTCACTCCTTCTCCAGCCACGCGATTCAGCTCCGCGCCTGGCTCCAGGCCGGGGGCATTGAGCCGGACCGCCAGATCCGCACGCTGGTCGTGCCACCCAGCCAGATGCCGGATTCTCTCGCCAGTGGGGTAATCGACGGCTATTGCGCGGGCGAACCCTGGAACACCATCGCCGTGCAACAGGGCCTGGGGCAGATCGTCGCCTTCGGCAACCAGATCTGGGAAAACGCACCGGAGAAAGTGCTGGCCGTGACCGAGCGTTGGCACCAGCGCCATCCGGCGGCTCACCAGCGGCTGCTGGCAGCGCTGATCGCCGCCTGCGACTGGCTCAGCAAACCTGCCAACCGGCTGATCACCGCCCAGGCCATCGGCGCCCCGGAATTTCTCGATATGCCGGAGTCACGACTCGCACCGTCGCTCACCGGCAGGCTGGTCTGCGTGCCCGGTGAGGAGCCGGTGGCGGTCGAGGACTTTCACGTCTTCAGCACCGGCAACGCCGGCCTGCCGTGCCGGCGGACCGCTTCCTTCATGATCGAGCGATCCGCTGAGCTGCTTGGGCGGCCACTGACTGCGGAAAAGACTGCGGCGCTGGTTCAGCAGACGACCCGGCCCGATCTGTTTCGCCAGGCTGCCCATGCCCTCGGTCAGCACACGGATGATGACGCACCAACAACGCGCACGAACACACGAACCAGTACCGCTTTCGCCCTGAATTAGCGCGGCTCTGAATTCTGCAGGATCCTAAGCCACTGATTTAGCTGTTCCGCTCAGCTGGCACGGGAATTGAATTAGCAGGATCACAGTACGAGTTTTCTCAGGGTAACGGCGCCCACCGCTCGATAGAGGTTTTACGAGTGGTTGGCGCCGTTTTTTTATGTCCTTTGCGAGGCCGAGCCTTGCAAAGCGCCATCACCAGGCAGTTCCGGAGGTAGAGGAAGTGAAGGCACCGGTTTCAGGACGCAGAGCACTGATTTCAAGAACGTGGCAACTGCTCGCAGTGTTATGCATCACGATGACGACGGCCGAGTTAAGCGCAGAAATCGGCTACCCGGAAAAGGACGAGCTGACCTTCGGGTTCATCAAGCTCACCGACATGGCACCGCTGGCCGTCGCCTACGAGCAGGGCTACTTCGAGGACGAAGATCTCTACGTCACTCTGGAAGCGCAGGCCAACTGGAAAGTCCTGCTCGACGGCGTGATCGATGGCCAGCTCGACGGGGCGCACATGCTGGCTGGCCAGCCGCTGGCCGCCACCATCGGCTTCGGCACCAAGGCGCACATCGTCACCCCGTTCTCCATGGACCTGAACGGCAACGGCATCACGGTCTCAAACGCCGTCTGGCAGGCAATGAAGCCGAACATCCCGAAGCAGCCGGACGGTCGGCCCGTGCATCCGATCAAGGCCGATTACCTGAAGCCGGTGGTCGAGGATTACGCCAGCCGCGGCGAGCCCTTCAAGATGGGCATGGTTTTCCCCGTCTCTACCCACAACTACGAGCTCCGCTACTGGCTGGCCGCGGGCGGTATCCACCCCGGCTTCTACGCGCCGCACAAGGGCGACACCAGCGGCCAGATCGACGCCGAAGCGCTGCTCTCGGTGACCCCGCCGCCGCAGATGCCGGCCACCCTGGAGGCCGGAACCATCTACGGCTACTGCGTCGGCGAGCCCTGGAACCAGCAGGCCGTGTTCAAAGGCATCGGCGTGCCGGTGATCACGGACTACGAGATCTGGCCGAACAACCCGGAGAAGGTGTTCGGGATGACAAAGGAATTCACCGAGCAGTACCCGAACACCACCATCCGCATCGTCAAGGCGCTGCTCCGGGCGGCGCAGTGGCTCGACGCCAACGACAACGCCAATCGACCGGAAGCGGTGGAGATCCTCTCCCGCTCCGAGTACGTGGGGGCGGACTACGAGGTGATCGCCAACTCCATGACCGGCACCTTCGAGTACGAGAAAGGTGACAAGCGGGCAGTACCGGACTTCAACGTGTTCTTCCGCTACTTCGCCACCTACCCGTATTACTCGGACGCCGTCTGGTACCTCACCCAGATGCGCCGCTGGGGCCAGATCGCCGAGCCGAAGGCCGACGACTGGTACATGGAGGTGGCGAAGCAGGTTTACCGGCCGGACATCTACGTCCAGGCCGCACAGGCGCTGATCGATGAAGGCCTCATGAGCGCTGCCGACTTTCCGGACTTCGAGACAGAAACCGGCTTCCGGCCGCCGGCCACCGAATTCATCGACGGGGTCGATTACGACGGCACCCAACCCAATGCCTACCTCGAGTCCTTTGAGATCGGCCTGACAGACGAAGTGCTCTGATGAGCACCGCGACGGATCGGCTGCAGGCTCCCGGCGCCTACTACGACAGGGTGGACAGCGTGCTGCGGGCAGGCGTGCTGCCTGCGCTCGGCATCGCCGTCTTCCTTCTGCTCTGGCAGCTGACCGCCTCGAACATTCAGACCTCACTCGGCGTCTTCCCGGGGCCCAAGGAAGTCTGGACCCAGACCGGCAACCTGATCGACGAGCACAGCCGGGAGCGAACGAAAGCAGCGGCCTTCTACGATCGGCAGGAGAAGCGGAACGCGGAGCGCCTGGCGAAAGACCCCGAGGCGCCTATCAAGTGGCGCTCCTACACCGGCAAGCCGACGTTCTTCGATCAGATTTTGACAAGCCTGTACACGGTAGCCTTCGGTTTTCTCATCGCCACGCTGATCGCCGTGCCGCTCGGTATCGTCTGCGGGCTGTCAGACGCCACCTACAAGGCAGTCAATCCGATCATCCAGGTGTTCAAGCCGGTTTCGCCGTTAGCCTGGCTGCCGCTGGTCACCATGGTCGTTTCCGCTACTTACGTGGCGGAGGCGCCGCTGTTCGAGAAATCCTTTCTGAACTCCGCCTTCACCGTGGCGCTCTGCTGCCTCTGGCCGACGGTGATCAACACCACGGTCGGGGTAGCCAGCGTCGATCGCACGCTGATCGACGTCAGCCGGGTGATCAAGCTGAGGCCCCTCACTCACGTGCGCAAGGTAATCCTGCCCGCCGCCATCCCGATGATCTTCACCGGCCTGCGCCTGTCGCTGGCCACCGGCTGGATGGTGCTGATCGCGGCAGAGATGCTGGCTCAGAACCCGGGCCTCGGAAAGTTCATCTGGGACGAGTTTCAGAACGGCTCATCGAACTCTCTGGGTCGCATCATGGTGGCCGTCATCACCATCGGGCTGGTGGGTTTTCTGCTCGACCGTCTGATGCTCGGCCTGCAGCGCCGGGTGAGCTGGGACAAGCAGGCGATCCTTCGCTGATCGCCGCCAAGCAAGCAACAAGGGGCAACTCGTGGACAGATATCTGGACCTCTCGAAGATCGGCAAGACGTTCGACACCGACAGCGGCACATACGAGGCGCTGAGAGACATCAGCCTGCAGATCAGAAAGGGTGAGTTCATCTCCCTGATCGGCCACTCCGGCTGCGGCAAATCAACCCTGATGAACATCATCGCCGGGCTCGAGCGGGCGACGGCTGGTGGCGCCATTCTCGAAGGCAAAGAGATCACGGAGCCCGGGCCGGATCGGGCGGTGGTGTTCCAGAGCCATGCGCTCATGCCGTGGTTGTCCGTATTCGACAACGTTGCGCTGGCTGTCGACCAGGTGTTCCGGAAGTCGAAGACGAAGGCAGAGAAACGGGAGTGGATCCATCACAACCTGGAGCTTGTGCAGATGCTGGAGGCTGCGGAGAAGATGCCGCACGAAATCTCCGGCGGGATGAAGCAGCGGGTCGGCATTGCCCGCTGTCTGGCCATGCAGCCCAAGGTGGTGTTGATGGACGAGCCGTTCGGGGCGCTGGACGCGCTCACCCGGGCCAAGCTGCAGGACACCCTGATGAACATTCAGGCGGAGCTGACGAACACCGTGGTGATGATCACCCATGATGTGGATGAGGCTGTGCTGCTTTCCGACCGGATCGTCATGATGAGCGTAGGTCCGGCTGCCAGGATCGCCCGGGTGCTGGATGTCAACCTGGCACGGCCGCGCAACCGCCTGACGCTGGCGGAAGACGACGACTTCAATCACTGCCGGCACGAGGTGCTGGAATTCCTCTACTCAGGCCGACCAGTACGCGACGAGCTGACGGTGATTGAGGCTGGTAGCGATGACACCCAGCCTGCCGCCGGCGATAACAGCGACGGGCACATCGCCGCCTGAACCGGATGCGAAGCACGAGCGTCAGAAAGCTGGTGATTGTCGGTGGCGGCATGGCCGCCGGTCGCCTGCTCAGCGAGCTGGCAGAGCTCGACGCCGAGCGCGAGATCACCCTGATCTCTGCCGAGCCGGAGCTTCCGTACAATCGGGTATTGCTGCCGGACGTTCTCTCCGGCGTCTGCGCGCAGGACCTGCTCGCGACCCACCCCGAAGGCTGGTACCGCCAGCGGAACATCCGTTTCCGCGGTGGTGATGCTGTCGCGGAAATTGCCACGAACGCGCTAAGCCTGCGTCTGGTCTCGGGGGACGAGATCTGTTTTGACGAGCTGGTACTCGCAACCGGCGCTACCGTGCCACTTCCCGACATCGATGGTTTAAGCCTGCCCGGCGTTACGGTGCTGCGCAGTCTTGCGGACACCAGAGCGCTCAACAGGCTGGCCGCGACCGGCGCTCGGGTCACCGTGGTTGGCGGCGGGCTGCTCGGGCTGGAGGCTGCCAGGGCGCTGGCTGCAATCGGCGCAAGGGTGCGTGTTCTGCACCGGGGTCCGTGGTTGCTGAACAGACAGCTGGATCGAACCGGTGGCGCGATCCTCAAGAGCTTCTTCGAGTCTCTCGGCATCGATTGCCTGCTCGAGCGCAGCGTTGCTGCGCTGACGGGGTACCACCGAGTCGAGGCGGTTCAGCTTGAAACCGGCGAGCGGCTCGAGACGGATGTGGTGCTGTTTGCTACCGGCACTTCACCGAACGACCAGCTCGCGGCCGGCGCTGCGCTGCAGACCGACCGCGGCGTGGTCGTGGACGACAGCATGCGCAGCAGCCGGGACGGGATCTTCGCCATCGGTGAGTGCGCCCGGGTCGCGGGTCGAGCCTACGCGATGGTGGAACCTGTGTTCGAGCAGGCCTGCGTCCTGGCCCGGACGCTGAACGGCCAGCCAGCTCGATTCGAGCCGCCTGCGCCGGCAACCCGACTGAAGGTCGCCGGCCTGGCAGTGTTCGCCGCCGGTCGGATCGATGCGGAGCCCGGCAAAGACGACATCGTCATCCAGGACCCGGCCCGCCGTATTTACCGTCGGCTGCACTTACGCGACAGCTCGCTGATCGGCGCCGTGCTGATCGGAGACAGCAGCGGCAGTCGCGCTATCCAGGCCTGCCTGGCCAACGGCGGCGAGACCGACGATCCCATGGCGCTCGCCTTCGGCACGCTGGAAGCCGCCGCATGAAAACAACGACACGCAAGGGAGCCTAAACGATGACAAACCGCATTCTGGTGCTCGGCAACGGCATGGTCGGCCACCACTTTCTGAAGGCGCTCGATGGCGACTTTCAGACCACCGTGATCGGCGCTGAGCCCCATCCTGCGTATGACCGGGTTCACCTGTCCGAGATTTTCTCCGGTAAGACCTCAGCTGAGCTGGCACTCGGCTCGTTGGACGAGTACGCCGCCATGGGTATCGAGACGCACTTTGGCGACCCTGCTGTGGCAATCGATCGAGACGGGAGGCGAGTGCGTACCGCCTCCGGTATGGAGTTCGGTTACGACAAGCTGGTGCTGGCCACCGGCTCCTATCCGTTCGTGCCGCCCATCAACGGCAAAGACGAGCCGGAGTGCCTGGTCTACCGGACCCTGGAAGACCTGGACCGGATCAGGGACGCTGCCGAGCACGCCAGCACCGGCGTGGTTGTCGGTGGCGGGCTGCTCGGCCTGGAGTGTGCGAACGCGCTTAAAAACCTGGGCCTGTCGACCCACGTGGTGGAGTTCGCGCCCGGGCTGATGGGCGTGCAGCTCGATCCCGGCGGCAGCGCCGTGCTGCGACGGAAGATCGAAGCGCTGGGCATCACCGTGCACACCAGCACCGCCACCGAGAACATCGAGCGACATCCTCAGGGTGGGCTGGTGATGCGCTTCGCCAGCGGCGAGCAGCTGGAGACGGATCTGATCGTTTTCTCCGCCGGCATCCGACCGCACGATGAGCTGGCAAGCACCGCCGGCCTCGAGCTTGGCGAGCGTGGCGGGATCGCCGTCGACGAAAACTGCTTGAGCACCGATCCCCACATCTATGCCATCGGCGAGTGTGCGGCCTGGAGCAATCGCATCTTCGGCCTGGTGGCTCCGGGCTACCGCATGGCGGAGGCAGCCGCCGCTCACCTGGCCCGGCACGAGGCGCCGTTTCATGGTGCCGACATGAGCACCAAGCTGAAGCTCCTGGGCGTGGATGTCGGCTCCGTCGGCGACCCGGCTGGGGCTGCGGACGGCGCCCTGGCATTTACCTATCACGATCCGGTTCGAGAGGTTTACAAGCGGCTCAACGTCAGCGCCGATGGCAGCAAGGTGCTGGGTGCGGTGCTGGTGGGAGACTGCGAAACCTACGACACGATTCTTCAGTACTACCTCAACTCGCTGCCGCTGCCGGAGAATCCCGAAGCGCTCATCCTGCCGCAGTCCGAGCTGGCGCTGCCTGGCGCCGATCTGTTGCCGGACACGGCCACCATCTGCTCCTGCCTGAACGTCTCCAAGGGGCAGATCACCGGCGTAGTAGCGAGCGGCTGCCATGGTCTGGGTGCGGTGAAGGCGGAGACCGGGGCCAGCACCGGCTGCGGCGGCTGCGCGCAACTCCTTAAGTCCATCGTCGACCAGGAACTGGAGAGCCTCGGCGTGGCGGTCGACAACTCGCTCTGCCCGCACTTCGCCCAGGACAGGCAGGGGTTGTTCCACATCTGCCAGGTCGAGGAGATCAGAAGCTTCGACGAGTTGCTGGCCAGGCATGGCCGCGGCGGTCCGGAGAGCCGGGGCTGCGACGTCTGCAAGCCGGCAGTAGCCTCCATTCTCGCCTCGCTCTGGAACGACTACGTGCTGGAAGACAAGCACGCCGGCCTTCAGGACACCAACGACGCCCGCCTGGCCAACATGCAGAAAAACGGCACCTACTCGGTGGTGCCGAGAATTCCGGGCGGCGAGATTACTCCGGACAAGCTGATCGCTATCGGCAGCGTTGCCAAGAAGTACGACCTGTATACGAAGATCACCGGCGGTCAACGCATCGATCTGTTCGGCGCCCAGCTGCACGAGCTGCCGTTGATCTGGCGCGAGCTCATCGACGCGGGCTTTGAAACAGGCCACGCCTACGGCAAGGCGCTGCGCACCGTAAAATCCTGCGTCGGCAGCACCTGGTGCCGATACGGCGTGCAGGACTCAGTGGGCATGGCGCTGTATCTCGAGAACCGCTACAAGGGCCTGCGCTCACCGCACAAGCTGAAGATGGCGGCGTCCGGCTGCGCCCGGGAGTGCGCCGAAGCCCGCTCGAAGGACGTGGGCGTGATCGCGACGGAAAACGGTTGGAACCTGTACGTCTGCGGCAACGGCGGCATGCGGCCGCGACACGCCGATCTGTTTGCGACGGATCTCGACGATGAAACGCTGATTCGCTACATCGACCGGCTGCTCATGTTCTACGTGCGGACCGCCGATCGGCTGCAGCGCACATCTGTCTGGATGGAGAACCTGGAGGGCGGCCTGGAGTACCTCCAGCAGGTGGTGATCGAAGACAGTCTGGGGCTCGGCGCGGAGCTGGAGGCGCAGATGGCGAACGTGATCGGCACCTACCAATGCGAGTGGAAGACCACGCTGGAGGATCCGGAACGGTTGAAGCGTTTCCGACCGTTCGTCAACGCGCCCGGCGGCGACGAGCAGATCGTCTTCGTTCGCGAGCGCGGTCAGCGCCGACCGGCAACCTCCGAGGAAAGAGCCGAGCTGACCACCGCCATCGCAGAGCAAGCCTCATGAGCGGAGCCAACGAAGCAAGCCGGGCGCAACTCATCTGCCCGCTGACGGATCTGATTCCGGGCAGCGGCGTTGCCGCGCTGGTCGATGGCGAGCAGATCGCGCTCTTCTACCTGCCGGACGCATCGGAACCCGGCGTCTACGCGATCGGCAATCACGATCCGATCGCCGACGCACCGGTGCTCTCCCGCGGTATCGTCGGCGACCTGGACGGCGAGCTGGTCGTGGCCTCGCCGCTGTACAAGCAGCACTTCAGCCTGACCAGCGGTGCCTGCCTGGAAGACGACACCGCTTCCGTCCCCGTCCATCGCACCCTGGTCAGCGACGGCCATCTCTACCTGATCCGCTGAGGTGGCCACCAGAACCGTCAGAACTACCTGCCCTTACTGCGGCGTCGGCTGTGGGGTATTGGCGGAAACGGATGGGCAGACGCTGATCGCCGTGCAGGGCGATCCCGAGCATCCCGCCAACCACGGCCGGCTATGCGTAAAGGGCACCGCGCTGCCGGAGACCCAGGTCGATGCCGGACGCCTGACGCACCCGCAGGTGGACGGCCGGCGAGCCTCCTGGGAGCAGGCTCTGGATCGGGTGGCGAGGGGCTTCCAGGCGGTGATCGATCAGCATGGTCCGGATGCCGTCGCCTTTTATCTTTCCGGTCAGCTGCTCACCGAGGATTACTACGTGGCCAACAAGCTGATGAAAGGTTTCATCGGCAGCGCCAACGTGGACACCAATTCCAGGCTCTGCATGGCTTCCGCCGTCGCTGCGCACAAGCGTGCCTTCGGGGAGGACGTGGTGCCGTGCAGCTACGAAGATCTGGACGCTTGCGAGCTCATCGTCCTGGTCGGTTCCAACGCCGCCTGGACCCACCCGGTTCTCTACCAGCGGATCGCAGCGCGCCAGGCTCGCGGCGAGCTGAAAGTAGTGGTGATCGATCCCCGCCAGACGGCAACCTGCGAGATTGCCGACCTGCACCTGATGATTCGGCCCGGCATGGATGCGGCGCTGTTCAACGCCCTGCTCCTGGCCCTGCGCGACCGTGACACACTGAACACCAGGTTCATCGACCAGCACACGACAGGCTTCGGTGAAGCGCTGGAGGCTGCCGTGCCGGACGCGGCCCGGACAGCGCAGCTGACCGGTCTCTCAAGCGCCGACCTGGAGACCTTCTTTGACTGGTTTGCCAGCACGGAACGCACCATCACGTTTTTCTCCCAGGGCGTAAATCAGGCGTCCAACGGAACCGACAAAGCCAACGCGATCATCAACGCCCACCTCGCCACAGGCCGGATCGGCAGGCGGGGTGCCGGCCCGTTCTCGATCACCGGCCAGCCGAACGCCATGGGCGGCCGGGAAGTAGGCGGCATGGCCAACCAGCTCGCGGCCCATCAGGACTTCTCTCCAGCAAGCATCGAGGCGGTAGGCAGGTTCTGGCAGGCGCCGAACATGGTTACCGGTCCTGGCCTCAAAGCGGTGGAGATGTTTCAGGCCGTCGCTCGTGGCGAGATCAAAGCAATCTGGATCATGGGCACCAACCCCGCGGTGAGCCTGCCCGACTCCACGGCAGTGGGCGAAGCTCTGGATGCCTGCCCGCTGGTCGTCGTTTCAGACTGCGTCGCTGAAACAGAGACCACCGCGCTCGCCGACATCCTTCTTCCCGCCCAGGGCTGGGGGGAAAAAGACGGCACCGTCACCAATTCAGAGCGGCGGCTTTCTCGACAGCGCGGTTTCCTCCAAGCCGTTGGAGAGGCGAAACCCGACTGGTGGATCGTTTCTCAGGTGGCAGCGAGGCTCGGCTACGCCGATGCGTTCGGCTACGGCAATGCCGCGCAGATTTTTCGCGAGCACGTTGCGCTCACCGGCAGCGCCACACCTGAGCGCCAGCTGGATCTGAGCATTCACCAGCAGCTGTCCGATAAAGACTACGATGAGCTGGCGCCCTATCAGTGGGGCGGCAGTGCACCGTTTGCGAACCGCAGATTTCGCACCGACAGCGGTCGAGCACGCCTGATCCCGGTTGCTCCGCACGAACCAAGGCAGCGCGTGAGCGACAACTACCCCTTCGTCCTGAACACCGGACGGCTGAGAGACCAGTGGCACACGATGACCAGAACCGGCACCGCGCCGCGCCTGCTTGGGCACACGGACCGCCCGCTGATCGACATGCATCCGGAGGACGCACAGCTTCTCGGGCTTAATGACGGGGATCTGGTTCGAGTCAGCAACCAGCTGGGAGACCTCACCGGGTTGCTGAAGCTCAGCCAGGAGGTCCAACCCGGGACGCTGTTCGCAGCCATTCACTGGAACGGCCGCATGGCAGCTGCAAGCAAAGTATCCACCGTCGTGAAAGCGGCAACCGACCCGATCTCAGGCCAACCTGAAAGCAAACATGCGATCGCGACCGTGGCGGCGATCCCCGCCATCGCCTGGTGTCGATGGGTACATCGCCAGGCACCAGGGGGGCCAACCCTGCCCATCCCCGAGTCGCTGTTCAGCATCTCGCAGCCAAGCCGCGGCGGCACCCGCATCGAGATCGCCCTGGCTGCGCCGCAGGACGCCGGTGAGCTCGCGCGAAGCCTGGCTGGAGAGAATGTCGACCCGAACGTTCTGACCTTGGTCGAGCCCAGGACAACGCAGTGGCTGCTGGAAGGCGCTGATGGCCTCATCGCTGCTGGCGCGATCGCAGGTCAACGGGTTGATCTGCCAGACTGGCGGACGCTGGAATCGCGAATCGAGGGCAATCCATCCTGGGCCCTACTTGCCGCGACGCCGACCGCACCACAAAGCAGGCAGGTCTGCGCCTGCTTCGAAATCCGCGAGGCAACCATCACCGAGGCTATCGAGCAGGGCGCCAGCACGCTTGCGGATCTGCAGTCGAGGCTGCGTTGCGGAACAAACTGCGGCTCCTGCATTCCCGAGATCGATCGGCTGTTGACCCTGAGGTCGGCAGCGCACCCGCAGACCGGCACGCAGCAGCGCTCAGAGGCTCACTTCGCCCAGCCCGTCTCGTAGTCCGCAGCCATCCGCGGCCCCTTCACCGTCAGCCGCTCGATCAGCCACTGGCCGTCCACCTTCCGGTAGGCCTCGTGATACCGGCAGGCCTGCCAGAGCGCCTGGTTGCCTTCCTCCATGGTGAACGGGCCGAAGAAGTACCAGGTGCCGCGGGCCGTTTCCCCTTCCACCTCGATCACCGGGTTCATGGTCATGTGCTGCGAGAAGCGGATCGCCTTCTGAAAACGCTGAAAGAGCTTTCTGATCTCCGCGTGTCCCGTCGCCTCGCCGATGCCCTTTGCTTCCCAGATGCCGTTCGCAGTGAACAAACTTGTTATGCGATCCGGGTCGTGGTCGTCGTCGCAGATCTCGCAGTAGCGGGCCTTGAGCTGCTTGATCGCCTCCAGATCCTCCAGCCGGGTGATTCGTGCTTCCAGATCCATGCTCGCCTCCTCCAATGAGCCGCCTGATCAGGCGGGTTTAGTGCCCGTGACCCGGGTCAGGGTCTCGGGTATGAACTCGTTGACGCTGATGTCCCTGAAACCGGCCTGCTCGAAGTAACGTACGCAATCCGCATCGGAATGCGCGAGCCCGGTGGAATGGCTGACCGCCTCGGAGAGCCCCCAGAGCGCTGGCGCCAGCGGCCCCGTACCTTCCGCGTTGATGGTCTCGCCGATCAGATGAAACTCCCCGCCCGGCAGCAGGGCGTCGTGAACCCGTTGCACCACCTCGGCGATGATCGTCCGGCTGTACTGCGGCAGGTTGGACGCCATGATCGCTACGTCCGCATCTTCCGGCAGCGCGTCCCGGGTGAAGTCGCAGGCGTTGGCGCTCACCTGCCCGGAGACACCGTTCTCCTCGATGTACTCACGGGTGACTACCACTACCGGCGGCAGGTCGAGCACCTCGGCCCTGATCTCCGGGTACTGCTGGGCAGCAACGATGCAGTAGCAACCGGAACCGCCGCCGAGATCCATGATCTTGCTCCTGCCGGCGAGGTTGACCTGCTTGTGGAATCGGCGGGCTGCACCCATGCCGATGGAATAGGTTGCCTCGTGGTACTCCCTGGCCCGCTCGACGGTGAAGGTGTCGTCGTACATGCCGAGCCGGCGCTGATCGCCTTCCCGCACCTTGAGGTGTTCGGTCAGCTTGCCCCAACCCTCCCAGCGGGGCTTGCCGAACAGCATCCAGGGACCCGCGTAGGTGGGCTTGCCTTCCACCAGGAAGCGGTCCACGTCGGGCGCGTTGATGAAGGTATCGCCGCGGCGTTCGAGCAGCGTCATGGCCGTGAGCACGGTCAGCAGCCGCTCGGCGTTGACCGGCTCGATGTCGACCACGCTGGCCAGCGCATCGATGCTGTCAGCGCCTTCGGCGATCGCCGTGAACACTTTCAGCTCCACCGCGCTCATCAGCGCCGCCGACTCCCAGAATGCCTTGCTGATGCGCTGCAACCGAACGGTGTCCGGCCGTGGCTGCTGCGCCGCCCCTGCTGTTTCCCCCATGCCCTGCTCCCCCTTTCGGAACACCTGCGGATCTCCCTGAATGCGTATCATGGGCTTTTTCAGGAGGGAGTGCAGCGTGAGCTACGCATCCGGATTCCGGTCCGGCCTGTTCGAGGGCCAGACCATCTTCATCCCCGGTGGCGGCGGTGGGCTCGGCCGCTGCATCGCCCACGAGCTCGCCAGCCTTGGGGCCAGCGTAATTCTCGCCGGTCGTACCCGGGAGAAGCTGGAGCGGGTGCAGGCGGAGATCGAAGCGGACGGCGGCAGCGCCCTCGGCTGCTACGCAGCGGAGCTCAGGAGCGAGACCGACGTGGTCGCTCTGGTCGAGGAAGTACTGCAGGCGCACGGTCCCGTTGACGGGCTTGTCAACGCGGCCGGCGGGCAGTTTCCGGCCAAGCTGGAAGACCTGAGCCTGAACGGCTGGAACGCGGTGCTGCACAACAACCTGACCAGCTACTTCCTGGTCGCCCGCGAGGTCTACCGGCAGTGCATGGCCGAGCGCGGCGGCAGCATCGTCAACATCGGCGCTGACTACGACGGCGGCATGCCGGGCATGGGCCACAACGGCGCCGCCCGGGCCGGGCTGTCGAACTTCACCGCCTCCGCCGCCACCGAGTGGGCGCGCTCCGGGGTGCGGGTGAACTGCGTGATTCCCGGCTTCATCGCCACCACCGGGCTCGATCGCTATCCAGAGGAGGACTGGGAGGCCTTGAAAGCCATCACCCGCCGGGTGCCGCTGGCCCGGCACGGGACCGCTGCGGAAATCTCAGCGATGGTGGTGTTTCTGCTTTCGGAGATGGCCGCCTACGTCACCGGCGCGGATTTCCGGGTGGATGGCGGCATTCACAACGGTGCCGGCAGCTTCCTGTTCCAGCCCGGCGAGATGCGCAACAGCCGGACCTTCAACGGCTTTCACCGGGACGAGCCGCCGGGCATCCTCGAGCGCTAACTCGAAGGTTCACTGTCCGCGCCGTCCGGACGGCTCTGCGCGTCCACTCGGACCTGCTCCACGTTGGTCTTGATGGTGGCCAGCACCCGCTGCGCGGTGGCGATGTCCTCAGTGGTCAGGCCCCGGTTCGCCGCTTCGCCGAAACCCGTGGCGAGCTTCTCCATCTCGGGCTTCAGGGCCAGGGCACCGTCCGTCAGGTAAATGCACTTTGCCCGCCGATCGGTCGGGTCTTCCTCGCGACGGACCAGGTTCTTCGCTTCCATTCGGTCCAGCAAACCGGTCATGGCCATGGCGCTGATCCCGATCAGCTCGCTGAGCTTGGCCTGGGAGATACCCGGCCGCCGATCGACCCAGATCAGCACCCGCATCTGCGGCCGGGTCAGGCCGATGGGCGCCATCAGGGCGCCGTATGCCTGGGATATGGCGTTGGCCACCTCGTGGACCAGGAAGCCCAGAGGCTCGTCCTGCGCCCCTTCCGCGCCAGCGGCCGGGTCACGGCTTCGAGCTGTTTCCAGTGATTTCCTGCTCACCATCAAGCTCCTGAAATCTGATCTGCGTCATTGCTAGGCATCATTATTATATGTACCTTTACTAATAGTACAGATGCCTCAAGCAGCTTTGACAAAACTGGCGGTCGCGAGCCTTCTGATCGCGGCAAGCCTGTCCCTGCCCGCGACTACCCTGGCCGCGACGGTGGCCTTTGGCAGCTACATCCAGGAAACCTACGCCGCAGAAGCTGCGGCGGAAATCGGCGCAGCCCTGGGCATCGACACCCGGCTAGTGCCCGTCACCGTCAATGGCACTGACTATCTCCGCGTGATCGGCCCGGCAGAGTTGGACGAGCAGCAGGCCCGGCAACTGCTGGAGCAGGCCCGTACGGCGGGCTTCGAGGCAGCCTGGTTTCTCCCCACCGACCCGCAACCAGCCGTGGCGCGCAGCCAGCCTGCCGCCCCGACAACCAACCAAGCCAGCGTCTCAACGGCCAGCAACCCGACGAGCCCAACCAGCATCACCGCCACGACGCGGACCCCCGAACCGGCCCCTGCGATCGCGGCTGCGGCTGCTGCGACGACCGCACCCGCCGCCAGCACGTCGGCCTTCGAATTGCCGGACGTGCCGGGCACCGCGCCGGACAGCCTGCTGCTGCTGGCCGGGCTGATTCCGGGCGAAACCATCGCCGTGCCCCGGTTCGAGGAGAGCGAGATCAGCTTCAGCCTGGACGGCCGCCTCGATGAGGCGGTCTGGGCAAGAGTTCCGGGCTACGACGACATGCGGGTGCTGGAGCCGGACACCCTGGTGGTGCCCAGGCACCGCACGGTCATGCGTTACTTCTATACCAGTCGCGGCCTCTACATCAGCATGTACGCCGAGCAGCCCCAGGAGTCGCTGATGGAGCGCCTGAGCTCCAGAGACGACTACTTCTCCCGGGACAGCATGAGCGTCACCCTGGACACCTCCGGCACCGGCGTCTACGGCTACTGGTTCACCATCGCCCTCGGTGACTCCCTGGGGGACGGTAAGGTCGCGCCGGAGCGCCAGTACTCGCGCGAGTGGGACGGCCCCTGGGACGGCCGCACCGCCAAGACAGACAGCGGCTGGTCCGCCGAAATGTTCCTGCCCTGGTCGATGATGGCCATGCCGGCCACCAGCGGCGAGCGACGCATCGGCCTCTACGCCAGTCGTCAGGTCGGTTACATCGACGAGCGCTTCGGCCACCCGCACCTGCCATCCACCGGCGCCCGCTTCATGAGCGCCCTGCAGCCGATGACGTTCGGCGACGTCTCGCCGCGGCGACAGCTCGACTTCTACCCCTACGTCTCCGGCACCCACGATGTCGCCCAGGACGAGTCCGACGCCAAGGTTGGGGTGGACGTGTTCTGGCGCCCCTCCACCAACCTGCAGATGAGCGCCACGGTGAATCCGGACTTCGGCGCGGTGGAATCGGACGACGTGGTGATCAACCTGACCTCCCGGGAAACCTACTTCCCGGAGAAACGTCTGTTTTTCCTCGAGGGCAACGAGGTCTTCGAAACCACGCCCCGGTCGCGGCCCTTCACCACCGGCGGCAGGACGGCCGGCTCGCGACGAACGAGCACCCTGTTCTTCCCTGAGCCGACTCAGGTCGTCAACACCCGCCGGATCGGCGGCGCCCCGGACGTGATCGTGCCGGACGGCATCACCGTCCCTGGCTATGAGCTGTCGCAACCCACCGATCTGATCGGCGCCCTGAAAGCCACGGGCCAGATCGGCGGCATGCGCTACGGCGCCATGGGTGCGGTGGAGGACGACATTGAGGTGCGCGGCTTCGACGAGGTCGGCGAGGAAGTGCTGATCGATGCGGTTGGCCGTGATTTCGGCGTCGCCCGCCTGCTCTACGAGCAGGTTGGCCAGAGCCGACGCTCCATCGGCTACATCGGCACCTTCGCCAGGAACCAGAGTTACGACGCCATCGTCCACGGCGTCGATGCCCACTATCTGAACCGCACGGGCAAGCTGCAGGCCGATCTGCAGCTGCTCGCCAGCGACGTGGACAGCGAGAAAGGCTACGGCGCCCTGCTCGACATGAAGTACACCCAGCGCCAGGGCATGGTGCACACGCTGCGGCTCGACGCCCAGGACGACAAGCTCGACATCAACGACCTGGGCTTCTTGCGCCGCAACGACAACTATGGTGGCAACTACAGCTTCAGCTACACCAAGTCGAGGGGGCTGGAGCGGCTGCGCAGCTACAACCTGAACTTCAGCTCCTCCTACTGGCAGAACAGTGCCGGCGAGGCGACCCGCACCGGGATGTTCTTCCGCCCCGTTTTCACGTTTAAGAACCTGTTCGAGCTGCGCCCGGAAGTCGACTACTTCCCGAAACGCTGGGACGACCTGGAGAGCGAGGGCAACGGCTCGTACCGGGTCGACGACCGCTGGGTGTTCGACCTGGCCTTCGGCACCAACGCCGCCAAGCCACTGGCCTTCAGCGGCCGGTTGGGCACCCGCCAGGAGGAGCTGTCCGGCTGGACCACCATGGGCGCGATCGGCTTCACCTGGAAACCCAGCCACCGCTTCTCGTTCGATCTGGATCTGAACTACATGGATCGGGACGGCTGGCTGTTGAACTACTCCGGCCGCGAGTTCACCACCTTCGCCGCCCAGGATTTTCAGCCGCGCATGGCCATGGACCTGTTCATCTCCGCCCGCCAGCAGTTCCGGATGAGCCTGCAGTGGGCGGGCATCAAGGCCGAGGAGCAGCAGCGCTGGTTTCTGCCCGAAGATGGCGATGGCTACCTGGTACCCGTGGAGCCGGACCCGGACGCAAACTCCCGCGACTTCGTGATCAACCGCATGACCGTGCAGCTGCGGTATCGCTGGCAGATCGCGCCGCTGTCGGACCTGTTCGTCGTTTACACCCGCGGCAGCAACGTGCCGTACAACACGCTGGACGACGACTTCGGCGACCTCTTCTACGATGCCCTCACCGACCCAGTGATAGACTACTTCGTCGTCAAGCTGCGCTACCGGTTCGGCATGTAGAGACGATCGATGCGCAGCACACTCAGCTGAGGAGGCTGCGATGGAGTGGTTGGATACTGAGGTAACCGGAGCCCGGGATTTCCGGCTCGAGAGCCCGGACCGTCTGATCACCGGCGCGCTCTGGCTCCCCGACGAACACCGCCCTGATACGCCGCTGATCCTTTGCGGTCACGGTGCTTCCGGCGATCGGTACCAGGCGCCGATTCCGCATCTGGCCAGACGTTTCCTTGCCGACGGCGTCGGCACCCTGGCGCTCGACGGCCCGGTGCACGGCCTGCGTCAGGTCGGACCCGGCGGCCGGGCGGCGCTTGCCGAAGCCTTCAAACGCCCTGAGCTCACCGACGAGATGGTCGGCGACTGGCTGCTCGCCCTGGCTGCGGTGCGGGAATCCACGGGGCTTGCCGACAACCCGCTGGCTTACTTCGGCCTGTCCATGGGCAGCATCTTCGGCATCCCTACGCTGGCTGCAGCGGCAGCCCGGGGCATTGAGGTCCGGGCTTCGGTGCTCGGCCTGGCCGGGACGACGGGCGCTGTCGGCTTCCTCGGCGAGCGGCTGGCGCGCGACGCCGCCGCGGTCACCCACCCGGTGCTTTTCCTGATGCAGCTGGAAGACGAGCTGTTCGACCGCGAGGGTTATCTGGCCCTGTTCGACGCCATCGGCGCCAGTGACAAGCGACTGCACGCCAACCCGGGCCTGCACCCGGAGATCCCGGCAGAAGAGGTGGACGCGGCGTTCAGCTTCCTGAGCGCCCGGTTGACCCGGGACGTGCCTCGAGACGTTACGAACCCGCTCGCCGAGTAAGCCAGACGGTCAGCGCGACGGCGACAACCGCCAGCACACCCATAGGCAGCACGTGAAAGGCAAGAATGTGCGCCGGGTCGTGCATGCAGGCGACCTGCATCATCAGCGCCGGTAACAGGCCTGCCGCAAGTGCCGCGTGCAGAACAGCGCGGACCGGGTCCAGCACGAAGCGCCGACGCTGCAGGTAAAGCATCCCGAGCAGCGGCGGCACGCTGTACAGATAGGCCTCCCACACGCAGTGGTCCCGCTTGCCCAGCATGGAGGGTTCGAGCGCCGGCGCCGCAAAGCCGATCAGAAACTGCGCAATCCACGCCGCCAGCAGCAACCAACCGGCCTTGCGCAGCCCGGGGGCTTCCCGTCCCGGCACCGACTCGAGCAGCGCTACCAGCGAGAAGGTGACCAGGGCAGCGAGCCCGAGCACCATCTCCAACGTGAAGTGCGGCACAGTGACAAGCTGCTGCGCAAAGCCCGGACGGAACGGTCCCAGCGTTGCCCCAAGCGAGAACACATAGACGATGCTGAGCAGCAGCCAGACCAGGCCAACGGTCATGACGCTACCCGCCGGGCGCACCGGGGTGAGGTCTGCCTTCAGCGATTCTATGAGTCTGTCTTCATCCATCTCGTCGCCTCACACTTCTCTGAGCGCGCGCAGCTTGGCGAGGCCCCGGTGCACCCTGACCTTCACCACGCTTTCCGAAACACCCTGGCGCGCCGCGCATTCCCGGGTGCTGTAGCCCATGATCTTGGTCAGGACCAGGGTCTCCCTTAAATTCGTCGATAGCCTGCCGAGCAGGGTGCCGGTGTCGATGGCATCCGCCGGCTCGAGGCCGTTGTAAGTTACCTCAGCGAGAGAGGCCGTTGCCTCGACCGCGGCCGCATCCCGGGACGTTCGTCGCAACTGATCAATCGTCCGGTTGCGCACGATGGCAAACAGCCAGGGTCGGAAAGGGCGCCGGGGTTCGTAGGTGTGTCGGGCCTGGTGCAGGGCCAGGAGGCACTCCTGAACACAGTCGTCCAGATTCTCCAGCCTGCCGAAGCGGCTCATCACGTAGGCACGAATCACCCCGGCAAGCTCGCCGAGAAGCGCCCCGTAGGCCTCCTCGTCGCCCGCCTGGGCGCGCGCCAGCCACTGTGACCAGCGCGCTTCGTCTTCGCTCCTGTCCGCCGCTTCGCCCCGCACCCTTTCCCTGCAAATCCTCCCTAGCGTATGCGTCTGACCTCAACCCGGGCCACCGGGTTCCGCCAGTCGTACACCTGCGGTCCCAGCACCTCGCCGTCTTTCGCAGCCGGCAGGCTGTGGAAACCGTTGCTGACGTGCACGAAGCCTTCGTCACCGTCATTTGGTCCCGGGGAGTAGCCTTCGCCGCCACAGCGCGGGCCAGGAATGTTCAGGCAGTTCTGATCGTTAGCCTCAGTACCCGCATCGTAGGCCAGGGCGGTCACCGCACGGCGGTAGCGGGGAAGCGGCACGCTGTCGATCGCAACGAAGGTGTCGTTGGTCGGGATCAGCATGGCTGCGATGCTCAGAAAGCGCTCGAAGCGCGTGGCTTCCACGACCACGGTCACCGACTGCCCGGGGCCGAGCAGACCGGGGATCGTCTGCACGTCCGCCACGTCATAGGGGAAGCCGAGCAGCACGTTGGTCAGCGGCGTGGTGTCGCCGCCTTCCGCCAGGATCTCCAGGGCTTCGCCGGCCGGCTGGCCAAGCTCGAACAGCGCCAGCTTCTTGCTGTGCGTTGTCACCAGCTGCGGCGTGAAGCTCTGGCCGGGCGTCAGGTTGGTGATAGTCACCTCATACTTGCGGTTGTAGCTGCCGTCCGCGCTGGCCAGCGAGCTCGCCAGCAGAAACACGGCAGCAAGCGCCGCTACCGCAACTTTTGCCGGGGCCAATGCCCGGCTGAATCGTTCTCTCATCGTCGTACCTCCAGTGGTTTCCCTTGTTTGGGTACGACGAGTACGTGGCGGGCGCGAAAAAGGTTACATCGGGGCCAACAGTTTTTTTAGCCTTCAGGCCCGCTCGTCTTTCGGCGAGTCCATCACCACGTAGGAGGTGATGGCGGTGACCTGCGGCAGGGTGCCGAGCACGTCCGTATGAAAGACCTTATAGGCTTCCAGGTCTGCCACCTCCACCCGCAGCAGATACTCGATGGTGCCGGTGATGTTGTGGCACTCGCGGACTTCAGGCGCCCTGGACATGGCCCGCTCGAAAGCGGACTGGGACTTCTTCGAGTGATCCGAAAGCCCCACCGCCACGTAGGCCGTGAATGCGCGACCTACGGACTTCGGGTCCAGCACCGCCCGATAACCCCGGATCACCCCGGTTCTTTCCAGCTCCTGCACCCGCCGCAGGCAGGCGGAGGGCGACAGCCCGACCCGGTCGGCGAGCTCCGTGTTGGTGATCCGGCCGTCCGCAGAGAGCTCCTGCAATATTCTTTCGCTTGTGCGATCCAGTTCCGTCATATGTTGCAAATACTCGGCGTCAAAGCGGCAATTTGCAATCATGCACCAGAAAAAGTGACGCACAATTGCAGGCCTTTCGCGTATTTACACTCTGGAACGGAATCGAACCATGGATCTGGAGCTTCTTGCCGCCTTCTCGCTGTTTGCCCTGGTCAGCTCCATCACGCCGGGACCGAACAACCTGATGCTGATGGCGTCCGGCGCCAACTTCGGCATCCGCCGCACCGTGCCGCACATGCTCGGCATCGGCATCGGCTTCGTGATCATGGTGGTGCTGGTCGGCATCGGCCTGGTCGGCGTGTTCGATGCCTACCCGTTGAGCTATGACGTGCTGCGGGTGGTGAGCATCGTCTATCTGGTCTACCTGGCCTGGAAAATTGCCACGGCAGCCGCCCCCGCTGCCGGAGAGGCCACCGGCAAACCCTTCACCTTCCTGCAGGCAGCACTCTTTCAGTGGGTGAACCCGAAGGCCTGGGCAATGGCGCTCACCGCCGTCACCGTCTACGCCCCCTCCCAGGACTTTCAGGCCATCCTCTGGGTAGCCGCGTTGTTCGGCATCATCAACCTGCCCTCGGTCAGCTGCTGGACCCTGCTCGGTCGGCAGATCCAGCCGCTGCTGTCCAATCACCGACGCCTGCAAGCCTTCAACTTCGTCATGGCCGGGCTGCTGCTGACCACGATCGCGCACGCCACCTTCAGCTGAGCATCAGGCGGCGGCCGGATCCTGCGCGGCGCCGGTTGCCAGCGCCTGCCGGCGCACGCGCCACAACCCTGAAGTAAGCAGCAGCAGGCTCGCGGTGACGGCCATCCCCAGCACCGGCACCAGCACCGCATCGCGCGCCCCGAACTGGCCGACGCACCAGCCGAGCAGCAGGCTGCCGATGGGCATGCCGCCCATCATGCCGAGCGAGTAGACAGACATGATTCGCGCTCTGTGGGTCTCCGGTGCCGCTTCCTGAACGATGGCCCGGGACATGGTCATGCTGATACCACCGCCCAGACCCCAGAAGTAGACGACCAGATAGAACAGCCACTGCGGCAGCGGCAGGTTCAGCAGCGACAGCACGCCGCAGCTGATGAAGGCGTTGATCAGCATGGCCCGGCCCGGCCGCTCCACCCCGCCACGCCGGATCAACCAGACGATGGTGGTGCAGGTGCCGAGCATGTTGGCCGCAAACACCGCCGCGATGCCGCCGGCGCTGCCCGCATAAAGATCGCGGACCATCAGCGGCAGGATCACCATGTAGGTGCCGGCAAAGAAGATGCCGATGGCGAAGGTCAGCAGAATCGCAGGCCGGATGACGCTGGAGCGCCAGGCCAACCTGAGCCCGTCACCGATGTCTTTCAGCGGGTGTCGTCGAGGCGGCTGCTCGATCGGTGGCAACTGCGGGATACGGCTGGTGGCCAGCGCCGCCGCCAGCATGAACAGCGCCATGATGACGAGCAGCGCCGGCGCGCCGAGCTGATCGGCGGTGGAGCCGAGGGCAAAGCCGAAGATCTGGATACCGAACTGAACGCCGATGGACAGGGTGACCACGCGCTGTATTTCCGCACCGGCCACCCGGTTCAGGAGCGCGTCCCGGGTGGGTTGCGCGAAGGCGCCGAAGCAGCCGCCGATGATCGCCCAGCCGATCAGCAGCTCGTAGCTGATGAGGCCGCCGGACAGGAACCCGGCCATTGCCAGCGGCGGCGCCATCATCCCGAGCTGCAGGACGATCAGAAAACGCCGCTGATCCACCCGATCCCCCACCAGGCCGCCCCAGAGGATCAGCAGCAGCATGGGCAGCTGGCTGGCCATCTGCGCGAAGCCGACCCGCTCCGGTGATTCCTGCAGGGTGACCGCAACCAGCCAGGGGAAGAGCACGCCCTGCATGCCACCAGGCAACAGGTAACAGGCGGTGCTGGTCAGGTACCAGCGCAACGGGGTGTTTACGGGGCGCTGGCTCAAGCCCTCAGATCTGCGCGCAGGGGAACCGGGAAGCCAGATTGGCCAGCGTTTTGCCCACCGCGCTCGCCATCCGGCCGTTTGCGGCAAATGGCGGCACCGAGCCCGGGTCGACGAACAGCTGGTAACTCACGTTCAGGCCCACCTCCGATGGCACAAACTGCCAGCGACCCGCGGCGGCCTGAATGGGCGCGGCGCCTTTACGGGCGGGCTGATAATCCGGCAGGCCAACCAAGTCCAGGACCACCCCCTGATCGGTGTCCGGCATCCGGGTAATGCGGTAGACCATGTCCCGGTCCTTCAGCGGCCAGGGCGTGCTCGAGCGGACGTAGTAGACGAGATGATCGTCGGCGCGCTCGAGCAGCTCGGCGTGCCGGGTATAGGGCAGCCACTCGCTGAAGCGGCTGGTATCGGCCACGAAAGCCTCCAGAACCGGCAGCTCCGCACAGACCTGAACAGCGCCCCGGTGCTCGTTGAAGCCGGACTCTGTCTCCCGGGCCTCCACCACGACGCCCTGCACCTGGCGAACTTCCGACCAGTCCTCTGCCCACAGGGGGGCCGCGGCAGCCAGCGCCAGAGCGGCAAGCGCCCCGCGCAGGTGAATGCTGAACCTGGCCCCGGATCTCATCGCGATCAGTCTCCTCGAGATGCCGGTCATTAGACCACAGCCCCGCCGGGCAGTGCCTGAGCAGCTCGGGCCGCTTTCAAGCTGGACCGAGGTGCGCATCGATTACCGCCAGAAAGTCGGCGCCATACTTGTCCAGCTTGCGCTCTCCCACCCCGCTGATCCCGGCCATCGCCTCCAGGCTGCGCGGCATGAGGGCACACATTTCCTTCAGCGTCCGGTCGTGGAACACCACGTACGGCGGCACTCCCTGAGCCTCGGCAAATTCTCTGCGGCAGTCTCTGAGCGCTTCCCAGAGCCCCACGTCCAGGTCCGCGGGCAGCGGCGTCCTGGTCTGCTTGCCGCCACCGCGCTTCTTCACGTCGCGTCGCAGCGACAGGGTTTCCTCGCCGCGCAGGAGCGGCCGGCAGCGCTCCTCGAGACAGAGCGCACCGAACTGGTCCACCGCCACCCGCAGGTAGCCGCGGGCAACCAGCTGCCGGAAGACGGATCGCCACTGATCCTTGTCGAGCGCGCCGCCGACGCCGAAGGTGGGCAGCTGATCATGGCGGAACTGGCCGATCCGCTCGGTGCGCTCCCCCTTTAACAGATCGATCAGATGATTGACCCCGAAGCGCTGTCCGGTGCGATAGGCCGCAGACAGGGCCATCTGGGCGGCCTCAGTGCCATCCCAGGTTTCAACCGGCTCCAGGCAGGTATCGCAGTTGCCACAGGGCGCTTCGAGCACTTCGCCAAAGTAGCGAAGCAAAGCCTGACGCCGACAGCTGGTGATCTCGCAGAGGCCGAGCATGGCGTTCAGCCGATGCTGCTCGGCCCGTTTGTATTCCTCGGAGCCTTCCGATGTGGCCATCATCTGCCGGAGCTTGATCACGTCCTGCAGCCCGTAAACCATCCAGGCCTCCGCCGGCTCGCCGTCCCGGCCAGCCCGGCCGGTTTCCTGGTAGTAGGCCTCCACGGTTTTCGGCATGTCCAGGTGCGCCACGAAGCGGACGTCCGGCTTGTCGATCCCCATGCCGAAGGCAATGGTCGCCACCATGACGATGCCGTCCTCGCGCAGAAAGCGGGCCTGGTTCTCGGCCCGGACATCGGCCTCGAGGCCCGCATGATAGGGAAGCGCCGCAAAGCCCTGCTCAACGAGCCAGGCTGCGGTGTCTTCTGTTTTCTTCCTCGACAGGCAGTAGACGATACCGGCGTTGCCCCGATGATCGCCCAGGAACCGAAGCAGCTGGGTGCGGGGATTGTCTTTCAGGGCGATCCGGTAGCGGATGTTCGGCCGGTCGAAGCCGGCAACGAAGCGCCGGGCCTGCTCGAGCTGCAGGCGCGTGCAGATCTCCTCCCGGGTTCTCTCATCCGCGGTCGCGGTCAGGGCGATGCGCGGCACGCCGGGATAACGCGCCTCGAGCACGTCCAGCTTCAGGTAGTCGGCGCGGAAGTCGTGCCCCCACTGCGAGACGCAGTGCGCCTCATCGATGGCAAACAGGGCGATGCGGACCCGGTCCAGGAGCTCCAGCGTGCGCGCCTGCACGAGCCGCTCGGGCGCCACGTAAAGCAGATCCAGCGAGCCGGCCTCGAGCGCCGCTTCGACCCGCCGCATCTCCTCCAGGCTCAGGCTGGAGTTGAGGCAGGCAGCACGCACGCCCAGCTCCGCCATGGCGCTGACCTGATCCTGCATGAGCGCGATGAGCGGCGAGATCACCACCCCGCAGCCCGGCCGCGCCAGGCTCGGAATCTGGTAGCACAGTGACTTGCCACCGCCCGTGGGCATGAGCACCAGCGCATCGTCACCACCGACCAGGGTGGCGATGATTTCCTCCTGCGGCGGACGGAAGGTTGCGTAACCGAACGTCTGCTCGAGGATGCTCTGGGGGCTGGGGCTGCTGATCTCGGCTCTCTGATGGGCGCGGAGCGAAGCAATATACCTGATCGAACGGTGCCCGCCCGCAGTCATTCGCCCGCCGTGCAGACTGCTATCATCCAGCCGCAGCAAACAGCGAGCCAGCCGATGAACTCTGATCCTATTCGTATCCGCCCCGCCATCACGTTGCTCGGGCGACTCCCGCTGCTGACCGTCCTCGTGCTCGCAGCCGTGAGCGCAGCCGCCGAGGAGGACGGCTGGGTCGATCTCTTCAACGGTAAAAACCTGGACGGCTGGACCGCCAAGATCACCGGCTACCCCGCCGGGGAGAACTTCGGCAACACCTTCCGGGTGGAGGACGGCCTGCTGAAGGTTCGCTACGACGCCTACGAGCGGTTCGATGGCCGGTTCGGGCATCTGTTCTGGCGCCAGCCGCTGTCCGACTACCATCTGCTCGTGGAGTACCGGTTCGTCGACAAGCAGGCCAGCGGCGGCGCCGGCTGGGCCCGGCGCAACAGCGGCGTGATGCTGCACGCCCAGGCGCCGACGGAGATGACGCTGAAGCAGGAGTTTCCGGTTTCAGTTGAAGCTCAGTTTCTGGGGGGCCTCGGCGACGGGCAGCCACGCCCGACCAACAACCTCTGCACGCCCGGCACCGACGTGGTGTTCGAGGGGAACCTGTACACCCCGCACTGCCTGTACTCCGCGTCGGCGACGTACGACGGTGAGCAGTGGGTGCGCGCCGAGCTGATCGTGCGCGGCGGCGGCACCATCACTCATCTGGTGAACGGCGAGGTGGTCCTCGAGTACCAGGAACCGAGGCGCTCCGGTGCAGCCAGCCACGTTAAAGGTGAGGTGGCCCTGCTCGAAGGTGGCTTCATCGCTCTGCAGAGCGAGTCGCACCCGATCGACTTCCGGGTGGTCCGTTACCGGCCGCTCTGAGCCGCCTGCGGATCAGGCGACCGACTTCAGCACATCGCTGAAGTCCGCCTCTGCCTCGAGCTTCTCAGCAAACTTCTCGGCGTTGATCATCACGTCATCCTGGCCGATCTGATCGAACGGGTTCTCCAGGTGCTCCTGGATGTTGTCGAGCGCCGACAGCACCAGGGCAAAGAGCACCGGCATGAGGTAAGTCAGCGAAGGGGAGAATTCGGCGGCCAGGAACGCGAAGTACGGGCCGTAAAGCGGCGGCAGCACCGTGATGAACACGTCGCTGAACGCTCTCAGCGTTCTCGGGGTGCGGTACTGGTAAACATGCTTGGTCTGCTCGAAAGCCACCAGCATCTTCGACAGGTACTGGTTGCAGCGGGACACCTCGCCGGTTGCCAGGCCGGCCTCTCTGAGATCTACCCGAATGAACCGGGAGAGCTCGGAAAAACAGGCGTAGACGCGAAGCTCCCGCTCGGTCATCTCTTCCCGGGGGCTGGCATAGAGATCCCGGGCCTCCGTCAGCAGCTCGCGAAGCAGCAAGCGGCAGCGTTCCAGCCGGGCTGGGTCCGCCTCTTCCAGCCAGTCTCTGGCGGCGAAGTAGATGGCACGGCCATGCGCCTTGATCTGGCCGTAATCGTCGAGCACCGACTCGCGGCGCTTGTAGGCGCTGTTGATCGAAAACACGATGGGAAAAACCACCGCGGTCGCGATCAGCGTCAGCGGGAAGTCTCCAGCGATGCCGAACTGAATGCACAGCCAGGTCGAGAGCACCGCCAGGCCGGCAATGACGATCGCTTTGAGATTGATGATGAGTCCGAACGTCCTGAGTCGGTCGACCATCTCTGAGATCCTTGAAATCCGGGTCAACTGCAGATTTTCGGGTGATCTCGGGAGAAAGCCTGTGCGCGGCTTCACAAAACCACGCACGGGCGGGCCGGGGCTCACCCAGCCGGGACCCAGCTCTGCCTCAGGGCCGGTACCAGATTGGCGATGTCCAGGCCCGGTCCTGAATGGTGGCGTGCTTGGCAGGGTTCGGCGCGACGCCAGCGCGGATCGCATCCCAGGTGGACCAGCGGCACTTGGGATTCTCCAGCACCCGCACGTAGTAGAACGCCCGCTCGGCCGGGTCGAAGTCCGGATCCTCCCAGAGCGTGAGCAGCTGGGACGCACCTACGTCCCGCGAGATCGCACAGTTTTCCAGGTCCACCGTTGCGCCGTTGTCCGGACAGCGATGATCAAGCGCGTTCACCGGCGAGCCGTCGGAGCAGGCGATGTCGTAGACCTGCTCCTGGCGCTCACCGTTTTCGAGCCAGCCCTTGATCACCTGCAGCCGCTGCAGCGGCGCGCTGTCCGGATCGCGGCCCGCCCAGACCAGGAACTTCGGCGTCGCCTCGCCGGCCGCTGACAGGTCACCACCCATGGGCACCCCTCGCTCGTAGGCCTGGCTGACAGGATTGCTCATCAGCATCTCGTCGTCGTAATCGTAGCCGGCGAAGAAACGGACCTTGATGTGCGGGCCGCTGGTCGAGAAGGTCTCCTTGCGCCGGAACGCATCGAAGATGGCGTCCCGAGTATTGGCCTCGGCCCAGACTCCGGCAAGGCCCGATGCGCCCCAGAACTGAGAGGCCCCTTCCGAGTACTGCGGATCGTCCGGCGGCGAGTCGGGCAGCGGTACGGAGCCGCGCTGGTGCGGCTCGATATCCAGCACGCCCGTCTTCGACCAGTAGTTGTCCTCCTCGAAAGAGCCGGCAGCGTTGTGCGTATCGGAAGCACCGATCACGCCGAACCGGTAGGGATTGAAGCCGCCTTCCTCCTCCATCAGCAGGCCGTTCAGGTAGGCCTCACGGACATAGCTGCCCTGAGGCTGAGAAGGCAGGACGCTGGCCACCCGCAGCTCCATCAGCTCGAAATCCGCCCACTCATCGTTCGGCGAGAGCAGCGGGTGAGTATCCGACGTCCCTTTGACCTGGGTGTTCTCGACGATGGGCTCGTTGCGCATGCGCTGCTCGGCGTAAGCCGCATCGATGGGCTCACCTGCCCAGTTGGTCGTCTGAAACATCCAGCCGTTCGAGCCGTTCGAGTTGTGCGGGATGGCGATGGCTTCCATTCCCTTGTCACGATTCGCATCCATCCAGTCCCAGAGATCTTCCGGGTTGGTGGAGTCGAGCCGGGCGAAGGGCTGGTCCGGCACGTTGGCGCTGCGGAAGATCACGTTTCGGTGCAGGTTCTCGAACTGCGGCCCGGACGCCGTGTACTCGTAGCCGATGAAGGTGGTGAAGTTGCCGGGATCGTTGTGTCGCTCCGCTGACTCGATGATCTCCTGCCAGGCGGAGCGCGCAACATCCCGATTGTCCAGATCGTCCACCGCGCCTGGATCCGCCGCTCTGGCCTGAGCCGCGCGCATCGTGTGGCCGATAGCCGCGGCGAAGGCGGCAGCGGAGCCAGCAGGGTCCGTTGCACCTTTCACCGCATCGTACAGGGTGTGCTCCACCTCACCGTCGGCGATCGCCCGCATCATGCCGAGGTAGAAGGCATGGTCGGAGACCGCGAGAAAGTCCAGAGGCTTCTTCATCTGCATCTGGAAGCCGGAAACGTGCTCGATGGCCGCACCCTTGGCGAACTCGTAGGCCTCGTCAGGCGTGTTCCGGGTGCCCATCAGGTAGGCATCAAACGACAGCACGGTATGAATGTGCGTATCACCGAAGTAGACGTCGCGTAGCGGGTTGCCCGGCACGGCAGCCGTCTCATCAGTTTCCGCGACGGCTGGAGCGGCAGCCGCCGGTGCCGCCGCGTCATCCGTGGTTTCCGGCGCCTGGCCGCAGGCAGCGGCGGTCAGAGCCAGAATAACAAGGCTGCTCACCTGCAGCAGGTAACGTGATGCCATAACAGTTTCTCCCGATCCCCTGAACCTGACATGGAAACGCACCTGCCCAGTCGTTGTAAACTGTGTGAGATCAAGGGAAAGGGAGATAGGACATGCGCAAGCTCTTTGCGGTCCTGATGCTGTCCGTGTTCGGCCTCAGTGGCTGCGGCCCGGCAGACCAGCCATCGGCGCCTGGCGCTGAACCTGCGCAAACCACGGAGTCGGACGAGCTCGCCAGCCAGCCTGACGTCGCGCCGCAACCCCGCCAGCAGCTGATTCCAACAGAGCTGCACACGCAACCGATGAGCCCGGCAAGGAACGCACAGCGGCGGGCACTGTTCGGCGACCTGCACATTCACACCACCTACAGCTTCGACGCCTTCGCCTTCGGCACCCTGGCGACCCCATCGGACGCCTATCGGTTCGCCAAGGGTGAAGCCATCCTGCATCCGGCCGGCTTCGAGATGCAGCTGCCGGCGCCGCTCGACTTCTACGGCGTGACCGATCACGCCATGTTCATGGGCGTTGCCCCGGCGGTCTCCGACACCAGCACCGAAATCTCCCGGCATCCGATGGCCGAGCCGTTTCACAACCTGAACCGGCCGGAGAACATGACGATCGCCAGCGGCGCTGATCGCGGCCAGCGCTTCACCAACTTCATTCCCGGCATCATCGGCGGCCTGCAGGATGGCTCCATTACCGTCGACATGCTGCATGACATCACCAGGAGCGCCTGGCAGGACAGCATCCAGGCCGCGGAGGCGCACAACGACCCGGGCAACTTCACCACCTTTGTCGCCTACGAGTACACCAGCAGCACCGACGAGCGCGGCAACCTGCATCGGAACGTGGTGTTCCGGAGCGGCGATCGGGTACCGGAGATCCCGTTCTCGCGCTTCCACTCGCAGAACCCGGAAGGCCTCTGGCGGTGGATGGATGAGCTCCGGGCTCAGGGCATCGACAGCGTTGCCATCCCGCACAACTCGAATGGTTCAAACGGCGCCATGTTCATGCTCACCGACTGGGCGGGCGAGCCCATGAACAGCGACTATGCCGGGCTGCGCATGCGCAACGAGCCGCTGGTGGAAGTAACCCAGGTGAAAGGCACATCGGACACCCACCCGTTGCTGTCGCCGAACGATGAGTGGGCGGACTTCGAGATCATGCCCTATCGGGTGGCCACCACCCTGCACAGCGAGGAAAACGGCAGCTACGTGCGCCAGGCTTACCTGCGCGGCCTGCAGCTGGAGGCGCAGACGGGGGCAAACCCCTACAAGTTCGGCCTCATCGGCTCCTCCGACACACATACCGGCGCCGGCTCCTTCGAGGAAGACAACTTCTTCTCGAAGATCGGCCTGCTCGACTCGAACGCCCAGCTCAGGGGTTCGGTGCCGGTGCCGGAAGAAGTGGCGGCAGCAGCTGAAGAAGACGGCCTGCAGCAGCAGATGAAGGAGGTGGACGGCGAGATCTTCCGGGACGGCCAGCAGCAGTTCTGGGGCGCCTCCGGCCTCGCCGCCGTCTGGGCGGAAGAGAACACCCGGGATTCGATCTTCGATGCCTTCCGCCGCAAGGAGGCGTTTGCGACCAGCGGCCCCAGGCTCCGGGTCAGGCTGTTCGCAGGTTACGACTTTCCGACGGACCTGACGGATCAGGACAACTGGGTCGCCCAGGCCTACGGCAGCGGCGTCACCATGGGCGGCGATCTGTACGGCCGGGAGGGCGACGCGCCCAGGCTCGCCGTCTGGGCCGCGCGTGATGCCTTGAGCGCGCCGTTGCAGCGGCTGCAGGTGGTAAAGGGCGCGCTGGTCGACGGCGAGATGGTGGAAACGGTCTACGATGTGGCCTGCTCGGATGGCGGCCGCGTCGATCCCACCACGCACCGCTGTCCGGACAACGGCGCCCGGGTAGACCTCGGCACCTGCGCCTACCCCACCGACGTGGGCGCCGGCGAGCTGGCAACCACCTGGGAAGACCCGAGCTTCGAGCCGGACCAACGCGCTTTCTACTACGTGCGGGCGCTGGAAAACCCGACCTGCCGCTGGTCCACCTGGGATGCAATCAGAAGCGGCAGCAAGCCTCGCTCCGACCTGCCGGCAACCATCCAGGAACGGGTCTGGTCCTCACCGATCTGGTACGTGCCGGCCACCTGACTTTCCGCTCAGCCGACTGACAAAGGAGCCAACGTTGGCCAGATCAGAACATCATCCGGACGGCCTGATTCACTACAACCCGCAGCTGGCATACCGCGGCTACACCCTGTTCTCGGCAGGCGGCGACAAGGCGCTGCTGATCGACATGGAGGGCCGCATCGTGCACCGCTGGCAGAGCAAGCGCGGTATCACCAACCCAACGCTGCTGCCCAGCGGCAACCTGATTGCGCTGGCCTCGCCATCGGAAGCGGTGCAGGGTCAGCGCGGCCTGAACGGCCAGGCGGCCGCCTGCTTTGAGCTCGACTGGGACAGCAACGAGGTCTGGGCCTTCGAGGATCCCTGGATCCACCACGACTACGAGCGCCTGCCGAACGGCAACACGCTGCTAGTGAAGTGGGAGCCGCTGCCGAAGGGTCTGATCCGGCGGATCAAAGGCGGTTACCACGATCCCGAGGACGATCCGAAGCACATGCTCGGTGACCTGGTGCTGGAGGTAACTCCGGACGGCGAGATCGTCCGCACCTGGAAGTCCTGGGAGCACTTCGATCCGGCCACGGAGATCATCGGCGTGCTCAGCCATCGTCTCGAGTGGAGCCACTGCAACTCGATCTCCGCCACCCCGAGCGGCGACTGGCTGATGAGCTTCCGCCGCCTCAGCATGATCTGCGAGGTGCGGGCCAGCACCGGCAAGATCAAGTGGAAGTGGGCGGACGGCACCACTGCCAGCCAGCACGATGCCAAGTACTCGGGCCCGGACACCATCACCATCTTCGACAACGGCGTGCACCGCAAAGGGATGGAATACTCACGGGTCATCGAGATCGATGCCAAGACAAAGGAGATCCGCTGGGAGTACACGGACGATCCGCCGTTCGCCTTCTACACCTTCATGGGCGGCAGCGCCGACGTCCTGCCAAACGGCAACGTGCTGATCTGCGAAACGGCGAAAGGGCAGTTCTTCGAGGTCAACCGACGCAAGCAGGTGGTGTGGGAGTACATCAACCCGTTCTACGTCTACAACCCGCGGCTCGGCGGGCGCATGAACATGGTGTTCCGGGCTCACCGCTACGGGCCGAACTTCAGTGGGCTCGATGGCCGGGATCTGGATCCGCAGCGTTACGCCAATCTGAACCGGCTCTACCAGGGACTCTGAGGAACGGGCCCGGCTAGCGCAGCCGGACGGCTATTCGTCCGGCAGCTCGCCATCGAGAAAGGCCAGCGCCTCGTCCATCTCCTGCCACGGCGGGTTGGTGTGCCCCATGCCGTTGATCACCATCAGCTTGACGTTCTCAACGCCGGCTTTGCGATAACGGCCATGCACCCGTCGGGTTGGCCTGAGCGCCTGGTCGTACTCCCCGGTGACGAAGACGTAGCGGTTGGCCTTCACCTGCTCGAGACGCGGCGGCGTCTTGTCCCAGAACTCGACGCCGCAGTTGTACACCGCACCTTTGAAGACATGCGCATGGTCTACCGCCACCATGCTGGCCATCTTGCCGCCGCCGGACAGCCCGGTCAGGTAGATGCGGGAGCGGTCGATCTCGTAGTCATTGCCGATCAGCGACGGCGCCAGCACCGCGTACAGCGCTCGTCGCTGCACGTGCACCTGGTTGCCCGATCGGTTGGCGCTCACCCAGATCAGGTTGCGTGAGTCCAGCACCCGCTCCCAGTTCTTCGGCACGCGCCCCGACTGAATGGGCGATATGTAGACCAGAAGCCCCGGCGGATCTGCGGGGTCGTAGCTCGGCGGCACGTACACCTGCCAGCTCACCGGCTGGTTTGGCGACTGGATGGCGGCCAGGCCCGCCGCCCGCTGCTCGCCGAGGAGCTCGGCCAGGGATTGCTCGATCCGGAAGCCGCCGGTTTCCGGCGCTGAGGCTGCGGCCAGCGCTGCGCTGCCGGCGCTCGCCAGCAGCAGCGCTGTGATCAGAAGGATGGTCGCTCTGCTCAACATGCCTCGATTCTAAACCCGTTTGTCATCCTGCCGTGTACGCGCCACCATCAGCGTGGGACATCGGGCAGGAGGAAGCAGCATGAGCGAGCAGAGGCGGGATCCGATCCGGCCACGGGATGAGCATCCGTTCGGCTTTCACACCCGCGCCGTGCACGCCGGGGCCAGGCCCGATCCCGGCAACGGGGCCCGGGCGCTGCCGATCTTTCAGACCACCAGCTACGTGTTCGAGGACTCCGAGTCTGCCGCCGCTTACTTCAACCTCCAGGAGTACGGCAACACCTACGCACGGATCATGAACCCGACCGTAGCGGCGTTCGAAGAACGGCTGGCCAACCTGGATGGCGGCGTTGGCGCCGTGGCTTTCGCCAGCGGCCTGGCAGCCCAGTCGGCGGCCTTCTTCACCCTGCTCAATCCGGGCGATCACGTGGTGGCGTCCCAGGCCCTCTACGGCGGCTCGGTGACCCAGCTGAAGCACTTTCTGCGCAAGCTGTCCGTGTCGCTGACCTTCGTCGACCCGGATGATCCCGCTGCCTGGCGGGCAGCGCTGAAGGAGAACACCAAGCTCCTGTTCGCGGAAACCATCGGCAACCCGGGCGGCAACGTCCTCGACATCGAGGCGGTGGCGGAGATTGCGCACGAGCACCAGACGCCGCTGATGGTGGACAACACCTTTGCCACGCCCTACCTCTGCCGGCCCCTGGAGTGGGGCGCCGACATCGTCGTCTACTCGGCCACCAAGTTTCTCGGCGGCCACGGCACCAGCCTCGGCGGCGCGGTGATCGAGTCCGGCGAGTTCGACTGGTCGAACGGCCGCTTTCCGGTCATCGCGGAACCATCCGCTGCGTATCACGGGCTGGCCTTCCACGAGACCTTCGGCACCTTCGGCTACCTGATGAAGCTGCGCGCCGAAACCCTGCGCGATCTGGGCGCGGCGCTGTCGCCGTTCAACGCCTTCCTGCTGGCCCAGGGCCTCGAGACCCTGCCGCTGCGGATGCGCGCTCACGTGGCCAACGCCCAGACCGTTGCCCGCTACCTGGCAGACCATCCGCAGGTGCAGGCGGTGAGCTATCCGGGCCTCCCTGAGAGTCGCTACCAGCCCCTCGTGCAGCGCTACCTGCCGGAAGGCCCGGGCGCCGTGTTCTGCTTCGATCTGGCCGGCGGCCGGGAGGCGGGCGTGCGCTTCATCGAGCGGCTGAGCCTGTTCAGCCACCTGGCCAACGTCGGCGACGCCAAGTCGCTGGTCATTCACCCGGCCACCACCACCCATCGTCAGCTCTCCGATGCAGAGCTCGAGGCAGCCGGAATCGGTCCCGGCACCATTCGCCTCTCCATCGGCATCGAAGACGCAAACGACCTGATCTGGGACCTGGAGCAGGGCTTCCAGGCTGCCAGCGGAGGCGCCTCATGAATCTGACCGAATACCAGAACCCGGAGACCATTCAACGCGCCCTCGACGAGACCCGGGTCGCGGTGGTCGGCATGTCCGGCAACGAGCTTCGGGCCAGCAACTTCGTGGGTTTTTACCTGAGCCGGCACGGCTACGAGGTGGTGCCGGTGAACCCGCGGGAAACGGAGATCTACGGCAATCGGGCCTATCCCGACCTGACGTCGCTGCCGGCGCCGGTCGGCGTGGTGGACGTGTTCCGGGATCCTGCTGCCGTCCCGGAAATCGCGCAACAGGCCGTCGCCATAGGCGCCAGGTTTCTCTGGCTGCAGTTCGGCGTGATCAGCGAGGAAGGAATCGAAATCGCCCGGGCCGGCGGCCTGGAGGTGATCGTCGACAAGTGCATCAAGATTGAGCACGCCCGCTACCGCGGTCGTATGCACTGGCTTGGATTCAACAGCGGCACGGTCAGCGCCCGGCGCTGAAACGCCTGTTTTTGCAGGCTTTTTCCCAATAAATCTGCGTTCTGTCAGTTCCGGCCCGGGATTCACAGGTTATCCACAGGCACCGAGCCGCCTCGCCACCTAGCATCTCCGCACCCCTAGTAACCGAACCGGGCGCTACGACCCGGTCAGCAGTACCTCATGACCGCCTCCTACTTCCCCCCAGAAGCCGAGGAGAGCCGGCACGTTTCGCGTCTCTCCGAGGCGCGGCGTGCCCGTTTTCCGCGCATCTTTCCGCACACTCGAAGCACCCGGCTCTCCCTGATGCTCATGCTCAGCACCCTGCTCGCTGCCTGCAGCGGCGAGGTCAGCACCCGACCTTCCGGGGAGCTCGGCCCGCGCACCTTGAGCGGCTTCGTCGGCAGCCCTTCCCTGGCCGATGCCACGGTCACCCTGCGTATCGATGACGGCGCCAGCACCCTGTCCGCCCGTTCGGACAACCAGGCAAGTTACTCGCTCACCGTTGCTGTCGAGCTTGAGCCTCCCATCGAGGTACAGGTCGAGGGCGGCACCGACCTTTTGACCGGCGGTGCCAACGACAGCGTTCTCTCGGCCATATCGTTCGATAAGGACACGGCAGCCCTGAGCGTGAATCACCTCTCCAGCCTCGCCGCCCGGATGGCCGCCTGCCAGACCCCTGCGACGGAGGAGACGCTGGCTGATGCCTGGCAGAGCCTGCAGAGCCGGAACGGCCTGTCGGCGCTGCCTGACGCGCCCAACCTGAGCACGGGTGCGAGGGCATCGATCATGCGTGCGGATCTGATCCTCGAAGAGAGCCTCGATCGCAGCCGCCAGGCCCTGGCCGCGGTAGAGTCGTGGCGCGGCGAAGAGATGCTCGACGCCCTCGCCTGCGAACTGGCGGACGACGGCCGCCTGAACGGCAGCGTGCCAACCACCGACATGCGACTTCTGAACGTGTTTCGCGCCGCCGAGGTTGGCGTGATCCTCGAGTTCATGGCGGACCGGCCGCACCGGAACGGGGTCGAAGCCAGCGGCGCCATTGACGATCTGCTGCGCCAGGCGAGCGCTGATCCGGCTGCCAGCATGGCGGTGATCTCCGTGCCGCCGCAGCTGGTTGCCGCCGCCGAACGCCACCTGGCGTTGCTGCGGACGGTCTTCACCGACGACACCTGGGTCGAGCTGCTGCAGAGCCTGTTCTCAGGCGATCCGGAGGCGGCGATCCGCCGGGATCTCGACGCCAGCCGGCTGACCAGCCTCTGGTCGCTACCGGAACGAGTGGCCCTGGCGGATGCCGGCACGCTGTCTGCTCTGGCGGATTCGGCCCGCCGGCAGTCAGCAACGAGCCTGCCGGTCATCGCGCTGGACGCTGATCCGGCGTCCGTCAGCGAAGGTGAGACGAGCCGGCTGTCCTGGGCCGCCAGCGATGCCGATCTCTGCATTGCCGCCGGCGGCTGGTCGGGGAACCGCAGCGCAACAGGCGCCGAGTCCAGCCGTTCGCTCGACGTCTCCACCGAGTTCCGGCTCACCTGTATCGGCCTGGCCGGCGTCGCGGAAGCCGCAGCGCAGGTCGCCGTGGTCGATGCTGCCGAACGGCCGTTGCTCAGCCTGTCAGCCGGCACGCCGACCCTGGTCGCCGGCAACGCAACCACGCTGAGCTGGACATCGAGCAACGCCACCGCCTGCACGGCCTCCGGCGCCTGGTCCGGACCGGTACCGGTCGTCGGCAGTCGCTCCACCGGCAATCTGTACGCCACCGCTGACTTCGGGCTGACCTGCAGCGGTCCGGGTGGCAGCGATAGCGCCACCCTGCGCATCACTGTCAGCCCAGCGCCAACCCCCGATCCGGACCCCGATCCCGACCCAGATCCAGGGCCAGATCCAGACCCAGGGCCAGATCCAGACCCAGGGCCGGATCCGGACCCGGGACCCGATCCGGAGCCGGAGCCGACAATTCAGCTGTCCGCCAGCAGCATCCTGATCGATGCCGGCGGCAGCACCACGCTCAGCTGGTCCTCGAGCAACGCCAGCCAGTGCACGGCCAGCGGCGGCTGGTCGGGCAACCGCGGCACCAGCGGCTCGGCCCAGGTCGGCCCGATCAGCGCTCAAACCACATTCTCACTGAGCTGCAGCGGTCCCGGCGGCAGCAGCCTGGCCATGGTGGCGGTACGGGTGAACGGCAGCATGAGCCTGAACTGGGTGGCGCCGACCGAGAACGTCGACGGCACGCCGCTGACCGATCTCACCGGCTACAACGTTTACTACGGCACCAGCTCGCGCACCTACGGCAACCCGGTGGCAGTCAGCAATCCGGGCGCCACCAACGTGTCGATTGCGGCTCCGTCAGGCGACTACTACGTCGCCATGACGGCTCTGGACTCGGAAGGCAACGAAAGTGCCTATTCCAATGAGGTGCTGAAGACAGTGCCCTGATCAGCCGATTTCCGGGCGCCGCAGCGGACAGGGACGTCCCGCGGCGCTGCAGGATTAACAGACTGTCATGAACTGCTCGCCCGGCCCTGGTATCCTGCGCCGGTATTTGTAACAAAAATGTATTTCAGTGGGCCTGCAGTTCGGCGTGTCATATATGGGAGGCGACTACGAGTACGTACGCGTACGTCGCTGGCCCTTCAGCATCGGCAGAAACCCGGCCAACGATCTGTGTCTGGCCAATTCCAGCCACATTTCCCGCCGCCACGCTCGTGTCTTCAAGGAGGCGGACGGCTACCGGCTGATCGCCCAGGGCACCAACCCCACCTACCTGAACGGAACGCCTATCGTTCCGGACGAGCCGGTGCCGATCCGACCCGGCGATCGGATCGAGCTGCCGGACTACCTGCTCGAGGTGCGCGACACCCGCGAGAACGAAGCCGCAGGTGCAACCATCAACGTGGAGATGGTCAGCAACAGCCTGATCATCATCCGCCGGGTTGCTTCGGCCATCGGCTCCAGCAGCTGGTCGATCGAGGCCATCCACGCCTGGCTGACCGGCGGTCGGCAGAGCCTGGGACCGCGTGAAATCTGGATCCGGCACCATCAGGTGGCTCTCTGCCTGCCCGGCAGGATCGACCTCACCCAGCTGCAGCAGCGCCTCGCCCTGTTCGATGATCTGATCGCTCATCTCGACCCTCAGGCCCTGACGATCGACCTGATCGATCCGGACTCACCCATAGCTGCCAGCTGATGCAGCTTCCGGCTCATGGTCATCCGGCGTCAGCGCCCGGGTGGCGTACATGAGCCCGAACAGGCCGACCAGGAGAACGGCGGTGCCGAGCAGCAGGGCAAAAGTCTCCAGCTTCAGCAGCACGTAGAGCACACCGTAGAGCGCGCCTATCACCACGCCGGTAAAGCCGGCCAGCAGCCGCGAGTGGGACAGGCTCAAAACGTACCAGGCGATCATCGTCGTCAGCAGCACCGTTGCCAGGCCGTAGGCCAGGCCGAAAGGAAGGTGCTCCGACAGCGACAGCAACGTCAGGTAAAAGAGAACCAGCGCCACGCCTACCACCCCGTACTGGACCGGATGAAAGCGAAACCCCCGGGTCAGCTCGAAGCAGACGAAGGTGAGAAAGGTCAGGGCGATGAAGAGCACGCCGTACTTGATGGCCCGGTCCACCACCTTGTAGCCGGTAACCGGCTGAAACAGGCGAACGGACGCCAGCATATCGGTCGGCACCACCACCTGCTGGCGCGCCAGCCAGCTGTCCGGCAGATCCCGAGCCAGCTTGCTCACCAGCCAGGTCGCGGAGAATCCGGTCGGCGTTACGTCGTGGCGTTCCGGCAGGTACTGGCCGGTAAAGCTGGGGTGCGGCCAGCTCGAGATCATGTCGATCCGGGACGCGCCGCCCACCGGAATCAGGCTCAGGGAACGGGTGCCACGCAGCTCGATCTCGAACTCGAAGGGTTGCCGCTGGTCGCCGTCGTAAGCCGCGGGTGCGGCATGAATGCCGCTGCCGAGCCAGCTCGCCCCGGTACCGGCCTCAAACGGCAAGCCGGCGCCCGCCAGCTCCAGCTCGCTGACCCGGCCGATCGCCCGGGTGTGCGCGATGCCGACTGCTACCCTGGCGGCTCTCAGATCCAGGCGTGCCATATCAGCGATGCCACCAGCCCGACTGAGGGCCGGGAAAGCGCCCGTCACTTTCAGCACCGCCGTGTAGACCGGCACTTCATACAGCGCCCGGCTGCGCAGCTGATGCTCGATCTGCACCTCGAGGTTCAGCTCTGCCGGCAGCACCACCCGGCGCTCCCAGCGCATGACCCGGACCGGCTTGCCGTCCTCGCCCTCGCCGTCCTGCACTTCCACCTTTTCCGGGATGAGCAGGTACGGCCCGTTCAGCACCTGCTCGCCGCCCCAGGCGCTGGCGACGTCGTCCAACGTTCGCTCGAAGTAGGCCTGCCGCTCTTCGGTCAGGCCGTCGACGAAAGCCAGAGGAATGAACATTGCCAGCGCCATCACGCCGAGCACGGCAAAGCGCGAGGTGTCCGGACTTTTCCCTAAACCCAGCTTCATCGACCCATCCTCCGCTCGCGACCGCCGAACCAGGCCAGCGCCGCGTCGAGCGCCGTGACGTCGAAATCGGGCCAATGGAGATCGGGAAAGTAGAGCTCGGCAAAGGCACATTCCCAGAGCAGAAAATCAGACAGTCGCTGCTCCTTGCCGGTGCGGATGAGCAGGTCCACCTCGGTGATCAGGCCCGCGCCTCCCAGGTGCGCAGCGAGTGCGTCGGCATTGGCGAGCTCGGCCGTTGTGCCGAGCGTGCTGGCGGCATCGCAGATGGCGTGCCGTGAGGAGTAATCAAAGGCAATGCGCAGGCGCCTGGTACCGTTGGCAGTGGCCCGCTCGACCCGATCGATCGTTCGGAGCAGGCTCTGCGGCAACCGATCCCTGCGGCCGATCACTTCCACCGCCAGGCGCTCGCGAACGCAGCTCGGCGTGCAGCGCCGCAGCTGGCTCTCGGCAAGCGCCAGCAGTTGCTCCACCTCGAATCGGCTGCGCTGCCAGTTTGCGGCGCTGAACCCGAACAGGGTCAGGGAGCGGATGCCGGTACGCGCCAACGCCGGCAGCAGTGCCTCCAGAGCCCGGGCACCCGCCCGGTGGCCTGCCACCGCGGGCAGGCCTCTGGTTGCCGCCCAGCGGCGGTTGCCATCCATGATGATGGCCACGTTTCGCGGAGTACTTTGCATTTCAAAGTTACGGCGCAAAAAGGGGGCCGCCTGAGGCGAGAGAAGCTCCTCCCGGTCCGGCCTGGTTTCAGATCCTGTCTTCATCTGTGTCTCCTTAAACGTCAAGGCTTGTCGCTGGTCGCGCGGATCAACGCTTCCATGTGCTTCAGGTAACGTTCGAGCGCCCGGCGCCCCTCTTTGCTGATCCGATACTCGGTTTTCGGCACCCTGTCCTCGAACGTTTTGGTGCAGCGCAGGTAGCCCGCATCTTCGAGCTTGCGCGCGTGCACGCTGAGATTGCCATCTGTGGCGTCGAGCAGCTTCTTCAGCTCGCTGAAGCTGAGGCGGTCGCTCACCGCCAGGCTGGAGAGAATGCCGAGCCTGACCCGATCGTTCAGCAGCTTGTGAAAGCCGCCGCCCTTGTCGTCGGCAACGAAGCCGGAAATCGCCTCGAGCGGATTGCTCTTGGCCGTGCCCGCCGGCTGCCGCCGTTTCCCGGCTGACTTACCCGCCATGATCCCGGCACACCTGATAGCCGAAGAAAAGGTGCAGGCCACCGAAAGAGAGGCCGAGCAGCACGTTGGACCAGGCTTCCGGCAGAGCCAGCGCAAAAACGCCGGCAATCAGGAAGCTGCCGCCCATGTGCATGACCGGCGGCGCAGCGTAGGTGCCGGCCGCCAGCACGCCGGCACCGTACAGCATCATCCAGAGCCCGGGCAGCAGCGCTGCCTGGGTGCCGGGCAACAGGGCCGCGGTCAGCACCACGCCGACCAGCAGCGAGGGAATCAGGCAGAGCAGGAAACGCCGACCCGGGTCGGCAAAGAAGGGAATCTGGTTCCGGCGCGCTTTGACCGCGCAAGCCGCTGCCCCGGTGGCACCGGCGACGAAGGCAGTTCCGATCCAGACCATCAGCTGCCAGGCGAGATCCGTCGAAGTGGCGCTCACGGCCATGGCCAGCAACGCCAGGGCGCCCATCGCCATCGCCCCGGCGCCGGAAACGGCGGACACCCGCTCCGCGCGCTCCATGGCGCTGCGAATGAAGCGGAGGTTGTCTTCAGCCTGCTCCTGTATATCAATCGGCATGTAATTTCGTACTTCTACCAAGCACTTTATATTTCAAAGCAGATTCGAGCTTACGCCCATCACGGGGTAGCCACAAGCGCGGTGGGCGAATTCGTTACAAGGGTCACACAATCCGGACCCGGGATCTCAGGCACCGCGACCGTGCGGCGCAGCGAAATCGATCAGAGGCCCCTTAGGGAGGATCCCGGCCCCCCGGGATCCGTAGTAGATGCCCTTGATCGCCTGCAGATCCACCGTTTCAGCAACTCGCGGCTGCTGGTAGAGATCCCGGGTGTAAGGCCAGAGGTTTGAAAAGTCGACCAGCTGATTGCGGTTGCAGCGAAACTGGCCGTAGTACGCCGCATCGAAGCGAACCAGGGTCGCAAACAGCCGCCAGTCCGCCTCGGTGATCACCTCACCGCACAGATAGCGCTGCTCGCCGAGGCGCGCATCGAGCCGGTCGAGCGCATCGAACAGCAGATCGAAGGCTTCGTCATAGGCGGCCTGGCTGGCGGCAAAGCCGCAGCGATAGACGCCGTTGTTGACGGCGGTGTAGATCCAGTCGTTCAGCTCATCGATCTCCCGAACCAGGTGCGCCGGGTAGTAGCGCACTGGATCCACCCCCGGGAGGCCATCGAAGGCCGAGTCCAGCATGCGGATAATTTCCGCAGACTCGTTGTTGACGATGGTCCCGGCCTCGAGATCCCAGAGCACGGGCACGGTGCACCGTCCGGTGAACGCCGCATCCGCTGCCGTGTAGACGTCATGCATGTGCGAAGCACCGAGGATCGGCTCCGGCGCGCCGTCGGCTTCGGCCAGGAAGGTCCAGCCTTCCGGACCCGCCGCCGGCCGGGTGAAAGACAGGCTGATGATCGAGTCGAGGCGCTTCAGCGAGCGGTAAAGGATGGTCCGGTAAGCCCAGGGACAGCCGGCGTTGACGAACAGATGATAGCGTCCCGCCTCTGCTGGAAAATCCGGGTCGCCGATGCTCGCCCGATAAGGCGATTCCGGGCGCAGGAACTCGCCGCCCTTGCCGGTTCGCGGCCGATCTTCGCTCGTCCATTGCCCGTCTATCAGCATGCCCATGTGCCTGACCTCCTGGTTACTGCCTGCCTAAACCGCGCGCCGCGCCAGCGCTTCCCGGTACGGGGCCATGTCCATGCCGAACACCCCGTGCCTCGCTTCCACCGCGGCGATCGTGGCCTCGGTCCAGTAGTCATTTTCTGGCTGCGGAAAGCCCAGCACCGCCCGTTGCTCCAGGCTGGCACCCGCAATGAGCCGCTCGAGAAACTTGTTCCGACGATAGGCTTTCCAGGCCCAGCCAACGTGCAGCGTGCTGATCCACTCGCAGTCGGCGCGACGGAAGGTCAGGTTCTGCACCAGCCGCAACCTGTCCGGCGTCATCGGCGTGCCGCGATGCCAGGTGTCATGCCGATAGAAGAGCACGTCGCCGGGCTTGAACGCCGCGTACCGCTCGCGGGCGTAGAGCATCTGCCGCCAGTCTGCCAGCGCCGGGCGCTCGGCCGCAAAGTAAGACTCTGCCCGCTCCCGGTCATTCACGTAATCGAGCTCAGCAACGCCAGGCGTATCGACGATGGGCCAGCGGTAGGCGGGATCGTCAGGCCCCTGCCGCGGCACGACGGCCGTCGGGCCACCGCACTCGTCCACATCGGAGAGGTAGACGATCATCTCCACCGCTTCCGGGCGATGCCACTCGGCCGGGTGCGCCAGCGTGTGGTTCGGGTAGTCGACGTGAATGCGCTGATCCATGTTGTCCAGCGCCCCGGCCGATTTTTCTGTGCGTCCGTACTTGGGCCACAGGTCCGACTGGCTGAGCCGGATGTCCGCCGCCGGCCGGCCCAGCAGCGCGCTGACCGCGGCCAGCAACCTGGGGTGCAGGGTCAGCTCGTTGAGCTGCGGGATGTTGCTGGGAAAAACCAGATCACTGCCGAAGTCAGCCGTTTTTCCCGCCGCTTCGCTACCCGGCGGCGGAAACCGCTCCGCTGCCGCGGCCTGCAGGGCGTTGATGAGCGCGGCATCGAAGATCCCACTGACCAGCGTCCAGCCGGCGGAGCGCCAGGAGTCGATCTGCTCGGGCGTCAGCGGCGAGGCCCCTGGCTCGACCTCGTCCAGGGCAGGCAACGCATGCAGCCAGCGATCGGCAGCGATGCCCGTCACCGCGGATAACCGGGGCAGCGCTCAGCCATTGCCGTTCAGCATCCAGCTGGCCTGAGCAGAGTCCGTCACCAGCTCGGCAAAGCGGGCTTCAAACGCCGCCTTGCGCTCCTCCGACAGGGCACTCTGCCACTGACCGCTGGTGCCGTTGGCAAAGAAGTTGGTTTCCGCCTTCCACATGCCGGTGCCGGACTCCGGCGCAAACTGCTCCGCTTTCGCTTTCATCGCGCCGAAGTCCGCGGCGGCGGTGTAGGCATCCAGCTGGGCTTGTGTGAGATCGACGCCGGTGGCGGCAGCCATGCCGGTGATTGCCCCACGCAGATCCCGCTTCATGTCCGAGTAGTGAAAGAGGTGCACGTTCGGCAGTTCCCGGTAGGGCCAGTAGGTGTCCATGAAGTGGCAGAGCGCTTCCAGGCAGTAGTCATCCCAGGTGCCATCTTCTCGCGTGCCCTCCAGCCAGTCTTCGAAGGCGCGCTCCCCCGACGGGAACACGGCCAGCGCCAGCTCCTGGTCGTTCATGTTGTCCCGATGATTGAGGGAGGAAAAGAAGACGTCTCTGGGATCCCGGTAGATCACCAGGTACACGCAATCCTCGTGAAACGGGATCCCGTCGAAAGGCGTGTGTGTTTTCAGGAAGCGGCGATGACTTTGCGCCTCCACCTGGGCGATGCAGTCGTCCAGCTCGCTGAAGTTGGAATCGACCCAGGGTGAGATCATCCCCGGCTGCTGGCCATGCTCGGGGGTGCCGAACACCAGCATGGCGCAGATGGCCTGAGTCCAGGTGGTGCCGCACTTCGGCGGCGTGCAGACGAAGATGTCGCCGGGTCGATGATTGAACGCCGCCCAGCGCGGGGTCTCCGTGATTGGGCCCATGTAGGTTGTGCCCTGCGGGGGCAATGTGCTGCTCATGACTATCCTCTCTCTCGTCAGCCGCGACCGCTCACAGGCTGCTGAACGTTCGCAGCTCCCAATCAGTTACCGTAGCGGCGAACGTCTCCTGCTGCCACTTCCGGTCGTTAACAAAATCCGCCACGAAGCCTTCGCCGATGTGTGTTCTGGCAACCTCCGATTCGGCGAACGCCTCGATCGCGCTGCCAAACTCCAGCGGAAACGCCGGCGCACCCGTGTCCGTCTCCGCCCAGCCGTTACCTGTCAGCGGTGCGGGCGGTTCGAGCTTCTGCTCGATGCCGAGCCGACCGGCAAGGCAGACAGCGAGCAGCGCGAGGTGCGGACAGACGTCGGCGCCGGCTGGCCGGACCTCAACCCGGGCAGCAGCCGGCGTTTCGTTGCTCACCCTGAGCGCTACGGTGCGGTTATTGATCGACCAGGAATTGTTCAACGGCGTGAAGATGCCGGGGGCATAACGCTTGTAGGAGTTGAGGTTCGGCGCCAGCAGCAGAAACAGCTCCGGCAGGTAGGTGAGCAGGCCGCCGATGAAGTGCAGCGCGGTACCGGTGAGCCGGTGCTCAGCATCCGCGTCGTAGAAGACGCCCTCGCCGCTCTCCCGATCTTTCAGCGACAGGTTGATGTGAGCGCCGCAGCCCTGATCCTTCTCGCTGCGTCTGGCCATGAAGGAAACGTAGGCGTCGTGCCGGGCAGCGACGATCTTCGCCGCCGCCTTGTAGAGCCCCGCGTTGTCGGCAATGCGCAGGCCGGTGGTCGGCGCCATGCCCACCTCCAGGATGTGGGTGAACTCGGCGTGCGCGGTTTCCAGCGGCATGCCCATCAGCTCGCAGCAGTCGAGCAGGTCATCGATCAGCCCGGCCTGGCCGGTCTGGTCGACGAAGGAGTAAACCCGCTCCCAGCCGGATACGACCGCCACCTCCGACGCCCGCTTTGCCTGCAGAGACTCCGCGGTTTCCGCCAGCACCGCGCCCTCGAGCTCGAAGGCGCCGAACAGGTCGAAGCCCAGCTCCGCCAGCCGCCCGAGCTCCCGACGCAGCAGCGCCCGCGGGCAGTGCTCGGCAACCGCGCCGGTGAATTCCCCCACCAGCAGCAGGCCCTCGCCGTTCGAGTCGAATGGCATCAACCGGGCGCTTTCCGGATCGAGGCGGACCACCCCATCGCTGTAGCCGCCGTCCGGCGCAACCCAGCGGTTCGACCAGATGCCGTCGTCTGCCGGGCTCATGCCGGAAGGCAGCGCGATCCAGGCAACCCCCTCGGTCATCGCCTTCTTCAGATGTCGCAGCGCGTAGCGCTTGCTGCGGAAAACGCCGGTGGCGTCGAAGTAGCCCAGGTTCGCGTGGCTGAGCGCCAGCGCGTCCGCCTGCTCGAGCACGCGCTCGATCGGATCTGTGCTCATGGCTTCCATCCTCCCAGTGGAGCGATCGAGTCTAACCAGATTCCAGTAACACTGAAATCAACGGCCCGGCCACTTAAAATGACCGGGAAGACCAAGCGCAGGGACCCGCTCATGAGCCTCAGCCCGGAACAGATCGGCTTCTTCAAAACCAACGGTTACCTGCTGGTGCCCGGCGCGATGAACGACGAGCTGTGCGCACGGGTGCGCGACCTCATGTGGGCCGCACTGCCTGAAGGAAGCAGCCTGCAGCGCGACGACCGGGACAGCCACGTCGGCCCGTTCCCGGAGGCGGAGCGGATAACGGACTCGCTGCACGTGCGGGACGGCTACCGCTGGTTGAACCGAACCCTGGGCGTTGCGCCGGAGGTTGTGGATCTCATTTACTCCGACGCCATCTGCGCCATGGCCGAGCAGCTCCTCGGGACGCCGCTTCGACAGGCGGTGGCAGATGGTCAACCCATGGGCAGCCAGGGTCCGGCCTGGCCCGGAGGGCCGACCGATCCTGCGCTCGGCACCGAGGGAGCGCGCGGCGTCTACTGCACCCTGCCTTACGGCGACCGACCGCGGGAAGCTGACGCCTGTCACACCGACGGCCACCCTTTTCAGCTCGGCGTGGTGGGCCTGATCGACGACACGCCGGAGGGCGGCGGCGCCTTCAAAGTCTGGCCGGGTTCGCATCAGCGCCTGTATGACACCTTCAAGCTCCGCTACGACCAGCCGCGCATTCCCTACTACGATCACCTGCCGAAGCTCACCGGCATCGTCCACACGGACGAGTACCTGGCGGGCGTCGAGGAACTCAATCAGGCACCCCCGGTCGAATGCTGGGGCAAGTCGGGCGACATCGTGTTCTGGCACCATCGGACAGCGCACATGGCGGGCCACAACTACTCCAACGTCATTCGCCAGGCGGTACTGGCAGACTTCTGGCGCGAAGAGCTGGACGAGTACAGAACCTGGCCGGTGAGCGACGACATGTGGAAAGAGTGGTCGGGAGCAATTCAGAACTCGGACGGCCGTTACTCGGACGAGTTTGCGAAGCACCAGCGCCTGCCCGGCGCCTGACACGAGCCATCCGAACAGACAGCAGCAGACAAGGAAGCCAACATGACCCAGATCAGAAACCTGCACCACGCCGCCTACCGCTGCCGTGACTCCGAAGAGACCCGGGCGTTCTACGAGGACTTCCTTGGCCTGCCGCTGTCGAACGCCCTGACCATCGGCACCACCATGACCGGCCGTGAGGCCCAGGTGCTGCACACCTTCTTTCAGATGGCGGACGGCAGCTGCCTGGCGTTCTTCGAGGAGCCGGGCGAACCCTTCGAGTTCAAGGACCAGCGCGATTTTGATCTGCACATCGCGCTCGAGGTGAGCCGGGAAACCCTGCTCGAGATGTTCGAGAAGGGCAAGGCGGCCGGCATCGAGACCCGGGGCATCTCCGATCACGGGTTCATCGACTCCATCTACTTCCGCGATCCGAACGGCTACGTGATCGAGCTGGCGGCCGCCAAGGAAGGCGAAGGAGAGGAACCTGACGCGCACCAGATCCTCGCCGACTGGCAGGCGGCGAAAGAAACCTAGGACGATTCCGGCAGGACGCCGCTGGGCACGATGATCGTCTCACCGGCCCGGAGCCCGGAGATCACTTCCACCCGCCCGTCGGCGCTGACGCCGGTTCGGACCGCCCGCCGTGCTGCTGCACCCTCGGCAGCCTCGATGTAGACGAAGGTGAGCTGGCCGGTGCGAAGGATGGCCGTTTCCGGCACCGCCAGCCGCTGCCGGGTACCGACCGGGATCTCGAGCCTGGCGAACATGCCCGGATAGAGATCGGCCTGCTGCGGCAGCAGCGCCTTGATCAGGAAGCTGCGCGAGCCCGGGTCCGCCGTCGGCACGATCTCTTCGACCACCGCGGTGACGTTCAGATCGAGGGCGCCAATCCGCGCATTCAGCTCCTGACCCTGATGCACCCGCCCGATCAGCGACTCTCTGAGCAGCGCCTCGATGCGCAGGCGACCGGGATTGAACAGCCGCAGCAGGGCCTGTCCCGGGGTGGTGGTGTCGCCCGCCTCGGCGTAGCGATCAACCACGGTGCCGCTGATGGGGGCGCTGATCCTGGTGTAATCGAGCTGCGCCTGCGCTTCCGCCACTGCCCGGCGCGCCCGCTCCAGCTCCGCCTCCTGAACCCGATAGGCGGTCTGCGCCTGATCGTAGTCGGCGCGCGAGAGGTTACCGGTTTCATAGAGCCTTACCGCCCTGTCCTGCGCCAGCGTCGCCTCGTTGAATGCTGCCTGCTGGCTTGCCTCGGCCTGCTGACGTTGCGCCAGCACCGAACGCTGCGCGCTGTCGTCGAACTCGACGAGCAGATCACCCCGCTCCACCCGATCTCCGGAACGGACATGCATGCGGGTGATCGAGGCCAGTATGCGCGATCCGACCAGGGTTTCGTCCGTGGCGCTGACCGTGCCAGGCACCGCCTCGAACATCTCCACCACCTCAACTTCCAGCTTCAGCCGTTCTCCCTCCAGCCGTGCCGGATCAGCGCCTGGATTGACCGCATCGTCGGTCAGAGCGCCGGAGAAATAGGCCATCACGGTAACCAGAAAGCCGGTAGCAGCCAGCACCAGCAGCGCCTTAGACCAGTTCATCTTTCGCTCCTTGCTCTGTTTGCTCGGTGAGTATCGGCGGTGATCCGTCGCCGCTCCCGTATGCCAGCGCGTAGACCACCGGCACCACGAGCAGGGTAAATGCCGTGGAGGCAAGCACGCCGAAGATGATGGCCCAGGCGAGCCCCGAGAAGATCGGATCCAGGGTAATGACCAGATTGCCGAGCAGGGTAGTGCCGGCCGTCAGCAGCACAGGCCGTGCCCGCAGCCGGCCGGCTTCCAGCAGCGCTGCCTGCACCGCCATGCCCCGAGCCCGGGCCTGCTCAACGAACTCCACCAGGATCAGCGAGTTGCGGACGACGATGCCGGCCAGGGCAATCATTCCGATCATGGCGGTTGCGGTGAACAGCACCGGGTCGGCATAGCCACCGTGCTCCTGCGAGCTGAGCACGTTGAGCAGCCAGAAGCCGGGCATGATGCCGATCACGGTCAACGGTATTGCAAGCATGATGATGGCGGTCAGCGAGGTCATGCCGGTCTGCATCCGGATCACGGCAAACAGGCCGACCAGCGCAACGCCGAAGGCGATGCCGAGATCTCTGAACACCCGTATGGTGATGTTCCACTCGCCTTCGCCGGACCAGCGGACGCTGACCTCATCCGGCAGCGACCAGGGGAGCCCGCCGCCGGAAGTGAAGTAGGTGCGCCCACCCAGAGGCCGTGGCTCCGCTCCGCTGGCATCCCGGGCTCGATTCAGGTCCGCATCCACATCGTAGACCACAGCTGCCGGCACCCGGCCGGCAACCTCCGCATACACGTAGGCAACCGGCTGCAGATCTTTGTGGTAGATCGGCTGCTCGCCGCTCAGCTCCCGGCGGCTGACCAGCTCGGCCATGGAAACGAGGGGTGTTGGCGCATCTGTTACCGCGCCTCGATCCCGAACCTTGCTGATCCCCGGCTGGCCCTTCACGAACAGGGCGCCGAACTCCGAGCGTTCGGCATAGGGCACCTGCAGCTTGATCGGCAGCGGCACCGCTTCATCAGGGGTGCTGGCGTAGCCTGCAACCGTACCACCCGCCAGCAACTCGACGGCGGACGCCATGGTGTCCGGGCCGATTCCCGACAGCGCCGCTTTTTCCTGGTCCGGCACCAGCACCCATCTGCGGCTCTCCTGCTCGGCACTCACGTCCACATCCACCACGCCCACTTCCTGCTGCAGACGCGCCGCGGTGCGGCGAGCGGACTGCACCAGCGTTTCGTAAGGCGTGGTCGGGCTGCCGTAAACCTCAGCCACCACGCTCGCCACCACCGGCGGGCCCGGCGGCACTTCCACCACCTTGACGCTGGCAGCGTGGGCTTCGGCGATGGCGGCGAGCTGCGCCCGCAGCCCGAGGATCAGCGCGTGCGACTGCGCGGCCCGAGCCAGCTTGTCCGCCAGAACCACGTGCAGCTCGCCCTCGTTCGGGCGAGCGCGATGGTAGTAGCGACGGATCATGCCGTTGAAATCCATCGGCGCGTGTGTGCCCACAAACGCGTTGGCGAGCGCCACCTCGTCGACGCTGGTCAGGAAAGCAGCAAGGTCCCGGGCCAGGGCGTCAGTGGCTTCCAGCGTTGCGCCTTCCGGCATGTCGATGACGAGCTGGAACTCGTTCTTGTTGTCGTAAGGCAACAGCTTCAGCGGCACCACCCGCAGGAGCGGCATGAGCGCACTGGCAACGAACAGAACGGCCAACACGATGAGGAACGAGATGCTCTTCCGCCGGTCAGCGAGCAGCGGTTGAGCGAGGCGCGCGTACCAGCCGGGACCGGTGGCGCCCGACTCTTCCATCGCTGCCGGACGCAGCAGCTTCAAGCCCAGCCAGGGGGTTACGAGGAAAGCCACCAGCGTGCTCGTGATCACAGCTACCGGCACGTTGAAAGCCATGGGCGACATGTAGGGCCCCATCATCCCGGTAATGAAGCTCATGGGGATGAAGACGATCACCACGGCGATGGTCGACATCACCAGCGGCGCCCGAATCTCGGCAATGGCATCGAGCACAGCAGCCCGCGGGCTGCTGCCCCTACCGAGATGTCGCTCGATGTTGTCGACCCCGGTGATCGGGTCGTCCACCAGCAGGCCCAGGGCGAGAATGAGCGCAAACAGCGTCACCCGGTTGATTGTGTAGCCCGCCGCGTAGCCGAGCATGAGCGTGATCCCGTAACAGACCGGCACCGCCAACGCGACAACCAGGGCGGCCCGCCAGCCGAGCGTCAGCCAGATCAGGGCGATGACGATGACGATGGCCACTCCGAGGCTGGCGATCAGATCAGTGATCTTCTGGTTGGCCGTCGCCCCGTAATCCCGAGTGACCTGATATTGGACGCCGTCCGGGAACACCACGCCGGCCAGGCTCTCCAGTCGGTCGCTCAGATTCCGGGCAACGGAAACCGCGTTAGCACCACGCCGCTTGGCGATAGCGATGTTCACCGCTGGATAGGTCTCTGCCGACCCGGCAAGCTGGATCCAGGTGTGGTTGATCGGCTCCCGAGGCCCATCGCGCACCTCGGCAATCTCGCCGAGCCGAACGGCCACCCCATCCACGACGTTGACCACCAGCGACTCGAGCGCCGCCGCAGCGCCGATCCTTGCATCCAGCTCCAGCGTGATCCGCTCGCCAGCCAGGTCGACGCCACCGGCAAGGGTTCGGACGTTCGATCGCTGGATGGCCCGGAGCACGTCGTCCAGGCTGGTGAGGCGGCCTGCCATGGTGATGGGTTGCAGCGTGACCGTAAGCTCTCGAGGCTGACCGCCGATCACTTCGATCCGATTCGTTTCCGGCACCGTCTGCAGGTATGAGGCCACCTCTTCCGCCAGGCGTCTGAGCTCGAAGCCGCCCAGCTCGGGATCGGTGGCATACAGGGTGGCGGTCAGGATCGGGACGTCATCCACCTCCACCGGCTTCACCACCCAGCCGCGGACAGCGGCAGGCACCTGGTCCTGGTGTGAGTACATCTTGCTGTAGAGCTTGAGCAGTGACGCTTCCCGATCCTCCCCCACGAAGAAGCTCAGGCTGACCACCGCCCGGCCGCTGTGTGAGGCGGAGTAAACGTGCTCAACCCCGTCAATCTGCGCCAACAGCTTTTCCACCGGCGTCGCCACCAGCCGTTCCACCTGGCGGGCGGACAGACCGGGCGCATCGATCAGAACATCAGCGCTCGGCACTACGATCTGCGGCTCTTCTTCCCGGGGCGTCACCAGCAGCGCGAAAGCGCCAAGGGCCAGCGCCGCCGTCAGCAGCAGCAACGGCAGGCCGCCGTCCAGAGATCGTTCAACTATCCGGTTCAACATCGCTCGTGCGTGACTCGAGTAACCGGATGACCCTACCACCGCACCCGGCGCAGCGCTCCCAGGGAAATCCCGCATGCTTTACCTGGCTGAGAGCCGTCTGTATAACCGCGCGACCGGTTTTATTCGGGGGCAACTTGATCAGGCACGCTCTCATCGCCACCGCGCTCCTGCTGGCCTTGCCGGCCGCTGCGGCAACAGATGCCTGGTATCTGGATCTGGGCATGGGCGTCGGCATCTCGCCGGACATGAAGCTGAACGACGCCGGCGCCAGCGCCGAGTTCGATATGGGCATTCCCATCGGCTCGCTGGCCGTTGGCCGTACCTTCGGCGGACGCTGGCGCGCCGAGGCGGAATTCGGCTACCTGGACAACGATCTGGAGAACTACTTCTGGCCAACCGGCGATGACGTGGTCAGAGCCGACTCCAACGATGGGGTGCGCAGCACCCACCTGATGCTGAACGGCATCCGCCAGCTGCAGATTGGCGCCCTCAGGCCCTACCTGGGTCTCGGCCTCGGGGCCGCAACCACCCGGCTGGAGATGAGCCGGGAGGGCACCATCTGGCCCACCGACACCCCGCGCGTGGTCCATATTGACGACCAGGCCACCACGTTCGCCTGGCAGGCCATCATCGGCTTCGACGTGCCGCTGGGGGAGCGCTGGGATCTGGGTTTCGACTACCGCTACTGGCAGGCCAGCAACATCAAGGTGCGCGCCGAGAACGGTGACGCGCTCGAGGTGAAGCATCGCAGTCACTCCGCCAGAGCACACCTGCGCTACTACTTCGCGAACCGCTCCCCGAATCCCGCCCTGCAGACATCACGCGACCCGTCGCCGAGAGACAGCAGCTGGCACCTGAGCGCCAGCTTCGGCGGCGGCTGGGCGATGGACTCCGAGTTCGAAGACGTGCTCGACAACCTGGACGCTTTTGCCCTCGGCAGCGTCACCCTGCTGACCCTGGAACGGCGGCTGTCCCGCCGCTGGGCGCTGGCGCTGGAAGCCGCCTGGCGGCAGAACGACCTGGAGGTGGTGGATTTCGGCGATCCCATCGGCGAGTTCGGTGCGAGCGGCGAAGTGCAGAGCAGCAGCCTGAGCCTGAACGGGATCTATCGGTTCCGGCCCGAGCGTGCGATCCGGCCGTACCTGGGGGTCGGCATCGGCATCGCCAAGGTGCGTTACGAAGCGGAAACGCTCGGCAGCGCGTATCTGGATGACGAGGACAGCGCGCCCGCCCTGCAGCTGATCGGCGGGGCCAACATCGCCCTGACGGAACGGCTCGACTTCGTTGCCGAGCTTCGCACCTGGTACGCCTGGCCCATCGAGCTCACCTTCGTAGACGGTCGGTCTGACGAGACCTGGCACTGGGTTCACTCCGCTCAGCTGGGCCTGCGCTTCGCGCTGTAGTTTGGCAGCGGCTGTGCCACACTGCCGGCCTCAGAGTTTGCCGTCCCTCAGGAGCTCCGCATGAATGCAGGCACCGTATCCGCCCTGTTCCGCTATCCCGTGAAGAGCATGGCCGGCGAGTCTCTCGACGAGCTGCAGCTCGGCCCGCGTGGGGTGCCCGGCGACCGGGCCTGGGCGGTGCGGGACGAGGAACGCGGCGGCATTCGCGGTGGCAAGCGCTTCCCGGAGCTGATGCAGTGCGCGGCCCGCTACCCCGAGGCCCCACCTGTCGACGGCTCCATCCCGGCAGAGATCACGCTGCCGGACGGCAGCCAGCTCGCCATCAGCGACGAGGCGGCACCGGCGAAGCTGAGCGAGCTGGTCGGCAGCCCGCTCACCGTCTGGCCGCTGCTCCCGGCAGACCAGCTGGATCACTACCGACGCGGCGCCCCGGTGCTGGAAGATGCGGAAGCCGAGTTCCGGCGCGTCTTCGGTCGCACCGAGGACGAGCCGCTGCCGGATGTCAGCAAGTTCCCCGAGTTTCTGATGGAGTTCGAATCACCGCCCGGCACCTACTTCGATGCGTTCCCGCTGCTGCTGATGACCACGGAGTCCCTGGCCAGCCTGAGCGCAGCCGCTCCGGATCACGCCTTCCGGGTCGACCGCTTCCGGCCGAACCTGCTGATCGAAACCGGCTCGAAGGCGCCATATCCGGAGCGGGACTGGATCGGCCGAACCGTTCACATCGGCTCGGCGGAGCTCGAGATCAGCATGGACTGCCCGCGCTGCGTGATGACCACACACGGCTTCAGCGACCTGCCGAAAGACCCGGGGATCATGCGCGCCCTGGTGCAGGAGAACGGCGGCGATCTCGGCGTCTACGCGACCGTAAAAACGCCCGGCACCGTCAACCTCGGCGATACGCTGACGTTGAGCTGAACCGTCGAGCGGCCATGGAGGCACCTTCTATGCAGACTATGCAGATCGAATCAGTAAACGTCGGCAAAGCCAGGCAGTTCGATGGACCGAACTTCAAAGGCAGAACCGGGATCTTCAAGATGCCGGCGCCGGACCCGGTCCAGGTCGGCGAGCTCGGCCTCGATGGCGACGAGATCATTCACAAAGAGCATCACGGGGGGCTGGACCAGGCCGTCTACCTGTATCGCAGTGAGGACTACGACTGGTGGTCAGAGACCCTGGGCGAAACGGTGGCAGCGGGGACCTTCGGTGAGAACCTGACGCTGTCCGGATTGCCCGCGGCGGACATCGCCATCGGCACGCGCCTGAACTTCGCGCAGGTGGTGCTCGAGGTGAGCGCGCCGCGCATCCCCTGCAACATCCTCGCGCAGCGGATGGGCAGCCCGAAGTTTGCCAAGCAGTTTGTGCAGGCCGAACGGCCCGGGATCTACTGCCGCGTAATCCAGGCAGGCCCGATCCAGGCCGGTGAGCAGTTCACCATCGACAGCGCTGGCGCGAGCGACGTCAGCATCGTCGAGATCTTCCGCGCCGACAGCCGCAAGCTCTCCCGCGCCGAGCTCGAACGCTACCTCGCCGCACCCATCGACATCCGCACCCGCAGCAAGTGGGAGAAGACGCTTAAGAAGATGGGCTGAATCAGGGGAGCCAGCGCCGGACTATGGGCCGGGCTGGCTTGCGGCGCACCGCCACCTCGAAACCAGCCCGTTGGAACTGAGCATAGGTGCCCCGCCAGACATCGGCCGCCGCCTTGCGCGCATCGCCGACGTCCACGGGATAAGCCTCGACCAGCCCCGCACCGCGCGAACGCGCAAAGGCCACCGCCGCATCGAGCAGCGCATCCGCCACCCCGGACCCTCGAGCGTCTCTGGCCACGAAGAAGCAGGAGATGCTGTAGACCGGGCCGGCGTCGTCAACCGGTCGGTGGACCGGGCTTCTGAGGAGGCGCGGGTAGGCTTCCCGGGGAGCAACCGCCACCCAACCCACCGCCACACCGCCCTGATAGGCAAGCAGCCCCGGCTCCTCGCCTGCGGCCACAATTGCGGCCAGATCGTCCCGGTTGGCTTTGCCTCCACCGCGGCAATCCGCATCGAAGTTCTTGGATGGCTTGCGCAGGAACATGCACCAGCAGCCGGAATAGGCCCCGTTCGGGCCGAACAGCCGTTCCAGGTCCGGCCATCTATCCGCCGTCAGCGGCTCGATGGTGACTTCCGGCGCGCTGGCCCCGGGCATCGCTACTGGTCCGGTCGCGGCTCAACCGGCGGGCCTTTCAGCTCCAACCGATTGCCGTCGGGATCTTCGATGTAAACCGCCGGACCAATGCCGTCCGCACCGAGCAGCAGGAAGTCCGGCGCCTCGGCAGGAATGTCGTTCGTCCGACAGTACTCGAGGATGGCTTCCTTATCGAAAGGTGCCACCCTGATAGCGAAGTGATCCAGGTTCGGACCTCCCGGGCTCTGCTCCCGCTCGGCGCGGACAATGTCGATCATGGACTCACCGGCTGCGAGCTGCACCAGGCCAACCGTCTCCACCTCGCGGACCACTTTGCAGCCCAGGCCGCAGTAGAAGTCGACCAGACGTTCCAGGTCGCTGGTGCGCAGCACCAGATGATCGAGCCGCTCAAACTGAAACGGAACCTCAGCCATCTTCACTCTCCTGATCGGCGCCTGCGGGCAGAAGCGTCACCCGTTCCGTTGCCACGTTGTCGACGAAACGCGCGTCGTGCTCGACGAAGATAATGGTGGCCTGGCTCGCAAGTAAAGCCGCTTCCAGCCGCTCCCGGGCGTCCACGTCCACGTAGTTCAGCGGCTCGTCCCACAGGTACAGGTGGGCGGGCGTGCTCAGCGACCTGGCGAGCTCAATCTTCTTCAGCTGGCCCTGCGAAAGATGCGCCAGCGGCTGGTCGAGCACCGCACCGCGCACGCCAAGGGCGGCCATGAGCTGCCGGAATCGCCCCTCGTCCAGGCCAGCGGTGGCCAGCTTCTCTCGCAGCAATCCCTGCTGCCAACGGGGAATCTGCTCTGCTTTCGAGAGGGTGATGCGCGGGTGGACTTTCCACTCCCCCGACACCTTAAGCCCCGCATTACCCGACAGCAGCGCCAGCAGGCTCGACTTGCCGCAACCGTTCGGGCCGGTGAGCGCTACTCGCGCCCCGCCGCGAACCTCGAAGGTGAGCGGCTCGATCAGCCAATTGTCCCAACCCAACTGGAGGTTCCGGACCCGGACCAGCGGCTCTCTGGCAGGCGTCGCCGTGGGCGGATCAGCGACGATGAGCGGATAGGCTTTCTCGACATCGGTCAGGGACTCCCGGCGCCTGTCGGCTGCCTGGGCGGCTCGCCGTTCCGCCGCCAGCGCCCGCTTCATCTGCCGGGCTGCGCGCGCACCGATGAAGCCGCTGTCACCACCCCGCTCCGAAGGCAGCTGCGGCTTGCCGCCAGCCGTTTTGTCCGATTCCCGGGCGTCCGCACCGGCCCGACGGGATCGCGCCGCGGTCTCGAGCCGGGCGATGTCCTTCCTGAGCAGCGCATTAGCCCGCGCCTGCTCCGCGAGCCTCGCAAGGTGGGCTGCCCGCCAGGTGCTGTAGTCGGACCGCTGAACGTCCACAGTCTCCGAGTTGAGGGCCACAACATGATCGACCGCCGCATCGAGAAAAGCCCGGTCGTGGGAAACCAGCAGAAAGCCGGACTTCCCTGCCAGGTAGTCGGCAAGCTGCGCACGCCCGGCCAGATCCAGGTGGTTGGTCGGCTCGTCGATCAGCGGGTAGGAAGCGCCGCTGGCAAACAGCCCGGCAAGCCGGGCCCGGGTCTGCTCGCCGCCTGACAAGGTTTCGAACGGACGCTCAGCAAGCTCGGTTGCCAACCCGAGCGCTGTCAGCTCAGCGGCCAGTCGGGCGTCGATCTCGTAGCCGCCGGCGAGCCGGTAGGCGTTTTCCAGCTCGCCGTAGCGGGCCAGCGCGGCCTCATCGCCGCGCGCCAGCAGCGATTCGATTTCCCGCTCCCATTGCCGGAACGGCCCGCTGACGTCTTTGGCCGCCTCGAAAGCCGTGCAGCCCGAGACGGCGTCGGTGGAGAACAGCAACGCCGGCAGGGGCCGCTCGATCTCTCCGCTGTCCGGCGTTAGCACGCCAGCGAGGAGCTTCAGCAGCGTGGTTTTGCCACGCCCGTTGGCGCCGACCAATGCCGACCGCCAGCCCGTATCGATGACCAGATCGAGATCTCTGAACGTTTCGGATTCGGCGCCGTCGTAGGCGAAAGACAGCGCTCTGCAGATAAGGTTGGGCACAACAGCCTCCGTAAAACCGGTGAGTGAGGTCTTAGCGGATCAGTTGCGCATGTTCCCAGCGCCCCTCAGCGCGCATCGGCACCCGGGGTGGGCGACTTAATGACAGTTTAGCGGAGCCCCAGGCACTCATGCCAGGTCGACGCCGACCGGGCAGTGATCAGAGCCGAGCACATCAGGCCAGATGAAGGCGTCCTGCACCCGCTTCGCCGCGCTCGGCGAGGTGAGCACGTAGTCGATGCGCCAGCCCACGTTGTTTTCCCGGGCACCGCCGAATTGCCGCCACCAGGTGTAGTGGCCGGCTTCGTCCGGGTGCTGCCGGCGAAACACGTCCACCCAGCCCGCCTCGAACCAGCGTCGCATCTCGTCCCGCTCCTCCGGCAGAAAACCGCTCGACCGGGTGTTCGTCTTCGGCCGGGCCAGATCGATGGCTTCCACCGCGGTGTTGTAGTCACCGGCAACGAGCACTGGCCCGCGCTTTCTCAGCTGCTCGATCCGCGCGAAGACGGCCCGATAGAAATCGAGCTTGTACGGCACGCGACTGTTGTCCCGTTCCCGGCCGCTGCCCTTCGGAAAGTAGACGCTGGCGACTGCCATGCGGCCGAAGTGGGCGACGATGAAGCGTCCTTCCGCATCGAACCGATCCTCGCCCAGGCTCGTCTCCACCTTGTCCGGCGCGGTCCGGCTGTAGATACCCACACCGCTATAGCCTGGTCGCTCGGCGGGAAAGAACGCCGTGTGCCAGCCGGCTGGCTGCCGGGCGGCTTCCGGCAGCTGCTCCGGCCTGGCGCGGACCTCCTGGAGCAGCCAGACGTCAGCGTCGCTTGCCTCGAGCACGTCCAGAAACCCCTTCTTCACGCAGGCCCGCAGGCCGTTGACGTTCCAGCTGACGACTCGCATCAGCCTTCGGGCCTGCGCGCGATGACAAACAGGTAGCCGTAGTGCTCCGACCAGCGCCGGTAGTAATCGATCTCCCGTTGGTGCTCCTCCAGCTCCGCGAGGCCCGGCGCGTCGTTTTCGAGCTCTACCCTGAGCGCCGCGATGCGCGCCTCCATCGGTTTGTAGTAGTCGTCCCACCAGGCGCTTTCCGGCAGCACGAAGTGACCGATCAGCTCGTAGCCCGCGTTCGCCACCTTGTCGAGGCAAGCCTGGCTATCAGCCATCTCCGGATAACCGGCTTGCCACCACTCGGCCAGGGTCTGCGGCGGCGCGTCCGTCAGCCAGACCGCTTCGGTAAAGGCGATGAAGCCGCCGGGCTTGAGCAGCGGGCGCCAGGCCTCGAGCGCCGCCGCAATCCCCATGATGTAGGCTGCACCTTCGCACCAGAGCAGGTCGAAACGTCCGGGCTCAAAGGGCAACGCCCGCATGTCACCGGCGCCGAACTGAATGCGATCGGCGCAACCCGCCGCTTCCGCTCGATTGATGCCTTCGGCAAGAAACGGCTGATGCGCATCCACCGCCTGAATGCGGGCAGCAGGCAGAAGCCCGGCCAGATCCACCGTCTGCATGCCCGGGCCGCAGCCGATATCAAGCAGCTCGGGCGCTTCGGGCAGGCCGTCCATCAGCGACAGCGCTCTGGCCGTATGCTGCCGGGCACCGGGGCCCTGCCGCGGCAGGCCCTGATGCACCATGAACATGATTCGCCGGCCGATCTCAGGCTCCGCCATCAGGCCGCCACCTGCCGGGCCCGTCGCTCACCACGCCGGGCATGCCGACCTGCCCGAACCACGTTCGGCATCAGCGGCAGCGACTCTCGCAGCGAGCGGCGCAACAGACGCCAGGCGAATCGCCGTCGCGGGCCCCAGCGAAGATCGAACAGCTCCCGGATCTCTGCCGGCAGCAGCGCGGCTGTCGCCACCGCCAGCGCGTCACCAGCGATTCTCGGAAACCAGGAGATCGGCGGGTGGATGACCTGCTCCGCCAGCGTCCGGCTGGTGGGCGTCAGCGCCAGCACGGAGCTGCGCACCATCTGGTCGAAGTAGCGCTGGAAATCCGGATAGGTTGGCGGCAGGTCGCTCTCGGCCAGGCCCAGCACCTTCGCCACCGGTTTCGAGGACTGGTAGTAGGCTTCGCGCTCGCTGTGGCTGAGTGCCGGCATGAACTGCTCGTAGGTGGTCAGCGCCGTCACCAGCAGGGTGCTGTGCACCCAGAGCAGCAGCTCCGGATCGCTCGCCCGGTAAGGCGTTCCCACGGGGAAAACGGGCGTCGGCTCCTTCAGCGTGCCGCGCACCCCGGCATGCACGCGCTTCACGTGCCGGGCGGCTGCCATCGCCGTGCGGGCGTCCTCGTAGATGATGTCCTGCATGGTGCGGATCGTCCGGTACAGGCGTCGAACCGGCTCGTCCCGGAAGCCGCTGTGCTCGGCCACACCGGCGGCAACCAGCGGATGGGCAACCTGCAGCAGCAGCGCAGCACCGCCGCCGAGCAGCAGAAAGGATTCCCTGTTCACCCGCCAGTAGGCGCTCGCCGGATCGACGAGCAGTTCCGAGTTCATGCGCCATCCCCCGATCGTGCGCTTCCCGACCTCAACGCTATCAGAACTCGGCAACTGGACACAGCGCAGTCGGACGATGCTATGGTGCGCCCGGAGAGAGGAGACACGCATGGACGCATCATGACCGCCGCGATCGGCAGTGGCGCCGGCAGGCACGCGCTGGCAATCGTTTTCGTCACCGCCATGCTCAACTCGATAGGTTTCGGCATCATCATGCCGGTGCTACCGCAGCTGATCGTCGAGGTCACCGGCGAGAGCATCTCTACCGCCGCCACTTATGGCGGCCTGCTGATGTTCGCCTACGCCGTGATGCAGTTCTTCCTGGCCCCGATCATCGGCAACCTCTCCGATCGATTCGGCCGTCGGCCGGTGCTGCTGCTCTCGCTCGCCGTGCTCGGCATCGACTACCTGATCATGTGGTGGGCGCCCACCTTCGCCTGGTTGCTGATCGGCCGGATCATCGCCGGCGCCGCCGCTTCCACCTTCTCCACCTGCAACGCCTACGTCGCCGACATCAGCGAGCCTGAGCAGCGGGCGCAGAACTTCGGGCTGATCGGCGCCGCGTTCGGCATGGGCTTCGTGCTTGGCCCGGTAATCGGCGGCTTTCTCGGCGAGTACGGGGCCAGGCTGCCGTTCCTGGCCGCCGCGGTGCTGTCCTTTGCCAACCTGATTTACGGTGCCCTGCTGCTGCCGGAATCCCTGGCGCCGGAGAAGCGGCGCGCCTTCGAGATCGCCCGGGCCAATCCGGTGGGTGCGCTCGGGGCGCTGAAGCGTTACCCGATGGTCTTCGGGCTGATCGGCGCCTACGTGCTCTTTCAGCTCGGCCATCACGCGTTGCCGGCCACCTGGAGCTTCTTCGCCATCGAGCGCTTCGACTGGTCGCCCAAGGAGATCGGCTACTCCCTCGGCGTGGTGGGCATCCTGATGGTGTTCGTGCAGGCCGTTCTGCTTCGCGTGGCGCTACCGAAGCTGGGCAGCCGCCGAGCGGCGATGCTCGGCTATGCGTTCTGCATCCTTTCCTTTCTCGGCTACGCCTTCGTCACCGAGGGTTGGATGATCTACCCGTTCCTGGTGCTCGGCGCTCTACAGGGGTTCATCTCTCCCGCCATGCAGGGAATCATGTCCACTCAGGTGGCTGACTCCGAGCAGGGCGAGCTGCAGGGTGGTCTGGCGAGCATGATGAGCCTCACCTCCATCATCAGCCCGCCGTTCATGACCACGCTGTTTGCGGCATTCACGGGTGCCACCGCGCCGTTTTACTTCCCCGGCGCGCCCTGGCTTGCAGCGGCTGTGCTCACTACCCTGTCGCTGCTGTTCTTCCTCAGGGCCACGTCGACCCTGGAGCATCGGGTCGAGCAGGCTTAGCAGCCGGCTGCCTTCAGCGCTCGAAGCGGTCCGTTTCCAGGTAGCCGGTCAGCTGCAGGGTGTAGACCCAGACCGGGTCGCTGCTCTCGATCCGGGAGACTTCCGCACCGATGGCGAAGCTCTTCTGAGGCTTGAACTGCAACCCCAGAGCCCAGCCGAACTCCTCGCTCTTGTCCCGATCGTCCAGCGTGATGGCGCTGCCGGGATCACCGGGCACCGACCAGTAGGTGGTTTTGGTGCGGGCGTTGACGAACTCCACACCGAGGCGGGCATAGAGATCCACCGCTCCGGCGGACAGGGAAGGTCGCGCATACAGGCCGACGTTGTGGGAATCGTAGGTGTAGCCAACCGGGTCCCCGGAGGCTACCGCTATGCTGTCCGAGTCGCGGAACAGCCGGTTGTAGGTGACCTCGACGCCGATATACGGGTTGAACATGTAGCCGGCGAAGGCACCAGCGGCAAACTCGCTGAAATCCAGGTCGCAATCGGCCGTGCAGGTGCTGATCGGGGGTACTTCGACCGTTGCCTCGGTGCTGTAAGCCCCGAGCCGGCCACCAACGTAAGTGCCCTGGCCGGCCAGTGCGGACACCGATGCCAGGAGCAGGGTAGAGAGAATGAGCAGACGCATCGCCGCCTCCCGTTCGAATAGGAAGTCGGGAAACTCCCATCCGCACCGGCAAAACCGCGTGAAAGGTCCTTGCCCGCCCTAGAGATCGAAGTGACAGGCCACCTGTCGGCTGCCGCCGTCTGAGGCGATCAGATCCCTCAGCACCGGCTTCTCGGTTCGGCAGCGATCCTCCACGTGCGGACAACGGGTGTGGAAGACGCAGCCAGGCGGCGGATCGATGGGGCTCGGCACATCGCCTTCCAGCACCACCTTCGGCTGCCCGCGTCGCGACGGGTCCGGCTCCGGGATGGCCGCAATCAGGGCCCGGGTGTAGGGGTGCTTCGGATCTTCGTAGATCTCGTCCGCCCCGCCGGTCTCCATGAGCTGGCCCAGATACATGATGGCGATGCGGTCGCTGATGTGCTTCACCACCGCCAGATCGTGCGCGATGAAGAGGTAGGACAGCCCCATCTGTTCCTGCAGGTCGAGCAGCAGGTTCAGGATCTGGCTCTGGATGGAGACGTCGAGCGCCGAGACCGGCTCGTCGCAGATCACCAGCTTCGGCTCCAGGGCGATGGCCCGGGCGATGCCGATCCGCTGCCGCTGACCACCGGAGAATTCGAACGGAAAGCGGTCGGCGGCGGCAGCCGGCAGGCCGACCTGCTCGAGCAGCTCGATCACGCGCTGTTTGCGCCAGTCCGGATCGCCGATCCCGTGGATCTCAAAGGCCTCCGAAATCAGGTTACCCACCGTGTGCCGGCTGTTCAGGCTCTCCGCCGGGTCCTGGAAGATCATCTGAACTTCGCGGCGGATGGGCTTCATGGCGCTGCGGGACAGGTGCGTCACGTCCTGACCGTCGAAAACGATCTGGCCGTCGGTCGGGCTCAACAGCCGAACCACGGCCTTGCCCAGGGTCGACTTGCCGCAGCCGGACTCGCCCACCAGGCCCAGCGTCTCGCCTTCTCTGACATGCAGGGTCACGCCGTCCACCGCCTTGTTGGCGCCGGTGGCGCGCAGCAGGACGCCGCCCTTGATGGGGAAGTGAACTTTCAGGCCGCGAACTTCGAGCAGGTTGTCAGTCATCGCCCGACCCTCCGTCCCGAACCTCGATCGTCTCCAGCTCCCGCCACTTGTGGCAGGCCACCAGATGTCCATCCCTGGCGTCGGTGATGTCCGGATACTCGGCAACGCAGTGCGCGTCCGCATACGGGCAACGATTGTTGAAGCGACAACCCGCCGGCATCTCGGTCAGCGCCGGCACCATGCCCTCGATGGTGGCGAGCCGGCTCTTGCGCGGCGTGGAGAGCCGAGGAATGGAGGCCAGCAGGCCGCGGGTGTAGGGGTGGCGGGGGCGGTTGAACACTTCTTCCACCGTGCCCTGCTCGGCAATCCGGCCGGCGTACATGACCACCACGTCGTCACAGGTCTCGGCGATCACGCCCAGGTCGTGCGTGATCATGATGATGCTGGTGCCGAGCTGGTCCTGCATCTCCTGCAGCAGGCCGAGGATCTGCGCCTGAATGGTCACGTCCAGGGCTGTGGTCGGCTCGTCGGCGATGACCAGCGCCGGGTCGCAGATCAGCGCCATGGCGATCATCACCCGTTGCCGCATCCCGCCCGACAGCTGGTGCGGATACTCGCTGACCCGCACCTCCGGGCTCGGGATGCCGACCCGATCGAGCATGCTGATCGCCGCTTCCAGCGCCTCGGCATCGGACAGGTTGCGGTGCAGCTTCAGCGCTTCGGTGATCTGACGACCGATCCGGTGCACCGGATTCAGCGCCGTCATGGGTTCCTGAAAGATCATGCCGATCCGGTTGCCGCGCACCTGGTGCAGGCGCTCCGTGTCCGCCGCCACCAGGTCTTCATCCTCAAAGAGAATCCGGCCGTTCAGAATGCTCGCCGCCGGCCTCGGCAGCAGCTGGATGATGGACAGCGCCGTCACCGTCTTGCCGCAGCCGGACTCGCCGACCAGGCCAACCGTGCGGCCCTTGCCAACAGAGAAGCTGACCCCGTCCACGGCGTGGATCTCGCCTTCCTCCGTCTGGAACGCGGTGACAAGGTTCTCCACGCTGAGCAGCACGTCGCTCATGCGCCCTCGTTCGCCGCTGGGCTGCTTATCGTCACGCTCACTCTTCCCGGTACTGATCGAACACTTCGTCGAAGACCGGGAAGGTCTCGTTCGCGCGCCTGGCGTTCATGGTCTCCTCGCGCACCTCGTCGTCGATCCAGAACAGGAAGTGCTCCTGCAGGTTGCGGGCAATCTTGACGTTGAAGTCTTCCGGGAAGTTCACCCAGCGCCAGAAAGCGCCGCGCATGAACGGGATCACGAAGCCGGGCACGAAGGAGCCATCCGCATGCAGGATCTCCTCCATCTGAAAGGCCAGCCGCTTCATCTCGTCCACATCGTCGCTGGCCCGGTAGGCCTCGATCAGGGCGTCCAGCTCCGGGTTGGCAATGGACTGCAGGTTGTTGGTCTGCGGCTTCAGCTGTCGGTTCGGGTTCGCGCTGCCGTCCGGCAACCAGGGCACGTCGTAGGCGTTCACCGAGTGATAGGTTTCCCAGTAGCGCGGGTACATCTCAGGCCCGACGTTGAAGGCCGAGAAGTGGATGTCGTGCTGCTTCTCCTGCACCTTCTTCCAGGACGCCGTGCCGTCCAGCACTTCCAGGCGCAGCTCGAGACCGGCTTTCAGCGCTTCCTCGCGGAGAATGGTCAGCGTGTCTTTCAGGTTCTCGTAGCCGGTGGACAGGGTGAAGGACAGGCGCGTGCCCGCCGCGTTCATCAGCACGCCGTCCGCGTCGCGCTCGGTGAAGCCGGCCGCGGCGAAACTCTCCAGCGCCTTCTCGACGTCGAACGGTCGCGCGCTCAGCGTCGGGTGGCTGAACTCACCGTAACCGTCCGCGGTGGTCCGCATCCGGGTGTAATCACCGCGAAAGTACTCGGCAATCACTTTGTCCCAGTTGATCGCGTAGTTGATGCCGACCCGGACGTTACGGTCGTTGAGCAGGGGCCGGTCGCTATTCATCCAGAGCCCGTAGGTGGGGCGCGGGATCTGGTTGAAGAAAACGGCGCGCTGCACGTAGCCGTTCTGCACCAGCGGGTCCGAAGCGGGCAGCTTCTCGTAGAAGAACTCCGGCAGCGCCAGCCCGAACATGCTGAGCTCGCCCTTGCGGAACGCTTCGAAGCGCTTCGCGGTGTCCCTGATCACGACCAGGTGGATCCGGTCGGTGTTGAAGCGGTTGCGCCAGAACTTCCTGTCCTTTGCCCACCAGTCATCCCGCCGGGTCAGGGTGACGGAGCGGCCTTTCTTCAGGTTTTCCGGCTCGATCACGTAGGGGCCACTGGTCGGCGCAAACTCCCACTGATAGCGCTGCACGTAGTCCTCGCCCACCTCGGCGTAGAAGTGGGCCGGCATCGGCTCCAGCTCCAGCACCCGGTAGATCAGGTTCGGCTTCGCCTCCGGCTGGGTCATGGAGAAGGTGCGCTCGTCGTAGCGGGTGATCTTGGTGAAGTTGCGCTTGAAGTAGTTGTTGTACCAGGGGGCGTTGATGAACTCCTGCTGCCAGAAGTAGACGCTGAACATCATGTCGTCTGAGGTGATGGGCACGCCGTCGCTGTAACGCGCCTCCGGGTCGATCCGCACATAAACCGTCCGGGTTTCCCGGTCCATGGCCCAGGCTTCGGCGATGCCCGGGTAGTAGCGGAAGTTGCCGTTGGCATCGATGGAGGTGTCGTTCGGGTGCCGACGGGCGAAGTTCATCCGAGTATCGTCGAGGATCCAGGGCCGGAACGAGCCGTTCGAGTCCGGACCGAACAGGCGCAGGGTGCGCGGGAAGTCTGCCAGCGAGCCGTACAGCGTGCCGCCCTTTTTCGCTTCCGGGCTGGCGAACTCGGGCAGGTCCGAGCCGTCTTCCCAGACCAGATCGGCCGGAATGTCCGCCGCCGTCTTGAACTGGAAGAACTTCTCGAACTCGCCGGCGGCGATCCTGGCGTCCACCGCTTCCTGAGTCAGCTCACCGCGCTCGAGCGCTTCGGTGATCTCCGGCGGCAACGAGTAGAAGCTGTCGAAGTGCGCCTGCATGTGGGCGGCGGTGGCCGCCCGGCGGGCTTCGCTGGCGGCAGCGTCTTCGGCGCTTGCTTCGCCACCAGAGTCGGAGCCGCCGCAACCGGCGATGAGCGCCAGCGCCGCGAGCAGCAGAACGGGCAGATGGAAACGGTGACCAGAGGTTTGGTAATGCATGAGCAACCTCAACGATAGAGCGTGAATTTACGTGGGTCGAAGGCCTCGCGAACGGCCTCGCCGATGAAGGTAACCACCGCCAGGATGAACACCAGCGCAACGAAGGCGGAGGTGACGATCCAGGGCGCGGTGGTCAGGTTGGCGGTGCCCTGCTTGAGCAGCTCGCCGATGCTGGGGGTGGGGGGTGGCAGCCCCCAGCCGAGAAAATCCAGTGCGGTGATCGCGGTGATGGCGCTGACCACGGTGAACGGCACGAAGGTGACCATGGTGGCGATGGTGTTCGGCAGGATGTGCCGGAAGATCACCCGGGCCGTGCCGGCGCCGAGCACCAGCGCGGCGGCGGTATAGTCCCTGGCCTTTTCCTTATACGTCTCCGTACGCATGTAGTAGGTGAGGCCGGTCCAGGAGAACAGCACCATGATGATGAGCAGGATGCCGATCCGAGTGCCTATGTCGTAGGTCGCCGGGATCACCGAGAAAACGATGATCACCATGTACAGGAACGGGATGTTCGACCAGATCTCGATGATCCGCTGAAACAGAAGGTCGAACACCCCGCCGAAGTAGCCCATGGCGCAGCCAATGCTGACCCCGATAAGGTAGGTGAGCGCGGTGAAGGCGATGGCGAAGAAGATGGCCGTGCGGAACCCGTAAATCAGCCGCGACAGCACGTCCCGACCGGTGCTGTCGGTGCCGAGGAAGTGGCCGCGCTCGAAGTTCGGCGGCTGCGACTTGAGCACGCCGTCGACGGTGTCGTTGAAGTAAGGCCCCCACGGCACCATGGGCATCAGCACCCAGTTGTCCGTGCCCTCGAAATGCTCTTGCAGCGCCCGGTAGTCCACCGGTATCACCGCATCGGTGCCGGTCAGCCCGAACGTGGCGCCGAGCTTGACGTCCGCATAAGTGGGGAAGAACCACTCCCCCTCGTAGCTGACGATGATCGCCTTATCGTTCACCATCAGCTCCGCGAAGCAGGACAGGCCGGTCAGCACCACCAGCAGGATCGCCGAGTAGTAGCCTCGGCGTATCTCCTGAAAGCGCTTGAGCTTACGGACTGTGAGGGGGTTCAGGCGCAGCATCAGTGGAAGCGCACCCTCGGATCGACCATCGCCACCAGCATGTCGGACAGGATGTTGCCGATCAGCAGCAGCAGGCTCGCCAGGAAGACGATGCCCATCACCACCGGGTAGTCCCGGTCGAAGATGCTGGTCAGGCCGAGCAGGCCGAAGCCATCGATGTCGAAGATGGTCTCGATCAGGAACGAGCCACCCACCAGCAGGGTGATGTTCTGACCGAAGGTGGTGGCGATGGGGATCAGTGAGTTTCTCAGCGCGTGCCCGGATACCGCCTTGTTGAACGGCACCCCTTTGGCCACCGCGGTGCGCACGTAGTCGGCGGCCAGGTTGTCCATCAGGTTGTTCTTCATCAGCATGGTGGTGACGGCGAAGCTGCCCACCAGGTAACAGATCAGCGGCAGGGTGGCGTGGTGCAGCACGTCGAGCACCTTGGCCCCGGCGGAGAGCTCGTCGAAGTTGTAGCTGGTAAACCCGCCCATGGGGAACCAGTCCACTTCCACCGCAAAAAACAGCAGCAGCAGGGCCCCCAGCACGTAGCCCGGGACCGCGTAGCCGGCGAACACCAGCACGCTGGTCACGTTATCCATGGTGGTGCGATGACCAATGGCCTTCACCACCCCGAGCGGGATGCAGACCAGATAAGTGATTACCAGGCTCACCAGGCCGTAGAACAGGCTGATCGGGAAGCGCTGGCTGATCACGTCCCAGACCGGCTCGTTGTAGCGGTAACTGGTGCCCAGGTCGCCCTGCACCACCTTGGAAACCCAGATCACGTAGCTCTCGTACCAGGGCTTATCGAAGCCGTAGTACTCCCTGAGCTGCTGCAGCTGCTCTTCGGAAAGCGCCATGCCCTGGCCGGCGGAGCGGGTGGTCTGGCTCGACAACGTCGCCTGCTGGGCTTCCATGATGGCACGCTCCAGCGGGCCACCGGGAACGAACCGGGTAACCATGAAGACCAGCATCGTGATGCCTATCAAGGTCGGGATGATGAGGAGCGCGCGGCGAATGAAGTAATCGCGCATTCGTAAGGTTTTTTGTTACTTCGAGCAGAAATTCGGGGCGCCATTGGAGCACAGAAGGCTGAGGCGCTCAATTCGTAAAAAGGCAGGGTAAATTGCAGTAAAGTGCGACGACACTCACCCCTGACCACGAGCAGAGACATCGAAGGAGGCCAACCATGTCCCAGCTGAACCTGACCAACGACGAGTTACTTTCTACCACCCGGGCCGTGCGCAAGCGCATGGACTTCGACCGGCCGGTGGAAAAAGAGGTGCTGATGGAGTGCATGGAGCTCGCGCTGCAGGCCCCCAGCGGCTCGAACGCCCAGGGTTGGCACTTCCTGTTCGTCACCGATCAGGCCAAGCGTGAGGCGCTCGGCGAGATCTACGGCACCCTGTTCAAGACCGTCTATGCAGCCAGCGACATGTCCGCGGCCAACGTTCATGGCGATGATCCGGACATGGCGGCCACCCAGGAGCGGGTCATGAGCTCGGCTCAGTACCTGGCTGAGAACATGGCGAAAGCGCCGGTGTTCATGATCCCCTGCGTGGCCGGTCGGGTGGACGGGGTGACCGGCGAGATGGCCAACATCGCCCAGGCCAGCACCTTCGGCTCGATCATTCCGGCCGCCTGGTCGTTCATGCTTGCGGCCCGGGCGCGGGGTCTCGGCACCTGCTGGACGACCATCCACCTGATGCAGGAAAAGGTCTGCGCGGAGATTCTCGGCATCCCCTACGATGAGATCACCCAGGTCGCCCTGGTGCCCATCGCCTATACCAAGGGCACGAACTTCAAGGCCGCACCGCGCAAGCCGATGGACGACATCGTTCACTTCGACAGCTGGTAGGCTCGCTACCGGCCGGGCTCAGACCCGGCCGGGCTCAGTCCAGCTCGACGATGACGGGCGCGTGGTCGGAAGCGGTCAGCCCTTCCTGCTTCTTCCGGTAGTCCCGGTCCGTGCCCGCCGCGGAGAGCCGGGCGCTGACGCTTTCGGTGCCGAGCAGCAGATCGATGCGCAGGCCCTGCTTGCGATGGAAGGCACCGCCCCGATAGTCCCACCAGGAGAACGTCTGCTCTTCCGGGTGCAGAGACCGATACAGATCTGTCAGGCCCAGCAACTCGATCCGCTCCAGCCGGGTGCGCTCCGCGTCCGTATGAAAGAGGCGCCCTTCACCATCCTCGCCCATCCAGCTGTCCAGCGGTTCCGGCACGATGTTGAAGTCTCCGCAGAGCACGCTGTCTGGCGCCAGGTTGGCTTCGAGGTGCTCCGCCAGGCTGTCGAACCAGGCCAGCTTCGCCGGGTAGTCGTCATGCTCCAGCGTCTTGCCGTTCGGGCAGTAAACCGTGCTGAACTGCAGTCCTGCCGCGGTGCCGTCATCGATCTGCACCGTGATCAGACGGGCGCCGAACTGCTCCTGGCCCGGCAGCCCGAGCTGCGCCAGCTCCATCGGGCGCTTCGACAGCACGGCAACGCCGTTCCAGCTTTTCTGGCCATGGGTCAAGGCCTGGTAGCCGAGGTCGGCGAAGAACTCGTGCGGAAAGGTATCGTCCGTGAGCTTCAGCTCCTGCAGCCCCACCACGTCCGGCCCCCGATCCTCGAGCCAGAGCTTCATGAACTCCAGCCGCGCTTTCATCCCGTTCACGTTCCAGGTGGCGATCTTCATGACAACCTCCTCAGGTCCGGCCCCTCGCCGGTGCTGCCCTTAGTGACCCCGCTGACTTTGGAGTCGCGCGCCGAGGTGCGCGGGAACTTTTTCGACAGCTCCGGACCGGCAGCGGTGAGCCCACCGTCCACCACCAGCTTCTCGCCGGTGACGAAGGCGGCATCGTCGCTGGCTAGGAACAGCGCCGCGCCGGCGATGTTTTCGCCGCGCCCGTAGTCCGGCCAGGGTTGGCCGCTGGCGAACCGCTTGCGCGTGCCTTCCGGATCGCCCACTTCAGCGAGCGGCGTAGCGATGAAGCCAGGACAGATGGCGTTCACCCGGATCCGGTCCGGTGCCAGCTCCACGGCCGCGGACTGGGAGAGGCTGATCACCGCCGCCTTTGCGGCCGAGTAAACCAGCGGGCCGCCGTCTCCGGACAGGCCGGCAATGGAAGCCGTGTTGATGATGGAGCCGCCGTGGCCAGCCGCCTTCATGATGCGCGCGCCGTGCTTGATGCCGAGAAACACGCCTTTCGCCAGCACGTCGAAGGTGTAGTCCCAGTCTTCGACCCGGGTCTCGGTCAGCGGCCCGATGGCACCGCCGACGCCGGCGTTGTTGAACAGCACGTCCAGGCTGCCGAAGCAGCTCACCGCGTGCTCGAGCATGGCGACGATGTCATCCTCTTCAGCCACGTCGGTGCGGATGAACGAGCAGGCCTCCTCGTACCCCTCCGCCGCCAGCGCTGCGTAAAGCGCGTCGCCAGTCTCCTGGTTGTAGTCCGCAATCACCACCCGGGCACCCTCGTGGAGAAATCGCTCCACTGTTGCCCTGCCCATGCCGCTGGCGCCGCCGGTAACGACGGCCACTTTGTGTTGCAGTCTCATGTCTTCCCTCCTGTCTCGATCAGTGTAGCGCAAGCTGGTAGATTGCCGGGCAAGGTGCTCATGAATCGACCTAACCGCTTCGCCATCGCCAGCGCTTTCCCGGCAGCACTGCTGGCCGGCTGCCTGGCCTGCGCGCCGCAGTCCGCCATCGCCCAGGCAGCGGCGGAACCGGCTGCAGGTGACGAAGAAACCAGCAGCATGGTCGATCGATCCTACGACTCGGTGGACAACCTGGTGCAGTCGACGGTGCGACAGATCGACGGCTTTTTCGTCAACGACGAGCACTCCACTTTCACCGACAGGAAAACGCGGATCAGAGTCCGACTGAACACCGACTACGTTCAGCATCACGGCTGGGAGGTGTCGCCGAAGGTGAAGCTGCACCTGGTGCTGCCCGGCATGAACGACCGGCTGCGCCTGGTGATGAACGACGACCAGGGGGCCGACGTCGATCAGGCCTCGCCAAACGATGAGGAGAACGATCTGGCGCTGCGCTGGATTGGCCGCCAGAACGCCAAGCGCGGCTACAGCTTCGATCTCGGCTTTCGGATCAAGAGCGGCGATTTCGACCCGTTTGTCCGGGTCAACGCGGGGTTCGAGTACGACCTGCCCGGCAAGTGGGTGGGGCAGAGCACGAACCGGCTCTACTACTACTCGAAGACCGGCTTTCGCAACGACTTCCGCCAGTACTTCAATCGCGGCATCAACGACGACCTGCTGTTCCGCTCCCGGACGCGACTGCAGTACTTCGAGGAGAACGAGGAGAACCCGTACATCGAGCAGAAGTTCTCGCTGTTCCACTCCTGGAGCGATACCCGAAAGCTGGCCTACGAGGCCCTCTACAGAAAGCTCTCGGTGGAAGACTCACCGTTTGATGACGACGAGATCATCGACACCGGCAATGGTTACTACAGCCACTACCAGCTGCAGGTCCGCTACCGGCAGCAGGCCTGGCGACCCTGGTTCTTCGTCGAGTTCTGGCCGATCGTCGGCTGGCCGGAGGAGCGGGACTACGACACCGTGCTCGGGGCAAGAATCCGTCTGGAGGTGAATCTGGGGGGAAGCGGCGACCAGCGGCTGGACGAGTAGCTTTTCTGCGGGCACAAAAGCGCGGAGCGCGTACTGCTTGACCGCGCCCCGCGACGACCAGTTTCTTACCGTGCCGCTGTTATTACTGCTGCTATTTACTGCCTGCGGTGGTGTTCTTGTTGTCGGTCTCGAGAGGGTATTTTCCTGATCTGCCTCGAGACCACCGGTTCTGTCAGGTCAGTCGCAGGTCAGCTCGACCCCAGCTCCACCTTTATGTAGGCCCGCTTGTCGAACTTGCCCGTCAGCCTTGAGCCCAGATCCGCGACCCACATCTGCAGCCCGTACTTGCGGCGCAGGGCGCCGAGCGCCAGCTCGATCTCTGCCGGTTCGGTGATCACCCTGGCCGTTGCCGGGTGCCAGGCACCGAGCACCTTGCCGCGCACGTCGCAGACGGCGACCTCGGCACGATCGGAGTTCTTGAGCCGCTTCACCTTGCCGGCGTTGCCCGCCGAAAAGACGTAGTGGGCGCCGCCCTGCGGGGCCATCCAGACTGCCGTTCTCACCGCGTCCCCCGACCGCCGGAAGGTGGCCAGGCTCACGTAAGGGGCTTTGCCGATCTCGGCTGCGGCCTGCTCGCCGGCGGGCACCCCGCTTTCCGTGTTGCTCATAACGTGCTTCTCACCTCATTCTGCCCGCGCAGATTTGCGGGCAACGAAGCTCCGACAGTATCGTCTGCCCATGAACATCGCCACCGACGCAGCACCGAGCCGGCCTTTCTACGGTTACTACCTGGCCGCCTACGCCTTCGCCATGGGCTTTCTGGCATCCAGCTTCTTCCTCCACTCCCGAGGCATTTTCTTTCCGCTGTGGATGGAGGAGTTCGCCGTCGACAAGACCCGCATCTCCCTGGCGGTGAGCCTGACCCTGTTTGCCGGCAGCTGCATGGCGCCGTTCACCGGGTACTGCCTGGACCGCTTCCCGGTCCGTCGGGTCATCATCGTCGCTTCGCTGTGGCTTGCGCTCGGCTACCTGCTGCTGCAGACCGCCGGCAGCTTCACCACCTTCCTCGTCATCCTCGTCCTCTTCCAGGGGCTCGGCTGGACGGGGGTCGGTCCGCTCGCCCAGACCAAGCTGATGGTGAGCTGGTTCAGCCGCAACCGGGGCATGGCGCTCGGGATTGCCATCATGGGCATCTCCGTTGCCGGCGTTGTCATGCCGACGGTGGTGACCTGGCTGTCCGAAACCTTCGGCTGGCGCGGCACCTACGTGGGCTATGCCGGCCTGCTGATCCTGCTGGTGGTGCCGCTCACCTGGAAAATGGTGAAGCAGACGCCCGAGGAGCTCGGGCAGCATCCAGACGGCGATCTCGAGCCCCCGGCGGAGCCGCCAGGCTCGGCTGACGCCGCGTCAGCGGCCGATACCACCCAGAGCGATGGCTCGCTGTTCACCACTTATCGTGAGTTCCTGACCTCAAAAGCCTTCTGGAGCGTGGTCATCACCTTCGGGCTCATGAACGGCGTGTACAGCGCCATGATTACCCATTTGCCCACCTACATGACCACTGAGCTCGGTTTCAGCCTGTACGACGCTTCCTACCTGCTCGGCATCGCCGGCGGCTTTGCCATCGGCGGCAAGCTGGTCTGGGGCTGGATGATGGACAACATGAACGCCCGGCTGACCGTGATGTGCGCGGTCTGCGCCTACCTGTCGTCTACCCTGATTTTTCTTTCCACCCAGAACTACCTCTGGCTCGGCCTGGCGGCAGGCCTGTTCGGCCTCGGCTTCGGCGGCATGGTGCCGGTGCGCTCGGTGCTGATCTCACGGCTGTTCGGCGTCAGGAAGTTCTCCCGAGTGAACGGCCTGCTGTCGTTCTTCCTGGCACCCGCCACCTTCTGGGTGCTGATCACCGGCTTCATCGCCGATCAGACCGGCACCTACACCACGGCCTTTAAGGTCTGGGCCGTGGCGTTCGTGCTGGCCGGCTGCATCAGCGCCGTGGTCCGGCTGCCGAACCGGGATCAGGCCGTACCCTAGCCTTCTGCCGCTGTCAGCGCCTGGTCCAGGTCGGCGAGGATGTCGTCGATGTGCTCGATGCCCACGCACAGCCGGACCATTCCAGGCGTCACGCCCGCACTCAGCTGCTCCGCCTCGGTGAGCTGTCGGTGGGTGGTGGACGCCGGATGGCAGACCAGCGACTTGGCATCGCCGATGTTCACCAGCCGGGTGAAGAGCTCCAGCGCGTCGTGGAAACGCACCGCCGCGTCGTAGCCACCCTTGACCTCAAAGGTGAGCAGCGAGGCCGGGCGGCCGCCGCAGTACTTCTGCGCCAGCGCGTGGTGCGGATCCCCCTCGAGACCGGCAAACACCACCCGGGAAACCGCGTCGTGCTCATTCAGGTAGTTGGCGACCGCCAGCGCGTTGTCGCAATGACGCTCCATGCGCAGCGCCAGCGTCTCCAGACCCTGCAGGATCAGGAAGGCGTTAAACGGCGACAGCGCCGCGCCCGTGTTTCGGAGCGGCACCGTCCGGGCCCGGGCAATGTACGCCGCCGGCCCCATGGCGTCGGTGTAGACCACGCCATGATAGGCGGGCTCCGGCTCGGTCAGCATGGGGTACTTGGCCGCGTGCTCCGCCCACGGGAAGTTGCCGCCATCGACGATCACCCCACCCAGCGAGTTGCCGTGGCCGCCCATGTATTTGGTCATGGAGTGCACGACGATGTGCGCCCCATGGCTGATCGGCTTGATCAGCATGGGTGAGGCCACCGTGTTGTCGACGATCAGCGGCACGCCGACGTCGTCGGCCACGCCGGCTAGGCCTTCGATGTCCACTACGTTGCCGGCCGGGTTGCCGATGGACTCGCTGAAGATGGCCCGGGTGTTGTCGTCCACCTGGGCATGAATGGCGTCCGGCGAATCACTCTCCGCGAACCGCACCTCGATGCCCTGCTTCGGTAACATGTGTGCAAACAGGGTGTAGGTGCCGCCGTAGAGCTGCGGCGTGGTGACGATGTTCTGCCCCTGCTCGACGATGTTGAGCACGGCGTAGTGGATGGCCGCGGAGCCAGCGCTCAGGCAGAGCGCGCCGACCCCACCTTCCAGATCCGCCACCCTTTGCTCGAGCACGTCCGTGGTCGGGTTCATCAGTCGGGTGTAGATGTTGCCCGGCACCGCCAGGTTGAACAGATCGGCGCCATGCTGGGCGTTTTCAAACTCATAGGCGACGGTCTGGTAGATGGGCGTCGCCACCGCCCGGGTGGTTGGGTCCGGCTCGTACCCCGAGTGAATCAGCTTGGTTTCATCCTTCAACGAATCTCTCCTTGTCTAACTGGATGGTTGTGTTGATTGTCTTGTGAGAATTCGGCACAGCAGGCGCAACTCAGCGCAGCGCCTGCCGCCTGGCCATGAGCTCCCGCCAGGTGGTGAGCACGATGCCTTCCCGTTCGATCGCCGCCGCAACGTCCGGCGCCAGCATGGCTTCCAGGTCACCGAGTCGGGTCGGCCCAGAGTCCGAGATCTGCGCGAACACCTCGGTGGGGTCGGTGCAGTGCAGGATCATCATCGTCACGCCGGGCTGCAGCGCTTCAATCGCCGCGACGTAGTTGGCCACTTTCTCTGCCCGCGGCCAGCTGTAGCTCATGTTGTGCAGATCATCGAGCACCGGCAGGCCCGCCGCCCAGAGCTGCTCACCGAGCCCGCCGAGCTCGCTGGAACGGTCGGGCATCTGCTGCGAGATGAAGGTGTTGTGGCCCCCGGGGAACATGACCGGGATGGCTTCTTCCATGCCGACCTTGAAGTAACGGCCGAGGTACGCTTCGGAGGCGAACAGCGTCCCCATGTGTGAATCCAGGTGGGTCGGCTCGAAGCCCATGCGCCGCGCCCGCGCCAGTTGGGCGCGGATCTCCGCTTCCACCTCGTCGGCGCTGGCGTTGCCGAGCACCTCCGGCACGGTGGCCCAGAGCGCTCCTTCGCGATCGATCAGGCCGGGCACCCGGTCCCCTGCCAGCGGCTCCCAGCGGTAGTCGCGCCACTCGGAGGTCAGGGTGAGGTGCAGGCCGGCGTCGTGCTCCGGATCTTCGGCGATCCAGCGGACGATAGCTGGGACCCAGGGTGTGGGCATCATCACGCTGAGCGAGTTGGCGGCGCCTTCTTCGATAGCCCGGATGGTGCCGATGTTCGAGTCCAGCGACATGCCGGCGTCGTCGACGTGCAGAATCAACGCCCGCGTCCCCTCGGGCCAGCCGAGCCGTTCCGCATAGGTAGGACCCGGCCCCTCGTCCGCCAGCGCTTGAACGCCGAGCAGCAGGCCCAGCAGCAAACTCAGCAGCGGGGCTGTATGCCCCGCCCTGCCGCTCGCCGAACTGCGTACATTGTTTGTCGCTGTGCTGATACCCATGAGCCCTCCGGCGCTCGCGAAGAGCGCCGGATTATGACTCAGGATCGCTCAGAGCCGAACCTGGGCAGCCAGATCGTCCAGGAAGCGGTGCACCACCAGCAGATCTTTCATGGTGGTGACGAAGCGTGCGGCATAGGTCATCACCGCACCTTCCGGCGGCTTCTGGTCGAGCAGCCGGGCAAAGCGCGGCACGCCATCGGTCAGCACGCAGAGCGCAACGACCGCTTCCGGCTCCAGGGCGATGCCGAGGATCTTCAGGGTCTCCTGGGCATCATCGAAGTTGCGGCTGGCGACCACCTCTTCGAAGTCCGGATTGCCGAGCAGGCTGTCCACCTCGCTCAGCACCCAAGGCTTCTCTGCCAGCCGATCGCGCACCGCCGGATCGGCAAACAGCGCCTTCAGCCGGGCCGCCGCCATGCCGGGCAGGTTGCCGAGCAGGTGCCAGCCGATCCGGAACAGTCGCACCAGGCCCGGAGCTTCTGCCAGCATCTCGAGCACCGCCTCCACCTCGTCATCCGCCTGCTCGAGCCACAGGTCATGACAGGCACCCAGGGTGCAGGTGGCGATCACCAGGTTGGCCGCCGCTCCAGACTCCAGACGCTCACCGCCCGCATCCACCCCGACCATCACCAGGTTGGACAGGTAGGTCAGCTCGTCCATCCGGGCATCGAAGACCGCCGGTTGGCTCTGCAGGCGCCCGAGCGCCACCCGAACCCAGTCCGCGTCCATCACCTCCGCCGTTTCCGGACCGGTGAGCAGTGCCGCCGGCCGCATCTGGGCCCGCTCGTAGGCACTGAGCTCCGCTTCGAGCACGGTGAGATCTTCCGCCGTAGTCGCTGCTTCCGGCGGCGCTGCCTCTTCCGCCGGCTCCGGCTCGGCGTCCTCCTCGTCGGCGGTCGCCGCCGCCGCTTCAGCGGCTTCCGCAGCAGCAGCCTCAGCCTGCGCCTTCAACGCCTGCCGGCGCCGGAAGTACTCCTGCGTCATCAGGTCGTACTCTGCCTCCTCGCTCAGCGCATCCACGTCCGCCTCCGGCAGTGCCCGCAGGAAGCTGCCTGCCATCACCGAGGTGACGTAGCCAGCCTCCTCGCGCCCCTGCTCATGAGCGTGGCTAGCATCCGCATCGAGCATCCGGGCGGTGTCGTCTTCATCCGTTGCCAGGATCGAGTGGCGGAAGGCAAGCCGGGCAAAAATGGCTTCGCAGTAGTCAGGGTAGTCCTGCCACAGCGCGGTGATGGCGGTCTGCACCGCGTCCCACTCATCGTCGACCCGCACCCGGACGATGTAGCGGCCGATAGCCAGGGTGTGCTCATCGAGCACCCGCGGCGCCATGTCGTAGTCCGCGATCACCAGCAGCCGGGAAAATGCCAGGGCACAGAACTCGTCGCCGAGCTCATACAGCTTGTCGGCGACGAAGCCCTTGCCGAGCCCGTTCCAGAGGTCGAGCCAACGCAGCAGCTCAGCCACGGAGAGCTTGTCCGGGTCACCCGGACGGGCACCCGTCCACAGGGTTTCGTCCAGCAGATGGACCAGCTGCTGGTTGGACACATGGGCAATCAGAGCCCCGGCATCTTCGAGGCCGACGTCATCGACAAGGTGCTTCAGGGTGTGTGGGTTGATCCGCTGCACGAAAGCCGGCAGCGCAGCGCTTTCGGTCATGCTCCGCACCAGCTGGCGGGCATCGGGGTTCTGGGGGTTCAGGCTCGGCATGATGGACACTCCTCCCTTGTCTATCATTCCACTCCGGCAGGTTCGGAGTTGGGGGGCCGCGCACCTTACGCCCGGGGCCGCCTCCGGACAATGTACTAATTTTCACCCACTCGTGAGAAAATAGACGTCCATTTCGGGGATATCGCGTTCTGAAGCCCTGCAATCTGCCATCACGCCTGTCCGGCCTCCTCCTGCTCATCGCCGGATCGCTCTCCACCTTCTCCGCCAGCGCCTCCGAGGTGCAGCTCGCCTCGGTGCATGCGGCGATCGGCGACCTTTCCACCGGCAAGCTGCTGCACACCAAAAACGCCGATCTCACCGTGCCCATCGCCTCGGTGACCAAGCTGATGACGGCCATGGTCGTGCTCGACAGCGGCCAGTCGCTGAAGGAGCCCATCACCATTCTCGGCTGGGAGAAGAAGACGGCGAAAAACGCTTACTCCCGGATCCGGGTCGACTCGAAGAGCCGACGGGATCAGCTGCTGAAGATCACCCTGATGTCGAGCGAGAACCTGGCCTCGCACACCCTGGCCCGGCACTACCCCGGCGGCTTCGACGCCTTTGTGGTGGCGATGAACGACAAAGCGAAGGCGCTCGGCATGAAGAACAGCCGTTTCGACGACCCGACGGGGCTGTCGCTCGGCAACGTGGCGTCCGCCGAGGATCTCTGGAAGATGCTGGCTGCCGCGCACGAGTACGACCTGATCCGTGCCTACTCCACCACCTATCAGCACCAGGCATCGTTCAGCGGCCCGCGCTACAGCCTCGCCTACGGCAACACCAACCCGCTGACCGCCAGCAGCCGCTGGGACGTCCAACTCTCCAAGACCGGCTACCTGAAGGAAGCCGGCCGTTGCCTTGTCATGGTGGCGGACGTCGACGGCAAGCCGATCGGCATGGTGTTTCTGAACAGCTTCGGCACCCGGACGCCGCTCGGCGATGCGGGCCGGACCCGCCGCTGGCTGACGACCGGTGAGTCCGGCCGGGTTGCGGGTGCCGCGCGCGACTACGAGCAGTCAGTAGTGCGCGGCCTGGACGGCAGCGACGCGGACGACTGACGAACGCGCTATAGTCGCCTCTCCCGAGGAGAGCGACGGCCAGCCATGCCCTATCTAGTGATCATCAACCTCATCGTGTTCGCGGGCCTGATCGTCCTGCTGTTCCGGATGAAGCGCCCGGACACGCCGCTGTCGCGTCAGATCCTCGCCGGGCTGGGTGCGGGGCTCGTGTTCGGCTTCGCCCTGCAGCTGCTCTACCAGGACAACGCCGCGGTAGTCGCCGGCACCCTGGAGTGGACCAACGTGATCGGCTCCAGCTACGTGAACCTGCTGCGCATGATCATCATGCCCCTGGTGCTGATCATGATGATTGCCGCCGTGGTGCGCATGCGCGACCTGGCGGCGCTGGGCAAAATCGGCGGCAGCGTGATCGGCATCCTGGTGGGCACCACCATGATTGCGGCGCTCGTTGGAATCCTTGTTACAAACGCGTTCGGCATTACCGCCGATGGCCTGACCGAAGGCGCCAGAGAGCTCGAACGCGCAGAGGTGCTCACCGCACGTTACGAGGGGGTCGCGGAGCTCGGCCTAGCCGATATGCTGGTGCGCTTCATCCCATCGAACATCTTCTACGACCTCACCGGCGCCCGGCCCACCTCGATCATCGCCGTGGTCATCTTCGGCATCCTGTTCGGCATTGCCGCTCTGGGCGTCATGCGCGACAACCCGGAGCGCGGCGAAGCCATCGTCGGCTTCGTCGAGACTGCTCAGGAGATCATCATGAAGCTGGTGCACATGGTGATGGCGCTGACCCCGTACGGCATCCTGGCGCTGATCACCAAGGTGGTGGCCGGATCCGACGCCGCCGACATCCTCAACCTGCTGACCTTCATCGTCGCCTCCTACCTCGCCATCGCCATCATGTTCGGCGTGCATGCCGGCCTGCTGACCCTCACCGGCACCAACGTGCTCGACTACTTCAGGAAGGTCTGGCCGGTGCTCACCTTTGCCTTCACCTCGCGCAGCTCGGCGGCCACCATCCCGCTGAACGTCGAGACTCAGATCGAAGCGCTCGGCGTGCGGCCGCCGGTGGCCAATCTCTCGGCCACGTTCGGCGCCACCATCGGCCAGAACGGCTGCGCCGGCATCTACCCGGCCATGCTGGCAGTGATGATCGCGCCGACCATGGGCGTGGACCCGATGAGCCTCTCGTTCATTGCCGGTCTGGTGGCCATCGTCGCCATCTCCAGCTTCGGCATTGCCGGCGTCGGCGGCGGCGCAACCTTTGCCGCGCTCGTGGTGCTGCCGGCCATGGGCTTTCCGGTAACGGTCGCCGCCCTGCTGATCTCCATCGAACCGCTGATCGACATGGCCCGCACGGCGCTGAACGTGAACGGCGCCATGACCGCCGGCGTGATCACCAATCGCCTGCTTGGTGAGGAGGCGGAGTCAGCGCCGCTGCCGCAGGCAGGCTGAGCTGCTAGAGCGACAGCTCCCACTGCAGCCGCAGCCGGGTCTGATCGCCCTGAAGGATGTCGTCGTCCTCGAGCCAGGAGAGGTCGAGAGACACCTTGTTCCTGTGCCCGGAGAAAAACCAGTTTGCAGCCAGGGTCAGCTCCCGGTTGGTATCGCCGCTGCGATCGGTGTCCGGATCGACGATCGCAAGCCTCGCCGCCAGCTCCAGCGGCGCCGGCACCGCGGGCCACCACTCGTTCAGGAAGCTGCCGAGCTGGGCGTAACCACCCAGCAGGCGGGTCACCTCACCGGTGCGCTCATCCCGAATCCGTTTGTAGTGCAGCTCCTGCTCCCAGCTGAGGCCGCGGTGCTGCACGGCGGTCTCCAGCATGAGCTGCTCGAGGTCGTAGTCACCATCGGAGAAACCGGGCAACTGGCCGCAGCCATCTGACGAGAAGCGGGTGCAGCGGCTGTCGCCGCTGACGTAGGCCAGCGCCAGCGAGCGCACCCGTTCCGCCCGGCGGGCTAGGTCCGAGCCGCTGAACGGCAGCTCCTGGCCGTCCGGATTCCACTGCCAGCGCAGCATCAGCAGGCCGTTGTTGCGCTCGGTCGCCCGGTTCAGGCCGAGGCCTGACAGGGCCTGCACCCAGACCCGGGAATCCATCCGGGTTCCCTCGCCGAAGCGGGCGCTGGTGGAAAGGCCGCGCTGCCGATCCAGGGTGAACCAGTAGTTGCTGATGGAGCGCTCAACCAGCTGCTGCTTGCCCGAGGAGTTGATCCGCTCACGGCTGAACTCGCTCTTCCACTGGCCGACGCGGATGTCGAGCCAGCCCGCCACCGTGACGGTGGCCCGGTAATCGAGCCACTGGGAGCCGACCAGATCGTATTCTCCGTAGGCGGCAAGCCAGGGTGCAGCCACGGTGCCCCCGCCTTTGATCCTCGCCCGGTTCACCTTGAGCGACTCGTCAGTCAGCGACGACTCATCCGTGTCCAGTTCTGTGGACGAGTTGTTGTAACGGAACTGACCGCGCAGGCCGAGCCACAGATCCGTATCACCCTGGCGGAAGACCAGCCCCCGGTCGCGCTCGTAGGTAAATGCTGGCGCGGGGTTCGTGTTCTCTGCCGAGGTGTCCGGTCGAGCCGGACTCGAGAGTGAGAGCAGGGCCGCTGCGAGCGACACGGCCACGATGCAGGGTCGGATCATGAATCCAACCTACCAGCTTGATCCGGGCACCACACCATCGACAGAATGCCGGAACTGTAGTTGCTCCATTTCCGAGGTCCGACCTTGAAACGCTTGCTGGGCATAGGTGCCCTGATCGTTCTGATTGGCGGCGGTGTTTACGTCGCCGACCTACCGCTGTTCAAACCGGCGCCGCCCGGCGCCGATCAGGTGGTGCTGCTGCACGGTCTCGGTCGCACGGAGTCTGCCATGCTGGTGCTGGAGAACAGCCTGGCCGGCGCCGGCTTCGAGGTGAGCAACATCGGCTATCCGTCCAACGACGCCACCCCGGACGAGCTGGTGGCGCAGGTGACGGCGGCCATCGACGCCTGCTGCGCCAACAACGACCGGACGGTGCACTTCGTCGGCCACTCGCTCGGCGGGCTGCTGATCCGTGCCTACCTGGCGCGCGGCCTGCCGGAGAACCTGGGCCGGGTCGTCCTGCTCGGCACGCCGAACCACGGCAGCGAGCTGGCCGACCTGGAGGAAGGGTTGCCCGGGACCATGGTCGAGATGGCGGGCCCCACCGCGCAGATGCTCGGCACCGGGCCGGACGGTTTTGCAGCCTCGCTGCCGCCGCCCAATTTCGAAGTAGGCGTGATCGCCGGCACCCAGGACGCCCTGGTCACCAACGAGTGGTTGCCGCTGCCGAACGACAGCATGGTGTCGCTGGAGAGCGCCAGGCTCCCCGGCATGAGTGACTTCCGCCAGTTCAAGGTCACCCACTGGGGCCTGCGCAACAATCCGATCGTCGCAGAGGCGACCATTCACTTTCTCGAGAAAGGGATTTTTCCACCACCGGAGGCGGATGAAGTCATGGAGAGCAACACATTGCCCGGTCTGATCGGCTTCACCCTGAGCTCTCAGAACACCGGCAGAACCTACCCGATCGGCGTCGGCCTGCCGGACGGCTACGATCCGGAGCAGACCTACCCGGTCATCTACGCCACCGACGGTGGCAGCAAGATCCACACGCTGCTCGAAACCAGCCGGACGCTGACCCGCTACTCGGGCCTGGCCCCGGCGATCATCGTCGGCATCGGCAATGCCGCCCGGGACTCGCGCGCCACCGACTTCACGCCGAGCCCGTGGCAGGACCTGCCGGCGCTGGCCGCGCTGACCGCTGAACCCGTGGAGACCGGCGGCGGCCCGGCGTTCTACCGCTTCATTCGGGACGAGCTGATCCCGAGGATCGACAGTGACTACAGCACCGATCCGGCCGGCCGCATCTACTTCGGCCATTCCTACGGCGGCCTGTTCGGGCTGCACGCTCTGCAGCAGGCCGACACGCCGTTCTCCGCGTTCCTGATCAGCAGCCCGTCGGTCTGGTGGAACGATCGGGAGCCGCTTGCCATCGACATGCCCGCTCGAGCCAACCCCATCACCGTTTACCTGACCGTCGGTGAGTTCGAGCAGATCCCGCCGAACCTGGATCCCGAGATTCTTGCCCTGTTTCCGGAGGAGGTGGTCGCCGAAAGCAACGCCACCCGGATGGTCGAGGGGTTCCTCGAGACCTTCGACTACCTGCAGGCGCAGCCCGATCTCGAGGTCTTCGCGTTCATTGAAGAGGCAGCCCCTCACGCCGGCGCCGACATCCCGGGCTTCTTCAGGGGTGTGCGGCTGCTGCTGCCGAGCCGCAATCAGGGCGAGCTGAAGCGTCGCTCAACGGAGCGACCGGCGTTGCCCTGGGCGCCCTGACCTAAAGGAAGTTGTTCGGCCAGATCATGCTGCGCCACATGTGCGCAACCGGGCTGTTGTCGAAGCCGAGGCCTTCCGCCGGCTGCTTGAAGTGGCGGCCGATGATGTCGGCGAACTGATCCACATCCACCTGCACGTCTGGCTCGAACGAATAGAGGTCGTTGATGGTGATGAGTCGGGCGGTCATGTACCACTTGTGTTTCTGCGCGTACTCCGCCGCCTCGACGATGTAGGGCTCCGGCTTGTAGTCGCGACCGAAGAAGCGGTAGTAGGCTTCCGGATACTCGTAGCCGACGCTCTCATCTGGAAAGAAGCGCAGCGCCTGGTGGTAGCGGATGGCCCAGCTGATCTCTTCGTCCACGTACGGCTCGATCAGCTGCGCGCCCCAGTAGCCGTGATCCGTGCGGATGAAGCTGCCGACCGCGATGTCGTGCAGCAGGCAGGCCAGAACCACCTTCTCATCCATGCCGTTTTTCTGCGCGTAGGCCGCGCTCTGCAGCACATGGTTTGCCGGCGCGAAGCGCAGCTTGAAGAAGTCGGTCAGGGTGGGCTGCTTCGGCATCTTCGGCAGCCGCGGGTCGTCGCCCTGCAGAAACGGTCGCTTGTCGCCGCTGTAGTCCGGACCCTCTTCGCCGATGTCGCAGAACATGCCGGGCTCAATGACGCGTCGGTCGAGCTCGTCCATCATGGCGTGCTCGAGGGCATCGGCCTTGGCGGACAGGGTGGTTGCGGCGGCGATGGAGGTGGCCGCGGCGACACCTGCCGTGCTGAGGAAATCGCGTCGGTCCATGGTCTCTCTCCCAGTGGTTGAACGCTGCCCTATCTTACTGCTTTCTCACTCCTTTGCCGCCGGCCGGAAAGCCAGCAGCACGTTGCCGGGCGCCTGGCCGAACATCCCGTAGCCGGAGCTGACCAGCAGCATGCCGTTTGCAGCAATGATCGAAGCGTTGTCGATGGCACCGCCCTGGCCGGCAACGCCGTTGATGCCCTGATAGTCACGGACCGTGTCGAAGCTGAACAGGATCTCTCCGGTGCTGCTGTCGAAGACCCGCAGGTGGCCATCCAGGCTGCCCTGAACGACCGCCTCGCCCACCACGGTGGTGGCTGCGGAGAAGCCGTACTGAAACTCGCAGTAGCGCACCCGATCCTGACGCCCCTCGCAGTCCGAAGCGGTCCGGTACTCCCAGAGCAGCTCGCCGGTACCGGCGTCCAGCGCGTACAGGCCCGGTTGCGGCACGAAGCCCGGACGAGGCCGCCCGGGGTCGCTGATCGGCGCGTAGACCTTCTCGCCATCAAATGCCATGCCCCAGTGCACGCCGCCGTTGGCGGTGCCGACCCCGTTGTTCCAGTGCCAGACCACCTCGCCGTCGGCGTCCGGATCCAGCGCCCAGACGTCACTGGATTTCTGCCCGGCCAGCAGCAGCTCCCTGCCATCGGCCAGCTCGGCGATGATCACCGAGGCGCCGAAATCCACGTCCCGCTCGACGCTGTACTCCGGCGGGCAGTTCGGCGAGCGCTCGCCGCGACGCCGGCAGCCTGCCAGGAAGATGTCGTTGGCGGTGGCCTGAAAAGCCCAACGGATGTCTCCGGTCTTCAGATCCATCGCCAGGATGGCATCGGTGTGCGGGTGCGCCGGCTCGGACGTTGCTTCGCCGGTGCCCACGTAGAGCAGGCCGCGTTTCGCGTCGATGGCCGGGGAGGTCCACACCGGGGCGCCCGATGGGCCCCAGATCATGCGGCCGTCGCCACGGTCCCGGACCGGCTTCGCATCCTCCATGGTGTGGCTGACCCACAACACCTCGCCGGTCTCGCCGGCAACCGCGGCAACGGCGCCATGACTCTTGCAGCACTCATGCGCGGGATTTGCGCCCACCATGATCTCGAACTGCGAGATGGAGGCGTACACCACGCCTTCATGCAGCTGCGGCGTGCCGGTAATGATGGTTTCGGGGAAGAGCTTGAGCGAGCGATCCCAGAGCCGCTCGCCGGTGGCGGCGTCCACCATGTGCAGCCGCCCATCCATACCGCCAAACACCAGCACCTGCCGTTCGGACTCCGGCAGCTCGCCGTAGGTGAGGCTGGAGCGGAGCGGGCCACCCGCTTCGTAGACCCAGCGCAGGCAGGGCGTGCCGCTGATGTCAAAGGCATACAGCTGCTCGCTGTTGACGGGCGTGAGGAACAGCGTCTGGCCCACCACCACCGGCTGCGAGCGCATCATGGTGATGTTGGGGAACGCCAGCGACCAGGCCAGCTCCAGGTTGCCGAAGTCTTCGAGGGTCAGGCCGGCTTCCGCCTCCGTGAGATAGCGGTGGTTCTTCGGGCCGAAACCGAACGTCGACACTGTTGCCGGCTTATCCAGATCAACCGCAGGCTCCGGACACATGGCGTTCGCCACCCAGTCGTTGTCCGACCGGGTCTGGCCGCGGAAGAAGTTCATCAGGTCTTCGAGCTCGTCAGGACTCAGCAGCGAACCGTGCGCCTTCATCCTGCCATCCGTCAGCGCGTACTCGATGGTGGCAGGGATCATCCGGGTCAGGGTTTCGAAGGTGCGGGCCTTGCTCTGCTCCGAGTTGTCGTGGCAGACAGCGCAGTGCTGATCGTATACGGAACGGCCAGGATGCGGCGATGATTCGGCGTTGAGGGATGGGGCCAGGGTCATCCCCGCGGCCATGAGTGTAAGCGCGAGCAGTGACCGGGCGATGTGCCCGGCAGGCAGCAGGTGCAGGTTCAAGACGCCTCTTCCGACTGAGAAGTATCAGCCGAAGATGGCGCATTTAGCCTGGGACCTCAACCTGCCCGGGCACGCCCGGTGCGGATCAGCTGTCGAGGAAGGACACCTTGCCCGTGCTGACGTCGTACATGGCGCCGACGATCTTCAGCTTGCCTTCCGACTCCAGTCCCTGCAGCACCGGGCTCTTCTGCCGGATGTCCTTGATGGTGCGCTGCACGTTCACTTCCGCGATGTGATCGATGTGGGGCGTTTCGCAGACGTTGACGTTCGGGCGCTCAGCCTCGACCAGCTCTACGGCCGGCCGGATGTCCGCAAGCAGGTTGGTCAGGTTGTCGATCTGGGCGTTTGCGCAGGAACCTTTTACCGCACCGCAGGAGGTGTGGCCCATGACAACGAGCAGCTTGGTGCCGACCACGGCAGATGCAAACTCGAAGCTGCCCAGCATGTGCACGTCCTCGACGTTACCGGCGACCCGGCCAACGAAAATGTCGCCGATCCCCTGGTCGAAGAGAATCTCAGGCGGGATGCGCGAATCCAGGCAGGACAGCACGGTCGCAAACGGCTGCTGACCGCCGGCCGTCGCTTCGATCTGAGCGTGATAGTCCTGATCCAGCGTGTTCCCGGACAGGAACCGCTCGTTACCAGCAACCAGCGCTGCAATGGCTTCATCAGGTGTGGTGACTTTGGTCTCGTCCACTTGTTCCGCGGCGGCTGCGGGCTGCGCGGTCAGCATTGCCACCAGCGCGGCCATCCCGATCAGAGCTCTGATACTCATCAAAGGTCTCCTTAAATTGCTCGCCGCGAAGTCTCCCGGCCACGGCTGGTTCGGACAAACTGAATTTCCGATTCTATCCGTTCGGGATTCTCGTGGTGTCGATGCCGCTCATTCAGTTTTTTCCATCGGCCTCAGAGCCGCTAGAATGCCCACTCGCAGCGGGTGTAGCTCAATGGTAGAGCCTCTGCTTCCCAAGCAGATGACGAGGGTTCGATTCCCTTCACCCGCTCCAGCCATCCTCCCCAACCTCTAACCTATTGATTCCTATGCGAAACCAACTGGGCTTGCCTGAGTGTATATACTGTGTATACTTTATATACACACTACACATGGACGCGGTCCCATCAGCACCCAGATGATCCTCTCACAGGCCGACAGCCGGCCCATCTACATCCAGATCATGGATGAGATCAGCCGTCGGGTTGCGCTCGGCGATTGGGCCCCCGGCTATCGGCTGCCGTCGATCCGGGAGCTGGCAGCCGAGCTGAAAGTCAGCGTGATCACCGTGAAGCGCGCCTATCTGGAGCTGGAGCGTGCCGGCGTGATCGTCACCCAGCAGGGTCGAGGATCTTTTGTCAGCGAGCGGATCGACGTCGACGACGTGCGCCAGGAAGAGCTCGAGAGAGCCGTCGAGCACGCCGCCCGTCTCGGCCGCGCCATGGGCCTCGAGCACGACGACCTGGTCGCGCTGCTCGAGCAATTCACAGGGAACGAAAGGAGGTAGCGCGCATGCACGCTATTGAATGCCAGGGAGTCATTAAGGCTTACCCGCACTTCAGGCTCGACGACATCGACCTGACTCTGCCACAGGGTTCTGTCATGGGGTTCGTCGGGCCGAACGGCGCCGGCAAGTCCACTACGCTGCGCATCATCATGGGTCTGGTGCATCAGGATGCCGGCCGGGTCAGCGTGCTCGGCAACGAGATGCCGGATGCGCAGGTTGCTGCCAAGTGGGACATCGGCTTCGTCTCTGAGGACATGCGCCTGTACGGGCATCGCAGCATCGGCTTCCACCTGTCGTTCCTGAAGCAGATTTTTCCGCGCTGGGACGACAGCTACGCGGCCGAGCTGCTGCAGCGCTTCGAGCTCAACCCCGAGCAGAAAGTGAAGGGTCTGTCGCACGGACAGCGGGTGAAAGCCGCGCTGCTGACGGTGTTCGCGCGCAAGCCCAGGTTGCTGGTGTTCGATGAGCCCACCACCGGTCTCGATCCGGTGGCGCGCAAGGTGATCCTCGAGGAAATGATGCGGGTGATGGAGGCGGAGGACCGAGCCATCCTCTTCTCCTCTCACAACACCCTGGACGTGGAGCAGATCTCCGACCACATCACCTTCATCGATCAGGGCAGGATCGTCGCCAGCGACGACAAGGAGTCCTTCCTCGATTCCTGGCGGCGGCTGCGGCTGGTGGTTGAGGACGGCTACTCGCTGCCGGATCTGCCGGAGGCGGTGGAGGTTCAGCAGCTCGGCCACCAGATCGTGCTGACGCTGTCCGGCTACAGCGAGGCAATCGGAGAGCGGCTGAAGGCAACAGGGGCCGCCATCGACGACGTCCAGCGGCTGACGCTGGAGGAAATCTTCATCGCCAGCGTCGAGGCCGGTCGGCCGCCACTGCGGTCTGCCGGCAACGCGCAGGCAACGGAACTCGCAACCAGCCAGGGAGCAGCCGCATGAGCAACCAGACCGACACGACGCCCAATATCGTCCGCGAGCTTGTCATGAAGGACCTTCAGATCATGAAGATCCCGTCCCTGTGCTACTGGCTCGGGGGCATCGGCGCCATCCTGCTGGCCATGACCTGGGGTGACACCGCCGGCACCATCGCCTTCATCCTGTTCATCTCGACCATGTTCGGAGCCGGCGTGCACGCCGCCATGCAGACGATCACGGAAGAGCGACGGGAGCAGAACCTGCCGTTCATCATGAGCCTGCCGATCACCATCGGTGACTACACCCGGGCGAAAATGCTGGCCAACCTGCTGCTGGTCGGCGGCATCTGGCTGACCCTGTCCGCCGCGAGCTACGTCATCTTCATCGGCGACGCGATGCCAAACGGGACCATCCCGTTCATGACCATCATCCTGGTCGCCGTCTTCCTCGCCTACATCATGATCCTGGCCACAACCATGATCTTCCAGGGCCTGGCCCCGGCGATTACGGCCATCGTCGCGGCCAACCTGGGCAGCCAGGCGCTCATCTGGTGGATCTCCAGCCTGCATGGCGTGCGCTCGACCGTGAACGGGATGGAGGTGGTCTGGAACGCCACCTACCTGACCGTGCTCGGCTGCCAAATCGCCGCCATCGTCGGCCTGATCGCGCTGGTGTTTTACGCCCAGTCGAAGAAAACGGAATTTCTCTAATGAGCATCCCGAGAGAGCAGCTGATCGGCTGGCTGCTGCTCCTGTTGCTGGCCTGCCTGTTCGGCTGCAGCGAGGAGCCGCCAGCGCCGGCGGGAGCAACGGCAGCCGACCAGCCCCACCGAGCCGCCGCCGAGCTGGATGGCGCCGAGCTGTACGCGGCCAATTGCGCAGCCTGCCACGAGAACGCTGACGTCAATCGCGCCCAGCCTCTGGCCAACCTGGCGCTGCTCGGTCCGGCCCAGATCGCCTTCGCCCTGAGCAACGGCATAATGAAGTCGGAGGCGGAGAGCTTGAGCATGGGCGAGCAGCTCACCATCGTTACGTTCATCGCCGGTGAGCGGGACAGCTGGTCACCGGCAGTCGGCGCCTATTGCGAAAGCCTGGCCGCCAGCCCCGACGCCTTCGATCTCAGCCCACGCTTCAGCCGCTGGGGGGTGAACGCGCAATCCACCGGCGCGCTGCCGGATGGCGCCAGCGCCATCCGCCTCGACAACGTCGCCAGCCTCGACCTCAGCTGGGCGTTCGGCCTGCCGGACGTGGCCAATGCCCGCTCCCAGGTTGCGATTACCGCCGACACCCTGTTCGTGGCAGCTACCAGCGGTCACCTGTTCGCTCTGGAGCGCGCCTCCGGCTGCATCCGCTGGCACACCGAGCTGCCGGCACCACCGCGCACGGCGCTGACCCTGGGGAATCTGTCCGGGGCGCCGGCGCTGTTTTTCGCTGACATGGAAGCCCACGTCAATGCGGTGGCGGCGGCAGACGGCAGCCTGTTCTGGCGCCACGACGCGACGATTGCACCGCATACCATGCTCACCGGCGCGATCATCCAGCACGAGCAGCGCCTCATCGTGCCGGTCTCGCTGTATGAGACCGGCCTGGCCGCCGATCCTGAGTACGAGTGCTGCGTTTCTCATGGCGGCGTGCTGGCATTGGACGTGGCGAGCGGCCAGCGGCTCTGGACCATGCACACCACGGCAGCAGCAACGCTCCAGGGCGTCACCGAGGTCGGCACTCGGCGCTGGGGGCCCTCCGGGGTGGCGGTCTGGAGCACGCCGACCGTTGACGCCGCGCGCGGCCTCATCTACGTCGGGACCGGTCAGAACGCCTCCCTGCCTGCCACCGCCTACTCCGATGCGGTGCTGGCACTGGACCTGGCATCGGGCGAGATCGTCTGGCACTTCCAGGCCATCGCCGGTGATGCCTACAACCTGGCCTGCGACCAGATCCCCACCGGACCCAACTGCCCGAAGTGGCGCGGGCCCGATCACGACATCGGCGCGGCGGTGGTGATGGCTGAGGACAGCAGCGGCAACCCTCGCCTGATCGTCGGCCAGAAGTCCGGCGACGTCTACGCCCTGGATCCCGATGACGCCGGAGCGCTCATCTGGCAGCGGCGCGTCGGGGCCGGATCGGCGCTCGGCGGCATCCACTGGGGGCTGGCCGTCGCCGACGGGGTGATTTACGCGCCCGCGGCGGACCCGCCGTTCCCGATCCCGGGCTACCGGCCCGCACCGGGGCTCTACGCGTTGTCGATCGATGATGGCCGGTTGCTCTGGGAGGCTCCGGTGGAGCGGGGCTGCGAAACGAACCTGTTCGAGTACCTCGCCCGCACCGAGCTTTACCCGACCTGCTCCTACTACTACGGGCTCTCCGCGCCACCGCTGGTGGTCAACGACCTGGTGCTGACGGCAGGCCTGGACGGCAAGCTGCGCGCGCACGATCGGCGCAACGGCGAGGTGGCCTGGGAAGCAGACACCTACCGACCCTTCGCGACCGTCAACGGTGTGCCCGCCCACGGGGGCGCCATCGACGTGGCCGGCGTGCAGGTGGTGGACGACATGCTTTACGTGCAGTCGGGTTACGGCCAGTTCGGCGAGCTGCCGGGTAACGCCCTGCTGGCCTATCGGTTGCCCTGAACGCGTAAACTAGCGGCTTCGCTCCTGACCCGGACCCGTCGCAATGATCAAAACCATCCGCTCGGCCCTGCTGCCGCTGCTCGCCATCACCCTCAGCATCGGCGCCGCTTGCGTCCACGCGGCAGACGAACCCCGCCATCGGGTCGCCGTCGAGTACTCCGATGCCGGCTCGCCTCTTGAGGGGGACTTCCCGTTTTCTGCGGCGGTCCGGGTTGGCGACCTGCTGATCCTCTCCGGGCAGCTCGGCAACCTGCCGGGCACCACCACCCTGGCATCCGGCGGCATCAAGGCCGAGGCCAGGCAGGTGCTGGAGAACATCAAGCAGATCCTCGAGGCCAACGGCTCTTCCATGGACCGGGTCGTGAAGTGCACGGTGATGATCGCGGACATCGACGAGTGGGCGGACTTCAACGAGGTCTACGTCACCTACTTCCCCGGCCCGAAGCCCGCCCGCAGCGCCTTCGAATCTTCGGGGCTGGCGTTCGATGCCAGGGTCGAGCTGGAGTGCTGGGCGGCTAACTGACCCCCGGCCCTGAGGCCGCCGCTTGCACGTGCGGAGGCCTTTTGCGAGGCTTTCCTCTGCAACTTCTCCGGGACGGGACCATGAACACGATCAGCTTCAACAGCTGGCGGGCATCGCTGCTCGCCGTTTTCTTCTCCAGCGCCTTACTTACCGGCTGCAGCCAAGAAGTCGAGGAAGCCAGCAGCACTTCGGAGGCGGCGCCTGCGGGACCGATCGCCGATCTGGTGCTCCGGGGTGGCAAGGTAGCCACCGTGGACCCGGCGCTGGGCGAGACCGAAGCCATCGCCATCAGCGGCGCGGAAATTCTTGCGGTAGGCAGCAACGATGAGATCGGCGCCTACATCGGCGATGCGACCGAGGTGGTGGAGCTGGACGGCCGCTTCGTCATGCCCGGCTTCATCGAGGGGCATGGTCACTTCATGAGCCTGGGTCGGGCCAAGCAGATCCTCGATCTGAACACGGTGCAGAACTGGGACGAGGTGGTGAACATGGTTGCCGTCGCCGTCGACCAGGCGGAGCCGGGAGAGTGGATATTCGGCCGCGGCTGGCACCAGGACAAGTGGGATTCGGTGCCCGCGGACGCGGTGGAGGGGGTGCCGGTGAACGAGACGCTGAACATGGTCTCGCCGGACAACCCGGTGCTGCTCGGCCACGCCAGCGGCCACGCCGCCTTCGCCAATGATGCGGCCCTTGCGGCGGCAGGCGTCGGCAACGACACCCCGGATCCCGCCGGCGGCACCATCGTTCGTGACGCCGACGGCAAAGCCACCGGCCTGCTGCGCGAAACCGCGCAACGCCTGCTGAACGACGCGGTGGACGAGTTCGAGTCGAGGCAGACGCCCGAAGAGATTGATCAGGTGATGCGCCAGCGCGTGTACCTGGCCGGCCAGGAAGCGGTGGCGCACGGGGTCACCTCCTTCCACGACGCGGGCGCTTCGTTCGAGACCATCGACTTCTTCAAAACGCTGGAAGACGAAGGCGTGCTGCCCATCAGGCTCTACGTGATGGTGCGTCGGCAGAGCAACGAAGAGATGGACGCCAAGCTGCCGGACTACCGCATGGTGGCCGAAGGCAATGACTTCCTGACCGTGCGTTCCATCAAGCGGCAGATCGACGGCGCCCTCGGTGCGCACGGCGCCTGGCTGCTGGCGCCTTACGAGGACCTGCCACACACGCCAGGCCTGGTCCTGGAACCGGTGGAAGACATCGAGCGCACCGCCGAGATCGCCGTGAAGCACGGCTTCCAGGTGAACACCCACGCGATCGGTGATCGCGCTAATCGAGAAACCCTGGATATCTACCAGCGGGTGTTCGAAGCGGCGGAAGTAGACGGCCAATCGCTGCGCTGGCGCATCGAGCACGCGCAGCACATCGACCCGCAGGACGCGCCACGCTTCGCCGAGCTGGGCGTGATCGCCGCCATGCAGGGCGTACACTGCACCTCCGACGGCCCGTGGATACCTTCGCGCCTGGGTGAGCTGCGGGCGCAGCGGACGTCGTACGTCTGGCGCACGCTGATCGAAACCGGCGCGCTGATCGGCAACGGCACGGACGTGCCGGTGGAGCCCATTGATGCGATCGCGTCTTACGCTGCCTCGGTGACCCGGATTACCAAGGACGGCACCGCCTTCTTCCCGGAGCACGTGATGACCCGGCAGGAAGCGCTGGAGAGCTACACGATCAACAACGCCATCGCCGCGTTCGAGGAAGACATCAAAGGCAGCCTCACGCCCGGCAAGCTGGCCGATGTGGTTGTGCTGTCACAGGACCTGCTGACCGTGCCTGACGAGGAGCTGCCGAACACCCAGGTCGACATGACCATCATCGGTGGCGCGATCGTCTACACCCGGGAAGGCTGACAACCGGGTTGAGCTCACCCGGGCCGTGACAGGCCCGGGTCCCCGCACAAAGTAACGCTGGAAGTACCACAACAAGGACCACGGATGGTTCAGCTTTCTGAAATCTGGAAGCGCCCCTGGCAGCGCCGGGGGCTCATCGCCCTCGTCGTCGTGCTGCTGTATGGCGCCGCGGGCTTCCTGCTTGCACCCTGGCTGGTCGAACGTACGCTCGTCAGCACCCTCGCAGAAAGACTCGACCTCGACACCGAGGTGGCGGATCTCAGCATCAACCCCTTCAGCCTCAGCCTGAAGGTGGACGAGCTGCAGATCCGTGAAGCCGACGGCGAGACCGCGCTTTCGTTCCGGCGTCTGTTCGTCAACTTTCAGCTGTCGAGCCTGTTCCGCTGGGCCTGGAGCTTTAATGAGATCCATCTGATCGAGCCCTACGTGCGCTTCGAGCGGCTCACCGAGACGGACAGCAACCTCACAGAGCTGGCCGCCCGCTGGGAAGCCAGCGCCGCGGTCGAGCAGGCGGCGCAACCGGCGGCGCAACCAGCAGCGGAAGAAACGACCAGCCTGCCGCGGCTGGTGATCGCCGATCTGCGCATCATCAACGGTCGGCTCAGCGTCATCGATCAGGCGGCGGGCGAGCCTTTCAGCACCGACCTGGCGCCGATCGATCTGGAAGTCGCCGGCCTGTCCACCCTGCCCGATCGAAGCGGCCAGCAGCAGGTGACCATTCGCACCGAGTCAGGTGCTGAAATTGCCATGACCGGCACGCTGTCGGTCAATCCCATCGCCCTCGCCGGTCAGGTTCGGCTGGAGGGCACCTACACCCCGATGCTGTTCCGTTACTTCAGAGACGAGCTGGCCCTGCCCCTTACCTTCGATGGCGGCGCCATCATGGTCAGCCTCGACTACCGGGTGGCTGTGGATGCAGCCGGCGAGCTCAGCGTTTCCCTGACCGAAGTCCAGGGAACGCTGACCGGCCTGAACGTGAACCAGCCGGATCACCCGCATCTGGTCGAGCTCGAGACGCTCAGCATGGAAGGCGGCAGCTTCCGCTGGCCGGAGCTGATGGTGGAGATCGACCGGGTCGGGGTCGACGGCCTGCTGCTGCGCCCGTATCGGCATGCTGATGGCAGCTACCTGCCCGGTCTCGGCATGCCAGCTGGCACGGCGCCGGCTGACGAGCAGGCTGAAGCAGCCATCGACGAAGGGATCGAGGACATCGCCGACGACGCGGAGCGCTGGCAGATCCGGATCGGCGAGATCGCGCTGGATCGCGGCCGCCTGATCCACACCGACCTGACCGTGGCTGAGGGCGTCAGCGAGATTTCGGCGCTGAGCTTCTCCCTCAGAGAAGCGACGCTGGAAGACGGTGCCCAGATGCCGCTGGCCGTGGCCCTGGGGCTGCAGCCCGGGGGGTCCATTCAGCTCGACGGCACGCTGCAGCTGTTCCCCGAGCTTGCCCTGACCAGCACCCTGACCGTGTCCGAGCTGGCTCTGGCCGCCGCCCAGCCCTACCTCAGCAGCGTTGCCAACATCGCCATCGCCGACGGGCAGCTGTCTCTGACAGGCACCCTCACGGCCAGCAGCGAGCAGGCGTTCCGATATCAGGGTGACCTGCAGCTCGAGTCTCTGTCGCTGATCGACCAGGTGCAGGAAGAGGCGCTGTTCTCCTGGCAGCGGCTCGCGGTTGACCGGCTGACGCTCGACCCCGGGATGCTCGAGCTGTCTGTGCTCAGCATCGAAGCCCCCTACGCGCGTATCGAGATCGAACAGGACGGCTCGACCAACATCGAGCGGACTTTTGTCGCCGACTCAGCAGCAGCGAGCACGGCGGACGAGCAGTCACCGGCAGCCGATACGGCCGCGGGCGATGGGGCGGGGGCGAGCCCGTTCGCCATCACCATCGGCGAGACGAGAATTTCCGGCGGCAGTGCCGACTTCACCGATCTGGCCCTGCCCCTGCCGTTTCAGGCAGACATCTCCAGCATCGAGGGCACGCTGTCCACCTTCGCGACCAACAGCGCTGCGGCATCGGAAGTGACGCTCGAAGGTCAGGTGAACGAGTACGGCGCGCTGAAGGTTGACGGCAGCATCAGCGCCAACGACCCGACCCAGGCCACCGACATCACGGTGGACTTCGACAACGTCAACCTGCCGCGCATGTCGCCCTACACGATCAAGTTCGCGGGCCGCCGGATCGCCGACGGCCGTACCGACCTGACCCTGACCTACCGGCTCGATGGCGGCTCTCTGGACGGCGACAACCGGCTGGTGATCCGCGATCTGACCCTCGGCGAGAAAGTTGATCAGCCCGGCGCCATGGACCTGCCGCTGGACATGGCCGTCGCCCTCCTGAAGGACGGTAACGGCAACGTGGACTTCAGCTTTCCTGTGTCGGGCTCAATCGACGATCCCGAGTTCAGCTACTCGGGCGCGGTCATGAAAGCCTTCTCCAACGTGATCGGCGGCATCGTCGCCGCGCCGTTCAAGCTGCTCGGATCGCTGGTCGGAATGGCACCGGACGAGCTGGAGCACATCGGCTTTGAACCTGGCGAGTCCGTCATCACGCCGCCCCAGCGGGAGACGCTGACAAAGCTGGCAACGGCCCTCGAGCAACGCCCGCAGCTGGTGCTCGAGGTGGCGCCGGTGCAGAACGCAGCCGCTGACCGGGCGGCCATTGCCAAGCGCCTGGTTGACGTCGAGGTCGACGCGCTGCTGGAGCAGGCAGCCGACCAGGATCAGTCTCATACGGAAGCGCTCGGCGATGCGCTGAAGCAGCTCTACGACCGCGCGCTACCCCGTGAAGGCAGGCAAGCGCTGCAGGCCGAGCACACCTCGGAGGACCCAACAGGCGAGCCAACGCTGGACGTGCCGGCGTACAACGCGGCGCTCAGGCAGGCGCTGATCGATGCCCGGGAAGTGCCGGAGCTCGATCTGAACGCCCTGGCGCAAGGCCGCCTGGCGGCTATTCACGAGGCGTTGACCGCTCTGGTAGCCCTGCCTGACGAGCGGCTGCGCGCCCTGCCCCAGGAGGAGGTCGCGCTCAACGAAGACGGCCTGGTGCAGATGTCCCTGAATGTGACCATCGCAGACTGAGCTCCCTGCCGCTGCCTATACTCCGGTGGCAGGAGAGATCTCGAGTTTGAAAACAAGCAAGCAGAACAGGCCGAAACGGCAGCCTGCCGGCGGCACGCGCACCAGCAGGCCCGCGTTCCTTCAGGCTCTAGGCGATCTGGATGCCGCAACGGGCAGACAGACGGACCCGGCCCGCATCCGCTTCAGGTCCCGGGCCACCACGCTGGACACACCCTTTCACGCCGCAGAAGCCACAGCCGCCGCGCTGGCCGCGGGCGCTGACGTGATCCGCGCCGCGGCCGAGCATGCCGGTGCTGGCAACGGCACTCTGGAAATCGATGCCCGGCACGCCGAAAGCTCGCTTTTGAGCTTCGCCTACCTGCGCTTTCAGGATCCGGAGCGCGGCCTGGGCGCGCGGATCGCCGGGGAGGACCGAACCGCGGCGGCGGGCTTCTATCCGGCCCGAGATGACCGCTGGGTCTATCTGCACTCCGGCTTCCCGCACAACACCCAAGGCCTGCTCGATCTGCTCGGCGTCAAAGACGACCGCCGCGCGGTTGCCCGCGTCATCCGCAAGCGTCACGCCATCGATCTGGAAAACGACATTGCGGCGGCCGGCCTTTGCGGCGCCATGGTCCGCACGGCAGCCGAGTGGGACGCCTCTCCTGCCGGCCAGCTCCTTGTCAGCAAGCCGGTGGTCGAGATCATCCAGATTGGTGACAGCCCGGCAGAACCGCTTCCTGGTCCGGCGGCGCGACCCCTGACAGGGACCCGGGTGCTGGATCTGACCCGGGTGCTGGCAGGCCCCACCTGCGCCCGCACGCTGGCCTCTTACGGCGCCGATGCGCTGCGCGTCGGCGCCGATCACCTGCCGAGCATTCCGCTCTTTGCGGTCGACACCGGCCTCGGCAAACGGGCCACCTCTCTGAACCTGCAGGATCCGAAGGATGCCTCGCGACTGAAACGCCTGGTCAGGCAGGCGGACGTGTTTTCTCAGGGTTACCGCACCGGGGCCATGGACAAGCTGGGCTTCGGGGTTCCGGAAGTGCTGCAGCTGCGTCCCGGCATGGTCTACGTGTCGATCAACTGCTACGGCCATGACGGCGATTGGCGTTCCCGGCCGGGCTGGGAGCAGCTCGCGCAAACCGTCACCGGCATGGCTGCCCGCCAGGGCCGGCACCTGAAGCAGGCCGAGCCGACCTTGCTGCCCGCCGCCGTAAACGACTACATCACCGGCTACCTGGCAGCGCTGGGGGCCCTGATCGCTCTGGAGCGCCGGGCTCGAGTCGGCGGCAGCTACTGGGTGCGGGTATCGCTGGCGCGTACGGCTATGTGGGTGCGGTCGCTGGGCGAGCGGACCTCGGTGCGCAGCCAGCCGCTCCGGCCGGCAGAGCTGGCGCGCTTCTCCGCCGAAACCGACAGCGCCTGGGGCCCGCTCAGCTACCTGAAGCCTGGGGTCAGCATCAGCAACGCTACGGTCGGCTGGGACCGCCCGCCGTCGCCGCTCGGCAGCGACAAAGCGAGGTTCTGACTGGCGGGCTGCGTCAGACGTTCAGCCGGTTCGGTCTTGAGTGGCGCCACTCCGCCAGCAGGGTGCGCAGGGCGCTGACGAACGCCAGCGGCTGATCCAGAAACAGGTGATGCTGCGCTTCCGGGATGCCGACAAATGGCACCGACTCGTCGAGCACCTTGAACATGTAGTCGGCGATGTCCTGGCTGAACAGGTAGCTGTCCTCGCCGTAAATCACGCCCACGCGACATTTCAGCTGGGCCAGCTCTTCGTGCATGTTCTCGCCGAAGTCGAATTTCTGAAACATGCCGTCGTCGAACTTCCAGGTCCAGCCGTCGTCCGTTTCTTTCAGCGAGTGGTTGCCGATGTAGTCGAGGATGTACTGATTCGAGCAATCCTGCGGCGGCATGAGCCGGAAGCGGCCGTGCGCTTCCTCGAACGTCTCGTAGTACCGCTTCGGCTTGATCGGCGAGCGCCGCGGGTCCCGCTCCCACTTGAAGTCGGGCGGCCGCACCGCCGAGTCGACGAGAACGATCCCCTCCAGCCGCTGCCGGTACAGCAGCCCCGTCTTCAAGGTGATGAAACCGCCGAAGCTGTGACCCACCACGATGGTGTCCGCACCGAACCCGGCATCCGCCGCCACCGAGATCACCTCCTCGGCGAAGCGCTCTGGGGAGTAGTGATCCCGATAGCCGCTGTCGCCGGCGCCGGACAGATCAATGGCAGCCACCCGATACTCGGTCAGGAAAAACGGCGCCAGAAACGTCCACCAGTGCGCGTGCGCACCGTTGCCATGAACGAAGACCAGGCCCGGCTTGTCTTCATCGGCGTCGTCGCCGGCCCAGTACAGGTAGTGAATCGGCACCCCGCCCACTTCCACGGTCCGGTCGGCGAACGGGGTTTCCAGGGCTCGGGAGAACCAGCCCGGTGTGTAGCTCGTCATTGAGTGCTCCTGGCGGCAGCTCGCTTCAGCTCGCCGCTTTCAATCCCTGATCGATGAGCAGCGCATCGGCGGTGGCATCTCTACCGCGGAACTGCCGATACACCTCTGCCGCGGGCAGGCTGCCGCCCATGCCGAGCACCGTGCGTCGGAACCGATCCGCCACCTCGGTCACCGCAGCCTCATCGTCCAGGCCAACCTCCTGGAACGCCGCAAAGGCGTCCGCTGCCAGCACTTCGGCCCACTTGTAGGAGTAGTAGCCGGCAGCGTAGCCGCCGGCGAACAGATGCCCGAACGCCGGCAGCTGAGTTTCGTCCTCGAGCATCGGCGTGACCACCGTTTCCCGGGCAATCTCCCGCTCCATCTCGAAGGGGCTGGCCGAGTCGTTGCCGCCGGGCAGCCCGTAGCGCTGGTGCAGGGCCAGGTCGGCTTTGCCGAACTGGAGCTGGCGCAGGGTGCCGTTGCCGATCATGAAGTTCTTGCTGGCGATGATGCGGTCGATGGTGCCGTCGTCGAGCGGTTCGCCCGTTTCCACGTGCTCCGTCATCTCCTTGAGGAACGGCTTGTGCTCCATCCAGTACTCGTTGAACTGGCTGGCAAGCTCGACCGCGTCCCACTCGACCAGGTTCAGGCCGGCGGCACCGCCATCCTCCACTTCCGTGAACATGTGCTGGGTCGCATGACCGAACTCATGAAACAACGTGCGCACCTCGTCCAGCGACATCAGCGCCGGCTTGCCCGATTCAGGGGGCCGCCCGTTCATGACAAAAAGCGCCACGGGCAGGCTCGAGCTCTGGCCCGGACCCGCCAGGTTTCTGTTTCTGCCCACCACGGTGTTCATCCAGGCACCGCCGCGCTTCTCGCCGGGCCGGGCGTAGGGATCGACGTAGAAGCCGGCAATCACGTCGTCTCCAGACGTCACCTCGTAGAAGCTGACGCTTTCGTCCCAGACCGGAACCGAGCCCGCCGCAGCCTCCCGGATGCCCAGGCCGTAAAGCCGCTCGGTCAGCTCGAACAGGCCGGACAGCACCTTCGGCATCTGGAAGTAGGCGCGGAGCGCCTCGGAATCGTAGTCGTACTGCTCCTCGCGAAGCCGCTCGGAAACGTAGGGCACGTCCCAGGGGGCGAGCTGCTCAGCGATGCCGTGCTCCGCGGCGTATGCTGCCAACGCTTCCAGCTCTGTCTGTGCAGCCGGGCGCGCTGCCTGCTCCAGCTCACCGAGCAGGGACCAGACATCTTCCACCGAGCCCGCCATCTTCGCGTCGATAGACAACGCCGCGTAGTGATCGAAGCCAACCAGCTGAGCCTCTTCCTGGCGCAGGCGCAGCATCTCCTCCAGGATCGGCCGGTTGTCGAAGCCTTCGCCGGTGCCCCGGGACCGGAATGCCCGGTAGAAGCTCTCTCTGAGCGATGCGTTCTGCCCCTGCTGGATAACCGCCATAAAGTTCACGCCGTTGACCACGAAGTGCCAGGGCCCCGAATCGGCTCCGGCTTCTGCTTCGCCGTCCTCTTTGGCCTGCTCGGCTGCGGCAGCAAGGATAGGCGCCGGCACGCCCGCCACCAGCGCAGGGTCCGAAATTCTGATCCGGCTGTCTTTCTCTTCCCGCACCAGGTTCGTGGAGAAGTCGTTCGAGAGGGTCGACAGTCGTTGCTGGATCTCCTCGTAACGGGCTTTGGCTTCGCCTTCGAGGTGCACGCCCGAGCGCTCCATGCTGCGGATGGACTCGGTGAGGATCCGCTGTCGGGCGGCGCCGAGCGCCGAGAACTCCCCGCCATCGCGAATACCGACCATGCCGTCGTAGAGCGCTCGGCTCTGCGCCATGCGGTTCGAGAACGCGACGTAGCGCGGCCGCACCTCGTCGTAGGCCGCCTGCAGCTCGTCCGAGTACTTCACGGACAGCAGGTGCCCCACCGCGCCGAGCAGCACGCCAAGCCGCAGCTGCATGCGTTCGAGCGGCGTCATCAGGCCTGCCCAGGAGGCATCGATGGCTTGCTCGAGGGCATCGAACTCCGCCTCGACCTCATCGAGCAGCGCGGTTGCCGCCGGCACGATCTTGTCTGCCTCGAATCTGGACCAGTGCGGCAGGTGGTGAATCGAGGACAAGCTCGCCGTCTCTTCCAGGGATGCCAGGGTGGCTGCGTTGGTGTTGTCGGCCATGCGGGACCTTAAAGCGCTTCAGACAGGGCCGGGCATTGTACTCAGGGTGCCGGTCGAGTCACCAGGTACGTGCCGCCGCAGAGGAACAGCACTCCGGTGATGGCAGGGACGATCCAGCCGTCCGTCATGATCAGCATGATGATCCAGCTGCTCAGCATCAGGATGCAGGCGAGCCACTTGGCCTCCCGGCTGACCGCTCGCTTTTCCTCCCAGGCGATGAGCGTCGGCCCGAACCGCTCGTGCTCGTACAGCCATTTGTGCAGCTCCGGGGAGCCCCTGGTGGCCGCCCAGGCGGCGAGCAGCAGAAACGGGGTCGTCGGCAGCAGGGGCAGAAAAGCGCCGACGATCCCGAGGCCGGCCGCCAGGTAGGCGAGGATCAGGTAGAAGAAGTTGCGCTTTTCCGGCTCCAAGCCCTGACTGCTCCAGCGTTCGCGGGGATTTGCCACATCCGTGGGCCAGCGGAGAGTCTAAACCGCCCTGCTACAATGCTTAAGGGATCTGGAATTCCGGGGGGAGCCCATGCCACGTATCAACCTGTCGCAACTGCTGGCTGCCGTGCTGAGCGCCGGCCTGCTGGCGCTGCCGGCGAGCGCCGACGATGGCCAGCGCTTCGTGCGCTTCGGCGAGGTGGGCAGCGAAACGCCCGGCCTGCTCGACGCCGACGGCGGGATTCGCGATCTCTCGGGTCACCTCAGGGACATCACCCCGGAGACCATCGGCAGCCTCGGCGAGCTGGCCGGCCTGGATCCGGCCACGCTGCCTCTGATTGAGGGCCAGCCACGCCTGGGGCCGCCCATCGCCCGAGCCGGAAAGATCGTTGCGGTCGGCTTCAACTATCGCGACCACGCCGAAGAAACGGGCACGCCGATCCCCACCGAGCCGGTGCTCTTCATGAAGGCCGCCAGCGCCCTGTCCGGGCCTTTCGACCCGGTGCTCACGCCAAGAGGCTCAACCGAGCTCGACTACGAGGTGGAGCTGGTGATCGTGATCGGTCGGACTGCCCGCTATGTCTCCGAGACGGACGCGCTGGACTTTGTCGCCGGCTTCGCGGTGGGTCACGATGTTTCCGAGCGAGCCTTTCAGCGCAAGCGCGGTGGCCAGTTCGTCAAGGGCAAGAGCGCGGATACCTTCGCGCCGCTGGGGCCGTACCTGGTCACGGCTGACGCGGTCGGCGACGTGCAGAACCTGGTGATCGAATCCGCCGTCAACGGCCAGCCCCGACAGCGCTCGAATACCCGGCACATGATCTTCGGCGCGGCTACGATCGTCTCCTACGTAAGTCAGTTCATGACCCTGAACCCGGGGGACCTGATCTACACCGGCACCCCTGCCGGGGTGGGCAGCGCCCGGGAGCCAGCGGTGTTTCTTCAGCCCGGAGACGTGGTGTCCTTGAGCATAGAAAAGCTCGGCACCCAGCAGCAGACCATTGCGCCACCTCCTTGACCGACCCCGCTGACCTGCGGTCGTAAAGCGCTGACGAAGCGCGCGTCCGAGCCGCAGACCGACGGGTTTTCGTGACGATGTTCACAGTCTCTCCGCCGCTGCGGCTCCATTCATATTTCCCTTACACCGAGCTGAGAACCAATACGCTGTAAAAACAGGTCCTTTATCCGACCATCGTCAACCTGCTTAATCGTTGAAAAGATCAGAAATAGATCTCAAACGGATCACAGTCGGATAAGACAGACCGATGCTCGAAGAACTGCTGGCGAACACGACGTTCTCTCCTGTGCTGATTGGTGCGATCGGCGCCGCGGCGCTGATTTTCTTCGTGATCGGCCGCATGAGCACAGCCGGCGCCAGGAAGCGGGAAGAATCCCTGAAGCGCGAGGTGCTCGACGCCAAGGCATCCGTACCGCAGCTCGAATCCAACGTGCGCAATCGCGACAGCCAGATCGCTCGCCTGCAGGAGGAGATCGGCGGCCTCAACGAGCGAGCCAACGAGCTGCTCCGCGACCAGGACAAGCAGGCCAACGCCCTGCGCAGCGCCGAGCGCGAGGTGAAGAACCTCACCTCCGAGCTCAACGCCGTTCGCGGCGTCCGCTCGGCGGACGACAACATGCTGATGGACGGTTTCGAGGACGAGGTTGCTGCCGACCCCGGTGACTCCGCCATCGCCACCCAGCTGAAGAAAACCGAAGCGCTCTACGAGAAGCTCAAAGGGGCGCTGATCAAGCGGGACGAGCGCATCGAGGAGCTCGAGCTCCTGCTCTCCGGTGAGCGTGAGCACGACCACGACCCCAGCCCTGTCGCCGAAGAGACCAGCTCCGAAGAGGTACGGGCACTGCAGACCAAGCTCGATGCCCAGACCGAGAACATCAACGGCCTCACCGAGCAGATTTCCGAGCTCCGGAAAGAGAAAGAGATGCTCGAAGATCTGGCGAATCGCCGCAGCAAATCCAACCGGGCCCTGAAAGATGCCAGCGCCGAAGCTGAGGCGCGGGTACCGGCCCTGGAGCAGGAGATCGCGACCCGCGATGAAACCATCCAGGCTCGGGAAGCCTCCATCAAGCGCCTGCTTGCCGACGTGGAGACGGGCAAAGCGGATCTCGCCGATCGTGATTCCCGGATCGAAAATCTCGATCAGGAGCTGACGGCCCGGGAGCAGTCTCTGGAAGCGAGCACCGCCAAGCAGAAAGAGCTGGAAGGCGTGGTCAATCGCAGAGAAGAGCGCATCACCTCCCTCGAAGCCGAACTCGCGACCACCCTGGATCGGGTGCAATCCCTGCAGGGCGATGTTCAGAGCGCCGCGCAGAAGCTCGAGGAGCAACAGGCCGCCATCGATGGCGTCAACGGCCAGCTGGCTGAACGCGATCGTGCCGAAGAAGCGCTGAAGAACACGATCCGTGATCGCGACTTCCGTATCGACACGCTGGACAGCGAGAAAGCCGATCTGGCCAGCGCGCTGGCCGCCGCTGAGAACGAGAAGGCAAGCGCTGAGCAATCGGCAAGCGAGATCAGGCAGGAAGCGGCCGACCAGCAGCAGCTGACCGACAAGCGCCAGCAGGCCATGGATGCCGAGCGCGATGTGACCGAGCGCGAGAGCGCAGCGCTGAAGCGGGAGATCGAGGATCTCAACGCCAGCGTGGCTCAACACCAGCAGTGGATGGAAAAGCTGAAGGCTTCACTGGAAGAACGGGAGCAGCGGGCGCAGTCGCAACAGCAGCGAATCGACGAGCTGACCGGCGAGGTGGACGCGGCCAACGAGCAGCTGAAGAAGCGGCACGACGAGCGTCAGGCTGCGGACGACGTTCGGCACGAGCTCGAGCGCGAGATCGTCACCCTGAAGTCCCGCGCCGAAACCGCGCAGTCCGAAGCCAGCGAGCAGGCTCAGTCCGTATCGGTCTATAAGAGCATGCTGGCGGACAAGGACTTCAGGATCGAGGCGCTGGAGCAGGAGCTGACGGCGTTGCGCTCAACCGATGAAGCAGACAGCCAGCCCTCCACACCGGCGGAAGATGACGACGGCGCGAGCAGCCCGTCCGCACAGTACGCCACCTGATTTCCCGGTGACGGCTCAGCCGTCCGGCGGGGTTTCCGCGTTCAGGGTTCCCTCACCCGGGGTAACGAACAGCATCGTTGTCGGCGCGTACGGCCTGGCCGTATGCCAGGCGCCCTTCGGCACCACCACGTAGCACCCGGGTTCGCTGACCCGCACCGTTCGCTCCTCCGAGCCTTCCCGCAGCAGAAAGTCCGTATCCCCGGCAAGCAGGTAAACGAACTCGTCTCCTTCCGGATGCATTTCCCAGGTGGGCCAGGCCTGATCGAAGCTGAACTGCTGGATGAGCACGTGGCCCTGGAACTGGCTGAACTCGACGTCCAGCTCCTCGTAGAACCGTTCCGTCACCACCTTGTTGGTACCCTGACCATCCGGCGCCAGCACGTAACGCACCTGGTCCAGATCATGTGGGCCCGGATCAATTGCCATCGTCGCTCTCCTCTCCCTGGCTCGAGGCTATGACGATACTCTCAATCCTGATGCAACGCTCTCCATGCCCTCGGGGGGCTGCTTCGGGGGCGTGGCCGCGAGAAAGCAAAGGGATCCCAGCAGCGACAGCCCGGCCAGCACGCCGAGGCCGACCTCGTAGTTGCCGTAGAGGTCGGACATGTAGCCGGCGAACACCGGCCCTCCCGACATGCCGAGCATCACGATCAGCGACGAGAAGCCCATGATGGTGCCGAACGAGCTCGGACCGAAGTAGTCGGCGCGCAACGCCACCATCAGCGGACCTCGGGTGCCCCAGGCCAGGCCGTGCAGCACGGTAAAGGCCAGCACCAGCAGCACCGGCTGAGAAAAATTGCCGGCGAAGGTGACCAGCAGCAGGCCAACCGCGTGCGCAACCATGCAGATCGCGCAGATGACGCGCTTGTTGAAGCGATCGCCCAGATACCCACCCGAGAGCTGGCCCAGCATCATGAAACCGGTCAGCAGCGCCACCACCCCACCGGCCTCTGCCACGGAGTAATCGAGGCTCTCGGTCAGGTGCGCAATGAGGTGCACCATCACCGCCGACACCGTCAGCAGCGCCAGAGCGTGACCCAGCGAGATCAGCCAGAAGGAGTGGGTGCGCATGGCCTCCCGGGCCGTGAAGTCCCGGGCGCCGGTTGCCGTTACCGTGGTATCTGCCCCGCCTTCCGCGTCGTCTGCCGGCGGCTCGCCGTCCGGCAGCTCGCCATGATCTTCCGGACGGTGGCGGATGAGCTGCACCAGCGGCAGGCCGATGACGATGACGGCAACCCCGGAGATGAAGGCGGTGGTCCGCCAGCCGTAGGCCTGCAGCAGGAAGACGACCAGCGGCACCGACAGCCCGCCGATGGAAAATCCCAGCTGCGAGAGGGCGATGGCCTTCGCCCGATGCCGATTGAACCAGCCGACGATGGAAACCATCAGGGTGGCAAAACCGCCGAGGCTGGAGCCGAGGGCGATCAGCAGAAAGCAGAGGTAGAAGGTGAGCACCGACTCCACCAGGGAGAAAAGCATGAAGCCGATGCCGAACATCACCGTGCCGATGGTAAGGATCAGCCGCGGCCCGAACCGGTCCACCAGCCAGCCCTGCAGCGGGCCGAGGATGCCGCTTTCGATCCGGGTCAGCGCGAAAGCGCCGGCAACCAGTGCCTTCGACCAGCCGAACTCATCGAGCAGGAACACCATGTAGGCGCCGTAGGACTGCATCCACAGCACCCCCGCCAGCCACTGCACGCCGCCAGCGGACAGGACGATCCACCAACCGTAGAAAACGTGCCCGCGAGGGCGGAACAGCTGGTTCAGGTTGGCGAAGAGGGTATTCACAAGGCCCGCGATGATACGCGAGCCGCACCCGGCCAGGGAAAAAGATCCTGGCCGGACTCAGTGACCGGCTGAAGACTCCGGTCAGGACTGGGGGATCAACGCCACCGGCACCGCGTCGTCGCGGCCGCCGATCAGCAGATCGATGTACTCATCCCGCCAGCCGTACTTCTCGTGCATCAGGTCGTTGATCTCTCCGGCCACATCGAGCCGGGCTTCGGTTCGATAGGCGCCATGCGACGCCCCGCGCTCGAGCTCCGCGTTCGGCTGTGCAACCAGCCGCTGGTACCAGCCCGAGTCCGGGCTCGCGCGCAGGTACTGCACCCCGTCCAGATCCACCACCCAGAGCCGGGTTTCCTGCGGCCCGTCTGCGCCCTGGCTGGTGAGCACCACTACCTCGCCGGTTTCCGACGCCACCATCTGCGATACGAACACGAGCAGGACGAAGCCAATCAGCGCACCAAAAACGTACAGAGCAATCTTCATAGCCAGTTCCTTCTTCTGATGACCAGTTCGGAGCAGGCTACACCGCTTATTGTTTAATATCAAACTATTTAGTATTAAATTATTTGTGGAGCAGCTATAGTGCGTACATGAGCAAAGCGAGCAAGCAGACGATCGAGGACCAGGCCACCGCCTTCGAGTTCTTCAACGAGATCGGCATCATCGGCCAGCTGGGCAGCAATCGCATGCAGCGAGCGCTGCCGCACGGCCTAAACCAGTCTCAGTTCTCCGTGCTGAACTGGTTCGTGCGGGTGGATGACCAGGCGACGCCGAGCCGGCTCGCCAATGCCTTCCAGGTTACCCGCGGCGCCATGACCAACACCCTGGCCAAGCTCAGCAGCAAAGGGTTCATCGCCGTGGCGCCGGATCCGGCCAGCGGCCGCAGCAAGATCGTGACGCTGACCCCGACAGGCCGAGCGGCGCGAGACGCCGCCATCGCGGCCCTGGGTCAGGACCTGGCCGAGTTTCTTGGCGCCATACCTGCGGCGCGGCTGAAGAAAGCGCTGCCGCTGCTCAGAGAGGCGCGGGCGTTTCTCGATGCGGCACGGGAACCGGCTGACGCCTAACCGTCGCGCTGCTGCTCCTGCTCGGCGAGCCAGGCCAGCACCGCCTCCCGATCCGCATCCAGTTCCGGCGGCGCCGCCAGATCACCGCGGCCTTCGATGTCGCCGGTCAGGGCGACCGAGCGCACGCCGCGGCCATCGTCGAAGCGCTGCGCGCTGGCCGCGGGCTGATCGAACACCGCCGCCATGTCGTTGACGAAGCCGAACGGCACCTTGCGCTCCCGCATCTGCGCCTCGATGGCTGCTGAATCGAAGCTGAGTACCCGCTCGGCCAGCAGCTCGTTCAACACCTGCCGATTGCTGACCCGATCAGCGTTGCTGGCGAACCGCTCATCGGTCGCCAGCTCATCGAGACCCAGAGCAGCGACGAACTGCCGGTACTGGCGCTCGGTGCCTACCGCCACCACAAACTCCCGACCATCCCGGGTCAGGAAGATGTTGCCGTAGGGGACGATGTTCGGGTGCTCGGACCCCATCCGGCCGGGCACCGCTCCCGCCATCAGGTAGTTGCTGGCCTGATTCGCCAGCGAAGCGGTTGCCGCACCGAGCAGAGAGGTGGCGATGTAGCTGCCCTCGCCGGTGCGCGCTTTTTTCAGCAGCGCCAGCAGCAGCCCTTCCTTCAGCTGGTGCGCGGCGAGCAGATCCATCAACGCCACGGGCATCTTCACCGGGCCGCCGTCCGGCTCGCCGTTCATATAGGTGAAGCCGGCCTCGGCCTGAACGATCGCATCGAATCCCGGCCGCGGGTCGTCGGTTCCGTAGGCCGTCACCTGCAGGTAGACGAGCCCGGGGTTGGTCGCGCTCAGGGTCTGGTAGTCGAGGCCGAACTTCACCTCGTCACCCGGCTTGTAGCCGACCACCACCACGTCCACCGCCCGCGCCAGTCGGGCCGCCAGCGACCTGCCCTCATCCGCGCCGAGATCCAGGGCGATCGAGGCTTTGCCCCAGTTGGCGCTGGCAAAGTAGGCGGTCACATCAGAGTCTCTGGACTCGCTGGCCAGGTACCAGCCGCGGGTCGGGTCACCCACGCCAGGCGGTTCGGCCTTGATTACCCTGGCGCCGAGCTCAGCGCAGAACTGGCCGACCAGCGGGCCTGCCAGCACGTTGGCAAGCTCCAACACGTTCAGCCCGGCTAAGGGTTGCTCCTCGTTCACTGCATCATCTCCACGTTCTGGCTATCTCTCCGCCGTCGAGTACCATCTGGGCGGAGGGAGATTACTATGACTGCAGACCGCCGCTTAAGGCCAACGTCTCTAGCCGTCGCCGTCTGGGCGCTGCTCCTGGCCGATCCGGCCTGGTCAGAGCTGCCGCCAGTGGAAGCTTTCGCATCGCTGCCAGCCATGACGCAACCCGCTCTGTCTCCCGATGGTCGGCACCTGGTGACGCTGCGCACCATCGGCGACACCCAGCATGCCTTCGTTACCGATGTCAGCACGGCCAGAACCAACCCAGTCCTCGCGGCAGACCCCGCCCGATTCTTCATCAACTATTGCCGCTGGGCCAACAACGAGCGGCTGCTGTGCTCGATCAGGAGCTACGGTGAGCTCAAGTCCGGTCGCAACAACTACTTTTACCGCGAAGGTCGCACCACCTTCACCCGGCTGATTGCCGTCAACGCGGACGGCAGCGAGCAGCTGGCGCTGGTCCCGGAACCGGTCAACCGGGAGCTGGGCGATCTCAAATGGAACGCCATCGACCAGGACAACCTGATCAGCTGGCTGCCCGAGGAACCGGACCACGTTCTGATCGCCCTGAACCGCGACGATCGGCTGCGTCCTTCGGTTTACCGCCTGAACATCTACAGCAACAAGCTCACCCGTGTTCGCAAGTACCACGACTCGGTCTTCAGCTGGTACGCAGACGTGAGCGGCACCCTGCGCTTTGCCATCGGCTACGAAAACGACCGGCCCGCCGCTTTCAGCATCAGCGGGCAGCGCCTGAAGCGGCTCGACGTATCGCGCTACACAGAGCTCGAGCAGCCCCGGGTGCTTACGCTCTCACCGGATGGCAGCGAGCTCATCGTCGGCACTTACTATGGCGGCGACCGCTACCGCTACCTGCGCGCTGACCCGCTGACCGGCGAGCTGGCCGGCACGGTATTCGAGGATCCGCAGCACGATCTGTTCGGCGGTGGCCTGATGCTCAACGGGCGAACCCGCGAACCCATCGTCATTCAGTACTTCGGCGAGCAAAGACGCCGACACTGGCTGGATGACGAGCAGAAGTCCCGGCTGGAGCCGGTGTTCGAGGCCCTGGCACCGGTGCACAGCGACATTCAGCTGGTGAGCGTGGCGCCCGACGCGCCTCGTGCAGTATTCCGCGCGAGCGGCAAGGGCACCACGCCCACGTACTATCTCTACGACCATGCCGGCAAGAACCTGCAGCGCCTGCTGGTCACCTACCCGGACATTCCGCGGGTGGTGGACTTCGAGGTGGTGAGCTATGACAGCCGCGATGGCTGGCCGATCACCGCTTACCTCGCTCGACCGGATGGCGACGGCCCGTTTCCGACCGTGGTCTTCCCGCATGGTGGCCCCAATCTGCGCGACTACCCCAGCTTCGACTACTGGACGCAGTTTTTCGTCAGCCGCGGCTATGCGGTCATCAAACCCAACTTCCGTGGCTCGGTCGGCTACGGCGCGGCTCACCTCACCGCCGGGTTCGATCAGTGGGGCTTGCGCATGCAGGACGACGTGATGGACGCCCTGGACTGGATGATCGGCATGGAGATCGCGGACCCGGACCGGGTCTGCGTGGTCGGCGGCAGCTACGGCGGCTACGTCGCCCTGGTGGCAGCGTTCAAAGCCCCGGAGCGCCTGCGCTGCGCGGTCTCCTTCGCCGGGGTTTCAGATCTGGACGACCTGAAGATCCACTGGCGCAACTTCGAGCTCGGCGAGCTGTCCGTGGCCAGGATTCAGGACGGCAAATCCGTGCGTGACAACTCGCCCATCCGCCAGGTGGAAAAGATCGGCGTGCCGCTGCTCATCGCTCACGGCGACGCGGACCGCAGCGTCATGATCGAGCAATCCAGGGAACTGGTCGCGGCGCTTGAGAAGGCGGGCAAGCCGCACCGCTACATCGAGCAGACCGACGGCGACCACTTTCTCTCCAACCAGCGGCACCGGATCGAGTTCTTCCAGGCAATGGATGTTTTCCTCGGCGAGCACATCGGCGGGACTGACTAGGCGTCCGGCGCCGGAACCTCTCCTTTGCCAGCACCGGCCCGCTCCGCGGCAATCTGCTCGGGCGTCATCTGCACCGCCAGCTCTTCCTCGAACACCCGCCGATAAACGGCCCAGGCCGCCATCAGCAGGGCGCCGATCAGCGGCCCGATCAGCAGGCCGATGGCGCCAAACATGAACAGCCCGCCCAGGGTCGTGAGCAGCACCAGCACGTCGGGCATGCGGGTATCGGAGCCGACGATCAGCGGCCGCAGCACGTTGTCGATGCTGGCGACGAACAGCCAGAACCATCCGGCCAGGAACAGCGCCAGCCAGTAGTTGCCCTGTATCGCCAGGTAGACGGCTACCGGCAGCCAGATGATCACCGGGCCGACGAAGGGGATCACCGACAGGAAGCCCATGACGATGCCCCAGAAAACGACGCCGGGAATGCCGACGATGTAGAAGGCAAGGCCGCTGAAGAAGCCCTGCACGGCGCCGATCACCAGCATGCTCTTCAGCACCGAACGGGTCACGTTGGCGCCGACGAAAAGAAACTCCTGACGATCCGATTCTCTGAGCGGCATGGAGGCCACTACTTCCTTGGCCAGCTTCTCGCCCGAGAGCAGGCAATAGAAGAAGAAGTAGCTGGCAACGAAGACGTCGAGCAGAAACAGCGCCGTCATCCGGGTCACCTGCGACAGCGTACCTGCAACAAATCGGCCAACGGTGCCGGCGATCTGCCCCAGGCGACTGGTGATCTCTTCGCGCAGCGCCATTAGCTCCGACTCGATATCGAGCCAGTCGGGCAGGTTGATGTTGGGAAACGGCGTGCTGCCGTTCAAGCGGCTGCCCAGCCAGATGCTCGCCTGCTCGACGAACGTGAGCGCCTGCCCCGCCGCCAGGCCGAGCAGAATGAACATGGGCACGATCACCACCACGAACAGCAGCACCAGGTTGATGCCCGCCGCCGCTTTCGGGTTCAGGTAGCCTTCCAGCCATTTCTGCAGCGGATAGAACATCAGCGCCGCCGCGCCGGCGAACACCAGCGCCCCGAAGAACCCGGAGATCATGAAAGAGAACAGCGCCAGCAGCACGAGCAGCAGCCCGACAGCGAAAGCGCGGCGCATGGTGGCGGTGGATTCGATCAACTAGCTGCCGCTCCCGTCCATGAGCAGCGTGCGCACGTCATTTGCCAGGGTATCCGCATGCAGAAACGATACGCTGTAGATGTTGCGGATGCGCTTCTGCTCGTCGATCAGGTAGACGCGGAGCAGGTGCGACAGGGTGCCGAGCAGCTGGCCGTCCTCGTCACGATCCCGGATCACCCACTGATCGTACCCTTCCAGGATCGGCGTGAGCTCGGCATGCCCCTCGGTGGTGAGGAAGCGCCAGTCGAGGCCCTGATGGCGAAAAGGCGCGCCGTATCTCGCCATCACCGTCGGCGAGTCGTTGTCCGGGTCGAAGCTCAGGCTCAGAAGTCGCAGGCGCTCGGCGATGGCCGGATCCCCCTTCAGCTTGGCGGTGGTTTTCGCCAGCACGTGGGTTGCCAGCGGGCAGCCGTTCACGTCCGAGCAGCTGGTGTAGATGAAGGACAACAGCACCGGGCCTTCACCCATGAGCTCATGCAGCCGCACCGCGCTGCCGTCCTCGGCGAGGACCGTGCCGTCCGAAGCCGCACCGAGCGGCGGCAGCCGGTAGCTGCCGGCAGGTGGCGGCTCAAACTCCAGATCCGCATAGCCAGGCGCCAGCACCACGGGTGCCGGATGCTCGTGGCGCGCCGACTCCTGCGCGAACGCCGCACCTGAGCCCAGCAGCAGGCAAGCCGCGGCCCGGACGATGCGGCTGGTCCAGGCGTCAGTCAGTGCCCGCCACCTGCTTCTCGAGCGGGTTCGGTGCCCGCAGGCCGTAGAGCCCGTAGGCACCGAAGCGCATCTGATGTGGCGCGCCCAGCTCGGCGGCAATGAAGTCGATGTGGAACTCCGGCGTCAGCCGCTCGCCGTCCCAGCGGTAGAGCTTGAAGTACTGCAGGTCACCGCCGGTGCTCTCCTGCTTGTCCCAGTTCGCCAGCAGCGACGAGGTGAAGTAGACCCGTTCCCCATCCCAGCTCTGCGAAACCATGTTCACCTGCTCGCCGATCTGCTGCTCGAAAACCTGCACCGGCGCCCGGGGGTTGCTGATGTCGTACATCCGCACCAGGCCGTCGTTCCAGGTGTTCACCCAGAGCAGGTTGTCGTCCGCAGAGATCGAGATGTCCACCGGCAGCGGGATCTTCGAAGCGTCGCCGATGTCCGCCACCGCTTCCGCGTGCCACTCGCCGGCCTCGTCTTCGAAGATCAGCCAGATCTTCGAGGTCAGCGCCGTGCTGGTGAAGCAGTAGTTGCTCTGTGAGCCCCAGGCGCAGCGGATCTCCAGCGGCGCCCCGGGCACGTCGAGAATCTTCTTCGGCTTGCGGGCGTGCAGGTCCCAGACCACCACCGTGTTGCCGAACCGCTTCATGGCTTCCGGGTCCGCCATCATGGCGCCCAGGTTCATCATGTAGTTGTTCCAACCGGTGAAGGACGACGTGATCATCACGTTGCGCCGTGGCAGCACCCTCAGGTCGTAGCCGTAGCCGTCTGCAAACTGGCCGGACTTGGTCGCGCCGCCAAGGGCATCGTCCGTCGGCATCCAGTAGGTTGCCACGTGCTCGCCCGCGTTGGTGTACTCCACCAGCGCCGTTCGCCCGCCGTGGTCCCGGTTGTTAGAGAGGCCAGTAAGCATCATCCGGCCCGGCAGCGCGTAGTTGGTGTGAGGCCCGACCACCCCGCCGGAGCGCTCGACGAAATCGTCGATGGTTTTGTGCAGCCGCGGCTTCGCCGGATCGGTGTGCACGTCGAAGATGAAAATCTTGCTGGTATCCAGACCGCTGGCCCAGAGAAAACGGCGGTCGTCCGTGAGACCGGAATGGTGCGCCTCGTTGCGCCCACCGACCGAGAGGCTGGCCACCACCTGACCGTAGTCCGGCGAGCTCGGGTTCACCGCTACGGTCACCAGCTTGTCCTGGCCGTCGCCCACGCCTTCCACGCCCAGGGTCCAGATGTACACAAAGTCTTCCTGACCGACGATCTTCGCCATGTATGGCGACATGCAGGTTTCGTCAGCTCGGGCAGTGCTGGTCAGCAGGCCGCTGACCAGGAGCAGCGCGCCAGCCAGGCACGCTAAGAGACCAGGAATCGTCTCAGAACGAGGCGTCCTTTCCTTCGAAGTGGCTTCCGTCATGGTCCTCCCCCATTCCGTTGCCGGGACGATATGCTAACACCTCTGACAGCCGCCGAAGAGCCATGCTCCCAACCCGCCTGCTAACGGCGTTCGGCAGGACGCCGGCATCCTGGCTGCAGCCATTGCGCATCACGGCGCTCACCCTGCTGCCGCTGCTGCCCCTTGTAATGGCCCAGGCCGAGGGGCCCACCGAGCCGGAAATCGGCAGAGCAGATCCGCGCGAAGGCTACGAGCGAACCAGCTTCGAGACCCGGACCCTCCGCATCTCCACGACCCCGGGCGCTCGCCTGGACCTGGCCGCGCTGGCCGCCGCCCCACCGCTCGGCCTGCCACCGCTGGCCGAGGTCCCGGCCGCGGCTGAAATCGCGCTCGGCCGTCGGCTGTTTTTCGACCGCCGCCTGTCCGCCAACGAAACGCTGTCCTGCGGCATGTGCCACGTCCCCGAGCAGGCGTTTACCCAGAACGAGCTGGCGACGTCGGTCGGCATAGAAGGCGCTTTCGTGCGCCGCAACGCGCCGGCGCTGTACAACGTCGCCTACCGGCAGCGGCTCTTTCACGACGGCCGGGAAACCCAGCTGACCGAGCAGATCTTCTCGCCGCTGCTGGCCGCCAACGAGATGGGCAACGCCAGCCGCGAGGCCGTAATCAGCCGGATCGCCGCGCTGCCCGGCTACCTTGCCGAGTTCGAGCGCATCTACCCCGACGGCCTCGACGAGGCCAGCCTTGGCCAGGCTCTGGCGGCTTACCAGCGGGCGCTGCTGTCTGCCGATTCGCCCTTCGATCGCTGGTTCTACGCCGGGCAGACCGGGGCCATGAGCGAGCAGGCCAAAGCAGGTTTCTTCCTGTTCGTGGAAGCGGGCTGCAACGGCTGCCACGGTTTCAGCACCGACCATGCCCACTTCACCGACGACGATCTGCATCGCACCGGCATCGAGTGGGCGAGCCGGGCCAGGGAAGCCAGCCCACCGGACCGGATCCAGGTCGCACCCGGCGTGGTCATCCCCCTGACCGTCAGCGTGCCCGCGCCGGCCAGAGCGGACTTCGGCCTGGAGGAGGTCACCGGGCAGCCATCCGACCGCTTCCGCTACCGAACCCCGACGCTGCGCAACGTTGCGCTCACCGCGCCCTACATGCATGACGGCAGCCTGGCCACGCTGGCGGCGGTGGTCGCCTTCTACAACAGCGGCAGCGGCGAAGATCCCGAGCGGGACAGCCGCCTGCAGCCGCTGGGCCTGAACCCGGCAGACCAGCAGGCGCTAGTGGCTTTTCTGGAGTCTCTGACCGGTGCCAACGTCGGCGCCCTGGCCGCGGACGCACGCAGCGTGCCGATCGGCGAGCGCCTGTCAGCAGAGGAGGAAACTGACGATGACTGAACCCGACAACCTGGATTGCTGCATCGTCGGCGGCGGGCCGGCGGGCATGATCCTCGGGCTGCTGCTGGCCAGAGTTGGCCTGACGGTGACGGTGCTGGAGAGCCAGCCGGACTTCGATCGGGATTTTCGCGGCGACACCTTGCACGCTTCCACCCTGGAGATGCTGGCTCAGATCGGCCTGGCCGACCGGGTGCTGGAGCTGCCGCACGTGAAGCTCCGGGAGATGTCCCTGAACGCCGGCGCGCGCAGCTTCCGCCTGGCCGACTTCAGCCGGCTGCCCTCTCCCTATCCCTACATCGCCATCATGCCGCAGGCTGACTTCCTCGAGTTCCTGGCCGAGGAAGCCAGCCGCTACCCGGGCTTCCGCTGTCGGACTAACGCCGCCGTCATCGAGCTCGAGCGCGCGGATGGGCGGGTGACAGGCGTGCACTACCGGCATGACGGTGAGACCCACGTGCTCAGCGCCCGGCTGGTCGTTGCGGCCGATGGCCGCTTCTCCCGGATCCGCCGGCTCGCCGGGCTGACCGCTGAGGAGCGGGCTGCGCCCATGGATGTCTGCTGGTTTCGCTTGCCTCGGCAGGAAGGCGACGGCTTCGAGGCCGGGGGCTTTTTCATCGGCCACGGACGGATGCTGATCTGCATTCCCCGGGTTGGTGAGTGGCAGATCGGCTACGTGTTTCCGAAAGGCGACTTCCAGCAGGTCCGCGAGCGCGGCATCGACGCTTTCAAAGCGGACATCGCCAGCACCGTGCCCTGGCTGGCCGATCGCAGCAGCGGCATCAGCGACTTCGCCGACGTCCACCTGCTGAACGTCAAGGCGGACTGCCTGCCGGAGTGGCACAGCGACGGGCTCTTGCTGATTGGCGATGCAGCGCACGTGATGTCACCGGTGGGCGGCGTCGGCATCAACGCCGCTATCTCCGATGCGGTGGAAGCAGCCAACGTGCTGGCCTACGAAGGCCGCACGCCTTTGCTCGCCGCCGGGCCGCCCGAGCGAACCGTGCTGGCAAAGATCCAGAGCCGTCGCAACCGACCCACCCGGATCATTCAGGCCGTGCAGTCCCGGGTGCAGGCGCTGCTGGTCGAGCGGGCTCTGAGCGCCGAGGCGTTCGAGATTCCGGCCCCGGCCCGGGTGCTCTTTCAGACGCCCGGGCTGCGCCAGCTGCCCATCCGCATATTTGCGCTCGGCGTGTCGAGAACCCGGCTATCGGTCTGAGTCCGCCAGCGCCGCCCAGCGCTCGAACGGCACCCTGACCAGCCAGACGATGAGCACGGCGATCAGCACCAGCATGGCCCAGCGCATGGCGCCTGCCGCAAAGGCCAGATCAAGCACCGGCCAGTTCAGCTCGAAGGCACGGAACGCGACCCAGCGCTCGAGCAGCCAGTGCCAGGCCGTGTGGCCGATGAGCACCGACGCGACCAGGGCGATGCCGCGCGGCGGCAACACCCGACCAGCGAGCTTGAGCGCCGGCACCGCGATCAGCAGCACCAGGATCTGCCCCGCCTCGATGCCCAGATTAAATCCGAGCAGCGAGAAGAACAGCTGATCCCCGGCCCGTTCCAGGGTCTCCCCCAGGGCGAAGGAAAATCCGAAGCCGTGCACCAGGCCGAAGGCGAACGCCACCAGCCAGCGCCGCCGCACGCTCGGCTGCAACAGGTTTTCCAACGCCATGTAGAAAATCGACGCTGCGATCAGCAGCTCCACCAGCGGCGGAAACCAGAGCCCGGTGGGCACCATGCCCAACATGGCGGCGCCGAGGGTGAGCGAGTGCGCCAGCGTGAACGCGGTTACCACGACGATCAGGGGCCGGATCACCAGCAGCGGGATCACCAGCGCCAGCACGAACAGCAGGTGGTCCGTGCCGTCGAGCACGTGCTCGAAGCCGAGAACGAGGAAACGGCCGAACACTTCCAACGGCCCCGGGTTGAGGCTGACCCGGCCCGGATTGCCCGGCAGCGACAGCGCGCGCAGCTGGCCCTCCTCGTCCGGGTAGCGGATCTGCGTGACGGTGCTGAGGCCAAGGCGGGCGAAGCTGGGCTCCACGGCAATCTCGTCGAGCGCGCCGGCAGCCGGACCCGGAAAGAACAGCGCCACCTCGAGCAGCGCCTGCTCCCAGTAGAGGTTGGTCTCGGGCGGCAGCCGGTCGGCCCGGATCGCGGCGAAGGTCCGCTCAGGGTCTTCCGCGAGGAAGCTCCGATCGCTCGGCAGCGCGATGCGAACGGCTTCCAGATCCGGCGCCGCCAGCGCCGCACCGCCGGCGAAGACCTTGAGGTTGCCGAGCAGCCAGAGCGCCGCCGCGTCTTCGAGCTGCGCATCGAGGCGCTGCAGATCCAGGTAACCGGGTCCTCGCGTGGCGAAGTCGAAGTCCCGCATCGCCACCAGCGGCACCTGCACGGCTACGCGCACTGCGGCCGCTTCCGGCACCAGCAACAGGCGCACCTCCACATCTTCTGGAATCTCGTGCGCCGACACCGGGACGGCGGCGGCTGCCAGCGCGAGCAGGAAGGCCTGCAGCAGCACCGCAAGCTGCCCGCCCTGTTTCAACTCCGCCTTCATCCCCGTCCCGCGCTGCTCGAAACTCCGAGTATACTTACTGGTTCGCAACACAATGAAACTCTGGAGGGAGAGTCATGGGGAACGCCGAGGCAAGCAGGCGGGGATCAAAGAAAGCGAATCTGCTGGTGGGCGTCGGCCTGCTCACGGCCATCATCGCGCTCGGTTACGGCCAGCAGCTCATCGAGCCTACGGCGGATGCGGCAACGGATGAGGCGCCCATGTTCGAGGTGGATCCGCTCTGGCCGAAGCCGTTACCCAATCACTGGCTGCTGGGCTCGGCCATCGGCGTCGGTGTCGACAGCCGGGACCACGTGTTCGTGATTCATCGCCGCCAGTCCTTCAACACCCGCACCGAGATCGGGGCGCAGATGGATCCCCCCACCGGTGACTGCTGCTTCGCCGCGCCGAACATTCTCGAGTTCGACCCGGAAGGCAACCTGGTGAACTCCTGGGGCGGACCTGGTGAGGATTACGAGTGGCCCTCCTCCAATCATGGCCTGTCCGTCGACCCGAAGGACAACATCTGGATCGGCGGCAACGGCCGTGGTGACAGCCACATTCTCAAGTTCAGCCGGGACGGCAAGTTCCTCGCCCAGTTCGGCACCCCGGGTGTCGATCAGCCGGACTCCAACACCGCCGAGCACTTCGGTCGGGTCGCGAAGATCTCCTTCAATGCCTCCGGTGAGGAAGCGTATGTCTCCGACGGCTACACCAACAAGCGCGTCGCCGTTCTCGACTCCGAGACCGGAGAGCTGAAGCGCTTCTGGGGCGCCTACGGAAACAAGCCCGACGACGCTGATCTCGGCAACTACGACCCCGATGCGCCGCTGGCCCAGCAGTTCCGAAACCCGGTCCACTGCGCCGAGCCTTCCAACGACGGGCTCGTCTACGTCTGCGACCGAGCCAACGACCGGATCCAGGTGTTCAGGGAGGACGGCACCTTCGTCACCGAGAAGCAGATTGCGCCCCGGACGCTGGGCGATGGCTCGACCTGGGATATCGCCTTCTCCAGGGACGAGGCGCAGAAGTTCATGTACCTGGCCGACGGCAAGAACATGAAGGTCTACGTGATTCTCCGGGAAACCCTGGACGTGCTGACGAGCTTCGGCGACGGCGGCAGGCAGCCGGGCCAGTTCTTCGCCGTACACAGCATCGCCACGGACTCGAAGGGCAACATCTACACGACGGAAACCTACGAGGGTAAGCGGGTGCAGAAGTTCGTCTACAAGGGCATGGGCCCCGTCACCACCCGCAACCAGGGCACCGTCTGGCCCACCGGCGACTAAGCTGAAGACTCAAGGAGTACCAAAGGAAGTGACTAAGCGACTCACGATGGCAGCGGCTGCGCTGCTGTTCTTTACCGGCCTGGCGCAGGCCGCCGAAGACCGCCTGAACCGGACCATCGAGGTGCTGGAGCAGGATGATCCCGTGTTCGGCATCTTCACCGCGGACTTTTCCCTCACCAATGCCAGGGCGCTGGCCACCTCCGGTCTCGACTTCATCTTCATCGACATGGAGCACAGCCCCATGGACTTCGAGACCTTGCGGGTGTTCCTGCTCGGGATGACGGACAAGGCCACCATCGCCCGCACCGGCAGCACCCAGATGGGCACCACGCCGCTGGTCAGAATTCCGAGCTACGGCTCGGTGAACCCCCAGGCCATGGTCAAGCAGGCTCTGGATGCCGGCGCCTATGGCATCGTCTTCCCGTTCATCGAGACCAGGGAGCAGGCGCAGCTCGCCATTCAATCCATGCGCTATCCCGCCCAGCAGGGCGACCCGCAACCTGAGCCCGTCGGGCTGCGTGGCGCATCGCCCGCCATCCCCGCCTGGCTCTGGGGCACCCGGGATTACATGGCCCGCGCCGATCTCTATCCGCTCGACCCGCAGGGTGAGCTGCTGGCCGTGCTGCAGATTGAATCGAAGGCGGGCGTTGAGAACATCGACGAGATCGCCAGCTTGCCGGGTGTGGGCGCGATCTTCCTGGGCCCCAGCGATCTGTCGCTGTCTTACGGGCTGGCTGGCCAGGGCGACCACCCGACGCTGGTCGCGGCCATGCAGAAGGTGCTGGACGCCTGCGCGAAGTACGACGTGCCCTGCGGCAGAACGTCGAACGCCGCCAACGTAGCCAGCCACCTGGAGGAAGGCCATTCCTTCCTGACCATCGGCTACTGGAACGACGCCGGCATCTCTACCGGGCCGGGCGAAGGCCTGAAAGCCGCGCACCAGGCGTCCGGCCGCGGCGACTGAGCCTCAGCGTTTGGCGAGTATCTTCAGCAGGTTGATCGCCTCTTCCGGGTCCGTCCGGCCGATCGGCGAGCTGGCGTAGCAGGAAGACAGCACCCGGCCTTTCTCCGTCAGCAGAAACTCGGAAGGCTGGATGTGATCCCGGCGCTCTTCCCACCAGGCGCCGATGGCATCCCCATCGGCCCGGGTCATGCCGTAGGCAACCGGATAGCTGAGGTCGTTGGCGACGGCCAGGGTGTCCTCCTCGCTGTCTACCGTCCCCGCGTAGATGGAAGTGCCCAGCGCCTCAAATTCGGACAGGTGCTTCTCGTAGCCGGCTAACAGTCGGCGGCAGAAAGGTCACCAGTGCCCTCGATAGAAGAGCACGATGGCGTAGGGTGTGGAGATATCGTCCGGCAACGTGAAGGTGCCGCCCCCGGCAGCGTTCAGCGTCAGCGACGGAAAGGAATCGAGCAGGTTGAGCTTGTCGGCCACAACGGTGTCCTCCCTCGGTTTGGCCAGACGCTCATGCGCCCGGCCATTCGAGCTTACACCGTAACGGTCTTCGGAACTGCCGGAATCTCCAGCGGCTCAGTGGGTCCGGGCAGTCGCGCGCCAGGCTTTCGCTGCCGCGGTCAGCTCATCGTTGTCCGCATCCGCGAGCGCCGCCAGCGCCTCCTCGAGAAACGCCGCGCCAGCGCCACGTTCCAGCAGGAACCTGGCAATCCCTTTGAAGGAAGCTGCAACCACGTACTCGGGCTTGTGCTTGGCGTCTTCCGGCCAGGTGCGCTTCAGCACCCAATCGGCTTTCTGCTTTGCCGCAGGCACTTTCAGGCTCACCGCTTCGTCTCCGAGCGCGCCAAGGTCAAGCCAGGCTTTCGCCCGCTTGTTGGTCGCCGGCTCGAACGATGCGTCACCATCGAGCGCCTTCAGCCAGACGGTCTCGACGTCAGCTCCTGCAGCAGCCTTGGCCGCTGCGACCGGCTCGGGCTTGGCCTCTGAGCTCTGCGCCTTGCTGGATTTCGGCACCCGCTTCGGCGCCGGCCGGTTCCGAGCTTCCTTGCGGCGCTCCTGGCGATCGGCCTGCACCGGGGTGCGAACGGGCGCTGCCTCCGGGACGGTAGCGGCCGCCGTTTCAATCTGCTCGGCCAGCCGGGCATGCCCGCGGGCCTTGAGCGCGCTCAACAGATACGGGGCGCCGTCCAGGCTCTCAGCAGCCCGCTTTACGCACTGCTGGTTGTTGTCGATGGTGCCACCCATACCGCCGCCGCCCCGACGGCCCTTCTGCCGCCAGACGATCCGGCAGCGCCAGCCGTCCGTATAGAAGGAGGCATCGGCACCGGGCCAGTTCAGTTCGAATCGATCCATTCTGATCCTCGCTGGGCTCTTTGTTTGGTAACAACCAGTTAACGACCGGAGCCGCCGGGGGTCTGTGCCTCCCATCACAACTCCCGATGAACGGTACTGGTTCACAGTTTTGCCGTTCCATGGCCCAGGAGCGAAAATGCTCTCGACAGTAGAAGGGAGCAGGAGGAGGAAGCGCCATGGCCGACTCGGCAGCGGCAAACGCAGCAGATCTGGACGGCATTGCCCGGGCCATTCGCGAGGTTGCGCGTATCCACGGCAACTTCACGTTGCGGTCCGGCGCCGTCAGCGACACCTACTTCGACAAGTACCGCTTCGAAGCGGATCCGGCCCTGCTCAGGCGGATCGGCGAAGCGCTGGTGCCGCTCATCCCCGAAGAGGCGACGGTGCTGGCGGGGCTCGAGATGGGCGGCATCCCCATCGTCACCATGCTCGGTCAGCTGACCGGCATGCCCACCGCCTTTCTGCGCAAGGAAGCGAAGACCTACGGTACCTGCCGTTACGCAGAGGGCGCCGAGCTGAAAGGGCAGCGGGTGCTGATGGTGGAGGACGTGGTGTCCAGCGGCGGCGCCATCATCGACACGCTGAACATGTTGCGCGGTGACGGCATCGAGCCCATGGGGGCGATCTGCGTCATCGATCGCGAGACCGGCGGCAAAGAGAACCTCGGCAACGTCGGCCTTCAGCTGACGGCGCTGCTCAGCATGAGCCGGATCGAAGCGGCCTGACCCGGTAGGCTGGCGCGGTTAGAATTCCGGCAGATTCAGAGGACACTTCCATGCACCGATTCTTCTTCGCCGCCGCCGTAATCACGGCGGCGCTGCTCACTGCCAGCGTCGCCCGCGCCAGCGAGTTCGCCGAAGCCGCGGCCGAGCGCCTGTCTGCCTACATTCAGATCAACACCCAGAACCCGCCGGGGAACGAAACCCGCGGCGTCGAGTTTTTCGCCGGCATATTCGACGCCGCCGGGATTGCCTACGAGACAGCGGAGTCGGCACCGGGCCGCGGCAACATCTGGGCCAAGCTCGAGGGAGGCAGAGAGCCCGCGCTGGTGCTGCTCAACCACATCGACGTCGTGCCCGCCGACCTGCGTTACTGGTCCGCCAACCCGTTCGGCGGCACCATTCGTGACGGCCACATCTATGGCCGCGGCGCCCTGGACATGAAGGGCCTCGGTATCATCCAGCTGCAGTCTTTTCTCGCCCTGCACGCCTCCGGCGCCAGGCTGAACCGGGACGTGATCTTCGTTGCCACCGCCGATGAGGAAGCGGGTGGCGCTTTCGGCGCTGGCTGGCTGGTTGAAAACCGGCCGGAGATATTTGAGAACGTGGGTTACCTGCTCAACGAGGGCGGCGGCGGCACCACCATCGGCGACGACACGGTGTTCAGCGTCGAGCTGACGCAGAAAGTGCCACTCTGGTTGCGCCTTGTTGCCCACGGCAATCCGGGACATGGCTCCACGCCGCAAGTGGAAACCGCCGTCACCCGGGCGCTCAGAGCCGGCGACCGGCTGGCGAGAACCCGCTTCGAAGCCCGGGCAATCCCGGCGGTGCAGGCGATGTTCGAAGGCATGGCGCCGTATCAGAACGAGACCCTGGCGGCCCGCTACGCCGACATCGCCAGCGCCGTGAACGACCCGGAGTTCATGCACTACCTGCAGCTGACCAACCCGGGCCACCACGCGCTGCTGCGCAACACCTGCTCGCTGACCGGCATGCAGGGCTCATCGAAAATCAACGTGGTGCCCACCGAGGCCATGATCGAGCTCGACTGCCGACTACTGCCGGACCAGAACCCGGAGGAGTTCATCGAGGAGCTCACCCACATCATCAACGACCCGAACGTGACCATCGAGAAGATCATGGGCTTCACCCCGGCCGTCAGCACCCCGGACAACCCGCTGTTCAGAATGATCGAGGATGTCTACGAAGATCACTTCCCGGGCTCCGTGATCGTCCCGGGCGTGGCAACGGGCTTCACGGACAGCCACTTCTTCCGCGATCTGGGCATCGTCAGCTACGGCTTCAGCACCACCGTGATTCCCGGACCGGATCGACGCGGCGTGCACGGCAACAACGAGCGGATCTCGGTGCAGAACATGGAGCGGGGCACGATGATCATGATCGACCTGCTCGAGCGGTTCACGACAAGGTAACGGCAGCGAGCAGGATGGACGGAACCACGACCACCGGCGAAGGCCTGCTGGCGCTGTTGCGGGAGCACGGCGTCGAGCTGGTGTTCGGCGTGCCTGGCAACCACACGGTCGCTCTGTATCGCGGCTTCGCGGAGGCCGGGATCCGGCACGTCACCTGCCGCCACGAGCAGGGTGCCGCCTTCATGGCAGATGGCTACGCGCGGGCGACCGGCAAGCCGGGCGTTTGCGTGCTGATCAGCGGCCCCGGGCTGTTGAACGCCGCTACCGCCATCGCCCAGGCCCGCGCCGACTCCGTGCCCATGCTTGTCATCAGCGGGGTGGCGCCGGTGGCGGATCTGGGCATGAAGCGCGGCATGCTGCACGAGCTGCCGGATCAGCACGCCAGCGCGGCCTCGTTCTGCAGGGACTCAGCCACCCTGCTCGCACCCGACAACCTGCCGGATCTGATGGCAAGAGCGTTTGCGCTGTTCGCCACCCAGCGTCCGGGCCCGGTGCACATCGAGATACCCCTGGACCTGATGGATGCCACCATGACGGCGGGCCCGAGCTCAGAGACGCATCCGGTGCTCGGCGCGCCGGGGCCGGACCCCGAAGTAATGGCCCAGGCCGCAGCGCTGCTCGCAGGCGCTGCACAGCCGTTGATCATCGTTGGCGGCGGCGCCCAGAACGCGGACGTTGCCCCGCTCGCCGAGCTCATCGACGCGCCGGTGCTCAATACCGTCAACGGCAAGGGCGTGCTGCAGATCGAGCACCCGCTGGCCGTCGGCGGCAGCCCGTCCCAGGGCACGCTGCGCCGAGCGATGACCGACGCCGACGTGCTGCTGGCGATCGGGACCGAGATGGGCGAAACGGATTACGACCTGCTCATGGCGGAACCGCTGGCGGCCCACCCGAACCTGATCCGGATCGACATCGACGCCGAGCAGCTGCTGATCCCGCTGGCGCCGGCGCTGGGCCTGGTCAGCGATGCCGCAAGCGCGACCCGGTCTCTGACCGAGGCATTGCGTGGCGCCAGCAGACCGGCTGCTCAGCAAGCCACCGGCGCGGAACGGGCGACGGCCCTGCGTGCCGCCATCCGGCAGGAAGCTCACTACCATCCCGAAGTCCAGGCGTTCTTTGATGCCATCATCGAAGCAGCCCCGGATGCCATCATCGTCGGGGACTCCACCCGACCGACTTACTACGCGGCCTGGCAGCTCGAGCGCTCTCGTCCTCGGGCCTATTTCCACTCCGCGTCCGGCTTCGGGACGCTGGGCTACGCTCTGCCTGCCGCTTTCGGGGCAGCCCTCGCCGGCGACAGGCCGGTGATCAGCCTGATCGGTGACGGCGGCATTCAGTTCACGCTGCCTGAGCTCAGCACGGCTGCAGAGCTCGGGCTTCCGGTGCCTGTGATCGTCTGGCACAACCAGGGCTACCGGGAAATCGAAAACAGCATGCGGGCGAAGAACGTGCCGGTTGATTCCACCAGGATCGAGGCCCCGGACTTCGCCGCTGCCGCCGCGGCGCATCACGCCCAGTACGCAAATCCGGATACGCTCGCAGCCCTCAGTGAAGCGATTCGCCGGGCGCTGGCCGCCGACGCACCTACCCTGATCGAGGTGCAGGAAAACGACTTTCTGACGACGCCAAGCGGAGGCTGGTACTAGATGGGCCTACATTTTTCCCGCTCCGCCGAGCGCCTGGACACACCGGTCGGCAGCATCTGGGACATCCACGACGAAGCCGTGGTCCGGCAGCGGGCCGGGGAAGACATCATCCTGCTCTCCGTCGGCGATCCGGACTTCCCGACCCCCGCCTACATCACCGAACATACGGTGGCCGCCATCAACCGCGGCCGCACCCACTACTCGCCTGCTGCGGGCGAGTTCAACCTTCGCGAAGCCATCGCGGCGCTGGAAACCAGGATCACCGGCGAGCCGTTTCAGCCGGAGCAGTTCGTGATCTTCCCGGGCGCGTCGGCAGCGCTCTACGCCGTCTTCTGCTCGGTGCTCGATCCCGGCGACGAGGTCATCGTCCCGGAGCCCATGTACGCCGCCTACACCGCCATGTTTGCCGCCATCGGCGCGACCATCGTACCCATCGCTCTAAAGCCGCCCGCTTTCGAGCTGAGCGTGGATGAGGTGTTCGCCGCTGTGACGAGTAAAACCAGGGCGGTGCTGGTGAACACGCCGGGTAATCCCTGCGGCAATCTGATCGGGGAAGACACGCTGCGGGCGCTGGCGGCCGGTTGCCGCGCCCGCGACCTGTGGCTGGTTTCTGACGAGGTCTACTCCCTGATCACCTTTGATGCGCCGCACTGGTCCCTGCTCCGCTACGACGGCGACCACAGCAACCTGGTGGTGATCGACGGCCTGTCCAAGTCGCACGCCATGAGCGGCTGGCGGATCGGCTGGGCGTACGCGCCGCCGGACCTGGTCGCCCAGCTGATCCGCTTCTCCAGCGCGGCGCTGTTCGGCGTCAGCCAGTTCGTTCAGGACGGCGCTGCTTACGCGCTCGCCAACGACACCGAAGACGTGGAGGCCATGCGTCAGGAGTACCAGCGGCGCAGGGACTACGCAGCCACCCGCCTGGACGGCATCACAAACCTGGACTACTACCGGCCTCGCGGCGGCATGTTCATGATGGTGGACGCGGGCAAGCTCTGTAACGAGGGCGAGATCTTCGCCCGCCAGCTGCTCGATGAGGCCGGGCTGTCGACCATACCCGGTCGCGGTTTCGGGCCGAGTGCCGCCACCTACGTGCGGGTCAGCCTGACCCATCCGATCGAGGTGCTCGAAGAGGTGTTCGATCGGATGGCGAAGATTGCGGACGGTTGAGCGGTCGTAATATTAATTGAACGCGTTCATTAAACGTCATATCATCTGCCCGACTCGCAGCCGCCGATCAGGGATCGAGGGCAGCCAATCCACCAGGATCAAGGAATTCAGATGACCCTTCTCAACGACCCCCGTCCGATCTCCGCTGACTCGCACGCTCTCGAAGGGCCGGAAGTGTTCGAGGGGCTGCCCGAGCGCTTCGGAGACGACGCGCCGCGCATCGTCCACACCGAGGACGACGGCGACTACATCACCATCCCGAACAACCCGAAACGTTCCCGCAACGTAGCCGTGATGGCGCTGGCCGGCACTCGCCTCGACTACGAAACGCCGCTGCCACGGGAGCACGCCTCCAAGCCCAGCGCTGGGTCGATTCAGGATCCTGAGATCCAGGCCTACTTCAAAGGCGGCTACGCGGCCATGCGCCCGGGCCTCACCGACGGCGCCCGTCGGCCCGAAGATCAGGACATCGACGGCGTCTCGGCCGAGATCCTCTATCCGGGCTGGTTCCCCATGTTCAGCCTTCCCGATCTGGATCTGCTGATCGCCCTGCAGCGTAACTACAACGACTGGATGCACGGCCAGCAGGTGGCTTCCAAAGGCCGGCTCGTCGGCCTGGCCGCGCTGCCGGTGCAGCGGCCGGATGAGGCTGTGGCGGAGCTCGAGCGGGTGATCAAGCTGGGCTTCAAGGGCATCGTGCTGCCTTCCAACGCGCCGCGCGGGCATCGCTACAGCGACGATGACTACGAGCCGATGTGGGCGCTGGCCGAGGAAGCAGGGCTGCCCATCGCTTTCCACGTTGCCTGCATGTCGCATGCGCCCGACTGGCTGAAAGCCATGTCCGTGCGCGACCCCATCGTTCAGTACGCCGGCTCTCCCGGGCTTATCCACGACACCATGATCGAGCTCATGGTCCGCGGCGTCTGTGCCCGGCACCCGAACCTGAAGTTCGTGCTGGCCGAGTTCAACGCCGGCTGGGTGGCGCACTGGCTGGACAAAGTTCAGCAGGGCTGGGCCCGCGAGTACGCCCGGGACCCGTCGAGCACACCGCCGGTGGATGTGCTGGAAATCTGGAAGCGGCAGTTCTTCGCCACCATCGAAGACGACACCGCGTCGCTGCAGACCCGGGAGATGATCGGCGAGGAAACGCTGCTCTGGGGCTCCGACTACCCGCACACGGACTCCACCTGGCCCTGCTCGAGCCAGGTGCTGGACGAGATGTTCGAGGATTACTCCCCGGAGACTCGCGACAAGATCACCCGCACCAACGCGGCCAACCTCTACTCGCTCTGAGGTGACCCGCTACGAAACCAGGGCGCTGGATGCCAGCACCTGGCCGGAGTTCGAGCGCCTGGCGGAGGCAAACAACGGCGTCTGGGGCGGCTGCTGGTGCATGTGGTACCACGGGCCCGAGGCCTGCCCGGACGACTCGCCGGCAGCAAAGCGGGAGGCGAAAGCCTGCCTCGTTCGCGAAGGACGGGCCCACGCTGCGCTGGTGTTCGACGGCGCCGACTGCGTCGGCTGGTGTCAGTTCGGATCGCCGGAAGAGCTGCCGCGCATCCACAACCAGCGCGCCTACCTGGCAACCGACTCAGCACTTCCGGACTGGCGGATCACCTGCTTCTTCGTCGGCAAGGGTCATCGTGGCGCCGGCGTCGCCTCAGCCGCTCTGCAGGGCGCGAACGAGCAGATCCGATCGCTGGGCGGCGGTCGCATCGAGGGCTACCCGGAAAACACCGAAGGGCGCAAGGCATCGCCGGCGTTTCTCTTCAACGGCGCCCTCTCCACCTTCGAGCGCCAGGGGTTCAAAGCCGACAGGCAGATCGGCAAGCACAAGTGGGTGGTGACCCGAACGGTGCGCCGATCCAGAACTCGTTGACCCGGCATCACCCGGCTAAGGGATGTGATCGAACAAACCCGGCTGGTTGCCAATGATCGCCCCTTCGATCTCCAGCATCCGCAGCTTGGTCTGGACACCGCCGTAAGCCGAGAAACCCGTCAGCTTGCCGTTGGCACCTAAAACGCGGTGGCAGGGCACGATGATGGGCAGCGGGTTCTGACCGAGGGCGCGACCGATTCTCTGTGCCAGCCGTTTCTCTCCCAGCTGCAGCGCGACGTCGCCGTAGGTCAGCGTTTCTCCGGGTGGGATGGCCCGGGTTGCGCGGTAAACCTGAACCGCAAACCGATCGAGCCGGCTGAAATCGCAGCTTATGTGCTGAAGGTCGGTTCTGCCGCCCTCGAGCAGGGCGGTGATCTCGCCGATGGCGCAGCGGATGTGCGACGGCGGCTCCGCTTCTTCGGCCCCGGCCCGCGCGGCCAGGCGGGCGGCGGTAGCGCCGGCGGTCTGTTCCGGAAGATGCGTTGCCACAACTTGGTCGCCGGACCAGGCAATGCCGCAGTCGCCGATCGGGGTGGGAAAGAGCGTGAACTTAGCCATCGTGGGCAGCTCAGCCCGGCGACCAGGCTCTGGAAGCATCTTCCAGAGGATAGATGAGGCCGGTCGCGCAATTGAACAGCACCACCCGCTCGTCGGGCGCGACCATCCCCTCGGCCAGCGCCCGCTGCCAGCCGGCATAGGTCGCCGCCCCCTCCGGACAGATCAGGTTGCCGGTGCCCACCGCAATCTCTCGTCTGGCCGCAAGGATGGCCTCGTCGCTTACCGCCAGGGCGGCACCGCCGGATTCGCGCACTGCCCGAAGGATGAGGAAATCGCCCACCGCCACCGGCACCCGAATACCCGCTGCCACCGTCTGCGCGTTCTCCCACACCGGCGCGTGCTCCTCGCCCTGGTCAAAGGCCCTCACGATCGGCGCGCAACCTTCCGCCTGAATCGCAAACATCTTCGGCATCCGCACCGGCTCGCCAGGGCTGCTCTGACCTTTCAGCCAGCCAAGCGCCATCAGCTCGTGGAAGGCCTTCCACATGCCGATCAGGCCGGTGCCGCCGCCGGTGGGGTAGAAGATGGCGTCCGGCAGCTCGCCATCGAGTTGGGCCGCCAGCTCCAGGCCCATGGTCTTCTTGCCCTCTATCCGATAAGGCTCCTTCAACGTCGAAAGATCGAACCAGCCTCGTTCCGCGGCCAGCTCGCCGACGATTCGCCCGCAATCGTTAATCAGGCCATCCACCCGGAAGACTTCTGCGCCCAGCATCGCCGTTTCCCGGATGTTGATCTCCGGCGTGTCCGCGGGGCAGAACACCGTGGCTCTGATCCCGGCACGGGCGCAGTAGGCGGCGAGCGCGGCACCGGCGTTGCCGTTGGTGGGCATGGCGAGGTGATCGAGGCCGAGCTCCCTGGCCATGGCTACCGCCACCCCCAAACCTCGGGCCTTGAACGAGCCGGTCGGCAAACGGCCTTCGTCCTTCATCAGCAGCTGACCCGAACCGTGCAGGGCATCCAGCGCAATGATCGGCGTCAGCATCTCGCCCAGATCGAGGCGCGTGCCCGCCATGGGCAGCAGCTCTTCGAACTGCCAGAAGCCGCCGGACCTGGCGAGCATCTCGGAAAACCGCGCGTTGCCGCGCACGGCATCCAGGTCGTAGCGCACCAGCAGCGGCCTGCCGGCCTCCGACAGGCCGTAAACCTCGCCCGGCGGGTAGGTTTTGCCGGTCAGCGAGCACTCCAGGTGGGTAACGAACGGATTCATGGCAGGGCCGTTGGCTGTCAGGTCCCGGCATGTTATCAACTGCGCCAGGGATACGGAGGAGGACACGGGATGATCAGCAAAGCTGCCCCAACAGCGGCGAGCAGGCAGGTTAAGTCCCTGCTCGGCACAACGTTCTGCCTGATGGCTGGCCTGTTGCTCGGCCAGCCGGCAGCTGCCGACGATCTGCAGCCACTCACCGCCATGGACGTCTTCGAGCTGGAGTGGGCCAGCGCGCCGCAGGTCTCACCGGACGGCCGGACCATCGCCTACGTCCGGCGCGGCTATGACGTGATGAGCGATCGTCAGACCAGCCGGATCTGGCTCGTTGATGCGGACGGCGGCAATCACCGCCCGATGATCGATGGCCCCGGCAGCGGTGCGGTCTTCTCTCCGGACGGCAGCCGCATCGCCTTCATTGCCGGGCGCGGCCGGGAGGCAGAGATCCACGTGCATTGGCTGGCGGACAACCGGACCGCACGCATCACCCAGTTGCCGGAGCGACCGGCTGCGCTGCAGTTCTCGCCGGACGGCAGCCAGATCGCCTTCCGCATGTTCGAGCCGGCGCAGCCCGAGCCCATGGCGAAAGCACCGAAGGCGCCGGAAGGCGCGAAGTGGGCACCCGGATTCAAGGTTTACGAGGAGGTTCGCTACCGGGCCGACGGGGTCGGCTACCTGCGGCCCGGCTTCAACCACATCTACCTGGTGCCAGCCGACGGCGGCTCAGCGCGGAAGATCACCAGCGGCGAGTTCAATCACGGCGCCTTCTCCTGGATGACCGACGGTGAGTCCATGATCGTCAGCGCCAATCGGAGACCTGACTGGGCCTACGAGTCTCTGGACACGGATCTGTACGAGTTCCCGATCGCCGGCGGCAGCCCTCGGCGCCTGACCGAGCGCTACGGCCCGGACACCCAGCCCGTGGTCTCCCCGGATGGCCGCCAGCTCGCCTGGACCGGCTGGGACGATGCCCATCGTGGCAGCGAGAACGCCGTTCTCTACCTGCGCGATCTGGCCTCGGGGGAAACAAGAGCGCTCACGGAAGAGCTCGATCGCAGTGTCAGCCGCCCGGTCTGGTCCCGTGATGGCCGCTCGATCTTCGTGCAGTACGACGACTACGGGCGCGGCGTGCTCGCCCGGGTGGAGCGCAACGGTCGCCTGCAGGTGCTCGCCGAAGATCTCGGCGGCACCGCCATGACCCGCCCCTACACCGGTGGCGCTTTCCACGCCGCCGGCAACACCATCGCCTACACGCGTTCGGCTGCAGATCGGCCGGCGGAGATCGCCGCTATTAGTAACCGGAAAGTCCAGACGCTGACCGCACTGAACGACGATCTGCTCGCGCATCGTGATCTGGCGGAGGTAAAAACCGTGCGCTTTTCATCCAGCCTGGATGGACGGGAGATCGAGGCCTGGATCGCCACCCCGCCGGGCTACGAGCCTGGCACCGCCTACCCGATGATCCTGGAGATCCACGGTGGTCCGTTCGCCGCCTACGGGCCCCACTTCTCCAGCGAGGTGCAGCTATACGCCGCTGCCGGCTATGTGGTCGTCTACGTGAATCCGCGCGGCTCAACGAGCTACGGCGCCGAGTTCGCCAACCTCATTCACCACGCCTATCCCGGCGGCGACTTCGACGATCTGATGTCGGCGGTGGACTACGCCATCGAGGAAGGGTTCGCCGACGAGGAGCGCCTGTTCGTCACCGGCGGCAGCGGCGGCGGCATCCTCACGGCCTGGATCGTTGCGCACACGGACCGGTTCAGCGCTGCGGTGAGTGCCAAGCCGGTGATCAACTGGTACTCCATGGTGCTGACCGCCGACATGGCCGAGTTCTTCCGCCGCTACTGGTTCGCCAACCCGCCCTGGGAGGATCCGGAGGCCTACCTCGCCCGCTCGCCGCTGCACTTCGTCGACAACGTCAGCACGCCAACCATGCTGCTCACCGGTGAGGACGATCTGCGCACGCCGATCTCCGAATCAGAGCAGTTCTATCAGGCGCTGAAGGCTCTGAAGGTGGACACCGCGCTGGTGCGGGTGCCGGAAGCTTCGCACGGCATCGCCGCTCGACCGAGCCATCTGATCAGCAAGGTCGGGCACGTGCTGGCCTGGTTCGAGCGCTACGATCCGGATTCGGAGAAGCGAGCCTCCAGCGACGACAGCTCCTGATCGCATCGGTAGAGGCGCCGTCTTTCCCGGGCGACGATCGACCGGAACAGGCGCCCCTTCAGCGCCTCCACCTCTCCCGACGCAAAGGCTTCGGGGGCCACGCCGGCCACCATGTCGACCAGGCGATCGGCGCCGTTCAGGCGACCCCAGAGGTAGTCGTGCTCCCGGTAAGCGCGGTTGAAGAAGCCGAGAAAACCCATCAGGTTCCTGCTCTTGAGGCCGCTGAAGGCTTCCAGCAGTGACGGCGAGTCCTGCGGGCTGATCCGCTCCACCTGCACCCGGGTCAACGGGTCGGGGCCCAGCTCCATGGTGCCGGGCAGGTAGAGCAGCACGTCGTAAACAGGGAAGCCCACGTAGTCGGCGAGAAAAGCATCGTGCAGCGGGTCCGCTGCCAGCTGGGTCAGGAACCGTTCGAACGCGCGATCGAGGGCTCGGTCGCTGGTCTTCAGATCCAGGGCCCCGGACAGGGACCTGAGCAGCGCGCCTGCTTCGTCCCGCGGCAGCGGCAGGGTCTGCGCCGCCAGGTAAAGCTGCTCGATCAGCGCGTCGTCGAACAGGTTGGAGCCGGACAGCGCCCGCCGCGCTTCGTAGAGCGCGTTCAGCGAATCGTAGGCCACGGGTTTGAACTCGTCGATCGCATCCCGCGCCGCATCGGTGAGCATCTCCTCGCCATGCTGATTCAGCCGCCGGATCACAAACTGCAGACGGCGAATCCGGTAGGTGACGTCGAAGCGGTCGAGGAAGTCGTGCTCCAGGTTGGCGCGCTGAGCCGGATCGTCCACCCGCCACCAGCTCTCGATGGAGGCCAGCATATCGCGGCGAGTCTGCTGGCGATTGGGTTCCTGCGCCAGCACGACCCACTCTTCCATCAGCGCCTCGGTCAGCCGCCAGACCCGACGGCGCAGGTAGCCGGTGTAGGCCGCACCCATATCTACCCCTGCGTCTTCCGTCATCGACTCCCGCAGGTACTCGATCAGCTCAGCGGTGACCGCCTGCCCACCCTGTCGCGCAAGCAGCGACCGGACCTTCTCCACCACGTGCGGCTGCTCTGCTTCCACCAGGCGCCTGTTTATCTGCACCCGGCGGTCCTGATCGACGATCTCCTCAAGTTCTTCCAGGATGGGCTGGTTGCGCGGGATGGTGGAGAGCGCCGCGTGGATGGTGCCGAGGTAGCCGATGCTCTGGCTCGGGTTCTCCGGCGGCTCCACCTTGGGATCCGGCTCCACGTAGACCACAAAGCGATCCACGTGCCGATCCGCCGGCCGCTGCGACAGTGCCGCCATGGCCGCGTCGAACGGCTTGTTATTGACGATGCCGCCATCCACGTACAGCCGCTGCCGCGGATCAAATCTGGCCCGGGCGGGCACGTCGTGCTCCACCAGCAGGCTTTCGTTGAGGAAACGCTCCGCGCCCGGCCACTCCTGGCCGCGCTCGGCCAACAGCGAGGTGAGCTCGCTGTGCTCAAACGGCGGAAACGCGCCGGCAAAGGAAGAGCTCGAGCGGGCGGCCCAGACCAGCGCCGGCAGGTTGCCGTCGTCAAAGTCGCAGTCACCGTCGCCCTGATGGGTGAGCTGGCAGTAGGCGGAGTGGGCCCGATCCGTGGCGACCAGCGCCTCGTTCAGGCGCAGCCGGTTCGGGTAGCCGGTGAGGTCGGTGACGCTGGCGTAAACGTCCAGCCGCTGGCCGTCAGGAAGCAGGCTGGAACCAGGCCGACGGCTCGCCATCATGGCTTCCAGCGCGTTGAAGAAGTGGGTGCACAGGCGCTTCCCTGAGAACGGCGGCTCGAACCAGGAAGAGCGCACGAAGCTGGCGAGCTTCTCCCGGGTTTCCGGCGTGGTGCCGATCTCTTTCGGCAGCCAGTGCGCCAGGGCCCGCAGCAGCGGGTAGAGATACCACTTCTGAAAGCGCGGCCGCGGGTTGCTCAGGTACTCGACGTCCGCGTCGTTGAGCCAGAGAGGCGTCTGCACGTCGAGCTTGCCGTCGTCTACCAGCGCCTTGCCGAGCATCACGCCGTTGATCGCGCCGGCCGACGCGCCTGCGATCACATCCACCACCACCCGAAAGTGCTGACGCTCGTTGACCTTTTTCAGCAGCTCGAAGTAAACGGCTTCCGTGTCGTGCTCGCGGTGATCGGCGCCGTCGGAGAACTGAGCCGTGCCCGCCCGTGCCCGGCCCATCTCGTGCAGCACCTTCGAGGCCCGCACCAGCTTCAGGAGCTCCTTGGTGACGCCATGCATGTAGACGGCAAGCGAAGCGCCGCCGTAGATCACGACGGCGAGCCTGAGCTCCCGCTTGATCAACTGAGCGCTCCGCTGCGCCCCGGGCCGTTCGGCTGCCTAATCGGGCAGCCCCAGCACCCGCTTGGCGATGATGTTGCGCTGAATCTCGTTGCTGCCCGAGTAGATCGAGCCGGCCCGGTAGTAGAGCCAGTTCCGCACTGTCTCCAGCTCCTTGCCGGAGAAGGCCTCCGGATCGGCAACCGCACCGCTGCTGCCGCGCATGCGGATCAGCAGGTCGTAGTAATCCTGCTGCAGCTCTGAGCCGTAAACCTTGAAGATGGAGGTGACCGGCCCGGGCGTGCCGCCGTCGGATTCCTCCACCGCCCGTTTCTGCGCCACCCGGAAAACCTGATTGTTCATCTCGTAGGCCAGCACCTCGTTGCGGTAGCCATCATCGTCGATGCGGCCGTCCACCTCGCCAAGCCGCCGTCTGGCTTCCGCGACCAGCGAGCTCGAGTCCGCATCGGAGCTGCCGGAGACCAGGGACTCCATGCCGGACCGCTCGTGCTGCAGCAGCCGCTTGCCGACGGTCCAGCCTTTGTTCAGCTCGCCAACCAGGTCGTCCTTCTTGGCGATCGCGTCATCGAAGAAAGTCTCGTTGAACGGCGAGTCACCGCTGATCAGGCGGATCGGCTTCACCGTCACCCCGTTCTGATCCATCGGCAGCAGCATGAAGCTGATGCCCTCGTGCTTGGGCGCGTCCGGATCCGTGCGCACCAGAATGAACATCCAGTCCGAGTGGTGGGCGCCGGAGGTCCAGATCTTCTGGCCGTTGATCACGTAGTGGTCGCCGGCGTCTTCCGCCCTGGTGCGCAGGCTCGCCAGGTCGCTGCCGGAGCCCGGCTCGCTGTAACCCTGACACCACTCCACTTCCGCTCGGGCAATTCGCGGCAGGTGCCGGGCTTTCTGCTCTTCCGTGCCCATCTCGAGCAGGGTCGGGCCGATCATGGAGGTGCCGAAGCTCGACAACGCCGGCCGGGCGCCGATCCGCCCCATCTCCTGCAGGAGGATCACGTACTCTTCCTTGGACAGGCCGCCGCCGCCGTACTCCTTCGGCCAGTTAGGCACCGTCCAGCCCTTTTCCACCATGCGCTCGAGCCAGAGCCGCGTATCCGCATCTTCAATGACGATCTTCGACGAGCCGTTCGAGATCGGCCCCGGGCCGCGAGCGCCAGGCGGGCAGTTTTCTTCCAGCCAGGCGCGCGTTTCCTGCCGGAACTCGTCCAGTTGGGCTTCAGCCATGTCTTTTCCCCAAAATGCGATGTAGCGACGGATTCAACACCAATTTCCTTTCGATGGAAACTGGCGGCGCAACCCGCTCGTCAGAGGACCCGCCGAACGTCCTGAACGAAGTGACTCCTAACCCGAAAACGCTGCTCTGGCTGAGCATGTTGGCAACCGCCGCCTTTGTGACCCGGCGCACGACGCATTCTGGTGCACGCCGCCATAATTGCCCTCATGCGCAAGTCAGATTCCAATGACTCGACCTTCTTCCGTTCCAGGGACCGTGTGTTCTGCCAGAACGGTAAGTGGTTCTATCAGACCCGGGAGGACGACCACGGTCCTTTCCCGACCCGGCAGGCGGCGGAAGTCGACCTGCAGCGCTACGTGGACGAAATGGCCTTCTTCGACGATGCCCACGACGGCAACCCGGCCGAAAAAGGCAGCCTTCAGGATCCGGACTTCGCCAACTTCTCGCTGGTCGACAAAGACTGAGCCTTCCTTTCCGGGCCCAGGTATTCTTGGCGCATGCCCAGAGCAGCCGCCCGACTATTCATCGCAGCCATTCTCCTGAGCCTTGCCGCCTGTCAGGGGGCCACCCAGGTGATCAGCACCGATCTCACCCGTGTCAGCGGCGTCTACCTGATTGCTTACGTGGACCGGGCCGATATCCGCCAGCGCCTCGAGGATCGGTTCGTCGACGAGCTCGCCGATCGAGGTCTGCGGGCGGTACCGAGCCACCCCGACCTGCCTGAGATCAAGCGTGCCTCGGTGGCCGACATGGTGGCAGCAGCCAACCGGCACGACGTAGCCGCCATCGTCATCGTCAATCGGGTCGAAGCCGACGGCAGCGGCGGCATCATCGACAGCGAGCGCCGGGTGCTGCCGCAGGACCTGATGGCCTACTACTCGACGGTGAGCACTGAAGAAGACAGCTACGCGGCCGACGCACCCATCTACGCAGAAGCGAATGGCTTCCTGGTCGACGGCAGGAAAACCCGCCGGTTCTGGACCGGGACCACCTGGACCCTGGCTGGTGAGGACGACGCGGTGATCAACGACGTAGCCAGCACCATCGCCACCGAGCTCGACCGGGTGCAGGCGGAGATGCGGGACTACTCCCGACCCATTCAGTAGCTGGCGCTGCCCGCCAGCAGCTACCGCTGCTGGGGCAGCTTGGCGATGCCTGACGTGTGCCGGGTGACGATCTCGTCGTAGGTTCCGTCTTTCTGCATCTCGGCGATCGCCGCGTCGAAAGCGGCAACGATTTCCTGCGCGTGGGGGTTCTGCCGGCTCACACCAAGGCGCACCGCCCGCCGCGCCAGCGGCTTCGGCAGCGCCACGAAGTAGCCGATGTCATCCGGCATGAACTGAGAAATCTGGTGCAGGATCGACCACTTGTCGCCGACCACCACATCCAGACGGCCCTGACGCAACAGCAGCAGGTTCTGAATCAGATGGTTGTTGGCGATCCGGTAGAGGTCCGGATGGGTGTCGAAGGCGTCGTCGTAGGCATAGTCCTTGACCACGCCGATCCGGTAGCCGCCGAGATCACCCAAAGTGCGATAGCTACCCAGCACGCCCTGGCGGGACATGAAGATGATGTCGTTCAGCAGGTACGGGTTCGAGAAGATCAGATCCTCACCCCGCTCCTCGTTCTGCCAGATGGCCGCGACCACGTCGTAAACCCCGATGGCAGCACCTTCGTAGGCTCGGCTCCAGGGTTCCGCCGATGCCTCCACCTCGTAGCCGGCCCGGGTCAGCGCGGTCCGCACCAGATCGGCCGCCAGCCCGCCGTTCGGCAGCTCGTCGTCCAGATAGGGTGACCAGAGGCTGCCGGTGACCCTGAGCAGCTCGGCGCTGGAAGCAGCGGGCGCCAGCGACAGGCAGAGCAGCAGCGCTGCAACAAGAGAGACAACGGCCGGCCCTCGTTCGGCTCGAAGCCGGAAGCTCTGAAAACTGGGCAAAGAACTACTCCTCATCAGTTTGGGTACTGTACATCGACACCAGGCGGGCGATCAGGATCGCGACGTAGAGCTGACCGATCAGCGCCTGCAGGTAGGCGAGCGTCGCGGCCACGTGGATCTTCGGCGTGATGTCGCCGTAACCCAGCGTCGTCATGGTAACGAAGCTGTAGTAGACCATGGACTGGGTGATGTCCTGATTTTCATTTTCCAGGATGCCGCCGGCAAACGCACCCGGGTTCAGCGCCAGCACCGCGCTGTACAGGAAGGCGAACATCATGCCGAACAGCAGGTAGATGTTGATTGCGGCCCACAGCGTCTCGCCGGTGACCCGGGTCTGCTCGATCAGCACCGACCGGGAGATCAGGTAGATCATGTCCATGAAGAACAGCGTCGCCACCATAAAAGCAACGAAGTCCAGGTAATAACTCTGGCCGAGCGTCGACAGGTAACCGAGAACGATCATCCCCACCGCGAGCGACATGGTTACTGCCCGCCTGCTCCACTTGCTGCCCACCGCCATCGGCCCGGAAATGATGAGCATGGCCAGAATGGAGTAGGTCAGCAGGCGGTTCTCTGAGACGAAGGCATCGGCAATCAGGTAGCAGAACAGAGAAATGGCCAGATTGCTCTGCTTGCCAACCCGGCTCACCACTTCCTCTACACTCGGCATGATTGCCCCTCCGCGCTCTCATCGAGCCGCTCGTCGCGGCCGTGGCGCGGATTATTCACTGATTCGGCCGGCGCTATCCAGCCCGCAACCCTTTGGCTAGAATCCCGGCTCCAGCGGAGTTTCCATGCGCTTTCCTTCCCACTACCCAGCGTTCGCTTCAGCACCGGCCGCCCTGATTGCGCTCAGCCTGCTGCTCGGCGCCTGTGCCACGGCGCCGGAACCCCGCATCGAGCGGGTCGCCGAGCTCAGCTACGACGGCCTGACGCCGCTCGAAGACACGCTGATGACCCGGGTCTGGGTCCGCGAGGGTTACAGCCTCGCCGGCTACAGAAAGGTGATTCTGGAAGGTGCCGGCATCCGCTATCGGCCGGTCACCGAGCTCAACGAAAAAGGCCAGCGCAACGCCGCCATCACCTTTCCCGTCAGCGCCGAGCAGAAAGCCGATCTCGAAGCCCTGATCACCGAGGAGTTCGACAAAGCGCTGGACCGCCTGACGCTGCCGGAAGTCGCTGAGCCCGGCCCGGAAGTTCTGCTCGTGCGCGGCTACATGCTCGACGTGGTGTCCCGCATTCCGCCGGATAGCGCGGGCGGCAGTCACTACGCCCTGGACTCCGTGGGCCAGGCGACCTTCGTGGTCGAGCTGGTCGATTCGCAGACGAGCACGGTTCTCGTCCGGGCGCTGGACACCCGCTCGGCACGAACGCCCGGCTCCAGCGACCCGACCGATGCTGCCAGCAACCGCGCCCAGGTCCGGGCGCTGATCGCCCGCTGGGCCGATCTGCTGGTGGACGCACTGAACGATCTCACCGCCATCGACGAACTGCAGGGAGCCTGAACGTCATGACCTCGAACCATCGCCGCTTGCACTCAACCCGCCTCACTTCGGTGACCGCACTGACCGTAATCCTCGGCGGCCTGCTGCTTGGACTCGGTGGCTGCACCTCCTTGCCGACCGGCTACAGCGACTTCGATCGTGAGACCGACTTCAGCACCTTCCGGACCTTTGCGTTCCTGCCTGAGAAGACGTTGCTGGTCGCCTCGCCCAACCCGGTCAACCCGCAGCTCGAGCCGACCCTGAAGGAAGAGACGCGCAGAGCGCTGACCCGTAAGGGCTACGAGTACACCAGCGATCCCGAGCAGGCCGATTTCCTGGTGGGCTTCTCGCTCGGCGGCACGCCCACCGCTCGCACTACCGTGTTCACCAGCAACCAGCGTCAGGTCTACGTGGTCGGCCAGACCCAGGGCGCCGAGGTGGTGACCCAGGAGTCCACCGAGGCGGGCCTGGTGATCGACCTCTACCAGCAGCCGTCCGGGCAGAAGAAATGGATGGGCTGGACCGTGCAGGAGATCACCATGGGCGACATCAAGCGCCTGCAGGTGACCGTCAACGAGCTGGTGGGCGTGATCCTCGGTCACTTCCCACCGGACGTTTAGCCCTCGCGCGCGGCTCAGGCCGCGCGCATTCAGCCGGGGTAGCTGTAGCTGGCGCCGAGTCCGAGCGGCAGGCCAAGCGTCCAGTAAAGCACCAGGAACGCCGACCAGACGATCAGAAAGCCCACCGAGTAAGGCAGCATCATTGCCACCACCGTGCCGATCCCCGTCGACTTCACGTAGCGCTGGCAGAACACCACCACCAGCGGGAAGTAAGGCATCAGCGGCGTGATGATGTTGGTCGAAGAATCGCCGACCCGATAGGCCGCCTGGGTCAGATCCGGCGAGATGCCGAGCTGCATGAGCATGGGCACGAAGATCGGTGCCAGCAATGCCCACTTCGCCGAGGCTGAGCCCACGAACAGGTTGATCACGCCGGTGATCAGAATCAGCCCGATCACCGTAAAGACCGCCGGCATTGCCGCCGCTTCCAGCCAGGCTGCGCCCTGCAGCGCGAACAGCGCGCCGAGGTTCGAGCGGCCGAACTCGGCGATGAACAGCGACGCGAAGAACGCCATCACGATGTAGTAGCCCATTCCGCTCATGGCCTGGGTCATGCCGGCGATCACGTCCCGATGGTTGGCGACCGTGCCGGCCACGTAGCCGTAGACCACGCCGGGAATGATGAACAGCAGGAAGATCAGCGGCACGATGGATCTCATCAGCGGCGCGCCCGAAGAGGCCAGCTGGCCGTCCGCCGCCCGCCAGGCGGAGGTTTCCGGGAAAGCGGTAAGCACCAGCAGGCCGAGCCCGACCGCCATGGCGACGATGGCAGCCGTCAGGCCGCCGCGCTCTGCATCCGAGAGCGCCTCCATCTGGCTGACATCCGCCAGATCGCCGTCCTGCGGCAGGTGCTTGAGCCGGGGCTCCACCAGCACCTCGCTGATGTACCAGCCGAGACCGATGATCAGCAGGGTGGATGCGGAGGTGAAGAACCAGTTGTTCAGCGGGTTCAGGGTCAGGTTCGGATCGATCAGCTGGCCGCCCGCCTGGCTGATGCCCTGAAGCATGGGGTCCAGCGCCGACGGCACGAAGTTGGCCGAGAAGCCGCCCGACACGCCGGCAAAAGCCACCGCGATGCCCACCAGCGGATGCCGGCCGGCTGCCTGAAAGATCACCGCACCGAGCGGGATCACCAGCACGTAGCCCGCGTCCACCGCGCTGTGACTGATGATGCCGATCAGCAGCAGCATCGGCGTCAGCAGCTTCTGCGAGGTCACGTTCAGGAGCGCTCTCAGGCCCGCCTTGATGAAGCCGGTGTGGTCGGCCACGCCGATGCCGAGCATGGCCAGCAGCACCACGCCGAGCGGATGGAACTGCACAAACGTGCTGACCATGTTCGAGAAGAAGCTGGTGATGGCGGTACCGGTGAGCAGGTTCTGCACCGAAATGGCCTCGCCGGAACGAGGGTCGACGTGGTCGTAGCTGAACTGGCTCATCAGCGCCGAGAGCAGCCAGACCGCAATCAGCAGGAAAAAAAACAGCAAAGCCGGGTCCGGCAGCTTGTTACCTACCCGTTCGATCCAGTCCAGCGCCCGCGCAAGCGCGCCGCCGCTGCTCTCCTCGCCGGCCGCGTTCTGCTCGCTCATGCGCCCTGCTCTCCCGCCTCTGCCAGCTTGTCAGCGATGGCTGCCCGGCCCAGACGATAGAATACGTAGCCGCCGACGGCGCCAGCCAGCCCCTGCTGGATGAGCCCGCCGAACATCCGCGTCGCGGCGATTGGGGTGACGTTCAGCACCATGGGCATGAGGCTGTGCATCACCACCACCGCGGCGAAGAAGCCGGTTGTGTAGCCGATCCGGCGCCAGCCGGGCCGGCCCCTGCAGACAAGCAGGATCACGGGCAACGCGACCAGAAAGGCAATCGCCAGCAGAGGCGCGTAGAGCGCGGCCATGCTGATCAGGTCGTGCAGGGTGGCGTGGGCCCAGACACCAAAATCGATGTTCATGCCCATGGTGGTCAGCGAGCCAAGCACGTGCTGGGTTGCGAGCGCCGCACCGATGACATAAGCCGTCAGCACGGCGACGAGGAACGCCCCGATCGATCGAATCACTAGCTTCCATCCCTTGAGAGGTTTGCCATAGGATACCGACTTCGAAAGCGCATATCCCCCGGCGATGGCTTCCGGCAGCCGGCTTGAAAGGACTCACGAAGATGCTCAGAACTCTCCGACAACGCATCGCAGCGGTCATGGCGTTGCTCTGCCTGGCGACGGCTGCCAACGCGCTCGAGTACCAGCTGACGACCGTGGCCGAGGGGCTCAACTATCCCTGGGGGCTGGCCGAGCTTCCGGACGGGTCCCTCCTGATCACCGAGCGGAGCGGCGCTTTGAAGCACGTTTCCAGCGACGGCTCGATCAGCGAGATCAGCAACGTGCCGGCCGTGTTCTTTGCCCAGAGCGGTCAGAGTGGCCTGTTCGACGTGTTGCCCGATCAGGCGTTCGCCAGCAACGGCATCATCTACCTCGCCTACGCGGAAGGTAACAGGCAATCCAACGCGACCACGGTCGCGCGGGCCCGGCTGGCTGACGGCGCGCTGGCTGAGGTGGAGGTCATCTTCGTCGCCGAGCCGAGAAAGCGGATGCCGCAGCACTTCGGCGGCAAGCTCATCTTTCTGGCGGACGGCACGCTGATGCTCACCACCGGCGACGGCTTCGACTACCGCGAGCTGGCCCAGGATCCGTTCACCACCCTGGGCAAGTCGGTGCGATTCAACACGGACGGCAGCATTCCTGAGGACAACCCGTTCGCTGACGGCCAGTTCGGCCACCCCGCGGTCTGGACCTATGGGCACCGCAATCCGCAGGGCCTGGTCCTGGATTCAGAGACCGGCACCGTTTACCTGCACGAGCACGGGCCCAGGGGCGGTGACGAGGTCAACGTGCTCGTGCCGGGCGCGAACTACGGCTGGCCGGCCATCACCTACGGCCTGGATTACTCAGGTGCTTACGTATCGCCCTTTACCGAGCACCCGGATATGGCCCAGCCGATCAAGTACTGGGTGCCCTCCATCGCCCCCTCCGGCTTCGCTGTTTATCGCGGCAGGATGTTTCCAGCGCTGAACGGCGACCTGCTGGTCGGCGCTCTGGTCGATAGGGACGTCAAACGTCTGAGCATCGCCGCCAACGGCACGGTGGCCGAGGAGCCACTGTTTTCCGAGCTCGAAAGCCGGATCCGTGATGTCCGGGTGGCTGCGGACGGCAGCATACTGCTGGTGACCGACGGTCCCGAGGGGCGCATCGTTCGGGTCGCCCAGTAGCAGCCGGGCCCGCGAGCCGGCCCCGATGGGCCGGTCGTTCGCGGGGCGCTGCTTCGGGCTTCAGCCGAGCAGCTCTTTGACCCGGGGCTCGATTTCCTCCGGGGTTACCTGCGGCTCGAACCGCTCCACGACGTTGCCCGCGCCATCCACCAGAAACTTAGTGAAGTTCCAGCCGATGTCGCCTGGCTGCGCTTCTTTGAGCAGCTGATAAAGCTCGCAGGTGCCGTCACCGTTCACCTCGATCTTGGCGAACATGGGGAAGTCCACGTCGTAGTTCGACTGCACGAACTCGAGGATCTCCGCCTCGGTGCCTGGCTCCTGAGCGCCAAACTGGTTGCAGGGCATGCCGAGAACGGTGAAGCCCTGGTCTTTGTGATTGTGATAAAGGGTACGCAGACCTGCGTACTGAGGCGTGAGTCCTCAGCGGCTGGCGACGTTGACGATCAGGCAGAGATTGTCCTGAAACTTGGACAGGCTGACCGGCTCGCCGGTGATCGACTGCATCTCGATGGCGTGAAAATCGGACATTTAGTAGCACCTCCTCTCTTGCGCTGACGATCATAGCCCGCTGCCGCTGAAAACGGAAAGCTGCGGCAGCCAGCCGGGGCCGTCGCCGGGAAGCTGGTAGAACGAGCCAACCCGCACATTGACCTTCCGCCATACGGCCGCCAGACTCAGCGTCCACTTGAGTGAACGTAGTACGAGTTAGCAGCCATGCAGCCGATGACTCTTTCAGCAACACCGCTGCCAGACCGCCAGCCAGCCCGCAGGTCATGGCACCTCTGCCTGTTTTTCCTGATCGCAGCGCTGAGCGTCGGCACGCCGACCATGGCTGCCGATGAGCCCGCCGCCGTCCGGGAGATTTCCTGGGACGACCTGCTGCCGGAAGGCTGGATCCCACCGAGCGTCTCGGTCGATCATTTCTTCGACCCGGCCCCACCGGAGCCGGTCGATATGGCGGACGTGCCGGTGGTGGCCGAGCTGGACGGCCAGCGGGTCAAGCTGCCCGGCTATCTGGTCCCGCTGGCGATGGAAGGCGAGAAGCTCAAAGACTTCCTGATGGTCCCGTACTTCGGCGCCTGCATTCACGTGCCGCCGCCGCCACCGAACCAGATCGTGTTCGTGTCCCTGCCGGAAGCGGTGTTCGTCGAAGACCCGTACGGTCCGCACTGGGTCACCGGCGTGATGAGCACCGCCACCTCCAGCACGGAGCTGGCAGACGCGGCCTACACCCTGTCGGGTGAGCTGGTTGAGGTGTTCGACTGGGATGCCATGTTCCCGGAGCAGGCCGACTCGGACTGACTCAGCGCTGCAGATCAGCGGACGGGTTCACCCCGTAAAGCCCGCGGTAATCCCCGGCGAACTTACCCATGTGCCAGAACCCCCAGGCGTTGGCCGCATCGGCCACGGTCCTGGTCTGGCCGCGCCTGAGCATCTGCCGGACCTGATTCAGGCGATACACCTTCAGGTACTGAACCGGCGTCATGCCCACATGCTCACGGAAGGCGTACTCCAGCGTTCGCAACGACACGCCTGCGGCGCGGCAGAGTTCCGGCATGGTCGGGAGGTCAGACCCACAGGCAAGAATGTGCTCGCGGCCGGCGGCAAAAGCCCTGGCTCGCTGGCTGGCGCGGGGACGGGAGCGTGCCGGTTGGGCCAGCGCACCGATGATCCCGGACAGCACCTCGAGCTCCGTATGATCGTCGGCGGCGCCCGATTCCAGCGCGCTCAAATTTCTGCAGAGCCTGTCGAGCCGGGCCTCAGGGAGCGGCTGAATCACCGTCCCGCCATGCCAGCCGGGCTTCAGCTCTACCTCCAGCAGCGCCGCCGTATCCAGGCAGCGGGCCGGCGTCACATCGATGACGGTACCGCTCAGGCAGTGCTTGCCGGTGGCGGAAAACTCATCGGGAAACACGCTGACGCCCGCGTCCCCCAGCGGCCGACCGCACCAGGTGCCTTCCTGCGGCCGATGTTCAGCCCAGAGTGCGATGGAAACTGTCTCCGGATTGAGGGAGCCGCGACGAATGGCCGGCGCATCGATATGCACACGCTGCAGGGTGAAAGTACGGCATTGAGTGGTCTGCATGGACACACGACCGGAGCCTGGACCCAGCTGCAGGAGCTCCAGATCCATACCTCTGGGCGCCAGTGCCTCGGCACAGGCATCGAGGGACTCGTAGGTCGCCAGCTGCCTTTCTGCCCGTGTCATACGTTCGCGCTTCCTTGCGAATTTGTGATGTGTCGTCGGTAAAAATAGCAGCACTCTCTGCCCCGGTGAAGACAGCCGGGGAACTCAACTCCCGGGCGCTGTCCAACCCGGTCGCCTTGAGATGCAAGGAAACGCAAGGAGTAGCACATGATCAGAAACACACTGGCCATCTTGATGGCCGGCCTGGCGCTGTTGGGTTTCATCGCTCAGCCCGCCCAGGCGCAGAAGGCCAAAGTACCAGGCAACCTCATCCACGAAGCGGAGTTCCAGCGCCTCTGGGAGAAGAATGGCGAGCGTTGGGCGGAAGAGGACAAAGAGATTGCCGCCAAGCTGGCCGAGCTTGAGGCCCGCTTCGGCAAAAGGCCCAACATCATCCACATTCTCTGGGACGACATGCGCTATGGCGCCGTCGGCCACCGCCTGCTGACGGACATCTCCGGCTACGAAGCACCGAACCTGGCGCAGATGGCGGAGCAGGGTGTGTCCTTCACCCGGATGTACACTGAGCCATCCTGCACCCCGACTCGGGTGGCAGCGGCCACCGGCCGGCTGGCCGTTCGCTCAGGGATGATCTTCCCCATCTTCCCCATCCATCGCATGGGACTGCCAGCTTCCGAGGTGACGATCGCCGAAGTTGTCGACGATACCTACCACACCGGCTTCTTCGAGAAGGCCCACTTCGGCGACCAGGAAGAAGGCTACGTCACCAACCAGGGTTGGGATGAGGCCGTCTTCTCGCTGTACAACCAGTTCGCCGGCCAGGCATTTAACGCCGGCGCTGAGGATCAGGGCTACTCCACCGCTTACAGCCCGGACGGCTACGACAAAAAGTACTTCTTCGACGATTCCTTCCGGCCCCTGGACTGGATGTGGACTGTGGAAGGCACCGAGGGTGGTGAACATCGTGAGTTCTCCACCCCCCAATCCCCGGAAGAGTATGTGCAGGCCAACGCCAGAATGTGGGAACGGACCAAGGAGTTTGTTGCCAAGCACGCCAACAGCGACAAGCCCTTCATGCTGCAGTGGTGGCCGAACCTTTACGAGCTGGCGGACCAGGACGCCAGCCGCCCCTTCACCACCCAGCACGCCACCTCCTCCGCCGAAAGCATCAAGAAGATGGATGCCAAAATCGGCGAGCTGTATGCGCTGCTCGAGGAGCTTGGCATCGCCGAGAACACTCTGGTGATCGCCATGGCTGACAACGGCCCCATGGAGCCGGTGCATCCGGAAACCGGGCAGAACGGCTTCTTCCGCGGCGGCAAGAACGATGTGACCGAAGGCGGTATCCGCGTCCCGGCCTTTGCCACATGGCCTGGCGTGATCGAGCCCGGCTCAGTGGTTGGCGACATCGTGCATGTCTCCGATCTGTTCAATACCTTCGCCAGAATCAGCGGCCGCTATAACAAGATCCCGAGGGATCGGGTGATCGACGGTATCGATCAGACTGCTCTCCTTGTGAAAGGTGACACCCATGGCCGCCGCGACTACGTGTTCACCTATAAAGGTCCGACGATGGGCTCGATAGTGAAGCAGCAGTTCAAACGACTGCTGCCCGTCGGCCCCGGGGCGCTGGCAGGCGCCGAATTCTTCGACCTCTACAAAGACCCCCGCGAAGAGCACCCGCTGATGGCCGAATTTCTCTGGGCCTGGGCCCAGTTCGATGCCATGAAGGCGCGCCACGACGCGCAGATCGCCGAGTACCCGCATACGCCGGTAGCTCGTGGCGAGCCCTACACCGGCGTGGAGCGTATAGAGAAGTGAACGGCTTCTCCCGGCGGCAGCTGCTGGGCACCGGCCTGGCCGCTGCCGGCACGCTGCTCGGCAGCCCGGCTCGGAGCGCGTCACCGCTGACGCTCTCCCTGTCCGGCTACCCGCTTGATCATATTCGACCGCTGACCGACGGCAGGGTCCAGGTGGCAGGTGCCAGGGTCAGCTACCAACCCGGCAAGATCGGCGACCTGAACACCCACGTGTTCTCGGGCCCACGAACGCTGGATGTCACCGAAATCGGTCTGTCGCCGTTCATGCTGGCCTACGCCAACGAGAACTTCCGTGCCTACTCGCTGATCCCGGTGTTTCCCGTTCGTCTGTTCCGGCACAAAAGCATCTTCATCCACAGCGATCGCGGCATCGAGAAGCCCAGCGATCTCAAAGGTCGCAGAATCGGCACACCCGGCTACTCCTCCACCTCCCTGACCTGGATTCGCGGCATCATGCAACACGAGTACGGACTGCGTCCGGAAGATGTGCAGTGGGTGATATCTGCGGCCGATTCCAGCGCCGACGATGCCGGCAAAATCTCCGCTCAGGAAAGTGTGCTGCCTGAGACCATCTCCGTGCGCACCGGCCCCGCTGGCAAAGACGAGTCCCAGATGCTACTGGACGGTGACGTGGATGCTCTTTTCCATGCCGGTGAACCGGAAGCGTTTGCTGCCGGACATCCGAAGGTGAAACGCCTTTTTGAAGATTCCCGAAGCGTGGAGCAGGACTACTTCAAGCGCACCGGCATCTTCCCCATCATGCATGCCGTGGCGATCAGGAACGATCTGATCGATGCGCACCCCTGGCTGCCGGAAGCAGTGTTCAACGCTTATTCGGAGGCAAAGTCACTGCACTACGGCGCCCTCAGAGAGCAGTGGATATTCGGCACCATGCCCTGGTTCCTGCAGGATCTTGAGGACACCCGGGCACTCATGGGTAGCAACTTCTGGCCCTACGGCATCGAAGCCAATCGCCGTGCGTTGGAGGCCCTCTTCCTCTACTCCTACGAACAGGGACTGGCAAAGAAACACCTGACGGTGGAAGACCTGTTCCACCCCAGCACACTGCGACTCACGGAGGCGGCCGCACCGGCTTAATCCTCCCGCGCCCCTTGCCCGGGCAGCGGCCTTCCGTCACCATCGGCCACTGACCTTGGAGACTATGGAGAGGAAACCATGCAGAGAATCATCTTAGCGTTCGCACTCAGCCTGCTGCTCGCGGGCAGCGTATCGGCCGAGGAAGGCCCCACCCCGGAACAACAGGCGGCAATGGCGACGGAGAACCGTCAGGCAGTGTTCAAGCTGCTGGGCGTGAATATCGGCCCCATTGTCGGCATGGCTCGTGGCGCACCTTTTGATGCGGCGGTTGCTGAGCGCAACGCCACCCGAATGGCCGCGCTGGCGCCCATGATCCCGGAACTGTTCGCGGCCATGGACACCCGGGCGTTCGACGTGGAGACGGAAGCGCTGCCGGTGATCTGGGACAATCCGGATGATTTCGCTGCCAAAGCAGCTGCGCTCGAGGAAGCCGCCACCGCGTTTGCCGCCACGGCAGCGGGCGGCGATCAGGCCGCGACCCTGGGCGGTCTGCGCAACCTCGGTGGCACCTGCGGTAACTGCCACGATTCCTATCGCGTCGACGACGAGTAAGGACCTAATCGGCGGGGCGTCCGCCCCGCCGCTTGCGGTCACTGCTGACCGCGAACGAAAAACGCCACCATCGCCGCTCTGTCTTCCTGCGACAGGCGGCTGGTGTTGTGTTCGATCACCGGCTCCATCTTGCCACCGACGAAGTCCCCGTCCGGCTTCAGGCCCAGCGTGAGAAACAGCGCGAACGCATCTTCCGACCAGCTGCCGAGCGCCTCCGCGTCAATGGCGCCGACGTTCTTGCCGTCGAGCACACCACCGGCGAACTCCCGGGACTGATCGACGATACCCAGCCCGTTCCGTGGGCTGTGACACTCACCGCAATGGCCCAGGTGCCGGGCAAGGTAGGCGCCGCGCGCGATCTGGGGATCATCGATCTCGGCAAAGTCGCCGTTGGCCATCGATTCCAGCAGGTTCCAACCGGCGATCGTCCAGCGGAACAGCCAGCCCGGCAGCTCGTTGGCCGGCACCTCCGTGCTCACCGCCGGCTGCGCCAGCAGGAAAGCAGCCACGGCCAGCACATCCTCGTCCGTCATGCCGGCGTAAGACTTGTAGGGAAACGCGGGGTAGTAGAAGCCGCCGCCGGGAGAGCGACCGTGCTTCATCGCCAGCAGGAAATCTTCTGCCGTCCAGCCACCGATGCCCGTTTCCTCATCCGGCGTGATGTTCGGCGCGTAGAAGATGCCGAAGTCCGATTCCAGGGCCAGGCCACCACTCAAGCCACCTGCCTCGCCTTCGTGGCAGCTGATGCAGCCGCCCGCGGCGACCAGATATTCTCCCTGCGCCAGCGCGTCCGCAGAGGTCGGCAGCTCCGCGGACGTGACGGACGGCGTGGCGAACACCCACCAGGCAAGCCCGCCAAGGAGCAGCAGTACGGTCAGGATGCGTAGGTTCATTGCGTTGGCCTCCGGGTCGTCTCGCGGCAGTTCAGAACATCATGCCAAACAGCAGGTAGATGACCAGGCTCAGCAGGCCAACTAGAAAGGCGTAGGGAATCTGGGTCTTCACGTGATCGATGTGATCGGAAGCCGCCCCGGTTGAGGCGAGGATGGAAGTATCCGAGAGCGGCGAGCAGTGATCGCCGAACACGCCGCCCCCGGCGACCGCGGCAACGGTGGCATACACGACTGTCCCCGGCTCACCGCCCGAAAAGGTGAAGGCGATGGGAACGCTGAGCGGCATCAGGATCGCAAAGGTGCCCCAGGAAGTGCCGGTGGAGAAGGCGATCACGCCGGCGATCAGAAACGTCAGCCCGGGCAGCAGCGCCGGGGTCAACCAGCCTTCGGTCACCGAGACGATGTACTGCGCGGTGCCCATGGTCTTTGACAAGTCATTCAACGCATAGGCAAACGCCAGAATGATCACCGCCGGCATCACCCCCTTCACGCCTGCCACCGCCGTCTTCATCACGTCCGCCAGCGGGATACCCTGGGCGCGCATGATGATTCCGGCAATGATCGCGGACAGCAGAAAGGCCTCCATGGTCAGCGCCGACGAGGTGACGATGAAGGTACCGATGCCGACGCTGATGACCACCAGCACCGGCAGCACGAAGTTCCAGAACAGGCTGGTGCGGATGCCGGGGAAAACCTTTATCTCTGTGAGCTCCTCGCCCATCAGCGGCTCGGCGCCGTCGCGCAGCACCTTGCCCTCTTCCTGGGCCCGCGCTTCTGCTTTCGCCATCGGCCCGAAGTCGGGAATGATGCGGCTGGCAATCAGCCCGACCATGGCCACCGCCAGCAGCGCGTAGAAGTTGAAGGGGATGGAGGCCACAAAAACCGCCATGGCGTCTACCGGGTCCTCGACCGGCCCCATGCCGATCAGCAACCCGGCGATGAATACGGCCCAGCCGGTCACCGGCACCAGCACGCTGACCGGCGCCGAGGTGGAGTCGGCGATGTAGGCGAGCTTCTCCCTGGAGATCCGATACCGATCGGAGAGGTCGCGCATGGTCGCACCCACGAACAGCGGGCTGAAGTAGTCACTGAAGAACACGAACATGCCCATCACCCAGGCAATCAGCTGCACCCGGATCCGGGTCAGGGACAGGCTTTCCACCCAGCGGCTGAAGTTCTCGATCGCGCCGGTGCGCTGAAAGAAGGCGATGGTGACGCCGATAAAGAGCTCGAGCAGGAAGATCCAGGAGAAGGCCGTGGTGCCGAGCACGTTCTTCAGCAGGTTGGGAAAACCGAGCAGACCTTCTCCCGCCACCAGCACGCCGATCAGGCAGGCGGTCGCCAACGAGAAGATGGTGTTGCGGGTGGCGAACGCGAGCACGATGGCGATGCCCGCTGGCAGCAGGCTCAGCGCGCCCATGGTCTCCCCTTCACTCACCGCATTCCTCCCGTTTCATCTAATCCCGCAGGCTGATCACCGCCCCAGCGCATCCGCCGCGCCCGAGCGCGCTTCCCAGCCGGCAGCCAGCTGATAGCCGAAGCGCCGGATCGGCTCCGGCGGCAACCAGCGGGCTGCACCGAACAACTCAACGATGTCGCCGCTCGCCGCGCCCTGCCGGCGGCCGCCGGCGCCTTCCGCCTGGGCACATTCCGCGAGCGTCCGACCGAACAGCGTGCCTTTCACCACGCCGCCGCCGTTGCACCCGGCAGATACCCAGAGCCCATGATCCAACGCGCCCCATTGCGGCCCGCCGCCCTGAGTGTAGCCAACCGCACCGGACCAGACGCTGACGAAGCCGGGCAGCGAAACCTCAGGGAAGCGTCGCTGCAGATACTCAGCCAGCCTGTCCGGCAGGCTGGCCGGCGCTTCCTCACGCTCGTAGCTGTGGAACGTGCGCACCAGCAGCCTGCCATCCGCCGTCCGGCGCAGGGTCGCACCCAACCGATGGGCCGGCAACAGGCCCCAGTTCCCGTCGCTGCCGAGGCTGGCGAGATCGGCCGCCGTCAGCGGCTCGGTGATCCCTGCGGAGGTGTACATCGCAACCACGCGATTGGCGCCGCGGTGCAGCGTTTTAGCGAACGCGTTGTTGGCCAGAATCACCTGCGGCGCCCGCACCTGATGCCCGCCGACGGACAGCCGCCAGCCAGCCGCGTCTTTGACAAGACTATCAACGCATGCCCGTTCGAGGATCTGCACATTGGCGGGCAGCGTCGACGCCAAAGCCCGGATCAACGCTGCCGGTTGCGCCAGATGACAATCCGGCGAGTACAGCCCCTCGCTGTAGAAGCGCGTGCCGATCCGGGCGGCCAGGGCTTCGCGGTCCAGCGCCGCGTAGGGTAATCCGGCCGCATCGAGAAACCGTCGGTAGCCAGCCAGCGACTTGCGGGCTGCCGCGCCGACTGCCGCCCGATAGGTGCCACGCCGGACCAGCTCACAGGGCACCTCGGAGGCAGCCACCTGCCGATTGATCTCCGCCATGGTTTCCGCCAGCAGCCGGTTGCACTCAGCCAGCCGGGTAACGGCTGATGCCTGGGCATCTTCCGCCATCGCCACCTCGAGCAGGAAGCCGGAGTTGCGGCCGGGATTGCCTTCGCCCAGGGTCAGCGCTTCCAGCACCAGCACCGAGGCATCCGGATCCAGCTCAGCCCAACGCCGTGCCGCCGCGAGCCCTGTGTAACCGGCTCCCACCACCACGAGGTCTGCCGTCATGTCCGCGTTGAGCGTCATTCCCGAATGGGCCGGCAGCAGGGCGTTCCAACCGGAGGCGCTCAGATAGTGGGGTGACGCGGTCATCCCGGGTAGCCTACCAGAGGAAACGACCGGTAAAGTGCCCATTCGATCCGGCGCGCTCGCTGACCGAGGCGCCAGCAGGAACAGAACCCATGCGCACTTCCGGCGCCGTCGCCTGCGGTCACCCGGTGACCGCCGACGCGGCCATTCAGATCCTCGAGGCGGGCGGCAATGCTTTCGATGCAGCCATCGCCGCCCAGTTCGCTGCCTGCGTGGTGGAACCCGTGCTCACCTCGCTGGCTGGCGGTGGCTTTCTGCTGGCAAAGCCAGCTGACGGCAATGCCATGCTCCTCGACTTCTTTGCGCATACGCCCCGAGCCCGCCTCGGCAGCGCCGATGCCCTGCACGCCATCGACGCTGACTTCGGTACCGCTACCCAGACCTTTCACATCGGTCCAGGCTCGATCGCCGCCCCGGGTACCGTTGCCGGGATGTTTGCCGCCCGGGAACGGTACGCTCGGCTGCCCATGTCCGAGCTGGTTCTGCCTGCCATCCGGGCAGCGCGCGAAGGCACGGAGATCAACGACTTTCAGGGCGGCATCTTCGACATCGTCCGCCCGATCTATGCCGAGGGGCACTACGCGGCCGCGCAGACGGGCACACACTTCCGCCAGGAAGCATTGGCGGACAGCATCGAGCATCTGGCCGCAGAGGGCCCGGAGCTGTTCTACCTCGGCGAGATGGGCGCCCGGCTCGCCGGCCTCTGCCGCGAAGGCGGCGGCCACCTGAGCCGGGAAGATCTCGCTGCCTATGAAGTCATCGAGCGCTCGCCGCTGCGCACCCGCTACCAGGGCACCCTGCTGCACAGCAACCCGCCGCCTTCCGCCGGCGGCACCCTCATCCGCCACACGCTTGAGGCTCTGGAGAGCGGCAGCGCCTCGCCGCTGGAGGTTGCCCAGGCGCTGGCCGCCACCTCCGCCGCGCGTACCCATCTGCTCGACGACTCGGATCAGGTGAGCCGGGGCACCACCCATATCAGCGTGGTGGATGGCGAAGGCAATGTGGCCGCCATGACCTTGTCCAACGGCGAGGGCTCGGGCTGCCTGATTCCCGGCACCGGGATCATGACCAACAACATGCTCGGCGAGGAAGACATCAACCCGGCTGGCATCGACAACTGGCAGGCGGACCGCCGCCTCGGTTCCATGATGGCGCCAACCCTGGTCATCGGTGACGGCTACCAGGCGGCGCTCGGCTCCGGCGGCTCAAACCGAATCCGCAGCGCCATCGTTCAGGTGCTGGTGGCGCTGCTGCACCACAGCTGCGAGCCCGAATCAGCGGTGACCCGGCCGCGGCTGCACCTGGAGCCGGAACTGCTGTCGCTGGAGCCTGGCCTCGAGCCGGCGGGCTTCAACGGAGTGCCCGGATTGCCCGCAGAGATTCAGCAGTGGGAGGCACCGAGCCTGTTCTTCGGCGGCGTGCACCTGGTCCGTCACTTCGACAGCGGCCGGCTGGATGCCGTTGGTGACCCGCGTCGCGGCGGCGTGGGCCGCACGCTGGGTGGTTGAACGGCCATCGTCAGACGTGGTCTCATCGGTACAGGGTCGTGAGCAACCGAGGAACACGATGATGCCAGCGAATTCAGGACAGAGCGGCAGACGCCGGGCCGTTACCGTGCGCATTGCTGCCACCGGCCTGGCAGTTTGCCTGCTCGCCACCGCCCTGCCCGGCTACGCCGTCTGGCACTGGATGCGCGGCGCGGCCGTCACCGATTTCCACGAGTCGGACTGGGCGCTGCTCGAAGAGGCTGCCCAGGATCTTCTGAACAATCGTGACGATCGGGACCAGGTGAACTGGTCAAACCCGGATACCGGGAACCGCGGCTCGCTGATCGTGCTGGCCACCTTCACCCACAACGATCAGCTCTGTCGGCGCGCCGCCATGCGCAACCTCACCTTCCGCGGGCGGGACGAGAAGGCGGCCTACAGCCTCTGCCAGCAGGAAGACGGCAGCTGGCAGTTCGTGGCGGAAAGCCAGCTGCTGGCCGAGGAAGCTACGACCCCTGATTGAAGACGGGCTTCCGCTTCTCCAGAAACGCCCGCATCCCTTCCTGCGAATCAGCCGTGCCCCGGTTTGCTGCCGCTGCCGCCAACTCGTCGGCGATCGACTCCGATTGCGACTTCGTCTCGAAGCCGACCACGGTGTCCAGCATGGACTTCACCGCCAGCCGTGGCTGGGCCGCCAGCTCTTCGGCCAGCGCCTGGGCGCGGGCTTTCAGCTCGGCAACGGGATGCAGCTCGGTGACCAGGCCGATGTGGTAGGCCTCCGCGCCATCAATCTTGCGCCCGCGCAGGATCATGTCCAGCGCGTAGGTTCTGCCGACCGCTCTCGGTAGGCGCGCTGAGCCGCCCCAGGCGGGCACGCTGCCTAGATCCATCTCCGGCAGGCCGATCTGCGCTCCTTCATCTGCGGCGATCCGGAAGTGACAGGCCAGCGGCAACTCCAGGCCGCCGCCCAGGCAGAAACCGAACAGCGTGGCGATGGCAGGCGTCCCGCCGCTTTCAATCATGTCCAGCACCCTGTGCCGCTGCCCGAAGAAAGCCTCCGGGCTGCCCGCCCGCTTCATGCCTTCCGGCAGCTGCTTGAGGTTCATGCCGGCGGAGAAATGCTCGAGGCCCTCACCGGTGAACACCATGGCCCGTATCGAGTCGTCCGCCAGCACCTCCGGCAACTGCTCCTCGAGCCGGTCGATGTACGCCAGGCTCATCAGGTTCCAGGGCGCGTCGTTGATGCTGAACATCGCCACGTTGTTGGTGACGCTGTAAAGATAGGGGTCGGACATAGCGGTCTCCCGTGCTGGATCAGCGGGCAATGTAGCGCCTCCGGCACTGACTTGCCTGCTCACTGTTCCGCTAGGATACGGCCTCGGCCAACACGTCGGAGAACTGAATGCGCATCATCACGACCCTGCCGGTCGCCCTCATCGCTCTGTGCTTGGGAACGCTCGCTCGGGCCGACGCCCTCGAGCAGTGCTACTTGAGGCAGATCGCCGAGGCGGCTCCGGAGGTGACCGTGCTCGAGATCCGGGCCCGATGCGCCAGCACCGACGTCGCCGAAGAGGCGGAGGCGCTCAACCTAGAGAAGAAGGAAGAGCCCGTCGCCTCGTTCAGCCAGCAGATCGCCGCCGAGCGCCAGAGCCTGGACCGGAGCTACAGCCTGACGCCGCACCTACCCAACTACCTGCTCGCCTACAGCCTGCGCAACGATCCGAACCGACCGGAGGTCACGGACGAGGAGGGCAGGCTGCAGAAACAGGAGGCGGTGCTGCAGATCAGCGTCAAGTTCCCGCTCTGGCGCCGCATGCTCGGCACCAACAACGACCTGCTGTTCGGCTACACCAGCAAGTCCTGGTTCCAGGCCTACAACAGCGCCCTGTCCAAACCTTTCCGGGAAACCAACTACGAGCCGGAGATCTTCTGGCGCCACTACGGTGGGCCGAAGCTGCCGCTGGGCGTGCAGATTGCCGGCTGGGACCTGGGCTACAACCACCAGTCGAACGGTCGCAGCGAGCCGCTGTCACGCAGCTGGGATAGGCTGATGGGCCGGATGGCGCTGGATGTGACGCCAAACCTGTCGCTGGCGCTGCGCGCCTGGTACCGGTTTCCGGAGAGCGAAAGCTCCGACGATAATCCGGACATCCATCAGTACCTGGGTTACGGGGACATCCGCGCCATCTGGACGCCGAACCGGAATACGTTCACCGCCATGTTCAGACCCGGCACCCGGGAGAACGGCTTCGAGCTCACCTGGAGCTACCCGATCACCAAGCACTTCCGCCTCTACGCCCTCTACTACAATGGTTACGGCGAGAGCCTGATTGACTACGACCAGAAGGTGGAGCGGCTGGGCATCGGCTTCACCATCAACGACTTCCTGCAGGCACAGTGAGGAAGGCACAGTGAGGAGCAAGCGATGAGCAGTGGACTCGAGACGCCGACCAATGCGGGCGATGTGCGACCCTCTCTGCTGGTGACGCTGATAGCCGTTGTCTGGCTTGTCAGCAGTGATGCCGGCGCGGTGGAATCGGCCATCGCCGACGACGACAGAGGCCAGCCGAACATCCTGGTGCTGATGGCCGAAGATCTGAGCGCCCGGGTCGGCGCCTTCGGCGACCCGATCGCCCGCACGCCCAACCTGGACGAGCTGGCAGCGGCTGGCGTCCGCTTCCCGAACACCTTCACCTCTGCCGGCGTCTGCGCGCCCAGCCGGGCTGCGTTCATCACCGGCATGCACCAGATCAGCCTGGGCGCGATGCACATGCGCACCTTCACCTCGCCGGTCGCCCGCTATCTCGCCGTTCCGCCGCCGGAGGTGAAAGCCTTCCCGGAGCTCTTCCGGCGTGCCGGCTACCTGACCTTCACCGACCGCAAGCTGGACTATCAGTTCTCCGGTCCGTTCGCCGGTAGCGGCCCGGAATCGATCTGGGATCACGAGGCGCCGGCGCTCAGGCTCGATCAGTCCTGGCCCGACTTTCTCGCCGACCGGCCGGCCGGCCAGCCCTTCTTTGGCCACATCAACTTCCTGGTCACCCACGAGAGCGCCACCTTCCTGCCGGAGCACACCAACTCCGAAGGCGGCCGCACCGTTGCCGCCCGCATGGTTGCAGCCCGGGCAGGACTGCCGGCTCGCACTGATCCCGAACAGGTGGCTGTACCGCCCTATTACCCGGACGAGCCGGCTGTGCGCGCGACCATCGCCGATCACTATGACAACGTGCAGATCATGGACGCTCAGGTTGGCGGCATCCTGCGCATGCTTGCCGCGCACGGGGAGCTCGAGAACACCATCATCCTCTGGACCACAGACCACGGCGATGCCCTGCCTCGGGCAAAAAGAGAGCTGCATGATTCGGGCATCAGGGTTCCCATGATCGTGCGCTGGCCGGCGCCTCTCCAGCCGCCACACTTTCGCCCGGGCGATACGGACGAGCGGCTGATTTCCTTTGTCGACCTGGCACCCAGCCTGCTAGCGCTCGCCGGCCTGGCGCCCGAACCGTACCACCAGGGGCAGGACCGACTCGGCGAAAACGCACCTGAGCGCCGTTACCTCTACGCCAGCCGGGACCGGATGGACGAGCAGTACGATCGGGTGCGCGCCGTTCGCGACGACCGCTTCAAGTATCTGCGCTACTTCGCCCCGAATACGCCAGGCGCCTTCCACCTCGACTACCGCGACCAGGGTCGGATCATGCGGACGCTTTGGCGCCATCACGATGCCGGCACCTTGAGCCCGGCCGCAGCGCTCTGGTTCGAGCCGCGGCCTGCGGAAGCGTTGTACGACCTGCAGGCGGATCCGTTCGAGATCAACAACCTTGCAGAAGACCCGGCGCATCTAGAAACGCTGACACGAATGCGCATGGCCTACGCCGAGTGGCGGCTGCGGATCCCCGATCTGGCAGATGAAGATGAAGCCGAGATGGCCGAACGCTTCTGGCCAGGCGGCGAGCAGCCAGGCACCGCTGTGCCCACCATTACCAGATCGGCAAACGGTGCGCTGGTGGTGAACGCATCCGAGGGTGCTTCGGTGGAGATAAACACCGGCAGCGGCTGGCGCCTGCACGATGGTGAGGCGATCACACCGCCGGAAGGGCTGCTCCGGGCTCGGGCCGTACGCTACGGCCACGCCCTGAGCGAGGAGGTCACTTACCCGGCAGCCAGCGGTGCCGGCGCTGCGGAAGCGAGCTCTTCGGGCGGCCGGGCGCTGTGAGCCGGCAGCGGCTGAGGCGCCCCGAACGCCTCTGAGAGGCCATCCACCAGGGTGTCGAAGACAAGCCGCAGCAGCTTCTGCCGGCGCATCGCCGGCCGGGCAACCAGCCAGATGTCGAGAGCAACTTCTTCCGGTGCGTCCCCCAGCACTTTGATCAGGCCCGGCGTGCGTCGAGCCAGGTAGTCCGGCAAGCCAACCAACCCCCAGCCCAGCTCCGCCGCTCGGCGCTGGCTCTGCAGGCAATCCGTACGGAACGCAACGTTCGAATCGGGCAGCTTATGGCCCAGCCGCTCCAGGGCCAGGGTAAACCCCCGGGTGGACAGGCCATCGATGAAGCGGTGCTCCTTCAGCGTGTCCATGCTCGGAGCACCGAACCGACTCAGGTACGCCTCGCTCGCCCAGGCGCCCATGGGCACCGCGCCCAGCTTGCGGCAGACCAGCTCGGTCTGTTCTGGCCGCATGTGGCGGATGGCAACGTCTGCTTCCTGCTCGAGCAGGTTCAATCGCTCCCGGGTGACGATGAGCTCTATGTAACGGGAATCAGCACCCTCCAGATCCTTGAGCGGCACCAGTAGCTCCGGGACCAGATCCGCCAGCAGCTCGGCGATGGTGATGCGGACGCGTCCGGTGGTCTCAGAGCGCACGCTTTCGCCGACGGACTCGAGCACCTTGGCTTCGCGACGCATGCGAAAGGCCACGTCGGCGAGCCGCTGCCCGGCGTCGTTGAGGGCCAGGCCGCTGGCCGACCGCTCGAACAGGGCAACGCCTAACTGGCTCTCCAGCTGCTGAATGTGCCGGGCCACCGTCGGATGCGCGAGCTCCAGGGCCCGCGCCGCGCCGGACAGGCTGCCAGCCTCCACCACAGAGACGAAGGTCCGCACGAGATTCCAGTCCACCTCATAGCCCGAAGCCATGGACATATCGATCTACCTTGATCAGAGGGGGTACAACATAAGTGAGAACCTTGTTCTACGTTACTTTTATTCCCAGGTCAACGACTAATCGTTACCTTAGGTAACACTTATTAAGTAACACCCGCGGCAGGATCGCCGCCAATGAAAGAGCGAGAGGAACCCATGAAGAAATCACCCCTGATGATTGCCGCAGCCGCCGCCCTTCTGAGCGCGACCGCAGTAGCCCAAACCAGCAGCGACAGCGAGTTCCGCGGCTACCAGGCCTGCCTGGAAGCCAACGAGAGCGAGTTCACCGGCCTGGTTACAGAGCGCGAGTACCTGATCAGCAACAATGCTGACAGCCGTAGCTACTACATCAACGCCACCGCCTGGGAAGACGGCCAGCGCGTCGAGGTGGGCTTCAGCTGCGAAACCACCAAGAGTGGTCGCCTGCTGAGCAACAACGGTGTGGCTTACACCCACTACGCAGCAGCTTCCGACGCCGTGCAGGTAGCCGGCAACTGATAGCGGCTTTACCGCTTCGACCTCCAGGCAGCTGGCTGACCGACACCCCTCCCAGGAAAGCAGCTGCCTGACAGGCCGCCGAAAGGCGGCCTTTTTTCTGCCAGTAAGTCTTTACTAACCTACCTGGCCACGATCCGGATCAGCTCAGGAAGCTCGGCCTTCGCGCCAGGCCTGAATCAGCGCATCGTAAGGCACGGTCTGCCCGGGAGGCTTCTCGTTGTCCAGCCTGGGCTTGGGCGCACCCGGCCGCGACAGCCAGACCTCCGGGTCTTCCTCCGGGTTCAGCTTCGGCCCGCACTCACCCTGAATCCCGGCCCGCTCCAGCCGCTCCAGAACCCGATCCTGTTGCGCCGCCAGGGCATCCATCGCCGCCTGGGGAGACACCGCGCCGCTCACCGCGTCCGCCACGTTCGGCCACCAGAGCTGGGCCAGCTTCGGGTAGTCAGGCACGTTGGTGCCGGTGGGTGTCCAGGCCGTCCGGGCCGGGCTGCGGTAGAACTCCACCAGGCCACCGAGCCGTGGCGCCGCCTCCGTCATCGCCTGCGAGCGCAGATCTGAATCCCGAATCGGCGTCAGCCCCACCAGCGTTTTCTTCAGCGACACAGTCTTCGACACCACAAACTGGGCGTACAGCCAGGCCGCCTTGCGCCGTTCCAGCGGCGTGCTCTCGAGGAAAGTCCAGGCGCCGGTGTCCTGGTAGCCGAGCTTCATGCCCTCAGACCAGTACGGCCCGCGCGGGGAGGGCGCCATGCGCCACTTCGGCGTGCCGTCCTCATTCACCACCGCCAGACCGTCCGCAATCATGTCCGCGGTGAAGGTGGTGTACCAGAAGATCTGCTGAGCGATGTGGCCCTGAGCCGGCACCGGGCCCGCTTCCGAGAACGTCATCCCCGAGGCTTCTGGCGGTGCGTAGGTTTTCAGCCAGTCCATGTACTTCCTGAGCGCGTAAACCGCCGCCGGGCCATTGGCCGCTCCACCGCGGGAGGTGGACGCGCCTGCCGGGCGGCAGCCCTCCACCCGGAGGCCCCACTCATCCACCGGCAGGCCGTTGGGAATACCCGCATCGCCGGCGCCCGCCATGGACAGCCAGGCATCCGTGAAGCGCCAGCCGAGGGACGGGTCCTTCTTGCCGTAGTCCATGTGGCCATAGACCCGCTCGCCGTCGAGCTCTCCCACGTGCTCCGTGAAGAACTCAGCGATGTCTTCGTAGGCAGACCAGTTCACGGGCACGCCGAGCTCGTAGCCGTAGCGCTCGCGGAACGCGTCCTTCAGATCCTGACGCTGAAACCAGTCGTAGCGGAACCAGTAGAGGTTGGCGAACTGCTGGTCCGGCAGCTGGTAGAGCTTGCCGTCCGGGCCGGTGGTGAACGACAGGCCGATGAAGTCATCGAGGTCGAGCGTCGGCAGGGTGACATCGGCACCGTCTCCGGCCATGAAGTCTGACAGCGGCACCACGTAGCCGTAGCGCGAGTGCGTGCCGATCAGGTCCGAGTCGTTCACGTACGCGTCGTAGACGTTCTGGCCGGACTGCATCTGGGTCTGCAGCTTCTCGATCACGTCGCCTTCCTGAATCAGGTCGTGGGTGACCTGGATACCGGTGATCTCCTCGAACGCCCTGGTCAGCACGGTGGCTTCGTACTCGTGGGTGGTGAGGGTCTCGGAAACCACGTTGATGCGCATGCCGCGATAGGGCGCGGCGGCTTCCGTGAACCAGGCGAGCTCCTCGAGCTGAGCCGCCTCATCGAGAGTGGACGGCTGAAACTCCTCGGCCACCCAGCGCGCGGCGTTTGCCGCAAAGTCCGCGGCGGCAGCGCCGGGCTCAACCGCGGATCCCGCGGCATCGGCGCCGCTGCTGCCACTGTCGCCGCAGCCGGCAAGCGCCAGCGCCGCCAGGCCAAGCAGCCACAGCCGCAGCCCGCAGAGGTCCGGGCGCCAGGTCTCAGCTGCAGCTCGTCGGTATAAATTCAGCATCGCCATCCTCGAGTGAAATTCGAATGGCCGGATTGAAACCCGTTCAGCCCCAGCGCATCAAGACGCAAGCGAGCACGATGGCCATTGCGCTGGCAATCAGCACGCTGGCATCGGTCAGCGCCAGCCAGCCGACGTGCAGGAAGGCAGCGGCCAGCAGGCTGATGAAAAAGCGGTCGCCCCGAGTGGTGGAGAGCGGCAGGAAGCCGCGCCGGGCAGAGTCAGGGGAGCGCAGCGACCAGATCGTCATGGACAGCAGCGCCAGGCCGATGCCGATGAAAAAGAGCGCCGTCGGGAGCGTCCAGGCCATCCAGCTCACGACACACGCCCCAGGGCAAAGCCCTTCACCAGATGTCGGCGGACGAACCAGACCACGGCGATGCCCGGCAGAATCGTCAGCACGCCAGCCGCGGCGAGCACGCCCCAGTCGATCCCGGAGGCGCTCACCGTCCTCGTCATCACCACCACGATGGGTTTTGCTTCGCTGCCGGTCAGCGTTCGCGCCAGCAGCAGCTCCACCCAGCTGAACATGAAGCAGAAGAACACGGTGACCCCGATGCCGCCACGAATCGTCGGCAGAAAGATCCGGAAGAAGAAGTAGGGCAGGCTGTGGCCGTCGATGCGCGCCATCTCGTCGAGCGATCTGGGCACCGCCGACATGAAGCCCTCGAGAATCCACACGGACAGCGGCACCGTGAACAGGCAATGGGCGAGGGCTACCGCCAGCGGCGTGTCGAACAGGCCAACCGCGGAGTAGAGCTGAAAGAACGGCAGCAGGAAAACGGCCGGCGGCGCCATCCGGTTCGACAGCAGCCAGAAGAACAGATGCCTGTCGCCGAGGAACCGGTAGCGCGAGAACGCGTACGCGGCCGGCAGCGCGACGCTCACCGAGATCACCGTGTTGATGAGCACGTAGGAGAGCGAGTTGGCGAAGCCCTGGTACCAGACCGGGTTGGAGAAGATCTCGACGAAGTTGGCCAGCGTCCAATCCGGGCTGTTGGAGAGGATCGCCTGGTTCGACTGCAGCGCCAGCCGCAGCAGCCAGTAGATCGGCAGCGCCAGATAGAGACCGTAGAGCAGCAGTATCCAGTGCGCACGCTTGTCAGGACCGGCACCGCTCACTGCGCATCTCCGCGGTTGGCAATCACGCTGGTGTAGAACAGCCAGCACAGCAACAGAACGACGAGGAAGTAGAGGACAGAAAACGCGGCTGCCGGCCCCAGATCAAACTGCCCCACCGCCATGCTGGTGAGGTATTGGGAGAGAAAGGTGGTGCTGTTTCCCGGGCCTCCGCCGGTGAGCACAAACGGCTCGGTGTAGATCATGAAGCTATCCATCAGCCGGAGCAGCACGGCGATCACCAGCACCGCCTTCAATCGCGGCAGCTCGACGTGACGGAAAACCTGCCAGGTGCTGGCGCCATCCATGGTCGCCGCCTGGTAGCAGGCCGAAGGAATGGCCGTGAGGCCGGAGAACGCCAGCAGCGCCACCAGGGAGGTCCAGTGCCAGACGTCCATCATGATCAGCGTCACCCAGGCATGGGTCGGGCTCGCCGTGTAGTTGAACGGGATGCCGAGCTCGTTCACCAGCTGGCCGAGGAGGCCGATGTCCGGTCGGGCAAAGAGCTGCCAGATGGTGCCCACCACGTTCCAGGGAATGAGCAGGGGCACCGCCAGCAGCACCAGAATCAGCCCGACCCAGCGCCCGTCCCGCGGTATGGCCCGGGCCACCAGCACGCCGAGCGGCACCTCGATGGCCAGAACCAGGCCGGAGAAGGCGAGCTGGCGGAGGAGGGCATCAAGAAAACGCGGATCCCGCAGCGTCTCCCGGTACCAGTCGAGCCCGACGAACAGCCGCGTGTTGACGTCGAAGATGTCCTGCACCGAGTAGTTCACCACCGTCATCAGCGGGATGACCGCACTGAAAGCAACGATCAGCAGCACCGGCAGGACGCCGAGCCAGGCGCGGTTGTTCATCTGCTCATTCACCTGCCGCCCGCTCCCGGCGCAACCCGCCAGCCATCGCGGAACGCGAGCAGCCGACCCGGTTCGATCCGCACCGCAGCGGGTCCGGGGGCCACTGCGCCTAGATCCTGCCGGGTGACCACTTCCGCCCCCTGATGCTCGGCGAGCACCAGGCCGTGAGTCACGCCGCGCGCCGTACCGAGGGTTCGGGTTGCCCGCACCTGCACAGGCAGCGTCGGCCCGTCGCCAGCTTCCGGGGACGTCGCTGCCATCGTCATTGATGCCCACTCCGGCCGGAAGCCGAATCGAGCCGGGCCATCAGCAACCGCCAGCGTCCCGATCTCCTGGTCCGCCACCAGGCAGCGACCCGCACGGACCTCGCCGTCGAGGAGGTTCATCCCGGGGCTGCCGACAAAGTAACCCACGTGCTCGTGATCGGGGCTGACCACCAGCTCTTCCGGCGTTCCGGTCTGCAGGATCCGGCCATCGTGCAGCACGCTGACCCGGTCGGCAAAGGTCAGCGCCTCGGTCTGGTCGTGGGTCACGTAGATCATGGTTGCGCCCAGGTCTGCCTGCAGCGCCCGCAGGGTCTGCCGCAGCTGCCATTTGTGCTCAGGCTCCGCCGCGGTGAGAGGCTCATCGAGCAGGACCAGGGAAACGTCCGGCCGCATGAGCGCCTTGCCGATGGCGACCAGCTGTTTCTGCACCAGGGTCAGCCGTTCCGGTTTCAGCTGCAGCGCCCCGGATATTCCCAGCCGCTCCGCCACATCCTCAGCCCGCCGCCGCTGCTCCGCGGCTGGCAGTTCCCGCATGGGAAACGACAGGTTCTCAGCCACCGTCATGGCGTCATAAAGCACGGGAAACTGAAACACCTGCGTCACCTTGCGCGCCCAGGGCTCCAGCTGGCCCACGTCCGCGCCGTCGAAGGAGATGCTGCCAGCGGGTGCAGGCAGCAGGCCCGAGAGGAGGTTGAGCAGGGTCGACTTACCGGCGCCCGAGCTGCCGAGCAGGGCATGGGCTTCACCGCGTCGAACCGACAGAGACAGATCGGTGAGCGTTGGCTCGTCCGCGCCGGGATAGCTGAACGTCAGGCCGGCGAGCTCGATCTCAGCCATGGGCGGCCTCCGCATCACCAGCGCCCGGGAACGTCATCAGGTTTTCTCTCGGCGCAAACAGCGAAGTGCGGCTGCCGGACGACACCCGAACCAGGCCCTCCAGACGGGCCACCCAGTGTTCGCCCGCGGCCATGCCGTCGGGCTGGCAGTGCAGGAAGGTCTCGGACCCGTTGGTTTCTCCGCCGATGACGGCCACGGCAAACTCGAGGTCAGACTCATGGCCGCGGACCAGCGACAGGTGCTCCGGACGCAACACGCCGGCGCCGTCCGGCAGCCTGTTGACCCGCGGGTCGCTCATCAGATCGGCCGCCGCCAGCGAGCGCGGCGCCGCGTACACGTCGAGCGGGCTGCCGCTCTGCAGAATCCCGTGGTCAGCCATCAGCACCAGCTCGTCGCCGAGAGCGAACGCATCCCGGGGATCCGAGCTGGTGTAAATTACTGCCAGCTCCAGGCCGTCGAGCAGCTCAGCCAGCTCCAGCTGCAGGCGCTCGCGAAGCTTGAAGTCCAGGTTCACCAGGGGTTCGTCCATCACCAGCAGCCTGGCGTTTTTAGCCAGGGCGCGACCGATGGCCAGCCGCTGCTGCTGGCCCCCGGAAAGCGCCTCCGGGTAACGCTCCAGCAGGTCTTCCAGGCCGAGCCTGCCGGCGATGTCGCGCACCCGCGCCTCTATCTCTGCGCTGCTCTGCCGTGCGGCCACGAGCGGCGAGGCAATGTTCTCGAACACGGTCCAGCCGGGGTAATTCACGAACGCCTGATAGACGAGGGCGACCGATCGTTGGCCCGGGCTCACGCCTGCCAGCGAGGCGCCGTCGAGCAGCATCTCGCCCGAGACCGGCTCCGCGAGGCCGGCGAGCGCTCTGCAGAACAGGGTTTTGCCGGAGTGGTTGCGGCCGAGCACCACCGTGATGCGCCCTGCTGAAAACTGATGAGTGATGGGGCTGGCACCGGACTTCAGCACCAGATCGCGAAGCTCTAACATGAGCGAACCTTAATCGCTCGCGAGAGCGAGTCACACCCCTCGAGCACGGAATGCAGAGCACGGAAATGGAGAGTACAGAAGAGCACTTCGAGATCTTCACCGCGACGGGCGAGCTGCTCGGCACCGCGCCGCGCTCGCAGGTGCACGCGGAAGGTCTCTGGCACAAGTCGGCTCAGGTGTTTCTCTTCGATGGTCAGGGCCGGCTCTATCTGCAGCGCCGTGCCGACGACAAGGACGTCTGCCCGGGCCTCTGGGATCAAAGCGCGGCAGAGCACCTCACCCCTGGGGAGTCGTACCTTGAAGGCGCGCTTCGCGGCATCAGCGAGGAGCTCGGTATCAGCGGCATCGAGCTGACGCCGCTGGGCGAGCCGTTCGCCGGCCGTCTGGATCAGGACGAGCTGGGCGTGCATGACTACGAGCTGCAGCAGGCCTACACCGGCACCTGGGATGGACCCATTCATCCGGACAGCGCCGAGGTGGCCGCAGTTCGCTCCGTCGCGCTGGACGAGCTGGCGCGCTGGGTTCGAAGCGCGCCGCAGGATTTCACCCCCTGGTTTGTGCGCGACGCGCTGCGCTGCGGTTATCTGCCGGCAGAGCTGGCGGCGCTGGTCAGCGACTGAGCGCTGGTCAGCGACTGAGCGCTGGCTGGCAACTGAGGCTCAGCCCGCCTCGCCGAGCATGCGAACCTCCCGCTGCGGGAACGGGATGTTCAGCCCACCAGCGCCGAGCGCTCTGAACACTGCCAGGTTGGCCGCGTGCTTCACCTCGAAGTAGCGATTGGTCGGCACCCAGAAGCGGTAATCGATGTTCACCGAGGAATCTCCGAACTCGGCAATGCCGACTTGCGGCTGCGGATCGCTGGTGACCCCATCGATCCCGGCCAACGCCTCCAGGATCACCCTGATGGCTCGCTCCGGGTCGTCCGAGTAGGCCACGCCCACCTGCGCTTCCACCACCCGATTTTCCTGCGAGTTGGTGTGGATCTCACCGGCGATCTGCCGATTCGGTATCACGATCAGCTCGCCGTCCTCCGTCTTCAGGATGGTGGTGGCCAGGCTGATCTCTTCCACCTGACCGGAGCAGCCCTGCACGGTGATGGTGTCGCCCAGCTTGAACATCCGGGTGAGAATGATCACCAGCCCGGCGCCGTAGTTGGAGACCGGGCCCTGAATGGCAAAACTGGCGCCTACCGCCAGACCACCGATGGCGGCAATCAGCGGCGTGACGCTGATCCCGACCTTGTCCAGGACGGCGAGCAGAAAGACGCCCACCACGATCATCTTCACCACGCCTGCCAGGAACTCGCGCAGGGTGACATCCACATTGCGGTGCTCCATCAGCCGCAGCACAGCCCGGGAGATCCAGCCGCCAACGACAAACCCCAGAGCCAGCACGAGCAGGGCGCCAAGCAGCTGGAACGAGTAGGTCACCAGGAAGTTGACGATAAGCTGGTAAACTTCGCCGACCAGATCCAGTTGTTCTTCCATGAGTCCAGGTCCTTCTTCAAGTGAGTACGGTCGCTGACGAATCAACCAGACCACCGCCGCGATTGCAACGCTACGCAACCCTTGCCGGGTTCTGCTGCCGGTTCGGGCAGGGCAGCGGCGTGTCTCGCCTGAGCGGCAGCTCGATGGCTTCCCTGGGCCGCTGATGAACCTCGTTCTCTACGCCGTCCCCTTCTTCATCCTGGCGCTGGCCATCGAGCTGGCCTGGGGCTGGCACCGGAAGGCAAACACCTACCGCCTGGCAGACACCATCAACAGCCTGCAGATGGGCACGCTGAGCCGCCTGCGCGGCGTGCTGCAGATCGGCATCGGCGGCGCCGTCTACGGCGCCCTGACAAACGAGTTCACGGCATTCGAGATGGCGCCGTCGGACCCGCTGGTCTGGGTGCTGGCCTTCATCGGCTACGACTTCTGCTACTACTGGTCGCACCGTATGGGCCACGAGTGGCGGCTGTTCTGGGCATCCCACGTTGCCCACCACCAGTCGGAGGAGTACAACCTGTCCACCGCGCTGCGGCAGACCAGCACCGGCTACCTCAGCTTCATCTTCTACATCCCGCTCTACGTGCTGGGCTTCCCGCCCTACGTGCTGATCACGGTCGGCAGCCTGAACCTCATCTACCAGTTCTGGGTGCACACGGAGCACATCCGCACCCTGGGACCGCTGGAGTGGATCTTCATCACCCCGTCCAACCACCGGGTCCACCACGCCAAGAACCCTGAGTACCTGGATAAGAACTACGGCGGCGTGTTCATCCTCTGGGACCGGCTGTTCCGCACCTTCAAGGCCGAGGAGCCCGACCGACCCTGCGTTTACGGGACCACCGAGCAGCTGGGCAGCTGGAACCCTCTCTGGGCCAACCTGCACGTTTACGTCGGCGGCGTCAGGGACATGCTCCGCACCCGCTACCTGAGCGACGCCTTCCTGCTCTGGTTCAAGGGGCCAGGCTGGCGCCCGCGGGACCTGCGCGACGCGCCCCCGCACGACTGGCAGGCGCCCAAGTTCAACCCGCCAGCAAGCCGCTTCGCTCGTGCCTACACCTTCGTGCAGTTCTGGATCGCCGTGCCGCTGTCGTTCGTGGTGCTGTTCGCCGACATGAGTCGGGAGATGGTGCTGGCCTGCGCGGCGCTGCTGGCGTACGGCTTCTACGTGCAGGGTGCCTGGCTGGAAGGACGCGCCTACGCCGTCCTGCTCGAGTGGCTGCGCCTGCTGGCTACCCTGGCGTTGGCCTGGGCCGGCGCCCTGATCACCGAGAGCTGGACCACTGAGGTCTCCCTCTGGCTCAGTGCGTACGCGGCCGTTTCGGCAACTAGCCTGCTCTGGGCAGTACTTTCCGGCCGTGCTAGCCTCGCAGAGGCGCCAGGCGAAAGGCCGGCGCTCTCAAAACCGCCGGAGGCAGCGACCTCCTGATCGATCAGGAAATCGCAACAGGCCCCGGTAGATGTAAACCCCGGTAGCAGGCTCAAGCCTCGCTACGACCTGGAGGTATCTAATGACCTACTTTAAAGGTAACCACTCCAAGCGACGGAAGCATTTCCGTTACGGCTGCTTCGGCCCCTGGCCGATGCGTTCAATGAAGATGGCCTATGCCTACGGCTACGCCATGCCAAACGGCTCGTTCGACGATGCGCACGACGAGGAGCAGGGCGGTCGGGATGGCGAAAGCCGTGGCCGCAGCACCTGGTATGCACACCGTGAGCATCGCGGCCGACGCGGCCATCGTTCAGGCAACTTCGGCGTTCGCCGACCGCTGCGCTACCTCTCCTACCAGCTCGATCTCGACGAGTCGCAACGGCGCCAGGTGGCGGCCGCCCTCGATTCGGTGAAGATCGAGCGGGAGCAGATGGCGCTGGACGAGAAAAAGATGGTCTCGGAGCTCGCCGACCTGGTCCACGACGGTGGGCCGGAAGATGCTGAGCACAAGCTCAGCACCGACGCGCTGAAGGAGACCCTGGCCGCTCGGGTTCGCTCGAACGAGCAGCTCCAGAAGCGAATCGCCAAAGCGCTGAAGCAGATCGTGGAAGTTCTCGATCCGGATCAGCGTCAGGAGTTCGCTTACCTGATCAGAACCGGAGACTTCCGGGTCTGATCGGCAAGGGGAGGGGCCGTCACCGGCCTCTCCCCTCTCTAGAACAATCCCATCTGCCGGTCGTCACCGATCACCCGGGCGAATTCCAGCCCCAGCGCCTCGAGCACCGGCTCTGCCACCGGCCGCACCTGTTTCTCCACGTAATGCTCCCGATCCGGAGCGCTGGTAAGCGCTTCGGCCGGCTCCGGCCCTGAATCCGTCATCAGGTAGGCAATGATCCGAGGAGGGCTGCCGCCCTGCCGCTCCACCAGCTTGCGCGCCGCCGTCACGTGCGGTGGCGTGTTAGCCGTGTACGACTCCAGCGACTTACGCAGGCCCTTGCGGTAAATCAGGTGCTCGTCCATGGCGCCGTCCCTGAGCTTCGCCACCACATCGGCCAGATACGCATCCACCGGCTCGCCAGCAAACAGCCTCGTGTAGAGCTCCCGTTGCACCTGCTTGGCAAGATCGGTCCAGTCCCGACGCACCACCTCCATCCCGACGAACTCTACCGCCTCGCTGCCGGCCTTGAGGCCCGCGTAGCGCTTGCGCGCGCCGCCGCTGCCATGCCGCACCGAGGGCAAGAAGAGCTTCGTGTAGAGCTTCTCGAACTCCAGCTCCATGCGGCTGGCCACCCCCCAGCGCTCGCTGATGTAGGCCGCCACCGCCTGGGTCATTTCCTCAGCCAGCGAAGCGCCAAGCAGCGCTGCCTCATCCGGATCCGCCAGCCCTGAGCCGACGAACACGCTGTCCGTATCGCCATACAGCACCGGGTAGCCGCGCGACTCGAACCAGCTCCGCGTCCACTGCAGAAAGTGCCGGCCCTGGCCGGTGATGGCGTTGGCGATGTCCGGGTTGTGAAAACGGCAGGCCGGCGTGCCGAGCACGCCGTAAAAGGAGTTCATCAGGATCTTGATGGCCTGGGAAGCCACCCCATCACCCGACCGCTTGGCGGCCTCCCGCTGCGGAAACAGCACGTCCAGCATGCCGGGCAGGATGGCTGGCTCGCGGCGGAAGCGGGCGCCGTTCTCGAGCTCGATCGCATCTTCCGCAGCAGTGCCCTCCGGCACGTACGCCAGCGGGTCGATGTTGAAGGTGCGCATCAGGCTCGGGTACAGGCTTTTGAAGTCCAGCACCCAGACGTTCTGATGCACACCGATCACCGGCTCGAACACGTGGCCACCGGCCTGAGCCGCGTGCACCCGGGAGTCAGAGGAGCCAACGCTCGGCGCCACCACTCCCTTTCTGCTGAGCTCTGTGAGGTAAAGAAAGTCGAAGGACGCGATGCTCGCCGCCACCCGGTCGGGCGTCATGCCGGTGAGCTGACTGCGTGCCACCGCCAGGTCGACCAGGTTCAGCTCGCGGACGATTTCCAGAGCCAGCCGGGAGTCGGTGCGCGCGTAGAGCGCAAAGTCCTCCAGGTCTTCCTGGTAGCGCGCCATGATCTCCCCGGCGCGGTCCTTAACGTCTCCTTCGAGCACCTTCCCTTCGCCGAGCACTTCCCGGGAAACCGCGTCCAGGCTCATGTCGTCGAAGCGCAGGAACGCCCCACGCACCAGATCCATGCCATCCAGAACCAATCGCCCCGGGATGCTCGCCTGGCCGCTGCCGAAGTAACCTTCCGCCGTGCGAATCCGCATGTTTCCCGGCACCCGACCGAGCGGGAACGGCAGCCGGACCCGTGCCGCAACCTTCGCCAGCACCGAGAGATCAAAGTCGATCACGTTCCAGCCGGTGAGCACATCCGGGTCGATCTCGCGGATCCGCGCAACGAAGGCGGCGAGCACGGCGCGCTCATCCGGAAAGCCAACGGCGCGCTCCGGCATGGACCGGCCGGCGGGATCTACGATCAGCACCTCGTCCACTTCCGCCTGACTGTCAGTCGCCTCGGCGTAAAGAGAGATCGCCAGCAGCCGATCGGCCCTGGCGTCCGTCTCGATGTCGAAGGCAAGGGTGCGAACGGGTGGCGTGACCTCAGCCGGGCTGACTTCCGGCTCGTCAAAAATCAGGTCCACACCGCCGTCTGCGCTGCGACCTGGCCGCGGCTCGCCGCTGATCAGGCAGCCCCCTTTCACGCCCCGATCGATGAGGTAGCGGACGGCGAAGCGGACGTCTGCCTCGTAGGTAGGCACGCCGCGCTCATGCAGCTTGTCACGCACGCCGGGCGCATCCTGCGGCACCGCGACCTCGACCCTGGCTACCGGGTCCCCCGCAAACGTCTGCTTGCGTACCGGCAACACGGCCACCGCGCCGGCGTCTGTGGCTGCGGCACCGGCCTCCCGCGGCACGTAGAAGTGCGGTCGCGAGCGTTTATCGCGAACAAGGAAGGTGCGCCCGTCTTCGAGACGGCCGAATAGATGCACCACCGGCACGCCGGAGGTGACGCGATAGCTCGCCTGGAGGATGAAGCCCCGGGTTTCCATAAGGAAATTGTGCACCTCGTTGACGTTGCGTTCACCCGCGATTCGTTATCACATGCCTTTATCGTGGAGGCTGAAATCCGGTGACCAACCTCGTCTGGTTCCGCAACGACCTGCGGCTGGCCGACAACCCGGCGCTCTTTGACGCCTGTGCTGATGGCAGCGCTGACGTCATCGCTGTCTACCTGATCGCGATCGACCAGCACCGCGCCCACGGCGAAGGAGATCGTCGGCTCGGCTTCCTGCGCCAGAACCTGCAGGCGCTGGAGCAGGCGCTGGCGAAGCTCAACATCCCGCTATGGCTAGCCACCGCGCCGCGGTTCACTGACGCAGCACCCGCGCTGGTCTCCATCGCCCGGGCGACGGGCGCCAGAAACCTGTACTTCAATGCCGAATACCCGTTGAACGAGGCAAAGCGGGACCGCGCCGTGGTCAGAGCCTGCACGGCCACCGGCATGGTCTGCCACGTCCGGCATGGCGACGTGATCCAGCCGCCCGGCGACATCCTGAAGGACGACGGCGAGCCCTACCGTGTGTTCACTCCCTTCAAGCGCCGCTGGCAGCAGCGCTCGTCAAAGGCTGAGCGGATGCCGTTGCCGGTACCGAAGCGGCGAGCACAGCGTCCGACCGTCTCGATCCCGGCACCCGAGTCGCTTCAGGATCTTCCCGACCGAGCGGCCGGTCCGGACTGGCCCGTCGGGGAGGCGGCCGCCAGGCGGCGGCTCGATGAGTTTCTCGCCGCTCGCATCGATCGCTACGAGAGCGAGCGCGACTACCCGGCGCGGGCGGCCACCTCCCGTCTTTCTCCGTATCTGAGCATGGGTCTGCTCTCTGCCCGAGAGGCTTACCATCGGGCGGAGGAGACCGGCCCGGCCGCAGCATCCTGGCTGAGCGAGCTCATCTGGCGGGAATTCTACCGGCACATCGTCTGGCTCTATCCTCACGTCAGCCGAGGCGATTCCTTCAAGCCGGAGCTGGACAACCTGCCCTGGCGACAGGATCCGGAAGGGCTTGCCGCCTGGAAAGCCGGCAAAACCGGTTACCCGCTGGTGGATGCCGGCATGCGCGAACTCGCCGAGACCGGCTTCATGCACAACCGTCTGCGTATGATCACCGCCATGTTCCTCACCAAGCACCTGCTGGTGCACTGGCGGGAAGGGGAGCGGCACTTCACGGAGCACCTGCTCGACGCCGACTTTGCTTCCAACAACGGCGGCTGGCAGTGGAGCGCCTCCACCGGCACCGACGCCGCGCCCTACTTCCGGATCTTCAATCCGGAGAGCCAGGCAAAGAAGTTCGATAAAGAGGGCGATTACATCCGCCGATTCCTGCCGGACCTCAGCGAGGGCTGTTATCCGAATCCGGTGGTCGAGCACAGCTTCGCCCGGCAACGGGCGCTGGCGTTCTTCAAAGCGGAAGAAACCACCGCTTAGGCCGGCTCAACCTTCGGGCTGGGGCTCCTGGTCCGCATGCTCGAGGTAGAAGGTCACCACTTCCTCGAACATCACCTCGCCGGTGTTCACCGCTCGATGCACCCTCGGCTGCGGCTCTTCCCAGTCGGCCATGCCTGGGTTAAGGCTGACGACGGCGCGCTCTCCGTCTCTGTACTCGATGGTCAGCGCGTCGCCCTGGACCACGACGCTGAAGCGCCGACAGCTGTCGCGGTGCCAGGGTGTGGCTTCACCGGGACGCAACCTGACCCGGCGGATCAGAAGTCCCGGCTCGCGGCTGATGAGCTCTGTTTCCACTCAACCCACCCCGTCGAAAAACTCCACCAGGCCGGTGTTCAGCGAGTACTCCGCGCCGACCACGTGCAGCCGGTCGCTGCTGATCAGGTTCTCGAGAATGACCGAGCCGTGTTTGAGCTGATCAACTGATTCCCGCACGTTCGCACGAATACCCGCTCGCAGCAGCGCGTCCGCATCATCGGCAAGCGTTCCCTCAACCAGGCTCTCGACTGCAGGCTGGATTCGATCGACCACCGACTGCAGGCCCGGTGACAGCTCGCCGCCCGGTCGGCGCAGATGATCCAGCGTCGCTTTCACGGCGCCGCAGTGACTGTGCCCGAGGACCACGACCAGCTCCGTGCCGAACTGCTCCGCTGCGAACTCAACCGAGCCCACCTGCGACGGGGCCACCACGTTGCCCGCCACCCGGACGACAAAAAGATCGCCCACTCCCTGATCGAATATGAGCTCCGCCGGCACCCGGGAGTCCGAGCAGCTGAGGATGATGGCAAACGGTTTCTGCCCACGGGCGCTGGCTTCCAGCTCCTCGCGGCTGATGCCGGACCAGGTCGGGCGCCCCTCGATGAAGCGCCGGTTGCCGACCTGCAGCCGCTCCAGCGCCTCCAGCGCGCCAACGCTCATGCGCCCAGCCCGGCGAGCAGCGCAATCTCGCCATCCGATGCAGCAAAACGATGCTCGGCCAGTGCCTGGTAGTCGTCTGAGCGATACCAGGCCAGCGCTGCCTCCCTGTCGGGAAACTCAGCGACCACGGTCCGCGTGCACCGCCACTCACCCTCGAGCACCTCCGGGTTGTCGTCTACCGCCAGCAGCCGGCCCGTGTGCGCGGCAAAGATGTCCATGAAGCCAGCTTCATAGCGCGCGTAGCGTTCCCGGTCGTTGATGGTGATTCGCGCGACGATGTATGCGGTCATGTCAGTTACTCCTCAAGCCGACCAGCCGAACTCAGAATAAGCTTCCCCTGCGAGGCCCCGCAAGATCCCCGCCCTGATGTAGGGAATCATGTTGTCCGGCAGCTCGCGGAGCGGAAACCAGTCGAGCTCGTCGCACTTGTGCGGCTCCATGTTAGTCGGCTCACCGGCCCACTTCTCGCAGGTGAAGAAGAACGATATCCGCTCGCTGCCGTCATGGCGATGCATCAGATGAAACAGGGTCAGCGCTGCCGGATCGATCTCCAGGCCAGCTTCCTCTCTGGCCTCTCTGGACATGGCTGCTCGAGCCGTCTCCCCACCATCGAGGTGACCGGCAACCACCGAGTAGTAGCCGTCCATGTATCCGGTGTTCAGCCGGCGCAGCAGCAACAGCTCTTCCTCGCCGGCTGCGCCCCGCTTGAGTATCAGATGAGCCTCGGGAATCGCCTTGAACCGCTCAGCCGCCAATCGGCACCTCGGCGGCGGCCAGCACCCGGATCTTCGCGCTGGGATGGACCATGTTGGCGAGCACCGCATTGTGGTGGCGAACGATATCGCCCGCCGGCATGTCCGAATCACCGGTCGAGTGAGCGTCCGCCACCAGCACCACGTCGTAGCCATGGGAGAGGGCAGTACGGCAGGCGGTATCCACGCAGTACTCGGTCTGCAGGCCGGCGATCAGCAGCTCCTCGGCGCCAAGTTCCTGCAGCGTGGCGTCCAGTGATGTCTCGTAGAAGGCGTCGCAGGCTTCCTTCTCGACCACCGGATCCTCTGCCTGCCGATCGAGCTCCGCAAAGATCTCCCAGCCCTTGTTGCCCCGCATCATCGGCTCGAAGGTGGCGTGGTTGTGCTGCACGAACACAACCGGGAGGCCAGCCGCCCGGCCGCGCTCTATCAGCCCGTTAACCGTCGCCACCAGCTCATCCTGACGGTGCGCACCGAGCACCAGGCCCCGCTGCATGTCGATGACGACAATCGCCTGCCTGCTCATCGCGCAAACCGCTTCGCGGCTCTGGCCCTGGCCTTCTCGGCCTCCGCCTCTCTGTTCTTCGGCGGGGCGCCCGTCACCAGCTCGTTGAGCAGCCGGGAAACCACCGCCTCCACATCGACAACCGCCCGTTCAAAGGCGGCCTCGTTGACCTTCGACGGCCGGGTGCTGCCGCTGATCTTGCGCACGAACTGCAATGCCGCAGCGTGCACTTCCTCCGCGGTCGCCGGCGGTTCGAAGTTATGCAGCGTTCTGATGTTCCGACACATGCCACACCTCCAGGAGCTACTCGCTCGAAATCTGAAACACGTTGCCTTCCGGATCGAGAAAATCACAGCGCACCAGCGGGGCGTTCGGATCGATGAAAGACTGATGCACCTCAATCACCCCCTGGTCGTGAAGCGCCGCCCGCGCTGCCGCCACATCCGGCACGCGGAACACCAGCTTGGTCACCGCGCTGTCTCGCGGTTCCGGCGGCTCAGTTATGAGGATGCCTTCGGCGATCGGCTCCGGGATCGCGTGCAGCGCCAGCTGCATCCCGCCGGCGCCGAATACCCGCCATCCTTCGCCGGTATCCTCGGTGACCACCTCGGTCAGGCCGAGCACGTCCTGATAGAAGGCGACCATGCTCGCCATGTTCTTGGCGAAAACGATGGCCCGCGCCATTTCCATCTTCATCCCGCGTAGAACTCCAGCGCCGCCCGAATCACCATGAAGAAGAGCGCCAGGCAGGAAAGCGCGTACGCGTAGAACCTTGCCATCACCGCGTTTACGGTGCAGTGAATCGCGCTGTGCACTGCCCGGAAGGCAACGAACACCCAGGCCGCGATCAGGTGCACGTTGTCGACCTGACCGACCGCATAGAGATACAGCGTCAGGGCGTAGAACAGGATCGGCATCTCGAAGAGGTTCTTCAGGTTGTCTGAAGGATTAGTCACGGCCGGCGGTGAGATTTCCGCGAGCTTCGCCGCCGTCAGGTCGTTGGGCGCTACGTCGACGCTGTTCAGGAACGGTATCCGTTTCGCAAACATGAACAGCCAGACCACGATCGTCAGGCCCATCATCACGAAGAACGGTCCGAATATGGCGTTCTGATTCATGGTTTCTCCCCTCTGTCTTCTCTCAGGTGGCGGTGGTTTTGGTTTCCCCGCAGCGGCTGCAGCGATGGATGGTGATCAGCTTGCCCGCCTTCACGTCGAACTGCTTGTTCTGATCGATCACCCATTTGTGAAAGCCCCGCCCGCACAGGGTTTTGCCCCTGGCTTTCTCTTTCTTCGACGGCTTCCGGAAGCGAACGATCTCAGCCATTGCGTTTATCCCACCAGCTAGTGATCAACGTTGCCAGCTCTTCCACGTCCGCGTAGATGTGATCAGCCCCGGCGACAACGTTGACCGATGCCGCCTCCCCAAGCGCTTCCTGCAGGGCCGCCGCGCTGCCGGTAAAGTCCTCTGCCTGCTGGATGAACAGGCAGGGGATCTGGCCGGCCAGCACGCGCAGACCTTCGACCTGATCCGCCGAGTAGGCGCTGATGGGCACGCCGATCAGCACCGCGCAGAACGGCAGGCCAGCCTCGGCCGCCGCCAGCAGCACCATGGTGCCCATGGATTTGGCGATGACCAGTTCTCGACCCGCGACCGGATAGCTGGCCACTTCCCGGGCCACATCGGGCTCCTCTTCGCCGCGCCAGTGCCCGTACCGCGCCACTTCCGCATCAGCTCTGCCGCAGGCAGCCAGCAGTTCCGCCATCCAGCGTTCCGTTTCCGGATTTCTTCCGGGCAGGCCAAGGGCTGGGCTCATCCGCCGCTCCGCAGCTCGTCGAGGAATCCGGTCTCCGCATTGACCCACCATTGATTGCCGTCCGGATCGACGGCGGTGAAGCTGTACGCGACGCGGCTGTCAGTCAGCCCCATCAGGATCTCGGCCCCGGCCTGTACTGCCCGTTCATAGGTCGCGGCAACCTGGTCCTTGTCGTCAACGCGCAGCGAGATCCCGCTCGGCCCTGTTTCCCGGGTAGTTTCGCTGCGGATGTTGATGCTCACCCGGCCACCGGGCCAGAGCACTTCGGCATGCTCCAGACCGTTCTCGCCAGGCGCCCGCCACGCCTCCGTGAGCCCGAGGCTGCTGACGCACCAGTCCAAGATCCCTTCCACGTCATCGGTCCAGATCAACGGAAACACCTCACTGACCGGACCGCTCATGCTTCTGCTCCAGGGTCGAGATCGGTGCGCGCCTTGCCTGAATGAAAAATGGCGTTCCTATCGATGGCGCTTTCGGCCTGCTTGAGGTGGCCGACGGCTGCAAAGGCATGGGCGCAGCCACGCGGCACCTCCCGATCTTCATAATGCAGGGCGGCAATCCGACAGTGCGCGGCGGCGCGTTCGAGCTCTCTGGCCGCATCCTTGAACACCGCCGCCACCTCGTCCCGTGGGTCACTCATCCGCGTTCTCCTACGTTCTCCCTGTTCTCAAGCAGCTCCACGTGATTGCCGTCCGGATCTCGAAACGCGACCACCAGCGCAAAGCCATGGTCGCCAACTCCGGCATGGGCAACACCTGCATCGCTCAACCGTCCAGCGGCGCGTTGCGCATCCGCCACCGCCAGCGCGATCACCGGACTCTGTGGCTCCGCGCCAGCCGCTCCCGGCCAGCTATCATTCGGATGGATGGCAAAGTGAACGGATCCAAGGTCACAGGCATAGTGCAGCGGCACACCGTTATGAGTCTCTTCGATCAGCGGCAGCAGCAGCACCTCACGGTAAAACGCCGCAAGCGCTGCCGCATCCGGGCTGATCAGAAGCACCGCGCTGACACCGCGCACCAGCGCAAGCTGCGATTCCATCTCAGGCTCTCCTCCCCGAGGGGGGATCGATTCTCACCGCCATTTATCAGGATCGCAACTGCGGCTACCCTTCGCCCATGAAGTCTTACATTCTCTGGGATCACGACGGCGTTCTGGTGGACACAGAGCCCCTGTACTTTGAGGCCACGCGCACCCACATCGCCAATCTGGGCGTCAACCTGGAGCTGCCGGATTACCTGGCCGACATGGCCATTGGCCGTGCTTCCTGGGAGCGGGCCAGGGCGCTCGGCGCAACGGATGCTGAGATCACCGCCGGCCGTGACGCCCGCAACGTCGACTATCAGCGTTTCCTGCGCGAGCGCGATATCGAGATCCCGGGGGTGCTGGAGGTGCTCGAGACCCTGGGCAGGCAGTTCGCCATGGCCATCGTCACCACCGCCAAACGCGATGACTTCGAGCTCATTCACCGCGACCGGCAGATCGTCAGGCACATGGATTTTGTTCTTGCCAGCGGCGACTACCCGCGCGCCAAGCCGGAGCCGGATCCCTACCTCGCAGCCCTGGGCCGCTTCGGCGCAGCCCCTCAGGAGGCCATCGTCGTCGAAGACTCGGAACGGGGCCTGCGCTCAGCGGTCGCGGCAGGCATTGACTGCGTGGTGGTGGAGAGCGAGTTCGTTCAGGGCCAGGACTTCAGCACCGCAACGCACCGGATCGGCACGCTCGCCGAGTTGCCTGATCTGCTGGAGACCTTAAACAGCTGACCTAGCGGTGCTGATCGATGAGGATCGGATTGCCGTCCGGATCCATCACCATCAGGCTGCCCGGGCCTTCACCGTCTTCGTCCGCTTCGCTGAGAATCTCGATGCCAGCTTCCTTAAGCGAGCGCTGCAACGCCCGCACGTCGGTAAACGTCGCCGTCTCCGCACCCTGTTGGTCCCAGCCCGGATTGAAGGTGAGCGTATTGCGCTCGAACATGCCCTGGAAAAGGCCTATGACGTGCTCGCCGTTGCGCAGAATCTGCCAGTCATCGCCGCCGCCAATCGGCGTGAAGCCCAGCTTGCCGTAAAACGCCCTGGACGCCTCGATGTCTTTGACCGCCAGGCTGATTGAGAAAGCACCAAGCTCCATTGTCGTTAGTCCTCCTGTTCTGATTCGGCTTCCTGCCAGAGATTGAAGCGTATCCCGAACGGATCTTCGATCAGGCACACGCCACCAGCGCCTTCCCAGCGAAGCACCTTGCAGCCACGCTCGCTCAGATAAGAGCGCGCCGCCTCCACGTCTGCCGTGACCAGCTCCAGAATGATCCCATCCGACAGGTCCGCCGGGTCGATGTAGAGGGTCAGCGGACCCGCAGCCACCGCGTGGAAACCATCTTCCTCGGTGATCGTCAGGCCGAGGGCATCGCCGTAAAAAGCGGCGGCCGCCGACGCGTCCTGCACCCGGACCGCGGAACGTTCGCTGACCCTGAACTTCATCGACCGTTACTCCCTCAACAGCGCTTCAGCTGCTGTCTTTGAGCACCTCGTAGACACGCCTGGCAAACTTCCACTGGCCGTCGACCCTGACAAAGTCGTCGGTGTAACGACCAATCACCTGTCGCTCACCGCCTTCCTTCAGGTACAGAAACTCCTGCTGATAGAGCGTGCCGCTCGCCTTGTCACCCTCCACCTGAAGCGGCCCCGGCGAGGCGAAGAAGCCGACGAACTCGAACTGGCTCATGGCCATCTTCCAGGTTTCGACGATGCTCGCCCGGCCCGCTATGCCATCACCCATTCCGGGCAAAGACCAGACCCCATCCTCCGCCCAGGTGCTGCCCCAGGCATCCGCATCCATCCGCATCACCGCGTCGTTGTACGTGGCGATCAGCTCCTGAATCGCCAGCCGATCGGCCGTGTCGTCACTCATGTCGTTCTCCTTCCCTCATTGCTTGTGTTTCCGGTAGATGATTCTGGCTTCCGATTTGTCGAAGCGCACGCCGGCAGCGTTGAAGCCTGAGGCTTCGTTCAGCTGCTGCATGGCGTGATTCAGCTGCAACACCTCCGTCTCGATGACCTCGAAGCCGCTGGCGAATACCCAGTCATGCTGACGCCGCATCAGCTCAGCGGCAATGCCCAGACGCCGATGCTCAGGATCCACGCCACCCAGCCAGGAGTTGTAGCGCCGGGAAGTCACCGCGTAGCCGATCTTGAAGCCGCAGAGCTCGCTTCCGCAGCGGGCGGTGAGCGCCGTCAGCACGGGCATGTTCGCCAGCCGCCAACGGATATCGTCCTCTTCGATGGTCCCGAAGACCCGCTGGGCCAGCGCCAGCAGCTCACCGGTGAGCGACTGATCGAGCGGCGCTTCCGCGCTGTGATAGGTCACCTCCATTGGCGCGGCCCGGGCTGCCTAGCGGCCTGTGCCCATGATCAGCAACCGCATGTCTCCGTCCACCTTGAAGCTCATGATGAAGAGGTAAGCGGTGAGAAAGGGGATACCGCCAAAAAGGGCGATCACGCCGAGCCCCAGCCCGGACGGCGAGAAGTGGTTGCGCCAGGCGACCCAGGTGGCCGAAAGCAGCAGGAAGCCGAAGAAATCCGCGTTGAACTGACCAGGCCAGGTGAACTGCGCCATGTCCCCGAAGAAAGTCGGGAAGAGCGGCGCGATGCCGTGCTCAGCCAGCACCGGGATCGTGTAGATCACCACCCAGAGAAAAAGCACCACCAGAACAACCCGGAACGCCGCCATCGATTCGCCCTCATCTCCCTCAGCGCCCGAGTATCGAGCCCGGGACCCACGAGTTCAACACTAAGCGGGCGGGTGCGCCTCATGCTGCGGCGCATCGCCGCCGATCTGATCCCAGGGCGCTTTGGAGCCAACGAAGATGTGCCGCTCGATGACCACGCCAGGGTCGCCATTCACACAGCCGAGGGTGACGCCATGCACCTCACCCTGCCAGATGCCGCAAAGGGTGGAACCGCAGCGGCCGCAGAAACCGAGCGCCCAGCCTTCCATGGAGCTGTAAGTCTGTGGCGTGAGCTCGCCCGTCCACCTCAGTTGGCTGCCCGGCGCCAGCTCCGCGTAGGCAGATGCCGCGCCGCTGAAGGCTTTCCGGCAACGTGAGCAGTGGCAGGAACGGGCGTCCTGCAGCGAGCCCTCGATCTCGTAAGTCACCCCACCACAGAAACACTCACCTGAAATCATCGCGGCTCCTCCGCCAGCCATTTGAACATGACATGTGCACCCACGTAGCCGAGCTCCCGATGATCAAATGCCCTGGGAATGGTACCGACGATCTCGAACCCGAGCTTCTGCCAGAGCCTGGCTGCGCCCTCGTTCGTCTCCACCACCAGGTTGAACTGCATGGCCTTAAAGCCCATTTCCAGCGCTGCGGCCTGCGAGTGCTCACACATCGCTGTTGCCAGGCCCCGGCCACGCGCTGCAGCCGACACCATGTAGCCGCAGTTGCAGACATGGCTGCCCGGCCCCTGGTGATTGGTCTTCAGGTAGTAAGTACCGAGCACCAGGCCATCGTCCACAGCTACATAGGTCCGATCCGGCAGCGCCATCCACTGTCGGAAGGCTTCCTCTTTCGTGATCGCCGGGTCGTAGGAGTAGGTGTCCTGCGCGGCAACCACCTCGTGAAAGATGGGCCAGATGGCGTCGAAATCTGCTTGGGTCGCCTCCCGGATGTTCATTGAGCGTGAGTTTCCCGTGGCTTCTGAGCGATGGTTGCCGGAGCATACACCCTAACGGAATGAGCGAGTTCGAGGGGGATTGGCAGATGATTGAGCTGCGGCGCTGGCTGATCGCGATGTTTCTGCTCGTCAGCAGCGGTTGCACCATCACGGCGGACAGCGGCTTCCGGCAGCCGGCGGTGGATCTGTCGCCCCTCGATTGCGGCTACAAGTGGTTTCAGTCCGGCTACAGCCCGACGCTCGAGATGAGCTGCGAAGCCGATCGCAGTCAGATCGTCGACGAGCAGATGGCGCTGGCCAGGCAGCACGCCCGGGAAGTGGCTCGAGCGCGCTGCCCGGAGGTATGTCCTCCCGAGGAACTGGTCGATCCCGGTGACCCTGGAGATGCTTTTCCGGAAGGTATCTGCAACGCCGGCTACGTCTACTTTACCAGCCGGCTGTTTTTTCAGTGCGCCGAACGCAATCGAGGGCAGGGCAACTGAGGACAGTCAGTTTCCGTCTTTCAGCACGTAGATTTCCGCCGTCACCGTTTCGCCGCTCTCGAGCAGGACGTTGGTGACGACCCGCACGTACTCTTCGCCTTCGAACCGATCCAGCTCCGGCCAGTGCGCAGGCAGTGCAGCCGAGCTGAACAGAAACCCGTTCACCTCCGGCCCGTCTGCTTCCAGCACGATCCCCGGGCAGCCATGGCTGGCACCCCAACCCTCGTCCAGCAACCTGCCGCGGACCGAGCCCGGCTGCCAGCTGCCTTCGATCGTCGCCAGAACGTGTTCATTCACCCCGCCGGGCTGCAGGGTGCCATAGACAAACAACCCCGGCGTCACTGCGAAGGGCCGAAGCCGGCAGGCCAGCGGTCGTGTTGCGGCAGCTCGTCCGTGATGGTGTGCCAGGGCACGAGTTCTTCCACATACATGTGGCCAAGGATGGTGATGGGCGGCTTGCCGTCCAGCGTGCCGGCAGGGATCGCCAGCGTGCCGTCTCCTGACTGACCGTGCACGAGCAGGTGGGTGCCGCAGGCTGAGCAGAATTCCCGATAGGCGCCAGGCGAGGATTCGTAGCGGTTCAGGTTTCCGCCGTCGATCCAGCGGAACTGTTGCGGTCGCACGATCAGGTGGGTCGACAGCGCTGTGCCGTGCGCTTTGCGGCACATATCGCAGTAACAGTGCATGGCGTTCAGATGCTTGCGATCGATCTCGTATCGGTGCTCAGCACAAAGGCACCCGCCCGGAAAAGCCATCGCTCAACGTCTCCCTTTCAGAATTTCAGATCAGAACCACAGATCGGCGACGCAGCCGGCGCTGCCTTCGACGCTCTTTCCGCTGCCCAGACCGTCAAAGTGGTTGATCGGGACGGCGGCGACAGCAGCCGGCTCCGCCAGCCTGAGGTTAACAGCACCGTAGTACCTGCCGTCTTCGCCCGGTCCTGGCGTGCACCAGTAAGCGACGCAACCGCAGTCCGGACAGAAGTGAAACTCGATGGTCTTCGGTTCGCGCATGTAGCGTCGGGTTTCGCCCTGCACCTGCCAGGCTTCGTCCCTGAATCCGTACGCCCACAAAGCACCCCAGCGCCTGCACACCGTGCAGCTGCAGGCCGTGGCCGATTCGGGCACAGCCTCGAACCGCCAGGAGACGGAACCGCAGTGACAGGCGCCTTCGATCGCCATCGTCATCCTGCCCTTTCGGCCTACAGGCCTCGGCTGGCGAGGACGTCTCTGACCTCGAGCAGCCGTTGCTGAGTCAACCCGGGCAGCGCGCTGCTTCTCGCCTGGGCGTCGAGAAGATGGCCTACCTGGCGGATCCCCTGAGCCTTCAGGGCGCGAGTGGTCTCGAGCGTCAGCTGAAGCTGCTCTATCGGCAGTTCGGTCAGAGCGTTTCTGTCGTTGGTACGGTGTGTCATCTGCAGATCCTTCGATGAGAGGAAGTGACGACGTGCAGCGGTGTAGGACTCGCCGGTCCGGCGCATCCTCTGGCGAACGATTCGTTTGAAGTTGCGTTTTGCTGTCATGGTGGCTGTCATCGATCCCTTCCAGCCCGGGCGCTGCGTTCCCCAAACGAACTCTCGCACGGGCGGAGTTGATGATGACGCTTCGAGGATCTCTTCCCCTTTGCCCTGCGTGGGGCCGCGTTTGGGACGACCTTTAGGGTTGCGCGTGAAGCTCGCAGAACCAGAGTGTGGCACGCTGGCAAACGGTGTCAAACCAGGCTAGCGCACCCTTCTGAGCATGAGGATGCTCTCGATCGGATGGATGTCCACGCCACCCGTTGTCTGGTCGAAGAGAAAGACATAACGCGCCGTCGTGCCCAGCATGACCCGGCGCTTGGGCGGAGAGGAGTCCGAGAGGCTGACGCTGAAGACTTCACCTTTGCCGTCACGGATCTTCTCCTCGTTGATCGACGCGAAGGAGAACAGAAAGCTGAGCACCAGGACCACCAGCACCAGGTAGTTCACCTGCCGATAGCGCTTGTTGCCGTACCAGCGCATGAAGCGGCTCGGGCCTCGCCGCTGCACCCGAAGGCTCATGCCGTTATCCAGAGCAACGGCAGCAACGGCAGCAACCGCGAGCAGCCAGGTGAATGGCTCTTTCAGGGACGCGAGCAGAAAATCGCTGATGTCCGCGTAACGGAACACGTTGACCTCGAAGGCGCGCAGAAACGCCCAGGAGTACACCAGCCCGATCAGAGACGCGGTGAGGTAAAGCAACGACACCAGCAACGCCGGGTTCCGTGCCAGCGTTTCCCGCGACCAGGTGCTCAGATCAGATTCACTCATCAATCCTCCCAATCATCCCTGTTTCGATCCATCTCCATCACCAGTTCTCTGCTGGCGACCGTTCGGTACGCAGACGCCAGCAGTTGCGAAATCTCTGACCAGTCCGGCTGTCCGGAAGACAGATCCAGCGCCATCCAGCCGCGAAAACCATGGTGCGGCGATGTTCGGAAACGCCTGTCTCTCGCCAATGCCTCTCGCTGAATCGGATCCGTCATGAAGTGTAGAGAAGCACCAAAATCTGCCCAGCGCTTCCGAAATGGCGCATCCCCGCCATTGAAGATGGCGAAACGTCGTCGTCGTACATGGAACAGGGGGCGATCCTGAAGCGTGTCTTCCTGCGCCTCCGGGAAGCGGGTGCAGATCATGCGGATGGTTTCGAGCTCGTCCATCTCAACGGCTCAGAACGACGAAGGCTGCCAATACCAGCATCACGCTGGTAACCGGCCCCCACAGCAGACGTTCCGCTCGCGATGGGGTTATCCAGTTGAGCACCGTGCTCAGAACCTGCACCGCCAGCACCCCCCAGCCCGTCCACTCCGGCCAATGAGGCGCCAGCCCCGCCGCCGAGGTTACGCTCCCTGCCATGCCGACAAGCAGGGCAACGGAGACCGCAGCGCCGACTCGACCTGAGACCGGCAACGCGCCCTCATGACGGCCACCTTGGGTCAAGCGGCCCCAGGGCGCGCCGGCAATCAGGCAGAACTGAAAGATGATGACGCCGCCGATGATGGCGGCGTAGAGCCAGGCCGCGAGCTCGATCATGCGCCCAGCTCACTGGAGACTAGATGTGCTTCAGCAGATATCGACACAGGTCTCTCGCCGTTCCGTAGCCACCTTCCTCTAGAGGGTACTGGTACTCATCGTAGTAAGCCTCGAGTTCCGTATCGGCGAAGCCGAGCTGCCGGTACAGCGCGTAGGCTCTGGGGTTCTCATGGCCGACGCCCAAGCTGACCGCTGGAAACCCTCTCGCAGCCGCCTGTTCAATCATGGCATTAATCAACGCCCGACCCAGACCGGCCGATCGATGCGCCTCCCGTACCTCCAGACGGTAGATTTCCGGAGCGTCCGGGAAGAGCCGCAGAGCTTCCGGGTCGCGCGGCCCCAGCCAGCGAATGAATCCCCAGCCGAGGATTGCACCTTCCTGCACCGAGATCAGCAGCGAGCGCTCACCGCGGGCCTGCTCTTCCAGCTCCATCGACATGGTCCGACCTATGGCTGGCTTCACGTCCCGCTCGAGTAACGCCAGATCGGCAGCTTCTGCCTGTCGAATCATCTGCAAGCCCCACCGTGCCTCGCGTGCTCGAGTATCACGTCCACGACCTGTGCCAGCGGCACGGTTGCATCGATCGGTGTTCCATTCTCCGGCAGCCCCGCACCGCTGGCCTGCTGCTCGCGCGCTCCTGCCTCGGCAACGCCGGGCGAACCGCTCCAGTCATCAGCAGAGCGTCGCGAGAGTCGCTGCTCCAGCGTCGACGAGTCGATCTGCAGGATGAAGACACCGTCCAGCCGATCAACGAACCGGCGGTGATTCCTGTTACCACCACAGAGAAAGGTGAACGGCTGGCTCTTGTCTGCCACCAGCGCGCTCACCTTTTCCAGGTCCCAGATCCAGTGCTCGAAAGCCTTCACCAGCGACGGCTCGCCTGTTTCCGGATCACCCCAGTACGCCAGCTCGTTGTCGCCGTTGACGGCGTGATACCCGCGCCGGGCCAGCTCGTTGCAGACCGAGGTTTTCCCTGAGCAGGACACACCTTCAATCAGGAAGTTCTTCACGCCCACGGGCATCCTCATCTTCGGCGAGCACCCGGAGACGCTCGAGAAACCGCTCCTGCCACATCTCCCGGGTGCGCGCCTGGAACTCCGGAGACTGCCTGATGGCGCGCAGCTCGGAAAAACCTTCGCCAGCGGCCGTGTATCTTCTGGACATGCTGAGCGACACCTCCGTCCCGTTCCCATTCTCGTGCAACGTAAACACACCCACGCCGGTGCCATGCTCGCCTTTAAACGTCAGCGGCAGGTTCGCAATCGACAACATCTTCTGCGGCACGACGCCGGTTACCTGGGTCAGGAAGTCCTGGCCCTCGTACAGCCGGCTGACATGCCCCGCTGTCCCCGGCGTACCCGAAACGCTGGCGTGCTCGAACTCGTACATCCAGGACTCGAGATCGAGAAGCACCGGCCAGACGCGACTCGGTGGCACCTCGATCTGGATGCGGTAATGGGTGACGAAGTTGTAGGCTTCGCCAGCCGGCTCGCTGGTCAGCGTCTCGGAGGCAGTGTGCGCGGGCGCACTCACCGCCAGCAGGATCAGACCCGCGCTAAGCGCCTTTGAATTTTTCCAACGCCACATCGAGTTTCTGCTGGATCTCCCGCAGCTCGCTTTTCAGGGAGGCCCGCTCGGTTTCGTCCTGCTCGGCCTCGAGCGCAGCTTTGAGCGCCGCTACGCGCTGGATCATCTCAACTTCAGGCGGTGTGTAGCCGGCTTTCTTAAGAACCCGGAACGCCATCCGATACTTAGGCGGAACGTGCTTGTCGTCGTCCAGGTCGAGCGGCTTGCCGTACCCCGGCAGCTTCTTCACCTCACCGGACTTCTCCGCTTTGCGGACCCAGCCGCCGATAATGTCATCTACTCCAGCCATGCAGACGCCTCCTCCAGAACATCTGACGGGGTTTTGCCCTGAGTGTAGATCACCTGCTTGGCCACCTCATCTTTCAGCGGATGACGAATGAAGTAGGGGTTCATCTTCCTACCGGATTCAGGCCCGGGCAATTCACCGAGGCAGACGTCGAGATCGGGGGAGGGCATCAACAACACAACCCGGGGGATTGGCGCCAGCAGCTGCTTGAACCGATCGACCTGATCAGGTTCGTCATAGGCGGAATGGCCGGATCCCAGATCGATGACATGGTCAGGATGCTCACGAACCGCTCTCTCCACCACAGCCAATAGGAACGGAGCAGCGTATGCTCGAAACGCGGCCAGATCCGATCTGAGCAGCACCTTCGCTTTGTCCTGATCGAAATCCAGTTGGCTCAGGTAGGTCCATTGCACCTCGTCAACACAGCACCGCGGCCGCCTGTACTTTCCGGCGATACCCTCGGCTAGCGTGCTCTTCCCGACGCCCATTGGGCCAAGAACAACGACACGGTCGTCCATGTCAGGTGTTTGCTCTCGGGCCGTCTACACCTTCCAAAAAGGCCGGCAGTTCCGCACCGTAGGACAACCAGGGACGAGCGTGCGACATCCAGATGTGGCCGGCCGGTCGGGCGTCCGGGTCTGTATCCACCGCGCCCATTCTCAGGATGACGTTCGGCCGGTCGACCCACTCCGCAATCAGGTGCGAGCCGCAGTTCGAGCAGAAGTGCCGACGCTTCCCCGGAGAAGACTCGAAATGCCGCAGCAAATCCTCACCCCGGGTCCATCGGAAGTGTTCCCGGGCGACCCGCGCCGTTGTCGAGAAGGAGGCGGCGTGCGCCTTCTGACAGGTCAGGCAGTGGCAGTGACCAATAGCGCCTGAGAGCTCGTCCGCTTCGAAAGCGACCTGACCACAGAGGCAGCTCCCTTCAATCATGATTCACCTCGTCTCTTGGCTCGGCGCCGAGCCACAGCACGTTGCCATCCGGATCCAGGATTTTCATTTCGTACGCCCATGGCTGATTCGTAGGTTCCTGGATGACCGTAACCTCCGCCACCCGGCAGGTCTCCATCAGTGACTCGTTTTCGAGCCCGATCCAGGCCCAGGCGCCCGCAGCCGCCTCAACGGACAACATGATGTGGCAGTCGTCCCGCGATACCGCGCAGGTCTTCCCGCTGTTCCAGGCAAGCGCGAAGCCCAGGATCTCTGTGTAGAAGCCAATGCTGACATCCAGGTCTCGAACGCCCAGCACCGGGATCGTGTTCTCAACCAGCTGGCCGTCCGTCATCTGCTGAAGCTTCCTTCCCGAAATCCGGCTTCCACGTTGTTGCCGTCCGGATCCAGGACAAAGGCCGCATAGTAGGCAGTGGTGGAGGGCCTCACGCCCGGTGCGCCGTTGTCTTCGCCCCCGTGCAGGCAACCTGCCTGGTGAAATGCATCCACCGCTTCGGTGTCCGGAGCGGCAAACGCCACATGAATGGGCGCGCGACCGGCAGCGGCCTCCGCGCCCCAGAAGCTCGGCCGGCCACAGGCGACGACAAAGAAGGGTTGATCCGGCTCCGTACCGTAAACCAGCCAACCCTCCCCGACGGAGGCGTTGTTCTGAATGCAGCTGATTCCAAGCGGTGCGAGGCAGGCATCGTAGAACGCCTTTGCCACCTGCAGATCCTCAACCACGACACCTAGGTGATCGAACATCTCCAGCCTCCGCGCTAAGCGTCGGCAGCATCCGACGGACCGATCCAGGTGAACGGATTGTGCGCCACCTCCCAGAGATGGCCGTCCGGATCTTTGAAGTAACCGCTGAAACCACCCCAGAAAACCTTCTGAGGCGCTTTCACCAGCGTCGCGCCGGCGGCGACTGCCTGCCGCATCACAGCCTCGACCTCCTCCGGCGACTCGACGTTGTGCGATATCGAGAACGCATTGAAGCCATTGCCTTCGGCCGGTACGCCGGCGTCGTCTGCCAGCGCCTCCCGTCCGTAGAGCCCCAGCCAGGTCCCGTTCAGGCTGAAGAAGGCGACGCTCTCATCATCGCCGTGGCGCGGAAAGCCGAGGCCGTGCTGGTAAAACTCAACTGCTCGCGCCAGATCATCGACGCCTAAGGTGATCATGCTCATTCGCGGTTGCATCAGTCTTCCCTCCAACAGCCCTCAACTTTCCAGAGCCTGGCAGATCCTGTCGTAAACCTGCGCAAACTCCGTCTGCTTCGCGATCGCAAGCGAGTCTTCCGGCGCCAGCTCTAGCGCGCGTTCAACAGCCGCAGGGTAGTCTCTTGCAAGCTCGCCGTGCACCACGTCGGGGACATCAACGCCTCGCAGGATGTCGCAGTAGACATTGAGGAATATCGAAACCTGCTCGAGGTTGGTGACCGGTCCCTGCACCTGGATGGACTTACGGCTCAGGTAGGGCGTTTTGCCCAAAAGGTTGGTGCTGCCGCCGAACCGATCAGCAGCCGCGTAAACCAGCTTCTTCACATCCGACATGTATAGCGCGCTGAAGCAGACCGGGCAGGGCTCCAGGGTTGCGTAGAGGGTGTAGGAGCTTGCCCGCGCCTTGGTGTGGATGCGGTTATCCAGCGCCAGCAGAGCGTTGACCTCCGCGTGGGCAATCTCGCAATTCGATATGCGAACGCCCGACAACGTCGACTTAACAGCGCTTTTGCCGGTGGAAACGACGACGCCATCAGCATCAGCGACGAGTGCTCCGATCGGGTTCGAGCCCTCGAGGTGAGCTTCCCAGGCGAGCTCGAAGCAGGCCTGCCAGAGCCGCGGCACCTCCGTCCAGGCTAGGCTGGGCATGTCAGGGGCCTCGCGCCCGAGCGGAGCAATCGGAAAGTCACCCCCGCGGCAGCCGCCGCATGATCCTGAGAAAAACCCAGCTTCTCGAGGACGCGCATGGAAGCCCGGTTTGCGGCGTCCGTATGCGCAAAAACTTCTGCCAATCCCGAGTGTTCTCTGAAAGCGGCGCTCAGCACCTTCTGCACGGCTTCCACGCAGAGGCCACGGCCCCGGAGATCGGCGTGGATCCCGTACCCAATGGTGGCTGCGCTGAAGTCCTCGGCAAAGGTGATGCTCACGATACCCACCACGTGATCTTCATGGACCAGCGCCCAGTTTGGCTGCCGCTGCCTGTCCCTGCCAGCCATATCCGCAACGAATGCCCGGGCATCTGCCGCTGAGAAGTTTTCCGGCACGCTCAGGTTGAACTTTTCCCAGTCAGGGTCGCTTTCCCAGTAAGCGAACACCGCAGGCCCGTCGGCTTCCGCAAACGGCCGCAGCTGCAGGTTTGTGGTGCAGAAACGATCACTGATCATCGGTCCAGAATCGCGCCCGCCATGGCGACGCACTCCGCTTCCAGGACGCCACCTTCGTAACGCAGAATCTCCTTCGCGACGTATGGCACCCTGTTCCACATGTCCGTGCCTCCGCGTGCCGGATCGGGCGCGCCGAACACCACATGCCGGACGTCCGCCATGGCAATCGTACCCAGACACATGATGCAAGGTTCGACGGTGGTGTAGATGACGCAGTCATCGTGCCGCTCAAACAGCAACGGCCCGGCCCGCTCGAGCGCATCGATCTCAGCATGCCGCAACTGGCTCTTCGAGGAGTTGATTGAGTTTCGCCCCCGAGAGATCACCTCCCCATCGCAGACAATCACCGCGCCGATCGGCAGGTCTCCCCTTGCTGAGGCTTGGGCAGCACATTGCAACGCTTCCCGCATGAAGCCGACATGATCCAGAGCGTCAAACTGGATCAAAGGATCGGCTCACTCTGCCAACTCAACCTCAATGCCTCCTATGACAGGTGCCGCCAGGTTGTACATCGGCGCGACGATGAGACCGAGCAAGCCGCCGACAGAAGCAAACAGAATCGGCATTCCGGCCATGGCCAGAAATGCCAGCGCCGTGCCCAGGTTGAGCGACTGGGCCACGAGCAAGTCGTGCAGGGCACCCAGCACCGCGTAGAGGACACCAGCGAGAAAACCCAGCAGCCCGAAGGCAAGGGCAAACAGCTTCGCAAAGAACAGCATCCTGACTTTTACCAGTCTCGCCATCAGGTTTTCCTCCTGCTGTCGTCAGTCCTCTCCGTCCCAGTAGTCCAGGCTCGTGTCTTCACGGGCCTGAAAAGAGAAGTACTCCACTTCGCCTTCCCCGCCTGCCGGAAGGTCCGCGTAGAACCCGAATTTCCTGCTGTCAGGGTACTCGTTGAGCTCCGGCGACAGCATGGTGCTGACCGCCAGAAACTTGAGATCTTCACCGCCGGTGTTCCTGATCTGGTGCGCGGCCTCCGGGCCACCGGGCGGGCAGGCAATGAAGTCGCCACTGCGAATGGGGTGGACTTCCAGACCCAGACGCAGCTCGCCGCTGCCTTCCAGCACGAAGAACATCTCCTCGTTGAATCGATGGGCGTGAAACGGGTAGGCAGCTTTACCCGGCGGGATGACAGTGACGTTGTAGCCGAGCTTCTCGCCGCCAATGAGGCGCGAAACTGGCCCGGTGCTCATCTCGAACCGGTTCGCGAGATCTCCTTTCGGCGCGAAGTCCGGGGGCCGTGGCGCGTATCTGATCTCATCGAGGTTGATGATCGGTTTCGGCATACCTCTCTCCCTGGCCCTGTGAATCGCGCTACTTCAGCTCGACGAGAATCTCAAAGTAGCGATTGGCGCCGACATTTCTGGCCTCGTGCTCGGCCGGAACCCTGAGCTCGCCATAGACCAGTTCGTCCCCTTCGAGCGTCAGGTAGTGTGTGCTGCCCGTTTCGAAGTTGAACTCTCCCAAGGAGTCGCCGTCACTGGTCAGCGTCTCCAGGGTCGAACCGGCAACCACCTGAAAGAAATACTCATGCTCATGAGTGTGGATACCGGTGCTTTCTCCCGGATCCAGAGCCATCTCCCAGACGATGACCTTGTCGTTCTCAAAAACCTTTTTCGTCCCTACGCCAGCCATCTCCCCTCCCGCTCGAGCGCAACCTTGATCTGAACTATGGCACGTTCAATCTGACGACCGTTAGCGGGCGGTTTCCAGAGCCTGGGCGCTCAACCCGCGCCATCTGGCTCGGGCACCTGATCAAAGGTCTCCAGCACGATCCGCCGATCTTCATCGTCAGCAATGTTGTCTATGGCCACCAAGGCGGCCTGGTAGCTGCTTCGGTGCGCTTCCACCTCTCCCGCTGCATGGGCCGCGTGTGCGTGGATCGTGTGCACGAACGCGATCTCCCAGTCATCCGTCTCTCGCTGCAGAAAGTAGGCGCGGATTTCCTCCGCCAGATCGAGCGCCGAGCGGCCGAAGCCAGCCAACGCATGCACCTCCGCAAGCAACGTCTTCGCTCGCATGACGTGCAGATTGTTGCCGACCACACCCCAGTGCAAGGAAGCAGCGTGTGCGGCATCCAGCATCTTCGCCGTTTCCGCCGGCGATCTGTCCAGCTTTGCAGCCAGCGCCCATGCCTGGTTATTGCTCTCCACCGCGAAGAAGCGATGCCAGCTTTCCGGCGTCAGATCGTCTGGTTCGTTTGCCATGGTCTAAATCCACTCATCGTTCGGCGCGGTTAAGTCACTCTCGGCGCCTCCGGTGTTCACCACGCCCTTAGGCTCGATGATCATCACGTGGCACTCTTCCTCCGCGACCGGTCGGTGTTCCAGCCCTTTCGGGACAACGAACAGGTCCCCTTCGTTCAGCGTGACGTCCGCTTCCTTCATTTCGATACGCAGCTGACCGCTCACGCAGATGAACAGCTCGTCCGTGTGATCGTGCTTGTGCCAGACGAACTCTCCCTGAAGCTTGGCCAGCTTCACCTGGTAGTCGTTCAGCTCCGCGATCACCTTGGGCGCCCAGTGATCGCTGAACATGGCCAGCTTCTCAGACAGGTTGATCGTCTTGTTCCGGCTCATGGTCTGTCCTTTTTATTTCACGATACGAGAGCGAGAGGGCGGCAACCACCAGCACCGTCAGCACGATGTCCAGCACCGCTTCGAGCAACCAGGACCAGGGCAGCAGAGCAATGAACATGATCGGCAGGCTCAACAGGAACGGGAACACAATCACCGTCATCAGCATCAGCAGCTGGTGGTCGCTGGTGAGATCCCAGGAGTCCCTTATCGATACCCATTCGTCTATCGCTATGGCGGGAAACACCAGCGACAGGCGCAGCAGAATCCAGGCGATGCCGCACAGCGCGAGCCCTATGCCGACAAAAGGAACGAATCCAAGAGCCACCGCCGGGAGGGAACACGCCGCCACCAGAAAAACGTGCCCGAGGAACAGAGTCTCTCTCTTCGTCCAGCTGTAAAGACCCCACTCCGGGACGGCGGCATCGCCCAACAGGATCAGCCGATGAATGGTGATCGCTACGTAGGTCTGGAGGATGATGCCGACTAGCCCGACGAGAAACGCAACGCTGCTATCCAGCTCAAGAAACAGCGCGGCATTGATGGCGATGTAGGCCGCCGCAGGTATGGCAATCGCCCTGGCGATCCGACCGCGCTGCTGCCATGGGAAGACGATGGCGCCAGCCAGCACTTTCATCGGGTCGATGTGTCTCGTCGTCACGGTTTACGCTTATTCCGTTTCGTTTCAGGTCTCGGCTGCGGGCCTCAACCCCAGAGCTTCGAGCACGAAGTCGCAGCGCTCATCTACAGTTCCGGGAGGAACTTCGACGAGAGCATAGCCGCAGTCCGAGTACCAGCTCCGTATGGAATTGTAGACACGAACGGCCTCATCGTAGGTCTGGTCCCGTTCTGAATCGGTGCGGTAGATCTCCTGCCAGGGCGGAAACACGAAGACGGTGGGATGGTAAGCAAAACGGGCCAGCATCTCTTCCTTCCGCTCGTCACTCAGCTCGCCGAGATAAAACAGCGAACCCAGGGCGTCGAGCGCCGACCGGTCAAAAAACACCCAACCATCTTTCCTCGACGCGGCCGCATACTGGGCTGCATCCTCCGCAAGGATGGCCTGCGCGAACTCAATGGGACTGGGCCGCGGGCTCAAGCCCTGCGCCTTGCGCTCCGCAATGATTCGTCTGGCCACCTCCGGCACGACCGCATACCCCCGCTGCTCGAGCGCTGCCAGCACCGTGGTTTTGCCGGCACCAGGACCGCCGCTGAAGACCACGAGGGTGTTTTCCGGCGTCATCCCGAAAGGTCAGAGATCGGCGTTCGCGGCGAGAACGGCCTCGCCAAGCCGTTCCAGCGCCACGCAGGTTTCACCCAGGCCCGCTGATTCGGTCTCTCGAAGGGGGTCTGCGACAGCCGCCCGCAGCAACGCGTTCAGGTTGCTGCGAATCTCACTGACAGACCAGCTGAAAGGGTCAGCGCTCTGAATCTCGATGAACCTCTCATCACGATATGACCAGCCCAGGTGATAGTGGGGACAGTCGCGAAAGCAATCGAAGCGCAGTACTTCCTCCTCCGCTCCGGCTCGTGGGCCGAAAACGTGAATCGTCAGACCACCATCACCTTCTACCGTGCGGTAGGCCACGCGAAATCTGAATCGACCCAACGCGATCTCGTTCCCTGTCGAAGCGCTCATGCTGGACCTAGCCTCCTGATTCGTTTGTTTCGAGAAACACCAGCGGCACGAAGTAGACCACTGCAACCACGATCATCAGCGTGATCGAGAGCACGTAGGCGAGGCCGGCATAGGCTGAGAACAAGCCGCCCGCGATCGCGACGTTTGCTGCGATGACAACAAAGGTGACCGCGGACAAAAGAACTCTGGTCAGCTTCCCAAGGCGATTGTCTCCACCCCGACCTTCTCTTTCCGCCTTAAACACACCAAACGACATGTAGGCCGCGTTGAGCCCCAACGCCACTCGCCAGACCAGCTCGTGATTGTCGAACGAAGCCAGGCAGGCAGCAGCGGCAAGCGAAAAGAACAGCGCACCGGCCGCGGAGTAAACAAGATGAAACAGCCCCGTCTGATCCGGTCTGCTGAGCAACCCTTCCGCCCGGCGCCCGAGGATGAGCACCACGCCCACGAATCCAAGCAGCGCGCCGGAAACTTCCGCGGTAGTGAGAAGAAAGTCGTAGTGCACGGGCTGAAGCCTAAAGCCTGCTGAGCACAGGCCGAGGTACGCGGCTAAACATGAGCGGCCACGACGTTTATCTCCGTCCCATGCTCGAGCAGCGCCTTCACGGCGACGATCACCTGATTGAACCCGCGGGTAGAGTCCAAGACCCTTTCAATGACCTGTTGATCCGTTCCCCTGAATCCCGCCTCCTCGATCGTGAGCACGGTGTCGCCGCCCTCAACCTCCTCGAACAACCAGCTGACCTGAGTGGTCTCGCCTTCCTCACCTGGCCACTCGATCACCAGCCTTTCAGGACGCTGCACTTCTTTAACCTGAACAGAAAAAGAGATCGCATCCGCGCCATCGCCGAGAAACCAGCGGACTGACTCACCTGCTCTCAAACCATCATCACGACGCGAGAACCAGAACCTGCTCATCTGCATAGCGTCCACAAACGCGTCAAAAACAGCGGATGGCGGCGCGTGTATCCGGATAGCCGCCAGCGCCGAAAGAGCGGTCGTGTCAGTCAAGGAAGACGCCCGCCAGGATCAGGGCAAGGTAGATGGCTGCGATCACGTAAGCCGCAGCATCAATCTGTTTGTGCTGCTTGTACCCAGCGGGATACGCGGCACACGCGACGCTGATGAAGAGGTTGATTATGGGGAGCAGCAACGCCAGCACCCAGGCGGGGTGATAGCCGATGTTGTGCAGCCGATATGCGCTCGCCACAAAGTAGCCGATCATCAGCACGACCACCGCCGCCAGCATCAGATCGCTGTTGGACTCGTCAAACAGAATGAACGTCCCGAAGCCGAGATAGAACACCAGAAGGAAGACCAGAAACTTCCCGCGCCCCAGCCCGGGATAGTTCCCCGCATCACTGACGGGGTTGTCCTGCAGTTCTTCACTCATCGGTTTCAGATCGGCCGCATCACCATCGGACGTCCGAGCCAGCGATACCCAACCCGGTGCTGAGCATCGCTGACCGGATCACCCGGCTCCTAACCGGCAGGTGTGTGAGTTGATGAGCTGATCGTCTCGCCGCAGGCCGCGATCTTTTCCGCGACGGCGGCGGCGCGACTATCCGACCGCCAGAAGTCATGGGCCTTGCCCCATGCCTCTGAGCTCGGAGAGCGGCCGATCCAGACGACGCTCGTCTGAGCCATGCCGTGCTGAGTCGCGAGGACTTCCGACGTGTAACCGAACTGCTCCAACAGCTCGTCCACCTCATCAGAAAGGCCGGCAACCTCGGCCGGCGTGCAATTTCCATTCAAGGAAGTTTCGAAGATCTCTACGAATTCAGCAGCCAATGCCGGCGAGCCGAATGCGAGTACTGCTACTACTGCAAAGGTACGGAGTGCCATCGTCATTCCCCCTCTTTAGTCTGATAGCGCCTCAAGGTTTATCCCAACAAGCGGGCAATGGCAACCTCACCAAGCGTGAGGCTGCCTGTTTACCCGTCGCCGCTGTGACCAGGCTGGCAGATCATGAGCGAGTAGCCATTCGGCTCGATCACCGAAAACTCCTGCATGCCTGAGAGCTCGTTGAAGTGCAGCTCTTCCGCAATGGAGAGCTTCAGCGCCTTCGCCCGCTCGAAAAGCCCCTTCGCGTCATCTACGTAGAGAACAACAACCACCCCGCTGCCGAGCGGCCCGCTCAGCGATACCGCATGGTCATGATGCCCCTCTTCGATGAGATGGAGCTGAAGGATCAGCTCGCCATCAGCAAGCAGCATCTCGAACTCGGGCCCACCATGGCCCGACTCCACGCCGAGAAACTCCTGAAACCAGGTGGACGTCGCTTCCACGTCCTTCACGAACAGCATTGTGGTTGATCGCATGGACGTCACTCGCTTTCGACAGCTCGGTACAGCGCGTTTCTGGAGCAACTGGCTACCGCTTCCAGACCATCCATGATGCTTTTCATCTCGTCCGAACCGGCGTTCTCCACATCTACCATCCCGGCCCAGGAAGTGAGATTCGGGAAGCTGTCGATATAGAGAAAGTGTGAGAACTCTCCAACGATGGGCATGGCTGGGAAACTGCGAATGTCCCCACCCGGCACGTTGTCATTCATGTAGCGCACCCAGCGGCCGTTAGCCGCATGCAGATCGTCGGTGGTTTTTCCCTCCTTGAGCTCACAGGTCACGAGATTCACCACCCGTTCTTCAGCAGACAGAGCGGTGGATGCCAGAAGCGTACCTACTACAACTACTAAGATCTTTGCGAAGTTCATCGCGTTCCCCCCTTCCAAGTGGATCATCAGCATACTCCCTTTACGAAGGGGTTTGCCTCAGGCCCACTTCCATGACTGCGGGAGATCTTCTTCGATGGCATACATATGTCGAATGATCTGGCCTTCATGCATCACTTCGTGCTCAGCCAGCGTAGCCAGCAGATTTGCCCGCTCTTCGGTCCAGTCCGTAACGCTGCGCACCGCCTGCTCAACCGATGATCCGGATTCTTCCAGCTTCTTTACGAAGTCGTTGGCGCCAAACGCCGTCATGGAGCAGCTGAAGCCGTCCCACGAACCCTGCTCGATGGCCCGGGCATAACTTTCTCTGGCGCCCACTACGCACCAGAGGTGCTCGGCGAGCGATTTGTGTTTAGGAACGTCGATCTTCCTGTTGAGCAGCTCATCATCGAGCGTCGACGCAAGGTCGGCGTAAGCGCCGATGCGCGTCAGGAGGTTCTTCACTATGAGTTCATGCATGACGTTCCCCTGTGGCGAACTGGCCACGTTGAGTCAGGAACCGGCAGGCGCTACGCACCGTATCTTCGGATACGTCGGCATGCCTGCCCCTCGTTGAATCCAGGACTTTCTCTTTCGCTCCGATCGTAGCGAAAAGATGAGACGTTGTTTCCGCGGGATGGATCTCGTCATCCAGCTTCTGAATGAAATAGCTGGGGCACGATACCGCAGGGGCAAACCTGTTCATGACCGGCGTTTTGGGAGGAGGGTGGCTTCCGAACAAGCCGAGCACCGCAGAGCAGATGCTCTCATTCTGCGCCAGAAACGGAATGCCGTACTGGGTGCCTAGAGAAACACCGAAGTAGGCGAGCGGCAGGCCCGCAAAGCGTTCCATGCAGAAGTGTGCAAGCGCCGTCAGCTCCCTGCAGATCGAATCGACCCCGCCGGAGATCCAGAACTGCTGCCAGCGCTCCACGATCTCCGGCGTGTTAAAGGGGAGCTCCGCGCGCACGCCATGCAGAGGGATCTCCGGCACGACCACAGCCGCTCCATGTTTCTGAACCAGAATCTCCATCGGGCGCATCACGGTCTGATCGTGTCTGTCCACGCCGAGGCCATGCCCCAGCAGCACGACACCCGTCGGCTTCTCATTCCCCGACCAGATTGAAGACGGGATCCCTGCCCGACCGGACAACGGTACCTCCAACTGTTGCTCTGTTGGCCTCAGCACGCTCTGTAGCCCATGAGCCTGCCGAGCGGCGCAAGCACCCGCGAGGCAACGCTCCAGATCAGAGGGCTGGGCTCGACCGGCGCCGGCGAAGAATCGCCGTATTCGCGACTGATTACCGCCGCCTGCAGCAGGTCCATGGTGTCGCTGGCAATGTGCGCCTGAAAGTGTACGAACCAGCCAGCCACCTCGAGCGGAGGATCAAAGAACGCTTCAACCCGGACGGGCTCGCCATCCAGTGCCATCCAGTGGTGTACGGTATCTGGCGGGACGACCACCTGATCACCCACAGCCAGGGTGTGAATCTCGTTGCCCACCAGCACCTGCGCGCGACCGGCAACAACCTCAAACCCTTCAGCCTGATGCGGATGGATGTGGCCGTGTTCAGGAACCAGCTGGTAATCGGGAATGGCGAACGGATCCCTTACCACGTCCAGCAGCAGGCGCTCATCTCCGGGATCGCTCAGTATCTCCATGCGCTCTCCCGGGATCGTGATGAGGGTTCCCTTCGGCGGAGGCTCGGTGCATTGGCGTGCATGGAATGACTCCATAATCAGCAGCACCAGAATCGCCAGCAGCGGAACGGCCAGCAGCGTCGCCGTCGCCTTCAGCATATAACCTCCTCTTCATTCACGATTCAGATCAGCTACTACTGCAATGAGGCCGAGTCCTATTGCCTATCCATATGCTCGGCAATCGCCGCGCGTATCTCATTCAGCACGGCCTGACGATCGGAGGGCAGCAGTCTTTGCGACCCTGAGCAGGAGGAAACAGAGTTACCGCTTCTGATGACAAAGAGATACTCGGCACCCACAGCGATCGGCCCCATCCCGCATCCCGCTCCATCCTGTTTGGTACGGAGCCTGGCATCGCCTTCGGCGTTGCCCATCAGAGCTTCATCGACCTGCACCACAAAATGAACCTCGTCTGCCTCGAGAGAAGCAGCGGTGACATAGCCTCGAAATACAGCCGTCGCCACCTCCAGCTTGTCTGCATAGGTGGGAAAAGCGCAGGTGCAGGCCCACGCGATCGAAGGCGCCAGCAGAGACGAAAGCGGCCCGATGCTCAGCAGCACCTTCGTCCAATCAGGCTTCATGCAATTCCGCTTCCAACCTCACGGCGACCCTGGTGCGGCCAGGCTCGAGCGCAAGAAATCGTCGCACGATCCCCTCGTCATCTCTTTCGAACTTCAGGAGCAGGGGAGTAATGTCGTTGAAGAAAACCGACTCCGAGGCGGGATGGAACTCGACTCGCTGTTGCTGGGTGCCTTGAGCAAACAACTTTCCGTTGAGCACGGTGACCTCTACGACAAAGTCCGATCGGAGTTGGTACGTTCCGACGTAGTCAGATAGCGTGTCCGGGTCGATCGAGACCTTCTGCCGCGAAATCGACTTGGACAGCGTCGTGTACTGAGAGGATTCGGAGTACTGAAGCCAGAACGCCAGCAGCACGGCCACCGAGACCAACGCAACCGCGGCGTGTTTCCAGTAGCTGAGAACGTTGCTCATGGACAACCTCTCTATCTCGACCCGGACGACGTTAGTCAAAGCCGCTGCGCAAACATCCCGCCTTCAACGCGCCTCATCACCTCCTGCGATTCAGAACGCTGCTCACGAAGTCCGATTTGGCCGTCATGTAGCTCATTCGATCCTCGCGATACTGCACCGCAAGAGCGGTTTTCAGCTGGCCGTACTGCTCCCTGAGCCTTCGATTCCCACGCAGTGTATCTCTGAAACGCAGGTAGCGCTCCCAATCCGGCGCGCCACGAAAGTACGCATGCAGATGATGAGTTCTGAGCTCAGGCTCGCTCTCTCTCACGAACAACCGACCACCACGACCCGGACCTTTGTCACCTCGGTAGATCCAGCCGATCGATGCCAGGCCCCGCTGAAATCGTCCAAAGTCCCCTTCACCCTCGAGCAGGACCGCAATATCCACGATCGGCTTCGCCTCGAGCCCGGGAACGGAGGTGCTGCCGATGTGCTCAATCTGCAGCTCAATGCCTTCCGCTGCATCCAGGATGTCGGACTTCGCATGCTCAAACGCCTGGACCCAACCTGCCTGATAAGGGACTACCTCGACAACGGAGCGTGGCAAACCGAGCTGAGGTGCGGGCTGATCGATCACGACGTCCCCTTCATCACCTGTTCATCTGATCACGTTGCGAAAAGGCTAACGACTTTCGTATTCCTCGATGTCTTTCTTACGAGCAACTCGGCGCCATGACTGCTCGAAAAGGACCCTGAACTCAGACTCGTCCGCCGTTGGACGAACCAGTACGGCGGCGTATCCCTGATAGTGATCAGTGATGTAGAAAGCCATCGGATCGGCAGCGATCAACCGCTGTTGCTCCTCCACGGAATCGAGCAGCATCACAATCGCGTCCTCTTTGTTGTGCATGCGCAGCACCAGCCGCTTACCCACTTTGATGGCCGGCGTGCCGTACGACGTGCTTTCCTCGGTGCCCGGAAAACTCTTGGCGATCTTCTTGATGAGCTCGAAGGTGATCATCTGTAGTGGCCTGTCACCGGGCTCTCACCCCCAGTCGAACAATGTTCCTGAGTAGCTGCGGGCCAGCACGCTCCGCGGTGTAGCTGGTGACGGCGAACTCGAAGCTTCCGCGCTCTTTACCAATCGTCATGCGGGGCTCCTGATCATCGTGGCGGGGATTCCTGTTTATACGCCATTTCGCAGTTCCTCTGCGATCCGGCTTGCCACTGAGTCGACGGATTCGACGCTGGTGTCGAAGATCTGGTGTCCTCCCACTGTCGCTTCACTCCGGAGCACAGACGCCCACGAATCAACCCGCTCGAAGTCCTGACCAGACCAGCCACGCTTCAACAGGCGTTCCTCCCGAATCTCTCGAGGGCAATCCAGCAGAATCATCGTCCAGACCGCCACGGGATGCTGACGCGCCAGGCCATCGATCGCGCTTGGTCTTATCTGGCAATCGATCATCACAGTAGACGCCGTCTCTTTCGTCCTGGCCAGAGACAGGCTTGTGCTGAGGATCTCTTCGGCTTCCATCTCCGGCGTATCCATCAATCCATCCGGGTGAATCCAGACGATCTCCGGGATTTGCTCAACCAGGGCTTTGGCCAAGGTGGTCTTGCCCGAACCGGAGGCTCCATTGATAAGAAAGACTCTCAAGCCAGCTCACCCAAGCCCCAGCTCATCGACAACCCTCTGAGCCACCTCAGCGGCTGCCAACTGAGAATTCTCGAACCTCAGATGCCGGTACTTCAGCGGCAACGTACCGTCTGAATTCATGCGATGGTTGTCTTCCAGCTTCAGCAGGTTTTTCTCAGATTCCTCAACATCCCTTTTCGAGGGTTTTTCTGCCAATCGCTCTTCCGTTCTGTTCCGAATCAATCGTTGCGCCAGATCCGCTTCGAGTTCAATGAGCGTGACCCTGGCTCCCGCGTCTTCAAAGATCCCACATACGGTTTTCACGAACTCCGTATCCGCCGGCTCGTCCAGATCCCATACATAGGTGAAGCACAAACCTGGCAGATCGCTGGCAGCGACTTCCTTGAAGATCTTCATGCGCAGGCCGGAAACAATGCGGGCAAAAGCAGGGCTGCCGAAGGGGAAAAAGCGCAAGGCCGGCTCGATGGCGAGGTGATTGTGAAACAGCCGAATCCCGGTCGCCTTCTCTATCTCGTTCCCTACCGACATCTTTCCTACAGCGGGCGGTCCGAATATGAGCAGGAACTCCATCTCAGTCACCCCACGACAGAAGTCTTTGCGTGTTCTCGCATACGGTCACGTCGACACAGTCTCTGGAAGATCAAGGTTTCGCTTTGAGCTTGGGCTTTCCTCGATGGTACTGCGAAAGGACTTCGTTGTGACGCAGGGCCAGCACGGCTAGGTACCGCCGTCAGCCACCTGTCTAGCAAGGTGATAGCGGAGGTGGGTTGGCAGTTCCTCGACCAGATGAAAGCCCAGCTTCTCCAGTATGGCGATGCTCGGCGTATTGCTTGCTTTTACCCCGGCCCAGAACGCTCGTCCTTCGCAGAAGTCAGTCGCGTGATCGATTAGCGCCCGACAGGCAGTGTAGGTGTAGCCGTGCCCACCGTGTTGCGAGTCGATCCAATAGCCCAGGACATACGTCCCTGCCTTCGGCGCGTTCAAATCCACTCTCCCGATCAGCTGCTCCCGCAGATAGATGCCCATCGCCAAACTGGTTCCTGGAAGCTCAGCCAGTTGCTGTCGGGTCTCGTCCAGGCTCATGGCCACAACCTCCCCGTAATCTCCCAGGGCAGTCAGATGATCGGCATTGTTCTGAACAAGTGCGTGAAGACTCGCTGCATCGGATGGTCGAAGGGATTTCAGGACCAGACCCGACTTACCTGTTTGAATGGAGTTCTCGTGTGCCTCCTCCAACCCTTCAGGGACTACGGCAGCTCTACGAATCGCCAGGAACAGCGCCACCAGGAGACAGCTGAGGCCGACTGCCACAGGGAACAACAGCGTTGTCCAGGAATAGTGCTCAAGCGCAATGACGACCAGCAGGTTCCGGACGCCGCCCAACGCAAAGAAGCCCATGTGCTCCTGATAGGGATTGCGGTAGGCCTTTCTCAGCGTCGGACCGAATCCCAGAAGATCCGCGATGGTCAGAAAGAGCACCGCCCAGAACGGATCTGATGCAATAACCCAGCCTGGGATCGCCAGAATCGCCAGGCTGAAGAGCACCCAGTCCTGCCTGGTGATCTCGATGTTCGATCGAGCGCGATAAGAGAGCAGGGCGACATAGGCCGTGATGCACGCCGAAAATCCAATCGGCCAGGCACCCACGCCGCCTCCGTCCGCAAGCTGCGCGAGAAAGACCACGAAGGTGCCGAACGCCCAGACGATCCACGAAAACACATGCGGAACCGTGGTCTGCTGCTTGATCGAGCGGATATAGGGCACAAAAAGCAGGAAGGTGAGCACCAGCGCGATAGCGCTGGCTGTCTCCTTCACCAATGGCATACCGAGCATCTCCATGTCACTTCGCCATCAGTACCCGAACACCAGCACGGATGAACGACCTCGCCACCTCAGCAGGGCGCTTCGTCTTTCGCTCGATACGCGCACTTCACCATCGTCGCCAGCACGTCAGCATTCACATCGCTGAGGCGGGCTATGTGGAGACAACCGCCGCTGTACCTGTGTTTGCCAAGTTCGTTAATCAACGCGTCGTGCTCCGGAAATCTCGGAAAGTAGAACGCGAAAGATCTGGCACGCGGGGCAAAACCTACCTTGCAGATCTCGGCCGGCTTGCCGTTGGCATACTCGTAGTGATGCTTACCGAATCCAACAATACTCGTGCCCCACATTTTGGGAGGCTCACCCGTGGCTGAAGTCATGATGTCCGTAATCGCACTACAGTCTTCTCGCTTACGTACGTCTTCGATTGACTGCACGAACTCACTGACACTCTCTTCCGTCTGAACGGTCTTTCGTTTCGACATGGTGAACGCTCCTGCGTCGGATACGCCTGGTATTGCGAAGTCTATGATGACGGCGCCGGCTCGCTAACCGGCAGTACGTCTGATGATGCCTGGTGCCGCGCCAGAACCCCGTTAGGATTCACCGTCGTTTTCGACACGGGGGTCCTCGCTCTCTGAGTACAGCGACTGTCCCGGCGTAAAGTGGATGAACTTCGCCCCGTCAGGCGCCCCGGGTTTGTGCCATATGCCGCGAGGGACGACAAACGAAGAACCAGCAGGGGCAACGTAATGCTCGGGTTGATCTTGGAGGAGCGTGATCTCGACCGTCCCCTCGATGACGTAGAAGAACTCGTCCGTGTCCGGGTGCATCTCCCAGCCTGGAGAAACGCCCGTGACGCTGCAGGTGCCGAAGCTCCGATCGTTGAACGGAGAAAACTCCAGAAACGATCCTTCCGGATTGTCCGCTAGCAGTTTCAGCACATCTGTTACGTCCATCATGATCTCCGCACACGCAATGATCCGTTACCCGGGCCGTGAATGAGCTTCGGCAGCACGTTGCTCAAAGCCCATGATCTTTTCTCGAGGCAAGGGCCAGCTCGCTGATCAGCTCGTTTGAGATCGGCTTCGCCGGAGAGAACGTCACACCAGTTTTGGACGCCTTCAACCCCGCTTCGGCTATCTTGCCCGCGAGAGAGTCGATCGCTCCGGGTGCCACGTAGATGCCGCACTGCTTGGAGAATGCCGCATAGCCAACGACGATGGTGTCGCCAATCCTGAATCCTGGCATGTTGTAGGCAATCACCTGTTCAGCATCCGCCAGGCTGGTCGCAACCTGCTCGCGCAAGTTCTCCAGCAGCGGCCGCAGAGCTTCTGGCGCTGTGGCGATGTACTGATCGTGGTCGAGCGGTTTGCTCACATCCAGATCCTCGCTGTCGTTACCTGGTTGAAACGAACTCCTGGAACCCACCGTAGGCCATCTTCCCGGCATCGAATCCTGAACCGTACAAGTCGATCAACTCCGCCATCCTCGGATCTGCCGCAACCTTCGCGTTGGCCTGGTCACGAGCGGCACGAGACTCGAACACCACCCATCCGAACAAAACCGCTTCATCTTCGGCTGCCCCAGCGAAGTCATCGAATGTACGCGTTCCTTCGAGCGCCTGACCCTCGCTCAGATACTCCCTGTACTCAAGCGCGCCATGTTCCCGCCAGATTTCAGCCGTTGCTTCGACGAGGCGTCGATACTCATCGAGGCTACGACGGGGAATGGGTAGTACGAATCCGTCGATGTAGTGCGCCATGATTGCTCGCGTCGTCGTCAACTCACCAGTGATCTAAGCATATCCCATGGCGGTTCACGGTGATGGTCTTAGAGGAGTTGGCGTGGCGGCAGGGAGGTCCGCCGCCTTATCCGGCGTCATCCCGCTCGCACTCCATTTGGCACCGGCTTCTCCGGAACAGACAACACTGGGATCACTCCATCGCTGTAACCAATATCAAACAGCATTCCTTCAGATAGAACCCCCGCCATTTCCTGAGCCTGCAGATTGACGACAAACAATGCCTGCAATCCTTCAATCTCTTGAGGATTCGGTCTCTCCTGCTTTATACCCGCGACGATCGTGCGCTCCTGATTTCCGAAATCAACGACGAGCTTCATGAGCTTTCTCGAGCCTGTGATGTCTTCCACACGGAGAATGGTGCCAACACGAATATCGAGTTTATCGACGTCCTCAATCGTGATGGTTGGCTTGATTTCCGCGATCTTCATACTTGGAACCTGCTGAAAGTAGAACTTGTTACGTTTTGAACGGAGGACGCAGAAAACAGGGCTGCCCAATAGACGATATGCGTCAGCCCGCTCATCTTGTTAAGCAGAACCACCAGCTAGTACTTTTTCTGCTCATCATCAATCATCACCGCAAACTCTGACGCCGATACGCTGATACCCCTACTTTGGGGCGTTGGGAACAACGCCACGCCAAAGCCGGAGTCCTCAAGTGAAACCAGAAGCTCGGTCCGTAGCGTCTCTAGATCGATGCTTGCAGCCGAATAGTTTGCCCACTCTTCCTTGGCGAGTAGCTGAGCGTACTCCCGGTGAGGCCAGATCGGGAAGTAGGTTTCCTCACCATCGGACATGAGCGCCCATCCATCGGTGTCCCGTAATCCCCAAGACTCTTCCCAATCTACGATTCGAGCGACAGCGTACGCAGCCCTCGCTGGTCCATCCAGACTTAAGACCGAATACATCTCATCACTGCCCGGGTGGTAGGACAACGAACTGACGCCTAATGCCGTGATAGGCGGTAAATGCCGCCTGGCAAGGAGATCCACCTGATCGCCTTGTTACGCATCATCCTGCTCGATAGCATCCTATACTCACTCAATCGGTAGGTGTCTGGGGACTTCCTGGTGCAGTTGGTTACCGACAATCTAGTTATTCGCTCGATCTCTGCCGATGACAGCAAAGAGTACGCGAGCATCGTTGCCGACCCTGAAGTCATGCGATACCTGGGCGACACTCTGGATCCAGAGTCCGCTGCCGCATACATCGCCGATTGCATCCAAAGAGATCTGAACACGGGTATAAGCCGTTACGCAGTAGCGCAGAAGACAGATGGTGCTTTCATCGGTTTCTGTGGATTTAAGTCTCTCACTGAAGACTACGGCAACCAAGTAACGCAAGGCACACCTTGGATTGATTTCGGCTGGCGATATCGTCAATCGTCCTGGCGCAAAGGCTTTGGATTCGAAGCGGCGAGTGCCGTTTACGAGTTCGGTAAAACGCAACTGGGTCTAAATAACATAGAGGCGCGTGCGCATCGCGACAACGCTGGATCCCTGCGAATCATCGAGAAGCTCGGTTTCAAATGGTTGAACGACTACGAGTCACCAGTAGGCATCTTTCGTCGCTATCGGGAGATTTGCCAGCACGACACCTGACGCCGATAAGGCCCGCTTCATCACCTGGTTAGGCGTCGTCGTCGTCGACCTCTATCGGGATGGGAACTGCCTCATCATTCGTCACACTGAGAGCAGCAAGACGCCAGCTACCGTCTATCTTTCTCCAGACTGCGAGGTACTTTCCCATCGCTAGTAAGTCGACTTCTTCCGCCGTAAAGACAAGCCGATTGACCCCATACTCGTATGCGAAGTCCCCGGAAGACGCCATTTCAATATGCGTGGTCGTGCCCTCGAACTCTTTGAACGAAGAAAGCATCGAGTGCATGAGTTCCCTAATCGCGTCTTTACCATTGACTTGGGGCACGCCGTTTATCTGTGCGACGGCTCCTTCAGACCAATAACTCATTACTGCTTCGAGATCCCTTGACGCCTCTGCAGCTACAAGTTCGAGCGCGATCTCTTCCAAAGCGTCTTTCTCTGCCGCCAGATCGATGCCTGACCGGTCGCACGCGTTCAGCAGCAAGACGAGGAAGCCTAACGAAACAACTGAGGGAAAACGTCGCACCATTCTGACTCCTTGCTCATGACGCCTAAGCTCGCTTCATCGCCTTGTTAGGCGATTGCTCAAAGTACATCAAGGAGCACCTTCATACTCTGGCAAGCCATCAGCTAGTTTGGTCCAGGGTTGCTTGGCTGCCGTATAGATGTGCATTTCAGGTTTGACCCAACTGGCATCGTCAAGACTTCCAACCTTGAGAAACAGGTACCCAGGATCCGCGGCTGACTCAAGATAGATGCCCGAGCCGCATGCTGAGCAGAACCATCGCGTCACCGGTTTTCCCGAGTCCCCGGTTATGACGTATGAGTTCAAAGACCCCTCTATCTCAAGCCCGTCGTCAGAGATCATGAGCTCCATTGAATACGGGCTACCGGTGGTGCGCTGACAATCGCGACAGTGGCAGTAGAAAGTTAGCTCTGGATAACCCGTTCCGCGATAGCGAATCGCGCCGCAGTGGCATCCGCCTTCGAATTCCATATCTCCCTGAGCCTCCTCGTTTCCTGGGCTATCTCTGAGTGGCCCAACGCCGCGATAAGCGGCCGAACTTGATCACGCTACGAACCGTCGTATGCTCCAACCGTGGATAATCGTCGGAGCATCCCGTGAGTGAAGCTGAGCTATTCGAGCTGTGGTTCGCACATACAGACTCTATCCTCACCTTATTGTTCGGTCACTTCTCGGTCACTTCAGCGTTTCTAGCAGTAGCCTATTTGGCTGGCAAAGACATCTCATCGGGTCTAAGCGCAATTGTTGTAGCGCTCTACTCGGTAATGGCTGTCGCTCTTACGGTATCAGTGGAACGTCACGGTGTAGCGGCACTTTCTGTACGAGATGAGCTGGCAAAACGTGGTTCCGACTGGCACTCCCTCATGACAGAACCTCAGATGATTCTACCCACTACCACATACACTCTGGTGATAACGATGGCCGTGTTCTTTCTGGTCTCAATCATTTACTTCTTCCAGATCCGGAGGAACGCGTAGACGATGACGCCTAACGCCGCGACAAGCGGCCGACCGTGGCCGGCGATTCTTTACGCAAGCATAAGAAGTGACGGGTTGGGAGGTCCGCTTCATCGCCTTGTTAGGCGTCACGCGACTCGAACGTAAAGTATGACCAGTCCTTTCCATGCTTCTGGATCACTCGCTCCTCGTAGTGTCCCGATGAATACTCAGAAATGATCTTACGCCAGAACGGCAAGGCCGGCTCATTTTGTTGAAAAACGCGAACCAGCCATTGGCCAGGATGGAGACCCCATACGTGTGAGGCGAAATCTCTACCCACGCCCGTTCTCCTATGTCGTCGTACGACAAAGAACTCTGTCATATCCCGAGCGTTGGAACCTGGGAGCCAGGTATCAGCCTCGCCGACGATACTGAATCCTATCGGAGTGCTTTCATGCTCCAAGAAGTAAATGTGGGATCCATCGCCCCAATATTCATCGGTTGATTCCGCGTAGTTCCCCTGGGGTTGTTGATCAAACCGAAACCACTCAGCGAGATCATGGAAGTAGAACTCCAAGAGATTTCGAAGAGTTTGGTCCTGGGAATTGTCAGCACGAACGATCTCGAACCCTGATTCCACTACTAGTGACGCCTAACGCCGCGATAAACGGCCGACGCCGCCTGGCGGTTTTGCTGCGCATGCAGAAAAAGTGACGGGTAAGGAGGTCCGCTTCATCGCCTTGTTAGGCGTCATCTCCTCATTGTCCCGCTTCCTTTTTGTTCAGGTATGCGTGCCTAACTGAAACGAAAAAGCACACCAAGCAGATTGCCCAAATGGTGCCTTTGAGGACCACAGACGCTAGATCATCGTGAGGATGATCTGCACGGAACGTCTGCCCGCGTAACCAGGCTTCGAAGTGCGCAGCAAACGGAACGAACATCCCTCCCAAGGCATATCCCCAAGCACCCACCATCATAATCGAAGCCAACTGTGTACCTTTCTTCCAAAGAATCGCAGCCAGCAACAGTAGCGCTCCGCACAAGTAGTCTTCGACCATTGTTGTTGCATTTACCGAGAAATAGCTGATCCCACGTCGCAGGGTCTCTCCAGCCCAAAACATGACAACCATGAACCACGTGGTGTAGGAAACGTAGGTCACCTTGATTCTCCATACCTGAACCTGTAGAGGCTCGCATATGACGCTTAACGCCGCGATAAGCGGCCGACCGCGGGTAGGTAGGTCCGCTTCATCGCCTTGTTAGGCGTCAGGTCACTCACAACTAACCAACGTCGCTGGATTAACAAATGTTAGGTTAACGATGCGCCAACGATCTGACTTAAACAGCGTGTACGTTGCTCCTCCGGGAGTCTCTGTGCCATCTCGAAGAACGCGGACAAAATGAAGGCTATACAACGCCACGGAATCAGAAAGCTGGCAAGTAGCGCTTTCTGTGATATCACTTCGGACCCAACCGCCCTTCTCTATCGTCGACTGAATTTCGCCTAGCCAAGCTGCGGACTCTTTGTGGCTTTCGAATGTCAGTACTTCTCGAGAATTCACAGCTATAGCGAAAGGGTGCCAGTACTTCTTAACGAGACTCTCTGCGTCCTCTCGGAGATTGAAGTCTTGAAAATAGGCGCGGACGGTGGCATCGACCGTTTCACTCGCGTGCACCGCGCCGCTAAACACGATTGTTAGGGTAATAAGGAATTTGTACATAGGTCGTCTCCTGACGCCTAACGCCGCGATAAGCGGCCGACGCCGCCTGGCGGTTTTCTGCCAGAAAAAGTGACAGGTAAGGAGGTCCGCTTCATCGCCTTGTTAGGCGTCATCTGACAGTCTCTTAGACATGCCACTAAAAGTTGATATTGGATTTAGATCTCTTGAGTCCATCTCAACCCACAAGTCATGAAAATAGTTGTTGTTTCTCTTGAAGTCAGCGAAGCCTGGCAGCTGGAAGAGCTGTTTAGCTTCGTTGACGGCGTTTGCCCACTCATTTGCAGGGAAGGTGCCATCTTCGTACAACCTGAGTAGCTTGTAGATGTGGTTAGTGTAGTTTCTCACCATGAATTCGAATCGGACGGCTTCGTCGGGCGTTAAAGATGTTGGCTCTACTGAGCCCCGTCGCCAAATGGAAGAAGACTCTAGGTCGGCAGCAACGAAGGTATGGATATCGTTGAAACCTGACATCGCTGCTTCATAGGTAGAGATCTTCTGGGAGCGAGTATTCTGTGCAATCTGCCTAGCTAGATAGATGAGGGTGATGAGAACGGTGAGGCCACCTAGTATCTCCCCCATAGCCCCGATTGCATCCCAGTTCATGAATATCCTCTCTAGTGACGCCTAACGCCGCGATAAGCGGCCGACCGTGGCTGGCGGCTTTTCTGCGCAAGCAGAAAAGATGACAGGTAGGGAGGTCCGCTTCATCGCCTTGTTAGGCGTCATTTTGGAGCGCCTATCCAGCGTCTGCAGTCAGCCAAAACAGCTCCTCGTAGAGAGGCACATTGAACTAGACTTCCTTGCAAGAGGGAACATTCTCCAGGGGCACGAGATTCCCTTTTTTCGTCTCAAAGCTGAGGCTCGAATTGTCATAGACGAGAGACAGCCCGACGATGGCGTCAAAACGACCTGTTATCTGTACCCCTCTAGGCAATCGTTTCGGGATGCTAAAACTAGATATCTGGGTTTCCTCTTCAACGATGAGGCAGCGCGTCCCCCAGGACATGGCGACCATTTGTGCTCCCCCGGGCTCGATCTTCGTAGTACTCGAAGTTGCGCTGTCCCAGACGAACTCGATGCTATTTTCTGAGCTGTTTTGGACGTACGCCTCAAAGTGAATTGGACACCCGGATAGTTGAGTGCACAAAAACAAGATGAGGAGTCTTTTCATTGGGACTGAACTCGAGCTGGGAAGTGACATCTCATTTTCGTCGAAAGCCGATGCTCGGGGAGTTCTCTCAATGACGCTTAACGCCGCGATAAGCGGCCGACCGTGGCCGGCGGTTCTTTTGCGAAAGCAAAAGAAGTGACGGGTAGGGACGTCCGCTTCATCGCCTTGTTAGGCGTCAGTTCTCTAGGCATCAGAACACGCGGGTGTCGATCCATGTCTTCGTGTCATCCGAACACTCGATCTCATGAATAGACTCCATCAAACTCACTTCCAAATTCTCCGAAGAAGCCTCGGCGTTCCATGGCTGTTCCAGCAACGCATGCACAGGAACGAAGTGAAGCGCCTGATCTAAGCTCAATTTCACCGTAATCGTTGTATTCGGGCATCGAGTGATCTGTACGCAGTTGACGAGAAATGGGCCGGGAGGGGTCAATTCTCGGGGCGTTAGCTCGACCAGAACGGCATAGTCTTCAGCTAGAACTATGTCCGGCTCGAGCCCAGGCCAATCGAATCGTTCGTCAATCGATCCTATTTCCCCGGCAAAGAGCGGTGACGCCAGAAAAACCAGCGTGGTACACGTTGCGGTTAGGTAGGCGGACTCCAATCGCATGGCGGTAAGGATAGCACTGACGCCTAACGCCGCGATAAGCGGCCGACCGCTGGCGGCGGTCTTTTTGCGCAAGCAAAAAGAGTGACGCTTAGGGAGGTCCGCTTCATCGCCTTGTTAGGCGTCATTCTCTTGCTTCACCCTCTTGCGGAATTCCTGTTTATCGCCCTCTGACTCGAAGGCACTCGCGGGAATGAACACACACTCACCCCCTAAGATGAATATCGCCAGGCCATCTTCTAAGTCTGATACCTTAACAATAGAAGCGGGGCGGGTTCTCACCTCGGACATATCGGTGCGAATGGAAAGCCAATCGTCGCTGATCGACACCTCAACGTCGACAGGTAGATGCTGCGTTACGGCTGAGAAGTCCGTAGAACGACCTCGTTTCAACAGTACCAAGGAAAGAACAATAAACACGGCGGCCCCACCAACTAGCCACCAGATCTCACTAGACAGATCTGGCGCCTTTCGGAAGAGATCAACGACCGAAAGCAGTAGAACGAATGCACCGAATCCAAATCCAAAGTGAATCAGCCGATCCGAGAGTGACGTAGGCCAATACTCACGGCCTACAATCTCCGCACTTCGACGAAAACTCTCTTCTGTTGATTGGTAGTGGATCTTCACGATGACGCCTAACAGCCAAATCTACGACTAGGTGTCGTGTAAGAACACGTCATTGTGTCAGTGATCTCCAGGTCGTAGGTGGCTGATGGATGCTGCATCGTCTCGTCGCCTTCTCTGCATTCATCACCTCTGTTCATGAAAGCGATTTCCCACGCCTTGATCATTGTCTTTCGCAAGATCAGAAACCTGTTTCCAGGAAATACTAATACTTTCTCTCCGAGCAGACACAGTGGCGAAGCTCTTGGATCAGATCCGTCACGCCGTTCGTACCCGTCAGTATTCCATTCGCACGGAGCGCACCTACATCTACTGGGTCCGTCAGTTTGTGCGCTACCACTCCATGCGCCATCCGCGTGAGCTGGGCGAGCAGGACGTGGCCGCGTTTCTGAACCATCTCGCGGTTCGCAGGAACGTCGCGCCGAACACTCAGCGCACCGCGCTTAATGCCCTGGTCTTTCTGTTTGTTCACGTGCTCGGCCGCTCTGACTTCACCGTCACCGGCTATCGATTCGCGCAGAAGCCGCGCAAGCTGCCTGTCGTCCTGAATCGGCTTGAGCTGGATGCCATTTTCGAAGCGCTCGAGGGAATACCCAGAGTCTGCGCCCGCTTGATGTATGGCTCTGGTCTGCGGGTCATGGAGGCCGTACGTCTTCGCGTTCACGACGTGGACTTCGATCGCCTCAGCTTGTTGGTTCGCGATGGAAAAGGGAACCGACAGCGGATCACAACTTTAGCTCGGAAAGCGATACCGGACCTGAAACACCAGCTGCAACAGACTCGTTATTACTACGAGGAAGATCGTTCAGTCGACGGGTGGGCGGGAGTTCATCTTCCGCATGCGCTGGCAAGGAAGATGCCAAACGCGCCGAAGGAGTGGGGGTGGCAGTACGTGTTTGCGGCTAGAGATCGTTCAATCGACCCGAAAACAGATCTCCTTCGCCGGCATCACGTCGCCGAACGTACGGTGCAGCGAGCGTTCGCAAACGCGCTCCGGCAAGCCGGAATCCACAAACCCGCTTCCTGCCACTCACTCCGTCACTCGTTTGCGACGCACCTTCTCGAACGCGGCGCCGACATTCGCACTGTGCAGGAGCAGCTTGGTCACTCGGATGTGCGCACGACCGAAATCTACACTCACGTCATCAAACGCGGCGGCCGTGGGGTGCTGAGTCCTCTGGATCTGGAGTAGGTCTACGGCTGCCCGTCGGGACTTTGCAGCATGCCCTCGCTTTCCGGCGGTCCCAGCAATGGCGGCGCCACCCGATGTCGGCCCAGCTGCTCGAATGCATAGGCCATCGCCAGCAGCTCCGGTTCCGACCAGGCCCGTCCCAGCAACTCTATGCCGACAGGCAACCCGTCTTCGGTGAAACCGGCCGGCATGCTGATTGCGGGCAGCCCGCTCTTCGCGGATAGCTGGCAGTTGCTGCCATCCTGAGGCTCATAGAGCGGCGCCGCTTTGCGGCGGATTGTCGGGTAGGCGAGGGCGTCCAGATTCTGCTCTGCCATGGCAAGCAGAATCGCCTCCCGGATCAGCTGCCGTTGCGCCAGGGCGCTTCGATAGGTCGGTTGGCTTTCCGATGTCATGGACTCAGATACCCGAAGCACCTGGTCGATGCTCGGGTTGTAGCGGCCGCTCGCGAGAATCTCCGTGAGGCTCTTGACCGGTGCGTCCGGATGCCGCGCAAGGTAGTCGTTGATGTCCGTCTTGAAGTCGTACGCCAGCACGAAGAAACCGGTCTGCTCGACGTTCAAAACGGCATCCAGATTCGGGAACCGGACGCGCACCAGCTCGGCGCCTGCTGCCGCCAGCTCGGCAGTAGCTCCGCCGATCACAGCCACCACTTCGCTGTCTTCGTGATCGACCAGAAGCAACTCTTCGACAATGCCGATCCGTTTGCCGGCAAGGGCACCCGGGCTCAGCCCGTCCAGGTAGCTCGCGGGGAGGTTCCCCACGCTCTGCGCGGTCTGCGGATCTTCAGCATCAAAACCCACCGTCGCATCCAGCACCACCGCCAGGTCTGCGACGCTGCGGGCTATCGGGCCGCCGATGTCCTGCGTGTGCGACAGCGGCACGATGCCGCGCCGGCTGGAGAGCCCCTGAGTGCCGCGCAGGCCGACCAGGTTGTTGTGCGCCGCCGGAATGCGGATCGAGCCGCAGGTGTCGCTGCCCATGCCCACCGCGGCGAAGTTCGCCGCCACCGCTGCGCCGGTCCCGCCACTGGAACCGCCTGGGTTCCGATTCGGGTCGTACGGATTCTTCACGGCGCCGAACGCTGAGCCCTCGCTGGTGATGCCGTAGGCAAACTCATGCATGTTGGTTTTGCCGAGAATGATCGCGCCGGCCGCGCGCAGGCGCTCCACCAGATAAGCATCGTGATCCGGCTGGAAGCCGTGCAGCAACCGGGAGCCGGCAGTGGTCGGCATCCCCTGAGTCTCGAAGTTGTCCTTCACCACTACCGGGATGCCGTGCAGCGGTCCGCGCGGGCCGCTGGTGACGCGCTCGCTGTCCAGGCGGTCTGCTTCTGCCAGCGCGTTTTCGTTGATGAACGCCATGCTGTTCAACGACGGACCGCGCTGGTCGTAGCGGTCGATCCGCGCCAGGTAGTACTCGGTCAGCGCACGCGATGTCAGCTGCCCGGTGGCCATCGCCATCTGCAGCTCGAGAATCGAGGCCTCATAGGGGTCGAACGCCGTGTCAGCGCTTCGACTGGCCGTCGACGCCAGGATGCCGAGGGCCAGGAGAAGGCAGGTAGATAAGCGTTTGAATGCTTGTTGGCTCATCCCCACACCCTACCAGATAGGGCTGCCTTCCGAATCTCTCGGCGGCTCGATGTTCAGGAGCCTGGCCACGGTGGCCGGCAGATCGATCTGCCGCAACTCGCCCAGCGATCCGGCCGGCACGTCCCGGCCCATTGCGAGAAAGAAAGCCGCCATGTCCGGCAGCCTCGGATCGTAGCCATGCATGCCCAGGGTTTTGCCAAACATCGTCGCCGCCTGAATCAGGCGCAGCTCCGTGCCGGTTGAGCGGGTGGCGGCATAGGGTGGGGGCAACACGATCACCCAGTCACCCATGCGATCGGCACGCTGCAACCGGTAGTGTTCAGGCAGCGCATCCCCCTTGTGCACAATCGCGCCGGGCACGTCCTGCAGCATCTCGTCGAGCACCGCACGCATCTCGTCATCCGCGACCGGCGTGTTCAGATGTATCTGTACTACAGCAGCACCGACCGCCACAGCATCGATGCCTGCATCCGCCAGGTCGCCTTTGATATCCAGCACCTCGGTCCATGCTGCCATGCCGTGATCGCTGACGATGATCAGCGTGGTGCGCGGCCAGAGCGCCAGCTCATCAATACCGTCCAGCAGCCGGCCGAGCTGCACATCCTGCGCTTCGATCTGCCTGACCACCGAGTCGCTGTCGGGCCCATCGTCGTGACCGATGCTGTCCGCACCGGCCCAATAAGACATGATCAGCCGCGGCCGCTCGGCTTCCGGCAGGCTCAGCCAATCCAGTATCTGGTCTACCTTCTCCGACTCCGGCCGCCGCCCATCGAAGGGCGCCATCCGGTAGCTCGTGCCCATTCCCTGCCAGTCCGATTCCGAGCCGACCCAGAAGTAGGTTGCCGTCTTCACCCCTTGCCGCTCTGCGGCAATCCAGAGTGGCTCCGCATCGATCCAGTTGGCATCGCCGGAATAGGCATAACGCCCGCGCTCTCTGTCCAGGAACACGTTGTCGACGATGCCGTGCTTATCCGGATAGGTGCCGGTTGCCATGGAGACGTGACCGGGGAACGTGCTGGAGGGAAAGACAGGGATCAGGCCTTCTGCCCGAACGCCTTCCCGTTCCACCCGCTGCAACGCCGGAAAGTCGCCGCGGTCCGGATAGTCATGACGCATGCCGTCCCAGCTGAGGACGATCACGATCGGGTCGGCGGCGGGGACCGGCGCGGCTGACTGCGCGACGGCAGGCCCAGCGGTAAGCAGAAGCAGTAACCACAGCCTGGAAATCAGCCGCCCGATCACTTGCCGAGCTCCGCCTGCAGATCGATCAGCAGCGGCATCCGCTCGAGGTCCGCTTCGTTGAGCCGCGACCACTCGATGCCCTCCGGTGCCGGCAGGGGTGATTCGATGCGGATGGTTTCGGTTGGGGTGCAGATCAAGGTCAGCGGCAGGTCGTTCGTCTCGATCGGGAAGTCGGCCACCAGCTGGGCGTCATGCACCGTGGTTGCCACGGGCACGGGCGCATGGCCGAGCTCACGCAGGAGCGCAAACTCGATGTCGCTGTAGCCTTCCCCTTTGCCGCAGCGCTTGCCGGAGCGTGTGACCGCCGCGCAGCCGGTAACGATGGCATCGAGTTGCGGCATCTCAGCCAGCGCTACCGGTTGCGAGTGATCGGCCATGCTGGAAAGCGTCGCCGCCGCCTGATAGTAGCGCGGCTCGATCACCTCTGGATCGAGCAGATGAAAACCACCGGTCAGCCGCGGTGTCGGCACGTAGACGCGCACGCCGCGCTCCAGCGCCAGCAACCGCACCTCCCGCTGCGGCGAGTCAGGATTCACCTTGATCGCCTTCGCTTCCTTCCAGGGCGATTCCTCAAACAGTCGCCGCGCCGCCAGGTCTGCGCCCACGTAGTTCGGTATCCGCCCGTGCGGTGGAAACGGGAATCGAGCAAGGCGTTCGGCCTGCAGCCGATCCCACACCCAACCCCGGGCGTCCGCTTTGCTATCGAAGTCGAGATCTGTCAATTGCATGTCTTAACATCGCGGTGCGGACAGGCATACTACACGGCCCTCTGAGGAGTTTGCATGACGGCTGGCTTGGGCGCTTTCGGCCGCGCCATCGTAGAACGCTACCCGGCGCTTGGCTTTCCGCGCTTCCGTCGCTACTGGTTTGCTTCCTTCGCCTCCGTTGGCGCCACCCAGCTGGTCACCCTGGGCCAGGGCTGGCTGATCTTCGAGCTCTCCGGTTCTGCCCTGCAGCTTGGCGTGCTGGGTGCGGCGGCCTCGATCCCGAACATCCTGATGACCCTGCTCGGCGGGGTGATCGCCGACCGCTTCGATCGACGCCTGATCCTCATCACCACCTCGGCGATCACCGCGGGCCTGCTGGCCCTGCTCACGTTCCTGGACTACTCCGGGATCGTCACGGTCTGGCACGTGCTCACCATCGCCGCCGCCGTCTCGTTGATCAGCGGCCTGGACTGGCCGGCACGAGCATCCATCTTTCCGCTCCTGCTCGACCGCTTTGCTTACCTGTCAGGCGCGGCGATGAACGCCTTCATCTGGCAGTCCACGCGCATGGCGATCCCCGCAGCCGGCGGCCTCATCATCGCCCTGGCCGGGGACACCTGGCCGATCTTCGCCGTCGCGACCCTGGGTTTTCTGGTGATGTCGCTGGTGCTCACCACCATCCACGTCCAGGTGCCGCCAACGGCGCACGAGTCGCCGATGGAGCAGCTGAAGGAAGGTTTCCGCTTCATCTTCCGCACGGATCTCTTTCGCTGGCTGCTCGGCCTCACCTTCGTCGGCATGTTCTTCTCCCAGTCTTACGTGCAGATCATGCCGGTGTTTACCGGTCTGCTCGGTACGGACGAGACAGGCTACGGCTACCTGCTTTCAGCGGGTGGTCTCGGCTCGGTGATGGGCACCCTGCTGATCGGCATGTTTCAGGAATCCCGGCGCCTCGGCCTCATCATGCTCGGCGGCGCTGCCGGCTCGGTGTTCTTCCTGATCGCCTTCGCCAGCACCAGCGGCCTGCAGAGCCTGCCGTTGGCGCTGCTGCTCACCTTCCTGGTCTCCGCCAGCGCCAGCGCCTACATGATCATCTCCATGACGGTGCTGCAGCTGGAAGTACCGGACGCGTTGCGCGGCCGGGTAATGGGCATCCACACCATCGGCTACAGCCTGGCGCCGCTCGGCGGGTTGTTCCTGGGCGCGTTGGCGGACAGCCTCGGCGCGGGCTGGGCGGTGATCACCGGCAGCGGCATCTACCTGCTTGCCATCGCCATGACAACGCTGGCAAAGCCCACTATCCGGAATCTGGATGGACGAACGCTGCAGACGGGTTCGCCGGAAGATGAAGGTCAGCCGGCGGCAGCCCGCTGACCGCGCTCTTTCTCGAGCTCAAGCTGCTGATGCAGCACCCGCAGTGACTTGTTCTGCAGTTCCCGCTCGCGCTCGAGCTCAGTGACCCGGCGCTGCTCGGATTCGAGCGCTCGAGCCAGCCGATCGTGCTCTTCTGACTTCTGCTGGAGCCGCGCTTCCAGCTCGGCCACGGCCTGGCCGCCGTCACCCGCATCGCTCTCGCCTGCGCGCTCGCCGGCACGGGCCAGTTCTGCCTTGAGGGTGATCACTTCCGCTTCCGCGGCGGCCGCTTCAGCCATGGCGTCCGCAGCCTGGGAGCGAGCTTCCCGGAGCTCGCCTTCGAGCCGGGTGACCTCCGCTTTGAGATCCGCATCCGCGCCATCGTAGCTTGCCGCGGGAGCAGCCGAGTCGCCGGCCACATCCAGCACTTCACCACCCATCAGCACCTCGCCGGCACTGTCGTTCGACTCCGTTGGCTCGTCTGTCAGATCGGACAGCGTCTCGTGCCGGGCGGTGAACTCCTTGAGCTCACGGTCCTTGTCCTTCACTGCAAGTTCCGCCTCGCGTACGTCGTCGACCAGCCCGTTGATGCGAACGTCTTTTTCCTTGAGCTCTTCCTTCAGCCGCTTGATCTGCTCATCCCGGGAACGGATCAGCGATTCGAACTGGGGTACCCGCGCCCTTGCATCGGCGAGGGTGCGCTGCATGTCTTCTTCCTGCTTGGCGGCTGCGATATGACGCAGCACCCAACCGGCACCAACGCCAGCCAACACCGCCAGCAGGAGGTATACGAACATTTTCAGGATCAGAAAGATCACGCTGCGTCTCCAATCACGCGGAATTCGACCCGACGGTTGGCACGGCGACCTTCGTCGGTGTCGTTGTCGGCAATGGGTTGGGTCTCGCCGTAGCCGGTCGCCTCCAGCTGCTCAGCGGCCACGCCGCTCTGCACCAGGTACCTGCGCACTGCGTCCGCGCGGCGCTGCGAGAGCTTCATGTTGATCGCTGCATCCCCTTCCGCATCGGTGTGGCTGGCAATCTCCAGCCGGGTATTGCAGTTGCGGGCAATGCTTGCGAGCAGGGTCAGCAGCGGGTAGCTCGAATCGGTGAGCTCCGCCTTGCCTTTCTTGAAGGTGACCCGCTCTTTGGCGAGGAAATTGTTGAACTCGTTCTGGCAGGTACCAGCTTCGCCGATGATGACGATCTGATTGTCCACAGACGTTACCCCGGCGACGTTCGCGGCGATCTCGCCGGCTCGCTTCTTCGAGTTGTAGTCGGGCGCTGCGCCGGTCAGCACGATCTCCTGACCGGAGGGGGTCACGCTGGCCCAGAACAGATTCTGCTTGCTCACCGCCTCCGCAGCGGTGGCGCCGAGCTCCTGCTCAATGTCCGAGGCCTCAAGAAAGACACACACGAAAAACAGGCAGATAAAGAACGACCCGGTCGTGGTGAGGACCTCGAATTGGGAAAAACGCAAATCCATGTAACGGTATCTACCAATTCGATGTGCCCTCGATTGTCGCCGGATTGGATCGACAGGTTTGTTAACCAGGTCTCATTGCGGCCGGGCGGTCGTCCGGCTGGACGCTAGAGGGACCTCAGATAGCGCCGGGTGCGCATCCAGTAGCGGAAACGGGCTTCCAGAGCCTTGAAGAAGTGCGGGGCTTCATCCTTGTGCTTCTGCTGATGCGGCGTCACGCCCTCCAGGGCGGCCTGCCAGGAGTTGTCCTCCTCGTAGCCGAGCTCGATCAGCTTCTGCGCGACGGCCGGATGCTTATCCAGCTGATCCTTGATGCGCGGCAGGTGCTCGCGCCAGGCTGCGACCCGGGACGGGTCAATTTTCCTGGCTCCGCCGAGGGAGATGCCCGCCTTGTCCGGGACGTCAGCACCCTCCGGGTAGCGTTCGAAGTCCCGCTGCCGCTCGAGGAACGGAAACCGCGCCTCAATGGCTGCCTGGACCGACTGGGGGTCGGCGATCAGATCCTCGTAACGGACCACGAGCCAGCGCGGGTGCTCGGCCAGCCGCTCGATCGCCTCCTGATACTCCAGCCAGCGACCGAACCCCGAGAAGTAGACGTCCGGAAACTTGGCATGCCGGCTGGTGGCCATGGCCCGCGGGTCGCGCACCATAGCGATTACGGACAGCTGCTCGTCGGCGAGAAAGGCCCGTTCGATACGAATGGTGTCTGGCGGCTTTTTCGTCAGGTAGCGCGTCTGCCCTTCCGGAATGTCCCGGAACAGCGGCGCTTCGTGCTCACAACGGCCACTGAACTCATAGGCGTACCAGAGCAGCTCCATCATCAGCGTGGTGCCGCTGCGATAGCAGCCCACCACGTGCACACGATCAGGCCGCGAGGCAGCGTTGCCATCAGCCATCGAAGGGATCCATCTTGCTGGTGTCCAGCCCGTGCTCAGCCGCAAACTGCTTAGCCAGCTCGGCGTTGGCGAGATTGTTTTGGGCAAGCGTCGAGAGGGCCGTGTAGGCCACCCACTCCGCCGACACCTCGAAGTACTCGCGGAGCACGTGCCGATCTTCCGAAAGCCCGAAGCCATCGGTGCCGAGCACCTCGTACGGTCCCGGCACCCAGCGGGCGATGGAAAGCGGCAGTGCCTTCATGTAGTCGCTGGCGGCCACGAATACGCCTTCCTCGTTTTCCAGCAGCTCGGCCACCAGCGGTTTACGTTCCGCCTCGCCGACGCTCATCAGCTGTTCCCGCTCCGCTGCCATACCTTCCCGCATCAGCTCGTTGTAGCTGGTTACGGACCAGAGGTTGCTGGCGATGCCGAGCTTCTCGAGGTGCGCACGCGCGGCGAGCACTTCGCTCATGATGGCGCCGCTGCCGAACAGGTTCACGGTTGCGCCTTCCTGGCGATCGAAGCAGTACATGCCCGCGAGCACGCCCGCTTCCACCTCCGCCCGGGCTTCGCCGCCCGCTTCCGGAATGGCCGGCATCGGGTAGTTCTGGTTGGTCACCGTGAGGTAGTAGAAGACGTCTTCGAGCTCGCCGTACATCCGGCGGATGCCATCCTGCACGATCAGCACCAGCTCGTAGGCGAAGGCCGGATCGTAGCTCTTCATGTTCGGCACCGTGGATGCGATCAGGTGCGAGTGGCCGTCCTGATGCTGCACACCCTCACCGTTCAGCGTCGTTCGCCCGGAGGTGCCGCCGAGCAGGAAGCCTTTGCACATCATGTCGCCACAGGCCCAGACCATGTCGCCCACCCGCTGAAAGCCGAACATGGAGTAGAAGATATAGAACGGGATCATCGGCAGGCCGTGATTGGCGTAGGCCGTGCCGGCCGCCAGGAAAGACGCCATCGCGCCGGTCTCGCAGATCCCCTCCTGGAGAATCTGCCCGTCCTCCGCTTCCCGGTAGGGCGCGATGGTGCCTGCGTCTACCGGCCGGTACTGCTGTCCAGCCGGGGAGTAAATGCCCGCCTGCGGGAACAGGCCATCCATGCCGAAGGTGCGCGCCTCGTCCGGAACGATGGGCACGATGTAGCGACCGAGGGTTTTGTCCCGCAGCAGCTTGGCCAGCATCCGCACCACCACCATGGTGGTGGAGATCTCCCGATCCGTGCCTTCCGTGCCTGCCAGCAGGTCGGCAAACATCTCCAGATCCGGCGGGTTCAGGCGCTCACAAGCCACTCGACGTTGCGGCAGGAAGCCGCCGAGCGCCTGCCGGCGGGCGAGGGCATAGCGCACCTCTTCCGAATCTTCCGGCGGCTGGTAGAAGCTCGCAGCGAGCACGTCCGCTTCCTGAAGAGGGATATCGAAACGTTTGGCCAGGTCCTTGCGCTCATCCGGCGACAGGTGCTTCTTCTGGTGCACCGTGTTCGAGCCTTCCGTGCCGGGGCCAAGGCCATCTCCCTTCACCGTTTTCAACAGGACAACGCACGGCTTGCCGGTCACCGACGCGGCGCGCTCGAAGGCCGCGTAGATCTTCTGGTGATCATGGCCGCCGCGCTTGATCGAGCGGATCTCTTCATCCGTCAGCGTCTTCATCAGCTCTTTCAGCGCCGGCGAGGTTTCCACCCAGTGCTCGCGCACCGCATCGCCTGGCGACACGGTGTACATCTGATAGTCACCGTCCACAGCCTGCTCCATGCGCTCCTGCAGGATGCCGTCTTCGTCGCGGGCAAACAGCGGATCCCAGCCGCCGCCCCAGATCACCTTGATCACGTGCCAGTCGGCGCCGCGGAAAGCCCGCTCCAGCTCCTGGATGATCTTGCCGTTGCCGCGAACCGGCCCGTCGAGCCGCTGCAGGTTGCAGTTGATCACCAGCACCAGGTTGTCGAGCCCCTCCCGGCTGGCGATGTTGATGGTGCCGAGCACTTCCGGCTCGTCCGCTTCGCCATCACCGATGAAGGTCCAGATCTTGCCGCCGTTATCCGGCTTCAGGCCCCGGCTCTCCAGGTACTTGGTGAATCGCGCCTGGTAAATGGCGCTCGGGGTGGAGAGCCCCATGCTGGCTGTCGGCATCTGCCAGAACTCCGGCAGCCGCCGCGGGTGCGGGTAGCTCGGCAAACCGCCACCCTCAGCCAGCTCCCGGCGGAAGTTGGCGAGCTGGGTTTCGGTCAGCCGACCTTCCAGGAAAGCACGGGCGTAGACGCCGGGTGCGGTGTGCGCCTGGAAATGCACCTGGTCACCGCCATACTGATCGCTGGCGGCCCGGAACACGTGATTGAAACCCACTTCCATCATGGTGGCAGCGGACAGGTAGGTGGCGATATGGCCGCCGACTCCAGAGCCGGAGTCATAGGCCTGCAGCACCATGGCCACCGCGTTCCAGCGGATGATGTTGCCGATCCGGGTTTCCAGCTCGATGTTGCCCGGGTAGCGCGGCTGCTCGCGAACATCGATGGTGTTCTTGTAGGGGGAGTTGAGCGCCGCGTCCGTCAGCACCAGGCCTCGATGGGAAAGATGCGACTGCAGCTTCTGCATGAGATCGCGGGCGCCCTCCGCACCGCGTTCCTTGAGCACGTCGTCCATGGCCTCGAGCCACTCCGAGAGCTCCTGATCCCAGGCGCCGTCCGCCAACGGCTCTGCCGAAGCAATCGCCCGCAAGGCCTCGTTTTCCAACTTCTCTGCCAACTGCCCACTACCTGACGCTGGCCCCGGATGGGGCTGGATCGAGCATCATAAAGGACCGCTTCGGAAGGGGGTACATTCTCCGTTTTTGCCCGGTAAACTCGGGCGCAGGGTAGGTGTACCAACAGAGGGGTTTCATGATTCATTCGTTCATGACGAGCGCGTCCGCGCTCACACGGATTTCTTTGCTCGCCGTGCTGCTGGCGCTGGCTGGCTGCAGCGAGCAGGCCGCCACACCGGAGGAGCCGACCGCCGCCGCTGCCGCACCGGAAGCGGACCAGGCAGCGGACGGCCGATCCGCTGCCATCCAGGCGGCCACCGCCGATGTGAACGGTTCGCGTATCGGCAATGCAGATTCGGAGCCCGGCAACTGGCTTGCCCACGGCCGCACATACGACGAGCAGCGGTTCAGCCCGCTGGACGAGATCAATACCGAGACGGCGGCCGATCTCGGGCTCGCCTGGTACTGGGATACCGGCACCAAGCGCGGCCTGGAAGCCTCGCCCATCGTGGTTGATGGGGTCATGTTCTCCACCGGCTCCTGGTCCGTCGTCTGGGCCCACGACGCGAAGACCGGTGAGCTGCTCTGGTCTCACGATCCCCAGGTGCCAAGGGAGTGGGGCAAGTTTGCCTGCTGCGACGTGGTCAACCGCGGCGCTGCGGTCTGGGAAGGCCGCGTTTACTCCGGGACGCTGGACGGTCGGCTGATCGCCCTCGATGCGGGAACCGGCGAGCTGATCTGGGAGGTGCAGACCACGGATCGCGAGCGGCCCTACACCATCACCGGCGCCCCGCGCATCGTCAAAGACAAGGTGGTGATCGGCAATGGCGGCGCCGAGTACGGGGTGCGCGGTTACGTCAGCGCCTACGACGCTGCAACCGGCGCCATGGCCTGGCGCTTCTATACCGTGCCCGGCAACCCCGCCGATGGCTTCGAAAACCGCGCCATGGAAGTGGCGGCGGGCACCTGGCGGGGTGGCAAGTGGTGGGAGGTCGGCGGCGGCGGCACCGTCTGGGACTCCATGTCCTACGATGACGAGCTGAACCTGCTTTACGTCGGCGTCGGCAACGGCGCGCCCTGGAACCGCTACATCCGCTCCCCGGGAGGCGGCGACAACCTCTACGTTTCCTCGATCCTGGCGTTGAACCCGGACAACGGCTCCCTGGTCTGGCACTACCAGACCACCCCGGGCGACAACTGGGACTACACCGCCACCCAGCACATGATCCTGGCCGACATCGAGATCGACGGCGAGATGCGCAAGGTGATCATGCAGGCACCGAAGAACGGTTTCTTCTACGTGCTCGATCGCACCAACGGCGAATTCATCTCGGCAGAAGCGTACGTGCCGGTCACCTGGGCTACCCACATCGACCCGGAGTCCGGCCGCCCGGTGGAGAACCCGGACGCCCACTACGCCAACGAGATGAAAGAAATCCAGCCGGCCCCGTACGGTGGCCACAACTGGCATCCCATGGCTTACAACCAGGACACCGGGCTGGTCTACATCCCGGCGCTGGAGCTCTCCTTCAAGTACGCCCAGGACAACGCCTTCAAGCACGACCCGGAAGCCTGGAACACCGGCGTCGACTTTCAGCAGATGGTCCCCACGAGCGATCCGGACGAGATGATCGAAGACCTGAAAGCCGTTCGCGGACATCTGGCCGCCTGGGACCCGGTCACCCAGCAGGAGGTCTGGCGGGTGCAGCACACGGGCAGCTGGAACAGCGGCCTGCTCTCCACCGCCGGCAACCTGGTGTTCCAGGGCCGCTCCGACGGCTACTTCGCCGCCTACACGGCGGATACCGGAGAGCTGGTCTGGGAGTACCCGGTGGGCACCGGCATCATCGCCGCACCCGTCACCTACACGGTCGACGGCGAGCAGTACGTTGTGGTGCAGGCAGGTTGGGGCGGCGCCTTCGGCCTCGCTTCCGGCGCGCCGCGGCACAAGGGCAACGTGCTCTCGGAAGGCCGCATCCTTGCCTTCAAGATCGGCGGCGAAACGGAGTTGCCGCCCGTAAACGTCACCTTCATCGACATCCCCGAGCCGCCGCCCATGGAGTACACGGCGGAGCAGGTGGCCGAGGGCCAGACGCTCTATCACGAGTACTGCGCGGTCTGCCACGCCCCCGGCCTCACCGCCAGCGGCGCCGGCATTCCTGATCTGCGCTACTCCGATGCCAGCGTCCACGCCGCCTGGGACGCCATCGTCCGCGGCGGTGCCTTCGCCGGCAAAGGCATGGCGAGCTTCGCCCATGCAGTCGACGAAGAAGGCGCCGAGGCCATTCGCGCCTACGTGGTGGAGATGACCAAAGCGACAATCGGCCTCTGTCAGAGCGACTACCGGAAGAACTATCCGGAGCTGCTGGACACCGCCTGCTCCCGAGCGGAGGTGACGGCCGCCGGGGAGTAGATTGACGGCTGGCGATCGCCGGCCTGAAAACGAAAAAGCCGCTCAATCGAGCGGCTTTTTTGTTTCTGTGACTCGGGGCCCGTTACTGGACGGCGGCCCTGTCCGCTCGGGTCAGGCTCACTGAGATCGGGCGGTGGTCGGAGAGGCGGCAGTCGAGCACTTCGCACTTGCCGATGGCCAGCTTCGGCGACACCAGGATGTGGTCGAGCGCCACCGACGGCCGCCAGGACGGGAACGTGGGCGCTACGCTCTCAGCGGGGCGCAACGCGGTTTCCGCCAGCGGCGAGTCGAACAGGAGATCAGCCAGGTGGCTGTTCATGTCGCCCATCACCACCACGTGGTCCTCGCCATCGATCAGGCCTTTCACGTACTCGAGCTGCATGGCCCGGGAGCGTTCGCCCAGGGACAGGTGCAGCATCACCACCAGCACGCTGGCATCACCGAACGGCAGGCGGACGACGATGGCGCCACGGCCCGGGATCGCACCCGGCAGCCGGTGGTCTTCCATGTCTTCGGGGGCAATGCGCGAGAGCAGGCCGTTGCCGTGCTGAGCCAGCGGGCCCAGATCACGATTCAGCTGGGTGTACCAGTACGGGAACTGAGCGCGTTCCGCCAGATACTCCACCTGATTGATGAAACCGCTGCGCAGGCTGCCGGCATCAATCTCCTGCAGCGCTACGAAGTCGTATTCGGAAACCACGTCAGCGATCCGGGTCAGGGTGTGGTTGCGGGACTCGTGCGGCAGCACGTGCTTCCAACCCTTGGTGACGTAGTGACGGTACTTGGTGGTGCGGATGCCGACCTGGATGTTGTAGCTCAGGAACTTCAGCGTGCACTTGTCCGTCGCTTCCAGCGCTTCCGGCTCGAAGTGACTCAACACGTTAACTTCTGAATTCCCCGGCGATCTCAGATCGCCCCTCTTTGCCCAAGCGAGCATGGCCGACTGCTCCAATGACCTGGCAAGGAGTTTAGCGGTCCGCGGTGCTGCGAAATGTGGACTGTCTGGCACTTTTGCTCGCTTGTTGGGCGTCTGAGTTTTAAGTATTTCGTATGTCTGTGATATTTGTGTGAGCGGCTGGCGCTTCGGTTGCTAGTTGCTGCCCACCGTCAGGTCTGCAGGTGCTGCCGGGGTCGGCGGCGGCAGGTCGATGCCCCGCTCGGCAGCCTGCATGGCGACCAGGTAATCCACCACTTCCAGCATCATGGCGTTACTGCCGGCCATCTGCCCGTCGGTTCTGAACAGCCCGTCGACGATCATGGACGGGGTGCCCGTGAGGCCGTAAGCGCGACCATGCGCCTGGGCCTGCTGCATCTTCGAGCGGACCCCGAAGCTGGCATATACCTGCTGGAAATCGGCTTGCGGCACGCCGGCAAAGGTCTCGAACAGAATGGCCATCGCCGCCGGATCCCTGAGGTCCTTACCCTGCTCGTGGATCGCCTTGAAGATCGGCGTGTGCACCTGATCCGTCACCCCCAGCACTTCCGCGGCGTAGAACGCCTGCGCGAAGATCGCCCAGGTCTGGTTGAAGATGGCCGGCATGCGCACGAAGTTCACCCCTGCGCCCTGCTCATGCTCCCAGGCCTCCACCGCCGGATCGAAGGTTTTGCAGTGCACGCAGGCATAGGAGAAGGCTTCAACCACCTCCACCCGGCTGTCGTCGGCGGTCTGCACCGGCACGGTCAGGCGCTCGTAGTGCGTGCCTTCCTCGAACTCCATCGCCTGGGCGTTCATGGACAGAGCGGTAACTACAGCCAGCAGACCGGCAAAAATTCTTGATTTCATGCGCTTCCTAATTCCGGATCTTTGATTCAAAGGCGATTCAACCACGTTCAGACACAACCTACCCTGAACAAGTTAACCGAAGACGAACACAGCAAAGACGCTGCTGGACGGCGGATTAGACCGCGAGTACGGGAAATGGTGCAACAGGCGGCTCGCTGAAAGGAGCCGCCGCAATCGGCCTGCCGGGCGCAGGCCGGGGGCTCAACGCAGGGCGTTCAGTGGAGGCCCTGGATGTAATCTGCCAGTGCAGCAATTTCCTTGTCAGTCAGGCCGCGCGCCACGCCGCGCATCATGCCGCCGACGTTCTCGTCCGTGGTTCGCTCGCCTTCCCGATAGGCGGTCAGCTGGGCGATGGTGTAGCCGGTCGGCTGGCCACCGATGTCCGGATAGCCCGCGGCTGCATTGCCGTTACCGGTCGGCGCGTGGCAGGCGGCGCAGGCAGCAACGCCCTTGGCCGCGATGCCACCGCGGTAGATGCTCTCGGCGCTGGCCAGGGTCTCGTCATCACCCTGAGCCTGGCTGGTTTTGGCCGGCAGGCTGGCGTAGTAAGCCGCCATATCGGCCAGATCGTCGTCACTCTTGCCGGTGAGCTGACCCGCCATCAGCGCGATGTTGCGGCCACCGTCGCGAATCTGGATCAGCTGGTGCAGCAGGTACTTTTCGTTCTGACCCGCCAGATTCGGGTAGGTCGGGTCCAGGCCGGTCGCGCCATCCTGACCGTGACAGGCCGCGCAGGCGGCCACCTGAGCTTCACCCGCGGCCGGATCGCCCGCGGCCAGGGCCGGAGCTGCGACTGCAAGAGAGATGACGCTGGCCAGGGCGAGTGCCAGAGCCTTCAGAGATGCTGAAGCCATTACTGATAAGTCCTACTGATTTGTCTTGTACACTGCGTTTGGTCCGCAACCCGCCATTTGCGGGCAACCGGCGTTTTGCCGGGCGCGAATTATACAATATACGGCACTCAGTAGCAGTCCTACCGGCGGCGACCTTTGATTGGGATCAGCCCGCCGCAGACGGCTTTCCGAGGTCCGACAGGCAGACAATTGTGAGCAGACAACCCGGAAAGCACGCAGCCGGCGGCGCCCGAAAAGCGGGAAGCAAGGGCGCCAAAGCGGCCGCTGATGCCCCCCGTCTGGCCGCCGAGTTCCTGAAGAGCGCCGCCAGGCTGAACCAGTGCCCGCCTGAGACTGGCCCGGAGATCGCATTCGCCGGGCGCTCCAACGCAGGCAAATCCTCGGTGCTCAATCGACTGACCGGCAACCGGAGGACCGCCAAAGTCTCCAAGCAACCCGGGCGCACCCAGCTTCTGAACTTCTTCGACGTACCGGGCACCAGCGGCCGGCTCGTTGATCTGCCCGGCTACGGCTATGCCCAGGCCGGCAAATCTGCCCAGGCTGCCTGGCAGCAGACGGTGAACAACTACCTGAACCACCGTGAGGCGCTGGCCGGCGTGGTGCTGGTGATGGACATCCGCCATCCGCTGCAGCCCTTCGACATCGAGCTCATCGAATGGGCGGATCCGTCCGAGCTGCCGCTGCACATCCTGCTGAACAAAGCCGACAAGCTGAAGCGCGGCGCCCAGGGTAAGGTGCTGCAACAGGTGCGAAACGCGGTCACTGGTGCAGAGCTGACATCGGTGCAGGTGTTCTCAGCCACCAGCGGTCAAGGCCTGCCGGAGCTGCTGGCCAGGCTGAACCAGTGGCTGGGCCAGGACCTGGAACGGGACAACGAAGACTGACCCGTATCCGGGAAGACGAATTCAGCCTTTCGCCACCGCAACCATCTCCCGCACCCCCGCCAGCAGCGCTTTCGCGTCGTGCACGACGCCGCGCTTGACCGTCCAGCGCACGCCGCCCACCCGCTCGGCCTTGCGGGTTTCATCGTTCAGCCGGATGGCTCCGTTGCCGAACAGAGACTTCGTGTTTTCGAGCGGGTTCTCCGGGGTGATGATCAGGTCGGCCCGCTTGCCTCGTTCCACGGTGCCTACCTCATCGTCGATTCCGAGCAGCTCCGCTGATTTGAGCGTTGCCGCGCGAATGGCTTCCAGCGGGTGGAAACCCGCCTCCTGCAGCAGCTCCAGCTCGCGGACGAAGCCGAACCCGTACAGGTTGTAGATGAAGCCGGAATCGCTGCCGGCACAGACCCGACCGCCGCGGTTCTTGTACTCGTTGATGAACTGCATCCAGCGCTGGTAGTTCGACCGCCAGGCCACCTCGTGCTGCGTCGTCCAGTAGAACCAGAACGAGCCGTGCGCGTTCCGATTCGGCTGATAGAACTGCCAGACGCTCGGCCAGGTGTAGTCGTCGTGCCAGTCCTGACGGCGCGCCCGCATCTCATCCCTCGATGCCTCGTAGATGCCGAAGGTCGGGACGATGCTGAAGTCGAGCTCGAGCAGCCGGTCCAGCACCTCGTTCCAGCGGCTGCTGCCGGGCTCCGCCGCCTGCAGCCACAGCCTGCCGGCTTCCGCGAAGCGGTCCTGCTCGTTCTGGTAGTTGTAGCCGGCGGGGTAGTCCTGCACGGTCCGGTCATTGAACAACGCTTCCGGCAGCCCGTACCAGTGCTCCATGCTGGTCAGGCCCCAGCCGGCGGTATCCAGCACGTTCATCCGCGCCACCGACAGCTGGGAGTGATGGCAACAGGTGCGCATGCCGAGCTTTTGCGCCTCCTTAAGCGCCACGCGCATGGCGTCGGGATGAGTGCCGAGAAACTTGATGCCCCTGGCGCCGGTCCCGGCGACCTCGTGGACCCAGTTCCTGGCCTCCTCCGCGTTCAGCAGCAGCACGTCGGAGAGCGGGAACAGCGCGTAGGACTCGATGTCCGGCGCGGCGATCTCACCGGCAGCGCTGCGTCGGCTCTCATTGAGCGTCCAGCCGAGGCCATTCATGCTGCCGACTTCCCGAACGGTGGTTACGCCATGGCCGAGCCAGAGGCTGTAGATGTAGTCCGCAGGCGCCAGGTCACCATGCCGCCCCTGCTGCGGGAAGCCGATGTGGGCATGCGCGTCGACGAAGCCCGGCAGCACGAACATGCCGTCCGCATCGATCTCGTGCTCGCCAGGCGCAGGGCGGCCTCGCTCGTTGATGGGCAGGCCCGGGTGCCCGACCGTTCGCATCTCGGTGATCCGGTCCTGCTCGACCACGATGTCCATCGGGCCGATGGGAGGCGCGCCGGTCCCATCAATCACCGTCGCCCCGCGAATCACCAGGCGCTGGTAAGGCCCGTTCTTGATATCCAGGGTTCGGCCCGGCTCAGGCACCGACTTACCACCGCCGGTAATGATGCGCGCCATCTCGTTGCCGGCCCCAGCCTGGAGATCCTCATCGGTGGCAACCAGGCCCGGATCTGCGGCAGCCGCGGAAAGGGCGCAAGCGGCGCAGCCCGGGCATTGCATGTGATGTGTCATAGAGCCTCCAGAACCAGGGTCTTCGAGTCGCGTCAGCGGCGCATCAGGAAACGCCAGGCGTGGGTCAGGGCCGGCGCCAGCACGCTGACGTGCGTCTCGTCGGCAAACTCCCGGGCATCCACCAACAGGTTGGAACCGTCGTGCGCTGCCAGCGCTGCGGCGATCACGTCGTAACTCTGCGCCATCTCCTGATAGATTTCCTGCGGCAACGTACCGGCAACGCTGCCATGGCGCTCGACGCTACCGAGCGTTACCGACACCCGTGTTTCGCAGCCGAAGCCGGCGGCCAATCGCTCCGGCAAACGGTCGAGGAGCGGCGCACCGGCGCCGAACACGCCAGGGCTGCCGAGCCAGTAGCGATCGAAGCGTTCAGCCGCTTCCAGAAACGCGTAGTAGCTGAACAGCCCGCCGTAAGAGTCCCCGAGCAGCGTCGCCGTCTCCCCGCGCAGCCGATACCGCTGCGCCACCGCAGCGTGCAGGTCCACGGAGATGAACTTCAGAAACGCAGCCGCGCCGCCGCTTTCGGCCTTGCGCCCGGTCAACGCCACGTACACCTCGGCAAACCAGTCATCCACCGACCCTTCCGGGGTGTAGTCCCGCACCCGGAGCACGCTGAGCTCCGAGGGGTTCGGGTAGCCGATGCCCACCACGATCGCCGGGCCCACGCCCGGGTCCAGCACATCCCTGGCGCAGAGCGAGTTCGTCATCGCCACCAGGTGGAACATCAGGTTGCCATCGAGCGTGTAGGCCACCGGATAGCTTCGCTCCGGGTTCTGATGGTAGTCATCCGGCAGCGCCACATCGATGTGGAAGCGCTGACCGATCTCCGGGGCGTAAAGCTCGAAGCTCTCCGTCGGGTAGACCGTCGCCATCTCAGTGCGCCTCGTCCCAGTTATCGCCCACGCCGGCTTCCACGATCAGCGCCACCGACAGCTCCGCTGCTGCCGCCATCCGCTCGTTGACGCCGCTGACAAGCGCCTCCACGTCGCCTTCCGCCACCTCGAACACCAGCTCGTCGTGCACCTGCATGATCATGAGCGCATCCAGGCCGGACTCGGGCAGCCAGTCGTCCACCGCCAGCATCGCCCGCTTGATGATGTCCGCCGCGGTGCCCTGCATGGGGGCGTTGATGGCGGTGCGCTCTGCCGCCTGACGGCGCTGGTGGTTCTTCGAGTTGATCTCCGGCAGGTAGAGGCGGCGGCCGTACACCGTCTCGACGAATCCCTGGTCATGAGCCAGGGCCCGGGTCCGCTCCATGTACTCGGCCACGCCCGGGTAGCGGGCGAAGTAACGATCGATGTAGTCCTGGGCCAGCGTTCGGGAGATGGAAAGCTGGCGGCCGAGGCCGAAGGCGGACATGCCGTAGATGAGGCCGAAGTTGATCGCTTTGGCGTTCCGCCGCTGGTCGTCCGTCACCTCGTCGAGCCCCACCGAAAACACTTCCGCGGCGGTCGCCCGGTGGATGTCCTGATCATTGGCAAAGGCTTCCGTGAGCCCGGCATCCGACGACAGGTGCGCCATGATCCGGAGCTCGATCTGCGAATAGTCCGCGGCGATGATCTTCCGCCCCGGTGGCGCCACGAACGCCTGGCGGATCTTCCGGCCGTCGGCGGTGCGGATCGGGATGTTCTGCAAGTTCGGATCGGTGGAGGAAAGCCGGCCGGTGGCCGCCACCGCCTGATGGTAGGAGGTGTGCACCCTCCCGGTTTTCTGGTTGATCTGCAGCGGCAGCTTGTCCGTGTAGGTGGACTTCAGCTTGGCCAGGCCCCGGTAGTCCATGATCACCTGGGGCAGCTCGTAGTCCCGGGCCAGATCCACCAGCACCGGCTCGGCGGTCGACGGCGCACCTTTCGGCGTCTTCTTCAGGACCGGCAGGCCGAGCCGTTCGTAGAGCACTTCCTGCAGCTGCTTCGGTGAGTCCAGATTGAACTCGCCATCGGCAAGCTCGTACGCCTTGGCGCGCAGCGTCTCCATCCGCTCGGCCAGCGCTTTGCTCTGCTCACCCAGCAGGCCGCCGTCGATCAGCGCGCCGGTGCGCTCGATCCGCGACAGCACCGGCATCAGCGGCATCTCGATGTCTCTGAACACCCCGACCAGGCTCGGCTCCGCTGCCAGCTTCGGCCAGAGCACCTGGTGCAGCTGGAAGGTGACGTCCGCATCTTCGGCTGCGTAGTCGGAGGCCTGATCCACCGGCACCTGATCGAAGGTGATCTGCTTGGCGCCTTTGCCGGCGATGTCCTCGTACTTGATGGTTTCCCGACCCAGATAGCGCTTGGCCAGATCGTCCATGTTGTGCCGGCTGCCGACGCTGTTCAGCACGTAGGACTCGAGCATGGTGTCGTACTCGATGCCGTTCACGGTCACATCGTAACGGTCGAGCACGTTCAGGTCGTACTTCAGGTGCTGGCCCACCTTCTTCACCGTCTCGTCCGCCAGCAGCGGCGAGAGCTTCTTCAGCACCTCGGTCAGCGACAGCTGGTCCGGCGCCCCGGCGTAGCCGTGGCCAACGGGCACGTAGCAGGCCTCTCCCGCCTCGGCGCAGAACGAGAAGCCCACCAGCTCCGCATCCATGTAGTCGAGGCTGGTGGTTTCGGTGTCGAAGGCAAAGGTGCCGGCCTTCCTCAGCCGCTCGATCTCCGCATCGAGCTCGTCCATGCTGGCGATGGTCCGGTAGTTACCCTCCACCGCCTCGGGCGGCGCGTCATCGTCTTCGCTCACGTCGCCGCTCAGCTCGGCAATCCAGGCCTTGAACTCGAAGCGCTCGAAGAGCTGCTTCAGCGACTCTTCGTTCGGCGCTTCCGGAACCAGCTCCTCCAGCTTCATCGGCAGGTCCAGGTCGCAGCGGATCTCCGTCAGGGTCCGGGACAGCGGCAGCTGCTCCAGCGCGCCACGCAGGTTCTCGCCGATCTTGCCTTTGAACTCCTCCGCTTTGGCGATGATGGTGTCCAGGTCGCCATGCTCGTTCAGCCACTTGGCCGCCGTTTTCGGCCCCACTTTCGGCACCCCGGGAATGTTGTCCACGGTGTCGCCCATCAGCGCCAGGTAGTCGATGATCTGCTCCGGGGTGACCCCGAATTTCTCCACCACCCCGTCCCGGTCCATGGTGGTTTCGGTCATGGTGTTCACCAGGGTCACGTGGTCGGTGACCAGCTGCGCCATGTCCTTGTCGCCGGTGGAGACCACGGTGTCGCGCTTCGCGGCGGTCGCCTGGGCCGCCAGGGTGCCGATCACGTCGTCCGCTTCCACATCGGGCACGATCAGGAGCGGCAGGCCCATCGCGCGAATGATCTCGTGGATGGGCGCAATCTGCTCCCGGAGGTCATCCGGCATCGGCGGCCGGTTGGCCTTGTAGTCTTTGTAGAGGTCGTTGCGGAAGGTCTTTCCCTTGGCGTCGAAGACCACGGCAATCGGGCTGCCGGCGTAGTCCTTGGCCAGCTTGCGGATCATGGCGATGACGCCACGGACGGCGCCGGTGGGGTGGTTGTCGCTGGTGCGCAGATCCGGCAGGGCGTGGTAGGCACGAAACAGATACGAGCTGCCGTCCACCAGCACCAGAGGTGCCGTGTCTTTCTTTTTCGCCGCCATCTGCGCGCCTCCCACTGACTTTGGTACCATTCTACTTGAGCTTCCCGAAGGTGCGATGGAAAGCGATGAGCAACACCCCGAACCCCACTGACAGCGTCCATCTCGAGCCATCCCGACGGCTCAGCGTCACGGCAACCTGGGTTGCAGCGTTCTGCCTGGGCATCGCCAGCCTGTCAGCACAGGCCGCCGAGCCGGACGACATCCGCGGCCCCGACGTGACCATCATCGAGGAAGAAGATCGCACCGTGCACGAGTACCGGCAGGGCGGCGTGCTGCGCATGGTTCAGATCGTGCCCAGCTGGGGCAAGCCCTACTACCTGGTTCCTCGCGACCAGACCGCGGGCCATGAAGATCTGGAGCGCGCCGACGCGCTGCTGCCGACCTGGGTCATCGTCGAGTTCTGACGGCGACGCGCTCATGAACGCCATCACCCAACTCGACGTGCTCGACCTCGAGCATACGATCGCGGCTTTTGGCGTGGGCGAGCTGATCCGCTACTGGCCGGCTGCAAACGGCATCGAGAACAGCAACTACTTCATTCGCACCCTCGATCAGGGTCGCGAGCGGGAGTTCGTGCTGACGATCATGGAGCAGCCATCGAACGCCGGTGGTGCGTACGTGCCATTGTTAGACCTGTGCGTCGATGCCGGATTGCCGGTGGCCGGAATCATCCGCAACCTGAAGGGCGAGGCCATCGACAGCTACGATGGCAAGCTGGTCCTGCTCTCGCACCGGCTCGCCGGCAAGCACGTCTACAACCCGACGCTTAATCAGGTGTCGGCGCTGGGCCGGTTCATCGCCCGCTTCCATCAGGCTACGACCGGCTGGGAAGAGCCCATGCCGGAGTATCCGCGCACGGCTGCCTGGCTCGCGCATCAGGCAGCGCTGGTGAAAGACCATCTGCCTTACCTCACCCGGACGATGCTGACGGATACCACCCGGGAAATTAGCCATCTGCTGGCCCGACACGATGTGGCCGAGCTGCCTCGGGGGGTAATTCACGGAGACCTGTTCCGGGACAACGTGCTGTTCAACGAGCGCGGGCTCACCGGCGTGCTGGATTTTCACCACGCGTCACGAGGCGTGCTCATCTACGATCTGGCCGTGGCGGCCAACGACTGGTGCACGGACTCGACCGGGCTCATGAACCCGGACCGGGCGACGGAGCTGCTGCGCGCCTATCACCGGATCCGGCCGCTGTCGCGCTCGGAGATCCGGCTGTTCCCGGCTTTTGCGCTCTACGGGGCGCTGGCCTTCTGGCTGTCCCGGCTGGCGGTTGCCATGGAGAAGGATGCGGGGCGCAACGTGCGGACCAACAACCCCGAGGAGTTCGAGCGCATAGTGGCGGCCCACCATGCGCACTTCTTCTATCTCGACGAGCGCATGCTCGCCACCTGACCAGCTGCTGGACTAGAAGCGAAGGTTCAGGGTCAGCTTAGGCCCTTTGTACTCGTAGTCGACCCGTCCGGTGAGGCTGTTTCTGCTGGCTTTTACGCCCAGATCCCAGATGTGGTAGCCGATCGAGGCGCCGAAGTGCCGTGTCGGGTACCAGGTAAGATCTGCCAGCCCGGCGGTCAACTTACCGTTGATGTTGTCGATCTCGATGTCCAGCCATTCACCGCGGATATGGAACTCCCAGTTCTCGGCGAAGCGGTACTTGAAGGCGCCGCCAAGGGTGGGCAGCGGTGCGGTTACGTCGTTGAATTCCGGCTCCTCACCAATCACGTTCAACCCAACTTTCAGGTCGGTGATGTGCAATCCGATAGCGCCGGATAACTCCATCTGCTCGTTGTTGATGAACGACAGGCGGTACGCGAGGCGAGCTGTCTCGGTGTTGAAGGTCGTGGTGACTTCCTCGCTCACACCGATGAACTCTCCGTCGTAGACAATCCCAATGGCGAGAACGGAGTCGTCTTCACGCTTGAGGTTGACGTATTCGAATTCGATCGCGTGCCTTTTTGCGAATCGAAAATGCGAGTCAATGGTCACCTGCGTCTTACGATCTTTGAGATCCAGATCCTGCTCCAGGTTCAGCAAGGTACCGCTTAGACCTGTGTTTGCCTCATCAACCCGAACCTTGGTGGTGAAGTCCGGTCGGTACAGCCCGACGCCGATATAGAACCGGTCTTTCTTCCACGTCTCATCCTGTGCCCAGGCGCTTTGTGGTGCCAGCAGGGCGCCAGCCAGTGCAACTGCGGCAGTCAGTATCGCAACCACTTTCATGTCAGCTCTCCATTTGCTTCAGCTTGTTCTTCGGGCCGACTTCTGCCCGATGGTGATCTACCCTCTCCCGAACGGCACCCTCGAGCCAACCGGGACCCCAACCGTCCCGCATCTCGCCACAGAGCGCAAGTAAATCCTGGCGGCAAACCAGCCAGGAAAAGCGCTCAAGCGGCTTGCGGAACCTGCAGCAGGAACACGGCAAACCAGCCCTTCGGATCGCTCCACCGGCCGGCCTCCTGAAACCCTGCCCGCGCAGCCAGCGCCAGAAACTCCGCCGGGTCGTACTTGAACGAGTTTTCCGTGTGGATGGCCTCGCCGGCCTGCAGCCGGATCTGCCGGCCACCCACCTCCACCTCGTGACTCTCCAGCACATCGAGGAACATCTGGATAGCCCCGATCTCCGCGTTGTACTCAGCCCGGTGCGCAAATCGACTGGCGTCCAGGCCGATGTTCAGGGTTTCGGCCAGGTGATTGATCAGGTTCAGGTTGAACCGGGCCGTCACGCCGGCTGCATCGTCGTATGCCGCCTCCAGCATCGACACGTCTTTCTTCAGATCCACCCCGATGATCAGCTTGCCGGCCGATCCCAGCGTCCGGGCCACCCGGCCGAGAAACTGAGCGGCCTCGTCCGGCTCGAAGTTGCCGATGCTCGAACCGGGAAAGAAACCCACCTTGGCCAGCGCCTCCACCGGAGGCGGCAGCTCGAACGCGCCGGTGAAGTCCGCACAGGTGGGGTAGATGGCAAGGCGCGGGAAGTCTGCGGCCAGCGACTTCGCCATGGCCGTCATGTGCTCACCGGAGATGTCCACCGGCACGTAGGCCGCCGGCTCGATGGCTTCCAGCACCCGGCGGATCTTCAGGCTGGATCCGGACCCGTACTCCACCACGCAGCTGTCGTCCGGTATCGCCTCTGCCATGGCCGGCAGGTGCGCATCGAAGATGCTGAGCTCGGTGCGGGTCAGGTAGTACTCCGGCAGCTCGGTGATCGCCTCGAACAACTCCGAGCCCTTCTCGTCGTAGAAAAACTTGGGGCTCAACTGCTTGCTGGCGCCGCTGAGCCCGGCGAGCACCTCAGCCTCCACGTCAGCTGCTTCGGGTTTCCGGTCGAAGACCTCAAAGGGCGCCTGCCCCGATTTTGTCGGTAGGTTGATAAGAGCCTCCCTGCGTCTCATCAGATCAGATGCCGTCCCGCGCCAGCCGGATCCCGGTGAACTGCCAGCGGTCGGGCGGGTAAAAGAAGTTCCGGTAGCTCGGCCGGATGTGCCCGGCCGGCGTGGCGCAGGATCCGCCCCGCAGCACCAGCTGGTTGGCCATGAACTTGCCGTTGTACTCACCAATGGTTCCAGCAGGCGCTTTGTAACCGGGAAAGGGTCCGTAGGCGCTGGACGTCCACTCCCAGACATCCCCGAACAGCTGCTGCGGTCCTTCGCCCGAACCTGCCGCCACCGGATGAAAGCGCCCGCTGTCCGCGAAGTTGCCAGCCATTTCCGCCTGCACCGCGGCGACTTCCCACTCCGCTTCTGTCGGCAGTCGGCAACCCGCCCAACGGGCAAAGGCGTCAGCTTCGTAGCCGCTGATGTGCGTGACCGGCAAGCGGCCATCCACCGCCGCCAGGCCACTCAGCCGGTACTCCCACCATTGCTCGTCCCGTCGCGACCAGTACAGAGGCGCCTCGATTTGCTGCGCCTGCACCCAGGCCCAGCCATCGCTCAGCCACAGCGATGGCGTGTGGTAACCGCCGTCCGCCATGAACGCCAGATACTCGTCACAAGTCACCACACGGTTAGACAGCGAGTACGGCGCGAGGAACACGGAGTGGGCCGGCGCTTCGTTGTCGAAGTGGAAGTCGCTGTGCGCGGGCACGCCGATCTGCACCAGCCCGCCGTCGTAGCTGCTGAAGCCCGGGTGCTCGCCGTCCTCGTCCGCAAGGCCCAGCGGCGGCACTTCTGAATAGGCGGGGGCCAGCGGGTTGTGGCCGAAGTTGTACTTGAGATCCGTCAGCAGCAACTCCTGATGCTGCTGCTCGTGGTGCAGGCCGAGGGTTGTTCGGGCAGACACTTCAGCGGACTCGGCCGTCCGTAGCAGCGCCAGCATGGCCTCGTCCACGTGCCGGCGATAGGCCTTTACCTCAGCAACCGTCGGCCGCGACAGGTGCCCGCGCCGCGGCCTGGGGAACGGCTTGCCGACGCCGTTGTAGTAGGAGTTGAACAGGTGCTCGTAAGCACCGTTGAACGGTTCGTAACCCGGCTTGAACGGGGCAAGGAGAAAGGTCTCGAAGAACCAGCTGGTGTGCGCCAGATGCCACTTCGGCGGGCTGGCGTCGTCCATCGGCTGCACGCCGTAGTCTTCGATCTCGAGCGGCGCCGTCAGCGCTTCGCTCTGTGCCCGCACCGCCGCGAAGCGATCGATGAGCGAGTCCAGGCTCGCTTTGCTGAACTCGGACAACGAGGTGACGTCCGAGTCTGCTCGACGGCCGTGAGATCCTTCTACTGGTCGGCTGGAATCAGAAATTGGCGGCTAACGATTGAAAGGCCGCCTTAATGGTATCAGCTTGAGCAGGATATTTTATGAAGCCGTGATAGTGGCCCCGCGGGTTGATGATGACGATGTTGGCAGAGTGATCGACCAGATATCCGGTCGGATCAGCGCTGCCGTCTTCGTTCAGCAGGGGCACCTTGGCGAAGGTGACGTTGACCTGGGTGCCGAACTCGGCCAGCGCTGCCAGCTCGCCGGTCACCCCGAGAAAGTCCGGCGCAAAGGCCGTTGCGTAATCAGCCAGCGCTTCTTTCGTGTCCCGCTCCGGATCGACGGTCACCAGAAGGCCCTGAAACGCCTCATCAGCCAGCCCCCGGCGTGCCTGACCCATCACCGCCATGGTGGTGGGGCAGAAGTCCGGGCAGTTGGTGAAGCCGAAGAAGGCAAAGGTCCAGCGACCCTGCAGGTTCTCAAGCGTAAAAGCCTCTCCGGTGTGCGCGGTGAGCGCGATCGGGCTGATCTCCCGCGGCGTCGGCAGCACGAACACACCCTGCTCGCGCAGCTGCTCATCCGTCAGCACCGGTACGCGGAGCACGGAGTAGACGAACAGACCCACCACCACGGCAATGAATCCCAGGCACAGGCCAACCGTTTTCTGCAGGCCAGTCACCGATCAAACGCTCTCGAGGACGATGGGCGCGACCGTCTCCGCGCCTTCTGCAGCAGGTACGAAGCCGGTACCGATGCCGGCTACCACCAGGTAGTGGTCCACCAGCAGCACCACGAACAGCAACGCCAGGTAGAGGATCGAGTACTTGAACGTCTCGATCGCCGCCTTCGGGTTCCGGTTGCGCAGCAGGGCAACGGCCCAGTAGATGAAGCCGCCGCCAAGCGCGGTGGCACCGGCCAGGTACAGCAGGCCGCTCATGCCGATCGCAAACGGCAGCAGGCTGCCGGCAAAGAGGATCAGGGTGTAGAAGAAGATGTGCCAGCGGGTGTACGCGTCACCATGGGTCACCGGCAGCATGGGCACATCCGCAGACTCGTAGTCGGCTTTCCGGTCGAGCGCCAGGGCCCAGAAGTGCGGCGGTGTCCAGGCGAAGATGATCAGCACCAGCAGGAGCGCGCCAGGCTCGATGCTATTGGTGACGGCTGCCCAGCCGAACAGCGGCGGCGCGGCGCCGAACAGGCCACCGATGACGATGTTCTGCGGGGTCGCGCGCTTCAGAAACAGGGTGTAGATGAGACCGTAACCCACCCAGGAGGCCAGGTTCAGCCAGGCGGTGAGCGGGTTCACCCCGAAGTACAGGATCAACATGCCGGCAACGCCGGTCACCGCGGAGAAGATGATGCCGGAGCGGGTATCGACCCGACCGGTAGCCACCGGCCGCTCGCGGGTACGCGCCATCCGCTTGTCTATCTGAGCGTCGGCGATGTGGTTCACCACCGCCGCCGAGCCGGCCACCAGGGCGATGCCCGTCAGGCCGAAGACCAGCACGTCCAGGGGCACCATGCCCGGCACGGCCAGGAACATGCCGACCAGCGCGCAGAGCAGCATCAGCAGGACCACCCGCGGTTTGGTCATCTCCAGATAGTCGCGCCAGCTGGCGCTGCTGATCGTCAGTTCGCTCACTCGTTCGTCCTCGAGGCCGGCCGGCGAAACCTGCCGGAATAAGTGCCTTCTGTGTGGATGGCTGTATGCACAGCGCTATGACTGGGCCGATTTGATCGGCCGCGTATTCTAGCGGAATTCACGGGCTGATTCTTCGCTTCCGGCTCAGCCGATCTGCGACAGCTTGAGCAGCTTCTTCAGGTCCGTGAGTACCGGTTTGCCCGCATCGCTGAGCGGGTAATACAGCACCAGGTTGCCGATCGGGTCGACGATGTAGATGCCTTCTTGCAGGGCCGCCAGCTCGCCGGTCAGGTGCTGTGCGCCCGGGTACTCACTGAGCAGGTCCGGGCTGACGCCGGGCTCGGTGACCAGGCCCCGCTGCACCCGATCCGAGTCTTTGTTCAGGAGGATGTGCAGCTGCCGCAGCTGGTGCACGGCGGTGGCGCACTCGCCCTGGCAATCGCCGCTCGAAACCACCCAGAGCCACCAGGTGCCGCCTTCGGTGAGCAGCTGGCCCTGCGCGCCGCGCAGCCCCAGCTCGCTGACGGTGAGCGGCGGATCCACGAACTCACCCTGATTGGTGGTCCCCCAGACGCCGCCCTCCTGGGCGCTGAAAAAGAGCAGGTAAGAGCCGCCCAGGGTCATGAAGGCGATGGCGAACATGGCCAGCAGCATTCGTCGGTTCCGCGCCGTGGCGTCGGCCGCCGGCGTCTCGTTCTGAGTGTCTGTCATTGTCTGATCGTTATCTGTTCCTGAATCCAAAAACCACGAAGCCGACGCTGAGGGCAGCGGCCAGCCCGAACCACTGCACGGCGTAGCCCGTGTGCTTCGACGCCGGCATGTTGAGCTCCGTCGGCGCCGGATCGAATACGCCCGGCTGCGCTGCTTCCAGGCGAATCTCCTGCGGCACGACATTTTCCGCTTCCGCCGCCATCCTCGCCACTTCGATGCGCTGAATCAGCTTCGGCCAGCCGTCCGCCCAGCGATCCTCACCGAACACGGGCAGCAGACCCAGCTCGGGCCAGACCAGCCCGGTGAGGGTCACCGTACCGGGCGGCGTCACCACCTCCGGCAATGATCGCCGTGCCCGATCCCCGGGCAGGAAGCCGCGGTTGATCAGCCAGCCCCGGCCGTCCTCGCTGCGGAACAGCGATATCACGCCGTAGCCGATCTGGCCGGCACCGGTCTGATTGTCGAGCAGAAAGTCCCGACCCGGCTCGAACTCGCCCACCAGCCTGATCCGCTGAAACTCCAGCAGCGGTTCTGCAGGTGCCAGCGCCCGGGCGCCGATCCGGTCGATGTAGGCCGCTTCGTACTGGCGCTTCTCTTCCGCACGCTTGAGCTGCCAGCTGCCGAGGGAAAGCACCAGCGGCAACAGCAACGCGGTAAACAGCGTCATTTTCCAGCCAGGCCGAAAGCGGCGATTTACGTTAGAGTGCACCGATCTTTTTACCGGTTGGGTGGTCTATAGCTCTTCACCCAACAAACCAAAGCGAAAATCACAGAAGTTCCCATGATTCTCAAATCCATCATTGTCGTTCTGCTCATCGGCGTGGTTGCCAGCCTGATGAGCGGCCTGTTCTTTCTCTTCAAAGACAGCGAGGACCCGAAGTCCCGCCGCCTGCTGAACGCCCTGGGCGTGCGCATCACCCTCGCCGCCCTGCTGCTCAGCACCATCTTCTACGGCTTCTACACCGGACAGCTGCGCATGGGCACCAACGCGCCCTGGCACGAGCGGCCCGCTGAAGCTTCAACAGAAGCGACACGGCCGTCTCCGTAACGGGTAGTTAGACCGCGCAGAGACGAAAAAAGCGGGCCAGGGCCCGCTTTTTTTGCGCCTGGCGTTCGCCTGATCAGAAGATGTAGACGAAGAAGAACAGGCAGACCCAGACCACGTCGACGAAGTGCCAGTACCAGGACGTCGCCTCGAAGCCGAAGCAGTCATGGTGGCTGAAGTGCCCCTTCAGACCCCGGGCCAGCGCGACGATCAGCATGAAGGTGCCGAGCGTTACGTGGAAACCGTGGAAGCCGGTCAGGATGAAGAACGTGGAGCCGTAGATGCCGGAGCCCAGGGTCAGGCCGAGATCGTTATAGGCATGCACGTACTCCCAGCCCTGCAGGATCAGGAAGATGACGCCCAGGGCAACGGTCAGGCCCAGCCAGCCGAGAAACTTGCCGCGGCTCTCATCCTTCAGCCCGGTGTGCGCAAAGTGCACGGTCACGCTGGACGCCAGCAGGATCACCGTGTTCCAGAACGGCAGGTAGGAGAGCCAGTTGCCGACGCCAGGGGACGCCATGGATTGCGCCGGTCCCGGGAACAGCTCGTTGTCCGGATTGGCCATCACGGGCCATTCCGCCGCAAACTCCGGCCAGAGATAGTCACCGGTGATGCCCTTGGCGCCTTCGCCGCCGATCCAGGCAACGGCAAAGGTCCGCGCGTAGAAGAGCGCGCCGAAGAACGCCGCGAAGAACATGACCTCGGAGAAGATGAACCAGCCCATGCCCCAGACGTAGGAGCGCTTGAGCTGTTCGTTGGCCAGCCCCTGATGGTTCTCTTCCACCACCTTGGCGAACCAGTAGAAGAGCACCACGGCCAGGACCACCCCGCCCACGTACATCATCCAGGCGCTCGGCTCGGCGCCCGCCTTCACGTCGTTCAGCCAGGTGCCGAGACCCGCCAGCAGCATGAAAGCGCCGAACGCGACCCACACCGGATACCATCCGTTGTGTGGAACGTAGTAGACCGATTGGTCCGTAGGGCTAGACATTTCTAATCACTCCCGATTTATCGTTCTAGTCAGACTGAAGTTTCAGTCACCGCCGGCCGCACTGGTGTGGCCGACCGTTTCGAGCTGCGCCTGGCCGCCCGATAGTTCTGTTATGTCGAATAGCGCATAGGAAAGGGAAATGGACTGCACGTTGGGCGGCAGGTCCGAATCCACGATGAAGCGCATGGGCATTTCCATCTCCTCGCCAGGCTCGAGCACCTGTGAGTTGAAGCAGAAACACTCCGTCTTGTGAAAGTAGTCGGTTGCTGTCAGCGGCACCACGGACGGTACGGCCTGGCCGACCATCCGCTTGTTGGTCGTGTTCTTCACGTAGAACACCGCTTCGTTCAGCTCGCCCGGGTGCACCCGCATCCCACCCTTATCGGACCAGAAGTCCCAGGTCATCCCCTGGTTGGTGTTGGTGATGAAGTTCACCTTCACCAGCCGGTTGCGATCGACGCGGATTTCGGCGGGGTCGTAGGTGTACTGGCCACCCGTGTCGCCGCCTAGGCCGGTGATCTCGCAGAAGAGATCGTAGAGAGGGATGAGCGCCCAACCAAACGCGAACATGCCGATCACCATGAAGACCAGCTTCTTCACCAGCTTTGCGTTATTCGGTACTGCGCTCATTTCCGTTCTACTTCCTGTTACCTGTCCGGTGGTTGATTAAGAGTGTGCTTCCGCGTCAGTGACCTTCGGCGGGTGCGTGAACGAGTGGTAAGGCGCCGGAGACGGCAGCGTCCACTCGAGGCCGTGCGCACCTTCCCAGACCCGATCGGTTGCCGGCTCACCGCTGCGGATGGCCTTGATCACCAGGTACAGGAACAGCAGCTGCGAGAAGCCGAAGATGAAGGCGCCGATTGACGACAGCATGTTGAAGTCGGCGAACTGCAGGGCGTAGTCCGGGATCCGGCGCGGCATGCCGGCAAGACCCGAGAAGTGCTGCGGGAAGAAGGTCACGTTCACGCCAATGAACGACAGCCAGAAGTGCAGCTTGCCCAGCGACTCGTCGTACATGCGCCCGCACCACTTCGGCAGCCAGTAGTAGACCGCAGCGATGATGGAGAACAGCGCGCCCGGCACCAGCACGTAGTGGAAGTGCGCCACCACGAAGTAAGTGTCGTGATACTGGTAGTCCGCCGGGGTGATGGCGAGCATCAGGCCGGAGAAGCCACCGATGGTGAACAGAATCACAAAGGCGATGGCGAACAGCATGGGCGTCTCGAAGGTCATGGCGCCCTGCCACATGGTCGACACCCAGTTGAACACCTTCACCCCGGTGGGGACGGCGATCAGCATGGTCGCGTACATGAAGAACAGCTGACCGGCCAGCGGCATGCCAACGGTGAACATGTGGTGCGCCCAGACGATGAACGACAGGAAGGCGATGGACGCCGTGGCGTAAACCATGGAGTCGTAGCCGAATAGCGGCTTGCGGCTGAAGGTCGGGATGATCTGCGAGACGATACCGAACGCCGGCAGGATCATGATGTACACCTCGGGGTGACCGAAGAACCAGAAGATGTGCTGGAACATCACCGGGTCACCGCCACCGGCAGCGTTAAAGAAGCTGGTGCCGAAGTGGATGTCGAACAGCATCATGGTGACCGCGCCGGCCAGTACCGGCATGACGGCCAGCAGCAGGTAGGCGGTGATCAGCCAGGTCCAGACGAACAGCGGCATCTTCATCAGGGTCATGCCCGGTGCGCGCATGTTCAGGATGGTGGCGATGATGTTGATCGAGCCCATGATCGACGACGCCCCCATCAGGTGCACGCCGAATATGAAGTAGGTCACCGTCTCCGGCGCGTAGGTCGTCGATAGGGGCGCGTAGAACGTCCAGCCGAAGTTGGGACCACCTGCCTCCATGAACAGCGTCGAGATCAGCATCGCGAACGCAAACGGCAGGATCCAGAACGACAGGTTGTTCATCCGCGGGAGCGCCATGTCCGGCGCGCCGACCATCATCGGCACCAGCCAGTTAGCCAGGCCGACGAAGGCGGGCATGATCGCCCCGAACACCATGATCAGACCGTGGTTGGTCGTCATCTGGTTGAAGAACTCGGGGTTCACGAACTGCAGACCGGGCTGGAACAGCTCGGCCCGAACGACGAGGGCGAGCACGCCCCCGATCAGGAACATCAGGAAGCTGAACCAGAGGTACAGCGTGCCGATGTCCTTGTGGTTGGTGGTGAAGAGCCAGCGCGCCAGGCCTTTGTCCGGGCCGTGGTCGTGGTGGTCGTCGTGGGTATCGTGTCCTGCTTCTACAACTTCACTCATTTCTCGCTACCTCACTCCTGGCTCGACGTGTATTCAATGACGTCCCGCGGCTGCGTCACGTCATCCGTGTTGTTGCTCCAGGCATGGCGCTGATAGTGGGTCACCGCCGCGATCTGCGCCGCGTCCAGCTGCTTGCCGAATGCCTGCATGGCGGTGCCGGCCTTGCCGTAGACGATGATTTCCAGATGCTCGTCGCGCGGTCCGGTAGCAATGGCGCTGCCGTCGATGGACGGGAACACCGGCGGCACGCCCTTGCCGTTCGGCATGTGGCAGGAGGCGCAGAAGGTGGAGTACACCGCCTCACCTTCCGCCATCAGCTCTTCCGCGGTGAAGGTCTTCGACAGTGCCTCTTTGCGCGTTTCCTCGGCGATCAGACGCTCGGCGTACCAGGCGTCGTACTCGTCTTCCGGCATGGCGTGGACGACGATGGGCATGAAGCCGTGGTCCTTGCCGCAGAGCTCCGTGCACTGACCGCGGTAAACGCCCGGCTCCGGGACGATGGTCCAGAGATCATTGAGGATGCCGGGAATGGCGTCACGCTTGATGCCGAACTCCGGAACCCACCAGGCGTGGATCACGTCTTCGGCGGTGATCAGGAAGCGGACCTTACGATTGATGGGGATACGCAGGGGCTCGTCCACGTCCAGCAGGTAGAACTCGCCCTTCTCGGCCCGGCCCTGAATCTCATCCTGGGAAGTGGCCATGTTGGAGAAGAAGCCGAAGGTGGAGTTGTAATCGTCGTCCAGGTACTTGTACTGCCAGCGCCACTGATAGCCGCGCACCTCCACCGTCATGTCCTCACCGCCGGTGTCGTACATGGCGACCAGCACCTGCGTGGCCGGCCAGGCAATGGCGACCAGGATCAGGGTGGGCACGATGGTCCAGGCGATCTCGAGCTTGGTGCTCTCGTGGAACTGGGCGGGCTCGACGCCGGCCGACTTCCGGTGGTGGATGAGCGACCAGAACATCGCCCCGAACACCACGACGCCGATCACGACGCAAATCCAGAAAATGAACATGTGCAGGTCGAAGATTGAGCGGCTGATCTCCGTGACGCCAGGCGTCATGTTCAACTCGTCCGCACCTGCCCCGACTGCAACGAGGGCAAGAACAAACCCGACACAAAGCCGGGCCACTGGCGTAAGCCTCTTATTAATCACCTTAGGCACCTTGCGTATCCTTTGAGAATTCTTCGCAGCCGGGCTGCCACCGATGCTCTATAACCTCCCCAGGTCCCTGAGCATAACGATGTAGTCCTCGGTCGTTGGCGTTCACCTCTGGCCTCGAACTTCCCCTGGCGCATAACCGCCCCTGGGGACACCCCTGACTGGCCGCGCAATTATACTGTCGCGCCCTTAATTAACAATAAAAGCGGGCAGAATTGCCAGGCATTCAAGACGTTAGACAAATTATCCAGACGGACCTTTGTCTTCGATCAAAGACGCACCGTCAGCTTTGTGATCCCGGGTCGAGAATTTTCACCGGGCTGGTGGTTTCGGGGTCGGCTTTCTTCAGGCCGCCGTCCAGGCGGTTGGTGGGGGGCTGGCTTGCGGTCATGCTGAGATCGTCCTCGTGCCCGCAGGCTACGCAGCGGCGGCGCGGCTCGCCATCGGCCTCATAAACCTGCAGCCGGTCCATGGCCGAACACTTCGGGCAGACGGCGCCGGCAATGAAACGGGGCCGGCTCATGCGTCTGCCGCCAGCATCGCCAGCACCGGCTCCACCTCCGGCAGCACGCCGCGCCAGAGCTGGAACGCCAGCGCCGCCTGACCAACCAGCATGCCGATCCCATCCGCCACGCCGGTGGCACCCGCCGCGCCGGCCCAGCGTGTGAAGGCCGTTTCGCCGCCGTACACCATGTCGTAGCAGAACGCGCCAGCCACTGTTTCGGTAGCAATGTCCGGCACGCCATCCGTCAGGCCCGCGGAGGTGGCGTTCACCACCAGGTCGTAGCCGCCGCCCAACCCAGCGAAGCCGGCCGAGTGCACGTTCGTGTGCCCCGCTTCGACCAGTCGATCCGCCAGCGCCATTGCTTTCTCTTCCGTGCGGTTGGCGATGGTCAGGGTGCCGGCCAGCTCTTCGAGCAGGGGCGCTGCGACGCCGCGGGCAGCGCCGCCGGCGCCAAGCAGCAACACCTTCAGGTTCTGTTTGCCCGGCAGCAGGCGCTTGAGGTCCATGACCAGCCCCGGGCCATCGGTGTTGTAGCCCGCGTAGCCGCCAGCGGGATCTTCGACGATGGTGTTCACGGCGTCCGCGAACGCAGCACCGGGGTCCAGCCGGTCAACCCACTCGGCGGCGTCACCTTTAAAGGGCACCGTCACGTTCAGTCCCCGGCCGCGGCTGCCGAAGAATCCTTCCACGGTTGCCGCAAAGCCATCCAGCGGCGCTTCGATTCGCTCATAGCTCAGGGATTCTCCGGTCTGAGCGGCGAAAGCCATGTGAATGTCCGGCGAGCGGCTGTGCGCCACCGGATGGCCGACGACCGCGTAGCGATCGATCTTCATCCTCGGATCGCCTCCCCCGCCAGCGTTCGGATCCGGCTCGGTGAGCCGGGATTGAGCACCTCTCCAGGCAGGAAGTAGTCAACCGGCCCAGGAAAGGCTTCAGCGGGAAAGATGCCCCGGGCGCGAAGCATGGAATCCGGCGCGGGCAGGCCGCTGGGATTCGCGGAGGTGGAAACCAGTGGGCCGCCGAAGGCCTGGCACAGGCCCCGGGCCTGAGGATGGCCCGGCACCCGGACGGCCACCCCGTCATGGTCACCGGTAATCCAGTAAGGGAAGCGCCGGTTCGGCAGGATCCAGGTTTCTGCAGCTGGCCAGGAGCGCTCCACGATGCTCGCCTGCTCAGCGCCGATGGCCGCCAGCTCCGGCTCGAAGTCGGCAGCGCTGGCGCCGATGACGATCAGCCCTTTGCGCACTGATCGGCCTTTCAGATCCAGCAGCCTGCTCACCGCTGCCGCGTCGAACGGGTCGCAGGCCAGGCCCCAGACCCCTTCGGTGGCGTGCAGAACGAGGCCGCCTGCACGAAGTGCGCGCGCGGCCAGCTGCAGGTGCCAGAGGTTGAGCATGGCTGCGCGGGAGTGTGCCCGTTAGAGCTGTGCCTGCAGCGCTTCGTTCGCTTTCAGCACTTTCTGCCGATTGGCGTCGCGATCTGCGGCAACCCGCTCGGCCAGGGCCTTGTCGGCAATGCCGAGCATCTGCGCGGCCAGATAGCCGGCGTTCTTAGCACCTGCCTTACCCACTGCAACCGTCGCGACCGGAATGCCGCCCGGCATCTGAGCCGTGGACAGCAGCGCATCGAAACCCGCCAGAGGGCCCGCATCGATGGGCACACCGATGACCGGCTTGGTGGTGTGAGCGGCAACCGCGCCCGCCAGGTGCGCGGCCATACCTGCTGCGCAAATGAACACCTCGCAGCCACGCGAAGACGCGTCGCTCACGAAGGCAGCCGTTTCCGCCGGCGTGCGGTGCGCAGATGACACCCGCACCTCGTACTCCACCTCCAGCGTCTTCAGCACGTCCACCGTGGCCTGCATGACCGGCCAGTCGCTATCCGATCCCATTAGAATGGCAACGAAACTCATCAGCTCCTCCAGCTTAGAACTCAGAAGGGCGCCGAATATACCCGCCGCCAACACGCTGGACAAACCCGTTTAGCTCGAGCTCTGTCAGCGCCACCGCGCAGGCACCTGCCTCCAGACCGAGGAGGCCGGCCAGCACATCCAGGCCCTGGGCTCTGCCGTCGAGCAGGTCCAGGAGTTGCTGCTGCTGCAGCGTCAGCCCTGCCGCATCCGGCTGCTCCGCGATTGGCCGGCCGGGCCCGCCGTCGGCGCTGATGGCATGCAGGACGTCTGCCGCCCGCTCGATGAGCGCGGCACCCGACTTGAGCAGGCGATTGCTGCCGGCGCTGTTCGGGTATCCGGGCGCACCCGGCACCGCCATCACCTCCCGGCCCTGCTCTGCCGCCAACCGCGCGGTAATCAGCGAACCGCTGCGCTCCGTAGCTTCGATCACCACCACGCCGCGGCAGAGGCCCGAGATCAGCCGGTTACGTTCCGGAAACCGGAAGGGGGCGGCTGGGGTTCCGAGCGGGTACTCCGACAGGATCAGGCCGCCCGCGGCCAGTATCCGCTCGCCGAGGGCAGCGTTGGCCAGCGGCGTGATTCGCTCGGCAGAAGAGCCGAGCACGGCAACGGTCCGACCGCCCGCATCGAGCGCCCCGGCGTGCGCCTCGGCGTCCACCCCAAGGGCCAGACCGCTGACGATCACCGCGCCGGCAGCGGCCAGATCGCCCGCCAGCGTGCGTGCAAACGCCAGACCGGCAGCGGAGGCCCGGCGGGCGCCGACAATGGCGACGGCCATGCCATCCAGGCAATCGAGGTCACCACGGTAGTAAAGGAGCAGGGGCGGATCGGGAATGCCCAGCAGCAGCTCGGGAAAGGCGGGATCCTCATCGCCAAGGGCGCCGATCCCGGCTTCTACGAGGGCCCGCCGTCGGCGCGAGATGGCGCGCGCGCTGATCTGAGCCTCTGTCCCGAGCCGGGTCGCTGCCGGACCTCTCAACCGCTGGCGATCGATTCGATCGAGCTGAACGCTGAGGCGTGCGGCCTGGTCGCTGATCAGGCTGGCGTTCTGCTGGCGGTCGGGCACGGCTCGTTTGCAGCCTCGTCTGAATTCCAATGGCCCAATATGCGAAGCGCCCCGAAGGGGCGCCAGCAGTGTTGAGGGGGAAGTCGGGTGAGCGTTTTCTCAACCGACAGAACGGCAGATCAGGGGTTCCTGACCTCGTCCTCGATGGCCAGCGGCCGTTCCGTCACCATCACCAGCCCGTAGGAGAGCTTCTCGAAGGTGCGGAAGATCATCATCAGGCCTGCGCGCTCGCTGGGCAGCCGTATGGTTTCGTTGGCGATGCGATCCCGGGCCATTGCGCCTTTCTTGTAGATTGCCAGCACGTTGCCGACCTGCATGCCCTCGCGCTCACCGCGGTTGATCACGATCACGTCAAACTGGCCAACCTGGCTGACGCCGCCGAACACGGAGATGATCTGACCCCGAACTTCGCCTTCCGGCGCGCTGGGGAAGAAGGTGGAGTCCACCCGACGCTCTTCCGTAGGCAGCACCCGGTCGCCGATCTGCACTTCTTCCCGGGTGTCGCTCATGAACATTGTGGCGATGTCGTTCTCCTGAGAGACCGCCTGGCCAAGCCCTATGTAGGTCGCTTCCCGGCCGAGCACTTCCTGAGTCTGCGGGTCCACGTACAGCGGGCCTTTGCGCACCACGTTGAAGCTTTCCGATTCCGGCAGCACGCCGCGCACGTAGAGCCGGTCGCCGGCGCCAAGCACCAGGCGCTCGCTGTCGCCCTGCACCACGTAAGGGGCGGCGTTCAGCTCAGCGTCGGAGACGATGCGGTTCTGCACCAGAAACGCCTGAATGGCATCGAGGCGAATGGTCGGGATGGCCGACTCCAGAGGCTCGTAGCGTACGCCCGGCTCCAGCTTGTCGGTCCCCGGCGTCATCTTCACCGTGCGGCCCGCCTGGCCACGCTCCAGCACCAGCTGCGGCTGGCCGTCGATGTAAACCAGAGCAATCTGGTCGCCGGGGTAGATCAGGTGCGGGTTGTTGATCTGCGGGTTGATCCGCCAGATTTCCGGCCACAGCCAGGGCCGCTCGAGGAATTTGCCGGAGATATCCCAGAGGGTATCGCCCTTGACCACCGTGTAGACTTCCGGATGGTCGGCTTTCAGGTATCTGTTGAGGTCTTCAGCGGCGTTGGTGGCCACTGCAGCAACGCTGGCGATCAATCCGATGAAGGCGAGTCTTGCGCGACGGCCACTGATCCAAGCGGTCATGTTCCGAAACATGTTTTGAAGTTCCTTTTTTCTCCGAGCTGCTATCATGGTCAGCTATTCGGTTTCAGGCCGTCTTGCAGGCGCGTGAATGCGGTTTCAGGGTCGGAAAAACCCGCTCCGCAATGGCAAAAAGTTTATACTCTTCACAATCTTAGCAGCCTGAATTCCACCAATACTAGAGATAGATCACACGGGTAGTCATCCGCCGATTCGGCCTCTCTCCCGGTCCTAAATATGGCAATTCTAGACATCCTCGAATATCCGGATCCCAGGCTTCGTACCAAGGCGAAACCGGTCAAGCAGGTGGACGATGCGGTCCGCCAGCTCATCGACGACATGTTCGAAACCATGTACGAAGCGCCCGGCATCGGCCTGGCGGCCAGCCAGGTAAACGTTCACCGTCGCATCATCGTCGTGGACGTATCGGAAAACCGGGATGAGCCGCACGCTTTCATCAATCCCGAGCTGACGACCTTCGGCGAGTCGGTGGAATCTGAGGAAGGGTGCCTGTCGGTCCCTGGATTCTACGAGCCCGTCACCCGCTACGAAGGGGTTCGGGTGTCGGCCCTGGACCGCAACGGCGAGCAGGTCGAGGCGGACTACGAGGGCCTGCTTGCCGTCTGCATCCAGCACGAGTGTGATCACCTGGACGGTAAGCTGTTCGTGGATTACCTGTCGAACCTGAAGCGAACGCGGATCAGGAAGAAGCTGGAAAAGAGCCACAAGGTTCGTGCCTGAGCCTGAAAAGAACGGTCTCGAGATCGGTTTTGCCGGCACGCCGGAGTTCGCCGCCACCCTTCTGTCCGGCCTGATCAATGGAGGCTTCAAGCCGAAGTTAGTACTCACTCAGCCCGATCGACCGACGGGCAGAGGGCGAAAAACCAAACCGAGCCCCGTGCGCCAGATCGCAGAGCAGCACGAGATCGCCGTGCAGACGCCCGCCCGCCTGCGCGGTGAAGCGCTCGACGAGCTGGCAATCGCCGAGCTTGGATTGGATGTGCTGATCGTCGCCGCCTACGGGCTCATTCTGCCTGCCCCGGTTCTCGAAGGTCCTCGACTCGGCTGCCTGAACGTGCACGCCTCGCTGCTGCCACGTTGGCGCGGCGCGGCCCCCGTCGAGCGGGCCATCATGGCCGGCGACAGGGAAACCGGCGTCTGCCTGATGCAGATGGACGAGGGCCTGGATACCGGGCCGGTTTTTCGCTGCGCCACCACCGAAATCGATCCGCTGGAAACGGGCGGCGCGCTGGAAGCCAGGTTGGCAGAAATGGGGGCTTCCCTGCTGCTCGAGTGCCTGCCGGAGCTCAAGGTGCTGACGCCGGCACCGCAGCCCGAAGCGGGCGTTACCTACGCGGCCAAACTAACCAGCGTCGACAGCGAGCTGGACCTGACTGCTCCGGCCACCAACCTGGCCCGGCAGGTCCGAGCCCTGTCGGACCGGCAACCGGTTGCGCTCTACGCCCAGGACGTGGCCGGGCCGGTGCGGATCCGCTGCCTGGGTGCAGCCCGGGCGGACGGTTCGACCGCAGCCAGCGATCCGCCCGGCACTATCGTGCGCATCGACAAAGCCGGCCTCTGGTTGGCCTGCGTCGATGGCCTGCTCTGTATCCCGCAGATTCAGCTGAATCGAGGCAAGGGAACCGCCATGGCCGCCAAAGCGGCTGCCAACGGCTATCCGGGCATCGTCCAGCCTGGCGCCAGGCTGAGCGCCGATCCCGAGGAGCGCTGAAGCTGGCCGGCGGAGCACAGGAGCGCGCCGCAGCGGCTCGCGCCGTCCATCGAATCCTGAGCCAGGGGCAGACAACCGACCAATCGATCGGTACAGCCGATCAGAGCCCGTTCGTCACTGAGCTGGTTTACGGCACGCTGCGCCATTACTTCAGCCTGCAGGCCCTGGTCGATGCCCATCTGAATCGACCCCTCCGAGGCAAGGACCAGGATATCTATTCCTTGCTGCTAGTTGGCACTTACCAACTTCTCTACTTGAGAACTCCGGATCACGCCGCGCTGAACGAGACCGTGGCTGCCGTTCGGCAATTGAAGAAACCCTGGGCAAAAGGCCTGGTCAACGCGGTGCTGCGCAAGGTTGCCCAGAGAAAGGACGGCGATTCTCCATCCGAACGATCGGTCGAACTCCCTGAATGGATCATTCGGCGGCTGGAAAGGGATTTCCCGGACCACTGCCAGGGGCTCTTCGCGGGGGCAACTGAGCGGGCGCCGATGTCTGTGCGGGTCAACGTCTCGAAGATCGCGATCGAGGACTATCTCGCCAGGCTGGCGGCCGCGGACATCGAGGCCTCTCAGGGCAACTTTCCAGAGCACCTGATCCTCCACGAGCCTGTGCCCGTGCATAAATTACCCGGCTACCCGGAGGGTGAAGTCTCGGTCCAGGATGCCGGCGCCCAGCTTGCCGCTCATCTGGCACCGGACGGCCTGCCCGAACGTCCACGCATTCTCGACGCCTGTGCAGCACCCGGCGGCAAGCTCTTTCACCTCGCCGAGCGATTCCCGAATGCCACGCTGATCGGTCTGGAGCTGTCGCCGCGGCGCCTCGAGCACATGAGCGCGGAGCGGGAGCGGCTGAGCCATGACCACGTCCGCCTGCTGACGGGTGATGCCCGCGAGCGAAGCTGGCTGAGCGAAAGGGAGGCGCCTTTCGACCTGATTCTGCTCGACGCGCCCTGCACCGGCTCCGGAACCCTGCGTCGTCACCCCGACATCAAAGTGCTGCGCAAGGATGCCGACGTTGTCAGCGCCGCCGCGCTGCAGCTCGAGCTGCTGGAGAACCTCTGGCCGCTGGTCGCCGAAGGTGGCTGCCTGATTTACTGCACCTGCTCGCTGTTCGCCGAGGAGAACGATGAGGTGATCAGCACCTTCCTCGAGCGTCGCTCCGCTGACGAGCCAGCCAACGCAGCAACCGCCGATGCGCTGGAGCTGCCGCTCGGCGTCCGCACCCGGTTCGGCTGGCAGCTGCTGCCCCTGCCCGCAACGGCCGAGCAACCGAACAGAACGGTGGATGGTTTTTACTTCTCGCGCCTGTTGCGGCAGGAGCGCAGCAGTTGAAAGCGCGTTAAGATGCGGCCGCCATGAAGATACTCATCATCGGCGCCGGCCAGGTTGGCGGTACCCTGGCGGCGAACCTGGCCAACGAAGCCTTCGACATCACGCTGGTCGACAACGACGAGCTGGTGCTGGAAGAGCTGCGCGACAAGCTCGACATCCAGACCGTAAAAGGCTGGGGCTCGCACCCGGACGTGCTGCGGCGCGCGGGCGCTGACGACGCGGACATGCTGGTTGCCGTCACCTCGTCGGACGAGGTGAACATGATCGCCTGCCAGGTCTGCTACTCGCTGTTCAGAACGCCGACCAAGATCGCCCGGATCCGCGGCAGCGCTTACCTGACCCGGGAAGGTTTCTTCTCTCAGGAACACATGCCCATCGACGTGCTCATCAACCCGGAGCAGGTGGTGACGGACAACGTCCGGCAGCTGCTCGAGCACCCCGGCGCGCTGCAGGTGCTCGACTTCGCCGATGGCCGGGTGCAGCTGGTGGCGGTGAAGGCCTACTACGGCGGCCCGCTGGTGGGGCAGGAGCTGTCGTTCTTCAGGGAGCACCTGCCGAACGTGGACATGCGGGTGGCCGCCATCTTCCGTCGCGGTGAGGCCATACTGCCCACCGGCAGCACGGTGATCGAAGCCGACGACGAGGTCTTCTGCATCGCCGCGGCCGAGCATATAAACGCGGTGATGGCAGAGCTTCGGAAGGTGGAGCGGCCGTTCAAGCGGGTGATGATCGCCGGTGGGGGCAACATCGGCACCGCGCTGGCCAAAGCCATTGAGCCTTACTTCTCGGTCAAGGTGCTGGAGTACAACAACACCCGCTGCGAGCAGCTCGCCGAGATGCTGAACAACACCGTGGTCCTGAACGTGGACGCCACCGATCGCGACCTGCTGCTCGAAGAGAACATTGAGCAATGCGATGCCTTCTGCGCGGTCACCAACGACGACGAGGTAAACATCATGTCGTCGCTGCTGGCGAAGAAGCTCGGCTGCCGTCAGGTGATCACGCTGATCGGCAAACCCGCTTACGTGGACCTGGTGCAGGGTCACGACATCGACATCGCCATCTCGCCGCAACAAGCCACCACAAGCTCCCTGCTCAGCCATGTCCGCCGCGGCGACGTGGTGAAGGTGCACAGCCTCCGGCGCGGTGCGGCCGAAGCGCTGGAGGCCATCGCGCACGGTGACGAGAAGAGCTCGAAGGTTGTTGGCCGGGCCATCCGCGATATCGACCTGCCGAAGGGAACCAGCATCGGCGCGATCGTTCGCGGCGAGGAGGTGGTCATCGGTCATGACAACGTGGTGGTGGAGTCGGACGACCACGTGATCCTGTTCCTTACCGACAAGCGCCAGGTTGCCGCCGTGGAGCGATTGTTCCAGGTCGGCCTGACCTTCTTCTAGCGTCACGGCCAACAGCGCCCATGCACCTCGCCGTCATTCTCCGCGTCACCGGCATCCTGCTGATGCTGTTCTCTTCGGTGCTGGCAATGCCGATGCTGGTGGCTCTGTACTTCAACGAGAACACCTACGCCACTTTTCTCGCCGGCTTCGGCATCACCCTGATTACCGGGGCAGCTCTGACCCTGGCCGGTCGTGGCCGCCGGGAGCTGCGCTCCGGCGACGGCTTCCTGATCACCGTGCTGTTCTACCTCGGCCTGGGTCTGTTCGGCTCGATACCCCTGTTCCTCGCAGAAGCGACGGATGCCAGCTTCACCGATGCGGCGTTCGAATCCTTGTCAGCGCTGACTACCACAGGCGCGACGGTGTTCGTCGGCCTCGACGAGCTGCCGAAGTCGCTGCTCTTCTATCGCCAGCTGCTGCAGTGGTTCGGAGGGATGGGCATCATCGTTCTGGCGGTCGCCATCCTGCCCATGCTGGGCATCGGCGGCATGCAGCTCTACCGGGCCGAATCACCGGGCCCGGTCAAAGACAGCAAGCTGACGCCTCGCATCACCGAGACCGCGAAGGCGCTCTGGTATCTCTACCTGGGCATCACCATCGTCTGCATGCTCTGCTACTGGGCGGCTGGCATGTCGTTCTTCGACGCCATGTGTCACAGCTTCTCGACGGTGGCGATCGGCGGCTTTTCTACCCACGACGCCAGCATCGGCTACTTCGACAACCCGGCGGTAGAGATGGTGGCCATCATCTTCATGGTGATCGCCGGCATCAACTTCGGCCTGCACTTCATCGCCATCAACCGCAGGAACCCACTGGTCTACTTCCGGGATCGGGAGGTGCGCGCCTATCTGTTTGTCCTCTCGCTGGTGGCCGTCATCGTCTGCTGGGTGCTGGGGCAGAATCCGGAGGCGTCGGACTCGCCTATTCGAGAGGGCGTGTTCCACGCGGTCAGCATCGCCACCACCACCGGTTTCGCCACCACCAACTTCAGCCTCTGGCCGTCCGTCGCGCCGATCATCCTGCTGTTCGCCGCCTTTGCCGGCGGCTGCGCAGGCTCCACCGCCGGCGGCATCAAGATCATCCGGGTGCTGCTCATCTACCTGCAGGGCGCGCGCGAGGTCCGGCGGCTCATTCATCCGAACGGCGTCTTCCCGATCAAGTACGGCGGCCAACGGGTACCCGATCGGGTCATCGAAGCGGTCTGGGGATTCTTCTCGTTCTACGTGATCGCCTTCCTGACCATGGTCACGGCGGTCATGCTCTCCTCGGATCTGGATTTTCTGACCGCCTTCTCGGCGGTGGGCGCCTGCCTGAACAACCTGGGCCCCGGGCTGGGGGCAGTCGCTGAGAACTATGCCGGGCTCGATGCCCACGTGAAGTGGATACTGGTGTTCGCCATGCTGCTCGGCCGGCTGGAGATCTTCACGCTGCTGGTGCTGTTCAGCCCATCCTTCTGGCGTCGCTGAGCAGCAGCCGGGTCGGACCTACTTGTAAGGGTCGGCGGTACCCGCGGGCGGTTTCTTGAAACGCTTGTACTCCCACTGGTACTGCGCCGGATTCTTCTGCACCAGCTTTTCAATGGCCCCGTTCATGGCGGCCACCGATTCCTCCACTTCTTCCGAGTGAATGGCCTCGTCCACCTGATGAAAGGCAATGCGGAAACCGTCGTCGCTGCGGGTGCAGGTACCGAGCACCACCAGCGGCTCGGTGCTGCGAATCAGCCGATGGGCAAAGGTCATGGTCAGCGCCGGCCGGTTGAAGAAAGGTGCATAAACGCCGGCGCTTCGCGCGGGCACCTGATCCGGCAGGATGCTGACCGGCTTGCCGCGCTTCAGCGCCTGCAGCACGCCGCGCACCCCCTGCGCATCGATGGGCAACAGGGTCGCACCCGTGCGCTCCCGGCTTTCCCGGATCATCTGATCGATGCTCTCAATCTTCGGCGGATCGTACAGCGCCATGAATCCGTAGCGACCGAAGTAGAGTGCGAACAACTCCCAGTTGCCGAAGTGCGGCGCCAGCACCAGGATGCCCCGGTGCTCATCGAGCGCGCGCTGCAGCGGCGCGAACCCATCCACGCCGGTAATCAGATCCTTGAGCTTATCTTCCGACCAGTTGAAGGTGATGCCGGCTTCAGCGAGCAGGCGGCCGGTGTGTTTGAGGCTTTGTTGCGCCAGGGCTCTGCGCTTCTCCTCGCGCATGGCCGGAAAGCAGTAGCGCAGGTTCACCTCGGTGTTTCGCGCCGATCGGGTGCGCAGAAAATAGTTGAGGCTGCCGATAGCGTTGCCAACGGTTCGAGTCGCGCTGTATGGCAGCAGTGCCATCAGCCCGGCCCAGAGCTTGAGGAGTATGGGAGCTAAAGCGTCCAAGATGCGGCGATTTTGCCGCATCGCTCAAAGGCAGGGCAAGATGTAAGGTGATCATTCACCATGCCGGCGCTCTGCATGAGCGCGTAGCAGGTGGTGGGGCCGACGAAACGGAAGCCCATCTTCTTTAGTGCCTTCGCCATCTGTCGGGACTGCTCCGTCACCGACGGCACCGCTTTGCTGCTGGCAAACTGATTCTGCACCGGGGTGCCATCGACGAACGACCAGAGGAGCGGTGCAAACTCACCGGGCATCTCTGCGACCAGCCGGGCATTGCAGATCATGGCCTCTATCTTGCCCCGATGGCGGATCACGCCCGGATCGGACAGCCAGTCCTCGATCTCTTCTTCCGTCACCACCGCCAGCCGTTTCGGCTCAAAGCCATGGAAGCGGTCGAACATGTGAGCACGCTTTTTCAGTACCGTCAGCCAGGACAGCCCGGCCTGCATCCCCTCGAGCACCAGCCGTTCGAACAGGGCGCGCTCATCGCCTTCCGGCACCCCCCATTCTTCATCGTGGTAGGTAATGTAGAGCGGGTCGGACGTACACCAATCGCACCTGGCGACGCTGCCTTGCTCCTCGGTAAGCTGGCTCATCCGCTGCTTTGACCCCGTTGTGCAGATCCCGTATGTTGCGCCGCGATTGTAGCCGAGGCGAGCTGGCCGAGTGGCAGGACTCATTCTTCTAGATCGGGACGGGGTGATAAACCGCGACTCCGATGCCTTCGTTAAGACGGAAGACGAGTTCATCCCGCTGCCCGGCACATACGACGCCATCGCTGAGCTCTGTCGGTCCGGTCTGCTGGTCGCCGTCTGCACCAACCAGTCCGGCGTCGGCCGCGGCCTGCTCAGCGAGCAGACCCTGCAGAAGATACACGCCAAGCTGACCAGCGGTGTGGCCCGGGCCGGCGGCAAGATCTCCAGCATCAGGTACTGCCCGCACCTGCCCGACGATGGTTGTGACTGCCGTAAGCCCAAACCCGGCATGATCCACTCGCTGATTGCCGAGCTCGATGGCGAGGCGACGGCCACTACGCTCATCGGCGATTCGCTGCGCGACATTCAGGCGGGTCTCGCCGCTGGTTGCCGGGTAGTGCTGGTGCGGACCGGTAACGGCGCCGACAGCGAAGCGGCGGTCAGGGCGCTCGGCTGTGAGGAGGTCTTCGATGATCTGGCCAGCTTTGCCAGAGCCGAAGTGGCGAGAATTCAGGCTGCCACGGAGGCGCAACAATGATTATGTTGCGCTCTGTGCTGTTTTATCTCGGCTACTCCCTGGCGACGCTGATCTGGGGCACCCTGTCCGTGCTGGTCGGCTGGATCCTGCCGTCCCGGCTCAGGTTTCTGTTCATCATCGGCGTCTGGACCCGGATCTGCCTCTGGTGGCTCAAGGTTACCTGCGGCGTCCGCCACGAGATCATTGGCCGCGAGCACATTCCCGAGGATCCTTGCGTGGTGCTGTGCCGGCACGAAAGCACCTGGGAGACCCTGTTTCTGCAGACGCTGCTGGCTCCTCAGGCCACTATCATCAAGCGCGAGCTGCTCTGGATCCCGTTTTTCGGCTGGGCGTTTGCGCTGAACAAGCCCATCGCCATCGACCGCGGCACCCCGCGCAGCGCTCTGAAGCGGCTGATCACCGTGGGTAAGGCCCGCCTGGCCGAGAAAATCTGGGTGGTGCTGTTCCCGGAAGGCACCCGAATGCCGCCCGGGGAGATTGGCCGCTTCCAGATTGGCGGCGGCGCCTTAGCCAGCGCCGCGGAGGCGCCCGTGCTCGTGATTGCCCACAATGCCGGCGATCACTGGCCGGCGCACGCGTTGGGCAAGCACCCTGGGGTGATCCAGGTGAAGATCATGCCACCTTTCCGAACGAACGGTCGGGACAGCAAATCGATCATTGCCGAGGCTGAAGCGGTTCTGGCCAAAGGCCAGGCCAGCCTGACGCGTCAGGGCTGAGGGCGCCAGCAGGGCTGGCGCACCCGCAGGGCGTCGATCAGACGTCCAGGTTCACCACCGTCAGCGCGTTGGCTTCGATGAACTCGCGACGCGGCTCCACCTGATCACCCATCAGGGTGGTGAACATCCGATCCGCCGCAATGGCGTCGTCCACGCTCACCTGCAGCATTCGCCGCACTTCAGGGTCCATGGTCGTCTGCCACAGCTGGTCAGGGTTCATCTCGCCCAGACCTTTGTAGCGCTGAATGTCCACGCCTCGTCGCGCTTCCCCAAGCAGCCACTCATAGGCCTGGCCGAAGCGCTCTACAGTCTGCTGCTTGTCGCCGCGCTCAATGAAAGCACCGGCTTCGAGCAACCCCTCGAGGCGCTGGCTCATCGCCGCAATGGCGCGGTACTCTGCACCGACGAAAAACCCGTGCGGCAGCGCCACCGTCTCCGTAATGCCCCTGATCTTGATGTCCACCTGGGGGCACCAGGTCTGATGCTCCGCGTCCAGGATAACCGATACAGCCGCATCTTCACTGGCCAACCGGGTTTGTAAGCGTTCACTCCAGGCCTGCATGCCGGCTTCGTCATGCAGCGCATCCAGATCCAGCGCCGGCAGGTCGACCAGCGCCTCCGTGAGCACCTGCGGGTAGACCCGATTCATTTTCTCCAGGCGCCCAAGCAGCCGCCGGTACTCGGCAGCAAGCTCTTCCAGCGCCGAATCTTCGATCGCCGGCGCGTCGGCATTTACGTGCAGCTTGGCCCCATCGAGGGCCATCTGCAGGAAGTAGGCGTTCAGCTCCTCGTCGTCTTTGACGTAGCGTTCCTGCTTTCCTTTCTTAACCTTGTACAGGGGTGGCTGGGCAATGTAGACGTGGCCCCGCTCCACAAGCTCGGGCATCTGCCGGAAGAAGAACGTGAGCAACAGGGTGCGGATATGCGATCCGTCCACATCCGCGTCCGTCATGATGATGATCCGGTGATAACGGAGCTTGTCCGGATCGAACTCGTCTCTGCCGATGCCGCAGCCAAGCGCCGTTACCAGGGTGCCCACCTCGTTGGAGGAAAGCATCTTGTCGAATCGCGCCTTCTCCACGTTCAGAATCTTACCTCTGAGCGGCAGAATCGCCTGGGTTCTGCGATCCCGGCCCTGCTTCGCGGAGCCGCCAGCGGAGTCACCCTCCACCAGGTACAGCTCGGACAGCGCCGGATCCTTTTCCTGACAGTCGGCCAGCTTGCCTGGTAACCCGGCGATATCGAGGGCTCCTTTGCGCCGAGTCATCTCCCGGGCTTTGCGCGCCGCTTCCCGGGCGCGAGCCGCATCGATCATCTTGGTGACTACGGACTTGGCGTCCTGAGGGTGCTCGTCCAGATATTCCGTAAAGTACCTGTTCAGCTCCTGCTCTACCGCCGCCTTTACTTCACTGGAAACTAACTTGTCTTTAGTTTGGGAGGAAAACTTCGGATCCGGCACTTTGACGCTTATTACGGCTGTCAGACCTTCCCGGGCGTCGTCACCTGAGGTGTTCACCTGCACCTTTTTCAGCAACCCCTCACGCTCGATATAGGCATTCAACGTTCGGGTCAGCCCGGCGCGAAAGCCGGCCAGGTGTGTGCCGCCATCGCCTTGCGGAATGTTGTTGGTATAGGTGAAGACCTGCTCCTGAAAGCTGTCGTTCCACTGCATCGCCACTTCCACACCGACGCCATCTTCCCGGACGGTGGTGAAGTGGAACACTTCGTTCAAAGCGTTCTTGTTCTGGTTCAGGTACTCGACAAACGCCTGCAGGCCGCCTTCGTAGCGGAAAGTCTCTTCTTTGCCGCTCCGCTCGTCCTTCAGGCGGATGCCGACCCCAGAGTTGAGGAAGGCCAGCTCGCGCAGGCGCTTTGCCAGCACGTCGTAGTGAAAGTTGATGTTGCCGAACGTTTCAGCCGAAGGCTTGAAATAGCACTCGGTGCCGCGCTTATCGGTTTCTCCCACTTCGGCCAGGGGCGCTACGGGCACACCTTCTCTATAGGTCTGCTCGTAGACCTTCCCTTCCCGACGCACCGTGAGCCGCAGCTCCTCAGACAGCGCGTTGACCACCGAAACGCCTACGCCATGTAGCCCGCCGGACACTTTATAGCTGTTGTCGTCGAACTTACCCCCGGCGTGCAGAGTAGTCATGATGACTTCCGCTGCGGAAACCCCTTCTTCCGGGTGAATGTCCACCGGCACGCCGCGGCCGTTGTCCCGCACCGTGACGGCCTCTTCGGAGTGCACGATGACGTCGATCTGATCGCAATGACCGGCCAGCGCCTCATCAATGGCGTTGTCCACCAGCTCCTGAACCATATGGTGCAGGCCGGTACCGTCCTCGGTATCGCCGATGTACATACCCGGGCGCTTTTTCACAGCCTCCAGGCCTTTCAGGACCTTGATGCTGCCTGAATCGTAGTTTTCTTCGCTCATTCAGTCTCCTGCCTGGCCCCAGCTGCTCCGGGGCTCAAAGCTTATCTGCTCGGGACCACCGCACCATGTTTCACGTGAAACACGCTGCCCGTTGCGTCGGGTGCTGCCGTAGGCTCACGGGTCGTCGTAGCCAGAATCTGCCCACCAAGACGTTCGAGAAGCCCGAAAAAACGGGCGTTGTGCGCAACATCCAGTTCCGCACCAGCGTCATCAATGAGAAAAACCGTAGATCTTCGCTCTGACTCGGCAAGCAACGAGGCCTGACCGATCTGCAGCGCGCTGGCAACAAGCTTTCCCTGGCCTCGCGAGAGTACTGCCCCGGCGGGAGTGCCGTCAGCTCGTATCTGCACATCTGCTCTATGTGGTCCCCATAGAGTCGAGGCGTATTTTACCTCGCGAGGGTTGGATTCAGCCAACAATTTACTCAGCTGCTCCTCGCGGCCCCAGCCCCGCCGGTAACGGACCTCCAGGCTGAGCTCCGGTGCCAGCTCCGACAGAACCTGACTGAAATGGGGTAACAGCATCTCCAGATAGGCCAGCCTGTCCGATGTGACGCTTTCCCCCAGCCGCGCCACCTCCTCGTGCCAGGGTCTTAACGACTGCGCATCCGCGTGGTCCTTGAGCAGCGCGTTGCGTTGCTTTACCGCCCGCAGATATTTCCTGAGGTTTTCCAGGTAGAGAGGTTTCACGTGAAACGTTCCCCAATCCAACCAGCTTCTCCGTTTAGCAGGGCCGCCGAACACCAGTTCGGCGATGTCAGGCAGCATTACCTGCAGTGGCGTCAGCCGAGCGACTTCAGAGAGTCGTCGTTCCGTTTCGCCATTGAGGCGCATTTCCGTACGGGCGCTGCGATCTTTACTGATGGCGAGCGTGGTTGGACCACGGGACTCGTCATCGATAACGCCACGCACTACCAGCTGATCAGCGTCGTGCTGGATCAGCGTTTGAGTTTTCTGGGTTCGAAAGGAACGACCGCGACAGAGCAGGTGCACGGCTTCCAGCAATGCGGTCTTGCCGGCCCCGTTATCGCCATAAAAGGTGTTGAGCCCTGGCGCCAGGTCGACGGCTACCGCGCTCAGATTGCGGAAGTAGGAGATTTCAAGCCGATTGAAGCGCACGACGCTATGCCTGTGCGCTTAACACGTTCGGCTGGAGCAGGGAGTTAGAGCCGCATGGGCATGACCACGTAGACCGCGTCTTCCTTGCCCATGCCTTCTATTAGCGCGCTGCTGTTTGCATCGGAAACCGACAGTTGAATCTGCTCGGTGTCTAGAACGTTCAGCACGTCCTGGAGGTAGCTGACGTTGAAGCCGATCTCCATGCGTTCGCCATCGTAATCAACGGCCACCTGCTCTTCGGCCTCTTCCTGCTCAGGATTATTGGCCTGAATGGTCATCTGCTCACCATCAATGATCATCCGCACGCCACGATATTTTTCGTTCGAGAGGATGGAAGCGCGCTGGAACGCCTGCTTCAACGAGTCGCGATCGCCGGTGATGGTGCGGCCGAGGTCCTTAGGCACCACCTTTTCATAGTCAGGAAACTTACCATCAACCAGCTTGGTGGTCAGGGTGTACGGGCCCTTGCTGACTCGCAGGTGGTTAGCGCCCAGCTGCATGAGCACCTCATCATCACCATCATCGAGCAGGCGGCTCAGCTCCAGCACACCTTTGCGCGGCACGATGGCCTGCACCCGGTCACTGCCGGCACCTGCCCCATCCAGCGTGCTCATCGCCAGGCGGTGGCCATCGGTTGCCACTGTCCGCAGATGGGAAGGCGCAATTTCGAGCAGCATGCCGTTCAGGAAGTAGCGCACGTCCTGCTGGGCCATGGAGAAGCTGACCTGGTCGAGCAGACCCTGCAGGTCTGGCTGGGAGACTTTGAACTCCGCATCATCGGCGCCGCTCTCCACCTTCGGAAAGTCGGCCGCCGGCAGGGTAGCCAGGGTGAAGCGGCTGCGACCGGAGCGGACGGTTGCGCGGTCCCCAGCCACCTCCACGGTCACCTCCGCCTCATCCGGCAGCGAGCGCCAGATATCCGCCAGCTTGCGGGCGGGAATGGTCGCCTCACCTTCCTGCTGGATGTCCACCGCGGCTTCGTTCGCCACCAGCTCCACCTCCAGATCGGTTCCCGTCAGCGACAGGCTGCCGTCTCTGGCGACGACTAACAAATTAGCCAACACAGGCAGGGTCTGCCGCCGCTCCACGACTCCGGTGACCAGCTGCAGGGAGCGGAGCAGCGCTTCTCTATTGGTGGTGAACTTCATTATCTGGGTCTCTCGTTCGATCTGAGGGTCATTCTAGACGCTCATCGGCTCGTCGGTCTTTACCTACGGCAAAACGCGCGACCAGACAACGTTGGTCGCGCGCACTGTTCCGGCAGCGGAGTCGCAGCTTGCTCAGCTAGCCAGCAGGCGGCTGAGGTTCTTGTAGTCCTCGGCGAGGTCCGTACTGCTTTCCTTGAGCTCGGCGATCTTGCGGCAGGCGTGCAACACCGTGGTGTGGTCGCGACCGCCGAAGGCTTCACCGATCTCCGGCAAGGAGTGATTGGTCAGCTCCTTCGCCAGCGCCATGGCAACTTGCCGAGGTCGGGCGATCGTCCGATTGCGTCGCTTGGACAGAATATCGGAGATCTTGATGTTGTAGTACTCGGCAACCGTCCTTTGGATGTTGTCGATGCTCACCTGCCGGTCCTGTATGGCCAGCAGATCGCGTAGCGCCCGCTTGACCTGCTCGATGGTGATGCGGCTACCGGTGAATCGCGCGTTGGCGATCACTCTGCGCAGCGCACCCTCCAGCTCGCGGACGTTGGAACGGATACGCTCGCCGATGAAAAAGGCCACCGCCGGATCCAGCTCCACCTGCTCGGCTTCCGCTTTCTTCATCAGGATCGCCACCCGGGTCTCAATGTCAGGCGCTTCCATCTCCACGGTCAGCCCCCAGACGAACCTGGACTTCAGGCGCTCCTCGAGGCCGTCGATCTCCCGCGGATACTGATCCGAGGTCAGCACCATCTGGCTGCCCTTCTCGAGCAGACCGTTGAAGACGTGGAAGAACTCTTCCTGAGAACGCAGCTTCTTGGCGAAGAACTGGATGTCATCTATCAGCAGCGTGTCCACTGAGCGGTAGTAAGACATGAAGTCCGCCATGGTGCCCTGGCGCAGCGCCTTGACCATGTCCTGAACGAACCGCTGAGAATGCAGGTACACCACCTTCGCGTCCGGGTTGGCGGACCGGATCTCGTTGCCGACGGCCTGCATCAGGTGCGTCTTGCCGAGGCCCACGTCACCGTAAAGCAGCAGCGGGTTGTAGCTCTTGCCGGCATTCTGGGCAACCTGGGTTGCAGCCGCTTTGGCCATCTCGTTCGACTTCCCTTCCACAAACGTGGAGAAAGTGAAGTCCTCATTCAGTTGATGCTGCACCATCTGGCGAGTTTCCCGCTCAGAAACGCCACCGCTACCGTCCGCTCTTACCGGCATCGGCTCGAGCCCCGCGTCGTCCGCATCGCCAACGTCCAGATCCACGTCCAGCGGATTGGCAGGATCACCCAGCTGGTCGAGCAGCTCGTTGATCCGATCGAGATAGGCGGCTTGAACCTGATTCCTGACATAACGGTTCGGTGCGTAAATGTGTAGCCGGTCTTCTTCCTCACGCGCCTGCAGCGGCCGGATCCACGTGTTGTACTGTTGAGACGAAAGCTCGTCCTGTAGCCGATCTAGGCACTTGTGCCAAACGGAACGTCCCACCTGCGTTTGCCCCCAATGCAAAAGCTTCTATGCAGCTCTTTCCCCGCAGCGGCTGTTCGAAATCCAGCCTGAGTTGCGGCGATTGAGCCATTCTCTTTCGATCGCGGCCAGCTTAGCCGAGCCAAGATCTCTTATTCGTGTCCCAGGTTTGCGGACACCCAGCGTCGCCAAAGCCGTACGCAGGTTCACACATGCGCATGCATCGATGAAAGCTGTGGTGCGAACTGCACAATCTGCGATGTTGCAGCCCGGAGTCCTCCAACCCTAATTCGGGCCTGCTGGACGGATAGCCACCGTGGTGACCATCTCCAGGTTTGCCCTGCCCTCTACGGGCCACCCTCTATGGGGTGTATCTATCCCTTCGTTGCCCTTCATTTGCAGACCCGATCGATAGTTCGGCTTACCCGTTCAATCGTTCGGCTCTTCTGCTGATCCCTGCCGCCTGGCGGCGACCGAAATCCAACTCCTACCTCATGATGTCATCATGATGCCGGCCAAATGTCCTTCAAAAGAAGAAGAATTCTGCTCAGGGCTTTGGTCTGGGTTCGGAGTGATTCGGCTGTCCTTGAGAGGGGAGAATTCTAGACACGAACATCATCAAATGGCTACGCAATGCGTGCGAAATAGCGAAGGTTTTTTTTATCTCGCGCAAATTCAAAAGCTTAACGAAGACGAAAAGTTTCAATCCCGTGAAACCCGTGCCGACTAGCTTGTGTGGAAAACAGTTGAGAACCTGTGGATAAAATCTGAGTGGTTTTTTGCAGCGGAAATTGTCCCGTTCCGCACACAGATTTGCGCCCGCCTGTTCATGGGGTTTTGCACACGATTTTCCTGACGCCAAGTCACTGAGCGGTGGCCGAATTCTTCCCTTATCAACAGCTCCTGGGCCCCCCAACAAACAACAACCAACAAGTCTTAAATATTTATCCTTCCTATTACTTGTCCTGCTTTCCAAGATTCCGGAAAACACGCGGCAGCCACAGGTCTCGCGAGCAAGGATCAGAAGTTGACAGGGCCATGACCCCTCCCTAGAATCGCGGCCCCTTTCAGCACTCTCAGTCCGGAAGCACGAGAATGAAGAGAACTTTTCAGCCGAGCAACCTGAAGCGCAAGCGCACTCATGGCTTCCGTGCCCGCATGGCGACCAAGGGTGGGCGTAAAGTGCTCAATGCCCGCCGAGCCAAGGGCCGCAAGCGCCTGAGCGTCTAACCTCCCGCCGGTAGGCCGGCTTTAATGCCGGTTGTATAGAACCGTGCGCACGTCGCCGCAAAGCGCACCGCCCAGCAGCCTGAGGTTCCCCCGAGCACACAGGCTCCTCCATGCCAGGGACTTCGAGCGTGCACTGCGTCGCCCGGAAGCCCGACTCAAATCCGGGCCATTACGTCTGAACCTGGTTTTCAATAGAATGCACCACGCCCGACTGGGTCTGATCGTCGGCAAAAAGGCCGTGCCTCGGGCCAGCACCCGGAATCGGATAAAGCGGGTCATCAGAGATCGGTTCCGAACCGCCCAAAACGAGCTGCCGGCCGTCGACCTGGTGATCCGTGTAGTCGCCCCCGTAGACCGAACGCGTCTGCATCGACACCTGGACAAGCTGCTCGCCGAGATCCGGTCGCTTGGATCCGACGGCGGGCAGAAGCCGAGAGACAACGAAGAGCAACAGTGAAGGCAGAGAGTTCAAGCAGCCTGTGGACGACGTTGACCGGATTGCCGGCCCTCGTCGCCCGTGCGCTCATCCGTGCCTACCAGCTGACCCTGAGCCCCTTCATCGGCAACCAGTGTCGGTTCCATCCCAGCTGCTCGAACTACGCCCTCGAGGCGGTCGAAACCCATGGCGCGTTGCGAGGGAGCGTTCTGGCACTTCGGCGGCTCGGACGCTGCCACCCATTCAACGCCGGGGGGTTCGATCCGGTCCCGGCAGGGCGTGACGACCCCGCCAGCAACAGAAACAACGTCACGGGCTGCTGTCCGGGCGCAAAGGAGACCTGATTCAAGATGTTACCGACAGAAGTACAGCGCATTCTGCTGCTGATCGGTCTCGCCGCCACCGGCTACCTGATGATCCTCGCCTGGAACGAGGACTACCTGCAGAACCCGGTGGATGCTCAGTACTCGAGCGCGCCGGAGCCGCAACCGCTTGCCCCCGAGGGGGCCGATGCCGGGATTGTCACCGGCGATGAGTTCAGCGCCGGTGAGGCGTCGGTTGCTGCGGGCGCCTCGGCGTCGGACGTGCCCGACGAGTCACTGATCGCCACCAGCGAAGCCGACCGGCCGGCGCCGGTTGAAGCGGCTGCCACTACGGATCGCCTGATAAAGGTGGAGACGCCGGAGCTGCGGGTCTGGATCGACCGGCTCGGCGGCGACATCGTTCGCGCCGAGTTGCCGGCTTACCCGGTTTCCCTGGAAGCGCCGGACGTCCCTTACCTGCTGCTGGATAACAGCCGCGGCCGCATATACGTCGCGCAGAGCGGCCTGATCGGCACCGATGGCGTTGACGCGAGCGGCAGTCGGCCGCTCTACCGAAGCGCCGAGAGCCACTACGAGCTGGTCGATGACGAACCGCTGTCGGTGGTCCTTGAAGCGACGGTGGATGGCCAGGCGGTGAGCAAAACCTTCACCTTCCGGCCGGGTGACTATCTGGTCGACGTGGACTACGAGGTTGCCAACCAGACCTCGGAAGCGATTCGCGCCAGCCTCTTTGCCCAGATCAAGCGTGACCAGCACGAGCCGACCGGCGGCACCTCCTTTTCCCTGGGGCCGCAACCCTATCTGGGCGCCGCGCTCACCACCCCGGAGTCCCGTTACGAGAAGCTCGAGTTCGACGACCTGGACGAGACCGGCACTTACCGAATTGCGACCGACGGTGGCTGGATGGCTTTCCTGCAGCACTACTTCCTCTCGGCCTGGGTGGCTGATGAAGCGGAAACCAACAACTTCTACGGCCAGAAGCGCAACGACGGAACTTACGTGTTCGGCTACACCGGGCCGCTGAAAACCATAGCACCGGGTGAAACCGGCAGCTTCCACACCCGCTTCTACGCTGGCCCCAAGGATCAGAAGCGCCTCGAGCAGATCTCGCCGAACCTGAACCTGACCGTGGATTACGGTTTTCTCTGGTGGCTGGCGGTACCGCTTTTCTACGTCCTCGACTGGCTCTACGGCTTCGTCGGTAACTGGGGTGTGGCCATCATTCTGCTCACGGTGCTGGTGAAGGCGGTGCTCTACCCGCTCTCGGCAGCCAGCTACAAGTCCATGGCGAACATGCGCCGGGTGGCGCCGCAGATGAAGCGGCTGCAGGAACGTTATGCGGACGATCGCCAGAAACTTTCTCAGGAGATGATGAATCTCTACAAGAAAGAACAGGTGAACCCGCTCGGCGGCTGTTTGCCCATGTTGCTGCCTATGCCGATCTTCATCGCCCTGTACTGGGTGCTGTTCGAGTCCGTGGAGCTGCGCCAGGCGCCGTTCATGCTCTGGATCGATGATCTGGCAGCGATGGACCCCTTCTTCATCCTGCCGCTGCTGATGGGCGGCAGCATGTACCTGACTCAGCTGATGAGCCCGGCGGTGGGTGACCCGATGCAGGTCAGGATGATGAAGATGATGCCCATCATGTTCACCGTTCTGTTCCTGTTCTTCCCCGCCGGTCTGGTGCTCTACTGGCTGGTGAACAACGTGCTTGGTGTGGCCCAGCAGTACTACGTGATCAAGCAGACCGAGCGGGCACAGGAGGCGAAGGCCTGATGCGCCGCCGTCTGCCTGTCTGCCTGGGCGGCTAGGCGACGCGGCACGCCAGGCGGCGCAGCGATGGCAACTGACGGCGGCCAGGACATCGATACCATCGCGGCGCTGGCGACGGCGCCGGGCCAGGCGGGCATCGGCGTGATCCGGGTGTCAGGGCCAAAGGCGAAAGCCATTGGCGAGCGCATCGGCGGTGGCGCCATGCATCCGCGCCGGGCGCTGTTTCGAACCTTCCACGATGCCTCGGGAGAGACGCTCGACAGCGGCTTGCTCCTCTACTTCGCCGGGCCGAAGTCCTTTACCGGCGAGGATGTGGTCGAGTTTCAGGGCCACGGCGGGCCGGTGGTTCTGCAGATGCTGCTCGATGCGATTCTCGATGCCGGTGCCCGGCTGGCCCGACCTGGTGAGTTCACCGAGCGGGCGTACCTGAACGGCAAGCTGGACCTGGCTCAGGCCGAGGCGGTGGCCGATCTGATCGCCTCATCGTCCGAGGCCGCGGTCCGGGGCGCGAACCGCTCACTGTCCGGAGCCTTCTCCGATCGGGTCGGGGAGATCGACGCCATGGTGGTGAGCCTGCGGGTATTCGTCGAGGCCGCCATCGACTTTCCAGACGAAGACGTGGATCTGCTTGCAGAGGGGCAGGTCCTGGAGCGGGTCGATGAGATCATCGCGGCGCTCGGTCGTCTGGAGGCGGATTGCGCCCAGGGTGTCATCCTTCGGGACGGCATCAAAATGGCGCTGATCGGGGCGCCGAACGTTGGGAAATCGAGCCTGCTCAACCGCCTGACCGGGGAGTCTCGGGCCATAGTCACCGACATTCCAGGCACCACCCGCGACCTGGTTCGGGCCGATCTGAATCTTGGCGGCCTGCCCGTCGAGCTGGTGGATACCGCGGGGCTGCGCGAAGCAGCAGACGCGGTGGAAGCAGAAGGGGTGCGGCGGGCACTCAGCGAAGCGGAAACCGCCGACATCGTGTTGGCGATACGAGCGGCGGATGGCCAGACCGACCGATCGTTCGATGAGATTGGTGACGATTTTCTTGACGATTTTGGCTCGTTGCCCCGGGAAAAGGTGATCCTCATCCTGAACAAGATCGATCTCGAGCCCGGGCTGGCAGAACCGGCCCGGGACGCCGGTTATCAGCCCGTATCGGCAGAGACCGGTGAGGGCGTGGAGGCGCTGCGCCAGGTGATCCGCGACAAGGCCGGATTTACGCCGCGCAGCAACCTGTTCACCGCGCGGAAACGGCATCTGCTTGCCCTCAAGGATGCGCTGGCCCGGGCTCAGGCGGCCCGCGAGCTGGCCCTTGGTACCCTGCCCGGCGAGCTGATCGCGGAAGAGCTCAAAGCCGTGCACGGTGCCCTCGGAGAGATCGTCGGAGAGATGTCGAGCGATGCGCTGCTCGGCGAGATATTCGCCAATTTCTGCATCGGCAAGTAGCGGCAGGCGGCGTATACTCCCGCTCCCGTTTTTCCTGCTCCCTGTAAAGGCATGAACTACCCAGACAGCTACGACGTCATCGTTATCGGCGCCGGCCATGCCGGCTCCGAGGCGGCTGCAGCGGCAGCGCGGACCGGGGCCAGCACCCTGCTGCTGACCCAGGCGGTGGAGACCATCGGTCAGATGTCCTGCAACCCGGCGATCGGCGGCATCGGCAAGAGCCATCTGGTTCGCGAGATAGACGCGCTCGATGGCCTCATGGGCAAAGCGGCGGACATGGCCGGCATCCAGCTCAGGGTGCTGAACGCCAGCAAGGGGCCAGCGGTGCGGGCAACACGCGCTCAAGCGGACCGCTCCCTGTATCGGGAAGCTATACGCCAGCTCCTGGACGATGAGGAAAACCTGACCATCTTCCAGCAGACGGTCGTTGACCTGATGGTCGAGGAGCGCGCTGGCGAGTCGCACGTGAGTGGTGTTGTTACTCAGATGGGGCTCAACTTCCGGGCCAAAGCCGTGGTGCTTACAACGGGCACCTTTCTCGGCGGTAGGATCCACATCGGCATGGAAAACCACCCGGGAGGTCGCGCCGGCGATGCGCCTTCCATCGCGCTTGCCGAGCGGCTCCGGGCGATGCCGTTCCGGGTAGATCGTTTGAAGACAGGAACGCCCCCAAGGATCGACGGTCGGTCCGTTGACTACTCTGTCATGGAGGCTCAGCCCGGGGACGATCCGGCGCCGCTGATGTCGTTCATGCACAGGCACGAAGGCGGAGACGGGCTGGGAACCGGCGAGGCTGACGATGGCCGGATGCCGTTCTCAAGACCCCGTCAGGTGCCTTGTTACATCACGCAAACCAACGAAAACACGCACGAGATCATCCTTTCCGCGCTGGATCGGTCCCCCCTGTACACCGGCGTCATAGAAGGAACAGGACCGCGGTACTGCCCGAGCATCGAGGACAAGGTGGTGCGTTTTCGCGATCGGGTTCAGCACCAGATATTCGTTGAGCCGGAAGGGCTGACCACCAGCGAGCTTTACCCGAACGGCATCTCCACCAGCCTGCCTTTCGACGTGCAGCTCGAACTGGTGCGCAGCGTGCGCGGCTTCGAGCAGGCGCACATCACGCGGCCGGGTTACGCCATCGAGTACGATTTCTTCGACCCCCGCGATCTGCGCTACAGCCTCGAAACCAAAGCGTTGAACGGTTTGTTTTTCGCGGGCCAGATCAACGGCACCACCGGCTACGAAGAGGCAGGCGCTCAGGGTCTGCTGGCCGGCCTGAACGCGGCGCGGAAGGTTGCCGGAGAGTCGGCCTGGTGGCCGAAGCGGGACGAAGCCTATCTCGGCGTTCTGGTGGACGATCTGATCACCCTGGGTACCAACGAGCCTTATCGGATGTTCACCTCGCGGGCGGAGTTCAGGCTCAGGCTGCGGGAAGACAATGCAGACCAGCGCCTGACCCCGATCGGCAGAGAGCTCGGCATCGTCGGCAACAGCCGCTGGCAGGCCTTCAGCGCCAAAAAAGCAGCGATTGATTCGCTGAGAGCAGCGGTCGACCGGGTGCATCTCAATCCCGGTACGGATCTGTCGGAACGGCTCGGCCGGACCGCCGGTGAGCCGATCAGCAAGGAAACCCCGCTGGCAGCATTCATCCGCCGGCCGGGCGTCACCTTTGCCCCTCTCTATGGTGAGCTGAGCGAGCAGCTGGGCGAACATGCCAGCAGCGAAGTGCTGGGGCAGGTCGAGATAGAAACCAAGTACGAGGGCTACATCCGTCGCCAGGAAGAGGAGATCGCCCGGGTGAGACGGCACGAAGGGATTGCTCTGCCCGGCCACATCGACTTTCAGTCCGTACCCGGACTGTCGGCGGAGCTCGCCGAGAAGCTGACCGAAGTGGGGCCAGCTACCCTGGCTCAGGCCTCCCGGATCCCCGGGATGACGCCCGCCGCCCTGTCGCTGCTGCTGGTGCACGCAAAGAAAGTAACGACCAGTGAGAACGAGGTAGGCAGTTCCGGCGCTGCGGGCCGGGCCAGTTGAGCGCACGAGGTGCCGGCTAGTGGATGCATCCCGGCTGCAGGCTGAGGCGGAGACACTCGGTGCGCGGCTCGATGCGCATCAAGCGGACCAGCTGCTTCGCTACGTGGGGCTGCTCGAACGCTGGAACGCCCGCTTCAACCTGATTTCCCGCCGGGACATCGGCCGGATCTGGGCCAGGCACATACTCGACAGCCTGAGCATCGCGCCGATCATCCGCGACTCGGTTGGCGCTGCCGGCGAACGTCCCACCGCCTTCGACGTCGGTACCGGAGCCGGTTTGCCCGGCCTACCGCTGGCCATCGCGCTGCCGGAGGTGAGCTGGCTGCTGCTCGACCGCAACCATCGCAAGATCCGCTTTCTGGAGACGGTGATCGCCGAGCTTGGGCTCGGCAACGTCACGGCGCGTGTTGCGGATCTTGGCAGCCGAACGGCGCCTGATCTGCTCTCTGATCTTCTCAATGGTGCAGACGTCGTGGTTTCCCGTGCCGTCGACGACCCGGCCGGGCTGTTGCCGCTGGCCGAGCCGCTGCTCAACGGCGCCGGCGTGCTGGTGCTGATGACGGCAACCGCTGCGGTCGAGGATCAGCAGCAGGCGGAGGCCGGGGCCGATGTCGAGCAGACACCCGCAGATGAGGGCAAGGCCCGATCTCTGCCTGAGGGCTTCGTGATCAGGGAGGTCCGTGAGCTCCGCATCCCGGGGCTTGATCGAACCCACGAAGTGACGATCATTGACCGGCGGACAAGGCCTCAATAAGCGCGGCCACAGTCAGAGAGAAGGTTCAGACAGTGACTCGGATTGATAAGCGGATCATCGCGGTAGCAAACCAGAAAGGCGGGGTAGGCAAGACCACGACCAGCGTCAACCTGGCAGCATCGCTCGCTCTGTCCGGCTCCCGCGTGCTGCTCATCGACCTGGATCCGCAGGGCAACGCCACCATGGGCTCCGGGGTCGACAAGAGCGCCGTCGAGCGGAACATCTACGACTGGCTGATCGACGGCGTGCCGCTCGACACCGTGTCGAGCGCTGCCAGGGCGGCTACACGCTGATCCCATCGAATACCGACCTCACGGCCGCTGAGGTCGAGCTGATGAACATGGAGGGCCGGGAGTACCGCCTGAAAGAACGGCTGGCGGAGGCCGGGGACCTCGACTACGTGATCATCGACTGCCCGCCGTCCCTGAACATCCTGACCCTGAACGCGCTGATCGCCGCTTCCAGCGTGCTGATCCCTATGCAGTGTGAGTACTACGCGCTCGAAGGCTTGACCGCCCTGCTCGAGACGGTGGACGGCGTGCGTGCTGCCGCCAACCCGGACCTCGCCATAGAGGGCCTGTTACGGACGATGTATGATCCGCGCAACAGCCTGACCCGGGACGTCTCCCGGCAACTCATCCAGTATTTCGGCGACCAGGTGTTCCGCACGGTCATCCCACGAAACGTGAGGCTTGCGGAGGCGCCGAGCCACGGCTTGCCGGCCATTCTCTACGATCGGCAATCCAGGGGTGCGGTGGCCTACATGGCGTTGGCGGGCGAGATCAAGAGAAAGCACGAAGTGCGGGCGACGGTGGACTGACGGGTGGTCGCATTACATTCAAGGTGGATCGGTAGCGGTGAGTAAGAAACGCTTGGGACGCGGCCTGGACGCCCTGCTCTCGGCGGACCGGGCAACCCGGGAGCCGGTGCCGACGGAAAACGCACCGGCTGGATCACCCGGGGCTGCCGTGGACGCGCCGCGGGCCGCCGGGCTCACAGAGGTGGCCATTGATGAGGTGGTGACCAGCCGCTACCAGCCGCGCCGCGTTTTCGACGAGGACGCGCTGAACGAGCTTGCTGCTTCTATTCAGTCCCAAGGCCTGATGCAGCCGGTGGTGCTGCGCAGCCGGCCGCAAGGTGGATACGAGCTGATCGCCGGCGAGCGACGCTGGCGGGCGGCACGAATTGCCGGGCTTGCGCATATTCCCGCGGTGCTGCGTGAGGTCACTGACGAGCAGGCCTCCGCCATGGCCCTGATCGAGAACATCCAGCGGGAGGACCTGAACCCGCTGGAAGAAGCCCAGGCCCTGGAGCGCCTGAAAGAGGAGTTCGGCCTGACCCAGCAACAGGTGGCCGACGCCGTGGGCAAGTCCCGGGTTGCGGTGACCAACCTGTTGCGGCTGCTCAACCTGTCGGCGCCGGTTCGGGACATGTTGCTGTCTGGAGAGATCGAGATGGGGCACGCCAGGGCCCTGTTGCCGCTGCCGGCGCTCGACCAGGAGCGGCTGGCCAGGGTGGTGGCGGCCAAGGGATTGTCGGTGCGGGCGACGGAAGCGCTGGTGCGGGACCGTCACAAGCCGGCGAAAACCACGTCCGCCCCGGTGAAGGACGCTGATACCGCCCGATTGGAGCGGGAGCTGTCCGATCGTATCGGCGCGCCGGTGCTCATCCAGCAGGATGCCAAAGGCGGCGGCAAGCTCAGCATCGGCTACTCCAACCTGGATGAGCTCGAAGGCATCCTTTCCCACCTGAAGTAGCCCGATGCCGGCTGCAAGCAGCCGAAACAGCCCCGTTGGCCGACTGCGGAAATCCCTTAGCCGCAGGTAAAGAGTTTCGAGCAAATAAACCCGCCAAAACCGGTGTTTTGAATTGAACGGGGCTAGCGCGCTCACTATAATACGCGCCGCTTTTCCGAGGCCCGTACTACGTGGCGCCGCAAAATCGAGCACTTCGTAATCGAAAGCGGGACCAGGTGCCGTATCGAATCGTCGCCTGGCAGGCACTGGCCACGGCGGCCATAGCGGCGGTGTTTTTTGTCTGGGAGCTGCCCGGAAATGCGGATGAATCCTTTGCCGGATTCCTCCAGACGGCCTCGGCCCTGGCAGCGGGACTGGCCAGCGTGATACCGGCGGGACTGTATGCCTGGCGGGCATCGGTAGAGCGCTCGGCGACGAGCTTTCTCCTGCAGGGCGTCGTGAAATTTGCGCTGACGCTTGTGCTGGTTGCCGGCAGCATCATCGTGCTGAAGCCGGCGGCGGCCGCGTTTTTCGGAACGTTGGCGCTGATGCAGGTGATGTACGTGGTGGTGCCGCTGCGGGCAGGCGCTGACTGAGGCAGGGCTTACGGAGCCCGTCTGAATGAAAGCGGTTACCTGACAGGTAATTGCATTGGTTCTCCAGAGAACGACTAATAGCTAATAAGATAAACAGGCAGTAAAGACAGGAAATGGCGAGCGCAGCTGAAGATCCTGCTGGTTATATCCAGCATCACCTGACCAACCTGACCTACGGGCAGCATCCTGACGGCACCTGGGGTTTTGCCCAGTCGGCCCAGGAAGCGGCGGCGATGGGCTTCAACGCCATCCACGTCGACTCCATGATCTGGTCGATCGTCACCGGCCTGGTTTTCTTCTTCGTCTTCCGTACGGCGGCGAAAAGCGCGACCGCCGGCGTGCCCGGGCCGCTGCAGAACTTCGTCGAGCTGATCGTCGACTTCATCGACGACACCACCAGCACGATCTTCAACTACAAGAACAGCCTCATCGCCCCCATGGCGCTCACCATTTTTGTCTGGGTCTGGCTGATGAACTTCATGGATCTGATCCCCGTTGACTGGATCCCGACCCTGGCCATGATGATGGGCGTCGAGTACATGAAGATCGTGCCGACCACGGACCCGAACATCACCATGGCCATGGCCCTGTCCGTGTTCATCCTGATTCTGTTCTTCAGCATCAAGGAGAAGGGCCTCGGCGGTTTCTTTGCCGAGCTGGCCTTCCACCCGTTCCCGAAATACCTCTTCCCGATCAACCTCTTTCTCGAAGGCGTCACCCTGATTGCCAAGCCGCTGTCTCTGGGCCTGCGGCTGTTCGGCAACATGTACGCCGGCGAGATGATCTTCGTCCTCATCGCGTTGCTGTTTACGGGCGGCATCGTCTGGGGCGCTCTGGGCGGTGTGCTGCAGTGGGGCTGGGCGATGTTCCACGTGCTCATCATCTCCCTGCAGGCGTTCATCTTCGCCGTGCTGACCATCGTCTACATGGCGCAGGCACACGAGGTGGACGAGGAACACTGAATCGGACGAACAACACGCGCCCGGCTCGATGAAGCGGGGCGGTTTGTAAAACTCACAACTCGAAACTTGGAGTAATCATGGAACTAGCGGTTCTTCTTTATGTAGCAGGCGGACTCATGATGGGTCTTGGCGCTGTTGGCGCGGCCATTGGTGTGGGCGTGCTGGGCGGTAAGTTTCTCGAGGGCGTAGCCCGTCAGCCGGAACTGCTGCCGATGCTGAGAACGCAGCTCTTCATCGTTCTGGGTCTGGTCGACGCCGTACCCATGATCGCAGTCGGTATCGGTCTGTACACGATTTTCGCCGTCGGTTAACGGCCCAAAGACCGGAAGAGACGACTAAACGAGAGGTTTAGACCATGAATCTGAACTTTACGATGATTGGCCAGACGCTGACGTTCATTGTCTTCGTCTGGGCGTGCTGGAAGTGGATCTGGCCGCTGCTGATCAACGCCATGCGCGAGCGCCAGGAGGCCATCGCTGAAGGCCTCGCGGCAGCAGAGCGGGCAGCGAAAGATCTGGAGCTGGCTCAGGAACGCGCCACCGATCAGCTGAAGGACGCCAAAGAAGAGGCGGCCGCGCTGATCGAGCAGGCACGCAGCCGCGCGAACCAGATGATCGAAGACGCCAAAAACGACGCCCGGGAAGAGGGCGAGCGGCTGAAGGAAGCTGCCCGCGCCGAAATCGAGCAGGAAGTTAACCGGGCGAAAGAAACGCTTCGCACCCAGGTGGCAGCACTTGCGGTGGCCGGTGCCGAGCAGGTGCTCGGTGAGTCCGTTGACGCTTCCCGGCACAGCGCGCTGCTCGACAAGCTCGCAGCAGAGCTCTAGGGAAGAAGACGATGGCGGAACTAGCGACTCTGGCTCGACCCTATGCCAACGCAGCGTTCGACGTCGCCAAAAGCGATGGCGAGCTGGATCGTTGGTCGCGCATGCTGGCCCTGCTGGCCGCGGCGGCGGGCGACGACACGGTGCAGGTCCTGCTCTCTACCCCGGAGGTAGAAGAGGTGCAGAAGGCCTACAAGCTGTCGGAGATCTGCGGGCCGGACCTCAACGATCGGGGCCGGCGGTTCGTGCAGGTGCTGGCCGACAACAAGCGGCTCACCCTGCTGCCGGAAATCCAGGCGCAGTTCGAAGCCCTTCGGGCCGAAGAGCAATCAACTCTGGACGTCACCGTGACCAGCGCTTACCCGCTGGCAGAGCAGGAGCTCGAGCGTCTGAAGGACGCCCTGTCCCGCCGCTTCGATCGTGACGTGAGCATGGAGAGCGTGGTCGATGACGCCCTGATTGGCGGTGCCATCATCCGGGCCGGCGACACCGTGATCGACGGCTCCCTGCGCGGCAAGCTCGACAAGCTGGCGGAGTCCATCCAGCGGACCTAAAGGACGTTTGCAGTCCCGGCGCTGAAGGACAACGAGCCGGGCAACGAAGAAATTTGAGGAATGCAAAAATGCAGCAACTGAATCCTTCTGAAATCAGCGACATCATCAAGAGCCGGATCGAATCCCTCGATGTGCAGGCTGAGGCCCAGAACGAAGGCACGATCGTCAGCGTATCGGACGGTATCGTGCGTATTCACGGCCTCGCCGACGCTCAGTACGGCGAGATGATCGAGTTCACCGGCGGTCTTTACGGCATGGCGCTGAACCTGGAGCGGGATTCCGTGGGTGTGGTAATCCTCGGCGACTACGAGGGGCTCTCCGAAGGGATGACGGCCCGCTGCACGGGTCGGATCCTGGAAGTACCGGTCGGCCGCGAGCTGCTCGGCCGCGTGGTCGACTCCCTCGGCAACCCCATCGACGGCAAAGGCCCGCTGAACGCTTCCGGCACCGCGCCCATCGAGAAGGTGGCGCCCGGCGTTATCGCCCGTCAGTCCGTTGACCAGCCTGTTCAGATCGGCCTGAAGTGTATCGACTCCATGGTGCCGATCGGTCGTGGTCAGCGTGAGCTCATCATCGGCGACCGGCAGATCGGCAAGACGGCCATCGCCGTGGACGCGATCATCAACCAGAAAGACTCCGGCATTAAGTGTGTCTACGTGGCGATCGGTCAGAAGATGTCCACCATCGCCAACGTGGTGCGCACCCTGGAAGAGTACGGCGCGATGGACAACACCATCGTCGTTGCCGCCTCCGCATCCGATCCGGCACCCATGCAGTTCATCGCTCCCTACTCCGGTTGTTCCATGGGTGAGTTCTTCCGTGATGAGGGCGAAGACGCGCTGATCATCTACGACGACCTGACCAAGCAGGCCTGGGCCTATCGGCAGATCTCTCTGCTGCTGCGCCGGCCGCCGGGTCGTGAGGCCTATCCGGGCGACGTCTTCTACCTGCACTCCCGCCTGCTCGAGCGCGCCGCGCGCGTCAACGCCGAGTACGTGGAGCAGATCACCGAAGGTCGGGTGAAGGGCCAGACCGGCTCGCTGACCGCACTGCCGATCATCGAGACCCAGGCCGGTGACGTATCCGCTTTCGTACCGACCAACGTGATCTCCATTACGGACGGTCAGATCTTCCTGGAAACGGAGCGCTTCAACTCCGGTATCCGCCCGGCCATGTCGCCCGGAACCTCGGTATCCCGGGTGGGCAGCTCGGCGCAGGTGCCGTTCATGAAGAAGATTTCCGGTGGCATCAAGCTGGCACTGGCCCAGTATCGGGAACTGGCGGCTTTCTCCCAGTTCGCATCCGACCTGGACGAAGCCACCCGCCGGCAGCTCGAACACGGTCGTCGGGTCGAGGAGCTGATGAAGCAGAAGCAGTACGGCCCCATGACCGTGGCCGATCAGGGCGTTTCCTTGTACGCGGCCACCGAAGGCTACCTGTCCGACGTGCCGGTGGATAAGGTCCTCGATTTCGAGCGCGACCTGCTCGCCTACATGAACTCCGAGAAGTCCGAGTTCATGACCAACGTCAACGAGACCGGTGCCTACAACGACGAGATCGTCGCCGAGATGCGCGCCGCGATCGAGGCGTTCAAGGCAACCCAGAGCTACGAGTAAGCAGTTACTGGGCAGCAACTGAGAGACAGCGTCAGGAAACTCTTCAGGATAGAAAATGGCCGTCGGTAAAGAGATCAAGAACAAGATCAACTCCGTGGAGTCCACGCAGAAGATCACCTCCGCCATGCAGATGGTTGCGACCAGCCGCATGCGCCGGACTCAGGATCGGATGCGCGCAGGGCGACCCTACGCGGACAAGATCCGCCAGGTGATCGGGCACCTGGCCAACGCCAACCCGGAGTATCGCCACACCTACATGCAGGAGCGGGAGTCGATCAAGCGCATCGGCTACCTGGTGATCTCCACCGACCGCGGCCTGTGCGGCGGTCTGAACGTCAACCTGTTCAGAACCCTGCTGAAGGACATCGGAGAGTGGCACGGCAAGGGCGTTGAGTCTGATCTCGGCCTGGTCGGCAACAAGTCGATCTCCTTCTTCCGCTCTGTCGGCGGCAACGTCCGGGCAACGGTCGCCGATGTGGGGGAGGAGCCCTCGCTGGTGGATCTGCTCGGCGGCATCAAGGTGATGCTGGACGCGTTCACGGAAGGCGAGATCGACCGTCTCTACATCATCTCGAACGAGTTCGTGAACACCATGACGCAGACGCCGACCATTCGGCAGCTGCTGCCCCTGGACCCGGAGCAGAATGACGACTACGGCCATCGCTGGGACTACATCTACGAGCCGGATGCACAGCAACTGATCGAAGGTCTGGTCACCCGCTTCATCGAGTCTCAGGTGTACCAGGCGGTGATCGAGAACGTGGCCTGCGAGCAGGCGGCGAAGATGATCGCCATGAAGAACGCGACGGAAAACGCTGAGAAGCTGATCGAAGAGCTCAGCCTGATTTACAACAACGCACGCCAGGCGGCCATTACCCAGGAGATCTCCGAGATCGTGGGTGGCGCGGCTGCTGTATAGACATAGTTAGAGGCCAATAGAAATGAGTAGCGGCAAAATCGTACAAATCATCGGCGCTGTGATCGACGTGGAGTTCCCGCGCGAGTCGGTACCGAACGTCTTCGATGCACTCACCGTGACCGAAACGGGGCTTACCCTCGAGGTGCAGCAGCAGCTCGGTGACGGCGTGGTTCGTTCCATCGCCATGGGTTCCTCCGACGGCCTCTCCCGCGGGCTCTCCGTGGAGAACACCCAGGCACCGATCTCCATCCCGGTTGGCGAGGAGACCCTGGGCCGGATCATGAACGTGCTCGGCGAGCCGATCGACGAGAAAGGCCCGGTCAACGCGCAGCAGAAAATGCCGATCCACCGGAAGCCGCCGAGCTACGAAGATCAGAAGGGCGGCAACGAGCTGCTGGAAACCGGCATCAAGGTCATCGACCTGATCTGCCCGTTCGCCAAGGGCGGTAAGGTCGGCCTGTTCGGCGGCGCCGGTGTGGGCAAGACGGTAACCATGCTCGAGCTGATCCGGAACATCGCCACCGAGCACTCCGGCCTCTCCGTATTCGCCGGTGTGGGTGAGCGGACCCGTGAGGGCAACGACTTCTACTACGAGATGGAAGAGTCCGGCGTACTGGACAAGATTTCCCTGGTCTTCGGCCAGATGAACGAGCCGCCCGGCAACCGTCTGCGCGTGGCCCTGACCGGCCTCACCCTGGCCGAGAAGTTCCGGGACGACGGCCGCGACGTGCTGCTGTTCGTCGACAACATCTACCGTTACACCCTGGCGGGTACCGAAGTATCGGCGCTGCTCGGTCGGATGCCGTCCGCGGTAGGCTACCAGCCGAACCTGGCGGAAGAGATGGGGCAGCTCCAGGAGCGGATCACCACCACCCAGACCGGTTCCATCACCTCGGTGCAGGCGGTATACGTACCGGCGGACGACCTCACCGACCCGTCTCCGGCAACCACCTTCGCGCACCTCGACTCCACGGTTACCCTGTCCCGGGCCATCACCGACCTGGGTATCTACCCGGCCGTTGACCCGCTCGACTCCACCAGCCGTCAGCTGGACCCGCTGGTCGTCGGTCAGGAGCACTACGACGTGGCCCAGGGCGTGATGCAGGTGCTGCAGCGCTACCAGGAACTGCGCGACATCATCGCCATTCTCGGTATGGACGAGCTTTCCGAAGAGGACAAGCAGCTCGTTTACCGGGCGCGGAAGATGCAGAAGTTCTTCTCCCAGTCCTTCTTCGTAGCGGAAGTCTTCACCGGCAACCCGGGTGTCTACGTGACCCGCGACGACACCGTGCGCAGCTTCAAGGCGATCCTCGACGGCGAGTACGACCACCTGGCGGAAGACGCCTTCTACATGGTCGGCACCATCGAGGATGCGGTCGAGAAGGACAAGACGCTGGCCGGTGACGAGGCGGCTTAAGAGGACTTAGCATGGCAATGACCATCCACTGCGACATCGTCAGCGCCGAAGAGGAAATCTTCTCCGGCCGGGTGACCATGGTGAGCGCCACCGGCACCATCGGCGAGCTGGGCATCATGCCTGGCCACGCTCCCCTGCTGACCGGCATCCGGCCGGGTCCGGTCAAGCTGACCATGGACGGCGGCGAAGAGGAGGTGTTCTTCGCCTCTGGTGGCTACCTCGAGGTTCAGCCTGGCGTGGTGACCGTTCTGGCCGATACGGCGCTCAGAGCGGAGGACATCGACGAGGCCGCCGCCGTGGAAGCGCAGCAGAACGCGGAGCGCATGCTCTCCGAGCAGACGGCCGAGATGGAGTTCTCGGCGGCAGCGGCGGCACTGGCCGAAGCCATGGCCCGACAGCGGACCCTGGCAGAGCTGAAGAAGCGCCGCCGTTAGGCCCGCAGCGCTGACTTACAATAGGGGGTGACGTCGGTCGCCCCCTTTTTTCATCCAATCCCTATAATCGTCCCTTCTTCCCCGTTCGCGGAAGCCGCACCGATATGACCGCCGAAAGCAACGTCAACAATCTAGACGGAAATCTGGAAGTGGTGGTGCTGGCCGCCGGTCAGGGCACGCGGATGCGCTCAGCGCTGCCGAAAGTGCTGCATACCCTGGCCGGACAGCCCATGCTCGCCCACGTCCTCGATACTGCTCTGGCGCTGAACGCAGCGCGGATCCACGTGGTGGTCGGCCACCAGGCAGAGGCAGTTCGGGAGGGGATCGAATCGGAGGCGCGGTTCAGCAACGCGCCACTCAACTGGGTGCTGCAGGCAGAGCAGAAAGGCACCGCTCACGCGGTTGCCCAGGCATTGCCGGACGTCGCCGATGAAGCGGTGGTGCTGGTGACCTATGCGGACGTGCCGCTGGTTTCTCAGGCCACGCTGGCACGCTGTGTGGCCGCCACAGCCGGCGCAGATGGTTCGGCCGAGGCGCTGTCGCTGGTGACTGCGCTGTTCGAGGACCCTGCCCAGCTTGGCCGGATCATCAGAAATGAAGCCGGAAACATCCAGGCGATCGTCGAGTATGCGGATGCCAGCGAGGAAGAGCGGGCCATTCGCGAGATCAATTCCGGCATCCTCGCCCTGGACGGCGCCGTCATGAAAGAGATGGTGGCCGAGATCCAGCCGCAGAACGCCCAGGCTGAGTACTACCTGACCGATCTGATCGCCATGGCAGCGGCGCGCGGCCTGCCCGTTCGAGGGCTTGTCAGCGAGCTGCCCGAAGAGGTGACCGGCATCAACGACCGCGTCCAGCTCTCCGAAGCCGAGCGGCTGTTCCAGCAGCGCACGGCGGAAGAGCTGATGCGCTCTGGCGTGACCATGGCAGACCCGGCGCGGGTGGACATCCGCGGCAACGTCACAGCGGGTGAAGACTGCTTCATCGACATCAACGTGGTCCTGGAAGGAGAGGTGCGGCTCGGCAGCGGGGTGAGCATCGGTCCCGGTTCGGTCATCCGGGACTCGTCGCTGGCCGATGGGGTCAGCGTCGAAGCTCATACGCTGGTAGAGGGCGCCGATGTGGCGGCCCGCTGCAGCCTCGGACCGTTCGCCCGGATCCGTCCAGGTACCGTGCTCGGCGAGGAGGTGCGGATCGGCAACTTCGTCGAGACCAAGAAGGCGAGAATCGGCCGCGGCAGCAAAGCCAGCCATCTCACCTACCTCGGTGACGCCACTCTCGGTGAAGACTGCAACGTCGGCGCCGGTACGGTCACCTGCAACTACGACGGCATCGACAAGCACCAGACGGATATCGGCGACAACGTGTTCGTCGGCACCAACAGCACGCTGGTGGCGCCCATCGAGATCGGCAGCGGGTCCTTCGTGGCCGCGGGGTCGACCGTCACCACCAAGGTCAAAGACGGCGAGCTGGCCGTTGGCCGCGGCAAGCAGCGGAACATCTCGGGCTGGACGCGTCCGGACAAGCGGACGCGTCCGGACAAGCGCAAAAAGAAGGAGTCTTAGCCATGTGTGGAATCGTCGGCGCGGTAGCGGACAGGGAAGTATCCGGCATTCTTCTGGCGGGCCTGCAGCGGCTCGAGTATCGGGGCTACGACTCGGCGGGCGTTGCCCTGCGCACAGAGAACGGCATCGACATCAGAAAGACCGTCGGCAAGGTCTCCGAGCTCTGCGAGTCGATCGGCGATCAGCCGCTGGCCGGCAAGCTCGGGATCGCCCATACCCGTTGGGCCACGCACGGGGCGCCATCCGATCTGAACGCGCATCCGCACGTGTCCAACGACCGCATCGCCCTTGCCCACAACGGCATCATCGAGAACTACGAGACCCTGCGCGACGAGCTGATCGGCGCCGGCTATCAGTTTGCTTCGGAAACCGACAGCGAGGTAATCGTCCACCTGGTGGACTTCCACTACCAGGCGCTGGGTGATCTGCTCGAGGCGGTGCGCACGGCGGTGAAGCGACTCGAAGGCGCCTATGCCATTGGCGTCATGGCGAAGGACGACCCGGACCGGATCATCGCCGCCCGCATGGGCAGCCCGCTGGTGGTGGGCAAAGGCATCGGCGAGAACTTCATCGCCTCGGACGCCCTGGCGCTGCGCCCGGTGACCGACCGCTTCATCTATCTCGAGGAAGGGGATCTGGTGGAGGTGCGGCGTACCAGCATCGCCATCTGGAACGTGGCGGACGAGTCCGTCATCCGCTCTACGGTACGGGTTGTCGCCGGCGAGGACGACGTGGACCGGGGTAACTACCGGCACTACATGCAGAAGGAGATCCATCAGCAGCCGAAGGTGCTGGCGGACACGCTGGAAGGGCGCATCGGCCGCACCCGGGTGCTGGAACAGGCGTTCGGCGCTCAGGCGCCGGAGATTCTCGACGCAACCAAGGCGGTCACCATCGCCGCCTGCGGCACCAGCTTCTACGCCGGGCTGGTGGCCAAGTACTGGATCGAAGAGCTGGCCGGCATTCCCTGCCACGTGGAGATCGCCAGCGAGTTCCGTTACCGCAAGGTGGCGGTCATTCCTGACAGCCTGTTCGTGACCCTGACCCAGTCCGGTGAGACCGCGGACACCCTGGCTGCGCTCCGGGCGGCCAAGGAGATGGGCTATCAGCACTCGCTGACCATCTGCAACGTCGCCACCAGCACCACCGTCCGGGAATCGGATCTGGCCATGATGCTGAACGTCGGCACCGAGGTCGGGGTCGCCTCGACCAAGGCGTTTACCGCCATGTTAGCCGACCTGCTGCTGCTGGCCCTGCTGATCGGCCGCCGGCACGGCATGGCGCCGGAGCTGGAGGCTCAGGCGGTTGCAGCGCTGCACAAGCTGCCGGAGTCGGTGGACGCGGCGCTGGCCCTGGACGAACGGGTCCTGAAGCTCTCCGAGCGGTTCATGGAGAAGCACCACGCGCTGTTCCTCGGCCGCGGGTCCATGTACCCGATCGCCATGGAGGGCGCGCTGAAGCTGAAGGAAATCTCCTACATTCACGCCGAAGGCTATCCGGCTGGCGAGCTCAAGCACGGCCCGCTGGCCCTGGTCGACGACGACATGCCGGTCATTGCCGTGGCGCCGAACGACGCGCTGCTGGAAAAGCTGCAGTCCAACCTGCAGGAGGTCAGAGCCCGGGGCGGTGAGCTGTATGTGTTCGCCGACCCCGCATCCGGCTTCAAGGACGAGGAAGACGTCACGGTGATCACGCTGCCGGAAGTGGACAAGCTGCTGGCGCCCATCGTTTACGTGGTGCCGCTGCAGCTGTTCGCCTATCACGTCGCCGTGCTGAAGGGTACGGACGTGGACCAGCCGCGGAACCTGGCGAAGTCGGTGACGGTGGAGTAACCCCGGCTCAGCCCTGCACCTGGTTTCTCAACTCGCCGCCGGCGAGAAATCGGCGCAGGTTGTCGACGAACAGCGCGTCTCCCCTGTCCTGAGTGCCCAGCCCCTGGTTGGAGGCGTGCGGCGTCACGTAAACCTTCGGGTGCTGCCAGAAAGGATGGTCCTCGGGCAGCGGCTCCGTTTCGAAGACGTCGAGTATGGCCGCGTCCAGGGCGTTGGCATCCAGCGCCTGCAGCAGCGCCGCCTCATCCACCAGGCCGCCCCGGGCGATGTTCACGAGCACCGCATCTTCCTGCATCGCCGCAAAAAACGCGGAGCTGGCGATGCCGCGCGTCTCGTCGTTGAGCGCGCAGGCGAGCACCACCACGTCCGCCGTGGGCAGGTACACCTCGAGCTCGGCCAGCGTGGCGACCTGGTCCGCCGGCCCCGGGTCGGAAAGCTCGCGCCGGATTGCCGTCACCGTGGCGCCGAATCCTTTCGCCTGCCTGGCGATGCGCTGGCCGATGTTGCCGAAGCCGATGATGAGCCAGTTGGAGCCCAGCATTTCCCTGAAGCTGACGCCCCGCCAGCGCCGATCGCGCTGCCGTTCTGCCCGCGTCTGAAGCTGCTGCCAGTGGTTGAGCACCGAAGCCAGCACAAACTCGGCGATGGGTGGTGCCTGGGCATCGCTGTTGCAGAAACAGCGGGTTCTGCTGCGGACCAGGTCGAACAGCGGGTTGTCCAGGCCGGCTGCGGAGGTCTGAACGAACTCGAGCTGCTCCGTTGTCCGGATGATCTGCACGATGGCTTCCATGTGCCCGGACTGCAGCAGGTCCCAGTCCAGGCGCAGCATGGTTGGCCGGACCTCGCCAGCCGCCAGCGGCTCGTCGTTCAGGAGAAACTGACCGTCGGCGCTGAGCAGAATCGGCGTCACCGCCTGAGGGATCTCAGAATGGACACGATCGTAAGCGCTGGCCGCGATGAGCAGTCTGTGCACTGCTAGTTGCCGATGTGCTCATCGAAGAACTGGAGCAGCTTCGTGTACATGGCCACCCGGTTGTCGTGGTCGCGGAAGCCATGGCCCTCGCGATTCTCGATCAGCCACTCGGGCGGGTTGCCGGCATCGGTCAGCGCTTTGCGCATGGCCACGGCGTGCGCGTAAGGTGCGCGCTCGTCGAGCTTGCCGTGGATCAGCATGGTGGCGGCCTTGATCTTGTGCGCGTTGTGGCTGGGCGAACGGGCTTTCAGATCTTCCGTATCGGTGCCGAGCGCCTCTTCCAGGTAGTTGATGCCGGACTCCCGATCCGGGATGTCACCCTTCTTGAACATCATCGGCAGGTCGTAGACCCCGACGTACCCGACCGCACACTGGTAGAGATCCGGATCCCGATAGGCGCCGGCCATGGCGGAGTAGCCGCCGTAGCTGGCCCCGTAGATGCAGATCCGCTCCGGATCGGCGATCCCCTCGGCAATGGCGTAGCGGACGGTGTCGGTGATGTCGTCCTGCATCTCCGCGCCCCACTTGCCGAAGCCGGCGGACATGAACTCCACCCCCCGACCGCCGCTGCCCCGGTAGTTCACCTGCAGCACGGCGTAGCCGCGGCTGGCGAACAGCTGGGCCTCGGCATCGAAGCCCCAGATGTCGTACGGCCCGTGCGGACCACCGTGCACCAGCACGATCATCGGCAGCGGGCTGCCATCGCCCGCCGCCAGGCCTTCCGGCAGCGTCAGGTAGCTGCGCACGGCCAGGCCGTCACGGACCCGGACCTCGATCGGCTCCATGGTCGCCAGGGTGGTGTCCCGCAGCCAGGGGCGTACTTCCAGCTCCTCGATCAGGCCGCGTTTCTCCACGTCCAGCAGGTAGTAGGTGCCGGGATTCTTCGGGCCGCTGGCATAGGCCAGCGCCAGCTTCAGATCGTCCGTGGAATCGATGATGGCCACGTCGTCTTCAGGGAACATCCCTTTCAGCGCCTTGTGCAGGTCCACGAAGGGGTGCTCCGGATCGGGGTAGTGATAGTAGGGATAGTGATCGAAGTACTTGATCGCCCAGACTCGTGAGGAGGGCGCTGAGTAGATGTTGTGGATGTCCACTTCCGGGTGGCGGAACACCTCGTGCAGGTCGTCGCTGCTCGGGTTCCACTCCACCAGTCCCTCGACCGGCTGGGTCGCGGAATCGAGGAAGTAGTAGTAGCCCGGCCGCAGCGAGTGCGCCAGGGGCCGGATGTTGCCGTCGTTCAGCTTGGTGGTGCGCAGCAGCTCGAACGGCTGGCCCGGCTTACGCATGTAAACCTCGAAGTCTCCCTCGGTGTTCTGGCCGGCCAGCAGGTTCACCTGATGGTTCTCGTCCGGCACGAAGTAGGCATCACGGATCGGCGAGCGGGCGACGCTCCTGGAGCTGCCGTTGCGCACGTCGAGCACGAACGCTTCGTTGCGCAGCCCCGCCCGCATGCCGCTCAGACCGTAACCACCGTTCTGGATCAGCACCTTGTTGGGATCGTCGGGCATGAGGTCGATGACTCTGGCCCAGGTCACCGAACCGCCGCTCTGGACCAGGCTCATCCGGTCGCGGCCGGCGTTGAAACCCCAGAGCACGTCCCGGTTCCGCCCGTTCACGTCCATGGCGGCGATCTCGCCGGTAGGCGTTTTGTAGTCGTCCCGGGTCGGGTGACGCCGGGCCGGGTGAATCAGCATCCGCTTCTCGGAAGCCCAGAGAATCTCGCTGATGCCGAGGTCGGAGGCGTAGCGGGTGGAGGACACGAGCTCGAAGTCCGGCAGCCGGAAGACGCTGAGCATCTCGGTGGAGTCCTGGCGGTGGGTCACCGCCATGTGGGTGCCCTTCGGCGACAGGTAGATGTCGTCGTAGGTGGCGTAGCGGACGAAGTCTGCGACTGCGCCGGTCTCTGCCTCGCTGCCGGTGACGGGCAACGCCGGCAGCAGGCACAGCAGCAGGGTGGCTAAGGATGGGTACAGCTTTTGGTTGTTCATGGCGGAAAACCTAGCAGATGGCGGTGCCGTTGCAAGATCTGCTGGCTGCGCTCACGGCAAATCCTTAAACTCGCTTTCGGCCCCGGCTCCTCTGCGGACCCCCGCCGACACACCCTCGCGCCAGCACAGCGGACCAAGAACTTGGACGTCACCCACATACTCGACAATCTCAACGACGCGCAGCGCGAGGCGGTCACCGCACCCGTCGGCAACGCGCTGGTCGTGGCCGGCGCGGGCAGCGGCAAGACGCGGGTCCTGGTGCACCGGATCGCCTGGCTGATCGAGGCAGAGGGCGTCTCTCCGTACGGCATCCTGGCGGTGACCTTCACCAACAAAGCGGCTCAGGAGATGCGGGTGCGGATCGAGGAGCTGCTGAAGCTCTCCGTGCGCACCATGTGGGTCGGCACCTTCCACGGCATCGCCCATCGGCTGCTGCGCATGCACTGGCAGGAAGCCAGGTTGCCGCAGAACTTCCAGATTCTCGACGCGGACGACCAGCTGCGCCTGGTGAAACGGGTCATGCGGGTGCTCGACATCGACGAGCAGAAGTGGCCCGCCCGTCAGGCTGTCTGGTTCATCAACGGCCAGAAAGACGAAGGTCGCCGGGCCAAAGACGTACCGGCCGGCGACGATCTGTTCCAGATTACCCACAAGAAGATCTACGAAAACTACGAGGAGCTCTGCGAGCAGGGTGGCCTGGTGGATTTTGCCGAGCTGCTGCTGCGCTGCCACGAGCTGCTCCGGGACAACGCAGCGCTGCTCGCCCACTACCGGGAGCGCTTTCAGCACGTGCTGGTGGACGAGTTCCAGGATACCAACGCCATTCAGTACGCCTGGCTGCGGTTGCTGGCGGGGAACGATGCCTGCGTGATGGCCGTGGGTGACGACGATCAGTCCATCTACGGCTGGCGCGGGGCCAAGATCGAGAACATTCACCGCTACACGGACGACTTCAAAGGGGTGGCCACCATCCGCCTGGAGCAGAACTACCGCTCCACGGCGACCATCCTCAAAGCCGCCAACGCGCTGATCGAGCGCAACACGGATCGGCTCGGCAAGACGCTCTGGACCGAAGGCGAAGCAGGCGACCCGATCCGTCTTTACTCCGGCTACAACGATCTGGACGAAGCGCGCTTCATCGTCGAGCGGACGGCCGAGTGGATCGACGGCGGCGGCTCCCCTGAAGACGTGGCCATCCTCTATCGCTCCAACGCCCAGTCCCGGGTGCTGGAAGAAGCCCTGCTCAGGGCGCAGATCCCCTACCGCATATACGGCGGCCTGCGTTTCTTCGAGCGGGCCGAAATCAAGAACGCGCTCTGCTACATGCGCCTCATGCACGAGCGGAACTCCGATCCTGCCTTCGAGCGGGTGATCAACCTGCCACCACGGGGAATCGGCGAGAAGACCGTCGAAGCGATCCGGATGGAGGCGCGCAGCCGGGGCAAGTCCATGTGGCAGGCCTGCACCGATGCTCTCGCCGAAGGCACCTTCGCAGCCCGTGTCGCCGGGAAGGTTGCTCACTTCCTGCAGCTGATCGAGGACATGGCCGCGGCGACCGAGGAGATGGCCCTGCACGAGCTGGCGGATCACGTGATCGATGCCAGCGGCCTGATGGAGTACCACAGCAAGGAGCGCGGCGAGCGGGGTCTGGCGCGGAAAGAAAACCTGGAAGAGCTGGTCAGCGCCTGCCGGCAGTTCACCGGCGAGCTGGTTTTTCCCATTTCCGAGCCGGAGATCACCAGCGTTGAAGTGCCGGAAACCTCGGTGCTGGAAGAGTTTCTGGATCAGGTGGCGCTTGACGCCGGCGATCGGCAGTCCGACTCCGGCCCGGCAGTGCAGATGATGACCCTGCATTCGGCAAAGGGCCTGGAGTTTCCCCTGGTCTTTCTGGCCGGCCTGGAGGAAGGGTTGTTCCCGCACCGGATGTCGGCGGAAGAGCCCGGGCGGATGGAGGAAGAGCGCCGGCTTGCCTACGTGGGCATCACCCGGGCCATGAAGGTGCTCTACCTGACGTACGCCGAGACCCGGCGTCTGCACGGCAACGACACCTATAACCGGCCGTCCCGGTTTCTGCTCGAGATACCGAGCGAGCTGGTTTCCGAGGTGCGGATGAAGGGCGCGGTGGAGCGGCCCTACGGCTCTACCGAGTCGCCGGCGGGTCTGTTCGACGACGATTCGGGCGCGCTGCGCATGGGTCAGCGGGTGAGCCACGCCAAGTTTGGCGAGGGTGTGGTGATGCAGTGTGAGGGCGCCGGCGAGCGGGCCCGGGTGCAGGTAAATTTCGCCGAGGGGGCCAAGTGGCTCATGCTCGGCTACGCTAATCTCACGACCCTGGATTAGCGGGTCGATCTGGAGCAGTTATGCCGCTAAAGCAATTTGCGCGAGGCGCACGCCGCCTGTCAGTCGGGTCGGTCCTGTGTCTGGCCACCTTTGTTCTCAGCGCCTGCGCTGAAGCGCCCGCTGGCGGTTCGTCAGGAACGGAGGCTCAGCCCGCCGCGCAGGCGGAAGTTTTCCGCTGGAAGCTGATCACCACCTGGCCAAAAAACCTGCCTGCCCTGGGCACCATCCCCGAGCGGATGGCCGAGCGGGTTCGGGTCATGTCGAACGGTCGGCTCGACATCAAGGTATACGGTGCCGGCGAGCTGGTCGGCGCTTTCGAGGTGTTCGACGCGGTTTCTCAGGGCACCGCCGAGATGGGCAACGGCGCTTCTTACTACTGGCGCAGCAAGCTGCCCATCGCCGCCATATTCTCCACCGTTCCCTTCGGCTTCACAGCCCAGGAGATGAACGGCTGGCTGCACTACGGTGGTGGTCTGGCGCTCTGGCAGGAGCTTTATGAGCCTTTCGGGCTGGTCCCCATGGCAGCGGGCAATACCGGCGTGCAGATGGGCGGCTGGTTTAACAAGGAGATCAACACTCTGGCCGACCTGGAAGGGCTGAAGATGCGGATACCCGGGCTTGGCGGTGAGGTGCTGGAACGGGTTGGCGGCCTACCGGTGGCCATGCCTGGCAGCGAGGTCTTCACCTCGCTGCAGACCGGCGTGATCGATGCCACGGAGTGGGTCGGACCTTACAACGATCTGGCCTTCGGCCTGCACACCGTTGCCGACTACTACTACTACCCGGGCTGGCACGAGCCGAGCGCGGCCATCGAGTCCATCGTCAATGCCGAAGCCTGGGCAAGCCTGCCGCGGGACCTACAGGTCATTCTGGAAACCGCGGTGCGCCACGCCAACGATGACATGCTGGCCGAGTTCACCGCGCGCAATGCCCAGGCGCTGGAAACGCTCATAGAAGAGCACGGTGTCGACGTGCGGCCGTTTCCGCGGGAGGTCCTCGATGCCCTGCGAGCGGAGTCTGCGGCGGTGATCGCCGAGATGGCTGGCGACGATCCGCTGCACCGGAGGATTCTCGACTCCCATGCAGCGTTCACCGCTTCCGTGCGTCGTTATCACGAGATCACCGAGCGGGCCTACATGAACGCCCGGGTGGAGGAGTAGGAGCGTGGAGCTGAAAGCAACGGAGCTCACGGTAGAAGACGGCATCGGTCTGATCACCCTGAACCGGCCGCAGCGGATGAACGCCTGGACCGGCAGGATGCACAGCGAGTACCGCTGGTGCCTGAAAGAGCTCGACGACAATCCGGACGTGGGCGCCATCGTGGTGACCGGCAAAGGCCGCGGCTTCTGTGTCGGCGGAGATGCGGAAGCGCTGACTGGCCACGCCAGAAAAGGCGGTTACGATCCGGGCACGCCGAAAGAGATGGCCATGCCGGGATTCGGCGTCGACGAGCGCTTTGATGCCAGCTTCGCCTATCAGTACGGCCTCTCCAAACCCATCCTGGCCGCCATGAACGGTCCGGCTGCAGGCGTCGGCCTGGCGCTGGCCTGCTTTGCCGACCTGCGCTTTGCCGCCGCCGGCGCCAAGTTCACCACCGCCCACGGCAAGCTGAACCTGCCCGCGGAGTACGGTCTGTCCTGGCTGCTGCCGCGCATGCTGGGGCTGACCCGGGCGAACGAGCTGCTGCTCTCTTCCCGGGCGTTTACGGCCGAGGAGGCGCTGGACCTCGGGCTCGTGAACGAGGTGCTGCCAGCGGAGCAGGTGCTGGCGCGCACGCTCGAGTACGCGAAGAACCTGATCGCCACGGTCTCGCCTAATTCTCTGCGCCAGACACGGTGGCAGATCTACCGGGACCTGCAGCAGACGGTGGATGTCTCGGTCAACGCCTCGGAAGACCTGCTCAACCAGATGATGAAGGAACCGGACTACGCCGAGGGGGTGCAGGCCTTCCTCGAGAAGCGTCCGCCCGCCTGGGGCGGCCGGGACTAGGCCAGCTAGCGAACGGCGACCCCGAGCGCCCAGACACCCACCGGACGGCAGAGCGCGTCGATGGCTGCCAGCGGGTCGCCATCTACCACCAGCACGTCCGCTGCCAGCCCTTCGGCCAGACGTCCCGTCTCCGCCACGAGGCCGAGGCCCCGGGCGGCGTCCGAGGTGGCGGAGCGCAGCACGGCCTCGTTAGAGAGGGATGCAACCGCGCCGTAAACGGCCAGCGCCTTCGGCAGCTCGTGGTGGAACACACCTGGAATGCCTGCATCCGTGGAGGCCATGAACGGCACCCCGTGCGTACGCATGTCAATGAGGGCGGCGCGCATCCGGTTCAGGGTCTGGTTGTTGGCGTCCAGCATCCGCTGCCAGCCGGCGTTGATGGTGGGGGACACCCAGGTGCCCCGCTCCAGCATGGCCGCCACCACGTCAACCTGATAGTCACTGGCCCAGCCGCCCTCTCCCACCCAGGAGCAGTGCTCGATGGAGTGCGCTCCGGCCCGCACCGCCGCGTCGATGCCCGGCGTGCCGTGACAGTGCGCGGCCACGCTCAGGCCCTGCTCGCGGGCGTAGCCGACGATCTCTGTGAGCACGGGCAGCTCGAACTGGGGAGCCAGCGGCTTGGAGCCCCGGGTAAAGCGCCCGCCGGTCGCCATGACCTTGATCAGATCGACCCGGTGCGTCACCTGGCGGTCGATGACCACCTTTGCCGCCGCTGCATCTGCCGACTCACCGCCCCAGAAGTGGCAGTGGCCACCAGTGCAGGTGATCGGCTGGCCGGAGCAGAGCAGCCGTGGCCCGGGCACCTCGCCGGCAGCGATGGCATCCCGAAGCTCGAGCTCGTACCAGGCGCCACCGCCCAGATCTCTGGCGGTGGTGATCCCCGCTCTCACCATCATCGCCGCCCGCTCCCGCATGGCCGCCCGATCGGGCAGCTCATCGGCAGCCGGCGTTGTTGAGCGATTCGGATCCAGCACCATGTGCACGTGGGCGTCCATCAGGCCCGGCAGCGCGGTTGCGCCGGCCATGGAGCGCGCGGTCCGGGCTTCCGCCTGGGATAGCGCAGCTTTGCTGCAGAGCCGCTCGATCTCAGGGCCGTTGAGAATGAGGGTATCCATCTCGAGAGGCTGCAGGCCGTCCCAGATCTTGAGGTCGGTGAGGATGGTTCGTTGCGCTGTCATTGCCTGATGTTGGTTTGTCCGGAGAAAGCCTGCTTAACCGTACAGCCGCTCGGGCAGCCAGGTTGCGAGCGCCGGCCAGAGCAGCAGCGCTGCCAGGAGGACCAGCTGCAGTATGACAAAGGGAATCACGCCTCTGTAGATATCGCCGGTGGGGATGTGTTCCGGGGTTACACCGCGCAGGTAGAACAACGCGAAGCCGAAGGGCGGCGTCAGAAATGAGGTCTGCAGGTTGACCGCAATCAGCACCCCAAGCCAGATCGGATCGATTCCCATGCCGAGCAGGATCGGCCCGACGATGGGAACCACCACGAAGGTGATCTCGATGAAGTCGAGCATGAAGCCAAGCAGAAAGATGACGATCATCACCACCGCCAGCGCGCCCCAGGCGCCGCCCGGCATCTGCTCGAACAATCCCTGCACCAGCTCATCCCCGCCGTAGCCGCGGAAGACCAGCGAGAACAGCGAGGCGCCGATGAGGATGAAGAAGACCATGCTGGTGGTGCCCAGGGTCTGGCGGCTGGCCTCTCTGAGTCGGCTCAGGTTCAGACGATCAGCCCCGCTGCGCAGGGCGCCCAGCAGCAGCGCGCCGACCGCGCCGACGCCGGCTGCTTCCGTGGGCGTCGCCAGACCCCCGAGAATGGAGCCGAGCACCAGGATGATGAGCAGCAGCGGGCCGACCAGATCTTTCAGCAGCCGGGCGCCTGACGGGGTGGCCGGAACCGGATCGGTTGTCGGCGCCCGGGTTGCGTGCCCGGACAGAGTGGTTTTGACGAGCGCGTAGGCGAGGTAGAGCCCGACCAGGAGCAGGCCGGGAATGAGCGCCCCGGCGAACAGATCACCAACGGATACGGTGTCCGGGGCGAAAACGCCGGCGTCCAGCTGGGCCTGCTGATAGGCGTTGCCGAGCACGTCGCCGAGCAGCACCAGCGCAATCGAAGGCGGGATGATCTGGCCCAGGGTGCCGGTTGCGGCGATGGTGCCGGTGGCCAGCCGGGGCTCGTAGCCCTGCTTGAGCATGGCCGGCAACGCCATCAGGCCCATGGTCACCACGGTCGCGCCGACGATGCCGGTACTCGCCGCCATCAGCATCCCGACCAGAATGACGGCAACCGCCAGGCCGCTGCGATTGCTGGCCAGCAGCGCGCTCAAGGATTCGAGCAGAGACTCGGCGATCCGGGTTTTCTCCAGCACCACACCCATCAGCACGAACAGCGGCACCGCCAGCATGGTCTGGTTGGTCATGATGCCGAACAGGCGATTGGGCAGAAATCCCAGATCGGCAGGGTTGAAGGCCCCGCCGAGCACACCGGCAAAGGCAAACAGCAGCGCCACCCCGGCCAGGGTCAACGCGACCGGGTAACCGGCCAGGAGCGCCAGAAAGGTCGCCGCGAACATAGCCAGCGGGATCAAGCGCCAGCCCCCGGGAGGTGGTTTGCCGGCTGCGATCGCAACGTGATCAGCTCCCGGTGCACGCCTACCAGCCCCTGGGCGAAAAGCAGGGCGCTGGTCACCGGGATCAGGGTTTTCAGGAGGAACACGCCCGGGATGCCGCCGACTTCTGGCGAGCCCTCGAAGATGCGCCAGGACGCGCCGACATAGGGCAGCGACAGCCAGAACACCGTGCCGGCAACGGGCAGCAGGAACAGGCAGTGCCCGAGTAGGTTGACCCGGGCTCTGCCGTTCGGGCCGAGGCGGCTGTAGGCCACGTCGACCCTGACGTGCTCATCGGTCTTGAGCGCATAAGGGATGCCGAGCATGAAAGCGATGGCATGCAGGTAGAGGACGCTCTCCTGGACGGCGATGGCGCCCAGGTTGAAGCCGTAGCGGAACAGCACGATGGCGAAGGTGATCAGGGCCATGCAGCCGATCAGCCAGGCCACGGCGTGACCGATGCGCTCGATCAGCTGCTCGATGACTCCGCTCAGAGGGTGATCCCGAAAAACGGCATCCCGGCGAGCAGCGGCAGGATGGAGAGCTCGAGCACCGCACCGGCAAACAGCGCGAAGCCCACCCAGACGTTGTTGGTGAAGGCCTTGAAGCAGCCGTCACGGTCCCGGTTGCGGATCAGGTAATGCTGATAGAGAAAGAACCCGGCGGCGGCCAGAATGCCGAGCTGAAAGGCACCCCTGGCGCTGATCACCTCGGCCAGCAGCACCAGCGCGGTCAGGGTGACGCCCTGCAGCAGGGCGATCATGAGCCGATCCTGAGCCCCGAAAAGAATGGCCGTGGAGCGCACGCCGATCTTCAGATCATCCTCCCGATCGACCATGGCGTACATGGTGTCGTAGGCGACGATCCAGGTCAGGCTGGCGATGAACAGCAGCCAGGCGTCGATGGGCAGCCGGCTCTGAATCGCCGCGTAGGCCATGATCAGCCCCCAGCTGAAGGCAGCGCCGAGGATCACCTGAGGCAGGTAGGTCCAGCGCTTCATCAGCGGGTAGATGGCAGCGATGGCCAACCCGGCCAGCGCCAGCAGCTGGGTCAGAGGGTTGAGGAAAAACAGCAGGCAGCCGGCCGTTGCGGTCAGGCCGAGGAACAGCAGCACCGCGTTCCGGGTGCTCACGGCGCCGGTTGCCAGCGGCCTGCCTTCGGTGCGGGCCACGTGGCCATCGATCTTGCGGTCGGCGATGTCGTTGATCACGCAGCCGGCAGATCGCATCAGCCAGGTACCGAGGGCAAACACCAGAATCAGGCCGATTGGCGGCACCCCGTCGGCGGCCAGCCAGAGAGCGGCCAGGGTTGGCCAGAGCAGCAGCAGAGTGCCGACCGGACGGTCGACGCGCATCAGCGCCAGATAGGGGCGCACCGCGGAGATGAGGTCCTGGCCGAGCTCGGCACCGGCCTCCACGCCTGCCTCCGTACCCGTGCTGGGGCTCACTTTTGCTTGAGTTCCGATCGTCCGCGTCGCCTGGTCCGTACCGGCCCAATGATAGATCATGCAGGTGCGCCCGGCATCGCTATCCAATTGATTTTTCTGGGACGGGCAAGTAGTTTACGCGCCTTAATTTAACAGCCGATCTGAAAGGAAAGCGGGTAAATCATGCGGAAGTGGCAGTGCATCGTCTGCGGTTGGATTTATGACGAAGCGGAGGGATGCGAAGAAGAAAACGTAGCGCCCGGTACCCGCTGGGAAGACGTGCCTGAAGACTTCGTCTGCCCCGAGTGCGGGGTCAGCAAGGAAGACTTCGAGATGATCGAGGTCGGCTGATTCTCCTCGCTGGCGCACAGACGGGCATCCCGTTGACTCATCAAATCGGGAGGGCTCGAGCATGAATCTCACCATTCGCATTCTCATTGGTATGGTGGCCGGCCTGACCGTCGGCATGCTGGTGCAGCTCAGCGGCGCCGGTCCGGACAGCCTGATCCGGGTCTTTCTGATCGACGGCCTGCTCGATGCGGGCGGCCAGGTCTTCATCGCCAGCCTGAAGCTGATGGTGGTGCCGCTGGTGTTCGTCTCCCTGGTCTGCGGCGCCGCCAGCCTCGGCGGGCACGGCAACATGGGCCGGGTCGGGGGCAAAACGGTTGGCCTCTACCTGCTCACGACCGGCGTTGCCATCAGCATCGCGCTCCTGCTGGCGCTCATCATCGCCCCTGGAGAGGGTGCTTCCGATGCGGACATCACGCCCTCGGCGTTTGTGCCGAAGGAAGCGGAGAGCATCAAAGACACGCTGATCAACATCTTTCCGACCAACCCGATCGCCGCCATGGCACAGGGCAACATGCTCCAGGTGATCGTGTTTGCGCTGCTGTTCGGCGTCGCGTTGTCGCGCACGGGCGAAGCGGGCTCCCGGGTAAACGCCTTCTTCACGGACGTCAACGAAGTCCTGATGAAGCTGATCACCATGCTCATCTCGCTGGCGCCGTACGGCGTGTTCTGCCTGATGGGCGTGCTGTTCACCAAGGTCGGCTGGGCGGAGATCGGCAAGCTCGCCGCCTACTTCGGCACGGTGGTGCTGGCGCTCGTGCTGCACGCCACCGTGGTCTACCCGAGCCTGCTCACCGTGCTGGCCCGGGTGAATCCGGTGCGGTTCTTCGCCAAGATGCGGGAACCCATGCTGGTGGCCTTTTCCACCTCGTCAAGCGGCGCCACCCTGCCGGTGACCCTGCGTACGGTGGAAAAGCGGGTAGGGGTAAAAAACGAGGTAGCCTCTTTTGCCGTGCCGCTGGGTGCCACCATCAACATGGACGGCACCGCCATCATGCAGGGCGTCGCCACCGTGTTCATCGCTCAGTTCTACGTGATCGACCTCAGCATCGCCGACTACCTGATGGTGATCCTCACCGCGACCCTGGCCTCCATCGGCACGGCCGGGGTGCCGGGGGTTGGCCTCATCATGCTGGCCATGGTGCTGAACCAGGTTGGCCTGCCGGTGGAGGGGATCGGCCTGATCATCGGCATCGATCGCCTGCTGGACATGCTGCGCACCTCGGTGAACGTGGTTGGTGACGGCACGGTGGCCACCATCGTCGCCCGGTCCGAAGACGACCTGGACATGGCCGTGTTCGAAGACCCGGATGCGGGCCGGGTGATCCCCAAGACCAGCTGAGCGGTTCAGACGCTGGCGTGACCCGAGTCGGCCGGCGCCCAGATGGCGAGCAGGCGGGCCGCGGTGTTCGGATCTGACTTAAGCAGGCTGTCGCCACGGCGGATGACCTCCGGCATCAGGTGGGCGTGGGTGCGGAGATCGGCGATCCGGAACTGCTGCTCTCCCGTCTGCCGGGTGCCCATCAGGTCTCCGGGACCCCGGATGTTCAGATCTTCCTCGGCGATCCGGAAGCCGTCCTGGCTTTCCCGGATCACGGCCAGGCGGCGGCGACTGGTCTCAGCGAGCGGCGTGGCGTAGAGCAGCACGCAGTACGAAGCGTGGGCACCGCGACCGACCCGACCCCGCAGCTGGTGCAGCTGTGCCAGCCCCATGCGCTCCGGATTCTCGATCACCATCAGGGTGGCGTTCGGCACGTCCACGCCGACCTCAACCACCGTCGTTGCGAGCAGCAGCTGCAGGGCACCCGATTTGAACTCGGCCATGACCCGGGCTTTCTCGTCGCTTTTCATCCTGCCGTGCAGAACGCCGATCCGGCGTCCCGGCAGGGCGGCTTCGAGCAGCGGCAGGGTGGCCTCCACGGAGGCAGCATCCAGCGCCTCAGAGTCCTCGATCAGCGGGCAGACCCAGTACGCCTGCCTGCCGGCGTCGAGCTCGCTGGCCAGGTGCGAGAGCACCTCGTCACGGCGCTCGTCGGCGACCACGGTGGTGGTGATCGGCTGGCGCCCGGCCGGCAGCTCGTCCAGCGTCGAGACGTCCATATCGGCATAGAGCGCCATGGTCAGCGTGCGCGGGATAGGGGTGGCCGTCATCACCAGCTGGTGCGGCAGCTGACCTTTGTCTTTCAGCGCCATGCGCTGGTGCACGCCGAACCGGTGCTGCTCGTCGACCACCGTCAGCGCCAGCCGCTTGAAGCTGACCGCACCCTGAAAGAGGGCATGGGTGCCGACCGCAACCAGCGCCTCTCCGGACTCGATGGCCGCCACCGCCCGCTTTCGCTCGGCAGCGCTCTGCGAGCCGGTCAGCAGAACCACCGGAATGCCGAGCGGGTCCAGCCAGCTGACGAAGTTGAGGTAGTGCTGCTCGGCAAGAATCTCCGTCGGCGCCATCAGTGCGGTTTGCGCGCCATGCTCGGCAGCGCGGATAGCGGCAAAGGCGGCGATCACCGTTTTCCCCGAGCCCACGTCGCCCTGCACCAGGCGCAACATGGGTGTGTCCCGGCTGAGATCTTCGAGCACCTCGGTGGTCACCCGGCGCTGCGCGCCGGTCAGACGAAAGCCGAGTGATTTCAGAAGCTCGCGGCCGAGCTGCTCAGCCTGAGGCAGCGCGTAAGTGCGGTGCCCGGCCCGGTCGGACTGCCGATGCCGCATGACCAGGTAGTAGGCGGTCAGCTCGTCGAGGGCGATCCGGGCCTGAACCTCGGCGATGTCTTCCTCATCGGCCTCTGCCGGCGGCCGGTGCAGGTAGCGCAGGTCGGCGTAGGGGGTGCCGTCATCTGCCGGCCAGTCCATGCCGAGGATCTGATCGGTCAGGGTCCGCAGGCGGCCCTGGCCCAGGCCCTTGGTCGTGGGGTAGACGGGCGTCAGCTCCGGTTCCGGCGCTGGCGGCTCGTCGCGGTGGGTGCGGTACTCCGGGTGGATCATCTCCAGCCCGTCCCGGCTGATTCGGACCTGGCCGAATGCCTGCACGTACATCCCCGTCTGCAGCGCGTTCTGCTGGCCGCGGGAGAAGTAGAAAAAGCGCAGCTTCAGATAGCCGGTCTGATCTTCCAGGGTGACCAGCAGGCTGCGCCGGCGGCCGTAGGCCAGGCGCGAGTCGACGATCTGCCCCTGCACCAGGCATTCCTGCTCCGGCACCAGCGACGACAGGCTGACCACCCTGGATCGGTCCTGGTAGCGCAAAGGCAGATGCAGCAGCAGATCCAGCAGCCGCTGCACGCCGAGCCGCTCGAGCTTCTCGGCCAGGCTCGGGCCGACGCCTTTCAACGTGCTTACGGATGCGCCGGGGTTGGCGGCCACTGGTCCGGCCCCGGTCAGAGAACCAGGATACCCTCGATCTCTACCGCCGCGCCTCGGGGCAGCTCGGAAACGCCGATGGCGGCGCGAGCGGGGTACGGCTCGCTGACGTGCCGCGCCATGACCTCATTGACGGTGGCAAAGTCGCCCAGATTCGTCAGGTAGACGGTGAGCTTAGCTGCGTCGTTCAGGGTGCCGCCGGCCGCTTCGGCCACGGCGGAGAGGTTCCTGAAAACCTGCTCGGTCTGAGCGGCGACGTCGTCCGAGACCAGCTCCATCGTTGCCGGATCCAGGGGGATCTGCCCGGACAGGAAGACGATCCTGCCGCTGGCTTCGATGGCCTGAGAGTAGGTGCCGATGGCGGCGGGCGCCGCTTCGGTGCTGATGGGTTGCTTCATGCTTCGGGTCTGTTTGTTGGGTTGTTAGCTGCTTTGGTAGATGGGTCGGTCGGCGGCACCCCGCGCCTCAGCTGCCGAGCCGGGAAATGCTGATCACGCTCGGCAGGTTCCGCAGCCGGCGGATAGCCCGTGCCAGGTGGCTGCGGTCCTTGACCCCAAGGCGGGCGATCACGCTGGTCACGTCGGCGCTGCGTTCCTCCACGTGGATGTTCTCCACCCCGGCGTCCACCTCGGCGAGGGTGCTGGCGAGCTCGGCGATGATGCCTTTCTGTCGGCTCACCTGCAGGCGCAGGGTGGTGAGGAACTCGTTGTCCTTGGTGCCCGCCCAGTGCGCGGGGATGATCTCTTTGGCGCCCCGGCGCCGGCGGATCTCCACCATGTTCGGGCAGGTCTCGACGTGCACGACGAAGCCCTTGCCCGGCGTCATGTGGCCGACGATGGCATCGCCCGGGACCGGACCGCAGCAGCGGCCATAGTTCACCACCAGCCCCTCGCCGCCGCGGATGGCCACCGGGCCGCCGGACTCTACGGGCACGCCCTCGAAGTCCGGGTCGTCCTCCGCCAGCAGCCGTTGCGCCACCGCGTAGCTCATCAGCTGGCCGTTGCCGATGGCGGCGAGCACCTCGTCGAGGCGTTTTACGCCGAACTCCTTGAAGACCCGGCGCAGGCGCCGGAAGTCTAGATCGTTGATTGACTTGTTAGCGCTGGCCAGGGATCGATTCAGCAGCTGCCGGCCGAAGGCGATGGACTGGGAATCCTGCTGGGTCTTCAGCGCCTGGCGGATGCCGGAGCGGGCTTTCGATGACACCACGAAGGTGAGCCAGTCCGGATTCGGTCGCGCTTCCTCGGAGGTGATGATTTCTACCGACTGCCCGGACTGCAGCTGCTGTGACAGCGGCGCCAGGTTGCGGTCGACCCGGCAGGCCACGCAGCGGTTGCCGACGTCCGTGTGCACCGCGTAGGCGAAGTCCACCGGGCAGGCGCCGCGGGGCAGCTCGAGGATCTGGCCTTTCGGCGTAAACACGTAGACCTCGTCCGGGAACAGATCGATCTTCAGGCTCTCGACGAACTCCATCGGGTTGCCGGCCCGCTGCTGCAGGTCGAGCAGGTCGCGCACCCAGGCCCGGGCCCGCTGCTGGCTGGAGGCGAAAGAGTCCTCTTCGGATTTGTACAGCCAGTGTCCGGCAATGCCGTTTTCCGCCACCTGATCCATGTGCTCGGTGCGGATCTGCACCTCGATGGGCACCCCGTGCATGCCGAACAGCGTGGTGTGCAGCGACTGGTAGCCGTTCGCTTTCGGAATGGCGATGTAGTCCTTGAAGCGGCCGGCCACGGGCTTGTAGAGGTTGTGGACGATGCCCAGCGTGCGGTAGCAGTCGTCGGCCTGCTCCACCACCACCCGGAAGCCGAACACGTCCATGATTTCGGAGAACGACTTATGCTGGGTCCGCATCTTCTGGTAGATGGAGTAGAGATGCTTCTCCCGGCCGTGCACCGAGGCTTTCACCCCCTCGGCCGCCAGCGCAGCCTCGATCGAGCGGCGCACGTCCTCCATCAGCTCCTTACGGTTGCCGCGGGCGGCGCGGACGGCCTCGCTGATGCGATCCTGACGCAGCGGGTAGAGGGCTGCGAAGGACAGCTCTTCGAACTCCACCTTCACGGAGTGCATGCCGAGCCGCTGAGCGATGGGCGCGTAGAAATCCAGCGTTTCCTTGGCGATCCGCTTGCGCTGCTCCTGGCTCATCACGCCGATGGTGCGCATGTTGTGGAGCCGGTCCGCCAGCTTCACCATGATCACCCGGATGTCCTTGGCCATGGCCAGAGCCATTTTCTGGAAGTTCTCAGCCTGAGCTTCCGCGCGGGAGCGGAAGATCTTCGACAGCTTGGAGACCCCGTCGACGATCTCCGCCACCGAGGTGCCGAAGCGATCGCCTAGCGCCTGCTTGCTGGCTTCGGTGTCTTCCAGCACGTCATGCAACAGCCCGGCGATGATCGTCTCCGGGTCCATGCGCAGGCCGGCCAGAATGTTGGCCACCGCCAGCGGGTGGGTGATGTAGGGATGGCCCGTCCGCCGGGTCTGGCCCTGATGGGCCACCTCCGCGTAAGCGTGGGCTTCGGCAATCAGCTGCACCTGCTCATCAGGCAGGTAGCTGGCGGCGAGCTTCTTCAGCTTCTCGATGGTGGCCGGGCTGGCGACGGAGTCCCGCCGTGCCTGCTCGGCCAGACGATTGACGAACACAGAGCCCATCGGGTTCTGCTTCGCCTGGAGTTGTTCAGAGGGTGGGTTCAGGCTGTCAGCGGTATCGGCAGTTTGCCTGGAAGTCGGCCGAGCGCTATCGGCGCCCGGCTGGTCGGTGCGAGCTTTCTGGTTGCCTTTTCTGTGGCTGCCTCTTTGCCCGTCGGCGCTGCCACGCCGGCGCGGGCCCGGCTTCTTAGAAGTCGGACTTGAAGTCGCTTCGCTCGTCATCTCCTACGGAGAAGGTAATTTCTACCTCTTCATCCTCCGTGGAGGTTTCCTGTGCGTCAAGCATTTCGTGGGAAACCAGACCTTCGGCAATTTCCCGAAGGGCAATGACAGTCGCCTTGTCATTTTCTTCGGGAACCATGGGCTCCACACCGTAGCGGCGCATCTGCCGGGCGCGACGGGTCGCCAGCATGACGAGCTCGAAGCGGTTTTCTACGTTCTCGAGGCAATCTTCTACGGTGATTCGGGCCATGTTCTTGGGACCTGTCTGGGACCCTTGCGGGTCTTGGGGAAAATCGAGCGCGCGAGTTTACCGGCGTGCCGGGATGCTGTCCAGATTGGCTGCTGGCCCTGGGGTCGGTGGCTCGCTCAGGTGAGCAGAGCCTCGATCAGCGCAGAGTTCCGGGCGGCCCGCCTGCTCACCCGGCACCGCTCGGCCAGAACGACGGCCTGAAGCTCCTCGAGGGCGAGGGCAAAGTCGTCATTCACTACCAGGTAGTCGAACTCATGATATTGGGCCATCTCGGTTCTGGCTTCGGCCAGCCTGGATTCGATCACCTCCGGGTCGTCCTGGGCCCTCCCCTGCAACCGCTCGCGCAGTGCTTCCAGAGACGGCGGAACGATGAAGATGCTCACCGCGTCCGGGTGTGCCTGCCGGACCAGGGCCGCGCCCTGCCAGTCGATCTCGAGCAGCACGTCCCGACCTTCGGCCAAAGGCTCCGCCACCGCCGCTTTCGAGGTGCCGTAGTAGTTGCCGAACACCGAGGCATGCTCGAGGAAGGCGTCGGCGTCGATCATCTCCTCGAAGGTGGACTTGTCGACGAAGTGATAGTTGATACCGGCCTGCTCCTTCGGGCGGCGGGGACGGGTGGTGTGGGAGATGGACAGGTGCAGGCTGGGATCAGCTTCCAGGAGTTTGGCCACCAGCGAAGTTTTGCCGGCGCCGGATGGCGCGGAAACGACGAACAGCGTGCCCCCGGTCTTCAGTTCAGGGCTCATTCGATGTTCTGCACCTGTTCGCGGATCTGCTCGATCACCACTTTGAGGTCCACCGAGCGTTGCGAGTTCTCGACCATGGTCGCCTTCGCGCCCAGGGTGTTGGCTTCCCGGTTCAGCTCCTGAGTGAGGAAGTCGAGGCGGCGGCCGTGCGGGCCGGGCTTGCGCAGGATGGAGCGGGCTTCCTCGACGTGAATGCCGAGTCGATCCAGCTCCTCCGCCACGTCGGCACGCTGGGCCAGCAGCGCCACCTCCTGCTCCAGGCGCTCCGCGTCGACCTGCACGGTGAGGTCATCGAGCCGGGACTGGAGCCGAGCCTTGATCTGGTGGCCGATGGACGCGGTGCGGCCCTTCACGTCCGCAACCACGGCATCGATCTCGTCCAGGCGGCTGGAGATGGTGTCGGCCAGCTGGCTGCCTTCCCGCTGTCGGTAGGCCATCAGCTCGCTGAGCGCTTCCTCGAACAGGTCCGTCACCGAGGTCGCCAGGACTTCGTCGTCGAAGCCGGCATCGTCACCAATTACGCCCGGCCAGCGCAGGAGCTCCATCGGGTTTGGCGAGCCGATTTCCGGCGCGTCCCGGCGGACCTGCTCGACCATGCCCAGCACCTGCAGCAGCAGGGGTCGGTTCAGCTCGATGGTCGACTCGCTGGCCTGACGCTCCATGCGCAGGGCGCAATCGAGCTTGCCGCGCTTCAGGTGTTTGCGCAGGGTGTCACGCAGCGGGTACTCAACGGAGCGCAGCGCCTCCGGCAGCCGGAACTGCATCTCGAGAAAGCGATGATTGACCGAGCGGATTTCCCAGGTGAGCACGAAGCCGCCGCTCGAAGCCTGGGACCGGGCAAAGGCCGTCATGCTGTTGACCATGGTAAAAGAGGCACTGACTTGGAAGGCGTTATTGTACCTGCACTTCTTTTCCCGCAGCCATTGAAGGCAGCCTGGGTTGCCGCAGCTTTCAGCGGTCATTTGCCCAGCTCTTACAGTCCTCGTCCGATCAGCGACATATAATGTGGCAAGACGAGACATTGACGACCAAGGACTGCCTTCCATGAGCCAACGCCCCAGCGGCCGCAAAACCGATGAGCTTCGCCCCGTTCGCTTCACCCGAGGTTATACCGCCCATGCTGCCGGCTCCGTGCTGGTGGAGTTCGGCGGCACCCGGGTGATCTGCACCGCCAGCGTCGAGGAGTCGGTGCCCGGCTTTCTGCGCGGCCGGGGTGTGGGTTGGGTGACCGCCGAGTACGGCATGCTGCCGGGGTCCACCCACAGCCGCGTCGATCGGGAAGCTGCCCGCGGCAAGCAGAGTGGCCGGACGGTGGAAATCCAGCGCCTGATTGGTCGCAGCCTGCGGGCTGCGGTGGACATGGAGAAGCTGGGTGAGCGCACGGTGCGCCTCGACTGCGACGTGATCCAGGCCGACGGCGGCACCCGCACGGCCTCCATCACCGGCGCCTCGGTGGCGCTGGCCGACGCGCTGGCCAGCGTCGGGGTTCAGGAAGCGTTCATCGAGCATGTGGCATCTATATCGGTAGGAATCTGGCAGGGACAGCCGGTACTCGATCTCGATTACGCCGAAGACTCGACGGCGGAAACGGACATGAACGTCGTCGCGCTGGCCTCCGGAGGATTCGTGGAAATTCAAGGGACCGCCGAACAGAAGCCGTTCTCGGCAGATGAGCTGGCGGCCATGCTGGAACTGGCCCGGCACGGCACCAGCGAGCTGGTGGCGCTGCAGCAGGCCGCGCTCGGAGGTGCCGCGTGAGCGCTTCAGCCACCGCTGATCTGCTGAAACTGCTGATCGAGCAGTCGGTGCTGCGCTTCGGTGAGTTCACCCTGAAGTCCGGGCGGCAGAGCCCCTATTTCTTCAACCTGGGTGCGATCAACAGTGGCGCAGCCATCGCCCGCCTCGGGGCTGCCTACGCCGATGGCGCCGAGCGTCTTGGCCTGCCCTTCGATTCGGTGTTCGGCCCGGCCTACAAAGGCATCCCCATTGCTGTGGCTACCGCGTCAGCGCTGGCAGCCCGCGGCCAGGACTGCGGCTGGGTCTTCAACCGCAAGGAAGCCAAAGACCATGGCGAGGGCGGCCAGTTCGTCGGCGCGCCGGTCAGCGGGCGGTTGCTGCTGGTGGACGATGTGCTCACCGCCGGAACCGCGGTGCGCGAAGCTGCCAGCCTGATTCGGGAGGCCGGTGGCACCCTGGTGGGCGTGCTGATCGCCCTGGACCGTCAGGAAAAGGTGGTCGCGAATGAGCCCGGCACGGCCGTCAGCCGGCTTGCCGAAGAGCTTCAGGTGCCGGTGGCCAGCCTGCTCAGCCTGCAGGACGTGATCGAGTACCTTGACTTGAATGGGGGTGCAGACAACCATCCTCCGGCGATATTGGACGCAATTCGAGACTATCAGGCAGCCTTCTGTGACCAGGGAAACGGTCTTTGAAGGCACATCCAGGCATCATCACCAGGAACTGGCAAATCCGGCGACAGAAGCAGACAGGGCAAACCATGGAAAATGCTAAATCCGGCAAATTACTTGTCTCACAACAGGGCCTGACGACTGCGGCCACGCAGCTTCGTCGCCTGGCGGCGCCCGCCTTGCTGGCAATGGCCATCGCCATGCCGGCCGACGCGGCGCAGCTGTATCGCTACATCAACGACAAGGGTTACCAGGAGATCGGCTACTCGGTGCCGAACCATCTGGTGCCGAACGGCTACGACGTGATCGACGAGTCCGGCCGGTTGGTCCGCCGGGTTGCGGCCCAGCTCTCCGAGGAGGAGTACGCGGCCAAGCTCGAGCGGGAGCGGAAGCTGGAAGCCTGCGAGAAGGCGGTGGCCCGGGTGCATCGGCGCTACGAAACGCTGGATGACATCGACGACGCGGAAGCCCAGTTCGAAGCGCAGCTCGAAGAGTCGCTGCAGAATGCCCAGGCCAACCTTGAGCTCAGCCAGACCGAGCTGAAGAGCCTCCAGGACCGGGCGGCGACGCTGGAGCGGTCAGGCAAGCAGATCTCCACTGTCCTGCTCGACAACATCGAGGAGGCCGAGAACTCAATTGCCAGCCACACCGCTCAGATCGAGCAGAGCGAGCAATCGCGGGTCACCAAGGCTCAGGATTTTGACGAAGAGCGCCGGGTGTTCCAGATGCATGGCTGCGACGAGGAGCAGCTCGCGCACGCCAACTGGTAGCCGACCCTATCTGAACACGGCGCGTTCCAGCGCCTCCCACTGCTCTGTCCAGCTGGATGTGGGCAGGGCACGAAACTCACTGCGGACGAACTGATGGATGCGGCCTTCGGCGGCGGCCAGCAGCAGGTTGGCCGCCGCGGCTGATCCCAGCTCAGGCCCCGGAACCCGGGTTGCCGCCCACTCACGGAGAATGAGGCGGAGCTGAGTTTCCAGCCGGTCGTAGACCTGACGGATCCGGCCGCGCAGGCGCTGGGTTTCCCCCTGCAGCGCTTCGCCCGTCATCAGCCTGGCCATGCCCGGATTTTTCTCGGCGAACGTCAGCAGCAGTGCCAGCAGCTTCCGGCAACGGGCCTGGGCCGTGGGCTCCTCTGTCATGATGCGGCTGATGCGGCTGAACAGGCTCTCCTCGATAAACTCGATCAGGCCCTCGAGCATCTTCGCCTTGCTCGGGAAGTGCCGGTACAGGGCGGCTTCCGACACGCCGACCTCTTTGGCCAGGGCGGCGGTCGTGATCCGTGCGCCCGGCTGGCTCTCCAGCATGGCGGCCAGCGCCTGCAGGATCTCTTCGCGACGGCTCGGCTTGCTCATTGGCTACCTCCATCGGGCTGGTCCGGCAGGATCTGCGTGTGAATGCCGGCGTCCGTGAAGATCTCGAGCAGCAGCGCGTGCGGCACGGTGCCATCGAGGATCTGCACGCTGCCCACGCCGGCGCGGATCGCCGACAGCGCGCAGTCGGTTTTCGGCAGCATGCCCTCGGAAATGACGCCGGAGCTGACCAGCCCTTCCGCCTCGCTGGCGGTCAGGCTCGGGATCGTCTTGCCGGCCTCATCCAGAATGCCGGGGGTGTTGGTCAGCAGGATGAGCTTTGCCGCGTTCAGCTGCTCGGCCAGCTTGCCGGCCACCAGGTCGGCGTTAATGTTGTAGGACTCGCCGCCGGGGCCGACACCGATCGGCGCGATCACCGGGATGAAGTCCTCGCCCACCAGGGTCGACAGGATCTCCGGCCGTACCTCCGCGACCCGGCCGACGTGGCCGATGTCGATGATCTCCGGCACGTCCACATCGGGTGAAGACTGGCTGACGGTGAGCTTCTCGGCCCGGATCAGGTCGCCATCCTTGCCGGTGATGCCAACGGCGCGACCGCCATGGGCGTTGATCATGGACACGATGTCCTGATTGACCAGGCCGCCGAGCACCATCTCCACCACATCCATGGTGGCTGCGTCGGTCACCCGCATGCCGCCGACGAACTTGGTCGGGATGTTGAGCCGTTCCAGCAGGTCACCGATCTGCGGGCCGCCGCCGTGCACGATCACCGGGTTCAGGCCCACCAGCTTGAGCAGGACGATGTCGCGGGCAAACGAGTTCTTCAGGTCCTCGTCCACCATGGCGTTGCCACCGTACTTGACCACGAAGGTGGAGCCATGGAACTGCTGGATGTAGGGCAGGGCCTCGGTGAGGACTGCCGCTACGTCTGTAACTTTGTTATTGCTCATCTGGCGTCGAATGATAGCTCAGGGTCGATCTCGCTGAGCGCGGCCTGGAACTCTTTCTGAATGCGTTCCAGCGCTGCCTGCCCATCCGCTTCGAAGCGCAGGGAGAGCACGGGGCTGGTGTTGGATGCCCGGATCAGGCCCCAGCCATCGGCGAAGTCGACCCGCACGCCATCGATATCCGTCACCGTGCCGTCACCCCAGTCGGCGTTTTTGGCCAGGGCGTCGATCACTTCGAACTTGCGCCGTTCCGTGGTGCTGATCTTCAGCTCCGGCGTTGCGAAGGTCACCGGGAACTGAGCGAACACCTCGTCCACGCTCTTCGACTCGGAGCCGAGGATCTCCAGCAGCCGGGCTGCAGAGTAGAGGGCGTCGTCGAAGCCGTACCAGCGCTCGGCGAAGCAGATGTGGCCGCTGAACTCACCGGCGAGCAGCGCGCCCGTTTCCTTCAGCTTGGCCTTCATGTGCGAGTGGCCGGTGCGCCACATGATGGGCCGGCCGCCGTACTCGCTGATCACGTTGTTCAGGTGTCGCGAGCACTTCACGTCGTAGATGATGTCCGCGCCCGGGTTGCGACCGACGATGTCCTGGGCGAACAGCATGAGCATCTTGTCCGGCCAGATGATGTCCCCGGACGGCGTGACCACGCCGAGCCGGTCACCGTCGCCGTCGAAGGCGAGGCCGATATCGGCTTGCTCGTCTTTGACCACGTCGATCAGATCCTTGAGGTTTTCCGGCTCGGCAGGGTCGGGGTGATGGTTCGGGAAGTCACCATCGATGTTGCAGTACAGCGGCACCACCTCGCAGCCGAGCTCCTCGAGCAATCGAGGGGCCAGCTCGCCGGCAACGCCGTTGCCGCAGTCAACGACTACCTTGCAGGGCTGGGCAACCACCACGCTCTCCAGCACCCGGTCCAGGTAGTGGTCGTTCAGATCCATCTCCTCGATCTCGCCTTCGCCTTCCGTCAGCTCGTTGTCGTGCAGGCGGCGCTTCAGCCCCTGGATGCGCTCTTCCGCCAGCGTCTCGCCGGCGATCATCATCTTCAGGCCGTTGTAGTCCGGCGGGTTGTGGCTGCCGGTGATCATGATGCCGGTGCCGGTATCCAGCGCGTGGGTGGCAAAGTAGAGGAGCGGCGTCGGCACCTGACCGATGTCGATCACATCGCAGCCGCCTTCGGTCAGCCCGCGCGCGAGGGCATCGCGAAGCGGCGCCGACGAGTGCCGGCCGTCCCGACCGATTGCCACCCGGGTCTGATTCTTGGCTTGCGCTTCGGCCGCGAACGAGCGGCCGATCCAGTAGACCACGTCTTCCGTGAGGTTCTTTGTTGTGATGCCGCGGATGTCGTAGGCGCGGAAGATATCGTCGGAGAGATCCAGCCCCATCTCTACAGGGCCTACGTCTTCGCTCACCTCGATGCCGAAGTTGTCGTTGGCGTCCTTCGAGGCGTCGACTTCAAGGAAGCTCTCCTCATCGTCCAGCAGGTCGTCCTTCTCTTCCTTGGGCGTGGGCGCGGGTGCCGGCTCATCCTCTTCCTCGTCGGCCAGCAGATCGGCCGGGTCGCCTTTGCCGCTGGACTTCTTGTCCGGCGCCGGCGCGCTGCGCTGCTGCTGTTGGGCGGCCGTCATGGCCAGCTGCCGGAACATGGGCAGCTCGTAGCTGTCCATCTTCGGGTTCCGCCCCCGCATGACCTGGCTCAAGTAGGCGGCCAGGGTGTCGCAGTCTTTCTGCACCTTGTTGGAAAGCGAGGAGAAGGAAAACGCGATGCCGGCCAGGAAGAAGCCGAGCATCACGGCCGCCGCCGTCACCAGGCTGGCAATCTGATTGGACGGCGACAGGGCGCCGGAGTTGGGCTCGAAGACCATGGCCCACTGCGGCGCGGTCAGGGCGGTTTCGATCGCGCCGTCAACGGAGCCCGGCTTGCCGAAGCGGAACACCTCGGTCTCGGCGCCTTTCACTGTCTGCAGTATCTTCACCGTGCCGAACTCGGCGGTGTCGCCCATGGCAGAGAGCGGCTCGAAAAGCAGCCCGTTCTTGTCCAGGGCGATGAACAGGACACCGCGCACCACGCCGTCCTGCAGGACCGGCTGAGCCACAAACAGCACGTCACTCTGGGAGTTGGAGATCTCTGGCCCAATGAACGGTGCTCTTTCGGCCCGCTCGATCACGTCTCTGGCAGCAAAACCGATAGGAACTGAGCCGCGTTGATCAATCTCCGCCTGCCCTTTGGGGACGATCTCGATGCGCCGCGCATAGCCATGCTGACGGGTCAGCCGCTCGCTCAGCGCCTTGATCTGATCAGGATCTCCGGCGACCAGGGTGTTGATGGTTTCATCCGCTGTGGCGAGCGCATCGGTGCGTCGCTTGATCGCCTGGATCTGGCCGTTGAAGTGGCCGGCATAAGCCTGATTGAGCAGGTTCATCTGCTGGCCGATGTTGGTCTCGTTGGTCGAGACCACGAGTTGCCACCAGACCAGACCGATCATCGCCACCACGCCGACCACACCGGTGACGATGGCGAGCAGGGCGTGATTCCAGATGGCGTTGCGTGCCGACTGGCGGGATTTCTTGGTCGGCGTTCTCAGGGCTGGGTCTTTCCCTTTGGCTCTTGCCATCTGTCCGTCCTTAGAATGTGGGGGAGACAACCCGACCACCCGTCCGGCTCAGTCGGGGTGGCACGCGGATGCCGCGGCTATGTTAGTGGCCTGATGCTGGAGTGGCCAGCTGCTATTTTGCCGCGTTATCAGGGTTTGTGTTCGCTAACTGGCGCACAAACCGGGGCATGAACAGCTCGCTGAGCTTGGTGAGGAGGGCCTGGGACAGGCGGGCCTTGTTCTGCTTCGGCAGGGTGAGCTCGCCATCTGCCCAGATCAGGGTGGCGGCGTTCTCATCGGCGCCGAAGCCGATGTCCTGGCGCGAGACGTCGTTGACGACGATGGCGTCGAGACCCTTGCGGGTCAGCTTGCCGCGGGCGTGGACCAGCGCGTCGTGGGTCTCGGCGGCAAAGCCCACCACCACCGGCCCATCGGGCAGGGCGGCAACGGCAGCGACGATATCCGGATTCTGCACCAGGTCCAGGTGCAGGCCGTTGTCGCCCCCTTCCGCTTTCTTGATTTTCTGCTCGGCGACGGTTTCCGGCCGGTAGTCGGCCACCGCGGCAACGGCAATAAAGAGGTCTGCTTCAGGCGCTGCCGCCAGGGCAGCCGCGTGCATGTCCCTGGCCGACTCCACCGGCACCAGATCGGCGCCGTCCGGCACGGGTTCGTGCACGGGGCCGCTGATCAGCGTGACCCGTGCCCCGGCGGCCAGCGCTGCCGCAGCCAGGGCGTAACCCTGCTTGCCGGAGCTGTGGTTGGAGATGTAGCGCACCGGATCGATGGCTTCCCGGGTCGGCCCGGCGGTGATGACCACGTGGCGGTCCTCGAGATCCCGGTTCAGGGTGATGTCGCGCACCGTAGCCCGGGAAGGGCTGTCGGCCAGGATAGCCGCGGCGGCCGCAACGATCTCGGTCGGTTCGCTCATGCGCCCGGGGCCGGTTTCACCACAGGCCTGATCGCCCACATCAGGACCGATCAGGTGAACCCCGTCGGCCTCAAGGATTGCCAGGTTGCGGCGGGTGGCCGGCGCTTCCCACATTACCTGGTTCATGGCGGGCGCCAGGGCGATGGGTGAGCGCGTGGCCAGACAGAGCGCGCCGAGCAGGTCGTCGGCGTGGCCGCTCGCCAGCCGGCTCAGGCGGTCGGCAGTGGCCGGCGCGATCAGGATCAGATCGGCCCATCGCGCCAACTCGATGTGCCCCATGGAAGCCTCGGCCGCCGCGTCCCACAGGGTGTCGCGAACCGGCTGGCCGGAGACGGCCTGCAGGGTGGTGGCGGTGACGAACTCGGCGGCGCTGGCGGTCATGACCACCTGCACCTCGGCGCCTGCCTGGCGCAGTTCTCGCACGAGCTGTGGCGCTTTGTACGCAGCGATGCCGCCGGTCACCCCGACTAATATTTTGCGTTCACTGAGCGCGATCATGGGCGGACTATAGCATGGGGCCTGGCAGCCGAAATCAGCACGCCTACGCAGATTTTCGCCCGGAAGAGCGGCCTGACGGCCGCGCGGATCGGCGGTCGAATCCGGCAACTGAGGCCGATCTGGAGGTGGCCAGATCCCGGCTGCTGGCTGCTGGTCCTGCGGCGGTTACCGACGATGAGCTGCTGGCGCTCTGGCTCGGGCTGGCCGATGCCCGCGCCGCCATCGGGATCCGCCAGAATCAGGCTGAGGGCAGCGCCGTAGCGCTGCTCCAGGCCCCGGCGGCCGGGCTGCTGGCGGTTCCGGGGCTCGGCCGGGTGCGTGTCGCGCGGCTGCTCGCCGCGGTGGCCCTGATCGAGCGGGCGGCGGAGTCAGGGCTCAGAGCCATGCCCGGGTTGTCCTCCAGCGCCGCCGTGCGCCGGTTCCTGCGCCTGAAGCTGGCCTGCCAGCGGCGTGAGGTCTTTGCCTGCCTCTTCCTGGACAGCCGACACCGCCTGATCCGCTTCGAGCCGCTGTTTTACGGGACCGTAGACCGGGCTTCGGTGCACCCGCGGGAGGTGCTGCGGCGCGCCCTGGAGCTGAATGCGGCGGCGGTGATTCTGGCGCACAACCACCCGTCCGGCGTGGCCGAGCCGAGTGCCAGCGATCTGGCGCTCACCAGCGATCTGACGGACCTGCTGCGGCGCATCGACGTGCGGGTCCTGGATCATCTGGTGGTGGGCCGTGGCACGGAAGTCTCCTTTGCGGAGCGCGGCCTGCTGGGCTAGTTGCACCCTCCCTGAGCCGCAAAATCTTGCTACGGCTGAGGCCCTCTGGTATAAACGCGCCTCATTTTTTTCAGGACACTTCAGCCATGTCCCAAGTATGTCAGGTGACCGGAAAGCGTCCCATGACGGGCAACAACGTCAGCCACGCCCAGAACAAGACCCGGCGCCGGTTCTCGCCGAACCTGCACAGCCATCGTTTCTGGGTGGAAAGCGAAAATCGCTTCGTGCGCCTGAAGGTGTCCTCCAAGGGTATGCGCATCATCGACAAGAAAGGCATCGATGCGGTGCTGGCAGACATGCGCAAGCGCGGCGAGAAAGTCTAGGAGATTTGTCATGCGGGATAAGATCAAACTGGTATCGAGCGCTGGCACCGGCCACTACTACACCACCGACAAGAACAAGCGGAACACCCCGGACAAGCTGGAAATGAAGAAGTACGACCCGGTCGTACGGAAGCACGTCCTCTACACCGAGGCGAAGATCAAGTAAGCAGTCGGGCCCCTCGAGGGCGGCTCTGAATGCTGCAAAAGCGCGCCGTCGAGCGCGCTTTTTTGTGCCTGGGCGATCGAGATGCCGGTTGATGGCGCAGCTTCAGAAGCCCGCAAGCAGGTATTCTTGATGAAAGCGAACACTTACTTAACAACTGAGGCCGGACATTGCCTGAACTGCCGGAGGTAGAAACCACTCGGCGCGGCGTTGAGCCGTTGCTCAGCGGTCGGCAGCTGATGGCGGTCCGGGTCCGGGAGGCGCGGCTGCGCTGGCCGGTGGCGCTGCCCGACTCCCTGGCCGGGCAGCAGCTGCTGGGCGTGCAGCGCCGAGCCAAGTATCTGCTGTTCGTCTTCGAGGAGGGCGTGCTGATCCTGCATCTGGGGATGTCAGGCAGCCTGCGTGTCCTCTCCTGGGATGCAGAGCTGCTGAAGCACGACCATCTGATATTCGAGTACGATGGCGACAAGTCACTGCGTCTGAACGACCCCCGCCGCTTCGGCAGCGCGCACTGGCAGCCGGTGCCTGCCGGGGCCGATCCGCTGGCCGTCGCCGGGGAGCATCGGCTGCTTCGCGAGCTGGGCGTGGAGCCCCTGGATTCGGGGTTCTCCGGCGAGTACCTGAAAGCCAGGGCCAGGGGCCGCCGGGTGGCGGTAAAAAACTTCATCATGGACGGCCATGTGGTGGTCGGGGTTGGCAACATCTACGCCAATGAGGCCCTGTTTCTGGCGGGTATCCGGCCGACCGTCCAGGCGACACGGGTCAGCCTGGCGGCTTACGAGGTGCTGGCGGAGCGCATCCGCCAGGTACTGGCGGCAGCGATTCAGATGGGCGGGACCACGCTCAGAGATTTCGTCAATCAAGATGGCAATCCTGGCTACTTCCGACAGGTGCTGAACGTCTACGACCGGCAAGGCGAGCCCTGCCCGCTCTGTGAGACCCCGTTGAAGGGCATCCGGCTCGGCGGACGCGCCACGGTTTATTGCTCAAAATGCCAAAGGGCTCAGGGTTTTAGGAAGTGAGGGTGCTAAAGTGCCTCAGGATTTCTAAGGCTTTTTGGAAAAGGAACTCGAGGAATGAAAAGCTTGAACCGAGCGGCCATGACGGCCGTCGTCGCCCTGGGTCTGGGACTGGCCTCCGTACCGAGCCAGGCTGCCAGCAGTAACTACAGCAGTCTCGAAACCGGCCCGCGCTGGGAAGATCAGGTTGCTGACGCCGTCGTTGCTCGGCCGATCGGCATCGTTGCCACGGGCGCAGGTGCGGTCATCTGGGGTGTGAGCCTGCCTTTCTCGCTGCTCGGCGGTAATGCCGGCGAAGCGGCTGATACGCTGGTTGGCGGACCTGCCCGGGAAGCCTTCGTCCGCTGTCTGGGTTGCCGCTCTGCCGGTCGCCGTCAGTACACGGCTGAAACTCAGTAACGGATCTCAGCCCTGCCGGTCGAAGGACGCGACGACCGCAGGATGCACGAACTGAGACACATCGCCGCCCAGCGCGGCGATTTCCCGCACCAGCGTCGAGGAGATGAAGGAGCAGTCCTTCGAGGTCGGTAAGAACACGTACTCGATCTCCGGGTCCAGCGACTGGTTCATCTCCGCCATCTGAAACTCATAGTCGAAGTCGGTCACGGTGCGCAGGCCCCGCAGGATGAACTTGGTCCCCTTGCTGTTGACGTAGTCCACCAGCAGGCTGTTGAAACCCTCGACCTCCACCTTGTCGCCGTACTCCGCCAGCACCTCCGTGCACAGCGCAATCCGATCGGCGAGATCCACCTTCGGATCCTTCTGAGCTGAAGTGCCAATGGCCAGGATGACCTTATCGAACAGGCTGAGGGCCCGCCGGATCAGATCGGTATGACCGTTGGTGATCGGGTTGAACGAACCCGGATAGACGACGACATTCATGACTTTCCCCCAAGGCGCTTACCGTAGAGCGCGCCGCGATGGTATCCAGCCGTGTTTGAGCTGGCAAGATGGCTGTCGGCGTGGATTTTCCGGTCCCGCTCAGCGGTACAGCGCGAACTGACAGTCTCCTGCGCTGGAAGACTTGAGCACCCGGTCGGGCAGAGGTAGCGGCGCGCGCCTGGCAGTCTCCAGATAAAGATGGCCGCCTTCGGCCAGATGCGTATCGAGCAGCGTGCCGAGTTCAGCCGGGGCGCCGCTGTCCGAGAACGGCGGATCGAACAGGATCAGATCAAAGGGCTCCGCCGCTCGGGCGAGAAAGCGCGCCGCGGGCATCTGCAGTACCTGGGCGCTGGCCTCGAGCATGGCGGCGTTTGCCTTCAGCGCAGCCGCGGCTTTCCGATCCCGTTCCACGAAGGTAACCTCTGCCGCGCCTCTGGAGAGGGCCTCGAACCCGAGCGCGCCGCTGCCGGCATACAGGTCCAGGCAGCGGGCCTCATGAATGTGCGGGGCCAGCCAGTTGAACAGGGTCTCGCGGACCCGGCCGAGGGTCGGGCGCAGGCCGGGGCGGTCCGGGAACGACAGCTTCCGGCCTCTCCATTGACCGCCGATGATGCGCACTTCATTGTTCGACATGGAGGCAAGGGTAGTAAAAACGTCGCACCAGGAATACGAGTGAGCGAAGCGAAAGACAGCGAAGAGCAGGGAAACAACGAGAAGAAAGGCCTCTGGGGACGCCTGAAGTCCGGGCTCGGCAAGACCCGCAACCAGCTCGCAACGGGCATGGGCAACCTGATTCTCGGCGAGAAGGAGATCGACGAGGCTGCGCTCGAAGAGCTGGAGACGGCGCTGCTGCTCACCGACGTCGGCATCGACACGACCCGGGAGATCATGGACCAGCTTGCCGCTCGGGTGCGCCGGAAAGAGCTGAACGATACTGCCGCGCTTTACGATTCGTTGGCCAGCTTGTTAGAGCAGGTGCTGGAGCCGCTGGCCAGGCCTCTGGTGATCGGCGACGAGCGGCCATTCGTCATCTTCTTCGTGGGGGTGAACGGCGTCGGCAAAACCACGACCATCGGCAAGCTGAGCCGGCAGCTGAAAGGGGCCGGCCATTCGGTGCTGCTCGCTGCGGGAGACACCTTCCGCGCCGCGGCGGTGGAGCAGCTGAGCGCCTGGGGGGAGCGGGAGGACATTCCGGTGGTTTCGCAGGGCCAGGGCGCGGACAGCGCTTCGGTGGTCTTCGATGCCGTGCAATCGGCGGCCAGCCGGGGGATCGATGTGGTCCTCGCCGATACCGCCGGGCGCCTGCAGGCGAAAACCAACCTGATGGAAGAGCTGAAGAAGGTGCAGCGGGTGGTCGGCAGGCTGCAGGAAGGGGCGCCGCACGAAGTGCTGCTGGTGCTCGATGCTGGCGTTGGCCAGAACGCGCTGTCTCAGGTCAAAGAGTTTTATGCCGCGGTGGGCGTGTCCGGCCTCATTCTGACCAAGCTGGATGGCACCGCGAAGGCGGGCGTGATCTTCGCCATCGCCCGTAGCCTCAAGGACAGTGGCCGCCCGATCCCCGTGTATTACATCGGTGTTGGTGAGGGGGCAGACGACCTGCGCCCCTTCGAGCCGGCGGACTTCGTCGCTGCGCTGCTGCCCGACGAAGAGGCGGCCGGGCAGGCGGCGTCCGGGTAGCCTGATCAGTGGCGCAGATCGAGTTCCACGGCGTAACCAAGCGCTTCGACAATGGTCAGGAAGCCCTGGTCAACGTGTCGGCGGAATTCTCGGAAGGCTCCATGGCCTTCCTCACCGGCCACTCGGGCGCCGGTAAAAGCACCTTTCTGAAGCTGCTGCTCTGCCTGGATCAGCCGTCCAGAGGACAGATCCTGGTCAACGGGGTGAACGTCACCCGGATGGGCGGACGCCGGCTGGCGCATTACCGCCAGCATCTTGGTGCGGTCTTTCAGGATCATCACCTGCTTTCCCATCGCAGCGTTTACGACAACGTCTCGCTGCCGCTTCGCATCAGCGGCATGAAGGAGAAGGACATCGCCCGGAGGGTGCGAGCGGCGTTGTCCCGGGTCGGGCTGCTGGAGAAGGAGCGGCTGTTTCCACGCTACCTGTCGACCGGAGAGCAACAGCGGGTCGGCATCGCCCGGGCGGTGGTGACGCGGCCGAAAATCCTGCTCGCCGACGAGCCGACGGGCAACCTGGACCCGGAGCTCTCCCGGGACATCATGAAGCTGTTCGAGCAGTTCAATCAGGTGGGCACCACGGTCATCGTCGCTTCCCACGATCGCGATCTCATCGAGTCGATGGGGGTGCGGATCATCGAGCTGGATCAGGGCATGATCGTTCGCGATGGTGTGGACATGCGGGCTCGGTCCGATGCGGCTGGAGAGGTGGATGGCTGAAGCTGAAGCGCCACGCAGAGCCAGCGATCCCTGGCCGCCGGTTCGGCCCGGCGTCGGGGCCTGGTGGCGTGATCACGTCCGGATTGGCCAGGAGACCGTGCACTTCATCAGTGCCCGGCTCGGCACCAGCCTGCTGGTCTGGCTGCTGGTAGGCATCGCCCTGGCGCTGCCCGCCGGCCTTTACCTGATTCAGCAGAACCTGTCGGCCATGACCGCGGCCTGGGACGGGCGGCCGGGCCTGACGGCCTACTTCGGCCTCGATGCGGATGCTGCTGTCATCGAGGCTGCACGAGCCAGGCTCGCGGCGGATGAGCGGATCGTCGAGGTGGCGATTACGGACCCTGACTCGGCGCTGGAAGAGTTTTCCCGCTTCACCGATCTGGCGGATGCGCTGGCGCTGCTGGATGCCAACCCTCTGCCCGCCTCGCTGAAGGCGACGCTGGCGACGGACGTCAGCGTCGAAGCGTTGGCGGCCATGACCGAGGCGGTATCCGGATACGATGGCGTCGCCGAGGTGGTGGTGGAGAAGACCTGGCTGGAGCGGGTCTCGGATATCTCCGCGGTGGTCAGCAGGCTGGGCGTCATTCTCGGGGCCCTGTTCGGGGTGGGGGCCGTGCTGGTCACGTCCACGTCCGTCCGCCTCGCGATCGAAGCGCGCCTGGAAGAGCTGAAGGTGCTGAAGCTGATCGGCGCCACGCAGCGACAGATGCGCCGCCCGTTTCTCTACTTCGGGGCGTTTTACGGGCTCGGCGGCGGGCTGATCGCGGCCATGCTGATCAGCCTGTGTCTGGTCATCGTTGAAGCGCCGTTGAGCAGTTTAATTGGCAGTTATTCTCAGGAGCTGGACCTGATTGGCTTTGATCCGCTGTTTCTCGGCAGCCTGCTGCTGATCGGTGGCGTGCTCGGCGTGCTGGGCGCCCTGATGGCGGCCACATCCAGGCTGAAAGATCTGGAAATTATGTGAATTCAATACGTTAAGGTGACATTCGGGAACCAAGTCAAGCATTAGCAGTCCTACAATAGGAGTGCTAATATGCCCCTAGGAAGAGACGAGTGTTACCGGAGGTATCACAATGACAACGGACGTAATTGCCCTGAATGCCCTGGCCCCGGGTCGCGACCTGGATGCCTACGTGCAGACCATCAGCGCCTTCCCGGTGCTGACGCCAGAGCAGGAAAAGGCCCTGGCCGAGCGTTTCTACTACGAAAACGACCTGGAAGCGGCGCGTGAGCTGGTGCTCTGCCACCTGCGCTTCGTCGTGCATCTGGCTCGCAGCTATCGTGGTTACGGCCTGTCCGAAGCCGACCTCATACAGGAAGGCAACGTCGGCCTGATGAAAGCCGTCAAGCGCTTCAACCCGGAGGTGGGTGTTCGTCTCGTGTCTTTTGCCGTGCACTGGATCAAGGCGGAGATGCACGAGTTCATTCTTCGCAACTGGCGCATCGTCAAGGTGGCAACCACCAAGGCGCAGCGCAAGCTGTTCTTCAATCTGCGCTCGTCGAAGAAGCGTCTCGCCTGGCTGACCAGAGAAGAGACCAAGGCGGTCGCTGAAGAGCTCGGCGTGTCCGAGCAGGAAGTGACCCGGATGGAAGGGCGGCTGGCGGCCACGGATCTGACCTACGAATCGCCCGCGGATGCGGACGACGACGAGGCGGCCACCTCGCCCGTGCACTATCTGGCGTCCGCCGAGGCGGACCCGGCAGACCTGATTGCCGATGCGGACTTCCAGTCCGACAGCAGTGAGAAGCTGCGCGAAGCGCTCTTTGCGCTGGACGACCGCAGTCGGGATGTCATTCAGCGGCGTTGGTTACTCGATGACAAAACCACCCTGCAGGACCTGGCGGATGAGTACGGCGTGTCCGCGGAGCGGATTCGTCAGGTCGAGAAGAACGCCATGAAGAAGCTGAAGCTGGCGCTCGCCGGCTGACGCCTCGGGCGTTATCGCCACTAATCCCTTTCTACTCTGCGGCGCCGTTTACGGCGCCGTTGGCGTTTGCCTCGGTGCTTTTGGCGCCCACGCGCTGGCCGACGTGCTGACCGAGCGAGGCGCTGCGGTCTGGGACACCGCGGTCCAGTATCACCTGGTCCATGCCATCGCGCTGCTTGCCTGCGGTCTGCTCCGGGAGCTTCCGGGCGCCAGCGGCCGTGCGCTCGAGGTTGCCGGCTGGAGCTTCGTCGTCGGCGTGCTGCTCTTCTCCGGCAGTCTCTACCTGCTGGCGCTGGGTGGGCCGACGCTGCTTGGACCCGTGACCCCGCTCGGCGGCGTCGCCTTCATCATCGGCTGGCTGGCTCTGGTCGTTGCAGCCATCAGCCGGGCGGAAAAGTGAGCGCCTATCTGCGCAAGCGCGGTCGTCTGACTCGCGGCCAGGCGAAAGCGCTGGCTGAGTACGGGCCGGCAATGCTGCTGGAGCCCGGAGAGTCCGAGCTGGATCTGGCGGCGACCTTCGGACGGGCAGGCCCGACGGGCCTGGAGATAGGCTTCGGCAGCGGCCAGGCGCTGCTGGACTGGGCTGAGAGCGCACCGGACTGGAACCTGCTTGGCATAGAAGTCTACGAGCCGGGCATCGGCAGCCTGCTCAAAGGCATGGCAGAACGAAGCCTCGAGAACATCCGCGTGCTCAGCGACGATGCGGCACAAATCCTCGAGACCGCCATTGCGCCCGACAGCCTGGCCGAGGTGCGGATCTTCTTTCCGGATCCCTGGCCGAAGAAGCGGCACCACAAGCGCCGACTGATCAACCCGGCCTTTGCAGCGACCCTGGCCGGGCGGCTGCAGCCCGGCGGCCGCCTCCGCCTGGCTACCGACTGGCAGCATTACGCCGAGCAGATGCTCGAGGTGCTGAACGCGGAGCAGCGGCTGGCCAATGAGGCCGACGATGGCTTCGCCCCGCGCTTCGAGGGGCGCAACGTGACCCGATTCGAAGCCCGCGGCCAGCGTCTCGGCCATGCCGTCTGGGATCTCTGCTACCGCCGCCGGGATGAGGCCAGCGGCAGCGTCGGCACAGGGTCTACAGATACGCCTGGATGAGGCTGTCCAGCAGCGGGTAACCCCGCTCGGTAGCCGCCAGGCGGTCGCCTCTGAGCAACCCGGCTTCGATCTGTTCCCGCCGCGCCACGTCCAGCGCGTCGAGGCCGAGCCCGGTGGATGCGGCAAACTGCTCGTTCGGTACGCCCCGGGTCAGCCTGAGGGCGTTCAGCATGAACTCGCCGGGTAATGCCTCCTCAGGAATCGGCTCGACCACGGTGGCTTCGGGGTCCGCCAGGTACAGGCGGGGCTGGTGCGCCTTGCGGGTCCGCAGGCTGGTGCCATCGGCAAGCCGATACTTACCGTGCGCACCGGCACCAACGCCGAGGTAATCGGCAAACGTCCAGTACTGGCGGTTGTGCCGACACTCCCGGCCCGCCCGGGCGAACGCGGACACCTCATAGCGCCGGTACCCGGCCTCGTCCAGCAGCCGGTAGCCGGCCTGCTCCATGCTTTCCAGCACGATATCGCCAGGCAGCGGTGGTGGCCGCTGGGCGAACTCCGTCTTCGGTTCCAGGGTCAGCTGGTACCAGGAGATGTGCTCAGGCCCCAACGCGATGGCAGCCCGGAGATCGGCAAGAGCACCGTCACGGGACTGGTTCGGCAGGCCGTACATCAGATCCAGGTTCAGGTTGTCGAACCCTGCCTTCCGGGCCAGCTCGAAGCTGCTGCGGATCGCGCTGCTGTCGTGGATCCGTCCCAGCTCTACCAGACGGGCATCGTCGAAGGATTGAGCGCCGAAGGAGATGCGGTTGATGCCTGCCTCCCGGTAGCCACCGAGATCGCCATGTTCGGTGGTGCCGGGGTTGGCTTCCATGGTGACCTCGGCGCCGTCTGCGAGCAGGTCCTCGAGAACGTCGAGCACGCTGGCGAACGCCTCGGGCGGAAACAGGCTCGGCGTGCCGCCACCAAAAAACACGCTGGGCACGCTGCTGACGTTCGCTTCCTGCAGCTGCAGCTGCAGGTCCGCAACAAGCGCCTGCACGTATTCCGCTGCCGGCAGCTCAGCCTTGAGCGGGTGGGAGTTGAAGTCGCAGTAAGGGCACTTCTTCACGCACCAGGGCAGGTGCACGTAGACCGAGGCGGTCAGCCCGGCCATCGCTGCCGACCGCTCATGAGCGCACGTCGTCGAGCTGCGGGGTCAGGGCGGCGACGGCCAGGGCCCGGTGGCTGATCCGGTTCTTCTCTTCCGTGGGCAGCTGCGCCGAGGTCAGCTGCCGCTCCGGCAACCAGAAGTGCGGGTCGTAGCCGAAGCCGTTGCTGCCGCGTGGCTGACCGGTGATCTGGCCGTGCCAGCGACCGGCCGCTATCAACGGGGTCGGATCTTCCGCGTGCCGCAGCAGCACCACCACCGAGTAGAAATGGGCAGCCGTTCGCGCCGAAGGCTCGCCGTCGGCGCCGAGCGCGCCGAGCTCGGTGAGCGCGGTGATCAGCTTGGCGTTGTTGGCGGCATCGTCACCCGGCTCGCCGGCGTATCGAGCGGAATAGACGCCTGGCGCGCCATCCAGCGCATCGACGGAGATGCCCGAGTCATCGGCGATCACCGGCAGCCCGCTGGCCCGGCTGGCGTGCCGGGCTTTCTCCAGGGCGTTCTCGACGAAGGTGCAGCCGGTCTCGGGGCCGGGCTCGATGCCGAGCTCCGCCTGCGCGATCAGGGTCATGTCGAAGGGCGCGAGCAGGGCGTTCAGCTCGCGGAGCTTGCCGGCGTTACCGCTGGCGAGCACAACTTTCATCGGCCGTCCCAGAACATCTGCTGCTGAAAGGCGAGCTCGCGGGTCTCGCCGTCCGGCGTCGTGACCTGGATGCGGAAACGCAGCGTTTCCCGGTCGGTGTGCCGGAATTCCGCCAGGTAGTAGATGGCCGGTCCCTCGCGCACCTCGCGAAACTCCAGCGCCTCCTCCTGGCTGAGCAGGTTCTTCGAGACGCCGCTCAGGCTGACCGCAACCGGGTTCAGCGACTCATCCAGGAACGAGAGGTTCATCAGCGCCCGATCGCGACCGCGGACGATGCCGTACTTGCCGGCGATCTCCTCGCTGAAGAAGGTCGACTGCACCACCACGTAGTGCGCTTCGTACGGGCCGAGCATCTGCTTCTGCTCGGCCTGCAGGGGCGCTGCGATGCCTGAGAGGACGAAGGCGAGCGCAAGCAGCGCCAGGTGTTCGGCGCGGCGCCGGCCGGCAGGTGTGCGAGTCATGATCCAGGTCTCCCGAGGCGGTAGAAGGCAAAGGTGCCGAAGAAGTTCGGAAAGCGGTTGATCAGCGGCCGGTTGGCGTGCTCTGCATCCACGACGAAACGCTCGATCACCTTGAAGCCTTCGCTCTGGCAGAGCCGTTCGAAGTCGAGGAAGGTGCACAGGTGGATGTTCGGCGTGTCGAACCAGCTGTGCGGCAGGTGCTCGGAGACCGGCATTCTGCCCCGGGTGGCCAGATAGGTCCGGCAGCGCCAGTGGCCAAAGTTCGGAAAGGTGACGATGCACTCCTGGCCGATGCGCAGCATGTCGTTGAGCATCTGCACCGGATCTTTCACCGACTGCAGCGTCTCGGTCATCACCACCATGTCGAAGCTGTCGTCCGCGAAGTTGTCCAGACCGGCATCCAGATCCTGCTCGATGACGTTCACCCCCTTTCTGATGCAGGTGGTTATGTTGTCCGGATCGATCTCCAGCCCGTAGCCGTTGACTGACTTGTCAGACCTGAGCCTGGCCAACAGCTCGCCTTCGCCGCAGCCGAGATCGAGCACCCGGGCGCCCGGGTTGACCAAGTCGGCGATGATGGCGAGGTCAGCGCGCATGGTTGCTCTCCTCAGCCAACCGCTGAAAGTAGCCGCCGAGCACGTCGAAGTAGCGGTCGATGGGCAGCAGGAACGAATCGTGCCCGTGCTCTGACTCGATCTCGCAGCTGACCACGTTCTTCCGTGCTGTCATCAGCGCATCGGTGATCTCTTTCGAGCGGGCCGGCGAGAAGCGCCAGTCCGTGGAGAACGAGATCACGCAGAAGTCGCAGGTCGTGCCGCTGAGAGCGGCAACCAGGTCGTTGCCGTAGTCGCTGGCCGGGTCGAAGTAGTCCAGGGCATAGGTCATGAGCAGGTAGGTGTTGGCATCGAAGCGGCCGGAAAAAGAGCGGCCCTGGTAATGCAGGTAGCTCTCCACCTGGAACTCCACGTTCCGGCCCTGGGCGATGTCGCCGGACTTGATCTCCCGGCCGAATTTCCGGCCCATGCCGTCGTCGGAAAGGTAGGTGACGTGGCCGACCATGCGGGCCAGCATCAGCCCGAGGTCCGGATTCGCGCCGCGGCTCCGGTAGTGGCCGTCGTGAAACTCCGGGTCGGAGAGGATGGCCTGGCGGGCGATCTCGTTGAAGGCGATGTTCTGGGCCGACAGCCGGGCGGCCGATGCGATCAGCACGGCCGCTCCCAATCGCTCAGGCGCGTCGATGGCCCACTGCATCGCCTGCATGCCGCCGAGGCTGCCGCCCACCACGGCGGCGAAACGTTCGATCCCGAGGTGGTCGGCCAGCAGCAGCTGCGAGCGAACCCAGTCGCTGACGGTGACCGTCGGGAAGTCCGGCCCCCAGGGCGCACCCGTTGCCGGGTTGATGGTCAGCGGTCCGGTGGAGCCGTGGCAACCACCGAGGTTGTTCAGGCTGACCACGAAGAACCTGGACGTGTCGATGGGTTTGCCTGGCCCGATGCAGGCATCCCACCAGCCCGGCTTGGCATCGTCGGCGCTGTGCACGCCGGCGGCGTGATGATTGCCGGACAGGGCATGGCAGATCAGCACCGCGTTAGAGGCCGCTTCGTTCAGCTCGCCGTAGGTCTCATAAACCAGCTCGAAGCCAGGCAGGGTGGTGCCGCACTTCAGAAGAAAATCTGCGGGATGCTGAAACGTCCGGGGCTCGACGATGCCGACCGAACCGGATTGGGCAGTTGCCTGGGACATGCTGGCTCTTTCAGATGTACAGCTGCGGCAGGATCCGCTCGACGACGCCGATCAGCAGAAACACCAGGATGGGCGAGAAGTCGAGCCCGCCCATGGGCGGGATCAGCTTCCGGGCCGGCGCGAGCAGAGGTTCTGTCAGCTGCTGCAGCAGCGCCAGGGCCGGGTGGTAGCTGCCGGGCGCCAGGAAGCTGGCGATGATCATGATCAGGATGGCCCACCAGAAGCCGGTGACGATGAAAGACAGCACCCGAATGCCGCTGTTGACGATCACCTGCACCGCGGTGCCCGGGAATTGGCCGAGGATCGCGGCGATCGCATAGAAAAAGATGATCTGGGCCAGCACCGCTGCCAGGAACGAAGCGAAGTCGAGGTTACGGTAGGCGGGCACCGCCATGCGCATGGGCTTGAGCACCGGGTCGGTGATCTTGACGATGCCCTGAGAGATCGGGTTGTAGAAGTCGACGCGACACAGCTGCAGCAGGAACCGGGCGATGAACAGCACCGTTACCGTCTGCAACAGGAAGGTGGTGATGTAGAAAAGCACGTCGGTCATGACTTGCCGAACTCCTCCGCCAGGGTTTTCGATCGGGCGCCGGCGGCTGCCAGCGCGTCACGAATGGTAGCGCCTGCGCCGGCGGCGTCCAGCGCGTCGATGGCTGCTGCGGTGGTGCCTCCCGGCGAGGTGACGTTGGCCCGCAGCTCGGTCGGCGTGTTGGTCCGCTCGCGTGCCATCAGGGCGGCGCCGTAAGCGGTTTCCAGGGTGAGCTCCGTTGCCGTTTCCGCGTCCAGACCCTGCTCGATGCCCGCTTCGACCATCGCCTCCATCAGGTAGAAGAAGTAGGCGGGGCCGCTGCCGGACACCGCCGTCACCGCGTCGAGCTTCTCTTCCTCTTCTACCCAGAGGGTGTGGCCGGCGGTGGAGAGGATGGCCTCTGCTTTGTCCCGACCCGCCTCGTCGACCGCCTCGCTGGCAAAGAGCGCGGTGATGCCGGCGCCCAACAGGGCGGGTGTGTTCGGCATGCAGCGCACGATCGGCTGCGCCGCGCTGCTCCAGTCGCGCATGGCGGCGATGGGCACGCCGGCAGCGATCGACACCAGGAGCTGGGACGGCTCCAGTGGCAGCGCCTTGAGCACGTCGCCCAGCACCTGGGGCTTCACTGCCAGCACCACCACGGCGGCACCGGCGATGGTTGCGTCGTTATCGGCGCTCACCTTGACGCCGAGCTCGGCCAGCAGCTCGCGCTGCTCGGCCAGCGGATCGCTGACGGCAATGTTCTCGGCGGCGGTGCCGCTGCTCAGCAGGCCGCTGATCAGGCTGCGGGCCATGTTGCCGCCGCCGATGAAGGCGATGGTGTCGTCGCTCATGAGTCTCCTTAGTTGCTTTGCCGTGCGCTCAGGCGCGCGCTCCGAAAATGGCGGTACCCACCCGCACCTGAGTAGCGCCGGCGGCAATGGCCGCCGGGTAGTCGCCGCTCATACCCATGGACAGGGTATCCCAGCAGTCGGGCGCCTGCGGCTTCAGCGCCTCGAACAGCTCGCGCAGCCGATTGTAGCCGTCAGCGGGAATCGTCTCCGGATCCAGTATGGTCATGAGGCCACGCAGGTCCAGTCGTTCGAAGCCGAGGCAGGCCTCGAGCAGTGCCGGGGCTTGTTCCGGGGTCACGCCGGCTTTGTTCGGGTCCGCATCCACGTTCACCTGCAGGCAGACTGAAAGGTTGGTCTCCTGGTCGCGCTGATCGTTCAATCGGCGCGCGATCTTCTCGCGGCTGACCGTGTGCACCCAATCGAACGCCCGGGCGATGTCTCTGGTCTTGTTGCTCTGAATGGCGCCGATGTAGTGCCAGATCGGCTGGCTGCCGTCGGGGTCGGCGCCCACCTCGGCGATCTTGGCCAGCGCCTCCTGGACGTAGTTCTCGCCGAAGTGCTGCTGGCCGGCGGCCAGAGCTGCCTGCACGTCCGCCGCCGGTTTGGTCTTGGAGACGGCGATCAGCGTGATCTCCGTCGGATCCCGATGGCAGGCGGCCGCTGCATCTGTGATGTCGGTACGGACGCTTGTCAGGTTTTCGGCGATGGTAGGCAAGGTGACTCGACCAGGCAGTTGAACAGAGTGCAAAGGTGCTTTGCGAACCGGGTCTCAGTTTCGGCAGTCACCGGCAAAGAGCGTGGTTAATCAGATACTTGGGGTCTAGTATAACCGGAGCTTGGCACCAGGTTAGCCTGGCTGCAGCCTGTGCAGATCCACGTGAAAACAGCGCGTGGAGAGCCAAAGGACAGAGCCTACTCTACAAGGACAGAGACAGAAAATGGACATAACCGAACTCCTCGCGTTCAGCGCCAAGCAGGGCGCTTCTGACCTGCATCTGTCTGCAGGTCTGCCGCCGATGATCCGGGTGGACGGCGACGTGCGGCGCATCAACCTGCCCCCCCTCGAACACTCCGAGGTGCACGCGCTGATCTACGAGATCATGAACGACAAGCAGCGGAAGGACTTTGAGGAGTTTCTGGAAGCCGACTTCTCGTTCGAGGTGCCTGGCGTTGCCCGGTTCCGGGTCAACGCGTTCAACCAGAACCGAGGTGCCGGCGCGGTCTTTCGAACCATCCCATCGAAAGTGCTGACCATGGAAGATCTGGACATGGGCCAGGTGTTCAAGGACGTGTCCATGGTGCCGCGTGGCCTGGTGCTGGTGACCGGGCCGACCGGCTCGGGCAAGTCGACCACGCTTGCCGCCATGATCGACTTCATCAACGACAATCGGTACGACCATATCCTCACCATCGAGGATCCGATCGAGTTCGTTCACGAATCCAAAAAGTGCCTGGTGAACCAGCGCGAAGTCCATCGCGACACCCACGGCTTCAACGAGGCGCTGCGCTCGGCGCTCCGGGAAGACCCCGACATCATTCTGGTCGGTGAGCTTCGCGACCTGGAAACCATCCGCCTGGCGCTGACCGCCGCAGAGACCGGCCACCTGGTGTTCGGCACGCTGCACACCACCTCGGCGGCCAAGACCATCGACCGGGTGATCGACGTGTTCCCGGCGGAAGAGAAAGACATGGTTCGCTCCATGCTCTCCGAGTCGCTGCAGGCAGTTGTCTCACAGACGCTGCTGAAGCGAGCCAATGGCGGCCGGGTGGCTGCTCACGAGATCATGATCGGCATCCCCGCCATCCGGAACCTGATCCGCGAGGACAAGGTGGCGCAGATGTACTCGGCCATTCAGACCGGTTCCGCGCACGGCATGATGACGCTGGACCAGTGTCTCGAAGATCTGGTGGCGAAGCGGGTCATCACCCGCGACGTTGCGCGCGAGAAAGCCAAGATCCCGGACAACTTCTGATCGGCGACTAAGAGGACACCCTGATGGAATTCGACAAGCTGCTGAGACTCGTGGTTGAGAAGGGCGCATCTGACCTCTTCATCACTGCCGGCAAGCCGCCGATGCTGAAGATCAACGGCAAGCTGTTCGCCGCGGGCAAGTCCAGCCTGTCGCCGGAGCAATCCAAAGACACCGTGCTCGGCGTCATGAACAAGGACCAGCAGGAACAGTTCATCAAAGAGCACGAGTGCAACTTCGCCATCAACACCCGTGGCCTCGGCCGCTTCCGGGTCAGCGCCTTCCAGCAACGGAACCTGGTCGGCATGGTGCTGCGGCGGATCGAGGTAAACATCCCGCTGGTCTCCGATCTGGGCCTGCCGCCGATCATCGAAGATCTGGCCATGACCAAGCGCGGTCTGATCATCTTCGTCGGCGCCACCGGTACCGGTAAGTCCACCTCGCTGGCGGCCATGATCGGGCACAGAAACGAGAACTCCTCCGGGCACATCATCTCCATCGAAGACCCGATCGAATTCATCCACCAGCACAAGGGCTGCATCATCACGCAGCGTGAGGTGGGCGTTGATACGGATTCCTTCGAGGTTGCCCTGAAGAACACCCTGCGGCAGGCGCCGGACGTGATCATGATCGGCGAGGTGCGAACCCGCGAGACCATGGAGCACGCCATCGCCTTCGCCGAAACCGGCCACCTGTGCCTGTGCACGCTGCACGCGAACAACGCCAACCAGGCGCTCGACCGGATCATTCACTTCTTCCCGAGCGACCGGCACCAGCAGGTCTGGATGGATCTGTCGCTGAACCTGCGGGCCATGGTGGCGCAGCAGCTGGTGCAGACCGTCGACGGCCAGGGCCGCCGCGCTGCCATCGAGGTGATGATCAACACCCCGCTGATGAGCGATCACATTCGCAAGGGTGAGGTGCACCTGCTGAAGGAGCTGATGAGCAAGTCCACCGAGCACGGCATGCAGACCTTCGACCAGGCGCTCTACAAGCTCTACAGCGAGCACGAGATCACTTACGACACCGCCCTCGCCCACGCGGACTCCCCGAACGACCTGCGCCTGATGATCAAGCTGGGTGCGGATGCGGCGGAGGATCCGATGAGCGCCAGCGACAAGCTCAGCCTCGAAGAGGATGAGTCGGACGTCTTCAGCTACCGCCGCTGATTGCGCCCGGACGCTGCGCCACGGCTAACGGCTCGAGTTCAACCAGGTCTCCGCTATCAGCGCTGCGGCTGCAGCGTGGGCGCGGTCACCGGTCACCTCACCAACCTCCCGACTGGTCAGACGCTCGTCTGCAAGCTCCACCGGCACGCCGGTTTCTTTCGTCAGCCTGGCCGCGAAGCGCCGGGCCCGCTCGGACATCTCGCTCTCGCTGTCATCCATGTTCAGGGGCAGGCCGACCACGAGGCGAACGGGACGCCATTCGTTGACAAGTTCCCGCACGCGATGCCAGTCCGGGCTGCCGTCTCTGGCGGTCAGGGTGGTGAGCCCGGAGGCGGTTCGAGTGATGGTCTGGCCGGCGGCGACGCCGATGTGCCGCAGGCCGAAGTCGAACGCGAGCACGGCCCCGTCCGAGCCCGCCGGTCCCCCGCCGCTCATTTCAGGCGTGACCAGGCTGGGCGGAGATCAGGGCGAAATCGATACCGAGGCTGTCGGCGGCTCTGGCGATGCGCTCATCGAAACCGGTGTCGAAGATGATGCGCTGAGCCTGCTCGGCGGCAACCGGTGCGGTCAGCCAGGCGTTGTCCGCCACCTCGGATTCCAGCTGCCCGGCATCCCAGCCGGCGTAACCCAGGGCGACCAGGTAATCCTCCGGGCCATCGTCTTCGGCGATGGCTTCGAGCACTTCCCGGGCGGAGCTGAGCATGATGCCGCAGCCGAGATCCAGGGAGGCTTCGAAGCGCTCATCGCTGCTGTGCAGGATGAAGCCCCGTTCCACCTCCACCGGCCCGCCCTCCATGACCACGGAGTCGATGGGCGTGGCGCCTTTGCTGATGCCGAGCTGGGCGACCAGCTCCACCAGGCTGACGTGCGACGGGCGGTTGACGATGATGCCCATGGCACCCTCGGCATTGTGCTCGCAGATGAAGGTGAGCGTCTCGCCGAAGTAGGTGCCGCTGAGGCCGGGCATGGCCAGGAGAAACTGGTTTTTCAGGCTGAGGTCAGCTGCCAAGCGAGGCTCCCGATCGGGAAAACTTCCAGGTGCGGATGATTTCCAGCTGATCGTACTTCTTTCGCATCTCCACGGGGAAGGGCTGGAACGGTGAAGCGATCCGGACGATTCTGAGGGCCGCTTCATCCAGGCTCGGATGGCCGGAAGACTGCAGCAGCTTCAGCTCCTGCATCTTGCCGTCCCAGCTGATCACCACCAGCATGCGCAGATCCCCTTCCAGATCTCCGGCCGGGTAGTTGTTGTTGCCGATCCGCTCCACCTTCTGCCGCCACATGTTCAGATAAGCGGCCTCATCAGCGGTTTTGGTGGAGACGCTGGTCAGCCGGCGCACTCGAGGCCCCTCGGCCAGCGCCTGCCGCTCCCGGGCGATCCGGGCTTCGAGGCTGGCGATCTCCCGGGCCAGCTCCTCGTAGTTCTGAGTTATCTGGGTGTCCGTCGGCGGCAACGGCATGCTGTCTTCGGTCGGCACCGCGTCCTCCGGATTCACCAGCGAGGTCAGCAGCTCCCGCTTCTCCAGCAGCTGGGCTTCGGTGGCGGGCACGGACTCAGCCGCCACGTCCTGGAAGATGTTGTCCTGGAAATCCGCTTCCTGATCCGTGGTCATCTCCATGACCTCGTCTTCGGTGCCGCTGCCGAGCTGGTTGGCCTGGGCGGCGAAGTCCGCGTCCTCCGGTTCCTCCGGGTCGCTGAACTGAGCCAGGGTGATCTCGATGGTGGGCGACGACTCCAGGTTCACGCTGGACGAGAAACCGACGCCCAGGATCAGCGCCGCGTGCAGGGCAGCGGCGAGGAACAGGGTGAAGCTCAGGCGGTCTCTGGGCGTGATGGCGGCCATCAGGCGTTCAACTGGGTCTCAATGCTGTCCATCAGCATACCGGCGATGTCGAGGGAAAACTGTGCGTCCAGTTCCCGTATGCAGGTCGGGCAGGTGACGTTGACCTCGGTCAGGTAGTCGCCGATGACGTCGATGCCGACGAACTTCAGGCCCCGGCGCCTGAGCTCCGGGCCGACGGTCTCGGCGATCAGCTGGTCCCGTTCGGTGAGCGGCCGGCCTTCGCCGGTGCCGCCGGCCGCCAGGTTGCCGCGCGCCTCCCCGGCCAGTGGCACCCGGGCCAGGGCGTAAGGAATGGGCTCACCGTCGATCATCAGGATGCGCTTGTCGCCGTTGACGATCTCCGGAATGAACACCTGGCCCATGATCTGCTGGCGGCCGAAGTCGGTCAGGGTCTCCAGCACCACGCCGAGGTTGGCATCACCGTCCATGATGCGGAAAATCGAGGCACCGCCCATTCCGTCAAGTGGCTTGAATACTACGTTCTTGTGCTGAGCCTGAAATGCCCGCAGCTGATCTTCCCGGCGGCTCACCACCAGCGGTGGGCAGACCTCGGCAAACTGAGTGGCGAAGAACTTCTCGTTGCAGTCCCGGAGCGACTGCGGCCGATTCACGACCAGGGCCCCTTCTGCCTCTGCCCGCTCCAGATAGTAGGTGGCGTAGATGTACTCGAGGTTGAACGGCGGATCCTTCCGCATCATTATGATATCGAGGTCTGCAAGCGGAGTGAGTACTTCCTCACCTTGTTCGAACCAGCTCAAACCGAAGGCTTCGTTGCTGACCGGCTCGTTGGCGCAGAGACGGCTGAAAAAGGGCTCGGTCAGGCTCAGCGGTCGCACAAGGCCGCTGGCCACGCCATCGCGGAGCAGCATGTCTTCCACCCCGAGGGTGAGCACCTGCCAGCCACGCTGCTGAGCGGCGCGAATCATGGCCAGGGTGCTGTCTTTCTTCAGCGAGAGCCCCTCCAGAGGGTCCATCACAAAGGCAATTGTTGGCGTATCTGTCACTGTTTTCCGTTGCTGATTGAGTTGAAATTCCGGTTGCGATCGGCGCGCCTCGGGACGGGTTGTGGGGCGCAATATCCGCGGATCCTAACGGGCCCGGGAAACGACGCCGCTAGTTTACGTTATGGGCGCATCAGGCGACAAAAATGAGACGGAATTCCCTTTCCTATCCACGGCTTATGGAACACATCTCGTCAATCGTGATACAACCCATGCGCAGGATCGATAGCCTGCAGGCCCCGAGTTTCGGGGAGTTTGCGGGTTACGACGCAGCAAGCCAGAAACAGCAGCAATGGACGGTAAGGCCCACAAGGCCGGGCAAAAGGACCAGGTAATGGAAGAAGAGGAACTTCAGGGCGTCAAGGTCCTGGTAATTGACGATTCGAAGACGATCCGTCGATCTGCCGAGAACCTGCTTTCCAAGGAAGGCTGCGCCGTCATTACGGCTACCGACGGTTTCGACGCGCTCGCCAAGATCGCTGATTCACGGCCTGAGATCATTTTCGTCGACATCATGATGCCGCGGCTCGATGGCTATCAGACCTGCGCGCTCATCAAGCAGAACTCCGAATTCAAGACCACGCCCGTGGTCATGCTCTCGTCCAAGGATGGGCTGTTCGACAAAGCCAAAGGCCGCATCGTCGGCTCCGACCAGTACATCACCAAGCCGTTCTCCAAGGAAGAGCTGCTCGGCACCATCAAAGACCTTTGCGCGGAAAGAGCGCAGTAAAGGCGCGCGGCAGACGACAGGCGGGCACGGTAAAGATGGCAAGAATTCTGGTAGTTGACGACTCTCCGACGGAAACGCACCAGTTCGTCAACGCGCTGGCGAAGGATGGCCATCAGGTTCTGACTGCCGCCAGCGGCAGCGATGGCATCAGCATCGCCGCCGAGGAAAAACCGGACGTGATCCTGATGGATGTGGTCATGCCGGGCATCAACGGTTTTCAGGCGACCCGACAGCTGACCCGCTCAGAGACCACGGCTCACATCCCCGTCATCATCGTCTCCTCGAAGAGTCAGGATGCGGACCGGGTCTGGGGTGAGCGTCAGGGCGCTTGCGGTTACCTCACCAAGCCGGTCGACGACCGGACGTTGATCGATACGGTCAACGACGTGCTGAGCGCGTAGGCGGGTATGGCCATGAGCAAGAGCGAAGCGCTTTCCATCCTGTCGGATATCCAGGCGGCAACCTTCAAGAACGCCGCTCAGCTGCCGCTCAAAGAATCCGCACAGCCCGAATGGCAGGGCATCGGCTTCCAGATCGGCGGCATCCGCCTGGTCTCGCCCATGGGCGAGGTGGCGGAGATCCTGAAGGTGCCGAAGATCACCGCGTTGCCGGGCGTCAAAGGCTGGATTCTCGGCATCGCCAACGTGCGCGGCCGGCTCATGCCGATCGTCGATCTGCACGAATACCTGAACATGACGCCGACGCTGCCGATGTCGCAGTGGCGGGTACTGATCGTAGAAGACGAGGACCTGGTGGCCGGGCTGGTGGTCGAGCAATCGCTCGGCATTCAGCACTTTCTCGAAGGCAGCTTCGAGGAAGCGAGCTCAGAAGGCCTGGAAACTCTGACTCCCTACGTGAAAGGCGCCTTCCGACATGGCGGGCGGGTGTTCTTCGAGATGGAGCTCGCTTCCATCCTGAGGGACGACAAGTTTTTCGAGGTCGCGGAAAAGGAATCCTGACCTGACTGGCGCCGGAACTCGAGCGATGGATGGGCTCACGGCCCGGATTGCGAGAAGAGCGGCTGAAGAAGTAGCTGAATTAGACAAGGACTCCGACAAGAACGGATGCAAGGATTAAGGACATGAAATCAGGAAAATTCTCGCCCATGCTGGTCGCCCTGTTGCTGGGGCTCGCAGGCTCCCTGTCGGGACTCGCGTACGTGATCCTGACCGACACCGCGGCCATGGTGAACAACTCCGGCCTGCTGTTCGCAGTAGGCGGCATCATTCTGGTGGCGCTGATCGGGCTGGTGCTGATCCGCGATACGCGCAAGCAGCTCACCGAGCAGGCCAGCCAGAACGAGCGCAACCAGGCAGCCATCCTGCAGCTGCTGGACGAGATTGCCGACCTCGCAGAAGGTGATCTGTCGATCCACGCTTCGGTGACCGAGAACTTCACCGGTGCGATTGCCGACTCCATCAACTTCGCGATCGATCAGATGCGCGGCCTGGTGTTCAACATCAACAGCCTTTCCGTTCAGGTTGCAGGGGCCGCCAACGAAACCGAGAACACGGCCGGCAATCTGTCCAAGGCGGCGGAGAACCAGGCCAAGGAGATCGGTGCAGCAACTCGGGCGATCAATGAAATGGCCGTCTCCATCGACCAGGTATCTTCCAACGCCGCCGAGTCTGCCGCGGTTGCAGAACGGGCGGTGGACATCGCCAACAACGGCTCGCACGTGGTGCAGGCCACCATTCAGGGCATGGACACCATCCGCGGTCAGATCCAGGAAACCTCCAAGCGGATCAAGCGCCTGGGTGAGTCCAGCCAGGAGATCGGCGACATCGTCTCGCTCATTAACGACATTGCCGACCAGACCAACATCCTCTCCCTGAACGCTGCCATCCAGGCCTCCATGGCCGGTGACGCGGGCCGCGGCTTCGCCGTGGTGGCGGACGAGGTTCAGCGTCTGGCGGAAAGATCTTCTGCGGCCACCAAGCAGATTGCCGCGCTGGTCAAGACCATTCAGACTGACACCAACGAAGCGGTGATCTCCATGGAGCAGACGACCTCGGAAGTGGTCGGCGGCGCCAAGCGTGCCCAGGATGCCGGTGTGGCGCTCGAGGAAATCGAGGGCGTATCCACCAGCCTGGCCGAACTGATCCAGAACATCTCCAACGCGGCCCGCCAGCAGGCGGTATCCGCCGGTCACGTATCGAATACCATGACGGTCATTCAGGAGATCACGGCCCAGACGGTGAACACGACGGAGCAGACCGCTCAGTCCATCGGAACCCTCACCACCATGGCGAACGAAATGAAGTCGTCGGTAGAGGGCTTCAAGCTGCCTGAGCACGCAGGCTGATCTCGGGCACCGCCCGAGGCACACCGTAAGGTAACGGCGAGAGGAAATGGCGAACAGCCGAGAACATTTTGCCCTGGATTGGATTAAGGGCGAACTCCTCGAGACCCTGAACGACGCCCGTCAGGCGCTGGAAGCGTTTGTCGAGTCCGACCGGGACGAGACGCGCATGCGCGCCTGTCTCACCGGCCTGCACCAGGTGCACGGCACCCTGGTCATGCTGGAGCTGTCCGGGGTTACTTTGCTGGCCGACCATCTCGAGCAGCTGGCGCAGAAGATGCTCGGCACCGAGGTGGAAGACGAGCCGGGCGCCTCACAGGTCCTCATGCAGGGCATTCTCGAGTTGCCGGGCCACCTGGAAGAAATTCAGGCCGGCGGCGCTGATTCCACCCGTGGCGTGGCGGCGCTCATCAACGAGATTCGCGTGCACCTGGGCGAAGCGCCGCTGGCTTTCGACAACGACGTCACCTCTATCGCCCGCGGCGCCAGCGCCGAATCGCTCGATCGCTTCGAAGAGATCGACGGTGCGGAGAAAACCCGCAAGATTCGCGCAGCCTATCAGCAGGTATTGCTTTCCATCCTCAAAGGTGAGGCCATCGCCGGCTCCGTGCCCATGCTCGGCAAGGTGGCGAAGAGCCTGCAGAGGGTCTGCCAGGGTACGCCCCACGAGCAGCAGTGGGAGGCGTTCGGCGAGTTCGTCAGCAGCCTGCAGGGCCACGACGGGACGCTCGAGAGCAAGAGCGTCAAGCTGCTGCGCCGGGTGGACTCGGAAATCCGCGCCCTGGGCCAGCACGGCGTCGGCTCGCTGCGGGAGCCGGTCTCTTTGGATCTGGTCACGGAGCTGCTCGATGCAGCGGCCGAACGCCAGCATGTCAACGAAGTAACCTCGCGGCTGCGCGATGAAGTGGCGGGCGCAGAGGAAGATGGACCGGTCGTCAGCCCATCCGGTCGTCAGGCGCTGTCCAGCGCCGCCGCTGCGCTGCGCGAAGAGCTGCTGCTGGTGAAGGATCAGCTGGATCTGATCGTCCGTGCCGGCGGTGACTCCGGCGAGCAGCTCAGCAACCTGATCGCGCCGCTGAAGCAGATCGGCAGCACCCTGTCGTTGCTCGGCTTCGAGAGCTCGAAGAGCATCGTCAGCGATCAGGTGGACATTCTCAATGACGCTCAGGAAGGGGAAGCGCTCGAGCAGTCCTCGCTGATCAGCATCGCCAGCGCCCTGGTTCAGGTGGACGAGAATCTGGCCAGCTTCTCTCAGGGCGGCAAAGACGAAGCGGAGATGATCTTCGATTCGGCCCAGAAGGCGGTGACCGTGGAAGCCCGACAGGGGCTCGATCAGGTCAAGCAGGACGTGGTCGACTTCATCTCTTCCGAGTGGGACCCGCGGCACCTGGCGGAAACCGCCGACAGGATCCGATCGATCTGCGGCGCGCTGGACATCGTGCCGCTGACCCGGGCATCGGCGCTGCTGGCGAGCTGCGGTCGTTACGTGGAGACCGCGCTGGCCAGTGGGCACACGCCGTCCTGGCAGGACATGGACCTGTTTGCCGACGCCATCAGCGGCATCGACTACTACCTGGAGCGCATCGGCGAGGCATCGAGCTTTGGCGTCGACGACGTGCTCGATCTGGTGGCGCGCTCGCTGGAAGGCCTGGCGCTGCCACCGGCTGACGCCGCACCGGCAGAGGCGGGCGAGCAGACGGCGGAGGTTGCCGAGCCGGCGCAGAACGAAGCAGAGATTGAAGAAACAGAGGTAGAAGAACCAGAGCTAGAAGAAGCGCCGCAACCCGATGCCGTGGCCGAGACCGATGCGGCATCTACCGACGCGGCACCTGCTGATGAAGTAGCGGCCGACGAGGAATCGGCCACCGAAGAACCGGCGCCCGTCGCCCTTGGCGAAGAGCCGCCCGTCGACCTGCCCGGCGCCATCGACGAAGAGGAAGAAGAGCCGAAGCTGGAGATGGACGACGATCCAGGCTTCGATCTCAGCGGCACAGACTTCGACGACTTCGGCGCAGCCAGCGAAGCCACTGACGACGCCCTCGCGGACACGGATGAGCCCGCGGCCGAAGCGCCCGCGGCCGAGACGCCCGTGGCTGAACCGCCCGCGGAAGAAACTCCGGCGGTCAGCACCGAAGACGACGATGAGATGCGCTCGCTGGACGAGGTGCTGGCCGAATCGGAAGAGGCCGAGCTCGACGCGCTGGCGGACAGCGAGTTTGAAGAGGTCGCCGACGTTGCCGCGCCGGAAGCAGAGGCACCAGTTGCCAGCCTGCCGCCCGGACGCGAGCCGGTGGTGGACCCGTCCCTGGTCGACAGCTTCGAGTCGGATGAAGAGATCGTCGAGATCTTCGTCGAGGAAGTGGACGAAGTTCTGGAGAACGTGGACGAGTGGTTGCCGCAGTGGCGCGATGCCCTGGACGGCGACCGGGACCACGAAGAGCCCCTTGGCGAGGTGCGCAGAGCGTTCCACACGCTAAAAGGCAGCGGCCGGATCGTCGGTGCCAACGTCATCGGCGAGGTGGCCTGGTCCGTAGAGAACATGCTGAACCGGCTGATAGACGGAACGGTTCAGTCGGGACCGCAGTTTATCTCGGTCGTGGAGCAGGCGCGGACGCTGGTCCCGGTGCTGAAAGATGCCTTCGAGACTCAGAGCGCGCCGGACATGAACCGGGTTGGCCAGATCATGGAGATGGCCGACATCCTGTCCTCCGGTGGCAGCCTGGAAGATGCGGCCGCGGACAGCAGTGCCGATGCGCCGATCGAGCTGGCTGACGAAGACGCGATCGCTGAGCAGGTGCCGGCGATGGAGACGTCTGCGTCGGAGGCCGCGGCAGAAGAGCCGGAGGAAGCACGCGGCGACTTCGAGGACGAGCTGGTTCCCGACGCCGAAGAGATCATCGACGAAGCGGAAGATGCGGCGCTGGTGGCCGCTGAAGCAGAAGAAGTCGACGAGTCCCAGGTCATCTTCATCGGTGAGGCCAGGACCCACCTGGCGGTGCTGGATGCTGCCGCCGGTGACGGCGGTGTGCTGATTGACGATGCCTTCGTCCGGGCGCTACACACCCTGTCCGGCAGCGCCGGCATGGCCGACTTCAGCTTCATCGAAGAGCTTGCCCGACCCACCTACGAGCTTGCGTCGCTGCTTCGCGGCACCGATGAGCGCAAGGTGGAAGGAGAAGCCGCCGACTACCTGAGTCGTGCCATCGCGGCCCTGAGCCGCTCCGTGCAGGCGCTGGAAGATGGCGCCCCGCAGGAAGACCACCTGCAGCTGATTGCCGAAGCCGACCACCTGATCGTGGCTGCCGCCGAGCAGGCCGAAGCCGGTGAGGTGCCGGATCGGTCGGCGTTGATGGCCCTCGATGGCCTGAACGACGTGATGGGTGCTGATGAGTTCCTGCGCAGCTGGAAAGACGGCGCCATGGATCTGGCTTACGGCGACCGACTGATCCGGGCGCTGACCGATGTTCGGGATCAGGCGCTGGCCAACGAGGCCAATCCCATCGCCGATCTGGCCCATGCGTTTGCCGGTGCGCTGACCCGGCTGGCCGACGAAACGCTGAGCGAGTCCCTGTTCAACGCGCTTTGCCGCGGTCACGACGGCCTGCTCAATCAGTTCGACGCGCTGGCGGCGGAGCAGAGCCTGGACCCGGCGGATGATCTGGTCGCCATGCTCGATACCCTGGGCTATGGCAGTGCTTACGCGGACGATCTCGAAGGTCTGGAAACCGATGCGGCCTTTGCTGACGATACCGACGCTGGTGACATCAGCGCGGACGCAGATTCTGAGCTTGCGGACCTGGACGAGCCTGCGGACGCAGCAGACGAGGAAGCAGCGCAGGCGCCGCCGGCCGGCGAAGACGCTGCCGACGACGAGTCCGGCGACAACATCCTCGCCTTCCCGGGCGACGGCCGTGACGATGAGATTCGCCTCGATGAGCTGGGCGACGATCTGCTGTCAGATCCGGACCAGCTGCCCGGCAGCGATGGCGAGGACGTCGAGGTGGCGCCGGCGCCGGTCAGCGTGGAAGCCGATCCGGTTGCTGAGGTGGAAATCCCGCCCGCAGCGTTGCCCGCCGCGGTTGCGGAGCTGCTGCCGGAAGAGGTGGACGACGAGATCATCGAAGTCTTCTTCGAAGAAGCGGATGAAATTCTCGAGGCCCTGGAGGAGAACATCCACCAGTGGTCTTCCGAGCCGGACAACCGGCTCTATCTGGAGCACATGCTGCGTGGCCTGCACACGCTCAAAGGTGGCGCCCGGCTGTCCGGCCTGACCAAGCTCGGCGACGAGACCCATCAGTTCGAATCGTTCCTCATCGACGTGCAGAGCGAGGAGGCAGTCCAGGGCGACGGCTTCTTCGATGATCTGCATGGTCGCTACGACGGCATAACAAGCCTGCTGACGGTCATCCGCAAGGCGCTGGCCGGCGAAGCCGTCAGCCTGCCGGAAATGGCGGAAGAAGAGACCATTGCGGAGCTGGAACCGCCGCGTCCGGATGACGCCGTGCCGGTGGAAGCCCGTGAGACGCCGCCGCCTACGCCGCTGCACGGCGACGATGATGGCGGCCGCGGCCCGGTTGAAGAGCGCAAGGCGGCTGATGGCCCGGAGACCCGAACCAGCCAGGAAATGGTCCGGGTCGGCTCCGGACTGCTCGAAGATCTGGTGAACCTGGCGGGAGAAAGCTCCATCGTCAGAGCCCGGGTCGAGCAGGGCATGAGCGATTTCACCGGCGCTCTGGAAGAAATGGAGACCACCATCGAGCGGCTGCGCGAGCAGCTCCGGCGCCTGGAGATCGAAACGGAAGCCCAGATCCTGTTCCGCCAGGACCGGCCGGAAGGCCCGTCCCACGCCAACTTCGATCCGCTGGAAATGGACCGCTACTCGCAGCTTCAGCAGCTCTCCCGCGGCCTCTCCGAGAGCGCGTCGGACATGCTGGATCTGAAGGAAACCCTGCTGTTCAAGGCCCGTGAGTCCGAAACCCTGCTGCTGCAGCAGGCCCGGATCAACACCGAGCTGCAGGAAGGCCTCATGCGGACCCGCATGGTCCCGTTCAGCCGCCTGTTACCGCGGCTGCGGAGGATTGTCCGCCAGGTTTCCGGTGAGCTCGGCAAGGAAGTGGAGTTTCACGCCTACAACGCGGAAGGTGAGCTGGACCGCAGCCTGCTCGAGCGCATGGTGCCGCCGCTGGAGCACATGCTCAGGAATGCCGTGGACCACGGCATCGAGGCGAAAGAGCTGCGCGCCAACTTCGGCAAGCCCACCACAGGTCGCATCGACCTGCGCCTGTCCCGCGAGGGCGGTGACGTGGTGATCGAGATCAGCGACGACGGTGCCGGCATCGACGTCGAGTCGGTACGGGCCAAAGCCGTCGAGCGCGGCCTGATGGCACAGGGCGCGGCGCTGACCGACGAAGAGATTTCCCAGTTTGTGCTCGCTCCGGGCTTCTCCACCGCCAAGTCGGTGACCCAGATCTCCGGCCGCGGCGTCGGCATGGACGTGGTGCACAGCGAGGTGAAGCAACTCGGCGGCAGCATCCAGATCGCTTCCCGACCGGGTAAGGGCACCCGCTTCATCGTCCGGGTCCCGTTCACGGTTTCAGTGAACCGGGCCCTTATGGTTTCGGTGGGCGAAGATTTCTACGCGGTGCCGCTGAACAACATCGAGGGCATCGTGCTGCTGGCACCGGAGGAGCTGGAACGGCTCTACGCGCCGGATGGCAACACCTTCGAGTACGCGGGCATTCCGTATCGGGTCCGCTACCTCGGCCATTACCTCGGCCGCGAGTTCCGCTCTTCGAACCAGCAGAGCTCCGTGCCCGTAGTGCTGGTCCGGTCCGGCGACCACGCAGTCGCCGTGCACGTGGACGGCGTCCAGGGCAGCCGCGAGATCGTGGTGAAGAGCCTGGGGCCCCAGTTCGCTGGTGTGGGCGGCATCTCCGGCGCCACCATTCTTGGTGACGGCAACGTGGTGGTGATCCTCGACCTGCTGGCGCTCATTCGCGCTCAGGGTGGCGAAGGCCTGATCGCCAGCAAGCGGCCGGCGGCCGGTGCTGCGAAGACGCGCTGCGTCATGGTGGTGGACGATTCGGTTACGGTGCGCAAGGTCACCTCCAGGCTGCTCGAGCGGCAGGGAATGGATGTGATCGTGGCGAAAGATGGCGTGGAAGCCGTCGCCCTGCTGCAGGAGCGGCGTCCGGACGTGATGCTGCTCGATATCGAGATGCCGCGCATGGACGGCTTCGAGGTCGCCCGCCAGGTGCGCCATGATGAGCGGCTCTCGGATCTGCCCATCGTGATGATTTCCTCACGCACGGGTGAGAAGCACCAGGAGCACGCGGCGGAGCTGGGCGTAAACAGCTTCCTCGGCAAGCCGTTCCAGGAGAACGAGCTTCTGGCAACGATTGATCGGTTGGTGGATTAACTGGTTTGGCAAAGATGGCAGCAGTTGTGGCGGAAGAACTTTCTGAACTGTCCTGCGTGATGATCCCTCTGAAGGACACGCAGTTGCTGCTGCCCAACGTCTGCGTGGCGGAAATCCTGCCCTGGCGCCGGGTCAAGGCGCTCTCTGACACGCCGCCCTGGTGCCTCGGCCTGCTCGGCTGGCGCGGGGAGATGGTCCCGGTGGTGCGCTTCGAAACCCTGAACGGCGCTCCGGGTGAGCCCCGCAAGTCAGGCCGCTGCATGGTGGTGATGAATCGGGCCCGCAACGAGCGTGGCCTGCCGTTCTACGCGCTGGCGACGGAAGGCCTGCCGCGCATGGTGCAGCTCACCTCCGATGATCTGGCCAATGAGTCCACCAAGCTCGGCGTGGCCGAGCAGGTGGTGGTGAAGGTGGGCACCGAAACCGCCGTCATCCCTAATCTGAACGTCATCGAGACGGCGGTGGCCAAGCTGCTGCGCTGACCGGGCGCGCCCCTCTGGCAGTCAGCGCTGCCAACCCCAGGACTGACGAATGGCTGCGAGCACCGCAAGCGGTGCGGTCTCTGCGCGCAGGGTAATCGGGCCCAGGCCGCTCAGCTCCACATCGGAGGCACTGGCCGCCAGCGTCCGCTCCGCATCGGACCAGCCTCCTTCCGGACCGATCACCAGGGTTAGCGGCTCTGGTGCGGTGGAGGCCAGCGGCGCGCCGCCGAGATCGAGAAACAGAGTCCGACCCGGCCGCTCGGCGCTCAGCAGCGCCGGCAGGTCACCCGCCTCCCTGAGCGCGGGCAGCCAGCGCGTCTCGCACTGCTCGGCTGCCGCGCGCGCCACCCGCTCCAGGTGAGCGAGCTTGTTGGCCCGGCGCTTGCCGTCGACGCGGTAGTTCGAGCGCTCAGCATCCAGCAGCCAGATGGCGGTAGCGCCGAGCTCGACCGACTTCTGCACCACCGTATCCATGGCGCTGCCTTTCAGCCAGCTTGCGACCAGAATCAGAGGGACGGGGGCGGCATCACGCTGCGCCGCTTCCTGAATGGTGGCGACCGCCGCCTTCCCGGACAGCTCGGAGAGCAAGGCGCGCCACTCGCTGCCGGCGCCATCGAACAGGCCAACCTCTGCCCCTGCCTGCAGCCGCAGCACCCGGCTCAGATAGTGGGCCTGATCCTTTGCCAGCGGGATTCTGGTGCCGGGCTCGATGGCGTCGAGCTGCGCGATCTCCGGCAGGCAGAGCCGGTGCTTCACTTAGGCTGCTAGCCCCAGGTTCTGGCAGATCGCCCGGGAAACGCCCCAACGGTTCAGCGTGTAGAAATGCAGGCCTGGCGCGCCGCTGGCGATCAGCTCCTCGCACATGCGGCTCAGGTAGTCGGTGGTGAAGGCGCGGACAGCAGCCTCGTCGTCGTCGTAAGAAGCGAGCCGCTGCTGGATCCAGCGCGGCACGTCGGCGCCGCACTTGGCGGAGAACCTTATAATCCCTTCCAGGCTCGAGATCGGCATGATGCCGGGATAGATGGGCGCGTCGATGCCCGCAGCGCGTGCTCGATCCATGAAGTCGTAGTAAGCGTGCGGGTTGTAGAAATACTGAGTGATGGCGGAGTTGGCGCCGGCATCGATCTTGGCCCGGAAGTACTCGAGATCGGATTCTGCGGAAGTAGCATCCGGGTGCACTTCGGGATACGCCGCCACCTCGATCTGAAAATGATCACCGGAGTGCTCCCGGACCCAGCGCACCAGCGACTCGGCGTTGTGCGTGATCCGGGCGGCGCCCATGCCTGACGGGATGTCGCCGCGCAGCGCGACGATGCGGTCGACGCCCATATCCCGATAGCGGTCGAGCAGATCGAAGATTGCGCTCTGGGAGTCAGCACCAATGGACAGGTGTGGCGCGGCGCTGACGCCGAGCCCCTGCAGCATGCCGATGGTTTCCCGGGTGCCGTCCCGGGTGGAGCCGCCGGCACCGTAGGTGCAGGAGAAGAAATCGGGCTTGGTCTCCTGCAGCCGGCCGACGACCCGGGTCAGGCTCTCCATGCCCGGTTCCGTCTTCGGCGGGAAGAACTCGAAAGAGAGCCGGAAATCGTCGGCTCGACCCGCGCTTTGCCCTGTATCGATGTCGCTCATGGCCCTACAACCTGCTAAGGCGCACGGGTCAGGCAGCGTCTCTCAGGGCGTCTGCCTTATCCGTGCGCTCCCACGTGAAGGCCTCTTCGGTGCGCCCGAAATGGCCGTAAGCGGCCGTGGCTTCGTAGATCGGCCGCTTCAGGTCCAGCATCGCGATCAGCCCGCGCGGGCGCAAATCAAAATGCTCACGCACCAGTTGAACAAGCTTCTCCTCGGACAGCTTGCCGGTGCCGAAGGTGTTGATGCTGATCGAGGTCGGCTCCGCCACGCCGATGGCGTAGCTCACCTGGATCTCCAGGCGATCGGCCAGGCCGGCAGCAACCAGGTTCTTCGCCACGTAGCGCCCGGCGTAGGCTGCCGAGCGGTCAACCTTGGACGGGTCCTTACCGCTGAAGGCGCCGCCGCCATGTCGAGCCATGCCGCCGTAGGTGTCGACGATGATCTTGCGCCCGGTCAGGCCGCAATCGCCCACCGGGCCGCCGATGATGAACTGGCCGGTGGGGTTGATGAAGACCTTGGTTTCCTGGGAGAGCCAGTTCCCGGGCAGGGTGGGCTTGATGATCTCTTCCATGACCGCTTCCTGCAGATCGGCCTGGCTGACGTCCGGGTCGTGTTGGGTGGAGAGAACAACCGCTTCGATGGCCGCTGGCTTGCCGTCGTCGTCGTAGCGGAACGACAGCTGGCTCTTCGCGTCTGGCCGCAGGAAGCCCAGGCTCGACCGGCGCATCTCTGCCTGGCGCTCTACCAGCCGGTGTGAGTAGGTGATGGGGGCAGGCATCAACACGTCGGTTTCGTTGGTGGCGTAGCCGAACATCAGGCCCTGATCGCCGGCACCCTGCTCGTGATCGGTGGCTTCGTCCACGCCCATGGCGATATCAGCCGACTGCATGCCGAGGGCGTTGACCACCGTGCAGTCGTTGGCGTCGAAGCCCACGGCCATGGAGTTGTAACCGATGCGCTTGACGGTGCGCCGCACCACCTGCTCGACGTTGACGTCCGCGTTGGTCCTGATCTCGCCGGCCACCACCACGATGCCGGTCTTGATCAGGGTTTCGCAGGCCACACGGGAGTCCGGGTCCTGGGCCAGCATGGCGTCCAGAATCGCGTCCGACACCTGATCGGCCACCTTGTCCGGGTGGCCTTCGGAGACGGACTCCGAGGTGAATACCTGATAGTCGCTCATTGTTGATCCCCGCTCTTTTTTAGGAGTTTCGTTGGGTAAACAGGCTCGGCCGGCAGTCCCCGGCCGAAAAAGGTCGTGCATTCTAACTCATTGATCATCAAGGGATGTGGCCATATGTGAGACTATTAGCGGGGCGCGATACGGCGTGAATTGCGCTCATGGGCCCCTTTAACGACAATAGCGCCGCTTTTTTCCGGGGCCGAAGCTCGGGCCTCACTTTCTGGGGGATGACATGTCATCGAGAACCGAACGGGCAAACGCGATTCGCGCGCTTGCCATGGATGCCGTTCAGGCGGCGAACTCCGGCCATCCAGGGGCACCGATGGGCCTGGCGGACGTGGCCGAGGTGCTCTGGCGCGAAGTGCTGAAACACAATCCGGCTGACCCGTCCTGGGCGGATCGAGATCGGGTGGTGCTGTCGAATGGCCACGGCTCCATGCTCCTCTACGCGGCTCTGCACCTGTCGGGTTACGAGCTCGGCATGGACGAGATCCGAGCCTTCCGGCAGCTGCACTCGAAGACGGCCGGCCACCCGGAGTACGGTGAGTGCCCCGGGGTGGAAACCACCACCGGCCCGCTCGGCCAGGGGCTCGCCAACGCGGTTGGGATGGCTCTGGCTGAGAAGAAGCTTGCCGAGTCCTTCAACCGGGATGGTTTCGACGTGGTGAACCACTACACCTGGGTGATCGCCGGAGACGGCTGCCTGATGGAAGGCATCTCCCACGAGGCCGCTTCGCTGGCCGGAACCCTGGGCCTGGGCAAGCTGATCTGCCTTTATGACGACAACGGCATCTCCATCGATGGCGAGGTGGACGCCTGGTTCTCGGAAGACGTCCCTGCACGCTTCGAGTCTTACGGCTGGCGCGTCATCCGCGGCATCGACGGGCACGACGGTGACGCGGTGAAAGCCGCGCTGGAAGAAGCCCGCCAGGGCGATGGCCGGCCGACGCTGGTCTGCACCAAGACCGTCATCGGCTACGGCTCGCCGAACAAAGCAGGCACAGCGGGCGCGCACGGCGCTGCCCTCGGCGAAGACGAGATCGCGCTGACCCGCCGGGAGCTGAACTGGGGCGACGAGCCCTTCGCGATCCCGGAACACATCTATGCCGACTGGGACTGCACGGCAGCGGGCGCTGCCGCTCAGTCGGACTGGTCAACCCGATTCGAAGCCTATCGGGCTGCGCACCCGGAACTGGCCGCGGAGTTCGAGCGGCGGATGGCCGGCGAGCTGCCCGGCGGCTGGAGCGACGACCTGGATGCGCTGGCCCGAACCGCCCAGGAAGAAGGGGGCGCGCTGGAAACCCGGAAATCTTCGCAGGCCTGCATCGGTGCCCTGGCGGAGCGGGTGCCGGAACTGTTCGGCGGCTCGGCGGATCTGACCGGATCCAACGGCACCAAGTGGAGCGGCGCCACGGAAGACCGTTACCTGAGCTACGGCGTTCGCGAGTTCGGCATGTCCGCCATCACCAACGGCATGACCCTGCATGGCGGCTATCGGCCGTTCACCGGCACCTTCCTGGTGTTCATGGAGTACGCACGTAACGCCGTCCGCCTCGCCGCGCTGATGGGCGTACCGAACATCTTCGTCTACACCCATGACTCCGTGGCTGTGGGTGAGGACGGGCCGACCCACCAGCCGGTGGAACAGCTCACTAACCTGCGCACCACTCCGGGCCTGTCCACCTGGCGCCCCTGCGACACGGTGGAATCCGCGTTCGCCTGGCGGCACGCGGTCGGCACCCGCTCGACGCCGAGCGCCCTGATCTTCACCCGCCAGAAAACCCGGATCGAGGCCCGGGACCCGTCGGCCTTTGCCGACATCGCCCGCGGCGGCTACGTGCTGGTCCGGGAGTCCGGGAACCTGGATCTGATCCTGATCGCCACCGGCTCCGAGGTGGAGCTGACGGTGGAAGCGGCGGCCAGCCTCGCAGCTGAGGGCCTTGGCGTTCGCGTGGTCTCCATGCCGAGCGCCGACGTGTTCCTGGCCCAGGACGCAGCCTATCGCGAGTCGGTTCTGCCCGCGACCTGTCGGGCCAGAGTGGCCGTGGAGGCCGGTCACCCGGACTACTGGCACAAGTTCGTTGGCCTGGACGGGGCGGTGGTCGGCATCGACCGCTTCGGCCTGTCGGCGCCCGGGCCGGTAGCCATGGCCGAGCTCGGCATGACGGTGGACAACGTTGTTGCCGCCGCCCGCGCGGTTACAGGCGGCTCATAACAGCCCCTGGGCCTTTGGGAGAAAATGAGCTTCTAATCCAGGACCTTTTGAGGGAAGACAGCCAGTGAACGTGTTGCCCCGTGTGGAGATGGTGGATCTCGAGCTTGCCGGGAAGCGGGTGCTGATTCGTGAAGACCTGAACGTGCCGCTGAAAGATGGCGAAGTCGCCAACGATGCCCGCATTCAGGCCGCGTTGCCGACGCTCCGCGCTGCTGCCGACGCGGGGGCAGCCGTGATCGTCATGTCCCACCTCGGCCGGCCGGAAGAAGGGAACGTCGATCCCGCAGCCTCCCTGGCGCCGGTGGCCGCCGTGCTTTCCGAGGCCCTGGGTCAGCCGGTGCCGCTGGTGGCGGTGCCGGAAGACGCGAACCCCGAGCCGGGGCAGATCGTGCTGCTGGAAAACGTCCGTTTTCTGAGCGGCGAGAAGAAAGATGACGAGGCGCTGGCCCGTCGGCTGGCCGGCATCTGCGACGTGTTCGTGATGGATGCGTTCGCCACCGCGCATCGTGCCCAGGCATCAACCCACGGCGTGGCCCGTTTCGCCCCCATCGCCTGTGCCGGACCGCTGCTGGTTCGGGAGCTGGAGGCGCTGGAACAGGCGCTGGCCGATCCCGCCCGACCGCTGGTGGCGATCGTCGGTGGCGCCAAAGTCTCCACCAAGCTCGAGGTGCTTGGCGCGCTTGCCGACATCGCCGATCGGATCATCGTCGGCGGCGGTATAGCCAATACCTTCATTGCGGCCGCTGGCCACAGCGTCGGCACCTCGCTGCATGAGCCGGACCTGGTGGAGGCGGCAAAAACCATTGCGGCCAAGGTCGACGTCCCGCTGCCGGTGGACGTGATGGTGGGTAAAGCCTTCGATGAAAGCGAACCGGCTGTGCTACGCGGCGTCGAAGAAGTTGCGGAGGACGAGATGATCCTCGACATCGGCCCGGAAAGCGCGCGACGGCTGGCCGCCATGCTCACCGATGCCGGCACCGTGCTCTGGAACGGTCCGGTGGGGGTCTTCGAGTTCGATCAGTTTGGTGAGGGCACCCGGGTGATGGGGGAAGCCATCGCCGGGGGCGAGGCGTTTTCCATCGCCGGGGGCGGCGACACCCTGGCGGCCATCGACAAATACGGTCTGAGAAGCGGCATGAGCTACATCTCCACCGCTGGCGGTGCCTTCCTCGAGTTTGTCGAAGGCAAAACGCTGCCGGCCGTGGCGGTGCTGGCGGAGCGCGCGGCAAGCTGAATGCCGGCGAGCCGAGCGGCAGGCAATTCAGGAACAGGTAACAAGCGAAAGGAAACAGATTATGGCACTCATCAGCATGCGACAGCTTCTCGATCACGCGGCGGAGCACAGCTACGGCGTCCCCGCGTTCAACGTGAACAACCTGGAACAGATGCGGGCCATCATGGAAGGGGCCGACGAGACGGATTCTCCGGTGATCGTTCAGGCCTCCGCGGGCGCGCGTAAATATGCCGGGCCGAACTTCCTGCGCCATCTCATCCTCGCGGCCATCGAAGAGTTTCCGCACATTCCGGTGTGCATGCACCAGGACCACGGCGCCTCGCCGGCGGTCTGCCAGCGCTCGATTCAGCTCGGCTTCTCCTCGGTGATGATGGACGGCTCGCTGCAGGAAGATCAGAAGACGCCGGCCAGCTACGAGTACAACGTGGACGTGACCAGGCGGACGGTCGACATGGCGCACGCCTGCGGCGTGTCCGTGGAAGGTGAGCTCGGCTGCCTCGGCAGCCTGGAAACCGGCGAGGCGGGTGAAGAGGACGGGGTTGGCGCCGAAGGCACGCTGTCCATGGACATGCTGCTGACCGATCCGGACGAGGCGGCCGACTTCGTCAAGCAGACCGGCGTTGATGCCCTGGCGATTGCCATCGGTACCTCGCACGGTGCCTACAAGTTCTCACGGCCGCCGACCGGTGACATCCTGGCCATCGACCGGATCAAAGCCATCAACGCGCGCATTCCGAACACTCACCTGGTGATGCACGGTTCCTCTTCCGTGCCTCAGGATCTGCTCGCCGTGATCAACGAGTTTGGCGGTGAGATTCCGGAAACCTACGGCGTGCCGGTTGAGGAGATCCAGGAAGGCATCCGCCACGGCGTGCGGAAGGTCAACATCGACACCGACCTGCGCCTGGCCTCCACCGCCTCGATCCGGAAGTTTCTGGCGGGCAACACCTCGGAGTTCGATCCTCGCAAGTACCTGGCGGAATCGCAGAAGGCGATGAAGCAGGTGGTGGTGGACCGCTACCAGGCGTTCGGCACCGCCGGCAACGCCAGCAAGATTTCGGTTACGTCGCTGGAAGACATGTTCGAGCAGTACGCCACCGGCAGCCTGGACCCGGTGGTCAACTGACAAGGCAGCCGACGATGAGCAGGCTGCCGGCGGGACCGTGAGCGACTCGCGCGGCCAGGGCAGCTTCGATCCGGAAGCGCTTACCCGGGTGTTGACGCCGTTGCCGGAGGCGGACGTCGGCGGTGCCAGCGCGCCTGCAGCGCTCACCGACTACTACGGCTTCTACAACCTGGACTTCTCGGCAACCGTGCCGGGGGTAGCGCACACCATGGGCTGGATCGAAAGCGGATCCCATCAGGTGGTGGTTCAGCGTTTCGAGCATCCCGAACCGCGAGGCACCGCCGTGGTCTGCCACGGCTACTACGATCACGTCGGCCTGTATGGCTACCTGATCGAGTTCCTGCTCGAGCAGTCGCTCACGGTGGTGACTTTCGACCAGCCGGGCCACGGCCTGTCCAGCGGCGAGCGTGCCAACATCGGCAGCTTCGATGAGTACGTGCAGGTGCTCGCCGATGTGATCGTGCATTACCGGGCGAGCCAGAGTGGCCCCTGGTACATCGTCGGTCAGTCCATGGGCGGCGCCATCACAATGGAGTACCTGGCCCGGTCTCCCGATCATGGCTTCAAAGAGGTGGTGCTGCTGGCGCCGCTGATTCGCCCGGCGAACTGGCAGATGGCCCGCTGGGTCTACTACCTGGCGAAGTACACCATCAGGGAGCGCCCGAGAAACATCACCGACAACGCGGAAAACGCCGAGTTTCTCGAGCTGCAGCGGCGGGATCCGTTGGCACCCATGGTGCTGCCCGTGCAGTGGGTGACGGCGATGGCGGAGTGGTTCAAACGCTTCGAGGCACGCGGCGAGCTGCCTTTCGAGCCGCTGGTGGTGCAGGGGCATGCCGACGAGACCGTCGACTGGCAGCACAACATGGGCGTGCTCAAATCGCTCACCCAACCGACCTACCTGGAGATCCCGGAAGCCCGTCACCACCTGGTGAACGAGTCGGCCGAGATCCGCCAGCAGATCTTCGACTGGCTTAAGCCCCGCCTGCGGGGCTAGCGGCTCAGTACAGGACCCGGGTTCGTATGGTGCCGGGCACTGCTGCCAGCGCCGCCCGCACGTCCTGGCTGTAGTCGGCCTCGATGTCGATCACCACGTAGCCCAGATCCCCCATGGTCTGCAGGTACTGGCCGGCGACGTTGACGTTGGCCTCCGACAGCGCCTGGTTGATGGCGGACAGAATGCCGGGCGTGTTCTGGTGGATGTGCAGCAGCCGGTGCTGGCCCGGGTGCTCGGGCAGCACCACTTCCGGGAAGTTGACCGCGGTGCGGGTTGAGCCGTTGTCGGAGTAGCGGATCAGCTTCTCCGCCACCTCGCGGCCGATGTTTTCCTGCGCCTCCTGGGTGCTGCCGCCGATATGTGGCGTCAGGATCACGTTCGGCAGGCCGCGCAGCTCGGACAGGAAAGGCTCGTTGTTGGATTTCGGCTCCTCCGGAAACACGTCGATGGCAGCGCCGAGCAGCTTGCCGTCGCGAATCCGCGCCGCCAGAGCGCCGATGTCCACCACGTTGCCGCGGGACGCGTTGATGAGCACGGCGGACGCCTTCATCTGCGCCAGCGCATCTGCGTTCATCATGTTGGCGGTTGCTGCCGTTGCCGGCACGTGCATGCTGACCACGTCGGCCTGGCCGAGCAGGTCGCCCAGCTCATCAATCTGCCGGGCGTTCCCCAGATTGAGCTTGCGCACGGTGTCGTAGAAAACCACGTTCATGCCAAGGCCTTCCGCCAGCACGCCGAGCTGCGAGCCGATGTTGCCGTAGCCGATCACGCCCAGGGTTTTTCCCCGCACCTCGAAAGCGTCGGCCGCCGACTTCTGCCACACGCCCTCATGCATCTGCGCGGTCTTCTGCGGCACGCCGCGCAGCAGCAGGATGGCTTCGGCAAGCGCGAGCTCGGCGACGCTACGGGTGTTGGAGTACGGTGCGTTGAATACCGGCACGCCCTTTTTCAGCGCCGCAGCCAGATCCACCTGGTTGGTGCCGATGCAGAAGCAGCCCACGGCCATGAGCCGGTTGGCCTGCTCCAGCACTTCGGCGGTGAGCTGGGTACGGGAGCGGATGCCGAGCATGTGCACGTCGGCCAGCGCCGCGGCCAGCTCGTCACCCTGCAGCGCGTGCTTGAGCTCGACCACGTTCCCGTAGCCGTCCCGGTTCAGCGCTTCCACCGCGCAGGGGTGCACACCCTCCAGCAGCAGGATCTTGATGCGGTTCTTGTCGAACGAGGTTCTGGTCACGTTAGCTCGAGTGCCCCCGGCAAAAGGCCGGATATACTAGCGGCTCGCGGTAAGGATCAAAACGAAATGCCCCAAGGCCTCGATGAATTGTTTTCAGCCAGAACGTTGAAGCGTGACCCGGACAGCCTCAGCCAGTGGGGCTGTGACTGGACCCGGAGCTTCAAGGTGGCGCCCTCGGCGATCGTCTTCCCGGAGTCGGTGGACGAGGTGGTGGCGCTGGTCCGGCTGGCCAACGAGGAGCGCTTCGCCCTGGTGCCGTCCGGCGGGCGGACCGGCCTGTCGGGCGGGGCGGTGGCCGGTAACGGCGAGGTGGTGGTTTCCTTCGATCGCATGAATCGAATCCTCGACTTCTCCGAGGCGGATCGGCTGGTCCGTTGTCAGGCGGGGGTGGTGACGCAGACGCTGCAGGACTTCGCCGAAGAGAGGGGCCTGTACTACCCGGTCGACTTTGCCTCCGCCGGCTCCTCTCAGATCGGCGGCAACATCTCCACCAATGCCGGCGGGATCAAGGTGATCCGTTACGGCCTCACCCGGGACTGGGTGGCCGGGCTCAAGGTGGTGACCGGCAGCGGTGAGGTGATCGACTGCAACCACGGGCTGATCAAGAACGCCACCGGCTACGACCTGCGTCATCTGTTCATCGGCGCCGAGGGTACGCTCGGCCTGGTGGTGGAGGCCGAGATGCGGCTGGCCAAAGCCCCGGCGCCCCAGCACGTGATGGTGCTCGGTGTGCCCGCTTTTCCCGACATCCTCAAGGTGCTCAGCAGCTTTCAGGCCGGGCTGACGCTGTCAGCGTTCGAGTTCTTCTCCGAGATGGCCCTGACCAAGGTGCTGGCGCATCGCGAACTGCAGCGGCCGCTCGCCGAGCCGGTGCCTTTCTACGCCCTGCTGGAGTTCGACGAAGGGGAGGTGGAGGCCGCTATGGGCCTCTTCGAGCAGACGGTGGCCGAAGGCTGGGTAACGGACGGCGTGCTCAGCCAGTCGGAAGGTCAGGCCGCCGACCTCTGGGCGCTGCGGGAAGGTATCTCCGAGAGCATTGCGCCCTACACCCCCTACAAAAACGATCTCAGCGTGCGCATCTCGATGATGCCGGAGTTCATCGACGAGGTGGACGCGCTGGTGGCCGCCAGCTATCCGGACTTCGAGGTCTGCTGGTACGGCCACATTGGCGACGGCAACCTGCATCTGAACATCCTCAAGCCCGACGACCTGTCCGGGGAGGACTTCTACGATCGCTGCCATGCCATCAGCCCGAAAATCTTCGAAGCCGTGCGCAGCCGGGACGGCTCGATATCGGCCGAGCACGGGGTCGGGTTGCTGAAGCGGGACTTTCTCGGCTTCACCCGCAGCGATGCGGACATGGCGCTCATGGCGCGCCTGAAGCAGGTATTCGATCCGAATCAGGTCATGAACCCGGGCAAGCTGCTGCCGGAGCTGGCGCCTTAGCCGGAGGCGGGTTCCGGCTTCAGAAACGCTCGACGCCGTTCGGCGTTGCCACCAGCACCAGATCGGCCGCCTGGGCGGCGAAGATGCCGTTGGTCACCACGCCGGCGAGATTGTTGATCTCTGCCTCCAGCGCTGCCGGGTCGGTGATGGCCAGCTCGTGCACGTCCAGAATCAGGTTGCCGTTGTCGGTGGTGAATCCTTCCCGGAGCTCTGGCGCGCCGCCGAGCCGGACCATGGCTCGCGCGACCAGGCCACGGGCCATGGGTATGACCTCTACCGGGAGCGGGTAGCCGCCGAGCACGTCGACCTTCTTCGACTCGTCGACGATGCAGACGAACTCGTCCGCGGAAGCGGCGACGATCTTCTCCCGGGTCAGGGCGCCGCCGCCCCCCTTGATCAGCTGGCGATTGGCGTTGGTTTCATCGGCGCCGTCCACGTACACCTCGACCCGGTCCACCGCGTTCAGGTCGAGGACGGTGACGCCGTGCCCCTGGAGCCGCTCGGTGGAGGCGACGGAGGATGAGACGCAGGCATCGAACTTGTGCCTGACCGCGGCGAGCGCGTCGATGAAAAAGTTGGTGGTGGAGCCGGTGCCGACGCCGACGATGGTCTTCGGGGTCAGCCTCGGCTCGATGTAGGCGAGTGCAGCCTCGGCAGCACTGCGTTTTTGCGCGTCTTGGTCCATACTCCGCGGCAGGCTAACCCATCGACCCACCGTGGAAAAGTACGTTAAGAAAATTCTCGCCTCCCGTGTCTACGACGTGGCGGACGAGACCCCTTTGCAGCGCGCCCGGCTGCTCTCCAGACGGCTCGACAACGAGGTGCGGCTGAAGCGGGAAGACCTGCAGCCGGTGTTCTCCTTCAAGATCCGTGGCGCCTACAACCGCATCGCGCAGCTCTCCGAAGAGGAGCGCAGCCGCGGCGTCATTGCCGCCTCCGCTGGCAACCATGCCCAGGGCGTGGCGCTGGCGGCGCGGGAGCTGGGCATCCGTGCCGTGATCGTCATGGGCAGAAACACGCCGAGCATCAAGATCGAGGCGGTTCGTGATCTCGGTGCCAAGGTGGTGCTGCATGGGGACAACTACGACGATGCCTCGGCGCACGCAAAAAAGCTGGTAGCCGAAGCAGGCTACGTCTATGTGCACCCGTTCGACGATCCGGACGTGATCGCCGGTCAGGGCACCGTGGGCATGGAGATCATGAACCAGCACCCGGGTGCGCCGGACGCCATCTTCGTCCCGGTCGGCGGTGGCGGGCTGATCGCCGGCATCGGTGCCTACGTGAAGTACCTGGCACCCGGCACCAAGGTGATCGGAGTCGAGGCGGAAGGCTCCGCCTGCATGACGGCGGCTCTGGCAGCCGGGCGGCGGGTGCGCCTGCCGTTCGACAGCCTGGACCTCTTCGCCGACGGCACCTCCGTTGCGCAGGCCGGCAAGGAGACCTTCCGGCTGGCCAAACGCTGCGTGGACGACACGGTGACCGTGAACACCGACGAGATCTGCGCAGCGATCAAGGATCTGTTCGACGATACCCGCTCCATCGCTGAGCCCTCCGGCGCCCTGGCCGTGGCGGGCATGAAGAAGTACTGCGCTGAGCAACAGCTCTCAGGCAGCAACCTGGTGGCGGTGGTCAGCGGCGCCAACGTCAACTTCGATCGGCTCCGGCACATCTCCGAGCGCGCGGAAGTGGGCGAGCAGCGTGAGGTGGTGCTGGGTGTCACCATCCCGGAGAAGAAGGGCAGCTTCAGGAAGTTCTGCCGGGCGCTGGGTAAGCACCCGGTGAGCGAGTTCAACTACCGCTTTGCCAGTGACAAAGAGGCACACGTGTACGTGGGCCTGCAGGTGGCCGATCCCGGGGACCGCCCGAAGCTGATCGACTCGCTGGCTGGTGCGGGCTACCCGGTATCGGACATGACCGACAACGAGGCCGCCAAGCTGCATGTCCGGCACATGGTTGGCGGCCGTACCTTCGGCGGCAAGCGGGAGATTCTCTACCGGTTCGAGTTTCCCGAGCGCCCCGGCGCGCTCATGCGGTTTCTCTCGGTGCTGGGCACCGGCTGGAACATCACCATGTTTCACTACCGGAACCACGGGGCAGCCTGGGGCCGGGTGCTGGCCGGGTTCGAGGTTTCTGAAGGCAACGTGGACGAGCAGCGGGAGCGGCTGACGGATTACCTGCAGCGCATCGGCTACCGCTACTGGGAAGAGACGGACAACCCGGCGTACGAGTTGTTTCTACGCTGAAGGCTCGCTGAAGGCTCTCTTTTACGCTGAAGGCTCTCTTTTACACTGAAGGCTCTTCCTCCTCCGGCAGGATATAGCGCTCGAATTCCTGGTCGAAGACGAGCTTGCTGGTGTCGGTAATCCGGTCCACGTAGAGCGTGCCGTCCAGGTGGTCGAACTCATGCTGGAAAACGGTCGCCGGAAAGCCCTCGAACTCCATCTCTAAAGGCTCGCCGTCCAGGTTCAGCGCCCGGACCCGGATGTGTTGCGGCCGCTCGACGAAGCCGCGCAGCCCGGGCACGGACAGGCACCCTTCCCAGTAGCCGGCTGTTGCCGGGTTGAGCACCTCGATCTCCGGGTTGACGAACGCGGTCAGCGGCACCGTCGGCAGCTCGCCGTAGCGGCTCGGCCCGCCCGGCAGCTCGACGATGGCGAGGCGGATGGGCTCGGCCACCTGCGGCGCGGCCAGGCCGATGCCGCCGTAGTCGTGCAGGGTGTCGATCATGTCAGCGACCAGGCGCCGGGTCTCCTCGCTGCCGATTTCCTCGGCGGTCAGCGGTCGGGCAGGCTCGCGCAGCAGCGGGTGCCCCATGCGGATGATTTTACGGACGGCCAATCTGCGCTCCTCTATCAGGTCCTGTTCGAGCCCAGCACCCTAGCCCGTGGGCTGAAAGCCTGCCACCCGGCTTCGGTGGCGATGGCATCGAGCGGCACGTCCCAGGGTTGCCGCTCGAGAGCGTCGGCGGACCTCTGCACCTCATGGGCCAGGCCAACGGTCAGGGGCCGCATCGAAGGGGGCTGCGCCCCGAGAAAGCGATCGTAGTAGCCGGCGCCCATGCCGAGCCGGCTGCCCGCGTCATCGAAGGCAACCAGCGGCACGAACAGCACGTCCAACGCCAGGGGGCTGACAAAGCGACCGGCGCGGGTGCCGCGGGTACGTGGCTCTATGATGCCGTAGCGATTGTGGGTGAGCGCCGTGCGCGGGGTGACCCGATAGAAGTCCATCTCCCCGGTACGCCCCACCACCGGTACCGCAACACATTTGCCGCTAGCCCACAGCCGCGAGAGCAGCGGCAAGGTGTCCAGCTCGCCATCAGCGGCCTGGGAAAAGTAAAGGCCGACCCGGCTGGCCCGGAACATGACGCCGCTGCTGAGCACCGCGCGGCTGGCTGCCTCTGCGTGCTCAGCCTGACGCTCCGGCCCGATCGCCCGCCTTGCCCGACGGGCGCTGGCGCGAACTTTACGGGTGTGCGCGGCTGGCGACGAAGTGGTCATCTGCGTGCGTTCTGTCTGATCATGAGACGATCATGGAAAGGCAGGTTGAAGCAACCCAAAGCCTCCCGAAATGCCGCTGCATGGTTTGCCCTGAACCGTTACGGTTCAAGGCGGAGACCAAACGTTTGCGTCTAAGGCTTCCCGACCTCAGCACCTCCTAGGAAAGCACAAAGCATCGGACTTGCACACGGACGCAAGGCCCGGCCTCCTGTAGTTTCTCTAACGGCTCAAGGACGACCCCAGCTGGCGAACATCCCAGGAGACGGGCCGAGTATAGCCAAAATGCCAGGGTCGATTGATATTGACAGCAGGAATGTGACGGGGCTCGCATTCAACCGCTCGGGTTGAACGCGCCTGCCCGCTCAGAGGTTGAGCTGCTTCTGCTCCGCCAGGGCAGCGCTGATGCGGTCGGTGAGGCTGGTGACCCGGTCGTCCACGAACTCGCTCACCTCGGCAACCTGGCCTTTGTTGGCGAGAAACTCGTTGGCGATGTTCAGCGCCGCCATGACCGCGATGCGGTCCAGGCCAAACACCTTGCCCGTGTCTCTGATCTCGGACATCTGTCGGTCCAGGTAGCGGGCGGAAGCCGACAGCGCGTCCACCTGGTCGTCCGGACAGGCAACCTGGTACTCCTTCTCGAGGATCTTCACGCTGACGGTGGTGTTCTTGGGGGTGTCGCTCATTCGATGTCAGTCCTGGGCCGTTGTCCGGGTTCTGCGCTAATCCTGTTCCAGGGCTTTGAGCCGGGTGATCATTGACTCGACGCGGCTCTTCGCCAGCTCGTTCTTCTCGATCAGCTTGGCGCGTTCGGTCGTCCAGTTCTGCTGCTGCGCGCGCAGGGCGCGGTTTTCTCGGGTCAGCACGCTGCAGAGCTCGATCAGCTCGTCGATTTTTGCCTCGAGGGTTTTCCAATCGTCGCCGGCCATGGCGCTACCTGGTCTTTTTCTCGCTCCGGTAGGCTAGTTTGCCTGAAAAATCGGGTCGGCGGCAGTCTGCGGTTAGCGCTGGCATCGGTGCGCCGAGGCCCGCCACGCCGGTCCTTCGAGCGCGATCAAGGCGCGTTCGTAGTAGCATACGGCCCCCTTTCAAGGACGCTGCAACATGGCAATGACCGTTTCGGATCTCGAGGTGGCGGCGCTCGAAGCCGCAGGTGGCCCGGGCGGCGGTCTAACGCCCGCTGAGCTGCACGGCGCGGTGATCGGCATCGCGGTGACCGATGCGACGCACTTCGAGCTCCAGGATCTGGTCGACCTGCTCGGCGCAGATGCGCTGTCCGACGGCGAGACCGTGGCCCGCTTTGTCAACGACGCGCTGGAGGCGTTCAACGCCGAAGACCTCAGCTTCGCGCCGCTGCTGCCCGACGACGAAGCCTTGATGGAGGAGCGCCTGTCGGCGCTGGCGCACTGGTGCCAGAGCTTCCTCACCGGCCTAGCGGCCGGCCTGTCGCGACGCGGCGTCGAGTCTCTGAAGGGCCTGCCGGAAGAAGCGCAGGAGATCGTTCAGGACTTTGCCGCCATCGCCCAGCTGGAGACGGAGCTGGCGGATGACGAAGCAGACGAGGGAGATGCCAACTTTGTGGAGCTGGAGGAGTACGTGAAGGTTGGTGCGCTGTTGATCATGAGCCTGTTGAACGATGCCGGCGACGATAGCGAAGAGTGACTTCAAGCGCCGGCGCGCGGCGCTGATGAACCTGATGGACGAGGAGTCCATCGCCGTGATCCCCTCCGCCAGCCTGAAGACCCGCAATAGGGACTCGGACTACCTGTTCCGGCAGGACAGTGACTTCCACTACCTGACAGGCTTCGCCGAGCCGGACGCGGTGCTGGTGCTGGCACCGGGTCGAGCGCACGGAGAGGTCATTCTCTTCTGCCGCGATCGTGAAGCCCGGGCCGAGCTGTACGACGGTGAGCGCCTGGGCCCGGACCGGGCTGCACAGATCATCGGCGTGGACGATGCGTTCCCCATTGCCGATCTGGATGACATCCTGCCCGGCATGCTCGAAGGGCGGGAGCGCATCTACTTCGGCCTCGGCGATCATCCGGAGTTCGAGAACCGCCTGCTCGGCTGGGTGAGCACGCTGCGCGCCAGGGAGTCCGGCGGTGCCAGGCCGCCTGAGGAGCTGTTCGCGCTGAAGCACCTGCTGCACGAGCAGCGCCTGATCAAGTCGGCGGCGGAGGTGCGCACCATGCGTCGCGCCGCGGAGATCACCTGCGAAGGACACCGACGCGCCATGCGGGCCTGCGAGCCGGGCATGACCGAGACCCAGCTGGAAGCGGAGCTGATCTACGCGTTCATGCGCGGCGGTGCCAAGAGCCCTGCCTATTCGAGCATCGTCGGCAGCGGCGCGAACGCCTGCGTGCTGCACTACGTGGACAACACGGCAACGCTGAAGAAAAACGATCTGGTGCTGATCGATGCGGGCTGCGAGTACGAGCTGTACGCGTCGGACGTGACCCGGACCTTCCCGGTGAGCGGTACCTTCTCGGCGGTGCAGCGATCGCTCTACGAGATCGTTCTCGAGGCCAACGAGGCGGCCATCGCAGCCTGCCGACCGGGGGCCCTGTTTACCGATCCGCATCAGACCGCGCTCGAGATCATGATTGAGGGGCTGCTGGCGCTGGGCCTGCTGGAAGGTGATCTGGAAGAGGTGCTGGAGACCGAGACCTATCGCAACTTTTGCCCGCATGGGACCTCGCACTGGCTTGGTCTGGATGTGCACGACGTCGGCGACCAGCGGGTGGACGGCGAGCCGCGGCCGCTGGAGCCGGGCATGGTGCTCACCATCGAGCCTGGCATCTACATACCTGACAGCGAGCTGATGGCCGGCGTGCCGGCGAAGTACCGGGGCATCGGCATCCGGGTCGAGGACGACGTGCTGATCACACCCGACGGCTGCGAGGTGCTCACCGCCGCGGCGCCGAAGTCCGTGGCGGACATCGAAGCGCTGATGGCGGAGAGCCCGGGATGAGCAGCAACCCGGTCGATTTTGATGTGCTGGTGGCAGGCGGCGGCCTGGTCGGGGCCACGGCGGCGCTGGCGATTGCCGCTACCGGCGCGCGGGTCGGGCTGCTCGACGTGCAGCAGCCGGCGGTGAATCGCGGCGCTTTCGGCATGGACATCAGGAACATCGCCTGCTCACCGGCGTCACAGGCGCTGCTGGCGGAGCTCGGTATCTGGAGCGACCTGACGCCGGCGTCTTATCAGCGTATGGAGGTCTGGGAGGAGCGGGGTACGGCGGCGCTGGCGTTCCATGCAGATGAGGTTGGTCGGGCAGAGCTGGGCTGGATCCTAGAGAACTCGCCCACGGTGGCCACCCTCTGGGCACGGCTGGAGCAGCACCCGGGCGTCAGCATTCACCTCGGCGAGGTGAGCGGGGTGACGAGCAGCGCGGACTCGGTTGAGGTCAGCCTCGGGCCCGAATCGCTCAGCGCCCGGCTGCTGGTCGGCGTGGATGGCGCCCGGTCGGCCGTGCGCGAGCTGGTCGGAGCGGAAACCGACGTGCTGGCGACCGGGCAGATGGCGCTGGCTACCCTGGTTCGCACCGAGCGCCCACATGAGGGTGTGGCGCTGCAGCGCTTTCTGCTCGACGGCCCGCTGGCGCTGCTGCCCAGCCGGGAAGCCAAGGTATCGTCGGTGGTCTGGTCGCAGACGCCAGAGCAGGCCGAGCGGCGCCAGGCGCTGCCGGAAGCAACCTTCCGAGCCGAGATCGAGGCGGCCATTGAGTCCCGCCTCGGCGCGGTGACGGAGGTGGATGCGCGGTTCGCCTTCCCGCTTGCCCAGCACGTGGTGCAGGACTTCAACCCGGCGCAGCGCGTGCTGCTGATCGGTGATGCGGCGCGGGTGCTGCACCCGCTGGCCGGTCTCGGCGCCAACGTCGGTTTCGAGGATGTTCGCGACCTGGTCGGGGTGCTCAAACGCCTGCCCGCAGGCACAGACCCTGGCCTGGCTGGCGTCTGGCGCACCTTCGCCCGTAAGCGCCGCACCCGGGCGCAACTGATGGTCGCCGCCATGGCCGGCTTCCGCTACGCCTACGCGGAAGCGTCGCCGACCCTGACCTGGCTGCGGAACAACGCGGTCGGCTGGATAAACGGCACCGGCGCGGTCAAGCAGCAGATCATCCGCGAAGCCCTGGGGCTGGGCCCCTTGGCCTCGGCCTGGTAGGGTTCGCCGCCGCGCCAACTGAGCAACACGGAGAACGTCGATGACCGAGGAGACCCGAAAGACCGCCCTGCACGCAGAGCACCTGGCTGCCGGCGCCCGCATGGTGCCCTTCGCCGGCTGGGACATGCCGCTGAACTACGGCTCTCAGATCGAGGAGCACAAAGCTGTGCGTGAGGCGGCGGGCATGTTCGACGTGTCGCACATGACGGTGATCGACCTGCCGGATGACAGCGCTCGTGACTTCCTGAGGCGCCTGGTTGCCAACGACGTCGACAAGCTGCAGGCACCCGGCCGGGCCCTGTACGGGGCGCTGCTGAACGAAGCCGGCGGGGTGGTCGATGACCTGATCGTCTACCGGCGGGATCAGGGCTATCGGGCGGTGGTGAACGCCGGCACCCGGGATAAAGTGCTCGACTGGTTCGCCGCCAACAACGACGAAGGCACCCGCATCGAGGAGAGGGATCTGGCTATGGTGGCGGTGCAGGGCCCGGAGGCCATCGGTCGTTTCGAGGCAGTCACCGGCATGAGCGTTGCCGACCTGGAGCCGTTCAGCGCCCTGGAAGCAGGTGAAACCATGGTGGCCCGGACCGGCTATACCGGTGAAGACGGTGTGGAGGTCATCCTGCCGGGTGATGCCGCCGTCAGGCTCTGGCAGGACCTCGGCGCAGCCGGCGTGGCGGTGGCCGGGCTGGCCGCCCGGGATACCCTGCGGCTCGAAGCCGGCCTCAACCTGTACGATCAGGACATGGACGATGCCACCTCTCCCCTGGTCTCCAACCTGAGCTGGACGGTCGATCTGTCCGACAGGGAGTTCATCGGCAAGGCAGCGGTGGCTGCCGAGAAGGCAGCGGGCCTGACCGCCAAGCTGACCGGCCTGGTGATGCAGGGCAAGGGGGTGCTCCGACACGGCCAGACGGTGATCACCGAAGCGGGAGAGGGCACCATCACCAGCGGCGTGTTCTCGCCGACCCTGGGTGTGGCCATCGCCCTGGCGCGGATTCCACGCCAGGCGAAAGGCACAGCGGAGGTGGAGATCCGCGGCAAGCGGCAGCCGGTGATCATCGTCCGTCCGCCGTTCGTGCGCGGGGGTAAGCGGGTCTACAAAGACCCGGCCTGAACGCTCTCCGATCCAGCCCGTACCGGGAGATACGCATAGAAGATCCGGTTAGAATAGCCGCCGGGGATTACTTAGAAAGATAACTACGGGACACGATGAGCGAGATTCCAACTGAGCTGAAATACGCTTCGAGCCACGAGTGGGCGCGACTTGAAGAAGACGGCACGGTAACCGTCGGTATCAGTGACCATGCCCAGCAGGCGCTGGGGGATGTGGTCTACGTAGAGCACCCGGAAGTGGGGCAGACGGTGAGCGCCGGCGCCGAAGCGGGCGTGGTCGAATCCGTCAAGGCGGCATCTGATATCTACGCGCCGCTGTCGGGGACGATCACCGAGATCAACGAGACCCTGGAAGACGCTCCGGAAACCGTCAACCAGGATCCTTACGGCGACGGCTGGTTCTTCAAGATCGAGCCGGAAGATCCCGCGCAGCTCGACGACCTGCTCGATTCGGCCGCCTACGGCGAAATCTGCGAAGCCGACGAGCACTGATCTGCCTGCGGGCTGTCTAACTAGCCCGCTTTCTCAACTGGCGCCCTCTTTCCGGGCGCCTTCACCAGGAGCAGAGATTCATGCCCTTCATCCCCCACACGGCGGAGGAAGTCGATGCCATGCTGAGCACCATCGGTGCGGGCAGCATCGAAGACCTGTTTGACGAGATCCCGGCGGCACTCAGAACCGGGCAGCTGGAAAAGGTGCCCGAGGGCATCAGCGAGATGGAGATGCTGCGCGTCTTCGGCGAGCGGGCGGCGGCAGACGCGCTCGGCCCCTGCTTCCTCGGTGCCGGGTCCTACGATCACCACATTCCTGCGGCGGTCTGGGATCTGACTGCCCGGGGCGAGTTCATGACCGCCTACACGCCTTATCAGGCGGAGGCGAGCCAGGGCACGCTGCAGCTGATTTACGAGTACCAGTCCATGATGGCGGCGCTGACCGGCATGGATGTGTCCAACGCGTCGGTCTACGACGGCGCCTCCGGGCTGGCCGAGGCAGTGCTCATGGCGGTGCGGGGCAACCGCAAAGCGAAGTCGCGTCGGGTGCTGGTATCGGAGACCATGCACCCGCTCTACCGGCAGGCCGCAGCGGCCATCGTTGCTGCCCAGGACGTGGTGCTGGAAACGGTGCCCATGAACGATGCCGGTTGCCTGGACGCCGCAATGCTGCCGACCCCCGAAGAGGGGCTGGCGGCGCTGGTGGTCCAGCAGCCCAATTTCTTCGGCCGGCTGGAAGACGTCGACGGGCTCACGGACTGGGCCCACCAGCAGGGCGCGCTGCTGATCGCGGTGGCTAACCCGATGACGCTGGCGCTGTTGAAGCCGCCGGGTGCGTGGGGCGCGGAAGGCGCGGACATCGCCTGCGGTGACGGCCAGCCGTTCGGTATCCCCATGGCCTCCGGCGGCCCGTCTTTCGGCTACATCTGTGCTCGGGACAAGCTGGTCAGACAGATGCCGGGCAGAATCATCGGCCGGACCGACGACCTGAACGGCAAGACGGGCTTCGCGCTGACGCTGCAGGCCCGTGAGCAGCACATCCGCCGCGGCAAGGCCACCTCGAACATCTGCACGAACCAGGGCCTGCTGGTCACGGCGGGCACCATCTACCTGGCGCTGGAAGGCCCGGAAGGGCTGGCGCGGGTGGCTCGAGCCTGCCATCAGAACACGGCCACCCTGTCGGCGCTGCTGACCGAGCTGCCCGGCGTCGAGGTGCATCTGGACGGCCCGTACTTTCACGAGCGGGCGCTGAGGCTGCCCGTTGCCGCCGGCAAGGTAATCGATGCGCTGCTCGAGGAAGACATCCTCGCCGGCCTCGACCTCGGCCAGTTCTACCCTGGGATGGACGACGTGCTGCTGGTCTGCGCAACAGAGAAGCGCACGGAGGCGGAGATGATCGCCTTCCGCGATGCGCTGGCAGGCGCCCTGGCCACCCTCGGCGCGGCAACCACGGAGGCAGGCGAATGAGCGTGCTCGACAACGACACCCGGACCATCTTCGATCTGTCCCGGGCTGGCCGGACGGCCAGCGCCCAGATGGTGAGCGCGGACATGGATGATGCGGTGCTGGCGGACATTCCTGACCAGTTCCTTCGGGCGGAACCGCCCGGCCTGCCGGAAGTTTCGGAGCTGCAGGTGGTCCGGCACTACACCAACCTGTCGCGGAAGAACTTTTCCATCGACACCCAGTTCTACCCGCTCGGCTCCTGCACCATGAAGTACAACCCGCGTGGTGCGCACAAGGCGGCGAGCCTGCCCGGCTTCCTGAGCCGGCACCCACTGACGCCGGAGTCGAAGAGCCAGGGTTTTCTCGCCTGTCTCTACGACCTGCAGGAGATCCTTGCCGATGTGACCGGCATGCAGGGCGTCTCGCTCACCCCCATGGCGGGCGCCCAGGGCGAGTTTGCCGGCGTGGCCATGATCCGGGCCTATCACGAAGCCCGCGGCGATGTGGCCAGAACCGAGATCATCGTGCCCAACGCGGCGCACGGCACCAACCCGGCGACTGCGGTCATGTGTGGCTACAAGGTGACGGAGGTGCCGGTCGACGACAGCGGCGACGTCGACGTGGAAGCGCTCAGAGGTGTGGTCGGGCCGCAGACCGCTGGCCTGATGATGACCAATCCGTCCACCTGCGGCGTGTTCGAGCGGCAGATCGAGACCATCGCCAGCATCGTCCACGATGCCGGCGGCCTGCTCTACTACGACGGCGCTAACCTCAACGCCATCCTCGGCAAGGTGAAGCCCGGTGACATGGGCTTCGACGTGCTGCACATGAACCTGCACAAAACGTTCGCCACGCCGCACGGTGGTGGCGGTCCCGGTGCCGGGCCGGTTGGCGTGGGCGAGCGGCTGCTGCCGTACCTGCCGACGCCAACCGTTGGCCGGGCAGACGATGGCAGCTACCGCTGGCAGACCGAGGCGGAGCTGCCGGACAGCATCGGCCGCCTGTCCGGCTTCATGGGCAACGCGGGCATTCTGCTCAGGGCGCTCTCCTACGCGCTGCTGCTCGGCCGGGAAGGCATGCACCGGGTGGGCGAGTACGCCACGCTGAACGCCAACTACATGGCGCGACGGCTGGCGGACGCTGGCTTCGAGCTGGCTTATCCGGAACGTCGGGCAACCCACGAGTTCATCCTCACCTTCAAGCAGCAGGCAAAGCAGCTGAACGTCACCGCCATGGACTTCGCCAAGCGGCTGCTCGACTACGGCGTCCACTCGCCGACGACCTACTTCCCGCTGCTGGTGCCCGAGTGTTTCCTGGTCGAGCCCACGGAAACGGAAACCATGGCGGAGCTGGACGCCTACGTCGACGCGCTGGTGCAGATCCAGGCGGAGGCGGAGAGCCAACCGGAAACGGTGACCGGCGCGCCTTTCACGTTGCCGGTGCGGCGCCTCGATGACGTGAAGGCAGCCCGGGAGCTGGACCTGGTCTGGCAGGCGGCGGCGGACTGACGCCGGCGTCAGCCCGGAGCCTGTAGCGAGGCTTTGAACTCGTCCAGGCTGGTCATGGGCAGCGAGCAGGACAGGCCCTGACACCGGTAGGCCACCACCCCGGCGCGCTGCTCGGCGCTGACCAGCTTCGGCAGGTAAGCCGGCAGGTCATCCGTCACCTCCCAGGGAATGCCGAACACGGCTCTGGCCGGGTGGTAGCCGGCTCGTGCTGCTGCCAGCCACGGCGTCATGGCGGCAGCGTCGCCGCGAATGATGATCTGCTCCGGCCCCACCAGATCCAGCTCCAGCGCCGAGAGCAGGGTGCAATGCCCCGCCGGGTAGCGACGGATCTGCGGCTCAGCCCAGCGCAGGGTACTGGCCGCCGCGTCCAGGTAGCGGCTGTCGCCAAACAGGTGCCCGAGCCTGATCAGAGCTTCGGCCATGGCGCCGTTGCCGGGTGGCTGGGCGTCGTCCAGGGTTGGTTTCGGTCGGTAGATGAGGTCCTCGTGGTCGTGGGCGGTGAAGTAGAAACCGCCCTGATCGCTGTCCAGAAAGTGCTCGAGCGCGGCGTCCGCAAGGGCCAGGGCAAACGCCGCGTCCTGTTGCCGCCAGGAGGCGGCGAGCAGCTCGGTCAGGCCCAGCAGCAGGTTCGCGTAGTCGTCCAGGTAGCCGTTGTGCCGGGCGCTGCCGTCCGCCCAGGTTGCGCTCAGGCGCTGGCCGTTCCACAGCTCCTCGCGAATGAAGTCCACGCACTGCGCCGCGGCATCGAGCCAGTCGTCCCGACCACGCAGCGAGCCGGCTCGCGCCAGACCGCTGACCACCAGCCCGTTCCAGCTGGTGAGCACCTTGTTGTCGAGGCCAGGTCGGACGCGCTGCTCGCGAGCGCTGAGCAGCTTGCTCCGGCCACTGGCCAGCACCGCGTCTGCCTCTGCCCGGTCCATGGACAGCCGCTCCACCACGGAGCGCCAGGCGTCGTAGCGGTGCAGGTTCCACTTGCCTTCGAAGTTGGCCGGCTTGTCGAGGCCGTACAGGGTCTCGAGCACCAGGTACTCGGTTTCATCGGTGAGCTTCTTCACCTGGTCCCGGCGCCACAGGTAGTAGAGGCCCTCCTGGCCTTCCGAGTCCGCATCCAGCGCCGCGTAGAAACCGCCGGCGGGATCGCGCATCTCGCGAATCAGCCAGTCCGCGGTCTCGGCCAGCGCGGCCTCGAACAGCGGATCCGGACCCACGGACAAGGCTTCGCTGTACAGGCTCAACAGCTGGCCGTTGTCGTAGAGCATCTTCTCGAAGTGAGGAATCATCCATTTCCGGTCGGTGGCGTAGCGGAAGAAACCGCCACCCAGATGATCGTAAATGCCGCCGCGGGCCATCCTGGTCAGGCTGGTCAGCACCCGATCGAGGGTTTCCCGCTTGTCTTCCAGCTCCGGATTCAGCGCCCAGTGCCTGAGCTCGCGGGCCAGGGTGCCGGGCATGGGGAATTTTGGTGCCGTTCCGAAGCCACCTTCGCTGGGATCGTACTGGGCGGCCAGCATCTCGTGCGCGGCCTGGATGTGGGCCATGCCCGGCTCGCCTGCTGCCTCGCCCTCTTCGCCCTGCGCCGGTGCGTTCAGGGAAGCGAGCACCTCGCTGACCTTCTCGCCCTGGCTGGTGAGCTCTTCCCGCTTGCTCTGGAAGGTCTCCGAGATCCGCAGCAGCAGGTCGGCGAAGCCGGGCAGCTGGTGGCGGGGTGTTTTCGGAAAGTAGGTGCCGGCGAAAAAGGGCAGCAGGGTGTCCGGGTCGAGGAACGCCGTCAGCGGCCAGCCGCCGGTCTGTTGGGTCAGCAGCTGGTGTGCCAGCTGGTAGACCTTGTCCAGATCCGGTCGCTCCTCCCGATCCACCTTGATGTTCACGAAGTGGGCGTTCATCACCGTGGCGGTCGCTTCGTCTTCGAACGACTCGTGAGCCATCACATGGCACCAGTGGCAGGCGGAGTAGCCGATCGACAGCAGGATGGGTTTGCCCGCCGTGCGGGCGGCGGCGATGGCCTCGTCGTCCCAGGGTTGCCAGGCCACCGGGTTGTCCGCGTGCTGCTTCAGATAGGGGCTGCTCTCCGTGCCCAGACGGTTCAGAAGCATCGGATCGCTCGTTGTGCCGCTCAATGTGCGTCCTCGTTTTCGGCGCGCCCGGCTGACCGGGGGTGAATTGGTATTCTTGAGGACTTTAGGGTTCAATCGCCTCGAGGACAATCGAGGAAGGGCACAATGGTAGACGCCGACGGTTACCGGCCGAACGTTGGCATCGTGCTGTCCAATGACCGGGGTCAGGTGCTCTGGGCACGGCGCGTCGGTGGCCAGGACCACTGGCAGTTTCCCCAGGGCGGCATCAACTCCAGAGAATCCGTCGAGGATGCGCTGTATCGGGAGCTTTACGAAGAGGTAGGGCTGCAGCCGGGCAGCGTCGAGATACTCGCCCGCACCAACGGCTGGCTCCGCTACCGATTGCCGAAACGGATGCGTCGGCACAACTCTTCGCCCGGCTTCGTCGGCCAGAAGCAGAAGTGGTTTCTGCTGCGCATGCTGTCCGAAGACCACACCGTGCAGATGGATCACTGCGAGGTGCCGGAGTTCGACCACTGGCGCTGGGTGAGCTACTGGTACCCGGTCGGCCAGGTGGTGGAGTTTAAGCGTGATGTCTACCGGCGGGCGCTGAAGGAGCTGGCGCCGCACCTGATGAGTCATGTCTCAGCCCAGCACGCTGCCGGCCCGCAGCCGGAGCGCTGATTTGAGCGGAGCCCCACCCCAGGCATGCTGAATACGCTACGCAGCATCGTTCAGGACGTCGCCGGCGCCGGCTCGTTCCGCGAGCAGCTGAACCTGCTCGTGCATGACGTCCGAGTGGCCCTCGGCACCGAGGTCTGCTCGGTTTACCTGATGAACCGGGATCAGGATCAGCTGCTGTTTGCGGCCAACGAGGGCCTGAACGAAGAGGCGGTGGGCAACATCAGCCTGGATGTTGCCCAGGGGCTGGTCGGGCTGGTAGCGGAGCGAGCCGAGCCCATCAACCTGAACAACGCCACCGTGCACCCGCGCTTTCACCTGGTCCCGGAGATCGGCGAGGACGCATTCCATGCCTTCCTCGGCGTGCCGGTCATCGACCATCGGCAGGTGCTCGGCGTGCTGGTCGTGCAGCAGCGGGAGCGGCGCAAGTTCGACGAGAGCGAAGAAGCGTTTCTGGTTACCCTCTCGGCCCAGCTCGCCACCGTCATTGCCCACGCCGAAGCGACGGGCGATATGCAGCAACTGTTCGCCAACGACTCTTCGCCGGCCCTGGAGCGCACGGATGCCACCTTCAGAGGGGTGGGTGGCACTCCGGGCATCAGCATGGGGACGGCGGTCCTCATCCACCCGCCGGCAAGCCTGGAGGCGGTCACCGACAAGGTCATCGAGGACATCAGCACCGAGCTCCAGGTCCTCGATCGGGCCGTCGAGTCGGTGCGCAACGACATCCGGCGGATCAGCGAGCAGTTTGCCGCCAGCCTGCCGCCGGAAGAGCTGGCGCTGTTCGACGTTTACCTGCACATGCTGGACGACAACGCCCTGGCCGGTGACATCCGCGATCGGGTGCGCAAGGGTTCCTGGGCCCAGGGTGCGCTCAAGCAGGTGATCCACGAGCACGTGCGCCGCTTCGAGGCCATGGAGGATCCCTATCTGCGGGAGCGGGGCGCGGACGTCAAAGACCTGGGCCTCCGGGTGCTGGCCTACCTGCAGGACCTGCGCGCGAAGAAGATTCATTTTCCGAACGACACCATCCTGGTCGGCGAAGACGTGACCCCGGGCATGCTGGCCGAGGTGCCCGCGGAACGGCTGCGCGGCATCGTCTCCGTGCGCGGCTCGGTGAATTCTCATCTGGCCATCCTGGCCCAGTCGCTGGACATCCCGGCGATCATGGGCGCCGTGGACTTCCCGGTTGCGAACATCGACAACCAGCCGCTGATCGTCGATGGCTTCTATGGCGAGGTGATCTGCAACCCGTCGCCGGCAACCACCGATCACTACCGGACGCTGATCGCCGGCGAGCGCGAGCTGGCGGAAGAGCTGGAGGAGCTGAAGGAGTTCAAAGGCGTGACCCTGGACGGCTGGCGGGTCGGCCTCTGGGTGAACATCGGCCTCACCGGCGTTGGCCGCTCCCTGGACCGGGGGGCGGAGGGGATCGGCCTGTTCCGAACCGAGATCCCGTTCATGACCAAGGAGCGGTTTCCCTCTGAGGAAGAGCAGCGGGCCATCTACCGGGAGCACATGGAGGCCTTCGAGCCGAAGCCGGTCACCATGCGGACGCTGGACGTGGGCGGCGACAAGGCGCTCTCATACTTCCCCATCGCCGAAGAGAATCCGTTCCTCGGCTGGCGCGGCATCCGGGTGACCCTGGATCACCCGGAGATCTTCATGGTGCAGGCCCGAGCCATGCTGCGCGCCAACGAGGGGCTCAGCGGCGACCTCCGGATCATGCTGCCCATGATCACCTCCATCACCGAGGTGGAGGAGGCCATGGCGCTGGTCGAGCGTGCCTATCAGGAGGTGCTCGAGGAAGGCGCCAACGTCAAGCAGCCGCAGATCGGCGTGATGATCGAGGTGCCGTCCGCGGTCTATCAGGCCCGGCGCCTGGCGAGCATGGTGGACTTCCTGGCCGTCGGCTCGAACGACCTGACCCAGTACATGCTCGCCGTCGATCGGAACAATCCCCGAGTGGCGGACCTCTACCACGAGACCCATCCAGCCGTACTTTCCGCGCTGCGGGAAGTCGCCAAGGCGGCGTTGGCGGAGAAAACCCAGTTCGGTATCTGCGGCGAGCTGGCCGGCAACCCCATCGGCGCGGTGCTGCTGATGGCCATGGGCTATCAGGTGCTGTCCATGAACGAGACCAACCTGCCGAAGGTGAAGTGGCTGATCCGCAACATCAAACGTTCCGATGCCCGGCGCATGCTGGCCCGGGTGCTGCGCATGGATACGGCGGAAGAGGTGCAGGCTTTCATGCATCGGCAGCTGAACGAGGCCGGGCTCGGCCGGGTGCTGCCCACCCACAACTGATCAGCCGAACGGAATCTCCGTCCGGGTGTAGCCGGCCGTCTCGCCCCCCGCCAGGTACAGCTGCTCGGCGAACAGGATGCGCTCGCCGCGCTTGTCGAAGATCACCGCCGTGCTGGCTCGGGTACCGTACTCTTCCCCGCGGATGAAACGAGGGGCGACGCGGCGCTCGAGCTCCAGGGGCCGGCCGCGCCGCGGCAGGTCCGCGTCGTCCGGCTGGTGGTCATCGTGCAGCAGCCGGATCAGCGCGTCCGTATCCGGCTCGGCGGCGACCTGGGCCAGAGCCTCGCGGCCGGAGACCACCTTCGGCCAGGTCGCACCCAGCTCGGCGTTGGCCAGCCCGTAGACGCCCGGGCTCAGATCTTCCGTGTAACCCCGGTTCGAGGTGTAGGCCAAGCTGGCGCCGTCGAAGGCGAGCAGGTTGAAGCCGCGGTAGTCGGGGCCGTGGATCTGGTGCGAGAACTCGTGCGCGCTCGCGTCGCCTTTCAGAAAGTCGCCGACCAGCGCGCCGCGAGAGAGAGGCGGTTCCGGTCCGTCCGACTCCTCGGCGAAGTTGGTCACGGTCGCGAAGCGGCCGCCTGCGGTAACGCCGAGCCAGGTGCCCCCGGCGGAAAGGTCGCGACCGGCAAACACCTGCGGCGCGTCCGGCCAATGGGCTGCGCTGTCGGCAGGTCGCGCGTAGAATTCGTCACGGTTCGCGGCGACGACGAGCGGAAAATCCGAGTCGGGCTGATAAGAAAATAGAACGAGACACATCCGGCTATCATGCACTATCCCGACATCGATCCCATCATATTTGCCCTCGGCCCGCTGGCCGTGCGCTGGTACGGCCTGGCTTACCTGGCGGCGTTCGCTACCTGCTGGTGGCTGGGCACGCTCAGGGCAAAAAAGCCGAACAGCGGCTGGACCGCGGAGGAGGTCTCCGACGTGGTCTTCTACGGGGCCGTCGGCGCGGTCCTCGGCGGCCGCTTCGGCTACGTGTTCTTCTACGGCTTCGAGCAGTTCCTACGTGATCCGGTCTGGCTGATCCGAATCTGGGACGGCGGCATGTCTTTCCACGGCGGGCTGATCGGCGCTCTGCTCGGGCTCGCCTGGTTTGCCCGCCGCACGAACCGCACTTTCTTCCAGGTCAGCGACTTCATCGCGCCGCTGGTGCCGCTCGGACTCGGCTTCGGCCGGCTCGGCAATTTTGCCAATACGGAGCTGCCCGGGCGGATGACGGAATCCGCCTTCGGCCTGATCTATCCGTGCTCGGCAGATGCCATCCGCAGCATCAACCCGCTCTGCACCGGTCAGTGGGAGGCCTTCGCCCGGCACCCGTCGCCGCTCTATCAGGCCTTCACCGAAGGTCTGCTGCTGTTTCTCGTGGTCTGGTTCGTCTCCAGCCGGCCGCAACCGGCAGGCCTGGTCTCGGGGGTGTTCCTGATCGGTTACGGCGCGATGCGCATCATCACTGAGTTCTTCCGGCTGCCGGACAGCCACCTCGGCTTCATCGCCTTCGAGTGGCTGACCATGGGCCAGTTGCTGTCGCTGCCCATGATCATCGTTGGTATGATTTTCGTCTTTCAGGCGCAGCGGAAAAAACCTGCCTGAGCTCTCTTCAACGCTCTCTTCGGTCGACAACCTATGCAGCAATATCTGGATCTCCTCCGCCATGTCAGGGAAAACGGCGTGTACCGTGAAGACCGCACGGGCACCGGCACCTACAGCTCGTTCGGCCATCAGCTGCGCTTCAACCTGGCGGATGGCTTTCCGCTGGTGACCACCAAGCGGGTGGTGATGCGCCTGGTGACCCACGAGCTGCTCTGGTTCCTGATGGGCAGCACCAACATCAAGTACCTGCTCGATCACAACGTGCACATCTGGGACGAGTGGGCGGACGAAGACGGCAACCTGGGCCCGGTGTACGGCTCCCAGTGGCGCTCCTGGCCCTCCTCCGATAAAGAGGCGGAGGGTGGCAGCATCGATCAGATCGAGGCGGTGGTGGCCAGCATCCGGAACAACCCCTCGTCCCGGCGGCACATCGTCAGCGCCTGGAACGTGGCGGAAGTGGACACCATGGCCCTGCCGCCGTGCCACACGCTGTTTCAGTTCTACGTGGCTGACGGCAAGCTTTCCTGCCAGCTCTATCAGCGCAGCGCCGACATGTTCCTGGGCGTGCCGTTCAACATCGCCTCATATGCGCTGCTGACCATGATGATCGCGCAGGTCTGCGACCTGGAGCCGGGCGACTTCGTGCACACCTTCGGCGATACCCATCTGTACGCCAACCATCTCGAGCAGGCGGACCTGCAGCTCTCCCGGGAGCCGCGGCCGCTGCCGATCATGAAGCTGAACCCGGCGGTGAAAGACATCTTCGGTTTCAGCATCGACGACTTCGAGCTCTGCGGCTACGAGCCGCACGGCACCATCAAAGCACCGATCGCCGTTTAGCGTGGAGATCTCGCTGATCTGGGCCATGGCCGAGAACCGCGTGATCGGGCGTGGCAACAGCCTGCCCTGGCGGCTGCCGAAGGACATGCAGTTCTTCATGGCGGCCACCATGGGCAAGCCGGTCATCATGGGGCGGAAAACCTTCGAATCGATGAAAGCCCCGCTGCCGGGTCGGACCAACATCGTCATGACCCGGGAAGAAGGCTACGACCGGCCCGGCATCAAGGTAGTGGCAAACTTCGCCGAAGCTCTGCGGGCGGCTCGCGCCCAGTGCGAGATCGATGGGGCGGACGAGATCATGGTTGCGGGCGGCGCCGAGATCTATCAGCTGGCGCTGGCCGTGGCCACCCGCCTCTACGTCACCACCGTGCATGCTGAGATCGAGGGCGACACCTACTTCCCGGAGTTCGACTGGGCTGATTTCGAAGAGGCACGCGCCGAGTCGTTTCCCGCCGACGATAAGCACAGCCACGATTTCACGATCAGCGTATTCAATCGCCGGCGCTGATGCCGACGCGATCCCTGCGCGCTCACGAGAGCTGTTGAATCCAGCTGCCGTCGCAGGGTAGCTCGCGCCAGGATGTGCCCGGCAGTTGCCTGCCTTCCGGGCTCGGGACGATCCCAAGCAGGGCCCCCGCACTGAGATCGAGTAGCGCCAGAACCGGCAGCGCCCGGCTGCTCAGGCTGAAGTGCTGAGCCTGAGCGCGGGCTCGATTGAGATCGCAGCTGCCACGCTCGAGGTCCCGCAACAGGCCTGCTACTGCATCAGCCGCCGGCAGGCGGAGCCGGTAGAGCCGTCGTTGGCCGTCCCAGTCGAGCATCTCCAGCAGGTAAGCGGACCCACAGCTGCGGCAGCGGACCAGCCAGTCGGTTGGTCCCAGGTGGTCGTCGAGCACCAGCACCGCATCGAACGGCAGCGGGCCCGCGGTCATGTGCGGGCAGAGCGGCTCGTTGTCGGTTGTCATGGCTGCCGTTGATTGACCTGGGAGACTCGGTTCCCTAGCGTACCATTCGGATTTCGCTGGAGTACTACCCCGTATGACGTTAGCAGAACCCCTTGCGCGGAGTCGCCGAGCGGCGGCGGATGTGCTGGCCGTGGCGCTTCTGTTCGCGCTGGCCCTGGCCGGGTGCAGCACGCTGCCGAGCGATCCCGACAACGTGCAGCGTCAGGGCGCGCTGGTGCTCCGGGACGTGCCGCCGGTGCCGGAGGAGCTGATCGAGCGTCTCCGTCAGTACCAGAACACCCGCTCCGCCTACCTGCACGGCTGGTCGAGTCAGGCGCTGCTGGTAGGCACCCGATTTGCCGAGACCAGCCAGGTGCACCGGCTGAAGCAGGCCATGGGCGCGCGCGAGCAGATCACCTTTTTCGACGAGCCCATTCTGGGCGTCTACACCACGCCGGCCAATGACGCCGGCTTCCTCTACTCAAGGGACGTAGGCGGCTCGGAGTTTTACCAGCTGTTCTACTTCGACTGGGCCAGCGCCTCGCATCGGCTGCTGACCGACGGCAGCTCCCGCTACGGCAGCGTGATCTGGTCGAGTGCCGGTGACGCATTCGCCTACTACACCACCGAGCGCAATGGCCGCAGCCGGGACGTGCACATTCAGCGGCTCGATGACGGTACGGTCGCCGTGGCGCTCGAGGAAGATGAAGGCGCCTTTTCGCCCCTGGATTTCTCGCCGGAGGACGATCGGCTGCTGATCGGTCGATACCTGTCGATCAACGAGTCGCGGCTTTACGAGGTTGATCTGGCAACGGGCGCCCGGCGCCCGCTGCTCGACGAGGACCTGGCCGCCGCCATCGGCATGGCCCGCTACGATGCTGATGGCACGGGCGTCTACTTCACTTCTGATATGGGGGCTGAGTTCGTCCGCCTGCATCACCTGGACATCGAGACCGGTGAGGTCGCCGTGCTCACCGCCGACGTGCCCTGGAACGTGGAGGAGTTTGCGCTCTCCGCGGACGGTCAGCGCCTGGCACTGGTGATCAACGAGGCCGGCTACTCCCGGCTGGTGGTCTGGCAGCTGCCCGGGCACCGGCCCCTGGCGTTGCCCGAGCTGCCGGGTGGCGTGATTACCGGGCTGCAGTTTTCGGCAGACGGCGAGAACATCGCGCTGTCGCTGGTCACGCCGACCGCACCGGCGGACATCTGGACCCTGTCCCTCGAGGCGCGGCTGCTGGCGCGCTGGACGAAGAGCGAGGTGGGCGGGCTCGATCCGGAGCGCTTCGTGGTACCCGAGCTGGTCAGCTACCCGACCTTTGATCAGGTGGATGGCAGGCAGCGTGAGGTGCCGGCCTTTCTGTTTCGGCCGGAGGGCGAAGGCCCGCATCCGGTGCTGATACACATTCACGGCGGCCCGGAAAGCCAGTATCGGCCTTACTTCTCCTCGACCTTCCAGTATCTGGTTCAGGAGCTGGGGATGGCGGTGATCGCGCCCAACGTGCGTGGCTCCAACGGCTACGGCAAGACCTACCTGAAGCTCGACAACGGCTTCAAGCGCGAAGACTCGGTGCGTGACATCGGCGCCCTGCTGGATTGGATCCGGACTCAGCCCGACCTCGACCCGAGCCGGGTGGTCGTGCGCGGCGGCTCCTACGGTGGTTACATGGTGCTCGCTTCGCTGGTCCACTACTCGGACCGCCTGGCTGCCGGCATCGAGTCCGTGGGCATTTCCAACTTCGTCACCTTCCTCGAGAACACCCAGCCTTATCGCCGGGATCTGCGGCGTGCCGAGTATGGCGATGAGCGTGACCCGGAAATGCGGGCTCATCTGGAATCCATCTCGCCGCTCAATCAGGTGGAGAAAATCAGCCGCCCGCTGATGATCTCTCAGGGCGCCAACGATCCGCGGGTGCCGGCCAGCGAGAGCGAGCAGATTTACGCGGCGCTGAAAGCCGAAGGCATTCCGGTCTGGTACGTGCTGGCGGAGGACGAAGGTCATGGCTTCAGAAAGAAGTCCAACCGGGACTACAACGCCGCGGTGATGAGCCTGTTTCTCGAGCGCTTCGTGCTGCCGGAACGACCGCCGAAGGAACGGCCTGAGTACGTGATCCATTGAGCGGGCGGCCGGAAAGTTCTGAGCCCCCTCAGGTGGACGCGGGCGGGGGCGTTGGCATCCTTGTCAACCCGATGTCGGGGCGCGACGTCCGCCGGTTGGCCGCGCACGCCTCGAACATGACCCACGAGACCAAACGTGACATCGTCGCCCGGATCGCGGCGGGCGCTGACGCGTTCGGCGCCGGGGTGCTGCATGCGGCGAGGGAGCCGTTCCGGATCACCGCTGCGGCGCTCGAGAACATGCCGCTCAGCGCCCGGCTCAACATCATCGACAACAAGGTCACCAATACCGCGCTCGACACCGAGCAGAACGTCCGCGCTTTCATCGAGGCTGGTTGCCGGGTCATCGTCTCTCTGGGCGGTGACGGCACCAACCGGGCGATAGTCCGCCTGCTCGGCCGGCTTGGCGAGGCGGGCAGAGCCGTGCGCCTGATCGCGCTGTCCACCGGCACCAACAACGTCTTTCCGACCCTGGCCGAACCCACCATTGCCGGCATGGTGGCGGCCCTCGCCGCCCGCGGCGACCTGAGTGAATCCGGCGCCCACCGTCGGGCAAAAGTGCTGCACGTGACCGGCAAGCCTGCGAACGACAAAGCCCATGAGTTGCCGGACGTCGGGCTGATCGATGCGGTCATCCTGCGCCGCGATCACGTCGGCAACCTGCTGCCCTTTGATCCGAAACGGATCGATCGGCTGCTGCTGACCCGGGCGGAGCCCACCGCCGTCGGCATGTCGCCCATCGGCGGCATGGTCGAGCCGGTATACGAGGCGGACGACGAAGGCCTGCTGGTAGAGCTGGTGGACGCGGATGACGCGCGCGAGGGAGACCGGGTCTTTACCGCGCCGCTGTCGCCGGGGCTGTTCAGAAAGGTGGCGGTGCGCAGCGTCACCCGCATACCGTTCGGCGTCTCGGTGCCCATGCGCGGGCCGGGGGTGCTGGCGCTGGATGGGGACCGCGACCACAAGCTGCTGGAAAATCACGCCCTGAACGTGGAGCTGCGTCGCGACGGTCCCTGGATGATCGATCTCGGCGCCGCCATGCGCTGGGCAGTAGCCCAAGGTATGATGCGCGCCTGATCGACGGACCCCAGCCAAGCCCAGGAAAACTTATGATCATCAAACCTCGAATTCGCGGCTTCATCTGCACCACCGCCCACCCGGCTGGTCTGGCCGCCAGCGTCAACGAGCAGATCGAGTACGTGCGCGGTCAGGCCGAGGTGGACGGGCAACTGAAGAACGTGCTGGTGATCGGTGCCTCCGGCGGCTATGGCCTCGCGTCCCGAATCACGGCTGCGTTCGGCGCCGGCGCGGCTACGCTGGGCGTGTCTTTCGAGAAGCCGCAGAGCGAGAAGAAGACGGCTACCCAGGGCTGGTACGCCAACATCGCCTTCGAGGAAGCGGCGGAAAAGGCCGGTCTCTACGCCAGGACGCTGGATGGTGACGCCTTCTCCGACGAGATGAAGGAGCAGGTCATCGAGGTGATAAAGGCGGACATGGGCCAGATCGACCTGCTGGTCTACAGCCTGGCGTCGCCGGTTCGGCCGCACCCGAAAACAGGCGAGCTGCACCGCTCTGTGATCAAGCCGCTGGGCGATCCGGTGCACATAAAGTCGCTGAACGTGGACAAGGGTGAGGTGCACGAGGTGGACCTTGAGCCCGCAACCGAAGAGGAAACGGCCCACACCGTGGCCGTCATGGGCGGCGAAGACTGGGAGTTCTGGATCAACGCGCTGTCCGAGGCGGGCGTGCTGGCGCAAGGGTTCCGCACGGTGGCTTTCACCTACATCGGCACCGAGCTCACCTGGCCGATCTACTGGGAGGGCACGCTGGGCAAGGCAAAGGAAGATCTGGACCGGGCCGCCGCCGCCATGCGCGAGCAGCTCGGCCCCATCTCCGGCGATGCCAGGGTTGCCACCCTGAAAGCCATCGTTTCCCAGGCCTCATCGGCCATCCCGGTGGTGCCACTGTACGCGTCGCTGCTGTTCAAGGTGATGAAGGAAGCAGGCACCCACGAGAACATCATCCAGCACATCTATCGCCTGTTCGCGACCCAGCTCGCAGCAGGGGTGGAGATGAACCTGGACGATGCAGGACGGATCCGCGTCGATGACTGGGAGCTTGCAGATGAGATTCAGGACGAGGTGCGCCGCCGCTGGCCGCTCGTCACCACCGACAACCTCTCAGAGCTGGCAGATCTGGAAGGGTTCCGGGAGGACTTTCTGAAGATCTTCGGCTTCGGCTTCGAGGGTGTGGACTACGAAGCCGACCAGGATCCGACCCTGGGTCGCAACGTTTAGCAGTATCAGCACGATGGAAAAGACCTTTCTCAAGGCATGCGCCGCCGAACCCACCGCTCACACGCCGATCTGGCTGAATCGCCAGGCCGGCCGCTACATGCCCGAGTACCACGCGCTCAAAGGTGACACCCCGAGCCTGGACTTCTTCAAGCATCCGGAGATGGCGGCCCAGGCAACGCTCGACGCGCAGCGTATTCTCGGGGTGGACGCGGCAATCATGTTTGCCGACCTGTTGCCGATCATGGAGCCGATGGGCCTGCGGCTGGACTACAAGGCGGGCGAAGGGCCTGTGTTCGACAACCCCGTGCGGACGGAAAAAGACGTCGAGAACCTCACGGTGCTGCCGGCCAGGGAAGCGACGCCCTACATTGCCGAGACCGTTACCAACATCCTCTCGGGCCTGCCTGCAGACATCGCGCTGATCGGCTTCTCCGGCGCGCCCTTCACCCTGGCCTCGTACGCCATCGAGGGCCGCGGCTCGCGCAACTACGTGCACGTAAAGAAAATGATGTACACCGCGCCTGAGCTCTGGAGCGCCCTGCTGGACAAGCTGGTCGAGCAGGTCACCAGCTACGTGCTGCTGCAGATCGAAGCGGGCGTGGATGCGGTGCAGCTGTTCGATACCTGGGTGGGCAGCCTGTCGGTGGCCGATTTCCGCGCCTACGTGGCGCCGCACCTGAAGCAGCTGCTCGATAACCTGCGCGGCCGGGTGCCGGTCATTTACTTCGGCACCGGCAACGGGCATCTGCTCGACGAAGTAGCCGCCATGGGACCGGATGTGCTGGCGCTCGACTGGCGGGTACCGCTGAAGGAAACCTGGGCCCGGACCGGGGTTGGCGCGGTTCAGGGCAACCTGGATCCCATCGTGCTCTGTGCCGATCGGGCGACGGTGGAAGCACAGGCGAGAGCCATCCTGGACAGCGTCGCTGGCCAGCCGGGCCACATCTTCAACCTGGGCCACGGCATCATTCCGGAGACGCCGGTGGACAACGTCAAAGCGCTGGTGAACTTCGTCCAGGAGTACTCGGCCGCTCGCGGCTGAAATGAGTCAAGCGCGGTCCCTGGCGGAGCGGCTGGCCGCATTAACCTGGCAGCTCGGCTTCTTCCTGCCGCTGCTGCTCTGCACCTACCTGGCGCTGGTGCCGGTGCCTCCGGACAACCCGGTGTTTGCGCTTGGCGATGTGATCCTGCACGCCGCCGCCTTTGCCTACCTCACCTTCGCCTTCGTGCTCATGAACGGCGGGCAGGCGTTGACCCGACCGGTGGTGATCAGGGCGGCGCTGGTGATGCTGGGCTACGGCGTCTTTCTGGAAGCGGTGCAGTCGATGATCCCGGAGCGGACCGCCGAGCTTAAAGACCTGGCCGTGGACCTGCTTGGTATCGGCGTTGGCCTGGCGCTGGCTGCGCTGCTGGCCCGGCCCCTGAAGACCCTGTTGGCGCGACTGCTGGGTTGGCTCTTTGCGGGCCGTTGAGCTGACCGCTCAGGCCTTGGCTTCCACCCGGCTGTCCAGCACGCTCTGGTGGCGCCAGAGAATCTTCAGCCCGTCATCGTCTCCGGCGATGGTGTACGCCTCCAGCCCCTTCTCCACGTAGGTCTCACCGTCGAGCGTGTAGGTGACCGCAAAGGTCAGATGGGCCATGAACGTCCGGCTGCCGCCGGTGCCCTGGAACGGAAACACCTCCAGCGCCAGCACCTCGAAGTGTTCCAGCGACGCTGCCTGAAGGAACTCGAGGTAGCTCGCCACCACGGCCTCCCGCCCGCAGATGGGCTCGCCCAGATCCGGCGGCAGCAGCACCACGTCGGGGTGGTAGAACTGCGCCAGCGCGTCGAGGTCGCCGCGTGGCCAGCAGTCGTTCAGCGCGAGCACCAGATCTCGGGCGGCGGCCCTTGCCTCGATCATGGCCTCGGTCATTGCTTCGGTCATTGCCCGGCACTCGTCGCGTCGGTGGCGAACAGCTGGCCGTCGATGTCCTCGAAGGCTTTGAACTCGAGCGGGTTACCGCTCGGATCGAGGAAAAACATGGTTGCCTGTTCACCGGGCTCACCCTCGAAGCGCACGTAGGGTTCGATCACGAAGTTGATGCCGGCGGCTTTCAGCTTCGCGGCCAGTGCCTTCCAGCTCTGCATGTCGAGCACCACGCCGAAGTGAGGGACGGGCACGTCGTGGCCATCGACCGGATTGGCGTGCAGCGCCGGCTCATCATCCGGGGCCAGATGGCAGACCAGCTGGTGTCCCATCAGGTTGAAATCGACCCAGGTCGTGTCGCTGCGGCCCTCGGGGCAGCCGAGCAGGCCGCCGTAAAATGCCCGTGCCTCGGCGATGTCACGGACCTTGATCGCCAGGTGAAACGGATTGGTCAATCCTGGCCTCCATCCGCCTGCAGGCTCTCCAGCGCGCTCTTGATGAAGTCGGTATGGCTGCCGACGAACAGGTCGGACACCACCCGGTCGCGGATCCGACCGTCCGTACCGATCAGAAAGGTCGCCCGGCGCACGCCGATGCCGAACGGCCCGTCCACGCCGTAGGCTTTGATGATGCGTTTGTTCTGATCCGGTATCAGCGGAAAGCCCAGATCGTAAGCATCGGCGAACCGCTGGTGGCTGCCTTCGGACTGCGGGCTGACCCCGACGACCTGGACCGAGGCGTCGCTCAGCACATCCTGCCGATCCCGGAAGGCGCAGGCCTGGGCGGTGCAGATGGGCGTAAAGTCGGCCGGATAGAAGTACAGCAACAGCGGCCCGTTGCCGAGCAGCGCTGCGAGGCTTTGGGTTGCCCCGGTCTGATCCGTGCCCTCGAACGAGGGTGCCTGATCGCCTTTACTCAACATCTCTCAACATCCGCGTTCGCTTCTTCGTAGAAACCTGATGGTTTGTTCCCGTATCCCGAGCTGACGACTCCAGGGTGGAGCGCCCATCATACGCTTGTCTGGGCGTCTTATTACCGCAACAATGTGGGCGCAGACTTGCCGAACCGGTCGGCTGCCGTGCCTTCAGGGCGCGCGGCTACCGCCGACTCTACTGACAGGACTCTACCGAACAGACTCTATGAAAAAACTGTATGTGGGCAATCTTCCCTGGAGCGTTGACGATGGGGAGCTGGAAGCCCTTTTCTCTGCCATGGGCACCGTTCATTCCGCACGTGTAATTTCCGACCGCGAGACCGGCCGGTCCCGGGGCTTCGGCTTTGTCGAGCTCGATGACGATGCGGCTGGCAAAGCGATCGAAGAACTGAACGGCAGCGACTTCGGCGGCCGCCAGCTCCGAGTCAACGAAGCGATCGACAAGCGTCGTTAGGCCTGCAGCGCGCAGATCTGCGCTTGCGTCGCCTCGATCAGAACTTCGGGCAGGAGCTCCAGCTCCAGGCCTCTTCGCCCGGCGCTGACATAGATGAGATCCAGGCCATCGGCTTCTTCCGCAAGCAGCGTTCGGTGGCGGCGTTTCTGCCCCAGCGGTGAGATTCCGCCGGTAAGGTAGCCGGTTGCGCGCTCGGCGACCTTGGCGTCGGCAAGCGCCGCGCTCTTGGCAGCGCAGGCTCTGGCGAGTGCCTTCAGGCTCAGCTTGCCCGCCACCGGAATCAGCGCAACCACCAGCTCGCCGCCGGCGAGCTCCGCCACCAGCGTTTTGAACACCTTCTCCTCGGGCAGGCCCAGGGCCGCCGCCGCTGCCAGACCGATGTCCTTGCCCGCAGCCTGTTCGTACTCGAGCAGGCGATACGGGTAACCTGCCGCCTCGAGCGCTCTGATCGCCGGCGTCATTCCTCGATGACCGACCCTTCCCGCACCATGAGCGCCACCCGCTTAGCCCCACCATCCGTGTCCTGCTCACCAACCGTCCGGAAACCCAGCGACTCGTGAAAGCCGATGGAGCCCGGGTTGGGCGGGCGAACGTTGACTTCGCAGGTCACCCTGGGCGCCGCCGCGGCCGCTTCGAACAGCACCTCGTACAGGCCGGCGCCTACTCCCTGGCGGCGGAATTGCTCGCCGACGACGATCCGGTCCACGTAGTGGAAGGCATCGTAGTTCCGGGCGAAGTACTGATAGTTGGGGCTGCCGTAGTCGGCACCTTCTTTCAGGATAAGCATGAAGCCGGCGACTTCCCCGTTCGACCGGGCGACGGTGAGCAGCTCCGCCTGCTCGTGCAGGTTGGCGAGCGCCGCCTGGTCGAGGTGGCTGACTTCCGGGATTGCGGCCTGGTTGAGCTCGAGGATGGCCGGGTAATCCGCCGGGGTCGCGTCCTCGAAGATCACTGGAACCGCCTGGCCAGCGTCAGGCCGCTGTAGTCGTCGTCACCGGTGATCTCGCGCTGGACGAACGGCGGTGGGGTGTAGCGCATGGCAGCATCTAGCGCCTGGAACTCGATTTCGTATATGTGCAATGCGCCCTTCCCGTAGACATCGATGGATCCTTCCTGCAGGCGGTGCCGGTGTTTGATCACCCGCTCACCCGGCAGGCTGGCCAGGATGTCGTATTCAGCGGCCTCAAGATAGAGGTTCGTGATCGACTCGCTCGGACCCTCGCGATCGCCGTACTTCCGGCAGAACTTGTAGAGGGTGCTGCCGTCAGCGCCGTCGACGCGGCGCAGACGCAAACGGCTGCCCGTCAGGTAGGTGTCGGTGATGATGGCTGGCTGGCCGTCCAGCAACGGCGCCGCGAGCGCGTTCGGAACGAGCCAGCGCCGCTCAATCTCGGCCAGCGAGTATTTGGGGCGCGTCACCGCGGTGGCTGCGGCGCGCTCGTCGCGGCAGGCGCCGCCTCGATGGAGATCGGCGAGCCTAGGAACCCCTCGAGCGGCAGCGTCCCGAAGTTGATGGCCTGGCCATGGCGAATGGCTTCGGCAAGAGGCAACCCGCGGTGCTGATGCAGGTACGCCACGTACAGATGGCTCGCCCGCCAGGCGACGGTGCAGTGCAGGAGCACCTTGCCGTCGGCGGCCTCGACGGCCTCGGCAAACTGATCGACCATGGCGGCGGAGTAAGGCGTCTGCGGACCGCCGGAAGGAATGTGCACGTAGCTGAGGTTTAGCTCTGCGACCTTTGCCGCCTCGTCGAACGGCACGATGTTGCGGTCGTCCATCTCCCGATGGGTCCGCAGGTTGATCACGGTGACCACGCCGGCGTCGGCCATCTGCTCCAGGCCCGCCTCGCTGGGCTGGCCGGCGATGTACAGCGACTCGCCGGCCTGGACCAGCACGTCCCGGAAGTTGTCGTTCGGCAACGACTGCGGCAACTCGGCCGCGGTGGCGACCGTGCCGCTGGCAGCCAGAGCCAGCGAGCTGATGATCAGCCCGGTGCGGAGCCAGGGGCGAAGGCGGGAGCGCGGGGTGAGACCGTTCTGACGCATCGACGTACTTCCGTATTACGAGGAGGCGGTCACTATCGGCAGCTGTTCATCCAGGGTCAAGGTGAAGGCGGCGCCGGTGTCCAGGACGAAGCGCCAGCCGGTGAGCCTGTCACCGTCGCCGATAGGCTCGACCGCGGAGAACTTCGGTCTGCCGGCGAAAGCGCCAGGCAGCTCGTCCGCCAGGTCCCGCTGCCGGCGGTTCTGATGCACGTCCACCGCCGGCGGCGCGGGCGGATTGGCGTACGTCAGGCCGCTGCTGTGATCGATGAGCGTCACGAAGCCGTGTTTGGTTTCGATTTCGAGATGACCTAAAGCCTCGGGCGTGTGTGGCTCTTCCGAGAAGCAGACGCTGCGGATCGCCGATGGGTGCTGGCCGAGCAGGCGGCTGAGCGTTGCCGGAACCGTATCCGGCATGACGGGGTCAGCGGACAAGCTGACCCCCGAACGCCACCCGACCTCTCGCGGCGGGCTCGTAGATCACGTGCACGTTTTCGGTCCGCCTGCCGAGAATCTGTGCGACCACGGCGCAGATCGCTGCCGCTTCGATGGCCAGGTCCTTACCCGCTTCCACCTCGGACTTGAGCACCTCGACGATCACCGGTCGCAGGGCCGGGCTGAACTCGATCATGTTCTCCGCGTAGTAGGCGCGCTGCTGCTGCCGGGCCCTGACCCAGGTCCCGGAAGGCTGCGAGCCGAACAGCTCACCGAGCGCGTCCGCCAGCGACTGCATCTGGTTCGGGGTCGGCATGGCGTCGTCATCCGAGTAGGGCGAATCCGACAGAGTTTCTATGGTGACGATGGGCATGAGATCACCGCGTTGGCCAGGTCCGCCGCAGGTGGGCAACCGATTTACGGATCAGCCGGGCGAGCACCTGCTGATCAACTTTCTCCAGGTTCCGGATGTAAAGGCAGGAACGGCCGGTTTTGTGCGGGCCCAGGTCTGCGAGCAGGGCGTCGTACTCGGTGAAGCCGGACATCACGTAAACGGTCAGCGCCTGCTTTCTCGGCGAGACGCCGGTCAGCGGCCAGTCACCGCTCTGACCGCTGGCGTATTTGTAGCTGTAAGTGCCGAAGCCGATGATGGAGGTACCCCAGAGCACCGGCTCGCGACGGGTGATCTTCTCCATCATCGCGCAGACCGTCCGGGCATCTTCCCGCCGGCGGTCGTCGGCGACCGCATCGAGGAAGGCGCTCACGTCTGCGTCGGTGGGTCGGGTCTTCAGCTCAGCCATCGATCTTCCCGTCCGGGTCTCCGAGCAGGGTCAGCACGTTGCCGTCCGGGTCCTCGAAGTGTGCCAGCACCCCGCCCCAGGGCTGCAGCGTTGGCGGGGAGACGAAGGTCACGCCGCGCTCGCTGAGCGTCCGGTAGGTGGCCTCGATGTCCGGCGTCAGCAGCGACGCGCCGACGAATCGGCCGCACAGCGCCTCACCCTCCGCATCCCCCGGCGCTACCCGCTCCACCGCCAGGCTGGTGCCGCCGGCGTCGAACTGTGCCCAGCCCATGTCCTGATCCCGGAACTGGCAGGGCAGCTCCAGGGTCTGCTCGTAAAAGTCCGCGCTGGTCGGCCAGTTGCGGGAGAAAATCCGGAGCACGTTGAGCGACAGCTTCATTGGCCGGTGACTCCCTGGTAGTACTCGGTTCTGATGTAGCGCACCGACCTGAACGGCCAGTCTCGGGACAGCCAGTCGCTGACCGCGTCGAACAGGGTGCCGGTGAGCTCGGGGTGATGCTCATCGCGAACCCACATGTAGGCCTGGGCGTCGTGTTGATCTTCGTCGGCCGCCGTTGGCGGGTTGATGTACACGCAACCGAGCACGGCTGACTCGTCAGGGCTGACCATGGTGTAGGCGAACGCCACCCGATCATGGAACTCCTGCTCGTGGCGAACCAGGTCGTCCAGGTTTTCTGCCAGTGTAAATCCCTCGCGCGGCCAGCCGTGCGGCGAGCCGGCGCGCAGGCGCGCCTGGGACGCCATCACCGCCTCGTAGTCAGCCTGAGCATCGGTGGCGGCGAGCATCCGCAGGCGAAACCGCGCATGGTCGAGGCCGGCCGGCACCACGAAGTCTTCGGGTACGAAACCCGCGCTGCTCACGCCCCGGCCTCCGCCGGAATCTGGTCCAGGTAGAATAGGTTGCCGTCCGGGTCCCTGAACATGGCCATGTAGCCGCCCCAGGGCTGCTCAGCAGGCGGCATCTCGAACTCGACGCCGGCGGCGCTCAGGGTCTCGAACGCCTCGTTCACGTCGTCTACCACCCAGCCGATGCCCGTGTGCCTGCCTGTCAGCGCAGGATCGTCTGCGCGGGCGAAGGCGAAGCTCGCGCCTGCCGTCGCGAAAGAGGCGTAGCCGAAAGACTCGTCGCGGGTGACCACGGTGAGCCCGAGCGTCTGCTCGTAGAAAGCAAGCGCCCGGTCGAAGTCGCTGACGAAGATGTTCACGTAGCCGATGCGTCCGAGCGTTGGCATGTCCTTATCCTTAACTCATCGAATGGTGGAGGTCAGAAAGGCGACGGCTGCTTCCATGTCGTTGTGAAAGATACGCACTTTGTGCTGCCAGTCGGAAGCGCCCAGCAGATCGACAGCAAAGTCAGCCATGCTGGCGCTGCCGAAGACCCAGGCAGTTTTCCTTCCAGCCCGTTGCGCGTTGATGATGGTCAGGTTGTGGCTCGACCAGTCGGCGAGGTCGGTTTCCGGGAGCTGGGCCTCGGTGAGGTCGAGGTCGATGTTTCTCAGATCCCAGAGCACGGGCAGATCCGGGTCGAAGTCGTCGCTCTGGTACCAGCTCTGCATGGCCTCGGTGATCTGAGGCAGGGTCACCTCGTCTTTGCCGGTGTGAACGACCATGTCTGGATTGATGGCGGTGGAGATCACGGTTCGAACCTGCTGCGAGGACTGACCCGATTAGCGCAATGTTAGTGCAAGCCCCGGGATCAGTCGATCAGACAATGTTCGGCGTAATCGAGCGCTTCGTTGGCGGTCCAATCGCCCTTCGGCTTTTCCGCCATTGCCTCACACCAGCGCTCGCTGCCGACTTCCGGCGCGCAGCCGCTGAGCCCGACGACCGCGGCAACGAGCGCGAGGCTGGTGAGGATCGTGCGAACGCTGGCGCGAGCACGGGAGGTTTGCGGGGACATAGCAGGGCTCCTCTTGCGGCTTGCCGGGGATGCTAGCACAGCGCCGTGCGCATACCATGGGCGCCTGAGGGAGCCCGAGCACCAGGAGGATCAGCATGCGCGTCGTCATCGCCACCATGAGCCATGAGATCAACACTTTCTCGCCCGTCATCACCGATCTCGATCGGTTTTCCGGAGGGCGGGCGGCGCCGCTCGCCGGCGACGAGGCGATTCGTATCTACACCGGCACGGCCAGCTGCCCGGGCGGTTACCTGCAGGCGGCAGCCGAGTTCGGGGCCGAGGTGGTGGTGCCCATCATTGCCGGGGCGCCGCCTTCCGGGCCGGTAGAAAACGATGCTTACGAGTACATCGCCGAACGGATCGTCGCCGCGGCGGCGGATAGCCCTGATGCGATCCTGCTCGATCTGCATGGGGCGATGGTCAGCAAATCCTTTGAAGACGGTGAGGGGGAGTTGCTGCGACGGATCCGCGCCGTTGCGCCGGACGTGCCGATTGCCGTCGCTCTGGACATGCATGCAAACCTCTACCCGGACATGGTGGAGCTGGCGACGGTGGTATCCGGCTATCACACCTACCCGCACATCGACATGGACGAAACGGCTCTGAAAGCCGGGCGCCTGACGCTTGCCGCGCTGACAGGCCAATGCACGCCCACCATGGCCTGGGGCAATGCGCCCATGCTGCCGCACGTGATGCGGCAGGGAACAGACGACCATCCGAACCGGGCGCTGCAGGAGCGGGCTCGGGAGATGGAGGCATCCGGCGCGTTATCGGTGAGCCTGTTCACCGGCTTCCCGCACGCGGACATTCACAACGCCGGGCTTTCGGTGGTGGTGGTGACGGACAACGATCCAGCCCTGGCTGAGCGTTACCGCGACGAGTTGCTGGATTCGGCCTGGTCTGAGCGGCAGGCGTTTGTCTACGAGGTTGAGCCCTTGAGCGAGTCGCTCGCGCGCGCGCAAGCGCTGGCCGAAGACGAGGCAACGGACGGTCCGGTGCTGCTGCTCGATCATTACGACAACACGGCATCGGGCGGCACCATGGACACCACCGAGGTGCTGGCAGAGGTGCTGGCGGCGGAGCTGGACGACGTAGCGTTCTTCGGGATCTACGATCCGGAAGCGGTGCTCGAGATGGCGGCCGCCGGGGTCGGCGCCACGGTGACCGTATCGCTCGGCGGCAAGCTGCCGATGCCGGCGCTGGCAGAGCAGAGCAAACCGCTCACCGTGACCGGACGGGTCCGGCTGCTCTCGGAAGGGAAGTTTCCGGCGACGGTGGCCATGTCCCGCGGCCTGACCATGAACATGGGCAGCACGGCGGTGCTGCGTGTGGGTGGGGTCGACATCGTGGTGATTTCCCGGCACATCGAGCCCTTCGACCCGGGTTGCTTCCGCAGCCTGGGCATCGAGCCTACCGAACGGCGTTACCTGATGCTGAAGTCACGCATTCACTATCGGGTCGGCTTCATGCCGTTGGTGGCTCATATGGTGGAGTGCGCCGGCCGCGGGGTCTGCACCTCCGACTACTCCGAAGTCAGCTTTGAGCACGTTCGCCGGCCGATCTTCCCGCTGGACGGGGTGAACTCCAGGGAAGCGTGATGCCGTGGAGCGCCCTCAGCTGGCGTTCCAGATCGTCCAGGCGCCGATGATGATGAAGCCGACGCCGGCGATGTAGGCCAGCACCCGGGTGTCCACCTGGTCGGCGATGAAGCTGCCCGCTGCTACGCCCACCGCCGTGGTTGCGAGCAGGGCAGCGGACGCGGCGACGAACACCATGATGGGATGTAATGACTCCCGGGTTGCGAACAGCACGGTGGCCAGCTGCGTCTTATCGCCCAGCTCCGCCAGAAATACCGTGCCGAAAATAGTCAGAAAGACTTTCCAGTCCATCGCGCGATTCCCTCCCCCGCGTGTTTGCTAAATCGTCCGTTGACCGCCTCGACGCGTCGAGGCGTCGACGTGCTAAGGTGTGATTTCGATCAGGGTGCCTTCGTCCACCAGCTGCCAGATCTCCTCGATCGCTGCGTTGCTGACGGCGATGCAGCCATCGGTCCAGTCGTACTCGTACTTGCTCGATGCCTTGATCAGGCCTGTTGGCAGGCCGTGGATCATGATCTGCCCGCCCGGATCCCAGCCGCGCTCCCGGGCTGCCCGCTGGTCCCGCTCGTTCGGATAGGAGATGTGCAGGGACAGATGGTAGGCGCTGTTGGGGTTCTTGCCGTCGATGAGGTAGATGCCTTCCGGCGTGCGCTTGTCGCCCTCGTAGCGCTTGTGGCCGACAGGATTGAGGCCTAGAGAAACCGGGTAGCTCCGGATCGGCCGCCCGTCAGCGAACAGCACCAGGGTGCGTTCCGACTTGTCCACCAGGATGCGCCCGGCCTTTTCCGGCTCAGCAGCAACCGGCGTGGCGGTCAGCAGGAGCCAGGCGCTGAGCAGCGCAAGCAGGTTAGGGATCTGTGAGCTGAGTGGTTTCATTGTCTCGATCGTCTGCGCCAGGGTCCGGTTCCCCTGCAGTTTCGCGGTTTGATTTCAGTAACTTGGCTGAATATCGGGCGAATCAGCCTGAACTATGCGCAATAACGTGGTCGGGATCAACGGTGCAGGTCACGTTCTCTCACCCTGGTCGCGGCCTGAAGCCTGCTCGAGATGCTCGAGGATCTCGGTTGCTGCCGCGTCGGCGCTGATGGTCTCGTTGTTGATGGTCCGGGTGCGAGGATCGGGCAGCGGCGGGTAGCTGTTCTGCGCCAGCATGGCGGCCAGACGGGTCGGGTTGTGCAGCTTGCCTTCCTTTTCCCGCCCCGCAGCCACCACCCGCTCGAGCAGCGCCTGCTCAGAACAGCTCAGGTAAAACGGGTGCAGCGTCGCGCCGGACGCGTCCACCCGCTGAATGATGTCGGCGAAGTTCGGAACCGACTCGGGATCCGTGTAAACCAGGGTCAGAATGAGGTCCGGTACCGGCTCGGCGTGCTCGGGCGTTGGCGCCAGGGCGTGCTCGAGCATGATCAGCCGCAGCTGCCGATGCAGGGCCGGCAGCCGCTGGTCGCCGATGGCAAACAGCGTGCGGGCCAGGTTGAAAGTCAGGTGGTTGTGCAGGACGACGGCGTCGAGCCGTTCGGCCAGGCAGCGCGCGATCGTCAGCTTGCCGCAGGCAGGCGGGCCGTGCAGCAGGATGACCCGGCGGGTTGCCGTTGCTGCCTGATCTCTGCCGTCAGCCGCTGACGGCATAGGCGCGCACCGGGAAGGTGCCGAACGCCCGGACCTTCACCGGTGCCGCGTGAAAGCGGAAGCCGTCGTCGGGCAGGGCGTCCAGGTTGCACAGATGCTCGACGATGGGGACCTCGCCACCCAGCAGTACGGTGTGAACGGGCCGGCTGTTGCCGCGGGTGTCGTCGATGTTCAGAGAGTCGATGCCGACCAGCGCGGCGCCCGCGTCCAGCAGGTGCCTGGCCGCTGCTTCGGTCAGAAACGGATGGCCGCTCAGATACTCGGGTTTGCCCCAGTGGCGATCCCAGCCGGTGCGCACCAGCACGGCGCGGCCGGACAGGTCGAGACCGGCAAACGCCTCCGGACCGATGGCCATCGCCTCGCTTCTGACCACCAGCCCCGGCAGGTCAGCGAGAGAGGTCAGCGGCAGCTCCGCTAAGTCTTTGCCGTCCTCGAAGCGATGGAAGGGGGCATCCACATAGGTGCCGGTGTTGGCCACCATGTCGATCCGGCCGATGTGAAAGCTGGTGCCTTCAGCGTACTGCGCCTTTGAGGCTTCCCGGCTCAGGTAGTCGCAGACGATCGGCGCCGGCAGCCCGGGGTAGGTGACGGTGCCATCCTCGATCGCGTGGCTGACGTCGATCAGCTGGCTCACTCGCCCGCGTCCGTCACCGCTCCTTTGCTCGCCGAGCTCACCAGCCGCGCGTACTTCGCCAGGGTGCCTCGGTCCGTATACGGCGCCGGCTTCTGCCAGCCGGCGCGCCGCTGGTCGAGGGTCGCCTCGTCAACGTGCAGGGTAATTTCCCGGCTTTCCGCATCCACGGTGATCTGATCGCCGTCCTCGATCAGCGCGATGGGGCCGCCATCGTAGGCTTCCGGGGTGATGTGACCGATCACGAATCCGTGCGAGCCGCCCGAGAAGCGACCGTCGGTGATCAGGGCCACGTCCTGAGAGAGGCCGAGGCCGTTGATGGCGCTGGTGGGAGAGAGCATCTCGCGCATGCCGGGGCCACCACGCGGCCCCTCGTAGCGCACGACCACCACGTCCCCCTTCTGCACCTCGCCTTCCATGATGGCGCTCATGGCCGCTTCCTCGCCGTGGTAGCAACGGGCGGTACCGGTGAAGGTGAGGCCTTCGTGGCCGGTGATCTTCGCCACCGCCCCTTCCGGCGCCAGGTTGCCGTAGAGGATGACCAGGTGCGAATCCTTCTTGATCGGATTGGACAGTGGCCGAACCACCTTCTGCCCCTCCGGATAGGGCGCCACCTCCGCCAGGTTGTCTGCCAGGGTGCGGCCGGTGACGGTGAGGCAGTCGCCGTGCAGCAGGCCCTCGGCGAGCAGCGTTTTCATCAGCGGCTGAATGCCGCCGATCTCGATCAGCTCGCTCATGCTGTACTGCCCTGCCGGCCGCATGTCGGCGAGCACGGGCACCCGAGCGCCGATGCGGCTGAAGTCGTCGATGCTCAGCGGTATCCGCGCGGCGTGGGCGATGGCCAGCAGATGCAGCACCGCGTTGGTCGAGCCTTCCAGGGCAATGGTGACCGTGATCGCGTTTTCGAATGCCTCCATGGACAGGATGTCGCTGGGCTTGATGCCTCGGTCGATCAGGTTGAACACCGCCGCGCCGGCGTTGTAGCTGTCCTGGCGCTTGGCGTCGGAAACCGCGTTCTGGGCGGAGCTGTTCGGCAGCGACAGCCCGAGCGCTTCGATCGCCGATGCCATGGTGTTGGCCGTGTACATGCCGCCGCAGGAGCCGGGTCCCGGGATGGCCGTGCTCTCCACTTCCTTCAGCTGAATGTCGGATACGGTGCCGGCAGCATGGCCGCCAACGGCTTCGAACACGGAAACGATGTCCCGGCGCTCCTCGCCGGGCAGGATCGTGCCGCCGTAGACGAAGACGCTGGGCCGGTCCATGCGCGCCATGGCCATGGCGCAGGCCGGCATGTTCTTATCGCAACCGCCGATGGCGACAAAGCCATCAAAGCCCTGAGCGCCGACCACGGTTTCGATGGAGTCGGCGATCACTTCCCGGGAAACCAGCGAGTAGCGCATGCCCGGCGTGCCCATGGAGATGCCGTCGGAGACGGTGATGGTGTTGAACAGCACGCTCTTGCCGCCGGCTTCGTCCGCGCCCATGGCGGCTGCATCCGCCAGCGCGTTGATGTGCATGTTACAGGGCGTCACCATGGACCAGGTGGAGGCCACGCCGATCTGCGGCTTGGCGAAGTCCGCCTCCGTGAAGCCCACCGGGTACAGCATCGCCCGGCTCGGTGCCTGGGCAACGCCGTCCACGACGAGAGAGGAATAGGGTCGCTTGCTGGTGTCGTCTGTCATTACGGTTCTCGATAGGTCTGGGCTGCATCAGCGCTGCAGCGATTTGATCATCACGGTGGCGTTTCGCTGGTAGTTATACATCGCCTGTTTCGGTGCCGGTAGCGCGTCGAGCCCTGCTTCCGTGAAGCCCTGATCCAGGAACCAGTCACGGGTCTGGGTGGTCAGGGCGAACAGACGCTCCGCGCCGTTCTGCCGGGCGCGTTCTTCCGCGGCGGCGAGCAGCGAGCTGCCGATCCGGGCGGAACGTTCGCTGGCGCTGCTGGCTCCGGCTGCACCCTCCCGGTAGGAGGCGCGCACCGCCACGCAGGCGAGCTCGGCGATCTCGCCGAACGGGTAGACGGCGCAGCAACCGACCACGGTGCGATCGATGTCCGCTACCAGGAAGTGCTCGATCTCCTCCTCCAGGCGGTCGCGGTTGCGCCGGACCAGGGCGCCGGACTCTTCCAGCGGCCTGATCACCTCGACGATGTGGGCAACGTCCGCTGCACCCGCCGGGCGAATGAAGGCGCCCGCATCTTCCTGGATCTGGGTGCCTGAGCCGGCGGCGGTGTAGAGCTCTCTGAGCAGGGCGCCGTCCGCCGCCCAGGACACCAGCTGGCAGCTGGCGACGCCGCCGCGAGCGGCGCGCAGCACCGAGGACAGGTGCTCGGCACCTGCCGCTACCGCGTTGTGCAGCTCTGCCGGGGTCATCTGAGAGATGCGCTTGCCGTCAGCGTCGGTCAGCCCATCGGCCGCGGTGAAGACGACCAGCTTGTCGGCGTTCAGCGCCAGCGCTACGTCTGCAGCCAGCTCGTCGGAGGCCAGGTTGAACACCTGGCCGGACGGGGAGTAGCCGAGCGGCGAGAGCAGCGCGATGGCGCCCGAGTCGAGGGTTCGGCGGATTCGCTCCGAGTGGACCCGGCGGACCCTGCCGGTCAGCTCGTGGTCGACACCGTCGAGGACGCCCACCGGCCGGGCAGTTATGAAGTTGCCGCTCATGACGCTGATGTCCACATCCCGCAACGGGCTGGTTGGCAGGCCGGTGGAGAACAGCGCCTCCAGGCGGGCGCGCAACTCGCCGAAGACCCTGAGCACAGACGGCAGGTCGGCTTCGCGGGTTACACGCCGGCCCTGATGAAAAGTCTCTGAGCTGGCGAGCGCCGCGTCGAGCTGGGGCCTGGCCCCATGCACGAGCACCAGCCGGGCGCCGAGCACGTGCACGAGCGCCAGGTCGTGAACGATGTTCGTCAGGTTGCCCGCCCTCTCCGAATCCAGGTCGAGCGCCTCACCGTCCAGAAGGACCACAAAGGTCTTGTTCCGGTGCTTGCTGATGTAGGGCGTGGAGTCCCGGAACCACTGCGCGTAGTCGTTCTCCGCCACTTCTCGAACCTCCAGGGCTGCGCTCTCGTTTGCTGGTTGCACCGGCCCCAGAGGCCGGCGGGCCGGGCATTCTACACCCAAGCCGCGGGCCAGGCCTGTTGTCGGCTTTTCGCGCCGGAATGTGACGGAGATCAACCTCTGTTCGTGGGCTGATACAAGGGCACGGTTGCAAATAGGAAGGTCATCCCTAACACTGCCGGATCAGCGATTGAAAACAGCCGTTCGTGCGGCTAATCACGCGGCTAATCAAGGACTTACGTGGCCACTCCCCTGAGTTCAGGCGAGCATTCTGCAGACGCTGGCGCCACTGACGGCGCAGCGGAAAGCTCCAGCACAGGCGTTCCCGCTAACGCGCCCGGCGGCGTGACTGAAGCCGTGCCCGGGACGGCAGCAGAGGCTGCCAGCGCAGGGGATCCAAGGGCCGCGCAGCGAGCCGACGCCCACCCGCCGGGAGAACCGTCGGCGCCGAACCCTGAAGCACCCACCGCGGATAATCCGGACGAGGCGACGCTGGCCGACCGCCTGACGTTCCTGTCTGAGACGCTGCTCGATCTGCCGACCATGCTCGATGAGCTGGTTAAAGAGGGCTTCATCGGCCAGCGCCAGGCGGAAGACATCCTGATCGCGCCGCGGACGAAAAAAGAGCTGTCCCTGCACCCGCTGGAGATCGTCGCCGACCGTGGCTACGAGAACCGCAAGCAGCCCGGCCGCGAGCTCGATCTCGACACCATGACCCTCTGGCTCGCCGACAAGTCCGGCCAGCCTTACGAGCGCATCGACCCGCTGCAGGTGAACGTGAACGCGGTCACCGAGGTCATGTCCTACGCTTTCGCCCAGCGTCACAACATCATCGCCATCGAGGTCTCCGATGACGAGGTGGTGATCGCCAGCGCCCAGCCGTACATGTATCAGTGGGAGAGCATGCTCACCCAAACCCTGCGTGGGCGGCGAATCAGGCGGGTGGTAACAAGCCCGCGGGACATCACCAAGTACCAGCTCGAGTTCTACACCATGGCCCGGTCCGTTTCCCGGGCCGAAGAAGCGGGCTTCGAGATTTCCGGTGTCGCCAACTTCGAGCAGATGCTCGAGCTGGGCGAGCTGAAGAACCCGGATGCCAACGATGCGCACGTGGTGAACATCGTCGACTGGCTGCTGAACTACGCGTTCGACCAACGGGCCAGCGACATTCACATCGAGCCGCGTCGGGACAAAGGCCTGATCCGCTTCCGCATCGACGGCGTGCTGCACCATGTCTACGAGCTGCCGACGGCCGTGAACCAGGCTGTCACCAGCCGCCTGAAGATCCTCGGGCGAATGGACGTTGCCGAGAAGCGTCGGCCTCAGGATGGCCGGGTGAAGACCAAGCAGCCCGATGGCGACGAGGTGGAGCTGCGCCTCTCGACGCTGCCGACGGCCTTCGGCGAGAAGATGGTCATGCGGATCTTCGATCCGGACGTGCTGCTGCGGAGCTTCCAGGAGCTGGGCCTCGCCGGTTCCGACTACGATCGCTGGCAGGGCATGATCAGCCAGCCGAACGGCATCGTGCTGGTGACCGGCCCGACGGGATCCGGTAAGACCACGACCCTCTACTCGACCCTCAAGCAGCTGGCCACCGATGAGGTGAACGTCTGCACCATCGAGGACCCCATCGAGATGGTGGAGCCTGCTTTCAACCAGATGCAGGTTCAGTCGAACATCGACGTGACCTTCGCCGCCGGCGTCCGGGCGCTGCTGCGGCAGGACCCGGACATCATCATGATCGGTGAGATCCGGGACCTGGAGACCGCCGAGATGGCGATCCAGGCTGCCCTGACCGGTCACCTGGTGATCTCCACACTGCACACCAACGACGCGCCCACCGCCGTCACCCGCCTGCTGGACCTGGGTGTGCCGCCTTACATGATCAAGGCCACGGTGCTCGGCGTGATGGCCCAGCGTCTGGTCAGAACGCTGTGCCCGCACTGCAAGGTTTCCGAGCCGACTGACGGCGAAGCCTGGGACCTGATGATCAAACCCTTCCGGGCCAAGCCGCCGGCCCAGACCTTCGCGCCGCAAGGCTGCCTGGAGTGCCGGGACACCGGCTACCTCGGCCGCATGGGTATCTATGAGCTCCTGCCGATGACGGAAAAGGTCGGTGAGCTGATCAGCCAGGATTGCGACGTGGAAGCGCTCCGCCGCCAGGCCCTGAAGGAGGGCATGCGTACCCTGCGGCTTTCCGGCGCACAGAAAGTTGGCGCCGGGCTGACCACGGTCTCGGAAGTGTTGCGGGTGTCGCCCGCATCAGAGGCTTGAGCGGCCGGCCCGAAGTCCCCCTGGCAGAGCCTCTGTGTGAGCGTGGTGCGCAGGCCCGCGACGCCTTTCTCGACGAGCAGGACAATCCTCCCGCCCTGAGCGAAGCCCAGTCGGCAGCGCTTGCGCGAGTATTCGCACTCTCGGAGTTTGCGTTGGCCACCGCGCGACGTCAGGGTCCCTGGCTGCTGGAATCCCTGCAGGGCGGGCGGCTCGATCAGCCCTTCAGCCACGCGGATCTGACGACCGCGACCGCCGAGTGCCTTCACGACTGCGCGGACATGACCAGCCTGCAGAAGGGCCTGCGGGTGCTGCGCCAGCGTTTTCAGCTCTGGATCGTCTGGCGCCACTGCCAGGGTAGCGCCACCCTGGAGGAAACCACGGGAGGCTGCTCGCTGCTGGCTGATGTGCTGATCGACGCCGCGCTCAGCCGGCTGCACGAATGGCTCTGTGCGGAACGGGGCGTCCCTATGGGAGCCGAGTCCGGGGCGCCGCAACGCCTGGTGGTGCTCGCCCTCGGCAAGCTCGGCGCCGCCGAGCTGAACCTGTCCTCCGATGTGGATCTGATGTTCTGCTTTCCAGAGCGCGGAGCAACCAGCGAGCCGGCAGCGCCGGACGCCCGGCGCAGAGGAGGCGAGCTCAACCAGCAGTTCTTCGTGCGCCTCGGCCAGCAGCTGATTCAGGCGCTGGATCCGGTCACCGAAGACGGCTTCGTGTTTCGGGTCGACATGCGCCTGCGGCCGTTCGGCGGCAGCGGGCCACTGGCGCTCGACTTCGCCAGCGTTGAAGACTACTACGCCAGTCAGGGCCGGGATTGGGAGCGTTACGCGCTGATGAAAGCGCGCCCCTGCGCCGGCGACATCGACGCAGGGCACACCCTGCTGGCCGATCTCTCGAGCTTCGTGTTCCGCCGCTACCTGGACTTCGGGGCCATCGAGGCATTGCGCGAGATGAAAGCCCGGCTGGTGGCGGAACGGCAGCACCCGGAGGACGTGAAGCTGGGCCCCGGCGGTATTCGCGACGTGGAGTTCAGCGTGCAGATGCAGCAGATGATCTGGGGCGGGCGGGAAGCGGCGCTGCGCTCACCGAAGCTGCTGACAGTGCTGAAGCGCCTGGAGGAGCTGGAACATCTCGGCTCGGAGCAGGTGGCCATGCTCGAGGCAGGCTATCGGTTCCTGCGCGATACGGAGCACAGCATCCAGGCAGAGGCGGACCGGCAGACGCAACGGCTGCCGGACGCTGAGCTGTCCCGGCTGCGTCTGGCCGGCTGCATGGGGTTCACCGACTTTCCGAGCTTTCTGGCCCAGCTCGACGTGCATCGTCAGGCCATCGGCGCTGCCTTTGATGATCTCCTCGGCGCTCAGGAAGCGGTGGCCTCGCTGGGTACCCGGATCTGGGCGCAGGTAGAGGATCTGGAGGGCCTCAGTGAGGCGGGCTTCAGAAAGCCGGAAGTCGCGGCGGAGCTGCTCGGTCAGCTGATCGTGGCCAGAGACCGGGGCTCGGTGTCGCGGGAGGCGAAGAGCCGGCTCGATAACCTGATGCCGACCCTGCTCGAAGACGTGCTCGATCAGCCGGACCCGGACCTGGCGCTCGGTCGGGTCGTGCCTATCCTGCGCACGGTGCTCAGGCGCTCGGCCTACCTCGCCCTGCTGTCAGAGAATCCTCACGCCCGGGTGCACTTCGTTGAGCTGGTCGGCACCAGCCTCTGGCTGGCCGAAACCCTGGCCGATCACCCTGCCTTCTTCGACGCGCTGCTCGACGAGCGCCTGCTCACTATGGTCCCGGACCGGGAAGAGCTGGGGGCGGCGCTGGCGACTGAGCTCGCGCCCGCAGCGGATGACTTCGAACGGGCGCTGGAGGTGCTTCGGGAGTTCAAGAGCCATCACGTCTTCAACGTCGCGCTGGCCGAGCTGCGCGGCACCCTGCCGCTGATGCAGGTCTCGGACGCGCTGACCTGGCTTGCTGAAGCGATGCTCGAAGCAGCCCTCGATCTGGCCTGGCGGGAAAACCTGGCGCGCTTTCCGGAGCACGCTGAGGCTCGGCCTTTTCTCATCGTCGGCTACGGCAAGCTCGGTGGCATCGAGCTCGGTCCGGGATCGGATCTGGACATCGTTTTCATCCACGACCTGCCGGCCACTGCCAGCCAGTTTCTGCATCGGCTGGTCCGGCGCCTGCTGCACGTGCTGACGGCCCCCACCTACAACGGCACGCTCTACGAGATCGACACGCGGCTGCGCCCCTCCGGCAACTCGGGAACCATGGTCTCCTCGCTCGCCTCCTTCTTCGAGTACCAGGAGAAGCAGGCCTGGACCTGGGAGCACCAGGCGCTGGTCAGGGCCCGCCCGGTGGCGGGAGACCCGGCGCTGGCGACGCAGTTCGAAGCCAGGCGCCGCCAGCTGCTGGGTCAGCAGCGTGACCGCCGGGAGCTCGCGGAAGCGGTGCGGACAATGCGTCAGCGGATGCGTGATCAGCTCGGTCAGGACGAGGAAGCCTACGACCTCAAGCGCGGTAGCGGCGGTATCGTCGATATTGAATTTATGGTGCAATATCTCGTTCTGGCTCATGCTCACGACCATCCCGCGCTCACGGAATTCACGGACAACGTCCGCATCCTGGATGCGGTCGAGGCCGCCGAACTGCTGCCCGGCCATGCTGCCAACCGGCTGAAGGAAGCCTATCTATCGTTGCGCGCGGAGTGGCACCGCAGCGTTCTGGATATCCCCGACACCGAGCGGGCGGCGCAGACGCTGGCGCGGTATCGGGATGACGTGAGCGCTATCTGGGAAAGCGTATTTGATGATGGATAACTTGTCTGACCGCGATGGCTGGATCTGGCAGAACGGCGAGCTCGTCCCCTGGCGGGAAGCAACCGTGCACGTGCTCACCCACACGCTGCACTACGGCGTTGGCGTGTTTGAAGGCGTGCGGGCCTACGACACGCCGCGAGGGCCCTGCATCTTCCGGCTGGAAGCGCACACCCGGCGCCTGTTCAACTCGGCGCATATTCTCGGCCTGGAAATCCCCTACAGCCCGGAAGAGGTGAGCGCCGCGCAGCAGGCCGTGTTCGCCGCCAACGATCTTAAGGAAGGTTACCTGCGGCCTATGGTGCATCTGGGCGCTGAAGCCATGGGGCTGCGGGCGAAAGATCTCTCCGTGAACCTGATTGTTGCTGCCTGGCCCTGGCCCAACTACATGGAGCCGGAAAGCCGGGAGAAAGGCATCAAGGTGCGCACGTCTTCCTACACCCGCCATCACGTCAACATCACCATGTGCAAGGCGAAGGCCAACGGCAACTACATCAATTCCATCCTGGCGCTGCACGAGGCGCTGGATGCGGGCTGCGACGAAGCGCTGATGCTCGACAACGAGGGCTACGTGGCGGAGGGCACCGGCGAGAACGTCTTCATCGTCCGGGACGGGGTCATTCACACCCCTGAGCTCACTTCCTGCCTCGATGGCATTACCCGTGACTCGGTGATCACTCTGGCTCGGGAAGCCGGCTACCCGCTGATCGAGCGGCGGATAACCCGGGACGAGGTGTACATCGCGGATGAAGCGTTCTTTACCGGTACCGCGGCGGAGGTGCTGCCGATCCGGGAGCTGGACGGCCGCATGATCGGCAGCGGCGCGCGGGGCCCGGTGACCGAAACGCTGCAGACCCTCTACTTCGATCAGGTGCGCGGCGCCCGGGAGGAGCATCCCGACTGGCTCACCCCCGTCAGCGGATCCTGACTGACGTGAAGATCCTCGTCGTGGCGCCTGCCTGGGTAGGTGACATGGTGATGGCCCATACCCTGGTGACGCTGCTCAAGCGTGAGCCCGGCCGGGAGGTGCACATGGTGGCGCCGCCGGCAACGGAAGCGCTGGCAGAGCGCCTGCCTGGCGTATCCAGGCATTGGCTGCTGGACGTCGGGCACGGCGAGTTCGGGCTGAAAGCCCGGCGGTCTCTGGCGCGAAGCCTCCGGGCCGAGCGCTACGACCAGGCCATCCTGCTGCCGAACAGCTTCAAGTCGGCGCTGGTGCCCTTCTGGGCCGGCATCCCCAAACGCACGGGCTGGCACGGCGAGTCCCGCTTCGGGGTGCTGAACGACCGGCGCCGGCTGGACCCTGACCGCTACCCGCTGATGATCGAACGCTTCATGGCCCTGGCCCTGGCCGAAGGTGCAGAGCTGCCGAAACCTTACCCGTTGCCAGAGTTACGGGCAGATCAGGCCGCGGCTACGGCGCTCCTGGCGCAGCTGGAGCTGGCGGGGAACGATGTGACGGCGCTCTGCCCCGGCGCCGAGTTCGGCCCGGCCAAGCGCTGGCCGCCGCGGCACTTTGCCGCCGTCGCCCGCGCAGAGCTGGCCAGAGGCCGCGACGTCTGGCTGTTCGGCTCACCCGGCGACCGGCAGACCTGCGCGGAAATTGCCGCTGAAGTGCCCGGAGTGAGCAACCTGGCCGGCAGAACCACGCTGCTGGAAGCGGTCGATCTGTTGTCCCTGTGTGAGCGGGTGGTGACGAACGATTCCGGCCTGATGCACGTGGCGGCGGCGCTCGGCAAGCCGCTGGCGGCGGTGTTCGGCTCCACCTCGCCCGACTTCACGCCGCCGCTGGGCGAGGCGTCCACCGTGGTCCGGCAACCCATCGAGTGCAGTCCCTGCTTTCAGCGCCAGTGCCCGCTGGGTCATCTGAACTGCCTCGAGCAGCTGAACCCGGAACGGGTCATCGAGGTGCTCTGAGTGCGGGTGCTGCTGGTCAAGATGTCGTCGCTGGGTGACGTGGTCCACACCCTGCCGGCCGTCACCGACGCGGCTGCGCACGGAGTGACCTTCGACTGGGTGGTGGAGGAAGCTTTTGCCGCAATTCCCGAGGCGCATCCTGCCGTCGCTCGGGTGCTGCCCATCGCCTGGCGCCGCTGGCGCAGGCAGCTGGCCCGCGAGGGAGACGCGATGGCCGGTTTCGTCCGCACCCTGCGTGCCGAACCCTACGATCTGATCCTGGACGCCCAGGGTCTGATCAAATCTGCCGCCGTCAGCCTGCTGGCGCGCGGCAACGAGCGGGCGGGCCTCAACTTCACCTCGGCCCGAGAACCCTGGGCAGCGTTCGCCAGCCAACGCCGGGTGACGGTGCCGTTAGGGGATCACGCCGTCGACAGGCTGCGCCGTCTGTTCGCGGGTACTTTCGGCTACGCCGTGCCGGCAGGCCGGCCGGACTTCGGCATCGCCTCGCCCGGCGCCGGGGAGGCGAATCTCTGCGTGCTGCTGCATGGCACCACCTGGGCGAGCAAGCACTGGCCGGAATCCATGTGGCGAGCGCTGGCGGAATCGCTGGTGGCGGACGGCTGGCAGCTTGCGCTGCCCTGGGGTGGCGATGAGGAGCGAGCCAGGGCGGAGCGAATCGCCCAGGGCCTGCCGAAGGCAGAGGTCCTGCCAGCCCTGTCCCTGGCCGAGCTGGGCGACGTCATCAGCACGGCCGGCCTCGTGGTCGGCGTCGACTCCGGATTGACCCACCTTGCCGCCGCGCTGGGAAGACCGACGCTGGTCATCTACGGCAGCACCAGCGCCGTGCGCACCGGCGCGGTCGGTGATCGGGTGGTCAACCTGCAGTCTGACCTGGGCTGCGCGCCCTGCCTGAATCGTACCTGTGGCTATCGGGGTGAGGCGCTCGAGTGGCGGGGTGAGGTGGTTCAACCGGCTTGTTATGCTCGGCTGACGCCGGAGCGGATCAGGGAAGAAGCCATGACGCTGCTGGGGCGAGCGGGCAGCCAGAGTAACCAGGGGTAACGAGCCGAATGCAGCTGGCATTCGCCATCTACAAGTATTTTCCCTATGGCGGGATTCAACGGGATCTGCTGAAAATAGCCCGGGCAGCGCTCGACCGCGGTCACTCGGTGCGGATCTACGCGATCCGCTGGGAAGCGCCGCTGCCGGAAGAAGCGCTCGAGGTGCACCTCATCGAGGTGGACGCCATGGCCAACCACACGCTCTATGAGCGCTTCGCGGAGCGGGTCAGGGCGCACGTCCGGGCCAATCCCGTCGATCTGCTGGTGGGCATGAACAAGATGCCGGGGCTCGACGTCTACTACGCGGGTGACTCCTGCTACGAAGAGAAGGCGCGCAGCCAGCGGGGTCAGCTGTATCGGTCGTTGCCCCGCTATCGGCACTTTGCCGACTTCGAACGCTCGGTGTTCGATCCGCTGGTGTTGACCCAGATCCTCACCATCTCCGACGTGCAGACACCGTACTTCATCCGTCACTACGGGACTCAGCGTGAACGTTTCCACCCGCTGCCGCCAGGCATCGAGCGCGACCGGGTGGCGCCCGCCGACAAGGACAGAATCGGCAAGGAGTTCCGGGCCGAGTTTGAGATCCCGGAAGGTGACCTGCTGCTGCTGTTCATTGGCTCAGGATTCATCAAGAAAGGGCTGGACCGGGCGCTGCTGGCACTGAAGGCGCTGCCGCCGTCCCTTTACGAGCGTTGCCACCTGCACGTGCTGGGTCGCGACAACGCCGAGCCGTTCAAGCGCATGGCGATCCGGCTCGGCGTGGCCGACCGGGTCTCCTTCTTTACCGAAGGCCGGGACGACGTGCCGCGCTTCCTGTTCGCCGCCGACGCGCTGATGCTGCCGGCTTACGATGAGCTGGCCGGGATGGTCATCCTCGAGGCGATGTTTGCGGGCGTGCCGGCGCTGGTGACGCGCAATTGCGGCTACGCCAAGTACCTCGAAGAAGCCGGCGCCGGCCTGCTTGCCGACCTGCCCTTCGAGCAGAGCCGGTTCAACGAGCAGCTGGTGGAGCTCCTGACCTCGGAGCAGCGGGCAGACTGGACCTGTCGCGGCATGGCGATGGCGGAGCGTCAGGAGCTGTTCACCCTGGCTGAAACCGCCGTCGATTACCTGGAGGACTTCGCCGCCCGCCGGGCCCCGCTGCTCGCCTTCGCCCTGTTCAAGTACTTCCCCTACGGTGGCCTGCAACGGGACTTCCTGCGCGTTGCTCTGGAGTGCCAGCGCCGTGGCATGCACATTCGCGTCTACACCCTCTCCTGGGAAGGCCCGGTACCGGAAGGCTTCGACGTGGTGATCGTGCCCGTGGCGGCAGTCACCAACCACGTTCGCTACCGGCGCTTTGCGGATTGGGTGCTGGAGGATCTGCAGCTGAAGCCGGCAGACATCCTGGTCGGCTTCAACAAAATGCCGGGCCTGGATGTCTACTACGCAGCAGATTCCTGCTACGAAGAGAAAGCCCAGCAGCTGCGCGCGCCCACCTATCGGATGACGGGCCGCTACCGGCTGTTCTCGCGCTTCGAGCACGCGGTGTTCGACCCGGACGCCGGGGTAGACGTGCTGCTCATCACCCAGCAGCAACAGGCACAGTTCCAGAAGTTCTACCAGACGCCGAACGCAGCCCTGCACCTGCTGCCGCCCGGCATTGCCGAAGACCGGCGTCGGGGAGAGGACGCGGAGCAGCTGCGCAAAGAGTTCAGGTGCGAGTTCGGGATCGCCGATGATCAGGTGCTGCTGCTGCTGATCGGCTCCGGCTTCATCACCAAGGGTCTGGACCGGGCGCTGACCGCCATCGCCGCGCTGCCGGATGCGGTTCGCGAGAACGTGCGCTTCTTTGTCATCGGGCAGGACAACCCGCGGCAGTTTCAGCGGCTCGCCGAAGACCTCGGGGTCGAGTCGCTGCTGACCATTTTCGCCGGCCGGGACGACGTGCCTCGCTTCCTGCAGGGCGCCGATCTGATGCTGCACCCCGCCTACATGGAGAGTGGCGGCATCGTTCTGATCGAGGCGCTGGTGGCAGGCCTGCCCGTTATCGCCACGGACGTCTGCGGTTTTGGCCACTACGTGGAAGACTCAGGCGGTGGGGTGCTGATCGAGAGCCCCTTTTCGCAGCAACGGCTGAACGAGGTGCTGGAAGCGTTCGTCACCGACGAGGCCTTGCGCCGCGCCTGCGCGGAAAAAGGCGTTGCCTTCGGCCGCACGGCGGACGTTTACCACATGGCGGAGCGGGCAACCGATCTGATCGAGGCCAGACTTGCCGGTTGAGCCTTACATTCGCGAAGACGTCGCGCCCTTTCTCGGCGACGATCCGGTGGCCCGTGCCTGGCAGCTGGAGGGAGACGTGGTGCGGGACGTCGCCGGCCGGCAGACGCTTCGAGTTGAGCTGGGTGGTGCCGCCTTCTACCTGAAACGGCATCAGGGCGTGGGCATCGGCGAGGTTCTGAAAAACTGGCTGGTTGGCAAGCAGCCGATCTTCGGTGCCCGCAACGAGTATCTTGCCTGCCGCCATCTGCAGGCGCAGGGCCTGACGGCACCGGTGGTGGCCGCATTCGCTGAGAACGACGCCCCGGCCCCGGCGCGCGCCTCCTTCGTGCTAACCGAGGAGCTCACGGGGTACGAGGACCTCAAGGTGAAAACGCTGCGCTGGCTGGAGGCGGCGCCCACGCCGCTGGAGAAGCGCCGATTGCTGGTTCGGGTGGCGGACTTCGCCCGGCGCTTTCATGCGGCCGGGCTCGTGCACCGGGATTTCTACCTCTGCCATCTGCTCGAGCATCCCGATCCGGAGCGCGATCTCGGCGTCTTGGACCTGCACCGGGCGCTCATCTTCGAGCAGATTCCCCGTCACTGGCGGCGCAAGGATCTGGCGGCGCTTCTCTACTCCTCTCTGGATCTCCCGATCAGCCGCCTGGCCTGGCTGCGCTTCGTGCGGATCTACACCGGGCGCCCGCTGCGGGAGACCTTCGCCGAAGATGGCGCATTCTGGGCTGACGTCTACAAACGGGCGCTCGGCCTGTATCGGAAGGGCGAAAGAAAATCCCTCACCCGGGGAAACTTCGAGCCGTGAAGCTTCTGACGCTCGCCGAGCTGGCAACGCTGGATGCCGGATCAAGCGCACCGTTCGAGCTGCAGCTGGGTGCTGAAACCTGGCGTTGCGAGCGCATCCTCCGGGTCCTGCCGGGTCGGCGCGTGGTCCTGCAGGCCGCCCAGGCCGAGTCCGGTGACCGGCTGCTGAAGCTCTTTCTCGGCAGCGGCAACCGGCGCTACCGGGAGCGGGAGCGACGGGGTCTGAACTGGCTGCACGAGGCGGGCCTGCCGGTGCCGATGCTTCTTGGGGATCTCGATGAGCCCGGCATCAGCGGTCTGGTGATCGAGTACCTGCCGGGTGCAGCGGTCATTGAGCCGGAAGATCAGGAGGTCGTCGAGCAGGCCGCGGTGCTGCTCGGGCGGATGCACGAAGCCGGCCTCTGGCAGGTCGACCTGCACCTGAAGAACTTCGTGCGTTCCGGCGAGCAGCTTTACGCCGTGGACGGCGATGGGGTCCGACGACGGGCAAATCCGGTGCCGCTCGGGCGCGGCCTGGAAGATCTGGCTCTGTTGGCTGCGCAGCGGCCGCCCCAGGAGGATGAGGGCGCAGAGGCTCTGCTGAGCACCTATCTGAGCTATCGGCCGCGTGCTGACCGGGGGGTGGACCGCTTTGCCGGCAAGGTTGATCAGGCGCGACGGGGCAGGGTCCGTCGTTACCTGAAAAAGTGCTTCCGTCCCTGCACCGAGTTCGCCGTCCGCGAAGACCGCACCTTCCGCTACTTCGTCCATCGAGGCCGTGGCGAGCTGGCCTGCGAGTTGTTGAGCGAGCGGGGAGCGTTCGTCAGCGGTGAGAAGTTCCTGCAGATGGAAGCGGTGAAGACGGGCAACAGCGCCACGCTGGTTCGAACCCGGGCTGACGGCGGGGTGATCATCAAGCGTTACAACGTCAAAAGCTTCCGCAAAGGGCTCGGCCGCCTGCTGCGACCGCTGCCGCGCTACCGCAGGGCCTGGATGATGGGTCAGCTCATGACCTTTCTCGATCTGCCGACCGCTCAGCCGCTGCTGCTGGTGGAGGAAAAGCGGCTGCTGCGGCCGCCCGTTGCCTATCTTGTCATGGACGACCTGCCGGGCACCGAGCTGCATCAGGAGGTGGCTGAAGCGGGCCTGTCCCAGGCCAGAGCCGCGGAGGTTGCCCGGCTGTTCGTGCTGCTGAAGCGTGCCGGGCTGACCCACGGCGACACCAAGGCCTCCAACTTCATGGTCCATGAGGGCAGGGTGCACCTGGTTGATCTGGATGCTATGCAGCTCGGCACGGCCGGCTTCGACCGGGACATCGCGCGCTTCCTCGAGAACTGGGAGGCGGAGGTGCGCGAACGTTTCGCCGCCGCGTTCCGCGCCGTGGACCTGCTCTGAACCCTCTGCCCGCGCTGCTATAGTAGCGGCCTTCTGACACCCTAGCTGGAACGACTCTTTGATCATTCTTGGCCTGTCCGGGGCGCTGAATCATGACCCCTCCGCCGCCTTGCTGGTGGACGGCGAGGTGGTTGCAGCCGCCGAAGAAGAGCGGTTCATCCGCGACAAGCATGCGAAGAACCGGATGCCGCTGGAGGCTGCCCGTTACTGCCTCGAGGAAGCGGGGCTGAGCGGTCGGGACGTGGACGCGGTCGCGTTCCCGTACGCGCCGATCAGCCTGGCCAGCGGTGCCCGCTGGCACTTCGCGAAGCGCTACTGGTACGCCCCGGATCGGGCGCTGGATGCGCTGTTCAACGGCAACCGGCGGTTCCGGCGAAACCGGGACCGGGTTCTCGAGGCCGGTGCCGAGCTCGGCATCGACTGGCAGCAGACCGAGTTCGTTCCGGTTGAGCACCATCTGGCGCATGCTTCCAGCGCCTACCACCTCTCCGGGTTCGACGGCAAAACGGCCATCCTCGGTGTGGACGGCAAAGGGGAGTACGCCACCACCTTCTTCGGCTACGGAGAAAACGGCCGGATTCACAAGATCAAAGAGTTCTACGACCCGGACTCCCTCAGCGGCGTGTACGGCGCCATCACCGAGTTCCTCGGCTTCGAGATGCTCGATGGCGAGTACAAGGTGATGGGCATGGCGCCCTACGGCAATGCCCGTCTGCACGATCTCAGCAGGCTCATCAGAAGGCGTGGCCGCGGCTTCGAGGTCGACACCACCCTGGTCAACACGGTCGGCCTGCGGCGCTACAAGGAGAACGGTGTCGGCTACTACTTCAGCGACAAGCTGATCGACTGGCTCGGACCGCGCCGCCAGGGCGACGTGGCGGACGAGCCCTACATCCACTACGCGGCGTCCATGCAGCAGCTGTTCGAAGACTGGTGCCTGGAGCTTCTGGAGACCTATCTGGGCGGCGTGCTCCGCGAAACCGGTCGCCTCGCGTTCGCCGGCGGCGGGGCGCTGAACGTAAAGCTCAATCAGCGCATCGTTGCCCTCGATCATGTGGATGAGCTGTTCGTGCAACCGGCAGCGGGGGACTCCGGCACGTCGTTGGGTGCGGCCACCTACGTGGCCGCGGAGCGGGGCGAGCAGCCGGGCCGGATGAACCATGCCTATCTGGGCCCAGCGTACGATGCGGATGCCTGTCTGGCCGCGCTCGAGGTCTGCAGCCAGCCGCTGGCTTACCGGAAGCTCGAAGACGTGCCGGTCGAGACGGCGGCGATCCTGGCCGACGGCAACCCGGTCGCCTGGTTTCAGGGCCGGATGGAGTTCGGGCCGCGAGCGCTCGGCGGCCGCAGCATCCTCGGCTGTCCGAACGCGCCGGGGATTGCCGATCGGATCAATGAGCAGATCAAGTTCCGCGAGCGCTGGCGGCCGTTCTGCCCCAGCGTGCTCGATACGGTTGCGGCTGACATCATCCAGACCGACCATCCGGCGCCGTTCATGACCATCACCTTCGACGTCAACGACGCCTGGAAGCCCAGAATCCCCGAGGTGGTGCATGAGGATGGCACTGCCCGGGTGCAGATCGTCAGCCGCGAGCAGAACGCCCGCTACTACGACCTCATCGCCGAGCTGGAGAAGCTGACGGGCAACGCGGTCGTCCTCAACACCTCGCTGAACCGACGCGGCGAGCCCATGGTCTGCTCGCCGGAAGACGCGTTGAACATGTTCTTCGGCTCGGATCTGGAGTATCTCGTGCTGGAGGACTACCTGGTGACCAAGGTCGCTGCTGATGGTTGAAGGGGCGGCGGGCGTGCTGCAGATCGCGCCCAACGATCACCCGCCGTTCGGCGACATCCTGACGATCTACCAGCAGGCGCTGGCCGAGCTCGACGTCAGCGTGCAGACCATCGTGCTCTCACCGGCGCGGGCAGCGCCCGTTGCCGGCTGTGACTATCTCGACATCGAAGACCTGGCCGACGTCCGCCACGCCGGCCGACGCCTGCGGGAGGCGGTCGGCGGCCAACCGCAACTGGCTGTCTGTCACCGCTACCGGGCCTACCGGGTGCTTCGTGCCAGCGGCCTCAAGGTGCCGCGCAAGGTGGCGATCGCCCACGAGTTTGCGTTCTTCAAGCGCTTTCAACGGCGGCTGGAACGCCGGTTGTTTGCCCGGGACGTGGTGTTCGCCGGCGTGTCGCCGGCCGTTCAGGCGGAGCTGGCGGCAACGGTGGCGGACCCGCTGTGTCTGCCGAACGCCGTGGATGTGCAGGCGCTGCAACAGTCCTGCCGGTCGAGATCAGAAGCGCTGAGCCAGCTCGGCGTGGCGGAGAGTGCTGGGCTGACCGTTGGCCTGGTTGGCAGGCTGGTGGAGAAGAAATCGCCGGAGCTGGCGGTGGCAGCGCTGCGGCTGTTGGCCGAATCGGCGGAAAACGTTCGTCTGCTTGTTGTCGGGGACGGCCCGTTGCGCCCCGAGCTCGAAGCCCTTACCCGTGGCCTGCCAGTTACTTTTCTCGGCTTCGTCCCTGAGGCCAGATATCTGTTCAGGGCCTTCGATGTGCTGCTCCTCACCTCACAGGAGGTGGAGGCGTTCGGCATGGTGGCGCTGGAAGCCATGTGTGCCGGCGTGCCGGTGGTGGCAGGGCCGGCACCCGGCCCGCAGTACGTTCTCGGCGGCAGCGGTTTCTACTACAACCGGCGCCAGCCGGACGAGGTGGCAGAGGCGATCCGTCGGGTTGCCCAGGCGCGCCGGGATGGTGAGCTGCCGGGGCGGGCGGAAAAGGCGCTCGAGCGTGCGGAGCGGGAGTTTTCCGTGGCAGCCCTGGCCGGGCACCTGCGGGCGCTGGTCTGAGTCTAGCGCTGATCCCGCTCAGGGCTGTTTGTAGAAAGAAGGTTCCCCTTCCGGCCGGGTCTTGAAGCGGCGATGCATCCACAGGTACTGCTCGGGGTGCTCGAGGATGGCGGCCTCGATTGCCCGATTGATGGCCGTCGCGTCGGCCACGTCATCGCCGCTCGGAAAGTCGGCCAGCGGCTCGCCGGCGAAGCCTGCCCAGGTCAGCGTGTCCAGGTCTCGGAAGTTGCTGCCGAGCAGTACCGGCGCGCCGGTCAGCGCCGCCAGCTTCGCGGTCGCCGTGATCGAGGCGGTGGGAATGCCGAAGAACGGTGCGAACACCGAGCGTTTGCGGCCGTAATCCTGATCGGCTGCGTACCAGATCACCCTGCCCTGCTTCAGGCGGCGGAGGATGGCCCGGGCGTCGGAACGCTCCATGACGGCTCCGAAGTAGCGGCTGCGGCCGCGAACCTGCAGCCACTCCCAGACCGGATTTTTGTTCTCCCGATAGATCACGTCCAGATCCAGGGCCTTGAGTCCGGGACCCATCACGTCCAGCGCCGAGAAGTGGCCGCCCAGGAGAATGACGCCCTTCCCTTGCCGGCGTGCCTGCTCCAGCCGCTCGGCGTTATGGATCGTCGTCCGGCTGGCCAGATCCCTGCCGGGGTTCAGCCACACCGTGGTGGATTCCAGGATGCCCATGGCCGTGTGCGTAAACGACAGCCTGGCCAGACGCTGACGCTCAGCGTCGGAAAGGTCGGGGAAGCACAGCTCGAGGTTGGTGAGGGTGATCTGCCGCCGGGAATGGCCGAACCGGTAAGCGAGGCCACCGAGCAGCACCGCTGCGCGGGCAATCAGCGCCAGCGGCAGGTGCGCGATCAGCCAGGCGAAGCCGACCAGCAACCAGGTTGGCCAGACCCGTATGTCCCACATCTTCAGTCGGACCTTGCGGCGACGCTGCTTCTTTTTTCCCGGCGCCGGTGCTTCCGGGGGAACTGTCTCGGGCTCGTTCACTGGGCGGCGGGCCGCTTACCTGGTGCCGCGGATTGTAGCAGTGGGTGCCTGTGATACCATCCAGCCGCGATGAACCTCCCCTCTCTCCAAGACGTGCACCTGGTCGTGGTGGGCGATCTGATGCTGGATCGTTACTGGTTCGGCGAAGCAACCCGGGTGTCGCAGGAAGCACCGGTGCCGGTGGTGGACGTGGCGCATATCGAGGACCGGCCAGGTGGTGCTGCCAACGTCGCGCTCAACGTGGTCAGCATGGGTGCCAGCTGCACGCTGATCGGTGCCGTGGGTGACGACGAGGCGGGCCGCGCTCTGGAAGCAACGCTGACAGCCGCCGGGGTGAACTGCGACTTCCTCACCGTGCCGGACTGGCCGACCGTGCTCAAGCTCAGGGTTGTGAGCCAGAAGCAGCAACTTCTGCGCACGGATTTCGAGTCGCCGCTGGCCGCCGCTCAGGTGGCCGATCTGGCGGCAAAGTTTCAGGCTTCGCTCGAGCGGGTGGCGGCTTCCGCAGGCACTGCGGCCGTCATCCTGCAGGACTACGACAAAGGAACGCTGGCGGAGCCGGAAGCACTGATCCAGCTGGCCCAGGAGGCCGGGCTGCCGGTGGTGGTGGATCCCAAGTTCAAGCCGTTTGCGCGCTACGCTGGCGCTTCGATCCTGAAGCCCAACCGCATTGAGTTTGAGCGGGCCGTGGGCCCGTGGTCGGACGACGATGAGCTGCTGGGCAAAGCAGAAGCGGTGGCGAGCACCCACAGGATCGAAGCGCTGGTGATCACCCGGGGCGGCGAAGGCAACACGGTGGTCAGTGCTGACGGCGGCCACCTGCACGTACCGGCGCTACCCGTAGACGTGTTCGATGAGACCGGTGCCGGCGATACCTCCGCGGCAGCGCTCGGCATCACCCGTGCGCTCGGCTGGCCGGCGGTAGATTGCGCCAGAGTGGCCAACGTCGCCAGCGGCATCGTGGTTGGCAAGACCGGCACCTCGGTCGTCACTGGCCCCGAGCTGGCCCGGGTGCTGGCTGCTGACGAGCGGGCCGACGGCGGCGTGATGAGTCGAGCCCAGCTCGGTGACTCGGTCCGGCTCGCCCGCGCGGCGGGCGAGAAGATCGTGTTCACCAACGGCTGCTTCGACATCCTCCATGCCGGTCATGTGGCTTACCTGGAAGAAGCGCGCTCCCTGGGCGATCGGCTGATCGTCGCCGTCAACGATGACGCATCGGTCACCCGGCTCAAGGGCGTTGGTCGGCCTGTTAACCCGCTGGAGCAGCGGCTGCGCGTGCTGGCCGGCCTGGCCGCGGTTGACTGGGTGGTCGGCTTCTCCGAGGACACGCCGGAAGCGCTGCTCAAGCGGCTGGCTCCGGACGTGCTGGTCAAGGGCGGTGACTACGCGGTGGACGAAGTGGTGGGCGCGGAGATCGTGCAGGCGGCTGGCGGCGAAGTCCGGGTGCTGAGCCTGGTGGATGACTGCTCCACCACCGCCATCGTCGACAGGATTCAGCAGGGCGACTGACCGCGATCAGCTCTGGGAGACGGCGGCGACGTTCTCCTGCAGATGGGCCGGATTGATGGTTCCGACGATGACGCTGCTGACGCCGGTGGCGCTGGCTGCGTAGCGCAGGCTGTCGGTGCCGGAGTGCCCACTGGCAAGCGCTTTCTTGACAAGCACTCCAACACCCTCGCGGCCGGCTCGAGCGATGAGCCCGGCCTCGCTCTGCTCGTCCAGGTTCAGGGTGGCCATGATCACGTCGCAGCCAAGCTCGATCGCCCGCTCCCCGCCGGCCACGGTCTTGTGCGAGATGCCGGTCGCTCGGATCCAGCCCCGAGCCTTGAGATCGTTCAGGCAATCGAGCGTGCCCAGCTGATCGAGGATCTCCAGGTCATCGCCGTTGGAGTGAATCAGCACGATGTCCAGGTGGTCCGTGTGCAGGCGCTGCAGCGAACGCTTCACGCTTGTCCGCACTGCTTCCGGCGTGAAGTCGAACCGGGATTTTCCCTCTTCGAACGTCTCGCCGACCTTGGTGGCGAGCAGCCAGTCGTTGCGCCTGTCGAGCAGCATCCTGCCGAGCCGGGCTTCGCTGCTGCCGTAGGCGGGCGCAGTGTCGAGCAGGTTGATGCCGAGCTCCCGGGCTGTGTCCAGCAGGTGGCTGGCGGCCGCATCGTCCGGCAGCTCGAATGGCTGCGGGTACTTGACCCCTTCCCGGCGGCCGAGCTTCACGGTGCCGAGACCGAGCAGAGACACCTCGATGCCGGTGTTGCCCAGAGGGCGGCGCGCCAGGCTCACGATTCGATCCATGGCGGCCGGCCAACGCTGGCTGTGGGCAACTGCAGGTCGGGTATCTCTTTCGACGCAGGTGTCGTTGCTGGAGCAGCGGCCAGCGCTGTCGCCACCCGGTCCGCCAGATCCGGCGCCAGGCTCAGCTTGGTCGGCCAGCAGATCTGGCAGGGCGCCCCGGCGTCGACGGTCTGCAGGTAGGCTTCGTCCGGTCGCCTGCCACCGGACCAGGCCGGCTCGGCCCGATCGATGCGCAGGGTGTCGATTTCAGCCTGGCCCCAGTCGATCCACGGCACGCAGCGGCTGAGTTCCCGGCGTGCCTGCTGCTTCTGAGTCGCCGGATCGAGATCAACCCCATCGGTGGCCAGCTGCCCACCCAGATACCAGATCAGCTCATCCGGGCTGAGCTCGTGGCTGGTGATGGTCAGCCGCGGTTCCGGCCGGCGGATGGAGGTCACGCAATGCGCATACAGAGGCGGCAGCGCCGGGTGCCGAACCAGCACCTGGTGCAGCGGCCGCAGCTGCATCTTCGGCTCTGTGATCCCGAGCCCTGCCAGCAGCGGGCCGTTCCCGGCGCCGGCGCAGAGCACCAGGTGGCTGGCCGTGACCTGCCTGTCGGGCAGGGACAGTCGCCAGCCCCGCGCTTCGGTCGGCTGCAGCTGCTGAGCCGCTACGGGGTGCTGGAAGATCCGGTCCTGAACCGGCGCTCGGAGCCGCTCGATGAGGGCCTGGGTGTCGATCACGAAGTCGGGCAGGCCGTAGACCACGCCGTCGAAGTCGCGCAGACCCTCCGGGTAGTCTGTGGCCGTCAGCCGCTCGATCCGACCACGCAGGGCTTTGCTGGCGAAGAACCCGGTGAGCTTGCCCAGGGAGCTGCCTTCCGCGAACAGGTAGTAGCGATCGGCGAGCGTCTCGAGGCCGGACAGGTCGACCGGGCCCTCGCCGGCGAGGGCGAGGCGCCAGCGATCGGGCATGCCGGCGATGGCTTCCGAGGCGCCGGTGAGCGAGCCACCGAGCGCGTACTTGATGCCGCCGTGGACCATGCCCTGGCTCGCCAGGGTCTGGGTGCCACCCAGATCGCCCGCCTCCAGGAGGATGCAGTGCCGGCCCTCCGCCGTCAGATGATTGAGCACCCACAGCCCGGCCACGCCGCCGCCGACGATGATTGCGTCCAGATCCGGGCTCGTCATGACGGTCGAGGTCTGCTCCTCGGGCGTGGCGGAAGGTTGCCAGGGAGCCTATCCATGCTGACCGGGGCTCGCAATGGTTCTTGACGGTCTGCCGACAGCCACTCAGGCTGTCCGCCCGATGGCCGAACACTCAGCAACTCCCACACCCGCCGCTGTAACTGCCTGGCGGCTGCTTTATGCCGGGCTGCTGCTGCTGGCCCGGCCGCTGGTGCGGCTGCGCCTCGCTTACCGGGCCCGCCGCGATCCTGCCTACGGCGAGCGCATTCAGGAACGCTTCGCGCGGCTGCCGGAGCCGCCGCCGCAGGGCGCCATCTGGTTTCACACGGTTTCTGCCGGAGAGACCATCGCCGCCGCACCCATCATCCTGGCGCTGGCCGATCGACATCCGGAAGTGCCGCTGCTGGTGACCACCATGACGCCGACCGGCTCCGCGCAGGTCGCCCGGCTGCTCGGTAATCGGGTCGCGCACTGTTACGCGCCCTACGATTTCCCGGCGGTAGTCAGCCGTTTCTTTGACCAGGTGGCCCCGCGCCTGCTGGTGCTGATGGAGACGGAGCTATGGCCGAACATGCTGCGGGAGGCAGAAAGACGGGACGTGCCGGCGCTGCTGGTCAACGCCCGGCTCTCCGAACGCTCGGCGCGCGGCTACAGCCGGATTGGCGCCCTGACCACGAGCATGCTCGAGAGCCTGCGCTTCATTGCCTGTCAGTACGCCGATCACGCGGAGCGGTTCCTGGCTCTGGGCGCGCCGGCCGACCGCGTGGGTGCGCTTGGCAGCGTCAAGTTCGACGTCCGTCTGCCGGCTGATCACAGCGACCGGGTGCAGGCCCTGGCCGATCGCTGGGCCCTGTCGGGCCGGCCGGTCTGGATAGCCGGCAGCACCCATCCCGGGGAGGAAGAGGTGATTCTGGCGGCGCACCAGCAGCTGAAGGCACGCTTTCCCGAGCTGCTGCTGATCCTGGTCCCGCGGCACCCGGAGCGACGGGGTGAGGTCGGGACGCTGATCGATCAGGCCGGCTTCAGTCAGGCCTGGATGAGCGAGGTGGAGGCGCCTGTGGGCAGGGACGTGGTGCTCGGCGATACCATGGGCGAGCTGCTCTATCTCTATGGGCTCGCCGATGTGGCTTTTCTCGGCGGCAGCCTGGTGTCTGTCGGTGGCCACAATCCCATCGAGGCCGCCGTCTGCCGGACCCCGCTACTGATGGGACCGGAAACGTTCAACTTTCCGGACGTGGTTGCTGCCTTCAGCGACGCGGACTGTCTGCACCTGGTCAGCGATGCGGAGTCAATGGCAGAGCGCGTTGCCGCTTGGCTGGCTGACGATGCGTTGCGGCGTGCGGCCGGCGAGCGGGCCGCGGCGGTGGTGGAGGCCAACAGGGGAGCAACGGAAAGGCTGCTGGAGCTGCTCAGCGCCGAGGTCCGGGCGGCCGTGGGCAGCCGCCCGGATTGAGTTCGGATCAGCTGCCGCTTCTGGCCTGCAGGCTGGCGATCCGGGCGACGGGCGCGTTGGGATCGGCGAATCGGTTCAGCTCGACCAGGTCCTCGGGACTCAACACGCCCGCCCGCTGCTTCAGCAGAATCAGGCTCAGCATGTAGTTGTAGCGGGAATCTGCGTAGTCGAACTGGGAACGGAAGAAGTTGTCCTGGGCGCGCAGCACATCCACCACGTTCCGGGTGCCCACTTCGTAGCCTGTCTCGGTGGCGTCCAGCGCTGACTCTGCGGAGGCAATCGCCTTCAGGCGGGCGCCCACCCGGACCACGTCCGTCTGCACCCGACGAAACAGGTTCCGGGTATCTCGAGCGATGGTCAGCCTGCTGTCCTGCAGCAGCTCGGCGGAGCGGTCGGCCAGCGCCTGGGCCTCCTTCGTTCTGGAGCTGACGAAACCGCCCTGGTAGATCGGCAGGGTGGCTGTCAGTCCGTAGACGGTGGAATCCGTCTTTCCGCCAAAAAACGAGGGCCCGCCGGTCACCGAGTGCCGGAAGCTGATGGTGCCGTCGATGGTGGGCAGGTGACCGGATCGGCGGGCGCGAACCGTGCGTTCCGCGGCGACCAGCTGCTGCTCTGCCGAAAGCACGGCCGGGTTGGTGGCCAGCGCCACGTTTACCCACTCCTCGACGTTGGCCGGTTCCGGATTGACGATCGGCAAACTCTCGGAGATGTCCAGGATCTCGTCATAGGGCTCGCCGGTGAGCGTGCGCAGCACCTCGAAGAAGATGTCGTGGTCGCCGACAGCCTGAACCCTGACAACCACCGAGTTGTCGTAGCCCGACTGGGACTCCAGCACGTCTGTGATGGCCACCAGGCCGACGTCGAAGCGCTGCTGCACCTGCTCGAGCTGACGCTGGGTGGCAGCTTCGGCGCGCTGCGACGAAACCACGGCAGAATCGGCGCGCAGCACGTCCAGGTAGGCCTGCACGGTTCGCACGATCAGCTCCTGCTCGGTAGCGTCGAAGTTGAACCTGGCGGCGTTGACGCTGGCCCGGGCGCTGGAGTGGGTGTACCAGCTCTCCATGTCCAGGATCGGCTGGGCAAGCTGAGCGCCCCAAGCGTGGTCGTTGTAGTTGAGCTCGAAGCCCTGGCTGCCGAGCGTTTCGATCTCGTTCCAGTTGGTGTTACCGGACATACCGATGTTCGGCAACAGCAGGGCGCGGGTCTGCGGCACCGCTTCCTCGTTCGCAGCCAGCTGCGCGCGGGCGGCGCCCAGGACCGGATCGTGAGCGACGGCTGCCTCGTAGGCCTGGGCCAGGTCCGCAGCTCGAGCGGAGGACATGCTGACGACCGTCAGAATCAGGAGCCCAATAGCCATGGTGAAATTGGCGGATGGGCGTAAGGCTAACCAGCCGGTATTGCCAGGAGTGCCGAGGGGTGCATTCATTCCACTGATACCTATCTATTTACTGCCAGTCGGGGTGCGCAGGAGTTTAGCAGAGGACTGCCTGGAACATGGTCAAGCTTTTTTCGCTGCGCAGCTATCCAGATTGCGTACGATCGAAGTGTCGACAATTGAGCGTTTTGCGGTGGCAGAGCCACCATGGGTGGGTATATTAGAGCGCTCTTGGTAAAACCCTGGTTAAGCGCCCTGGGAAGCGGGCAAAGTCGGTGAGCTTGATGGAACGCGAACGGAAGCACAGGAAGCATAGTAAGCACAGTGGGGGCAGACAGAAGTACCGCATGGATCTGCCGGCGCACATGGCAGAGTGCGATGCGAACTACCTGCGCCTGAACAAGCTGTTTCCGCAGCTCGGCAGCGCGGATTCCGGCGCCATCGTCCTCGAACTGAACGAGCAGCGCCTGACGGTGCGCATGGAGGTGCTGGAGCGCAGCCCTTACACCACCCTCATCCGTCTCAGCCAGCATCCTGATACGCCCTGGAATCACCGGGCCCGGATGACCGTTCGTCTCTACCACGACGCCCGGAGCGCTGAAGTGGTCGAGTACCAAGGTCGCAAGCACTTCCTGCGCGCCGTTTACGACTACCCGAATGCGGACATGCGGCAACCGGACGAGAAAGCGCAGATCAATCGCTTTCTCGGCGAGTACCTCGCACATTGCCTCAGCCACGGTGTGGCCGCAGAGGCACCCGTGCTGGCAAGTTGAGCGCCGCGAACCCTCAGCGACTGCTGCAGATCACCGATATCCACCTGCGCGCGGTGGCCGGCGATACCCTCCTCGGGGTTGATACCTGGCACAGCGTTGCGGCGGTGCTCGAGCAGGCGCTCGGCGAGCATCGGCCGGACGCGCTGCTGATCACCGGTGATGTTGCCCAGGATCCCCTCCCGGATGTTTACGCCCGCTTCTACGGCTGGCTTAAGGCGCGCTACGCCGGCCCGACCCTGGTGACGCCGGGAAATCACGACATCGCCGGTAACATGGGCGCGCTGCTGGAAACCCAGCGGCTGTCCCTGTCGGGGTGGCAGGTGCTGCCGCTGGACAGCCACGTGGATGACGAGCCTCAGGCCCTGGTGAGCAGCGCCGACTTTGCGACCCTGAAGGCGGCCTGTAACAAGTCGGACAACGCAAACCTGCTGGTTGCCACCCACCACCCGCCGGTAGACATCAATTGCCCCTGGCTCGATCGGGACCGGATTCAAAACGGTCACGAGCTGTTAGAATGGATGGCCGAGCACGGCAGGATCAGAGCGTTGGTGTTCGGGCATGCCCATCAGGAACTCAACCTTGCGCACCGGCAGCTGAGCCTGCTCGGAACGCCGTCCACCTGTATCCAGTTCGAGCCCGGCTCGAGTCGGTTTTCCGTGGATGAGCAGAAGCCGGGCTACCGCTGGCTGCTGCTCGGCGAAGACGGCTCGGTTCGGTCCGAGGTGCGGCGGGTGGAAGACTACCCGCTAAAGATTGACCGGAGCGCATTTAAGCCCAAGTCCTGACCCCCCAGAAGACAGGAGCAGTTAAGACAACTCATGGCGACCGCCAAGTATTCCGCCGAATCTCTCCAGGTCCTTTCCGGTCTGGAACCCGTTCGCCGTCGGCCAGGCATGTACACCGACACCACCCGCCCGAACCATCTGGTGCAGGAAGTGGTGGACAACAGCGTCGACGAAGCCCTGGCCGGCTATGCCAGGGAGATCGAAGTCACCCTGATGAAGGACGGCAGCGTCGAGGTCATCGACGACGGCCGCGGCATGCCGGTGGACATCCACCCGAAGCACAAGATCTCCGGGGTGGAGCTCATCCTGACCCGGCTGCATGCCGGCGGTAAGTTCGACAACGAGAACTACAACTTCTCCGGCGGCCTGCACGGCGTCGGCGTCTCGGTGGTCAACGCGCTGTCGGAAAAGCTCGAGGTGGAGATCAAGCGGGACGGCAAGGTCTACAGCCAGACGTACAAAAAGGGCAAACCCACCGGCAAGCTCAAAGCCACCGGCACGGTGGGCAAGCGGAACACGGGCACCCGGGTCTGGTTTCAGCCGGAAGCCAGCTACTTCGACTCAGCCAATGTATCGGTACCCAGGCTCAAGCACCTGCTGCGAGCCAAGGCCGTGCTCTGCCCGGGCCTGAAGGTCTCCTTTGCGGTCGAAGGCAAGAAGGCGGAGAACGAAACCTGGTTCTACGAGGACGGGCTCACCACCTATCTGGAGGCTGCCCTCGAAGGCCTGGAGAGCATTCCGGAAACGCCCTTCGTGCACTCGGCGGAAGGCAACCAGGAAGCGGTCGAGTGGGCGGTCAAGTGGATCCCGGAAGGCGGTGAGCTGATCACCGAGTCTTACGTGAACCTGATCCCCACCGCCCAGGGTGGCACGCACGTCAACGGGCTCAGAAGTGGCCTGACCGATGCGCTGAAAGAGTTCTGCGAGTTCCGCGACCTGCTGCCGCGGGGCATCAAGCTCACCGGCGACGATCTCTGGCTGCAGTGTGCCTACGTGCTCTCCGCCAAGCTGGCAGACCCCCAGTTCTCCGGCCAGACCAAAGAGAAGCTGTCCTCGAGAAACTCGGCAGCGTTCATTGGCGGCGTCGCCAAGGATGCCTTCAGTCTCTGGCTGAACGAGCACCCCCAGGAGGGCGAGCGGCTGGCCGAGGTGGCGATCAGCAACGCCCAGCGACGGGTGCAGGCGGCGAAGAAGGTGGCCCGGAAAAAGGTCACCGCCGGTCCGGCGCTGCCCGGCAAGCTTGCCGATTGCTCCGGTCAGGATGCCGACCGGGCGGAGCTGTTCCTGGTGGAGGGTGACTCTGCTGGCGGTTCCGCCAAGCAGGCCCGGGATCGCGAGTTTCAGGCGGTAATGCCGCTGCGCGGCAAGATCCTCAACACCTGGGAAGTGGATGTGAGCCAGGTGCTCGGCTCCCAGGAAGTGCACGACGTGGCGGTCGCCATCGGCGTCGATCCGGGCTCGAGCGATCTCTCCGGGCTTCGCTACAACAAGATCTGCATTCTCGCCGATGCAGATTCCGACGGTCTGCACATCGCAACCCTGCTCTGCGCGCTGTTCGTCAAGCACTTCCGGCCGCTGGTCGAAGCCGGCCACGTCTACGTCGCCATGCCGCCGCTGTATCGGGTGGATGTCGGCAAAGAGGTGTTCTACGCCCTGGACGAGGACGAGAAGGAAGGTGTGCTCGATCGCATCGCCGCAGAGAAAAAGCGCGGCAACGTGATGGTGCAGCGGTTCAAGGGCCTTGGCGAGATGAACCCGATGCAGCTGCGCGAGACCACCATGGACCCGGATACCCGACGGCTGGTGCAGCTCACCCTCGACCAGCCGAAGAAAACGGAAGAGATGCTGGACATGCTGCTGGCCAAGAAGCGCTCCGGCGATCGGAAGTCGTGGCTGGAATCCAAAGGTGATCAGGCGACCATTGCCTGATCTGTGCCCGCAACCAGGGGCATTGCGCCCCTGAACGCCTAAACCAAACGAACAGATCCCCAGATGTCAGAAAGCACAGACCTCGAAACGCTGCCGCTGCGCAGCTACACCGAACGCGCCTACCTCGATTACTCGATGTACGTGATCAACGATCGGGCCCTGCCGCACATCGCCGACGGCCTGAAGCCGGTGCAGCGCAGGATCATCTACACCATGGGTGACATGGGCCTGAACAACCAGGCCAAGTTCGCCAAGTCTGCCCGCCCGGTTGGCGACGTGATGGGCAAGTACCACCCGCACGGCGACGCCGCCATCTACGAGGCCATGGTGCTGATGGCGCAGCCGTTCTCGTTCCGCTACCCGCTGGTGGAAGGTCAGGGCAACTGGGGCGCGCCGGACGATCCCAAGTCCTTCGCCGCCATGCGCTACACCGAGGCGAAGCTGTCGCGCTACGCGGAGCTGCTGCTCTCGGAAGCCCGTCAGGGCACCGTGGATTACACGCCGAACTTCGACGGCACGCTGAGCGAACCGGCATTGCTGCCGGCCAGGCTGCCGTTCCTGCTGCTGAACGGCTCCACGGGCATCGCGGTGGGGATGGCCACCGACGTCCCGCCGCACAACATGAACGAGGTGATCAGCGCCTGCATTCATCTGCTGGACAAGCCGAAAGCCACGGTCCGGGACCTGATGACCCACATCAAGGCGCCGGATTTCCCCTCCGAGGCGACCATCATCACGCCGGCAGCAGACCTCCGAGAGATGTACGAGACCGGTCGTGGCAGCGTCCGGGCCAGGGCCGTCTACCAGATGGAAGGTGGCGAGGTGGTGATCACCGCCCTGCCGCATCAGGCATCCCCCGCCAAGGTGCTGGAGCAGATTGCCCAGCAGATGCACGCCAAGAAGCTGCCCATGCTGACGGACCTCAGAGACGAGTCCGACCACGAGAACCCGACCCGTCTGGTGCTGGTGCCCCGTTCGAACCGGGTGGACGTGCCGCGGATGATGAGCCACCTGTTCGCGACTACCGATCTCGAGAAGAGCTATCGGGTGAACCTGAACATGATCGGCCTGGATCAGAAGCCGCAGGTGAAGAACCTGCAGAAGATCCTCAAGGAGTGGCTGCAGTACCGGAACGAGACCGTGCGCCGGCGCCTGTCGTTCCGGCTGGAGAAGATCAACGACCGGCTGCACATCCTCGATGGCCTGCTGGTCGCCTACCTCAACATCGATGAAGTCATCCGGATCATCCGTGAGGAGGACGATCCGAAGGCGGCGCTGATGAAGAAGTTCAAGCTCTCCGACGTGCAGGCCACCGCCATCCTCGATATCCGCCTGCGCCAGCTGGCCAAGCTCGAAGAGCAGAAGCTCAGGGGCGAGAAGGACGAGCTGGAAGCGGAGAAGGCGGACATCGAGAAGACGCTGAAGTCGAAAGCGCGGATGAAGACGCTGATCAAGAAGGAGCTGCTCGCCGATGCCGAGGAGTACGGCGACGACCGGCGCTCGCCGCTGGCCGAGGTGGAAGAAGCCAGCGCCTTCAGCGAGGAGGACCTGGTCAGCAACGAGCCCGTCACCGTCGTGCTGTCGGAGAAGGGCTGGGTGCGGGCCGCGAAAGGCCACGAGGTGAACCCGCTGGAGCTCAACTTCCGCGGCGGCGACAGCTACAGCCACTCCGCTCGGGGCCGGACCAACGAAACCCTGGTCTTCATCGACTCCTCGGGCCGGACCTACGCCGTGGCGCCGCACACCCTGCCGAGCGCTCGCGGCCAGGGAGAGCCGCTGACCGGTCGCCTGAAGCCGCCGGCTGGCGCCCGGTTTACCGGCGTGGCCATGGGCCCGGGTGCCACCCGGGTGCTGCTGGCGAGCAACGCGGGTTACGGCTTCGTCGGCAAGCTCGAAGACATGGTGACCAAAAACAAGGCCGGCAAGGCCACTCTCAGCGTGCCAAAGGATGGCGGGGCGTCGTTGCCGCCGGTACCGCTGGCCGCGGAAGAGGATGCTCAGGTGGTGGCGGTCACCAATCAGGGCCGCATGCTGGTGTTCCCACTGGCCGACGTGCCGGAGCTTGCCAAGGGTAAGGGCAACAAGCTGATCAACATCCCGACGGCTGCCTTCAAGTCAGGCGAAGAGCAGATGGTGGCGGTGAAGATCCTCGGGCCTGCGGACGAGCTGCTCGTTCTGGCCGGCGCCCGCCACCTGCGCATGAAGCAGAAGGATCTCGAGCACTACGTCGGCGAGCGGGCGCGGCGCGGCCGGAAGCTGCCGCGGGGCTTTCAGAAGGTGGATTCGCTGGCGGTGGAAGGCCCGGACCGCTCGGACTGAGCGCCGTCCAGCGCCTCTCCCTTCAGCTCCAGCAGCTGCTGGGCGATCAGGTCGTCGTGTGGCGGCGCCAGCGCTTTCGCCAGCACCGCGCCGCCGGCGATGGTCTCCAGCTCCTCCAGCAGCGGATGGCGGACGTCTTCGAGCAGCAGGCGCTGCTGGTAAGGCACCTGCTCGACCACCGCCGTGCTGGCGATGATGGTGTTGTCTTTGGCCAGCGCCGAAAGGATGGCGGCGTCCTTCACCGGGTCCGAGCTCACGGTCAACGTTTCTTCCGGCTCCAGCGTCAGCGCGTGTACTCCCAGCCGATAGCGGCCCAGAGACTCGGCGTCCGCCAGCAGCTGGCAGAGCGCGAAGGCAGCGCAGAGCACGTGAAAAGGCCGGTCGTCGCTGTGGCTCGAGCCGAAGGTAAGCAGCAGGCCGGTGCCGGGAAGATCCAGCACCTCACCGTGGTGCAGCGCGGCGACCCGCTCCGCCGTCATCCTGGCCAGGGACAGCTCCTGGGCACACTGATCCGGCGTCAACGACAGCTGATTGAACAGGTTCACCGCGATCAGGTAGCAGGGTTCCGGATCCGGCTCCGGCAACGCCGCGAGAATCTCGGCGGTTTCCGCGGCGGCAGCCCGGCTGCTGCGGAAGTCCAGAGCGGTCAGGGTGATCTGGCTCGCGCCCAGCACCACCAGCGGCACCAGACCGATCCAGAGCAGGCTGGCGAGCAGGAGGGAGAACGACAGGCCCGCATCGAAGCGGGCTTCGTCGACGTGGATACGCAGCACGCCAAGGCTGCGGCCGTTGCCGACGACCTGCTCGCTGAAGGTTCTGCCGCCGTTCAGGTCGCCGGACAGGGCCAGCGGCTCGTTGTCCATGCCGTGGACGCTGGCGCCGGTGACCGCCGGCAGAGCCGTTACCCGATTGATGAGCACGCCCAGGTGAATCAGGTCGCGATCGACCAGCGGCTCGACTACCTGGCTCGACAGCGCGCCGACGATGGCGATGCCGAACTGGTCGACCTGAGCTTCCTCATCCCGGGACAGGGTCCACAGCAGAATCAGGCCGAGGCCCGTCAGCGCGGTGGCGATAAAGAGCTGGAGAATGGAAACCTGTTTGACGCGTGATATGTGAGCAGTAAGCTTCAAGGCCTTTTTCAGCACCTATATCTGTCCGGGGGGCAGGCACGGCCGAAATGCCAGCAAACGACAAGCAATTCGTTCTTCTGAACATCTCCGGGCAGGATCAGCCGGGCCTGATGGCCATGTTGACATCGGCCCTGGCGGCTTATCAAGTGCGCCTCCTGGACATCGGCCAGTCGATCATTCACGATGAGCTGATACTCGGCATGCTGGTGGAGTTTGCCCCCGGGGAAGACATGGCCGGCGCCCTGGCTGCGGTGCAGGCGACCTGTGAGGGTGCGGGCGTGGTGCTGCGCTCGGACCCCATCTCCGCGGAAGACTACGACGACTGGGTGAGCAGTCAGGGTAAATCCAGACACATCCTGACCCTGCTTGCCGGCGGCATGCGCGGGCCGCAGATCGCGGCGGTGACGGACATCGTCTATCGGCACGGCCTGAACATCGACAGCATCCGGCGGCTGTCCGGCCGGATCCCGCTGGCCGAAACCAGCGACAGCACCCGAACCTCCATCGAGTTCTCCCTGCGCGGGGACCCGACCGATGCGGCGGCGCTGAAAGCGGCGCTGCTGGCGGCGGCGGATGAGCTGGTGTTCGACTTCAGCGTGCAGCGGGACACGGTGTATCGGCGCAACCGGCGGCTGGTCGCCTTCGACATGGACTCGACGCTGATCAACGCCGAAGTCATCGATGAGCTGGCCGACATTCACGGGATCCGCGATGCGGTAGCGGACATCACCGAGCGGGCCATGCAGGGTGAGCTCAACTTTCAGGAGAGCTTCCGGGCCCGGGCGGCGCTGCTCAAAGGTCTGCCCGAGTCAGCCCTGCGGACGGTGGCGAACTCGGTGGCGTTGAATGACGGCGCGCATCGATTGATCCGGGCGCTGAAACACTTCGGCTACAAGACGGCCATCCTTTCCGGCGGCTTTCAGTACGTGGGTGAGCATCTGCAGCAGGAGCTCGGCATCGACTACGTGTTCGCCAACGAGCTGGAGATCGTCGATGGGGTGATGACCGGTGAGGTCCGCGGCGGCATCGTCGATGCGGCGAAGAAAGCGGCGCTGCTCGAGGAGATTGCCGGCCGCGAGGGCATCGCCTTGGAGCAGACCATTGCCATCGGCGACGGGGCGAACGACCTGCCCATGCTGAGCAGGGCAGGTCTTGGCGTTGCCTATCACGCCAAGCCGCTGGTCAAGGAGTCGGCCAGCCACGCCATCTCGAACTTCGGCCTCGACAGCGTGCTTTACCTGATGGGTTTCAGTGATCGGGACATCCGGCAAGCCGGATTCGACTGACCGGAGCGGCACAGGCGCGCTCCGGCAGTTGCTCGGGCTTCAGTCGTCGGTGCTGAAGTCGTAATCCATGTTGGTGGACGGTTCCTGCAGGTAGTGACCCTGAATGTAGTTCACGCCTGCCTGCCACAGCGTTGAGAGCAGGCTCGCGCTTTCCACCATGGGCACGATGGTGAGCTTGCCCTGGTTCTGCAGCTCGCGAACCATCTCTGCCACCTCTTCCTTCCGATCTGCCTCCCGGTCCAGCGCCTCGATCAGCTCGCCGTCGAGCTTCACGAAGTCGACCGGTATGTGGCTGAGCACCTCGAAAGGCTCTTCGGCCAGGCCGAAGCGGGATAGCGAGGCGCGACAGTGCAGGTGCTTGAGACCTTCCACGAACTCCCGCGTCTGACGGATGTAGGTGGAGGCGTCGCGCTCGGTGATCTGGAAGATCACGGCGTCGGACGGCATCCGGGCTGCCTTGATGGCGACGCCAAGCCACTGAATGAACTCCGGGTCGGCGACGCTGTTGGCGGTCAGGTTGATGGTCAGCCGGGTGTTGTGACCGTTCGCCCGGTGCTGCGACAGCATCTTGATGGACTGCAGGATCACCCAACGGTCGATCTTGCCCGCCACGTTGTTGTCGATGGCCGTGCGCAGGAACTCGCCCGGCGCCATCTGGTTGCCTTCGCGGTCGCTCATCCGCAGGAACACCTCGTAGTGCTCGTCGGAGTCGCCGCGCAGGCTGATGATCGGTTGGAACAGCAGGGTGAACGACTGGTTCTCGATCGCTTCGGTGATCAGCGCCAGCACCCGGTTGGCTTCGTCGTCGTACTCCTGAGCGGCGTTCTCGAAGGCCGGCAGCTGCACCGTGTTGCCCTCGGTAGACTCCAGCGCGCTGCGCAGCGTGCTGATGGCGTTGTCCAGGGTCGTTTCCAGCGCCAGGCCGACGCTGTCGGCGTCGTCGCCGTTCAGGATCGCGCCGGCGAAGGTGCAGGTGGGCCGTACCGTTTTCTCGCGGATCTCGAACATCATCTTCTCGATCGCAGCGCGGTGCTCGTCCACGACGCTCAGCGCCTCTTCCCGGGTCTGGGCGCAGATGAGCATGGCCCACTGCGAAGGGGAAACCTGGACGAACGGAGCGTTGACCCGCTCGAGCAGCGCGGCTTCCACCTTTCGGCAGGCGTCGTCGACGCCGGCTAGGCCGAAGGCCCGCTGCAGGTCTTCGTAGCCGTCCACCTGCGCTGCGAAAACGCTGATGAACTGACCTTCGTTGGCGCTCGCCAGCGCTTCGGAAGCCTGCAGGAACTCGGGCAGCGACAGGATGCGGCCGTAGTCGCCGTCCGCTGCGCTGCTTTCCGGATCGGCCTGCACCGGTTCTTCCTGCTCGGCTGTCTGCTCTGCCGACTGTTCTGCCGCGTCCTCGAACGCGTCGACTTCCAGGTCGACGGTGGGCGGCTCTTCGGAGGCCTCCTCCGATCCGGCGTCGCCCGTCGCCTCAGCTTCGGGCTGCGCCTCGTCAGCGTCATCGAGTGCCAGCTCGAAGTCGATGCCGTCTACTGCGGCATCGATCTCGGCCTCCGCCGCATCGCCGTTGGCTTCGTCGGCGGGTACCTCGGTGCCGTTGCCGGGGGCGACGATGGCTTCCGCATCCAGGACCGGCACGTCGTCGGCCGCTTCTGCGTCCGGTACCAAGGCAAGGTTGGCAGGGGCGGCTGCCTGCGGTCGCACGGTGACCTGCAGGCAATGTTCGCCCTCGTAGTCGGCGGCGGCCAGGGTCATGCTGCCGGCGATGGTGTCGCCATCGGTGCTGACGCCGGTGAACTCGAACTCCGTTTCTTCCTCGTCCTCGCGGAACGCCTTGAGCGTGTCTTTCAGCGTCGCCGCGCTGTCGGATTCCATCAGGTCGATCAGCGGCAGGCCGAGCAGGTCGTCCGCATCATCGAACCCGAACAGCTTCAGGTAGTGCTCGTTGGCATGGATGTGCATGCCTTCATGGACGTAGGCGATGGCTGCCCGGGAGCTTTCCAGCAGCAGCTGACAGCGCTGCTCGGCCTCGGCCAGAGCCTTCTTCATCTGCCGGTACTGAATGTTGCGGCAGACGTGCTCGAGCTCGCGCTTGACCACGAGCACCAGATGCCGGTTATCGCCTTCGGCGATCACGTCTGCAGCGCCGAGCTCCATCCCCTCGGTGGCGCTGAGCGAAGAGTCTTCGTCGTTGACCAGAATGATGGGCACGCGGGGTGCCAGGCTCACCAGCCGCGGCAGCAGCTGGCTGACTTCCGGCAGCGAGGCGTTGCAGAGCATCATGTCTGCGTGGGCAAGCTTGTCCACCGCCATCGGCAGCTCGATGATTTCAGGCCGCGTGGCGATACCAGCATCCCGGAGCAGGGAGTCGAATTGGTAGGCCGCGTTCTCCGATCGCTCCGCGATCAGCAACCGTACCGGTGCGTGTTGGGCCTGCTGTGCCGACACATCCTTTGTAGAGGCAGCCATTCCCTTACCTGAACCCGTGCTGGTTTTTGTTTATTTGATTGCCCATGTTGGTTTGGCCACCTGGCTTTTCCAAGTAACCATCCAACACTCGAAATGAGAACTGGTTAAAGCTTCCTGTTTTGAGCAGGCACTCACCCAGTTGTACGGTGTTCTGATTGCCGTTCTCCCGGAGCACCACCTTCTGTCCGCCTTTGAACGGCGTGGCTGGGGTGATCAGGGTTGCTGGCCGGCCCAGCGGCTTGAGCTCGGGCAGCAGGAAGGCGCGTTGGAACTCCGCCTTGCTGCCTTTGGACTGGACCACCCGAATCGCAACCGGCCGCGCGTGCGGCGCCAGCAGCTCCACGCCCATGAACGGCCCATGCTCGTCCTGGCGGATCCAGCGGGCAACGGCGAGGCACCAGCGCGGGTCCGCCTGATCGCGCAGCCCGACGAGCTCGCCGGTCTGCAGGGTCGGCGGGAACGGTTGCGCCCAGCGCAGGCGGTAGCCACTCGGGCTCATATCCGCGGCGGTGCTGTCGAAGCAGGGATAGGGATCTTCCTGGGCTTTCTGGTTCGCCTCAGGTTCGCTCGGGAACAGAGCAATTTCCGGGTCTTCGAACTTCGGATTGGTCGGGATCTTGCCGCCGACGTCGAAAGCATCTTCCCAGACGTCGTTGCTGTCGCCCGCGTTCGGCAGAAAGTGGACGTTATCGCCGAAAGGATTCACGCGCTCGACTTCGGAGGCGGTTGTTCGAACCGTGTCGTTGAACTCGGTGTTGTCGCTCAGGTAGTAGTGCGCCGAGCGGATGCCTACGCAGAGCTGGATCGGCTCGCTGGAATCGGCGCGATTGAAAGCCCGGGAGGTAATCTCTCCCCAGGCGCCCGTCAGGTGGCTGATCAGGCCGAGCTCTGCGGTGCCGGGTTCGACCGCGGCGTCTTCCCGGTTCAGGTGGGACTCCAGCTCAGCCATCAGCGCGGTCAGGTCGATGCCACGGCAGGCGTCGTTGGTTTTCAGGGACTTGCTCGGGCTCGGACCTTTGTCGGAGCTGAGATCTACCGCGTACAGCGTGTCGTCCATGTTGTTGGCGAGGCGAACCAGGCCGCCCCAACCGGCGAGCCCGGTGAAGACGTCGGAAAGCTCGCGATGGCGCAGCTGGTACGGCCGGGCGAGGGCCAGCAGCACGGAGCGCAGGTAGACGGCATTGATGCTGAGCGCCTCGCTGCCGGCGTTCACCGTATCCACGTGTTCCTCTTCCTGGATCTGCAGGGTTTCCGCGAGCAGGTACAGCTGGTGCAGCGTCAGCCAGAGCTTGTCTGCCGGCGCGACGTAGTACTGCAGGGTGCGCAGCAGGGTTCTCGACAGGTCGGCGAGGGCGCGGTGAATCGCCAGCGACACCGTGCGGCAGGCTTCCGCGTCCGTCTCAGCGTCTGGGTAAGCGGCAAGCACGACGGCCTTGTAGCCCGAGCAGAGGTTGGTCTGCAGCCGCTGCGCCAGGCGCGTGATCGCATCTGCGCTCGCACCGGCGCTGTTGGCGACTTTGTCGAGCCGTGCCGTCAGGTAAAGAATGGTCGGCCGGATGCCCTCGAGCAACGCCAGGCGGGTTGCCCAGTTGGTGTCCAGGCGGGCGATCTCAAAGGTCGCCTGGCGAATCTGACCGGCTGCCTCGGGCACGTTTGCCATGGGCAGGCGGCTGATCCACTCGCCAACAGATTCCGGTTCCGGAAGGGCAAACGAGAGGTTTTCTAGCTCCGGCGCTGGCGCCGTAAGCAGTGTGCTGGGACCGTTATCCATCAGTCTCTGCAGTCCTTGGGCAGATCTAAACGTCGGCGTAGTATAGGAAAGCGGCTTACCGCAAAAGGTGACGTAGTGCAGACCGTTTCAATCGGATTACATGTCGCTGCGCCAGCGGGTATGATGCGCGGCGCTCGAGTGGGGCGCTGAAGTGTAGGGGCGGAAGTCACCTGCGAATTCTCCCGAAGGGTTCCCAAACTTCCCACCGGTTCGCAGCGCTTCTGTGAAGCAGCGCACACTTTTTCGACACCGACCAACACGGAAAACAGGTATTCAAGATGGCGAGTTACTCCACCAACGAATTCAAGTCCGGCCTGAAGGTGCTTCTCGATGGAGATCCCTGCGCCATTCTGGAAAACGAGTTCGTTAAGCCCGGAAAGGGCCAGGCATTCAATCGGGTCAAGTTCCGCAACCTGAAGAATGGCCGGGTGTGGGAGCGCACGTTCAAGTCCGGTGAGTCCATCGAAGCGGCTGACGTGATGGATTTCGATATGGAGTACCTCTACGCCGACGGTGAGTTCTGGCACTTCATGAAAACGGACGGCTCTTTCGAGCAGATCGGGGCGCCGGAGGCCGCGGTCGCCGACATCATCGACTGGCTGAAGGAGCAGGACGTTTACCAGGTGACGCTCTGGAACGACGCGCCGATCAGCGTCAGCGCGCCGAACTTCGTCGAGCTGGAAGTGACGGAGACCGACCCGGGACTGAAAGGTGACACCGCCCAGGGCGGCACCAAGCCGGCGACGCTGAGCACGGGCGCCGTGGTCAAAGTGCCGCTGTTCATCAACACCGGCGACGTGCTGAAGATCGATACCCGCACCGGCGATTACGTAAGCCGCGCCTGACCCGTCATGCACCCCTGAGCCCATGAGCAGCAACTGGCGACCGAGCTGCGACCTGCCCACGCTCGAGAAGCGAGCGGAGCTTCTGGGCGAGGTGCGCAGCTTCTTCGCCGAGCGCCAGGTGCTGGAGGTGCAGACGGCGGTGCTCGCCGAGCACACGGTCACCGATCTGCACATCGAGTCCATGGCGGTTGGTCAGCATGGCTACCTGCAGACCTCTCCCGAGTATCAGCTGAAACGCCTGCTGGCAGCAGGCGCACCCTCCATCTATCAGATCGGCCCGGTGTTCCGTGCCGGTGAGGCCGGCCGCCTGCACAATCCCGAGTTCACCCTGCTCGAGTGGTACCGCCTCGGCTTCGACGACCAGGCGCTGATGGCCGAGGTCGAAGCGCTGCTGGTGCGGCTGCTCGGCCCCGGCGAGTGCCGGCAGATTACCTACACGGATCTGGTTGGCGAAGCCGCCATCGCCGAGCTGTCACCGGAGCAGCTGGATCTCCGCTTCAGCGAAGCCGCGGACGCGCTGACAGGGCGCTGGTTCATCACCCGTTATCCGGCCGATCAGGCGGCGCTGGCGAGGTTGTGCCCGGATGATGCGTCGGTCGCTGCCCGCTTCGAGCTGGTGGTGGATGGAGTAGAGCTGGCCAATGGCTACTGGGAGCTCACGGAGCCTGAGGAGCAACGCCGCCGCTTCGCGGCGGACATCGAGGCGCGCCGCGTGCGCGGCCTTGTTGAGCCGACCATCGACGAGAAGTTTATTAATGCCCTGGAAGCCGGGTTGCCTGATTGCGCCGGGGTGGCGCTCGGTTTCGACCGGCTCCTCATGCTGGCACTGCAGGCGGAGCGTCTGGCAGACGTGATGCCGTTCCCGCACGGGCGGGCCTGAGCCGGCGGCGAGCCTCAGGCTTCGATCGGCAGATCGTCCCGGTTGCCCCACTCGCCCCAGGAGCCGTGGTAGGCGCGGATGTCTGCGAAGCCCTGCAGCCGCCCGACCATATAAGAGAGCCCGGAACGATGGTGGGACTGGCAGTGGGTGATCACCGGCTGGGCCGGATCAATGCCGTGCTCTCGCAGCAGTTCGGGCAGGTTGCCCACCAGCCGGGTGGCCCGTTCCGGATCTTTGAGCATCAGCCAGTCGAGGTGCCGGGCGCCGGGTATGTGCCCGGCTCGCGCCGAGCCGGAGCGCAGCCCGAGATACTCTTCCCGCGAGCGGACGTCCCAGATGATCTGCTGCGGATCGTCGATGGCGGCGAGCACGTCTTCCACCTCGGCGATCGGGGAGCGGTCGATCGTCAGCACCGGCGTGGTGGCCTCCGGGTCCGGACTCGGGCCTGATTCCAGCGGGCCGCCGACTTCTGCCCAGGCGTGAACGCCGCCATCCAGGTAGCTCCAGTCGGCATGCCCGATCACGTCCAGGGTCCAGGCGAAACGGCCGGCCCAGCCGCCACCCTCATCATCGTAGAGCAGGAAGTGCTCGCTGCCGGTGTAACCCAGCCTGCCGAACAGAGCCTCCAGCCGGTCGAGGCTCGGCAATCTGCCCGGCGCCGGCGCGGCACCGTGCACGAGCTCAGCCGGGGTTACCAGTAGCGCTCCGGGAAGGTGGTAGCGGACGTAATCTTCCGCCGCCGCCACGTGGACGATACGGGTACTGGCCGGCTCCAGCTGCTCGAAGGTCTCGAGCAGCGCGTCGGCGTCCAGGGCTCTGGGCTGGCTGATGGTGGCACCTCGCCAATTCTGATCATCGGTTTGCTATGTTAGCCGACTACGACTCGCCGGAAGAACCGAACACATGGCAGCAAACCTGGTCTGGATGGATCTGGAGATGACGGGGCTGGACCCGGACACGGATCTGATCATCGAGATGGCCACCATCGTCACCGACAGCAATCTGGAGGTGCTGGCGGAAGGGCCCGTGTTCGCCATCGCGACGCCAGAGGAGAACCTGGAGGCGATGGATGAATGGAATCAGACCCATCATTCCGCGTCCGGCCTGCTCGACCGGATCCGGCAGTCCAACGTCAGCATGCTCGAAGCGGAAGCACAGACCCTGGCCTTTCTCGAGCAGTGGGTGGAGAAAGACTCAGCACCCTTATGCGGCAACAGCATCTGGCAGGATCGGCGTTTTCTCAGCCGCCACATGCCGACGCTCGAATCCTACCTGCACTACCGGATCATCGATGTCAGCAGCCTCAAAGAGCTGGCACGTCGCTGGCGCCCGGACCTGCTGAAGACGCTGAACAAGCAGAACGCACATACGGCCCTTGCCGACATTCGCGAGTCCATCGACGAGCTCAAGCTGTATCGGGATCAGTTTCTCGTCCTCGAGCCGCCGGCGGGCTGAGGCGGGCCAGGGCCCAGTCGATGTGCTCGGCCACCATGGCTGAGCTGGTTGCGCGCCGGTCCCTGAGAGCGCTGATGGCCGCGTCGCTGGCTGGCCCGTTGCCGATCGCCACGGCCAGGTTCCGCTGCCACTGCTCGTAGCTGATCCGGCGGATTGCCGAGCCTTCCGTCTGCTTCAGGAACTCGTCTTCGGACCAGGCAAACAGCTCGAGCAGCGAGCCGTCCGCCAGTCGTCCGCGCGGCTCGAAGTCCGGCTCTGCGGCGCTGCTCGCGTCGCGATTCCATGGGCAGTAGAGCTGGCAGTCGTCGCAGCCGTAAATCCGGTTGCCCATGGCGCTGCGCAGGGCGGCCGGAATGCTGCCCTTGTGCTCGATGGTCAGGTAGGAGATGCAGCGGCGGGCGTCCAGCTGGCGCGGGCCGATGATGGCATCGGTCGGGCAGACGGTGATGCAGGCCCGACAGTTGCCACAGTGCTCGTCGGTGGTCGGCTCGTCTATCGGTAACGGCAGGTTGGTGAAGATCTCGCCGAGAAAAAACCAGGAGCCGGCTTCCCGGTTCAGCACCAGGGTGTGCTTGCCGATCCAGCCCAGGCCGCTCTTCTCGGCCAGCGCTTTTTCCAGCACCGGGGCTGAGTCGGTGAAGGCGCGGAAGTTGTGATCGAGATCCGCTGCGGCTTCCGAGACCCGCCGCCCCAGCCTGGCCAGACGCTGCCGCAGGGTCTTGTGGTAGTCCCTGCCGAGCGCGTAGCGGGAAACGTAGCCGAGTTCCGGCGAGTCGAGGATCTCGAGCGGCCGGGTGTCCGCTTTCAGGTAGTCCATCCGCGCGCTGATGACGCGGATGGTGCCGGGGTGCAGCAGCGCCGGATCCAACCGCTTGGCCAGGTTGCGGGTCAGGTAACCCATCTCGCCCTGGAATCCTTGCTCCAGCCAGGCATGAACGTGGGGCGCATGCCCGCTCAGATCCAGGTCGGTCACGCCCAGGGCCTGAAAGCCGAGCTCCGCCGCCCAGCCGCGGATGTCTTCTTTCAGCGATTGCAGATCGGTCGAGTTCAAAGCCTGCCTTGCGCGTAAGTCCCTTAAGGCCCGGGAGGGGAGCAAAGTATAATGTCTCCTTGTCATGCGCTTACAGGATCAGCCGCTGGAACAACTGCACACAGCACAGGGTTGCCGGGACCTGGATCGGATCGCCATTGCCGGCGGTCAGCCCGGCATCGAGCTCATGCGACGGGCCGGGCGGGCGTTGTTTGATCTGCTCATCGACAGCTGGCCGTCGCTTGCGCATCTCAGCATCTGCTGTGGTCGCGGCAACAACGCCGGAGATGGCTACGTGGTGGCAGAGCTGGCTCTGACCCATGGCATCCAGGTCGAGCTCATCCAGATCGGCGACCCGGGCGCGCTCGGCGGCGATGCGGCAACCGCCCGGGACGATGCCCTGGCCGCCGGGCTGACGGTGACGCGCAGCGACGACGGCGAGTTGACGCCGAGCGGCGAGGTGATCGTCGATGCGTTGCTGGGCACCGGCATTCAGGGCGCGCCGCGCGGCGCGTATCCGGCGTTGATCGAGCGGATGAACGCGGCTCGGGCGCCCGTGGTTGCCGTCGACATCCCCTCCGGGGTGGCAGCAGATACCGGTGCTACGCCCGGGGCTGCCGTTCGCGCTCACGACACGGTTTCCTTCATCGGCCGGAAGATCGGTCTCTACACCGGGGCTGGCGCCGCGCTCAGCGGACGGGTCACGCACGCGCCGCTCGGCGTTGGTGCGGAGGTGCACGCCCAGGTGCCGGGGGTCGACTGGCTGACGTTTGCCGGTTTGTTGCAGCGGTACGGCACCCCGCAGCGCAACGCGGATGCCTACAAACAGGCGCTGGGCCACGTGGCGGTGATTGGCGGTGACGAGTCCATGGGTGGCGCCGTGGCCATGGCCGCTGAAGCCGTGCTCCGTGCCGGCGCCGGGATGGTCACCGCGATCACCCGCGGCGCGCACCGATCGCCCATTCTGGCCAGGCACCCGGAGATCATGGTTCTGGATCCGGAGGACGCCGACCTGCTCGCCGAGGTGCTGGATAAGGTCAGCACCGTTGTCGTCGGCCCTGGCCTCGGCCGGCGCGCCTGGGGGCAGCGGCTGTTCGAGCTTGCTCTAGCCAGAAACGGGCCGACGCTGATCGATGCGGATGGCCTCTACTGGCTGGCCGAAATTAATGCCACCACGCCCGAGGGCACCATCATCACGCCGCACGCGGCGGAAGCCGCCAGGTTGCTCGATTGTGCCGTGGCGGATGTGCAGGCCGACCGCCCGGCGGCGGCGATTGCGCTCGGTCAGCGGGTTTCGGGCGTTGCCGTGCTGAAGGGGGCCGGCAGTGTGGTTGCGGATTCGGGCCAGCTGCTCGGTATCTGCGCGCACGGCAATCCGGGTATGGCCAGCGCCGGTATGGGCGACGTCCTGTCGGGCGTGATCGGTGGCCTGCTGGCTCAGGGTTATTCCCCCTCAGAGGCGGCGGCCCTGGGCACCTGCCTGCACAGCCTGGCAGCCGACCGTGCGGCGCTGGAGATCGGTGAGGTCAGCCTGCTGGCAACCGACCTGCTCCCAGAGATGATGGCGCTGCTCGCGGCTGCCGATGCGGGCAGGCTGAATGACTGAGTCCAGGCCCGTTTTATCCGCGCATCTGGCGGACGAGGCGGCGACAATCGAGTTCGCCGACGCGGTGCTGCCCTACCTCAAAGGCCGACCGCTGGTCTTCCTCGAGGGTCAGCTGGGTGCTGGCAAGACCACGCTGGTGCGGGGCATACTTCGCGCACTGGGCCACGAGGGGTCGGTGAAGAGCCCGACTTACACGCTTCTGGAGCCGTACGAGGTGGCAGGTCGAACCATCTACCACTTCGACCTTTATCGGATCGGCGACAGCGAGGAGCTGGACTTCATCGGCATCGACGAGCTGCTCGATGCGGATGCCTTGAAGCTCATCGAGTGGGCAGAGCGAGGTGAGCGGCGCCTGCCGGACCCGGATGTGACGATTCGATTGAGCCTCGAAGGAGAGGGGCGACACGTTGAAGTATCGGTCAATTCCTGAGCGCGACCCTGCTGGCGGCCTCCCTCTGGTTCGCGGCCTGCTCCTCTCTCTGCTCGCCACCGTTGCCGGCGTCAGCACCGCTGCGACCCTGGAACGGGTGCGCATGCACGAAGCGCCCGACTACACGCGGGTTGTGCTCGATGTGTCCAGCGACGTTCGCTTCGACCTCTTTACCCTGGACAACCCGAAGCGGGTGGTGATCGATCTGGCCGATACCCGGCCGGATGCCAGCTTCGATCCGGAGCTGGTGGCGCTGGCGAGAGCCCGCATCAAAGGGGTTCGAGGCTCGGCGCGAGGAGACGACTACCGGCTCGTTCTCGATGTAACAGGGTCGCCGACGCCGAAGGCGTTTGCGCTCGCGCCGGTGGCACCCTACGGCCACAGGCTGGTGGTCGACCTGCATGTCGATACCGCCGTCCAGCGGCCCAGCTTCGTGCTCAAACCGGAGGGCAAGCGGGACGTGATCATCGCCATCGATGCGGGCCATGGCGGAGAAGATCCCGGCGCGCTCGGGCCGGGTAAGGTCCTGGAAAAAGACGTGGTGATGAAGATCGCCCGGCGACTGGAAAAGAAGCTGGCGCGAGCGGAAGGCTACCAGCCGGTGATGATCCGCACAGGTGACTATTACCTGGCACATCGTCAGCGTACCCAGCGGGCCCGGGAGGTGGGCGCGCACCTGTTCGTGTCCCTGCACGCGGACGCGTTCAAGAGCCCGGAGGTGGACGGGGCGTCCGTTTACACCCTATCTGATCGCGGCGCTTCCTCCGAAACGGCGCGCTGGCTTGCTGAGAGCGAGAACGCCTCCGATCTCATCGGCGGGGTGGCGGAAGAGGTGGTCAGCGGCGACCAGGAAGACTACCTGCTGCAGGCCATTCTCGAGGTGTCCATGGATGCCAACCGCTCGGCGAGCATCGAGGCGGGCGAAGACATCCTGTCACGGATGGGCCGCATCACCGATCTGCACAAGAAGCGGGTGGAGCAGGCCGGCTTCCTGGTGCTCAAATCGCCGGACATGCCGTCCATACTGGTGGAGACCGGGTTCATCTCGAACCCATCCGAGGCGCGCAAGCTCAACTCCGCCAGCTATCAGGAAAAGATGGCCGAGGCGATCTACGAGGGGATCCGCACCTATATGTCCAGACGCGCGCCGGAAGGCACCCTGCTTGCGTGGCAGCGGGAGCAGGGCGGGCAGCGTTACACCATTGCCCGGGGCGACACCCTGTCCGGCATCGCCGTCCGCTACGGCACCAGCGCCCGCAGGATCAAAGAGGTGAACGGGCTCGCCAACGACCAGATCCGGGTCGGCCAGGTCATTACGATCCCGGCCGGCTGACTCATGACACGCATCCAGCAGCTCTCCGATGTCGTTTCCAACCAGATCGCCGCAGGCGAGGTGGTGGAGCGACCCGCGTCTCTGGTCAAGGAGCTGATTGAGAACAGCCTCGATGCCGGTGCTGCGAGCATCGACGTTCGCACGGAGATGGGCGGGGTGAAGCGGGTGCTCGTCCGCGACGATGGCTCCGGCATCCACGCCGATGACCTGAGGCTGGCGGTTTCCCGGCACGCGACGAGCAAGATCCGCACCGCAGATGACCTGGATGGCGTCGCCAGCCTGGGCTTCCGCGGCGAAGCGCTGGCGAGCGTGGCGTCGGTAGCCCGACTGGCCATCACTTCCAGGCCGGAGGGTGCGGACCAGGCCATGCGCATCGAGATCGATGGCGGTCGCGAGGTGGCGTTCAAGCCCGCTGCGCACCCACCTGGAACCACCGTCGAGGTGACTGACCTGTTCTTCAACACGCCGGCCCGGCGCAAGTTCCTCAAGGCCGAGCGCACCGAGCAGAGCCACATCGACCGGGTGGTGCGTAGCGTCAGCCTGGCCCGCTTCGACGTCAGCCTGTCACTGGATCAGGGGGCGGGCCGGGGCAAGCTCAGCCTGCCCGCCGGCGCACCGGAAAAGCGCCTGGCCAGGGTGCTCTCCGAGGAGTTCGTCAGCCGCTCCATCGTCGTCGACGAGCAGGCACCGGACCTGTCGCTGAGCGGCTGGGTGGGCCTGCCCACCCACTCGCGGAGCCAGACCGACCAGCAGTACTTCTTCGTCAACGGGCGGATCGTGCGCGACAAGCTGGTTGCCCACGCCATCCGCCAGGCGTACCGGGACGTGCTGTTCGGTGGTCGGCATCCGGTGTTTGTCCTCTACCTGACGCTGCCGGCCACGGCGGTGGACGTCAACGTCCACCCCACCAAGCACGAGGTCCGCTTCCGGGACGGGCGCAACGTGCACGACTTCATTTTCGGCAAGCTGAACCGGGCGCTCAGAGAGGTGCGTCCGGATACGGTGGCGCCACCCATCGTTCCGGGCAGCAGCGTCGGGCCGGGTGCGGATCAGGGTGAGCCGGGCGCGGGCGCACCGCTGCAACCGGGCCTGATGTTGCGTCAGGCTGCCGGTGCGGCCAGCTTCGCCCCGCTCGATCACCAGGTCGCCGAGCCGGCTGCACACGCCCTGAACGGCGAGCAACCGCCTGCAGCGGAGATTCCGCCCCTGGGCTTTGCCATCGCGCAGCTGCACGGTATCTACGTGCTGGCACAGAACAGCGACGGGCTGGTGGTGGTGGACATGCATGCGGCGCACGAGCGAATCACCTACGAGAAGCTGAAAGCCGATGTGCTGACCGGCACGGTGCCGCGGCAGCAGCTGCTGGTACCCGAGGTCCTGAACGTGTCGGAAGCGGACGCTGAGCGGGTCGAGGAAGTGGCGCCGGCGCTCGCCGAGCTCGGCATCGTGCTCGAGCGGAGCGGCCAGCAGGCCGTAACCATCCGCGAAGTGCCGGCGCTGCTGGCGGGCGACGCGGCGGCGCTGGTTCGGGACCTGCTTGCCGACGTGGGCGAGCTGGGCACCAGCGCCCGGGTCGAACAGGCCAACGAACGGCTGCTCGCCACCATGGCCTGCCATGGCTCGGTCCGAGCACATCGCCAGCTCACCCTGACGGAGATGAACGCGTTGCTTCGGGAGATGGAGCGCACGCCGAACGCTGGCCAGTGCAATCATGGTCGGCCGACTTACATGGTGCAGTCCATGGAAGATCTCGATAGCCTGTTTCTGCGCGGCCAGTAGGAGAGGGAGGCATGGCAGAAGCGTTCATGGTGGCCCTGACCGGGCCGACGGCCAGCGGCAAGACCCAGGCTGCTATGGCGCTGGCGGATCGCTACCCGATCTCGCTGATCAGCATGGACTCCGCCATGGTCTATCGGGGCATGGACATCGGCACCGCCAAGCCGAGCGCCGCGGAGCTCGAGAAGTACCCGCACGCCCTGATCGACATCAAGAGCCCGCACGAGACCTACAGCGTTGCCGAGTTTGTCGACGACGCTGACGCTGAGGTCCGCAAGATACTGGCTGCCGGGCGCATCCCGATGCTGGTCGGCGGCTCGATGCTCTACCTGAAAGCCTTCCGCGAAGGGATCGCGCCCATGCCGGCGGCAGATCAGGAGGTCCGGCAGCGGCTCTCCGACGAGGCGCGGCGGCAAGGGACGGAGGTGCTCTACAAGCGCCTGCAGAAGCTGGATCCGGTGGCCGCGTCGCGGATTCACCCGAACAATTTCTCCCGAATCCAACGGGCGCTGGAAGTCATTGCCCTGTCCGGCGCGCCCATCTCTGAGCACTGGCTGGATGCCAAGGACGTGCAGGAACGGCTGGGCATCCGTCTGCTCGAGTTCGGCATCGAGCCGGAATCGCGAACGGCTCTGCACGCAAGAATCGAGAGGCGGCTGGACAAGATGCTGGCGGCCGGATTCGTTGACGAGGTGGCGGCACTGAAGAGCCGCATCAGCATGCACGTGGACCTGCCGTCCATGCGCGCAGTGGGCTATCGCCAGGTCTGGGAGCACCTGGACGGCTTGTCGAGCCACGCGGAGATGCGGGAGAAGGCGCTGGCAGCGACGCGACAGCTGGCGAAACGGCAGCTCACCTGGATGCGCGGCTGGCCGGAGCTGCTGACCATGACCCGGAAGTCCGGGACGGCGCTGGCATCGCAGATAGTTGCGAAAATGGAACTAACTGACTGAATCCTGAGGGTTTTCTGAACCCCGTTCAGGCCGCCCTGATCTTGTAAGGCGCCTTGCAATGGGCCGCTTGGGTAGGCCATAGTGCCCTGCAAACAAAAAAAGGGACCGTATCAGCGACCGGATTGTCTGAATCCGGGGCTGCTGCGTGAATCAAGGAGCAGGTCATGTCAAAAGGGCATTCGTTACAAGACCCTTATCTCAACACGTTGCGGAAGGAACGCATCCCGGTGTCTATCTATCTGGTCAACGGCATCAAGCTGCAGGGCCAGATCGAGAGCTTCGATCAGTTTGTGGTCCTTCTGCGCAACTCGGTCAGCCAGATGGTCTACAAACATGCCATCTCGACGGTGGTGCCTTCGCGCAACGTGCGAATTTCCAATCCAGCAAACGCCCAGGCCGAAGATTCGGCGGAGGCAGAAAAAGCTTAAGCCCGCGCGAGGCCACGACGGTCTGGCAGGCTTGATTCTTTTCAGGAGCAACCTTGTTTTTCGATCGTCCAGAAGCCGGCCGCAAAGCAGTCGTTCTGCATGTTCACTTCCGGGCGCCGGCGGCCGAAAGAGCTGACGCCATTGATGACGACGCCGCGCTCGCAGAGTGCGTCGAGCTCGCGCGCACGGCCGAGGTGGACGTGGTTGATACGGTCACGGCCAGCCGCGACCACCCGCACCCGCGGGCGTTCGTTGGCGCCGGCAAGCTCGAGGAGCTGGGACAGCGCATGCGTAAGGCAGACGCTGACCTTCTCATCGTTAATCACGAGCTTGGCGCCGGGCAGCAACGCAACCTGGAGCAGGACCTCAAGTGCCGGGTGATCACCCGCACCGAGCTGATTCTGACCATCTTTGCTGATCGGGCTCGGACTTATGAGGGCCAGCTGCAGGTTGAGCTGGCCCAGCTCAAACATGCTCAGACCAGGCTGGTCCGGGGCTGGACGCACCTTGATCGGCAGAAAGGCGGGATCGGCCTGCGCGGTGCCGGCGAGACCCAGCTCGAGCTCGACCAGCGGATGCTCAGCGAGCGCATCAAGAGTACCGAGCGCAAGCTCGATCAGGTGGCACGCCGCCGGGCCCTGGGCCGTCGGCGCCGGGAACGCTCGAAAACGCCGACCGTATCGCTGGTGGGCTACACCAACGCCGGGAAATCGACGCTCTTCAACAGCCTGACCACCGCCGAGGTGCTGTCCGAAGACAAGCTCTTTGCCACTCTGGATCCGACCATGCGGCGCCTGCAGATCGATGGGGTTGGCGAGGTGGTGCTGGCGGACACGGTTGGCTTCATCAGCAAGCTGCCGCACTCGCTCATCGAGGCGTTCAAAGCGACCCTGGAGGAGGTGGCCGGAGCGGATCTGCTGTTGCATGTGGTCGATGGTGCGAGCCCGGGTGCGGACGCCCGGATCGCCGAGGTCAACGCCGTGCTCGAGGAGATCGGAGCCCTGCAGCTGCCGACCCTGCTGGTGCTGAACAAGATGGATCTGGCCCCGGAAAACGGGGAACTGTTTGACCTCCGCGGCATCGAAGTAAGTGCTCTGACAGGTTCAGGCTTACCGGATCTGAAGCAGGCCATCGCAGATGCGCTTGGCGTTTACGCACCGACAGAAGTGCTGATCGCGCCGGAGGACGGCCGGACCCGGGCCTGGCTGTATCGCCTCGGCGCGGTGATTGACGAGCAGACGGCGGAAGATGGGCGAGTGGTCATGAAGCTCCGGGCCGACCCGGTGCTGATTGAGCGGCTCGAGGCGTTGCCCACGGTTCTGTTGCAGCCGGCGGAGCCCGTCCATAAACTCTCCCCTCTGGCCAACTGATCTCCCTGGTAAGAGAAATATCACTCGCCCGAGCAGCCTGAGCACGGCACCGGGCGGCCTGCTTGCCGGGGTGTAATTCGGTTAGATATGACATTGGAGTACTGAAATGGCCTGGAACGAACCGGGTGGTGGTGACAAAGATCCATGGGGCGGTCGAGGGGACCAGGGCCCACCGGATCTGGATGAAGCATTCAAGAAGCTGCAGCAGCAGCTGTCCGGCATATTCGGCGGCGGCGGCAGCGGGGGCGGTGGCTCCGGCGGCGGTTTCAACCTGAACATGGCCGGCATCGCAGCCGCGGTGCTGGTGATTGCCTATATAGGATTTGGCGTCTACCAGGTGGACCAGCAGGAGCGGGGCGTGGTGTTCCGTTTCGGTAAGGTTCAGGAAGACGTGGTGATGCCGGGCCTGCACTGGAACCCGCCCATCATCGATCGGGTGGAGCTGGTCAACGTGACCCGGCTGAACTCGAAGAGCCACAAGGCGCTCATGCTCACTGAAGACGAGAACATCGTCGATGTGAGCCTGACCGTACAGTGGCTTGTGAACAACCCGACCCAGTACCTGGTGAACGTACGCGATCCGCAGATCAGCCTGGATCACGCCACCGAGAGCGCGCTGCGGCACGTGGTGGGCAGCTCGGTGCTGGATCAGGTGATCACCGATGGCCGGGCCGCCATTGCGGCTGAGGTGCAGGAACGTCTGCAGACCTACCTGAATTCCTACGGCACCGGCATCCTCATCAGCAAGGTGAACATCGACGAGTCAGCGCCGCCCAATCAGGTGCGGGACGCGTTCAACGACGTTCAGAAAGCGAAAGAGGATGAGCAGCGGACGATCAACGATGCCAATGCCTACGCGGAGAGCGTGATCCCGGAAGCCCGCGGTGAAGCGCAGAAGGCCATTGAGCAGGCCAACGCCTATCGGGACCAGGTGATTGCCCGGGCAGAAGGTGAGGCCGATCGTTTCACCAAGCTGCTCGCCGAGTATCAGCTGGCGCAGAAGGTCACCCGCGATCGTCTCTACATCGATGCCATGGAATCGGTGCTGAGCCGTTCGAGCAAGATCATGGTGGACGTGGAAGGCGGCAACAACCTGATGTACCTGCCGCTCGACAGGCTGAGCCAGCCCTCGACCGCGCTGCAGGGCGGCAACCGGGAGACCGTGAGCTCCATTGCCGACGCCATCCTTCGTGAGCTGAACGACCGGGTTTCTTCCGGCCGTTTAAGAGAAAACCGTTGAGGTTAAGGAGAGCCCTATGAGCCTTCAGAACGTTATTCTCATCGTCATCGGCGCGCTGGTGATCCTGCTCGCCATGGACTCCGTTTACACCGTTCACCAGACAGAACGGGCCATTCTGCTCCGCTTCGGTGCCGTGGTGGACGCTGACGTGCAGCCGGGCCTGCACTTCAAGCTGCCCATCGCCGAAGAGATCAAGAAAGCAGACGCCCGGGTCCTGACGGCGGACGCTAGCCCGGAAACCTACTTCACCCTGGAGAAGAAGCCGCTGATCGTGGACAGCTTCGCCAAGTGGCGGATCGCCGACGTGGAGCGGTTCTACACCGCAACCTCCTTCGACGAGACCATCGGCCGGCGGATCCTGCAGGAACGGGTCAACGAAGGGCTGCGGAACGAGATCAGTAGCCGCGACATGCACGAAGTGGTATCCGGCGAGCGGGACAAGCTCATGTTCGACCTCACCTCCGCGCTGGATGAGGTGATGCGCCGGGACGCGGGCATCGAGGTAGTGGACGTGCGGGTCAAGCGCATCGACCTGCCCACGGAAGTGGCCTCCTCGGTGTATGACCGGATGAACTCGGAGCGTGAAATTGAAGCCCGACAGTATCGGGCTCAGGGTCGCGAGCTGGCGCTCGGCGTGCGTGCTGATGCGGACCGGCAGTCGGTCGTCATCGAAGCCAATGCTTACAAGCAGGCTCAGGAGATCCGCGGTGACGGCGATGCCCGGGCAGCGTCCATCTACGCTGACGCGTTCAACCAAGATCCGGAGTTTTACGAGTTCTACCGCAGCATCAACGCTTACGCCGAAGTCTTCTCGGACAAGAGCGACATGCTGGTGCTCGATCCGAACAGCAAGTTCTTCAAGTACCTGACAGGCGACGCGGGCGGTTCCTGACCGCCCCCAACCCTCGCAGCGCCGGTTGACCGAGTTGAACGATGTGGAACGAACTCGCCATCGCGCTGTGTCTGGTGCTCGTGATCGAAGGTATCATGCCGTTCCTGTACCCGCGCCGCTGGCGGGCATTGGCTATGACCCTGGCCGATGTCCCGGATAGCACCATGCGCATTGCAGGGCTTGTCAGCATGCTGACCGGCACCCTGCTTCTCTACCTGATCAGATAGCGCTACTTAGGACGATGAGCAACCGCAACTGGAGACTGCCGGCCGGCGTGGGCGAGTTGCTCCCGCCTGATGCCTGGGCGCTGGAGCTGACCCGGCGTCGTGTGCTCGACGTGTTCAGGGCCTGGGGCTTCGAGTACATCGACCCGCCGGTGGTGGAGTACCTGGATGCGCTGCTGGTCGGTTCCGGCGACGACATGGACCTGCAGACGCTGAAAGCGCTGGACCAGAAGAGCGGCCGCCTGCTCGGCGTGCGCGCAGACATGACGGCTCAGGCGGTCAGGGTCGATGCGCACAGCCGGCCGGAGCCAGGCGTGCAGCGGCTCTGCTACGCAGGCAACGTGGTCTTCGCCAATCCGGTTTCCAGCCTCGACGATCGTGTGCCGCTGAAAGCCGGCGCGGAAGTCTTCGGCGCGAGCACGCTTGCTGCCGATGCCGAGGTGGTCTCGCTGATGGTGGAGGTGCTGGCCAGCGTCGGCATCACCCAGCCCATCCTGGTGCTTGGCCACATGGGGATCTATCAGCATCTGATCGATGGCCTGGCGTTGGCCGAGGCGGAGGAGGCCGAGCTCTTTGCGGCGGTGCAGAGCAAGGCAGAGTCTGACATTGCCCGACTCCTCGACGGTCGCCCGCAGGCCGAGCTGCTGGTGCGCCTGCCAGGTCTGATGGGCGAACGGGCGGTGCTCGGGGAAGCCCGCGCGGTGCTCGCTGGCAGCGGCCCGGAAGTGGTCGCCGCCATCGATGCGCTGGACGAGCTTGCGGATCTGGTGCTCGACGCCGTGCCCGGCGTGGCCCTGCGCTTCGATCTGGCCGAGCTCGCAGGCTACGGCTATCACAACGGCCCGGTTTTCTCTGCCTATCACGCCCAGGCAGGCAAAGCGCTGGCCCGTGGCGGTCGCTACGATGGGATCGGCGGTGCCTTCGGCAGGGCGCGGCCGGCCACCGGCTTCGATGTGAACCTGAACGAGCTGGCCGGGGCGCTGGAAGCAGACGCCGCGGCCATCTGGGCGCCATGGACGGAAAGCGCCGACCCTGATCGTGAGGCCGCCATCCGGCAGCTGCGCGAGGCGGGCGAGGCGGTAGTGGTCGCGCTGACTGAGGACGATGCCCGTCCCGGTCGCTGCAACAGGATCTTGATTAACCGTGGTGGAGCCTGGGTCGTCGACCCGGCCACCTGAGCATTAGCGAGCAAATTTCCATGGGACGTAACGTAGTCGTCATCGGTACTCAGTGGGGTGACGAAGGCAAAGGTAAGGTCGTCGACCTGCTGACCGAAGAGGTGAGCGCGGTCGTGCGCTTTCAGGGTGGGCACAACGCCGGCCACACGCTGGTCATCGATGGCGAGAAGACCGTGCTGCACCTGATCCCGTCCGGCATCCTGCGGACCAACGTGCAGTGCTTCATCGGCAACGGCGTGGTCCTCGAGCCGAACGCGCTGCTCAAAGAGGTGGTGGGTCTGGAAGAGCGTGGCGTGCCGGTGCGCGAGCGGCTCTTTATCTCGCCGGCCTGCCCCCTGATCCTGCCCTATCACGTGGAGCTGGATCTGGCCCGGGAAGAAGCCCGCGGCTCGCAGAAGATCGGCACCACTGGTCGCGGCATCGGCCCGGCGTACGAAGACAAAGCCGCCCGTCGCGGCGTCCGCCTTGGAGATCTTTTTTACTGGCAGGGCTTTGCCGCCAAGCTCTCAGAGGTGATGGAGTATCACAACTTCATGCTGACCAGTTACTACAAGACCAAGCCGGTGGATTTCGAGCAAACGCTGGATCAGTGCGCGAAGGTGGCGGAGCAGATCCAGCCCATGGTCGCTGACATCGTTCCCATGCTGCATGGCCTGCGTGAGGCGGGGAAACCCATCCTCTTCGAGGGCGCTCAGGGTGCGCTCCTCGACGTCGATCTCGGCACCTACCCCTTCGTCACTTCCTCCAACACCACAGCCGGCGGCACGGCGGTCGGCAGCGGCTTCGGCCCGCGCTACCTCGACTACGTGCTCGGCATCACCAAAGCCTATTCCACCCGGGTCGGCTCAGGGCCGTTCCCGACTGAGCTCTTTGACGACATCGGCACCCGGCTCGCCGAGCGGGGCAACGAGTTCGGCTCCACCACCGGCCGGCCGCGCCGCTGCGGCTGGTTCGATGCGGCTGCCGTGCGCCAAGCGGTGCAGATCAACAGCATTTCAGGCCTCTGCCTGACCAAGCTGGACGTGCTCGATGGCCTGGAGGAGATCCGCATCTGCACCGGTTACCAGCAGTCCGATGGCGTAGAGGGCTCGCCCCGCTTTGCCAGCGAGTACTACGCGGACATCTCGCCGGTCTACGAGACCCTGCCGGGTTGGCAGGAGAGCACTGTCGGCATCAAGAGTTACGATGCCCTGCCCGCGAACGCGCAGGCCTACCTCAAGCGCATCGAGGAGGCGGTGGGTGCACCGATCGACATCATCTCCACGGGTCCGGATCGTGCCGAGACCATCGTGCTCAAAGACCCGTTTCAGTAGAGGAGGCATCCATGGCGCTCGATTCAAAACTCCTGGAACTCCTCGTCTGCCCGGTCAGCAAAGCGTCGCTCACCTACAAGAAGGAAGCGGACGAGCTGTGGTGTCGGGCCAGCGGCCTCGCCTTCCCCATTCGTGACGGCATCCCGGTGATGCTCGAAGAGGAAGCCCGGGAGCTCACTCAGAGTGAGCGAGAGTCCCTGAAAGACTGATTCTGCGGGGGTTTCGAGGACAATCTGGCCTCTAAGACAGAGGCCGTTACGATTCGTTACAATGCCCGGCCGAATGGAAATCAGGCCGGACTGAGTGAAGGTAGCCCATGAATAAGGCAGACCTGGTTGCGCTGAACAACATGCCGGACGTGTCCGGGCGTGAGCTGCAGATGCCGCAGAACACCCTGGAGTGGGTCGGCATGAGCGGCATTCATCAGCCGCTGGCGATCAAGGACGGCGATCAGATCCGTCAGGTGCAGTCCAAGGTGCAGATCTACGTGGATCTGGGCGACGAGCGGGCGAAAGGCATCCACATGTCGCGCCTGTACCTGATTCTCGACGAGCACTCGGAGACGCGCCCGCTCACCACGGCCGGCCTGAAGCTGCTGCTGCGCAGCATGCTGGAATCGCACCGCGACCTGTCCGGCCGCGCCTTCGTGCAGTTCGACTTCGACTACTACCTGCGCCGCGACGCGCTGGTCAGCGACAACTCCGGCTGGAACAGTTACCCGGTCTCCATCCGCGGCGAGCTCATCGATGGCGAGATCGCGCTGGAGCTGAAGCTCAACGTGCAGTACTCCTCCACCTGCCCGCAGTCGGCGGCGCTCGCCCGCCAGCTTATCCAGCAGCAGTTCGAAGCGGACTTCGGCAGCAGCGGTCAGGTCCCGGTTGAGCAGGTGAATGCCTGGCTCGGCACCGAGCAGGGCGTGGTCGCGACGCCGCACAGCCAGCGCAGCGACGCCTGGATCCTGGTGCGCCTCGAGCACGGCATCGAGCACTTTCCGATCACGGATCTGATCGATGCGGTAGAGCAGACCTTGAAGACACCGGTGCAGACGGCCGTAAAGCGCGAAGACGAGCAGATGTTCGCGCTGCTGAACGGTCAGAACCTGATGTTCATCGAGGACGCCGGCCGGAAGCTGAAAGACCGCCTCGATCACGACGAGCGGCTCGCTGACTTCTGGGTCCGCATCGAGCATCACGAGTCCCTGCACGCGCACGATGCGGTGGGCATTTTCATCAAAGGGGTGGACGGCGGTTACCTGCCGAAACCCTGAGCCAGTCCAGACACTCAGGAGCGCGCATGAATCAGGTGGTCATCAGTGGCGCCGGCCTCTGGAAGCCGGAGCACGTGGTCACGAACGAGGAGCTGGTCGAGGCCTACAACGCCTACGCCAGCCGTGAGAACGAGCGCAACGCCGAGGCCATAGCAGCCGGCGAGAAAGCAGAGGTGCCGCTTTCCAGCGCCGAGTTCATCGAGAAGGCTTCCGGCATCAGGCAGCGCTACGCCTACGTCAAGGAAGGCATTCTCGACATCGACCGGATGCGGCCGCTGATTCCCCGGCGCCGAGAAGAGGAGCTTTCACATCAGGCGGAGATCGCTCTGAACTCGGCCCGGCGCGCCATGGAGGCAGCGGGCAAGACGGGCGACGACATCGATCTGGTGATTGTGTCCTGTGCCTACACCGAGCGTTCCTACCCCGCCATCGCCATCGAGGTGCAGCACGAGCTCGGCATCAAAGGCACCGCCTTCGACATGCTGGTGGCCTGCTCCGCGGCGACCTTCGCCCTGCAGCGCGCCTATGATGCGATCGCCGCTGGTTCCGCCCGGGCTGTGCTGGTGGTCAACCCCGAGCTGACCTCACCGCAGGTGAACTACCGGGACAGGGACAGCCACTTCATCTTCGGCGACGTGTCCACCGCTATGGTGCTCGAGAACGCGGAAACCTGCAGCGCCGAGCACGCCTACGATGTGCTCGGCACCCAGTCCCAGACCGTCTTTTCGAACAACATCCGCTCCAACTTCGGCTACGTGTCCTACGCTCAGGACGTGGACCCGTACTGCGAAGAGAACCTGTTTCACCAGAACGGCCGCAGCGTCTTCAAGGAGGTCTGCCCCATGGCCGCCGAGCACCTGACCACGCAGATCGAGCAGGTTGGCCTCGAGGTGGCGGACGTCAAGCGCTGGTGGCTGCATCAGGCGAACATCAACATGAACCTGCTGATCGCCAAGCGCCTGCTGGGTCGCGATGCGTCTCAGGAAGAAGCGCCCATCGTTCTCGATGAGTTTGCCAACACAGCCTCCGCCGGTTCGATCATCGCCTTCTGCCTGAATCACGAAGATCTGCAGGCCGGCGACTGCGGCGTGATCTGCTCGTTCGGCGCCGGCTACTCGATCGGCTCCCTGGTCGTCAGGAAGCGCTGAGTCGGGGTCACGGGTGAGCGGCACGGCTGACCTGCCCGAAGAGGGTCATCGAGCCTGGTCCGAGTACCGCCGCTATCCGCTGGCAGAGATGCAGTCCCGCGCTGCGGCCTTTGCTGCTGACCTGCACCGGCGCCGGACGGTGCGGGAGTTCTCCGACGAGCCCGTCCCCGAGGGCATCATCCGCGATTGCATCCGCGCCGCCGGCTCCGCGCCCAGCGGCGCCAACAAGCAGCCCTGGCACTTCGCGGTGGTCAGCAGCGCAGAGGTGAAGCGACGGATCCGGGAAGCAGCAGAGGTCGAGGAGCGGTCGTTCTACGGCGGCCGCGCACCGCAAGCCTGGCTGGACGACCTCGCCGCCCTCGGCACCGACGCCGACAAACCGTTCCTCGAGGTGGCGCCCTGGCTGATCGTCATCTTCGCCGAGCGGTTCGAGGAGGATGCAGAAGGCGGCAAACACAAGAACTACTACGTTCCGGAGTCGGTGGGCATCGCCACCGGCATGTTGCTGAGCGCGCTGCATCACGCGGGCCTGGCGACCCTCACCCACACGCCGTCACCCATGGCGTTCCTGCGCGAGATACTCGGACGACCGAAGAACGAGCGCCCGTTTCTGATCCTGGTGACCGGCTATCCGGCGGCCGGCGTGCGCGTCCCGGACATCGACCGCAAGCCGATCGAGCGCATTACCAGCTGGTTCAAAGAGGAAATCTGAAGCCGGATTCGGGTCGAATCTGGCGAGCTTCCTGCGCGTCCGTTATCATGGTGGTTCAGCAGCGCGCTCTTCCGTGGCCCAGCAGGGTCTGAAACAAGCCAACTCACGCGGCTCGTTTTCGAAAGCGTTGCGGTTAAGCAACTAAGCGCTACTTCAGCAACATCGAGCCGGGTTTGGAGAGAGCCGGTCCGGTAGTGCTGTTTCCGGGGCCCTCATGCAGTCTCTCTGGCGACTGACCGTTTATCTGAAGCGATACCGATACTCATTCGGGCTGGCCGTGCTCGGGATGATCGTCGCCCGTGGCTTCGAAGGGCTGATCCCCCTGTTCGTGAAGACCGGTATCGATCGGATCGCTGCGGGCCAGGCCAGCCTGCTCGACGGCACTCTCACCTTTGCCGCGGCCCGTGAAGCCCTGCGGGATCCGGCGCTCGCCATTGTCGGCTGCGTGATCCTGCAGATGCTGGTGACCATCGCCTACCGGATCGCCATGCGCCGGATCGGCGTGAACGCCGCCTACGATCTGCGCAACCGGCTCTACGAGCACCTGCAGCTGCAGGGGCCGGGTTTTTACAGCCGCTACACCATTGGCGACCTGATGGCCCGGGCCATCAACGACATCACCCTCTGTCGGGAGATCCTCGCCGGCGCCATCCGCATGACGCTGATCCTGTTGCTGACTGCAGTGATCGGCCTCATGTTCATGTTCAGCCTGTCACCGGCGCTGACAATAGCCATCCTCTTGCCCATGCCGCTGATCGGCTTCATCGCCTATCTGTTCTCGAAGAAGATCTACCACCGCAGCCGGTTGGTTCAGGAGGGTTTCGCCGAGCTGTCCACCTTCGTCCAGGAAAACCTCAACGGTATCCGCACGGTCCAGGCCATGGCGCAGGAGGATCGGGAGATAGAGCGCTTTCATGGCGTCAATCAGGACTTTGCCGACCGCAACCTGACGCTGTTCAGAACCACCTCTTTCCTCGGCGCGCTGATGCCGATCATGGCGGCCTCGGGCACGCTGATCATCATCGGCTACGGCAGCGTGCTGCTGGATCGTGGAGACATCACCATCGGCACCTTCGCTGCCTTCTTCTCTTACCTGGCTCTGGTGCTCTGGCCGGTTCGCGAGGCGGGCTCGCTGGTTACCCAGTGGCAGCGCGGCGCGTCGGGCACGGCCCGGCTGTTCGAGATCATGGATTACGTGCCGGAAATCGAAGACCGGCCGTCCAACGAGTTCCCCGAGCTCACCGGCAAGATCAGCGTCGAGCACCTCAGCTACCGCTACGAGGGCAAGGAAAAGTACGCGCTGGACGACGTCAGCTTCGAAGTGGCGCAGGGTGAGACCATCGCTCTGATCGGCCGGGTCGGCTCGGGCAAGTCGACGCTGCTGCGGCTGTTCGTCCGGCTGCTGGATCCGACGAACGGCCGGATCCTGCTCGACGATCACTCGATCGACCGGTTCCCGCTGAAGTTCCTGCGCGAGCGGGTCTGCCTGGTACTCCAGGATCCGTTTCTGTTCGCCGACAGCCTGGGTGACAACATCGCCTATGACGATCCGAGCCGGGACCATCAGGAAATCCTGGAGGTTGCCCACGCGGCGGCGCTGGAAGAAACCATCGATGGCTTTCCGGAAGGGCTCAACACTGTCCTCGGCGAGCGTGGCGTTACCCTGTCCGGCGGTCAGAAGCAGCGAACCGCGCTGGCCAGGGGCCTCATCCGGCGCACGCCGCTGCTGATTCTCGACGACTGCTTCTCCGCCGTGGACACGGAGACGGAAGAGAAGATCCTCTCCGGGCTCAAGCGCGTGCGCAGCGACCACACCACCCTGCTGGTTTCGCATCGGGTCTCCACGGCCCGGCATGCGGACCGGATTATCGTTCTCGACGAAGGCCGGCTGGTGGAGATGGGCAGCCACGAAGAGCTGCTGGCAGCCGGCGGCTTCTACGCCGAGCTGGAGGAGTCCCAGCGCAACAAGCTGCACGCGGCTGATGAGCTCGGCCGGGAGGTGGCGGGATGAGCACCACCGGCAACAGCGTCCAGGACGAGCCGCTCGATCACTCGATCTTCGAGGCCGATATCGAAGGCCAGGCGATGAACATGCAGTACCTTCGCCGCATCCTGAGCTGGGTGGGTCCGCACAAGCGCCTGGCGGCGGGCAGCATTGCCCTGGTTCTGTGCGCATCAACCCTGGCCATACTCATGCCGGTGGTGATCACCCGGGTGGTGATCGACGGGGTGATCATGGGCGAGCCCGACGCGCTGCTGCCGGACTTCGGCATGAACGCGCTGAACGCCTGGGTGGGTGGGCTGACCGGCCTGTCTCCGCTGCTGAGCGCCTGCCTGATCTTCGCCGTCTTCACGCTCGCCTGCCACAGCCTCTACCACCTGCACCGGGTCAGCTTTTCCAGGACCGTGCTGTCCTCGCTCCGGGACATGCGCCACGACCTGTTCGCGCACATGGAGCGGCGGCCGTCGTCCTTCTACGACCGGGTTGCGGTGGGCAGGATCATGACCCGGATCACCAACGACGTTCAGGCTCTGTTCGAGCTGATGATGGGTCTGGGCATGCTGATCGGCGAGTTCGTGCCGTTCTTCCTGGGTCTGGCCATCATGCTGGCCATCGACGTCGAGCTGACGCTTTACCTGCTGATGGCGGTCCCCATATTCGCCGTGATCACTTACTTCTTCCGTCAGGCGACGCGGCGGGTTTACCGGGTGATTCGCAACACGGTATCGCAGCTGAACCAGAACCTGCAGGAGAACCTCTCCGGCATGCAGGTGGTGCAGCTGTCGAACCGGGAAGCGGAGAACCTGGCCCGCTACGGCGCCATCAATCAGAACAACCGTCAGCACGAGTTCTACGCCATCAACCTGGAATCGAGCTACGGCTCCTTCATGGACAACATGGTGAACATGGCGCTGGCCGTAATCATCTGGGTGGGCGGTGGCAGCGCGCTGCAGGAGGCGATCTCGCTCGGCTCGGTGATTCTGTTCTCCCAGTTCGTGGACATGTTCATCCGGCCGATCCGGGTGCTCGGCCAGCAGTACAACATCCTGTTCCGGGCCATGGCGAGCGCCGAACGCATCTTCCAGGCCCTGGACTGGCACGAGCAGGTGCGGGAGCCGGCGGTGCCGGCGGCGCTGCCGGCGAGGCTGAAAGGGGAGATCGAGTTCCGCCACCTCACTTTCGGCTACGACCCCAGGGACCCGGTGCTGCATGATGTCTCGTTCACCGTGACCCCCGGCGAGAAGCTGGCAGTGGTCGGCCCTACCGGCTCCGGCAAGAGCACGCTCATCCGCCTGCTTGGCCGTTTCTACAACTTCCCCGACGCCAGCATCTTTCTCGACGGTATCGATCTGAACCAGATCCCGGCGGCGGACGTGCGGTCCCGGGTCGGCGTGGTGCTGCAGGACTTCCACATCTTCTCCGGCACCATTCTCGACAACATCCATCTGGGCAATCCGGCCATCAGCCGGGAGGACGCGATCCGCGCGGCCAGGATGGTCCATGCGGACGCCTTCATCGAAGCGCTGCCACAGGGTTACGACGAGCCGCTGGTGGAGCGTGGCCAGAACCTCTCTCAGGGCCAGCGCCAGCTGCTCGCCTTCGCCCGGGTGCTGGCGGCGGACCCGGAGATCCTCATCCTCGATGAGGCCACGGCCAGCATCGATACGGAGACGGAGCAGATCATCCAGGACGCGCTGAAGGCCATCATGGTCGACCGCACCTCCATCCTGATCGCCCACCGCCTGCAGACGATTCAGGAAGCGGACCGCATCCTGGTGCTGAAGGACGGCAAGGTGAAGGAGCTCGGCAGCCACTCGGAGCTGATGGCCCAGAAAGGCGTGTACTACACGTTGAACCAGCTGCAGTTCCAGGATGTGTCGCTGAAGCCAGACGCTCGCTGAAGCGGAAGATGCCCGCTAGAATCCTCGAGGCGCTCGTCGCGTAGAGAGGAACCTATCGAACAGCACGCTCACTCGCATCGCCGGTTCTCCTGATTGGGGAGGACGCCTGAGTCAGTGAGCCTGAGTGCACGTCTATCGGTGGAACGTGGAAAGCTACGGCTGAACCGCTTTACAGTGGCCGGTACAGAGCAAAACCGGTCGAGGTCCGGATTCGGAGATGAAATGACTGCTCCGATGAAGCTGGAACCGAAAGTAATCGCGCTTCCTGAGCTCGGAAAAGAAGCGCGGTGAATTGACCGCTCCCCAGGCAAGCCTGAAGCCCGCCCTCCGCTGAGATCAGCTGACCTCAGCCGAGAAAAGGTAAGAGCAAACCGAACCCATTTCCTGCCAATGCACTTTGCATGGTTGGAGATGGGGAATTGGCGAGACGAAACGAGAACGCCGGCTTTGCCTGCGTGCACTGTGGTGCCCGCATCGAGCCGGTAAGCAACGGCAGCTACCGCAATCACTGCCCGCATTGCCTGTGGTCGCTGCATGTGGATGCCACTCGTCCGGGAGATCGGGCGAGCCGGTGTCGTTCGGCTATGCGCCCGGTTGGGGTGCTGAAACGGAAGAAGGGCTGGCAGGTGGTGCACGAGTGCACCGGTTGCGGCAAGCGGCAGCCGAACATCCTGGCCCTGGATACGACTCAGGACGATATGGACGCTTTGCTGGCGTTGATGGCGGAACTGGCGGGCTAGCCGGGCAGCAGCTTGCCGAGGGTGTCGACCAGCGCGGCGTGTTCGGGCTGGTCTTTCAGCTGGGTGTGCCAGGCCTGCACCCAGTACCGCTCTTCGTCCGTTTCCGGGCCGCCCTGGTTCTGCAGATCGGTGATGGATCGCTCGAGAAACGCCCACCAGTCCGGGCGCCGACCATCGATGTCGGTGAAGCCGTACTCCCGGGCCAGGGTCCAGCTCGCCCACACCTGCCCGGTCTTCTCGTGCACGTTCGGATCGGCGGCGAGAGCGGCAACCGCCCGGCCGACAAAACAGGGGGTCTCCGACTCGCTGAACCCCATCGCTTTCGGGATCGCGTCCTGCCAGTTCTCCTCGCTGACGCCGAAGTTCTCCAGCATGGCTTCCGAGCGCAGGAACCCTGGCGTGACCGCAATGGCGGTGATTCCCTTGCTGGCGAGCTCAACGGACAGCGCGTAGGCGGTGCGGATCACCTGGTTCTTCACCAGGTCGTAGAAGAAGCTGCCCCGATAGCCGCCGTGATCACCGTCGGTGATCTCGATGATCAGGCCGCTGCCCTGCTCGCGCATGAGGGGGACACCGTAGCGACTGGTGATGATGTGGGTGCGGACGGCGGTATCGATGAACGCGAAGCCCTGCTCCAGGTCCGCTTTCCAGATCGGTTGCCACTCGGCCTGATCTTCGCCGCCGATGTCATTGACCAGCAGATCCAGCCGACCGGCTTCCGCCCGGACCCGCTCGAACAGCGCCGCCACCTCATCCTCCCGGCTGTGATCGGTCCGGACGGCGATGCCCTCGCCACCCGCAGCCGTCACCAGCTCGGCGGTCTCCTCGATCGTTTCCGGCCGGCCGATCGGCGACAGGTTGTCCCGGGTGCTGCGGCCGGTGCAGTAAACGGTCGCCCCGGCTTCGCCGAGCATACGGGCAATACCCCGGCCGGCGCCTCGGGTCGCGCCGGCAACGACCGCAATCCTGCCTGCGAGAGGCTGGCTCACGATGCAGCCCCGCCTTTTAGTGCCGGGATTACGGCGCTGGCGAGAAGCGCCTCGTTGCGCTCCACGTAGTCGGCGTCACAGGCGGAGTTGAGGACGATGGTGCGGGCGCCGGCATCCACATACTCCTGCAATCGGGCGATGCAGTCGTCCGGATTGCCCGCCAGCGCGTAGCGTCCGACCAGCTTCGAGAAGTCCTGGTTGTACTGCAGGGACAGCTTCTCGCTGGCCATTCTCAGCGCCTCGTCGCGGTCCTCGTGCACCGCGAAGAAGATGAAGAGCCCCGGCTTGATGGCAGTCTGCCGGTCGGCTGCCTGCGCGGCCTGGTCGATGCGGGTCAGGCTTTCAGCAAGCATCTCCGGGGTGTACATGTAGGGTAACCAGCCGCTGCCGAAGCGCGCGCAGCGACGCATGGCGGCGTCGCTGCGCCCTGAGATCCAGATCGGCGGATGTGGCTTCTGGACTGGTTTCGGGTCCAGGGTGACGCCGGGCAGTCGGGTGAAGCGGCCCTGAAACTCGACGTTGTCTTCTGTCCACAGCCGGGTCATCACCTCCAGCGACTCGTTGGTGCGGGCACCGCGTTCCTCGACCGGCACGCCACAGGCTTCGAACTCCTTCGGGTACTCGCCGCCGACGCCCACACCCAGGTGGAAACGGCCGTTGGACACCCGATCGAGCGCGGCGACCTGCTTTGCCAGCAGGGCGGCAGGATACAGCGGCACCAGCGTGATCGTGCTCATGAGCTTGATCCGCTCCGTCGCGCCCGCTGCGGTGGCCAGTGAGATCAGGCCGTTGCCGATCGGGCCGTAGAAGAAAACGTGCTCCCCGGTGACGACGAAGTCGTAGCCGAGCTGCTCGGCCAGCTTTGCATCCGCTGCAACCGTGTCCACCCGACGCAGGCCGATTCCGAAATCGACTTCCATATTGGCTCCTCCCTAGTGGAGGCATTAAACCGCAGAGAGGGGGGGCTGAGGAGGGGTTGGGCGGAGCCTGAGGAGGTCTCCTCGGCGTAGCGTTCGGTGCAGATCAGAACTGAATGGCGGTGCTGAGTAGAAAGAGCGCTCCAAGTGATGGTGCCGAGGAGAGGACTTGAACCTCCACGGGGTTACCCCCACTAGCACCTGAAGCTAGCGTGTCTACCAATTTCACCACCTCGGCATGAGACAGTTCGCTTGAGGCCAGATTGCCTTTAGCGACCGGCAGGGCGCGCAATTAAATAGAAGTCGACCTTTTCTGTCAAACTAGCGGCCGGACGCCGTGCGCACACTCATCTTCGTCAAGGACAGCCGTTGAAATTCGACGCCGAAACGCTTCTTCAGGTGCTCAGCAATGCCGGCCGGCCAATGGGTTGGCGCGATCTCGTGGTGGCCGTTGACGCGTCGAACAGCGCCGCCAGACGGAGCCTGCGCAACCAGCTGAACGGCATGGTGCGCAGCGGCGAGCTGCATCAGGATCATCGCGGCGCCTACCACATTGCCAAATCCGGCGGCAGCCGGCGCGGCGTGATCGAGTCGAGCGGCATGACCCTGTCCTTTCAGGGCCTGCCGCTGGAACGGCAACGGCGCATGCTGCTTCGGCCCGGGGACGAAGTGAGCGCCCGGGTAGTCGGCGAGGAAGTGCATGTGCTCGAAGTGCACGCCCGCTCCAGCCGGCCCGTGGTCGGCATCACCCGGGCGAAAGGGCGCTACCCCTTCGTCGAGTCGCTGAGCCCGGATTACCGGGGGCGCGTTTCTCTCGTCAACCCGGACGAGGCTGTGGATGGCGAGACGGTTGCGGTGGAGATCCTCGGCGAGGAACGGCGTGCGCTCAGCGGCCGAATCATCGAGCACCTGGGGGGTGATGGCGGCGTTGCTCAGGCGGTGGTCACCATGATCAACGCGCATGGCATCCCGACCGAGTGGCAGCCGGATGTGGAGCACCAGCTGCAGCGGTTGCCGAAGAAGGTGGTGCCAGGCAAACATCCGAATCGAGTCAGCCTGATCGACACGCCGCTGGTGACCATCGACGGGGCGACGGCCAGGGATTTCGATGATGCGGTGTTCGCCGAGAAGCGGCGCGGCGGCTGGCGCCTGGTGGTTGCCATCGCCGACGTTGCCCACTACGTGAAGCCCGGATCTGACCTGGATCTGAACGCCGCCGAGCGCGGCAACAGCGTCTACCTGCCGGACCGGGTGATTCCCATGTTGCCGGAGGTGTTGTCGAACGGGCTCTGCTCGCTGAACCCGAAGGTTGCGCGCCTGGCCATGGTCTGCGACATGAAGGTCAGCCGGACCGGCAAGGTGACCGGGTTCGAGTTCTACGAGGCGGTCATCAGAAGCTGGCAGCGGCTCACCTACGAGCGGGTCCAGGAATTCCTCGACGAGGGCGCCCTCGATGTGGAGCCGGAAGTCTGTCACTCACTGGCCGAGCTGCAGCAGGTATACGAAGCGTTCAGGCAGGCCCGGGAAGATCGCGGCGCGCTGGATTTCGACACCCACGAAGCAGCCCTCGAGCTCGAAGACAATCGGGTGAAGGCCATTCACCCCGTGCACCGGCTCGACGCGCACAAGCTGATCGAGGAAGCGATGATCGCGGCCAACGTCTGCGCCGCCGAGTTCATCGAGAAATCGCTCGGCCCGAAGATGGGCACCTACCGGGTGCACGAGCCGCCCGCCGCCGAGAAGCTCGAGCAGCTGAAGCAGTCGCTGGCCATGGCGGGCGTGCGCTTGCCGCATGGGGACCTGACCCCGCAGGGGCTGAAGGCGGCGACGGATCAGCTGGCGGGCAAGGAGAACCGCTGGCTCTACGAGATGATGGTGTTGCGCTCGCTCATGCAGGCGGTCTACACGCCGGACAACAAGGGTCATTTCGGCCTCGGCCTCAGCCGCTACATGCACTTCACCTCGCCCATCCGCCGCTATGCCGACCTGCTGGTGCATCGGACCATCAAAGCGGTGCTGAACGGTGATGAGCCGCTCTACGACACCGAGTCGCTGCTGGAGATCGGCATGCGCATCTCGGCCACCGAGCGCCGGGCGGAAAGCGCCGGCTGGGCGGTGGACGCCTGGCTGAAGTGCGAGTACGTGGCCCCCAGGGTCGGCGAGACGTTCGACGGCATCGTCATGGGCGTGACGGAGTTCGGCCTGTTCGTTGAGCTGAAGGGGTTCTACGTGCAGGGGCTGCTGCACATCTCGGAGCTCGGCAGCGACTACTTTCAGTATCAGCCGCAGAGCCTGGCCCTGGTGGGCGAACGGTCGGGTCGGCGGTTCAGCCTTGGCGATCAGCTTTCCGTGGTGCTGGTGGATGTGGTCCCGGAGGAGGGCAAGCTGGATCTGCGCCTGGACCCTTCGAAGCCAGCCGGAAGCAAAGGCGGGCGCACAGGGCGCAAAGAGAAGCAGAGCCAGAGTGCCGGCGGTCGGGACCGTCGTGGCAAGGGCGACAAGGGTCGACGCGGCAATCGGCGCGGCGGCCGGCGCTAGCGGGAACGGACGGTGAGCGAGATTTTCGGGCTACATGCGGTGAGTGCGGCACTGGAGCAGGCGCCGGAGCGGATCCGCGTGCTCTACGTGCAGAAAGGCAGGGGTGGCGACAAGCGCAAAGCCGCCCTCGCTGATCAGGCCCGGGCGCTGGGCGTACGGGTGGAGTTCGTCGATCGGGCCTGGCTCGATCGGCGGGCGGACGGCGCCCACCAGGGCGTGCTGGCGCAGAGCCAGGAACTGACGCTGGCGGACGAGAAGGCCTTTGAGGCCGCCTGGCCGGAAATGCGGGGACCGCGCCTGGTGCTGGTGCTGGATGGGGTGCAGGACCCTCGTAATCTGGGCGCCTGCCTGCGCAGCGCCGGCGCGGCGGGCGTCCAGGCCGTGCTCCTGCCGAAGCGGAACAGCGCGCCGGTGAACGCAGCGGCGCTGAAGACGGCGGCCGGGGTGGCCGAGCAGCTGTTTCTGGTCAGCGTCTCCAACCTGGCGCGACGCCTGGACTGGTTGAAATCTCAGGGCGCTTGGGTGACCGGTGCGGCGGGAGAAGCGGACCTTACCTACTACCAGGCGGATTTCAGCGGCGACACGGTGCTGGTTCTGGGTGGCGAGGAGAAAGGCCTCAAGCGGCTGACCCGGGAGAAGTGCGATCAGCTGGTGCAGATCCCCATGGCCCGGGGCGTGGAAAGCCTGAACGTTTCGGTCGCTGCCGGGGTATTGCTGTTCGAAGCGGTTCGGCAAAGAGCCTGACAGATCACAGGTTGCACCCGGCAACCGCTGCCCCTAGAATGCGCATCCCCTGAATCCGGAGCGCCGGATCAGGTCCTTGCTTCACGTCACTCTCCCCGAGTTGGCGGAGGCTTTAACCACAAGGAGCTTGGCGCATCGCCCGCGATGTGCACGCCCACATACAGGAGCATTCAATGCGACATTACGAAGTCGTGTTTCTCGTGCATCCGGACCAGAGCGATCAGGTCCCGGGGATGATCGAGCGTTATCAGAGCCTGATCGAGAAGGACGGTGGCCAGGTCCATCGCACCGAGGATTGGGGGCGGCGGCAGCTGGCCTTCCCGATCTCCAAGATCCACAAGGCGCACTACATCATGATGAACATCGAGGTCGACGGCGACGTGCTGTCCGAGCTCGAGAGCGCCTTCCGGTTCAACGACGCGGTGATCCGCAACATGATCATCCGTCGCAAGGAAGCCGTCACCGGCAACTCGAAGATCTACGAAGAAGAGCTGCGCGAGCAGGAGAAAGAGAAAGAGCGCGAGCAGCGCCGCGAGCAGGAGTACGCCGAGCGTCGCGCCCGTGCTGCCTCCGCCGACGGTGACAGCAGCGCCGACGGCGAGCGTGCCGAAGCCAGCCAAGAGGAGGAAGCCTGATGCGTCGCGGTTTTTCCCGTAAGAAGTTCAATCGCCTCGGCGAGGAAGGGCAGGAGATCGACTACAAGAATCTCGACCTGCTCAAGCAGTACATCACCGAGACCGGCAAGATCGTGCCGAGCCGGATCACCGGTGCCACGGCCAGCCAGCAGCGTCAGCTTGCAGCGGAAGTGAAGCGCGCCCGCTATCTGGCTCTGCTGCCGTACACCGACCAGCACAAGTAAGAGGTCCTCATGAACGTCATTCTTCTGGAACGCCTGGGTAACCTGGGCGACATCGGCGATGAGGTTGCGGTCAAGGCGGGCTTCGCGCGCAACTTCCTCATCCCCAAGGGCAAGGCTGTGCGTGCCACCGAAGAGAACCGGGCGGTTTTCGAAGGTCGCCGGGCCGAGCTCGAGAAGGCAGCTGCCGAGCAGCTCTCGGAAGCGCAGGGTCGTGCTGCCAAGCTCGAAGGCCTGTCTCTGACCCTGGTCGTGAAGGCCGGCGAGGAAGGCAAGCTCTACGGCTCAGTAGGTACCCAGGACATCGCAGACGCCATCACCGCGGAAGCCATCGAGGTGGCGCGCGCCGAAGTACGGATGCCGGAGGGTGTGATTCGCTCCACCGGCGAGTACGAGATCGACGTGCAGCTGCACTCCGACGTGACGGTTGCCATCGCGGTAGCCGTGGTCGCGGAGTAAGCCTACCCGGCCCTCTCTGACTCTAAAGAGGGCCGAAATCCGATTTTCCGCTTGCATTGGCGAGCGGAAAATCAGAGTCTAATTTCCCGGCACCGACCCAGGTGCAGCAAGACAGATTAGAACGATAGCGATGTCAGAAATCGCATCTGGAGGGGATTCATCTGGACCCACGGACCCCACTGACGGTCCCGGATCAGATTCGAACGAGCCGTCCTCCACCGCAGACGATCACATTCTCATCCCGGAGTTCGCCGACGCGGACTTTGCCCCGGAGCCGTTTTTTGCCGGTGAGGATCCGCGTGATGCCCATGAGCCGGCCCCGACCAGCCGTGGCGCCGTCAGCGCCCTGAAGATACCGCCGCACTCCGTGGAGGCGGAACAGTCCGTGCTCGGCGGCCTGATGCTCGACAACGACGCCTGGTTCAACGTCGCCGAAGTGGTGCTGGCCACCGACTTCTATCGCGCTCAGCACACCATCATCTTCGAAGCCATGACCGATCTGGCCGCGGAGAATGAGCCGCTGGATGCGCTCACCGTCTCAGAACGCCTGCAGGCCAAAGGCATGCTCGATAAAGCCGGGGGCATTGCCTACCTGGCAGAGCTCACCGAGTCGACGCCGGGCGCCTCCAACGTGGTGGCCTACGGCAACATCGTCCGCGAGCTTTCCACCCTGCGGCAGCTGATCGGCGCCGCCAACCGCATCGCTGAATCGGCCTTTGCCCGGGATGGACGTCCCAGCGACGAGCTGCTCGATCTGGCGGAGCAGGAGGTCTTCAAGATCTCCGAAGGCAGGATCAAGGGGGGTGGCCCCGAGTCCATCGTTCCGCTGCTCGGGCGGGCGGTGGAGAAGATGGAGACGCTGTACAAGACCCGCGGTGCCATAACAGGTATCCCAACGGGTTTCGACGATCTCGACAAGATGACGGCGGGCCTGCAGCCGTCGGACCTGGTGATCGTGGCCGGCCGGCCGTCCATGGGCAAGACGTCTTTCGCCATGAACATGGCGGAGCACGCGGTGATGGAGTCCGGCAACGGCGCGGTGCTGGTTTTCTCCATGGAGATGCCGTCCGACTCGCTGCTGCTGAGAATGCTCTCCAGCCTCGGCCGCATCGACCAGACCCGTATGCGCACCGGCGACATGCACGAAGACGACTGGCCGCGCTTCACCTCGGCCGTCGCCCAGCTCAAGGACAAGCACCTCTACATCGACGACACGCCGGCGCTGACGCCGAACGACCTGCGCACCCGGGCCCGGCGCGTAGCCCGCGAAGCCGGCGGGCTGGCGATGATCGTGGTCGACTACCTGCAGCTCATGCGGGTGGCGGGCAAGGTGGAAAATCGGACCAACGAGATTGCCGAGATCTCCCGATCACTGAAATCCATCGCCAAGGAGATGGAGTGTCCCGTGGTCGCGCTGTCGCAGCTCAACCGCAGCCTGGAATCGCGAACGGATCGGCGGCCGGTGATGAGCGACCTCCGTGAGTCCGGCGGCATCGAGCAGGATGCGGACGTCATCCTCTTCATCTATCGCGACGAGGTCTACAACGAGGACTCGCCGGACAAAGGCACCGCCGAGATCATCATCGGCAAGCAGCGGAACGGGCCGATCGGCAAGGTGCACCTCTCGTTCATCGGCAACTTGACCAAGTTCGAGAACCTGGCGCCGGACCGCTATCAGGACTTCGCCCCCTTTGAGTAAGTCGCTCGGTGGCTAAAGCCAAAGTCAAAACCGCCTACGTCTGCGACGAGTGCGGCTCGGAGTACCCGAAGTGGCAGGGCCAGTGCCTGTCCTGCAAAGCCTGGAACTCTCTCTCCCGGGTCAGCATCGGCCCGATTTCCGAGCCCAGCGTGGGCTACGCCGGCGGTCGGTCGGAAGTCAAAAGGCTGGCGGACGTGGCGGCGGAAGAAGCGCCGCGCATCGTCACTGGATTCGAGGAGCTCGATCGGGTGCTCGGCGGCGGCCTGGTACCGGGCTCCGTGGTGCTGATCGGCGGCGAGCCAGGGGCGGGCAAGTCGACCCTGTTGCTCCAGATGTGCTGCCAGCTGGCGGCCGGCAGCGAAACCCTCTACGTCACCGGCGAAGAATCTCTGCAGCAGCTGGCGCTTCGCGCATCGCGGCTGTCCCTGCCCATGGACCGGCTCCAGGTTGCTTCGGAAACCCGGGCCGAAGCCGTGGCCGGGCTGATCGACAGCTCCAAACCCAAGGTGGTGATTCTGGACTCCATTCAGGTCATGCAGCTCGAGTCCGTGGAGAGCACGCCTGGCAGCGTCACTCAGGTGCGGGAGACCGCCGCGTTCTTCACCCGGCTCGCCAAGCAGACGGGCACTGTCATCGTCCTGGTCGGCCACGTCACCAAAGAGGGCAACCTGGCGGGCCCCAAGGTCCTCGAGCACATGATCGACTGCTTCATGATGCTCGACTCGCCGGCAGCCAGCCGCTATCGGACCCTGCGTGGCGTCAAGAACCGCTTCGGCGCCATCAACGAGCTCGGCGTCTTCGCCATGACCGATCAGGGCATGAAGGAGGTGGCGAACCCGTCCGCCATCTTCCTGCAGCGCGGCGACCTGCACTCGCCCGGCTCGGTGGTGACCGTCACCTGGGAAGGCACCCGACCGTTGCTGGTGGAGCTGCAGGCGCTGGTGGATCAGAGCCAGGGCGGCTATCCGAAGCGCATTGCCGTGGGCCTGGATCAGCAGCGGCTGGCCATGCACCTGGCGGTGCTGCACCGGCACTGCGGCGTAACGCTTGCCGATCAGGACGTGTTCGCCAACGTGGTCGGCGGCGTGCGGATCAGCGAGACCGGTGCCGATCTCTCCGTGTTGCTGGCGGTGCTGTCGTCGTTCCGCAATCGGGCGCTGCCGAAAGAGCTCATCGTCTTCGGTGAGCTGGGGCTGACCGGTGAGGTTCGACCGGTGGCGAACGGCGAGCAGCGGCTCTCAGAAGCCGCCAAGCACGGCTTTCGTCAGGCCATCGTGCCCTTTGCCAACCGCCCGAAAAAGGTCCAGGAAGGCATGGTGGTGCACGGCGTGAAGAGCCTCTCCGCGGCGCTGGACGTGATCGACACCCTGTAGCCGTCAGCCCGGCTCGCGCAGATGGGCGATGCGGACCCGCTGCCGCATCTCAGTTTCTCCGAACGGCGACTCGGTGCCGATCATCTCCCCGTAAGCGCTGCGATGCACGAATTCCACCTCGTCGAGCCCGAGCTCCGCGAGCGCCTTCAGGGCTGCGTAGCGGCTCGGGAAGCGCAGGCTCCCGCCTTTATCCGTAACCGGTGTCAGTCGGTCGCTGAAGCGCTGAAAAACCTGGTAGATCGCCAGGTCCACCGCATGCAGCTCGATGTTGATGTGGCCGCCGGCACGAAGGAGCTTGCGGACCTCTTTCAGCGTCACTGCCTGCCGCCTCGCCGCTCAGGCGCTCGGCGCAGGCGTGCGCTTCCTCGCCGCCAGGCGGTGCAGCAGCGTGCCGGGACGGAAGGTTCTGGCGAGCTTGAACACGTCTTCCTGGATCATCAGCAACGCCGGGACCAGGAACAGGATGATCAGGCTGGCGAAGACAATGCCGGTCGCCAGGCTGACCGCCATGGGGATCAGGAACTGGGCCTGAATGCTCTTCTCGAACAGCATGGGGGTGAGGCCAAGCGCGGTGGTGGCGGTGGTCAGGAAGATCGCCCGGAAGCGCCGCTGCGACGCGGTCGTGAGCGCATCGAGGACGCTCATCTCGGTGCTGCGGCGCAGCTGGTTGAAGCGGTCGACCAGCACCAGCGAGTCGTTCACCACTACGCCCGCCAGGGCGACGATGCCGAACAGGGAAATGAACGACAGATCGAAGCCGAGCAGGTAGTGGCCGACGATGGCACCGGCGGCACCGAAGGGCACGCCGGACAGGACCACGAGCGGTTGCGCGTAGGCTTTCAGCTGCGCGGCCAACAGGCCGTAGATGATCAGCATCGAGAGCCCCATCAGGGCCGCCAGGGATCCCAGATCTCTGGACTGGTCGCGACTGAAGCCACCCTGACCGACCTGCAGGCCCGGGTAGTCCTGCTTCAGTCGACTCACCTGCAGCAGCAACGCGTCGTTCACCTCTCCAGGCGTTGCCAGCGCGGTGTCGACCTCACCGCTCACGGAGATGATGCGGCGGCCGTCGACACGATTGATCTCGGAGTAGCTGCGGGATTCCGTGACTCGGGCCATGGCGCTCAGGGGCGCCTGCGAGCCGTCAGGCAGGTTCAGGCGCACGTTGTAGAGATCCTGCGTGCTGCGGCGTTGCTCCCGGGGATAGCGGACCATGACCTTGAGCTCTTCGCGGCCACGCTGAATCCGTTGCACCTCTTCGCCGAAGAAATTCTGCCTCAGCTGGCGTGCCACATCCGCGGCGCTGAGCCCCGCCGCTTCGCCGGCGGGCGTCAGGTCGATGTCGAACTGGCGCTTGCCCAGGCTCACCGAGTCCTGAATGTCGTAGACCGCCGGGTTAACCGCCATCTGCGACTTCAGCTCGGAGACAGCGGCCAGCAGGGACGCCTCGTCCTGGTGCGAGAGATCGAAGCCGAGGGAGGAGCCGCCGCGGAAAAACTCGGCAACGTAAGAGAGCTTCTCGACGCCGGCGATCGGGCCGACGGCGGCCCGCCAACGGCGTTCCAGGTCTCTCGCCGGCAGGGTGCGATAGGGTTCTTCGGTCAGCTGAACCTGCACGGAAGCGAGATGGCTGGCCACGGTTGATGAGGTGCCGCCGCCAGGGCCGGCACTGCCGCTGATCCGGCCGCCGATGGTGACGCTGACCGACTTGATCGAGGTGCCGCCGACGTCGGCGTTCACCTGATAGGCGCCCTCGATCAACCTCTCTGCCGCCTCCTGGGTGACTGCGAAGGGCGTGCCGATGGGAAACTCCAGCTCGGCGCGCATGTAGTCGGCTTCCAGGGACGGGAAGAAGATGAAGCGCACGGCGCCGGTGGCCAGGAAGCCGCCCGCCAGAACCAGCAGGCCGATGCCCGCAAACAGGGTCAGGTAGCGGAAGCGCACGGCCTTCGCCACGGCCGGCACCAGCAGGTTGTCCCGGAATCGCTGCACCCCGTCACCGATCGTTTTCTGGATGCGATCGAGCGGCCAGCGGCTCCACCTGCCGGAGTGCGACAGGTGGGCGGGAAGAATGAGAAAGACCTCGATCAGCGACACGGTCAGCACAGCGATCACGACGATGGGCACGTGCAGGAAGATCTGCCCGAAGGTGCCGGTGACGAGCAGCAGCGGCGCGAAGGCGGCCATGGTGGTGAGCACGCCGATGAATACCGGGCCGAACACGCCGCGCACGCCGGCGATCGCGCCGGCCAGGCCGGGTTTGCCCGATTCCTGCTCGGTGACGATGTTTTCCCCGACGACCACCGCGTCGTCGACCACCACGCCCAGCACCACCAGCAGCGCAAACAGCGAGATCATGTTCAGGTTGACCCCGAAGGCGTCGAACACCAGAAACGCGCCGAGGAAAGAGATGGGCACGCCCATGGCGACCCAGAGCGCCAGGCGCAGATCGAGCATCAGCACCAGGAACAGAAACACCAGCGCGAAGCCGAGCAGGCCGTTGCGCACGAGCAGACTGAAGCGCCCTTCCAGCGCTTCTGTCTGGTCCTGCCAGACGCTGATGTCGACGCCGCTGGCCGGCTGGTAGCTGGCAACCATGGCCTTCACGTCCTCGGCGATGCTGATGGCATCTTCCGCTTCCGACTTCTGCACGCGAACGAAGACGCTTGGCCGGCCCTCGAACAGGTTGACCAGATCCACATCGACGAACCCATCGCGAATGGTCGCCACGTCTCCGAGCCGGAGCAGGCTGCCGTCTGGCAGGCCGCGAATAGGAATGTCCGCGAAGTCCTCGCCGCGTTCCCGCTTGGCGTTGGTCCTGAGCAGCAGGTCGCCGGCCTCCGTTCGCAGCTCGCCGGAAGACAGGTTCAGCGAAGAGCGGCGGATGGCGTTGGCGACCTCGGAGATGGTCAGGTCGTATCGGCGCAGGTCCTCTTCGGACACCTCGATGGCGATTTCGTAGTCCCGGGTACCGAGCATGGAGACCAGCGATACGCTCGGCAGCGCCAGCAGCTCCTGTTCGAACAGCTCTGCCGCGCGGCGCAGGGTCACCTCGTCCTGGTCGGATGAAACGACGTAGGAGATGACGTCGGTGACGGTGTCTGCCACCACGATGTCGGGCTTCTCTGCGTCCTGCGGCGGGAACTCGGCCAGCCGGTCGATGGCGGTCTCAATGTCGTTGCGGACTTTCAGCGCATCAACGCCGTCCTTCAGCTCGGCGGTCACCACGCCTAGGTTTTCCGCGGCGGTCGAGGCTACCCGCTCGATGCCATCGATGCCGATGATGGCTTCCTCGACGCGCCGGGTGATGCCTTCTTCCACCTCGGCCGGGGTCGCGCCGGGATAGGGCGTGGTGATGGTGACGATGCCCGGGTCGATGGTCGGGAAGAGCTGTCCGGACAGGCCGGTGGCCTGAACGTAGCCGCCGACCAGGAACAGCATCATGAGCAGGTTGGCGGCGACCGGGTTCTCGGCGAACCAGCTGATCAGGCCGAAGCCGCGGCCGCTCTCTTCAGCGGGCGGGCGGGCCAGGCTGAGACGAGAGTCGCTCATCCGCCCGGGATGGAGGTGCTCCCTCCACGCTCGGTGGTGACACGACTGCCGAGGTCCGCGCCGGGGATGCTGCCGAGGACGACGCCCTCCCCGTAGTCGAAGGGGGCGACCACCAGACCGTCGCGCAGGCGCCCGAGCACGGTGGGCTCGACCGCGGTCAGCGCGCCGTTGCTCACGACCCAGAGGTTGCCCTGGGGTTGCTGGGCGGCTTCCGGAATGACAAAAGCTTCCGCCAGCTCGGCGCCTTTCAGGGTGACGTCGACAAAGGTGCCCGGAGGCAGGTCGGCGTCGCCGGTCAGGCTCAGGTAGAGGCGGGCGAATCGGGTCCGCTCGTCGAGAACGGCAGAGCGGCGCTCGACGATGGCGGGATAGGCCCGGCCGCCGCTGCGGATCTCGGCGTAGCGACCGACCACCGGATCGAGCGCGGTCAGGTCGTCATCGGCCACCGGCACGGAAACTTCGATAGCGTCGCCAGCAAACACCTCGCCGTAGTCCTGGCCGGGTGTGAGCAACTGCCCCGGGGAGATGCTGCTCGAGGCGATGTAGCCGGCAAAAGGCAGGCTGAACTGAGTTCGGGACAGATCCAGCTCCGCTCGGGCAACCCGTGCCGCGGCGCTGGCCACATCGGCTTTGCTCTGCTCGATCTGCGGCACTTTGGCCACCAGATCCGGCACCGGGTCGTCGCCGTGCAGCAGCGCGTAGTTCTCCCGGGCCGCATCGGACTCGGCCTGCCGGAGCTTCAGTCGGGCTTCCGCACCGGCCAGGCTGGCCTTGGCCTGGTCGAGGGCCAGCTGATAGTCGCGGGGATCGATGCTGAACAGCACTTCATCGGCGGCGAAGCTGCCGCCGACCCTGAGCGAGTCGGCCACGGCGATCACCTGGCCGCCGATCTGCGGAGAGAGGGACACGGTGTTGCGTATTTCCACCGTCCCCGTTGCTTCCAGGCTGATCTGGGTCTGCTGTCTTTGCGGCAGCATCACCCGGGCCATGGGGACCACCGGCTCGTTTGCAGCGCCCGGCGTGAAGTCAGAGGGCGGGGCAACGGTGACCGCGCTGTCGTCGCGCGAGTAGGCGACGGCCAGGCCGACGGCGATGACAACGGCGATGATCTGAACGATGCCGGTCAGGCCCCGGCGGGGCGGCTCCGGCTGATTCAGTGCCTCCGGCTCCGGCGACGCCTCAGGCGGCTCCGGCGGAACGGACTTGACGATGGAGGACATGCGGACGGCTTCCAGGTTACTCCCAGTCTTCAGTAAGCCTTCCGCGGCGTGAAATGCCCGTCAATACTGGGTCAGCGGGTCACAGGCTTGTAGCGGACCCGGTGCGGCGTTGTGTCGATGCCGGCTTCTGCCAGGCGCTTCTTGTGGTCCGCCTCGTAGTCCGAGAAGTTGCCGGCGAACCACTCGACGTGAGAGTCCCCCTCGAACGCCAGGATGTGGGTGGCGATCCGGTCCAGGAACCAGCGATCGTGGCTGATCACCAGCACCGTCCCCGGGAAGTTGAGCAGGGCTTCTTCCAGCGCCCGCAGGGTTTCCACGTCCAGATCGTTGGTCGGCTCGTCGAGCAGCAGAACGTTGGCGCCGCGCTTCAGCAGCTTGGCCAGATGCACCCGGTTGCGCTCACCGCCGGACAGGTCGCCCACCCGCTTCTGCTGATCGGAGCCCTTGAAGTTGAAGCGGCCGACGTAGGCGCGGGACTGAATCTCGTAGCGGCCAATGCGCAGGATGTCCTGCTCGTCGGACACCTCCTCCCAGACGGTTTTCTCGCCGTTCAGGGCATCGCGGCTCTGATCCACGTAGCCCATGTCCACCGTGTCGCCGAGCTCCACCGCCCCGTCGTCCGGCGTCTCGACCCCGGTGAGCATCTTGAAGAAGGTCGATTTGCCGGCACCGTTGCCGCCGATGATGCCGACGATGGCGCCCTGCGGGATGGAGCAGTCCAGATCGTCGATCAGCAGCCGATCACCAAAGCCTTTGGAGACATGGCTCACCTCGATCACCTTCTCGCCGAGCCTTTCACCCGGTGGGATGTACAGCTCAGCGGTTTCCATCCGTTCCTGCGTTTCCCGGCTCATCAGCTCTTCGAACCGTTGCAGCCGCGCCTTGCTCTTGGCCTGCCGCGCCTTCGGGTTCGAGCGCACCCAGTCGAGCTCACCCTTGATGGCCCGCTGCCGAGCCTTTTCCTGAGACGCCTCGTGCTCGAGACGCTTCTCTTTGTTCTCGAGCCAGGCCGAGTAGTTGCCCTCGAAGGGAATGCCCCGGCCACGGTCCAGCTCCAGGATCCAGCCGGCGACGTTGTCCAGGAAGTAGCGGTCGTGCGTCACGGCCACCACGGTGCCGGTGTAGCTGGCCAGAAACTGCTCCAGCCAGGCAACGCTTTCCGCGTCCAGGTGGTTGGTGGGTTCGTCCAGCAGCAGCATGTCCGGCTTCGACAGCAGCAGCTTGCACAGCGCGACGCGGCGCCGCTCGCCGCCGGACAAAGTGGACACGTCCGCCTCCCAGGGCGGCAGGCGCAGCGCGTCGGCGGCAATTTCCAGGGTCCGGTCCACGTCCCAGCCGTCGGCAGCATCGATTTTGGTGGCGAGATCCCCCTGCTTCTCCAGCAGCTCGTTCATCTCGTCATCGCTCATGGGCTCGGCAAACTTGTCCGCAATGGCGTTGTACTCCGAGACCCACTCCATGACCTCGCCCAGGCCCTCCTCGACGTTGCCGCGCACGTCTTTGGACTCATCCAGCTCCGGTTCCTGTGGCAGGTAGCCGACGTTGATGTCCTTCTGCGGCCGCGCCTCGCCGTCGAACTCCTTATCCACACCGGCCATGATCCGGAGCAGGCTGGACTTACCGGCGCCGTTCAGACCCAGCACGCCGATTTTGGCGCCAGGGAAGAAAGACAGGTTGATGTTCTCGAGGATGACTCGTTTCGGGGGGACGATTTTCGTCACGCCCTGCATCGTGTAGACGTACTGCGCCATGGCTGGTTCTGCGTGCTTTCAGGGATCGGGCACGGTACCAGAAACCCAGCCTGGATCAATTGGCTGAGCCGGGGCGGAGAGGGCTGGCCCGGCGGTCGAAACCGCTGCAAACCCAACTTTTTTCAACACCCACCTGAAGGCCTTTCTCTTCGGGAATATCCTCCCGTACGTTAGAATGGCCCGTTTTCCAAGAACCCATCCGGATTACCTGAATGTTTGCCACAGATCAGACCATAGAAGGCTTCGACGACGAGATCGCAGCCGCTATCGGCGAGGAAGATCGCCGCCAGGAAGAGCACATCGAGCTCATCGCCTCGGAGAACTACACCAGCCCCCGGGTCATGCAGGCTCAGGGCAGCTCGCTGACCAACAAGTACGCCGAGGGTTACCCGCACAAACGCTACTACGGCGGCTGTGAGTACGTGGATCAGGCGGAAGTGCTGGCGATCGAGCGGGTAAAGGCGCTGTTCGGGGCCGACTACGCCAACGTTCAGCCCCATTCCGGCTCCCAGGCGAATGCGGCCGTTTACCTGGCGCTGCTGAACCCCGGCGACACCATTCTCGGCATGAGCCTGGACGCGGGCGGGCACCTGACCCACGGCGCGGCGCCGAACTTCTCGGGCAAGACCTACAACGCGGTGCAGTACGGGCTCAACAACGATACCGGCGAAGTCGACTACGACGAGGTCGCCAGCCTGGCCAAGGAGCACCAGCCGAAGATGATCATCGGTGGCTTCTCCGCCTACTCCCGGCAGCTCGATTGGGGCCGGTTCCGGGAGATCGCCGACTCGGTCGGCGCCTACCTGGTGGTGGACATGGCTCACGTTGCGGGCCTGGTGGCTGCCGGCCTCTATCCGAGTCCGGTGCAGATTGCCGACGTCACCACCTCCACCACCCACAAGACCCTGCGCGGACCCCGCGGCGGCGTGATCCTGGCGAAAGCCAATCCGGAGATCGAGAAGAAGCTGAACTCGGCGCTGTTTCCGGGTTCCCAGGGCGGACCGCTGATGCACGTGATCGCGGCCAAGGCGGTCTGCTTCAAGGAAGCGGCCCAGCCGGAGTTCGTCGACTACCAGAAGCAGGTGATCGCCAACGCTCAGACCATGGCCACGGGCTTTCAGTCCAGAGGCTACAACGTGGTCTCCGGCGGCACCGACAACCACCTGTTCCTGCTCGATCTGATCGACAAAGGCATCACCGGCAAGGATGCGGACGCGGCGCTCGGCCGCGCCAACATCACGGTGAACAAGAACGCGGTGCCCAACGACCCGCGCTCGCCGTTCGTGACCAGCGGGCTCAGGATCGGCACGCCGGCGGTGACCACGCGCGGCTTCAAGGAAGCCGAGTGCCAGACGCTCACCGATTGGATGTGCGACGTCCTCGACGACATCGAGAACGACAACATGGTCGCCTCTGTGCAGCAGAAGGTGAAAGAGCTCTGCGCCAGGTACCCGGTTTACCGGGCAGCCTGATCCGGATTCGCCGTGCACTGTCCCTTCTGCGGTGCCGATGACACCAAGGTCATAGACTCCCGTCTGGTTGCGGAAGGCGACTCGGTGCGCCGACGCCGGGAATGCCAGAGCTGCGGCGAGCGCTTCACCACCTTCGAGACGGCCGAGCTGGTCATGCCGAGAGTGGTGAAGAGTGATGGTACCCGTGAGCCCTTCAACGAGGAGAAGCTCCGCCGCGGCCTGACCCGGGCGCTGGAGAAGCGCCCGGTGGGCATCGAGGAGATCGAGTCCGCCCTCAATCACATCATGCATCGCCTGCGCTCCACCGGTGAGCGGGAGCTGGCTTCCCGGGCCGTCGGCGAAGAGGTGATGCAGGAGCTGCGCAAGATGGATGGCGTGGCCTATGTGCGCTTCGCCTCGGTGTACCGGGACTTCCAGGATGTCCGCGAGTTTCAGGAAGAGATCGCGCGCCTGAAGAGCGCGGCCGGCGAGATTCCCAGCGCTCAGGGTGAAGGCAGCGGCGAGTCCGTGCCCGTGCAGCAGGAGCTGCCCGGCGCTGCAAAAGAGCCCGGGTCCCGGAGCTGATGGCTGAAGATTCCGATCGGCTGTTCCTCCGCGCGGCGCTGGCGCTGGCGGAAAACGGACGCTACATCGCCCCACCGAACCCCAGCGTTGGCTGCCTGATCGTCAGGGAGGGAGCAGTGGTTGGGCGTGGCTGGACGCACCGTCCCGGTGAAGGGCATGCGGAGGTCAACGCGTTGGCGGATGCCGGAAAAGCCGCGGAGGGCGCCACGGCCTACGTCAGCCTGGAGCCCTGCGCGTTCCATGGCCGCACGCCGCCCTGCAGCCAGGCGCTGATCGACGCAGGGGTTGCCCGGGTCGTGGCGGCGCTGACCGACCCGCACCCGAAAGTGGCGGGGCAGGGATTTGCTGATCTGCGCCAGGCCGGCATTGCGGTAGAGCTGATCGAGCTGCCCGAGGCAGCGGAGGCGATCGCCGGGTTCATCAGCCGGATCGAACGCAACAAGCCGTTGGTACGGCTGAAGGTTGCGGCGTCGCTGGATGGCCGTACGGCCATGGCGAGCGGCGAGAGCAAGTGGGTGACCGGCGAGGCTGCCCGGGCTGACGTCCAGCGTTGGCGGGCCCGAAGCTGTGCCATCGTCACCGGCGCCGGGACCGTTCTGGCGGATGATCCGGCGCTGACCGTTCGTGATTCAGCCTTCGCCTCTGCCGGCGCGATTCGCCAGCCGCTGCGGGTCGTTCTCGATTCCAGCCTGCGTGTTCCCGAATCGGCCAGCCTGTTTTCCCAGCCTGGCGAGACACTGGTGGTTCACTGCGGTGGCTCGCCGGCAAACGAGCAGGCGGAGCACCTGTTGCTGCCGGCCGCAGAGGGCCGAGTGGATCTCGACGCGCTGCTCGAGCACCTGGCCGGGCGACCCTGCAACGAGGTGCTGATCGAAGCGGGCGCTACCCTGATCGGCGCCTTTCTGAAAGCGGGTCTCTGGGACGAGCTGTTGCTCTACACCGCGCCGAAGCTGCTCGGCAGCGCGGCCCGGCCGCTGGCGGAACTGCCGATAGCACGCATGTTGGAGGCGATTGAGGCTAAAATCGCCCATCGCGACCAGGTCGGGGACGATCTCAGGTTGCGTCTCGTGCCGGCCTGAGCGCGGCAACGAGCTGAATCCACCAACGGCAACCATCGGTAAAGGCAGAGCAAGTGAGCGCTGGCAAGTCAGCAACAGGCAAGTGGGCGCGTCGCAAGGCGCGGCGCGCTGCGGTGCAGGCCGTGTTCGGCTGGCAGATGGCGGGCGGCAACACGGCCGACATTGAAGCCGAATATCAGGGCAATGGTTCCCTGGAGAAAGCGGACGCCGAGTTCTTCCAGGACATTCTGCGCGGCGTGCTGCTCAACGCCGGTGATCTCGACGCCCTGCTCGGGCCGGCGCTGGATCGGCCGGTTGCTGAGCTGGACAAGGTGGAGCTTGCGGTGCTGCGACTCGCGGCTCGAGAGCTGCAGGCGCGTGAGGAGATACCCTACGCGGTGGTCATAGACGAGTACGTGGAGCTCGCGAAGCTGTTCGGCGCTGAGGACGGTCACAAGTTCGTCAACGGCGTTCTGGACAAGCTGGCGGCTTCTCTGCGACCTGTCGAGGTCGCTGCCCGTGAACGAGTTTGAGCTGATCGATGAGATCCTGAGCGTTCTCGGTGAGACCGCTCGCGGCGGCGTCATCGACCCCGGCGACGACTGTGCCGCCATCACCCTGCCCGAATCTGAGCTCCTTCTTTCTTCGATCGACACCCTGATCGGCGCCGTGCACTTTCCGGACGATGCGCCAGGAGAGCTGGTTGGCTATCGGGCGATGATGGTGAGCGTCTCCGACCTGGCGGCCATGGGTGCTATGCCTGTGCAGCTGCTGGTGGCCCTGACGCTGGAAGAAAAGGACAAGAACTGGGCGCTCGAGGTGGCTGCGGGCATGGCGAAGGCAGCCCGGGAAACCGGTGGGCCCATCCTCGGCGGTAACCTGGCGCGCGGCCCGCGCAGCATCACCATCAGCGTCCACGGCAGCGCTCCCGAGGCCAGCGTGTTGCGGCGCGCGGGCGCCAGGCCAGGTGAGGGCCTTTTTGTAACCGGGCCGCTCGGCGCCTCGGCGTCCGCCGTTGCCGCTCAGTGCCTGGACCAGCTCGATGATCCGCGAACCCAGCGCTACTTCAGGCCGCGCGCGAGGATTGAGGCCGGCATGGCGCTCCGCGGCCTGGCAAGCAGCTGCATTGATGTGTCTGACGGCCTGTTGCAGGACCTCAATCACATCTGCAAAGCGAGCGGGGTGGGGGCTGAGCTGGACGCTGCTGCTGTCCCGCTGGGCGCCGGCGCGGATCTGGATCACGCGCTGCACGGTGGCGATGATTACGAGCTGCTGTTCTCCGCGCCGATGCCCCCGCCAGGCCTCGAGGTGACCCGGATCGGCACAGTAACGTCCGGATCGGACATCCTGCTTGACGGCGCCCCGGTTGCCATCAAGGGCTACCAGCACTTTCTCTGAGTTGATGCCGGTGAGCGATTCCACAGGCAGGCTCAGTTGGCAGCAGTGGCGGGATCCTGAGGTCTGGCTGGTCTGCGGCTTCGGCTCCGGCTTTGCGCCGAAAGCACCTGGCACGTTCGGCAGCCTGGCCGCGCTGCTGATCTGGTGGTTGCTGCTGGGCCATCTTCCGCTGCTTCATCAACTGCTCGTCATCCTTGCGGTTACGGCGCTGGGGACCTGGCTCACCGAGCGGGTGCAGGCCCGCTATCAGGTGAAAGATCCGGGCGCCATTGTCATCGATGAGTTCGCGGGTCAGTGGATTGCCCTGCTGCTGGCACCCATGACCCTCTGGGGCATGCTGGCTGGATTCGCGCTGTTCAGGCTGTTCGATATCTGGAAGCCCTGGCCGGTCGGCGCGCTGGAACGAAGCGTGCCCGGCGCTTTCGGGGTGATGGTGGACGATCTGGCTGCCGGCGTGATGGCGTTGGCCGTGCTCCAGTTCACACTCCTGGGTTTTCAGAACATCTGATCCGCGCACCCTGCAGTACACTTTCAGCCTCCCTGGATGTTTCGGCGGTGGAAACGACCATGCTGAAAAAGCTCAACACGCTGCTGGTTCTATTGATCACGCTGGTCTCCGCAATGCTTGCGCTGCCCGCGCAGGCGGTGGTGCCGGTGGAGATCGTCGGGCTGTTCAAAGACATGGCCGTGATCCGGGCCGGCAGCGGCGAGAAGCTGCTTAAGGTGGGTGAGACCACGCCGCAGGGTGTCACTCTCATCAGCGCCACGTCGCGAGAAGCCGTGGTGGCCTGGAACGGCAGCGAGCACACGCTGGGTCTATCCAAGCAGGTGGCGGGTCAGTACGCCGAGGCCCAGGTCTCGGAGGTCTCCATTCCGGCAGACGATCTGGGGCAGTACCGAATTCGCGGCGCCATCAACAACCACTACGTGGACTTCCTGGTCGATACCGGCGCGTCGGTGGTCGCCCTGTCGTCGGCGAAGGCCGAGGCGCTCGGCATCAACTACCGCCAGGGTCAGCTCGGCTCGGTGCAGACGGCGCAAGGCAACGCGGAGTCGTACTTTCTGAACCTGCAGCAGGTCACCGTGGCCGGTATCACCGCCCACAACGTGCAGGCAGCCATCATCACCGGACAGTTTCCTGTCGACATACTGCTGGGCATGTCGTTCTTAAAGCAGGTGTCGATTCGCGAGAGCGGCGGGGTGATGACGTTGGTTCAGCAGTACTGAACCGGAGAACCTGGCTCAGTGATTGCGCAGGACGATGGTCCTGGCCAGCTCCTCGAGCAGATCGTGCTGCAGCTCCGCCCGCTGCAGCATGGACAGAGCCTCCGACAGCAGATCTTCCGCCTGTGACCTCGCCTGCTCAACGCCGAGCAGCGAGGTGTAAGTGCTCTTCTTCGCTTTCTCGTCCGACTTCGCCGGCTTGCCCAGGGTCTCGGTGCTCTGAGTCACATCCAGCACGTCGTCGATGATCTGAAAGGCGAGGCCGATGCGGGTGGCGAACTCGGTGAGCAGCACGTAGGTCTCCGCATCCACCTTGGCATCGCCGAACAGGGCGCCAATCTGCACCGCGACCCGGATCAGCGCGCCGGTTTTGCCGGCGTGCAGCGCCTGCAGCTGCGAGAGGGAGAGCTGCTTGTCCTCCGACTCGATGTCGAACACCTGGCCGCCGACCATACCCTGCCAGCCGGACGCTTCGGCTAGCAGCTGAATGGCTGTGAGGCGGACGTCGGTTCGCGAGATCGGCGCGTTGGCCAGCGTCTCGAAGGCGAAGGTGAGCAGAGCGTCGCCGGCCAGGATCGCGTTGGCCTCGCCGAACTTGACGTGACCGCTCGGCAGCCCGTGCCGCAGCTCGTCATCGTCCATGGCCGGCAGGTCGTCGTGCAGCAGGGAGTAGGCGTGGATGAACTCAACCGCGCAGGCCGGGGCCAGCGCGTTCTCCAGGTTTCCGCCGAGCCCGGTGCAGGTGGCGCACACCAGCATGGGCCGGATGCGCTTGCCGCCGGACAGCACCGCGTAGCGCATGGCATCGGTCAGCACCTGAGCATGCTCGGAGCTGACAGGCAGGTGGTGCGTCAGCGCATCTTCGATGGTGTCTTTGAGGGCTTTGAGGTCAGGCGTCATCGAGGTTGTCGATGTTCAGATCTTCCAGGTCGCCGGATTCGGTCAGCACCTTCACCTTCAGCTCGGCGGCTTTCAGCGACGACTGGCAGTGACGGGTGAGCCTGACGCCGCGCTCGAACGCGGCCAGCGAGTCCTCCAGGCTGAGCTCGCCCGTCTCCATCTTCTCGACCAGTGATTCCAGCTCCGCCAGCGCGGTTTCGAACGATACGTCCGCCAGCTCGTCCGCTTCTGCTTTCTTCTTGCCGGCCACCAGAGCCTCAACCGGCCTTGCGGGCGGATTTGGCGAGCTGGTAAGCCCCGGTCTGCTCGTCAGAGGTGATCAGGCCCGCCGCCTCGAGGCGCGCCAACTCGCCGCGAATCTCCCAGCTCAGCATCGGGTGTCCGGCCTCGCGCAGGTTGTCCGCGATGTGCCCCGGGCGAAACTCGTCAGCACCCGCTTCGGTGAGGGCGGTGATGACTGCGAACACCTGGTCGGTGCGATGTTGGTCGATGCTCAAGCTGGACTCTCTCTTCTGACTGATCCGCCCGCAGTGCGGGCGGCATTTTGTACCAGAATCGCCCTACTCCCGCCAGGGTTCGCCGGCCTGGTACGCCGCCAGGTGCTCGGCGAGGGCGAGGGCTTCCTCGGAGCCGGCCTCGGTCACCAGGGCCAGGGCCTGCTCCTGAATGGAGACCGCTTCCGAGAACCTTCCGAGCTCTGCGTAGGCTGCTGCCAGGGTGTCCAGATAGGCCGCACTCTCCACCTGTGCAACCGCTTTCTCGGCGTAGGCAAGCGCCAGCTCGCCGTCGCGGATGTGGTCGATGTGGCTGGTGGAGAGCAGCCAGGCGTAGTCGTTCTGTGCCTGGGGCAGATCCTGCGCCGCCGCCTTGGCGATCCAATGCACAGCATTTGTCTCCTCACCACGGCCGAGGAGCAGGTAGAACAGGCGCAGCTGCGCCTGGCCGAAGCCGGCGTGGGCACCCTTCAGGTACCAGGATTCGGCGCGGGCGAGATCGCGCTCGACGCCGATGCCGGCCTCGTAGATGTGGCCGAGGCTCAGGGCGCCCGCCAGGTCCCCGGCTTCCGCTGCCTGCTCGAGCAGCTCTCGGGCAAGCGTGGGGTCGGTTGGCAGCCCATCGCCCACCAGGTACATGTGCCCGAGGGCTACGTTGGCGCTGCTCGATCCGGCGTTTGAGGCCTCCTCGAACAGCCGCACCGCTTCGGCCATGTCCGGCTCGCCCAGCTCGCCTTTGTAGTGCATGTAGCCGAGGGTCGCCTTGGCTTCCGCCGAGCCGGCGGCAGCAGCTTTCTCGATCCACTGCCGGGCGAGCTCCGGATCCGGGTCCGGAGCAAACGGCACGCGATAGCTGCGACCGAGGTAGAGCATTGCCTGCTCGCTGCCCTCGTCGGCGAGCGTGCGCAGGATGCCACGCGCTTTGTCCACATCCTGCTCTACGCCCTGCCCCTGGAGCAGCGCGAAGCCGATGAACAGGCTTGCCTCAGGGTGATCAACCTCCGCTGCCGACTCGAAAAAGGCGTAGGCGAGCTCGGGATTTTCATTGACCCCCTCACCGCGATGATAGAGATCGCCGAGGCCAACCAGCGCCGAGCCGTTGTCCGCATTGAATTCCAGCGCGCGCGCGTAGTCCTTGCTGGCGGAAACGGGCAAGCCGTCCGCCAGATAGCTGTAGCCGCGCACGTAGTAGGCGTGTGAGCGCTCGGCGGCAGTGAGCCGCGGGTCGATCAGGGCCGGCGCGAGATAGGTGCGGGCAAGGCTGTGCTCGCCGGCTTCGATCAGCTCGATGGCGCGCTGCACGTACGCTCTGGCGTCCACCGTATCGGCATGGATTGCGGTCGCGGTAGCCAGCCAGAGGATTAGGCAGCTAGTTTGTCTTAACAGTCGTCCCATAACAGCAGCAGATGCGTCTTGGGTTGGGGCTGGAGTGCCCGGTTCGTACGCATCTGTTCCCTTGAGTTTGCCAGAGTTGGATTCCCTTGGCGTGATTCGGTTCATAGCGCGGGCGCCCGGGCCTCAGTCCTCCAGCCAACCGCCGTTTTCCAGCCACTCGGCGCACTCCGGCGGCAACACCTTCGCTTTTGTCGCCTCGTACAGAGCGAGGTCGTCGTCGGTCAGAACTTCCCGCCAGCGGCCGTTGGTGCCTTTGTTGATGAACGAGGCGTTGCCGCCGGCAAAAAACTGAGGCTCATCGGCGGCGGCCTCCTCGTCCGCCTTGATCGCTTTCTGCTTCATGCTGGCGAAGCTGGCTTCAGCGGCAACGCGGCTCACGTCCTCCTCCGTCACGGGATGGCCGATCCACGCAGCGATTCTGCGCACCGTGCCGGGCAGGTCGTCGAGCATGTCCGCGTAGTGCATGAAGTGGATGTTCGGCAGGTGCCGGTAGGGCCAGTAGGACTGGGTGTGATGCAGGTTGCCCCAGAACGGGTAGCCCTCGGACTCCCAGTCGAACCAGCCGCGGCTGATCCAGTTGCACCAGAGCTTATGGATGTCCTCCTCGAAGGGCGGCAGGGGATCGCCGGGCAGCCCGGCGTCGTTGAACTGCTCGTAGGCGAACTCGGTGTAGTTCCGGTAGTGGTTCGCGAAGGACATGAACACGTCCCGCGGATCCCGGGCGACAACAAGGTAGTGCACGTTTTCGAAGTACGGCAGCCCATCGAGCGCCAGGTGCGATTTGATGAACCGCTGATGAGTCTGAGCCTCCAGTCGCGCCCAGGTCTCCGTCAGCGGCTCCGCCTCCGGCCGCGAGTCGATCCAGGGAGAAATCTCGTCTTCGACCTTGGCCAGGCTCTCGATCCGGCCGAGGATGAGGCTGGCGAGAATGCACTGGGTGAAGGTGGTGCCGGACTTATAGGAGGTGGTGACGATGATGTCGCCGTCACGAGGCTGGAAGTCAGCCCAGCGCTCCGAGTCCAGGTGGTGGTTCTTATATATCCGGGTGACTGCCGGCCTGGGTTCACTCATAAAGCTCTGATTCCTGGTTGCAGCGACGACGACAGCGTCGCTGAGTCAATTATGTTGCCATATCGGGCTTGAAATCAGCAGATTCGCCCCCATCTACTGTCAGATGCCAGCGGATCTGGATCACTCAGAGAAAGCCAGGTTCATGGTAATATCAAGGCATACCTTCATGGGGGCGACTTGGCTTCGACGGGGGTAGCAGAGCAAGAGGTGCATGCCGAGAGGGTAGTGACTCTCGTTAAACAATCGCTGTAACTTTTATAGTTGCCAACGACGAAAACTACGCACTAGCGGCCTAAAAACCCCGCTTACGTCGATGATCCGCGCCTGTGAGGAGAAATCGACGGCAAAGTTCGCAGGATCGCGTGGATGTCTCGCCCGGGGCTGAAGCGTTAAACCCAATCGGGCTCGCTGAAGGCGCCCTGACCGTTGGGCCGCCGGAAGCTAAATCAATAAACGGACTCTAAGCATGTAGAGCCGATTGCCGAGCGCCAACGGACGCGGGTTCAACTCCCGCCGCCTCCACCAAACGAAAAAGGGCCCGACCGGGCCCTTTTTCCGTTCCGGGATCTCGCCACGACCGGCGGTTGAGTCGCCCATTCCCAGCGTGCATTCTGAGTTCATCTCGGGTGGATCGGTTCAGGGAGAAAGGATGAACAGACATCGTTGTCTGCTTGGCGGGTTCGTGGTCCTGTTGCTGAGTGCCTGTGGAGATGGCCTCCCGCCTATCACCGATTGTCAGCCCGGCTCCGGCATGACACCCGACTGCCGTTTCCAGAACCCTGAAGATCTCGCGGTGGCGCCGGACGGGGAGCGACTGATCGTCAGCCAGATGGGCCAGATGGATGGCTCCAAGCCTGGCAACCTGGCGCTCTATCAGCCAGACGGCAACATTGACGTGTTGTTTCCCGCCAACGGCATCGACGACGACCGCAGTTGGGGTGATGCCAGTTGCCCGCCACCTGATCTGGGGGCTTTCTCGCCCCACGGGATCGATCTCGTCAGGACGACAGACGGTCGCTGGATGTTGCTGGTGGTGAACCACGGCGGGCGCGAATCTGTTGAGTTCTTCGAAGTGCTGGGCAGGCAGGCTGAGACCTCGCTTGCCTGGCGTGGCTGTGCCGAGGGTCCGGAGAATGTTGCGTTCAACGATGTGGCCGGCCGTACCGACGGTGGGTTTTACGTCACCCACATGTTTCCGCTGGACGGCCAGACTCTCTCGCTGCTGAAGGGTGCCATCTTCGGCAGCGACACCGGGCACGTTTATGACTGGCAGCCGGGTGCTGGTTGGTCGGTGGTGCCCGGCAGTGAAGGGCCGTTCCCGAACGGGATTGCGCTGGCGGCGGACGGGCAGTCGCTTTACGTGAACATGTATCTGGCGGGCGAGGTGCGCAAGCTTGATCTGAGCACCGGCAAGGTTGCCGCCGTCTACTCCGGCGGCAGTCCGGACAACAGCACCTGGGTCGGCGACGGCCGCCTGCTGGTGGCCACACATACGGGCGGTCTCTCGGGCGGCATGAGCTGTCAGGGGTTGGAGAGCGGTTCCTGCGCCATGGCTTTCAGCGTCGTCAGCCTGGACCCGGAAGATCTGAGCGCTGCCACGTTAGTCAGCCATGAAGGCCCGCCCATGGGCGCTGCTACCGTTGCGTTGGAGCACGACGGCTATCTGTATCTCGGCACTTTCGCCGGAGATCGGGTTACCCGCCTTGCGATACCGGAGTAGATGTCCGCTGCCTGATAAGACCCGTATAAGTCGACCAACGAATCGGGCTTCCCAGATTGTTCAAGCAGGAACTGCAGTTCAGCTATAGATCCGTTAGCAAGCGGTGGGCTTGCTGGATGGCTCTGCTGGTGTGTGCCTGCTGCCAACCAGCGGCGTTGGCGGACAACGGCTGGCAGCAGATGATCGACCGGGACCAGCCGCGGGCCCATCAACGCTCGCCGGAGGATGTTGCTGCCTACATAGAACGTGGCAACGGTTCTTACGGTCAGCTGAACCTGACTACCGTCTGGCAGGTGGCCGATCGCAGCACCACCGAGCTGGATGATCTCGTCAACGTCGCCTACGACTTCTCCGGCGGCCTCGAGGTTGGGGACGGCGGGCTCATTACCTGGTGGCTCAGAGGTGGCCGGCCGGTGGGTAGCCCTCGAGAGTCAGATCTCGCCAAGGCAATCGGGTCCAGCCTGGGCGTCAACGGCAGCCAAATCGATGACGACCTGGATCTAGCTGAGCTCTACTGGGCGCAGGGCCCGAACCGGAAGCTCCGCGTGTCGCTTGGCCTGATCGACTCGAGCTGGCGCTACGACTTCAATGACACCGCCAACAGCGCCAAAGAGAACTTCCTGTCACCAGCGCTGGGTAACTCCGGCAGCGTTCCGTTTCCCGACCGCAGCCTGGCTGCCGACCTGCTCTGGGCCGTGAGCCCGACCATCGACCTTCACGCCGGGCTTTACCAGACCAACTGCAGCAACCAGCGGACCACCTGCTTCGAAGATCTGAACAGCGAGGAGTGGTTCACGCCGGTTGAGCTGATCCTCCGCCGGCCTCTGGGCAGCTGGGGATCAGGCTCCTATCGGCTGCTCGGTTTCTGGACCCGCAAGGACGAGAACGAGGGCGTCGGCGTGTCGCTCAACATCGAGCAGCCGTTCGGCCCTGTCACTGCCTTTGCCAGGCTGTCCGTTGCCGACCGCCAGGTTGCGGACTTCCGCCGCTTCGTCTCCGCAGGCATCACCGTCGCAGAGCCGCTGGGCCGTGCGCACGATGCTCTGGGATTCGGCTGGGCAACGGGCGAACCCGCTGACAAGACGAAACGCACCGAGTCGATTTTCGAGCTTTACTGGCGCCTGCAGCTGAGCCCGTTCTTCGCGCTGAGCCCGAACCTGCAGCTCGTTCTCAACCCCGCGGACAATCCGGAGGAAGAGCGGGTGGTGGTAGGCGGACTGCGCCTGCAGCTGGATCTGTAACCGGCGCCGAGAGGGCCGCTTTCCGGGTAACCTTGAGCGGAGGTCCGCAGGGGCAAACAAAGGGGGAGTGGCGTGAGCGAGTCGAGTAAACAAAGCAAATCAGGCAAGGGCAAGCCGATCAGCCTGGCGGATGGTTTCGACACGCTGACGTTTGCCCCGGCCCGCCGTCCGGATTCAACCGACATCCAAAGCGCCTTCTGCACCCTGTCGGAATTTCGCGAAGGAGGCGTGTACCTGGCTCACTTTGCCGGCGAGAGCGCCTGGGAGCGTCACCCGGTCGGGGATGAGCTGGTTCTGGTCTGTGAGGGCCGCACCGAGCTGATTCTGCTGCTGGACGGGGCGGAGGTTGTCCACCAGGTGAGTGCCGGGGAGCTGCTGGTGGTTCCGGCAGATACCTGGCACAAGTTCCGCACGGACGGGGTGAAGCTGATGGCTGTTACGCCGCAGCCCTCAGACCACCAGGCAGAACGCCCTCAGAGCTGACTAGTTGCTCCCCACAGAGAAGCGTTGAGCAGCCTCGCCTTGCTGCTAGACTCGAGCAGGATGGGAGTTTACGCGTGAACACACCTTTCCCGGCCTACGAGGGAACAGATAGTTTCGTCTTCATCTGCTACTCACATGCAGATGCGGAACTCGTGTACCCGGAGCTCGAGTTCATTCGCGACTCGGGTAAGCCGGTCTGGTACGACGAAGGCATACGGCCGGGTTCTGAGTGGACCGATGAGCTGGCGGCTGCCATCGACAACTGCGAGTACTTCCTGTTTTTTGTGACGCCACGGTCCGTGAACTCACGGCATTGCCGGGATGAGGTTCAGTACGCGCTGAAGCTTGGTAAGTCGATTGTCGTCATCTACCTGGAGCCTACGGAGCTGCCGCGTGGTCTGGATCTGGTGCTGGGCTCCATCCAGGCGGTTCATCGCCATGACGTGCAACTCGTCGATTATCAGCGCCGGCTCCTGGATGCCATCGATCCTGCAGGCCTCGAGGATCTGCCGAAGTCGGTGCCAGGTCACGGCTTCCCACCGGTGGACCTGGAAAGTGGTGGCGGCAAACCGGGTAAAAAGAGCCTTTGGGTGCTGGCGGGCTTCGCCGTGGTCGCGCTTGTTATGGCTGCCTTCCTGCTGCAAACGGATGACCTTCCCGAGGTGGTCGAGTTCGCGCCGGCGTCGAACAGCCTTGCGGTGCTCCCGTTGGAGAATCGCGGCGGTTTCGATGAAGATCCCTACTATCCGGACAGCGTTTCCGAGGACCTGCTCAATCGGTTGACGGGCATCGAGTCTCTGGAGATGGCATCACGGCGCTCTTCGTTCGCCTTCCGCAACGAAGAGATCGAAACGCTCGGGCTGGTGGAGATCGGCAGGCGCCTGGGTGTCAGCAATCTTCTGTCCGGTTACCTGTTGCGACGGAACGAGCAGCTCAGGGTGAACCTCGAGCTGGTCGACATATCGTCCGGTCGCGAAATCGTCCGCTGGAGCAACAACTACGACAACCGCCCGCTGGCCGACATGCTGATCATTCAGAGCGATGTCACCCGGGCCATTGCCCGGGAGTTCAAGACTGAAGGCCTGAGCCGCGCCGAAGAAGACCGGATTGCCAGACAGTCCACTGACTCTCCAGCTGCCTACGACTTCTATCTGCAGGCAAGGACGATACTGCGCTCGCCGCTGGATGATGAGATTTCGCTGGATCGAGCGGCGAATCTGTTTGCTCGTGCGGTTGCCCTCGACCCGGAGTTCGTCTGGGCACAGGCAGGCCTGTGCGCCACGCACGTACGCGCCTATCACCTTGCCAGGCCGTTCGAGCCGGCAAGAGAAGCCTGCAGTCGTCTGGTTGAGCTCGACGAGGATCTGTTTGAGGTAAACCTCGCGCTCGGCAATTACTTCCGGGATACGGGAGAGCTGGAGAAGGCGGCGACGACGCTGGCAAGGGCGGTGGAGCAGGTGCCGGGCTCGGCCGACGCCCGGATTGCTCTGGCGCAGCTCTACGCCAGGCAGGCCTATCTGTCCGAGAGCGAGCTGGATCGGGTTCGAGCCCAGGAAGCGTTTCTCGAGGCCATGTCGGTGGAGCCGGACTACTGGTACTCCTACCACGAGTACGGCAACTACCTGATGTACGTGGGCCGCCTCGAAGAGGCGCTGGAGCAGATGCGGATCGCGCTGACGATTGAGCCCGGGAGCGCGGGAACCCTCACCAACTACGGCAACGTCCTGTACCGGCTCGGGCGCAGCGATGAAGCGGAGGAAGCCTGGAACGGGGCGCTGGCGTTATCGGGCAGCGACAGATGGGCGAATGAAAGCCTGGGCACGATGTACCACTACCAACAGCGTTATGCAGAAGCGGTGCAGCACCTGCAGGCAGCCTGCGAAATCTTTCCCGATGATCATCGTCTCTGGGGGAAGCTGGCGGAGTCTCAGCGGCTGCTGCCCGGCAGTGAAGCAGCAGCAAGAGATTCCCTGGTGAAAGCGGTGAGGCTGGCCGAGCAGGACATGCAGATCGATCCGAACGAGTGGACCACCTTCGGTTACCTCGCGCTGTACGAAGGTTATCTGGGTGAGTTCGCAGCGGCGCGAGCCCATCTCCAGCGGATGTTCGAACTGAATCCGGGTGGCGACCCCATGACCCACTACTGGGCCGGCCTGGTGGCGGCCGAAGCTGGAGACATCGAGACTACTTTCCGTGAGCTAGACCTGGCGCTGGCAAACGGCTGGGCTCAGCAGAAACACTTCATTGCCGATGAGCCGGCCCTGGCATCGCTTCGCGAGAGCCATGCCGAGCGCTTCCAGGCCATGCTCGATCGTCACTGATTGCTCCACCGCGGAGCGGCATTTCGCCCCTTGCCATCAGCTTGTTAATCCATGCACACTGGCCTTCCACGGAGGAGGAAGAGCTATGAAGCGAAGACTGAGAGGCTACCCGGAAGATTCTGAGTTGAGCCGTCTGTTGGCCCTGCTGACCATTGGTGGTGAACCCGATGAAGACGACGATGACGATGATGACGACGGTGACGACCCGAAGGGTCCGCCAATCAACAAGTGATCTTAAGTTGGCAGCAGTCCCGGTCAGCTGTTCTGGTGACCGGGACTATCGCCCGCCAGGCTGTCAGCCGATGGAGAACGGCTGCTCTTGATTGAACTGAATGTTCTCCGTGCCGAACGTGTTCAGGTTCGGCGTCTGCTTGCCGCCCAGTGACTCAGCCTCGCAGATTGCTTTGTGGAACGCTGCGTAGTTCCCTTCGAAAGCGCCGTCGTTCCAGGCCTCCATGACTGCTGCGGTGAATCGACCGTGCTTCAGCGGCTTGTTCTCCCAGGACCGCTCGTGCTCCTGGCAACCGGAAATCAGCCGCACCGTAGCCTTCACCTCGCCGCTCTCAGGTTCCAGCTCTGAGCGAAGGATCCGGTAGTACTCAGGATCGAACATGACGATGGTCTTGGCGGTATCCTCTGGCATGGCCTTGGGCAAATCATCCTCATCGCCGCTTCGGGTGATGGAGCCGCTGTGGCACGAATCGGACATCACAAGTATGCGCACGCCCTCTTTGAAGCGCGGCCAGAGGCGGTAAAGCTCGTCGTCCAGAAGCTGGCCGTCGTAGAGGCAGAGGGTCTCGTCGTGCGGATCGGTCAGCTCGTCGCCGCTGTCGTCGTCGATGATGTTGCCGTGCCCCGAGTAGAACATGAAGAAAATGTCGCCCGGCTCCAGGGCATCTGCCGCTTCCCGGATCTTCTCCTTGACGGCGCCGATGGTTGCGCCCTCAGTACGCAGAAACGTCTGCGAGAAGCCGCTGGCGATCTCGCCGATGGCTTCCGCGTCCGATTCCGGGAAGCGGAGCCTGCCGTTCCACTCGCCATCGTAAGCGTCCGGGTCGACCTCGTTGACGCCGATCAGTAGAGCCATTCCTTTTGCCATGTCGATCTCCTCGTCTGTTTTCAGTAGTCGGGACAACTCTCTTCATCTTCACGGAGAATAATCCAGCGTACGTCCAGCGGTAGTGTGTCCTCTACCAACGTGCGCACCGGTGCTGAACCTGACGGCGTGAACGTTGGCTCGACCTCAGGGTGCTGCGATGGCCGCAGCCAGAGACAGACGTCTGCACCCCCGCTCGCGATCCCCGGCAACTCGCAAGCCAGGGTCTCGGTTACCACGACTGGCGGGCGCAGGAGGTCGCACTGATCGCTCGTCACCGTTCTCCCCGCGTTGACCGATATCGTGGCGAGTTCTCCGCCGTCCTGGTCCGTCAGCGCGAAAGTACCCGTGCAGGTTGGACCGGCGCAACCCGGGAAGCTTGTGCCACGCGTGAATCGGAGGATGAACTGCGCATCCGGTAGCGCCCAGAACTCATCGTTGGTTTCGGAGAAGGTGGTTCGGTGCCATGCTCTCGTCATCTGACTTGCACCTTCTACGGGTGAGGTAAGCACTGCTACATCGATGTCCGGGGTCGCGTTGATGAACACCTCTTCCGGAACTTTGAGCTCGCTGGTGACCACTACCGGTTGAGTCGGCAGCAGCTTGATGACCGTCTTCTCCGGCTGTTCCTGCTGCTCGTTCGAGGCAGTGAGGGGGAGAAAGACGGCGGCCGTTAGGCCGACGCCGATCATCATGTTGCGGGTGGTCTGGTAGATGACCGCGCCCCGTCTAGCGAGTCCAGATGCGGAATCGAGACGGTGTGCGAGAGCAAGGTCTGAGAGTTTCTCGCTCATAACTCATACTCCTTCAGGCGCTTCAGCATCAGCGGAATCCTCCCGCTCGCCAGCTCCTTCCTGATCTTCTCCTCAGGTTGGGCGCCTACCGCGACCAATGCCACTCGTGCATAGGTAGAGCCGAGAAAAACCCAGAAGAACGAGGCGAGCCTCGCCACCGGCACGCTGGCCAGAGCAGTCATGATCGCTAGCGGCTCCCACTGCAGCCACTTCGCGTCTTCCGATGCCAGGTCGTTGTTGATCTGGGACAGGCCGCTCAGCACCCATGAGATGGGTTTTGCCAGCACGCTGAGCAGCCAGACGAAAGGTGTGAAGATGAAGTTGAGCGTTTTGTCCACCCACTCCCAGGCGCCTGTGGTGATCACCGGGTCGGCCAGCCAGGTGGCGATGGCTGTGAGCGTGTTTTCGTAGTGGCCGTTGATCAGCAGAAAACCGATGAGCGCAACCTCGAAACCGATGATCACCATGGCCAGATCCCAGGCCATGCTGAACCAGAGGTTGCCGCGAATCTGTGAGACCTCCTCCTGATAACCGTGCAGCACCTGCTCGGGGGCGGGTTCGGTCGGTTCAGCAGGCGGGCCTGATTTCGCAGTGTCATCTGTGCTGCTGGCAACCTCCGGTTCCTTCAGCGTCAGTTGCCTGTTCCAGCGGTCGTCGTCCTCGGAGGGAAACGCTTTGTAGAGGCCTGGCTTGTCAGCCGTGGCGCTCCGATATGCCTCGCGCAGCGTGGCGCATTGCTGCAACGCGTCGTAGAACGCCTCGGTGAACTCGGCGGCTTCCCTGCTTCCCACCTCTTTGGTGGTGCCGATGACGAGCGGTGCCGCGCTCTTCATCTGCTCGACCATGCTCTCGGCGATGGTCGCTGACCAGCAGCAGTTGAGCACGAGCACGTCAATGCCTCTGTCTGCCAGGACGCCGGCCAGCCACTCCTCCGGCACTTTCTCGCCAGCCTGGTCGAACGAGCCGTTCAGTATCAGCTCTCCCTTTTCGCCGTGGCCGCTGAAGTGCACCACGTTCGGCCTGCGCGAGCCGACGTAGCGCACCACATCGCCGCGGTCGATCTCCGGAACCACTTCCAGCGACACGCGGCCTTCGCCGCGGGCATCGAACAGAATGTCGGTGAGCTTCTTGAGCTCCTCCCAGAGCTTCAGCGGCGCGTACTTCTTGAACAGCTTGCGGCGCTCCGCCGGGGTCATCCGCTTTTTGCCGGTGCCTATCGTGGTCTGCTGGTTCTCGGGCGGATCTTTACGCACCCACTGCGGATTAGCGGTCAGATAGAGTATTCGCATGCTTCCTCCCCTCAGAACACGGCCATCATGTCTAGAAACCAGCCGTGAGATTTGTAGTTGTCCTGTCGCATGTCGTCGTCGAAGCCCGAGAAGTTGTAGCCGATCCCGACCCGCATCGTTGGCTCCAGCAGGCGTTTAGCACCGGTTGTGATCGCCCTCTGCTCTTCCGGCTCCGCGCGCAGCCGCGGATCGAAGTTCCGGTAGATCCCGAGCAGTGCGCCCCGCTGGGTGCTGTTGCCTTCGAAGTCTTCCAGCCATCGGTACTCACCCAGCAGCTCGACCTGGTCGGGTAGCAACCGCGTGCCCTTGTGCAGCTTCTCGAGGTTGATCCGGTAGCTCGCCCGGGCCACGGCCATGCCCATGCTGAGGTCGTACCAGTCGCCGGTACCTTTCTCGATTCTCGTCTTCCCGCCCCGGTATGAGAGCTTAGCACCCAACTGCAGCTTTTCATGGACGTCGACGAAGCCTTCTGCTGAAACGACGTGTGCTTTCTCGTCACCCGGGGCGTTGCTCTGGCCTTCGGTGCCGACGTCGTAGAGATAGTTATAGCGGACCATGCCGTTCCAGGTGTCGTTGTCGATCGGACGATGGGCGTAGCCGAGGGCGATCTCGGCGAAGCGGCCGGCTTCCCGGTCAGCATATCTGTCGTCGGTCCAGGCAACGTTGACCTTGCCGAGCAGGCGGCCGGCTTCGCTCAGCTGATGGGCCAGCGCGTTCGAGCTCACGTACTGACGGGTTTTCAGGTCGTCACCTTCGTCTTCCCGGAGCTCGAAGCGGGTGGAAAGCGTGGTTGATTCGCTGCGATAGGCGGCGCCGATGCTTGCCGCCAGACGATCGAACGTCGCCTCGCTGCGCTCGACGCTGCTGGCCTGCAGCGTGGTGGAGAGCACCCAGCGATCGTGATCGAGCTCGATACCGCCCAGATGGCCGTTGCTGAGCTCTCCGAAGCCGCGGCCGAACTGCGACTCCGTGAAGATCCGCATCCGGTTGCCGAGGTCTCGGCGCTGGCCGACAGAGAGGAGGTTGCGTGCGCCGTCAGTCCGGTCCGGATCCATGGTGTAGGTGCCGAAGAGCTCATGGCCTTCGGTCAGCTGGTAACGGCCGGAGAAGCGGCTGAGCGCGCCAGCCCCAACCCCGCCGGAGAGGTTGAAGCTGGCCCTGTCGCTCATGCGGTAGTCCGCGCCTGCAATCAGCGCCTCGCCGCGATCGCCGTCTGCCGCTTCGAGGCTCAGTGCCAGCTTGTCGGAGAAGCGGGTGTTGGTGCCGACGGCGATGAGATCGTTGTCCTCGTAGTCCCGCTCCGAGCTGAGGGCCGTCTGTGCTGAGGCGTAAATGTTGGTGGCCTCATCGATCCAGTAACCGGCGCGGGCGCCCAGCAGGGTGGCGCTGCCGTCCTCCTGTCGGTAGGGCAGGAGGGAAGAGGCGTTGTCGTCCAGGGACAGGTCTTCGTAGCGCGCCTCAAGGTCGAACTCTGCACAGCCCCGCCTGCCCTTCCTGCCTGGTCGTTTGCAACCGGCGCTACCGCTGGCCTGCAGCCTGGCGGTGCGGGAGCGGCGGTCCTGGTCACGGTCGAGCTCTGTAGCCCCGCCGGAAAGCGACCAACCGGCGAGGAGATCGGTTGCGAAGTTCAAGCCCAGGTCGGTGGTTTCAGTTCCGGCACGGAAACGGTCGGCATCGAAGCCGGCGTCCCGCTGTTTCCACCAGGCGTGCACGCTGCCGTTGTGCTCGCTGACATCCTCCAGATTCAGCCGCGCCTCGAAGCCCAGAGCTTCGCCCTCCGAGCCAGCGGGTTCAGAGCTCGCGGCACTCTCTTCGAAGGTGAGCCCGCCATCCAGGGAGAACTTGCTGCTGCCGCCACGTTCAGCTTCGGAGCGGGCGAATTCCGCGCTCAGGTAACTGTCCTCGCCATGGCGCCAGATGGCGTCGAGGCCGTTCAACTGGTAGTCGTTCGTGGCCTGCTCATCGGTGACGTGGGTGAATCCGAGGCTGACCGCATCGTGCACCCAGGCCTTACCGCGAAGTCCCCAGTTGTGGTCTTCCGCTTCGAAGGCTGGTGTCAGGTACTCATAGTCAACGAACAGAAAGATGTCGTCACCCTCGAGCGCTCGCGAGCGGATCACGTTGGCAAAGCGCTCGCGTACCACCTGAGCCAGCGGCGCCTGCAGCAGGATCCGCCCCTGCAACGGGTCGACCTCGTAGTCCCGGCCCGGTAGCAGGATCTCGCGCTCCTCCACCTGCTCCGTGTCGCGTCGACGCACTTCGACCCAGACCTTTTCCGAGCCCATGACGATGTCCGTATGTGGCAGGTAGTACAGCGAGCCGCCGGTGGCCAGATAGGAGGCGCTGCCTGAGGTCGTCTGCGCCTCGGAGTGGAAGCCGCTGAGCTGCCACCGGCTCTCTCCCTGCGGGGTGCGTGCCTTGCTCTGATAGTCCCCATAAGCGCCATAGAGCGAGCGGTTGTATTGCGCGAACTCCGTACCCGTGAGTCCGGTGTTGAAGTTACCCCACAACGCGTGGGAACGATTGGCGGCGACCCGGGCATAGAAGGCACCCTGGGTGGCGGTGTCGAGGATGGTGGTCGAGTCGTCGCCATAGGTAGGGTAGTACTGATCGGTATCCAGTTGCCGGAAGATGCGATCCGGATCCTTCCTTTTCAGGTTGTCGAACAGGTTGTCCAGATCGTCCTTGGTCGAATCGATCTGCAGAACCCAGCTGAGCGTGTCGAGCTCCTGGTTTTCCTTCGCCAGGTCTCGCTGATCGTCTTCGTTTTGCTCATGGTCGCCAGTCGAGCCCAGGATCCGCTCTCCCCGCCAGTAGGCGGCGACCCGTCCATCGGCGAAAGAGCCGTCCAGGTCGGCGGAGAGATCTTCTAGACCGCCGCTGAGTGAGCGACCGCCGATGGTCAGATCAACGACGGCGACGCCGTAGTCGTTGTTCGGGCGGAATAGATCCTCCGCGATTACACCTTCCTCCCGATTCGGATCCTCGTCCTCAACGCGAATGGCTGCGACCTGGCGCTGCTCTGTCACTTGCGGCGTTCCCTCGACGTCCAGGCAGTGCGCCGTGGTCCGCGGCGGCCGCCAGGGGCCGTTCTCTTCGTAGCGATGACGGCTGATCACATACTTGATCATTGGTCCGTCGGGTCCCCGCGGAAGCAGGGGCGAGCTGATGCGGACGCTGATGTAGCGCCAGCAGCTCCTGGCCCACGGGCCTTCCTGATGGAAGCCACCAAGATAAAACTCACGTGTCGTTCGCGGCTCGATCTGCGCTGAATCCGGTGCCGTCCACGGGCAACTGCCCTGGACCTCGAAGGCGGGCTCTATGGGCTCGTGGCTGCGATTGTGCACGCGGATCGCGTAGATGTTGTTGTCCTGGTCAGCCACGGTTTCCACCGCGGTCTCGAGATCGCAACAGAGCATCGCGGTCTCCATTCCCGTTGCTCCGTAAACCACATCGTGCGGCTGGTGCAGGCTGTCCCGATTCAGCCAGGTTCGGCCGACGGGCGAGTTGTCGGCGGCTCTGCGGGATTCCTCGAACTTGACCTCCATCTCGATCCTGCTCGGCAGCTCCCGTTGACCGATCAGATTGTCCCTGGGCTGATCCGGGGCGACGGTGGACGGCAGGGGTTCAGGAGCCGCGTTCTTTTTCGGCAACACCTCCCATTCCGGGTCCCCGCGCATATCCATGACAAGCTGCTCGTTGCTGTTGAGCAGCCTGTCGTTCGATTTCCAGTGCACTTCCACCGGATCCCTGGATTTTTCGTAACGACGCACCGCGCGCCCTTGAACCCTGGGGCCGAGCACGATGCCTTCCCGGTCCAGAGCGGAGCCGGGAGACATGCCTCTGCGTCCGGCCCAGCTGGTCAGCTGCGGATTCTCGGGCAGATGAAAGCTCAAGCTGTGTGTCGTGTCGAAGGGGCGTGACGGTACGTCCTCGATCGTTCTGCAGTCCAGGTGCTGGGGTTCAGTGCCGTGCGTGGATCGCTGCAGCTCGTCCTGATGGCGCTTCCGCTCGGCTGCGCCCATCTCGTACACGCGCAACCTGTAGGAGTACTGCCGACCCGACTGCAGGCCTAGTCGGGACATGCGTACGAACTGCTGCGGGTGCTCGAGCAAACCGCAGAGCCTCTTCCGATCCGGGTCGGTGAAGCTGACGTCATTCTCACCCGTGATCGTCAGCTCGTAGAGCGGCGCCTGCATGTAGTAGTTGCTGGACAGGCTGAACTCCAGCGTCCAGTCGGAAGCGTTTTTCGTGATCCGGGAGGGATACACATCCAGGCGTTTCTCGGTGGCGAAGGGATCGAAGTAGCGGAAGTTCAGGTACTCGCCGCAGCAATCATCGCCTTTGTCCTGGTCCCGGGTGTTATCGACTGCCCAGTTCACCTTGCCGATGCCGCCCGGCGCCAGATGCACAATCTGCCGGGTGTCCGAGAGGCTCTGCCAGCCGCTGGGCAAGGTGTTGGTGTCGAGCTTGATGACGTAGTTGGCGCCGTAGCTGCGGGTCACGTCGATGTCGGCGATGTGGTAGCGGCCCTCTTCGTCGGTCTCGACGATCAGCCCTTCCGGCGTCAACAGCCGGACCTTGTGCATGCCGATCTCGCCTCGGCTCTGCACGCCGTTTCCATCCGCGTCGTGAAAGACCTTGCCGATCACCGTCGCCCGGGTGAACAGCGGATCGGCCATCACCTGCACGGTGGCGTCGTCGCTCACCTCGAAGGTCCGCTCCCCGTAGCGATAGCTTGCCGTTGCCGTGTTCACGTGCGAACCCTCGCGCACGGCCGGACTGACGCGGCTGACGTAGCGGATCTCGAGTCGCTCATCGATCTCGAAGCTGATGGGCGCAAAGGAAACCGGGCCGGTGCCGGTGATTGGCAGGTCTGTCTTCACGTCATCCCGCGTTCCGAGGATGCCGTCTGCCCCGGCACGGAGCAGCTGTCCCGAGTCGTTCTGAATCTGGAAGCCGGGTGGGGGCGCATCGGTGACGTTCACCACCGGCAGCGGGATGCTGGCCAGATTGGCCAGCCGCAGCCGGTACCCGACCACGCCGCCTACGGTCACCCGCCGCCGGTTCGCCGACTTCTGCAGGCTCAGGCCCTGGGAGTCGGTCTCTGGTGGGGGCGGCGGTGGGAGAGATACGGGATCGATGGGAATGTGATTGTTGACGACCACGGGTGCCTCCAGGGCGCCGCGAGGTGCGGTGCGGAAAGCAGTGTAGTAGCGGGGCTCATCGCCTTCCGGCGGGTTGTTGTTCGTCTCGATCAGGCAGGGCAGGTCGTTGCCCGGGCAGTCGCTGAGCGCATCGAAAACATCGTCCACAGGTGGCAGCAGCTCGGATTCACCCAGCCGGTACTCAACCGCATCAGGGTCCTCCGGATCCGGTTCCGGCACGCCGGAGATGACCAGCCGGTATTCCCGGGACTCTTCCGGGCAGGCATCGTCCTGGCCGTGGCGGATGCTGAATCGATACCTGCCGAGGCTCCCTACCTCCTGGCCTTGCTGCTGAGGCAGCAGACACTCTCTGGGCAGATCGGCGCCCTCCGCGGTCTGAATCGATAGCCTTGCGCGGGCCACACGCTTGCGGGTGACGGCGTCGTAGACCACACCCTGGGGATCAATAGGCAGGTCGACAACCGCTTCCCCGCGCGGCTCTATCACGATTGGCACCAGCTGCCAGGCGACCTGGGTTTCGGGGTGGCGGAACAGGACCGCATAGCGGCTTGGTCGTATTGCCGTGATGCTGTAGGTGCCGCCATTATCGCCGTCGCTTGTTGTGTCCGGATCGATCGTTCGGTCGTCACGGAACGACGCGGCGTCCAGCTCACCCTCGATCAGCTCGATGCCCCAGTTGTTCAGAGTTTCGTCCACGCCCGACGTGAAGACACGGTCGTGGTCTACGTCGAGGAAGATCCTGCCGCGCAGGGAGCCCGGTACCTCGATGCGGGTCGGCTCGTCGTCGGTTGCGTAGACCCGGGTGCCTTCTGGGTCGATGGCGCTGGCCAGAATCTCGTTGAAGTAAACCTCCGTGTCATCGTTAACCCCGAAGCGGGCCGTAAACTCGACGGTTGCTGCTTCGCCAATTTCTAGCGATTCCGATCCTGAAAGCAGGGCGAAAGTGCCTCTGCCGAACCCCGGGTTTTCCTCGCTGAGGTCGCCGCTCACCGAGACGCTGCCAACCACCTCGAATGTGGTCGGTGCGGGAAAAGTCTCGCGCAGGTCATCCATGATCTGCACGTTGTCGAGCCGGCTGTCGCCGCTGTTCCGCACGATGATTCGAAAGCGCGCATCCCAGGTTTCTTCCGCGTCAGGCACGGGTATCAGGTCGTCGACCAGAGACTTGTCCACCGTGATCTCCGGGTCGGTCGGATCCGGGCAGATATCGGTCGCCGCGCTATCTGCTGCGTTGGGGTCCGTACCCGGGGCTGACAGGGCCTCGGCGCCTTCGTTCGTGCTGATTGTCGCCTGGTTGGTGAAGCCAGAACGATCGTTCGGTTGATACTCCACCAGGACACTGGCACTCGCTCGCTGTCCTGGTTCCAGGCTGTTTCCGCCCGCCAGAATCCGGCTATCAGCGGCGCCGTTGAATCCGGAGTTAACCAGCAGCTCGCTGCTTGTCAGCGAGCCTGGGATGACGCGGAAGGTGGCGGGCGCGGGGAAGGTGCGGCGGAGATCATCAACCAGATCGAGGCCCGTCAGCGATACCTCCCCGGTGTTCTCCAGGTAAAAGTCGAGCTGGACCTGCCGCGCTCCGGTACTGGTCTTCGTGCACTGGGTGGCGTCCTTGGCCAGGCCGATTCGCGAGATTGGTGGTCTCGGCAGCTTGTAGGCGATCAGGGTGGGTTCACGCTCGCTGGGCACGCCGTTGCGATCCGGGTCTGGTTCAAGGCCATCCGTGGAGGTGTCCTGTGCGCCCTGGGCCGTGCGGGTAACTGTCTGATTTTCAAAGGTTCCTTCATCCTCAACCGGTTCGAAGGTAACGCTCAGGCTGATAGTCGACGTCTCTTCCTGAGCCAGGGCGGCGTCCGCTCCAAGCAGGTTCAGCTCTGCGCTGCCGTCGAAGCGCTCGTTGATCGGCAGGCCGTCGCTGGTTATCGAGCCGGGGATCACCGAGTAGCTATTCACCGCGTCAGCAAACATGGCACCAAGGGCGTTCTCCGCGCTGATCTCGCTCAGGGGCGTGTTACCCAGATTGCTTAGAGTGACTGTCAGGTCGAACTGGACCTCCCGGCCACCGGGATAGCGTACGGGGGAGGCGTCGTTGGCAGCGCCGATGATCGGCTTTGGGTCGAAGATCAGCGTCTTCTTCTGCTCTTTCGGATCATCATCGCCGTCCGGGTCGGGATCCTGACCATCGTAGGATTGGTCGCAGGGTCCACCCTCGGCACCAGCGCAGGCCATGTTGAGGATCTGCTGGCGGATATCGGCTGTTGGCCGAAATCTCACAGTCAGCTCGACGGAGAGGCTCTCATCGGCGAAGAGGAAAGCGCCGGGAGCAAGCAGACGGGTATCGGCGACCCCATCAAAGCTCGAGTTGACTGGCCAGCTCGAAGCGAGCGCCTCAACCTGAAACTCAGCTGCATCGCGGAAGGTCATGCCTAGATCGTCAAATATCTGAACATTAAGAGCCTTCTCCCCACCGTAGTTGCGGGCGATGAAGGTCATGCGCGAACGGAACCAGCCATCGCCGAGCCACTCTGCTTCGGCGGCTGCCTTCGCCATGCCGATCAGCGGTGGCTGGGGCGGGATGTTGATCTTCGTCGGCTTGCAACCGCGACCGGATTTGATGTCTGGATCTGCTAACGGCGGGCGTGAGCAAGCACTTACTGACTTGCCTTTCGCCAGATCTTTGGCGACTGCTTTCGCCAGGTTGAAGAATGGACCGGGTTGGCCGTTTGCCGAGAAACGCAGGTCGAAGTGAATACTGGCCCCGGTGCCGGCCTCGAGCGTTTCTGTCCCGGCCAGCAGCGTGATCACCGAAGTGCCGTCATAGTTCTCGTTGATCTGTTGCAAGCCGCCCTCGACCCGCAGCCCGGTGATTCCGATGGGTGACGCAGGCGCGAGTTCCCGCGCCAGATCATCGCTGACCTGCACGTTCGCAAGCGGCCTGCTGCCCAGGTTCTCAAGCTGGATGAGGATGGGAACGCTGTATTGCCCGTCGGGTAGCGCCGTTACAGGGCCGGCCGACTTTCTGAGGTCGATCTGCGACGGCTCAGGTTCTCCGCCAGAAGTGCCGGTAGCGTGGCTGATTGGTGCTGTGAAAAGGAAGGCGAGGGCCAATAGGGCGCAGACGACGGGCCGCGCCCGCCGCGGTTTGGCGGTGTCCTCCCAGTCCCCCATGCAAGCGCAATTCCATCTCGTTCTGAGCGCGGCGGTGTTTTATTCCTTCGTCGGGTCTCTCTTCCGACGTGACACTTCTTCCGGCCCTTGCGCGTGCCTCCGTGCACCGCGGTCCCTTTTTCAAAAAGGGCCGATCAGTCTATGACCTGGCCTGGGGAACTACAAGCGCACGCAAACAGGCTGCTGAACGGCGAGAACGGGGAAGCTATTTCCCGGACGAGACGAAACGGTGAACTGGTTCGCGGTTGCAACGCCTCACGGTCTCTAGGCTTCAGCTCACCTGCTCTTTTTCACCTCAACCGAGGTGTGCGGGATGGAATGGACTCCCTGATGGCTACAACGGTTCGCAACGCTCTGCTGCTCGGCTTCTCGGCAATGCTGCTGGGTGGCTGCACCACCCTCAGTCCCGGTGAGTGTCTATATGCGGACTGGTACGAGACCGGTTACTTGGCGGGCGCAACCGGCAAGCCGCCCAGCGAGGCACTGAAATTCCAGAACGCCTGTGTTCACTACGGTGTCGTTCCTGACCATGAGGCCTTTGCGGAAGGCTGGATCGCTGGGTCTGGCAGCGTCGCTGGCGACTGAACGCGTCCGCGCCGATCGCAACCGACACCGGCAGTGGGTCCACGGCCACATGCTGCGACTCTCCTCTATACTCCCGATCCCTGCAGCCAGTTGATGAGCAGTATGTCCGCCTACGCAAAGCTCGAAGCAAAGTTCAGTGAGATCTCCCGGCTCAGAGAGATTCAGGCTATCAGCGGCTGGGACGAAGCCTGCATGATGCCCTCCGGTGGTGGCGCCGGCCGCGGCCAGGCGCTGGCCACGCTCACCAGCGTGATTCACGAGCGGCTCTGCGACCCTGAAATCGGCGAGCTCCTGAACACCGCCCGCGCGGACGGCACAGGCCTGGACGACTGGCAGTCAGCCAATCTCGGCAACATCGAACGGGAGTATGTGGAGGCCACCGCTGTTCCCGCAGATCTGGTGCGGGCCACCCGCCTGGCTACCCTCAACTGCGAGCAGGCCTGGCGGCAGGCGCGCGCGGCAAACGACTTCGAGGCTATCCGGCCGTTGCTCGAAGAGGTGGTGAGCCTGGAGCGACAGACCGGCGAGGCGCTGGGGGATGCCATGGGGCTGGCGCCTTACGATGCGTTGCTCGATACCTATGAGCCCGAGCTCAGGATCAAGGACATCGAACCGGTGTTCGCAGATCTGAAGCATTTTCTGCCGGAGTTTCTCGAGCGGGTGCTCGCTAGCAAGCTGCCCACCGAGCCGCTGTCCGGTCCGTTTCCGGTCGCAGCGCAGCGATCGCTCTGCGAAGAGACCATGGGTGTGCTCGGGTTCGACTTCGAGCGCGGTCGCTTTGATGTCAGTCACCACCCCTTCTGTGGCGGGGTACCGGACGACACACGCATCACGACCCGCTATCACGAGGAGGGCTTTCTCGAGTCCTTTATGGCGATCTGCCATGAAACCGGGCACGCGCTCTACCAGCAGGGGCTGCCCGTGGGCTGGCGGGAGCAGCCGGTCGGAGATTCGCTCGGCGCCGCCATCCACGAGAGCCAGTCTCTGCTGATGGAGCTTCAGGTCTGCCGCAGCCGTGAGTTCATCGACTTCGCTGCGCCGATGATCCGCAGGCACTTCGAACGTGATGAATCCGATCCGGCCTGGAGCGCTGCGAACCTTCACCGGGCCGTGACCCAGGTGCAGCGGGGCTTCATTCGGGTGGATGCGGATGAGATCACCTACCCTCTGCATGTGATTCTTCGTTTCGAGCTCGAGCAGTCGCTGCTCGCCGGCTCGCTGGCCGTGCGGGACCTGCCCGAGGCCTGGAACGAAGCCATGCAGAACTACCTCGGCCTCTCGACCCTGGGTAACGATGCGGATGGGTGCATGCAGGACGTGCACTGGTACGCTGGGTTGTTCGGCTACTTCCCCACCTACACGCTCGGCGCGCTCGGTGCGGCGCAGTGGATGGCGGCAGCCCGGCAGGAGCTGGACGACCTGACCGGGCAGATCGCCCGGGGTGATCTGCAGCCGCTGCTCGGTTGGCTGCGTGCCCGCGTGCACGGCCGCGGGCGGCAGACCACCATGCAGGGTCTGTTCGAGGAAGTCACCGGCTCGAAGCTGGACGCCGCCTTCTTCAAGCAGCACCTGGAAGCCCGCTACCTCTGACGGCCGTGCGCCGGCTCGAGATTCGCCAGGCTTACTGCAGGTGCAGCAGGGCGACGCTCGAACCTGACAAGCCGCTGAACGCCTGTGCCGCCCGCCCGGGCAGATCGTCCGGCAGGCCGCTCTGGTCGATCCGCTCGCCGGCACGGAAAACCGCTGCGAGCACAGTGCGCGGCCTGCCGCGCAGCCAGAGGTTGGCTCGGGGGTTGGCGGCCAGGTTCAGAACCCACTGGGAGTTGCTGCGAACCGTGCTGACAGCGAGCAGCGTTCCGTAGTCGCTGCACACCAGCGGCAGGGTGCGCGTCATGCCGGTCTTCCGGCCAACCACCTCGAGCAGCACGATGCCGGCGCCGAGTGGCAGCGGGTTGGCGAAACCCAGCCGCACCGCTGGCGTCAGCGCGTTGTTCAGCGGCTCGAGCAGGGCGGGTAGCGAAGGGAGCGAGGCCGTCATCTTTGAATCCTGAGTTGCGATTGCTGAGGTTCAGCGGGCGAGGGCGTAGCGAATGCCGAACGCCATTGTCTGCACCACGTGCCGGGCTTCTACCTGGGTACCGTCGCTGAGCGCGAAGCTCGACTCGTCGCCTATCCACATCCGGTAGTCCGTGCTTGCAGACCAGCGTCTGTTGATCGCGAACTCGAAGCCCAGCCACCACTGAAACACGAAGCCGGAGGCGGTGTCACGGACGATCTCGGTATTGTCCGTCGCATCCTTCAGGTCGTAGCGGGTGCGATGAGCACCAACGCCGATTCCGGCGTAGGGCGTGATGGCGAGCGCCGGTCGGAACCGGTAGCTGACGTTGGCCGTTACGCTGTCGGCGCGAACATCGCCATCGGTTCTGGCCTCGCCGGAGGAGACACCGTAGTCGATGATCTGCATGTCGTTCTGGCGCCGCGACAGCTCCAGCGCCAGGTGCCAGCGCGGCCGGAGGGCGTAACCGAACGACAGGGCGGCCATGGGGCCGATGCTGAAGGCGTCGAGCTGTATGTCGGTGCCGATCAGGTCTTCATCCACAGCCCAGGCGCCGCCGGCAGTTGCGCTGACGAAAAAAGCACGCTGGCTGGCAGCCGGGTGTGCTGGCACCGGATCGCGGCCGTCGCCGAGCAGGTAGCGGGCCCGCAGCCATCCCGAGTGAATGCTCTGGCTGAGATCGCGGCGCTCGCCTGAGGCGTCAGTCAGGCTGAAGTCCGGCGCGTGCCAGTAGCGGTAGTCGACCCCGAGGGCCAGGTTGGGGGTGATGGGGATGTCGACGCCGACGCTCCCCTGCAGAGCTGCCGCCCAGGTGCCGTCATCGACGATTATGGCGCCGGTCGCGCCGTCCCGGAACTTGAGGTCGATGTTCGCTGGACCCACGCCCACGCCCAGGTACGGCCGAAAGCCGCTGCCGAGTTCGAACGTCCGGTAGGCGTTGAACAGCACGCTCGTTGCCGAGAGGCGGTCGTTTTCCCGGCTGTCGAGGCTGAGGTCGGTGCCGCGGAAGTAGAGCACCTCCGGCTCGTTCTCCTGGTGGCTGACTTCGAGCTCGAAGCGCCAACGTTGCCGCTCGACGCCCAGCGCCAGGGAGCCTGCAGGCAGCCCGAAGTCGTAATCAATCCGGGCCGAGCTGTCCGGCAGCGACAGCGTGCGCGCGTAGTTCCAGCCGAGGCCGACGCTGCCGTAGAGCTGTGCCGCGGCCAGTGGCGCTGCGCTCAACATGCCGACCAGGCTGAGCGTGACCCCTGCCCGCAGCCATGCAGAACCGGCACGGGAGCGCCGCGGGCGCCGGTGCCGCTTGAGGTGAATGCAGAAGAGCTCGGCGGTATCGTGGTTGATGATCGTTGCGCACTGCAGGGACGGACTGGCGGATTTTAGCCGCAAAAGTCTTCTCAACGTGCAGCAACGCCGCGCGGAGGGCGTCGATTTGCTGAAGAGAGCAGCCATGATCTGCTGCCTGACCCTGCTGGCGGGTGGCTGTGCCGGGATCACGGACAGAGGCTCCTGGGGCGCTACCGTTGCCTGGCCGGACGGCCAGCGGCTGGCGCGGGCGGCGGGTGCTGCGCTCGGCAGCCCGCACACCTGGGCACCGCTGGCGGGGGCCGTCGTGTTTGCGGCAACGGACCTCGACGATGAGGTTTCGGAGTGGGCGGTCCGGGAGCAGCCGCTGTTCGGCAGCAACGCTGAAAACGCCAGCGACCAGCTGCGGAATCTGGCGGCGGGCAGCTACCTGCTGACGGCGCTGGTGGTCCCCAGCGATTCCGCTGCGCATCGAGCCAGCGGTCTTGCGGTCGGGTTATCGACGCTGGCGCTGGAGCGCGGGACGGTGGCCGGCCTCAAGTCCCTGACCAGCAGAACCCGTCCGGATGGTAGTGATGACGCCAGCTTTCCGTCGGGGCACACCTCCATGGCAACCGCCACGGCAACGATGGCGGTGTCGAACCTGGATTACGTGGATGCCCCCGCCTGGCTGCTCCGCACGAGCCAGATTGGCCTCTACGGCATAGCTGGAGCCACCGGCTGGGCGCGCGTGGAGGCCGAAAAGCACTATCCTTCAGACGTGCTGGCGGGATATGCCATTGGCGCTTTCATCGCTCGCTTCATGGAGGAGGCCTTCATCTCGTCGGCTGACGAGCCGGCGATGCGGATCAGCGCCACGCCGTTGCCCGGCGGCGCGGTGCTGACTTTCAGTGTGGTTCTGGACTAGGAGGTTGGATCGATGAGCACTCGAGACTTGCGTGGAAAGCGGTGGTGGGTTTCTGCGCAGAGATATATGCGTACCTCGCTGGTGCTGCTGACGCTGCTGTTGCCGGCCTTTGCCCAGGCCGCTGGGGACTGGACCGTTCGGGTCGGCGCCTCGAAGTATCACCCCAAGGGCAAGAACGGGCAGTTCGAAAACGTGCTGTTGCCGGGCACGGACCTGGAGCTCGACGTGGAGAGCGGCTCGGGAGCGTCCATCGACCTGTCACGAATGCTGACCGAGCGCTGGGCCGTTGAGCTGATGGTGCAGTTGCCGTCGAAGCACCTGCTCAAATTCGAGCACGGTCCGGGGATCGGCAACGGAACCGTTGGGGAAGTGAAGCGGGTGACCACCATCCTCAGTGCCCAGTACCACATGAATCGCAACGGACGCTGGCGGCCTTACCTGGGGGCGGGCCTGCAGGCGTCGTTCTTCTTCGACGAGAAAGGCCGGGAGTTTCTCGCCGACGAGTCGCTCAAGATGAAAACGGCGCTCGGGATCAGCGGCCAGTTCGGGCTGGACATCATGCTCAGCGAGCGCTGGCTGCTGAACGCCTCAGCCCGTTACCTGCTGAACGAGAGCGAGCTCGAGATCAACGGCGAGAAGCTGACGGACGCGGATATCACCGGCCTGCTCTGGGGGCTGCACCTGGGCTATAGGTTTTAGCCGGCCGAAGGCCTCACTGGGTTGCCATCGTCGGCACGCCCTCTGCCAAGTCCACCCAATCCTGCTTGCTGTCGCACCAGACGTGAAACTGCGGCGAGAAGCTGCTGGTGTCGTCCAGGGTGCCGGTTTTCAGGAAGATCATGTCGGCGTTGGAATCCAGCGCAGAGTAGATCGGTGAGCCGCAGTTGCCGCAGAACCAGCGCTCCACCCGGTTGCCGCTGACGGTGTCCGTGTCTTCGTAGAGCTTCGGCTCTCCTTCAGTGAAGCGGAACTCCGCCTTGGGTACCCCGGCCAGCGTGGAAAAAGCCGATCCGGCCTGACGCTGGCAGTTCTTGCAGTGGCACACGCCGTTCATGGCGGGCGGGTTGTCGAATTCGTACTGCACGCTGCCGCACAGGCACTGTCCCGTAATGCTCATGAGTTTCTCCCCTTGTTAGCTTCGTGCAATTTAGCAGAGTCCCGGATCGGTAATCAGCCTTCCTGGCCGGTCAGATAGTCAGCGGCGGCCGCCCAGATCCGATAGCGGGCTTCGAAGCCTGCGGGCAGGTAGATCACGATCGGCAGCTTCGCGTTGTAGCGGACGTTCAGCGGCGTGCCGTGCACGAAAGCAGTGACGGTCTCGGCGCCAGGCGGCGGCGCCATGAGGGTGCTGGCCACCTGACCGCTGCCCGTCATCTCGTAGTAGGTGTAGCCCCAGCCTTCCAGCGGCCGGGGGTTCAAGGCGGTGTCCATGCGCACCTGGTTTACCCCGTCGGTCTGGATTACCCGCCCGACGACAAGCTCAACCGCGTAGTTGTCGTCCGGCCTGCTCATCTCCGGCAACGGGATCACGATTCGCACCTGGCCCTCGGCGGGCTCGGGAAAGGCATCGAGCGGCGAGCGTTCCTCTGCGCCGGCCAGAACGGGTACCAGGATGGCTGTCATCAGGAGCGTTGTTTTCATGCTGTCTTCTCTACCGGTGGAAGGCCATGTTCGCCCATTCCGCCGCGCCTAAACAGCCCGGGCCGACGCCACCGGGTCATCGGCTATACTGGCCCTTTCCTGGGGAGGAGAGACTGATGCAGAAATACGTCGCCGAGCTGCTGGGTACGTTCTGGCTGGTGCTTGGCGGGTGCGGCAGCGCCGTGCTCGCGGCAGGTTTCCCGGAGGTGGGCATCGGCCTGCTCGGGGTGTCGCTGGCATTTGGCCTGACGGTGCTCACCATGGCCTACGCCATTGGCCACATCTCCGGCTGCCACCTCAATCCGGCCGTCTCCATCGGGCTCTGGGCAGGCGGTCGGTTCGAGGCTTCAGAGCTTGCCGGCTACATCATCGCTCAGGTGCTCGGTGGGATTCTCGCTGGTGGCGTGCTCTACCTGATTGCCAGCGGCGCCAGCGGATTTGATCTCAGCGCCGGCTTTGCCGCCAACGGCTACGGTGAGCACTCGCCCGGCGGCTACTCGCTGACCGCGGCGCTGGTCACCGAGGTGGTGCTGACGATGATGTTTCTGCTCATCATCCTTGGGGCAACCGATGGCCGGGCGCCAGCCGGCTTTGCGCCCATCGCCATCGGCCTCGGCCTGACCCTGATCCATCTGATCAGCATCCCGGTGACCAATACCTCGGTGAACCCGGCACGGAGCACCGGGGTTGCTGTGTTTGTGGGTGACTGGGCGATCGGTCAGCTGTGGTTGTTCTGGGTGGCGCCGATCATCGGCGCGGTGCTCGGCGCCCTGGTCTACCGCTTCGTCGGTTCCAAGTCCGATTGATCGGCAGCTCGCGGTGAGCGGCGTTGAGATCGCGCCGGATGGCTCGACAGTCGAGCGGCTGGGGCGGGTCAGCGGCGGCAGCCTGGCTCGCTTCACCTTCGCCGCGGGAAGCATCAGCAAGGCGGTCCGGCACAAACAGGTGGAAGAGCTCTGGTACGTCCTGTCCGGCGCGGCAGAGCTCTGGCGGGCGCCGGAATCCGGCGACGCTGAATTGCGCCCTCTGCAGGAGGGGGATGCGGTCGCCCTGGAGGCACGCTGCGCGTTCCAGGTTCGGGTCAGCGGCGACGCGCCGCTGAAGGTGGTGGCCGTCACCCTGCCGCCCTGGCCCGGTGATGGCGAAGCGGTGCTCGTGGACGGTCACTGGTAACAACAGAAGGTAGGCATATGGCGCATCGTCAGGAACAGGAAGTTGCAAAAACCGAAGTCACAGAAGTTGCGCCGAACATTCTGCGGATGCAGTTGCCCATCCGTATGCCAGGGCTGGGTCACGTCAACATGTATGCCCTGCTGGATGAGAACGGTGCCGCCGTGATCGATCCTGGCCTGCCCGGACCCTGGACCTGGCAGGCGATTCAGGACCGGCTCAGGCAAGCGGAGCTGAAACCGAAAGACGTGCACACGGTGCTGATCACCCACTCGCACCCGGACCACTTCGGGGGCGCGCAGCGCTTCGCGAAGGAGTACGGGTCAACGGTGGTTGCGCACCGCAGCTTCCGGTTTGGCCTGGCCAAGTCCATCGTCGAGAACCAGCCGGAGGTTTCGCTCAACGACCTGGAGGCACAGCAGGACGCCGAGGCGCCAGCCGAACCGGAACACTCGCACAGCCACGGCTCGTCGGATATGGGCGGGTGGTGGGGTGGACCCTCCCCCTGGGGCGGGGAGACGCCGAGGCCACCGCTCAGCCGGCGGCTGCTCTATCGGGTGTTCCGCATGCTGGGTCGCGGCATGAACGTGCCCGAGGTGACCCATCCGGTCGAGCAGGGTGATCTGATTCATCTGGCCGGACGGGAGATGTTCGTGCTGCACACGCCGGGCCACACGCCGGATCACTTCTGTCTGCACGATCCGGAAGCCGGCGTGTTCATTGCCGGTGACCATGTGTTGCCCACCATCACCCCGCACATCTCCGGCATTTCCAGCTCGGAGGACCCGCTGCTGTCGTTCTTTTACTCGCTGGACCGGGTCGGCGAGCTGCCGGGCATCGAGCAGGTGCTGCCTGCTCATGGTCATCCGTTCAGCGACCTCAAGGGCCGTGCCGAAGATATCAAAGCACACCACCATGAGCGGCTGGATAAGATCCATGAGATCTCCCGGGGCTTCGGCCGCCCGGCCAGCGTCAAGGAGTACTCGCAGCAGCTGTTCCGGCCCCGCAGTTGGGGGTCCATGGCCGAAAGTGAGACCTATGCGCACCTGGAGCATCTACGCCACGCGGGGCTGGCGGAGAGTCATCGGGATCGCCGTGGTGTGCTCTTCTACGAGACCGGCTGAGGGAGCGACGCCGGCTGGCATTTCGCGGAGCAAAGGGTTTCTATGGGGGTTGCTAGAGAGATGTGCTCGAGGGGAGCGTTATGAAAGACCTATCACGCCGATTGTTTCTGGGCAGCAGCGCTGCCGCAACGGGCCTGATGGCCGCCGGGCCGGGCATTTCGCTCGCCGCGGCAGGCGCGTCAGCAAACGGTCCTGCTTACGGCCCGGCAGCCCATGTGGCCAAGCTCAATGCCAACGAGAACCCCTACGGCCCGAGCCCCGCTGCCATGCAGGCTGCCTTCGAGGCGGTTCGCGATGGTGGCGCCTACTACGTCTGGGACACGGTGCGCCGTCTCAAGGCCATGATCGCGGAGCGCAACGGCGTCACGCCCGAGCAGGTGGCCCTGGCCAACGGTTCCAGTGCCGTGCTCACGTTCATCGCCACGGCTGCCGGTCAGCGCGGCAACATCCTGACGCCGGATCTCTTCTGGGACTCGACGGTTCGTCGTGGCACCCGGCAGAGCGGCGAGATCGTCCGATTGCCGAAGACCGCATCGCTCGCCATCGACCTGGCGGCGATGGAGAAGGCCATTACCGAGGACATCGCCCTCGTTCACGTCACCAACCCAAACAACCCCACCAGCCTGCTGCTCGATGGTGAGGAGCTTCGCGCCTTTACGCGTCGGGCGGCGAAAAAGACGACCGTGCTGGTGGATGAGGCCTACAACGAGCTGACCGATCGGCCTGAGTACTACTCGATGGTGGATCTGGTCCGGGAAGGCCACGATGTGATCATCGCCAGAACGTTCTCGAAGATCTATGGCATGGCAGGCATGCGGGTCGGCTACACCATCGCTTCGGAAGAGAACACCGCGCTCATCGAAAGCTACGGGATGGGTGACTACACCCTCAATCAGGCGGGCATGGCGGCGGCGGTTGCCAGCTACAACGATCAGGGCTTCCTGGAGATGTCCCGGGCCAAGATCTTCGAAGGCCGGGAGATGATCGAAGAAGGTCTGCGGGCCAACGGGCTGAGCGCTCTGCCGTCGGCGACCAACTTTCTGTTCGTCGACCTGGGCAATCTGAACGCAAACGACTTCCAGGAGCAGATGGCGGCGCGCAACGTCATGGTTCGCGGCGTTTACCGGGATTACCACAACTTCTCCCGGGTCAGCATGGGCCGGCTCGAGCATGTGCAGATGTATGTGGACGCACTGCCGTCGGTGCTCGAGGCGCTCAACGCCTGAGCGCTGGTTGCGCCTCTCAATCTTGAATCCGCCCCAATAGGGGTCACCAGGACGGTGCAGGCGCACCAATACAGGTAGGCGAAAGCCAGGCGAAAGGCTGTCGAGGTGCCGTTGAGCGCGTAGAGGCGCGATCTGGCGGCCGCGATGGCCGTGGCATGGAACTTGTATTTCATCGGGCTATAAGTTCATTCGTTTAAGTCGTACCCGATGGAAGTGCTTCAACCTGAAGTGCTGGGGTTGATCATCGCCATGTGCGCAGCCGGGGCGGTTGCGGGCATCACTGCCGGCCTGTTTGGCATCGGCGGGGGATTTGTGGTCGTCCCGGCGCTGCTCGCCGTATTCCCGCTGTTCAGCGAAGCCGGCTCCGAGCTGATCTACGTGGCGATCGGCACCTCTCTGGCGTCCATCATCGTTTCCTCCGCACGATCGGTGCAGGTGCATCGCTCGAAAGGCGCAGTGGATTTCGGCGTGCTCAAAGACTGGTCGATCTGGCTGATCATGGGTGTGGGCGTCGGTCTCTACGTTGCCGCCGTCGTCGATGGCCGCAGCCTGTTCATGGTGTTCGCCATCGGCGTGTTTGCCTACTCGTTGTATTTTCTCTTCCCCAATTTCTTCAAGCGCAGCATTCCGGCGCTGAACATGCCGACCGGTGTGGCCCGGGCGGGGTTGGCATCGGCGCTCGGCGGCTTCTCGGCGCTGCTGGGCATCGGCGGCGGAACCGTTACGGTGATCACCATGGTGATGTGCAACCGGCCGGTTCATCAGGCAGTCGCCACGGCCGCGGGTGTGGGCTTCATCATCGCCGTGCCCGGAACCGTTGGCTTCCTTGTTTTAGGTCTCGGCGTCGAGGGTTTGCCGTTCGGCTCGCTCGGCTACATCAACATCCCGGCGCTGCTCGCGATCAGCGCGCTGTCCATCTTCACCGCGCCCATTGGCGCCAACTGGGCGCACAGCCTGGACGAGCTGCGGTTGAAACGTCTGTTCGGTTTCTACCTGATCTTCGTCGCCGCAACCATGTTCTACAAGTCAATCACTGTCTGAGGGGGCTTCTCATGTCATCACTTTCCCGTCGTCACTTTCTCGGCAGCAGCGTTGCTGCAGCTGGAGCAGCCAGCGGGGCTGCGCTGCTCGCGCCGGCGGCCGCTGTCTCGTCTGCGGGTGCCGCGAAAGCACCTGCCTATGGGCCTGCTGCCAACGTCGCCAAGCTCAACGCCAACGAGAATCCCTACGGCCCGAGCCCTGCGGCGATCAAGGAGGCGTTTGCAGCCACCCGACTCGGTGCCTACTACGTCGGGGCTTCGGTGCCCATGCTGAAGGCCATGATCGCAGAGCGTCACAGGGTCACGCCGGAGCACGTCGCGCTGTCCAGCGGCTCGAGCGGTGTCCTGACCTACATCGCCACGGCGGCTGGCGCGCAGGGAAACATCCTGGCGCCGGATCTGTTCTGGGACACCACGCTGAAGATGGGCACGCGGCACGCCGGCGAGATCGTGCGGCTGCCGAAAGACGACGGCCTCGCCATCGATCTCGATGCCATGTATGCGGCCCTCAGCGACGACATCTCGATGGTGCAGATAACCAACCCCAACAATCCCACCGGCCTGGTGCTGGATGGTGAGGCGCTGCGTGCTTTCTGCAAAAAGGCTTCGCGGAAGGCGACGGTTCTGGTGGATGAGGCTTATAACGAGATCACGGAAGACCCTGAGTACACCTCCATGGTTGATCTGGTTCGCGAGGGCTACGACGTGATCATTGCCAGGACCTTCTCCAAGATCTACGGCATGGCGGGCATGCGGGTTGGCTACACCATCGCCTCGCCTGAGACCACGCAGAAGATGGTGCTGGATTACGGGCTCGGCTCCTACGCCATGAATCAGGGCGGGCTGGCTGCAGCGGTTGCCAGCTATAACGACCTGGCCTTTCTGGAGATGTCCAAGGCCAGGATCGTCGAGGCCAAGGAGATGGTGAGCAAAGGGCTGGCCGAGGTCGGGTTAACGGCCTTACCTTCAGCGACCAACTTCATGTTCGTCGATCTGGGTGATCTCAATGCCGAGGTGTTCCGGCAGAAGATGGCGGAGCGGAACGTGCTGATCAGGGGTATCTACCGCGACTACGACAACTGGTCCCGGGTCAGCATGGGCCAGCTGGAACACGTTCAGATGTATGTGGATGCGCTGCCCGAGGTGCTCGAAGAGATGAACGCCTGAATCAATCCGGTTCGCGCGCAGCGTCTTCCTTGCGGCCGCGGTTTGCCGCCAGCAGCGCGGACTGGTCTGCTGGCGTCGTGCGCAGCTTGATGCGACCGCGCAGCATCCCCCGGGTGCTCGCTTCGATCGGCACCCGGAGCCCCTGGTGCAGGCCGAAGCGGGCGTAAAAGCGGTCCCGGTCGCCGTCCGCGTCCAGCACTTCGAAGTGGCAACCGTCGGCTTTGCCTGATGGTCGGCCCTTCATCCGATAGCTGAAGCGCCCCGTATGCAGGACCTTTTCTGGCCAGCAGTCGGCCTGTAGAAAAAACGCGGTAAGGATGTCGGTGCCGGGTCGCACCGGGTGTGCTGGCCGTACCTGATCGTTTTTCACGTGCCGCACGCTGCCGTTGGACAGCCAGAGCACACGGTGCTTCTTTCTCTCCCGCTCGTCGTAGGCATAGGCTGTAAGTAACGGTGCCTCGTTCTGTAATTTCCCGGCAGCCAGAAAGTCCGAGCGCCAGTCGCTGAACAGGTGCGCCACCCCCTCGCTGTAGGCAACGCCCGAGATCCGATAGGTGTGAGCGTCCAGCTCGATCTCCACAATCGCTGAACCGATCGGGACGCCGGAAAGGTAGGCGTCGTAGTGCAGGGTGGTTGCGCTGCGGGCGTGTGCCGACAGAGACAGGATCAACAGGGCGGTTAGGAACCGGCAGGAAGCGCCCGCAAGGGGCTTCCTGCCGTTCGAGGCATGCGAAGCGTTCGGGTTTCGGCGGAACTGCATGACCGAAACAACGCTCGCCCGGTGCTTGGAACCGACCGGGCGAGGAACCGGGTCCTAGCGCTTCCGTCTGGCGGTCGTTTTCTTCTTGGCCGCCTTCTTCTTCGCAACCTTTTTCTTGGCTACCTTCTTCTTCGCTACTTTCTTCTTAGCGACCTTTTTCTTCGCAACTTTTTTCTTGGCAGCCTTCTTCTTTGCAGGCGCCTTCTTCTTCTTTGCTACCTTCTTCTTGGCAACTTTTTTCTTAGCGACCTTTTTCTTGGCTACCTTCTTCTTAGCTGCCTTCTTCTTGGCGGGTGCCTTCTTCTTCGCGGCGGTCTTCTTCCGCGCTACTGTCTTCTTCTTAGCGACCTTTTTCTTCGCTGCTTTCTTGGCAGGGCGTTTCTTGGCTGCCTTTTTCTTCGCTGCTTTCTTTGCTGTTGCCATAGTGTGCGTGCTCCGGTGTTGGTTAGCTCAGTTCCGCAGTGCAGGGATAATCCTTCCCTGCTCGCAAATCAAGCGTTCTTTTTCATTAGTTTTGAGCAGCCTCCGGCGCTTTGCTGCAATCCTGAGCGTGGTCTGTTCGCTTCGGCCGCGTTCGTTGAGTGTTGGCAGCTTTGTTAGAAGAAGTGTCGGAAGATTTGTCAGCAGTTTTTCAGAAGGCGGATGGCTGCTCAGAACCAGAAGCGGATGCCGAGCACGGCGCCGCTGGCGGTTGGATCATCAGCAAGCTCCGCGGTGCGGCCGTACTTCTTCGACCACTGGTAGCCGAGGTAAGGAGCGAAGTCTTTGCGGAGCTCGTAGCGGAGACGCAGCCCGAGTTCCAGCTCGCCGAGCCCGCTGCCAACTCCGACCGCCTCGTCCCCGGAGAATGCGAAGTCCAGCTCCGCTCTCGGTTGCAGCAACAGGCGCTGGCTGAGACGGAGCTCGTACTCCGCTTCCAGTCGCCCGGAAAGGTCACCTTTCTCGGAGAGAAAAAGTGCGGCGTCGACTTCGAACAGATAGGGAGCAAGCCCCTTCAGCGCCAGCACCGCGTGGCTGCGTGATGGGGTTGGCTCGAAGTCGTGGCGAAAGCCCAGCTGCAGATCCCAGTGGGGTCGCAGCGCCCTGCTGTACAGCGCCTGCAGTTCCGCTCCCTCGACGCTGCTGGCATCCGTCTCGCCGTCCGTCTTAAGCCAGAGTCGGTTGATTTGCCCGCCGTACCAGCCCTCTGCCTCCCAGATGAACTCGTCATCGCTTGTGAGCTCGAAACGCTCGCCGAGCACCATCCAGTTCCTGGCGGCACCGTGCATGTGCCGCTGTGCCTCCATCACGGCGGCCATCTGCCCGGCGTCGAAGTAGTGGTCGGCGGCGTGCTCGCCGTATGCCGGAGCGTCATCGAACTCGATCGGGTCCGATTGCGCCGCGGCAAATAGCGGAGTCAGGAATGTCACGGCAGCGAGCACCGCCCAGGTCAGCTTCTGCCTCATGTCAGCGACTCCTCCGGCCGACGCCTGACCGAGACAACCTGCATCATGCCGGCGTGCATGTGGTAGAGCAGGTGACAGTGAAAGGCCCAGTCGCCGGGCGCGTCGGCCGTCACGTCGACAGACAGCTTCTCGCCGGGCTTGACGATGATGGTGTGTTTTCTGGGTTTGTGAGGGCCCTGGCCGTTCACCACGTCGAAGAACATCCCGTGCAGATGAATCGGGTGGTTCATCATGGTGTCGTTGACCAGGGTCAAGCGCAGGCGCTCGCCCAGATTGAAGTGGATGGGCGACTCCACCTCTGAGAAGCGCCGGCCATCGAACGACCACATGTAGCGCTCCATGTTGCCGGTGAGGTGCAGCTCCAGCTCCCGTTCCGGCAATCGCTGGTCGGGATTGGGATCGAGGCTGGCAAGATCCCCATAGGTCAGAACCCGGTGCGGGACAGCTTCCAGCCCGAGCGGTCGATCGGCCAGCCGATTCACCGGATTGGCAGCCAGCGCCGCGACCCCTGGTCCTGTTGGGTGATCGTGTCGTTGCGGCTCTGCAACCTGATGGCCGTGGTGGTGAGCATGGTGAGCCTGACCTCCATCAGCCGTCGTCCCCGAACCGTGCGCCATGTCCTTCATGGTCAGGGTTGGGCGTTCCCGCAGCTCCGGAATCGGAGCGATGGCCCGGCCTTCGCTGCTCAGGGTGCCCCGCACCTGGCCGCTGCGATCAATGCTCTCAGCGATCAGCGCGTAGGTGCCGGCGTCGGGCTCGATCACCACGTCGTAGGTTTCCGCGGTGCCGATTTGGAACTCATCGGTCTCCACCGGCTGGAGGTTCAGCCCGTCAGCCTGGACAACGTTCATGGCCACGCCCGGGATTCGGACGTTGAACAGCGTCATGGCGCTGGCGTTGATGAAGCGCAGGCGCACCCGCTCTCCCGGCTCGAAGCTGCCGGTCCAGTTTTCCGCGGAGCTCGAGCCGTTGATGAGAAACGTGTAGGTGGCTGCAGTGACATCAGAGAGGTCTGTCGGGTTCATGCGCATGCGCCCCCACATGGCACGCTCACGCCATGCAGCGGGCCAGCCGTCCCGGCGGACATCGGCGAAAAACTCCGGCAGCGTTCGCTGCTGATGATTGTAGAGCTCGCTCATCTTGCCGAGCCGTGCCGCGATTCGCTTCGGATCCTCGAAGCTCCAGTCGGAAAGCACCACGACATGCTCCCGATCGAAGCGCACCGGATCAGGCTGAGCCGGTTCGATGATGATGGGTCCGTAGTGCCCAAGCTGTTCCTGCAGGCCTGAATGGCTGTGATACCAGTAGGTGCCTGCCTGGCGCACCGGAAAGCGGTAAGTGAAAGTCTCGCCGGCTGGAATACCAGGAAACGAGACGCCCGGAACGCCATCCATCTCCATAGGCAGGAGCAGCCCGTGCCAATGGATGGAAGTCGGTTCCTTCAGCCGGTTGGTCACGTTGAGGGTAACCTGCTCGCCTTCCCGCCAGCGCAGCAGGGGTGCCGGTAGCTGGTCGTTGATCAGAATGGCCCGGCCCTGACGGCCCCCAACGTGGTGCCGGCTTTCGCTCACTTCCAGATCAAACGTGTTGTTCGCATCCGCCCGGATGCCCGTCATCTCGCCGCGCGCCCAGCTGGGCAGGCTTGCGTATGCCGCCATGCTGGCGGCAGCGACAGTGCTGCGGCGAAGCATCTGCCGACGACTGAATCGGCCTGGTCGGGTCGTTCTCATCGCGATACTATATACCCCTATAGGGTATATGTTGAAGAAAGACGCAAAGTAACCGCAAAAGTTACTGGCGGCCATGAGACTCCCGTGGTCCAGAGCGACGGAGCAGAAAGTGAATCTCGATAAAGAAGCAACCATACGGCGCCTTAACCGGATCGAAGGGCAGGTGCGTGGCATCGGCAGAATGATTGAGGAGGAGCGTTACTGCATCGAGGTGCTGCAGCAGGTGCAGGCCATCAAGTCGGCCCTGGCAAGAGTGGAAGATGCCATTCTGAAAGACCACACCGCGACCTGCGTGGCGTCTGCCATTCAGTCAGGGGATGAGCAGGAGCAGCGGAAGAAGTTCGATGAGCTGGTGGACCTCTTCGCCAGGGTGAAGCGATGAAGCCTTCAGCCGGTCAGCCGAACTCCTCCTGATAATCGGCCACCGCCGCTTCAATCACTTTCACCGCATGGTCGCGTGAGTAAGGTTCTCCAACCTCCACCACCGAAGGCTCTCCGGGCAGGGTTTTGTAGGTGCTGAAGTAGTGACGCAGTCGTGAGGTGAAGCGTTCCGGCAGCTGGGAGATATCCCTGACGTCCGTCCAGATCTCGTCGTTCGCCAGCACGGCGACGATCTTGTCGTCGGCCTCGCCGCCATCGAGCATCGGCAGGCCGCCGAGCACCCTTGCAGTCAGGATGACCTCCGCCTTGGCGATCGGCCGCTCGCTGATCACGCAGATGTCCAGCGGGTCCTCGTCTCCCCGCTCGGCGCCCGGCATCAGCGCTTTCACCCGCTCCCCGCAGTAGGTCTTCGGCACGAAGCCGTACAGGGTAGGTGGCAGAGAGGACGTTTTGTGCGGCCGGTCCACCCGCAGGTAGCCGGTCTCCTTGTCCACCTCGTACTTCACCAGATCGAAGGGCGTGATCTCGATGAAAGCGTTGACCAGCTCCGGCGCCGCCTTGCCGGTGGACAGGCCGTGCCAGGGGTGCGGGCGCCATTGAATGAAATCGCTCAAAGTTGCTTGCTCCTTCGGCTTTTTCCAGCAGGTTGCGGTGACCAGTAGCAGTCGCAACCATACTGAGGCGTCGGGCCCGGCACCAGAGCTGTGTTAGCCTTGCGGACCCGTTTCAAGGCAGCGAGCAGCAGGCTGAGCCCATGGCAAAAACCGTCGTCGATCTGAGTGCCCTACCGACCATCGAGAACCCCGGGCGGATCGCCATTCTGCAGTCAAAGTGGTACCCGGAGATCGTCGGCAGCATGTCCGGCACCTGCGAGCGGGTCCTGTCTCAGCAGGGCTTCAGCCAGATCGACGTGCACACGCTGCCGGGTTCGCTCGAGTTGCCGCTGGCGGCAACGGACATTCTTGCCGGCGACCGCGATGGTGAGATCGATGCGGTGATCTGCTTCGGCGTCATCGTCAAAGGCGAGACGCTGCACTTCGAGATGATCACCAACGAGTGCATGCGCGGGCTGTCCGACGCCATGCTCAAGTACCGACGGCCGGTCATCGTTGAGGTGCTGCCGGTGTTCAAAATCGAAGATGCTGAGGCGCGGGCGGCAAACGATGAGTTCAACAAAGGCTACGAAGCGGCGGCGGCGGCCATCGAGATGATCGCCTGGCGGAGATCCATCGGGGCCTGAGCGGTAACGGCCAGTCGAGCCCGGAGGGGCTCAACCGTGCTTCATCAGCCTTTCTTTCTGGCGGTCCCAGTCTTTGTCCCGCTCGCTCGAGCGTTTGTCGTGCGACTTCTTGCCGCGGCCGAGCGCTATCTCGCACTTCACCTTGTTGCCCTTCCAGTACATGGCTGTGGCGACGCAGGTCAGGCCCTTCTGTGACGTCCCGGCGTAGATCCGCGCGAGCTCCTTGGCATGGAGCAGCAGCTTCCGGGTCCGCTGCGGGTCGGCGACCACGTGCGTCGAGGCGCTGCTCAACGGCATGATGTTGGCGCCGAGCAGCCAGGCTTCGCCGTCGCGCAGCAGCACGTAGCTGTCCGTGAGCTGCACGTTGCCGGAGCGAATGGCTTTCACTTCCCATCCTTCCAGCACCATGCCGGCTTCGAACTTCTCGCTGAGCTCGTAATCGAACTTCGCCCGCTTGTTCAGGGCGATGGTGTTCGACTCCGGTTTTTTCTTCTTGCCTGCCATCGGCGGATTATAGAGACATTTGCCGGCGCGTTACCGTCGCCTGGTTCGCACGGGCCGGGTCCCGTGGCTGGTTGTCGCCCGTCTAACCGTGGTTCAAAATGCCCGGCCAACGAGTCAGGGCGTTGGAGAAAAGATGGCAGGGCCTACCGAATCGCGTCACGGGATGTGGTCGAATCGCTGGTTGTTCGTGCTGGCAGCGGCGGGATCTGCCGTCGGCCTCGGCAACATCTGGAAGTTCCCCTACATCGCTGGCGAGAACGGTGGTGGCGCCTTCGTCATCCTCTACCTGCTCTGCATCGCTTTCATCGGCATTCCCATCATGATGGCCGAGGTGCTGATCGGCCGCGAAGGTCGGCAGAGCCCCATCAACACCATGCGGCACCTGATCAAGCAGCACCATCGCAGCCCGGCCTGGGTTCTGGTCGGCTGGTCCGGAGTGCTGGCCGGTTTCCTGATCCTCTCCTACTACGTTGTGATCGCCGGCTGGGCGCTTTACTACATCCTGCAGATGGGCAGCGGCGCCCTGGATGGGGCAACGGCCGAGCAGGCGGGGAGCCTGTTCAACGACTTCCTGGCCGACCCGCTGCAGCTCATCTTCTGGCAGACCCTGTTCATGATCCTCACGGTCTACATCATCTCCCGCGGGGTGATCAGCGGGCTGGAAACGGCCGTGCGCTGGTTCATGCCCATGCTGTTCGTGCTGATGGCGGTGCTGCTCGGCTACTCGGTGACCTCGGACGGCTGGTCTCAGGGCGTGGACTTCATGTTCCGGCTCGACTTCGCCTCGCTGACGCCGGACGCGGTGCTGGCGGCCATGGGTCAGGCATTTTTCACGCTGAGCCTCGGCATGGGGGCCATCATGGCCTACGGCGCTTACGTGCCGAGCAGCGCATCGATCTTCTCAACGGTCTCTATCATCGCCTTTCTCGACACGCTGGTGGCGGTGGTCGCCGGTCTGGTGATCTTCCCGATCGTTTTCGCCAACGGGCTGGAGCCGGCTCAGGGACCCGGGCTGATGTTCGTCACCGTGCCGCTCGCCTTCGGGCAGATGCCGTTGGGCGCCATCTTCGGCACCATCTTTTTCATTCTGGTCAGCTTCGCCGCCATCACCTCGGCCATCTCCATCAGCGAGCCCGCGCTCGCTTACCTGGTGGAGGAGTACAACGCCAAGCGGGGTCGGGTGGCGATTTCTCTCGGCGTCTTCAGCTGGATCCTCGGGCTCGGCACCGTCTTCTCCTTCAACTACTGGGCTGATGTGAACGTCCTCGGCCAGCCCACGTTCTTCGACTTCGCCTCGTTCGTGACGGACAAAGTGCTGTTGCCGGTCGGCGGCTTGTTCATCGCGCTGTTTGGTGCCTGGGCGTTGCCGAAGACCGTGATCGGCGCCCAGCTCGGCATCGATGGCGGCTTCAAGTCGGTGCTCTGGAAGCTGCTGGCCGGAATCCTGGCGCCCGTATCGGTGCTCATCGTCTTCGTGAACACGCTGCTGGGCTGAGCCTTGGCCAGGGTGCAACGATCGGCGCTGCTGCCGTACCCGGCGGCAGACGTTTTTGCCATCGTCAACGATGTGCTGCGCTACCCGGAGTTTCTGCCCTGGTGCTCCGGGGCCGATGTGCTCGAGGAGTCGGCCGACGAGGTAGTTGCGGCGCTCAGCCTGTCAGCGAGCGGCATCACCGAGACCTTTACCACGAGAAATCGGCTCACCCCGTTCGAGCGTATCGAGATGGTCCTGGTTTCGGGCCCGTTCAAAGAGCTGACCGGTGGTTGGACCTTCGTCCGGCTAGGCGACGACGAGGGGTGTCGGGTCGAGCTGGATCTGAGCTTTCAGCTGTCGGGCATGAAGTCGTTGCTCGGCGCTGTTTTCAACAAGGCCGCAGACCAGATGGTGGATGCGTTCTGCGCCCGAGCCGACGACCTGCTCGGCGCCCGCTGAGGTTTGCCGTGCACGTCGAGGTCGTCTACGCGCTGCCGGATGTTCAGCATCGCCTGCATCTGGAGCTGGAAACCGGCGCTCGCGTCCGCGACGCGCTGCAGGCGGTGTCCCGCATCCCGCCTTTTTCAGAGCTGGATCTCGACGCGCAGACGGTAGGCATCTTCGGCAGGATCGTCGATCAGGATGAGAGGCTCGGGCCCGATGACCGGGTCGAGGTCTATCGCTCTCTGTTAATGGATCCGAAGGAAGCCCGGCGTCGCCGAGTCAGCGACCAAGGCTGAACGGGTCGATCAGTCTGAGTCCTGGCTCTCTGCCGCCTCGGCAGTGGCCGTTTCGGCCGTCGCAGCCTCTTCGGCTTCCGCTGCTTCCTGAACCCGCGAGGGCACCACATCGCCGGTGAAGTACGCCAGCTGCTCGTCCACGAAGTAGAGGCTCACGGTCTGGGTGGTGCTGTAAACGCCGGGCAGCTCGATGGTGTACACGTAGTCCCAGCGGTCGTCGTTGAAGGAGTTTCGAACCACCGGCTCGCCCATGACGAAGGCGACCTGACTGCGGGTCATCCCGGGACGCAGCTTGTCGACCATGTCCTGGTTGATCACATTGCCCTGCTGCACGGTCAGCTTGTGCACCCGAGGCAGCCTGGGGCGCTTGAAGCTGCAGCCCGCCAGGACGAGGGAGGCACAGGCAATAGTGGCAAGCATGATTCGCATGGCGGCGGATCTTACTGCCAAAATGCCGCGAATTCGAGCCGCTGCCGGACAGGCCTCAGGCCCCGGCGTCCTCCAGGAGCGTGCGCGCGTAGTCTCGCGACTCATCGGTGATCCGGGCGCCGGCCAGCATTCTGGCCAGCTCGTCCACCCGTTCGCCGTCGTCCAGCTCGGCAATCCGGGTGTCCTGCTCGCTGTCTTTGCTCACCTTCAGGTGCTCGACGCCGAGCGCCGCGATCTGCGGCGCGTGGGTGATGCAGATCACCTGGGTGTGCTCTGCCAGGCCGCGTAATAGCCGCCCGACCACGTCGGCGGTGGTGCCGCCGACGCCAACGTCCGCCTCATCGAGGATCAGGCTCGGCAGCTGGTTCTTGGCAGCGGCAACGATCTGGATCGCCAGGCTGATCCGGGCCCGCTCGCCACCTGAGGCGATCCTGCCCAGGGGGGCGGCTGGGTAGCGCGGGTTGGTGATGCACTCGTACTCCACGGCCTCGGCGCCATGTTCGCTCTCCCGCGGGTGGAAAGTGAGGCTGAGCGCGCCGCCTTTGATGCCCAGGGTGTTCATGTGCTGGCTGACTGTCTGGCAGAAACCGTCTGCGGCCGCCTGGCGTTGCCGGCTCAGCTTCTTCGAGTGCTTGCGGTAGTCGCTCTCCTGACGCTTGGCCGCCTCTGCCAGCCCCTCCAGATTGGATCGATCCGTGCTCATCCCGTCCAGCTCCGCTCGCAGCATGTCGATGTGGGCGGGCAGGTTTTCCGGGCTGACCCGATGCTTGCGCGCCAGATCGTGGAGCAGCGACAGCCTGGACTCCAGGGCCTGCAGCGACTCCGGATCCACGGACAGGCTCTCCTCGAACGCGCGCAGATCGCGGCCGGCATCGAGGATCAGATCGCTGACCGTCGTCAGCGTTTCGCGTGCGGCGTTGAGGTCCGGGTGGTCGTCGTCGATCCGGGCCAGGCTGGTCTGGGCCTGGCCGAGCGCGTCTGCCTGTTCCAGCGCTGACAGCGCATCGGCCACCACCTCTCGGGTGGACTGCGCCTGGGAGAGGCGCTTGTGGGTCTGCTCGATGGTCTCGAACTCACCGGGCTCGGGCGCGGCTTCGTCCAGCTCCTCGAGCTGATAGGCAAGCAGCGCGGCCCGGTCCTCGTTGCTCTGCACCTGCTCCTGCATCCGCGCAAGCTCAGCCTCAGCTGCTTTCCAGCCGTGGAAGGACTCCCGACAGGCTGCCAGCACCTTGGCCTCCACCCCGTAGCCATCCAGCAGCATGCGCTGCACGGCGGGATCCGCCAGACGGACGTTGTCGTCCTGACCGTGGATGTCGATCAAACCGCCGGTGAGCTCGCGCAGCACCGACAGGTTGACCGGGGTGCCGTTCAGGAAGGCCCTCGAACGGCCGTCCGCGTTGATCACCCGGCGCACCAGCGCCCGTCCGGGCTGGTCCGGATCGTTCAGGTCGTGTTCGGCCAGATAGGCCAGCGCCGAGTCGATGGCGCTGAGGTCGAACTCGGCGCTGACGTCTGCTCGGCTGGCTCCGGGCCGGATGGTGTCGGTGGCGGCACGCTCGCCGAGAACCAGCGACAGGGCAGCAAGCAGGATGGATTTGCCCGCGCCCGATTCGCCCGTGATTACGGTCAGGCCGGAGCCGAACTGAATTTCCAGCTCGTCCACCAGGGCGAAGTTACTAACGGTTAGGGTTTTGAGCATTGCGCGGGCTCGAGACAAAGGCTATAGATTGAAGTGAGCGGTTATAGATTAAAGGAAGCCCTGGAGTTGGTGGAAGATCCGGTTGATCCGCGTGCGCAATCGCTGTTCAAGATGCTGGTCGAGGAGTACCTCGCTCAGGGCGTTCCCGTGGCATCGAAACGGCTCGCATCGCTGCCCGCCGTCGGGGTGAGCTCGGCGACGGTGCGCAACATCATGTCGGATCTGGAGGCTCAGGGTCTGGTTCAGTCGCCGCACACATCCGCCGGCAAGATCCCCACCAACCGCGGGCTGCGGTTTTTCGTCGACACGCTGCTGTCCCTGGACCCGCTGGAAAGCAAGCAGCTCGAGCAGCTGGAGCAGGAGCTGAATCCGGATCTGTCGCCGCAGGAGCTGGTGAACTCCGCTTCCAGCCTGCTCTCCCATCTCACCCAGATGACCTGTGTGATCACCCTGCCGCGACGGGATCATGTGGCGCTCCGGCAGGTGGAGTTTCTGCCGCTGTCCGGCGATCGGGTGCTGGTGATCCTGGTGCTGAATGACCGGGAAGTGGAAAACCGGGTGATCCACACCGGCCGCGAGTACACCGAGGTGGAGCTGACCCAGGCGGCCAACTTCATCAATCGGGAGTTCGGTGGCAGCTCGCTGATGCGCATCCGCAGCGCCCTGCTGGCCAGCATGCAGGCGGACAAGGACCGCATGGACAACCTGATGCAGACCACCCTCGATGTGGCTTCGCAGGTGTTCGTGGAGCCTGAAACTGCGGCGGATGATGCTACCCAGGTGGTGGTATCCGGGGAGAACCGGCTGCTCGACATGAGCGCTGACACGGACACGGTCCGGACCCTGTTCGATGCGTTCTCGCACAAGGGCAACATCCTGCACCTGCTGGACCGCTGCCTGGAAACTCATGGCATTCAGCTGTTCATCGGCGAGGAATCCGGCTACGAGCTGTTTGAAGAGGTGTCTGTGGTGACCGCGCCTTATGAGGTGCAGGGGCAGCTGGCCGGCGTGCTCGGGGTCGTTGGCCCAACGCGGATGGCCTATCAGGAAGTGATTCCGGTGGTGGATGTCACGGCCAGGCTGCTGGGTGCTGCCATCAACCAGACCTGAACCGACCTGCACTGCAAAATAACGCCCGGAATTCCGGGTGTTGCCCCTTGAATTGCACCCACCTGCCCCCACTTTCCGGGTGGCAATACACCCTTGAAGCGGAGAACGAGGCCAGATGGCAGACGCCGAGGACAAAAAAGACGACCTGAGCGAGCAGCTCGACCAGAAGGTTGACGAAAACCAGGCCGCGGAAGCTGGGACCAGCGATGCAGACGCCGCCGGCGCCGGGGCGCAGGCAGCATCAGCGGATGAGCTGGCCGCCCAGCTTGCCGCCGCCCGGGAAGAGGTGGAGGCCCTGAAAGACCAGGCCCTGCGCGGTCAGGCGGAAGCGGAGAACATCCGTCGGCGTGCTGCCAGGGACGTTGAGAACGCTCATAAGTTTGCCCTCGAGAAGTTCACCTCGGAGCTGTTGCCCGTGATCGACAGCCTGGAGAAGGCGGTGGAAGCGGCCGGCAGCGGGGCGGACTCCGCAGACGCGAACGCGATTGGCGAAGGGGTGGAGCTGTCGCTGAAGCTTTTCCTCGACGTGCTGGAGAAGACGGGCATCAGCCGCATTCACCCTGTTGGCGAGCCCTTCGACCCGCAGCTGCACGAGGCCATGGCCATGGTCGAGAACCCGGATGCCGAGCCGAACTCGGTGCTCGACGTGATGCAGGCAGGTTACACGCTGAACGGCCGCCTGGTTCGGGCTGCCATGGTGGTGGTCAGCAAAGCACCGGCCCAGAGCTGATGCTGCGCGAAAATGGGAGCCTCTCGAGGAGTTGAATCCCAGCCAGATGCCCAAATATAGAGGGGCATAGACAGTTTTAGGCTTCCGGCCAGATCAGGTTCCGGCAGCAGAAGAAAGGACATTTTGGAGACTAGTAATGGGTAAAGTCATCGGCATCGACCTCGGCACCACCAATTCCTGTGTGGCCGTGCTGGAAGGCAAAGACGCCAAGGTCATCGAGAACTCCGAGGGCGATCGGACGACGCCTTCCATCATCGCCTATACGGATGACGGCGAGATCCTGGTTGGCCAGAGCGCCAAGCGGCAGGCGGTGACCAATCCGGACAACACGCTGTTCGCCGTGAAGCGGCTGATCGGCCGCAAGTTCGCCTCGGACGTGGTGCAGAAAGACATCAAGATGGTCCCCTACAAAATCGCCGAGGCGTCCAATGGTGACGCCTGGATCGAGGTGAAGGGCGAGCAGCTGGCGCCGCCGCAGATCTCTGCGGAAACGCTGAAGAAGATGAAGAAGACGGCAGAGGAGTACCTCGGTGAAGAGGTGACCGAAGCGGTGATCACCGTGCCGGCCTACTTCGACGACTCGCAGCGCCAGGCGACCAAGGATGCCGGGCGGATTGCCGGCCTCGACGTCAAGCGGATCATCAACGAGCCGACCGCGGCTGCCCTCGCCTACGGCATGGACAAGCAGCGCGGCGACCACAAGATCGTGGTGTACGACCTCGGCGGCGGTACCTTCGACGTCTCCATCATCGAGATCGCCGAGATCGATGGCGAGCACCAGTTCGAAGTGCTCTCTACCAACGGTGATACCTTCCTCGGCGGTGAGGATTTCGACCTGCGGGTGATCGACTACCTCGCGGACGAGTTCAAGAAAGACAACGGCGTGGATCTGCACAACGATCCGCTGGCGCTGCAGCGTCTGAAGGAAGCGGCCGAGAAGGCGAAGATCGAGCTCTCCAACAGCCAGCAGACCGAGATCAACCTGCCGTACATTACGGCGGATCAGTCCGGACCGAAGCACCTGGTGCTGAAGCTGACCCGGGCCAAGCTCGAGTCGCTGGTGGAAGATCTGGTGGAGCGGACCATCGGGCCCTGCAAGACCGCGATGGAAGATGCCGGCCTCACGGCTTCCGACATCGACGACGTGATCCTGGTCGGTGGCCAGACCCGCATGCCCCTGGTGCAGGAGAAGGTGAAAGAGTTCTTCGGCAAAGAAGCGCGCAAGGACGTGAACCCGGACGAAGCGGTAGCGGTTGGTGCTGCCATCCAGGCGGCCGTGCTCTCCGGTGACGTCAAGGACGTGCTGCTGCTCGACGTGACGCCGCTGTCCCTCGGCATCGAGACCCTGGGCCAGGTGATGAGCGTGCTGATCGAGAAGAACACGACCATCCCGACCAAGAAGACTCAGGTGTTCTCCACGGCTGACGATAATCAGACCGCGGTGACCATTCACGTGCTGCAGGGTGAGCGTAAGCAGGCGGCGCAGAACAAGTCGCTGGGACGCTTCGACCTCGCTGACATCCCGCCGGCGCCGCGCGGCATGCCGCAGATCGAGGTTGCCTTCGACATCGATGCGAACGGCATCCTGAACGTGTCCGCCAAGGACAAGGCCACGGGCAAAGAGCAGTCCATCGTGATCAAGGCGTCCTCCGGCCTCTCTGAGGACGAGATCGATCAGATGGTCCGCGATGCGGAAGCGCACTCCGAAGAGGACGCCAAGTTCGAGGAGATGGTGAACCTGCGCAATCAGGCGGACGGTCTGGTGCACGCGGCCCGCAAGGCGGTCACCGATGCTGGTGACAAAGCCACGGAAGAAGAGAAAACGGCCATCGAAGGTGCGGCCAGCGCGCTGGAAGAAGCGCTGAAGGGCGACGACAAGGCGGACATCGAAGCGAAGATGCAGGCCCTGTCCGAAGCATCGGCCAGCCTCGCGCAGAAGATGTACGCCGAGGAAGCAGCCGCGGCCGGCATGGACGGCGCGCCGGGTGCCGACGGCGCCAGCGATGGTGCGACCTCCGGGGCGGACGCGGACGCGGTAGATGCCGAGTTCGAAGAAGTGAAGGACGACGAGAAGAAGGACTGATCGTCTCGCCAACGCTAACTGAGCGGCCGCCAGCGGCGGCCGCCGCACGCGAAGGAAGCGTGCAAACATTCGGGGGGTAGTCATACCCCCCTTCCTGTATAAGAAGGGGCGCTCGGGCGAGGGGTCGGAGCGGAGCAGAAAGAGAGTCGACGACGGATGGCTAAACGAGACTACTACGAGGTTCTGGGCGTCAGCCGCGGTGCGGAAGAGGCCGAGATCAAGAAGGCCTATCGCCGACTCGCCATGAAGAACCACCCGGACCGCAACCCGGACGACGCGGCTGCGGAAGAGCGGTTCAAAGAAGCCACCGAAGCCTACGAGATCCTCTCCGACGCCGAGAAGCGTCAGGCCTACGACCAGTTCGGCCACGCCGGCGTGGACCCGCAGATGGGCGGCATGGGTGACGGCTTTGCCGGCGGCAGCTTCTCCGACATCTTCAGCGACGTGTTCGGCGACATCTTCGGCGGCGCCGGCGGTGGCCGCGGCCGCAGCTCGGTGCAGCGCGGCGCGGATCTGCGTTACGGGCTCGAGCTGACGCTGGAACAGGCCGTGAGCGGTGACAACGTCGAGATCGACGTGCCCGTGCTCGCCGCCTGCGAAGTCTGCGACGGCTCCGGTGCCAAGCCGGGCACCTCGGCCAGCACCTGCCCGGACTGCGGCGGCGCTGGGCAGATCCGGGTGGCGCAGGGCTTTTTCTCGCTGCAGCAGACCTGCCCCCGTTGCCGCGGCGCCGGTCAGGTAATCAGCGACCCGTGCACGACCTGTGGCGGCAGCGGCCGCCAGGAGAAGCGGAAAAAGCTCTCCGTGCGAATTCCACCGGGTGTTGATACGGGCGATCGGATCAGGCTCTCCGGCGAGGGCGAAGCCGGCTTCAACGGCGGCCCGCCGGGTGACCTCTACGTGCAGGTTGAGGTGCGTGAGCACCCGATCTTTACCCGGGACGGCCGGAACCTGTTCTGCGAGATGCCGGTCTCCTTCGTCGATGCGGCGCTCGGCGGCGAGCTTGAGGTGCCGACCCTGGACGGGCGGGTGAAGCTCAAGGTGCCGGCGGAAACCCAGACCGGCAAGATCTTCCGCCTCCGTGGCAAGGGCGTGACGCCGGTCCGCGGCGGCGGCGTGGGTGATCTGCTCTGCAAGATCAACGTGGAGACGCCGGTCAACCTCAACGATGCCCAGAAGAAGCTGCTGCGTGAGCTGAAGAGCTCGCTCGGTGAGGGTGGCGCCAAGCACTCGCCGCGGGAGACGTCCTGGTTCCAGGGCGTGAAAGACTTCTTCGACGGCCTAACCTCCTGATGCTGCGCCTGGCCGTGACCGGCGCCGGCGGCCGGATGGGCAAGACGCTGATCGAGATGATCCATGCTGCCGAGGGCCTGACGCTGGGAGCTGCCTTCGAGCGAGCCGACTCCAGCCTGGTCGGCGTCGATGCCGGTGAGCTGGTCGGTCTGGGCCCCATCGGTGTGGGTGTGCAGACCGATGTGGCGGCCGCCACCGACAGCTTCGATGTGCTCATCGACTTTTCTGTTCCGGACGCCACGCTGGCGCTGTTGCCGATCCTGGTAGCGGCGGAGAAGAAACTGGTGATCGGTACGACCGGATTTGATGCGGCCGGCCAGGGCGCGATCGAGGCGGCGGCTGCGCAGATTGCCATACTCAAAGCACCGAACATGAGCGTCGGCGTCAACGTGGTGTTCAAGCTGATCGAGATCGCGGCTGCCGTGCTCGGCGACGATGTCGACGTGGAGGTGATCGAGGCCCACCATCGGCACAAGATTGATGCCCCTTCAGGAACGGCCGTGCGCATGGGCGAGATCCTGGCCGACACCCTGGGCCGCGATCTGGAGAAGGACGCCATTTACGGCCGCGAAGGCACCACCGGCCCGCGCGAGGCGGGCACCATCGGCTTTGCCACCGTTCGCGGCGGCGACATCGTTGGTGATCACACCGTGCTCTACGCCGGTGCCGGGGAGCGGATCGAGATCACCCACCGGGCCCAGAGCCGGGCCAACTTTGCCCAGGGCGCGCTACGGGCGGCCAGGTTTCTGGAAGGCAAGGCGCAGGGCCTGTTCGATATGCAGGCTGTGCTCGGATTCGACTGAAAATCCTGGGCTTCACTGAAGCTCTCCGGTAGACTACGCGACCCAGATCAGCGGGAGCATTCGCTTCCGCTTTTTTACAGGCGAGTCCTTTACGCGCAGCCCCTGCGGGAGGCTGAAGAAAAGGGCCCGCGCAAGTTTCAACGAGGTTTTGGGCACGACATTGACACCGGCGTTACTCGCCCTTGAGGACGGCAGCCTGTTTCACGGGACGTCCATTGGTATTGAGGGTCAGTCCGTGGGTGAGGTGGTTTTCAATACCGCCATGACCGGCTACCAGGAGATCCTCACCGATCCTTCTTACGCCCGGCAGATCGTCACCCTCACCTATCCCCAAATCGGCAACACCGGCGCCAATCCCGAAGACGTGGAGTCAGACCAGGTCTGGGCCAGCGGCCTGGTGATACGGCAGCTGCCCCGCCTGGCCAGCAGCTGGCGCATGTCCATGACGCTGCCCGAGTATCTTCTCTCCGAAAACGTGGTGGCCATCGCCGAGGTCGACACCCGCCGGCTGACCCGGTTGATCCGTGAGAAAGGCGCGCTGGCTGGTTGCATCATCGCTGGCGACGCCACCGAAGCGGAAGCGCTGGCGGCGGCTCAGGCCTTCCCGGGACTTGCCGGCATGGATCTGGCGAAGGTGGTGAGCCGGGCAGACCAGGCGGACTGGACCGAGTCGGTCTGGGACCTGGCCGATGGTTATGGCCAGCGCACGGACGAGCGGTTCCACGTGGTGGCCTACGACTTCGGCGTCAAGCGCAACATCCTGCGCCTGCTGGCAGCTCGAGGCTGCCGGATCACGGTGGTGCCCGCCGAGACTTCCGCGGAAGACGTGCTGGCGCTGAAGCCGGATGGAATCTTCCTGTCGAACGGGCCCGGTGATCCGGAGCCCTGTGCCTACGCCATCGATGCCATTCGCACGCTGCTCGATACCGACCTGCCGATCTTCGGCATCTGCCTCGGTCATCAGCTGCTGGCGCTGGCCAGCGGCGCCGGAACCATGAAGATGCCGCACGGCCACCACGGCGCGAACCACCCGGTGAAAGACCTGCGCTCCGAGCAGGTGATCATCACCAGCCAGAACCACGGCTTCGCGGTAGATGCCGAGTCCCTGCCCAACTGCCTGGAGACGACCCACGTCTCCCTGTTCGATGGCACCCTGCAGGGCGTGCGCCGAACGGACCGACCCGCCTTCGGCTTCCAGGGTCACCCGGAAGCCAGCCCGGGCCCGCAGGACTGCGAGTACCTGTTCGATCAGTTTGTGCAGATGATGGAGGCAAAGAGCTGATGCCGAAGCGCACCGATCTGGAATCCATCCTCATCATCGGCGCTGGCCCCATCATCATCGGCCAGGCCTGCGAGTTCGACTACTCCGGCGCTCAGGCCTGCAAGGCGCTGAAGGACGAGGGTTACCGGGTGATCCTGGTGAACTCGAATCCGGCCACCATCATGACCGACCCGGCCATGGCGGACGCCACCTACGTGGAGCCCGTGGACTGGCAGACGGTGGCGCGCATCATCGAGAAGGAAAAGCCCTCGGCCCTGCTGCCCACCATGGGCGGGCAGACGGCGCTGAACTGCGCGCTGGATCTGGTCCGCGAAGGGGTGCTGGAGAAGCACGGTGTGGAGCTGATCGGTGCCGACCAGGACGCCATCGACAAGGCCGAGGACCGGGAGCGCTTCGACAAGGCCATGAAGAAGATCGGCCTGTCCACGCCGCGCTCGGCCATTGCCCACAGCATGGAAGAGGCGCTGCAGGTGCAGAGCCAGCTCGGCTTCCCCTGCGTGATCCGGCCGTCCTTCACCCTGGGCGGCAGCGGCGGCGGCATTGCGTACAACACGGAAGAGTTCGAGGAGATCTGCGCCCGCGGTCTGGATCTATCGCCCACCAACGAGCTCCTGATCGACGAGTCCCTGCTCGGCTGGAAAGAGTTCGAGATGGAAGTGGTCCGGGACAAGCGGGACAACTGCATCATCATCTGCTCGATCGAGAACCTCGACCCGATGGGCGTGCACACCGGCGACAGCATCACCGTTGCGCCCGCGCAGACCCTGACGGACAAGGAGTACCAGCTGCTCCGCAACGCTTCCATCGACGTGCTGCGGGAGATCGGCGTCGAGACCGGCGGCTCCAACGTGCAGTTCGCCATCAACCCGGAAGATGGCCGCATCGTGGTGATCGAGATGAACCCGCGGGTGTCCCGATCCTCGGCGCTGGCTTCCAAGGCGACCGGCTTCCCCATCGCCAAGGTGGCCGCCAAGCTCGCCGTCGGCTACACCCTGGACGAGCTGACAAACGACATCACGGGCGTGACGCCGGCCTCGTTCGAGCCGAGCATCGACTACGTGGTCACCAAGATCCCGCGCTTTACGTTCGAGAAGTTTCCCCAGGCCGACGATCGCCTCACCACCCAGATGAAGTCCGTGGGAGAAGTGATGGCGATCGGCCGAACCTTCCAGGAATCGCTGCAGAAAGCGCTGCGCGGCCTGGAGACCGGCAAGGCAGGCTTCGACCCCATCGTCGACCTCAGCCACGAAGACGCCCGGGACATCCTGCGCAAGGAAGTCGCAAACGCCGGGGCGGAACGGATCTGGTACTTAGCCGATGCTTTCCGCTACGGCATGAGCCTGGAAGAGGTGCACGAGCTGTCCAAGGTGGATCCCTGGTTCCTGGCCGAGATCGAGCACATCCTGCAGACCGAAGCCGACCTGGCGGACGTGGCGCTCGCCGATCTGGACAAGAACCGGCTCTACCGGCTCAAGCAGCAGGGCTTCTCCGACGCCCGGCTGGCGACGCTGATCGGCGTCGCCGAGGAAGCGCTCCGGGCTCACCGGCTGAAGCTGGACGTGCGCCCGGTTTACCGCCGGGTGGACACCTGCGCGGCTGAGTTCCCGTCCTCCACCGCCTACATGTACTCCACCTTCGAGGAGGAGTGCGAGGCGGACCCGAGCGACCGGGAGAAGATCATGGTGCTCGGCGGCGGGCCGAACCGGATCGGTCAGGGCATCGAGTTCGACTACTGCTGCGTGCACGCGGCGCTCGCCATGCGCGAGGATGGCTACGAGACCATCATGGTCAACTGCAACCCGGAAACCGTGTCCACGGACTACGACACCTCCGACCGGCTCTACTTCGAGCCGGTGACCCTGGAGGACGTGCTGGCCATCGTCGAGGTCGAGCAGCCGAAAGGCGTGATCGTGCAGTTCGGTGGCCAGACGCCGCTGAAGCTGGTGGAAGACCTGGAGAAGGCCGGGGTGCCTATCATCGGTACCAGCCCCGATGCCATCGACCGGGCAGAAGACCGGGAGCGGTTCCAGGGCCTGATCGAGAAGCTGGGCCTGAAGCAGCCGTCCAACCGGACGGCGGTCGACCGCGACACAGCCATTGCCGGCGCCGAAGAGGTGGGCTTCCCCATCGTCGTCCGGCCTTCCTACGTGCTCGGCGGCCGGGCGATGGAAATCGTCTACAACACCGAAGAGCTCACCCGCTACATGGCCGAGGCCGTGACGGTATCGAACGACTCGCCGGTGCTGCTCGACCGCTTCCTCGATCACGCGGTGGAAGTGGACGTGGATGCGGTATCCGACGGCCAGCACGTGGTGATCGGCGCCATCATGCAGCACATCGAGCAGGCCGGTGTGCACAGCGGCGACTCTGCCTGCGCGCTGCCGCCTTACAGCCTGGACCCGGCGATTCAGGATCAGATCCGCGAGCAGGTGAAAGCCATGGCGCTGGAGCTCGGCGTGGTCGGCCTCATGAACGTGCAGCTGGCGGTGCAGGGTGATGAGATCCTGGTGCTCGAGGTGAACCCGCGAGCCTCCCGGACGGTCCCCTTCGTTTCCAAATGCATCGGCGTATCGCTGGCCAAGGTGGCCGCGCGCTGCATGGCGGGCACCTCGCTGGCCGAGCAGTCCTTCACCGAGGAGATCCTGCCGACCACCATGAACGTGAAGGAGAGCGTCTTCCCGTTCCCGAAGTTCCCGGGTGTGGATCCGATTCTCGGGCCCGAAATGAAGTCCACGGGTGAGGTGATGGGCGTGGGCGAGAGCTTTGCTGAAGCGTTCGCCAAAGCGGTTGCCGGAGCCAGCGTCGATCTGCCGGACGGCGGTCGGGCGTTTCTCTCGGTCAAGGAGTCGGACAAGCAAGACCTGGTGCCGCTCAGCCGCGAGCTGGTGGACCTCGGCTTCCATCTGGTGGCAACCCGGGGCACGGCCAAGGTGCTGGAAGCTGCGGGCGTTCCGGTGGAGCGGGTGAGCAAGGTCGGTCAGGACCGGCCCGACGTGGGCGACCTGCTGAAAAACGAGCAGATTGATCTGATCGTCAACACCACCGAAGGCCATCAGTCCATCCGGGACTCGGCGATCATTCGCCGCCTGGCGCTGCTGAACAAGGTCTGCTACACCACGACGCTGACGGCGGGTGAGTGTTACGCCATCGCCATTCGCTATCGCCGCGAGCAGGCCGAGGAGCAGGTTCGCTCGCTGCAGTCCCTGGCGGTCTGAAAGCCGGCTGCTCCCGGAGCGCGCTCGGCGAGCGCGCTGGGCAGCGCCGCCTTTTCCAGGCAGAATCTCCGAATGCCCATACCCATGACACAGGAAGGCGCGGACGCGCTGCGTGAAGAGCTGCAGCACAGGAAGTCCGTGCTGCGCCCGGAGATCACGCAGGCCATTGCCGAGGCTCGTGAGCACGGCGATCTGAAAGAGAACGCCGAGTACCACGCGGCCCGTGAGCAGCAGGGTTTCAACGAAGGCCGGATCACTGAGATCGAGAGCAAGCTGGCGGACGCCCAGGTGATCGACATCAGCAAGATCAAGCCGTCCGGCAAGGTGATTTTCGGCGCCACGGTGACGCTGATCGATGCCGACAGCGGCAAGGAGATCCGCTACAAGATCGTCGGCGAGGACGAGGCCGACCTGAAAGCGGGCAAGATATCCATCATGTCACCCATTGCCCGCGGCATCGTCGGCAAGAGCGAAGGGGATGTGGCCGTCGTGCAGACGCCGTCAGGCGAGCTCGAGTACGAGATCGACTCGGTGGAGCATATCTGAGCCGCGGCAGAAGACGGTGCTCTGCCCCTAGCGACCCGCCCTGCTCAGGTTGGACAGCTCAGGGTTAGCCTCGGGATTTTGCCGATAAAGCACGACGACCTTGCCGATGGTCTGCACCGCTTCCGCCGCGCAGGCTTCGACCAGGGCCGTAATCATCTCGCCGCGATCCGCCCGATCCAGGGCGTTCACCTTCACCTTGATCAGCTCGTGATCGTCCAGGGCCCGATTGGTCTCGGCGATCACGGCATCGGAAACGCCGCCGTCGCCAATCATGACGACCGGGTGCAGATGATGGGCAATGCGGCGGAGGTTTTTGCGCTCAGCGCTATCCACTTGAGGCTCCTTGGGTGCTGCTCGGCAGCGGCAGAAAGGGAGGGCGCATTGTAGGGCCAGATCACGGCGGTGCAAGCGGGCTCGGGTATGATGCGACCTATGTCGGGCAGCAACAGGAAAAAAGGCCGGAGCAAGTCCAGCGAGCGCTGGTTGAGCCGGCAGCGCAAAGACCCGTTCACTAAAAAAGCGGTGGAAACGGGCAAGACCTCCCGTGCGCACTTCAAGCTCGAGCAGCTGAACCAGCGGTTTCGACTGCTGAAGCCGGGCATGCGGGTGCTGGAACTCGGTGCCGCGCCCGGCGGCTGGACCTGTTACCTGGAGGAGGAAATCGCGCCGGGTGGCTTCCTCATTGCCGTCGACTATCGGCCGGTGACCATTGCTGCCGAGACCGTGCTGGTCGAAGGGCTGTTCGGCGACCCGGAAGTAGACAACAAAATAGACGAACTGCTCGAAAACCGGCCCCTCGACCTTGTTTTGTCTGATATGGCCCCCAACATCAGTGGTATCCGCACCGCGGATCAGGCCCGTTCCATGGAGCTCGTGGAGCTGGCGGAGCTCGCAGCGGACAGATGGTTGAAACCTGGCGGCGCTCTTGTGGTCAAGATATTCCAGGGCGAAGGTGTAGAAGACTGGATCCGGCGGATTCGCAGCAAGTACGACGCCTTCAAACAGGTGAAACCTGAAGCTTCCCGGCCGGATTCCCGGGAAATGTACGCGGTAGCCCAGAAATACCGACCGCGCGGCTGAATGGAGTTGTTGCCGATTCATGTGTTGCCGATGTGAATCAGGCAGAACTTCCCTGAAAGAAAGTCGCGTGGAAGTGGTGTAGGCTTGGCGTCCGCCCACCAAAACTGACCTGCCCGGCCCATTGCCTAGATCGGGGCCTGAATTGGGCAGAAGAGGATAAGTCCTTGACTGATATGGGAAAAAACTTACTGCTGTGGCTGATCATCGCCGCGGTACTGCTGACCGTCTTCAACAATTTCAACGTCAAGCAGGAACCGTTATCGGTCAGCTACTCGGATTTCATCGAGCAGGTCCGCACGGACCAGATCTCCCGGGTGGAGTTCGACGGGCCACTCATCGTTGGCCAGAAGCGTAACGGGGAAGAGTTCCAGGTGGTCAAGCCCAACGTGGAAGACCCCAAGCTGCTCGACGACCTTTATAACCACAACGTGGAAGTGCACGGCGTGCTGCCTCATGAGCCCAGCATCTGGTCGCAGCTGCTGATCGCCAGCTTCCCGATCCTGATCATCATTGCCGTCTTCATGCTGTTCATGCGGCAGATGCAGGGAGGTGGCAGCGGCCGTGGTGGGCCCATGGCGTTCGGCAAGTCAAAAGCGCGCCTGCTCTCCGAAGATCAGATCAAAACCACCTTTGCCGACGTGGCAGGGGTCGATGAAGCCAAAGAAGACGTGCAGGAGCTGGTGGAGTTCCTGCGTGATCCGGGCAAGTTTCAGCGCCTCGGCGGACGCATCCCGCGAGGCATCCTGATGGTGGGCCAGCCCGGAACGGGTAAGACCCTGCTGGCGAAGGCCATCGCCGGTGAGGCCAAGGTGCCGTTCTTCTCCATATCCGGCTCCGACTTCGTCGAGATGTTCGTCGGTGTGGGTGCATCACGGGTACGGGACATGTTCGAGCAGGCGAAGAAGCAGGCCCCCTGCATCATCTTCATCGACGAGATCGATGCGGTTGGTCGCCATCGTGGCGCCGGTCTCGGCGGTGGCCACGACGAGCGCGAGCAGACGTTGAACCAGCTGCTGGTCGAGATGGACGGCTTCGAGGCCAATGACGGCATCATCGTGATTGCCGCCACCAACCGACCGGACGTGCTCGATCCGGCGCTGCTGCGTCCGGGACGATTCGACCGCCAGGTTGTGGTCGGCCTGCCAGACATCCGCGGCCGCGAGCAGATCCTCAAGGTGCACATGCGCAAAGTGCCGCTGTCCGACGACGTGGATCCGGCCATCATCGCTCGCGGTACGCCCGGCTTCTCCGGTGCTGACCTGGCCAACCTGGTGAACGAGGCGGCGCTGTTTGCTGCCCGGGCCACCAAGCGGCTGGTCGAGATGGAGGAGTTCGAGAAAGCCAAGGACAAGATCATGATGGGCGCCGAGCGCAAATCGATGGTCATGTCGGAAAAAGAAAAGCGCAACACCGCCTACCACGAGGCGGGTCACGCCATCGTTGGACGGTTGGTGCCGGATCATGATCCGGTCTATAAGGTAACGATCATTCCCCGCGGCAGAGCCCTGGGCGTGACCATGTTCCTGCCCGAAGAAGACCGCTACAGCCTGTCCCGGCAGAGCGTAAAGAGCCAGATCTGCTCGCTCTTTGGCGGCCGGATCGCCGAGGAGATGATTCTCGGTCCCGAGTACGTGACCACCGGTGCATCCAACGACATCGAGCGCGCTACCGGCCTCGCGCGCAGCATGGTGACGCGTTGGGGCCTCTCCGACAGCATGGGGCCGGTGATGTACGACGATGACGACGGCGAGGTGTTCCTCGGGATGTCCGGCGGCGTCAAGCCGAAGGCGTTCTCGGACGACACGGCTCGGGCCATCGACGAGGAAGTGCGCAAGATCATCGATGAGTGTTACGGCACCGCAACCCGGCTGCTGACGGAGAACGAAGACAAGCTGCACATGATGGCGGACGCGCTGGTGGAGTTCGAAACGATCTCCAGCGATCAGATCGACGACATCATGGCCGGGGCCAAGCCTCGGGATCCTGCCGACCTGCCGCCGCCGTCTACTCAGGCTCCGGGCGGTGAGGACGGTGATACCGAGTCCCCCATCGGAGGTCCCGCCGAAGATCACTGATCCGGCGGGGCGCCGACCGTCGCGCTGACAGCGCGGCCGGGGCCATGGGAACCACTCTCCAGACAGGCGATCGCACGCTGTCCCTCGAGCGCACCCGCATCATGGGTGTGCTCAACCTCACTCCGGACTCCTTTTCCGATGGCGGCCGCTTTCTCAGCGGCGCCCGGCTCGATGTGGGCCGGGTCCGCGCCGCAGCTGAAATCATGCTGGAAGCCGGCGCCGACCTGCTGGATATCGGCGGCGAATCGACGCGGCCGGGTGCCGCCGCGGTCAGCGAAGCGGACGAGCTCGAGCGCGTGATCCCGGTCCTGAATTCGCTTCGCGAGCTGGATACCATTGTTTCCGTGGATACGCGTAAGCCTGCGGTGGCGCGGGCGGCGCTGGACGCGGGCTGCCATCTCATCAACGACGTCAGCGGGCTGACCGATGCGGCCATGCTCGACACCGTCGCCGATTCGAACGCCGCTGTCTGCATCATGCACATGCAGGGTCAGCCCGGTGACATGCAGGACAACCCGAGCTACACCGACGTGGTGGCAGAAGTACGGGGGTTTCTGCAGGCGAGAGTCGGGGCTGCCAGATCCGCCGGCATTGCCGATGAGCGGATCTGCCTGGATCCGGGTTTCGGCTTCGGTAAAACCCTCGACCACAACCTGGCTCTGCTCCGGTCGCTGGCCGAGCTGCGGGTAGACGGTCTGCCCATACTGGTGGGCCTGTCCCGGAAGCGCATGATCGGCACCCTGACGGGCGCGGGCGTGGATGAGAGAATGCCCGGCAGCATCAGCGCGGCGGTGCTGGCGGCCGAGCGCGGTGCCGACATCGTCCGCGTTCATGACGTCGCGGAGACAGCGCAGGCGCTCAGAATCCTGGACGCGGTGCAGAGACCGGACAGCGCTGGCCGCTAGCGGCGAACGGAGAACAGCCATGAGCAAAAAATACTTCGGCACTGACGGCATTCGTGGCCGGGTAGGGAAACCCCCGATCACGCCGGAGTTCTGCCTCCGGCTGGGGTGGGCCGTGGGCAAGGTGTTCGCCGACAAGGAGAAGGACGATCACGTTCCGCACGTGCTGATCGGCAAAGACACGAGGATCTCCGGCTACATGCTGGAATCGGTGCTCGAGTCTGGCCTGGTCTCGGCGGGCGCCACCGTCAGCCTGATGGGGCCCATGCCGACCCCTGGCGTTGCCTACCTGACCCGGACGCTGGGTGCGGATGCCGGCGTGGTGATCAGCGCCTCGCACAACCCTTACTACGACAACGGCATCAAGTTCTTCGACTCGGCGGGTAACAAGCTGCCGGATGAGATTGAGCTCGCCATCGAGCGCCAGCTCGAAGCAGACATGCGCTGCGTGGAATCGAACGAGCTCGGCAAAGCAATGCGCATCGAGGACGCTGCCGGCCGCTACATCGAGTTCTGCAAGGCATCGGTTCGACGTGGCTTCCGCCTGAACGGGCTGCACATCGTGCTCGATTGCGCGAACGGCGCCACCTATCACACGGCTCCCGGGGTGTTCTCCGAGCTGGGCGCCCGGGTGTCCGTGATGAGTGCTGCGCCGGACGGATTCAATATCAACGATGGCTGCGGCTCCACGGCGCCGGAGGCACTTGCCGCCCGGGTCGTCGCGGAGGGCGCGGACCTGGGCGTGGCGCTGGATGGCGACGGTGACCGGGTGGTCATGGTTGACCACACCGGCGCCGTGATCGATGGCGATCAGCTGGTCTACGTCATCGCCATGCACCGGCAGGCCGCCGGCAAGCTGGGCGGTGGGGTGGTGGGCACGCTGATGTCCAACTTCGGCATGGAGCGGGCGTTTAAGGAGGCGGGCATCGGCTTCCACCGGGCGGATGTGGGCGACCGCTACGTGCTCGAAAGCCTGCGGGAGCGGAACTGGTCGCTGGGCGGCGAGTCCTCCGGGCACATCATCTGCCTCGACCTCACCACCACCGGCGACGCCATCATTGCGGCGCTGCAGGTGCTCGGCGCTCTGCAGGAGAGCGGCAAGACTCTGCAGGCGCTGGCCTCCGGCATGCGGAAAATGCCCCAGGTGCTGAAAAACGTTGCGGTGGAAGGGCCGAGAGAAAGGGCGACCAGCCAGGATGTGGTCGCAGCCGTAGCCGCAAAGACCGAAGCCCTGGCCGATAGAGGTCGGGTGCTGATCCGGCCCTCGGGGACCGAACCCGTGGTCCGGGTGATGGTGGAGGGCGAGGACCCGAAAGAGGTCAACGCGGTGGCCGATGAGCTGGTCGCGGTGGTCGGCGGAGGCGGGTAAGCCACCCTTGTTGCCCGACCAATCTGCCGTTAAGATTGCGCGCCCTTCGAAGGCGGGAGCGCCATGAAGCGCGGAATTGCCGCAGGCAACTGGAAGATGCACGGCTCGCGTCGGTTCGTTTCGGACTACGTGCAAACGCTCGCTGCAGCGCTGGATGGCTACGAGCCAGCCGGGAAGATCCTGCTTTTTCCGACCTTCGGGCACCTGCCGGTGCTCGCTGACGCCTTGCAGGCGGCCGGCTTGAGCGGCTCGGTCGCCGTCGGTGGCCAGACGCTGCACGCTGAGCCCGAAGGCGCCTTCACCGGGGAGATTTCCGGTGAGATGCTCGCCGATCTGGGCGCGCAATGGGTGCTGGTTGGTCACTCCGAACGGCGCCAGTACGCGGCAGAGTCAGATGCTCAGATCGCTGAGAAGGTAGCCGGAGCGATCCGTGCCGGCCTGGCACCGATGCTCTGCGTCGGTGAGACCGAGGCAGAGCGGGAAGCGGGCGAAGCCCGTGATGTGGTGGTCCGGCAGCTCGAAGCGGTGCTGGACGAGCATGCAGGCGGGTTGGCCGCGGTGGCTTACGAGCCGGTCTGGGCCATTGGCACCGGCCGAACGGCAACCCCGGAGCTCGCTCAGGAGATGCACGGCGTGATCCGGGCCGTGCTGGCAGAGCGCTCGGCGGCGCTGGCGGAAGAACTGCCGGTGCTTTACGGCGGCAGCGTCAAAGGCGGAAACGCCCGAACGTTGTTTGCCGAGCAGGATATTGATGGTGGCCTGGTGGGCGGTGCATCGCTTCAGGCCGAAGAATTTGCGGAGATCATCCGCGCGCTCGAGGCTTAGCCTCGAGGGATCAGGTAACGAGTACAGGGGGTAGACGGTGTCTACGTTAGAGTTGGTTCTGCTGATGCTGCTGGTGGTTGACGCCATCGCTCTGGCAGCGCTGGTGCTTCTGCAGCAGGGCCGTGGTGCGGACGTGGGTGCTGCCTTTGGCAGCGGCGCCTCCAATACGATGTTCGGAAGCAGTGGCTCTGCATCTTTCCTGACCAAACTGACCGTCTGGCTGGCCATCGGCTTTTTTGCCATCTCCTTCGGCCTGGCCTGGACCGCCAAGGAGCGGGCCGCAAACATGGGCACGCTGGGCATCCCGCAGGTACAGGCACCGGCGGTCGATATGGCGCCGGCGGAAGACGAAGTCCCGGTCGTCGACCTGCCTGAGGAGCAGTTGACTGAAGAAGCTGAGAGTGTAGATTCCGACATCCCTGATGTTTGAGCCTCGAGAACATGCCGAAGTGGTGAAATTGGTAGACACGCTACCTTGAGGGGGTAGTGGGCTGACGCCCGTGGAGGTTCGAGTCCTCTCTTCGGCACCAACATAAAGCCCCGAAACTCGGGGCTTTTTTCTTTCCGGATTTGATGGATTTCTCTTCGAAATGCGGTTGCGGGGGCCCGGGGACGCACATATAATCCCGCCCTTGCTGATGCGGGGTGGAGCAGTCTGGTAGCTCGTCGGGCTCATAACCCGAAGGTCGTGGGTTCAAATCCTGCCCCCGCTACCAAGGATAAAAGGCCCCTAGTCAGGGGCCTTTTTGTAGCCGCTGGCTCAGGGATCGGGACAGCCCGATTGCTGAGCCGGTGGTTGGCATCCTTCAGGTGGCTCGCCGCGTAAGGCTAAAGTCGCCCATGGCCGGTGCTTTTCTGGTGTTGCCAGAGCAGATGCGGGCCGGTGAACAAGCTCCCGCGCGAGTTCGCGCGATAAGGAGATTCGGGAAATGGGCGTATGCCCATTTTTTATTGGGCAAAGAAAAGTCTGGAGAAGAGCCAGAACAGTCCGGAGCGTGATCCGGAAGGAAAGGAGTGAACAGGAAAGAAAACGACATCGCCGCGCTGATTGCGCCCGTTGTCGCGATGGAAGGCTGCGAAGTCTGGGGCGTGGAGTATCGGGCCCAGGGCAAGCACTCGAAGCTCGCGATCTACATCGACAACGAGGAAGGCATCAGCGTTGATCACTGCGAACGCGTGAGTCGGCGTGTCAGCGATGTGCTGGATGTGGAAGAGGTGCTGTCGAGCGCCTACACCCTGGAGGTTTCCTCACCCGGCATGGATCGCATCCTGTTTACGTCGGCGCAGTTCGAGAGCTGTACCGGGGAAGAGATCGAGGTGCGTTTGAACTACCCGGTGGAAGGTTCGAAGCGCATCAAAGGTGTTCTCATGGGGCTGGAAGACGGCGAGGTCGTCGTTCGGTCCGGTGAGGATGAGTACTTACTGCCATTGGAGAACGTCCAGCGGGCGCGCGTCGTACCGCGGTTTGATTGAGACTCGATGAGCAACATGAGCAAAGAAATTCTTCTCGTGGTGGAAGGTGTTTCCCACGAGAAGGGCGTGTCCAAAGAAGTCATCTTCGATGCGATCGAGGTGGCGCTGGCGACCGCGACCAAGAAGCGCTACAGCGAGGACGCGGAGTTCCGCGTCGCCATCGACCGGGAGTCTGGTGATTACGAGACGTTCCGGGTCTGGACCGTTGCGGAGCCGAGCGACGATCCGGAAGAGCCGGAGTGGAACCCGGAAGCGCAGCTGACCGTGGAAGAGGCGAAGGAAAAAGATTCCAGCCTCGAGCTCGGCGACACCATCGAGAAGCCGGTGGAGTCTGTGGAGTTCGGCCGCATCGCCGCACAGACGGCGAAGCAGGTCATCGTCCAGAAGGTGCGGGAAGCAGAACGGGCGCAGATCGTCGAAGCGTACCTGCCCCGGGTCGGCGAGCTGATCGGCGGCACGGTGAAGAAGCTTGGTCGGGACAGCGTGATCGTAGATCTGGGCAGCAACGCCGAAGGCCTGCTGACCCGCGAGCACCTGATCCCGCGGGAGACCTTCCGGGTTGGCGATCGCCTGCGGGCGCTGCTGCTCGAGATCAAGCCGGACAATCGCGGTCCGCAGCTGATTCTCACCCGGACCTCGCCGAAGATGCTGATCGAGCTGTTCAAGATCGAAGTGCCGGAGATCTCTGAGGACGTGATCGAGATCCGCGGCGCTGCTCGCGATCCGGGCTCCCGGGCGAAGATCGCGGTGAAGACCAACGACGGCCGGATAGATCCGGTTGGCGCCTGCGTCGGCATGCGCGGCTCCAGGGTGCAGGCCGTATCCGGCGAGCTGGCGGGCGAGCGGATCGACATCGTGCCCTGGGACGAGAATCCGGCTCAGCTGGCGGTGAACGCCATGGCGCCGGCAGAGGTGGAGTCGATCGTCCTGGACGAAGAGGTTCAGGCGATGGACATCGCGGTGAACGAGGACAACCTGGCCCAGGCGATTGGCCGGGGTGGTCAGAACGTCCGGCTGGCCAGCGACCTGACGGGCTGGAAGCTCAACATCATGACCGAGGAAGAGGCCATCTCCAAACAGGAGGAAGAGGCCGGCAAGTACATCCAGGAGTTCATGGACTCGCTGGCGGTCGATGAGGACGTGGCCATCGTGCTGGTGGAAGAAGGCTTCACCACGCTGGAAGAAGTGGCCTACGTGCCGATCGAAGAGATGACGGCCATCGAGGGCTTCGATGAGGAGATCGTCGAAGAGCTGCGCAACCGGGCACGGGACGCGCTGCTGACGAAGGCAATCGCCAGCGAAGAAGCGCTCGGCGAGCAGGAACCGGCAGAAGACCTCCTGAACATGGAAGGCATGGAGCGCAGGCTCGCGTTTCAGCTGGCCAGCAATGGTGTGATCACCATGGAAGATCTGGCCGAGCTGGCGGTGCCGGACCTTCAGGAGATCGTGGAAGACCTGGACGACGAAGCAGCAGCGGCGCTCATCATGACCGCGCGCGCACCGTGGTTCGAGGAAGCCGAAGAGTAGACTGAAGAGGTTAAGGAATGTCCGACGTCACGGTAAAGCAACTCGCAGAGACGGTGGGAACACCCGTCGACCGCCTGCTCAAGCAGATGCAGGAAGCGGGTCTTTCGCACTCTCGTGATGACGAGCTGGTATCCGATGAGGAGAAGCAGAAGCTGCTCACCCATCTCAAGGCCAGCCACGGTGAGCGGGCGTCTTCGCAACCGAGCAAAATCACGCTGAAGCGCCGGACCACCGGCACGCTGAAGACGGGTCAGGGTCGAACCGGCAAAACGGTAAACGTCGAGGTGCGGCGCAAGCGCACCTACGTGAAGCGTGCCGAGGTGGAGCCGGAAGCGGCAACCGCGGCCGCGGCGCCAGCAGCGGAAGAGGCCGCGGCTCAGCCGGCCAAAGCGCCCAGCGCTCTGGAGCTGGAAGCCCAGAAGATCCGCGAAGAGGAGCAGGCGCGCCAGTCCGCCGAGGAAGCAACCCGGCGCGAGGAAGCGGAGCGCAAAGAAGAGGAAGCGCGGCGCAAGGAAGAGCAGGCTCGACAGGAAGAGGAAGCGCGCGCCGAGGCGGAGCGCAAAGCTCAGGAAGAAGCCGCTGCCAAAACGGCGCAACCGGAAGCCGCGGCTGTGGATCCGGAGGCTGCTGCCAAGGCCGCTGCCGAAGCGCAGGCGAAGCAGCAGGCCAGCGAGAAAGGCGGCAAGCGGGCCAAGGGCCGTGAGCACGATCGCAAGAAGAGCGGTGGCCGTCGCGAGCTGTCCCTGAAAACGGAGCGCAGAGCCCGTCGTCGCCACCACCAGACGCCCATTCAGGTGGACCAGCAGGGTGGCGAGTTCCGCCCGACCGAGTTCATTGCCCGGGAAGTGGAAGTGCCCGATCTGATCAGCGTTGGCGATCTGGCCCAGCGCATGTCGGTGAAAGCCGGCGAGGTGATCAAGACGCTCATGGGCATGGGCGTGATGGCCACCATCAACCAGACGGTGGACCAGGATACGGCGACGCTGGTCATCGAAGAGATGGGACACAAGGTCAAGCTCATCCACGAGGACGCGCTGGAGCAATCGCTGGAAGAGTCGCTGGTGCTGGAAGGGGACGAGGTGTCCCGCTCGCCGGTAGTCACGGTGATGGGTCACGTCGACCACGGCAAAACTTCTCTGCTCGACTACATTCGCGAAACCCGGGTGACCAGCGGTGAGGCCGGCGGCATCACCCAGCACATTGGCGCCTACAAGGTGGATACGCCACACGGCCGCATCACCTTCATCGACACCCCCGGCCACGCGGCGTTCACCGCGATGCGGGCCCGCGGCGCGCAGTCAACGGACATCGTGATTCTGGTGGTTGCTGCCGACGATGGCGTCATGCCGCAGACGGAAGAAGCCATTCAGCATGCCCGCGCTGCCGGTGTGCCCATGGTGGTCGCCATCAACAAGTGTGATCTGGAAGCCGCTGACCCGGACCGGGTGACCAACGAGTTGGCCGCGAAGGAAGTTGTGCCGGAAGACTGGGGGGGGGATACCCAGTTCATCAAGGTATCCGCGCACACCGGCGAAGGCATCGAAGCGCTGCTGGAAGCCGTGCTGCTGCAGTCGGAGATTCTGGAGCTGAAGGCGGTCGAAAGCGGCCCTGCCCGCGGTACGGTCATCGAGTCCCGACTCGACAAAGGCCGTGGTCCGGTGGCCACCGTGCTGGTGCAGAACGGCACCCTCAGTCAGGGTGACGTGGTCATTGCCGGCGAGTTCCACGGTCGGGTCCGAGCCATGCTCAACGACCTCGGCGAGCAGATCAAAGTTGCCGGACCGTCCGATCCGGTTGAGCTGCTGGGCCTCGGCGGCACGCCGGCGGCAGGAGACGACTTCTCCGTCGCCAACGACGAGCGAACGGCTCGGGAACTGGCCGAGTTCCGGCGCGACAAGTCGCAGGAACAGCGGCAGGCGATGCAGCAGGCGGCGAAGATGGAGAACATGTTCGCCAACATCGGCGAGGGCGAGAAGCGCATCCTGAAGATGGTGCTGAAGGCCGATGTGCGTGGCTCGCTGGAAGCGATCCAGCAGGCGCTGGGCGAGATGGGCAACGACGAGGTGGCAGTCAACATTCTCGGGTCCGGCATCGGCGGCATCACCGCAACGGACGCGAACCTGGCGCTCACCTACGGTGCCGCCATCTTCGGCTTCAACGTCCGCGCAGACAGCTCCGCTAAGAAACTCATCGAGCGGGAAGGTCTGGATCTGCGCTACTACAGCGTGATCTACGAGCTGCTCGATGACGTCAAGCAGGTGCTGTCCGGCATGCTGGCGCCGGAAATCCGCGAGGAAATCGTCGGCATCGCCGAGGTGCGCGACGTGTTCCGCTCGCCGCGGTTCGGCCAGGTGGCTGGCTGCATGGTCACAGAAGGCACCGTTTTCCGGAACAAGCCGATCCGGGTACTGCGTGACAACGTGGTGATCTACGAAGGTGAGCTGGAGTCGCTCAGACGCTTCAAGGACGACGTGAACGAAGTCCGCAACGGCACCGAATGCGGTATCGGCGTGCGTAACTACAACGACGTCCGGGAAGGCGACCTGATCGAGGTCTTCGACTCCCGTGAAGTCGCACGCGAGCTCTAGCGGGCTCGGGCGCTCTGATTGATCGTAGCCATGCGTGAGTTCGGCAGAGAAGAGCGCGTCGGGGACTTCATCCGCGACGAGCTGGCTTCGATCATCCAGCGGCAGATGCGCGACCCGCGGGTTGGCATGGTGAGCGTTAACGAGGTGAAGGTGAGCAAAGACCTCTCCTACGCCGAGGTCTACGTGTCTTCGCACGAGACGAAGACGGACGATGAGCGGGCAGAGCTGATCGGGGTGCTGAACAAGGCCGCCGGTTACTTCCGCTCCGAGCTGGCCAAGCGGCACAGCATGCGAACGACGCCGAAGCCGCGCTTTCACTACGACGAGGTGATCGAGCGCGGACCGGCGCTGGAGTCGCTGATCGAGAAAGCGGTGCAGGCCGATGCCGAGGGCAATCGGTCGGAAGCGGAGAGCCGCGACGATGGCTAGACGTCGGCGCGGACGTGATGTGAGCGGCATCCTGGTGCTGGACAAGCCTCAGGGGATCAGCTCGAACGATGCGGTGCAGAAGGCCAAACGCCTGTTCAACGCCCGCAAGGTCGGCCACACGGGCGCGCTGGACCCGCTGGCCACCGGTGTCCTGCCGCTGTGTTTCGGTGAGGCCACGAAGTTTTCACAGTACCTCCTGTCCTCGGACAAGAAGTACTGGGTTCGGATCAAGCTGGGCGTCGCTACCGACAGTGGTGACTCGGACGGCCAGGTGATCCGGGAATGCCCGGTGGAGGGTGTGGATGCAGAGAAGGTGGAAGACGCCCTGCGTTTCTTCCGCGGCGAGATCGATCAGGTCCCGTCCATGTTCTCTGCCATCAAGCACGAGGGCCAGCCGCTGTACAAGCTGGCGCGCCAGGGCATAGAGATCGAGCGTGAAGCTCGACGCGTAACGATATTTTCGAACGAGCTCGAGAGCTTCGATGGGGATGAGCTGACGCTGTCCATCCATTGCAGCAAAGGGACCTACGTTCGAACCATCGCCGAAGAGCTCGGCGAGGTGCTGGGTTGTGGTGCTCATGTCGTCGAGTTGCGACGACTGGCAGCCGGCCCGTACTCGGAAGCGGATCTGGTGACCTTCGAGACGCTGGAAGCAGCCCTCGAGCAGGGTTCTCTCGATCCCTTCCTGCAGCCGGTTGGCAGCGCGGTCAGGCAGTGGCCGGAGGTCAGGTTGACCGACAACACCGCCTATTACCTGCGCCAGGGCCAGCCGGTGATCGTGCCGCACGCGCCAACCAGTGGTTGGGTGCGGCTATCTGAAGTCGAGGAAGACGACACCACGAAGTTCATCGGGGTGGGCGAAATTCTCGACGATGGAAGGGTGGCTCCGCGGCGTCTGGTCGTGGAGCACGGACGCTCTGACGAGCGATAAGCAGTTGGCGGGCTGAGATAGCAGAAAAAGCCTGTCGCCACGAGGTCACTGTAAATGTGCACGGTGATCCCGATAAACGTAGCGCACATTAAATGGAGTAAAGAGAAATGGCACTGAATGCCGCAAGCAAAGCAGACATCATCAAGGAGTATCAACTAGAAGACGGGGACACAGGGTCCCCGGAAGTACAGGTTGCGCTGCTGACCCACAACATCAACGGGTTGCAGGATCACTTCAAAGCGCACCACAAAGATCATCATTCCCGTCGCGGGCTGATCCGTATGGTCAACCAGCGACGCAAACTGCTGGATTACCTCAAGCAGAAAGATGCCAATCGCTATTCAGATCTAATCAAGCGACTGGGCCTGCGACGCTAAGCAAGGGCTTAAGCGTCGAGTAATCCTTATTGGAGAAAATATTTTGAATCCCATAACCAAAGAATTTCAGTTCGGCGACAACAAGATCGTGCTGGAAACCGGCCGGGTCGCCAAGCAGGCGACCGGTTCCGTGCTCGTCAGCATGGACGAGACCGTAGTCCTCTGCACCGTCGTTGGCGCCCCGAACGCGCGTCCCGGTCAGGACTTCTTCCCGTTGACCGTCAACTACCAGGAAAAGACCTACGCTGCGGGCAAGATCCCGGGCGGCTTTTTCCGTCGGGAGGGTCGGCCTACAGAGAAAGAAACCCTCACCTCCCGTCTCATCGACCGGCCGCTGCGGCCGCTGTTTCCGAAGGGCTTCCTGAACGAAGTTCAGGTGATCTGCACGGTAATGTCGGCGGAGAAGGATCACGATCCTGATGTGCCTGCGATGCTCGGTGCCTCGGCGGCGCTCGCCATCTCCGGCATCCCCTTCGCCGGCCCGATCGGCTGTGCGCGGGTAGGCTACAAGAACGGCTCATACCTTCTGAACCCTGGCTATGAGGCGCTGGAAGAATCCGCGCTGAACATGGTCGTGGCTGGTACCGACGCTGCCGTGCTGATGGTGGAGTCGGAAGCCGAAGAGCTCAACGAAGACCAGATGCTCGGCGCGGTGCTGTTCGCGCACCAGGAGATGCAGGTGGCCATCGACGCCATCAAGGCGCTGGCTCAGGAAGCCGGCAAGCCGGCCTGGGACTGGCAGGCACCGGAAGCGGATACCGGCCTCGCCGACAAGGTGGAGAGCGCCGTCAAGGCCGACCTGGGTGATGCCTATCGGGTCACCGACAAGATGGAGCGTCAGGGCAAGGTCAGCGCGCTGCGCAGATCAGTCGTGGAAGCGCTCGCCGGCGCGGAAGACGCTGAGTACAGCGCGGACGACGTTTCCGCTGCCTTCGGCAAGGTGGAAAAGAACCTGGTCCGGCAGCGCGTCATCAACGGCGAGCCCCGGATCGACGGCCGCGACCTGCGCACCGTCCGCCCGATTCACGTGGAAACCGGCATGCTGCCGAAGACCCACGGCTCGGCCCTGTTCACCCGGGGTGAGACCCAGGCCATCGTCGTTGCCACCCTCGGCACCATGCGTGATGCGGCGCTGATCGACGCGCTGGAAGGCACCTACAAAGACAACTTCATGCTGCACTACAACTTCCCGCCGTACAGCGTCGGTGAAGCTGGCTTCATGGGCGGCCCGAAGCGGCGCGAGATTGGCCACGGCCGTCTGGCCCGTCGTGGCGTGTCAGCGGTGCTGCCGAACGTCGACGATTTCCCGTACACCCTCCGGGTGGTATCGGAGATCACCGAATCCAACGGTTCCTCTTCCATGGCCAGCGTCTGCGGTACCTCGCTGGCGCTGATGGATGCGGGCGTGCCGATGAAGGCGCCGGTAGCCGGCGTTGCCATGGGTCTGGTGAAGGAAGGCAACAAGTACGCCGTGCTCACCGACATCCTCGGTGACGAGGATCACCTCGGGGACATGGACTTCAAGGTGGCGGGCACCGCCCAGGGCGTGACCGCTCTGCAGATGGACATCAAGATCGATGGCATCACCGAGGAGATCATGGAGATCGCCCTGGCTCAGGCGCTGGATGCGCGTCAGCACATCCTGGGCGAGATGAACAAGGTGCTCGCCGAGTCCCGTGCGGAAATCTCCGACAACGCTCCGGCCATGCGCGTGCTCAATGTCCATCCGGACAAGATCCGCGACATCATCGGCAAGGGTGGCGCGACCATTCGCAGCATCGTCGAAGAGACGGGTGCGGACATCGACATCGAGGACGATGGCAGCGTGCGCATCTACGCCGCAGACGGCGACGGCATGAAGGCCGCGGTTGCCAAGATCGAAGAGATCACCGCGGAAGCGGAAGTCGGCAGGATCTACGAGGGCAAGGTTGCCCGGATCGTCGACTTCGGCGCCTTCATCACCATCCTGCCCGGCAAGGACGGCCTGCTGCACATTTCCCAGATCGCTGAAGAGCGAGTGGAGAACGTCAGCGACTACCTTGCAGAAGGTCAGGACGTGAAGGTGGTCTGCCTCGATGTGGACCAGCGCGGTCGGATCAAGCTCTCCATGAAGGAAGTGGAGAACTACTCCGAAAGTGCGTAGCACTTTCGCGTCTGTCTAGGCAGACGCCGACCCAAAAAGAAACGCGCCCTCCGGGGCGCGTTTTCGTTTTGGGGTTAGGATAGGGTGGAAACCGGGAGGAAGTGCACATGCCCCTATCGAGAAAACTCGCCCTCGACGACGCCCAGATCGAGGAGATCATGACCAGCACCTGGAACTGCCGCATCGCCACCATCGGCCCCAGGACCAGGATCAACCTGACGCCCATGTGGTTCGGCTGGGCGGGGGGCCGGATCTACATCTACGGGCGTGGCCAGAAAGTGGCCAACCTGCGGCGCAACCCGGAGTGCAGCATCATCGTCGATCGGAACGAGAAGTTTCCTGAGCTGCAGGCCGTCATGCTGCAGGGCAAGGCGACGGTGCTTGAGGACGCGGCGGCGGAAGCGGCGGACGAACATCTCGATGAGGCTCGGGCGCAGATGGGCCGCAAGTACAACGGCGGCCACGGTCAGCCGGCCGTAGAGGACCCGCCACCGAACAGCGCCACGGCCCGCGGCTCGAACGGTCGCTGGATGGTGTTCACCCCGGACAGCCAGGTGACCTGGGACAACTTCAAGCTGGCGTCCCTGCGAAAGTAGGAACGCCGGCAGCGAGTCCGCTCAGGCGCTGGCTCGATTCGCCACCAGGTCTTCCACCACGGCCGGCTCGGCCAGGGTGGAAGTATCGCCCAGGTTCTCCAGATCGTCCGCGGCGATCTTGCGCAGTATGCGGCGCATGATCTTGCCGGACCGGGTTTTTGGCAGCCCCGGGGCGAACTGGATGTGCTCGGGTTTGGCGAAGGGGCCGATCTCGGCGCGAACCAGGTTCACCAGCTCTTCGCGCAGCTGCTCCGCTTCTTCGTTGTTGCCGACCATCAGGGTGACGTAAGCGTAGATGCCTTCGCCCTTCACGTCGTGCGGGAAGCCGACCACGGCCGCTTCGGCGACGGCGTCGTGCAGCACCAGAGCGCTCTCTACCTCAGCCGTGCCGATCCGGTGACCGGACACGTTCATCACGTCGTCCACCCTGCCGGTGATCCAGTAGTAGCCGTCCGCATCGCGGCGGGCACCGTCACCGGTGAAGTAGTAGCCCTTGTAGGTGCTGTAGTAGGTGTCCACCACCCGCTGGTGGTCACCGTAGACGGTCCGGATCTGGCCGGGCCATGAAGCGGTGATGACCAGATTGCCCGATGCCTCGGTGTCTTCCAGCAGGTTGCCTTCCGCGTCGACCAGGGCGGGCTGCACCCCGAAGAACGGCCGGGTGGCGCTGCCGGGCTTCAGCGCGGTGGCCCCGGGCAGGGGCGAGATCATGATGCCGCCGGTTTCCGTCTGCCACCAGGTATCGACGATGGGGCAGCGTTCGTCCCCAACGATCCTGTGGTACCACTCCCAGGCCTCCGGGTTGATCGGCTCGCCGACGGTGCCGAGCAGGCGCAGCGACTCGCGGGAGCTGCGGGTCACGAACTCGTCACCCTGGCCCATCAGCTGGCGGATGGCGGTGGGTGCGGTGTAGAAGATGTTGACCTTGTGTTTGTCCACCACTTCCCAGCAGCGGCCTGCGTCCGGCCAGGTGGGCACCCCTTCGAACATGAGGGTGGTGGCGCCATTGGCCAGCGGCCCGTAAACGATGTAGGTGTGCCCGGTGATCCAGCCGACGTCGGCCGTGCACCAGTAGATGTCGCCGTCGTGGTAGTCGAATACGTACTTGTGGGTCATCGCCGCCTGCAGCAGGTAGCCGGCGGTGCCGTGCTGCACGCCCTTCGGCTTGCCGGTGGAGCCGGAGGTATAAAGGATGAACGAAGGATCTTCCGAATCCATGACCTCGGGCTCGCAGTCGGTTGGCTGCGCGTCCACCAGCTCGTGGTACCAGACGTCGCGCTCGGCATGCCAGGCCACGTCGGCACCGGTGCGACGCACCGTCAGCACCGTGTGCACGTTCGGGCAGTCGGCCAGCGCCTCTTCGGCGTTCGCCTTCAGCGGCACGGTGCGGCCGCCGCGAACGCCTTCGTCGGCAGTGATGAGTACCCGGCAGTCGGAGTCGAGGATCCGGTCGCGCAGCGACTGCGGCGAGAAGCCACCGAACACCACCGAGTGGATGGCGCCGATGCGCATGCAGGCGAGCATGGCGTAGGCTGCTTCCGGAATCATCGGCATGTAGATGCAGACGCGGTCGCCTTTGCGCACCCCGCGCGCCTTCAGCGCGTTTGCCAGCTGGCAGACTTTCGCGTGCAGCTCGCGGTAGGAGATGTGTGCGGTATCGCCGGCGTCCCCTTCCCAGATGATGGCCGTCTGCTCGCCGCGGGTTTCCAGGTGCCGGTCGATGCAGTTGTAGGCGATGTTGAGCTTACCGCCTTTGAACCAGCTCACCTTGCCCGCCGGCAGGTCGGCGTCGGATATCTCCGTCCACTTCTCGAACCAGTCGACGAAGATGTCGGCCTGCTCCGCCCAGAAGCCTTCCGGGTCGTTGATGGAGCGGTCGTAAAGGGCCTGGTACTGATCATCGTTGATGAAGCAGCGGTCGCGCATTGCGTCCGGCACGGGTACTACGTGAACTTCAGACATGAGCTGGTCCTTTCAGGTAACTGGCGGGGTGTCGAACGTCGGGTCAGTCCCGGGAGCGGCTCAGATGATCGATCAGGGCGCGGGTTGAAGCGTCCTGGGAGAGCGCCGACTTGCCGCCGAGCTGCTCGAAGATTGGTATCGCCAGGCGCTTACCCAGCTCGACCCCCCATTGATCAAAGGAGTTTATGTCCCAGATAACACCTTGGCAAAAGACGATCTGCTCGTAGAGCGCGAGCAGGGCCCCCAGCGCGGCAGGGGTCAGAGCCGGTAGGACCAGGGTGGTGGTGGCCTTGCCGCCGCGCACCCTTTTGTGCGCATCTTCGGACTCGGCGCCGAGCAGCATGGCCTGACTCTGGGCCAGGGCGTTGGCGTTCAGCCAGCGATGATGGGTCGCTGAGTTACCGGCGCGGGCGCTGACACCATCTTCGGCGACGACGATGAAGTCGGCGGCGAATGAGCGCGTTCCCTGATGCAGCAACTGGTGGTAGGCGTGCTGCCCGTTGGTGCCTCGGCCGCCCCAGACGATAGGCATGGTGTGTACCGAGACCTCGCTGCCGTCCTGGTGCACGCTCTTGCCATTCGACTCCATGATCAGCTGCTGGAGAAAATCCGGCAGCAGCTTCAGCCGCTCGGCGTAAGGCAGGATGGCCTGATTGGTGACGCCGAGGAAGTTGTAGTTCCAGATGCCGGCCAGGGCCATGAGCACCGGCAGGTTCTGCTCGAAGGGCGCGGCTCTGAAGTGGGCATCGAGGGCTCTGGCGCCGGCCAGGAACGCTTCGAAGCCGGCCCGGCCGATGGCCATGGCCAGCGGTATGCCGACCGGCGACCAGACCGAGTAGCGGCCACCTACCCAATCCCACATCGGGTAGACGTTGGCGGCCGGGATCCCGAACTCGTCGGCGGCCGACAGGTTCGTGGAGATGGCGATGAAGTGGCTGCCGATGGCCTCCACGCTGCCCGTGCGCTCGAGGAACCAGGATCGGGCGCTCTCTGCGTTCACCCGGGTTTCCAGGGTGGAGAAGCTCTTGGAGACGATCACGAACAGCGTGCGCTCCGGATTCAGCCCGTCAACCGCGCTGGCCAGCGCCTCGCCGTCGATGTTGGCGACGAAGTGAATGCGCGGGCCGCCGGAGTCGGTCCGGGTCAGCGCCTGCACGGCCAGCTCCGGGCCCAGATGGCTGCCGCCAATGCCGATGTGCACCACGTCGGTGATCGCCTTGCCGGTTACACCTCGCCAGGCGCCGCTGCGGATCGACTCGGCCAGGTCGAGCACGTCGGCCATGGTCCGGGCCGCTTCCGCGGCAATCTCCGGCACCTCCCCGTCGGCTGCCCGCAGAGCGCTGTGCAGCGCCGGCCGGGCTTCGCTCTGATTGATGGCTGCACCCGAGAACTGACGCTCGATGGCCGCTCTCAGGTCCACCTCCTCGGCCAGGCCGATCAGGGCGGCGAGGGTTTCCTGATCCAGTTGCTGCTTGCTGAGATCGGCGTAGAGCCCGGCCGCTTCGACGATCAGCGGCGGCAGCTCTGCGGTCCTGGCCTCGTCATCGAGCCGGGCGGTAGCCAGACGGGACAGCGCCTTCCAGTGCTGAGCGGACTCCGGCGCCACAGCTAGATCAGCTGCGGGTGGGGATTGAAGTACTGCCGGGGCCCATCCATGGTCACCACCCGCTCGAGCAGCGCATCGAAGTGACCGGCGTTGTTGGCCAGATCGATCTCGGTGGCGTTCACCACCAGGAGCGGCGCGTCGGTGTAGAAGTGGAAAAACTCGGTGTAGGAATCGATGAGCGCTTCCAGGTACTCGGCGCTGATTTCCCGCTCCGCATCGATCCCGCGGGCTCGAATCCGGGTGAGCAGCACATCGGCCGGCGCCTGCAGGTAGATCACCAGGTCCGGCTTCGGCGGATCGATGGCCAGGTTCTGCTGGATCTGCTGGTAAAGGCCGAACTCGTTGTCGTCCAGGGTCAGGCGCGCGAACAGCTCGTCCTTCTCCATGAGAAAGTCGGCCACCAGGTTCGGCGCCAGCAGGTCCTGATTGCGGAGGTCGGCGATCTGCTCGGCACGGTGCAGCAGGAAAAACAGCTGGGTGGGCAGAGCGTGGCGCTTGCCCTCACGGTAGTAGCGATCGAGAAAAGGGTTTTCGCTGGCCGGTTCCCGGATCAGCGAGTAGGAGAGCGTCTGCGCCAGTTTGTTGGCGAGGGTGGTTTTGCCAACGCCGATGGGGCCTTCCACGGCGATGTAGCCAGGCAGTTTGCGGCCCGCCAGAAGCTGGCGCGATCCCGCGGTCACGTCGACGGGTGCTGGCTCGTGGGCAAGGTTGTTCATGCAGGGTAGGAGTCTGCCAGAACTCTTCCGGCAGCCATAGCCCGATTGGCGAACTTTAGCTTACGACCTGCTCAGCCGCCCTGGCCGGCGTCCGCGGCGGGCTTTTTCCGGCGCCGGCGGCGGCGCTTTTTCTTCGGCGCGCTACCGCGCCGTTCTTCGATCATGGCTTTCCGCTCGGCGTCGCTGACGTCCTGGTAGCGGGTCCACCAGTCGGCGGAGTCGGCAATTTCCGCGGCTTCTTCCTCGCTGGCGACGCTGCCGTCTCCCGCTTCGGCCCGCAGCAGGAGGAAGTCGTAGGCGGCGCGAAAACGGGCATGTCCGGCCAGGCGGACGATGGCCCGCGGCTGTCGGGCGATCAGGCGCTCCTGCAGCTGCCAGACGTCGCGAATGAACTGGGAGAAGCGGCGCGGCACCGCCATGATCTGCTGCTGCTCGGCCAGGCAATCCGTGGCGGCGTGCATGCGGGCATCAGCCGGCTTCAGCTCTTCGCTGAGGTCCCGGGCTCTGGCGCGGTAGTCGGCCCAGAGCAGCACGGCGAGCAGGAAGCCCGGCGTCACCGGTTTGTCGTCGCGGATCCGGTCGTCGGTGTTGCGCATCGCTCTGGGCACGAGGGGGTCACCCGGATCGCAGCCGGGAAACAGAGCCGCTCGCAATGGCGTGGATACCAGCGCCGACCAGGCCTGCTCCGCCTGGCCGGACATCAGCACCTTCTGGATCTCGTCGAACAGACGGGCCGGAGGCACTTCCGCCAGGGCATCGGCGGCTTCTGCCAGGCAGGCCGAGATCTCCGGATCGAGCTCGCAGCCGAGCTTTGCCTGGAAGCGGATGGCCCGCAGCGCCCGAACCGGGTCTTCGCGAACCCGGGTCAGCGCCTCGCCGATGAAGCGCAGGTGGCGGGTTTCCAGGTCGTCCAGCCCGCCCACGTAGTCGAGGATCTCCTCGGTCTGCGGGTCGTAGTAGAGCGCGTTGATGGTGAAGTCGCGGCGGAAAGCGTCTTCCTCCAGGGTGCCGTAGACGTTGTCGCGGAGAATCATGCCGGCAGCGGAATGGGCCCGCTCATCTTCCTCGTCAGCGACCGCGCGGCGGAAGGTCGACACCTCGATCAGCTCGCGGCCATAACGCACGTGCGCGATCCGGAAGCGGCGGCCGACCAGCCGGGAGCGTCGAAACAGGTCCCGGACCTCTTCCGGGGTTGCGTTGGTCGCCACATCGAAGTCTTTTGGCGTATGGCCGAGCAGCAGGTCGCGCACGCAGCCGCCGACGATCAGCCCGGCGTAGCCCGCTTCCTGCAGCTTGGCGGTCACGTCCAGGGCGTTCGGACTGACCCGCTCCGCGGTGAGGCCGTGCTCCGCAGCATCCAGGCGCCGTACTTCAGCTCCGGTCAACTGACATCTCTTCTTCGGCCTCGCTTTTTGGTTTTCTTGCGCGGGATGTTCAGCCGCTGCCGCCTCTCCCAGAGGCTTTTGCGGCTGATGCCCAGCTTCTCGGCCAGCTCGGTCTCCGTCATGTTGTCCTGGTGAGCCGTGACGAAGCTGACGAAGTAATCCTCGATGGTCTGATCAGGTGATGCGCCTGCGGCAGCCTCTTCGGCGTCGCTCTCGGTGAGCTCGATGGCGAGCATGGCGGTGCTGATGGCGCTGCCATCGGAGAGGATCACCGCTCGCTGAATGGCGTTCTCCAGCTCGCGCACGTTGCCGGGCCAGGCGTAGCGGCGCATGTCCGCCTGGGTGGCTTCGGCGAAGTGCAGATCGCGCTTGCCGAGCTTCTCCATGGTGCTGGCCAGGATCTCGTCCGCCAGCAGCAGCACATCCTCGCCGCGCTCCCGCAGGGGCGGTACTTTCAGCCCCACGACCTTCAGCCGGTAGTAGAGATCGCCGCGGAACTGCCCGCTCTGCACCAGGCTGTCCAGATCCCGGGTGGTCGCGCAGATCAGGCGCAGGTCGTGCTCGGTTTCGAGCAGCCGCAGCAGACGGGCCTGAGCGCCGGCGGGCAGCTCGCCTACCTCGTCCAGAAACAGGGTGCCGCCACTGGCGCTGCCTACCAGGCCCTGAGCGTCGGCGTCACCGAACAGCTCAGACTCGATCAGATCGCCTGGAATGGTGGCGCAGTTGAGCGTGATCATGGGCGCGCTCTGGCGCTCGCTGGCGGCGTGGATGGCGCGGGCGACCAGCTCCTTGCCGGTGCCCGACTCGCCGGAAATCAGCACCGTGGAGTCCGTCGGGCCGACTCTGGAAATACTCTCCGCCAACGTCTGCATCAGCTCGCTGGCACCGATGGTGGGGAACGCGCTTTCAACCGCGTCGGAGTGCTCGGCGATGGCACGGCCGATCTGCTCGAGCAGCTCTTCGCCCGGTGCGTCGGCCACCAGGTAGTCGCTGGCGCCGGCCTTGATCGCCGCAACCGCCCGGCGGACATCACCCGCCTCGTCCACCACCAGCACCGGCAGGGCGCGGTTGGCCAGCGCCTCGGCGTGCCGTTCGTAGAGGCACAGCAGAGCGCTGGCGGTGCTGGCCAGTTCGGGCAGGTTGGTCAGGTCGGAAATCGACACGGGATCGAAACCCTCAGCAGCGGAAAGCAGGCTCAGAAGGGCGTCGATGGGTCGCGACTCTTGCGACTCCGGATCCAGCACGAGTATTCGATTCATGTGGAAGCGGATGTTAACAAAAAGCGGCCTCAGTGACGGTAGCTGGAGGGCCCTGCCCGCAGCGCTGCCATGGAGAACTCGGCAGCGGCCCAGCGGAGCAGCTCGGCCGGTTCGTGCAGCGCCTCCGGCGGCGTCAGCCCGAGCATCGGCAGGATGACGCGCAGATTGTCGCCGGGTCGGTTGTCGTCGAGCGGGGCGGCGTGGGTCTGCTTCGAGAGCTTCTGACCGTCCGCATGCACCACCATCGGCACGTGGGCGTAGGTGGGCGGGCTCAACCCGAGCAGCTGCATCAGGTGGATCTGCCGAGCCGTGTTGTCGAGCAGGTCGAGACCGCGGACGACGCGAGTGATCTCGGGCTGGCCGTCGTCGACGGCGGTCGCCAGCTGGTAGGCAATGAGGCCGTCCCGGCGGCGGATGATGAAGTCGCCCACCGACTCGGCGAGCGCTTCGGCTTGCTCGCCGACCACCTCGTCGGCAAAGCGGATGATCGTATCGTCGACTCTCACCCGGACCGCTGCGTCGCCCTCCGGATGTGCGGCATCGCGGCAGTAACCGGGATAGGGGCCGAGCCCCTGCAGCCGCTTTCGCGTGCAGGTGCAATTGAAGGTGTGGCCGGAGGCGGCGAGGGTGGCCAGCGCGCTCTGGTAGCGCTCGATCCGCTCGCTCTGACGGATCACCGCACCATCCCAGTGCAGCCCGTGTGCGTCCAGCGAGCGCCTGATGGCATCGTCGGCACCGGGGACGTTGCGCGGCACGTCCAGATCATCGATGCGCAGCAGCCAGCGCTCACCACGCTGGCGGGCGTCGAGGAAGCTGGCGGTGGCCGCCAGCAGGGAGCCGAAATGGAGCGGGCCGGTAGGAGAAGGTGCGAACCGGCCCGCAGCAGACGTCATGCCAGGCTGCTCAGCCGTGCAGCTGCTTCTCTTTGATTTCGTCCAGCGACTTGCAGTCGATGCACTGGGTGGCCGTCGGCCGGGCTTCCAGGCGGCGCAGGCCGATCTCCACACCACAGGTGTCGCAGTAGCCGAAGTCTTCCTGGTCGATGCGGTCGATGGTCTGATCAATCTTCTTGATCAGCTTTCGCTCCCGATCCCGGGTCCGCAGCTCGATGGAGAATTCCTCTTCCTGGGTCGCGCGGTCGGCGGGATCCGGGAAGTTGGCCGCTTCGTCGCGCATGTGGTGCACGGTGCGGTCTACCTCTTCCATGAGCTCCTGGCGCCATTTGCTCAGGATGTCGCGGAAGTGCTCCATCTGGCCCTCGCTCATGTAGGGCTCGTTTTTCTTGGGCTTGTAGGGGGTGAAATTCTTAAACGGCGAGTCGGCCGCTTTTGATGCAGATTTCTTGCGTGCAGTGGACGCCATACTCAGATCGATCCTCTTCAGTGACGGCCTGATCCGCTGATCGGGCCCCAAAATCGAAGGGCGCGTAAGCTACCAGAACGGGCCTCACGTTGCCATAGGCGAAGTGGCCTTTACCAGAGGCCAGAAAAGCCCCTGCTCACGGGCAGATCGCCGTTCTCTTGTGGCCTCCGCAGCCAGCGCGCATCATGCGCCCCCTCAAGTGACTGCGCAGGACGCTGCTGACCGACCGATGACCGCTCGCAGACTGAATCAGATCGCCCCGTTCCGGGTCATGCAGCTCATGGAGCGGGCAAAGTCGCTCGAGGAGCAGGGCCTTAAAGTTGTCCATTTCGAGGTTGGCGAGCCGGATTTCGACACCGCCGAGCCCATCGTTAGTGCGGGTCAGGCAGCGCTTGCTGAAGGACACACGAAATACACTCAGGCGCTCGGCACGCCGGCCCTGCGGGAGCGGATCTCTGCGTACTACGAGGCCAACGCCGGCGTGCAGGTGCCTGCCGAGCGGATCGTCGTCACCTCGGGCGCCAGCGGCGGCCTGCTGCTGCTCGCCGGCCTGCTGCTCGATCCGGGCGATGAGCTGCTCATGCCGGATCCGGGATATCCCTGCAACGAGGTCTTCGTTGGCCTGGTCAACGCCGTGCCGGCGCGGATCGAGGTGGACGCAAGCGACGGCTTTCAGCTGACGCCGGAAGCGCTGCGGGCGGCATGGACGGAGCGCTCCCGGGGCCTGCTGCTCGGCTCACCGGCAAACCCGACGGGTGCCCTGGTCAGCCGCGAGCGGCTCGAGGCGCTGATCGAGGTGGTGCACGACGGGGGTGGCCTGTTTCTGCTCGACGAGATCTACCAGGGACTGATTTACGGAGATGTGCAGCCGGAGTACCGGACCGGACTGTCGGTCAATCCGGAGATCTTCGTCCTCAACAGCTTTTCCAAGTACTTCGGAATGACCGGTTGGCGGCTCGGCTGGATGGTGGTGCCGGAGGCTTGCGTCGACCCGGTGAGCAGGCTGGCTCAGAACCTGTTCATCTCGCCGTCGAGCATAGCCCAGCACGCGGCCCTGGCTGCCTTCGAGCCCGCAGCGATGGCCATCCACGAATCGCGTCGGCAGCAGTTTGCCGAGCGTCGCGATCAGCTGGCCAGTGGCCTCCGGGGTCTGGGTCTGGGCATTCCGGTGGAGCCGGACGGCGCGTTTTATCTCTACGTGGACGTCAGCAGCTCCGGGCTCGACTCCGAGACCTTCTGCTGGCGGCTGATCGATGAGTACCAGGTGGCGGTGACGCCGGGCATCGACTTCGGCAGCCATCTCGCCGACCGCTACGTGCGCTTTGCCTACACCACCGGGGAAGCCGACATCGACCTCGGCATCTCTCGGATCGGCGAGGCGCTCGAGGCCTGGAGGGCGGGTTGAAGATCGACCCGCCGCTTGCCAGCGCGACGCTGATCAGACGCTACAAACGCTTCCTGGCCGATCTGGAGACCGGGGACGGCCAGCCGCTGACCGTGCACTGCCCGAACACCGGCGCCATGCTCGGTTGCGCCGAGCCTGGCTCCGAAGCCTGGTACTCCACCTCCGACAACCCGAAGAGAAAGTACCCGAACACCCTGGAAGTGGTGCTGAGCCGCAACGGTCGGGTCGGAGTCAACACGGCGCGGGCCAACCAGCTGGTCGGCGAGGCGCTCGAGGCGCAGGCTCTGGCGCCCTTCGCGGACATGAAGCTGGCCCGGGCTGAGGCGGTGATACCCGATGAAGCCGGGCGCTTCGACTTCCTGCTCGAAGCGGCCGATGGCGGGCCCTGCTGGCTGGAGGTCAAGAACATGACGCTCTGCGACGAAAATGGCCGCGGCAGCTTTCCGGACGCGGTCAGCGAGCGGGCGCTCAAGCACGTGCAGGCGCTTGTCAGACGGGTGCAGGCCGGCGAGCGGGCAGCGCTCGTGTTCTGCGTTCAGCATTCCGGGGTCAGGCGGGCAACGCTGGCGGACGAGATTCACCCCGCCTATGGCGCGGCCGTGCGTTCAGCCGCCGACGCTGGCGTGCAGGTGCACGCCTTCGGCTGTCGGATCGAGCGGGACGAGATCCGCATGGCAGCGGAGCTGCCCGTGGATCTGGCTGATCAGCGCAGCGCCCGGTAGGCGCCGAGCGTTTCCGAGTAAGCCTGCTGGGTTCTGAGCCTGGCGCCGAGCTCCTGGACCAGGGTAGCGGCCGCGTAGTTGCCGAGACCCGCCGCTTCTTCCGCGCTCATGCCCTGGCTCCAGCCGTACAGGCAGCCGCCCGCGTACATGTCGCCGGCGCCGGTGGTGTCCACCGCTTCCGCCGGGAAGCCTGGCACCATCGCCTGACCATCCGGGGTCACCGCCAGGCTGCCTTTGGCGCCCAGGGTGATGTTCAGGTTGCGGCCGATGTCTTTCAGCTCGGCGACGGCAACGTCGATCCGATCGGTCCCAGCCCAGGTGAGCGCTTCCTCCTCGTTGCAGAACAGGTGGTCGACCCCGTTGCCGAGGATCTCCACCAGCGCGTCGCGGAAAAACTCGACCATGCTGGGATCTGACAGCGACAGCGAGGTCTTCACTCCAGCCTGCTCGGCCATCTCTCTGCCGGTAATGGCTGCCTGCCGGCTGCCGTCGGCTGAGCTCATGTAGCCTTCCGCGTAGAAGTAGCGGGACCGGCTGAGCGCCGCCTCGTCCAGCTCCTGGTGAGTCAGAGCGCTGGAGATGCCGAGAAAGGTGTTCATCGACCGCTCCGCGTCCGGCGTGATCAGCACCAGGCAGCGTCCGGACTTGCCGGTTTCGCTGGCCGCGTTGCCGTTGGTGACCACGCCGGCGGTGGCCAGATCGTCGAGGAAGTGCCGGCCCGTCTCGTCGTCCGCGACCTTGCAGGAGTAGAAGGTGCTGGCGCCGAAGCCCTGCACGGCGATCAGCGTGTTGGCTGCAGAGCCGCCGCTCATCCGGGTTGGCGCGTGCCCGTCGAGTCCCGCCACCAGGGCGTCCATCACCGGCTCTTCCACCAGCGTCATGTGCCCCTTGGGAATGTCGTGGGCGGTGAGGAAGCTGTCCTCGATGGTGTATTCCATATCGACCAGGGCGTTACCCAGTCCGTAGACATCGTACATATCGGTTCCGTATCGGGTTCAGTCGGAGAGGCTGGCGAACGCCGCTTCCGCAGCGTCGAGCGTTGCCTCCAGGATCGCGTCGTCGTGCGCCGCGGAGATGAAGCCGGCTTCGAACGCGCTGGGTGCCAGGTAGACGCCGTTCTCCAGCATGGCGTGGAAGAACCGGTTGAAGCGGTTCACGTCCGCGTTTGCGGCGTGGTCGAACTCGGTGACCTCGCCGGCCGTGAAGAACAAGCCGAACATACCGCAGACCTGATTCAGGGTCACCGGAATACCGGCTGCAGCCGCACGATCCGCCAGCCCCTGCGACAGTTTCTCCGTCGCGGCAGCCAGCTGCTCGTAGAGCGCATCGTCCAGCGCCCGCAGCATGGTCAGGCCGGCCACCGTGGCCAGCGGGTTACCGGACAGGGTGCCGGCCTGGTAAACATCGCCCACCGGAGCGATGTGATCCATGATCTCCGCCTTGCCGCCGAACGCGCCGACCGGCAGGCCGCCGCCGATAATCTTGCCGAGGGTGGTGAGGTCCGGCGTGATGCCGTAGCGCACCTGGGCGCCGCCGCGGGACACGCGGAAGCCGGTCATGACCTCATCGAAGATCAGCACCGCGCCGTTGGCCTCGGTGATCTCGCGCAGGCTCTCCAGGAAGCCGGGCTGCGGCGGGATGCAGCCCATGTTGCCGGCCACCGGCTCGACGATCACGCAGGCGATCTGGTCCTTGTAGTTCTCGAAGGCGCTGGCCACCGCTTCCGCGTGGTTGAAGGGCACGGTGAGCGTGTTTGCTGCGACCGCTTCCGGCACGCCCGGCGAGTTCGGAATGCCCAGGGTCAGCAGGCCGGAGCCGGCTTTCACCAGCAGCGAGTCGGAATGGCCGTGATAGCAGCCGGCGAACTTGAGGATCATGTCGCGGCCGGTGTAGCCGCGGGCCAGGCGGATGGCGGACATGGTTGCCTCGGTGCCGGAGTTCACCATCCGCAGACGCTCGATGGAGGGCACCATGGAGATGACCTGCTCGGCGAGATCAATCTCCAGCGCCGTCGGCGCGCCGAAGCCGAGGGCCTCGGCAGCCTGCGCCTGAACGGCTTTGACGATCTCCGGGTTGCTGTGCCCGAGCAGCATGGGTCCCCAGGAGCCGACGTAATCGATGTAGCGGTTGCCGTCGGCGTCCGTGAGGTAGGCGCCTTCTCCACGCTCGAAGAAGACCGGCGTGCCGCCCACGCCTTTGAACGCGCGGACCGGTGAGTTCACGCCGCCTGGAATGGACTGTCGAGCGCGCTCGATCAGTTGCTCTGAGTTGCTGAGATTCATAGTTGGCTCGATATCAGAAAGGTTTAACGACCACGAGGATCACGATGAGAATGAGCAGCAGTGCCGGTGCCTCGTTGAAAATGCGGTAGAAGCGTTCGCTGTGCGGGCTGTGATCGTCGGCAAAGGCACGGACCAGTCGAGCGCAGTAGTGATGGTAGCCGAGCAGCAGCACCACCCCGGCCATCTTCACCCAGAGCCAGACCGTGCCGGCGAACGCATCCCAGGAAAAGTAGAGGGTCCAGAGACCGAAGCCGACCGCCACGAACATCGATGGACGCATGATGATCCGGTAGAGCTTGTCCTCCATCATCTTGAACCGCTCACGTCCCGCCTCGTCTTCGGTGATGCTGTGATAGACGAACAATCTGGGCAGGTAGAACATGGCTGCGAACCAGGTCACCACGCCGATAATGTGAAAAGCTTTGAGCCAGAGATAGGCACCGGCCATTTCGTTACGCTCCCGGGTTCCGGTAGTTGTCTATGTCCTGCTGAGTGACCACACCCAGCACCGTATCGATCATCGGCGCGGTCGTTCTGCGGATACACAACGCCTCAGTACCCAGCTCGTTCAGAACTTCCTGCGCCTCTGCAAGCGTTGCCCGGTAGTCGAGGTTAGCGACGTCCAGCCGCTGCCCGGGAACCTCCAGCAGATCCACGGTCTCCTCGACAGCCGGCTCTGACTCCAGGTAAGCCCTGAGATCGGAGCCGCGCAACACGCAGCGGACCTGACCGGGTTCCGTCTCCACCACCACCCAGATCGGCTGGTCGGCCATGGCGGCAAGCGCCTCGGCGGGCTCGCAGCGCACCGGCAGCCGTGCCAGGTCTCGGTTCATGATGGCGATGACGCCGGCCCGCTGCAGATGGGCGGTCACCGGATCGGGCGGGTATTTTAGCCCCAGCGTGTCCAGGGTCGAGAGAAAAACGGACTTCTGTCTGAACAGCACGGAGGTGGTGAGTGAGGCCACCACGATGATGAGCATGGCCGGCAGCATGAGGCTCGGGTTGGCGGTCAGCTCGAGCACGGCCATCAGCGCCGCCAGCGGCGCCTGCAGCACGGCGGCCATCATCGCCGTCATGCCGAGCATCACGTACAGCGCGATGGAAATCTCGGCGCCTGGCTGCAGGTAGTGGCCGAGATAACCGAGGGCGCCGCCGAGCGCTGCGCCGACCACAAAGGTCGGCCCGATCAGCCCCACCGGCAGGCCCAGCCCGACAGCAGCCGCGCTGGTGACGAGCTTGAGGGCGACGATCAGGAGCAGCGTGGTCAGCGCCAGCTCGCCGAGCATGGCGGACGACACGGTGTCGTAGCCGACGCCCATGACCTCCGGGGCAACCTGGGCTGCGGCGCCGGTGAGCACGCCTGCCAGCAAAGCCCGCAGCCAGAACGGGCGCTCGGCCAGGCTGGCAAATAGCTGTACGCAGCGATTGAAAGAGGCGGCCACGCAGCCGGCGACGATGCCGGCGAGCACGATGAACGGCAGCTCCGTCAGCGAGCCGAGTTCCTGGTCAGTGACCGCAAACGCGGGCTGGGAGCCGAACAGGTACTGGGTCATCACCGTGGTCACCACGGATGCAATGATCACCGGGATGAAGCTGCCCAGGGTGTACTCCATCATCACCACTTCCATGGCGAAGATGACGCCCGCCAGCGGGGTGTTGAAGGAGCCGGCGATGGCCGACGCGGCCCCACAGGCCACCAACACCCGGATCGAGTTGTTGGGCAGGCGGAACGCCTGGCCCATCAGGCTGGCGCTGGCGGCTCCGAGATGGATGGCCGGGCCCTCCCGGCCGCCAGACTGGCCGGTCGCCAGCGCGACAATGCCGCCGAAGAACTGCACCAGGGCATTCTTCGCGGACAGGTGGCCCTGGTGCCGGCTCAAGCGCTCCATCACGTGAACCACCCCCACCCGACGATCGGCAGCCGGCAGGCGATTGAGGAAGATGGCCAGGAACACGGCGCCGAGTACGGGCAGGCCGAACCGCTCGACCTGGGACAGCATCTCGAACGACTCGGAGTCGCCGGGCAGCAGCCAGCCGCCGAGAAACTCGACGCTGATCCGGAACAGCAGGATGACGACGCCGGTAAACAGGCCCACCGCCACCGCGAGAATGGAGAGCTGCGGCAGCGCCTCGACGTTGGCCAGACGCTGCTGAAAAAACTCCGGGTTGATGAATCCGGGCAGCTTCAGAGTTCCGGCTCCGGGCGAGGAGGGATAAATATAGACGAACAGTGAGCCATGGCACGCTAGTATAAGCGCCGCGAGGAGCTGAGGCCGAGCGCGAGCAGCGAGCCGACCCCGCAGGCCAGACCCGAATGGAGCCCAGGTAGAGCGTTGAAAACAGAGAGGCAGAAGCGATGATCGGCGGTAAGGGTGCGCCCTCCATGCGGGTGGTGTCGCATCACCCGTGGCGGCAGGCGCTGCTGGTTGTTGCCGTGATCGCCGTCAGCGCCGGCGGGGCGCTGGCCGGTTACCAGCTCGGCCGGGCAACCGGGGAGCTGGACGACAGCTACCTGGCCTCGGTGGAACGGTTGAACCTGGCGCACCAGGCCACCATCGAGCGCCTGGAAGCGCGCCTGGTGGAGGCGGACCTCTCGCAGGGGGTTGAGCAGGACGCAACCCTTGCCCTGAAAGCGGACATCCGGTTGCTCAAAGACCAGGTTGCCGCGCTCACCGAGGAGGTGACCTTCTACAAGAGCCTGATGGCGCCTTCCTCGCTGGCGAAAGGGCTGCAGATCGCGGATTTCGAGCTGACAGCCATGGAGGAGGAAGGCCGCTTCACCTTTCACCTGCTGCTGACTCAGGTGGAAACCCGGCGGGACTGGGTGCAGGGTGAGGCAACGCTGGAGGTGGAAGGGCGGATGTCCGGGACGAGCGGTAGTGATTCGCCGACGATGAGCGGACAGCGAGTGCTGCCGCTCACAGAAATCGGCGAGGACGATTCGTATCCTCTGAAGTTCCGATTCAGGTATTTTCAGGACCTGACCGGCGTCATCAGCCTGCCGCAGGGCTTTCAGCCCGAGCGTATCGTGGTGAAGGCCGGGAAGCGGAACGCGCAGGCGCTGAGCCGCACGTTCGACTGGACCGTAGCGGGCTGAATCGGCTCAAATACAAGGACTTATGGGCGGGATGCAGGATGAGAAAAGCTAAAGAGAAAAAGAACAAGAAGAGCAGCGCCGAAAAAGGCGTGACCCTGATTGCCGCGAATACGGAAGTCAGCGGCGACGTGAATTTCGTTAATCAGCTTTACATAAATGGCCGCGTCAACGGCAACATCAGCGCCGATGTCGGCAGCGACGCCACCGTGGTGGTCAGCGAAGAAGGTTCGGTCAGCGGCGAGATCCACGTGCCGAACGTGGTGGTGAACGGCAGCGTCGAAGGTAATGTCTACGCGACCAATCGCATGGAGCTGGCGCGGAACGCGGAAGTGAAGGGAAACGTCTACTACAGGCTGATCGAGATGCAACTCGGCGCCATGGTCGACGGTCAGCTGGTCCACGACGAGACGCTGGGCGCGGAGCAGCAGAACGTGCATCCGTTTCCCGACAGCACCGATTCCGCCTCCAGCGGCGACTGATCGGTATTAGCTGATTGCCAATGGCGGCGGGCTAGAAAATAATCCCGCCCCCACGAACCTCGCTCAGTGAGCATTGTCCAACAGGATATGAACGCAGAAATAGGATTCTCCAATCAGGCTGCCGACAAGGTCCGGCAGCTGATGACCGCGGAAGGTAACGCCGCCCTGAAGCTGCGGGTGTTCGTAGCGGGTGGCGGCTGCAGCGGTTTTTCCTACGGCTTCACCTTTGATGATGAGGTAGCCGGCGACGACGCCGTGGTCGAACGGGAAGGGGTCACCCTGGTGGTGGACCCGCTCAGCTATCAGTACCTGCTGGGCTCGGAGATCGATTACGTCGAAGATCTGCAGGGTGCCCAGTTCGTGGTCAGCAATCCCAACGCTGCAGCCACCTGCGGTTGCGGCAACTCCTTCGCGATCTAACGCCCCGGGTAGATCCCGCCCAGCACCCTCGGCCCTTCCGCACCGGTAACCGCAGCCGCGTTGCCCGGCAACCCTGCCAGACGACGTGCCGCCAGCCAGGCGAAAGCCGCCGCTTCCATAGCATCACCATCGAAGCCGATGTCTTCGCTCGCCTGCACCGGCAGCTCTGAAACTGCGGCCAGGCGCTCCATCAGGAAGCCGTTGCGCCTGCCGCCGCCGCAGACCACCAGCCGGTCCGCCGCCGATGCCCAGCGCCCGACGGCCTCTGCGATGCTGGCCGCGGTGAGCTCGAGCAGCGTGCGCTGCACGTCCTGGGCGGGCCAGCTGCCCTTGCCGGAGTGCTGCTCGAGCCAGGCGAGGTTGAACACTTCGCGCCCGGTGCTCTTCGGCGGCACCTGCGCCAGGTAAGGATCACTCATCAACGCCTCGAGCAGCTCCGGCACGACCGTACCCGACCGGGCCCAGGCGCCATCATTATCGAAGCTGCCGGATTGATGCCGGCCGTACCAGCTGTCCATCAGGCCGTTGCCGGGGCCGGTGTCGAAGCCGGTGGTGGGGATCGAGCCATCGGCCGGCAGCAGGGTGATGTTGCTGATGCCACCGATGTTCAGCAGCACCCGGGACTCGTCCGCGGTGCGGAACAGCGCCTCGTGAAAAGCGGGCACGAGCGGTGCGCCCTGACCGCCTGCGGCCATGTCCCGGCGACGGAAGTCGGCCACGGTGGTGATGCCGGTGATCTCCGCGATCTGGTTGGGATCTCCGATCTGCCAAGTGAACGGTTGGCTGTGCTCGGGCCGGTGGCGAATGGTCTGGCCGTGATTGCCGATGGCGGTGACCGCTTCAGGCTCGATGCCCTGGGCCTCGAGAAACGCCAGGATGGCGTTGCCGGTGAAGGCGCCCAGCGCCGCGTCCACCGCACCGATCTCATCCAGGTTGTCGTTGCCCGGCTGGCCGAGCGCAAGCAGCGTTGCGCGCAGGGCATCAGGGAAGGGCGTGGTGTCGGCAGCAACCAGGGATACGCCGTCCGCCAGGTCCAGCAGCGCGATGTCCAGACCGTCGACGCTGGTCCCGGTGATCGAGCCAACGTAGAGCTGCTTGTCAGGAGCGCCCGGGGTGACTGGCTCCGGCACGGAGAATCTCTAGCGGGCGAGGGCGAGTTGAATCTGCTGCTTGTAGTCGTCGAGCAGACCGAAGTAAGGCGTCGTGTGATTAGAGAAGTGCGCAAACTGCGCGTCCGGAACCGGCTGCGCGTCGGGCAGCTTCACCGTGCGCGGGTTGCGGTGCACGCCGTTGACCAGGAACTCGTAGTGCAGGTGCGGGCCCGTTGCCCAGCCTGTTGAGCCGACGTAGCCGATGATGTCGCCCTGCTCTACCTTGCTGCCTTTACGCACGCCGCGGGCGAAGCGGGACAGGTGCAGATACTTGGTGGTGAACTGCTCGCCGTGCTGAATGACGACGTAGTTACCGTTGGCGCTGTTCTTGGACGCTGCCTGAACCCTGCCATCGCCCGAGGCCAGGATCGGCGTGCCGGTCGGGGCGGCGTAGTCGATGCCACGATGCGGCATGGTGCGGTTGTACAGCGGATGCTTGCGGCGCAGGTTGAAGTTGGAGCTGATCCGCGAGAACTCGACCGGCGCGCGCAGGAAAGCCTTGCGCATGTTCCGGCCTTCGGGATTGAAGTAGCCGCTGCGGCCATCGGTACCTTCATAGCGAACGGCTTTGTAGGAGTCCTGCTGGTTGATGAACTCGGCAGCCAGGATGTCGCCGTAGCCGATGAATTCGTTGTCCAGGTAACGCTCTTCGAAGAGCACGTAGAACTCGTCGCCCTTGCGGATATCCAGAACGAAGTCGATGTCCCACTGGAAGATCTGCGCCAGGCGCATGGTCAGGGAATCGTCGAGGCCGGCACGCTGGCTGGCGACGAACAGGCTGGAGTCGATGATGGCGTGCTTGTAGGCCGTCTGCACGTCAGGCTCGCGCTGCACTTCCCTGCCGATGAAGCCGTCCCCTGCCCGTTCGAAGGCCAGCTTCTCGAGCGGGCCGGGCGCGTAGGTGAGCTTGATGATCTCGTTGTTGCCGTTGACCGTGAAGGTGAAGAGATGGCCTGGATGGATGTCGGCCAGCTTCTCGCCGTGCGGCTTGGTCCGCTCCAGCAGCTTCAGCTCGCGCTGCGGGATCTCCAGGCTGGTGAATATGCGCGCGGTGCTGTCGCCGGAGCGCACCTCGTGAACCAGCTCTTTGAGCATGGGCTCCGGTGCGGGAGCCGGCGCCATCTCGGAGACCAGCGGCAACTCGGAGATGTCCGTTGCCGGGATCGGGCCGGCAAGCGGTTGCTCCGGAATCTCGCTCAGGATGGCGTCGGTGCTGAAACGATCGTCCTCCGCGTCGTCCTGGAACTTCGCCACTACAAAGGAGGCAAGGCCGAGGCCGATCACGGCGACCAGGATCAGATGTGTCTTGGGAAACCTCACGACGGGTTTTTATGTCCTTTTCTAAAACGCCCTGACCGTCTGAACTCTCTTCTGAACCAGCGGATTATCTTTTTCAAATCCGTGAGTTACGACGGTTTTCTAATATGGGTCAGGGAGCCGCTGAGTCAGTATATGGATTTCGATCCTGATGAAAACCCCGCCCGGAGCGGTCCCTGCCCGCTCTGTGGGCCATTCCTCAATGTCGGTGTGCTTGTCTGGCAAAGCGGATTTGATATGGTGCGCGTCTTTTCTGAATGCCCCTTCAGCAGCGGTTGCTGAGGTGGCCGCAGACAGGCAGGTGGAGTTTTGAGCAACGCCCTGATCGATGAGTTGAAGGCCCGCGGGCTGCTGGCCCAGGTTTCCGACGAGGACGGCCTCGCCGAGCATCTCAGTGAGGGCTCGCGGACGGTCTATTGCGGTTTCGATCCGACCGCGGACAGCCTGCACATCGGCAATCTGGTGCCGCTCCTGACCCTGCGGCGCTTTCAGGCCCACGGCCATCGGCCCATCCTGCTGCTCGGCGGGGCTACGGGGCTGATCGGCGATCCCTCCGGGCGCACGGACGAGCGCTCGCTCAACCAGACGGACGTGGTGGCGACCTGGGTGGAGAACATCCGCCGGCAGGTTGAGGGCCTGGTGAGCTTCGAGGGCAACAACGCGGCGATCATCGAGAACAACCTGGAGTGGACGGCCGACATGGACGTCATCTCCTTTCTGCGTGATGTAGGCAAGTATTTTTCCGTTAACGCCATGATTCAGCGCGATTCCGTGCGCACCCGTCTGGAACGGGAAGACCAGGGCATTTCCTACACCGAGTTCAGCTACATGCTGCTGCAGTCCATGGACTACGCCGAGTTGGCTGAGCGGCATCAGTGTTCCGTGCAGGTGGGCGGCTCGGATCAGTGGGGCAACATCGTCTCCGGCATGGACCTGGTGCGACGCAAGCTCGGCAAAGAGGCGTTTGCGCTGACCGTGCCGCTGATCACCAAGTCGGACGGCACCAAGTTCGGCAAAACGGCGGCCGGAGCGGTCTGGCTGGATGCGGGCCGAACCTCTCCCTACAGCTTCTATCAGTTCTGGCTGAACACAGCCGATGCGGACGTGGAGCACTTCCTGAAGATCTTCACCTTCCTGTCGGTAGCTGAGATCGAAGCCGTGATGGGCGAGTTCCAGGAGTCACCCGGACAGCGGCTGGCACAGCGCACGCTGGCCGAGGCCGTCACCCGGATGCTGCACGGCGATGAGGCGCTGGAGTCCGCGGTGCGCATCACCGAGGCGCTGTTCAGCGGCACGATCGACGCGCTGACCGAGGCGGACCTGGTGCAGCTGACCCAGGACGGAATGGACACCACCGAAGTCGAGGCACAGCACGTTGGCCTCTTGAGCGTGCTGGCGGATTCCGGTCTCGCCCCTTCCCGTGGTCAGGCTCGCAAACTGGTTGCCAGTGGCGGCGTCCGGATCAACGGTTCGGTGGCCGAGGATCCGGAAGCCGAGCTCGATTTCTCCGACGCCCTGCATGGACGCTTCTATCTGCTCCGCCGCGGCAAGAAGAACTGGCACCTGCTGGCGAAAAAGTAGCCGGAAACAGCCGCCAAACAGGCCCGCAGCCCAGATGACACGTGGCTTTGAAAGAAATCTGAATTTTTTTCTGATCGGCGCTTGCCAGTGAAAGGCGCCTGCGTATAATACGCAGCCCTTGCCACGGGGCACCGCGCTCCAAGGCCGCTCTTTAACAATGAAAATACTGAACAAGCCATTCGTGTGGGTGCTTGTAATTCACTGGTTCATGCCACGTTTATCAAGCGTGTCTGAACGTGAATTGACGAGTATCACTCGAAAATTCATTGAGCAATGACATTGATATCAGTCGATGCAAAAGCAGTTTGGTTCGGGGCCTGAAAATCCCAGATCAATTTTGCAGAGACAATCTTCATTAAACTGAAGAGTTTGATCATGGCTCAGATTGAACGTTGGCGGCACGCCTTATACATGCAAGTCGAACGAGAAAGTACCTTCGGGTGCGAGTACAGTGGCGGACGGGTGAGTAACGCGTAGGAATATACCCAGTAGTGGGGGACAACTCGGGGAAACTCGAGCTAATACCGCATACACTCTACGGAGAAAAGTGGGGGATCTTCGGACCTCACGCTATTGGAGTAGCCTGCGTTGGATTAGCTAGTTGGTGAGGTAAAGGCTCACCAAGGCGACGATCCATAGCTGGTCTGAGAGGACGATCAGCCACACTGGAACTGAGACACGGTCCAGACTCCTACGGGAGGCAGCAGTAGGGAATCTTGGTCAATGGGGGAAACCCTGAACCAGCGATGCCGCGTGTGTGAAGAAGGCCCTAGGGTTGTAAAGCACTTTCAGCAGTGAAGAAACCCCGGCGGTTAATACCTGCCGGTCTTGACGTTAACTGCAGAAGAAGCACCGGCTAACTCCGTGCCAGCAGCCGCGGTAATACGGAGGGTGCGAACGTTAATCGGAATTACTGGGCGTAAAGCGCGCGTAGGCGGTTTGATAAGTGGGATGTGAAAGCCCCGGGCTCAACCTGGGAACTGCATTCCAAACTGTCAGGCTAGAGTATGGTAGAGGGAGGTAGAATTTCCTGTGTAGCGGTGAAATGCGTAGATATAGGAAGGAATACCGGTGGCGAAGGCGGCCTCCTGGACCAATACTGACGCTGAGGTGCGAAAGCGTGGGGAGCAAACAGGATTAGATACCCTGGTAGTCCACGCCGTAAACGATGAGAACTAGCCGTTGGGCCCCTTGAGGGTTTAGTGGCGCAGCTAACGCGATAAGTTCTCCGCCTGGGGAGTACGGCCGCAAGGTTAAAACTCAAATGAATTGACGGGGGCCCGCACAAGCGGTGGAGCATGTTGTTTAATTCGATGCAACGCGAAGAACCTTACCACCCCTTGACATACTCGGAACTTGGCAGAGATGCCTTGGTGCCTTCGGGAACCGAGATACAGGTGCTGCATGGCTGTCGTCAGCTCGTGTCGTGAGATGTTGGGTTAAGTCCCGTAACGAGCGCAACCCTTGTCCTTATTTGCCAGCGATTCGGTCGGGAACTCTAAGGAGACTGCCGGTGACAAACCGGAGGAAGGTGGGGACGACGTCAAGTCATCATGGCCCTTACGGGGTGGGCTACAAACGTGCTACAATGGGGAGTACAAAGGGCTGCAAACCAGCGATGGTAAGCGAATCCCAAAAAGCTTCTCGTAGTCCGGATAGGAGTCTGCAACTCGACTCCTTGAAGTCGGAATCGCTAGTAATCGCGAATCAGAATGTCGCGGTGAATACGTTCCCGGGCCTTGTACACACCGCCCGTCACGTCATGGAAGTGAATTGCACCAGAAGTAGCTAGTCTAACCTTGGAGGACGGTTACCACGGTGTGATTCATGACTGGGACGAAGTCGTAACAAGGTAGCCGTAGGGGAACCTGCGGCTGGATCACCTCCTTAAACCTTAAGACCTGAGCCGAGCACATTTCGTGCGAGGCAAGATCGGTCCAGCTCACAGTGAATTACCGCCCACGATTCTTTCGAAGTTTGAAAGGGTCAAAGGCAGAAGCACTCACACGAATGGTCTGTTCAGTATGCAGTTAGAGACATCCGGACAGGGTCTGTAGCTCAGTTGGTTAGAGCGCACCCCTGATAAGGGTGAGGTCGGTGGTTCAAATCCACCCAGACCCACCACTCTGGGGCCGTAGCTCAGCTGGGAGAGCGCCTGCCTTGCACGCAGGAGGTCAGGAGTTCGATCCTCCTCGGCTCCACCAATTACACCTGACCGGAATCAAGAACCAACATCTAATGTCCCGCTAGTCTTCTCCTTGAGAAGAAGGACAACCACGGTTCATTAGATGTTGGTTTTTTTCGCGCCGCTTCTTTTGTAGAAGCCAGCGAAAGTAGCTGACACCAGAAGCGAACCTGCTTCTGTTTTGATCTTTAAAAATTCAGAGATATGTAGCCGCAAAGTTATCTCAGGAATCGGTCTTCGGACCGGTTTTTCTGAATTAACTTCGCGGGTAAACAACCGTTGATCCACTAGCGGATCGACGGGAGTTTCAATCAAGATGTTCTTGGAATGCTCTTGATCGATCTGCGCACGAAGACTGATTCCCAGGATGACAGTCCGAGTGCCAAGAAAGAGAAAGAGTTAATTCTGGCGAATGTTGTTACCAGCACCTTTTCTGTGTGTTAGCCACAGTCCGCGCAAGCGGGTTGTTCAGGCGACGCGAGCGTTAATGCCGCAGACGTCGTCGTTCTCGAGACGAGCCTCACAGCTCCCTCATCATGAGAGCCGCAGATTGGGTTATATGGTCAAGCATTTAAGTGCATCTGGTGGATGCCTAGGCAGCTGAAGGCGATGAAGGACGTTGTAGCTTGCGATAAGCCTCGGGGAGTCAGCAAACAGACTTTGATCCGGGGATTTCCGAATGGGGAAACCCACTGCTTTCGAGCAGTACCTGCACCTGAATACATAGGGTGTTGGAGCGAACCCGGGGAACTGAAATATCTAAGTACCCGGAGGAAAAGAAATCAACCGAGATTCCCTCAGTAGCGACGAGCGAACGGGGACCAGCCCTTAAGCATCTTTACCGTTAGTCGAAGTGTCTGGAAAGTCACGCGATACAGGGTGATAGCCCCGTAGACGAAAACGGTATAGACGTGAAATCGAGTAGGACGGGGCACGTGAAACCTTGTCTGAACATGGGGGGACCATCCTCCAAGGCTAAATACTCTCAGCTGACCGATAGTGAACCAGTACCGTGAGGGAAAGGCGAAAAGAACCCCTGTGAGGGGAGTGAAATAGAACCTGAAACCAGATGCATACAAGCAGTGGGAGCCTGTCTTCGGACGGGTGACTGCGTACCTTTTGTATAATGGGTCAGCGAGTTACTTTTACTGGCAAGGTTAACCGTATAGGGGAGCCGTAGGGAAACCGAGTCTTAATAGGGCGACTTAGTCGGTAGGAGTAGACCCGAAACCGAGCGATCTAGCCATGGGCAGGTTGAAGGTTGAGTAACATCAACTGGAGGACCGAACCCACTAATGTTGAAAAATTAGGGGATGACCTGTGGCTAGGAGTGAAAGGCTAATCAAGCTCGGAGATAGCTGGTTCTCCTCGAAAGCTATTTAGGTAGCGCCTCTTGTCTCACCTTCGGGGGTAGAGCACTGTTTGGGCTAGGGGGTCATCCCGACTTACCAAACCCATGCAAACTCCGAATACCGAAGAGTGCAATCAAGGGAGACACACTGCGGGTGCTAACGTCCGTAGTGGAAAGGGAAACAACCCAGACCGCCAGCTAAGGTCCCTAAATCACAGTTAAGTGGGAAACGATGTGGGAAGGCCCAGACAGCCAGGAGGTTGGCTTAGAAGCAGCCACCCTTTAAAGAAAGCGTAATAGCTCACTGGTCGAGTCGGCCTGCGCGGAAGATGTAACGGGGCTAAAACTGTGTACCGAAGCTGCGGATGCGTGCTTGCACGCATGGTAGAGGAGCGTTCTGTAAGCCTGTGAAGGTGTGCCGTGAGGCATGCTGGAGGTATCAGAAGTGCGAATGCTGACATGAGTAACGATAAGGGGGGTGAAAATCCTCCCCGCCGAAAGACCAAGGGTTCCTGCGCAACGCTCATCGGCGCAGGGTGAGTCGACCCCTAAGGCGAGGCCGAAAGGCGTAGTCGATGGGAAGCTGGTTAATATTCCAGCACCGTACGCAACTGCGACGGGGTGACGGAGAAGGCTAGGCTGGCCTGGTGATGGTTATCCAGGTTTAAGCAGGTAGGCTGAGAGTTTAGGTAAATCCGGACTCTCTTAAGGCCGAGATGTGATGACGAACTGGACTTATACGTCCGGGAAGTGGTCGATGCCATGCTTCCAAGAAAAACCTCTAAGCTTCAGGTTGCGAACGATCGTACCCCAAACCGACACAGGTGGTCGGGTAGAGAATACCAAGGCGCTTGAGAGAACTCGGGTGAAGGAACTAGGCAAAATGGCACCGTAACTTCGGGAGAAGGTGCGCCGCTGACGGTGATCGGACTTGCTCCGTAAGCTGATGGCGGTCGAAGATACCAGGTGGCTGCGACTGTTTATTAAAAACACAGCACTCTGCAAACACGTAAGTGGAAGTATAGGGTGTGACGCCTGCCCGGTGCCGGAAGGTTAATTGATTGGGTTAGCTTCGGCGAAGCTCATGATCGAAGCCCCGGTAAACGGCGGCCGTAACTATAACGGTCCTAAGGTAGCGAAATTCCTTGTCGGGTAAGTTCCGACCTGCACGAATGGCGTAACGATGGCCACACTGTCTCCACCCGAGACTCAGTGAAATTGAAATCGCGGTGAAGATGCCGTGTACCCGCGGCTAGACGGAAAGACCCCGTGCACCTTTACTATAGCTTCACACTGGACTTTGATTTAGTTTGTGTAGGATAGGTGGGAGACTTTGAAGCAGTCACGCTAGTGATTGTGGAGTCGTCCTTGAAATACCACCCTGACTACCTTGAGGTTCTAACTTAGGTCCGTTATCCGGATCGAGGACAGTGTGTGGTGGGTAGTTTGACTGGGGCGGTCTCCTCCCAAAGAGTAACGGAGGAGTACGAAGGTTCGCTCAGCATGGTCGGAAATCATGCGTTGCGTATAAAGGCATAAGCGAGCTTGACTGCGAGACAGACATGTCGAGCAGGGACGAAAGTCGGTCTTAGTGATCCGGTGGTTCTGTATGGAAGGGCCATCGCTCAACGGATAAAAGGTACGCCGGGGATAACAGGCTGATACCCCCCAAGAGTTCACATCGACGGGGGTGTTTGGCACCTCGATGTCGGCTCATCTCATCCTGGGGCCGAAGCCGGTCCCAAGGGTATGGCTGTTCGCCATTTAAAGAGGTACGCGAGCTGGGTTTAGAACGTCGTGAGACAGTTCGGTCCCTATCTGCCGTGGGCGTATGAGATTTGAGAGGAGCTGCTCCTAGTACGAGAGGACCGGAGTGGACGAACCTCTGGTGTTCCGGTTGTCACGCCAGTGGCATTGCCGGGTAGCTATGTTCGGAAGGGATAACCGCTGAAAGCATCTAAGCGGGAAGCCCCCCTCGAGATGAGATCTCACCAAATCTTCGGATTTCTGTAGGGCCCTCGTAGACTACGAGGTTGATAGGCAGGGTGTGTAAGCGCTGTGAGGCGTTGAGCTAACCTGTACTAATTGCCCGTGCGGCTTGACCATATAACCGAATTTGTGGAAACACAGAGCGGTTGTTAGGAAACAGCTGACCCAGAAACCAAGAGACATCTTGATGGTCGGGAAACCGACTAGAGTTTCGCTTCGCGAAACTCCAACGAATCGGCACAGCCGATTCGCCTACATATCTTCTGAATGACTCTGTCAGTCACGATCGAAAGAACAGTGACAAGACAGGCAACAGGTTTCTCGCCGCAAGGTGAGTACCCTTTTGTCTGACGACAATAGCGAATTGGAACCACCTGATCCCATACCGAACTCAGCAGTGAAACGATTCAGCGCCGATGGTAGTGTGGGGTTTCCCCATGTGAGAGTAGGTCATCGTCAGGCTTTATTTTGAACACCCGGCTCAATCGAGCCGGGTGTTTTTCTTTGCGCGGAAGAAAAGTTCGAAGCGCGTAAGCAAGGTACGACAGAACGCCCATGGCCACTGATATAGCCACCCTGAGCCCGGAAGCCCTGGAGGAACGGCTGGCTCCGTTGCTGGCTAACGGTCAGGCAGCGCTGGACGAGTTGCAGCTCTCAGCCGCGGATCTCCTGGTGCTCGGCTTTGAGGTAACGGGCAGCCGGGTCAGCATCCCGGCGGATGTTGAGCGGCTGTCGCTGGATGCCGTCACCGGCGCCCTCAGCGAGCGTGCCAGATCCTGGATCCTGGACTGCCAGACGCTCGAGGTCGTCGGTTCGACGAATACGCTGATCGCTGAGGGGCTGGCGACCGGCTCGGTGCATGGCACGGTCCGCATCGCTGAGCTGCAGGTTCAGGGCCGGGGTCGGCGCGGCAGGAGCTGGCAGAGCCCGTATGGCCAGAACCTGGCGCTCTCCCTCGGCGTGCGGTTACCGGTGGCGCCAGATGCGTTAGGCGGGTTCAGCCTTTGCGTTGGCCTCGCTGCCGCCGATGCGTTGCAGATGATTGGCGTTCCCGACGTTACGCTCAAATGGCCCAACGACGTTCTGGTCAGAGGGCGGAAGATATCCGGCATCCTGGTCGAGGTTTTCAGCGCCGGCCCGGCGACTGACATCATCGTCGGGATCGGCATCAACTTCCGGATTCCAGCGGCCGCGCGGGAGGAGATCGATCAGCCGGTGATTGATCTCGATGAGCTTGGCGGCAGCTACTCACGCAACGGGCTGGCAGGCGCTCTGATTTCCAGCCTGATCGATTTTTCGGAGGGGTTTGCCGAAACAGGTTTTGCACCCATGACTGCCGCATTCGACAAGCTGCACCACTACCACGGCCAGACCTGCACGCTGCTGCTCGGTAACGAACAGCTGGAAGGCAGCGTGCGCGGGGTAACGGGCACCGGCGAGCTGGAGTTGCTGGTGGCCGGGGAGATCCGTACCTTCAACGCCGGGGAAGTTTCGCTGCGGCCTGGCTGATCGCTATACTGCGCCCCGCCTGAAAATGATCTCAGGTAGACCCCCAGGACAAGCCCCAGCCGAGGATGCGCGAAGTCGAATGGACCTGACCGTCGAGCCCAGTCGCCTGTCGATGACCAGCCGGATCGTGCTGGGGCTGTTGCTGCTCATCAATCTGGTGGTCACCCTTTACCTGGTTTTCGCCGAGCCGAGCTCGGTGCGCGAGGGCGTGCAGCAGATCCGGTTTCCTGACGAGCAGAGGCTGAGGCTGATCAGCGAGTTGGATCCGGCCGAGCGTATTGCAAGAGCGGCGCCGGAAGAGCGCGCTTTCTCGCCGCAAGCGGAGCCGGTTTCCTGCCAGGCCTGGGGGCCGTTTGCGAACACCGAGGTGCTGGAACCGGTCCAGGCGCTGGTCGTCACGGCTGACCCGGCGGCGCGGGTGGTATCGTTCGAAGTGGAAGCAGCGCCTGACTTTCTCGTTTACCTGAATTCAGACAACAATCTTGATAATGCGCGGCGCATCCTGCAGGAGCTGGAGAGTCAGGGGATCGAAGCGTACGTGATTGCGGGCGGGGAGTACGTCAACTCCGTTTCTGCCGGGGTATTCAGCAATCAGCAGGGTGCCGCCGGGCTCGTCGAACGGCTCCGTGACCTAGGTTACGCCCCGCAGCTGCAGCCGCTCGAACGCTCCCAGCAGGTGACCTATCTGCTGGGCCGGGTACCCGTGGGATTTCAGGCTGGCGACGCGGAATCCGTGGATTGCGGGGCGATTGCGCAGCTTGAGGAGTTTCTATAGAATCCGCCTCCCATTTCGGCCGCCATAGCTCAGCTGGTAGAGCAGCTCACTTGTAATGAGAAGGTCCAGGGTTCGACTCCTTGTGGCGGCACCAGATATCGCCTAAAGGGAACCAGGATCGGGCGATCAGAGCAGGCCGAAAGGGAAGTCAGAGAGACATAGCCGAGTAGCAATATAAACACCGTAAGTGGTTGCTGCTAAAGGAAATATAGCCACCCCGCTGATTAGCGAAGTTAGCGGAGGTGGGTTTTTTTGCTTCTGATTTCAGAAAGCTGAATCAGAGAGAACGAATAGAACGGGTAAATAGCGGAGATCTGAGCGGACGAGCAGAGCGACACATTCAGCACGAGGTTCGGCGTTCGATGAGCGCCGTGCGCATGGTTTCAGGAGGGGTTCCCGAGTGGTCAAAGGGACCAGACTGTAAATCTGATGGCTTAGCCTTCGAAGGTTCGAATCCTTCCCCCTCCACCAATTTTTCGTGCGTGCCGCCCAGCAGGACTCAGAGGATCCGGAACAGGCACCCAGCTGGCTGAGTGCACATAAAGGAACGAGAGAACGCGCGGGTATAGTTCAGCGGCAGAACCTCAGCCTTCCAAGCTGATGACGCGGGTTCGATTCCCGCTACCCGCTCCAGGCAGTAGCGGGCTCGCGAAGCGAGCCGACGCTCACATAGCTCAGTCGGTAGAGCACTTCCTTGGTAAGGAAGAGGTCATCGGTTCAAATCCGATTGTGAGCACCATATTCCGGCCCTTGCAGATAAGGGGGCCGCATATAGAAGACGAAGGTTGTTTGAGGAACAGCAATGGCCAAAGAGAAATTTGAGCGTACCAAACCGCACGTGAACGTAGGGACGATTGGTCACGTAGACCATGGCAAGACGACGTTGACGGCGGCGCTGACGAAGGTTTGCGCGGAAGCGTACGGTGGCGAGATGAAGGATTTCGGCGAGATTGATAACGCGCCGGAAGAGCGTGAGCGTGGCATCACGATCGCGACGTCGCACGTTGAGTACGAGTCGACGAACCGTCACTACGCGCACGTTGACTGCCCCGGCCACGCTGACTACGTGAAGAACATGATCACGGGTGCAGCTCAGATGGACGGTGCCATTCTGGTGGTATCGGCGGCTGATGGCCCCATGCCTCAGACCCGTGAGCACATCCTGCTGTCGCGTCAGGTTGGCGTTCCGAAGATTGTCGTCTTCATGAACAAGGCGGACATGGTGGATGACGAGGAGCTGCTGGAGCTGGTCGAGATGGAAGTGCGTGAGCTTCTGGACCAGTACGAGTTCCCGGGCGACGACACGCCGATCATCATCGGCAGCGCGCTGAAGGCCCTGGAAGGTGACACCAGCGAGATCGGTGCACCGGCGGTAGAGAAGCTGGTCGAGGCGCTGGACGATTACATCCCGGAGCCTGAGCGTCCGGTGGATCAGCCGTTCCTGATGCCGATCGAGGACGTGTTCTCGATCTCTGGTCGGGGCACGGTAGTGACCGGTCGGGTAGCTCGCGGCATCGTGAAGGTGGGTGACGAGATCGAGATCGTGGGTATCCGCGACACGCAGACCACGACCTGCACGGGTGTCGAGATGTTCCGTAAGCTGCTTGACGAAGGTCGTGCAGGCGAGAACGTTGGCGTGCTGCTGCGCGGCACCAAGCGTGAGGAAGTTGAGCGCGGCCAGGTACTGGCGGTACCGGGTTCGATCACGCCGCACACGGTGTTCGAGAGCGAAGTGTACGTGCTGTCGAAGGACGAAGGCGGCCGTCATACGCCGTTCTTCAAGGGTTACCGTCCGCAGTTCTTCTTCGAGACGACGGACGTGACGGGCACCTGTGAGCTGCCGGCGGACGTAGAGATGGTGATGCCGGGTGACAACGTGAACATGGTAGTCACGCTGATCAGCCCGATCGCGATGGAAGAAGGCCAGCGGTTCGCGATCCGTGAAGGTGGCCGGACCGTCGGCGCTGGCGTCGTAACGACCATCAAAGAGTAAGTCAGAGCGAACAACAGGCCAGTAGCTCAATTGGCAGAGCAGCGGTCTCCAAAACCGCAGGTTGGGGGTTCGATTCCCTCCTGGCCTGCCAGCCTGATGTTGACGAGCTGGACGAACTGGACGAACTGAGAGAACGGGTACCGAGAGTTGAGTACGAGTACAGAAACCACCGGCGCAAATCTGGACTGGCTGAAGTGGATCGTCGTGTTCGCCATCCTTGGCGGTGGCGTTTTCGGCAACTGGTACTTCGGCGATCAGTCGCTGCTCTACCGGGTGGCGGCGTTGCTGGTGATGGCGGTGGCGGCGTTTTTCGTCGCGATCCAGACCGAGAAGGGCGGCAATGCCTGGACCCTGATCAAGGACGCGCGCGGCGAGATCCGCCGCGTGGTCTGGCCGACCCGCGACGAGACGGTTCAGACCACGATGATCGTGCTGGTTCTGGTTTTGATTTTCGCGCTGATTCTCTGGCTGCTCGACTCCGGCTTGAGCTGGGTCGTCTCTTCGATTCTGAGATAAGCGGCCAAGCGAGGTAACGATGGAAGATCCGGTGGATCAGACAGAGACGCAGGAGCCGGGTGAGCTGACCGGGCAGACCGAAGCAGCAGAACAGGCTGCTCCGGAGGCGCAGGCGGCGGAGCCGGCGCCGGAAGTGCCTGCGGCGAGCTCGCCGATCACTTCGAACAAGAAGTGGTACGTCGTGCATGCCTACTCGGGCTTCGAGAAGAACGTTGCCCGGACGCTGCAGGAGCGGGTGGAGCTTTCCAACCTGAAGGAGTTCTTCGGCGAGATTCTCGTGCCGACCGAAGAGGTAGTCGAGATGCGCGCCGGGCAGAAGCGCCGCAGCGAGCGGAAGTTCTTTCCCGGCTACGTGCTGGTGCAGATGGAGCTGAACGACGACACCTGGCACCTCGTCAAGGAGACGCCGCGGGTCATGGGCTTCATCGGCGGCAAGGCAGACCAGCCGGCACCGCTGACGGATGCTGAGGCCAACGCCATTCTCGATCGGGTTGCGGCAGGCAGCGAGAAAGCAACGCCGAAGACGGTGTTCGAGCCCGGCGAGATCGTTCGGGTCATCGACGGGCCGTTCAACGACTTCAGCGGCGTGGTGGAAGAGGTCAACTACGAGAAGAACCGGCTGCATGTAGCGGTCACCATTCTCGGCCGGTCCACGCCGGTAGAGCTCGATTTCGACCAGGTCGAAAAGGGCTGAACAGTATCTAAACGAGCGGTGGCACCAGCCAAGTGCCGCCGCAGTAACGGGGAGTGACGTTCCGGCTGGCGCCGGCAACGCACGTTTGCACCCACCAGGAGATAGCAGATGGCAAAGAAAGTAGAAGCCTATATCAAGCTGCAGGTGCCAGCTGGTCAGGCAAATCCCAGCCCGCCGGTCGGCCCAGCGCTCGGCCAGCACGGCGTCAACATCATGGATTTCTGTAAGGCGTTCAACGCCCAGACCCAGAGCATGGAGCAGGGCATGCCCATCCCGGTGGTGATCACCGTGTATGCGGACCGCAGCTTCACGTTCGTCACCAAGACGCCGCCCGCGTCTGTTCTGCTGCGTAAGGCGGCGAAGATCAACAAGGGCAGCGGCACGCCGAACACCGAGAAGGTGGGCAAGGTGAACCGGGCTCAGCTCGAAGAGATCGCGACCCTGAAGATGCCTGACCTGACCGCCGCAGACATGGATGCAGCCGTGCGAACCATCGCCGGCAGTGCCCGCAGCGCCGGCATCGAAACGGAGGGTGTGTAAATGGCCAAGTTGACCAGAAGACAGAAAGAGATTGCCGAGAAGGTAGATCCGGAGAAGAGCTACGCCATTGATGAGGCGGTCACGGTGCTGAGCGACCTGGCCAAGGCCAAATTCAGCGAGTCCTTCGACGTCTCCGTGAACCTGGGTGTGGACCCCCGCAAGTCTGATCAGGTAGTCCGTGGCGCGACCACGCTGCCGCACGGCACCGGCAAGTCCGTTCGCGTGGCCGTGATCGCGCAGGGTGACAACGCAGACAAAGCGACGGCTGCCGGCGCAGACCTGGTCGGCTTTGAAGACCTGGCCGAGAGCATCAAAGGCGGCACCATGGATTTCGACGTGCTGATCGCCACTCCGGACGCCATGCGTCTGGTCGGCCAGCTCGGCAAGGTGCTCGGTCCTCGCGGCCTGATGCCGAACCCGAAGACGGGTACGGTGACCCCGGACGTAGAGACCGCGGTGAGCAACGCCAAGGCAGGTCAGGTGCAGTTCCGCACCGACAAGGCCGGCATCATCCACGGCCGGGTCGGTCAGGTCGGTTTTGACGCCGACAAGGTGAAGGCCAACCTGGAAGCGCTGCTCGAGGACCTGAAGAAGGCCAAGCCGGCGTCAGCCAAGGGCGTTTACCTGCAGAAGATCACCCTGTCGACCACGATGGGTCCTGGTCTGTCCATCGACCAGGCCTCCCTGGAGGTCTAAGTACTTAGCATTGGAGCGCCTCGAACGAAGGGTTCTCCAATCGAACTGAGGGCAGAGCTGAGGCGTCAACGGAGTAGCAAGTCCGATGACGCTGAGCGAGTCCTAAAAAAGAGTTTTGAGGGCCGGAGGACATCCTCCGGTGCCGTCAAAAACCACAGGGAGCCGGCGACGGTTTCAAAACAGGCTTAAAGCCCGACCCTGTGTAGACGGTGTTACCTGCTAGCGCGCATTCGTGCCGCGATCGGGTCGCCGTAAAACTGGATATCGGCGATATCCGATTGGAACCATGCCTACCGAGCCGGCTCGCCGGTAAGGCAGGCATATAGGAGAAACCATGGCATTAAGACTTGCAGACAAACAAGCGATTGTTGCCGAGGTTAACGAAGCCGCGACCAACGCCCTGTCCGCAGTGGTCAGCGATTATCGTGGTCTGACCGTAGACCAGATGACGGAGATGCGCGCGAAAGCACGTGAGTCCGGTGTCTATCTGCGCGTCGTCCGCAACACGCTGGCGAAGCGGGCCATCGAAGGTACCGAGTACGAGTGTCTCACTGAGACTCTGGTCGGCCCGACGATGTTTGCATTCTCGCAAGAGGATCCGGGCTCTGCCGCACGGCTGCTCAAGGACTACGCCAAGGAGTACGAAGAGCTTGAAGTGAAAGCTCTCTCCATCGGCGGTCAGCTCCTGGGCCCGGGCGACATCGATCGTGTGGCCAAGCTGCCGACCCGTGATGAGGCGATTGCCCTCCTCATGGCCGTCATGCAGGCGCCGATCACGAAGCTCGCACGCACCATGAACGAGGTGCCGGGCAAGCTGGTTCGTACCGTAGCCGCAGTTCGCGATCAGAAGCAGGCTTCTGAGTAAGCAGGTAACAGATAAGGCTCTCAGAGCCCTTAGGAGAAACTAGAAAATGGCACTGTCCAAAGACGACATTTTGAACGCCATCGCTGAGATGAGCGTGATGGAAGTGGTTGAACTCGTTCAATCCATGGAAGAGAAGTTCGGCGTATCCGCAGCTGCAGCAGTAGCCGCAGCACCTGCAGCAGCAGGCGGTGACGCTGGTGGCGCAGCCGCTGAAGAGAAGGACGAATTCGATGTCGTTCTCACGGCTGCCGGCGATAAGAAAGTCAACGTGATCAAGGCAGTACGCGCGATCACCGGTCTCGGCCTCAAGGAAGCCAAGGCCCTCGTTGACGAAGCGCCGTCTCCCATCAAAGAAGGTGCGACCAAAGACGAAGCAGAAGACTTCAAGAAGCAGCTCGAAGAAGCTGGCGCACAGGTTGAGCTCAAGTAACCAGATTTTGGTCTTGAGTTCAGACGACTGGCTGGATGTCCTCGCGGCTCGCGCTGCGGGGCTCTGGCCTTTCGTCGTTGGGGCCACTTGGGGAAGAGTGGCTTCATTTTGGATCGGGAAACCGATCAGCGGACGTCCGCTTTGCGGCTGATCCGTTAGCGCAGGAAATGAATTAAATACGCCGGCGCCACTGCCCGCACCCCGTAGAGGCAATCGACCCCGGGGATCGACAGGAGGCAACGGCTGACTCGCCAAGCGCAGGAGATTCGAATGGCTTACAGCTTTACCGAGAAGAAACGCATCCGGAAGGACTTCGGGAAACTCCCCGGAGTCATGGAGTTGCCATATCTTCTCTCGATCCAGGTGGATTCTTACGACAAGTTTCTGCAGCTGGATCTGGAACCGGGAGAACGCGACGAGATCGGGCTGCACGCCGCGTTCCGGTCAGTGTTTCCTATTGTCAGCTATTCCGGTAGCGCTGCACTCGAGTACGTGGAGTATCGCCTCGGCGAGCCTGCGTTCGACGTCAAAGAGTGTGTGCTCCGTGGCATCACCTATGCCGCGCCGCTGAGAGTCAAAGTCCGCCTGATCATCTACGACAAGGAGTCGTCGAACAAAGCGGTCAAGGACGTGAAGGAGCAGGAAGTCTACATGGGCGAGATTCCGCTCATGACCGAGAACGGCACCTTTGTCATCAACGGCACCGAGCGGGTAGTCGTTTCTCAGCTGCACCGTTCGCCGGGCGTGTTCTTCGATCACGATCGGGGCAAGACCCACTCTTCGGGCAAGCTGCTCTACTCCGCCCGGGTTATTCCTTACCGTGGCTCCTGGCTGGATTTCGAGTTCGATCCGAAGGACTGCGTGTTCGTTCGTATCGACCGCCGCCGTAAGCTCCCCGCCACCATCATCCTGCGGGCGCTGGAGTACACGTCGGAAGAAATCCTCGAGATGTTCTTCGAGAAGAACGTCTTCCACGTCAAGAAAGACGGCTTCTCCGTGGACCTGCGGGCCGACCGCATGCGCGGCGACGTCGCTTCCTTCGACATCAAGGACAAGGAAGGCAACGTCATGGTCGAGGTGGGCCGGCGGATCACCGCCCGCCACGTGCGGCTCCTGGAAGAGTCCGGCCTGAAGCGTCTCGACGTGCCGCGCGAGTACCTGCTCGAGCGGGTAACGGCGCGCGACCTGATCGACGAGGAGAGCGGCGAGATCATCCTGCCGTGCAACTCGATCATCACCGACGAGGTGCTGGACCAGCTGCTCGAAGCCGGCGTGAAAGAGATCGAGACCATCTACACCAATGATCTCGACCAGGGTCCGTACATCTCGGACACCCTGCGCATCGACTCCACGACGAACAAGCTGGAAGCGCTGGTAGAGATCTACCGGATGATGCGTCCGGGCGAGCCGCCGACCAAGGAAGCGGCTGAGAACCTGTTTACTAACCTGTTCTTCTCCAGCGAGCGCTATGACCTTTCCGCCGTTGGCCGGATGAAGTTCAACCGCCGTCTGGGTCGTGAGGACATCGAGGGCGAGGGTATCCTCGACCGCGAAGACATCATCGAGGTTCTGAGGACGCTGATCGACATCCGCAACGGTAACGGCGCGGTGGACGATATCGATCACCTGGGTAATCGCCGGGTGCGTTCCGTCGGCGAGATGTCGGAAAACGCTTTCCGGGTCGGCGTGATCCGGGTCGAGCGGGCGGTCAAAGAGCGCCTGTCGCTGGCCGAGTCCGAAGGCCTGATGCCGCAGGACATGATCAACGCCAAGCCGGTGGCAGCGGCGATCAAGGAGTTCTTCGGCTCCAGCCAGCTGTCCCAGTTCATGGACCAGAACAACCCGCTCTCGGAAGTCACCCACAAGCGCCGCGTCTCCGCGCTCGGCCCGGGTGGCCTGACCCGTGAGCGGGCTGGCTTCGAAGTCCGGGACGTGCACCCCACCCACTACGGTCGGGTCTGCCCCATCGAGACGCCGGAAGGTCCGAACATCGGCCTGATCAACTCGCTGGCCACCTACTCCCAGACCAACGAGTACGGTTTCCTCGAGACGCCGTACCGTCGGGTCGAAAACGGCAAGGTCACCGATAAGATCGACTACCTGTCCGCCATCGACGAAGCGGAGTACGTGATCGCGCAGGCGTCCGCACCGCTGACGGCGAAGAACGAGTTCGCTACCGAGCTGGTGGACGTGCGTCATCAGAACGAGTTCACCAAAACCGCCGCGGAAAACGTGGACTACATGGACGTCTCGCCTAAGCAGGTGGTGTCCGTGGCTGCCTCACTGATTCCGTTCCTCGAGCACGACGACGCCAACCGGGCGCTGATGGGCTCGAACATGCAGCGTCAGGCTGTGCCGACGCTGCGGGCGCAAACCCCGCTGGTAGGCACCGGCATGGAGCGCAACGTCGCTCGTGACTCCGGCGTCTGCGTGATCGCCGATCGCGGCGGCGTGGTGGACAGCGTCGACGCGGGCCGGATCGTGGTTCGGGTAGCCGATGCGGAAACCGAGGCGGGTGAGGCCGGTGTAGATATCTACAACCTCACCAAGTTCACCCGTTCCAATCAGAACACCTGCATCAACCAGCGGCCGCTGGTTTCCCCGGGTGACGTGATTGCGAGGAACGACATCCTCGCTGACGGCCCGTCCTGCGACATGGGCGAGCTGGCGCTTGGGCAGAACATGCGCATCGCCTTCATGCCCTGGAACGGCTACAACTACGAGGACTCCATCCTCGTCTCCGAGCGGGTGGTGCAGGAAGATCGCTTCACCAGCATCCACATCCAGGAGCTGACCTGTATCGCGCGTGATACCAAGCTCGGCCCGGAGGAAGTGACCTGTGACATCCCGAACGTGGGTGAAGGCGCGCTCTCCAAGCTGGATGAGTCCGGCATCGTCTACATCGGTGCGGAAGTGGGTGCCGGCGACATCCTGGTCGGCAAGGTGACGCCCAAGGGCGAAACTCAGCTGACCCCGGAAGAGAAGCTGCTGCGTGCCATCTTCGGCGAGAAGGCCTCCGACGTGAAAGATACGTCGCTGCGCGTTCCGACCAGCGTCAAGGGCACCGTCATCGACGTGCAGGTCTTCACCCGCGACGGCGTGGAGAAAGATCAGCGCGCGAAGGACATCGAGCGTTCTCAGCTGGCTCAGATCCGCAAGGACCTGGACGACGAGTATCGAATCGTCGAGGAAGCCACCTACGAGCGTCTGCAGCGGGCCCTGCTCGGCCAGAAAGCCGCCAGCGCCCCCGGCAAGTCCAAGGGCCTGACCATCGACGAGGAGTACCTGGCCGGTCTCGAGCGTGACGACTGGTTCAAGATCCGCATGTCGGATGATGAGCTGAACGCCATGCTGGAGCGGTCCGAAGCTCAGCTTGCAGAGCGCAAGGACAGCCTGGACGCGATCTACGCCGACAAGCGTCAGAAGCTGGAAACCGGCGACGACCTGGCACCGGGCGTGCTGAAGATCGTCAAGGTCTACCTGGCGATCAAGCGCCGCATCCAGCCGGGCGACAAGATGGCTGGCCGGCACGGCAACAAGGGTGTGATCTCGGTGATCATGCCGGTGGAAGACATGCCGTTCGACGAGCATGGCGAGCCGGTCGACATCGTCCTGAACCCGCTGGGCGTGCCGTCGCGGATGAACGTCGGGCAGATCCTGGAAACGCACCTCGGCTGGGCTGCCAAGGGTATCGGTGAGAACATCGGCCGCATGCTCGAAGAGCAGAAGAAGGCGGCAGAGATTCGCGAGTACCTGGAGCAGGTCTACAACTCCACCGAAGGCGAGCGCAAAGAGAATCTGAAGTCGTTCAAGGACGGCGAGATTCTGGAGATGGCCAAGAACCTGGTGCCTGGCGTGCCGATGGCTACCCAGGTGTTCGACGGTGCGGCGGAGTCCGAGATCAAGCAGATGCTGGATCTGGCGGGCCTGCCGAGCACCGGTCAGACCACGCTTTACGACGGCCGCACGGGCGATCAGTTCGACCGGCAGGTGACCGTGGGCTATATGTACATGCTGAAGCTCAACCACCTGGTCGACGACAAGATGCACGCGCGCTCCACCGGCTCCTACAGCCTGGTCACCCAGCAGCCGCTGGGCGGTAAGGCTCAGTTCGGTGGTCAGCGCTTCGGTGAGATGGAGGTCTGGGCCCTGGAAGCCTACGGCGCCGCCTACACCCTGCAGGAAATGCTGACGGTTAAGTCGGATGACGTGAGTGGACGGACCAAGATGTACAAGAACATCGTGGACGGCGACTTCAAGATGGAGCCTGGCATGCCGGAATCCTTCAACGTTCTGGTGAAGGAAATCCGCAGTCTGGGCATCGATATCGAGCTGGAATCCGAGTAACCGAGGTAGTCGATGGGCGACTGGCTGAGCCAGTCGCTGACGGCACAAAAGAAAGATCGATCCTTAAGGAGGAGAGAACTTGAAAGACCTACTTAATCTGCTGAAGTCTCAGGGCAGCGTTGACGAGTTCGACGCCCTTCGCATTGGCCTGGCCTCGCCGGAGATGATCCGGTCCTGGTCGTTCGGCGAGGTGAAGAAGCCCGAGACCATCAACTACCGCACCTTCAAGCCGGAGCGCGACGGCCTGTTCTGCGCCCGCATCTTCGGCCCGATAAAGGACTACGAGTGCCTTTGCGGTAAGTACAAGCGCCTCAAGCATCGCGGTGTGATCTGCGAGAAGTGTGGTGTTGAGGTCACCCTGACCAAGGTGCGCCGGGAGCGCATGGGCCACATCGAGCTGGCCAGCCCCGTTGCTCACATCTGGTTCCTGAAGTCGCTGCCGTCCCGGATCGGCCTGCTGCTGGACATGACCCTGCGCGACATCGAGCGGGTCCTGTACTTCGAGTCCTTCGTGGTCATCGACCCTGGTCTCACCGATCTGGAGCTCGGTCAGCTGCTGACCGACGAGGAGTACTTCCAGAAGCTGGAAGAGTACGGCGATGAGTTCGACGCCAAGATGGGCGCCGAAGCCATCGAAGCGCTGCTGCTGGCACTGGACATGGAAGGCGAGATCGCGCGGCTGCGCGAAGAGATCCCGGCCACCAACTCCGAGACCAAGATCAAGAAGCTGTCCAAGCGTCTGAAGCTGATGGAGGCGTTCCAGGACTCCGGCAACAAGCCCGAGTGGATGATCCTCTCCGTGCTGCCGGTGCTGCCGCCGGATCTGCGGCCGCTGGTGCCGCTGGATGGCGGTCGCTTCGCGACCTCGGATCTGAACGATCTGTATCGCCGGGCGATCAACCGGAACAACCGGCTGAAGCGTCTGCTCGACCTCTCCGCGCCCGACATCATCGTCCGCAACGAGAAGCGGATGCTGCAGGAAGCGGTTGATGCGCTGCTCGACAACGGTCGTCGCGGCCGGGCCATCACCGGCTCCAACAAGCGGCCGCTGAAGTCGCTGGCAGACATGATCAAGGGCAAGCAGGGCCGGTTCCGTCAGAACCTGCTCGGCAAGCGGGTGGATTACTCCGGTCGCTCCGTGATCGTGGTTGGCCCGACCCTGAAGCTGCATCAGTGCGGCCTGCCGAAGAAGATGGCGCTCGAGCTGTTCAAGCCGTTCATCTTCGGCAAGCTGGAAGGTCGTGGCATGGCCACCACCATCAAGGCGGCCAAGAAGATGGTCGAGAAGGAAACGCCGGAGGTCTGGGACATCCTGGCCGAGGTGATCCGCGAGCATCCCGTGCTGCTGAACCGGGCGCCGACCCTGCACCGCCTGGGTATCCAGGCGTTCGAGCCGGTACTCATCGAAGGTAAAGCCATCCAGCTGCACCCGCTGGTCTGTACCGCCTACAACGCCGATTTCGACGGCGACCAGATGGCCGTGCACGTGCCGCTGACCCTGGAGGCTCAGCTCGAGTCCCGGGCGCTCATGATGAGCACCAACAACATCCTCTCGCCGGCTTCCGGCGAGCCGATCATCGTTCCGTCTCAGGACGTGGTGCTGGGTCTGTACTACATGACCCGGGAGATGATCAACGCCAGGGGCGAAGGCATGGCCTTCTCCGATCTCACCGAGGTGGACCGTGCCTACCACGCCGGCCAGGTGGATCTGCATGCCCGGATCAAGGTGCGCATCGAAGAGCACGTCGAGCTGGAAAACGGCGACATCGAAGCTCAGACCTCGCTGCAGGAAACGACTGTGGGTCGGGCGCTGTTCTACGAGATCGTGCCGAAGCTGATGCCGTTCGAGCTGGTCAACAAGCCGCTCGACAAGAAGGCGATCTCCAACCTGATCAACACCTGCTACCGGAACGTGGGCCTGAAAGAGACGGTGATCTTCGCCGACCAGCTCATGTACACCGGCTTCGGTCACTCCACATCGTCCGGTGCGTCCATCGGTGTGGAAGACTTCGTCATCCCTGATGAGAAGGCGACCATCATCGGTGATGCGGAAGCAGAAGTTGCCGAGATCGAGTCTCAGTACGCCTCCGGTCTGGTGACCCAGGGCGAGAAGTACAACAAGGTGGTGGACATCTGGTCCCGGGCCAACGATCTGGTTGCCCGCTCCATGATGGACGGGATCTCGAAAGAGACCGTCACCAACCGGGAAGGCGAGAAAGAGGAACAGGATTCCTTCAACTCGGTTTACGTCTACGCAGACTCCGGTGCCCGGGGCTCACCCGCGCAGATCCGGCAGCTCGCCGGCATGCGCGGCCTGATGACGCGTCCCGATGGCAGCATCATCGAGAACGCCATCACGGCAAACTTCCGCGAAGGCCTGAACGTGAACGAGTACTTCATCTCGACGCACGGCGCGCGGAAAGGTCTGGCCGACACGGCGCTGAAGACGGCTAACTCCGGTTACCTGACCCGTCGTCTGGTCGACGTGGCGCAGGACGTGGTGATCACGGAAGTGGACTGCGGTACGGACAACGGCCTACTGGTCTCTGCCATCATCGAAGGCGGCGACGTGGTCGAGCCGCTCGGTGACCGGGTTCTGGGCCGGATCGTTGCTCAGCCGGTTTACGAGGCGGACGAGAAGACCATCCTCATCGAAGAGGGCACCATGCTGGACGAGTACTGGGTCGACCAGCTCGACAGCCTGGGTGTGGACGAGATCGTGGTCCGCTCGGCAATCACCTGTGACACCAAGTTCGGTGTCTGCGCTTCCTGCTACGGCCGGGATCTGGCCCGTGGCCATCAGGTGAACGTGGGCGAGGCGGTCGGCGTGATCGCGGCCCAGTCCATCGGTGAGCCGGGTACCCAGCTGACCATGCGGACTTTCCACATCGGTGGCGCGGCTTCCCGTGCAACCGCCATCGACAGCATTCAGGTCAAGCACGGCGGTTCCATCCGTCTGCACAACCTGAAGACGGTAACCCGGGAATCCGGCGAGCTGGTCGCGGTCTCCCGCTCCGGTGAGATTGCGGTGGCGGACGACAACGGTCGCGAGCGTGAGCGTTACAAGCTGCCTTACGGCGCGGTGATCTCCGTGGACGAAGGCGATCTGGTCGAAGCCGGCCAGGTGATCGCGCAATGGGACCCGCACACCCACCCGATCGTGGTGGAGGTGGGCGGTACCGCGCGCTTCGAGTCCATGGAAGAAGGTCTCTCCATCAACCGTCAGACCGACGAGCTGACCGGTCTTACCAACATCACGGTGCTGGATCCGAAGGACCGGCCGTCTGCTGGTAAGGACCTGCGTCCGGCCATCAGCCTGGTTGATGGCAAAGGCAACGAGGTGATGCTGCCGGGCTCCGACGTGCCGGCGCACTACTTCCTGCCGAACAACGCCATCCTCAACCTCGAGGACAACGAGGCAATCGGCGTTGGTGACATCATCGCCCGGATCCCGCAGGAAGGCTCGAAGACCCGTGACATCACGGGTGGTCTGCCGCGGGTTGCCGACCTGTTCGAAGCCCGCAAGCCGAAAGAGTCGGCCATCCTGGCTGAAGAGACCGGCCTGGTCAGCTTCGGCAAGGAGACCAAGGGCAAGCGGCGTCTGGTGATCACCCCGGCGGAAGGCGATCCGGTGGAAACCCTGATACCGAAGTGGCGGAACATTGGCGTGTTCGAAGGTGAGCAGGTCGAGAAAGGTGAGGTGGTCGTAGACGGCCCGCCGAGCCCGCACGACATTCTGCGCCTGAAGGGCGTCGAGGAGCTGGCCAAGTACATCATCAACGAGATCCAGGAGGTCTATCGCCTCCAGGGCGTGACGATCAACGACAAGCACATTGAAGTGATCGTCCGGCAGATGCTGCGCAAGGCCGAAATCGTCGATCCGGGCGAGTCTCACCTCATTCGCGGTGAGCAGCTGGAGTACATCAGGCTGTCCGAGGTCAACGAGGAGCTGGAAGCGGAAGGCAAGCAGCCGGCCGACTACCTGCGGGTGCTGCTCGGCATCACCAAGGCTTCGCTGGCGACCGAATCCTTCATCTCCGCGGCCTCCTTCCAGGAGACCACCCGGGTACTGACCGAAGCGGCAGTCACCGGCAAGCAGGACTTCCTGCGCGGCCTGAAGGAGAACGTGGTCGTGGGTCGCCTGATCCCGGCAGGTACGGGCCTCACCTACCACAGCGAGCGCAAGCGCCGCCGTGAGGAGGAGATGGCTGCCCGTATCGCCAAGGAGCAGGGCGCTACGGCGGACGAAGTCGAACAGGCGCTGTCCGAAGCCCTGTCCGGCGAGGGTTCCTGAGGAACCTGCCCCAAGGGGCCGGCGGCCTGCCGGTCCCGTTGCAAACAGGATCACCGGCCCCATATATGTTGGGGCCGGTTTCGTCTGCAAAGCCCCGGATTTCGTTGATTTCAGGGGGTTTGGCGATTAGAATGCCGCGCTCTTTTGAGGGGCCGGCGTCTTGATCGGCTCGGGTTGCGCAGGGTGCGCAGCCTCTAATTGATTGATTTATAGGAATTTTTTGAATGGCGACCATTAGCCAGCTCATTAGAAAGCCGCGTAAGCGCAAGGCCGAGAAGAGCATCGTCCCGGCCCTGCAGGGCAGCCCGCAGAAGCGCGGCGTCTGCACCCGTGTCTACACCACCACGCCGAAGAAGCCGAACTCGGCTCTGCGCAAGGTCTGCCGTGTGCGCCTGACCAACGGTTACGAGGTCACCTCCTACATCGGCGGTGAAGGCCACAACCTGCAGGAGCACTCAGTGGTGCTGATCCGCGGTGGTCGTGTGAAGGACCTGCCCGGTGTGCGTTACCACACCATCCGCGGCACCCTGGACACCTCCGGTGTATCCGATCGCCGTCAGGGTCGTTCCAAGTACGGCGCCAAGCGGCCTAAGTAAGCGGTTACGGCCCAACAGGGCTGTAACAGACAAACCAGAGAATCCACCACCCAGTTAGCTTTAGAACAACATTGCGAGCGAGGAGTTTGGCAAAGCCAAACTCCCAGGTGCCGCCTCCCGGCGGCACACCTCCAGTAAGGCCCGGCCGTACCCGTGCCGGGACTACCTGAAGCAAAGGAGAAACCCATGCCAAGACGTAGAGTCGTCGCCAAGCGCGAAATCCTCCCTGATCCCAAGTACCACAACCAGACCGTGGCCAAGTTCATCAACCACGTGATGGTCAGCGGCAAGAAAGCCGTTGCCGAGCGGATCGTCTACGGCGCCCTGACGCGCATCGAGGAACGCAACAACCCGGATCCGGTCGAAATCTTCGAGAAAGCGCTGGAAGCCGTTGCCCCGTTCGTCGAGGTGAAGTCCCGCCGGGTTGGTGGTGCCACCTACCAGGTGCCGGTGGAAGTTCGGCCTTCCCGGCGTCAGGCGCTGGCCATGCGCTGGCTCGTAGACAGCGCCCGTAACCGCGGCGAGAAGTCCATGGCAGCGCGCCTCGCGGGTGAGCTGATGGACGCAGCGGACGGTCGCGGCAGCGCGGTCAAGAAGCGGGAAGACACTCACCGCATGGCGGAAGCCAACAAGGCTTTCTCTCACTACCGGTTCTAAGCATTAACTTTTACGGAGAGCATCATGGCTCGTAAGACCCCCCTATCCCGTTACCGCAACATCGGTATCGTGGCCCACGTGGATGCCGGTAAGACCACGACCACGGAGCGGGTGCTTTTTTACACCGGCCTTTCCCACAAGATTGGTGAGGTGCACGACGGTGCGGCCACCATGGACTGGATGGAGCAGGAGCAGGAGCGTGGCATCACGATCACCTCGGCTGCGACTACCTGCTTCTGGAAGGGCATGAACCAGCAGTTCGATGAGCACCGCATCAACATCATCGACACCCCCGGACACGTCGACTTCACCATCGAGGTGGAGCGTTCCCTGCGGGTGCTCGACGGCGCGGTTGTCGTCTTCTGTGGCACCTCCGGCGTTGAGCCGCAGTCGGAAACGGTATGGCGTCAGGCCAACCGCTACGAAGTGCCGCGCATGGTGTTCGTCAACAAGATGGACCGGGCCGGCGCCGACTTCCTGCGCGTGGTTGAGCAGATCAAAGAGCGCCTGGGTGCGAACCCGGTGCCGATCCAGCTGAACATCGGTGCGGAAGAGAACTTCAAGGGCGTGGTCGATCTGATCAGGATGAAGGCCATCCTCTGGAACGAGGAAGACCAGGGCCTCACCTACGACCTGGCCGACATTCCGGAAGACATGGTGGCTGACGCCGAGCACTGGCGTGAGCAGATGGTCGAGCATGCGGCCGAAGCGACCGAAGAGCTGATGGAGAAGTACCTGGAAGAAGGTGAGCTCTCCGAAGAAGAGATCAAGCAGGGTCTGCGTATCCGCACGCTGAACAACGAGATCGTTCTGGCCATGTGTGGCTCGGCGTTCAAGAACAAGGGCGTGCAGGCCATGCTCGACGGCGTGATCGAGTACATGCCGGCGCCGACCGAAGTTAAGGCGATCGAAGGTGTGCTCGAGGACGACGAGACGGTCGATACTCGCGGCGCGGACGACGATGCGCCCTTCGCGGCTCTGGCGTTCAAGATCGCCACGGACCCGTTCGTCGGCACGCTGACCTTCTTCCGCGTTTACTCCGGCGTGCTGAGCTCCGGCGACCAGGTCTACAACCCGGTCAAAGGCAAGCGCGAGCGGGTCGGCCGGATGGTGCAGATGCACTCCAACGACCGCAACGAGATCAAGGAAGTGCGGGCCGGCGACATCGCCGCCGCCATCGGCCTGAAGGACGTCACCACCGGTGACACCCTCTGTGCTCAGGACTCGATCATCACGCTCGAGCGGATGGAGTTCCCGGAGCCGGTGATCTCCGTCGCCGTGGAGCCGAAGTCGGTACCGGACCAGGAGAAGATGGGTGTGGCGCTGGGCAAGCTGGCTCAGGAAGACCCGTCGTTCCGCGTGGAAACGGACGAAGAGTCCGGCCAGACCATCATCTCCGGTATGGGCGAGCTGCACCTGGACATCATCGTTGATCGGATGAAGCGCGAGTTCGGCGTTGAAGCCAACATCGGTAAGCCGCAGGTGGCCTACCGGGAGACGATCCGCTCCAGCGTCGATCAGGAAGGCAAGTTCGTCCGCCAGTCAGGTGGTCGCGGCCAGTACGGTCACGTCTGGGTCAAGCTGGAGCCGTACACGGATCCGGAAGAGCCGACCAAGATCTACGAGTTCGTCGACGAGATCGTCGGTGGCGTGGTGCCGCGGGAGTACATCCCGGCGGTGAACAAGGGCATCCAGGAGCAGATGCAGAACGGCGTGCTCGCCGGCTATCCGCTCATCGGCGTCAAAGCCACCCTGCACGACGGTTCTTTCCACGAGGTGGACTCCTCCGAGATGGCGTTCAAGATCGCCGGCTCCATGGCCCTCAAGGAAGGCGCCATGAATGCTTCTCCCGTGCTGCTCGAGCCGATCATGGCGGTCGAGGTGGTCACCCCGGAAGAGTACATGGGCGACGTGGTCGGCGACCTGAACCGGCGCCGCGGCATGATTGCGGGCATGGATGAAAATCCGGCCGGCAAGATTGTCCGTGCCGACGTGCCGCTCTCGGAGATGTTCGGCTACTCCACGGATCTGCGTTCCGCGACTCAGGGTCGTGCGAACTACACCATGGAGTTCGCGAAGTACAACGAGGTGCCGGACAGCATCGCTGAGAGCATCATCAAGCGCTGATTGGTTTCGATACTGAAATAAGGCTGTAGGAGGGCTTTGAGCCCGCGGACTACGGAACAACTGAGGAAAGGAAAAGGCAATGGCCAAAGAGAAATTTGAGCGTACCAAACCGCACGTGAACGTAGGGACGATTGGTCACGTAGACCATGGCAAGACGACGTTGACGGCGGCGCTGACGAAGGTTTGCGCGGAAGCGTACGGTGGCGAGATGAAGGATTTCGGCGAGATTGATAACGCGCCGGAAGAGCGTGAGCGTGGCATCACGATCGCGACGTCGCACGTTGAGTACGAGTCGACGAACCGTCACTACGCGCACGTTGACTGCCCCGGCCACGCTGACTACGTGAAGAACATGATCACGGGTGCAGCTCAGATGGACGGTGCCATTCTGGTGGTATCGGCGGCTGATGGCCCCATGCCTCAGACCCGTGAGCACATCCTGCTGTCGCGTCAGGTTGGCGTTCCGAAGATTGTCGTCTTCATGAACAAGGCGGACATGGTGGATGACGAGGAGCTGCTGGAGCTGGTCGAGATGGAAGTGCGTGAGCTTCTGGACCAGTACGAGTTCCCGGGCGACGACACGCCGATCATCATCGGCAGCGCGCTGAAGGCCCTGGAAGGTGACACCAGCGAGATCGGTGCACCGGCGGTAGAGAAGCTGGTCGAGGCGCTGGACGATTACATCCCGGAGCCTGAGCGTCCGGTGGATCAGCCGTTCCTGATGCCGATCGAGGACGTGTTCTCGATCTCTGGTCGGGGCACGGTAGTGACCGGTCGGGTAGCTCGCGGCATCGTGAAGGTGGGTGACGAGATCGAGATCGTGGGTATCCGCGACACGCAGACCACGACCTGCACGGGTGTCGAGATGTTCCGTAAGCTGCTTGACGAAGGTCGTGCAGGCGAGAACGTTGGCGTGCTGCTGCGCGGCACCAAGCGTGAGGAAGTTGAGCGCGGCCAGGTACTGGCGGTACCGGGTTCGATCACGCCGCACACGGTGTTCGAGAGCGAAGTGTACGTGCTGTCGAAGGACGAAGGCGGCCGTCATACGCCGTTCTTCAAGGGTTACCGTCCGCAGTTCTTCTTCGAGACGACGGACGTGACGGGCACCTGTGAGCTGCCGGCGGACGTAGAGATGGTGATGCCGGGTGACAACGTGAACATGGTAGTCACGCTGATCAGCCCGATCGCGATGGAAGAAGGCCAGCGGTTCGCGATCCGCGAAGGTGGCCGGACCGTCGGCGCTGGCGTCGTAACGACCATCAAGGAATAAGTCAGGCAACCTGACGCTATTCCGGGCGGGTGGGCTCTCCACCCGCCTCCGAATTTTCTGAGCGCGAGGTGTTGCGTGGCCTACGGGCCATCTGTATTATTCGCGCTCCTTTTTTGCCGCCGGGCTTTGTCGGTGGCCAAGCCGAAGGAAGACGCGCCGCGGGGACGCACCAGGCCTGGGTTTCGAGAGATCGGGCTGTCTGGGGCAAACAGGCGCAAGCACAATCCGACTGCCGCTATAACTAGTACTCATCGCGGCGGACGGATCAATAACAGTATTTTTGGAGTTTCAGCGGGTGCAGAACCAGCGGATTCGTATACGCCTGAAGGCGTTTGACCATAAGCTCATTGACGTGTCGACGCAGGAAATCGTCGATACGGCAAAGCGCACGGGTGCCCAGGTAAAAGGCCCCATTCCGCTGCCGACCCGCAAAGAGCGTTTCACCGTGCTGGTATCTCCGCACGTGAACAAGGACGCGCGCGATCAGTACGAGATTCGTACCCATAAGCGCATGCTGGATATCGTCGAGCCGACTGAGAAGACCGTAGATGCACTCATGAAGCTCGACCTGGCAGCAGGCGTGGAAGTGCAGATCAGCCTTAACTGATTAACCAGCGCCGGTCCCGAAAAGGACCGGCGCTTTTTTTAGCGGCGCGTAAACGAAGGCGCCGCGTAGCGGGGCGAAAACAAAAGCACCGCTCGACAAGGCTCCGATAGGGAGCCGGCGAAGAAAATTGAACCGTTTACCAGCTCTCCGGCTTCTAGGAAGCACGAGGACAGCGGGTAAACGGTTTTGGCATCTGAAGAGATGGTGGCTGAATAGCAGCCACATGAAATCGGAAAGAGATAGAGCAATGGCAATTGGTCTCGTAGGTAAGAAAAGCGGCATGACGCGAGTCTTCACGGAAGACGGCGCGTCCGTGCCCGTCACGGTGATCGAGGTAACGCCGAACCGGGTGATGCGCCTCAAGACCGAGGACAGCGACGGCTACACGGCGATCCAGGTGACCGCCGGTGACGTGAAGCAGAACCGGGTCAGCAAGCCGGTGGCGGGTGAGTTCGCCAAGGCGAGCGTGCAGGCCGGTCGCGGTCTCTGGGAGTTCCGGGTCGACGAGCTGCCGGAAGAGCTGGAAGTAGGCGGTGAGATCACCGTCGAGCAGTTCGAAGAAGGCCAGAAGGTCGATGTGCGCGGCGTGTCCAAAGGTAAGGGTTATGCCGGCACCATCAAGCGCTGGAACTTCCGCGGCCAGGACAATACTCACGGCAACTCCATCTCGCACCGTGCGCCGGGCTCCATTGGCCAGTGCCAGACCCCGGGTCGTGTTTTCAAGGGCAAGAAGATGGCCGGCCATCTCGGCAACGTGAAGGTCACCACCCAGAACCTGGAAGTGGTTCGGGTCGACAACGAAAGAAATCTCCTGCTGATCAAGGGCGCAGTGCCCGGCCCGGCAGGTGGCGATGTTTACATCCGTCCAGCGGTGAAGGCCTGATCTCCGGTACGCCGGTCATCAGGACACTTGAGGAAGACAGAGCATGAATCTGAACTTGGCAACCAACGACGGCAGCGTAGAGATCTCCGAAGCCGCGTTTGGAAAAGAGTTTAACGAAGCGCTGGTGCACCAGGTTGTGGTCGCGTACATGGCTGGTGGGCGTCAGGGCACCAAGGCTCAGAAGAGCCGGTCCGACGTTCGCGGCGGTGGTCGCAAGCCCTGGCGGCAGAAAGGCACCGGTCGTGCCCGCGCCGGCACCATCCGCAGCCCGATCTGGCGTGGCGGCGGCGTGACCTTCGCGGCCCGGCCGCAGGATCACAGCGAGAAGGTGAACCGGAAGATGTACCGCGGCGCGCTGCAGTGCATTCTCTCCGAGCTCATCCGCCAGGACCGTCTGGTCGCTTGTGAGTCGTTCGGCGTCGAAGCGCCGAAGACCAAGGGCCTGATTGCCGAGCTGAACAAGCTGGATCTGTCCAACGTGCTGATCGTTTCCGACGACGTGGACGAGAACCTGTACCTGGCTTCGCGCAACCTGAAGGACGTGGACGTTCGTGACGTGCAGGGCATCGACCCGGTCAGCCTGCTCTCACACGACAAGGTGCTGATCACCGTCTCGGCGCTGAAGAAGCTCGAGGAGGCGCTGGCATGAACCAGGAACGCGTATACACCGTGCTCGTAGAGCCGCACTTCTCCGAGAAAGTGTCCGTTCAGGGCGAGGAGAGCAACCAGTACGGCTTCAAGGTGGCGAAGGACGCCACCAAGGCAGAGATCAAGGAAGCGGTGGAGACCCTGTTCGGGGTCACCGTCTCCAAGGTCACGACCCTGAACGTGAAGGGTAAGAACAAGCGGACCTTCCGCGGCATTTCCCGCAAGAAGGACTGGAAGAAAGCGTACGTGCGAGTGGCTGAAGGCCAGGAGCTCGACTACATGGTAACGGACTAAGAAATGGCTGTTGTAAAAGCGAAACCCACATCGCCTGGACGCCGCTTCGTCGTCAAGGTCGTCAACCCGGACCTGCACAAAGGCAAGCCGCACAAGGGGCTGATTGCCAAGAAGAGCAAGACCGGTGGTCGCAACAACGCGGGTCGAATCACCACCCGGCATCGCGGTGGCGGCCACAAGCAGCACTACCGGATCATCGACTTCAAGCGCAACAAGGACGGCATCCCTGCCGTCGTCGAGCGCCTGGAGTACGACCCGAACCGGACGGCCAACCTGGCGCTGCTGAAGTACGCCGATGGCGAGCGCCGCTACATCATCGCGCCCCGCGGCGTGAAGGCTGGCGATCAGCTGATGAGCGGTTCCAGCGCGCCGATTCGTGCCGGCAACGCCATGGCGCTCCGGAACATCCCGGTCGGTAGCGTGATCCACTGCGTGGAGCTGAAGCCGGGCAAAGGCGCGCAGATGGTCCGCAGCGCGGGCTCTTCCTGCCAGCTGGTTGCGCGGGAAGGCACCTACGCCACCCTGCGGATGCGCTCCGGCGAGATGCGTCGGGTGCTGGCCGAGTGCCGGGCAACCCTTGGTGAGGTAGGCAACAGCGAGCACAACCTGCGCTCCCTGGGTAAGGCTGGCGCCAAGCGCTGGCGCGGCGTGCGCCCGACGGTTCGTGGTGTGGCCATGAACCCGGTCGATCACCCGCACGGTGGTGGTGAGGGCAAGACCTCCGGTGGCCGGCATCCGGTCTCCCCCTGGGGTGTGCCGACCAAGGGTTACAAGACCCGCAGCAACAAGCGCACGGACAAGCTCATCGTCCGTCGCAGAGGTAGGAGATAAGCATGCCCAGATCGCTGCATAAGGGCCCGTTCGTAGACCTGCACCTGATGGCGAAGGTCGAGACGGCGGTACAGAACAACGACAAGCGTCCGATCAAGACCTGGTCCCGCCGGTCCATGGTCCTGCCGGACATGGTGGGTCTGACCATCGCGATCCACAACGGCCGTCAGCACGTGCCGGTTGTGATCAACGAGGACATGGTCGGGCACAAGCTGGGCGAGTTTGCTCCGACCCGGACCTATCGCGGTCACGCGGCGGACAAGAAGGCGCGGAGGTAGTCATGCAGGTAAGTGCAACCGCCAAGCGGCTCCAGATCTCCCCGCAGAAAGCACGTCTGGTCGTGGATCAGGTGCGTGGCAAGCCGGTCGCAGACGCGCTGGACATCCTCAACTTCTCGACGAAGAAGGGTGCGGTGCTGGTGCGCAAGGTGCTCGAGTCGGCCATTGCCAACGCCGAGAACAACGAAGGCGCGGACATCGACGAGCTGAAAGTCTCCGAGGTGTTCGTGAACGAAGGTATGACCATGAAGCGGATCAAGCCGCGCGCCAAAGGCCGCGCTGATCGCATCTTCAAGCGGTCCAGCCACATCACCGTGACGGTCACGGACGAGTAGGAAAGAGCATGGGTCAGAAAGTACATCCCACCGGCATTCGCCTGGGCATCGTCAAAGATCACACCTCGGTGTGGTACGCGGACAAGAAGAACTACCCGGAGTACCTGCTGAACGATCTGGAAGTGCGTGACTTCCTGCGCAAGCGCCTCGCTCAGGCCTCCGTATCGCGGATCGAGATCGAGCGCCCGGCGCAGACCGCACGGATCACCATCCACACCGCCCGTCCCGGCATCGTGATCGGCAAGAAGGGTGAGGACGTCGAGCGCCTGCGCGGTGAGGTCTCGCAGATGATGGGCGTGCCGGTGCACATCAACATCGAAGAGATCCGCAAGCCTGAGCTGGACGCCCTGCTGGTCGCTCAGAACGTGGCCCAGCAGCTCGAGCGCCGGGTTCAGTTCCGTCGCGCCATGCGCCGGGTGATTCAGAACGCCATGCGCCTCGGCGCGGAAGGCATCAAGGTGCGTGTTGCCGGCCGTCTGGGCGGCGCGGAGATTGCGCGCTCCGAGGTTTACCACGAAGGTCGCGTGCCGCTGCACACCCTTCGTGCTGATATCGATTACGCCACCTGGGAGGCGAAGACTACCTACGGAATCCTCGGCATCAAGGTCTGGGTATTCAAAGGTGAGGTCATCGGTTCCGGTGAGGATGCGGGTCAAGCCGCAGCACAAGGATAAGAAGTCATGTTGCAGCCAAAGAGAACGAAGTTCCGCAAGCAGCATAAGGGTCGCAACCGCGGCCTGGCGCTCCGGGGTGGCAAGGTCAGTTTCGGCGAGTACGGCCTGAAGGCCGTTGGTCGGGGCCGGATGACGGCACGGCAGATCGAGGCCGGCCGACGCGCCATGACCCGTCGCGTGAAGCGGGGCGGAAAGATCTGGATCCGGGTGTTCCCGGACAAGCCGATCACCAAGAAGCCGCTGGAAGTTCGCCAGGGCAAGGGTAAGGGCAGCGTCGAGTACTGGGTCTGCCAGATCCAGCCGGGTCGCGTCCTTTATGAAATGGAAGGTGTTTCGGAAGACGTGGCACGTGATGCGTTCCGCCTCGCGGCTGCCAAGCTTCCGTTCAAGACCACCTTCGTCAAGCGGACGGCGATGTAAGCCATGAGTGCGGACGTGAAAGAACTCAGAGAAAAGTCGGTGCAGGAGCTCGGTGACGAGCTGCTGAAGCTGCGCAAGGAGCACTTCAACCTGCGCATGCAGAAGGCTTCCGGCCAGCTCGGCCAGGTGCACCTGCTGAAAGAAACGAAGAAAGACATCGCGCGCGTGAAAACGCTGCTGCAGGAGAAGCGAAATGGCTGAAGCAGAACAGGCCGCAGCCGCGGGTGCTGAAGCCCGTACCGTGACCGGTACCGTGGTGAGCAACAAGATGGACAAGACCATCACCGTGCTGATCGAGCGTCGGGTGCAGCACCCGGTGTACGGCAAGGTGATCCGTCGCTCCTCGAAGATTCACGCGCACGACGAAGAGAACGCGTGCTCGATCGGCGACACGGTCACCGTGGCCGAATGTCGGCCGCTGTCCAAATCCAAGACGTGGATGCTGAAGAGCATCGACGAGAAGGCGCGCGAGGTATAAGCGGTGATTCAGACGGAAACCATGTTGGACATCGCCGACAACAGCGGCGCCCGGAAGGTGCAGTGCATCAAGGTGCTCGGCGGCTCGCACCGCCGCTACGCGGGCATCGGCGACATCATCAAGGTCACGGTCAAGGAAGCGATTCCGCGGGGCCGGGTGAAGAAAGGTCAGGTGATGAACGCGGTTGTGGTCCGTACCCGTAAGGGCGTGCGTCGCTCGGACGGATCCATCATCCGCTTCGACCAGAACGCAGCCGTGCTGCTGAACCCGCAGAACCAGCCGGTGGGCACCCGGATCTTCGGACCGGTCACCCGCGAGCTGCGGAACGAGAATTTCATGCGGATCATCTCGCTTGCACCTGAGGTGCTGTGAGGCCGCAACGGACTACGAGTAGAAAACGATGCTTAAGATCAAAAAGGACGACGAGGTAGTAGTGATCGCCGGCCGCGACAAAGGCAAGCGTGGCGACGTGCTGCAGGTGCTCGGCGATGGCCGGCTGCTGGTTGGCGGCGTGAACCTGGTGAAGAAGCACCAGCGTCCGAACCCGAACATCGGCCAGCGTGGCGGCATCGTGGAGCAGGAAGCGCCGATCAACGTGTCCAACGTGGCGATCTGGAACGACGAAGAAGACCGGGCCGACCGGGTCGGCATCCGTGAAGAAGACGGCAAGCGCGTTCGCTTCTTCAAGTCCAACAGCAAAGTAATCGACTGAATAAGTCTTCGAGTTAGAAATGACAGATTTACATCAACGTTACCTCGATGAGATCCGGCCCAACCTCCAGCAGGAGCTGGGGCTCGAGAACATCATGCAGGTGCCCAGGCTGGAAAAGATCACGCTGAACATGGGCGTGGGCGAAGCCATTGCCGATCGGAAGATCATGGAAAACGCCGTTGGCGACATGACCCTGATCGCCGGCCAGAAGCCGGTCGTCCAGAACGCCCGGAAGTCGGAGGCGGGATTCAAGATCCGCGCGGGCTTCCCGAACGGCTGCAAGGTCACCCTGCGCCGCGCGCGGATGTACGACTTCGTCGAGCGGCTGATCAGCATCGCCATTCCTCGGATGCGTGACTTCCGAGGCTTGAACCCGAAATCGTTCGATGGCCGCGGCAACTTCGCCATGGGCATCCAGGAGCAGATCGTCTTCGCCGAGATCGACTACGACAAGATCGACAAGATCCGCGGCATGGACATCGCCATCACGACTTCAGCACGCAGCAACGAGGAAGGCTTAGCACTCCTCCGCGCGTTCAACTTCCCGTTCAGGAACTAGGAAAAGACATGGCTAAGAACTCGATGGTTGAGCGGGAAAAGAAGCGCGCCAAGACGGTGGCCAAGTACGCGGCCAAGCGCGCAGCTTTGAAAGCGATTATTAACGACCGAAACGCCAGCGACGAAGACAAGTGGGAGGCGCAGATCAAGCTGCAGAAGCTGCCGCGCAACGCTTCCCCCGTGCGTCAGCAGCGTCGCTGTGGCATCACCGGCCGTCCGCACGCGGTTTACCGCAAGTTCGGTCTGGCCAGAAACAAGCTTCGCGAAGCGGCCATGCGCGGGGATGTCCCCGGTCTGGTCAAGGCCAGCTGGTAAGCAAGGAGAAGATCATGTCCATGCAGGATCCCATCGCCGATCTGCTCACCCGCATTCGCAACGCGCAGCTGGCGAGCCATCCGGAAGTGAGCATGCCGAGCTCGAAGGCCAAAGTGGCCATCTGCAAGGTGCTTCAGGAAGAAGGCTTCATCGACGGCTACGCCATCGCGGAAGGCGAGAAGCCGACGCTGTCGGTCACGCTGCGCTACTACAACGGCGCGCCGGTGATCGAAGAGCTGTCCCGCGTCAGCCGGCCGGGCCTGCGGGTCTACAAGGCCTGCGAAGAGCTGCCGAAAGTACGCGGCGGTCTGGGCGTTGCCATCGTCAGCACCAACAAAGGGCTGCTGACCGATCGGGCAGCACGGGAAGCTGGTGTGGGCGGCGAAGTCGTCTGCACGGTGTTCTAGAGAACTTTAGTCAGATTTACGTAGGTACTTGAAATGTCTCGTATCGCAAACAACCCAGTCGAGCTGCCTTCCGGCGTCGAGATCAAGATCGACGGCCAGCACATCAGCGTGAAGGGCAGCAAGGGCGCCATGGAGATGGACGTCCACGCCGACGTTGAGGTGAAGCAGGAAGACAACGTGCTGACCTTCGCTGCCCGTGGCGGCAGCAGGCAGGCGAAAGCCCTGTCCGGCACCATGCGGGCGCTGGTCAGCAACATGGTGGTTGGCGTGTCGAGCGGGTTCGAGCGCCGGCTGCAGCTGCAGGGCGTTGGTTACCGGGCGCAGGCCCAGGGCAAGAAGCTGAATCTTCAGCTCGGCTTCTCCCACCCGGTTGAGTATGACCTGCCGGAAGGTGTGACCGCCGAGACCCCGAGCCAGACCGAGATCGTGATCTCCGGCATGGACAACCAGAAGGTTGGTCAGGTGTCTGCCGAGATCCGCGCGTTCCGGCCGCCGGAGCCCTACAAGGGTAAGGGCGTGCGCTACGCGGACGAGCGGGTACGGCGTAAGGAAGCCAAGAAGAAGTAATGTGTGCGCCGCTCTGCCTACTGACTGGCACAGACGGCTCATAGACAGAATTCGACAGGTAAGAAGATGGATAAGAAATCAGCGCGTTTGAAAAGAGCACGTCGCGGTCGCGCGAAGATGCGTGAGCTGCAGGCAGTACGCCTGTCGGTGTACCGCACGCCGAAGCACATTTACGCCCAGATCATCGCGCCGCAGGGCGACCAGGTGCTGGCCAGCGCGTCGACGCTGGACAAGGACCTGCGCGGCGGCAGCACGGGTAACGTGGAAGCGGCGGGCAAGGTCGGTCAGCTCATCGCTGAGCGGGCCAAGGCAGCCGGTGTCTCGACGGTCGCGTTCGATCGTTCTGGTTACAAGTATCACGGCCGGGTGAAGGCCCTGGCAGAAGCCGCTCGCGAAGGCGGATTGGAGTTTTAAGGCATGGCATATAGCGACGAGATTCAGGAAGAAGGCCTGGTCGAGAAGCTGGTTCAGGTGAACCGGGTAGCCAAGGTGGTCAAGGGTGGTCGGATCTTCGGCTTCACCGCGCTGACCGTGGTTGGCTATGGCGACGGACGGGTCGGCTTCGGCCGCGGCAAGGCGCGCGAAGTGCCACTGGCCATTCAGAAAGCCATGCAGGCTGCCCGGCAGAACATCGTCGATGTGGAGCTGAACGGCTCCACGATCTGGTATCCGACCGTAGGCCGCCACGGCGCGTCCAAGGTCTACATGCAGCCGGCGTCCGAAGGTACCGGCGTGATCGCTGGGGGCACCATGCGTGCGGTTCTGGAAGCGGCAGGCGTGCAGAACGTGCTGTGCAAGAGCTACGGCTCAACCAACCCGGTGAACGTGGTACGCGCCACTTTCGATGCGCTGCAGAACATTCGCTCACCGGAGACGGTAGCGGCGAAGCGCGGCAAGACGGTGGCAGAAATAGGCGCTTGAGCCTCTCTTCATCAAGAGGCATCGAGCAGCGTTAGAGCAGTTTTAAGGTAGCAGCAGTCATGAGTGAAAAAACCGTACGCGTGACTTTGGTAAAGAGCACGGCTGGCCGGCTCAAGAAGCACAAAGCCTGCGTTGCAGGTCTGGGCCTGCGTCGCATCGGCCACACGGTCGAGGTGGAAGACACCCCGGCGGTACGCGGCATGATCAATCGTGTGAACTACATGCTGCAGGTGGAAGGAGAATGACCATGCGGCTGAACAGCATCGGCCCGGCGGCGGGCAGCAAGAAAGCGAAGCGCCGCGTAGGGCGTGGTCCGGGCTCCGGCTGGGGCAAGACCGCTGCGCGTGGCCAGAAGGGCCAGAAGGCGCGGTCCGGTGGTGGCGTTCGTCCCGGCTTCGAAGGCGGCCAGCAGCCGCTGAAGCAGCGGGTGCCGAAGTTCGGCTTCCGCTCCCGCGTTGGCCTGACCACGGCCGAGGTCCGCCTCTCCGAGCTGAATGGCATGGAAGCAGACACCGTGGATCTGGAGGCGCTCAAGGCGGCCAACATCATCTCCCGCAACATGAAGCGGGCGCGGGTGATCCTCTCCGGAGAGATCGCACGAGCGGTTACGGTTAAGGGACTTGGGGTCACCAAGGGTGCGAAGGCGGCGATCGAAGCGGCCGGAGGCAAGGTAGAAGACTGATGGCAAGCAATCCGGGACAACTGGCAGGCGCGGCGGCGGGGCTCTCCGAGCTGCGCGATCGCCTGCTGTTCGTGCTGATGGCGCTGCTCGTGTATCGGGCCGGCACGCACATCCCTGTGCCTGGAATTAATCCGGAGCGTCTGGCTGCCCTCTTCGAGCAGCAGCAGGGCGGCATCCTGGATCTGTTCAACATGTTCTCGGGCGGCGCGCTGGAGCGGATGAGTATCCTGGCGCTCGGCGTTGTGCCCTACATCACCTCGAGCATCATCATGAACCTGATGTCCATGATGTATCCGACCCTGCAGCAGCTGCGCAAGGAAGGGGAGTCTGGCCGTCGCAAGATCACCCAGTACACCCGCTACGGCACGCTGATCATCGCCCTCATTCAGGGGACGTCACTGTCCGTCACGCTGGCGAACCAGGGTCTGGCCTTTGCGCCCGGCTTCACGTTCCTGTTCGTGGCGACCACCACCCTGGTTACCGGGGCGCTCTTCATGATGTGGCTGGGTGAGCAGATCACCGAGCGCGGCGTCGGCAACGGCATCTCGCTGATCATCTTCGCGGGTATCGTCTCCGGCTTCCCGTCAGCCATCGGCCAGTCCTTCGAGGCGGCACGCCAGGGCGACATCAACATCATCGTCCTGCTCGCCATCGGCCTGCTGGCCATTGGCATCGTTGCCTTCGTGGTCTTCGTCGAGCGGGGCCAGCGCCGGATCACGGTGAACTACGCCAAGCGGCAGCAGGGCCGGCGGGTCTACCAGGGCCAGAGCTCGCACCTGCCGCTGAAGATCAACATGGCCGGCGTCATTCCGGCGATCTTCGCCTCGAGCCTTTTGCTCGCGCCTGCGTCGATCGCTCAGTGGTTCGGCAACTCGCCGGGCATGGACTGGCTGCAGCAGGTCTCGCTGCTGCTGTCTCCGGGACAGCCGCTGTACATCCTGCTGTTCGCTGCCGGCATCGTGTTCTTCTGCTTCTTCTACACGGCCATCATGTTCGACCCGAAGGACGTGGCCGATAACCTGAAGCGACAGGGCGCCTACGTGCCGGGTATCCGCCCGGGCCAGCAGACGGCCAAGTACATCGACGACGTGATCACGCGCCTCACCGTTTTCGGCGCGCTTTACATCACCGCGGTCTGCCTGCTGCCGGAGTTCATGATCGTGGCGTTCAACATCACCTTCCAGCTCGGCGGCACGGCGCTCCTCATCGTCGTGGTCGTGGCCATGGACTTCATGAGCCAGGTGCAGTCGCACCTGATGTCCAGCCAGTACGCCAAGCTGATGGAAAAATCGAATCTGAAAGGCTACGGCCGAAATGCCCGCGTTCGCTGACGGGTATTTGAGAGGTAGAAAATGAAAGTCAGAGCATCAGTCAAGAAAATCTGTCGCAACTGCAAGATTGTGAAGCGAAACGGCGTCGTGCGGGTCATCTGCAGCGTCGAGCCGCGGCACAAGCAGCGTCAGGGTTAAAAAGGAGCGATTGGAATGGCACGTATTGCCGGTATCAACATCCCAGACAATAAGCACGCGGGCATCTCGCTGACTTATATCTACGGGATCGGCCGCACCACCGCAGTGAAGATCTGCGAGTCGGTGGGCGTGGACCCGAGCGAGAAGATCCAGGATCTGGGTGAAGACAAGCTCGACGCCATTCGCAACGAAATCTCCAAGATTACGGTCGAAGGCGACCTGCGTCGGGAGAAGAACATGGCGATCAAGCGGCTGATGGACCTCGGTTGCTACCGTGGCATCCGCCATCGCCGCAGCCTGCCCGTGCGTGGGCAGCGTACCCGGACCAACGCGCGGACCCGTAAGGGCCCCCGTCGTCCGATCCGGAAGTAATCAGAGGAATATTGAGGCATGGCCGAGAAGAAAGGTGCCAAGCGAGTCGTGGTCGATGGCGTAGCCCACATCCACGCTTCCTTCAACAACACGATCATCACCATCACCGATCGCCAGGGCAACGCGGTTTGCTGGGCGACCAGTGGTGGCTCCGGCTTCCGTGGCAGCCGGAAGAGCACGCCGTTCGCAGCGCAGGTTGCCTGTGAGCGTGCGTCCACCGTTGCGGTGGAGAACGGCATGAAGAGCGTGGACGTGCTGGTGAAAGGCCCGGGGCCGGGTCGTGAGTCCGCGGTCCGAGCGCTGAATGCCGCCGGCCTGAAGATCAACAGCATTTCTGACGTCACCCCGATCCCGCACAACGGGTGCCGTCCGCCGAAGAAGCGGCGCGTTTAAAGAACACTTAAGAGGTAGAGAATGGCCCGTTACATAGGACCCAAGCTCAAGCTGGCACGTCGCGAAGGTACGGATCTGTACCACAAGAGCGGTGTGCGACCCATCGACTCCAAGTGCCGGATCGACAACCCGCCGGGTGAGCATGGCGCCCGCCGCACCCGCCTGTCCGACTACGCGGTACAGCTGCGTGAGAAGCAGAAGGTGCGTCGGATCTACGGCGTGCTCGAGAAGCAGTTCCGCAACTACTACAAGAAGGCGGACCGGCAGAAGGGTGCCACCGGCGAGAACCTGCTGAAGCTGCTGGAGTCCCGGCTGGACAACGTGGTTTACCGCATGGGCTTCGGCTCGACGCGCTCTGAAGCCCGTCAGCTGGTTTCCCACAAAGCGATCCTGGTGAACGGTCAGTCTGTGAACATCGCGTCTTACCAGGTGATGCCGGAAGACGTGGTGTCCGTGGCCGAGAAGTCCCGCGGCCAGCTGCGCATTCAGGCTGCCCTGCAGGTGGCCAGCCAGCGTGCGCCCGTCGAGTGGGTGGACGTGGACGCAACCAAGATGGAAGGCGTGTTCCGCCGCCATCCGGATCGGGAAGAGCTGCCCGCCGAGATCAACGAAAACCTCATTGTCGAGCTTTACTCCAAGTAAGCAGGCTCAAGGAGAATGAACCACATGGCACAGTCCGTAACAGAATTTCTGACCCCGCGTCACATCGACATCCAGGAGATGGCGAAGACCCGTGCCCGGGTCACCCTGGAGCCGTTGGAGCGTGGTTTCGGACACACCCTGGGTAACACCCTGCGCAGGATCCTGCTGTCCTCCATGCCTGGCTGCGCGATCACCGAGGTTCAGATCGATGGCGTGCTGCACGAGTACAGCACCATCGAAGGGGTGCAGGAGGACGTGATCGACATCCTGCTCAACCTGAAAGGTATTGCCGCGGTGCTGCACAACCAGGACGAGGCCATCATCAGCCTCGCCAAGGAAGGTGGCGGTGAGGTGACGGCTGGTGACTTCCAGCTGACCCAGGACGTCGAGATCGCCAACCCGGATCACGTGATCTGCACGCTGAACGACAACGGCGCCATCCGCATCGAAGCGCGGGTTACCCGTGGCCGCGGTTATCAGCCCGTGGACAGCATCGAGGAAGACGAAGAAGAGAGCCGGCCGATTGGCGTGCTCCGTCTCGACGCCACCTACAGCCCGATGCGTCGGGTTGCTTACAGCGTCGAGTCTGCCCGGGTTGAGCAGCGTACGGACCTGGACAAGCTGATCCTGGACCTGGAGACCAACGGCACCATCGATCCGGAAGACGCGATTCGTCGCGCAGCCACGATCCTGCAGCAGCAGCTGGCGGTGTTCGTGAATCTGGAGAACGAAGAGGATGTGCCCACCGAGGAGAAGGAAGACGAGATTGATCCGATCCTGATCCGCCCGGTTGACGACCTGGAGCTGACGGTTCGCTCCGCGAACTGCCTGAAGGCCGAGAACATCTACTACATTGGCGATCTCATCCAGCGCACCGAGGTGGAGCTGCTGAAGACGCCGAACCTGGGTAAGAAGTCCCTGACCGAGATCAAGGACGTTCTGGCTTCCCGCGGGCTGTCTCTGGGCATGCGCCTGGAAAACTGGCCGCCGGCAAGCCTGCGCTCCGACGACTGAGCCCCGCAGAGCGGACGGATAGTCAGAGCGCTACGGAAGATAAGAGGAATTAGAAATGCGTCATCGCAAGAGTGGACGACAACTCAACCGCAACAGTTCCCATCGCCAGGCGATGTTCCGGAACATGGCGGCGTCGCTCATCGAGCACGAGGTGATCAAGACCACGCTGCCGAAGGCCAAAGAGCTGCGGCGGGTTGCTGAGCCGCTGATCACCCTGGCGAAGGAAGATTCGGTTGCCAACCGGCGGCTGGCTTTCTCGCGCACCCGCAACAAGGCTGCCGTGGGCAAGCTGTTCACCGAGATCGGCCCGCGCTACGCGGATCGCCCTGGTGGCTACACCCGCATCCTCAAGTGCGGCTACCGCGCCGGTGACGCTGCACCCATGGCCTACATCGAGCTGGTCGATCGCCCCCGCGTGGAAGAAGAAGACTTCGACTACGATGACGAGGAGCTGACGGAAGACAGCGCCGAAGAGGTGGCAGAGGCCGAAGAAGCCGAAGAAGCTATAGAAGAAGCCAAGTAAAGCGCGCCGTCAGGCCCGCCGTTCAGACGCCCGATGCGGTCAGCCGCCTCGGGCGTTTTCGTTTCCGGGGTCCGTAAGCGCCGGCAAACAGTGGTAACCTCGCGGTAACGGGGAGGGAGAAACCGCTAAGTGACCGCTAACGATACGCCGACCGGCGTGGTGGCAGCCCATGCCATCGACCCAGCCATGAAGAAGCGCCTGTTCTGGCTGTCGAATCTGGCGATATTCATGATCGGCCTCGGCTTTGCCGTGCGCGCGAACATCGCTGCCGACCTGCAGGGCGACATCTTCGACATCCTCGATCTCGCCCGCTCTGCGTCCATGGTCGGCGAGGTGATCGGCGCCACCTTCATCGGCTTCGCCCTGACCCTGCTGTTCGGCAGCGCGCTGCTCGACCGGGTCGGCATGAAGGCTATGCTGCTGTTCGCGGCGGTGGGCTACCTGGCCGGCAGCGTCATGGTGATCTTCGCGGCGCTGATGGAGGCGAGCTGGGCTGCCTACTGGCTGGTCTACGGCGGCCTGCTGCTGACCGGCCTCGGCTGGGGCGCGGTGGAAGCGGGTACCAACCCGCTGGTGGCGGCGATTTACCCCGAAGAGAAGACCCATCGGCTGAATATCCTGCACGCGTGGTGGCCGGCCGGCATCGTCGCCGGTGGCCTGCTCGGTCTGGCCTTGGGCGCCCTGGCGTTGCCCTGGGAGCTGAACCTGCTGATTCTGTTCGTGCCGGCGGTGGTGCTGGCGACCCTGGTGGCAACCGCGCAGTTTCCGGTCACCGAGCGGGTGGCTGCCGGAATCGGCTACGGCGAGATGTTCAGAGAGATCGGCCGCTCGCCCGGCTTTCTGATCTGGTTCTTCGCCATGATGATGACGGCAACTTCAGAGCTGGCACCAGGGCAGTGGGTGGACCTGGCGCTGTCCAACGTGGTCGGCATGCAGGGCATCATCCTGCTGGTTTACGTCAGCGCTCTGATGTTCGTGATGCGCCACTTCGCCGGGCCGCTGGCCGAACGGGTCTCTCCGGTCGGGCTGCTCTGGTTCTCGAGCCTCTTTGCCGCCATCGGTCTGTACAGCCTGTCGGTCGCCAGCTCGCCGCTGCCGGCGTTCCTCGCCGCAACGGTCTGGGGCATCGGCGTCTGCTACATGTATCCGACCATGCTGGCCTCGGTGTCGGAGCGCTACCCGCGCGGCGGCGCGTTTTTCCTCGGCCTGATGGGATTTGCTGCCGGTATGGCCATCCAGTTCGTCCTGCCGGTGATCGGCGGCATCTTCGACTCGGTGAAGCTAGAGGCTGCCGGTGGCGAGGCGGCGCTCGCGACGTTGACCGGGGAGGAGCTCAAGGAAGTCATGCGGGTAGCATCGGTCACCTCGTTCCAGGCCGTGGCGATCGTGCCGGTGCTGTTGCTGCCCGTGTTCGGCATCATCTGGTGGCTGGACAAGCGTAAGGGCGGGTACCAGCCCGTCCGGTTGGAATCGGAGACTGCATCATGAGCGACCAGGCCGCGATCAACCGCCGCAACCTGCTGAAGGTGCTCGGCATCAGCGCTGGAGTGGCGATCTCACCTTCCTGTCAGCGGGCGCTGGAGTCCGGGGCTGACCTGTCCGCGCCGCCCGTAGGCGGCAGCCTGTCGGCAGATCAACAGCGGGTCCTGTCCATGCTGGCTGATCTGATCATTCCGGAAACGGATACGCCGGGCGCGGTGGCGGCCGGTGTGCCCGACTTCATCCATCAGATCGTGATCGACTGGTACACGCCGGCGGAGCAGCAGATATTTCTCGACGGCCTGGCCGAGCTCGATGCGGTCGCTGATCTGCACTGGTCCGCACCCTTTGCCGGGCTGGATGCCGATCAGCAGGCCAGAGTGTTGTCGGAGCTGGAGCCGCCGAGCGAAGGTGGCATGTCCAGCGGGTTCATGATGCCGGCGGGTGGGGCAGGTGATGCGCCCTTTTACCTGAAGCTGAAGGAGCTCACGGTGCTCGGTTATTACACCTCCCAGCTTGCTGCCAACACCGAGCTGGACTACCAGCCGGTGCCGGGGCATTACGACGGCGACGCTCTGTTCGAAGCGTCCGGACGGCAATCGGTACGCTGATATGAACGAACATGATTTTGATGCGATTGTGGTGGGCTCCGGCATCAGCGGCGGCTGGGCAGCCAAGGAGCTCGCGGAGAAGGGCCTGAAAACCCTGGTGCTCGAACGGGGCCGGCCGCTCGAGCATGGCGCGGGTTACGTTGGTGAGCATCAGCCGAGCTGGGAGACCGAGTACCGGGGCCTGCCGCTGCGCGACCTCTATCGCGAGGAGTATCCAATCCAGAGCACCAGCTACGCGTTCGACGAAACGACGCGGCACTTCTGGAATAACGATGCCGACAACCCCTACGACTACAACCCGGAAAAGCCGTTCGAGTGGCTGCGCGCCGACGTGGTGGGCGGTCGCTCCCTGCTCTGGGCGCGCCAGACCTATCGCTGGAGCGATCTGGATTTCGAGGCCAACCTCAAGGACGGGCACGGGATCGACTGGCCGATCCGCTATGCGGACATCGCGCCCTGGTACAGCTACGTGGAGAAGTTCATCGGCGTCAGCGGCCAGGCGGAGAACCTGCCGCAGCTGCCCGACGGCGAGTTTCTGGCGCCGATGCAGCTGAACGTGCTGGAACGGCACGTCCGGGACAGCATTCAGGCCAACTTCCCGGAGCGGATGATGACCATCGGTCGGGTGGCGGTGCTCACCGAGCCTCTCGAAGGCTCGGATCGGGGCGTCTGCCACTACTGCGGGCCCTGCCATCGAGGCTGCTCGGTGGGCGCTTACTTCTCCAGCCTGTCCTCGACGCTGCCGGCCGCGGAAGCCACCGGCAACCTCACCCTGCAGGCGAACTCGGTGGTTGCCGGCCTCGACTACGATCCGGCGTCCGGCCGGGTTTCCGGGGTGCAGGTGATCGATACGGAGACGAAAGAGCGCCGGACGGTGACCGCCAGGGTGGTTTTTCTCTGCGCCTCAGCGCTGGCCAGCACCCAGATCCTGCTGAACTCGAAAAGCGAGGCGTTTCCGAACGGCCTGGCAAACAAGAGCGATGCCCTGGGCCGCTACATCATGGACCACACCTACGGTGCCGGCGCCCGGGCGGTTTTTGCCGGCTACGACGAGTATTACCCGCGAGGCTCACGGCCGAACGGTATCTACATCCCGCGCTATCAGAACCTGAGCGACGAGGAAGAGCGGCCGTTCCTGCGCGGCTACGGTTTCCAGGGCGGTGCGGCCCGAATGGGCTGGCAGACCATGGCCCGGCTGACCCCGGGCTTCGGCGCCGAGTTCAAGCAATCCCTGCGCAAGCCGGGTCCCTGGGCCATGAGCCTGGCCGGGTTCGGCGAGGTGCTGCCCCAGGCGGACAACCGGATGACCCTGCACCCGACCAAGGTGGATCGCTTCGGCATTCCGCAGATCAGCTTCGACTTCGCCTACTCGGACAACGAGCGGAAGCTCATCGAGCAGATCCAGATCGACGCCGAAGCCATGCTGAAAGCAGCCGGCGCCGTGCAGATCAGTACCTTCAACGCAAACAAGGTCGGCGGCTCCGCCATTCACGAGATGGGCACCGCGCGCATGGGGCGCGACCCGGCCGAGTCGGTGCTGAACGGATTCAACCAGGCGCACGACGTGCCGAACCTGTTCGTCACCGATGGCGCGGCGATGACGTCGTCTTCCTGCGTGAATCCCTCGATCACCTACATGGCGCTGACGGCGAGGGCCGTGGACTACGCCGTCACCCAGCTGCAGGACGGGCAGATATAGCGGGCAGCCGGTTTTCTAGCCTGCGGCAGCCTTGCTGCCATCAAGGCCGTTCAGGAGCGGCCGCAGAAAACGCCCGGTGTGCGACTTCTTCTTCTTCGCCAGTTCCTCCGGGGTGCCGACGGCGACGATCTGACCACCGCCGGAGCCGCCTTCCGGCCCCAGGTCGATGATCCAGTCAGCCGTCTTGATCACGTCCAGATTGTGCTCGATCACCACCACCGTGTTGCCGTGATCGCGCAGGCGATGCAGCACGTCCAGCAGCTGGGCGATGTCGTGGAAGTGCAGGCCGGTGGTCGGCTCGTCGAGGATGTACAGGGTCTGCCCGGTGTCGCGCTTGGAGAGCTCGCGGGAGAGCTTCACCCGCTGCGCCTCGCCCCCTGAGAGGGTGGTGGCCGACTGGCCCAGGCGGATATAGGACAGGCCGACGTCCATCAGGGTCTGCAGCTTGCGGTTCAGCATGGGCACCGCGTCGAAGAACTCGCGGGCGTCCTCCACGGTCATGTCCAGCACCTCGTGGATGTTCTTGCCCTTGTAGCGCACCTCCAGGGTTTCCCGGTTGTAGCGCTTGCCCTTGCAGACATCGCAGGGCACGTAGATGTCCGGCAGGAAGTGCATCTCCACCTTGATCACCCCGTCGCCCTGGCAGGCTTCGCAGCGGCCGCCCTTGACGTTGAAGCTGAAGCGGCCTGGCTTGTAGCCACGGGCGCGGGCTTCCTGGGTCTGCGCAAAGAGCTCGCGGATGGGGGTGAAGAGCCCGGTGTAGGTGGCCGGGTTTGAACGCGGGGTCCGGCCGATGGGGCTCTGGTCGATGTCCACCACCTTGTCCAGGTGCTCCAGGCCTTCGATGCTGTCGTGCTCAGCCGCGGTCAGGGTGCTGGCCTTGTTCAGGGCCGTGGCGCTGACCGGATACAGCGTGTGGTTGATCAGCGTCGACTTGCCGGAACCGGACACGCCGGTGATGCAGGTGAAGAGCCCGCAGGGCACATCGACGGTCACGCTCTGCAGGTTGTTGCCGGTGGCACCGATCAGGCGGATCACCTTCTCGGTGTCGTAGGGCGTCCGCGCCGCCGGCACTTCGATCTGCTTCTTGCCGGACAGGTACTGGCCCGTCAGCGACTTTCTGCTCTTCAGGATCTTCTGGAGGTCGCCGGCCACCACGATCTCGCCGCCGTGCACGCCGGCACCGGGGCCGATGTCGACGATGTGATCGGCGGTGCGGATCGCCTCCTCGTCATGCTCCACCACCAGCACCGTGTTGCCCAGATCGCGCAGGTGCGTGAGGGTGCGCAGCAGCCGCTCGTTGTCGCGCTGGTGCAGGCCGATGGACGGCTCGTCGAGAATGTACATCACGCCGACCAGGCCGGCGCCGATCTGGCTGGCCAGCCGGATCCGCTGCGCCTCGCCGCCGGAGAGGGTGTCGGCGCTGCGATCCAGGGTCAGGTAGTTCAGGCCAACGTCCACCAGAAACTGCAGCCGGGCCCGGATCTCCTTCTGGATCTTGTCGGCGATCTCGCCGCGGCGGCCGGTGAGCTTCAGCCCTTTGAAGTAGTCGAGGGAGCCTTCCACGGATCCGGAGGTGATGGACGGCAGGTTGACCCCATCGATGAACACGTGCCGGGACGCCTCGGTGAGCCGGGTGCCGTCGCACTCCGGGCAATCCCTCACCCGCAGGTACTTCTGCAGGTTCTCCCGCACCATGCTGGAGTCCGTTTCGTGGTAGCGCCGCTCCATGTTCGGGATGACGCCTTCGAAGCGATGCCGACGATGGATCACGTCACCGCGGTCGTTCACGTAGCTGAAGTCGATGCGGGTGCTGCCGCTGCCGTAGAGGATGGCGTCCCGGTGCTTTTTCTTCAGGTCTTTGAACGGTGACTCGACGTCGAAGCCGTAGTGCTCGGCCAGCGAGCTGAGCATGTGGAAGTAGTAAACGTTGCGACGATCCCAGCCGCGAATGGCGCCTTCGGCCAGGGTCAGATCTTCGTCTGCCACCACCAGCGCCGGATCGAAGAACTGCTTGATGCCGAGGCCGTCGCACTCCTGGCAGGCACCGGCCGGATTGTTGAAGGAGAACATGCGCGGCTCGAGCTCGGCGATGCTGTAGCCGCAGACGGGACAGGCGAAGCGAGCCGAGAAGATCAGCTCTTCTGCCTCAGGGTCGTCCATGTCCGCAACCCGGGCCAGGCCATCCGTCAGCTCCAGGGCGGTCTCGAACGACTCTGCCAGCCGCTGCTGCACGTCGTTCTTGATTCGCAGCCGGTCCACCACCGCCTCGATGGTGTGCTTCTTGTTCTTGTCCAGCTCCGGCGCCTCGTCCAGATCGACGACGATGCCGTCGATGCGGGCCCGGATGAAGCCGTTGCTCATCAGCTCGGAAAAGGTGTGCAGGTGCTCGCCTTTGCGCTCGCTCACCACCGGCGCCAGGATCATGATGCGCTTGCCCTCGGGCTGCGCCAGCACCTGGTCCACCATCTGGCTCACGGTCTGCGCCGCCAGGGGCTCGCCGTGGTGCGGGCAGCAGGGCTCTCCCACCCGGGCGAACAGCAGCCGCAGGTAGTCGTAGATCTCGGTGATGGTGCCGACGGTGGAACGGGGGTTGTGCGAGGTCGACTTCTGCTCGATGGAGATGGCCGGTGAGAGCCCCTCGATGTGGTCCACGTCCGGCTTTTCCATCATGGAGAGAAACTGCCGGGCGTAGGCGGAGAGCGACTCCACGTAGCGGCGCTGACCCTCGGCATAGAGGGTGTCGAAGGCCAGGGAAGACTTGCCGGAGCCGGAGAGTCCGGTGATCACGATCAGCTTGTCCCTGGGAATCTCCAGGTTCACGTTCTGCAGGTTGTGGGTGCGGGCGCCCCGGACGGAGATGGTGTCCAACTCGTGCCTTCCTCTCTGGCTACGGTGACCGCCTGACCGGGCGCTTCTGGTGAGCGCTTGCGGCGATTCAGCGGCGAAACCCGGCAACATAACTGGATGATATCTGCGGGGCAAGTTGGGGGGTCGTCTCTGCTGACAACGGGCGGTCTCGGCGTTCGCTACGGGCCCCTTTCCTGCCGGTCCGAGCGCCTAAATCGCTGCCGTCGTCTTGACGGATGCAGTAAGATTGTCGGCAATGAGAGACCCCGCACGAGCGGGGCGGTCAGCGCGCCGGATGGCGCAGGTAGCGCGCCGGGTGGCGCAGGTAATGGGCCGGTAGTGAGCCGGCAACGAGCAAAGACAGGACACGACGCCATGGCACGGGGAATCAACAAAGTCATTCTTATCGGCAATCTGGGCAGAGACCCGGAAACCCGGTACTCGCAGGGCGGCAACCCCGTCACCAACTTCAGCGTCGCCACCAGCGAGAACTGGCGGGACCGCCAGTCGGGCGAGCAGCAGGAGCGGACGGAGTGGCACAACATCGTCTGCTTCGGCCGCCTGGCCGAGATTGCCGGTGAGTACCTGAAAAAGGGCTCCAAGGTGTTCATCGAGGGCAGCCTGAGAACCTCCAGCTGGGAGCAGGATGGCCAGAAGCGCTATCGCACCGAAATCATGGCCCGGGACATGCAGATGCTGGATTCCCGCGGCGGTGCCGGCGCTGGCGGCCCGACCGGCTTCGAGTCTCAGGACGGCGGCGCCTACGGCGGCCCGCCTCAGTCCTCACAGAGCAACGCGGCCACCCTCTCCGACGACGACTTCGACGACGATATTCCTTTTTGAGTTCGCCCTAGGCGAACCTTGCGGCGCGTCTGCGCCGCTCGCTCCGGGTTGGTAGCACTTTTTACTCCGTTGACGCTTCAGGTCTGTTGATCAGACCGATCCCTGAGTGGGCGGGGCTCAGCTGACGAGCAGGAGGAGGCCGGCGCCGAGCAGGAGCCGGTAGATCACGTAGGGCAGCATGCCCGTCCGCTCGACCAGGCTGATGAAGGCCGAGATGCAGAGGTAGGCGCTCAAGCCGGCCAGGCCTGCGCCGATGCACAGGTCCACCCATCTGGCCGGTTCAGGCTCGCTCAGCAGATCAGCCGTGGTCAGAATCGCCGCCCCGGCGATGGTGGGAATCGACAGCAGGAACGAGAAGCGGGCAGCGCTGGTGCGGCTCAGGCCGAGCAGCAGCGCCGCGGTGATGGTGATGCCGGAACGGGAAGTGCCAGGCAGCAGCGCCAGCATCTGCGCCATACCGATGAGCCCGGCCTGCAGCCAGCTGATGTCCAGCCGCTGGCCCTCGGACTCGCCGCGAAAGCGATCAGCCACGGCGAGCAGGATGCCGAAGCCTATGGTGGCCCAGGCGATGGTGGTCAGAGACCGCCAGTCACCCTCCACCTGATCCTTGAACAGCAGCCCGGCGATCAGCACCGGAACCGTGGCCAGCGAAACCTTCAGCAGCTCCTGGAACTGCGCATCGGCGCCCCGGCCGCCAACGAAGCTGAGCCCGCTCGACAGGTAGCCGGCCAGGTCCTGGCGGAAGTAGAGGCAGACGGCTGCCAGTGTGCCCAGATGTACGGCCACGTCGAACGGCAGCCCCTGATCGCCCCAGCCGCCGAACTCCGCCACCAGAATCAGATGAGCGGAGCTGGAGATGGGAAGAAACTCGGTGATGCCCTGGATGAGCGCCAGGGTGATGATGTGCAGCCATTCCACGGGCGGCAGTGTAGCAAGCTCCTGCCCGAGCGCGACGCATCGGTTAGGCCCTCAGGCTGTAAGAGGGTGTAAAGTGAGGGCATGGACCCATTGAGCGTCGAAATTCCCCTGTTCCCTCTCGGCACCGTGCTGTTCCAGGGCGGTACCCTGCCGCTGCAGATCTTCGAGCCGCGCTATCTGGATATGGTCAGCCGCTGCATGCGTGAAAGCGTCCCGTTCGGGGTGGTGCTGATCCGCTCCGGCAGCGATACCTGGCAGCCTGACGGCAGCGGTCCGGACATCTTTCAGATCGGCACCGAAGCCCGCATCGTCGATTTCAACCAGCTCGGCAACGGCCGGCTGGGCATCACGGCGCGCGGTGAGCGCAAGTTCAGGATCCGGGAGCTGTCCGAGCAGGCCGATCATCTCCTGCTCGGCCGCGTCAGCTACCTGCCGGAAGAGCCGGCGGTGGCGGTAGGCAAGGAGCATGAGGACCTGGTGGCGCTCCTCGAGCAGCTGCTCGATCATCCCAGCGTTCGGGCCCTGGATATGGAGATTGATCTGCAGGACGCCCGCTCCGTGGGCTGGCGGCTCTCCGAGCTGCTGCCGATCGAGGCGGAAATCAAGCAGAGCCTACTGCAGCTGCAGCTGCCGAGAGAGCGTCTTTCCGAGCTTACACGGCTGGTGAACAAGCTTCGGGGATAAGGCGTATAATTTGCGGCCCCTGGAAACCTGAGCGCAGGAAGGCGGCAACATGAGCAGTGTTGTTAAAAGCATCGATCTGGATCAGAAGGACATCGCGACCTACATGCGCGAGGTGGGCGAGGCCGCTCGTGCCGCCTCCCGGGTGATCGCTGCCGCGCCAACCGACGTCAAGTCCAGAGCTCTGAACGCTATCGCCCGAGCCATGGAGGCGGATCGGGAAGCGCTCAAAGCCGCCAACGCCATCGACATGGAACGGGCCAGCAGCAACGGCCTGGATCAGCCGCTGGTGGACCGGTTGCTGCTCGACGACGCCGCCATCGACCGGATGATCGAGGGGGTGCTGCAGGTCGACAGCCTGGTGGACCCGGTCGGCGAGATCACCGACCTGTCTTACCGACCCACCGGCATTCAGGTGGGCCGCATGCGGGTGCCGCTCGGCGTCATCGGCATCATCTACGAAAGCCGGCCGAACGTGACGGTGGACGCTGCCAGCCTCTGCCTCAAGTCCGGCAACGCCTGCATTCTGCGCGGCGGCTCCGAGGCCATCGAGTCGAACCGGGCGGTGGGCGAATGCATCCGCAAGGGCCTGGTGGAAGCCGGGCTGCCGGAAGGGGTGGTGCATCTGGTCGGCACCACGGACCGTCAGGCCGTCGGCGAGCTGCTGAAGATGAACGACTGCGTCGACATCATCGTGCCGCGCGGTGGCCAGAGCCTGATCGAGCGGATCAGCGCCGAATCCACCATCCCGGTGATCAAGCATCTGGATGGCATCTGCCACGTTTACATCGATAGCGACGCGGATCCGGATATGGCCGTGGGCATTGCCGTGAACTCGAAGACGGAAAAGTACGCGGTCTGCAACGCCATCGAGACCCTGCTGGTGGCCGAGCCCATCGCCGATCTGGTGCTGCCGAAGCTGGCAGCTGCTTACGGCGAAGCCGGCGTGACGCTGCGCGGCTGCGAGCGGACCCGGGCCCGGATCGAGGCCGAAGCGGCCACCGAGGAGGATTGGGGTGCGGAGTACCTCGGCCCGACGCTGGCGGTGAAGGTGGTGGACGGGCTCGACGAGGCCATCGCCCACATCAACCGCTACGGCTCGCAGCACACCGATACCATCGTCAGCAGCAACTACGGTCACAATCGCCGCTTCCTCACCGAGGTGGATTCCGCGTCGGTGATGGTGAACGCGTCGACCCAGTTTGCCGACGGGTTCGAGTTCGGCCTCGGCGCCGAGGTGGGCATCTCCACCGACAAGATCCACGCCAGGGGCCCGGTTGGCCTGGAGGGGCTGACGTCCCAGAAGTACGTGGTGCTCGGCAACGGAGAGCTTCGGCACCGTTGATCTGTCTGTTTGGCGGCACCTTCGACCCCGTCCACAACGGCCATCTGCACGCCGCCGAAACCGTTCTGGCGGCGCTCGGGGTGGCGCAGATCCATCTGGTGCTTTCCGCCCGACCGTCGCACAAAGACAGCACCGGCGCGTCTCTCGAGCAACGCTGGGCCATGCTCGAGCTGGCCTGCGCCGGGCACCCGGCGCTGCTGCCGGACGACCGGGAGATGCACCGGCAACGTCCCTCCTTCACCGTCGAGACCCTGGAAGCGATCCGAGCGGATGCGCCGGATGAGGATCTGGCCTGGGTGATCGGCAGTGACGCCTACGCGCTGCTGGAGTCCTGGTATCGCTGGCAGGAGGTGCTGGAACTGGCGAACCTGGTCGTGCTGCAGCGGCCCGGTGGCTTCCCGGAGATGAGCGAGCAAATGGTGGCGTACACCCGGGCCCATCAGGTGGACAGCCTGGCCGGCTGTCATAAAGGTGGCATCCTGGTGCTGGAAGATGCCATGCAGGAAGTGTCGGCCCAGGACATCCGGGCCGGAGTGGCCGCCGGCGACGACGTGAGCCATTTGATACCGCCGCCCGTGGCCCTATATATTAGGCAGCATCGTCTGTACGGCGATTCGGGCCCGGCCCGGGAATGAACCGTCCTCTGGACTTTCACTCACATGAAAAGGAGCAAAAGGATCAGCAGAAACACCGTTAACCTGCACAGGAGCATTGCGTGACACCAGAAGCACTGCGTGATCTCGTAGTAGATACCCTCGAAGACCTCAAAGGCCGCGACCTAGTCACCCTTCCAGTGGCCGAACTCACAGACATCACCGATTACATGATTCTTGCCAGCGGCACGTCGAATCGACATGTTAAATCCCTTGTCGACCGCCTCGTTGAAGCTGCCAAGGACGCCGCCCACCCGCCGAACGGCGTGGAGGGTCGGGAGACCAACGAGTGGGTGCTGGTGGACCTGGGCGACGTGCTCGTGCACGTCATGCAGGCGGAAACCCGCAAATTCTACGATCTGGAACGGCTCTGGCAGGACATCCCCACGGATTCTGAATCCCTGGTGTGAAGCTGCGCCTGGTCGCCGTCGGGGCGAAGAGCCCTGACTGGGTAGATGCCGGCTTCAACGACTACGCCCGCCGCATGCCCAGGGAGTGCGCCCTGGAGCTGGTTGAGATCGCCCCGGCCAATCGCAAGGGCTGGCCGGCAGCGCGGGTGCTGGCGGACGAAGGTGAGCGGATTCTGGCCCGGGTGGGGCGAAGCGACCGGGTGGTCGCCCTGGATGTGGCCGGCAAAGCCTGCAGCACCGAGAAGCTTGCCAAAAAACTGGACAATTGGCGCATGCAGGGTGGCGACGTGAGCTTCCTGATCGGGGGCGCTGATGGCCTGGATGCCAGCTGCCTGGCTCGATCCGACGAGTCGATTTCTCTCTCCGCCATGACTTTCCCGCATCAGCTGGTCCGGGTCATGCTCGCCGAACAGTTGTACAGAGCCTGGACGGTACTGCACGGACATCCTTATCATCGGGCTTGAGCGTGGTTCACTCCCCCCAGAGCACCCGTTGAAAAATGGCTTCAGCACTATCTCTGAATGATCCTGGATCGGATCGGCGGAATTTTGTCCGCCGGTCTGCGGTGCTGTTCGCTATCGCCATGCTGCTGATCGGCGTTCTGGTGGTGCGGTTGGTGCAGCTGCAGGTGGTGGACTACGAGACCTACCAGACCCGCTCGGACGAGAACCGCATTCAGGTGCAGCCGCTGCCGCCGCCCCGTGGCCTCATCTACGACCGGCACGGTGTGCTGCTGGCCGAGAATCGGCCCGTCTCCTCCCTGGCTCTGGTCGAAGAGCGGATCGGCGATACCGACGCGCTGGTGGCCGAGCTGCGCCAGCTGGTGGATATCGGCGAGGAGGACCTGGCCAACTATCAGAAGCGGCTGCAGCGGAAGCGCCGACCCTACGAGCCGGTGACCTTGCGTGAGGTGCTCTCGGAAGCGGAGTCCGCCCGCCTGGCCGTGAACCGGCACCGACTGCCGGGCGTCGAGGTGCGAACCGAGCTGAAACGTCACTATCCCTTCGGCGCGGTGATGGCGCACGCCGTGGGTTCGGTCCGGCGGATCACGGAAGAAGATCTGCGGCGCTTCGACAAGGCGGAGGACTCCAACTACAGCGCCACCGATTTCATTGGCCGCCGTGGCGTCGAGCGGTTCTACGAGCGGTCGCTGCACGGCGCGGTGGGTTACCAGCGGGTGGAGATCAACGCCCACGGGCGCATCCTGCAGGTGCTGGACATCGAGCCGCCGACCTCCGGTCAGGACATCACGCTGCATCTGGACAGCCGGCTGCAGATCGCGGCGACCGCTGCGCTCGGCGAGCGGCGCGGTTCCATCGTCGCCATCGACCCGAAAACCGGCGGCATCCTGGCCCTGGTCAGCAACCCGGGTTACGACCCGAACCTGTTCGTCACCGGGATTTCCTCCGAGCAGTATCAGACCATGGTGAACTCCCTGCAGACGCCGCTGTTTAACAGGGCGGTCAACGGGCAGTACTCGCCGGGCTCCACCTTCAAGCCGGTTGTGGGGCTGGCTGGCATCTCGAACGGGGTGATCAGCTGGGAAGAAGAGATCGAGGACTACGGCTGGTTCAAGCTGCCGAACCAGGACCGGATCTATCGGGACTGGAGCTGGCGCCAGGGGGGTGGCGGCGGTCAGGGCATCGTCGACATGAACCGGGCCATCTACCGCTCGTCGAACATCTACTTCTACGATCTGGCTACCCGGCTCAGCATTGATCAGATCGGCAGCTTCGCCCGTCAGTTCGGCATCGGCGAGCAGCTGGCGGTGGACGTTGCTGATGCGTCCAGCGGCCTGATGCCCGACCCGATCTGGAAGCAGGGCGTGAAGGGCGAGGTCTGGTACCCGGGTGACAACGTCAACGTCGGGATCGGCCAGGGTGACGTGCTGGTGACGCCGCTGCAGCTGGCGACCATGACCAGCGTGATCGCCAACCGCGGCAAGGTGATTCGACCGCGGCTGTTGAACCCGCAGCCTGACGCTCTGGCCCCGATCGAGTTTGACCCGCCGCAACCCCTGCCCGACGTGATGGGTCCGAGCCCGGACGACTGGGAGCTGATGGTCGGTGCCATGGAAGATGTGGTGCATCGGGGCAACCGGGGCTTTAAGGATGGCTTCGGCCAGAACGGCACGGCCTGGGCCTACATCGGCCAGAACTTTGGCGACTATCGTATGGCCGGCAAATCCGGCACCGCCCAGGTGGTCGAGATCAAGCAGGGCGAGGAGTACGACGAGGAGCTGCTGGACGAGTTCAAGCGCAAGCACGCCTGGTTCATTGCCTTTGCGCCGGCAGACGACCCGTTGATCGCTCTGGCCGTGCTGGTCGAAAACGGTGGTGGCGGCAGCTCGGTGGCCGCCCCGGTTGCGCGGGAGGTGCTGGACTTCTACGTGCCCCCGCTGCTCGAAGAGATGGAGCGCCAGGAGCTGGCGGTGGGCATGGTGGGCAGCCAATGAGCGATTTCGTCCGCTCCCTGCCGGGTAGCCGCTCCGTTTCTGCGCGGGATCAGCTGCTGCGCATCAACCTGGATCCGCTGCTGCTGCTGACGCTGGTGGCCATCATTGGCTACGGCCTGGTTGTGCTGTACAGCGCTGTGAACCGGGACGCCGCCGTCTTCACCAACCAGCTGATCCGGATCAGCCTGGCGTTTGTGGTGATGGTGATCGCCGCTCAGCTCGATCCGGGCTTTTACCGTCGCTGGTCACCGGTGGTTTACCTGGGTGGGGTCGTGCTGCTGGTTCTGGTGCTGTTGGTGGGGGTCAAGGTGAAGGGTTCCCAGCGCTGGCTGGATATCCCCGGGGTGATCCGCTTTCAGCCCTCCGAGATCATGAAGATTGCCGTGCCCATGATGGTGGCCTGGTACTTCCACGATCGGCCCCTGCCGCCGAGCTTCAAGGATGTGGTCGTGGCGCTCGGCATCGTCGCCGTGCCCGCCGGCTGCATCATCATGCAGCCGGACCTGGGCACCGGGATCCTGGTGGCGGGTGCGGGCCTTGCCGTGGTCGTGCTGGCCGGCCTGCCCTGGCGCTGGATCGGCCTCGCCTTTGTCGGCCTGGCAGCAGCAGCCCCCGGGCTCTGGTACACGCTGCAGGACTATCAGCGTCAACGCATCCTCACCCTGTTCGATCCGGAAAGCGATCCGCTCGGCGCCGGCTGGAACATCATTCAGTCCACCACCGCCATCGGCTCCGGCGGCATCCAGGGCAAGGGGCTGTTTCAGGGCACGCAGAGTCACCTCGAATTCCTGCCCGAGAGCCAGACCGACTTCATCATCGCGGTGGTGGGTGAAGAGCTCGGGCTGGTCGGCGTGCTGCTGCTGCTGGCGCTCTACGTGGTGGCCATTGCCCGCGGGCTGACCCTGGCCGCCCGGGCTGGCAACACCTACGGCCGGTTGCTCGCCGGGGCGCTGACCCTGACCTTTTTCGTCTACGTGTTCGTCAACATCGCCATGGTCTGTGGCCTGCTGCCGGTGGTCGGGGTGCCGCTGCCGCTGGTGAGTTACGGCGGCACGTCGGCCATCACCCTGATGGCCAGCTTCGGCCTGATCATGGCGCTTGGTGCCAAGGGCCCCAGCGGCTGGCGCTGAAGCGCGCAACCAGAGTCATGGAGATAGGAAAGCTCATGAGCATTGCATCCAGGATCGCCGTCGTGCTGGGCCTCACCTCGCTGGCCCTGCACGGGTCCGCCCACGCGGACTACTCGGAGCGGGCAGACGTCCAGGAGTACGTGGATGAGCTTGTCAGCGAGCACGGCTTCGAGGAAGCGGCGCTGCTCGACCTGTTCAGCCAGGCCGAGCGGAAGGAGCGGATACTGGAGTCCATCGCCCGGCCGGCCGAGCGCACCCTGGAGTGGCACGAGTACCGACAGATCTTCGTCAAGGAGCCGCGGATCAGTCAGGGGGTCGAGTTCTGGGCGGCCAACGAGGCCATCCTCGATGCCGCCGAGGCGCGCTACGGGGTGGCCCCTGAAGTTGTCGTCGCCATCATCGGGGTGGAGACCCGTTACGGCCGAATCACCGGCAGCTACCGGGTGCTCGACGCCCTCATGACCCTGGCCTTCGACTACCCGCCCCGGTCCAGCTTCTTCCGCAAAGAGCTCACCGAGTACCTGCTGCTGGCGAGAGAGGAGGGCGAGGATCCCGCGTCCTTCACCGGTTCCTATGCAGGCGCCATGGGTTATGGCCAGTTCATCCCGTCCAGCTACCGGGCCTACGCCGTGGACTTCGATGAGGACGGTGCGCGGGACATCTGGGCCAACGAGGCGGATGCCATCGGCAGCGTTGCCAACTACTTCAAGCGGCACGGCTGGCAGGCCGGCGAGCCGGTGGCCCTGCAGGTGACCCTGGTAGACCCGGCTGCTGAGGCGCTGGCGACCAAATCGCTGTCGCTGAAGAGCACGGTGGGGGAGCTGGTCGCGGCGGGAGTGGATCCGGGTAACGAGGCGCTCGACCCGGCGCTGGCCGCCAATCTGTACCGGATGATGCAGCCCGACTCGGCGGATTACTGGCTCGGGTTCAAGAACTTCTACGTGATCACCCGTTACAACCACAGCCGGCTCTACGCGCTGGCGGTCTACGAGCTCAGCCAGGCGGTGCTTGCGGCCCGCACCGCGGCGCTTGCGGACGCCTCTACCGGCGAGGGCGCAAACGCCGAATGAGAGCCCCTTTGATCATCGGGCTGCTGGCCGGATTGCTGCTGGCCGGTTGCTCCTCGAGCCCGAGCAAGCCCGGCAAGCCGGCAAAGAAGGCTCAGGAGCAGGACGGGCCGCCGCTGGTGGTGCCGCCCGGCCTCGCCGACCTGCCGGATCCGGAGGTTCGGCACGAGCGGCCGACCAAACGAGGGAACCCGAGCAGCTACACCGTGTTCGGCAAGACCTACTACGTGATGGATACTGCCGCCGGCTACGACGCGGTCGGCAACGCCTCCTGGTACGGTCGCAAGTTCCATGGCCGCCTGACCTCGTCCGGCGAGCCCTTCGATATGTACGAGCTCACCGCGGCGCACAAGACGCTGCCGATCCCGACCTATGCGCGGGTGACGAACCTGGAGAACGGCCGCTCCACCATCGTCCGCATCAACGACCGCGGACCGTTTCACGACAATCGGATCATCGACCTGTCCTACGCCGCCGCGGTCAAGCTCGGCTACGCGGCGCTCGGCACCGCGCCGGTGCGGGTGGAGGTGCTGGCGCCAGGTAGGAAGTTCGTGCTGCAGGCCGGCGCCTTCTCGGATCTGAACCGGGCCGACACCCTGAAAGCAGCGCTCAAGGATCTCACCGGCAAGCCCACCTTTGTGGTCAAGGTGTCCGGCGAATCGCTGTACCGGGTTCGTCTCGGGCCGGTGCGCGGCCGCACCGAGGCTGAGCGCCTGAAGGCCGTGATCCGCGATGCGGACTACGGCACCGCCCTCATCCTGCCGCACTGAAAGGCAGGCACGGGGTTGGTGTAAACTTCGCCGACCCGGAAACTGGATCGAGGTCCCCCAATGCAGAAGCTGATTGCATTCTCGATGCCGGCGTTCGCTGCCCCTGCCCGCCGCTTAGCGGTGGTTCTGATGACAGCCATGCTGGCAGCCCTGCTCGCACCGGATCTGGTGCAGGCAGCCAACAAGCCCATCATCCCGCCGCCGCCGCAGGTGGCGGCCAGCGGCTATCTGCTCATGGATGCGGATACCGGCAAGGTGCTGGTCGAGCACAACGCCAACGAGCCGCTGCCGCCGGCCAGCCTGACCAAGATCATGACTTCCTACCTGGCAGCGATGGAGCTGGAGGCCGGGCGGATCAGCCTGACGGATCAGGTGCCGATCAGCGTCAAAGCCTGGCGCGCGCCGGGCTCGCGGATGTTCGTGCGCGAAGGCACCACGGTGCCCCTGGAAGATCTGATCAAGGGCATCATCATCCAGTCCGGCAACGACGCCAGCATCGCCGTGGCCGAGCACATTGCCGGCAGCGAGGACGCTTTCGCCAGCATGATGAACCAGCAGGCTGCGGTGCTGGGGATGCACGCCAGCCAGTTCGCCAACGCCACCGGCCTGCCCGCTGATGGGCACCAGACGTCGGCCTGGGATCTGGCGCTGCTGACCGTTGATATGATCAGGCGTTTCCCCGAGCACTACGCCTACTACTCGGAACGTTCGTTCACCTACAACGACATCGAGCAGCCGAACCGGAACCGGCTGCTCTGGCGCGACCGCACCGTCGACGGCGTCAAAACAGGGCACACGGAAGCGGCCGGCTACTGCCTGGTTGCCTCGGCCCTGCGCGGTAACATGCGGCTGATCTCCGTGGTCATGGGGACGGAAAGCGAAGAGGCCCGGATGCGCGAGAGCCAGAAGCTGCTCTCCTATGGGTTCCGCTACTTCGAAACTCAGCAGCTCTACGATGCCGAGGTGCCGCTGAAAACCTCCCGGATCTACTACGGCGAGAGCGAGGATCTGCCCATGGGCGTCGCCGAGCCGGTCTCCATCACCATCCCGCGCGGTTCGTACGAAGACCTGGAGCCTGAGCTGGTGCTGCCGCGGACCCTGGAAGCGCCGATCGAGGCCGGCGCGGAAATCGGCGAGCTGGTGCTCAACCTCTACGGCGAAGAGGTCTATCGGGCGCCGCTGGTTGCCCTGGCGGACGTCACCGAAGCGGGTGTGTTCAGCCGGCTCTCCGATTGGGTGAGCCTGTTCTTCGCCGACTTCTTCAGCTCGGAATCCGACGGCTAGCGGGCTCGGGAAGATGGAAGAGAAGCCGGTCATCGAGTTCCCCGTGGACGATTACCCGATCAAGGTGATCGGCAGCGCTGGTGACGAGTTTCTCGCGCACATCGCCGCGATCGTGCAGAACCATGACCAGGGCTTCTCGGCCGATCAAGTGGTGAGCCAGCCGAGCAGCAAGGGCAACTACGTCTCTCTCCGCCTGTCCATTCGGGCCACCTCCGAGGCGCAGCTGCAGGCGCTGCATGCCGAGCTGATGGCACACCCGCTGGTCAAGCTGGTGCTCTGATGACGGAGGTGCTGCTCCGCGATCTCGGCCGCACGGCTTACGAGCCGGTGTTTGCCGACATGCGTGCTTTCACCGACGGGCGCGATAAGGACACCCTGGACGAGCTCTGGCTGACCGAGCACGACCCGGTGTTCACCCAGGGCCAGGCCGGTAAGGAAGAGCATCTGCTGATGCCGGGCGACATTCCTGTGGTCCAGTCGGATCGAGGGGGTCAGGTCACCTATCACGGCCCGGGCCAGATCGTCGGCTACCTGATGTTCGACCTGCGCAGGCTTGGCCTTTCCGTTCGTGGCCTTGTCAGCGGGATCGAGGACAGCATGATCCGGACGCTGGCCGGCTACGGCATCGAAGCGGCGGCGCGGCCGGACGCGCCCGGCGTCTACGTGAACGGGGCGAAGATCGGCTCGCTGGGACTGCGGGTCCGGCGCGGTTGCTCTTACCACGGCCTGGCGCTGAACGTGAACATGGACCTGGAGCCCTTCTCCCGGATCAACCCGTGCGGGCTCACGGACACGGCCGTTACCCAGATTGCGGACCTCGGTGGGCCAGGGGATCTGGACGCGGTTCGCCGGGATCTGCTGGCGAGCCTGGGTGAGGTCTACGGGATCAGCCTGCGCGAAGGCGTCAGCTAGCGCTCGCGCAGACGGGACAGTTCGGATCCTTCGGCAGCTTCAGTCGCCGCCACTCCATCCGCTTGCCATCGAAGTAGAGCACGAAGCCGGTCAGGGTCTCGCCGACCCCGGTGATCAGCTTGATCGTCTCCATGGCCTGGCAGGTGCCGATCACCCCGACCAGCGGTGCAACCACGCCGTTTTCCGAGCAGTTCAGCGCGCCGTCGTCACCTTCGGCGTAGAGGCAGCGATAGCAGGGTGACTCCGGATCTCTGGGATCGAACAGGGCAACCTGACCCTCCCAGCGGATCGCCGCGCCGGACACCAGCGGCACGCCGGTGGCGACGCAGGCCCGGTTCAGCTCGAAGCGCACGTCGAAGTTATCCGTGGCATCCACCACCACCGTCGACCGCGCCACCGCCTGGGTCAGCGCCTCACCGTGCAGCTTGGCTGGAATCGTCTCCAGCGCGACGTCCGGATTGATGGCGGCGAGGGTGGCTGCGGCGGAATCCACTTTCAGCTGGCCGATGCCCGCGGTGTTGTGCACCACCTGCCGCTGCAGGTTGGAGAGGTCCACCTCGTCGTGATCGCAGAGGATCAGCCGGCCGACACCGGCGCTGGCCAGGTACAGCGCCACCGGCGAGCCGAGGCCGCCCAGGCCGACGATCAGCACGGTGGCTTCGAGCAGCTTCCCCTGCCCGGCGATATCCACGTCCGGCAGCATGATCTGCCTGCTGTAGCGGAGTAGCTGTTCGTCGGTCAGGTCCATGGTTCGGGTCCAGGTCAGCTGTGGCGGCCGAGGGTCACACGGGGCTGGCCGCCGAGATCTTGCAGACACTCTATCGCTTCGAACCCGGCTGCAGCAAAGAGATCGGCCACGGCTGCCTGCTGATCGTAGCCGTGCTCCACCAGCAGCCAGCCGCCTGGCTTCAGGTGCTGCCCGGCACCGGCAACGATGCGCTGCAGATCGTCGAGCCCCTCCGGCCCGCTGACCAGCGCGGTTGCCGGCTCGTAGCGCAGGGCCGGCAGGTGCGGATCCGCTGCCGCGACGTACGGTGGGTTGGCGACGATGAGATCGAACCGGCCGGGCACCTGAGCAAACCAGTCGCTCTGCGCGAAGCGCACGGCGACGCGGAGCCGCTCCGCGTTCTGCCGGGCGATCTTCAGTGCTTCCTCGCTGCTGTCCACGGCCATTACGTCCAGCGTCTGGGCCCGGGCTAGAGCGATGGCGATGGCGCCGCTGCCGGTGCCCAGATCCAGTACCCGGGCGCCTGGCGTGGCCCTGGCCAGGGCCGCTTCCACCAGCGTTTCGGTTTCCGGTCGCGGTATCAGCACGGCCGGGGACACGGTCAGATCGAAGTCCCAGAAGCTCCACTCACCGAGCACGTACGCCAGAGGCTCGCCTGCTGCCAGCCGGGCAACGTCTGCTTCCAGAGCGGTCCAGGTGTTGGCGTCGATCTCCCGATCAGCGGCCAGGGTCAGGGCTGCCCGGCTGATGCCGAGGCGATGGCTGAGCAGGAAGTCCCGGTCTGAGGCTGGCAGCCCGGCGTGGCCCTCGAGCCAGCCGGCCAGGGTTCGATTCACTGATCGTCCCCGAGATGGCGCAGCAAATCTGCCTGGTTCTCCGTGATCAGGGGCTGCACCACCTGATCCAGGTCGCCCTCGATCACCTCGTCCAGCTTGTATAGGGTCAGGTTGATCCGGTGGTCGGTGACCCGACTCTGCGGGAAGTTGTAGGTGCGGATGCGCTCGGAGCGGTCGCCTGAGCCCACCAGCGATTTGCGCGTCTCGGCCTGCTCTGCCTGCTGCTCGGCCTGCGCCACGTCCAGGAGCTTTGCCTTCAGCAGCGACATGGCTCGAGCCCGGTTCTTGTGCTGGCTGCGCTCGTCCTGGCACTCCACCACGATGCCGCTCGGCAGGTGGGTGAGGCGGATGGCGGAATCGGTTTTGTTGACGTGCTGGCCGCCGGCGCCGGAAGCCCGGAAGGTGTCTTCCCTGATGTCCTTCTTGTCGATGTCGATGCTTTCGATCTCGTCCACCTCCGGCATCACCGCCACGGTGCAGGCGCTGGTGTGGATGCGACCCTGTGTCTCGGTTTCCGGTACCCGCTGTACCCGGTGCGCGCCGGATTCGAACTTCAGCTGGGAGTACACGTCCTGGCCGGAGATCCGCGAGATGATCTCCTTGTAGCCGCCGTGCTCGCCGGGCCGGGCGTTCAACACCTCCAGCTGCCAGCGCTTGCTCTCCGCGAACTTTGAGTACATGCGGAACAGGTCGCCGGAGAAGATGGCGGCCTCGTCGCCGCCGGTGCCGGCGCGAATTTCCAGGAACACGTTGGCGCCGTCGTTCGGATCTTTCGGCAGGAGCAGCAGCTGCAGCTCGGCCGCGGTCTCATCCACCTCGCCGAGCAGACGCTTCACGTCTTCTTCGGCCAGCTCCCGCATCTCCGGATCGTCATCCTGGGCCAGCGCCCGGGCGTCTTCCAGCTCGGTGCTCTGCGCTTCGTACTTTCTGAAGCAGGCGATCACGGGCTCGATCTCCGCGTACTCCTTGGACAGCGCGGTGAACTGATCCCGGTTGCCCATCACCTCCGGATCTGCCAGCAGGGCAGCGACCTCGTCATAACGGTCGGTCAGACCCGACAGCTTCGCTGTCATGGAATCGGATAGGCTCAACGGGCTTCCTTAGTCGAGGTGATAGAGCGTTTTCAGGTATTCGAGCAGGTCGGCCCGGCCGTCCGCGGCGGCGTTGCGGATAGCGGTGGTCGGCGGGTGAATGAGCTTGTTGGTCAGGCCCCGGCTGAGGCGCTCCAGAACCGCTGCCGGATCCTGGCCGCGGTTCAGATCCTTCAGCGCCTTCTCGAGCTCGGTTTCCTGAATGCGCTGAGCGCTGTCGCGGAAATCGCGCAGCAACGCCTGGCCGTGATGGGCGCGGCGCTCCCGCAGGTAGTGATCGGCGCCGTCCGCAACCATGGACTCGGCGCTCTCGGCCGCTTCCCGGCGCGAGCGGACGTTTTCCTCGATGATCTCGGTGAGGTCGTCGATGGTGTAGAGGTACACGTCCGGCAGGTCGGCGGCTTCCGGCTCCACATCCCGCGGCACGGCGATGTCGACCACGAAGATGGGCTTGTGCCGTCGCTGCCTGATGGCCGCCTCCAGCGCTCCTTTGCCGACCACGGGCAGCGAGCTGCCGGTGGAAGCGATGACGATGTCGTAGTCGGCGAGGGCACCGGCCACGTCCGTCAGCTGCATGGGCCGCGCATCGAAACGGGCGGCCAGCGCTTCGGCATTGGTCAGCGTTCGGTTGGCGATGGCCATGCCGGCTACGCCGAACTCCGTCAGGTGCTCCGCCACCCGCTGAATGGTGTCCCCAGCGCCAAGCAGCAAAGCCCTGGTGTCTTTCAGGTCGGTGAAGATCTGCTGCGCCATGCTCACCGCTGCGTAAGCCACCGAGACGGGGTTGCGACCGATGTCGGTATCGGTGCGCACCCGCTTGGCCGCGGACAGAGTGACCTGGGACAGCAGTGACAGCTCCGGCCCCACGGTGCCAACGGTTCGCGCCAGATCGTAGGCGGTCTTCACCTGACCCATGATCTGCGGCTCGCCGAGCACCTGGGAATCGAGCCCGGAGGCGACGCGGATCAGGTGCCGGGCGGCGTCCTGGTCCCAGTGGCTGTAGGCGACGGCTTCCAGCTCGGTCGGCTGAATGGCCCGGGCATCCGCTAGCCACTCCACCACGCCGCGCTCCTGGTTCGGGTCCATGGCCAGGTAGAGCTCGGTCCGGTTGCAGGTGGAGATGATGGCGGCTTCGGAAACGCTGGGAATGGCCCGGGTGGCCGCCTGCAGCGCATCTCCCAGTGTTTCTTCCGGGAAGGCGATCTTCTCCCGGAACTCCACGGGTGCCGTGCGGTAGTTGACGCCGTATGCCAATATCGCCATCTGAATCTAGTGCGTAAGTTGCTGCCCGCGGGCGCTTGCTGGTTTCAACTGCGCATTCTAGCGCAAGTGGCGCGCAGGCTCTCTGGTATAACCCGTTATTTCTAAAGGTATTTCCCGAAAGTGTCGCGAAGGAAACCGCAAATGTGGGCGTTGGCGATCGTCCTCCTCGGCCTGGCGGGCTGCGCGGGGCTGCCCGGCCCGCCGGAGGCGCCGGAGACCTTCGTTCTGGCGGGCAAGGTCGGGGTCCGGGAAGCCGGCGAGAGCTTCAGCGCCAACCTGCTCTGGCACCAGATGGGTGAAGGGTTCGAGATCGACCTCTGGGGCCCACTGGGCCAGGGTCGGGTCAAATTAGTCAAAAAAGATGGCGAAATCAGCCTCGCATCCGACAAAGGGGTCCTGGCCCAGGGCGATCCGGAGCGGGTGATGCAGACGCATCTGGGCTGGAGCCTGCCGCTGGAGGTACTGCCTGCCTGGGTGCAGGGCGGGCCGCTCAGCACGATCCCGGCCACGGATCTGGCAGAAGACGAAAACGGCCGCGTCCAGGGCTTCCAGCAGCTCGGCTGGGCGGTGGTTCTGGAGCGCTATCAGAGCGTGCCCCTGGGCGCCGGCCCGGAAGCCGGCCAGCGCGAGCTGCCGCGGCGGGTCACGGCGACCAGGGAGGATGCCCGGGTGCGTCTGGTGATCTCCGAGTGGCGGCTCTGAGCCCGGCGGCTGAGCACGACTAAACCCTTTGAATTCAGGGCCTTCGAGCGGGTTTTCCGCGCTTTCGGACGGTTTGACAGCGGGCGGGTGCGTGCGCAAAATAGCGCCCCCTTCGCCCGGGTGCACCCGGGCGATTGACGTCTGGGGTGTCGCCAAGTGGTAAGGCAGCGGGTTTTGATCCCGCCATGCGCAGGTTCGAATCCTGCCACCCCAGCCATTTAACCCACGCTCGCCCGACTTAACGCCAGCACCGAAACCAGCACCTTAAAGAAGAACGATCGTGTCCGACCTGATGCTGTTCAGTGGCAGCGCCAACCGCGCCCTTGCCGAACGCGTAGCCGCCGAGCTCAAGATCGAGCTGGGTGCTGCTGCCGTGGGTCGATTCAGCGACGGCGAGGTGAGCGTAGAGATTCACGAGAACGTTCGTGGTCACGACGTTTTTCTGTTGCAGCCGACCTGCGCGCCGACCAACGACAACCTGATGGAGCTGATGATCATGGCGGACGCGATTCGCCGCGCGTCAGCCACCCGGGTGACGGCGGTGATCCCGTACTTCGGCTATGCGCGTCAGGATCGGCGGCCGCGTTCCGCGCGGGTTTCGATCAGCGCCAAGGTGGTGGCCGACATGCTCTCCAGCGTCGGCATCGACCGGATGCTGACCGTGGATCTGCACGCGGACCAGATCCAGGGCTTTTTCAACATGCCGGTGGACAACGTCTATGCGTCGCCTGTGCTGGTGGACCACATGGTCTCCGCCGAGCTCGAGAACCCGATCATCGTTTCGCCGGACGTGGGTGGCGTGGTGCGGGCCCGGGCCATTGCCAAGCAGGCGAACGACCTCGATCTGGCCATCATCGACAAGCGTCGGCCGCAGGCCAACGAGTCGCGGGTAATGAACGTGATCGGCGACGTGGCCGGCAAGACCTGCGTGCTGGTGGACGACATCGTCGATACCGCGGGTACGCTCTGCACGGCGGCCGAAGCCCTGAAGGACGAAGGTGCGATCGCGGTGCACGCCTACATCACGCACCCGGTGCTGTCCGGCAAAGCCATCGAGCGGATCAGCAGCTCGGCGATGGACGGCATGTTCGTCACGGACACCATACCGCTCTCCGCCGATGCGGCGGCCTGCGGCAAGATCACCCAGATCACGCTGGCTGGCGTGCTGGCCGAGTCGATCCGGCGGGTGAGCAAAGAAGAATCCATCAGCGAGATGTTCCGTTAGGGCAGCTCGTGATGAACAGGGTCGATGCCTGGTCGCGAGCATCGATCTGATAAGGGGGCAGCGCTTACGCTGCTTTACGTAAAGCAACTGAGGAACAGACATGTCTCAGAATATTGAAATCAACGCCGAAGTGCGTTCAGACGTGGGGAAAGGTGCGAGCCGCCGCCTGCGTCGCTCGGGTGATCAGATCCCGGGAATCATCTACGGCGCCGAGGAAGATGCCGTCAACCTGACGCTCAGCACCAACGAGCTGACGAAGGCGATGCAGAGCGAGGCTTTCTTCTCGCAGATCCTCGACGTGAAGTTCGACGGCAAGACCCAGCAGGCCGTGCTCCGCGATATGCAGCGGAACCCGGCAACCGAGAAGGTGCTGCACGTGGACTTCATGCGCATCAGCGCCAACAAGCCGATCCAGGTGAGCGTGCCGCTGCACTTCGTCAACGAAGACAAGTGTAAGGGCGTGCGCATGGGTGGCGGCACCATCTCGCACACCATGAACGAGGTGGAAATCAGCTGCCTGCCGGCCGACCTGCCGGAGTTCCTCGAGGTCTTCATGGCCGAGCTGGATGTGGGCGAGATCATTCACCTGTCCGATCTGGCTCTGCCGCCGGGCGTTTCCATCGTTGCCCTGTCGCACGACGATGACCGGGCAGTGGCCAGCGTCATCATGCCGAGAGGCGGCGCGGACGAAGAGGAAGAGCTGGAAGCAGCGGCAGCCGAAGGTGAAGAGGCCGCTGAGGACAGCGAGGAAGCACCCGCGGGTGACTCTGAGGAAGAGTCCAGCGAGGACTGATTCCGCGCTCGCGAGCGTTTCGACATGGCCATCCGTCTGATAGCGGGCCTGGGTAACCCGGGTCCGCGTTACGCAGATACCCGGCACAACGTCGGCGTCTGGTTCGTCGACCGGCTGGCGCGCCGGTTCGGCATAGCCTTGAGTCACGAGTCGAAGTTCAAAGGGGACGTCGGCCGCGGCGATGTGCTTGGCCATGACCTGCGGCTGGTTCTGCCCCAGACCTTCATGAACCTGTCCGGCGAGTCGGTCGGGCCGCTGGCGCGGTTCTTCAGGATCGAGCCCGAGGAGATCCTGGTGGCCTACGACGAGATGGCGTTCGAGCCGGGCGTGCTGCGCCTTAAGTCGGGCGGCGGCGCCAATGGCCACAACGGCATCAAGAGCGTGATCGATGGGCTCGGCAGCGCGCCCGGTTTTCACCGGCTGCGGATCGGCGTTGGCCATCCCGGTGACAAGGATCGGGTCACCCCGTACCTGACCTCGGTGAGCACACCGGCGAACGAGCGGCAGCTGATCGAAGACGCCTTCGATCTGCCTGAGGCGGTGCTCAAAGATCTGCTCGACGGCAAATTTCAGAAAGTAATGAACTGGCTGCACGCCCCGGGCCCGGACCCGGACAAAGGCGAAGCGTCAGAATAGTGGAGCGAACCAAGTGGGATTCAACTGCGGTATCGTCGGCCTGCCGAACGTCGGCAAGTCGACGCTCTTCAACGCCCTGACCAAAGCGGGCATCGATGCGGAAAACTTCCCGTTCTGCACCATCGACCCCAACACCGGCGTTGTGCCGGTGCCGGATCCGCGCCTCGAAGAGGTGGCCGGGCTGGCGGCTTCGAAAGAGATCGTGCCCACCACCATGGAGTTCGTGGACATTGCCGGCCTGGTGGCCGGGGCTTCGAAGGGTGAAGGACTCGGCAACCAGTTCCTCGCCCACATCCGGGAGACGGACGCCATTGCTCACGTGGTGCGCTGCTTCGAAGACGAGAACGTCATCCACGTTTCCGGCCAGATCTCGCCCATAGACGACATCGAGATCATCAACACCGAGCTCGCCCTTGCTGACATGGAAACGGTCGACAAGGTGCTGGATCGGACCCGTCGGGTCGCCAACGCCGGCGATAAGGACGCCCGGAACCTGGTGGATATCCTGCAGGTGGTGAGCGATGGCCTGGCTGAGGGCAAGCCGGTGCGGGCGCTCAGCCTGGCGCCGGAACAGCTGTCGCACCTGAAGGAGTATCACCTGATCACCGCCAAGCCCGTGCTCTACATTGCCAACGTCGCGGAGGATGGCTTCGAAGACAACCCGATGCTGGACGCGGTGGTGGAGCTGGCGGCAAGCGAGAACTCGGAGGTGGTGCCGATCTGCAACAAGATCGAAGCGGAGATCTCGGAGCTCGACGACGAGGACCGGGACGAGTTTCTCGAGTCCCTCGGGCTCGAAGAGCCGGGCCTGAACCGGGTGATACGGGCTGGCTACAAGCTGCTCGGACTGCACCACTACTTCACCGCCGGCCCGAAGGAGGCCCGGGCCTGGACCGTACCCATCGGCACCAAAGCGCCGCAGGCGGCAGGCGTGATTCACACCGATTTCGAGCGGGGCTTCATCCGAGCGGAAGTGGTGTCCTTCGAGGACTACATCACCTGCAAAGGCGAGCAGGGTGCCAAGGAAGCGGGCAAGTGGCGCTCGGAAGGCAAGGACTACGAAGTGCAGGACGGTGACGTCGTCCTGTTCCGGTTCAACGTCTGATCAGACCGGCGGCTGCTCCGTCAGCCGGCCGTGCTCGAAAAACTCGCTGACCAGAATCCGGCTGGCGGCGCGATTGCCGTTCAGCTTCTCAGCCGTCCACAGGCAGGTGCGGCCCAGCCGTCGCTGATCGAGCTCGATCAGCGGGATGGTCGCGCTGCCGCGTACCCATCGCGGATCATCGAACAGCAGCTGGGCCAGAGGCCGGCTGCCCAGCTTGCGGATCACCTCCAGCGCCGGATCCTCGAGGCGGCTCGTCGTGCGCGCAGACAACACCGGCGCGCCGCGGACTGTCAGCACCACTTCCCGGGCATAACCCACCCGCCCGGCAACCCCGAGCAGGCGACGCTCCCAGGGCGCCAGGGGTGCTGGACCCTCGTAGCCTGGATGCACGACAGGCGGCTCACCGAGGGCGGCGCCAATGGATCGGGTCATGGAGTCAGTGAGCTGGATCCAGGCGCTCAGCCCGCGCTCAGGTGCGCACGGCGAGGGCAACGGGCGCACCCGATACGGATCGATCGGCACCGCCTGCCGGCCGTTGGTCAGAGGATCTGCTGGGTTTGACATCTCGCGGAGGGTGCCGGAAAATCGCGCACCCTGAAAAAAGGCGCCACTCTAACGTCCTGTTCGAGACGGTGCCAGCACGCAACAGTGGCTACGTAGCTCAGCTGGTTAGAGCACAGCATTCATAATGCTGGGGTCGGTGGTTCAAGTCCACCCGTAGCTACCATCTTCCCATCAGTCCAATATTCAGGAAGCAGCGAGACATAGGACATGTCGATGCACGATCTCGATCGTCGCTGGTTTGAGGAAGTCGAGCAGGCCGTTGAATACGTCAGCCTGATCGACGGCGACGACAATCTGCTATATGTGAACCACATGAGCGGGGCGCCCGAGAGCATCACCGGGCACTCGGTCTATGAGTTCGTGGATGAGCAGTTTCACGACAGGCTTCGTGCGTCCGTGGCCGCAACCCGTGAGTCCGGCGTGCCGCAGCACTTCTCGTCCTACGCGGTGAACACGGCCGGCGAGCGTTCGTTCTACAGCAACTGGGTGATTGCGCTCTCAGCGCCGCAGATGGCCGGCGTGGTCGCTTTCATCGCCACCGACGTCACCCAGCAGACGCGGGTGGAAGAGGAGCTGCAGCTCAGCGAGTCAACGCTGAGATCGCTGGTAGACAATTCCCCCGACACCATTTTCGTGGTCGATCGCGACCGCACGCTGGTGTTCGCCAGCAAGCTCGAGTACGGCTTCGACAGCGAGCAGGTGCTGGGGCTGAGCGCCGATCTGTTTGTTGCCGAGGAGGATCGACCGGTTGCCATCGCCGAGTTCGAGCGGGTGCTCGAGCAGGGCGTCGACAGCTCCTACGAAACCTCGATCGAGACGCCGGAGGGGAAGCGCCGATTCAGCGCCCGCATGGCGCCGATCCGCAACCGCGGCGTGATCGACCGGGTGATGCTGGTGGTCACTGACGTCACCGAACGGCACCAGGCGGAGCTCGAGCAGGAAAAGCTCCGCGAGCAGCTCCAGCACGCGCAGAAGATGGAAGCGATCGGCCAGCTGACCGGCGGGGTGGCGCACGACTTCAACAACATCCTGCTCACCATCAGCGGCAACCTGGAGCTGGGCCGCATGCGCCTCGACGATCCGGAGTCCATTGATGGCTACCTGGAAGACGCGCTGCGCGGCGTGCAGCGGGCCCGGGACCTGATCAAGCGGCTGCAGGCGTTTTCACGACGCCAGCCGCTGACGCCGGAGGTGCTGGAAGTCACCGCGCTGGTCGACAGCATGCAGACCCTGCTGCAGCGGACGCTGGGCGAAAACATCGAGGTGCGCATCGACACCGCGGTCGGCGGCGGCCACTACTGCCGGCTGGAACGGGCGCAGCTGGAGAACGCGATCCTCAATCTGGCGCTCAACGCCCGTGATGCCATGCCCGGCGGCGGTACCCTCACCGTCGCGACCAGCTGGCTGCCCGGCGAGCAGATCGAGGATCTGGATGCGCCGCATGGCTGCGTTCGGCTGTCCGTTCGCGATACCGGCACGGGCATGACGGAAGAGACTATCGCGCACGCCGTGGAGCCCTTTTTCACTACGAAAAAGGCGGGCCAGGGCAGCGGTCTGGGCCTGAGCATGGTGTACGGCTTCGTTCAGCAATCCGGTGGCGGGTTCCGGATTCTCAGCGAGCCGGGCCGGGGCGCCTCCGTGCAGATCGATCTGCCCTGCGTCGAGGACGGCAGCCGGCCGGCGGAAGACGAGCCTGCAGATGAGGCCGCGCCGCGCGGCAACGGCGAGCTCATCCTGGTCGTCGAGGATGAGGCGAGCGTCCGCGATCTGACCGCCAAGGTGCTGGAAGAGCTCGGCTATCGGGTGCTCACGGCGGAAGACGGTCAGCGCGGGCTGGAGATGTTGAAGTCGCGGGACGATCTGCAGCTGCTGCTCACAGACGTGGTGATGCCGGGCGGCATCGATGGCTTCGAACTCGCCGAGCAGAGCCGCTTGCTCCGGCCGGATCTGCCGGTGATGCTGGTGAGCGGGCATCCGCTGGACACCAGAGTTTCGGGAGATCGGGAGCGCTGGCTGCAGGTGCTGCTGCAGAAACCTTACCGTTCCCATGAGCTCGCCCGGTTCGTCGCCCGGGTGCTGGACGCGGGCCTGCAACCCCGGGAACTGGAGCGGAGAAGCAATGGGCAATGATCGGATCCACACGTTCGCGCTGATCGCCGCGATCAGCATCGGCCTGCTCGGCCAAACCGTTCAGGCGGCCGAGGCCGAACGTGAGAGGAGCCCGTGGCTATGGCGGTTCGCCGGTGGCGTGGTGCACCAGTTTGATACGGATCTGTCGGACGCGGCGGGAGAGTTCAACGTCAGCCGGGGCTTCCTGCAGGGTGGCCTGAGCTACTTCTGGGATCCCAGGACGTCCGTCTCGTTGTCGTTCGGTGCGGGGCGTTCGAACTACGACTTCTCTCCGGCGGCAGCCATTGAAGGGGCGCCGCCCTGGGAGCAGATCGAAGACTATCGGCTCTCCCTGCCCGTGCGTTTTTCGCCCTCCGAGCGCACCGACGTGCTGATCATTCCCAGCGTCAGAACCTACGCGGAGACCAATGCCAGCCTGAACGACGGCAGGACTGAGGGTGTGCTTGCGGGCATCAGCTGGCGGTTCAGCGAGTCCCTGACCCTCGGCCCCGGGTTGGGCTGGTTCTCTCAGCTGGGCGGCGGCTCCAACGCTTTTCCGATTCTGGTCATCGACTGGAAGATCACCGAGAAGTGGCGCCTCTCCACCGGCAGAGGGGTGGCTGCGTCCCAGGGCCCAGGCCTGACGTTGAGCTATCGGCTGGCGGAGAAGTGGGAACTGAGCCTGGCCGGTCGCTTCGAAAGAACCCGCTTCGCGCTGGAGGATCGCGGCAACAACTCCGCGTTCGGCCAGGAGCGGAGCCTGCCGCTGGTGCTGCAGGCGAGTTACCGCGCACATCCTGCGCTCAGTCTGACCGCCATGATTGGTGCGGAGTTCGATGGCAGCCTGCGGCTCTACGACAGCCAGGGGCAACGGATCGCCCGATCGGATTTTGACACGGCGCCCATCGCTGGCCTGGCGTTCTCCGCCCGCTTCTAGGTGGCGATGTCGTTCGTTGCGCTTCTGATGCTACCCTGAGGGCTCCTGCACGAGGGAAACGTAGGGAGCAAGCATGACGCCAACGGAACGGCATCTGCTGAGGGTGCGTCGCCTGAGAATCATGGTGGCCGGCGCCGGCCAGCAGCTGGAACGCTTCGGCTCGAGAGCCACCGTAGGAGAAGTGTTCGCCCACCTGAACGCAGAGCTGGCGGCTCTGCAGGGTGAGCGGATCACTTCGGCCGAGCTCGCCGAACGCAGCGGCCAGCCGCCCCAGAACATCAGCCGCTGGATCCAGAAGTCCGAGTCCCTGCAGCTGGTGGACCACCCGGAAGACGGCAGGGCGAAAGTCGTGGATGTGATCGAGCCCGGAGAGGTCGAGACGTTCATCGACCAGACCCTCAAAAACGATCTCGCCATCATCAAAGAGAGCAAGGAGTCCGGGCGGCTCGATCAGTACCTTTCAGAGGACATCTAGCATAAGACAACTGAGCGGTGACCCGGCCGTCGGTCCGCCCCGACAGGCGTGACGCGCTACAATCCGGGGGCGGAGGTAATGATCGTGAATACACAATTGTCATTCATCCTGCCCCTACTGCTCGCAAGCAACCTTGCGTTGGCAGAAGATCCCATGTCCGTCGAGGACGCGCTGAGCTACCAGTTGCCTGCCAATCCCTGCGTTGAAGTCGAGCTGCTGACGGATGGCACCAACTCGTCGGCGCCGATCCAGGACCCGAGCGGCGTCCCGTTTTTTCAGGGCTCCAGCACCGCCAACATCACTGATACCGACTACTACGAGCGGGAGCGCCTGGAACGGGCGGAGAAGCGCTGGCGGAGTTGTCTGGCCGAGTACAAGGAAGGCCTGCTCGAGGACATGGAGCGGCTCAAAGGCAGTGCGGTGCACGGCCTGACGGAGGAACAGGCGCACGCCATCGTCGCGCACCTGCTGCTGATTCAGGAGACTTACCTGTCGCCGAACGGCCTGCCGCCGGAAGCGCCTCAGGGCTGATCCGGCAGAGGTTGATCCGCGCCTAGAGCCGGGACGCGTTCGCCGGCACGCCGAGGTACAGCTTGCCCACCGTCTCCATGATGTCCGGACCGATCATGATGTGCTGAGTGGCCACATGCACGTCGCGGAAGTGGCGTTGCAGGCGGGAGGTGTTGTAGACCGACGTGCCCCCGGCCAGGGTGTACATGGCGTCAACGGTCTTCACGCTGGCTTCCACCGCGTTGTTGGTGGCCAGGCGCAGGTCGCGGCGCAGCTCCATGGGCATCCGCTCGCCGCGCTCGGCGACGACCCAGGCGGCAGCGATGGCGTCGTAGTAGAAGGCCCGGGCGCTGCGCAGAGAAGCTTCGGCACGGGCCACCTCCATCTGGGTGTGGCTCTTCTCGGCCATGGTCTTGGAGTTGCCGACCCGCTTCTTGCTCTGAGCCAAAGTGATCAGCTCGTCGATGGCGGCGCGGGCGATGCCCAGGGTGACCGCGGCGATGCCCAGCGCCAGAAAGGTGAAGTTCGGAAACTGATACAGGGGCCGATCAGGATTTTTCGAGCTCAGGTAGGCAACGGCCCGCTCGTCGGGGACGAAGACGTCGGTCACCTGGAAGTCCGTGCTGCCCGTGCCACGCAGGCCTGTGACGTGCCAGGTGTCGAGAAACTCCACCTCCTCGGCGTTGAACATCATCATGTGGCTGCGCGGGTTGCCGTGGGCGTCGAGCATGAGCTCGCCGTTCTCCATCAGCATGGAGCCGCCGAGCACCCACTGGGCGTTTTCGGTGCCGGAGCCCCACTGCCAGCGGCCGTTGACGATGAAGCCGCCATCGGTTTTCTCTGCCCGGCCGTTCGGCGCGAACACGCCGGCGATCATGGTCTCTGGCTTCGCGAAGACCGCCTGGGCGGTGTGCTGCGGGATGAGCGCCAGCGTTGAGCCGCTTGTTGCACCGATGAACGAGACCCAGCCGCAGGAAGCGTCGCCGCGTGCCAGGGTTTCGAAGACCCGACAGCCGGTCTCCGGGTCCACCTCGAGGCCGCCCACCGCTTCAGGGATAAACATCCGGTAGAACCCGGCCTCGGCCATCTGCGCGGACGCGTCCGCGGGCACTCGTCGTGCCGCTTCAATCTCGTCGCCCCGCGCCGCGAATGCGGCGGAAAGGCGCTCGGCTTCTTCGATCAATCGGTCGCTCATGGTTCCTATCCTGCCAGCCGCAGCCGGTTGGCGATGTTGTTGCGTTGCATGTTGGAGGAGCCGCCGACGATGGGCATGCCGAGCAGGTCCCGGACGTTGCGCTCCATGTCGAAGGCGTCGGACAGGCCGTAAGCGCCGAGCACCCGCTGGCAGATCAGCGCGATCTCCACGCCCTGCTCAGCGATGAAGAGCTTGGCCATTGAGGACTCGACGCTGCAGGGTTTGCGCTCGTTGGCGAGCCAGGCCGCGTGGTAGAGCATGTGGCGGCAGGCCTGGAGCTTGGTTCTGGCATCCGCCAAGGCGTGGCGAATGGACTGATGCTGGCCGATGGGCACGTCGAACTGCTCCCGTTCCTCGGCGTATCTCCAGGCCTCTTCGACGCAAGCCCGGGCGAAGCCCAGGGCGCAGGCTGAGATCTCCAGCTTCTCCACTTCCAGCGCCTCGCCGGCGAGTATCTCCCAGCCCCGGTTCCACATCCCGGCACCGCCGAGCACGTTCTCGACCGGCACCGTCACCTCATCGAAGGTGACGTCAGACGAGGCGGTGTAGCGCAGGTTCGCATGCTCGATCGGCGTCACGGAAACGCCATCGGCATCCGGCGGGATGAGCAGGAAGCTCAGGTTCCGGTACTTCCCGGCCTCCGGGTCGCTCTGCACCAGGCAGATGATGTAGTCGGCGAAGTCGGCCCCCGTGCACCAGCGTTTGGCGCCGTTGACCACAACCTGGCTGCCGTCCTCGGAGAGCCGGGCTCTGGTCTTCACGCTGGCCAGGTCGCCGCCCACGTCCGGCTCGGACAGGCCGTAGGCGAACAGCAGCTCGCCCCGGGCGATCTTCGGCAGCAGCTCGGCTTTCTGCTGCTCCGAGCCGTTCTCGGACAGGTTCACACCCCCGTAGAAAGCAGCGTGGATGAACGGGCCGGCAGCGAAGCTGCCGGCCTGGGCAAGCTCCTCGATGGCAGCAATGGCTGCCACCAGATCACGGCCCTGGCCGCCGTAAGCCTCGTCCACCGTCAGGCCGCAGATGCCCAGGGCGGCAACCTTCGGCCAGAGGTCATCGGGGAAGTGGTGGGCCTTGTCCCAGGCCCTGACCTTGTCGCTCGGCAGCTCCCTGGCGACGAAGGCGCGCAGGGCATCGCGCAGCAGCCGGATGTGCTCCGGCTCTTCGGCGTAAGACCAGGTCATGGCCGCTTAGTGCCGAAGGTGTTGTCGAATACCAGACGGTTGGTCGCCCGGCGGCGGATGGGGCCGTGACCTTTGCCGACCGGATAGCCGAGCGGGATCGCCGCGGCAGTGCCCCAGGGCTGTGGAATCTCCAGCAGCTCGCGAACTTCGGGCTCGCAGATGCAGAGCAGGGTGGTGAGCACGCAGCCGAGCCCTTCGGCCCGGGCGGCGAGCAGCAGGTTCTGCACCGCGGTATAGACCGAGCCGCCGCCGACCACGGAAACCCGATCGAGCTTGATGTCCGTGATGGCCATCATCTTCGGGTTGAAGCAGAAGATGGCTATAGCCGGTGCCTCGTGGAAGTGTTCGGCCAGGTAATTGCCCGCGTTCAGGTTGCGCTGCTCCTGCGCCTGGTCAGCTTCCGGCAAGCCGTCCACGTTTGCCTGGTAGCCCTGCCGGAAGATCTCCCACTGCTCGGCGTACAGCGCACCCAGGCGCTGCTTCTTCGCGGCGTCTTTCACCAGCACGATGCGCCAGGGCTGGGCATTGCCGCCGGTTGGCGCCCAGGCCGCGGCCTGCAGCACTCTGTCCAGCACCTCGTCCGGAATCGGGTCCGGCTTCAGCCGGCGAACGGCGCGCAGGGTGCTCATGGCATCGAGCAGGTTCATCTCTGGTGCGGTCATAGTCAGGTTCCTTTGAATTCGGGGCTGCGCTTTTCTTTCAGCGCCGCGAGCGCTTCGGCGTGATCTTCGGACTTGAAGGTGACGATCTCCAGCGCCGTCGCGTGATCGAATGCCAGGTTGAGGTTGTTCTTAACAAGTTTGTTAACGGCCGCCTTGGTGTACTGGATGGCAAGCGGAGCGCCGGCCGCCAGCCTGCGGGCGAAGCTCAGGGCATCTTCCTCCAGCGCCTCGTCGTCGGAGACGAAATTCACCAGGCCGAGCCGATGCGCCTCCTCGGCCGTCACCGGGTCGCCGGTCAGCAGGTACTGCTTGGCGATGGCCGGACCCACGGCCATCGGCCAGATCACCGTGCCGCCGTCGCCGGCAACGATGCCGACCCGGACGTGCGGATCCAGGATGACCGCGCTGCGCGCCATGAAGATGGTGTCCGTCAGCAGCGCGATGGAGGCGCCCAGGCCGGCGGCGGGGCCGTTCAGCGCGCAGACGATGGGCAGCTCCACCTCCAGCAGATCCCAGATGAGCTGCTTGGCGTCCCGGCGCAGGTGTTCCAGTGTTTTCGGATCCTGCAGGGTCGGGAACCAGTCGAAGTCGCCGCCGGCGCTGAACGCACGGCCAGAGCCAGTGAGTAGCACGGCGCGAGCGCCGTCCTCCTGCTTGAGCTCTCTGAACAGGCGGGTGAACTCCTCGTGCAGATCGCCGTCCACCGCGTTCATGCTGCTGTCCGGATGATCGATGGTGATCTTCAGGACATGGCCGTCCAGATAATCGAACCGGAGCGTTCGATAGTCGTCATTGTTCACTGCTGGACCTCCCCCGGGCCGTCGCGGCGCGATTGGCTGTATACAATGTATACGTTTCGAAATAGAATGCACAATGTATCCTTGCTGGGGGGAGAACTCAACCGTGGCAGAGCATCAGGCGGTCGCGCGCCGCTTCGCGGAGTTGCTGGAGCAGCTGGAGATGGACCGTGCGCAGTTCGTTGCTGCGGTCGATGGGGCCGTTACCGAACGGTCGCTCTACTCCATCCTCAACGGGCATCGCCGGCCCAGCCGCTCGCTGGCGGTGCTCATCGAGCGCACCTGGGGTTTCCGGGCGGATTACCTGCTGAACGGCCAGTCGCCGCCCTGGGCCGCGGTCGAGGCGCCGGGAACGCCAGCGGCCTCCGAGGATGAGGCGGCCATTCTGGCCATGCTCGCCGGCGCCCCGGAGCTCGCCAGGACCCTGCGCAGGGATCTGGACGACAGCGCCCTCTGGACCGATCTCTGGCAGCGCACCAATCGGATGCTGACCGCCGTTCGTGGTGAGCAAGGTGACTCCACGCTGACCCAGGCCGACCGGACCCGGATCGCCTTCGACGAGTGCATGTCGGTCGCCGATGCTTTCGGCGATCTGGCCACCGCGCGCTACCAGCGTCGCACCCTGCATCTGGTGGCCTCCTTTCTGGCGCTAGCTCTGGAAGATCTGCCGGCAGCAGGGGACTCTGCTGCAGAGGCAGAGAGCCTGAAAGCACTGCTCGCCGAGGCAGAAGCCGTTCGTGAGCGGCTTGCCGGTACGGAGCAGGCGCTCAGGGACCTCCTTTCTGAGCGGGTGATCGCTCCCTCTCCCCTGGAGGCGCTGAACGACCTGAGTGCTGATGCAGCGTCGGCGAAGCTGCTCGCCAACCGTATCGGCGAGACGCTGGTCCGTTATCGGTTCAACACGCTCAGGTGATGCGAAACCGTCAGGGGCGTAACATCGCCCTGAACGAACTCAACTTGGGGATGAGGGATGAACGTTTTTACGCGATTGCTGGCCATGCTGGTCCTGGCACTGATAGCGGCCGCCTGCGGGCAGGCACCGGAGGAGCGCGCGGCGCAGAGTGCTGAGCCGGGTGCTGAAGCCGAGGCGCCGTCAGGCGCAGGCATCGAGGCGCAGACAGCTCCGGTTGCGGACCCGGCACCGATTGCCGCCACGGCCTATGGCCCGGTGCGGGGTTACGTCGACGCCGGCATTCTGACCTTCAAGGGCGTGCGCTACGGTGCAGACACTGCCGGCACCCGCTTCGCCCCGCCCGCGGCACCGGAGCCCTGGACGGAGCCTGTTGACGCTCTGGCCTTCGGCCCCTCTGCGCCGCAGCCGCAGCGAGGCCGGTTGAGCCTGTTCGACTCCTGGCTGCCTGATCCGAATCCGGGCACCAGCGAAGACTGCCTGTTCCTCAACGTCTGGACCCCGGCCCTGGATGGCGGCAAGCGGCCGGTGATGGTGTGGCTGCACGGCGGCGGCTTCACTACCGGCTCCGGTTCCTCCAACGCGTACGACGGCGTGCGCCTGGCAGACCGGGGCGACGTGGTCGTGGTGACCGTCAATCATCGTCTCAACGTGTTCGGCTACCTCTATCTGGACGAGTACGGCGAGGAGTTCGCCGGCTCTGCCAACGCCGGCATGCTGGATCTGGTCGCAGCGCTGGAGTGGGTGCGGGACAACATCGGTCAGTTCGGCGGTGATCCGGACAACGTGCTGATCTTCGGTGAGTCCGGCGGCGGCTGGAAAGTCAGCACCCTGATGGGCATGGACTCCGCGGCAGGGCTCTTTCATCGGGCCGTGGTGCAGAGCGGTCCAGGCCTGACGCTGATGGAGCCGGAAACCGCAGCTGCCGCAACGTCGGCCCTGCTCGCGGAGCTCGGCCTTGATGCCGAGCGTGTGGCAGAGTTGCGCACGCTGCCCGCCGAGACGATCTCCGCTGCCGCCGCCAGGCTGGCGGAAGCGGGCACCTCCGTGGGTAACCGGCCGGTCGTCGATGGGGTGGTCAACCAGCGCCACCCGTTCACCCCGGCGGCGCCAGCCCAATCCGTGGATGTGCCGCTGCTGATCGGCAGCACGCGTACAGAGATGTCCATGCTGGCGGGCGCGAGCAATCGGTCGCTGTTCGAGCTGACCTGGGAAACCCTGCCCGCAGCGCTGGAAACCAGCTTCCCGGGTGTGGACGCGCAGGCGGTGATCGATGGCTATCGGCAGCTGCATCCGGAGATCGATCCGGTGAACCTGTTCTTCGAGGCGATTACCGATAACAGCCTGTTCGGGCGCGGCAGCTTCACCCTGGCTGACCGGAAGGCGGAACAGGGGGGTGCCGATGTGTATCAGTACTACTTCAGCTGGCCGACCCCGGTCGAAGGCGGCATGTGGTCGGCAACCCATGCGCTGGACATCGGCTTCGTCTTCGACAACGTCGCCAAGTCAGCCTCGATGAGCGGCACCGGCGAGCGGCAGCAGGCGCTTGCGGACGTCATGTCCGAGGCCTGGCTGGCGTTTGCCCGGAACGGCGATCCGAACCATGCCGGGTTGCCGGAGTGGCCGCCGTACGACCCCGAAACCCGGGCCACCATGGTGTTCGACGATGAGTCGGCGGTGGTCAACGACCCGCGGGCAAGGGAGCGGGCCATCATCGATGCGGCGCTGGGCGCCGGGGGCTAGAACAGCTCTTCCTGCCGCAGCGAGCGCAGCTGGTCGCTGGAGTAGATCTTGCGGATGAAGCGCGGGTTCTTCGAGGACATCTCGATCTGGTAGAGGCTGTCGTCCGCCTGCGGCGGCAGCTCAAGGATCTCGCGCAGGCTCCTGGCCAGCCACTTCTCGATCTTCAGCACCACCATCTTCTTGCGCAGCCGGCCCTGCTCGTCCCGGTTCTGGATGGTGGGCAGGGTGTTCAGCGTCAGGATCTCGTCGATGGCCGTGCTCGCCATCTTTTCCCGGCCTTCTTCGCTGGCATAGAAGTGGCTGACCGCAAACACCATGCGGCCGGGGTGGATGGCTTTCAGAAACTGGCAGGACTTCACCACCGTTGAGCCAGTGCGGACCATGTCGTCGAACAGCACGATGTCGTGGCCATCGATCTCGTCGAAGGTGGACTCGCTCTCGTCGTGCAGCTTGATCTGCACTTCGCGCTCGCCGGAGCGTTCCTTGTCGAGGAGGATGAACTTTGCCTTCGGCAGGCCGAGCTGGCAGTACATCTCTTTGACGAAGTCACGCGCCCCCTTGTCAGGCGCGCAGAGGGCCAGACCCTCGCCTTCCTCGCCGTAGCTGACCAGGTTGGAGTGGCGGATGTAGTCGGTGTAGATCTCGTAGGGGATCAGGTTGTAGAACTGGCCGCCGAACACCTCGCTGAACATGGACTGCACGGAGTAGGAGTGGTTGTGCACGGTGAGCACGCTGTCCACCCCGGCCAGCTTCAGCATCTCGGCGTAGAGCTTGGCGGTGAACGGCTGGCCGTCGAACTTCTTCATGTCCGCGTCGGTGCGTTCGAACTGAGTCTCGCCCAGTGCCTGGTGCGGCCCACGGTCCTGAGCGCTGTAGTAGAGGTCCGGCTCCACCAGCATGACGTGCGCCGCGCCGTTCTCCTTGGCGGCTCTGGCGATCAGCAGGTTGCGCATGGCCAGGTTCTGGCGACTGACGACCCGATTCGAGGTGCTGACGATGATCACCCGCATGCCGGTCAGCTTGCTGCCGATGCGGCTGAAGTCTTCTTCGTCGGAGATGAAGCGCGGGCAGAACTCGGAGTTTGCGAACGTCTTCATGCTGATGAGGTCGGCGATGTCTTCCGTCTGGCCGACGGAAAAAGCAACGTCGATGGCGAATGGGTCGTCTGACGTGTTCCCGACAACGATGATGTCGGACGGCTTGCTGTTTCGCAAAAGAGCTCTCGAGTGTGGCGGGTGGTCCCGCTCTGGCGCTCATCCTATAGCGCCGGACAGGATTGATAAAGGCTGACGCCGGCGGCACGGCGTCGGCAGCGATCAGTCGAGCAGGTCGAACGCGTTCATCTCGTCCAGGGCCGCCAGCGAGTTGCCGAGCAGCGTTCTCGCCAGCAGCTGACCGCGCTCGTTGCCCATGTCCAGCGTGCCGGCAATGACCACGGCGTAGCAGAGCAGATAGAGTGCGCAGACGCGGTAGCGCTCGCGGCAGGTCTCGAGCGGATAGCTGACGCCTTTGTCAGCCAGCGCGGCCGACAGCGCCGCGTGGTAGCGGCCGACCAGATCCTCCTCTGCCAGCAGCTCGCGCGGCACGCTCTGGGTGAGAAAGTAGGCCAGATCCTGCTCCGGGGCCGAGGTGCAGGCGGACTGCCAGTCCACCAGCACCACCTCGCCGCCGGCGCCGAAGAAGATGTTGTCCAGGCGCACATCGGCGTGGCTCAGGCAGACCGGATCTGCGCACATCTCCTGCAGCAGCCGGCCGATGGCCTCGGGCATCTTTTCCCCCGCCTCCCGGGCGCTCTCCGGCACCAGGTCGGCGAACTGCGCGAGCACCACCGGCCAGCCGAGCTGAAAGCCGCCGATCATGCCGTCCCGCTGCATGTCGCTGGCGTGGGACTGCAGGCCCGGGAAGTCAGCGCCGGTCCAGGTGGCGGCGTGCAGGTTGGCGATGGCATCCACCACTGCCCGTGCTTCCTCGAGCGTGCAGCCGGCAACCTGATCGCCGATCCGATAGTCGACCAGATCCTCCAGTAACAACACGAAGCCCTGAGTTTCCGGGTCGTGGGCGGCGAACAGGCAGGCAGCCGTGCGCATGGGCAGCTGCTCGGCGATGTCCTGGTAGAAACGGACTTCCCGGCCGTACATGTCGTAGGTAGCAGCCACCGCGCGGTTCTCAGGAGCCGGCGATGGGAACTTGGCGATCAGGGTGGCGGGGCCGTCCTCGGCCTCGAGGTGCACGCGGGTAACAAGGCCGATCACGCCGGTGCCCTCGCCGAAGCGCTCCACCCGATGTCCGGCCACGGTCCTGCCGAGCACCGTCGAGAGCCATTCGTCCGTCAGCGCTTCCGGCGTGGTTGGAAAATCCGCCATGCTCTGCCTCCTCCCCATGGTCTCTCCGGAGGCTACTCGGTAAGCTGGCTGCCAGGCAAATTCGGGGTACGTCATGACGGGAGATACAGGCGCCAGGCCGTTGGCTGGGAAGATCGCGGTGGTAACCGGGGCCAGCCGAGGGATCGGCAAGGGCATCGCCATCGCTCTGGGCGAGCAGGGCGCCACCGTCTACGTCACGGGTCGCAGCCGCGGAGAAGAAGGGCTCACCATCGACGTGGCGGCCAGAGAGGTGAGCGAAGCGGGCGGTGAAGGCCGGGCCATCGGCTGTGACCACGGCGATGATGCGTCGATCGCTTCGCTGTTCGAGACGATCGCCGCGGAAGCCGATCACATCGACTACCTGATCAACAACGTCTACACCATCCCCAACCCGCCGGCCTGGGACGGCGGCTTCTGGGAGCACCCGCTGCAGGTCTGGGACGATCAGGTCGGCATCGGCCTGCGCTCCCACTACGTTGCCTCCTGGCATGCCGCCGCGGCGCTGTTCGCAGCGCCTGCGGGTGCCGCCATCGTCAACGTCTCGTCGCCGGGCGGCCAGCAGTATCTGTACTCCGCGTCCTACGGCGCCGGTAAGGCAGGCCTCGACCGCCTTAGCGCCGACATGGCGATCGAGCTCGCGCCAAAAGAGGTGGCCTGCGTCTCCCTCTACCCGGGGTCGGTTGCCACCGAGTTCGTGCGCTCGGTCGCTGAGGAGCGTGGCCGGGACGTATCGGACTCTCAGACGCCGCTGTTCGTCGGCCGGGCCACGGTAGCGCTGCTGATGGCAGCCGATCTGCTGGAGCGGTCCGGCAGCATTCAGTGGGTGGAGGATCTGGCGGAAGAGTTCGACGTGGTCGACGAAGCCGGTCGTCGACCGCCGGGTTATCGGCTCCGACAACGCTAGGCCTGCTCTGCGGTGGACGCCTTCTTCACCCTGTTCTGGGTTGTGGCGCTCGCCTTCGCGTCGACCAATCTGGATAACCTGCTGCTGCTGGTCGGCTGGCAGCTGGCGAAGACCGGCTCGACCCTGCAGCTGTTCGCCGGCTACGCCCTCGGCATGCTTGGCGTGCTGCTACTGGCCGTGCTCCTGGGCCTGGTCGGTTACCTGTTCCCCATCGAGTATCTCGGGTATCTCGGCGTCATTCCCATGCTGCTCGGCATCAGGCTTTTGCTGGCGAACTTCCGCGGGGTCGAGCCCGTGGACTCCCCGCCGCCGCAGAGCGCGCTGGACGCCGGCACCGGCGTGGCCGCGCTGGCGTCGACCCAACTCTCCAACGGCGTCGACACGGTGCTGGTGTTCGCGCCGCTGCTCGCGGATTCCCAGCTCATTTTCGATGCGGAAATCGCCGGCCTGTTCCTGCTGCTGGTGGTTGCCTGGTTCGGTCTGGCCCGGTTTCTGGGCGAGCACGCGCTGAAGCTGCCGGTGCTGGAGCGCCTCGGCCGCTGGCTGGCACCGCTGGTGATGATCGGCGTCGGCCTCTACATTCTCGGCAACACGGCCACGGACTTGAGTTGATTGGCAGCTGACAGGAGGAACCATGAAAATCTACGGTGATCGGATCTCGGGCAACTGCCTGAAAGTGCAGTACACGGCGGACTACCTCGGGCTCGACTACCAGTGGGTGGATACGGACATCATGAAGGGTGAGTCCAGAACCGCCGACTACCTGGCGCTCAACCCGGCGGGCCAGGTGCCCATGCTGGTGCTCGACGACGGCCGGGCCATCGCTCAATCAAACGCGATCATCGGCTATCTGGCCGAGGGCAGTGACCTGCTGCCCACGGATGCCTACGACAGGGCCAAAGCCTACGAGTGGCTGTTCTGGGAGCAGTACAGCCACGAACCGTACGTGGCCGTTTGTCGCTTTGTCATGGTGTACGAGAAGAAGCCGGCTTCCGAGCGGGAAGGCTGGCGTGTGGAGCGGGGTGAAGCGGCGCTGGACCTCATGGACCAGAGCCTGGCTGACCGGGACTGGTTTGCCGGCAGCGCAATCAGCATTGCCGACATCGCCCTGATCGCCTACACGCGGCTCGCGCACGAAGGTGGCTTCGATCTGAGCACCCGTCCTGGCGTGCAGGCGTGGATCCGGCGAACGGAAGCTGCGCTCGGAATCAGCTGAAGCGCCAGCGCCTCAGTTCCTGCCCACCTCGTCCTTGAAGGCGGCCTCTTCCCGGGCAAAAGCTTCCGGGTCGCTGCAGTGGTTGAGCACCGCCTCCCGGGCCCGGGCAATTGCCGCCGTGCGGTCTTCAGCATCCAGGTAGCGTCGCTCGCCTTTGTAGCTGTCGCCGCGCCAGGCATTGCGATGGCTGCCGGACTCGTCGGCATACACCGGCAGGGCTGCATGCAGAATGCCCAGCTGGCGCCTGGCATCGGCGCAGGGGCCGATGTGCTCGATGGGTAGGACCTGCTGATCCTGATCGTGGAAGGGATCGGAGGGTCTGTCCTGCGCAGCGCTTGACAGCACCGGCGCGTCGTCGGCTTCCGGATCCAGCGGGATGAGCTCCGCTGGCACGCCCACCGGTTCGAAGTCCGTGTACTGGATGTTCCCGTTGCCGTCTATCCATCGATAGTAGGCGGTTGCCGGCCCGGTATCGCCTGCCGCTCCTGCTGCGCTGAGCTCAGGCGCGGTGTCCGTCTCTGCGGCGATCAGGTATCCCGTCAGCACGGTGCTGATCAGCACCAGCGCGGTCGTTTTCGAGAGTACTGCTTTGCTCATCGCGCCAGTTAGCCTGATTTCAGCGGGGATGGGTAGCGCCCGCCTTTTAGCAGTTCGTGGCAGACCTCCGCCTTTTTGTGAGCGCTGCGGCTCTGCTCGCCGGCCTCAGCCTGTGGCTGGTAAGTGGTCACTATCGGCAGGAAATGCGGTAACGTCGCCTCAACCAGCGAGGGGAGCGGTTTACTGATGAGCTCATTGAGAAAGTTGCGGCTGCTTGGTGGCCTGGCGCTAATCGTCTGGATGTCCGGGGTCGGCGCCGAAGAGTTGGATACGGAAGCGTCGGCACCACCCGCGGATGAGCCGGCAGTCTCTGCCCACTTCGAAGCCTATCTCGACGGCGTCATGGCGGCTCAGTTTCGGGACTACCAGCTGGCCGGGATGACCTTCGCCCTGGTGCGGGACGGTGAGCTGGTGCTGTCGAAGGGTTACGGCGTGGCGAGCCTGGCCACCGGCGAGCCGGTCGACCCGGCCATGACCCTGTTCCGACCGGGCAGCGTATCCAAGCTGTTCACCTGGACGGCGGTCATGCAGCTGGTTGAGCAGGGCCGGCTGGATCTGAACGCGCCGGTCAGCCGCTACGTGGATCAGTTCGAGTTGCCCGAGGCCTTCGGGGTGCCGCTGACCATGACCCACATCATGACCCACGCCCCAGGGTTCGAAGACGGCGCGGCTGGGTTTCTGTTCGCGGACGAAGTAGAGGATCTGGTGCCGCTGGCGGACTCGCTCGCCGCCCACGTGCCGAACCAGATCTGGGAGCCCGGGACCTTTTCCGCCTACAACAACTGGTCCACCGCGCTGGCGGGCCTGGTGGTGGCGAACATTTCCGGCATGAGCTTCGAAGATTACGTAACCGAGCACATCTTCTCGCCGCTCGGCATGAGCCAGGCCACCTTCGATGAGCCGCTGCCGGAACGCCTGGCGCCCTACATGGCGCAGGGGTACACCAGCGAGCATGGCGGGGTAGCGCCCCTGGGCTTCGAGTTCATCAAGAACTTCGGGCCGGCCGGTGCGCTGTCTGCGTCTGCGGAGGACATGGCCCGCTTCATCGTTGCCCACGTCAATGGCGGCAGCAACGACAGCGGGCGGATACTGGCGCCGGAAACGGTGGCACAGATGCACGGCCGGCTGTTTGCGCACGACGATCGGGTAGCCGGCATGGCGCACGGCTTCTACGAAGTCACTCGCAATGGCGAGCGCTTCGTCGGCCACGGTGGCGACACCATCGCCTTCCACTCCGAGCTCCTGATCCAACCGGATACCGGCTTCGGGCTGTTCCTCTCCTTCAACACCCCGGAAGGGGCGCAGGCGAGGACCCAGGTGGTGGATGCGGTGCTCGATTACTTCTACCCCGGCGATGGTGGGGCCGAACCTGCCTGGCCGGAAGGCCCGATCGAGGGCAGCGCAGAGCGGATCGGCAAGATCGCCGGTGCGTATCGGCTGAACCGTCGCTCTTTCACGAAGCTGGAAGGGGTGATCGGGCTGGCCGGCGATCTCAGCGTGGCCCCGGGGCCGGAGGGCGAGATCGTGGTGCCCGGGGAAGGGCTCGGGGGACGCTTCGTCGAGGTCTCCCCTTACGTGTTCCGGCTGCAGGGCCGGCAGGAAACGCTGGTGTTCCAGACCGACGAGCAGGGGAACGTGCAGCGGGCGCTGATCGGCTCCCTGCCGATCATGGTTGCAGAGCGGCTGCCGTTCTACGAGACCGCCGCCAACCATCAGCTGGTCATCCTCCTGGCGTTGCTCTCCGCCATCTTCCTGCTCATCAACGCGGTCAGAAACCGCGGCCAGGTGCAGCTGGCGGGGCTGGTCCGGATCGGCAGGATCAGCCAGATCATCGCCGCGCTGTCCCTGCTCGCTTTCGTGATCGGGATGTCGGTGGTGCTCTCCGGGATGGACATGAATAAGGTCATCTTCGATTTCCCGCCGCCGGGTACTGGCATTGTCCTCGGGTTCCCGCTGCTGCTGACGCTGGGCACGGTATTGAGCCTGGTTGCGCTGCCGCCGGTCTGGCGGAGCCAGGACTGCAACCTCTGGCAACGGCTGCGCTACAGCTGGGTGAGCCTCATCTTCACGCTGCTGGTGCTGGTGCTCGCCTACTGGAACCTGCTGGGATGGCGCTACTGACGGGGTGTGACGAACGTCAGGCTGCCTGGCAGAGAGCCTTGCAAAAAGCACGGGGAACCCCTATATACCCTAGTGAAACACTTGGATTTAGAGGCATCTGAACATCATGGCTGAACGTCCCGAAAGTTCTGTACAGACGACCTATGCGGCGCAGTCGAGCGCGCCGTCCGCGGCCCGTCCGAGCGCCATCGAAAGCAACCGGGTGCTGCGCAACACGTACCTGCTGCTCGGCATGACCCTGGCCTTCAGCGCCGCCATGGCGGCCTTTGCCATGGCCATCAACGCGCCTTACATGGGGCTCTGGGTGCTGGCCGGCTGGCTTGGCCTGCTGTTCCTGGTGCACAAGACCGCCAACAGCGTCTGGGGCCTGCTGTCCGTGTTCGCCTTTACCGGCTTCCTCGGCTTCTCCATCGGGCCGGTGGTGAACATGTTCCTGCAGATGGCGAACGGCGCCGAGGTGGTCACCATGGCGCTCGGCAGCACTGCCGCAGCCTTTGTTGGCCTGTCGGCGGTGGCGCTGATCACCAAGAAAGACTTCAGCTTCATGTCGAGCTTCCTGATGGTCGGCGCGCTGATTCTGTTCGCGGTTGTCCTGCTCAGCTGGTTCATGGACCTCAGCGCTTTTTACGGCGCGATCGGCGGGGCTGTGGTGCTGCTGATGAGCGGCATGATCCTCTGGCAGACCAGCGAGATCATCCACGGCGGCGAGACCAACTACATCCTGGCCACCACCTCGCTCTACATGTCGCTGTGGAACATGTTCCAGTGGCTGCTCATCCTGTTCGGGATGGGAGACGACTGAAGCCCAGTCAGCGACGCCACGTCGTAACGAAGAGCCCGCGCTGAGCCGCGGGCTTTTTTTTGCCTACCGTCCGCTCAGGGTCTGATACACCGTAGACAGCTTCTCCGGCAGGTCTTCGATCTCGTCGATGATCAGGTAACGATGGGCCGGGCACATCCGCTTCAGGTAGTCGTTGCCCGACTTGTCGACGGTGACGCAGAACACCTCCACGCCTTTGCTCTGTGCCTCCGTGAGCGCTTTGGCGGTGTCCTGCAGGCCGTACTCATGATCGCCGCGCTCAGGCCCGTAGTCCGCATCCTGCGGGAAGCCGTCGGAGAGGATGATGAGGATCTTCATGGCGTTGCCGCTGGCCACCAGCTTGGTCACCGCGTGCCGTATGGAGGGGCCCATCCGGGTGCTGCGGCGTGGCTTCATGCTGGCAATGGCTTCCAGGGTGCGCTGGGTAAACGGCTCGTTCGGCTCCTTCGCCACGTAGAACTCGACGCACTCGCGCCCGTAGCCCGAGAAGCCGTAGATGCCGTAGCTGTCGCCGAGCCGCTCCAGAGCCGCTGACATCACCAGCATGGATTCGCGCTGCACGTCGATGATGCGGCGCCGCTCCTCCGGGCCGGCCAGATCCAGGCTGTAATCGTCGTCGTAGGGATCGCGGAGGTTGATGTCCATGCCGTCCGGCAGCGGCGGGGGCGGCTCCGGGGGCTCGATCGGATCGTCGGTGGAGGCGGACAGATCGACCAGGAAAGCAGCGCACACGTCCCGGTGCACCCTGTCTTTGCGGGAGTAGACGCGCTCGTCCGGGCTGATGCCGGCGCGCACGTCCTGGCGCGCTTCCATCAGGGCATTGAAATCGAGCTCGTCGCCGTCGGCCACCCGTTTCACCCGCTGGTAGCCGAGCGGTTTGATCTGCTCCAGCTTCTGCATTACCGCGCCGGCGTGCTGCTGGATGACCCGCTTCAGCTCCGCCGGATCCGCCTGTCCGTCACTCTCCAGCCGCTCCTCGAACAGTCGGCACCAGGCTCTTAGGTAGCGGTGGCCGAGGTAATCCCACTCGTCGTAGCGATAGCTGCGGGTGCCCGGCGTCGCCGGGCCGAGCGCGTCGCGCACGCTCGAGCGTTCCATCTCGATCTTCCGCTTCAGGTTGTCGCGCTCGTCGGTGAGCGCCTTGATGTCCACCTTCTCGTCCCGCAGCGTGGCGTTCTCCAGGGCGTCCGCATTGCCGGCTTCTACTTCGGACTCCTCGAGCAGCTCCAGAAAGAGGGTCTGATCGATCTGATCCAGATCCTCTTCCCAGTCTTCCATCCTCGCTTCCCGCTGCATCCACTCCAGCGCGTCGTCCTCGCTGCTCACCGGCAGCTCGGCGATGGCGTCCGCCGGCGGCAGGTACGGCAGCAGCGACAGGTACAGATCCAGCGCCAGGGCGGCCGCGTCGTACACGTCCGCTGCTTCCTCGCGCATGCGCGCCAGCGAATCCACGGCGGCGGCCGCCAGACCGGTGCCGTCATCGAAGTCGGTGGCCGGCACGCCGTTCGCCGCCAGCTCGATGGCCGTGATCAGGCCGAACACATCGTCGATCACCAGGCCGTCAGCGGTAGCGAAACGATGCGCCCGATAGCTCTCGAGATGCCGCTCGAGGCCGGGGTAGCGGGCCAGCAGGCGGGCCGTGATCCGGACCTGCTCGCAGACCAGAAACAGCCGCTTGAGCAGCCCGGGATGCGGGGCGTGGGCGAAAAACAGGGTGAAGTCGCTGGCTCGGATGCGTGCGTCCGGGGCTGCCAGCTCCGCCAGCCGGGGAATCCGCTCGGCGGCTCCAGCCAGGTTGAAACGGTAAGTGCCGAACTCTTTCTGGCCGAGCTGCAGCATGACCAGCACCCGATAGGCGGCCGAGTCCGGATAGTCGAGCTCGTCCGGCACGTACACCGTATCCACGCCCATGGCCGTCTGCCCGTCGTCCAGGGTGAACTGGCGACTGGCGAACTCGCTGCTGGGCTTGATGTGGTAGTAGCGGCCGGCGATACCCTCGGCAAACAGGGTCAGGGCAGCCTCCACGTCGATCAGGGCGACCATCGGGCCGTTCTCCTCGGCAGCCTGCTCAGGGCAGGATGACGTCGACGATGTCGGCGATGGCCTGCTGCACGGACTCGTCGTCCGAGACGGCGCTGATGATGCCGATCTCGGCTGCCCGGCGGGCGTCGATGCCCTGCTGCATCAGGCTGCCGGCGTAGATCAGCAGGCGGGTGCTCACCCCTTCCTCGAAGCCGTGCTCGCGCAGGTTGCGCACCTTGGCGCCGATCAGCGCCAGGCGCTCGGCATCGCTGCGCTCCACACCCGCTTCGTGCTCGATGATGGTGGCTTCCCGATCTTCATCCGGGTAGTCGAAGGTGAGGCTGACGAAGCGCTGCCGGGTGCTCGGCTTGAGGTCCTTGAGCACGCTCTGATAGCCCGGGTTGTAGGAAATCACCAGCAGAAAGTCCGGGTGCGCAGCCAGCAGCTCGCCGGTCTTGTCGATGGGCAGCAGGCGCCGGTGATCGGTCAGCGCGTGAATCAGCACCGTGGTGTCCTTCCGCGCTTCGACGATCTCGTCCAGGTAGCAGATGGCACCGCTACGCACGGACTGGGTCAGCGGGCCATCCCGCCAGACGGTCTCGTCGCCCTGCAGCAGGAACCGGCCCACCATGTCCGTGGCGGTAAGGTCCTCGTGGCAGGCGATGGTCATCAGCGGCACTTCCAGCTCGCTGGCGCGCTGATCCCGGTACAGGCGCCAGGCCATGTGCTCCACGAAGCGGGTTTTGCCGCAGCCGGTGGGGCCTTTCAGCAGCACCGGCAGGCGGGCGTGATAGGCAGCCTCGAACAGGGCTACCTCGTCTGCGAGAGGCAGGTAATAGGGTTCGTCGCGCAGCTCGACGGGGTCGGCGCCGCTCGCTGGCTGGTTGATTGCTTCGCTCATTCGGGTGTGTAGATCTCGTTGCCTTTACGGTAGGTGAAGAAGTTCACCGCAGGGTTCCGATTCACCAGGTTGCGGTGGTACATGGCGTGCGACAGGGAGCGCACCTCGTGTTCGATCTCCGCCAGCGGCTCGCCGTTCCCTGGATCGACGATCGCCTGGAACCGGTACTGATGCTGGTCGGACTCTTCGGTGATCAGGCCCCGCTCGTTCAGCCAGGCGTGAGGACCGGAGAAATTGCTCAGGTAGACGGCGATGTGGTGGCCGTCGTAGTCGGCGATCGGCTCGGAGGTTTCCGCAAACCGCATCTCCTGGTTGTAGCCCATCTTCACCCTGGCGACCCCGTCGCTGGCGCTGGCCGGGCAGCCCATCACTTCTGCGTAGAAGCTGGCGATGCCAGCGGCCGTGCCGGGCGCCACCTGCATCTCCACGTAAGGCATGCCCAGGTCCATGAGTGGGAAGACGCCGGGCGGGTAGGCGCGAATCTGGTTGCCGTAGGGGCAGGTGAGCGCGATGTGGTCTTCCTTTTCCTCCCAGGCGAACTGGGTGTCGGCCATGGGCTTGGCGATGAAGCCGAGCCGCTTCTTCAGATCGTCCAGGTCCGGCACCACCACCGCGATGTGACCCCGGAACACCTGTGCCTCTGCCTTCGGCAGGTGAAACTGCTGCTCGCCCAGGTTCACCCACATGTTGAAGGTGCCGAAGTCGATGTACGGATCGCGGGTGAAGCCGAGGCCGGTCACGTAGAAAAGCGCGCCGATGCCCTGATCCGGCACGGTCAGGTTCACATGCTCCAGCATGACGATGTTGCCCACGTCTTCCAGGGCCCTGTCGAAGGCCCGCTCAGTCTGTTCTGCCACCTGCTGTCCTCCAGGACCTGCTCAGCCAATCGACTTTACCCGGGTGCCTGCGCAGATGCGAGGCAGGGCTGCGGCGGAGGGCAGAGCGGCGCGCTATAGTGGCTCGTATTCGGGTGAGGCCGGGGAACGACATGAGCGATGACCAGGGTGGTCAGGACGACCAGGACAGGCAGAGCGACGCTGCTGGACAGGAACCGGATACGGACACCCTGCTCGATGCCACCACGGCGCTGATCCCGCCGCTGCTGACGGCGCTGGACGCGCTGGCCTACGTCGGCCGGCACCTGCACCCGCCGGCGCTCATGGAGCTGGTCCCCGGGATCGAGCAGTTCCGGGAACCGGTGGCGGCCGGGCTCGAGACCTTCCGGGCGGTGCCGTGGCCGGAGCATCTCAGCCAGTTCTCGAGCCATGCGGAACGGGCTGCCGGGGAAGCGCTGAAAGCCTACGAAGGGCTCGAGAACTGCCTCACCCAGAGCAACCCGGTCATGGGTGCGTACCGGGCCATGAGCTTCAACACCCGGGCCGTGGAGGCCCTCTACCCCATCTCCTCCATGCTGCCGCCGGTCAGTCGCTTTTACCTGTCGGACAACTACCGCGGTGACGAGGCTTTGCAGGCCAGGCTTGCCGAGGCCGATGCCGGCGGGGAGAACGTCGGCGTGATGCATGCGGCCAACGAGCCCACCGAGCGCGGCGGGTTTTCGCTGTACGTGCCGGAGTACTACGACGGCAGCGAGGCCATGCCCCTGGTGGTGGCGCTGCATGGCGGCAGCGGCCACGGCCGGAGTTTCCTCTGGAGCTGGCTGAAAGATGCCCGCAGCCGGGGCGTCATCCTCGCCTCACCGAGCTCCAAGGAAGGGACCTGGTCGCTGATGGGGCCGGATGTGGACAGCGCCAACCTGGATGCCATCGTCGCCAGAGTTTCCGAGCACTGGCAGGTGGACGAGCAGCGAATCCTGCTGACGGGCATGTCCGATGGCGGGACTTTCTCCTACCTTTCCGGCCTGCGCTCTGAATCGCCGTTCACCCATCTGGCGCCTATCGCCGCGAGCTTTCACCCGATGCTGCTGGAGTTTGCCGACCAGGAGCGGCTGCAGGGGCTACCCGTATACCTCACCCACGGGGCGCTGGACTGGATGTTCGATATCGAGGTGGCGCGCATGGCCCAGGCGTCGCTGACCCAGGCCGGCGTCGACCTCACCTATCGGGAGATTGAGGATCTGTCGCATACCTACCCGCGGGAAGAGAACGACAGGATCCTCGACTGGCTGTTGCGCTAGCGGCCCCGCCCCAGCGGCTCAGCCCCGGTTGATGGGGAAGGGCACCTCGCTGGCCTCGTAACACTTGAGGTCCATGCTGCGCGGTCCGGCCTGGGCCATGGCCTCGTTGAACGCCGCCATGTGCGACGTCGCGAAGTGTGCCTTCAGCGCCGCCTCGTCTTCCCAGCACTCGGTGATCCGCAGCTTGTTCGGATCGTTCAGCTCCACCGCGAAGGTGTAGTCGTAGCAGCCTTCCTCGGCACGGCTGGCCGTTTCCATGGTGGCGATCGCCTCCTTGATGGCGGCGATGCTCTCGGCGGTGGTGTCGATGCTGACGACGAGTACGAGCATGTCTGATTCCTTCTATCGTGTGGTTTGGTTCGTGGCTTCAGTCTGCGGCGGCCTGCCGGTCACCCTCGGTCCAGAGCTCTTCCTGACCTGCGGAGCGGGCCCGGCTGAACCAGCGCATGGCTTCCTGGACCCGATCCTGAACCGTCATGAACGGTGAATCCAGCGCTTCGATCTGCTGCAGCCTGGGCAGCAGGCCCTCGTCGTTGGCGATCTGGATGGACAGCCCCGGCCTGGCGTTCAGCTCCAGCAGCAGCGGGCCGCGGTGGCGGTCGATGACGATGTCGCAGCCGAGGTAACCAAGCTGAGTTGCCTCGAAGCAGCTCGCCGCCAGGTGCAGCAGCGCCGGCCAGTTCGGCACCTGGATCTCGTCGAGCGCGGCGCCGGTGTCCGGGTGCGAGTCGATCAGCCGGTTGTGCTGGACGGCGGCGATGGCGTTGCCGCTGCCGATGTCGAGACCGACGCCGACAGCACCCTGATGCAGGTTGGCCTTGCCGTCCGACTCGTGGGTGGCCAGCCGCAGCATGCCCATGACCGGGAAACCCTTGAAGACGATCAGGCGGATGTCCGGCACGCCTTCGAAGCTCACCGCTTCAAACGCATCCGTGGTTTCGACCAGGGATTCGATGATGGCGACGTCGGTACGGCCGCCCAGTGAGTGCAGGCCACTGATCGTGTTCGTCAGGTGTCGCTTCACGTCGTTGACCGTGACCAGCTCGCCGCTCGACTTCACGTAGCCATCCGGCTTCCGGCCTTTGATCACCAGGATGCCTTTGCCGCCCGAGCCCTGAGCCGGCTTGATGACGAAGCTGTTCAGATTCTCCAGCACCTCGGCCACCCCTTCGATCTCGTGCTGGGTGGTGATGATGTGCAGCAGCTCCGGCACCTGCAGGCCCATCTTGCCGGCCATCAGCTTGGTCTTCAGCTTGTTGTCGACCAGCGGGTAGTGGCTGCGATCGTTGTAGCGGCTGATGTAGGCCACGTTGCGCCGGTTCATGCCGAGCACGCCGATCTTCCTGAGCGCCCCCGGTTTGATCCAGCTGATCACTTGCCGAAGCTCGAGAAGCGGCCCAGCTCGAGCAGCCGGTAGCCGGTGTAGCGGCCGATGATCATCACCAGGGCCAGGATCGCCAGGTGCAGCTCCGGAAAGTTGAAAGCCAGGTGGCGAACGATGGGCAGATCCATGAGCAGGAAAGCCAGGGTGGCCACCAGGAGGCTGCCGCCGCCCTGGATCAGCACCTCTTTAGGTCCCTCCTCCTCCCATATGATCGACATCCGCTCGATGGTCCAGGCCAGGATGATCATGGGGAAGAAGGTGATGGTCAGGCCGCCGATCAGCCCGAGCTGGTAGCTCACCACGCTGAACACGGAGATGATGCCGATCACCAGAATCACCAGGGTGGCGATTCGTGCCACCAGCAGCAGGTTCAGGCTCGAGAGGTAGGAGCGGATCAGCAGGCCGATGGCGACCACCAGGATGAAGCTGGCGAGCCCGGGCAGCAGATCGGTCTGCAGAAAAGCCAGGGCGATCAGCACCGGCATGAAGGTGCCGGACGTGCGCACGCCGACCAGGATGCGCATGAAGACCACGACAAGGGCGCCAACGGGCAGCAGCATGATCAGCTTGAACATGCCCTGCTCGGCGATGGGCAGGCTGTAAAGCGACAGCGCGAAGCCCGGCTCGCGGGACCCCTCCGCCAGCTCCAGCATGGAGCGGTCCTGGCTGATCATGGAGAAGGTTACCCGGGAACGGGTGCCGCCGATCACCTCGAGCACCGACGGCGTTTCCGTCTGCCAGAGCAGCAGGTTGCTGGTGTCGGCCACCGGACCGTCCTGCGGGTGGTAGAGGCGCCAGCGATCGTCGTCCCAGACCTGCACGTGTTCGGCCAGCGCCTGCCGGCGCCGACCGTCCTGCAGCTCCAGCACCTGCACGGTCCGGGCCGGGATGCCGGCGGTCATCAGCAGCCGCGCCAGCAGGTCGGGCTCCTCGTAACGTTCCTTCAGCAGGCTCACGTTCTGATCCGCCGGGGTCCGGCCCATGCTCGCCACCAGCTGCACGGCCATGGAGTGAGCATCGGCGGTGATCGGCAGCAGCGAGTCGATCAGTTGCCGGGCGGCGGTGAGGTAGGGCTCGTCCCAACGCGGTCGGTTGATGGCGCCGGGCGGGATCGGATCCACCCGCTGCGCCGGATCCTCGACGATGGGCAGGCTGTAGAACAGCGTCTGCAGTCCGCTGGCGTTGCGTTTGGTCCAGTGCGCCTGCTGCTGCTCGGCCTGCTGCTCGACGCTGAAGCCGAAGCCGGGCGCAGCACCCGTGCCTTCAAGCAGCCGGAAGCCGCTCTGCTCGGGCGGCAGGGTGAGATGAATCTGGCTGGCGCCGCCGAGCGCCGTGTACTCGATTCGCGCCTCCACCTGCCAGACCGTCTGCTGCTCACCGGGCAGCAGCGGAATCCGATAGGCCTGGTGGCGGAAGCCGGCGGTGCCGATGCCGGCGAGCAGCAGCAACAGCACGAGAAAGAGGAACGGACCCTGATGGTTCACGGGGTTACTGGGCGTCGGGTGGTGAGTAGCGAGGCTGGATGAACTGCTGGCCGACGTCAACGAGGGTAACGTCGGCGAGGAAGTTCCGGCCCAGGATCATCTCGTTTTCCAGGTGCGAGCGATCGGCGAGCGTGAACTCGAAGGTGTCCTGAATCTCGCCGAGCCGAACCCGCATCGCCACCACCGGCCGTCTCGAGCCGCTCGGGTCTGCCTGCTGCACCACCCGCACATGGCGGATGATCTGCCGCTCGATGCTTACCGAGTCGGACTCGCTCACCATCATGTCGAAGCGGATCCAGTCCTCGCCGTCGCGCTCGAAGGGCACGAGGTTTTCCGCGTGCAGCGAGCTGGACGTGGCGCCGGTGTCGATGCGCGCGACCACGCTCACTCCGGGTGGGTCCATGTAGACGTGTTCGAGCTCGCCGACCAGCATCTTGTCGGCGCTGACGATGACCCGGGCGACCGCCTCGCACTCGGCGGCCTGAGGTGCTTCCGGGCAGCTCAGCTCCAGGGAGCCCGGCAGGCTTTCGAGCTGCGCGTCGAGCACCGCGATGCGTGCTTCCAGCGCCTCCCGGCTCGACTGGTCGCTGCTCTGCATGGCGCTCAGGGTGGCCTGTGATTCATCCAGCTGGCTGGACAGGGTGTCGATCTGCTCTGACATGGCGTCCAGGGTGGCCTGGGTGGATGCCATCTCGGCCTGCATGCAGCCGCTCAGCACCCAGCCGGCTGCCAGCAAGATGCTGATTTTCTGCAAGTTTTTCTTGGGGGAGCGCTGCATCGACTCGTCCGGATAGTGCAGCGGCGTAGTCTAACGGGGCAACGACTGCTTACAACCCTGGAATACTGTACAAACATACAGTATCGAGGTAGCCTGATCGGCCGGGTCGAGGGCACGGCCCACAGCAGGAGGATGCGCGCATGGACGTGGAGATAAACACAGACAGAGACACGGACAGTGACATTGATACGGACAGTCTCTCCGATCGTCAGGTGCACAAGGGGCGCGGTGCGGTCTCCAACGCGGCGAGCCGCTTCCTGCCCACCCGCTCGGTGCCGGTTGCGGATGGCTGGGCGGTCGAACGGGAAACGGGCCCGAGGCCGGGAACCACCCTGCTGCCAGATCGGACCGTCAGGCTGATCACGAAGAACCGGTCGCCCGACATCCCGTTCGATCGCTCGATTAATGCCTACAAAGGCTGTGAGCATGGTTGCGTGTACTGCTTCGCCCGGCCCACCCACGCCTTCCTCGATCTGTCGCCGGGGCTCGATTTCGAGACCCGCATCTTCTACAAGACCGACGTCCGCAATCGCCTCGAGGCAGAGATGGGTCGGCGTGGCTACGAGTGTCGGCCGCTCGCCATGGGCACCAACACCGATCCCTACCAGCCTGCGGAAAAGGATCTGCAGATCACCCGGCAGATCCTGGAGACGATGCTGGAGTGGCGCCACCCGGTCACCATCGTCACCAAGGGCCAGCTGATCCTGCGTGATCTGGACCTGCTGGGCGAAATGGCAAACCTCGATCTGGTGCACGTCAGCGTCAGCGTCACCACCCTGCGTAACGAGCTGAAAACCAAGCTGGAGCCGCGGACGGCTTCGCCGTCGGCTAGGCTGCGGATGATCGAATCGCTGCACGGCGCTGGGGTGCCGGTTGGCGCCATGCTCGCACCCGTGATCCCGTTTGTTAACGATCAGGAGATCGAGGCGATCGTTGCTGCCTGCGCGCGCGCGGGAGCTCGCAAGGCGGCCTACATTCTGCTGCGCCTGCCGCGGGAGGTTGGCCCTCTGTTTCAGGAGTGGCTGGACGAGCATTACCCACTGAAGGCCAGCCGGGTGGAAAGCGCGGTGCGGGAGATGCGCGGCGGCAAGCTCTACCGTTCGGGCTGGGGCCAGCGGATGCGGGGCTCCGGCCCCATGGCCGAGCTGATCGGCAGCCGCTTCGCCAAGGCGCTGAAGGCGAACGGTCTGGGTGGAGACGAGCGCATGGGAGAGCTGCGTTGCGATCTGTTCCAGCCGCCGGGTTATCAGGAGAGTCTGTTCTGATTGTCAGTCCGCCCCGGCTTCCGCTTGACTTGGTTTGACGGCATTGCTACAAGTATGAGGTCCGGGAAGAGAGAGCCTGGAATGGCGGTCTGCAGAAGCAGACGCTCGTAGATAAGTGCGGTCCTAGGGAGTAGGTCAGCCGTGCTGCAGTTATCGCGATCGAAGAGACGATGGGATTGGATCTCGTTCGCAATAGCAGTAACAGCCGAATTGAGAAGCAGACTCATCGCCTCTACTCGAGGTGGGCGTGAGCATTGATCGATGCTGAGGGATCGATCGCAGTTCGCACCCGTCAAAAAATAGAGGAAGGGGAAAGTCTGTGGAAAAAACACCACGCTCGCCGGATCGGCGGGCTACCTATCTTATTCATCTGTGCGCGCTGCTCCTAACAGCCTTCGGCTGGCAGTCTGCGTCTGCAGCCAGTGACGACGAGCTCATCGAAGAGGTCGTGGTTACCGGCTCCTACCTGAAGCGGGAAGCCGCCGACTCACCATCACCACTTTCTGTGGTCACATCAGCAGACATCGAAGACCTTGGTGCTGCCGACATCGCGGAAGTGATTCAGGCCATGCCATGGGCGTCGGGCAGCCAGACCCGGGCAGCCACGTTCCAGGGTGAGGGTGCGGAGGGTCGGAACACGATCAACCTCCGGAACCTGGGCCATGGCGCGACGCTGCCACTGCTGAACGGCAAGCGACAGGTCGCATCCTGGTACAACGGCCGGGGCAACGCGTCGACCAACATCAACGGTCTGGTGCCGAACATCGCCGTTGAGCGGATCGAGGTCGTGAAGGACGGTGCTTCGTCCCTGTACGGCTCCGACGCGGTAGCCGGCGTGGTGAACTTCATCACCAAGTCCGACTTCGAAGGCTTCGACTTCTCTTATCAGTTCACCACCTCCGACGAAACCAACAGCGGTGACACCCACAACTTTGAAGTGCTCTGGGGCGCGCAAGGGGATCGGGGCGGCATCGTCGTGGCAGCGTCGGTGCTCGATCGGGAAGAGATTCACGTTGGTGACAACTACGAGCGTTACGGCGCCACCACCATCTCAGGCACCGGCCAGCCGGGTCGGCTGATTCCGGTGAGCGGCCAGGTGCCGACCTGGGCTGCAAACGGCCTGCGTCCGGGCCAGCCAGTCGATGTGGACATCGACGGCGGCAGCCTGCCGCGAGCAGCGGACGGCTCCAGCTTCGGTCAGGCGGACGTGAACTGTGAAGACGCAGCGGCGCTGGAGCAGGCAGGTCCCCTGGGCCCGCTGTTCGGCAACAACCTCTGTATCTACGACTACGGTCCCTTCTTCGCCATCCAGGCGGCAGAAAAGCTGCGGAAGATCCACGTTACGGGTAACTACGAGCTGACCGAAAGCGTCAACACCTACTTCGAGGTGGCGGCCAACGAGTCCGAGTTCGACCGGCTGAACTCCCTGAACCCGAACGCGCCGGCACTGCCGATTCCGACGGAAGTGAACTACCTGGATAGTCTGGGCGCCACGCAGACCGCGCTGAACCCTGGCAGCCAGGAAGACGCGTTCCGCCGGGGCATCGAGCCGATCGTTTACTCCAACGTGACCCGCCTGATGGGCGGCACCAGAGACACCGATCGCCGCTTCCGCCCGGAGAAGACCTTCACAGCCGTCGACCGGCAGGACACGCGCTACGTGCTCGGCCTCGACTGGGACTTCATGCTTGGTGATCGCTCCTGGACGATGGACCTTTCCTACACCGCGTCCAACCACAACTCGGCCACTACCCAGCGTCAGGACACGCTGTCCACGCACATGGAGCTGGCGCTGTCCGGCTACGGCGGCCCCAACTGCGACGTGGTGAACGGCACCCCGGGTGACGGCAACGCGTCCTATCAGTCCTCCGGTGGCGACTTCGACGCTGGCAACTGCTACTTCTTCAACCCGTTCGGCAACAGCCAGTTCGACCGGAACGGCGATCAGTACGACATCGGCAACCTGCCGGCTGGAGATGCAGCGCTGGAGCTGATCAACCCGCCGGAGCTCTACACCTGGCTGCTGGGTAAGGCCAACAGCTCGGTTGAGTACAAGCAGCGGGTCATCGACTGGGTATTCGCGGGCGACGTGTTCGACATCGGTGACTACCCGGTAGGCCTGGCAGTGGGCTACCAGCAGCGTCGCGACAAGGGTCAGAACTTCGTCGACTCTTCACTGACCTCCGACAACCTGGACTTCGTGTTCGGTGCCCGGCCCTGGAAAGGTCAGCTGACCACCAACGCCGTGTTCGCCGAGATGAACTTCCCGATCGGCAGCTCCTTCGAGATCAACGCCGCGGTCCGCTACGAGGACTTCGACGAGATCGGCGAGGACACCACCGATCCGAAGCTGTCCCTGTTGTGGCGGCCGGTGGATGGCCTGTCTCTGCGGGCATCCTGGGGCACCTCGTTCCGCGTGCCGTCCCTGCAGCAGTCGTTCGGCACGCTGACCACGGTCGGCAACCGGCAGGACGTATCGGGTGAAACCACGTTCAAGCCCTCCATCACCGTAGGTAACCCGGAGCTGACTCCGGAGTCCGCGGAGAACTGGGGCATCGGCTTCTCCTGGATCCCGACGGATGGCTTCCTGGAAGGTTTCGCCCTCGACCTCGACTACTACAACTACAAGTACGAGGACATCATCACGCGGGAGCCCTCGCAGACGCTGGTCAACATCGACAACGCGTTCCTCAACAGCTATCGCGACGACAACATCGGCGGTGCCTGTGCGACCGATCGTGAGTGCTGGATTCAGGCTTCGGCAATCCCCACCTCCGCCGGCGGTAGCATCGTTCGCGACCAGGTGATCCGGAACAGCGAAGCGGTGCTGCTTCGGGTGCTGCCCGAGTTCGCAAACGCGGACAGCGCCAAGGTCAAAGGGGTGGATCTGAACACCTCCTACACCTTCGACACGAACGCCGGCATGTGGCGGATCGGCCTGCAGGCTGCCTGGATGGACGAGTACACCGTCGATGTGGTGAATCAGGACGGTTCGATCACCTCCTTCGAAGGGGTGGGCAACTACAACAGCCAGAATCCAGTGGCCCGTCCTCTGCCTGAGTGGCGCATCAACGGTACGCTGAACTGGAACTTCAACAACCACCGTGTGTTCCTGATCGTGAAGTACGTGGATGACCTGGTGTCGGATATTCCGGCCGGTACTCGCGGCTTCTTCGCGGCAACTGCCCGGCTCGGCGGCAACGACTCCGTTGCTGATGATCTGGCGGACACCAAGATCGAGAGCATGACCACGGCGGATATCCAGTACAACTACACCTTCAACGACCTGGGCGTTCTGCAGAACAGCACGCTCGGTGTAGGGATCATGAACTTCACCAACGAAGAAGCGCCCAACATCGCGGTGGTAACGGCCTACGACGGCACGCTGCACGATGGTCGCGGACGCATGTTCTTCCTGCGCTTCACCGGAAGCCTGTAAGGGTTAGACGCTCTGTTCAACGGGCGCCCCACGGCGCCCAAACTCGAGGAAAGAACCCCGGCAATCGCCGGGGTTTTTTCTTGCCGAGCCGTTTTCCTCGCCCGTGACTTGGACGAGCGCTTGGTTAAACTGGGCATTCTGAGAGAAGGGGCTGCGAGCTGATGAGGCACACGATTACTGGTCTTCTGCTAACCGGGGCAATTAGTCTGGCTGGCCCAGGCACTGCCGTGGCGGAAGAGGTGGACTGCGCGTCGATCGACGACGCGACGGAGCGACTGGCCTGCTACGACCGGCGCTTCGAGCGCACGCCGGAAGCATCGGAACCACCGGAAGCAGCGGAAGTGCCGGAAGTATCTGAGGCGCCGGAACCGCCAGCAGCAGCCGAGCCATCAGCCGCCGAGGAAGCGGCCGCCGCTGCCGGCGCTGCGGTCATCGTGGAAGAGCCGGTGGCACAGCAGGAGCCTGCGGCACCCGAGCCCGAGCCGGCGAAGAGCGAACCTGCAGCCGAGACGCAGAAATCCGGTTTCCTCGGCGATGAGCTGGTGGATATCGACACCACCATCCGCGCCATCCGCCGCGGGGAGCAGCAGCGCATGGTCTTCATGCTGGACAACGGCGAGATCTGGATGCAGGTCGAGCCCCGGCTGCTGCCTTATCGGGAAGGGGATGTGGTGAACGTCAAGAACGCCCGCTTCGGTGGCTACTTCATGCGCTCGGAAAAAGGCACCAGCACCCGGGTAAAGCGGATCGCTCAGTAGCCGCCTGGAGCCTACTGCTCTCCGCCGCGGAAGCGGAGGTATAGGGCGATACCCAGCACCGTCCAGATTGAGATGGTCACCCACTCGTAAGGCCAGACCAGCGCCGACGGGCTGCCGGGCAGGTAGGCGCTGATCAGTCCCAGTGACAGCAGCACCGCCCCGAGCCCCACCAGCCTCGGATGGCTGACCCTGAACGGCCGCTCCATGTCCGGCTCGTTCTTGCGCAGGGCGAGAAAAGCGATGGGCACGAAGAAGTAGGCGACGATGGTGGCGAAGCCGCCGGCGTTGATCAGCCACACCAGCACCGTTCTGCCGAACAGCGGCGCCAGGCAGGAGAGCAGGCCGATGGCAATGATGCCCACGTAAGGCGTGTGGTACTTCGGATGCAGGCGAGCGAACACTGCCGGCACCATGCCGGATTCAGCCAGCGCAAACAGCAGGCGGCTGGCGCCGATCACGAACGCGTTCCAGCTGGTGAGGATGCCGGCGACCCCGCCGAGCACCAGCAGCGCGCCGGCGTTCGGGTGCCCCCAGAGCGCGGTGGCCGCATCACCGGTGGCCATGCTGCTGGCGGCGATGTCGGGCCGCGGCATGGACAGGGCGACGGAGAAGCTGATCAGCCCGTACCAGAGCACCGCCAGGGCCACGGACACCACCAGCAGCAGGCCGATGCGAGCCGGCGGCAGGTTGATCTCTTCCGCTGATTGCGGGATCACATCGAAGCCGACCAGCAGCGCCGGCACCATGATCAGCACCGTCAGGATGCCGGTGGCCGGCACGCCGATCCAGGGCTCCGCGTTGCTCATCTCGCCGAAGCTGACGGCGCCAACCAGCAGCGCGACGCCGGCGATCATGATCATGGCGAAAGCGATGGTCTGGAACCAGGCGGCCGGCTTGATGCCCAACACGTTGACCACCGTAATGACGAGGGAAGCCCCCGCGCCGATCAGCACGAAGCCGATGTCCACGTCCGAGCCCATGAACGTCCAGAGCGTGCCGATCCGGATGTCCGGGGTCAGGTACTCCATGGCGGTGGGCAGCGCCACGGCTTCGAACAGGCAGACGTTCACATAGGCCAGCAGCAGAGCCCAGGTGCAGAAGAAGGACCAGCCGGAGCCCAGCGCCCGGTGGGTGTAGACGTGCTCACCACCGGCCCGGGGCATGGCGGAGACCAGCTCGCTGTAGGTGAGCCCGATCAGGGCGATGGCGAGGCCGCCACCAGCAAAGGCAATCAGGGTACCGATGGAGCCGGCGACCTCGACCCAGAGCCCGGTCATCAGCACCCAGCTCCAGCCGATCATGGCGCCGAAAGCGAGGGTGATCACCTCCCGGTTCTTCAGGACCTTACTGAATCGTTGCGGCTCGGGGTTTTGACCATTCATAGGGAGATGCTTGTTAAAATCGTTGTCATACAAGCATAACTGAACCCAGCGAGACATCACGAAGGCCCATGCAGCAGTTCGATTTCCAGCATCGCCACAAGTCCTACTACCTCCGGATCACGGACGAGGGTACGCTCGAGCTGTACGTGGATGACTGCCTGCGCAAGGATCGGCCGAAAACCGGTCGGGAACCGCAGTACGTGTGGACCAACGTCGAGCTGGAATGGGAAGAGCACCACTACATCGAAGCCCGGTACTGGGCGAGCTCGGGCCGCCTGCAGGTGACCATCAACGGCGATCCGGTGTTCGATGAGCCGGTGGCGGCCTGATTACTGACAACTGACAACGAGTACTGAACTCGGGAGGCAACGAAAATGGCGGAAGCGACACTCATTCAGGAAACCAGCCGCGAGGACATGCTGGCCCTGCTGGAGCGCCAGCGGCAGAACTACCTGGCAGAAGGCGTGGTCAGCGCCGCCAAGCGCAAGGACCGGATCGAGCGGGCCATCGGCCTGCTGAAAACCCACCAGGACCGGCTGATTGCCGCCATGCGCGACGACTTCGGCCATCGCAGCGAGCACCAGTCGCTGTTCACGGACATCGCCAGCTGCATCGGGCCGCTGCGCCATGCCCAGGCGAGCCTCGAGAAGTGGATGAAGCCGGAAAAGCGCAAGGTCGGCCCCTTCCCGCTGAACCTGCTCGGGGCGAAAGCCCGGGTCGACTACCAGCCGCTGGGCGTGGTCGGCGTGATCAGCCCCTGGAACTTCCCGGTGAACCTCACCTTCACCCCGCTCGCCGGCATTCTGGCTGCAGGCAACCGCTGCATGATCAAGCCGTCCGAGTACACGCCGGCCACTTCCGAGGTGATGGCCGAGATTTTCCCCACCGCGTTCGACGAGCTGGAGATCGCCGTGGTGACCGGCGGGCCGCAGACCGGCGCCGACTTCTCGGGCCTGCCGTTCGATCACCTTCTGTTTACCGGCGCCACCTCGATCGCTCGCCACGTCATGCGGGCTGCCTCTGAAAACCTGGTCCCGGTGACCCTGGAGCTTGGCGGCAAGTCGCCGGTGGTGGTTGGCCGATCGGCGGACATCCAGAAGACGGCAGACGCCATCATGATGGGCAAAACCATGAACGCCGGGCAGATCTGCCTGGCGCCCGACTACGTCCTCGTGCCGGAAGAGAAGGTGGATGACTTCGTGGAGTCTGCCGCCCGCTCGGTGGAGAAGATGTTCCCGACGCTGCTCGACAACCCGGACTACACGTCCGTGATCAACGAGCGCCACTACGAGCGCCTGAACGGCTACGTGGAAGAGGCGAAGGCGCGCGGGGCCAAAGTGGTGGAGGTTAATCCGGCGGGTGAAGATTTCCGCCAGCAGCCGAACCACAAGATGCCGCCGACCCTGGTGGTGAATCCGGATGACGATCTGGCGCTCATGCAGGACGAGATCTTCGGCCCGGTGCTGCCGGTGAAAGGCTACGGCCAGGTGGACGAAACCATCAACTACGTGAACGCCAAGGATCGCCCGCTTGGCCTCTACTACTTCGGCCAGGACGGCGCCGAGGAGAAGAAAGTGCTGAACCACACCACTTCCGGCGGGGTGACCGTCAACGATGTGATCATGCACATCTCTCAGGAAGATCTGCCGTTCGGCGGCGTTGGTCCCTCGGGCATGGGCTCCTATCACGGCCACGATGGCTTCAAGACCTTCAGCCACGCGAAAGCGGTCTTCACCCAGTCGAAGATCAACGTGGCGGAGCTCGCCGGGCTCAAGCCGCCCTACGGCGAGAAGATGCTGAAGGCCGTCAAGGCGCAGATGAAGTGATGAGCCCGGAGGCCATAGAAACCCGTGCCTTCGAGCGGGACGGGTACCTGGTCGTTCGTGGCCTCTGCCCGGAGGCCACGCGGCAGCGCCTGCTCTCCGTGTCCGCCGAGCACCTGGATCCGATCCTCGGGCCGGTGGAGTACGAAGCGGACGTTGGTTACCCCGGCTCGCCGGAGAGCCGGCAGGCCGAGGGTGGCAATACGCCACGCCGCCTGCTCAACGCCTACGCCCGGGACCCTGTCTATCGGAACTGGTCCACGGGTCTGGAAGTAGGCGACCAGCTGCGGGCGATCTTCGACGCCGAGTTCGGCCACCAGAACGTGTTGCTCTCCCAGAGCCATCACAACTGCCTGATGACCAAACACCCCGGCTACTCGAGCGCCACGCTCTGGCACCAGGACATCCGCTACTGGTCCTTTGATCGGCCGGAGCTGGTGTCGGTGTGGCTGGCGCTCGGCAGCGAGGACGAGAAGAACGGGGCCCTGAAAGTAATCCCGGGCAGCCACCGCCTGGAGCTCGACCGCGGTCGGCTCGACTCGGCGCTGTTTCTGCGTACGGAGCTTGCAGAGAACCAGGCGCTGCTGGAATCGGCCCAGAGCGTCGCGCTGGAGCCGGGCGACGTGCTGTTTTTCCATTGCCGCCTTTTTCACGCTGCAGGCATGAACCTGACCGACGAGGTGAAGCAGTCACTGGTCTTCACCTATCACGCGGCCGACAACCGGCCGATCCCTGAGACCCGCTCTGCGCTGCTGCCGAGCATTCCGCTCCAGCGAGGCTAGCAACCGCGTTACCGGAGAGCGCATGGACGACGACTTCCGCTCAGCGATGAGCGATGTGGCACCGCTCGGCGAAAAAGCGCAGAAGAAGGCGCAGAGCGAAGAGCTGAAGCTCGAGGCTAAGAAGGAAATGCCCCGCGCTGTCTCGCTCACGCAGCTCGAGCGACGCTACGCCGCGCTCGGCATCGAGCGCACGCCGAAAGTGGACCCCAACCCGCTGACGCTAGGAGAAGTGCCGCAGCTCGAGCCCCGGGACGTTCTGGAGTGGAAAAAAGACGGCGTTCAACATCAGGTGTTTGCCCGCCTGAAGAATGGTCAGTATCCGATCGAAGGCTCGCTGGACCTGCACCGTCTCTCCGTCAAAGAAGCCCGCGAGGCGGTGTTCAAGTTTTTCCATCTGGCCGACGCCAAGCGCTGGCGGACCCTGCTGATTGCGCACGGCCGCGGCGAGCAGAGCGCGACCCCCGCGCGGCTTAAAAGCTATGTAGCGCACTGGCTGGGTCAGCTGCCGCAGGTCATCGCCTACGCCAGCGCCGATCGGCGCCACGGCGGCACCGGCGCGGTTCTGGTGCTGATCAAGAAGTCCGCTGAGGCTAAAGAAGAAACCCGACAGGCCTACGGCCAGAAATCCGATCCGGAATAGGCTCGGCATGGACCTGATCGGCGACTACCAGCGGCACTGTCTCCACAATCGCTTCGCTGAGGATGCGCATCAGATTCAGCTGATCACCGAGATGCAGTCGTTTGCGGAAGATCTGAGCAGCGGTCGTGGTGATACTTCCGGGCGCGGCCTGTACCTCTGGGGACCGGTTGGTCGCGGCAAGACCATGCTGATGGATCTGTTCTTCGACAGCCTCGAGGTGGCTGGAAAGCGGCGCGTCCACTTCCACGAGTTGATGCGCTGGGTTCGGGACAGGCTCGCCGAGCTGAGCGGCCAGGCCAACCCCATGACGGTCGTTGCTGCGGAGCTGGTGCCGGCCGGATCGGTCATCTGCATCGATGAGTTTCACGTCTCCGACGTCGATAACGCGCTGGTGGTGGAGCTGCTGCTGAAAGAGCTCATCTCCTCCCGCACGGTGGTGGTGACGACCTCCAACTTCTCCCCTGAAAACGTCATTGATGACGCCTTAGGCAACGAGTTCCGGAAGAACAACCCGGACGCGCCGCTGGAAGGCGGCGGGCTGTTCAGGACGTCGAAGCGAGAAACGCTGCGCCTGCTTGGCGAGGCGTTCCACGTCGCCAGAATAGGCGGTTCACGGGACTACAGGACATCGGTTGGCGCTGACGTCTCGACTTTCCTGGATCTGCAGTTGCAAGACGCCGCGTCAGTTCTGCAGCGTCAGTTCGATGACATTTCGAGAGGTGCGGAGCTGATTTCGGAAACGTCGGTCTTCGGCAGGCCGGTCAGCTGCAGGCAACGGACAGCCGACGTGTTCTGGTTCGACTATCAGCAGATCTGCGAGGCGTCCTACTCGTATCGCGATTATCTCGAGCTGCTGGCAGGTGCGCGTGCGGTGCTTCTTGAAGATGTGGACATCCGCACCCTCGATGGCGCCAAGCGCTTTGGCTGGCTGATTGAGGTTGTTTACGACGCGGGGATACAGCTGATCATGACTGGGAGAGGCGGGTTAGACGGTCTCTATGGGAACATCGAAGTTCCGCCGCACCTGGCGTTGGAGCATGAGCGGGTGGCGAGCCGGGTACGTGAGCTGACGCGGGGGAATCACGCCAGTGACGCCTGAAACGCAGGACCTGCTCGCGCTCTTGCTGTCGCAGGAGCAGGGAGCTGACTGAACAGGGCGCGAGTCGGCCTTCCTACTCCCAGTTGGCCGCATAAACCCGCATGAGGTTTTCGCCGAGAAAGCCGCGGATCTCTGCTTCGTCCCACCCGTACTCATCTTCGAGCACTCGGGCCACACCCCAGATGTCGCGCCCACCGGCATTCTGGGTCGGCGCGCCGAAGCCCTTCTCCGGCGGGTAGTTGTCCACATCAGCCAGGAAGCCCTGGAGAAACGCCTTGTAGGTGTAGGAGTAGTCGGATGCGTAGCAGGTGTGACGGCGACCGACCAGATTGCCGACGTACTCGACGTGCCTGGCAATCTGCGCCATTTCCGCGTTGCCTTCGCTGTTCAGAAAAATGCCGACCCCAACCGGGCAGACGACGCCGTCGGATTCCGCGATCGCCCGGATCGCTTCGTCGCTGAGGTTACGTCCCTGCTGGAAGAGCTTCATCACGTTCGAGTGTGAAGCGATGACGGGCTTAATGGAGTATCGGGCTGCGTCGATGCACGCCTGATTGGACGAGTGCGAGCAGTCCACCACGATGCCGGCAGCATTCATCCGCCGGATCATCTCGCGGCCGAGCTCAGTCACCCCCAGGTTCTTCGGGCTCTGGCCACCCCCGGCCAACGCGTTGTCGTTGTTGTAGGTGAAGTTCATGATCAGGATGCCGTTGTCTTTCGCCCAGTCGACCCTGTCCATGTCCTCGATCACGAAGTCGGCGCCCTGGGAGTTGAAGACGACGCCCATCCGTCCCTCAGCTGCCGCTTCGCGAGCGTCTTCCGCGGCCCTGACCCTGGCCAGGCCGAGCGCGTCGATGGCGGCGTTTGTACGGTCGAGCGTGTCCTGAAAGGAGACGTCGTTGACGCCTTCGAAAGCCCACACCGACGTCGACATCAGGGTGATGCCGTTGTCCCGATTCGAGTTGACCGCGTCTTCGAACCGGTCTTCGCCGACGCCCTGGATACCGATCCCCGACGGCATCAGCGAGTTGATGACGATGGCACCGGCATAGCGGGCTTTGATGTCGCGGTCAGCGGCGCGTTCCGCCTCGGTGCGCCCGGCATCGAAGAACTGATCGAGATACTCGGCCCGCACATCCACCTCGTCCTGGCCCTTGCCGCGTGGGTTCCAGAGCCTGGACTCGATATCGACGTCGGAGACGAAGCCGGCTTCCGCGTTCCAGCCCCCCTCAACGTGTTCGTGTTCGTGACCGATCTCGTGGGCAGGGAGAACGCCTGAAAGGCCTGCCAGAATGGCAAAGGTGATGGCTCTAATCATTGTCGAGCTCCTGCAGAGTGCCTGTCGCTTCGCAGTCATCGTACTCCAGGACAACGTCAGGCTGGGAACCTCGTGCGATGCTATAAGATCCTCAGGACTCCAGAGGAGTTCGTGACGGAAATCGAAAGGACACCCACAATGACAACGCCTGCCCTGAGCTGGGGACACATCAACATCAACGTCAGCAATCTCGACGCCTCGATCGCCTTTTACGAGAAGCTGGGCTTCAGCCTGCTGATCCCCGGTGTGCCTTACCTGGGGATAGAGAAAGACTCAGTGGCTGAGATTCCCGCGGAGCAGGGCAAGGCGTTGGCTGTTCCGTCAGCGACGACGGCTCGCGCTTGCATCATGCAGCTGGATGATGGCTTTCCGAAGATTGATCTGACCGAGTACGGCAAGGATGCGCCGCAAGCGCCGGGGGCCAATGACGACCTGGGTCTGGTTCGCCTCTGCCTCGGCTCGCAGAACCTGGCCCAGGATTACGAGCTTCTGAAAAGCGCTGGGGTGGAATTTCTCTCGGAGCCGACCCAAGGGGTTGGCGGTCTTGCAGACATCGCGATCTGTCGGGATCCCGATGGCACCCTGATCGAGCTGATCGAGCTCCATCTGGAGAAATGGCGCACGGCTTAGGCTCAGATCTGGTAGTGACCATGCGTGAAGCAAACGGACAAACGTCGCTCTTCGAAGATCAGCAGCAACGCTCGGAATTCCTGGCGGCGTATGACCGCGTTATGGCCGATCGCTGGCCAGTGCCCTGGCAGAGCAAACAGATCGAAACGCGATTCGGTACGACCCACGTGATTGAAAGCGGCCCTGCCGACGGGAAACCCATCGTGCTGCTGCACGGTGGTGGCACTTGTTCTGCCATGTGGTTCAGCATCGTTGGCTACCTGGCTGAGGCGGGCTACCGGACTATCGCCTTTGACCGAGTAGGTGATGTTGGCAGGAGCACGATCAAAGAACTCCCGGACGATGCGCAGAAACTGGCAGACTGGTTGCTGGACTGCCTTGACGCGACGGGTCTGGACAGCCCGCCGATGATCGGTCTGTCTTACGGTGCTTTCCTCAACATCAACTTCGCGCGTTACTACCCGGACCGCATTGACTCGATTGTTATGCTGACGCCAGGCGGTGTGTTCGCAAAGCTCCGACTGTGGTGGACACTACGAATGATGATCAGCATCGGATCGGGCTACAGACCTCTGATCCGAAATGCGTTCTCATACATCTCGGGAGGTCGCGAGCCGGATGCGGACCTGTTTGAGCTGGCAAGGCTGGCATGGTCAATCTGGAAGGGCCCCGAGTACATGCCGCCGGTCTACAGCGACGAAGAGCTTCGCGCTGTGACTCACCCTTCGCTTCTTCTGGTGGGCGACAGGGACGTTATCTACAGCCCGACCAAAGTTATTCAGCGCGCCCGGAACACGATGCCGAACCTGGCAGCAGAGCTCATTCCTGGTGGCGGTCACACGCTATCAACAGATGAGCCGAAAGCGGTCAGTCAGCGCGTAGTGAGCTTTCTGGCTGAATGCAGTAACTAAGGTTGTCCGTGCTGCTCACGAGGTGCCTGGACGGACGTTCTCGCGACCCTCTCCTGGGACTGCATCGAGCTGATGCAGACGATATAGTGAGTCCAGATATCGGGAGGGGAATCGCAATGTCTGAGAGCGTCGAGAGCGCTGAGGAAGATCTGGTTGAGCGTATTCGCAGCAACGCGACACTCACGCTGATCATCGGCATCGTCATGATCATCGCTGGTCTGCTGGCTGTCGGGTCGCCAGCGGTTGCCGGTTTGTCACTCACCATCATGGTCGGGGCCATGCTTGCCGTCAGCGGCATCAGCGAGTGTTTTCTGGCCTTCAAGGCCGGTGCCTTCGGGAGAGGACTGATGCTCTTCCTCGCCGGCCTGCTGATGGCGGCGGTGGGCTTCTACATGATGACCCAGCCCGTTTCCGGGCTTGCCAGCCTGACGATTCTGCTGATGGCGTACTTCATCGCCAGCGGCATCTTCGAGATCGCTCTGGCCTTCCAGGTGCGGCCGGAGCAGGGATGGGGCCTGCAGCTGGCCAACGGCATCATCACGCTGCTTCTCGGGATCATGCTCTTTAACCAGTTTCCGCTCTCCGGCGTCTGGGCGCTGGGCGTGCTCTTCGGAGTCAAGATGATCTTCAGCGGCTGGGCGCTGATTTTCATCAGCCGTGCAGTCAAGCGGGCGGCGGATTCCTCCGCGGGAGATGCGGCCGGCTGAAAGCCAGGATGGAAACATCGCTTGCGCTAAGGGTTCGGCTCCGACGTCTTTTCTTTAAAAACCACCCAAGAAAACGAAATCGCTGTAGCTTTCAGATCCGGCCCTTGTCGAGCTCCAGCGCGCCTTTCGCCAGGTTCAGGCGCAGCACGTCGCTGGCGCCTTCCGCCAGGCGCAGCGAGCGGACCTGGCGATAGAGGGCCTCCAGCGGGTGGCCGACGACCAGGGCGCCGCCGCCGACGAGTTGCACCGCCGTGTCCACCGCTTCACCCACCAGCTCAGTGGTGAAGATCTTGCTCGCCATGCCCTCGTTGCGGATGTTCTCGCCGGCCTGAGCCAGCCGGGCGGTCCGGTAAACCATGCTGCGGGCTGCGTAAGCCTTCATCCGAATTTCTGAGTAGCGCAGCCGCACGCCTTCCTTGTCGCCGCGGGGCTTGCCGGTTCGATCCGGCTTTTTCAGGTGCTCGAGCAGAAACGCGTCCACCCAGCGGAGGGTGCCAACGGCACTGGCGGCAAAGGCCAGGCGGGTGTCGCCGATCTGCTGCAGGGCTCGCGGCATGCCTTCGCCCGGCTTACCGATCAGGTGGTGGCCCGGCACACGGACATCCTGGAACTCGAAGGCAGCATGGTGGCTGCCGTCCAGGGAGTTAAAGGTGTTGCTCAGGTTGACGCCGGGTGAGTCCGTGTCGACCACCAGCATGGCGGGGCCGACGTCCGGAATCTGCACCAGAGTGTTGATGAAGTCGGCTTCCGCACCGCCTGTGACGTAGGACTTCTGGCCGCTGACCAGCCAGTCGTCGCCGTCGGCAATGGCTGTGGTCGGGGAATCGACGTCATCCGGCTCGGTGAAGCCGAAGCTGCCGCGCATGCGACCTTCCAGCAGGGGCTGCAGGTGGGTTTCCCGCAGCGGGCCCTCCACGCCGCCGAGCACGCCGGGTCCGGGCCCGAAGACCGCGCCTGCGAACGGGGTGTTGAAGCTGCCCAGCTCATCGCGAACGATGGTCAGCTCCAGCGCGCCGGCTTCGCTGCCGCCGAAGGCTTTCGGCTGGGTCATAGCGAAAAAGCCTGCCTCTTTGCTCGCCTCGATCACCCGCGTGCGGGTGCTGCCGGAGTCCTCGTCTTTTTCTGCCAGCGGCAGCAGCACGTCCGTCGCGAAGCGGCGGGTTCGCTCGGCCAGCGCGCGTTCGGCTTCGGTCAACATCTCAGGCATGACAGGTCCTTAAGTCAGAAAGTGGGCGCGACCAGGATTACGACGATGAGCAGGATGGTCATCACCATGGCGGCGAAGGCGTAGAGGATCAGCGACTCTTTCCGGGCCGCGTTCACCAGAAACTTCTCAACGTCTTCCCGGGAGCGGGCAGCCGTGGCGCTGGTCAGGCGATAGCGGGTGATGCCATCGGGCCGGCGCGGCAGCTTCACGAACAGCTCAGGCGTTGCGTCCAGTCGGGCTGCCACTTCCTGGAAGCCGATGCCCGTGTGCCTGGAGATCTGGGTCGGGTGCAGGCCGACGCTCGGATGGTCGAGAAAACACTGGTAGATGCGCGCCAGCCGTCGGAGCTTGCCGCGAAATCGGAACTTGATTGGGATGATGCCGAACATCATGGTCCGGCGAGTCTAGCATGCCGGGCGTCGGCTCAAGCTGGCCGCCGGGCGAGCAGCGCTGCACGCACCGGCGCCGGGTAACCCTCCACGGTTTTTCCGGGATCGTCGGGATCCAGGCACTGCGCCAGAGACTCGAAAGTCATCCAGTCGGTGGATCGCTGCTCGGCAGTGGTGGTGGGGCTGACGTGCACGGTGCTGATCGCCTCGAACCCGGCTGTCTCGAGCCAACCGGTCATGGTCTCGATGGACGGCACCACGTGCACGTTGCGCATCCTTGCGTAGCGCCCGCGTCCCGCTTTGCCATCTCCGGACGCCGCTGGATGCAGGTCCGGGCCGCTGCTGACCACCAGAGACTCGAGCAGCACCCGGCCACCGGGACGAGTGTTCTCGTAAAGTGCCTGGGCGTGTGTCAGCGGGTCCGGGCGGTGATAAATCACCCCCATGCTCAGCACCAGATCGAACGGATGGGCCGGCAGCTGCTCGAAAGGGATGGGCAACAGGAAGTTGGCGCTCTGCCCGTCGTTCGGGTTCGGCACCGCGGCGCCGAGATAGCGGCAGAGAGCCAGATGCTGCATGAAGAACAGGATGGTGGGATCCACGCCCAGCACCCCGGCGGCTCCGGCGCCCAGCAGCCGCCAGCCGAAGTAGCCGTTGCCGCAGCCCACGTCCAGGACCTGCTGGCCTCGCAGGTCGCCGAGGGCGGCTGCGATCCGATCCCACTTCCAGTCCGAGCGCCACTCGGTGTCGATGGGCAGGCCGAACAGCTGGAACGGACCCTTTCGCCAGGGATGCAGTCCTCGGAGCGCTGTTTCCAGCGCCTGCTGCTGTGCCGGTTCGACCCGCTGGCCGGGACCGACGCCGGCGCTGACCGTATCGACGATGTTCAGAGCATCGGTAGGCAGGATGGGCAATGCGTCCAGCGCCGCCTGCCACCGGGCCAGGTCGCCATGCCCGGCGACTTTTGCGCTCGCCTCGCTGAGCACCGCATCCCAGACCGGCTCGGCCGGATAAACCGCCGGCCGGCGGATGGCGTCCACTGCATTCGTCAAAGGCACCTCGACTGCTCAGGAAGCGACGAATGACGCCCAGTTCAGGCACTGGTACCAGACCTGCACCCGGGTGAACCCGGCGGCTTCGAGCCTGGCCCGATGCGTCTCGATCGTGTCGGTGATCATCACTTCTTCCAGCGCAGTGCGTTTCTGGCTGATCTCCAGCTCCGAGTAGCCGTTGGCCCGTTTGAAGTCCAGATGCGCCGCATCGTTGAACCCTTCGATCGCCGGGTCAGCTGAGCGCACCTTCTCCGACAGCAGCAGCACCCCGCCGTCCGCCAGGCCGGCTCGAATAGTGGCCAGCACCTGATCCCGCGCCTCGGGTGGCAGGAACTGCAGCACCCAGTTCATCGTCACCGCGCCAGCGTCTTCGATGGCCAGCTCACGGATGTCGGCTTCACGAAAGCTGACCCGCGGATCGGTTACCGCGGTCACGGCCTGCTCGAGCATGGCTGCCGAGTTGTCCACGGCGATGATCTCAAGATCCGGCAGCGCCACCTCCAGAGCTTCCAGCGCCTTCAGGATCGCCAGCGTGGTCGCGCCGAGGGAGCAGCCGAGGTCGTAGGCCCGGTTGCTGCTGCTGTCGCGCAGCGCCCGGGCGGCCAGCAGGCCCGTCATCGGCACCACCAGCTCGTAGCCCGGAACGGAGCGCCGGATCATGTCGGGGAAGACGCTGGCGACCGTCTCGTCGAAGGCGAAATCGACGATCTGGGAGCGCGGCTCGCTGAATACCCGATCGCGTGATGCCTGCGCCTCGCCCGGCTTTTCCGTCTGTTTGGTCATCGTCTGCTGGTAACAATTCAATGAATAGCACGTGATAGTCTGAACTGTTCCGGCCACGTTAGGCTACAGGCAGATGTCAGAAGACCTGCAGAATCCAGAGCTGTATATCAACCGGGAGCTGTCGCTCCTGGAGTTCAATCGTCGCGTGCTGGCTCAGGCACAGGACGAAGGCACGCCCCTGCTCGAACGGCTCCGTTTTCTCTGCATCGCCAGCTCCGTGCTCGATGAGTTTTTTGAGATCCGGGCGGCCGGGCTCAAGCAGCAGGAAGCGGTGGGCGCTTCCCAGCGGGGCCCGGACAACCTGTCGCCGTCCGAGCAGCTGCGACACATCAAGACCATCTCCGATGGCCTCGTGGAAGAGCAGTACCGGGTGCTCAACGAGGTGTTGATTCCCAAGCTCGACATCCAGGGCATCCGCATCCTCGACGCCCATGACTGGAACGACAAGCAGAAGCAGTGGCTGAAGCGCTACTTCAAAAAGGAGCTGGCGCCGATCATGAGCCCGATCGCGCTGGATCCGGCGCATCCGTTTCCGCAGCCGCTGAACAAGAGCCTCTGCTTCATCGTCGCGCTCGAGGGTCAGGATGCCTTCGGCCGGCAGATTGGTCGGGCCATCGTCCAGGCGCCCAGAGCTTTTCCAAGGGTGGTGCGGCTGCCGGATTCCTGCGCCACCTCTCCCTACGAGTTCGTGCTGCTCTCCTCCATCATCGAGTCGCACGTTTCCGGCCTGTTTCCGGGCATGAAAGCGACCGGCTGCTATCCGTTCCGAGTCACCCGGAACAGCGACCTGTTCGTTGATCTCGAGGAGGTGGACGACCTGCTGCGGGCGCTGGAAGGGGAGCTTTCTTCCCGGCGCTACGGCGATGCGGTGCGCCTCGAGGTGGACGTGGACTGCCCGGACGATCTGGAAGCCTTTCTGCGCGCGCAGTTCCGCCTGAATCAGGACGACGTCTACCGCTGCAACGGCCCGGTGAACCTGATGCGTCTGGCCACCATCCCTGATCTGGTGGACCGCCCGGAGCTCAAGTATCCGGGCTTCACGCCGCGCATTCCGGAGAAGTTCCGCAAAGCGGGCGATGCCTTCGAGGCCATTCGCGAGGGCGACATCCTGGTGCATCACCCGTTCGACTCCTTTGCGCCGTTCATCGAGTTCCTGCGCCAGGCCGCGGCGGACCCGCAGGTGCTGTCGATTCGCCAGACGCTTTACCGCACCGGCCCGGACTCGGCAGTGGTGGAAGCGCTGACCCGGGCTGCCGCCAGCGGCAAGGAAGTGCTGGTGGTGATCGAGCTGCGCGCCCGCTTCGATGAGCAGGACAACATCGAGCTGGCCAACCACCTGCAGAGCGTCGGCGCTCAGGTGGTGTACGGCGTGGTAGGCCACAAGACCCATTCGAAGATGAGCATGGTCGTGCGCCGGGAAGGCCGTTCGCTGGTTCGTTACGTACATCTCGGCACCGGCAACTACCATCAGCGCACCACGCGCCTGTACACCGACTACGGCCTGTTCACCCGGGATCCGGACATCGGCGAAGACGTTCAGCAGCTGTTCCAGCAGCTGACCTCCATGGGCAAGGCGGGGCGGCTGAAGAAGATGCTGCAGTCACCCTTCACCCTGCACAAAACCATGCTCGAGCTGATCGACAACGAGGCGAAGAACGCTGCCCGCGGCAAGACGGGCTACATCTTCGCGAAGATGAACTCGCTGGTTGAGCCGCAGGTGATCCAGGCGCTGTATCGGGCGTCTCAAGCGGGTGTGAAGGTGGATCTGGTCGTTCGCGGGGTCTGCGCGCTGAAGCCGGGTATCAAGGGCGTATCGAGCAACATTCGGGTGCGCTCGATCGTCGGCAGGTTTCTCGAGCACACCCGGGTGTTTCACTTCGAGAACGATGGCGATCCCAAGCTCTACCTGTCCAGCGCCGACTGGATGGGCCGCAACTTCTTCAACCGGGTGGAAACCTGCTTCCCGATCGAAGACCCGGCCATTCAGAAACGGATCCTTGCCGAGTGCCGCCTCTACCTCACTGACAACTGTCAGGCCTGGCAGCTGGGTTCGGACGGTCTCTATCAGCGCGTGCAGACGACGGCTGCCGCCCGGAAGAGCGCCCAGGAGACCCTGCTCGCGGAGATTACCGGCGAGCAGTAGGGTGCCGGCGCCTGGTCAGGTAACGACGCCTCGTCAGGTGACGACGGTGAGGGTGTGGTCGATGGCCTTCAGGTAGCTGGCCTCCTGCTCCAGATCCAGCTCGGTGAGCGGATGCCGTTTCAGCCAGTCGTCGGGAAACTCCAGCTTGATCTGATTGCCGCGCACTTTCAGGCTCACGTGCGGTAGCGGATCGCCCGTCCGGCTGCGGTGCAGCACCACGGAAAGGCGGAGCAGCACGGCCAGCCGGCGCAGGCGGGTCGACATCTCCACATCCTCCACCGGGAACTTCCGCCGATGGGCTCGGACGAGCACCGCCAGATGATGCTGATCGAGCCGGGAGAAGCCGGCCATGTCCATGTTGTCCAGCAGGTAGCCGCCGTGCTTGTGGTACTGGCTGTGGGCGATGTCCATGCCGATCTCGTGCAGATCGGCCGCCCAGCCGAGCAGCAACTTGTCGGTCGGCTCGGTGAGCTTCCACGGCATGGCCGCCTGGGCGAGCAGGCCGATGGCGGTTTCCCGCACCCGGCGGCAGTGGGTCTGCTCGATGTGGTAGCGATTGACCAGCCCGCGAACGGTGGCCTCGCGAATGTCCTGGTCCTTCACCCGGCCGAGCAGGTCGTAGATCAGCCCCTCACGCAGGGCGCCGCCGCTGGCCTGCATCCTGTCGATGCCCAGGGACTCGAAAATGCCGAACAGCACGGCAAGGCCGCCGGCGAACACCGGGGCGCGCTCGCCGGGCAGGCCAGGGAGATCGATGCGGTCGATCTGCTTGGTGTCGATGAGGGCTTTGCGGATCGTCTTCAGGCCGTCCAGGGTGATAGCCGATGCGTCCGGGTTGAGCTCGCTGAGAATGTCCTGGACCGCGAGGATGGTGCCGGATGCGCCGATGGCCAGGTCCCAGCCGTTCTCCTTGTAAACCTGCTCCACGGGTTCCAGCTCCTGACGGGCCAGATTGATGGCCTCCTTGAACTGGCTGGCGCGCAGCTTGCCGTCGGCAAAGCAGCGGCGGGTCATGCCCACGCAGCCCATGTGCAGGCTCTCCATCACCTCGGCCCGGAACCGCTTGCCGAGGATGATCTCGGTGCTGCCACCGCCGATGTCCACCACCAGCCGCCGCTCCGCGGTGTCTTCCAGCGCGTGCGACACGCCCAGGTAGATCAGGCGAGCCTCTTCCCGGCCGGAGATGATTTCCACCTCGGTGCCGAGCAGGCGTTCGGCCTCGTCGAGGAAGCTCTGGGCGTTGGTCGCTTTGCGCAAAGTGTTGGTGCCCACCACCCGGATGTCTTCCGGCTCCAGCCCGCGCAGCCGCTGGCTGAAGCGCTCCAGGCAATCGAGCGCCCGCTTGACCACGTCGGCGCTGAGCGACTTGTCGTCTTCCAGGCCGGCAGCCAGGCGAACCATCTCCTTGATCCGATCCACCACCTGCAGCCGTCCGTTCGATTCCTGGGCGACCAGCAGATGAAAGCTGTTCGATCCCAGGTCCAGCGCAGCCAGCTGTCGCTCGCTGCCGGTGGCGCTGCGTTCTCGATTGGTCGGGCTGGGCTCAGCCATGCTCAGGTAGGCATCCTCAACTGGGCGGGTCGTCAGTGCATCGGACGCGCCGAAAGAAGGCCATTTTAGTGACGGTAGGGTTGCTGTAAACCGCGGGTTGCCGCCATCGCCTAGTCCGTTCCGGCCTGGTAGATGGAAGGCGGCAGCGGGCAGTCGAGGGCAGCGGCGAAACCCTGCAGCAATGCGCCCTCCAGGGCCGAAACCTGGCCATCCGCCGTGGCGGTGGCAGCGCAGGCCTTGATGAGCCTGGGTTTGGCCAGCGGCTTGAGCTGGGACAGGGTGCGGACTGCTTCGTTCAGGCGGCTGAAGTTCGGATCCTCACTTTCATCCAGCTCGAGGGTCTGGCGTTTGAGCTCCAGGGCAGCGGCGCCGGCCGCGAAGGCCGCTTCCCGGCCCGCGCCGGCGTTATGGCCGAAGCGCGCCAGGGTCGACAGCAGCACGCCCGCGGAATCGGCGACCTGCTCCAGGCGTCCGTAGCGCGGCCGGCTTCTCCTCGGGCCCTCGAAGTGCGGTCGCAGCTCCTTGACGAGCAGGCGATGCAGTACCCACTCCGGAAGGCTGATTACCCGGTCCATCTTGATCAGCTCGACCACGTTGCCGATGAAGCGTTCGTACTGCGGCTGAGAAAGGGCTTTCAGGGCCGGCATGGCCATACCCACCAGCGTCACCTGATGGGCGGCATCCATGGCTGCCAGATGGGTGTGCAGCCTGGCGGTGTGGGCGGGCACACCCTGCTCGGCGTTGCTCTGAATGTGCGCAAACTGGCGGTCGCGCAGGGACTCGTCGTCGTCGAGCAGGATGGCGTAGATCAGCCCCCGGGCGCTGAACGGATCGTGGGCAGCATCCTTCAGGACCTCGTCCGTGCTGTCGATGAGCGCCCGAGCGGCTGCCAGACCTTCGCGGTTCATGGTGCCGACCGCTTCGCTGATGCCTTCCGCATCCGCGGCCACCGTGATCTCACCCAGATCGACCGTCGCCGCACCCCCTGCCGCGAAGCCGCTGGCGCCTTCCGGTACCGAGGCACTCGCCATGGTTGCCGGCGTCACGACCGGGTACTCCCCATCCCAGCGCGGGTCGATGGCTTTGATCCGCTTGTCGAGCGGTGGGTGGGTGGCGGTCAGGTTGTTCAGAAACAGGGTCCGAACCTGACCGAAGAACATGTGGCTCGCCTCGCCGGCCGCCGAGCTCTTGATCTCGCTGCCCTCGTAGTGGCCGCCGATCTTCTTCAGGGCGCCGGAGATGCCGTCCGGGTTCCGGGTGAACTGCACGGCGGCGGCATCCGCCAGATACTCACGTTGGCGGCTCACCGCGGCCTTGATCAGGTTGCCGAAGAAGGTGCCGGCGTAGCCGATGACAAGCAGGCCAACGGCCAGGCCGAGTATGGGCAGGGCGTTGTTGTTACCGCTGCCGCGCCGGCCGTGCCCGACACCGCGCAGGATGCCGTAGCCGAGGATGCCGAGAAACAGGATTCCGTGCAGGATGGCGATGAGCCGCAGGTTGATGCTGACATCGCCGTTCAGGATGTGGCTGAACTCATGGGCGATCACCCCCTGCAGCTCGTCCCGGCCGAGCAGATCCACCGTCCCCTGATTGACCCCGATCACCGCGTCGTCCGGGCCGAAGCCGGCGGCGAAGGCGTTGATGCTGTCTTCCGGGATCAGGTACACCGGCGGCACCGGCACCCCGGAGGCGATGGCCATCTCCTCGACGATGTTGAGCAGGCGGCGATTGTTGCCCTCGCTGGCATCGTAGGTGAGCAGACGGCCGCCCAGCGATTCGGCGACGGTGCGCCCGCCACCACGGATCATCAGGAACTTGTACAGGCTCGCCACCCCGACGACGCCAAGCACGCCGACGGTGATCAGCAGCCAGGTTTCGGTGGGCAGGGCGCTGAGCAGGCTCACCATGTTGAGCTGCTCTGGCCTCGCGTAGTTGCTGGTCCAGACGTAAACGGCAGCAACCAGCAGGTTGGTCAGCAGGATGAGGCTGATGACGGCGGCGCTGAACAGCAGCGCCAGCCACAGGGTCTTTTTCCTGGCGTCATCCTGGGCCTGAAAGAAGTTCATCGCGATCGACGAAGCTCAGGCGTATCAGTTGAAAGAAACGCTCGGCGCAGCCTGCATGGCTTCGCGATCTTCGTACTCCAGCAGCTCCGCGTCCGCGCTGTGGCCGAAGAAGTTGGCGAAGATCACCGGCGGGAAGGTCTGCTTGTAGGTGTTGTAGTCGGTCACCTGGTCGTTGTACGCCTGGCGGGAGAAAGCCACCTTGTTCTCGGTGCTGGTGAGCTCCTCGGAGAGCTGCATCATGTTCTGGTTGGCCTTCAGGTCCGGGTAGGCCTCCATCACCACGCTGAGCCGCCCCAGCGCGCCGCCCAGAGCACCTTCGGCGCTGGCCAGCTCCTTAATAGCGGCAGCGTTTGCCGGATCAGCGGCAGCGGCCTGCAGGCCGGCCATGGCCTGGTTTCTCGCCGCGATGACGGCTTCCAGGGTTTCCCGCTCGTGGCTCATGTAGCCCTTGGCGGTCTCGACCAGGTTCGGGATCAGATCGTAGCGACGCTTCAGCTGCACCTCGATCTGGGAAAAGGCGTTCATGAAGCGGTTCTTCAGGGTGACCAGCTTGTTGTAGATGCTGACCAGCCAGAAAATCAGGGCGGCAAAGACGACTAGTACGATGATGGTTTCCACGATCTCTCCTCACGTGCGGGCAACGTCCTGTAGAGATATGGAGTTTAGCGCATAAAAATCAATGGGTTACAGAAAATCTCCACTATTGGTTCACATTTCCGACGTCCCGCAGCCGATGTGCGGGCTGCTAGTCCGGCAGCCCGAGCACCCGCTTGGCGATTACGTTCAGCTGCACCTCGCTGGTGCCGCCCTCGATGGAGTTGGCTTTGGAGCGTAGCCACTGCCGCGTGGTGTTGATCTCTCTGTCAGTAAAGCTCGAGCCGTCCCAGCCGACGCTCTGGGTGCCCATCACGTCCAGCAGCAGCTCGTACTTGCGCTTGTTCTGCTCGGTGCCGTAGTACTTGAACATGCTCGCCAGGTTGCCGTCGGCCTGGCCGCTCTTGGCCTCCTCCGCCGCCCGCAGCAGGGTGTGCTGAAAAGCTCTGTCGTTCATGCGGTGATCGATCACGTCGCTGCGCAGCGCCGGGTTGGCGATCCGGCCAGCGGTTTCGCCCAGATACTCTTTGGCCACGTCTTCCAGGTTGCGGCCGGAGCCGCCCAGCGCGGAGATGCCGCCAATGCCGGACACCATCTGCCGCTCGTGCTGGAGCAGGCGCTTGGCGATGGTCCAGCCTTTGTTCAGCTCGCCCACCAACTGGCCTTTCGGCACCTTCACGTTGTCGAAGAACGTCTGGCAGAAGGGGGAGGCGCCGGAGATGAGCTGGATGGGCGACGTGCTCACCCCCTCGCTCGCCATGTCGAACAGCAGGAAGCTGATGCCTTCGTGCTTCGGCGCGTCGGTGTTCGTGCGCACCAGGCAGAAAATCCAGTCCGCTTTGTCCGCGTAGGAGGTCCAGATCTTCGAGCCGTTGACCAGGTAGTAGTCGCCTTTGTCCTCGGCCTTGGTCTGCAGGCCTGCCAGATCGGAGCCGTAGCCCGGTTCCGAGTAACCCTGGCACCAGCGGATCTCGCCGCGGCAGATGGGCGGCAGGTACTCGAGCTTCTGCTCGTGGGAGGCGAACTCGAGCAGGGCCGGGCCGAGCATCCAGATGCCGAAGCTGGAGAGCGGCGAGCGGGCGTTGATCCGGCGCATCTCCTGCTCGAGGACCCGGTCTTCGTCCGGGCTCAGGCCGCCGCCGCCGTACTCCTTCGGCCAGGTCGGGCAGGTCCAGCCGCGTTCGGCCATGCGCTCCAGCCAGACCTTGGCGTCAGGATTGGCGAAGGTCTCGCCGCGACCGCCCCACACCGTTTCCTCTTCCGGCATGGGCGTGCGCATGGACTCGGGGCAGTTGGCTTCCAGCCAGCTGCGGACTTCGCTGCGGAACGCGTCGAGCTCAGACATTTTCTCGGTCCTCGAATTCGAAAGCGATGGATTCTAATGCATGGCTGAGCATCCTGGACACACATCCGGCGCCCCCGTTTGGTCGTGTCGGGCAGGACACGTATAGTCGGCACCCGTTAGCTAGAGAGAGTCAGGGGAGAGGTTGATGGCGGAGATCGACAGCCAGCTGTTCAGGAGCACCATGGGTCAGTTCTGCACCGGGGTGGTGGTTGCCAGCGCCTGCCTGGAAGGAGAGCCGGTGGGGTTTGCCGCCCAGTCGTTCGTTTCCCTGTCCATGGACCCGCCGCTGGTGGCCCTGTGTCCGGCAAAGACCAGCACCAGCTGGCCGAAGATCCGGGACTCGGGCAGCTTCTGCATCAACATCCTCGGTTCGGATCAGCAGCCGGTTTGCGATGCCTTCGCACGCTCCGGCGGCAACAAGTTTGAGGGCCTGAGCTGGACGCCTGGCGTCACCGGCTCGCCGGTGCTGGAAGGGGTGCTTGCCTACGTGGACTGCTCGCTGGAAGCGGAGCATGAGGCCGGCGACCACACCATCGCGGTGGGTCGGGTTCAGGCGCTGGAGGTGGTGGGCAGCGGTACGCCGCTGCTGTTCTTCAAAGGCGGCTACGGCAGCTTCGAGCCGATCACCGCCTGATCGTTGCTGCGGCTCAGCTCAGCCCGCTGACCGGGATGGCGGCGCCGTGGATGGGCGCTGCGGCGTCCGAAGCGAGAAACGCCACAACCTTAGCCATCGCTTCCGGCGTTACCCAGGCGCTGAAGTCCGCATCCGGCATGTCGGCCCGGTTCCGCTCGGTGTCGATGATGCTCGGCAGGATGCAGTTCACGTTGATGTTCTGCGCCTTGAGCTCGTCAGCCATCGATTCGGTCAGGCGGATGACCACGCTTTTCGACGCGCTGTAGGCGCCCATCTGGCCCATCCCTTTCTGGCCGGCGCCGGCGCCGATGTTGATGATCCGGCCGCCGCCGTGCTCCAGCATCACCGGCACCACCGCTCGTGCCATGTTGAGAACGGAGTGAGCGTTCAGGCCCATCAGGAAGTCCCAGGTTTCGGCGGTCGTTTCGTGCACGGCTTCACCCATGGCGAAGCCACCGGCGATGTTGGCGAGCACGTGGATGGGACCCAGCTCTTTGTAGATGGCAGCCACTGCGGCCTCGCAGGCAGCGGGATCGGTCAGATCCGGGGTGGCGCTGACGTGGTCGTGCAGCTTGATCACATCCAGCTGGGCGATTTTCGCCCCTTCGGCGGCGAAGTGATCCACCACCGCGCGCCCCAGCGCGCCGGCAGCGCCGGTTACCAGCACCACCTTTCCTGAAAACTCACTCATCGTCTTTTACCCCGGTTGCTCAGGCGAGATCGGCCAGCGCTTCGAGACCTTCCCAGTGCAGGTCGCCGAACTGGCCGTTCGGGTTCACCGGCTGCAGGCAGACGTGGGTGGCGCCGGCGTCGAAGTGCTCCTGAATGCGGGCCTTGATGGCGTCCACGCTGCCCCAGGCGAAGGTGGCGTCGATGAACTTGTCACTGCCGCCGTTTTCCAGATCGGACTCGTCCAGCCCCATGCGCAGCCAGTTGTTCCGGTAGTTCGGCAGCCCCAGGTAGATGCCGGCCACCGGCCGGGCGAGCTCCCGGGCTTTCGCCGGATCTTCCTCGAGGATGATCTTCTGCTCCACGCAGAGCATCTTGTCCGGGCCGAGGATTTCTTTCGCCATCGCCGTGTGGTCAGGGGAGACGAAGTAGGGGTGAGCGCCGTCGGTGGCTTCGCGGGCCAGCTCCAGCATCTTCGGGCCGAGCGCGGCGATCACGGTTTTCGGCGTTTCTGCCGGTGGCACGCCCTGGTAAGGCGCGGTTGCCATGCCTTCCAGGTACTTGCGCATGGTTGCCACGGGCGGGCCGTAATCCAGGCCGCGCACGCCTTCCACCAGCGGCTTGTGGGAAACGCCGAGGCCCAGCAGGAAGCGACCGCCGGACTGCTCGTTCAGGGCGTTGTGGCCGGCGAGCGTGACGCCAGGCTCCCGGTGGTAGATGTTGGCGATGCCGGTCGCCAGGTTCAGCGTGCTGGTGTTAGCCAGCAGCCAGCTGGCGTGCACCAGCGGGTGTCGCCCAACGGTTTCCGGAATCCACAGGGTGCCGTAGCCGAGGGACTCGATGCGTTTGGCTGCCTCCGCCGCCAGCGGGGCCGGCAGCCCATCGAAGAAGTACCAGACACCAAGCTTACCAACGTTCATTCATCTCTCCTTAAGTACGTGTGCGTGTTCATCAGAGCAGTCGGGCGATCAACTTGCGGTGAAATTTCCGGGCCGGCGCTCGGCGACCGCCCGAATGCCCTCCTTCGCGTCGTCGGTGGCGCGCAGCCAGAGCTGCTCCGAGAGCTCGTGCTCGGTGGCTTTCGCCACTTCCTCGGCGAGGCCCTGACGCAGGGTGGCGCGCACCGAGCTGACGGCGAGCGGCGCGTTCTCGGCGATTTCCGTCGCCAGCCGCATGGCTTCCGCGCGCAGGTTGTCCTCGTCGGTCAGCACATCCACCAGGCCCATGGCCAGCGCTTCCTCGCCGCTGACCCGACGACCGGTCAGCAGCATCAGCGCTGCCTGCTGCTCGCCGATCAGCCGAGGCAGGGTCACGGAGATGCCGAAGCCCTGATGGATGCCGAGCTTTACGAAGTTGGCGCCGAACCGCGCAGCGGGGCTGGCAACCCTGAAGTCCGGCACCAGCGACAGGCCCAGACCACCGCCAATGGCGGCGCCCTGGATGGCGCCGACGATGGGCGTCTTGTTCCCGAACAGCCGGGCGGCCTCCCGATACAGTTTTCCGGTGGTGTTACGGAACCCTTCCTCGGTAAAATCGCTGCTTCCGGAATCGTCGTCCTTCCCTGAGCCGAAATTCGCCCCGGCACAGAAGTGTTTTCCTTGTGACGCCAGCACGATCGCCCGGCAATCCGGGTTGTCGTCCGCTGCATCGAACGCGTCGGCGATCTGTGCGATCAGGCTCTGATCAAAGAAGTTGGCAGGCGGCCGCTGGATTTCAACCGTGGCCACGTAACCCGTCTGCGTGACCTCGATATCGGCATAGTCTGTCATTGGCATCCTCCCACTGGCCCCGGCGGCTGGTTGAAACGAGCCGGAAATACTAGCAGCGGGCAATAACCAGCGCATCACGTGACGTCGGAAGTGAGTAAGAGCGACAGCAGTATCGACAGCGACGGAGAGGCTCCGGAGCGCAACGATGGCACTTCGAGCGAAAGCTCGGAGGGTGCGTCCGTGCTCCCGAGCCAGAAAGACGAGGCGGAAGCGGAGGCCCGCAGAGCTGGCTCCGCCGCCGAGCGCCCGAGCATCTGGCAGCTGGCCTTTCCCTCCATCCTCGGCAACCTCTCCTACACCGTGGTCGGCATGGTGCAGACCAAGTTCATCGGCGAGCTGGGACCTCAGGCGCTGGCGGCTGTTGGTGCCGGGCAGCGGGTGTTCTTCGCCATGCAGGCGGTGCTGATGGCCGTGAGCGCCGGCACCACGGCGCTGGTCGCCCGTGCCTGGGGCGCCGGCGACTACGTGGAGGCGAGCCGGGTCACCATGGCCTCGCTGGTGCTGGCCGGCGCCATGTCGCTGATCATCGCCATCCTCGGGCTCCTGTTCGCGCCGGAGTTTGCCGGCGTCTTCGGCCTCGACGAGCAGACGCTCGAGATGGCTTCCGACAACATTCGCTGGCTCTGCGTCTTCAACGTGGCGTTTTCAATGAACTTCATCCTTGCTGCTGCGCTCCGGGCATCGGGCGATGCCTGGTCGCCGCTCTGGATCAGCGGCGCGGTCAACGTGATCAACATCCCGTTGCTGTATCTGTTTGTGTTCGGTGCCTACGGCTTCCCGGAGATGGGCGTGGCCGGTGCGGCGGTGGCAGCCGGGCTTGCCTTCACCGTCGGCGGGCTGGTGCTGGTGGTGCTCTGGGTGAAGCAGAAGTTCCGGGTCAAGCACGTGGGCGGTGGCTGGTGGCGCCGGGCGCGGCTGCGCCGGCTGCTCGACATCGGCTACCCGGCGGCGCTCGAGCAGGGCGTGTTTCAGCTCGGCTTCTTCGCCTTCCTCATGCTGATCGGCAACTTCTACGGCACCGAAGCCTTTGCGGCCTACAACATCGGCGTCAACGTGCTGCAGATCTGCATGACCGTGGGCTTCGGCTTCTCCATTGCCGGTTCCACCCTGGTTGGCCAGCACCTGGGCGCCAACGATCCGGACGGGGCGGCCCGGGCCGGCTGGCGCTCCACCTGGCTCGCCATGGCGGCCATGGGCGGGCTCGGCGGCCTGATCATGTACTACGCCGAGCCGTTGACGCTGTTCTTCATCGGCGACGACGAGATCACCGTGAAGCGCACGGTCGAGTTCATCTACCTGCTGGGCGCGATGATGCCGCTGCTTGCCGTGGACTTCTCCATTGGCGGCAGCCTGCGCGGCGCCGGCGACACCCGCTTTCCGCTCATGGCCACCATGCTCAGCCTGATCGGCATGCGCTGCGGGCTGGCCGCACTGGCGACCTACCTCGGCATGCCCGTGGTTTGGGTTTACGCGGCGCTGGTGGGAGACTACCTGCTGAAGGCCACCATGCTGATCTGGCGCTTCCAGCGCGGCCGCTGGAAAACCGTCGTCCGGACCGAAGATCTGGATCTGAAGGCGAGTTGATCTGATCGCACGGGTGGCGCTGAAGGAGGAATCCCGGTGCCCGAACTGCCGGACCTGACGGTTTACCTGGAGCATATCGATCGGCGTCTCGAAGGGGAGACGCTCACCGGCATCCGCCTGGCCAGCCCGTTCCTGCTGCGCACGGTGACGCCGACGGTGGACGAGGTGTGCGGGCATCAGCTGCTCGGCAGCCGTCGGCTCGGCAAGCAGATCGTCCTGGCCCTCAGCGATGGCTTCTATCTCGTCATTCACCTCATGATTTCCGGCCGCCTGCAGTGGGGCGAGACCGGCGCCGCGGTGCCCAAGGGCAGGGGGCTGGCAGCGTTCGACTTCGAGTCCGGTTGCCTGATCTTTACCGAGGCGAGCAAGAAGAAGCGGGCGTCGCTGAAGCTGGTGCAGGGCGAGGCAGATCTGGCCGCGTTAGACCCCGGCGGCCTGGAGGTGCTGGAGATCGATCAGGAGGCCTTTGCCGCCCGTATCGTCGACAGCAACCACACCCTGAAACGGGCGCTGACCGATCAGCGGGTGTTTGCCGGCATCGGCAATGCGTACTCCGACGAGATCCTGCTGCGGGCGCGGCTGTCACCCTTCAAGCGCCCGGTGAACCTGAGCGAGGCGGAGATGACGCGGCTGTTCGACGCCTGCCGCGGGGTGCTCAGCGAGTGGACGGCGCTGCTCAGGGAAGAGACCGGCGAGAAGTGGCCGAAAAAGGTCACGGCCTTTCACAAGGAGATGGCCGTGCACGGCAAGTACAAGGAACCCTGTCCAGCCTGCGGCTCGCCCGTGCAGCGCATCGTCTACGCTGAGAACGAGGCCAACTACTGTGCCCGCTGCCAGACCGACGGTCGGTTGCTGGCGGACCGCTCCCTGTCCCGGCTGCTCAAAGACAACTGGCCGAAGCGGCTGGAAGATCTGGAGTAGGGGGCTGCTGGCTCAGCGAGCCTGCTCGTCCCGGCGAAGGTCTGTGGAGGACAGCGGGTTGTTGAACCGCTCGGCAGGCACGCCCTGGGCCCGTTCCGCCAACGCTGGCGGCAGCGCATCGAGCAGATCGGCGAGCACCTGGAAGCGGCCGTTCAGCGCTCGTCCGAACACCACGTACGAAGCCCCGTACTCGGTCAGCTCTTTCAGCGCTTCATCGCGCATGAGCACGCCGCCGTAGTAGCGCGGCTCGGCAATCCGCACCAGGGTATCGAGCCCGACGATGAAGGTGGCGTTCGGGAACCGGCGGGCTTTCTCAATGAAGGTGGGCAGCCGGGTCAGCCAGACGGCCCGGTCGAACTGCGCCAGGCGGCGCTCAATTTCCCGGTAGTCGAGGAACGGCTTGTCGACGTTGGCCACCGACAGCTCGTAAGCGCCGGTCAGCCCGGTCATCTCTTCCGCCACGGCCATCATCTGCTGGTGGCCCGCGTGCAGCGGGTTGAAAGCACCCGGCAGCAGCAGCTGGCCGTCATGGTCCGTTGTTGCTTCAGCCAGCGTGTCGCCGAGGATCAGCGACTGCCAGGCGGGTTTGCCGGCCGTGTGCACCACATCGGCGGTGCCTTCCACTCCCTCTATGTCGAGCACCCGACCGAGCTTGGCCCAGAGCGCTTCCGACAGCGCCTGCTCTTCCTCTGCCCGATCGCCGTCGAACGTCCAGAACGCGGTGTAGGTGTCGCTGGGCGTCTGGATGGCGGCATGGGCCCGGTGCTCGCCTTTCTTAGTTCGATCCGTGGCGAGGCTGGCGGTGCAGGCGAACCCGAAAGGCTGCTCAGCGCCCAGCTGCTGGGCCTTCTGAAAGGCGCTCATGGCCATGGCGCGGGCGGTTGCCTCCGAGCAGGCCTGCTCCGGTGCCGCCCCCAGCAGCTCGGCCATGGCCGTGCTGGCGTAGGGAATCCGGACGTCCATGACCGTGCGCGACGCGCCGGGGGTGCCGAGCATCTCGCCGACCAGCGAGGTGCCGCCCCCGGCCAGGTAAAACACGCCCTGCCAGGGCGTATCGTGCAGACGGGTGGCGCGCTCGCTCATGGTTGGACGCGCGGCTCAGCCCGCCAGGAAGTCCCTGGTCAGCCCCAGGAACTCATCGAGCTGGTCGTGGTGCACCCAGTGCCCGGCGTTTTCGATGTTCGCCACCGTCACGTCCTTGAAGTGGTCGGCCCGGCCGTCTTTGGAGGGATCCGACGCCCAGGACTCCGTGCCGCGCACCAGCAGGGTCGGGCAGCTGATCCGGCTCCAGAGATCATACTGAGCCTCGAAGGGCAGGCCGATGGGCGAGAAGTTGCGCATGTAGTTGTCGAACTTCCAGCTGTAGGTGCCGTCTTCGTTCTGGTTGCTGCCGTGGATGGTCAGATGCCGTGCCTGCGCCTCGGTGAGGTGCGGGTTCTCGGCCTGCATCCGCTCGTAGGCCTCCTCCAGGGTCGGGTAGCGCCGTGGCAGCCGGCCGGAAGATTTGCGCAGGTCCTGCACCCAGTTGTCGAGCCGCTGATGGGTGGGCACGTTGATCCGATCCTTGATCATCTCCGGCGGCGGTCCCATGCCTTCGATCACCACCAGCTTCTCGACGGTTTCCGGATAGAGCCCGGCATAGGTCAGCGACACGCCCCCGCCCATGGAGTGGGCGATGATGGTGACCGGGTCCATCTTCTTCTGATGGATGAGCTGGGCGATGTCGTAAACGTAGTCGACGTGATTGTAGGTGCTGCCGATGGCCCACTGGGAATCGCCATGCCCGCGCAGGTCCGGGGCGACGATGTGGTAATCGTCTCTGAGCGCCTCCGCAACCCAGTCCCAGTTCCGGCAGTGATCGCGGCCGCCGTGCACCATGAGCAGCGGCGGTGCCGACTCATTGCCCCAGTCCACGTAGTGGAGGCGGAGTCGTTGCGAGAAATAGATGTGTGAATTAGGGCCTTCCATGAATTGGTCTAACTACCTGAAAAATTGTGCAAGCGCACATTTTACAGAGAAAGCGCCCTCGCGGGGCACCCGAGGACGCAAAATGCCAAGGTGGGTGGAAGGCTGGGGTAGAAAGCCGCCGTTGGCTCAGTCGGCAGCGGCCTGAAACACCGAAGCGCCGCGGGACCAGGTCTCGCGGACCTCGAGCGTCAGCAGGTCGGCCTGGTCCACATTCAGCGGGTTCTCCGAAAGCACCACCAGATCGGCCAGCTTGCCCACCTCCAGGGTGCCTTTCTCGTCTTCCTCGAAGTTCTGGTAGGCGGCCATGCGGGTCACCGCGGACAGCGCTTCGAAGGTGCTCAGCCGCTGCTCCGCCCCGAGCACCTGGTCCGAGCGGGTTTTGCGGTTGGTGGTGGCCCAGATCAATCGGATCACGTCCGGCGGCACCACCGGTGCATCGTTGTGCAGGGTGAACGGCATCTGCCGGTCCCAGGCCGAACGGGTGGGGCTGATCCGGCTGCCTCGTGCCTCCCCGAGCACCGAGTCCCGATGCCAGTCGCCCCAGAAGAAGACGTGGGCGGAGAAGAAGGACGGGATGATGCCGAGCTCGGCCATCCGATCGAGCTGATCCTCGCGCACGGTCTGGGCGTGAATCATCACGGTGCGATGGCCCTCCCGGGGGGCAGCCCGGTCGACCGCGTTGATCAGCTGGTCCGCCGCGGCGTCGCCGTTGGCATGCGCGAGGATCGGGATGCGGGCGTCCAGGTAGGCCCTGAACATGGCATCCACCGCCGGATCCGGCAGGATCGGATAGCCGCGGTAGTCGTCGCTCTGCCCGGGGGGCGGCACGTGGTAGGGCTCGGTGAGGTAAGCCGTTTTACCCTGCGGCGAGCCATCCAGCATCATCTTCACCCCTCCCACCTTGAGCCGGTTCTGGTAGCGACCGAAGGGAATGCCGTCCACGGTGGTGAGGTCGTTGTTGCCGACCATGTGATAGGCGACGACGTCGATGTTGAGCAGCCCGGCGGAAGCTGCAGCCTCCAGCAGCTGCAGCGTTGCTTTCTGAGCGCCACCATCCTGGGCCGTGGTGATGCCGTTCTCGGCGTACGCGGTGAGGGCGTTGGTCACCGTATCCAGCGGGTTGCCGCGGGGCTGCATGATCTGCTGGCGCAGCTTGTAGGTGGCGGTCTCTTCGAGCACGCCGGTGGGCTCGCTGGAATCCGGGTAACGGCGGATGTGACCGCCGGCCGGATCGGCGGTTTCCGAGTCGATGCCGGCACGCTCGAGGCCGAGCGAGTTGGCGGTGGCGAGATGGCCGGAGACGTGGGTCAGCGCGATCGGGTGCGCCGTCGAGACGGTATCCAGCACCCGCCGGTCCGGATGGTCCCGCTCGGCCATCAGCGAGTCGTCGTAGCCGAAGCCGACTACCCAGCTGCCGGCTGGGATCTGATTGCTTTCGATGTACTCGGCAAGCGTCTGCTTGAGCGACTCGAAGCTGTCCACCGGGCCCACCGGCGGCGGCGCCAGGTTGGCCAGCGCAACGGTTGCGCCGAGGAAGCTCAGATGGCCGTGCGCATCGATGAAGCCGGGCAGCAGCGCCTGCTCACCCAGCTCGTGCACCTGGGTGTGTTCGCCGATCAGGCTGTCCGCGTTGTCCGCATCACCCATCCAGACGATCTTTTCCCCGCGAATCGCCACGGCAGTCGGCCGCGCTTTGCGGATGCGATCGAAGCCCGGCTCCATGGTGATGATGTGCTTGCCGGTAAAGAGGTGATCCGCCGGTGCCTCGGCAGCCCAGGTCGAGGCTGTCGATGATGCAGCCAGCAGCGCAGCGGGCAGTATGGTTCGCAATCTAACAAGGTGACTCACGGTCCTAGCGATGGTTGGCTTCATAGTCGGCCAGCTCCTTTCTGATCAGCGGGGCGAGCAGATACAGGCCCAGCAGGTTGGGGATCGCCACCACGAAGACGAGCGCGTCCGACAGGTCGACCACCGCGCCCAGCTGCACGGAGGAGCCGAGAACCACGAAGGCGAGGAAGAACACCTTGAAGCCCAGATCAGCCCAGCGGTGATGGCCCACCAGGTAGGTGAACGCCTTCACCCCGTAGTAGGCCCAGGTAATCATGGTCGAGAACGCGAACAGGATTGCGGCAATCGACAGCGGTATCGGCGTCCAGGACAGGGTGCTCTCGAACGCCCGGGTGGTGAGCTCGATGCCGCTCACACCGGTGCCGGCCAGGGCCGGGTCGTACACGGTGGTGATGATCACCAGCGCGGTCATGGTGCAGATCACCACGGTGTCGATGAAGGGTTCAAGCAGCGCCACGTAGCCTTCTCTGACCGGATAGCGGGTGCGGGCCGTCGAGTGGGCGATGGCCGCGGAGCCGAGGCCGGCCTCGTTGGAGAACACCGCCCGGCGGAAGCCGATGATGATCACGCCGATGATGCCGCCGGCAATCCCTTCCGGCGCGAAAGCGCCGTTCCAGATGGCCACGAATGCGCCCGGAATGGCGTCGTAGTTCATGACCAGGATGAGCAGCGCGGTCAGCACGTAGAGCAGCGCCATGCCCGGCACCAGCTTCGAGGTGGTGCGGGCAATGGAGCGGATGCCGCCGATGATCACCAGCGCCACCGCGATGGCCATGAGTATGCCGACGATCCAGGCCTGGCCGGCGAACGGGCTGTCGGCGCCGCCGGTGACGTCGATCAGAATGGCGGCCGCCTGATTCGACTGAAACATGTTGCCGATGCCCAGACAGCCGATGACCATGGAGGCCGCGTAGAAGATGCCCAGGGCCCGGCCGACGCTCGGCAGGTTCCGCTCGCGCAGGCCCTGCTCGAGGTAGTACATGGGGCCGCCGGATACGGAGCCGTCCTCGTGCTGATGCCGGTACTTCAGGCCCAGGGTGCACTCGGCGAACTTGGTGGACATGCCGAGGAAGCCGGCGACGATCAGCCAGAAGGTGGCGCCCGGGCCGCCGAGGGAGATGGCCACCGCCACGCCGGCGATGTTGCCGATGCCCACCGTTCCGGAAACCGCGGTGCTCAACGCCTGGAAGTGGGAGATCTCGCCCGGGTCGTCGTCTTTGGCGAAGCGGCCGGTGATCAGATTAATGGCGTGCCCGAAGCCGCGGATGTTGATGAAGCGCAGATAGATGGTGAAGAACAGGCCGCCGGCGATGAGCCAGACGACGATGAGCGGCAGCTCGGTATCGCCAACGGGCACGGCGAAGAAAATGAAGCTCCAGACTGCGTCGGTGATCGGCCGCATGGCCTGATCGATCATCTCATCCATCAATCCCGGGCTTCCCTTGATTGTCAGTTTGCTGTTGTTGCCTGATCATAGTCCAACTCTCTCGCCGGAAACGAACTCCGTGCTGAAAAGCCTGCACATCACCCTGGCCTACCTCACCGTGATCGGCTTCGTCGTTCGCGGCCTCTGGGCCATCGTCGACTCGCCGCTGCGCGACGAGAAATGGGTGCGCGTGTTGCCGCATGTGATCGACACGACGCTGCTGAGCATCGGCGTGATCATGGTGTTCTCCATCGGCGCTTCCTTCACCGACGGCTGGCTGGCCGCGAAGATGCTGGCGCTGCTCGGCTACATCGGCTTCGGCGTGCTCACCATGCGGGCGAAGACTCGCGGCCTGAAGGTGGTCGGCTTCGTAATGGCTCTCGCCTGCGTCGGTTACCTGTTTGCAGTGGCCTTTTCCCGCACTCCCTTTCCGTTTACCGCCGCCTGAACCACCACCGCGGTTTCGATCAGGAAGCCCATGATCAGCAGCAGCGACGCGGTGATGTGATTCAGCCAGCCCAGGTTGAAAAACAGCATGGCGCCGAAGTAGATGCCGATCACCCTGAGCGCGCTGCCCACGGCCATGCCCGAGGTGCGCCGCTCCACCATCAGCCGGCCATGAAAGTAGTTGCGCAGAAGGATCACGGCCGGCATGAGGCACATGATCAGGAACACCTGCACGGACATGCTGAGCACCTCCTCGGGAATGCTCATCAGGTCGCGCCAGACCCAGGCCGATAGAGGTGTGAGCGCAAAGATCAGCATGATCGCCGTGATGGCACTGCCGACCAGGGCCATGAAGCGGCGTTTGCCCGGCAGGTCGTCGAGGCCGAAGGTGACGAAGAAATGGCGGAACTGATTGGCCGCCTGCTGGAACAGCATGGAGAAATCGAAGGCCACCCGCAGCGCGGCGATGGTGGCCAGGCCCTCCGGCAGGCGGCTGACGAACGCGAACAGCACCGGCCGCGACAGGGCGAACATCACCCCGGTCATGGATACGGGGATGAAGAACGCGGTCAGCTCCCGATAGGTGACGTTCTGATGCTCTGCCACCTCGGGCAGGCGGTAGTAAGTGCGCTTCACCCAGATCGTCAGCAGCAGCTGCAGCGCGATGGCCAGTGCCTCTGAGCCCACCAGCGCGTACACCGGCCGGAAGCCGAGGCTGAAGCCGGCAAGCAGGCCGAGGATGACGGCCACCAGGAAGATAACGTTGAGGATGGTGACCCAGCCGGTGAGCCGGGCCTGGACCAGCAGGCCCGTGTAGTAAAACCGCTGTGCACCCAGCAGCACGATCGGCGCCAGGTAGATCAGGTACTCCTGAACCCGGGCGGTGATGTCCGGTTCCGTGCCGAAAGCGGCCGCCAGCAGCCAGGCGCCACCCTCGCTGTGGCCCAGATAGATGAGGGGCAGCATGATCAGCACGCTGACGCTGAGCACGTAGCGCTGGCAGCGGCGGAGCGCTTCCACGCTTCGGGCGAATACCGTGGTCAGCTGAGCGATGAAGTTGAGGCTGGCCCGGAAAAAGCCGAAGGCACCGTAGCCCAGCGCGTACACCGCGAGCTCGGTGACCGCCTCCGGGTAGCGGGCGAGCGCAGCGTTCTGGAACTGGACCGACAGCACCATGGCCACCCCCGTCAGGGCGAGTGGCCAGTAGAAACGCCAGTACTGAAGCATGAGGCCGGCTGCTAGCCCAGGGTCCGGCCGATCAGTTCCTTCATGATCTCGTTGGTGCCGCCGTAGATCTTCTGCACCCGTGCGTCCGCGTACATGCGGGAGATCTCGTACTCGTCCATGTAGCCGGCGCCGCCGTGCAGCTGCAGGCACTCATCGATGATCTGGCACTGCTTCTCCGTGCACCAGTACTTGGCCATCGAGGCGGTGGCCGCGTCGAGCTCGTTGTCGAGCAGCTTCATGACGCAATGATCGACGAACGTGCGGCCGATCAGCGCTTCGGTTTTACACTCGGCCAGCTTGAAGCGGGTGTTCTGGAAATCCAGCACCCGCTGCCCGAACGCTTTGCGCTCGGCGACGAACTCGGTGGTGATCTCCACTGCCCGCTCGGCGGAGACGATGGCCGCCTGGGCGATGGAGAGCCGCTCCTGCGGCAGCTGCTGCATGAGCTGGATGAAGCCTTTGCCTTCTTCCTCGCCGAGCCGGTTGGCCACCGGCACCCGGCAGTCGGAGAAGAACAGCTCTGAGGTGTCGGCGCTCTTCAGGCCGAGCTTCTTCAGGTTGCGGCCGCGCTCGAAGCCGGCGCTGTCCGCCTCAACCACGATCAGGCTGATGCCTTTGGCGCCCAGGCTCGGGTCGGTCTTCGCCACCAGCACGATCAGGTCGGCGTGCTGACCGTTGGTGATGTAGGTTTTGCTGCCGTTGATCACGTACTCGTCGCCATCGCGGATGGCCGTGGTCTTGACGCTCTGCAGGTCGGAGCCGGTGTTCGGCTCGGTCATGGCGATGGCGCCGACCAGATCGCCGCTGGCCATGCCGGGCAGCCAGCGCTTTTTCTGCTCTTCGTCGCCGTAGTGGAGGATGTACGGGGCGACGATGGAACTGTGCACCTGGTTGCCCCAGCCAGCCAGGCCGCGCTTGGTGAACTCCTCCATGATCACCGTGTCGTGCCGGTAGTCGCCGCCAGCGCCGCCGTACTCGGCCGGCATCTCGGCGCAGAGCAGGCCTGCCTGCCCGGCCTGGCGCCAGGCATCCCGATCCAGCTCGCCCTGCTCGAGCCAGCGCTCGAGGTGCGGCACGAACTCCTGATCGAAGAATTTGCCCGCGGCGTCGCGGAGGATATTCAGCTCGTCGTCGAGCCACGGAGACTGGTAGTTCTCGTACAGCATGGTCCAATCCTGTGATGTTGCGTCCGCCAGGTGCTGGCGGTGGGGGTCAGGGCCAGCCGGCGCCGGGGTAGGGCGCTCTGGCCAGCTCTATCTTACCCGTTCGCCGGGCGACGCACTCATCCGGGTCCGAGGTGTCGGCGGTGAGCACGTACAGCGTCGTGCCGTCCGCGCCGCCCAGCATGCAGGCGAATGCGCCCTGCTCCACCTCCACCCGGTGCGTGATCTCGCCGCCCTCGTCCTGGCGGATGCACTCGCAGGTGGTGGGGGAGGCGGACCAGATGCCGCCTTCACTGTCCAGGCAGATGCCGTCCGGCACCGCCCCTTTAGGCAGGTCTGCCCAGAGCCGCCTGTTCGAGAGGTCGCCGTTGTCGGCGATGTCGAAGGCCGTCAGCCTGGCGCCGAACGATTCGGCGATGATCAGCGTATCGCCGTCCGGGGTGATGACTGTGCCGTTCGGGAACATGAGCTCATCGGCCACCGCCCGGGCGCTGCCGTCCGGCTCCACGCAGACCAGGGTAGCTGGCACCGGCTTCTGCCGGGTGTGCAGATCGAAGCCGAAATTGCCCACGTAGGCGCGACCCTGCGCATCCACCACCATGTCGTTGCAGTGAAAGGTGGCGAAGTTGCTGAGATCGGCGTGCGGGTGCAGCTGCTCGCCGTCGAAACGCAGCAGGCTGCGATCCTCCATGGACACCACCAGGAGCTGGCCGTCCGGTAGCCAGCCGAGCCCTGACGGGGAGTTTTCGACCCGGACGATCGACTCGACCTGGCCATCGTCGCCGACTTTGAGCACTTCCCGGGCATGCATGTCCGACAGCCAGAGCGCGCCGTCGTGCCAGCGCGGACCCTCGCCGAAACACAGCCCGTCAACGAGCGTCTCGGTGCGATTCAGTGTCACTGCAGTTCCCCCTTTCCCTGTTCGGGAGCATAGCACGGGCCGGATTCGGGCGATTTTGCGCCGAAAAAGCTGCCTGGCCAGCGGATTGGTCTGGGGGTAAGATGCCGGGCTGACACTTTTGAAGGTTGGTGGGACTGTTGCCGCGCAGCTGCCGCGGGCTTTGGACGCTGGCCGTTTTTTAGACCTCGCTACCAATATATTGGGGGAATCTCATGAAAGACGTGGTAATCGTCGATAGCGTCCGCACTGGCCTGGCTAAGGCCTTCCGCGGCAGTTTCAACCTGACCCGCTCGGATGACATGCTGGCTCATTGCATCGACTCTCTGCTCGATCGCAACCCGAACGTCAGCCCGGACGAAGTCGAAGACGTCGTTGTCGGTGCCGCCAGCCACGCTGGTGAGCAGGACGGCAACCTGGCCCGTCTCGCCGTAGTGCTGTCCAAGCTGCCGATCACCACCGGTGGCATGACCATCAACCGCTTCTGCTCCTCCGGCCTGCAGTCCATCGCGCTGGCAGCGAACCAGATCGCCACCGGTCAGACCCAGGTCGCCATCGCCGGCGGCGCTGATTCCATCTCCATGCGCACGCGTCAGGAGCCGGGCAAGGCAGAGCTGAACAAGCGCCTGCTGGAAGAGAAGCCGGACATCTTCATGGCCATGGGCAACACCGCCGAGGTGGTCGCTCGTCGCTACCAGGTCACCCGGGAAATGCAGGACGAGTTTGCTCTGCTCAGCCAGCAGCGTTACGCCGCTGCCGTTGAGGCCGGCAAGATCGCCGAAGAGATTGCCCCCATGCAGGCAACCATGCTGAAGGTGGACAAGGAAACGGGCGAAGAGTCCCGCGTAGAAGTCACCGTGGACAAGGACGAGTGCAACCGTCCGAACACCACGCTGGAAGGTCTGGCTGGCCTGCCGCCGGCATTCGAGGAAGACGGAACGGTCACCGCCGGCAACGCTTCTCAGCTGTCCGACGGCGCCTCCATGACCCTGCTGATGAGCGCAGATCGTGCTGCTCAGCTCGGCGTTGAGCCGCTCGGCATCTACCGCGGCTTCACCGTCGCCGGCTGCGAGCCGGACGAGATGGGTATCGGTCCGGTATTTGCCATTCCGCGACTGCTGCAGAACGCCGGCCTGTCTCAGGACGACATCGATCTGTGGGAGCTGAACGAAGCCTTCGCTTCTCAGTGCCTCTACTGCCGCGACAAGCTGGGCATCGACCCCGAGATCTACAACGTTCTCGGCGGCAGCATCAGCATCGGCCATCCCTTCGGCATGACTGGATCCCGCCAGACCGGCTCGATCCTGCGTGAGCTGGGTCGCCGCGGCAAGAAGTACGGCGTCGTGACCATGTGCATCGGCGGCGGTCAGGGTGCAGCCGGCCTCTTCGAGGCTGCCTGAACCGGGCTGAAAGCCCCGTAAAATGGCCCTTTCCGCTGGTTACAAATTGAAACCAGCGGGAAATGGCCAGGAAACAGCCGCCGGTCAGAATACCGGCGGCTCGTCAGGCCAGGTCCAGGCGCAGCCGTGAAGTAGCCGTTAGGCAGCCGATACAGAGTACGGCCCGAGGAATTATGCGTTTTATCGGACGAATGCCTCAGGAAGAGCGTCAACAAGAACGTCAGGGAGACAGGCTGATTGGTTCGGCAGCAATGCCGGAGCAGGGCAGCGTCGCGTCCCCCGCAGGCGTTGGCTCGGCCTGGGCCAGGCAGCTGGCGGTGGCTCTGCTGGCCTTATCACCCGCGCTCGCCACGGCCGCTGGCAGCGAGCCTGCAAATCCTCAGATGCCTGTCAGCACGCCGCAGCTGGCCAACTCTCCGCTGCAACCAGCGGCACCCGACTACTCGAAAAGCACCGATCATGAGCTCACCCGCCTGGGTGCGCGTTGGGACGTGCTGAGCGCCCCCGAGAAAGAGGCGCTGCTGCGCGAGGTGAAGCTGCGCATGGCGCAGCGGAAAGATTCCGATGGCGTGCTGATGATTCGGACCCAGCGTCGCTATGGCCGCGTCTACAGCGGCAACGGCCGCTACCTCAAGATCGAGACCAAGGTGATCCGGGTGCGACCCTCCGCGGACGAGAAGCCGTCCGGATTCGGGACCGGCTTCGAGCAGCGCAATGCCGAGCCGACCCCGGTAGAAGGGGGCACGAAGGCCGAAGAAGCAGCACCACCCCTTGATGCCGCCATGACCCCGCCGGTCGTGCGCGCCAGCGACCCCTCCAGCTAAGCCTCCGCGTTGGACGCCGAAGTCGCCAAACTTCTGGTGGTCGACGACGACCCCGAGATCCGTGAGCTCACCGAAGCCTATCTGACCCAGCAGGGCTTCATCGTTCACTGCGTGGACAGCGGCGAAGCCATGGATGCCTTCCTCCAGGAAAACACCGTCGACCTGATCGTCCTCGACCTCATGCTGCCCGGTGAGCATGGGCTGACGATTGCCCGGCGGCTGAAGAACGAAGGCCACATACCCATCGTCATCGTCTCCGCGCAGGGCGACGACATCGACCGGATCGTCGGCCTGGAAGTGGGTGCAGACGACTACCTGCCGAAGCCCTTCAACCCGCGGGAGCTGCTGGCGCGGATTCGCGCGGTGCTGCGGCGGGCCGGCAGCACCGGCGGTACGGAAACGGCGACCGGCAAGGTGAGCTTCGGCGAGTTCGAGCTGGACGTCAGCGCCCATCGGCTCACCCGGAACGGCGAGCCCGTATCGCTCACCAGCGGCGAGTTCGATCTGCTCGCCATCCTGGTCTCCAACCCGAACAAAGTGCTGGACCGGGACCGCATCCTCGACCTGCTCACGGGTGCCGAGCGCTCGCCGTTCGATCGCAGCATCGATGTGCGGGTGACGCGGCTGCGCGGCAAGATCGAGGCGGATCCGTCGGCACCGCTGTTCATCAAGACGGTCTGGGGGAAGGGCTACATGTTCTGCCCGGATGGTGATGGCTGAACGACCGGGCGGTTATGCCCAGGGCTCGCTGCTTGCCCGAACCAACCTGACCCTGGCCGTAAGCTCTTTTCTCATCGCGCTGGTGTCGATCGCTGCGCTCAACACCTACCTGATCGAGCCCATCGCCCAGCAGTCAGCCAATGACGAGGCAGCCCTGCTGGTGCTCTCGGCGCAAACCTGGGTTGAGCTGCCGCCCGCCGCGCGGCCCTACTTCGAGCTGGAGCTGGCGGAGAATCACGACCTGATCATCAGCTCGGCGCCCAGAGAGCTGGCGACCGCCACCCTTTCCCAGCCGTATCTGAGCCTGGTGCAGGATCAGCTCTCCGAGCGTCTCGGCGAGCCGGTAGCGCTGCTGGAAGGCGATGAGCTGATCTGGCTGGATGTGAACATGGGCGGTCAGCAGCTGCAGATCGGCTTCTCACCCGGGCGGCGCGACATCGAGCCGCTCTACATCGGCATCATTATCTTCGGGTTGGGCGCGGCCATCGTTTTCCTGACCTCCCTCTACATCGTCCAGCGCATTACCCGGCCACTGGTGGCTGCGGCGGATCGGGTCGAGTCCTTTCGGGGCGGCGAGAACTTCGAACCGCTGCCGGAGCAGGGGCCGCGGGAGCTGGTTTCGCTGGCCCGCAACTTCAACACCATGGCCAGGGAGATTTCGGCCTTGCTGTCGAACCGGACCACCCTGCTGGCCGGGATTTCTCATGATCTGCGCACGCCGCTGACCCGCATGCGCCTGGCGCTGGAGCTGCTGCCGGACAACGTCGACCCGAAGCTGGTGCAGCGCTTCGAACGTAATCTGGAAGCCATGGATGCCCTGATCGGTGACACCCTGCGCTTCGCCCGGGGCACCGGCGAGTCGGCACAGAAGGTTCAGGTGGTGCCGTTCATCGAAGATGTGGTGGATGGTTACGACGCCAGCATCCCCTTTACCGTGCTGCCGGGCACCTCCGCCGAGTTGACCCTGCCCCTGGCACCGGGCGCGTTGAAGCGGGTGCTGAGCAACCTGATCAGCAACGCGCAGCAGCATGGCGAAGGCGTCAGCGTCCGGCTCGATGGCACCGAGGTCCACGTGGTGGATCATGGCGCCGGTATCCCGGACGAGTTCAAAGAGCAGGTGTTTCAGCCGTTCTTCCGTCTCGACAGCTCCCGAAGCAGCGTCACCGGTGGCAGCGGCCTGGGTCTGGCCATCGTCATGCAGCTCTGCCAGGCCCATGGCTGGCGGGTTCGCATTGAGGATCCGCCGGGTGGCGGTACGGATGTGGTGGTATCGCTGGCGCCCCTGGGCAGCCTCGCGCCTGAGCCCAGCTGAGCTGCCGGGCCGCGACTGCGCGTTCGCGCTCTTGTCAGGAGCAGGAAGGTCAGAAGCGCTAAATCTCCATTAAAAATTCATAGTTCCGGCAGAAATCGGCTTGCTGACGGGGCTGGGTAACAAATTGACACAAAAACCGCGGGCGGCGTAATCCGTCGGAAACAGCTGCGGTCCATAGTGAAGTCACGACACGATCTGGAAGGTCTCGGAATGAGAACGGAAGGATCGGTCTTATCCCCTTGAGACCTCCTTGCGGAGGTCGCCTCAAAAACCGCCGGTTCCCTCTCCAGGCCGGCGGTTTTTCTTTTTCCTCGAGTGCAAACCCGAAGGTGCGGCCAGGCGTTGGCGCTTAGCCGTTTTCCTGGATGACGTGCACGTCGCGCTGCGGGAACGGGATCGAGATGCCTTCCTGATCGAAGGTGAGCTTCACCTTCTCCGTCAGATCGAAGAACACGCCCCAGTAGTCGGCCGCGTTTACCCAGACCCGGGTGGTGATGTTCACGGAGCTGTCGGCCAGCTCGGAAACGACGATCTGCGGCTCCGGATCGCTCAGGGTCCGGCTGTCTTCTCTAACCAGACGCTCGATGGTGGCTTTCGCCTTGGCGATGTCGTCCGAGTAGCCGATGCCGAACACGAAGTCGACGCGGCGGGTAGCTTCCATGGAGAAGTTGGTGATGATGCCGTTCGAGATCGAACCGTTCGGCACGATGATCACCTTGTTGTCCGGCGTCTTCAGGATGGTGTTGAAGATCTGGATCTCGTGCACCGTCCCCATCACGCCCTGGGCGTCGATGAAGTCGCCGACCTTGTAGGGCCGGAACATCAGCACCAGCACGCCGCCGGCGAAGTTGGAAAGGCTGCCCTGCAGAGCCAGGCCGACGGCCAGGCCGGCGGCACCCAAGACCGCGATGAACGAGGTGGTCTCGATCCCGATCATGGAGGCGACGCTGATCAGCAGCAGCGCCTTCAGGCCGACGGAGCTCAGGTTGCAGAGAAACTTGGCCAGGGTCGGCTCGGTGTTGCTCCGCTCCATGCCCGCGCCCATCAACCGCACAACCCGGTTGATGATCCAGAGGCCGACGATCAGAACGACGATGGCCAGAATCAGCTGCGGACCATAGGTCATGGTCATTTCGACAGCCGTATCCATGTAGCCGGCCATCTGCTCGGTGGAGATTTCTTCCATGATGATTACCCTCCCAGGTATCTAGTAGTGTCCTGGTCGCGATGATGCCCAAGCATCTTGTTTGACACAATCGGTGTTAACCGTGATACGGGCGGTGGTGTACAGGCCTGGGACCATCCCCTAACCTTGCGCCTTTGCTCTGTTGGGAAGCTGAGATGAGGAAAGCCTGGCTGCTGTGCGGACTGCTCCTGCTCGCGGGCTGCGAAAGCGCCTACTACGGCGCCTGGGAAAAGGTCGGCGTGCACAAGCGGGACATACTCGTGGACCGGGTGGAAGACGCAGCTGAGGCCCAGGAGGACGCCAAGGAAGAGTTCCAGAGCGCGCTCGAGAAGTTCTCCAGCGTGGTCAACGTTCCCCCTTCGGATCTCAAGGACACCTACGAGGAGCTTTCGGACGCATTTGAAGATGCGCAGTCCAGAGCCGAGCGGGTGACCGATCGGATCGACTCGGTGGAAGACGTTTCCGAAGATCTGTTCGAAGAGTGGGAAGCCGAGATCGAGCAGATCAGCAACTCCCGACTTCGCTCCGCCAGCGCCGAGCAGCTGCGCAGCTCGCGCCGCCAGTACAACGAGCTCATTCAGTCGATGCGCCGCGCGGAGTCGAAGATGCCGCCGGTGCTCACCGCGTTTCAGGATCAGGTGCTGTTCCTGAAGCACAACCTCAACGCCCAGGCCATCGCCTCTCTGGAAGGCGAGCTCGGGATGATTGAAACCAACGTGGCCGCGCTGGTACGCGACATGGAAACGTCCATCGCGCGCAGCCAGGCCTTCATCGAAGACATGCAACTGCTTGGAGGTGAGTCATGAAAGCCATCGGATGGCTGATCGGAATCCTGCTGCTGGTCGTGGTCGGCCTCGGCGTTTACCTGGTGATGAACTCGGGTGGTCTGATCAAGACCGCTGTGGAAACGTACGGGCCGAAGTATCTGGGCGTGGACGTCCGGCTGGGCTCGGCAGACATATCCCTGACCCAGGGAACCGGCGAGCTCAGGGGGCTGGTGATCGGCAACCCGGAAGGCTTCGACGGCCCGCATGCGTTCAGCCTCGGCGCGATCAAGCTGGGCCTGGATCCGCTGGGCCAGAGCGAGAGCCTGATCCAGATTCGCACCATCGAGATCGACGCCGCGGATCTGGCAATGGTTGCCAGAGGCACCGATACCAACCTGCAGGCGCTGATGGCCAACCTGGGTTCCGACAGCACCAGCGAAGCCGCGCCGGCAGACGAGGCGGCGGGTCCGGAGCCGAAGATCATCATCGAGAACTTCGCCTTCACCAATGCCCGGACATCGCTCAGCTCCGACATCCTCGGCGACAAGGCGGTGGAGATCCCGGACATCAGGCTGACCGGAATTGGCGAGAAGTCGCAGGGCGTGACCATCCGCGAAGCGCTGCAGCAGCTGCTGAACCCGATCGTGCAGGCGTCCACCGAAGCGCTGGCGAAGGAAAGCCTGAATGTGGATGAGCTGAAGCAGGACGCCGAAGAGCGTCTGGACAAAGAACTTCAGGAACGCGTCGGCACTGATCTGGACGGCGTGAAGGACATGTTCAACCGGTGAGCTACGACAACATTCTCTACGAGGTGCAGGGCCCCATGGCCCTGATCACCATCAACCGGGCCGATCGGCACAACGCCATCTCCCTCGGCACGCTGGACGACCTGCAGGCGGCGGTGGCAGCCGCGGCGGACGACGAGGCGGTTCGGGTGATCACCATCACCGGTGCCGGCGGCAAGTCATTCGCCTCCGGCTCGGATCTGGAGGAGGTGAAGCACCGGGACTTCAGGAAAGCCCTGGAGCCCATCGTCCAGGGGCTGGCCGACCAGCTCGAGCGGACACCGAAGCCGACCATCGCCGCCATCGATGGCATCTGCATGGGCGGCGGCCTGGAAGTTGCCCTCGGTTGCGATCTCAGGATCGCCACGCCGCACTCCCGGTTCGCAACGCCCGAAGGCAAGCTCGGCATCATTCCGGGCGGTGGCGCCACCGCGCGCCTGCCCCGGATCGTCGGTCGCGGCTGGGGCATGGAGATGCTGCTGATGGGGGATCCGGTGGGCGCCGAGCGAGCGCTGGCCATCGGCCTGATCACCCGGATCGTCGAGCCTGAAGAGCTGCTGCCGGAAGCCCGGCGGATGGCTGATCAGCTGGCCAGCTACGCACCTTTCGTGCCGCGAACCATGAAGGCCATGGTCAACTTCGGCATGGAGGCGAGCCTGGCCGGGGCGCTGATGCTGGAGAAGTACGCGCAGGGCGCATTGGTGCAGACCGAGGACAAGATGGAGGGGATCAGCGCCTTCCTGGAGAAGCGTGATCCGGAATTCAAAGGGCGCTAAACTCGCCAGTCCGCTGATTTAAATGACTTAAAGACCATAGGGGGGATCAACATGGCGGCTGACAAATTTCCCGTCGAGGCGAGCCACATCATGATGTTTGCTCGTTCGGTAGGGGACGACAACCAGATCTACTACGACGACGAGTACGCGAAGGGTACCGAGCCCGGCACCATCATTGCGCCGCCGACCTTTGCTCAGGCGAGCGCCCAGTTCGATCCGGACTACTTCCTGCGCCCGAAGGTGGGTGGGGACGGCTGGTTCGGTTCCGGCAAGGAGCCCACCGGGGTTAAGAAAGAAGCCGGTGGCGGCGGTGGTGGTGGCGGCGGTGGCGGCGGTGGCCTCCACGCCGAGCAGCACTTCGAGTACCACCGGCACCTGAAGCCGGGCGACGTGCTCACCGCAACGACCAAGCCGGGCAAAACCTGGGAGAAGGAGTCCAAGCGGGCCGGCAAGCTGATGTTCTCCGAGTCGGTCACCGAGTACCGGGATCAGAACGGCGAGCTCGTCATCACAGCCACAGGCGTCGGCGTTCGCACTGAACGTCCGGTGGACAGCTAGGGGGTAGCGGAAATGGCATTAAAAGCTAGTGATCTGAACATCGGCGACACCTACAGCGAAAGCCTGGTGGAAGATCTGAAGAGAACTCAGATCGTTCAGTACGCAGGCACGTCGGGTGACTACAACCCGCTGCACACGGACGAGATCTTCACCACCAAGGTGGCGGGATACCCGACCGTCTTTGCGCACGGCATGCTCACCATGGGCATGACCGGCGGCATGCTCACCAACTACGTGGGTGACGGCCGGCTGACCAAGTACGGCGTCCGTTTCACCAACCAGGTGTGGCCGGGCGACAGCCTGACCGGCACCGCGACGGTGGAGTCTGTGGACGACGGTATTGCCCGCTTTGCAGTGGAAACCAAGAACCAGGACGGCACGGTGGTGCTCTCCGGTTACGCGGAAGCCCGCGTCGACTAGACGCGCCGTCGACTGACGCGACGAAAAACGCGGCCCGAGGGCCGCGTTTTTTTGTGCCTGGCTGTCAGGACGCTGGCGCTGTCCTCGCGGAGCGCTCCGCTCAGGCGCTGGGCACCACCTGGCGGAACGGCCGGATGGTGACGCTTTCAAACAGGCCGGCCAGCGCGTACGGGTCACGGTCGGCGATGCTCTGGATCTCGGCGGCGGAATCCGCCTCGATGATCAGGATCGAGCCCACCATGCTCTCGCCGTCATCGCTGAGCATGGGCCCAGCCAGGCTGACCCGATCACCCAGCTCGCCGATGAAGGCCAGGTGCTTGTCCCGATTGCCGAGCCGCACTTCCAGGCTGTCTTTTTTGTCTTCGCAGATGAGCACGTATTTCATTGAGAGTTTCCTGCTGTAATGCTTGGTCGTTCGCGGGCCGGATCAGGCCAGCCCCTGCTTGAGCTTGGCCACTGTCTGCTCGAATGCCGCCCGTGAGCACTGGAAGACCTCGGCGGTGGCCAGGAAGTCATGCACCAGGCCATCGAAGTTGATGAGCTTCGCCGACACTCCGGCCGCGGTCAGCGCATCCGCGTAGGCCTTGCCCTCGTCACGCAGCGGATCGAACTCGGCGGTCAGCACCACAGCCGGCGGCAGGTCCGCCAGGGACGCAGCCAGCAGCGGGCTGGCGGCTGCCTCAGCACGTTGCTCCGGCGCGCAGTAGTGGTCCCAGAACCAGACCATGGTGCTTTTCTCCAGCAGGTAACCCTCACCGTTCTCATCGTAGGACGCGCGACTGAGGTCGTGGTCGACGACCGGATAGGCCAGCAGCTGGAAGTCGATGTTCGGGCCCGCTTCGTCCCTGGCCTTCTGGCAGACCACGGCGGCCAGGTTGCCGCCGGCGCTCTCCCCGGTCACGGCCAGCTTGCCTGAGCCGCCGAGCGATTCAGCGTTGGCAGCAGCCCAGCAGGTTGCGGCGTAGGCGTCCTCCACGGCTGCGGGGTAGACGTGCTCTGGCGCCAGCCGGTAGTCAACGGAGATGACGATGCAGCCAACCGCCTCGGCCAGACCGCGGCAGACCGCGTCGGCGGTGTCGAGATCGCCGATCACCCAGCCGCCGCCGTGGAAATTCATCAGGATGGGGTGTGGCCCCGCGGCCTGGGGCCGGTAGATCCGAACCGGAATGCTGCCCGCGTCCGTCTCGATCTGCGCATCCTCCACCGAGCCGATCGGCAGCTCGGGGTTAACGGCCCGCATGACGCGGTACATCTCCCGGCCCTCGGCCGGACTCAGATCGCTGATCTTCGGCCCTGGCTCGGCCGCCAGGGCGCTGAACATGGCTTCATATTCCGGTGCGAGCGGCATCGGTTTCTCCCCTTCAGTTCGTGATTGATTCGAGTGCTTTCGATGTAGAATGTGCGCTTTCTCGAGCAATCACAACCGGCCGCAGAAGGCCGGCGAACGGAGCAGACATGACCCAAGACATCACCCGAATGCTGGACGCTGAGGAAGAGATCGCCGATGCGGCGAAGCAGTTCGGCTTCCTGGACCAGACCCTCCTGAAAAACCGGACCGTCACCCTGTTCGGCGAGATCAATCAGGAAGTGGCTCGGCGCACGGCAGAGAAGCTGCTGGCGCTGTCGTTCGAGTCCGACGATCCGATCACCATCTACATCGGCTCCCCCGGCGGTCACGTGGAGTCGGGCGACACGATTTACGACATGATCCGCTTCATCAAGCCGGTTGTGCGGACCGTCGGCACGGGCTGGGTCGGCAGCATCGCCACCCACATCTACCTGGCGCCGGAGAAGGAAAACCGCTTCTGCCTGCCGAATACCCGGTTCCTGATTCACCAGCCGCACGGCGGCTTCGGCGGCACCGCCGCAGACGTTGAGATCCATGCCAGGGAGATCCTGAAGACCCGGGAGCGGATCAACGCCACCATCGCCGAGCGGACCGGCCAGCCGCTGGAGCGGGTGGAAAAGGATACGGACCGCGATTACTGGATGAGCCCGGAAGAATCCGTGGAGTACGGCATCGTCGGCCAGATCATCCAGAACATGGGCGACCTGGACTAAGCGCTCAAGGCGCGGCTGCGGGGCTGAGATGGACGTCGCCGCGCTGAAAGTCGACGGCCGTCTCTCGGCCGAGCTGACCCGACCGGACGACGCCGAGCAGCTGCTGGTGCTGGCCCACGGGGCCGGTGCCGACTTCCGGCACGCCAACATGCTCGGCATCAGCGAGGCGCTTGCCCGCCAGGGCATCGCCAGCCTGCGCTTCAACTTTCCCTTCATGGAGGAGGGCCGACGGCGGGTCGACAGCCAGGCGACCTCCATCGCCTGCATCCTCGCTGCGCTGGAAACCGCCCGGGAGGCGGCGCCTGAGCTTTCGCTGTTTGCGGGCGGGCACAGCTACGGTGGGCGCATGACGTCGCACGCGGTGCTGGAGCCGGCGGCAACCGACGTCAACGGCCTGGTGTTCTGCTCTTTCCCCCTGCACCCGCCGAAGAAGCCTGGCACCGAACGGGCGGCACACCTGCCGGACATCGAGCTGCCCATGCTCTTCCTGAGCGGCACCCGGGATGGGCTGGCGACGCCGGAGCTGCTGGAATCACTGGTTGCCGGGCTGCCGCGCGCGGACCTGCGCTGGCTCGACACGGCCGACCACGGCTACAAGATCCTGAAGCGGACGCGGCAATCGGAAGAAGACGTGTTCGATGAGCTGGCCAGGGAGGCGGCCGGCTTCATGCGCGGGGTTGCAGCCTGATCAGCTGGCGCTCGCAAGCCACTCCTCAGCTTCGGCGACGTTCGCGAATACCCGCACCCGGGAACCACGATTCTTTGCCACCGTCTCGGCGAACGCCATGAGATCACCCTCCGCGTAGATATCGACGTAAGCGATGATCATCGTCCGGCCTCGCGACTCTTCGGCCCGTTTGGAGGCAACCTTGAACACCTCGATGGTGCCGAGGCGGGGGCCTTCCAGCCGCTCTTCGATCAGCAGCTTGGAGAAGTCGGTTTCCCGGGTGGCCTGGAAAATCTCCTGCAGGTAGTCCTCCACGTTCCGGATCGAGTTGTTGCCGGTGACCGTGGCATGCAGCCAGTCGTCCGCCTCCCTGATGGTCAGGTCGTAGCTCATGCGATTTCTGACTACTTGCCGAAGTTCTTCAGGCGCTCGGCGGTGTCCGGGCCGGAGCCGGGGCTGACTTCCCGCTCCCAGGCGAGCCCCTGATCGAGCGGACGGTCGAGCCCGCCGTTGATGAGCTGCTTGTCCATGCGCAGGGTATGCCAGGAGTTTTCGAGGAAGCTGCGCGCCATCTCGATGACAGCGGGCATCAGCTCGTCTTCCGGAACGGCGCGGTTGGCCAGGCCGATGCTGGCGGCTTCCGTGCCACTGACGACCCGGCCGCTGAACATCATTTCCCGCGCCGCCAGGAGGCCGACGCGACGTGGCAGGCGTTGGCTCATGCCCCAGGTTGGCGACATGCCCCACTTGCCGTGGGTATCCGAGAAACGCGCGGTTTCGCTGGCGATGAGCAGATCGCAGGCGATGGCGAGCTCGAGCGCGCCGGTGTAGCAGTGCCCCTGCACCGCGGCGATCACGGGCTGCGGCAGGCGCTCGATGATCTCCAGCGTCTCAGCCTGAAAGTGCGCTGAGGGCGGTCGTTCCCCGGCCTGAATGGCTTTGAGGTCGTTACCGGCAGAGAAGGACCGTCCCCGACCGCAGAGGATCACGCAGCCGATCTCGTCGGTGGCTTCGCCGATCGCTTCGAGATGAGTACGCAGCTCGACGAACAGGTTCGGCGAGAGGGCGTTCAGCGCCTCAGGTCGATTCAGGCTGAGAATGGCCAGCCCGTCCTGATCTTCTCTATCTACCAGCGCGGTTTCCGACATGTGCTGCTCCCGATCCGTTGCTTTTCAGTGATAATGCACGGCTTTCACGGCGGGGGACAAGGTGAGCACGAAACCCAGACTGGCAGTGATCGGCGGCGGCATGGCGGGCATGTCGGTGGCGGCGCGTGCTTCGGCGGACTTTCAGGTCACCGTGCTCGAGGCGGAATCCCAGCCGGCGTACCACAGCTCCGGTCGCTCGGCGGCGGTGGCCATCGAGTGTTACGAGAACGAAGTGGTGAATGCGCTCACCGCACCGGGCCGGGACTACCACCTGGCCCACGGCGCCAAAGTCCAGGGCAGCGTCACCCTGGCTGACGAGTCGGGGCTCGAAACGCTGGCCGCCTTCGAGTCACGCTGGCTGCCACGCTGTGACTCCCTGGAAGAAATATCAATTGCCGAGCTGGCCGACCGGGTGCCCATCCTCCGTGCCGGAGAGATCAAGCGGGCCCTGATCGAGCGTGACGCGCTGTCTCTGGATGCCCACGCGCTGCTCGAGAGCTTCCGTCGCCAGCTGCTGGACGCGGGCGGCCAGGTGGTTGGCAATGCCAGGGTGGAGCGCATCGAGCGCGGGCCCGATAGCTGGCAGCTCGCCTGGGCTGAGCAGACGCTGGAGGCTGATCTGCTGGTGAACGCGGCCGGCGCCTGGGGTGATGAGGTTGCCGCGCTTGCTGGCGTTCAACCGCTCGGCCTGCAACCGCTGCGGCGCACGGCCTTCCTGCTCGATCTGCAGCGCGATGTGAGCAACTGGCCGCTGGTGCATCGGGTGCAAGGGGACATCTACTTCAAGCCGGAAGCCGGCCTGCTCATGGTGTCGCCGGCCGACACCAACCCGACCGCGCCCTGCGATGCGCAGCCGGACGAGTACGACCTGGCGGTGGCTGCAGATCGCTTTCAGCAGCTGACGACGGTGGACGTCCGGCGCATGAGTCACAGCTGGGCTGGCTTACGCACCTTCCTGCCTGACGAGTATCCGGCAGCCGGGTTTGATCCCGATGTGGAGGGCTTCTTCTGGCTGGTGGGTCAGGGTGGCTTCGGCATTCAGACGGCGCCTTATCTCAGCGAGCTGGCGGCGACGCTGCTGAAAGGCGGCGACCACCCGCTGGCGGCGCAGATCAGCCCTGCTCGAGTGCGTCCTGGCTGAGCGAGCGGACGGCGGCTTCCAGCTCGAAGACGTGCTCGTCTTCGGCTTCCAGCGATCGCAGGGCAGCTGCCAGCTCCAGCAGGTACTCCGCGTTGTGGCCGCTGGGCCCGATCGATTGGTGTATCTGGCTGGCCATCTCGGCAAGCGGAGCCGGGCCGAGGTAGGCGAAGTTGTTGATCGGGGCGATGTAGACCACGCCCTCGGTGCTTTCACCGGAGTGATGAAACTCGAGGCTGACCTGGTGCCGTTCGTAGCCGTTCTTCTCCCGGTGATCGAGCTGGGAGAAGGTTTCCTCCACCACCTCACGATCCACCAGGTAAGCCATCCCGTCGCAGCTGGCGCTCTGCTCCTGGATCAGCGTCACCACCCGCCCCGGCGCATCCGGCATGCCCCGGTGATCGTGTGAGCCCTGCCAGAAGCGTCGGGTCCAGCCCTGAACCCGGGCCGGACGGCGGTCGATGAACTCGATGTCCGGGCGCCAGATCAGCGAGCCGTAGCCGAACAGCCAGAGATGCATGGGCTCAGGAAAGCCCCTTCGACACCTCGAAGGCTTCCTGCACGTCGGCCTGCAGCGCCGGGTTCAGAAGGTACTCGGCGGTGGTCAGGGCCATGGTGCGGGCGCCATCGAGTGCTGCGGCGTCTCCCATATCGGAACCAGCCCACTTGGTGAACTCCGGGTTGTGGATGACCACGTTCGGCGGCGAGCAGGCGAGCATCGGGTGGATGGAAGGCACCCGGTAGCTGACGTTGCCCATGTCCGTGCTGCCGGCGCCGCCAAGCTGATTAGGCGACAGGAACTCCCGGCCGATGGCCTCACCGTGCGCCTGGAAGGCGTTTGCCAGCGGCCAGTTGGTGTTCAGATCCAGGTAGTCCACGCCCGCCCAGTTCACCTCCACCTCGCAGCCGCTGCCCTTGGCGCCGGCTTCAAAACAAGCCTGCACACGCGGCTTCAGCGCCTCCAGGGTCTTTTCCTTGGTGGCGCGGACGTAGAAGTTGCCGACCGCCCGATCCGGGACGATGTTCGGCGCCTGACCGCCTTCCGTGATGATGCCGTGGATCCGCTCCTCGTCGCGGATGTGCTGGCGCAGGTTGGAAATGGCCTGGTAGGCGAGCAGCAGGCCGTCCAGGGCGTTCACGCCCTTGTGCGGCATGGCGGAGGCATGCGCTGAGCGGCCGTGATAGATCACCTCCACTTCCGCCACGCAGATGCAGGGCATGGTGGTGAGGTTGACCCCGGCCGGGTGAATCATCATGGCGGCGTTCACGCCGTCGAACGCGCCGGCCCGGGCCATCAGCTCCTTGCCGCCGCCTTTTTCCTCTGCCGGGGTGCCGATCAGGCGCACCTGCCCGGGCAACTGGTCCGCAACGGCCTGCAAGCCCAGGGTGGCGCCCAGCGCCGCGGTGGCGATCAGGTTATGGCCGCAGGCGTGGCCGATTCCCGGCAAAGCATCGTACTCGGCGAGGATGGCCACGGTGGGGCCATCACCCTGGGTCGGGAGTTGCGCTTCGAACGCCGTCTCCAGCGTGAAGACACCCCGCTCAGCGGGCAGCCCGTGCGCGTCCAGCGTATCGGACAGCAGGCCGGCCGCGTGATGTTCCTTGAACGCGAGCTCCGGATTGGCGTGAATGCTGTGGGAGACCTCGAGCAGCGTGCCGCTCAGATCGTCGATGCGCGCGTTGATGGCGCCGGCCAGGTTCTCGGGCAGGGTGATGTTGGTGGTCATGGCGTCGTCCTCCTAGCAGCCGTGCGCACGGATCCCTTCTCGGATCCCGAGCGCCCCCAGAGGGCCTACTGTGCCTCGCGGCCCAGCAGGATGCCAGCACGAAGGTAGTGCAGCACGCCCCAGAAGCCGATCGGGATCATGGCCAGGAGGCCGTAGCGCAGGCTGTCGATCCCGGCGCTGTCGGCGGTCAGATCGCTGATCAGGCCGACGCTGAAGGGGCCAAGGCCCAGGCCGATGATGTTCAGAATGAAGAGGTTGATAGCGGCTGCCACCGAGCGCATGCGCAGCGGCACGTTGCTCTGGATGATTGCGAAGCTCGGGCCGATGTAGGCGCCGGCCAGCATGGCCGGCAGCAGGTACAGGGCGATGGTGGCGGAGGCGCTTTCAGCCAGGAAAGCCAGCGCGGCCAGCGGCAGCACAGCGGCGTACGCGACCACTACCACCCAGGCGCGCCAGCCGTTGTGCCGGGCAGAGAGCCGGTCTGCCATCAGGCCACCGAAGAAGGTGCCGACGGCGCCGCCGAGGCCCACCAGCAACGCCAGGATGGTGCCCACCTCGCCGGTCCCCATCTCGTGCACCCGCACCAGAAACACCGGTACCCAGAGCACCAGCGCGTAGCCGAAGAAGCTGACCAGGGTGTTGCCGATGATAGTGTTCCGCAACACGGCGTTGCGGGCCAGGGTTCTGGCCACTGCCCAGAACGGCGGGGCGTCCGGTTGGCTGCTGGCGCCGCCGCCGAGGTTCCGCTCGCTGTAGCCTCTCGGCGGCTCCTTGATCGTGAAGCGCACCACCAGCGCGATGGCCAGCCCCGGCAGGCCGGCGACGATGAACGCCCAGCGCCAGTCCAGCCACTCGTTGACCCAGCCGCCGATCAGGAAGCCGAGCATGATGCCGGCGTTCACGCCGGTGCCGAAGATCGCCAGCGCGGTTGCCCGCTCAGCCGGGCCGTAGAGGTCGGCGATGATGCTGTGCGACGGCGGGTTCGATCCCGCTTCGCCAACGCCGACGCCGATGCGCGCGAGCAGCAGCTGGGTATAGTTCTGAGCCATCCCGCAGAGGGCAGTCATGCCCGACCAGAGGGCAATGGAAAACGCGATCAGGTTGCGCCGGTTGCGCCGGTCCGCCCACATCGCCATGGGCATGCCGAGGGTGGCGTAGAAAAGAGCGAACATCACCCCGGTGAGCAGGCCGAGCTGGGTATCGGAGATGGCCAGCGACTCTTTGATCGGCTGGCCGAGGATGGCGACGATCTGCCGGTCAACGTGGCTGGAGGTGAAAACAAGCACCAGCACGCCCAGGGTGTAGTTGCGTTGCCTCCTGGTGATCAGGGTGCCAGTATCGTTGCCTTCACTCATGGGGAATCGAGTATAGGGGGGATCTATGGCGTACGACTACGAGCTGTTGAGCGTTGAGGTTGCTGGGCGACTGGCCACGGTGACGGTGAGCAACCCACCGATCAACCTGATCTCCATACCGCTCTACATGGAGCTGATGGCCTTGTCGGAGGAGCTTGCCGCGGATCCGGACCTGACCGTGGTGGTGATGAAGAGTGCCGATCCGGACTTCTTCCTCGCGCACTTCGACGTCGAGGCGATCCTAACTTTCCCCACCGATGAGCCTGCCGAGCGCTCCGAGGTGCTCAACGAGTATCACCAGATGTGCGAGCGCTTCCGGACCATGGACAAGGTCACCATCGCCCAGATCGAAGGTAGGGTCGGGGGTGGTGGCAGCGAGCTCGCCGCCAGCTTCGACATGCGCTACGGGGTCCGCGGCAAAACCCGGATCAACCAGATGGAGGTGCCGCTCGGCATCCTGCCTGGTGGTTCGGGCACGCAGCGGCTGCCGCGGCTGCTCGGCCGGGGCAGGGCGTTGGAGGTGATCCTCGGCGCTGATGATCTCGACGCGGAAACCGCGGAGCGCTGGGGATATCTGAACCGGATTTTCGAAGCAGATGAGATCGAGGCTTTCGTCTCCGGCCTTGCCCGGCGGATCGCATCTTTCCCGGCGCCGGCCGTACGGCTCGCCAAGCAATCGACGGATGCGGCCGGGCCGGATCCGCAAGCCGGGTTGGTGGAGGAGGCTTACCTCTTCCAGCAGCTGTTGCGGACGGAAGAAGCACCGGTGGCCATGCGCCGCTTTCTTGAGATCGGTGGCCAGACCCGTGACGGTGAGCTCAGGGTGAACGAGCTCTCAGCGGAGCTGGGTCGGGACTGAAACCAGCCGGGCAGTTCTGCGCTGCTTCGCTTGCGCACGAGGCAAGGTGCTCGCTGAGCCAGCTGGCGAGATGGGCGCCGAGCAGCTGGTGCAGCAGCGCGGAGGGATGTGAGTCTTTTTCGCTGACGGTCAGCGGCGAGCCGCGATACTGAGCGATCCCTTGCTCGTCCAGCCAGCGTTTCAGCACCGGGTAGGCATCGATGGTCGGGGTGCTCAGCGCTTCGAGCACCGGCTCGACTTCCGGACCGAATCCGTAGTGGGCAAAAACCACGTAGGCGAACCCGTATGTTTCAGCGAGCTCATCCAGCTCGATGAGCGCCGCACGGAACGCGTCGATGCCGATCACATCCCGGTAGGCCTCCGGGATGAGCGCTTCCTCGCCGACAAACGAGCGGTGCCGGAAGTCGTCAGGCGGGCGGCGCAGCTCGTTGTCCGGCACGTGCAGGCCATCAATCGTGTTGCGAACCCACTTCGCCAGGAAAGACTGGTTGAGTGACAGGTAAGGGCGAGGCATCCGCAGGAAACCGGGTGGGTACAGATCGTTGTTTACATAGCCGACCACCACCACGTCCGGCTGGTAGCCGAGCAGCCTGACCTTCAGCGTCTCCACCTCGTTCACGGTGTTGTAGCCAGGCACCGAGGAGTTCACCCAGTCCACGGCCACCCCGGGCATCTGCTCGGCAAGCGCTTCCCCGGCGACTGCCAGGTAGTCCTCGCCGTCGCCCACGCCCCAGCCGAACATCACCGAGTCGCCGATGCCCGCCAGCCTGAGCCCGCTCGGGGGTTTCTCGAGGGGGATCGGCAGGCTCCTGAACCCGTCCGCGTTCACGGTCAGCGGGTGGTCACGAAACACGCCCGTCAGCCCGGGTATCAGGTCGTAGATGATCTTCGGGTTTTCATGCCAGCGAATGATGTGCTGCAGGCTGAGATCGTCGCTTTCCGGACCAGCGCCCACGTTGGCAAGCCCTTCCTGCAGCCTGGAGTCGGAGTACCACGCGTGGACGCGCGCGATCCCTTCCAGCACCAGCAGCAGGAGCAGGGTGGGGGCCAGCAGCGACAGCCCGAGCAGCCAGCGCGGCAGCGTCGAAGGGGACGACTCAGACAATCCGGGAGTCCGTCTTGCCCCAGTAGGCGTCCTTGATGATCCGCTTGTACAGCTTGCCCGTCGGCAGGCGTGGCAGCTCGTCCATGAAGTCGATGCTGCGCGGGCACTTGTAGTGAGCGATGTGCTCACGCGCGTACTCGAGCAGCTCTTCAGCCAGCGCGTCGTCCGCGCTGATGCCGTCCGCCACCTGCACCACGGCCTTCACTTCCTCGCCCATCTCTTCGTGCGGCACGCCGATCACGGCCACGTCCGCCACCTTCGGGTGCAGGATCATGGCGTCTTCAATCTCCTGCGGGTAAATGTTCACGCCGCCGGAGATGATCATGAAGGTGGCGCGATCTGTCAGAAACAGAAAACCCTCGTCGTTCACGTAGCCCACGTCGCCGAGTGCCGACCAGTTCGGATGCTCGGGATGCTGGGCGTCCTTCGTCTTCTCATCGTCCTTCAGGTATCTGAACGGCATCTCCGGCATCTCGAAGTAGACAATGCCGGGCTCGCCGTTCGGCAGCTCCCCGCCGTCCTCATCGCAGATGTGGATGGTGCCGAGAATGGGTTTGCCGACCGTGCCGGGGTTCGCCAGCCACTCCTCGGAGCTCACATGAGTGAGGCCGTTCAGCTCGGTGCCGCCGTAGTACTCATAGATGATGGGCCCCCACCAGTCGATCATCTGCTGCTTGATGCCGGACGGGCAGGGCGCAGCCGCATGGATGGCCACCTTGTGGCTGGAGAAGTCGAATCCTGCGCGGTCGGCTTCCGGCAGCTTCAGGATGCGCGTGAACATGGTCGGCACCCACTGACTGTGGGTGACCTTGTGATCCTCGATCGCGCGCAGCGCGCCGATCTCATCGAACCGGGGCATCATCACCACGGTGCCGCCGAGCGCCAGCGTTGCGGTGCAGAAGCCGATCGGCGCCGAGTGGTAGAGCGGTGCGGGGGACAGGTAAGTGGTGTTGGTGTCAAAGCCCCAGAGCATCTGCTGCAGGGCGCCCACCGGGCCCGCGTCCTCGTGAATCTTGGTGCCGGTGAGCGGCCGCACGATGCCTTTCGGGCGTCCGGTGGTGCCGGAGCTGTAGAGCATGAACTGACCGGCCGGTTCGTCCGCCAGCGGCTCCGCCGGATGTTCGGCTATTGCGGCTTCGTAGGCTTCGAAGCCGTCGACGGCTTCGTCCACCATCAGCCAGCGGCTGCAGTTCGGGGCGAAGCTCGGCAGCTTCGCCGCCACATCGGCGAGCTTGGCCGAGGTCACCAGCACCTGCGCCTCGCAGTTATCCAGGATGTAGCCCGCTTCCTCATCGGTGAGGTAGCGGTTGATGGTGGTCAGGTAGAGCCCGGACCGCAGCGCCGCCCACACCACCTCGAAGTAGCGGAGGTGGTTCTCCATGAACACGGCCGCATGGTCGCCGGGGCGCAGGCCCTCGGCCCACATGAGCTGGGCCAGCTGGTTCGAGCGGTCGTTGAGCTCGGCATAGCTGACGGTCTCGCCGCTGACGGCGTGGATGATGGCGGGTTTGGCCGGAAACTCGCTCGCCCACTTACCTGGATACATGTATCGCTCCCTCCCGAACTGAGATCGTTGAGCTTACCGAGGGCAATCTGCGGAGACAAAAGGGTCAGAAGCGAAGAGGCGGGCTATGTGGTGCCTGAATCAGGTCCGTTCGGCCAGATCCCGCATGGCCTGATCGGTGGTGAAGTAGATGTCGCCTCGAAGCGATTCGAGGAAATCGGTTGCTTCGAGCTGCTCCATCACCGGCGCCTTCACCTCGGAGAAGTGCAGGGTTATCCCCATGGCCTGCAGGTTCGCGTTGATCCGCTCGAGCATTTCCAGTCCGGAGATATCCACCATGTTGACCGCGTTGCAGACCAGCAGCACGTGCCGGGTACCCGGCCGACGCTGAATGATCTTCAAAAGCTTGCTTTCCACCTGGTTCGCGTTGGCGAAGAACAGGCTCTCGTCGACGCGGATGGCAGCCACGTGGGCGAAGGTCTCCACGTCGTAGCGTCGGGCGGCGCGAAAGGCCTCGGTCTCGCCGATCCGGCCAACGATGGCGATGTGCGGGCGGCTGACCCGGCGAACGAAAAATGCGATCGACAACGCCACACCCGTGATGAGTCCCGCTTCCACGCCGAACACGAGCACCGTAACCAGCGTGACCACCTGGGTGATCGAGTCGTCGCGATGCACCTTCCAGTGCGCCCGGGCGCTGGCGAAGTCCATCAGCCCGAACACCGAGACGATAACGATGGCGGCCAGCGCCGCGTGCGGCAGCAGGGTGAAGGCGGGCGTGAAGAACAGCAGCGTCAGCAGGATCACCACCATGCAGACCAGCGAGCTGAGCTGCGTTCTGGCGCCGGTCTGATAGTTGACGCTGGAGCGGGTGAAGCTGCCGGCGACCGGATACGCGCCGGTGAAGGCAGCGCCGACGTTGGCAGCGCCGAGCGCAATCAGCTCCTGATGGCTGTTCACCCGCGTGCGCTCCCTTGTTGCCAGCGTGGTGCCGATGGAATAGCTCTCCACGTAGGCCACCAGCGCGATCATGGTGGAAGTGGGCAGCAGGGCGACCCACAGATCCCAGTCGAAGGGCGGCAGGGTGAGCGCCGGCAGGCCGCCTGGCACCTCGCCAATCACAGCCACGCCCTGAGTCTCGTGCAGGTTGCCAACCCAGACGGCGAACACGGCGACGATCACCACGATCAACGGGCCAAGTCGGGTAACGGAGTGGTCGCGAGGCAGATCCAGGCCCACCCAGCGCAGCGGGATCGTCAGGTATCTGGAAATCAGCCACATGCCCACGGCGCAGGCGAGGCCAATACCCAACGCCACGTGATTGAACGCGTCTGCCTGGTCTGTCAGTGCCAGCAGCCGATCAAGGGGGTTCAGCGTTGCGTCTGTGCTGATGCCCACCAGCGGCCCGAGCTGGCTGATGATGATCAGCAGTGCGGCTGCGTTGACGAAGCCGACAATCACCGGATGTGAAAGCAGGTTTACCACCCCGCCCATATTCGAGAGCCTGAGCAGCCAGAGAACCACGCCGGACTGCAGGCAGAGGATGGTGGTGATGCCGAGATAAGCGTCTGAGTAAGCCGGTGCGTACTCGCCGACCGCTGCCGCCACCATCAGCGCCGCCACGGCCACCGGTCCCACCACCATCTGCCTCGATGAGCCGAGCATGGCGTAGATCACCATCGGGGCGAGGCAGGCGTAGAGGCCGGCTTCCGGCGGCAGGCCGGCGAGGAAGGCATAGGCGATGGCCTGAGGAACCGTGATCATCCCCACGACCAGCCCGGCGACCAGGTCGTGGTGGAAATCCGCGCGCTCGTAATCCCGGATCACGTCGATGATCGGGATGAAGCTGCGCCAGTCCTTCACGCGGAGTTCGAACGCCAAAACAGCCTTTCGCTCGAGGGTATGGGTCGCTGAATTGTACTTGTTCTTGGTGGGAAGCTCTGACTATTTCACTTCTTGCTCAAGGCATGGCGATGTTCTGCCGGAAAGTCGGCCTCAGTTCTGCCCTGCCGCGAAATCACCGATCAGGTCCGCGTAGCCTTCCTCGAAGTGGTAAAACGGCGGTCGGACAGATGGACCTCCCAACTCGTGCCCTGCCCCTTCGAAAACATGGAAGGAGACTGACGCGCCATCCGCTTGGAGCGCTGTTAGGTTCGCTACGCAAAGCTGAGTCGGCACGTTGATGTCGTCACTTCCGTACACATAGAGCATCGGCACGGCTGTCTGGCGCAGAAAGGGAGTTGGGTCGTAGCTCAATCGGTGCCTTTCGGCGGGGCTGACTTGCGTTAACGTTGCTGGCACAACCGTATGCGAATGTCGTTCCCACGAGAGGACCTCTTGCTCCAGTTGATTGACTGCTTCCGCATCAGGTTCGATCTGATACGCCCAGATGCGTCTAACCAGATCCACTTCTGCCTGTGCTTCCTCAGGGGAACGCCCGCTCCTTTGCAGATCGTTTAGATACTCCCAGGCGACGGTTTCCTGCCAGGACACCGAGGGGCCGACTTTGTTGATCGCGAAAGACACCTTTCCAGACCGGTGGACGATTTCAGGCGTAAACCAACCCGATTCGCTGGCGCTGACAATTCCAATCACGTTGGGGTCTATGTCTGTTCGCGCGGCGACCAACTCCACAGCCGCAAGGGCGTCATCGATCAGCTGATGAAACGTCGCTCGATGTACTCCGCCGGATTCTCCCGCGCCTCGCTTGTCGTATAAAAGGACTGCGAATCCGCGGTTGAGAAAAACGTTTGCGTGCAAACGGTAGGCGAAGCTGCGTGTTGCAGGCTCTGCACCATGCAGTAGGACGACCGCCGGATAGGCGTCTCTGGGCGAGCTGGGAAACACAATCGACCCACGCAGAAGCGTGCCGTCCTTACTGCGAAACGACACTTCTTCAGGCAGGCCGTCGTACGAAAAACAGCCGGCCAGAAGGCATAGCAGGGCCAACTGCAGCAACCGCATGTTCAGCCACCCAGCAGCTTTCTTGCCGCATCCGCACCAACTTCGCTGTCATCCTGTAGGTCGATGATCGGTCTGACGATGTCAGCGAGGGTGATGGACGATTTCGCGATTTTGTTCGTCGCAGTCCGCGGGAACTCGTCGACGTAACTTACATAGCGGGGGCGCTTGAAGGCGGCCAGTCGGGTCGAGTGCTCTCGTACGGCAGCCGGCGGAATGTCGTCGACGGTCATCCCCTCGGCCAGCTTGATAAGCACCATCACTTCTTCGCGACGCATTTCATCGGGAACGGCGAACGCCGCCGCCTCCCCGATTGCAGGCGCTTCACGCATGGCTGCCTCGACTTCGCTTGCCGAGATGTTCTCGCCAGCGCGCTTGATCATCTCCTTCAGGCGCCCCACGATTCTATGGAAGCCATCTTCATCCTTGATGAAGAGGTCACCGGTTCTCAGCCAGTCGCCGTCGAATGTCTCTGCGTTCGCGTCGGGGCGCTTGTAGTAGCCGAGCATGATCGAACGGCCACCAATCTGCAGCTCACCCGCATGCCCCGGCGGGCACTCGTTACCTTCGGGATCGACGATCCGGGTCTCCCGGAACGGCGCCGCCAGCCCGCAGGTATTGAGTTCGAGCTTGTCGCCGGCGTTGCGCGGGCAGACGATCGCCGGCCCCGCCTCGGTCATTCCAAAGCTGTCGCGAGCGACCAGGTTGAAGCGTGCTTCAGCCTCAGCGCGCGCCGCCGGCCGCCAGCCGAAGGTGTGCACGAACTTGAGCGGGATCTCCGCGTCTTTTGCTGATGGGGCAACAGTCTTGAGAATCGGTTCGGGCAGCACGCAGTAGTGCGCCTCCTTCTCGTGCAGCCAATCGAGGAAACTCGACAGGCTCATCCTCGACGCAACGATCGCGGTGCCCCCGATCGCCATGGCCGACAGGTAGGACCATTGCCCGTCCATATAGAAGAACGGCGCCCAGAAAAAGAGCCGGGTGCTCCCGAAGCCTTTGTGCACTTCCCCGATTGCATGTGACAGCAGCAGCCAGTAGTCCTGGGTCAACATGCAGCCTTTCGGAAAGCCGGTCGTACCGGACGTGTACTGCAGGTTGGCGAGATCGCTGGCGAAGACCGGATAGCCGGGATCAAACTCGGCAAGCGCCCCGTTGGATTCGAGTTCGCCCAGATCGTTGTCAACGACGACCATCGGCTCGGTGAGGAGCTCGGGCCGATCTGTCATCGCGTCGAGGGCATCGAGATACTCGGAGCCGACGATCAAGGCCTGCGCATCGGACTGGTTGAGAATGAAGTCGAGCTCCTTCCCCCCGTAAGCGGTGTTCACCGGAACCAGAACGGCGCCGATTTTCATGATCCCAAACCACACCAGTACGGACGCCGGCCCGTTGGGCAGCATCACCGCGATATGTGCGCCCTTACGGTAACCGCGCTCAAGCAGGCTTGCGGCAACCCGGTTCGAACGTTCGTGCAGTTCGCGATAGGTGAGCTGCATGTTCTCCTGGAAGTAGTCGACAGCGATCTGGTCGCCATAGGTAGCCGCTTGGGTTGCGCAGAACGCAGGAATGCTCTCGGGGAAATCGAATGCTCGAAGGGCCGACTCCATGTCATCGATTTCAATCTGACCTGGGTGTTTTGTCACGAGCCGCCTTCCTCGAGCTGCAGGTACGCAAGCCAGTCAGCGATGACGGCAGGTCGGTCCGATCCATCAATCTCGATCTGGGCTTTGAACGTCAGGAGCGCAGCGTTCGGGCCGCGATCCTCCAGCTTATCAACCGTGAAACGACCCCGGATTCGGGAGTCAACGGGGACAGGTGTAATGATCCGGACCCGCTCGAAACCGTAGTTCAGCCGGTAGGCAATCCCATCCTGGGGAATACCGATCGACTTTGCGAAGCCCGTTAGGTGCGAAAGGAGCATGAAACCCTGGACGATGGTTCCGCCGAACGGCGAGATGCGAGCAGCCTCCTCGGGGTCGGTATGGATCGGACCGTCGTCGCCGGTCAGGGCGGCAAAGCTGTTGATCATCGCCTGGTCGATCACCTTCCAGTCGGTCACCCCGACGTCTTTGCCGACGAGGGCGGTGATGCCGGAAAGGCGTGCGGTCGGTGTCGGAGAAGCGTCCATGTCTAAAATCTCTCATATGGGTAGGGTGCGTTCAATGTGACTGTCCTTGGGCGTGGTCTGGCACAAAATGTTGGATGGCGAAGAGTTGTCGAAGCGGGAAGTCGACATCATGTCAGATGCACTTCTGTCAGCTCGGCTTTGATGTCTTCGACGTCGACGGTTATGGCCTTGCTCCGTGCCAGCTCTCTGTTCTGCTTGGCGACTACCTCGAGGGCGTCTTCGTCGTTGCTGGCGACGGTGCCGTGAGCGTCGGCGGCGACCCAGACCGGGTATCCTAATTCGAGCGCGGCTTTGCTGGTTGCGGTGACACAGTACTCGCTCCAGATTCCACAGACGATCAGGGCGGTTACGCCGATCTCCGTTAGCACGTCATCCAGGTTTGTCTCTTCGAAACCATTGGATTGGACCTTGTAAACGATTCTGTCATCAGCAAGCGGCGCGATCTCGGGATGTATTTCCCATCCGTGTACATCCCTTGCGTAGGGCTGCCCGGAAACAGCGCATGTCTGCAGATAGACGATTGGGATTCCGGCCGTGCGGCAGGCTTCGATCAGGCCAGCCGTCGTTTTGAGCAGTTCGGAGCCGTTGCTGATGGGCGGGGTGATCTTGCCGTCGAAGGCCACTAGCTGCATATCGATCACGAGCAGCGCACCGTTTTCTCTCTTCATTTCAAAGGCAAGGATAACGTTCCAGGCGTGAATTAGTCATAGCTTCCGAATATCCTTGCCCAGGGACACATCATGAGAAGGGGAAGGCATGGATACCAAAGCTGCCGTGGCGTTTGCTGCGGGTGAGCCACTGAAGGTGGAAACGGTCCAGCTCGAAGGGCCGCGAGCGGGCGAGGTGCTGGTGGAGGTGAAGGCCACAGGCATCTGCCACACCGATGCTTTCACGCTGTCCGGGGCCGATCCGGAAGGTCTTTTCCCTTCGATCATGGGGCACGAAGGTGCTGGTGTGGTGGTGGAAGTGGGCGAGGGCGTTAGCACCCTGAAGCCGGGCGACCACGTGATCCCGCTGTATATCCCCGAGTGCCGGGCCTGCAAAGCCTGCACGTCCGGTAAAACCAATCTCTGCATCGCCATCCGCGACACCCAGGGCCAGGGGCTGATGCCCGATGGCTCCAGCCGGTTTTCGCTGAACGGAGATCCGCTCTTCCACTACATGGGCACCTCCACTTTCTCCAACTACACCGTGGTGCCGGAGATCGCGCTGGCGAAGATCCGCGAGGACGCGCCCTTCGACAAGGTCTGCTACATCGGCTGTGGCGTCACCACCGGCATCGGTGCCGTCATCAACACGGCCAAGGTCGAGCCCGGTGCCAACGTGGCGGTGTTCGGTCTCGGCGGCATCGGCCTGAACGTGATTCAGGGCGCGAAGCTGGTGGGTGCAAACCGGATCGTCGGTGTGGACATCAACCCGGACAAAGTCGAGCTGGCAACGAAGTTCGGCATGACCGACTTCGTGAACCCGAAAGACGGCGATCCGGTGGAGGCGATCCTGGACATCACCGACGGTGGCGCTGACTACTCCTTCGAGTGCATCGGTCGGGTAGACACTATGCGTCAGGCCCTCGAGTGCTGCCATCGCGGCTGGGGCGAGAGCACCATCATCGGCGTGGCCGGCGCCGGGGAAGAGATTTCCACCCGCCCCTTCCAGCTGGTCACCGGTCGGGTCTGGCGGGGCACGGCGTTCGGGGGTGCCAAGAGCCGGACCCAGGTGCCGCAGATCGTCGACTGGTACATGGACGGCAAGATCAACATCGATGATCTGATCACCCACACCATGCCGCTGGAGGAGATCAACACGGCCTTCGACCTGATGCACGAGGGCAAGAGCATTCGCTCCGTCGTGCTCTACTGATGGCGATCGGAACGGACGAGTGGCTGGATCAGGTTCAGGAAGAGATCCTGGAGCCGGAGCTGCCGATCTGCGATCCGCATCATCATCTCTGGGACAGCCCGAAGAGTCGCTACCTGCTCGAGGAACTGCTGGCTGACACTGGCTCCGGGCACAACGTGGTCAGCACCGTGTTCGTCGAGTGCTCGAGCATGTACCGGGCGGACGGCGCGGAAGCGCTGCGCCCGGTCGGCGAGACCGAGTTCGTCAACGGCGTCGCTGCCGCGTCTGCATCTGGCCAGTACGGCGATACGCGGGCCTGCCTCGGGATCGTCAGCTATGCGGATCTCACTCTCGGTGCGGCAGTCGGTGAGGTGCTGGATGCGCACATGCGGGTGACCGACCGCTTCAAAGGCATTCGTCATGCAGCAGGCTGGGACCCGAGCCCGGACGTGCGCAACTCCCATACCAATCCCAGTGAAGGTCTCTATCTGGATCCCACGTTCCGTGAGGGGTTCGCCGAGCTGGGTAGGCGTGGCCTGTCTTTTGATGCCTGGCTCTATCACCACCAGATCAGCGAGCTGACCGATCTTGCCCGCGCCTTTCCTGAGACCACGATCATCTTCGACCACTTCGGCGGACCCCTCGGCATCGGGCCCTACGCGGGCCGACGGGAGGAGATCTACGAGGCCTGGACCAGGGACGTGGCTGAGCTGGCCCGCTGCGAAAACGTGGTGGCCAAACTGGGCGGCCTGGTGATGCCCATCAACGGCTTCGAGTTGCACAAACGGGACAAACCGGCGAGCTCCGACGAGCTCGTCGCGCTGACAAGCGACTACTATCGGCACGCCATGGATTGCTTCGGGCCATCGCGCTGCATGTTCGAATCGAACTTCCCGGTAGACAAACAGAGCAGCTCCTACCCGGTGCTCTGGAACGCTTTCAAGAAGCTGGCAGTCGGCTACTCGGCCGCCGAGAAAGCAGATCTCTTTCACGACACGGCGGCCCGGGCATACAGGCTGGGCGCGTGAACGCTGGCCAGGCTGCGGCAGAGCCTGGTTGGCTCTGGCGGACGTTCAGTCGCTTCATCGCCATCCCCGTCGTCAGCAGGATAGCCATGACCATCGCCTCGGTGATCGACCGGCCCTTGCTCAGGATCAGCCGCGGCCGTCTGCGTCTGTCGTTTGTCATCCCCTGCCTGCTGCTCCGGGTGCGCGGAGCCCGCTCGGGGGTGATCCGGGAGGTGCCGTTGCTCTACGTGCCGGATGGCGACGATGTGCTGCTGGTCGGTTCCGGCGGCGGCGCCGAGCGGGAGCCGGCCTGGGTGCACAATCTGCGCGCTAATCCGGAGGTTGTGACCTTGCGTGGTGGGCGTGAAGAAAGGCGTCGGGCGACTGTGCTCACCGGCGCCGAGCGATCCGAGGCCTGGCAGCTGGCGGTGGCCACCTATCCAGGCTTCAGGTATTACCAGGCGAGGCTCGCGCGAGAAATTCCGGTGTTCAGATTGAGGGCAACGTCATAAGCGAACCCGACCAGTCCGGAGGAACCGTGGGTGTCAAACCCTGGGGCGCGTTCCTGTACCGGGACTACCGGTTCCTCTGGGCAACCATGGTGTCAGCCACCATCGTCGTCTGGCTGCGCATCCTCAGCACCGCGCAGTGGCTCTATGACGAAACCGGCTCCGCGGCCATGGTGGGCGCGATCGGCGTGGTGCAGCTGCTGGTGCAGATCCCGGCGCTGCTCTGGGGCGGCGCCCTGGCGGACAGGATCGATCGCAATCGGCTGATGGCGCTGGCCAACGGCACCACCTGCCTGGCCATGCTGAGCCTGGGGCTGCTGGCATCAGCCGGGCTGCTGACGCCGATCGGCGTTTACCTCGGCATCGCCCTGACAGCCGCCTCGCAGATGCTCTCCAACCCGGCCCGCTCGGCCATGGTGCCCATCGTCATCCCGAAGAAAGACCTCATGCTGGCGGCTTCCACCGACACCGCCTCGCAGAACGCCTCGGCGATTGCCGGGCCGCTGCTCTTTGCCGGCATCGCGGTCACCCTGGGCGTTACCGAGGCGTTCTACGCCGCGGCTGCAATCTCTGCGCTTTCCGCGGCGCTGCCTTTGTTCATCCATTCCCCCGGAGTGGCGGTGGGGCATGACGATGATGCCCCGGTGAGCGCGGTGCAGCAGACCTGGGAAGGGTTCCGCTATGTCTCTAAGCACCCGATCCTGCCCGGGCTGTTCCTGCTCGATGCGGGCATCACCACCGCGTCGTTCTATCGGGAGATCCTGCCGGTTCTGGCGCTGGGGCTCTTCGCCGGCGGCGCCAGCGCCACCGGCCTGCTTGGCGCTGCCAACTCCACCGGTGCCATCATCGGCTCGTTCATCGCCTTGTTGTTCGTCGGCTACAAGGCGAAGGGCATGCTGGTGCTTTACGCGTCGCTGGCCTACGCGGTGATTCTGTTCGGCTTCGGCACTGCCAGCACGCTGTGGATGGGTATGCTGATGATCGGGCTGCTCGGCGCGGCGGATGCGGTAACGGTGGCCGTGCGGCAGACGACGGTGATGCTGACGACACCGGACCACATGCGGGGACGTGCGTTCGCGCTGCTTATCCTCGCCGCCCAGACGGCGAACAACGTCGGCACCATCTGGGTCGGCTTCTGGGCCGGCGTCATCGGCGCCGGAAACACCATGGTGTTGGCCGGCGCCATTTCGATCGCCGCCACGCTGGCGATCGCCTACTTCTGGAAGCCGATTCGCACCTTCAGAGCGGATTGAAGCACTGCGTCGCTATACTCCCCAGACTTCAATGTTCACGAGCAGCAAGGGAATGCCATGAATGAGGAGGATATCGAGCGGGTCTGCGCCGCGCTGCGATGGGATTCTGCTGATGCCTCTGTGCGCGTTGAGCCCCTGGTGACCCTGCCGCACAGCTACGTGGCGAGGGTCCGCCGGGAAGACACCGCACCAATGCTGTTCAAACAGGCTGGCAGCCCCGAGTTTGCGCCCGGAGTCCGCAAGGAGCTCATCGTCAACCGCGATGTGCTCGGTCGGTTTGCCGAGCCGGTTGGACCTGCCCTGATATCAGCGGATGAAACCGCGGACCAGCCCTGGATGCTGTTTGAGGATCTCACTGAGAGCCATGCGCCGCCGCAGTTTCAGCCGCCAGCTTACGCGCAGATCTCAGCCTTCGTGGATTCGCTCGCCCGCACTCATAGCCAGGCCCGAGCGCTCCCTCTGCCCGCGTTGTTCGAGAACGTTGTTGGCGATGTGCGGGTGACGGACGGTGCGGAAGAGGTGGCGGAGGTGCTGGATCTTTTTCTGCACGAGGTGGATGGAGATCGCTTTCCTCCGCGGAGCTACGCGCTGGTCCGACGAATTCGCGACAACTTAGGGCAGTTGGCTCGGATGCTTGGCGATGATGCAACTCTGGTGCACGGGGATGCGCACTTCGGCAACGCGCTCTACAGCGCCAGCGGCGCTTTGCTGATCGATTGGGCGCTGGCTGTGATGGGCCCGGGCGAGGTTGACCTCGCCCACGCCCTGGCGATGAACCTGCCTAGGCTGTTTTCCTCCGAGTACGAAGAAGCCCTGCTCCGCAGGTACGTCGAAACCTGCGGATCTTATGGTCACCAGGAGAGCGAGGCGCGCGTGCGTGAGCGCTACCGGCAGTGCATGCTGCTGACGGTCATCATCGCCGTTGGCATGCGCACCGTCCCCGGAATGTCGGATCTGATCTGGTCGTTTCTGTTCACCAACGTGGTGCACTCCGCGCTGGATCACGACCTGTTAGCGCTCGTCTAGCGGCAGATTAGTTTTGAAGCCCCTGCCGTGCTCGTTCGAGCAGCGCCTGAACCTGTTGCGTGAACGCATTGTCCTCACCATAGAGCTCGGCACAGGCCTCAAAGGCTTGCTGCAGATGAGGCTCGGCAGCACTGAATCGACCCAACTCTAAGAGCGCCTCGCCGAGAAAAGCCGTGGTCTCGATAACGGCCGAGTGGTTCTGGCCGAGCTGTGCACGTTGCCGCTCGACCAGCACAGAGAGCGTCAGCGCGACTTCCTCGAAGCGTCTTTGCTGGTGCCAGACGACGGCCAGCTGTGCCTCTGTTCTCATGGTTTCCGGATGGTCGTCTCCCAGTTGCTGACGGAAGCTTGAGAGCGTACTGGTCAGCATGATCTCTGCTTCATCCAGCTTGCCGAGGTTCCTTGTTAGCACGCCCAGATTGCGCTCTGCTCTCAAAGTCGCCGTGTGCTGTTCTCCGTACATCTGTCTGATGCGTGCGATTACGTCTGTCAGTATTTCTTCTGAGCGAGCGTAATCCCCCTGCATATCAGCAACTGCCGCCAGGTTCTCATCCAAAGCAATTGTGATGGCGTGTGACTCGCCGTAAGCGCTACCGGCAACTTCCCGAGCACGCTCCAGCACTGCCTGCGACTCGTCGTATCGACGGATTCTTCCTAGAGCTGCTGCTTTGTTCAGTGCGGAGGTAAGCGTTGAAGGATCCTCTTCGCCGAGCAAGCTGGTTTTCATCTCCAACACCCGATCATGCTGAGCCAGCGCGAGCTCCAGGCGTCCGGACTCATCGTAGAGCGTTCCGAGGTTCGACATCGCGATCAAAGCGTCACGATCGGGTTCTTCGTGGAGGGAGAGTTGCCCATCAATCGCTTCCTGGTACAACACCTCGGCTTCGTCGTACCTGGCTTGAGAATGGCGGACATTCGCGAGCAGGTTTACGGCGCCGAAGTACCCGTTAGTCCCTGTGGCATCCATCTCTCGACGCAACGCGATGGATTGCTCGGCGAGTTCGCCTGCCTGATCGATGTCGTCCCGGCGCCAGTAGACCTCTGCCATTGTGTTAAGTAGCCGGGCCTTTACCAGAGGTTCCTCGGCCAGTTCCGAGTCCAGCTGATCAACGCCAATCTGCAGGAGTTCGCTCGCCGGCAGGTCGCGGCCGTTGTTGATCTCCGGATTGCTCTGATCGAAAACGTCCACCAGGTAACTAACTACGCTTTCCGAAGTCTCAGCCTCCTGGCGGGCGATCTCACGCTGCTCGATGGCCTCCTCCCGCTGCATGTAGGCGTAGAGCGATAGAGCCAGCGCGGCGACCGTAACCGTAGTAGAAGCCGTTGCCAGCGCTGCCAAGCGTCGGTTTCGGCGAGTTGCGTCGCGCCTGATGAGTTCATCGAAGCGAACGTTGAGAAGCGCTGCGACCAGCCGCAACTTGGCTCCACGGCGTCCATCCGTACTCGGACGAACATCTGCCGCCAACGGCTCCGCATCCCTAAGCGCCTCAGGAAAACAATCCGGTGGCTCGCCATCAACAACTACGCAGAGGATCCGATCGGATCCGTGAACCTCTCGAAACTCGATGATCTCCTGATTGACCCACTTCGATACCGCCGCGTCTGGTGAGCAGACGACGATCATGTACTCACTGTCTCGCAGTGCTTCCTGAAGACTTTGTGTCAGGCTGCTGGACGTTGCCAGTTCTTCCTGGTCGCGGAACAGCGGCTTCAGTTGAGCTCGCTGGATGTCGTGTGACTGGATGATCCTCGTGGGGATCCGGTAGTTCTCTAGAGACCTGTGCAGCCAGGCAGCCCAGGTCTCGTTGGCGTGGCTGTAGCTGATGAACGCCTTATACCGGTAACCGTCCATGCTGTGATTCTAGAGGAGAATTCAGCGAGGGCGAATGCCGTCCCAATCACGGTGCTTTTTTCAGCAGTTCTGCTCGATGAAGTGGCCGATCCGAGTCACCGCGGTGTCCGCCTCCGGCACGCCCGGCAGCATCTGCCAGACATGGATCAGCCCCTCTTCCACTTCCAGGCTCACATCCACCCCTGCCAGCCGAGCCTTCTCAGCAAAGCGCGTGCTGTCGGAGAGCAACACCTCTCTGCTGCCGACCTGGAGAAGTAACGGTGGCAATCCCTCCGGGTCGCCGAATAGCGGTGATGCGAGCGGGTTTCTGAGATCGGCAGCGGCGTAGTCCCGCCCGCTGTCCCGCAGCCCTTCCGGAGTCAGCATGGGATCATCCACCGCGCCGGGTTCGGCGCTGGGGCCTGAGCCTTCCAGATCGGTCCAGGCAGAGAGACCTACCGCGCAGGCCGGCAACGGCTCGTCCGCATCTTTGAGCGCGAGCAGCGTGGCCAGGGCAAGACCGCCGCCAGAGGAATCACCGGCGATGGCCATTCGCTCTGGAGCGTGACCCTGAGCCAGCAGCCACCGCCAGCACGTCAGCGCATCTTCCACCGCGGCGGGGAACGGATTTTCGGGTGCCAGCCGGTAATCGGGAAGCAGCACCCGCGCACTGGCGGCTCGTGCGATCCTGCCCGCCAGCGCCCGGTGGGTCGCAGTTGAGCCCATCACGTAGGCGCCGCCGTGCAGGTAGAGAACCACCCGTTCTGCACTGTGATCGCGGATGCTGACCCAGTCAGCGGCCACACCATCTGCAGCTACCGGCTCGCTGATCACGTCCTCGGCAGCCGGCTGTGCCGTAGCTTCGAATGCGGCGCGTTGCGCCTCCACCGACAGCCCTTCAAAACCAAGGCCGCCAGCCATCAGGGCGACGATTTCCTCGTGCTCAACGCTGGGCATGCGACGCTCGGATCGTCATTCCTCGAAGCAGACCAGCACCGCCGCGTTGGCAATCACCAGCTTGTCGATGCCGGCCTCTTCCGGCACGTCCAGACCACCCTGCACGGGCACCACGGTCACCTCGCCGTAAGGCAACTCGGCAGCGATGGCTGCGGTGTCGAGCGCGTCCGGTTCCTGGACGCCGATGCGCACCGTGATCTTCATGTCGTTGGGCGACTTGTCGAGCACCCGGAAGAAGTTGAGGCTGGAATGACGGATGGCGTCGGACACCGCCCGCTTCGCCGCCTTCGTGTAGTCGCCGCCGTGCACGTCCGTGCCCATGCCCATCTCGGTGACGTAGCGTTTCAGTGACATTGGGTACCTCAGCAGGCTAAGTCAGTCGTAGTAAGCCGGCGCCATGTTCAGGGTTTCTGCCAGCGCCATCTCGTGCTCGATCCAGAGCGTCGCGCCTTCCGAATCGAGCAGCGCCTCCACCTTATCCATGGAGCGAAGCGTCTCTTCGGCGTCCGTGTTGAACACGGGCGCCCGGCGCAACTTGCGGCTCATCTGGAAGTGATAGAGATCACCCGACAGCACCAGCGGGCCGGTGTTGGCGAGACGCAGGAACAGCACCTGGTGGCCGGGCGTGTGCCCGGGTGCGGAGACGATCACCACGCTGCCGTCGCCAAACACGTCGTGGTCGCCGCTGAGCTTGTTCATGTCGCTGTCTTTCAGATCCATGTAGAGATCCGGCTGGAACACGGGATTGGTCACGTTCACAAAGGCCGCGTCGTACTCAGTGTCCTGAATGAGCAGCGTCGATTCGGTGAAGGCGTTGGCCGCGCCCACGTGGTCGTAGTGCATGTGCGAGAACGCCACCAGGTCGATGTCTGAGGGCTCGAGCTCCATGTCGGCGAGCTGATCGATCAGCGAGCGCTCATAGCTCATGTAAACGCCGCCTTCCTGCTCGATGCGTCCCGCCCCGGCCATGGCCAGAGGCAGGCCGGCGTCCCAGATAAACCGGCCGTTTGGGTGCTCAATCAGGTAGCAGGGCACGAACAGCTCGCGGACCGGGGTCTCGTCGTTGGAGAGGTTGAACATGCTGATGTCGGCAGCGCCGATCACCCCGCAATCGAACACGTAGAGGCGCACCTCACTGTCGGCAGCGGCAGTGCCTGGCGTCAGCGCCAGCAGCAGGCTGGCGATAAGGGTGATGTTGAAAGCGACAGCGGTGCGGATCATGGCGAGCTCTCCCTGGATTGGCCGGAGCTCGCGAGGCTAACTGAACAGCGCGTAGATGCCCAGTTGCGCCAGCACCAGCAGCACGGCCCAGAGCCGCACGTCCCGCCAGCGGGACTGATCCGGCGCGTCTTCCATGAGGACGCGTTTCGGCACGGCGTACACCGCCAGAGCGATGAGCACGAACATCACCTGGGTGGTGGCGTTAGCCCACCAGACCGGGGCCGTCTGCAGCAGCTCGATCACGGTTGCTCTCCCGTTGCCGGCTCTTTCGCCGCAGCGGTCTGCAGCTGGTACACCACGGACTTGAGCTCTGCTTCCGGCAGGCGCTCGGTGAGGTAGCTCACCAGCCACAGCGCCAGCAGGCTGTAGACGAAGCTGATGAAGGCGACGTAGAGCATGAGCATGCCGCCGGCCATCAGCACCGCGGACAGCGCCACGCCGGTGACCAGGGTCACCAGCCCGGCTTTCGGCGTGGCATGTCGGGTGAAGGCGCCCAGCACCAGCAGGGCTAGCATCGGCCCCTGGAACAGTGAGAGCAGCGACTGGATGAACACGTAGATGCCGCCCATCTCGCCGATGAAGGGAGCGATCACCATGCCGATCAGCAGCACCACCAGGGTCAGGATCCGGCCGATCTTCAGGTCGCCCTCCGGGTCTTCCTTGCCGCGGATCACCCCGCGCACATCCCGGGTGATCATCAGCGCCGTGGAGTTGATCAGCGAGTCGATGGAAGACTGCAGGGCGGCGATGATGGCGACGAACATGAGGCCGGAGAGCCCGGGCGGCAGCACGTTCTTCACCACCCAGGGCAGCGCCATGTCCGGGTACTCGATGTCCGCGTGCATCACCAGCGCCAGCAGGCCGGGGAAGACGATGAGCAGCGGCACCAGGGTCTTGGCGAAGGCGGCGAACATCATGGAGGCGCTGGCGTCCCACTGGCTGCGAGCCCCGAGCGTGCGCTGCAGGATGGCCTGGCCGCCGCACCAGTAAGCGGGGGAGAGCACGATGGCGAGACCCAGAATCACGCCGGGCCAGGGAAAGTTCGGGTCGTCCGCCGGCAGGTACACCTGCAGGTGGTTCGGGTTCTCTTGAATGAGCGTCTCGGCGAACGAGCGGAAACCGCCGATGTCGCTGATGCCGAGCGCAACGATGGCCACGCCGCCGAGGAACATGATCACCACCTGCAGGGCGTCGGTGAAGGCAACGGCCGCCAACCCGCCGGAGATGCTGTAAAGGCCCACTACGGTGCCCATGACGATGATGCCGACCCAGACCGGCCAGTCGAGATAACTGTTCAGGGTCAGGGCGATGGCCCAGAGCGATACGCCGATGGAGAAGATCGCGAAGATGCTGGCAATCAGAGCGGCCAGCACCCGCACGGAAGGGTTGTAGCGGCGGCCCAGGTACTCGGGGATCGAGTAAACGCCGGAGCGCCAGTAGAGCGGAATGAAAACCAGTGATGCCAGGATCATGGCCGGAATGGCGCCGATCCACTCGAAGTTGGCCTGGGCAATCCCGGAGTTGTAGGCGCCGCCGGCAGCGCCGACGTAGCCGTTGGCGCTGACGTTGGTGCCGATGATCGACAGGCCGATCACAACCCAGGTCAGGGAGCGGCCGGCGAGAAAGTAGTCCCGGGCGTCGTGAACCCGCTGGCTCAGGCGGAAGCCCATGAAGACGATGGCCGCGAGGTACGCGGCGATAATCGCAAAATCTGCTGGATGCACGGCGGCGGTAGTTCTCCCCGCCGCAGCGGTCAGTCTCTCCTCAGCCGAGTCTAACGAGGAAACCCACCGGCTTGAAGCGCCGGTGGGTGCTCAGTCCTGCGTTCCTCGCAGGCGTGGTCATACCGCGGCCACCTTCAGCTGCATGGTGTCGGCAGACACCACCCGGACCCGGACACCGCGGTGCAGGTCCGCATCGGCATGCACGTGCCAGAAGGTGTCGCCGATCTGCACCCGGCCATCGCCGGAGTGCAGGTCTTCGCTCAGCTCGAACTCGGTGCCGATCAGGCTTTCTGCCCGATGGTTGAGCTCGTCCGGCGTTGCCGCCTGCTCATCTCGAAACACCTTGATGTAGAGCAGGCTGGCGGCGCTCGCAATCACCGCAAAGAGCACGAACTCGGTTGCGACGCCAAGCCCGGGCAGCACCAGGGCCAGCAGGCCGACCACCAGAGCGGCTGCGGCGGTTCCGAGCAGGAAGCCTGCCGCGCCCAGGGCCTCGGCTGCAAACAGAATGAGGCCGAGGGCAATCCAGTGATACGCGTTGATTTCAGTAAGCCATTCCATGTCTATCTCTCCTTAACTCTCGAATGAGGGCGTCTATGCTGACGCCCCGATTCGGGCTGCGGGCAGCGTGCCCGCGTCCTTGCCGTCGAAAGCCTCCCTGGCGATCTCGGACACGCCGGCGATGGAGCCGATCACGGACGCTGCTTCCAGCGGGATCATCATCACCTTGTTGTTGTCCGACTCAGCCAGCTTGCCGAGGGCATCCACATACTTCTGAGCAACGAAGTAGTTGATGGCTCTGCCGTCGCCGTCCGCGATCGCGCGGGAGACCATCTCCGTTGCGTTCGCTTCCGCTTCAGCGAGGCGCTCCCGGGCTTCGGCCTCCCGGCGGGCTGCTTCGAGCTCACCTTCTGCCTTCAGCACCTGAGAAGCCTTGGCACCCTCTGCGACAGCGATGGCGGCTTCCCGCTCACCTTCCGCATCCAGGATGGCTGCCCGCTTGTCCCGCTCCGCCTTCATCTGCCGGCCCATGGCCTCGACCAGATCGCTCGGCGGTGAGATGTCGCGGATCTCAACCCGGGTGACCTTCACGCCCCAGGGGTCGGTGGCTTCATCCACCTTCGCCAGCAGCGAGGAGTTGATCTTGTCCCGGTTGGAAAGCATCTCGTCCAGCTCCATGGAGCCCAGCACCGCACGGATGTTGGTCATCACCAGGTTCTGCATGGCTCGGGTCAGATCGTTCACCTCGTAAGAGGCCTTCACCGCGTCGAGAATCTGATAGAAGCAGACCGCGTCCGTGATCACCTGAGCGTTGTCCTCGGAAATCACTTCCTGCGGCGGAATGTCGAGCACCTGCTCCATCATGTTCTGCCTGTGGCCGATCTGGTCCACGAAAGGAATGATCAGATGCAGACCCGGCGTCAGGGTGCCGGTGTAGCGACCGAACCGCTGCACGGTCCAGTTGTAGCCCTGGGGCACCATCTTTACCCCCTGCCAGATGACGATCACCGTCAATCCGACCAGCAGTAGTGAAACTACTAGGTTACCGTCAAACATAACTATCTCCCGTCATGTATTATCAACATATGTCTCGAAAACGAGACGCTACGAATAGTAACGTTTTGGGGTGGAAAAGCAACATATGTCGCTTATAATTCACTTTTAGTCCATTTTCGTTGCGCCAGTACTGCGCCAGAGCGTTGTATTCATCAGCTAACTGGTCAAATTGGCGTGCAAGCGATCCCTCAGGAGTCTTCTATGGCGCACAAACTCTTCGACTCGCCCGCCATGCGCGAGACCATCCGCCGCCTCATCCGCTCGCGGATGGCCTACAAAGGTTTCGAGTACAAGGATCTGGCCCGGGCGCTGCACGATCTGGGCGTGGAGCAGTCCGAAAGCAACCTCCGCTCCAAGGTGAACAACGGCTCGCTGGGCGCGCAGCTGTTCGTCTACATCCTGATGGCGATGGACCAGCGCACCTTCGAGCTCGAGCAGGTGGAGGAAGTGCTGGCGGAAGTGCGTGCCGCGCAGACTGAAGGCGACCCTGACGAGGGCGAAGAGGGCAGCTGACGGGAAAGGTTGCTAAAGTCGTCCGGCAATTCTGAGGAGGATCGACGTTGACCATCAAAGTCATTGGCGCCGGTTACGGTCGCAATGGAACGCTGTCGCTGAAGCAGGCGCTGGAGAAGCTGGGCTTCGATCAGTGTTATCACATGATGACGCTGGATCAGGCCAAAGATGAGGATCTGGCCTGGCTGAAGCTCAATCGCGGCGAGACCGTGGATTTCGACAAGCTGTTCGAGGGCTATCAGGCCTCAGTGGACTGGCCGTCCTGCAACTTCTGGCGCGAGCAGATGGCCGCGTACCCGGAGGCCAAGGTCATTCTCTCCGAGCGGGACCCGGAAGCCTGGTACGCCAGCATCATGAAGACGATCTACCCGAGCTCGGTGGCCATGCGCGATCAGGTGCAGAACAGCGACGATCCGGATCCGCTCTGGCAGCGGCGCAGCGAGATGGTTTTCGAGCTGATCTGGGATGGGCTGTTCGACGGTCGGCTCGACGATAAGGACCACGTGATCAGCGTGTACCTTGCGCACAACCAGCAGGTGAAAGACGAAGTGCCGGCAGACAAGCTGCTGGTGTTCAACTCGGCCGAGGGCTGGGCGCCACTGTGCGAGTTTCTCGAGGTGCCGGTGCCGGACGAGCCCTACCCGAAAACGAATACTTCGGAAGACTTCGCCAGGATGATGGCGGCCAATCGCGCCCGCCTCGAAGAGAAGTCCTGATCCCCAGGCGGCTGCTGTCTCAGCAGCCGCAGTCCTCGTCCGCGCAGCATTCGTCTGTCAGGTAGCCCAGCAGCTCGTTCATCGCGCTGTACTCCGCCTGGCACCTGAGCACCCGACCTTCTCTCGATTGACTCACCAGACCGGCAGCCACCAGTTGGCTCAGGTGGTGGGAGAGGGTGGAGCCCGGGATCTCGAGCTGCGCTTTCAGGCCGCCCACGGGCAGGCCGCTGGTGCCTGCCCGGACCAGGGCTCTGAAGATGGCGAGTCGGGTTTCGTTGCCCAGGCTTTCCAGGGCGGTGGCGGCTTGGCTGTGCTCCATGACTGCATTCTATGTGAGCCGTCAGTTATTTCCAAATATCTAGAAATAACGAATTGTTATTTGGCGGCAGCCGCTTGCCGCTGTATATTTCGAATATTCTAGAAATATAGATTTCAACATGAGGATCGACATGAGAATGCAGCTTGCCCTGAACGTAGACGACCTGGACCAGGCCATCGAGTATTACGGCGCCCTGTTCGGGGTGTCCCTGAACAAGCGCGAGCCGGGCTACGCCAACTTCGTGGTGCCGGACCACAACCTGAAGCTGGTGCTGTTCGAAGCACCCGGTGCGGAACGGCTGAACCACGTCGGCTTCGAGGTCTTCTCGGACGAGGCGGTGGAGAGCACGGCCTCGCACCTGAAATCGGTGAACCTGCTCGACGAGAAGCAGGCCGAAGAGGTCTGCTGCTACGCGCGGCAGAACAAAGCGGTTGCCTACGACCCGCAGGGGCTCATGTGGGAGTGGTATCGGGTGCTGGAAGACTCGTCGACTTTTTACGAGGAGAACGCAGCCTGCTGCGCGGCGCCGGAAGCTGAGGCGAGCGCCGCGACCAGGGCCTGCTGCACCTAAGAGAGCTTCTGGATCAGCGCCTCGATGGCGTGCAGCTCGTAGTTGGCGTGCAGCCGGTTCTTCGTTCTGAGCTCGCGCACGTCATCGACGCTGAACCAGCCGATGTCTAACAGCTCCGTATCGTCCCAGTCGCGGATCGGCTCCGTCACCTCGGCGGCGTACACCATATGCAGCGATCGCTTGTACGGATACGGCCCCACTTCCAAGAGCCTCGGCAGGTAGATGGAGAGCTCTTCCTCCAGCTCTCGCGATGCCGCGTCGTGGGGAGACTCGCCGCGCTCGATCTGGCCGCCGGGCAGCCCCCAGCGCCGATGCTTAACCCCCCAGAAGCTGGAGTGCACGGCAAGCAGGAACTCGTTTTCCCGGTACAGGATGCAGCGGGCGGTTTTAAAGGATTGGCGCACGCGGGCCACTATGCCACCAGCGGCGCACCAAGTCGTTGCTGAATGTCACGGCCCGGCATGCGGCGCCCGTATTCGCTCACCTCGAAGGCTTCGGCGTAGCTGAAGCCGGAGGCGTGACGGCTGGCCAGGGCTCGCGGCCTGGCGCCGTAGAACTTTTTCAGCCATTCCCGACGATCACCGCTGAGCGGCGAGTTGGTGATGTGTGGCAGCCATTCGAACACCTGCGACTCGTGGCAGCAGAGCAGATCGATCACGGACTCGAACACCGCGTCGATGCCGAGCACCACGTCGGCCTGAAACGGCAGCGGCCGGGTGAAGAAATCAGCGGTCGAAAGCACCACCGGATCTTCGGCCAGCGGCGGCACGTCCGCGGCCACGTTCGGCACCCGCAGCATGTAACAGGCATCCTGCACGAGCTGCGCGGTGGCGCGGTGGTCCGGGTGGTAGTCGTTCGGCCGGTGGGTCACCAGAAGGTCCGGGCGGAAGCGGCGGATGCAGCGGATGAGACGAATCCGGTTTTCCAGCGTCGGCATCAGCTCACCGTCCGGCACGTCCCAGATTTCGAGCTCAGCGGGGATCTGCTCCGCCGAATGCCGGGCTTCCAGCGCCCGTCGTTCGGCAAGCGCAGACCGCTCCATGGACTGGTGCCCGGCGGAGCCGTCGGTCAGTGAGAGGATGCCAATCTGGCTGCCGCGGGCGGCTTGTGAGATCATGAGACCGCCGGCGTGGAACTCGGCATCATCGGGATGAGCACCAACTATCAGCACCCGCGCAAAGCGGTGTTGCTCGTCGTTGTTCGGTGGCTCGGTATGGCTCGGGGTGCGTTTGTCCGACACGGCTCTACTTGCTCTAAATCAGTTACATCCGTGGCTCCGGGTTTTACAACATCACGGCGCCGCCTGGATAGACTGTTCAGTGTTGGGGTACTGCCGCCTTCGCGGCAGGGACATTAGAACGCTGACCTGGAAGCAGCGACGAATTTAGCGACTGACGAGACGTAAGACACGCGATGAGCGCTATGAAAAAGGACTATCAATTTCTGATCGGGAAACGGTTCTCCGTCGGAGGAGAAATCTTCGTTGTTCAGGATCTGAGCAACCGGGATGAGCACACCTATGTGCATGCCGACGTGCACGCGGACGTGCCGGCAGCGCCTCCGGCTGAAGACAACGCAAAGCTCTTCAAGCTCAACGAGGTGATTCAATCCCTGCTGGTGGACGAAGAGATCGAGCTCTTCAACCCGAACTACCTGGCCGCCCGCTGACCGAATACTGGTCTGATTCGCCAACCAACCGGCCTCTGATCACCCGGTAGCTGGCGCTCGCGGGGCGCCAGCCCGCATTCTGCTGGGCCTTGGCAGGTTGGAACGCACTTTGCTTTATCATCTCCGTCGAGACGATCGAGGAGATGCGCATGCTCGAAATCAGCGGGCTGTCTAAGACCTATCCAAATGGCGTGCAGGCGCTGAACGACGTGAGCCTGAACGTCCCACGCGGGATGTTCGGTCTGCTCGGGCCGAATGGCGCCGGCAAGTCGAGCCTGATGCGAACCATCGCCACCCTGCAGCAGCCGGACACCGGCACCATCACGCTGGACGGCACGGATGTGCTCCAGGAGCCGATGAAGCTGAGGCAGACGCTCGGCTATCTGCCGCAGGAGTTCGGCGCCTACCCGCGCACATCGCCGGAAGTCATGCTCGGCCACCTGGCGACCCTGAAAGGCATCGCCGCCGGCGACCGCAAAGAGCTGGTGGAACAGCTGCTGGTGCAGACCAACCTCTGGGATGTGCGCAAGAAGAGCATCGACACCTTCTCCGGCGGCATGAAGCAGCGCTTCGGCATCGCCCAGGCGCTGATCGGCGAGCCGAGCCTGATCATCGTCGATGAGCCGACAGCCGGCCTGGATCCGGTGGAGCGGCGCCGCTTCCACAACCTGCTCACCCGGATCAGCGCCGACGTGGTGGTGCTGCTCTCCACGCACATCGTTGAGGATGTTTCCGATCTCTGCCCGCGCATGGCCATCATGGGTGATGGGCAGATCCTGGTGGACGGCGAGCCGGCCGCGTTGATCGCCAAGCTGTCCGGCCGGCTCTGGTCGAAGACGGTGCCGCTTGATGAGGCGCCGGTGCTCAGACGCTCCCTGCCGGTGGTCTCCACCCGGCTGGTCAGCGGCGAGATGGAGATCCGGGTCGTTGCAGAAGAAGCGCCGGAAGGCGGGCTGTCGCCGGTGGAGCCGACGCTGGAAGACGTCTACTTCGCAACGCTCCTTGGTCACGGTCTGTCGGTGGAGCTGGACTGAGCCATGTTTCTCGAAATATTCCGATTCGAGTGCCGCTACCAGCTGCGCTCGCCGCTGTTCCTGGTGGTGTCCGGCCTCTGGTTTCTAATGGCCTTCCTGGTCAGCGGCACCGAAGCGGTGAGCGTTGGCGGCGTCGGCTCGAACATCAACCTGAATGCAAACTTCGCGATCCTGCAGATCCAGTACACCTTCACCGTGCTGGGCCTGTTCCCGGCGGTGGCCTTCGTTGCCGGGGCGATCACCCGTGACTACGAGGCGAAAACCGCCCAGCTGCTGTTCTCCACCGGCACCTCGGAACTGAGCTACTTCTTCGGGCGCTTCGCCGGCGGGGCGCTGTTTGCAACGCTGGTCGGCGTTGCCGGCCTGCTCGGCACCCTGCTCGGCACCTTCATGCCCTGGCTCGACGCCGAGCGCCTGGGGCCGTTCACGCTGGCGCCTTACCTGTTCAGCATCTGGGCGATCATCATCCCTAACCTGCTGATCATCAGCGCCCTGTTCTTCGCCGTGGCTGCGCTCACCCGATCGATGATGGCCGCGTACGTGGCTGCGCTCGGATTCTTCGTGGCCTACATCGTGATCGCCAATGTCACCGATCAGGAGACCATCGGCCTGATGGCGCTGGGCGACCCGTTCGGCCTGACGGCGTTCGCTGAGATCACCCGCTACTGGACCGTGTTCGATCGCAACTTCGGGATGCCCGAGGTCACCTCCACGCTGCTCTACAACCGGCTGATCTGGGCCGGGATCAGCACCGCGGTGCTGTTGCTGGCAGCCTGGCGCTATCGCTTCAACCTGGCACCGGCGCCCAAGCTCAGGCTGCGCCGCAAGGAGAAGGCCGGCAAGCCTGCGCCAGCCGCCCGCTCAGAGCTGCTGGACGTGCAGCCGGTAGCAGGAGTCGGCACGGATCTGGCCCGATTCTTCTCGCAGTTGCGCATGGACGTGCGCGGCATGACCCGCAGCATCCCGTTCTACGTGCTGCTGGCCTTCGGCGTGCTGCAGGTGGTGGGGAGCACCATCGCCGCAACCACCCAGATATTCGGCACGCCCGTGTACCCGCTGACCGGGACGCTGGTTGCTTTCGCGGCCGGCGGTTTCTCGATCGCGGTGATCATCATCATCATTTACTACTCGGGCGAGCTTGTGCATCGAGAGAGGCAGTCTCTGGTGCACGAGATTGTCGACGCAACGTCTTATCCGAACTGGATCATGGTGCTGTCCAAGGTATCGGCGCTCTGGTTTGTGATCGCCGCCATGCTGGTGGTGGTGATGCTCACCTCGATGCTGGTGCAGATCTTCAACGACTTTTACCGATTCGAGCTGCTGCTCTACTTCAAGGCCCTGTTCGGCATGATCGGGGTGTTCTTCTTCCTGATGTGCGTGCCGGCCGTGCTGGTGCAGGTTCTGTCGCCCAACAAGTTCATAGGCATGGTTGCCTTCCTGGTCTTCTTCCTTGGCCTGCAGACGCTGCCGAGCCTGGACTTCGAGCACTACCTCTACCAGTACGCGGCGCCGCCAGGGCCGTACTCGGACATGAACGGCTACGGTCACTTCGTGGAGCGGTTCGTCTCCTTCAGCATCTACTGGGCGGCGTTTTCCGGCCTGCTGATCGTGGTGGCGCATCTGTTCTCCCGGCGCGGTTATCCGGGCTCAGCCAAGGCGCAGCTGGCAGAGGCGGGCATTCGCTGGAACGGTGCGGTGGCGAGCTGGACGGCGGTGCTTGCCGTGGTTTTTGTCGGCACGGGTGCCTGGATCTTCTACAACACCAACGTGCTTAACGAGTACGTGACCAGCGATGAGCGGGAAGAGCGGCAGGCCGACTACGAAAAGGCCTACAAGCAGTACGAAGACCTCCCGACGCCAGCACTGGTGGATCTGGAGATGGCGATCGACATCTATCCGGAAACCCGGCGACTGGACACCCGCGGCACCGCGCTGATGGTGAATCGCCAGGCGGAGCCGATCGAGGTGATGCACCTCACCATACCGGCGCCTCTCACGATCAACAGCATCACGATCGCCGGCGCCGAGCTCGAGGAAGCAGACGACCTGCATGGCTATCAGCAGTACCGCTTCAGGGAACCGCTGCTGCCAGGTGCGGAAACCACGCTCGAGTGGGACCTGTCCTGGATCAACGAGGGCTTTCACAACACCGGTGGGACAACGCGGGTTGTAGAGAACGGCACCTTCGTCAACAACGCCGAGATCATGCCGTTGCCTGGCTATCAGAAGGGGCGGGAGCTGGGCGACAACAACATCCGCCGCGAGCACGATCTGCCACCGGTCGAGCGGGCCCCCAAGCTCGGCGATCCGGAGCACCTGGGCGAAAACCAGTTCACCGTCGGTGAGCGCACAGCCTTCCGAACCGTGGTGAGCACGGCCGAAGACCAGATCGCCATCGCCCCGGGTTACCTGCAGAAGGAGTGGGTCGAAGACGGCCGACGCTACTTCTCTTACGAGATGGACGCGCCGATCTGGCCTTTCGCCTCTTTCTCGTCGGCGCGTTACGCGGTCGCCGAAGATGAGTGGAACGACGTGAAGATCGAGGTGTATCACCACCCGACCCACGACTTTAACGTCACCAACATGATCGACGGCACCAAGGCTTCGCTCGATTACTTCACGCGGGAGTTCTCGCCGTATCAGTACCGGCAGTTCCGCATCCTGGAGTTCCCGCGCTATCAGACCTTCGCCCAGAGCTTCCCGAACACCATCCCTTACTCCGAGGCGATCGGCTTCGTGGCTGATCTGCGGGACGAGAAGCGGATTGACTACGTGTTCTACGTGACGGCGCACGAGATGGCGCACCAGTGGTGGGGGCACCAGGTGGTGGGCGCAAACATGCAGGGTGCCACCGTGCTGGTCGAAACCCTGGCTCAGTACTCGGCGCTCATGGTCATGGAGGAAGCGTTCGGCGAGGAGAAGATGCGCCGCTTCCTCAAGTATGAGCTCGATAACTACCTGCAGGGCCGCGGCGGCGAGCTGATCGAAGAGCTGCCCCTATATAAGGTGGAGAATCAGGGCTACATCCACTACCGGAAAGGCAGCCTGGTGATGTACGCGCTGAAAGACGCCATCGGCGAAGCCAACGTCAACCTGGCGCTGAGGAACCTGATCGGCAAGTGGGGCTTCAGGGATCACCTGTTCCCGACCACCCTGGATCTCATCGCGGAGCTCAGAGCCGTTGCCGGCCCGGAGCATCAGGATCTGATCACCGATCTGTTCGAGAAGATCGTGATCTACGATCTCAAGGTGACGGAGACCGAGGTGGCCGAAGTAGATGATGGATTCGAGGTGACGATGACGGTTTCGGCAGCCAAGTTCGAAGCGGACGGTGCGGGCCAGGAAACGGAAGTGCCGCTTCAGCAGCTGCTGGATGTGGCCGTGTTCGCCGAAGATCCGGAGGAGCTGGGCGATGACGACCTGCCGCCGGCGCTGCACTTCGAGCAGCTGCCGATCACGGGCGGGGAGCAGACGTTCACCTTCACGGTCAGCGAGCAGCCGGGTCGGGTCGGCATCGATCCTTACGTGAAGATGATCGACCGCAACCCGGACGACAACGTGAAGTACCTCTGATCTCCCGCTACGGTCAGCCGCGCTCCAGGTGCCAGACCGTAACCTCCAGGGGTTTGCGCAGGAACAGGCCGCCGCCGACAGCCTGAAAGTCGCGGCTCAACCGGCGCTGATACCAGGCCGCCGGCCTGGCCGTCTGCGCCTGATCGGTTCGCTCCGGATCGCACAGGGTCAGATCTTCCCGGGTCAGCACCCCGAGGTAGAGTGCGCTCACCGAGTGCCGGGCGAGGTTTTTCAGCGCCAGGGTGCAGTCCGCATCGTTCAGGTAGCCGAGCACGTCGTTGCAGACCACCAGATCGGCGCGGCCCGCGTCCACATCCACTACTGAGCCCTGCTGCCAGCCGTACTTCTCGCACAGATAGCCGCTGTACTCGACGCCGCGCACCCTGGCCTTCGGCATTGCTCGGCCCAGGGCCCTGAGCAGCCCGCCGGTGCCGCAGCCGATATCCAGGATCTCCCGCACCGGCACCTCCAGGTGGTTGAGGTAGGCGGCGATGAACTGCGCCTGACGCCGCACGGCCGCGGGGGTGACCGCCCGGGTGTCCGGATCCCGGTAGAAACGGTCGTAGTAGGCCTTGTCGAAGCGCTCGCTCACGGGATGCGGCTATCCATACAGACTGAGCCGCTTAAGGTATCCTCATCGCCGCACTATAAGAAAGGGCACCGGGGAAACCTGGCGCATTTGAAGGGAGGCAGATATGACCGACGTAGTTGGAGCACTAAAGGAAAGCCTGGGCGAAGACTGCGTCCTGACGGGCGACGCGGTTTCTGATCGTGCGTCCGGCATCTGGCGCAGCGATCCGATCCAGGCCAAGGCCATCATTCGACCGCGCAACACGGAGCAGGTCAGCCAGGCGCTGGCGATCTGCCACGCGCACGATCAATCGGTGGTTGCTCACGGCGGGCTGACGGGGCTGGTGGAGAGTGCCATCGCCTCGCCGGATGACGTGGCGCTGTCGCTCGAGAGGCTTAATCAGATCGAAGAGATCAACGCCGTTGATCGGACCATGGTGGTGCAGAGCGGCGTGGTCCTGCAGACCCTGCAGGAGACAGCGGAAGAGCATGGCCTCATGTTTCCTCTGGATCTCGGCGGCCGGGGCAGCTGCACCATTGGCGGCAACATCTCCACCAACGCGGGCGGCAACCGGGTGATCCGTTACGGCATGACCAGAGACATGGTGCTGGGCCTGGAAGCGGTGCTGGCAGACGGCACCGTGGTCACTTCCATGAACCAGATGATCAAGAACAACGCCGGCTACGATCTGAAGCAGCTCTTCATCGGCACCGAAGGCAGCCTCGGCGTGGTGACCAGAGCCGTCCTCCGTCTCCGCGAGAAGCCGTCGGAGCTGTCGACCCTGTTCGTCGCGGTCGACGAGTTCGCCCGGCTGCCGGAGTTTCTCAAGCACATGGACTCTTCGCTCGGCGGCTGCCTGTCGGCCTTCGAGGTGATGTGGAACAACTTCTACACCCTGGTGACCACGGAGCCGGCCACCAACCAGCCGCCCATCTCCCAGGAGTACCCTTACTACGTGCTGGTGGAAGCCATGGGCGCGGACAACGAGCGCACCGAGGCAGCGCTGGCCGAGGCCTACGAGCAGGGCATGATCGTCGATGCGGTGGTGGCGCAGTCGGAGGGCCAGCGGCAGCAGCTCTGGGCGATGCGTGACGACGTGGTGCAGACCTTCCGCTACGCGCCCAACTACGCCTTCGATGTGAGCATGCGGATCTCCCGGATGGAAGACTATGTGGACGAGGTAAACAAGCGCCTGAACGCCAAGTACGACGAGGTTCACAACTTCACCTTCGGCCACATGGGTGACGGCAACCTGCACCTGGTGGTGTCCGTAGGCGAGTCGGATCGGAAAGGGGTGGAAGCCTGCGTCTACGAGCCTCTGGCAGACATCTCCGGTTCCGTGTCCGCAGAGCATGGCGTGGGCCTGGAGAAAAAGCCTTATCTGGGGATTGCCCGCAACGACACCGAGATCGAGCTGATGCGGACCCTGAAACGCGCGCTGGATCCGAAGGGGATCCTCAATCCCGGCAAGATCTTCGATCTGAACGCTGCCTGACACCTTGCGCGAGCTGCACTACCTGAGCCTTGGCGCGGTTTGCACGCGCCTGAAGAGCGGCGAGCTCTCTGCCGGAGAAGTCGTCGCTTCTGCGCTCGGGCGTATCGAGCAGCTCGATCCCACGCTGCATGCTTACGTCATGGTGCTGGCCGATTCCGCGATCGCCAGAGCTGAGGAACTCGATCGTGCCCGCGATGCCGGCGAGGTGCTTGGGCCGCTGCATGGCGTGCCCATTGCGCTGAAAGATCTGCTCTATACGGAAGGTCTGCCGACGGCCAGCGGCACCAAGGTGATGGCCGACTTCGTGCCGACTGAAGATGCCACGGTGGTGACGCGCCTTAATAATGCCGGGGCAATCGTCATCGGCAAGACCCAGCTCACCGAGGGCGCCTACGGCGTGCACCACCCGGAGATCGTGGATCCGGTGAATCCCTGGGCAGCGGATCGCTGGACGGGTGTGTCCTCCTCCGGTTCCGGTGTCGCCGTTGCGGCCGGCCTCTGCTACGGCGCGCTCGGTTCGGACACGGGCGGCAGCATCCGTTTTCCGGCGGCAAGTTGCGGCACCGTTGGCGTGAAGCCCACTTACGGCCGAGTCAGCCGACACGGCGCGTTCCCGCTGGCGGAGTCGCTGGATCACATCGGCCCGATGACCCGCACGGTGGCGGACGCGGCGAGGATGCTGCAGGTGATGGCGGGTGAAGATCCGCTGGATCCGACTACGCTGCCGGCCCCGGTGCCGAACTACGGCGCTGAGATTGGTGCCTCCGTTGCTGGCCTGAAGGTCGGCGTGGACTGGCACTACGCCGGCGAAGGAGTAGAGGCACCGGTGCTGAGCGCCGTGCGCTCCGCAATCGAACGTCTGCAGGACCTGGGCGTTGAGGTGGTCGAGTTCGAGATGCCCGCCGCCTATCGGGAGCTGGTCGATCAGTGGGGGGTTACCTGTGGGGTGGAGTGCGCGCGCGCGCACCAGGGTTACTACCCGGAGCAGAAGGCCCTCTACGGCCCCGTGCTAGCCGAGCTGATCGAGTTCGGCCGCAACCCGCCGCCGGGTGCCTACGAGATGTTGCAGGCCATTCGTGATCGGTTCGCCGCCGACCTGGACAGCTGCCTGGCCGGCATGGACGCCATGATCTGCCCGAACATGCCGTACCTGGCCCCACCGGCGGAAGGCGTGCTGGAACTCTCTGCTGATCCGAGCCGGGCCAGCGGGCTCACCTTCACGGCCCCGTTCGATTACTCGGGCCACCCGACCCTGTCGCTGCCGGTGGGTGTGTCCACTGAGCGGCTGCCGCTGTCGATTCAGCTGGTCGGGGCGAAGCTGGCTGAGAGCACCCTGTTCCGGCTGGGCTCAGCGCTCGAAGCCAGCTTCGGCTTCAGCGACCGCCCGATTCCGTAAGCGTCAGATCCAGCGACGGACGCTGGCCTTGTACGCCAGGTAGTCCTCACCGAAGGTCTGCTCCATCAGTACTTCCTCGTTGCGGATGAACATCATCCGGATGATCGCGGTGAAGCCGAACACCACCAGCCAGCCGTAGATACCGTTCATGATCAATGTCGTTCCGGCCAGCGCCAGCACCATGCCGGTGTACATCGGGTTGCGTGAGAACGAGAACACCCCGCTGGTGACCAGGGCGCTCGACTCGGTGAAGGGGATGATGTTGGTGCCTGCCCGGGCAAACAGCCTGGAGCCCTGCGCCGCAATGAGCACGCCGATCAGAATCGGCAGCGCGCCCAGGTATTGCCAGGGAGAGGGCAGCAGGCTGCCCCCTTCCAGCCAGCCGATCCCGACGATGAGCAGGAGCGACAGGGCGAAGTAGTGTGGCGGCAGGATCTTCGGTGGGGTCATGCGCTGTGCCCGTGATGCTGGCTGATCCAGGTATTCAACTGCGTCTGCTGCTCAGGCGTCAACGAGGCGTAGAAGGCGTCGAACGCCGGGATCAGAGCCGCCATGTTGCGCTGCGACGAGTCCAGCAGGCTGGAGACCTCGCGCAGGGCGCTCGGTGCCGTGGCCAGGCTCTCGGGATCGCAGAACACGTTGATCTCGTCGTGCCAGTCCGCCAGCACCTGCAGCACCGGCTGCAGCTGTGCTTCCTGGTCGTCGCTGAGATCCAGCGAGATGCTGACGTAGGCACTTGCCAGCTCGATCATTCGTGCATCCGTGCCGTCGCAGCTGTGCGCCCAGCCGTGCCGGCCGCCGCGATGACCGTGGCCGATCTGGCCGCCGCTCAGATGCCCGGCGATGAGGCTGCCGGCGCTGGCGGTACCGGGGAAGAGGCTGGAAGTGAGCACGGCGCCCAGCAGGCCGAACACCGTGATCGTCAGCACCGAGGTAAGCAGGAGGTTGCGGGTTTTCATGTGAGTCTCCGGTAGTTGGTGTGCCGGTGCAGTGTTGCCCGGCTCCGGGCCCGGTGGATCTCTCTTCGGCAACCGTTTGTTTCAGAAGATTGCAGCCGCGGCGTCTGCAACAGGTTGTTACGAAGCGGGTTGTGGCGCGCTCAGCCCGGCGGCAGCACCGCTCTATAATCAGGCTATGAAACACGCAGCAAGTGAGGCCGCTGACGCGCCGATCCAGGTGGTGCTGGTCGATGATGACGCAGACATCCGGCAGCTCGTGGGTGCCTACCTGGCTGAGCACGGCCTGGTGGTCCATGAGCTTCCGGATGGCGAGCGGCTCGACAAGGTGCTCGACGCCCACGCCATCGACATCGTGCTCCTCGATCTGATGCTGCCCGGTGAGGACGGCCTGTCGTTGTGCCAGGAGCTGCGGCGCACGCGGAACCTGCCGGTGATCATGCTCACCGCGCTGGCCGAGGAAAGCGATCGGGTGCTTGGCCTCGAGATGGGTGCGGATGACTACCTGACCAAACCATTCTCTAATCGTGAGCTGCTGGCGCGCATCCGGGCGGTGTTGCGCCGGACCGATGCGCGGCCCGCGGTGCACGAGCCGGACGCGCACCACTGCTATGGCTTCAACGGCTGGCGCCTGTATCCGAATCGACGGGAGCTGAGGAATCCGGAGGGCGTGCTCGTCAGCCTGACCGGCGGAGAGTTCGATCTCCTGGTGGCGTTTGTTGCCCGGCCGCAACAGGTGCTGAGCAGGGAAGTGCTGCTTGAGGCGACCAAAGGCCGGAACGCCAAAGGCTACGATCGCAGCATCGATGTTCAGCTGTCCCGGCTGCGCCGCAAGCTTACGGGCTCGGAACCGATCCGCACGGTCCGCGGTGGTGGTTATCTGTTCAGCGCCGACGTTCAGGTGGAGGTGGCGGATGATTAGCCGGTTGCGTGGCAGCCTGTTCGGGCGGGTGGCGTTCGGCATCATCGCCGGATTCGTGCTGCTGCACGCACTGACGCTCGTTTACTTCGGCCACGAGCGCATGGTGGCGGAAGCGGGTGTTTTTGCCGCCAGCACCGCCGAGCGGGCGCTGACGATTGCCGAAGCCGCGAGATCGCAGCCGGACATTCTGGCCATGCTCTCCACCCCGTCTTTCGAGCTGTCGATAACGGATCAGCCCCTCGAGCAGCCACGCAGAGTCTGGCCGCACTCCGACGAGGTTGGCGTGGTGCTGCTCGGCAAGCTCGAGGAGCTGGGCTTCGAGGAGCCGGAGCGCGTTCTCTTCTGGTACGTGAACAACCGGCGCGATATCTGGTTCGTTCTGCAGTTGCCCGTGGCCGATGGCTGGCTGATCGTTCGCGCCCTGGGCCCTGAAGCCCGCGCGCAAGGGTTTGCGGCCACCCTCTGGATGACGTCGCTGGCGGTGTTGATCCTGCTGATCGTTCTGGCGGCCACCAGACGCTACACCCGGGTGCTGCCCGAGCTGGCGGATGCCGCCGAGCGTATCGGCCGCACGGCGGAGCCGAAGGCGCTCGAGTCGAAGGGGCCGCGTGAGCTCAGGCGCCTGATCGCCGCGTTCAACACCATGCAGGCGCGGGTTGATCGGCTGCTGACGGAGCGCAACACCATGCTCGGCGCGCTCTCTCACGACGTGCGCACGGTTGTCACCCGCCTGGGCCTGCGCCTGGAGTCTCTGCCGGAGTCGGAGGCGCGAACGGCCTGCGAGCGGGACATCGCGGAAATCACAGCGTTGCTCGAGGATTCGCTCGACTACGCGCGCAACGAAGCCTCCGGCGAGGCGATGGAGCAGGTGGATCTGCACTCGCTGCTGGCGACGCTTGCCGATGACTGGGCGGACCAGGGCGCCGACGTGACCTTTGCCGGCGAGGAGCCGCTGGTGATCGCCGCAGAACCGGCTGGCCTGCGCCGGGCGCTGCAGAACCTGATCGAGAACGCGGTGCGGTACGGGGGTGCGGCAAAGGTGACGCTGTTGCGGGAAGGGCTGTCCGAGGTCCGGGTGGAGATTGCGGATCCCGGCGAGGGCATTGCCGCTGGTCAGGAGGAAAGGGCGATGGCTCCGTTCGAGCGCCTCGAGACGTCGCGCAACCGGCACACGGGTGGCGCAGGTCTCGGGCTCGCCATCGCCCGTCGCATCATCGAGCGGCACCGAGGCAGCCTGGCTTTCAGCAGGGACGCAGAAGGCTTCCGGGTCAGCGTCACCCTGCCAGGCTAGATCACGGGCTCAGACCGGGCCCGCGCACTTCGGGCACCAGAAGTAGCGATCGAACACGAAGATCATCAGGCAGCCGCTGGCGAGCAGCACGCCGAGAAAGGCGACGATGTCTGCGAGCGGGTTGTGGAACAGCGTCAGCATGATCCCCTGCGTGATCACGTGCGCCGACAGGTAAGCGGCCCCGCCGGGAATCGGCGCGGGCTCGAATGCCTTCCAGAGAATCAGCGCCATGGCAAAGTGCAGGGTCAGGGCAACGGGCAACACTACGGCGGTGAAGTAGTTGGCGGTAGCGTCCGCGTTGGTGGGCAGCAGCTGCAGCCACAACATGGAAAGCACTTCCATCAGGGGGGCGCTCAGCACCCCCATCAGGATCAGAACCGGATAGCGGATCACGGCTGCGTCACTCGAAGGTGAACACACCCTGATCGATCACGGTGTCTCCGTTCTGGTTGGCCGTTCTGAACAACGCGGTGTTGCCATCCACCCACATGGAGATGGTCAGGGCGTCGCCTGGAATCACTGGCTTGGAGAAGCGGCTCTTCATGCTCTTGAAGCGGCCGGCGTCGCCACCGCACAGGGTGTTGAGCAGTGCCCGGCCGGTGAAGCCCCAGGTGCAGAGACCGTGCAGGATCGGCTTGTCGAAGCCGCCCATGGCTGCAAAGGAAGGATCCGAATGCAGCGGGTTACGGTCGCCGGACAGCCGGTAGGTGAGTGCCTGGTCTTCCCGGGTGGTGTAGGTGACTTCGTGATCGGCAGGCCGATCCGGAAACTCCACCTTCTCGGTCGGGCCACGATCGCCGCCCCAGCCGCCTTCGCCGCGACAGAACAGGCTCATGGAGGTTTTCAGCAGCGGCTTGCCGGTGGCCGCGTTGGTGGAGGTGGATTCGAACTCGAGCACCGCTGCTGAGCCTTTGTCGTAAATACCGGTGATCTTGCCGACGCTCTCGATCTCGCCGTCCGCGGGAATCTCGTCGTACAGCTCGATGGCCTGCTCACCGTGCACCATCAGCGCCGGGTTGAAGGAGCCGACTTTGTCCATGGGCACGCCGCCGCCGCCGATGATCACGGCAAAGGTGGGCAGCACTTTCTGCGGCGTGTCCTTGGTGTTTTCGGTGGTGTACTGGAGCTCGTCCAGGCCGGCGCCGACGCCCACGGCGTACAGCAGCGCGTCTTTGGAGGTCCAGGAACGTTTCTTCGGTTCGCCGACTTCGCCGACGGCTTCAGGGTTGATAGGCAAGGTAGATCCTCTTTTTTCTAGTGTCCTTACACTAAATTTAGCGCATCCGCTCCGTTTCCTGTAGGTCCGACCAGCCGCGACTTTCTCGACAGCCTGACGGACGTTTCGGGTAAACTCTGCCGCCATCTGAGCATCAGGCGAACCAACCTTTGCGACCCTTCCTGCTCCTTGCTGCCTTGGTAGTTCTGGTAGCGACCTCTCACACGGCCACCGCCGCCTCTTACCGACTGCCTGAAAATGGTGATTCAGTGGTGGGTGCGGTCACCCGCATGAAGCTCGCTTACGAGGATACGCTGGCGTCCGTGGCCGAGCGCTACAGCATCGGTTACCGCGAGATCGTCGACGCCAATCCGGACGTCGACCCCTGGCTGCCGGGTGATGGAACCGTGATCGAGCTGCCGACCCAGTACGTGCTGCCGAGCGCGCCGCGGGATGGCCTGGTGATCAACGTTGCCGAGTACCGTCTTTACTACTACCCCAAGGACAGCGGCCGGGTGATCACCTTTCCGGTTGGGGTCGGTCGGTCCGAGTTCCGAACGCCCGTGATCGAAACGGTCACCATCACCCGCATCGAGAATCCAAGCTGGACGCCGACGCCAGCGGCCCGGCGTGAGCACGCCGAGATGGGTGACATCCTGCCGCCCGTGGTGCCGCCCGGCCCGGAGAACCCGTTGGGTGATCTGGCCATTCAATTGAAGGAGCCCGGCTACTTCATCCATGGCACCAACAAGCCCTTCGGCGTTGGCCAGAAAGTGAGCCACGGCTGCATCCGCCTGCACAACGCGCACATTCTCACCCTGGCTGAAATCGTCCCGAACGGAACGCCCGTCTACATCGTCAACGAGCCGATCAAGGTGGGCGTGCGCTACGACGAACTGTTTCTAGAAGGGCACAGAGATCTCTACGACGACAGCATCGACGCAGACACGTTAACGAAGGTGGTCGAGGAAAAGGTTCAGACGCTGGAGTCAGAGCCTGACTGGCAGAGGGTTGCCGAGGTGCTGACGGATCTGAAAGGGATCCCGGAAAGAATCTGACCCCGCGGCTGCAGGCAGCTCGCGAGGTCAGTTCGTGCCCGTAAGGCTACGGGCGAGAGCTTACAGCTCCGTAATTACTTACGGGAGCAGCAGGTCTCAGCCATGCGCTCAGCGCGCTCATTGGCTTCGTTTGCAGCGTCCAGGGCGCGATCTGCAGCGGCCTTGGCAGCGCTCGCCTCGCGGCTGGCAGCCTGGGCAGCAGCAGCAGCGTCGGCACCGGCGTCGCCGGCACTAGCTACCTGGCCTTCCAGGGCGGCTACACGGTTCTGGAGGGCATCGAATGCTTCCTGGGATACGCATCCGGTGAACAGAAATACTGCCGCGAGGGCGAAGAGTACGTTTTTCACTTATGGTCTCTCATGGTGTCTAACGGGACACGCGAACCCTACCAACACAAAACGCAAAATTGAAGCGTTATATGGGCGCGTTTCTGCGCTAAGCGCCCGGTGCCAAGGGGGTTTTCGAGCCGGCCAGCGGCGCCGAGATGAGATCAGGCTCTCACCTCGAGTGAGATCCGCTTCCACTTCGCGGGCCCTGCCTCGCCGCTGATTTCTCCTCTGGGCTAATATTGCGGGATGGACGAAAAGTATCGTCTGATATTCAGTGGCGAGCTTCTGGATGGTCAGCACCGTGCGGTGGTGAAACGCCGGCTCACAGAGCTTCTCAAGCTCAAGGATGGCCAGGTCGAGAAGTTGTTTTCCGGGCAACCCGTCGTGCTCAAACGGGATGTGGATCGGGAAACCGCAGCGCGTTATCAGGCGCTATTCAAGAAAGCGGGCGGACAGCTGCGGGTGAAATCAGATTCTCCCGCGGAAGAGGGTGCTGCGCCCGCAGAAACTGCCGCCCCGGCAGCGCCCGCGAGCACCAAAGCTGCCTCCCCGGCAGAAACCGGCAGGGTCTCTGCCGACATCGAAGCGCCCGACTTCAAAGTTCAGACCACCTGGTTCCCGCCGCCGGAAGAGCCGAGAGCAGAAATCGACGCACCGGATTTTTCCGTGGCCGCCGTAGGGAGCGATCTTGCCGAGAAAGCGGAGGCGCCTGTCGCAACCGTTGCCGAGGTGGACTTCGGCCTGGCTGATGTGGGGGCGGATCTGCTCACGGAGCGCAAAGAAGCGCCGGTGATCGAGTTAGGATCGCTGGACTTTGAGCTTGCCGAGGTGGGCGCCGACATCGGTCAGCCCCGAGCGGCGGACGGCGCCGTCGCTCCAGACGTTTCTCATCTCGCGCTCGCCGAGTCCTAGTCGGCCAGGGCTCTTCAGCCCGGCATCACCTGCAACGTCTTGTAGCCGGCTGCTTCCATGGCAGCCGCCACCTGATCCTGGGTGTCCGGGCAGAGGGCAATCATTGATCCACCACCGCCGCCGCCGGTGAGCTTGGCACCGAGGGCGCCGTTGGCCCGGGCGATGTGCACCAGCTCTTCCAGCTCCGGAGTCGAGAGCTGCAACGCGTTCAGGTAGCCGTGGCAGAGATTCATCAGCTCGCCGAGCTCCTGGAAGTGGCCATCTCTCAGCGCATCCACACCGGCTCGGGTGAGGGCGGCAATCTGATCGAAGATGCCGTCGTAACGCGCCTGATGGGTTTCCCAGGCATGGCGCACTCGCGCCACGGTGTTAGCCGTCAGGCTTTCGCGACCGGTGATGCCGATCACCAGCGGCACCGGCTCCGCCGGGCTGATGCTGTCGAAGGTCGCGTTGGCGCCGCCGCCTTCGCTGTCCTGAGTGTCCTGGCGCTGGTAGAGCAGCGGCGTGCCGTAGGTGGCTATGGTGTTGTCGATGCCGGAAGGCGTGCCGTGGGCTGCCTTCTCGCACTCGTAGGCCAGGCGGTTGATCCGCTCGTTGCCGAGCGACAGGCCGAAGGCCTCGTCGATGGCGCGAATGATCGCCACTGCCAGCGCGGACGAGCCGCCCAGACCCATTGCCCGCGGTACGTGCGGGATCACCTCGATGGTCATGCTTTCGCCGTCGAGCTCGAGCTGCTCGAGGATGTAGTAGAGGATGCCGGAGAGGCCCTGGCCGCTGCCGGACTTCACCTTCTGCTCCAGGCCCCAGCGTGGGATCACCAGATCGATGCCGTTGCCGCCTTTGCGCACCAGAGATTCCACGGCCAGCGGGATCGGCAACGCGATAGCCGGACGGCCGTACACCACCGCGTGCTCGCCGAGCAGGATGATCTTGCCGCAGGCGGAGCTGCGCTCGCCGTGATCCGGCACCACGGTCTTGCGGGCCAGGTTCTTGGCGATCTCCTGAGCTTTCCAGACTTTGATCTCACCGGACTCGATCAGCGCGTCCACCACGTCGTCGAACAGGTCTTCCGGCACGTTGGCGGTGCTGGCCACGCTGCGTGCGTGCAGCGTCATGTGGCCCTGCTGGATGCCATCGGTGGAAAGCGCCCGGAGTGCGGCAAAGTTCTGCGCCAGGCCGACGGTTGCCATGATCCCGGCCAGCTCGGTGGCTGACGGCGTGCCGAGCAGCCGATGGTTGATGCGCACGCTGGGATTGGTTTCCAGGCTGCCCCCGACGGTGCCCACCTTCATGGGAATCTTGATCTCGCCGCAGAGATCGCCCTGCTCGTTGGCGTACCAGCGGGTCAGGGAGCGGTACTGACCGTCGCGGGCGGCGTAGGCATGCGCCGCAGATTCGATCGCCCGCCAGTCGTTGCCGGTGGCAATGGCGACAGCATCCACGCCGTTCATGATGCCTTTGTTGTGGGTGGTGGCCCGGTAGGGATCCACCGTGGCCAGGTCGGTGGCGAGAATGATGCCGTCGCGCACCTCTTCGCCGGTGAAGCCTTTGCCTTCCAGGTTCTTGGCCGGGATGCGGACGCTGGCCGTTGCCACCGCCCGGTCAGTGAGGTTGGAGAGGATGCGCAGGAAGACCTTGCCGCCGGTGATGGTCTCAACCAGCGTGGCCACCCCTTCGCACATGGTGTTCACCAGGTTGGCGCCCATGGCGTCCCGGGTGTCCACCAGCAGGTGCAGCACAACCATGTCGCGGCCGTCTTCCGGGGCGTGGTGCAGGAACACTTCCACGTCCAGAGCGCCGCCGCCGCGTGCCACCATCTTCGGGTGCAGGCTGTTGGCCAGCGCCAGGATCTCGTCCTTCTGCTCCAGCAGTTCTTTTCTCGCGGCTTCCGGGTCGTCGATGTTCACGGCCTGGACCTGGCCGATCAGCACCGGCTCCGTGCTCGATGCGGTGTAGCCGCCGCCGAGCCTGGCCATCCGTGCTGCACCGGAAAGCCCGGCGACGATCGAAGGCTCTTCCACCACCAGCGGCACCACGTAGTCTTTGCCGTTGATCAGGAAGTTGAGGCCGAGCCCCATGGGCAGGCCGAACACGCCGACCACGTTCTCGATCATCTTGTCTGCCACCGGCAGGCGCAGGGTGTGGTCTGCGGTCGCCAGGGCGCGAATGTCTTCTTCGCTCAAGAGGTCACGTTCCCGGAGGGCTGTAATCCTCTCGGCAACAGTCATCTTGAAAAAGTTGGGAATGCGCGAGCCGCTAGCTGCGGGATCGGTGGACGCCATGGGCAGCAATCTCCAGGTCCAATGTCAGAAATGAGTCTCGGATGGCAAGGGCGATGAGTTCTTCGAGATGTGATGGATCGTCGCTCACAGCGATGCCTATGTCACCCCCGCCAGCGCCGCACGGTTTGTAGACTACTTGGGCCTGATTGGCAAGTGTGCGGAGCTGGTCGTGGGCCTCGCTGAAGATGCCGAGGCCAGCGGCCTCATCCATCGCCTTCAGCCTGCTCACGTACTCGTTCAGGTGCGGAAGGTCCGGATTTGCGAACAGCGCTTCGCTGGCCTGGCAGAGGGCGTCCAGGCTGCTGGTATCGCCAGAAGCCCGCCAGTCCCCGAATTTCGCCAGGTGGGCGCTGGTTTTTGCCGCCTGACCGACCCAGAAGTACCGGTAGTGCAGCCCTTCCGGCCAGATCGCGCTGCTGGACTGACCCTCCTGAAAGCGGATCAGCCCGCCGCGGCAGGCGGCCGCGACGTCCAGGCCGCTGCCCGCTTTGCCCTGGAGGAGGCGATGGGCGGTCAGTGGCACCGATTCATCGAAGGTTTGGTCAAGAAACTCGGCAATTACGGCGCTGGTGGCGGTGCAGATGGCGGCACTGGAGCCGATCCCCAGCTTCTGCGCGTTGCCGCCATCCTGGTTGTGGAAGGACCGGGTGTCGGTGTGCAGATCGGCGCCGGCTGGCAGGGTTGGGTTGCCGAGCGCGTTCAGCACCGCCCGAACCAGGCCGACCACGCCGTCGGACTCGGCGGCGGCCGCTGCCTGCAGCTCACCTACGCCCAGCTCGGCGCTGCTCTCGAAGCCGACTGACGTCAGCCGCCAGGACTCAGGGGCCGGCTCAATTCGCGCCGTTGCGTAGCGATCAACCGCCATCACCAGCGCCGGTGCGCCTTCGAGCACCGCGTACTCTCCCCAGACGACCGCTTTGCCGGGCGCTGAATACTCAATCATGAGTCGATCAGGCGTGCACCTTCTCCCAGCCCAACGGTGTGCGTGGCGATGACGCCGGGAATGTCTGCGAGCTCGGCAGCTACTTTATCCACCACCTCGGGCAGGCAGACAGCTTTGACCTGCGGGCCGGCATCAATGGTGAAGAACACCGGCGTGCCGTTGCTGCGCAGCTCGCGGACCGCATGAATGCAGGACAGGGTGGCCGGCCGCCAGTAGATCATGGCCGGCAGGCTCGACTGCATGACGCCATGCATCTTCAGGCAGCTCGACTCGGAAAGCTCAGCCAGCCGCTCGAAGTCGCGGCGATCGATGGCGGCGAGCGCTGCCTCGTAGTCCTCTGCGGTGCTGCTGACCCAGGCATCGTAATAGGGCGAGGTCTGCTCGGACGTTTTCATGCCGAGCGAAGAGGACACGCTTTTCCGGCTCTCATCGGTGATCGCAATCACCACCTTGAGCGGCCAGTCCTCCCGTTCCAGCACCGGCTTGCCTACCCAGTCCGGCCCACCAAGGCTTGCGAAGCCACCAAAGACGGATCGGGCCGCGGAGCCGGAGGCTTTGCGGGCGTAGACGGTGCGCTGCTCGGTGCTCAAAGCCAGGCTGGCGAAGGCATCCAGGGCCGTGATCAGGGCCGCGAAGCCGGAAGCCGATGAAGCGAGGCCGGCCGCGGTGGGGAAGTTGTTTTCGCTGTCGATGGCCACCGGCGGGATCTCGAACTCCGCGCGCAGCATCTCCAGGCAGGCACTGATCTTGGCGTCTTCCGCCTGCACCCCGTTCAGGGTGATCTCATCCGCTTCGCTGGCACGGATGCTGGTGGTGGAGGTCAGGGTGTCCAGGGTGATGGAAACCGACGGCGTCGCCGGCACGTTGCCCGGCAGCGCCTGCTTGCCCCAGTACTTGATGAGCGCAATGTTCGGATGCGCAATGGCGGTGACGGACACGGAGGTGGCTCAGAGGTATGCGGCTGGCGGCACGAAGGTGAAACCTTCTGCCTCGAGCGCGCGAGCAGCGCCGATAGTGATCAGGTCACCGTACTCGGGGCCGACGATCTGAATGCCGATCGGCAGGCCTTGCCCGTTCAGCCCGGTGGGGATCGCTGTGGACGGCAGGTAAGACACCCCGGTGAGGCCGGCCCAGAACACCTGCTCGAAGTAGGGCCGTTCCTCGTTGTTCACCGTGATCGTGCGCTCGCCGAATTGCCGCTGGTCGTGCTCGAAGGCGGCAGTAGGCATCACCGGCGAGAGCAGCAGATCGTAGTCTTTGAAGAACTCATGCCATTGCCAGCGCAGATGGGCGCGCAGCTCGTCATTGGCTTTCCAGGTCTTGAAGCTCGAGGTCTGAGCGCGGAACACCTTCGCCGCGTCGCTCTGGTCTTCCGGATCCAGCTGATCCACGTAGCGCTTGAGCGACTGGTAGTTCTGGTCCGGCATCCTGGCCGCCATGGTGGCCTGCAGCAGGTTCTGATACACCTCGTGGGTGTGCTCTGCTGAAAACGCAGGGCGGGCGTCGAGATCGACAATCGCACCGGCTGCCCGGCAGGCTTCCGCCACCGCTTCCACCCGGGCACGCACTTCCTGATCCACCGGGCACTTCTCGTCGTCGCTCCACACCGCCACCCGAAGCCCTTTCAGGCCGTTGGCGGGAAACTCCGGCAGATCGAGCTTAAAGCCCCGGGATTGGATCGGGTCCGGACCCGCCATCTGTCGAAGCGCCGTATCCAGATCGCTGGCGGAACGCGCCATGGGCCCGATCACGGAGATGTCCGAGCTGCCGCGGATGTCGCCGGGCGGTGAGTGGCCACGCATCCACACCAGGTTGTGGGTGGGCTTGTGGCCGAAGATGCCGCAGAAGTGAGCCGGGTTGCGGATGGAGCCGCCGATGTCCGAGCCGGCTTCCAGCCCGGTCAGCCCTGCGGCCAGGGCCGCTGCGGAGCCGCCGGAAGAACCGCCGGGAATCCGTTCGTGGTTGTAGGGGTTGTTGGTGGTGCCGTAGATCTCGTTGTAGCTCTGGAAGTCAGCCAGCGACAACGGCACGTTTGTTTTCCCGAACACGATCACGCCGGCTTCCTTGAGGCGCTTCACGGCCTCTGCGTCCTCGCTGGTGACGTTGTCCTTCCAGTCCGGGTTGCCGAAGGTGGTGGGCGTGCCGGTGAGGTTGTAGGACTCTTTCAGCGTCATTGGAACGCCATGGAGCGGGCCTACCGGCTTGCCGTCGGCCAGCGCCTGATCTGCTGCTGCTGCTTCCTCCAGCGCCTGATCGCGGATATCCACCACGATGGCGTTCAGAGCTCCGTTGTACTCGTCCACCCGCGCCAGATAGAGCTCGAGCAGCTCCACAGCGGAAATTTTCCGGTCCTGTATTGCCGCCGCCAGATCGGTGGCAGATGCAAAAGCCAGATCGCTCATTGCGCCTCCTAGGTGATCAGGGCATGTTAGCACGCACACTTATTAAGGAGGATTTGCAGTGAATACGAACAGGCAGTGGCTGCTGGCCAAGCGACCGCATGGCGTCGTGACCGAGGAGAACTTCGAGTACAAGGAATCGCCTATTCCTGAGCCGGGCGACGGCCAGGTGCTGGTGCGGAATCTCTACCTGTCATTTGATCCTACTCAGCGCGGCTGGATGGAAGACCGGGAGAGCTACATGCCGCCGGTGGCCATGGGCGAACCCATGCGGGCCGGCTCGGTGGCCCAGGTGGTGACCTCCAATCACCCCGACTACGCAGCCGGCGATCTGGTGCAGACGCTGGGCGGCTGGCAGGACTTCCTGGTGGTGGACGGCGCGGCCGGTGGGATTGGTCTCTCCAAGCTGCCGCCAGGCGTGACGCCGCCGATGGCGCTGGGTTTGCTCGGCACCACCGGGCAGACCGCTTACTTCGGCATGCTCGATCTCGGCGAGCCGAAAGAAGGGGAGACCGTTCTGGTGTCCGGTGCTGCTGGCGCTACCGGCTCGGTGGCCGGCCAGATTGCCCGGATCAAAGGCTGCCGGGTGATCGGCATTGCCGGCGGGCCTGAGAAGTGCGCCTGGCTGAAGGAAGAGGCGCGGTTCGACGACGTGATCGACTACAAGTCAGAGAACGTGGATCAGCGCATCGGCGAGCTCTGCCCGAACAAGGTGGATGTGTTCTTCGACAACGTGGGTGGCGACATCCTCGAAGCAGCGCTGAACCATATCAACCTGAAAGCGCGGGTTGTGCTCTGTGGCGGCATCGCCAACTACAACGCCACCGAACCGCAGCCCGGCCCGGCCAACCTGATGAACCTGGTTGTCATGCGGGCGCGCATGGAAGGCTTCATCGTCATCGACTACATGGACCGCTTCGCTGAAGGCGCAGCCGCGTTGGCCGGCTGGATGCAGAGCGGCGAGCTGGTGCATCGCGATGATATTCAGGAAGGGTTCGAGAACATCCCGGCGACGCTGAATCGGCTGTTCACCGGGAAAAACATCGGCAAGCAGATGCTGAAGATCGCGGATCCGAGCTGAGGGCTGAGAACCCTACCCCATCGCTGGAGAACGGGCACCTGGGAAGAACAGGTGCCTGAACCAGAAGAAGCCCAGCGCGCCCATCACGCCGTTGCTGATCGCGGTGGCAATGAAGATGCCGTGGTAGCCGAACATCTCATCGAGCAGATAGGCGAGCGGGATGTAGAGAATGAACATCCGGGAGAATGACAGCGCGGTGGAAGGCAGCGGCTTGCCGAGCGCGTTAAAAGAGGCGGAGGCCATCATCAGCACCCCCCACAGCCCGTAAGACCAGGGCACAACGGCCAGATACCAGGCCGCGGTCTGAATCACCGGCGCAGAATCATCCACAACCCCGGAAAGCGCCTCCCCGAACAGAAGCAGCGGCAGGGCAATCAGCAGGCCCCAACCAATGCAGAACTGATAGGCCACCCGCAGCCCCTGGCGAACGCGTTCCGGATGGTCCGCACCCCAGTTCTGCCCCACGAACGGGCCAATGCTGGCGGAGAGGGCGAACAGCACCATCACCGCCACCATTTCGATGCGTGTGGCCACTCCGAATCCGGCAACGACGACCTCGCCGTGACCGGCCAGCATCCGCGTGATGATCGCGCTCGACACTGGGCCGATGAGCTGAGTCGCCATGGCAGGGAAGCCGATCTGCATGATGCGGTTGGCTGATGAGGCGAAGCCTTCCAGCAGGTTGCTGGTTTTGATCATCCCGCCACGGTGCACGTAGTAGATCAGCACCGCGGCAGTGCCGAACCGGGAGATGGCCGCTGCCACTGCTGCGCCCGCGAGCTCCATGCGCGGCGCACCGAACCAGCCGAATATCAGGATCGGATCGATGGCGAGGTTGGCCAGCGCGCCGAGGGTCATCACGAGTCCCGGCACGTTGGCGTTGCCGTTCGCGCGCATGATGTTGCCCGCCACCATGGTCATGGTGAACAGCAGCATCGTCGGGTAGTAGATATCCAGATAGCTGTGGATCAGAGGCAGAAGGTCCGGCGAGGCGCCGAGCATCAGGAACACAGGATCGATAGTCAGATAGCCGATCAGCGACAGCACGGCCATGGAGATGAAGACCAGCATCATGGAGTGAGTGCCGAGACGCTGCACATCACCTGTGCCGCCAGCGCCCACGCTTCGCGCGATTACGGATGAGGTGCCAATCCCGATGCCGAGCGCGATGCTCGAGAGGATCATCGTCACCGGAAAGGTAAAAGTGATCGCTGCCAGATGCTGGGTGCTGAGCTGGCCGATGAAGCCGATCTCCAGCACACCCACCGTGATGTTGGCAGAGATGCCGGCCATCATGGGCGCTGTGAGTTTAAACAGGGATGTGGCGACGGGACCCTTGCTCAGGTCTCTACTGGACATTAACTGCTATGCTGCGGCCCGAACCGGCGCCCGTGAGGAAAAGGCTATTCAACTTGAAGTGCAGGGAGATGTCGATGCGGCGTATCAGAACGTCGCCGATGTGTTCCTCGCGGGATTCAAGGAAGGCCGGGATGTGGGCGCAGCCCTCGGCGTGGTGGTGGATGGTGAGCTGGTGGTAGACATCTGGGCGGGCCACACCGACCGGAAAAAGACCCAGCCCTGGGAAAAGAACACTCTCTGCTGCCTCTTCTCCGCGACCAAAGGGATCGCAACCGTGTGCATCCTGCAGGCCGTGGCGGAGGGGCTGCTGGACCTGGATGAACCGCTGGCAGCAGCCTGGCCTGAGTTCGCCAGCAACGGCAAGGAAGCGATCACATTGCGCCATGTGCTCTGCCATCAGGCGGGTGTGATCGGCCTGCGGGAGCCGGTGGCGAGCGAGCTGATCTACGACTGGCCCGGATTCTGTGCAGCGCTTGCAGGGGAGGCACCCTGGTGGACGCCCGGCGAGCAACACGGCTATCACGCCAGGACCTTCGGCTTTCTGCTGGGCGAGCTGCTGCGCCGGAAGACGGGCCGCACGATCTCGAGCTGGCTGAAAGACCGATTGGCAACGCCAGAGTCTCTCGATCTCCATATCGGCTTAAACGCTGAAGATCTTTCGCGGTGCGCGCAGATGGTGCCGGCACGCATCAGGGCCGGACACAACGATATGCCAGACAGCGCTCGGGCGTTGATGCAGGCCATGCAGGACAAGTCCACGCCGACCGGCGCTGCGTTTCAGAATCCCTCACTGGGACCCTCCTACATGAACAGCACAGAGTTTCGATCTGCCGAGCTACCGGCGATGAACGGGCATGGCTCAGCTCGAGATCTGGCCAGGCTGTACTCGCTGCTACCTGATCTGATTCCAGAGCAACTGCTTGCAGAAGCAACGCGGGTGCACTCCAGCGGCCCGGATCAGGTGCTTCTCACTCACTCGCAGTTCGGCCTGGGATTCATGGTTCACCACGATGCGGCGCCAATTGGTGTTCAACCAGGGACCTTCGGCCATGCTGGGGCGGGAGGCTCCATGGCTTTTTACGATCCCTCGGCAAGGGTGGGGTTCTGCTTCGCGATGAATCAGATGCAGGCAGGAGTTGTGACGGGAGAGGTTTCGGCTATGGAGTGCGCAAAGGCGATCTATTCTGACGTCTAGCTCCGGGGAAACTCCAGCGTGAAGGTGGTGTATTCACCTTCTACCGAATCGCACTTTATTGATCCACCAATTGATTCCATAACCAGTTTGCAGAAGCTAAGGCCGATGCCGGCACTTTGGATAGTTGGCGTGGTGGTGTAGAAGCGCTCGAAGATATGTGCGCGAACTCCGGGAGGTATCCCAGTGCCCGTGTCGAGTACCTTGATGTAGCAACCATGGGAGTGTTGTTCCGCTTCAATGCGGATGCTGCCTTTGCCTGCTTTCTGGACTGAATAGAGGGCGTTTTTTATCAGGTTGAAGAGAAGATGAATGATGAGGAGTCTAGGAGCCTTCATGTCGAAGTCTTCTTCGATGGATATCTCAACAAGAGACCTCTCTCTCTGATTGTTGAACGGGAACCTGCTTAGTGACTCGTGAGCAGCTTCCCTTACGGAGAACACCTGGGATTCTAAGTCTGATAGCGATTTGTCTGTGGTGTTCATCAGGAGCATGTCGATGATTGTGTTCGAGTAATCGACTTCGTTCCGTATGGCCTGAAGACTGGAGCTCAATATAGTCACTTGGTTGCTCCTCAACTCCTTTACATCAAGCCCTGCTGTCTTCGCTTTTTCATACGCGTCTGCAAGTATGGGTAGCAAATTGCCGGCACCCTTTGACAACGCTCCGATGCTTGCCAACGGCGTACGCAACTCGTGAGCTAGATTCGCTCCGATGGCTGTGGCCGCATCTGCTTTCTCTGAGTTGATGATGGCCGTTTTTCTGTTCGTCAATATTCCGATTGCTAGTGCCGTCAGATATCCGGTTATCGGGTAAATGAAGACTCGCTCCAGCTCCGTGTAGTTAGCTGAGGTGTAGAGAAGCGCAGGGAGCAGGGCGAATATGCTCGCTACCATCCAGAGGACGGTTGCTAGCGAGCCGCTCACGATAATCTGAATGAAGAGAAAGAGCGCAATGAAGTACTGGAGAATCCAAATAATATGTATCTCTTGGTCAGCCGGAGCATAAGCGGCGTTCATAGAGAGCATGAATCCGTATGTAAATGGAAAGGCATAAGCAACCGACAGCACGAAATACCAGTGAATATGGCGAGAGAACGCGCTAGGTAACTTCTTTCGAAGAATGAAGGGGAGGCCTAAAAGAGCCACGGACGTTCGGATGACGATCGTATCGTAGGTAGGTTGGCCTACGACATAGTCAACAACTGCCGCTGCTGGAATCAGCCAAGATAACCAGCCCAACAGATAGAAGTGGTCCTCAGAGTAGCGAGCACTCTTTCTCGCAGCGGTATCTAGAGTTTGGCACCAGTGTGCTAACCGCTTCATTGGCTATTGAACCCCTCCGGAGTTCGGCAAAAATCCCCACTGGTTGTGGGTTGAAGCCAACCAATGGCGCAGCTTTTGGATTTTTGCGGTTCCTGTTCTGGAGGATTAGGTCTCAACGTGGAGTCATGTTTTCGGCTGATAGTGTATCGCTTCCTTCTTAGCAGATACTGTACGTCCCATCTGTGAGCCTTTTACCCTAGATCCTGCTTCGATGCTGAGTTGATTCAACAGCATCGATCGTTCGCAGATTTAGTTGGCCACTGGGATTCGCCGTTACTGAAGCTACTATGAGATATGATGGACCGTCTTGACCCCAGAACCATGAGTAGTACTGGTAGAGAGTCCTGAGCAAGTGTTCGCATGAATGCTATGGATAGCGAACAGGGGTGTATAGGACTAGCGCTTGTGAGTTCTTCCGACTTGGAAGCTGAAGGAGATCATGACGAAGTCGCCGAAAAGCAGTTGTTAGCCGACTGACTTGATTCTGGGATCGAGTTGCCCATGGTAGCCTACAGGGCTCCACTTCGGCGGCCCTTGAATCGAGCGAGTCAAAGGCTTTCGGCCTAGCAGTTTAGCGAGCATTCTTCGGCAGATCTCAACCTCTTTCAGGAATGAGGATGGATGAAAGACGGCCGCATCTAGTTCTTCAGGTTCCCCACCGAACGCAATCCCAGAGCGATGAACCGCGCCGGTTTCAGATAGGGTCCATTCCTTGATCCAAGTGTCCGGATACAGTTCAGCACCGAGACAGACCTTAGGTGAGAATCCACATTCTTGGCCGATTACAGGAAAGCGATGCTCGGTGAAGCTTGGCTCCAGTTCATAGGAGCCCCAGACTAGGTACCGACCGTGAAACCGGTCGCATAGCAACATGGACAGTGTCTTGACGGCTTCCACTGTGAGGGACTCTTGATTGGGTTTCGTGACGAATGGTCCTAAACATCGCACTGCTCCCGAAGAGGTAGGCTCTGGGTCAAAGTACGCCATTAGGCCATCTGGGTGTGCACAAGCGTGCATTTGCCAATCGATTTTCCAAGATACAGTCATTTTTTTAGCCGAGTAATGCTGCATAGACGATAAAAAAGACTGGCGAGGGGAGGTGTGATGCACGTCACGGCTTGTGGGTCATGTGGTGAGGCCTAATGACAAATACAGGACCAACCGACTAGATAGCATGACGCTGTCAGATCGTCGGTACATCGGTACTATCTTTTGATTGGTACTTCAGCTTTGGGAAGCTGCGCGTTGAAACCAGTGGTCCTATAGAGATATCGATGAGTTGGATTGAATCGTTTATCGGCTACGTCGCCCCTGGTGCTCTGATCAGCACGCCTGCATGGCGTGAGAGATGGAATGTGCAGCAACGAGAAGCCTTTATAAGGCTCTCTCGATTCGCGCTTCCGGCGTGTGGGGTTGCCTGGATGCTCCACTATCCATTTTTCGATATCCCGATGGGGCTAGAACCCACAGAGCTGTGGCTCAGGCTTCGGTTTGGACTAGGTTTATTGTGTATCGCGTTGGGCGCCTACTACTTCACGCCACTCGCGAGCTTGCGCTTCTACCGGATTCCAGCGTTCATCATGACGTTCGCTTTGTGTCACGCTCAGGCATGGGTGGCAGTTTGGTATGGAAAGGAAGCGTGGTTCTTTTTCTTCCTGTTCGTGCTCTTCGGAAATCTGCTTTTAAGGCTATCACCGGTGGTGAGCGTTGTTTGGGGTGGAGCGGTGATAGCTGTTTCGGTTCCAGTCCTTGATATGGGTGGTGTTTCGGTCCAAGAAATTGCTAGTGGTGCTATGGCAATTCTCACGATATCTGCGTTTGTTCGAGCATCAGCGATAACCGATGTCAGGGTATTCATCGCCAATCAGACGAATGAGCAGTCACAGCAGCAGATGTTAGAGATGAACGAAGAGTTTACTGAGCGCCTTCGCTCGTTCATCCCGAAGGTGATCGGAGATCGCTTGTCCAACTTGATGGAAGAAGAGCGTTTAACGGCGGTCGAGGCTTCAGTAGAGGTCCTGCAAGCCAGAAGGAAGGAAGTGGCATGCCTCTTCACGGATATTAGAGGTTTCACACAAGGATCGAAGAACCTTGAAGGCTTCATAGAAGAAAGCGTTTTGCCTGAAGTCACTGCCTGCTCAGACATGATCGAATCCTACAATGGTATCCCTAGGAAAGTTGGCGATCTGATCTTTGCTTATTTCGATGATGAAGACATGAAGCTGAATGTCTTGCGAGCACTTGCGTCGAGTGTCGAGTTGGCACGTATCAACGAAACGTTCAATTCAACAGTCGGGTCAGAACAAATTCGAAGGTACATACTTCTTTCAAGCGGTGACGCGTTGGTCGGAAACTTTGGTGGACTGGACTCGTCGATCGAGGTCACGGCTTTGGGATCGCCGGTGAACTTCCTAAGTCGTGTCGACGATGCGACCAAGCACCCGGAGTTGGCTCCCCTCTTGGCGCCTGGTGATATTCTGGTTGCTGAAGAAACAGTGCAAATCGCATTCTCGCGAGATCTCAACCTTCCATTCGAGAAGCTAGATCTTGCCCAACTAGGGGTGGACATAAGAGACTTCCCCGAAGTTAGCAAGATCTATCGGTTGGCTCCTGACGACACCCTCTATGATAAGATCATGCGCCACGTAGATTCCTCCCGTAGCCTCGAAGTTGACTGATCTAGAATTCAAGAATGGCGCTCTCGACCGGACGCGGTTCGACCTAGATTTCAGCGAGATTCACGGGCCGATCAGGCCTGGGGATGTCAGAGATGAGCACAAGATCATTGCGCGCGTGCGGGCGCGTAACACAGAGCCTCGATCTTATCGAACCCTGAAAATCTGGCGTATGAGTCCACTGGGTGTGGAGCTCGTGCTACCTGAAGGTGAAACGTTCGAGAAGCTCGATCCTGTTGATCTCGAAATCAGTATCGCAGGGCAGCGCATGCTCTTTGAAGGCCTGGTTGTCGATGTTATCCATGAGACACCAGAAATTACTTTGCTAGGTGTTCGTACTGCACGGCGCATAGAACGAAGTTCCGAGGCAAACAATCGCTCCTCGCCCAGATGGATCTGTAGCGATGCCTATTTCCCAACGGCGTATGCTGCGAGTCCTTACCTACACAACGACATGCTGCGTTTTCAAGGGAGAGATATCTCCGAGAGAGGCATGTTGCTCATCTGTTCGCTTAGGAACAAGTTTCTACTGAAGGGAATGAAGCTCCAGCTAGCGGTTTCCTTTCCTATGATTGGCGCATTCACCTGTACGGTCAGAATCGTGTGGACAGGCTTAGCAACGAGCGCCGGTAAAGACGTACTTGCGGTCGGGGTAGAGTTCGTCAAAGTCACTGCCGATATGCGTCAAACAATGGCGCAGTACTTAATCCAATTCTCCAACGTCGACTCGCTTAGTGAGCTTCGAAGGTTTGGCCTAAACCCGCAATCGCTTCTGGGTGCTGTTGAGTTTTACTTTATAAAGACCGAGCAGGATTACCTGGATGTGTTGGAGTTGCGGCGACTGGCGCACGAGGCTGCGGGGAACATTGAAGCAGGAAAATTCAGCGACAAAGATATGGGCGATATGAACGACGCCCGCTCACGGATAGTTGTTGGTAAGTTCAAAGGCAAGGTTGTCGCAACCGCACGATTGCACTTCAACACTCGCGACGAGCAGATGGAGCACGAGCGGTACATCAAGTGGCCGTCAAATCTCCCGAGGCGGGATCAGATTATCGAGGTTTCGAGAGCCGCCACTCATCCGGATTTTCGCCAAAGCGATCTACTAGTTGGTCTGTTGCAGTATTTGGCTGCGACTACGCGACACGAAAAACCATACTTCGTGATGGGTAGCTGGCCAAGCATGATTGGTTTCTACAAGAAACTTGGATTCGAAGAAACTGGATTGAGCCATTCAGAGCCCCTCTGGGACAAGGACCAACACATAATGATAGCGGACGCCTTCGCGACGCTATTATGCAAAGGAATTTCGCCTATCTACTGGAATCTAATGTGGCGTCCGGTGGCTGAGCATATGTTAAGAATCGGTATTCTAGAGCCGACGGACGCGGAGCGAGTTCGTATTTGGATTTACCGCAGTTTTGCTCCTTTAGCCCGTCTCTTTGCCATGCTCAGGCAGCGCCCGAGAAAGTCGCGTAAAGCGCGGTGACCTCGAAACACGTAGCGGTGTATTTAGGCACTGACTGTTGTTAGCCTACGCGCCTTGCCTGCGGTAGGGGGCACCCAAAATGCAACAGGTAGACAATCTTCTCGATTTCGAGAGATATGCAGTTGGCTATGATCGGTTGTGTGATCTATCCCCTGCCTACCAAGAACTACGAGCTTTACTAAACAAGTTCATGCCAACGTTTGGCTTGCCGGTGGATGCTCGCGTCTGCGATTTGGGTGCGGGCACCGGTAACTTCACTTTAGAAATCGCCAAGCAGTATCCGTGTGCCGCGTTCACGCACGTAGATATGTCAACTGAAATGAACGAAGCAGCCAGAAGGAAATATGAGGCTGCAGGCTTGAACTTTTCGATACACGAGACGTTCGTTCAAACCTGCCAGTTGCCAACGGACTACTTTGATTTAGTGGTCATGGTAAATTCGTTGAACACCTGTCCCCCTCAATTCCAAGTGCTGCAGAACATCTTTCAGTGGCTGAAGCCAGGCGGCCACTTTTTCGTGATTGATTTCGGGAGAGAGCAGGACACTTGGGATTGGACCCGATATCTATCCAAAACCGTCTATGAGTCACAGGGCTTCCTTGGTTTGGTGCGCGAACTCTGGATGAATCGCGAAGCGATCAGACAGAACAGGCGTGCGCGCCATGATCAAGAGGAAGGAAACATGTGGCTCCATTCAACTGAAGAATTCGGAACTCTGATAGATAGGGCTGGCTTCTATACCAAGCACATTCAGCCCTGCTATCGGGGTTATTGTGATCTGGTCGTGGCTGAAAAACCTCACACGCTGCAAGAGGTCGGTCAATAGGGTGAGTTCCAAACCCGCTGTTGCGAGGACTCCGCTTCTGTTGGCGGGGTTCCTCTTTCTCGTCATGTCTGGTGGGCTTACGAATCTGTCTGTGAACAGAGATGCATCCTCAGCGATGCTGCCCACAGATTCGTCTTTTCACGAACGTTATTCCGATTATCTGTCACGTTTCCCGAGCGACCACGTAGTTGTGGTGGTTAGTGAAAACCTACTCTGCAGGGAGGGCGGCTGGGAGGTAATTTTGGAGTTGGAGGATGAGCTCCAGCAAAGAGAAGTCGTGGACCGTACCGTTTCCATCGCTTCTCGTTCCGCACGCTTTCTGCAAGCAACTGCTGACTCCATCGAGTTGAGACGGTTTCGTGAAGTTGAATTCGCTGAGGCGGCCGAGCGGTGCTCTGCTGCTTCAAGCTATAAACCATTCGATGGGCTCGTCAGCGAAGATAAATCGCGCACCGCAACGTATGTTGTCTTTGGTGACGGTGTTGATGCGATTAACGTTACCGAAACCATGAACTCCGTTTTGGGTCAGCTCCAAGAAGACGCCGCCAGTTTGGGTGGGCGCTTGTTGCTATCGGGTGAGCCAGTAATGAGTGCTGAGGTTTCGAACATGGTGGCTAGAGACAACGTATACGTTGTACTCACTATGTGTGCGATGCTCCTTGCTCTATGGCTTCTGACAGGATCACTGAAGACGGTTGGTGCAGCCTTAACGTTAACCGTGTTCACTGTGGTCGGTGCCTACGGAATGATGGGATGGCTTGATATTGCGCTGACTCCTGCGACCTCCTTGTCAGTATTTCTACTAATTCCGCTGTCAGCGGCGGTTTGCATCTACGTTAGGTGGCATGTTGCTTCGAAGGGCCAGGGGTCCACTCCTAAACCGAGGTCTCGTCAAGCGTTTCTGTTAGCTGGAGTTACGACAGCTATTGGCTTTTCTTCAACCGGCTGGACGCAAGCGCTCGATATTCAACACCTGGCGCTCCTAGGTACTGTAGGCGTTGTGATTCTAACGATTGGCGTGTTTCTCATTGCCTTTCCGCTCCTTAGTTCCGAAAGCAGTGCTAACGCATTTCGAGTGAGAATTGCACCCCCCATTCGACTGATATCTAACACTACGTTCTGTATTGCGATCTTTCTGATCTTCTTAGGTTTCACTTCATATGGGCTTTCCAGGGTTTCGATCAACTACAGCCCTACCAACTACATGCCTAGCGTGAATCCCGTGAGGCAGGACTTCGACGAGATCGGCAAGTCGTTCGGTCGGATGGCTCTACCGTTTGTCGTTGAAACTGAAAACGCCGAGGATCCAGAAACATGGAGTCGCCTCGAGCCTCTGATTGCTCGGCTCAATGAAAGGTATCCCGTTGGTTTCTACGCGGCTTGGTTCTATGACCACCTCAGCGAGGTTGCGAGAGGATTTACGCTTGATGAGTCGGGTGACTTTGTTCCTTTCCCGGAAGATTCCGATTCAATGGCGCAGTTACTGCTCCTATTCGATGATGACGACCTAGAGCTGTTCATGGATGCCGACCGGGAGAGAATTCTGATTGTCTTCCACGTTCCATTCGAGGGCTCATCGGAGTATCACGAGTTTAAGGATCTTGTTGATAACCACATCTTAGAGAATGGTCTAGATGGTTACTTTGTCGGCCGGGTTAGCGCTTTCTTCGAAGCAGGCCATCAGATAGGTTTTGACACACTGCGAGGACTTTCTTTCAGTGCTGGCCTCATCTTTTTTCTAATGTGGGCGCTTCTGAAGTCATTCAGATTAGCGTTTATCGGGGTGTTGGTTAACGCAATACCAGTGTTTCTTGCGATCTCAGCGCTAGGTGCGCTTGGTATTGATCTCGACTTGGGTAGCTCAATAGTGGCTGCGGTGGCTTTCGGTATCATTCTAGATGACACTGCTCACTTGATATTCCGAATGCGGGAGTTGATGCGTTCGGGGTATGACTCCTCAACCGCGGTGGTTTTTGCTGTAACCGGTCTGTCCACGCCGATTTTTGCTACGACCTGTGCCGTTTCACTTGGATTTGCATGTCTTTTCTTTGCGGAGATGATCCCATTTAGCGACTTTGCGACAGTTATTCTCGTTGCGATGTGGGGGGCATTAGTAACGGATCTTCTGCTCCTACCTTTCTTCGTTAGGGTCGCTTTCGAAAGAAAGACTCTATCCGCCTAGGGTGTTCCGAATAGCTCAGCTAGACACATCCATTGTCTCGCAGACAAGGACTGCAGGCGGGCGAAAGGCTGGTCCATAATGCCGCATGCTTGAGTATTCGCCCCCAGTTTCGGTCTCTGATGACCAGCGCCGAGAATTCCTCGATTTCGCCGTCACCGCTGCGGTGGAGGCCGGAGCAGCGACGCTTCCCTTTTTCCGTGCCGAAACGGTTATTCAGAACAAGCTCGAAGGGGCTGGGTTTGATCCGGTAACGGAAGGGGACAAGGCCGCGGAGCTGGTGCTGCGCGAAAGCATCGGTAAGGCCTACCCGTCGCACGGGATCTGTGGCGAGGAGTTCGGGCTGGAAGATGGCAACGGCCTCACCTGGGTGATCGATCCGATCGATGGCACGCGGGCTTTCATGAGCGGCATGCTGCATTGGGGATTGCTGCTCGGCCTGTTCGATGGCGAACGGCCGATCGTTGGTGTGATGTATCAGCCCTACACGGAAGAACTCTGGTGCGGAGATGGCCAACGCGCTGAGTTTCGTCGTGCTGGTAACTCTCGGGTTCTGCAGACGCGATCCTGCGCTGATATTTCCGACGCGGTGCTCACCACCACGTCACCCAACTACTTCAAAGGTGAGGAAGGCGAAGCATTCCGCCGTCTGGAGTCGAGCGTGAAGCTCTCCAAGTACGGTGGTGACTGCTATATCTACGGGATGCTGGCCATGGGGTTCGTCGATCTGGCAACGGACGGCACATTGAATCCCTACGATATTCAGGGGCTGATCCCGATCATCGAAGGTGCCGGTGGGGTGGTGACCACCTACGCTGGCGGCAATCCGAGTCTGGGCGGAACCGTACTGGCTGCGGGCAACGCCGAGCTACATCGGCTGGCGCTGGACGTGCTTGCGGGCTGAGCTGCTCCCCAAACTGGAGCGTTTGCGAAGGCTTCGACCCATTTTGGTGCGCCGGCCCTGTCACTTGCGGCGCTCGCTGCGAAGCAAGGCGACTGCTTGCAGTCAAAAACCCAGTAAATCGCCTGCTCAACTCGTGTCCGACCGGTCAACGGAGTTGTTGGCACGCCTCCTGCACTACCTAAAGCGAGTAACACTGGCGCATCTCTCTCCCCTACAGACCCATGTCGGTGTTACACACAGGCGCCCTGGTCGCTCCCCTCGACTTGGGCGCCTTTCTTTTGTTCACTCCCTCGAGTACGGAAACGCACCGGGCAGCATGGGAGCTGAGCATGAGCAGAGAAAAGATCGAATTCCCCAATGGTCGTGGTGAAACCCTGGCGGCACTCCTCGAGATGCCGGACAAGCCGCCGAGAGCCTTTGCGCTGTTCGCCCACTGCTTCACGTGTGGAAAAGACATTGCCGCTGCCGCCCGTATCGCCCGCGGCCTCACTGCTCGCGGGATTGGCGTGCTCCGCTTCGATTTCACTGGCCTGGGCGGCTCCGAAGGTGATTTCGCCAACACCAACTTCTCCTCCAACGTGTCTGATCTGGTTGCCGCCGCGGACTATCTGCGTGAAAGCGGCCGGGCTCCGAGCCTTCTGATCGGGCACAGTCTGGGCGGTGCTGCGGTGCTTTTTGCCGGCGGCCAGATTCCTGAAGTGACGGCCGTGGCCACCATTGCGGCGCCGGCATCACCCGAGCATGTGATCAAGCAGTTTCACGCGGACGTGGAGGCGATAGAGGCCAGCGGGGAGGCTGAAGTCAGCCTGGCTGGTCGTCCGTTCCGGATCCAGAAGCAGTTCCTCGATGACCTTCGCGAGAGGAGCCTCGATTCGGTGATTGGCCACTGGAAGCGGGCGTTGTTGATCCTGCATGCGCCGCTGGACGAGGTGGTGTCTATAGATGAAGCAGGAAAGATCTTTCAGGCGGCGCGGCATCCGAAGAGCTTCATATCGATCGATGGCGCCGATCATCTGTTGAGCGATATTGGTCGGGCGCAGTATGTGGCCACCACCATCGCTGCCTGGGCGGAGTCTTACCTGCCGGAAGCCGAGGTGGCAGCGGCGCCGGAAGTGGCGCGCGGCAAGCTGCATGTCGGCGAGGGCAATCAGCGCTTTCTCCGCGATCTGTATTCGGATGACCATCACTGGTTGGCGGACGAGCCGAAGAGTTTTGGCGGCGATAACCTGGGCCCGGACCCCTACGAGCATCTGCTGGCAGCGCTCGGCGCCTGCACCTCGATGACGATCCGCATGTACGCGAACCGCAAATCCTGGCCGCTGGAAGACATCAACGTCACCCTCGCGCACAGCCGCAAGCACCGGGATGACTGTGATGACTGCGATGCCGAGGAGCGGAAGCTGGAGATCCTCAGTCGCGAGATCGAGCTGCTCGGACCCTTGAGTGATGAGCAACGACAGCGGCTGATCGAGATTGCTGATCGCTGCCCGGTGCACCGCACGCTCGAAGGCAATCTGCACATCGAGACCAGCGAAGTCTGACCCCCCTGGCCCCGGCTCACGGGGCCTCCAACCTGATTGAACGGCCGAGTCCTGTTCCGAACGAGGAAGGGATCACATCTGGCTGACAGATTCTGCTTGCCTGTTGCAATGGATGGGAATATATTCCCATTCAGTATCTAGATGGGAATAAATTCCCTTTCAATAACGCGACAAGTCAGTAGACTCGGAGTGAGATCATGTTGAGGATGAAAAAGTACGGATTTCTGGCAGTTATATTGCCTTTTGCCTTGACCGCCTGCGGTGGTGGCGGGGGTTCTGACTCTGCACCCGCGGCGACCACGCCCGCGCCTGTGGCGACCTCGCCGGATGATCCGGCGATCGTGAAGGTGGGTCCGATCACCGGATTCGGCAGCGTATTCGTGGACGGAGAAAGGTTCGAAACCAGCAGTTCCGATACGGACTATGTGACCGATGATGACGAGGCGGATGAGGATGACCTTGAGATCGGCATGATCGTCAAAGTCCGCGCTTCTTCCACCAACGACGACGGCGAGTGGATCGCGGACGACATTCAGTTTGATGAAGATCTGAAAGGTCCGGTGGATTCAGTCGGTGCCGATTCATTTGTTGCGCTTGGCCAGACCGTGAACGTCAGCGCAGATACGGTTTTTGATGACGGGCTGACTCTCGGTGATCTGGCGGTGGGTGACATCGTTGAGGTCAGCGGCTATCGCAATGAGCTCGATGAGATCGACGCCAGCTATGTCGAGCGGAAGTCGCTCTCAGGGGTGGACGAGTTCGAGGTGTTGGGTCAGGTCAGAGATCTCGACGAAGCCGCGCAGACCTTCCGTATTGGTGGGCTGACCGTGGATTACTCGGTTGCGGAGCTCGACGATCTCGGCGCCGGGCTTGCGAATGGTGTGCTGGTTGAGGTGGAAGACGAGAACCGCGCCTACAACGCCGGCGATCTGGTGCTGCTCGCCACCGAGGTGGAAGGCGAGTTCCTGGTCGAGTTCAAAGATGATGACGACAACGACCGGGACGGCGACGGTATTCGCGACGACGATGACGATGATGATGACGACGATGATCGCGACGAGTTCGAGTTTACGGGTCTGGTGACGCAGATCGTGGACGACAACACGTTCCTGATGGGTTCCCTGGAAGTGCGCCACGGCTCGGGTACTGAGTTCGACGGCGGCACGGCAGCTGACATCGCTGTGGGCGTTCGTCTGGAAGTCGAAGGCGATCTGCTCAACCCCAGCGTGATCGACGCGGACGAGATCGAGTTCGAAAACAACGAAGCCCGGATTTCGGGACTCGTGAACGAAGTCGATGCAGAGAATGATCTTGTGGTTGTGATGGGCATCGAGGTTGATGTCAGCGGCGCTGAGATTGAAGACAGCGAAGGTGACGTGGAGCCGTTCACGCTCGAAGACCTCATGGCGGGTGACTTTGTCGAGGTAGAAGGTGGTGAAGTCAGCAACCGGGTGATCGCTGAAGAGCTCGAGCGCGACGAAGCAGACGATTCGGAGCTGCGCGGGATTGTTGATGACTTTGATGCGACGGCCGGCACCGTCACGATCCTCGGACAGGTGGTATCGACGAACGCCGATACCCAGTACGAGATCGACGACGACAGCGTCAGCGCAGAAGCCTTCTTCGACAGGCTCCATGCGGGTCAGTCCGAAGTTGAAGCGGACTGGAACGGGCCGCAGGCTGATACTCTGTCGCCGGCTCAAGAGCTGAGCCTGGAAGACTGAGAGGGTTGAAGGAGCGGGATGTCCATTGAAAGCAAATTGCTGGATGCAGCACGGCGGATACTCTATCCGCTCGTGCGCATTCTGCTGCGCAATGGCATCCCATCCGATGCGCTCACGGAGCTTGTTCGTAAGGTCTACGTGGATGTTGCAGAGAACGAGTTCGCCATCGAAGGCAAACGTCAGACCACGGCCAGGATCTCTGTGATCACTGGCCTCAACCGTAAGGAAGTGGCGCGTCTGCGAAACCTGGCGGAGCTGTCGGACGACGACAAGCGGCGCTGGAACAGAGCTGCCACGGTGCTCGGCTCCTGGTTGCGCGACGGGGAGTTCCAGGATCGCAAAGGTGATCCCCTGGATCTGCCCTTCGAGCCCCTCGAAGACGATTCCCCTTCCTTCACCTCGCTGGTGAAGAGATCCAGTGGCGACATGCAGCCATGGGCTATCGCGGACGAGCTGATGCGGGTCGGCGCCGTCGAGATGATCGACGGCAAGCTGCGGATGACCACCAGAGGCTACGTGCCGGCGGCGGACCCGGAGAGCGTGGCGGAGATCCTCGGGATCGATACGGCCGAGTTCATCGAAACGGTGGACCACAACATGCAGGCCGAGTCGGACGAGAAGCTCTTCCAGCTGAAAGTGCTTTCCGACAACGTGCCCGCTGAATACGTGGACGAATTCAACGCCTACTCGAGGCGGCTATCCCGACCGGTTCTGGAGGAACTGAACCGGTGGTTGGCCGAAAGAGACCTGAAAAGAGACTGGTCAGGAGAGGATGATCGGGTCGTGCTTGGCTTAGGTATTTATCAGATCAATCGGCCGGCGGTGCGGCCGGCTGAACCAGATGAGGACCCGAACGGGACCAGGGACTGAAATCATGAAGTTTTATCGCGGAATTCTGCTTGTAGCGATGCTCTCTATGGCCGCCTGTGGCGGCGGCGGTGGCTCTGGGGGCGGCGGCGCGGCAACCGGCGGCACGGCGGGTGGCGGCACAGGCGGCGGCACCACCGGCGGCGGTAGTGGCGGTGCCACACCCGGTGGTGATGGTTTCGACCTGGACACCGGCGTTGGTGGCAGCGGCGGCATCATCGGCGATATCGATGAGTTCGGCAGCATCATCATGAATGGCCTGACCCTGGATACCGATGATGCGGAGTTCTACATCGAGGGTGATTCCGGCTTCAGTCAGGATGACCTGCGGGAAGGTCAGTACATCATCGTTGCCGGCGACATTCCCTCATCGGTTGCTGAAGAAGTGGTCTACCGGGCGAACCTGAAGGGGCCGGTGGCCGCCATCACAGCCACTGATCCGCTCGCCGGTGTTTACGAGTTCGAGGTGCTGGGTCAGACGGTGGTCACCAGCGCTTCCACGAGGTTCGACGGTGTGATTGCCGACGACATCCTGGTGGATGACCTGCTGGAAGTGAGCGGTCCCATTGATGGCCAGGGCCGGGTGCTGGCAACGTACATCGGCCTGGAGGCAAGCCTGTCCGAGTACAAAGCGGTAGGCCGGGTAGCAGCGCTCGATAGCACGGCTGAGACGTTCGAGTTGGCCGGCCTTCTGGTGGATTACAGCGATGCCTCGCTGTCCGAGTTCGAGGGGGAATCCCTGGCGAACGACCAGCTGGTTGAGATCCGCTTCGAGAGCGGCCTCTACGTTGCCGGTGTTGGTGCGCAACCGGTCGACGAAGTGGAGCTGCTGCCCGAAGCGCAGCTGTCGGAAGGCGCCGAGATCGAGATCGAAGGGGTCATCGGAGAGTTCAACTCGGCGACGGATTTCACGGTTGGTGGTCTGGCGGTGACGACAAACGCCAGCACTGAGTACGAAGATGGTTCGGTTGGCCAGCTGGCGGCTGGCGTGAAAGTTGAAGTCGAGGGCACGGCCAACGCTTCCGGCGTGATTGTCGCCGAAGAGATCGAGTTCGAGGACGATCCGGCGATCCGGGTGGAAGGCTCGGTCACCGCGGTGGACGTGACGGCGGGCACCTTCACAGCCATGGGCCTCACCTTTGAGGTTCAGGCCAGCACCGAGCTCGAGGATGATCGGGACAGCATCGAGCCATTTACGCTCGACGACCTGATGATCGGTGATTACGTGGCCGCGCGCGGCTATCTCGCGGGCAGCAGCATCATTGCTGTGGAGCTCGAACGGGAAGAAGATCCTGAGCCGGGCGAGTTCGATGCGCTGCTGCGTGGGCCGCTCACCGCGTTCGACGAGTCTGACGGCACCGTGGAGATCCTGGGCGTCACGGTCAGTGAGGTCGATGGCACCACGGAGTACGAAGATTCGGATGAGCAGACCGTAAGCCGCACCGCGTTTTACGCTCTGCTCGCTGTGGGCACGGAAGTGAAGGCGAAATGGGATGACTTCAGCTCGTTCGCCCTGCCGGCCGATACGCTCAGCCTCGAGGAAGACGACTGATCAGGAGGCTTCGCGGCGGCTGGCCAGCTCTTCTAGCGTGGTGACGATCAGCTTGCGCTCGGCTTCCTTCACCCGCTCCTCGAGGATGGCGGCCGTATCGCCGCTGCGAATCGGCACCTTCACCTGGGCCAGTATCGGGCCGGTGTCGTAATCGCCGTCCACCAGGTGCACGGTGGCGCCGGACTCGGTGTCACCGGCCGCGATCACAGCCTCGTGCACCTTGCTGCCGTAAAAACCCTGACCGCCATACTTCGGCAACAGCGCCGGATGGGTATTGAGGATCCGGTTGCGGTAGCGCGCCAGGGTGCGCGGGCCAAGCTTCTTCATGTAGCCGCTGAGCAGCACCCAGTCAGCTTCTGCCGCCTCCAGCGCCTGCTCGATGGCCTCGTCCAGAGCGTCTGCATCCGGATGACTTCTGCTGCTCAGGTGCGCGGTGCGGATGCCATGCGCTCTGGCACGCTCCAGCGCGCCGGCGCTGCTGTTGTTGCTGATCACTAGGCTCACTTCCGCCGACAGCGCGCCGGACTCGCAGGCGTCGATCACCGCCTGCAGGATCGAGCCACCATGTGAAGCAAGCGCCGCGATCCGCATTACTCGGCCACCCTGAAAATGGCGGTGTGAAAGATCTCGGTGGTGAGCACGTTCAGCCGATGGTAGGTGATGTAGAGGCGCACAAACTGATGGCCTTTGCGTTCCCACTTCTCCAACGGCACCGCGTTCACGGCCAGGGTGTCGCCCACGCGCACCAGCTCGCGGAAGCGGATCTCTGAGCCCACATGGATCCAAGCCGGCATCTCGTACTCGCGGGTCAGCGTCTGGTTGGCGACGCTGAGCAGCCAGTGCGGGTGCGCGATGTGCTGATAGAGCGGCAACTCGTCAGATATTTCGCTCGCGTAGCGCTGGTTTTCGTCCGTGATCACCTGGAAGTGCCACTCGGGAAACGGTTCCCGCTCGTTCACCACGTCCCAGCTCATCTCCCGCCGCTCGGCGTCGCGCCGGGGCTGCTCGAACAGCGACTGATCCTCGGGCGCGGGCATGGCGTCCGGCAGGCTGCTCCTGATTTCTGCCAGCAGCGTGCCGTCCTGATTGTGGCCCTGCACGAGCACGCCCTCATCGTTCTCTTCGCTCGTGATGATCAGCCGGTCGCCGTGATAGGCGGGTTTGAAAAACCGCGTCTCGTTCACCGATTGGCTGAGCCAGCGCTCGCCGAACTGCTCGGCCAGCGGATGGGTAAGGTGTCCCCAGACGGCAACGCCGGGCACGAGGGCGCCCTTGAAGCCGTACTTCTGCGCGATCTCATCGCTGTGGATCTTGTTTTCGTGGGCTTCGGAGAAGTTCCGCGCCACCACCTCGTAGGTGCCCATCACTCGCCTGACTGTCTTATCGATGTCGGTTTCAGCGTATATCCGTATTTTGCCGGATCAGGGGATAATAGTAATCCTGTATCCCCACTGGCGAGTGCCTGGTGTTTCGAGAGCGTCTGATCGTCGTCAGCGGCAAAGGCGGCGTAGGTAAAACCGTGGTTGCGAGCGCCATCGCGGACCTCTGCGCCCGCGACGGCAGAACGGTGCTGGTCAGCTTCGATGGCCAGACGGATCGCCATCCGCTGTTCGACGTGCCGCTCACCTACGAGCCGCAGGAAGCGGCCAACAACCTGTCCGTGCTGCGGGTGGATGCGTTCGAGGCCATCCGCGAGTACGTGCGCCGGAAGGTGCCGTTCTCCGGCATGTACGACACCTTCCTGAAGAGCCGGATGTTTCGCGACTTCGCGGAAGCCGCCCCCGGGTTCGAGGAGCTCATGTGCCTCGGCAAGCTCTACGACCTGGCCACCGACTCCGAATACTCGAAGGTGGTGTTCGATGCCCCCGCCACCGGCCACCTGAAGACGCTGCTCGACGTGCCGGCGGCAACCCTGAAAGCCGTGCTGGTGGGCCCGCTCAATCACAACGCCAGAAAGATTCAGGATCTGCTGCTGGATCCGGAGCGCAGCCGCTTCGTGGTTGCGACCCTTGCCGAAGAGATGGCGGCGCGTGAAGCCATCGAGCTCGAGTCGTTCCTGAAGGAGCGTCGCATGGGCGTCGGCCCCATGGTGGTCAACCAGCGGGTGCCTGCGCGCTTTTGCGCCGAGGAGGTGGCAGCCATGGCGTCCGTAACGGATCCCGGCCCGGCGCTCAGCGCGGCCATCGGTGCCGCCCGGGCGGAGCATCAGCTCGCCAGCAGCCAGGAAGAGTCTCTGGCGCTGCTGGAAGATGGCAGCCGCGATCTCTGGCAACTGCCCCGGGTGATCGATCACGAGCCCGCGGCGCTCCTGGATGGCCTGGTCGAGCAGCTGGCAACGCAGGCCGGGCATGGCTGAGCGCCTGGATCTCGAAACGCTGGTGCGGGAGCAGGATCTGATCATCTGCTGCGGCGCGGGCGGGGTCGGCAAAACCACGAGCGCGGCCTCGCTGGGCGTGCTGGCGGCGCGCGCCGGGCGCCGGGCGGTGGTGATGACGATTGATCCGGCCAAGCGACTGGCCCAGGCCATGGGCCTGGATGGATTGAACAACGATCCGCAGCCGGTGAGCCTGGAAGCCTCGGGCAGCCTCTCCGCCATGATGCTCGACACCAAGCGCACCTTTGATCGCATGGTGGAAACCTACGCGCCGGACGAGCGGGTGCGGGAGACCATCTTCGCCAACAGCTACTACCAGCAGCTGTCCACCACCCTTGGCGGTTCCAGAGAGCTGATCGCCATGGAGCGGGTGCTGGAGATTCACAATGCGGGTGAGCACGACCTGCTGATCGTCGACACGCCGCCGGCCCAGCACGCGCTGGACTTTCTCGATGCACCGAAGCGCCTGATTGATCTGCTCGACGGCTCGTTCACCCAGATGCTGCTGGCGCCTTACGGGCTGGCTGCCCGGGCCCAGTTCAGCTTCTTCCGCCAGTCGTCGGCGGTGACGCTCAAGTTTCTCGAGCGGCTGACCGGGCTGGAGATGCTCGCCGATCTCTCCAACTTCCTGCTCGCGTTCTCCAGCATGTTCGAAGGGCTGAAGGAGCGCTCGCAGCGGGTGCTGTCGCTGATGTCGGAACCGGGCACCCGGTTTCTGCTGGTCTGCGCGCCGGAGCCGGTCAGCCTCGGTCAGGCCGAGCGCTTCGCCCGGCGATTGGGCGAGGATGGCATGGGGATCGCCGGGGTGCTGGTGAATCGAGCCCACCTGCCGGTCTCCTCCATCGAGCTGAGCTCCGCTGATCTGGCCAGGTTGGATGCGCTCGGCAACCCGGGCCGGGACAGCCTCGGAGCCAGGGTGGCGGCTGCGTTAGCCGATGCCAGGCGGCTCGCTGCCGCCGATGCGCGCTCGCTGGCAGCACTCGAAGGCCTCGGGCAGCCGCGCCAGCTGGTGCCGCACTTCAATCGCGACCTGCACAGCATGACGGATCTGGTTGCTTTCAGTGATGCGTTACGCGCCTGAAGCGGGCAGCTGATCAGGTGCCGTAAGCCTGACCCGGCAGCCAGGTCACCAGCCCTTCCCAGTTGAAGAGAATCACCAGGCCCAGCAGCTGCAGCAGGATGAACGGCACCACGCCCTTATAGATGGTCCGCACGTCCACGCCCTCCGGCGCGACCCCTTTCAGGTAGAAGATCGCGAAGCCGACCGGCGGCGTCAGGAAGCTCGTCTGCAGGCAGACGGCGAAGAGCACGGTGAACCAGACAGGATCGAAGCCGAGGCCTGTCACCACCGGCGAAACCAGCGGCAGGATGATCAGCGTCAGCTCGATCCAGTCGAGGAAGAAGCCGAGGATGAAGGTGGCGATCAGGATGCAGATCACGATGCCGGTGGCGCCGAACGGCAGGCTGAGCAACGCGCCTTCAATCAGCTCGTCGCCACCCAGGCCGCGCAGCACCAGCGAGAAAGCGGTGGCGCCGAGCAGCACGGCAAAGATGAAGGCGGTGGTGCGGGTGGTTTCTTCCAGCACGTCTTTCATCACGCCGCCGCCGAGCTGCTTCTTCAAGGCCGCCAGCAGCCAGGCGCCCGCGGCGCCCACACCGGCAGCCTCGGTGGGCGTTGCCAGGCCCATGAAGATGCTGCCGAGCACGGCCAGAATCAGAAAAGCCGGCGGCAGGATGGCCTTGAAGAGATCGAGTACGGCCTGCCAGTCCACCGGATCATGTTCCGCCGCCGGGGCCCGTTCCGGGCGCAGGAAGCCGTAGCCGAGAATGTAGGCGATGTAGAGGCCACCCAGGAGCATGCCGGGGAAAACCGCGCCCAGGAACAGATCGCCAACGCTCATGGACATCCGATCCGCCATCAGCACCAGCATGATGCTCGGCGGGATCAGGATGCCCAGGGTGCCAACGGCGCAGACCGTGCCGGCGGCCAGCGACTTGTCGTAACCCTGGTTCAGCATCACGGGCAGGCCGAGCAGGGCCAGCAGCACAACGGAGGCGCCGATGATGCCGGTGGTTGCAGCCAGCAGCAGGCCGATCAGGGTCACCGTCACGGCCAGCCCGCCGCGGATACCGCCGAACAGCCGGGAGAACGCGATCATGAGCTCCCGGGCGATGCCGGAACGATCCAGCAGCAACCCCATGAAGATGAACATGGGCAGGGCGACCATCACCCAGTTCTCCATCACGTTCCACACCCGCTCCACCGTCAGCGAGGTGTAGTCCCAGCCCATGCCGATGGGGATGGCGAAGTCCACCTCCAGAACGATGGCCAGCACGGTGAAGATCACGGACAGGCCGCCGAGAATCCAGGCCACCGGAAAGCCGGTGAACACCAGGGCGATGAAGCTCGCAAACATGGCGAGCGCCAGGATCTCGTTAGCCGGCATCGGGGTTGCTCTCATCCGGCTGGGAGGGAGACGAGAACAGGAACTTCCAGACCCGGCTGAGCCGGGCCAGCGTGGCCAGGGCCAGCAGCAGGAAGCCCACCGGCAGCATCGCTTTGATGGCCCAGCGGAACGGCAGGCCACCCGGCGCGTTGGATATTTCAGACAGCTCGAAGCTGGCGATCACAAACGGCACCGAGAAGATCAGCATCAGGGCGATGAACGGCAGCAGGAACAGCAGGATGCCGTAGAACTCGAACCAGGCCTTCAGCGTCGGCGGGAAGCGCTCGTGCAGCACGTCCACGCGGATGTGCGAATCGGTCTGCACCCCGTAGCCGAGTGCCAGCAGAAAGCCGGTGGCATAGAGGTGCCACTGGATCTCCTCGAACTCCACCCGGCCTTCGCCGAAGGCGTAGCGCAGCACCACGTTGATCACGATGATGGCGAGCAGCAGCACCCAGAGCCAGGAGGCCCAGCGGCCGATCCGGTCGATCACCGGGTCGACCAGGCGGGAGAGGGGGGTTTCCGGTAGCTCCACTAAAAGTCCCTTGGCAGGTAGGCGCGGGACTTCCAGTGGCTGTAATCCTCCTTGAACGCCTTCTGAGAGGCGTAAATCGCGGCGAAGTGCTCATCCCTGGCAGCCTCTTCCGCCATCACCGTCTCGGTGATCCGCTCCAGCTCACGCAGGATCTCCATCGGCAGCGTGTCTGCCGTCACGCCGACGTCCGGGAAGCCGGCGATGATGGCGCCCTGCTTGGCTTCGGAGTTGGCCAGGTTGCGCATGGCGCCTGCCGTGCAGGCGGTTTCGAGCAGGGCCTGATCGGCGCCAGACAAGCTCTCCCAGACCTCCAGGTTGATCGCCATGTGCGAGAAGGTGCCCGGCTGGTGCCAACCCGGGTAGTAGTTGTACGGCGCGATGCGATTGAAGCCCAGGGCCTGGTCGACGATGGGCAGGGCAAACTCGGTGGCGTCGATGGCGCCTTTCTCCAGCGCCTGGAAGATCTCGCCGCCCGGCAGCATGGTCACCGAGGCGCCGGCCCGCTCGATCACGCGGCCACCGATCCCGGCGAAGCGGATCTTCAGGCCTTCCACGTCGGCCAGCGTCCTCACCGGTTCTCTGAACCAGCCGGCCGTTTCCGGGCCGGTCATGCCGCAGAGCAGGATGTGCGAACCCTGCTCGCGATAGAGAGCCTGGCCGAGCTCACGGCCGCCGGCTTCGTACCACCAGGCAGCAAACTCCCAGGGCTCGAGGCCGAAAGGCACCGCACCCAGCAACGGCGAGGCAGGCACTTTGCCCTGATCGTAGCCGAGCCAGGTGTAACCCACGGGCACCTTGCCGTCCCGCACCGCGTCGGTGATGGAGAAGGCCGGCACGATCTCGCCGGGCTCGTAGATGGTGATGTTGATGCCGCCGCTGGAGGACTTGCGAATCTGCTCAACCACGTAGATGGGGTTGTCGCCGAGCACCGGCATGGTGCTCGAGAACGAAACGGGCATTCGCCAGTTGTGGCGGACCGCCTGGCTGCTGCCGTCGGCAGCGCTGGCGGCTGGTGCAGCCCCCCCAGGTGGGCGAACGGCCAGCGAGCCGAGCACCCCGATCACGAAGGCGACGATGATGCCGGTAAGAAAGGCACGGCTGCCGAACCCGGCTCTATTGTTAGCGGATGACGCTGACATTCTTAACTCTTACCGCCCCCTCCCGATGGATCTCAGAGATTGGCGGAACTGACCACGAGGATGCAAGCGGGCTGTGGAAAGCGCGCTATAGCCTTATGGAGAATTGAATGTTGTTTTGTCGGTAGGGTTTAGCTAAGTTGCCGGATCGCGCGTCGGGGCGCGTGCTTTTTGGCGCCGATTTCGACTGTATTTGCGCTGATTACTATTAGAAGACACTACCTGTTTTGGGGGATTTTGGATGTTAATCGCTGTGCCCAGGGAGACCTGGCCGGGCGAGCTGCGTAGCGCGCTCGTCCCGCAGAACGCGAAAAAACTGATCAACATGGGCTTTGAGGTCGCGGTTGAGACCGGCGTGGGTGATCGCTCCGGCTATCCGGATGCGGCCTTCACCGAGGTCGGCGCCACCGTGGAGTCCGATCGGGCGGCCCTGCTCGGCAAGGCCGATTTGGTGTTCCGGGTGCGGAAGCCGGACGCCGACGACGTCGCCAGCCTGAAGTCGGGCGCCCTGCACGTCAGCTTCCTCGATCCTTTCAACGAGAAGGCCCTGGTGGACAGCCTTGCTGCCAAGGGCGTGACCTCCATTTCCATGGAGATGATCCCGCGGACCACCCTGGCCCAGAAGATGGACGCGCTGTCTTCTCAGGCCAACCTGGCGGGCTACGTGACCGTCATTCAGGCCGCTTTCCACTGCCCGAAGATCATGCCGATGATGATGACGCCGTCCGGCACCATCGCGCCGGCCCGGGTCTTCGTGATCGGCGCTGGCGTGGCGGGGCTGCAGGCCATCGCAACGGCCAAGCGGCTGGGCGCTCGGGTCGAGGCTTTCGATACCCGCCCGGTTGTCGCCGAGCAGGTTCAGTCGCTGGGTGCGAAGTTCGTCGAGATTGATCTCGGTGATACCGGCCAGACCGATCAGGGCTACGCCAAAGAGCTCACCCCGGAGCAGATCGAGCTGCAGAAAGAAGGGCAGAAGAAGGTGATCAGCCAGTCCGACGTGGTGATCACCACCGCTCAGCTGTTCGGCCGGCCGGCACCGCAGATCGTCTCCCGCGACATGGTGGAAGCTATGGCCCCGGGCAGCGTCGTGATCGACATGGCGGTGGAGACCGGCGGCAACGTGGAAGGCTCCGAGCTCGACCAGGTCGTGGACATCAACGGCGTCAAGGTGGTCGGCCAGGGCAACCTGCCTTCGGAAGTCTCCCGCAACGCCTCCGACATGTATTCCAACAACCTGTTCAACCTGATCGACCATTTCTGGGACGACGAAGCGAAGTCGCTGAACCTCGACCCGGAAGACGAGATCGTGCAATCGAGCGTGATCACGCGCGACGGCGCCATCGTCAACGAAACGATCAAGAACCTCTAAGCGGAGTCCCGACCATGGAAGCAATTTTTCTCGGCTTTGTATTGATGCTGTCCATCTTCCTGGGCTTCGAGCTGATCTCCAAAGTCCCAGCCACCCTGCACACGCCGCTGATGTCCGGCGCCAACGCCATCTCCGGCATCACCCTGGTGGGTGCACTCGGCTCCGCTGGCGCGGGCATGTCCGAGTGGGCCACCTGGCTTGGCGCCCTCGCTGTCTGCTTCGCCACCATCAACGTGGTGGGCGGCTACAAGGTCACCGACCGCATGCTCAGCATGTTCAAGAAGAAAGAAGAGCCTGCGGGAGATAAATCATGAGTGCGGAGCTGATCAACGGCAGCTACATCATCGCTGCCGTCCTCTTTATCTTCGGCCTGAAGCAGATGAGCTCGCCGGCCACGGCCGTGCGCGGCAACATGCTCTCTGCCATCGGCATGCTGCTGGCGATCGTGGTGACGCTCACCTCCCGCGGCATCATCGAGTACCAGTGGATTGCTGCGGCCATGGTGGTTGGCGCCATCATCGGCTTCGTTGCCGCGCAGAAAGTGGCCATGACCTCGATGCCGGAAATGGTGGCCCTGTTCAACGGCTCCGGTGGTATCGCCAGCCTCTTCGTCGGCTGGGCGGCGCTCTACAACACGGGCAACACCACTTTCACCATCGTCACCATCATGCTGTCGATCCTGATCGGCGGCATGACCTTCTCCGGTTCCATCATCGCCTGGGGCAAGCTGTCTGAAGTGATGACGAGCCGGGCGATCGTATTCGGCGCCCAGCGGATCGTGAACGCGCTGCTGCTGGTGGCGCTGATCTACTGCGGCGTCATGTTTGCCATGGATCCGGTGCTCGACTCGCCCTACTTCTACGCGGTGATCGTGCTGTCCCTGGTGTTTGGCGTGATGGCGGTGATCCCGATCGGCGGTGCCGACATGCCGGTGGTGATCTCGCTGCTGAACAGCTACTCGGGTCTTGCTGCCTGTGCGGCTGGCTTTGCCATCAACAACAACATCCTGATCGTTGCCGGGTCTCTGGTCGGCGCCGCCGGCATCATCCTCACCAACATCATGTGTAAGGCCATGAACCGCTCGCTGGCCAACGTCCTCTTCTCCGGCTTCGGCGCGGTGAAGACGGCGACCAAGGTGGAAGGCGAGGTGAAGCCGATCGTCACCGAAGATGCTTACCTGATTCTGGAAGCCGCCTCTTCGGTCACCTTCGTGCCGGGCTACGGCATGGCGGTTGCGCAGGCTCAGCACGTGGTGCGCGAGCTGGGCGAGCTGCTGGAAGAGAACGGTGCGGAAGTCACCTACGCGATCCACCCGGTTGCCGGTCGGATGCCCGGGCACATGAACGTGCTGCTGGCAGAAGCCAACGTACCCTACGACCAGCTGGTGGAGATGGAAGACATCAACCCGCGGATCGACAACGTCGACGTGGCGGTCGTGATCGGCGCCAACGACGTGGTGAACCCGGCTGCCCGGGAAGACGAGAACAGCCCGATCTACGGCATGCCGATCATCAACGTGGATCAGGCCCGCACCGTGTTCGTGCTCAAGCGGTCCATGGCGTCCGGCTTCTCCGGTGTCGACAACCCGCTGTTCTTCGGCGAGAACACGCGCATGCTGTTCGGCGATGCGAAGGAGTCCATCTCCTCGGTGATCGGCGAGTTCAAGGGCTGATCAGCCTTTTACGGCGGCTGCGCCTGCAGCCGCCGCTCTCTATCTCAACGCGGCTTCAATGAACGCCAGCAGGCGTTCCCTGACCAGCTCCGTGGTCAGGTCCGCGAGGCCGAACTCCAGCCAGGGCGGGTAGACGTCCACGTTCGGCATGGCGCTCAGCGCATCGTCGAGATCCCAGTAGGGATGGTGCTCATAGCCGGGCGAAAGCGCCTGGTAGGCCACCAGAAAAGCATCTGCCGTTTCCAGGCCGTACATGACGGCCAGGTTGCCCCGACAGTGCGCCACGTCCACGCCGATCGGCCCCATGCAGGCGTTGATCCAGTCGACGACGCCGGAGATCCGGCCGTTTTCCCAGAGCACGTTCACCGGGTGGTAGTCACGGTGAATGAAGTTCGGCTCGTAGCCCGGCTCTGCTGCTACACATGCCTGCACCTCTGCCCACAGGCCGCCGTCCTCCCACCAGGACGGCGGCTGCTCGTCGGCCCGGGTGTCGTTCCAGGACTCGTAGCGGTACGGGACGGTGCTACCGCCGGAGTGAATGGCGACCAGGGATTGCGCGAGCGCTTCCAGCCAGGCGGATTCCGGCTGTCTCGGCAACTCGACGGCGCCGGGCAGCCAGCTCATGAGCACGCCGTTGGCCATGAATGTATCGATAGCCGCGGGTGTGGGCACAGGCACACCGGCCACGGCCTGCAGGATCGATATCTCCCGCGCCGACAGCTCGTCCGCCGGGGTCTCCCATCTCTCTACTTTGAACACTCGCAGCACTTCCCGACGATCTGGGTACTCGAGCAGGTACAGATCGGACGACGTGGCGCCGGACAGCGGGCTGATCGCTGCCGCGGTCTCGCCGCGGGCGTTCAGTTGCTCGAGTTGCGCTGGAGAGAGTAAGTTCATCGGATATTCGGCCGGAGAACCTGGATGACGTACGAGGTTAAACGAATCGAGCCCATGCGGCTGGCGACGCTCATCGCAGCCTTTGCGGCGATCTACGCGCTGCTGAATCTCTTCGTGTTTGGCAGCTTGTTGCTCTTCTCATCGCAGGACGCCTTCCTGCCGGTTGACGGCTCCTCCGCCTGGCTGCTTGTGGGGGTGCCGTTACTTTACCCGGTGGTGGCGTACCTGGTGGGCTTTCTTCTGGCCGTTCTCTACAACACGCTCGCCCGGTTCGTCGGCGGGCTGCAGTTGGAACTGAGCGAGAGGTAGAGGCCAGGTGGCTGAGTCAGTGCAGATCCGTTCGGCGGTAGCCGGTGATGCAGAGTCGATCTTCGAGCTCTACCGGAAGGTGGCCAGCGTCCCCGGCGGCCTGGCCAGGCTCGAAGAGGAGGTGAGCGAAGCCTACGTCGCTTCCTTCCTCGAGGCTGCGCTCGACCGGGGCTTGAGCTTTGTTGCCGAAGTGGAGGGGCGGCTGGTCGGTGAGATCCACGCGTACACGCTCGGCCTCTACTGCTTCGCCCATGTGATCGGTGATCTGACCATTGCCGTCGATCCGGACGCCCAGGGTGGCGGGGTCGGCCGGCGCCTGTTCGAGCGCTTCATGCAGGCAGTGCGGGACGAGCGGCCCGAGGTGCAGCGGGTGGAGCTGATCGCCCGGGAATCGAACCAGCGGGCGATCCAGTTCTACGAGACGCTGGGATTTGAGCGGGAAGGCGTGTTCCGGGGCCGGATCAGAAATGTGGATGGTTCTCTGGAGTCGGATATCCCGATGGCCTGGATTCGCCCAGGCTGACGAGCAGCTTGACGGCCACCCCGGGCAAAGAGCGATCCGGGTCACGTCCTGACAGCTAACTTACTGATTTGTCTGGAATAAAGCCGGATCGTTGGGCATTCTGACCGCATCGTGACGTGAACAGGACGTTACATGCACTTTCTCATGGCGCTGGTCGGCGCCGTGCTCGGCGCGGGCACAGGCATCGACGGCGGATTCTTACTCGGCGGGATCGCCGGTTTCCTCGGTACCCTTGCCTGGCGACAAAGCAGGTCAATCTCTGAGCTGGAAGCTCGGCTCGACCAGCTGGAAGAAACCAGAGCGGCTGCGGCTCCGGCACCCCCGCCCGCACCGACCGCGGCTCGAACCGGGCAGGTGGCGGTAGAACCGCAACCGGCTGCAGCAGCTGCGGAACCACCCCCTGCCGCTGCTTCGACCACGCCTACCCCCAGCCCGGCGGCGGCAACTGCCAGCAGCGGTGCGCAGGCTGCCTCGGACTGGACCCCACCCCCGCGCGAGCCCTCTGCCCTGGATAAGGGCGTGCGGGCTCTGATCGACGCCATCGTCCGCTTTGCCACCACCGGCAATCCGGTCGTTCGGATCGGCGCCGTGGTGCTGTTCATCGGCGTTGCTTACCTGATGCGCTACGCCTACGAGCATTCGCTGGTGCCGCTCGAGCTCCGGCTCGCGGGCGCTGCCCTCGGCGGCATCGTTCTGCTCGGGATCGGCTGGCGATTGCGGGAGCGGGTCGACACCTATGGCCTGATCCTGCAGGGCGTCGGCCTGGCCATCCTCTACCTGACCGTATTTGCTTCGTCCCGTCTCTACGGGCTGGTGCCCATGGGCGCGGCCTTCCCCATGCTGGTGGTGCTGGTTGCCGGGGCCTCGGTGCTGGCGGTGCTGCAGCGCAGCCAGGCGCTGGCCATCTTCAGCATGAGCGGTGGTTTCCTGGCGCCGGTGCTGACGTCCACCGGCGAGGGCAGCCACGTGGCGTTGTTTTCCTACTACGCGTTGCTGAACGCGGGCATCCTGGTCATGGCCTGGTTCCAGCACTGGCGCTGGTTGAACTGGACCGGCTTCGTCTTCACCTTCGTGATCGGCGCCAGCTGGGGTTATCAGTACTACCAGCCCGAGTACTACGCCTCCACCCAGCCGTTCCTCATCCTCTTCTTCGCTTTCTACCTGGCGGTGAGCATCCTCTTTGCCCGGCGTCAGGAGGTGAAGCTGACCGGCGTGGTGGACGGCACCCTGGTGTTCGGCACGCCGGTGATCGCCTTCGCGCTGCAGGCGGGGCTGGTCGCGGACATGGAGTTCGGGCTTGCCTACTCAGCACTTGCCGCCGCCATCGTCTACGCGGCGCTAGGCTGGTGGCTGAAAACTCAAGGGCAGCTGGCCGAGCTGCTCGATCAGAGCTTCGTCGCCCTGGCCATCGTCTTTGCGACGCTGGCCATCCCCTTTGCCTTCGACAACCAGCGGTTCACCGCCGCCACCTGGGCCCTCGAGGGGGCCGGCGTGTTCTGGGTCGGCGTCCGCCAGGCGCAGCGATTGCCCCGGGCCTTCGGCCTCCTGCTGCAGCTGGCAGCAGGCGTTGCCTTCGCTTCGGAGATCGGTCGCGATGCCGGCGACCTGCTGTTCCTGAACAGCGCCTACCTGGGCGCGGCCTTCCTCGGCCTGGCCGGTGTCTTCACCGCCTACGTGATTGCAAAGAGCGAAGCGCCGCTGTCCCGGTTCGAACCGGCGATTGGTGCCCTGATGCTGGTCTGGGGTGTGGTCTGGTGGCTGTCCGGCGGCGTGCGGGAGCTTTCCTGGTACACGCCTGGCGAGGCCATGTTTGCCTCCACCAACTTAGGCGAGCACTTCTTCCTGATCTACGCGTCGCTCTCCGCCGCCTTGCTCACCTTCGTCGCGCGCAGCACTCAGTGGCGCGAGGGATTGCTGCCTGCCTTTGTGCTCCTGCCGATCGGCGTGCTGTTGCTGCTCGAGCTGGATGTGAACTGGGTGCGGGGCACGGCGTTTGCTGACTTCGGCTGGCTGGCCTGGCCAGTCCTCTTTGCCGCCGCCTGGTGGCACCTGAAGTCACTCGATGAAGAGAACCCGCTGGCCGCGCTCTGGCATGCGCTCAGCTGGTGGTTCCTGACCCTGTTTCTCACCTGGAACGCCGCCGCGCTGGCGAAGATGGCGGGTGACTTCGTCACCGGTTCCGTCTGGGTCTACGTGATCTGGGGCGTCATGCCGCTGCTGGTGAGCGCCGCCATGTTGCGGCTGCAGGACGTGCAGCGCTGGCCGTTCGCCAGCTATCAGGGCGCTTACTTTGGCTGGGGCTGGACGGCAGCCGTGGCCTATCTGGCCTGTTGGCTGCTGGCGACCGGATTCGTTCGTGGTGACGCTGACCCGGTGCCTTACCTGCTCATCGTCAACCCGGTGGAGCTGACCCAGCTGGGCATCCTGCTGCTGGCAGTGAAGTGGCTGCAGCGACTGCCGCGGATGGGGCTCACCGGCCTCGAGCAGATCGGCAGGATCGGCGTCGGCGCGCTGGCCTTCTTCTGGATCAACACCGTTACGGCCAGGGCCGTGCATCACTACGGCGGCGTGCCTTACCCCATCGAACGCATCGTTGAGTCCGATGCTTTCCTCACCACCGTGACGATCCTCTGGACTGTGATCGCGCTTGGTCTGATGGGTTACGCCACGCGCAAGTCGCTGCGCACGATCTGGATGATCGGCGCCGGCCTCCTGGCCGTGGTGATTCTCAAGCTGTTCTTCGTGGATATGGGTAACCTGGCGCTGCTGGGCCGGATGGTTACCTTCATCAGCGTCGGCGTGTTGATGCTGGTGATCGGCTACTTCGCGCCGCTGCCGCCGCGGAGCGAGACCGACCCCGGCCCCGACAACGATCTGGAGACACAACGCTCGTGAAACCCCTTCTCTCATTCGGGTTAGTGCTGGGGGCGCTGCTCGCCACCCCTCTGGCAGCGAACCAGACTGACTTTGCCCGTGGCGTCATTCTCGACACCTCGGACCGCTCGGTGGTCCAGCGGCTGACGCTGCCGGACGACGTGTACGAGTGGGTGGTGCGCCGGGATCTCGGCGATCTGCGCGTGTTCAACCGTGATCAGGAAGAGATGCCGTACAACGTGCGTCGGCCCTATCGACGCAATGAGTACTCCGAGTGGGAGTCGCTGCCGGTGTTTCCGCTGCCCGCGACCGAAGATGCGGAAGGCGGCCTGGATCTGCGGCTGGAGGTGAGCGAGTCCGGCGCCATCATCGCCTACCAGAGCGGCTCGAGCGCCCCTGCGCGCACTGATGCCTACCTGGCGGATGCCTCCGCGCTCAGCCAGGTGCCCACGCAGATGAAGCTGCGCTGGTCTTCGCCGGCGCAGGGTGATGTGGTCACCCGGGTGCGGGTTGAAACCAGCGACGATCTGAACAGCTGGCAGACGCTGATCGCAGATACCGCCATCGTCAGGCTCACCAACGCAGGCGGCGAGGTGCTGCTGGATCGCTTCGACCTGCCACGCCGGCAGGCCCGGTACCTGAGGGTGACTCAGCTGGAAGGCAACGGCTCGCTCACCATCACGGGCATAGAGGTGCGGCACCGGCGTTCCGAGCTGCCGGCCCGGCGCTGGCGAACGCTGGCGGGGCAGCAGTCCGATGGTGGCTGGGAGTTCGAGTCCGGCGGCTGGTTTCCGGTGGATCGCCTGCTGCTGACCACGTCCGGCAACTTTCTGATCACCGCACAGCTTTACTCTCGGACTTCTGAAGAGGACACCTGGCGCGATCGTGGTGTCCGCACCTTCTATCGCTCAACGGTGGCTGGCGCGGTTGTCGAGTCAGAGCCGCTCGGCATCAACGACGGCGACCGCTTCTGGCGCGTTGAGCTTCAGGGTGAAGTGCTGGCGACGCCGGAGCTCCGGGTCGGCTGGCTTCCGGATGAGGTGGTGTTTCTCAAGCAGGGGTCAGCGCCCTACGTGCTCGCCTACGGGCAGGCCGGTGTGGAAGCGCGGCCCTGGCCGCTGACGGAGCTGCTGCGCAAGCTGAACGGCAGCAAGCCGCTGGATCTGGCGGACGTGCCTTTTGCCCGGGCGCTGGATGCGCAGATGCTGGGTGGTCCCGATCGGCTGGAGCTGGCAGCGGCGCCGGTGGATTGGCGAACCATCATCCTCTGGGCGGTGCTGGTGCTGGGCGTGGTTGCGGTCGGCGCCATGGCCTTCCGCCTGCTCAAGGCGCCACAGAGCAGCGCATGAAGACGCTGTTCGGATCTTCTTCGTAGCCCGCAAACGGCTCGCAGTACTCGAAGCCGTAGCGCTCGTAGAGCCCCCGAGCGGCGGCAAACTCCGCCATTGAGCCCGTTTCCAGGTAGAGGCTGCTGAGTCCGGCAGCTCTCGCCTGCTCGATGATGTGCTCGAGAATGCGGGCTGCTACCCCACGGCGACGGTGCGCCTCGGCGGTGCGCATGGATTTGATCTCGCCGCTATCCTGATCGAGCCGCTTCAGCGCACCGCAGCCGAGCAGGTTGCCGTTGTCCCAGAGCGACCAGAACGTCACGTTCGGATCAGCACGCAGCGCTTCAAGATCCATTGCGTGCACGGATTCAGCCGGCGTGATGGTGTGCATGTGCCGCAGATGCTCGTCGAGGAGCTCGGCAATCTCCTGACCGGTGAGGTCGTCTTCACGGATATGCATCTGGCTCATCAATGGAGTGGCTAACGCTCAAGTATGGTTCCTCGCTGTGGCCAAGTCTGCAGGTAGAATGAGCGGCTTACCGGGGATCACCGCGTCATGAGCGAAGCAGAGCAGGTGTACGATCAGATCGGCGTCGACTACGCGCAGCGCCGGCGTTCCGATCCGCGCTGGGCGGCCATCCTCACCGAGCAGCTGGGCGGCGTTGATCGGCTTGTCAACGTCGGCGCCGGGGCCGGCTCCTACGAGCCCGCGCATCTTCGGGTGGTGGCGGTGGAGCCGTCGCAAACCATGATCAGCCAGAGATCCGCGCAGGCGGCACCCGTGGTTCGGGCGCTGGCCGAGTCGCTGCCGTTCGCCGACGCGAGCTTCGATGCGGCGATGGCGATCCTCACGGTTCATCACTGGACAGACTGGGCGGCGGGCCTTCACGAGCTGCGGCGGGTTGCCGGCCGCCAGCTGGTGCTCACCTGGGACAGACGGGTGTTTGCCGAAGACTTCTGGTTGATCAGAGACTACCTGCCGGAAGTGGCGGAAGCGGAGCGGCAGCTGGCGACGCTGGATGAGGTGGTGGAAGGCCTGGGTCCCTGTCGGGTGCTGCCGTTGCCGGTGCCCGCTGACTTCGCCGACGGCGTGCTGGGCGCGCACTGGCGGCAACCGGCGCTCTACCTCGATCCCGAGCGGCGAGCCGCCATGTCTGGCCTGGCGCTCCTGGACCCCGCGCGAGTGACGCGGGCCATGCAGAGACTCGAAACCGATCTGGCCGACGGGACCTGGCAGGCACGCAACGAAGCGCTGCTGACGCGCGATTCCTTCGACCTGGGATATCGGCTGGTGATTGCGGGAGGCTGAGCATGACGGTGACGATCACCACGGTGCTGCTCGACGCAGACGGAGTCGTTCAGACGACGGCGCCCGGCTGGCTGGACGCGGTGGCTGGCCTCTCCGGCCGGCCCGAAGCGCATGACGAGTTCCTCGAAGAAGTGTTCGCGGCGGAGCGGCCGACCCTCACCGGCTCTGGCGCCTTCCGGCCGGCACTGGCCGAGGTGCTGGCCCGCTGGCAGAGCCCTGCCTCCCTGGAGGAGGCCATCTCGGTCTGGCAGATGATCGAGCCGCAGGCTGCGGTGCTCGAGCAGGCAGCCCGGCTGCGCCAGCGCGGCGTGCGGGTGTGTCTGGCCACCAACCAGCAGCCCGAGCGGGCCGAGTTCATGACCCACTCGCTCGGCTACCGGGACCGGTTCGACGAGCTCTTCTACTCCTGCGAGCTCGGCTACGCCAAGCCGGACGGGGCTTACTTCGGCGCCATTCTGGAACGCCTTGGCCAGCCGGCGACGGAAGTACTGTTCGTCGACGACAACGGCGGCAACGTCGATTCAGCCAGAACGGAAGGGCTGCACGCGAGGCTTTACGACCTGCAGACCGGCGAAGCAGGCTTTGCCGCGCTGCTGGCCGAGTTCGGGCTGAACGATGCCTGATCAGGCGTTGATCCGTGCCGGTTCGAACGCTGACGTTGGCCTGCTGCCGGCGATCGAGCTGGCGGCCGGTCAGCTGTTTCCCACTGATCGGATCCCGGATCCTGATCAGACCTACCCGGAAGGCGAGCTGCAGCGGGCGGCCGCGCTTGGGCTGCTGTTTGTGGCCGAGGTGGAAGGCGAGGTCGCCGGGTTCATCACCTGCACCACGTCGAGCGGACGGCTGCACATCGATGAGGTGTCGGTGCATCCCGCGCACGGCCGCAAGGGCATCGGTCGGGCGCTGGTGGCGCGGGCCATCGACGCGGCGCGGGAGCGACGGCAGCCTGGCGTCAGCCTGACCACCTTTGCGGACATTCCCTGGAACGCACCTTTCTACGCGTCGATGGGCTTTCGTCAGCTCGACGAGTCGGAGCTGGACGACTGGTTGCGCGAGGTGCTGCAGCACGAAAGAGACCTGGGCCTGACCGAGCGGGTCGCCATGCTGCTGCCGCTGGCAGCCGCGGAGGCGAACGATCATGGCTGAGCAGCTCGAGATCCGGGAGGCCCGGCCCGAGGACGCTGAGCCGATCGCCGCTGCGGAGCATGAGACCGCGGCCACCAGAGGGCTGCTGAACGCGCTGCCGGGCGAGATCCCGCTGCCCGCCTTCCAGAGCAAGATCGAGGCCCTGGCCGAACATCCGGATGGCCTGTACCTGGTCGGCGAAAATGCTGCAGGCCTGGCGGGTCACCTGTTGCTGGATCCCATGCCGCTGGCTCAGAACAGCCATGTCTGCACGCTGACCATCGTCGTGCATCCCGGCCACACCGGTCGCGGGGTGGGTGATGCGCTGCTCAATCACGCCATCCGCTGGGCCAGGCAGAACCCGCGCCTCGAGAAGATCGAGCTGCGGGTCCGGGCGGGCAATCAGCGGGCGATCCGGCTTTACGAGCGCTGCGGCTTCGAGCTGGAAGGGCATACCCGACGCCGACTGAAGTATGGTGCCGACGAGTACGAAGACGATCTGATGATGGGGTTGCTGCTGTGAACAGGGAGGCCAGGCGCTGATGGCGAAAATAGCGGCGAAGCTGCGGATGAGCGAGGCGGACATCGATGCGCTGATGCGCGAAGAGTCGAGGATCCGCATTGCCACCATCGGTCCGGGCACCGACATCAACCTGACGCCGATGACGTTCGGCTGGGCCGGAGGGCGCGTCTACATCTTCGGTCGTGGCCAGAAGGTGGCCAACCTCCGCCGGAACCCGACGGCCACGGTGCTGGTCGACATCGGCGGCGCCTGGCGGGAGCTGAAAGGTGTGATGATGCGTGGCACCGCGCACGTGCTCGAAGACGCGGCCGCGGAGGCGGCAGATCCGCACCTGGCGGAAGCTCAGCTCAACATCGGCGCGAAGAGCGGGTTGCAGGACGAGGACGGCAACGTCAAAGCGCATGCGGTGAGCGCCAGCGGCCGCAGCCGACGCTGGATCGTCTTCCAGCCGGAGAAGATCGTGTCGTGGGACAACGCGCAGCTGTAACCTGGCGGCCAGTAACTTTGGAGAGATCATGAAGCTGACGATCGTCGATGTGTTTGCCGAGCGGCCGCTTGCTGGAAATCAGCTGGCCGTTGTTCAGGACTGCGCCGGGCTCGGCGATGCGGCCATGCAGGACATCGCCCGGGAGATGAACTTCTCGGAAACCACTTTCGTCACCCGTGAGGGTGAGGGCGAGGCAGACGTCCGGATCTTCACGCCGGCGCAGGAGCTGCCCTTCGCCGGGCACCCCACGGTCGGCACGGCCTGGGTGCTCGCAGGTGGAGAGGGCAGCATCTCGCTCAACCTGAAAGCAGGCACGGTGCCCGTCAGCTTCACCGACGGCGTCGGCTGGATGACGCCGCCGCCGGTGCAGCTCGGCGACACCTTCGGGCCGGCGAAAAGCGCCGAGCTCATCAACCTGCCTACGGACGCCCTCGATCCGGATTACCCGATCCGCTTTGCGGAAGTGGGGCCGCGCTTCATCCTGATCGGCGTCCGAGATCTGGCGTCCCTGCAGGCGGCGAAGCTGGATGGCGAGCTGCACCAGGCGTACGTTCGCGAAGGCCTGGGCGTGCAGTGCGTTTTCGTCTTCACCAGCGAGGCCTACGGTCCGGACGCCGACTTCGCCAGCCGGATGTTCTTCGACACCGGCGGCGTGCGCGAAGACCCGGCCACCGGGAGCGCCAACACGGCCTTCGCGGCCTACCTGCATGATCTGAAGGGGGGCGAGTTCGACGTGGTCGTCGATCAGGGCGTGGAGATGCAGCGTCCTTCCCGCCTGTACCTGAAGGTCGGCGCTACCCTTCAGGTGGGCGGCAGGACGCAGCTGGTTGCGACCGGCGACTTTGCCGGCGGGCTCGGCTGACTCAGTCGTCCTCAGCAGCCAGCAGCTCGTCGCGCTGTCTGAGCTCCTCTTCCGTGAGCGGCACGAACACCGGCTTGCCGTCTTTCAGCACCGGCTTGCCGTCCTCGATCAGGAGCTTCGAGTCCTCAGCCGGGTTGTCGATGTAGAGCTGACACAGCGCCACGCAGCCATCACAGATGAACACGCCCGGCCCCGCGACCAGCTTGGCCACTTCCTTAGCCCCCTTGCCGCAGAAGCTGCAGCAGACCTTGCTCTTTGGTTCTGTCATCAGTCGATTCACCATCTGTTGGAAATTGAGAACCTGCACGCCATCGGGTGCGAAGCGATCGTCCGGCTGCACCCCGGCCACGGTGCGCATCTGGTAGCGGCCGTGGTGGCTGCGACGAACCACCCAACGGGATACCGACTTACCTTTCCGGTAGCCGAGGTGGAGGCCGTCGGCGATGCGAACGAAGTAGGGTTTAGCGCGAATCTCCAGCTGCGAGCGGAGATCCGGGTCGTGGATTGCAAAGGCCATCTGGTCACCCGATTGCGAGCACCCCGTTAACCTAGCAGCTGGCTCCCGGGCAGTAATGCCCAATGTTTGTCCACTTTCCGGCCGAGCGCCTGGCTCAGCCGATGCCGAGCCGGGCGAGCTGCTCCTGCGGCGCTTCCAGCTCGGTGAGCGCGGTGTGCAGCAGCTCGAGCATCTGCGTCTCGGCGGGGGTTCCGAGCAGGTTGTCCGCCTCGGAGGGGTCTTCCTTCAGGTCGTACAGGCAATGCCAGTCGGATTTCTGGCCCAGGCACCAGTAGGGCAGCAGGTCGCCGGGGCGGAACTGCTGGCGGATCACCGGGATCTCGGAGCCGGGCATGAAGTCGAGGAAGGCATGCTTGTCCGGCATCGGCAGCTTCAGGGACGGCATCTGATGCACCGGCATGGTGGACCAGCGGTTCGACCACATCGACAGCGGCAGGTTGTCATCGCTGACCGGACCGCGGGCGTACTTGCGCTCACCATCGAGCACGTGCACCCAACGGCCGTAGACCCCGGCTACTGCCCAGTCACGAATCCGCGTAGCGCTGCCCTCGAGCAGGGGAATCACCGACCGCCCGTGCGTGCGATGGGACGGCGTGACGCCGAACAGATCGCAGAGCGTTGCGTGAATATCCACGTTGGTGGTCAGGGCGCTGACGCTCCCCGGGGCAAGGCCGGGCCAGCTGATCATGAACGGCGTGTGGCCCATGGGCTCGTAGTGCGGCACGCCGGGCTTGCCGAAGATGTCCCGCTCGCCGAGGTAGTGGCCGTGGTCCGTGCAGACGATCACGGCGGTGTTCTCCCAGAGGTTTCTGGCATCCAGGGTGGCCATCACCTTGCCGAACCAGTGATCGATCATGCTCAGCTTCGAGCCGTAGTTGGCGCGCACGTGGCGGGCCTGGCGCTCGCTGATCACACCGTTGCGCACGGTGTTGATCGAGTAGGGCGGCCAGATCATCAGCGGCTCGTCCCAGTCCGGGTCGTAGCGGTTGGCCCAGGGTTCCGGCGTATCGAACGGCTCGTGCGGATCGAACTCGTCGACGAACAGCAGGAACGGCTGCTCTTCATCACCCGCCGCATGCATGTTCAGCCAGTCGCAGGCTGCCTGCATGGTCTTCGGTCCCGGGTAGTCGGCTTCCTCTCTGAACCAGGTGCGGGATTCGCGGTAGTACTGGCCGCGGCCTTCCTCGGCCGGCAGCGCCGGGGTGCCCAGCCAGGACGGGTCGGGCCGCGTCTTCCAGGGATCGTTCTCGTGCCCGCGAACGTAGTCCCAGGCACGAAACTCGGTGTGGTAGTTCTCGCCGCCGGTTTCGAACAGGTGCGGGTGATCGCTGATCAGCATCGTCGTCACGCCCCGCTCGCGCAGCGGCGCGGTGACAGGCTCTTCCCAGAGCTCGATGGAACCCCAGGGCCGCCAGAGGAAGTCGAGGGCGCCGACCAGGATGTCGTGCCGGGCCGGCATGCAGGGCAGCGAGCCGACGTAGTGATTGTCGAAGCGTGTCGACCGGGCGGCGAAGGCGTCCAGGTTCGGCGTTTCGAACTCGGTGCCGCCGTAGCAGCCGAGCATGTGGCGGTTCAGGCTGTCGAGCAGGATGACCACCGCGTTGGTTGGTCGGCCTGGTTGGCTGGCTTGGTCGGACATGCGGCTTCCCCCTGAGAGACCGGGGCAGTGTTACATGCCCTTGAAGAGATGTCCGTACTTCTGCGAGGTGCGCAGCTGGGTCGGGCTGGAGCGGAGCGTCAGCGTGTAGCGGCCGCGCAGATCGCGATGCGCTTCAGCAATCTCCTCGACCCGGACGATGGTGCCGCGGTGCACGCGCCAGAAGCGGTTCGGGTCCAGGGACTCCTCGAGCTCTTTGATGCTGGTGCGGATCAGATGCTCGCCGCCGGTGGTGACGACGGTGGTGTACTTGCCGTCCGCCTGGAAGTAGATGACAGAGTCCACGGGCACCAGCTGGGTCGATCCGCCCTGCTGGGCTTTCAGCCACTGCAGGTAGTCCGACTCGGGTCGGGAAAGCTGACCCAGCACCTGGCTGATGGCGCTCGAGAGAGCCGTCTTCTCCTCGGCGCTGGCGGCGACCCGCAGCCGCTCGATGGTGAGCGCCAGGCGAGCGTCGTCCACCGGCTTCAGCAGGTAGTCCACCGCGGCCGCCTCGAACGCCTTGACCGCATACTCGTCGTAGGCGGTCACGAACACGACGCGGATCTCCGGATCCAGCGCTTCTGCCACCTGCAGGCCGTTCAGGCCGGGCATCTGGATGTCCAGGAACACCACATCAGGCGCCAGCTCCTCGCACATGGCCAGTGCCTGGCGCCCGTTCACCGCGCTGCCGAGCACCTCGAGCTCGGGCCAGAGCTCCGCGAGCTTCCGCGCCAGATACTCGGACAGGTTCGGCTCGTCGTCGACCAGAAGAGCAGTAGTCATTTGCTACCGACCGGAACCTTCAGGGTGGCGGTCAGTCCTCTGGGTGTGTTTTCCGTGAGGGTCAGCGAAGCCTGATCGTCGTACAGCGCCGCCAGCCGGCTCTGCACGTTGCTGATGCCGACGCCGCTGCTGCCGGAGTGTTTGCCCGGGACGAAGCCGGCGCCGGTGTCTGAGATGGTGATGATCAGCGAGCCGTCCGCTGCTTCGATCCTGATGTGGATGGCGCCGCCTTCCTCCAGCGGTTCGATGCCGTGCTTCACCGCGTTTTCGACCAGCGGCTGCAGCAGCATGGGCGGCAGCGGATTGGACTTGAGCGTCTCGGGCACGTCGATGGACCAGGTCAGCCGCTCGCCCATGCGGATCTGATTGATCTCGAGCAGGGCGGTGATCACAGCCAGCTCGTCGGCCAGCGTGGTCTGCTCCGTTCGCGTTCTTTTCAGCGCCGCCCGAAGCAGCGTGGTCAGATCGATCAGGGTCTTCTCCGCAGCCTCCGGCTGGGTGCGGACCATACCGACCACGTTGCCCAGGGTGTTGAAGAGAAAGTGCGGCTCGATCTGCGCCTGCAGCAGCCTCAGCTGGGTTTCCAGGTGCGCTTTGTCCTGGGCGAGCTGCTCCGCTCTGGCGTCGGCCAGCTCGGTGCGTGCCTCGTGCAGGCGCTCCTGAGTGCGGAAGAACAGCAGCCCGAGCACGCCGAAAAACAGAGCGAGCAGCGGGGTGCCGTAGCTTTCGTGGCGGAGAAACAGCAGGAAATCGTCGTACAGCAGGAAGCCGGCAACCGTCAGCCCGAACCCGATGCCGAGCATCGTGGTGATCACCGAGGCGACGATAGGCGGCAGCGAGCGCAGCATCCACGGCTGCAGCAGCAGCGAGGCGAGCATGATGGAGTAGCCGATGCTGAAGGACACCAGGAAGGAGGCCCAGAGCGGATGGGCCAGCCCGAGCAGCCAGATGGTGATGGCGATGGCCGCGCAGAACAGCGAGGTGCCGGCGAAGCTGCGCAGCGCCTCACTGCGGCTGGGCAATGCCCCTTCAGACAAACTTGGCATGCAGGCCCATCGGCAGGGCGTACGGCAGGGCCGCGGTGGCCAGAGGCCCGTCCGCCAGGTGATCCGCATCGAAGATTCTCAGCTCCATTCTCTCCTGCCGGTAGTTGAGGCCTGAGCCCACCACCCAGCCGCCCTGCTCGGGCGCCAGGTCGTTCCTGGGCACGTAGAGATGCTCTTCGGGGATCACACCTGCCGGGTACTTGAAGGTATCCAGCCGCTCGTTGTCGAGGCTGAAGCTGGAGACCTCGCTCAACATGCCGTGCTCCACGTCGCTGCTTCTGGTGAGCATCACCAGGCGCGAGTATCTCCGGCCGCTGACGCGAGGGTCAATCGTCGGGAACTCGCTGCTGACACCGGGCCCGAGCATGGGCGTTTCGCTGATCGTGCCTTTGTTCACATCGATCCGGTACTGGTAGTGGATCGACTCGCTGTCCGGCCGGACCTCGCCACGCATCACGTAGCGCAGGCTGTCGATCATGGCCAGCGGGTCCGGCGCTCTTGCAGCATCGAAGCGGATGATGCCGGCTTCGTCTTCCCAGGCGTTGCCGTAGTGGAAGACCCACTGAGCCGGCAGCTCGAAGAAGCGGTGCTTGCTGAAGTCGTTTTTATCCACCACCAGCACCCGGGTCGGTTGATCCGGGCGCCAGCGATGCTGATCGAGAAAGGCACCGGGGCCTTGCGGCTCGAAGTGAAAGGGCGGGATGAGCATGACCAGGTGCCTGCTCGTAACCACGAAGTCGTGGATGGGCGCGATGGGATCGCAGTCGATGAGCCCCACCTTCTCCAGCTTGCCGTTCGGCTGGATGTGCCAGAAGACCAGCTTCTTCGCAGAGCTCACGTAGCCGAAGTTCCACAGCGTCCCGTCCGCTTCCACCCGGGGGTGGGCGGAGAAGGGCAGGCCCTTGGTCTCGGCGGAGAAGCTGTGCAGGCCTTCCGTGGTCAGCGTGTCCGGATCGATCTCCCAGGGTGAGCCGGCTTCCCAGAGCGCGTACAGCTTGCCGTGGTGCGGCAGGACGCTGATGTTCGCCACGTTTACGGTGTCGGCGCTGGTCACCGGCTTAGGGTCGGGCGGCACGCTGGCGAACGCCGGGTAGAGCGCCCGGCCGGCGTCGAGCTCGGCCAGGTACTTGCGGGTCGCGATCATTCTGGCCGAGTGCGAAATGCCGTCCGGGCGGATCCGCCAGGCCTGAATCATGCCGTCGCCATCGAACCAGTGATGGTAGCGATAGTCGCCGATCTCGTGTCGCGCCGGGCCGTTGCGGTAGAAGGTGCCGGTCAGATCCTCTGGGATCTTCCCCTCCAGCTGAGCCTCGGCGCTGAAGGCATCGTCGCTGACGGAGCGGAATGCCAGCAACCAGGGGGTCTTCTCCAGCGCTTCAGCGAACGCCAGTTTCCAGGACTTCACGTCAGCCAGGCTGATCTTCGGCAGCACGCCGCTGGTGGCGCCGGCCAGCATAGAGAGGGCAGCGCGGTGCACGAATTGACGTCTCAACATGTCGGCTCTCCTGTCAGTGATTGAGGTCGATGGTCTGCGCGGCAGCGCCGTTCAGGGTGAAGCGGATGTCCGCCCAGCCCGGCGGGCCGAAGTTGCCCATGGCGTTGTTGGAGAAGCCCCAGGCTTCGGTGGGCATGCCGACCATGTTTGAATCCATGTCGCCGTTGCCGTTCTCGTCGTGCATCACCCGGATCCCGTACTCGCCGTCGGGCAGCGCGTCCGTGCTGAAGGTGACAGCGCCGGGTTGGGGCGCGATGAGCACCGACAGGACAGCAGGAGACTCGCCGTTAAATGCCGCCTCGCTGCTCACCACCGCGATCATGAGCTGCCCTTCGCCGCTTTCGATGCCGCGGATGGTTACCGACAGCTCGCCGCCGAGGGCGGGAGCGCCGACCAGGGCGGTGGTGGCGATCAGGATTCTGAAAGCGGCGCGTAGCGCTGTAATGGAATTCATGTCTGCTCCTCAATAAGCCCTTTCCTTGGGAGGTTGCACGGTACCCGGCAAGCAGCGTCGGCGAGGGCTGGTGCGATGAAATGGTCAGTAGCCGGGTTGAATCGGTATGCTCCGGCCTGAATCGGACATGGAGAGCCAACGTTGATCGGATCGAAGCCACAGATGGGCAAAGCGCGCGCACGGACTTATCTCTTCTGCCTGCTGGCTCTGGCCCTGGGCACGCCTGCCTTCGCGGCTGAACCGGAAGTCATCGTGCTGGCCGGATTCGAGCAGACGCGGGACTGGCTGGCAGCAGAAGGCTGGTGGGGCGAGGTCAATCGGGAGACTCAGCTGTCCGCACCGAACGTGCTCACCACCGGGATCTCGCCGCGCTGGCGGGAGGTGTCGGCGACACTACCGGTCAGCCAGAAGAAAGAAATCTTCTATCGTTTCCTGCTGCCGCTGATTCTGCATGCGAACAACCTGGTGCTCGCCCGACGGGCTGACCTCGAGGCCGCCACCCGGGACTTCGCGCGCACAGGCAGTGTTTCCGAGAGCTCGATAGCGAATCTTCGCGAGTTTGCACCGATCCTGCGCGTCATGCGCCGCGACGCGGCAGCCACCCTCACGCGGGATGATCCCAGGCTGCCCTCCGTTCTGGACGAGATGCACTATAAGCTGGACATCATTCCCGCCGGTCTGGCCCTGGGTCAGGCTGCGTACGAGAGCGGTTACGGCACGTCCAGATTTGCCGCGGAAGGCAATGCCCTGTTCGGGCAGTGGACGTTCGGCGGTGAAGGCCTGAGGCCTGAGCAGCAGCGGGAGGAATTGGGCGATCATCGTATCGCCGCCTTCGACTGGCCCTTCGATAGCGTCCGCAGCTACTTCATCAACCTGATGAGCCACCCCGCCTATGATGCGTTCCGCAAGCTCCGGGCGGAGAAAAGGGCGGCAGGCGAGCCGCTCTCCTCACTGGATCTGGCCGATGGGCTGATCGCCTACTCGGAGCGTGGGCAGGTTTACGTGGATACGTTGAAGAGCATCATCCGGGTAAACGATCTGGACGTTGCCGATGAAGCTGTGCTCCGGGACGAGCCCCGGCGTTTCATCGTTGGCGCGGAGGACGATGCGGATGCGGAGCGGATAAGAGCGGAAATCGAAGCGCTCCGCCGCTCCGGAGAGCTGGCGGAGATCATCGAGCGCATGGATCTGGACTGAGCCGGATCCCGCTGCGCCGGCTCAGCTGGCGAGAGTGCGCTTGCGCCCGGGCGGATGCTTCTCGCCCATCACCGTGCCCCAATCGGCCATCAGGCCGCGGCGCAGGTTGCTCACCGTCTCGTAGCCTAGCCGCATGGCCAGCGCCTGCTCTGCCTGACGCAGTGTGGCCAGGGCGGCGTTGATCAGCTCGGAGCCTTTCTCGCTGAATACGATCCGATTTGCGCGCCGGTCGTTGGGATCTGGTATCTGGGTGACCAGCTCCTCTTTTTCCAGCTCGTTGATCTGCTGCTGGATGGCCTGGCGGGAAACGCCCAGAACTCGTGCCAGCTCCGCGGCACGGGTAATGCCGTCGGAGATATTGATGAGAATCATCGTCTGGGTACGGGTTCGGGGGGCGTAGCCAGCCTGCTGCAGGCCGTTCTGGAGGCTTTCGTCCATCCAGTAGTAAGCCCGAAGGAGGCCGCGCATCAGCAGTTCGGGTGGTTGATCTTCCATATCAAGCCTCGCGATTGCTTGGTTGAGCGATGTAATCCGTTAGCCGATTCCGACTGCGCCACTCAGATCAGAACGAGCGCCGGAGCCACTACGGGAATCTTGTGCCCATTATTTCGCAAAGGATCTTGTCAGTCAATACTGGCTACAGACCGCTTGTCTACAGCACTTCGAGCGGCCAGTGTGTTGGGCAGCGTCCATAAGGTGCCGGGGGTCCGGGTGAGCAAGTCGGTTACAACAGGTTTGATCGTGGTTCTCGCTTTCCTCGCGTTGGTGTTCCTGATGCCGTCTGAGGAGGAAGCGCCTGTGGAGCGCTCGGGCAGCGAGCAGGAGACAGCCGTCTTGCCTGGCAACAGCCCGGAAGCAGATGCGGCCCCAGAGGCCAGCGGTACGGTAGAGGCTGGAGACGCGGCCGAACCGCTGCCGGTCCAGCAGGCCAGGCAAGCGCTTGCGCAAGCTCAGCGCGTCCTGCAAAGCGTGCTCGACGAGTACGATCGGATCGAGCTCGAGGTGGATGCCATGGACGTCTACGTCAGCGAGATCGAAGCCCGAGGGGAAGATCCCCTCGACCATCAGGCGGAAATCATGGAGCGGTTCAAACCGCTGCTCGATGAGTACCTGGATGCGGAGGCACGGATGAACGAGGCCATCGCCGCGGAAGAAGCCGCCGCCGCGAATCTCGCGGCGGCGCTTGCAGCCTGGTCAGGCGAGGGCTGCTGATCAGGGAGCTGGGCAGGCGAAGGCACCGCCCCGGGTGAACTGACAGCCCATGTCGTCCGCGGCGAGCGCCTCTGGATCGAGGATGTTGTCGCCCGCGGCTTTCACCCCGGTATCGACCCAGTCCACCATGTCCTGAAATGCTTCTACGAGCTCATCGCCTGAGAACTGGCAGTGGCCGATGTTGCGCGTGGCACGGCTTGCCAGATAGTCGGAACGACCTCTCTTCTTCGCCTCGGCAGCGTAGATGGTCTGCATCGAGAACGGCACGAACAGATCGCCCAGGGTGTGCATCGACACCACGGGTATCGCCAGCCGGCCATGGATCTCCGGGATCCGCTGCAGCTTCAGGCCGATCTTCGGGTTCACGCCTTTGTCTTTCGCGATCCTGGCGATGTTCTCGTTGAAGGCCTTCTCCTCGTCCGTCAGGCTCGGGTCGGCATCGAACTGATACACCTTGCCGATGTTGTCGTAGAGGTTGCCGGAAACGATGCCGGATACGTCACCGCCGGAGCCGTTGAAGCCGAAGAGAAAGTCCCGCCAGAAACCGTAGGCGATGTCGTACAGCGGCCGATCACCACCGGACAGCTGCCGGAGCAGGCCGATCTGGTTGACCTCGGCCTGGCTGGGCGTGCCGTCAGGATTGGGTGCGAACGCCGCGAGGACCTGGGGGAACACCGTGGTGTAGTAGTCCGCCGGCGGCGGGAACGTCGTGGAAACGCCGGCGTTGGCCTCCGAGCCCCGTGACCAGTCACCGAAGTAACGGAACAGCGCCACGTCGCCCATCACGCCGCACATGGGAACAGCCCCATCGTAGGCAACGCCGCCGGAGATCTTCCCGAGCAGGCGGGAGATCTTGCGGCATAACCGTCCCTTTCGGCCATCGGGGCACTTCACGTTCGGATACATCTCGATGGCAGCACCGATGATGTGACCGCCCATGGAGAAGCCGTGAATGAACGTCCGGTCCGGCTTGGCGATCGTCTTCCTGAAGTGACGGACCAGCGCGTTGGTGTCTTCCACGCCCGCCCGGACATCGTAGTAGTTCTTCGAGTAGCTCGAGGCTGCCCAGGCGTAGCCGTTGGCCAGCAGCCAGAGGCGCAGCGGCGGGTTGTCGACGGTGACCTCGGGGAACTCCCCGCGGAAACCGTGGGTGTACATCGCCAGGTCGCCGTTCCAGTTCGGCGGTACTTCGATCCGGTAGCCGGCTCCGTCCAGCACGCCCCAGTACTGCGTCGCGCCGAAGCCAATATCGTCGAACGGCAGCTTCTCTTCGTCGACGAAGAACTCGCGCTCATCGTGCGGCGCCGGGGGTTCCTGCGGGTGCCACCAGATGGCGTGGCTGGTGCCTGCGAGTGCTGCCAGCGCGAGCGCGCAGGTGGCGGCCAAGGTCCTTCTAACAAGCGGTCTGCTGATCAGACGCATCGTGTCTCCTCCCAAAGATACGAACAGGTCCTCTATTAAAGCTCAGAGTCTTGACACCCTGGTCGGTGCGTTCGGTTGTTTTAAGACCGATTTGCGCTAATGGAGATTCGGCAGATTCGGTCCGGTTATTTGCTGACCGGTCCGGAAGGCGCGGTTTGCTTCGCCTCTGGCTGCGTGCGACTCTTTGCGGCCCAGGGGTAAGGCATGAGGAAGGCTGCGTGGAGCAAACCGGTGAGTACCGCATTCAGGCGGGGCTCGATGAAGTCTGGGCGGGGTTGAACGATCCCGAGGTGCTGGCCCGTTGCATCGACGGCTGCCAGACCATGGAGAAGGTCAGCGACGAGCGCTTCGACGCCTCGGTGAAGGCGAAGATCGGGCCGGTGAGCGCGACCTTTCAGGCCGAGCTCGAGCTGACCGACGTGAATCCACCCTCCGCTTACACGCTCAACGCCAGCGTCAAAGGTGGCGCCGCCGGCTTCGGCAAAGGCACCGCACAGGTGAACCTGGCAGAGGACGAAGAATCACCAGGAGCGACGCTCCTGCGTTACCAGGTGAAAGGCAACGTGGGCGGCAAGCTCGCCCAGGTGGGCTCGCGGCTGATCGACGGTGCGGCGCGAAAGATGGCTGATGACTTTTTTGCCGCGTTCGGCGAGGAGGTCAGCGGTGAGGCGCCGGTGGCAACGGCGGAGGAAGCGGCCGAGGAGCCCCAGTACGAGTCCAGCGGCCAGGGTGCCATCTGGATCGCGGTGTTCATCGCCCTGCTTCTGGCGATCATTTTCGCCTGGTAGATACTAAAAATTCTGAGGTTTTCGGGAGGAAGGACAATGGAGATCTCACTGACGGTAAACGGCGAGGCGAGAACCCTCGACGTGCCGGCCAATACGCTGCTCGTGGACATCATCCGTGAGCATCTCGGGCTCACCGGCACCCACGTCGGCTGCGACACTTCGCAGTGCGGTGCCTGCACTGTGCACATGAACGGCAGCGCGGTGAAAGCCTGCGCAGTTCTGGCGGGTCAGGCGGACGGCGCGGAGGTGACCACGATCGAAGGGATCGGCACGCCGGACGCGCTGCACCCGATGCAGGCCGCCTTTCGCGAATGTCACGCCCTGCAGTGCGGCTTCTGCACGCCGGGCATGATCATGCGGGCCATCGATCTGGTGGAGAACGCAGACGAGCTGGACAGCCAGGCAGTGCGCGAAGGCCTCGAAGGCAATCTCTGCCGCTGCACGGGCTATCAGAACATCGTCAAGGCTGTGCTGAGCGCAGCCGAGTCGGCGTGAGGAGGGCAGCATGAGCGAAACCGGCATCGGCGCCTCCGTAAAGCGCAAAGAAGACGTTCGCTTCATTACTGGCAGCGGGCGCTACACCGACGACATCAACCAGCCCGGCCAGACCTACGCCGTATTCCTGCGCTCTCCCTACGCGCGGGCGAAGATCGGCGCGATAGACACCTCCGGCGCCCTGGCGGTGGACGGGGTGATTTCCGTGCTCACCGGCGCGGACATGGTGGCGGACGGCCTGGGCGACATCCCCTGCGGCTGGCTCGTGAAGCAGAAGGACGGATCGGACATGGTCTCGGCGCCGCACCCGCCCTTGGCACACACGGTGGCCAACTACGTAGGGGAGCCCTACGGCATCGTGATCGCGGAAACGCTGGCGGCCGCGCGTGAAGGCGCGGAGCTGGTGATGGCGGACTTCGAAGAGCTGGAGGCAGTGGTTGATCTGGCCACCACCACCAGCGCCGAGCAGATTCACGAGGGTGTGCCCGGCAACCTGGCTTACGACTGGGAGCTCGGCGAGAAGGCAGATACCGAAGCGGCGCTGGCGAGCGCAGCGCACGTTACCCGGATCGATCTCAGCAACAACCGGCTGATCCCGAACGCCATGGAGCCGCGCGCCGCGCTCGGCGTGTTCGATGCAGCCACCGAGGAGCACACGCTCTACACCACCAGCCAGAACCCGCACCTGGAGCGGCTGATCCTGTCCGCCTTCGTGCAGGTGGCGCCGGAACACAAGCTCCGGGTCGTGGCCCCGGACGTTGGCGGCGGCTTCGGCTCGAAGATCTTCGTTTACGCTGAGGAAACGGCGGTGATCTGGGCTGCCCGGAAAGTCGGTCGGCCGGTCAAGTGGACGGCGGATCGCAGCGAGTCGTTCCTCGCCGACGCGCACGGGCGCGATCACCTGACCCATGCCGAGCTGGGCATGGATGCGGATGGCCGGTTCGTGGCTCTGAAGGTGAAGACCACGGCGAACCTGGGGGCTTATCTATCCACCTTCGGCTCGTCGGTGCCCACCTACCTGTACGGCACCCTGCTGGCCGGCCAGTACGCCACCCCGAACATCTACGTGGAAGTGGAAGGGGTGTACACCAACACCTGCCCGGTTGATGCCTATCGCGGCGCCGGCCGCCCGGAAGCAACCTACGTGGTGGAGCGGATCGTTGAAACGGCCGCCCGGGAGCTCGGTAAGGATCCCGCCGAGCTGCGCCGGCTGAACATGATCAAGCCGGATCAGTTCCCTTACGAGACACCGGTGGCGCTCGTCTACGACACTGGCGACTACGAGGCCAGCCTGGATAAGGCGCTCGAGCATGTGGACTACGCTGGCTTTGCCGAGCGGCGGGCAGCCGCCGAAGCCCAGGGCAGGAAGCGCGGCATCGGCTTCGCCTGCTACATCGAGGCCTGCGGCCTGGCGCCATCGCAGCTGGCGATCCAGCTTGGCGCCGGCGTGGGCCTGTACGAGAGCGGCGAGATCCGGGTGAACCCCACCGGCAACGTCACGGTGTTCACCGGCTCGCACAGCCACGGCCAGGGGCACGAGACCACCTTCGCTCAGGTGGTATCAGACAAGTTCGGCATCCCGTTTGAAGACGTGGAGGTGGTGCACGGCGACACCGGCCGGGTGGAGTTCGGTCTCGGCACCTACGGCTCCCGGTCCCTGGCAGTGGGGGGCTCTGCGCTCGTGGGCGCAGCAGACAAGCTCATCGCCAAGGGCAAGAAGATCGCAGCGCACATGCTGGAGTCGAGCCCGGAGGCGGTGGAGTTCAGCGACGGCAGCTTCGTCGTCCGCGATTCCAACCAGTCGCTCTCTTTCGGCGAGGTGGCTTTTGCCGCTTACGTGCCGACCAACTACCCGACCGATCTGGAGCCCGGCTTCAGCGAGAAGGCGTTCTACGATCCGGAGAACTTCACCTATCCGGCCGGTACCCACATCGCCGAAGTGGAGGTGGACGAGGCCACCGGCGTCGTCACCCTGGTGAACTTCGTCGCCGTGGACGACTTCGGCCACGTGATCAACCCGATGATCGTCGATGGCCAGGTGCACGGTGGGCTCGCTCAGGGTGCCGGTCAGGCGCTGCTCGAGCACGGTATCTACGACGAGTACGGTCAGCTGGTGACCGGCTCCTACATGGATTACTGCATGCCGCGCGCGGACGACGTGCCGGACTTCACCGTCGACACCACGGTGACGCCCTGCACCCACAATCCGCTGGGCGTGAAAGGCTGCGGTGAGGCGGGCGCGATCGGCTCGCCGGCGGCGATCATGAACGCGGTGACGGACGCGGTGGGCGACAACAGTTTGTCCATGCCGGCGACGGCGGAGAAGGTCTGGCGGGCGCTGAACGGCTGAGGGAGGAAGAGACATGTATCAGTTCAACTATCACAAGCCGACTACTCTGGAAGATGCCGCCAGGCTCTTTGCCGAAGCGGACGACGGTTTCTACCTCTCCGGTGGGCAGACGCTCATCCCGACGCTCAAGCAGCGGCTGGCGAGCCCCACCGACGTGATCGATCTGTCCGGCATCGAGGCGCTGCAGGGTATCGAGGTGTCCGGCGGCACGGTCAGCGTTGGCGCGTTCACCCGTCATGCCGAGGTGGCTGGCAGCGCTGCGGTGGCGGAAGCCTTGCCCGTGCTCGCGCAGCTTGCCGGCCTGATCGGCGATGCCCAGGTGCGCAACATGGGCACTATCGGCGGCTCCGTGGCCAACAGCGACCCCGCAGCGGATTATCCCGCCGCGGTGATCGGCCTGGGCGCTACCCTGCACACCCAGAGCCGCGCCATCGCTGCGGACGACTACTTCAAGGACCTGTTCGAGACGGCCCTGGAGGAAGGCGAGATCCTCACCCGGATCGACTTCCCGATTCCCGACCGGGCGGCCTACCGCAAGTTTCCGAATCCGGCCTCGCGGTACGCGGTGGCCGGTGTGCTGGTGGCGGATTTTGCCGGCAGCATCCGGGTTGGCGTCACCGGGGCCGGACCCTGCGCGTTCCGGGCCACGGACATGGAAGCGGCGCTGAGTGCGGACCTCAGGCCGGAAGTTGCGCGAGCAACGCCGGTGGCGGCCGACAACTTCAACTCGGATCTGCACGCGTCCGCAGAATATCGGGCGAACCTGGTGCAGGTGATGGCGGAGCGGGCCGTAGCCGATCTGCTCGGATGAAGCGTCGGCTCTGCAGCGTCGCTCGAGCCTGCGCCCTGGCGCTCGCTGCCCTGGCAGCAGGGCCGGCTGTAGCCGCGGAAGATGAGCCGCTGCGCCTGAACGAGATTCAGGTGCTCGGCAGCCACAACAGCTACAAGCTGGCCATGAGCGCCGAGAACTTTGCGGCGCTCATGGAGAGAAACCCGGACACGGCGCGCTCGCTGGAATACACCCACCTGCCTCTGTCGGCACAGCTGCAGCTCGGCGTGCGCAAGCTGGAGCTGGATGTGTTCTACGACCCGGCCGGCGAGCTCTTTCCCGGTAGGGTCAGCTCCGGCAGCGCCTTCCCGGTGCTGCACGTGCAGAACCTGGACGACCGTTCCAACTGCGCCGACCTGCTGACCTGCCTGACCGAGATCAAGAACTGGTCCATCGCCCACAGCAACCACGTACCCATCTTCATCTCTTTCAATGCCAAGGATGCGGTGATCGAACAGCCCGGCTTTCTGCGGCCGTTGCCGTTCGACGAGGACGCCTGGCTGGCCATGGACGCGGAGATCCGCTCCGTGCTCGGCACACGGCTGATCGAGCCTGCGGAAGTGGTGGCGAGCGATGGTCCGCGCTGGCCGTTGCTCGACGATGTGCGCGGCGGCTACGTGACCGTGCTCGATGAAGGCGGGAGCAAGCGGGCGACCTACGCCAGCCGCTGGCGGGAACGCGCCATGTTCGCCAACCTGCCGGAAACTGAGCCGGGGGCAGCGGTGCTGGTCGTCAACGACCCGATGCGCGACTTCGAGCGGATCCAGCGTCTGGTGCGACAGGGCTTCATCGTCCGCACCCGGGCTGATGCGAACACGCTGGAAGCTCGCACCGGCGAGGTGGCGCGGCGTGATCGGGCGCTGGCCAGCGGCGCTCAGCTGGTGAGCACGGACTACTATCTGGAGGCGGCGCATTTCGGCACCGACTTCATCGTCCGGGTGCCGGATGGCATGCGCTGCAATCCTCTATTGCGTCCGGCGTCTTGTCAGCTGACGGAGTGAGAGCGAAAATCGAATGACAGACATCAGAACAACAGAAAGGCGCCGATCAATGAGAATCAGATCCTTCAGGCTGGCAGCAGTGCTGCTGCCACTCGTGGCGTTTCCCGGCGCTGGGGTTGCTGCCGAGCTGACCGAGCACCAGCAGCTCGCTCGAGACATCTTCGAGGAGATGATCGAGATCAACACCACCCATTCTCAAGGCGACAACACTGCGGCCGCTCGGGCGGTTGAAGCCCGGCTGCTGGCGGCAGGCTTCCCGCCGGAAGACGTGCACGTGATCGTGCCGGCAGAAGGTAAGGGCAACATCGTCGCCCGATTGCGCTCACCGGCACCGACCCAGAAGCCGATCCTCGTGCTCGCGCACCTGGATGTGGTGGAGGCGAGCCCCTGGGACTGGACCGTGCATCCCTTCAAGTTCCTCGAGCGTGATGGTTACTTTTACGGCCGCGGCACCACGGACGACAAAGACGAGGTGGCCATCTACACCGCCAACATGATTCGCATGAAGCAGGAGGGCTACCGGCCGAACCGCGACATCATCATGGCCCTGACCGCGGACGAAGAGGGCGGCACGCACAACGGCGTGCAGTACCTGCTCCAGCATCATCGCGATCTGGTCGACGCGGCCTTCGTGTTGAACGAAGGGGGCGGCGGCGCCATCCAGAACGGCAAGAAGATCGCCAACTCGGTTCAGGCCGCGGAGAAGGTCTATCAGACCTACACCTTCGAAGTGGTCAACCCTGGCGGTCACAGCTCGGTGCCGAGGCAGGACAACGCCATCAACGAGCTGGCAGCTGCACTCGGGCGGGTGGCTGCCTACGATTTTCCGCTCGGCCTGAACGAGGTGACCCGCGCCTATTTCAGCCAGAGCGCCGCTTCCATGACGCCTGAGCAGGAAGCGCTGGTGGCGGGGCTGCTGCACCAGCCGCCGGACCCGGAAGCGGTCGCCTACTTCTCCACCATCCCGGCCTTCAACGCCCGACTGCGGACCACTTGCGTCGCCACCCGGCTCGAAGCCGGCCACGCCGACAACGCGCTGCCGCAGCGGGCTACCGCGACGGTGAACTGCCGGATACTGCCGGGCATCGATCCGGCCAGCGTCCAGGCAACCCTGGCTGAAGTGGTGGACGATGAGCGGGTGAAAATCGCGCCGGTGAACGAACCGACGCCGAGCCCGCCGTCACCGCTCACCGAGGAGGTGATGGCGCCCATTCAGGAGATCACTGAAGCCATGTGGCCCGGCGTGAAGGTGGTGCCCAACATGAGCACGGGCGCAACGGACGGCCTCTTTTTCCGTAACGCCGGGATCCCGGTGTATGGCGTGTCCGGTCTGTTCGGCGACATCGATGACGTTCGCGCGCACGGACGCGACGAGCGGATCATGACGGAGTCGTTCTACGACGGGCTCGAGTTTCTCGATCGGCTGGTGCGGGCCTACACCTCGGACTGAAATCGGTTGCATAGGAAACTGGTATAACCTGAGCGCTTTCCAGCCGAAACGGTTTCAGCGTGAGCTACGACAACAATAACCCTTTCGCTCAGATACTCCGCGGCGAAGCACCTGCTTCAATCGTCTATGAAGACGAACACTCAATCGCGTTCATGGATCTCATGCCTCAGGTTGAGGGGCATACGCTGGTGATCCCCCGAGAACCCTGCGTGGATCTGATGGACATATCACCTGAGGCGCTTGCTGGAACCATTCGCGCCACCCAGATCGTGGCGAGGGCGGTCAAGCAGGCATTCGCCGCTCCCGGCATCATGATTGCGCAGTTGAGCGGCGCTGAAGCGGGCCAGACGGTCTTTCATCTGCACTTCCACATCATGCCCCGCTTCCAGGGCATCGAGCTGAAACTGCATGCGGCAGCGATTGCTGATCGAGCAAAACTTGACTCGGATGCAGAGCGTATCCGGCAGGCTCTTTAGGAGGGGAATAGCTATGAAAAAAGAAGAGTTCTTCAAGGAAGCGCGGTCGGATCTGACAGGACCGCTCGCAGGCGTCCGCGTGCTGGACGTGACGACCTCATGGGCAGGGCCGATGTGCTGCAATGTGCTGGCGGACCTCGGTGCGGATGTGATCAAGGTTGAGATACCGAGCGGTGATGTGGCGCGCGCGGTATCCCCTAACCTGCCAGGCACTCAGGTGAGCTTTATGCATGCCACCGTCAACCGGAACAAACGATCTCTGGTGCTGGATATCAGGCAGGAAGAGGAACGCGCGAAGCTGCTGAAAATAGCGGAACAGACCGACATCTTCGTCGAGAACTTCAAAGTCGGAACGATGGCCGGATATGGCCTTGGCTATGAAGATGTGCGCGCCGTGAAATCAGACATTGTCTATGTCTCGATCACCGGGTGGGGCCAATACGGTCCGAACTTCGAAGCGGCGGGGTATGACCCGCTGGCGCAAGCGGCGTCCGGATTTCTCTCGGTGAACGGCGGACCGGAAAGCCCGCCGACCAAAGCCGGCACTTTTCTGGCGGACGATCTCAGCGGTCTGCATGGCGCCATCGGGGCGATGGCCGCTTTGCGACACCGCGATCAGACAGGCGAAGGCCAGCATGTGGATGTGGCTCTGTTGGATGCGATGCTGTTTCAAAGCAATGGCCTGCCGACACTCGGCGCGATGGGCATCCAACCGACAAGGATGGGCAACGAGTTCGGCTTTGCCGTGCCCGCGAACGTGTACGACTGTGAAGACGGTCCGGTCTATGTGGGCATTCTGCTGGATGCCCACTGGCAGATTCTGGCGCCAATACTTGGCGAGCCCGATCTTGCGGAGAATCCGGCGTTTGCAACCCGGGATGACCGCGCTGCGAACAGGGATGTGTGCAACATGATGCTGGGAGACTGGCTGAAGGTGCGCAAGCGGGAAGAGGCAGTCAGCCAGCTGCGCGAAGCAGGACTGCCCATCGCGCCGGTGCAGACGTTTGTGGAGTCGGCGCAGGATCCCCATGTGCTCGAACGGGACATGCTGCAGCCGACTCAACTACAGGATGGCACTACGGTTCCCATCACCGGACCCGCCGTAAAGTTCTCGAGAACGCCGACACGGGTGAGATCCCCGGCGCCGGAACTTGGCGAGCACAGCGAGGAAATACTCGAGGAGTTCGGAATTCAGAAAGGGAGCTGAGGCCAGCAGGTTCACCTCGGCGACCTTAATGTGCGCCGGCTCATGGCTCTACAATTCTGTGCGCTGGCTGCTTCGAAACCCGTTTGATGCAAGTACGCAAACACCGACTGCAACCAGTACCGTTGCGACCAGGTAGGTCTGTGAGAATGCGCTGACGAAAGCCGCGTGTTCAGTTGCCGAGGTGGCCAGGGCATCGGCCTCGAAAGCGTCAAACAGAGCGGTCATGATGCCGACGCTGGTGATCATCCCGAGACTCATGGACAGCGAGTTCAACGCGGCACCGGTCCCCAGTCGAGTTGTCGCGACATTGCCCATCACGCTGTTAGCGTTGCTCGCCTGAAACGACCCCATACCGATGCCGAAGGCTGCCAGACGCAGTCCTACGTCGTAGGCGCTTGAGGCTTCATCCAGACCAACGAACCCGTACGTGGCCAGCAGTATGATCGACAATGCCCCGGCCGCGACGCGATCGGTCGGAAATCGATCGGATAGCCAACCCGCTAGCGGAGCGGCTGCGGCAGATGCGATTGATGGGAGAGTTAACAGAATGCCAAGCACCAGAGCGCTGGCACCGACGACTTCAGAAATGAAAAACGGCAGGATAAACAGATTCACGAACGTCGCCGTGGACATCAGAAAGCCTGCGATCAATGCTCTGTTTACCGGACCGGAGAATACATCCAGGGCAATGATCGGTTCGGTTGAGCGCGTCTCGATCCGCACGAACCAAGTGCCTGCTGCCAGCATGAGACCGGCCAGGCTGATCACCGAAATACTCCCCCATCCGAATCTGCCGCCCAGGTTTAGGAACAGCACCAGTGCCACCAGGGCGACGAACAGAGCAATGATCCCGCCCAGGTCTAGCTGTCCCTGCTTCTCGTCGGAGACAGCTTCCTGCAGCACGGCATAGGCCAGGAAAAAGGTGATCAGACCAAGCGGGACACGGAACAGAAAGATGCTGTCCCAACCGAACGCGTCGACCAGGAATCCGCCGCCAAGCGTGGCGGTGATCATCCCCAGGGTTCCCACACTCATCATCGACCCAAGCGCGCGGCCGCGCTCCGCCTCAGGGAACAGACGGGTGACCAATGCGGGCACTGTTGTTACCACCATGGCGTAGCCGATGGCCTGCAGCACCCGCCAGGCCAGCACCCACTCGAACGTCGTTGCCAGGCCAATCAACAGAACGGCGAGCGTGTAGATGGCAATTCCGATGAGATAAAAACGTTTCAGGCCGTGTGCGTCTGCCAGGCGTCCGAAAACAAGCTGCAGACCGGTGGAAGTGCCGATGTAGCTGATAATGATCCACTGTACTGTGGTCATATCGATGGCGAATGCCTGGGTGATCGCCGGCAGGGCGACATTCACCGATAGATCAAGCGCCCCGAGGAACGTCCCCAGCGATGCCGCAGTCAACCCAAGCCATTTGTTCAGAGAGGCATCTCCTTTGCGAGGATCGCAGGAGGGCCACTAAATGAGCGGCTAAGACCTCGGTTCGAGCCGTAGAAACTCCCTGGGTGGGAATCCCATGAGGAATCGTCCCATGAGCCCGATGGGATTGTCCTCGAGCACGCGGTCATGATCAGCCTCGTCGATGGGTATCACCGTGTAGTTGCCGCTCATTTCAGCGCGCTCGCCACCGAACTCAATGTGTATGTCGGGATTGCGTTTTACCTGCCGAAACCAGGCGCGAGGCCAGTGGTTTGCCGCGAGATACAGCTCACCCTCGCTCTGGAACAGCGACAGGACCCGTTTGATCTCTTCGCCATCATCGCCAGTCATGGTCAGAACCAGATTCTGCTCGCCGCGTGGCTGGGAATAGCCAAGCCAAGTTTCGAAGGCGACAACCAGACCGACGTACAGAATGGCCAATACCAGCAGGATTTTTACCCAGATATTCACTGTCTTCCCCCTTCGTTTGCTAATGGCTGATTCTGACGCCTGCGAGCCTCTGAGCAAAGCCCGCTCGTAGCACGAAGCCTCTATTTTTCCTAGGTTACTTTTGGTTGTGCCACAGGTTTTGCAACTCCAGGTCTGTGACACTCCAGGGGCCGGCCCGAGTCCATCGGCGTTACCTTCACATAGCGCGCCCATCAAGATAGGCGCTGACGATTTCCCGCAGGCGATCTCGACCGAAACTGTCGTCATGACCGCCATGGACCACGGTGACCGGCAGATCCAGGAGGCGCTCGAGTGTCCTGCGATAGACCCCCTTGTCCGTATCCGGCAGCCCGTCGATGAGGTTGTCGTCGTAGACCGTATCGCCGGAGAAAAGTGTCCCCGTATCTGCTTCCCAGAGTCCGATGCTACCTGCCGTGTGCCCAGGCAGGTGCAGGACTTCGAAGGATCGGTCTCCCAGATCGATCACGTCACCTTCGTCGATGATCGTCTTGGACTTGGCCGGCAAGTGCTGATAAGCATCCGGATCGAACGTCTCGCTCGGGCGTGCCGCGATGACGTAGTCGCCGATGGGGCCGCTCTCCTCCAGTATCGCAAGCAACTCGGGAGGCCAGAGACTGAGGTCCAGCGGCACCGGAGTGATGTCGCTGTCGATCTTGCTTGCGTCGGCCTGATGCACGTGACAGTTGTCGAACTCGAAGGCACCACCCGCGTGATCCACGTGGGCGTGGGTGAGCACCACGCTCAGCTGTTTCTGGAAGAGGTCTTCCGCTGCTTGCGCCAGATTGGCGATGCCCATCCCCGTGTCGATCAGGAGGTCTCGATCCCGACCGCGTACGTGCCAGATGTTGCAGCGAAGGAAGGGATGTACGTGGGGTTCGCGGAAAAGCGTGATCTGATCATCGACGCGTTCACGCACGAACCACTCATTTTCGACGGGTAGGCCCACGTCCGCCTCCTGGATCGTTTATCTCGCGTTGCCCATACTATCTGTGCCGCGATTGTCCAGAACATACGGTGTTCATGAACCAAACATCACGTTTCTGGTAACCGATTGCGCGCAAAAGCGGGATAGGGTGGTGGCGCCTTCAAGTCCGGTGCCGAGCCGCTCATGCCACTTCCCGTCGCGGAACAATGGTTCATCCGCAGAAAACTCGATGACTACATCACCCTGATTACCGAGCCTCACGTTCACCCGTTCCTTCGCTGCAACATCTGGCACGTACGCGGTCGGGACCGGGATCTGTTGATAGACACCGGGATGGGTATTGCGGATCTCGCCAGTGCCGCCAGCGATCTCTTCGAGAAACAACTGAGCGTGGTGCTCACCCACGCCCACGTGGATCACGCGGGCGGCGCTTTTGAGTTCGATCACTGCTGCATCCATGCCGCGGAGGTGGAACATGCGTGCGCGGCAGAGGATCAGATGTCCCTGGTTGCTTGCCTGCAGCCGCCGGAGATCAGAGAGATGATGGAAGCCGATGGACCCCTCGGAGAGTTCCTGATTACGGCGAGTCCCTACGATGGGTTCGATCCCGCGGCCTATCGCCTGAGACCCACTGCGGAGCCCACGCTGGTCGAGGAAGGCGATGTGATCGATCTTGGCGATCGCGAGTTTGAAATTCTGCACCTGCCGGGCCATAGCCCGGGCAGTATTGGGCTCTGGGAGAAGCGGACGGGGACGTTGTTCTCGGGAGATGCCGTCTACGACGGCAACCTCCTCGATGAGCTGCCGGGTAGTGATCAGGAGAAGTATAGAGCCACGATGCAGCGTCTGTTGGAGCTGCCGGTGACGGTTGTGCATGGCGGTCATTGCGGGAGCTTTGGTCGCGACCGCCTGAGAGAGATCGCGACCGCCTACCTGGCAGGCAGGAAATTCGGCTCCGCAACGCACGCGGAACTGCATAGATGATTCGGAGCGCGGAGCGGCGACTGCTGCTGGGGGCATTACCGGGGCTTGCGCTCGGCAACTTCGCCATATTCAGTTCGCCCATCTATATCGGCAGTCTGATGGACGGCCTCGGCTTTTCGGCGGACAGGGCGGGACTGACCAGCAGCGTGGAGATCGGTGCGGTTGCCCTGACGTGTGTTGTGCTGTCAGCGAGCCTCGGATCCCTGCCGCTCCGGAAACTCGCGTTGGGGGGAATCGCGGGAATTGTCATCTGCAATCTCGTGAGTGCAGTTCTCTCGGATCCCTGGCTGCTGATCGGTTTGCGGGCCGGTGCTGGCGCTGGGGCGGGTATGTGTCTGGCGGTGGCCGGAGCCTTGATCAGCCGGGGAGCCGATCCCGATCGAATGGTGGGCCTGCTGTTGGTGGTAAACATCCTCATCATGGCCGTAATGCTGACTGTGCTTGGTCATGCCAAGACACTCTGGATGTTCACCGGGTTTCTCGCGGTTTTCACAGCACTAGCTGTGGTCCTGCTACCGCTGTTGCTCCTCCTGTCCGACGACTCCGCGGCTGAAACCCCGCGTCCGGGATCGCATGCTGTCAGGCAGCGCATGCTCCTGCTCGGCGGGCTGGGGCTGGTAGCGTTCTTTATGTTCTGCTTGCTCGAAGGCAGTGTCTGGTCATTCAGCGAGCGAGGTGGCGCCGCGCTGGGATTGAGTGATGGGGACATCGGCGAGCTGCTCGCGACATCTCAGTTATCCGGGCTGGTGGGAGGTGCATTGGCCGCGTTCCTGGGTGCACGATTGCCGCGGATCTTCCCGATTTTGCTCGGCACGTTGATGATGGGGCTGGCGGGTCTTGTCATCTATCAGACCGGATCACCGCTTTTCTACGGTGTTTTCCTGTCTGTGTTCAGCCTCGGCTTCTTTGTGGCCTTTCCCTACCTGATCGGGGCGTTCGCACGGTTGGACAGCGAAGGTCGCTGGGTGGCGCGTGCCAACGGCGTGAACCTGATGGGAGGCGCGATGGCGCCATTTGTTGCGGCGAGTGTGGTGACCTCGGCCAGCTACGGCGTGCTCGGGTACTTCTGCATGATGCTCGCGATGGCGAGTCTGGTTCTGACGCTAGTGTTTTGTCTCAAGCTGCCGGGTCCGGTCCTTACGCCTGCGTCTCACTGACTGCCGTTGACGCCTTCCAGGATGAAGGTGATGGTCGGGCTGTCTTTGAGCTGGGTCTTGTAGATGAGCTCGATATCGTTCCAGAGCTCGAGTTCCGGTTTGTTGATGTGGCGGATCTCTCCCTTCTCCACGTACGGGTCCGCAAACTTGTCAACCATGATGCCGATGTAGTTCCCCGTTCTGACCAGAGACAGGATGCCTTCGCAGGCTCTCGAACAGGAATCGTATCGGGCAAACAGCGGCATGTTCTCTTTGTCGGTTTCAAAGAAATCGTCATAACCCGCGATCCTGTATTGCTGCAGATCGATCTCCGCCAGATCTTCCTCAGCCTTGTCGAACAGTTCGTGGTCTCTGCCGCAGTAGCACAGGTGCCGTTGCCGGGCCAGGAAGTGCGCCGTGAAGGAGCTCGGCAGGCTATCGAAGTAGCCGATAGCGCTGTGCAGTTCTCCCGACTCAACCTTGTCCTTGAGTTCGATGGCGGGTCCGAACTCCAGGTAAAAGGAGATGCCCGGCGATTTCTTCTCCATTCTGGCCAGGGTTTCATGAAGCGGAAAGGTCTCCTCCATGATCAGCTCCTGCAGAACGCCGATCCGGAATTCCCGGTGCATGTTGTCCGATATCCGGTCGACTTCCTCCTGATACCGATCCATCGACCGATAGAGCTCGTCCGACGCCGCGAGGATGGCTTCACCCTGAGTTGTCAAACGGAAGCCTTTCACACCCCGTTCGCAGAGTCGCATCTCGAGTCTGGACTCCAGCTGGGCTACGTTCATGCTGATGTTGGACAGGCTGGTACCCAGAGATTCCGCCGCCTGGGAGAAACCTTCTTGCCTTGCGACTTCCCGGAAGATCCGCAGCAATTTCAGGTCGATGTCATGAAGTGGTCTGTTCATCGTTTTGGTGTGCTACCCGGTTACTTCAGAGAACCAGAACCATACTTAAGAAACCCGGTATTCATCGGCGGCTACCGGCTGCATAGAGTTCGCTCCAACCTTAACACCAGGGAGAGGCGAACGTGGAACCAGGTCTTGAACTGATCAGCTACAAGCTCTGCCCGTTCGTGCAGCGGGCGGCTATCACCCTGGAACACAAAGGCGTCGCCTTCGACGTCCAGCACATCGACCTGGGGGAGCCGCCTGCGTGGTTCGGCGAGATCTCCCCGCTGGGTAAGGTGCCCGTGCTGAAACACGGAGACGCGATCCTGTTCGAGTCTGCGGTGATCAACGAGTACATCGACGACATCACCGGCGGGGACCTGCAATCCCGGGATCCTCTTCAAAAGGCGAAAGATCGAGCCTGGATCGAGTTTGCCTCGGAGATGCTGGGCAGCGACTACATGATGATGGTCGCCAGCGATCAGGTGTCTTTCGATAAGTACCGCGGTGCGCTCATTGGTCACCTCGAGCGGCTGGAAACCAGTATGAGTGACGGGCCCTGGTTCAACGGCGAGCGGTTCTCTCTGGTGGATACGGCTTTTGCACCGCTCTTCACGCATCTGGAAATCCTGCCGGAGGGTGCCGCCGTGGTTGACGCGAAGACCATGCCCAAGGTGCACGGATGGTCCAGGAGGTTACTCGAACTTCCAGAGGTGCAGGCATCTGTGGTTCCGGACTTCCGCGTGCTCTACGCGGAGGAACTGGAACGAAATAACAGTGTCGTGCTGCAATATTTCTGAGTGTGGATATTCGGAGCGGGATGGTGAATCTGGGCGAACTCCTGAGTGACGAAGAGCGCGCAAGTGTGCGACGACCTATCGAAAGCGCACTGACACTGCCCGCGAAGTGTTTCACCGATCCGCGCTTCCTCGAGCTCGAAGTGCAACGGATCTACCAGCGCCACTGGGTGGCTGTGCTGTTCGAGTTCGACCTCGATAGCGGAGGCTTGCATCCGTTCGAGCTGTGCGGAATACCTTTGGTTGCCGTCTGCGATCGCGACGGTGCTCTGAGGGTGTTCCACAACATCTGTCCTTACGACGGCTGCCTCGCGGTCATTGACCCGCAGAAAGACACGGACCGTATCGTGGTGCCTTATCACGGCTGGGAATACGACCTGACCGGCCACCTCATCCGAACGCCCTTCTGGGACGGCACGGAGGAGGGCGGTGCAGCGGGCATCGCGAGCAAGCAGGCGGATCTCGTTGAGGTCAACACAGAAGTGTTCATGAAGACGGTCTTTGTGAATCTGAGCGCCGACCCTCAACCTTTCGGCGAGTACGTTGCACCGCTTGTTAAAGCCATGACCGAATATGACCTGGCTGCGTCGACGCCGGGTCTGGAAGAGGACGGCTGCGTCTTCGTGAGCAACAGCCGGGTGAAAACCAACTGGAAGACCCACTTCGAGAACGCCTGCATCAATGTGCTGCATGAGAACTTTGTGCATGCGAGCTACAGCCGCTCTCCGGAAGTGCCGCGCATCGGGGCGGATGGGGAGCCGACCTTTCAGAACGTCATCGACGGTAACTTCATGGCGTTAGGTTACCGGCGGCGGGATTTCGAGCAGACCTATCCGCGTGTGGAGGTGTCGCATCTCGGCATCGACCCGGAGATCGAACCCGAGACCGAAACCTTCGGGACGCTGTATCCGAACTTTTATGTCTCTGCGTCCTCGCAGTTCATCGAGGTAGCTCTGGCGTTGCCATATGGGCCGGGGGAGACGGAACAGCGAGCCTGTTATCACTATCAGCACGATGTCGCCTGCTCAGCCGAAGCACAGGAACTCCGAACACTGGTTGCGAATGGCTTCCGCCAAGCGGCGATCGAAGACGGCCGTATCTGCGAGGCCGTGCAGAAAGCCCGGCAGTCGCCGGTTTGCGCGCAGAAGTTCTACGCCCCGTTCTGGGACGCAATGCACCACCACTTCAGCAACCTGATCCTGGATGACCTGGAAGGACAGGAAGACGGCTGAGACACACCCTTAGGAGAACAGCATGTCCATGAATATGACCAAAGCCGAAAGAGAGGCTTTTCTGCAGGAACCCCGCGTCGGGGTCATCTCGATCGAGCAGGATGGCGAAGCACCGCTGTCTGCCCCAGTCTGGTATGACTACCACCCCGATGTCGGGCTCTGGTTTCTGACTGATCCGGGAAGCAGGAAAGGTCGGGCGCTGGCTCGCAGCGGCCGCTTCACGCTGGTCGTGCAGACGGAAACCGCGCCCTACAAGTATGTGAGTGTGTCCGGGTCGGTGGTGGAGGAGCGTCCCGCGGAATTCGAAGCCGACACTCGAGCGATGGCGGCGCGCTATCTGGATGAGGAGACTCTGTCGGCCTATCTCGCCGTCAACCAGAATGATGTTTCCAACTACTACCTGATGCGACCCGAAAAATGGTTGACCCTCGACTATACCAAGATGGAACTGGTCGCCTGAGCGGGAGAGGAGGCAGTCTTGGACATGAACAGAATGGCGTTTACGGTGGTGGTGGGTCTTCTCGGAGTGTTCGTCCTCTTCTCGGGTTTGGATATGGCCATTGGTGGCATCTTCACGCTCGGCTGGCTCGAACCCGTCACCTACCTCGAGATAGTCGACCAGGAGCAGTTCCTGCTGGCAGACAACCACAATCGGTTTCTCGGAGGCGTCTGGACAGGTCTCGGCATCGTCCAGTTCATCTCGCTGACCAACCTGGAGAAACACAGGGGCATGCTGACCGCAGTATTTGCAGTGGTGTTCGTAGGCGGACTGGCGCGCTTCACCCAGATGAACACAGATGTGCTGCTCAGCGAAGGCGTGCTCTGGGCGGTGGTCGTCGAGGTAGTGGGGATGCCGCTGCTTTACCTGTGGCTCGCGAAGATTGTTGGTGATGTCCGAGCTCCAGAAGGGGGAAACCTTCTTGAAACGAGCTGAAGGTGACGGTCTCACACGCACCTTTCAGGTTGACAGGCGGACCCTGAAGCCATCCGCAACGAGCCAGAGGAGATCCGCACCTCAGTGAAGCGACTCGTCAGCAGGCAACGCGAAGCGGTCTGATTTACTCTCAACGATAGAACACATGATTGCCGATTTGGGCCGTCTTGGGTCTTTCCCATGGGCTTTGCATGGACGCGCTGTGAAAAAACAACGCTCCCCCCGTTGCATCCGGCGGGCGTTCCGTGAGAAGCGTCTCGGCCACCGACAATGCAGTTAACCACTCGGCCCGGTTGGTTGGACGGTCGCTCTTTCCGTCGCACCACCAGGAAAACTGGCAAGGCGGCGTTTCGCCTCCCTGGTACACGACCTCGCAGGCCTGGCTGGGAAAGCGCTCGTCCGCGACCCGGTTCAGAATCACCGAGCCGACCGCCAGCATGCCGCGTCGACCCTCTCCTCTAGCTTCCCAGTACATGGCCAGGGCAATGCAGTTGCGAGCCTGTGCATCGATCCCCGGACTGGCGGCGGCATCTGGGGCTCCGGTCGTCGGGTGGTCTGCGTGCGGGGGTGAGTTGGCGCAGCCTGTCAGCGTGAGAATTGCCGTTACGAAGCACCAGCGGGAAAACAATGTGATATGAGGCATAGAGCGGATTTGATAGGAAGCGACGCCGGGGACTGGAAGTCTATCCGGATAGGTGGTTCGCTCCAGATCTCTTTTCTGTAGTGTGACGCACCTCTCGAATGGATCTGTTTCGGGTGAGGTTCGGCGGGAGCCCTACTCGTCTGCAAACGTTTTGCACCGGCCTGCAGCGGGTGACAGTGTCAATCAAAATTCAAGTGAGCAAGGACGAGATGCTCTTTGGCGATGCACTGCATTACGCAAATAGAGCGCAAGCCGCACAGTCGTTAGTGAAGCTTGAGATTTGGCCGAAGGTTGTTCACGTGTTCCCCGCTTTCGGGCCCGACCTTCCTGAAGGTGTGCGCGCACTGGAGTCGAGTACCGACTTTCTACGAAGCCGCCTTACGGACTAAAGTCGACCAGCGACCGCTATTGGCCGGAGTCAGTCCCGGTCTGACAACGTCTGCTTTCCCAAAGCGGACAGATTGTGCAGGTGCATCAACCGGACTGATCTCGACCCTGAGTGGACATTGCAGATCTGCACCTTTTTGATAGCGTTTGTCAGCCCTTCCTGAACGGGACTAGTTGATGAATCGATTGATGCTGCCAGCAATATTCTCTGTGGTGTTAACCGCCTGCAGCCCCAGTTCGAACGAGCAACCTTCCTTCGATAGAGAACAGTTTGACTACTACTCAAACACCCGGGATGCGGAGCTTGCGGACAAGGCGTACCTACCTCCGCCCGAGATTGAGATGCGCCCCCGGCCAGCCGAAGAAGAGGCTTTTCCGGAGTTTGTCGACTATCTGGTCCAAGTTTCCTACCCGCGTACGGCCGATGAGCGTGCACTCGATTCCCCAATTCAGGAGAGGTTCGCCGGTGAGCACAATATCGATTCAATCGTAATCGCAGCACCGGGATTTCCCGCAGACATTACGCTTGAGCAGTATGAAGAGTACATGGACCACTTCATCGAGAACGGGTTTACGTCCATGTCGGTGACGATTTCAAACGGCTCGGATCAATCCGTAGAAGAGGTTTTCGAGCGGGCGATTTTTTTTCGGGACTACATCGCGGCGAATCCAGAGCGCTATCAGCAGATCCGCAACTTCGAAGACTTCGAGACAGCGCTTGCGGCTGGCAAGCTAGGACAGTTTTTTAACTTTCAGAGCATGAATGCGTTCGGGGAAAATCTCGCCAACGTCCAAGCGTACTACGACCTCGGGCTGCGTACAGCAAACTTCACGTACAACAAGGACAACGCCTATGGAGGCGGCACCGTATCGAATCAGGACGGCTCGAATGATGGACTGACCGATCTCGGCAGGCAGTTCATTCGCGAGATGAACCGAGTAGGTATGGTTGTCGATTGCTCGCATTCGAGCGATCAGACCTGTATCGACGCAGCGACCATGACAACCCGACCGATGATCATGTCGCACTCTAACGTTGCAACCCTGCAGCCGATTGCCCGGAACAATTCTGACAAAGCCATGAAGGCAGTTGCTGCAACAGGCGGCGCCATCTGCATCAACTTCATCGGCGGTTTCCTGAATCCTCAGGGGCAGGCCCGACCGATGGATATCGCCAAGCACATGGAATACGTTAAAAACCTCGTTGGTGCGGAAGCTGTCTGCGCGGGCTCCGACTACGTCTATAACTACGCTGACACGTTGATGTGGGTGCTGCAGAATCCGGATCAGTTTCCGCCGGAGATGGGCTACGCGTCCCCATCGCACATGGGTATGCCTGGAGAGATCTGGGGTGCTGTGCGGGTCCTACAGGAAGTTTACGGATGGAACGATGGAGAAATCCGTGGGCTGCTTGGCGGGAACCTACTTAGGGTGTATCGGGCGAACTGGCAGTAGCTGTGCTCCGATGGCCCAAAGATCTCATGGACCCGGTCCTCGTGGCTTCACTCTGCCGATTGTCTCCAATGTTTAACCACTGGACCGGCGAATCGATGGTGCTAATCGCGATACTGGCTGTTGTCACATTCTGCGTGGCGCCAAATGCACACCCTGATTCGGAAAGTCAGCAAGAAGACATCACCTCTCTGGAGAAGGTGCTCTACAGAGTGGGGTATCAAGGGAAGCCTATTTTCGGTGGGCCCAACTCGCCAGAAGGTCAACTCGAAGACGACGACCGCCTGCGGGAGCCTGCCTTTCGATTCCCGGGAATCTACAATGCCTTCGAGCCGTGGCGGGAATGGAAGCAGACTCTGAATGATGATGGTGGCCTCCAGTTCACAGCACACTACACCACGCTCGCCCAATACTTGAGCGACTCGCTGACTGATCAGAAAAAGGCCTCCAGTGGTGTCTTTCGTGCGACTGCCAAATGGACCCTGCTTGGCCGGAACACCCCGAATACCGGATCGATCGTGGCGATGGTAGATCATCGTCACAACTACCGAGACTTGGCACCAGCCAGTCTGGGCGCAGAAGCAGGGTATTTGGGTGTTACTGGAACGCTGTATAGCGACATCGATTGGGCGTTGGTCAATCTGAACTGGCAGCAGGGGTTCAACGATGGTCGAACTGGTCTGCTGGTAGGGCGATACGACCCGAACGACTACCTGAATATCCTCGGCTATGTGAATCCGTGGACCGGCTTTCAAAACGTCGCCGTCCTGCTGGACCCCTCCGTTGCCTTTCCGGACTCGAGTTGGGGCGTCGCGGGCGGCCATTGGATGGACAACGGCACCTACGTCTTGGGAGGTATCAACGACGCCAATGGTACGATTACCGATGACCTGGAGTTCTTCGATGGAGGGTCGGAGTTCTTCAAGTTCGGAGAAGTGGGCTGGTCACCTTCTAAAGAAGACCGCTACCTGAAGAACGTCAATGTGACTCTCTGGCACGTGGATGAACGAACCGACGCCGGCATAGATTCCGGCAAAGGATTAGCGCTTGCCGCGAATTGGACGTTCAACGATCGTTGGATGCCTTTCGTTCGCGCCGGGTTCTCCAGCGGTAGTGCACCGCTTTACAACACCTCCGCGACCGTCGGCTTCATCCGAAAGTTCTTTTTCCGCTCCGATGTCATGGGCTTCGCGCTCAACTGGGGGAAACCATCGGACGATGACCTGCGTGATCAGACCACGATCGAACTGTTCTGGCGCTTTCAGTTTGCACAGAATTTTGCTCTTACACCTAGTTTACAGCTGCTGATCGATCCCGCGCTGAACCCCGAAAAAAGCAAGGTGTGGGTATTCGGATTCCGAACACGGCTCAACATCTGATAAGCGCATCCTGAGTGTCCGGATTTGGCCGGAATCGGTCCAGATCTGGTGATGTCTGCTTTCTTAATGCAGTCAGAATGTGCTCCCGCAACAATCTTTCAAGTTCCGACCCATAGCAGTCGCCCAAGAGGCTGGCGACGCAGCCTGTTTCGAGGTTCAATCCCTGGCTGCCGAACGGGGATGATTGACATGACCATTGGAAGGATTGTGCTGGCGGTTTTCGTTGCATTTCTGGCGACCGCCGCGGTGTCACAGGAACCACCCGCGACCACACTGTTCACGAATGTAAGAGTATTCGACGGTGTTACTGAGGGGCTGACTCGCACCGACGTGCTGGTTGAGGGAAACCTGATTCGGCAGGTTGGGAGCGATATTGAATCGTCTGGCGCGACCGTGATTGACGGTGGTGGCCGCACGTTGATGCCCGGGTTGATCGACTCACACCTCCACCTGAGCATCTATACGCCATTCTCTCAGTCGCGTCAGACTATGGACCCGTTCATGACCGCGGTCGTATCGGTTAAGCGCGTCGAACTTTTGCTAAAACGAGGCTACACCACAGTCCGAGACCTGGGCGGCTATTCGAAATACCTGACCGACGCCATTAACAAAGGCGTGATCATCGGGCCTCGCGTCTTCGGGGCGGGACGCATGATTTCACAGACTTCCGGCCACGGGGATATGCGTGGCTGGAACGATCCGCATCCGAACATCGAAGGCAATGGCGTGATCAACTACTGGGAGAGGTATCACACCACCATCGCTGATGGTCCGGATGAGTTTCTTCGCGCCGGCCGGATCGCGCTCCGGAATGGAGCCCACTTCCTGAAGGTGTTCACGAGCGGCGGGACGAGCAGCGAGTTCGACCCACTCTATATGGTCCAGTCCACCGCAGAGGAGCTACAGGCTGCGGTCGCCGCGGCCAAGCAGTGGAAGACCTATGTTGCCGTGCACGCGTACACCGATGAGGGAGTCAATCATGCGCTAGACAATGGGGTAGCGGTGATAGAACACGCCCCGCTGATCACGGAGCCAACAGTCAGGCGGCTCAAGAAGGAAGGCGTTATCACGGTCCAGAGCACCGCTACGACGTTGGCCCCCGGGCAGAAAGAGCGGTTCAAAGAGATCTTTTCTCCCGAGAGCTACGCGAAAGCCCTCGTCACCATTGACGGTGCTGACGTGTCCTTGAAAGCGATCATCAAACACGAGGCCAAGGTGGCGTTTGGGTCAGACCTGGTTTCCACGCTGGATGGCACGATCCCATACGAGCAAGAGATGCAGCTGCGCGAGTGGGAAGTCCTGGATGCCTACGGCATGCCAGCGATCCAGGCGCTTCGAGGGTTCACGTCGGTCGGCGGCGAGCTGTTGGCCATGACAGGCCCTCGGAATCCCTGGCAGGACGGTCCAGTGGGCGTCATCCAGCCCGGAGCCTACGCCGACATACTGTTAGTTAATGGCGATCCATTCGAGAGCCTTCTGGTAATGACTGACGAGGAAAACTTCCATCTGGTTATGAAGGATGGGGTGATCTACAAGAACACCCTGTAGGCGAATGTTTGTTCATGGCCGGAGTTTGCCGTGATCCAAGAATGTCGGTTTTCCCCAAGCCGTCATTTTGTGCAGGCGCAGCAAAACTTCCGGCTCCGACCCTTTTCGGACATGGGAGCCCAATTCTGGATTTCCTGTTTGATGCTCAATCAGCGACCATGTGCCAAAGAACAGTCAGTGAGACGTTGTGAGTTTTTCGACCTTGGAGAAGGCCCTGCTGGATTGGTTTGAGCAAAGCCATCCAGAGATTGCTGAGATTTTGGCGTCAACCAGATTTCGAGGGCGGAGGGTGTCTAAGGTTGGTGTCTTCGTGGATTTTTCCTGTGATCTAACCTCACTTCAAAGTACAGCACCTTCAGATGTTGATGTACTTCCCGGCCCAGAAGTGATGAGCGAATCTATTCCATCAGGTGCAGGCTCAGCCTTGTACTTGTCTGATGGTATTCCTGACACGCTCGAAGTATTCACGTATGGGAGTGAATATCAGAATGGGATCGAGGACTTTGAAGTAATCGACCCTATGAACCCAGCCGTACTGCGTACCTGATGTCCGTTGATGGCCGATCCACACCGATTCGGGATCACTTACGCGATAGGTGGCTAGTTGAGAAGTTCGCAGTTCTTGTCCTGATGCTGCTTACAGCCTGTACGGAACACGCACCTGAAGAGCTTCAGCTCGAAGGAATGTCCAAGGAGCAGGTCCTGAACCGCCTAGGCAATCCGACCCACAAAACGCTTCTGAACGGGCGACAGATCAACAACTCGATGGGACCCAAACCGAATCTAGCCGCAGACATGTCTGATGAGTCTGAGGTGGAAATGTGGCAATACCGGGTAACAGATGACCGTTCTGCACAGGTTTATTTCGATGATGACGGCATCGTCACCGACGTCATCCTGTTCCGAGCAGATGTGATGTACTAGGGAGCAGTGAGGTGTCTGATTCCCCCGGAGACTTTCCTTCGACTCCAGGTGAGATAGTGTTAACGGCTCCACGCCGAAGGGACTGAGGATTGTCGCAGGGTACCTACATAACCACCGATCTCGATCTCGAATCTGACCAGGATCTGCGTCTACTGGCTGACGCGGCTCCCGATGAGGATTCTAGTTCACTCCTGCGAATTGAGGGACGGCAAATATGTCGCCACTTTCGGTATTTCGGGTATCGACACTAATGAAGACGATGCTGTCGCCATTTATTGTGCGTTTGCCGAATCTCTGGATGACGGAGGCAAGGCAATCTGGGACGGATGTACTCGAATTGGATTCAATCTCGGTTACGAGTCGACAATTGAAGCCCAACCCAGTTCTTCTACGGTGTCCGAAGAGTCGGTATCGAGGATTGCGGCGCTTGGAGGGGAATTGAACGTAACGATCTATACACGGTCGCCGGAGACGGACGCTCGTAAGTGACCGGTTTTGGCCGGAAACGGACACCGGCTGATCCCCGTAGCAGCCAAAAAACGCATATTCCGTTGCATCGCAACAGGGCTACCGTTTTCGACCCAAAGCAGACTCTCGGCAAGGCGCCTCAGGGACATCGATGAGCAGGAGTTGGAAGGCCGATTGACCCATTGTGGTCATGCGGCGTGCTGTATACCTTGGGCCAAGGGCCTACCAAGAAATGTGGGAGTGTCATGCTGCTTCAGCGCTTAGTTTTTGTTGCACTGTTCGTCACTGCGCCATCAATGGCGCAACAGCAAGGTTCTACATTTCTATTCACCAACGTTCACGTGTTCGACGGCGTAAACGCAAAGCGGCTCGACAACGCCAGTGTCCTCGTCGAAGGCAATCTGATCACACAGGTGTCTCCAGACTCGATCACCACGACTGATGCCACCATCATTGATGGTGGCGGCCGCACGTTGATGCCGGGATTGATCGACAACCACTGGCACGTCATGTTTGCAGGAGCATCGTTGGCGCAGCTTTTTAACGGCGATGACTTCTACGTCGCCTTGTTGGCGGCCCGTCAGGCGGAAGCTACGCTTCTGCGCGGGTTTACAACCGTGCGGGACGTCGGTGGCAACTCGTTCTCGGTGAAGCGGGGCATTGACGAGGGCCTGTATCCTGGTCCCCGCGTTTATCCGTCTGGCGCAATGATCTCACAGACTTCTGGGCACGCCGATTTCCGGCCGGTCCACGAACATCCGCTCCAGCCCGGCACGCCATTGTTCAGCCAGGAGCGCGCCGGGCACCTTGTGGTCGCGGACGGGGTTCCCGATGTCCTGTTCCGTGTGCGCGAACAGCTTAAGAAGGGCGCCACGCACATCAAGATTTCACTTGGTGGTGGAACAACCTCGGATTTCGATCCACTTGACGTCACTCAGTACACATTCGAAGAGGTAAAGGCGGCGGTTGATGCGGCAGACGATTGGAACACCTATGTCTGCGCCCACGCCTACACACCAGACGCAGTGCAGCGGGCGATCCGGGCCGGTGTGAAGGTAATCGAGCATGGGCAGCTGCTCGACGAACAGACGATGCGATTGATGGCGAGAGAAGGCGTCTGGCTGTCTCTCCAGCCGTTCTATGCGCCAGAGGATTCGCCACTGCTCTCCTCGAATCCAATCACACGGGCAAAGCAGTTACAGATGCTCAAAGGTACCGCCGATGCTTATGCCTGGGCGAAAAAACACGACGTCAAAGTCGTGTTCGGTACCGACTTCATCCTTTCGCCAGAGCAAGCGGAACAGCAGGGAGAATTTCTCACATTGCTCGAAACGGCATTTGGATTCACACCCCACGAGGCACTCAAGCAGGCAACCTCTGACGGCGCCCAGCTCTTAGCGTTGTCCGGACCGCGCAATCCTTACTACGAGGGTGAGCTTGGCGTCATCGCAGCAGGCGCCTACGCTGATCTGATCCTAGTGGATGGCAATCCGCTAGAAGACCTCAGCCTGGTGGCTGACCCTCATGAAAACTTCGATCTCATAATGAAGGATGGGGTTATTTACAAGAATTCGCTCTAACAAAACGATCGATTCTGGCTGGCTTCAGTCTTAAGACGGGTTTGTCTGGTTTCTGAAAGCAGCCAGATTGCGCGGATGCAGTAGAACTTCCGCCTCCGACCCTTCTCGGACATTCGCGAGCGCCCAGGTATCCTTCAAGAATTTCTCTGTTGTCACTTGGAGGGTCGATTGAAGGACGAGCGGCGATCATTGCATGAGGCTGAAACGCGAGGGCGCAGCTGGTGAGACGCACTAGACTTCTGGTCTTTCTTCTAGTGTTGCTGCTGCTGTCGCCGATCTGGATGCTGGGCATGATCGCTTACATCGTACGCCTCAAGCTTTACAACCAGCCCAAAGGTATTTCCGGAACGGCGTACGAACCGTTTCTGACACGTGCGATGGCACACGGGGTCGGCGGCCGCGAAGACGAGATCGCGTATCGTCTTGCGTCGGTGCTCCCGGCGTTGTCACCCCTGATCTGGCAACTCATCATCTGGCCTTTTGCGCTGGCGAGCCGGTTTGCCCGTTACAAACCTGTTCTTTTCTGCGGTCCGGTCACGCGTCCGGCGACAGTGATGATGATGATGGCCCTGCGCAATCAGTTCTACGATCAGGCGCTTCGCGAGGCCGCAGTGAACGTCGAGCAGGTTGTGATCCTGGGTGCGGGTTGGGACACGCGAGCTTACGAGGAGCTCAGGAGTGTCGACGTTCGTATCTTCGAGGTCGACACTCCTGCGACCCAACAGGCGAAGATCGCCGCGCTGCAGAAAGCTGGCATCGAATCCGGTCACGTCACCTTCGTCGAGACCGACTTCAACCAGGTGTCGTGGGTCGATGCGCTGCAAGAACACGGTTTCGACCCAGCACTGCCGACGTTTGTACTTTGGGAAGGTGTCACGATGTACCTACCCGAGGAGTCGGTTCGCAGTACGCTCGCCGCCGTTGCCGAGTTAGCGCCGGGCAGTCTGATCGCGTTCGACTATTTTGCCCGCGAGTTCATCGAAGGCGAAGGCGGGTTCAAGTTCCTGGCCCCTTATGCGAAGTTATCGATTGGCCTCACCTACGGCGAGCACTTCATCTTCGGGATTCCGCTTCGCCACGGCGGGCGCGACACGGCCACCGCTTTTCTCGAATCCAATGGTTTGACGTTGGTGCGTTTCGAGATGGTAGGTAAAGAAGGCAGTATGACGGCGTTCTACGGTTTTGCTGTTGGCGAACGAAGGTAGCAGCTGTTACACACCCTCGCGCCCAGAGCGTCCGTAGTTGGCCGTTGGTGCTCGGAAGGGGACCGTTGGCGAGTGACGGAATGGCGGCAGAAAGCCGCCACCCCTGCAGCAGACGCAAAGAGCCGACTAGCCAATGATGTTAAAGAGTGTTTTTTCCGGCTGGGATTGACGCTGCCCGCCGCGGTCGCTGCAAGAGCCAGCAGCACCTTCCGAGATAGCCTGCTCAGCTGCGTCGCCGCATGAGCAAGAGCCCCCCCAAGGTCAGTAGTGAAAGCCCAAGTATCAGGGCACCGCCTCTTAGCACGAAACTAGGCTCGGAACCGCCTGCCGCAGCTGTGGCCGCAGAGAGAAAAAAGCCTCCCGACATCAAAGCTGCGGCTACCGGGAAAGCTAGACGCAAGACCCACTCCACAGCCGCGCCGATCTGTAGTTTATCGATGGCTAACTGCGCCCATAGCGCAAGGACCAGCAGAATACCCGCGTGGCCATGCCCCGCCCGCTGCAGTGCTGCGACCGATGGATCATCAATGAAACCTGCGGCTCGCGACAAGGTCTGTTCGAGCAGGAATCCACCACCCGACATGACCGTAACCAACAAGACCAACAGGGCTCCGGATACGATAGCTGCATTACGCGACATTTCTCTCTCCCTCTCAGTGATTCGATGCGTTCAGATTGCACCGTATTTGAACCGATGACTTTCCTCTAGTTGTTCATCGGCGATGGAGCCAGCCCCTACCGGAAATTGAAAACGCCCATATGGACAAAATCTATAGGGTCCGCTTGTGGCCGAAGTTTGCCCTGAACAGGTAATGTCGGCTTTCTGAAAGCAGCCACTTTGTGCCGGTGCAACAATCTGGCTTAAGCCGACCCGAACCAGACGCTCAACAACCCGTCTTCAATGACTAAAACGCCAAAATCCGGTGCGCTAAGATAGCCAGTGCTCAAGGTCGTCGCGAGCTATGTGAACCGAAAAGCCCCACTAGGCAAGGGAGTCGTCTATGAGGATTGTGGTGTCAATCGTCGTGTTACTGGGATTGGCCTATGCGGCGCTCGCTTGGCTTTTCGGGACGGCTGATCACAGCCAGTATGACGAGCCGTCCGGTGAACTCATCATACGTCCGGAAGAGGTCAGCAAAGCGCATGAAGATGTCGTCGCGAAGCTGGTCCAGTTTAGAGAGGACGGTAGTACAGATATTCATGTGGCACGGCAGCAGATGGAAGCCCTTCTCTACCAGCCAATCGAGCTGGAACCGATTCCCGCCGACGTGGATGGTGTTGCTGGAGAGTGGCTATTCCCTGAGGAAGCTGATCCTTCGCGTCGATTACTGTACCTGCACGGTGGAGCTTTTAGAGTTGGAAGCCCCAAATCCCATCGGTACGTCACTAGCGAAATCGCCGAACGGACAGGAATCGCGGTATTGGCGATCGATTATCGATTGCTGCCCGAAGCTACAATACCCGAGACACTTGAAGACGTGCGCAAGTCGTACCGATGGATCTTGGAGAATGGACCTTCGGGGCCAGCTCCAGTGAGAGACTTGTTGATCGCTGGAGACTCAGCTGGGGGAACACTCACGTTGTCTACCATCGCTTGGGCTCGGGACGAGGGGTTGAAACCTGCCCGAGCGGCACTCGCGATGTCTCCCGGTACGGACTACACGATGTCAGCACCCTCCTGGCAGTCGAACATCCAAAGTGACCCTTTCATCGGACCTGCACTCGGGGCGTTGACGAACCTACCTAGTCCGCTGCGAGCGCTCATACTCCGCATGCAGATGGGGATCGCTGTCAATGACCCCGAATTCTCCCCCTTGCTCGGCGACTTATCGGACTTACCGCCAACCCTCATTCAAGTGAGCAAGGACGAGATGCTCTTTGGCGATGCACTGCGTTACGCAAATAAAGCGCGAGCCGCACAGTCGTTAGTGAAGCTTGAGATTTGGCCGAAGGTTGTTCACGTGTTCCCCGCTTTCGGGCCCGACCTTCCTGAAGGTGTGCGCGCACTGGAGTCGAGTACCGACTTTCTACGAAGCCGCCTTACGGACTAAAGTCGACCAGCGACCGCTATTGGCCGGAGTCAGTCCCGGTCTGACAACGTCTGCTTTCCCAAAGCGGACAGATTGTGCAGGTGCATCAACCGGACTGATCTCGACCTTAAGGAGACGCTTCTAGGGGCTGGCGAAGTCCATCCAAAGATGCTTTGGTTGCCAACTTAGTACTCGTTTCGCAGCATCATTGCTGAGCAGTGTTCTAAATGGATTTTCATCGAATTCGTTGCCACCGCGCCACTCTACGTTTGGTAGCAGTTGCCGGCTCAGTTGCACACTAGTGCGCCCAGACGTCGTTATGTCATCTGAAGATACGAATAGCGAATGAAAGCCTGTCACAGCAGGTTCTAATGCTGCTAAACATGCAGTTGCCAAGTCTCTTACATCGATAAAGGCGCCATATTCCCAGAATGGGTCGTATTCGAATGCAGCACGCTTTTCGCGTTCTGTGGTGATCCACTGATACGTAGAAGGCGATTCCCATACCCCAGGTGGCCGCAGGCAGACGATTGAAGTCTCGCCTCCTAGTGTAAAAAGCCTGCACATCTCTTCCGCCAGATACTTGGAAATCGCGTACGCAGTGCTTGGATAGCAGCGGTGCGATTCATCAAGTGGCAGAAAGTCGGGTGTTCGTTCACCTTTGAAGACGCCAAGCACATCTACGCTGCTGAGGAATACCACTTTGCTGATCTTTGCCGATCTGGCTGACGAGAGTACATTCCACGTGCCTTGCAAGTTGACGTTAACTATCTGGCTGGACGATTGCTCTGGAGTTCCTAACAACGCGGCACAGTGAATGATTGCATCGCATACAGCAGCCGCACTTTCGATTGATTCGATGTCCAGAATGTCTTGCGAAGCTTTGGCATCAAACGCAACGACAGAATCCCCGCGTAAGGCGAGAGCCTCGCACACAGCCCCGCCGACCAAACCAGCACAGCCTGTTACAAGTACCTTCATAAACGACGAACATAGCATCAGAGTGCACATGTCCGAAGTCGGCCGAACTTTGCCGTGAACCGGGAATGTCGGCTTTCCCAGAGCCGCCATTTTGTGCAGATGCAACAAACCGGCTGAGTTCGACCCTTTTCGGACATTTGGTGACGCAGCATTGAAGGCTGACTCTTGGTGCGTTGCGAGTCATTCTTGTAAACCCCATCCCTGATCGACATTGTCCCACTCAGGGAGTTTCATGATGGCCTCTCGCGGATCAAAGGGTACTTTGTCGCGCGGGATGCGTGGCTTCGAGGCCTCGATGGTTTCCGGCCGGGCGTTCTCTATGTTCTGGAAAGGGAAATCCCTGTTCTGCCCCACATCAGGATAGTGCTCTTTCCAGAGTAAATGACGCGTTCGCATGATGTTGAACATGCCTTTGGTCGCGAACATAGGCAACATCTTGCCCTGAACCTCGCGCGGATCGTTATAGAGATCGTAGAACTCGGCACCGGCGAGACCGGGGAGTGAACCGACCCAGCGCTTCTTGTATCGACCCTTCACAGAAGCCGCCAGCACATTACCGGTGTATATGTGCACGTAATCGCGACGACTGTGCGTGTCTCCCTCGAGGAATACCGCAGTCTGGTCGATACCATCGATGATCCGATCGGTCGGGATGTGCTTTTTCGCCCCGGCGAGATTTGCCCAGGTCGTGAACAGATCCGTTTCGTGGATAACATCGCCGACTATCTGGCCAGGTCCAATGACGCCGGGCCAGCGTGCCAGTGCAGCGACTCGCACGCCCCCCTCGGTGTAGTCACCCTTGCCGCCGCGATAAAGGTGCTCGACCATCCCAGGAGGACCGTTGTGTGTCATCGGGCCGTTGTCTGCCATCAGAATGACCAGGGTGTTTTCCTCTATCCCTTGCGCCTTGAGCTCCTCGGTTAAGACACCGACGAAGTCATCGATTCTTACGAGCATCTCCTGCAGTAGGCCAAATCCAATGGTGCGGGGGCGTTCTTCTGGAGGGATTCCCAGAAAGCTGGTCCCCATGGGCCAGTAAGCAATAAAGAACGGCTTCTTAGCAGCAGCGTTTTTTCGGATGAACGCCAGTGTTCGCTTCTCGGACTCGCGGTCGATGTTGTCATAGTTCTTTTCGTCCGGCGGTGGTCCCCACTCCCGAGTGGGCCCACCTTTCTTTCCTTCCAACGTCCAGACAAATCCTCTGGGGCGCCAGCCGTTGTCGATGTCGTAGGGGTCTTCGGGGAACATCTCAGGGATGATGGTGGCAGGCGTCAGAGCGCCGCGCTGACCTCGCGGCACGTACATGCTGGGTACCTGGTTATATGGTGTCCACAGCGCTTCATCAAAGCCCTGCTTGTGTAGATAGCTCGACTCCACGTCACCCAGGTGAGACTTGCCGTAGAACGCGGTTGCATAGCCAGCTTCACTCAACACCTCTGCAATCGTGACCTCATTGGCCGCCAGGCCACCGTACTCATATGGGAAGCCAACGTTGTACATGCCGTTTCGGACAGCATGCCTGCCGGTCATGACTGCAGCTCTACTGGGCGTGCAGGATGGTTCTGTATACATCCGCGTGAAGTAGATGCCTTCGGCCGCGAATCGGTTCATATGCGGAGTTTCGAAGCCTCGGTTCTTCTGCAGTTGCGGGATGCCGACTTCACCAACCGGTGTGTCGTCCCACATGATATGAATGATGTTCGGTGGCGATCCGTGCTTCCTCCGGAGCGCCTCGAGCTTCTCTGCCAGAGCGGCGTCCTGTGCTTCCCACTTATCACCGTGCTGAGCCTCCAGCACGTAGTACTCTGCATCGTGGATGATCTCCCCAGCGAACGCGGTGGGCGCACCAAGCAATGCAATTAGGAGTGCAGCGTACGCACCTTTCATAACTCTCATCCATCAACTCCCGGTTGTCTTCAGCTTCCGTCTTCTGAGCAGTCTTTGTGGAGAGATTGGTCGTTCTCCATAACAGAGATTCTCGAAAGCGCCTCTTGAATCAAGACCCGAACAACCACAGAGACCGGCTGTTTCCGGTCCGCGGCCATCGCCTGGAGCACTTCAAGTTCCTCCGCACTCAGTACCGCCGAAACTCGGGAGAGTTCACTCACCTGACCTTCTTGCCGATCGCACAAAGACTGTGGGAGTATTTTCTCCGCACCGGGAATTCGCCCACATCACCATCGGGCAAGATTCGTGCTGTTTGATGCGCCAACGTAGCCCTTTCGGGCAAGGAGTGATTGAGCGTGGGAGTAATCAGAACTCAGGCAGTCTTTCACGAGTTCGATTCGTATGCCGACTATGTCGACCAATCGCCGGCAAACGCAGAGGTTCTCCGTACTGAGGGCGGAGATTTTGGCGCAGAGTACTATTTCTACAGCGATCTCAACGTCGCGACCGTCCTGTCTCGGACATCTTCTTCTCTGATCCGGCGAGGTTCGGGACGACCGGACAACTGGAGCTTCGGGTTTTCTCGGGAGAACGCAGATTCGATCTACTGGTGTGGACATGAGTGCCAGCCGGGGCATACCAAACTGGGAGTGTTCGGCAACGAGTTCGAGAATGTCACCAGATCTGGCCTGGACGCCTATCTGATCACAGTGAACGACGAGTACTTTCAGTCAGTAGCGGACTCAGAAGAGACGCCGATAGTGCACGGCACCAGGGATCGGATCGCGGGCAGCCTGATTGACATTGGCCAGCGGGAGTACGGCTGCTTTACTGCGCTCGTCAACGACCTGCTTCGGGGCAGCACTGATGCATCGACTGATCCCAGCTTTGAGATCACCAGAGCACTCATACCCTTCGTGAGCAAGGGACGTATGCGCGCACCCTCGGCCAGTGTCCGCAGGAGGACGTTTGAGCGTGCGCGCAACTTTCTGCATGAGTTCGCCGGCGAAGAGATCAAGACGATGGACATTCTGCGGGGGGTTGGCTGCAGTTCTCGTGCTTTGAGCTATGCGTTCAAAGAGCACGTTGGCGTGTCACCCATGGCTTATCTGAAGCTGCTGCGGCTAAATCGCGCGCGTCGCGAACTTCGAGTCGCGAACGCCAGAGAAACCAAGGTGGCAGATGTGGCAAATCGCTGGGGATTTTGGCACCTCGGCAAATTCTCTCGTGACTATCAGACGATTTTCGGACGGCTACCATCTGAGGATCTGCGGACGCGCGCGTTTCTCATCGGCTAACTTAGAAGCGTGGATCGCTCGCCGAATCAGATGCCGGCCGTGGCTGGCTGGATGTCTGCTTCTGGCCGAAACTAGACGGAATCCTCCGATGTCAGCTTTCTGAATGCCGCCGTTTTGTACGTGTGCAGCCAAACTTCCGGCTCCGACCCACTGCAGACATGCAGTAGGTTTTTGAGCAATCATTCCTGACAAGCCGTCCAATAATTCATAGGAGCTGATTGCACGCAGGAGCAATCAAAGAGTATGGAAATTCCAGCATCATCTAGCGACATCACCGCTGTCTGGCTCTCATCCGTGCTGCAGGAACAGGGACTACTCACTCGCGGGGCTGCAAAGCGGGTCTCTGCCGCGCCGCTGGTCGAGCAGGGTGATGGCGGACTCGTATTACGCCTTGCCATTGAATGGGCAGGTATGGACGAGACGCTGCCGCCAACCATGATTGCCAAGATGCGCCTAGAGGATGATAGGGAGTTCGCCGGACGCTTAGCTCTTGGAGGTGCGCATCGTGAGGTGGGTTTCTACCGCGATTTCCAGCCACTGCCACCATCCGTACCGAGATGTTACCTGGCCGCGGAAGACCCGGTAACGGGAACTTTCATCCTACTGCTCGAAGACCTGGGTGATGGCAAGACCCTGCGGGACAGGGCAGAGCAGAGTGTCTGTGATGCCTATCAGCTTGGCCAGCAGGCGATGCAGGCGATTGCCGAGGTTCATGCGCAATGGATCAATCTACCGGAAAAGCCCGCCTACGATTGGCTCTCCAGCGACAACTACGAACGGTTAAAGGCGGAGCACATCTCGCGGCTTGCGCCCATGGTGGAACACTTCGCGACACTGGATACCTACAAGAGGCTACCTGCTGCCATGCAGTCCTTCATTCATGACCGGGTGGCAAACTACGAGGCAGGGACCGACATAGCTCTCCAGACCCCGCTCACCCTTGTTCATGGCGATTTCTGGCCTGGCCAGGTGCTGCTCACCGGGGATGCCCAGAGACCGCTGTGCATCATCGACTGGGAGTTCGTCAGGATAGACTTGGGGTTGATGGATGTAGCCAGGATGCATCAGGACATCCTGGGTATCGGCGTTCCTTATGATCGTGGTGCAGAGCTGACCTCCGCCTATCTCGACGAACTGGCCAATCGCGGCGTGCCGGCCTGGGACTCGGAACAGGTTGCCAATGACATGCCAATCTGTTTCGCCTCGATACTCGAGCAGCGCGTGTGGTGCGTGACAGATGGGCAAATTGACGAGCTGGCAATGGCGCCCTACTTTGACGCACTGGTCCAGGCGTTTGCCGAGTACGACGTGGTAAAGCGGGTTTCGCAACAGCTGGGCTGGTAGATCAGCGCAAGCCGACCGTCCGTTGTTGGCCGGAACCAGCCCTGATCTGCGGATGTCTGCTTTCTGAAAGCAGTCGGATTGTGCGATTGCGCCAATCGGGCAACTTCCGACCCATTCCGGTCAGTGAGATCACACGCATGAATTTCTACACATTGCGGTGATTCGGTGCGCTATGTACCTTTCTGGGCGATTTGCCAGACTAATCATGACTTGGACAAACAGTAGGTTTCTCATGCCGCTTCGTCGCCTCCTGACTATCACGTTGTTAATCGCCGCGCCGGTAATGGCGCAGCAGGAAGGTTCTCCACTACTCCTCACCAACGTTCACGTGTTCGACGGCGTAAACGCAAAGCGGCTCGACAACGCCAGTGTCCTTGTCGAAGGCAATCTGATCACGCAGGTGTCTGCAGACTCGATCACCACGATTGATGCCACCATCATTGATGGTGGCGGCCGCACGTTGATGCCGGGGTTGATCGACAACCACTGGCACGTCATGTTTGCCGGGGCGTCGTTTGCTGAGCTTATGGGGCGCGATGATTTCTACATCGCCCTGCTCGCAGCGCGTCAAGCTGAGGCCACACTCCTGCGCGGGTTCACAACTGTGCGCGACGTCGGCGGCAACTCCTTCTCGGTCAAGCAGGGAATCGACGAGGGCCTGTACCCGGGGCCCCGCATTTACCCGTCCGGCGCCATGATCTCGCAAACCTCAGGGCATGCCGACTTCCGACCTGTGCATGAGCATCCCCTTCAGCCCAACACACCTTTGGCCATCCAGGAGCGCGCCGGACACCTCGCCGTTGCTGACGGAGTCCCCGAAGTCCTGTTCCGTGTTCGCGAGCAGCTGAAAAAGGGCGCTACGCACATCAAGATTTCCCTCGGGGGTGGAATAAAGTCAGATTTCGATCCGCTTGACGTCACTCAGTACACATTCGAAGAGGTGAAAGCGGCGGTTGATGCAGCAGCAGACTGGAACACTTATGTCTGCGCCCACGCTTACACACCAGAAGCGGTGCAGCGGGCGATCCGGGCTGGTGTGAAGGTAATCGAGCATGGGCAGCTGCTCGACGAACAGACGATGCGAATGATGGCGAGAGAAGGCGTCTGGCTGTCTCTCCAGCCGTTTTATGCGCCAGAGGACTCGCCACTGCTTTCGCCAAACCCACTCACACGTGCCAAGCAGCTGCAGATGCTCAAAGGCACGGCCGACGCCTATGCCTGGGCGAAGAAGCACGGCGTCAAGGTCGTATTCGGTACCGACTTTATCCTCTCACCAGAGTCGGCAGAGCAGCAGGGAGAGTTCCTTACCCTGCTTGAGACGGTGTTCGGATACACTCCTTACGAAGCCCTCAAACAGGCTACCTCCGACGGCGCTGAGCTTTTGAAGCTCTCCGGACCGCGCAACCCCTACTACGAGGGTGAGCTTGGCGTCATCGCAGCAGGCGCCTACGCTGATCTGATACTGGTCAATGGTAATCCTCTAGAGGATCTCAGCCTGGTGGCTGACCCACACGAGAACTTCGATCTCATAATGAAGGACGGGGTCATTTACAAGAATTCGCTTTGACAAAACGACCGTTTCTGGCCGAACTCGGTCCACATCCGGGAATGTCTCATTTCTGAAACCGGTCGTTTTGTGCGAGTGCATCAATCAGGCGGGTTCCGACCCAAAGCGGACACTTTAACTAGTCACTCTCTAGTAGAGAACTAGCTCGGTGCATCGAAACGCGGACAGTTTCCTCCCATCCTCGTCTTCAACGACGGCATCCCATATCTGAGTTGTTCTCCCACCGTGTAGTAGCGACGCTCGACACGATATGACGCCAGTTGTAACCGCTCTGAGCAGATTGCAGCTCAGATCAACTGTGGTGAACGACGTTGCTGATTCCGGTAAGTGCGCCAAACAACCCCATCCACAGGCTGTATCCGCCAATGCGACCATCGTTGCAGCATGACAACTGGTGTGAGCAGGATTGAGATGGTTGGCTGTCACCTCCAATGAGGCGCAGAGGGTATGCTCACCCACTTCGTCGAGACAAATCCCGAGTAGTTCAGGCAAACACTCCGCGTGTCGTCGGTAGTCTTCAATCGCTTTCAGCTTGTTCGATTCGTTCAACAACCCTCCTCCCTCAAGTGCTTCGGGTGAAGTCTAGTTCACGACATAAGCATCAGTGTCAGTTTTGTTGGATCAATGTCCAGATACAGCGAGTTCTTATGTATCGCGGGTCGTAGTGTGTTCACCGCCTCGCTTACGAGATTCGGATTTAATGGCTGCTGAACTTATCGCACTGCTCATATTCCTGTTCCCACTTGCCTACAGTCCCGGCCCGGGGAATATGCTTTTTGCGGCCAATGGCGCACGATTCGGTTTGCGGTCCACTATTCCAGCAACGGTTGGTTATCACATCGCTACGGTCGTCGTGACGTTTGCTCTGGGTGTCGGATTTTCTGAGGCCATCGCCTTCGCACCCAGCGCGTTGTCCGTCATCCAGATTGCTGGCTCGCTCTACGTCATGTGGCTTGCCTGGAAGCTCTGGCAAGCGGGACGAACGGATAGTGTTGATGCGAGCCCCATTGGTTTCAGGGACGGCGTAGTTCTACTCCTGCTGAACCCAAAGGCCTATGTCATCATCGTGCTGATGTTCTCGCAGTTCTTGGACACGCGAGGTGCCTATGCTCAGGTCGCATTGATTGCAGTCGTGTTCACGCTGAACAATCTGGTCGCGTTTACACTTTGGACTGTCGTCGGGGATCGCCTGGCACAAGCGGCCCGAAGCGAAGAAAACTCGCGACTCCTAAATCGAGTATTCGGCGGTGTACTCGGAGCAGTAGGTGTATGGATGCTGTTCTCGTAGATGACCGATATTGGCCGAAAGCAGTTCCTCAGTAGTGAGAGCGCCCCCTCCGCTAGTGTGTGATGTATGGTCGTAACCTATGAACGGCTACCCACGAGCGACACAACTGGCCTTGGAGCAATCAGGATGCTCCGATGTAGTAGAAACGCTGCATGGTGGATTGAGCGATAGTGGTGTCTATCGAGTAACCTATGACGGCAAATCTGCGGTTCTGAAGTGCCAGAAAGATCGTAGAGAACTAGCTTTTCTGACCGAATTAGCACCAGTTGTCTTGGGTGCCGTCGATTGGCTACCAGAGGTAATAGACTTCGGAGAGAATGAATCAGGCAACTGGCTGTTGATTGAATACATTCCGATTGAGTGGCCCGAACAGCGGAGAGATACCGATCCAATAGCACTCTCGATACTCCGAGATCTTCACTCCACGCCGCTAGATTCGTCCGAGTTTGATTGGGACGACAGTGACTGGACTCATAAGCAGCTCAATGTCGCGGAAGACAAACTGCCAAAAGAATCCTTCCAACTACTTCAAGAAATTCATGCCGCCTATCTGTCGAGAAAATCTATGAATCTATCGGTTTGCTCGGGAGATCCAAATTGTCCAAATTGGTTGCTGCGCGCGAACGGGCAAGCAGTACTGATTGACTGGCAGATTACGACGATTGCGAATCGAGCATTGGACCTGGCTGGGTGGGTTTCGACCTTCGTCGACTTCGATGACATGAAAGTTATCTCAAAGATCTACCTTGGAGAACAGGCTACCGACGAAGAAATCAGGGAGACAGCGCGAGACATAGCCATCTACTTTTGTCGACGATGTTCGATGAACTTCTGGCGTGCTGAAACATCGCACGATCCATCCCTGTGGCGAAAAGGGATCGAGTACGCCCAGCAAGTGTTGCCGAGTTGGATCGAGAAACAAGTTGGTGACGGTGAGTTGCTGAATGTCCGCTAGTGGCCGAACTTAGCCATGATCAGTGAATGTCGGCTTTCTGAAAGCCGCCGTTTTGTGCGGCTGCAACAATCCGGCGAGTAACGACCCACTCCAGACAATCGCATTGCCTCAAGGTTCGAGGAGTGGCCAGACATCAAATTGTTCAACGCCGGTAAAGATGTTTAGCAACGTGTGTTGCCACATCGCGTCAGGGGCTCCACGCGTTATCTCGGCCATGATCATGGGCTTGGCTAACTGCCGCCCCACAGCGAATCTAAAGTCCTGCCAGAAGGCGTCCTCATCGTATTCGATTCCATGTGCGGCTAGGTTTCGTTTGTACTCCTCGAGCAGTTCAGCGGCATGACGTCGCCGGAATTTCGGGTGCGATGCAACGATGAGGAGGTTGGCGACATCCACAAGCGGCTGGTCCAGAGACCAGTTTGCCCAGTCGAGCAGGTAGCAGTCTTCTGCGGAGTCATGCGGAATCATCAGGTTTTCCCTGTGGACATCCCCGTGAATCAGGCAGAAAGCCGGGCAGGTGTCCATGTGCGCTAGAAGACGTGGTACGAAAATGAGCAGTTGATTGCTTATCGCACGAATAGCCCTGTCGTCTACAATTGAACTGGCGCGTTCGAGAAACCGCCCGATAATCCGCTCAAACGTCGCTGCGTTTGATTCTGCTTCGAAGGTCGCTCGAGTGAATCGTTTTCGGTCCCATGCGGCCTCCTGTCGCCAGGTATTGGCATGCAGCTTCGCCAAAGTACGCACTATGCGTCGAATATGCTCAACGTCTGGGTTGGCCCAGTTGGTTTGGTCGTAAGGGATGAAATCTCCTTGCAGTTCCTCGATCAGGAGAGCGGTCTCCCGACGTTCCTCATTCGTCTCGGCTCCTAGGAAGCGCGGTATCGTCACGGTGAGGTTGTTGCGGTATGCAAGCCGATAGAAGTCGACTTCCGAGCGTCCCCAATTGAAAAAGCGCTTTTTCGTCACTTTCAAAACAGCGTGGACTTCAGCACCACTCTTGCGCTGAATTCGGAGGCGAGATACAGAAGCTGCAGGGCGGTCGTCCGCCGACTGGTGAACACTCTTTACGGGCTCGCCGAGGCACCTGGATACCCAGGCGGGGGTTGCAACGCCGGTCTCGAAATCGAAGCTGGTATCTTGCATTCCGAACATCCTCCATTTGCTGGGAAGTACCCGCGCCTACGTGCGGCCGTGCACCCTATGTTGGATGAATCTGTCTGCATAGACTGCCGAAGCGTCACGGTCACCTGTATGATTTAGCTCAATGGGAAAGGCAGTGGTGACGATGCGCTTTTCCCTGGTGCCTGCCTCGACACTTGTTTCCGGTTTCCTCCCGATGCGTGCTGGCTCTGTTCGAGTCAGGCCGCAGCTGCTCTGCCCGGGCCGCAAAACAACCGCAAAAACGGCATTCAGACCTCGGCGGCGAATGTCCGCACTTGGCCGTACTCAGCCGGACTCGCATGCTGTCAGCTTTCTGAAACCGGTCAGATTGTGCGCCCGCGACAATCCGGCTAATTCCGCCCCGTAGCGGACACCCATGTACTAACGAGCTATCCTTTGCTCACGCGCGATGTGGGAGAGTCGGGGTGTGGCAAATTACAGATACAAGGCGTTCTTAAGCTACAGCCATGCGGACGAGAAAGTCGCTCGTAAGCTGCATAGGCGGCTCGAAAGGTACCGCGTACCAAGAACCCTCGGGACGGTCGCCGGACGCACGGGGCGGCTGTCGCCCATTTTCAGAGATAAAGAGGAACTCGCTTCCTCAGGCAGCCTGAGCCGCTCAATTCGCGAGGCGTTGGATGCATCGGAATATCTCGTGGTCGTATGCTCCCAAAATGCCGCCGATTCGCGCTGGGTGAACGAAGAGGTCAGGCAATTCGTCGACGCCGGCCGCGAGGAGCGCGTTTTTTGCATCGTCGCCTCCGGATCGCCGCCCGCGGTGTTCCCTGCGGTTCTGCGCGAACGGTTGGAAACGTCTGAGCCACTTGCCGCCGACATGCGTAAGGAGGGTGACGGCGCTGACAACGCTTTCTTGAAGATTGCTGCGGCGTTGCTTGGCGTAGGGTTCGATGAACTGCGTAATCGGGACGTGGCCGCCAGGCAGCGCAGGATTACGGCCGTGGCCGGTGCTTCTCTTGCGGGTATGCTGTTGATGACCGCACTTGCATTGTTTGCATTCCAGCAGCAGGCCGAAGCAGAGCGGGAAAGCGCCAAAGCGAAACAGGTATCGGAGTTCCTGATGAGCCTGTTCGAAGGCGCCGATCCTTACAAACGACAGGTGCGTGAACCGACGCTGCGCGAATTGCTCGACAAGGGCGCGGAGCGCATCGAGACCGACCTTGCGGGGTATCCGGAAGTCAGGGCGACGATGCAGCGGCTCATGGGCAACGTATACAGGCGCATCGGTGCAGGCGAATCGGCACGCACGCTCCTCGAAGAGTCGATTCTCGGTTTGCGAGCAAGCGATGCACCTGTATCTGAGATTGGCGAAGCCGTTCGCGCGCTCGCCGTGCTGGATTTCGTCGAAGGCCGGTATGCCGAGGCAAAAGCCGGATTTCTCGCTGCCATACCGCAGCTTGTCGGCACGGCGACGCATCGGCTTGCCGTGCGCGACATGGCCCTTGCACTGAGTGAACTCAACGATTTCGACGAAGCACTGGAATACGCAGGGCAGACGCTGACGTTGACCCTCGAAGATCCGGCGCATGATGTTGCGGACGTTGCCATCGCGTACAACACGCTGGCGATGATCTACAAAGACACCGCGGACTACGAGCGTGCCTTGGAGAACTTCGAAAAAGCGTACGAGCTGCGCGGCCACGCACGTCCGGAAGATCAGGCGTTACTTGCCAGCATCATGGCTAACTATGCGTCGGTGCTGGGCACGATCGGAGAGAACGACCGGGCTATCGCTCTGCTCGATGAGTCTCTTGAGATCAACCAGCGTATTCTCGGCGACGGTCATTTGAGCGTCGCGGCAATTGAGATCAACATTGGCGGTATGCTGTCAGATCAGGGGCGGTGTGAGGAAGCGCTCGTCAGACTGGCGCGCGCCCAGGGGATTCTTGAACGCTCGGGCAATGAGGCTCACCTGTATGCGGGTCTCGCCGCCGGCAACCAGGCGAAATGCCGGTTGGCGCTCGATGAACCGGAGCTTGCCACCGAGCGCGCGATGCGAGCGCGGGAAATTTTCGCGGCTAAAATTGGTCCCTATCACCCCAACACTCTGCTGCTGCGGATGCTCGAAGGTGAAATCCGCGCGGCGCAAGGAGAGTTCGGCGCTGCCGAAGAAACGCTTCAGCAGGTGCATGCGGCAATTGTTGTGGCGCTCGGGGCAGAACATCCGATGGCGGCGGACGCGTTGTGCAATTCGGCGGACGTAGCCCAGAAGCGCGGCGCTCTGAATAACGCTATTGCCTATATCGATCAATGCATTGAGATTCGCGTCAAAAAATTTGGTCAAGAACACGTAGCGGTAAGCTCGGCCAAGCAACGGCGTGCTGAATGGCTGACACCCTAGTGGATGTAGAAGTGTGGTAGTCCTAATGTTGTCGCTAACGTCCGCTTCTGGCCGAATTAGGACCGCGCTCGGAAATGTCTCAATTCTGAACCTAGTCGTCTTGTGCGAGTGCATCCATTAGGCTCGTTCCGACCCTAAAGCGACGATCACTGGTATCGTAGAAGGCTACTTGTCCCCGAGGTCGTCGGGAGATGGCGAACTACAAGTACAAAGCGTTCATCAGCTATAGCCACCAGGACGAACGTTGGGCAGCTTGGTTGCACCGATCTCTTGAGTCGTATCGGCCGCCGAAAGGGCTCGGCGTGAGTGCAGCATTGAAGCCGCTGTTTCGGGACCGGGAAGAGCTTGCTGCGTCGCGGGATCTCAGCACGTCCATACTGCAGTCGATCGAGAGTTCAGAAAGCATGATTGTCATCTGCTCACCGGCGGCGGTTGAGTCACGGTGGGTGAATGCGGAAATCGATGAGTTCATCCGACTCGGTAAGAGTCACAGAATATTCTGCCTCATCGTCGACGGCATCCCCGGTGATCAAGTGCAGGAGTGTCTTCCTGGTGCTTTGCGTCTCGATGGGATCAGTGAGCCGCTCGCGGCCGATGCGAGGCCGAATGCTGACGGTCGGACCGGGGCAAAGCTCAAGATCGCTGCCGCACTCCTGGATGTGGGGCTCGACGAGCTTCGGCAGCGGGATGTCCAACGACAACTGCGCCGGTTGAGCGCACTTGCAGTAGGTGCAAGTTTAGGGATGCTGGTTATGGTGGCACTCGCTTGGACGACGCTGATCGCCCGAGACGAAGCGAGGGAAGCCGCGACGCTGGCCAAAGCTCAGTCCCAGCGCGCAGAGACAGTGAAGAGGTTTCTCAACGAGATGTTGCGTACCGCGGATCCGGTTACGGGATCGGGTCCGGCAACGACGCTTGAGCAAATTCTGGATGCCGCTAGCAACCGACTTGCTGGGGACATACTTGCTGCTGAACCGGCTGTCGAGGCGGAAATCCGCGAGAGCATCGGTCTCGCCTATCTTCACCTTGGTGATGGGATCCGAGCAAGCGCAGAGCTAGAGGCGGCGCTTGCGCTGATCGATCCAGTTGCGCCAACCGAGCAGCGTGCGAATCTCCTGCGAGGGTTAGGGCAGGTTCGCCGCTCGGCTGGTCGCTTTTCTGATGCGGAGGATCTCTATCTTGAGGTGCTCTCGGTAGTGGAAGATCCGGGATTTGATGCGCCAGGTCGGCCGGCTCAGTTGCTGGTGAATGGCGTGCGCAACGACTTAGGCTTGCTGCTTCAGAAGCAGGGCCGCTACGACGAAGCGGCCTCAGTCCTTGAGGAGGTTGTATCAGCTGATAGAAACCTCCTTGAAGCTGGAGACGTCCGGCTTGCCACGTCGTTGAACAACCTGGCGCTAGTCCGCCGCCGTCAAGGTGAACGTCAGGAGGCATTGTCACTATTTCGCGAAGCGCTCTCGCTTCTTGTTGCGAGCTATGGAGAGCAACATGTTCACGTGGCGGCGGTGCTTGAGAGCCTCGGTAGCCTCGAGCAGCTAGGTGGCAATTACGACGCAGCGCTGATGCTCTACGAGCAATCGCTGGAAGTTCGTCGCGAGGTGCTCGGTGAACGGAACGTGATTGTGGCGCACAGCCTCAATGGGCTTGGACTGTTGCACGTCCAGCGAAATCGACCGGATCTGGCACGAGTTCCTCTCACACAGTCGCTCGAGTTGCATCAGAGTATCCTTGGCGAAGCCCACCCGCGCACTGCTTCCGTATTGAACAACATAGGTCTGATGCACATCGCCGAGGGAGACGGTCAAAGCGCCGTGGCGACGCTTGAGGAGTGCCTTGCTCTCCGTTCCAAAGGGTTGGGCGAGGCGCACGCCTCCACCCTGAACACCAAGATGAACCTAGCAGATGCCTTGCTTCTAGCAGGAGAGCCAGCGAGAAGTGAGAGCCTGGCACGAGGGACGATTGCCCAGATAGAAAGTGAAGGTGTTTTCGACGTTGCTTATCTGGCACGTTATCGATTGATTTGGGGCAGAGCGCTGGCAGCGCTCAGCCGCTTTGACCAAGCCGAAGTCGAGCTCTCTGCGAGCTACGAGCAACAACTAGCCGAATTCGGTGCTGATCATCCGCGCCTGCAAGAAATTGTGCGCGCCCTGATTGACCTGTACAAGGAATGGCAGAGACCGGCCGATGCTGAGCGTTGGCGACAAGAGCTCGCCAGGCAGCCGCCGGAGCTAGTCAAAGTATAGAATGACCGTTTCTGGCCGGAATCGGGCCTGATCAGCGAATGTCCGCTCTCTGAAAGCGGTCAGATTGTGCGGGTGCAGCAAAACTTCCGGCTCCGACCCAAAGCGGACATTGCGGCACATTCCAAAACCTCGCCCTCTGATAGGCTGGGATGATGATTTGGGTCGCTGCAGAGTTGGTACTCCTCATTCTCATGGGCATGGTGTTTGCGGGTCTGTTCGTCCATCTCATCGAGCACCAAACGAGAGGGACTGCATATTCGTACATCAGGTACGGTGTAAGCATGGCAGTAGCCATCGGACTGGGAGTAGTGGCTCTGGAAATCAATCACGAGTACGAACAGCTTTTTTGGCTCAATCTCTTGGAGTGGGTCGTTCTACTGGGATCGATGGCGGGGCTTACCTACTGGCGAGGAAGAGTTGCGAAACTCTGGTAACCAACTGCAGCTGTCAAAGCTGCGATTGCTCGCACTTCTGTTGTTTCTTACGGCGTGCAGCCCCATTCGTAGTTGTATGGAGTCGGAGTTCACTCTTGCCGAGGAATCCCGATTGCCTCTTTGGCTTTCTTTACCGGAAGGAATGACCCGAGACGAAGTCACCGTCACTATGACATATTGGACAAGCCCAACAGGGCGGACTGCTTCGTTTCTAGTCACTGATCAGAATGGTTGGACACGAACGAAGATGCACGGGAATTCGCGAGGAATGCATCCCACGACTCTCAGCGATAGTCCTGAGGAACGTTACCCCATGTATGAAGTAGTCACAGTGAACGGCATTACCGACGTCATCGAACACCGTGCAATGGAGCCGCTATTCTACATGTCAGATGACCGCGAAGTCTGGCAGGCGCTAACTCACGCGGAATCTGTTGAGTGACTGTTGTTGGCCGATCCACGCCGATTCGGGATCACTTGCATGAAAAGTGGCTAGTTGAGAAGTTCGCAGTTCTTGTCGTGATGCTGCTTACAGCCTGTACGGAACACACACATCAAGAGCTTCAGATCGAAGGAATGACCAAGGAGCAGGTCCTGCACCACCTAGGCAATCCGACCCACAAAACGCTTCTGAACGGACGGCAGATCAACAACTCGATGGGACCCAAACCGAATCTAGCCGCGAACATGTCTGATGAGTCTGAGGTGGTAATGTGGCACTTCCCGGTAACGGATGACCGTTCTGCACAGGTTTATTTCGATGATGACGGCATCGTCACCGAAGTCATCGTCTTCCAAACAGATGTGATGTACTAGGGAACAGTGAGATGTCTGACTTTGGCCGAAAGCGGACACTAAAGTCCGCGATCTCAAACGTCCGCTCGCGGGCTGATATCGTGAGCCGCTTCGTTCCAATCCAACTCAGCATCCGCGCCATCAGTCGGGCAGGGCAAACGCCACCAGATGATCACCCATAGTTGAGCCCATCCGCGCATGGCCGCCGGCTGCCATCACAACGAACTGTTTTTCCCTGCCATCTCCTAGCGCGACGCTGTAGCTCATCGGCGTAGCCTGCGGTGATGCGGGCAGATCATGTTTCCACAGCTCTTCGCCGGTGTCGGCGTCATAGGCGCGCAGGACGTTCTCCCAGGCAGCGCCGATAAAGACCAGGCCGGTGGCGGTGACGATGGGCGCGCCGAGCCCGGGCACGCCGAGCGCCAGCGGGATAGGCACCGGCGAGATGTCGCGCACCGTGCCGTGTGCAACCTGCCAGAGCTGAGTCTCCTCGGCGATGTCGACCGCGGTCAGATACCCCCAGGGCGGCTTGTTGCAGGGCAGGCCCCAATCGGACAGCAACGGCTTTCTCGCCATGGCGTAGGGCATGCCGCGCTGCTCGGCCACCTCGATGTCCCACTCGAAGCCTTCGCGGCCTTTGAATGCTTCCTTCGGGATGAGCCTGACGATGTAGGGCACGTTGCTGGTGCGGGCGTAAATGCGTCCGCGCACCGGATCCACTGCCACCCCACCCCAGTTGATGCCGCCAATGTTGCTCGGGGCGACGATGGTCCAGTCTTCGGTGATCGGCGTGTACAACGGGCCGGTGCGGATGCCCGCCAGCAACTCTTTGCAGGCGCCCTCGTCGATCGGCGTCAGGCCCCAGGCATCGTCGGCGGTAACTTCCGGGGCAAGGCGGAAGGCCATGGGCGGGAACGGCTGCACCGGCGAGAGCTGATCGGCCAGCGGACCTTCCCGGGGCACCGGATCGTAGCTCACGGCCACCACCGGCTCGCCGGTCTCCCGGTTCAGGACGAACACGTAGCCCATCTTGGTGCCCTGGATCAGCACCGGCACCGTTTCGCCGTCGAGCTGGATGTCGGCCAGCGTCGGCTGAGCGCCCACGTCGAAGTCCCAGAAGTCGTTGATCACCGTGTTGAAGTGCCACTGCACCTCGCCGGTGGCGCCGTCCAGGGCAACCACGCTGGTGCCGTAGTAGTCCATGTCCGGCTCGCCGGGCCGATAGTAGTCGGGCGAGGGGTTGCCGGTGGGGATGTAGAGCCAGCCGCGCGCCTCGTCGACCGTCATCACGCCCCAGACGTTCGGGGTGCCGAGGGCGTGCCCTTCGTCGCTGACCAGCTCGGTGTCGTAGTCGAAGCCGGGCGGCGCCAGATCGAAGGCCCAGGTCTGCTCGCCGCTTCGGGCATCGTAGGCGCGGATCACGCCGCTCGGCGCATCCACCCGCCGGTTGTCGCCGATGGCACCGCCGATCACCACGTTGTTGCCGACGATGGCGGGCGGGGAGGTCTGCTGGTACTCGCCGAGATAGTCCTGGCCGCCTACACCCTGGCGCAGGTTGACCCGGCCCTGCTCGCCGAAGTCGGTGCAGGGTGCGCCGCTGTCGGCGTCGAGCGCAACCAGATAGCCATCGTTGGTGGCGCTGAACACCCGGCTGCTGCAGCTGCCGGGATCGCCATCTCCAGGCCAGTAGCTGACGCCGCGGCAGATCATCTGGTTGTCGTAGGAGCCGGTGAGATCCAGGTTGTGGCGGTAGCGCCAGAGCTCGCCGCCGGTCAGGGGGTCGAGGGCGATCACGTCGTTGAACGGGGTGCAGATGAGCATCCTGCCGTCGGCCAGAATCGGGGTCAGCTCAAAGGCGGAGGTGGAGCGGACAGTCTCGCTGCGCTCACCGGCAACCTGGCCGGTTCGGTACACCCAGGCCACTTCCAGGTCGGTTACGTTGTCCCGGTTGATCTCCTCCGCGCTGACGAAGCGCTGACCGGTGCCGCCGCCATACTCGGGCCACTCACTGGTGGTTCGCGTGGTTGCTTCCGGGGCGGTGGTGGCCTCGAACGAAGGGCCGCAGCCTGCCATCCCGATCAGCACCCCGAAGGCGATGAGCATCCGCGTGAGTGCTGAGACGCCCCGAAGTCTGTTTGCTCGCATAAGCAGGTCCCCCCGCGGAATGGCTCGTTGCATTAGATCTTCTCCTACCGTGAATTTATAGTGCTCGCCCCGCCAGATGGTTGATCCAGGTTATGTCGACGCTGTTCTCTCTAGATGCTCTGCATCAGGCGCGCGAGGTGGTTGGCGCCGTGATGAGCGCCACCCCTCAGTACAGATGGCCGCTGCTCGAAGAGCGCTCCGGGGTGGAAGTCTGGGTGAAGCACGAAAACCACACCCCGACGGGCGCCTTTAAAGTGCGCGGCGGGCTGGTGTACATGGATCACCTGCATCGCCAGAATGCGCTGCCCAGCGGTTTCATCACCGCCACCCGGGGCAATCACGGCCAGAGCATCCCGTTCGCCGCCAGCCGTTACGGCGTGCCTGTCACGGTCTACGTGCCGGAAGGCAACAGCGTCGAGAAGAACCGGGCCATGCAGGCCTGGGGCGCTGAGCTCGTCGTTCACGGCAGTGACTTCGACGAGGCTCGAATGGAGTCCGCGCGGGTTGCGCAGGAGCGCGGCCTCACCTTTACCCCTTCTTTTCACCCGGATCTGGTGCGTGGAGTGGCAACCTATGCCTACGAGCTGCTGACGGAAGTGGCTGATCTGCACACGGTCTATGTTCCGGTGGGCATGGGGTCTGGCGTGTGTGGGCTTGTTGCCGTCAGGGACCTGCTCGGTCTGGACACCCGGATCGTTGGCGTCGTATCCACCGAAGCCCCGGCTTACGCGCGCTCCTTCGAGGCGGGGAAGGTGGTGCAGACCAACGACGCCCGAACCTTCGTCGACGGCGTGGCCTGCCGACTACCGGATGCGGACGCGGTGGCGCTGATTCAGCAGGGGGTGGAGCGTTTCGTCGAGGTCAGCGACGACCAGGTGGCAGAAGCCATGCGCATCATCTACACCGATACCCACAACGTGGCAGAACCGGCCGGCGCCATCGCCCTGGCGGCACTGCTGGCGGACGCTGCGTCGGGCGGAGCGGAGCAGTTTGCGGGCCGGCCTGTGGCAGTGATCCAGACCGGCGGCAACGTTGATGCCGACGTGCTGGCGGAAGTGCTGGGTTGGGGAACGCCAGGTGTCTGAAAAATTGAAACGCCAGATGTGCACGCTCGTAGTGCTCGCTCTGCTCCTGCCGATGACGCTGCAGGCAGCTGCGCCCGCCGGCGTCACCCTGCAGCGGCACGCGGTGGTGGTGGACGGGCATCCCTTTGCTGTCTGGTCGAAGGTACCGGCGAATCCCCAAGCGGTGATGCTGCTCATCCATGGCCGTACCTGGAGCACCCGGCCCGATTTTGATCTGCAGGTGCCGGGTGAAGACCTGTCGCTGATGGACGGGCTGGTGGAAATGGACATCGCGGCCTATGGGCTGGACCTGCGCGGTTACGGTGAGACGCCCCGGGATGCCAGCGGCTGGTTGACGCCGAACCGGGCGGCGGCGGACGTGGCGGAGGTGCTCGGCTGGCTCGGGCGCCGGCATCCGGAGCTGCCGAGGCCGCACCTGTTCGGTTGGTCCTACGGGGCGACCGTGTCGCAGCTGGTCGCCCAGCAGCGCCCCCTGACCATGGGCTCGCTGATTCTATTCGGCTACCCGCTGCGGGAAGGCTACGATGTGAGCCCCATCGCGACAGAACCGCTCCGGGCGCCGACCACGGCAGAAGCAGCAGCTAGCGACTTCATCCTGCCGGGCACGATTAGCGATGCCGCGATCGGCGCCTTCGTCACCAGCGCCCTGACCCATGATCCGGTGCGCATGGACTGGCGTTCGCTCGAGCAGTGGCAGGCGCTGGATGGTGCAGCCGTGACCGTTCCGGTTCTGCTGCTGCAGGCGGCAGAGGATCCGCTGGCTTTACCTGAGGTGCATGCAGAGCTGTTCGGTTCGTTGAGTACGAAAGACAAAACCTGGGCGGTGATCCCCGGTGGCGATCACGCGGCCTTCATGGAAACGCCGCGGCCTTACTTTCTGGCGCTGATAGAGAGTTTCATCTTTCGCGGTGCTGAGGATTGAGCGGAGTGCGTTGTGTCGCTCAGCCCTCCCGACGGACCCAGCGGCTGGTGCTGGCCACGTCTTCGATCTCGTGACCGCCTTCCTTCCAGCCTCGAAATCCTTCCTCCACGTGCGCCACGTCTTTGAAGCCCATGTCCTCGAGGGCGAGCACGGCCAGCACGGAGCGCCCGCCACCCGCGCAGAACACGATGGTGCGGCGATCTTCCTGGAAGTAGTCCCGGTAGTAGGGGCTGGCCGGGGACGCCCAGAATTCCAGCATGCCGCGGGGGACGTGAATGGAGCCTGGGATGGTGCCCAGATCGACCCGCTCCTGAATCTCTCTGAGATCCAGCAGCAGCAGGTCCGGATTGGCACCCTTCTCTTCGATCAGGGCATCGATGCTCAGGTTCTCGATCGAAGCCTTCTTCTCCTCCAGATCGGCGAAGATGTTCTTGATGGCCATGCTGGCGTGCCTCCCGCGCTGCTCGGTGCTGTTGCGAACTCCGGAGTATATCCGTGAGCGGCCGCCTGTATTACGGCTGGTACGTGGTGGCCGGGCTGTTCCTGGTGCTTGCCGTCTCATCCGGCTTCGGCTTCTACAACCTCTCCGTCTACATCAACGTGCTCGCCGCCGCGAAGGGCTTCAGCGTTTCCTCGCTGTCGGTGGCGGTGAGTATCTTCTTCATCGTCGGCGGTGTGTCCGGCATGTGGGTGGCGGCGTTGCTGGACCGCTTCGATGTGCGCCTGGTGATGGTGGGTGGGGCGCTGATTGCCGGGCTGGCGCTCGGCAGTACCGGCTGGGCGACCGAGCTCTGGCAGGTTTACGGCCTCTATGTGCTTTTCGGTTTCGGCAACAGCGCCGTCTCCATCGTCACCAGCACGACCCTGGTCACCCGCTGGTTCCCGGGCAAGGAGCGCAGCGTCGCCCTGTCGGTGGCGTCCACCGGTTTGTCTATGGGCGGAGTGCTGATCACGCCGCTAACGGCCAGGCTGTTCGCCGATCTCGGCGTGGTCTCGGTCATGCCCTGGCTGGGCGTGACGTTTTTTGCCGTGATCATCCCGGTGGCGGTGCTGGTGATCCGACCGCAGCCGACGGCCGCCGGCGATGGCAGCCCGAACCCGTCGCTGAGCCAGGGCTGGCGCTATGGCGCGGCGGTGCGCTCCCGGTTTTTCTCTCTGGTCACCATTGCGTACGTGCTCTGCATGGCATCGCAGGTGGGTGGCATCGCGCACCTGTACAACCGGGCTGAAGGCGAGGTGGGCTACGCGGTTGCCGCAACCGCCGTTCAGGTGCTCAGCGTGATGAGCATTCTCTGCCGCCTGCTGGGTGGCCTGCTGGTGACCCGGTTGCCGATCCGGATCTTCACGCTGGGCAACCTCCTGGGGCAGGGGGCCGGGCTTGCGCTCGTTGCTACCGCTTCGAGCCCCATGGGCATTCTGCTCGGCGCCGGGCTGTTCGGCGCCACCGTCGGCAACCTGCTGATGCTGCACCCGCTGCTGCTGGCGGAGGCCTACGGTGTGCGCGACTACCCGCGGATCTTTTCGTTGTCCAACGCCTTGACCACCATCGGCGTGGCGGGCGGGCCGGCAGTGCTCGGCTTCCTATATGATTTCCAGGGTTATGAGTTTGCCTACCTGACGGCAGCGGTCCTGTCGCTAGGCGCCAGCCTGGTGATGATGGCGGCGGGTGCCGTCCCGGATGCGGACGTGGGCAATGACAGCGATGAATCGGATGAACAGCAAACACCTGCTTAAGATCGGCCTGGCCGGCGCGCTGCTGCTGGCGCTGCTGCCTGCCTCCGTGCGCGGCGCTATGCCGAGCGTCTGGACGGACGGCCAACCCATGCCGAGCCTGGCGCCTATGCTCGAGCAGACCTCACCGGCAGTGGTGAACATCGCCACCTACACCACCTATCAGGTGCGGAACCCGCTGCTGGAGGATCCTTTCTTCCGTCGCTTCTTCAACATTCCGAACCCACAGCGCCGGACGCGCAGCGCCGGCTCCGGCGTGGTGGTAGATGCGGCCGAAGGCTACATCGTCACCAACAACCACGTGGTGCAGCGGGCAGATGAGATCGTGGTGACGCTCTCCGATGGTCGCAGTCTCTCGGCGACCCAGGTCGGCGCTGATGAGCAGGTGGATCTGGCCGTGCTCAAGGTGGATCCGGACGACCTCACCGAGATTCTGTTCGCCAACTCGGATGAGGCCAGAGTCGGCGACTTCGTCGTCGCCATCGGCAACCCCTTCAGCCTCAGCCAGACTGTAACCAGCGGCATCATCAGCGCCTTAGGCCGCAGCGGCCTCGGCATCGAGGGCTACGAGGACTTCATTCAGACCGACGCCTCCATCAACCCGGGCAACTCCGGCGGCGCGCTGGTCGATCTGCACGGGCGGCTGCTGGGCATCAACACGGCGATCATCGCCCCCAGCGGCGGCAATGTCGGCATCGGCTTCGCCATTCCCTCGAACATGGTGCAGGCCATCATGCGCGAGCTGATCGAGGAGGGTGAGGTGCAGCGGGGCTACATCGGCATCGCGGTGCAGGGGATGAACGCCCAGCTGGCCGAAGCGTTCGGTGTGGAGCGCACCAACGGTGTGGTCATTCTCGACGTGGAGCGCGACAGCCCGGCCAGCGAAGCGGGCCTGCGCGACGGCGACATCATCACCCGCGTGAACGGCAAGGAGATCAGGAAGGTCTCCGACTACCACAGCCGCACCGCCGTCATTTTCGTCGGCGACGAGGTGGAGGTGGACGTGCTGCGGGACGGTCGCAAGCGTGAGGTCACCCTGGAGATCGGCGACAACAGCTGGGAGAAGATGCACGGCGAGCGCGTCGATCGCAGGCTGACCGGCACCTTCCTGCAGAACTTCCGCAGCGAGGCCGGCTCAGCAGGTTCCGGGGTGGTGGTGACCGAGGTGGAAGGCAGCAGCAACGCCTGGCGTTACGGGCTGCGGCCGGGTGATGTGATCGTGTCCGCCAACCGGCAGAACGTTCGTAACCTGGCGGATCTGCGGGAGTTCGCCCGGGGCGGCGATCAGCTGCTGCTGCGCGTCTACCGGGCGGGGCAGTTCGGTTACGTCGCCATCCGCTAGCGTGAGATCAGTCGAACATGATGACCGAGCGAGCCACCTCGCCGGTCTCGAGGGCTGCCAGGCCGTCGTTCACGTCTTCCAGCTTGATCTTCCGTGAGATGAGATCGTCTAGGTGCAGGCGGCCCTGCAGGTAGAACTCGACGAAACGCGGCATATCGACCCGGAACCGGTTCGAGCCCATGTTCGAGCCCTGCAGCTTCTTCTCGACCAGGAACTCGGGGCCGTGGATCTCCACGTTGGTGCCCATGGGGATCATGCCGATCACGGTGGCCACGCCGCCGCGGTCCAGCATCTTGAAGGCCTGCTCGGTGGTCGCCTTCAGGCCGATCGCCTCGAAGGAGTAATGTACGCCCCCGCCGGTCAGCTCCCGAACGGCTTCCACCGGATCGCCTTCGCCCGCGTTCACCACGTCGGTGGCGCCGAATTTACGGGCCAGCTCCAGCTTCGAAGGCACCATGTCGACGGCGATGATGCGGGCCGCACCTGCGATCTCCGCGCCGTTGATGGCGGACAGACCCACACCGCCACAGCCGATCACGGCCACCGTCGAGCCCGGCTCGACTTTGGCGGTATGGATCACCGCGCCGACGCCGGTGGTGACGCCGCAACCGATCAGCGCCGCCTGCGCCATGGGCATGTCGGGCCGCACCTTGGCGATGGCGTGCTCGTGCACGAGCATGTACTCGGCAAAGGAGGACAGGTTCAGGAACTGCCAGACCGCCTCGTCGCCGTTGGCGAGGCGCGGCGGCTGTTCGGGCGCGCGCTGCAGTTCCGGCTCAGCGCACAGCGACATGTGCCCGGTCAGGCAGTGCTCGCAGTGGCCGCAGAACGCGGACAGGCAGGTGATCACATGGTCGCCTGGCTTCACGTAGGTCACGTCGCTGCCCACCGCTTCCACCACGCCTGCCGACTCGTGGCCGAGGACCGCCGGCAGCGGGTAAGGGTAGGAGCCGTTCTGAAAGTGCAGGTCGGAATGGCAGACGCCGGCGGCCACCGTTCGCACCAGTACTTCCCGCGGCGCCGGGTCGCCGTGCTGGATATCCTCGATCTCGAGAGGCTTGTTAACTTCCCGTAGAACTGCCGCTTTCATCCCCGTCCCCCCAGACAATTCATGGCCGCAAGTGAGCGATCGAGTTTGCCAAACCGATGTCTGGATTACTACTATCGCCCGTTCAAGGGGGCTTTAAGGCAAACGTCGTTGATTCTGATCGGACTGGGATCCAATCGGGGGGATTCCCGACGCATCGTCGTCGAGGCGATGGCGCGCCTGGCTGAATTTGCTGCCGGGGAAGTGCGCTGCTCCAGCCTCTGGCGCACCTCTCCGGTGGATTGCCCGCCGGGCTCCGCTGACTTCATCAATGCCGCTGCTGCCTTCACGGCGGCGCCGCAGCTAACGCCGGAAGCGCTGCTTCGGGCACTGAAGGCCATCGAGGTGGAGTACGGGCGCGGCGAGGTGCTGGTTCGAAACGCGCCTCGGGAGCTCGATCTGGATCTGCTGTTGTTCGACGATCAGACCCGCGACACGGACACCTTCACGTTGCCGCATCCGCGAGCGGTTGATCGGCTGTTCGTGCTGGCCCCGTCGGAAGAGGTGTTGCCCGATGCGGTCTGGCCGGGCACCGGCAGCACGATACGCGAGCTGCGCGCAGCGCTGGTGACCGACGAGGCGGTGGAGCAGCTGGCGGAGACCGCCGCGTGAGGCTGCTTGGCTCCCTCCTGCTGTTGTCCCTGCTGTCCCTGCTGAGCCTGCCCGCCCAGGCTTACGACAGCTCGGCGCACCAGTTCATGACCTTCCTGGCCGCCAAGCAGTTCAACCGCTGCGTGGAGGGCACGGACATCCCAGCCCTGACCCCGCTGCAGGTTCGCTACATCGCCAAGGCCAACACGGGCCTGGCGGACCGGAGCGTATTTGCCCGGATGTTCAACTGGCGCTACTACGACCGCAACGACCAGTCCGAGCAGAGCATGCTCTGGGTGGTGGATACCCGCTTCCACGATCACTTCGACGAGCTGTCCGGTCGGCTGACCCTGGTGGAGGATCCGGTGGACGCCTATCAGGATCTGGGTCGTGCGATCAGCTACATCCAGCTGGTGAGCTCGCCGCCCAGGGTGGTGCCGGTTTACGTTGCGCGCTTCTGGCGCTTCAGCTTCTCGGACCGGTTCGACAGCTTCCCGATGGACGAGGAAGGGCTGGTGGCCGCGGTCGAGGGTGACTGCAGCTTCATGGAGCCGCCGCCGGAAAGCTACGCTGAAGTGCTGGTGGACGTTGCCGAGCGCACCATGAAGGCGGTGCTCGAGCCGATGAGCGGGCTGCCCACGGACTGGACGGCGTTCTGGCGCCCGAACGCCAACGCGGACGGCTTTGGCGATTACGGTCCGGCCGGCAACACCTTCGGCCGCAGGACCGAGTTCCGCTGTGCCGGCGAGGAACGGTGCGTGCTGCTCAAAGACGACCCGCTGTACGCCGAGTTTGCGCTGGCCCGGCACGCGGACGCGGTGCGCGGCACCCAGGCTGCCATGCTCCTGATGCAGCTCAGCATGCGCGACATCATCGTCAGCGCGCCCTGAACGCAGATGAAAGTAGGCGTCACTCCCTGGGATTTCTCCGGCCTCAACGCCCGCTCGCTGTCCGAGCAGGCTGCTCGTGCCGAGGCGCTCGGCTATGAGTCCTTCTGGCTGCCGGAAAGCCACTTCAACCCGAACGCCATACCGGACCCGCTGATGCTGCTTTCCGCCGTCGCGGCCGCCACGGACCGGATCCGCCTCGCCACCACCTCCTACCTGTTGCCTTTCCGGAACCCGCTGCTCGCCGCCGAGCAGGTTGCCGTGCTCGACCAGCTGTCGAACGGGCGGGTGACCCTGGGCGTCGGCCGGGGCTTTGCGCCGACCATGCTGAAAGCCTTTGACGTGGTTCCAAAAGAGAAGCGCAATCTGTTCGAGCGCTGCCTGTCCATCATGAAGGAAGCCTGGAGCGGCGAGCCCGTCTCCGTTGGCGACGGCGAGGAAGATCAGGTGGTGCTGGATCCGCTGCCGGTGCAGAAGCCGCACCCGCCGATCTGGGTGGCCGCCTTCGGCCCGAAAGCGCTGGCCCAGGCCGGACGGCTGGGGCTGCCCTACCTGGCCTCACCCATGGAAACCATGGACACCCTGCAGCGGAACTACGCCCGGCACGCCGAAGCTGCTGCCGATGCGGGCCACGAGGAAATCGGCATCACCCCGATCATGCGCACCGTGTTTCTGGCCAGCAGCAGCCGTCAGGGCGAAGAGATCCGCGCCCGGGTGCACAGCCAGGCGATGGAGACTGGTCGCCTGGCGGAGGGATCGAGCATCGACGACTGGACCATCATCGGCGATGCAGCGCTGATCGCCGATCGGGTAGCCGAGTACCGTGAGCGTTTAAACGTCAGCCACCTGATCGTCACCCGGCTGCGGATCGGCGGCGTGGAGCGGGCCGAGGTGGAAGCCAGCATGTCCAGCCTGGCAGAGATCATCGGCTGACAGCCGATACCGGATTAGAAGGAGAGAGAAGTGTCGTACAGAGTTTTGTGGCCGATGATGCGCTGGCCGGAAGGGCGCGAAATTGAGGTCGCCAGCATGGGCGAGATCGGTCAGGCGGAGTTCTGCAACGCGTTTGCCGACGTCACGGATGAGCAATGGGCAAACTGCGACGCCGTCGTCTCGGCGCCGGACGTGCCGGCCGAATACCGGGCCAAGCTCGAGAAGTGCCGCATCTTCGTCACGCCCAAGGTCGGCTTCGACAACATCGATCTGGCCGCCTGGGGAGAGCTCGGCATCCCCGTCTGCAACGTGCCGGACTACGGCACTCAGGAGGTGGCCGACCACGCCATGGCTCTGCTGCTGTCGCTGATGAAGGGCATCACCTTTCACACCCGGGAGCTGAAGCAGGATCCGCGAGGCCTCTGGCGGCCTGCCCTCAACCCCTACGGCAAGCGGCTCTCTGCCTGCACCTTCGGTGTCGTCGGCCTCGGCCGGATCGGCACCGCGGCAACCCTGCGAGCCAAAGCGTTCGGCATGGACTGCGTCGTTTACGACCCCTACATCACGAACGGCTCCGAGCTGGCGCTGGGCATCCGCCGCGTGCACTCGCTGACGGAGCTGTTCAGCCAGTGCGACATCGTCAGCCTGCACGCGCCACTTTCGGAAGAAACCGAGAAGCTGATCAACGCCGAAGTGCTGGCCGCCAGCAAGCCCGGCCTGGTGCTGATCAACACCGCCCGCGGCCCGATCATCGATCTGGACGCGCTGTACGAGGCGATGAAAGCGGACCAGGTGCAGGCGGTGGGGCTCGATGTGCTGCCGGAGGAGCCCGCCAACCCGGAGCACCCGCTGATCAAAGCCTGGGCGGCCAACGAGGAGTGGATTGATCATCGGCTGCTGATCACCCCGCACTCCGCCTTCTTCACCCCTGAGTCCGTCTACGACATGCGGTTCAAAGGTGGTGAGGTGGCCCTGACCTATCTGCAGGAAGGCCGGCTGCAGAACGTGGTGAACGGCGCCTACCTGAACCAGCGGCGCTGATCCCGATGTCAGACCAGCAGGAGAACGGGCCCGAGACAGCCGCCCCGGAAGATCCGGAGCGGATGGAAGCGATCTACCATCATCGGCGGCAGCGGGTCTTTCTGATTCTTTCCGGCATCTTCCTCGGCACCCTGGCGCTGCTGAACGTGCTCGGCATCAGCCGCTTTCTCGACATGTCCTTCGATGTGTTCGGGCTCACCATCCCGCTGGTGGTGGCGATCGGCGTGCTGCCGTATCCGGTGACCTTTCTCTGCACGGACCTGATCAGCGAGCTGTTCGGCGAGAAGAAAGCCCGGGACATGGTCTGGGTCGGGGTGATCCTGAACGTCTGGGTGATCTTCCTGCTCTGGCTGGGCGGGGTGCTGCCGGGATTCGAGACCGTTGATCCGGTGAGCGGCCTGCCGGTGCTGGACGAAGCCGGCCGGTTGCCGGTGTTCTTCGAGATCAGGGAGCTGGCCTTCGGCGCGGTAACCGCCTCGATGATCGCCTACATGGCTGCTCAGTTCTGCGACGTGCGCCTGTTTCACTTCTGGAAAAAGCTCACCAACGGCAAGCACCTCTGGATCCGCAACAACGCCTCCACCATGATCAGCCAGATGGTGGACACCACCGCGGTGATCCTGATCACCCACTACTACGCCAACGCGCTGCCGATAAATACTGATGAGCCGCTGTTCGGCCAGCTGATGACGTTCATCCTCTCCGGTTACGTGTTCAAGCTGTTGATCGCAGCCCTGGATACCGGGCCCATCTACCTGCTGGTGGGTTGGCTGCGCCCTTACCTCGGCCTGAAGGAAAACGAGGAAGCCCGGGACGAGATGGTATTCGGATGAGCCTCTTCGAGTTCCTGATGGTCTTCGTCTCGATCATCGTCGGTCTGGGCGTGACGGAGATCCTGACGGGCATCGCGATGCAGATCCGCCATCGGGACACCGTAAAAGGTTACTGGGTGCACAGCGCCGGGGTGGTGCTGATCTTCGTCGCCCTGATTCAGCACTGGTGGGAGCTATGGGACAGGAGGGACTATCCCGAGTGGACGTTCCTCGGCCTGGTGCTGATGCTGATACCGCCGGCAAGCCTGTACCTGGTCGCCCACCTGATCTTTCCGGAGCCCATTGCCGGCAGCGATCTCCGCAAGTACTACTACGAGCGCCTGCGCCCGGTCTGGCTGCTGGCTGTGCTCACCGCTGCCACGTCGTCGACCTTCGCCTTTTTCACCATCGGCCAGTCGCCCATCACCGGTGACAACCTGAGCACCGTGATCATGACCATGGGCTTCATCGCCCTGGCCAGCTCCCGCAACGTGCTGCTGCATTCAGTGGTGGTGCCCGGGTTTGTGCTGGTGCTGCTCTGGGACATCATCCGTTGGCACCCGGTGTTTTCGGCCGGCTGAGATCAGCGCTCGTAAACGTAGCCGAAGCGCTCGATCTCTCTGCTGAAACGCTCGCTGATGAGCGCCACGTCGTCGGCCGTCAGCTCGACCTCAGCGCGAGCCGGGCGGGTGCGGTTTTTGGTTCTGTGCAACTCCAGCGGACCGGGCAAGCCGACCCGGGTGCCGATTTCCGCGAGCTCGACCTCCAGGTTCTCGTACTGACCCACGTGGTCGACCAGCAGCTGATCCCCGCTCAGGTACAGATCCGCGCCCTTAGTCTTCAGCCGGTCGAGCTGCGGTGAGCGAAGAAACTCGCTGAAGCTCATGCCGCCCGTTTTCTCCCCGCGCCAGTGGTAGAGCGACAGGGCCCGTTCCCAGGGATTCCGCTCGAAGCAGAAGGTGAAATAGGTCTCCCAGACCTCCCGGCCGACGATGCGGATCACCTCCTCGGCGCTCATGTGGTTGTACAGCCGCGGCCATTTTCGGTGGCGCAGGTAGTGAGCGAGGCACTGGAGAAACGGCACCTTGTGATTCTGGGCGCCGGGGTAGCCGAGGGCCTGGCGTTTGGCTTCGTCCTCCGGCGAGATCGGCGTGATCACATCCTCCGGACCGCAGTACTGGGACAGCGCGATCTCCACGCTGGTACCGGCGGTCTTGTTAGTTTTGATGAAGATGAACCTGTGGCGGTGGGAGATGATCATGGCGTCAGGTCGGCTGCCAGGCGTAGAGAATGTCGGCCAGCTCCTCCTGCGAGGTGGCCCAGGGATTCTCGTAGGCACCGGCAAAACCGCGCTGCACCTCCCTGAACCCCTGGGCGAGGTAGAAGGCCTGGGCGTTGTGGTTGCGCTGGAAGGTGTAGAGCTGAAGACCCTCTGCTGAGGCGGCCTTCGCCTGGTTCAGCAACTGCGACCCGAACCCCTGCCCCTGCCAGTCCACGTGCACGTACAGCTGATCCACCCAGCCCGGCCGGTGGGCCATGAAAGCCACGATCTGGCTGGTCGTGGTCTCCATCAGCACCACGAGGTGCGCGGGATCGATGCGGGTGAACGCGTCCAGGTGACCGGAGAGATCATCGAGCTCGTTGTGTTCCCTGATCGCCAGGGCGCGCTGGAACGACAGTCGCCACATCTTGACGATTTCCAGCGCGTATTCCGGACGGTAAGCCACCTGCTCGACCGCCATGAGCCGCTCGCTCCTAGCGCTCGATCTGGCCCAGGTTGGCGTGCAGCACCGAGCCGTTGATCACCGGGTTGCTTGCCGCCCAGAACAGGCACTCGGCGATTTCGTCCGGGTCGATCAGCCGTTCGTAGGCCGACATGCCGCGCACCACGTCCATCGCTTCTTCCGGCACGTGGTTGCGGAGCATCTCGGTGTCGGTGAAGCCCGGGCAGATGCAGGCGGTGTGAATGCCGCGGCCGGCAAGGTCCTGGGTGGTGGCGCGCATCATGCCGATGCTGGCGTGTTTGGTCACCACGTAGCTGTAGCTGCCCGGCACGGCTTTCTCGGAGAGCGTGGAGCCCACGTAAAGGACCGAAGAGCCGGTCTTCATGAACGGGATCACGTAGTAGTTGAGGCTGTTCTGCGCCACCAGATTGACTTCCAGCACCTCGCGGAACGCGTTGCTCGGCGTTTCCACCGCGGTGTCGTTCTCCATCTTCGCCGCGTTGTGGATGAGGACGATCTGCTCTGCTTCCTGCAGGGTTGGCGTCAGCTGAGAGGAGATCGTCTCCAGGAATCCGGGTGCAGACAGGTCGCAGTTGATCTGGCTGACCGCGTCCACGGGGCAGCGTCGCCGGGAAAGGTTGATGACGGTGTAGCCCTCATCGAGAAACCGCTGGGCCGTGTGCAGGCCGATGCCGGCGCTGGCGCCGGTGATGATCAGGCATTTCACGCTGAGTCCTCCTTGGGTGCCGGGCCCGCCGTCGCTGCGGCCGCCCACTGTCCTGGGCCGGAAGAGACCTGAATCTCCAGCCGGGTGATGTCCTGCCCGGCCACCTCCGCATCGCCTTCGAGCTCGGCGAGGAACCAGGGCGCCAGCTCCTCCACGGTGATGTTCCGCACCGGCAGGGTGCGCACGTCGCGCGGCAGGAACGGCAGGCGCTCGTCGCCATACTCAGCGACCAGGTAGCCGTCGGCCTCGGTCAGGCTGAGATGGGGAGAGCGCTCAGGGAGCAGGACCTTCTCATCCAGGTGGTCGCAGAGCTTCAGCATGCTGGTCTTCAGGATGTTGTAGTCGAAGGCCATGCCGTTCTCGTCGATCGGGCTCGTAACAAAAGCGCGAACGTAAAAGGTGTGGCCGTGCAGATCTTCCCGCTCGGAGGCGGAGAAGATGGTGAAGTGCGCCGAGTTGAAGTGCAGGTAGTCCTTGCTGATCTCGATCGTGGTGAGTTGTGGTGCGGGCATGCAGGCATGCTACCACGTCATTTCCAGGCGGCCGTGAAATCCGCGAGAGAATCAAAGGTCCAGGTGGGGGTGGCGTCTGCCGGCCTGGCAGCACCGATGGTCGGACGGTTGATCCAGACGGTGTCGAGCCCTGCCGCCGTTGCCGGCTGGATGTCGTGATAGCGACTCTGGGCGACGTGCAGGATGGGGCCTTCAGCCTGACTGATGAGCGCTTCGAACATCCGGGGGTCCGGCTTGTAGGCACCCACCTGCTCGGCAGAAATCAGCGCGTCGAACGGGTTGCCCATCACTTCGGCGCTCAGCGCGAACAGCTCATCATCGATGTTCGACAGCGCGATCAGCTTGAAGTCCCGGGCGAGGGTGGCCAGCCCTGCGTTCGTGTCCGGAAACGGCTGCCAGTACTCGATGCTGCCGGCGAATCCTGCCAGGTCGTCGTCGCTGGGGGAGAAGGCCAGTCGCGCCGCGTACCGTTCCAGCACCTTCGACAGCACGGAGCGGTAGCTGCCCCCCTCGGCCTGCACCGCTGGCTCCAGCTCGGCGAAGGTTTCCAGCACCCAGGAGTCGATCACGTGCACGTCCACACTCTCGAACAGCGGCTGCAGGTAGCCGAGGATGCCGTTCTCCCAATCGATCAGGGTGCCGTAGCAGTCGAAGGAGAGGGAGGCGTAGTTGCTTTTTTCCAGTTGCTTCTCGCTCATGGGTCGTCCTTTTAACTGAGGCTGCTACTCCGACTCTTTCACGTAATCGAGCACCAGCCCGTAGAAGTAGGCGTCCGGGTTGTCGAAGTACCAGCCGAGATGATGGTGGCAGGATTCGCAGCTGGCGAGCCGCCAACGGAAGCCGGGAAACCAGGTGTCGGCCGCCATCCGCTCGCCGGCGATGGCGCAGCCGAGCGCATCGGCGTAGCAGCCAACGTGGTACTCGATGCCATAGGGGTTGGTGAAGAAGTGGCTGAAGCTGCCGGCCACCTCGATCCGGTCGGCCTGGCGGGCGATGCCGTGATTGCAGTTGGCGCAGAGCAGCAGGTCGCGCCGCTCCATGGGCTCCCGATCGACGATCTCCTTGAGCTTGGGGTCGAGTTGCTCCTCATCCAGCACATCGATCATAGTGGTCGTCCAATCATGGTTTTGGGGACCCATGGATTCCTTCGATAGCATCTTTCAGCGTGCCGCCGAGCGCAAGGGCGGCAAGGCGGCCCTGGAGGAGATCCTGCCGAGGGCAGCGACCAACCGAACGCTCAAAGGCCGGCCGGACAGCTTCTACCTGGCGGAGATGACGAAGTGCGTGTTCCGCTCCGGCTTCGTCTGGCAGATCATCGAGGCTAAGTGGCCGGGCTTTGAAGAAGCGTTCGACGGCTTCGACGTCAGCGGTTGCGCCATGCTCTCCGATGAGGACCTGGAGCGCCTGGCCGCTGACGAGCGGATCGTGCGCCACGCCAAGAAGATTCAGAGCGTGCGGGGCAACGCGCTGTTCGTGCGCGAGGTCCGTGAGGAGCACGGCAGCTTCGGCGCCTACCTGGCCGCCTGGCCGCGGGAGGATTTTGTCGGCCTCTGGGAGCAGCTGAAGAGCCGCGGCGAGCGGCTCGGTGGGCAGACGGGTCGGTTTTTCCTCCGCTTCGTCGGCTGGGACACGCCGGTGCTGTCGGAGGACGTGGTGAAGGCACTGATTGGTCAGGGTGTGATCGACAAGGCGCCCACCAGCAAGAAAGCGTTGGCGGCGGTGCAGACCGCCTTCAACGCCTGGCACCAGGAGAGCGGCCGGTCGTTCTCGCAGATCTCGCGGACGTTGTCGGCGACCATATAAGAGCAACTGAGGAGGGGAGCGCCATGCAGATGGCACTGACGCCGGAACAGGCGGCATTCGATCAGGAGGTTCGGGACTTTCTTGCCGCTTCGCTGCCAGCGGAGATCTCCGAGCGAGTGAAGCTCGGCAAGGGTGTTGGCAAGGAGCTGCTCGGGCAGTGGACGCGAACGCTGAACGAAAAAGGCTGGGCGGCCCCGAACTGGCCGCGGGAGTACGGCGGCACCGGCTGGTCGCTGGTGGAGCGGCACCTGTTCGACGTCGCCTGCCGGGCTGCGCACGCGCCGCAGCTGTCCGGTTTCGGCTTCAACATGGTGGGCCCGGCAATCATCCGCTACGGCAGCGAGGCGCAGAAGGCCGAGTTTCTACCGAAGATCCTGAACGCCGATCTCTGGTGGTGCCAGGGTTACTCCGAGCCGCAGGCGGGCTCCGATCTGGCTTCCGTGCGCACCCGGGCAGAGCAGGAAGGCGACGAGTACGTGGTGAACGGCTCGAAGATCTGGACCAGCGCCGCGGAAGACGCGGACTGGATATTTGCCCTGGTGCGCACTGACCCGGAAGCCAAGCCGCAACGCGGCATCAGCTTCCTGCTGATCGACATGAGCACGCCCGGCGTCGCCGTCGAGCCGCTGCTGGCGTTCAACGGCAAGCGGCTCTGGAACCAGGTGTTCTTCGAGGATGTCAGGGTGCCGGTGGCGAACCGGCTCGGAGATGAGAACCATGGCTGGACCGTGGCCAAGAGCCTGCTCGGCGACGAGCGGCTGCTGGTCTCCCGGGTGGCGGAGAACAAGCGCATGCTCGGACGTGTGGATGAGGTGCTGCTCGAGGTCGAGCAGGCGAGCGGCCAGTCGTTGCCGCTGCGGCAGAAGATCTCCGAGCTGACCATTCGCCTGTCGGCGCTGGAAATGACCAGCCTGCGGATACTCACCGAGGCGGATCAGGGCGGGCAGATCGGTGCCGAGCCCTCCATGCTGAAGCTCAAGGGCAGCCAGCTGGTGCAGGACATGGACATCATGCTGTCGGAGATCATCGGCAACTGGCTGCTGCCTCAGGACGCCGGGCCGGACGGGCAGCCGGTGGGGCCTGGCTACGCGGAGTACGTGGCGTCCGGGCTCTTCCATCATCGTGGCTACACCATTGCCGGCGGCACCAGCGAGGTGCAGCACAACATCATCGCCAAGCAGGTGCTCGGGCTTTAGCGGGGTCCGGGGGCGGGCATAAAAAAACGCCGGATCGAAGACCCGGCGTTTTCTCAATCAGCGACCGAGAGAGGAGAGGAGGAGACGTTCCCGATCGCTGCTGTCAGTAAGTATCCGGAATGAGCCGAAGCGGGAATACCAGGGAATCTACCTAGACTCCAGGTACAGTGCTCAGGCCCTTGCCGTCAGCCCATCAGGCTCTTCAGATCAGCCTCCGGATCGGCCAGCGCCGCCGGGTCCACCGCCTTGCCGATCAGCTGCTTGCAGATCATGAACTCTTTCGGGCTGTTCACCGCGTCTGCCGCCACCACCTTGCCGTCTTTCAGGTAGAACACGGCGAACTCGTTGGCGGCCATGTCGCCGCGAACCACCTGGGTGTCGCCATCGGCGGAGAAGCCGACCATCTGCAGCTTGAGCTCGTACTGGTCGGACCAGAACCAGGGAATCGAGGCGTAAACCTTGTCGCCGCCGGTCATGTTGGCGCTGGCGACCCGGGCCTGCTCCATGGCGTTCGGCACCGACTCCAGGCGCAGGCGCCGGTCGAGCAGCGGGTTCGGGTGGTTGGTGCAGTCGCCGGCCGCGTAAACGTCCTCGGCGGAGGTGCGGCAGTGATCATCGACGACGATGCCGTTGTCGCACTCGATACCGGCGGCTTCAGCCACCTCGGTGTTCGGGATGATGCCGATGCCGACGATCACCAGGTCGGCGGCGAAGGACTCATCACCGCACTCCACCGCGGTCACCTGCCCATCGTCGCCGCTGAAGCCGCTGACCATGGTGGAGGTGTGGATGTGCACGCCGCGGCCGCTGTGCAGCTGGTCGTAGTAAGCGGACATCTCCGGCGTGGTCACCCGCTGCAGGATGCGCTCTTCCATCTCCAGGACGTGCACTTCCAGGCCGTACTTCACGGCAACCGATGCCACTTCCAGGCCGATGTAGCCGCCGCCGACGATCACCAGCTTCTTGCCCTCGCCGAAGTCGCTCTGGATGGCGTCCACGTCGGCAATGGTGCGCAGGTAGTGAATGCCGGCCAGGTCGCTGCCGGGGATGCTCAGCTTGCGGACGCGACCGCCGGTGGCGATCAGCAGCTTCTCGTAGGCGATGGTTTCGCCGGCGTCGGTGCTCACCGTCTTCGCGGCGGTGTCGATGGCACTGACCGAGGTGTTCACCTTCACGGTGACGTTCTTGTCTTCGTAAAACTTCTCCGGGCGCAGGTACACCCGTTCGATGCCCTGCTCGCCGGAGAGATAGGCCTTCGAGAGGGGCGGGCGCTGGTAAGGAATGTGCGCCTCGTCGCCGATGATGATGATCTCGTCCTCGTAGCCTTCCTGGCGGAGGCTGGCCGCTGCCTGACCGGCGGCATGCCCCGCGCCGACAATTACGATTGCCATTAGGTGTGTCCTCAAGTGGGTCCCAAACGGCCATTTTAGCCCGGCGTGATAGCATGTGCAGGGAAGTTTCTTTTCCTTGTTTTTGTTTCTTTTTTCGGGGAGCGGGCATGTCCGGGGACGATTTCAGAACTCTGCACGAGATGGCGAAGCGCGCGCGTGAGAACCTCTCGGACAACCACTGGGATTATCTGATCGGCGGTGCGGATACCGAGTCTGCCCTGAAGCGGAATCGCTTCGGCCTCGACTCCTGGGTGTTCCGGCCCCGGGTGCTGAACGATGTGAGCCAGGTGGACATCAGCACGGAGCTGCTCGGAGTGCCGCTCAGGATGCCGGTGATGCTGCCGCCGATCGGCTCGGTTCAGGTCTTCGAGGAAGGTGGCGGCGAGTCCGTTGCCCGGGCGGCCAAGGAATTTGGTGTGCTGCAGACCTTGAGCTCCGTGTGCACGCCGGACTTCGATGTGATCGCCCAGCGGGTTCCTGGCCCACGGGTGTACCAGCTCTATCTCCTGGGAGACCAGGGTTGGATGGACGATGTGATCCGTCGCGCCATCGACTGCGGTTACACCGGCTTCTGCCTGACCGTGGACACCCAGACCTACTCCCGTCGCGAGCGGGATATCGCCAAGGGCTTCGTGCCGCCTTCGGGCAGCCGGCCGGACAGCGCCGACTTCAGCCATCAGGCGCGCATCACCTGGGACACCATCGCCCACATCAAAAACGAGTTCGACATCCCGCTCTACATCAAGGGGGTGAACGCCGGTGAGGATGCCCGGCGCTGCGTGGAAGCCGGGGTGGACGTGATCTGGGTATCGAACCACGGTGGCCGCCAGCTCGATCACACCCGCGCCTGCATCGACGCCTTGCCGGAGGTGGTGGCCGCGGTGGAAGGGCGGGTGCCGGTGATCGTGGACGGCGGCTTCCTGCGCGGCGCTGACGTGGTCAAAGGGCTCTGCCTGGGCGCGGACCTGGTGGCCATGGGCAGGCTCGAAGGGCTCGCCATGGCCGCGGGTGGGGCCCCGGCCCTGGTCAAGGCGCTGACCATCATCGAGCAGGAGATCCGCACCAGCATGGCGCTGATGGGCGTGAGTGAGCTCGCGGGTCTCGGCCCGGCCCTGCTGGAGCGAGCGCAGCCGATGGTGGCCCCGGGCGTGCTGAGCGCTTTCCCGCTGCTGGACGAGGGCTACTGAGCCGGTCTTACTCGCCGCGCAGACGCATGCCGGCGGCCTGGTAGCAACGATCGATCACGGCCATCTGCGCCGCCCCGTCATCGCCGTCTGTGGCCAGCGGTTGGCCGTCCCTGATCGCGGCCAGAAACGCATCCAGCTGGTAGCCGTAGGTTGGCCGTCGGTCTCTGGTCTCATGCTCAATCGCGCCGTCGACTTCCAGCTCCAGCAGGTGGCCGCTTTGCGGTACCAGAGGATTGGTGACCTTCAGCCGACCGGCGCTGCCGGTGACGGTGAAGTCCGCTCTGAACCGGGCGTCCGGCCGCATGTCGCCGGACGTGGTGGCAATCACGCCGTCGGCGAAGCGCATCTCCGTGCGCAGCATCAGATCCACGTCTGGCGGCCCTTCCTCGGCTTCCGCGTCGACCCCCACCGGCTCCGAGCCGAGCAGATGGCGCACCCAGGAAATGGGGTAGCACCCGATGTCCATGGTGACGCCGCCGCCGGTCTGGTAGTTCATGCGGATGTTCTCCGGATCGTTGACCGGCACGTGGAAGGCCGCGTCGACTCGTTCCAGAGTACCGAGCACACCTGAGCGGACGATCTCCAGCGCCCGCTCGAACACCGGGTGGTAGCGGTAGTGAAAAGCATCCATCAGCACCCGGCCCTCCTCTCTGGCCACCGCAGCCATCTCTGCCGCTTCTGCGGCGTTGGCTGCCATGGGCTTCTCGCAGAGCACGTGCTTGCCGGCTCTGAGCGCTTTGATCGTCCACTCGTGGTGCGCTGGAATGTGCAGCGGCACGTAGACCGCATCCACCTTGTCGTGATCGATGACGGCCTGGTAGTCGTCGACCACCCTGGGGATGTTGTGGGCCTGGGCAAAGGCTTCTGCGCGTTCTCGTTCCCGCGCTGCGATCACGCTGATGTAGGCGCCTGGCTCGTCCACGCAGGGGTAGACGAGCGCCCTTGGCGTGATGGCAGCCGCACCGAGGGTGCCGAATCTGAGCATCAGGATCCTCCCGCAGAAGGGGCCCAGTATTTGTCTGACGTTGGTCACCATGTCAACATTTCCGGCGATCAGGGGGAGAGTGGAATGCGGCAGCTGACGGAAACAGAGATCGCCCGGCATGCGCAGAACATCGCCGAGCAGGGCTTCTCGGTCATGGAGAACGCGCTGAGCGAGCCCTTCCAGCAGGAGATCCGAGCTGAGCTGGATCGGCTGCAGGCGGTGCGTCCGGGCGGCGACATTCCGCCGGCGCCCTTCACCGGCTTCGTGACCCGCCGCTGGTTCGACCTGCTCAACGACGGTGAGGTGTGGCAGCGCGTGGCGATCCACCCCTGGGTGCTGCCGGTGCTCGAGTCGGTGCTCGGTGAGGGTTTTCTCCTTTCCACCATGGGCTCGGCGGTGATCGGCCCCGGCGAGAAGGCGCAGCCGATCCACGTTGACGATGGTGTTTACGCCTTTCCCCGCCCGCACCCCAACCTGGTGTGCAACACAATGTGGGCGCTGACCGACTTCACCGAGGCGAACGGCGCAACCCGGGTGGTGCCCGGCAGCAACCGCTGGCCGGACGATCCGGACATGGCGTCCAGCTACGAAAGCGTGCCGCTGGAGATGCCGGCCGGCAGCATCGCCTTCGTGGTGGGCTCCTGTTACCACGGTGCTGGCGCCAACCAGACCTCAGACGATCGGGTGGCGCTGACGATCAACTACTGCAACGGCTCGATGCGGCAGCAGGAGAACCTCATGCTCGGCGTGCACCCGGCCAGGATGATGAGCTTTCCGGAGCCGCTTCAGGACATTCTCGGGTTTAAGGTCTGCAAGGGTGCGGGGCACCTGTTTGCCACCGATCCCAGGGCGGAGATGGGGCGCCACTACGAGGCCGCAGAAGATCCGTACCTGGCGGTGCGCTCCGATTTTCATCAGGCGCGGCTGGCGGCCTCCGGCAGGGCCCGCTGATCAGACCAGGTGCAGCTGCGGCCGGGTTTCCTCGTTCTGCCAGTCAGCGAGGAGATGCAGGAAGTCTTCGACGGTCTTCGCCTGGGAGACCAGGTAACCCTGCACGTAGTGACAGTTCGCGTCTTCCAGGTGCTTGAGCTGCACCTCGGTTTCCACCCCTTCCGCGACCACCTGCTTGCCCAGGGTGGTGGCGATGCTGATCAGGTGCTGGACCAGGATCCGGGCCTGATCTGAGGTTTCGATCTCGGTTATGAACGAACGGTCGATCTTGACGATATCGAGCGGCAGCTCGCGCAGCATGTTCAGCGAGGAGAAGCCGGTGCCGAAGTCGTCGAGAGCAATCTTGATGCCGGCGGCCTGAAGGATCTCCAGCTCCTGCACGACCAGCTCCTTGTCGTGGGCGAACACGGACTCGGTGACTTCGATCTCCACGCTCTTGTGTGGCAACAGCCGCTGATCGAGCATGGACAGCAGCGACATGGCGAACCCTTCGGTCATCAGCTGCTTGGCGGAGGCGTTGATGGCGACGCTGTCGAGGCGAACGCCGACCGCATCGGCCGCCGCCACCAGCTCTGCCACCTTGTTCACCTGCACGGCAGTGAAGTCGTGGATCAGGTTGGTCTCCTCGGCGATGGGCACGAACTCGTCGGGGCGCACGTCGCCCAGCACCTCATCGGTCCAGCGGATCAGCGCCTCGGCGCTGGTCACGGAGCGGTCGGCCAGGTTCAGCTTCGGCTGGAAGTGCAGCTGCAGGTCGCCTCGGGCCAGCGCGCCGCGCAGGCGGCTTTCCACCAGCACCCGGTGCCGGCTGGCTTCGTTCAGGGTGTCGTCGAAGAAGGCGAACCGGGAACGGCCGGCTTCCTTAGCCCGGTACATGGCCGAGTCGGCCTTCATGATCAGGTCTTCCACCTTCTGGCCATCGTCGGGGAAGACGGCCACGCCGATCGAGGCACCCACGGTGTGCTCCATGCGATCCACCACCACCGGCTGGATGGCAGCCTGAATGATGCGCTCGCAGAGATGGGAGATGGACTTCTCGTCTTCGCAGCCGGGCACGATCACCGCAAATTCGTCGCCGCCCATCCGGGCGATGGTGTCCACATCGCGCAGGCAGTCCCGGAGCCGGTCGGCAATCACGCAGAGCAGGCGGTCGCCCGCCTTGTGACCCTCGGTGTCGTTCACCTTCTTGAAGCCGTCCAGATCGATGAACAGCACCGCGCCGTTCTCGCCGCGCCAGGATCGGGAGATGTGCTCGCGCAGGTTCTCCTGAAAGGCATGGCGGTTGATCAGGCCGGTGAGCTCGTCGAAGTGGGCCTGCTGAAAGAGGATCTCCGAACGCTGGATGTTGGTGATCGCGACCGACAGCCGGTCCGCCAGATCGTTGAGCTGCTTGGCTTCGCTGGCCTCCAGCGTCCGGTTCGCCGTGGCGATCAGGGCGCCGGTGATGGTGCCGTCCGCTGCCACCGGCAGGCAGGACTGCACGGTGTCGCCACAGACACGCTGGCCGATGCGATGGTAGCCGTCCTCGTCGCGGAGGCTGTCGTCGGAGATCTCGAGCAGGCCGATCGGCTCCTCGACCAGCTGCCGGTCCTGCAGGTGGTACTTGGCCAGGGTCTTCTTGTCCGCATCCAGGCGCAGCAGCAGGCAGATCTCCACGGCTTCCATGCGGGCCGTCAGCAGAACCTTGCGAACCACGGTGTCGAGGTCGGCGGAGGAAAGGATCAGCCGGTCGATGTCGGCGACGGACTGGCTCGACTTGAGCGACGCCTGCAGCTGGTCGGTCATCTCGTTGAAGGCCATGCCCAGCGACTGGAACTCGTCGTGCTCCTTCACCGTGACGCGCTGGCCGTACTCGCCTCGGGCGATCCGTCGGGTCAGCTGCTCGAGCCGATTGAGGAGGGCGAAGCGGCGGCGCAGCAGCTGGACCGTGCACCAGGCGCAGACGATGAAAGAGGCGGCGATGGCGCCGGTGAGCACCCAGATGGGTACGGCGATGAGATCGAGACCAAGGGCGGCCATGGCCGCAACCGCTGTGCAGGCGAACAGGCTCAGGAGTGCCAGTAGTTGTCGCTCAACCCGATATCCCGCTCGTTCTCTGCGCGCGCCCATGAACCCCGTCGTTTGTCCGTTTTCTGAACAAGCATGGAATCATGGGCATCACGGTCGAAACGTGATGAAAGCCTCATTCGTACATTCAGTTACGTTGCCAGAAGGGGGCTTTGAGTCGTTCTTTGTACAGCTTCCCGGTCTGATGACGGGGCAGTTCCGGGTGTATGTCCACTGCTTTCGGGCACTTGAGGTGGGCCAGTCGGTCGCGGCAGAAGCGGATCAGCTCTTCGGCGGTCACCGCCTGCCCGGGCGCCAGCTCCACCGCGGCGCGCACCGACTCGCCGAACTCCTCGTCCGGGATCCCGAACACCGCTGCATCCTGTACCGCCGGATGTTCGATCAGCACGTCCTCCACCTCTCGCGGATAGACGTTCACGCCGCCAGTGATGATCATGTGTGAGGCCCGGTCGGTAAGGTAGAGATAGCCGTCCGGGTCCAGGTGGCCGATGTCGCCCAGGGTCGACCAGCCCTGGGCGTTGTAGGCTGCGGCGGTCTTCTCCGGATCCTTGAAGTACTCGAAGCGCGGCCCGTCAGCAAAGAACACCCTTCCTGTCTCGCCGGGCGGGAGCACCGCATCCTGCTCGTCGGTGATCCGCACCTCGCCGAGGATGGGGCGGCCGACCGAGCCTTTGTGCTCGAGCCACTCGGCGGGCGAGATGGCGGTCTGACCGTTGCCCTCGGTGCCGGAGTAGTACTCGTAGAGTATGGGCCCCCACCAGTCGAGCATCGCCTCCTTGATGTGCACCGGGCAGGGCGCCGCCGCGTGGATGGCGTAGCGATGGCTGGAGAGGTCGTGCGCCTGACGTTCCGCTTCCGGCAGACGTAACAAGCGTACGAACATGGTCGGAACCCACTGGCTGTGGCTGATGGCATGCTGCTCGATCAGCGCCAGCGACTGCGCCGCCTCGAACTTCGGCATGATCACGCTGGTGCCGCCGGATCGGTGCACCATGTTGTTGTAGCGCAGCGGCGCGGAGTGGTAGAGCGGCGCGGTGGAGAGGTAGCGCGTTGCCGAGTCGATCCCGTGCAGGTCGAGCCGACGTCTGAACAGCTCGGACACGGTGCCGAGCGGCGCGCCCGGGCTGGCCGCGCGAACGCCTTTGGGCTTGCCGGTGGTGCCGGAGGAGTAGAGCATCTCCGCGCCCTCGGCCGGATCGGCGATCAGGGTCTCGCTCTCGGCGGCGATGTGCTCCCGCCAGTCGTCGAGCGTCAGGGTCAGCCGCTGCGGGCCGGATAGGGCTTTGGCCGCCTGAGCCTTCGAGCAGACGAACAGGGACGCTTCGCAGTCGCCGAGAATGTGCTCGATCTCAGCACGCTGGAACTGAACGCTGATGGCCGTGTAGTAGAGGCCGCACAGCTGGGCGGCCCAGAACAGGGCCAGGGAGTCGGGATGGTTTTCGGCCAGCACGGCGATGCCATCACCGGTTTTCAGCCCCATGCCGCGCAGCGCGCGGGCGCCTTTCAGCGCCAGGCTGGCCAGCTCTCCGTAAGTGGTGGGCTTGTTTTCGAAGTACCAGGCGACCTTGTCCGGGGTCCGGTCGGCGTGCTGGAGCGGGTGTAACTCGAGCGTGCTGCTCGTGGCTATGACGATGAGCCCCCGTCCCGCGGCACGTGCATGGGGAAGGGCGTGATGTTGGAGCCGTCGGAGTCGGTGATCTTCGCCACCCCTTCCTTTTCCACCTCGTCGATCCGAATCACCGCGTGCATGGGGATGAAGCTGCGCTGCACACCCTCAAACTCGGCCTTGAGCTTGTCTTCGCCCGGATCAACCACCAGCTGCGACTTGCTGCCGAAGATGTAGTCCTCCACCTCGATGAAGCCGTAGAGGTCGCTCTGGTAAATGTTGTGCGCGTAGACCTCGTAGATCTGGCCCTGGTTGTGAAAGACCACTTTGTAGATGTGTTGCTGCTGCTGCTGGGTGTCGCTCATGGGTGTCTTGCAAAAATAAAAAGAAAGTAAACTGCTCTATTGCGACTTCTGGGATCGCTCTGCCCGGAATGCGCTGACCCAGGGATATGTGGGTGTTTGATCCGGAATCAAGCCATTATAATCGCCGCCCCCTGAAAACGCGCTGTGATTCTCGTCCCGTATGAAGAAGCTCTACATCAAGACGCACGGCTGTCAGATGAACGAGTACGACTCGAAGCGGATGGCCGAGCTGCTCAACGAAGCGGAAGGTTACGAGCTGGTCGGCACGCCGGAAGAGGCGGACCTGCTGCTGCTCAACACCTGCTCGATCCGCGAGAAGGCCCAGGAGAAGGTCTTTCATCAGCTGGGCCGCTGGAAGTCGCTCAAGGCAGCAAATCCTGATCTGAAGATCGGGGTCGGTGGTTGCGTGGCGAGCCAGGAAGGTGCGGCGATTCAGGAACGGGCGCCTTACGTGGACATGGTGTTCGGCCCGCAGACGCTGCATCGGCTGCCGGAAATGGTGCAACCCACGGCGGCACAGGAGCGGGTGCCGCTGGTCGACGTCAGCTTCCCTGAGATCGAGAAGTTCGATCGGCTGCCGGAGCCCAGGGCCGACGGTCCGAGCGCCTTCGTTTCGGTGATGGAGGGGTGCAGCAAGTACTGCAGCTTCTGCGTCGTGCCTTACACCCGGGGCGAGGAAGTCAGCCGACCGGTTGCCGACGTGATCCGCGAGGTGAGCGAGCTGGCGAACCAGGGCGTGCGCGAAGTCAACCTGCTGGGCCAGAACGTGAACGCCTATCAGGGCCCCATCGATGGAGATCTGGCCGACCTGGCGGAGCTGATTCACTACGTGGCCGCGGTCCCGGGCATCGAGCGGATCCGCTACACCACCTCACATCCGGTGGAGTTCAGCGACAGCCTGCTGGAAGCCTACGCAGAGGTGCCCCAACTGGTGGACCATCTGCACCTGCCCGTGCAGTCGGGTTCGGATCGCATCCTCGCGCTGATGAAGCGCGGCCATACGGCCGCCGACTACCTCGAGAAGATCCGGCGGCTGCGCGAGATCCGGCCCAACATCAGCCTCTCATCCGACTTCATCGTCGGCTTCCCCGGCGAGACCGATGCGGACTTCGAGGACACCATGGCGCTGATCGAGGCGATCGGCTTCGATGTCTCGTTCAGCTTCATCTACAGCGCCCGCCCCGGCACGCCGGCCGCGGCGCTGGCGGACGAAACGCCGATGGCGGTGAAGAAGGCGCGGCTCGAGCGCCTGCAGGCGAGGATTCGCGAGCAGGCAGCCGGCATCGCCGATGGCATGGTCGGCGGCGTCGAGCGGGTGCTGGTGATGGGCACGTCCAAGAAAGACGCCGGCGAGCTGCAGGCGCGCACGGAGAACAACCGGGTGGTGAACTTTGAGGTCCCGGAAGGGATGGGCCTGGGTCGCCTGGTCGGCGCCTTTGTCGACGTGCGGATCGAGCAGGCATTCCCCAACTCTCTGCGGGGCAGTTTCCTGAAGCTGGTGGAAGGGCCTGCAGAGCCGGAAGACGCCAGCAAAAACGCGGCTTCCGCGGCAGCGGCAGGGCGCTGAAAGTTCATTTGACAGCCCCGTTCGGGCCGATATTCTGTGAATTCAATGGATGCGCAGTAGTGCGCAAGGGCAAAGACCAACCTTGAACAAAAAGTCCTCCGGATTGCGGAGCGAGCCTGACGAAGATCCCGGATCTGCGCAAAGCGAATCCGGCCCTTCCCGCGAGAAACCCGTCGAAGCGGGTGATCAGGAATCCAGGGTGGTAGCACTCACCACCAACCTCACGCTTGAACCCAACGATTCTCTTCGCCTGTCCGCCTTGTGCGGCCCGTTCGACCAGAACATCCATCATCTGGAGAAGCGTCTGGGCGTACAGATCCGCAACCGCGGCAACCTGTTCCAGATCAGCGGCGCTGAGCATCGGATCAAGGCGGCGGGGGCGCTGCTCTCCCAGCTCTATCGGGAAACTGTCGGTCAGGAGACCATCGACCCGGACACCGTGCACCTGTTCCTGCAGGAGGCCGGCGTCGACGAGTTGCTGGCGCGCGAATCGGGCGACGCCGAGGTGCCGGCGGCCGACGTCATCAAGACCAGCCGCAAGACGATCAAACCGCGTGGCGGCAACCAGACCGGTTACGTCGCGGCCGTGCGCAAGCATGACGTGAACTTCGGGATCGGCCCGGCCGGCACCGGCAAAACCTATCTCGCCGTGGCCTGCGCCGTGGAGGCGCTGGAGTCGCAACGGGTGAGTCGCATCCTGCTGGTCCGGCCGGCGGTGGAGGCGGGCGAGAAGCTCGGCTTCCTGCCCGGCGACCTGGCGCAGAAGATCGACCCCTACCTGCGGCCGCTCTACGACGCGCTCTACGAGATGATGGGCGTGGAGCGGGTCAACAAGTACATCGAGCGCAACATCATCGAGGTGGCGCCGCTGGCCTACATGCGCGGCCGGACGCTGAACAACGCCTTTATCATTCTCGATGAGTCGCAGAACACCACCGTTGCGCAGATGAAGATGTTCCTGACCCGGATCGGCTTCGGCTCGACGGCCGTGATCACCGGCGACGTGACGCAGATCGATCTGCCTCGCGGCGAGCAGTCCGGCCTCATCAACGTGGTCAAGGTGCTGGAGGGGGTGGACGGGATCAGCTTCACCCACTTTGGCTCCAAGGACGTGGTGCGCCACCCGCTGGTGCAGAAGATCGTCGACGCCTATGACAGCTACGCTCCGGCCCGCGAGCCGGGCCGCGACTGAAGTGCCCGTCGACGTGCAGCTCGCCACCGCCAGCGCCACGGACATCGATCAGAACCAGCTCGCCGGCTGGGCGGAAACGGTCATTCGCCGGATGGACGACGATCCGGAATCGGTTCTGGCCTGCATCCGGATCGTTGATGCAAGCGAATCGAAACAGCTGAACCGGGACTACCGCGAGCAGGACAAGCCAACCAACGTGTTGAGCTTTCCGGCGGATATGGTGGTGCCGGAAGGGGACAAGATACTGGGGGATGTCGTGATCTGCGATCCTGTCGTGCAGCAGGAATCGCAATCACAAGGCAAACGTGTGCAAGACCACTATCTGCATATGGTCGTGCACGGAATGTTGCATCTGTACGGCTTCGATCATGTGGATCCGGCCGAGGCGGATGTGATGGAGGATCTTGAAAGGGAGATTCTGGGCGGGCTCGGCGTGGCGGATCCTTACGCTGCCAGCTGACCGACCCGGAACCAACAACATGAGCGAACAAGGCGAAGGACGCCGGTCCATCATGGACTGGCTTTCCGAACTCTTCTCCGGCGAGCCGACCGATCGGGTCGAGCTGCGGGAGACGTTGCGTGACGCTGCCGACCGGCAGCTCATGGATGGCGAGGAGCTGAACATCATCTTCGGCGCGCTGCAGGTCTCCGACATGCAGGCCCGGGACATCATGATTCCGCGCACCCAGATGACCTGCCTGAACGATGATCAGGCGAAGGACGAGATCATCAAAACCGTGGTAGAAGCTAAGCACTCCCGGTTCCCGGTGGTGGGCGACGACCTGGATGACGTGAAGGGCATCCTGCACGCCAAGGATCTGCTGCAGCTGGCGGTGGACGCGGACCGTGACTTCGACATCAAAGACTGGATCCGACCGGCAACGGTTGTGCCGGAAAGCAAGCGGCTCAACGTGCTGCTGCAGGATTTCCGCAGCACCCGGAACCACATGGCGGTGGTGGTGGACGAGTACGGGCACGTGTCCGGCGTGGTGACCATCGAAGACGTGCTCGAGCAGATCGTCGGCGACATCGAGGACGAGCACGACGTGGACGACGACAGCTACGTCAAGCAGCTCGATGAGAACACCTGGAACGTCAAAGCGACCACCACCATCGAGGACTTCAACGAGTACTTCGATCGCGAGTTCGATGACGAGGAGTTCGACACCATCGGCGGCATCGTGCTCAAGGCCTTCGGGCACCTGCCGGAACGTGGCGAATCGGTCGGCATCGAGGATCTGGAGTTCAAGGTGCTGAACGCGGACTCGCGTCGGGTCCGGCTGCTGCAAGTACGCACCCCTTGAAGCACCCGCTTCTGGCGTTGGCGGCGGGCGCGCTTCTGCCGCTGTCCATGGCACCGTTCCACTTCTGGCTGGTCGGGCCCCTGGCCGTTGGCCTCTACTTCTGGGTGCTGCTGGAAACGGAGCGGCGCGGCCTGCTGGCGGGCTGGCTGTTCGGCCTCGGCCTGTACGGGGTCGGCACCTCCTGGATCTACGTCAGCATTCACGAGCACGGCGGCGCGTCGCCGTTGCTGGCCGGCTTTCTCGTTGCCCTGTTTGCGTCCGGGCTGGCGCTGCTGCCCATGCTCAAGGCCTGGCTGTTCGTCCGCCTGAGGCCGGCGGCGCCCTGGCGGGCCGCGGTTCTTTTTGTGGTCTTTTACCTGGCTCTCGAGTGGCTCTTCACCTGGTTCCTGACTGGCTTCCCCTGGACGGCGGCCGGTTACGGCCAGATCGAGTCGCCGCTGGCTGCGCTTGCACCCATCGGCGGGGTCTCCCTGGTCTCTTTCGCCGTGCTCTGTTCCGGCGTCGCCCTGGTGCTGCTCCTGCGGTCGGTGCTGGCGACCGGCGCCTCGGACCGGCGGCTGCTCGCCGCCACCGCCACCGTTGCCCTGCTGCCCTGGCTGCTGGGGCTCGGTCTCGGCAACGTGGCCTGGACGGAAGCCGGCCCTGGCCGGACCGCGGCGCTGATGCAGGGCAACATCACCCAGGCCAGCAAGTGGGATCCGGCCAACCGGCTGCCCATCATCGCCCACTACCGGGCGCTGACCGAGCCGCACTGGGGTGCTGATCTGATCCTCTGGCCGGAGGCGGCCATCACCGTGTTCGAGCATCAGGCCAAAGAGCTGCTGGACGCGCTGGATGCGCGAGGTAAGGCCGAGGGCTCGTCGCTGGTGCTCGGGCTGCCGGCGATCCGCGTCTACCCGGGAGAGGAGTACAGCTTTCTCAACACGGCGCGCGGGCTCGGGCTTGCCGAAGGCAGCTACGTGAAGCGGCGGCTGGTTCCCTTCGGTGAGTACGTGCCGCTGGAAGGTCTGCTGCGGGGCCTGATCGAGTTTTTCGATCTGCCCATGTCGCACGCGGAGGCCGGCGACTGGCGGCAGCCGCCGCTGCGCCTCGATGGCCGCAGCGCCAACATGGCCATCTGCTACGAGATCGTTTACCCGGAGCTGGTCCGGGAAGAAGTGGACGTGCTCCTCACCATCTCCAACGACACCTGGTTCGGTGACAGCATCGGCCCGCATCAGCATCTGGCCATCGCCCGCATGCGGGCGCTCGAAAACGGCCGCTGGCTGCTCAGAGCGACCAACAACGGGGTGACGGCCATCGTCGATCATCTGGGCGCGGTCCGGGCGGAGCTGCCGCAGTTCGAGGTGGGCGTGCTCAGCGGCGAGTATCAGGAGAGGACCGGGCGGACCCCGTTCAACCGGCTCGGATCCTGGCCGCTGTACGGGCTGCTGGCGCTTGCCGGGCTGGCGGTTCTGGCCTGGCCGGCCCGTCCGGCAGCAGCCTCCGGTGGGCAGAAATAACAGGGGTACCTCTGGTATCCTTCGCGCCCCAAAATTTGTGATCGATAGCTGCCATGAGCACGCCCTACGACCCGCGTACGGTTGAAAAGGATGCGCAAGCCCTCTGGAACGACGCAGAGTGCTTCAAGACCACGGAATCAGCGGACCAGGAGAAGTTTTACTGCCTGTCCATGTTCCCCTATCCCAGCGGCCAGCTGCATATGGGGCACGTGCGCTGCTACACCCTGGGAGACGTGATCAACCGCTACCAGCGGCTGAAGGGCTTCAACGTGCTGCACCCCATGGGCTGGGACGCTTTCGGCCTGCCGGCTGAAAACGCTGCGATCAAAAACGGCATCCCGCCGGCTGTCTGGACCAGGGACAACATTGCCAACATGCGCGGGCAGATGCAGGCGCTCGGCTTCGGCATGGACTGGTCCCGGGAGTTCGCCACCTGTGATCCCTCCTACTACCACTGGGAGCAATGGTTCTTCACCAAGCTCTATCGCAAGGGCCTGGTCTACCGGAAGAGTTCGGTGGTCAACTGGGACCCGGTGGACCAGACCGTGCTCGCCAACGAGCAGGTCGAAGACGGCCGCGGCTGGCGCTCCGGTGCCATTGTCGAGCGCCGCGAGATGCCGCAGTGGTTCCTGAAGATCACGGACTACGCCGAGGAGCTGCTCGACGAGCTGGACAACCTGGATGGCTGGCCGGACTCGGTGAAGACCATGCAGCGGAACTGGATCGGTCGCTCCGAAGGGGTGGAGATCGATTTCCCGGTGGTGGGCGCCGACGAGTCTCTCACTGTCTACACCACCCGTCCGGACACCCTGCTCGGCGCGACCTACGTGGCGGTTGCCGCGGCGCACCCGCTCGCGCAGCAGGCAGCAGAAACCGATGAGGCCGTTGCTGCCTTCGCCGAGGAGTGCAGGAAAGCCACCACGGCGGAAGCGGATCTGGCCACCATGGAAAAGGCCGGCGTGCAGACCTCTTTCGAAGTCAGCCACCCGCTCACCGGCGAGTCGCTGCCGGTCTGGGTCGCCAACTTCGTGTTGATGGAGTACGGCTCCGGGGCGGTGATGGCGGTGCCTGGACACGACCAGCGGGACTGGGAGTTCGCCAGCAAGTACGGCATCCCGATCAAGCAGGTGATCGAGCCGGCCGACGGTTCGGACGAGCCCTGCGACCTCAGCGAGGCCGCCTTCGTGCCGTACGGCGTGCTGGTGAACTCCGGTGAGTTCGACGGCCTGTCCTCAGCCGATGCCTTCAACGCCATCGCCGACGCGCTGGCGGCAAAGGGCCACGGCCGCCGGCAGACCAACTACCGCCTCAGGGATTGGCTGGTGTCGCGGCAGCGCTATTGGGGCTGCCCGATCCCGATGATCCACTGCCCGGACTGCGGCATCGTGCCGGTGCCGGACGAAGACCTGCCCGTGGTGCTGCCGACGGAAGTGCAGTTCGAGGGCGTGCGCTCACCGCTCACCACCATGGAGAGCTTCTATAAAACCACCTGCCCGGAGTGTGGCGGCGAAGCGCGGCGGGAGACGGACACCTTCGATACCTTCATGGAGTCGTCCTGGTACCAGGCCCGGTTTGCCTCACCGGACGCCAACCGGCCGATGGTGGACGAACGGGCCAAGTTCTGGACCCCGGTCGATCACTACGTCGGCGGCATCGAGCACGCGATCCTGCACCTGCTCTACGCACGCTTCTATCACAAGCTGATGCGGGACGAGGGCCTGCTCGATTCGGACGAGCCCTGGAAGCGTCTGCTCATGCTCGGCATGGTGCTGAAGGACGGCAGGAAGATGTCCAAGTCCGCCGGCGATGCGGGCAACCCACAGCACCTGCTCGACAAGTACGGCGCGGACGCGGTGCGCACGGCGATGATGTTTGCAGCGCCACCGGATCAGTCCTTCGAGTGGTCGGAAGCGGGTGTGGAAGGCCAGGGACGGTTCGTGAAGCGGCTCTGGAAGCTGGTTCAGGATCACCTGGACGCCGGCTCGGTGCCGGCCCTGGATGTGGATGCGCTCAGCGCTGCCGGCAAAGACCTGCGGCGGAAGACCCACGAGACGCTGAAGCGGGCCGATGACGACTACGGACGGCGGCTCTCGTTCAACACGGTGGTCTCTGCCGTGCACGAGCTTGTCAACCTGGTGTCGAAGACCGAAGCAGCAAACGATGCGGATCGGGCGGCAGTGCGCGAGGCGCTGCAGACGGCCGTGCTGGTGCTGTCGCCCATCGCCCCGCACGTCACTCAGTCGTTGTGGGCTGCGCTCGGCGGCACAGGCCTGCTGGTGGAAGCCGGCTGGCCGGCCGTGGACGAATCGGCGCTGATCCAGGACACCCTGGAGTTGGTGGTGCAGGTCAACGGCAAGGTCCGGGGCAAGATCGAGGTTGCGGCCGATGTGGATCAGGACGGGGCGCTGGCAGCAGCGCTCGGGACCGAGAACGTGGCGCGCTTCGTGGAAGGCAAGACCACTCGCAAGGTGATCCTGGTCCCGGGTAAGCTGCTGAACATCGTTGTAGGCTGAGAGCAGGTACTCCGTGCGCGAACTCGTCTTCAGGCCACTTCTCGTTGTTGCCCTGGCGGCTCTGGTAGCCGGCTGCGGCTTTCACCTGAGGACCTGGGAGCTGGATGGCAACATCGAGACGGCGAAGATCACCTCCAACCTGCGCAACCCGGTGGCGGACCCGCTGGGCCGGGCGCTCCGGAGCGCCGGCGTGGAAGTGGTCGGAAGCGGCGCGGCCGACGTGACCATCGAGCTCCTCAGCGATCGCTCCAACCGGCGCGCGGTGTCCGTGACGGACCAGGCCCGGGCGGCCGAGTATCAGACCACGCTGACCGTGGTGTACGCGGTGCATGACGCCAAGGGCGATACCCTGGCCGACGCGCGCAGCGTTCGCGCCAGCCGCATCTACACGGTGGACCGGGACAACATCGTCGGCTCCAGCGAGGAGCAGGCGCTCCTGCAGCGGGAAATGGTCGACGACCTGGTGCAGCAGATCATCCGCGGGGTGAACGCGGTGGTCACCACCCCGCCGAGCGCGGGCAGCAGTGCAACTTAAGGCACCGGACTTAGGCAGCCATCTGAGCGGCGCCCTCGCGCCCGTCTACTTCATCACCGGGGACGAGACGCTGCTCGTCGAAGAGGCGGCGGATGCGATCCTGGCAGCAGCCCGGTCCGCCGGATACAGCGAGCGCACCGTGATGCACGTGGAGAGCGGCTTCAGCTGGCACGAGATCCTGCAGGAAGGGGCGGCGATGTCGCTGTTCGCCGAGAAGAAGATCATCGATCTGCGCAACCCCACGGCCAAGTTCGACAAGGTCCCGTCAGAAGTGCTGCGTGAATACTGCGCCAACCCACCGGAAGACAACCTGCTGCTGATCCGGGCACCACGCATCGACGGCCGGCAGAAGAACGCTGCCTGGTTCAAAGCCCTGGATCAGGCCGGCGTGATCCTGCAGCTCTGGCCCATCGGCGCGCACGAACTGCCGCGCTGGCTCAGCGCCAGGCTGCAGCGGGCGGGTCAGAAGCTGGAGCCGGCGGCGCTCACCTATCTGGCGGAGCGGGTCGAAGGCAACCTGCTGGCGGCGGTGCAGGAAGTGGAGAAGCTGCGACTGGCCGACCTGCCGCAGCCGATCGCCGAGGAAGCGCTGGCGGCGGTGCTCGAGGACGCGGCGCACTATGACGTGTTCGAGCTGCTCGATGCGGTTTACAACGGGGAGAGCGCCAGGGTTTCGCGCATGGTCAGAGGGCTGCGGGCGGAAGGGGTCGCCCTGTTTGCGATCCTCGGTGCCCTGACCAGCCAGCTGCGGCAGATCGCCGAGGGTCGGGTGCCGCAGTTCCGGCGTCGGATCACCGATCGGCTGGTGAAGCGGCTGGGATCGACGGCGGCCATGGATCGGGTGCTGGCGCAATGTGCGCTGGTTGATCAGCAGGGCAAGGGGCAATTGCTCGGAGATGCCTGGATATCCCTGGAAGATCTGCTGTTGCGGCTGGCCGGCGTCCGCCTGCCGTCGCTGGAGACGCAGCTCGAGGCCCTGCGTCGACCCTGATTGCTCGCCTTAGAGCAGCGCCAGGTAATCCCGGATGAATGTCTCCTGGTCGGTCTCGCCCGCGCAGGCCGCCACGATCAGCCTGAGCAGCCGCACCGGCTCCGGCTCGGAGCTGCAGTCGTTCACCTTCAGCACCACCAGGCCGCAGGCCAGCGCCGTGCGCCGGTTGCCGTCGTTGAACGGCTGGCCGATGGTCAGGGCGAAGGTGGTCATGGCCGCGATCAGCTCCGGGTTGGCGCAGCCGCCGCCGAAGCGAATCTGATTGCGGATCCGCTCCAGCATCGCTGCCAGCTGCGCACCTTCCCGATAGCCCGCAACGCCGCCGTCCCTGGCCATGAGCTTTTCATGGATGTCGGCGACCTGCTGATCGGAGAGAAACTTCAATGGCTGGCGAGCCATCGAATGGGATCCCCGTGGGTATCGAGGATGGCGTCGAAGGCAGAGTTTACCTCCTGATCAGACGCGGTCATCAGCGTCATGGCGTTCACCGGCACGTAGTAGCCCTCCACCTGGTTGTTGCGGAGGATCGGCACCGGCTGGGCGCAGGCTTTGGCCTGCTCGATCACCCGGGCCGGTGACTGCTTGAGCTCTGAGATGGTGACGGACGGGGGTTGCTTGCTCATGTTCAGATTCCTTTCCATGGATTCAATGATTTCAGGCTGGCTCCACCAGCAGCCCGGAGATCGCCCGCGGCAGCTGGGTGGTGATGATTTTCCGGCCGGCGCTGATCTCCGGTGAGCGCACCAGAATCCGGTGCTGGCCGTCTTCTGCCTGGGCCTCACCGACCCGCTCCACCGTGATGGCTTCCAGCCGGTACTCGTGCTTGCCCTCCAGCTGGCCGCTGGCCTCCGTGGCCACATCGCGAATGGCGTAGATCCGATCGTTCTCGTAGATGGACTGCACGGGCAGCGCAATCACCGCCTCTTCCTCTGGCAAGGTGATCGCCAGCTCCAGCATCCGTCCCAGCGCCGTCTCCGGGGAGCCCTGGCGGGCGTCCAGCTCGAAGAAGGCGTCCAGCCCGGACTGACCCCGCTTCACCTGTCCGGACAGTCGGGACAGGGCGAGGACCACACCGTCCTCAGTGGTTGCGGTAACCAGCCGTCCGGCCGTCAGGTTGTCGTGCAGCCCGGTGCCGAACCGTTCCGGAATCTGCACCCGGACCTCAAAAGCATCGGCGTTCGCAATATCGGCGAGTGTGGCGCCGATGTTCGAACGATCGCCGGGTGCTACGAAAACGCTGAGAATCGGCCCGCGGAAAGGAGCGGTAATCCTGGTTTTGTCGATCTCCAGCTGCACCTGGCCAACCTGAGCCCGGGCCCGGTCCACGGCCGCTTCCTGCGCCGCGAGCCGGTTCGGGAAGTCGGCCAGCGTACGCATATGCGTCTGGTAGTCGATGTTGGCCTGATTGGCCTGGGCCGTTACTTCGTCCAGCAGCCCCTGAGAAATCAAACGCTTCGCCACCAGGTCCTGATGGCGTTCCAGCTTTTTTTGCGCGACGCCCCGCATGGAGCGGAAGTGCTCGGTGGACTCTTCGAACATCTCCTGCTCGATCCGGGTGGAAGCAAGGTTGGCTTCGAGCTGCTTCAGCTCTGCCTGGCGCTCGAGCAGGTCCAGCTTGAGCTCTTCATCCGACAGGGTCATGAGCACGTCGCCCTTTTCCACCCAGTCGCCCTCTCGGACGTTGACGCTTTCCACCTCGGCCACCAGATCGGTGCGCAGGTGAGTCACGTTGCTGGACTCGACCCTGCCGTAAGCGGTGAAGGTCGGGGTCAGCGGGCTCGGCACCACTTCCAGCACCGAAACCGGCCAGGCCTTTTCGGTGCGCTCGGCGGGCTGCGGGTTCGGCCCGGTGGCGAATATGGACATGCTGGCGAGCAGCGCCACGGCGATGAAGCCAGTACCGGCGACGAAGCGTCGGCCGCGCGGGTGGGCAGTGAGCAGTTTCAATCGAGCAAACATCAGTTTTCTCTCTCAGATTGGTTGTTAGGAGCGATCGGGCCAGGCATCCCGGCGGCCTGAGCCTCCGGGTTGCGGATCAGGTCGACGAGCCGGCGCGCGCCCTCCACCGTGTGGCCGTGGCTCGCCTCCAGCAGCGTCAGCAGCGCCGGGATGACGATGAGCACGAGCAGGGTGGCGAAGGCCAGGCCGAAGCAGAGGGTGACGGCGATGGGCGCCATGTAAAACGCCAGCGACGAGGTTTCGAACATCATCGGCGTCAGGCCGGCGATGGTGGTCAGCGAGGTGAGGATCACGGCCCGGAAGCGGGAGCGGATCGCCCGTTCCAGGGACTCCCTGATCGACAGGCCGGCTTCCACATCGCGCTTGAAGAAGCTGATCAGGACGATGGAGTCGTTGACCACGATGCCGGTCAGGGCGAAGAACGCGAGCATGCTCATCGCGCCCACCTCCCAGCCGGTGACCCAGTGGCCGGCCACGGCGCCGGTGAAGCCGAACGGGATCGCCATCATGATGGCCAGCGGCCAGAGGTAGGAAGAGAAGGTCCAGGCCAGGATCAGGTAGATGAGTATCAGCGTCAGCATGCCGCCGAGCATCATGGTCTGCATGACCAGCGCGTCCTGCTCCGACTTGCCGCCGAGGCCGTAGGTCAGGTTGTAGGTGTCGAGGATGCCCGGCATGTCCTTCGCGGTGACGCTTTCGGTGATGGCGATGGCATTGGCCTGGGCCGGATCCACGTTGGCGCTGACCGAAACCGCCATGCGGCCGTCCGTGTGACGGATCACGTCGATGCCGCGCCGGTTGTAGAGAATGGCCACGTTAGACAGCGGCACGTAGTTGCCGTCCGCGGTGCGGATCGGGAACTGGGACAGCCGGCCGAGGTCGTCGCGCTCTTCGTCCGGCAGCATCACCCGGACTTCGAGCTCGGCGTCGTTCTCGTTGAAGATCTGCACCCTGGCGCCGCTGTACGCGGCCCTGAGCTGGCGGCCGATGGCGTCAGAGGTGAGCCCCAGCGAGCGGCCCATGGGCGTCAGCTCGAAGATGATCTGCTCACGCCCGTAAGGCAGGTTGTCCACCACGTTGGAGACGCCGGGGTAGGAGGCGAGCGCCTCGGCGAGCTCTTCGGCGCCACGCTTCAGGTTGTCGATGCTGTCGCCGGAAAGCACCAGGGTGATGTCCGGCATGCCGTTGTTCTGGCCACCGTCCACAGCGATGGTCAGCTGCTCAACGAACGCGGACCGGTCGATCTTCTCCCGCCAGGCATTGACGAACGCCTGGGGCGAGGTGGTGCGGGACTCCTCGAACGCGTAGCTGGCGTCGATGGACGCGTACTGCTCGCCGGTCATCCGGTCGTCGGCGAAGGTGGCCAGGTTGTACTTGGTAGTCCAGCCAAGCAGGTTGGCTGCGCCGGTCTCCTCGTGGGTGGCGGCGAGCCCCGTCTCCAGCTGCTCGAGGAACGCCGCTTTGTCCGAATCGGTGGCGGAGGAGGCGAACTCCACGTTCGCTTCCAGGCTCTCGAAGTCGAAGCCGGTGACGAAGGCGAAACCGACGTGGCCGGAGGCCATGAGGGATACGGCGATGATGAAGCCGCCGATCGCCGCGCAGACGGTGGCGCCCGGGTAGTCGAGCGCCTTCCTGACCAGCGGCATGAAGTGCTCGTCGCGGAAATTGAAAAACGCCTTATCGAACCGGGCCCGGAAACTTGTCGGCGCCGGCGGCTGGACCTTGCCCAGGGTGTGCGAAAGATGCCCCGGCAGCACCAGAAAACACTCCACCAGCGAGGCGATGATCACGCAGAGCAGCACCGTGGGCAGGGCCAGCACGGCGTCGCCCATCTCGCCGCCCATGATCAGCAGTGGCATGAAGGCGGCGAGGGTCGTCATCGACGAGGTGACCACCGGTATCCACATGCGCCGGGCACCGGCGATGGCAGCGTCCCGCGGCGACTTGCCCGCTTCGAAGTGTGTGACCGCATCCTCGCCCACCACGATCGCGTCATCGACCACGATCCCCAAGGCCATGACCAGACCGATCAGCGCGATCAGGCTGATGCCGTAGCCGAACGCCAGATGGAAGATGGCCAGGGCGAGCATGAAGCTGACGGGAATGCCGATCATGACCCACCAGCCCACCCGGCCGTTCAGGAACACGAAGAGGATGATGATCACCAGCACGAGCCCGGTCAGGCCGTTCTCCACGATCATGCCGAGCTGCGCGCCGAGCAGATCCCAGACGCTCTGTGAGACGGTGATGGTGACCCCTTCCGGCAGGTTCGGGCGGACTTCATCCAGCCAGCGCATGGCCGTCTGGTGGGCGTGGTAAGCGTCTGCGTCGGTCGCCCGCCAGAGAAACATGCTGATGGTCGGCTCGCCCTGGTTGGTGACGATGGGCTGACCGCGCTGCGGTCGGCGCACCACCTCCGCTACGTCGTTCAGACGGATCACCTGATCGCCGGAGCGCAGGTAAAGCTGCTCGAAAGCCAGCGGGTCGCGACGCTGATCAAGGCCTCTGAGCTGCCGCGACGCCTGACCGCTGCCTACCGTGCCCGCGGGCAGGTTCTGGCTGACCCGGGCAACCTCGCGGGCCAGTTCGTCCAGGGTGAAGCCCATGGCCTGCAGGTTCTCGCCGCCCACCAGCAGCGCGATCTCTTCCAGCGGCAGGCCGTCGTACCAGATGCCACCGATACCGCGGGACAGCAGGTCCTTTTCGAAGCGACGGACCAGCGGGATCAGCGTGGTCACGTCGTCGCCGCCGGTGATCAGGAACTCGATGATGGGCTCGGTATCCACCGGCCGGCGAACGATGGGCGGCTCGATGCCAACCGGCAGGTTGCGGATGTTGGCCACCCGCTGCTTCACCTGCTCGAAGCCAATGGTGATGTCGGAGTCGTAGGCGAAGCGGACGTTGATGAAGGTGCTGCCGTTGCGGGTGCTGGAGGTGATCTCCTTCAGCTCCGGCAGGGTGCGCAGCTGCTGCTCGATCGGGGTGGTGACCAGGGTTTCCAGGTCTTCGGCGCTGGCCCCGACCCAGGTGACCTCGACGAACACCTGCGGGAAGTGCATGGGCGGGTCGAGCTGGGTCGGCATGGCCCGGATGGCCCAGATGCCCGCCAGGGTCATCATGATCATCGCCAGATTGGCGGCAACCCTGTGCTTGGCAAATGCTTCGATCAACGGACGACCCCTCTCGTCTAACTCGTTTCCGGTACGAAAATGCGTACCGGCGGAAGAGGGGTTTCAAAGTCCGTGCCAGTTTTCAGCGTGCCGGAAACCCCCGTAAACCGTGGGTTTGATGCGCCGCCAGCAGAATTGGTTTAGTCGGGTTGGCGAAAACGGCCAACTTTTGGTGGTCGATCGGCCCGCCCGAAGCGCGAGCCCGGCTCAGTTGACGTGGGTGACGGCCGTGCGGCCGAGCTCCAGCACCTGCAGGCTGCCACCGTCGTTCGAAAGCGTGGTCACCGAGCCGTTGTCCGGCGAGAAGATCACCATCCTCTCATCGTTTTCGGCGCCGCCGACCGCCACGTTGATGGCGATGTAGTGGCAGAAGACCACGGAGTCCTCGGGGATGGCGCGCACGCATTCGATCAGCGCCTGCCGCCAGGCCTGCAGGGACTCATCGAGGGTTGCCCAGCTGCCGGCCATGGCCTGGCGCAGCCAGGTGGCGCGTTCGGCCAGATCCTCGGTGGGCGAGGGGATCTCCGCCACTCTGGGCTCGATGATCACCTCCGAAGACCAGCGCTCCGCCAGCGGCAGCGCCGTTTCCCGCGCCCGGGCCAGAGGCGACGAGTAGATGGGCATCGGCCCGAGCGCGTCGAGCATGGCGGCCGTGGCCTCGGCCTGAGCGCGGCCCAGATCATCGAGGCCGGGATCCGCGTGGCCGTCGAATCCGGCGGCGGCTTTGCCGTGCCGCACCATATACACCTTCGCCATGATCCTGGAGCCTCTTTTTTAGCCTGTTTTCTGTCGGTTTCCCGTTCGGGGCCGTACAATAGCCCGCTTGCCTGCAGTAGGGGAACGCCCTTGACGACGCACGACAGCGACGGTTTGTCGCCAGACTTCATCCCGGACATCAAAGTCAACGTTCGGGAAGTGTTCAACATCGACCAGGATCTGGAGGTCCCGGCGTTTTCCGAGCGCACGGACTACGTGCCGGCGGTGGACGACGACTATCGGTTTGATCACGACACCACCCTCGCGATCCTGGCCGGTTTCGCCCACAACCGCCGGGTGATGATCCAGGGCTACCACGGCACCGGTAAGTCCACCCACATCGAGCAGGTGGCCGCGCGCCTGAACTGGCCCTGCATCCGGATCAATCTGGACAGCCACATCAGCCGCATCGACCTGGTCGGCAAGGACGCCATCGTCATCGAGGACGGTCAGCAGATCACCGAGTTCCGGGAAGGCCTGTTGCCCTGGGCGATTCAGCATCCTGTGGCGCTGGTGTTCGACGAGTACGACGCCGGTCGTCCGGACGTGATGTTCGTGATCCAGCGGGTGCTGGAAGTGGAAGGCAAGCTGACCCTGCTCGACCAGAACAAGGTGATCGCGCCGCATCCGTTTTTCCGGCTGTTCTCCACCACCAACACCATTGGCCTCGGTGACAGCACCGGCCTCTATCACGGCACCCAGCAGATCAACCAGGGCCAGATGGACCGCTGGAGCATCGTCACCACGCTGAACTACCTCGAGCACGAAGCCGAGGTTGAGATCGTGCTCGGCAAAGCCAAGCACTACCAGCAGACGGCCGAAGGTCAGCGCACCATCTCCAACATGGTGGCGGTCGCCGACCTGACGCGGAAAGGCTTCATCAACGGTGACGTCTCCGTGGTCATGTCGCCGCGGACCGTGCTCACCTGGGCGGAGAACGCCGAGATCTTTGGCGACGTCGGCTTTGCCTTCCGCCTGACGTTCCTGAACAAGTGCGACGAGCTCGAGCGACCGATTGTCGCCGAGTACTACCAGCGCTGCATGGGTGAAGACCTGGGAGATGCTACGGCCAGCATTACGCTGAAGAGCGCCTGAACCCGCTCGAGCAAGCAGTCCGAGGAAGATGTCCGAGCAAGACCACCCACTGGAGCCGTTCAAGCGCGCCACCACCGCCACCATCCGCGCCATCGCCGGGGATGACGAGCTGGAGGTGAGCTTTGGCCAGGGCCCCCCTTCCGTCCGAGGCAATCGGATACGGGTGCCCCTGCCTGCCATGGGTGCGGACGCGGAAGAGATCAACGCCGTCCGCGGCATGGGCGACGAGTTCGCCCTGCGCCTGCGCTTCCACGACGACGCTCTGCATCAGACCCGCTCGCCGCGCGGCGGTCCGGCCCAGGAGATGTTCCAGTGGATCGAGAACGCCCGGGTAGCAGCCATCGGCTCCAACCGCATGGAGGGCGTGGCCCAGAACCTGGCAGCCTCGCTCGAGGTGCAGTGCCAGGAGGCGGCGTTCGACAGCATCACCACGGAAGCCGAGGCGCCGCTGTCGGTGGCCGTTGGCTTGCTTGTCAGGCAGAAGCTGACGGGCAGGGAGCTGCCGCCGTCGGCTGAGAACGTGGTCCGGTTCTGGCGCGACTACGTGGAAGAACACGCGGGCAGCGACATCGAGCGCCTGCGCGACGTGCTGCTCGACCAGAACCAGTTTGCCGACGTCTGCCGGACCATCATCGACGATCTGGGTCTGCTCACCGAGATGGATGAGCCGCCGGACGCGGAGCAGGACGACCAGGACACGGAAACGGTCGACGAGGGCGCGGAAGCGGATTCCGAGTTCCTGCCGGAAGACGTGGTTCTCGACGACGAGAATATGGCCGACGAGAACGCTGACGGCGAGTCCACCATGATGGAAATGGACGCCGACATGGACATGGACGAGATGGGCGCCGAGGCGGACCCGGACGAACAGCCCATGCAGCTGCCGGACGATTCCGGGCGGATTGCCGTCGACGTCAACTACCACGCCTACACCGAAGAGTTCGACGAGACGATCCGGGCAGAAGAGCTCTGCGAGTCGGACGAGATGATCCGGCTGCGGGCGCTGCTCGACCAGCAGCTGATCCCGCTGCAGCACGCCACGTCCAAACTGGCCAACCGGCTGCAACGCAAGCTCATGGCGATCCAGAACCGGACCTGGGAGTACGATCTGGAAGAGGGCCTGCTGGACACCTCCAGGCTGACCCAGGTGATCATCGATCCGATGAACCCGCTGGCGTTCAAGCAGGAGAAGGAGATGCAGTTCCGGGACACCGTGGTGTCGCTGCTGATCGACTCCTCCGGCTCCATGCGCGGCCGCTCCATCACCATCGCCGCCATGTGCGCCGACATCCTCGGCCGCACGCTCGAGCGCTGCTCGGTGCGGGTGGAGATCCTCGGCTTCACCACCCGCGCCTGGCGCGGTGGTCAGTCCCGGGAGCGCTGGATCGCCGAAGGCAAGCCGTCGAACCCGGGCCGCCTGAACGACCTTCGTCACATCATCTACAAGGCAGCGGACGATCCCTGGCAGCGGACCCGTCGCAACCTTGGGCTGATGATGCGCGAGGAGCTGCTGAAGGAGAATATCGACGGCGAGGCGCTGATCTGGGCGCACAACCGTCTGGTGACCCGGCACGAGCAGCGCAAGGTGCTGATGGTGATCTCAGACGGCCTGCCGGTGGACAACTCCACCCTGCTGGTGAACCCGTCGAACTACCTCGAGCAGCATCTGAAGTACGCCATCGATATGATCGAGAACCACTCGCCGGTGGAGCTCGTTGCCATCGGCATCGGCCACGACGTGACCCACCACTACCGGCGGGCCGTAACCATTACGGACGCGGAGCAGCTCGGCGGCGCGATGACGGATCAGCTCGCGGAGCTGTTCCAGACCGAACCCGCCGCCGTCAAGAGAAGGCGTTAGCCGACCACTTCCAGTCGGGTGATGTCCGGCGCGCCCGCCATCAGTCCTTTGAACCCGGCGCCTGCCGCCTTGAAGTGCTCGGACTGGCCGTGCGCCGCCAGCGCGTCCGCATCCTTATATAGCTCCAGCATCAGGTAGTTGCCGTCCGCGTCTTTGCACAGCGTGTACATGTCGCAACCCGGCTCGTTGGCGCGCACCTGCTCCGCGAGCCCGAGCATGTGCTTCTCGAAGTCCGCTTCTTTACCTTCCGCGACGTTGAGCTTTGCGATGACTGCCAGCATGATTTCCCCCTTGAGTTCTTTTGCTTCCAGATAACCCGACCGAGTATCCCGACTCCATGCCCCACAGGCAACGCTTGCTTGAGCTCATCGCAGAGTACGCCGAACGGCACCCCGACGAGGGCGAGGTCGTGGACCGCTTTGTCAGCTTCGTGACGGCCCACGAGCGCTGCTTCGAGAGAGACTGCTGGGCAGGGCACATCACGGGCAGCGCCTGGCTCGTCAACGAGGCCCGGAGCCACGTGTTGCTCACCCACCACAGAAAGCTCGGCGCCTGGTTTCAACTCGGCGGGCACAGCGATGGCGAGTCGAACACGCTCCTTGCCGCGCAGAAGGAGGCGGAGGAGGAGTCCGGCCTGCCGGTGCGGGTGCTGGATGCGCAGATCTTCGATCTGGATGTGCACGAGATCCCTGCGAGGAAATCGGACCCCGCCCACTTTCACTACGACGTGCGTTTCGTCTTCCAGGCAGAGCGGGAAGACTTCGCCGTCAGCGAGGAATCGCTGGATCTGGCCTGGGTGCAGGTCGCCAATCTGAGTGCCTACACCAGCGAGATTTCCATGATCCGCATGGCCGAAAAGTGGCTTCGTCGTTACCGAAAGTAACAAACCGACGTCCGCTTACTGTTTGCTATCAAATAGTGTCGGACCCGGGTCCGATTTGCGGTTGACTCGGTCTGGCTGAAACGATTTACTCCCGGAGCGCTCGATAAGAGGGATCGAGTACAGACTCCCGTATTCGGGCTGGGTCTACACAATGGAGGGGATATTCAATGTCTTATACCCTGTCGCGTGCCTTGTGCGCGCTGCTTGCTGCTGCGGTAATTCTGCCGATCAGCAGCGCTGCGGTTGCTGAAGAAGCAGAAGGCCGCAGAATCGAAGAGGTCATCGTGACCGCGGAGCGGAAAGAGGCGTCCATTCAGGACACGTCCATTTCCATCTCTGCTTTCACCGATCAGTTCCTGGATGACTTCGGCATCCGGAACCAGGAAGACCTGCAGAACTTCGTTCCAGCTACCACCATTCAGCCGTACGACGCGACGGTTCGTGGGGTAGGCCGGAACTTCCGTGCGCTCGGTGGTGACCCGGGTGTCTCTACCTACATGAACGGCATCTACTCGGAAGACCTGCTGACGGCTACCGCGGCAACCTTCTGGGACGTAGAGCGTGTTGAGGTTCTTCGTGGACCGCAGGGCACCCTGTACGGCCGCAACGCGGTAGGTGGTGCAATCAACATCCTCTACAAGCAGCCGACCAATGAGTTCGAGGCGGCCGTTAAAGGCATTATCGGCAACTACGGTGCGCAGGAAGTATACGGCGCGCTGTCTGGCCCGATCGTCAAAGACAAGCTGATGGGTCGTCTCAATTTCGCCCACCGTGAACGTGATGGCGTCATCGAAGAGATCGGCAGTGACGGTCCTGATCTGGACGGTCTCGGTACCGACAACTTCGCAGTGCTGTTGAAGTGGACGCCGACCGATACGATCGAAGTCGACTTCCGCCATAACTGGATGGATATCAATCGTGTGTTCGGTGGCGCAAACGGTGGCGGTCTGGTGACCCAGTCGGAAGAAGGGGCGCCGTTCAGAAACACCACGGAGCTGATTCCCGGCTACCGTCGAGTTGATACCAACAACACCGACATCGCCAACGTGCTGGACAACGACTTTTACGATATGACCCGCCCGTTGCTGACCTTCTCGGATCCTGACACGGGCGCGGATGTGCTCGCGCAGGCGAACCGGGCCGGTATCGACTTTGCAGATTTCGATGGCTTCCAGAACGCTGCGGCGTCTCTGGACGGATTCAACAACACTTCAGGGACCAGCGCGGCGGCATACAACGAGTGCGTCTTCCCGGGTGATATCAAAGGCAAGGACATCTGCGCTGCGACCAACGGCCTGAACGTGGAAGAGTTTGAGCAGGAAGGGACGCAGTTCACCATCGCCTGGGACGTCAGCGATGCGGTCACGTTGAAGTACCTCTACGGGAACAACGAGCTCTCTTACGAGCGGATTACCGACGACGACAACACTGCTTCGCTCATTCACGATCGCCAGTTCTACGTGAACCACGAAGCACGCTACGAATCTCACGAGCTGCAGGCGTTCTACGACATCGGCGAGAGCCTAACGTTTACCAGCGGCATCTTCTTCTACGACGCGACGATCAACCAGCGCGGTGATTTCTACTCGTCCGTCGATGAGGCGCGGTATCGTGACGCCTATGTGGACAACACGGGCGTCTACGCCGTGCTGCCGCAGGAAATGGTCACGCTGCACTCTGCCAAGAAGAGCTGTACGGAATCTGACAACCCTGCGCCTAGCTGTGAGCGCAACTTCGCTGTCGAGAACAGCCCGGCGATCAACGGTGTTGCCAACAACAACCTCCAGCTTTCCATCTGGGGAGGTGACGACGGCAGCAATGACGATCTGAACGTACACCACGGCCCCAGAACTTCTGCGACCGACCTCCTCTATCACACGCGCACGGAGCGTAAGGCATTTGCTGCCTACACCCAGGGTGTGTGGGACATCAGTGAGGCGTTCACGCTGACCGCTGGTATTCGCTACGCGGAAGACGAGCTGAAGGCGGAAGAGAACCTGTTCCGCTACACCCAGGCGCTGCTGGCTGCAGTTCCGATCTCCACGATCAATCTGGCCAACGGTGGTCTCGTTGCTAATGCCGACGGCACCTACTCGCCGGTTCAGGACGTGCACGTCGAAGGCGGTTGGCCGATCGCGGTTTCCGTATACCGTCCTTTCGAGCGAACGGACGACGACGTTACCTGGCGGGTCAACCTGGATTGGGATATCAACGACGCGGCGATGATGTACTTCGGCGTCACCACCGGCTTCCGGGCAGGTGGCTACAACCTGGTGTTCTTCTCCAACACGCCGACCTACGATCCTGAGGAGCTCACGGCTTACGAGCTGGGCTACAAGACTCAGTGGTTCGAAGACCGGCTGCAGGTGAACGGATCGTTCTACTACTACGACTACAAGAACATCCACACGGTAGCGACGGAAGTCTCGACCCTGGGCGGCACCACGACCTCGGTTCTGGAGGCACCGGGTGCTGAGATCTACGGCATCGAAGCTGAAGCGACCTGGCTGGCAACTGACCGGCTGACCCTGGGTGGTAACTTCTCCTGGACGCCGAACGAGTACAGCAAAGACCTGTTCATCAAGAATACGTCCGGTTTCGACAACCCGAACTCGTTGTTCCCCGGTCAGGACGACCAGCTCGAGAACATCAAAGGCAACCGCCTGCTGCAGGTTCCGGAAGGCAAAGCCACCGCGTGGGGCAGCTACCGCTTCCCGCTGCAGGGTGGGGCGAGCCTGGATCTGTTCGGTGTCTACAGCTGGATCTCAGAGGTCTACTACTCACCGTTTGAGGATGAGAACGAGAAGGCCGATGCCTACGATCGAGTCGACCTCCGTGCGACCTTCACCAGCGGCAACGGCAGCTGGGTCGTCAGTGCTTTCGTGAACAACCTGCTGGATGACGTAGGCGTGCTGCAGGTGCTGCGAAACGGCGAAGGTGAGCACTTCCGCATGACCACTGGTACCACGGTACCTCGCCACTACGGCCTGGAAGTCACCTTCCAGACTGGCCGCTACTAGCGGACACGGCCGTCACCGACGGCCGCCGTAACGGCAAAAAGAAAGGGCGCCATCTGGCGCCCTTTTTTTTTGCGCTGGACACTTCGTGTCCAGCCACGCTCGAAGATCATCGACTCGGATTACTACGACGCTTCAGCGCTGGTGTGCTGTCCGTTCTCAGGTTAGTAGAGGTGACAGGCGACGGAGCGGTTTGAGACGTCCTGTAAGGGGATCAGCTCCGGCGTGGTGCTGCGGCAGACGTCCATCACCTTGGGGCAGCGGCCGGCAAACCGGCAACCTTCGCCCACGTTCACCGGGCTCGGTATCTCGCCGGTGATGTGCGTTGAGTCGCGGTGCCGTTCCGATTCGGGATCCGGCTCCGGGTTCGAGCCGATCAGGATCTCCGTGTATGGATGCTTGGGCTTGAAGAAGACGTCGTTGGCGGGGCCGATCTCCACCACAGTGCCCAGGTACATCACCGCCATCCGGTCGCTGACGTAGCGGACCATGGACAGGTCGTGAGCAATGAAGAGCATGGTCAGGCCCATGGAGGCCTTCAGCGCGTCCAGCAGGTTCACCACCTGGGCCTGCACGGATACGTCCAGGGCCGAGATCGGCTCGTCGCAGACCACGAAGTCCGGCTCCATGATCAGCGCCCGGGCGATACCGATGCGCTGCCGCTGGCCGCCGGAAAACTCGTGCGGGTAGCGGGCCATGTGGTCACCGTTCAGGCCCACGCGCTCCAGCCAGTCGCCCACCCGATCGCGGATCCGGGCGCTGGAGTCGTCGGAGTGCAGGCGCAGGCCTTCGCCGATGATCTCGCCTACCGTCATGCGCGGGTTCAGCGAGGAGTAGGGATCCTGGAAGATCATCTGCATGCGCTTGGCATGACGCTGAAAGTCTCTCGGGTGGTACTTCTGCGGCAGGGTCTCACCGTCGAAGACCACCTCGCCCGCGGTCTTGTCGTGCAGGCCGATCAGGGTCTTGCCGTAGGTCGACTTGCCGGACCCGGACTCCCCGACCAGGCCGAGGATCTCCTGCGGCGCGATGGACAGCGACACTCCGTCCAGCGCGTGCACCGTCTGGTTTTTCCCGAGCTCGAAGTGTTTCGTGAGGCCCTTCGATTCCAGCAGCGGCCGAACTTCCGGGGATTCGCTCATTCGGCGCCTCCGCTGGCCGCGTTTGCGTAGTACAGGCCTTCCACCCGCACCGGCGCGGTGTCGTGGTGCTGCCAGCAGTTGGCGCTGTGCGCATCGCTGAAGGTGAAGGCCGCCGGATCGTGATGCTCGCAGACCTTCATCGCGTAAGGGCAGCGGGCGAAGTAGCCGCAGCCGTCTGGCGGGTGGAACAGATCAGGCGGGCTGCCGTCGATCGGCGTCAGCTCGTGCTGACGACTCGGCTCGTTGTTCGGCATGGCCGCCTTCAGGCCCAGGGTGTACGGATGAGCTGAGCGATAGAAAACGTCGTCGACGCTGCCTTTCTCGACGATCTGGCCCGCGTACATCACCGCCACCTCGTCCGCCATCCGCGCCACCACACCGAGATCGTGGGTGATCAGGACGATGGCCATGCCGGTGTCTTTCTGCAGGTCCTTCATCAGGTCGAGGATCTGCGCCTGAATGGTCACGTCCAGCGCGGTGGTCGGCTCGTCGGCGATCAGGATGGCGGGCTCGCAGGCGATGGCCATGGCGATCATGGCCCGCTGCAGCATGCCGCCGGAGAATTCGAACGGGTACTGGTTGGCGCGCTTGGCAGCCTCCGGGATCCGGCTCATCTCCAGCAGCTCGATGGCCCGGGTCATGGCCTGCTTCTTCGAGTAGCCGCGATGTACTTCCAGCGGCTCGGCAATCTGCGCGCCGATCGACATGGTCGGGTTCAGGCTGGTCATCGGGTCCTGGAAGATCATGCCGATCTCGCGGCCACGGATGTCTTTGCCGTCGATGGTCTTCCGGCCCAGGATGTCGGTGCCGCGCAGCGTGGCGCGGCCGCTGGTGATGCGGCCGGGCGGCATGGGGATGAGCCCCATCACGCTCTGCACGGTGACCGACTTGCCGCAGCCGGACTCGCCGACGATGGCCAGCGTCTCGCCGGTATCGACGCCAAAGCTGACCCCGCGCACGGCCTTGACGATGCCGCCGTAGGTATCGAACTCGACAGCCAGGTCTTCCACGTTCAGCAGTGACTCGCTCACTCGGTGGACCTCATCCGCGCGTCCAGCGCGTCCCGCAGCCCGTCACCGAGCAGGTTGAAGGCCAGCACCGTGATGCTGATGAACAGGGCCGGGAAAATCAGCTCGTGCGGCGTGGTGAGCATGGTCTTGATGCCCTCGTTACACATGCTGCCCCAGCTCGGGGTCGGCGGCGCTACGCCCATGCCGATGAAGGAGAGGAACGCCTCGGTGAAGATGGCGCTGGGCACGGCAAAGGTCAGGGTGACCAGGATCACGCCCATGGTGTTCGGGATCATGTGCCGCACCACCAGGTAATTGTTTTTTGCGCCCAGCAGCCGGCTGGCGCTGATGTAGCCCTCTTCCCGGATCTGCAGGATCTGCCCGCGGACCAGGCGCGACGTGGCGGGCCAGGACAGCAGGACCAGGGCCACCAGCATAGGCAGGATGCCGGACTCGCCGGGCCCGATGCCGAAGGCGATCTTGAACAGGATCATGAACAGCAGGAACGGCAGGGCCACCACGAAGTCGGCGAAGCGCATCAGCACCTGGTCGACCCGGCCGCCGATAAACCCGGCGGTGCTGCCGTAGACGACGCCGAACAGCACGAACAGCAGGGGCGCTGCTATGCCGATGAAGAGCGAGACCCGTGCGCCGTGCATGAGCCGGGCAAGCATGTCCCGGCCAAGATAGTCGGTGCCGAAGGGGTGCAGCGGCATCAGCACCTGATCGCCGATCTCGACGTCGTCGGCCGAGTCGATCAGCCCGCGTTCGAACGCCTGCTCGGCGGTGATGACCCGGGAGACCGCCACTTCCAGCGTCTGGAAATCGAGCTCGCTGCCGTCCGGCGCGAAGGCGATGACCGAGTAGTAGTAGCTGCGCGGCGTGAGGTCGAGCCGGTCCTCGAAGTGCACGGTGTCCTCACCGTACAGATCGACCAGCGGCAGGCCGAGGGCCCGGTCGCTGCCCACATCAAACAGGCTGCGGTAAACCGAGTAGGAAGCCGCACCGACCACCCGATCCCACTGCAGGCGCACCGCCTCGCTGGTGGCGTCATCGGCCAGGCGCAGGCCGTCGCTGATCGGCAGCACGGACTGGCCGGACCAGGGTTCGTAGGGGGCAACGATAGTGGCTGCTCTGTTCGCGCCCGGAGGCAGGCTGATCTGGTCGACGTCCTGCGCGGCGGGGTCCACCGTCCACAGCAGCGGCCCGACCAGCGTGAACGCCAGCAGGCCCAGCACGATGTACAGCGAGATCAGGGCCCGGGTGTTCGCCTTCAGCCGTATCCAGGCGTCCTGCCAGTAAGACAGGGAGGGCCTGGAGATGCTCTGGATCTCGTGCTCCGCGTGCAGCGGCTCGAAGTCCGCCCGGGTGAGTTGCGCTTCTGCCATCCCTTACTCCAGCCGGACCCGTGGATCGATCCAGCCGTAGAGCAGATCGACGACGATGACCATGAAGACCAGGAAGGCGCCGTAGAACACCGTGGTGCCCATGATTACGGTGTAGTCCAGCTGCTGCACGGCCTGCACGAAGTAGCGGCCGAGCCCTGGGATCGCGAACACCAGCTCGACCACGAAGCCGCCGGTGGTGATGGCGGCGATGGACGGGCCGAGCACGGTGATCACGGGCAGGATCGCGTTCCTGAGCTGGTGGCTGGTGAAGATTCGGGTCGGCGGCAGGCCCTTCGCTTTTGCGGTCCTGATGAAGTCGGAGTTGACGATCTCCAGCATCGAGGAGCGCATAAGGCGGGTCAGGTAGGCCATGGTGCCGAGCCCCAGGACCATGGACGGCACCAGCATGTGCCAGATGGTGCCCCAGCCGGCCACGGGCAGCACCGAGAAGCCGAACAGATCGTTCACGTTCACCAGCGTCAGCTGGGCGAGGGCCGCCACCACGAAGCTCGGCACCGAGATGCCGAGGATTACCAGGAACATGATGATCACGTCCGGGAGGCGGTTACGGTACAGGGCGGTGAGCGCGCCCCAGAGCACCCCGCCGAGGCCGGCGAACACCACGGCCAGGATGCCGAGGATCGCGGAGACCGGGAAGTGCTCACGAATGATGTCGTTGACCAGCCGGTTCTCCTGGGTGAAGGAGATGCCGAAGTCGCCGCGCAGGATGTTGCCCATGTAGATCAGGTACTGCTGGTGTATGGGCTTGTTCAGGCCGTACTTCTCTTCCAGGTTGGCGCGGATCTCTTCGGTGACGCTGCGGTCGTTGATCAGCGGGTCGCCGGGCACGTTGTGCATGGCGAAGAAGGTGGCGGTGGCGATGAACCAGACGGTGATCACGCCCTGGATGAGCCGCTTCAGCGTGTACTGCCACATCGTCCGGCGCTACTCCTCGACGATCCAGGCGTTGGAGAAGTCCGGATCCGGGCCCACCGCCCGCCGGACCATGCCTTTCATCTGCGGGTGGGTCACGTAGGTGACGCCGCGCTCGTAGTTCGGCAGGATCACCGCGTCTTCGATGAGGATCCGCTGGATCTCACCGAACGCATCCATCCGGGTTTTTGTGTCCTGCTCGTTCTGTGCCACCCGCACCCACTTGTCGAGCTCGGGGTTCCGGTAGTTGCCCCGGTTGTTCAGGTTCCAGGAGGCGAACAGATCGCCGAAGGTCAGCGGGTCGTCGTAATCCGGGCCCCAGCCTGCCAGCACCATGTCGAAGTCGCCGGACAGCATCTTCGCCAGGCGCTGCTTGAAGATCTGCTTGTCGATCTTGATGTCCAGGCCCAGGTGCTTTCTGAACACCTGCTGGTAGTACTCGGACTGGATGCTCGAGATCGGGTTGTCGCCCGACAGCAGCACCAGCGGCGGGAACTCGTCGATCCCCAGCTCCAGCTTGGCCTGCTCCAGGTGCCAGCGGGCCTGCTCAATGTCCATGCTCGGGTAGTCCGCCGGGTACTCTTCGCGCAGGAAGCCATCCACGCCTTTCAGCCAGACCGGAAACAGCGATTCTCCCGGCAGGTAGCCGGGCAGCTTGGTGACCTTGTAGACGAGCTCGGCCGAATCCGTGGCCAGCTGCATCGCCTTGCGCAGATGGTGGTTGGCCGTCGGTCGGCCTTCCCGGTGGTTGAACTCGATGTAGAAGATCGAGCCGTCCATGAAGCGGTTGATCTGCCAGCGTTGCTCCATGGCGTCGTTCAGGTTTTCCGCCTGCAGGGAGGCGTAGGCGATCTTGTTGTCCTTGAACAGGTTCAGCGTCGCGTTCGCATCAGAGGTGATGTAGGCGAAATCGATGGTGTCGAGCTTGGCCCGGTCCTTGTCCCAGTAGAGCGGGTTTCTGTCCATTCTCAGGGAGGCGCCGTGCACCCAGCTGGTGATCACAAACGGGCCGTTGTAGAGCAGTTTGTCGGCGTCGGCACCATAGGCGCCGGCCATGGCGGTGTAGAAGTCCTCGCGGATCGGCGCGTAGGTGGAGAACGCGACCAGCTTGTCGAAGTAAGCCAGCGGCCGCTCGAACTCCACTTCCAGGGTGTGGTCGTCGATAGCGCGCACGCCGAGGGACTCCACCGGCATCTCGCCCTTGTTGATGGCCTCGCCGTTTTTGATCGCGTAGAGAATGAAGGCGTACTCGGAGGCGTTGGCGGGATCGAGCCCGGTCTGCCAGCCGAACACGAAGTCATGGGCGGTCACGGGCTCGCCGTCGGACCAGAGGGCGTCCTCCCGTAGCCAGAAGGTGGCCCCCTCTTCACGCAGCACCCAGCGTTCGGCAACGGCCGGCGCCAGCCGGTTGTTTTCGTCGTAGCGCAGAAGCCCTTCGATCACGTGCCCGAGCACGCTGCCGCTCACCTGATCCGTCGACAGCGAGCTGTTCAGCTGCGGCGGCTCTTCGCGCAGGAAAACGGTGATGGCGTTGCTGGCCGGGTCGACCGCGTTGTTGGCGCCGGATGCAGCGCCGGTCAGAGAAGAGGCCCAGGACAGCAGGAACATCAGCAGGGCGATGCCGCCGATGGCCAGGGCCGCGAAAATGAGCAGCTGCTTGCCGGCTGCGCTGGTAAAGGAGTCTTCGGAGGGAACGACTTCGCTCATCGAATCAGCGCGGCTCCTGAGGGTTCAGGATACGGACCTCAGCAGGTTGCCGACCACCCGCTCCAGGTGCATGAGAGAGTTGCATTCGTCCACCTGGTGACAATACGCCATGTACTTCTTCATTTCAGCATCCCCCACGAACCAGGAGTTGCGTGGCTCAGGGTTCAGCCAGATCACCCGCTTACTGCGGTCGTACAGCTCCTTCATGATGTCCGTTCGGGGATCGCCGTAATTGTTCCTGGCGTCGCCGAGAATGATGATGGTGGTGCGGTTGTCCACGTCGTCGAGGCAGAGCTTCTTGAAGTCGAGCAGCGCCTGGCCGTAATCGGTAGAGCCGCCGCTGTAGTCGCGGAGCGTCTTCGCGATAGCGTCCTCGATCTTGTTGCGCTCGAACAGATCGGTGACCTCAGCGAGATCGGAGGAAAACGCGAAGGAGCGTACCTTCGGCATCACCTCCTCCAGGCTGTAGAGGAACATCAGCATGAAGCGGGCGTAGTTGGCCACGGAGCCTGAGACGTCGCAGATAGCGAATACCTTGGGCCGGTCCACCTTCACGGACTTCCAGTGCAGATCGAAGATGGCGCCGTCGTAGCTCATGTTGTGCCGCAGCGTGCGCGGCACGTTCAGGGCGCCCCGCTTGAAGACTTTCTTGCGTCGGGAGTGCAGGGCGGCCAGCTTCTTCGCCATCTTGTAGACGATCTCCTGGACCAGCCGGAAGCTGCGGTGCTCGACGTTCGACAGCTTCACCCGGCGCAGCAGATCTTCCCGGAGCCGCTTGCCCGTCGAGTCGGCATGGAGCAGGAACTGCTTCTCCACGTAGTCGCGCACCTGCTCGCGCAGCCAGTCGCGCCGACGCTTCAGCTCCTGGCCCAGGCGGCGGTCGGGAATCTGCCGGGACTCCTTGAGATCGCCGATCTCCCGGTTCAGGCCGCCGAGGCCCATCTCTTCCATGATCTTCCGGGTGTAGAGGCCTTTCTGGGTGAACACCTGAATGCTCTTCAGGTCCACGGCCTCGCCGGCGGAAGCCATGGCCACGGACAGCTCGACCTTGGAGTTGGTCATGAGCAGCTGACCGAGCTCGGATCCCGGCTCGGACATGGCGCCCGGCCCCAGATCTTCCTCTTCCTCCTCCTCGATCAGCGAGTTCTTCTTCTTTTTCTTCGACTTGCCCTTGCCGCCCGAGGCCTTCTGCCCGGGCTGAGACTCGCCGCCGGCGCCGCCGCCCTCACCGTCACCGCCGGCCTCGTCGCCGTCCGCCTGCTCGCCGTCGGCACCATCGGGGCTGCCGCCCTCGTGCCGCTCGCCGCGTACGTCCTCGAAGGAGAAAAACTGATCGAAGCAGTTCTCGAAGGTCTCTTTCTCGTCTGCCGTTTTCGGCAGCACCAGGGATAAGGTGCGGCGCAGAAACTCGCGGTCCTCATAGCCCACCAGCTCCACCGCGTTGAACGCATCGAGCGTCTCGGCGGTGGAGATGCGCACCTCGGAGTTGCGAAGCGCGCGGATGAAGTTGGTGAGGGTGCGATCCACGTAGCTGGGTTACTTCAGCGCGTTGCTGGTGAGGGTGGAGATCTCTGCATCGACGTTCTCGATGTCCTCCTGGAACTTCAGGATGACGTTCAGCGTGTCCCGGACCAGCTGCGGGTCCAGGGACTCGGTGTGCAGCAGCACCAGGGTCCGGGCCCAGTCGATGGTCTCCGAGATGGCCGGCACCTTCTTCAGGTCCATGTCTCTGAGTTGCTGGATGAAGGTCACCAGCTGCTTCTGCAGAGCCGGCGGGATCTCCGGGACGCGGGCGTGGATGATGCGCTGCTCCAGATCCGTGTCCGGGAACGGGATGTAGAGGTGCAGGCAGCGCCGCTTCAGCGCGTCCGAAATTTCCCGGGTGTTGTTGCTGGTCAGGAACACCATGGGGGGTTCGGCCGCCGCCTTGACGGTGCCGATCTCCGGGATCGAGACCTGGAAGTCGGAGAGCATCTCCAGCAGCAGGCTCTCGAACTCGTGGTCGGACTTGTCCACCTCGTCGATCAGCAGCACGCAGCCGTTCTCTTCCTTCAGCGCCTTCATCAGCGGACGCGGCTCGAGAAACTCTTCCGAGAAGAAGATATCGCCGAACTCATGCAGCCGGTTCACCGATTCGGCGAAGCCTTTGGCGCCCTGCAGCACCTCGTCCAGGGTCTCTTTCAGCACCTGCGTGTAAAGCAGCTGCTTGCCGTACTTCCACTCGTAGATTGCCTTGGCTTCGTCCAGGCCTTCGTAGCACTGCAGGCGGATCAGCGGCAGCTCGAACATCTCCGCTGTCGTTTTCGCCAGCTCAGTTTTGCCGACGCCGGGCGGACCCTCGATCAGGATGGGCTTTCTCAGGTGGTACGCCAGATACACGGCGGTGGCGATCTGGTCGCTGCAGATATAGCGATGATCCTCGAAGTCCGCTTTCAGAGAGTCCACGGACTCGACGATTTTCTCGATGTTTGCAGCGTTCGCTGGTGCTTCTGACAAGTGATGTCCCCCGAAAAATAAGGCGCCTGGTCTCTGCAGGCGTAAACGGCCCATTATCGCTGCACTGCACAAACTATTCCAGACTGGCCGCTGGCGGAGGGCAGCCGCGATCGGTCAGAATGACCGGGTTAGAAGGGGGGAAGTCCGTTGAGAAAATTGCCAGTTCCCGGCGCGCGTTGGCTCGCCGGCTTATCACTCGTGCTGCTGTTCACGGCAGCGAACCTGTCCGCTGAGACGATTCTGCACGTCGGCCGCTTGATCGACGTGACCACCGGGTCGGTGCTCACCGAGCAGTCCATCGTGGTCGAGAGTGAACGGATCACCGGGGTCGAGCCGGGTTATCTGAGATCTCCGGGCGCGACCGTAATCGATCTTACTGACGCCACCGTGATGCCCGGCTGGCTCGATATGCACGTGCACATCGCCAGCCAGCAGAGCCCGGGGCGACAGATCGAGGCGTTCACCACCGATCCGGCGGATCACGCTTATCGGTCTGTGGCCTACGCGGAACGTACGCTCATGGCCGGGTTCACCACGGTCCGCGATCTCGGCACCACGGCCGGGCTTGCTCAGTCGCTCAGGGATGCCATAGCCGGAGGCTGGGTGGTTGGGCCGAGGATCTATACCGCCGGTAAAGGGATCGCCACCAGCGGCGGTCATGGCGATCCGAGCAATGGCCGCAGCCAGGCGCTGAGCTGGGATCCGGGACCGGCGGACGGGGTGGTGAACAGTCAGGCAGATGCCTACAAGGCGGTGCGCGTTCGCTACAAGGAAGGCTCCGACGTGATCAAGATCACCGCCACCGGCGGCGTGCTCAGCCAGGCGAAGTCCGGCCAGAACCCGCAGTTCACCGTCGCCGAGGTGGAGGCCATCGTGGCGGCGGCCAAGGACTACGGGTTCAAGGTGGCCGCGCACGCGCACGGCACGGAAGGCATGCGCCGGGCGGTGGTCGGCGGGGTGTCCTCCATCGAGCACGGCACCTACATGAGCGACGAAGTGATGCGGCTCATGAAGCGAAACGACACTTACTACGTGCCGACCATCATCGCCGGCAAGTTCGTCGCCGAAAAAGCGGAGATCGACGGCTACTTCTCGGAGCTGGTCCGACCGAAGGCGGCCGCCATCGGTCCGCTCATCCAGGACACCTTTGCCCGAGCCTACAAGGCCGGTGTGCCCATCGCCTTCGGCACGGACACCGGGGTGTCTCCGCACGGCGACAACTGGAAAGAGTTCGGCTACATGATCGAAGCCGGGATGCCGGCGATGGAGGCTATCGTCAGCGCTACGGTCAGCGCCGCGGACCTGCTCGGCGCCTCGGAAGATCTGGGCAGCATCGAGGCCGGCAAATATGCCGACATCATCGCTGTGCCGGGCGACCCGCTGGCTGATCCGGACGAGTTCGGCCGCGTGCACTTCGTGATGAAGGGCGGCCAGGTCTACAAGGGAGCAGGGCAGTGAAGCCGCTGCTCGCGCATGGGGTGCTGGCGCTGATCACTGCGCTGCTGCTCCCGGCAACCGGGCTCGCTCGCGAGCCCTACGAGTCCACCTACGAGCCCAGGCCGACCGAGTCGATTCTGATTCGCAACGCCACGGTGCTGACCGGGACCGGTGAGCGGCTCGACAGCGCCGACGTGCACATTGCCGATGGCCTGATTGTGGCCGTAGGTGAGGATCTGGCCGTTGCCGGTGCCCGCAGCGTCAACGCGGAAGGCCGCTGGCTGACGCCGGGCATCATCGACGTGCACTCTCATCTCGGTAACTACCCGTCGCCGGGCATCGCCTCCACCTCCGACGGCAACGAGGCGACGGGCCCCAACACCGCCAGCGTCTGGGCCGAGCACTCGGTGTGGCCGCAGGATCCCCAGTTTCCGCTGGCGCTGGCCGGCGGCGTGACCACGCTGCAGATCCTGCCGGGCAGCGCCAATCTGTTCGGTGGCCGCGGCGTGACCCTGAAGAACGTGCCGGCGGTTTCCGTCCAGGACATGAAGTTTCCCGGCGCCAAGCAGTCACTGAAGATGGCCTGCGGTGAGAATCCGAAGCGGGTCTATGGCAGCCGCAACCAGAAGCCGGCCACCCGGATGGGCAACGTCGCCGGTTTCCGGGCTGCCTGGGCCAAGGCCCGGCACGCGCTGGATCAGGAGGAAGCGCGGGCAGCGAAGGCTGCCGCGGCAAGCGAGGAAGACGACGACGACGGGCCGGACGTGCCGCCGGCCCGGGATCTGGGTGTGGAAACCCTGGTCGGGGTGCTGAAAGGTGAGATCCTGGTGCACAACCACTGCTACCGGGCCGATGAGATGGTCTGGATGATGGATGTGGCCGCCGAGTTCGGTTACCGGATCACGGCTTTCCATCACGCGGTGGAAGCCTACAAGATCGCCGACCGGCTGGCTGAAGCGGGGATCTGCTCGGCGCTGTGGGCCGACTGGTGGGGTTTCAAGCTCGAAGCCTTTGATGGGGTCAGCGAGAACGTGGCCCTGGTGGATGCGGCCGGTGCCTGCTCCATCGTTCACTCCGACTCTGCCACCGGCATTCAGCACCTGAACCAGGAGGCGGCGAAAGCCATGGCCGCAGCGCGGCGTCAGGGCATGGAGGTGGATGAAGCGCATGCCATCCGCTGGATCACTCTGAACGCGGCCCAGGCGCTGGAGATCGACGACAGCACGGGCTCCATCGAGGTGGGCAAAGCGGCGGATCTGGTGCTCTGGAGTGGTAACCCCTTCAGCGTCTACACCCGGGCCGATCAGGTCTACGTCGACGGCTTCCCGTACTACGACCGGCAGGCCGGCAAGAGCCCGGTGAGCGACTTCGATCTCGAGCAGACGGTGGCCGGAGGTGACGAATGAAGCAGCGATTCAACTGCCTGGCCGTCCTCTGCACCCTGCTCGTCAGCTTGCCGCTGACCGCCGTCGGGGCTGACAGCAGCTACGCCATCACCGGCGCCCGGGTGCACACGCTCACCGGCGACGGCACCATCGAAAACGCGGTAGTGCTGATCAATGACGGTCGCATCCAGGCGGTCGGAGCGGGTCTGGCAGTGCCGGACGGCTTTGAGACGGTCGATGCAGCGGGGCGCGTAGTCACTCCGGGGCTGATCGAGTCCTACTCCAGCCTCGGTCTGGTTGAAATTGGCGGCGAGCGAACGACCGTGGACAGCTCGGTGATCGAGTATCCGTCCGGCGCCTCGTTTGATGTCCGCTACGCCCTGAATCCGGCGGCGGTGGCGCTGGCGGTGAACCGTCGGGACGGGGTGACGAGAGCGGTCACCGCGCCGACGGGAGGCAACGACCCGTTTGCAGGCTGGGGCGCGCTGATCCGGCTCGGCGGCGAGCCGATGCTGATCCGGCCCGAGCTCGGCCTGTTTGCTTCCATGGGTGCCGGGGCATCCACCTACGTGGGCGGCAGCCGTGCGGCGGTGGTTCAGCGCCTGCGTCGCGGTCTCACCCAGGCAGCCAGCTACAACCCGAACCGCTACCAGCCCGGGCCCGGCGATTTCAATCATCAGGACCTGGCCGCGCTGCGCCGCTTCAGAAACTCCGACGCGCCGCTGGCGCTGCGGGTGGATCGGGCCAGCGGGATTCGCGAAGCGGTGGCGCTGGCGGAAGATTTTGATCTCGAGCTGATCGTCATCGGCGGCGCGGAGGCCTGGCAGGTAGCCGATCTGCTGGCCGCTGAAGGCGTGACCGTGGTGGTGAACGTGCTGGCCAACCTGCCGTCCTCCTATGAACGTCTGGGCGCGCGGCACGACAACGCGGCCCTGCTTCACGAAGCGGGCGTGCGCGTGCTGCTGACCGCGAGCGAGACCCAGAACGCGCGAAAGATCCGGCAGATGGCGGGCAACGCGGTCGCCCATGGCATGCCCTGGGACGCGGCGCTGGCGGCAATGACCCGGGAGGCTGCGCTGGCCTGGGGCATGGAGAGAGGTGCCGGCACCTTGAGCGCGGGTGCACCCGCGGACCTGGTCGTCTGGACGGGTGATCCTCTCGAGCTCACCGAGTGGGCAGAGGCGGTGATGATCGACGGTGCCTGGCAGGACATGACAAGCCGGCAGACGCGTCTGTTCGATCGCTATCGGGATCCGGCGGATCCGGATCGGGCGTACCGCTAGTCAGTCGTCCTCGTGCAGCCGCATCAGGCCTTCCTGAGCGGCGGAGGCCACCAGGATCCCATCCGAGTTGTAGATCAGCCCGCGGTTGAGGCCGCGGGCGCCGCTGGCTGACGGGCTGTCCTGCACGTAGAGCAACCACTCGTCGGCGCGAAACGGCCGGTGGAACCACATGGCGTGATCGAGGCTTGCGGTCTGCAGGTTGCCATCGGTGTAGCTGACCGCGTGCGGCAGCAGCGCGGTATCGAGCAGGGACCAGTCGGACAGGTAAGCCAGCACGCACTGATGCAGGCGCTGATCATCCGGCAGCGTGTTGCGGGCCCGCATCCAGCAGAGCTGATGCGGCGGGCGCTTCTCCGGCTCGAAGATGTTCATCGGGTCCACCGGGCGCACCTCGATGGGGTGGGCGCTGTTTGCCCAGTCCGCGTACTCCTTCGGCATGCTGGCGACCCACTCGGCGCGAAGATCGTTCTCGTCGCGGAGGCTGTCCGGTCCGGGCACTTCCGGCCGCGGCATCTGATGGTCGAAGCCTTCCTCCACCACCTGGAAGGAGATGGACATGTTGAAGATCGCCCGGCCGTGCTGGATGGCCACAACCCGACGGGTAGTGAAGCTCCTGCCGTCGCGGATCCGATCCACCTTGTAGAGGATCGGGATGGTGGTGTCCCCGGGACGCAGGAAGTAGCCGTGCAGGGAATGAGCCTGCCGGTCTTCGGGAACGGTCCGCGATGCGGCAACCAGCGCCTGACCGATCACCTGACCGCCGTAGACCCGCTGCCGGTCCTCGTCCGGACTGGTGGCGCGGTAGTGGTTCTTCTCGATCTCCTCGAGATCGAGAATGTGGATGAGGTCGTTGATGGTTTCCGTATTCACGGCGGGCCGGTACTGCTTTCGAGGGGGGCGGTATTGTAGTCAGGCAAGGCGACGGAGAAAACGCCTTCTGAGGCCGTGGCGGAAACGGGTGCTGAGCCGGCAGCGGTGGCGCCGGCTCAGCTCGCCTACCAGCAGGTTTCCGAGACCGGCTCGCCGTCGATGATCACGCCGCAGACCTGAGTCCGGTACTCGAACGGATCTCCGCTGAACAGCACCAGATCGGCATCTTTGCCTCGCTCGATACTGCCGACCCGGTCGTCGATCCCAAGCAGCTCCGCCGGCGTTCGGGTGATGGCAACGATGGCGTCCGCTGCGGCCAGCCCGTTCGCCACCGCGATGGTTGCCTCGAACAGCAGCACCCGGGATTTGGGTACGTAGCCTTCGTGGCCGCTCTGAATGGCGTAGGTGATGCCCGCTTCCTGCAACACCGCAGCGGCGGCGAAGCTGGCGTTTTTGGTTTCCCGCCCGGCGCGCATCATGGGTGGGTGCAGGAGTACGGGCACATCCGCCTCCTGCAGCAGCTCCGTCATCAGGTGGGCGTCTGCGGCGCCGTCGAGCCAGAGCTCGAAGCCGAACTCGTCCCGCAGCCGCAGGGCGGTGATGATGTCCTGACGGCTGTGGGCCCGGATCATCGCCGCTCTGTCTCCACTCAGCACCTCGGCCAGCACCTCCAGCTTCAGATCCCGCCCCGGTGGCTCGTCACCGGCCCGTTTGCTTGCGTAGTCCTGGGCTTCAACGAAAGCGGTGCGCAGCAGGGCCACCGTTTTGGCCCGCGTGCCCGGCGACTCGAAGTTGTCCTCCACCGTTGGCCCCAGGGTGATGGCGATTGCCGTATCAGGGTCGAGCACCGCGCTCTCGGCGGTGCTGCCGTTGGTTTTGACGATCATCGTGCCGCCGCTGATTACCGCGCCCGGACCGTGCCCCGTATGCATGGTTGTTACGCCGAACTGGCGCACGTACGCCACCAGCGGGTCGGCTGCGTTGTAGGCATCGATAGGCCGCAGCTCGGGCTGCACCGGATTGGAGGTCTCCAGCTGATCCTGATCACGAACCTGCCCGGCCCGGCCGCCGTAGACACCGGAGATGCCGTCGGTGGTGCGGACGTCGACGAAGCCGGGCGTCACCACCGCGGCCTCCAGGATCCGGACATCGGCGGGCAGGCGCATGCGGTCTTCCCGGCCCACCCGGTTGATCTTGCCGTCGCGGATCAGAATGGCGCCGTTTTCGATCGGCTCGCCGGCCGCCGTGTGGATGAGCTGGGCGCGCACCAGCAGGTCGTCCGGGTAGCTCGTGGACGCCAGGGTCAGCAGCGTCAGCGCGGCCAGAAGCTTGATAATCCTGATCATTGCGCACCTCCCAGGTCATGGTGCATGACATGGGTGCGGTAGGTGTCCGCGCCGCCGGTGGCGAATGTCCGGTGCTCCGGGTCTGAGAAGTCGAACACGCGTTCGCCCTCCACCCAGGTTTCCAGCACCCGGGTGTAGGTGGAGAAGGGCTCGCCGGACAGCACCACCAGGTCGCCGTCTTTGCCGGGTTCCAGGGACCCGACCCGATCTTCCAGGCCGAGGTGCCTGGCGCCGGCCAGGGTCAGCGCCTCCAGCGCGCCGGTCTCCGACATGCCGTTGCGCACGTTCAGCGCCGCGTAGCGCAGAAAGAGGCGGGAATCGAGCACGTAGTCGTCGGTGTTGAAGCTCACGTCCACGCCCGCTTCCTCGAGCAGGGCGCCGACCCGCATGCTCACATCGAGCACCTCCTCCTTGCCGCCGGGTGCTTCCACGTAGGTCACCGAGACCGGAATGCCGGCAGCGGCGAGCTCTCGGGCCACCTTCCAGGAGTCGGAGCCATGCTGGATTACCGGCGTGAAGCCGAACTCCTCGGCGAGGCGCACGACCGTGAGAATGTCGTTGTGCCGATGCGAGTGGAACTGCACGCGCCGGGAGCCGTCCAGCACCTGCGCCATCGCTTCCATGCGCAGGTCCCGTGCGGGGGCCGGCTTGTCATCCGCCGCGGCGCGCCGGGCTTTCTCCAGGTAGTTCTGGGCTTCGACGAACAGCCCGCGCTGCAGCGCTGCGGATTTGGAGCGGGTGCCCGGGAACGGCTTGTCCTTGATGGAGTTGGTGCCGTTCGCCATCTTCATGCTGCCGCAGATTTCCGTATTGGGATTGCTGCAGAACAGCCAGTCTTCGATGCGGCGCGGGTCTTTGCGTATCTTCAGGTAGGTGGTCTGGCCGCTCATCAGGTGACCGGACCCCGGCATCACGTTCAGCGTGGTGATGCCGCCGGCCCGGGCGCGCCAGAACGCCGGGCTCAACACGTCGATGGCGTCCAGAGAGCGGGCTTCGGGATTCAGCGGCGCGCTGGAATCACCGCCGCTGGGGCCGCCGATGTGAGAATGGGTGTCCACCATGCCGGGGATGACGACCTTGCCGGTGAGGTCGTACTCGGTGGCTCCGGCCGGGCTCGTGATGTCTGCCGAAGCGCCGACAGCGGCGACCTTGCCGTTCTCGATCACCAGCGCGCCGTCTGCGATCGGCGCCGAGGTGATCGGGTGAATCTCGGCGTGTCGGAACACCAGCACGTCGGCGGTGGCGACCGTGCTCAGCAGAACAGCGAAAGAAAAAGCCGCGGCAGGCACCGCGGCTCGTGAAGCCAGTCGGATCATTTCTCCCCCTCTAGTCTCCCCCTGGAGAACGCGAGGGAGGAAAGGGCCTCCCTCAGTACTTGTAGGATTCTGGCTTAAAGGGTCCTTCCTGTTCCACTCCGATGTAATCGGCCTGGATCGGGGTGAGCTGGGTCAGAACGCCGCCGAAGCCTTCCACCATCAGCTGCGCCACTTCCTCGTCCAGCTTCTTCGGCAGAACCTCTACGGTGATCGGCGCCCGCTGGTTCTCGGGCTGATCCGCCCACTTCTGCTCGAACAGGTGCATCTGCGCCAGCACCTGGTTGGCGAAGGAGCCGTCCATGATCCGCGACGGGTGGCCCATGGCGTTGCCCAGGTTCACCAGCCGGCCTTCCGAGAGCAGGATCAGGTAGTCGCTCGGATCGTCGCTGCGGAAGATCTGATGTACCTGGTCTTTGACCGCGTCCCAGCGCCAGTTCTCGCGCATGTAGGCGGTGTCGATCTCGTTGTCGAAGTGGCCGATGTTGCAGACCACGGCGCCGCGCTTGATGGTGGCGAGCATGTTTTTGTCGCAGACGTCGGCGTTGCCGGTGCAGGTCACGATCAGATCCGTATCCGACATGAGCGTGGTGTTGATGTCTTCAACCTTCCCGGTGTTGTTGCCGTTGTTGTAGGGTGAAACCACCTCGAAGCCATCCATGCAGGCCTGCATGGCGCAGATCGGGTCGACCTCCACCACGCGCACGACCATGCCTTCCTGGCGCAGGCTCTGCGCGGAGCCTTTGCCCACGTCGCCGTAACCGACCACCAGGGCCCGCTTGCCGGAGAGCAGCATGTCCGTGCCGCGCTTGATAGCGTCGTTCAGGCTGTGCCGGCAGCCGTACTTGTTGTCGTTCTTGGACTTGGTGACAGAGTCGTTCACGTTTATGGCAGGCACCTTCAGGTCGCCCGTCTTCATCATCTCGTACAGCCGGTGCACGCCGGTGGTGGTCTCCTCGGAGATACCGTGGATGCTGTCGAGCATCTCCGGGTACTTCTCGTGGATCATCACGGTCAGATCGCCGCCGTCGTCGAGCAGCAGGTTGGCATCCCACGGCTTGCCGTCGGAGAGGATGGTCTGCTCGATGCACCACTCGTACTCTTCCTCCGTTTCGCCCTTCCAGGCGAACACCGGCACGCCCGCGGCAGCCATGGCGGCAGCGGCGTGGTCCTGGGTCGAGAAGATGTTGCAGGAAGACCAGCGGACCTCCGCACCCAGCGCCATCAGGGTTTCCATCAGCACTGCGGTCTGAATGGTCATGTGGATGCAGCCGATGATTCTGGCGCCGGCCAGCGGTTGCTCGTCCGCGTACTTCCGGCGCAGCGCCATGAGCGCCGGCATCTCGGCTTCGGCCAGGGCGATCTCCTTGCGACCGAAATCGGCCAGGTTGATGTCAGCTACTTTGTAATCGGTCATGTCGTCTTCCAGTGAGAAATTCGGAGGGTGAGTGGTTGGTTCATGCGCTCAGGGCAAAGTGATGCACCTGAACGCGGAAGCCGTTCTTCTGCGCCAGGTACTGGGCGTCTTTCTGAGTCAGGCCGGCGCGCGCTGCCCAGCCGGTGAGCTGGTCCGGCTCGAAGCCCAGCCACTGATCGCCGCAGGCGCTCTGCGCCCACTCCTGATCGTGCGGGCACAGCTCGGCCACCACCAGGCTGCCGCCGGCTTTCAGCACTGCGGCACTCTGGGTAAAGAAAGCCGCGGGTGAAGCCTGATGGTGGATCACCATGGCGGCGATCAGCGCGTCGTAGCGGCGACGCTGCGGCAACGCCATGAAGTCCTGGTGCTTGAGCTCTGCGTTGGAACCTTCAGCCAGCGCGGTGGCCGCCGTGGCGAGCATGGACCTCGAGTTGTCCACGCCGATCGCCTGGTCGAATCGTTTCGCGAGGGATGCGAGCAGGGTGTTGGCGCCCGGCCCGACCTCGAGCGCCCTGCGCGTCGGAAGGCCGCCGGCGATGGCCGCATCAATCTGCTCCAGCACCACATCCTGGTAGGTGCCGGGCTCGCAGATCTCTGCCTGGTGGCCGCGGATCTGCTCGGCGTTCTCCTCGAAGAAGCGTGCGGATCGTTCGTTTCTGATCGTGTGAATGCGGGCGATTCTCTCCGAGCGGGCCGGATCGATCGGTGCCTGATCGAGCTCGCTGAGCAGGGTGCCGGCAGCTGCCGAGGGGGTTGCGCGCCGGTAGAAGAGGCTGTTGCCCTCGCGACGGCGCGCCACCAGGCCGGCGTTGAGCAGGATCTTCAGGTGGTGGCTGAGTGCCGGTTGCGGCACGTCGAACACCTCGCAAAGCTCGCCCACCGCGTAGGAGTCCTGGTGCAGCACGCGCAGGATGTCGGCCCGCAGCCGATCGCCCAGCGCCTTCGCCAGGGTCACCAGGGTGTCCACGGCGGCGTCGGGGGCCTCAGCGGACGCCAGATTACGCGCAGCATTGCTCATAGGGCGCGGACTCTAGCAGCGCCTCCCGGCAAGAGCAAATCAATATCAAAATATTTTGATATTGGAAATGTATGCCGGAGTCGTCAGAATGCGGCCTCCATGAGCACGCCAACCCTGACCAGCAAGCTGCCGGATATCGGCACCACCATTTTCACCGTCATGTCTGAGCTCGCCCGTTCGGAGGGCGCGCTGAACCTGTCCCAGGGCTTCCCGGACTTCGACGGCCCCACCGCGTTGCTCGACCGGGTCGAGCACTATTTGCGCGGTGGCCACAATCAGTACGCGCCGATGATGGGCGTGCCGCCCCTGCGCCAGGCCATTGCCGGTAAGGTGGCGCATCTCTACGGGGCGGAGCTGGATCCGGACCGGGAGATCACCGTGACCTCAGGTGCCACGGAGGCGCTGTTTTGCGCCATCGCCGCCGTGGTGAATCCCGGGGACGAGGTGATCGTCTTCGATCCGGCCTACGACAGCTACGAGCCGGTGGTGCGGCTGCAGGGCGGACGGACGCATCACGTGCCCATGCACCCGCCCGGCTATCGGATCGACTGGGACCAGGTGGCAGATCTGGTGAACGAGCGGACCCGGCTGATCATCACCAACACGCCGCACAACCCGACCGGCTCCGTCTGGGAGGCGTCGGACATCGATGCCTTACGGGCCATCGTTGCCGAGCGGAACATCTACCTGCTGGCGGACGAGGTGTACGAGCACATCATCTTCGATGGTCGCCGGCACGAGAGCCTGACCCGCTACCCTGACCTGTTCGCCCGCAGCTTCGTCGTCAGCTCCTTCGGCAAGACCTACCACACCACAGGCTGGAAGATCGGTTACTGCACAGCCCCCCCGGGGCTGACCGAGGAGTTCCGGCGCATTCATCAGTACGTCACCTTCACCAGCATCACGCCGGTGCAGCTGGGCCTGGCTGACTTCCTTGCCGAGCATCCGGAACATCACCTCGAGCTCGGCGCTTTCTATCAGGCGAAGCGGGATCTTTTCTGCTCGCTGGTGTCTGATTCACCGTTCGAGGTGGTTCCCTCTGCAGGCACTTACTTCCAGCTGCTCGACTACAGCGGCTGGAGCAACGAGCCCGATGCGGAACTGGCCGTGCGCCTGACCCGGGAAGCGAAGCTGGCGTCCATCCCCACCTCACCTTTCTACGAGACGGATCCGGGCCACAAGGTCCTCAGGTTCTGCTTCGCGAAAGACGACGAAACCCTGGCGAGAGCAGCCGAGATCCTCTGCAGCCTCTGAGCCAACCGACAAGGAGATTGAAGTGAAGAAACTGTTGTTCCCTCTGCTGCTCATGGGTGTGCTCGCCGGCTGCGACCAGGGCGGAGACGTGGCTGCCCATCCGGGCGAGTCGATCTACAACCGTTCCTGCTTCTCCTGTCATGCCGGCGGCGTGGGTGGCGCGCCCATTCCGGGCGATGCGGAAGCCTGGGCGCCGCGGGTGGCTAAGGGCATGGATGCCATGGTGGCCTCGGTGCGCGACGGGATGCCGCCGGGCATGCCGCCGATGGGGCTCTGCATGAGCTGCACGGACGAGGACTTTGCGGTGGTGATCGACTACATGCTCAGCGTCGAGTGAGCGCGCCGATCGGCCGCAGAACGGGTTAGGATCTGCAGTCGACCTCGCGGAGGTCGCACTGGGACATTATCTGGAGGAGGCAAATCAGATGAGCGCAGAGCAACAGACCGTGCGCCGCTCGATCTTTCCGCAGGAAGGCGACACCTGGGAGACCATCGCTGAGCGGGAGCTGGGCGCTGGCGGCGAGGAAAACACCGGGCAGCTGCAGAGCTGGAACCTGCACGTCTTCATGCGCCCGGCAGCACCGGAGGGCTCCGCCCGTGCCGGCAACCCCATCCTGCCGAGCGACGTGATTTTTCTCGAGCCGCCGCTGGCCGGCTGAACATGACGGAGGCGGTGATCAGCGACGCGCGGGTGGCGGCCGCCCACGAAGGTGTGGCCGAGCTCGTGGTGACCCTGACGCATGAGAACGGCGGTCGTTCGGAGGTGGCGCTCGATGAGCTGGCCACGAACGCGCTGCTCGCCGCCTGCAACGCTGAGCACCCCGAAGCGCTCATCGGCGCGCCCTGGCACAAGGTCCGGGACGCGCTCGGGGTTTCCTGGAACAGATTCAATCCGGCCGCGCCAGCGCCCTGAGCGTTGTCGGGCAGAGGAAAAGGAGAGGAACTATGTACGATCTCATCATCAGAAACGGACGCATTGCCGATGGCTCCGGGCTGCCGGCGTTTACTGCCGACCTGGCGATCCGGGACGGTCGCGTTGCCAGAATCGGCCGTATCGACGCGGAGGCCACGGAGACCGTCGATGCCGCTGGCAAGGTGGTTGCGCCCGGTTTCATCGATCCGCACACCCACTTCGACGCGCAGCTGCTCTGGGACGGCTACGCCAAGCCGGCGCTGTCGCACGGCGTCACCACCATCGTTCCGGGAAACTGCTCGCTGTCGCTGGCGCCGCTGAAAGCGGAGCACCGGATGAAGCTGGTGGGCATGTTCAATCAGATCGAGGAGATGCCCTACAAGGCTTTCGAGCAGGGCGTGGAGTGGAATTGGGAGACCTTCGAGGAGTACCTCGAGCGGATCGGTCAGGGGCTGGCCATCAACGTAGCCCCCCTGGTGGGCCACAGCCTGCTCAGGCTCTGGGTGATGAATGATGCCTCCATGCAGCGCACGGCGACGGATGCTGAGATCGAGGAGATGCAGGCGCTGCTGCGCCGCTGCCTCGATGCCGGTGCGGTAGGCCTCTCCACCAGCTTCGTGGACATGGACGAAACGCTGCAGCCGGTGCCGAGCCGCTACGCCGATACCCGGGAGCTCGATGCCCTGGCGGCAACGCTTTCCGAGTTCGGTCGGGTGCTGCAGATCGTGCCCGAGTTCTACGATCCGGACCTCACCATCGCCCGGGTCGATCAGCTTGCCGAGCTGTCGCTGAAGCACGGCATCCCGACGACGTTTTCGCCGCTGTTCGTCAACGGCGACAACACGGCTGCGGTGGAGCGGGTGATGGCCCGGGTTGATGAGCAGTTCGCCCGAGGCGCCCGGGTGTGGCCGCAGGTGCAGACCCGGCCCATCGACATCAGCTTCAGCTTCGCGGTGCCGAGCCTGCTGTTCATCCGCTTCCCCACCTGGTATGGGATCATGCGCTTCGGCAGCCACGAGGAAATCGTCGCCGCTTTCAGCGACCCGGAGCGGCGCAAGGCGCTGGTGGCGGAAGCCGCCGCGCTGGAGGCGCTCTGGCCGCGACTGGTCCTGCGTCAGGTGGCCACGGACGCCAATCAGTCCCTGGTCGGCAAAACCCTCGGGGAGATTGCCGAGCTCCGTCAGACTACGCCGGTTGAGGCGATGATCGACCTCTCCCTGGAAGAAGATCTCGATGCGCATTTCCTCGCCGCGGACATGGGGCACAACGACGACGAGCGGGTCAGCACCCTGCTTAAGCACCCGCGGGTGCACATCGGCGCCAGCGACGGCGGCGCGCACATCCTCTCCTTCTCCACCTACGGCGATACCGGCTACCTGTTCAGCCGCTTCGTGCGCGAGCTGGACGCGCTCGGTCTGGAAGCAGCGGTGAAGAAGATCACCGCGGATACGGCCAGCATCTGGGGCATCCCGGAGCGAGGCCAGCTGCAGCCCGGCTTTGTCGCCGACGTGACCATCTTCGATCCGTCCACCATCGATCGTGGCGCCGAGTACTACGTGCAGGACGTGCCCGGCGACGGCAGCCGTTACGTCCGGGATTCCATCGGCATCGATACGGTGATCGTCGGCGGCCAGGTGGCCTGGCAGGCCGAGGATGGCTACCGGGAAGTTCAGCAGGGGCAGATTCTGCCCGGGGCCAGTGCATGAGCGCGGTCCCAGGAGTCAGCGAGCGCCGGGTTGCGACCAACGGCATCGAGCTGAACATCGCCGAGGCCGGCGAAGGGCCGCTGGTGCTGATGCTGCACGGGTTCCCGGAATCCTGGTACTCCTGGCGTCATCAGTTTGCGCCGCTGGCCGCCGCCGGCTACCACGCGGTGGCACCCGACATGCGCGGCTACGGCAAGAGCGACAGGCCTGAGGCGATCGAAGCCTACAACCAGTTGGAAGTTGTGGCGGACATCATGGGCCTGATTCCGGCGCTCGGTTACGAGACGGCGGTGGTGTTCGGCCATGACTGGGGCGCCCCGACAGCCTGGAGCACGGCGCTCAACCATCCGCAGCAGGTCACCGCCGTAGGCGCGTTGTCCGTGCCCTTCTCGCCCCGCTCGCCGGTGCAGCCGATGCCGGCCATGCGTGAACTGTTCAAAGGGCAGTTCTTCTATCAGCTCTACTTTCAGGAGCCGGGCGTTGCGGAAGCGGAGTTCGAAGCCGATATCCGCACGGCGCTGAAGAAGTTCCTGATCATGGGGGCAGGCGAAACGGATCTGACGACGCTGTCGCCCAAAGGGCCCGACGATGATCTGCTCAGCGGTCTACCAAATCCGGACACCCTGCCGGGCTGGCTCAGCGAGGCGGATCTGGATTTCTACGCGGCCGAGTTCAGCCGTTCCGGCATGCGTGGCCCGCTCAACTACTACCGGAACCACGACCTGACCTGGGAGCTCACCGCAGGGGCGCCGACGACCATCGAGCAGCCGGCGCTGTTTGTGGCCGGCGAGAAAGACGGCGTGATCGCCATGGCAGCGGCCGCGCTGGAAAACATGCCGAATCACGTGGCCGATCTGCGGGTGAAGGAGCTGATCCCGGGCATCGGTCACTGGACCCAGCAGGAGGCGCCGGATGCGGTGAACGAGGCAATGCTGTCGTTCCTCCGCGACGTTTCGTGACCTGCTGAACGCTGGAGGGGAGGGGACCCATGGCATACGAAATCAAACGCTTCCCGTACGACGGGACCATCGACGCGGACGGCCACATTCTGGAGCCGGCGGATCTCTGGGAGAACTACCTGGAAGAGAAGTACCGGCCGCGAGCGCTGCGCATCCAGGTCGACGACGATGGCTACGAGTATCTGGAGATTGACCAGACGCCCTCGAAGCGCTCGCGCAAAGGCTCGCTCGGCCTGCTCGGCGCCATGGGTGAGGAGGACATGCGGCCGCGGCCGGACCGCCGCTACTCGGACAACATGCCGTTCGGCTCCTCCGATCCTGCGGAGCGGCTGCAGCTCATGGCCCAGGAAAACCTGGAGTACTGCCTGCTCTACCCGACCATCGGCCTGCTCTGGGAGGTGGAGCTCACCGACCCGGAGCTGTCGCTTGCCTACTGCCGGGCGTACAACCGCTGGATCGCTGACTTCTGCCGGGACAGCAGCGGCAAGCTGGTGCCCATTGCGCAGCTGACGTTGCTGGACGTGGAAGGCTCGGTGGCGGAGCTCGAGCGGGCCGTGAAAGACGGCTGCAGGGGCGCCTGGGTGAACCCGTTCAACCACACCCGGGTGATCCACGGCTCCGATCTGCACGATGCCCTGTTCGCCAAGTGCGTGGAGCTGGACGTGCCGCTGGCCATCCACCCGACCTTCACGCCGCACGCCGCTGCCGACGGCATCTTCGACTGGCCGCGGGAAGGCCGGGCCTGGGGCGAAGCCATCTGGCTGCGCTCCATCGTTCAGCAGGCGCTGATCTCCTTCTTCTCCCTCGGCACCCTGGAGCGTTTCCCCGATCTGCGTCTGGGCGTGCTAGAAGCCGGCTCCGGCTGGATCGGCGCGCTGCTCGATCGGCTTGATGCCTACAGCGAGTCGATGAACGTGAAGCGGGCGAGCGCCACAGAGATCTTCCGTCGGCAGTGCTTCATCTCAGGTGACCCGGACGAGACCGCGGCGCCGCACATCATCTCCCACGTCGGTGAAGACTGCTTCATGTGGGCCTCTGACTACCCGCACCCGGACCACCCGCACACCTGGGTGGACGAGCTGACCCGCTACGCGGAGCAGCTGCCGGACTCAGCCCGGCGGAAAGTGCTGGGCGAAAACGTGAAGCGGATCTACCGGCTGGGCTAAGCCTCGCGGTAGCGGTGGTTGTCGCTGCTTTCGATCACCGGGTCGAGCAGCGACAGATCGCCGGGCATCACCTCGTTGCCCTGCGGGAAGACCGGGCCGGTCACCATGCCGATCTGCTGCCGCACCCGGTCGTCCTGGTAGTAGCAGTCGTAGACCCGCGGCAGCAGGGCCATGAACAGCTCGCCCTGGTCGGCGCTGAACGCGGTCACCTGCTCGACCCGCGCCTCCAGCGGCAGCGCCGCGAACGCCTCATCGAAGTGGGCGAGCACGCTCTTCAAGGTGGGCAGCAGATCCTCTGCCTGGACGTTCAGATAGCCGTCGAAGTCGGTATCCGCAGCGCTCGGCATGCCGAGATCGGCACTCGCCGGCAGCAGCGTGTCGAGCAGCGCCGTCAGTGCGCTGCGCTCCTGTTCGCTCAGCGGGTGGTCGGTGGAAATCAGATCAGGCATGGTCAGCTTCTCTCGCTCAGTCGAACAGGTTGGTCAGGTTCTTCTTCATGGTATCGGCGACGTACAGGGCCAGAGCCTGGATGGTGCTGGCCGGGTTCACGCCACCGCTGGTGACGAAAATGCTGCCGTCGATGATGAACAGGTTCTTCACGTCGTGGCTGCGCCCCCAGCTGTTCACCACGGAGGTGGCGGGATCGTTGCCCATTCGGGCGGTGCCGAGCAGGTGCCAGCCCGTTTCCGCCAGCGGTCCGGCGGAGGTCACCTCGATGGCGCCTGCGGCGCGCAGCGCTTCCTCGGCCCGGGCAAGACCGTGCGCCACCATCTTCTGGCTGTTCTCGCTGTAGCGGTAGCTGATCTTCGGCGAAGGGATGCCGTCCGAATCGGTGAGCTCCGGATCCAGCGTCACCTGGTTGCACTCCTCGGGCAGGTCCTCGCAGATGATGCCGATGGAGGCAACGTGATCGAAGCGGCTGGCGAAAGCTTCGTGGTGCCCGGGGCCCCAGGGGATGGTGCCGTTGCCGTAGCCGGCCATGGCGGTGTTCAGGGGCCCGGTGCCGCGGGTCACCTGCATGTTGTAGCCGCGCACAAAGCCGCGGCTGTCGTCCGATTCGTAGAACTCCTTCGACAGGATGCAGCAGGCTTGCGGCCCTTTGTGGCTGTCCAGGCGCTCTTCGAACAGACCCTGGGCGAAGCCGACCGGATGGAACATCAGGTTCTTGCCGACCAGGCCGCTGGAGTTGGCGAGTCCGTCCGGGAACTGATCCGAGGTGGAGTTCAGCAGGATGCGCGGCGTGCCGACGCCGTTGCAGGCCATGACCACAACCTCGGCGCGTTGAAACTGCTCTTCGCCGTTATCGTCGTAGTAGATCACGCCGTTCGCCATGCCATCGTCGTTCAGGGTGATCTCGCGGACCCGGCAGCGGGTTCTGAGCTCAACGCCGCGCCGGATGGCGTCCGGCCAGTAGGTGATGTCGGTGCTGGACTTGCCGCCCTGGCTGCAGCCGGAGAGGCAGGGTCCCAGGTTCAGGCACTTGTCCCGCCCCTCGTAAGGCTGGGAGATGATGGCGCTGTCCGAGGGCCACCAGTGCCAGCCGAGCTCGTTGAACCCCCGGGCGACCGCTTCGCCGACCAGGCCCATGGGCAGCGGCGGCAGCGGTGGTTGCTTCGGCGGGTACATGGGATCGCCAGACAGTCCGGAGACGCCCATCATCCGATCGTTCTGAGCGAAGAACGGATCCAGGGTGTCGTAGTCGATGGGCCAGTCGTCCGCCACCCCGTCCAGCGACTTCACCTTGAAATCAGAGGGGTGCAGCCGCGGGAAGTGGGCGCCGTAGAGAATGGTGCTGCCGCCGACGCCGTTGAAGTTGACCACGTTCACGGCCGAGTCATCGTTGTTGATCGGGTAGTCGGTCTGCCGCCCGCGCACGTTGGGGTTGATGTTGTAGGGGCCCCAGGCCTGGCTCTCCCAGTTGGCGGCGTTGGTCGGGTAGTCGGAAGGGTTGTTCCAGTCACCCTGTTCCAGGCAGACGATCCGCATCCGGGTATCCGCCATGCTCCAGGCAAACGCGGCCCCCGAGGCGCCGGCACCAATGATCAGCACGTCGACAACGTCGTCGCTCACTACCCTTCCCCATCTGTCAGATCAGCTCTGATTCTAACGGCTTCGGCGCTGATCGGGGCGCGAAGCGCCGGCAGCTTGCCTGCCGCAGTTGAGCAGATAGACCAGATTCTGGTCCAGCCCCGGTACAAACGGCGAACCTGGCCTGGTTGAGGTCGGTGACCTTGATCTAACTTGCTGATAAATAAGGAAATGCATCCTGGCCTGAATCCTGCTAAACAATAGGGATGAGAACAGGTACAGGCTGCCGAGGATGAGATATCGACCTGGAGACGTGGTGTCCCGCCGCAAGGGGCTGGTCATGCATCGCGGTGTGGTGCTGTCGGACGGCAGCATCCTGCACAACAGCCCGTTTCGCGGTGAGCACGTGGTGAGCGAAGCGGAGTTCCGTGAGGGCAAACGGCTGCACGTGAGCCGCACGGAATGCCCGCGGCAGCGGCGCTACGCGGCCAGTGCCCGGCCTGAAGACCGGGGCTACAACCTGCTGACCAACAACTGCGAGCACACCGTCAGCCGCGCCATGAACGGTGAGGCGGAAAGTCCGCAGCTGAAATCCTGGGCGGTTGGCATCGGCATCGCCACGGTCGCCTTCGCCGTCACCCGACATCCGGCGCTGACGGCGGCCGGCTACGCGCTGGGTCGCAAGCTGGGCTCCAAGCTCTAGCGCCGACCGTTTTTTCCCGGGGGAGAGGATGATTCGCAAGGTTCTGCTCGGCAGCGTTCTGCTGCTGGTAATCGGCGTGCTCGTCGTTCTGGTCCTGGTGGCGGGCCGGCATGAAGCGTTTCCGGACGCCCCCTCGGTGGTCAGCCAGGTGCCGCCGGACACGCCGCTTGCCGTCGACACGCGGGCGGCCATTGACGAGCTGCTGGCAGAGCAGCGGTCGGCAACCAACCAGCCCTCGATCTCGGCGGCGATTGGCCTCGACGGCCGGCTGGCCTATGCCAGCGCCCACGGCTACGCGGACATGGGGCGGGCGGTGCCAGCCACGCCGGAACACCTCTACCGGATCGGCTCTGTCTCGAAGTCGATCACCGCGGTGGCACTCGGCGCGATGATGGAGCGCGGTCAGATCGACGTTGATGCTGAGTTTCACCAGTACGTTGCCGGTTTTCCGGAAAAGCGCTGGCCCTTCACCCTGCGGCAGCTGGCGAGCCATACGGCAGGTGTCCGGCACTACCGGGACTCGCTGCTGCAGAACCTCGGAGAGACCTTCCACGACGAGCATTACGACAACGTCCGCGAGCCGCTGGCGCTGGTGGCCGACGATCCGCTGCTGTTCGAGCCAGGCACTCAATACAGCTACAGCTCCTACGGCTACAACATGCTCTCTGCGGCCATGGCGGCGGCGGGCGGTGAGCCCTTCACCGCGCAGCTCGAGCGGTTCGTGTTCGCGCCGGCCGGCATGACGGAGATCCACGCGGAAGATGCGCCCAATCCGCATCCCGACTCGGTGAGTTACTACCTTCACTACGACGGTGAGAACATCCGCGCGCCCTACGCCGACAACAGCTACAAGGTGGCCGGCGGCGGTCTTGTCGCCTCGCCGGCGGAGCTGGTTGCGTTCGGCAACGCGCTGCTCGGTGGGGCGTTGGTCAGCGATGCGATCCGTGCCGAGCTGTTTGCTCCGGTTGCGCTCAGCGACGGCAGCACAGAGCCGCAGAGCTATGGTCTCGGGTTCGGCTCGAGTGAGTACGCAGTGGGTGAGCAGACCTTCGCCGCGGTCGGGCACGGCGGTGGCAGCGTCGGCGGCCGAACGGCCTTCGTCATGTTTCCGGAGGTGCCTCTGGTGGTGGCGGTGACGATCAATGCCGATGGCAATCCCTATCCGGCAGCCTACGGTATAGCCGAGCTGATTCTCACGAGCCGGGCCAGCGAGCCTCCAGCGGCGCTCTGAACGCGCCCACGCCGGGCAGCACCAGCTTCCGGGCGTGCAGGTAGAGCCTGTCTGCCTGCTGGGCTGAATCCTTCGGCTTCCCATAAAGCTGATCGCCAAGGATCGGATGGCCGATCCAGGACAGGTGTACCCGCAGCTGGTGGGTGCGGCCGGTTTTCGGTATCAGCAGCAGCAGCGACCGGCCCTCCTCTCGGTCGAGCCGGCGGAAACGCGTCAGGCTCGGATGGCCGTCTTCCGCCTCTGTGCCGGGCAGACGCCAGAGGCCGTTGCGCTCGCTGATGTCGGCTCGCTGGCCGGCCACCCGGTAGCGGCTCTTCCGACCCTTCTTCAGCGGCAGGTCGATGATGCCGGCGGGTCCCGGATCGCCCAGCACCCAGGCCAGGTAGAACTTGCCGACCGTCCGCTTGCTGAAAGCCCTGGTGAGTTGCTTCTGGGTGGGCTGGTCCAGCGCCACCGCCAGCACGCCGCTGGTTGGCTTGTCGAGCCGATGCACCAGGTAGGGTTTCCGGCCGAGCAGGTCGGGCAGATGGTCCCAGAGGCAGGCGGCGCCGCTTCGGTCCGCCAGCAGGGAGACGTCCGCTGGCTTGTTTATCACGGCCAGGTGGTCGTCGTGATGCAGGAAGTTGATCTCGATGCGGAAAGGCCTCTTACCCTCTAGCCATGAATACGATAGCTTCTCAGGCTGACCAGGGACACATGAGGAACCGCCATGCGCGCAGCCGTGATGCGGGACAGAAAGATGATCGCCGGCGAGATCGCCACGCCGGAACCCGGCCCGGGAGAGGTGCTGGTGAAGACGCTGGCCTGTGGCATCTGCGGCTCGGACCTGCATGCCTTCGAGCACTTCGATCAGTTCACCGATCCCGACAACGGTTTCGGCAGCGGGCTGGATGCCGGCAGAGATCTGGTGATGGGGCACGAGTTCAGCGCCGAGATTCTGGACTTCGGGCCCGGCGATGCGTTGCCGAACCGTCTGCCGGTGGGCACCCGGGTCTGCTCCCTGCCGACGCTGATTCGCGACGGTGCCGGGGTGGCGGTGGGTTACTCCAACGACGTGCCGGGTGGCTACGCGGAGCAGATGCTGCTGAACGAGATGCTGCTGCTGCCGATCCCGAACGGGTTGCCGGACGATCACGCGGCGATGACCGAGCCGATGGCGGTGGGTCTGCACGCGGTGGAGATGGCGAACCTGACCTCCGAGGACGTGCCCCTGGTGATTGGCTGCGGTCCCGTGGGGCTGGCGGTGATCGGAGCGCTGAAGCTGAAAGGGGCGGGGCCCATCATCGCCGCGGACTTCTCGCCGGCGCGCCGGAAGCTGGCGGAAACCATGGGTGCCGACATCGTCCTCGATCCGTCGGAGTCATCACCCTACGACTCCTGGCGGAAAGCGGCTGCCGCCAGTGCCCAGGGCGCCCGGGCGCCGGTAAACCCGCTGACCGGCGAGCGCCTGTTGCCGCCGGGCGTTTACTTCGAGTGCGTCGGCGTTCCGGGGGTGATCGATCAGATGATGGTGGGCGCGGAGCGGGGTTGCCGCTTCGTGATCGTCGGTGTGTGCATGGAGAGCGATCCGATCCGACCGCTGCTGGCGATCGGCAAGGAGCTCAGCCTGCAGTTCGTGCTGGCCTACACGCCCGAGGAGTTTGCGGCGACGCTGCACCACATCGCCGAAGGGGAGATTCCGGTGGCGCCCCTGATCACCGGCCACGTTGGCGTGGACGGCGTTGCCCAGGCCTTCAAGGACCTGAAGAACCCGGAGGCACATGCCAAGATCATCGTCGAGCCGTGGCGGGCCGCATGAACCTGCGCGACCTGAAATATCTGGTGGCGGTGGCCGAGCACCGGCACTTCGGCCGAGCGGCCGATGCCTGCTTCGTCAGCCAGCCGACCCTGTCCACGCAGCTGAAGAAGCTGGAAGAAGAACTCGGTGTCACGCTCATCGAGCGGACCAATCGCCAGGTGCTGCTGACCGCGGTCGGCGAGCGGGTGGTTGCCCAGGCCCAGCGGGTGCTGCGGGAAGCGAACCACCTGAACCACATTGCCGAGGAGTACACGGACCCGTTCGGCGGCGAGTTCCGGCTCGGCGTGATCCCGACCGTGGCGCCTTACCTGCTGCCGAAGATCCTCGGGCCAATCCGCAAGCACCTGCCGAACCTGAAGACCCAGCTCACGGAAGGCCAGACGGCGGTGATCAGCCGCTTGCTGCGGGAAGGTGATCTGGACGCGGTCATCCTGGCGCTGCCGATCGAGGAGGAGAACGTGGTGGAGCGGAAGCTCTACACCGAGCCCTTCTACATGGCGGTCTCCCGTGCCCATGAGCTGGCCAACAGGAAAAAAGTGACGGTGGACGATCTGGACGACGAGCAGGTGCTCCTGCTCGAGGACGGTCACTGCCTGCGGGATCAGGCGCTGGAGGTGTGCAACTCCCACAACGCCGTGGAGAACACCAACTTCCGTGCCACCAGCCTGGAGACCCTGCGGCAGATGGTAGTGGCGGACGTAGGCGTCACGCTGATGCCGGAGCTGGCCGTACCGGCCAAGCCCACCGCCGGCATCCGCTACATCCCGTTCCGGGGCGAGATCCCCCATCGCGACATCGGCCTCTGCTGGCGCAAGAGCTCGCCGCGGGAGCCGCTGCTGGAGAAGCTGGCCGAGGTGCTGAGCGCAGCCCTCTGAGGCTGGCCCGCTTAGCTGGATCGCTCCGGCGGTAGTGGCGCGAAGTCGCCAGGCCGGCCTTCCGCGTTGGCCGCTAGCGCTTCCTGGATCTCCTCGGTCTGCAGGAAGGTGCTGTTCCAGATGGCGATGTAGTCGAGACCGTCCGCGGTGCTGTGATCGCGGGCGTAGTTGATCATGCGCTTGCAGCCGTACACCGCCAGCGGCGCCTTGCTGGCAATCTCTCGAGCCACGGCCATCACCGCCTCGAGCATGGCCTCCTGGTCGGGATACACCTCGTTGACGAGGCCCATGGCTTTCGCCTCGGTGGCTGGCACCCGGCGGCCGGTGTAGGCCATCTCGCGCACGTAACCCTCGGGGATCAGTTTGACCAGCCGCGGAAAGGTGCCCACATCGGCAGTCATCCCGATGTTGGTTTCCTGGATGCAGAGGAAAGCGTCCTCGGTGGCGTAGCGGATGTCGCAGGCCACGGCCAGGTCCACCCCGCCTCCGATGGCGCCGCCCTGGATGCAGACGAGCACCGGGATCCGCGCTTCCTCCAGGCAGTTGAACGATTGCTGGGTGCGCAGCACCTGGGGGTAGAAGGCAGCCCCCGCCTGCAGCCGACGGTGTTTCCGCTCCTGTTCGGTCAGGTCAGCGCCTCCACCCCCACCGGCGAAGCTCGCCAGATCCAGCCCGGCGCAGAAATGCGGTCCGGTGGAGGATATGACGATGACGCGCGCCTTTGCGCTCTGATCGATGTCGCGAATGATCTCCGGCAGCTCACGCCAGAAATCGGCGGTGATGCTGTTCCGCTTCTCCGGCCGGGTCATGACGACGTGGGCGATGTGATTGTCGATGCTGACGTCGAAGCAGTTGTAGGTCATCGGGCGCTCGCTTTACTGGGTCGAGCGCCCATTGTAGGGAAAAGAACCGGGGATAAGGGCGGGCGGTCAGCTCAGATCTGCGGCCAGGCTGGCGAGTTGCTCAGGCGCCAGGGCAACCGAGCCGGCAAGGCCTTCGTGATCGATGCCGATCGACACCGCGGCGCCGCTCTGAAAAGCGCTGATGGTCTCGGGGCCGAGCTCGAAGCGCAGGAAGTGCACGGCTGAAGCTTTGTCGCCTTCCGTGCGGTCCAGGTCTTCGTTGGCAATGGCGTACACCTTGTTGCCGCCCTCGGCCTGCAGCCAGATCGTGTCCTCGATGCCGCCGAGCTTTGCCAGAGCTTCGCGGCGCTCGTCCACGTCGCCGTACTCGATCATGAAGGTGGCCTTCAGGTTGGTGCCGTCCGGGATCAGCGGGTTGTAGGCGTCGATCTCCTCCTCGATGCCTGCCGCCTCGAAGATCCGCTCGGTGCGCAGCATTTCCTGAACCTGGTACTTCATGGTCATGAAGTCCTCGAAGTACAGGGTGGCGTGCGGGCCGATGGCGATGCGGCGCGGCTTCTTGTGCGCCATCACCGCGGCACGGAACTGATCTCTGTTCTCGGCGTACTGCTCGAGGCTCCAGAGGCTGGCACGGTCTAACTTCTGCATGTCTCTATCCTGCTCGGCTCGCGGCGGGCTAGATGCCGTAGGCCCGGCGAACCATCGTTAACGGGTGTTCGGACTGCGCGTCCGGATTGTCTTCCCATCCGTGTGCGATCAGGCGTCCGGCCATGGGGCAATCGGAGCCGAAGGTGTCCGGCTCCGCCTGCTTCACCCGGTTCACCACCGGGCGGGCGATCTTCATGGCTTTCTCGTAGGTTTCGCTCTTCACCGCGTAGGTGCCGTCGTGGCCGGAGCATCGCTCGATGGCTGTGACCTCGGTGCCTTCGATCAGCTGCAGGAACTCCCGGGTTTTCATGCCGATGTTCTGCACCCGCTGGTGGCAGGCCACGTGGTAGGCCACCTTGCCGAGCGTTGCCTTGAAGTCGGTCTGCACCAGGCCGGCCTTGTGCCTGAGCATCAGGTACTCGAAGGGATCGAAGAAGGCGGCCTTCACCTTCGCCACGTCCGCATCATCCGGGAACATCAGCGGCAGCTCCTGCTTGTACATCAGCACGCAGGACGGGATGGGGGCGATGATGTCGTAGCCGTCCTCGATGGCCTCGAGGAAGGTGGGCAGGTTGGCGTCTTTCAGGCTCTCGACCTTTTTCAGGTCGCCGAGCTCCAGCTTCGGCATGCCGCAGCACTTGGCGTCTTTCAGCAGGCGCACGGGGATGCCGTTGTGGTTGAGCACCGCAATCATGTCGTCCAGCACCTGCGGCTCGTTGTGGTCGCCGTAGCAGGTGATGTAGATGGCCACCTTGCCGGTGGTCCGCTCGCAGGGGGTCGGTGTCAGGGTTGCGCCGATCTCGTCCGGGTGGCGCTTGGAGGTGGTGTTGCTGTGGAACACGGGCAGCGGTGCGTCCGGGTGTATCCCCACCTTGTCGCCCAGCTTGCGCAGGGCGCCGTTGCCGGCGGCGGCATTAGCGATGCCGGCGATGCCGGGCAGGCTGATGGTGTCGAAGATGGGATCGGTGCTGGTTATCAGCCGATCGCGCCACTTGGTGTCCTGCTCCGCGAACTTGTACGCCTTGGCGCGCAGCATCAGGTGCGGGAAGTCCACGGCCCACTCGTGCGGCGGCAGGTACGGGCACTTGGTCTCGGCGCAGAGGTCGCAGAGATAACACTGATCGACCACCTTCATGTAGTCGTCTTTGTCGACGCCATCCACCTCGAAGGTGTCGGACTCGTCGACCAGATCGAACAGCGTCGGGAAAGAGTCGCACAGGCTCACGCAGCGGCGACAGCCGTGGCAGATGTCGTAAACCCGCTCCAGCTCCGTGTAGAGAGAGTCCTTGTCGTAGAACTCCGGGTTTTTCCAGTCCAGTGGCTGGCGGTCTGGGGCTTCGAGGCTTCCTTCCTTCATCGTCCTTCCTTTGCTCGTCGTTCCGTAAGCGGATAAACGGTTTGGATAAAAAAGGGGCCGAAATTGACCCCTTTCCTAACCGGTTGCGATCGGCTTGGCGATCGCTGCGGGTTATCAGCCCATGGCATCCAGAGCTTTCTGGAAGCGGTTGGCGTGCGAGCGCTCAGCTTTGGCCAGCGTCTCGAACCAGTCCGCGATCTCGTCGAAGCCTTCGTCGCGGGCAGTTTTTGCCATGCCCGGGTACATGTCGGTGTACTCGTGGGTCTCGCCGGCGATGGCAGCCTTCAGGTTGTCGCTGGTGGTGCCGATCGGCAGGCCGGTAGCCGGGTCGCCGACCACTTCCATGTACTCGAGATGGCCGTGGGCGTGGCCGGTCTCACCTTCCGCGGTGGAGCGGAACACGGCTGCGACGTCGTTTTCGCCTTCCACGTCGGCCTTTGCAGCGAAGTAGAGGTAACGACGGTTCGCCTGGGATTCACCGGCGAAAGCGTCCTTCAGATTCTGCAGAGTGTTGCTGTCCTTCAGGTCCATTGTTTTCTTCCTGTTTCTCTTTGGGTAGTGCCGGCCGATTCCAGCCAGCTCCGTGAGTCGACTCACCAGTAGGTGATGAACCCAGTATACGGCCCGGCCGGTGCGGGGCTATTTGATTAATACTATCGGGGCGATAGGTGATGCCTATTAAACTGTTGATTTTTCTAGTTATTGTAAATCGTAATTATTCTCAATTGGCCGGAAACTGGTTGCGGTTCCGGTCGGAATTTCTCTGCTTTAAGCGCAGAGCCGCGCGTACAATGGCCCGCTTCCCGGAACCCAGGAACGTGGCGAGGTGCAGGCTCAGAAGGGGCAGATCACCGCAGAGCTGAGCACCCTCGGCCGTCTTGCTGCGCCCATGATCCTCGCTCAGGTCACCCAGATGGGCATGGGTGTGGCCGACACCATCATGGCCGGGCAGGTGAGCGCCGTGGATCTGGCCGGGGTGGCGCTCGGCGGCAACCTCTACTGGCCGTTTATCCTGCTGCTGTCCGGCATCATCATGTCGCTGACCCCGTCGGTCTCGCAGCTGCACGGCGCTGGCCGCCAGGCCGAGGCGGGCGAGGTGGCGCGCCAGGCCATGTGGATCGCCGGTGCCGGTGGCCTGCTGCTGGCGCTGTTTCTGAACAACGTGGAGCCGGTGTACCGGCTGCTCGAGGTGGACGAGCGGGCGATCCCGGTAGCAGTGGCCTACCTGCAGGCGCTGTCGCTGGGGGTACTGCCGGTGCTCGGCTACTTTTCCCTGCGCTACCTCTGCGAGGGGATGTCCTGGACGGTGCCTGCCATGTGGATTGCTGCCGGCTCGCTGGCGCTGAAGATCCCGCTGAATTACGTGTTCATCTATGGCGCCTTCGGGATCGAGGGCATGGGCGGCGTCGGCTGCGGCTGGGCCAGCGTGATCGTCCTGAACGGCCAGTTTCTGGTGATGGCCCTGGTAGTGCGTCGCTCACGGATCCGGGCGACCGGCGTTTTTGCCCGCTTCAGCCGACCTGACCCGACCGAGATCGTCCGCCTGGTGAAGCTGGGCCTGCCCATCGGCATCACCAACTTTATGGAAATCAGCCTGTTCTCGGTGATCACCCTGCTGATCGGTCGGCTCGGGGCCGAGTCGGTGGCGGCGCACATGATTGCCTCCAACGTGGGTGGCATGACCTTCATGGTGCCCCTGGCGCTCGGCATGGCGGTGTCCATCCGCGTCGGCTACAACGTCGGCGCCGGGGATCTGCCCGCGGCCCGCCGCTCGGGCTGGGTGGCGATCTGGCTTTCCCTGGTCTTCGCCCTGGTTGCCGCGATCGTTGTTTACTCGCTGCGGCACCAGATCGCCGGGCTGTACAGCTCGGAGCTGGCGGTGGTGACCGTTGCCGCGGACCTGTTGATCTTCGTCGCCCTCTATCAGTTCTTCGACGACGCTCAGGTGACCGCCGTGGGCGCGCTGCGCGGTTTCAAGGACACCCGGGCCACCATGTGGGTGGCCATGTTGAGCTACTGGGTGGTCGGGCTGCCGGTCGGCATGTCGATCGGTTTCGGCTGGATCGAGGTGAGCGGTTTCGAGGGTGTGCGGGGCTTCTGGATCGGGCTGATCGCCGGCCTCGGAGTGGCGGCGGTGGTGCTGACCACCCGGTTCCGCTGGCTGTCGCACCGCCCCGACCGCGTCGCCCAGTTCGCCACGAGGTAAGCGGCTTTGGAGCTCTGGATCCCGATCACCATCGCCGCTGCCTTTCTGCAGAACCTGCGCTCGATGCTGCAGAAGCGGGCCACCGGCGATCTCAGCGTCAACGGCGCCAGCTACACCCGGTTTCTGTTCGCGCTGCCGTTTGTCTGGCTCTACCTGGTCTGGCTCGGCACGAGGGCCGATCTGCCGGCGCCGTCGCTCGAGTTTCTCGCCTTCTGCGTGGTCGGTGGCGGCGCGCAGATCCTCGGCACCGCGTTTCTAATCGCTTCATTCACCCACGACAACTTTGCGGTCGGCACCGCGTTCTCGAAGACGGAGGCGGTGCAGACGGCGCTGTTCGGGCTGCTGATTCTCGGCGACACCCTGACGGGCACCGCCTTTGCCGGCATCCTGGTCAGCTTCATCGGCGTCATCACCCTGTCGAACCCGGGTCGCTTTTCCCAGTTGCTGAAAGGCAATCGGGCGCTCCTGCTCGGCGTAGCGAGCGGGGCGGGGTTTGCGGTGGCTGCGGTCAGTTATCGGGCTGCTGCCCTGTCGCTGCCGGAGGGTGACTTTCTCACCCGCTCCGGCGTCACCCTGGCCGTTACTGTCACCCTGCAGACGGTGATGATGGGCAGCTACCTGTTGCTCCGGGAGCCGGGCGAGCTGCTCAGGGTGGCGCGCAGCTGGCGAACGTCGATCTGGGTTGGCCTGCTCGGCGCCGCCGCCTCCGCCTGCTGGTTTTCCGCCATGACCCTTGTGAACGCTGGCCTGGTGCGGGCCCTGGGTCAGGTGGAGCTGCTGTTCACGTTCGCCGCTTCGATCTGGTTTTTCGGCGAGCGGGTGACGGGCAAAGAGGTGGTGGGTGCGGTGCTGGTGATCGCCGGTCTCTGGCTACTGCTGCTCTGAGGTGGTCTCGATCCAGGCGCCATCGATGCAGCGCCAGGTTCGAACGTCGGCGCCCACGCTGACGGTGACCCGCCAGCCCGACTCGTCCTCGGCAACCTCCCGGGTTTCTTCCGTGCCGGGCAACGGGCCGCAGCGCCTTGCCAGCTCGTCGGCCGGGTAACTCGCGAACGCTGCCGACCCGAGCCGGGAGCCGGTAACGACCGTCTCTTCGATCGCTAACTCCTGCAGGTCAGGTTCCTGTTTCAGCTGCTCTCTTTGCTCCTGCGTCAGCTCCTGGGCCCGCATGCCAACGCCCGCACTGTCCGCCGCCTGGCGACCGGCAGCCTGCTCCGAGGCCGGCATGGCCATGCGCCTCAATGGCTCAGGCGCAGCGGCGGGTGCTTCCAGGGGCTGGTTCTCGACCGCAGCGTCGAGCTCGAAGGTGATCTCCTCCCGCTCCAGCACCCGGGTCGCTTTCGAATCGAGCGCCGGTGCGGCGTCCTCGACGGCCAGCTGCTCCGGCTCGAAGAATATGACGCTGACCGCAATCACCAGGCTGGCCGCTGTCGCCAGTGCCGCCAGCCGCCCCGGATTGCGGTACCAGGGGTGCCGCAGCGGCTGCCGGGCGGACGCGCGAATCTTCTCATCCAGCTCCGGCGGCGGGCTGTCCGTTGCGCCCTCGGCGTAAAGCTCGTCGATCCGGTCCTGCTCATCGGACATAGCGTGCCATCCCTCGTTTCAGTTGCTCCCGGGCGTAACGCAGGCGGCTTTTTACGCCCTCCTCGGAGGTGCCTGTCACCCGGGCAATCTCTGCGTTTGAGAAGCTGGTTTCCTGCCGCAACAGCCAGGCCTCGCGCTGGTGGTTGGGTAATGAGCGGATCAATCGATGCAGCTTCTCGATCAGCTGGCCGCGCTCGAGCGCAGCCTCCGGGCCGGCGTCGTTGCCGCTCAGGTCGTCCGGCTCCGTTTCAGCTTCCGGCCCGATTCTTCCCTGCTTGCGATAGTGGTCCATGAGCACGTTGTGGGCGATGGTGAACAGGTAGCTCCTGAAGGCACCGGCTGGTTGGTAACGATCCCGGTTGCCGATCAGCTTCTCCCAGAGCTGCTGAAAGCAGTCGTTTGCTTCCGCTTCGGAGAGCTGGCGGGTGAAGTAGCGGTACGCAGGCCCTTTGTGGCGGTCGTACAGCAGGTCGAAGGCGCCCGCATCACCGCCGGCGTAAGCCAGCATGAGCGCTTCGTCCGTCTGCTCCTCAGCAGGCCCGGCGGCTGCTGCCGGCGGGCCTGCCTTGGCGCCGGCATCGGCCGGCGCACCTGACTTCATCCGGGTTGCTTCCTCACCGGGTTGCCACCTCCTCGTTGTCGGCGCTGCTCGGGACGTTCACCGCCAGCGCATCAGCCGTCCGGATCATGCCGAGAAATTCTCCCCGGTAGCCGAACGCGTCATCGCCGCGGGCGCCGCTGGCCAGCGTGGCGACCTCGGTCAGGCTGAACTGACCCGTGTACTCGCCGCCACGCAGGATCTGGCCGAAGCCGGCGACCGCTGCCGAGAAACGATAATTGTCGCTGGTCCGAGCCAGATCGCCAATGATCGCGTCCTGCTCGACCGGCACGGTGATCAGCCTGCTGGTATCGCCATCAGGCTGCTTGTAGCGGAGCTTCAGGAAGGCGAGCTCGGCGTTTGCACTGTCTGCCTCCCGGCTCTGGCTACCATAGCGCAGCGGATCGATGAGGCTGCCTTCCGACCCTGTGAGCGCCAGCTCGTAGAGCGCGGTGACGGTGTGGCCGGCACCGATGTCACCGGCGTCCACCTTGTCGTTGTTGAAGTCTTCCCGCTCGAGGTGGCGGGTTTCGTAGCCGATCAGCCTGTACTCGGCCACCGTGGCCGGATTGAACTCGATCTGAATCTTCACGTCCTTGGCAATCATGTTCAGGGTCGCGCCGATCTCCTCCACCAGCACCTTGCGGGCTTCGTTCAGGGTGTCGATGTAGGCAGCGTTGCCGTTGCCGATCTGCGCCAGCTCCTGCATCAGCGCGTCGTTGTAGTTGCCGCCGCCGAAGCCGAGCACCGTCAGCGCCACACCGGTCTCACGCTTGTTCTCGACCAGGTTCTTCAGCGCTTCCGTGTCCGTGGTGCCGACGTTGAAGTCGCCGTCGGTGGCCAGGATCACCCGGTTGATGCCGCCTTTCATGAAGCCCTGCTCGGCGAGCGAATAGGCGAGGCGAATGCCGGCGCCGCCGTTGGTCGAGCCGCCGGCGGTCAGCTGATCGATGGCGGACAGGATCTTCGCCCGCTCGCTGCCCGGGGTGGACTCCAGCACCATGCCGGCAGCGCCCGCGTAAACGGCGATGGCCACCCGATCCTCCGGAGAGAGCCTTTTCGCCAGCATCTTCATCGAGGATTTCAGCAGGCCCAGCTTGTCCGGGCTCTGCATGGAGCCGGAAACGTCGATGAGAAACACCAGGTTGGCCGGCGGCAGCTCGGACTCTTCCAGCTCGTAGCCTTTGATCCCCACGTGCAGTAAGTGCCGGTCCGCATGCCAGGGGCTCGGTCCTACCTCAGTGTGCACCGCGAACGGCTCATCGCCCCGCTTAGGCGCCGGGTAGTCGTAGGAGAAGTAGTTGATCAGCTCTTCCACTCGAACCGCATCGTGGCGCGGCAGCATGCCCTGATTCAGCAGCCGGCGGACATTGGCGTAGGAGGCGCTGTCCACGTCGATGGAAAAGGTGGAGACCGGCGACTCGGAGACCAGGTGCACCGGGTTTGTATCGAAGTGGGTATAAGCCTCCCTGTCCAGGGGCTCGGTCGGGTAGCGGATCATGTCGGAGCTGACCAGCCGGGCGCCGGTGACCACCGTTTCCGCCAGCACGGCTTTGCCTGCCGGAAGGTTGTGCGCCATCTGCCGCTCCAGTCGCCCCGGTGCGGTGGACCGCAACACCTCCTCGTGCTCGTAGGTTGTGACCGGGGTCGGTTGCGTTGCGGCCTGGTCGACGCTGCCCTCAACCGGGACGACCACGTCGGTCTCCTTGGGCTCAGGTTCCTCGGTGGTGCTGCAGCCGATCAGCACCACACAGGTCATTGCCAGCAGCAAGCCGGCGCGTTTCGGGTTTGTTGTGTTCATCCTCTAATCCTCTTGGTGAATCTCGTCAGGCACGGCACGAGGCCGCGCGTTATGGGGGTAAACGCGCGGGAAGAGAAAAAGGGGTTAACTCTTTTTTTGGGTTAGGGCAGGCGGTCCGCAAACTCGGCGTTCAGGCGCTCCCACTCCATCTTCAGCCAGGGGGTATAGCGCTCCGGCTCGGCGGCGATGGCATCGGTGAGCTCGGCGGGGTCGATCCATCGCCAGTCCATGATCTCCGTGGTGTTGATCACCGGCTGGCTGTCGGTCTGGCCGATGTAGACCCAGCAGAGCTCGTGCTCGGTGCCAAGATCGCGGAACGGGGCCGAGTACTCGAACTTGTAGGCGAAGTTCAGCTCGGCTGCCATGCCGAGCTCCTGCTCCAGGCGGCGATGCACCGCCTCGTCCATGCGCTCACCCTGGCGCGGGTGCGAGCAGCAGCTGTTCGACCAGAACTCCGGCCAGAGCCGTTTGCCCGGTGCGCGCTGCTGCAGCAACAGCTTGCCGTCCGAATTGAAGATGAACAGCGAGAAAGCCCGGTGCAGCACGCCCTCGCCGTCGTGGGCGGCGGCTTTGTCCAGGTAGCCGACCACCTCATCAGACGGGCTGACCAGGATCAGCGCCTCGGATTCGGAGGAGACGACGTCTGCCTTGGTAGGGGTGCTTGGCGAGCTGGTTGCGGTCATGACCGGTGAGCGGCCCTCGCGGGGCGACGGTTGAGCGAGCGGCGCAGTGTACAGAAATCTGGGCTACCATGCGCGGCTTTGCGAAGTTGCAGTCCGACAGACATGACCCCTGAGCCCACCGAGCACCAGCTGAACACGAATGGCATCAACCTCACCTACTTCGAGTGGGGCGATCCCACGACGGAGCCGGTGCTGCTGATCCACGCGACCGGATTTCACGCCCGCTGCTGGGATCAGGTGGTTGCGGCGCTCGGCGATGGCTACCACGTCTACGCGGTGGACATGCGCGGCCACGGTCGCAGCGACAAGACACCTCCCTACGTCTGGGAGTCCTTTGCGGCCGACCTGAGCGGTCTGGTGGAGCATCTCGAGCTCAGCGGCGCGGTGGGTGTGGGCCACTCCATGGGCGGTCATGCGCTGGTGCAGGTGGCGGCCGGCCACCCGGACGCCTTCAAACGACTGCTGCTGGTGGATCCGGTGATCTTCGATCCGGACGCTTACGCTCACGACCGCTACAAGGGCTTCGAGTCCGCCGAAGACCATCCGGTATCAAAGCGAAAGAACGACTGGCAGGACTGGCAGGAGATGTATGCGCGCTTCAAGGACCGGGGCAGCTTTGCGCTCTGGGACGATCAGGTGCTGAAGGACTACTGTCGCTTCGGGGTCGCCGAGAAGCCGGACGGGCGCTTCGAGCTGGCCTGCCCGCCGCTGGTGGAGTCATCGATCTACCTCGGCAACACGGGTACGAACGTTTACGGCGTGCTCGACCGGGTTGAGGTGCCGGTGCTGGTGCTGCGGGCGAAAACCCGGGATCCGGACGAGAAGCAGATCATGGACTTCTCCCTGTCGCCGACCTGGCCCGACGTCGCCTCGCGCTTTCCTCAGGGCGAGGACGTCTACCTGCCCGAGTACACCCACTTCATCCCGATGCAGGATCCGGCCTTCGTCGCCGGCTTCATCCGCGGGGAGCGGCCGGATCAGGCCTGAACTGGTAGCGCCACAGGCCGCTCCAACCGATTCCCACCGCGAAGATCAGCAACGAGACCACGACGCCGGGCAGCAGGGCCGAGAGCGGTGTGGTTTCGCTGATCAGGAAGCCGAGCAGCACCGAGCTGATCGGTGACGAGACCAGGAAGCTGAACAGCAGCACCGACAGGATCTGAGCCCGCACGGGTGCAAGCGCCAGTTCCTGCACCGTGGTTCGAACCATGGTGGTGGTGACGCCCATGTTCAGCCCCCAGGCGAAGATGCCGACGTAGAACAGCCACAGCGAAGGCCGGGAGAAGAGCAGCAGCAGGATCACCGCCCGGGTGAGCTGCATGATCAGAAACAGCCGGCCGGGGTAGCGCAGCGGCATGAACAGCAGCAGGGCCACGTTCGAGCCGATGCTGCCGATGGTGAAGACGGTCATCACCGTGGCGAAGAAGGCGGCGTCACCGCCGTAGGTCTCTTTGACGATGTAGGGAATGGCAACGATGTAGGCGCCGGCGTTGAACAGGCTCGAGGCGAAGTTGAGGCCGATCACGTTGCGCACCAGCGGTAGCTGCCACAGCGCTCTGAGCCCGGCGCCCAGAGCCGGTCGCGCGCTGTGGACCGCCACCGCGGGCAGATCCGGCAGCCGCCAGGTGGCGATCATGCCGAGGGCGAAGATCAGCGCCTGGATCAGCAGCACGGTGCTGAGCCCGAGCGTATCCAGCTGGCCGCCCAGATAGAAACCGCCGATACCAACGCCGGAAGTGAAGATGGTCATGATGGTCACGGACCGCTGCACGTCCAGGCGCGAAACCCGGCTCAGGGTGGACTGCCGGGCCGGATCGGAGAACGCCTGGATGCTGGCCATCAGCACGCCGAAGATCACCACCCAGGCGTAGGAAAGCGCGCCGGCTTCGAACACGCCGATGATCAGCAGCGGCGGCAACGCCATCAGCAGGTGCATGGCGGTCAGAAAGTGACGCCCGTTGAGGCGATCGCCGATCACGCCGCCGAGCAGGAGGATGAGCAGCGGCGGAAACTCGGCCAGGGAGCGGGCGATACCCACCTGGTCGGCCGGCGTTTCCAGGGTGCCGACCAGCAGCCAGGTGAAGAGAAATCCCTGCAGGCTCATCCCCGCCATCCACAGGCTGGAGCTGGTCAGATACCAGGGATAGGCGGATTTGCTGGGTTCTGCGGGCGTCATGGCGGGCGGATCATACTGCAGAAGCTGACCGGACATCCGGCGCGATCCTCTTTTTCTTGGATAATTTCTATATATAACAACGAGTTGGAGTCACACATCTGCCTTAAGAGCAGCCAAGAAAAGTGTGAAACCGTTCACATCGGTCTCACAGACCCGGACCTGGCCGGGCAGCAGACTGGCCCCGTTCTCATCAGATACGACGGGCTTATGAACGCAGCACGCCAGAACGAAGAATCCCGCACCTGGTTCCGCTCGGACCGGGTGTTCCTGAGCGACGGCAAGTGGTTCTTCCACACCCGCGAAGGGGTGGACGTGGGCCCGTACGAGTCTCAGTTCGAGGCGGAGATCGAAGCCGGCATGCTCAAAGAGCTGCTGCGGGAGCGTGGCCACAAAGGCGAGGGCTGCATGACGGTCATTCGCGAGTTTGTGCTCGATTCCTACGCCATGGGCCGGCCCCTGACCCCCAGCTTCAACCACACCCTCTCCGATCTCGGCTGATTGATCCCGGCCAATCCCTTCCCGGCACCTTTTGCGCATAATGCAGGTGTCGCCGTCGCTGACGGTAGAAAACGGGGGACGGGGAGATGCCGAGGCTAAGACAGGTCAGCAGGGAAGACGCGCCTGAATCCATCCAGCGCATGTACGGGTTTCTGTTCGGCGACCGGGATCCGGTAGCGGAGCCGGGCACCGACACGGGCACGCCGGGCAACTGGTGGACGGTGTTTGCGCTGGTCCCCGACTGCTTTCAGCACGCCCTGGAGGGCTTCCGCTTCTATCGCAGCCCGAAGCGCTCCCTCGACCCGAAGCTGCGCGAGCTCGGCCAGACCCGGGCCGGCTACGCCAGAGGCAGCCAGTTCGTCTTCTCCCAGCACTGCAAGTCCATGCGTTACCTCGGCTTCAGCGACGAGCAGATCGATGCGATTCCGCACTGGCAGGCGGCCGACTGCTTTGATGAGGTGGAGCGGCTGGTGCTGGCCTATACGGACTGCCTGGTGCTCGATGGCGGCCGGACGCCGGATGGGCTGTTCGACGTGCTGAAGACGCACCTGTCCGACGAAGAGATTCTCGAGTTCACCTACATCACCTGCACCTACGAGATGCACGCGACCATGTGCCGGGCGCTGAAGCTCGAGTACGACAACGTGCCGGAGCGGATTGAGGAGATACCGGCCCCCGAAGGAGCCGGCGACATTCTGCAGGCGGTGGACGAGGGCGACTGACTCAGCGTACCGCCGAGAGGTACTCCTCGATCCGCGCCAGATGGCCATCCACGTTCGTCTCGCCGGCGTTGTGGGTGGCGATGGCCAGATGGGTGGCACCCAGGCCCTGCCATTTCTCCGCGTGCCCTGCCCAGCGCTCAGGGGTGCCGCCGGCGTACTGAGCCTGGGCCTGAATGGCGAAACCGTCCCAGGACTTGCCCGCCGCTTGCCGATGCTCACGGATCGTTTCGATCATTGCGGCTGACTTGTCGTTGGGGCTGCCCAGGGGAATCCAGCCGTCGCCGAGCTCGCCGCAGCGCTTCAGCAGGGCCGGCGCGCTGCCGCCGAACCAGATCGGGATCGGCTCGCTCGGCCGCGGCTTGATGCTGGCCAGATCGATGCGGTGATGCTCGCTCTGGTAGTCGATGCTGTCTTCGGTCCAGAGCCGCCGCATCAGGCTGACCTGCTCAGCCTGACGTTTACCGCGATTGCCGAAGCTTTCGTTCAGGCCCACGTACTCCACCTCGTTCCAACCGGTGCCCACGCCGAGGCTGAAGCGATTGCCGGAGAGGATCGCGAGCTCTGCGGCCTGCTTGGCCACCAGCACGGTCTGCCGCTGCGGCAGGATGAGCACGGCGGTGGTCATCTTGAGCTTTTCGGTGCAGGCGGCGATGAAGGCGAAGGTGGTGAAGGGCTCGTGGAACGACACGTCTTTGTCGTAAGGCCCCTGAAAGCCGCCGGGACGGTTCGGATCAGCACCGAGCACGTGATCGTAGAGCAGCAGATGGGTTGCCCCCAGCGCCTCCACGCCCTGGGCATAAGCCTTGATCGCACCGGGATCCGTGCCGATCTCGTTGTGGGGTAATACCGCGCCTAATTCCATCGTCCTCTCCTGCTCCCAATACAAAGGCCCAGTGTACAGACTCCGCCCCGTTGAGAGAGAATCCCGCCCCCGCTAAACAACTGCTCAAGCCGTCATGACCGACCTGACCGTACTTGCCGAAGGCCTGCGTTTTCCGGAAGGACCCATCGCCATGCCCGATGGCAGCGTGATCCTGGTGGAAATTGCCCGTGGGACGCTGACCCGGGTGGTGGATGGCGAGACCGAGGTCATTGCCGAGCTCGGCGGCGGTCCGAACGGCGCCGCCATCGGCCCGGACGGCTACTGCTACGTCTGCAACAACGGCGGCTTCCAGTGGAACACCACCAGAGATGGGCGCCTGTTTCCGGGCGACGAGCCGGAGAACTACTCCAGCGGCCGCATCGAGGTGGTGGATCTGGAGACCCGGCGGGTCGAGGTGCTCTACACCCAGTGCAACGGCCTGCCGCTGCGTGGTCCGAACGACCTGGTGTTCGATTCCAGCGGCGGCTTCTGGTTTACCGACCACGGCAAGCGGCGGCCTCGGGAGATGGATCGCACCGGCATCTACTACGCCAAGGCGGACGGCTCGCACATCTCCGAGGTGATCTTCCCGATGGAGGGGCCGAACGGCATCGGCCTGTCGCCGGACGAGTCCGAGCTCTACATCGCCGAAACCCACACCGGCCGGCTCTGGGCCTACGAGCTGGACGCGCCCGGCATCCTCCGCAAGAAGCGCCGGGACAAGCCGGATGGTGGCCGTCTGATTGCCGGCCGTCAGGGCTACTACCTGTTCGATTCGCTCGCCGTGCAGGCCGATGGCCGGGTGTGCGTGGCCACCATCATCGATGGCGGCATCAGCATCCTCGACCCGAACGGCGGCGAGCCCGAGCACGTGGCCATGCCGGACGCGGTCACAACCAACATCTGCTTTGGCGGCGACGATCTGAAGACGGCGTACATTACCTTGTCTTCCACGGGCCAACTGGTTTCCGTACCGTGGGAGACAGCCGGACTGCCGCTCAACTACCTGAACAAGTAGTCCGTCCAGACAGTTGAGTTGAGCCACCGGGCACGCTCAGCGAAGAAGCCCGGCCCTACGGAAATCCCCCCATTGGCGGTACAATGCGCCGCTTTTTTCAACCTGTGCGCGCCAGGCGCGCGCGCAAAGATCCGACCTCAAGGTCACTAAGATGGCAGAACCCGCAAGCTCAAGCTCAACCTTCTCGTTCGTGGACATGGAGCACGAAGTCCTCAAGTACTGGGACGAACACGACGTCTTCCAGCAGACGCTGGAGAACACGAAAGAGAAGAAGCCCTACATTTTTTACGACGGCCCGCCGTTTGCGACCGGCCTGCCGCACCACGGTCACATCGTGGCCAGCACCATCAAGGACATCGTCCCCCGCTACTGGACCATGAAGGGGCGCTACGTGATGCGCCGGTTCGGCTGGGACTGTCACGGGCTGCCCATTGAGCACGAGATCGATAAGAAGCTGAACATGTCCGCCCAGCAGGCCGTGGAGGAGATGGGCGTGGCCGGCTACAACGATCAGTGCCGGGCTATCGTCGACCGCTACACCAGCGAGTGGCGACAGACCATCACCCGGCTCGGCCGCTGGGTCGACTTCGACAACGACTACAAGACCATGGACCCCTGGTACATGGAGAGCGTCTGGTGGGTGCTGAAGCAGCTCTGGGACAAGGGCCTGGTCTATCAGGGCTCCCGGGTGATGCCGGTTTCAACCGAGCTCGGCACGCCGCTGTCCAACTTCGAAGCCAACCTGAACTACCAGGACGTGCAGGACCCGGCGATCACGGTGCTGTTCAAGCTGACCGACGAGGACGCCTACCTCAGCGCCTGGACCACCACGCCCTGGACGCTGCCGTCGAATCTGGGTGTCTGCGTCGGCGGTGACATCGATTACGTGAAGGTCCGGGACGGTGAGTCCGGCAAGGACTTCTACATCGCCGAAGCCTGCCTCGGCTCCTACGGTGAGTACGAGGTGCTGGAAAAGCTGAAGGGCAGCGAGCTGGTCGGCAGGAGCTACGAGCCGCTGTTTCCGTACTTCGCTGCCGAGCGTGAGCGCGGTGCTTTTGTGGTGCTGGCCGATGACTACGTGACCACGGAAGCAGGCACCGGCATGGTTCACCAGGCGCCCGCCTTCGGTGAGGACGACTACCGGATCCTCAAGGCCGCCGGCATCGAGGCGTTTGTGGTGCCGGTGACGCCGAACGGCCTGTTCACCGATGAGGTCACGGATTTCGCTGGCCAGTACATCAAGGACGCGGACAAGGAGATCATCCGCTACCTGAAAGACTCGGGCGCGCTCTTCCGCCACGACGTCATCCAGCACAGCTACCCGTTCTGCTACCGCTCGGACACGCCGCTCATCTACCGGGCGATCCCGTCCTGGTACGTCCGGGTCACCGAGATGCGGGACAAGCTGCTCGCAGCAAATCAACAGATCCGCTGGGTGCCTGATCACATCAAGGAAGGCCGCTTCGGCAACTGGCTGGAAGGCGCCATCGACTGGTCCATCTCCAGAAACCGGGTCTGGGGCACGCCGATCCCGATCTGGATCAACGACGTCACTGGCAATGAGCTCTGCATCGGCTCCGTGGACGAGCTCGAGCAATACACCGGCGTGCGGATCACCGACCTGCACCGCGAGCACGTGGATCCGCTCACCTTCGAGATCGAAGGCGAGGAGGGCACCTACCGGCGGATCGAGGAAGTGCTGGACTGCTGGTTCGAGTCCGGCTCCATGCCGTATGCCCAGCTGCACTACCCGTTCGAGAACGAGGACGTCTTCAGGTCCGGATTCCCGGCAGAGTTCATCGCCGAGGGCCTGGATCAGACCCGGGGCTGGTTCTACACCCTGACGGTGCTCGCCGCCGCGCTCTACGACAAGCCGGCGTTCCGCAACGTGATCGTCAACGGCATGGTCATGGCCGAAGACGGCAAGAAGATGTCGAAGCGGCTGAAGAACTACACGCCGCCGGACGAGCTGATGGAGGTGTACGGTGCCGACGCGCTGCGCCTGTACCTGATCAACTCCGGCCTGGTCCGCGGCGAGGAGCAGCGCTTTGCCGACTCGGGCGTGCGCGACATGACCCGGCGCGCGCTGCTGCCCTGGTACAACGCCTTCTCGTTCCTGAAGACCTATGCGGAGATCGATCAGTGGTCGCCGGACAAGGGGCTGCATGAGGGCGACAACATCCTCGATCAGTGGATCCTCTCCCGGCTGCAGACGCTGAAGGGCAACGTGGCGGAGCAGATGGAAGCCTATCGGCTCTACAACGTGGTGCCGCAGCTGTTCGACTTCATCGAGGACCTCACCAACTGGTACATACGGCTGAACCGCTCGCGGTTCTGGGGCGAGTCCATTACTGCCGACAAGATTGCCGCCTACTCGACGCTCTACACCACGCTCTACGAGCTGGCTCAGGTGATGGCGCCGTTTGCGCCGTTCCTGGCTGATCACCTCTACCTGGAGCTGGCGACGCTCGGCGGCCGCGAGGCGTCGCCCATGTCCGTGCATCTCTGTGACTACCCGGAGGCGGAACCGGAGCGGATCAAATCCGAGCTGGAACTGGCGGTGGATCGGATGCAGCAGGTGGTGCTGCTCGGCCGGCAGCGGCGCGAAGAAGTGAAGGTGGGCATCCGCACGCCGTTGCGCTGCCTCACCATCATCAACCGCGATGCGCGTCTGCTCGAGGAGATGAAGCGCCTCGAGGATTACGTGAAAAGCGAGCTGAACGTGCTCGAGGTGCGCTATGAGTCCGACGAAGGTGCCTTCATCGAGCTGGTGGCGAAGCCGAACTTCCCGGTGCTGGGCAAGCGGCTCGGCAAGCGGATGAAGGAGTTCCAGGGCCTGATCGGCGGTTTGAGCGGCGAGCAGATCGCCAGCCTGCAGGCCGACGGCGAGATCGAGCTCGGCGGCGAATCCTTCAGCACGGACGAGATCCAGGTGCTGCAGCAGGCCAAGCCCGGCACCAGCACCGTATCGAACCGGTTCATATCCGTGGACCTGGACTGCGAGCTGGACGACGAGCTGGTGCGCGGCGGCTACGGCCGCGAGATCGTCAACCGGATTCAGCAGCGCCGCAAGGAGCAGGGGCTGAACGTGTCTGATCGCATCGAGGTCACCTTCGAAGGCGATGCGGAGCTCGTCCGTGCCGCTGCCGAGCATAAGGACACCATCATGCAGGCGACGCTGGCAGTCAGCTTCGAGCAGCAGGACGTGACTCAGGCAGGCGCGGTGGAAGCCGAGATCGATGGTCGGCCGTTCGTGTTCCGGATCAGCAAGGCGGCCTGAACGCCAGGCGGGTTCGATGGTGGCCGAAGAGCAGAAAGCCCGATCGAGCTATCACCACGGTGATCTCAAGGAAGCGCTGCTTACGGCCGCGGAGTCGATCCTGGAAGAGGACGGCGTGGCCGGGCTCACCCTCAGAGCCTGCGCGCGCAAGGCCGGCGTTTCCCATGCGGCACCCAAGCATCACTTCAGGGACGTGTCCGAGCTGCTGGCCGAAGTGGCCGCCCGCTCATTTGACAGGTTGACGGACACATTGCAGCAGGATCGGGCAGCCAGCGAGCGGCTTGATCCGGAGCAGCGCATCATCAGCATCTTTCGCGCCTACGTGAGCTTCGCCCGACGTTACCCGGACCACTTCCGGCTCATGTTCCGCTGGAAGGAGATCGACCGCGAGAGCGAGACCCTGATGACCGCCTCAGCGCGAACCTACGCCGAGATGACCAGCAGCGTCACGGTGCAGCGCGGCGACTCGGACGTGACTGCAGACACGCTGTACGACCGGATCAGCGAGCCGGAGCTGCAGGACGACGTGCTGATTGCCTGGAGCCAGATTCACGGCTACGCCATGCTGCTGCTCGAAGGCCAGTTCGACGGCTTTGCCAGCGATGAAGGAGAAGATGCATTCGTCGAGCGCACGGTGGTGGAGACCGGCGCGCGCCTGAGCCGGATGCTGCGCGGCTGACTCAGGCCGCCTCGCGCTTCTCCTTGCTCTGCTCTGCCATGCGGGACGGTGCGCGAGCGTAGGCGCCCACCGCCGGTATGGTCTCGAAGGCCCGGGACAGGCCGAAGCGGGGCATGTTGTTGTACACGCACTCGAAGGTGCCGGGTTTAACCACGTAGGTTTCGTGCCAGATGCCGACGTCGCCGTTGGAGCCCACCATCTTGTTGAACTCGCCCCAGGCCGGCACGTGCTCGGCGGCCTTGTTGGTGGCGTAGTCCTCGAGCGCCTCGAACGACTCCCAGTACTGCACCATGATGCTGGTGCGGCCGAACCAGCTCTCCACGTGTTTCAGCCCCATGTCGGGCGCCGCGTACAGCTCGTCGATCATCCGGCCCATGGCCCGGCCGACCGGCAGCCAGCGGTGCACCTTCCAGGGCTTGTTGACCCGCATGCCGATCAGAAAGACGACAAACTCGTCCTCCTCCACCCGGGCGGTGACCCGATCCGGAATGATCTGGTCCGGGGTTGCGTAGTCCAGGTTCTGCGTCGCCTCTGCCACGGTCGCGCCTCCTCGAAACTTGACAGTGAAAAGATTGGTCGGAAAATCTACCGGAGCGGGTGATTTCGGTCAAGTCCGTGGCCGCCACGGTGGAATGATGCGCTGCAACATGCTATCTAATGGGTATTCGTCAAACGACCTGGGATACAGACCGGACTCTATGAACGCACCGTCGCCGAAAGAAACCCTGGACGGGGCAGCGAACCGTTCCGCCGCCTCCATGCGCCTCATCAACGCGACCACCTACGACGAGTGGAAAGCGGCGGCCATGGCCCAGGACGAGCGGATGGGCGGCGCCAAGTGGCGGAAGACTGACAAGAGCACGCTCTATGATCACGAGGTGATCCGCCGGCGGCTGGAAGAGGTGACCAGCATCAGCGCCAGCGGTGATGCGCACCGTCTGCTGTTCTACCTGAACGAAGGCATTCACGGGAACATGGGCGGCATGGGCAATCCGGCCCTCTACAACCGCTCCCGGTTCGGGACCAAGGATCTGATCACCGACTACATCACCGCCCTGTGCGACGCGATCCGGCAGGTGGGTGAGGCGCCGGAGTCGGAAGTGCCCTTTGCCGAGAAGCTCGAGTTCTTCCGCCGCGCCAGCCACTGCTTCGGCCGCTCGGCGCTGATGCTCTCCGGTGCCGGTGCGCTCGGCCCGTTCCACCTCGGCGTGATCAAGGCCCTGGTCGAGCAGGACCTGCTTCCGGATGTAATCTCCGGCGCCAGCGCCGGCTCCATGATGGCGGCCTTCGTCGGCACCCACGACGATGAGGAGCTGGCGAAGCTCTTTGATCCGAAAGTTCTGGTCGAATCCTTCGACGCCTTCTCCGAAAGCAACCGCAAAGCGTCCATCGGCTCGCGGATGAGCATCGACAACGTGCGCGACATCGTTGCCGGGCTGATTCCGGACATGACGTTCGAGGAAGCATTCGAGGAAACGGGCCGCAAGATCAACATCTCGGTTTCCCCGCGCGAGTTCCATCAGCGCTCGCGGCTGCTGAATGCCATCACCTCGCCAAACGTCTACATCCGCGAGGCGGTGCTGGCGTCCTGCGCGATTCCGGGCGTGTTCCCGGCGGTGACCCTGGCGGCGAAGAACAATCAGGGCCAGCGTCAGCCCTACGTGCCGTCACGCAAGTGGGTGGACGGCTCGATGACGGACGACATGCCCGTGCGTCGGTTGACCCGGCTCTACGGCGTCAACCACTTCATCAGCAGCCAGACCAATCCCGTTGTGCTGTGGGCGCTCAGAGACCACCACCAGAACGACAATCTGCTCACCCGCTCCATGGCGATCTACCAGAGCGCGACGAAAGAGTTCTACAAAGCCACCTATCCCATGGCCATGGGTGTGGTCGGCAACATCTACCCGCTGAACGTGATGACGCGAATGATGTATGGCCTGGCGACCCAGGACTACACGGCCGACATCAACATCCTGCCGCGGCGTAAGTTCTGGAACCCGAGCAAGCTGCTCTCCGTCCTCTCCGAGGCGGAAACCCGCTACCTGATTTCAGAAGGCGAGGCGGCAACCTGGCCGAAAATCGAGATGATCCGTAACTGCACCATGATCAGCCGGACGCTGGATGACATCCTCGAGCCCATGGAGCAGCAGGTGTCGCACGGGCATCTGCATCAGCAGGCGCCTGCTGTCTGAACAGGGCAACTCAGTGAGTTCGCCGCAGCGTTTCGCTCGGGAACTCGTTGAACAGCTCCTGATAGCGTCTGGCCATGCGGCCCAGATCGTCAAAACCCAGATCCCCTGCCAGGCGGGACACGGAGGCCGCTTGCGGGTCCGCGTGTCTGAGGCTCGACCGTAACCAGTAAAGTCGCTTCAGCTCCAGATAGCGCCTGGGACCAATCCCGTACTGGGTTCGGAAGGTGTGGAAGACGGTGCGCCGGGAAATGCCGAGGGAAGTGGCCAGATCGTCGATATTGAGTTTTTGCCCGGGTTGCATCCGTTCGAAGAACGCATCCGCACTTTCGAGGATCCGGTAGCTCTGCGATCGGGCTGTTCCCGCGGCGGCGTCGCTTCCGGACATCCAGGGCGTGAGCACAGGTTCCAGACACTGCAACAACGCTTCGCCTTTCGGAGCTGCGTCCGGCGGCTGGTTGGTTGCCGAAGCGGCACCGACAGCCTTTGTCGCCAGGACGCAGGTCTGGATCAGGTTGCTCAGCGCGGGCTGTGGAACCTCGGCGATCGGGTCGCCGGCGAATTGCCAGCCGAGCTCGTCCACCCGTTCTATCGATACCCCGATGTCCAGGGTCAGGTTGCTGCCGCCAAGGATCAGGTCCATCTCCTTGTCCGGCATCCAGAGCTGGCCCTGATTTCGCTTCAGCGCCTTGCCGCGCGAACGGATCTCGCCGTCGCACTCGATGGCGAACCCCAGATGCAGCCCGTCACCGGACATCTCGTCGCGCCAGCGGGCGCGCCCACCGCCGCGGGTCCAGATGATGGAAACACCGTCCAGCTCCGCGGTGCGAACGGTCAGATTGACCGGGCCGCGGGCCAGCTGCTGGTATCCAGGCTTCATCCCTGTGGTGTTCAGGAAATACCGCTCGATCTCTTCAGCATCCCTGAGGGTTGCTTCTTGCATGACAACTCCCTGTCTCGCCCGGATCTTGCACTTTTTACGTAGTGGATAGAAGCGGTCGCGTGGCACGGTTGGACAGATCATCGCAACGAGAAAAGAACTGCCATGAATCGACACCTCCTTATTCCAGGATTGGCTCTGTGGTTGGCGTTGCTTGCTGCTTCAGCAGCATTGGATGTGCATGCGGAGGATCCGCCCTCTCCGGACTTCGACGAGGATGAGATGCTCGAGGGCCTGCCGGCGTCGATGCAGACCTGGCGGGATCCGGAGCGGCCGAACGTCATCGTTCTGGACGACGACTACGACTCGTTCTTCCAGCGCAAAGACCGTTCTGGTGAGAAACGGCCGCCTGGCCCAATCGACATCCAGCGTTACGAGTTCCAGTTCTCCAAGTGGGCATTTCCCACCTACCTGGGCGTGCCGATCGCGCTGACCAAGGAGGATCTGATTGCCGGTGAGGTGGACGTGGCCATCGTCGGCGTGCCGAGTGATTTCAACCTCACCGGTGGCCAGGGCTGGGCGGCGAATCAGCTGCGTATCATCCGCACCATCGACACCGCCAACAAAGGCTACGACCGGCACCTTTCCATTGACTACATGAAAGAGCTGACCATCGTCGACTACGGCAACGCCTCGCAGAACATGTTCCAGCTGGGGTTATCCCTCGCCGAAGGTGCCAAAGTGGTCGGAGAAATCCTCGAAGCCGGCGCCACCGCTGTCGTCGTAGGCGGCAGCCATGACACTGAAGCAGTTGGTCATATGGCCATGGTCAGACAGTTCGGCCCGAAGAACTATGCGACCGTGCATATTGATGCGCACGAGGATGCCTATGACGTCTCGCTGGGGACGTTCGTGCATGGTGGGCGCGCGCGGCGCTGGGCCTGGGAGAACGGTTGGATCAGAGGTGAAGACATGCACTCTCTGGGTATGCGCGGCAACTATGGCAGCCCTGAGATTCTCGCCTGGCAGCGGGAAGTCGGAGAGCGCTATCACTACATGGTGGAATTCGAGCGCAACGGCTTCGACGCCACCTGGGCGAAGATTCTGGACGAGGTCAAAGGTAAGCGTCTACACATCTCCTTCGACGTGGATGCCATTGATCCGGCCCACGCGCCGGGTGTTTCCAATCCGGATCCCGGTGGTTTCACCGCCATCGAAGCCATGCGTATGGTTCGTGAGCTGGCCATCCAGAATGAGGTGGCGGTCATCGAGTTCGATGAGTACACACCGCTGCTGGATGACCGGCATTACAACACCGCGTTGATGATCGACCGGCTGATGCGGGCATTCCTGGCCGGCAAGGCGTTGCGTGACAAGAAGGGAATAACGGATCCGAACTACGTCGATCCGGAAGCGCTGGATCACGGCCAGTAGCGGGCCGTCGGTCAGCTCAGAAGCGGCGCTGGAGGAGGGTGTCTCGCGGATACTCGCCGTAGTGCCGACGGTAAGTTCCGGCCAGCCGTCCCAGATCGTGGAACCCGAGCGCTGTGGCGAGCTCGGTGATGGTGTGCTCGGTGGCGTTTGCGTTCCTGAGTCGGCTGCGAAGCAGGCCCAGACGCTTCAGCTCGTAGCAGCGGCGCGGGCCGATACCGAGCTGGTCATGGTAGGCACGGTGCAGCGTGCGCCGGGAAACGCCGGTGAAGGTGGCCAGATCGCTAAGATCGAGCGGCTCACCCTCCAGTTTGTCCATGAACCGATCAGCCCGACGGACCAGCTGACGGAAGCGCGGGCCTTTCCGCGCGGATAGAGCCGCCTTGTCGGACCCCTGGTGCCAGGAATCCAACGCGGCGTCGAGTAGCGTCAGCACCCGATCGCGCTGATGGTGGCCGACCGGCGCATCGGTTGCGCCTGGTTCCTCCGAGATCTTTCTGCACGTGTCGATCAGCTGGCCCATGGTCTCAGGCGAGACGCGGCCGAGCGGCCCGCCGGAGGGTGCCCAGCCTCGGTCCCCGACCAGCGCCTCGCTGACACCGATCTCGAGCGAGAGGTAAGGGCCCTCAAGCACGTAGTCGAGCTCCTGTCCGGGCAGCCAGACCGCCGCCTCGTCGGCGTCGATCTCCCGGCCGAGAAATTTCACCGGGCCCGTGCTCTCGACCATGCAGCCGAACTGGAATCCGGCCTCGGTGATCTGATCGCGCCAGCGGGCACGACCGTCAGCCGCTGCCCAGATCAACGTCACCCCGTCCAGCTCGACCACTTTGCTGGACAGACCGCCGGGGCCGCTGCTGAGCTGCAGGTAATCCGGCTGCATGCCCGTGGTCTCCTGGTAGAACGAGACGATGGAATCGGCGTCGGGCAGCCTGAGCGTAGACATCTCCATGACCGGAATCTGGCACAAATTACGTAGTCAGTCATCCGCTCCGGGTGGCATGTTCAGACAAGATCGAATGCCCGAAGCAAAGGAGGTGCAGGATGTTGAAGGCAGGATTGGGCGCAGCTGTTTTGGCCACGCTCGGCACAGCGCTATTCGCGGTGGCTGAACCGATCAACAAGAAGCACGTGGACGCAGCCCCTGAGGAAGAGTGGGCGCCGATGCCGCACATCGATCCAGAACAGCCGGATCGGATGGTCATTCGGCAGGACAAGGCTACCAACATATGGCGGGAAGAAAGGCCTGCAGAGCGAAACCCGGAGCGTACGCCCGGGCCCATCGACATACAGCGTTATCAGGTCCAGCTGGAACCGGTAGGAGTCAAAACCTTCTTCCAGTTGCCGGTAGCCCTGACTCAGGAGGATCTCATTGCCGGCGAGGTTGATGTGGCGATCTTCGGCGCGGCGACCGCTGCTCTGCCGCACTCTGCCGGGAACATGTGGGCGCCGGCGGAAATCCGCTACACCCGGGATTGGGGAGCCTATGGGGATCCCAAATTTCCGCTGAGCTGGATCGAGTACGAAACGCTGATCAACCCGTTTGCGAACTTGAACGCGGTGGACTACGGGGACGCCGGGCTCAACCCCTACAACCAGGCGCACACCCTGGAGGAGATCCGTCGCGTGACGCGGGAGATCGCGCAGACCGGAGCCATTCCCTTTGCGGTCGGCGGCGATCACTCGGTGCCGAACGGGACCTATCGCGGCATCGTCGATGTGTATGGCCGCAAGAACGTCGGCTTTCTTCACTTTGACGTCCACCTCGATCGGGGGACAGGCAAATTCGGCGCCTTTTATCACTCGGGCAGCTACATGAACATGGCGGTGAGCGAAGGTCTGCTGGATGGAAAAGAGGTGGTGCAGTTCGGTATGGGCTCACCTGCGTTCGGGGAAGAGCTTTACGACGAGATTCTCGCCGAAGGCGGCAAGGTTTATCACCTGCACGAGATCCGCCGCGACGGCGTGGAGGCGATCTTCGCGAAGATCTACGAAGACTTTGCGGACGTGGAGCTCATCTACGTTTCCTTCGACATCGATGTCTTCGACATGGCTTACGCGCCAGGCACCGGCTCGAGTGAACCGACCGGCATGCGGCCGGTAGATCTGTTCCCGGAGATGCGCAAGTTCGCGGCAACTAAGACCATCGTCGGTTTCGATCTGGTGGAGTTCAATCCCTTCTACGACAACCGGGGTCAGCAGACGGCGCGCCTGGCGCGACGAATCATGCTGCAGTTTCTGACCGGCATATCGATGAAGAAGGCGGGTATGGACCCGGATTACATTCACCCGCGGGTTGCAGGGGATCCGTAAGCGATGGATCAGCGCGGGCGATCAGGTCGCCCGCGCTGCCTTTGAAGCCCTCAGACCGGATGCAGCCTGACCGGCAGTTCCGCGTAGCCTTTGACAAAGCTCGACTGCACGCGCACCGGCTCACCAACCACTTCCACCTTGCTGAACCGCTTCAGGATCTCTTCCCAGATGATCCGAAGCTGCATCTCCGCCAGCCGGTTACCCATGCAGCGATGAATGCCGAAGCCGAACGACACGTGGTGCCGGGCGTGGGCCCGGTCGATGATGAAATCATCCGGGTTGTCGATGGCGTCCGGATCCCGGTTGCCTGAGACGTACCACATCACCACCTTGTCGCCTTGCTTGATGGTTTTGCCGCCGAGCTCCACGTCCTGAGTGGCGGTGCGCCGCATGTAGGCGAGCGGCGTCTGCCAGCGGATGATCTCGGAGACCATGTTCGGGATCAGCTCCGGGTTCGCCAGCAGCTTCTCGTACTCCTGCGGGTTCTGGTTCAGGGCCAGCACGCCGCCGGTAATGGAGTTCCGGGTGGTGTCGTTGCCGCCGACGATGAGCAGGATCAGGTTGCCCAGGTACTCCATGGGCGTCATGTTTTTGGTCGACTCGTCGTTGGCGAGCATGGTCACCAGATCGAAGCCCTTCTTGCCAACCCGCTCTTCCTTCAGCTTGGTGAAGACCTCCAGGCACTCCATGAGCGCCGCGCGGCGTACCGGCTCCGGCGTCGGGCCGCCGGCCAGCTCGCCGGAGGTGGCCATGTCCGACCAGTAGGTGAGCCGGCGCCGGTCTTCGAAGGGAAAGTCGAAGATGGTGGCCAGCATCTGGGTGGTCAGCTCGATCGAAACGAGATCGACCCAGTTGAAGGTCTCGCCGATGGGCAGCTCGTCCAGAATGCCGCCGGCTCGCTGCCGGATCAGACCTTCCATCTCCGCCAGGTTGCGCGGCGCCACCACGCCCTGCACGGCCTTGCGCTGCTCGTCGTGCTGGGGCGGGTCCATGCCGATGAAGTTCACGGTCTGGAAGTCGTCCGGTCGGTCGGCCAGGACGATGCCCGGGGCAGAGGAGAAGAGCTCGTGGTTCTTCTCGATGAAGACGATGTCGTCGAACTTGGTGACCGACCAGTACGGGCCGAACATGCTGTCCGGGCAGTAGTGCACCGGATCTTCCTTTCTGAGCCGCTCGAAGTAGGGCCAGTGCTTATCGTTTTCGAACAGCGCAGCCTGGCTGACGTCGATGGCCTCCAGCGGCACGCTGTACGGGTCGGCGGTGAGCAGGTCGGGTTTCTCGCTGACGGCTTCAGCCATGATTGGCCTCCCTCGATAGTTTCTCTCTCAGGAAGCACGGTAGCGAAATGGGCAAAGATGCGAAAGTGCGGGTGGAAAAGTCCGTTCCCAAACGAAAACGGCCGAACAGCTCCCCATCTAATAATAGAATTCGCGCTGCTCGGCCGTCCCTCGAGAAAGGTCGCGGTGTCGCTCCCTTTCCTCCCCGGGCTCGATATCACTACAGCCCCAATTGACTGTCAATCGTGCACTGCGCAATGAATTGGCGGCCGATTCGTTGTTTCATGCGACCTAAACGCCGGGCATCCATCGGTCTGTGAGATGCCTTGTCAGCCAACCGCGAAGCCGGGAGAGACTCATGCCGGACCACGAGATCATACAAGCCTTCCCCAGCTCGCAGCTGCCGCACGTGGGTACCTATCGCCGCGTGCTGCCTGTGAGCCTGGTGCGCATGTATGAGAACACCCTGGATTGGGAGCACCTGCCGCACGTGCACGAGTCGAGCTTTGCCGCGATCGAGTGTCTGGATGCCGGGCCCTGGGGCTGGCGGGCGAAGACGACGAGCCCGAGTGGTGATGAGAACGTGATTGAGCTCAGGCTCGATCGGGCTTGCCGCCGCTGGATCACCCGGACGCTGTCGGGTCGCAACGAGGGTGCGGAGATCTGGACCCACGCCTTTCCCATCGAGGCGCAGCGGGTGGATATCGTGGTGGACTTCTTCGTGCCGGGGGTGGCCCCGGAGCATCGGGAGAAGGTCGGCAAGGTCTACGCCAACCTCTACAGCACCCTCTATGACGAGGATGTGGCGATGATGGTGGAGCGGCAGGTGCAGCTGGACCGGCGGATCGAGCGCAGCGCTGCGGAGCAGCGTGAGGTGACCCTGGGCGCCCGGGCAGAGCTTGAGTTACCGCTGGACGTGGAGGTGGGCGGCAGGTCGTTCATCGTCAACGAGTTGGGCAGCGAGCTGGTGGTGTATCCGGCGTTGTGTCCGCATCAGCTGGGCCCGCTCGGCGGCGCGGAGATCGTCGACGGCACGGTCACCTGCCCGTGGCACGGGTACGCCTTCGACGTGCGTACGGGTGACTGCGTCAGCGGCCAGACCTGTCGCTTTGCCGAGGTGCCGGAAATTGCGGAGGAGGATGGACGGGTGCGTCTGCGCGCCCGTCACTAAGCGCCGTTACTCCGAGCCCGAGTCGCCTTCAGCGGCGGCTGAGTCGGAAGACCATTCCAGCGAGACGTTCTCTGACTTCACCGAGACGATGCGGCCACCCAGCTCTGCACCGGTGGCGAGCCTGACCGGCGATTCGGTCGCCTGCAGATCCGTCGCTTCAGGAACAGTTGCCTCCATCGGCTCCGCGGCTGGCGCCGGCACCTCAACCTCTGCGGCGGCTGCCGGGGCGTCGACCGTGGCCGCCACATCAGCCTCCGGCGCAGCTGCAGGCATCGGTTCCGACGGGGCTTCAGCCAGTTCGGCGGGGGCTTCAGGCGCTGCGGGCGCCTCTGCCGGTGCGTCTGAGCGCTCGTCGGCGAAAGGTGAGTCGGCCGCAGGTGCGTCCGCTGGCAGGCTGGCCAGCTGGTAGCCTTCGCCCACGCTCCTGAGATAGCTGCCGCCGGTTGCCAGGGCGCCGACAAGCACCACCACGGCCAGGCCCATGAAAACCAGACCGGCGTTTTTCTCGGCGGTGTAGAGACGGTAGCCCCAATAGCCGATGATCACCGCACCGGCGACTATGGTCAGTCGTTCCAGCCCACCCAGGGCTGCATATCCCAGAAGATCCATCGTTCAATCCCCCAATCGAACCGTTGGCCCAGTGTACGCCCTGCCCGGCGAGTAGTGCAAAAAATTTGCCTAAACAGGCTCAGTTGCCGCTGAACTCCGGCTTCGTGCCGTTCAGATAGGCATCCACCGCGGCAGCTCTGTCCTCGGAGGTGGCGGCAAACAGGTTCTGATCCACGTCCATATGCATGATGCTCTGATCCAGCGCGGAGACGATTCGATTCACGCTCTGCTTGATCATCTGCACGGCCACCGGCGGCTTGTTCACGTAGTGCTCGGCCAGCTCCCTGGCCCGAGGCAGCAGCTGGTCTGCTGCCACCAGGTCGTCCAGCACCCCCCAGCGGAGCAGGGTGTCGGCACCGATCCGCTCGCCGCCGGCAACCAGCCGTTTGGCCCTGGCCGGACCCACCAGGTGGGTGATCAGCGGCAGGCTTTTCCACATCAGGTTCAGGCCGATGTCCACTTCCGGGTACTGCATGAAGCAGCCTTCGGCGCCGATCCGGAAGTCCAGGGCGGTGGTGATGCAGGCGCCGCCACCCATGGCCGCACCGTTCCAGGCCGCGATGGTGATCTGATCGATGCCGTACAGCGCCTGGATGGCACGCTCACCGATTCTCGAGCGGCGCCGGCGAAGCGACAGCGGGCCTTTGTAGGCTGTGCCCGGATCGGTCAGATCGGCGCCGGAGGAAAAGTGCTTGCCGGCACCGGTGAAGATCACTACCCGGGTATCCGCGTCATCCCGGAACGCCAGTGCGGCTGCCTCGATTTCTGCCAGGTGCTCATAGTTCAAAGCGTTGGCGCGATCCGGCCGGTTGAAGGTAACGGTAGCGATCGGCCCCTCGTGCGCCACCTGCAGGTGCTGGTAATCCATCGGTTCGAAGTCGTCTGGCGGAGGAGCCGACGATCTTAGAGCAGATTTTCTTCAGGGCAGAAAAAAATGTGGCGAGGTTAGAGATCTGGTGATCGCTAACCCCGCCTACTTGTAGGGGAGGGGTAGATTGGAGGGATGCCCGAAGGGAGGGGAGGGGAGGGAGGTTTCGGGCATCCCTCAGCAAATCTGGGAGCAATGTTACTTTAGGTAACACGAAATGCAACCTATGGTAACGCAACGATGTGTTGCATAATTGCAACGAATTAGGGCTAATCCGCAGGGAGTGTTGCGCACAGTGGCTAACTGGGACGACTATCGCTTTTTCACCACCCTGGCGCAATCAGGCTCGGTGCGGGCCAGCGCCGACCGGCTGGGCGTCAATGCTTCCACCGTTACCCGGCGGCTCGACGGGCTGGAGGGACGTCTGGGCGTCAAGCTGTTCGTCCGCAGCCACGCCGGCCTCCAGCTCACCACCGACGGCAGCCAGCTGTTCGCCCGGCTGGAGCCGCTGGCAGCGGATCTCAGCGACCTGGAGGCGACCTTCTCCGGCTGGGGCGAGGAGATTGCCGGGACGATCCGGCTCACCCTGCCCGACGTGCTGGCGGTGGTGCTGATGCCGGAGCTGACGCCGTTCACCGCCGAGCACTCGGACGTGCGCCTGGAGTTCATCCCCAACTATCGGGAACTGGATCTGGCGCGCGGCGAGGCGGACATGGCCATACGGGTGACCAACCAGCCGCCGGACACGCTGATCGGCCGACAGCTCGGTGAGTCCAGGCTGGGGGTTTACGGCAGCCGGGCCTACCTCGCGCGGCACGACCCGCTCGGCGAGCCGGGATCGGCCAGCTGGATCGAATCCGGCATCGAGAGCGTGCGGGCGCCGGGCTTCAAGAAGCGCTACTTTGCCGACGTGCCGCTGGGCGTGCGCTGCAACAGCGTGCTGCTGCAGCAGGCCGCGGTCGCCGCAGACATGGGGATCACCCTGTTGCCCTGCGCCGTTGGTGATGCAGACTCGCGCCTGCAGCGAATCGGCGCGCTGGAGGCGCTGGAGGCTCAGCCGATGTGGCTGCTGTTTCATCCGGACCTGCGCGGGGTGCCGAGGATCCGCGCGCTCTCCACCCACATCCAGGAAGTATTCTCCCGGCTCGAGTCCCGCCTTCTGGGCACGCCGGCCGACAACGTTCAGAACGGAATGACAGCATGAACCGCAACCCGACTTCGCACAGCTACTTCTCGCAGCGCCTGCGCCTGCACTACCTCGATTGGGGCAACGACGGGGCGCCGCACATGCTGCTGGTGCATGGCAGCCAGGACCACTGCCGGACCTGGGACTGGTTTGCCGAGCACTTCGCGGACGACTACCACATCGTCGCCCCGGACCTGCGCGGCCATGGCGACTCGGAGTGGGTGCGCGGCTCGAGCTACCACCACGTGGATTATGTGTACGACCTGGTGCAGCTGGTGCAGCAGCGCTCGCTGGCGCCGCTGGTGGTGGTGGGCCACTCCATGGGTGGCAGCCTGGCGGCCCTGTTCGCCGGTGCCTACCCCGAAATGGTCCGTGCCCTGGTGCTGATGGAAGGCGTGGGCCTCTGGCCGGGCCTTTTCGAAAATCAGGGGCCCGCCGAGCGGATCCGGGCCTGGGTGGACAACACCCGGACGCTCGCCGGCCGGCAGACCCGCCGCTACCCCACCCTGGAGGATGCCTACGCGCGCATGCGGGAGGCCAATGCCCATCTGAACGACGATCAGGCCCGACACCTGACGGTGCACGGCAGCAACCAGAACGAGGACGGCTCCTTCAGCTGGAAGTACGACAACTACACCCATGCCTACCCGGCTTACCGGGTGCCGACGGAAGAGACCACCGCGCTCTGGGAGGCCATCGACTGCCCGACCCTGCTGCTGAACGCCACGGAAGGATTCCAGCATCGCACCGGACAGGACGGCACCGACGTGCACTTCCGGCACGGTCAGCTGGTGAACGTGGCGGACGCGGGCCATTGGGTGCATCACGATCAGCTGGACGAGGTTGTTCTGGCCACGAAGGAATTTCTGAAGCAAACTTGAAGCATCAGAGGGGTGGCTCAACGACGGTTCCATGACGGACCTCAACAACCAGACAAGCAGCCAAACAAAAGAGCAAACGGACTCCGATGCGAAGCAGGCAGAAGGCACTGAGGGGGCAGCACCCGTCACTGCCGCCGCCGGCGCCCCGACCAGGCTGCTTTGCGACTATCAGCACGAGCCCCTCGGCATAGACGTGCCGCAACCGCGGCTGTCCTGGTGGTCCGGTGACGACCGGCCCGCGGAGCTGCAGACCGCCTATCAGGTGCTGGCGGCGTCACACCCCGAGCTGCTGCGGATGGATGAAGGCGATCTCTGGGACACCGGTCGGGTGGAGGGTCGGGAGACCGTCCAGCTCGAGTACGCCGGCAAGCCTCTGATCTCCGGCCGCAAGGTTTTCTGGAAAGTGCGCAGCTTCGACAGCGACGGGCTGCCGAGCCCCTGGAGCGAAGCGGCCAGCTTCGAAGCAGGGCTGCTCGAGCCGCGGGACTGGTCGGGCCGCTGGATCAGCGCCGGACAGGTCGGCTCGCGGATCAGCACGGTCCCGGTGCCGCTGTTCGGCCGCACCTTCACCCTCAAGCAAGCCGTCAGCCGGGCCCGGCTCTACATTGCCGCCCGTGGCCAGGTGGCCCTGCAGCTGAATGGCGAGACCCTGGCTGCGACCCGGTTGCCCGGGCGCTGGGTAGATTTCAGCCAGCGGGTGACCTACCACACGCTGGACGTGACCGATCTGCTGCAGCTGGGCGAGAACCGACTGGCGGTTCTGCTCGCCGATGGCTGCTACGCCGGCAACCCGGGAGTTGGTGGCCGGCAGCAGTACGGCGATCGGCCGGAGCTGCTGGTTGAGCTGAAAGCGGGGCTGGAAGACGGCAGCCAGTGGTGGCTGTCCACCGACAGCGGCTGGCGCTGGCAACCGTCCTGGATCCTCGCAGCCGACCCCGCCGGCGGTGAGGCGGTGGACGGCATGCGCCGGCGCGAAGACTGGTTGGGTGACGGCCCCGGCTCCTTCGGCTGGTACCCGGTGAACCAGGGCGCCCGACCGGAAGAGGAAGACATCGAGCTGGCGCCGAGCCGCCTGGCAACGGCCGAACCGGCCGCGGTCGAAGGAGAGATGGTCCGCTGGCAGGATGCGTCCGCTCTGTTCGAGTTTCCGGAGCCGCTGCTCGGCCACGTGCGGCTCGAGCTCCAGGCCCCGGATGGCGGCGCGCTGAAGATCCGCTACGCGCTGAGCCTGGATGAGGAGGGCCTGCCCCGACCGCTAGGCGAAGACGTCTACGTGGCCCGGGGCGACGAAGAAGGTGAGACCTTCGAGAGCAAGTTTGCCGTGCACGGCTTCCGCTACGTGGAAGTCAGCGGCGATCTGTTCCGGGAAGAGTCGATCCACGCCTTTGCGGTGCCCTGTCCGGATCAGCCGGCGCGTCACGCCAGCCTGCACTCGGACCATCCGCGCCTGAACCAGCTTGCCGATCTGCTCCTCGGCCACCTGCAGCGGGTGCAGGGCAACGTCAGCACCCCGGGCCTGGCGCCGGAAGATCGGATCGGCCGGCTCAGTGAAGTCGGGCCGACCGCACCCACGCTGCTGCTCTGCTTCGACGGCATCCCCAGAGTCACTGCCTGGCTCGAGCAGATGGCCGATGCGCAGTTCCCGGACGGCAGCCTGCCGGCGGCGGTGCCGGCGCCACCGGCGGAGGATGCGCTGTGCACCGAAGGGCCTGCCGGTGCCAGCGCCGCGTTCGTCGAGTGCCTGTGGCAGCTGTTCCGCGCCACCGGTGACCGGCGCCTGTTGCGCCGTCACTACCCGGCTGCCCGACGGGTTCTGGCCAGCGGCCTCGGCGCTGCGGATGAGTTCATCCGTGAGGACCTGGACGCGGATCCGGCCTACCCGGCGGACCTTCTGGCCACGGCCTGGCTGTACCGCACCGCGCGCATGACCGCCCGGATTGCCGGCGTCCTCGGTAACCTTTCTGACCTGGAAAACTGCGAAGAGCTGGCCGGCAACATCCGCAACGCCTTCCGTCGTCGCTTCGTCACGCCCGATGGTCGGCTGGTCGGTGACGGTGCCCATGTCTGCGCGCTGAGCCTGCACTTCGGCCTGCTCGATCGCTCCGAGCAGCGTCGAGCTCGAACCGTGCTGATCGAGGCGGTCGAGTCGACCCTGAATGATGGCGCCGAAGGCATGGCTGCCCGCCGGCGGCTGCTGGACGTGCCCTGGCTGTTGTCCAGCCTGAACGGCATCGGCCGCCTGGATCTCGCTTATCGGCTGCTGCTGGACACGCCGGTGCATCCGGATCCGGAGCGCGGTGGCCGCGATCTGAACCGGCTGGTGGCCGCCGGCGTCATGGAGTGGCTGATGGGCACCCTGGCCGGCTTTGCCCAGAGCAGGGACCTGTCCGAAAGCCACATTGCCTATCGACACATCGTGATCGAGCCGAAACCGCCCCTCGGGGCCAGCTACGGCTCCCCTGCGGGCGAGCCTCCGGTCCGGGCCGCCGAGGCGGCTCTGACCACGGTGAACGGCCGCTACGAGTCGAGCTGGCAGCTGACCGAGGATGCCTTCGAGCTGAAGGTGCTCGTGCCGGCAAACTGCACGGCCGAACTCATCCTGCCGGATGGCACCAGCCAGCTGGTCGATGCCGGCGCGCACAGCCTGCGCATGTCGTTCGCCGATGCGGGCGATGGGATTCCGATTCTGCGGGAGGTGTCCTGATGGATTCCGTTCATGATCTCGGCGGCCGCCAGGGTTTTGGCCCGGTGGAGCGCGAGGAAAACGAGCCGGTGTTCCACGGTCGCTGGGAGGCGGCCGTGTATACGATCACCAACCAGATGATGCGCCAGGGCGTGATCAGCAACGTTGATCAGTTCCGCCACGGCATCGAGCGGATCGATCCGGTCGCCTATCTGACCCATGGCTATTACGGTCGCTGGCTCGGCGGCGTGGAGAACCTGCTCACGGAAGCGGGGGTGGTGAACGCGGAGATGATGGCGGAGGCGGTGGCAGCTCGCGGCGGTGACCGCAGCGATCTGGTTGCCGCCCGGCCGAGCAGCCAGCCTGATCAGGTGCCGCCACCGGAGAAGGCCGGTGCCGGCCGTGAGGTGGCTGCCGCGCCCCGGTTCTCGGTGGGTGAACTTGTCAGGACCGCGGCGGCGCCGGTCAGCTGCCACACCCGACTACCTGCCTACGCCCGTGGGCGGATCGGCACCATCGTCCGCCAGCAGGGCGGCTGGGTGTTTCCGGACACGAACGCTCACGGCAAAGGTGAGCAGCCGCAACATCTGTACTGCGTGCGCTTTACGGGCGATGAGCTCTGGGGTGACGAAGCCGAGCCCGGCCAGAGCGTCTGCCTGGATCTGTTTGAATCTTACCTGACGGCGATAGCACCATGAGCGATCACTCTCCTCAGGCCCTGCGGGCGGAAGCGCTGGAGTCCCTGCTCATCGAGCAGGGGCTGCTCTCGGAGTCGGCGGTGGATGAAACCATTGCCCTGTTCAACGATCGGGTCGGCCCGCTGAACGGCGCCCGGGTGGTGGCGAAGGCCTGGAGCGATCCGGCGTTCAAGGCTGCGCTCCTCGAGGACGGCACGGCCGCCATCGAGCCTTTCAACTTTCAGGGCGGCGAGGTTCAGAAGCTGGTGGTGGTGGAGAACACGCCGGACGTCCACAACGCGGTGGTCTGCACCCTCTGCTCCTGCTACCCCTGGGCGCTGCTCGGCCTGCCGCCCACCTGGTACAAAGATCCGGCGTACCGCTCGCGCATCGTCCGTGAGCCGCGCAAGGTGCTGGCGGAGTTCGGCCTGGAGGTGCCGGCAGGCAAGGAGATCCGGGTCTGGGACTCGAGCGCCGAGGTGCGTTACCTGGTGCTGCCGGAGCGACCGGCGGGGACAGACGATCTCGACGAAGACGGGCTGGCAGCGCTGGTGCCGCGGGAAGCCATGATCGGCGTCGCCGTCCTCTGACGCCGCGCGCAGATGGCGGAGAAACCCACCGAACGAACGCTCAACGAGCTCCTGCTCGATGGCGAGCTCGCGCCGCCGACGGCCAACGGCGAGGTGGTGTTCGACGAGCCCTGGCAGGGCCGCGTGTTCGGCATGGCCCGGTTGCTGGCGGAGCAGGGCCACTACAGCTGGGATGAGTTCAGAGCCCATCTGATCGAGCAGATCGGCAGCTGGGATCGCTCAGCGGCAGCGGATGATCCTGACCAGGCCTACCGCTACTACGATCACTTTCTGGCGGCGTTTCAGGCGCTGCTCGCGGCGAAGGGCATGCTCGACGGTGCCTCGGTCGAGGCCCGGCATGAGGCGTTTGCGGCCAGGCCGCACGGCCACGACCACCATCATCACGACCACTGAGCGGATGCGTCAGCTGTCCGGCTGGTAGGCCTCCAGGAAGGCTCGAACCGCCGTCCGATCACCGCGGAATATGACGCGTCGATCCTTCTTCTCCAGCTGGTAGTCGTACATCGGGTCGTAGTAGAAGCTGAGCAGGCTCTCGATCCAGGGGCCATGCTCGCCGTGCTCGAAGCCGGCGGCCAGCTGCTCGCTCACCTGCCGGTGCCGCAGACCTCCGAGGCGCCGCTGGATCCGATCCAGCGCGCCCTGCAGGCGCTCTTTCAGCTCGGCTTCCGAGGTACCCGCCGCCAGCGGCTCGTCCACGTACTCGGCCGCGATGTGAGCGGCGCGGCTCGCCAGATCCGCTTCCAGGATCACCACCGGTGCGCATTGCATCTCGGCGTGCCAGCTCGGAGGCAGGGCCAACCTGCCGATGGTGCGGCTTTCGTCTTCCAGCAGCAGGTAGCCGTGCTCATGCTGTAGCCAGGCCACCGCCAGAGCGTTCTCGAAGTTGACGGGAGTCGGCTGGGGCGAGGTGGCGGCGCCAAAAGCAGAGCCGCGATGGTTCGCCAGCGCCTCCAGATCGATGCCGCCCCTCACCTCGTTCAGCACCACCGTTTTGCCGGTGCCGGTACGACCGCCAATGACGAGCCAGGGTTTGGCGCCCGGCGCCGAGTCAATGATCTCCAGGCAGCGCTGGCGCAGCGCCTTGAAGCCACCGGGCACCCGGTCGATGTGCACACCGGCGTCGGCCAGCCAGTCCCGAACGGTGCTGCTGCGCAGGCCGCTGCGCCAGCAGTAGAGCCAGGCGTCCGGATTGCGCTCGATGAACTGGCGCCAGGCAGCGAGCCGCGCCTCTTTGACGGGTCCCGCCACCAGGGACTCACCGCGGGCGATGGCCGCGGCCTGCCCCTCGGATTTGTAGGTGAGGCCAACCTGATGACGCTCGTCGTCGGTCAGCAGCGGCAGGTTGACGGCGCCTGGCACCGCGCCGGCCTCGAACTCGCCGGGGGCGCGCAGGTCGATGAACGGGCCTTGCCGGGCCAGGAGCCCATCGAGCAGTTGCTGATGGTCGCTGCCGTGCTCGCTGGGAACGCCGTTCGGATCGCTCACGGCAGCGGCTGGCTCAGGGCGCGGTTTCGGTGATGGTCTGGCCGTCGCGGAAGGCGTCCAGGTGGGTCTGCAGTATGTCCATCACCCCTTCGAACTCCAGCGCTTCGGCAGCGGCCAGCGCCTGCTGCTGAAGCTCGATCGCCCGCTCGAAGTCCCCGTTGGCGGCGTAGGCGGCGGCCCAGGTGTCCAGGTACTCAGGGCGGGCCCGGGCGGCCTCGTTCTCGCTCATCAGGGTATCCATGATGTCCCTGGCGTAGCCGATACGCTTGAGGTCTTCCAGATGGCTGACGGTGAGCGTCCAGGCCACCTCGTTGACGATGCTGGCGTCCTGCGGCGCCGTCTTCACCGCGTTTTTGTACCAGCTGACGGCTCGCCGGAGGTTCTGCTCCGTGCTCACGCCACGGGCGTGCAGATTGCCGAGCAGCAGCATGGCCTCCGCATCATCAGCGTCCGCCAGCTCTTCCAGCCAGCCGACGACCCGGGGATCGCCCTCCTGCTCGATGGAGCGGTCCAGCAGAAAGCGGGCGTAGCTCCTGCGGGCGAAGTCGTTGTCGAGCTCAGCGGCCTGCACGTAGTAGCCGCGCGCCTGATCGAGATCGCGCTCGACCAGATCGCCGGTGTAGTAGAGATGGGCGAGAAACATGGCCGCGTCGCTGTGCTCGGCGGTTGCCGCCTGAGTCAGCAGGGTGACCCCGGAAGCGCGGTTCTCCTCGCCGTAGTGGTTGTTCAGATAGAGGACGGCCAGCTCGTACATGGCATCCGTGGAGCCGAGCGCGATGGCGTGCAGGTAGTTTTCCAGCACCTCGTCCAGGGCCTGCTGCTTCTCTTCAGCGGTTTCCGCCGTCGAGGCTTTGCGCCAGTAGAGCTGCGCGAGAACGCTGCTGGCCACCAGGTTGCCGGCCCGGGAAGAGGCCCGCAGCCAGTCCACCGCGTCCTGGGTGCGATTCTGCGAGGCGAGGAAGGCGCCGATGGCGGCCTGGGCTGCGGTGTCGCCCCGCTTCGCCAGGTAGCCGATCACGCTGACCGGCGAGAAGTCGTCATCGGCGGCCGCGGTGGCCTGGAAGTCCTGGCGCATGGCGTCGTAGACCGCGCCCAGATCGAAGTGGAAGCTCTCGATGGGGCCGGTTTCCGGGCGCGCCTGGATCATCAGGCCGAACCGGGCGCCCTCATCAGAGGTCTGGTAGATGGCGCCTACCGGGCTCATGCCCAGGCTGATGGCGTACATCTGCGCTTCGACGCTGGTCATGCTGGGAAACGGCCGGGACCGGCTGCCATCGCCGACGCTGGCCATGTCTGCCCGGATCCGCGCCAGCCATTCCTGGTGGGTGGCGGCAGCTTCCTCGGTTTCCACGTGCTCGTAGAAGCGGCTCATCACGTAGTGACCGGTGATGCTCGCCTGGTAGATGTCGAGGATGGCGCTGCCGATGGAGCCGAGCTTCAGCGGCTCGTCTTCCACCAGCTGCAGGGCCTGGGCCTCCAGCTCCATCAGCCGTTCCATGCGCTCCGGCAGGGCCACGTCCCTGCGGAACGACTCCCGCAGATCGGCGACGGGAACGCTTTCTCCGTTCGCTACTTTGTCATGCAGCTCGCCGTAAGGGGCGGGCGGCGCTGTCTGACAGCCAGCCGTAAGCGTTGCCAGGCAGAGCGAGGCAACCAGGAAAAAGAGGCGCGATACCATGCGCGCACTTATAGCACTTGTACGGGGGTGGATGAAGGGTATGATTTCCAGCCTCCTGAAATTCGTGGGAGTCAGACATGTCGTTGGACCAGATACTGGGCAAAAAGCTCCGCTTGCCCGAAGAAAACGAAGCGCTGCCTGGCCGCAGCGAGGTCATGGCGGTGCCCGCCGCCCACTTCGTCAACGGAAACCCGCTGCAGGGCCCATTCCCTGAGGGTTTGCAGACAGCCATATTTGCCCTGGGCTGCTTCTGGGGTGCCGAGCGGAAGTTCTGGGAGACGGCGGGCGTTTACAGCACCTCGGTCGGCTATGCGGGCGGCTATACGCCCAACCCCAGCTACGAGGAAGTCTGCTCCGGCCGCACCGGCCACACCGAGGTGGTTCTGGTGGTCTACGATCCGGCGCTGGTCGACTACGCAACCCTGCTGAAAGTGTTCTGGGAATCCCACGATCCGACCCAGGGCATGCGCCAGGGCAACGACATCGGCACCCAGTACCGGTCGGCGATCTACACCACTGACGCCGAGCAGGCGGCGGTGGCGGAGGCGTCCAGGGATGCCTACCAGATGGCGCTCAGCCAGGCCGGTTACGGCGAGATCACCACTGAGATTGCCGCAGCAGGGCCTTTCTATTACGCCGAGCACTACCATCAGCAGTATCTGGCGAAGGTGCCGAACGGCTATTGCGGCCTCGGCGGTACCGGCGTTGGCTGCAACGTCACGGGGCTGGTCGCTGCTTCATGAGCGAGAAACCGGGAACTGACCGGACCCGGGTCCGGCGGATTCGTGAACGTGGTCGTTACGATCTGGAGTCCATCCGCAGCGTGCTCGATGCGAACCATATTGCCCATGTGTCCTACGTGGAGAACGGCGAGCCGCGGATCATCCCGACGCTGTACATGCGTCGCGGAGATTACGTCTACCTGCATGGCAATCGGCAGGCGGCCTTTCTGAAGCACCTGGCGGCCGGCGGCCTGGCTGCCATCTCGGTCATGACCGCGGACGGCATCGTGGTGGCGAGATCCGGCTTTCACTGCTCGATGAACTACCGCTCGGTGGTGATCTTCGGCGAAGGCGAAGCGGTGCCGGCGGCAGAGCACGAGGAGATCCTCGATGCCTTCGTCGAGGCGCTGATCCCCGGCCACGCCGCGGCGGTGCGCCCGGCGACAAAACAGGAGCTCGCCGCAACCGCAGCGGTCCGGGTGCCCATCAACGAGGGCTCCACCAAAATCCGCGTCGGCCCGGCGATCGATGCGGAAGGCGATCTGGACGCGGACGTCTGGGCCGGCGTCATCCCCCTGCACACCGTGGTCGGTGACGTGGTTCCGAACCCGGATCTGAAGGAAGGGCTGGAAACGCCTCGCTACATCGAGGACTACACGCCGCCCGCATGATCAGGCTTGTGAGGACAGGGACGCCGGAGGCGCTCGCGTGAGCCGGACGGGCATCGGCATCGACTTCGGCACCACCAACAGCGCAGCCGCGGTCTACGACGGTGAGCAGGTGGTGCTGGTGGAGCTGGAAGCGGCCGGCCCGATCATGCCGTCCGCCACCTACATCGACCGTGACCTGCAGACCCTGACGGGCCAGCAGGCCATCGATCACTACATTCAGGACAACACCGGTCGCACCGTGGAGATGATCCCGGAGGTGATCGGTGAGACCAGCCAGTTCGTCGAGCATGGCGACTCGGAGAACCCGACGCCGGTAGATACGGTCACGCAGAAGATTTACGGCGCGGCGGTGATCGACAGCGGCCTGCAGGGGCGGCTGTTCCGCGGCACCAAACGGCTGCTCGGCGACAGCCGGGTGCGGCGGCTGATGGTGTTCGATCACCCGTTCCGGCTGGTGGCGCTGATCACGCCGATCCTGCTGCACATCGTCAAAGCACTGAAGGGCAACGCCGGCCAGCTCGGCAGCGCCCATCTCGGCCACCCGGTGAACTTCGAAGGGCGGGAAGAGTTCCGCAACAAGACGGCTCTGTCACGGCTCGGTGAAGCCTACAAGTACGCCGGGGTTGCCGAGCAGCACTTCTACGCGGAGCCCATCGCCGCCGCCGTCAGCTTCCTCAATGCCAACCCAGAGGTGGACGGCGAGCTGCTGTTCACCCTCGACTTCGGTGGCGGCACCCTGGATTTCTGCGTGCTCCGCCGCACCGGCCAGACGTTCGACGTGGTGACCACCCACGGCATTGCCCTCGGCGGTGACCACATCGACCAGCGGCTGTTCAGATCCCTGCTGTTTCCGCTGCTCGGCAAGGGCGAGCGCTGGAAGCGTCGCGGCATGGATCGGGAGATCGAAACCCACTTCCCGTTCGAGGACTACGAAGACCTGCTGCTGAACTGGGCCGTCACCTACACCCTGAACCAGAACAGATACACCACGCCGGTGTTCGACTGCATCGAGCAGGGCGGGCCGGGTGCGGTCAAGTTCAAACGCCTGCGCGAGCTGATCTCGCAGAACCTCTCGTACGTCGTCTTCCAGGCGATCAAGGACTTCAAAGCAGAGCTCTCATACGCCCCGGAAGCAGTGCTCGACATTCCCGAGCTCGACGTCGACATCCGGATGACCCGGGCGGAGTTCGAAACTCTGATTGCTGACCAGCTGGCGCAGGTGGAGGCCGCGCTCGATGACACGCTGCTGCGCGCGGGCCTGAACCGGGAAGCCATCGACATCGTGCTCTGCACCGGCGGATCGAGCCTGATCCCTGCCGTGCGCAGGATTCTGGAAGATCATTTCCCCGGGCGGGTGGTGGAACACGATCCGTTCACCAGCGTCGCCGCCGGGCTCGCCATCGCCAGCTACCACGGCTGGTAGCGGCAGGGCGCCGGCTCAGCGTTCCGGCGGTTCCTGCCAGTCCGGGTCGAGCACCGTGAAGAACGTCTTCAGCATCCGGTAGGTCAGCCCCCAGACGAAGTGACCGCGCTCCAGCCGATAGCCGTTGAAGATGGTGGGCCGGCCGGCCATGGGCCGGGTCTCCCAGTCGTGGCGGTCGTTGCTGACCAGCGGTGCGAGCGCCGTCCAGACCACCTCGTCCACCTCGTAGTTGGGCGAGAACACCGGGTCGCCCTCGAGGCTGAAAACGTGTGGCGCGATCAGCATGTTCAGCGGCCGGCCGCGGGGCATGGCCCGTTGCTGATCCAGGGGCCCCAGGTACTCCGCTCCGGAGAGGTCGAGGCCGATCTCCTCCGAGGTCTCCCGCATCGCCGCGTGCTTCAGATCCGGATCGTCGTCTTCCTTGTGGCCACCGGGAAAGGCCATGTGCCCGGACCAGGGATCGCCGGGCTTCTCCGCCCGCTTGATGAAGAGAATCTCCGTCCCTTCGCCGTTCTGCCGAGCGCCGGCCCGCAGGATGACGGCGACGGCCGCCTGCCGGGTGGTTTCTCGGACGCTGAACTCTTCAGGTTGGTGGCTGGCGAGACGGTCGCGGATGAGCTGCATGGGATACACATGGTCTATGATAACCGCTCACGACGCTTCGGGTACGACAGAGGTCCTCAGGTGAGTTTGAGAAGTGAATCGAACGGCTGCTTCGTCTGCGGCCCGGGCAATCCCATCGGCCTGAAGCTGGAGTTTCGGATGGACGGTGAGGTCTGCCGCTCCGAGTTCACCAGCGCTGACGTGCACGCCGGCTACAAAGGGGTCACCCACGGCGGCATCGTCTTCAGCCTGCTCGACGACGTGATGGCCAACTGGCTGTGGCTTCAGGGGATTCAGTGCATGACGGCAAAGGCGGACATCCGCTATCGCGGCGAGCTGCCCATCGGCACGCCGGTGCGGCTCGAGGGGCGCTGCCTGAAGCGCAAAGGCCGCCTGGCGCTGATGGAAGGCAAGGTGATCCGCGAGAGCGACGATGAGGTGGTTGCCGAGGCGACCGCCAGCTTCATGACCAGAGCCTGAGCGGAAACGGGCAGATAGAGGAGAAACCATGGCTTACGTAACCATCATCGCCATGCTGGCGCTGATCGAGTACCTTTACTTCGGTGTTCAGGTGGGTGGCGCCCGGGGGCGAACCGGGGTGGCAGCGCCGGCGGTGAGCGGCAATCCGGACTTCGAGCGGGTATACCGGGCGCACCAGAACACGCTGGAGCAGCTGATCATCTTCATCCCGGCGCTTTATGCCACCGCCTGGTACGCGCACGAGCTGTACGCCGCGGCCGCCGGTGTGGCCTTCCTGATCGGCCGGGCGCTGTACTTCCGAACCTACTCCAAGGACGCAGAGAAGCGCGGGCCCGGCATGCTGATCACGGCGGCGGCAAACATCGCGCTGATTGCCGGTGGCCTGATCGGGGCGCTGATCGCGATCCTCTAGCCGGGCGGTCCCGGCTCAGGCCGGGTAGCGGCGGCTGAGCCAGTCGAGCATTGCCTGGTTGGTCTCTGCCGGGCGCTCCTGTTGAATCCAGTGCCCGCAATCGAAGGTGGCCGTTTCCAGGTCGGCGACGATCTCACCCAGCTCCGGTGATGGCGGCACCATGTCGTGGCTGCCGTAGATCATCAGCGTCGGCTGGCTGATGGTCTGCTCGTAGTTGCCGAGGATGCCCCAGTTCCGGTTGAAGTTCCGATACCAGTTGATCCCACCGGTGAAGCCTGAGCGGTTGAAGCTGGAGACGAACACGTCCAGGTCTTCCTCGCTCATCATCAGCTCGCCGGGCATCTCGGCGGCGGTCGCCATGTTGACGATCTGCATGCCGGTCCCCAGGTCCGCCGGCTCGTACTGCCACTGGCCGGTCCGATACAGGTTGCGCAGCAGGTTCTCGGTGTTCGCGGCGAAGGCGGCATCGGCGACGCCGGGCTGCCGGTTGAAGTGCACGATGTAGAAGTCGCCGCCCAGCGCCTGCTCCCAGAGGTCCACCCAGGGCATCTCGCCGCGCTGCATGAAGGGCACGGACAGGTTGATCACCCCGGCAACCCGATCGGCGTGCATCTGAGCGAGCGCCCAGACGATGATGGCTCCCCAGTCGTGGCCGACGAACACCGCCTGCTGGTGGCCGTAGTGATCCAGCAGCGCCACCAGATCGCCGGTCAGGTGCGTGATGTCATAGTCCTCGACGGGCTCCGGCCGGCTCGAGCGCCCGTAGCCACGCTGATTCGGAACGATCACGTGATAGCCGGCCTCCGCCAGCACGGGCACCTGATGGCGCCAGGAGAAGGCATGTTCCGGCCAGCCGTGGCAGAGCACGATCGGCACCCCATCGGTCGGCCCGGCGCTGAACACCTCCAGCTCGATGCCGTTGATGGAGACGATCTCGGATTCGGGGAACGGAGTTTTCATGACGCTGGTCCAGGCTGTGAGTATTGGCTGATCGGTTGCCCGTTCGGGCGTTGGCAGAAGCTACTTCGGTTGTTGATCTCCCACAACCCATTGGCAAGAATCATCGGCTTTGCATTATCCGAGGATTCCTCATGGCCCAGATCAACGCCAACGGCATCACCATCGAGTACGACACCTTCGGCTCCCAGTCGAGCCGTCCGCTGCTCATGGTGATGGGGCTCGGCGCCCAGATGATTCACTGGCGGGATGGCTTCTGCGAGATGCTGGCCGACAGGGATCACTACGTGATCCGGTTCGACAACCGGGACGCCGGCCTGTCCGAGAAGTTCGGCCACCTGGGCGTGCCGGACATGGGCCAGATTGCCGAGCGGCTGATTGCCGGCGAGCCGGCCGGCGCGCCCTACAGCCTGGACGACATGGCGGCGGATGCCTTTGGCCTGCTCGACGAGCTGCAGGTGGAAGCGGCGCACATCTGCGGTGCGTCCATGGGTGGGATGATCGTCCAGACCATGGCGCTGGCGGCACCGGAACGCGTGCACACGCTGACTTCCATCATGTCCTCCACCGGCAATCCGGAGCTGCCGCCGAGCACGGATGAGGCGATCGCGGCGATGTTGAGCCCGGCGGCGACCAACCGGGAGGAAGCCATCGAGCGGACCGTGCGGGTGGGCAAGGTGATCGGCTCACCGGGCTACCCGACGCCGGACGAGGAGGCACGGGCGAAAGCGGCGGAAGGTTACGACCGGGCGTTCTACCCTGAGGGTGTTGCCCGGCAGATGGCGGCCATCGCCGCGCACGGCAACCGGCGCCCGGCGCTGGAGGCGCTGGAGCTACCCGCGCTGGTCATTCACGGTTCCGACGATCCTCTGGTCAGGGTCGAAGGCGGGCACGATACCCACCAGGCGCTCAGAGGCTCGACGTTGAAGGTGGTCGAAGGGATGGGCCACGACCTCCCTGAGGCCCTCTGGCCGGAGATCGTCGAAGCCATCGACGAGCTGACGCGTTCCGCCTGAGCGGTCAGGTCATGGCGCTCATGAAGGTGTTGAGGTCGAAGTAGTCGCGCCAGACTTTGATCTTGCCGCCTTCCATCTCGAACACGCCGGTGCAGGGCAGATCCACATCCCCCTGGGAGGTCTTGGTTCGATCGAGACGCTCGGCGATCACCACGTCGCCGGCGCCGAGGATGTGCACCACGTCCCACTGAGTTTCGTTCCAGGTGGCCAGGAACCCTTTGATGAAGGCGCGCACGTTCTCCTTACCCGTCACCGGCTGGGTCGGCATGTTGTGATAGGTGCCGTCCTCGGTGAAGTAGTCGGCCAGCCGGTCGGCGTCCAGGGAAGACCAGGCCTCGATGAACTCGCGGATGATGGTGACGTTGTCGGTTGCCATGGGGCATCCCCGTTCGTTGCTGATCTGCAACATTATGCGTCAGCCAGCCTGTTTGCCGGAATCAGGAGCTTCCCCTAAGCTGATCTGCGGGGGAGGCATCATGGACGACATCTTTCTCTCTTACGCTTCCGAAGACCGCCAGCGCATAGAGCCGCTGGTGGCGCTGCTCGAGGCCGAGGGCTGGTCTGTCTGGTGGGACAGGGCCCTGGTTGCCGGGCCCAGCTTTGCGGAAAAGATCCAGGAGGCGCTGGATAACGCACGCTGCGTGGTGGTCGCCTGGTCGGAGCAGTCAGTCGGTTCTCACTGGTGCCGCGATGAGGCCAGCAGCGGGCTGGAGCGTCAGTGCCTGGTTCCCCTGGTGATCGACGATGTCCGGCCGCCTCTGGGATTCCGCTCGGCGCAAACGGTGTTCATACCGGGCTGGCCGGACAATGAGGCGGGCGTCGAGGCCTTGCTCGCCGGCGTGCAGAGCTGCCTGGCGGCTGATACCGGCGCGGAGTTCGGTGCCCCGCAGACGAGCATCCGCCATGAGCGCTCGGTGGCGGTCCTGCCGTTCACCAACATGAGCTCGGATCCCGAGCAGGAGTTTTTCTGCGACGGCCTGGTGGAAGACATCATCGCGGATCTGGCACACATCCCGGAGCTGTTCGTCGTCTCCAGGAACGCAACTTTCCCTTTCAAAGGTAGCTCGGAAACCGCGCAGCAGATTGCCCGCCAGCTTGGCGTCAACTTCGTCCTGCAGGGCAGCGTTCGCCGGGCCGGAGAGCAGATTCGCGTTACGGCAACCCTGGAGGATGCCCGCAACGGCAAAGCGATCTGGTCCAATCGATTTGATCGGGCGCTGGCCGATGCGTTCACTGTTCAGGACGAGCTCAACGCGGCAATCGTGACCGCCCTGGAGGTGGAGCTGGTGGGGGGCGAGCAGGCTCGGCATCGGCGCAGCCGCATCCAGGATCCGGAGGCGGGTCAGCTGCTCTACAAGGGCATTCACGAGCACTACAAGTACGATCGCGCGGCCACCATGCGGGCGCGAGCGCACTTCCACGAGTTCATCGAGCGGGAACCCGATTCCATTCTCGGCTACGTCTGGCTGGTGACCTCTTACGGCTTCGCCATCGTCGTTGGCTGGGACGATCCTGCTGAGTCCCTGCCCCTGCTCAAGGAGTGGGTTGATCGAGCGCTCGGCATCGATCCGGAGGATGCCCACGCGCTGACTGGCGATACGGAGTTCCGGGCGCTGGCGGGAGACCTGGACGGTGCGCTCGACTCGGCTCAGCGCGCCGTCGCCCGCATGCCGAGTTTCGACGACGCCTGGTTCTTTCAGGGCTGGGTGCAGATGTTCCGTGGCGAGTTCGAAGATGCGGTGCGATCGCTGGAGCAGGCGATGCGGCTGTGCCCGACGGTCAACTCGGTGAAGTTAGGCGTGCTGGGAACGGCGTATCGCAACGCCGAGCGCTACGAGGACGCCATCCAGACCTTCAGGCGCTGCCTGGCGCAGTACCCGGACTTTCTCTACGCCCACACCAGCATGGCGGTTGTCTACGGGCTGATGGGCGACATGGATGCCGCGCGCCGGGAAGTGGAGGCAACGCTGAAGATGGATCCGACCTACACGGTGGCCCGGTTCATCTCGCCGAACCTGTATCGTGATCCGGAGGTGATGCAGCGCTCGGCAGCCGCCCTGCGGAGCGCCGGCCTGCCCGAAGGCGGCTAACCGTACCGCGTGGTTTTCACGGCGTACTGAAAGTCATCGAGCCCCACGGCTTCCCGCATGGCGATCGTCGTCTCTTCGGTGTTTTCATCCAGCGGGATGCCGGTCGCATCAGCGACCCGGGTGATGCCGTTGAAGGCGCTGGCGACCACCAGCGCGTCCACGGCCTGCTGCTCACCCATCACCTCTTTCGCGGTGGCCAGGGTCTGCTGCAGCGCCTGCCAGGCGCTGCCGGCCGTCTGCTCGGCCAGCAGGGTAAGCAGCTCGCCGTGGGCGACCCCGGAGTCTCTGGTCCGGTCCGTGACCGCGGTCAGGTCGTAGTCGACCGCTTCTTTCTCGCCGCTCGCACGGAGCAGCATGGTATGTGAGGTGGTTCAGTAGAAGCACTCGTTCCAGGCGCTGACCCTGGATGCGACCAGCTCGGCCTGCGCCTGAGTGATCGACAGCTCGATGTCCTTCAGCGCGTAGTGCGGGCGGAAGGTGCTGAAGAACAGCGCAACCGCCTCAGGGACCAGGCCCATGGCGCGAAAGATGTTGGGCACCATCGGCAGCCCGGTGTCGGCCATGTCCCTGGCGGCGCGGGTGATCGGCACCCAGGCACCGTCATCCACCACGTCGCCGGTGGCCGCCTGCGTCGGGTCGCCGGCGCTTGGCTGAGGGAGAGCCGGCAGGGGCTGGTCGAGCGCCGCGTGCAGGGTGTCGATGATCACCGAGGTGTTGACGACGCTGACCAGCTCCACGTAGGCCGGCTGGCCGATCTCCGCGGCAACCGTTTCGAACCAGCTGCGGGTGAGCCGGGCCGGATCGGTTCGCACACGATGGATCGCGTCCACCACCAGCGGCGGCAGATCGGTGGGATCCTGGTGCTCGCCGGTAACGCTGTTTGGTGACAGCGCTGCTTTCCGCTCCGCGCAGTAAGTGCAATCGGTAGCCGCCCGGGCGCTCTCGACCATGGCCCGGCGCTCGGCGCCGGTCCAGCTCGGGCCCGGCTCGCAGATGCTGATCAGGGCGGCGTCGTGGGCAGCCCGGAGCTGTGGGCTCAGCGGCAGTGAGTCATCGTACATGTCTTTCTCCCCTCGTCTTTAAGCCTACTGGCTCATGTACCAGCCGCCGTTGGGCGACAGGGTCTGGCCGGTGACGAAACCGGCTTCCGGGCTGGCCAGGTACACGGCGCACCAGGCGATGTCGTCCGGCTCGCCGAGACGTCCCATGGGCGTCTGCATCTCCAGGAAAGGATGCATGGGCGCCATGGGCTCCGTCATGTCGGTGTGAATCCAGCCCGGCGCGATCCCGTTTACTCGTATGTTACGCGGCGCCAGCTCGTGGGCCAGGGCCCGGGTGAAGCCGAGGATGCCGGCCTTGGCGGCGCAGTAGGCGACCCCGCCGCTGCGACCGAAGGTGCCCATGATGCTGCCCAGGTTGATGATGGCCGCGCCGTCCGGCATCAGCGGGACCGCGCCGCGACAGCAGAAGAAGGTGCCGTCCATGTGCACGGCGAGCATGCGGTGCCACTTCTCGTCGGTCACCTCGACGATGCCGCCATCCAGCTCTTCCGATGGCTCCTCGCCGCTGGCCAGCGCTTCGGCCCGCAGCCGGATGCGTTCCTGAGCATCGTTGTCGCCCTCGAGACCGCTGATCCCGGCGTTGTTGACCAGGATGTCGATGCGATCGGTCATGCCGGAGACGGCCTCGAACATGGCGGCAACCGAAGCCGAATCGCTGACGTCCGCCGCCACGGCCTGCCCGCCCAGGCGCTTCGCCGTGGCTTCAGCTGCGGCCAGCGACAGATCGTTGATGATCACGTCGGCCCCTTCGTCGCTGAAGCGCTCGGCGATCTTTGCGCCCAGGCCTCTTGCGGCTCCGGTTACCAGCGCGGTTTTGCCTTGCAGTCGGTTCATTTGCTCCCCTGTTTCCCTGTTGCAGACTCCGCGAATACCATAGCCTAACCGCCGACCTGGCCACCAACGGGATTCTCCGCCCCATGACCTACATTTCCCTGGCAGCGCTGCTGTTCGTCGGCACCCATCTTGGCATCAGCAGCTCGCCGCTTCGGGCGCGACTGGTCGGGGCCGTGGGGGAGCGCGGCTTCCTGGTGGTTTACTCGCTGATCGCCGCCGCCACGTTGAGCTATCTGATCTGGCTGTACAACGAGCTGCCTCGCTACGACTACTTCTGGATGCCATCCCCGGAGCTGTACATGGTGGCGCGGGTGGTCATGCCCATCGCGCTGATCCTGGCCATAGGCGGTTTCCTGGTGAAGAACCCGACCCTGGTGGGGGCGGAGAACCTGCTCGAGGGGGAGCAGGGCAAAGATCTGGCCCGGGGCGTCACCCGGATCACCCGGCACCCGTTTCAATGGGGCGTGCTGCTCTGGTCGGTGACCCACGTGCTGGCCAACGGGGATGCCAACTCGGTGGTGTTCTTCTCGGCTTTTGCGGTGCTGGCTGCCCTCGGCACCGTGGCCATGGATCGCAAGAAAGCAGCGGCGCTGGGCGAAAGCTGGGCTGCCTACGCGGCCACCACCTCCAACGTGCCTTTCCTGGCCATCCTCAGAGGCAGGAACCGGCTGGTGCTCGGTGAGCTGTGGTTGCCCGTTCTGCTGGGCCTGGCCGGCTACGCGGCCCTCTCCTGGGGCCACGAGTGGGTGAGCGGGGTACGGATTCTCTGAGGCTCAGCGGTCCAGCGCTACGCCGATCTCCGTTTCCAGCTCCTGCCAGCGGCCGCCGAAGAAGTGATCCGCGCCAGGCAGCAGATGCACGTCCGCATTGCTCCAGCCGGCCAGCGCGCTCTGCTCGACGAAGGCATCCGCATCGCCCGCGAAAACGTCCACCGGCACGCTGCCGTCCGGTTCCGGAACCGGCAGTTTGCCGACGGGCGGAGCAATCAGCAGCACCCGCTCGAGCGGTGGTCGATCGTCCTGGCCCAACAGCTGGCAGACCGTGCTGGCGCCGAACGAATAACCACCGAGGCTGAGCGCCGCATCCGGGTAGCTGTCCCGGGCCCAGCCGATGACCGCCTGCAGATCCTCCACCTCGCCACCCTTGCCGTCGTGAGACCCTTCGCTGCGCCCCACGCCCCTGAAGTTGAAGCGGACGCAGGCCACCCCCCGCTGCGTCAGCGCGCCGGCCAGCACGCCCAGCACCATGTCGTCCATGGAGCCGCCGTACAGGGGATGGGGATGGCAGAGAACGGCAATCCGGCTCGGCACGCCGTCCGGGCCCGAGAGGCTGGCCTCGAGGCTGCCGGTCGGCCCGGCAATGGTCAGTGTTTCGCTCATGCCAGCACCGTACCAGGCACGGTGCGGCCGGACACCCCCTTGAAATTTGCCGCTGATTGCCTATTTTTCGGCCTTCGCAAATTCCGTGAATCGAGGAAACCGCATGATCGAAGCGGATCGGTTGACCCGCCGCTACGGGGATTTTCTGGCAGTCAGTGACGTCAGCTTCTCCATCGGCCAGGGCGAGATCGTCGGCCTGCTCGGCCACAACGGGGCGGGCAAAACCACCATCATGAAGATGCTCACCGGCTATCTGGAGCCGAGCGCCGGCTCGGTGCGGGTGGACGGGGTGGATCTGAGCGAGGATGCAACCCGGGTGCAGGCGAGCCTCGGCTACCTGCCGGAAAACCTGCCGCTGTACCCCGAGATGTCGGTGGCCGACTATCTGGACTACGCCGCCGAGATCCGCGGCATCGACGCGCCCAGCGCCGTGCGCCGGGCCATTGAAGCCACCGAGCTCGAGTCCAAGGCGCTTGACCCGATCGCCACGCTCTCCCGTGGCTTCAAGCAGCGGGTCGGTGTTGCCCAGGCGATCCTGCACGAGCCGAAACTGCTGATTCTCGACGAGCCGACCAACGGCCTGGACCCGAGCCAGACCCAGCACATGCGGGAGCTCATCGAGCGCCTGGCTGAGAGCGCAACCGTCATTCTCTCCACCCACATCATGCAGGAGGTGGATGCCATCTGTGATCGCGCCATCATCCTCCGCGGTGGCGGCCTGGTGCTGGACGAGCGGCTGGCGGACCTGAAGGACAGCAACCGCTACCAGCTGCGCAGCGGATCGGACGCAAACCTGTCGAGCCTGCTGAGCGGCCTCGGGTCGGTGACGGAGGTGCACGATGGTGGCCAGGGCCACTGGGAGGTCTCTTTCGAAGGGGATCAGGATGCGGCGGGCCGGGCCATCGCCGAAGCGGTGATCGGGGCGGGTCAGCCGCTTTACGAGCTGACCGTGAAGCGCCGCGACCTGGAAACCGTGTTCAGAGAAGTGAACGCCGCGCCGGGCGGGGAGGTGACTCATGCGGCCTGATGTGGTGATGCGCATCGCGAGGAAGGAGCTGACGCTGTTCTTCGCCTCGCCGATCGGCTACCTGTTTCTGCTGGTCTTTCTCGCCGTGACGCTGTTCGTCTTCTTCTGGGTTGAAGCGTTCTTCGCCCGCAACGTGGCCGACGTCCGGCCCATGTTCGAGTGGATGCCCGTGCTGCTCATATTTCTCTCCGCGGCGCTCACCATGCGCATGTGGAGCGAGGAGCGGCGGACCGGGACGCTGGAGTTTGTGGTCACCCTGCCCGCCTCCGGCTGGGAGTTCGTGACGGGCAAGTTCCTGGCCTGCTGGCTCCTGCTTGGCCTTGCCCTGCTGCTGACCCTGCCGCTGCCCATCTCGGTGGCGATGATCGCTGACCTGGACTGGGGGCCGGTGATCGCCGGCTACGTGGCGGCCATGATGCTGGGCGGCGCCTACCTCGCTATTGGCCTCTTCGTCAGCGCCAGGACGGACAGCCAGATCGTCAGCCTGATCATCGCGGCCGCGGCCTGCGGCGCGTTCTTCCTGGTCGGCTCGCCGGTGCTCACCGATCTGGTCAGCAGCCAGTGGGCCGACCTCATGCGCAGCATGGGATCCGGCGCCCGCTTTGACGCCATCACCCGAGGGGTGCTCGATTTCCGTGATCTGTACTTCTACGCCTCGCTGCTGATCCTGTTCCTGGCGCTGAACGTGCACGCCCTGGAAGTGCAGCGCTGGGCCGCGGACGGCAGCCCGGCCCATCACCGCAGGTGGCTGCTCGCGACCAGCCTGCTGGTTGCCAACCTGCTGCTCGCCAACGTCTGGCTCGCCGGTTTCTCCAAGCTGCGCGTGGACATGACGGAAGGGCAGATCTACACGGTTTCGGATGCGACCCGCAGCCAGCTGGCACAGCTGCAGGAGCCGCTGCAGATCCGCGGGTTCTTCAGCGCCAAGACCCATCCCCTGCTGGCGCCGCTGGCGCCACAGATGCGCGACCTGCTGCAGGAGTTTGCCGTTGCAGGGGGCGATAACGTGCGGGTGGAGGTGCTCGACCCGGTGGCCGACCCGGAGCTCGAAGACGAGATCAACACCAAGTACGGCATCCGCCCGGTGCCCTTCCAGGTAGCTGACCGTTACCAGTCGGCCCTGGTCAACAGCTACTTCGACGTTCTCATCACCTACGGTGATCAGTACGAGGTGCTCGGTTTCCGCGATCTGATCGAGGTGAAGATGGCTGACGAGTCCAATCTGGACGTGCAGCTGAGAAATCCGGAGTTCGATGTCACCCGGGCGGTGAAGAAGGTGCTGCAGGGCTTTCAGGAAGGCGGTGACCTGTTTGCCAGCCTGAACGCGCCGGTTCAGTTCATCGGCTACATCTCCGCCGACGAGGTGCTGCCGGAAGCGCTGGTCGAATACCGTCAGGTGCTGGCCGACACCCTGGACGATATGGCCATGGAGTCCGGCGGCAAGTTTTCGGTCGAGCTCCTCGACCCGGAAGCGGGCGACGGCTCCCTGGCGCTGCAGATTGCCAGCGACTACGGCTTCCAGCCGATGGCTGCCAGCCTGTTCGACACCACTTCGTTCTATTTCTACCTGACCCTGACCGACGGCGAGACCATCGTCCAGATACCGCTGCCGGAGGGGCTCTCCGAGGAGGCGACCAGCCGCGGCATCGAGGAAGGCCTGAAGCGCTTCGCCTCCGGGCTCCTGAAGACCGTGGCGCTGATGGCGCCGGAAGCCAATCCCTATGCCGGCATGATGGGTCAGCCGCCGGCCGGCAACCAGTTCCGGCAGCTGACCGAGTTCCTGCAGGGGGACTTCAACGTGGAAAGCACTCAGCTGGCAGACGGGCGGGTGCCGGAGTCGGCCGATCTGCTGATGGTGATCGACCCGGAAGGCCTGGATCAGAAGCAGACCTTCGCCGTTGATCAGTTCCTCATGCAGGGTGGCACCGTGGTGGTTGCGACCTCGCCGTTCAACGCCTCCCTGCAGCAGCAGTCGCTGATTGCCCTGCCCCGGGAAACCGGCCTGGAAAGCTGGCTGGCCCATCATGGCGTGAGCCTCGATGAGCGCTTCGTCATGGATCCGCAGAACGCTGCCTTCCCGGCCCCGGTCACCCGCCAGGTGGGTGGCTTCAGCTTCCAGGAGCTGGTCATGCTCGACTATCCCTACTTCGCGGACGTGCGCGATGAAGGTATCAACGAGGAGGTCGGCTTTCTCTCCGGCGTCCGGCAGATCACCATGACCTGGCCCTCGCCCGTGCAGGTGGATCTGCCTGAAGGTGACGAGCGCACCCGCACCACGCTGCTCTCGAGCTCCCCGGGCAGCTGGCTGTCCGACAGCGTTGATGTGATGCCGCGGATCACCGAGGACGGGCTGTCCGGATTTCAGGCCGACGGTGAGCTTGGTGCGCAGCCTCTGGCGGTGATGCTCGAGGGTCGCTTCGAGTCCGCCTTTGCCGGCCAGACCTCGCCGCTGCTGGCGGTGCCTGCCGCGGAAGGCGACATTGAAGAGGACAACGGCGAAGAGGTGCCGGGCGAGGAAGATGCGCTGGGCGTGGTTTCCAGCGTCATCGACTTCTCGCCGGCCAGCGCCCGGCTGATCGTGTTCGGCTCCAACAATTTTCTGGCCGATCAGATCCTGCAGTTCATCGGCTCCGCCGAGGGCATCATCTACGCCAACAGCACCCAGCTCATGTCGAACATCGTCGACTGGACGCTCGAGGATTCCAGCCTGCTCTCCATTCGCTCCCGGGGTCACTTCAATCGGACGCTGCCGCCGCTGGACGAGTCGGCGCAGATGGTGATCGAGTCGATCAACTACTTCCTGGCGGTGCTCGGCGTGCTGATCGTGTTCGGCGTGCACCGACAGCGGTTGAAGGGGCAGAGGGCGCGCTACTCGGCCTGGATGGCGGGAGGTGCGGCATGATTGCGCGAATTCCCCTGCTGACCGGCCTGTTAACAGCGCAGCTCGTCGTGCTGGCGCTGCTGCTGCTCGTTGGCGAAGACGATGGAGAAGCCCTGGCGCTGCTCAGCTTCGAGCCAGCCGAGGTGACCGGGCTGACGCTCGAAGACGGCGATGGCAACAGGGTCAGCCTGCAGAAACTCGAAGGTGAGTGGCAGGTGGACGGCTTGCCGGCGGACGACGGCAAGATCGTCGAGGTGATCAGCTCACTGGCGGGCGGTACCGCCAGCTGGCCGGTGGCCACCAGCGACAGCAGCCAGACCCGGTTCGAGGTGACGGAAACGTCGTTTCAACGGCGGATAGAGTTTGCCGCGGACAGCGGCGAGCTGGCGACGCTTTACCTCGGCAGCTCGCCCGGCTTCCGGCGGATTCACGCCAGAGAGGCGGATGAAGCAGCCATTTTCAGCATCGACTTCGGGGTTCATGAGGTGCCGGTGAACGCCTCCGACTGGCTCGACAAGCAGTTGCTGCAGGTCGAATCGATTTCCCGCCTGACCTTTCCGGAGGGGGCGGTGCTGTCCGGCGACGCTGAGTCAGGCTGGGCTCTGGATGGGCAGCCCGCCGATCCGGAAGCCGCGAGTCGCTTCGTGGATCGGCTGAAAGGCCTGACCGTCCTCGGTGTGCATGATGCGTCGGCGGATCCGGTGCTCGGCGAGCCGGCAACCGTCCTGGTCGAAGACAACCTGGGTACGCACGCGCTCACCTTCCGTTTCAACGAGGCGGTGGACGAGTACGTGCTGCAGAGCGATCGCCTGCCGGGTGAGTTCACGGTAGCCAGCTACATCGTCGAGCAGATTCTGGTGCCGGCGACGGAGCTTCTCCCGGAGGAGGAAGCAGTGGCCGAACCCGAGGGCGAGCCTGCCGAGGTTAATCCGTCAGCTGCAGAGGAGGGCTGACTCAGGCGGAGGCGGAGATGTCCGCGCAGCAGACGGCGTTCCGGCCGCTGTGCTTGGCTTTGTAGAGCGCTTCGTCGGCATGGTTCAGCACGTTCTCCAGGTCCTGGCTGACCGCGCTGACGGTAGCCACGCCGATGCTGGCGGTCACCTTGATCTTCTTCTCCCGGGTTTCCGGCAGGGAGATCTTGGCGATCGTCTGACGCAGCCGCTGCGCCGTGCTCACCGCGCCGGTCTGATCAGTTTCCGGTAGCAGCAGGGCGAACTCCTCGCCGCCGATCCGGGCCGCGATGTCGGTGATCCGCTTCACCGCGACCGTGACGTCCGCCACCGCCTTCAGGATCTGATCGCCGGCAGCGTGGCCACACTGATCGTTGACGTTCTTGAAGTAGTCCAGATCGAACAGCAGCACCGACAGCTGGCTGCCATGGCGGCGCACCCGCTCGACCTCTTCCGACAATCGCTGCATGAAGAAACGGCGATTGTGGATGCCGGTCAGGTAGTCCGTGTGCGCGAGGCGGACCAGCTCTTCCTGCGCGGCCAGCAGGTCCTGCTCGGTCTTCAACCGATCGGTGATGTCCCGCAGCACCAGAATCACATCGGCATTCGGATCGGTCTGGTCGAGAGAAGATGCGCTGATGTCGTAGGAGCGGCCACGCAGGGTGATGGTCAGGCCCTGGCCATCCGGCCGCTCGGCGTTCGTCAGCTCTTCCATGCTGAGCTCGGTGAGAAAGCTGGTGATTTCGCGATCCGCGAGCTCGGCGCGACTGGTGCGAAGGATCTGCAGGGCGGATTCGTTGATGTCCACCACCATGCCGTTCGCGTTCAAAACGATCACCCCGTCCCGCAGCTGCTCCACCACCCGATCGCGCACCACCGGGATGGTTTCCAGCACCCCGTAGCGGAGCACGCCGCCATCCAGAATCATCGCCGCGATGGCGAAGCCGAGGGTTGTGAGATCGAACCAGGGCGCCGGGTTGTAGGGGGAGAGGTAGAAGAGGTTGCACAGCGCCACCACGATCGGTGCGGAGATCACCGCAACCACGGGTTTCCAGGCGCCGGTGGTGTGCCCGATGGACCAGGCGAGGATGGTGGTTGCCACCACCAGCATGCCGTAGGAGTAGAAGGCGTGAACGTAAAACCAGGGTCCGTGCTGGGTCACCATGCCGTAGACCCCCTGATCCCGGACGTAGTCCACCTGAGTCCAGATCAGCTGGTGCCAGTCGTTGGTCATGACCAGGATCAGGGTCAGGGCGGGAATCACCAGGATCAGGTTCAGGGCCAGGCGCGGCAGGCGCATCTGCCGGCGGGTGTAGCCGACGGCGAAAAACAGCCAGGCCACCGGGGTCAGGACGATGCCGAAGTAGGCGAGCTTGGCGGTCAGCAGCTGAATGCTGGGGACGGTGAAAATGGTGCCGAAGAACTGCGCGCCGGACCAGAACAGGAGTGCGGCCAGCAGCGCCAGCAGGGCCTGCATGCCCGGCACGCGCTGCATTTTCCGCGCTCGCAGGTAGGCGCCCACGCACACTAAGGCGGCGAGAAGTGGGGGGATGGACCAGATCGTTATCTGGAACATGGCAGGACGTCCACTGTCTGCTTCTCGAAAGGTTGGTACTCGACACCCTTACCTTGGCGCATGGCAGGAAGGCGCTCAACGAGCCCACCGGCAAACTGTGCGCTGGGTCACCTTTGTGCTGGTTTTGCGGCTTCTGAAACGGTTAAATGACCGGCCGAAACGCAGCCGGCAGCATGGGTAAACCCGCCAGAAACCTCACTGATTTCAACGCCTACCTGGCCGACCTGATGGCGGGCCGGGACGGCGGCAGTGGGCCTGTGGTCGCCTACTTCGACCTGGATCGAACCCTGATCGACGGCTACACGATCACCTCGCTGGCGCTCGAGAAGATGTGGTCCGGTTCGCTGTCACCGAAACGGATCATTCACCACGCCGGGATCTTCCTGCACTGGGGTCTGGGCTGGTCCGACTACCATCAGCTGCTGGAAAGCACCGTCCGGGCGCTGCAGGGTTACGAAGAAGCGGAAATGATCGAGCTCGGCGAGCGGGCGTTCGAGAAGCGGATCAAACCGATCATCTACGAAGAGGGTCGGCAGCTCATCGAGGCGCACAAAACGCTCGGCCACGAGCCGGTGCTGATCACCTCCGCGACCCGTTATCAGGCACTGCCCATCGCCCGTGATCTCGGCATCGACCAGCTCTACTGCACTGAGCTCGAGATCGAGCAGGGCGTGATCACCGGCACCTCCATGCCCTGTTACGGGCCCGGCAAGAAGAAAGCCGCGGATGTGCACATGGGCTTTCGCGAGGCCGATCTGGCCGACGCCTACTTCTACACCGACAGCTGCGAAGACCTGCCGCTGCTCGAGGTCGTCGGCCTGCCGGTGGCGGTAAACGCGAAACCCTCGCTGACGCGGGTAGCCGGCGCGCGAGGTTGGCCGCAGCTGGCCTTCGAAACGCTGCCGGCGGCTGCCCGGGCCGCATGATCGAGCTCTACACCTGGCCGACCCCGAACGGGCGCAAGGTGTCCATTGCCCTCGAGGAGTTCGAGCTGCCCTATCAGGTGCAGGCGGTCAACATCGGTGAGGGCGAGCAGAACACGCCGGAGTTTCGCGCCATCAGCCCGAACGGCAAGATCCCGGCGATCGTCGATTCGGATGCCGGTATCTCCCTGATGGAGTCAGGCGCGATCCTGCTCTACCTGGCGGAGCGGGAGGGCCGCTTCCTCGGCGACAACCGCTGGCAGACCATCGAGTGGCTGATGCTGCAGATGGGTGGGGTGGGACCCATGCTCGGGCAGGCGCACCACTTTCTGAAGTTCAATCCGGGCAAGGCGCCCTACGCCGAAGCCCGTTACAAAGCGGAAGCGGAGCGGCTCTACGGGGTGCTCGACGCCAGGCTTGCTGAGCGGGATTACCTGTCCGGCAGCTACTCCATCGCCGACATGGCGACCTGGCCCTGGATCTCCCGCTTCGAGTGGCAGCAGATCGATCTTGCGGCCTTTCCCAACCTGCTGCGTTGGTACCTGGCCATTGCCGACCGGCCGGCAGTGCAGCGCGGTTACGACGTGCCGGTGCACGTGAACGAGATTCCGAGGCCAGAGCGCTAGCCGGCCGTTTCCTGGTGCGGGCTCAACTGGTGAGCGCAGCGCGGAGCTGACGGACGAGCAGATCCGCAGCCCGGGCCTCGTACGCCACGGCGGGTCCGGAGCCCCACACCGGGTCCGGCCAGGCGGGATCTTCAGGGTGCCGTCCGACCACGTGGATGTGCAGTTGCGGAACCCGATTACCCAGCGCGCCGATGTTGAGCTTGGTGACCTCGGGCAGGTGCTCGAGGAAGCTCGACACCGAGGTGATCTCCTGCATCACGGTGACCTGCGCGTCCTCCGGCAGGTGATGCCACTCACTGATGTCAGGCAGCTGCGGCACGAGGATGCACCAGGGAAATCGCGCGTCGTTCATCAGCAGCAGCTGGGAGACGCCGAGCTCGGCCACCGGCATGGTGTCCTGCGCCAGGACGGGATGCAGCTCGAAGCTCATCGTTTCGGGTAGCCGCCGATCCAGATCGGGCTGGACCAGGCCATCGCGTCGTTGGCCTGACGGACCCGAACGAAGTAGTAGTCCCCCTGCCGGTCAGACTGATCGGTGATTTCGAATTCCACCTCTTTCGGACCGTTCTCGATCTTCTGCCGGAGCAGCACGGTGTCGCTGTACACGTCCGTGTCGAGCCGCTGCTCGAGGCGGCCGCCGACCAGGTCTCTGAAGGCGAAGCTGAGCTCCGCCGCCGCCGATGCCTGTGGCCGCCGGTAAACGGGCGGTGCGCCGCCGGTTTCGAAGGCCTCAGCCAGGGCAATGTTGAGGCTGGACGCCCGCTTCACGCCGGACAGCTTCAGCTCGATGGAGCTGGTATCGCCGCGGGTCAGGGTCGCAAACTGCAGCCGGTTCGGGTTGTCCGGGTCCGGCGTGATCGACTGGAAGAAGCTGTTGTGGAAGTCCATGCCCTGGTAAGCCTCCAGGACCGCGTTGTCGACCTCCAGGGTGCCGCGCCAGTGCCGCCAGCCGCGCGGGTTGTCGCCGGGATGGTAGGGGGCGGCATCGGAGCCGAAGGAGAGCAGGAAGGTTGCTTCGCCGTTTGCAGCGCCTTCAGAAGCTGTCAGGTAGTCCTGCTCCCAGAGCAACTCGTCGTTTCTGATCACCGCGATGTGCTCGATCGGTGCGGTGCCGATCACCCGGCCCTGGATGGTGCGCTCACTGGCGAAGCGCGCGCGCTGACCCATGCCCGTGCCGTTGATGTCCACGTCCAGGATGATCCGGTCGCCGGTGGTGGCGTAAGCCTTCAGCGACTTCATGCCGTCGAAGATGGCATCGGTGGTTTTCTCCGGGGCCAGGATGGCGCCCAGGCCGCCGGGCTGGGCCAGGCTGGAGTTTTTCGGCGCGCCGTAGCCGGGCTGGCTGAGATGGTTGTCCGAGGCGGCAATGAAGCCGACCTGATGGCCGTGCTTCAGGTACATGCGCCCGAACCACTCGAAGTTGCCGTGCTGAGACATGATCTCGATCAGCGGCTCCAGCTCCGGATCGTTCAGCCGGTAGTCGCCGGACTGGTGCGCGTGCGGGATGATGACCACGTCGCGGGTGTCCGCTGTGGCTCGCAACCCCTGATAGAGGCGGCTCAGGGTCGGGTAGAACTGCACCGGAATCCGGTCGCGACCATCCGGCGTTCTGAACAGCACGTTGTGGTGACCTCCGCTGAAGTTGCGCACCGACCACTCGTAGCCCAGGTAAGCGATGAACGCACCTTCCTCGGTGTAACGGTGCACGTTCTCCCTGAGCACCTCCCACTCGTAATCATCCATCCAGATGTCGTGCTCGGAGTGGGTGACGTAGTCCAGCCGCGCATCGTCTCTGGCCCAGGTCATGAAGGCATCCGGCGTGCCGATCCCCTCGGCGAACCCCGAGTGGCCATGAGTGTCGCCCCAGTAGATCCGATCGCGGTTTGCCGCGGTCACCAGGATGGGGTTCACCTCGCCAGAGGCCCTGCCGTCCCGGGACTCGACGCGCAGGTGATAAACCCCGGGCTCGGCCAGCGCCAGCTCGATCAGGCTGATGGCTTCCCGGTTTGCGGGCACGCGGGCCAGCACCTCCTCGCCATTCAGAACCCGCAGGGCCGGATGGCCGTCCAGCGAGCGGTTGTAGTAGGCATCCTGACCGCGCAGCGACAGCGTGAACGGCTCCCCGGGGGCAACCACAGAAGGAGCAAAGCCCTTCAGGCCGGCGAAGCTGGTGCCGGTGACGACGATCGGCTGGATCGGCAGCGTCAGCAGCGGGTCGTCACCGTTGAAGGTCAGGTACAGAGGCAGGGGCATGCGGTCGCTGGCGAAGTCGGCCATGAGAAAGCCGCGACTGCCCTGGCTCCGGTCACCGTAGGTGATGGTGACGGTGTCCCCTGTGCTCAAGCGCCCGGTTGCCAGGCGGAACATCAGGGCAGGGCGCTGGCCGCGGAAGCCGCCGTGCATGCCGCGCATCGGCACGCTGTCCACCGCGAAGCTGGCTGCGCCGTTGCTGCTGCTGATGCTGACGTAGTTGTCGGCTTCCGGGTCGGCCGTCTGCCAGATGCCGTAGTTGGGCATGAAGTGCCTGGCGACCACGAAGCCACCGCCGGGCTCGATGTCGCGGCTGCCGACGGTGAAGGTCTGGCGGATGGTGACGAAAGCGCGGGCCTCGAACGGACCCAGGTCTGCAACCAGGGTGCCGAGCGCCTGCGGTTCCTCGTCGAGCAGCGTCAGCTCGTAAATGTAGGCGTCGATGGCCGCCGGCATCTGCCGGATGAGCTCGGGGTAGGCTTTCACCGCGGCCACGGTCTGAGTGAGGTTCACCGGCAGCTCGCCGCCGGCCAGCGCCCAGGCGTTGCCCCACTGCCAGAGCAGGCGCGAACGCTCGGCCATGTTCTGGGCGTCCGTGGGCAGGTAAGCGGCATCGGCTTTCAGCTTCTCGACCCGGGCCCGGAGATCGGGGCTGAGGTAATCGCCGGCCGCGCTCTGCGCCACGGGCACCCAGACGATGGCGGCGACAGCGAGCGCCGTGAGCCAGAAAAGCCTGCCTGCCGGGGTGACCCGCCGGCTCGGAACGAATGCGCTGATCATCCCCAAATCCCTTGTCCCTCGAGAGGCCCATGGTAAGCAGTGGCGCATCCGTGCAGCAAATTGCCGGTTGCCCGTCACGATTCCGACCGGCCGCATTTGACCGCCCGGGGAGTGCGGCGGCAGACTGCAGCCAGGGAAGGGAGGTTCGAGATGGCAAAACCGATCACGATCTTCAGCGGCACCAGTGGCTACAGCTACAAAGAGTGGCGCGGGGCGTTCTACCCGCCCGAGCTGCATCCTGATGAGTGGCTGAGCTACTACGCCACCCGCCTGCCCGCTGTGGAAATCAACAACACCTTCTATCGCATGCCGCGCTCGCACGTGGTGGAGACCTGGCGCGACAGCGTCCCGGATGGTTTTCGCTTCGTGATCAAAGCATCGCGGCGGATCACCCATCAGAAGCGGCTGAAGGAAACAGAAGAGCCTATGGGTTTTCTGCTCAGCCGGGCAGAGATCCTCGGCCCGAAGCTGGGCGCGCTCCTGTTTCAGCTGCCGCCTAACATGGCGGTCAACGTGGATCGGCTCAGACAGTTCCAGGAACTGCTGCCGGACGGGCTGCCGGTTGCCTTCGAGTTCCGGCATCCGTCCTGGGAGGATGAGGCGGTGGGTGCTGCGCTCAGCGAGCGGGGCCATGCCCTGGTGGTGAGCCACGACGACTCGTCGCCGGCGGTCAGGCCGCAAGCGGTGGACCTGCTGGACGGGCCGCTGGTTTACCTCAGGCTTCGCGCCTCGCGCTACACGCCCGCGGCGTTGCGGAAATGGCGGGAGCGGGTGCTGGGCTCCACAGCGGAAACCGCCTTTGTGTTCTTCAAGCACGAAGATGCGGGTGGCGGGGCGCGGATGGCAGAAGCGTTGTTGCGCGCTGATCCGGAGCGGAAGCCGGCCCGCCGCTCGGGACCGCGTGCTGCGGGGGCCAAACCCGCCGCTCGGAGCCGCAAGAAAGGCGCCTGATCGAGGCAATTGGGTTACCCTCGCGGGATGCTCTCCGTCCTTGCGAACGTCACCTACCGGCGTCTGTTCACAGCTCAGGTCACCTCGCTGATCGGCACGGGTCTGGCGACCGTCGCGCTGGCCCTGCTTGCCTACGACCTGGCCGGCGGTGACGCGGGGGCGGTGCTGGGCACGGCCCTGGCGCTGAAGATGATCGCTTACGTGTTCGTGGCGCCGCTGGTCGGCGGCATGGCCCACCGGTTGCCGCGACGGGCGTTCCTCGTTGCCCTGGACCTGGTGCGGGCGGCCATCGTCTGCTGCCTGCCATTCGTGACCGAGGTCTGGCAGATCTACCTGCTGATCTTCCTGCTGAACGTCTGCTCTGCCGGCTTCACGCCGACCTTTCAGGCGACGATCCCGGACGTCCTGCCGGACGAGGACGAGTACACCCGGGCGCTGTCACTCTCCAGGCTCGCCTACGATCTGGAAAATCTGGCGAGCCCGACGCTGGCCGCGGCGGCGCTGCTGCTGGTCAGCTACGACACCCTCTTTCTGCTCAACGCCGGAACTTTCCTGCTCTCCGCCACGTTGCTGCTGCTGGTGACCCTGCCGGCCGCGAGGCCGCCGGAACGGGAGCTCGGCGTCTGGCGGAATACCACGTTCGGCCTCAGGAGCTATCTACGCACGCCCCGACTCAGGGGCCTGCTGGCGCTGTGCATGGCCGTTTCCGCCGCTGGCGCCATGGTCATCGTCAACACGGTGGTCTACGTCCGCGGCTATCTTGGCGGCAGCGAGACAGATACGGCGCTGGCGCTCGCTGGCTTTGGCTTCGGCTCCATGCTGGCGGCCTTGTCGCTGCCCGGAATGCTCGAGAAGTTTCCGGACCGGCGCTTCATGCTGGGCGGCGGTGCCCTGCTGACGCTCGGGCTGCTAGCCGGCACCTCCAGCCCGTCTCTACCCTGGCTGGTTGCGGTCTGGGTGCTGCTGGGCTTCGGCTCGTCGCTGGTGCAGACACCAGCCGGCCGGCTCATCGTCCGCTCGTCCCAGGCAGGCGATCGGCCCGCCTTTTACGCTGCTCAGTTTGCGCTCTCGCACGCCTGCTGGCTGCTCGCCTACCCGTTGGCGGGTTGGGTTGGCGCCGGCTCCAGCCTGCCGCTGGCGTTTGCCATCATGGCGGGCATCGCCGCGGCCTCGCTGCTCGCTGCCGCGGCGTTCTGGCGTCCGGAAAGCGAGGCGCCGCTCAGGCATCGCCACGACGCGGTGAGCCATGAGCATCTGCACGTGCATGACGAGCATCATCAGCACCAGCACGAAGGTCATGAGGGCGAAGAGCCGCACAGCCATCCTCATGAGCACGAGGCGTTCGAACACAGCCACGAGTTCATGATCGATCTCCATCACCCCGTCTGGCCAACAGGCCGCACCACGCAGGCTGGCAATCACTGACAAATAAGCTCACACTGCGCAGCGGGAGAGACTGAATCTAAGGGGCGTGTGGATGCTTCTCGAGCGGGAAGCTGCCGTGCCACGCTGCCAGGTCGTACCTTTCCTTCAGACTCCTTGTCGATGAGCAACTGCTAACGAACAAAGGAGACCAACAACGTGAAGCGACTCACTCATCTCTTGTTTCTACTGATTGGCTTCGGCCTGGCGCCGCTGGCGTCGGCCGCGGAGCCGATGGTCCGGGAGGTCTATCTCTGCAGCTTCAATGACGGTAAGGATATGGGCGATCTCATGTCGGCCCGCGACTTCTACCTGAAGCAGATGGAAAAGGGCGGGCAGGAACCGAACGAGGCATACGTCTGGACGCCCTACAAAGGCAACACCGGCTTTGATTTCGTCTGGGCCAACAACAACGACAACATCATGGACTTCGCCCGTGATTCAGACACCTTCAACAACTCCGCGGAAGGGCAGGCAACGATGGATCGGTTCAATACCGTCGCCACCTGCGACTCGCATCTGGCCATGCGCCGACAGACCTTCCAGGCCGATGGCGAGCTGAATCCGAGCCCCAGCGGCGCGGTGATCAGCGCGTTCGCCTGCCGCTACCGGCGCGGGCACGGTCCGGATGACCTGGAAGATCTGGTCGGCCACGTCAGCGAGGTGCTGGGTGGCATCGATCTGGCTGATGGCGCAGCCGGCTACGTGTCTGTGCCCGGTGTCGGTTCCGGCCCGAACACGCCGGACCTGCTGTTTTACGGCGTCAACGGCTCGTTGGAGAAGTGGGCGGCACGTGGGGCGGCTTTTCAGGCATCAGCCGATTCGCCTTCGCTGATGCGACACCTGCAGACCGTGGTCGACTGCAACGGGTCGCTGTTCTACGGGCAGCGGGTGGTCCCACCTCTGGAGTAACGGGCTCAAGCGAGCAACGGATGACAGCGCCCTGCGGGGCGCTGTTTTTTTTCCGGCTCGGGCGTCAGCCGAACGCGCCCTGCATGAGAAAGAACGACAGCACGGCGACGGTCGCGCCGACCACCAGAATGAAGATGAAGGTGCCGGTGTCCGAACTGCCTTCGGAGCCGTCGGCGGCTTCATCCTGTCCGCGCTTCGTGCGTGCCAGCAGGTACACTACGACCACCACGATGAGGGCGGGGACGAGAAACTGAACCAGATAGCGCATGAGCTGAGGATAGCACGTGGCCTGGCTGGGTGATCACTGGCTGGCCGCCGTTCTGCTGGTGGCCTACACCGCGGTGCTGCTTTACCACGCTCGGGTAGGCGCGCAGCACAGCCACAACATGACCGAGTACTACGTAGGTGGGCGCAACCTCGGCGGCGTGGTGGTGGGCATCTCCTTCTTCGCGACCTTTGCCAGCACCAACAGCTACATCGGCCACGCCGGCAAAGGCTACGAGTACGGCCTGCCCTGGATGACCATGGCGGTGCTGATCGTGGTGTTCACCTGGCTATCCTGGACCGCGGTGGCGCCGCGGCTGCGACGATTCACCAGCCACTGGGACGCGCTGACCCTGCCGGACTACCTGGAAGCCAGGTTCGGCGCAGACAACCGGGCGTTGCGGGTGACCGCGGCGGTGGTGATTCTGCTCTCCAGCCTGCTCTACCTGGTCGCCATCTTCAAAGGTGCGGGCAACCTGTTCGAGCGCTTTCTCGGCATTCCCTACCAGCACGCCGTCGGCCTGACCCTGGTGATTGTGGTCCTCTACACCTCGATCGGCGGCTTCGTGTCCGTGGTGCGCACGGACGTGGTGCAGGGGGTGCTGATGATTCTCGGCTCCACGACCATCTTCTACTGGGTGCTCAAGGCAGCAGGGGGTTTTCAGGCTTTCCCGGACCTCGCCGCCGCACCGGACACCGAGCACCTGTTTACCCTCAACGCCGGGCTACCGTTTGTTGTCCTGTTGGGGATCGCCCTGTCGGGTTCACTGAAGCTGCTCGTCGACCCGCGGCAGGTATCCCGCTTCTACTCGCTGAGAGACGAGCACAGCGTCAAGGTCGGCATCTGGGTGGCGGTGGGTGGCATCGCCCTGATTCAGCTATGCCTGTTTCCGGTCGGCATCCTGGCTCGCGCGCTGCTGGACGGGGTAACGGATACGGACCTGGTGATCCCGACGCTGATCAACGACCCGACCGTATTCCCGATCTGGGTCGCGGACTTCCTGGTGGTGGCCATGGTCGCGGCCGCCATGTCGTCCATGGACAGCGTCCTGCTGGTGGCCGCATCCGTGCTCTACAAGGACGTGGTGGAAACCGTGCACCCCACGGCGCACCCGCTGACCTGGACCCGGATCGGCGTGGTTGGCTTCTCGCTGCTGGCTGCGATCATTGCTCTCAACCCGCCGGGTGGCATCGTCGAGTTGACGATCTTCTCCGGCAGCCTTTACGCGGTCTGCTTCTTCCCGGCCATACTGTTCGGTCTGCACTGGCACCGGGGCACGGCTAACGGCGTGCTGGCCTCGATGATCTGCGGGGTGGGGGTGCTGCTCGGCTGGATGCTCATCGGGCCGAGGGACGTGCTGCACGAGGTGTTCCCGGCGCTGCTCACGTCCTGCCTGATTTACGCGCTGTTCGCGCGCAGCGGCGAGCCGGCTATCGAGCGTTTGCCTCAGTGATGGCCTGGTAGGTCAGCACCTGAAAGTCCTGGCGGATGTTGATGTGCGTGTAGGGCCGTACCTGGGTCATCAGCACGCCGACGATCTCCTCCGCCGGATCGAACCAGCTGATCGTGCAGTAGGCACCGCCCCAGTAGGCGGCCCCCTCCGAGAGCGGCGTCGCCGCCGCACCGCGATCCACCACCACCCCGTAACCGAGTCCGAAGCCCATCCCGGGACCGGCCAGCCAGAGCGGCAGGTCGCCGGTGTGGCTGTCGATCATCAGCGACACGGTGCTCGGACCGAGCAGGCGGGTGCCGTCCAGCTCGCCGCCGTTCAGCATCATCTGCTGGAAGCGCAGGTAGTCGTCGACCGTTGAAACCAGGCCGCCGGCACCGCTGAACAGCGTTTGCGGGCCGCTGATCCAGCGGCTCTCCGCAGAGCCCGGGTCCTGCTCGACGATCTTCTCGTCGTCGCCGGGACGGTATTGAGCAGCAAGCCGCTCGGCGTAGCTGTCGTCCAGGAAGAAATGCGTGTCCTGCATCCCCAGCGGCCCGAATATGCGCTGGTAGAAGAACTCGTCGAGGGGCAAGCCGGAAATCACCTCAACCAGTCGCCCGACCACGCTGGTCGCCGTGGAGTACTCCCAGCGCTCCCCGGGCTGGTAGTTCAGAGGCAGCTTGGCCAGGTGCTTGATGTAAGCCTCGAGATCGGTGGGTCGCTCCAGCGCTGCCATGTGCGCCCGATAGGCGTCCGGGTTGCCCAGGTAGTTGTTGGCGAGCCCGGCCGTGTGCAGCAGCATGTCGCGGATCTGAATGGGTCGGCTGAGCGGGACCAGCTCGCCGGTGTTGCCGCTGGCATCGCTGGTGGTCGATACCTGCACGTCGGCGAACTCCGGGAGGAACCGGCTGACCGGATCACGGAGCTGAAAGTGACCTTCTTCCCAGAGCATCATCAGCGCCACCGAGGTGATGGGCTTGGTCATGGAGGCAATGCGGAACACCGTATCGCGCTGCATCTCCTGGCCGTCGGCAACATCCATGCTGCCGCGCACGTCCAGATGCACGAGCTTGCCTTTGCGCATGATGGCGGTGACGGTGCCCGGCACCAGCTCGGCATCGATGTAGCGCTGCATGGCCGGGCCGATACGCTCGAGGCGTTCGGCGGACATGCCCACGGCGCCGGGTCGCGCTGTCGGCAGATCGCGGCCGTAGGTGGTGCTGGCGAGCAGCAGCAGCGCGATGGCGCAGATCAGTTTTCTGTGAAGTTCGAGCATGATCCCCCTCCGCTCGTGGCTGGTGACGGCGCTTCGCGGTTTCAGGATTTGCGCCGACGCCGTGGCTTGTACTGAAAGTAGGTTTTCCTGATTTCCGAGTCGATGCCGGCCAGCTCGCTCTGGAAATCGTCGAGGAAAGTCTCGATGCCTTCGATGTCCAGCGCCTCCACGTCCAGGCCGCCGACCTGCCGGCGCAGGCGGTTGATGGCGCGAATGACTTTTTCGTTTCTCGGCAGGTCCCGGGTGCTGTTACGCAGCGAGTTCAGCGAGTAGGCCAGGGAGCGCGGCAGCTGGGTGTTGTGGACCAGGAACTCGAGCACCGCCTCCTGGCTGACCGGCCCCTGCACCACCTGGTTGTAGCTCTGGGTGGCGTCGAGAGAGAGCAGCACGCTGCGCCACTGAATGTCGTTGAACGGCTCGAGATCCGCAGCAGCTTCGAAGATGTGCTCGCAGCCCACCTCGAGGATCCGGCTGGTCATGTCCGCCCGCTCGATGAAGTTGCCGAGTCGGAGGAAGGTCCAGTGCGCGTCGTGCAGCATGTTTGCCGACATGAAGCCTTCGATGCGCTGAATGAAAGACTGAATCTCGTCGAGACCCTCGGTGCGACGGGTTCTCGACAGCGGCTCGGAGAGATGCTCCTTGGCGTACAGATGGGCGGCGTTGATGTACTCCACGCTGCCACGGGGAATGATGCCGCGCAGGGTGCGCACGTTTTCGCGGGCCTGATCCAGAGAGCGGATCAGCGAACCCGAGTTGCGGGCGTCGTTGATCAGGTAGCGGGCAACGTTCTTCTCGCTCGGCTCCTCGAACAGCTCATCGAACAGTTCCCGCGAGCCGGTGATGTTCACCAGGCCCTGCCAGGCCAGCGGCAGCCGCTTGGGCAGATCGTAGAGAAGGCGCGAGTTGACGCGGACCAGGCGGGCCGTGCTGTCTGCCCGCTCCAGGTAGCGACCGAGCCAGTAGGCGCGTTCAGCGGTGCTCGAGAGGATCCGGTTGCGGTTGGTCATTCCAGATCCACCACCCAGGTATCTTTGCTGCCGCCGCCCTGCGACGAGTTGACCACGGTCGAGCCTTTCCGCAGCGCAACCCGGGTCAGCCCGCCGGTGGTCACGTAGGTCTTCTTGCCGGAGAGAATGAACGGCCGCAGATCAAGGTGCCTGCCTTCGGCGACGCCGCCCGGCTTGTTCGGAGCGTCAACCAGGGTTGGCGCCGTCGACAGCAGCAGCATTGGCTGCGCCATGTAGTTCCGCGGGTTGGCCATGATCTGGCGGGCGAATTTGTCCCGCTCGGCCTTCGAAGCCTTTGGCCCGATCAGCATGCCGTAGCCGCCGGACTCGTTGGCCGGCTTCACCACCAGCTTGTCCAGATTGTCGAGCACGTAGTCCCGCTCCGCTTTGTCCACGCACCGGTAGGAAGGCACGTTCGGCAACAGCGGCTCTTCCGACAGGTAGTAGCGGATGATGTCCGGCACGTAGGTGTAGATCACTTTGTCGTCGGCGACGCCGCAGCCAGGGGCGTTGGCCAGCGCCACGTTGCCGGCGCGCCAGGCGCGCATCAGCCCGGGCACGCCGAGCATGGAGTCCGGATTGAAGACTTCCGGGTCCATGAACAGGTCGTCGATCCGGCGATAGATCACGTCCACCTGCACGAACCCTTCGATGGTGCGCATGTAGACCTTGTCGTCCCTGTCCACCACCAGGTCTGAGCCTTCCACAAGCTGAGCCGCCATAGCGTTGGCCAGGTAGGCGTGCTCGTAGTAGGCGGAGTTGAAGATGCCCGGCGTCAGCACGGCGATCTGCGGTGAACGCTTCGGCGACAGCGAGCGCAGGCAGGCCGCCAGCTGGTTCGGGTAGTCGTCCACCGGGTGAATCACGTAGTCCTCGAACAGCTCCGGGAATACCCGCTTCATCACCTCGCGGTTGTCGAGCATGTAGGAAACCCCGGACGGCACCCTCAGGTTGTCCTCGAGCACGTACATCTGGCCGTCCGCATCGCGCACCAGATCCGAACCGCAGACGTGTGACCAGACGCCCTCAGGCGGGCTGATGCCGCGGCACTCCTCGCGGAACTCCTTCGACTTCTCGATGTACTCCCGGGGCAGCACGTCGTCGTCAAAGATCTTCTGCTCGTGGTAGATGTCGTCGATGAAGCGATTCAGGGCCTTTACCCGCTGCGCCAGCCCAGCAGAGACCGCGTCCCATTCCTTCTTCATGATCAGCCGCGGAATGATGTCGAACGGCCACTCGCGATCGATGCTGCCGCTGCCTTCGCCGGTATAGACGGTGAAGGTGATGCCCATGGAACGGATCGCCAGCTCGGCGGCGGTGCGGCGAGCGGCCAGCTCCTCATCGCTGAGCTCCGCGAGCATGCGGGTGAGGTTGCCTGCACCGGGGCGGGCCCGGCCGTTGGCCGTAATGAGCTCGTCCCAGAAACCTTGGGTTTCATAGGCGCGCCAGTCGATGGTCATGAGTCTTTGATCCGTGTCCCTGAAACCATTCTAGTGTCCTGTTCCATCATTCAACAAATTTCCAGAGCAGGACATCAGGGAAAACTGTGGGAAGATAGCGCCATGCTCGATGGCAACATTCATCCCGACTACGCCGATGTGGCGTCGTCCCTCATCCGTCAGATTCCGAAAGACCAGCACGCCGGGTCCGCGGTCTGCGTCTACCATCACGGCAAATCCGTGGTCGATATCTGGGGCGGAATCAAAGACTCCGAAGGCAATCCCTGGCAGGCGGACACCACCGCACCCAGCTTCTCCACCACCAAGGGGGTGATGTCGACGCTCGTGCACATCCTGGTGGATCAGGGGAAGGCGGCCTATGACGACCCGATCGCCAGGCACTGGCCGGAGTTCGGTGCCCGCGGCAAGGAGAACATCACCATCCGCCAGGCCCTCACCCATCAGGCCGGGCTGTACCGGATCACAGAGCTGATCAGCCACCCGCAGGAGATGCTCGACTGGGAGCACATGAAGTTCCGGCTGGCGGATGCGGAGCCGGCCCACGACCCGGGTGATGAGCACGGCTACCACGCGCTCACCTACGGCTGGCTGATCGGGGGCCTGATCGAGGGCATCACGGGCAAGTCGCTGCAGGCAGTGCTCGCTGAGGAGCTGACCGATCCGCTGAAGCTCGACGGGATGTTCATCGGCATGCCGCACAACGAGCTCTATCGCCGGGCCGAGCTGACTCAGGGCATCTCCAAGCCGGCCAAGCCCCGGGAAGAGTGGCAGGAAAACGTGATGCTCTGGGTGGAACGCGGGCTGGGTCATCTGGGGGTCGAGCTCTCGGAGTTCAACTCGGCGCTGAACCCGTTCACCGAGACCTTCGACTGGAACTCGGAGGAGGTGGTGCAGGCGGTGATTCCCGCCGCCAACGGTCAGTTCACCGCCCGCTCTCTGGCCCGGATGTACGCCATGCTGGCCAACGGCGGCGAGCTGGACGGGGTGCGGGTGCTGTCCGAAGAACGGGTGCGCGAGCTCAGCCAGGTGCAGAGCACGGCCCGGGACCGGGTGCTGTTCATTCCCATGCACTGGCGGATGGGCTACCACAAAGCGTTCACCGTCGGCGTTCGGGCGCCGGAAGCGTTCGGGCACTACGGTTACGGCGGCAGCGGCGCCTTCTGCGACCCGAGCCGGAACCTGGCGGTGGCGCTGACCCTGAACAGCGGCGCCGGTACGCCCATGGGCAACTCCAACATGCCGAAGATCGCCCGGGCCGCCATTCGCTCGGTAGACCGTCTGCGCTGATGCCCGATCTCCAGCGGCTGACCGCCTACCTGGCAGGCGTTGAACGCCTGTTTGTGCTCACAGGCGCCGGCATCAGCGCGCCCTCGGGGATCGGCACCTACCGGAACCACGAAGGGGACTGGCAGCGCAGCGATCCCGTCCAGCACCAGGACTTCCTCAAGCACGCCGAAGCCCGAAGGCGCTACTGGGCGCGCAGCATGCGCGGTTGGCCGGCGTTTCGCGACGCCGAGCCGAATCCTGCCCACCGGGCGCTTTCGAGGCTCGCCCAGGCTGACCGGGTGCAGGTCGTGGTGACCCAGAACGTGGACGGTCTGCATCAGCAGGCGGGGCAGAGCAGGGTCATCGAGCTGCACGGATCGTTGCGCGAGGTGGTCTGCCTCGACTGCGGCGCGCGACGAGCCCGCGACGATTTGCAGGCGTGGCTCGAGCAGGAAAACGGCGCCTGGCTCGCCGGTGCGGTCAGCGCCCAGCCGGACGGTGACGCCGCCTTCGAAGACGATCGATCCTTCGACGGCTTTCGTGAGCCCGCCTGCCACTGCGGCGGAATCCTGAAGCCGGACGTGGTTTTCTACGGCGACTCGGTGCCCAGGGCCAGGGTTGAATCGGTGCGGGCGGAGCTCGCCCAGGCGGACGGTTTTCTGGTGGTGGGGAGCTCGCTGATGGTCTACTCGAGCTTCCGGTTTGCCAAGGAGGCGAAGGCGCTGAATCTGCCCATGGTGGCCATCAACCAGGGTCGGACCCGGGCGGATGACTGGCTGGCCTGCAAGTGGCAGGCGGACAGCGCCAGCGCCCTGCCGGAGCTGGTTGGCGCCTTGTGCGCCTGAAGTCGGGGCTGCTGTTGGACAGCTTCATGACTTTTAGGAGCCTCTGTGCGACTGTGGGGAAGACGATTCCTTCGCGGAGGGAGCAATCATGACCTGGTTCCAATCCACCTGGCGCCTGCGGGCGAGCACCCGGCTGCTGGCGATGCTGCTGGCATTGCTGCTGGCACCCGCAGCGTCCCTGGGGCAGGACGAGCAGGCGGCAGAGGCAGCAGAGGCGGAGCAGGGGTTGGCCGCGAAAGAACCCGGCGATGACGACAAGGCAGAAGGGCCAACCCTGGACGAGCGCCTCGACGCGCTGTTGTCCGAAGTGTCCGCCTACGAAGGCCGGGAGCCTCAGCGTTGTCTGAACACCCGCTCTTACCGCACGGTAACGGTGCTGAACACGGAGTACCTGCTGTTTTCCCGTGGTAACCGTTACTGGTTGAACAAGCTGAAGCGCGACTGCCCGTCGCTGCAATTCAACGACCTGCCGGTCTTCGAGGCGCGGGGCACCAGCAGCCTCTGCCAGAACGATCCGTTCTACCCCTCGAACAGCATGGACCTGCAGCATGGGCTGTCCGGCGGTCGGCCGGTGGCCATGCACGGCACCTGCTTCCTCGGCAGCTTCGAATCGGTGACGCCGGAGCAGGTGGCGCTGCTGACCGAACAGAACTGACGCCATGCAGCTGGACCACCTGAAGATCTGCCTCCTGGCCGCGCTGCTGGCGCTGCCTGCGGTGGCGGAAGAAGGGCAGGAAGAAGCTGAAGGGCCGGTGTTTTCGCCGGAAGTGGAGGCGATCCTGAACGAAGCCTCGGATCCGGAGAACTACGGAGCTGTCGAACGCTGCATCTCAGCGCGATCCATCAGGGACAGCGAGGTGCTCGATGACCGCCACGTGGTGTTCCGGGTTTCCGGTCAGAAACGCTACCTGGTGCAGTTCAAAACCACCTGTCATCAGCTCAGGCGTGGCTCCAGCATCGTCTACGAGCCCCGAGGCAGCCAGCTCTGTCGGCTCGACAGCATTCGTGCAATCGATGATTTCCGCCCGGGCGGCATCGGGCCGCCGTGCTCGATCCCCGGGTTCTACGAGGTGACCACCGAGCAGGTGGCGCTGCTGAAGGAAACGCTGAAAGCCGAGAAGCAGGCTGAAATCGACGCCTACAAGGCGGAAAAGGCGCGGCGCAAGGCCGGCGAAGGCTCTTAGGAAAACAGCGCGCCACCAATGAGGTGGCGCGCTTCCGATCCAGTCGATCGGCAATCAGACGATCAGTAAGTGTCCGTCACCGTGTTGTAGACGTTGAACTTACCGGTCGGCGTGATCAGACGCTTGTCCTTGATCACGTGCTTGAGCTTTCTGGTCTTGTCATCGACCACCACGATGGCGGACTCCTCCTCCAGACCGCTCCAGACCGAGATCCAGACCTCGTCTCCGTGCTTGTTGAACTCCGGGTGCACGACCCGCTTCGGCCCGGGACCCAGATCAGCCCACTCGGCGATCGGCAGCACCTCGTAGCCGGCATCCAGGTCGTTCACGTCGAACACGGCGATCGACTGGCTGATGGCGGCGTCGGGGTTCAGCGGTGAGTCGACCCAGAGGTTTTCCGACTCCGGGTGGCTCTTCACGAACAGCGAGCCGCCGCCCTGGCCCTGCAGCACCCGCACGACCTGCCAGGCCTCATCCGGATGGCCTTCCGGATCGGTGCCGATGGCGGTGATGTTGGCGTTGCCGAGGGCGCTGGTGATCCACACCGGGCCGTGCTCGGGATCGTCGATGTTGGCCCCGCGTCCCGGGTGCGGCGTTTTGGTCACGTCCACCATGGCAGCGAGCTTGCGCTCCTTCGAGTCCACCACCGCGATCTTGTCAGACTGGTTGGCGGCGGTCAGGAAGTAGCGGTTGCTGGCGTCCCAGCCACCATCGTGCAGGTAGCGGGCGGCGTTGATCGTGGTCTCGGAGAGGTTGTCGATGTCCTCGTAGTTCACCAGCTTGATGAGTCCCGTCTCCTTGATGTTGATGATGAACTCAGGATGCTGGTGCGAGGCGACGATCGCGGCGACTCGCGGCTCAGGATGGTACTCCTGGGTGTCCACGGTCATGCCCCGGGTGGAGACCACCTTCATGGGCTCCAGGGTGTAGCCGTCCATGATCACGTACTGCGGCGGCCAATAGGAGCCGGCGACCGCGTACTTGTCCTCGAAGCCTTTGTACTTCGAGGTTTCCACGGAGCGTGCCTCCAGTCCCACCCGGATCTCGGCCACCTTCTGCGGCGGATCCATGTAGAGGTCGATCATGTCGATCTTCGCGTCCCGGCCGATGGTGTACACGTAGCGCCCGGAAGCAGACAGGCGCGAGATGTGCACCGCGTAGCCGGTTTTGATGATGGAGATGATGTCCTTGCTGTCACCATCGATGATCGCCACCTCACCGGTGTCGCGCAGGGTGACGGAGAACATGTTCTCCACGTCGTAGTCGTGCTGCGGGTCATCCGGACGCTGATCGCTCGGGATGATCAGGTTCCAGGTCTCGGTGATTTCCGGCAGCCCGAACTCCGGCGGTTCCGGTGGTGGGTGCTGCAGGAAACGGGCGAGCTCGGAGATGTCTGCGTCGCTCATCTCGCCGCTGGTGCCCCAGTTCGGCATGCCGGCCGGCGTGCCGTAGGCGATGATCGTCTGCAGGTACTCGGTGCCTTTCTGCCGGGTGATGTCGGTGGTCAGCGGTGAGCCGGTGGCGCCCTTGCGCAGCACCCCGTGGCAGCCCGCGCAGCGCTCGAAGTACAGCCGCGTGGCGTGGGCGAACTCTTCCTGGCTCATGGCCGGACCTTCGGTGGTCACCATGGCAATGGTCTCCGCATCTGCGATCGGCGAGGCGGTGCCCTGATAGGCCATTTCTGCCTGCGGCGTGCCGGGATGCAGGCCGCCTTCGGCGCCGTCACCGGCGAGGCCGGCACGCAGCCTGGCCACGTCCGCCTCGCTGACGCTGCCGCCGTCGTTGCCCCAGCTGGTCAGCGTGTAGGTGACGATGGCCGCGATGTCGGCGTCGGAGAGGTAGGCCAGATGCGGCATCACCGAGTTGTAGGTCTGGCCGTTGACGACGATCTCACCGGTCACCCCCTCGAGCACGGCGAGGATGCCGCTCTCCGGGTCGTCCAGCAGGTAGTCGGAGCCCGCCAGCGGCGGAAAGGCGCCGGCCATACCCTCGCCATTCGGCTGGTGACAGGACTGGCAGTAAGCCTCGTAGCCCGCCTTGCCGACGTTCGCCTGAGCGACTTCGGCCGCGTGAACCTGGGCGGCGGCGAGCAGGCTCGCCGAGCTCAGAAGGGCCAGGGCCCCTGTGAGAATCGCGATGGCGCGTTGCCGGAATCGCCACGGCGCGCCGCGTTGACGGTACTCGGACCGTTCTTTTGGCAACTTCATATCTTTTCCCCTGTGTCGATTGATTGCCGATTCCTACTCTCCATGACCGTCACCTTGAGTCCTGACTACAGGTTGATGCGGGCTGTCACGCTGGCGTAGCGGCCCGGTGCAGACAGGTAGTTGATCATGGGGTCACTTTCCGTCCGGTTGCGGACCGAGCTCCATTGCCAGTAAGTCTTGTCGAAGGCGTTGAAGAGGCCCGCATCCAGCCGAATGCGGTTGCTGATCTGCCAGCTGGCTGTCAGATCGAGAATGGCGTAGCCGTCGGTGGTCACCTGGTCGATGCTGCTGTCATCCACCCGGTCTTTGCTGGCGACGGCGGTGAGGATCATGCCGAGGCGCCAGCGGCTGTTTGGTGTCCAGGTCAGCGCGGTGATCAGCTCGGCGGGATCCACCGTGTTCAGCGGTTGATCGTCGGTGCGGTTATCGCCTCGAGTGATGCTGCCGGAGAGGTCGAGCGCCAGACCGCTCAGCCAGCGGTCGAAGTCGTAGCCGAAGTTGAACTCGGCGCCGTAGACCCGGGCTTCGTCGATGTTTCTGGATTGAAAGAGCAGGGTTCCGGTATCCGGATCCGGGCCGATGTTCACCTTGGTTTCGATCAGGTTGTCGTAGTCGACGCCGAATGCCGCCACCGACCAGCGCATGTGCTCGCCGCGGTAGCGATAGCCGAGCTCAACGCCATCCGAGGTTTCCGGCACCAGGTCCGGGTTGGGGATGGCGCGGATGTTAAACAGGGGAATGTCGAGACCGATGTTCAGGTCCTCGAACGGTGGGGCCCGGAAGCCGTGCGCGTACTGGGCGTAAGCTTCCGATCCGGCGCCGAAGCGCCAGAGCGCGCCGAGCTTGGGCGCCAGCGATGACTCTTCGGCATCCACCACGACGGTCTGCGGGTTGTCGGCGCTGAACACGGCATCGGCGCGCGCATCGAGGTCGTAGCTCTGCCAGCGCAACCCGGGGATCAGGGTGAAACGGCCGAAGGAAATTTCGTCGTGCACGTACAGCGCCAGCTCTTCCACTTTCGAGTTCGGGAAGTCGCGCACGGGCATCACCTCGCCGAGCATCCAGTTCGTGGTTGCGCCGCTGCTCAAGTTGATCGAGCGGCCATCGCGCTGCTCCTTGATGTCGCTGCGCTCGAGCGACGCGCCCCAGGCCAGGCGGTGCTCGCTGCGCGCGGTCGTGAAGGTGGACTCGAAATCGAGGCTGAGGCCGAACGTTTCCGTGTCGTACTCGAAGCGGCGCTCGTTCAGGGTGTCGATGGGCTCGCGCAGGTCCGCCGTGTTCTGGGTCACCGCGACGTCCTGCCAGTACAGCTTGGCCCGACCGCCGTCGAGCCAGCGCCAGTCGGTCTGAAAGTCGTAGCCGAGCGTGGCCGCGTAGCGCCGACGCTCGTCGTCACCCTGCAGCGCGGTGGTGTTTCGGAACTGCCGGCCCTGGCCCAGCACGCTGATGATGTCGGTCTGCACCTGCTCATCGAAGACGGACCCGTCCAGGCGGATCCGATGGCCGTTCGCCAGGGTGTATCCGGTCTTCAGGAACAGAGATTTCTGGGTGCGATCCTGGGCATCCGGCTCATCCACGGCGGAGCGGTTGATCTCATGGCCGTCCTTTCGGGACAGATGCAGCACGCCGTCGAGCGTGCCGTCGCCGAGCCCGCCGCCCAGGGCGATGGCACCGTTCAGGCTGGTGGCGTCGTCCCGCCCCGAGTAGCCGGCGCTGCCGCCGATATGGCTGGCACGGCCACGCAGGAATTCCTGCGGATCCCGGGTAACGATGGCAAACACGCCACCCAACGCGTCGTTGCCGAACAGCGTCGAAGCTGGCCCGCGGAGGATCTCTACTCGGGAGACCGCGTCCGTGACCAGGAAATCCTGGCCGGCGTTGGCAAAGGAGCCGACGTCGAACTGGTCGGGAATGGGCACCCCATCGATCAGGCTGGCGACCCGATTGCCGGAGAGGCCACGGATCGTGATCTCGGTTTCGCCGAACCGGCTGTCGGCGGTGGCAACGGAGACGCCTGGCGTGTAGCGGGTGACATCGGAAAGCGTCGAGGCCATCTGGTCGAGCAGATCAGCGTGGGTGATTACGTCCACCTTGCCGACCACGTTGTCGGCGGGGCGGGGCAGCCTGGCGCCCACCACCAGGATCTCGTCGATGACCTGGGTTGCAACCGGCCCCTCAGCTGCCAAACTACCGGCGCTCGCCACGCACAGCAGTAGTGAGGTGACAGCCGCGGAGCGTAAGGAGCCTGAATAGCGTCGGGAGCTGGTTTTCATGCGGGCTTTCTTATTCTGTTAACCCGAGCACCAGTCTCAACAAAGGCTGTCCAGGTCTCACTCAGGGGATACCCGTAAGGCGGTATGCGGATTTCACGGTGACCGCGCTGGCGATGGCTCTCCTATGCTCCGAAGCGCCTTAAAAGGCTATCAACGCGTTAACAGAGGGATGCGCGACCATGATCAGAAAGAACCTGCAGGCCATCTTTGCGATGGCTTTTTTTATGTCTGCGGGCCTGGGCCAGGCTGCAGATGGAGATTCGCTCGACGTCCTGATCGATGAAGGCGAGATCAAGCTGGACTTCCGCTACCGCTACGAGCTGGTGGATCAGGACGGGTTCGACGAGGATGCCAACGCGCACACGCTGCGTACCCGGCTCGGGTTCCAGAGCGGCGTCTGGCGCGGCTGGGATTTCAACATCGAGGTGAATGACGTTCGTCACCTGTCGAACGACTTCAATGCGGGGGGTGGCACCACGCCGGATCGCGGCGAGTACCCCGTGGTGGCAGACCCGAAGGGCACGCGCCTCAATCAGGGCTACATCAACTACTCCGGGATTGAAGACTGGGGCTTCAAGGTCGGCCGGCAGCGGATCAACCTGGATAACCAGCGTTTCATCGGCTCGGTTGCCTGGCGCCAGACGGAGCAGGTGTTCGATGCGGGCACGGTTGCCTGGGGAAATGACAACGCAGACTTCTCCGCCACCTACGTGCAGTGGGTGCGGCGGATCTTCGGGGAAAACTCGTCAGCGGGTAAGCACCGGCAGGACGGAACCGTGCTTCTCAACGGTGGCATCACCACACCGATCGGCAAGCTGCGCGGATACTACTATCAGATCGATAATGACGACGCGCCGGACTTCTCCACCGGCACCATCGGCGCGCGGCTGTTCGGCAAGCCGGCCATCAACGACGACTGGTCCATCCGCTACGAGGCGGAGTACGCCAGGCAAAGCGACGTGGGCAACAATCCGGTCGACTACACTGCTGATTACTTCCACCTGGCAGGCGCCGCGGTGGTCGGTGTCTTTGACTTCGGCCTTGGCTGGGAGCTGCTCGGCGGCGACGATGGAGATGATGGCTACGCAGCTTTCAGGACCCCTCTGGCAACGCTTCACAAGTTCAACGGCTTGGCAGATCAGTTTCTGAGCACTCCCACTAACGGCCTCTCGGACTTCTACCTCACGTTCAAGGCGACGCCGGGCAGAATGATCTTCGATGCCAGGTACCACACCTTCGAGGCGGATTCCGGCAGCGACAAGTACGGCACGGAGCTGGATTTCAGGGCTGGCTACAAGTTTACGGATCGCTTCCGTGGCGACCTGTTCCTGGCCGTATTTGATGCCGACGACGCGCCCTTCGAGGACGTCACCAAGTTCTGGGTGCAGCTCTACTTCGATCTGTAGAGATCGGCGTTCACGACCGATCTGACCGGGAGCGCCTGTCCTCGTGCCGAGGGCGGGCGCTTTTCCGTTTACCTGCTTGTTTTTCGGCGCTGGCCGCCGACTAGGGGAATTACGTATAGCCCTCTGCAGATCCTGGGCGTCTGATGTGCCCAGGGTCTTAAAAGGGGAATAACAATGGTAGACCCGGTCGATGTGCAGCAGATTGCACTCGCCGCGATTCTCTCCGGCGCCATCATCTTCTTCGGTGCGGCCTACGGGATTTTCTACGCCCTCTCCCGACTCAACGACCAAACCCAGTTCATGCGCTACGCCTACGCCTTCTACGGCGGGCTGGCCGTTGCCACCCTGTCTCTGATCGAGGTTCTGAACCTCACCGGCTGGTGGCTGACGCTGGTGGCGACGTTGCTGGTCGGCTATTTCATCGCGCCCCGCTTCATATGGAGGTTGAGTGAGGACGTGCACAACCTTGCTGATGCCGAAGCCGATCAGGCGGCGGACGGTAAGCCAAACCCTGCCGCGAGCGCGCAGCCCGCGGCAGACAAGCTGGAGATGAGCCTATGAGCGAACAGCAGACCAACTGGTGGGCTGATGAGGACTTCTGGCGTAAGTGTGCAATCTACGTCACCGCCTTCATGGCGGTCGTCCTGATCTTTCTTACCTTCCATACCATTTCCGTGATCAAGGCGGGGACGGCACGGGTGCCGGCCTACTCCGTGATCAACCATCGGATCAGCTACGAGTTCGACGAGGCGCGCAACGCCATGGTGCCGGTGATCGGCGACGAGGCGCCCCTGTTTGGCGAGATGCTCGACGAGGAGGCAGCGCACGCGCTGGTGGATCTGGGCAAGCTGACGGTGCAGGCCAAGAACTGCATGAACTGCCACACCATACTCGGCAACGGCGCCTACTACGCGCCGGACCTCACCAAGTCCTGGCTGGATCCGGGCTGGGCGAACGAGGACGCGCGGGAGATGCTGATGATGCTCTTCCTCCAGGACCCGACGCTGAACGCCCGAACCTACGGCACCGGCCGGCGGATGCCGAACCTGGGCATCACCGAAGCGGAAGCGAGAGGCGTGATCGCCTACCTGAAGTGGATGTCGGCCATCGACACCAACGGCTTCCCGGCCAACTTCAAGTCGCTGCCGCAGAACACGTCGCAGAGCGCGGGGGACTGAATCATGACGACCATGACATTAGGCGGTATCAACTACTCTGAGCTCTCTGCTGGTCAGCAGCTCAGCATCAAGTACTTCACGGTTGCGATGGTGCTGTTCCTGGCCCAGATCGTCTTTGGCCTGCTCGCCGGGCTGCAGTTCCTCTACCCGGATCTGCTCTACAACGTGCTCGACTTCAACGTGAACCGGATGGTGCACATCAACGCCATGGTGGTGTGGATGCTGTACGGCTTTTTCGGCTCGGTCTACTGGCTGGTCGAGGATGAAGCAGGGGTGGAGCTGGTAGGAGCCAAGCTCGCAAACCTGGCCTTCTACGTCCTTACCGTGGCGGTGGCTATAGTCGTTCTCGTCTACCTGTTCGTGCAGGTCGGCCCGGGCGAGATGGCCACCATCTGGCTGATCAACGAAGGTCGCGAGTACATCGAGGCGCCCAGATGGGCCGACATCGGCATCGTCGTCTGCGTGCTTATCTTCTTCTACAGCGTCGCGGCAACCTTTATGAAAGGTCGCTGGAGCGGCATCAGCGGCGTGCTGGTTCTGGATCTGATCGCGCTGGCAGGGCTCTATCTGGCCGGCATGTTCTACACCACCAACGTTTCAGTGGATCAGCACTGGTGGTGGTGGGTGATTCACCTCTGGGTGGAAGCCACCTGGGAAGTTCTGGTCGGCTGCATCATGGCCTGGGGCCTGATGAAAACCATCGGCGCGAAGCGGAAGATCGTCACCACCTGGCTCTACATCGAGGTGGCGCTGATGTTCGGCTCCGGCATCCTCGGCCTTGGCCACCACTACTTCTGGATCGGCACCCCCGAGTACTGGCTCGGGATCGGCGGCTTCTTCTCGGCGCTGGAGCCGATCCCGCTGGTTGCCATGGTGGTGCACGCGGTCTACGACGCCGGCCGGCACAGCTTCCAGAGCACCAACCACCCGGCCATGGCCTGGCTGATTGCCCATGCCTTCGGCAACTTCCTCGGTGCCGGCGTCTGGGGCTTCATCCACACCCTGCCGCAGATCAACCTGTATACCCACGGCACTCAGTGGACGGCCTCGCACGGCCACCTGGCGTTCTTCGGCGCCTACGCAACCATCATCATTGCCTTCATCTACCTGGCGATTCAGAAGCTGCGCGGCAACGTCTGGATGTCCGGTGGCCTGGTCGACAACGGCTGGAAGTGGAAGTGGTCGCTGGCCCTGCTGAACATCGGCGTGATGGGCATGACCGTGGCGCTGCTGATCGCCGGCTACGAGCAGTCGTTCATCGAGCGGGCGGTGGGTGGTTCCACCTGGGCGGCCTACTTCGAAGGCCAGACGGCCCCCTACTTCGTCCAGGCCATGAACTGGCGGATGATCTTCGGCTGGGTCACGGCGGCAGGCATGCTGCTGCTGTTCTGGGACTTCCTCACCATCGGTAAGCGAGAAACCAGAGCGATGAAAGAAGTGCGGGGTTCGGACGCGGTCCCGCCGGCGGATGCGGTTGCTCAGCCCGCCGGCTGAGCGCGCGACGCCTGAGCTTCAACCCCGGACGGCTCGCCGTCCGGGGTTTTTTTCAGGGCCCAGCGCATGGCCCGTTCGATCATCTGCACGTAAGCGGTTTCCTGATACGTCTGGGCGGTGTGGCCAAGGGCAGAGAAAACGACCCGGCCCGCACCGATCTCATGGCTCCACACCAGCGGATGATCGTCACCCATGGGGGTGAACTCGACGTCGTAGGTGTCCTCGTCGATTCGGATCAGCACATCTGAACGCGCCCCCGGTGGGGCCGCGAAGTTGTACCACTCATCGGTTCGCTCCCAGGTGAGCGGCATGCCGCGAACGATCGGATGGCTCGGCATCTCTATCGTCAGCACTGCAGCCTGAAACTGGTTGGCCATCGGGTGATTGACGAACTGGGCCCGAATCAGCTCCTCCACGTACCAGCGCCAGTCGTAGCTGGAGTCGCCGCCGGCAGCGTGCAGCGCGACCACCCCGCCGCCACGCTCGACGAACGCCCTGAACGCTGCCTGTTGCCGAGCGGTGTAGAGGGTGCCTGAAGAGTTGTTCAGCACGACCAGGTCGAACTGACCGAGGATGTCCGCGTTGAAGGCGTTGTTGTTCTCGGTGCTGACGATCTGCCAGCCTTTGTCCTCGGCGATCTGCGCGAGCATCTGGTGCGCCGCCGGGATGGCATCGTGGTGCCGGAAGCCGTTGGTTTTCGAGAATGCCAGGACGTTCGGCGAGGCAGCGTTCAACGCCGGGATGACGGGCAGTTCCTCATGGTAGTGATCGTCCGTGAACATGTGTCGTTGCCCGAACAGCACCGCAACCAGCTGCCATTGCCAGAGCAACAGGGCAACGATGAGCACCCCGAGCACGATGCCCGTCCACTTGAAAGCTTTCACGATCACCGGCTGCATCCTCAGCCCATGACCAGACGGGCCATGGTCTCCAGCTCAGCCGGGCTGCGGGCGGATACCAGCAGCGAGGTCACCGGGGTGTCCCGCCAGACGCTGATCCGCTCGCGGATACGGCCTTCCGGCCCGACCAGCGAGATCTCGTCCGCCAGCGCGTCCGGCACCGCGTGGGCTGCTTCGACCTTCTTGCCGGCGAGGAACAGTTCCTGAACTTTGTCTGCCTCCTCGCCGAAGCCCATACGCGTGACCAGCTCCTTGTGGAAATTGCGCTTCTTTGCGCCCATGCCGCCGACGTACAGCGCCAGCATGTGTTTGACCGGCATCAGGCCGGCCTCAATGTCGTCGGTGATGTTCACCACCACGCCCTGAGTGATCTCGAAGTCGGATCGGGCGTTGGTCAGCGAGGCGCTGTAGGTTTCCTGGCGGAACGGCGAGTAGTAAAGCGGCAGCCAGCCGTCGCAGGCCTCAGCCGCCAGGGCCACGTTCTTCGGACCTTCGGCGCCGAGGAAGATCGGCAGATCCTGGCGGTAGGGATGGACGATGGACTTCAGCGGCTTGCCGAGCCCCCAGCTGCCTTCGCCGTTGTACGGCAGAGGATAGTGCTCGCCTTTGTTCTCCACCGGCGCTTCCCGGGCCAGCACCTGGCGGATGATGTCGATGTACTCCCGGGTCCGGGAGAGTGGTTTCGAGAACGGCGCACCGTACCAGCCTTCGACGACCTGCGGTCCGGAGACACCCAGGCCCAGGATCATGCGGCCCTTGGAAAGATGGTCCAGGGTCATGGCCGCCATGGCCATGGCGGTGGGCGAGCGGGCGGAAAGCTGGCAGACCCCGGTGCCGAGCCGTATCCGTTCGGTCTGCGAGCCGATCCAGGCCAGCGGCGTCAGGGCGTCCGAACCGTACGCTTCCGCCGTCCAGATCGAGTCGAAGCCCAGGGTCTCCGCTTCCTTAGCCAGCTCGAGGAAATTCTCCGGCGGGCTGGCGCTCCAGTAGCCAAGCTGCAGCCCGATCTTCAAAGAGTCCGTCATGTCCCTGCTCCCTTCAAGCCTGAACCAGCAACAGTAGGTGGGCAGCGAGGGCGTCGCAACCGCCGATAGACCCGGTTAGGGACGATTGTTGACCTGGTCGGGCTGTGTTGGGCAGTTTGTCAGCATGCGAGGTGAACAATGAGCAGCAATCACTACGGGCGCCCACCGGCAGCGATATCTTCCTGGGTCGTCAATGGCTTCAAGCTGCTGGTCAGGCTCCTGGCTTTAGTCGTGTTCCCGATCGGTCTGGCGTTCGGGGCTTACGTCGTCTTCTTCGGTACCGGTCTGTTCGAAGCCTCTGGTGCCAATCGCGACGGCGGCACCGTATCAATTCTTGCCCTTGGCGGTCTGCTGGCCGGGGGCTTCGGGGTGCTGGTCATGGTCATCTGCGGGGTTGGGCTGGCATCCATGGTGGGCCTGCTGTTCGCCCGGGCCGCCTGGCTGCGGGGCCTGCTGAACGCGCTGCTGATCGGCATGCTGGCGGTGACCGTACCGCCCGCGCTCCTGCTCTGGTCGGAGTCGGGTGCCCGCGAAGCGGCCGAGGCGGAGACGGAGCAGGCTGCAGCGAGCGGCGATTCCCCGTCGCAGATAGAGCTCGCTGATCGGTACTACAAGCGCTGGCAGTACAGCAGCCCGGAAGATGTGCAGGCCTGCAGGGAAGCACTGTACTGGTACCAGGAAGCGGCATACCGGGGCTCCAATTTCGGTCGGCAGGGGATCGGGTCCTGCTATCAGAACTGCGTGCATGGCGATCAGGTGGTCAGGGACAGCCTCACCTATGTCTGGTACCGGGTGCTCGCCGCCGAGCCGGATCAGCTCTGGCAGTACGCCATGCTAATAGACAGCTTCCTCAAGCATACGGAGCTCGGTGACGAGGAGATTGCGGCCGCGGAAGCCTACGCGCTGCCGGTGATCGAAGTGCTCGGGGATGGGCGAATGACCGCGGCGGAGCGCAAGGCGGCGGTGGAGCAGATCCTCAAGCCGCTGGTCGACCAGCTGGAATTGCCGCCGCGGGTCGACTCAGGGGTCGGCGATTTCTGAGAGCCGGGACAGGGCGCGGATGAGATCGGGCTGATCGTTCAGCACAGCCGCCATCGGATCTGCCTGTAAACGCTTCATCCGGCGCACGGCGTTCTTCAGGTGGAAGCGCTCGTTGCTCAACCGGCCGTTGATCTCCGACCACTCCAGCGGCATGGAGACGGAGGCGGCCGGCTCCGCCCTGGCGCTGAACGGTGCGACCAGCACCCGGCCCTGGCCGTTCTGACCGAAGTCCACGTAGACCTTGCCTTCCCGCGCCTTCAGCGTTCGAGCGACGGTGCTGATCTCCGGGTAGCGGCTGACGATGACCCGGGCCATCAGCTCGGCCAGGGTGCGGGCATGGTCATGCGTGAGCTGGCGGGCCAGCGGGATGATCACGTGCAGCCCGGTGCTGCCGCTGGTCTTGGGGTAGGCAGGCAGTTCCAGCTCGTCGGCCAGCTCGCCGATGGCCAGCGCCAGGGTCCGCACGTCTTTGAACGGTGCGGACTTCGGGTCCAGGTCCAGCACGCACCAGTCCGGATGCTCGAGGTCGGCGATGCGGCTGTGCGACATGTGGATCGGGATGGTGCCGAGGTTGGCCAGGTAGGTGAGGGCGGCCGCGCTCTCGATGATGAAGTAGCGCACCTCCCGCTCGGCGGATTCGGACCAGAGCACCTCACGTCGGATCCACTCCGGCACGAAGTCCGGGGCGTCCCGCTGGTAGAAGTTCTTGCCGTGGATGCCGTCCGGGTAGCGGGTGAGGACGATGGGCCGGTCCGCCAGATAGGGCAGCATCCACTCGGCGATAGTCCGGTAGTAGGTGGTGAGGTCGGATTTCCGGAGCTCGAGCTCCGGAAAAAAGACTTTCTCCGGGTGGGTGATCGCCACGTCCGGTTCCGGTGCTGGCGCGACCTGAACCTCGCCCGGATCGTCGTAGCCGCCGATGCACTCCTCGGGGGCCTTATCCGGCCGCAGCCGCTGGATCACCGGATGCCGCAGGTGGCCGTCCCGGGTGTACTCCTTGTAGGCGACCTCAACGGCCAGCATCGGGGGCACCCAGCGCGCCCGGCTCGCCTGATCCGCTGGGACGCACTCAGGCCGGGCAACCGTCTCGACCTCGGCGAACGTCTCCTCCAGCGCGCGGCGCGTGGCCGCGTTCAGACCTGAACCGGCGCGGCCGACGTAGGTCAGCTCGCCGCGGCGGTACTCGCCCAGGGCCACCGAGCCGATGTCGGCCCGGTTGCTGCGGTTGGGCACCAGCCCGAGGATCAGAAAGTCACCGGTTTTCGCGTGCCGCACCTTCACCCAGGCAGCTGAGCGACCCGCCTCGTATTGGCTGTCCCGCCGCTTGCCGACGACGCCCTCGAGCCCGAGGGCAACCGCCGCCTGGTAGGTTGCCTTGCCGTCGCCGAGCACGTGATCGGAGAAGCGGATCGGCCCCTGCGGCGGCAGCAGTTTCTGAAGCTGCTGCTTGCGTTTCTCCAGCGCCACCTCACGCAGGTCGAGCAGCTGCCCGGCGTTGTTGCCCAGCGCCAGCAAGTCGAAAGCGAAGTAGGTGCACGGCAGCTCAATCGCTGCCCGAGCCACTTCGAGCTCGCCGTTCAGCCGGGCGCGCGACTGCAGCAGCGAGAAGTCCGGTACCCCTCCGGCGTTCAGCACCACCAGCTCACCGTCCATCAGGTAGCGGTCCGCCGGCAGGCGCTCGGCCGAGCGGACGATTTCCGGAAATCTTGCGGTCAGGTCGTGGCCGTTTCTCGAGCGCAGCGTCAGGCCGTCCGCTGTTCTGTCAACGAGCAGGCGATAGCCGTCGTACTTCAGCTCGTACAGCCAGTCGGCCCGGTCGAACGCTTCTCCGGCGCTGGCGAGCATGGGCCGGGCGGGCGGCATCTGCCTGGCAGGTTTGGCGCCGGTCAGACGCCTGGCCGAAGCAAAGAGCCGCTTACCGACCTTTGCCGGCTCCGCGAGCTCTTCCACCGTCAGCCCGGAGAGCACCGAGCGGTCCGAAAAGCTGCCGTCCTCGCCCTCGTAGCTGTCCCGCTCCTTGATCAGCAGCCACTCCTTGCCTTCCTCGGCGGCGCGGCTGGCGTTGCGGCCGCCTTTCATGCGCACCAGTGTCCAGCGGCCGTGCAGCTTGAAGCCGTTGAGATCGAAAAGCAGTTTGCCTTTTTTCAGGCCCTCTCTGGGATCCCCTATGGACTGCCAGGTACCCCGATCCCAGACGATGACCTGGCCGGCGCCGTAGTTGCCTTCGGGTATGGTCCCTTCGAAGTTGGCATAGTCCAGGGGATGATCTTCCACCAGAGCGGCAAAACGCTTGTCTTTCTGGTGGGGTGAAGGGCCTTTCGGCACGGCCCAGGAGCGCAGAACGCCGTCCATCTCCAGCCGCAGGTCGAAGTGCAGGTGGCTCGCCCGATGCTGCTGAACGACGAACAGTTTGCCCGTTGCCGGGACCAGCGTGCGGCCGAACGGCTCGGGCGTCGCATCGGCGAGACGCTTGTCACGATAGGCTTTGAGGTTTCTTGAGGGCACGTCGAGCCTTACGTTATAGTCTCGGGCCGCCCAAGTCGAAGCCCAGGGAAGGCCCCGATTAATCGAGGATCCCTTAGGAGAGGAGGCAAAAGACGATGGCAGCTCGCTCGATAGGATCAGGGACGATCTCGTTTGGCCTCGTGGCCATTCCGGTCAAGCTCTACTCCACCGTGGACACCACCAAGGCCGTCCGCTTCAACTATCTGTCCAAAGACGGCTCCCGCCTGAAGCAGCAGTACATCAGCTCGTCCACCGGTGAGGTGGTGGAGCGTGCGGACCGGGTGCAGGGCTACGAGTTCGCGAAGGGTCAGTACGTGCTCTTTTCCGAGGACGAGATCAAAGCCATGCACGTGGAGTCCACCAACGCCATCGACATCGCGGAGTTCATTCCGCTCGAAGATGTGGAGCGGCTGTATATCGAGAAGGTCTACTACCTGGGTCCGGACAAGGGCGCGGCGCGTTCTTACCACCTGCTCCGGGCAGCGCTGCAGAAGACCGGCCGGGCAGCCCTGGCCAGCTACGCGGCGCGCGGCAAAGACTACCTGGTGCTGGTGCGTCCGTTCAGCGAAGGTGACAGCGAAGGCCTGATCATGGAGCAGCTCAAGCACGAGGATGAGCTGCGGCCGTTCTCCGAGGTGACGCTGGATCCCTGCGAGATCAACGAAGACGAGCTCGACCTGGCGCTGACCATCATCGATCAGCGGGTGAACGAGCACTTCGAGCCGGATCGTTATCAGGATCAGGTGCGCTCGCGGATGATGGAGCGCATTCAGCAGAAGATCGACGGTCAGGAGATCACGCTGCCGCCGGAAGAGGCGCCGGAATCCAAGATTGTCGACCTCATGGAGGCGCTGAAGGCCTCGGTGGCCGGCAACGGCACTGCAGCGAAGAAGCCCGCCGCGAAGAAGCCGGCGGCGAAGAAGGGTCCGGAGAAAAAGACCGCGGAGAAAAAGCCGGCAGCAAAGAAAGCGGCGAAAAAGCCTGCGGCTCGCGCGAAAAAGAAGCCAACCACGGGGCGATCTCGAAAAACCGGCTGACCGGAGCCGGCAGGCTGTTAAAATTGCCGGATGGGCTACAGCACGCGAGAAGTTTCTGATCTCATCGGCATGAAGCCGGATCAGGTGCGCCACTACGTGCGCCGCTCGCTCATCGACCCGGAGCGGGCAGAGAACGGCGAGTATCGGTTCAACTTTCAGGACGTGGTGCTGCTGCGCACGGCGAAGAGCCTGCTCGACGCCAACGTCTCCGCGAGAAAAGCTTATCGGATCCTGTTGAAGCTCCAGTCAGAGCTCACTCACGTCGATTCCCTGGCGGCGGTGCGCATCTTCGCGGACGGCAACAACGTGGTCGTGCGTGAAGACAACCAGGTCTGGGATGCCGAGACCGGCCAGGCCCAACTCGACTTCTCCGTCGCCGAGCTTGCCGACAACGTGGCCAGCCTGGCGAACCGTAACCTGATCATCGCCAAAGAGGGCGACGATCTGGACAGCGACGAGTGGTACAACCTGGGCCTGGATCTGGAGGAGGTGGACCCGACCCGGGCGCCGGAGGCCTACCACCGGGCCATCGAGCTGAACCCGACCAACGCCGATGCGCACGTGAACCTGGGCCGGCTGCTGCAGCTGAAGGGCAACCTGAAGCAGGCCAAACGGCACTACGAGAAAGCGCTGGAGGCCGTGGCCAACCACCAGCTCGCCCACTACAATCTGGGCACCGTGTTCGATGAGCTGGACCAGGTGGAGCAGGCTGCGGAGTACTATCGGCGTGCCCCCTCAGTGCCGGACGCGCACTACAACCTGGCGCGGATCTTTGAGCTCAAAGGCGACGAGCTGGCAGCGCAGCGGCACATGAAGAACTACCGGAAGCTGCTGGACGGCGACTGAGCCGGGCTCAGGACTCCAGGTTGACCAGTGGGATCAGGTTCGGTGCTCGCCGCCTGCCCCAACGCACCAGCAGCACGAACATCAGTGTGGCTGCGAGTAGCGCCAACGCGCAGGTGACCAGCGCGCCGGTCGGATCGGCGCTCAGATTGCCGAGCTGGTAACACAGGGTGGCCGCGGTGTAAGCCACCACGACGGACCAGAGCGTGCTGAACACCGCCCAGAAGCGGCCGATCTCCTTCACGATCACGCCGATGGTCGCCACGCAGGGCATATAGAGCAGCACGAACAGCAGGTAGGAGAAGGCCCCCAGCTGCCCATCGAAGCTCGCCTGCAGGCGAGCCAGGGTGCCGGTGGCGACCTCCTGCTCGCTGGCCGCGCCCTCGAGGGAGTCGTACTCGTCGATGCCGACGCCGAGCGGGTCGGTCAGGGTGCTGCCGAGATCTGCCAGGTTAGCGGGCACGCTGGCAAAGGCCGCGGTCACCTGCTCGCCGAGGGTCTGACTCTCTTCCTCACCCTCCGGTGAGTAGAGGGCGTCCAGGGTGCCGACCACCACTTCCTTGGCGAAGATGCCGGTGAAGATGCCGACGGTGGCCTGCCAGTTGTCTTCCCGGATGCCGATGGGCGCGAAGGCGGGCGTAATCGTTTTGCCGATCGCCGACAGCACCGAGTTCTCGCTGTCCTGATTGCCGATGCTGCCGTCGGTGCCGATGGTGCTGACCATGTTGAGGACGATGACCACGGCAACGATGGCCTTACCGGCTCGCACGACGAAACCTTTCAGGCGCTGCCAGGTCTGCAGCAGCAGTCCTTTCAGGGTCGGCATGTGGTAAGCCGGCAGCTCCAGCACGAACTGGCTCTCCGGCGCTTCGATCAGGTACCTGCGGACCAGGAAGGCGCTGAACACCGCAGCAACGATGCCGATCAGGTAGAGGGCGAAGACCACGTTCTGACCGCCGGTGGGGAAAAACGCGGCGGCGAACAGCGCGTACACCGTCAGGCGCGCGCCGCAGGACATGTACGGCGCCATCAGCGTGGTCAGGATCCGGTCCGGCTCGTTGTCCAGGGTTCGGGTCGCCATCACGGCGGGCACGTTGCAGCCGAAGCCGACGATGAGCGGCACGAACGACTTGCCGGGCAGCCCCAGGCTGCGGAGCAGGCGGTCGACGATGAACGCCACCCGGCCCATGTAGCCCGAGTCCTCGAGGAAGCTCAGCGCCAGAAACAGCGCGCCGATGACGGGAATGAAGGTGCCGACCAGCTGCACGCCGCCGCCGATGCCGTCGGCAATGAAGGCAACCAGCCAGCCGGGCAGGCCGATCCCGCTCAGCAGCTGGCGTGGCCCTTCCACAAACAGCACCGCCCCCAGGCCGTCGAACAGGTCGATGAACGCAGAGCCGACGTTGATGGAGAACATGAACATCAGGTACATCACGACCAGAAAGATCGGGAAGGCCAGGAATCGGTTCAACACCAGCGTGTCGATGCGGTCGGTGACGGTGCGACGCACGCCGGACGAGCGGATGGCCTTTTCCAGCATCTCGTCGATGAACCGGTAGCGGTCGGCGGGCGTCGCGAAGCTGGGCGCGCTTACCGTCGGCTTCTCGGCGGCCATTACCGCGTCCTTCAGCGAGCCCACCCCTTCGCCGCGACTGGCGACGATGGGCACAACCGGGCAGCCCAGGGTCTGCGACAGGCTGAAGGCATCGATGTGCAGGCCGTGTGCATCGGCCACGTCCATCATGTTCAGCGCCACCACCACGGGCAGCCCGGACTCCAGGACTTCCAGGGTGAGGTAGAGGCCGCGGGCCAGGCTCGAGGCGTCCACCACGTTCACCAGCACGTCGATCTCGTCGGCCTGCTCGACGATGAAGGTGCGGGCGATCTCCTCGTCGATCGCTTCGCCGATGGTTTCCAGCGAGTAGGTGCCCGGCAGATCGACCACGTCGACCTGGCTGTCGCCATGGCGGAAGTTGCCGGTCTTCCGCTCCACGGTCACACCCGGCCAATTGCCGACCCGCTGGCGGGTGCCGGTCAGGTCGTTGAACAGCGTGGTCTTACCGGAATTCGGGTTGCCGACTAGGGCGATCTGGGTCATAGCCGCTCCAGCGGCAGGCAGTCTGCCTCGGTGGGCCGCAGCACCAGCGCGTAGCCGCGGAAACGGATCTCTACCGGATCACCGAGGGGGGCGATTCGCTCCAGACGGATGGTGGTGCCCGGAATCAAGCCCATGCGAACGAGCCGCTCGCAGTACTCAGTCATCTCCGGATACTCGCCAACGCGCGCCTCCTCGCCGACCTTGAGATCGGTGAGTTTCAGCCCCGGCGCTGTGGAAGCGGTCTGGTCCATCTGCTTTTGCTGTCGTTTCTGCTGCTGTTTTTCTGCTGTGCTTCAGGTGAGCCGCCCGCGGGTCACTGTCACGCAACTGTAAAGAAGGCCAGGCATTTAAATAGAAATTATTCTCATTTGCAACGATTGCCGGCGCTGGCAGTGGGTAGTGGTTCGGAGTGCAGGAGCGGGGTGGCTGAGCCGTGCGGCAGCGGGCGGGTGGGAGATCAGTCCTTCTTTTTGCGGACGAAAAGCACCAGTTCGTGGTCGACCAGCTCGTAGCCATGCTCATCGGCAATCTGATGCTGCAGCTTCTCGATCTGCTCGTTGACGAACTCGATCACCTTGCCGTTATCCACGTCGACCATGTGATCGTGGTGCTCTTCGCTGGCCAGCTCGTACACGGAGTGGCCGTCGTCGAAGTTGTGCCGGGAGACGATGCCGGCGGCTTCGAACTGGGTGAGCACACGGTAGACCGTTGCCAGGCCGACGGAATCGTCCGTATCCATCAGATTCTTGTAGACGTCTTCGGCGCTCAGATGGTGCGGGTCGGCGTTCTCCAGAACCTCCAGCACTTTGAGCCGCGGCAGGGTGACCTTCAGTCCCGCGCGTTTGATGTCCGATCCAGGCATTGGTGCTCCTCTCAACGTTCGGCAAGTTAGCCGAACTGTGCCAACGGGTCCAGCTTCGTCGGTACAATGCGGCGCTACCCGCGCGATTCGGCGCGTTCAGATGGTGGTTGATGGCGGACCTGAAGGAAAAAGTGGTGCTGGTGACCGACGCAGGGAGGAGCCTTGGCCGCGGTATCGCGGAAGGGCTGGCGGAAGCGGGTGCTACGCTTTACCTCGCTGTCGGCTCGACGGCTGCCGGAGACGGCTCCGCGGCATGCAGCCCGGCAGCAACTGCCGCTGCCATCGAGCAATTGGGCGGGCGGGTCGTAGCCGTCGAGCTCGACCAGAGTGAAGACGAGGCGCTGCTCGAGCTTTTTCGCCGCGTGGAGTCAGAAGCAGGGCGTCTGGACGTGCTGGTGAGCAACGTCCCGGATGATCCGGCTGGCGCCGATCCTTTCTGGCAGACCCCGTTCGGCGGTTGGGACGATCACAGCGGGTCGCGTCTGCGCGCCTGTTACGCGGCTGCCGCCCTCGCTGCCCGGCTGATGGTCGAGCAGGGCAGCGGGCTGATCATCAGCCTGTCGATGCCTGCGGGGTCGGAGCAGCGCTCGGTTGCTGGCGACGTCAGCCAGGCAGGCGTCGAGACCATGACCGAGAGCATGGCGCGCGAGCTGGCAGCTCACCAGGTCACCGCGCTGACGCTGACGATCGCCGACCGGCAGGCGTTCGCATCCCCGCGCTACGTGGGACGGGCGGTTGCGGCGCTGGCGATGGATCCGGACGTGCATGAGAAGACGGCCGGCAACTTCGACATCGATGTGCTCAGGAGCGAGTATCGGTTTTCTGATCTCCCGAGCGATGAACCCGAGGCCTTAGCAACAGGCCCTACCGAGGAATCCTGATGATTGAGACTGAACTGGACATCGCCACCGCGGGTGGCGCCATGAACACCTTTATAACCCGCCCCGATGAGGAAGGACCGCACCCGCTCATCCTCTTTCTGATGGACGCACCGGGGAAGCGGGAGGAGCTGCACGACATGGCCAGGCGGCTCGGCACCGTCGGCTACTACGTCATGCTGCCCAACCTCTATTACCGTCGCGTGCGCGAGTTTCAGGTGGGGCCGGATACCCGGGCCGAGATGTTCGGCCACATGAACTCCCTGACCAACGCCATGGTCTGCGAGGACGTGCTGGCCTGCATGGAGCATGCGGCGGAGGATCCTGCGGCTCGAGGCGGCGCGGTAGGCGTTGTCGGCTACTGCATGAGCGGTCCGTTTGCCTTCGCTGCGGCTGCGGCGTTTCCGGAGCGGGTGACCGCTGCCGCCTCCTTCCACGGCGTGCGGCTGTTCACCGAGGCGCTCGATTCGCCGCATCTTCAGGCAGATCGGATCCGCGGCGAGCTCTACTTCGGCTGCGCGGAAACGGACGAGTGGGCGCCGAAGGAGATGATCGACGGCCTGGATACTTATCTGGCAGAGGCCGGCAGCAACTATCGGGTGGAGTGGTATCCGGGTACGGAACACGGCTTCGTCTTTCCGCAGAGAGACGGGCTCTACCACAAGCCGTCGGCGGAACGGCACTGGGAGCGGCTGTTTGACCTGTTCGGCCGCAACCTCTGAACGTGGCGAGGCAGCGATGAAGACCTGGCCCCAGGCAGTTACCGCCCTGCTGCTCATCCTGGCGCTGCTCGCCAGCGCCGGCTGCGGTCGGCTCGTGGCGCGTGAGCTGCAGGGCGAAGAGAGTCCGGTGCCCGGTGACTTCAGCTACCTGGGCGAGATGAGCCCCTGCTACCTGGAAGTGGGCGAGCAGGCCAAGGCAATCCGGGTGAACTGCTTCCACATCGACGGCGCCCTGCACATTCACTCATCGCGCTGGGCGAAGCTGCCCAGGTTCGGTGCCGAGAACTGGATCGTTACGGTGCGCCGCGATCCTGCCGTCCGGGTGGAGATCGACGGCCGGATCTACCGGATGCGGGCGCAGCCGATCGAAGACGACGCTCTGCGCGAGCAGATTCTGCACGATCGGGGCTACTGGCACGCCTGGGACGGCATCACCGTCGTCCGCTTCTCCGGCTGACGCTCAGGACCCGGTCAGGGCGGCAATTTCAGCCTCGCTGACCCCGGCAGCCTCCGCCGCTTTCAGGATCCCGCTCCAGCTGTTCTCGTCGATGGGGATACCGTCGGCGCTGCGCTCGGCGACAGACTCCCGCTCCGGATCGCCCGGTACCCGCACCTGGTCCACACCCTCAGCCGGGGTGGTGGAGTGCAGGTAGTCGACCATGGCGGTGACTTCCTGCTGAAAGCTGTCCAACCCGCCGAAGGCAGCCGGGTCGAGCACCATCATCAGCATGTGGTTGACGATGGTGTTCTTGCGCTCGTTGCCGGGCTGAGCCGTCCACTCGCCGGCCAGCCCGCCGCCGAGCAGCTCGCACATCACCGCCAGGCCGTAACCTTTGTGGGCGCCGAAGGGTCCCAGCGAGCCGAACGGCTCCTCGAACATCACCTTGGGATCGTTGGTAGCCAGGCCTGCCTCATCGATCAGCGCGCCGTCAGGCACCTCGACGCCCTTCATGTAAGCCACCCGGACCTTGCCCTGGGCGATGGCGCTGGTGGCCATGTCGAGTACGATCGGCGGCCCGTCGGCTCTCGGCACCACGCAGCAGAACGGATTGGTGGACATGCGCCGCTCCCGCCCGGCAAAAGGCGATACCAGGGGGCCGTGGCCGACCACGTTGACGAAGTGCACGGAGACCATCCCGGCCTCGGCGCACTGCTCGCCGTAGCTGCCGATCCTGCCGAGATGGTGACAGTTGCGCACGCCCATGCAGGCGATGCCCGTTTCCTTCGCCCGGTCGATGGCCATGGCGGTGGCCTGGGAGCCCACCACCTGGCCGAAGCCGAACTGACCGTCCACCAGCAGCACCGCGCCGTTGTCGCGGATGGTTGTTGCGTTGGCGTCGACCTGGCAGTGACCGTTCTTAATGTTGAACACGTAAGCAGGCACCATGCCGACGCCGTGCGAGTCATGACCCTTGAGGTTGGCGGCGACGAGGTGGTGCGCCACCTTGTCGGCCACCTCGGTGCTGGCACCGGTGGCTGCGAAGATACGGCTGACGAATGCCGTAAGCCGGTCCTGCTCGATGAGCATCAGTGAACTCCCCAACAAGTGACGCGAGAGGGAGTAGTGTTGCCTCATGCAAGGGGCTGTGACAAGGTCGAAGCGGGTACTCAGCGCCAACCTTGGGGAGGGAATCATGGCCAGAACAGACCTGGATACGGGTTCGGACGACATTCTTGCGCACGAAGAAGACGGGGTGGTGGTGATCACCCTGAACCGGCCGCAGGCACGGAACGCCATGTCCGGTGAGATGAATGCCGGCCTGGAGCAGACCCTGGACTACGCGGAGCGTACGGCGGACGTGCGGGTAATCGTGCTCACCGGTGCCGGTGGTGCTTTCTGTGCAGGCGGCGACGTCAAAGGCATGGCGGCCCGCGGCGAAGGGGGTGGGCCCGGGCCAACCCTGGACGAGCGCATTCATGCGCAGCGCCTGAATCAGCGCAATACGGCAGGGCGGATGTATCTGATGCCGAAGCCGGTGATCGCCAGCCTGCCTGGGCCGGCCGCGGGGGCAGGCATGTCACTGGCCCTGTCGGCCGATCTCCGGATCATGGCGGACACGGCTTTCATCACCAGCGCCTTTGCCAAGGTGGGCTTCAGCGGTGACTACGGCGGGACTTACTTCCTGAGCCACCTGGTCGGCAGCGGCAAGGCGAAAGAGATCTACTACCTGTCAGATCGGGTGAATGCCGAGGAGTGCCTGCGGCTCGGCATCGCCAACCAGGTGGTGCCGGCGGAGGAGCTCGAGAGCGCGACGCTGGCCCTGGCTCGGCGCCTGGCGGAGGGGCCGCCGGTGGCCTACCGCTACATGAAGGAGAACTTCAATCGCGCCGCCATGGGCGCCGAGGTGCTGGAGTGTCTGGATCTGGAGGCCACGCATCACGTGCACACGGGCCTCACGGAAGATCACAAGGACGCAGCGAGAGCCTTCGTCGAGAAGCGTTCGCCGGTCTTCAAGGGACGCTGAGGCTGCCAGGGGCGCAGGCCCTTCTCGGCGAGAAAGGCCTCGTTGAACAGCCGCGACTGATACTTGTGGCCGGTGTCGCAGAGGATGGTGACGATCCGATGCCCCGGCCCGAGCTGCTCAGCGAGCTTGACCGCGGCGCAGAGGTTAATGCCCGTGCTGGAGCCGAAGAACCAGCCCTGGGTGAGCATCTCCTGGTAGACCATGGTCACCATGTCCTGGTCGCTCACCTGGATGGCGTCGTCGATCTCGGTGCCCGCCAGGTTGTCTGTGACCCGGCTGTTGCCGATGCCTTCGGTGATTGAAGGCCCCTTGCTCATGCTGGCTTCACCGGTGGTCACCCAGCTGTGCATGGCGCTGCCCATGGGATCCGCGAGCACGATCTTTACGTCGCGACGTTGCTCTTTCAGGTAGCGGCTGACGCCGGCCAGCGTTCCGCCGGTGCCGGTCGCCGCGACGAAGGCATCTACCGTGCCTTCGGTCTGCGCCCAGATTTCCGGACCGGTGGATTCGTAGTGCGCCAGCCGGTTGGCGGTGTTGTCGAACTGGTTTGCCCAGACCGCGCCGGGCAGCGACTCCGCAAAGCGCCCCGCCTGCTTCTGGTAGTTCATCTCGTCGGCGTACGGCACCGCCGGCACTTCCCGCACTTCGGCCCCCAGCGTGCGGAGGATGGCGACTTTCTCCGGCGACTGGGTATCGGGCATGTAGATGATGCAGTCATAGCCCCGGGCGTTGCAGACGTGGGCGATGCCGATGCCCGTGTTGCCCGCGGTACCTTCCACCACCGTGCCGCCCGGCCGGAGGGCGCCGCTCTTCTCGTGCTCACGGATCATCCACAGCGCTGCCCGGTCTTTGACCGAGCCGCCAGGATTGAGGAACTCGGCCTTGCCGAGGATCTCGCAGCCGGTGAGCTCGGAGAGCCGTGACATGCGGATCAGCGGCGTGTTGCCGATGGAGGCTTCGAAACCGTCAGCGATGTTGTGCTGTTCTGTGCTCATTAATCGCTCGCAGGCATAGCGTCGGAAAGGGAGGGAATTCTAGCCAGCGGCCGTTGTCCCGGTATAGCAGATGCTGGGAATGATCTGGAATATTCATAGACTTGGCAGGCATACTCGAGCGCGATGAGCCCCCAGGAGAAACGATGAGCAACCACGCCACCGCCGTTCTAGATACCCTCAACCTCAGCGAGGAAAAAGTCGAAAACCTGCTTGCCCGGGTGCGTCAGGAGGTGGACGAAGGCCTGCTGCCGGCGGCTCAGGTGGCGGTGGCGAAGGATGGCAAGCTGGCCGTTTACGAGTCGTTCGGCGCCGCCTCGGACGACAGCCTGTTCTGCATCTTCTCTGCCACCAAGGCCATCACCTCGTCAGCCATCTGGATGCTGCTCGAGGAGCAGAAGCTGGCGCTCTCCGAGCGGGTGGCAGACATCATCCCCGCCTTCGGCTCGAACGGCAAAGAAGCGGTCACGGTGGAGCACCTGCTGACCCATACCGCCGGGTTTCCCGACGCGCCGTTCCGCACGCTGGACTGGCCGGATCTGTCGCGCCGCTACGAGCGCTTTGAGCAGTGGCGGCTGGCCTGGGAGCCGGGCTCCCGCTTCGTCTACCACCCCACCTCCACCATGTGGGTGCTCGCCGAGATCCTCGAGCGCCGCGGCGGCCTGGCCTTCCAGCAGTTCATCCGCGAGCGGATCGCCATGCCGCTCGGCCTGCCGGATCTGTACGTCGGCCTGCCGGCAGATCAGAACGATCGGGTGCTGCCCTGCAGCCATGCCGGTTCTGGCCTCACCGACGCGGACTACGAAGCCATGGGCGTTCCGAAGCCGCCGGTCACGGAGGTGACCGAAGAGGCCATTCTCAGCTTCAACGATCCCGAGATCCGGGCGGTGGGTGTGCCCGGTGGGGGTGGCATCACCAACGCGGTGACGCTCGCCCTCTACTATCAGGCGCTGCTCTCGGGTGGCGGCAACGGTCAGCAGCTGTGGTCGGCGGAGACCCTGGCCGATGCCCGGCGGGTCCGTACCGGCGATCTGACCGATCCGATATTCGGCAAGCCGGTCAGTCGCGGCCTCGGCATCGTCATCGCCGGCGACGAGACCAGAAACTACCGCGGCTTCGGCCACACCAACTCGCCGCTCGCCTTCGGCCACAACGGCGCCGGCGGGCAACTGGCCTGGGTGGACCCGGCCAGCGGCATCTCGCTTGCGTACCTCACCTCGGCACACGATCGGAACGAAGTCCGTCAGGGTCGCCGCGGCGTTTCCATCGGCAACCGGGCTGCGGATCTCTCTGCATGAGGCGACCCGCCCTCGTCGCTCTGCTCGTCCTGATGCTCTGGGCCGGTTCGGCCTGGCCTGCCTGGCATGAGGTCACCGAGCCGATTATGGGCACCCGGGTCCACGCCGAGCTGAAGAGCGAGGATGCGGCACGCGGCGAGGCGCTGCTCGAGGCGGTGCTCGCGGAGATGCGTCGCATCGAATCCGAGTACAGCCCGTACATCGAAGACAGCGAGCTGTCCCGGCTGAATCGGGAAGCGGGGCAGGGCTGGGTCAACACCACGGCCGAGATGATCGACCTGCTTTCGAAAAGCGCGCAGATTTCGAAGATGACGGGCGGCGCTTTCGACATCACCTACGCGTCGGTCGGCCGTTACTACGACTACCGGGAAGGGCAGCGTCCGGATGACGAAGCCATCGCCGAAGGTCTGGCCGCGATCAACTTCGAGTTCGTCGAGATCGACCGGCACGGGCAACGGGTCCGCTTTGCGCACCCGCTGGTGTACATCGATCTCGGCGGCATCGCCAAAGGCTACGCCGTTGATCGCTGCATCGAGCTGCTGGCTGCGGCCGGTATCACCCAGGCCTCGGTTGCTGCCGGCGGCGACAGCCGGATCATCGGCGATCGGGACGGCGAGCCCTGGACTGTCGGCATTCAGGACCCGCGTGAGGAAGAGATGGCCGTGTTGCTGCCGCTGGTGGACACCGCCGTGTCCACGTCCGGTGACTACGAGCGCTTCTTCGAAGAGGACGGGGTGCGCTATCACCACATTCTCGATCCGCGTACCGGTGACTCCGCTCGGGACAGCTGGAGCGTGACCATCCTCGGACCGGACGCCACCTTCACCGATGGCCTCTCCACCAGCATTTTTGTGCTCGGCCCGGACCGTGGCCTGGCCCTGATTGATCAGCTGCCGGGCATCGACGCCATCATCATCGACGCCGATGGGCAGCTGCGCTACTCGGCTGATCTTCTCGAGGCTGCGACACCCTAAGGACCCTGAGGGCCGCCCCACCTGAATGGTCGGACAGCGGCCATTGACCCCGTTCTCATTGTGCCTGCTCCCGCTCGCCGTGCCGGGCGAACTGTGACGCGCGGCACGTTTTGCCGATCTCCTCTCAACTAACGTGCATATCTGCAGGCGTCAGGATGACGCTGCGTGTTTCAAGGATGAAACAGAGGATCCTCAAGGGTTCTCGAGGGTTCGCAGGACGCGTACCCGAAGGGCAGAAAGGATATGCCCGATGCTGGAAGCAGAAAGTGCACGCCGGTAGTTCGAAGGACTTTGCCTGGTCGGATTCGAGATGGATTGCGAATGGGTGGAAGACCTGCGTGGTGGTCGATCATCACGCTGGAAGCAGTAGCTGCCAGGTCTTTCGACGGCTCACTCTCACAGCAGAAGAATTAACGAGAAGGATCCAAGAACATGAAGATGACGAACTGGTTCAGCACCGCGAGCGCCCTGATCGTGCTCGGCGCATCTCTGGTACTGCCGCTCAATGCGGGTGCCGTCGGCCTCCGCGAGAACGCGCCCGACTTCACGCTGAAAAGCCTGCAAGGCAGCAACCTCCGCCTCGAGGAGTATCGCGGCCAGGTCGTGCTCATCAACTTCTGGGCAAGCTGGTGCGGTCCCTGCCGCCAGGAAATGCCGCTTCTGGATCGTCTCCACCACCGTTACGAAGACACGGGCTTCGCCGTGCTCGGTGTGAACGTTGAAGGTGAGGTCGCGCCTGCTCAGGGCATCGTCGACAAAACCAACGTCACCTTCCCCATCCTCATCGATGAGGGCCAGAAGGTGAGCGACATGTACAACCTCCAGGCCATGCCCACCACCGTCGTCGTCGATCGTGACGGCGTGGTTCGCTACATCCACCCGGGCTACAAGCCGGGTGACGAGGCCAAGTACGTCGAGGTCGTCAAGAAACTGATCCGCGAGTAAGCCGCAAACGGTACAAGCACGGGAAAAAGCAATGCGAAGGACAGCAACGCGCCAATATCTGAAACCGATCCTGGCCCTGCCAATCATTCTGGCGCTGACAGCGCCGTTTGCCGTTTACGCTGAGGCGCCGGAGGGCGCGGGCGCGGCGAGCGGGCCGGCACCGGTTGCGACCGCAGCGCCGGCAGAGAAAGCCGCACCGGTCGCCCTCGACAGCGATCTCGAGCGGATTAAAAAGGACCTGCTTACGCTCAAGCGGGATCTGGTGATTCTCGAGGAAGACCTGCTCTTCCCGGCCAGCAGCCAGGTCGCCGTGTTTCTCTCCATGGATCTCGGTGAGCTGTTCCAGCTCGATGCGGTCAGCGTCAAGCTGAACGGCAAAGAGGTGGCCCATCATCTCTACACGGACCGCCAGGTGGATGCGCTCTACCGCGGCGGCGTGCAGAAGCTGTTCGTCGGCAACGTCAAGCAGGGCCAGAACCGCCTTACCGCGTTCTTCACCGGGCGCGGGCCCAGCGGCCGGGACTACCGGCGCGCAACCACGGTGGAGTTCGAAAAGTCGTTCGAGCCGGCATTCGTGGAGCTCGCCATCTCTGACTCCGGTGCCAAGTACCAGCCGGAGTTTTCGGCAGCGGTTTCCAACTGACTTAGGGCAAGGAACGCCCGCCCATGAAGAACTTCATCTGTGAGCTCATCCTGAGCTGTGTGGTCGCAGCCCCCGTCGGCAAACCTGTCGACGAGCTCACCTACGGCACCATGCTCTACAGCTACTACCAGCAGGAGTACCAGCAGGCGCTCCTGGAAACCATGGTGGCCGAAGCCCAGGACCGTCGCGGCGAAGACACCGTGCGTTTTGATCTGGCCAAAGGCAGCTTTGCCTTCAGCGAGCGGATGTACGAGACCGCGCGCACCACCTTCGGCTCCGTCGACCAGGCGGAGCTGACCGAGATTGATCAGATGCGTCTCGCCTTTCACCTGGCGCGGGAGTATCACCGTCGCGGCGAGTACGCCGGGATGGAGGCGCAGCTCGACAGGATCGCGCTGAAGTCGAACTGGCTCGGCCGGGCCCGTTTCCATCCGGAAGTGGAGTTCATGCGTTCGGAAGCGGCCATGGCCGCCGGCAACTACGCGGAAGCCGAGACCTACCTGGACGTTCTCGATGACAACGACCCGCTGCTGGCCTACGGCCTGTACAACCTGGGTGTGGCTTATCGGGAAGCAGAAAATCTGGAGGGCTCCCGGCGCGCCTTCGAGCGCCTGGCGAACCTCAAGGTCAGAACCAAGGGCAGAAAAGCGGCCAGCGCCGAGACGCTGGACCTCATGCAGCGGGCTAAGCTGGCGCTGTCTTTTGTCGCCCGGGAACAGCAGGACACGGCGGATGCCACCAAGGTCCTCGGTGGCCTGCCTGGCGAAGGCCGCTATCGGGACGTGGCGCTTGCCTCCTACGGCGGTCTGGCCATGGAGCAGGGCGACTACGAGCTGGCCGCACGCATCTGGCTGACCCTGCAGAATCAGGGCTACTGGACCTCCAGCACCGCCCAGGCGCGGCTGGCGTTCCCCATGAGCCTGGAGCAGCTGGCGTCGCGGGAAATGGCGCTGGCGCAGTACCGGAAAGCAGAGCAGAGCTTCGAGTCGCGGCTGGCGCTGCTCACCGATCTCAGAACCCGGGCGGAAGACCCGACCTGGGTGAAGAACCTGCTGCTGGTGTTCTCGGCACCCGATCGGGATGACGAGAGGATGGCCGAGCTCGTTGCCCGCTGGCGTGAACAGCTTGGTCACACCGACTGGCTCGAGTGGCTGGCCACTGAAGACACCCACCAGGTGCTGATGGAGTGGCGCGAGCTGCTCGCCATGCGTGATTACCTGACCGCCCTGCCGGAACAGCTCGGCGCCTTCGAGCAGGTTGCCGGTGAGCGCCGACGACGCAGCGCCGAGGCGAAGGTGCTGCTCGAGGACGAGGCGCTGCTGGCGAACCGGGAAGCGCTGCAGGCGGAGATTGCCGGCCAGAAGCTGGCGCTGGACGAGCTGGCGCGGAGCGGCGCTGTCCGCTCCCTGGACTGGATGGGCCGGCTCGCGACCCCTGAGGAGCGGGCGCTGCTCGATGAGCTCGGGGAGATGCGGAGCCTGGTCAGCGCGCACATGACTGGCTCGGATCAGAAGAAGTGGCTCGGCCGGATCGACCGGCTGGAAGGCACGGTGTTCTGGCAGATTGCCGACGACCGAGCGCAGAGAACACGACAGCTGGCCAAGTCTCACTCCGAGAACATTGCCTTGATCGAGGACGTGGATGCCCGGATCACCCGGGTGGCCAACGCCGAGTCCGAGTTCGCCGCCGGCGTCGAAACGGATTTTCTCGCCTTCACGGATCGGGCAGACGTGCTGACCGCAGACGTCGCCAGAGCGCTGGACGCCCGGGAAGTGGCGCTGGCCGGTGAGCTTCGCCGCGGCATGGCCCGGGAGATGAAGGAAGTGCAGCAGTACCTGCTGGTCACCCGGATCGGTATCGCGCGCGCCACCGATGAGCTGGCCATGGGCGCGGAAACGGTGGAGGGCGAGTGATGACGAGCCACTTCGCCAGAAGCCTGTTGGTGATCGTCGCGTTGAGCCTGTTGCTCACCGGCTGCATGTGGAAGAAGAAAAGCCGCAGCCGCGCAGACGACGGCACCATTGCCGGCCTGATCAGTGACCTGCCGGAGCTGAGCGTTCCCCAGGGAGAGCCGGTGCGGCCGACCCGGGCCGAGGTGCTGGCGGCCTACGAGAAGGTCTACGGTCTCATCCCCGACTCCATCGAGAACCACGCGGTGGGCAAGCGCCTCGCCGATCTGAAGATGAGCGTGGGCGAAGACCTGGACATCGAGGGCGCGGACAACCCGTATCAGGAAGCCGTCGCTCTCTACGAGAACCTGCTGGAGAACAGCGACGGGGAAGACAGAGACCAGATCCTCTACCAGCTGGCCCGGGCGCACGATCTGGTTGGCGAGACCGATGCGGCGGTCGGCTACCTGAACCGATTGATCAGCGAGTACCCGGACTCTACCTACGCCGTGGAAGCCCGTTTCCGTCGCGCGGAGATTGCCTTCTCCGCCGGTCAGTTCCGCGATGCGGAGCGTGACTACGGTTTTGTGGTCGCCCAGGGCAAGGAATCACCTTACTGGCAGAACGCCACCTACATGCAAGGCTGGGCTCAGTTCAAGCTCGGCGACCTGGACCAGGGCCTTTCCAGCTTCTTCAACGTGGTCGACAGCGTCCTCGCCGAGCGCGAGTTTGATGATCTGCCGGCGACCGAGCAGGAGCTGCTCACCGACAGCCTGCGGGTTGTCACCCTGGCGCTCGCCTACCTGGACGGCCCGGAGACGCTGGCGGAACACATGCGCGAGCTCGAGCGGCCGGTCTGGCAGTACGAGGTCTACCGGTCGCTGGCCGACGACTACCTGGAAGACGAGCGTTTCCTCGATAGCGTCGCCACTTGGGCGACCTTCATCGATCAGAACAGCCTCGATGCACGGGCGCCGAGCGCTCACATCGGCATGATCAACACGCTGGTGGAAGCAGACTTCCCCAGCGAGGTGCAGCCGAAGAAAGAAGAGTTCGTCCGCCGCTACGGCATCTACAGCGAGTTCTGGGGTATTCACGACGAGACGGTGCGCGCCGGTTACGTCAAAGAGCTGCACACCTACCTGCGCGAGCTGGCCAACGTGGCGCACGGCAAGGCGCAGGAGACCGAACTTGCCGCAGACTACCTGGCGGCTGCGGCCTTCTACGACGAGATCGTCGTCACCTTCCCGGAGGACCCGTCGACGGCCGAGTACCTGTTCCTGTTGGGTGAGGTTTACACCGAAGCAGGCGAACACGGTCGAGCGGTGGCCTCTTACCAGCGCGTGGTGCACGAGTACATCGACTACCCGCGGGCGGACGAAGCCGGCTACGCCGCCATTCTGGGCCTGCAGACCCTGGTGGCCAGCGCGCCGCCGGAAGAGCTCGAGCTCGAGCTCTGGCAGCGGCTGACCATCGATGCGCAGATCGAGTTTGCCATGCTGTTTTCCGCGGACGAGCGGGCGCCGGCAGTGCAGGGCGCTGCCGCGGACAGCCTGTTTGCGCTGGCTGAGTACGAGGAAGCCGTTGATCTGGCGGACAACCTGCTGACCACCTGGCCGGTGCTGCCGGACGAGCTGAAGAAGACCGCGCTGCTGATCCTCGGTCACGGCCGCTTCGAGCTCGAGAACTTCGTGGCGGCAGAGTCTGCCTACCACCGGCTGCTGGCCATTGAGCTCGAGGCCGAAGAGCAGGAAAAAGTTGAAGAGCGGCTGCTGGCAGCGGTCTACAAACAGGGTGAAGCAGCGGAAGCCGCTGGCTACACCGACGAAGCGGTCGGCCACTACCTGCGCCTGGCAGAGATTGATCCCAATGCCGAGCTGGCGGCTCAAGGTCAGTTCGATGCGGTCGCCGTGGTCGAAGAGGCGGGTCGTATTGGCGAGGCCGCGGTGCTGCTGCAGGCTTTCCGCGCCAGCTACCCGGACCATCAGCTGAACGCCGATCTCGAGAAGCGCCTGGCCGACATGTACGAACGTACGGGCGACTGGGAGAACGCGGCGGCCGAGTACCTGACCCTGTCCGAAACCGCCGACGACGTGGAAGTGCGTCGTCAGTCCAAGTATCGCGCCGCGGAGCTCTACCTCGAGCTCGGCGATCAGCCGCTCGCCATCGAGCACTTCAGGGATTACGCACACAGCTTTGAGAAGCCGCTGGATCTGAACCTGGAAGCCGTGCACCAGCTGGATCTGCTCTATCAGGCGGCGGACGACGGCAAGAGCCGCCGCTACTGGCTGGATCGGAAGATCGACATCCATCGGAAGATGGGCACGGCGGCCACCGACCGTGCCACCTTCCTGGCTGCCGAGGCGCAGTACGTATTTGCTGAGGACGAGCGCCTGAGCTTCGAGGTGATCCGCCTGACCCATCCGCTGCCGAAGAGCCTGAAGCGCAAGCAGAAAGCGCTGACCCGGACGGTGAAAGCCTACGAGGCGGTCGCGGACTACCAGGTTTCCCGCTTCTCCACGGCGTCCACCTTCCAGATCGCCAACCTCTACGCCTCGCTGTCGAGCTCGATCATGGATTCGGACCGGCCGGACAACCTGAACGAGCTGGAGCTCGAGCAGTACGAGATTCTGCTGGAGGAGCAGGCCTTTCCGTTCGAGGAGCAGGCCATCTCCCTGCACGAGATCAACATGCGGCGTAGCTGGGAAGGGGTCTACGACGACTGGGTGAAGCGCAGCTTTACGGAGCTGAAGAAGCTCATGCCCGCCCGCTTCGACAAGCAGGAGATTGACGTTGCTTACGTTGAAACCATTCACTAAAGCGGCGCTGGCCATCGTGCTGCCGGCACTGCTGACCGCTTGTGCCTCGCTTCCTGACGGAGGTTCCACGTCCAAGTCTTCGGCGTCGCCGGCATCGAAAGGTGCGGCAATTCACCCGAGTGACCAGAGTGGCGCGGCCTCCGCGGGTAGCGTGGACACCCCTGTTGCTTACGTTGAGGTGCCGGTACCGGCGCTCAAAGGCAACACCGCTTCCGAGTTCGAGCTGGCGGTGAGCTTCCTGCAGGAAGACCGCTACGAGGAAGCCCTGGCCCTGCTGCGGCACATCACCACGGAGCAGCCGGAGCTGGCCGGCCCCTGGATCAACCTGGGTCAGGTTTACGTGGCCCTGGAAGCGCCTGAAGAGGCCCGGCAGGCGTTCGAGTCCGCCGTGGCCGCCAACCCCTACAACTGCACCGCGCACAACGAGCTCGGCCTGCTCAGCCGGCAGAACGGTGACTTCGAGGCCGCCGAGCGGCACTACCTGAACTGCCTCGAGCGGGTGCCCGGCAACGATGCGGCGCACCTGAACCTGGGCATTCTCTACGAGCTTTACCTCGGCCGGCTGAGCGAAGCGCTGGCCAGCTACCGCCAGTACCAGGCGCTGCAGTCGGAAGAAGACCGGCGCGTGAAAGGCTGGGTAATGGATCTGGAGCGGAGGCTCGGCGTATGAGCAGACAGATGTGCACAGCCGCCATGTTGGGCGGATTGCTGCTGGCAGGGCTGAGTGCGCCCGCCGGCGCCGAAGAAGCGGCCGATTTGCCCCGTGGAGTCATCCGACTTGACGAAACCGTGATCTCCGGCAACCAAGAACTGCCGAAAGTTCTATATATCTTGCCCTGGCGAGATCCGAACGGGTTGCCCGAAATCGAGCTCGATGCGAGCCACTCGGAAATGGATGTGTTTCGTCGGCTCTACCCACCGGCCTACCGCCGGGAGCTGACGTACTTTGAGTCACTGGAAACGAATTCGCCTGACGCGAAGAAATAGCCGCTGCAAGACAGCGAAACATCGGAGGAGTAAGAAATGGACATGTACACGACCGTAGTCAATTTCTTCCAACAAGGTGGTCCCTTCATGTATCCCATCGCCATCGTGCTGGGTATCGGGCTCGCCATTGCGCTGGAGAGATTTGCCTACCTGATGAATCAGATGCGGGTTAACCGCCGCGATTACGAGAAGATCCTGCCGCTGCTGAAGCAGAAGCGCGCTCGTGAGCTGGCGGAAGTCACCCGCAAATCGAGTTCCGCCATGGCGCGGATCGTTGCCGACGGCATGAACCGCCGGTCCTCTTCCCGTCGCCGCTCGGACATCGAGTACGCGATGGAGGAAGGCCTGCTGGAGATCCTGCCGAACATCGAGCGACGCACGCCCTACCTGGCAACCTTCGCCAACATCGCAACCCTGCTGGGTCTGCTCGGCACCATCATCGGTCTGATCGCTGCGTTTACCGCGGTGGCCAACGCCGACCCGGCCGAGAAGGCGACCCTGCTCTCTCAGTCCATCTCCATCGCCATGAACACCACGGCGTTTGGCCTGATGGTGGCGATCCCGCTGCTGCTGGTGCACTCCATGCTCCAGTCGAAGACCGCGGCCATCGTCGAGAGCCTGGAGATTGCGGTCGTGAAGTTCCTGAACCTGATGGACGGCGACGCCCAGCAGGCGGCAGGTGCTCAGAAGGCTGCTGCTCCGGCCAAGGCCTGATCGCCGAATCATCACGCCGCCGTAACGGAGAACGGGCATGGATCGCGTAAAGCATCGAAAGTACAAGCATCAGGAAGCCGCTGACCTGGACGTCACGCCGTTCATGAACCTCATGATCGTGCTGGTGCCGGTGCTGCTGCTGTCCATGGTGTTTACCCACACCACCGTCATCGATCTGAACTTTCCGACCGGTGAGGGTGCCTCCGATGCGTTCGATCCGGACACCGTGCATCTGGAAGTGGTGGTCAAAGGTGACAACCTGGTCGTCGCGGACGGCAGGGGCGGCACCATCAAGACCATCCCCAAGGTGGACGGCACCTACGACTTCGCCGAGCTGTCGCTGGTGATGCAGGAGCTGAAGCGCCGGATGCCCGAGAAGCAGGACATCACCGTACTGCTGGCTCAGGAGACGGACTACCAGACCCTGGTCACCATCATGGACAAGGTCCGCTCCTATCCCACGGTGCAGAACCTGGAAGTAGTTCATGCCGAGCTCTTCCCGGTGATCTCGCTTGGCGATGCGCCGCTGCCGGAAGGAGCTGCCTCGTGAGCAAGATTCGACATCAGCAACGCAGAGTGGCGCAGAAGAAGCACGGTAAGGCCGGCGCTTTGAACCTGGTTTCGCTCATGGACATCTTCACCATCCTGGTTTTCTTCCTGATGGTGAACTCCTCCGAAGTGGAAGTGCTGCAGACCAGCTCAAAGATCAAGCTGCCGGACTCGACGTCCGAACAGCGCCCGGAGAACCAGCTGGTGATTTCCATCAGCCAGGACGACCTCGTCCTGCAGGGTCGCCCGGTTGCCCGGGTCGACGAGATCATCGATCCGAAGATCACCGTGATCGATGGCCTGAAGAGCGAGCTCGAGTATCAGGCCAGCCGAAAGGGTGAGATCCCGGAAGGGGGCTACGAGATCACCATCATGGGTGACAAAGAGCTGCCCTACTGGCTGCTGAAGAAAGTCATGCTCACCTGCCAGACCACGGATTTCGCGCGGATCTCGCTGGCGGTGAACAAGCTGCAGGGTGTGGACGATCCGGCCGCGCTCGAGGCGGCCCAGGATACCGCCGCCGTTGCGACTGAGGCCGGTGCGGGAGGTGCCACGTGAGCGCAACCATCACCACCTTTCACATGCCCGAGTTCAACCTGCCCTGGGACCTGAACCGGTCCGATCGGAAGAACTTCAACAAGTGGCTGACGATCATGCTGACCGTGATCGTGGTCTTCGGCGGCGCCATGCCCTGGCTGCCGGTCCCGGAAGTGGACCGCACCGAGCTGGAAGAGCTGCCGCCGCAGCTGGCCCGCATCATGCTCGACAAGCCGGAGCCGGTGATCCCGCCGCCACCCCCGAAGCCGGAAGTGGTGGAAGAGGAAGTGAAGCCCGAGCCTGAGCCGGAAGAAATCAAGCCGGAACCGGAGCCGGAGAAAGTCATCGAGCCTGAGCCCACGGTGGCGGACGCTCAGGAAAAAGCCAAAATTTCAGGCCTGCTCGCCTTCCAGGATGCCTTCGCCGACATGCGCGAAGCAGTGGACGTGAGCAAGCTGCAGGACACGGGCGCGATTCAGCAGGGCTCCGGAGAAGCCGCGAGCATCGACCGCTCCGTGCTGACCTCCAAGCACGGCACCCGCAGTGCCGGCGTCAACGTTGCCGAGCTGTCCCGGGATACCGGCGGCGTAGCCCTCTCTGGTCGTGAGACCACCAAGGTGGAAGTGCCGGAAGGCAGCAAGGGCGAGGGTGGCGTTCGCGCGCCGCGTGAGCTCGACGCCCGCCAGCGCTCCATCGAGGAGATCCGCCGCGTGTTCGATACGAACAAGGCGCGATCTTCGCCATCTACAACCGGGCGCTGCGCGCCGACCCCACCCTGCAGGGCAAGGTGGTGCTGGAGCTGGTGATCAGCCCGGCCGGTCAGGTGATGGACGTGAAGGTGGTGGCCTCGGAGATCGACGACGAGACCGTGGTGGCGAAGATCGTCAATCGGGTGCGTCTGTTCAACTTCGGCAAGCGTGACGTGGGCACCACCACCATCAGCTACCCGGTTCACTTCTTGCCAAGCTAGCCTGGCGGCTAGCTCCCGCTGAAGGCTCCTCCTCCCGACCTAATTCTTCCGCTTAAGCTGCCGCGCTCCTGCGGCAGTAGCAGGAGGCGCGGATCTCCACCTCGGCGCGGGCCAGCGCTTTATCCAGCTGCAGCTTGACCTGAGCTGACTCCGCGGTTTCCCCGCGCTGCGTCAGGCACTCGTGCAGGCCGTGCAGGCTCCAGACGTTGCCCGGGTGCTGGCAGGCGCGGCTGAGCGTGGCGTCCAGCCCCAGATCCGCTCGATAGACCGCTTCCGCTTCATCGTAGCGACCCTGATCCAGCAGCAGCGCGCCGAGCGCGTGTCGGGTCGGCTGCATCCAGCCCCAGGGCTCGTCGTAGGGCAGGTTGTCATCGAGCTCGATCGACCGGCGCAGGTGCTCGAAGGCAACCTCATGGTTGCCGCTGTGGTACTCGAGCTCGCCCAGCATCATCTGCTCGGCGACCGCGAGGATGTCGACGGCGGTGTTGTTGAACAGCGTGCGGCTCTCCGGAACCCTGGCCAGCGCCTCACCGAACAGCGTGCGTTCCGCTTCTGCGGCAGGGATGTCGCCGCTGTTGGCCAGCGCCACCGTGCGCGCGTAGCGCATCATGGCCAGGGTCACGGCGTACAGCGCCTCGTCTTCCGGCAGCGGCTGGGCGAGGATTTCTTCCCACATGCCGAAGCGGATGAGCGCGTGCTGCTTCATCGGCACAAACGCTTCGAACCAGTCCGCCATGGGTCGGAGCACGGCTTCCGGCAGAGACTCGACCAGCTCGTCCGCGGTTTCCAGCGCGGCCGTCGGCTGGCCCAGGAACATGGCGCCGTAAATCTTGAAGTGATAGTTGTGGCAGCGGTAGATGGTGTAGAAGTTGTCCGGGCCGGCGCGCTCGAGAAACTTCCGGTCGGCCACGATCGCCGCGTGGTTCCGGGACACCACGTTCATGTAGTCGCCGCAGAGCACGTCGATGTGCGTCGCCATGTGCAGCAGGTGGCCCGCATCCGGCACCAGGGTGCTCAAGCGGTCGCCATGTCGAAGCGCCCTCCCGGGATGCGGCGACATCTCCATCAGGTGGATGTACATGTGTAGAAGGCCCGGATGATCCCAGGCCCCATCGATCTCAGCGAACGCGGTCTCCAGCACGTCGATGGCTTCCAGGGTGTCGGCGCCGTCCGCTGGTTGGCCTGAGGGCAGATCCCAGAGCGCCCAGGGCGTGCGGTTCATGATTGCCTCAGCGAACAGGCAGCAGACGTCTGCGTCCCCGGGGTAGGTCCGGTGTACTTCCCGCATGGCGTTGGCGTAGGCGTCGTTCCAGGGGGCAAAATCCTCAGCGCTGGCGTCGTCCGGGTAGCGGTGCCGGATCGCCTCGATCAGCGCCGCCTCTATCGGCGTCAGCCTGTCGGTCAGCGCCGCCGCCGCGTTGATTGAGGCCTGGGCGAGGGCGATGGCATCCGGCTTCTCCTCCGCGTCGAAGTCCTCCCAGGGCTTGTTGTAGTTCGGACCGATTGCGTAGGCGGTGGCCCAGTGGGCCATGGCGCAGTCGGGATCCGCGGCAAGCGCTTTTTCGCAGCAGGTGATGGCTTCCTCGTGGTTGTAGGCGTAGATCCAGATCAGCGCCCGGTCCACCCAGGACTGAGCGTCCGCCGATGTGGTGGTGACGGTCCTCGAGTAGTCGCCGAGATCGTAGTAGTCCATCTGCATTGCCTCCCATGCCCGGCGCTGAGAATCGACGCAGCCCGGAACAGAGTCAAATCGGCGGCAATGGGCTGGCGCCGCTGAAGAGAGGCATCGATAGGCCGTTTGTATCCATATACGTAGTATTGATACGTATTACGCAAAAGGGTATAGTGCCGGCAAATCCGGGAAGGAGAACCGCCATGTGCGCAGCCGTCATGAAAACTGATCCCTACAGCATTCCGCTCGCTGAGATCGACGTATCCGATCCAACGCTCTACGAGAGCGACAGCCATTGGCCCTACTTCGAGCGTCTTCGTAAGGAAGCGCCCATTCACTACTGCGCGGACAGCGCTTTCGGCCCTTTCTGGTCGATTACCCGCTTCGACGACATCATGGCGGTGGAGCAGAACCACGAGGCGTTCTCGTCGTTTCCGGCCATCGTGATCGGCGATCAGGATCCGGACTTCACGGTGGAGCAGTTCATCGCCATGGACCCGCCGAAGCACGACCAGCAGCGCAAAGCGGTCACCCCCGCGGTCTCGCCGCGCAGCCTCGCCCGCATGGAGCCGCTGATTCGTGAGCGCATCGGCCGGATCATGGACGAGTTGCCCATCGGCGAGCCGTTCAACTGGGTGGATCGGGTGTCCATCGAGCTGACCACCCAGATGCTGGCTACGCTGTTCGACTTTCCGTTCGACGAGCGACGTCGCCTGACCTTCTGGTCCGATATGGCCACCGCCAGCACCGAGATCGCCGGCGACGACAGCGTCTCGGTGGAGGACAGGCAGGCGGCCCTGCTGGAGTGCCTCGAGGTGTTCACCGGGATCTGGAACGAACGCGCCGCCCAGGACCCGACCGATAAGTACGACTTCATCACCCTGATGGCGCACTCGGACCACTTCCAGGACATGGAGCCCATGGAGTTCCTGGGCAACCTCCTGCTGCTGATCGTCGGCGGCAACGACACCACCAGAAACTCCATCTCAGGTGGCGTGCTCATGCTCAACGAGCATCCCGAGGAGTACGCGAAGCTCAGAGCCGAGCCGTCGCTGATCCCCAACATGGTCTCGGAGATCATCCGCTTTCAGACGCCGCTGATGCACATGCGGCGCACAGCAACCCGCGACGTGGAGATCGGCGGGCAGACCATCAGGAAGGGCGACAAGGTGGTGATGTGGTACGTCTCCGGCAACCGGGACGACAGCCACATCAACCGGCCGGACGAGTTCCTCATCGATCGGCAGAACGCCCGCAATCACATCTCTTTCGGTTTCGGCGTGCACCGCTGCCTCGGTAACCGGCTGGCGGAGATGCAGCTGCGGCTGGTGTGGGAGGAGATCCTCAAGCGCTTCGACAGGGTGGAAGTGGTCGGCCCGGCGGTACGCCTGAAGTCGAACTTCGTTCGCGGCATCACCGACCTTCCGGTCGTGCTGCATCCGAAGCAGTAACCGGCCGGGGCAAGCGCCGATGACGCTGAAGATGAAGGAACTGGAGGCCAGAACCGGGGTGAACCGGGAAGCCATCCGCTTCTACATCCGGGAGGGGCTGCTGCCGGAACCGGAAAAGCCCAAGCGCAACGTGGCGCTCTACACAGAGGAGCACGTGGAGCGCACGCGCCTGATCAAGGAGCTGCAGGAGAAGCACTTCCTGCCGCTGAAGAAGGTGAAGCAGGTGCTCGATTCCCCGGACGCCCGGGCGCTGGCAGAAGATCAGCAGGCGCCGGGCATGTCGCACTTTCTACCTGCGTTGCTCCGGGACACCACGCCGGGTCCGGACCGCGCCATTGCTGAGGTGGCGGATGCCACGGCGCTGTCAGTTGCAGAGATCGAAGAGCTGGTGGCAAACGGCACCGTGTCGTTGACCGGGGACGGCCTGATCGATTCTCGCGATGCGGCGATCCTGGAAACCTGGGGTCAGGCGAAGTTGCGGGGCTACGCCCCGGAGCATGGCTACGACGCGGACTTTCTCGGTCGCTACGCGACGCTGATGCGGGAGCTGGCGCAAAAGGAGATTTCCCAGTTCCTCGAGCACTTCGAGGCCAGCCTGGATGGCCGGGCGGCTGGGGAGATGGCGGCCGAGGGGATCGAGTTTGCGAACCGGCTGCTGGCACTGCTGCACACCAAGTTTCTGCTCCACGAGGTCAACGAGCAGACGCAGCCTTAAGCCGGTTGTCGCCAGCGCGGCTACGTTAAAGGTCGCGGGGGTCGATCTTCTCGATGGCCTGAATGGGGCAGGCGAGCCCGTCAGCCTTGATCTCATCGAAGCCGGCCCAGATCGTGTTGTTCGACATGGTGACCGTGACGTTCTGTGCCCAGGCCAGGCCGTGGCATTGGTGCTTCAGGGTCAGCAGGTAGGTGCTTTTCTCATCCACGTTCACCAGCACCCGCTGGTTGTCGATGTGCGCCCAGCCGCTGATGCCGTCGGCCGCCTCGATGTTCTGCACCGACTCGCCTTCGAAGCCGGGTGGGATGGCCATAGCCACTGAGCTTGCGAGCAGGGCGACGGTTGCCGCGAGGAGCTTCTGCTTGATCATTCCTTGAGTCCCTTCTTTCCAGCCTGTGTGATATGCGCTTCTACCGCGTCTTACAGGCTAGGTTTCCATTACTGAACGGTAACTGAACCTGTCCGACACGGCCAGAGTGCGGCCGGAGCTGTCAACGCGGTGTGAATCGGCTACCGTAAGCCTTCAGCTCGCTTGGAGGACACGAAATATGGGCCATTCACGCCTGAAGCCCCGCAATGCAGGGGTCCTGCTGCTGGCTCTGCTGCTCGCTACCGCCGGGGCGAAGGCCGCTGATATGACGGCGCTGGTGGACGATCAGCTCGACGCTGGTATCGAGCTTGCAGATGCCATCTGGCGGCATGCGGAGATGGGTTACCTGGAAACACAGAGCAGCGCGGCGCTGCAGCGCTACCTGGGCGGGCAGGGTTTCACGCTGGAAACCGGTCTCGCCGGTATCCCCACTTCCTTCGTTGCCTCTTACGGCCAGGGTGAGCCCGTGATCGGGATCCTTGCTGAGTTCGACGCGCTGCCCGGCCTCTCTCAGGATGCGGTTGCCGAACGGCGGCCGCTGGCCGAGGGTGCGGCGGGGCATGCCTGTGGCCACCACCTGTTTGGTGCGGCTTCGGCGACTGCCGGCGTGGCCATCGCCCGCTGGCTGGACGAGAACAACCGGGCCGGCACGGTCCGTGTCTACGGCACGCCGGCAGAGGAAGGCGGGTCCGGCAAGGTCTATCTGACCCGCGCCGGTCTCTTTGACGACGTGGACGTGGTGCTGCACTGGCACCCGGCGGATCGCAACAGCGCTTCGGCATCCTCGTCTACCGCCAACAAATCCGGCCGCTTCACCTTTCACGGCAAGGCAGCGCACGCGGCTGCGGCCCCCGATCGCGGCCGATCGGCTCTGGACGGCGTGGAAGCCATGAACTTCATGGTCAACCTGATGCGCGAGCACGTGCCGTCTGATTCCCGCATCCACTACGTGATCACGGACGGCGGTGACGCCCCGAACATCGTTCCGGAAACTGCCCAAGTGTACTACTACGTGCGCCATCCTCAGGCGGCAAGGGTGGTGGAGCTCTTCGAGTGGGTGGTGCGGACCGCGGAAGCAGCGGCGCTCGGCACCGGCACCGAGATGACCTACGAGGTGATGCACGGCAACTACCCGGTGCTGCCGAACGAAACCCTGGCCCGACTGGTGGACGGCAACCTGCGCAGCCTGGGGGGCTATCTCTACGACGACAACGAGCGTGCCTTCGCCATCCGGATCAGGGAAACCCTGGATGGCGAGCTGCCGGCCATCGACAGCACCAACCAGGTTCGACCGTTTGCGATTACCCAGGGCATGGGCTCCACCGATGTGGGTGACGTCAGCTGGAACGTACCAACCGTCGGCTTCCGGACCGCAACCTGGGTGCCCGGCACGCCGGCGCACAGCTGGCAGGCGGTGGCGGCCGGTGGCACCAGCATCGGCCACAAGGGGATGGGTCTGGCGGCCAAGCTGCTGGCGCGCACCGCTCAGGACCTGATCGAAAACCCGGAAATCATCGATGAAGCGCGCATCGAGCTGGAAAGAAAGCGCGGCGCCGACTTCGAGTACGAAGCGCTGCTCGGTGACCGGGAACCGCCGCTGGACTACCGGCTGTGAAGCTCGGTCTGGTGAACCCCGGCGCCATGGGCGCCACCATCGGTGCGGCGCTGGTCCGTTCCGGTCATGAGGTGATCTGGGTGGCCGGTGGCCGCTCGGCTGCCACCCTGGCACGGGCAGAGCAGGCGGGCCTTATGCCGGTAGAGGCGATGTCCGATCTGGCCGCTGCTGCGGAGGCGGTTATCTCCGTCTGTCCGCCCCATGCAGCCCGTGCGGTGGCCGAAGAGGTGCTGGCCGCTGGCTTCAGCGGCACCTACCTGGACGCCAACGCGGTGTCACCGGCAACCGCTGCTGAGGTTGCCGCCCTGGTTGGCCCGGGGTACGTGGACGGCGGTATCGTCGGTCCGCCGGCAATCCGCGAGGGCACGACCCGGCTCTACCTGTCGGGCATCGGCGCCCCGGCGGTTCGGGACTGGTTCAACGACCCGGTGCTCGGGGTCAGCGTGGTGGACGACCGGCCCAGCTCGGCTTCGGCGCTGAAGATGTGTTACGCCGCCTACACCAAAGGCTCCGGCGCCCTGTTGCTGGCCGTGCGCGCGCTGGCCGAGGCGGAAGGGGTCAGCGAGGCGCTGCTCGAAGAGTGGTCGATCTCGCAGCCCGATCTGTTGCGACGGGTTGAAGGCACGGCGCGAGGCACCGCTGGCAAAGCCTGGCGATTCGTTGGTGAGATGGAGGAGATTGCCGCCACCTTCGAGGCCCAGGGGTTGCCGGGCGGCTTTCATCAGGCGGCTGCGGCGGCTTACGGCCGCATGAGCGGGCTCAAGGATGCAGCGGAGCCGGACCTGGAGGCGGTGCTGGCCGCGCTGCTCGAGCGAGGCGACGACTAGCCGTCGCCGCTGACCTCGGCAGGCAGCTCCGCCTGTGCTGCTTCGCTGTCGGCAGCACACTGCCAGCCCATGTCGCGCAGCTTCTCTACCAGACCGGCGGCCTGGGCCTCGCAGTAGCCGGCCTCGTTGTTCGCCCGCCACAGCGTTTCGATGCTGCCTTCCGCTGACTTGTCGTAGATCACCTCGCAGGGCACCGGCTGCCCCGGGTCCGAGTAGACCACTTCGATCTTCCGTGCCAGCTCGCCGTAGCTGCAGCTGACCGGATTGGCCAGCGCCTGGCCGGTGGCCAGGCAGAGGATCAGCGTGGTGGCGGATATCAGCTGCTTCATCTGTCGACTCCTTTGCGCGTGCGCGCGTTTGTGAGCGATCCTTCCGGCTTGAATCAGGGACGATACCAGAACGTCGGCGGCTCGGTGTTGAGCGCCCGGCGCGCCAGCTTCACCCAGCGTGTCAGCACGCTGCGCGTATCCCGCGGATCGATGATTTCCTCGATCTCGAAGTACTCGGCGGAGCGGAACGGTGAGCGGACCTTGTTCAGGCGCTCCTTGATCTTCTGCAGATGCGCGTCAGGGTTCTCGGCTTCGGCGATCTCCGCCTTGTAGGCCACCTCGATGCCGCCCTCGATCGGCAGCGAACCCCAGTCCCCGGACGGCCAGGCAACCCGGATGTGGTGGCTGCCGGGCTTATGGTTGGCGGCACCCGCCACCCCGAAGGCTTTGCGGACGACCACTGAGCAGAACGGCACCGGTGATTGCCCGAGGGCAGCCAGCGCCTGAGAGCCGAAGCGGATCGTCGCCGTTTCCTCGGAAGACTTGCCGATCAGAAAACCCGGGCAATCTTCCAGGTGCACCAGCGGCAGGTGGAAGGTGGAGGCCAGGTCGATCAGCCGGATGAGCTTCTTGCAGGCATCTGCGGTCCAGGCACCGCCATAGACCATGGGGTTCTCGGCGAACAGCGCTACCGGCACGCCGTCCAGCCTGGCCAGGCCAGTGGTGATGGATTTGCCCCACTTGCAGCCGATCTCGAAGAAGGAATCTCTGTCCACCACCGCGTCGATCACGGTGCGCATCTTGTAGACCTTGCGCGGATCTTTCGGCACCAGATCGATCAGCGCCTCTTCGCGCCGTGCCGGGTCGTCGTTGGATTCGATCACCGGCGGCAGCTCGTCGGTGCTGGAAGGCAGGTAAGAGAGGAACTGCCTGGCGCGCTCGAAGGCTTCGGCTTCGCTGCTCACCTCATCATCGATGGCGCCGTTCCTGGTGTGGATCTTCGAAGCGCCGAGCTCTTCCTTGCTGACATCGCCCAGGCTTGCCCAGTCCACCAGCGCCGGACCGGCGATCATCATCTGCGCGGACGACTTGACGATCAGGCTGTAGTGGCTGGTCGCCACCCGGGCGGCGCCGATCCCGGCCACGGAGCCGAGCGCCAGCGACACCGAAGGCGCCACGCCGAGATGTTGAACCACGGTTTCCCAGCCTTTGAGCTCGGGAATGTAGGTGCGGCCGGCCATCTCGATGGTTTTCACCGAGCCACCGCCGCCCATGCCGTCAACCAGACGGATGTGCGGCAGTCGCAGCTCCAGGGCCAGGCCTTCAGCCTGAGCCCGTTTGCCGGGAATGGAGGCGTCGGCAGAACCGCCGCGAACGGTGAAGTCGTCGCCGGAGAGAATCACCGGCCGACCGTCGATGTCGGCGGTGCCGAACACGAAGTTCGACGGCGTGAAGGCAGTCAGGTTGCCGTCGTCGTCATAGCTGCCGACCCCGGCCAGCGCGCCGATCTCGTGGAACGACTCGCCGTCCGCCACCGCGTCGATGCGCTCGCGGATGGTGAGCTTGTTGAACTCGTGCTGACGGGCGACTTTTTCCGGGCCGCCCATGGCGTGCGCGAGCTGCTCACGCCGCTTCAGCTCATTGATCTCCTCTTCCCAGCTCATGCCAGGAGAAGGTCAGGCGCGGGTACCGGTAAAGGTAGCGTTGCCAAAGGCGCCGAGCTTTACTTCGCCGTTGATCTCGTCGCCGCTGACCGTAGCGGAAAACTCCAGCGTCATCGGCATGGGTGAGGTCATGTTGGCCTTCCAGGCGAGGTTGTCACCGTCCACGGTGCCGTCTTCGATCTCGATCTCGCCCTGCGGGCTGGCCAGCTTGCCGGTCAGCGTGCCACCGTCGGTTGCCAGGGTCATGGTGCCGTTCTGCGCGCCCATGGGGCTGTTGATGGTGGTGTTCCAGGTGCCGTCTGCGCTCATGTGTCTCTCCCTTAGAGATTTGAATGGGCCGCTGAGTATGCCTGGCGCCGTACCAAGCGTCATCTGCAGGATCAGGCAGCTTCTGCCAGACTGAGCGAATGGCGATCACCCTATACGGATCCCCGCGCTCCAGAACCATGCGGGTGCTCTGGATGGCCACGGAGCTGTCCCTCGAGTTCGAACACGTACCCTACGAGTTCGACGATCCGGCCCTGAAGTCAGCGGAGTTTCTGGCGCTGAATCCCGCCGGCGCCATCCCTACGCTGGTCGATGGCTCGTTTGCGCTGTCCGAATCGCTGGCGATCAACCTCTACCTGGCCGAGCGCTACGGGCGTCAGGGCGAGCCGCCGCTCTATCCGGAGGCAGCCGAAGCTCAGGCCGATGCTGTCCGCTGGACGCTGTTTGCCCAGGGCCACCTGGAGCCCTGGGTGCAGAAGGATGTGCTGCTCGCGGATCTGATCGAGGCCATCGGCGACCGTGCTGCGGGCATGATCGAGCACTCGCTGACGGTGCTCGAACGCGCATTGGCGCAGTCCGACTGGCTGGTTGGCCATGGGTTCAGCGTCGCCGATCTGAACGTGGCGGGGGTGCTGTCACCCTCCCGCGCCTCGCTGCTCAACCTGGCGCCTTATCCGCAAGTCAGCGGCTGGTTGGCCCGTTGTTACGAGCGCCCGGCGGCTGTTGCGGCGCGACGACGTTACGGAGCCTGAGCTACCAGGCGTAGGCTTCGGGGGCTGCGCCGCAGGGCGGAAATATCCCGTCGATTGCGGCCAGGGACTCCTCGCTCAGACTGATCTCGGGAACGCCGAGGGTCGATCTGAGCTGGCTCAGATCCGCAGGCCCGATGATGGTGGCGGTAACAGGCTCCTGATGCAGCAGCCAGGCCAGGGCCAACGCGCTGCTGGTCTCGCCGAGCTCGGCGGCCAGGGCGGCGAACCGGCCGAGCTGATCCGCCCGCCTGGCTCGTTCGGCGAGCGCCTCTTCGCTCTGCCGACGGCCCTCGCCGCCCGCCGCGGGTTCGGCCAGCAGGCCTCCGGCCAGCGGGCTCCAGGGGATCATGCCGAGCCCGTACTCCCGGCATGCCGGCAGCACCTCCAGCTCAGCGCGGCGCTCGATGAGGTTGTACAGGCCCTGCTCGGAGACGAGCCCGGGGGTGCCGCGAACGGCCGCCCGCTCGTTGGCCTGGGCGATCGCCCAACCGGGGAAGTTGCTCGAGCCAACGTAGGTGATCTTGCCCTGGGCAATCAGCCGGTCCATCGCCAGCCAGATCTCGTCCACGGGAACGCTGCGATCGATGTGGTGCATCTGGTAGAGATCGATGTGCTCCACGCCCAGGCGTTTGAGGCTGGCGTCGCAGGCGTTGGTGATGTGGCGCGCCGACAGGCCGCGGTCGTTTACGTCTTCGGACATGGGCTCGTGCACCTTGGTTGCCAGCACCAGCCTGGCCCGCCGTGAGCTGTCCTGTTGCAGCCAGTTGCCGAGAATGGTCTCGGTGGTGCCGACGCCCAGCGAGCCCCCGTACTGGTCCGCCGTGTCGATGAAGTTGATGCCGGCGTCGACGGCCTCGTCGAGGATCTCGAACGAATCGGCTTCAGACGTTCGGGGGCCGAAGTTCATGGTGCCGAGGCAGAGCGTGCTGACGCGAATGCCGGAACGGCCCAGTTGGCGGTAGTTCATGACGGCTCCTCTCCTTGGGTCTGGCGTTGGTTTGCTTCAGGGCGCTCTCAGCGTGGTGCCCGTCTCGAGCCCTTCGCTGGAATCGGCGACGCTGAATCGGGTCAGGCGCTGTGCCCGCTCCGGCAGCTTGCGGTGATCCTCGTAGCTGATTCCCGGCACCATCGGCTCCCGGAACCAGGGCGCGTAGAACTCCAGGTTCGGGATCGAGCGGACCTCGTCCGAGAGGTTCGGCGTGCCGCCGTGCCAGGCGCGAACGTCACGAATCATGATGCTGCCGGCGGGTGCCGGGCAGACGGTGCTCAGACGCATCCACTCCGGTTCCTCGTCGAGCCCGGGAATTCTCGCCCGGGAGTTCTGGGTGCCGGGGATCTGCCGGGTGGGCCCGTTCAGTCGGGTGACATCCTGCGGCAGGAAGTTCACGCAGATGTACGGGCAGGGCAGATCGCGGATGCTGATGCGCCTGCTCGGGTCGTGAAACGAGCTGAACGGAGACGAGCTCTGGCTTTCCCAGTCGCGGACGTCCGCGTGCAGGCGCTGGTAGCCGGTGGTGCCCGGCAGGCAGAAGTCGCCGCTGGCAGCGCGCAGGATGTAGTCGTCTGAGCTGAACAACGTAGCGACCAGGTCCAGGACGGGGTCCAGCGACAGCAGCATCTGCCAGGCGGGACGATGCAGCTGGCTGCGGGTCAGGGAGGAGCCGCCGAACGAGTAACGCTGCGAACCCCGGTTGCCGGCCTGCTCGGTATCCAGCGCCAGGACCTCGTCGATCACGGCCTGACAGCCCTCCCTAAGCGTCGTGATCTGCTCGGCGCTCAGCACGTCGCCGATCAGCACGAAGCCGTCGCGCCGGAATCGTCTTACGACCTGCTCGGTCTGGTCCAGCGAGTGGATCTCCAGCGAGGCGATGCCATTGTTGGCCTGCAGATACTCCTGCAGTGCCAGCACCTCAGGATCGTCTTTCGGCTTTTCTGTCCAGCCGATCTTGCTCGTCATGTCTTTTCAGCCCCACCCCGTTCGGAACGAGTTTAGTGGCTGCGCGGGCCGGGTGCACATAACCGTTGTCAGGCTTCCGCCTGCTGATCCATACTGCCGACCAAGGCGCTTCGTTCGCGCCTCCCCCCTCCGTCGGGGAAGCATCTATTCCGTGCAGAGCGAAAGAGCGTGCCTCGGCACGCGCAACAGCAAACCTGGCTATCGAGCCGAATCGCATAAGGAGGGGTTGTGAGACCGGGCTCGCATAGGAGGTTTGACATGAAGTTGTCCGCACCCATTTTCCGTCTCAAGCGCAAAGCGCGGCTTAAGTCGCGGGATGCGCAGATCCCATTACATCAGGCGCTGGATCAGGTGGCCCGGGAAGAAGGCTACGAATCCTGGAGCCTGCTCGCCGCCCGGTACAGCGCGCCGAGCCCGGGCAGTCGTCTCATCGACGCCTGTCGCCAGGGTGAGCTGGTTCTGCTCGGCGCCCGGCCGGGTCACGGCAAAACGCTGCTGGCGCTGGAGAGCGCGGTTGCCGCCATGAAGCAGGGCACCCGGAGCTGGTTCTTCTCGCTGGAGTACGGCCTCGAGGATATCGACCGCACCTTCGCCGCCATCGGCGAAGAGCGGGCGGCGTTTGCCGATCAGTTTGAGTTCGATTGCTCGGACGAGATCTGCGCGTCCTACATCATCGAGCGTCTCGCAGGCGCGGACGCCGGCACCGTGGTGGTCATTGACTACCTGCAGCTGCTCGATCAGAAACGGCAACACCCGGAGCTGTCCCGACAGATTGCCGATCTGAAGACGTTTGCAGCAGCAAACGGGTTGATCCTGCTGTTCGTTTCCCAGATCCATCGTGAGTTCGATGCTGCTGCGGGGTCGCTGCCGCGACTGTCTGATGTGCGCCTGCCGAACCCGCTGGACCTGGCGCTGTTCAGCAGATCCTGCTTCCTGCATGAAGGCGAGATCGAAATCTCCGCGGTGAGCTGAGGCTGCTGCCAGATCCCTGTCAGTAGCGTTGGGGTAGTCTCTCCGGGTACCTAGCGACCCGGAGAGCAGCCATGAAGCACTACTTCAATCCGATGAGCCGCGGCATGACCACGCAGTGGATGCTCACGGAGCTCGATGTGCCCCACGAGTCCATCGTCATCGACATCCACGGGGGTGAAAACGACGCGCCGAGCTTCCGCGAGCTCAACCCGATGGGAAAAGTCCCGACCCTGGTGGACGGCACCACGGTGGTGACGGAGACCGCGGCCATCTGCGCCTACCTTGCCGACAAGTACCTGGAAAAGGGGCTGGCGCCGCCGCTCGATGCGCCGGAGCGGGGCAGCTACTACCGCTACCTGTTTTTCCCCGGCACGACCCTGGAACCCATGTTTACCTTCCGCCAGTTCGGGATCACGGACTACCCGGCACAGTCGGCAGGCTGGGGAGACCCGGAGCGCTGTCTGGCCACCATCGAAGCGCTCACGCCGCAATCGGGATGGGCGCTCGGCGAGCGTTTCAGCGCCGCCGACGTGGTGTTTGGCGGCACCCTCGACTTCGCGGCCCAGTTTGGCTGGCTCGAGGCGCCGAGCGACGGTGTGGCCGCCTACATCCGGCGGCTGAAGGATCGCCCTGCTTACCGGGCGAGCCACGACCCGTCCTGGCACTGATTGCCAGAGCCGCTTCAGCCTGACGGCTGGACAGCAACCCGGCCGGGTTGCGTTAATGCGCTGCCATGACCAACGGTATCGGCACGCTCAACGAGGGCCCGCTGCATCAGGCGCTGAAGGCGCTCTACCTCACGGGCAACGGCGAGGAAGAGGTGCCGGTGGGCAGCTACGTGGCCGACGTGCGGGCCGAAGACGAGGTCATCTACGAGATTCAGACCGGCGGGTTCGCGCCGCTGAAGCGCAAGCTTGCCACCCTGATCGAGTCGCACAGGGTTGTACTCGTGCATCCGATTGCGGCGGTCCGCTACATCGTCAAGCTGCCGGAAGAGGAAGACGGTCAGGCCAGCCGCAGAAAGTCCCCGAAGCGCTCCACTGCGGCCCATATCGTGGAAGAGCTTGTCAGCATCCCGCACCTGCTCGAGCATCCGAACTTCGCCGTGGAGGTGGTGCTGATCGAGGAGGACGAGATCCGCACCTTCGACCCGAAGCGGGTTCGTCGGCGCGGCGGCTGGCGGGTGGTGAGCCGGCAGATGAACCAGGTGCTGGAACGTCAGCGGATCAACGGTCGGCAGGACCTTTACTCGCTGGTGCACGGGCCGCTGCCGGAAGCGTTCAGCACCGCGGATCTCGCCGAGGCCATGGGCCAGCCCCGACGGCTGGCGCAGAAGATGGCGTACTGCCTGCGTGAGTCCGGGGCCGCTGAGCTGTGCGGCAAGGCAGGCAACGCGCTCCTGTATCGACGTGTGACCCCATCCTAGACTTGGGTTAGCCTCTGGCTGCTGCTTTGGGGAAGGGGAACCCATGATCGTCAGACGCCTGTTCGTGAGCGCCTCGTTGTTGCTACTGCTTGCTGCCTGTGCGGAAAGCGAGCCGGAAAACCAGTCGGCTGGCTTGTCAGAGCGCGAAGCAGGCGCCGCTGTGGTCGCCAGCGGCTGGCCGCACCACGGCCGCACTCCGGACGAGCAACGCTACTCGCCGCTCGATCAGATCAACGCGGCGAACGTCGAGCAGCTGGGGCTCGAGTGGACGTTCGATACCGGCGAGAACCGCAAGCACGAGTCGACGCCCATCATCGTCGACGGGATCATGTATCTCACCGCCGCCTGGAGCATCGTCCACGCGCTCGATGCGGCAACCGGCGAGCCGCTCTGGTCGTACGATCCGGAGGTACCCAGAGGCTGGGCCCGCTACGCCTGCTGCGGCGTCGTCAATCGGGGCGTTGCGGTTGCGGAAGGCGGCGTATTCGTCGGCAGCCTGGACGGCCGGCTGATCAAGCTGGACGCGGCGACCGGCACCCTGCTCTGGGAGGTGGACAGCACCGGCGGGGAGGTGCCGTACACCATCACCGGCGCGCCGCGGGTGGTGAAAGGGAAGGTGATCATTGGCAACGGCGGCGCGGAGTATGGCGTCCGCGGCTATGTCAGCGCCTATGACGCGGCAACCGGCGAGCTCGACTGGCGGTTCTGGACGGTGCCCGGAGATCCTTCCCAGCCGTTCGAGCACCCTGAGATGGAGCAGGCAGCCGGTACCTGGTCAGGCGAGTGGTGGAAGATCGGTGGTGGCGGCACGGTCTGGGACTCCATGGCCTATGACCCCGATCTGGACCTGCTGTACGTGGGCACCGGCAACGGCTCGCCCTGGTCGAGAGCCCATCGCAGCCCGGGCGGCGGCGACAACCTGTTTCTCTCTTCAATACTGGCGCTGGATCCGGACGACGGCCGTCTGGTCTGGCACTACCAGACGACGCCGGGCGACAACTGGGACTACACCGCAACCCAGCACATCATGCTGGCGGACCTGGAGATCGGCGGGGAAGTTCGGGCGGTACTCATGCAGGCGCCGAAAAACGGCTTCTTCTACGTGCTGGACCGTGCCACCGGCGAGCTGCTGTCGGCAGAGAAGTACGCCGAGGCAACCTGGGCCAGCCACGTCGACATGGAGACCGGACGGCCCCAGGAGACTGAGCAGTCGGATTACGACGAGATCGCCAGGATCATCCGACCGGCTCCAGGCGGTGCGCACAACTGGGAACCCATGGCTTTCAGTCAGGATGCGAGCCTGGTTTACATCCCGGCGCGTGATTCAGCCAGCGTCTATGGTCTGGATGATGAGTTCGCCTATGCCTCCGGCGACTGGAACACGGGTGTGAGCTCCCGCAGTGACTATGCTCAGGCGCTCCGCGAGCAGCGGCCTCAGGAGGTGCAGTATCTGCTGGCGTGGGACCCGCAAGCTGGCAGAGAGGCCTGGCGGCTGCGCCTGCCTGATGGCGTAGATGGCGGTGGGTTGCTGGCGACCGGAGGCGGTCTGGTTTTCCAGGGTGATCATGCCGGTCGTCTCAGCGCCTATGCCGCAGACGACGGGCGCCTGCTCTGGCAGCAGGAAACCTCGGTGGGGATCATGGCGCCGCCGGTTACCTATGAGGTGGCCGGTAAGCAGTACCTTGCCGTGGTTGCCGGTGTTGCCTCTCAGCCTGCGGAGCTTGCAGAGCTGGAAACGCTCGGCCGTGTGTTCGTTTTCCGGCTGGGCGGGCAGGCTGCAACGCCGGCGGTGCCGAAACGGGTGGTGGCGGATCTGAACCCGCCTGCCGCGTTCGGTACGGAGATCCAGATCGGTGAGGGGGAGCAGTTGTTCCGCAGGCACTGCGCCCGCTGCCATGGCTGGTACGCCGAAGCCAATCCTGGCGCCGTTCCCGACCTGCGCCGCGCCAGCGCCGAGGTTCACGCCACCTGGCCGGCGATCGTGGTTGGCGGGTCGAGGTCGACCAGGGGGATGCCGGCATTCGGCGACGTGTTGTCCCTGCAAGCAGCAGAAGCGATCAGGAGCTATGTGGTTTCCAGAGCGCACCAGGCTCTGTCCGAAGAAGCGTTTGTGAGAGACCAGTCCGGGGAAGGCTGAGCGCTCAGCTGAACGCCGCGGCGAACACCTCCTCGATGGTCCGCGCCAGCACGATCTCCAGCTCTTCGCGCACCGCCTCCGGCAGCTTGATGAGATCAGACTCGTTCTCGGCCGGCAGGATCACCTTATGCTTGCCCGCCCGGTGCGCAGCCAGCAGCTTTTCCTTGATGCCGCCCACCGGCAGCACCAAACCGGAGAGCGTCAGCTCGCCGGTCATGGCCAGGTCGTTCGGCACCGGTTTGCCGGTGTAGGCGGAGTAGAGGGCCGTGGCCATGGTCACGCCGGCTGAGGGGCCATCCTTCGGTACGGCGCCGGCGGGCACGTGGATGTGCACCCCGTTGTCTTCGATTCGAGCCTGGTCGATGCCGATGTCGGCCGCCACGGACCAGAGGTGGCTGCGGGCAGCACGCGCAGACTCCTGCATGACCTGGCCCAGATGCCCGGTGAGCATCACCTTCTCGTCCTTCGGCGTCAGGGTGGCTTCCACGTAGAGCACATCGCCGCCGGCTTCCGTCCAGGCGAGCCCGGCAGCGACGCCCGGGTCGAGCGCATCCCGCTCCTGATCCGGCTTGAATTTCTGCGGGCCGAGCAGCTCTTCCAGATCGTCCGCTTCGACGGTCTCGCTCAGATCTACCGCATCCACCACCTGCCGCGCTCTTTTCCGCGCCAGCTGTCCCATCACCCGCTCCAGCTCGCGCACGCCGGCTTCCCGGGTGTAGCCACGAATGGCCCGTTCCAGGGCCTCGTCGGAGATCTCGAGCTGAGACGGGTCGAGCCCGGACTCCCGCTGCTGCCGGGGAATCAGGTACTGGCGGGCGATGGCATGTTTCTCCATGTCGCTGTAGCCGGACAGCTCCAGGATCTCCATGCGATCGAGCAGGGGCCGCGGTATCCCTTCCAGCTGGTTGGCCGTAGTGATGAACATGACCCGGGACAGATCGAACGGCAGGTTCAGGTAGTTGTCGCGGAACTCCTGGTTCTGCGCCGGATCAAGGATCTCCATCAGCGCCGCGGAAGGATCTCCCCGGAAGTCCCTGCCGAGCTTGTCGATCTCATCGAGCATCAGGATCGGGTTGGTGACGCCGGCGCGGCGCACGGCCTGCAGGATGCGTCCCGGCATGGCGCCGATGTAGGTGCGCCGATGGCCGCGAAGCTCTGCCTCGTCGTGCAGCCCGCCGAGGCTCAGCCGCTCGAACTTGCGCCCCATCGCCCGGGCGATGGACTGCCCGAGCGACGTTTTGCCGACGCCCGGTGGGCCGACGAAGCAGAGAATGGGCGCCTTGGCTTCCGGGTTCAGCTGCATCACGGCGAGCGCGTCGAGGATCCGCTCCTTGATGTCGCCGAGGCCGTAGTGGTCCTCGTCGAGCACCGTTTCGGCATGGCCCAGGTCGAGCTGGTCTTCGGTACGGGCATGCCAGGGCAGCTCCGCGATGAGCTCCAGATAGGCCCGGGAAACCTGATAGTCAGCGGCGCTCGCCGACATGCGGGCCAGGCGGCTGAGCTCCCGGTCCACCTCTTTCTGCACGGTTTCCGGCAGGTTGGCGTTTTCGAGATCCGTCTTCAGCTCGGCGATGTCCGGATCTTCCTCGCTCTCGCCGAGGGCGTGCTCGATGGCCCGCTTCTGCTGGCGCAGCACGTGTTCCCGCTGCTGCGCCTCCATGTCGTCCCGGGCCTGCTCTGCGATCTGCCGTCGCACCTCGGCCACCTGCTGCTCGTGGGTGAGGATGCTGTGCACCACCTGCATCAGCTCCAGCGTGCTGTTTGCCGCCAGCACTTCCTGTTGCTGCTCCACGGTCAGGTTGGCCAGATTGGCGATCCGGTACATCTGCACGATGGGGTCAGGCAGGCTGCCGATCAGCTGCTGGTAGATCCGATCGCCGTTTTCGCTGTCCATGAGCCGGGCGATGGCCTGGGCCAGAGCCAGGTTTTCCCGCAGCAGCGCGTCGGCGGCGGCGCTGCCTTCGTCTTCGGTGCCGCTCTCCGCCGCTGCCGGCATCTGTAGCTCCGCCAGCGGCTCGATCTCCAGCATCAGGCAATCATCGTCGGCTGCCTGGGCGAGGATGCGCACTCGCTTCGCGCCCTGGACGATCACCTGGGCGCCCTGGTCATGACTCTCGATACGTTTGATCTGCACCAGGGTGCCGATGTCGTGCAGGTCGGCGAGCTCGGGGTTTTCTACGTCCGGGGCGTGCTGGGCCACGGTCACCAGGTCGATGGCGTGCTCGGTGGCGCGCTTCAGCGCCGCCATGGACTTTCGCCGCCCGACCGCCAGGTGCTGCACGATCTGCGGGAACACCACGATGTTCTTCAGAGGGAGTGCGGGGTAGGAAGTCGGGTTGGCCACGACCTGGAATTCTACGCCAGTCTGGCGAGCTGTTCCCGTCGCACCAGGTGCTTGAGCGCCCGGCCGGTGCTGAATCGTTCCACTTCGGCAACGATGTAGTCGGTCAGGCGTTGGGTCTCATCACCGAGCGAGCCGGCAATGTGTGGCGTCAGGAAAACGTTGGGCAGCTGGTAGAAAGGGGAGTCTGGTGGCAGGACCTCCGGCTCGGTGGTGTCCAGCACTGCAAACAGCCGGCCCTTGCCGAGCTCGGCGAGCAGCGCGTCCTGATCGATCAGCCCGCCGCGGGCGGTGTTGATCAGGGTGCTGTGGTCTTTCATCAGCGACAGCTCGCGGGCCCCGATCATCCGCTGGGTGTCCTTCAGCAGCGGCGCGTGCAGGCTGACCACGTCCGAGCCGGACAGCAGCTCCGAGAGCCCGACCTTGGTCGCACCCAGCTCCCGGGCCGCCAGCGGCGTCACGAAGGGGTCGTAAAGCAGCACCCGGAGGTCGAACGGCTTCAGGTAATCGATCACCAGCCGGCCAACATGCGAAGCGCCGACGATGCCGATGGTTTTGTTGTAGTTGCCCACCTCCGGTGCCTCCCGCGTCCAGGGCGCCCGGTTCTCCCTGTTCTGCCGGTAGAACTGGTTGAGCTGGAAGACCTTCTTGTTGGCGAACAGGATGGCCGCCAGGGTGTATTCGGCAACCGGAATGGCGTTGGCGGCGACGGCGTTCGTCACCCGGATGCCGCGGCGCCAGACCACGTCATCGAGAAAGCCCTTCACGGAACCGGCCAGGTGCGCAATCAGCTGCAGGCGGGGCAACCGATCGACGATGGTTGCATCGATCGGCGGGCAGCCCCAGCTGGTGACCAGAACCTCGATGCGGGCCAGGTGGTCTTCCAGGGATTCGAAGTCGCGGAACGGCGTCTGGCTGACCAGCCGCGTGGTTCTGGCGAGCCGTTCGAGGTGATCCTGGCGGATGAGCTCCTCCAGCACCACCGGGTGCATGACCATGGCTGTCGTGTGTGCTTTAGCCATGCCCGACAGAATACCTCATAATTCCAGGCGCCCCTCGCAGGGGGCGCAGGCTCGCGCAGCGGGCGCGGGAAACACGAGGCAGGAGAGACATGGCGCTGGAATCGAACGCGTTAGACATGCTGCGGACCATGGCCAGGATGCAGGAGGCGCACAATGAGCATGTGCACCCTGACTGGAGAACCCAGGGTTACGAGTACTATCGGGCGATCTGGGTCGAGTGCGCAGAGCTGCTCGACCACTTCGGTTGGAAGTGGTGGAAGCAGCAGCACGCGGACGTCGATCAGGTGAAGCTCGAGATCGTCGATATCTGGCACTTCGCGCTTTCCGATCTGCTTCGCGCCGGCACCCTGGCCGACGACCTTGCGGCCGAGCTCGCCTTTGAGCCGGAGTCGACGGAGGGCGATCCCGCAGCGTTCCGCCTGGCGGTTGAGAAGCTTGCCGAGGTGACGCTCATGGAGCGGGCTTTCCACCTGGGCCCCTTCGTCGAGGTGATGCGTACGTTGCCGATGGGCTACGAGGAACTGTTCAGCATGTACGTGGGCAAGAACGTGCTGAACAACTTCCGTCAGGATCACGGCTACAAAACAGGCGAGTACCAGAAGCTCTGGTCAGGTCGTGAAGACAACGAGCACCTGGTGGAAGTGCTCGAAGGGCTTTCCTGTGATCCGGACGACGTGCCGGAAGCGGTTTACTCGGCGTTGAAGGCCCGCTACCCGAGCTGATCGGCCAGGCGCCACTGGTAGGCCGCAAGCGTTTCCGCATCGAAGCAGACGAAACGGATGGATGCCAGGTGCTCCGCCCTGTGCGCCCGGACCGTGCTCACCGCAATTGCCGTCGCGGCTTCCAGCGGGTAGCCGAACACGCCGGTGCTGATGGCCGGAAACGCAATGCTCGTCAGTAGTGCCCGCTCCGCCAGATCGAGTGTGTTCTGGTAGCAGCGCCGCAGAACGTCCGCTTCACCCGCCTGGCCGCCTCGCCATCTCGGGCCGACGGTGTGAATCACGTGCCGGGCGGCGAGCCGATAGCCGTCCGTGAGCTTCGCCTCCCCGGGCGCACAGCCATTCAGGGTTCTGCACTCATCCAGGAGCTCCGGCCCGGCAGCCCGGTGGATGGCGCCATCGACGCCACCGCCACCGAGCAGTGACTCGTTGGCGGCGTTGACAATGGCGTCAACGTGTTCGGCGGTGATGTCGCCGCGAACGGCTTCTATGCGCATTCGTCCGGTCCTTCAGTCATCTTCCTGGCGCCCCTCCGCGCTTTGCGAACGCTGTCACAGTGCGGCGGATTGTCACGTCCGTGTCATCGCTCTGTCACGAGCCCATAACCGGTCTGGCCTAGTTTTAGCGAAACCAATCAGTGGGTTAACAATGAACATTCGTTCGATCCCTGAGCCCGGCAAAACGCATTATCGCGCCATCTTTTTATCTGATATCCACCTCGGCACCAGAGGCTGCCAGGCAGACCGGCTGCTGACCTTCCTCAAGCAGCACACCTGCGATCAATTGTATCTGGTCGGCGACATCATCGATGGCTGGCGGATGAAGTCTTCCGGGATCTACTGGCCGCAGAGCCACATCAACGTGATTCGCCGCGTCCTGACCATGACCAAGCGCGGCACGGAGGTAATCTACGTGACGGGTAACCACGACGAGTTTCTTCGCGAGCACTCACCGCTGGAAGTCGGCAACCTGAAAATCGTTGACGAAGCAACGTACGAGACGGCGGACGGCAAAAGGATGCTGGTGGTGCATGGCGATCAGTTCGATGTGATCACCCGCTACCACCGCTGGCTTGCCTGGCTCGGTGACGTTGGCTACACGATGCTCCTCGAGCTCAACCGTTTCCTGAACAGGCTGCGCAGTCACCTCGGCTATGGCTACTGGTCGCTGTCGGCCTGGCTGAAGCACAAAGTGAAGCGCGCGGTGAGCTACATCGGGGAGTACGAAGACGCGCTGGCCCATCACTGCCGCCGGAACGGCTACGAAGGCGTCGTTTGCGGGCACATTCACCATGCCGAGATCGCAGACTTCGATGGCATCACCTACATGAACTGCGGTGATTGGGTGGAAAGCTGCACGGCCCTCGTCGAAGACGATCAGGGTCGCTTCCAGATCATCGACTGGACCGTTCAGGAGCATGAGGGCTTTGCCGTTCTGCCATTCGAGGACGAGCGGCTGAGCGCGTGAAGCTGCTGATCGTCACGGATGCCTGGGCGCCGCAGACCAACGGCGTGGTGACCACGTTGAACGCGGTCATCGAGCGGCTGCCGGCCCTGGGGGTTTCGCCGACCGTGATCCATCCCGGCCTGTTCCGGAACATCGGTCTGCCTGGCTACCGAGAGATTCCTCTGGCACTGGATCTCTGGCGCCTGCCCGGGCTGATCCGCAGCGCTGATCCGGATGTGGTGCACATCGCGACCGAAGGGCCGTTAGGGATGGCAGCCCGGCGCCACATGGTCAGGCACGGCATGCCGTTCACCACCGCGTTGCACACCAAGTTCCCCGAGTACTTTCACGAGCGTCTCGGCACGCCGCTGGTCTTCGGTTATCGCATCATGCGCTGGTTTCACCGGCCTGCCGTGCGCACCTTGTGCACGACCGCCTCGCATCGCGACGAGCTGATGAGCTGGGGTCTGCGTGAGCTGGAGGTCTGGAGCCGGGGGGTGGACACGGAGCGGTTCCGACCCGACCCGGACCGTGTGATCGGTGCAAGACCGCGATTGCTCTTCGTCGGTCGTGTGTCGGTAGAGAAGAACATCGAAGCCTTCCTCGAGCTCGATCTCGACGCCGATAAGGTGATCGTCGGCGATGGTCCGGCGCGGGCCAGCCTGCAGAGACGTTTCCCGAAGGTCAGCTGGCTGGGCCTCCGGACCGGCGATGCGCTCGTGACAGAGTACGCGCAGGCCGATGTGTTCGTGTTCCCGTCGCGCACTGATACCTTCGGCCTGGTGATGCTGGAGGCCAATGCCTGCGGTACGCCGGTGGCAGCGTATCGGGTTGTCGGGCCGAAAGACGTGGTGCAGCAGGGTCGGAACGGCGCCCTGCACGATGATCTGAACGTGGCGGTGCGTCAGGCGCTGCTGGTATCCCGCAGCGCCTGCCGGCAGTTCGCCCTGGAAAACGGCTGGGATCAAATCGCGCAACGCTTCGTGGCCGCGCTGGAGCCGAGACGCGAGGACATTGCGTCTGTCCAGTCCCGGCTCGACAATGCGTCTTCATGGCAGATGCACACCCCTCCGCGGAGCATGACCGGCTCTTAAGCGAACGCCTCCAGGGCTGGCAGCCCGATGTGCGCGGTACGCTGCTGTTCCTGACAAGCGGGGACGAGGTTCTGCTGATCCGCAAGAAGCGCGGGCACGGTGCCGGCAAGATCAACGGTCCCGGCGGCAAGATCGATCCCGGTGAAACGCCGCTGCAGGCGGCCCTGCGCGAGACTCGCGAGGAAACCGGCGTGCATGTGCCCGACGCTACCCTGATGGCGGAGTTCCGCTTTCTCGATCTGGTGGCCCAGCAGTGGTACGGCTACGTGTTTCTCGCCCACGACTTTCAGGGCACGCCGGTGGAAACCGCCGAGGCCGATCCTTACTGGTGCCCGATCAGCGAGCTGCCCTTCGAGCAGATGTGGGACGATGATCGGTACTGGTTGCCGCGCCTGCTCAACGGCGAGCAGCTGCGTGGTGACTTCCTGTTCGACGACGGGCGGCTGCTGGCGCATCGTCTTTGCGCGACGGAGTTGGCCACATGAGTCACGAGATCTGGCGGGACTCGATGAAACGGCTGCGCGCCATCGCGCAGACCGGCCTGACCTACAGCAAAGATCCCTACGATCTGGAGCGCTACGAGGAGCTCGAGGCCATGGCGCTGTCGCTGCTGGCCAGGCTGCTCGACTCGCCGCCGGAGGTCGTCAGGAGCGTGTACCTGCCGGAAAAGGGCTACCCGACCCCGAAGGTCGACGTCCGGGCCGGTGTGTTCAGAGACGATAAGGTCCTCCTGGTTCGGGAAACTTCGGACGGCCGCTGGACCCTGCCCGGCGGCTGGGGCGACGAGCACGAGTCGCCGAAGGCGAGCATCGAGCGGGAAGTGCAGGAGGAGTCCGGTTTTCTCGTCAGCGCCGAGCGGCTGGTGGCGGTGAAAGACCGGCATCTGCACCCGTACACGCCGAAACGACTCGAGCGCATCTACAAGCTGTTTTTTCTCTGCGAGCTGACCGGTGGTGAAGCCAGCACCAGCCTGGAAACCGATGGCGTGGATTTTTTCCCGCTGGACGATCTGCCACCGCTCAGCCTCGGCCGGACCCTGCCGGACGACGTGCTGCTGCTGGAGCAGTATCGACAGGCGCCGGAGCGGCCTACTTACTTCGACTGAGCGGTATCGGTTCGGGTAGAGTAGCCGGCTTTCTTGTGTCCGGCACGGAGCCCGCATGAAGCCCTATCGGGAAGAAATTGAGTCCCTCGAGCAGAACGGCATCACCAAGGTGGCGTTCAAGCGCATGAATGATCCCGCCGTGATCCCGCTGTGGTTCGGTGAGGGCGACACCGTCACCCCGGACTTCATTCGCGAGGCGACCAAGCAGGCCCTCGACGATGGCCAGACCTTCTACAGCCACACCCGCGGCCGGCCCGAGCTGCGTCATGCGCTGAAAGCCTACCTGGACGGGCTGTACGGCATCGATCTGGATGAGCGTCGGATCACTGTGCCGGGAGCGGCCATGCTCGGTGTCACCATCGCGGCGCAGATGGCGCTGACCACCGGTGATCACGGGCTGATCGTCGGTCCGGTCTGGCCGAACATCGATTCGGTGTTCCGGATCACCGGTGCGGACGTCTCCTACGTGCGCCAGCGGCTGACGGAGAACGGCTGGCAGCTGACCGCCGACGAGATCATCGACGCGGTGCGCCCTGAGACCAAGGCGATCTTCGTGAACTCACCCTGCAACCCGACCGGCTGGGTGATGTCGAGCGAGGAGCAGGCCAGGCTGCTCGAGTTCGCCCGCAGCGAGCGCATCCTCATCATCGCCGATGAGGTGTACCACCGGACCGTCTTCGATGGCCCGGTTGCGCCCAGCTTCATGACCCTCGCGGAAGAGAACGATCCGGTGGTGGTGGTGAATGGTTTCTCCAAGGCCTGGGCCATGACCGGCTGGCGAATCGGCTGGGTGGTGACGCCGCTCCAGCATGAGATCCACTGGACCGCGCTGTCCGAGTGCTTCAACACCACCACCAACGTCTTCTGCCAGCTGGGCGCGGTTGCCGCGCTCGAGCAGGGGGAGGAGTTCATCCGCCAGCAGCAGGCTCAGTTTGCGCGTGGCAGGGAGCTGGTTGATGCGGCGTTCGGCAATCACCCGCTTATCGACTACGTGTCGCCGGCCGGCGCCTTCTACGCCTTTCCCAAGGTCAGAGGCTGCACGGACAGCATGGCCTTCGCGGAAGGGGTGCTGGCTGAAGAGGATGTGGGGATCGCGCCGGGCTACACCTTCGGCCCGGATAACGACGCCCACTTCCGGGTCTGCTTCGCGCAGAGCCTGGATCGGCTGGAAGACGGCTTAGCCCGGATCGTCCGCTACACCGAGCGCCACTACGGCTGAGTACGGCCGGCAGCCATCGGCTGCTCCAGCTTCCGCCAGAGCACCGTGCCGCCGGCGACGGCGACCGGGATCAGCAGGAAGTTCAGCAGCGGGATCATCAGGGCGCCGGTAGCGCAGAGGCCGAAGGCCAGCGCCGGCAGCCGGTTCGCTTTCAGCTTGTCGAGGGTCTGCTGGAATGGTTGCTGGCGATTCTCCGTCGGGTAGTCGACGAACTGCACCGCCATGGTCCAGGCGCCGAACAGCAGCCAGATGGCCGGTGCGGCCAGGTTGATCACCGGAATCAGCGTCAGCACGAACACCAGCAGCAGCCGGGGCAGGTGGTAGAGGAGCTTGCGCGCCTCCCGGGCCAGGCTCATGCCGATGTCGGTCCAGATCTGCGAGTTGACCTCCGGCGCGTCGCCGTAGCGGATCCGTTCCAGGGCCATGGAGAACGCGCCGAGAAACGGCGAAGCGATCAGCACCGCGAGCAGGCCGAACAGCCAGGCGCCGCCGAGCACGCCGGTGATGTAGAGCAGCGGCTTTAGGATCAGCTCGATCCAGGTCAGCCAGTCCGGCAGGCCGGCAATCCAGCGGTTGGTGGCGTCGATCAGATAGTCGAACGCAAAGTACAGCCCGGTGACGCAGACGATCAGGCTGATCGTCACCGGCAGCCAGGTGTAGCGGCGCAGCCCCGGATGCCGGGCCAGAGAGAAGCCCTCGACGAAGCTCTCGATGCCGGCCGATGGGTTCATCCGCAGACCCGGTCGATGGCGGTGCCGAGGGTCTCCACCATGGTTTCCACGTGGCTGTCGTCGATGGTGAAGGGTGGGCCCATGCAGACGATGTCGCGAAACTCGCCGGTGCCGCCACCGTAGAAGAAGACGCCCTCCTTGAGGCCTTCTCCGACGACGCGGTTGGAGATGTTGTCCTGCTCGTCGTAAGGCGTCAGCGTCTCCCGATCGCGAACGATCTCCACCGCGCGCAGCAGGCCCATGCCGCGTACCTCGGCGACGTGCGGATGCTGGCCGAGGCGGGCGGTCAGCGCGGCCTGCAGCTTGTCCCCCATCTCCTGCGCCCGGCTCACCAGATCCTCCTCGACCATGATGGTGAGCACTTCGGCGGCAGCCGCGCAGGCCGCGGGGTGGGCGCCGAACGTATGGAACATCACGTTCATCCCGGCGCTCCGGATCGCGTCGCCGATGGCCCGGCTGGCGAACACGCCGCCGAGCGGCGCGTAGCCGCCCGCGAGCCCTTTGCCGGAGACCAGAATGTCCGGCGTGAAGTCCCAATGCTGGTAGCCGAACTTCCTGCCGGTGCGGCCGAAGCCGGTCATTACCTCGTCCATGATCAGCAGGATGCCGTGCCGGTCGCAGATCTCCCGGACCTTAGGCCAGTAGTCATCCGGCGGCACGATGGCGCCGCCGCTGGAGCCGGTGATGGGCTCCGCGAGGAAGGCAGCAACCCGACCGGAACCCGCCCTGGCGATGGCATCTTCCAGCGCCTGAGCGTACCAGCCGCCGAGCGCCTCGGGCGCCACGTCGGCGGGCGCCCGCAGTGGGTAAGGGGTCGGCACCACCGGGTGCTCGCCGAGCATGGACTCGAGCCCGCGCTTGCGCGCGGCGTGGCCGGACAGCGCGGCGGTGGTGAGCGTCGTGCCGTGGTAGGACGGCGAGCGGGCAATGACCAGGCTGCGATCCGGCTCGCCCCGGGCGGCGTGGAACTGCGCGGCCAGCTTCACCGCGGTCTCCACCGATTCCGAGCCGCCGGAGGTCATGTGGATGTGCGGCAGCTCCGGTGGCAGCCAGTGTTTTTCCAGCACCTCCACCACAGCCCGGCGCGCCGGCGTGATCCAGGGCGGTACCACGTAGGTGGTTTCCCGGGTCGCCTCCGCCACCTTCTCCACCACCCGTTCCCGGCCGTGGCCGATGTTGGTGACGATGGCGCCCCCGGCTGCGTCCAGAATCGGCTTGCCTTGGGGGTCAAACAGGAACACGCCTTCCGCGGAGGCGATCTCCGGCATGTTGCCGGGTATGAATGGCCAGTTGACGTCACTCATGGCTGCGTGGCACTCCTAGTTATCCTGCGCCTGTTGCGCTTCGTAGTCGGCGAGGCGGGTGAGCATCCCGGAAAGCGTTGCTTCGTCCACTGCTTCCCGTCGCGCCTCTCTGATCGCCAGGCTCTGGGCTTTCACGGCCTGCTCGAGATCAGGCAGGGCGGCGTAGGCCGCCGCCAGCGTATCGAAATGCTGCCAGCCCCCTTCACGAGCAGCCAGCGGTCGGATCAGCTCCAGCGCTCTGGGTCCGTCCCTGAGCGTGGCGTCATCGCTGGTGGCCAGCACCCAGGCCAGGTTGTTGCGGGCGCTGGACTCTCCGGCCGCGGTGGCGGCTTCCAGGTAAGGCACCGCCAGAGCCGCGTCCTGGGGCAGGTGCTGGCCGGTCAGATGGTACTCGCCGAGCAGGGCATTGGCCTGGCCCTGGCCCCCCTCCGCGGCGCGAGCCAGCCAGACCAGGGCCTGTTCGGGCGTGTTCTCCATGAGCAGCAGCGCCAGCCGGAACTGGGCATCGGCGACGCCGCCACGGGCCGCGCTGCGAAAATGGCTGGTGGCCTTGAAGGAATCCGGCGCCGGGCTCGAAAAGTCGGCGTAGGCGGTGCCGAGAAAGAACTGCGCGTGGTGATCGTCGGCTGCGGCCAGTCGCTCCAGCCAGTCGAGCAGCAGCGGTTCCACCTCCGTGTTGCGCTTCTTCAGGATCCGGCCGGCGTACTCGGCACCGCTCGGCAGGCGCATGAAGCCGGAGCGGACCGTATCGCCGGTCCAGACGCCGTTGATCTCGATGCCGGTCCGATCACGCCGGGTGCCGAGCCCGAGCGGCTGGTCGGCCTCCCAGGTCCCTTCGTGGTAGCTGCCGTCGGCGAAGCTCTCCCGGCCCTCACCTTCGCGGCGCCCTGCCACCCACTCGCCCTCGTAGCGACTGCCGTCGTAGCGGCTGGCGATGCCGAAGCCATGCCGTTGGCCCTCCACCCAGGTGCCCTCGTAGAGGGTGCCCGTTTCGGTGACCGCGGTGCCGTAGCCCTGCTGCTTGCTGTCCCGCCACTCACCTTCGTAGCGTGAGCCGTTGGCATTGACGAGGATGCCGAAGCCATCCGGCTTGTCGGCATGCCAGTTGCCGTCGTACCGGTTGCCGTTGGTGTCCACGTAGGTGCCGTAGCCCTGGCGGATGCCGTCCTGCCACTGGCCTTCGTAGGAAGAGCCGTCGGTGCCGTTGAACTTGCCGGGCCCGTTTGGCAGGTCGTTGGCCCAGTGACCGCTGTACAGGCCTTCGCCAGACTGCATCACCCCTTCCCCGGCTCGGACGCCGGCCCGGAAGTCACCGAGGTAGCGGCTGCCGTCTCTTCGCGTCAGCTCGCCGTGCCCATGGCGCAGCCCCTCGTGCCAGGTGCCCCGGTAGCTGTCGCCGTTCGGCCAGGTGCCGGAGCCGATGCCCTCGGCTTTGCCCAGCACCAGATCGCCGTCGAAAGTGCGACCGTCCGGCCAGAGGTAGGCGGCTTCTCCGGTATAGGCGAGGTCTTCCGGGTAGATGGGGTAAGTGCGCCCCGACGAGAGGGTGAGCACGCCGGCAGCCGGATCTCCCTTCGGCGCAACGGGGCCGCCGAGATCGACGCTGGCGCAGCCCTGCAGCAGGCCGGCAGCCAACAGAATTGCGCACCAGAAGCGGAAGAAATGCATGCCGCATGAGAAACCATCTCATGACAAAACTCAAAGAGTTTGGGGTAGAGTGCCAGGCGGATTCAGCGATGAGCCTCGATGAGAGGTTGCTTCAGGAGGACAGATGAGCGGGGAGCCCAGCAGCACGGTGCCGGAAGGCATCAATATCGATGGAGTCACGCCGTGGCTCGCGGCGCGGATCGAGGGCCTGGCGCCGCCGCTGACCTTCACGCTGATTGCCGGCGGGCACTCCAACCTCACTTATCGCTTCGTCGATCAGAACGGCGCCGCCTACGTGCTGCGCCGGCCGCCGCTCGGCCACGTGCTGGAGAGTGCCCACGACATGGGGCGCGAGAATCGGATCGTCTCGGCCCTGGCCGACAGCGGCGTGCCCGTTGCGCCCACCTTCGGCTTCTGTGACGACCCGGAAGTGAACGGCGCGCCGTTCTACGTGATGGGGTTTGTCGAAGGCCGGGTGCTGCACGACGTGGAGGTTGCAGCCGAGCTGCCGGAAGCAGAGCGCTACGAGTTGGGGCTGAACGTCGCCGACGTGCTGGCCAGGCTGCATAACCTGAATCCGGACGACGTCGGCCTCGGCGATCTCGGCCGCAAGGAGGCGTACCTCGAGCGGCAGCTGAAGCGCTGGAACAAGCAGTGGGAGGCTTCCAAAACTCACGAGATCTCGGAGATGGAGGAGTCCTCGAAGCGGCTTGCCGAGCAGATGCCGGAGCAGATCGGAGCCGCCATCGTCCATGGCGACTACCGGCTCGGAAACTTCATGGTCGGCGACGGCCGGATCCGGGCGGTGCTCGACTGGGAGCTCTGCACGCTGGGCGATCCGCTCGCCGACGTCGGTTACCTGATGAACGCCTGGACCCAGCCGGGCGAGGTGGAAGGGGACGCAACGCCCACGGCCCTCGGCGGCTTCCCGCCGCGGGAAGTGCTCTGCGAGCGCTACGAGGCGGCGACCGGCAGGAACCTGGATGGCATCAACTACTACCGGGCGTTTTCGCACTGGCGCCTGGCAGCCATCGGCCAGGGCGTCTACAAACGGTATCTGGTCGGGGCCATGGGCGAAAACCGGGAGATGGATCTGGACGCCTACAAGCAGAGCGTCCAGGTTCGGGCCCAGGCAGCGTTAGCGCTGCTCGGCGGCTGACTCGAGAGGAACCTGGGGCGCGTCCGCTCGACCGGACGGGCGCCTGAAGGGAAAACCGCTCGGGCTGTTCGCGCTGGCTGCGCTGGCAGCCTGAGTCGTGATCACCGCCCGGAACTCGGAGACGAAATCGATGCCGCTGATTTCCGGCTCGGTGGCCGGATCGACGACGATCCGCTCGGCGGCGTCCAGGGTTCGGTAAGCGCCGCAGGATTCACCCGCGTCGCAGAGGAAGTTGTCGTCGTCCATGTCCGAGCCGGCAACGATCCGGTAGCTGCCGGGCGGCAGATCGTTCAGCACCCAGCTGTACTCGCCGTTACTTGCTGCCACCACGGCCGCGCTGCCTTCCGACGAGCCGTCCTCGCGCACGGCGATCACGTAGAAAAGTCCGGCATCCGCCTGCGGGTTGGCGCCGGGTACCTGCAGGGTCACGGATATGGTCACGGCGTTGGTGCCCGGGTCCGTGGGCGTAAAGGTGGCGGTGGCGTTGTACGCGCCTTCACTCAGGCTGCCGCGATCAACCCGCAGCTGATAATCGCCCAGACCGTTGCCGTCCACCGCAGCCGGCAGCACGCTGAGCCAGACCTCGCTGGTGCTGATGTTGCCCGGCAGCAGCTGGATGCTGCCGGTACCCAGGTTCGACAACCGCACGACCTGGCTGCCGGCGAGCACGCCGAGGTTCACGGTTGATAGTGAGCTGCCGAGCACCGGCCCGGGATCTGCGCCGGCACCTCCGGCCAGCGCCAGCGCCGCCAGCACCGACTTCTGGGCGTTGATCAGGCCGTAACCGAAGAGGTCGTCACGGCCAGCCGTGCCGAGGTCGTCGGTCAGATCTCCCGAGGCCAGCGCCGCATCAAACTGCGCGGGCGTGAGCCCCGGGTGCACAGCCTTCATGAGCGCTGCCACCCCGGCCACGTGCGGTGCCGCCATGGAGGTGCCGCTCAGGGCACCGTAGCCGAGCTGCACGGTGCCCGGGTTGCTGTCGTCGCCGAGGGTGCTGACCACGCCGTCACCGAAGCCGTCGCCGTTCACGTCCGTGCCGTTGAAGCCGCCGGGCGCAGCGACGTCCACCGGGCCGAAGTTGGAGTAGGGCGCCAGGCTGCCGCTGATGGTGGTGGCGCTGACGGAAACGACGCCGTTGTAGGCTGCCGGATAGTTCGGCGCGCTGGTCGACTCGTTGCCGGCGCTGGCGATTACGATCACGCCCCGGTTGCGGATCTCGGTGAAGATGTCCTGTGTGGCCTGAGAGAAGAACGGGCTGCCCAGGCTCAGGTTGATGATGTCGGCGGGCTGGGCGGGCAGGCGGCCGGAGTCGTTTGCCAGGCCGGCCGCGTACATGGCCGACTGCAGCACGTCGTAGTTGCTGCCGCCGTTCAGGCCCAGCGCTCGCATGGGCATGATCTTCGCGCCCCAGCTCACCCCGGCGACGCCTTCGCCGTTGTCGGTTCTGGCGGCGATGGTGCCGGCGACGTGCGAGCCGTGGAAGCTCGAGGAAGCGCCGTAGGAGAAGTCGCCCTCGTCCGTCGGGTTGTCATCGATGCCGTTCAGATCTCTGGCTCGGTCGGGATCAGCGATGAAGTCGTAACCATCAACCAGCTGGCCGGCGAAGTCCGGGTGGTCCGGCAGGATGCCCGTGTCCACCACCGCCACGATCACATCGCCGAGCCCGGTCGGCGTGCCGGTCGTGATGTCCCAGGCTTCCGGCAGGCGGATTTCCGGCAGGTGCCATTGCAGGCTGTAGAGCGGATCGTCCGGCGTCAGGTTTGCCTGCAGCAGGATGTTCAGCTCCACGGCGCCCATGTCAGGATCCTGAGCCAGGCGCTTCGCCGCCAGCAGGGTCCGGTACTTGGCAGCCGCCGCAGGCGGCAGGCCGTCTGGAAGGTCGGCAGCCGTGCGCAGGCTGAGCTGGCTCAGCGTCTCGTCGCCGATGCTGGCCCGGGCGAAACGGCCGGCCCGGCCCCGCTCAGCCAGGTCGTAAGCCAGCAGCTTCTGCTGGTCCTGGGGGCGACTGGCAATCAGGAGCTCGCCGGGCACAAACGGATCCGTCAGTCGGCTCGGCACTCTGAGCCCGGTGCTGAGATCCTGGCCGATGCTCAGGACGTAGTTGGAGCCGCCGGAAATGTTGGTGCCGGCAGTGGCTGGAAACACCTCGATGAAGTAGTTGCCCGGGCCCGGTGCGGTGATGGACTCTGTGCTCTGGGTGCTGAGAGAGGCGTCGACGATCGTGCCCGACGCGTCGCGCAGATGCAGATCCAGGTCGGCGGTGGCATCGCCGATATTCAGCAGGATCAGCTCGTTGCCGGTCAGGCTGACCGCGTAGTAGTCAGCCGGGTCGCCGGCAGCAAAATAGTTACCGGTGGGCTCCCCGGTGCCGGGCAGGTTGACGAAGCCGCCGAGCCGCACCGGGTTGGGGATCGGTTGGGCGGTGAGCTGATCGTCGTTCGGAAACGGCGTGGTCAGCCGGTCGTTGACGTCGGAGTCGACCGCACTGGTGCCGAGGATCTGCACGGTTCCGGAAAGCCGGGTGCCACGCACCCGGATGTTCTGCAGCACGCTGTCGGTGGCGCCGTCGTCGTCGGTAACGGTCAGGCGGACGTTGTAGCCGCCAGGGTCAGTGAACGTGTGGCTGACGCTGGCACCGTTGCCGGTGGCGCCGCCGTCATCGAAGTCCCAGGCGTAGCTGGCGACGGTACCGTCTGGATCCGTAGAGCCGCCGCCGCTGAAGTTGACGGTCAGGGTGGCAAAACCGTCGGTGGTGGAGGCGCTGATCCGCGCCGAGGGCGCCTGGTTCACCGGCGGTGGGGCGGCGTTGTTGCCGTTGTTGTTGCTCCCGCCGCCGCCGCCGCAGGCGCTGAGGAGCGCTGCCGCGCAGAGGCTCGTGCAGATGGCATGAATGGACCTAGACATCGGAAGATGATCCCACAGCGGGCTTCAAGAGAACGTGAGCCGTTCGACTGTCTGCCCGGCCGGGCGTTCCGTGGGATTTCGGGGGTCTGGAAAGCAAAACGCCCCGGTCAATACTGGTGAGCCGGGGCGCTTATCTGGGGCCGAAAGTCGGGTCTGACGTCGGCTAGAATAAAAAAGGCGTGTCAGCGGTGGGCACCGCTGAAAGTAACTCCTCTTCTGGGGGAAGGACACTTGAAAGGGAGGACTGCATTGGAGTTACGTGCACGCCTGAACTGAAACTGGTGACCATTATGTACAGTACAAAGCTGCTGTCAACACCTTTTTTCACTTTTTGTACAGGTTTTGTTCACCCTGATCAGAACAGCGGGCTGGACTGGCTTTCAGCCGTGGCTTCCGGCTCCGGCGTCGCGATCAACCCTTCGGCCATGGCCAGCGCTTCCAGCGCCCGCTCCAGATGCGATCGCGCCTGAGTGGCGTCGACGTGAATGCCGTCCAGCAGCGGCTCGTCGCCGAGCGAGCGGCTGTAGTCGGCAAAGGCATTGAGCTGGCTGATCAGCTCCACCAGATGCTGCGGGCAGCCGCTCGGATCGGACAGCGTGCTGGCGGCGATCGCAACCAGCTCTTCGTCTGAGAAACGCCGCGCTGCCGCTTTCTGCGGCGCGTTCGCCTCCCGGTGCACGCTGGCAACGGCGCTCTCGATGTCCTGCCAGCTGCTCGGCCACTTGAGCGCCGGCACGCCGCGCTCCTCGATGGCGGCAACGTTGTTGGCGGTGCCGAACTGGTAGAGGGCAACGATCTGGGCATTCGGGTAGTAGTCGACGATGACGTCCAGGTCGTCCGGCTTCGCAACCGGCATCTGCAGAACCACTGCATCCAGGTTGTCGACGCCGAGCTGATCCCGCTCGAAAGCCGCCAGATTTGCCCAGCGACCGGCGATCTGGATCCTCAGGTTGTCTTCCTGCTGCTGCTCGAGCACCAGCAGGTTGGTGCCGATCAGGCCGGTTTTAGCCGGCTGCGACGACATGCCGCTGGCCGTCGGCAGCGCCATCTGGCGCTCGTCCAGCTGCTCGTCGCTGAGCTCGACCAGCGAGCTGATGGGCTGGCCGGCGTCGATGAGTCGTTTGATCTTGCTCAGCCGGGCCAGCTGCGAGGCGCTGTAAAAGCGCGTTTTCCCGGCGCGGTGCGCCGGAGCGAGCCCGTAACGCCGTTCCCAGGCACGCAGACGCTCCACGGAAATCTGGGTGATCTGGGCAACGGTACCGATCCGGTACAGATCTTCCGCCGTGTCGTCGGCCTCAGGGTCGGGGCCGGGTTGTCTGCTGGGTTCCTGGTCGTGCATCCCTGGCCGACTCCGGATTCCAATCGAAGGGTCGGCAACAGTACAAAACCTGTACAGGCATGTCCAGGTACTGGTTCCGCAAGGGAGTTGACAGAAAGGCGGTTGAGAGAAAGGGAGAGGCGTGGCGACAGCACATTGTGGCACTGTCTTCGCGGCATAGGGAGGAAGGGGAGAGAGACACCGCGCCACGCCTATTCTTGTTCGAGCCCGTACTGGCACCCGAAAAGAAGCCGCGCATTCTACGTAAAACCGATGTTGGGGCAAGCGTTCATTGTGCGAATGCACAATTTTTTTTGTAACGAATGGTTTCAGCGGGGTGACACCGCCAGACCGAGCCGCGTCACCCGGGCGTTTGCGCTGTTTCAACCTGATGTTGGCGGTGAGGATTCCGACTGGTCTGTCAGACGCCGAGCAGTAGAATCAGCCTCAAAATTGCCTTTGGAGGGACGATGGAAAACAACCTTGGACTCTTTCTCAGCCGGCGCGCCTTTCTCTCGCCGGAACGGGAAGCCTATGTGGACTCGCACTCAGGCCTGCGGCTGACCTTTCGCGAGCTCAACGATCGGGCCAATCAGGTAGCCAACGCGTTCCTGGCCGCCGGCATAGAAAAGGGCGAGCGGGTCGGGCTGCTGCTGATGAACAGCGCCGAGTTCATGGAAGCCTACTTCGCCCTGGCGAAGATCGGCGCCGTGGTCGTGCCGCTCAACTGGCGCCTGGTGCCGGACGAGCTCGAGTTCATCCTCAAAGACAGCGAGACGAAACGGCTCATCTTCGATACGGACTTCGTCGACAGCTGCGCGGAGCTGCACGCCCGCGGCGACAAGACCGACGTCGAGCAGTGGCTGCAGGTCGGCGATGAGGCGGCACACTTCGCCGAGTCCTACGATGCCTTCCGCAACGCAGCCAGCGCCGCGGAACCGGCAGTGACGGCTGCCGACGACGACATGCTCTACATCATGTACACCTCCGGCACCACGGGCCTGCCGAAAGGCGTGGTGCACAGCCACAGCACGGCGATCTGGGCCATTCTCACCATCGCTGCCACCACGGATTATCACGAGGGTGACATCTACCTGGGAGCATTGCCCATGTTTCATGTCGGCGCCCTCACCCCGCTGGCGGTGAACGTCTACGCCGGCGCCACCTCGGTAGTGATGCGCGCCTTCGATCCGACCCTGGCCTGGGAGCTGATCGAGCGGGAGAAAATCACCACCGGCCTGGCGGTGCCCGCCATGCTCAATTTCATGGTGCAGGTGGGGGACTACCAGAGCCGCTTCGATTTCTCGAGCCTGCGCTGGATCATGACCGGGGCAGCGCCGGTGCCGGTCGCCCTGACCAAGCTCTATCACGAGCTCGGCATCGGCCTGCTGCAGGTTTACGGGCTCACTGAGTCCTGTGGTCCGGCCTGCGTCATGGACTCGGCGAACGCGCTCAGGTACCCGGACTCCACCGGCAAGTCGTTCTTCTTTACCGAGGTGAAGATCGTCGGCGAGGACGGGCAGGACTGTGCCCCCGGCGAGGCCGGCGAGGTCTGGGTGAAGGGCAAGCACATTATGCTCGAGTACTGGAACCGGCCCGATGCCACGGCTGAGACCCTGGTTGACGGCTGGCTGCGGACGGGCGACGTGGCGACCATGAACGAAGAGGGCTTCGTGGCCATCCAGGATCGGATCAAGGACATGATCATCTCCGGTGGTGAAAACGTATACCCGGCGGAGATCGAGGGTGTCCTGGCCCAGCATCCGGGGGTGGTCGAGGCAGCCGTGATCGGCCAGGCCTCGGAGAAGTGGGGCGAATCGCCGCTGGCGATTGTGGTCAGATCGGACGACGCCCTGACCGAAGCGGACGTGCTCGAGTTCTGTCGCGGCAAGCTGGCGGGCTACAAGCAGCCCAAAGCCTGCGTGTTCACCGACGAGATCCCGCGCAATCCGAGCGGCAAGATTCTGAAGCGGCTGCTCAGGGAGCAGTACCCCGATCCAGCGCCGGTTTAGAGTTGCAGGGAGCACGGTGTGCCTGGCGACGGCTGGTAGTATTGGATCTGGTGCAGATGAGGCGTCAAGTCATGGTCTTTTTTTCGAGCCGGCTGTTGGTTGGGCTACTGCTGGTTCTGGCTGCAGCGACCCTGCAGGCTCAAGAGAGCGCGGGCAACCCGGCGCAGGGTGTTGATCCCTACGGTCGCGATACGCCCAGAAGCGCAATGATCGGCTTTCTCTCAGCTGCGGATGAGGGTGACTTCGCTCGCGCCGCCGAGTATCTCGATCTGCGGAACCTGCCAAGAGAGATCACCCAGTACACGCCCGATGAGCTGGCGCTTGGATTTGCCATCGTGCTACAGCGGAGTCTCTGGATCGATGTCGCGACCTTGAGCGACCTGGCTGAGGGCTCTGCTAACGATGGCCTGCCGTCCTACCGGGATCTGATTGGCACCATCCCGAGCAGCGAAGGTTCTACCCAGCTGCTTCTGCAGAGAGTGCCGGGGGACAGCGAAGGCCAGTTCGTCTGGAAGGTGTCGAACGCAACGCTGCGGGATCTGCAGCGGCTCTTCGACGATTATCGATACTCGCCCTACGTGGAGTGGTTCTTCGATAACTTCCCAGAAGGCGCGTTTCTTGGTCTGGAGTACTACAAATGGGGTGCGGCCCTCGGGGTGATGCTGGCCAGCGCACCGGTGTTTGTGCTGGCACTCTGGTGGTTGTCGCGCCTGATTATCAAACCAGGCCGGCCAATGCACGACAAGCTGCGCAGGCTCTTTCTCGGTCCCCTGATTACCCTGTTGCTGCTGGCGGTGCTGGAGTGGGCGGTCCGGGACATGGGCATCGGGCTCGAAGCACAGGAGTACACCCGCCACCGGACCCTGACCATCGCCACAACCCTGTGGCTGCTCTGGGCGGTGGTCGGCTTCGGACGCGATCTCTACGCAGAATTCCTGCGTGGCCGCGGGCGCGACGGTTCTATTGCGCTTCTGCGCCCACTCACCAGCGCGGTACGTGTTGTGGTGCTGCTGTTCGGGCTCATGGTCTGGCTGGATAACCTGGGTTTCCAGATCACCGCGCTGCTCACCGGTCTCGGCATTGGCGGGGTGGCCGTAGCCCTCGTTCTGCAGAAACCGCTGGAAGATGTGCTGGGCGCGATCACGCTCTACACCCAGCAACCGATCAAGCTGGGGGACTTCGGCCGATTCGGGAGTCAGACCGGGACCGTCGAGGAAATCAGCCTGCGAACGACCCGCATCCGGACGCTCGACAACACGGTGATCGCGGTGCCGAACGCCCGCCTGGCGAGCGAACCGGTCGAGAACTACAGCGCGCGGCGGAAGATTCTCTACAAGCCGGTGCTGCGGTTGCGTAATGACACGTCGCTGGCTCAGGTGGAAGAGCTGTCGGCAGGAATACGCGAGATGCTCGCCGAAGACGATCGAGTCTTCGAGGAAGGCGCCCGCGTTCGCTTGACGACCATCGGCAATGAAGCAATGGAAGTGGCCGTATTCGCCTACCTGAACACCACCGACTGGCCGACCTTCCTGGAGATTGCCGAATCTCTGAACCTGCGCATCCTGGCAAAGCTGGAAAGCCTGCAGATCAGCCTTGTGCTGCCGCTCGAAGGTGCGGTGCAGGCGCTGCGCGAACGGTCTGGTTAGTCCGTTTTATTGCTGATTGGGGGCTGTTCCTGTGCCCCGGCGCACGGATTTGCAGCAGCGATCGGCATAACCTGCCGGGATGAAGCGATTGTTCTGCCAGCTGGCTACGCCAGCCCTTCTTACCATCAGCGTTGCTGGATGGGCCGCGGCACCCGTGGAACGCGACGTGCGTACCGTGCGCACGGTGCAGATCTATCAGCCCCCCGGGCAAGCGGCAGCGCGCCCGATTGGTGCTATCGACTTCTCGGCGAGCGGCCGCGCAGCCAGGCGTCTCGGACCGTGGGAGGTGGAAACCGACGCGTTCAGAGATGCAGACGGTGTGATCTTCTACGACGATGGCTCGGCGATCGATCGCCGGCGGACTCAGCAGTTCCACCGCAGTGATGAATCCCGCTGCACCACCCTGGGCAACGTCACCGTCTGCAAGTAGGCCTCAAAGCAGGTTGTGCGCGCCGATCAGCACCCAGGTGCCGACGGCCATGATCAGCGACAACATCACCGCCGCCGAGCCCATGTCCTTCGCCTGCCCCGCCAGATCGTGATGTTCGTGGCCGACCCGATCGACCACCGCTTCCACCGCTGAGTTCAGCAGCTCGACGATCAGCACCAGGAAGCACACGCCCATCAGCACCGCCACCTCAACCCAGGTGTTGGCGATCCAGAAGGAGATGGGTAGAAGGATCAGGCTGATCATCAGCTCCTGACGGAAGGCGGACTCGTGGGTCCAGGCCGCTCTCAGGCCCTGGGCCGAGTAGATGCTGGCTTTCCAGACCCGGGTCAGGCCGGTATTTCTTGGTTTGACCATCAGTGACTATCCGGGCACGTGCCGTGGTCCACCTGAACCGTGGAGTGGTCGATGCCGAACTCGTCCACCAGCACCGTTTTGATGTTCAGCATCACCTGGGAAAGATCCGCAGGCTCATCGACGCTGGCATGAAGCGTCAGCAGCGGTTTCTGAGGGGTGAGCGCCCAGGCATGCAGGTGGTGCACCCCGTTCACCCCTGGCACCCGCTCGGTCAGGGTCCGGGCGATCTGCTCCAGATTGATGCCGTCCGGCACGCCTTCCAGCAGGATGTGAGTGGCCTCTTTGAGGACGCGCCAGGCGCCGCGGCCGAGGATGGTGGCGATCACCAGCGCGAGCAGAGGGTCCGCGTAGGTCCAGCCTGTGAGCCAGACTGTCAGCGCCGCCGCGATAGCCGCCACCGAGCCGAGCAGATCGCCGAGCACGTGCAGGGCGGCGCTGCGCACCGCGGCGCTGTCCTGATGGCCGTGCAGCAGTCGGTAAGCGACGATGTTGACGAAGAAGCCGACGCTGGCAACCGCCAGCGCGGGCAGCGGCAGCATTTCCTGGGGGCTGTTCAGCCGCTCCCAGGCTTCGAACAGGATCCAGCCCACCAGGGCGATCAGCGTCAGCCCGTTGACGAACGCGGCCAGCACTTCCCAGCGATGGTAGCCATAGCTCAGGCGCTCGTCCTCCATGCGCCGGGACAGCCGCACCGCGTACCAGGAGAAAGCCAGGGCGCTGGCATCGAGAAACATGTGCCCCGCATCGGCCAGCAGGGTGAGGCTGTTGGCGAGAAGACCGCCGATGATCTCGACGAACATGAAGCCGCCGATTAGGGCAAACGCCCGCCCGAGCGCCTGCTCGTTTTCGTGAATGTGGGAGTGGCCGTGTGCCAATGGCGAGCTCTGCAATACTGATGGGCTGAGTATAGCTAAGTGGTCGTTGCTACGGGCTGCAGACGCCGGCCGCAGGCAGCTGATCAGGCCAGACGGGCGCGGATCTCGGCAACGGCGTCGATGCCTTCGGCTTCCGTCGCGGCAATGGGCATCACGTTGAACAACTCGCAGCCTTTGTCCCGGTAGCGGGCGAGAAACTCCGCAACTTCCGCGGCGGTGCCGTAGGGGCTGTACTTCTCGAAGCGCTCGAAGGGCACGTGGTAGAAGTTCTGCATGGCCTCGGCCAGGCGCGCCCGGGCCGTGTCGCGATCATCATCAATGCCGGCCCAGAGCTGCAGGCCGTGCTGGCTGGGCTTCGGGCGGCCGAGTTCCGCCGCCCGCGCATCCACCTGGGCGGTGGCCTGCTCGAAGCGCTCCGGGGAGACCCAGACGGCGAGCCAGCCGTCGCCGAACCGGGCGGCGCGCTCCAGGCTCGCATCGACCCGGCCGCCGATGAGGATCGGAATGGCCGGATCCGGTGCGGGTTTGATGATGGCGCGCTCGAACTGGAAGAACTCGCCGTTGAAGTCGAACGGCTTGCCGTCGGCGACCCCCTGCAGGACGGTCAGGCACTCGTCCGTGCGTCGACCCCGGGTTGCCGGGTCGACGCCGCACATGGCGATCTCGTTGCGGTCCTCACCGCCGACGCCGACCCCCAGGATCAGCTGGCCGGGTGCAGTCTGGGCGATGGTTGCGAGCTGTCGGGCAACGGGCAGCGGGTGCCGGAGCGCCAGCAGGTAGACGCCGACCAGCACCTTCAGGCGCTCGTCCTGTGCGGCGATGGTGGCAGCGTTGATCAGCCCGTCCATGCCGAGGCCGTTGTGAAAGCTGACGTGATCAGCCATGAAGACGTGGTCGATGCCTTTATCGACCATGCGGGCGATGTGCTCCCGCCGCTCTTTGTGCGGGCAGGACAGCAGCTCGAAGGAAGCGACGGTGCCGACCAGCATCAGCGCCTGCTCAGTGGCCGCGCAGGCGCAGCTTCATCTGGTAAGCGGACAGCTTGCCGTCGTAGTAACCGGGGATCAGCGCTTCTTCCTGGTAGCCGAACTTCTGGTAGAAGCGTCGGGCAGGGAGGTTATCGCTGCGCACCTGCAGCTCGATGTGCTCGCAGCCGGCCACCCGGGCCGACTTGTGCAGCCAACGCAGCAGCTGGCTGCCGATGTGCCGGCGACGGATGTTCGGATGCACCGCCAGCAGGGTCAGCTGTGCTTTCTCCACCTCCAGGCCGTGCTCGAAATCCATGACCGCAAACCCGCCGACGAAGCGCACGCCGCCGACTTCCAGCTCGGCCACCAGCACCACGGTTTCGCTGGCGCGGATCTTCCGGATCAGCTGCTCCGGGCGCCAGCGCCAGTTCAGGCCGTGCTCGATGTAGTCGCGGGACATGCGCGCCAGCAGCCGGGCGTCCGCCGGTTTCGCCAGCCTCAGTTCGCATGTACCTATCGCAGCCATGCCTGGATTATTCCTCAATCGCAGAAGCGAAGGAAATCTGGACAGGGGCCCGGGGATATGCGAGCGAAGTTGCCCGGTTCGCCCAGCAGGTAAAGGCTGCCGGTGGCATCGCGCACGAACACCGTGCTGACCGCCGGATCGTTGTCACGGTAAAAGCGACCATCACCAGCGGGATGGAGATGCGTCTTTTTGCCCCCTCGGGTCAGCACCAGGCTGGCGCCGGAGCGACGTACCTGAACCTGCTCGCGCTTGCCGTTTGCCCAGTCGTCACGCCTGAAGCGGCTGCTGGCCGGGTAGTAATCCCCGCTCAACGCCTCCAGCTCGCTGGCGACAGCTGGCTGGCTGGCGGCGGGCGCGACTGCGGGCAGGTCGGCGATCAGCGCGTCTTCCAGGGTACGGCGCATGCGGGCGAACAGCCGTGGGTTGTCCGTGTTGATCACCAGCAGGTAGCCACGCTGCTCCTCCCGCAGCAGCCCATAGCGGGACAGGTAGCCGTCCGCATCGCCGCCGTGACCGTGAAACAGCTGGCCGCCGCGCACCCAGCCGTAAACACCAGCACCGTAACCCACTGCCAGGCCGGCGCCGTCGGCGAGCGTGCCAGCCGGTCGGAAGAAAGTTGCGACCAGCTCCGGGGCGAGCGGTTGCCTGCCTTCCAGCTGGCCGTTGTTGAGCAGGGCGCTCAGCAGCCGGGTCATTTCCCGGGTCGAGGCGTTCAGCGCGCCGAAGGCGGTGAAGGTCATGTGCCAGTACGGGATTTCCGTTTCGCCATCCGCTCTGAAACCGCCGGGCAGGCCGGGCACCGGCGCCAGGCTCGCCCCCTGCATGCCCAGCGGCCGGAACAGGCGCTGCTCGAGAAAGGTTTCGAAGGGTTGCTCACTGGCGCGTTCGATCACCGCTGCGGTGAGACCGGGCGGCACGTTGCTGTAGCTGTGCTGCAGCCCGGGCGGCCAGAGCATCTGCCGTTCGTCCTGGTGGCGCTCCAGCGCCTGCCAGAGTGGCCGCGGCTCGTTGTCGTTCCACTCGGCGCGGTTCAGATCCGGCAGGCCGGCAGAGAGCGCCAGCAGGTGGGAGATCTTCAGCGGTGCGGTGTCTGCCCATGGGTTCTGATAGATGCCGGGACCGACAATGGGGCGCACGGGGCTTTCGAGGGTCAGCTCGGTGGTTGCCAGCAGCTGCAGGGCCGCCAGGCCGGTCACGGATTTGGTGATGGAGCCCCAGCGGAACGGCGTATCGGCGCTGGCAGCACCATAGCCGGCGACGATGACCGGGCTGCCGCCGCAGAAGATGCTCACCCCCATGGCGGGTACGTCACCCTGCCGGCGCATAGACTCGAGCTCGGCGGCAACCTGTTCTGCCTGCTCTGTACAGCCGTCCGCTGCCGCTGAATCAGGGCGGAGCGTCAGCACGGCGAGCAGCGCAAGCAGAGCGAGGTTGAGCCTCGCCCGGCACGGCTGATGCCTGCTCACAGGAGCCCCCGCCCCTTGAGCTCGACGTCGAGCGCCTCGGCCGTCGTGAAGTCCAGGGTCTCGAAGCCCAGGGAGGCGGCGGTGACCGTATTCATCGGCGCGTCGTCTACCACCAGCACCTCAGCCGGCGGGTGGCCGAGCAGTTCTGCCGCTTTCTCGTACGCCCGCGGGTCCGGCTTGGTCAGACCCAGGTCGGCGGAAAAGATCCTCGGCATGAACGGCGCAAGCACCGCTGGCCAGAAAGCCTCCAGGCCGTCCCGGACCAGGTCCGAGTTGTTGGTGAAGATGGCGATGGCGAAGCCGGCGGCCTGCAGGCGGCGCGCGATCTCCAGCACCGCCTCGTCCGGTCGGAAAGCGCTTACCCAGAGCTGGACGAATCGCTCCATGGACATCCGGCTGCCCAGCGCCTTGATGCCCTCCCGGTAGGCCCGGTTGCCGCGGTAGCGGCCCTGATCGCAGGCCATGGCCCAGCCGGACGCGGACAGCCGGGCTCGCGCGGCTTCCGCCGTCAGCTCGGTCTGCTCGGCGAAAGCCTGCCAGCGCACCTCGGGCTGATAGCGGAACAGCACGCCGCCAAGATCGAACAGTACGACCCGGATGCTCACCGACGGCGCCGGAACGCGAAGTGCAGCTTGCGCCGCTTGAACTTCCAGCCGTCCGCCGTGCGCTCATACCGGTCCTCGTAGTGACCCACCCCGGCCGGCCCGTCGAAATCGATTGGCTCTCCTTTCAGGCTCTCCTCGCCGACATGGCGATAGAGGGTGAGGTAGGAGATGCCGCGCGCTTCGTTTTCGTTCAGCACGTCGACAAACACGTTGGTGATCACGTGCCGGGAGCGGAGCTGGTCGGGCCGCCGGGTCAGCGATTCAGCGATCGCCGCCTTGCCCTCTCGGGCCTTGCCGGTGTCGAGCACCGCGTCCTCCGTGAACAGGGTGATGAAGTAGTCGTAGTCACGGAAATCGATCGCCCGCGCGTAGGCGATCGAGAGATCTTCGCAGTCCTGCCTGATGGCCCTGATCTGGTCTTCGTTCATCTGCCTGGCTCTTATACGCGCCGGTCGAGCCGGACGCTGAAAAGGAGGGGTATGTTAAGGTCTCCGGCTCGAAATTACGTGCATTTGGGGGATAGGCCATGGACAGATTGAGTCTGGAGTTCGTCGACCGGGTGGCGGTGCTGAAGTTCAACCACCCGGAGGTGATGAACGCGATCGGCCAGCGCATGCTCGGCGACTTCTTCGAGGCGCTGGCGGAAATCAGAAACCCGTCGAACGGTGCCAGAGCGCTGCTGCTCACCGGCGAGGGCCGGGGTTTCTGCGCCGGTGCCAACCTGCAGGACGAGGACCGGGGCGAGCGTCGCAGCGGTGCCGGCGACGGGCTGCGAACCACCTATCACCCCATTCTGCTCCAGCTCCGGGACCTGGAGATGCCCATGGTGACCGCGGTGAACGGCGCGGCGGCCGGCGTCGGCATGAGCTTTGCGATGATGGGCGACATGGTCTGCGCCAGTAAGGGGGCATTCTTCCTGCAGGCGTTTGCCCGGATCGGGCTGATCCCCGACGGCGGTGCTACCTTCCTGCTGCCGCGCATGGTCGGCTGGGGGCGGGCCGTGGAGCTCTCCATGATGGCCGATCGGCTGCCGGCGGAAACGGCGCACGAGTGGGGCATCGTCAATCGGCTCTATGAAGACAACGAGGCGCTGATGGCGGGGGCCATGGAGATCGCCAACAGGCTGGCCAACGGGCCGCGGTCGCTGGCGCTGATCCGCAAGGCGTACTGGAATACCTGGCAGAACAGCTACGAGCAGCAACTCGATCTGGAAGCGCGGCTGCAGAACGAAGCCGGCTCGAGCAGTGACTTCGGTGAGGGCGTGAGCGCCTTCCTGGAGAAGCGGGACGCTCAGTTCAAGGGTGAGTAGCTAACCTTCGCGCAGCCCTGTCAGGTAGGCACCCACCGACCTGGCAAGGGCCGCCAGGTCATAGCCACCCTCCAGCGCCGAAACCACCCGACCCTGGCAGTGATCCCGGGCGGCGCCGAGTATCAGCGCCGCTACCCAGCCGTAATCCTCATCCGTGAGGTTGAGTCCTGCCAGCGGATCGTCCCGATGCGCATCGAACCCTGCCGACACCAGAATCAGATCCGGCGCGTGCGCTTCAAGGGCGGGTAGCCAGTCCGCCTCCAGCGCTGCCCGGAAGGCCTGGCTGCCGGTACCGGCAGGCAACGGCGTGTTGACGATGTTCGGCCGGACCAGGTCGTGATAGCGATGTGGGTAATAGGGGTGTTGAAAGCTCGAGCACACCAGCACCTCCGGTCGGTCCCGAAAGATCTCCGCGGTGCCGTTGCCGTGGTGCACGTCGAAGTCGAGGATGGCCACCCGGGAGACCTCTGGTCGGGTCAGCGCAACGTCCGCCCCCACCGCAATGCTGTTGTAGAGGCAGAAGCCCATCGCCGCGTCGCTCTCGGCGTGATGGCCCGGCGGCCTGACCGAGCAGAAGGCGGTGCTGCTCTCACCGTCGAGAACGGCGCTCACCGCATCGACCACGGCGCCGGTGGCCATGTGTGCTGCGGTCAGGGACTCCGGGCAGAGGGCGGTGTCCGGATCCACCTGGGCCAGACCCTGCTCGGGGAGCAGAGCCTCGAGGCTTGCCAGGTAAGCGGGTGCATGGATCCGGGCGATGGCAGCATCGCTGACCGGGGTCGCCGCGCGGCGATCGAGCTCCGCCAGCATCCCGGTGCTGCCCAGGTATTGCGCAATCGCGCGCAGACGATCGGGACGTTCGGCGTGACCTGGCAGCATCTCGTGCTGCAGGCACTCTTCGGGCGCGTAGTAAAGCAACGGGGCTCCTAAGAGAGGCTCTGTAAGGAGCGCCGAGTCTAACGCGATTTACTGGCTTTCTTTCTGCGGCTTGCCGACGGAGAGCAGCTGCTGAAACTCACCGATGGGTACGGGCGGTGAGAGCAGGTAACCCTGGACTTCCATCTCGCCGAGGTTGCGCAGGGTCTGCAGCTGTTCCGGCATCTCGACGCCCACCGCCACCACCCTGAGCTGGAAGCGCTCGCCGATGCTGGCGATCTCGGCGACCAGATCGGCGCTGGCGGGATGGCTGTGCACCTTCGCCGTCAGCTGCCGGTCGATCTTCAGCGTGTCCGCCGGGCAGCGGAGCAGCCGATCGAAGTTGATGAGATCCGTGCCCAGGTTGTCCACCGCGAAGCGCACGCCCCAGTCACGCAGGCGGTACAGCTGGTCGCGATGCTCGTCCACCAGCAGCAGCATGTTCTCGAGCGACAGCTCGAGCTCCAGCATCGCCGGGTCCAGCCAGCGCTCCCGCTTCAGCCGTTCGATCTGATCGGTGATCGACTGCTTGACGAACTGTTGCGGCGAGATGTTCACGCACAGGTAGATGGGGGAGACCAGGTGTTCGAGCCAGTTGGTGGCGGCGCTGCTGGCCTGCTCCAGCACCCAGTCGCCGATGCGGGTGATGAAGCCATCCTGCTCGGCGATGGGGATGAAGTGGCTCGGCGCCAGCTCGCCTACCTCGAGGCCCTGCCAGCGCAGCAGGGCTTCGACGCCAGTCAGCCGTTCGCTCGACCACTGACCCTGCAGCATCAGCCCGAACTCTTCCCGCTCCAGGGCGGAAGGCAGGCGTGCGGAGATGTGATCGGTGGGGCCACCTTCGGTGCGGTTGCCGCCTTCCACCGTCGCCCGGTTCACCGCCTGCCAGGCGCCCTGCCAGAGCGAGTCGAAGCTTCGGTACTCGGGCACGTGGTTGCAGCCGATGCTGACGGTCAGATGGATCTCGCCGCCGGAATAGCTCAACGGCGTGCGGGCAGCGGTGCGGATGCCGTCTGCCGTGCGCATCAGGCTGTCCGCGGATTGTTCGGGTAGCACCACGATGAAACAGCCGGCGTCGTAGAAGCCGATCATGCCGTGGCCGGGTACGGCCAGCTTGAGCCGGGTTGCCAGCGCGTCCAGCAGGTCCGTGCGGCTGACCGGATCCAGGTTGGCGTAGAGATGTTCGGCGTGATCCACCTGCACCACCAGCAGCGCAACCGGTGCGCCGCGATGTTGAATCAGGGCGCTGACCAGCTCCTGATGTCTCGGCAGCCGGGTGATGGGCTCACGGCCGGCGCTTTCTTTGAAGCGCGACTTCAGTCGGGTGGTGTTGACGCAGTTGTAGAGGAGCTGGCGAAGGGCCTCATCGCTCTCTGCGACGTCGATCACAAAGAGTCCGGAATCCGGTCCCGTTTCGCCTTCTCGCGAGATCAGGATGCGGGCGGCCTCGGTATCGCTGAGCGTCCGCAGGGTGTCCGGGTGGTCACTGATGATGGCGTCTGCCGGAGTCGACAGCGCTTCGAGCATGGGGCTTAAAAGCCCCGGGTCATGCGTGATCCAGCTGTCCCACCCCATGCCGTCGGCGAGCGCCAACAGCCGTGCTCTGAGCTCGGAATCCGTGATCGAGCCGCAAAGAATCATTCGTGTCCTACCCAATACCTAATAGTTCTGAATCTGAAACTACCGGGATTCCAGGGTGATTTGCTTGTGGTCCTTCACACCTTTGAGAATTGTGCCGATCGGCGTCAGGTAAGGGCTGCTGCGGGCATCCGCGTCGTTGATGGTCTGCACCAGAATGCGGCGCTCGCGGGCCACCAGATGCTCCAGCGGCCCGAGCACCTCGGTGAGGCGGGGATGATCGTGCGGCAACAGGAAGGTGAGACGGCTGCCGCCGTTTTCCACCACCAGCGCCAGCTCGTCATCCAGGTAGGAAAGGTAGTTCTGCGGCCGTCGCTGCGGCAGCTGCGGGTCTGACAGGCTGAGCCCGCAGGGAGCGGCGGGGTCGGCCGCATTCAGCCAGAAGCTCATGGGCTCCGCGTCGGTCAGCCGGTTGAAGGCCTGCAGGGCAGCGGGCGTCATGAACTGCGGCCCGGACAGGCCTTCGAAAAAGTAGCCTGAGACGATCTCACCGGCCAGCTCCATCATCGCCAGCGCCCTGAACAGCTTTGCCCAGCGCAGGCTGCCGCCTTCCCGATTGGCGAGCTCCCGGGTGAGTATCCCGTAACGATCGAGGAGCAGACGAGCGCGCTCCTTGTCCTCCTCCAGAGCGGTCAGCGGATCCGTTTCCCGGGTTGTGCTGCCGAGCAGTTGCCAGTTGCCGGCAAAGCCGCGCGGCTCGCCGCGGAACGCACCACGGCGGGCCCGGCGCATGCTGGTCCTGTCCGGCGCGATCGGCTTCAGCTCGAAGCCCCGTTCGATGCCTTGTCGTAGCGGGCGCAGCGAATCGGCGGTGAGCCAGCCCTGCCAGACCGCCTGCCAGAACAGCGCCGCAAACTCGTCCACGGGCGCGCTCTGCGCATCGGCGAGCTGGGCGAAGCCGTAGCGGGCGCTCGGGTCGGCAAAGCCGCTGCTGACAGGCTCAGGAGGCGCGTCCGGCCCATCTTCAGCGCGCAGCAGCGCCTGATCCTCGGGGTATGCCACCGTCATGGTCTCTCTGCCGGTGCCGAGCCAGTTCAGCTCCGCAAGCTGCAGGGCCGATTCCATGGCAGCCGGCGGCAGCGGCCCGAACCGGGCAGCCAGCAGGTCATCGAGCCAGACCTTCAGCGGCGCGCTGAATCCGCGCAGGCTGATCAGGCTCTCGGCCAGGTTGTCTTCTGCCGGTGGCTCGTGAAAGCCCTGCCAGCGCGCCAGCAGGCCGGGGAGGCGGCTGGCAGGAAGGGCCACCACGTCCGGTCGCAGCGCCGCGCGCTGGAAGCGCAGCAGGATCTCGTAGTTTTCCGCGTCGCAGTAAAAGTGCTCCGGGGAGTCCTCGATCAGGAGCCCGCTGATCCAGCTGCTCTCGTCGGCGAGCAGGCCCTCCGGCACGCTCGGCAGCAGCTCGGTAATTTCGGCCAGGGTGCGCGGACCGTAAAAGGACAGCATCTCGCTGGCGAGCTGCTGCGCATCTCTGACATCGGTGACGGCGGGTAGGGGTTCCGTTACCCAGGCCTCTGGCACCAGCGCTGATCCGGTCAGGGCTTCCAGCAGCTCCGGGTGCGTGAGCCAGCGCCGCCTGCCGTCGCTGATCCAGGCCAGCCCGTCGTCGGGGCCCTGGTGTTCTACCTCCGGCACCAGAATTCGCTCTTTCACCCACTCCTGCCAGTCGCCGAGCTCCTGCGGCTGGTAGTCGGCCTGCCGACGCTGCCGCTTCGCCTCGAACCGGTGCACGGTGCCCAGGCTGAGCCGCGGCCGGAGCTGCTCGTTGGCGAGCACGTCGGCGATCAGCCGGTCTGACAGCGAGCTCGGACCGGCCGGGTCCGGTGAGTCATCCGCATACATGTAGCGGTTGATCTGATCGAAGGTGATGTTGGCGGCAAAGGGGCTGGGGGTGGCCGTGGAGACGAAGCTCCAGCTGATCACCCCATCGGCCAGCTCGCCGAGCAGGGCTTCCAGGCGGTCCAGATCGAACTCGTCGTCCAGGCAGGTGCGCCAGGTTTCGAGCAGCACGGGGAAGTCCTCGTACTGGCTCACGGTCGTCATCAGCTTCTTGGCCTGCAGGCGGCTCATCCAGAGCGGCAGACGCTGATTGAATCGGGCTCGGGTCAGGAGCAGCGCCCGGCCGGCGCACTCGCGGAAGCGGGCGCCGAAGAAGCCTGACTGCTCCAGCGAGTGGCGGAGCAGATTTCTGAAGTTGTCCGGCCGGACCAGGCTGATGATCTCCTCGGGATCCAGCGGCGACTTGAGTTGGATGGCGATGGCGTTGTTGTCGGCGTGGATCTCCGGCACGTAAGCCAGCTTCTCTTCCAGCGCCGCTCCCAGCGCCAGCGCCCAGGGTCGATTCAGGCGACCTCCCCAGAACGTGTGCAGCACCAGCTGGGAGATGTCGTCCGGCCCTTTGTAGCCGCCGGGACCTGTGCGGATGGACTCCAGCAGCAGGTGGTTGCGGTGCGGCAGCGCGGTGCCGGTGGCCTCACGCTGACGCTGCAGGTAGTCACTGAGCTCCGTGGCGGCACTCGCCTGAAACCCTCGGTCCGCCACCAGTTCCTGAACCAGCGTCGCCTCCTGGCGCTCGGCGAGCAGGTGCTCCGCATCTTCCAGGTAGCCGGCGATCCGCTCGGAGAAGTGGAAGCTGCGGTTGTAGGACTCGGAGCGCCAGAACGGCGGCGCGTCGGAGCCTGCCGGCGCCGCCCGGACCAGCACGTCGTTATGGGTGATGCGTTGGATCTGCCAGTGCTGGGTGCCGAAGGTGAAGGTCTGGCCGACGGTGGCTTCCCAGACGAACTCCTCGTCGAGCTCGCCGATCACGGAACCCGAGTCGCCGTGCCGGAGCTTGTAGTAGCCGCGGTCCGGAATGGTCCCGCCGTTGGAGTAGAACGCCAGCACGGCGCTCTTCAGCGCCTTGATCGTGCCGTGAATCCGGTCGTAGCTGATCCGCGGCTTCAGCTCCCGGACCCGGGAGCCGGCGTAACGACCCGCCAGCATCTCGATCACCAGATCGAACTGATCCCGGCCGAGGTTGCGGTAGGGGGCGGCGCGTCGGAGCAGGGCGTGCAGATCGTCCACCGGCCACTCGGTCTGAGCGGTGATCGAGATGATGATCTGCGCCAGCACGTCGAGGCAGCCGGTGAGCGGCGTCAGCGGCTCGATGTCACGCTCCTCCAGGGCGCGGGCCAGCACCGCAGCTTCCAGGAAGTCCTGGGCGTGAGTAGGGAACAGGGTGCCGACGCTGGTCTCGCCGACCTTGTGACCGGCCCGACCTACCCGTTGCAGGGTTGCCGCCACCGACGGCGGCGACTGCACCAGCACCACCTCGTCCAGATGGCCCACGTCGATGCCCATTTCCAGCGAGCTGGTGGCGACGATGGCGCGCAGCTCCCCGGCCTTCAGACGTTGCTCCACCGTGGTCCGGATATCCCGGGCCAGCGAGCCGTGGTGGGCGTAGGCAAGCGGCCCGGGCTGATCCTCGTTGATCTTCAGGGTGATCTTCTCGGCGAGACGTCGGGAGTTGGTGAAAAACAGGGTGGAGTCGTTTGCGTCGATCAGGTCCCGGAACGAGTCGGACAGCGGGTCCCAGATCTTCTGCCCGTTCTCGATCGCCTGGTGCACCTCCTCGGGAAAAAACACCCGGAAGTCGAGTTTCTTCTCCGTGTTGGCGCGAACCACGCCAACCGGACGGGCCGCACCGTCCTGATCGTAGCCGCCCACGTAGTCGGCCACGGCTTCCAGCGGCTCGACGGTGGCGGACAGGGCCAGGCGCTGAAACTCGCCGGACAGATCGACCAGCCGCTCGAGTGCCGTCATCAGCTGCACGCCGCGCCGGTTGTCGACGATCGCGTGCACCTCGTCGAGGATCACGGTTTCCACCCGGGTCAGCGCGTTCTGGCCGTTGCGGGTGGTGAGCAGAAGAGACAGGCTCTCCGGCGTGGTGATGAGGATCTCCGGCGGGCGCCTGAGCATGCGCTGTCGTTCGCTCGCTGGGGTGTCGCCTGATCGGGTCTGCACGCGCACGTCCGGAAAGGGGCCCTGGGCCTGCAGATCGGCCAGCGGGCCCAAGAGGTTTTCTCGGATGTCGGTGTTCAGCGCCTTCAGCGGCGAGATGTAGACCACCCGGGTGTGTCCGGTTTCCCAGGCGCCGGAAGCAAACTGGTTCAGCGACCAGAGAAAGGCGGTCAGCGTCTTGCCGCTGCCGGTTGGTGCGGTGGCCAGCAGGTGCTCACCGGCAGCGATCCGGGGCCAGCTTTCCGCCTGGACGCCGGTCGGCTCGGCGAACTGAGCGTCGAACCAGCGCCGAATGGCAGGTTCGAAGCCTGCCAGTGCTGTCTCTGTCCTGTCCGTCCCCATCACCTTCGCGTCGTCAGCTGCTCGATTGGCGCCCTTAATCGAACCTCGTATGCTCGCACATCTTCGCGCACCGGTGCGCGCCGGTCCTGGCTTGCAGGGCGTTACTACTGACAGGGGATGACATGAGCGCGATTGCCGACTGCCTGAAACCCGGGCAACGCATCTGGGTGGCGGGCAGCTCAAACGAACCGACGGCGCTGCTCGAGGCGCTGGCGGACACCGAGCTGCCGGAAGGCCTTACTTTTATCCAGTTTCCGATCCCGCCGTTCAACAGCGTCGACTTCACCGGGCTGGCGCCGGACGCGCAGATGGAGACGTTTTTCATGTCGCCGGGCCTGAAGAACGCAGCACCCGACCGGCTGCACTTCCTGCCCATGCAGATGCGCGCCGTGTTCGATTACCTGTCAGCGGACCTGGACGTGATGATGGTGCAGGCTGCGAGAGATGCGGAAGGCGTGCTGCGGCTCGGTCCCAACGTCGACTTCGCGGCGGCGGCGCTCGCTGCAGCCGGAACCGTCCTGGTGGAGATCAATGAGGGCATCACCGCGCCGGCCGGCGGCCTGGCGCTGGATGAGGCCAGGATTGCTGCCAGCGTCGTCAGCAACCGGCCGCTGGCGGAGATGGCAGCGCCGGCCATCGATGCGGCGGCCGCCGCCATCGGCGCCAACGTGGCGGCGCTGATCCGTGATGGCGATTGCATCCAGACCGGCATCGGCTCCATCCCCGCCGCCATCCTGAACGAGCTCCACAGCCTTAACGACCTGGGGATGCACGGCGGGCTCATCGACGACGGCGGCATGGCGCTGATCCGTGCCGGCAACCTGAACGGCAGCCGCAAGGCCATCGATACCGGCATTCACGTCACCGGCATGGCGCTCGGATCGACCGCGCTTTACGAGTGGCTCGCCGGCGCGGGCGAGGTGCAGTTTCGCGGGGCCGATCACACCCATGAGATTGGCGTGATCCGGCAGCTGGACAACTTCGTCTCCATCAACTCGGCGGTGGAGGTTGATCTGTACGGGCAGGTGAACGCCGAGTTTGCCGGTGGTCGTCAGCTCTCCGGCACCGGCGGCTCGGTCGACTTCATGCGCTCTGCCCGGGCCTCGAGCGGCGGCCGCTCCATCGTCGCCATGAACGCTACCGCCCGCGGCGGCAGCGTCTCCAGGATCGTGCCGAAGGTGGAGATGGTGACGGCGTTGCGGACGGACGTGGACCTGGTGGTGACCGAGTACGGGGTGGCCAAACTCGATGGCGTCCCGGTCGCGGAGCGGGCCAGAAGGCTGATTGACGTTGCCGCACCCGAGTTCCGGGACGAACTTCTTGATCTCGCCCCGGTTTAGGTCGTGCGCCGGGTCACAGTTTCGGCGCCTGCCTCTTCGCGCCCAACCGTCGATGCATAGAATGGGTAGTGGAAAAGGATTTTCACTCATCATCTGGAGCCTCGAACGTCATGGAATACGTCGGCCTCGACCCTGCAGTAGGACTGGAATGTTCGCACTGCAATCACATCTCTCGAATGCCTTACAGCGAGCTGCTGTCGCTGGTTGTGGCTGAGGAGCAGGCCCAGTGCCTGTCCTGTGAGCGGCTGATGCTCCATGACTGGACCACCGTTTCCGTTGTCCAGAACATCATCAAGAAGCGGATGGAACAGGCCAACGAGCTCAAGTCCCGCAAAGCGAGCCAGCTGACCAGCGTTCGCTGAACCGCTCTCGGCTTCGCAACCGAAGCACGACCTTCCTGTTACTCTCTGCCGCTCAGCCAACGTTGAGCGGCGGTTCGATTGACGCCTGACATCATTTTGCTCGAAGCGGCCGACCCGGCTGACCTGCCGGCAGGCGAGTTTTCCGACTGGCTCGGGGACATGGTCCGAGCGATCCGCGGCGAGCAGGAAAGCGTGGTGGCCTGCGGCGAGTGCAACGCCTGTTGCCGCAGCAGCTATTTCATCGAGGTGAAACCCACCGACCTGAGCGCCCGGCAGCGGATTCCCGCCGCTCTGCTGTTCGATGCCCCGGGCGCGCCCGCTGGCTTCCAGCTGCTCGGCTACGATGAGTCGGGCCGCTGCCCGATGCTGGAACCTGCCGGTTGCCGCATCTACGCCGATCGGCCGTTGACCTGCCGGACTTACGATTGTCGGATCTTCGCCGCCACCGGAATCGGCGAAGCGGCGGCGTCGAGATCGGACGTGACGGCTCGAGCCATGCGCTGGCAGTTCAGCTACCGGGATCAGGAGAGCGCGGAGCGGCACCGCAGCCTGCTGCTCGGGGCACGCCTGCTGGTCGACCTGCAGGCGCAGGAGGTCGAGCTGCCGCGAACCGCCACTCAGCTCGCCATGCTGGCGGTGCAGCTGCACGAGCAGTTCCACCGCCTGGCAGCGCTGCTGGAACGACAGCAGGACGCTGCGGCAACGCGGGAGGTCCGGCTGCAGGTACTGGCGGCGGTGCGGGAGATCCTGCCGCCACGCTGACCGCTCTTCAGAGTTTTGTTGCACCGCAACAGTGCGGTCACGGCAACCGCTCGATCACTCCAGCACCATTATCTCGCTGCGATCTGTTGCCTGCGGCTGAGCGGATCCCTCTGCACCCGCCCGCAGCCCCCGTCCCTGGGGGTGTCCCGGGTGCAGAGCTGCCGCAGCTGCTGGTTGGCACGCCCCCTGCAATACCCCGGACGCGAATCGGGATGATTCGCCCCCGGTTCCCGGGGCAACACAACCTGATCCAGGAGTAGTAACGATGAAAGGTGTACGTGACATTGGAAAAGTTGGTGTTCTGGCGATTGCGCTCAGTGCCGGTGTGGCCCACGCAGATCTGCGCGAAGCGGAGGCGGCGGTAGCCGTTTCCTACGCAGAGCTCGATCTGTCGAAACCGGCTGGCGCGCAGATGCTTTATGACCGTCTGCAGCGGGCGGCGGCAAAGGTCTGCGGCGTCAACCAGCGATCCGCCACGGTGTTTTACGCTGCGTCCGCAGCGCAGAAGCGATCCTGCTACCAGGATGCGCTGAGCCGGGCTGTGGCCCAGGTTGATGCGCCGCTGGTGCAGGCACAGCACCCGGGCTGATCGTCAGTCCCCGTCCATCAGGTCCATGGCCAGGAGCAGAAAAGCGTACTCCTCCGCCACCTCTTTCAGGCTGTCGTAGCGGCCGGACTGGCCGCGATGACCGGCGCCCATGTTGGTCTTCAGCAGGAGCAGGTTGTCGTCTGTCTTCAGGTGGCGGAGCTTGGCCACGTACTTCGCTGGTTCCCAGTAGGTCACGCGAGGATCATTGAGACCTGCGGTCACCAGCATGGGCGGGTAGTCCTTCGCTTCCAGCTGATCGTAGGGCGAGTAGGAGCGGATGTGCTGGAACGCCTGCTCGTCCTCGATCGGGTTGCCCCACTCCGGCCACTCGATGGGCGTCAGCGGCAGCTCGTGGTCGAGCATGGTGTTCAACACGTCCACGAACGGCACGTGGGCAGCCACGGCGCCGAACAGTTCCGGCGCCTGGTTGACCACCGCGCCCATCAGCTCGCCGCCGGCGCTGCCGCCGGAGATCGAGACCCGGCCGGCGCTGGAGTAGCCGCGCTCGATCAGATCGCGCGCCACGTCGACGAAGTCGTTGAAGGTGTTGGTACGCTTGTCGAGCTTGCCGTCCTCGTACCAGTGGTAGCCCAAGTCGTCGCCACCGCGGATGTGCGCGATGGCGTAGATGAAGCCGCGGTCGAGCAGCGACAGCCGGCTGGCTGAGAAGCCCGGCTCGATGACCATGCCGTAAGCGCCGTAGCCGTACAGATGCAGCGGCGTCTCGGGGCCCGGCTCCGTGTCCGCCCGCCTGACCAGGCTCACCGGCACGTCGACGCCGTCCCGGGCCTTGATCATCAGCCGCTCGGTGACGTACTGCGTGGCGTCGTAGCCGCTGGGAATCTGCTGCACTTTCCTGGTCGCCAGCTGGCGCTCGCCCAGGTGATAGTCGTAGACGGTGTAGGGAGTGACCATGGACTCGTAACCTAGCCGCAGGTGCTGAGGGTCGTACTCGGCGTTGCTGCCGAAGCCAACCGCGTAGCTGGCCTCCGGAAACGCCACGTAGTGCTCCTCAGGCGTCGGGCTGTCCGGGTCGGCGATCACCCGCACCTGGTCCAGGCCGTCGATACGCTCGGCCAGGATCAGGTGCTGCCTGAAGCAGAGATGGCCGATCAGGTAGCGCTCGTCCGATCCTTCGATCAGGGTCTGCCAGCCGGACTCCGTCGGGTTCGACTCGTCGGTCACGGCCAGGCGGAAATTTTTGTGCTGATCGTTGGTGCGGATGTAGAAGCGACCCTCCCGGTGATCCAGGTGGTACTCGTGGCCGGTGCGGCGGGCGGCAACCAGTTGGGGGGTGCTGGTGGGCGCGTCGGCCGGAATCAGCCGGACTTCGCTCGTCACGTGATCGCCGACGGTGATCTGGATGTAGCGTTCCGACTGGGTTTCCTCGATGTGCACGAAGAAGGACTCGTGAGCCTCCTCGTAAATGATCGGGTCATCGGCTCTCGGCGTACCCAGCTTGTGCAGGCGCACGCGATATGGCCGCCAGTTCTCGGACAGCTCCAGGTAGAAGAAGTGGCTCGAGTCCGCCGCCCAGACCGGCGCGTCCAGGGTGTTCGGGATCGGCTCGTCGATCTCGGTGCCGGTCGTCAGGTCCGTGACGGAGACGGTGAAGCGCTCGCTGCCATCGCTATCGGCGCTCCAGGCCAGGTAGCGGCCATCCCGACTCACGGACAGGCCGCCCAGGCTGAAGTAGTCGCAGCCCTCGGCCAGAGCCGGCTCGTCGAGCAGGAGCTGCCAGCGCTCGGGTTGATCGAGGGTCGCCCGTTCCCAGAGACGGTACTGGGCCCCAGCCTCGTAACGCCAGCGGTACAGGTAGCCGCCTTCCCGGTAGGGCACCGACTCATCCGCCTCCGGCTGCCTGCCTTTGATCTCTTCGAACAGCGAGCCGATCAGGTTCTGGTAGGGCGCCATGACCGTTTCGAAGTACTGGTTCTCCGCGCCCAGATAATCGAGCACCGCCTGATCGGTCACGTCCGGATAGCGCGGATCTTTCAGCCAGTGGTAGGGGTCCTCGAGGGTCACGCCATGAACTTCCTGGCTGTGCTCGATTCGGTTGGCGATGGGAGGTCGGGGTGCGGCCATGTTCTTCAGCTGTGCGGGGTGCTCGAGTGAACGGGCGATGCTCGATGAATGACCCGGAAAAGGCAAACCATTACCATCGTCGCTGATGACTCGAGGAGAGGGACATGGCACATCTGGCACCAATCGACCGAGCTGAGGCCGGCAGCCTGGAAGGAGTATTTGCGGCGGTGGAAGCCAGCATGGGGTTTCTGCCGAACAGCATGCTGACCATGGCGCACATGCCGCAGCTGCCCATGGCGTTCATGATGCTCACCAGCGTCACCTTCGGCGCTGATCTCAAGGGGCTGATGGCTGCCTTCGCGGACTCCGTGCCTGATCAGGGTGATGCCAGCGAGAACCTGCCGCCGGCCACCGTGCAGCTGATCGCCTTCGCCTCCAGCGTCGCCTCGGGTTGCCTCTACTGCCAGGCGCACACCTCGCACAACGCGCACCGACAGGGCGCGCCGGAAGAGAAGCTGGCGAAGATCCTGAGCTTCGAGACCGATCCGGCCTTCAGCGAGGCGGAGCGTGCCGTGATCGCGCTGGCCATGGCAGCTGGTCGGGTGCCGAACGAAGCAGAGCCTGCACACTTCGAGGCGCTGAAAGCCCATTTCAGTGACCGTCAGATCGTGCAGATCGTCGGCGTGATCGCCATGTTCGGCTTCCTCAACCGCTGGAACGACACCATGGCCACCGAGCTCGAGGACTCGCCGGTGGCGTTCGCCGAAAAGGCGCTGGCCACCATCGACTGGGCCAGGGGCAAGCACGCCTGATCATGTGCGGCCGGTTCAACGTTACCTCCGACCCGCTGACGGTTCTCCTCATGGAGCTGGTCGGGCTGCCCCATCCGGGGCCAGACAACTTCAACGCGGCGCCGACGGAGACGATTCAGGTGCTCCGCCTCGATGAGGCAGGGTCGCCGGAGCTGGTGCCCATGCGCTGGTGGCTGACCCCGTACTGGTCGAAAGGTCCCACCACCAAGTACGCCATGTTCAACGCCAAGTCGGAAACGGCGGCGAAGTCGCCGGCCTTCCGCGACCCGTTCAAGAAGCGCCGCTGCGTGGTGCCGGTGAGCGGCTTCTACGAGTGGACCCGGCTGAACAAGCAGAAGGTCCCGTACCTGCTCAAACCGCACGATGATCCGGGCCTGCTGCTGGCCGGGCTCTGGGATCGCTGGCGCAATCCGGAGACCGACGAGTGGCTGGAGAGCTTTACGGTGCTGACCGTGCCGGCCTCGCCGGCCATGGAGCAGATTCACAAGCGCCAGCCGCTGATGCTGTCGGTGGAGGATGCCCGGAGCTGGATGGATCCGGACAACGACGGGTTTGCGAGCCTGATCAGCTCGGACCTGCCGGTGGAGATCGACGCGGTGCCGGTGTCCACTTACGTCAACAACGCCCGCAACAAGGACGACCGCTGCATGGATCCCATCGGCAAACCCATTGCCCTCGACGACAGCGGAGCGCTGCTGTGATTCTGAAACCCGGACACTGGCTGGGCCGCGGCAGCGTGCTGATCGACGGCATGAGCCTCGGCAAGACGGTGGAGTGCGACGCCCGGGTGGAAGCGGACGATACCGGCCTGGTGATCAACGCGGACCTCGCCTTCCAGGACGACGAGAAGCGCACCATGAACGTTCGGGTGGCGTCCAACGATGTGGGCACCTACACCTTGCGCCTGGCATCCGCCGGCGAGGTGTTTCACGGCACTGCAAAGCTCGACAGCCCACCGAACCTCGGCCTGCTCTGGAACGACTCCGAAACCGTGCACCTGACGTTTGCGCTGTTTGCGGTCTCGGAAGGTTACGGCTGCCGCGGCTTTCTCCGCGACGGCGAAACCACCTACACCTGGGAGGTGGCGTTCTCGCTCAAGCAGGAAGTGGTGAAGGGCGACAACGTGATCTCGCTGGCGCGACGTCGGCGCTGATCAATCTTCCAGGTTCAGCCACCGGCACTCCGCCGGGCTGAGCTCGATGTCGATTGCCGCCAGCGAGCCTCTGGTCTCGCTGATCTGCCGCGGGCCGATCAGCGGGAAGCAGGGGAAGGGCTGACTGATCACGTACGCCAGCGCGATCTGGATCGGCGAAACGCCGCGTTCTTCAGCAAGGCTGACTGCGCGGCGGCGACGCTCGAAGTTGTCCTCGGAGAACCAGGTCTCGGCCAGCTCCGCCATGGTCGGCTGGACGCCGGTGATCACCGGGTTTTCCCGCCCCGTGTGCTGCATCACCTCTTCGGCCCAGGGGGTGAAGAAGCCGCGGGCCTGGGAGGACCAGGGCATCAGCGCCATGCCGGTGTCGGCCAGGTAAGCGCGGTACTCGGGATCGGTTGCGCTCTGCACGCCGGGCCAGAGCGGCTTGATCATGTGCGCCAGGGAGAAGTTGTTGGACACCGCGCTCATGCCCTGCTTGCCGTTCTGCTCGGCGTAGGCGTTGGCAGCCTGAACTCTGGCCAGGGTCCAGTTCGAGCCGCCCCAGGCCCGAATCCGGCCCGCTTCGATCTCTGCATTCACCGCGTCGACAAACTCGCCCACGGGTATCTCCGTGTTGTCACGGTGCAGGAAGTAGACGTCCAGGTAGTCCGTCTGCAGCCTTGTCAGGCTTTCCTGCAGCTGCGGGGCCACGGCTTCCGGGTTGTCGTCCGGCGTGTGCGCACCCTTGCCGATGATGACGATGTCGTCGCGGAGGTTGCGGCTCGTGTGCCAGTGCCCGAGCAGGGTCTCCATCCTGCCGCCGCCGTAAATGTGGGCGGTGTCGAAGCAGTTGCCACCGAGGGTCAGGAAGTTGTCCCACATCACCGCTGCGTGGCTCATGCCCGGCTGGTTGTCGCAGCCCATGACCAGCCTGGAGACAGGCTTGTCGAGGTGCGGCACCTGGCCTGGCTTCGCCAGCGCGGCAGGGCGGCTGAAGCTGGTGGCCAGCGGCGGTCGGTGCGCGGCTGCCGACTCCATCGGAAACTGCAGGCCGATGGCCTGCCGCCAGTCATCCAGGACGCGCGCGTTGCGCAGGCTGTCGTCGTGACTCATCAGCGGCGACTGCCGGGCGCCGCTGGCGATGCACTCGGCCACGTGGTCGATCTCGAGCTGATACAGCGGCGGCGCTGTGCCCTCGATCACCTCCGGCTCCTGCCCGGCTCGGTGTATCCGGAAAGACCAGTCTTCGGTGGCAAGCCAGGGGTCATTCACCTCTATCCAACCGTCGTCTCCGAACACCTGCAGGCCGTTGTCCAGCCACAGCGTCACGGCGGTTGCGAGCTGAGCACTCGTGCCATCGGCGAATCTCAACGTTGCGCTTGCCCAGTAGTCGACGCCGGTGTCACCCAGCTGACCTTCGCCGCTGATCTCCAGTGGATCGCCACCGGCAAGCAGGCAGGCCATGGAAACCGGGTAACAGCCCACGTCCATGATGCCGCCGCCGGCCATGTCCGGCGCAAATAGTCGGGATTCGGGGTTCGGCGGTGCGCCGAACCCGAAGCTGGCTCGGATCTGCCGGACCCTGCCGATGCTGCCGTCCGCCAGCAGCGCCTGCAGTCGGTGTGTCTGCGGATGGCAGCGGTACATGAACGCTTCCATCAGAAAGCGGTCCGCATCGGCCGCGGCGTCCACCATGGCCATCACTTCCGGATGGTTGACGCCCAGCGGCTTCTCGCAGAGCACATGCTTGCCGGCCCGGAGCGCGCGCAGCACCCAGTCGGCATGCTGTGGGTGCGGGGTGGCGACGTAGATCGCATCCAGATCAGGGTGCGCAATCAGCTCGTCGTAGCTGAGCGAGGCCACCTCGTGCCCGGGCGTAGAAAATTCTGCCGCAAAGCCGGCCGCCCGTTCGGCGGACCGGCTGCCGACGGCCCTGAGCTCGCTCGTTTGCGAACCGGCAAGGGCGGTGGCGAAAGTGCGGGCAATGTTGCCAGTGGCTGCGACGCCCCAGCGTAAGGTCATGGTCGGCTCCTCTCCTTTTGCCGGTGCCTATTGGCGATGGCGTGTCAGCTGGGGTGATAGCACAACCGCGAAGCGAGCGCTCAGGTTTCCGAGCGCGGTCTGCTCGTCGGTGGCTGGATCGAGCAGCAGCCGGACCACGGCGTAGTCCATCAGGTCGAACAGGGTGTTCGCGATCTCCGCCACCGGCACGGTTGGGGTCAGGTCGCCGGAGCTTCGTGCGGCGCTCAAGAGCGCCTCGAGGGACTGGTGAGCGACCGCGTCGATGAGATCCAGCAGCTTGCTGGCGCCTGACTCCTGATTGAGCAGGGCGATCAACGCGGTCTGCCAGAGCTGTCGATCGCTGCTGGCCAGCGCCGCGAAGGCAAGTCGGGCCAGCTCATCCAGTGCCTCGAGCAGGTCCCCGTCGAAGCTATTCAGCACTTCGGCGTAGTGGACGGACACATCCTCGATCTGCTCGACCAGCAGCTGGAAGAGGATGTCGCCTTTGGCGGGAAAGTAGTTGTAGAGGGTCTGGTAGCTGACCTCTGCGGCGGCAGCGATGTCGCGCATGGTGGTCTGCTCGTACCCCTGCTGCTGAATCAGGGCGCCCGCGGCGCTGAGGATCTGTGCCCGCGCGGCCCGTTTTTTCCTGGCTCGGAGGGAGTCGTTCTGGTCCTGCAAAATATTTGATTAGATCTAAATATGTAGAAGATATATATTTTTAGGATGATCCAGCCTGCTGTCAATTGACAAAATGACCGAAATAGTTAAATTGGTCAGTTATGAGTGATGAGTTCGAAGGTATCGCAGAGATCCGGCAATGGCTGGACGAGTTTCTCTGGCCGGAACCGGATGGCAAGCAGCGCGCCAAGCGGCAGCGGATCCTCGAGTCCGCCACGGCGCTGTTCGTCCGTTACGGCTATCGGAAAACGAGCATCGACGAGGTGGCGAAAGCCGCCGGCGTCGCTAAAGGCACCGTCTACCTTTACTACCGCAACAAAGCGGAGCTGGTGCTGCATGCCATCGCGCTCGAGAAGTGCGGCTACGTGGATCGCCTCGGGCCGTTGCTCGATGCGGACATCCCGGCGGCCGCGCGCCTGCAGGCTCTGATCGCGTTGGGGCTGATGGGCATGCAGGAAATGCCCCTGCTCTCGAGCCTCTCCGGCGGTGATCACGAGCTGGCGCTGGCGCTCGGCGAGGTGGACGCCTCGGTGCTGGCTCGGATCGACGGTTGGCGGGCCGAGTTCATGATCGGGCTGCTCGATGACGCAACCGGCAGCACCCTGTCACGCCAGACCCTGCACGCCAGGGCTCAGGTGCTGATCGACGTGATCACCGGGGTTGTGCTCACCGGCGCGCTGTCCAGCAAGGGCGCCGAGCTCGAAACTTACGCATGGACGCTCGCCGCGACGCTGGTGGCTGGAGTGGCCGACCTGGCCCAGCCATCAGGCCAGCCGCCCAGCTGGGCTGCCGAACTTGAGCGAACCACGAACCCACGGCTCAGCCCGTTGAAGGAAGTTGCACTATGAAACCCGACAGCAGAACACTCGGTCTCTGGCTGGTCTGCCTGCTGCTGGCGTCGACCGCCCCATTTGCCGCCGCCGAGGAGATGAGCGGTGAAACCGCTGCGGACGAAGCCGCAGAGGTGGCTGTCGAGGCCACCATGACCGCCGAGGACCTGGTCGCCGGCGCGCTTGATCTGGTCCGCGGGCGAACCTCCTACACCGAGCTTTCCATGGTCATCCAGCGTCCGGACTGGGAGCGGACCAGCTCGCTGGTTTCCTGGACCCGCGGTCGGGAAGACGCGCTGATCCGCTTCACCGCGCCGGCCCGGGATGCAGGCAACGCCACCCTGAAGCAGGGCGACAAGATGTGGACCTACACGCCGAAGCTGAACCGGACCATCCGGCTGCCTTACAGCCTGATGTCGCAGAGCTGGGCCGGCTCCGACTTCTCTTACAACGACCTGTCGCGCACGGACGACCTGCTGCGCTACTACCAGCTGACGATCATCGACACCCGGGAAGAAGACGGGCACGTGATCTACACGGTGGAGGCCATCCCGCACGACGACGCGCCGGTGGTGTGGGGCAAAGAGGAGTGGGTGCTGCGCGATGATTACGTGCTGATCTCGCAGACGTTCTACGACCAGTCCATGGAGCCGCTGAAGAAGCTGGAAACGCTGACCATTGGCGAGCTGGGCGGTCGGGTGATGCCGCTGCGCATGCGGATGAACAAGCTCGACGAGCCGGAGAACTACACCGAGGTGATTTACGAGCAGGCGGAGTTCGACATCGAGATCGAAGACCGCACCTTCACCGTCTTCTCCCTGCAGTCCGGCGGCCGCTGATGAGCGAGGCCACCCTCGAGCAGGGCCAGTCACCGTCAGGCGCCGGGCACGGCGCCCTCAGCATTCGGATCGGCTGGCGAAACCTGTGGCGGAACCGGCGGCGCACCTGGCTGACCGCCGGTGGCATCGCCTTTTCCGTGTTTCTCGTGGTCTCGTTCATGGCCCTGCAGATCGGTCAGTACGACGTGATGACGGACAACGCCACCGCGCTGATGGCCGGGCACCTGCAGGTGCAGAACCGTGAGTACCTGGAAGACAACCGCTTCGAGGACACCATCGAGAACGCCAGCGAAGTGCTGGCCGCGGTCAGGGCCACACCCGGCATCGCTGCCGTCGCCCCGCGGGTGGAGACCTTCGCCCTGACCTCGGTCGACGAGCGCAGTTTCGGCGCGCAGGTGCTCGGCATCGACATTGCCGCTGAGCTCGACACCGTGCGCTTCGTGAAGATGCTGAAGGAGGGTCGCACGCTCGAGGGCCCGGAAGACGCGGTGCTGGGATCCGTGCTGGCCCGCAACCTGGGCGCAGGCATCGGCGACGAGGTGGTGGTGCTCGGCACCGGTAAGGAAGGCGGCGTGGCGGCCATGGTGCTCACGGTGGTTGGCCTGCTGGAAACCGGCATGAGCGATCTCGACCGGGTGCTGATGCTGGCGCCCATCGATCAGGTGCAGGCGGGTTTCGGCCTGGAGGACGAGGTGCACTCGCTGATCATCCGGGCAGACGACGTGGACGACGGCCCGGCGCTGGTCAGGCAGCTGCAGGCCGAGCTGCCGGCAGCGCTCGAGGTGCGGAACTGGGATCAGGTGCTGCCGGAGCTCAAGCAGGGCATCGAGGTGGACAAGATCGGCGGTCGGATCATGTACGGCATCATCATGGCGCTGGTGGTGTTCAGCGTGGTGAACAGCTTCATCATGACTGTTTTCGAGCGGACCAAGGAGTTCGGCATGCTGCTGGCTATCGGCATGCGGCCGCTGCGGATCATCCTCATGCTGCAGTGGGAAGCGTTGTTCGTCTGCCTGCTCGGGGTCGCCATCGGCCTGGGGCTGGCCATGGGCCTGACCCTGTGGCTGATGGACGTGGGTATCTATCTCGGCGAAGCCATGCAGGACTACGCGCGGCAGTTCTACATGCCGGATCGGATGTATCCGGCTCTGTCCGCGGAAGCGCTGATCGTCTCGCCGCTGGTCATGCTGATCGGCACGCAGCTGGCGGCCTTGCTGCCCGCGCTCAGGATTCGTCGGCTCAAGCCCGTAGAGGCGCTCAGGAGCGAGTGATGGCAACCGAAGCGATCCAGGCAACAGGAACAGCAACGGGCACGGCGTCAGGACGTTCGGGTACGAACGTGGTGCTGATCGCCTGGCGCAATCTCTGGCGCAATCGACGTCGAACCTGGCTGACCTCCGGCGGCATCGCCTTTGCGATCTGGCTGCTGGTCTTTTCCGTCTCCATGCAGGATGGCAGCTTCGAGGTGATGGTGGATAACGGCGCCCGGCTCATGCTCGGCCACGCGCAGATTCAGCACCCCGATTACCAGGACGATCCGAAGATGGAACACACCATCAACGGGACCGAGGGCTTCCTGAGCCGTCTTGCCGGGGAACCGGGCGTGCTCGCGGCCAGCCCGCGGGTGCTGGGCTTTGCTCTGGTTTCCAAGGGCGAGCGCAGCTTCGGGGCGCAGGTGATTGGAGTGGACGCCTATCAGGAGTCCCGCTGGTCGACCCTGCCGGAGATGGTTGCCGACGGCCGTTACCTGCAGGGAGCCGGGGAAGCGGTGCTCGGCTCGGTGCTGGCCAGGAACCTCGGCGTGGCGGTGGGAGACGAGATCGTCCTGCTCGGCACGGCGAAGGAGGGCGGCGTTGCCGCCATCGTTGCCGATGTGGTCGGCCTCATCAGCAGCGGCATGACGGCGCTCGATCGGTCGGTGCTGCAGATCCCTATCGACGATTTCCGGGCCGCCTGGGCGCTCGAGCCGGACGAGTCGCACCAGGTCGTCTTTCTCACCGAGAGCGTGATGGGCAGCGACCAGGTGCTCGCCCGGCTGGCAGCGGAAAGCGACCAGAGCTGGCGCGTGCTCGGCTGGCGGGAGCTGATGCCGGAGCTGGTGCAGACCATCGACATCAAGCAGGTGAGCACGCTCCTGTTCTTCGGGCTGATTGCCATCATCGTCACCTTCAGCATCGTCAACACCTTCATGATGACCGTGTTCGAGCGGACCCAGGAGTTCGGCATGCTGATGGCTATCGGCATGAAGCCCGGCAGCATCATGCTGCAGCTTGCTATCGAGGCGCTGTTCCTGGCGATTCTCGGCGTGGCGGCCGGCGTGCTGCTGTCGCTTGCGCTGCTGGTGCCGCTGGCTGAGGTGGGCATGCCGCTACCCGCTGCGGCAACCGAGGTGCTGAGCACCTACAACATGCCCGACCGCATGTTCCCGAGCTTTTCGGTCACAGCGGCCGTCAGCTCCGGCCTGATCATGGTGCTCGGCACCCAGATTGCGGCGTTCATCCCGGCCCTGCGGATCCGCAGGCTGCGGCCGGTGGAAGCCCTGCGAGGTACCGAATGAGCAAGCTGACCCGTCGCTCGAAACTGCTGCCGATGGAAATCGCTAAGGAGTGCCCGTGCCTCTGAACCTGCTGGTAGCGCTCAGCGTGCGCAACCTGTTCCGCCACAAGCGCCGCAACCTCATGCTGCTCATGGCGATCGTTGTCGCCGTTGCCGGCGTGGTGGTGACCAACGGCCTGATCCGCGGCATGCAGTTCGACATGCGCGAAGCCGCGGTGGCCAACCTGACCGGCCACATCAAGGTGCTGGCGCCCGGCTACCTGGACGATCCGAACATCGAGAAGAGCTTCGAGCTCGAGCCGGACTGGCAACCGGACGTGCCGGCCGCGGAGCTGGAGGGCTGGGCGGCTCGGATCCGCATTCCCGCGGTGATCATGAGCGAGCGCGAAACCCGGGGGGTGCAGTTCGTCGGCGTCGACCCGGCGCAGGAAAACATCTCCTTTCTCGGTGATGTGGACATCAGCGGCGAAGGGCTCGGAGACCGCGAAGACGGCCGCGTGCTCATCGGCGTTGAGCTGGCGCGACAGCTCGAGACCGAGGTCGGCCGCCGGCTGGTGATCATTACCCAGGGGCTGGACGGACGAAACCGCGAAGCCGGCTTCCGCATCGCCGGTCTCTACGATGCGGAAGGGACGGCGCTCGAGAAGCAGTTCGTGTTCACCGGCGTCAACGCGCTGCAGAAGATGGTCGAAGCGCCGGTGGTCACCGAGGTGTCGATCAAGCTGATCGACGAGCTGAAGGAAGGAGAGGTGAAGAGCAGCCTGTCCGGGTTCTTCTCCACGCTCGACGTCATGGACTGGCAGGAGCTTGAGCCGCAGGCAGCGGCCATGTTCGTCTACGTCGACAGCGCCATCCTGATCTGGTTCATGGTCATCATGGGCGCGCTGATCTTCGGCCTGGTCAACACCCTGATCACGGCGGTCATGGAGCGGATCAAGGAGTTCGGCATGCTGCGCGCCGTCGGCATGAAGTCGGGCGCCGTGATCGTTCAGGTGGTGCTCGAGTCCACCATCATCATGCTGACCGGAGTTGCCGCGGGCATCGTGCTCGGCTGGATCCTCGCCACCCAGTGGCTTGGGGACGGCATCGATCTCAGCCAGTGGGCGCAGGGGGTGGAGATGGCTGGCATGCGCAGCGTGCTGACGCCGCACATCCTCATGGAAGACATCGTTCTGGTGACGGTGCTGAGCCTGTTCTTCGGCGTGCTGGCCGCGCTTTATCCCGCGTGGCGGGCTGTAAAAATCAAACCTCTGGAGGCTCTCCGCAGATGAGTGACTTAGTCGTACGCTGCCAGTCGATCTCGCGAACTTACCAGGACGATACCGTTCCCGTTCGAGCGCTTGTTGATGTCGACTTCGAGGTGGCCCGGGGTGAGTTCGTCAGCCTGGCCGGACCGTCCGGATCCGGAAAGTCGACGCTGCTGAACGTGATCGGCGGCCTGGACCGCCCCGACGAAGGCACCGTCGAGGTGGACGGGGTGCTGCTCAACGACCTGTCCGAGAGCCAGCTCTCCGACCTTCGCCTGGACAAGATGGGCTTCGTGTTTCAGGCCTACAACCTGATTCCTGTGCTGTCTGCGCTCGAAAACGTCGAGTTCATCATGCAGCTGCAGGGTGTAGCGGCCTCCGAGCGGCACAGCCGCTCCTCGGCCATGCTGGAGGAGCTCGGGCTCACCGGCATGGCGGATCGGCGGCCGGGCGAGATGTCCGGCGGTCAGCAGCAGCGGGTTGCCGTTGCCCGGGCAGTGGTTACCCACCCGGTGCTGCTGCTCGCTGATGAGCCGAGCGCCAACCTGGACTCGAAGACCACCGAAGAGCTCCTGAAGCTGCTGCAGCGGCTGAACGAAGACCATGGCGTCACCATCGTCACCGCAACCCACGACCCGCTGGTGATGAGCTACGCCAAGCGCCAGGTCCGGCTGCGTGACGGTGAGATCATCGAGGACAGCGCCCGCCAGGCGGCATGAGCCCGGCAGCCCGAACCAGCCGCAAGCCGCGGTTAATAACGTTGGCGCAGGTCCTGCGCCGGCTGCTCGGCGTTGCGGCTCTGCTGGCCGCTGCCAGCCAGGTGCAGGCCCTGGAGATGGACGTCCGCGCCAAGTTTTTCGGCGTAGGCGCAGCCCTGCCCGATCACAGCCTGCAGCGGGAGCTCGCCGGCACGCCGGCCTATGACTACACCGCCGATCTGCGCCTGCTGTTCACCCAGGAAATCGGTCGGGTCAGGCTGACCGCGCACCACAACACCATCCTCAACGGCGGTGACTCCTTCGCCTTCCTGACCAGCCCGGGCGCGACCCTCGATCAGTCCGCCACCGACGATGACTTCCGGCTCATGGATCTGACCTGGGAGCTGCACAGCGGCGATCGGCATCGCCTGGTGCACCGCTTCGACCGCCTGGCGTTGCAGTACCGCGGCAGCACCTGGGGGGTGACCGTGGGCCGGGAGGCGGTGAGCTGGGGCAGCGGGCTGGTCTTTCAGCCCATGGATCTGTTCAGCCCCTTTGCCCCCACCACCGTTGACCGCGACTTCAAGGCCGGTGACGACCTGCTGATCGTCGACAAGCTGTTCAACGACGGCAGCGACCTGCAGTTTCTCGGGGTCGCCCGCCGTGACCTCGAGGGTGACGCCACCTCAGACGTGGCCAGCGCTGCCATCAAGTGGCGGAAGTTCGTCGGCGGCAGCGAGCTCGAGCTGTTCGGCGGCAAGCACTATCGGGATCAGGTTTACGGCGGGGCGCTGCGGATACCGGTGCGCAGCGCCATGCTGCGCACCGATCTGGTTGCTACCCGGCTGGAGGACGGCGACTGGTACTTCTCCGGCATCGTAAACCTGGACTACAGCTTCGATCTCGGCGGCAAGTCCAGCTACGTGTTCGCCGAGTACTACCACAACGACTTTGGCGTCAAAAAGTTGCCGCCCAGCCCGACCCTGCTGCCGGAACCGCTCACCGCCCGGCTGCTTCGCGGCGAGGTGTTCAACCTGATGCGTGACTACCTGGCGCTGGGCGGCTCGATCCAGTGGCACCCGCTGTGGACCCAGGCGCTGACCCTGATCGGCAACCTGCAGGACGGCAGCTCCCTGCTGCAGACCACCCTCAGCTACGTGCCCAGTGATCACGCCACCCTGGAGGCCGGCGTGACCCTGCCCATCGGCGACGCCGGCACCGAGTTCGGCGGCGTGCCGGTGTTCGGCGACGATCTCACCACAGGCGGCGCGCTGCAGGGCTACCTGCGCTGGGTCTACTACTTCTAGCTGCGCAGTGCTTAAATCGATCTCCCGGGGGAATTAAGGGGTCGGGGGACATCATGACGGATATCTACGCATCTCTGGACGCGGCGCTCGAGAAAGGCATGGCGCTCGCCCATCACGCGGCCAATCAGGGTGATGCTCTGGCGCTGGCCACCCACTTCGGTGATCGTTCGTTCAGCGAGCTGAACGCCAGAACCAACCAGCTGCTGCGCTTCCTGCACGATCGCGGCATCGGTCCGGGTGATGCCATCGCCGTGGTCTCCCGGAACCGGCCGGAGTTCATCGAGGCGTTCGCCGCCTCGCAGCGCGGCGGTATCCGCTTCACGCCAGTGAACTTCCACCTCACCGGCGAAGAGGCGGGTTACGTGATCGACAACTGCGAGGCCAGGGCCGTGATCTACGATGCGGATCTCGGTACCGGCGTCGACGCGGTGTCGCACGCCAAGAACTGCGCCGTGCGTCTGGCCATCGGCGGGCAGATCGAAGACTTCGAGGACTACGAGGCCGCCATCGCCGGCTTCGATACGGCCGACATCGACGATCCCATCCGCGGCACCACCATGCTCTACACCTCGGGCACGACCGGTCGCCCGAAAGGCGTGTACCGGAAGACCCAGGTGCCGCCGACCCAGGCGGTTCTGCAGGTGAACGGGCACGGACCCGGCAAGGTCAACCTGTGCACGGGCCCGGCCTATCACGCGGCGCCGCTGATGTTCAACGTGCACCTGCCGCTGGCCGCCGGTTCCGCCATCGTCATGATGGACAAGTGGGATCCGGAAGAGACCCTGCGGCTGACCCAGGCGCACGGCGTTACCCACACCCATATGGTGGCCACCATGTTCCACCGGCTGCTGCAGCTGCCGGAAGACACCCGGTCGGCTTACGACATCAGCAGCATGGAGTACATCGTGCACGGCGCGGCACCCTGCCCGGTGCACGTGAAGCACGCCATGATCGAGTGGTTCGGCCCGATCGTGAACGAGTACTACGCGGCCACCGAAGGTGGTGGTGGCTTCACCATCGACTCCGAAACCTGGCTCACCAAGCCGGGCAGCGTCGGCAACACGCCGAACCCGGAAGGGACCCGCATCGTCGACGACGACGGCAACGAGGTGGCGCAGGGGGAAACGGGCTTCATTTACTTCAAGGCGCCCGACGAGGGTCGCTTCGAGTACTTCAAGTCGCCGGAGAAGACCGGTGAGTCCTACAGCGGCGACTGGTTCACCCTCGGTGACATGGGCTATTTCGATGAGGACGGCTTCCTGTTTCTGAACGGCCGGAGCGCTGAGACCATCATCTCCGGCGGCGTCAACATTTACCCGCAGGAAGTGGACGAAGCCCTGTTGTCGCACGAGGCCGTGCTCGATGTCTGCACCGTCGGCGTGCCGAACGACGAGTGGGGCGAGGAGGTGAAGTCGGTGGTGCAGCTCGCGGAAGGGTTCCAGCCGTCCACCGACCTGGCGGACGCCATCATCGCGCACGGCCGGGAACGGCTGGCGGCGTTCAAGAGCCCGCGCTCCGTGGACTTTGTGGACGATCTGCCGAGGTTGCCGAGCGGCAAAATACAACGGCGCCACGTACGGGCGCCGTTCTGGGAGGGCAGGGACCGGCAGATCTGATGCCGGTCCTGCGCTGGGCTTCGCTCAGGAAGCGCTGACCACGTAGCGGACGGTGCGCTTCACCTCCCGTTCGGACCTGCGCTCGGTGGCGCGCTTGCCCTTCCGATGCTTGTCGGCTTTGCCGCGCCTGCCCTGACGGTCTTCGAGCCGCTCGTGCGAGAGCTCTTCCGCCAACCGCTCGCGCTGACTTTTCAGCTGCTTGTTGCGCTCCTGGCTGCGCTCCAGCTTCTGCTGTGTCTTAGCAAGCTCCGCCTCGGTGCGCTCCTGCTCCGCGCGGAGCAGGTTAAACCGCTTGGCCTGCTTGCGATCGCGATGCTGATCCTCGTCGGCGTTGGCGAACATCCAGGCCAGTCCCAACCAGGGCGCGCTGCTCGCAACGTGCTGGCCACGTTGGTAGGTCGAGCCGTAGCGTCGATCTGCAGGCTTTCTGTAGCCCCAACGGTGCCGGGGCTCGAGAACCGCGGTCAGGGAGCGGACCTGGGTGCCCGGACCAAGGCGCAGGCGCCAGTAGCTGTCGGCGCGGCTCGGCGCGGGAATCCAGGTCCTCCCGTGAGAATTCAGGAAGTAGCGATCGGTTCTGCTGTCGCCGGTACGCAGCGACGCGTAGCCGTTCGAGAAGCGGCCGTTCTCGGTGACGACGGCCACCAGCCGGTAGCGATCCAGGTCGATGTGGCTGTTCTGTGCGATCAGTCGTCCGATCGGCAGGACTTCCGGTCCGTGGTCCCTGACAGGGATGTGCACGCGCACCCGCTGCTGCTGGTTCCAGTAGATCGGGCCATAGCGATACCTGTCCTGGTAGTTGTAGGTGCTATGGTGACCGTGCTTGTAGTGGCCCTGCTTGTAGTGCCCGGGGTGAGGACCTTTGTGATCTGCCAGGGCTGCGCCACTGGCGAAGGCGGCGGAAACGGCGAGGGCTGAAGCGGCCAGCTGGATGATGCGGCGCTTCTTCGGGTTGGTTGAATTGTCAGTGCTCGTTCTACGCATGGGTGTCTCCATGACTGCTTCAATGTGGGGCCCAGGTTAGGGCTGACCCACTGAACGGGCTCTGAATCGGGTATGAACGGTTTCTGAACGGGGCTCAGGCTTTGAGCGCGTCGCTGAGCGCAGTGCCGAGATGCGCCGGGCTCGTGCGGCTGAGGCTGATGTCGCTGCAGTCGTTGAACACGGCGTAGCGCCGGAAGGCATCGGCGAGCGCCGGCAGGAAGTCGTCCCGGTCCGGGTCAGCCTCCGGCTCGAAGTGCAGATGCTTGATCTCGAACCGTCCTTCCTGGCGGTGCGCCTTGCAGTCTGCCCGGCCGATCAGGCGGTCCCGGTAAGCGATCGGCAGGCTGTAGTAGCCGTACCGCCGTTCCTTCTCGGTGACGTAACACTCGATCTGGTAATCGAAGCCGAACACGGATTGAACCCGGTCGCGATGGATCACCAGGTTGTCGAACGGCGAAAGCAGGGTGGCGCGGCCGGTAGCCGGCGCTGCTCTGGTTTCCAGCCGCTCCGGCTCAGTGTAGGCAAGCGCGCCGCAGGGCTGACGGATGGCAACCAGGGTGCCTGCCGCCAGCGACTCTTCGAGCAGCGCCTTCAGCGCTTCCCGGATCGGCTTGCCGCGCCGCAGGTGCGTCACTTCCTTCGGGGTGATGAAGCCGTGACCTCTGAGCATGGTGCGCAGCAGGTAAGCGGCCATCTCCGCATCGTCCGGCATCCGGGTGTCCGTGCCTTCGGGCAGCACCCGCTCGCGGAGGTCGTAGGTTTTCTGGAAGCCGTCTCTGCCGGTGACCATCAGGTCACCCTGCATGAACAGCTGCTCGAGGGCGCGCTTGGCTGGCTTCCAGTTCCACCAGCCCGACTCCTCGTTGCCATCCGACTCGAACTGCCGCGCCATCAGCGGGCCTTCCGCTTCGACCCGGGCCAGAACCTCCGCCATCAGCTTGTCGTCCCGACTGCGGATCCAGCGTTCGGTGCGATCGCGCATGGCTTCCATGCGCGGCAGGGCGAACCGGTAGTCGCGCATCGGCAGGTAAGCGGCCGCGTGGTACCAGTACTCGAAGATCGCCGCCTCAGCCTGCAGCCGGTCCAGATGCTTCGGCTCGTAGTTCGGCACGCGACTGTGCAGCACGTGATGATGGGCGCGGCTGACCACCGAGATGGTGTCGATCTGCACGTAGCCGATGGCTTCTATCGCCTTCCTGGTGGCGTTCTTGCCGCGGCCGAAGGGCTCCGCCTTTAGCAGACCCTGAGATTCCAGGGCAATGCGCCGGAGCTTGGCGGGGGGAATCCTGGTTGCCGTGGGTTGAGCCATTCGATAATACTCAGGTCCTTCGCGCCCGAGAGCAAGGCAGGAGGAAGACAGCGCGCATGGAGCACGATTTCTGGTTGGAACGCTGGCAGCAGGATCAGCTTGGCTGGCACCTGCCCCAGACCAATCCGCTGCTAGAGAAGCACTGGCGGAGCCTCGGCATCACCAGAGGTGCTCAGGTGTTCGTACCGCTGTGCGGCAAGAGCCTGGATATGCGCTACCTCGAGTCCATCGGCCACCCGGTGATGGGCATCGAGCTGTCCGAGAAGGCCGTGACCGCCTATTTCGACGAGGGCGGAGAAACGCCGGAACGCACCGATCACTTCTACCTGGTCCGTTACCAGGGCGAGCGCAGCACCATCTACTGCGGCGATTTCTTCGATCTGGCGGCACCGGACATTCTCGGCGTCCGGGCGGTGTACGATCGCGGCGCGCTGGTGGCGCTGCCGCCGGATCTCCGCGAGCAGTACGCCGATCACATGCTGCGGGTGATTCCCGAGCACGCGCACATCCTGCTCATTGCGCTCGAGTACGATCAGAGCGTGGTCTCCGGGCCACCCCACTCGGTGACCGAAGCGGAAGTAGAGCGGCTGTTCGGCAGCCGTTGCCGGATCGAGCTGCTGGAGCGAACGGACACCGACAAGCTGCCGCCGCACTTCGTGCAGGCGGGTCTCGAGATCGGCACCGAGACGGTCTACAACATCGTCAAAGACCACTGAAGCCCCACCTGGATCAGGACCACTGAGCATGCGAATCCTCGATGATCGAGCCACCCAGAAAGTCTCAGCGAACGGCCTCGAGTTTGCGGTGCAGGTCTACGCGCCGGCGGGCCGGAGCGCCGACGCTGCAATCGTGCTGATCCGTGGGCTCGGCACGCAGCTCATCGAGTGGAGCCCGGTGCTGATCGAGTCGCTGGTGGCCGGTGGGCTCAAGGTGGTGATCTTCGACAATCGCGACGTCGGCCTGTCCAGCCGGCTGGACCAAGACTACGCGCTCTCGGACATGGCAGACGACGTGGTGGCGCTGATGCGGGCGCTCGGCGAGGAGCGGTTTCATGTGTTCGGGATCTCGCTCGGCGGCATGATTGCGCAGCTGGTTGCCGTGCAGCACCCGGAGTCGGTGCGCTGCCTGTTTTCGGTGATGTCGCACTCGGGCAATCCGGATCTGCCTCGACCGTCGCAGGAGGTCTGGGACCGAATGATGCTGACCGCCGACACCCGGGCCGGGCTGATCGAGCTGGATGTGGAGAACCGGGTGGTCTGGGGCTCGCCCGGCTACCCGGAGACAGAGGCGGAGCGCCGCGCCATGTCCGAGGCGGTCTACGATCGCAGCCACTACCCGGAAGGGGTGGCCCGGCAGATGTTTGCGGCCCGGGAAGATGGCAGCCGGGTGCAGCGTCTGGGCACGATCAGCGCGCCGACCCTGGTGATCCACGGCGCGGACGACCCGCTGGTGCTGCCTGCCGGCGGCGAAGATACCGCACGCAGCATTCCCGGCGCCGAGCTGGTCATGGTGCCGGGCATGGGCCACAACATCCCGCACGCCCTGGCGCCGGTGATCGCCGAGCACGTGCTCGGCTTCATCGCCCGGCACTGACAAAATATTTTTGCCCCGCTGGGGACTGACAGGCGAATTTCAAGGCCTTGTGCGGACGAGGATCGCACCCATTTAGGGTCGGGTAACAACGTCAAATTACCCGAGGAGACTCGTCATGAGCATCGTTCGTTTCAATCCTTACTTCGCAGCTGACCGTCGCCCCGCTTCGGAAAGCTGGACACCGGTAGCCGACGTCTGGGAGACGGCGGATGCCTATCGCATCGATCTGGAAATCCCGTCCGTATCCGCTGAGGCGGTGGCTGTAGCCGTGGAAGACGGCGTGCTCGTCATGAGCGGCGAGCGCACCCGCAGCGAGCGTGCCGAAGGTGAGCGCAACCATCGTCTGGAGCGCCGGGCCGGCAAGTTCAGCCGCCGCTTCAAGCTGCCGGAAGATGCGGATGCCGACGCCATCAGCGCGCGCGTTGCCAACGGCGTGTTGGAAGTCACCGTCAGCAAGCGCGAAGAGCGGAAGCCGCGTCGGATCGAGGTGATCGCCGCCTGATCTGACCGATCCTGACGCGCCAGGGGGCCGGAGAGCTTCTGAGCAGCGAAGGCTGGTCAGAGGATTTCCGGCAGCCTGCTAGAATCGGTTCCTATGACAGAGCCTTCCGGGACTGACAGCGCCGAAACCGAGTCGGAGTCGAAGACACCACTCAAGGATCGGGTTCGCATCATCATCTTCGAGGCCCACACTCCCGCCGGCAAGGCGTTCGATGTGGGCCTCATCATCTGCATCCTGGTCAGCGTGCTGGCGGTGCTGCTGGACTCGGTGGCCGCGCTGCACCAGGCCTACGGTGAGTACTTTCTCGCCATCGAGTGGTTCTTCACCATTCTCTTCACGCTGGAGTACGCAACCCGGCTCTGGTGCATCCAGGATACGGGTCGCTACGCTCGAAGCTTTTATGGCCTGGTTGATCTGCTGGGCATCATCCCGACCTATCTGAGCCTGCTGGTTGCCGACACTCAGTACCTGCTTGTGATCCGGATTCTCCGGGTGCTGCGGATCTTCCGGGTGCTGCGGCTGGTTCGCTACGTTGGCGAGGCGGAGCTCCTCACCCAGGCGCTCATCGCCAGCCGCCGCAAGATCACCGTATTCATCTCGACGGTGCTGGCCCTGGTGGTGATCTTCGGGTCTTTCATGTACCTCATCGAGGGCGAAGCAAACGGCTTCACCAGCATCCCGCGCAGCATCTACTGGGCGGTGATCACGCTGACCACGGTCGGCTACGGCGACCTGACGCCGCTCACGCCGCTGGGTCAGGCGGTGGCCACCCTGGTCATGATCATGGGCTACGGCATCATCGCCGTGCCGACGGGTATCGTCACTCTGGAGCTGTCCGAAGCGCACAGGAAAGCGGCAAACACCCGCACCTGCCCGGGATGTTCGGTGGAAGGACACATCCGGGAGGCCACATACTGCTGGCGCTGCGGTGCGCATCTGTTCGGCAGAGACGCTGAGCGCGACAAGCCATCTCCAGAATCGCCAACCAGAGAGCTCGGCGAAGGGCTCTGAAGCACTAAATCAAGGAAGGAATCTAATGAGCAGGAACAGCTTCAACACCAGGGCAACCCTCAGCGCTGGTGATCACTCGTACGTCTACTACAGCCTGCCGGCCGCACAGGCTGCCGGCCTCGGCGACGTGGACCGTTTGCCCATGTCCCTGAAGATCCTCCTGGAAAACCTGTTGCGCTTCGAGGATGGGGTATCGGTGAAAGAGGAAGACATCCGGGCGCTCGCCGGCTGGGCGGAAAGCGCCGGCAATGAGGCCGGCCTCGCGGAGGAGATCGCCTTTCGTCCGGCCCGGGTGCTGATGCAGGACTTCACCGGCGTGCCCGGCGTCGCCGACCTGGCTGCCATGCGCAGCGTAGCGGTGGATGCGGGTTACTCCCCTGAGATCATCAACCCGCTGTCGCCGGTGGATCTGGTGATCGACCACTCGGTGATGGTGGACGAGTTCGGCACCGAGCAGGCCTTTGATGCGAACGTGGCGCTGGAGATGCAGCGCAACGGTGAGCGCTATCGGTTCCTCCGCTGGGGCCAGCAGGCCTTCGACAACTTCCGGGTCGTGCCCCCTGGTACCGGCATCTGCCACCAGGTGAATCTTGAATACCTGGCGCGGGCGGTCTGGACCAGAGAGGAGGGCGGGGAAACCATCGCCTACCCGGACACCCTGGTCGGAACCGATAGCCACACCACCATGATCAACGGTCTGGGCGTGCTCGGCTGGGGGGTGGGCGGCATCGAGGCGGAAGCGGCCATGCTCGGCCAGCCCATCTCCATGCTGGTGCCGGACGTGGTCGGCTTCAGGCTCACGGGCAGCCTCAAGGAGGGCATCACGGCCACGGACCTGGTGCTGACGGTGGTGGAGATGCTGCGCAAGAAGGGTGTGGTCGGCAAGTTCGTCGAGTTCTTCGGCGACGGCCTGAATCACCTGCCGCTGGCAGACCGCGCCACCATCGCCAACATGGCGCCGGAGTACGGTGCGACCTGCGGTTTCTTCCCCATCGACGCGGAGACGCTCCGCTACATGGACCTTTCCGGCCGCTCGGCAGAGACCATCGAGCTGGTGGAAGCCTATGCCAGAGCTCAGGGGATGTGGCGCGAGCCCGGCATGAACGAGGCCACCTACACCGACACCCTGGCCCTGGACCTGGCAACGGTGGTGCCGAGCCTGGCCGGGCCGAAACGGCCCCAGGACCGGGTGGCGATGACGGACATGCGGCGTGCCTTCGACGAGGCGCTGGAACTGCAAGGCAGGGCGGCGAGCAAGGAGCTGCAGGTGCCCGTGCCCGGCACGGACTACAGCCTCAGTCACGGCGACGTGGTGCTGGCAGCCATCACCTCCTGCACCAATACCTCCAATCCGGCAGTGATGGTGGGCGCCGGCCTGGTTGCGCGCAAAGCGCTGGCCCGCGGCCTGCAGGTTCAGCCCTGGGTGAAGACGTCTCTTGCCCCGGGCTCCAAGGTGGTGACCGAATATCTGGAGAAGACCGGGTTGCAGGACGATCTGGATGCACTCGGCTTCAACCTGGTGGGCTACGGCTGCACCACCTGCATCGGCAACTCGGGGCCGCTGCCTAAGCACATCTCGGCGGCCATCGGCGAGGGAGATCTGGTGGTTGCCTCGGTTCTGTCCGGCAACCGCAACTTCGAGGGCCGGGTGCATCAGGAGATTCGCACCAACTGGCTGGCCTCGCCGCCGCTGGTGGTGGCCTACGCGCTGGCAGGCACGACCCGCGTCGATCTGGCCAGCGAGCCCATCGGCAAAGACGCGGACGGCGCCGACGTTTTTCTCGCGGATCTCTGGCCCTCGAACGCCGAGATCGAGGAAGCAGCGGCCACGGTCTCCGCGGAGATGTTCGAGCGTCAGTACGCGGACGTGTTCACCGGCCCGGAGGCCTGGCGGGCCATCGAGGTGGACAGCGCCGGTACCTATGGCTGGGAAGACTCCACCTACATCAAGCAGCCGCCGTTCTTCTCGGTGGGTGGCGATCTGAACCAGGAGGCCGGCGTGAGCGGCGCGCGCATCCTGGCATTGTTGGGCGATTCGGTCACCACCGATCACATCTCCCCGGCGGGCGCTATCCAGGCAGACAGCCCGGCCGGGCAGTACCTGCAGCAGGCGGCGGTCAACGAGGCGGACTTCAACAGCTACGGCTCCCGGCGCGGCAACCACGAGGTGATGATGCGCGGCACCTTCGCCAACATCCGAATCAGAAACGAGATGGTGCCGGGCACGGAAGGGGGCTACACGAAGCACGTGCCGAGCGGCGATCAGCTGTCCATCTACGATGCGGCGATGCGCTATCAGGGCGAAGGCACGCCGCTGGTGGTGATCGGCGGCAAGGAGTACGGCACCGGCTCTTCCCGGGACTGGGCGGCCAAAGGCACACGGCTGCTGGGGGTGAAGGCGGTGATCGTCGAGAGCTTCGAGCGCATCCACCGCTCCAACCTGATCGGCATGGGCGTGCTGCCGGTGCAGTTCAAGGAGGGCGAGGGTCGCCAGTCCCTCGGCCTGACAGGTGATGAGGTCATCGACCTCAGCCTGCCGGAAGGCGTCACCGAGATCACGCCGCGCCAGGATCTGGTTCTGAAGGTGACCCGGGCAGACGGCAGCACCGCAGAGACCACGGTGATGAGCCGCCTGGATACCGAGAACGAGATCGCCTACTTCGAGTCCGGCGGCATCCTCCAGTACGTGCTGAACAACCTGGTCGAGGCGGCCGACGCTTCGTGAGCGCTGCCGGGCGCCCGTACCCGGCGGGCGTGCTGTTCGACATGGACGGCCTGCTGCTGGACTCCGAGCGGCTGGCCCGGGATGCATTCGTTCGGGCCTGCGAAGACCATGGCTACACGGCGGACCTGGTAACGTACCAGCAGTGCATCGGCAGTACCTACGAGAGAACCCGTGAGCTGATCATGGCGGCTTACGGTGAAGATTTTCCGTACGAAGCTATTGATGAGCGTTGGTCGCATCATTACCATGCGCGCCTTGCTGAGGGGCCGGTTCCGGTGAAAGACGGAGCGCTGGTCCTGCTCACGCACCTGCACGCGCGTGAGGTGCCCATGGCGCTGGTGACTTCCACGCGGCGGGCGACAGCAGAAGAGAAGCTCGAAGCAACCGGACTGATCCGGTTTTTCTCAAGCCTCATCTGCGGCGGAGAGACCGAGCGCGGCAAGCCGAACCCGGATCCTTATCTGGCAGGCGCTGCCCGACTCGAGCTCGAACCGACCCGTTGCTGGGCGCTGGAGGATTCAGCCAACGGCGTGCGGGCGGCGGTCAGCGCCGGTTGCACGGTTTATCAGGTCCCGGACCTGGTGGCGCCAACCGCTGAGCTCGAGCGTCTGGGCCACCGGATCGTGGCGACGCTGCACGAGGTGCACGCCGCGCTGGAAGCCCTGGAAACGCAGAACCGGTAGCGAAGAGCTCAGTCTCGAGCGCTATCGGCCCAATGGAAGGCAGTGTTCAGGCGTTTGCAAAACTGTTAGCTGGCGCACAAATGCGCCGAACGCCCTGTAGTGTAATCGGGCGATCGGCCTGCTGGGCCAACCAGCGGACAGATCAGAAAAGGAGGCCTGGCTCCTCGGAGCCAAGCCATGAAGTAGTACTCCCTGCCGAGGAGAGAAAAGTGATCAATCGCAGCGAGTCCCAGCTCATCGCGAGGGACCAGAATAACCAGGTTCGCAAATCTTCGGGCAAGCGCCTGAACCGCTCGGGCAACCTCAAGCGCAACGCACCGCAGCAGAAGAAAGCTTCCTGAGTCAGCCGATCCGGGTTTCCGCCTGCTCGGCGACCACCGTGTTCTCGATGTAGCCGAGCCGGTCGATCTCGACGCGGACCTTATCCCCTTCGACCAGCCATTTCGGCGGCTGCATGGCGACGCCGACCCCGGACGGTGTGCCCATGAACAGCACGTCGCCCACGTCCAGCGTGAAGGCCTGGCTGAGATGCTCTACGGCATCGAAGCAGTCGAAGATCAGATGTCGGGTGTTCGAGCTCTGCCGCTCCTCGCCGTTGACCAGGCACCTGATATCGAGCTCGTGCGGGTTGCCCACCTCGTCCGGCGTGACCAGGTACGGGCCGATGGGGCCGTGGGTGTCGAAGGACTTGCCGATCTGAAAGGTCTGCGCCCTCAGCTGCCAATCCCGCACGCTGACGTCGTTGCCGCAGAAGTACCCGGCGATGACCTCATGCGCCCGTTCCCGGGGCACATGCTTGCAGGTCTTACCGATCACCAGGCAGAGCTCCGCCTCGTAGTCCAGCTTGTCGGAAACGGCGGGCAGGTTGATGTCTGCGTACGGGTCGTTGATGCAGTTGTGCTGCTTGTTGAACCAGACCTGGTGCTTCGGTGCCTCGCTGCCGGTTTCGGCGATGTGGTCCCCGTAGTTGAGGCCGATGGCCAGCACTTTCCCGGGGTTTGGCACGGGCGCGAGCAGCGTCACGTCAGCCAGGGCCATCGACGTGCCGCCGCCTAGCTTCGCCTCGATTGCCGCCACGTCTATGCCCTGCGCGAGCAGGCTCATCATGTCGCCAGGCAGGCCGCAGGAGGCGAGGTCGATGATCTGGTCACCCTGGACCACACCGAGCCCGGTGTTGCCGTCCGCCTGATAGGTCGCGATTTTCATAGTCTCTCTCCTGTAAGGGTCGTCTGTTGGTTGTCGGCGTGAGCTGGCAGCGGCGCCAGCGGCTGGTGCGCAATGCGGGCGGCTTCAGCCACATCCAGGCCCAGCGTCCGCAGGATCAGCTCGGCCATGTGATCGATGGCCTCGCCCGGGTCCTCACTGGCAAAGCTTGCCAGCAGACCGGCGACGAATCCGCCGCCCATGAAGCTGTTGGTGGCCTGCAGGTCGCTCACCTGGAAGCGGCCTGAGAGCAGGCCGCGGCCGAAGTCCCGGGCGGAAAAGCGGCCGATGGCGTCTTTCACCAGCTGCAGTGGCAGCCCGCCTTCCTTCAGCAACCAGCGCCACAGCGGATCTCCGTGCAGCAGCCGGGCCATGTGGCGGGTGGACAGGCCGACCACTTCGGCCGGGTCGTCTGTGTCGCCCAGATGGGCCTGAATCTCTCCGTCCCACTTTTCCGCCCTGGCGCGAACGATCGGCAGCAACACTTCGTACTTGCTCTTGAAGTGCAGATAGAAGGTGCCATGACCGACGTCCGCAGCGCTGGTGATGTCGCCGATGGTGACGTCCTCGATGGGTCGTTCCCGCATCAGCGCTTCGGCGGCGGCGATGATCCGGCCTCGGGCTTCCCGGCGTTTGCGCGCCACCCGGGACTCCCCGTCGGTGCTGTCTGTCGGTTCGCTGAAGCCCGCTCCGGGCGCTGCGTCTGCCATGTTTGCTCTGCTTGAATGTCAGTTGACTGACTCGAGTCATAAATGATAGCTTTAAAAAATGACTGGAGTCAATAAATCGGTAGAGAATTGGAGCGAGCCGGTGGAATGCGCAACCAGACAGACTGAGAGGCGGGGCTGAATGCCTGACTACGACGTCGTCGTCATTGGCATGGGGCCGGTCGGCTGCACGGCGGCGCTGCTGTTCGCCGAAGCGGGACTGTCGGTGGCTGCCATCGAGCGGGACGAAGAGGTCTACCGGTTGCCGCGGGCGGTGAATCTGGATGGTGAGATCATCCGCGCCTTCCAGAAAACGGGTCGTGGCCAGGTGGTGCAGGACCTGATGCAGACACTGCGGCCCGGCGATCGGGCCGGCTTTGCCAACTCGAAGCGTGAGTGGCTGTTCGGCCAGAACTTTGCGCCCGTCGGCAGCAATGGCTGGCAGCCGATGAACATGTTCGACCAGCCGGAGCTGGAGCAGTATCTGCGCGATCAGGCGGTGCAACACGAACGGGTAGAGGCGTTCATCGGCTTTGCGGCTGAGCGCCTGGAGAACGACGCGGACCGGGTGACGGTGGCGTTCGGCCGAGCGGGCGAGGCGCCCCGGTCGCTCAGCGCCCGTTACGCGGTGGCCTGTGACGGCGCCTCCAGCCCCACCCGGAAAGCCTTCGACATCGGCTGGAAAGATCTGGGCTACGACCATCACTGGCTGGTTGTGGACGTGACCCTGAAGGACGGCCACACCCTGAACAATGACACCCTGCAGGTCTGCGATCCGGATCGGATCGTCACCTACGTGTGCACCAAAGATCCCTACCGACGCTGGGAGTTCAAGATGAACCCGGGCGAAACGGCGGAGGAGATGCTCGAGGAGGAGAAGATCTTCTCCCTGATCGATCCCTGGACACCGCGCGGCACTTACGAGATCCGCCGGGCGGCCGTTTACCAGTTTCACGCCGCCACGGCAGACCGCTGGCAGGTCGGGCGGGTGTTCATTGCCGGCGACGCCGCACACCAGACGCCGCCGTTTCTCGGCCAGGGCATGAACGCCGGGATGCGCGACGTGATCAACCTGGCCTGGAAGCTGCCGCTGGTGGTGAACGGCGTTGCTGAAGAGGCGCTGCTGGAAACCTACTACGCCGAGCGCAATGCCCATGCCCACGATCTGGTGGACTGGGCGGTGTCCATCGGCCGACTGATGGAGCACCTGGCCGAAGAGGAACGCTGCCAGCGGGAAGGCCTGCCGGCGCCGGAAGCACCGCCGACGCTGAAGTCCTCGGGCTACGGCCAGGGCCGGGAGCAGCCGCCCATCCGCGATGGCGCCGTCATGCTGAACCAGGTCTCCGATACCGGATCCACGGGTTACCTGTTCTCGCAACCGACGGTGCAGAGGCAGGGTGAGCCGCCGGTCCGCCTGGACGAGCTGCTCGGTCCCGGATTTGCCCTGGTCAGCCGCGATGCCGAAGTGGCGCTCTCCGAAGCGTCGCAGCGTATCCTGCAGCGGCTTGGCGCCAGGATTGTCAGCCTTGCAGGCCTGACCGAGGTGGGCGGGCGCATCGATCGGCTGTTTCAGCAGCACGAGGCGGCCATCGTCCGGCCGGATCGGCTGGTGTTCGGGCACACGGATACCGATCTGCCGCTGGATGCGCTGGTCGAGCAGCTCGGCGCCGCGCTCGCACTCAAAGACGACTGATGGAATCGATACACTGGATGCCGGAGTAAGGTCCGGTTGGAGGAGCAACGATGAAACTTTCCTGGTCACACGCAGTGCTGAACGTCCGCGATCTGGACGCGATGCTGAACTTCTACACCGACGTGCTCGGCTTCACGATCAGTGACCGCGGCCCGCTCGGGCCCGGCGCGCCGGATATCGTCTTCATGAGCAACGATCCGGATGAGCATCACCAGGTCGCCATGGTGGCGGACCGGCAGGGCGAAACCGCCGGCAACCCGCTGAACCATCTGGCGTTCCGGGTGGAGAGCTTCGACGACGTGAAGTCGCTGCACGAACGGCTCACCTCCGAAGGCACGGACATCCTGCCGTTGTCACACGGCAACACCCTGTCGATCTACTTCAACGATCCGGAAGGCAACGGCCTCGAGGTGTTCTGGGACACCCCGTGGCACGTGCAGCAGCCGCAGGGAAAAGTCTGGGATCCGGGCCTCGAGCGGGACGCGGCGCTCAGCTGGGTGGAGGAGAACTTCTCCGCCGAGGAAGGATTCGCAGCACAGGAACAGGCCGGCGCCGACTTCGTCAACCGCAGGCCCTAAGCGAAAGCCGCACCCATCAGCTCGCGGGTATAGGCCGTCGCGGGGCTTTCAAACACTTCTGTGGCGGGCCCCTGCTCCACCACCTCGCCGTCCTTCATGACGATGAGGTAGTGGGCCAGCGCCCGGACGACCTTCAGATCGTGGCTGATGAACAGGTAAGACAGCCCGAATCGGGTCTGCAGGTCGCGGAGCAGGTCGACGATCTGCGCCTGCACCGACATGTCCAGCGCCGAGGTCGGCTCATCCAGCACGATCAGGCGCGGCTCCAGCACCACGGCCCGGGCGATGGAGATGCGCTGACGCTGGCCACCGGAAAACTCGTGCGGGTAGCGGTCCATGTCTTCCGCTGCCAGGCCCACGTCGACCAGCACCTGAGCCACCCGCTGCTGCCGTTCGGCGGCGGTCAGGTCCTGTCGGTGCACCAGGAGGCCCTCCTCGATGATCTGCCGGACCGACAGCCGGGGTGACAGGCTGCCGTAAGGATCCTGAAAGACCATCTGCATGTGCTGGCGCTGTTGCTTCATCTGCTTGCCGGGCAGCGTCATGATGTCGGTGGCGCCGAACTGCACGCTGCCCTGCGAACGAATCAGCCGCAGCAGCGCCAGGCCCAGGGTGGTCTTGCCCGAACCGGACTCGCCGACGACGCCGATGGTCTGGCCCTCGCCGAGCGTCAGATCCAGATCGCGGACCGCGTGAAAGGTTGCCTGCCTGCCCAGCCAGCCTTTGCCGATCTGGTAGTGCACGTTCAGATCACGCACCGTCAGCGCAGGTGTGGCGTTCGGGTCCGCAGCCACCGGCGCGCCGCGCGGTTCGGCGGCAAGCAGGTGGCGGGTGTAGGCGTGCCGGGGTGATTCGAAGATCTGCGCCGTCGGTCCGGACTCGACGATTTCCCCCTGCGTCATCACGCAGACCCGGTCAGCCATCTGCCGGACGATGCCCAGGTCGTGAGAGATGAGCAGCAGCGACATGCCGAGCTCCTGCTGAAGATCCCGGAGCAGCGCCAGGATGCTGGCCTGTATGGTGACGTCCAGCGCGGTGGTTGGCTCGTCGGCAATCAGCAGTCGCGGCTCATTCGCCAGCGCCATGGCGATCATCACCCGCTGGCGCTGGCCGCCGGAGAGCTGATGCGGGTAGGCGCTGAGCTTGGCCTCGGGATCAGGCAGGCGGACCAGACGCAGCAGCTCCAGCGCCCGGGCCCGCGCGGCGGCCCGGCTCATCCCCTTGTGCAGGGTCAGGGTTTCGCCGATCTGCTTGGCCACCGTGTGCAGCGGGTTGAGAGAAGTCATCGGCTCCTGAAAGATCATGCTGACCACGCCGCCGCGCACACCCTGCAGCCTGGCTTTGCTGGCGCCGATCATCTCTTCGCCCAGCACCTGGATGGAGCCGGTCGGGTGCGACGCCATCGGGTAAGGCAGCAGCTGCAGCACGGACAGCGCCGTCGCGGACTTGCCGCTTCCTGACTCGCCGACCAGCGCCACGGTTTCGCCATCACCGACCTCGAAGGAGACGCCGCGCACCGCCGTGCTGCTGGCGAAGTCGACCTGCAGGTTGTCGATCCGAAGAACGGGCTCAGGCATGGGAGGCCTCCGCGCTGCGCCTGGGATCAAACGCGTCCCGCACGGCTTCGCCGATGAAGATCAACAGGGTCAGCATGATGGCCAGGGTGAAGAAGGCGAACAGCCCGAGCCAGGGTGCATGCAGGTTCATCTTTGCCAGCGACAGCAGCCGCCCCAGGGAAGGCGAATCCAGGGGCAGGCCGAAGCCGAGGAAGTCGAGCGCCGTCAGCGTGGTGATCGAGCCGTTCAGCAGGAACGGCAGGTAGGTGAGGGTGGCAACCATGGCGTTCGGCAGCACGTGCCGGCGCATGATGGTGAAGTTGGAGACCCCGAGCGCCCGGGCCGCCCTGACGAACTCGAAGTTCCGGGCCCGGAGGAATTCGGCCCGCACCACGCCGACCAGCGCCATCCAGCTGAACAGCGCCAGGATCCCGAGCAGCCAGAAGATGTCCGGCTCCACCATGCTGGCGAGGATGATGAGCACGAAGAGCACCGGCAATCCTGCCCAGATCTCGACGATGCGCTGGCCGATCAGGTCGGTGTAGCCGCCGAAGTAACCCTGCAGAGCGCCAACGACTACGCCGATCATCGCGCTGATCAGGGTCAGCGTCAGCCCGAACAGCACCGACATCCGGAACCCGTAGAGGAGCTTGGCAAAGGTGTCGGAGCCCAGGCCGTCCGTACCGAGCCAGTGCTCGGCGCTGGGCGGGGCCGGATAGGGTGGCGGCAGGTCCCAGTCGATGGTGGCATAGGAGTAGCGCACCGGCGGCCAGAGCATCCAGCCGTCGCGCTCGATCAGCGAGGCAACGTACGGATCCCGATAGTAGGCCTCGCTCTCGAACTGGCCGCCCAGCTCCTTTTCCGTGTAGGTGACGAACACCGGGAAGTGGAGCTCTCCGCCCAGCGAGAAAACGATGGGTTTGTCGTTGGCGATGAGCTCCGCCATCAGCGAGAGCAGAAACAGCACGCCGAAGATCCACAGCGACCAGTAGCCGCGCCTGTTGGCGCGAAAGTTGGCCAGCCGACGCTGGTTCAGCGGGCTCATGCGTCGCGGCTCTCGAAGTCGATGCGTGGATCCACCAGCACGTAGGTGAGATCGCCGATGAGCTGCATGATCAGCCCGATCAGGGTGAAGCTGAACAGGGTGCCGAAGAGAATCGGGTAGTCGCGTTTGACCACCGCTTCGTAGCCGAGCAGGCCGATGCCATCGAGCGAGAAAATCACCTCGATCAGCAGGGCGCCGGTGAACAGGATGCCGACGAAGGCGGCGGGAAAGCCGGCGACGACGATCAGCATGGCGTTGCGGAACACGTGCCCGTACAGCACTCGACGCTCAGTGACGCCTTTCGCCCGGGCGGTGAGCACGAACTGCTTGTTCATCTCCTCCAGGAAGCTGTTTTTGGTGAGCATGGTGAGCGTCGCGAAGCCGCCGATGGTCAGCGCGGTGAGCGGCAGCGCCAGGTGCCAGAAGTAGTCGCCGATCTTGCCGAGCAGGCTCAGGTCGGCAAAGTTCTCCGAGGTGAGGCCGCGCAGCGGGAACCAGTCGAAGTAGGAACCGCCGGCGAAGACGACGATCAGCAGGATGGCGAACAGAAAGCCCGGGACCGCGTAGGCGGTGAACACCACCGCGCTGGTCCAGACGTCGAAGCGCTGACCATCCCGTACCGCCTTGGCGATGCCGAGCGGAATGGAGATGGAGTAGATGAGCATCAGCGACCAGAGGCCGAGGGAGATGGAAACCGGCAGCCGTTCGAGCACCAGATCGACCACCGCCCGGTCCTGAAAGTAGCTGTGACCGAAATCCAGCCGCAGGTAGTTGCCCATCATCAGGAAGAAGCGCTCGTGGGCCGGCTTGTCGAAGCCGAACTGCTTCTCGAGCCTGGCCACCAGCGCAGGATCCAATCCGGAGCTGCCGGTGTAGCCGGTCTCGCCGCCCGGCCCGAGGGCGCCGGAAGAAACCGACGCGGTAGCGGACATGCTGAACCCGGAAGCCTGGGCCAGTACCTGCTCTACCGGCCCGCCGGGAGCAAACTGCACGATGGCGAAGTTGATCACCATGATGCCGAACAGGGTGGGCAGGATGAGCAGCAGGCGGCGGGCGATGTATCTACCCACGAACGGCTCCTGCAGCTTCCGGTAGTCCCATCACTTCGCCTGCGTAAACTCGGCGACCCGGGCGGCTTTCGCCTCGTCCCACCACCAGGTGTCGATGTGTGCCAGGCGCAGCAATCGCCCTTCCACCTCGGGCCGACCGAACTTATCCCAGTAGACCACGTTGTAGTCCACCCGCGAGGTGCCGGGTTGCCAGTAGAAATTCCAGATCAGCACCCGGTCCAGCGCTCGCAGCGCGTTGGTGAACTCCTCGTAGGTCTGGGCGGCGTAGACGTGGCCGATCAGCGTATCTACCGCCGGGTCCCTGAGGTTGCCCCAGTTCTGGCTGTAGGCCTGGTCGGCGGTGCTGCTGTGGAAGAAGTTGGTGATGTTCATGGTCGGCGTGTTGTCGGTGATGAACGGCACCGCGCCGGCGTCGAAGTCGCCCGAGCGCATCCGGTAGAGCCAGTTGGACACCTCCGGCGACTTGATGGAGGTGGTGATGCCGAGCCGCTCGAGCAGCCTTGAGTAGGAGATCCAGGCCCGGCCGAGGGCGGGCGAGACGGCCACCATTCGGATATGGAAGGGCTCGCCCGTCTCGCCGTGCACCAGCTTGCCGTCCTCCATCACCCAGCCGGCTTGCCGGAGCAGCTCGGCGGCCCGCAGCAGGTTACCCCGGTCCCAGCCCTTGTGCTGATTCGGCGGTCGGGTGAACTCGTGGGTGAACACCCGCTCCGGGATCTGGTCGCGCAGCGGCTCGAGCAGCGCAAGCTCCCCCTCGTTGGGCAGCCCGGTCGCCGCGTAGGGCGAGTCGTTGAAGAAGCTCACCCCCTGGCCCCAGAAGCCGTAGGAACGCATGCTGCCCCACTCGCTGCCCGGCCGGGCGAGGTCCAGCGCTTCTCTGACGCGAATGTCCTGAAAGCGCGGCTGATCCAGGTTCCAGAAGATCGGCCACCAGATCCCGGCTGGTCGGATGAAGTTGAAGATGTCTTTCTTCAGCAGGCCCGCATCGGCGGCGGGGAACTCATACGCAGTGACCCAGCGCCGGGAGACGCTCTCCACGTGAATGTCGATCAGGTGCCCCTTGACCGCCTCCGTCTGCACCATGTCGTCACGGAAGTAATCGACCTTGATGATGTCGTAGTTCCACATGCCCTTGCGTACCGGCAAGTCCCTGGCCCAGTAGTCGGGGACCCGCTCGTACTCGATCCAGCGACCGACCTCGTAGCGTTTCACCCGGTAGGGGCCGGAGGTGAGCGGGGCGTCGACCGTGGTTTTGCTGATGTCCCGGTCCTGCCAGTAGTGCCTGGGGATGATCGGCGCCACCCCGAGGCGGCGTGGTACCACCGGGTTGCCCTGCGCCGCGGGCGCGATGTGGAACTTCACCTCGCGTGGGCCGATCACCTCTACGGACTCCACCACCTGCATGGGCGTGCTGATGGTCGGCGTGGCGTGGTTCCGGTAGACGTCGAAGGAGAACACCACGTCTTCCGGCGTGATCGGCTTTCCGTCGTGCCAGCGCGCTTCCTCGCGCAGCTTGAAGGCCACCCAGGCGTAGTTCTCGCCGACCGCGATGCCCTCGGCGATCAGCCCGTACTGAGTCGCCGGCTCGTCCAGCGCCCCGTACATGAGCGAGTCCTGGACGTAGTTACGCTGCGAGTCCCAGAACCACACCCCGAGCGGCAGCCGGCCGCGGACCGTGACGTTGTTGAAGTTGTCCCAGTTGCCCATGTCCGTGATGCGCAGGGTGCCGCCCTTGGGCGCATCCGGGTTCACGTAGGCGAAGTGATCGTAGTCGGCGGGCAGGGCCGGATCGGCGAGGAAGGCGTAGCCGTGCTGATACTCGATTTCGTCGCTGCTGGCGACGGGCGCGGGCAGGGCGGCGAATTGCGCGACCGCCACGATGATCGCCAGCGTCGGCAACCTCACTCCCAAGCTTCCCCTCGATGACCCCAGTTCAATCTAACAAGTCGGGGCCACCGAGTTAACTCCCCTAGAAGTAGAGGGCGCTCAGCACCCAGGTGAGGGTGAGCCACATCAGGATGGTCAGCGGCACGCCTACCTTCACGAACTCGGCGAAGCTGTAGTTGCCGGCGCTCATCACCAGCAGGTTGGTGTTGTAGGCCATGGGTGTGGCGTAGCTCATGTTGGCGCCGAACAGCACCGCCAGCACGAAAGGTTCTGCGGGCAACCCGAGCTGGACGGCGATGCCCACCGCGATGGGCGTGCCGATTACCGCTGCTGCGTTGTTGGAAACGATGTTCGTCAGCACCGCCAGCAGCAGCATCAACGCCGACAGGATCACCGTTGGCGAGGCGCCCTCCGTGGAGGCCAGGAACAGGCTGGTCAGGTAGTCGATGGCGCCGGTCACCACCAGGCCGTGGCCTAGTGCCAGGCTTGCCACCACCACGAAGAACACGGACGGGCTGATGGCCCGAATGGCCGCGCCCAGGTTCAGGCAGCGGGTGGCCAGCAGGATTGCAGCACCCGCCACCGCGCTGACAGCGATGGGCAGGATGCCGGTGGCGGCCAGGCCGATGGCGCCGGCCAGGATGGCCAGGGCCAGCCCGGCTTTGTTGTTCTTCGGCAGATCGACGCTGGCGTCCAGCACCAGAAAGTCCGTGGTCTGCTTCAGGCTGGCGATCTGCTCCCTGGAACCCTGCACCAGCAGGATGTCGGCCGGCTGCAGCAGCACCTCCTGAATCTCCTGCTTGGCGTCCCAGATGTCTTTGCCGGCGCGGTGCAGCGCCAGCACCGCAATCTGGTAGCGGTCGAGAAAGCGGGCGAACTTCAGGTTGGCCCGATCCAGGGTGGAGCCCTGCACCACCGCGATCTCGGCCAGCATCTGGTTTTCCGCGGACAGCGGATGGTCCTCGTCCACCTCCCGGTCGCCGGAGTACAGGGTGGCGCCCAGGGTGCCCTCGTACGCCTTCAGCTGAGCCGGCGTGTCGTTGACCCGCAGCCGATCGCCGATCTTCAGCACCACGTCCGGCAGCGGCAGGATGAAGTTTTCGCCGCGCCGGATGCGGGTGACCTTCATCTCGCCGTCGGTGGCAGCGATGGCGTCAGCCAGGGTTCGGTCGATGAACGGCGAGTCCTCGTTGACCTGCAGCCGGGCCTCGAACACCCGGGGTGAGGGGTTGTCCAGGTCGATGGCGCGGGCCGGCAGCAGGCGCGGCGCGATCAGCCACAGGTAGAGGATGGCCACGCCGCCGGCGATGGCTGCCGGCAGCACGAAGTCGAACATGCCGATGGGATCCAGGCCCAGGTCGTTGGCAACGCTCACCACCAGCAGGTTGGTGGAGGTGCCCACGGTGGTTGCCATGCCGCCGATCAGGGTGGCGAACCCCATGGGCATGAGCACGGCTGCCGGTGAGCTCGATGTGCGCAGGCAGACGCTGATCAGGATCGGCAGCAGCAGCACGACGATCGGCGTGTTGTTGACGAAGGCCGAAAGCACGGCGCCGACCAGCAGCGTGGCGAGAAAAGACAGGAACGGTGCCTTGCCCCAGAGCCGCCCGAGCAGACGGCCCACCGGTTCCAGGGCGCCGGTCCGCACCAGGCCCTGACCGAGCACCATGAGCGCGCAGACGGCGATCAACGCTTCGTGGGCAAAACCGGCGAAGAAGTCCACGGGCTTAACGCCGGGATAGGGAAACAGAGCGAAGCCGGTGGCGAGCACGGCGATCAGGCCCAGGCTCGATAGCTCCAGCGGGATCCTGTCCCGGGTGAACAGAATCAGCGCAATCAGGGTCAGCACCATCATGGCGATGGCGTGGGTATCAGGCGTGGTGATCACATGCGCTCGACTCTGAGTGTTGCCGCTATGGTAGAGCAAACCCGGATGGCAAAGAACGTGTCATTGCCGGCGAAACTGAGCGCCGGATGTAAGGGCGGCAGCCGGGAGCAGATCCTCAGAACACCAGCGCCGCGACCTCTTCGAAGTGGCTGACGAAATGCACCGTGATGCCCTTTCTGATGTGCTCCGGCACTTCCTCGTAGTCCCGCTCGTTGGCCGCCGGCAGGATCACCTGACGGATCTTCTGCCGCTTGGCGGCCAGCAGCTTCTCGCGGACACCGCCGATGGGATACACCTGGCCGGTCAGGGTCAGCTCGCCGGTCATGGCGAACTGTCGCTTCGGCGCTTTGCCCGTGGCCAGCGAGAGCAGCGCCGTCGCCATGGTGATCCCGGCGCTCGGTCCGTCCTTCGGCGTCGCCCCGGCGGGCACGTGCAGGTGGATGTTCGCCTTCTCGAAGAAGGCCGGGTCCGCACCGAGGTCAGCCGCCTGGGCCAGCAGGTAGCTGTAGGCGATGCTCGCTGACTCCTGCATCACGTCCCCCAGCTGGCCGGTCACCTTGAGGCCAGCCTGCCGATCGTGCACACGGGTTGCTTCCACCGGCAGGGTGGCACCGCCAAGCGCGGTCCAGGCAAGGCCGGTGACGATGCCGACGCCATGCTGCAACGCTTCTTTCTCGTAAAGCGGCCGACCCAGATAATCGCTGACGTCAGCGGCGCCGATGCTGATGGGCTTCTTCCCGCCCTGCAGCAGCTTCACCACAGCTTTGCGGACGATCGCGGCGAGAGACTTGTCGAGGCGACGCACGCCCGCCTCGCGGGAGTAGCCCTCGATGATGGCCGAGAGCGCGGGCGCGGCGATCTTCAGGTCACTGCGCTTCAGGCCGGCCCGCTCCAGCTGCCGCGGCAGCAGGTGCTTTCTGGCGATGGCCTTCTTCTCGCTGTCCAGATAACCAGACAGATGGATCACCTCCATCCGGTCGAGCAGCGGCCCCGGGATGGTGTCGAGCTGGTTGGCGGTGCAGATGAACAGCACCCGGGACAGATCCACGTCTACGTCCAGATAGTGATCGTGGAAGCTGCCGTTCTGCTCAGGGTCCAGCACCTCGAGCAGCGCGCTGGCGGGATCGCCCTGGTAGGAAGCGCCGATCTTGTCCACCTCGTCGAGCATGATCACCGGGTTGGCGACGCCGGTGTCTTTCAGCGCCTGGATCAGCTTGCCGGGCATGGCGCCGATGTAGGTGCGGCGGTGGCCTTTGATCTCCGCCTCGTCACGCATGCCGCCCACCGAGAAGCGATAGAACCTGCGCCCGAGCGACTCGGCTATCGACCGGCCGAGGCTGGTTTTGCCGACGCCGGGCGGTCCGACCAGGCAGATGATGGAACCGGCGACGTCACCCTTCATGATGCCGAGGGCCATGAATTCCAGGATGCGCTCTTTGACGTCTGCCAACCCCTCATGGTGGGAGTTGAGAATCTTCGTCGCCTTGCCCAGATCCTCGGTGTCCTTGCTGAGCTGGCCCCAGGGCACGCTGGTCAGCCAGTCCAGGTAGTTCCGGGTGACGCCGTACTCGGGCGAGCCCTGCTCCAGGGTCGACAGCTTCGTAAGCTCTTCCTCGATCCGCTCGGCAGCTGCTGCCGGGACTTCCAGCGACTCGATGCGGGCCCGGAACTCGTCGATCTCTGCGGTTTTGTCGTCCTTGGCGATGCCCAGCTCCTGCTGGATGTACTTCAGCTGCTGACGCAGCACCGCCTCCCGCTGATGGCTCTGGATCTCCGACTCGACGTGAGCCCGGATCTCGTTCTGCGCCCGGGCGATCTCGAGCTCCTTGTGCAGCAGCTCCACCACCTTCTCCAGGCGGCGCTGCAGGTTCACCGTTTCCAGCACCTCCTGTAGCTCCGGTCGGGAGGCAGAGGTGAGGCTGGCGGCGAAGTCTGCCAGCAGCGATGGCTCATTCGGATTGGAGCGGGCCAGGAATATCTTCAGCTCCTCGCCGTACAGCGGGTTGAGCGGGATGAGCTCCTTGATGATGTTGATGATGGCGACCGCGTAGGCCTTCTGCGCCTCATCGTCGGCCTGTACCCGCTCGGGGAAGTACTGGGCAGCCGCGGAGAGCGGCGGCTCGGCGCTGACCCAGCGGCGCACGCGGAACCGCTGCAGGCCTTCGAGCAGGATCTGCAGCTGGCCGTCCTCACGGTGCACACGGTGGACCCGGCAGATGGTACCCATCTCGTGCAGCGCGTCCGGACCGATGGGGCCGTCCGCCGCGTCTTCCCGATAGGCGATCAGCCCCAGCACGTCCTGCTCGCGCTTCTGGATGGCTTTCAGGGTCGGCAGCCAGGTATCGGCGTCGACCACCAGCGGGATCGCCTGACCGGGGAAAAACGGCCGTTCGTAGGGCAGAACGTGGATGATGCCCGGGTGTGCCTCGCTGGGCAGGATGATCTGGCCGCCACCTTCCGGTTCGATCACATCACCCTGCTGGTCAATGTCCATGCTGCCTATCCTCGTGCTCGATGAGCTCGCGCTCCATGAGCTTTATCTAGGGGCAAACAGGGAAAATTCAATGCGCAGAGGCAAATCCGCGGCGGCGGCAAAGCTCAGCCCGGCCGATAGCCGGCCAGACTGAGCATTCAGATGAGGGAGGCGGGTGTTACTGGATGCTGGTGCCGTCGCTGGCCGGCGTCCGTTCCACCAGGGCAACCTGATGGCTCAGGTTGATGAAGTCGAGCAGGATGTTGCCGGATTCGGTGAGCAGCGGGTCCTCGCTGGGATCCGGCTCTTCATCCGCCTCGCGCTTGGCTTCACGGATCTCGTCCAGGGCGTCCAGGCTTTCCACCGGCTCCTCGCCTTTGGCCAGGCGCAGGTCGTTTTCGAGATCCAGCAGCCACTGGTCTTCAGCGGCTTTCTGCTCGGTGCGCACGCTCTCCTTCAGGGAGATATGGGTGCGCTCCCGATTTTCCCGGGCCTTATCGGACAGGGCCCGCATGTAGTTGAAGTCGGGATTGTCCTCGGTGCGGGCCTGATGCGCTTGGGTCAGCTCCGGCAGCAGGGTCTCGATCTGATTGGTCTGCGGGTAGACGGCCGGCTGAATCACGTCCCAGGGCATGGCGTCATCCAGGGCGCTCTCGCCGATCCGCTCGGAGTCGAATGTCTCCGGGAACTCGATGTCCGGCAGCACGCCCTGGTGCTGGGTGGACTGGCCGGATACCCGGTAGAACTTGGCAGCGGTGATCTTCAGCTGGCCGCGATTGAGGGGGACCAGAGTCTGCACGGTGCCTTTGCCGAAGGTCTGGTTGCCGATGATGATGCCGCGGCCGTAATCCTGGATGGCGCCGGCGAAAATTTCGGACGCCGAGGCAGACAGACGATCCACCAGCACCGCCATGGGACCATCCCAGGCAACATCGCCGTCCGTATCGGCGTAGACGTTGGCACGACGGCTGGCGGCCTTCACCTGCACGGTTGGGCCGGACTTGATGAACAGTCCGGTCAGCGAGTCGGCTTCCTGCAGCGAGCCACCGCCGTTGTTTCTGAGGTCGATGATCAGGCCGTCGATGCCGTCACCCTCGGTCTTCAGCTCGTCGATCAGCCGACGCACGTCGCGGGTGGTGCTCTTGTAGTTGGGATCCCCCTGCTGCACGGCCTTGAAGTCCACGTAGAAGGTGGGGATGTTGACGATGCCGATGCGCCGGGTCTGACCGTTGTGCGTCAGCTCGAGCACCTGCTTCTGGGCGGCCTGCTCTTCCAGCTTCACCGTGTTGCGGGTGATCTGGATCACCTTGGTGCTTTCGTCATCGGTGGCGTTCGGAATGATCTCCAGGCGCACCGTGGAGCCCTTCGGGCCGCGGATCAGCTCGACGACGTCATCGAGGCGCCAGCCCACCACGTCGATCAGCGGTCCTTTCTCGCCCTGGCCGACGCTGACGATACGATCGCTCGGCGCGATCAGGCCGGACTTGTCCGCGGGGCCGGCGGGCACCAGCTCCACCACGGAGGTGTACTCGTCCTCGTTGCGCAGCACCGCGCCGATGCCTTCCAGCGAGAGCGACATGTTGATGTTGAAGTTCTGCGAGGTGCGCGGCGAGAAGTACTGGGTGTGCGGGTCGTAGGTGCTGGCGAAAGCGTTCACGTAGAGCTGGAACGCATCTTCGCTCTTGGTCTGCCGGCTCTGCTTCAGGCGGTTCGTGTAGCGCTTTGTCAGCAGCTCCTGGATCTCCTCGATCTCTTTGCCGTTCAGCTTCATGCCGAGCGCAGCCGCCTTCAGGCGCTTCTGCCAGATCTCGTCCAGCTCGTCCGCGTCGGTAGGCCAGCTGGCGTTTTCCCGATCGATCTCGATCTCCTCGTCGAGCTCGAAGTCGAGCCCCTCGAGGCCACCCTCGAGCTCGCCGATCAGATAGGTGAGACGCTCGTTCAGGCGCACCTGATAGAGGTTGAAGATCTCGAAGGCCGGCTCCAGGTTGCCGCGGACCAGGGCGTCGTCCAGCAGGTAGCGGTATTTCTCCAGCTCCTGCACGTCCGCCTCGGTGAAGTAGACCTTGGCGCCGTCGAGCAGCGACAGGTACTTCTCGAAGATCTCGCTGGACAGCTGATCGTCCAGCGGCTTCTTGATGAAGTGGTTGTGGCGCAGCTGATCGACGATGCCGAGCGCGGTGCGCGGATGAACGTCCAGCGGCGACAGGGCAACGATTTCTGCCCGTGCTTCGTCAACCGGATCAGGGGTAGTGGAGATGGCAACCTGCGGTGCTGCATCGAGCCCGGCATCGGCGGTGGCATCGGGGTCGGCCCAGGCGCTGGCGCCGAAGGAAAGCGAAACTGTGTAGGAAACGAACGCCAGTACTGCGGCGAACCGACGGCTGAGCAGCATCGACGCTGCCGGCTGGTCTTCTCTGGTGAGCATAGTGTCTCTTTTTCGCATGTGTCCTATTCGCTGATGATCGAGCGCGGTAAGATGCGCCCCGGCTAACTATATAGCTTGCAGAGTCTGCATGGCCTGCACGGTCTTCTGTTCAGTCCGGTTGATAATGCCGATCCTGGCCAGCAACCGCAGTCTTGGGCTGTATCCGGGCACATCGTCTGGCGCTTTTTTCTCAGCGGACAGTTGCTGAGGGCGCTTATTATCTGATGCCCGGCCGCGTGGTAGGTTCCCCCAAACCTCTCCAGCGAGACTAGCCAAATCCCAAATTGGGTCATATGCAAGGAATGTAACCCGGTGTTCAGGCCATGGGCAACCGGAACTAGGAGACTGTATGACGTATTCACGCGTTGTGGCGGAAACGAAGCGCACCGGTTCGGAGCGAGCCATTCGGCCAGAGATTAAGGCTGGTAAGTTGACTTTAGCTCTGGTCGTCGGCGCCGGCATGTTTCTCGGCCTGGCGGGCTGCGAGGCACCCATCGCCGAGGTGCAGGCGGCGGAGAACGCTGCCGTGGAGCTGGAGTCGGATCAGCAGAAGGCCAGCTACAGCATCGGCTACTCCATGGCTGCCAACGTGCGCCGGGAGTTTGGCGACGACATGGACCTGGCCGCGTTTCAGGCCGGGATCAATGATCAGCTGGTCGGCACCGACAGCCAGATCAGCGAAGCGGACGCAAACGCTGCCCTGCAGGCGCTGGTAGCGTCCAGGCAGGCGGCGCAGCAGGCACAGGCATCGGAGAACATCAGCGTGGGTAGAGACTTTCTGACAGAAAACGGCCAGCGGGAAGGCGTTGTGACGCTGCCGTCTGGACTTCAGTACGAGGTGATCACGGCAGCGGAAGGCGACAAGCCGTCCGCCTCTGATCGGGTGACCACGCACTATCGCGGGACCCTGATCGACGGCACCCAGTTCGACAGCTCCTACGACCGCGGCCAGCCGGCTACCTTCCCGCTGAACGGCGTGATCGCCGGGTGGACGGAAGCGCTGCAGCTGATGTCGCCTGGCGCCAAGTGGCGACTGTTCATTCCGCCCGAGCTGGCCTACGGCGAGCGTGCCCAGGGGCCGATCCCGGCCAACTCGACCCTGATCTTCGAAGTCGAGCTGCTCGAGATCAACTAGTCCGCGTCGGGATCGATCACGATCTCGAGGCGGTCGAGAATCGCCAGTCCCTGCGCGAGCCCCATCCGGACCCCGGCCAGATTCACCTGGCGGGGGTCCAGGCTGTTGAAGCTCGCGCCGCGCAGATCTGCGCCCGACAGATCCAGCCCCTGACCGGTCAGGCCGTTCAGGTCGGAACCGGAGAGGTCCGCGCCTGCCAGGGTGCAGTTGTGCGCGAGCACATCGATCATCCGATTTCCCGTCAGTACGCACTCGCTGAGATAAGTGTTGGAGAGGTCGCCAAAGGCGAAGTTGCAGTCCGTCATCCGGAAACCGGCCAGGGTGGCGGCGCCGCGAATCGGCAGGCTGAAATCGCAGTTGGAAAAGTCCGCGCCCTGTATCTGGCACTGATCGAGGCTGAGCTCGTAAGCGCTAGCGTTGCAGAACAGCGCCGTGGTCAGATCGCAGCGTTCGAAGCGCGCCTCCCGGAGCGTGGCGTAGGAGAAGTCCACCGGTTCCACCCCCTCGTCCCCTGGGGTGTCGGTCGGGAACGCGCGGCAACCCCGGAACAGGGCTTCCGTCAGGTCCGCATGGCGGAAGTTGGTGCCGGTCAGGGTGCAGCCTTCGAACGTGGCGGCGGTCAGATCAGCGTTCGCGAAGTCCGCACCGCTCAGATCCTGGTCGTGAAATGATTGAGCCATTCGGCTACTTTACCTCTCATGGTCGACAAGCTGCTCGAAGACAGGAAAGGCAAAACCGGCGCCACCCGCACATCGGGGCGGCTCACCCGCACCGTGGTGCTCGGCAGCATCGCGGTGGCGTTCGGACTCTACTACCTGGCTGAAAGCTACGGCGTGGACACGGCCGAGATGCTCGACTACCTGAAGACCAGCGTGATCTTCGTGCTGTTCTTTGCCGGTTTCGGGATGCTGGCCGGCATGTTGATCTGGCTGATCCGGGCCAGCAGGCGGCGCTGAGCCGACTTACCTAGCGCTCTGCCAGGAGCGGTGTCGCCAGCGGCGCGAAGAAGCGTTCCGAGCGCGGCCGGAAGTAGTTGTCGTAGTCCAGCGAGAACGCCACGGTTTCCGCCCGACCCAGAATCCGATCCCTGGCGACGAAGCCGATGTAGCGGGAGTCATGGCTGTTGTCCCGATTGTCACCGAGCATCAGGTACTGGCCTTCGGGAACGGTGACCGGACCGAACGAGGTCACGCCGGACAGGTTGCTCGGCTCCAGCATGATCATCCGGGTGCTGCCGAGGATGGTTTCGGTCAGGAAGCGGAACGGGTAGGGGCCGCCGATGGAGCCGGGCGGCACCGCCTCACCTTCCAGCGTCGTGTAGCTGGCCTTCTCGCCATTGATGGTCAGGACGTTGTCCTGCAGCGCCACCACGTCTCCCGGAATGCCGACGACGCGCTTCACCAGCAGCTGCTCGTTCTTCGGCGACGGGAAGGTCACCACGTCGCCGCGCTCCGGCTCGTGCCAGCGCGCCAGGCGGCGGAGAGTGAAGGGGATGCGCAGGTCGTAGGCGAGCTTGTCGACCACGATCCGGTCGCCGATCAGGATCGTCGGCTGCATGGACCCGGAGGGCACCTGATTCCAGTCGGCGATCGCGGAACGGAACACCAGCATCACGGCGATGAAGAGCACGAAGCCCCGCCAGTCGCGCCAGAGGCTGTGCAGCCGTTCGCTCATCAGCCGTTCAGCCATCCGTCGGCTTGTTCTTCTCGAAGTCGGCCAGCTGCTCGGCAGAGGCTTCGTTCTGGTAGAGGCTCTTCCACTCGGCGTAAGGCATCCCGTAGACGCGCTCCCTGGCCTTTTCGTAGTCGAACTCTATGCCGGCGTCTTCGCAGGCGGCCCGGTACCACTTGGAGAGGCAGTTGCGGCAGAAACCGGACAGGTTCATCAGGTCGATGTTCTGCACGTCCTTGCGCTCGTCCAGATGGGCGAGCAGGCGCCGGAACACCGCGGCTTCAATCTCGGTCTGCTGGGATTCTGAAAGCTGGCTCATGGGTTTTGAGGTCCGCTCGATACTGCGTTTGGCCAATGGTACCTGTCTCACGGCGTCAACGCACAAGGCCAATGTCACGAAATCAGGCTGTGCTTCATGGTCGCTGAGCGCTGTGTTTCAATGGCTGCCCTCCCAAGCAGATCGCCATCATCGTGCCTGAATTCCTTCTCAACCCCGAAGTCTGGCTCGCGTTTCTCACGCTGACCGCGCTGGAAATCGTCCTCGGGATCGACAACATCATCTTCATCTCCATCGTCACCGGCCGGCTGCCCAAAGAGCAGCAGGCCAGAGGGCGATTCATCGGCCTGTCGCTGGCGATGATCCTGCGCATCGCGTTGCTGTTCTCGCTGTCCTGGCTGATGGACCTGACCAACACGCTGTTTACCGTGCTCGGCGAGGAGTTCTCCGGGCGAGACCTGATCCTGCTGTTCGGCGGTGGCTTCCTGATGGCGAAAGCCACCCGCGAAGTGCACAACTCGCTCGAAGGCGAGACCCACTCCCATCAGGCGAGCAAGGTCGTGAGCTTTGCCGGCGTCATGTTTCAGATCGCCATCATCGACCTGGTGTTTTCGCTCGACTCCGTGATCACGGCCGTCGGCCTGGTCGACGAGATCTCCATCATGGTGGCCGCCGTGGTGGTGGCCGTCATCGTCATGATGATCGCAGCCGGCCCCATCAGCCGCTTCGTCGAGGAGCACCCGACCGTGAAGATGCTGGCGCTCGCCTTCCTGATCCTGATCGGCTTCACGCTCATGGGCGAAGGCCTGGATCTGCACACCCCGAAGGGCTACATCTACTTCGCCATGGCCTTCTCCTTCGGCGTCGAGATCCTCAACATCCGGGCGAAGAAGAAGCGCCAGGATCACGTCCGCCTGCGCAAGGCCCAACTGGCAGACCTGATCGGCGAAGATCCCCGCTAACCGACGATCAGGCTCACCCTAAGAGGGTATCTGGCTCTGCTACTGCCGCAGCGCGCGTGCCTGCAAAGGTGTTTTCATCACTTCCGCTCGGGCGCTCCGCGCCGGGCCCGCTTCGCGGGCGCGCGCACTCAGTTGCCGATCTTGCCTCGCTGGCGCGAGTCAAATCGGCGCCCTCGGCCTCGCTCTCACGTTACTGAAAACACCTTTGCAGGCACGCACGCTGCTGCATCTCCAGTGTCGGAGATCTGCTCGGGAGCGAGAGCGTGGCGTAGGTTTCAGGCGGGTTTGTCGCGAAGGAAGACCCAGTTGTCGCCCCGCGACTGCGACTCGCTGAAGTAGTAGCCAGCCACGTCAAAGTCCTTCAGCCCCTTCAGCGTCGAGACCCGGTTCTCGATGATGTAACGGGCCATCAGCCCGCGAGCTTTCTTGGCGTAGAAAGACAGGAACTTGTAGCGGCCGTTCTTCAGGTCCTTGAAGACCGGGGTGATGATGCGCGCATCGATGGCGGACTCGTCGATGGCCTCGAAGTACTCGGCGGACGCCAGGTTCACCAGCACCGGTTGCCGCTGCTCGGCGATGGCCTCGTTGAGCGCTTTGGTCAGGCGCTTGCCCCAGAAAGCGTACAGGTCTTCCCCCTTCGGGTTGGCGAGCTTGGTACCCATCTCCAGCCGGTAGGCCTGAATCAGATCCAGCGGCTTCAGCAGGCCGTAGAGCCCGGAGAGGATCCGCAGGTGCTTCTGCGCCCAGGCCCAGTCCCGCTCGTTCAGGGTTGTGGCATCCAGGCCGAGGTAGACGTCACCCTTGAAGGCGAGTGCCGCCTGCTTGGCGTTGTCCGGCGTGAACGGGGTCTGCCAGTCGCCGTAACGCTCGTAGTTCAGGTCTGCAAGTTCCGTGGAGAGATTCATCAGCTTGGCGATCTCTGCCGGCGACTTGGCGCGCAGAACTTTGATCAGCTGTCTTGAATCCGGGAGGAAAGCTGGCAGGCTATGTTTTGCCGTGGTGGCGTTGCTCTTGAAATCGAGCCTCTTGGCGGGCGATATGACTGCCAACATTCAGCGGTACTCTTGAATCAGGGGATTGGAAAGGCGGAGTAGTTTAACGAATTCTGCCTGGAACGGAATGCACATAGTCGCCGAAAGCGATGTCGGCAGAGTTCGCCGAAACAACGAGGACGCGCTGGCCTTCGATGCCGGTCGAGGCATCGCCGTGCTTGCGGACGGCATGGGTGGCCTCGATGCCGGAGAGGTGGCCAGCCGGATCGCCGTCGAGCGCATCATGGCGCTGCTCGGCGAAGGCCTTGCCGAGCGCGGCGCAAACCCGGAACTGGTGATTACCCGAGCGGTGCAGGAGGCCAACCTGGATGTCTGCAGCAAGGGCAAAGAGACCCGGGTGGACATGGGCACCACGGTGGTCGCCTGGGTGCTGACGACGGAAGGTCAGTGCTTCATCGCCCACGTGGGCGATTCCCGCGCCTACCGGCTGCGGCAGGGCACGTTGCAGCGGCTCACCTCCGATCACAGCATGGTCCAGCAGATGATTGATGACGGGATTCTCGGTGAAGCCGAAGCGCTCACCGCGCCGAACCGCAACGTCATCACCCGGGCACTGGGTCTGGATGTGCAGGTGAAGGTGGACGTGCGCTCCTGGGTGCACATGCCGGGCGATCTCTACCTGCTCTGCAGCGATGGCCTCACCGACCTGATTCCGGAGCCGGAGATCAATACCCTGCTCGATGAGCATGTGCCGGTGGACATGGCCGCCGCCGCCAGAGAGCTGGTCAGCCGGGCCAACGAGGCCGGCGGTCACGACAACATCTCGGTGCTCTTGATCAGCCCCTGATCTCCCCCGTCGGGCTATAATCGGCGTTTGCTCAACAGTCTTACCGGCAACCCTGCCGGATCGCACTATGACAACCCAGGACATCATCAACGAGAAGCTCGACGGGCGCTTCGACCTCAAGCATCTGGACGTCGTCAACGAGTCCGGAAACCACAACGTGCCGGCCGGCTCGGAGACCCACTTCAAGGTGGTGATGGTTTCGCCGGACTTCGAGGGAACCAGGCTCATCGCCCGGCATCGGGCGGTGAACGAGGTGCTGGCGGAAGAGCTGGCTGGAGAGGTGCACGCGCTGGCGCTGCATACTTACACGCCGGAAGAGTGGCAGGCCCGATTCGGCGATGCGCCGATGTCGCCACCCTGCCTGGGCGGTAAAGCCGGCGAGGCTGGCGGCCAGTGAGCCACATCACCACCTTCTACAAGTTTGCGCCGATCGCTGCGGCGGACCTGCCGTCGGTACGGGAGCAGCTGGAGGCGGAGGCGGCCGCCCGCGAGATCAAAGGGACCATCCTGCTGGCCGAGGAGGGCATCAACGGTACCCTGTCCGGGACGGAAACGGCGCTGGAGGCGTATGCCGAAGTGCTTCGGTCGGTGCCGGGATTTGCCGACATGCCGTTCAAGCAGTCGGTGGCGAGCGAGGGCAACCCCGTTTTCTATCGGCTCAAGGTGCGCATCAAGCCGGAGATCGTCGCGCTCGGCCAGCCGGACGTGAAGCCGGGTGAGCGCACGGGCACCCACGTCGACGCGCTGACCTGGAACGCGCTGCTCGACGATCCGAACCTGATCGTGATCGACACCCGCAACGACTACGAGATCGGTATCGGCACTTTCCCCGGCGCGGTGGACCCGCACACCCGCTCGTTCAAGCAGTTCCCCGACTACGTGGCGACGCTGGATCCGGCTGCGCAGCCGAAGGTCGCCATGTTCTGCACCGGCGGCATCCGCTGCGAGAAGGCCTCTGCCTACATGCTCGATCAGGGCTTCGAGGAGGTGTATCAGCTGGATGGCGGCATCCTCAAGTACCTGGAAACCGTGCCGCCAAACGATAACCGCTGGCAGGGCGAGTGCTTTGTGTTCGATCAGCGCGTCTCTGTGGATCGCGAGCTGGGTGAGGGGCGCTACGAGCAGTGTTTTGCCTGCCGACGACCGCTGACGCCGGAGGATATGGCTTCAGAGGACTACCGGCAGGGGGTGAGTTGCCCCCACTGCATCGACGAGCAGGACGAGGCGCAGCGGGCGGCCTTCGCCGAGCGGCAGCGGCAGGTGGAACTCGCCGAGGCGCGGGGCGACCAGCACGTTGGCAAGCGGATGCCGGAGCGGCTACCTGAAGCCGCGGCTCAGGACTCGAGCAGCGGGACCAGGTAGTCCCACAGGGTCTCCAGCAGCAGCGGCTGCGCCTCAGCGGTGGGGTGAATGCCATCGGACTGCATCAGCCCTGGAGTCAGCGCCACCTTTTCCAGAAAGAACGGCAGCAGGGCGACGCCCGTTTCCGCCGCCACCTCTTCGTACATGCTGAAGAAGGCTTCCGTGTAGCGGGGCCCGTAATTCGGCGGGATCTGCATGCCCACCAGCAGGACCTTGGCGTCCTGAGCCAGGGACAGCTCCACCATCTCTTTCAGGTTGCTGCGGACCAGGTCCGTCGGGTAGCCACGCAGCCCGTCGTTGCCGCCGAGCTCGATCACCACGATCTCCGGGCTGTGGGTGTCCAGCGCCTGCGGCAGGCGGGCCAGCCCGCCGCCGGTGGTCTCGCCGCTGATGCTGCCGTTGATCACCTCATGCGGATATTCGGCCTGATTCAGGCTCCTGGAGAGCAGTTCCACCCAGCCCTCCTCACGTTGAATACCGTATCCGGCGCTGATACTGTCGCCCATCACCAGGATTCTGGGGTTCTCACGCGACTCTGACGTGGTCGCGGTTAGGGTGTCGGCCGATACGACAGAGGAGGCCAGCACTATGAACACCAGCACCGCTCTTACACCGCGGAAGAAAACGCTCGAAACAGCGCTCAGCGGAGCGCCGGAAGCCGTGTCTGAACTCGTAGCTAAAGACATATCAGTCGGAGAGGAAAATCCCGAAACCATGAATGCTGTGGTTATAGAAACCCATGGTGTGGCCAAGGTTGTGCCTACTGCTGAAGGCGAGCTCGCCATATTGGAAGGGATCGACCTCGAAATCAACGCGGGCGAATCGGTTGCCGTAGTCGGTGCTTCCGGCTCCGGAAAGACCACGCTGCTCGGCATTCTGGCCGGGCTCGACGTGCCCACGGCGGGTCAGGTAAACCTCTGCGGGGCCGAGCTGACGGCGCTGGACGAAGAGGAACGGGCCAAGGTACGCGGCGAGCAGATCGGCTTCGTCTTCCAGACCTTCCAGCTGCTCGGCAGCCTGACCGCGCTCGAGAACGTGATGCTGCCAGCGGAGCTCCGCGGTGAGGCGGAAGCGGAGCGGGACGCCCGGGAGCTGCTCTCGAAGGTGGGCCTGGCGGAGCGCCTCGATCACTACCCGCGGCAGCTGTCCGGCGGTGAGCAGCAGCGGGTGGCCATTGCCCGCGCCTTTGCCTCCCGGCCGAACGTGCTTTTCGCCGACGAGCCAACCGGCAACCTGGATACCCGAACCGGACAGAAGATCATCGACCTGCTGTTCGAGCTGAACGCCGAATTCGACACCACCCTGGTGCTGGTGACTCACGACGACCGGCTGGCAGCCCGCTGCCAGCGGACGATCGAGATCGCCGGCGGCCGGATCGTCAGCTGAGGGCAGAATCATGAGCCTCGCATTTATCCTGCGGCTGGCCTGGCGCGACTGGCGTGGCGGCGAGCTGGGACTGCTGGTGATCGCGCTGATGGTGGCCGTTGGCACCGTCACCGCGGTCAGCCTGTTCGTCGACCGCCTGCATCAGGCGCTCCTGAAAGAGTCCGCCACCTTCCTCGCCGCGGACCGCTACATCGGCAGCTCCGAAGAGATTCCTGACGAGTTCCGCCAGGCGGCGCTGGATCTCGGGCTGGATACGGCCGAGACCCTGTCTTTCCCGTCCATGGTTTTCACCGCCGACGACAAGAACTCGCTGGTCAGCGTCAAAGCCGTTGGCCCGGGGTACCCGCTGCGCGGCGTGCTCAAGGTCACGGACGTGCCTTTCACTAAGCCCACGGATACCACGGAGCTTCCGGCACCGGGCGAGGTCTGGCTCGATGGCCGGCTGTTCCCCTCGCTGGGCGTCGAGCTCGGTGACCAGGTGGAGGTCGGCTACGCCACCCTGACCATCAGCAAGGTGCTGACCTCCGAGCCCGATCGAGGCGGCAGCATGTACGATCTCGGACCGCGGCTCTTGATGCGGATGGAAGACGTGCCGGCAACCCAGGTGGTTCAGCCAGGCAGCCGGCTGTCTTACCGTCTGCTGCTGCGTGGCGAGGACGGGCCGTTGGATGCCCTGCGCGACCAGCTGGAGCTGGAAGAAGATCCGAATTTCTGGTGGCGGGGGATCAAGGAATCCAGCCCCACCATCGGCTCCGCGTTGAACCGCGCCGAGAGCTTTCTGCTGCTGGGTGGGCTGCTCGGCGTGCTGCTGGCCGGTGTGGCGGTTGCGTTGTCGGCGCATCGCTACGCGCGCCGACACTATGATCACGTCGGGGTGCTGAAAACCCTGGGCGCCACGCCGAATCAGATTCTTTATTCCTACGTCGGCCTGCTGTTTGCCGTCGGCGGGATCGCCGTGGCCCTCGGCCTGCTGGTCGGCAGCGGCCTGCACATGGGCATCGTGCTGCTGCTGCAGAGCCTGATCCCGGTTGAGCTGCCCCTGCCCAGCGCCCGACCGTTCCTGCTTGGTGCCGTCACCGGCCTCATCTGCGCCATCGCCTTTGCGCTGCCGCCGTTGCTGCACCTGAAAAACATCTCGCCCATGCGGGTGATCCGTCGGGACGTGGGCGCAGCCCCGCCGTCACAGATCGCCAGCTACGGGGCTGCGGTGATCGGCAGCCTCGGGCTCCTCATCTGGTACTCGGGCAGCATCTGGCTCACTGCCTGGACGCTGATCGGCACCCTGGGCGCGCTGCTGCTGTTCGGCGCCCTGGCCACGTTGCTGCTGCGCGGCGGCCGCGTGGTCGGCATGCAGGCCGGCAGCGGCCTGCGGCTGGCCCTGGCCGGCCTGCAGCGTCGGCGCAAAGAGAACATCGCCCAGATCCTGATCTTCGGCCTGGCCATCATGCTGCTGCTGATCCTGCTGCTGCTGCGGACCGCGCTGCTCGACGAGTGGCGCAACCAGGTGCCGGAAGACGCGCCCAATCACTTCGCCCTGAACATCGCGCCCCACGACGTGGAAGAGATCGGCACCCTGCTGGCCGAAAACAGCCGCGAGCAGGGAGGCCTGTTCCCCATGATCCGCGGCCGGATTACCGCCGTGAACGGCATCGACGCCAAGGAGTGGGAAGCGGAGCATCGCTCGCAGATGGAAGACGGCCCGCGCTTGAGCTCCGGTCGCAATCTGACCTGGGCGGAGGAGATGCCGTCGGACAACACGCTGGTGTCCGGTGACTGGTGGGCGGCGGACGACACCCGGCCCATGGTCTCGCTCGAGGATGACTACGCTTACGACCTGGGCCTGTCCATCGGCGACGTGCTCAGCTTCGACATCGGCGGTGAGCCGCTGGACGTGGAGGTGGTGAACTTGCGGCGGCTCGATTGGGAGAGCATGCGCCCCAATTTCTTCATCATCTTCTCGCCGGGGGCTCTGGAGGACTTTCCGGCCACCTGGATGACCAGCTTCTACCTGGAACGGGAAAACAAGCAGTTCCTGAACGAGCTGCTGTCCAGGTTCCCGACCATCACCGTGATCGAGGTGGACGCGATCATTGCTCAGGTGCAGAGCATCATCGCCCGGGTCACCCAGGCGGTGGAGCTGGTTCTCGGCCTGGTGCTCGCTTCCGGCTGTCTGGTGCTCATTGCCAGCATCCACGCCAGTCGTGATGCGCGCATGAGCGAGCATGCGCTGATCCGGACCCTGGGCGGCACCCGCAAGCTGATCGCCAGCTCGCTGACCGCAGAGTTTGCAGCGCTGGGCCTCTTTGCCGGCGTGGTGGCCGTGGTCGGCGCGGAGGTGACGGTGCTCATCCTGCAGACCCAGGTGTTCGAGCTGGGCGCCGCCGTGCATCCCTGGCTCTGGGTCGTCGGCCCGCTGATCGGCGCCGCGCTGATTCTGCTGGTTGGCATCCTCGGCACCCGGCAGCTGATTGCCGCGCCGCCCATCACCGTGCTGCGCGGCCTGAACTGATCGTGGCCGAGCGCAGCCGGAGCCGGGAGGAGAAAGCCCGCTACGATCAGAACAAGCTGCAGAAGAAGCTGCGCCGTCAGGTGGGCAACGCCATCGTCGACTACGGGATGATCGAGGATGGCGACAAGGTGATGGTCTGCATCTCCGGCGGCAAGGACTCCTACACCCTGCTCGACCTCCTCATGAACCTGCGGCTGAATGCGCCCATCGACTTCGAGCTGCACGCGGTGAATCTGGATCAGAAGCAGCCGGGCTTTCCGGAGCACGTGCTGCCGGCGTACTTCGAGTCGATTGGCGTCAGCTACGAGATCCTCGAAGAAGACACCTACAGCGTCGTCCAGGCGCTGACCCCGGAAGGGAAAACCACCTGCCCGGTCTGCTCGCGCATGCGCCGCGGCATCCTCTACAGCTACGCGAAGAAGATCGGCGCGCAGAAGATCGCTCTCGGCCATCACCTCGACGACGTGGTGGAGACCCTGTTTCTCAACCTGTTTCACGGCGGCCGACTGAAAGCCATGCCGCCGAAGCTGAAGAGCGACGACGGCGCCAACATGGTGATCCGACCGCTTTTCTACTGTCGGGAGCGCGACATCGCTCGCTTCGCCGAGATGCGGGCGTATCCCATCATTCCCTGCAACCTCTGCGGCTCTCAAGAAAACCTGCAGCGTCAGGTGATCAAAGAGATGCTGCAGGGCTGGGACAGAGAAGCTCCGGGCCGGGTCGAGAACATCGCCCGCAGCCTTCGCCACGTTGTCCCGTCTCACCTCGGTGACGGCGACCTCTTCGACTTTGTCAGCCTGAGTACGGACGATGTGTCCGAGGTCTTGTCACTCAGAGATATCACGTACGACGCGACTGCGCGTTAGGAACGTTCCCGGTCGCGACTGCGACTGAGAAGTCCGGTGTTGATGGTTTTAAGGTTCTGAGTTGCTTCGCGTAGGTCTCCGGAACTCGTTCACTGTGACGCTTTCGAGGATTCCTACTATCGACAAGTTAGGTCGGTGAATTTGCATCCCACGCAAGGCTGTTCGTAGCATGACCGGCCTAACAAAACCAAAGCCCTAGGCAAGAGAGTTACTATGGAAACGGGTGTTCTGCTTCGGTCCGCACTGGCTATTGTATTCTCGCTTGCTGCACTTGCGCTTGCTGCGTGTTCTCCTCCGCAATCCCATGATGCGCGAGATGTTTCGCCGGAAACGGTATCCGATGACCCCATCGTAGCTTTCGGTTCATCGATGCCAATGGAGCCGCCTGTTCCGGAGCAAAGCCCACCAGGAACCTGGCACGGGAAAAGGGAAGGCATTGTGTTCCATCAGTCGGGTGTGAACCTTGCTTACGACAAACCGGCTCCAACGGTCCACCCAAGGCTCACAGAGCACTCGCAGAAGATGGTTCCAGGTGTCTACCAGGTTGCAGAAAAAGTTTACCTGGCATACGGCTACGCTCTGACGAGCCCTGCAATGATCGTCGGCGACGACGGCATCATCATCGTCGATCCGACCGAAGATGTGACGACCAGCAAGGTCGCATTCGCAGAACTTCGGAAATTCTCGGATCTGCCAGTAAAAGCGATTATCTACTCGCACTGGCACATCGACCACTATGCCGGGGTGAGGGCGTTTACAACTCAAGAGGCGGTTGATGCCGGTGAAGTGCAGATCATTGCGCATAGGGACTTCCTCGACAACATGATCCGTAACTCCACGGGAGGCACCGGCCCGATCATCGCAGCGCGGGTCGATTTCTCCCTCGGCACGTTGTTGGAGAAAGGACCACTTGGCACCATCAATGGTGGGCTGGGTCCTGACTTCGTCGTCAAAGACCCAACGCTTATCGCTCCCACGGTATTGGTCGATGAGGTGCTTGAAACGACGATCGCGGGCGTAGAGATGGAGATCAAGTGGATCCCTAGCGAAGCGCCGGACGAGATCGCCGTTTGGCTACCCGAACTCGAAGTGCTGCACACCGTCGAGATACTGCAGGGAGAATCGTTCCCCAACCTGCATACCGTGAGAGGAACCCGTTACCGTGACATGGAGTTGTGGTTCCAAGGCATCGACACGCTCCGCGAGTATCCCGCGCGGTACACGGTGGCTTCGCATGGTCGTCCGATCTCGGGATATGACGAGGTGGCGAGCACGCTGACCGCATATCGTGACGCGATTCAATTCGTCTACGACCAGTCGCTGCGTTACATCAACAAGGGATACCTGCAGGATGATCTAGTCGAGGTGGTAAAGCTTCCGCAGCACCTCGCGGCGCATCCGTGGCTCGGTGACTTTTACGGCGGCGTGGCCCACTCCGTACGACAGGTCTATACCGGAGAAATCGGCTGGTTCAACGGTGACCCGACGTTTCTTGCGCCGATTCATCCTAGAGAGTCATCAAGGCGCTACGTCAATCTGATGGGTGGGCGGGATGCGGTTTATCAGGCCGCCGCCGCGGCGGCCGATAGAGGCGACTTTCAGTGGGTCGCCGAACTGACGACGCACCTCGTTCGCGTGGACAGGGAGGACATGGATGCGCGGCTGCTCAAGGCGGAGGCCCTGCGTCAGATCGGCTATGCCCACACCAACAACAACTGGCGCAACTGGTACCTGACATCGGCCGTTGAGCTCGACGGTACGATCGACTACAGCCGACGGTTTGATGTCGCCGCACCCGATATGGTTGTGGCCTTTCCGACGGTGAATTTGATCGACAGCTTCCGGTACCGGTTGATGGCAGAGAACACGCTTGATGTCCGCATGACAGCCGGCTTCAACTTTCCGGACACGGGCGAGGCCTTCGGGCTCGAGATTCGCCGTGGCGTAGTGCAGCTTTACGAAGCGATGCCCGAGAACGCAGACGTTGTTATCGAGATCGATCGCGCTACGGTGAACGGATTGATTACCGGCGAGCTCAACCTAGGTGGTAAGGCGGGTGTGGTTCCGGAAAACCCGATTGCAGCGTTATTCGAAGCAGGGGCTGCGCGGCTGACAACGGGTACATCGGAGGAAATGGCACGCTTTTTCGGGTACTTCGAGCAACCCAGCGATGAACCGATCCCGATTACTTTCAACTAGCGACTTCCGCAGAGTTCAGCCAACGCCCGACCTTAGCCCAAGTACGCTGTGTCGCACAGAGTAGCCAAGTAGCCAAGAGTAGCTGCGTGAACGCCCAGCGCCATTTCGGTACCGCCGCGCTCCTGGCAACGATCGCGATAGCCGGGCAGGCGCTCATCTACCTGTTGACGATCGTTCTTGCCCGCCACCTCTCTCTTGAAGGGTTCGAGGCCTACGCTGTTGGGTCCGCCGCGTTCACACTAATGGTGTCGATCGCACCGCTCGGGCTCGAGAAGTACTCGCTGCGGCTGCTCCCCGCATTGATCGAGCGCGGTGACTGGCGCCTTTCACGCGGATACATTGGCATTGGCCTGCGCCGCACGCTGATCTGTGCGATCGCGCTGGGGGCTGGGGTCGGGCTCTGGATCTCGCTGACGGCCGACAACCCGTCGCTGGTGAGTACCGCAGTTGTCATAAGCTGTGTTTGCCTACCGGCCGGGGCGCTGAGCCACCTTGTGGTTGAGATGTTGAGTGCTACCGGGCGAGAGATCCAGGCTGCTGCGATCTTTCGCGTCTTCGTGCCGTTCGCCGTGCTGGTGTTCACCGGTTTGGCGTTGGTGCTGCCGGTTACTCTGAGTGGCCCTGCCGCGGTGGCTTGCTGGGGTGTTGCCTGGGGGCTGGCTCTGGCGCTCATGATCCTGTCGCTTCGGCGCACCACCCCGACCGTGGAGCGAAGCGCGATGGCTGCTGGGCAGACACGAGCGTGGCAGCGGGAAGCTCTGCCATTTCTGGCCTATCGAATCTCGCTGGCCTTACTTGCACAGGCAGGTTTGATTGCCCTCGAGGTACTGCAACCATCCGCTGCGGCCGTGGGCGCATTTGCCGCCGCCTCCGGCACGGCCACTCTCGTAGTCGTGCTCGCCAGCGCCACGAACCGGTTTTACGCCCGCCGGCTGTCGATTCTGCTGGAGCAACAGGACTACGACGAGATACAGCAGTTGAGCCGGGCACGTCTTCGGTGGTTGCTCCCATGCGCAGCCATCTTCCTGGTGGTGGTGTTTGGTTTTGGACGCGAGCTGTTGACGCTTTTCAATCCGGCTTTTGTCGAAGAGGGCCTGGATGCGTTACGCATCCTTGCGGTGGCAGCCTCTTTCACCGTCATGTTTGCGTTGTCTCCCACCTACCTCAAGTATGCGCGGCACAATCGCTCGGTTTTTGGTATCGCGGCCGGTACCGCAGGGACCCAGATCGTGCTGCTCATCGCCCTGGTACCGAGCTATGGAGCCACCGGAGCAGCGAGCGCTTATGCGATATCGATCGTGGGCATGTATGCCATCTACACAATTAAGGCACGCGCCGAGGTGGCGGAACTGAGAAACGCCCAACCCGGTTGAATTTCGGCTGTTTTTGGGTGTGTGACGCGCTTATTCTTGATGGTCTATCCGTTTCCAGAACGCAACAGAAGGATTCGAGTATGTCTTTCGAGACCAATCGCCGCGAGTTTCTCAATGCCGTGTTGAGCGCCGTCGCCGCGTCCGGACTTCCGCTGTCGTCCTGGGCATCAACGGGTGCGTCAACACCGCGCAAGCTGCCGCTCGATGGCATCCGAGTTATTGAAAAAAGCGAAACGCTCACCGGCCGCCTGACAGGGCTGCTGCTTGCCGATCAGGGGGCTGAGGTCTTCGTAGGGAGAGCGAACGATTCTGTGCCGGATGAGCACGACGAGTTTCTCGACCGAAACAAATTTTCCGTGGCTCCCGACGAGCTTATGGATACCGGCTCCGCCGATGTCATCATCGTCGACGGCGATAGCAAGGTAGACCGGCTACCGGCACAAGTAGTCATGCGGGTGACCGCCGCACTGCCCGGCGATACTGTCTACGGACACCTGCCCGCCGACTGCAGCGAAGACCTGCTCAACGCCATTACCGGCTTCTACACCGATATGGGCATTACTGGACCCATTCTGGGTCGACCCGTCATCTACACGCCGCTTCCACTGTGCTCGACTTACGCAGGCGTGCTTGGTGCCACTGCTACCCTGGCCGCGCTGATCGATCGGGAACGCTGCGGCAAGGGTCGCGAAGTAATCGCCTCACGTCTGGCTGGGGGGCTTGCTGCAATCGGCGCGCTCGCGCTGACCTCAGAAGGACTGCCGGACCATCTAAAACCCGCGGATCTCGGGGGCGTGCCAGAAGGTGCGGACCCGGAAGCATTCAGGAAGATGCTGGCTGAAGCCGCCGAGGACCCCGAAAAGCAGCGCCAGTTGGAGAATCTTCTGATACCCATGGCGTCCTTCTATCGCTCCTCAGACGGCCGCCTGGTGATGCCCCTTTCGGCGCCCAATCGCCGCCTTACGAAACGTTTTTTGACCCATATGGGTATTTGGGACAAAGCGCTCGAGGCCGGGCTGGTGGATGTGGATCCTTATGACCCGGCCAATATCAATTACATCGGCCGAAACCTGGGCGATCCTTTTTCGCTGAATTTCCAGTCGAACTCCATCCTCGCTGAGCTGATCGAGCCCGAGTTCGCCAAGCAAACCGCCGACGAACTGGTGGACTCACTCAACGCCCAGGGCATCCCCTGCACGCTGTCGATCAGCTGGAAAGACTGGCAAAACGACCCAGACGCCCGCGCTGCAAGTGTCTTTGCGCATGCGAAAGGGCATGAGCACGTGCAACTGGGCAGGCCGTCGTGGGTGGCCAGCGCGCAGCCTTACCCGGACCTGGAGGCATGCAGACAACTCGACGCGCTGCCAGCCCGCAAGACAGGATTTCCCAAGGCGAGCGGCAATATTGCCAAACGCCCCCTCGAGGGATACGTGATGCTTGACCTGGCCAGCGTGATCGCGGGTCCGAGTTGCGGCCGTGCGTTCGCTGAACTGGGAGCTACCGTGGTGGCCTCCGACCCCATCAACCCGCAACACTCACCGCTGATCATGCTCACGTGGCAGGCCGAGCTGGGGGTGGGCAAGCGCAGCATCATTCTTGATGTCAATACGGAAGAAGGTCGGAAGATTCTAAACCAGCTCCTCGCCAAGTCGGACCTGTTCATGAATAACGGACTAGATCCGGCGTTCGAAAGGCTGGGCCTGGATCCCGCCTCTCTTGCCAGAATTAATCCGAGCACCATCGGTGTCCAACTGTCTGCCTATAAGGGCGAAAAGCCGGCCAGGCGTGACGACTGGCCGGGTTACGACCCGATTGCTCAGGCGGCCACAGGCATCATGGATCGATTCGGACCCCAGGGGTGCCCCACACCGCACGGCGTTGCCTCCTGCGTGGACTACCTCTGTGGGTATTTGGGAGCCTGGGCTGGTGTGGTCGCCCTGCTGGCGCGGGAACGACGCAAAGATGGCAAAGGGGACTGGGCCGAGACATCCCTCGTCCAGGCGGGGTCGTTGACCCAGCTCTTGCTGCAGCAGACACCAGAGCCTGCATCGGCACGTGGTCCCTTTGCCACTGGTATGAATGAGGGCGAGCGCGTCTATCAGTTGAGCGACGGTTGGATCTTCGTACAGGGCAACGCAGACCTGAGTGAGCAGCTGAAACCTCTTACCGTGGCGGCCGCACTTACAAAACTCGATGAGGACGGTATCGCAGCTGTGCCGATACTGACCGTACGGGAACTCGCGGACAAACACAGGGATGAGCCGACCAAGACCGTTGACTTCGAGATGCGCGAGAGCGGTGGCTGGAGCAATGAGTGTTTCGCGCCCTCCTGGTTCGCATTTGACGGAGAACGCGTGGCTTCGCCCGGGGCGCCCTCGCGCATCGGAGCCGATGCACCAACTGTCCTGGCGGAACTTGGCTATTCGACGGGAGATCTCGAGCGCCTTATCGCGAAAGGTGTCGTTGGGCAGACGGAGTGGGCACCGATTGACTAGGGTGCCTATCTACGGGATGGGTTGGCCGAGTTGCCTCAGCGCCGGTGCGGTCATGGTAGTTGCCGGGACCGTTTTGTCTGTGATCGCCACGGTGGCGAACTCCGCAGAGCCTCCTGATGTCGATCGCGCCAGCGACGCCGAGACCAATACCGAGGCCAATGCCGAGGCCGATAAGGGTCGCACCATTTTCACCCGTGCGGGCCGTGCTATCGCGAATGCGCCTGAAGATGTGGAGACGCTTCTACACGAGAATCAGCAGCGACGGAAACGGCGGGACGCCGTGTTCGACTGGACGCCACTGGCAGCATTTCGAAAGCAGTTCGAGCGTTTCGACGAAGCGACCAACTTCAAGCTGGGCATGGCCTCGACGAATCTCTATCAGCGGATTTCCAGTGTGCGCCCTGGCGCTGATCGTTCAGCGGTGGCGAGCGACTTGGATATCTACGGTACTCTTGTCACAACCAACAAAAACGAGCCCGCGCAGGGGCAGGTGGTGTTTCAGATCGAAGGGCGTTGGGACTATGGAACGCTCGGCCCGAGCGTCATGGGTGTGACAAGCTTAGGTAGTTTGATCCGAACTGCGGATGCGATGAGTGCGTATACACCAACCTTTCTGCCGTTCAGAAACCTATACTGGCAGCAGGGGTCCGTGGAAGCAGGCTGGACCTACCGAGTTGGCAAGATCACGCCCGATCAAACTCTCGGCGTGTCGAGATACCTGAATCCATTCTCCAACTTCTTTCCATCGGGCAGCGTGGCGATCAACCAGCCATATGCCGATTCCGGCCTGGGCATTACCGCTGTTCGCTACTTCAACAAGAACAGCTACGTCCTCGGTCTCTTATCTGACGCCAATGCAGATCGTCAGAATCTAGGTGACATTGGTGAAGGTGACTTCTACAAGGCAATCGAGTTCGGGTACAAGATAAACCCGCAGACTGAACAGGCCGGGTACTCCAAAATTACGATCGGACATACCGACGGCACGAAAGATGGTGCACCGGCGAACCTGAATCTGGGCCCCAGCGGTTGGGGGGTTTCACTCAAGTGGGAGCAGGAGCTGTCGGCTAACGGCAATCATGTCGGGATACTGAAATACGGGAGAACCACTAATGGTTCCGGAGTTTACAAGCACCTGGCCAGCGCCCATTACGTTTGGCAGGACCCACCTAACCTGCCTTTTATATCTCCCTTGCACAACGACATGCTGGGATTCGGGATCACCTATGCAGAACCAAACATCCCGGGAACTCGCGAGGAGACCATCGCCGAGATGATTTACGTCTTTCCTATGTTGCCGCAGGTAGATGTGACGCTCGGATACCAGTACGTCCACCATCCTGCGTTGGACCTTGGAAAAGACAGCGCTTCGGTGTTCAACTTCCGCATAAGAACCACGTTTTGAGATTGCACCAATCCGCAATTCCGTAGGATCTCGGACTCGCCGTCGCGAGACCTTCAGCTTCCGAATCAATCGAAAGCCTGCGTATCGTCACGATGGGTGTATTAATCAGCCTCCGACAGATATCCGAGACTGTGGATGGTGGTAGCGATCTCTCAGGAGTAGTCGCTGGCCCTGAACTGAACCTCGTCCCGAGCCATGGCTTCGGTGGACTCCAGCACCTCGGTCAGCGCCACCTCGAAGCTGTGCACCAGGCCGAGCAGGTTGGTGTCGTCCGATTTGCCGATGGCCAGCTCCAGGGTCTTCGAGGCTTCCTTCAGGCGCTTGGCGCCGAAGCTGCCGGCCACGCCGTGGAGGTTGTGTGCCAGCCGCTCCGCCTCCTCAAACTGCTCGGCGGTGACGAAGTCGCGCATCTTCACGCCGGCATCGCCGTAGTAAGTGCCGAAGTCGCCCATCAGCTTCACCATCAGCTTGATGTTGCCGTTGTGGCCGCGGATGGCCTGGCTGATGTCGATGCCGGGCAGGCGTTGGATAGGCATGGCCTGCAGCGCCGCTTCCACCGCCTCGTCGAGCGTCTGCTCCGGCGATTCTCTGTCCGAAGCCCGACGCCGCGGTGTGTCTTCCTCGTCGCCACCTGGCATCAGATCATCAAGCTCGCTGAGCAGGGTGTCGAAATCGATGGGTTTGGTGACGTAGGCGTTGCAGCCGGCGTCCACCGCCGCTGCCTTCGACTCGGACAGCGCATCGGCGGAGACCGCGATGATGGGCATGTCCAGTGATTGCTGGCGCAGGATGGACGCTGCCTCCAGGCCATCGAGCTCCGGCATGTGAATGTCCATCAGGATCGCGTCGTACTCGTACTCAGTCGCCCGGGTAACCGCCTCGCGGCCGTTCTGGGCGATGTGCACCTCGGCGCCACGGCGCTGCAGGAACTCCAGCGCCAGCTGCTGGTTGATCGGGTTGTCTTCGGCCACCAGGATCCTGCGGCCGGAGAGCGAGATGTCGCTGACCCGACGTTCCGCCCGCTCGGCCTGCACCAGGTCTTTGGCGTCCGGAATGGAGGCGAGCAGCGTGAACTGGAAGCTGGACCCTTCGCCCACCGTCGAGGTCACGTGAATCTCGCCGCCCATGAGGTCGACCAGGCGCTCGGAGATGGTGAGCCCGAGGCCGGTGCCGCCGTAGCGTCGGGTGGTGGAGGTTTCAGCCTGCTCGAAAGACTCGAAGAGGCGCGCCAGCTGTGCCTCCGGGATGCCGATGCCGCTGTCGGTGACGGACAGGTTCAGCACCAGCTGGCCGCGGGTGGCGGCGATCACCTCGGCGCCGAGCACGATGCCGCCGGTCTCGGTGAACTTCACCGCGTTGCCGACCAGATTCACCAGCACCTGCTGGATCCGCAGCGCGTCGCCGATCAGGACGCCGTCTTCCGGGAAGCCGACGTGGTCGCCCGCGTTGTTGGCGATCTCGAACGTCAGGTTGCGGCGCCGGACCTCCGTGCGGAACAGGCGCTCCACCTCGGACAGCGTATCGGCGAGCTTGAAAGGTCTGGCCTCCAGCACGAGCTTGCCGGCCTCGATCTTCGAGAAGTCGAGAACGTCGCTCACCAGGGTGAGCAGGTTCTCCGCAGCTTTGCGGATCGAGGTCACGTACTCGTGCTGCTTGCGATCGAGCGAGGACTCGAGGGCCAGCTTGGAGAAGCCGACGATGGCGTTCATGGGGGTGCGGATTTCATGGCTCATGTTGGCCAGGAACTCACTTTTTGCCTGGGTCGCCGCCTCGGCGATCTGCCGCTGCTTATCCGCCTGCTCGCGCTCGATGCGCTCTGAGATGTCGATCAGCGAGCCGTCGATGTAGTCGCCGTGCTCGGGATCGTGGTTGAGCCGGGCGGTCAGTGCCATCCAGAACGTTCTTCCGTCCCGGGTCACGCCTTCGGCCTCGAAGCCGTTCACCAGCCGATGATCTTCCAGCGCCGAGAGGAACTGTCCGGCCTGCTCGTTGGTCAGGAACACCCGATCGATCAGGTCCCGGTACTCGTCCTGCAGCGCCTCGATGCTGGAGAAGCCGAGAATTCTGGCCAGGGTCGGGTTCGCCGAGACCAGCAGGCCGTCCGGGCTGATCCGGAACAGGCCCTCGATGGCATTGTCGTAAAGCGCCCGGTACTCGTCCTGGCTGCTCTGCAGGTCCGCGTAGAGCCGGGCGTTCTCGATGGAGATGGCGGCCTGAGAAGCCAGCAGCGCCAGCACTTCCACCCGCTGCGAGGTAAACACGCCGGTCAGCCAGCGGTGCTCAACGTAGAGGATGCCGGTGATCTCACCGCGGTGGATGATCGGCAGGCAGAGCACGGAGAGCGGCTGCAGGCGCTTCACGTACGGATCCTGGGTGAACACGTCCTCCGCGGTGGCGTCGGAAAGCACCAGCGGCTCCTGGGTGCGGGCGACGAACTGAATGATCGACTCGGGCACCTCTTCGGTGGCCTCGAACGGCTCCGGAGGGGTCACGCGTCTGGTTGCGCCGCCGTCCACGGAAGCGATGGCCTCCAGGAACAGGCGCTTGTCGTGGGCCAGGAGCATGCAGGCCTTCTGGCCCCCGGCATGCTCCAGCGCCAGCCGCAGCAGCTTGGTCAGCACCTTGTCGAGCAGGATCTCGCCGGAGATGGTCTGCGCCGCGCGCAGGACCGTGGTGGTGTCGACGATGCGCTCGTTGAACTCGGTGGACTCGAAGCTGGTGGTGTTGGCCTGGAAGTCGCGCACGGTCAGGTCTGCCAGATCGCCCACGGACAGGGTGCTGCCGGTGGTCACGGACAGGTGATCGGTGATCAGGTTGTGGAACTCCCGCTCCAGCTGGTTGGCCTTGGCGGTGGCGCCCCAGCGCAGGTAAGCCTGGTAGGCGTTGCGGGCAAACAGCCGGGCAAAATCGGCGCGTCCCTGGGACTCGCAGGCCCTGGCGGCAAGCTCGTAAGCCAGCGCTTCATCGTTGGCCTGACCGTGCCGGCGTGCCCGCTCGGCCGCCACCTCGAAGTACTCGAGCGCCTTGGTGGTGGCGCCGCTGCGCCAGGCCAGATCGGCCTGCAGGATCATCCGCTTCGACGCCACGTGGGCAGCGCCCTGGGCTTCCCAGTGCTTCAGCTCTTTCAGGTTCCGCTTCGCCAGGCGCTTGCCGTCCGCGTCGCCACGGCGCAGCTGCACCAGGCCTTCGGCGAGCTTGAAGGTGCCGACCAGCGGCGAGCCGGCCAGCGCCGCCACGTACTCGGCGGCCAGGTCCAGGATGTTTTCGGCGCCTTTGAAGTCGTTGAACAGGGTCGCGAAGTACAGCCGCAGCACGTACACGTACGCGTGGGCAACCTTGTCATCGGTGTTGGTGATCGCCAGCTCCCGGTCACCACGCACCTCGGTTTCGTTCTGGCCGAGCAGGCTGCCGACGATCTGCAGCACGAAGTGGCTGATGTTGATGCCGGTGATGTGGCGGAACTGGCCGATGTCGGAGATCTGCTGGGTGAGCTCGCGCTTCAGTGATGACAGCTCCATGCCGCGAAGCAGGGCGTTGGCAGAGAAGCAGGCGCTGGCAACGGCTGCGAACTCGAAGTCCTGTTTGGCCATGGAGCGGCCGATGTTTTCAGACAGCAGCGACAGCGTGTGGTCGAGGCTGTTCGACCAGGGGTCGACCAGGCCGGCGAGCAGGGTCAGCGCCCGGATCGATGAGGCTTCGTTCGGGAAGCGGTTGGCCAGCGTCCGAGCCTCCATGGCGTAAGCCTTGGCAGCGTTGACGTTGCCCTGCGAAGCGCTGGTCAGCGCCCGGGCGGCGTACGCAAACGCGGATTCCGCCGAGTAGCCGTGGCGGGCCGAGCGGGCCAGCACGTCGTCGGTGTAGTCGACCAGGTGCAGCAACCCGAGGTGATAGCCGGTGTGCAGCAGGTAGCTGACGAAGCGGAAGCTCTGATGCAGGTTCACGTCTTCCAGCGTCCGCGGTGCTTCCGGAACCCGTGGCACGGTGGTCACGTAAGGCAGCTGGTCGCGCAGCCCGCGCCAGGTGCGGTGGGTGCTGCGAATGGCCGCACCCGGACCGCTGGCGGCCGGTAGCCGGTAGTTGAGATCGTCCAGCGCTTCCAGGCAGAGGTTCCAGGCTTCGCTCAGATGGTTCTGCACCACCGCCGCGCGGATGCGGATCTCGGCCAGGGTGCTGTTGCCCTCCGGCGCGCCGGCAAGCACCCGGTCGAGCTGCTCGAAGTCGCCGCAGAAAAACGCCGCTTCCGCCGCGGTCTGGCAGAGGTCCAGATAGATGGGTGTGGAGGCGTCCTCAACCAGGGTCAGGCCGCTGCGGCAGTATTTGTAGGCCTGCTGAAAGACACCCTGACGCAGGGTTTCCCGGGCTGCCAGCAGGTTGAAGTGGGCCACCTCGGCGCGGCGCTCCGGATCGGTTTCGATCGGGTCCGTTGCGGCGTTCAGGTGGTCGGCGATCTGCAGCAGCTTGGCGCCGGTGGGCCGGCCACCGTCGGTCAGGTGCCGGGCGATCTTCAGATGAAAGGCGCGCTTCTCGTCTTCCGGCACGCTGCCGTAGACCAGCGCCCGGATTCTCGGGTGCGCAAACTGGTACTGGATGAGCTCTGAGTAGTCGCCCACCGGCAGCGTAACCAGCAGCCCGAGGCCCACCGCGGGCCTGAGCTTTGCCGCCATCAGAGACTCGGTCTCAGTTTCGTGGCAGAGGTGGAAAAGCAGGGTGACGGTGAACTGCTCGCCGATGGCGGATGCCATGTCCAGGCAGTGCCGGGTCTCATCGGGCAGCGCCTCCAGGTGCTCGATCACCCGCTCGGTGGTGTTGCGGCTGAAGAAGTGGCCGCGCACCTTGTCGATGTCCCAGGACCAGAAGCCGCCGGTGGGGTCGTGGATGATGCTGCCGGACCGGTGCAGCTCTTCCAGCAGCGCCAGCACGTTGGACGGGATGCCGTCCGTCTTCATGTGAATTTCCGCCGCCAGCTCCCGGACCCTGGCTTCCGACTGGCTGAGCACGTCCGAAACAAGGCTGCGAACGTCCGAGCGGTCGAACGGCTGCATCTCCAGGACGGTGCGCTTGGTGGCAGCGCGAGGGTTGTCGAAAAGCGGCTCGTGACCGTGTTCGGAGGAAAGCGCGAGCAGCAGGTTCCGGCTTTCCAGAGAGATCTCCAGCAGCGCGGTCAGGCATTCTGCCGGCACCTCGTCGGTGTGCTCGAGGATCAGGCAGATGGGTTGTGGCGCCAGCGCGTTCAGCAGGGCGCGGATGCCGCGATTGGGCAGCCCGGCGCTGGTCTCGGAGACCTCCTCGAGCAGCGTCTTCAGCTCCGGGATGTAGGGTTTCAGGCACTGCAGGTCGGGCCCGTCGGCGGCGCTGATGCGGGCGATGATCTCGTTGCCGAGCTCGGTGCCGAGCGACAGAGCCTGGCGCACCAGCTGACGCAACAGCTCGAGCCAGATGGCGTCCGTATCTCTGAGGTCGAACCTGGGGCTGCTGGCCCGGGCAACCAGCAGGTCACTCTCCGAGGCCTGCCGGGCGATCTCCGAGAGCATGGCACCCTTGCCGATGCCGGTGGGCCCGTTCACGTCCAGGAACAGCACCTCGCCGCCCTGCACCCTGCGGATCTGCTCGCCGATCAGATGCACTTCCCGGCTGCGGCCGTAGAGCCGTTTCGGCAGCGCCAGCTGACCGGGCGAGTCGGTCTGGCCGAGGCGGAAGGGAATGACGTTGGAGTGATTCTGCCCCTCCATCAGATCGTCGCGCACCGCGGCCGCTGACTGGTAGCGATCCTCGGGCTGCTTGGCCAGCAGCTTCAGCACCACTTCGGACAGCCAGCGCGGCACCTCCTCGGCGATGGCGGACAGGGGCCGCGGGGTGCTGGCGATGTGGGCGTGGATCAGCTCCAGCGGATCGGTATTGGAGAACGGCGGGGCGCCGGAAAAGAGCTCATACAGGGTGGCGCCCAGCGAGTAGAGATCGGTGCGGTAGTCGACCACCCGGTTGACCCGACCGGTCTGCTCCGGCGACACGTAGGGCAGGGTGCCGGTGAGCTGGCTGAACGGTTCGCTCTCCGGATACTCCCTCGGCACCAGCGTCGCCAGGCCGAAGTCGATCAGGTAAACGGCGGTGGGCTCGTCGCAGATGATGATGTTGCCCGGGTTCAGATCCCGATGGATCACCCCTTCGTCGTGGATGGACTGCAGCGCCTTGGTGATCTCGACGGCGACGTCGATCCGCTCCTCCAGGCTCGGGTTGCGGGACTGCAGCAGGGTGCGCAGAGATTCGCCGCCCGGATCGTCGAAGATGATCTTCGGCGCCCGGTCGTCCATGGCCAGCGCCCGGCAGACGTACGGGCTGGTCAGCGACTGGTTGATGTTGAACTCGTGGTGATAACGCGCGATGGCGTTCGGCGTCTGCGCGCTCGATTTCAGCGATTTGGTGACCACCGGCTGATCGTGCCAGGTGGTGCGCCTTACCAGGGTGGAGGCGCTCTCGTAGATTTTCTTGTCTACCACGGTCTCAACACCGTCTGCTTACCACCGGTTACTGCTGCCGGACCCCATATCGGTCGATGTCTCTGCCGACCGAAGCCGCGATCGGGAGCTTAACGCGGAGCGGTTCCAACACCCAGTGAATCCTGAGCGCTGCACGCCGCGGCGCCCGTATGCGAGTGCTATGGCGAAATCGCTTACGCGACTTCGGGAGTGAACAGGTAGCCGGTGCCGTGAATCGTGGCGATGATCTTGGCGTTGGCCGCCCGCTCGCCCAGTTTCTTGCGGAGCTGCCCTACGAGCACGTCGATGTACCGGTCGTCCGGGAACCACTCGCGGTTCCGGATCCGGTTCATCAGCTGGTCGCGGTTCATGACTTCACCCGCCTGCTCCATGAAGGCCAGCAGCAGCTGGTACTCACCGGCAGAAAGCGTGGTCTGGGAGCCTTCGGGAGAGGTGAGCTCGCGCTTGTTCAGGTCGAGCTGCCAGCCCTCGAAAGAGCGAATGTGGTTCTTCCGGCGCTGCTTCTGCTGGATGTGCACGCGGCGGATCAGGTTGCGGGCGCGGGACAGCAGCTCGCGCGGGTCGAACGGCTTGGTCACGTAATCGTCGGCGCCGGACTCCAGGCCCAGGATCCGGTCGATCTGCTCCTGCTTGCTGGTCACCAGGATGATGCCGATGTCTGACTGGGTGCGGATCTCCCGGGTCAGGGTCAGGCCGTCCTTGCCGGGCAGCTTGATGTCGAGCAGGACCAGAATGACATCTGAGTCCATGACGATGGGCAACACTTCGTCGCCGCTGCCGGTGGAGGTGACTTTGAAGCCTTCGTCCTCGAAGTAGGAGACGAGCTGGTCGCGCGTGATTGGTTCGTCTTCGACGACCAGAATGTGGTCCTGCTGTTCTGCCATGGTTCCCTGTCCTGTTGGAACGCCAGTAAACTACTGATTTGAAAGATAAGTAACGCACCTTGGCCCCGCTTTTTCAAGACGGGATCCCCCGAACACACGGCGTTTGGGGCCTGGTTCACGGTTTCGAGCGGTAAGCGTTCACTCATTGTGCACCCGGGGTGCCAGCGGAGCTCCAAGAAGAGTGAAGATTCCACATGCCAGCCTGTCTGCGGATGCGCTTCGCAGTATCATCGAGTCTTTCGTTCTCCGCGAGGGAACGGATTACGGCGACGAGCAGCATCCGGGCGGACACGATCTGGAGGCGAAATGCGCGGCGGTGCAGCGGCAGCTCGAGGCCGGTGAGGCAGAGATCAATTTTGATCCGGAAACGGAGACCATCGACATCCGTCCGGCAACTGAGAACAGACAAGGTATTTGATAACAACGATGAGCAGGCTCTTCCCCCCCAATCGATTCCCAGGCCGGCGTTTGCTCGGCTTCCTGGTGCTGCTGTTGCCAGTGACCGCCAGTGCCGAGGTGGTGCTGTCCACCTCCGTTGAGCGGATCAGCACTGCGGTTCCGCTGTCCACCGAGCCCACCAGTAACTCGGCGGCAGATCCGTCAGGCGCCGAGGTCGCAACGCCTGTACCAGCGTCGGGCGCCCCGGAGCCCATGGCCAACGCCGAGCCGAGTGAGGTGTTTTCCGGCGACGTGCTCCGCTACACCATCGCGTTCGAGAACACCTCGACCCAGGACGTAGCACCGGGCAGCGTCGTGATCACCAACCCATTGCCGGACGAGACCCTCTACCTGGAAGGCTCCGCCGCGGGTGCGGACACGCTGATCACCTACTCGGTGGACGGCGAGACCTTCGGCGACACGGCCGAGATCACGGTCGGGGAAGGCACGGCGATTCGGGCGGCCACGGCCAGCGACGTGCGCGCCATCCGCTGGACGTACGAGCCGCTGTTGCCGGCCGGTGCCTCCTCTGAGGTCAGCTTCGAGCTGCTGATACCGTAGCCTCAATCCCGGCCATCCCTTATGGTGTGCGCGCCAAATGGCGCCAGCGCTCCGCGAAACGCCGGAGCCGACAGAGATTCATGGAGAGAGATCCGAACCGAATGAAAACAATGAGAATGGAAGCACTGCCGCAGGCGCTACGTACGCTGCTTGCGCTGGCCCTGGCGATGGTCTGCGTCAGCGCCCAGGCGGCCGACGAGGCGGAGACGACCATCGTCGAGGAGATTGTGGTAAGCGGCGAGCTGACGGCCCGGATGGGTGAGATCGGCAGCTGGAGCGCGGTGGATGCGGACGAGCTGGATCTGATCGGGGCGACGCACCCGACCGAAGCGCTGGTGCGGGTCCCTGGCGTCTGGATCTCCCGCGGTTCGGGTCAGGAGCACCTGACCGCCATCCGCTCCGCGGTGCTCACCGGCGCCGGTGCCTGCGGTGAGTTTCTGTTCCTGGAGAACGGCCTGCCGGTTCGGCCCGCCGGTTTCTGCAACGTCAACAACCTGTTCGAGCTGAACACCGAGCAGGCCGGGCGGATCGAAGTCTGGCGCGGTCCGGCCAGCGCGGTCCTCGGTGGCAACGCGCTGCATGGCGCCATCAACGTGATCAACCGGCTTCCGGAGCGGAACAGCATCGGCATCGAGGGCGGCTCCTACGGCGCCTATCGAGCGTCCGGCGAGTTCAACGTGCAGACCGACAGGCACCGGTTCGCCGGGACCCTGTTCGGCAGCGGCACCAACGGCTATCGGGACGATACCGGGCACGATCAGCAGAAGGTTTCGCTGGTGCATCAGACGACGGCCGGCGGCTTCGAGGTGGAGAACACGTTCAACTTCACCAACCTGGAGCAGGAAACCGGCGCCTTCGTGAACGGCTTCGAGGCCTACGAAGACGACGACCTGCGAAAGACCAACCCGGCGCCCGAGGCTTACCGGGATGCCTGGTCCGTGCGCATCGCCTCACGCTGGGCAAAAGACACCTGGCACTTCACACCGTACCTGCGGGCCTCCGACATGGAGTTCCTGCAGCACTTCCTGCCGGGCCAGCCGCGGGAACGGAACGACCAGACCAGCGGCGGGGTGGTGTTCGGCTTCGAGCCGGTCAGCCGCGACGACCTGATGTTCACGCTCGGTGCCCAGGTGGAGCTCATGTCCGGCCATCTGGATCAGTGGCAGGCGGAACCGCTGACGGACTCCACGCCTTTCAACAACGCGGTGCGGCCGCAGGGCTGGCACTACGACTACGACGTCGACAGCTTCCTGGCGGCCGGCTACTACGATCTGGCCTGGGCGTTCTCGGAGAAGACCCGGCTGGTACACAGCCTCAGGCTCGAGTACCTGGAGTACGACTACGAGAACCTGATGCTGGACGGAAACACCCGCGACGACGGCACTGCCTGCGGCTTTGGTGGCTGCCTCTACAACCGGCCGCCGAGCGGCAAGGACGACTTCACGAACCTGGCAGGCCGGATCGGCATCGAGCAGGACATCGCCGAAGGCGTCGGCTACATCACCTTCGGCTCCGGCTTCCGGCCGCCCCAGGCCACCGAGCTCTACCGCCTGCAGCGGGCGCAGGACGTGACGGATCTCGAGAGCGAGGAGCTGGTCTCCCTGGAGATCGGCTATCGCGGCGGCTGGTGGAACCTGGCGGGCTTCGCTGAGCAGACCGATAACTTCATCTTCCGTGACGGCGCCGGTCTGAACGTCTCCGACGGCAAGACCAAAGGCTGGGGCATCGAGGGTGAGGTATTCAGAACCTGGGGCAATCACACCTTTGCGCTCTCCGGTACCTACGCGGAGCACAAGTACGACTTCGATAGCAGCCTCACCGGTCGAGAGACCATCGAGAAGGGCAACTACATGGATACCGCGCCCAAGTGGCTGGCCAACGGCCGCTGGGGCTGGACGCCGGTTGCCTGGTTCAACTCGGAGCTGGAGCTCAACTATCTCGGCAAGCACTACGTCAACGCTGCGAACACCGCCGAGTACGACGGCCATCTGGTGGCCAACCTGCGGATGCAGGCCCGGGTGAACGACTCGGTGGCCCTGCATGCGCGCATCATCAACCTCACGGACGAGCAGTACGCGGACCGGGCGGACTTCACTGAGTTCACCGCCGAGGGGTACCGCTACTTCCCGGCCATGCCGAGGCAATTTTATGTCGGCGCCACATTCAGCTTCTGAGCAGAAAGTAGACATCACAGTCGGGCCGCGGGGCACGCTGGAGCTGCTCTCCCAGCGGGAGATCGACACCCTGACCGACACCGCGGGCCAGACCCGGCTCTACGAGCTCTTCCGCCAGTGCGCGCTGGCGGTGCTGAACACGGGCAGCGAGTCGGACGACGCCGCGGCCATCTTCGAGACCTTCTCGGATTTCACCATCACCATCGGCAAGCGCACCCGGGGCCTGAAGCTGGTCATCAAGAACGCGCCGGCCAGCGCCATGGTGGATGGGCGGATGATCGAAGGCGTGCGCCAGCATCTGTTTGCCGTGCTGCGCGACATCGTCTTCATCGGCACGGACATCTCGGATTCGGACCTTTTTGACCTGGGCAGCTCCGAGGGCATCACTGACGCGGTTTTCCATATCCTCAAGCACGCCCGGGTGCTGGACCCGGACCTGCCGCCGCGGACGGTGGTCTGCTGGGGCGGTCACTCCATATCCCGTGAGGAGTACGACTACACGAAGGAGGTGGGTTATCACCTCGGCCTGCGGGGGCTGGACATCTGCACCGGCTGCGGGCCGGGCGCCATGAAGGGGCCGATGAAAGGCGCCGCGGTGGGCCACGCCAAGCAGCGGCTGAAGGCAGGCCGGTACCTCGGCCTTTCCGAGCCGGGCATCATCGCCGCCGAGCCGCCGAACCCCATGGTCTCCAACCTGGTGATCCTGCCGGACATCGAGAAGCGGCTGGAGGCGTTCGTCCGCCTCGGACACGGCATCCTGGTGTTCCCCGGCGGGGTGGGCACGGCCGAAGAGATCCTTTACCTGCTCGGCATCCTGCTGGAACCGGCCAACCGGCACATTGCCCTGCCGTTGGTGTTCACCGGTCCGCCGGAGTCGAAGAGTTACTTCGAGGAGCTGGACGCCTTCCTGCGCCTGACGTTCGGCGACGAGATCAGCAGCCGCTACCGGATCATCGTCGGCGATGCCGCCGAGGTCGGGCGTCATCTGGGTCGTGCGATCCGCGACGTGCGCCGCCAGCGCCGCCGGGACGGGGATGCTTACTACTTCAACTGGCTGCTCGACGTGCACAAAGACCATCAGGTGCCGTTCGAGGTGACGCACGAGAGCGTCGGCAATCTGGTGCTGTCCCGCGATCTGCCGGCGCACGAGCTGGCGGTGAACCTGCGTCGTGCCTTCAGCGCCATCGTTACCGGCAACGTGAAGGACCATGGCATCCGGATGATCCGCCGGGACGGGCCCTTCGAGCTGCGGGCAGATGCCTCTCTGATCTCTGCGTTGGATAACCTGTTAAAGCAGTTCGTTGCTCAGGGTCGGATGAAGCTCTCCGGTGAGTACGAGCCCTGCTTCGTGGTTCGACCGGTGGGTTGAGACGGTGAGCGAACCTCTCCTGCGGCTGGCGAGCCTCGGTTGCGAACGGGAGGGGCGGGTACTGTTCAGCGATCTGAACCTGTCTCTGGGCATGGGCGCCTGCGCCGCGCTGACCGGCCCGAACGGCAGCGGCAAGTCGACCCTGCTGCGCTGCATCACCGGACTGTTCCCCGACTATGAGGGCGAGATCGAGGCGGCAACGTCGAGTTACCTGGGCCATCGGCCCGCAGTCTCGCCCAGCCTCAGCGTGCTCGAGAACCTGCGCTGGTTCGCGGCGCTGACACCGGGCCTGGCCTCGAGCCGTGCGGAGCTGATCGAGCGTCTCGACGCCGTTGGCCTGGCGGGCTACGAGGACGTACTCTGCGGCCGCCTGTCGGCAGGCCAGCAGCGGCGGGTGGCGCTGGCCCGCCTGCGCATGGACGAAAGCCCGCTGTGGCTGCTCGATGAGCCGTTTACGGCGCTCGATGCGGACGGTCAGGACCTGGTCCGGGCGCTGATCGCCGAACATCGGGCGCAAGGCGGTGCCGTGCTCTGCGCCACGCATCAGGATCTCGGCGTGCCGGAAGCGGAGGCGTTGAACCTGGGGGCATTGCCGTGAGCCTGTTCCGCGCTCAGCTGCGCAGGGAGTGGTTCCTCGTCATCCAGAACAACGAGGAGGCGCTGAACCCGCTGTTCTTCCTGTTCCTGGCCATCAGCCTTTTTGCCCTGGCCACTGGCGGCGGTCCGGACGTGCTCCGTGACTACGCGCCGTCGATCATCTGGGTGCTGGTGCTGCTGGCGAACCTGTTGAGCCTGGAGAGCCTGTTCCGCCGTGACTACGAGGACGGCTCCCTGGAGCTGCTGCTGCTGAAGGCCGAGCCGGCCTTCCTCGCCCTGCTGGCCAAGGTGCTCGTACATTGGGCCTTCAGCGGCCTGGCCATGACGTTGCTGGCGCCGCTGGCGGCGCTGATTCTCTACCTGCCCACATCGGCGCTGCCGACCCTGATGCTGGGGCTGCTGATCGGCACGCCGGCGCTGAGCCTGATCGGCGCGGTAGGCGCCGCGCTCACCGTGGGCCTGAAGCGGGGCGGCGCGCTGCTGGCGCTGCTGGTGCTGCCGCTGTACGTACCCATCCTGATTTTCGGCGCTGGCGCGGTGCTCGAGCAGATGGCGGGAATCGAAACCATGGCGCAGATTTATTGGCTCGGGGTGATTACCATGGCGTCCCTGACGCTGGCACCCTTCGCGGTGCAGGCGGCGCTCCGGGTAAGCCTGGAGCAGTAGCGAACGCTAACCGGCAGGATTGGCAACGACCGGCGAAAACAGCCGGCAGGTTCTTCGGAACCGGACCGTAACTTGAGGATCTGAACTCTCTACGATGGCGCTCACCGATACCCTCAAACAGTGGTGGCACAAGCTCGGCTCACCACGCTGGTTCTACGAGATCAGCGGCCCCTGGCAGACAGGGTTTGCCGTGCTTGCCGCTTTGCTGCTCCTGATCGGCACGGTCTGGGGGCTGGCCATCGCGCCTGCCGACTATCAGCAGGGCAACAGCTTCCGGATCATCTACGTGCACGTGCCCACCGCCATCGTCGCCCAGACGGCCTACATGCTCATGGGTGCAGCGGGCCTGGTGCTGCTGGTCTGGCGGATGAAGCTGGCCGACATGGTGCTGGCGGCCACCGTGCCGTTCGGCATGTCGATGACTGCGCTGGCGCTGTTCAGCGGCGCGGTCTGGGGCAAGCCGACCTGGGGCGCCTGGTGGGTCTGGGACGCGCGCACCACCTCCATGCTGCTGATGCTGTTCCTTTACTTCGGCCTCTACGCGCTGCGCCGCGCCATTCCCCGCGAGGAAGCCGCCGGCCGGGCCTGCGCGGTGCTGGCGTTGGTGGGGACGCTGAACATCCCGATCATCAAGTACTCGGTGGACTGGTGGTTGACCCTGCACCAGCCGGCCACCTTCAAGCTCACCGAAGCGCCGAGCATGCCGCCGGAGATGTACCTGCCGCTGCTGCTGAACGTGCTGGGTATCTACTTTCTGTTCGGTGCGAACCTGATCAGCCGGCTCAAGGTGACGATCCTGGAGCGGGAGTCCCGCACCCAGTGGGTTCGGCAGCTGGTGGCGGATTCTCCAGCATGAACTTCGAATCCTGGACCGAGTTTTTTGCGATGGGAGGCCACGGCCTTTACGTATGGCTTGCCTACAGCGCAGCCCTTATCGTCGTCGTGTCGAACGTCGTCAGCGTCCGAGTTGCCCGGCGCCGGTTCTTCCGGCAGGCTCGCGCGCTCGAACGCAGAACCCCGGACAGTACTGATAGAGCCTGAGAAAAGCAGTGAACCCAAAACGTCGTACAAGGTTGGTCATCGTTCTCTTCCTGCTCGTGGGCGCCGGCGTGTCCGTCACGCTGGTGCTGCTGGCGCTGAACGAGAACATCAACATGTTCTACCCGCCGGAAGCGGTGGTGGCCGGCGAAGCGCCCGTGGGGGCGCAGATCCGCGCCGGTGGCATGGTGCTGGAAGGCACCGTCGACAGGGATCCGGAGAGCCTGGACGTTTCCTTCGTGCTCACCGACTATGTGGGCTCGGAGTTCACCGTCCGCTACTCCGGCATCCTGCCCGACCTGTTCCGCGAGGGGCAGGGCATCATCGTCCAGGGCACGCTCAGCGATCAGGGGGTGTTCCAGGCCAGCCAGGTGCTGGCCAAGCACGATGAGAACTACATGCCGCCGGAGCTGGCGGACATGTCGCCCGGCCACCAGAAGCAGCCGAACCCGTTGAACTATGATCGTTGAGCTCGGCCATCTTGCCCTGGTGATCTCCTTCGGGCTCGCCGGGCTCATCGCCGTGTTCGGTCTGCTCGGCGCGCAGCGCGAGCAGGCGAGCCTGATGGGTGCCGTGCCGACCCTGGTGGTGGGCCAGTTCGTCTTCATCGGGCTGTCCTTCGCCGTGCTCGCCCACGCCTTTCTCACCGACGACTTCAGCGTCGCCTACGTGGCGAACAACTCCAACACGCTGCTGCCCGCGCAGTACAAGTTCAGCGCCATCTGGGGCGCGCACGAAGGCTCGTTCCTGCTCTGGATCCTGATCATGGCCGGCTGGACCCTGGCCGTGGCGGTGAAGGGCCGGGATCTGCCGGAGAGCTTCCTGGCCAGAGTGCTCGGGGTCATGGGCCTGATGAACATCGGTTTTCTGGCCTTCCTGCTGTTCACCTCCAACCCGTTCGAACGGCTCGTACCGATGACGCCGGCGGAAGGAGCGGATCTCAATCCCCTGCTGCAGGACTTTGGCCTCATCGTTCATCCTCCCATGCTCTACATGGGCTACGTGGGCTTCTCGGTGGCCTTCGCCTTTGCGGTCGCAGCACTCCTGTCCGGCCGCCTCGATGCCGCCTGGGCGCGCTGGTCACGGCCCTGGTCGAACGTCGCCTGGGCGTTTCTCACCCTCGGCATCGCGCTCGGTTCCTGGTGGGCCTACTACGAGCTCGGCTGGGGCGGCTGGTGGTTCTGGGACCCGGTGGAGAACGCCAGCTTCATGCCCTGGCTGGCCGGTACGGCGCTGATCCACTCGCTCGCCGTGTCCGAGAAGCGCGGCACCTTCAAATCCTGGACCCTGCTGCTGGCCATCACCACGTTCTCCCTGTCGCTGCTCGGTGCCTTCATCGTCCGCTCCGGGGTGCTGACCTCCGTCCATGCCTTTGCGGTGGACCCGACCCGCGGGCTCTTCATCCTGATTTTCCTCGGCCTGGTCGTGGGCGGTTCTCTGACGCTTTACGCGCTGCGCACCGCCACCATCAACGCCCGGGCCAGCTACACCCTGGCGAGCCGGGAAGCCTTTCTGCTGCTCAACAACATCCTGCTGGTCATCTCCATGGCCCTGGTCCTGCTCGGCACGCTGTACCCGCTGGCCTACGAGCTCGCCACCGACGGCGCCAAGATCTCGGTGGGGGTGCCTTATTACAACGCCAGCTTCGTGCCCATCATGCTGGTGCTGAGCGCGGCGCTGGGCATCGCCCCGGTGCTGAACTGGAAACGCACGCCGCGCGCGCGTCTCGTCAACAGCCTCGGCTGGGTGGCCGGCCTCAGCCTGGCGCTGGGCGTTGCGGTGCCGCTGGTGCTGGCCGACGCCGTCAGCTGGCAGGTGATGGTGACCATGGTGCTGGCGTTCTGGATTGTCCTCAGTCACGGTGCCGATCTCTTCAAGCGGGCCCGGAAAGGCAGCCTGCCGCTTGCCTATCTCGGCATGCAGACGGCGCACCTGGGTTTTGCCGTCACCCTGATCGGCGTCGCCGCGACCACCACCTTCTCGGTGGAACGTGACCTCAGGATGGCGCCCGGCGAGAGCACGGAAGTTGGCGCGCTGAGCTTCCGCTTTCTCGGCGTCGCCCGGGTGAACGGTCCCAACTACGTGGCGGATCAGGGCGAGTTCGTGGTGGTGGAAGACGGTCGTCGCTACACCCTCAGGCCGGAGAAACGTAACTACCTGGCCCGGCAGTCGGTGATGACCGAAGCCGCCATCGATCCGGGCCTGTTCCGCGATGTTTACCTGTCGCTGGGTGAGCCGCTCGGTGAGGGCGCCTGGGCAGTCAGGGTGCAGGTGAAGCCGTTTGTGCGCTGGATCTGGCTCGGCGGGCTGCTGATGGCCTTTGGCGGCGTCCTGGCCGTGCTCGATGCCCGCTACCGGCGCCTGAAGGTGCGCCAGGGTCGCAGCCAGGCAGTAGCCGGGTCGGAGAGCGCGGCATGAATCGGGCAAGCCTGTTCGTACCCCTCGGCATCTTTCTGCTGATCGTGGTGATCGGTTATCTGGGCTTTCGCCTCGAGGACCCGCACCGGCTGCCATCGGCGCTGCTGGACAAGCCTTTCCCCGAGTTCAACGCCACGGTGCTGGGCGCGCCTGAGCGCCAGGTTACCCGCAACGACCTCCTGGGCACGCCGGTGCTGGTGAACGTCTGGGCGACCTGGTGCCCGACCTGCAAGGCGGAGCACGACGAGCTGATGCGCATCAATGCCCTGACCGATCTCAGAATCGTCGGCGTCAACTACAAGGACGATCCGCGCAAGGCCATGCGCTGGCTGGCAGACTTCGGCGATCCCTACGAGTTCGTGCTCGAGGACGTGGATGGCATGCTCGGTGTGGAGCTGGGCGTTTACGGGGCCCCGGAGAGCTTCCTGCTGGATGCGGATGGGCGGATCATCTACAAGCGGGTGGGTGACATAAACCCGCGGGTCTGGCGGGACGAGATCGCGCCGCTGCTCACCCTGCTCGAAGTGCGCTCTGAGTACCATGCATCGGATTGACCTTCCCGTTCCGGCTCTGCGGGTCATCCCTGTGCTGCGCCTGCTGAGCCTCTGCCTGATCCTCTCCGTTGCTGCCGGCGCGCCGTCGGCGGCACTCGCTGCCGGTCAGGTGGACGTGTTCGAGTTCCCGTCCGCCGAAATGGAGGCGCGGTACCGGGCGCTGATCGACGAGTTCCGCTGCCCGAAGTGTCTGAACACCAATCTGTCCGGATCCGATGCGCCCATCGCCAAAGATCTGCGCAAGACCGTCTACCGGCTGCTCGTTGACGAGCAGATGAGCGATCAGGAGGTGCGCGACTTCCTGCAGCAGCGTTACGGCGACTTCGTGCTCTACAACCCGCCCTTCAAGCCGGGCACCTGGATTCTCTGGCTGGCGCCGGTGGTCTTCGGGCTGATCGGCATCCTGGTGCTCGCCCGCATGCTGAGAAAACGCCCGGAGGTCGCCCTCAGCGACGCCGACAGCGAGCGGGTAGAGGAAATCCTCAAGGGTATCGAGGAAAAAGGCACCTGAGCATGTTCTACCTCTGGGCATCACTTCTCCTTCTGGCGGCGGGCCTGCTGGTCCTCTTCGCCCTCAGACGTCGAGCCGCTGCTGAAGTGGCGGCGGATCGGGACGCGACCGTGGCGGCGCTCTATCGGGACCGGCTCGAAGAGCTGCGGGGCGAGCTGGAAGGCGGCATGGTGGCTGCCGAGCAACGGGCCGTGATCGAGGCTGAGCTGAAGGCAGCGCTGCTGGCCGATGTGGACTCGACGGCAGACGACGATGCCTCGGCAAAGCCGGCTGCCGGCGGTGGGACCTCGCTGGCCCTGGCCAGCGCCGCGCTGCTGCTGGTGTTCTCGCTGCTCATCTACAACCAGATCGGCGAACCGCTGGCCATGAGCCTGGCGGACGCGGAGGTGGTCTTTCAGCTCGATCCGAGCCGGGACCAGGCGGAGCTGAACCGCTGGCGGGAGACCCTGCAGGCCAGGGTGGACGGCGAGCCGGACGACGCCAAGAGCTGGTACCTGCTCGGCCACGTGGATCTGCGTCTCGGTCGGTTTGCGACGGCGGCGGAAGCGTTCTCCATGGCCCGCTCGGCGCACGGCGGAGAAGATCCGAGCATCGACATCTTCTGGCTGCAGGCGCGGTACATGGCTGCCAACGGTCAGATGGACGATACCAGCCGCGACATTGCCGAGCGCATCCTCGCCAATGAGCCGAATCAGCCGGTGGTGCTGGAGATGTTTGCCATCGATGCCTTCCAGCGTGGCGCCTTCTACGAATCCGTCAGCTTGCTCAACCGCGCCCTGGCGAACCCGCTGCAGGAAAACCACCGGCAGACGCTGGAAATGGGCTTCCAGGAAGCCCGCAACCGGCTCGGCATCCTGCCTGGCTCGGTGGATGTAGCCATCGCCGCGGAAGACCAGATCCCGGCCGGGATGACCCTGTTTGTGATCGCCCGCCCGGTCGGCGGCGGCATGCCGTTTGCGGTCGTGCGCCGGCCGGCAACCGGCTTCCCGCGTACCGTCCGGCTCGACGACGCGGTTAGCATGAATCCGGCGCTGCCGTTATCCGCCGCCGCCGAGATCGAGGTAGTGGTGCGGCTGAGCCATTCCGGAGCGCCCATGGCCCACCCGGGCGACTGGGAGTGGCAATCCGAGCCGCTGGTGCCCGGTGCTGCGGGCGAAACGGTGCAACTCGCCGCGGTCCTCACACCACCCGCCTGATCGAACCTTTCTCCAGCCAGACTGTCCTAACAGATCCGGACACAGTCGTACGTCTCCCGGACTGGGAGGCAAAGCAAGATTCTTGGAGAGGAACATGGAGTTCGAACCTCAGGTCACGTTAACCGAACAGATTGCCGACCATCTCGGCGCCGAGATCATCACCGGCCGGCTGGCGCCAGCCAGCCGCATTCAGGAGCTGAAAGTCGCAGGAGAACTGGGCGTTTCACGGGGTTCCGTGCGTGAAGCCCTGCTGATACTCGAATCCCGGCACCTGATCGAGATCATTCCCCGGCGCGGGGCGGTGGTCAGCTCGATGGAAAGCAACGAAATTGCCGATTTCTGCGAGGTGTTCACCCAGATGCAGTCGCTCTGCTTCGGCAAGCTGGCCGCTCTCGACGCTCCGGACCTGAAGCCGCTGAACGACGCCCTGACGGACATGGCCGATGCCGTCCGCGAGCAGGACATCGATGCGGTGCTGGTAGCGCGGAAGGCATTTCTGCTCGGCAGCCTGCCGCCGCTGAACAACTTCTACCTGAGCGGCGTGCTCAAAGGCCTGATTCCGGCCGGTCTGCGCATGGAGCATCTGGTGTATCAGCACCCGGCTTTTGATGCCCGGGACGCGCTGCGCTACCACCAGGCACTGCTGGATGCGATTGAGTCGGGCGAGCTGGCTCGAGTGGAAGAGCTGGTCCGTGCCTACCACGGTCGGGAGCGGAAGCTCGCGGTCGGTTGCCGGGAGTCGAACGGCATCCGCTAGCGACGATCCGGCACCGTTTGCCGGCGTCGAAAAGAGGTAGCGAAACGGCTGCCGGCCGCTGACCGGTCGGCTTGCCGGATCAGCTCCCAGGTCGCCTGCATTCACTGGTTTTCCAGCAGTTTCCCTGCATCCGGGTGTTACGCTGCTCTTACATTTGCTTTAGACTACCGCGAACTTTCTACAGGGTGATCAAAACGCCTGATGCGGCTTAAGCAGATCAAGCTCGCAGGGTTCAAATCTTTCGTCGATCCGACGACGGTCACCCTCCCCAGCAATCGTTGCGCCGTGGTCGGCCCGAACGGTTGCGGCAAGTCCAACATCATCGACGCGGTTCGCTGGGTCATGGGCGAAAGCTCGGCCAAGCAGCTGCGTGGTGAGAACCTCACCGACGTGATCTTCAACGGCTCCAACTCCCGGAAGCCGACGGCAATCGCCAGCATCGAGCTGATCTTCGACAATCGCGATGGTCGGATCGGCGGTGAGTACGCTGCCTACGCGGAGATCTCCATCCGCCGGCAGGTGACCCGGGACTCCCAGTCCGCTTACTTCCTGAACGGCAACAAGTGTCGGCGTCGGGACATCATGGACATCTTCCTCGGCACCGGCTTCGGCCCGCGCAGCTACTCCATCATCGAGCAGGGGATGATCAACCAGCTGGTGGAGGCCAAGCCGGAAGACCTCAGGGTCTACCTGGAGGAAGCGGCCGGCATCAGCAAGTACAAGGAGCGGCGCCGGGAAACGGAAAACCGCATCCGCCACACCCGGGAAAACCTGTCCCGCCTGAACGACATCCGCGAGGAGCTGGACAAGCAGCTCAAGCACCTGGACCGGCAGGCCAAGGCAGCGGAACGCTACCGGGTGCTGAAAGAAGAAGAGCGGCGGCTGACCGCAGAGCTGTACACGCTCAAGTACGGGGCGCTGGAAGCGGAGCTCAAAGCGCGGCAGGCGAAGATCCAGTCGCTGGAAGTGGAGTTCGAGCAGTCAGCCGCGGCCCAGCAACGGCTGGACACGGAGATCGAGCAGGCCAGACAGGCGCATGCCGATCAGAGCGAAGGCTTCAACGAGATTCAGGGCCGCTACTACCAGCTTGGCGCCGACATCGCCCGGATCGAGGAGGCGGTTCAGTTCAATCAGGAGCGGGTCAAGCAGCTCGAGCTGGATCTGGAGACGGTGGCCCAGCGCGCCCAGGAAACCACCCGGCAGCTGGACATGGACGAAGGTGAGATCGGCGAGCTGAAGGGCCAGATCGCTCGAATCGGCCCTCAGGTCCGGGAAGCTGAGTTTGCCGACAAGGCGGCCCAGGAAGCGGCCCGGGCGCTGGAAGACAAGTTCCGGCAGTGGCAGCAGGATTGGGACGAGTTCACCCGTTCCGCTGCGGAGCACGAACGCAACGCGGAAGTGCAGGCCTCCCGGATCGAGCATCTGGAGCAGCTGCTGACCCGCCTCAAGGGGCGGCATGAGCAGCTGGAGACCGACGCGGCAACACCGGCACCGGTAGGTTCCGACGAGGTCAGCACGCTGGCGGCTGAGATCGAGGAAGTGGAAGCCAGGCGCCGCCGGCTGGAAGTCGACATCGACGAGTGCATCAAAGAGCACGCCGCGGCCCGGGAAGATCTGATGATGCGGGAGCGCACGCTCGACGAAGCGCGCAACGATCTGCACGATCTGCGGCACGAGCTGGCGAGCCTGGAGGCGCTGCAGCGGGCGGCCCTGGGTCGGGAAGCCCGGGAGGCGCACGACTGGATCGAAGCCCAGGGGCTGGCCCAGGCGGAGCGGCTCGGTGAGGTGCTGTCCGTGGTGCCGGGTTGGGAGCAGGCGGTGGAAACCGTTCTTGGCGACCACCTGCAGGCCATTCGCGTCAGCAGCCTCGACAACTACGCCTCGGCCATCGATGCCTTCGAAGAGGGTGGCGTCACCCTCACCGAGGCGAGCATGGACGTGAACATGACCGGCGACCTGCCGAGCCTGGCGTCGCTCATCCGCAGCCACGACCTGCATCTGGGTTCGGTGCTGCAGGGCATCTACGCGGCCGAATCGGTCGCGGTGGCCATGGCCAATCGGGCCAAGCTCGGCCCGGGTGAGAGCATCATCACCCGGCAGGGCGTCTGGGTGGGCCCGGACTGGGTCCGCCGCTACATCATCGCCGACGAGGAAGCGGGCATCATTCAGCGCGCCCAGGAGCTGGAGACGCTGAACCTGCGGGTCGAGGAAGCGGAGCAGACGCTCGCCGAAATGACCGCCCACCTGGCCGAAGGCAAGCACCGCATCGAGAACCTGGAAGGCGTTCGCGAAGCCCGTCAGGCGGAGATCAACAGCCTCAACCAGTCGCTGGGTGAGCTGAAGACGGACCACGGCGTGCGCCGGGTGCAGCTGGAAGAGGCGGATGCCCGCAAAGCGCGCCTTGCCCGGGAGCGCGAAGAGCTCGTCAATCAGATCAACGAAGAATCCAATCGGCTGGCGGAGGCGCGAACCGCGCTGGCGGCGGCCTTGAGTGCTCAGGAAGGCCAGGGCGAGCGCCGCGCCGCACTGTCGGCGCTCCGCGAGGAAACGGAAACGGCGCTGACCTCGGCGCGGGAGAAAGCGCGCACCAGCCGGGATCACTACCACGGGCTGAACGGCGAGTGGCAGAGCCTGCAGAGCCGCCTGTCCGCCTCGGAGACTGCTCGCGACCGGCTCGTTCGGCAGCGCAAAGAGCTGGCGGAACAGCAGGAGAACCTGCAGCAGGGCATCGCCAACAGCGCGACGCCGCTGCCGGAGCTGAAGAAGGATCTGGAGATCAAGCTGGCCGAGCGGCTGGAAGTCGAAGGCACCCTGACCGACGCGCGCAAAGCGCTGGACGACACGGATGCGAAGATCCGCGAATTGGAAGCAGGCCGTTCGGACGCCGAGGCGGTGCTGAACGGCATCCGCGGCAAGCTGGAAGAGTCGCGGGTGGCCCGCCAGGGCCAGCAGGTGCAGGCGGAGAACCTGCTCGAGCAGCTCCGCAGCACCGAGATGACCCTCGAGGAAGTCAGAGCCGGCCTGCCGGAAGACGCCAGCGAGGACGCCTGGACAGAATCACTGGAGCGCACGGACCGGCGGATCAGCCGGCTCGGCCCCATCAACCTGGCTGCGATCGACGAGTTCGAGACGCAGTCAGAGCGCAAAATCTATCTGGATCAGCAGAACGAAGACCTGGAAAAGGCACTGGAAACCCTCCTGGCTGCTATCCGGAAGATCGACCGGGAAACCCGGCAACGTTTCAAGGAAACATTCGAGACGGTGAACAGTCGTCTGGGGGAACTGTTTCCGAAAGTATTCGGCGGAGGACACGCCTATCTTGAACTGACAGGGGAGGATCTGCTCGACACAGGGGTCTCGCTCATGGCGCGACCGCCTGGAAAACGAAACGCCAGCGTGCATCTGCTGTCTGGCGGTGAGAAGGCAATGACGGCGGTAGCGCTGATCTTTGCCATCTTCCATCTCAACCCGAGCCCCGTATGTATGCTCGATGAGGTGGACGCACCGCTCGACGATGCCAACGTGCTGCGTTTCGCAGAGCTGATTAAAGACATGTCCGAGGACGTGCAGTTCGTTGTTATCACCCACAACAAGTTGACCATGGAAATGGCTGACCAGTTGCTGGGGGTGACGATGAACGAGCCAGGCGTATCCCGCCTGGTGTCCGTGGACGTGGAAGAAGCTGCGGCAATGGCGGGTTAACACGCCGTTGTCGCTGGTTCGGTCGGTGAACGGCCGGGCCAGCGCAAGCAGGGAGTCTGGGCAACGCCCTGCCTTGCGGAGCTTGGGTTCAAGAGTAGGAGTAACGGTCGCACCATGCGATCGGGGAGCCGAGTGTGGAAAGCACTGTAGATATCAAGGATTTCATCCTGATTGGCGGCGGTCTGCTGATCGCCGCCGTGGTCGCCCATGGGTTCTGGATCGCCTGGCGCGAGCGCCGGCAGGATCTCAGGATCGACATCAAGCCTGATCTGATTCCGGAGGAGGTGGATGAGATCGAGCGGCTGCGTGGTGAGCTGCCGAACGGCGGCGGTCGGGTGGTGAAGCAACCCGATCCGCAGCAGGACTCGCTTGACCTGGAGTCGCCGTCCATGGCCGATGCTCAGGCTGACCGGGAACCGCTGACCCTGGAGCCGCTGGACGCGCCGCCGCTGAACGAGACGCGCCGGTCGGAGCCGAGCTTCGCCGCGCCGGAGCAGGCTGATCAGGAAGAGGTGGACGCGGTGCTGTTCGGCAGCGACTGGCGCCAGCCCAGCGCCGCCAGCGCCGATGAAGAAGATCTCGATGACCTGCGGGCGCTCGAGATCCCGCCTGAGCTCACGGCTGCTGAATCGGCGTCAGAGACGACGCAACGCACTGAACCCGTGCTGGACGCAGCCGGACCGGCAGCGGACGCAGCGGCGGAGCAAGCAAACGACGCTCCGATCATCACCGACACCCGCGACCCGGCCGACGACCTTGCTGCGGCGGACAGCGAGCGCGCCAAGGTGGCCGAGGTTGCCATGCCCGATCCGATCGTCGCTGACGAGCCGAAGCGGCCGAGGCGACTGGGCAGCCGCAAGAACAGCGAGCGTTCCCGACGAGCCAATGCCGCCAGCACGGCGAAAAAGGAAGAAGCGCGGGCTCGGGAAGCCGCCCGGGAGCAGGACACGGCGACCGTGCCGGTGGAAGAGCTGATCGTCATGAACGTGCTGGCCGATCCGGACCGGCCTTTCACCGGCGATGAGCTATTTGCCACCTTGCGCACCTGCGGCCTGAAGTTCGGCGACATGAACATCTTTCACCGGGTCGAGCCGCTGACGAAGTCCGTGCAGTACAGCGTTGCCAGCGCCGTCGAGCCCGGTACCTTCGACATGGCGGAAATGGAAGCCATTCGCTGTCCGGGGCTGTGCCTGTTCATGCAGCTGCCCGGGCCTGAAGAACCCACGGCAGCGTTCGAAGACATGCTCAGCGTGGCCAAGAGCGTGGTGAAGAGCCTGGGCGGCGAGGTCAGGGATGAGCATCGCAACATCATGACGCCCCAGACCGTGGAACATTACCGGCAGCGCATCGTGGACTTTTCCCGGCGCAGGATGTCTAAACGGGCATGAACGTAGAAGCACGGCTCGAAGAGCTCCGTGCGCTGATCCACCACCACAATCACCGGTATCACGTCCTGGACGATCCGGAGATTGCCGACGTCGAGTACGACGCGCTGTTCGATGAGCTCCTGGCCCTGGAGGCGGATCACCCCGAGCTCGTAACCCCGGATTCCCCCAGCCAGCGGGTTGGCGGCGCGCCGCTGGATGGCTTTCGCGCCGTCAGCCACGAGCGCCCCATGCTGTCGCTGGAGAAGGGCACCACGGTCGAAGAGCTGGAAGACTGGCTGAAACGCTGCCGGACCCGCCTGGATGACGAAGCGCCCATTCGCCTCGCCTGCGAGCCGAAGATCGATGGCGTTGCGGTGTCACTGGTTTACGAAGACGGGGTGCTGACCCTGGCGTCCACCCGGGGAGACGGCAATACCGGCGAGGACATTACCGCCAACGTGCGTACCATCGGCGCGGTGCCGCTGAAGCTGAGCGCCGATGACCTGCCGACCCGGATGGAGATCCGGGGTGAGATCTACATGCCTCTGGCGGCCTTCGAGCGGTTCAACGAGAAAGCCCGGGAGAGCGGCACCAAGGCGCTGATCAACCCGAGAAACGGCGCGGCCGGCAGCCTGCGTCAGCTCGATCCCAAGCTCACGGCGGAGCGGCCGCTGACCATGTTCTGCTACGGCCTCGGCTGGGTGGAAGGCGGCTGGGCGCCCGAGGCCCACACCGAGGTGATGGCGCAGCTGCACGCCTGGGGCTTCAGGGTCAACGCCGATGCGGCCGCCTTTGATGACATTGCCGGCGTGGAAACCTATCTCGACGACCTGCTGACCCGGCGGGAAACCCTGGGTTACGACATCGACGGCGTGGTGATCAAGGTGGACTCGCTCGCTCAGCAGGAAGCGCTGGGCACGGTCACCCGCAAGCCGCGCTGGGCGATTGCCTTCAAGTATCCGGCGGAAGAGGCAACCACGCGGCTGCTGGACGTGGAGTTTCAGGTCGGCCGGACTGGCGCGGTCACCCCGGTTGCCCGCCTCGATCCGGTGTTCGTCGGCGGGGTGACGGTCAGCAACGCCACCCTGCACAACATGGACGAGGTCACCCGGCTTGGTATCCACATCGGCGACACGGTGATGGTGCGTCGAGCGGGGGATGTCATTCCCCAGGTCGTGAAGGTTGTGGCAGGCAAGCGGCCGAAAGGTGCTAAGGCAATCGCCCTGCCGGACAGCTGCCCGGTATGCGGCAGCGAGATCGTTCGTGAGGGTGACGAGGCGGTCGCCCGCTGCTCGGGGGGCGTGCTGCGTTGCGAAGCCCAGCGCAAGGAGGGCCTCAAGCACTTCGCTTCCCGCCTGGCCATGGACATCGAGGGGGTGGGCGACAAGCTGCTCGAGCAGCTGGTGGAAGCAGAGCTGGTGAAAGACCCGGCCGATCTCTACGGGCTCGATCTGGAGACGCTGGTGGCCCTGGAGCGGATGGGCCAGAAATCCGGCGAGAACGTGCTGGCCGCCATCGATCACTCGCGGCAGACCACGCTGGCCCGGTTCATCTACGCCCTCGGCATTCGCGAGGTGGGCGAAGCCACCGCCAGCAACCTGGCCGGTCACTTCGGCGACCTGCCACCGCTGATGGCGGCGGACCAGGAAGCGCTGGAGGCGGTGGACGACGTGGGCCCCATCGTCGCCAGCAACATCGTCGCCTACTTCGCTGACCCGCTGCACCAGGAGATGATCGAGCGGCTGCTTGCGGCCGGCATCGTCTGGGAAGTGGTGGAGGTGCCTGAGGTTGGCACGCAACCGCTGGAGGGTCAGACCTGGGTCCTGACGGGCACCCTGGAACGACTGACCCGGGACAAGGCCAAGGCTCATCTGGTCGGGCTGGGTGCCAAGGTAGCGGGTTCGGTCTCGAAGAAAACGACCCAGGTGGTCGCCGGGCCGGGTGCCGGCAGCAAGCTCGAGAAGGCCGAGACCCTGGGCGTGCCGGTGATGGACGAAGCAGGGTTCGTCGAGCACATGGCCACGCTCGGCGTGCACATCGAATGAAGCAGACGGATGGCGACGCTGATGGATCCTAGAATCGTTGCTTTTCTGACCGCCGTGATGCTGGTAACGCTGCATGCCTGCGCCAGCAAACCGCCGGACGAGCCGGAAGATCTCTGTGCGATCTTCGAAGAGAAGGGCGGCTGGTACAAACATGCCCGGGCCGCGGAGAAGCGCTGGGGCATGCCGGTGCCGGTGGGGATGTCGTTCATCTACAAGGAATCGAGCTACCAGGCCAAGGCGCGCCCGGAGCGGGACAAGCTGCTCTGGGTCATTCCCTGGACGCGACCATCCAGCGCCTACGGCTACGCGCAGGCAACCAACGAAGCCTGGAAAGACTACAAGCGGGATACCGGCAGGAGCTTCGTCGGCCGCGCCGACATCCGCGACGCGCTCGACTTCATCGGCTGGTACAACGATCGCAGCCACCGGATGCTCGGGCTGTCCAAGAACGATGCCTACAGCCTCTACCTGGCTTACTACGTGGGCCCCACCGGCTACAAGCGGGGCGTCTACAGGAGCCAGCCGGCGGTGCAGGGTTACGCCCGGCGGGTGGCCGATCGGGCCTATCGCTACACCAAGCAGCTGAGCCGGTGCGAGAAGAAGCTGAAGCGGGGCTTCCTGTTCTTCTAGGCCGACCTCAGCCTGCCAGAGGATCTCCGCAGGAGATCACTCTCTGCCCAGCAGGTTGAACAGGTAGCCGATCGAGAAGAACGCAAACGCCACCAGGCTGATCGGCGGCAGCCCGCCGTGCCAGTCCTCCGGTTGCAACCATCCCTCGTAGCCCATGAAGAACAGATGCGCCGCACCCAGCAGCAGGGCGAACAGCATGAAGCCGCGCGAGGTGATGAACTGGATGAACGCCTTTTCTTCCCGGAGGAAGGTCTGGAAGCTCATGTTGTAGCTCCAGAGCGCGGCGAAGCTCAGCACGCCTGCCAGCATGCTCAGGCCGGCGAGCCCGGTCAGGGTGCCTTCAGCGGCGAAGAACTTCCCGTAGGATGCCGGGCTGAAGAGCATGAAGCTCATGAGCACGTGCACGAAGGCCAGCAGGAAGCCCGTCATTCCCATCGCTTTGCGTGCGTTCAGCCAGCTGTCCGGCACCGTCGCACCCAGGTTCTTCAGCGGCCCCAGGGCGAAGTTCAGGGTGAGCAGCAGCAATGCCGCCAGGCAGATGCCTTTGTTCGCAATGAACAGGGGAAACTCAGCCCAGGGAACCGGTCCCAGAACGTGATAGCGAAACACCGCATAACCCATGGAGAGCAGCAGCGTGCCCCATATGATCGGGGCGGCGGCGTTGCGGTCTGTGTTGTCGAGATCGTTCATGAGCGGTCAGTAGGCGACTGAAAGCTGTTCGGGCAGGACGCTGAAACGCAGCTTCTTCTTCCGTACCGGCTCGCCATCCAGATTGCAGTGCAGACGCTTCTTCGACTCGATGGTGAACTCGGGCAGCTGCCGGTAGAAGATGTGCTGGTTGTCCGGGTTCATCGGGTTCGCGAGCTCCTGTTCCAGCCCGGCGAGGTTCACGCCCCGGTCGGTGCGGATCGCGGTCAGGTCGAGCAGGCCGTCGTCCATCCTGGCCAGCGGCGCAACGTCGAAGCCGCCGCCGGCGAAGTGGTTGTTGGCCACCGCCATGAACAGCATGCTGCCGTCTATGGGCGCTTCATTGGGAATCAGCAGCCTGCCTTCGTAAGGGGTCAGGCGGAGGGCCTTGACCAGCCCCATCAGGGTATAGGCACCGCCACCAAGCGCTTTCTTCAGCTGCAGCGGCGTGGTGGCCGTCACCTCGGCCCCGAAGCCGGCGCTGGCCACGTTGATGAAATGGCGCTTGTTCAGCAGGCCGACGTCGATTTTCCGCCCTGCTCGGGTGCAGGCGATGCGCAGGCACTCGGCCAGATCGTCGGTGGGCAGCTCGCAGCCGCGGGCAAAATCGTTGGCGGTACCGAGCGGCAGCACGCCGAGCGTCACGCCTGAGGTATCGCTGGTGGCCTTCAGGATGGCATCCGCCACGGCGTTGATCGTGCCGTCGCCGCCACCGGCGATGATCCGGTTGGCGCCCCGCTCGAGCGCCTCGGCGACGATCCGGGCCTTTTCCGCCTTGTTGAAGGGGACCAGCACCCGGAGCTCCGCGCCACCGCGCCGGACCGCCTTGATGGCCTCCTTTACGTAGGGTTCGTTGGCGGACTTGCGGTGGAGAACAAGGACGGTGTGGTCGGTCACGGGCTCTGCTCGAAGGCTGGTGAAGAAATCATAGCGGAGGCGGTGAGCAATCGCGTACGCAATTCGAGGCGCTGCGAACTGGCCCTGGCAGGAAGGTCTCGCTAAGCTCCTTCGATGAGCGAAGCCCCCCTCGAAGCACCAGCCGGCAACGGCCGTCTCAGCGCTGCCGTCAAGGCGGAGATCCAGGAAGCCTATCGATCCTGGCTTGGGGCCCGGCAGTTCAAACCCCGACGTGGCCAGCGGGAGATGATCGCCCAGATCGCCCGCACCCTGACCAGCGACGACGATCGCATCGCGGTGATCGAGGCCGGCACGGGCACCGGCAAGACGGCCGCTTACTGCCTCGCCGCAGTACCCATCGGCAAGAGTCTGGGCAAAACGATCATCATCTCCACCGCCACCGTTGCCCTGCAGGAGCAGGTGGTGCTGCGCGACCTGCCGGATCTGAAGGAGCGCTCGGGGCTGCAGTTCGATTACGCGCTGGCCAAAGGCAGAGGGCGTTACGTCTGCCTGAAGCGGCTCGACGATCGGCTGCGCTACGCCGACAGCGCCGAGATCCCTCTCTTTGAGTCGATGGCTGATGACACTGTAGACAACACGGCTCTGTATCAGGGCCTCCTGCAGGCGTTCTCCGAGCGCCGCTGGGACGGCGAGATCGACAGCTGGCCCGAAGCCATCCCCCGGGAAGCCTGGGGCACGGTGACCACGGATCATCGCGGCTGCACCAACAACCGCTGCGCCTACTTCAAGCAGTGCCCGTTCTTTCAGGCCCGCAACCGGTTGGAAGGCACCGACGTGATCGTCGCCAACCATGACCTGGTGCTGGCCGACCTTTCCCTCGGCGGCGGCGCGGTGCTGCCGGAACCGGATGACGCGATCTACATCGTCGACGAGGCCCATCACCTGCCGGAGAAGACGCAACAGCACTTTTCGGCATCGGGCCGCGTGCGCAGCACGCAGATCTGGCTCGAGAACGTGCAGAACGTGATCGGCACGCTGACCCAGCGTTTCGGCCGCCCAGACGAGCTGGTCAACGCGGCCACGCGCATTGCCGACTTCAGCGCCCGGGCGGGCGAAACGCTGATGCGGCTGGACGAAGCGGTCGCCGACCTGCCCTTCGAGCCGCGGGACGACACCCTGGAAACCTGTCGCTTCCCGGTTGGTCAGGTCCCGGAATCCCTGTCGGTGGTGGCCAAGACCATGCTCGAGCCCTTCGCTGCGCTGGCCGATGAGCTGGAGCGTACGCACGCCATGCTCGGTGAGGTTCAGGAGGGTAAGCGCGAGTGGGAGCGGGGCTTCGAGGCGGACGACTGGTTGGGCCCGGTTGGCCAGCTGCAGACCAGGGCGCACGCCATGCTGGCGCTCATCGAAGCCTACTCCAAGCCGGATGCGGAGGGCGCGACCCAGGCCCGCTGGGCAAATCGGCACCTGGAGGACGTCGAGCTGGTCAGCGCGCCGATCGAGCCGGGCGGGCTGCTGCAGCAGGAGTTCTGGTCCCGTTGCTTCGGTGCCATCCTCACGTCCGCGACGCTCACCGCGGTCGGCCGCTTCGATCGCTTCCTGGAGCGGGCCGGCCTGCAGGGCCGCACCGCGTTGCGCATACCGAGCCCGTTCGACTTTCCGAACATCGCGCAGTTTGTGGTGCCGCCGCTCAACTCGGAGCCGCGGGATTTCGAAGCGCACACGGACGAGGTGGCCGAGCTGCTGCCGGAGCTGATCGGCGATGGCCCGAGCGCTCTGGTGCTGTTCACTTCATGGCGGCAGATGTTCGCCGTGCTCGATCGCATGGACCCATCGCTGCGGCCGCTGCTGAAGGTGCAGGGCGAAGGCTCGAAGCAGGCGCTGCTGGAAGCGCACGGGGAGGATGTCCGGGCCGGGACCCAGAGCGTGCTCTTCGGCCTCGCCAGCTTCGCGGAAGGTGTGGATCTGCCGGACGATCTCTGTCGGCACGTGATCATCGTCAAGCTGCCGTTCTCGGTGCCGGACGACCCGCTCGACCAGGCCATGGCCGAGTGGGCGGAGGCGCAGGGGCGCAACCCGTTCTACGAGCTGTCCGTGCCCGATGCCGCGCTGAAGCTGGTGCAGGCCTGCGGCCGGCTGATCCGCCACGAAGGGGATTGGGGGCGGATCACCCTGCTGGACAAGCGCATCGTCAGCAAGCGCTACGGCCGGGACCTGCTGGCTTCGCTGCCGCCGTACCGGCTGGAGCTGTCGCCCCAGCGCTGATTCGGCGCGTCCGCGCCGCGACTACTCGCCAGCGACGCTGCCACCTGCTGCGTCAGTGGCAGCCGAGACCTTCAGCGCGCCGGCGTCCGGCAACAGGCGACCCAGCTCCGGCGTGGACTCGAACTGACCACGGCTGAACACGAGCAGCCTGGCGCTCTCCAGTCGATCCAGGGTCAGCGCCAGGTGGTCGGTCACCTCCTCGAGCGTCAGGCTGCGGACGATGTCGGCAATCTGCTGCTGGGAGTCGAAGCTGGTCACGCCGGCTTCCAGGTCAGCCAGGTAGCGGCCGTTCCGCTCCCGCAGGTTTTTCGCCTGCTCGGTCAGGCGCCCGGCCAGCGCCGCCTTGAACTGCTCGAAGCTGGCCTCGTCCAGGTCGGCGACCAGTGGCAGCTGCTCACGCATGAAGGTGACGGTGGCGGTCTCCAGGTCGGCCGGGGAGGCAACCGGAGATTGAATGATGAACACCAGCGCGCCGCGGTCGCGCAGGGTCCGGTTGGTCATGGTGACGATGTAGCCGAGCTGCTGCTCCGTGCGCAGCTTCGAGAAGTACTGCTGGGAGAGGATCTGCGAGATCAGCGCGCTCCTGGCCCGGGACTCGAAGTTCGCCTCCGGGTCCTGCACGTAGAGCACCATGGCCGCGTCGTTGTGCTCCACCTCGAGCTCGAGCAGAAGCGGCTCGCCGACCACCGTGAGCTCCGGCCGGGTGAGGGGGAACTCGCCGAGCGATAGCCCCTCATTCAGCATCTCGCTCACGGAAGCTACGTCCGCCGTGCTCAGGTTGCCGTGCGACAGGCCGAGCACGCTGATCCGCTGCAGGCGCTCGGACTGCCAGCGGCGCAGGTCATCGACGCTGAGGGCTTCCGCTTCAGCGGCCAGCGTCTCCGGGGCGAACGACGTGGAAAGCAGGAGCTGGCTGATGGCGGCATAAGTCTGGGTGTACGGACGCTCGTGGCTGAAGTTGCGCCAGCTGCGAACCAGCTCAGCCTGATAGCGGGCGAACCGGGCATCGTCGATCTCCAGGGAGGCAAACTCGGTGAGGATCCGCTCGAGCAGCACCGGCTGCTTTTCCGAGTAGCCGGACAGCGCCAGCCGGAAGCCGGCGGGGCTGGTGCTGATGCCGTAGCCGAGGCCGGCGAGCATGGCGGGGTAGGTGTAGGGATTCAGAGCGTCGTTCACCAGCTGCGCGTACAGCTGTGCGAGCGCAACTTCTTCCGGGCTCGAGAGGCCGCCCGGCAGGCCGAGGAAGAACGTCTGGTTGGCTCTTGGCACGCCGAACTCGGTATCCGGGGCCAGCCAGAGCTCGGCGCCGGGCACGTCGATGGCCAGACGCGGTTGCGTCGTGGGCTCGTCTGTCAGAGCCAGCGCTTCCGGAATGAACGGGTTAGCCTCGGGCAGGTGCAGGCCGGCCACCTCGGTCGCAGGCGTCACGGCTACCTGGGTTTCGAGCTTAAACGGCACCTGGAACCAGGGCTCCATCTGGTCAGTTTCCAGATCCGGACCGGAGCGCTCGATGAGCACGTTGTCGGGTCGCAGGTAGCTCAGGTAGCGCTTCACCAGGGCCACGTCCATACCGTCCATCAGGTAGTCGGCGATCAGCACTTCTTCCGGCGCGTAGCGACCGAGGTAGGGGCTGACGCGGTAAACGAAGCCGGTGGGGCTCGACTTCTCCTGGAAGCGGAAGCCCATCTCAGCCACCTGTGCCTGCTCGTCGTAGCGCCAGGCTTCCGGATCCTGAGCGTTCAGCAGCTCGATGAAGGAGAACAGCGCGTCGGTGATCTGCTCCGTGGCGCCGCGCCCGGCCTCAGTCAGCTCGACGTCGACGGAGATGAAGGCGTTGCTCTCGTCGAGCCGCTGCACACCGGCGGAGAGGGACTCGATCCAGCCTGCCTGCTCCAGATACTGATGCAGGCTGCCCTCACCCTCGTGGCCGAGCAGGTTGGTGAGGTAGCGGCCGGGCTTGATCCGGTAGTGCTCGTCCACCGACGGCACCGGGAAGTTGAAGCTGATGTGGTAGCTGTCAGAGAGGGTCTGATAGCTCAGCCGTGCGGGGAAGCTGTTGGCAGCGAAGGCTTTGCCCGGCGCCGGTGCGGGACCGATGTCCTTGTTCTCGATGGCGCTGAACATGGGCCTGATCCAGGCCTCCATCTCGTCCAGGCTGTCCTGACCGAGCGCCACCAGCACCATCTGATCGGCGCTGTAGTGCTCCGCGAAAAACGTCTCCAGCGCCTCATCGACCCCTTCACCCAGGGTGTCGAGGGAGCCGATGTAGAAGCGGGAACCGACGTAGTCGGGATCCATTGCCGTCTTGATGACCGCGTTCGAGCGCCAGCCGTCGTCCCGGATCTGCATCTGGTACTCGGAGTGCACCGCGTTTTTCTCCCGGTTCACGTAGGCCGGGTCCAGCAGCGGGCTGATGAAGAACTGGGCGAAGCGATCCATGGCCGCTTCGAAGTGGTCCGGCTGCACGTCGAAGAAGTAGTTGGTGTGATCCGACGAGGTGTAGGCATTGGACCGGCCACCGTGGGCGGAGATGAACTGCTGATAGCCATCCACCTCCGGGTACTTTTCGGTGCCGATGAACAGCATGTGCTCGAGGAAGTGGGCGAGGCCCGGGTAGGCCTTCGGCTCGTGGTAGTAGCCGCGCAGCACGCTCAGAGACGCTGCCGCGCGCTCCGTCGCCGGATCGCTGACGAGCAGCACCCGGAGCTGGTTGGGCAGCACCAGGTAGCGGTAGTCACGAGCATCGTTCGGGCTCTTTCTGATGCTGACGTCCGCCTGCGCGGCTGCTTCCGTGGCTGGAGCAGGCGCAGGTTGCTGGGTGGCGCAGCTGGCGAGCAGCAGCAGGCTTAAGAAGGCATAGGCGCTGATGATGCGCGGGGTCGAAAAAAGCTGATTCATAATGCTGGTAGGGGTCTTGTTCGGGCGGAATTATAGGGTGTTTGCGGGTCCGGCGGCGCTCATTCGCGGGCCGGCTCGCGATGGGTTTTCACGATCAGGCTCAGGTAGTAATCCAGGCTCAGATAGCGGCCGCCGCCAATCACCACCAGGGCGAGCAGCATGGCGAGATATGTAGCGGCGAACTCGATGCCGCTGTTCAGCTTGACGATGCTGCCGGAGCCGTTCAGATAGCTGTAGTTGCCGTGTTCTCTGAGGATGCTCCTGGCTCTGGCGAGACGCTCCGAGGCCTCAATGGTCCTCTCGTTGACGTTGTAGCACTTGATGTAGCGCTCGAAGACGTTCGATTGGGCGTGCGCCTCGGTATCGGCGATGCACACCTGGGGCGGGTTTGAAGGCGCGATGGCGGGCCAGCCGTTGTCCAGATGGACGGCCCAGGCCGCAACAAACATGGTCACGGCCAGCGGGATGGCAACCAGGCGGGTGCCTAAGCCCAGCAGCAGCAGGATGCCGCCGAGAAATTCGGTCCAGGACGCGAGGAACCAGGACAGCTCGGGCGGCAGCACGTTGAAGGGAAACGGAAACGACTCGAGCTGAAAGCCGAACCAGTTCTCGCCGGTCAGCTTTTCCCAGCCAGCGGCAATCAGCACCGGGCCGAGGATGAGGCGGAGCAGCAGCGAGGCGAAGCCGTCGAAGTGCGTAAAAACCGCGAGCAGACGCTCGTACAGGTCGCTCGCCTGGCCCAGAAAGCCAGCCGATTCGGTTGGGTTGGTCATGAGTCCTCGTCCTCGTCCGCTCTCGTGGTTAGACTGCAATTCTTCCAAAGGTTCTATGCGCATATCCTCATGAAGCTCTCGGCGATGCTCGACCGGCTCGCGGTTCTGACCGATGCGGACGGTGCCCTGGCCGAGGCTGGGGCGCGGGAGCTGCTTGCCGAGCTGCCGGCGGACGCGCCGCCAGATTGGCGTCGGCTGGCCGCCCTCCTGGCGTTGCTGGAGTGTGGGCAGGGAGAGGCCAGCGGGCGGGTCCGCCTGCTCGGGATCAGCGGCGGTCAGGGTGCCGGCAAGAGCACCCTGGCGGGCCTGGTGGTTGCCGCCTGCGCCGTGCTCGGCAGGAAGGCGGTCAGCCTGTCGCTCGATGACTTCTATCTGACCCGGTCCGAACGGGAAGGGTTGGCTCAAGACGTGCACCCGCTGCTGCGCACCCGCGGCGTGCCCGGCACGCACGACGTAGCGCTCGCTGCTCGCGTCCTGGATGCGCTCCGCGCCGGGACGCCGATTGAGGCGCCGGCGTTCGACAAATCGGTGGACGACCGTCGAGCGGACGGCGTACCGCTGGAGCAGGTGGATCTGGTTGTCTTTGAAGGCTGGTGCGTTGGTGCGCAGCCGGAACCGGCCTCGCGGCTGCGAGCGCCGATCAACGATCTGGAGCGCCTGGAAGACGCCAGCGGCAGCTGGCGGCTGGCCGTCAACGAGGCGCTCTCCGGGCCTTACGCGGCGCTCTGGGCCCGGCTGGACCGGCTCCTTTATCTCCGGGTGCCGGATCTGGCCGCCGTCATCCGCTGGCGCACCGAGCAGGAGCAGGCACACCCGCCGGAGCGGCGCATGTCGGGGGAGGAGATCGAGCGCTTCGTTGCGCACTACGAACGGCTCACCCGCTGGATGGCGGAAAACATGCTCGAGCAGGCCGATCTGGTCGGTTTTCTTGACGAAAATCATGCACTTGCAGACCTCCGGGTCCGCCGCTGAGCAGCGCCTGCCGAATCGATAAGAACATTCAGATACCGTTCAGCGGGCCGGGACTACTCTGCCTGGCAAGTTGAAACCGAACTGAGGTATCCGATGAACGTTCTCCGCTCCGTCGCCCCCGCTGTGCTGGGCTCCACGCTGCTGCTCAGCGCTGCCAGCACCCCGGCAACCGCTCAGGCGAGCCTGGGTTCCAGCGCCAGTATCGACCACGCCAAGGTGGTGGCCGCTGAGCCGGTCTACCGCACCGTCAGCTACTCGGAGCCGGTAGAGCAGTGCACGCTGGTGGATGAGCCGGTTTACCAGGAGCCTCGCTACCGGTCCTACACCGGCCCGATTCTCGGCGCCATCATCGGTGGTGCCATCGGCAACGCTGTCGGACATTCCAAGACCAACAAGAAGGTCGGCACGGCGGTTGGCGCGGTGCTTGGTGGCACCATTGGCCGCGACATTCAGCGCCGCGCCGAGCAGCGTCAGGCCGCCAGCCATAGCTATGGCAGCCACGGTGGTTACCGGACCGTGAGCTACGAGACGCGGGAAGTCTGCGAAACGGTCTACGAGACCCGGGAAGAGCTGGAGCTCGACGGGTATGAGGTCACTTACCGCTACGCGGGCCAGACACACACCACGCGCATGGATCACGATCCGGGTCGTTACCTCAAGGTCCGGGTCCAGGTCACACCCGTGTAAATGGTTTTGGGAGTACAATGCACGCAGTTGATCAATCGGTATTCGAGCATGAGTTTTTTGCCAGGCAGTAGCCCGAAGGGCATGGGCAAAAAGAATCGTGGCCGTCGACAGGGCCAGCGGCTCGCGTGGTCAGTGCTTGTTCTCCCCTTCGTTCTGGGCCTCGGCCTCAGCGCACCGGCTGCTGCCGGTGAGCCCCTGCTGCTGGAAGGTGGCAGCGTCCTCTCCATGCTCGTCGCGCAGCAGGCGCAGCCCAATCACTACGCGGCGCCGGTGGGTGGCATATCCCTCGAGCAGGCCGCGGACAAGGTGCGGCGGAAGACGGGTGGCCGGGTGCTGTCCGCGACGCCGGTAGAGAAGGGCGGCCGTCGTGGCTACAACGTGCGCGTTCTTGTCGACGGCAAGCGCGTCAAACAATACTACGTGGACTCCGAAGGCCGCATGTCCTCACGCTGAGCAGGCGGCAAGGGAGAAGAAGATGCGAATACTGGTAGTCGAAGACGAACCCAACCTCTCCGCCCAGCTGAAAGACCGGCTGAACGAAGAAGGCTTCATCGTCGATCTGGCAGCAGACGGCGAAGAGGGCCTCTACTTCGGCCGTGAGTACGACTACGACGCGGCAGTGGTGGACCTCGGCCTGCCGAAGCTGGACGGCATGGATCTGATTGCCGAGCTGCGCCGTGAGAACCGGGACTTCCCGGTGCTCGTGCTCACCGCTCGGGGCAACTGGCAGGACAAGGTGGAAGGCCTGGAAGCCGGCGCCGATGACTACCTGACCAAACCTTTTCAGACCGAAGAGCTGCTGGCCCGCCTGAACGCGCTGATGCGCCGGGCAGCCGGCTACGCCTCCCCGGTGATCGAGCAGGGCGGCCTGAAGCTCGATACGGCCAAGAAGGAAGTGCGGGTGGAAGATGCGCTCGTCGAGCTCACCGCCTACGAGTACAAAGTGCTCGAGTACCTGATGCTGAACCCGAGCCGGGTCGTCTCCAAGACGGAGCTCACCGATCATCTCTACGAGCAGGACTTCGACCGGGACAGCAACGTGATCGAGGTGTTCGTCGGTCGGCTGCGCAAGAAGCTGACGCCGGTTAACCCGATCCGCACCATCCGCGGCCAGGGCTACCGCTTCTCCATGGAAACCACTGCTTGAAAGCAGGCATTCAGACCCGCCTGCTGCTGATCACCACCGTCGTTCTCGGCTCTTTCCTCTCGCTTGCCGGCATCGTTCTGGACCGGTCCTTCCGGGCCAGCGTGCTGGATGGCGCCGAGGAGCAGCTGAAGCTGGTGACCTACTCGCTGATGGGATCCATGAACAAGTCCGGGGCGCTGCTGTCGTTTGGTGTGGAGCTGCCGGAACCGCGCCTGCACCAGCCTGAGAGCGGGCTCTACGCTGCGGTGCTCGGCCGCGACGACGATGCGGTCTGGGCGTCTCCCTCCACCATCACCACCTCCATCAGCCTGCCGGAACCGGCCTGGTCGGGTCTCGGCGAGTTTGAGTTTCTCGAGTTCACCGGTGAGGATGGCGTCGACCGGTTTGTCACCCACTACTCGGTGATCTGGGAAGACGAAGCGGTGGTCAACTTTGCCGTGGCCACCGACCAGCGTCCGTTTGTGGCCGCCATCGGCAGCTTCCGCCGCAACCTGTACATCGGCCTCGGCGCCGTAACCGTGTTTTTTGTGCTCGCGCAGGCGCTGGCCGTGCGCTGGGGGCTCAGGCCGCTGCGAGTCATGGCGGGAGAGGTGAGGGAGCTGGAGGAAGGGCAGCGGGACCGACTGTCGGAAGCCTATCCCACCGAGCTCGAAGGTCTGGCGGAGAATCTGGACCGGTTCATTGCTCATGAAGAGCGCAGCCGCAGTCGGTACCGCAAAGCGATGGAGGACCTGGCGCACTCGCTGAAGACGCCGCTGGCGGTCATGCGTAACGAGCTCAGCAGGCGCCGCGGCGAGCACGGGGACGAGCTGGTTCGGGAGCAGCTGGACCGCATGGAAAGCACCGTGACCCATCAGCTCAATCGAGCGTCCGTGTCCGGCCCGGTGGTGGTGGGCAAGGCGGTGGACGTCGGCACACTTGTCAGCCGGCTGCTCCGCGCCCTGAACACCGCCTACCAGGAACGTGGCATCAGGGTGGATCAGGCCGTGCCCACGGGCCTCATGGTGCGCGGCGATGAGCGCGACCTCATGGAGATGCTGGGCAACCTGCTGGAAAACGCTTTCAAGTACACCAGCAGCCGGGTACGCATCAGCGGCGAGCTGCTGGCAGCGACGGAAGGCACCCAGGCGGCGCGCATCCGCCTGGTGATCGACGACGACGGTCCGGGCATCGACGAGGCACTCCGTGAGCAGGTGTTGAACCGAGGGACCCGCGCGGACGAGATTCAGCCGGGTCAGGGCATCGGCCTGGCCATGGTGCACGAGCTCGTTGGCGCCTACTCCGGCGAGCTGAGCATTGATGAAAGCGACTGGGGTGGCGCCTCGATCCGGATGGACCTGCCGTCCTGAGCTGAGCGGATCAGCGTCCGAGCAGCACCGAAATGGCGGCGAAGAACCGCTCCCGAAGGGCGTCTGCCGATGCCTCCTTCGGCCCGAGCTCGCACCAGCGGTCGGTCAGATCCTCAGGCGTGGCCGCCAGCGCTTCCCGCCCGCGACCCGCGTTCATCATTTCCACCTGCAGGCTCATCCTGAGGTCCGACTCCTCTGACTCGAGCTCGGCGGCGATCTCCGCTTCGATGACGAGCCGGGTGAGCACGTCCGTTGCCACCGGCTCGGCGTTCGGCTGGCAGCGACCCCGGAAGCTCGAATCCGGTGCCTCGAAGTCGACGGTTTCCCCGGCCAGTTGCCGCTGTTCCAGCGCGGACACCTCTGCATCCTGTGCTTTCAGGTTCTCCAGTCGAGCCCGAGCCGCAGCGGCACGCTGGTCTCGCAGCTGCTGCTCCGCCGTCCGCACCAGCCCGTCCCGTTCCCGATCGAGCGCTCGCGCAAGTCGCTCCGGCAGGGCCGGCAGCTCGGCGTACTGGCTCTGGAACTCGCGCAGGGCAGTGGCCTCGATGGGGCTTGCGGCATCATCCAGGCGGCTGCGGAATGCCTCGAGCAGCTGCTCGGCGGCGCCGCGGTTGCTCTGAATCTCCTGGTCCTCGCTGCGCTTGGCGCTGTCCCGGCCCTCGAAGATGGCGTCACAGGCGGCTCGAAAGTCGCGCCAGAGCGTCTGATCCGGGCGTCGCGGCGTGCTGCCGATGGTTTTCCAGCGCTGCTGCAGGCGCTTGGCGCCGTCTACCTGCTCCTGGATCGGCTGCTCGGATGCGGCCAGCGCCTGGGCTTCCTGCACGATCTGCCGCTTCGCCTCCAGGTTCCGGTCCCACTCTGCCTTGATCTGTTGGTGCAGGTCCGCCTGCAGGGCTTCGAAGCGCGCTTCCAGCGCCTTGCCGGCGCTGCGATCGACCGGGTGATGGGCCCGCCACTCGTCTCTGGCCGTGCGCATGATTCGCTCGGCTGCCTTGAAATCCGTGCTGCTCCAGTCCGTCGCCGTCAGGTACTGGCTGAGCGACTCGCAGATGGCTTCCCTGGCAGCCAGGTTGGCCGCCCTGACCTCAGCCTGCTCGGCGAAGTGGCTGCGACAGGGTTCGAACGCCTTTTCGGCCATCTCGTTGAAGGTGTCGAGCAGCTTGTGGTCGTCGCTCCGACCCACTGGCCCGAGCGCGTTCCACTCGCCGCGCAGGGCTTTGATCCGGCTGGCCTGATCGGCAGGTGAGAGCGGTGTTTCGGCGATTTCCGTCATCGCGCTGAGCAGAGCTTCCCGCTTCGGGGTGGTGGCATAGGTCTGCCAGTCGCTGAGCTCGCCGAGGCGAGCGGAGGCCCGGGCCAGTTGCCGGTTCAGCGCGGTCGCCGCTTTTTCGGGCAGCGGCTTCAGGGCTTTACGAATCCGACCGGCTTCGGCTCGAGCGGACTTGAGCTCGCCGGCATCGATCAGCGCCTCGAGCTGCTCCAGTGATTGGTTTAATGACTCGGTTACCCGGGCGACACCTTCTTTCCAGTCATTGAGCCGGGCTGCGGCGACTTCCACCAGCGCGCGCTGCTCGCTGAGCACATCGGGTACGGCGGCCCAGCTCGGCCAGCCGATCCCGGCCAGCGTTTTTTCCAGCTTGCGCAGGCTGCTCTCCAGGTTCTGGGCGGCCCGTCCCTGATCTGACGCCGCTGCATCCTCCGCGGCAGCTGCCAGCGAATCCGGCTCGAGCGCCGGGAAGGTGGCGGTCTCCAGCTGTCGGTTCGCCTCGGCGAGCAGTTGGAAACGGTGGGACACCTGCTCGAACACCCGGTGTTGCCCATCCTCTGGCGGCGCCTGATCGGCGCTGGCCAGCCACAGCTCGGTGAGCCGCTGCCGTTCGGCAGCCAGCGTTGCGAAGTCGGTGCTGCGCTCCAGCGCTTCATCCAGCGCCTGGAAGCTTGCGGTCAGCTCGTCGAAGTCGCCAGCCGGATCCTGGCCAGGTGTCGGTGCCGGATCGGCAGCAGTGCTTTCTGCGGGCTCCGTAGCCGCAGGCGTCGCTTCAACCGGCGCAACCTGCAGCTTAATGAGCGAGTCGTAGCGATTGCTCAGGCTCGTCAGGTCTTTCGGCTCCGCGCCGCTTGCCGCCAGCCCGGCGTTCAGCGCTTCCAGCTCGGTGAGGCTTTGGGCCACCCGATCGAGCAGCACCGTTCGACGTTCCTGCTCATGCTCCGAGGCTTCGGCCGTGGTCTTCTCCAGGCTCTCGAGCCGCTCTTCCAGCTCGTCGGTGAGCTCGGCGGCGGCCGCCGTCTGCTTGCGGATCTCGTCCAGGCGCCCCCGGGCGAATCGGTTCGTCTTCTTGTCACGGTCACGGGAGCGCCGCTCCAGCTCCTGGAGCATGGTCAGGGTCTGCAGCTGCGGCAGCGCCAGCAGGGACTCGCGCCGCTCTCGAGGTGCGCCGAGTAGCGCGTCGATCAGCAGGCTGTGACCACCCAGAGCCATTAACCGCTCCGCGTGGGCGCTCGGCTCGGCCGCTCTGGAAAGCTGGGCTGCGAGCACCGGCGGCTCTTCGGCCAGCGCCATGCAGGCGCCGTCGCCGTTCAGCTCGATAATCCGTTCGACGGCCCGGTCAGCCAGGCTGTCATCCGTCAGGAGCGGTCGCAGCGCGTCTTCGCTGCTCAAGCGGCCGACCGCTGCCCGCCGCACACCCGGATCGTCGTCCTCCCGGGCAAGCCGGCCAAGGACCTCCTGGGCTTTCTGCGCTTCCTGTGCGGACAGCGCATCGATGGCGCTGCGACGGTCTTCCGCTGCCTTGCTATCGAGTTTTGGTCGGGTCCTGAACAGGCGGGCGATCATGGCAAAACCTCATCCAGATCATGGCGCGCGTCTGCGCGAACTCAGCCTAGAGCGCGTTGTGCGAACCGTCGCACAGCGGGACGCCCTTGGTGTGCTTGCAGCCGCAGAAATACAGGGTGCGGTCTTCCTCCGCGGTGTAGGAGAGCGGTGTGAACTCGGTGCCCTCATGGGAGCCGTCGCAGAACGGCTGGCGCTCGCTCTTGCCGCAGGCGCACCAGAAGTACTTCTTGCCGCTGGTGACCTCCACCGGGTAGGGCGCTTTCTGCGCAATCGTTGGTTCGCTCATCCTTCCTCCTTTCGGGTTGTTCCTGCTGCCGCTCAGCTGAATTTACGCGGCTCCCACCAGGGATAATAGTCCGGCAGGTCCTCGGAGACCTTGCCTGGAAACTCCGCCGGGCGCTTCTCTAAAAAGGCGTTTACCCCTTCCTTCGCATCGTCCGACCGGCCCCGATGGTAAATGCCGCGGCTGTCGATCTTATGCGCCTCCATGGGATGGTCCGCCCCCAGCATGCGCCACATCATCTGGCGGATCAGCGTCACCGACACGGCCGAGGTGTTGGCGCTGATCTCTGTGGCGATGGCGCGGGCGGCATCCAGGAGCTCGTCAGCGGGGTGCAGGCTGCGCACCAGCCCGCCGGCGAGCGCTTCCTGGGCCGGGAACACCTTGCCGCTGTAGCACCAGTCCAGGGCCTGGCTGATGCCGACCACCCGGGGCAGGAAGTAGCTCGAGCAGGCTTCCGGAACGATGCCGCGACGGGCGAAGACGAAGCCGAACTTGGCGTTGTCCGAGGCGATGCGGATGTCCATGGGCAGCGTCATGGTGACGCCAACCCCCACTGCCGGGCCGTTAATGGCGGCGATGATGGGTTTCTTGAGCTCGTAGATCCTCAGGGTCAGCAGGCCGCCACCATCCGGCTGCAGGCCACCGGCCCGGTCGTCGCGGGCGTCGGAATCAAAGGTGTTGCCGCCGGAAGACAGGTCCGCCCCGGCGCAGAAACCGCGCCCGGCGCCGGTAACGATGATCGCCCGAACGTCGTCGTTGGCGTCCGCTTCGTCGCAGACCGCAATCATCTCGTTCATCATCGTCTGGTTGAACGCGTTCAGCATTTCCGGCCGATTCAGCGTCAACGTCAGGATGCCGTCCGTCACCTCGGTGGTGATGGTCTCGTAGCTCATAGTGTTCCCCCAAAATCAGCCAGCTATGTTGCCTCCTTTGCCTGAGGGCTGCCAGGGGGCCTGGTAAAATTCACCCGGCAGACGGGGGCGGAATTGAATCTCGAGTTGACGGCAAAGCAAGAGGCACTGGTGGCGTCGGTCCGGTCGTTCGCCGCTGAGTGGCTGCCGATCGGCAGCGACCGCGAAGGCTACTTCAGTGCCCTGTGCCGGTACGGCTGGAGCGCCCCGGGTTGGCCGCAACCCTGGGGTGGCGGCCTGGCCGCGGATGAGGCCTTCCTGGTGGAGCGGACGCTCGGGCACTGCGGCGCGCCGCTGCTGGACACCGCAACGCTGCAGATGGTCGGCCCGCTCTTGCTGGCATTGGCAGACGATGATCTCTGCCGGCGCTTCCTCCCCGCCATGGCATCAGGCCGGATGCGCTGGGCACTGCACGGTTCTATCCGAGGCGCGGCGCCGCTACCCGGTCGTTTTCTGGGCCATCCGGGATCTCCTCAGGTGTTGGCGGAGCGAACGCTGGCCCATGCTGCCGCGGATGCGGAAAGCCTGGCGTTGGTTCTCAGCGAAGGGACGGACATCGCGCTGGTGCTGGCCGAGCTCAGCCCCGGGTCGGTGCTGACCAACCAGCCGTCGGACCCGGATACCGTCTACCTCGGCGGCCTCACCTTCGAAGTGCTGGCCAGCAGCAATTCGCACCCGTCGCTCGCGACGGTGCTTGCCGGGCCTACGGACGTCGCCGCGGGCGGCGTGTCCTGCTGGACGGCCCGGCTGCGATTCCGTTATGAGCAGCTGCTGAGCGCGGAGGCCGAACAGGCCCTGCTCGAAGCCTCTGAACTGGCGGCGCTCGGCGTTGAGCTTGAGGCCCTGGAAGCAGTTGAGCAGCGGGCGGTGGTTGCCGCAGATGCGTCGCTGCGGGAAGCCCTTGCCATTCGCAGCGCCGAGCTTGGCCGTACGTTGGCCGGTTTGTCGTTGCAGCGGCTCGGCTACTATGCCCTGCCGGCGCCGGAAGCCGACCGCCAGCACAACGAGTTGCCGGCGCCGGCGCTGGCCGCCCGGGATGCGATGGCAGAATTGATCCGGTATCTTGATGGCGACGCCAGGCTGCAGCGGGACCGGCTCGCAGCGCACCTGGGTCTGCCGGGGGACCTGCGGGGGCAATAGGGACAGGTATGGATTTTTCTTTTTCCGATGAGCAGACGCTGCTCGCAGACAGCGTCGAGAAGTTCGTGCAGAACGACTACAGCTTCGATGCCCGTCGGGCGATCACCGAAACGGATGCTGGCTTCAGCGCCGATAACTGGCGGACCTTCGCCGAACTCGGCTGGCTGGGCGTGCCGTTTCCGGAAGCGGATGGCGGCTTTGGTGGCCGTGCCGTCGACACCATGATTCTGATGGAGCAGTTCGGCAAGGGCCTGGTGGTGGAGCCCTATCTGGCCAGCGTGATTCTCGCCGGCGGCGCCCTGAAGATCGCCGGCAGCGCAGCCCAGAAAGAAGAGCTGCTGGCCGGGCTGATCGATGGTTCCCGGCAGGCGGCGCTGGCCTTTGCCGAGCCACAGGGTCGATTCAATCTGGCCGACCTCACCACCAGCGCAACAGCGGACGGCGACGGCTTTCGGCTGAGCGGTTACAAGTGTGTGGTCCTGAACGGGCCAGCGGCGGACTTTTTCGTGGTCACCGCACGAACCAGCGGTGAGCAGCGGGATCAGGACGGTGTCTCGCTGTTTGTGGTCCCGGCAGATGCGCAGGGCGTATCCCGGCGCGATTACCCCACCGTTGATGCTTTCCGCGCATCGGAAGTTACGTTCGACAACGTTGCGCTCGATGCCCAGGCGCTGCTCGGCACCCTGGGCGCCGGTTACCCGGTCATTGAGCAGGTCATCGACGAGGGCATCCTCGCGGTCGGCTCCGAAGCGGTGGGCTGTATGGAGGTGCTCTACAAAGACACGGTGGAGTACTGCAAAACCCGCGAGCAGTTCGGCCAGCCCATCGGCAAGTTCCAGGTTCTCCAGCATCGGATGGTCGATATGTTCATGGAGCACGAGCAGTCCAAGTCGCTCATGTACATGGCGGCCATGCGCATGGACGAGGGCTATGACGACGAGGCGCGGAAGGCGGTCTCCGCGTTCAAGGTTCAGGTGGGCAAGTCCGGCCGTTTCGTCGCCCAGGGTGCGGTTCAGCTGCACGGCGGCATGGGCATGACCGATGAGCTCAACGTGGGTCACTACTTCAAGCGACTCACCATGATCGACACCCTGTTCGGCAACGTTGATTTTCACCTGAAGCGATTTGGAGGGTTCTGAACATGGCGCGCTGGGACAAAGACACGGGACCCACCATTCCGGAGTGGTTCTTCGAAGCCATCGAAACGGAGTACAGCACGCACACCGTCGAGGTGGACGAGTGCGACGTGAGCTACCAGAAGTGGGGCGATGCCTCTTCCGGAAAACCCGGGCTGCTGCTCATTCACGGCATGTTTGCGCACTCCCACTGGTGGGACTTCATCGCCCCGGCTTTCATGGAGGACTACACCGTCGCCGCCATGAACCTGACCGGCATGGGCGATTCGGATTACCGCTACGAGTACTCGAGCACCACTTTCTCGGAAGAGATCGTTGCGGTCTGCGACGACGCGGGGTTCGGCAACGACGTGGTGGTGGTGGCGCACAGCTTTGGCGGCGCCATGGCGGTTAAGGCGGCCAACCTGTTTCCGGAGCGCTTCGGCGGCCTCATCCTGGTGGACTCCGGGATCCGCAACCCGGACGACCCGCCGCCGGAGCACCTGACCATGATGATGGGCGGGCAGGCGAAGATTTATCCGGACAAGCGCACGGCCATCGGCCGTTTCCGGCTGCAGCCGCCTCAGCCCTGCGAGAATCAGTACGTGATGGAGTACATCGCCCGGCACTCGGTGATGCCGGTGGATGGCGGCGGCTGGAGCTGGAAGTACGACGAGGACCTGTCCGGCACCATGAAAGGCGGTGAGCGGGAGCCGGAGGAGTACGCCAGCCTGAAGCTGCCGTTTGGCCTGATCTACGGCGCCGACAGCGAGCTGTTTTCCCGCAGCACGCTCGACTACATGCGCACCCTGATCCCGCAGGAGTTCCCGGCGGTGGCGGTGGACCACGCCCAGCACCATGTGTTTCTCGACCAGCCGCTGGCGTTCACCGAGCATCTGAAGACCATGCTCGCTGAGCTCAAGTCCTGAACCTGTTTCTTACGAGGCCGCGATGAAGCTCTATCACAACGTGATTTCCACCTGCTCCCAGAAAGTGCGCCTGGTTCTGGCCGAGAAGGGGCTCGACTACGAGAGCGAGCTGCTCGACCTGCTGGCCGGGGATCAGTTTGCGCCGGAGTACGTGGCCAAGAATCCCGCGGCCGTGGTGCCGACCCTGGAGGATGGCGGTCGGGTGTTCGTCGAGTCGACGCTGATCAACGAGTATCTGGATGAGGCCTATCCGGAACCCGCCCTGGGGCCGACGGACGCGGCCGGTCGGCACGCCATGCGGCTCTGGACCAAGAAGATTGATGAGCTGCACCCGTTCTGCGGCATTCAGACCTTCGCGATCGGTGCTCGACCGGGGATGCTGGCACGACCGGCAGAAGAGGTGGACGCGCTGATTGCGGCGATCCCGGATCCGGGCCGCCGTGCTCAGCGCCGTTCGGTGATCGATCACGGCGTGGCCGCGCCGGAGTTCGTCGGCGCCTATCAGATGCACGAGAAGTTTTTCGATCTGGCTGATCAGACGCTGTCCGGCCAGCCGTTTCTGGTCGGCGAGTCTTTCTCTCTGGCGGACGCCGCCCTGCTGCCCTACGTGCTGCGGGTCGACCACCTGAATCTGGACGGCCTGCTTCAGGGTCGCGCAGGATTGAGTGACTGGTATCAGCGAGTGCAGGCGCGACCTTCCTATCAGGCAGCGGTCTCCGATCTGCTGCCCGCACCGCTGGTTGCCGGCTTCCGGAAAGCGGGTGAGGCGGTTGCTGACCAGGTGGCGCAGGTCATCGGCGGCTGATGGCGGCCGGCAGTTGAGCTGGTTGAAGGAACTGCCCGCGGCCATCGAGCGGGCGCATGCGGCCATTGCCGGCCACGTTTTAAACACACCCACCACCCGAGCGCTCTGGCTGGAAGATTTCGAGCTGCAGCTTAAGTGTGAGCACCTCCAGCACACGGGCTCCTTCAAGCTTCGTGGCGCGCTGAACCGCATGCAGAACCTGACGCCAGCGGAACGGGCGGCGGGCGTGGTCGCGGCGAGCACCGGAAACCATGGTCAGGGGGTGGCCCGTGCCGCTGCGCTGCTCGGTGTGTCGGCAACCGTTTACGTGCCCGCGCAGGCGGCCGCGGTGAAGATCGCACCCATGCGGGCGATGGGCGCTGACGTGGTAGCGGTACCGGGAGAAGACGGGCTGGCGGCAGAGCTGGCGGCCCGGCAGGCCGCAGAGGAATCCGGTCAGGTGTTCGTCTCACCCTACAACGACCCGCTGGTGGTGGCAGGGCAGGGCACCATTGGTCTCGAGCTCGATCAGTCGCTGCCCGAGCTGGACGCGGTTTTTGTCTCGGTCGGCGGTGGCGGCCTCATCTCCGGCGTTGCCGCCTGGCTGAAGCATCGGCAGCCTGGGGTGCGGGTCTATGGCTGCTGGCCTGCGAACGCGCCCACCATGGCCAGATGCCTGGAGAAGGGAGAGATTCACGAAGTGGCGGAAACCGCCACGCTCTCGGATGGCACGGCTGGCGGGGTGGAGCCCGATGCCATCACTTTCGAAAGCTGTCAGGCCTGGGTGGACGAGCACCTGTTCGTCAGCGAAGCGGAGATCGGCGCGGCACTCGCCACGCTGGCCCGGGAAGAGCGCTGGATCGTTGAAGGCTCTGCGGGGGTGGCCCTGGCCGGATGTCTGCAGCAGCGCGGTTCGCTGGCCGGCCAGAGGGTGGCCGTAGTGCTCTGCGGCAGAAACATCGAGCTCGGCAAGTTTCTCGGCGCGATCGCGGATGCGAGCGGCCGTGATCCCGGTGCACCTGCCCAGTGAGCACGTTTGAAAACAACCTGGCGGTGATCACCGGCGCCGGCTCGGGCATCGGTCGAGCCCTGGCCCTGCAGCTTGCCGGCGAAGGCTGTGATCTTGCTCTGTGCGATATCTCGGAGCCGAACCTGACCGAGACGGTGGGCCTCTGCGAAGCTGAAAACGACGCGGTGCGGGTCAGCGCCGGTGTCTGCGACGTGGCCGATGAGCGGCAGGTGCTGGCGTTTGCCGACCAGGTTCGTTCGGCCCACGACACGGATCACATCGAGCTTCTCATCAACAATGCCGGCATCAGCGGTGGCGGCAGCTTCCTCGAAAGCCCCCGCGACGAGTGGGAGCGGACCTTCTCCATCTGCTGGAACGGCGTGTACCAGATGACGAGGGCGTTCATGCCCCTGCTGCTGAACAGCACTCGTGGCTACCTGGTGAACATGGCGAGTGCAAACGCGCTGCGCGCCGTGCTCGGCGGTCACGTGCCGCACACGGCCTACAGCGCGGCGAAGTTTGCGGTACGCGGCTTCTCGGAGGCCCTGATTCACGACTTCCGTTTCAACGCGCCGCATCTGCAGGTGAGCGTTGTCATGCCTGGCCACACGGGTACCGGGATCATTGAGCACAGTGCGGAAGTGCTCGGGCATCAGCAGCCCGCAGGCTGGACAGCGGAGGATGTTGCGGCTGCCAGAAAGCGCTGGACCATCGCCGGCCGGAAAGATCACGAGGCGATGAGCGACGACGAGATCCGCGAGGCAGGTGCCCGGGAAATAGCCGACATGAAAGCGCTCGGCATGGCGCCGGCAGAGGCTGCCCGGATCATCCTCGACGGCGTGCATGCCGGCCGCTGGCGCATTCTGCTCGGTACCGATACGGAGTCTCTCGACGTGCTGGTTCGTGAGTCGCCGGAAACCGCCTACGATCCGGATTTCGTCGAGCGCTGGCGCGCTGTCAACCAGGCGCTGATCGACTCCAACCCTGACTGATTTTTCGGTACCGGCTTGACAGCCAACGCCTCTGGGTGCATATTTTTGTTCATAGTGAACATTTATGTTCATCTCTGTTCATATACAGAGCTGAGGGAGGGTGCATGTCGAACCGAAACGAAACAGCGCTGAGCAGGCGCGAGCGCCAGGTGATGGACATCGTCTACGCCAGGGGCCGGGTCAGCGCTGCTGACGTTCAGGCCGAGCTGCCGGACGGCCCGAGCTACTCGGCAACGCGAATGCTGCTGCAGCGACTGCAGAAGAAGGGGCTGCTGTCCTTCGAGACGGACGGGCCGAGATACATCTACACCCCGAGCACGCCGAGGACCACGGCGGTGAAGGCTGCCTGGCAGCGGCTGGTGCAGACGTTCTTCGGCGGCTCCACCGTCAGTGCCTTCAGCGCTCTGCTCGGTGCCTCCAGCGAATCCCTGACGGACGAAGAACTCGACGCGCTGGAGGCAGAAATCGCCCGCGCGAAGGAGAGAAGAAGATGATGCTGTTTGCCCTTTTCCTGCTGAAAAGCACCCTGGTGCTGGCGCTGATTCTGCTGCTCGTGCGGCTCAACTGGTTCTCTGCAGCCGAACGGCACTTCCTGCTGGCGCTTGCCATCCTCAGCCTGCCGGTCATGGCCGCCACCAGCCTGCTCCCTGACGAGCTGATCACCGTCGAGGCACCTCAGATCGTCGTCGACTGGGAGCTCGAGCTCGGGCCGGCCGCAGTGGCTGCCGCCCCGGCGGCGCTGCCAGCCGTGGAGCAGCCGCTGGACTACCGGCGGCTTGGGATTCTGGCCTACGCCAGCATCGCGCTGGCGCTCCTGGCTTTCTGGGCAGTCCGCCTCTACTCGACGGGCCGGCTCATTGGCCGCACCCGCTCGCTGGCGCAGACCGAGTCCGGGGTGCGGGTGCGGCAATCCGATCGCATCGACACGCCGATGGCCTGGGGTGCTTTTCAGCCCGAGGTGGTCGTGCCGCCGGCCTGGGACGACTGGCCTGCAAGCAAACGCAGACAAGTGCTCGCCCATGAGCTGGCGCACGTTCGCCGTCGGGACACGCTCACCACCCTGGTCGGCGGCGTCATCTGCGCGCTGTTCTGGTTTCAGCCGTTGCTCTGGCTGGCGCAGCGGCGGCTGGTCATCGAAGCGGAGCGGGCGGCAGATGATGCCGTGCTGAGCGGTGGCGCGGATCCGGCGGCTTATGCGGGCCTGCTGGTCGACATCGCCCGGGATTCCCTGCAGCGCCACGCGGCGCTGGCCATGGCAGCGAGGCCGACTCTGCCGGCGCGTATTCGAGCGCTGCTGGAACTGGAGCGGCGGCGGGCATCTCTGTCGCATAGCCAGCTCCTGCTCGGCGGGCTGCTGGCTCTGACGCTGGTCGTGCCGCTCGGGACCATCAACGCCTCCAGCACGCCCGAAGATGGCTTCAGCCTGCTCTCTGCCGAGGGAGAGCTGGCGCCAACCGTGAAGGTGGCACCCGTTTACCCCGCGGCCGCCAGGCGCGACAAGCTGGAAGGCTACGTGCTGGTCGAGTTCACGGTGGCGGCCACCGGCCGGGTTGAGGATGCCCGGGTGATCGAAGCAGAGCCTGCCGGCGTTTTCGATCAGGCGGCTTTGGATGCGGTGGCCAAGTTCCGCTACAAGCCCAGAGTGGAAGACGGCCAGGCGGTGGCGAGCCCGGGTATCCGCAATCGAGTCACGTTCGCCCTGCCGGATGAGAATGGCAAGGAAGCATCAGCCGCCGGCGTTGTGCCGGTGCTCGGATCCGCGCTCATGGAGCGGCTTCAGGACGTCCAGGATCTCATCAGCGGCAAGCAGTACGAGGCGGCGATGGCAGCGATGAACGAGCTGCTGGCCGACACCAGCGGCTACAGCGGCAATGAGCTCGGTCAGCTCCACAACATGCGGGCCTACGTACACTTTCTGGTGGACGACTACCCCAGCGCGATCAGCGACTACGAGCAGGTGATCGCGGCGCGTGGCGACATCCCGGAAGGGCTCTACACCACCACGCTTTACTCGTTGGCCCAGTTGAGCTTCGTGGTCGAGGACTATCAGAGCGCGCTGAGGTTCATGGCGCGCTGGTTGGAGGTGGCTGAGCAACCGGGGCCCGAGCCGCACATCTTCAGCGGCCAGGTGTACTACCAGCTGCAGGACTACCCGTCGGCGATCGAGCACATGGAGCGTGGCATCGCCCTGGCTGAAGCGCAGGATCGGACCGTAAAAGAGAACTGGTGGGCGCTGCTCAACTACCTCTACTTCGAAGAGCAGCAGTACGGTGAGGCGGTCAGGGTGCTCGAGATTCTCCAGCGGGAGTATCCGAACGAGAAGTACGACCAGCAGCTCGACAGCGTTCGTCGGGCGCTGGCCGACGAGGGCGCGGCAGCTGGCTGATCTGTTTCAGACGGCTCAGTCGGCAGGTTCCAGCACGATCCGGAGCGCCTGGTTCGCCTCTACGGCGCTCCGCGAGTAGAGCAGGGGGAACGACGAGTCGGTCGCCCAGCCTTCCAGCAGGTTGTCGTAGAACGGCGATCGTGGATCCCCGGACTGGCCCGGCGCGTTCGTCATCTCCGCGTCGTCCCATTGACCCACGTCCAGCACCATGCGGAACGAAGCGCCGGCAATCACCTTGAAGTCTTCCGGTCGAAAACCCGTGTTGTTCGTGGTGTTGCTGGTGCCGCCGCGTGGATACGGCTGATAGCGCATGGCATCGCCGAGTTCATCCCCGGCCAGCTCGAGCAGCGGGTGCTGGAAGGCGATCTGATGCAGATCACCCCATTGCCACTCCCAGGGATTCGGTCCGAGCAGATCGCTGGTTTCGTACCAGGCATCTTCCAGGCTGCGGAGGGCCGCTTCTTCTGAGCCGTAGTCGGCCAGGGTCTCGAGCACGGTCAGCGTGTCCATGCTGGTCAGGGTCGTGCCAGGCTTTCGGTACTCGAGGAGCGCCCCCGGCAGGTGCCGGTAGAACCAGACCGCGTACAGGGCGGCAGCTGCGGAATCCGGGGCGAGCACCCCATCCCACTCCTTCAACATCGCCAGACCCTGATGGTTGGAGTAGGTGTAGGCATCCGGCAGCAGCTCGAGCACCTGCCTTGCCAGCACGGAGTGATAGTCCCGCTGCAGATCATGGGAGTCGGTGAGGCTGTGCTTCGGTTGCTGCTCCAGCACCTCCCAGAGGCGCTTGTAGCGCCAGGGTGCCGACCACTCGAAGCCGATTCGACGCTCGGCGATCGGGTAGTCGTCCGGCAGGTTCATGGAGTTGGCGGTGCCCGAGAAGCCGCGCTCGGGATTGTATTCCTCGGGCAGCGCGTCCATGTCGAAGTAACCCTCCCACTCGTAGCGGCCGTCTCCGGGTACCGGCCAGAGACCATCCCAGGTTGTCCGCTTCGGGAACAGCCCGGCGGGCTTGTAGCCGATGTTGCCGTCCACATCCGCATAGACCTGGTTCTCCGACGGCGCCCCCCAGCGATTGAGAGCCGCCACGAACTGACGCCAGTTCTGCGCCCGCATGTACTCGACGCTGCCGAAGTAGGGTGCCATGCCGGGTTCCAGCCAGGCGGCTCGAACGGCATAGAGCCGATCCCGGGTTTCGAAGACGATGGGGCCGTGCCGGGTGAACTTGAGCTGCACAGACCGCGGTTCGGCACCGCGGACCGGGATGGACTCCTCGACGATGCGGATCCCTTCTGCCCGCCCCTGATATCGGTAGGCGGTGCGATCTGCCTCCTCGACCCCATCCCGGCGTGCCCGCAGGCGCGTCCGCTCGTAAACGTAGAGGTCTTCATGGTCGATCGGAAAGATGGTCAGGCCGAAGGCTATGCGCTCGTTGTGGCCGATCGAGATACCGGGTAGCGCCGGCTCGCCGGCACCGATCACGTCGAGACCGGGTGCCGAGAGGTGGGCGATGTAGCGCAGTGACGGCACCGCATGACCGCGGTGCGGATCGTCCGCGAGTATGGGCCGTCCGGTATCGGTTCGGGACGGCGCAACCACCCAGTTGTTGCTGCCGATGTGATCGGCGAGGGAGTGGGTTTTGGCTTGAGCCAGGGTTTCCGCCCGATACTTCTTCATGGCGGACCTGGAAGGTTTCGTCGGGCCGGCGACGGCTGTCAGCGCGTCGAAGTTCACTGGCGCTTTCGCCAGCAGGTAGTCGTCGAGCACGCCGTCCGGGATGGAGCAGGGATCGAAGCCTTCCGGGACTGTCGTCTGCCAATCCGGTTCCAGTACCTTCAGTAGCTCGGTGGCCTCCAGGCCCTCCGCGCAGGCGATCTCTGCCCGCCTGACCTCGCTGACCACGTTCCGCCACAGGCCGTTGCTGCGGATGCGCACCACATCGGCTGCCTCCCAGAGCGAAGGCTCGTAGCCGAGCAGCCCGAACTCCGGCGGCAGCAGCTCCGGGTGCTGCTCGAGCAGCTGTACGAAAGCGTTGATGCCGTTGGTAAACGACTCCGCGATCTTCTTCGCGTCGGAGCCGTAGGCGAGCCACTCCGGGTACATGTCGCCGCGGTAGAGGAACAGGCGAGCGGCCCGATCCTGCTCCACGAACTCCGGCCCGAACACGCCGGACAGCAGGCCCAGGCCACGCAGGCGCCAGAGATCAATCTGCCAGAGGCGATCGCGGGCGGCGTTGAAGCCCTGAACGAAGAAAGCGTCGTAGTGCGTGCCCGCGTAGATGTGTGGCACGCCCCAGTGATCGACGATGATCTCGGCAGGCTTCTCGAGGCCTTCGAGCACGTAGGTGGCGGCAGGTGCGCCTTCCTCCGCGGAGGGTTCCGCGGCAGTCACGGTGCCGGCGCCAGACATCGCGAAGGTTGAGATGACGACCAGAGCGAGTGTCCATGGTCGGATGAATGCTGTGCTGAACGAGATCAAAAAAAAGCCCCTCCCGGTTTGAGCCCCTGGCTGATGCCAGGGGATCGTGCCTTGAAGGGGCTACCGTAGCGGGAACGGCCCGCTATGAAAACACGCCCTGCGCAGGCGGCAGCTGCCGCCGTGCAGGTCGCGGAAGGACTACGTCAATCCCAGCTGAGGGCGCCTCCAGTCTGATACTCGGTGACACGGGTCTCGAAGAAGTTCTTTTCCTTCTTCAGATCCATGATCTCGCTCATCCAGGGGAACGGGTTCTTCACGCCGGCGAACTGCTCGGGCAGGCCGATCTGCGCCAGGCGCCGGTTGGCGATGAACTGCAGGTACTCGGCCATCATGTTGGCGTTCATGCCGAGGATGCCGCGCGGCATGGTGTCCTTGGCGTACTCGATTTCGAGCTGCATGCCTTCCAGGATCATCTGCCGTGCCGTTTCCTGCATCTCCTCGTCCCAGAGGTGCGGGTTTTCCAGCTTGATCTGGTTGATCACGTCGATGCCGAAGTTCACGTGCATCGACTCGTCGCGCAGGATGTACTGGAACTGCTCGGAGGTGCCCGTCATCTTGTTCCGACGGCCCATGGAGAGGATCTGCGAGAAGCCGCAGTAGAAGAAGATGCCTTCCAGCACGCAGTAGTAGGCGATCAGGTTCTTCAGCAGCACCTTGTCCGTTTCCGGCGTGCCGGTGGTGAAGGTGGGGTCGGAGATGTCCTGGGTGTACTTCAGCCCCCAGGAAGCCTTCCGCGCCACGCTCGGCACCTCGTGGTACATGTTGAAGATCTCGCCTTCGTCCATGCCCAGCGACTCGATGCAGTACTGATAGGCGTGGGTGTGGATGGCCTCTTCGAACGCCTGCCGCAGCAGGTACTGCCGGCACTCCGGGTTGGTGATCAGCCGGTAGATGGCCAGCACCAGGTTGTTCGCCACCAGCGAGTCGGCGGTAGAGAAGAAGCCGAGGCTGCGCTTCACCACCACACGCTCGTCATCGGTGAGGCCGTCTTCCGACTTCCACAGCGCGATGTCCGCGTTCATGTTCACTTCCTGCGGCATCCAGTGGTTGGCGCAACCGTCCAGATACTTCTGCCAGGCCCAGTCGTACTTGAAGGGCACCAGCTGATTCAGATCGGCGCGGCAGTTGATCATCCGCTTCTGATCGACGGTGACCCGGCTGTACTCGCCGGATTCCGACACCATGGGTGCGTCCAGCTCGGCGATGGAGGCTTCCGCCTCGGCCATGGCGTCCGCGGTGGCCTCGATCCGAGCCGGCGCCGGGGCGTCGGCAACCGGTGCGGCCAGGTTGGTGCGCACCGGATCTTCCTGGCTGTGCTGTCCGGACAGCGCGTCGAGCGCGGTCGGCTCAGCTGCCGCAGCAGGCGCTGGCGCAGCAGGTTCCGGTACGGTGATGGCCGGCTCCGCAGCCGCCGCAGGCGCCGACGGCGCCTCTACCGGCTCCGGCACTTCGATCGCAGGCTCCGCGAAGTCTGCCGTCGGCGTTGCTGCTCGCGCTTCAACGGCCGGGGCTTCCGAGGCGGAAGGTGCCATGACCGGGATGGGCTTCTCGTCTTCGTAGTCGTCCCAACTCAACATACTCATTACTCCTTAACGCTCAGGGGGGGCGCCCGCTACTGGCAGGCTTCGCAATCAGGGTCATCGATAGAACAGGCCAGCGGCACTTCTGCCGGCCCACCTTCCAGCACCAGGTCCGGGGAGGCTGCCGCCGCAGGCGCAGCGACAGGCTCCGGTGCAGCCGGCGCCGCGGCTGCTGCCTCAGCACCACTCTCTGCCGCTACCGCGTTCAGCTTGCCGCGGTCCAGCGTCGACTTCTCGGTGCTGGTCGCGCCCAGGGCACGCAGGTAGTAGGTGGTCTTCAGGCCGCGGATCCAGGCCATCCGGTAGGTGATATCCAGCTTCTTGCCGGACGCCTCGGCAATGTAGAGGTTCAGGGACTGGGCCTGATCGATCCACTTCTGCCGGCGGCTGGCGGCATCCACCAGCCAGCGCGGCTCGACCTCGAAGGCGGTGGCGTACAGGTTCTTCAGCTCCTGCGGTACCCGCTCGATGCTGGCCAGGCTGCCGTCGTAGTACTTGAGGTCGTTGACCATCACCTGGTCCCACAGGCCCATCTCCTTGAGATCGCGGACCATGTAGGGGTTCACCACCGTGAACTCACCGGACAGGTTCGATTTCACGTACAGGTTCTGATAGGTGGGCTCGATGGACTGAGAAACGCCGGTGATGTTGGCGATGGTCGCCGTCGGCGCGATCGCCATCACGTTGGAGTTCCGCATGCCGTTGATCTGCACCTTGCTGCGCAGCTTGTCCCAGTTCAGGGTGCTGCCGAAGTCGGCGTCGAGGTAATCCGCGCCCCGCTCCTGGGCCAGCATCTTCAGCGAGTCGATGGGCATGATGCCCTGGCTCCAGAGAGAGCCTGAGAAGCTGGCGTAGGAACCCCGCTCTTTGGCGAGCTTGGAGGAAGCATCGATGGCGTAGTAGCTGATGGCTTCCATTGAGCGGTCGGCGAAGGCCACCGCTTCCTCGCTGCCGTAGGCGATCCGCTGCTCGTAGAGAGCGTCCTGGAAGCCCATGATGCCGAGGCCGACCGGACGGTGGCGCATGTTCGACGTGCGGGCCTGGGGCACGGAGTAGTAGTTGATGTCGATCACGTTGTCGAGCATGCGAACGGCCGTGCGCACGGTCTTCTTCAGCTTCTTCAGGTCCAGCTCGCCATCAACGATGTGCTGAGGCAGGTTGATGGAGCCGAGGTTGCAGACCGCCACTTCCTCTTCGGAGGTGTTCAGCGTGATCTCGGTGCACAGGTTCGACGAGTGCACCACACCAACGTGCTGCTGGGGGGAGCGAACGTTGCAGACGTCCTTGAAGGTCACCCACGGGTGGCCGGTCTCGAACAGCATGGAGAGCATCTTCCGCCACAGTTCCTGGGCCTTGATGCGCCGGAACAGGGTCAGCTGGCCGGTGCGCGTCATCTCCTCGTAGGCTTCGTAACGCTTCTCGAAGGCCCGGCCGTAGAGATCGTGCAGGTCCGGCACATCGGACGGCGAGAACAGCGTCCACTCGCCATCCTCGAACACCCGCTTCATGAACAGGTCCGGGATCCAGTTGGCCGTGTTCATGTCGTGGGTGCGGCGGCGGTCGTCGCCGGTGTTTTTCCTCAGCTCCAGGAACTCTTCGATGTCCAGGTGCCAGGATTCCAGATAGGCGCAGACGGCACCTTTGCGCTTGCCGCCCTGATTGACGGCGACAGCGGTGTCGTTGACCACCTTCAGGAACGGCACAACGCCCTGGGACTTACCGTTGGTGCCCTTGATATAGGCGCCGAGCGAGCGGACCCGGGTCCAGTCGTTGCCGAGGCCGCCGGCCCACTTGGAGAGCATGGCGTTGTCTTTGATGGCGCCGTAGATGCCTTCCAGGTTGTCCGGGACAGTGGTCAGGAAGCAGGACGAGAGCTGGGGCCGCAGCGTGCCCGAGTTGAACAGGGTCGGCGTCGAGCTCATGTAGTCGAAGCTCGACAGCAGGTCGTAGAACTGGATGGCCCGGGCGGTCGGGTTGTCTTCCCGTGCTGCCAGGCCCATGGCGACCCGCATGAAGAAGATCTGCGGCAGCTCGAAGCGGGTATCGTCCGAGTGGATGAAGTAGCGGTCGTACAGCGTCTGCAGGCCGAGATAGGTGAACTGCTGGTCCCGCTCAGGCTTGATGGCATCGCCGAGCGCAATGAGATCGAAGTTGGCCAGTTCCGGGTCGAGCAGCTCGAGCTCAATGCCGCGGCCGATGAAAGCCGTCAGCGCTGCCGGGTAGAGCTCCACCATCTCGCTCTGGGTCGCGCGGAAGTGCTCGCCCGAGGCGACGTTCAGGAACTGCAGCGCCTCGGTGCGCAGCTCATCGAGCAGCAGTCGGGCGGAGACGTAGGTGTAGTTGGGCTCTTCTTCCACCAGGGTTCTGGCGGTGATCAGCAGCGAGGTGGACACGTCTTTCTGGGAGATGCCGTCGTACATGTTCGACAGCGCCTCATCGATGATGCGATCGGCGTCCACCGCGTCCAGGCTGGTGCAGGCTTCCCGGACCAGCGTGCGGATGCGGGCCACGTCCAGCGGGCCTTTGCGGCCATCTTCGTAGACCACGTTGATGTTCGATGCGGGCGCTTCGGCCGGCGCCTCCGTTTCCTGGCGCTCCGCCCGGGCTCGGGCCCGGTCTTCCCGGTAGAGCACGTAGTCGCGCGCCACCTTGTGCTCGCCGGAACGCATGAGCGCCAGCTCGACCTGGTCCTGGATGTCTTCTATGTGCAGCGTGCCGCCGGACGGGAAGCGCCGCTTGAAGGTGCCGGTGACCTGCTCCGTGAGGTGGCCCACCAGCTCGCGGATCCGCGGTGACGCAGCGGCGGTGCCGCCTTCGACCGCTAGAAAGGCCTTGGTCAGCGCCAGCGCGATCTTGTCGTCCGTGTACGGGACGACCGTGCCGTTCCGCTTGATCACCCGTATCTGGCCAGGTGCGGTGGCCGCAATCGCGGGCGAAAGGGGGGCTGCGTCAGCGTTAGTGGCTGCGCTGGGGGTGGCGTTTCCGGCCTGAGTCGGACCGCCGGGGGTGGGTTCGAAGCTGGAATCAGATTCGCTGTGCATTTTTGGTTATCTACTCCCCGATGGGCTGTTACTGGTTGTGGAGAGGCGATGTCCGTGGGCCGGGTCAGCTGGTCGGCAATTGCCGGAGACGGGACAACCGGTGCGGGTCTGCGCCTTCCCTTGCGGGGAGGTGGGGTGACCCGAACCGGCCTGCGCCGGGTCTGGCAGGATGACGATGGTGCTGTGTCGGCTCACAGAAATGCGTCCCCTCCGAACATATTTCTGTCGTTCTTCTGTTTACGACTACTGCTTACTGCTACTGCTAATTCAGTCTGTTTTCTTAACAGAATCGGAATCAACCGGATTCCCACATGTTGGGGTGACGGGCGTCGGGCTCGATTCAGCGATCAGAGCAAACCAGAGGGGAGTCGCGTGCAGAGGGGTCGTTCTCTCCCTACCTCTCCGAACTGTCTCCGTGCTGCCCCGGATCGACCTGCGATCTGGAGAGGAAAGAGCCCCCTGAACCGGCCATTTTTTGACTCGGTCTAATAATAGTGGGTGTGATTCTGGCTCTATTCCCGCTTACAGCCCGGTGGTCCCGATCGTCCGAAATCCACCGCTTCTGGTGCCGAGGTGCTCCGTCAACCTCAACATCTTGGGTTTTCACGCCCAAGAGAGGACAACTTAAACCTAACCAGTTCCCGTTGCAAGAGATGGCGGTTGGATGAACCGTGGACTAGCTGTGGATAACTTGTGGGCGGCCGGTGGGCGGGCTGTGGACGGCTGTTTTCAGCAGAAAAAACCGGCTCAATGCGGCTGATTCTGACCTTTTTCCCGGCGCTGAGGATGCGGATAGCCCGTCTGCAGCGACCACTATATATTGTGTTGCTCAACTTTCCGGGAATTCAGCTGAAAATGAGTCACATCATGGCCATCGACCAGGGCACTTCCAGTTCCCGGGTCATCCTCTTCGACGCCCAGGGGCGAATGCTCTCTGCGGTTCAGCATGAGTTCGACATGACCTTTCCCGCTGATGGCTGGGTCGAGCAGGACCCGGAAGTGCTCTGGCGCACGAGCCTGCAGGCCGGCCGGGACGCGCTCGACAAAGCGGGCCTCAGCGGCCGCGACGTGGCCGCGATTGGTATAACAAACCAGCGGGAGACCACCCTGGTCTGGGACCGGAACACCGGTAAAACACTGCATAACGCCATCGTCTGGCAGGATCGCAGAACTGCTGCCCGCTGCAATGACATGCAGGCCAACGGCATGGCGGAAGAGGTTGCCCGTCGCACCGGGCTCGTCATCGATCCTTACTTCTCGGGCTCCAAGCTCGCCTGGTTGCTCGAAGAGGTGCCGGAGGCGGCCCGTCTCGCAGCCCGTGGAGAGCTTTGTTTCGGCACCGTAGACAGCTACCTCATCTGGCGCCTGACCAAGGGCAGCACGCACGTCACCGACGCCACCAACGCCTCCCGCACAATGCTCTACGACATCAACGAGCAGAGCTGGTCCGTGCCCATGCTCGAGCACTTCCAGGTGCCGGAAAGCGTGCTGCCCGAGGTGCGCGACAGCAGCGGTGACCTGGGCGTCGCCGATCCGGAGTGGTTCGGTGCGGCCATTCCGATCCTCGGGGTGGCGGGGGATCAGCAGGCGGCCCTGATCGGTCAGGCCTGCTTCGAGCCGGGGATGGTGAAAAGCACCTACGGCACCGGCTGCTTCCTGATGACCAACACCGGTAGCACGCCGGTGGCTTCGAACCAGCAGTTGCTCACCACCATTGCCTACCAGCTCGACGGCAAAGCCACCTACGCCCTGGAAGGCAGCATCTTTTCTGCCGGGGTGGCGGTGAAGTGGCTCAGGGATCAGCTGGGGCTGATCACCGAATCGCACGAAACGGAAGGTGCGGCCAGGCGCACGGCGGGAGACACGCGGGGCGTTTACCTGGTGCCGGCGTTCACCGGCCTCGGCGCGCCGCACTGGAACCCGGACGCCCGCGGGATGTTCACCGGCATGACCCTGGATACGGAGCGCGATCATCTGATCACGGCCACCCTGGCCAGCGTCGCCTATCAGACCGTCGAGCTGGTGGAGGCAGTGACGAGGGACGGCGCAGAGGTGGGTCAGCTGCGCGTGGATGGCGGCATGGTGGTGAACGACTGGCTCTGTCAGTTCCTCGCCGACATGATCGATCGGCCGGTGGAACGGCCGGTCAACGTGGAAACCACGGCCCTCGGTGCTGCCGTGCTGGCCGCCGTTGGCGGTGGCCTGGTGGACGATCTGGCCACCGCGGCCCGGATGTGGGGGCTCGATCAGGAGTTCCAGCCGGCCATGGACAGCACCAGACGTGAGCACCTGCTAACCGGCTGGCGCAAGGCGGTAGAGCGTTCTCTGCTCTAGCCCGGGGCGTCACAAGACCGTTACAACGCATCACGTGAGGGCTACCCCGCGAACCTAAAATAGGGGCTTCTGATGCAGTAAACCCCGGAGCCCACCTTGTTGCTGTCAGTCGCCGAACTCGGCGTCAACAGAACACACCGTATATTGCTGGTGATTGCCGGCCTGATGGTCTATGCGCTGTTCTGCGCCTCTCTGCTCGCCGATGGGCAGCTGAAGATCACCGCATCGGCCTTTGCGCTGCTTCTGGGTGTCTGGGCAACCGGCTTCATCGCGCTGCTGTTTGCCGATGAGCATCACGGCCGTTTCGATGCGGGCACGCTGACGTTTTCCATCGCGCTCTGGTGCAACCTCGGGGTGGTCGTCACCGCCGTGCTGGTCCCGAGCCTGATGCGCCTGCTGCTGCTCGTGGTGCCCCTGTTCGGCGTCCTCTACGCGGCGCTTCATCTGTCCCGCGCGCAGATGCTCAGCGTCGCCGCCATCACCTGGGTGGGCTACCTTGTCAGTGCCTGGAGCCTGGTGCTGCTGTCCTGGTCTGACCTCGCTTTCGAGTTCCGGGTTTCGGCTGCGTTCACCTGCATGTTGCTGGTGATGGCGTACATGGCCTCGGAGGTCACCGCGCTCAGGGAGGCCTTCGACCGCCGCCGGCAGCGGCTCAACGAAGCCATGGAGCAGCTCTCGGAGCTCGCCATGCGCGACGAGCTCACCGGGCTCTACAACCGACGCTACATCATGGACGTGCTGGGCCGTCAGAAAGCACTGGCGGACCGCGGCCACCTGTCGTTCACGCTCTGCTACTGCGACCTCGATCACTTCAAGCGGATCAACGACCGCTACGGTCATCAGGCTGGCGATCGGGTGCTGCGCGACTTTGCCGAGGTTGCCAACGGGGTCGTCCGCTCCGTCGACTTCGTCGCCCGCCTCGGCGGCGAGGAGTTTCTGCTGGTGCTGGTGGGCGCAGACGAGGCCATGGCCGAGGGCGTGGCCGAACGTCTCTGCGAGCGTACGCGGAGCCTGGCGATGGTCCCGCAGGACCCGGACTACAGGCAGACCGTATCCGTTGGTCTGGCTGCTTTCCGGCCGGGAGAAAGGGTTGAAGATGTGATCCAGCGCGCAGATCGAGCACTTTATTCGGCTAAATCTCAGGGCCGTGATCAAATCGTGCGTGGGTCTTAGGAGGTTGGCGTGACGAGCAATGCCATATCGGGTAATGTCCAGACGATTTCGCAGATGGACACTGCAAGCGTGAATCGCCGGAAGTACCCACGGCAACCGATATCCCTGTCAGCACTCGTGCACCCCAATGAGGGTCGCTCGTGGCTGTGCACGATCCGGGATTTCTGCCAGGAAGGGATGCTGCTGACGGGCACCGGCGGTTCCAAATCACTGGCTGCCACCGGCGCTGAAGCGAACCCGGGCGAGCAGGTTGCGCTGCACTTCTCGGTCGCCACGCCCGCCGGCCAACGGCACTACCGAACCCAGGCCACCATCGCCCGGGTGACGGATGCGGGCAACGGCATCGGCGTCCGCTTCGACGAAGGGGTGCCGGACGACGCCTTTTCCTCGCTCATCGAGTTCGCCATCGCATCCGGCATGCTTTCCCGCTCCGCTGCGGAAGCGGGCAACATCATCGAGGGCGAGTTCAGAGATTCGGATGCCTCCGGCGCCGAAGCCGGAAGCGCTCCGGCAGGCGAAGCCACGAAGCCGGGAGAAGCCGGTCAGCCGGCGGCCGAGCACCAGGAGATTCCTGACAAGCTGCTCCGTGATCGCCGCATCACCGACGAGCAGTCCGGAGAGATCAAGAACCGGTTGCGGCGCGTCACCCAGCGGGCGCTCGACCGGATCTGCACCCAGTTTTTCGGCATCGTCGACAACGAGCTTCTGGTTAAGGCCAGAGATGCCGGCACCAACGCCATGCAGGGCATGTACTTCGAAGGCCTGGAGCTCATCGAGAAGAACCAGGATCGGATCCGGCACGATTTCATCGGCGACGCGCTAAAGCAGATCGATCAGATCTCCGAGCTGGAAGACGTGCTGGAACGACGCCGTCGTCGCGAGACGAGCAACACCGGCCAGCTCGAGCTGGTGGATACGGAGCAGTTCGAGGAGTGGCTGGCGGTTGCCGAGATCATCTCCAAGGCTGAAAACAAGTATACAGACACCCTGCTCGATCTGCGGGCCCAGCTCGGCCTGGTGGCCAAGCCCTGGACGCACAAAGACGTGATCCCGGTCGGGCCGTCGGTGCTCACCTGGTCTTTCGACGATGCGATCAAGGAGTTCGAGTTCCGCCGCGTGGTCAAGCAGGACGTTTACCGCTGCTTTGAATCCGCCCTGATGCCCATGCTCGGCAACCTGTACGCCGCGCTCGCCCAGATGCTCGAGGAGAGCGGCGCCTTCCCGTCGGTGGAAGAGCTGCGCGACTCCCTGCAGCGGATGAGCGTGCCGCGCACGCCGTCCGGCGTTCGGGTCGAGCCCGAGGCATATCAGGAGATGGATACCGCCGTTCGCGAAGCCACCATGGCGGCGGACGGCATCAGCACCGCGGCGCCCAGAGTCGACCACAACCCGTTCGTGGCGCCGGCAAGCCGCAGCCGCGACGTTTACAACACGGCCCGCAGCCTGCTCACCGTGGACCGGCGCAGCCGGGAAATGCTCGGCCAGGAAGTGGACTCCATTCTCGCGACGCCGAACACGCCGGCCACGGACACTTTCGATACGACCGATATTCTCTCAGCGCTGTCCACCATCGAGACCGAGCTGGGTGATGAGGCTTCGCTCACCGATGTGCGCGTCAGGCCGCGCCTGGTCGAGTTGCTGCAGAGCCAGCACGGTGACCGCAAGCGGCTGAACGAAGAAGATTACGACACCCTGAACGTGATGGAGTCCCTGGTGGACTCGCTGCAGGAAGACTCTTTCCTGACCGAAGGCATCCGCGAGTGGATTGCCCGGCTCGAGATCACGTTGAACAAGCTGGCCGCCCGCGACCCGCAGTTCCTGCAGCCGGACGAGGCGCCGCACGACGCCGTGCAGATGCTGAACCAGCTGGGTCGCCTGGGTAACCAGAAAGACATCCGCGAGGGTATCGACCGCGAGGTCGGCAAGCGCGTCGACGAGTTGCTGAAGAAGGTCGTCACCGAGTACGACGAGAACCCGGAAGTGTTCTCCGAGGTGGTGGACGAGCTGAACCCGCTGGTCGACAAGCAGACGCGCGCCTATCGCGGCAACATCGAGCGCACCGTTCGCGCCAGCGAAGGCCAGCAGAAACTGGCCCGGGCCCGGCGCGCGGTGCTCGACGAGATGGACGAGCGGATCTCCGGCAAGGAAGTGCCCGATCTGCTGCTGAAGCTGCTCAACCCGGGCTGGCGCAACCTGCTGGTGCACACCCACCTGCGCAAAGGAGCGGAAAGCCACGAGTTCCAGGACCAGGTTGCGCTGATCGACCAGCTCTGGGGCCAGCTCGATGGCAGCATCGAAGAGGACAGCGATGGCTACGTTGATCCGGACTCGCTGCTGAAGCGTGTGGTCAACGGCCTCAACGACATTTCCTTCGATCCGAGCAAGCGCACGCCGCTGGTTATGGACCTGTCATCGGCGCTGGTGGGCGACACCACCGGCAAGAAGTCCGAGGTGAGTTACTCACCGGTGGAGCCGAGCGGCGTTGCGGACGCTCTGGGCCTGGACGGGCTGCTGCCCGAGGTCGAGCCGGTCATCGAGTCGGACGACGAGGAGATCCGCTCGAGCTGGTCCAAGGCCGTCGAACGGGCGAAGCGGATCCAGGTCGGCGAGTGGATGGCTGCGGCCGATCCTCAGGGCCGGCCGCTGATCCTGACCGTCGCCTTCGTCGGCGACGAAGGGTCTTCTTTCGTGCTGGTGAACCGCAAAGGCATCAAGAACCGCGAGCTGTCGCTCAGAGAGATGGCGGACGGGCTGCATAAGGGTGAGATCACCCTGCTCGATGATTACGACCTGCCGCTCATGGAGCGGGCATCCCAGCGCATGCTCGAGAACATGCACAACCAGCTCGCCTATCAGGCAAGCCATGACGACCTGACCCAGCTGCTGAACCGCAAAGAGTTCGAACGCTTCGTGGACAACGCCATCCAGCGCGCGAAAGCAGAGGAAAACCAGCACGCGCTGCTCTACCTCGACCTGGACCAGTTCAAGATCGTCAACAACACCAGCGGCCACACGGCCGGTGATGAGCTCCTGAAGATGATCGCTGACGAGCTGGTGAAGGCGCTGTCCAACCGGCCGGCTCAGGTTGCCCGCCTCGGCGGTGACGAGTTCGGCGTGCTGGTGGAAGGCGTGGAAACTCAGGAAGCCAGAGAGCTGGCGGAAGACCTGCTGAACAGCGTCCGCCAGGCCCGCTTCGAGTGGGACGGCCGGATGTACAACCTGTCTGCGAGCATGGGCCTGGTCTTCGTCGACCAGACCATGGAGGGCGTGGACGTGGCCATGCAGTACGCCGACGAGGCCTGCTACACGGCCAAGGACGCGGGCCGCAACCGGCTCCAGGAGTACGAGCTGGGCGATGCCACCATGATGCGTCGGCACGGCGTGATGGAGTGGGTGACCCAGCTCGACAAGGCGCTGGAAGAAGATCGGCTGGTCCTCAACTGTCAGCGCATCGAGCCGATCATGAACGGCGCCAGCCGCCCGGGCGAGAATTCAGACGAGCAGCACTACGAGATCCTGCTCACCATGATCGACGAGCTGGGCGACACCATGCCGCCCACCGAGTTCATCATTGCCGCTGAGACCTACAACCGGATGACGGCCATCGATCGCTGGGTGATCGAGCGGGTCTTCCACTGGATGAGCGTGAACCGGGACAAGCTGGATCATTTTGGCGGCTTCTCGATCAACGTCTCCGGCCATTCGATCAACGACGAGACCTTCCCGGACTTCGTCCTGGAGCAGTTCTCGAAGAGCCAGGCGCCGACCTCGAAGGTCTGCTTCGAGATCACCGAGACCGCCGCCATCGCCAACCTGGACAACGCCGTCGACTTCATGAACCGCATGAAGATCATCGGCTGTCAGTTCTCGCTGGACGACTTCGGCACCGGCCTGTCTTCCTACTCCTACCTGCGCAACCTGCCGGTAGACTTCGTGAAGATCGATGGGGTGTTCGTGAGGGACATCGCCAACAATCCTGGCGACTACGCGGTGGTGCGCTCCATCAACGAGATCGGCCACTACATGGGCAAGAAGACCATTGCCGAGTACGTGGAAGACCAGGAAGTGCTGGAGCGGCTGAAAGAGATCGGCGTCGACTACGCGCAGGGCTACCAGATCGCCAAGCCGCTGCCGCTGGAAGACCTGCGGATCTGATCCGCGGTAGCGGCAATCAATTCCGGCGGATGAGCGCTTCCGCCGGGTCCGGCTGACCCAGCTCGGCAAGCACCGCCTTCAGCGCCAGCTCCAGCTTCTTTATCCGGATGTCATCCAGGGTCTGCCAGCCGCAGCGATGGGCCAGCAGCTTGGCTTCCAGCTGCGTTCGCAATGCGATCAGCGCGCCGTCCTGCCGCGGTGCGTCCTGAGTATCCGTTCTCGCCTGTCTCGCCTGCATTTCCTTGTCTCCACTATTTCTCAACGGGGCAGCGTCAATTTAAGCGGCCGCAAGGGCGAATCCCGTGCCTTGCAGGCCACGGTTGGGGCCGAACGTGCCAGAACGGAAGGATGCTCGAGGAAAAGTGAACGGATGCTGAAGAAGCGGCGACTTGTGCCGTTCCGCGGTGCAGCTGGCCGCTATCGCTCTTCTATCTCCAGGAGGAGATCCAGATACGCCATCATGCGGTCGAAATCCACCGGCTCCATCAGCTTGCTGCGGGCATCCTCGGGATGGTCTTTGAGCTGGACATAGGAAGACCGCGCGATCCACCTGGCGATTGACTCCCGGGCCTGCCCGGACTGTCGGGAAAGATCCGAGATGGTCAGAGAGCGTCCCTCGAGAAATGCCATATGGGCGATGGTGCCGGACTTCATCTCGCCGAGGGTGGAACCCTCACCGAACCGGTCGATGAGGATCTCGTTGATCTCGATCAGCCGTTCCAGCGTTCGTATTCTTGCCTTTCGTCGCTCAGTAGGTGTCAGTTCGGTCATGGTGGTTATCGCTCGCGTTCGGCGCGGATGCTCTCTACATAGTCGACGAACTGCTGCGGGTAAATCTGCTTGCCGGTCTGGTCCCACCAGCGCGCCGCGCGGCCGCCGTAACGACCGAAGATCCGCCGCAGCGCCGGCTTGTCGCTCGGGGCCCAGGCAGCCGTGTAGCCGATCTGCAGCTGCACGTACTCGCTGAACAGCAGGTTCCACTGCAGGTTGATGTGGGTGCCGAGCCGATACTCTTCGTCGTCGCTGAGCGGCTCGTTGTTGTCGGCCTTGATGATGATGGGTGCAATCTGGGAATCGCGGTTTGCCAGCATGATGTTCTGAAACTGCATCCTGTTCGTCTGCATCGTTGAGGCGATGGTGGCGTTACGCGTCTGCCGCACCTGCACGGCCAGGTAAATCAGGGTGATCAGCACCACGATGGAGCTGATGAATTCGCCGATGCTGCCCAGTTCCTGAATCGTCATATCTGGCCCGCCGGGTTATGAGTTGATGAGTTCGAAAGCGCGCTTGCCGCGAGCCTTACCGTTGACGACCAGCTCGACGTGGTGCGTGCCAAGGTAGAGGGTTCTGGTGGTGATCGGCTTGAACGGGATCTTCTTGTCGATCTCGATGGTTTCCCTGCCTGCCGTCACGTCCCGGACCGCAAAGACCTTCGCCGAATGTTCGCCATTGGCTTTCAGGAAGTGCACGCGCAACGCGATCTTCAGGTTCTGCGGCGCCTTCGATTTCAGGCTGCCCCGCCAGTGCAGGGCGTCGCCGATGGCCACCGTTTCGCTGTGCGTTACCCCGTGCAGCGAAAAGCTCGGGTTCGATGGGTAGCCGAGCAGCTCCAGGGCCGCGCTGTTGTCCGCTTTGACCAGGGTGCGCAGCGCGTGGCGGGTCATCCAGTCGAGCTCATCCGGCACCTGCGCGGCCGCGCTCTGCCACCGCTCGAGCGTGCCGATCACCAGCTCCGGCTCGTCGCGAGACAGGTCGTTCAACGTGTTCGCAACGGAGCGGGTCACGTAGCGGGTGGAGTCGGCGTGCAGCACGGTCAGCACCTCGATGACGTGCTCGGCGGGCAGCCTGACCCGCTGCGCCCAGGGCAGGTACGGACGAATGCCTTCCGAGGCGAGTCGCCGGACGTGGTAGTTGGCATCACCAGCGCAGGCATGAATGAAGCGCAGGCTCTCTTCCGGGAAGCCGGCGAGGAAAGGTCGAATGGCGTTTTCGACCGAGAAACGCTTGGTCGCCTCTTTGAGAAAGGCCAGAGAACGGTCCAGCCGCGCCTCGGTGCAGCCCTTGAGCGCCACCCATTCCGCAGGCACCGACCAGATGAAGTGGCCGAAATCGTCGTCGGTCAGGGTCGGGTCGAGGGGAGCGGGCAGGGCGGCTTCCAGAATGTCGACGGAGTGGTCGTAGTCAGCCGGCAGCTGCGCATCCAGCTGCTCCACCATGTGCCGGATGCGGGCCTTCAGCTCGAGGTCGGGGAACGCCGCCAGGCTGGCCTCGGCAAAGGCGGCCGGGTCGAACTGCCGCCACGACCGGGCCAGCGCCTCGGCAAGGGTTGCCACAGACTCAGCGTTGAACAGCTGATCTGCCAGCGAGAAGGACGGTTCAGCCTTTATCGCCATGTCTGGTCGTCATGCTGGTGGGAACGACCACAGGATACGGGCTCGCGCTTAAAGCAGCGCGTCCAGAATCAGGTTGGTCGACTCGACGATGCGCTGATCGCGCGGTCGCAGGTCCGGGCTGAAGCTCTCGCCGGTGAGATGCTGCAGGCCCTGGATGTAGCGGACGGCGATCTCGTTCGATTGCTCTTCGGAGAACTGCTGGCCCTTCTCTTTCACCATGCCCCGGGCGAACTCCTTGGAGAAGCTCACCGGCTTGCCGTCGCGGGTCAGCACCTCGCCATCCTCACCCATCCGCCAGAAGCGGGAGGAGTCCATGGTGAACAGCTCGTCGGCGGAGACGATCTGCCCGTCGGCGTTGACGCCATGCTCGAGCTTGGTGTCGACCAGGACCATGCCTCTCTGGCTCAGATACTGCGAGACGATGCCGAACGCCATCAGCGACGCGTTGCGGATCTGAGTCCACTGGCCGCCGCTGATCACGCCGTCCTGGATCAGGTTGTCCACGGAAGTGGTCTCGTCCACCGCCGCCTTGGTGCTCGGCGTGTCCATCGGGTAGGGCAGCACGCCGTTCGGCTCGAGGGCGCTGACCTCCAGCTGATGGCCGGCATAATCCATGGTGCTCTGGCCGTTTTCCTTAGCGGCCAGCCAGTGCTGGTACAGCGAGGTGGAGGTCGAGCTCTCCGCGTTGTAGAGGCGAAGCACGTTCTCCACCTTCAGCAGGTTCAGGTTTTCCGCCGGGATCACGGTGGAGGCTGGGGAAAGTCCGTCGACCTCGAACTGCGAAGTGCCGAGCACGGGCTTCACCAGCTGCAGCATGTGGTCGTGATTGAACGCCAGCACCTGATCCTTGAACGGGATGGTGCCGCGATTCACGTCGTGGGTAGAGATCCGGTTGTTCCGGTACATCAGCCGGATCGGCCGGCCGCTGGCGGTTTTCAGCTCGTCGCCGAACACGGAATCGGAAACCTTGCCTTCGAGCACGGTGCAGCCGGCCAGGCGCGGGATCTCGCCTTCGTCGATCAGCTGGGTGATTGAGCGGCCCTGGTTGACGGAGGCCCCGTGGGTTGCGACGAGGTCGCGGATTTCCTGTTCGTTTAGCATCGCCGATCCAAAGTTGTGTGAATGTCTGCCAGTAGCGCTGTGGCGGAGCTGAATCAGGTCAGCAGAAACTCCAGCAGGGCTTTCTGGCTGTGCAGGCGGTTGCCTGCCTCGTGAAATACGCAGCTGCGCGGATCATCGAGCAGCGTCTCGCTGATCTCCTCGCCGCGGTGGGCGGGCAGGCAGTGCATGAATAGCACGTCGCCGGCGGCCTGGTCGAGCAGCTTCTCATCAACCCGGAACGGCTCGAAGGCGGCGATCCGGTTGGCTTCCTCACCTTCGTGGCCCATGGAGGACCAGACGTCGGTGACCACCAGGTCCGCGCCAGCTACCGCTTCCTCCGCCGTCTCCACCAGCTCCGCGTTGTTGGTGCTCTTCAGCAGCTCCGGATCCGGCCGGTAGCCCTCGGGTGAGGCGATCTTCAGGTGGAAGCCCCACTGCCGGGCAGCGTTGATGTAGGAGTTGCACATGTTGTAGCCATCACCGACGAAGCTCACGGTTTTGCCCTCGATGGGGCCGCGCAGCTCCTCGAAGGTCTGCACGTCCGCCAGCAGCTGGCAGGGATGGTAGCGCTCGCTCATGGCGTTGATGACGGGAATGGTTGCCGCCGCCGCAAACTCTTCCAGCAGGGCCTGGGAGTTGGTGCGGATGATCACCGCGTCCACCATCTCGGAGAGCACCCGGGCCATGTCTTCCACCGGCTCGCCGCGACCGAACTGGCTGTCGGCGGGGCTCAGGATCACGGCGTGGCCACCCAGCTCCTTCAGGCCGGCCTCGAAGGCGACCCGGGTGCGGGTGGAGTTGAGCTGAAACATCATGACCGCGGACTTGCCTTTCAGGCTCTGCGGCTGCTCTTCCAGGTTGCGCAGCTCGGTGCCGCGCCGGGTGATGGCGTTCAGCTCTTCGTGGCTGCAGTCGAGGAGGGTCAGGAAGTCTCGTTTTGCGGACATGCCGATGCCTCAGGCGTTGTTGATGACCCGGGCGACCCGGGCCACGAGCTCGTCTGCCTCGTCGTCGCTCAGGGTGAGCGGCGGCAGCAGGCGAACCACGTTGTCTCTGGTGACGTTGATCAGCAGGCCCTCTTCCAGGGCGCTCGCCACCAGCTCGCCGCAGGGGGCAGCCAGCTCGACGGCGATCATCAGGCCAGCGCCGCGGATGTCTTGCACCGCGTTGTTGCCGGACAGGGCTTCCGCCAGGCCGCCGACGATACGCTCGCCGAGCTCGGCGGCGCGCTCGATCAGGTTGTCGGCTTCGAGCGTGTCGAGCACCGCGTGTGCCACCGCGCAGACCAGCGGGTTGCCGCCGAAGGTCGAGCCGTGATTGCCGGGCTGCAGGATGTCTGCAGCGTGGCCACGGGCCAGGCAGGCGCCGATGGGCACGCCGTTGCCGAGACCTTTCGCCGTGGTGACCACGTCCGGCAGGATGCCCGCCTTCTGGTAGGCGAAGTAAGCGCCGGTCCGGCCGTTGCCCGTCTGTACCTCGTCGAGCATGAGCAGCCAGTTGTGCTCATCACAGATGGCGCGCAGGCGAGCCAGGTAATCGTCGCCGGGAATGATGATGCCGCCTTCACCCTGAACCGGCTCCACCAGCACGGCGGTCACGTCGGGGTTGTTCTTGCCGATCAGCGCGACTGCCTCGGCGTCGCCGAACGGGGCGCGCACGAAGCCTTTCAGCAGCGGTTCGAAGCCGGCCTGCACCTTGCGGTTGCCGGTGGCGGTGAGGGTAGCCATGGTCCGGCCGTGGAAGCTGCCTTCCATGACCACCACCGTAGGCTGCTCGATGCCCTGGTTGTGGCCGTGCAGCCGGGCGATCTTGATCGCGGCCTCGTTGGCCTCGGCACCGGAGTTGCCGAAGAAGACCTTGTCCATGCCGGAACGGGCGCAGAGCTTCTCCGCCAGGCTAGTTTGCAGCGGCACCTCGTAGAGGTTCGAGGTGTGGGTGAGGGTGCTGGCCTGGTCGGCAATTGCCCGGGTGATGTTCGGGTGCGCGTGGCCGAGACCGCAGACCGCCAGGCCGGTGAGCGCGTCCAGATACTGCTTCCCTTCCGTGTCCTCCAGATAGACGCCTTCGCCCCGGGCGAAAGCCACGGGCAGGCGCTTGTAGGTTTCCATCAGGTTGCTCATGAGCAGGCCGCTCCGGCGCGGGAAAAAACCGCGCATCCTACTAAAGCGATGGTGCGAGTTCAATCAGCCGGTCAGGCCGGCTGCAGCGCATCCAGAGCCGATTCCAGGCGTTCGATGCCCCGCTCGAGCATGGCCCGGGGGCAGGCGAAGTTGAAGCGGACGAAGCCCTGTCCGGCGAAGTCGGCGCCGTTTGAGAGGCCGAGGCCGTGCTGTTCGAAGTGGGCACCGGCGTGCCGGGCGATGCTGGTGTCGCTGACGTCGATCCAGGCCAGGTAGGTGGCTTCCACCGGGCTCATGCGCTCGCCGACCACCTCGGCCAGACGGTCCCGGCTGCCGCGCAGGTAAGCCAGCAGTTCCGGCACGTAGTCGCCTTCATCGGCGAACGCGGCGGTGGAAGCCGTGAACGCCAGCGGGCTGATGTTGGGCAGCAGGCCGCCTTCCGCCTGCTCGAACGCGCGGCGCAGCCCCGGATCCGGGATCACGGCGACGGCGCAGGGCAGGCCGGGGATGTTGTAGGTCTTGGTGGCGGCAAACAGGCTCACCGTCCGCTCGGCAATCTCCGGGTAGAGGCTGGCGATGGGCGTGTGCCGGCTGTCCGGGTCGAGCAGGATCGAGCAGTGAATCTCGTCCGAGCACAGGGTGAGGTCATTTTTCAGGCAGAAATCCGCGAGCACGGTGAGCTCGGCCTTGCTGTAGGCGCGGCCGGTCGGGTTCTGCGGGTTGGATAGCAGCAGCACGCGGGGCCGACCGGGGCTGTGCTCGTCCACCGCGTTCTGCAGCGCCTCGAAGTCCATGACCCAGCGGCTGCCGTCCCGGGCCAGCGGCACCTGGATGCTGGTCTGCCCGGCGTTGCCCGGCACGGCCAGGAACGGGTAGTAGACGGGCGTCGGGATCAGCACCCCGCCGTCCGGCTCTGCCACCGCCCGGGCGGTCATGTTCACGCCGGGGACCACACCGGGTATCCAGACCAGCCACTCCTCCGGCACCGTCCAGCCGTAGCTGCGCGCCAGCCAGTTCTGGAAGGCCTCGACGATTTCCGGCGGGGTGCGGGTGTAGCCGATGATCTGCCGGTCGAGCCGGGCGCGGATCGCGTCGAGGATGAAGGCCGGCGTGGCGAACTCCATGTCGGCCACCCAGAAAGGCAGGATGTCGCGGCCGGCGTAGCGCTGCCATTTGGAGCTGGTGGTGTTGGAGCGGTCGATTTCCTCGTCGAAGTCGAAAGGCAAGATGCGGATCCTCAGCTGGCCTGGTCAGAACTTGGGTAGAGCCGGCTTGTCGAAGTAGGTCTAAGGACATAGCGCGACGTTTCTGGGCAAGGATCGCCGCCAGAGGCTACAATCCGCGCGAACAGGAGATGTTACATGAGCGACACCATAAACGAAGGCGCTAACGAGGAAGTCATCGCCACGATCAAGGCGCAGATCGACGACAATCCGATCCTGCTCTACATGAAGGGCTCGCCGGCGGCGCCCCAGTGCGGCTTCTCCGCGCAGACGGTGCAGTGCCTGATTGCCTGTGGTGAGCGGTTCGCCTACGTGGACATTCTGAGCAACCCGGAAATCCGCGCCACGCTGCCCGGCTACGCCAACTGGCCGACCTTCCCGCAGCTCTACGTGAACGGCGAGCTGATCGGCGGCTGCGACATCATCACCGAGATGTTCGAATCCGGTGAGCTGGAACCCATCATCAAGGAAGCTTCCACCAGCGAGTAGGCTATCGCTGGCTCTGCCAGCGGTTCACAACCGAGCAGAACAGCTCCGCCGTCTTATCCGCATCGTAAAGGGCGCTGTGCGCCCGGCTCGCCTCGAACGTGATCCCCGCCCGGCTGCAGGCCTCGCTCAGCACCGTGTGCCCGTACGCCACCGCGGCCAGTGAGGCCGTGTCGATGAAGCTGAACGGGTGGAACGGGCTGCGGTTTAGGTTGTTGCGCTCGTAGGCCAGCTTCATGAACTGATGATCAAAGGCGGCGTTGTGCGCCACCAGGATGGCGCGCTGGCAGCCTTCCCGCTTCATGGCCCGACGCACCAGTCGGAACAGCTCCCGGAAGGCATCGGCTTCATCGATCGCGCCCCGCTCCGGATCGTCCGGATCGATCCCGGTGATCTTCAGCGCCGCCGCGTCCATGCTGCTGCCCGGGTAAGGCGCCACCGCCTGTTCCCAGCGTTCGCCCGGCACCAGCTGGTCGTCCTTGAAGACCACGCCCACAGCTGCCATCTCGAGGATGGCGTGTCGATCCGCATCGAAGCCGCCCGTTTCCAGATCCACCACCACGGGCAGGAAGCCGCGGAAGCGGCTGGACATGTCGGTGCCGGGTTGCCAGAGCGCCTGCGGCTCGTCTGCGGTCGGGGGGAGGCTCATCCCCGGGACAATAGCACAGCTCAGCGGCTCGGCCGGTCGCCTGAGCGCCTGGTCTCGAAAACTCCACGGACTTTCCTTACCATTGCGCCCCTTTTTCTTTCCGAATGACGAACAGGAGCGAACACGTGTCCAGAAAGATCGTGCTGGCCTATTCCGGCGGCCTGGATACTTCCGTCATCTGCCGGTGGTTGCAGGAAACCTACGATGCGGAGGTGGTTACCTTCACGGCCGACATCGGCCAGGGTGAAGAGGTAGAGCCGGCCCGCGCCAAAGCGCAGGCCATGGGCGTAAAAGAGATCTACATCGAGGATCTCCGCGAAGAGTTCGTCCGCGACTACGTGTTCCCCATGTTCCGCGCCAACACGATCTACGAAGGCGAGTATCTGCTCGGCACCAGCATCGCCCGGCCGCTGATCGCCAAGCGGCTGGTGGAGATCGCTGCCGAAACCGGCGCCGATGCGATCAGCCACGGCGCCACCGGCAAGGGCAACGATCAGGTGCGCTTCGAGCTCGGTGCCTACGCGCTGGCGCCGGAGATCAGCGTCATCGCTCCCTGGCGCGAGTGGGATCTGAACTCCCGGGAAGCGTTGATGGACTTCTGCGAGAAGCACCAGATTCCCGTCGACTATCAGCGTGGCAAGAAGTCGCCTTACTCCATGGATGCGAACCTGCTGCACATCTCCTACGAGGGCGACAACCTGGAAGATCCCTGGGTCGAGGCCAGCGAGGACATGTGGCGCTGGACGGTCTCGCCCGAGGCGGCACCGGATCAGGCGGAAGAGCTGACCATCGAGTTCGAGCGTGGCGATGCCGTCGCGGTGAACGGCGAGCGCCTGTCGCCGGCGGCGATCCTGACCGAGCTGAACACGATCGGCGGCCGCAACGGCGTCGGCCGGGACGACATCGTCGAGAACCGGTTCGTTGGCATGAAGTCGCGGGGCTGCTACGAAACCCCGGGCGGGACCATCCTGCTGAAAGCACACCGGGCCATCGAGTCGATCACGCTGGACCGGGAGGTGACGCATCTCAAGGACGAGCTGATGCCGCGCTATGCCAAGCTGATTTACAACGGCTACTGGTGGTCGCCGGAGCGCAAGGTCATGCAGGCGCTCATCGATGCCTCCCAGGAAACCGTCAACGGAGTTGTCAGGCTCAAGCTCTACAAAGGCAGCGTCAGCGTGGTTGGCCGGCAGTCGGACTCCGACAGCCTTTACGATGCGAACGTGGTCACGTTCGAAGACGATGAGGGCGCGTATCATCAGGGCGATGCGGCGGGTTTTATCCGCCTGAACGCACTGCGTCTCCGGCTTGGTGCAAGGAGCGGTCGAAAGCTTACGGAGTGAGCGATGAACCAGTATCAGGTGCTTTTCAGCGGCGAGGTCGCCGAGGGTGCCAAGGAAGCGACAGTTCGAGACAACCTGTCTCGCGAACTCGGCATTGACGAGCGCAAGGCTGGCCAGCTGTTCAGCGGCCGGACGGTCGTCATTCGCTCCCAGCTTTCTCAGGAAGACGCCCTGGCCATGCAGGCCCGGTTCGCCGATCTCGGCGCGCTGGTGCGCATCAAGGACCTGACCCCGAAAGACGGCAACAAGATCGACTATCGAATCGATCGGGCCGAGCGCGGTGGTGACCACACCCTGAAAGACATCACCGCGGCGCACGTCGAGTGCCCCCGCTGTGGCCACCTGCAGCTGGAAGCGAGCCACTGTGCCCGCTGCGGCATCGACATCGGCGCAGCCATCAAAGCCCAGCGCAAGGAAGATCTGATCATCGAGAAGAAGATCAGAGAGCTGCGCCACGGCAGCCAGCCGAACACGACCAGTGCAGACAACGTCACGCACTTCGAGACGGCGGCAGACCGGGAAGGGTCGTCCGCGGATTCGAAGCCGGGTAAGCTCAAGTCCTGGTTCAAAAAGTCGTCCTGACCCGCTATCTCACAAGCTTCTCAACATGACTGAGCGCGCGCCCATCGGCGTCTTCGACTCCGGCATGGGCGGTCTCACCGTGCTGCGCGCGCTGACCCACGCACTGCCCGACGAGTCCTTCCTCTATCTGGGTGATACCGCTCGACTCCCGTACGGCTCCAAGAGCCCGGAAACCGTGCAGCGATACGCGCTGCAGGCGGCGGAGATCCTGATCGAGCGGGGCGTACGGGCGCTGGTGGTCGCCTGCAACACGGCTTCCGCGTTTGCGCTCGACGCGCTGCGCGCACGGCATCCAGAGCTACCGGTGTTCGGCGTGGTCGAACCCGGTGCCGCCGCGGCGGCGGAGTCCGAGGCCGGCAGCCACGTGCTGGTGCTGGCGACGGAAAGCACGGTTAATGGCGGCGCGTACCAGCGGGCGATTCTGGGCCTGCGACCGGACCTCAAGGTCCACGCGCGAGCCTGCCCGCTGCTGGTGGCGCTGGCCGAGGAAGGGGAGCATGCGGGTGAGTTCTGTGCCAGCGTGTTGCGTCACTACCTGCACGGCCACCTGGCGGGCGACAGCATCAGCCGGCCGGCCTCTGTGGTGCTGGGCTGCACCCACTTCCCGGTGTTCGAAGCAGCGCTGGCCGAGCTGCTGCCGGCAGGCACCCGGATCGTCGACTCGGCGGCAACCACCGCCGCCCGGGTCAGAGCGGAGCTCGGCTCGACCGCAGCCGGCAACCCGGCCGCCGATCGGGTAAGCCTGCTTGCGACCGATGGGATCGCGCGATTCCGTCGGGTGGGCAGCTACTTTCTCGGCAGCCGGATCGACGCGGTGGAGCTGGTCGACCTCTAAGCTGGCGACACCGGTTACTCGTACTCCGTCTTCTGCCTGAACTCACACAGGTCTTCGATGATGCAGGCGCCGCAGCGCGGCTTGCGCGCCGTGCAGACGTAGCGACCGTGCAGGATCAGCCAGTGATGGGCGTCTTTCAGGTACGGCTCCGGAATCAGCCGCACCAGGCGATCCTCCACCTCCCGCACGTTTTTCCCCGGCGCGATCTTCGTCCGGTTGGAAACGCGGAAGATGTGGGTATCCACGGCCATCGTCGGGTGACCGAAGGCGGTGTTCAGCACCACGTTGGCCGTCTTCCGGCCGACGCCGGGCAGGGCTTCCAGGGCCGCTCGGTCCTCCGGCACCTCGCCGCCGTGCTGCTCGAGCAGAGCCGCACAGGTCTTGATCACGTTTTCCGCCTTGGTGTTGAACAGGCCGATGGTCTTTATGTACTCCTTCAGGCCATCGACGCCGAGGTCGAAGATCTTCTGCGGCGTGTTGGCGACCTTGTAGAGCTTCTCGGTCGCCTTGTTGACGCCCACGTCCGTTGCCTGGGCGGAGAGAATGACGCTGATCAGGAGCTCGAAGGGCGTCTCGTAAGCCAGCTCCGTGGTCGGGTTGGGATCGTTCGCCTTCAGCCGCTCGAAGATCTCAGTTCGTTTGTCTTTGTTCATGCTCTTTCGTTCTTCTCCGGAAGATGGCCTGGCCGGCCGCGATCAGCAGCCCGGCGATGATGAAGGCACCGGGCGGCAGCGCCGCGATCACCAGGCCGCCGTCAAACAGCGTCAGCTGCCAGCCGACCGCGGTCGGGCCGAACAGGTTGTCCATGTTAGCGAACAGCCCGCCGGTGGCGATGAGCTCCCGGGCTGCACCCAGGCTGACCAGGGCCAGGGTGAAGCCGGCGGCGGTGCCCGCCGCGTCGGCCAGCGCCCGGCCGACGCTCTGGCGGCTGGCGAAGGCTTCGACCCGACCCAGGATCATGCAGTTGGTGACGATGATCTGGATGAACAGAGCGATTTTCAGGTAGAGCTCGAAGGCAAACGCCTGCATCAGCAACATGGCAATCGTGGTGAAGGTTGCGATCACCAGCACGAAGCAGGGCAGGCGGGCGAAGGCCGGTATCTGCTGGCGGATCAGGGCGATGGTGCCGTTGGCACCGATCAGCACCAGGGTGCTGGCGACTGCTAAGCCGAGCGCGTTGGTGACGCTGTTGGATACCGCAAGCAATGGGCAGAGGCCGAGCAGCTGCGCCCAGACCGGGTTGTTGCGGATGGCGGCATCTGCGAACAGGCTCATTGCCCGCACTCCGCTTCGGTGGGCGTTCCGAGCAGCTCGGCCGGCGCGCGCAGCACCGCGGCCAGGTGCTCCCTGAGCGCGGTGCTGGTGATGGTGGCGCCGCTGACTGCCGACAGCCCTTCGATCCCGGCTATGTCCCGATCGTGCAGATCGGAGAGCCAGGACGGATCCGTCAGGAAGTCGGCGATGCCCGGCGTTTCCTGGTGGCCGAGCACGGTCAGCCGCACCAGCCGGGGCTCGCCCGGCTCGAGCAGCAGCGTGTACAGCAGTCGGATATCACCGGCGTAGCCGTCGACGTTGGATCGGGCCAGCAGATGGCCGCTGCAGAGCGCCCAGGCGCCGGGCACCCGGTCCACCTCCGGCGGCAGCGCCGGCACGTCGGCTGCCTCCGGCAACAGGGCGGCGACCGCTTCGCGCAGCGCCGCTGCCTCGTTGAATTGAATCCGCTCGCCCGTCAGCCAGTTGGTCCCGGCGAGCGCGGCGCCGCAGGCCAGCGCGATCAGGACGACTTTGGCGATGGCGCGCAGATCAGGCATCGGCAGGCTCCGCTCTGGACAAGCGACGATCCAGGTAGGGGGTCAGGGCGTTGCCAAGCAGCACGGCGAAGGCGATGCCGTCGGGATAGTTGCCCCAGGCCCGGATGGCGTAAACAAGCAGGCCAACGGTCAGGCCAAACAGCCACTGGGCCCGGTGCGCTGCCGGATGGGTCACCGGATCGGTCAGGACGAAAGCCGCTGCCAGCAGCGTGCCGCCGGCGAACAGGTGATAGACCGGGGAGCCCAGGGACGCCGAGCTGCCGTTGTCGTAGCCCAGCATGGCCGCGAGCGTCAGCGCCAGGAGCATGCCGGCTGCCGGCCGCCAGGCCGCGTAGCCGCGAAACATCAGCAGCGCGCCGCCGAGTCCGAACGCCAGCGCCACCCACTCGTAGCCGGCGCCGGCGAGCTGGCCGAAACCAGCCGCTTCCGTCCAGACGTCATCCACCGTGGCCGTGCCCCGGTACTTGAAAGTGGTCAGCACGGTGGCGCCGGTCAGCGCGTCCACGCCCGCAGCAGCCGGTGGCCAGCTCGCGGTGCTGAGCGGCAGGCTGATCAGGGCGACCGCGTAGCCCACCATGGCCGGATTGAAGACGTTGTTGCCGAGCCCGCCGTAGGCATGTTTGCCGAGCGCAAGGGCCGTCACCGTGGCCAGCGCCACCGCGGCAATGGCGCCGGGCGGCAGGGCGGCGGCCAGAATCAGCCCGGTGACCAGCGCGCTGGCATCGCTGGCGTTGGGCTGTGTTGCCAGCCAGTTGCCGGTCCCGCGCATCCTCAGGCAGAGCCGGTCGGTGAGCAGGGCGACGCCGCCGGCAGTGAGCACGTTCAGGAGCACGCCCGTCCCATCGATCAGCGCCGCCTGCAGCAGCAAGCCGGGCGCCAGGCAGCCCAGCACCACGAGCATGATGCGGCGGGTATCGCTGCGCGGCTCAGGCATCGTCAGCTCCGCCTGCGCCAAGCTTCAGCGCGTCCAGCCTGGCGCGCCGGCGGGCCTGCTTGCGCGCTGCTTCCCTGGCCAGCCTGGCGTCCCGCTCGGCCACGTGACCGCGAGCGACGGCTCTGGCCCGCTCGCCCCGCCGCTGATCCGCCAGTCGCGCTCGAGCCGTACGGAAAGTGCCAACCAGATCAATCTCCGAGGGGCAGGCCGGGTTGCACAGCCCGCACTCGATGCAGTCGTCGAGCCCCGCCGCCACCGCGTGCTCCAGGTCGTCGCGTCGGCTCACCCACCAGAGCTTCTCCACCGCCAGGCCCTCCGGGCACACCGGATCGCAACGACCGCAGCGAATGCAGGCATCGTCAGTGGCTGCCGGTAGCGCCGGTGGCGGTTGATCGTCATCCAGCACCACCAGGTCGATGCAGTCCACCGGGCAGGGCGGCAGGCAGAGCTCGCAGCCGGTGCAGCGCTCTTCGATCACCGTGTGCATGAACTTTGGCGCGCCGACAATAGCGTCCACCGGGCAGGCATCCACGCAGAGGAAGCAGCCGATGCAGCGCTGCTCGTCGATCACGGCCCGGACCGGCCGCGGTGTGGCCAGGACGTCGCCCGCCGCCCGGCCGAGCAGCTGGGCTAACTGGCGCTGGGTGTCCGCCCCGCCGGGCGGGCAGAGGTCGATGCTCTCGCCGCCGGCGACAGCCTCTGCGTAGGGCCGGCAACCCGGGTAGCCGCACTGGGCGCACTGGGTTTGCGGCAGCAGCGCATCGATGGCGTCCACCAGCGGCGCCGTTGCCGGCTGGTAGCGCCGTCGCGCCCAGGCGAGGGATCCGGCGACCAGCAGAGCCAGCAGGCTGATGGCGATTACTTCTGCCACCGCCGCTCAGCCGGTGAAGCCGGCGAAACCCATGAACGCCAGCGACAGGATGCCCGCGGTGATGAGCGTGATGGGCGCGCCGGCGAAAGCCTCGGGTACCCGTGCGTGGTCCAGACGCTCGCGAATGGCGGCGAACAGCACCATCACCAGGGTGAAGCCGAGGGCTGCGCCGATGGCGAAGACGATGGTCTCGGCGAAGGTCAGGGAGCCCTGCAGGGCCAGCAGGGTGACGCCGAGCACGGCGCAGTTCGAGGTGATCAGCGGCAGGTAGATGCCCAGCACCTGGTGCAGCAACGGGCTGGTGCTGGCGAGGTAGAGCTCGGTGAGCTGCACGGTGCCGGCGATCACCACGATGAAGGCGATGATCCGCAGGTACTCGAGCTCGAACGGCACCAGCACGTACTGGTAGAGGAGCCAGCTCAAGGCGGCCGCCAGGGTCAGCACGAAGGTGGTGGCGAGCCCCATGGCGGCGGCCGTGTCGTACTGGCCGGAGGCGCCGATGAACGGGCAGAGCCCGAGGAACTGAGCCAGGACGAAGTTGTTGACCAGCAGCGCGCCGACGAGGATGAATGCCAGCTCAGCCACCGGGAATCAGCTCACGATCATTCCCGGCTCCGCACCGCTGTCCGGTCGGATGAGGAAGATGTCCGAGCCGCCGGGGCCGGCAGCCAGCACCATGCCCTCCGAGGTGCCGAACCGCATCTTCCGCGGTGCCAGGTTTGCGACCACGACGGTCAGCTGCCCGACCAGCGCCTCCGGCTCGTAGGCGGCTTTGATGCCGGAGAACACGGTGCGTTGCGAATCGCCCAAATCCAGGGTCAGCTCGAGCAGCTTGTCGGCCCCCTCGACCGCCTGAGCGGCAACGATCTTCGCCACTCTGAGCTCCACCTTGGTGAAGTCGTCGATGCTGATGTAGGCCGGCTCGCCGGCCGCTTCGTCCGGACTGGCGGCCGAGTCGTCTGCCGCGTCGGCCTCTGCTTCGTCCGGCACGCGTGAGGCTTCGATCACCTGATCCAGGGTTTTCCGCTCCAGGCGGGCGAACAGCGGCTTGAACTTGGCGATCTTGTGATCGGCCAGCGGTGCGTCCAGGTCCGCCCAGGTCAGCGGCTCGATGTTCAGGAACGCCTCGGACTCGGCAGCCATCTTCGGCAGGATCGGCTTCAGGTAGATGATCAGCGCCCGGAACAGGTTCAGGCCCATGCTGCACACGGCCTGCACCTTGTCCCGCTGCCCGTCTTCCTTGATCAGCTGCCAGGGCGCGTGGTTGGCGATGTACTGGTTGGCGAGATCCGCCAGCCGGGTAATCTCCCGGACCGCTTTGCTCGCGTCATCGTTCTCGTAGTGCTCGGCGATGCTATCTGCCGCGCCTGTCACTTCATTCCAGAGCGCTTCGTCGTCCAGGCTGTCGGCCAGCATGCCGTCGAACTGCTTGTTGATGAAGCCGGCGCAGCGGCTGGCGATGTTCACCACCTTGCCGACCAGATCCGAGTTAACCCGCTGGACGAAGTCGTCCAGGTTGATGTCCATGTCGTCCACCGTGCCCGAGAGCTTGGTGGCGTAGTAGTAGCGCAGATACTCGGGCTCCATGTGCTTGAGGTAGGTGGCGGCATTGATGAAGGTGCCGCGGGATTTGGACATCCGGGTGCCGTCTACGGTGATGAAGCCATGGGTGTGAATGCGGGTCGGGGTCCGGAAACCGGCCCCGTCGAGCACGCTCGGCCAGAACAGCGCGTGGAAGTTGATGATGTCCTTGCCGATGAAGTGGTGCACTTCCGTGCTGGCGCCCGCGTTCCAGAACTCGTCGAAAGACACCTCGTTGTGCCGGTCGGCGTAGTTCCTGAAGCTGGCCATGTAGCCGATGGGCGCATCCATCCAGACGTAGAAGTACTTGTCCGTGGTGCCCGGAATCAGAAAGCCGAAGTAGGGCGCGTCCCTGGAGATGTCCCAGGGCTTCAGGCCCGCTTCCAGCCATTCGTTCAGCTTGTTCGCCACCTCGGGCTGCACCGTGCCGCTGGCCAGCCACTCCTTCAGGAAATCCTGGTACTGCGGCAGGTCGAAGAAGTAGTGCTCGGAAGCCCGGATCTCAGGCGTTGCGCCCGACAGGGTCGAGCGCGGGTTCTTCAGCTCCATCGCATCGTAGGTGGCGCTGCAGACATCGCAGTTGTCGCCGGGCTGATCGGCCGCGCCGCAGTTCGGGCACTCACCGCGGACGAAGCGGTCGGCCAGGAACAGGTTCCGCTCGGGGTCGTAGAGCTGGGAGACCTCGTCGGTGAAGATCAGGCCCTTGTCCTTGAGCCGGGTGAAGATCAGCTCCGAGATTTCCCGGTTTTCGTCCGAGTGGGTGGAGTAGTAGTTGTCGTGGCTGATCAGAAAGCCTTCGAAGTCACGGGCGTGCTCCTGGCGGATCGTCTCGATCAGCTCTTCCGGTGCCATGCCGCGCTGCTCCGCCATCAGCATGGTGGCGGTGCCGTGGGTGTCGTCGGCGCAGACGTAGATCACCTGATGGCCACGCATGCGCTGGAACCGCACCCAGATGTCCGTCTGGATGTGCTCCAGAAGATGACCGAGGTGGATGGCGCCGTTGATGTACGGCAAGGCGCTGGTGACCAGAATGCGTCGGGACATGGTTCTAAACCGGCGGTTGGCGGCTGCTCGCTGAAAAAGCGCGACTATACCGGCAACTCACCTATAATGCGCGGCCACCGCGGCGCCAGAGCGGCGTCTGCGGCGGGTTTGGACAACAACCGGAAACTTCGCAAATCATGGGTGTTGAGGCATTTCACGATCCCTGCCTGGACCTCCCCTGGGGAGAGCTGGGCGCCCGCGTGCTGACCAGCGGCAACCAGGTTGCCGTGACCCTCGGTTACCCCGCGGCTGGTGCCAGAGAGGACTACGCCCGAGCGCTCGCCGAGCACCTCGGCGTCGAGTCGGTGGAGCTGGATCTGCGCTTCAGCCCGCCTGCCGGGCGCGGCTTCCAGCAGGTGAAGCACATCATCGCGGTCGCCTCCGCCAAAGGCGGCGTCGGCAAGTCCACCACGGCGGTGAACCTGGCTCTGGCGCTGTCGGCCGAAGGCGCCAAGGTGGGGCTGCTGGACGCGGACATCTACGGCCCGAGCCAGGGCATGATGCTCGGCGTGCCGGAAGGCCGGCGGCCGCAGACCTCGGACGGCAAAACCTTTCAGCCGATCAAGGCGCACGGCATCCAGGCCATGTCCATGAGCTTTCTGATCACCGAGTCCACGCCCATGGTCTGGCGTGGGCCCATGGTGTCGGGTGCCCTGCAGCAGCTGCTCGGGCAGACCGCCTGGCAGGACCTGGATTACCTGATCGTCGACATGCCACCCGGTACCGGCGACATCCAGCTGACGCTGTCGCAGCGGGTGCCGGTCTCGGGCGCGGTAATCGTCACCACGCCGCAGGACATCGCCCTGCTCGATGCGCGCAAGGGCATCGAGATGTTCCGCAAGGTGGACATCGACGTGCTCGGGGTGGTCGAGAACATGAGCACCTTCGTCTGCCCCGAGTGCGGCACAGCCAGCCCGCTGTTCGGCACCGGTGGCGGTGAGCGGATTGCCCGCGAGTGTGACGCGCCGCTGCTCGGCGAGCTGCCGCTGGCGATGGAAATCCGCGAGCAGGCCGATGGCGGCACGCCGACGGTGGCCGCGGATCCGGATGGGCCGATCGCGGCCGTCTACCGCCAGGTCGCCCGGCACATGGCAGCGCGACTCTGGGCCGGCAGCCGCAGCGGTCAGAGCGCCGGCGACATCCAGATCACCATGACAGACGACTGAGCGCCCGCGCACCCTGCGCGAGCGACGGCAATACAGATTTCGACCGGAGACATCCACAGATGAGCATCAAATCCGACCGCTGGATCAGGGAGATGGCGGGCCAAGGCATGATCGAGCCATTCGAGCCGGAGCAGGTTCGCTACGCGGGGGAGGAGAAGCTGATCTCCTACGGCACCTCGAGCTACGGCTACGACGTGCGCTGCGCCTCGGACTTCAAGGTGTTCACCAACATCTACTCGGCAACCGTCGATCCGAAGGCGTTCGACGAGCGCAGCTTCGTCGACGTGTCGGGTGATGTCTGCATCATCCCGCCGAACTCCTTTGCGCTCGCCAGCACGGTCGAGTACTTCCGCATTCCCTCCGACGTGCTCACCGTCTGCCTGGGTAAAAGCACCTACGCCCGCTGCGGCATCATCGTTAACGTCACGCCGCTGGAGCCGGAGTGGGAAGGGCACGTCACCCTGGAGTTTTCCAACACCACCAACCTGCCGGCAAAGATCTACGCCAACGAAGGTGTGGCGCAGATGCTGTTCTTCCAGTCGGACGAGCAGTGCGAAACCACCTACAAGGATCGGGGTGGGAAGTATCAGGGCCAGACGGGGGTTACCCTGCCCAGGCCCTGAAGCCGGGCACGGAGACAGTCTCAGCCGATCAGCGTCTGCCCCGGCTCGAAGCTGGCGCCGGCTTCGACCATCCTGCCGATGACCACGGCGGTTTCGCCGTTCTCATTCAGGCTCTCGAGCGCTGCTGCAGCGTCCGCTTCCGCCACCGCAACCACGAAGCCGATCCCCAGGTTGAAGGTGCGCTGCATCTCCGCTTCCGCCACGTTGCCGGCCTGTTGCAGCCAGTTGAACACGTCCGGACGCTGCCAGCTGTCCAGATCCACCAGCGCCCTGAGGCCGCTGCCTTCGAACATGCGCGGCAGGTTCTCGGTCAGGCCGCCGCCGGTGATGTGGCTCATGCCTTTGATGGTGAGGTCTGCCTGCAGCGCCAGGATGGGTTTGGCGTAGATCCGGGTTGGCGCCATCAGCTCGTCGAGCAGGGTGCCCGAGACCTGAGTGCCTGACTGCTCCAGGACCTTGCGGATCAGAGAGTAGCCGTTCGAGTGCGGGCCGCTCGAGGTGAGGCCGATCAGCACGTCGCCGGCAGCCAGGTCCTGGCCGGTGACGATGGCGTCTTTCTCCACCACGCCGATGCAGAAGCCGGCCAGGTCGTAGTCGCCGCCGGGGTAAAACCCGGGCATCTCCGCCGTCTCGCCGCCGACCAGGGCAGCGCCGGCCAGATCGCAGCCTTTGGCGATGCCTTTGATGACCCGCTCGGCCACGTCCACCTCGAGCTTGCCGGTGGCGTAGTAGTCGAGAAAGAGGAACGGTTCGGCGCCGGTGACCAGCACGTCGTTGGCGCACATGGCCACCAGATCCTGGCCGACGCCGTCGTGGCGGTCGTTGTCGATGGCGAGCTTGAGCTTGGTGCCGACGCCGTCGGTGCCGGTGACCAGCACCGGTTGCCGGTAGTTGCTCGGCAGCTCGGCCAGGGCCGCGAAGCCACCGAGACCGGAAAGCAGCTCCGGACGGTGGGTGGCCTTGGCGGCGGGGCCGATCCGCTTGACCAGCTCGTTGCCGGCATCGATGTCTACACCGGCATCCCGGTAGGTGAGGCCGGCCTGAGAAGAAGAGTTGCCGGAAGAATCTGCGTCGCTCAACGCTGTAAATCCTGATCAAAGGAGGAATTCTGAAGGCGGCAGAGTGTACCAGACCTGCTTTTGCGAATTCGGTAAACTTGCCGCCCTCGATAGGTCTGGAGTCCGGCGGCTTGCGCCCACTGCTCATCGCTCTGCTCATCCTGCTGCCCGGCACGCTGCTCGCGCCGCGGTTCTCGCCTGCAGCGGAGGTGGTGACCTGGCTGTACGAAGTGGCGATGCCGGTGGCCGACCAGTCGGAAGCGGAACGCAAGCGGGCGTCCAGCGCCGGCCTGCTGAAGCTGCTCACCCGGCTGACCGGGCTCAACTACGTGCCGCGCACGCCCGAAGTCACTGAAGCCATGGCGCAGCCGGACGGCTTCTACAACGAGTTTCGTTTTTCCCGGGTGGAACGGCCGGCGGAAGACGCGTTACCCGGCCAGCCCGGCCCGGTAGCGCTGCCGACCACTCAGCTCGAGCTCGTCATCCAGTTCGATCCGGAGCCGGTGCAGGCGCTGATCCGTTCTGCCGGCCTGCCCATCTGGCGGGCGCAGCGGGAACGGGTGCTGGTCTGGGTGGTTGTGGCCGATGAATCCGGCCGGGAGATAGTCGGCACGGCCAGCGATCTGGCGCTGGTCGGGGGCCTGAAGCAGCGGGCCAGAGATCGCGGCGTGCCGCTGACCCTGCCGCTGCTCGATCTGGAAGATCAGCTCGCCGTGGATCCGGCCGCGGTCTGGGGCCGGCTGACTCAGGTGATCGATCCGGCGTCGCGCCGCTACGGCGCTGAAGTGCTGCTGCTCGGCCGGGTGACGCCGGACGGCAACGGAGGCTGGTCCAGCGACTGGGAGTTCTGGGTGGACGGCGTGGTCGTGCCCTTCACTGCCGAGCACGCCGACCTGCTGGCGCACGGGGTCGATGCGGTGGACGTGCTGGCCGACGAGCTGGCTGCCCGACGGGTAGTGCACGGCCGTCAGGCAGGGCAGATTCAGCTGGCGGTGAGCGGCGTTCGCTCGCCGGCCGACTACGGCGCCCTGCTCGGCTACATGAAGAGCCTCGAGTTCGTGCAGAGCGTTGGGGTCACCGGAATCCGCGATGGCCGCATCTGGCTGCTGGTGGACACGCCGGCAGAACCGGAGCAGCTGCTGACCACTTTCGAGCGTGACCGCCAGCTCTACAACGATCAGCTCGCCCTTATCGACAACGCCGATCTCCGGCTGGTCTGGCGCGGCGGAGATTGATTGCGCTTTGTCTCAGCTGCCTAACGTCATCACCGTGCTGCGCATCCTGCTGGTCATCCCGACCAGCTGGCTGCTGCTGGAAACCCGCTACGTCGAGGCGCTGGGCCTGATGGCCATTGCCGGTGCCAGCGACGCGCTGGATGGCTGGATGGCGCGCCGCTTCGGCTGGATGAGCCAGTTCGGCGCCGCCATGGATCCGGTGGCCGACAAGCTGCTGGTGGCCGTCACCTTCATCATCTTCACCCTGCAGGGCTACATCCCGATCTGGGTTGCCGCCATCGTCCTCGGTCGGGACGCCATCATTCTTACCGGCGCCGCCATCTACCGGCTGTTTTTCGAACCCATCGAGTTTGCCCCCACCTTCATCAGCAAGGCCAACACCGCCACGCAGATCGTCATGCTGCTCATGCTGCTGCTCGGCCTCTGTGGCTTCGAGCAGATATCGGCGCTGATGCTGCTGGTCGTGGATCCCTGGAGCTTCTACCTGCTGGCGGTGCTCGGCGTGGTTTCCGGCCTGGACTACGTGCGCACCTGGGGCAGAAAAGCCTGGCGCCACGGCAGAGAGCGGGCCTCCGGCGGCTCCCGCGGTGCCTGAGCAGAAATCGGAACGGGCAAGGCAGCTCACCCTGCTGCTCGAAGCACGGGTTCTGCACGGGTTCGACAACTTTTACACCGGTGCCAACGCAGAGCTGGTGCATCGCCTGCAGGAGCTGGCGGTGAGCGCAGAGTCGCTTGGCGCCTGGATCGCCGGCGAGCCGGGTGGCGGCAAGAGCCACCTGCTGCAGGCCACCTGTCAGGCCGCGGATGGCGCCGGGCGTCGTGCTATCTACGTGCCGCTGGCAGATCTGCGAGCGGACGCGCAGTCGGTGGAATCCCTGGAGGCGGAGCTGATCGCGCTCGATGATGTGGATGCCTGGCTCGACGATCGCGGGCTCGAGGCGGTGCTGATGGGCATCTACCAGCAGCAGCTGCAGGCCGGGCGGCAGGTTGTCTTCGCCAGCACGCGGACGGCGCAGCAGGCGAGCTTCGCGCTCGCCGATCTGGCCTCCCGCTGCCGGGCGTTGCCGGGCTATCGGGTGGCGGCGCCGGACGACGAGGGCCTGCGCGCCATTCTCTTTGCCGCCGCCCATCGCCGCGGCCTCACCCTGACGGACGCGGTGCTCGACTACTGGCTGCATCGGGCCGTGCGCTCGCTGCCGGCGCTGATGACGCAGCTGCAGACGCTGGACGAGCGGGCGCTAGCCGAGCAGCGGGCGATTACCATACCCCTGATCAAGGAGGTGCTGGCGTTGTGAGCGAAACGAGCGGGCCCGGCCCGGTAGAACGGCTGGTCGTCACAGGAGGTGGAACCGCCGGCCACGTAGTGCCCGCTCTGCCGGTGATGCAGGCCTTCATCGATCGGGGTGCCAGGGTGGACTTCATCGGCAGCGGCAGCGAGTTCGAGCGCACGCTGATCGCCGATCTGGAGGCGACCTATCACGGCATCGCCGCCGGCAAGCTGCGGCGCTACTTCTCGCTCGAAAACCTGCTCGACGCCTTCAAGGTGCTGTTCGGCATGCTGCAGGCCCTGCTGCTGATCGGCCGCCTGCGACCTTCGGTGGTCTTCTCTAAGGGCGGCTTCGTGAGCTTCCCCGTTGCGTTTGCAGCCTGGTGCTGGCGGGTGCCGGTGGTGGCGCACGAGTCGGACCTGACGCCGGGGCTCGCCAACCGCCTGGCCATGCCGTTCGTGAAGAGCCTCTGCACCAACTTTCCGGCCACGAAACCGCAGCGCTTCGCCGGCGAGCTGGTCTACACCGGCACGCCGGTACGACCTGAACTGATGGCCGGTGATGCCGCGGCGGGACGTCAGCTCATCGGCGCGTCGGCGGAGCAGCCGGTGATTGTCGTTACCGGCGGCAGCCTCGGCGCCGATCGAATCAACGCCACCGTCCGTGAAGGCGCCGCGGCGCTCTGCGAGCGGGCGATGGTGGTGCATGTCTGCGGGCCCGGCAAAGTGGTGCCGCTGGATCAGCCCGGTTACCACCCCTTCGAGTACGTGCGCGCCGAGTGGGGCGATCTGCTCGCCGCGGCGACGATCGTGGTCTCCCGGGCCGGCGCGAACACGCTCTACGAGCTCCTCTGCCTGCGAAAGCCCAACCTGCTGATCCCGCTCAGCCGCAAAGCCAGTCGCGGCGATCAGATCGAAAACGCGGCCTGGGCGGAAGCGGAGGGCTTTAGCCACGTCCTTCCGGAAGAAGCCCTGACGCCGGCAAGCCTGATCGCAGCCGTCGACGAAATACTTGCAGAAACCGGCTCGGAATCTGGCAAAATCGCCGCCTTTCAGCCGCCCGACTCGGTCGGGCTCATCGTCGCTGCCATCGAACGGGCCGCCAAGAAGCCCTGAGAGGCGACAGTTAAGGACACGCATGTACAAGATCAAGACCTATAACCAGATCGCGGTTCGCGGTCTGGAGAGATTTCCTCGTGATGGCTACGAGGTGGGATCGGAAATCAGCGACCCGCACGCCATGCTGCTGCGCAGCCATAAGCTCGATACCGCGGAGCTGACCCCGAGCCTGCGGGCCATCGCCCGGGCTGGTGCTGGGGTTAACAACGTGCCTGTGGACGAGTGCACGGAGCAGGGCATCGTGGTTTTCAACACGCCCGGTGCCAACGCTAACTCGGTGAAGGAGCTGGTGCTCGCCGCGCTGCTGATCGCCTCCCGCGACATCGTCGGCGGCATTCAGTACGTGCAGTCCCTCGGCAGCATCGACGACGAAGCGGAGCTGAATCGGCTGGTGGAAGCCGAGAAGAAGCGCTTCAAGGGTCGTGAGCTCTACGGCAAGTCCCTCGGTGTGGTCGGCCTCGGCGCCATCGGCTCGCTGGTCGCGCGGGCCGCACTGGACCTCGGCATGGATGTGCTGGGCTACGACCCGGCCATCTCCGTTGATGCGGCCTGGCGGCTGCCGGCGGAAGTGCAGCGCATGGAGAACCTTCCAAGCCTGTTCTCCCGGGCGGACTTCGTGACCCTGCACGTGCCGCTGCTCGAAGAGACCCGGGGCCTGATCAACGACGAGAGCCTGCGCTCCTTTCGACCGGGCAGCGTGCTGATCAACTTCGCGCGCCAGCCGATCGTCGACACGGCAGCGCTCAGCCACGCCCTGGACAGCGGCCAGGTTGGCCTGTACGTGGCCGACTTCCCGGTACCGGGCCTTGCCGACCACCCGAAAGTCCGGCTCACCCCGCACCTGGGCGCGAGCACCGAGGAAGCGGAAGAGAACTGCGCGGTGATGGCGGCAAACCAGCTGGTCGACTTCCTGCAGACCGGCAACATCCACAACTCGGTGAACTTCCCGCAGGTGAACCTGGAGCCGGCCGGCGGTTACCGGCTGGCCGTCACCAACCGCAACGTGCCGGGCATGTTGGGGCAGATGACCAGCGTGCTGGCAGAGCAGGAGATCAACGTGGTCGACATGCTCAACAAGAGCCGCGGCGACGTGGCCTACAACCTGCTCGACGTTACCGACGAGCCGGACCAGTCGCTGATCGACAGCATCTGCGCCATCGACAGCGTCATGAACGTGCGCGAGTTCCAGATGGGCTGAAGCCCGTCAGGGTGTGGCGCCGAAGCGATAACCGCGGCGCTGCTGCCGCTCGCGGAAGCGACGGCTCTGCACCAACTCCAGAAGCGGCTCCTGCAGCGGCTCGAACTGGCCGCTGATTGATGCGCCGATCAGCGTTGCCGCCAGATGGCTCGTTACCGTGCCCATGGACCCATGCCCGACGCTGACAAGTCGACTAACGTGATTGACGCCATCGATGTCCGTCAGCGGGCCGATCACCGGGTTCCGATCTGAAGAGACGCAGCGGCTTGCCCGAATGTGTGCCACGTCGGTGGGTTGCCAGGCCTCGCCCATGAGGCGCCGCACGTGCGTCAGGTTTGCGTCCGTTGCCTTGTCTGTCGGCCAGGGCTGGTACTCGTAGGTGGCGCCGACGCCGATGCTGGCGTCGTCGATGGGCGCCAGGTAGCCGCGCCCGGTGATGGGCACGGCCAGGTTCTTCAGCGCGCCGGCGCCGCGTCCAATTACGTTCAGCTGCCCCGTGACGCTGCCGAGCTCGAGGTAGGCTGCACCCGGGAAGCCTCTTGCCGCCATGCCGCAGGCGAGCACGGCTGGTTCGTCAGGCCAGTCGGTGAGCGCCTGCCCGGTGACAAGCTCGATTGCCGGATGCTCGAGCAGCGTTCTGGTGTAGACGGGCGTGTCGACGCTCACGGCATCCGGAAACCACAGGGCCGGTCCGTCCAGGCGGAAGGTTGTGTCGCCGGCGAGCTCGCGGGCCTGGGGCTCGTCTACCAGCAGCACACCCAGACCCGTGTCGACGTAGCGCTCAGCTACCGCCGCCAGACGTTCCGCCGGAAAGTTCGGCGACGGGATCTGCAGCGCTCCGGTCCGGCGCAGACCGCTGCCCGGCTCGTCGGCAAACCTGCGGGTTGCGGCGACGCTGTGCGCGTAAGCCATCGCCTTCAGTTCTGCTGGATCGCTGCCATCGTGGTGCAGGCGGGGGTGCATCACCGTCGCCCTGATGCTGCTGGCGCCGGCGGCGGATTCCTGCGCCTGTTCGATCACCCGCGCGGCGATGCCGCTCTCCGCGAGCGTGCGAGCGACCGTAGCGCCGGCGATTCCGGCGCCGACAACGGTCACCCGCTGCGGTAGCACCGGCGGTGCCAGCCCGGCGGCGCTGAAGGTGCCGGCCAGGCTTTCCCGCTTGTGCGGTCGCTGATCCACCCGATGAGTATCGAAGCCGGCGGCGATCAGGCCGCGGCGAACCCGGCCTGCCGAGGTGAAGGTGGTGACCCGGGTGCCGCGCCTGGCGGTCTGACCGAGCCTCGCCAGCAGCTCATCCGACCACATGTCCGGATTCCTGTCCGGCGCGAAGCCGTCCAGCAGCCAGAGGTCGACGGGCGCCCGTTGTCCGGACAGGCTTGCCAGCCCGGCCTCCGCGCTGCCCCAGTACAGGCTCAGCTGGATCTGCCCGGCCGCCAGGCTGCGTCGATGCCAGCCCGCCAGCAGGGGCGGGTAGAGCGCGGCCAGCTCCTGGTACACGGGCTCCGTCGGCTGGCGGGCGGTGGCGATGGCGGCGAAGTCATCCGGCCCGATGGGCGCCGCCTCGAAGCTGATGAAGTGCAGCGGCACGCCTCGGGCCAGGCAGTGCCGAGCGATGACGGCGAAGTTCAGGCCTGTTCCGAAACCGAGCTCGCCGACCACGATGGGGCGGCCTGCATCGAGCAGCGCCGGGAAATCCGCCGGCGCCAGAAAGACGCGTTCAACCTCGGCGACGCCGTCCGCATCGTGGTAGATGTCCTGATAGGTGCTGGAGTACGGCTGACCGTCCCGCCAGCTGAGCTCAGCCGGCTCGATCACTCGGCGTCGGGACTGCCCGCCGCGGTGGCGATCGGGCGTGCTTCGTCGCGGATCCACTCGCTCCAGGAACCGGGATAGAGCAGAGGCTCTGGAAGACCGGCGATGCGCATGGCAAGGATGTTGTGGGCCGCGGTGACGCCGGACCCGCAGTAGCAGACCACGTTGTCGCCGTCAGGGAATCGCTTCGCCAGCTTCGCCGCAGACTCGAAGGTGCCGTTGTCCTTGAGGTTGCCCTGAAACGGCAGGCAGATGGCGCCGGGGATGTGGCCGGCCACCGGATCGATGGGCTCCTCGAGGCCATCGAAACGGGCCTGGGCGCGGGCGTCGATGAGCTGATAGGCCTCGGGCTCTGCGCTCAGAGCCTCTACGTCCAGGCTTCGGGTCAGCGCCGGGCGCTGGCTGAAGTTACCAGCCGGCGGGCGGATCACCTCGGTAGTCAGTGGGGCCGGCCAGGCTTTCAGGCCGCCGTCGAGCACGGCCACCGCGGCATGGCCGAGCCAGCGCAGGCACCACCAGGCTCGGGCGGCGTAAGCACCGCCCGCATCGTCGTAGACCACCACCTGATCGGCGTCGTTGATGCCGAGCGCGCGCAGGCGATTGACCAGCGATTCCGGTTCCGGCAGCGGGTGCCGCCCGCCGTCGCCGGGGGTGGCGGCAAGGTCATCGTCCAGGCTCAGAAACAGGGCGCCGGCGATGTGTCCGCTCTCATAGGCCCTGCGACCGGCGTCCGGGTCACCGAGGACCGAGCGACAGTCCAGAAATTTGACGGATTCTTCGATAGCGCTCAGCGCGTCGATGACGGTGGTATGCACTTATAAGCCTGACTTCTGTCCCGGTGGGCCGGGTGGACGGCGGCTATACTGTCACAATTAGCGGCTCAAGGTAGTTTTTTGCCGGGTCAGGCGGCAGAATGCCGCGAAAATCACCGCATTCGGCACAGGAGGCTAGATAGGTGAATCCGATTATCGACTGGCTGGCTAACGGGCTCTGGGATCTCTCGCCCTTGGCCCTCGTCGCCATCACGCTGGTGCTGACGCACATCACCATCGTGGCCGTAACCGTATATCTGCATCGCTACTCGGCGCATCGGGCGCTGGAGCTGCATCCGGTGCTGCAGCACTTTTTCCGCTTCTGGCTCTGGATGACCACCGGCATGACCACGCTCGAGTGGACGGCCATTCACCGCAAGCACCACGCCACCTGCGAAACCGAAGACGATCCGCACAGCCCGGTGATCAAGGGTTTGAGCACCATCCTCTGGACCGGCGCCGAAGAGTACCGGGAAGAGGCGAAAAACGAAGAGACCCTGAAGCGCTACGGCGCCGGCTGCCCGGACGACTGGATCGAGCGTAACCTCTACAGCCGTTTTCCAATCGGCGGCGTCGGCACCATGCTGGTCATCGACGTGGCCCTGTTCGGCGCCATCGGCCTGACCATCTGGGCCGTGCAGATGATCTGGATCCCGTTCTTCGCGGCGGGCGTGATCAACGGCATCGGCCACTACTGGGGCTACCGCAACTACGAGTGCCCGGACGCAGCCACCAACATCTCGCCCTGGGGCATCCTCATTGGCGGTGAGGAGCTGCACAACAATCACCACACCTACCCGAACTCGGCCAAGCTCTCGCAGAAGCCCTGGGAGTTCGACATCGGCTGGTTCTGGATCCGCCTGTTCCAGACCTTCGGGCTCGCCAAGCCGCGCAGCACCGGGCCGGTGGCGCATAAGGTGCCTGGCAAGCAGACGCTGGATCTGGATACCGCCTGGGCGGTGGTCAACAACCGCTTCCAGGTGATGGCCCGCTACGCCGAGAGCGTGGTGAAGCCGCTGGTGAAGCAGGAGCTCGACTCCAGCTCTTCCCGGGCGGCTCGCAAGGCCAGCACGGCGCTGACCCGTGACGAGCGCCTGGTGGATGAGCAGGGGCAGAGCCGCATCGACGAGCTCACCAGCGCCAGCCCGAACCTGGCCACCATCTACGAGTTCCGGCAGCGCCTGCAGGCCATCTGGGCCAAGCGTGGCGGCAACGCCGAAGAGCTGCTGGCAGCGCTCAAGCAGTGGTGTCTCGATGCGGAGGCAACGGGCATTCAGGTCCTGAAGGACTTCGTCGCAGAGCTTCGCACCTACACGGTGCCGAAGGCCGCCACGGCCTGAGCCGAGTCGCTGCCCGGCAGGTGATCAGCCGATCGCCTGCCAGCCGGCAACGACCGCAAACACCAGGAAAATCCCACCGCCAATCCGGTGCAACCAGACTGTTGGCATGCGCGTGAGCAGCGTGCGGCCGACCCAGACGCCCAGCGCCGAGATGCCGATCAGGGCCGTTGTTGCGCCCAGCCAGACGGCGACCGGCGCCAGGTTGCTGGCCAGACCGGCAACCGCAATCTGAGTCTTATCGCCGAACTCCGCTAAGAAGATCAGCGACAGCGTCGTGAGAAACACGCTGCGACCTGGCCGCTCCGATACCTCGACCGATTGCGTCTCGGGCTTGGCCAGCAGCGCCTGCACGCCAAAGGCGGCAAACAGGACGGCCACCACCGCGGCAACGATCCGCTGGTCGATCCAGGCGGCAATGCTGGCGCCAAAGACCACGGCCAGGGTGTTCAGCAGGATGAACGCGGCGCTCGCGCCGAGCAGCACCGGCCAGGGTCGGTGCCGGGCGGCGAGCGCCATGCAGACGATCTGGCTTTTGTCTCCGATCTCCGCCAGGGCGATCAGCGTCAGCGCTGCGGTGTAGGCGGAGATCGCGTCAGATATTGCCGATCAACCTTCCGAAGACAGCTCGATAGCGTAGATGAGCGAGGCGTCGAAGCAGTCGTCGCCGTCATCTTCCAGGGCGCCGAACACGGTGCCGTCGGTGGGCGCCAGGTCGCGCAGGTCGTCGAAGGTGATCTCGGAAACGTCCGTACCACCCCCTTCGTTCGGCATCTGGTAGTAGTACCGGGCGTCAGCCGTCGGGCAGATGGCCGTCTGCTCGGCGTCCATCACCAGATCGAAGGTCTGCGGGTCGCCGTCGGCGGAGACGTTCTCGATCACGCCGCTCAGCTGCTCCAGATCCTCATCGGCTTCGCGCAGCAGCACCAGCAGTGCCTTCAGTCGGTTCGGGCCCGAGTTCGACAGTTCCAGCACACCGCCGATGGATGCCTCCAGGGCCGGCTGGATGTCGTCCACTTCCGCCACGGAGAGATCTTCGAAGAGCAGGGCCGTGCCGTTCTGCACCAGAGTTGCGACCAGCAGGTCGCCGGTGACGCCCTGGCCGGGATCGAGGGCAAACTCGAACTCGTTGCTGGCTTCGTCTACCGCGGTGATTACGGTGCCGTCGTAGCGGGAGGCGCTGTCATCCGGATCGCGCTGCACGATGATGGCGTCGATCTGCACCAGGCGGACCGTGTCGTTGTTGAAGTCGGAATCGGAGTCAGAGTCGGAGTCGCCGTCCGAGTCTGAATCGCTGTCCGAGTCCGAATCGCCGTCCGTGTCTGAGTCGCTGTCAGAGTCGCTGTCGGAGTCGCTGTCGGAGTCAGAATCGCTGTCGCTATCCGAGTCGCTGTCGCCATCGTCGGGATCGGTGGATACCACCGGGATGCCGTAGACGGTCACAAACTCGCCTTCCATCAGGTCGGCGTAGTCCAGCGGGTCGCCGTTCTCGTCGAAGAAGCGCGTGAACTCACTGCCGTCCATGTTATCCGGCGTGATGTTGATGGGGATGCAGCCGCTGGTGTCGGTCTGGAACTGAACCGAGACGTTGCAGAGATCGAAGCCGGCGTCGTCCTTGCTGTCGATGCCGATATCGCCGTGCACACGCGCCAGCGCGTTGGTCAGCTGGGTTTCGCGGATCTCGACGAAGACCACCGGGCGGAACCGGTAGCGATCCCGGTTGCCGGTCTGGACGATGTGAATGGAGCGGCGGGCGTCGATGTCGATCTCGATCAGGATGCCGCTGCCGGCGGAAACGAAGAAGCTGCCGCGGGGGTTCAGATCGATCCGACCGCCGCCGGGCACGTCCACGTCGATCTCTTCCTCACCGCCCATGCCGTCGTCACGAACCAGAATGATCTCGGCGACGCGCAGGCGGATCTTCTCGTACTCACCGGCAGGCACCTGATCGGAAACCGCCAGCATGTCGTAGAAGTTCTGCAGATCCAGCAGGTCGAAGGTCTTCTCGCCGGAGTACACCACGTAGTTGCCATCTTCACCCAGCAGCTCGACGCTGGTGATGGTGATCATGATTCTCAGGTAGTCGTCGGTGGGGCCGTCCTTGATCAGGATGCCCACCACGCCGGTCTGATCCACGGGTGCGTCCGCGACTGCCGGCGGCGGTGCTGCCGCTAAAGCGTTGTTGTTGTTGGAACCGCCCCCGCCACCGCCGCAGGCAGTGAGCCCGAGCAGTGCCGTAAGGAAAAACGATAGCGCAGCAAACGTCTGGCGCCGCATGGCAAACCCTCCTAGACCCCTACCGCCATCCAGTCCGGTGGGAAGTGAGATAGTCACCGGCTGTCCCCGGCCGGTGTTTAATAGGCGGGCAGTATATACTGCATTGGCGGGAAAAAATTCCCAATCCGCGAAAAATTGCTAACGGTATGAATCCACCGAGTCTGCTCAGAACCGCCGAAATGGCAGGAAGCCTGCTGATAGTTGCCATAATCGGGGTGGCGGCCCTGCTCTGGTCAGACGACTCGCTGCTCTACCGTCGCATCATCCAGGAAGACGGCCCGGTCGAGTGGATGACGTTCTGGGCTTTCGCCCTGGCCGGCATTCTCGCGCTGGTGGCGCTGCTGGAGCGGCATTCACCCCGTCATCCGATGGGCAGGCTCTACCTGCTGGCATATGCGCTCGGCGCGCTGGCGGTGGCGATGGAAGAGATTTCCTGGGGCCAGCGGCTCATTGGCTACCAGCCGCCGGAGACCTTTCTCGCCGACAACTTTCAGCAGGAGTTCAACCTGCACAACCTGGCCGACACGAACACCCGCAAGTTCCTGCTGCTCGGCCTGCTGGCCGGCTTCGGCGTTCTCTTCCCGTTGCTCGGCCGCCTGCCGCCGCTGGCCGGATGGCTGCAGCGCTGGCAGGTACCGATTCCGGCGCTGGGCCTGATCCCGGGATTTGTTGCGCTGATCGTTTTCTACGTCGTCTACCCGATCGAAAGTACCGGCGAGTGGGTGGAGCTTGGCGCCGGAATGGGCTTCGCCTGCGCCGCGCTGACTTACCCACAGCGCGCCGGCGCGTCGATGCGCTGGGCGCTTGGCACGATGCCTTTCCTGCTGGGCGCGATCACGCCTTACCTGCTCGTACCCTCGGTGGATCCCGCGCGGGTGGCGTTGGCTGAGCAGGAGGCGCGGGCGCTTGCGGCCGATCTCAGCGACCGACGACTGCGCTCGCGTTGCGGTGTGCACAAACGGGTCTACACGTTCATCGAGGAGTACGGTTCCGGCGATATGTCCCGCAGCGCCTGGGAAAAGCTCGAGCCTCTGCCTGCCGCGGAGGCGCTCCGGCGACAGTACTTCCTGGATCCCTGGAACCTGCCGTATTGGATCCGCCATCGCTGCAGCGAGGGTCGGACCACGGCAGTGTTCGTCTACTCGTTCGGGCCCAACCGGCGCCGGGACTCCGTGCAGGGGGAGATTCGCGAAGATGACGTCGGCGCCTACGCGCGCTAACAGCTCAGGGCCCGGCAGCGGGCTGGCTACATCCGCGGTACCGTGCCGATCCCGAGCAGCGACAGGCCGAGCGACAGCCGCTCGGCGGTGATCCTGCAGAGCAGCAGCCGCGAGCTGCGGGCCGGCTCTTCGGAGTTCAGGATCGGGCAGGCTTCATAGAAACGCATGTAGGCGGTGGCCAGCTCGTAGAGCCAGGCGCAGAGCATGTGCGGGAAGCCTTCCCGGGCCACCTGCTCCAGCACTTCCTGCAGCCGCAGCAGGATCACGGCCAGGGCCCGTTCTTCTTCGGTGCCCAGCTGCACCTCGCCGCTGAGCGAGGCCGGGTCCAGCTCGCCGCGCCTGAAGATGCTCTGAATCCGGCTGTAGGCATACTGCAGGTAGGGTGCGGTATTGCCGTCGAAGGACAGCATCTGGTCCCAGTCGAAGATGTAGTCGCTGGTGCGGTTCTTCGACAGGTCCGCGTACTTCACCGCGCCGATGCCCACCACCCGGGCGACCTCGGCCCGTTCCTCCTCGGAGAGATCCGGGCTTTTCTCCGCCACCAGAGCGGCTGCCCGGCTGACCGCCTCGTCGAGCAGGTCGTTCAGCTTGACGACGCCACCGTCGCGGGTTTTGAAAGGCTTTCCGTCGCGGCCGAGCATGGCGCCGAACGGCTGATGCTCGAGCGAGATGCGATTGCCGGCAAAGCCGGCCGCCGCCGCGACCGCAAAGATCTGCCGGAAGTGAAAGGCCTGGCGGGCGTCGGTGGAGTACAGCGCCCGGTCGGCGTCGAGGCTCCGGACGCGATAGCGCACCGCTGCCAGATCGGTGGTGGCGTAGAGGTAGCCACCATCGGATTTCTGCACGATCACTGGCTGCTGTTTGCCGTCCTTGCCAGTGAACTCGTCGAGGAACACGCACTCCGCACCATCGGACGTGGTCAGCATGTCCTTGGCCTTCAGGTCGGCCACCACGCTCGCCAGGTCGTCGTTGTAGGCGCTCTCCGCCATCACGTCTTTGCGGGTGAGCGTCACGTCCAGCCGATCGTAGGTCGCCTGGCAGTGGGACAGCGAGATGTCGATGAAGCGCTGCCACAGAGCCCGGGTTTCCGGCTCGCCGGCCTGCAGAGCAACCACCCGCTGCCGGGCCCGCTCGGCGAAGGCCTCGTCGGAATCGAAGCGCTGCTTCGAGGCCCGGTAGAAGGTCTCCAGGTCGGCAAGCTCTTCCGAGTCCTCGCCGGACTCCTCCAGGTAGGCGATCAGCATGCCGAACTGGGTGCCCCAGTCGCCGACGTGATTCTGCCGGATCACCTCGTGGCCCAGCGCCTCCAGGATGCGGGCGATGGCGTCACCGATGATGGTGCTGCGCAGGTGGCCGACGTGCATTTCCTTGGCCAGGTTCGGGCTCGAGTAGTCGACCACCACGCGTTGCGATTCGGCGGTTGCATCGATGGCGGCGTCCGTCAGCGACCGGCTGAGAAACTCAGGCTTTAGATGGATGTTGATGAACCCCGGGCCAGCCACCTCGAGCCGGCTTGCCAGGTCGTCAACTTCCGCTGCCGCCACAACCGCTTCGGCGATGTCTCGCGGCTTCTGCTTCAGCGCCTTGGCGGCCGCCATGGCGCCGTTCGCCTGGTAGTCGCCGAACTCCGGCTTGCCGGAGAGCTGAATCATAGGCGAGAGCGTCTCGCCGGTGGCCTTCTCGAAGGCCCGGCTGAAACGCTCGTTGAGGAGGGCGCGCAGGTTCATGGTCGGTCTTGGCGGTGGCCTCAGGCGGGGGCGACTTCTTCAGCCTGCAGGCCCTTCTCCCGATTGGCCACCACGAAGGTGACGCTCTGGCCGTCTTTCAGCGACGGCCGGCGGCGGTTGTCGCCGCTGCCTTCGGCCAGGATCGAGCGCTGGTGCACGAAGATCTCCTCGCCGGACTCGCGGACGATGAAGCCGAAGCCCTTGGTCCGGTTGAACCACTTGACGGTGCCGGTCTCCCGGTCGCCGCTCGGTGCCGGGGCAGGTTCGCTGCCTGCGCTGGGCTGAGCGGCTTCGCTCGGCTTGTTGCGGTTGCCGTTGCGGGCGCCGTCGCTGCGCTCCTTGCGGTTGTTCTGCTTGTTGCTGCGCTCTGCCTGGGCGCCGGACTTGCGGCGTTGTTCCCGGCCTTTCGCCGGCGCCGGCGCGCCGAAGCGGAGACTCAGGTAGCCCTGGGCAAGCAGGGCCAGCGCGGCGATAACGAGCAGGGCGATGTCGTTGCCCGGCCAGAGCCTGGTGGAGAGCTCTACGATGATGGCGGCGAGCAGGACGGCGCTCGCGGTGAATATAAAAAACGTCCTCATGTACTACCTGTTTCCTGGCTGTTCTGGGTGTTGGTGTCGGTTCCGGAGGCGGTAACGCCGCGGTGGGCGCGCTTTTCAGCGGCGCCGCATGATACCTGAGGGATCCGGAGTTCGGAAAGCGGCGGCCGGTGCTGCCGTCGGGCCGCGCGGCCGCCGAGGTAAGGGCTTATAGACGGGCGGCGCGGGTGATGATGACGTCCTCTTCCGGGACGCCGGCCATGCCTGCCTCGAGCCTGGTATCCACCAGCTCGATCATGGTGACCACGTCCTGGCCGGCAACAACCTGACCGAACACCGAGTAGCCCGGCTTCAGCCGGTCGCCGTCCAGGCTCGGGTTGTGCCGGACGTTGATGAAGAACTGGGAGTCTGCCGAGTCGGGATCGTTGAGGCGAGCCATGGCCACAGAGTACTTCTGGTTGCGCAGCCCATTGGTCGACTCGTTGACCACGGTCCGCGGCGGCGTCCGGTAGGTGAGCTTCTCGTCGTAGCCGCCTGCCTGGATCACAAAGCCGGCCACCACCCGATGGAAGATCAGGCCGTCGTAGAAGCCGTTGTCCACCAGGTCGAGGAAGTTGGCGACGGTCTCTGGCGCCCGATCCGGATCGAGCTCAATGTCGATATTGCCCATGGTGGTTTCCAGGCGTACCACCGGCTTCGCGTCCGCCTCGGGCTCTGCCGCGTCGAGCGGGCCTGCCAGGCTGATCGAGAGCAGCAGCGCTGCGATCGAAAAGAGGGATTTCAACATCGTTACCTCGGTGTTCTGCTGCGCCGGGACCGGTGCTCTGGTCCCTGGGGCGCTGAAGGGCGGATCTTGTCAGCCTCCGGCGATCACGTCCAGATAGGCGCGGACGGTGGGTTCCAGCCCCATCTTCAGGGCATCGCTGATCAGGGCGTGACCGATCGACACTTCAGCCACCTCCGTGATCTGACGGAACAGGATCAGGTTGTCTAGATCCAGATCGTGTCCGGCATTCACCCCGAGGCCAAGCTGGTTGGCATGGCGGGCGGCGTCCAGATATTGCGCGAAGCTGGCCTGAGTAGGCTCGGCATCGATGCCGAACTCCGCCGCCGCGTCGGCGAACGGTCCGGTGTACAGCTCGATCCGGTCGGCGCCTACCTGTCTGGCCCGCTCGATCTGGGCCGGGTCCGGGTCCATGAACAGGCTGACCCTGGCGCCCAGGGACTGATAGCGGGCGATGGTTTCTTCTAGCCGGCTGTTGTCGCCGGCCAGATCCCAGCCGTGGTCTGAGGTCAGCTGATCATCAGAGTCCGGCACCAGCGTCGCCTGGGCTGGCCGCGCCGATTCGATCAGCGCATCGAAGCCGGGGTAGCCGTTGTCCCGGGGCCCGGCGAAGGGGTTGCCCTCGATGTTGAACTCGATGCCGGGATGGTCCTGCAGGAACGCGGTCAGGTCGTAAACGTCCTGGGGTCGGATGTGTCGCTGGTCCGGGCGCGGGTGCACGGTGATGCCGGCCGCCCCGGCCGCGATGATGGTGGCCGCCGCCCAGCAGACGTCCGGCGTGCCGCCCTCCCGGGCGTTGCGCAGCCAGGCGATCTTGTTGACGTTGACGCTGAGGACAGTCACCGCGGCGGGCCCGCTAGTTCCAGGCCGAGCGCCGCGGCCTGGCCTTGATCGCCACGCCGAGAATGAGGCCGGCCAGCACCAGGCCGCCGCCGATCATCAGCCAGCGTTCCTGCACGTTGTCTTCCAGGGCGGTGATGGTGGCGACCAGCTCGTCCACTTCCGAACGCAGGCGCTCGTTGAGCGCGGTGAGCTCTTTGTTGGTCTCGTTCTGGGCGATGGCGCCGGCGGAGATCCGCTTGATCTCGGACAGCTCCTGCTCCAGCTGCCGCACTTGTCGGGTCAGCTGGCCGACGCTCTGATCCGAGGCGCTCTTGCCGCTGGTCAACTCGTTGAGCTGCTGGCGTTGCTCGCTGATGGTGCTCGAGAGCTCGTCGATCCGCCGGTTGGCCGCCACCAGGCGGTCCCTGGCGATGGGCTCGCTGACCAGGTACTGGGCCGGCAGCCAGCCCTCGGTGCCGCGATCGGTGCGGATCTGCACGAAGCCGGAATCCGAGTCCCGGGACAGCACCTCCATCCGGGTGCCGCTGGGCAGGCCGCGATGCAGAATGCGGTTGGCGTTCGACGGCCCGCTGCGCAGCGGCACGGTCAGGTTGTCTGAGATGTAGGCCGTTTCCGCGTGCGCGGCGGGGGCAGCGCCCGCAAACAGCACGAAGGTGGCGATCAGCGCGGCAGTCAGGCCGGAAGCGACCGGAAATCTGCCCTGGGGTCGGGGGGTAGGTTGCAGCATGAGGTCCATTTCTTGTCGTCTAATCGGGAAGTCGGGATTCAGGCGCGTCAGAGCTGGTTGTTTGGCGCGCTCTCTTTCCCGGCGGCGCCGGCTTCCGCCGTGGCGCCATCCGGTTCCTTCAGGTAGCCCTTGGCGGCCAGGTAGCCGATGGTGGCCAGGATGTAGATGAACGTCAGCGCGAAGCCGCCGATCAGCTTGTAGCTCACCCAGAACTCCAGCGAGAAGTTGTAGGCCACGATCAGGTTCAGCGCTCCGGCCAAAAAGAAGCCGCCGGCCCAGCCGAAGTTGAGTCGGGTCCAGACGTCCTCGTGCAGCTCCATCTGGCCGCCGAGCATGTGCTGGAGCGCGTTTTTCTTGGCCAGGTAGTGCGAGCCGATCAGCACGCCCGCCAGCAGCCAGTTGACGATGGTCGGCTTCCAGAGGATGAAGGTCTCGTTGCGGAAAGCCAGGGTCAGGCCGCCGAAGATGATGCTGGCCCAGAAGGTGATCTTCAACTCTCGGGAGATGGGCTTCTTCAGCAGCAGGTAGATGGCCAGCTGCAGCGACACGCCGACCATCAGGGCCCCGGTGGCCCAGAAGATGTCGGTCAGGAAAAAGACGGCGACGAACAGCGCGACCGGCAGAAAATCGAGTAGCTGATTCATGGGGAGGCTCGTCTATCCTCGTCGTGTTGCAGCCGGACAGGCCGGAAATTGCGGTGAAAACTGCGGGGGTTGGCTGCGTATCTGCGCCGCCTCCGGATTTGGTGAGATAATACCCCGGAATCCGGCGGGTCGCTCGACCCGGTCGGTCCCGAAGTTATCGTCAGCAGTCGTAGAAAACCTTGAGCCAGTTCTTTTCCGTTCACCCCACTCATCCCCAGCAGCGTCTGCTGAAGCAGGCGGCGGAGATCGTCTCCCGGGGCGGTCTGGTGGTCTATCCGACCGACACCACCTACGCCCTCGGCTGCCACATCGGTGACAAGACGGCGCTGGACCGGGTCCGGCAGATCCGCCGCCTGGATAAGCACCACGACCTGACGCTGGTCTGCCGCGACCTGTCCGAGCTCGGCACCTATGCCCGGGTCGACAACTCGGCCTACCGGATCCTCAAGCGGCTCACCCCGGGCCCCTTCACCTTTCTGCTGCCGGCAACCCGGGAGGTGCCGCGGCGACTGGTGCACCCGAAGAAGAAAACCATCGGCCTCAGGGTGCCGGATAACCCCATTGCTCTCGGCCTGCTCGAAGCGCTCGGCGAGCCCATGATGACCACCACCATGCGGTTGCCGGAAGACGAGTTGCCGCTGCTCGACCCGGAGGAAATCCGCGAGCGGCTCGAGCATCTGGTGGACCTGGTGATCGACGGCGGTTTCGCCGGCGTCGAGCCGACCACGGTGGTCGATCTGACGGTGGCCGGAGGCGAGGTGATCCGCGCCGGCGCCGGTGAGTTCGACTGAAAAACCGGGCATAATGCGCCGGGTCTGAACCCGACTCCGCCAATTTGTCGCCTCCTTCCGAAAAGGTTTCCCATTGAGCAGTAACGATTCCAGCCAGCGGGTGGTGTCCGGCATGCGGCCCACCGGCCGACTGCACCTAGGCCATTACCATGGCGTTCTGAAGAACTGGGTGCAGCTGCAGCACGAGTACGAGTGCTTTTTCTTCGTGGCGGACTGGCACGCGCTCACCACCAACTACGAGAACACGGTCGACATCGACCAGCACACCTTCGACACGGCGGTGGACTGGCTGGCCTCCGGGGTGAACCCGAACGCGGCAACCCTGTTCGTGCAGTCCAAGGTGCCGGAGCACGCCGAGCTGCACCTGCTGCTGTCCATGATCACGCCGGTGTCCTGGCTGGAACGGGTGCCGAGCTACAAGGACCAGCAGGCGAAGCTGAACGACAAGGACCTCTCCACCTACGGCTTTCTCGGCTACCCGCTGCTGCAGGCGGCCGACATTCTGATCTACCGGGCCGGCAACGTGCCGGTGGGTGCGGACCAGGTGGCGCACGTGGAGCTGACCCGGGAGGTGGCCCGTCGTTTCAACCACATCTACGGCCGGGAACCGGGCTTCGAGGAGCAGGCGGAAGCGGCGGTGAAGAAGATGGGCAAGAAGGCCGCGCGCCTTTACCAGGAGCTGCGCCGCAGCTACCTGGAGCAGGGTGACACGGAGGCGCTGGAGCGCGCCCAGGCGCTGCTCGCAGAGCAGCAGAACCTCTCCATCGGCGACTCGGAGCGGCTGTTCGGCTACCTGGAAGGCGGCGGCCGGATCATCCTGCCGGAGCCCCAGTCGCTGCTCACCGAGCAGGCCAAGGTGCCGGGGCTCGACGGCGAGAAGATGTCCAAGTCTTACGGCAACACCATCGAGCTCAGGGAAGCCCCGGAGGTGACGGAAGAGAAGATCCGCACCATGCAGACCGACCCGGCCAGGGTCCGGCTGAAAGATCCGGGCAACCCGGAGAACTGCCCGGTGTTCGGCCTGCACCAGATTTACTCCGACGAGGAGCGGACCCGCTGGGTGGTGGAAGGCTGCACCAGCGCCGGCATCGGCTGCATCGACTGCAAGAAGCCGCTCATTGAGGCGATCACCGGCGAGCAGAAGGAGCGCCGCGAGCGCGCCGCCCAGTTCGAAGAGGATCCGGGCCTGGTGCACGCTATCCTGCTGGAAGGATCGGAGACCGCCCGGGACGTGGCGAAGGAAACCATCGAAGACGTGCGCGCGGCGATTGGCTTGGGCAGCTGACGCGCATGGAGGGAGACGGCATGATCGAGGAAGCGGAAGCCGGCCAGGCAGCCGGACAAGACGCCGGGCAGGAAAGCAAGGTGCACAAGCTGCACGAGATCCGGCAGTCCGAAGGCGGGCAGATGACGCTGGCCCTGGTGCAGGGCGAGACGGTGGAGGAGCTGCCGAAAGACCTCTACATCCCGCCGCACGCCCTGGAGGTGTTCCTCGAAACCTTCGAGGGGCCGCTGGACCTGCTGCTCTACCTGATCCGGCGGGAGAACCTGGACATCCTGGAGATTCGGGTCGCCGAGATCACCCAGCAGTACATGAGCTACATCGAGCTGATGAGCGCCCTGCAGCTCGAGCTCGCCGGTGAGTATCTGGTGATGGCCGCCATGCTGGCGGAGATCAAGTCGCGCATGCTGCTGCCGCGGCCGGTGGAAGCGGACGACGACGAGGACGATCCGCGGGCGGAGCTGATCAGGCGGCTGCAGGAATACGAGCAGATCAAAACCGCGGCGGAGAACATCGACGAGCTGCCGCGCCTGGAGCGGGATCTCTACATCGGCCGGGCCGGTCGGCCGAAGCTGGTCAGCGAGCATGCTGATCCGGACGTGGACCTGAAAGAAGTGCTGATGGCGCTGGCCAAGGTGCTGCAGCGGGCCGAGATGTTTCAGCGCCACGAGGTGCAGCTGGAGCCGCTGTCCGTGCGCGAGCGGATGACCAACATCCTCGGCCAGGTCAACGAGTCCAGTGATTTCCTGTCTTTCTCTGATTTGTTCAGCCCTGAAGAAGGGCGCCTTGGCGTGGTGGTCACCTTCCTCGCGATCATGGAGCTGCTCAAGGAGTCGCTCATCGATTTTGTGCAGAACGAAGCCTTCGGACCCATCTACGTGCGTGCCGCGAGTGAGTCGGAGAGCATTCAAGTAACGGAGCCTGATGAAAGTGGAGCCTGAAAAGCTCAAGCAGATCGTCGAAGCGGCGCTGCTCGCTGCGGACGAACCGCTCACCGTCGACCAGCTGGCGAAGCTGTTCAAACCGTCGGAGATCGACAAAAACACCATTCGCGCCGATATCCGGGAGTCCCTGAAGGAACTCACCACGGAAGCCGAAGGGCGCGGCTACGAGTTGGTCAAGGTGGCCAGCGGCTACCGCTACCAGGTGCGCCAGGAGCTGTCGCAGTGGATCAGCCGCCTCTGGGAAGAGAAGCCGCCGCGCTACACCCGGGCGCTGCTCGAAACCCTGGCTCTGGTTGCCTACAAACAACCCGTCACACGGGGTGACATCGAGCAGGTGCGTGGCGTCAGCGTCAGCCAGAACATCATGCGCACGCTGCTGGAGCGCGGCTGGATCCGGGTAGTCGGTCAGCGTGAGGTGCCGGGTCGGCCTTCCATGTACGGCACGACCAAGGAGTTTCTCGACTACTTCAACCTGAAGTCGCTCGATCAGCTGCCGCCGTTGGCAGAGATTCGCGAGCTGATCGAGCCGGTGGTGGCAGAGGTGGCTGCGGAAGAAGAAGCAGCGGCTGCGGCAGCCGGCGAGTCGAGCCAGGACGAGGCAGCGGCAGAGCAAACCGCTGCGCCGGCGGAAGCGACTGGCGAGGCCGCGGAGGCTGCTGCCGATAGCGAAGCGGTGCCGGCGCCGGGCGAAACCGAGGGCAACGTGACCAGCCTGCATGCCTTCGATGACGACGACGATGAAGATCTGGACATCGACGGCGAAGATTTTGATGCGGAGATCGCCGCCGCCATCGCGGCTGCGGATGCGGCCAGCGAGCGCTTCAACAATCCTGAGCCCGAAGCCAGCGAAGCTGAGACACAGGAAGCGACACAGGAAGCAGAGGCTCACGAAGCAAAGCCCCAGGAGGTTGAGGCGGAGGCCGCAGCGGATGCGCCCGACCAGGCGGAACGCCCGCAGGTGGTCGACGTGGTCACGGATCTGGAAGGCGAGCCCGGCAGGTCGGCGGACGCTCCTGCCGCTTCGGACGATGCGGCCAGCGAGCAGCCCTCAGCAGACGTGGTGCAGCTGCCGCGCGCGCCGCACTGACGGTGGACGAGAACGCCGACACCGAGGGAGCTGACGCCGAAGCTTCTGAAGCGTCAACAACTCCGGTCGGCGACAAGCTGCAGAAGGTGCTGGCGGACGCCGGCCTCGGCTCGCGGCGGGAGATGGAGCGCTGGATCAGCGCCGGCCGGATCGCCGTAAACGACGAGCCCGCCCACCTCGGGCAGCGGGTCGGCCCGGACGCCCGCATCGCCGTCGACGGCAAGCCCCTGAAAACACGCGGCCGCAAAGGCGGCAAGGCGAAAGCCCAGGGTGCGGCTGCCCGGGTACTGCTCTACAACAAGCCGGTCGGTGAGGTCTGCACCCGCAAAGACCCGGAAGGGCGGAAAACCATCTTCGACAACCTGCCGGAGCTCGGCAGTGGCCGCTGGATCTCCATCGGCCGGCTGGACATCGCCACCGGCGGCCTGCTGCTGCTGACCACGGACGGCACCCTGGCCAACCGGATGATGCATCCCTCCACCGGGCTCGACCGTGAGTATGCGGTGCGGGTGAACGGCACGCTGAGCGACGAGCAGCTCGAGATGCTGGTCAGCGGGGTCGAGGATGAGGGCGAGCTGCTCGCGTTCAGCGACATTCAGTACTACAACGGCCGCGGCACCAATCACTGGTACCACGTTGTGCTGATGGAAGGTAAGAACCGGGAGATCCGCCGCCTGTTCGAATCCTGCGGCCTGATGGTGAGCCGCCTGAAGCGGGTTCGCTTCGGGCCGGTGGTGCTGCCGTCCAGGCTGGCCCGGGGTCGCTTCGAGAGCCTGTCCGAGCACGATACCCGCGAGCTCTACCAGATCCTCAGGCTGCCGGAACCGGAGCTGAAAGGCGATCGGCGGAAACGCACTTCCGCCGAGCGGCAGGCGGAGAAGAAGAACACGGTGCTGATCCCCTATCCGGAGATCGAGATCTGAGCAGGCCTCAGGTCGTCGGTGACCAGTCGCGGGCGTCCAGCGCTTCGCCGTTCCGGGCCCTCGACGCCTCCGACATCAGATACAGGTAAAGATCCATGTGCGCTTCCGGCGCCGGCACGTCCTGGGGATTTTCCGCCGGGTAGGCGGACCGGCGCATGCCGGTGCGGGTGCCGCCCGGGTTCAGGCTGTTGAAGCGGATCTTCCCGGCGTGCTCGTGCTCGTCGGCGAGAATCTGCATCAGGCCTTCGACGGCGAACTTGGAGGCGGAGTAGGCGCCCCAGTAGGCCCGGCCGTGGCGGCCGACGCTGGAAGAGGTGAGCACCACCGAAGCCGACGCCGGCTGCTCGAGCAGCGGCAGCATGGCTCTGGTGAGCAGGAAGGTGGCATTCACGTTCACCTGAAACACTCTCTGCCACTCGTCGCTGGGGTAGTGGGCGATGTTCACCTTCGGCCCGAGCAGTGATGCGTTGTGCAGCAACCCGTCGAGGCGGCCGAAAGCCTCACCGATGGCGTTGCTGAGCGCCGCAGCATTGTCGTCGGCGAAAGCCGCCAGGTCGCAGGGCACGATCACCGCTTCCGTGTTCGTGTGCTCGCTGATCCAGTCGAACACCGTTTCCAGCTTCGACCGGGTGCGGCCGAGCAGAACCACGTTGGCGCCGTAGCTGGCGTAGGTCATGGCGGCGGTGCGGCCGATGCCGTCACCGGCACCGGTGACCAGGATCACCTTATCGGCCAGGCAGCCGGCTTCCGGCTGGTAACGCCAATCGGCGCTCGCGGCGGCGAGCTCTGGGTAGTGATCCATCTTCAGGGCTTCCGGGCGTGCAGCAGGTAGTTCACGTCCACGTCACGACCGAGCTTCACGTTGCGGGTGAACGGGTTGTAGGTCATGCCGATGATCTCCACCACCTCCAGGCCGGCAGCGCGCACCGCGGCGGCCAGCTCGCTCGGCTTGATGAACTTGGCGTAGTCGTGGGTGCCGCGGGGCAGCAGCCCGAGCACGTACTCGGCGCCGACCACGGCCAGCGCCCAGGCTTTCGGGTTCCGGTTGATGGTGGAGAAAAACAGCTGCCCGCCTGGCGCGGCCAGACCGGCGCAGGCGGCGATGGTGGAGTGGATGTCCGGCACGTGCTCGAGCATCTCCAGGCAAGTGACCACCTGGTACTGACCCGGCCGCTCCGCCGCCAGCGCCTCGGCGGTGGACTCCAGATACTCCACCTGCACGCCAGACTCCATGGCGTGCAGGCGCGCCACGGACAGCGGGCTGCCGGCCATGTCCATACCGGTGACCCGGGCGCCGGCCTGGGCCATGGACTCGGCGAGGATGCCGCCGCCGCAGCCGACGTCCACCGCCTTGGTTTCGGCCAGATCGGCCCGCTCGGCGATGAACTCCAGGCGGGCCGGGTTGATGTCATGCAGCGGCTTGAAGTCGCCTTCCGGGTCCCACCAGCGGTGGGCCAGGGCCTCGAACTTCTGAATCTCTGCCTGATCGACGTTTGTTGTGCTCATTGCGGGCGAATCCTCTGCTGCCAGCGTTTTGCGTTACTTCTGATCTCCTGCTCGTCCATGCGGGTGAGCTCGCCATTGTCGAGCAGGCACTCTCCATTGACCCAGACATGGCTGACCGAGTTCCCGGAAGAGGTGTGCAACACCTGAGCGATCGGATCGTAAAGCGGCTGGTGGCGGATGGCCTGCATATCCAGGGCAATGACGTCTGCTGCCTTGCCCGGTTCCAGGCTGCCCGTCTGCGCGCCCCGGCCCAGGGCCCGGGCGCCGCCGAGGGTGGCCATGTGCAGCGCGTCGTGGGCGGGCAGGGCAGCGGCGTTGCCCTGCTCGAGCTTGGCCAGCAGCGATGCCAGTCTTGCCTCGGCCAGCAGATCGAGCACGTTGTTCGAGGCGGCGCCGTCGGTGCCGAGGCAGACGTTGATGCCGGCGGCGCGCATGTCGGTCACCGGGCAGGTGCCGCTGGCCAGCTTGGCGTTTGAGGTGGGGCAGTGCACCACCTGCACGTTGCTCTCGGCGAACAGCGCTATTTCCTCGGCCGTGATCTGGGTGACGTGCACCGCCTGCAGCCTGGGCCCCAGCAGCCCGCGCTGGTGCAGGTGGTGAATGCCCGAGGTGCCGTAGCGGCTCTCGTTCTCGGCCAGCTCCGCGGCGTTCTCGTGCAGGTGAATGTGGATGTTGGCGTCGAGCTCCTCGGAATACATGAGGATCTTCTCGAGGTCCGGGTCCGTGACGCTGTAGGGCGCGTGCGGGCCGAAGGCGATGTCGACGAAGGGATCGTTCCGGTACTGATCGTAGAGCGCCAGGCCCTTGTGGAAGCCTTCCTCGCTGTCCCGGCTCCAGGCGTTCGGGAACTCGATCACCGGAAAGGCGAACTGGCCGCGGAGGCCGGCCCGCTTGGCCTCCTCAGCGCCGATCTCCGGGAAGTAGTACATGTCGGCAAAGCAGGTGACCCCGGCCCGGATCATCTCCGCCATGGCCAGGCGGATGCCGTCCCGGCAGAAGGCTTCATCCACCCACTTCGCTTCCAGCGGCCAGATCTGCTGGGTGAGCCACTCCTGCAGCGGTGCGTCCTCGCTGGAGCCGCGCAGCAGGGTCATGGCGGCGTGGCCATGGGCGTTCACCAGGCCCGGCATCAGCACGTGGTCGGGCAGGGCCAGCAGCTCCGCTTCCGGGTGGCGCTCGATGATCCCCTGGGCCTCGCCCACCTCGACGATGGACCCCTGGGCGATGGCTACCGCGCCGTCCGCGATGGGCGCGTCGGCGGCCCGATCAGGGCCGGAAAAGGGCAGCACCCACGGCGCGCGGAGGACCCGCTCGGCGCTGCCCGCCGGCGGTTTTTGAGGGCTCGATTGCGGCATGGCGCGGAGTATACCGGAAGTGGCAAAGCCTACGTTTCGACCCCCGCTTCGTGCTAAAATTTGGCGTTTATTTCAGTCCGGTCCCGTACCGGTTAACAGGCCGGTCAAGAGCAGATTCTCGAGGGGATACTTGGAGGGTCTGCCCAACAGTTGAGTCCACTTACCTATGTCAGAATTGGAGCCTGATCAGGCGTCCGGGGATGAGCCTGAAGGTCCGGAAGGGCCTCAAGGGCCAGAGGGACCCGGCGGTGATGGTCCTGCAAGCGGCGGCCCCGGCGGCCGCGACATCCTCCCGGTAAACATCGAAGACGAGCTCCGGCAGTCCTACCTCGACTACGCCATGAGCGTCATCGTCGGCCGGGCGCTGCCGGACGTGCGCGACGGGCTGAAGCCCGTGCATCGTCGCGTGCTGTTCACCATGAACGAGCTCAACAACACCTTTAACCGGCCGTACATGAAGTCGGCCCGGGTGGTGGGCGACGTCATGGGTAAGTACCACCCGCACGGCGACTCGGCGATCTACGACACCCTGGTGCGGATGGCCCAGGATTTCGCCATGCGCTACCTGCTGGTGGACGGCCAGGGCAACTTCGGCTCCATCGACGGCGACCGGGCCGCAGCCATGCGCTACACCGAAGCGCGGATGAGCCGGATGGCCTCTGAGCTGCTGGCCGACCTGGACAAAGAGACGGTCGAGTTCATCCCGAACTACGACGACACCCTGTCCATGCCGGCCGTGCTGCCGACCCGGATGCCGAACCTGCTGGTCAACGGCAGCTCGGGCATCGCCGTGGGCATGGCCACGAACATCCCGCCGCACAACCTCTCCGAGGTGATCGACGGCTGCCTGGCGTTGCTCGAGGATCCGCAGATCACCGTGGATGGGCTCATGGAGCACATCCAGGGGCCCGACTTCCCGACCGCCGGCATCATCAACGGTCGGGCCGGCATCGTGCAGGCCTATCGCACCGGCCGCGGTCGCATTTACGTGCGGGCCCGGGCCGAGGTGATCCCGAACGAGAAGACGGGCAAAGACACCATCATCATCACCGAGATCCCCTACCAGCTGAACAAGGCGCGTCTGATCGAGAAGATCGCCGAGCTGGTGAAGGACAAGAAGATCGAGGGCATCACCGAGCTTCGCGACGAGTCGGACAAGGACGGCCTCCGGATCGTCATCGAGCTCCGCCGCGGTGATTCCGGCGAGGTGGTGCTGAACAACCTCTACGCCCAGACCCAGCTGCAGTCCGTGTTCGGCATCAACTGCGTGGCGCTGGTGGACGACCAGCCGCGGGTGCTGAACTTAAAGCAGATGCTGGAAGCGTTCGTCCAGCACCGTCGCGACGTCATCACCCGCCGCACCATCTACCTGCTGCGCCGGGCCCGGCAGCGCGGCCACATCCTGGAAGGCCAGGCGGTGGCGCTGGCCAACATCGATACGGTGATCGAGCTGATCAAAGCCTCACCGGCCACCGCGGAAGCGCGGGAAGCGCTCATGGGTCGCGGCTGGGCCGGCGAAGGGGTGCAGGAGCTCATGGAGCGGGCGGGCAGCGATGCCTGCCGGCCGGACGATCTCGGCGACGAGTTCGGCTTCCGGGAAGGCCTCTACTACCTCTCCGAGGCGCAGGCCCAGGCCATCCTCGAGCTGCGCCTGAACCGGCTCACCGCCCTCGAGCAGGACAAGCTGATAGAGGACTACCAGGGCATCCTCGACGAGATCGCCGATCTGCAGGACATCCTGGACTCGGAAGAGCGGCTCGTGACCGTGCTCCGCGAGGAGCTCGGCGAGGTGCGCGAGACCTACGGCGACGAGCGCCGCACGGAGATCCTCTCCACCCAGGAAGACCTGACGGTGGAAGACCTGATCAGCGAGGAAGACCTGGTGGTGACCATCTCGCACCAGGGCTACGCCAAGACCCAGCCGCTGGACAGCTACCAGGCGCAGCGCCGGGGCGGTCGGGGCCGGGCGGCAACGGCGGTGAAGGACGAGGACTTCGTCGAGCACCTGCTGATCGCCAACAGCCACGACACCGTCCTCTGCTTCTCGAACCAGGGCAAGGTGTACTGGCTGAAGGTGTACCAGATTCCGCAGGCCAGCCGCGGCGCCAAAGGGCGTCCGTTGGTGAACATGTTACCGCTGGACGCGGAAGAGCGGATCACCACCATCCTGCCGATCAAGGAATACGACGCCGACCACTTCATCTTCATGGCCACGGCCAACGGCACGGTGAAGAAGACGCCGCTGGAGCAGTTCAGCCGGCCGCGGACGTCCGGGCTGATTGCGCTGGAGCTGGAAGAAGGCAACACCCTGATCGGCGCCGCTCTCACCGATGGCGCCAGCGATGTGCTGCTCACGGCCAGCTCCGGCAAGGCCGTGCGCTTCAAGGAGTCGGACGTGCGGGCCATGGGCCGCACGGCTCGCGGCGTGCGCGGCATCAAGCTGGCGGCGGGCCATGAGGTGATCTCGCTGATCATCCCGCAGGAGAACGGCTACATCCTGACGGCCAGCGAGAACGGCTTCGGCAAGCGCACCGAGGTGGCCGAGTTCCCGGTCAAAGGCCGCGGCACTCAGGGCGTGATCGCCATTCAGGTCTCCGACCGGAACGGCGCCGTGGTGGGTGCGGTGCAGGTCTTCTCCGGCGAGGAGCTGATGCTGATCAGCAACATGGGCACCCTGGTCCGCACCGGTGTGGACGAAGTGTCCTCCCAGGGTCGCAACACCCAGGGCGTACGCCTGATCAACCTGCGCGGCGACGAGAAGCTGGTCGGCGTGGAGCGGATCGAGGAGCAGGAAGACACGGACGACGAAGCCGGGGACGAAGAATGACCCGGGTCCATAACTTTTCCGCCGGGCCGGCGGCGTTGCCGGCGGCTGTGCTCGAGCAGGCCAGCGCCGAAATGCTCGACTATGCGGGCACCGGCATGTCCGTGATGGAGATGAGCCACCGCTCGAAGGCGTTCGTCGATATCGCCGAGCGGGCGGAGGCGGATCTGATCGAGCTGCTCGGCGTGCCCGACGACTACAAGGTGCTGTTCCTGCAGGGCGGCGCCACCACCCAGTTCGCCATGGTGCCCATGAACCTCCTGAACGGGGCAGTGCGGGCCGACTACGTGAACACCGGCTCCTGGTCGAAGAAAGCGATCAAGGAAGCGGGCAAGTACTGCGACGTGAACGTGGCGGCGAGCTCGGAGGCCAGCAATTTCGACCGGGTGCCGGCGCTCTCGGAGTGGGCGCTGTCGCCGGATGCTGCCTACCTGCACCTCTGCTCGAACGAAACCATCGGCGGCGTGCAGATGAACGAGCTGCCCAGCGTGGACTGCCCGATCGTCGCCGACATGTCCTCGGACATCCTGTCCCGGCCCATCGACGTCAGCCGCTACGGCCTGATCTATGCCGGCGCGCAGAAGAACATCGGCCCGGCAGGCCTGACGGTGGTGATCGTCAGGAAAGACCTGCTCGGAAAGGCGGGCAGCAACGTGCCGAGCATGCTCGACTACGCGGTGCATGCCGAGGCGGACTCCATGTCGAACACGCCGCCCACCTACGCCTGGTATCTGGCCGGCCTGGTCTTTCAGTGGCTGAAGAATCAGGGCGGGCTGACCGGCATTGCCGAGGTGAACGAGCGCAAGGCGGGCAAGCTCTACAGCGCCATCGACACCAGCAACTTCTACAGCTCGCCGGTGGTAGCGGAGAACCGCTCGCGGATGAACGTACCCTTCACGCTGCCGGATCCGGACATGGATGGCGATTTCCTCAGCCAGGCGGAAGCCCGCGGCCTGACCAATCTGAAAGGCCATCGCAGCGTTGGCGGCATGCGCGCCAGCATCTACAACGCGGTGCCTGAGGCAGCCGTGGACGCCCTGGTGGAATTCATGGCCGAGTTCGAGAATGAGCGGGGCTGATACCGACAAGCTGGAAACCCTGGAGGACGTCCGGGACCGGATCGATGCGATCGATGCGGACCTCACTCGCCTGCTGAACGAGCGCGCGGCCTGCGCGCTCCGGGTCGGCGAGATCAAGCAGGCCGATCCCAGCGGCGAGGCGCCTGTCTTCTACCGCCCGGAGCGGGAAGCGCAGATTCTCGCGCGCATCCAGGCCGACAACCCGGGCCCGCTGACGGACGAAGATCTGGCACGGCTGTTCCGGGAAGTGATCTCCTGCTGCCTGAACCTGGAGCAGCCGCTGACCATCGCCTACCTGGGCCCGGCCGGCACCTACACCGAGACCGCGGCCATCAAGCAGTTCGGCCACTTCGCCCGCACCCGCTCCATGACCTCCATCGACGAGGTTTTCCGTGAGGTGGAGTCGGACGGCGTGCACTACGGCGTGGTGCCGGTCGAGAACTCCACCGAAGGCATGGTGAACCACACCCTGGACTGCTTCATGGACTCGACGCTGAGCATCTGCGCCGAGGTAGAGCTGCCCATTCATCACGCGCTGATGGTCAACGCCTCCGCAGACGGCAGCGAGATCCAGGAGATCGTCTCTCACTCCCAGTCGCTGGCGCAGTGCCGCAGCTGGCTCGATGCCCACTATCCCGGGGTGAAACGCACGCCGGTGAACAGCAACGCCGAAGCCGCGCGGCTGGTTTCCGAGGACAACGCCGGCAACCTGGCGGCGATCGCCGGCGAGATGGCCGCGGAGCGTTACGGTCTGCGTATGCTCGCCAGCAACATCGAAGACCACGCCGACAACAAGACCCGCTTCCTGGTGATCGGCAAGCAGAAGGTAGGCCCGAGCGGCAACGACAAAACCTCGCTGCTGGTCTCCACCCGCAACGAGCCGGGTGCGCTTTATCAGGTGCTCGGGCCGTTCCACAATCACGGCATCAGCCTGTCCCGGATCGAGACCCGGCCGGCCAAGTCCGGCTCCTGGTCTTACGTGTTTTTCATCGACTTCGACGGCCATCAGAGCGACCCCGCCATTCAGGCCGTGCTCGCCGAGGTGGCGGACGTGGCCATGGAAGTGCGGCCCCTGGGCTCTTACCCGCAAGCGGTCGTCTGACGCACCGGAATAACGAATGACTGATCTGCAAGGCCCTGTGCATCCCGGCGTCGCCGGCCTCACACCCTACCAGACCGGCAAGCCCATCGAGGAGCTGACCCGGGAGCTGGGCATCACCGACGTGATCAAGCTGGCGAGCAACGAAAATCCGCGTGGCCCCGGGCCGCTGGTCCGGGAAAAGCTGGCCTCCGCCGCTCAAGAGCTGTCCCGCTATCCGGATGGCGGCGGCTACCTGCTCAAGCAGGCGCTGGCCAAGTCCCTGAACGTCTCGCCGGATCGGATTACCCTCGGCAACGGCTCCAACGACGTGCTCGATCTGGCTGGCCGCATCTCGCTGACGCCCGGTGCCGAGGTGATGGTCACCGAGCATGCTTTCGTCGTCTATCGGCTGGTAGCCGCCAGCTGCGGCGCCACCCTGGTTGAGGTGCCGGCGCGTGACTACGGTGCCGACCTCGAGGCGATGAAAGCGGCGGTCACGGACAAGACCGCGCTGGTCTTCCTGGCCAACCCGAACAACCCCACCGGCACCTGGGTCACTGAGTCCGCCCTGGTCGATTTCCTCGAGGCGGTCCCGGAACGGGTCTGGGTGGTGCTCGACGAAGCCTACTTCGAGTACGTCGAAGACGCGGACTACCCGAACGGCCTGAAGCTGGTGGATCGTTACCCGAACCTGATCCTCACCCGCACCTTTTCGAAGATCCACGCCCTGGCGGCGCTACGGATCGGCTACTCGGTGTCGTCGACAGGGGTGGCGGACCTGATGAACCGGGCGCGACAGCCGTTCAACGTGAACGCCCTGGCCATGGCCGCGGCGGAAGCCGCGCTGGCGGACCAGGAGTTCGTCAGCACCTCCCGGCAGATGAACCGGGACGGCAAGGCGGCGCTGGTAGCCGGCTTCGATCGCCTCGGCCTCGACTTCATTCCCTCCGCCGGCAACTTTGTCGCCGTGGCGGTGCCGGATGCGGCGGCCATGTATCAGTCGCTGCTGCAGGAAGGCGTGATCGTCCGCCCCATCGCCGAGTACGGTCTGAAGAACCACCTCCGGGTCAGCGTCGGCCTGCCGGAAGAGAACGAGCGCTTCCTGGCGACCCTGGAAAAACTGCTCGCCGGGAGCTGACGTTTGGCTGGTGCAGAACTCACCGTGGTCGGGATGGGCATGATCGGTGCCTCCGCGGCCCTGGCGCTGCGCGGCCAGTTCGACCGGATCAGCATCGTTGAGCCCGATGATCAGCACGCCGAGCACGCGCTGACCACCGGTCAGGCGGACCGACGGGTCGACGTGGTGCCGGCAGAAACCGATGCGGTGCTGCTGGCCTGCCCCAGCGATCGGATTGCCGGCTGGGTGACCGTGCTCAAAGACTACTCCGCAACGATCATGGATACCGGCAGCGTCAAAGGCGCCCTGGTTCGGGAAGTACGCGAGAAGAACGGTGCGCTGCCGCCGAACTGGGTGCCGTGCCACCCTATTGCCGGCCTGGAACGCAGCGGACCCATGGTGGCTGATGCGGACCTGTTCAGAGATCGCAAGCTGATCCTCACGCCGGAAGCAGAAACGGCTTCCGAGCACATCGAGCAAGTCAGGACCTGGTGGCAGGCAGCGGGCGCCCTGGTCGAAGAGATGGACGCCGAGGATCATGATCAGATCTATGCCCGCACCAGCCATCTGCCGCACCTGCTGGCCTTTGCCTACCTGCTCGGCATCGAGGAAAGCGACCTTGCTCATACCGGCGGCGGCTTCCGCGACTTCAGTCGCATCGGCGGCTCGGACCCGGTGATGTGGTCGGGCGTCTTTGAGCGGAACCAGCCGGCCCTGCTGGCGGCACTGGCTGACTTCGAAGAGCACCTGGCAGCGTTCCGCCAGGCGATCGAAGCAGGTGACATGGATCGCTGCCGCGACCTGATTGCCGCGGCCAGATTACGGCGACTCAGGCAAGGGGCAGGGGAGGCTGATTCTTGAGCGTACCCGTCCTGACCATCGACGGCCCCAGCGGCTCCGGCAAAGGCACCATCGCCGCGCTGGTGGCCGAGAAGCTCGGCTGGGCCCTGCTCGACAGCGGCGCCCTGTACCGGATCGTCGCCGCCGTGGCCCTGGACCGCGGCCTGGCGCTGGACGACGCGGACGGCCTGGCTGCCATGGCCGGGGGCCTCGAGATCAGCTTCGATGAGGGCCGGGTGACCGTGGATGGCGCCGATCTGACCGACGTGATCCGCACCGAACCGGTGAGCGTCGCGTCCTCCCAGGTCTCGGCCCTGGAGCCCGTCCGGGCGGCGATTCTCGACCTGCAGCGGAGCATGCGGCGGCCGCCCGGCCTGGTGGCAGACGGCCGCGACATGGGCACGGTGGTGTTCAGAGATGCGCCGCTGAAGATCTATCTCGACGCCAGCGCCGAAATTCGTGCGGAGCGTCGCTATAACCAGTTGAAAAACAAGGGCTTGGATGTTAATTTCCGCGCCCTTCTTGCGAACCTCGAAGAGCGGGACGCAAGAGACAAAGCGCGCGCCGTCTCACCCCTGGTGCCGGCAGAAGACGCGCTGATCATCGACAGCACGAACCTCAGCATAGAGGAAGTGCTCGAAAAGGTGCTCAGCGAGGTCGATGCCAGGCAGCTGACCCGCCAGTCCCAGTAGGGAACAGGCGAGGACAAGACGGCGTAATTGAAACCTCGACATGGTCCCGCCATGTCTACAAACAAGCACCGATCCAGCGGTGTCCCGATAGCGGACCTCGTGTTTTGCAAAAGCAGTAACCGCATCCCGATCGGTGGGGAAAATTGTTAATGAGCGAAAGTTTTGCCGAGCTATTTGAAGAGTCACTGGAAACCATCGAGATGGCCCCTGGGTCCATCGTAACCGGCACGGTGGTAGAGATTGATAGCGACTGGGTTGTCGTGCACGCGGGCCTCAAGTCCGAAGGCGTGATCCCCCGGGCGCAGTTCGTCAACGAGGCAGGTGAGTTCACCCTGTCCGTCGGCGATCAGGTAAAAGTTGCCATGGAAGTGGTCGACGATGGCTGGGGCGAGACCCGTCTCTCCCGCGAGAAAGCCCGTCGCGCTGAATCCTGGCAGATGCTGGACGAGGCCTTCGAGAAGAGCGAAGTGGTCACCGGCATCATCAACGGCAAGGTCAAGGGCGGCTTCACGGTCGACGTATCCGACATCCGCGCCTTCCTGCCTGGCTCTCTGGTGGACATCCGCCCGCTGCGCGAAACCGCGCACCTCGAGGGCAAGCCGCTGGAATTCAAGGTCATCAAGCTCGACCAGAAGCGCAACAACGTGGTGGTTTCCCGCCGCGCGGTGCTGGAAGAAGAGAACAGCGTCGAGCGCGAAGCGCTGCTCGCGCAGCTCCAGGAAGGCCAGACCGTGAAAGGTATCGTCAAGAACCTCACGGACTACGGTGCGTTCGTGGATCTGGGCGGTGTCGACGGCCTGCTGCACATCACCGATATGGCCTGGCGCCGGATCCGTCACCCGTCCGAGATGGTCACGGTTGGCGACGAGGTGGACGTGAAGATCCTCAAGTTCGACCGGGAGAAGAACCGGGTCAGCCTGGGCATGAAGCAGCTGGGCGACGATCCGTGGGTTTCCATCACCGGTCGCTACCCGGAAGGTTCCCGGGTCATGGCCACCGTCACCAACCTCACCGACTACGGCTGCTTTGCCGAGATCGAGGAAGGTGTGGAAGGCCTGGTGCACGTTTCCGAGATGGACTGGACCAACAAGAACATCCACCCGTCCAAAGTCGTGCACGTGGGCGACGAGGTAGAGGTGATGATTCTCGACATCGACGAGGAGCGTCGTCGGATCTCTCTCGGCATCAAGCAGTGCCGCCCCAATCCCTGGGAAGAGTTCGGCGTTACCCATGCCAAGGGCGATCGCATCTCCGGCAAGATCAAGTCGATCACCGACTTCGGTATCTTCATTGGTCTGGACGGCGGCATCGACGGCCTGGTGCACCTCTCCGACATCTCCTGGAACGAGCCCGGCGAAACCGCCGTGCGCCGTTACTCGAAGGGCGAAGAGATCGAGACGGTCATCCTCTCTGTGGATCCGGAGCGGGAGCGCATCTCGCTGGGCGTTAAGCAGCTCGACGACGATCCGTTCACCGATTGGACCGCGGTCAATGACCGGGGCACCATCGTCACCGGCGTGATCCGTGAGGTTGAGCCTCGCGAAGCCATCATCGATCTGGCTGAAGACGTGGTCGGCATCCTGAAGGCCTCCGAGATCAGCATCGATCGGGTGGAAGATGCCCGCAACTCCCTCACCGCCGGCGAAGAAGTCGAGGTGAAGGTGGTGAGCATCGACCGCAAGAACCGGGTCATCGGTCTTTCCATCAAAGCCAAGGACATCGACGACGAGCGTGCCGCAGTGCGTGAGCACCGCAGCAAGGAGTCTGATCGTCCGGGAGCCCAGACTCTGGGCGACCTGATCAAGGCCCAGATGGACCAGAACGCTCAGGACTGAGCCTCCTGAGAATGCGGGCTGTCAGGTGGCAGCCCGCATCTTGTTCCGCTAGGCTTACGACTTCGGCGAAAAAAACTAGAAAAATCAAAGACAAAAGTCTGGATATAAGCCTGCATATAGGCTTTATTATCAGCCCATGACCAAATCCGAGCTCATCGAGATCATTGCTGCCCGGCAGACCCAACTGTCCGTCAAGGACGTGGAGCTGGCGGTGAAGACCCTCATTGAGCAGATGTCGGAGACCCTGGCTTCCGGTGAGCGCATCGAGATCCGGGGCTTCGGCAGTTTCTCCCTGCACTACCGCGCGCCGCGCATTGGCCGGAACCCGAAAACGGGCGAGTCCGTTGGCCTGGCAGGCAAGTACGTGCCCCACTTCAAGCCCGGCAAGGAGCTCCGCGATCGGGTGAATCAGGGCCTGGAGCGGGATCGGGCACTGGCCGCTGCTGAAGGTCAGGACGGCTCAGCCGAGCCGGATACCGCGGAAGCGGACGGCGTCTCCCAACCGTCGTCGCAGAATAACCTCTTCGAGTGAGCGGACTTTGAGCTGGCTGGCGAGAGTCTTCTGGGCGCTGCTCGCCATCTTTCTCTTCTTTCTTGCCGCCCTGGCCGTTAACCAGGAACCGGTTGTCCTCAAGTTCCTCACCTGGCAGACGCCCAGCATCAGCGTGTTCTGGTGGTTGCTGGCCGCGTTCGGGGCGGGATTGCTCATGGGTCTGCTAGGTATTACCGTGTTGACCACCAGGCTCAGCCTGAAGAACCGCAGGCTCGAGAAGCAGCTCGGCAATGCGGAGCAGGAACTGCACCAGGTCCGTAAATCGACCCTGCAGGATTGAGCCCCGTCCCGATCAACTGAGCTCACCCCTGATGCCGGAGAACATTGCTCTATACGTGCTGCTGGTCGTTGCCCTGGGCATCGGCTACTTGCTCGGCCGGCGCGAGCGCAAAGCCAAACCGAAGGACCTCGGCATGGTGGCCGAGGACTACTTCAAAGGTCTCAACCACCTGCTCAACGAGCGCCACGATCTGGCCATCGACACCTTTGTCGAATCCATGGCGGTGGACAACGACACCGTGGACACCCACCTGGCCCTGGGCTCGCTGGTGCGCCGCCGCGGCGAGGTCGACAAAGCCATCCGCATTCATCAGAACCTGCTGGCACGGCCAGTGCTGTCCGCCGCCCATCGAACTCAGACCGAGCTTGAGCTGGCCCGGGACTATCTGGTGGCCGGCCTGCTCGGCCGGGCGGAAAACCTGCTGAAGGAGCTGGCCGACCGGAACGGCTCGGCCAGGCAGGTCGCTCAGGAGTTGCTGCTGGAGATTTACCAGCGGGAGCGGGAATGGGAAGACGCGGTACGGATCGGCACTGAGCTTGCCCGCACCGACAAGTCGATCAAAACCCAGCTGGCCCACTTTCAGTGCGAGCTGGCGGAAATGGCGCTCAACGACGGTGACCTGCGCGCCGCCAGAAACGCCCTCGGCAAGGCCAACGGCTTCGACAGCCAGTGCGCGCGGGTGGCGCTGGTCGCCGCCCGGGTGGCGTTTGCCGAGAAGCGCTACAAAGAGGTGCAGCGGCAGCTCATCAAAGTCCGCGATCTGGACAGCGAGCTGGCTCAAGAGACTTTGGCGCTGTTTCAGAGTGCTGCTGACGAGCTGAACGACCCGGCCAGCTACATCAACTACCTGCGGGCCTGTCTGGACAAGGCGCCGGTGCTGGCAGTTGTGGAGGAACTGGCCACGGACATCGCGCAGAAAGACGGCCCGGATGCGGCCAACGAGTTCGTGCTCGAGCAGCTGCTGCGCAACCCGAGCCTGGGTGGCTTCGTGACCCTGCTCAACCGTCTCGACCAAGGCGACCAGCCGCTGCCGCCCGATCAGCTGATGCTGGTGCGCCGCTTCTCGCAGTCGCTGCTGCACCGGCAACCCGAGTACCGCTGCAAGAACTGCGGCTTCAGCGGCAAAACGCTGATGTGGCAGTGCCCGAGCTGCCGGACCTGGGGCACCATCAAGCCGATCATTCAGGCAAGCCGCGAGGAAGCCTGACTTTCACCTGCGCTCGGCGCCGCTGTTCGCTGGCGTCTCTACCCGTCAATCACGCCTACAGCGCCGACCTGCTTGAAGGGACCATGTCGCTCCCTAGCCAACCTCAGGAGTGACTATGACTTTACGATCATTGATCAACGTGCTGCTCGTCAGCGCTGCGCTTTTCGCCCAGGCTGCCTTCGCCGCGCCGGACCGGGTCAACGTGAATTCTGCCGATGCCCAGACGCTGGCCGCGGTGCTGGACGGTGTTGGTCTGGCCCGGGCCGAGGCGATCGTCGCGTATCGGCAGGAGCACGGGCGGTTTGCCGACATCTACGATCTGGCCAACGTGAAAGGCATCGGTGAGCGGACCGTCGAGCTGAACGAGGAGCGGATCCTGCTCGCTGATTGAGCAGTACCTCGGGCTCCTGAGCCGGTTGTCCGGGAGCCCGCTTTGATTCGTTAATCTCCCGCCGCTCGCCTAAAATGCGCGCACACCTTCGAGTGGCGGCGCGCGGCCGCTGGCAGCCATAAACGACTCCTCCGACACATCCTCTCCCGATGCGCCCTCACGGCGGGTTCTGCTGACCGGGGCTTCCGGCTTCATCGGCGGGCATCTTCGACCGCTGCTCGAGGCTTCCGGCTGCACGGTGCTGACGCTGGCGCGGGATTGTCTGGGTGGGGCCACCGTTGCGGCTGACGCCACGTCTTCGGTGGAGGAGTGGGCGGCAGTCCTCTCTGGAGTTGATGCGGTGATTCATCTGGCCGCCATCGCCCATCAGCCTTCAGTGCCGGACCTCGAAGCGTTGACCGCGGTAAACGCGCACTGGCCACTGCGGCTGTTTGAGGCGGCAGCGTCGGCCGGCGTTCGCGACTTTGTTTTCCTGAGCTCGATCAAGGTGTTCGGCGATCGCAGCGAGCGGCCACTCCGGATTGAAGATCCGTACGCGGCGGACGATAGCTATGGGGAGAGCAAGGTTCAGGCGGAACAGGCGCTGTTGGCGGCAGAGAAACAACATGCGAACGTCCGGCTCGCCATCGTCCGGCCGCCGCTGGTGTACGGACCGGGCGTGAAGGCGAACTTCCGTGCGTTACTCGGCTGGGCGTCACGAGGCGCTCGCTGGCTGCCGCTGCCGTTTGGTGCGGCGCGCGCGCCCCGGAGTCTGGTCAGCGTGCAGAACCTTTGCGAGGGCATCCTCGCGGCCCTGGGAAAGCGTGGGATCTTTCACTGCGCCGATGGGATCGACCTCCCGGTTGCCGAAGTGTTCCAGCGGCTCGGCGTGCCGCGCTGGCGCCTGTTGCCGGTGCCGGCGCTGGTGATGCGGGTGTTGCTCAAGCTGACCGGCAACGGCGGCTATTACCAGCGGCTCTACGAGCCGCTGCAGCTGGATACCCGGGCGACAACCGACGCGCTCGGCTGGGCGCCCCGGCAGCCCAGTGCCGAAGCCCTGGTTCAGACCATGGACTGGTGGCGGCAATGACCGAGGCGTTGACGGTGCTCTGGAGCTTCATCGCCAGCCTGCTGCTGCTGACCCTGATCATTCAGCTGACCCGTCGCTTCCAGGTGCTCGCCCATCCCAACGCCAGAAGCAGCCACGTCACCGCCACGCCCACCCTGGGTGGCCTGGCCATCGTCGTGCCGATCGTCGTAATGCTGAGCGTGTTCGCCTGGAACCAGGGTGCAGGCGGGGACGGCACCATGCTGAAGCTGCTGATCGCGGTGACCTTTCTCGCCGGCGTTGGTTTCCTGGACGACCTGAAGGGGCTCGGTGCCAACGTGCGGCTGTTCTGTCAGGCGGCCAGCGTTGCCCTGGCCCTGCAGGCGCTGGCGCTTGATCTGTCGCTGTTCTGGCTTGCCGTGATCGGCTTCCTGCTGCTCTGGCTGGTGAACCTCTACAACTTCATGGACGGCATCGATGGCATCGCCGCGGTTCAGGCCCTGCTGTTCTCTCTGGGCGTGCTGCTGCTCAGTGATGGGGTGCAGGGCGAGTGGGGCCTGTTGCTCTGGACCATCAGCGGTGCCAGCGTGGGTTTTCTCGCCTTCAACTGGCCGCCGGCGAAGATCTTCATGGGTGATGTGGGCGCGCTTGTTCTCGGGCTGCTGCTCGGCGTTCTCGTCATCGGTCTGGATCGGGCAGGGGAGCTGCCGTTCGTCGCGTCCATGATCCTGTTGAGCGGGTTCTGGTTTGACGCCAGCTACACGCTTTGTGTAAGAATGATGACAGGTCAGGCATTTACCCAGGCGCACAGAAGCCACCTTTACCAACGGCTTTCTGATCGGCTCGGCCACCTGGGTAGCACCTCGGTTTACGCCGTGCTCATTGTGATCTGGCTGCTGCCACTGGCCTGGGTGTCCGTCCGGCAGCCCCAATGGGCGATCGTCTGCCTGCTGCTGGCGCCGTTGCCTTATCTGGCTGGCGCGGTGGCGCTGAAAGCAGGCGTGCAGCTGGAGACCAACACCAGCAACGACGACGGTGCCGATGGCACATGAAGCGGCAGAACCAGCAGTCCCTGCACTGGAAGCTAGGGTGAGGTAGCGATGAACGGATTTATGGAAGAGTTCCTCGAGCAGCTGCCAAGACGGCGCAAACAGGCCGTTGCCCTGCTTGCGGACCTGATCGCCCTGCCAGCCATCCTCTACTTCGCCATTTACCTCCGCCTCGGCGAGGTGCCGGAGAACATCGCCAGCTTCTGGCCGGCCTTTGTGGTCAGCGCGCTGGCCTGCGTGCCGGTGTTCGGCATGCTCGGCCTGTATCGCCATGTGGTCCGCCACATGGGTAGCCACGCCATGCGGCCCATCGTGATCGGCGTAACCATCATCGCCGTGGCCGTTGCCGCGGTGGCCTACATGACCCAGCTGAAAGTCTTCCCACGATCCGTGCCCATCATCTTCTGGTTCATGACGATCGTCTATGTGGCCGGTTCCCGGTTTGCCGTGCGCGGTTACCTGCAGTGGCTGCAGGACAAGCTCCAGGTCCGCCAGTCCGTGATCATCTACGGCGCAGGGCAGAACGGTGTCAGGCTCGCCCAGCTGCTCAATCAGCAGGACACCTACGTGCCGGTGGCGTTCATCGACGATGATCCCAACCTGCACTGGCGCATGATCAACGGGTTGTATGTGTTCGCGCCGTCCAGGCTGGAGAAGCTGTTGGAGGACACGGAAGCCAGAGAAGTGTTCCTGGCCATCAACTCCAAGGCAGTGGAAGACCGGCGCCGTATCATCGAGTTTCTCGAGCCCTATGGCATCCGCATCCGCCTGATTCCGGACGTTTCCGATCTGGTCTCCGGCCGTGAGAGCGTCGACGATCTGCGCGACGTGGAGGTGGAAGACCTGATCGGCCGGGACGAGGTGGAACCGATGCCGGAGCTGCTGGCCGGCTCCGTGGCCGGCAAGAACGTGATCGTCACCGGCGCCGGCGGCTCCATCGGCTCCGAGCTCTGCCGGCAGATCTTCCGGCAGAAGCCGAAGCGGCTGGTGCTGCTGGATCAGTCGGAGTACGGGCTGTTCAGCCTGCGCCGGGAGCTGACGGCGCTGGCCGACGCGAATGGCTTCGCTACCGAGCTGAAGGTGGTGCTCGGCTCGGTCACCAACACAGAGCTGATGCGCCGCACTTTCGAGGCCCATCAGATCGAGACGGTTTACCACGCTGCGGCCTACAAGCACGTGCGCATGGTGGAAGAAAACCTGATCGAAGGCCTGCGCAACAACACTTTCGGCACCCTGCACACGGCCCGCGCGGCCCGGGATGCCGGCGTGTCCGACTTCATCCTCATCTCAACCGACAAGGCGGTACGAACCACCAGCATCATGGGCGCCAGCAAGCGGCTGGCGGAGATGACGCTGCAGGCGCTGCAGGACGAGGTGTCCGCTACCCGGTTTTCCATGGTCCGCTTCGGCAACGTGCTCGGGTCTTCCGGATCCGTGGTGCCGCTGTTCCTCGAGCAGATCGAGGAGGGCGGCCCGGTTACCGTCACCCACCCGGAAGCCAGCCGTTACTTCATGACGATTCCGGAGGCGGCGCAGCTGGTGCTGCAGGCGGCGAGCATCGCCAAGGGCGGCGACGTTTTCCTGCTCGACATGGGTGAGCCCGTCAACATCCTCGAGCTGGCGCAGCGGATGATCCGGCTGAAGGGCTACTCCCTGCAGGACGAGCACAACCCGGACGGCGACATCGCCATCGAGATCACCGGCCTGCATCCGGGAGAGAACCTGCACGAGAAGCTGCTGATCGGCGAGCAGACCACCGGCACCCGCCATCGCAAGATCATGCGGGCGACGGAGAGTTACCTGCCCTGGCCGGAGCTCAGGGAAGTGCTGACCACCCTCGAGCGGTCCTGTGATGAGTACGACTACGACGGCATTCGCAGCTTCCTCGATCAGCTGCTCGCCGGGCCGGACATGGCCAGCCGGTTGGCGGAGATCCGCAAGCCCGCGGAGATCGTGCCGCTGAAGCCGGCGGACAAGAGCGAGTAAGCCGGGCCCTAGCCGGCAGCGGCACCAAGCCCGGCGATCCGCCCGAACACCGCCCCGGACGTCAGCCCGGTCCCACCCGGGTAGTTGAAGTAGAACAGCCCGCCAACCAGCTCACCGGCAGCAAACAGCCCGGGAATGGGCTCGCCGTTCTGGGCGATGACGCGGGCGTCCGGGTCCACATGCAGGCCGCCGAAGGTGAAGGTCACCCCGCAGGTGACGCCGTAGGCCTCATAAGGCGGCGTGTCGAGCGGGTTCGCCCAGTTGGTTTTCGGCACCGCAAGCCCCGGCGTGCCGCGACCGTCTTTCACCGTCGGGTCGAACGGTGCCTCTGTGTCCACGGCCTTGTTGAAGGCGGCGATGGTGGCGAGCAGGCCCTCAGCGTCCACACCTTCCATCCGCGCCGCCAGGGTTTCCAGATCGTCCGCCTGCACCCGGGTCACCTCGCGGATCCGGTACTCGTCCCTGAGCATGGGCGTCACCTTGGCATCGAAGATCTGCCAGGCTGCCTGTTGCGGCTGAGCCAGGATCTCGGCGCCGTACTTGGCGTAGGTATAGTTTCTGAAGTCGGCACCTTCGTCCAGGAAGCGCTCACCCCGGTTGTTGACCATGATGCCGAGGGGATAGGAGTGCTTCTGGAAGCCGTCGCCGACCGCCAGATCGCCGTACTCTGGCGCGTTCAGGTCCCAGCCCACCGCGTGGCAACCGGAGTAGTGGCCGCGGGCGGCAGCGCCGATATCCAGCGCCATCTGGATGCCGTCTCCGGTGTTGAAGCGGGTGCCGCGAACCCGGGCCAGATCCCAGCCCGGGCCCAGATACCTGGCGCGCCAGGTCGGGCTCGACTCGAAGCCGCCGCAGGCGAGCACCACCGCGTCGGCGTGAAACTCGTCGACCGCGGTATCCGTTTCCACCTGCACGCCGGTCACCCGGCCGTTCTCCTTCATGAGGCCCACGGCCCGGGTGCCGTAGCGGATGATCACGCCTTTGGCCTCGGCGATGCGGGTGAGTGACTCGACCAGGCCCGGTCCGCCACCCCAGGCCTCCACCGTCAGCCCGCCCCAGAACCGGACCTTGCCGTCCACCTCGTAGGACTGCCGGCCGTACAGCGGCAGGAAGCGCACACCCTCGGCGTGCATCCACTCGAGCGTTGCGAAGCTTTGCTCCACCAGCACTTCCGCCAGGCCGGGATCGGTCCGGTAGTGGGTGACGCGGCCGAGGTCCTCGTAGAAGTCGCCGGCGCTGTAGCTGCCGAAGTCCGTGCGCTCCAGCTCGCCCTGTGTCAGATCCGGCATGAGCTTCTTCAGGTCTTCTGCGCCGTCGTAAACCACCCGCATGGCGCCGGCCGTGAAGCGGGAGTTGCCGCCGCAGAGCTCCTCCGGGGCCCGTTCCAGCACGGTCACCCGGGCACCCTCGCTGGCAGCGGCGATGGCAGCGCAAAGCGCCGCGTTGCCGCCGCCAACCACGATTACCTGAGCCATAGCCCGTTTGCCCCCGGAAGTTCCTCCCCGTACCCTTAATGAGGTTATCACAGGGGGTTGGACCGGAATTCGATGGACATTCCGAAGACTTCGTTTGCCATGGTGCAGACGGCGAACCGGTCGCTGGAACCGCAGGACCTGCCGATCCCGGACATCGACGAGGACTCGGCGCTGCTGAAGCTCGAGGCCTGCGGCATCTGCGGCAGCGACTACGAGCAGTTCGAAGGCATGTTACGAACGCCGGTGCCCGTGGTGCCCGGCCACGAGCCGCTCGGCACCATCGCCAAGATCGGCGATCGGGCGGCCGCCCGCTGGGGCGTGGACGTAGGGGATCGGGTGGCGGTGGAAACCATGATCTCCTGCCGCCACTGCAGCCAGTGCCTGGGCGGCACTTACCATCTCTGCGACCATCGGAAGATCTACTCCTACATTCCCACCACAGAGGCGCCTGGCCTCTGGGGTGCTTACGCGCAGTACATGTATCTGCACCCGAACTCGGTGGTGCATCGCATGAACACGGACCTGCCGGCTGAGGTGGCGGTGATGTTCAATCCGCTCGGTGCCGGGTTTCGCTGGGCCGTGGAGATGCCGGAGACCCAGCCGGGCGATACGGTGGTCATCCTCGGTCCGGGCCAGCGTGGCCTGGCGAGCGTGGTGGCCTGCCGGGAAGTGGGCGCCGGCACCATCATCGTCACCGGCCTCGAGGCGGACGAAGACAAGCTCGCCCTGGCCCGGGTGCTGGGCGCCGACCACACCATCGATGTGAACAACGAGGATGCGGTGCGCCGGGTCAAGGAGATCACCAACGGCCGCGGTGCGGACGTGGTGGTGGATGTGAGCTCTTACGCCACCCAGCCGGTGGTGGACGCGCTGTCCATGGTGCGGGTCGGCGGCCGGGTGGTGCTGGCCGGCGTGAAGGGTTTCAAGCCCGTTGAGGGGCTTGTCTCCGACCTGATCGTCATGAAGGAGATCCGGCTGATGGGCGCCATCGGCGTCACCTCGTCCGGCTACAAGAGCGCGATCCGACTACTGGAGTCGGGTCGCAGCGAGCTCTCGAGAATGCACACCCACGATTTTGATCTGGCGGAAGCGGAGCTGGCGATCCGGACCCTGGCCCGGGAGATACCCGACGACGAGTCGATCCACTCCTGCCTGATCCCCGAATTCTGAACCTGGAGCAGCCATGAAATACGGCCTCATCCTGGGCTCGCCCACCATAGAAGGGCAGATGCAGACGGCGGCGCGAGCCGATGCGGCCGGCTTCGAGTCGGTCTGGACCACCGAGTTCTTCAACGCGCACGGCCTGGTCCGCCTGGCCGCGGTGGCGACCGCCACCGAGCGGGTGAAGCTCGGCACCGCCATCGCCTACGCTTTCATGCGCACGCCTATGCTGGCCGCCTCTGCGGCCATGGACATCGACGAGCTGTCCGGCGGTCGGATGGTGCTTGGCCTCGGCAGCGGCACCGAGCGGATGAACAAGGACTGGTACTCCATGCCTTTCGATGACCCGCCCGCGCCGCGCATCAAGGACGCCATCGGCCTGGTGCGGGCGGCGATCGCCGCCAAGGACGGTGGCGGCCTGGCCTACGAAGGCCCGTACTACAAGGTGACGATCCCCGCCTTCCAGCGGCCGCGCGCTGCCCGGGAGTCGATTCCCGTCTGCCTCGCCGCGGTGAACAAAGGCATGATCCGGGCGGCAGCCGCGACGGCGGACGGCCTGATCGGCCACCCGGTCTTCACCCGCACTTACATCAAAGACAGCGTGCTGCCGGTGCTGAACGGCAGTCAGTGCGAGATGCTGCCGTACGTGATCACGGCCATTGCCGACAGCACGGAGCAGGCGCGCAACGAAGCGCGCGGCCAGATCGCGTTTTACTACACCACCCGGCTTTATCACTCTATTCTGGAGCCGCACGGCTGGCGCGAGCAGGGTGAGACCATCGCCGCCGCCTTCCGGAAAGGCGACTTTGCCGCCATGGCCGCGGCGGTGACCGACGAGATGGTCGACGAGATCGCCATCGCCGGCACGCCGGACGAGGTGCGCGATCAGCTCAAGGCCTGGGATGACATGGCCGAGCACGTGATCCTGTACACGCCCAGCATCGGCATGCGCGGCGGTCGGGTGCAGGAGAACCTGGACGCAATCGTCGATACCTTTGCAGTCTGAGGCCGCCTGAGGCCGGCCGAGAAAACAACAACGAAAAAGAGAGTCGTAGAGAGACCTGAAGACATGAGCACTAAAGAGATTCCATTCGACGAGCGCATCGCCAGCGGCTTCATCAAAGCGCCGGTGGGAGCCGGTGGCGGCATCACCGAGTTTCTCGGCTTCGAGATCAAGGATGCGTCGCCGGGCGTGATGATCGGCCAGTTCGAGGTGCGCGAAGACCTGCTCACGCCCATGGGCAACATGCACGGCGGGGTGCTGTCCGCGTTCTGTGACCACATGCTGGGCTGCGTCTGCTACCCGGCCATGAAGAAGGGCCAGTGGGCGGCAACCACAGAGTTCAAGATCAACCTCACCGCGCCGGTGACCAAGGGCGTGGTCGAGGCCCGGGCGGAGATCATCAACCTGTCCCGGACTCAGGCCGTGGTGCGGATCGACGTCCGCAACGAAGACCGGCTGGCGGCAACGGCGCAGGGCACCGTCACCATTCGGGATCCGCGTTGATGGTGCGCCTGGGCGCCAATCGGCTGCTGCTGACGCTTGCTGCGCTGGCGCTGCTCTCCTCTTGCGGCCAGATCCCGCTGGATGAGCAGGCGCCGGAGCGTTTCGATCTTTCCGGGCACTGGGTGCAGGCAGATCGGCCAACCGAGGGTCGCAGCGACGCCAGCCGCAGTGAGGGTGACCTGCAGCGCCGCTCCGGTGGCGTCACCTCCACCTTCATGGCGCAGGACTTCCCGCTGCTGGTCGCCCGGGAGATGCGCATCGAGCAGGACGCGCGCTCCATGGGCATCGAGTACCGGAGCGGCAGCTACCGGGACGTGACCTGGGGCGAGCGCCGACGGGGCGTCTGGCAGGTGCGGGCCGGCTGGAACGAAGGGGCGCTGCACATCTACTCCGTGGCGTCGGATGTATCCGCGGCAGAGATCTGGCGCCTGTCCGAAGACGGTCAGCGGCTGGACATCAGCATCTCCGTGAAAGGCAATCGGGACCAGGAGTTCCGGCGGGCCTTTCGGCGCGCGTCGCGCATCTGACTCTTACCTCAGAATTTCAACGCGTTGAGAGAGACGCCTGATCCGCTTCCGCGATCAGGCGCAGCGACTCCTCTGCCAGCACCCGCCAGATATCCTGCACCGCCCAGCTCCTGGCGTTCTCCAGATAGGTCCGGGCGCGGCTGTCGCCCATCAGCCGATAGCTTTCGCCGAGGTAGTAGTTGATCACGGCCGCCCAGGGCGCGCGGGCATAGGCCACCTTCAGGTAGTTGGCCGCATCGCCGGCCCGGCCGCGATGCAGCTCAGCCAGCCCCACCCCGAGAATGGCGTCGTACCGGCTGGGATCTCCGCGCAACGCCTGGCGGTAACGGCTGCCGGCGGTCTGCCACTTGTCGCGACAGGCCTCGTCGCGCTGAAACAGGCAATCTGAAATGAGCAGGTCGGCGCTCAGGGTGATGGCTTCCGGCTGCCCCGACTGGACATTCAGCACCGACTCGATCAGGACCGCGGCAGCTTCGGGCGCGTCGCTGGCCATCTCGATCCTGGCGCTGGCGATCTGCAGCGCCACCGTCTGCTCGGGGCGCAGCGTGTCGGCGGCTTCGGCATAAGGGGCGAGCAGCGTGCGCGCCGCTTCCGGGCTCTGCATGTGCACGGCCAGTGCCAGCGCCAGATCCCGTTCCAACGGCTCCAGGCAGCGGAACGTCGTTTCGGCAAGCTCTGGTTCTATGGTGGCCACCGGCTCTGGCTGGTCCCAACGGTCGATGTGTTTTTCCAGCGCCCGCACCAGCTGAGATCTGCGCAGGTTCAGATGCTCCGTCAGCGGCTGGTCGCCCGCCTGCAGGTACTGGCTGAGGCCGGAGGCCGGGATGGAGCCAGCAATCAGGTCGGCCTGGTAAACGTCGAAGTACAGGTAGTGCACCAGCAGCCAGGCGAGGTCGTAAAACTCGTTGATCCGATCGCCGCGCCACTGGCTGAGGTTGGTGGCGTCCAGCGACCGCGACAGCCGCTGCTGCGGCGAGAGGATCTCGGCCTCCCGGCTGATGCGCCGCTCCATCCGCTCCAACGGCAGGGTGCCGATCACGGCGGTATCCGCATCCAGCCGGGTGTTGCCGAGCAGGGTTGCCAGTCCCTCGTCGAACCACATGGGCAGGCTGACGCCGCTGCGGTTGCGCAGCAGGTAGTGGGCGTACTCATGCAGCGTGGTCTCGTCCAGATCGCCGCGGATCGGTCCGATCAGCAGCCGGTTGGTCTGCAGGGAAGGCTGCATGTAGCCGGCGAACTTGCGCTTGCCGGTGAGAGCCAGGAAGTCTTTCCTCTGCTCGAAGACCACCAGCTTCAGCGGGTCCCGGCGGCTGACCGGCTCGCCCGGCAGAAAAGGATCGGCCAGGGCCTCGAGCCGTTTCAGCTTCTCCAGCAGCGCCAGCTGCTCCTCGGCCGCAAGGTCGCTGACCAGCTGGAACTGGGCGCTTTGGGTTTCGCACCAGGCCGACTCCTCCGCGCGCAGCACGGCAGGGGCGATGCAGCCGGCCAGCAGAACCAAAGCGGCGGTCAGACGTCGAAAACTCATGGGCACAGAGGTTACTCTGGGTGCAGAACAGGTGCGGAGGCAATGGGCTTGATGTCGAACAAGCAGCTGTGCTGGCTGATGGCCGGGCTGCTCTGCGGCCAGGCGGCGCTGGCTGAAGAGGCGAACGAGGGATTTCCCCGGGTGCTCTGCACAGCGGAGCAGACCGGCGGCTTTCATGATTACCCGGAGGCAGGGGAAGACTACGAGCCGGCGCTGTTTCATCCGCAGCGGTTCAGCCTGGAGGAAAACCTGGTGTTCATGCTGAACCTGGCCGGCGAGGAAGGGAACGTGGATGTCTACCTGACCATGTCCCGGGACCTCGAGCAGGAAGACGGCTCGACCGTGGCCGAGACCACAGAGCTCGAGTGCCGTGAGGTGCGCGGCGCTGGCGGCGGTTTTGGCCTCAGCTGCGTCAACCTGCCGCCTTCGGAGATGATTTTGATCAACACCGAAACGCTGCGTTTCACCCGCACGGCCGTCGGCGGCTGGACCTTCGCAGGCGCCACCGAGTCGCTGAACGGCGACTCGATCTTCGTCGAGTATGGCCAGTGCGAGCGGGCGGCGGCGCCACCCTAGCTCACGAGCTCAGCCGCTTACTCTTCTTCCTGAGCCTCGACCGCCTCGGCTTCGTCGAGAATTGCCTGCAGCTCTGCATCCAGGGCTTCCGCGTCAGCGGCGGCGCTCTTCTCGGCGGTGACGTCGATCAGCTCCAGGTGCTGCACCCGTTCCTTAACGTCGAGGGAATAGACTTTCACCGTGGCGGTGTCCGCCCAGGCGCTTGCTGCCATCAGCGTGGCGGCAACGATGATCAGCTTTCTCATGCAGATGTCTCCTTGTTCAGAGAGGCTGGTTGGTTTCTGGCCGAGGCTTGTTCCGCCTCGTGGTCCCAGATGGATTCTTCGTTTACGGAGTAGATGAAGCGGTAGCGATGACGGCCGCCTCGTTTGATCGTGTTGTCTGACTCGAGCAGCAGGATCTGCGGCTGCTCGCCTTCGCCCAGATCTTCCGCCAGGCGCACCGCAAGCACCGCGTGGTAGCCGCCTTCGCCGCGGTCCCAGGTGACGACGATCCGCAGCGCATCGGGGCTGAAGCCCAGGCGCCGGAGCAGGTAGTACTTGGTGGTGGCGTAGTCTTCGCAATCGCCGCCGCGGCGCAGGAACTCTTCGACCGTGGCCCAGCGGCTCCGATACTTGAGCGTTTCGTCGCTGGTTACCGAGGCGAGGTGCACGGTGCGATCGTCCCGGTAGCGCTTCCGGTTCACGTAGCGGCTGATCAGATACACCTGCTTCTTCTGCGGCAGGGTTTCCGCTCGGAGCAGCAGGTGGCGCAGGCCGCGGTAGTAGCGGGGGCAGGCTTTGGCATCGGCCAGGCAGGCGTCGAGCGCGGCGGACTGGCTGGCCTGGCGCTGCATGGTGTCGGCCCAGTCAGGCATCAGGCTGGCATCACCCAGATAGCCACTGGCATCAAATCGGTAAGGTTCGCCGGCGGCGGCCGGCAGGGAGATCAGGAGGGCGAAGAGCGGAAGAAAGAGCCGGGCAAAAACACGCCGTGGTCGCGCGGCGACCGCTCCCTCGAGATTGTTCAGCCGGTTAAACGGCAGGTTTCCCATCCCCATAGGCTCCCAATGACGACCTGGTTCTGGCGTCATCTCTCCACCCGTGCTTCATCCTCGCGCAACCCTCCCGTCAGTGCAAATAGCGCCCGCCCGATGGGTGCAGCTCTTGTCGGACAATTTGCCGGAGTGGGGTTTGTCGGAACGTGCCCGGCGGCGTGTTGTCGGAGAAATTGGGGCCGGCTAGTATCAGTCGAAAGGGGTTTTCTGCTTTCCAGGCCCGGGTTTCCAGGAAAGTACGGAGTAGCTTTGCTCGAACGACTGCACAACAGCACGCTGAACGCCCGGCCGGCAACCAGGCCGGTGCCCGCCGGCGTCCGTTCGCTGCTCCTGGCAATTCTGGCCGTGTCGCTCTCTGCGTGTGTGACCACGGTGCCCGATCCGCGCGACGAGCCGGAGACCCAGGCGCTCTTGCGCGGCGAAGGAATCTTCGAGGAGCCCGTGCATGCGGACGAGGTGCCCTCCGCCGACCTGCTCGGGGTAAGCGACGAGATGCGGGAGTTCATCGCCGAAACCGTGGGCGATGTGCGCGTGCCGGCCGTGAAGTTCCGGCGCATCTTCAGAGGTCTGAATCGCGGCGGTTACTTCGAGGCCAACTACATTGCCGACAGCACCCGTACCGCCGCAGATACCTTTCATCACAAGACGGGCAACTGCCTCTCCTACACCAGCATGTTCGTCGCGCTGGCCAGAGAAGCCGGCCTCGACGCCCGCTTTCAGATCGTTCGGGTGCCGCCGAACTGGGACGCCGACTCCGGTTACCTGATCCGTTACACCCACGTGAACCTGGTGCTGAAGGGGTTCAACTACGATACCCGCACGGGCAAGGAGTTCAGCGTCGACTTCAACGACGTGCTGCCTGACCCGGACTACCCGCGCTACGAGATCAGCGATGAGCGGGCCGTTGCCCTGTACTACGCCAATCAGTCCGTGCACCACATGCGCAGCGGCGACATGCGGCAGGCGTTTGCCTACCTGCAGCGGGCCATCAACCTGGCGCCGGACAATCCGGACCTGTGGATCAACATGGGCGCCTTCTACGCCAAGCAGCAGGCTTATGAGCAGGCGCTGTCCTCCTATCACGTCGCCCTGGATCTGGATTCGGGCAACCGCGGCGCGATCTCCGGCCTCGGCCGGACCCACGAGATGCTCGGCAACATGGAGCTGGCCGCAGCCTACAACGACCAGGTCCGGCGCTACCGGGAACGTAACCCGTACTACCACTTCGCCATTGCCCGCACCGAGTTCGACCGCGCCCGCTTCACCGCGGCGCTCAACGCCATCAACACGGCCATCGATCTCAAGTACCGCAACGGCCGCTTCCACTTCCTCAAGGGGCTCACCGAGTACAAGCTCGGCGATCTCGAGAGCGCCCAGGCGAGCTTCCGGCTGGCCGATCGCTTCGGCAACTATCGGGACCTGAAGCAGCGCTACGTCAGCGGCGTGGCTCAGGCCGAAGCGCCCACCTCCGCCCCGAACTGAGACCCTGATCACCTGATCGCGCCGCCATTCTGCGGCTAACCCGCACCTGCCTACGGGGAACTACGCAGCCAGCCGGCTGCGGGCCAGCCGTAAAATCGTCATGAAAAAGTCACATTTCCCGCGCCCTGCGGGAGGGCTGGCGTCAGCCCAGGCGACGGATTGATAAGAAGCAGCGGAGAGGACACAGAGATGGCGGAAAGTACGGTCGAGCAGCCGGCGGAAGAAACGACCAAGCCCGTGGCGAAAGCAAAAAGCGCAGCGAAGGTTGCGGCGATCCAGGGTGCGGGCCCGAACGCCCTGACCCAGGAAGAGAAGCGGGTCGGCAAGAGCCTGAAGAAAGCCATGCTCTCGGAAGAGGATCTGGCGGCAGTCAACTCGAAGAAAGGCCTGCTGCAGCTGCTCGATACCAAGAACGTCAACGTCGACAAAGCGCTGATCAAGCTGCGCTACGAGCAGGAGCTGGAGAAGCTGCAGATCGAGCTGGTGAAGCTGCAGCGTTCCGTGCAGCTCGAAGGCCGCCGGGTGGCCATCATCTTCGAAGGCCGCGACGCCGCCGGCAAGGGTGGCTCGATCCGCCGCTTCATCGAGCACCTGAACCCGCGAACCGCGCGGGTGGTGGCGCTGCCTAAGCCCACGGATTTGCAGAAAGGCCAGTGGTACTTCCAGCGCTACGTGGAGCAGCTGCCGAACCCGGGTGAGATCGTCTTCTTCGATCGCAGCTGGTACAACCGGGCCGTGGTGGAGCCTGTTATGGGTTTCTGCGCCGAGTCTCAGTACAAGGTGTTCATGCAGCAGGTGCCGGAGTTCGAGCACATGCTCTACGAGGACAACCTGGAGCTGGTGAAGTTCTGGTTCTCCATCTCCAAGGAGGTTCAGGAGTACCGCTTCGAGTCGCGCCGGGTGGATCCGCTCAAGCAGTGGAAGATCTCGCCGGTGGACGAGGAGGCGCAGGAAAACTGGGATCTCTACACCAAGTACAAAAACGAGATGTTCAGCCGCACCCACACCTCCTACGCGCCCTGGATCATCGTCAAAGCCAACGACAAGAAGAAGGCACGGCTGGAAAGCATGCGGCACGTGCTCTCGACGCTGGACTACCCTGGCAAGGAAGACACGAGCACGCCGCTCTCACCGGACCCGGACATCGTGCTGCGTTACCACCGCTCCCAGCTGAGCATCGACTGACAGGGCTCAGGCGTCGGGCAGCCCGGCCGCCAGGTCGTCCAGGATCGGGCAGTCGGGGCGACCGTCGCCGTGGCAGTTGTCCGCCAGGTGCGCAAGGGTTGCCCGCATGGCGGTCAGCTCCTCCACCTTCTTGTCGATCTCCACGATCTTCTCCTGGGCGACACGCTTTACGTCGCTGCTGGCCCGGTGCTTGTCATCGTAGAGCGACAGCAGCCCACGGCACTCATCGATGCCGAAGCCAAGGCTGCGCGCCCGCTGCACGAAGGCGAGCCGGTGCACGTGCTCTGACTCGTAGCGGCGGTAGCCATTCTCGCTTCTGGCCGGCTCGATCAGGCCGATCTCCTCGTAGTAGCGGATGGTTTTGGCGGGCAGTCCGGTCAGTTCTGCTGCGGTGCTGATGTTCATCGGGCAATCCGTTGGCTAGAGTTTCAGCCGCCGTAGCCGCAGGGCGTTGCCGATCACCGACACGGACGACAGGCTCATGGCGAGTGCGGCAAGCATCGGCGACAGCAGCGCACCCGTAATGGGGTAGAGGATACCAGCGGCGATGGGCACCCCGCCCGCGTTGTAGACGAAGGCGAAGAACAGGTTCTGGCGGATGTTCTTGAGCGTTGCCTCAGCCAGTCTGCGCGCCCGGGTGATGCCTCCGAGATCACCGGCCAGCAGGGTGATGCCGGCACTCTCCAGCGCCACATCCGCGCCGGTGCTCATGGCGATGCCCACCTCGGCCGCAGCAAGGGCAGGGGCGTCGTTGACGCCGTCGCCTGCCACGGCGACGCGTTGACCGGCCGCCTGCAGCTCCCGCACCAACGCCTGCTTGCCTTCCGGCAGCAGCGACGCGTGCACCTCGTCGATGCCGAGCTCCGCCGCTACAGACTCCGCCGTGCGGGCGTTGTCGCCGGTTGCCATGACGATTTTCAGGCCCGCTTCATGCAGCGCTCGAATCGATGCCTGTGCGTTTTCCTTGATGGGATCAGCCACCGCCAGCAACCCGGCGATGACGCCGTCCACGGCAAGCAGCATCACCGTCCTGCCTTGCGCCCGCAGCGCATCGGCCTGAGATGCTGCCACCTTAGGTTGCTCGAGCAGCTCCGACATCAGGGCCGCATTGCCAAGCGCCAGGTCAATGCCACCCAGCTGACCACGCACGCCTTTGCCGGTGACCGCTTCGAAGCGCTCGGGATTCGGGATCGGAATGGCACGGTCTTCCGCGGCCGCGACGATGGCTTCAGCAAGCGGGTGCTCTGAGCCGCGTTCGAGCGCGGCGGCCAGGCGCAGAACATCCGTCTCGGAGTAGGCGCCGAGCGGAACGACGTCGGTCAGCACCGGGCGGCCTTCGGTGAGGGTGCCGGTTTTGTCGACCACCAGGGTGTCGACCCGGGTCAGTGCCTCCAGCGCTTCGGCCTCCTTGACCAGGACACCGGCCTGGGCACCCCGGCCGGTGGCGGTCATGATCGACATGCGGGTGGCCAGCCCCAGCGCGCAGGGGCAGGCGATGATGAGGACGGACACCGCCGCGATCACCGCGTAGGCGAGTGGCGGCTCCGGCCCGACAGTCAGCCAGAGGAAAAAGGCGGTGATTGCAACCAGCACCACCGCCGGTACGAATATCTTTGCCACCCGATCCGCCAGGCCCTGAATGGGGGCGCGGGATCGTTGCGCGCTGCTGACCATAATGACGATCCTGGCCAGCAGGGTTTCCTCGCCGACCCGGGTGGCCGTCATCACCAGGCTGCCCTGGCGATTCAGGGTGCCGCCGGTGAGCGCATCACCAGCCGCCTTCTCGACCGGCATTGGCTCGCCGGTGAGCATGCTCTCGTCTACCGCGGACTGGCCTTCGGCCACTTCCCCGTCCACCGGCACCCGCTCGCCCGGGCGCACCCGGAGGCGATCGCCGGCCAGGAAGTTTTCCAGCGGCGCATCGTACTCATCGCCGTCCGGGGTGATCCGGCGCGCAGTGTCCGGCGAGAGGTCGAGCAGCGCCCGCACCGCGTCGCCGGTCCGTTCTCTGGCCCGAAGCTCCAGCACCTGACCGACGAAGACCAGAGTGATGATGACCACCGCGGCCTCGAAGTAGACGGGCACGTGGCCCGTGGGGCCGGCGATCTCGGCGGGGAAGATGCCGGGTGCCAGCACGCCGAGAACGCTGTAGGCAAAGGCGGCGCCAACGCCGAGCATGATCAGCGTCCACATGTTGAAGTTGCGGGTCTTCAGCGAGGTCCAGCCGCGGTGGAACATGGGCCGTGCCGCCCAGAGCACGACGGGTGCTGCCAACACCAGCTCGATCCAGACCGCCAGGGCCTCGCCGATGGCGCTGCGCACCGGCAGGCCGAGCATGGGCCCCATGGTCAGGATCAGGATCGGGATGGCCGCGGCGGCGGATACCCAGAGCCGCCGGGTGAAATCGATGAGCTCGTGATTCGGCGCATCGGCGGCCGGGCTGGCGGGCTCCAGCGCCATGCCGCAGATCGGGCAGCTGCTGGGCTCGGTGGTTTCGACCTCTGGATCCATGGGGCAGATGTAGAGCGTGGCAGCAGGAGCAGCTGCTGCCTGGCGCTGGTTGTTGCCGGACAGGAAGAAGTAAGGGTCAGCCGCGAAGCGGTCGTGGCAGCGCTCGGCGCAGAAGTGATAGTCCTGGCCGCGATAGCGGTGGCTCGGCTTGCCGGCGTTCAGGGCCACCGTCATGCCGCAGACAGGGTCGGTGGCGGTGTCCGCGGCGCCTGCTTCTGCTGTGGTTGCGCTGCACATGGTTGGTTTCTGGCGACGTTTACCCGGAATTCTAGACCTTCCAGCTACTGGAAGGTCAAATACCGGTCGGATCGGTTGCCGGGGGGCTACAGGCCGTAACCGTCCAGCCAGCCGCTGATCCGGTCGGCCACCTCGTCCCGTGCGCCGTCCGGCTCCGTCAGGTAGTGATCGCCGGCCATGAACTCCAGCCGTTTGTCCTCGGCGGCCAGCGCGTCGTGGATGGCGTGCGCATCGCTCGGAAACACGCCCGTATCAGCCATGGACTGAATCACCAGCGACGGCACCCGGATTCTGCCCAGGTGCGGCGCGCCGCGGCATTGCGATTCCTTCAGGCTCCACATGGAGAGCCAGGTGCGGCAGGTGTTGGTGAGGCCGATGCCGCGTGGCGAGTAGTTGGCCGTCTTCGGATCGCCGGCGTAACATTGGCCCACGGGGCGGTCTGACGGATCGAGCTCGCCGTCCATCAGGCGCGGGTCTGCCCAGGTGCGGAACATATTGAAGGCCCGGTCGAAATGGCCCTCGTCACCGAGCCGCTCGAGCTCGCTGATGCACCAGTCGGTGATGCGATCATTGCGCGCCGTCTGCGCCGCCCGATAGCGCTCGATAAAGGCCTCGGAGTAGGGCGGGCCGTTGTCCGGATTGAACATGGACAGGTCCCAGTCGGTGGCGGTGGGATCTTTCTCGTCCGTCACCGCCGGGTCCATCCAGGCGGTGAGCACCTCTGGGCGCCCGGCGTGGGCGTTCAACGACACGTAGTAGTCACAGGCGGGCAGCTCGTTTACCGCGTCCGGCAGCCGCAGGCCGCGGGTGGCGGTGATGTTCGGTTCCGAGGCCTGGGACTGATAAGCCCCCATCAGCGAGCCGCCGCCGGAGTTGCCGATCAGCACCACGGTTTCCACGCCCGCCTCCTCGCGCAGCCAGCGCACGCCGGCGCCAATGTCGATCAGCGCATGCTCGAGGATGAAAAACGCTTCGTTGCCTCGAAAGCGCGTGTTCCAGCCCAGGTAGCCGTAACCGCGCTCGGCCATGTACGGGCCCAGGTAGTGCTCGGAGAAATCCACGTTGTAGTGGGTGGCGATAAAGGCAACCTTGGGGCGCTCACCTCTCGGGCGGTGGTAAAGGCCCTGGCAGGGCATGAAGCCGGCGCCGTTCCGGGCGCTGGTGGCGGAGGTGAGGGAGACAAACTCCCGTTCGATCGCGCTCATAGGGATTTCCGTTTGCTGTGCGTCATTCCGGCAGGTGCCAGACCGGCGAGCTCCAGGCCCGCTCTTCGATCATCCGATCTGCGTCCGGGTACTTTTCGCAGAGATCGAGGCGCTCGCAGAGGTGCTTCGACCAGCGTTTGCTCGGCTGCTCGGTCACCCGGGCGTACCAGTAGGCTGGGCTGGTGTCCGGGCTCGGGTCCGTCCAGGTAACGCAGGCCGTGGCCTGTCCTGTTTCGAACTCAGCGACGCGCTCCACCTGCTCTCTGGCTTCGCCGTCCTGCAGGTAACCCTTAACGATGTCGATGGCGGCCAACGGCGTTCTGTCCATGGCGGCCTGCACGGTGAAGGTGCGCTCGCCGCCGGTTGCCGTCCCGCCCATGGGTGTTCGGAACTCGATGTCCTCACTGTTGCAGGCGTTTTTGTCCGTGGTCCCGAACTTGAGGCGGATCCGGGTGCCGCTGGTGGCGTAGGCGCTGCGGTTCTGCAGGGCGTCGAACACAGCGGAGCGGGTGTTCTCCGGCGCCCAGACCGCCACCAGGCCTCCCGGGTTGTAGAGCGGGTTGGCCAGCGTCGCCTCCGGGCCCAGCCAGATGGCGGTGACGCCACCGGGGAAGTCTTCCTCTTCGGTGAAGCCGGCGGCGGCAAAGTGGCCGTCGGTAGAGCCGATGGCGCCGAGCTTGAGCGGGTTCAGCGTCTGATCCGAGTCCTCCCAGGCCACCAGGCCGCGACCGAGCAGGGTGCGGTAGTAACCCTTGCGCATGGCTCGCCACTCGGCGTCCAGGTCTTTCGGAGGCCCTAGCATGCGCACCTTGGCGCCGTTCACCTCCACCAGCTCGAAGCCGCAGTCGGCGCGATCCCCGTCCCGGGTTTCCGGCAGGCACTCGCTGTTGCCTTTCTCCTGGTGCATCTCCGCCAGGGTTTCGTAGCGGCTGCGCAGGGCAGAGATCTCAGCCGATTCGTTCTCGATGTCGAAGGTGCCGCCATCGGTCCAGTTGATGTTGTGCGGGATGGCCACCGCGTCGCAGCCGTCTTCCGGTCGGCAGTTTTCAGCCAGTGCGGTCCAGAGCTTCGCAACGCTCGGGTAGGTTATGTAGTCGAAGGGTCGTTCGGGCACGGTCTCGGAGCGGAAGATCACGTTGCGGTGCCAGTGCCGGCCGTTCGGCGAGGCCGTCCACTCGTAGCCGATCAGGGCGGTGAACTCGCAGGGGTCGTTGGCCTGATTGGCGGCTTCCTGGATCCGCCGCCACTGGCTGCGGGTGGCGGCCTCGCAGTCGAGCCTGTCGCAGAAGGGCGCATGCACCGGTGGCTCCCGGGTCACCACGGGCAGCAGGTAGTTGGTGAATATGCCCCGGCCGTTGCCGGCGGCGCGCTCTTTGCGCATGCCGGCGCAATAGGGGGCGTCCGCGTAGGTCGGGTCCGTGCAGGTCCAGGTGACTTCCCAGGTTTCCGCATGGTCGGTGACCGCAGCGAAGTCGAGCGGTCGGTCCAGGCCGATGATCTGGCCGTTGTCGAGCCGGAGCGGCTGGCCGCGGGCGAAGGCGTAGGCATCACGCGGGGTGGCCAGGGTGCCGAAGGCGTAGGCGTCCAGCGAGTAGGCGGTATGCACGTGCAGATCGCCGAACAGCAGCTGCTCCTCGCCTTTGGCGCCGCGCTCACACGTCTCGGCAGCCGCCGGCAGCGCTGACAGGGCAAGCCCCAAGGCAGCCAGCAGATGGGCGGCCTGGATCTGGTTCCGAAGCATGGTGAGTTCCCGATTCCCCTGTCGCTCAGGCTATCATGGCTCGCATAGGCAACGGCACACGGAGGGCGGCATGACCGCTAAAAACGAGAAGTTCGAGTTCCGGGGTTTCAACCACCTGGCGCTGGTCTGCAAGGACATGAAGAAAACGGTGGAGTTCTACTCCGGCGTGCTCGGCATGCCCCTGACCAAAACCATCGAGCTGCCCTACGGCTCGGGCCAGCACTTTTTCTTCGACGCGGGGAACGGTGATTCCCTGGCGTTCTTCTGGTTTCCAGATGCGCCGGAGGCGCAGCCCGGCGTCACCCACCCGGCGAACATGGTGGGTCAGGGCTCGCTGGCAACGGCGCACGCATCGATGAACCATCTGGCCTTCGACGTGCCGGAGGAGAAGATCGAGGAGTATCAGAAGAAGCTCGAGGCCGCCGGCATTCAGGTGACCCCGGTGGTCAATCACGACGACTCGGAGACCCAGGCCAGCATGGAGATCACGCCGACCACCTTCGTCCGCTCCATCTACTTCACCGACCCGGACGGCATCATGCTCGAGTTCGCCGCCTGGACCCGGGAGATGAACGAGGACGATCTGGGCGTGGAGCCGCAGACGGCGCTTTGAGCGTCTGATCAGCCTAAGGGCTCGAAACTGAGTGGCTGAGCAGCTGAACCCGGTCCGGATCGCGGTCTTCGCGTCACCCGCGTTCGCGTTGGCGGCGCTCGGCCTGCCCATCATCGCGATTCTGCCGCCGCTCTACGCGGAGCTCGGCATCAGCCTGACCGCGGTGGGCGCCATATTCATGGTCGCCCGGTTCTTCGACGTGTTCACGGACCCGGTATTCGGGATCCTGGGCGATCGTGTCCGCACACGCTGGGGCCGGCGCCGACCGGCCATCGTCGTGGGCGTGCCCATTCTGCTCGTCGGCGCCTACGGTGTGTTCTTCCCGGACGATCCGGCAAGCGAGACGGGACTGCTCCTCTCGCTCCTGGTGCTCTATGTCGGCTGGACCCTGCTCGCCATCGCCCACACGGCCTGGGCCAGCGAGCTGTCCGGCGACTACGACCAGCGCACCCGAATCATGGGGGCGCTGCAGCTGTTCGGGTTGCTCGGTGCGGTGGCCGTGCTCTCGCTGCCGGCACTGATGGATTACTTGCAACCGGAAGGCGGCATGCGCCTGCGCAGTGCCGCTATGGGCTGGCTCATTCTGTTTGCGCTGCCGGTGCTTTTCGCCCTTGCCGTATTCAGCACCGGTGAGCCGGCCCAGCGCTCGCCGGTGAACCTGCCCTGGAAGACGGCATGGCGCTCGATCGTCGACAACCGGGCGTTGCGTCGCTTGCTGCTCGCGGACCTGCTCATGGGCCTGCAGGGCGGAATCAATGGCGCCGTGCACTTCTTCTTCATCATCCAGGTGCTGAAGCTGCCGCAGGCAGCGAGCCTGTTCCTGGTGCTCATCTTCGTCACCGGCCTGCTGTTCGTACCACTGTTCGTCTGGCTGAGCGGCCGGCTCGGCAAGCACCAGACGTTGTGCCTGGGCGCGCTGCAATCGACGATCGCCACGGGCCTTTTCTTCGTGGTGCCGGACAGCAGCTTCTGGTGGGTGTTCTGGATCTACGTGCTGGTGGGGGTGAACTTCGGCGCCAAGGACCTGCTCATGCGCTCGATCATGGCCGACGTCATTGATCAGGACCGGGTCAACGTGGGCGCAGACCGTTCGGCGCTCTACTACTCCATGCTGACCCTCACCAGCAAAGTGGGCGCGGCATTGGCGGTGGGCATCATCTATCCGGTGCTCGACTGGGTCGGCTTCGATCCGGCCGGCGAGAACGCTCAGACGACGCTGGACGCGGTGCGCATCGTGGTCGCTGGATCACCGACCCTGGTGACGCTGGCCGTGGCCATCATCATGTGGCGATTCCCCATTGGGCGGGCGGAGCAGCAGGCGCTCAGGGCGCAGATCGAGGCGAGAGCCTGAGCCCGCGTCGTCTGCAGATGTATGACCGGTTGCAGGTGGCTGGTGCTAATTTGGCCTGGGCGGACCGCCAGGCAGCAACCGCAACACCCGTAACATCATCCAGTTGAACCAGCCCATGTAGTCGCGCGGAATGGTGGCCGGGTCCCGCGGGCCGCTCGGCGTGCGCAATTTCAACGTCTCCCAGGGCTCTCCGGACTGCAGCCGCTGCCAGAGCTCCTCCGGGTCGAAGTCGACGCCGATGGGATTGCTCTGAAAGTCGTCGCCGAGGAGGTAAGCGTTGGTCTCCTCGATGGAGTCGAACACGTCCACCTGAGTTTCCACCACGTTGCCGTCCGGATCCCTGTAGTAGATGGAGATGGTGCCTCCGTGGTGGGTGCACCAGACCGGCTCGTGACCTGCCGCCTTCATCCGTTGCCAGGTGTTGAGCAGGTCTTCGAGGCTGGCGTAGGTGTAGGCGTGGTGATCCACGCCGGCCATGTTGCGGATCTTCGGCAGCAGGCCCGGTCGTCTGGCGATGGCCAGGCGGTGGTGCTCGTCGTCGTAGCTGAGGAAGACGATCATGGGCGTTTCGTGGACGACGCGGGCGTTCAGAAGCGTCTTGTAAAACGCCATCTCGGCATCGAAGTCCCGGGCGTTCAGCACCAGGTGGGCAAACTTGGTGGGTGAGGGGCTGACCGTTTCAGCGGCGGCCGGAGAGGTGGCTTCACTCATCATGCGCTCCCGCTACAGGCCGGGCACGATCATGGCGTCCGCGCCCGGCGCGTGCTCGTGCCGGATCGGGATGATCGCCTGATAGTCGGCGGAGTCCCACCAGCCTTGCGCATCTTCGGCCGATGGAAAGCTGATGATCGCGTTGTGATTCTTCGCCTCGGCGCCATCGAGACGGGTCGCCGGCGCCGCGCTCAGCACCCGGCCGCTGAATGGCTTGATGGTCTGCAGAACGCCACGTTCGTACTCCCGGAAGGCATCCCTATCGTTCACGTTCACATGGGCGATGAAGTAGGCAGTCATGCGCGGCTCCTTGGATCTAATATTTGTCAGATGGACAAAACTATCATATATTGTTTGCCAACTGTCAAATATTGGATTCAGATGTCCGCAACAGCAGCCAGCACCTTAGCCCGGAAATCGGAAGTCACCCGGCAGAAGCTCATTGAAGCCGGGATCCAGCTCTTTTCGGAAAACGGCTATGAGGCCACGAGCACGAGACAGGTGCAGACCGCCGCCGGCGTGCAGCGGAACCTGATCACCTACCACTTCGGCAGTAAAGAAGAGTTCTGGAAGGCCTGCGTAGTAGAGCTCTTCGGCGGTATGACCGGCGTCATGGGGCCGGCGATGAGCCAGGCCCGGGATATCGAGCCGGGCGAGCGGATCCGCTTTCTGATTCGCCAGTTCATCCGCGCCTCCGCGGCTCAGCCGGAGATCACCCGCATCATGTTCGACGAGGGCCGCTCGGACAGCTGGCGGCTCGGCTGGATCATCGAGGAGTACGTGCAGAACTTCTACCGGCTGGTGGCCGAGCTGCACGAGCAGGGTTCGAAGGAGGGCACGATTCCCGGCGTCTCGGTGGTGCAGTTCTATTACGCACTGGTCGGCAGCGCTGCGGTGTACGCCATGGCACCCGAGTGCCGGCAGCTGACCGGCGAAGATCCGTTCACCGACGAGTTCATCGATGCCCATGCCAATGCGGTGGCCACCCTGCTGACCCGGCCCAGCTGAATACACCTGAAAGGAGTCTCCCCATGCGACTTGCCACATACCTGAAAGACAACGAGACCTCCTACGGGATCGTCACCGACGACGGCATCATCGATCTGGGCAGCCGGCTCGCTGCGCCGACGCTGAAGGATCTGATCGCGCAGGACTTTGCCGGTGCGGCGGAGGTCGCGGAATCAGCCGCTGCAGATTTTTCCCTCGACGCGGTAACGCTGTTGCCGCCGATCCCCAACCCGGGCGCCATGTGGTGCACGGGGCTGAACACGCACTCGCATTTCGTGGAGGCGGCACCACGCATGGGCTTCAAGGAGCTGCCCGAGTACCCCATGTTCTTCCTACGTGCTGCCAACACGCTGGTCGGCAGCGGCTCGCCCATCGAGAAACCGGCGCTGGAGCCGAACTTCGATTACGAAGGCGAGATTGCCATCGTGATCGGCAAGCGTTGCCGCAACGTCTCCGTCTCGGACGCGCCGAACCATATCGCCGGCTACAGCTGCTTCAACGACGGCTCGGCCCGGCTTTATCAGATTCGCGGCTTCCAGGTGACCACGGGCAAGAACGCCTATCACGGCGCCGGTTTCGGCCCCTGGCTGGTGACGACAGACGAGATCCCGGCGGACAGCCTGTCGGCCGACGACCTGACCCTGCAGACCCGGGTCAACGGTGAGGTGCGTCAGAACATGAAGCTCGACGACCTGATCTTTTCCTTCGCCGACCTCATCTCCCACATCTCCGAGATCACCTGGCTCGAGCCCGGCGATGTGATCGTCACCGGCTCCGCCGAAGGCGCGGGCGCCCTGCGCGAACCGCCCGTGTTTCTCAAAGAAGGCGACGTGGTTGAGATCGAGGTGGACGGGATCGGCACCCTGACCAACGAAGTGGTGGAGCAGCAGCTATGACGCGCCTGAATACGACGGTTCTCATTGTTGGCGCCGGACCTGCCGGGCTGCTGGCGGGGATGTTCCTCGACCGCCTCGGTATCGACTTCCTGATCGTCGAGCGTCATGCCGATCTCCATCAGGCGCCCCAGGCGCACGTGATCTCCAGCCGCTCGCTGGAGATTGCCCGCTCTGTGGGCATCGATGATGCGAAGGTGCGGTCGCTGGGCCCGGATCCCATGAAAACCCGCAGCGTGCGCTGGGTCGATCGGCTGCTCGGTCGGGATCTCGGCGTCTTCACCATGGGCAACGATCCGGACGAGGTGCTGCGGATGCTCACCCAGAGCCCGACGCCCACCACCAACCTGAGCCAGGATCAGTTCGAGCAGGTGTTGTTCGATCGGCTGGCCGAAACGGCGGGCGCGGACAAGGTAAAGTTCTCGCACCAGTGGGGAGGCTTTACGGCGGCTGCCGACGGTTACCTCTCAACGATCACAGCTGGCGACGAAACTCTCGAGGTCACCAGCCGGTACCTGATCGGTGCCGACGGCGCCGGCAGCCGGGTGCGCAAAGCCTGTGGCCTGGAGATGGTGGGTCCGGACAACATCCAGACCTTCGTCACCGTTCACTTCACGGCGGATCTGAAAGAGGCGCTCGCCGGCCGGGAAGGGCTGCTCTACTGGGTGATGGATGACGAGGTGAACGGGGTGTTCATCGCTCATGACATCGACCGCGGTGTCTGGATCTTCATGAAGACCGTGGACGAGTCGGAAGACCTGGAGCAGATCGACGAGGCGAAGTTCGCCGGATTGCTCGAAAAGGCCATCGGCGCGGATGTGCCGCACGAGGTGCTGAGCCTGGACTCCTGGCGAATGACCTCGCAGATCTCTACCGGCTACCGGAGGGACAACGTGTTCCTGGTCGGCGATGCGGCGCATCGCTTCCCGCCCACCGGCGGCATCGGCATGAACACAGGCTTTCAGGACGTGCACAACCTGATCTGGAAGATCGGCATGGTGGAAGGGGGTATGAATCCGGCCATCTTCGAGACCTATGAGCTGGAGCGGAAACCCATCGCTGAGACCAACGCCGAGCAGAGCTTCCACAACGCCAGCAAGATGATCGATGTGGCGATCCAGCTCGACGTGAACGGCGATAAAAAGGTCACCATGGACGATCTGGAGGCGGTGCTGGCTGATGAGGCCAGGCAGCAGGCGGTGCAGGCGGCCGTTGATGCCCAGGCCGCCCACTTCAACATGGCGGGGCTGGATCTCGGGGTCTGTTACAGCAGTGCCGCGGTGATTGAAGACGGCGCGCCGCCACTGCCTGAGAATCCGGTGTCGACCTACCTGCCGTCCACCACGCCGGGTGCCCGGCTGCCGCACGCCCCGCTGGTGCGGGACGGTGCCGGTATCTCAACCCTGGATCTGGTGCCGTACGATCGTTTTCTGGTCTGGACGCAGCGTGCAGACGGCAGCCTGGATGGGGCGGTTGCTGAGGCGGTGGATCGTGGCATCCCGGTGAGTGTGCAGACCCTCACGGAAGAGGCGGGTATCACCGCGGCCGATGATTCGTTTGCTGCGCTGTTTCCGCAAGACGAGGTTCTGGTGGTTCGCCCGGACGGGCATATCGCGGCCAGGCTCGCGGCAGATCAGGCGCCGGCAGGCGTCACCGCCGCGCTCGACCAGCTATGGGCGAGAGGCGGTTGACTCAGGGGCTGCGAACCACGCCGCGCTCGGTCAGCTCGTCGATCTGTCCGTCTTCCAGACCCAGCTCCCTCAGCACCTCCCGGCTCTGCTCGCCCAGTCGCGGCACGCCAGCGGTGGGCCGGAACACGGTGTCGTTGATCCGGTAACCATTGTTGGTCACCTGAATCGGGCCGGCCGCCGTCTCCACCTCGGAGAGCAGCTCCCGGGCTTCCGGCTGCCCGGTGTCGAGCACCTCGTCCAGAAAACGCACGCCACCTGCGACGATGCCGGCCTCGCTGAAGATCTGATCCCACTCGAGGCGCGTGCGTTCGGCCAGCGCAGCCTCTGCGGCGGCGGCCACCTCGTCGGCCCGCTCGGCAAACTGGCGGCCGGAGAACTCTGCGAACTCATCCAACCCTAGCACCTTGCAGATACTGCGGCAGTGATGAGGCAGATAGCCGGCCAGCATCACGTGGCCGTCTTTGCAGGCGAACCGTCCCAGCAGCATGCCGTCTCGATTTTCCGCCGGCGCCGGCGGCTCGCCGGTGGAAGCGGCGATGTGCAGATTTCGGTTGATGAGCAGGTTGGTCACGTCCTGCATGGCGATGTCGAGCCGCTGCCCTTCGCCGGTGCGCTCTTTCAGCAGCACAGCCGCCAGCACGGCGGAGACCGCCTGCATGCCGGTGGCGTAGTCGAGCACCGGGCCGCCGGTGCGGATCGGCCCGTCGCCGCGCTGGTTGATGGACATGTAGCCGGAAGTGGCCTGCACCACGTCGTCGAAGCCGGGCCGATGCCCATGCGGGCCGTTCTGGCCAAAGGCGCTGATGGAAAGATAGATCACGCTGGGATTACGGGCGCGGATCGCCTCGTAGCCAAGGCCGTACTCGGCGATGGCGCCGGGCCGGTAGTTTTCGACGAAGATGTCCACACCTTCAGCCAGCTGAGCAACGAGCTCGGCACCGTCCGGTTGGGTGATGTCCACGCAGAGGCTGCGCTTGCCGGCGTTCTGCGCCGTGAAGCCGGTGCCGAGGCCAAGGCCGACCTGTTCATCCGACCCGCCCCAGCCACGGACCATGTCGCCGCGGGGCGATTCCACCTTGATCACATCGGCGCCGAGCAGTCCGAGCTGATAGGTGCAGTAGGGCCCGGCGAGCACGTGGGTGAGATCGAGCACCCGGTAGCCGTCCAGCGGTCTGGCAGTCATGGCATGTCCTCCCTTTCGGCAGGACTCTAGCAGGTGCTCAGGCTAGATGCCTTCCATGGTCCGGCGCAGCTTGATGAACTCGGTTTTGGCGGTATCTGCCGAGGCGCAGTTCAGGTTCACGGCCGTGTTGTCCGTGAACACCACGCGGATGTGGGCGCTTTCGCGACTCAGCTCGATGTAGGCGGCGTTGTCCAGATTGACGATTTGCAGGGTGCCGTTGGCCGGGTCCGTGTGCTCGTGGGTGATCATGGCTGGGGGTCTCATCGATCGATATTCCTTCGATCATACGAGCGTCTCTGGATTCTGGCTTTAAGGGGTAGTACCTGGAACGTCTGGGTTCAATGGCGCCAGCAGGTACGAGTCGTATTGCCCGCCCAGATGCACCACGTGTGCGCCGCGATTGCAGCGGTTGGATTTCATGAACGGATGCGACGGCACAACCTCTTTCGGCGAGATGGTCAGCCTCAGGCTTTCACCAGCGTCGAACAGCGTGCTGCTCGGCAGGATGCTGATGTCCACCGGCACGATCTCACCTGGAGACAGAAACGCGGAGGATTCGTTCTTCAGTACCGGCTGCCAGGGTGTGGATGCGGCCGGATCCAACGCCCGGCGGGACACCTGAATCAGACCCTTTGCCGCTGTGTCGTTGTGGTTGCCGACGCAGCCGTAGAAGGGCATTCGCACCCCCGCACGGTCCAGCTTGTCGATGCCGACGAAGATGGCCATGTCGTCGGCGCCTCGAGCTTCCACCCAGAGCCGTAGGGCCATGTAGCCGGTGATCTCCGTGGGCTCGGCGAAGGTCAGCTCGAAAGCGAGCGATCCGTTCTTCGCTGAATAGGAAAGTTCGCTGGGCGTGGACGGCGATTGCGGGCTGAGCGAGCGATTCGGGTGCAGGAAGAGCGGCTGGTAGTTCGTATTCGGCAGCGGCCAGTCCTGCTCTTCGCGGACGTCCGCGATCCCGTCCCGGCTGCGGCGAACCTCGAGGCGCACCGGCGGCCGCTTCTCGAAGCCGTTCTCCTCGCCCTTTACGAACCGGTCGAAGAACAGTCGGGTCAGCTCCAGCACCTCCCGGGAATAGTATGCGTCCCACTTCAGACGCCTGTGGGTGTAGAGCCACTTGTGTTCGGAGCGCGCCTCCATGAAGGCGCGAAAACTACCGCGGGTGTGCAGACCCTGATCGGAGAAGCTGGCGCAGACCAGCATGGGCAGATCAATGGACTTCAGGTCCGGCTCCTTGGCCTTCCAGTAGTCATCGTAGTAAGGATGCAATCGGGCGATCTCATCCGGCAGCCCTTCTTCGATCTCGCGAAACTCTGCCGGGCTGCAGTTGATGGTTGGCTTCACCTCCGTCGTCCACCAGAATACGGGGAATCCCTCTTCCTCCACACCGCCATCGTAGATCAGGTCCTTGTACATGCTTGTTATGCCTTCCCAGGGGCAGATGGCCTTCAGCGGTGTGGGCACGCCATGCGGTGACTGGCGGGAAGCAACAGCAAACTGGCTGATGGCGAGAAAACTGACGCCTGACAGACCGACCGAACCGGTGCACCAGTCCTGCTCGCCCACCCACTCGATCGCCTCCGCAAACGCTCTGCTCTGATCTTCGGAGAAGATTGAAGGCTTCCCTTCGCTCGAGGCATAGCCAGGCAGGTTCATGTTCACCACGGCGTAGCCCGCCGGCACCCAGAAGTTGGGGTCCGGTGACTCCCAGCTCGTCTGCGTGGAGAAACGCGGCTCACCTTCCTGAGGAATCAGCCGGTACTGCTGCGGCGGACCACCGAACGGCGTCTTGCCGAGGGCGGGGATCAGGCTGTTGTCGTAGGGATGAGCGCACATGACCACCGGCATAGGCTGATTTTGCTCGGCGAAGGCGCGGGAGCGGAACAGGTTGGCAGTGACGAAGGTACCGTCTGCCCTGGGGATCCGGATCTCGTACTCAGCGAGGATATCCGGGTCCGGTTCCGTCAGCTCGCACTGCGGACGGAATATCTGGCCGGAACGCAGGGCTCTGGCGAGCACGGGGGCGACGGAGCGGATGAATTTCAGGTTCACGGGCGGTGCTGGCGCAGGATAGTGTCCCGAGTATGCGCCTGTTCCGTCACCGGCTCATCCGGCTGATACGCGGCAGGGAGGGCCGATGGCCCGGTAGTTACAAAAAAAATACAGCTACGGGTCATATGGACGCGCTCCCTATGGCACTAAGGGGTAAGTTCGGCGACAACCCAATGATCGACGATGGACTGGAACACAACCCCGGAATCTCGCGGCGGGCTCTGGCAGCGCTGCATGAGGGCGCCTTTGGCTGGGCGTTGTCCCTCACCGGCTACGACGCCCAGGCGGCGGAGGACGTGATGCAGCAGGCCTATCTGGCGTTGGTAGACGGTTCTGCCCGCTTCGACGGCGAGGCAAGCCTGAAGACCTGGCTCTACGCCGTGATCCGCAATTCCGCCCGACGCCATCAGCGACGCCATCGCCAGGAAGTTCAGCGCGTGGCGCCGATGGGAGAGGCGGAGTTCATCGATGAAGCGCAGAACGCAGAAGCCGAAGATCCTCAGACACGCTGGCCCGCCCTGCGCCGTGCCATCAGCGAGCTGCCGGACCGGCAGCGGCAGGTGCTCGAGCTCGTGATCGATGCGGAGTTCACCGTCGAGGAAGCGGCCCAGGTGATGGGTGTTTCCGTCGGCAGCGCCAGAACGCATTACCACCGGGCGAAGCAGACGCTGCGCCGACAACTGGAGAACAGCGATGACGCCTGATCAGGACGATAAGGATCGCGACGCCATCATCGATCTGGAGCTGCGGGCGCACCTGACCCGGGCCCGGGAGTCGGTCGAGGTGCCGAGCTTCGAGGCGGTGATGGCGAAAGCCGAAGCCGCGGACGCGGTGGCCGCGCCGAAGCTGCGCTTCGAGTGGCTCAGCGAACGCCTTGCGGGTTGGTCCATGCAGGCACGCTGGATTGGCGGTGCTGCGGTTGCCGCTGCTGCTGCGCTGGTCGTGCTCATCACGATACAGACGGGTGAAGACCGGGCCGCAGAGGAAGCGGCGCTCATCGCTCACCACGAAGCCATGCGTGCGGCGGCCGAAGCGCAGCTGCTCGCCAACCTGGAAAGCACAACGCGCTGGCAGGCACCGAGCGATCGGTGGCTGGCGGTGAAAACGGATATCGACATCTTCGGCCTGCCGGACATCGGCGGAGCGGAAGTCCTGAAGGAGGAAAGCACATGGTTGTAGTACGGATGATGCTCTGTGGGCTCTTGGTGGCGCTCTTTACGTTCACGCCGGTCCCGGCGTTCGCCGAGGAAGAGGAAGATCCGTTCGACGGCAGGCTGCTGTCGCTGGAGCTGATCATGGCTCACCGCAATGAGATCGGCCTCACCAAGGCGCAGAACAAAGAGATCGGCGAGCTGGTGGTGGCGGTGCAGCAGGCGGTGGCCGGCAAGAGCTGGGGCATGCAGTCCGCTTACTTCGAGCTGATGGAAGTGCTCGACGAGCCGCAGATCGACGAGGACAGAGCCATCGCGCTCGCCAGGCAGGCGGTGGACACCGAAAACGAGATCAAGCTCGAGCAGATGCGGCTGCTGATCCGTCTGCGCAACCTGCTGACGCCGGAACAGGTGGCTGTGCTGCAGGTGAAGCGGGCCGAGATGCTCGCGGGAGGCTGATGCCATGCGTTTGCTGATACTGACATTAAGCACCTGCCTGCTCGCCGCCTGCGGTGGCGGCGGAGGCGGGGGCAACGACCGGCCGAACAACCCGCCGGTCACCAACAACCCGCCGCCGGCGGACCCGGGCCCGACCATCGCGCAGATGGAGGAAGCCTCGAAGATGCTGGCCCGGACCACTTTCGGACCCTCTTACGACGACATCTACGCTGCGGCGGACGAAGGCGTCGAGAACTGGCTCGAGCGCCAGTTCGCCATGGCGCCGAGCCTGCACGAGCCGATCGTGCGTCGGTATCTCAACGAGTACGGCTTCGATCCTGCTGCCAACCCGCCGCCCGCAACGTTCCGGCGTTTCGCCTTCTACGAGCAGGCGCTCACAGCGCCGGATCAGCTGCGACAACTGGTGGCCTACGCGCTGACCCAGATTTTCGTGGTCAGCGACAACGTGGGCATGATCAACATCAACCCGCTGGCGCTCTCGAGCTATTACGACATGCTGCTCCGGAACGCCTTCGGCAACTTCCGCGATCTGCTCGAGGACGTGACCCTGCACCCAGTGATGGGCCTCTACCTCTCGCACGTGAACAACGCCCGGTTCAATCCGGTGACCAACACCTTCCCGGACGAGAACTACGCCCGGGAGGTGATGCAGCTCTTTTCGATCGGCCTCTTTGAGCTGAATCCCGACGGCAGCCAGCGCCTCGACGGCTTCGGCCAGCCGATCCCCACCTACTCAAACGTGGAGATCCGCGAGTTCTCGAAGATTTTCACCGGCCTCTCCTACGGCCCGGCACTCGGCTACGGCGCCACCTTCTTCGGTCGCGAGGCGCCGATTCTGCACGTGCCCATGCAGATGTTTGAGGACTACCACGAGCCTGGACAGAAGACCCTGCTGAACGGCTTCGTGATCCCGGACGGGCAGACGGGCCTGGAAGACATCAGCGATGCGTTGGACAACCTGTTCGAGCATCCGAACGTGGGCCCGTTCATCGGCAAGCTGCTGATCCAGCGCCTGGTCACCTCGAACCCGTCGCCCGAGTACGTGGCACGGGTGAGCGCCGCCTTCGAGGGCGATGGCACTACGCCGCGCGGCGACATGGTGAACGTGCTCCGCGCCATCCTGCTCGATCCGGAAGCAGAGCAGGGCATCAAGCTGCGCGAGCCGTTCCTGCGCTACCTGCATCTGAACCGGGGCCTGAACGTGACGAGCTCGGACGGCACCTGGCCGGGCTACGGCTTCGTCGCTCAGTTCCTGACTCAGCAGCACGTGCTGAGCGCACCGAGCGTGTTCAACTTCTACCTGCCGAGCTTCTCCCCGGCCGGCGAGCTCAGCGATTCCGGCCTCACCGCCCCCGAGTTCCAGATCACGGACGCCTCGACGGTCGCCGGCATGACGAACCTGATTGCTTACGCGCTCTTTACCGAGCAGTCCATCGACACGCCTGAGGACTTTGCGGACATCACGCTGGACCTCAGCGACTTCGAGGCCCTGGCCGATGACCCGGACGCGCTCTTAGATCGAATCGATCTGGTGTTCTTCGCCGGCGCCATGGACAGCACCACCAGAGGCGCCATCCTCACCGCCCTCCGGCCGCTCGGCGGCGACCTCACCTTGAGAACCCAGGTGGCGCTCTATCTGGCCCTCGCTTCACCCGCCTACGCAGTATTGGGGGATGCCTCATGAACAACTGGTCACGCAGACAATTCCTCGGCCACGCCGGTGTTTCCGTGCTGGCCGCGACACAGCTCGGCTCCTTCGCCCGGGTCGCCCAGGCCGCACCAGCGGCTGATTACCAGGCGCTGGTGTGCATCCTGCTCGCCGGCGGCGCCGATTCGTTCAACATGCTGCTGCCCTACGATCAGGCTCGATACGATGCCTACGCGGCGATGCGCTCCGACCTGGCGCTCGATCGCAACGACGTGCTGCCGCTCAACTACCTGGGCCCCGACAGCCGGCAGATGGCCGTGCACCCCGGCATGGCAGAGATCCGCGATCTCTTCGATTCCGGCGACCTGGCGTTCATCTCCAACATCGGCTCCCTCGCCGAGCCGACGGATCGAGCCAGCTACGATGCCGGCACCGTCCGCCTGCCGCTCGGCCTCTTCTCCCACGCGGATCAGATTGCCCAGTGGCAGACATCCGTGCCGGATGCGCGCATCGCCACCGGCGTCGGCGGCCGCATGGCAGACGTGCTGCAGCCGACGCTGCCGACCAGCCCGATCTCCATGAACATCACGCTGTCCGGCACCAACGTCTTCCAGACCGGTGCAACCGTCAGCAGTTACGCCGTGGATTCAGCCGATGGCGCTCGTCAGGTGGCGGGCTACGAGACCGATGACGATGGCAGCGACGTGTTCACCACCGCGATGAACACCATGCTCGCCGCCGACTACGACGATCCGTTCCGGCGCACCTATGCAGCCTCGCTCAGAAGCTCCATCGACGCGGCGCAGCTGGTGGAGGACGCGCTGGCCAGCGCGCAGACCTTCAGCACCTCCTTCTCCGCCAGTGGGCTCTCCCAGGCGCTTGAGCAGATCGCGCGCATCATCAGCGTCTCCGACCAGCTGAACGCGCCGAAGCAGACGTTCTTCATCACCTTCGGCGGCTGGGACCATCACGACGACGTGATCCCGCAGCAGGAGGCGATGCTGCCGATCGTCAGCAAGGGCTTCGCCGAGTTCCACTCCGCCCTCACCGAGCTCGGCGTGCTCGATAGGGTCACCACCTTCACCATCTCCGACTTCGGCCGCACCCTCACCTCGAACGGCAGGGGCTCGGACCACGGCTGGGGCGGCAACAGCCTGGTGATGGGTGGCGCGGTGAACGGCGGCGACGTCTACGGCGCCTACCCGGAGATTGATCCGGGCAACCCGCTGGACGTGGGCCGCGGCCGCTTCATCCCGACCACCAGCGTGGACGAGCTCTATGCGGAGCTGGCCATGTGGTATGGCGTGGGGGCAGGGGATCTCGGCTTCGTGCTGCCGAACATCGGCCGGTTCTACGACACGGGATCCGGGATGGCGCCGATCGGGTTCATGATCTGATCATTACCTGAAAGGTAGTTGGTTCGCCTCTCTGCTTCGCTAATCTGGCGCCATCAACTGATGGAGGCGCAGATATGAAACTGTGGTCTGGAACCTTGAGCCCGTTCTCCGCAAAGGTGCGGATCGCGCTGGCAGAGAAGGGCATCGAAGCGGAGATCGCCGAGATCCCCTGGAGCCGCGCCAACCTCTGGGGCCCGAAGCCCCAGGCGTTTCTGGATGTGAGCCCGAAAGGTGAAGTGCCGGTTCTGGAGGATCAGGGCCTGGCGATCGTCGATTCCACGGTGATCAACGAGTATCTGGAGGATGCCTATCCCGAGGTGCCGCTGATGCCAGCAGATCCTGCTGGTCGCGCGGCCTGCCGGATGTGGGAAGACCGGGCGGACTACTTCATGGCCACGCACATCACCACCCTGATCGCCGAGATGTTCATGAAGCCTGGCGGCGAGGGCAGGGATGAGGCTGTGGTGGCGGAAGCGATGACGGCCTTCTCGGGCTATCTCGATGCCCTGGAGGCGCAACTTGCGGGCAAACAGCATCTCTGCGGCGACTACACGCTGGCGGACATCGCCACGTGGCTGTGTCTCACATTCGGCCAGACGCTGGGCGTGGACCTCGGCGGTCGCGGTGGCCTCCAGGCCTGGTATGGAAGGGTTTCGGAGCGACCGGTGGTGGCGGGCGAGCTGGCGCTGGTGATGGGAGCGGCGGCTGCAGCTTAGCTCGTACATCCCGTCGACCCGCCAATGCTTGTATGCTTCAGTCAGGACAAGGAGGACAACCATGGCTGAATACATCCCACCCAGCATCGACTGGGTGCGCAAGCAGGTCGAAGTCTACGAAGGCAGCGGCGGCACCAAAGGCACCACGCTGCTCGAGACCGGCATGCCCTGCATCATCGTCACCCACACCGGTAAATCCACCGGCGGTATCCGCAAGATCCCTCTGATGCGGGTGAAGGTGGACGACGCCTACGTGCTGATCGGCTCCATGGGCGGCCAGCCGCAGAATCCGGCCTGGGTGTACAACCTGAGAGCCAACCCGGACGTGCAGATCCGCGACGCCACGGAAGTGTTCGAGATGCGGGTGCGCGAGGTGGAAGATGAGGCCGAGCGCAGCCGGCTCTGGGACCTCAGCGCCGAGACCTACCCGCCCTACAACGACTACCAGGCCAAGACCAGCCGGAAGATCCCGGTTTTTCTGGCGGAGCCCGTCTAGGGGGCTTTTCGGGGGGCGGAAGCCGCTTGATATTGCCAAGTTCGGCAGTAAACTACGCCTCCTGCCTCGGTCGAGGCCCTGGCAGCCGTTCAGAAGACCCCTGAACGAGACCCTCTTCCGCCTTAGCTCAGTTGGTAGAGCAGCTGACTGTTAATCAGCGGGTCGCTGGTTCGAGCCCAGCAGGCGGAGCCACATTCTAGAAGTCTCCCTGGTCAGTGTTCGCTAGCTGGAAGCTACTGCGAGTGATTCGTAACGCTACGCTCCCATTGCAGGGTGGCGAGAGGATGCCTACGAAGTGTGGAAATCGTTGTAGGTCGCACCCGTCCGAACAGCTACCAAGATCTCCAGCAACGCCTGTCGAATCGGATCCGGTTCCTCGATTCTTCTTACGTCCAGCGTCTTGATCCACTTGATTGCGTCCTCGAATTCTCGGCGAAACTTTGGGTTGTTGTCGAGAAGGTCTTGGCGAGATCCTTTCTTTTGGTAAGTGGGCTGGATGCCAGTCTTCTTTCTCGCGACCTTAAAGGCGAATGAGGCCTGATTGTGATTGTTCCGGATGTGATTCTTTAGCCGCTTTCCAAAGCTGCTGGCCCGACCGACGTAAACGTACGAGTCGTTGTCATTCGGGTCGGTGAACAGGTAGATCCCTGATCCCGTTGTGGATTGTGAGATTTCGGAGATCTTGGCGGAAGGTTGGATCAGAAGTTCATCGTACTTGAGATGGAGCTCTGCAATGGTGTCGTCGAATTCTCTTTTGGAGCTAGTCACGTCTGATTCCTTTCTTCAGATATGGATTGCGTTCGGCCAATGATAAAACGAACCTCTGAATATCCGACCGGATGGACTGGGTAGGCCTGTCTGCGCTCGACTAGCAGGAGTAGCAGGGCACCAGAAATGAGTATGGTCTTCATAGCTGATGCTCCGTACATGTCCGGATTCGTTTCTCACTGTCCTTCGATCACGGCCCCGTGTTCGTGCAAAACTACACTACGATTTTAGGAGATCTCGCCGTAGACTGATTGTTGGCAGAGTGGAGGAGATAGGCGTGTCTGATCTAGCGATTCGCCTTGGTTCCAGGGAGATTGATCTGTTCAGCCTGGTCAAAGGCCTCGGATTGCCAGTCGATCTCACGGATGCCGTCAAGACGATTTTCGATGACCCGATTAAGGCGCTCGAGACCGTCCGGACGGAGCTGCAGGAAAAGTTCTTCAGGAGAATGATGATCCGTCCACTCATAGACAATCGCGGAAATCTCGACTGGCGGATGGCCGCGTTGATGGCTCTGTTCAGAGATCTCGATTTCGATCTTGCATCTCCTAACCCAACCCTGTCATGTGCGTTTAAGCCAGGGTCAGAAGATACGAGGCTGTTCAGTTAATGGCTGAGCGGTCTTCCGGCGTTCTCCGTCACGTCAAGCACTCGCAGATCTACTCGGGTTATGTAGATAGCGACAGACGTATTCGGCGCCATATCCCGTTGATCTACGCACCTGCCGCGCTGCTTTTCTGCGGTCTTCTACTTCTTCCCATTCCGCTCGTTGGGCTTCCGCAGCCTGTGCAGGGTGTTTTGATGACGGCGTTTGTTGTTCTGATTCTCTACTGCCCTTACGTGCTGATACCTTTGCACGTCTTCTTGAGCGAGAGGATCGGCAAGATCGCGCCTAGGGTGGCGCAGATGTCAGAACTTGAAGAGAAGATGGGTGCTGAGCCGGCACCCACACCAGTAATCACAGGCCAGCTGAGAGACGCCTACGAGATCCTGATCAAGTATTGCGAGGCACTCTATCAGATCTATTTAACCAGCATTCTGTTCAAAGGCTTCAAGGGGGTTCGAGATCTTATGGGAGCATCCGAGAAGGGTAAGGACAGCGGCGATGAGTGACGAGTCAGAGGATTCAGCACAGCAAAATCCAGGGGGAGCTGTCTCTCGAATGCGACTGCTACTTAACGTAGTCCTGTTTGGCCCCATCCTGCTAGGAGTGGGTCTCGTGCTTTTCTGGGCATATTGGGTTACGCCGCAGTTCCGCGAGGCAGAGATGGTGCTATCAGCAGTTACGGCCGTGGAATCTGGTGATCCTTCCTCGAGTTTCTCCGATGTGCTACGGGTGGTATCGGACTTCGACGCGGCTCCGGTACAAGGCGATTACTTCCTTGCTCAAGTTCAGAACGCAAACGGAGACCTTGCTCGTGTAAACAGAACGCTGACCAGCTTCGGTATGATCGGCAGCAACGTTGGCGAGCAACTCGATGATTTCCGCTCCAGCTTTCCAGGTGTTGCGGCTGCTATAGATGCTGGCGAATCCCCTCTTTATCTCTACACCGCGGAAGGTGAGGACCTACCGAGTAGATTGTTTGCGGCGAATCTTAGAATCGACAGCTTAAACGGCGAACTCGAGACGTTGCAGGCCAGCTGTGATGGCGCTGTCGAAACGCCGTTGATCGATCATTGCCCAGAAGCAGGGATCGCGAGGCGTGGACCAGTGAGAGTCTACTTCAACGCTGGAGAAGATCGCCTGGGCACGCTTGCACAAAGCGAGCTTACTGACTGGATCCGTTCGCTGCCTGCAGACGAGGATCTGCAGATTCAGGTAGCGGGCTTCGCTGACCGAGTAGGCGACAAGGATGACAATCAGCTGCTCAGCGAGCGCCGAGCTCAGAACGTTGCCAGTTTCATTCGATCGGAGCGTCCCGAAGCGAATGTCAATGCGACCGGAAACGGAGAGCGCGGACTCCCGATCCGCACCGATGATGGTGTCGGCGAGGTCTACAACAGAACTGTGGAAGTGGCTCTGATGTAGTCGGAGGGAGATTTCCATGAAGGGGATAGCGGTTTTGCGATGGCACCTGGAACAGGCTCGACAGCATGGAAGATGGCGAGCCGGTGCAGACAAACGTGGTGCACCTGGCTCGCTCGCTTGCCTACGCGAGCGCTGATGGACTGGACGATCGCCCTCCGCGATGGGATCTTCACGCCTGGTATCTGCGCACTCAGTCCTCTTTCAGTCGTCCGAATATGGGGCGGCCTGGATACACATCTTCCACCATCTTCCCTTCCGCGACGATCGCCACCCCATTCACCAGTACGTGCTCGATACCTTCTGAGAACTGCATCGAATCCAGGTACGTCGCTTTGTCGATGATCTCGTCAGGATCGAAAATCGTCAGATCTGCATCGGCGCCGATCTGAACTCTGCCCTTGCGCTGCATATCCGGTGCAATGGCCTCGAGTCGACGCGCCGGCAGCAGCGTCATCTTTGCTAGAGCCGTCATCAGATCCAGGGCTTCGGTTTCTCTCACGTAGTGGCCGAGCACCTTGGCGTAGGTCCCGGCGCCTCGCGGGTGTGCTGCACCCAGGGCAAAAGAAATGCCGTCGGAAGCGACGATGACGTCCGGTTGGCTGACAAGCCATGCGTTGGTGTCTTCCGATCGGCCGTGGATGATCACTCCGCCGCCTTCAGCACGGTACTTCTCAAAGGTCTCTTTGGTCAGGCGCTCGCCCGTTGCCGCCCACTGCAGGCGTCCGTAGTCGCTCTGCCAGTTGTCGAAGAGCGCGCTCTGTATGAGCGTTGAGCCGGCGGTGTAGGGATAAGACTCGGTGGTGATATCGAGGCCGGCCTCTTTGGCGCCGCGGATCATGGCGAGTGCAGGCCTCGCAGATTCGTCGGTGCTCGAATTGAGATGGACGATGTGCAGTGATGCACCGGTGGCGAGCGCGTTGCTGATGACTTCCTGGATGGGCGCCAGCAGGTCGCCGCCCATCCGGTTTGCGCCGCGCATGTGCACGAACACCGGTGCCTCGAGCTCTGCCGCCGCTGCAAATGCCTGGTAAATCTCTTCGTGGCCGGCACCGGGCGTGTAGGTGATGCCGAAACCGAAACCCAGCGCGCCTTGCCGCATGCCTTCCCGCATAAGCTCCAGGGCATAGCTGAGCTCAGCTTCCGATATCGGCTCACGTGCGGAGGGCGTACCGAAGGCACTCTGGAAGTAGACCATCAGATCGCTCGTGACGTCCTCGCGGCCTTCCACAGCTGCGTGGCGGGCAACCACGTGGCTGACCGCCGAGCCGTAGTTCAGGAGCGCCTTGCCTCTGCGCATCTCGTAGAAGCGCTGGATTGGCCAGGTGCCGATCTCCAGTTCCAATGCTGTGGTGACACCGTCGGCAGCCTGGAAGCGGTTGCTGGGGATGTCCTGACCGTGCGCGTGCAGGTCGATGAAGCCGGGCGCCACCACCAGGCCGGTGGCGTCGATGGTGCGGTCGGCGTCAGGTACGGACTCGCTGATGTCGATGATCCGGCCGTCCTCGACGAGCACGTGGCGGATGGCGTCGAGACCGCTTTCCGGGTCCATGACACGGCCGCCGACAATGGCGAGCGTATCTGCGAATCCGTGGGCCGCAACGGCCATGAGTGTGGCTGCCGCAAGCAGCCGTGGTGAAGTGATGCGCATGTTTCTGCCCTCCCGGACCTGATTCTACGCCGAGCGCTTGCCGCAGGCAGCGCCTTCCGATTCCCTGCGGTCAATAGCCTCCGACGAAAATGGCTATACTGATCACCCCGGATGAGCGACAAAAAAATTCAGGAGCTTTTGGTGTCTGATTGCACTGGCTCCTGATGAGTAGGCTCTATAGATTACTTATCTCTGAATGTCCCGAACTTCTGGTGAGCTCAAATGACACGCACCGAAGGTCTCACAGAGTCAGCCCAAAATGTCGGCTAACCAGTCTCTTGCCGACTGGCTCGAAAGATCTGCCGATTCGGCTTACGGAATAGCCGATCGGTTGGATGTGAGGTTACCGACTGACGAGAGTGAGTTCCCACCGCTGGCATCGCTCGCTGTTCAAATTGCGGACAGTCATCTTCACGATTTGTTGCCGCTATTTTTCCCTACTCAGCTCACGTCGAGCGTCGACACGGAACTGACCCTGCGGACAGTCCATCGCAACGCGTCGGCAGGGAGCGGTGGCCTTCGGCTCGCATTCGCACCGATTAGCATTGCCTGGCAGGTGCGCCACCAGCACAGCGAGTCCGATTTTCACGCGCTGTCGATCTCCGTTGAACGGTGTCGCGCGCCTTCCTCATTCCTACCTGACCTACCTGACGACGAGAACGACACCTCCTGAGGAGATACATAATGACTACGATCACTAGAGACATGACCAAAGTTGCCGACGTCATCGGCGAGCTGGGGCTGAATATCGCCGAGGCACAGAAGGAGTTGAATGCGGGCTATATCGACGCGCTGGTGAAATTGCTTGCCATTGCGAAGCACGCGATCGATACACCGGATGCGGCTCCGGGCACCGATCCGGCTCCGTCGCCGGATACCATCAGTGTTCTTTCTTCGATTGCACCACCGCAGTACCAGTACAGCCAGACGACGCTGGAGTTTGCGGCGGACATGGCGCAGCGATCGGACAAGGAGCTGTCGATTGGCGGATCGGTTGGATTCGGTTCCGTGTCTCTGGTTGGCGGCTACAGTTCCGCAACGGGGCAAGATTACCGTGCGGCGGCGAGGATAACGACGATCATGCAGGCTGTACCCAGCGGCAAGTTCGCCCAGGAATTGGTGAACAAGGCGGGCGAGGCCGATATCGACTTCGCGGCGACCATGAAAAATGCCTCCGCGGCAGACAAACGCCTGGCTGAGGCGACGAGTGCACTGGTCGAAGCGTTTGGCGGTGAGGTACCGCCGGTGGAGGATCCAGGCGCTGGTGGCGGTGAAGTACCGCCAGCGGGGGGCGCAGACGCTGGTGGCGGGGGCGGTGGCGGCAACGGTTAAGAGAATGAAGTTCGGCTGATCTAGGAACAGAGCGTGGCCAACACTAACCTGGAAAAGGCTCGGGAACGTGCCGAAAAATGGAAAGTGGAGCTCCAGGACGGAGCCGACGTCAGCGATGACGATCTGGACGAATTCGAAAAACTGCTCGAGACCATCGATGAACTCAGGACGCTCGTCGGAGACCAGCGGGAAGGCAAGATCAGCGAGTTTTTCGAGGAAGTCGGACAGGGGATCGTCAGTGCCCAGCAGCAACTAGACCAGCAATCCGTTGAGTACAACAACGCACGATCTTCAGTGGCGCCGCCAACCAGCTTTCGGATACCGAAGGTCGATGCTGAGATCAGGTTTGCCATGTCGAAGAGCAGCTCTAAGGGGTTCAACGTCCTGCTGTTCGGTTCGAAGAGCGCCTCCAGCCAGAGTCAGCAGAACTCGGTGAAGTTCGAGATTGCGGCCGTTCCGCCGCCGCCCGATCATGTTCAGGGCGTCCCGCTACAGGCAGGATTCGTCACGAGCTTCGAAGCCCGTAACTACGTCCGCGACGTCACGCTGGCTATCGTCGAAGCTGATGAGGCGCTGCTACCCACGCCGATCAAGGATGCCCTGCGCGACGAGTTCGACGACGTCCTGGTCGTCGTGGACGATGCCGGTCGATGGCTACTGTTGTTCGAACGGCCGATCGCCGGCTCTGGAGACAGGACATCTGTTACCGGTCTGATCGTCGACAGCGCACAGGGTTCGATCACCAAGGCCTCTATAAATGACGACGGCACCGTCCCGCCGTCACCGCAGGGTCGTTTCAACCTGGTCGGCGGATTCCTGGGTGACATCCTCGCCAGCCAGATTGAGCTCCTGAAGCCGGACACCGACGCCTGACCGATGGCTAGAGACGAGCGTCTGGATATTGGCGAACTTGTCTCACGATTGCCGGAGCTGCTTCAGGAGGTGCTTCGCGCGGACTCCGCCCTGCAGTCGGTACCGCTCGGCCGTATCGCGAACAACGGTTATCCACTCCCGTTTCTGTTTGCGACTCGAATCGCATCGAGAATAACGTTCCAGGGTTTCCGCTCGACCGAGAACCGGTTGCTGTTCGGGCTGATCAGCTCGCAACGTGACCAGAAGCTGGCGGATCTGCGCTTCAAGGCGTCCTTTATCCCAGGGGAGCCACAGTCGGTCGTCGCCGGCCGGGGTGCCAGGGACCGGCTCGTTCTGCCGCGGTTCTTTGGCTACGACGCGGCGTCCGAAAGGGTATTTATCGAATCGGATGACGGGCGCTGGCGCTGGACCTACCGGTCGAGCGACGACGAAGAAGTGATCGAGAGCGCACACGGCGACGAAACGGTTTTGTTGGAGAAACGCCCGACCAATCGCGGCTATGTTTTTCTGACTCAGCTGATTCGGCAACTTTGCGAATGGCGATCAGCGGATACAAGATTTCTGCCAGTCGGCACAGCAATCAATCCCAGTCCAGAAGGCGGGGACAACGAGCTACACTTCCGCGATCTCGTGCACGCACAGCGCGCAATGGTAGGCAACCTCGGCAACTACTTGGGTGCGGTTTCGGGCGACGCCGAAGATGGTGCCACTGGACTCGTTTCCCCGGATGTTCTTTCCCGTCGGTACAGAATTACGTCGCTGCGCGTGGATGTTCTGGCCAACCTGGATCGAGCCGGTAACCTGATCCTCAAAGGGGTACCTGACGATGCGCAGCAGTTCGACATCCGTTCGACGCTGGCTATGGACGCTTACCACCGCATCGTTAGTGAGCTTAGCGTGCCGGACATCCTCACGGACGGACCTATCTGGGGTGCGATATGTGAAGGCATCATCGATCGCGCGCTTTCGTTCAGCCGGGCGCTGGATGAGGTCAACCCCCTCACCGGGAATCGCAAGCTCGCCAACTGGTTCAAGCTCCAGTTCGGTGTCTGGCGAAGGAGGCGCAGGATTTCCAAAAAGCTGGTGAAGTCGTGGCTGGGAACGCAATACGAGGCCGGCAGGATAACGATTGTGAGGTTTCAGCAAGGCAAAACAAGCGATGTCGACCTGGTCTGGGTGCGCGGTTTGCCAAAGTCGCCTGAGGACGAGGTCTTTTTTCTCGCAGAAGTAACCCTTGACCACTACCCTGATGTGGTAGTCCAGCGAATTCGCAATGTAGCCGTTGCAGGAATCCGCATCACCGGCGAGTTCGAACAGTTTTTCAGAACCGACTATTGGAAGCACGGTATCGACTATTGTTTTCGAATGATGGCCGTGGTTGGCGAGTGGTTCCGGTTTGCAGAACGATCAATGTCTGAGCGGGAGGCCGAGGATGTTTAGACTGCCGCCGTTCATTCGCCGTTTCCTAACGGCGCTGTTCCGGCGGCGGCCACCGCCTGATCCGGATCGGTTCGTAGTCAAGGCACAGAATCTCCACGCCAAGCTTCCGGAGGTTGTTCTGCCGCTACGGCAACTGGAGAGGTACGGCGATGTCCGGGTGAGCCGAATCGAGCTCACGATCGTTAATCACGTAGATCCGGAACAGGGTCCTATTCGGGTTACGAATCCCTGACCGACAATTGCGCTGATGGCCGCGGTCGTCAGCCAGAGCAACAAAGGCGAACGACCATGCTTCAAATCGGCGATAGCGGCGAAGACGTCCGCACCCTGCAAGAGAGTCTCACGCTGCTGGGGTATCGTCCCGGCCCCGCGGACGGAGTGTTTGGCTCAAAGACCGAAGATGCGGTCATCGAGTTCCAGGATGCCGAAGGCATCTACTCGGACGGAATCGTCGGTCCACAGACGCAGGCAATGCTCGAGGGAGCCCTGCGCGAGTGGGTGACCGAGCAGCACTCGCCCGGCGTCGAATCTGTCGAATCCAGCCCCGACCGGCTGCCGTTCGTGCGGGTGCCAGCCGATGCCTATCGTGATGGCTACGACCGGTTCTTCCTGCGTACGGATGTGGCCGACGCCTACATGAAGGTTCGTGATGTGGTCTCAGCTGCAGGCGGCCGGCTGACGAGCTCGGGTGCGCGTCGGTCGCTGACTGCCAACGTAAGTCCGAGCCGCAGTGCGACGTCGTTTCACTATACCGGCCGCGCGCTGGATCTTTTTGTCGGCAGCGGCATGGAGAGACCGGGGAGCGATCCCTACGTTGTCGCTCCGGATGGCGACCGCCTGTGGCGTGTTTACGCGCGAGCTCCCGAAGGCCAATCGATGCAGCTGGATGTGCTGACCTACGGCCGCCGGAAGAAAACCCGAACTGTAGAAGGCACCTTCATCGACCTCACCGCGCTTTTTAAAGAACATGGTTTCGAGCGAATTCGTGCGCGCAAGTCGTTTTTCAACGGCGGAACCTGGCTCGGTGCCGAGTGGTGGCACTTCCAGTACGAGCTTGGCCTCGAAAAGGGTGTGTCCACGTTTGGCGGTGAGTTGCTGAGGGTCTATTCGGAAGAGACACTGCGCGACACGCCGCCGTGGCGGTTTCGTGACCGGGTATTCGGTCGGAACTGGTTCTGAGTTCTCCAACCGGTAAACAACGAGTCCTAAAGGTCTGTGGGATTGCAGCCGTACATCGAATCAGCGGGCCTAGTTCTGAGCATAAGGAGCGATATCCATCTCGATAGCCGCCGCTGATTATGGCTACACTGACCTCCCCGGATAAGCGAGGCCAACCGTGCCCACATTCCAGCAACCCAAGGACGTCACCAGCAGGATCTACCTGGAGGACACCGATCGCCCGCTGCCGGAGGTGCTGAATCCGAAGACTCGCTATCGGATCATCTCGACCATCGCCAAAGGCGGTAAATCCCTGATTCAGTCCTGCATGGATATGCATCTGGGCCGGGTGGTTGCCTACAAGACGCTTCGCCCCGAGCTCAGGGGTGATCCCATCGAGGAGCGTCGGCTACTACGCGAAGCCCGGGTCTCGGCTATGTTGCAGCACCCGAACACCATGCCGACCTACGAGCTGGGGCGGGACGGGCACGGCAACACCTACTTCACGATGAAGCTGGTGCACGGCTATACGCTGCGGGAAGTACTGAACTATCGCGAACGCTACGACCTGAGCCAGCTCATCGAGGTGCTGGAACAGGTGGCCAACGCCGTGCAGAACGCACATGACCACGGCGTGGTGCACCGGGACATCAAGCCGGAGAACATCCTCGTCGGCCCATACGGCGAGGTGCTGTTGCTGGACTGGGGGTTCGCCAAGGTCTGGAACCGGGATGGCACGGCGCCGGAGGAGCCGGAACAGGAACGGACGGTCTCTGATCCCGAGCCCTCAATGACGGGCCATCAGAAGCTGCAGGGCACGCTCTGCTACATGGCGCCGGAGCAGGTAACGAAAGACGCCGATCTCTCCTTTGCTGCTGACCTCTACAGTCTTGGGGTGGTGCTCTACGAGGTATTGACAGGACGCGTGCCTTTCGAGGCCGAATTCGCGCACGAGGTGCTGGAAGCGGTGAAGACGCAGCAACCGGCAGCGCCCTCGAGCCTCAGCAAGTTTCCGATTCCCCGGCTGCTTGAAGACCTGGCGATGCAGTGCCTGCGGAAGTCCCCGTCAGAACGCCCTGACGTGGCCGGGTTTATTCGCACGCTGCAGGAAGACTGGTTCCAGGACCTGTTGCGGGATCGCGGGCAATAAAAAAGCCGGGATGGCATGCCATCCCGGCTTATCAGCTAAGCGCCTTAGCGATCAGCTCAGGCGAGTGCCGCCTTGGTGATCTTCACGATCACAGCCGCAACCTTGTACGGATCGGCGTTGGATGCCGGACGGCGATCCTCCAGGCGACCCTTCCAGCCGTCTTCGACCGTTCCGATCGGGATACGGATGGACGCGCCACGGTCAGAAACGCCGTAGCTGTACTGGTCGATGGACTGGGTTTCGTGCAGGCCGGTCAGGCGCTGCTCGTTGTGGGCGCCGTAGACGCTGATGCACTCAGGGATGTGCTTACCGAACTCTTCGCAGACCTTCGTGAACACAGACTCTTCGCCCGCGTCGCGCATGGCGCCGTTGGAGAAGTTGGCGTGCATGCCGGAACCGTTCCAGTCGGTGTCGCCCAGGGGCTTCGGATGCCAGTCAACGGCGAGGTCATACCTTTCTGCCGTGCGCTCGAGCAGGTAGCGGGCGAGCCAGATTTCGTCGCCGGCGCGGGCGGCGCTCTTGGCAAAGATCTGGAATTCCCACTGGCCAGCAGCCACCTCCGCGTTGATACCTTCAACGTTGAGACCAGCGTCCAGGCACAGATCGAGATGCTCGTCGATCAGGCTCCGTGCGTACGCGTTGCGTGCGCCGACCGAGCAGTAGTAGGGGCCCTGCGGCGGCGGGTAACCGCCCGGAGGGAAGCCCGGCGGCAGGTTGGTTTCCGGATCCCACAGGAAGTACTCCTGCTCGAAGCCGAACCAGAAGTCGTCGTCGTCATCCTCAATGGTGGCGCGACCGTTGGACTCATGCGGCGTGCCGTCGGCGTTCAGCACTTCGGTCATCACCAGGTAGCCATTCGAACGGCCCGGATCAGGGATGATTGCGACCGGCTTCAGCAGGCAGTCTGAGGCGTTGCCTTCTGCCTGCAGGGTGGAGCTGCCGTCGAAGCTCCACATCGGGCACTCTTCGAGCGTGCCGCCAAAATCCGAACGGATCATGGTCTTGCTGCGCAGGCTCTGGGTCGGCTTGTAGCCGTCCAGCCAGATGTATTCCAACTTGCTCTTCATTTACTTTCAGTCTCCTATCGAGGATCAATGGTCAGGCTCAGGCCTGGTTGTTCGGCAGGTGTCGTGACCGGTAGGGCAGACCTCTATCCAGTCCTGAGCTTCGAGCCGTTCGTTTTGGGACAGCTTTGATACGACCCGGGTAACCCACACGGCCTCAGCCGTTGCGAGCACATTGCTGCACCAAAATAAGGCGTCGCAATCCCGGTCTTAACGAAACGCACCAAAACGGTGCGATAGCGTTCCCCCAGATCACCGTAATATTTGCGCTTTTTCAGGCACTTAGCCCATTTTGGGGCGGTTAGCGGTGATGCGTCCCCATATTAGTTGCAAACAGCGTGCCTGTTCCATCTTGATGCATGGCACCGTCCCCGCCTGCTGCGGTAGAGTGCCGCATCAATTGGGGAGAGTGTGATGATCAGATTTCTAGCGACGCTGCTGCTGCTCGGTTTTGCGATCTCGAGCGCAACCGCGGAAGCCCGGATTCAGCCCAACGTGATCTATGGGCATAAGGACGGGATGGCGTTGACCTACGACGTCTTCCACGCGGCGGAGCCCAATGGGGCGGCGGTCCTCTTCATGGTCAGCGGCGGCTGGTTTTCGGTCTGGGTGCCGCCGGAACAGCGCTTGCCCTGGTTCCAGGCATTACTGGATGCGGGCTTCACCGTCATTGCCGTGCATCATGGCAGCGCCCCTCGATTCAAAGTGCCGGACGCGGTCTCCGATGTGCGCGCGGCAGTGCGGCATGTGAAGACCAATGCGGCTGACTACGGCGTGGATGCAGATCGCCTCGGCGTTTACGGCGGCAGCGCTGGCGGGCACCTTTCGCTGATGTTGGGATTAAACGCCGAAGCGGCACCGAACTCGCCGCCGGAAGGCCGTCGATCGGTGGGCCCCTTCTACCACCAGGCCGAAGGAGATGGTCGGGTGGCCGCGGTGGTTGCGTACTTTCCGCCGGTGGATCTCCGGGGCCTGGTGGGGCCGAGCGAACGATTTCCGGCGCTGAACTTCCCGGCCTCTGAGGCTGCGTCAATTTCTCCGATTCAGTTCGTCAGCGATGACGATCCGCCCATCCTGCTGGTGCATGGCGATGCGGACGAGCTGGTGCCGATCAGCAACAGCGAGATCCTGGCCGAGGCGCTGGACGCCGCCGGCGTTGTCCATGACTTCGTCACGATCGAAGGCGCCGGTCACGGCTTCCGTGGTCCGGACAGGGAGCAGGCGACCAGCGCCATGGTGGGCTGGTTCGAAGAGCACCTGGCAGCGGAATAGGCGTGCCCTTAACGCGTTTCGAGCCGGTACAACCAGACCTCCTCGAACTGCAGCGGATCTCGTTGAAACATGCCGCGACTCGTCCATTGGGCGGCGAACGCGGCCAGCTCCTCGTCGTCGCTGACGCGAACCACGCGGACCGGGTAGAGCGTTTCATCGATGAGAATGCGCACGAGCGGGTTTTGCTCGATGTGCTGCACCCAGTTTGTCCTCGTGTCTCCAGCGTAGACGTACAGGCGCCCGTCCAGCTGAACATAGGCGAGGTTGATCGAGTAGGGATCTTCCGGGCGGGTTTCCAACTGGGCCAGCCCGGCCTCGGCTTCGAACTGCCAGACTACTGGTGGATCCTCGACGGTCCCGCTCAGCTCCCCACCGGAAGTAATACCGAACGGGCCATCGCAAGCCGCCAGGCTGAGCGATAGCGCGAGTAAGAACACGAATCTACACATGCGGTGCATTCTAGATCTTCGCGGCAGCGACGTGCTCGCAATCATACCTTCCGGACCTGTCCGCCTCGCGATGGCTTACTATGGGCACAAGTCTGGGAGGGTTTTTCATGCAACGTTTGTTCTTACTATCTCTTGCCATGCTCGCGGCCTGGCTGCTCGGCGCTCAGGCAGCCCACGCGCAGGCCATCATCGACTGTGACCCGATCGGCAACGCGCGGCCGATCTGCGGCTTCTCAAATCCTGAGGACATTGTCGCGCTGCCGGGCGATCAGGCCATCCTGATCGGCGAGTACGGCGCCTCGGGTGCGGTCAGCGGCGGGCTGCTGGTCATGGAGCTCGAGAGCGAGCAGGTGCACACGGTGTATCGCGGTGGCCAGGGTGGCCCGGCGGAGCCGGGCTGGGGTGATCCGGCCTGCACAGCGCCTCCGGGGGAGGCATTCAACGCCCACGGGATTGATCTCGTCCGCCGAGACGATGGGCGTTTGCAGCTGCTGGTGATCCAGCACGGCAGCCGCGAAGCGGTTGAGCTCTTTGAGGTGATGGGTGAAGGCACGGACTGGCAGGTGGCGTGGCGCGGTTGCGTGCCGTCGCCGCCGAACGCGTCGCTGAACAGCATCGCCGCGCTATCCAATGGCGACTTCTACACCACGCAGATGATTCCGCTGGACCCGCCCATTGATCTCACCCAGGGCATACCGCAGTTCGAGACGGGCCACGCCTACGCTTGGTCGCAAGCCGACGCCAGCTTTCGGGATATCGAAGGTACGGCGGGCGCGATGCCGAACGGGATCGTCACCTCGCCCGACGGCCGCTTCATCTACATGAACGCAACCGCGGAAAACAGCGTGCGGAAGGTGGAGGTGGCTACCGGCCGTGAGCTCGGCCGGGCAGCGGTGGCCTCACCGGATAACGCCCGCTGGTCTCCGGATGGCCGGGTGCTTATCGCTTCTCTCGGCGACGTCACGGGGGAAGAGTTTGGCGCCTGCGTGAGCATCCAGCAGGGCGCATGCAGCATTCCGTTCAAGATTGTCGCGCTCGACCCCGACTCCATGACCATCGTCGAAACGCTCTACGAGACAGAGGGTGCGCCCATGGGGGCGGGAACGGTTGGTTTGCGTGTTGGCGACGAGCTCTTCATCGGCTCGTTCCACGGCGACCGGATTCTGCGGGTAGACCTAAGCGGGCAATAACCAGGGCCCAAACGCAAAACACCCCGCCAGGGGGCAGGGTGTTTCGCGGTGCAGTGCCTACAGCGAGTAGCGCAGGCGGAAGTACCAGAGCCGTCCGCGGGGATCGTGGATGGTCGACTCGTAGGCGTTGAAGCCGGAAGCCGTTGGCGGATCCTCATCAAAGACGTTCACCGCGCCGGCCGTCAGGCCGAGGCCGATGTTGTCGAAGTTGTAGGTGTAAGACAGGTCCACCGTGGTGAAGCTGTCCACCTTCAGGTTCGCCGGCTGGGAGTTTGGCTCCACCACCGAGTCCACGTAGTTGATCACCACGTTGGCGTAGTGACCGCGCAACGACCAGTCGAACAGCCAGGACATCTTCCACTCAGGCAGCGGTCTGGAAACCAGCACGTTCTCGCTGATGCCGACCAGATCCACGGTTTCGCCCGGGTTGGTGCGGGTGTCGAACGGCGTGATCGCGCGATCGATCTCGTACTCGAGGAACCAGCTGAGATCCAGGGTGGAACCGAAGCTGCCGACGTCGGTGCCGATGTCAAAGCGGCCGAGGAAATCCAGGCCTGAGGTTTTCAGCTGCGTGCCGTTGGTGAAGCTGGTTTCCACCGACAGCGGGTTGCCAGCAGCGTCGAGCACGATGTCCGGCGTTGCGGCGTTGCCATCCAGGTTGCGGAAGTTACAGGCCTCGATGCCGGTAGTGTCTGCGCTGTTGCCCGACTGCGGGCGTCCGGCCTGGCCCCACTGAATCTGGCAGTCGTTTGCCAGCCCGCGGAAGTCATCGCCGATGATGATGTTCTGGAAATCGTAGTTCCAGTAGTCCACTGACAGGGTCAGGGTGTCGGTCACGTTCCAGATCACACCGATGTTGAAGTTGGTGGAGTCTTCCGGCTCCAGCTCTTCGTTACCGAAGGTCGGCAGGCGCCCGAACACGCCGCTGCCGAAGTTGCCGGTGGTGGCCGGATCAAGCCCGGCGGCGACGATCGCGTCGGCATCCGGCGGGTTGATGAACTGCAGGCCGGTCGCGCGGCCGAACTTCTGATTCAGCGACGGGCCGCGGAACGACGTGCTCACGGAGCCACGCAGAATCAGGCTGTCGGTAACTTCCCAGCGAGCCGCCAGCTTCGGGTCCAGGGTGTCGCCGGTGTCGCCGCCGTAGTCCTCATAGCGCAGCGCCAGCTGCACCTCGAGCGCATCGGTGACCGGCAGCGCCAGCTCACCGAACACGGCCCAGATATCCTGCTCTGCGGAGAACGGCACGGTCGGGCCGGTGAAGGCGAACGGGAAGCTCTGATCGGTGGCCAGCTCGTTGCCGCCCGCCCGCTGCTTCTCTTCGCGGTACTGACCGCCGAAGGCGAGGCCAACGCCGCCGCCGCCCAGCTGCCAGCCGCCCAACGCCGAAGTGGAGAAGACCACATCGAAGACCGAGAGTTTTGTCTCTGCGGTGTTAACGCCTTCGCCGAACAGCGCGTCTACGTAGGCTGCGTCATTGCCGAGCGTGTGCTCGTTGCCGAAACCATCCAGCACAACCCGATCCGGCTCCAGAATGGAGTTGCCGAACGGGTTGAACCAGGTGCAGAGACCTTCGCCCGGGTTCTGGCCCGGCGCGTTCCGGTCGCAGCCGATCCCGAAGTAGCCGTTCAGGCCGTCCTGCAGGCGCGAGACCACGGTGTCGTAGAACACGGTCTGGCTCTTCTCGCTCGAGTAGGTATAGGCGGTGTCGAAGCTCCAGGATTCGTTGAGCTCACCGCGAGCACCCAGCGAGAACAAGCGGGTTTCGCGATCGATGTTGCTCTGGTTCCGGTTCCGGAACGTCTCTCCTTCGGAGATCACGCCGTCACCGTTTACGTCTGCGGGTACACCCTGCGCATGCCGAAGGTGCTCCACGGACGGGCGGGCCACGCCGTTGAAGTTAACGGTGCCGATCCGGGCCAAAGCCTCGTCAGGCGTTGCCGGTTGCGGGCCGGGCAGGAAGGACACGAGAGGCAGCGGGGCCGGGACCAGCCGGTTGGCTACATCGTCGCCGTTCGGCACGCCTGGCAGCGCAGCGTAGCCGCTCTGGATCTCGTAGATCAGGCCGGGGTTGTTGGCGTCGTAGGTGCTGCCGGAGGTGATCGGGAAAGACGGCGACTGGTTGATCACCGTGCTGTTCTCGGAGCCTCCGAACATGCCGTAGATCTCCACCTGGTCGTTGACCGTGTGGGCAAAGGTGGCGAGCAGCTGCTTGCGTCGCTCCTGGGAGAAGATGTCCCGGGACAGCAGATCGTTTTTGGTGGAGCAGAGGCCGCCGTTGCGGGTTCGGTAGCTGCCGATGGCAAGACAGGAGGAGTCGTAGATGACGTTGGTCGTGCCGAAGGCCTCGAGGCCTGCAGTGGTCGCGAACTGATCCTGGGGCAGGTTGAAGGGGCTGGGTCCACCCACGGAGCCGTCGATGGTCCGCTCCGTCGCGAAGTCGCGCGCAAGCGTCTGCAGCGCATCGCGCTCAAAGTAGTTGGCGCCGATCACGAACTGGGTGCGCTCGTTGCTGAAGCCCCAGATCGCGCCGATGTCCATGTCGTTGGCTTCGTCTTTATTAAAGCCCGTTACGCCGTCCCGGTAGATCTCGGGCAGCCCCAGATCTTCGAAGTCGTAGGCGCGGCCTTTGAAGGAGTCCTGATACATGGCCTGTATCTCGAAGCCTTCGAAGTTGGAGCGGGTCTTGAAGTTGGCCACGCCCGCAACAGCGTCAGAACCGTATACGGCCGACGCGCCATCTTTCAGGATCTCCACGTTCTCAACCATGATGAACGGGATGCGGTTGATGTCGACGAACTGCTCGCCGCGGTTGGAGATGGAGGTGCCCACGTTGACCCGCTTGCCGTCCAGCAGCACCAGGGTTGATGCCAGGCCCAGGTTGCGGATGTTCACATTGGCCGCACCGGCGCCGCCCACGCTCTGTTCCTGGGCGGTGACGTTTTCTGATCCCACCACCGAAGGCAGGCGCATCACCATGTCGCCGAGCTGCGACGTGCCGGTCGCTTCGAGCTCTTCGCGGCCGATGGCGCGCACGGGGGATGGGGCGTCTTCTGGGGCGCGCCTGATATAGGAGCCGGTGACGACAATTTCTTCTATCGCGCCTTCTTCAGCCTGCGCGGTGGGCGCAAAGGGCAGCAGGGCGGTTAGAAACAGGGCTGGAAGGCCGATCTGCTTTGTGCGGGCAGAATTCGGCCGTGGCCATAGGAACGGCATATGCTCTCTCCAGAAAAAAGTTATGGAAAGTTACACATAACACATTGCCGTTACTATTCGTAACAATCGATGTCGACAGTCGGACATTCCGAGCTTGGCGTCTCAGCCAGCGCTGTTTGCGGCAATCCACTCCTCAATGCGCCGCTCGAGAATGCTCAGCGGCAACGCGCCGCCACCGAGCACGGTGTCGTGGAAAGCACGAATGTCGAAGCGGTCGCCCAGGGCCAGTTCCGCTGACCGCCTCAGCTCCTGGATCTTCAGCATGCCGATCTTGTAGGCCGTCGCCTGCCCGGGCCAGACGAAGTAGCGGCGCACTTCCGCCTTGATGGCGCCATCGGCGAGAGCTGAGTTGGCCTGGAAGTAGGCGATGGCCTGTTCCTCCGACCAGCCCTTGGCATGGATCCCGGTGTCCACCACCAGCCGCACGGCGCGCCAGATCTCAGTGCTCAGGCGACCGAAGTCCGAGTACGGATCCTCGTAGGCGCCCATCTCTTTGGCCAGCAGCTCGGCGTACAGTCCCCAGCCTTCGGAGTAGGCGGTAAATCCGAGCTGGGTGCGGAACTTCGGCACTGACTCGGATTCCTGGGCGATGGAGATCTGCATGTGATGGCCGGGATTGCCCTCGTGATAGGCGATGGCCTCCATCAGGTGTTTCGGCATGGCGCGCATGTCGGAGAGGTGCGCGTAGTAGATGCCCGGGCGCGAGCCGTCCGGCGCGCCGAGAGAGTAGTGTTGTGGTGCGCCGTCCTGCTCGCGGAAGGGCTCCACACGGCGGACGACGAGCTCGGCTTTGGGCAGGATGCCGAAGTAGTCGGGCAGCCGGGTGTTGATGAAGTCGAGGTACGCGGTGGAGTCGTCGAGATACCCCTGCCTGCCTTCGTCCGTGTTGGGGTACTGGAAGCGTTCGTCTTCCCGCATGAAGTTGAAGAAGGACGGCAGATCCCCCTCGAACCCGACCTGGGCTTTGATCACGTTCATCTCCGCCTGAATGCGCGCCACTTCGGCGAGGCCAAGCTGATGGATCTCGTCCGCCGTCAGATCCGTGGTCGTGCTGGCGTTGAGTCGGTACTGATAGTACTCGGCGCCGTTCGGCAGGCTGCCCACCCCCTGAGCTTGAGGCGTTACGAAGTCGATGTCGGTGTTGAGCCAGTCGATGAGCGCGGTGTAGGAGGGCTGGAAGTCTTCCAGCAGCGCTGAGCGGGCATCGGCGCGGAGCTGATCCCCCGTGGCCTGGTCCACCTTGCCGGCGGTTTCGAGCGCGGCGATCTTTTTCTTTGCGTCCGACCAGAGCGGCGAGTCCGGGCCAATCTGGCTGAAGGGCACGCCGGTAATCAGTTTCTGTGCCTCGCTGATGGCGCCTTCATGGCCGAACCTGGGTGGTCGCACCCCCTGCCGGGCACGAGCCTGGGCCTGCACCAGCAGTTGCCGGATGGCGCGGGAGATCCCGGCGATCCGCTTGACATAGGCCGTCATGTCGGCGGCGTCGTCCACCCGGTGAAACCGGATCAGGAACTGCGGCACGCTGGATTGGGGCCCGAGCATCTGGGTGAAGATGTAGCTTCCGCGTCGGTAAGCCGCCGCATCGAGCGCCTGCTGGTACTGATAGACCCAGAGATCCCAGGAGGTTCTGGCCTCCAGATCCAGCGCCTCGTAGGTGAAGTTGGCTTCGAGCTCCGCCACCGAGTCCGCCAGCCACTGCACCTGGCGATCGGCCTCGGCTTCGCTGAGATCGTTGTACTCGTCGTAGCGTTCTTTGCGAGCCAGGCGGGTCAGCCAGGCCGGGTTCATCAACACACGCTCTTCGAACTTCTCGTCGAACCAGGCGTTGAGGCGATCGCTTTCGCTCAGCGTGGTTTCGATCGTTCCCGCTGTGGCCGGCTCCGTAGTTTCAGCGGAGCCGGCAGGCGGCGCAGCCTCCTGACAGGCGGCACAGAGGAGTAGAGAGGAGAGGAGAGTGATCTTGCGCATGGGGGCCTTAGCTCTGATCGGCGACAACGCTCTACCGCGGACTGTACCAGGATCCTGGCATCCACCCATGGTGGTCCTTTCTCCGCGGATGCCTGCGTGGCTTCAATCCGGTGATCGCGATACCGTAGCGAGCATCCGGAGCCCTTTCCAGCCAAGGAGTACCATGGATAACCGCATGAACCGCCGCCGGTTCCTCGCCGCAGGCAGCGCGAGCGCAGCAACGGTGGCCTTCCCGGTTCGCACTTTCGCCGCTGCGGAAGACCGCCATTCGCGATTTCAACATGGCGTTGCCAGCGGCGATCCCCTCGCGGACGGCATCATCCTCTGGACGCGAGTGACACCAGCAAAACGTGATGATTCGGCGCTGGATGTGGACTGGCTGATCGCAACTGATCCGGCGCTCAATCAGGTGGTCGGCCGAGGCTTCACCCGCACCCACGCCAGCCGCGATTACACCGCTAAAGTCGATGTTCGCGGCCTGCAACCCGGCACCCGTTACTACTATCAGTTCCGCAGCGGTGGCCAGCAGAGCCCGGTCGGGCGGACCCGCACCGCCCCGGTCGGCGGCGACGATCCCATCTCCTTTGCCTCCGCAAGCTGTGCCAACCATCCTTTCGGCTACTTCAACGTGTATCGGCGCATAGCTGAGCGGGAAGAGCTGAACGCCGTGCTGCACCTTGGCGACTATCTCTATGAGTACCCGGCGCGGAGCCGCGACGGCGTGATCGACGTCCGCCGTCACGTGCCGGACAACGAAATTCTCAGCCTCAGCGACTATCGGCTGCGCCACGCTCAGTACAAGACGGATCCCGATCTGCAGGCGGCGCACCAGGCGCATCCCTGGATCTGCGTGTGGGACGATCATGAGAGCGCCAACAACAGCTGGATGCATGGCGCGCAGAACCACACGCCCGACGAAGGCGACTGGGCGCTGCGCAAGGCCGCCGCGATGCAGGCCTACCACGAGTGGATGCCCATTCGAGCACAGCCCATGTCCATCGCTGCGCCGCGCATCTTCCGCGGTTTCCGCTTCGGCAACACGGTGGATCTCCTGATGCTGGATACGCGCCTGCATGGCCGCAGCGAGCAGGTGGCGGCGGACTCTCCGGCACTTTCCGATCCCGCTCGGTCGCTCCTCGGCGCCGAGCAGCGTACCTGGTTGCTCAATCAGCTGACCGCCTCAGCCGGGCGCGAGGCCCATTGGCGCGTGCTCGGCAATCAGTGCATGTTCGGTCAGTTGCTCGGTGAAGGCGGTGTGGTGCTGAACCCGGACCAGTGGGACGGCTACCCCCACGATCGGCAGGCGATCATCGAGCACCTGCAGGCTGGCGGCATAGGCAACAACGTCGTCGTCACCGGCGACATCCACTCCAGCTGGGCGCTGGACATCCACCCGAATCCGTACGGTGATGCCTACGCCAATGGCCAGGGCAACGTCGCCGTGGAGCTGGTGACGTCCTCCGTGACTTCCCGCTCGCGGTATAACGATCCGGTGGAAGCCCGGCCGCAGGAAGCGCAGATCATGGCCAGCATGCCGCACATGAAGTGGACGAATCTGAGCGAGCGCGGATATCTGGTCACGACCCTGACCCGGGAGCAGATGCAGGCGGAGTGGTGGCTGGTGGACACGGTGCTGCAGCGTCAGCACACCGAGACTCGCGCAGCAGCCTATGTCAGCACCTCGGGCAGCAATCGGCTGACTCCCGTCTAGTCAGCAAATGGACTCACGGGAAAACCTGACAGGCGCATCGGGGAAAGCTGCGTCCCGCTCACCGACGTTTCACACGCCCTCCACCTCCCGTTCACGTCCGCCCGGCGATGATCGATCGCGCGCTCAGGGAATGAGCGCGCTGCATCTTTAACAACCCCTCAAGGAAACGAAATGCGCAGTATCAAGAAACTCTCTCCTGTAGCCATGCTGATAGCCGGTCTCGGTATTGCCCTCAGCGCGATGGCTGGTGGCAACTACGCGAAAGCGGATAAAGACATTGTGGCCGTCGCCACTGAAGCTGGCAGCTTCAACACCCTGCTCACGGCGCTGGACGCCGCTTCTCTGACCAGCGTGCTGGAAGGTGAAGGCCCGTTCACTGTCCTCGCCCCGACTGACGAAGCTTTTGCTGCGCTGCCGGCTGGCGCGCTCGAAGGCCTGCTCGCTGATCCGGATCAACTGGCCAAAGTCCTGACCCTGCACGTGGTCAGCGGCGAAGCCATGTCCACGGACGTGGTCAAGCTGAACGAAGTGGTAACCGTTGAAGGCAGCGCCCTCGCCATCGACACCACCGACGGTGTGAGCATCGGCGGCGCGAAGGTCGTCGCTGCAGATGTGGACGCATCCAATGGCGTCATCCACGTCATCGACCGGGTCATCCTGCCCCAGTCGTAAAGACGTTCCCCCCAGGGGCCTCGCCTTCCGGCGGGGCCCTGTCTTTTCAGCCTCTCCCTAGCGCCTATTCAGGCGAAGAACGCACAGAGCTTGTTGCCGTCCGGGTCGCGGAAGTAACCAGCATAGAAGCCATCGCCGCGGTCACCCGCTGGACCTTCGTCGGTAGCGCCCAATTCGATCGCCTTGGCGTAGAACGCATCGACCTCATCCGTGCTGCCCATGCGCAGAGCCACCATGGTGCCGTTGCCGTAGGTCGCTTCATTGCCGTCGTAAGGCAGGGTGGAGGCGAGGCAGGGCTCGTCCATAGATTTGCCCCAGAGGATGAAGTTGTCGATTTCCATGATTCTTGAGGCGCCGAGCGTGGCGAGCAGCGCATCGTAGAAAGCCTGGGCCTTGGCCGGATCCCTGGTGCCGAGCGTGATGTAGCCGATCATTTTGTGTCTCCCTGTTCATGATCGGGCCAATCGTATCACCAGCAAATCACCCTGAGTTGGTTTCACCAGCTAGCAGCGCTCCGTGCTGAGCGATCCAGGCCTGAAAGTTTTCGATCGTGCTGCTGTCGAACTGATCCTCCATGTGCTGGATCTGGCTGTCGCGGATGGTCGCCACCTCCCGGCCGCTGAGCACGAGATCGTCGACCCCGGCCTTTTTGTAGCGCACGGTAAACACCATGGTCACCTCGTCGCCTTGCGCGCGGATGTCAGGCGTGCCATCGAAGGCGCGACTGTCGAAGCGCCGATCGAGGGCGTTGACGTCCTGCTGCAGGTAGCTGATGGCGGCAGCACGGCCTGTGAGCAGCGAGCCTTCCGCGTTGAGGTAGGTCATCTCTTCTGCAAAGAACGGCTCGATGCGCGCCCAATCGTCATCTGCGTAGGTATCTTCGAAAGCGTCGAAGTAGGCCTGGAAGGTGTCGAGTGCGTTCATTGTTTAATTCTCCTGTGTTGGTTTCTGATTTGCAGCAGATTGATGAGATTGATGAGATCGATGCTGATTGCGAGGCTGGCGAGTACATCACGGAGTGGCGCATGCAGCTCGCTCGTGATGAACTGCAGACAACGAATCAGACGCTGGACGTGATCGCTGAGAAGTATGGGTACCAATCCGAAGCTTCGTTCAGCCGCGCTTTCAAGCGGCTGTTTGGTGTGTCTCCCGGCACTGCTCGACGGGACGCGGAGCATGATGCTGCCGGGAGGTAGGCTCGAGTCAGCACGGCAGGTGCTGGGACGATGAATCGACAGGACCTGTTGGCGCTGATCGGCTGGTTGCTGCTCGCCTACGCAACCTCCGCCATCGGTGCTGTGGCGTCGGTGAACGCTGCCGACTTCTACGGGCAGCTCCAGCAGCCGGCCTGGGCGCCGCCGCCCTGGTTGTTCGGTCCGGTCTGGACCGCGCTCTACACGTTGATGGGGATAGCTGCCTGGCTGGTTTGGCGCGCCGGCGGCGGGTTGGCGGCGAACAAGCTGGCCTTCGGGCTCTTTCTCGGCCAGCTTGCACTGAACGCGCTCTGGAGCTGGCTCTTTTTCACCTGGCAGCAGGGCGCGCTGGCCTGTGCCGAGATCGTCGTGCTCTGGGTACTGATCCTGGCGACGCTGCTGCGCTTCTGGCAGGTGCGTCCGCTGGCCGGAATGTTGCTGGTGCCTTACCTGCTCTGGGTGAGCTTTGCGGCGGCACTGAACTTTGCGCTCTGGCAGGGAAATCCAGGCGTTCTCTGATCCGTTCGTAGCCCCGGCAGTTCGGCGCGTTGCATCCCGCACGGCGAGTACTTGGGGCCTGATAGTATCTGTAGCAGCTGTTCGCGCCTGAAGGAGGGTGCCGCAGGTGGCCAACGATCGGTTTCGGATTCTTGAATCGCTGTTCGAGCAGGCGAGCGCTCTGTCTGCTGGCGAGCGGGAAGCGTTCATCGCCGAAGCCTGTGGTGACGATCTGGAGCTCGCCAGAGATCTGCGCGCCATGCTTGCGGCAGACGAGTCCGGGGCCTCTCTGGAGGGGCTGGTAGAGGAGGCCGCCGTCGACTCCTTCGGCCTCGATTCGCATCTCCCGCCCGGCACCGTCATTGACGCCTACCGGCTGGAATCTGTGCTCGGCTCCGGCGGCATGGGCCATGTCTATCAGGCGGAGCAGCTCGAGCCCGTTCAGCGCCAGGTGGCCATCAAGCTGATCAAGCCGGGCATGCACTCGGCGGAAGTGCTCAGCCGCTTCGAGTCCGAACGCCAGGCCCTGGCGCTGATGAATCACCCAGCCATTGCTCAGGTTTTCGATGCGGGCACCACGGCAACCGGCCAGCCTTACTTCGTCATGGAGCTGGTGTCCGGCCTGCCGATCACCGAGTACTGCCAGCAGCATGAGCTGTCGCTTCAGGAGCGGATGGAGCTCTTCCTCAAAGTCTGCGACGGCGTTCAGCACGCGCATCAGAAAGGCATCATCCATCGCGATCTGAAGCCATCGAACATCCTCGTCACCCTGGTGGATGAGGTGCCGATGCCGAAGATCATCGATTTTGGCGTCGCCAAAGCGGTCGAGCAGCAGATGCTGCAGCGCACGGCGTTCACGGAGTTCGGGCAGCTGATCGGCACGCCCGAGTACATGAGCCCGGAGCAGGCGGAGCTGACGAACGTGGACGTCGACACCCGAACGGACGTCTATGCCCTGGGCGTGGTGTTCTACGAGCTGATCACCGACCTGCGCCCGTTCGATCCGGAGTCGTTGCGGGCAGCGGGGTTCGATGAGATCCGGCGCATCATCCGTGAAGAGGACCCGCCGCTGCCGAGCACGCGGCTCTCCTCTGCCGGCCAGGCGTCCCGATCACCGGCGACGGTGACAAGAGCGCGCCAGCTCGCTGGCGATCTGGACTGGATCACGCTGAAAGCGATGGAGAAAGATCGGAACCGCCGCTACGCCTCGGCGTCGGAACTGATCTCCGATATCCGCCGCTATCAGAGCAACGAGCCGGTTATCGCCCGGCCACCGAGCGTGGCCTATCGGCTCGGCAAGTTCACACGACGACACCGGGTCGGGGTGGTGCTGTCCGCCACCGCGATCAGCCTGCTGGTGCTGGGCGCCATCGGTACCGGCCTCGGGCTGGTGCGGGCGCTGGAGGCGGAACGTGCGGCAGCAGCCTCCGCGCTGACCGCCGAGCGCACCGTCGACTTCATGCTGGAGATGTTCACCAACGCCGATCCCACCCAGTCACGTGGCGAGACGATCACGGTGAAGCAGGTGCTCGATGCCGGTGTCGAGCAGATCCGCTCAGATCTGGCCGAGGAGCCGGGTGTGCGCTTCCGGCTGCTCGAGATCATGGCTCAGGTTTACGTCAGCCTCGGGCTCTACAACCAAGGCAGCGACCTCTATGACGAAGCAGCAGAAGCGCAGATCGATCTGCAGCGCGCCGACGGCTACAGCGACCCCGTGCAGGCTGACATCGATGCGTTTCGCATGCGGGCCGCGCTCGCCTCTTTCGTCACCGAGTTCGAGGATGCGGCCACTGCTGAAGGTCTGCTGCTCGAGCTCCTCGCAGAGGACAACCTGGTTCCTGCCAATCACATCGAGCGGGCCCAGGCGCTCAGCTACCTGGCGACCGCGCAGGTGCGGCTCGGCAAGTACCAGGAGGCCATTGCCGCCTACGACGATGCGCTGGCACGGCTGAGCGACGCCGAAGATGACGCGCTCGACTTCTATGGCGGCCTGCAGTTCGGCAAAGCCCTCGTTTACGAGGAGACCGGCGAGTATGCCGCCGCCGTTGAGATCGTGGAGACCGCGCTGGCGACGCGCGTTGCGCGGCTTGGCGAGGATCATCCCTGGACGATCAATGCCCGTTCGCTGCTGGCACGGAGCCTGAAAAACGCCGGGCGCGCAGAGGAAGCGGAACAGCTCTACCGCCAGGTGATGGTGCAGCAGGAAGCAACCATCGGCCCGGATCACATGGATACGGCGCTCACCGCGGCGAACTTCGGTTCTCTGCTGCGAGACATGGGGCAGTACGAGGAGGCGGTGGGGCTGTACTACCGGGCTTTCGACATTCTCGAAGCAGAGCTTGGCCTGGAGCACGACTGGGTGACGGCCACCAGAGGCAACATCGCTCAGGTGTATCACGATCTCGGCCGCGTGGAAGAGGCGGTGAGCATCTATCGGGAGCTGATTGCGCTCGATGAGCGGCTGCTGGCGCCTGACCATCCGGACCGTGCCTTCAACCTCAACAACCTGGGCATGATCTACCACGCCGAAGGTGCTCTGGATCAGGCCGAACCGCTGCTGACCGAGGCGCAGCGCGTACGCCTGGCGAGCCTGGGCGAGATGCACCCGCTCACGGCCGATGGCTACATGAACGTGGCCCGGCTCCGGCGCGACCGAGGCGACTACGACGGTGCGCTCATCGACATGGAGAAGGCGCTGGAGATCAGCAGCACCTTGCTCGGCCCGGAACATCCGGACGTGGGGCAGCGGCTGATGGAGATCGGCTTCGTCTACCTGAAGATGGAGCGGCTGGTGCTGGCGGGGGAAGCGCTGACGGAAGCCCGTTCTGTCCTGGTCGCCGCCTATCCTCAGGGCCACTGGCTGACGGCCCGGGCAGAGAGCCGGCTCGGTGCGCAGCGTACGGCCATCGGTGAGCTGGATGAAGCGGAATCGCTGCTGCTGAGCGCTCGGGCGTCGATGATGTCCGGAGAAGACCGGTTGAGCGCGTACACGGCGACGACGCTGGAGCGGCTGGTGGCGCTCTATGAGGCGAAGGGAGATGGAGAAGCGGCGGAACGCTATCGCGAGGAGCTGAGCCTGTTGCGACAGGAGTTGCAGGAGGCGAAGGCGTGAGCGCCACAGTAGCGCCCGAGCTCGACATCGAGCGGCGCGAGGACGGCACGCTGGTGCTGCGGCACCCGAGGCCGCCGGAACCGGTGACGCGGAGCCTGGCGCATCTGTTGCTCGAGCGGGCAGCGAGCTGGCCCGACCGCACGCTGATCGCTGAGAAGTCGGCCGATAGTTGGCGACACCTGACTTATGCCGAGGCGGTGGATGGTTGCCGTCGGGTGGCGCAATGGCTGATCAATCAGAACGCCGGCCCTGACCGCCCGCTCGCCATCCTCTCCGGCGCTTCCATCGAACACTTTCTGATGGCTTGGGGGGCGGTGTTTGCCCGCGTGCCCAGCACGCCGGTGAGCCTGTCTTACTCGTCGGTGTCGGGCGCCAGGCCAAAGCTGAAAGCCGTGCTCGATCGGGTGCAGCCTGCCTTTCTGTTTGCCGACGACTGGACTGAGTACACGGCAGCCCTTGCGGACATCGGTCGGTTCGGAGAAGACGAGCTGCGCGTCGGCCTGGGTGGCGAGGTGAGCATAGGCGAGATCCTGGCGACCGAGCCGACGGCAGCGGTCGACGAGAGCATCGCCGCCATCACGCCCGATACCGTCACCCGCTACATGTTCACGTCCGGCTCCACCGGCATGCCCAAGGGTGTCATCGTCACTCACCGCATGAGTTGTCAGATGCTGGCGTCGGGCGCGACCATGAAAAACCCGCTGGCGCCGGAAGCAGTGCCGCGGGTGCTGGACTGGATGCCCTGGAGCCACGTCGGCGCCGGCGTCATGCGACTCGCCAGCATGATTAACGCGGGTGGGGCAGTGTACCTCGACGACGGCAAGCCGACCCCAGGTGAGTTCCACAAAACCATCGCAAACCTCCGCGACGTGAAACCCACTTCCTTTGCTGGCGCACCATTGGGCTGGTCGATGCTCACCGATGCGCTGGAGCGTGACGATGAGTTTGCCCGCGGCTTCTACGAGAACATCCAGGCCATGCAGGCTGGCTCCGCGGCCATGCCGGATTCCCTGGCTGACCGCATCCAGGCCCTGAACCTGAAGTACACCGGCCGGCGCTTCCCGTTCGGCACCTCGTTGATGTCCACTGAGGTGCACTCCTGCACAACCAAATACTGGCCAACAGAGCGTACCGACATCGTTGGCCTGCCCATGCCGGGCGCGGAGCTGAAGCTGGTGCCCTTTGGCGACAAGTACGAGCTGCGCGTACGTTCAGAAGGGGTAACCCCGGGTTATCTCGGTGAGCCGGAGAAGACCCGCGAGGCCTTTGACGAAGAAGGCTTCTTCAGGATGGGTGATGCGCTGCGCTTTGCCGATCCGGACGATCCGCTGCAGGGACTCAGCTTCGCCGGCCGGGTTGCAGAGGAGTTCAAGCTGATCACCGGCACCTGGGTATCTGCCGGCACCCTGCGCGCCGATGCCATTGCCTCGGCGTCGCCCTGGGTGCGGGACGTGGTGGTCTGCGGTTTGAACGAATCGTACGTGGCGCTCCTGGTGTGGCCGAACCTGAGCGCGACTTCGGAGGTGGCGGGTTCGGACGATCCCGCGGTCGTCTGCGCGCATCAGGGCATCCGCGAAAAGATCGCAGCAGGATTCCGGCAACATAACGCCACCAACACCGGCTCCTCGAGAACGATCCGCCGGTTCATGCTGCTGGCAGCGCCGCCGGATCCAGGGGCCTACGAGATAACGGACAAAGGCTACGTCAATCAGTCAGCCGTGCAGTCCCATCGTCGCGACGCTGTGGAAGCGCTGTTTGCTGACACACCGGGTCCCGACGTCATCGAAATCTGAGGGTAAGAGAGGAGGAGACTTATGGAGTTTCAGGATCGCGTGGCCGTCGTTACGGGCGGTGCCAGCGGCATAGGCCTCGGCATGGTCCGGGTGTTTGCGAAGCGGGGCATGAAGGTGGTCATAGCCGACCTCGATGAGGCCGCGCTCGAGCGGGCGGTGGAGGAAGTGCGGGCGGGTGGCGGCGAAGCCGTTGGCCAGCTGTGTGATGTCTCCGACCGGGAGGCGGTTCAGGCGCTGGCAGACACTGCCATCGCCAGCTACGGCAAGGTCAACGTGCTCTGCTGCAACGCCGGCGTCGGCATCCCGACACCGGTGAAGAAGATGAAGCTGTCCGACTGGAAGTGGATTCTGGACGTGGACCTCTGGGGACCGATCTACGGCGTCGAGATTTTCCTGCCGCTGATCGAAGAGGCAGGCGAAGGGCACATCAACGCCACCTCATCCATGGCCGGCCTGATCTCCTCTGCCCGCATGGGTGCCTACAACGTGGCCAAGCACGGCGTGGTGGCGCTCATGGCCGCCACCGAGCGGGAGCTCAGGGCCACGAAGAGCCCGATCACCGCCTCGGTGCTCTGCCCGGGCCCGATCAACACCAACATCTCCTTCAACTCGGTCACCTACCGGCCGGGGCAGGCCAAGCCGAAAGCGGACGGCGAGAAGTCCGGCGACATGGCGCGCGCCATTCAGGCGAGCCTGGAGCAGGGGATGGATCCGGACGAGGTTGGCGAGCTGGTGGCTGATTCGATCGCGGAAAACCGGTTCTGGATCCTCACCCATCCCAGGTGGGCGAAGGCGGTGCAGAAGCAGCTCGATGCGCTCGTTGAAGATCAGTCCCTGACGAGGGCGTGACGGCCCACGCCGGGCTGCAGGTACGAACCGCGTGAGCAGCCGACCGAACATCCTGCTCATCACCGCTGACCAGTGGCGCGGTGATTGCCTGTCCGCCCTGCAGCACCCCTGCCTGCGCACCCCACATCTGGATGCGCTGGCCGAAGCCGGCGTGCTCTTTGCCGGGCACTACTGCCAGGCCGTGCCCTGCGGCCCGAGCCGGGCTTCGCTGCACACCGGCCTCTACATGATGAATCACCGCTCGGTGACCAACGGCACGCCGCTCGACCGCCGGCACTCCAACTGGGCGCTTAAGCTCCGGGAGGCCGGCTACGATCCGGTGCTGTTCGGCTACACCGACACCAGCGCGGACCCCCGTGAACATCCCTCGGATGCACCAGAGCTGCGGACCTATGAGGGGCTGCTGCCGGGATTACACCCGGAAGTGCTGCTGAATGAAGGAGACGTTTCCCTCTGGGCAGAGTGGCTCGAGGGTCAGGGCGTTACGCCGCCGGAACGCGGCTACGATCTCTACCTGACGAAGGCGGAGCAGCCGGAGTGGGAGCAGGGCGGAGACACCCCTGCGCCGCTGGCGCTCAGCGCCGAACATCATGACACCCGCTTCCTGACCGATCGGGCCATCAACTACATCACCGGGCAAACGGCGCCCTGGTGCGTGCATCTCTCTCTGCTGCGACCGCATCCGCCCTGGATCGCCCCTCGGCCATACAACGCCTACTACCCGCCGGACGAGTTGCCCGGATTCCGCCGTGCCGAGACGGCTGCGATCGAGGCTGAGCAGCATCCCTGGCTCGCCTGGCAGCTCGGGCAACGCTACGCCCGGGCGCCGGAGCAGGAAGCACGGCTACGGCGGCTGAAGGCCAGCTACTTCGGCCTTATGTCTGAGGTGGATGACAACATAGGGCGCCTGGTGGCGGCGCTCAAAGCCGACGGCGCCTGGGAGCAGACGCTCATCATCTTCACCTCAGACCATGGCGAGCAGCTCGGTGATCACTGGCTGCTGGGCAAGTCCGGCTACTTCGATCAGTCCTATCACATCCCGCTGATCGTTCGGGATCCACGCGATCGGGCGGAGGGAACTCGAGGGTTGGTGCGCAGGGAGTTCACGGAACACGTGGACATCCTGCCGACGCTGCTGGACTGGGTGGGGCTGCCGGCGGACCCGGCCAGCGACGGCCGTTCGCTGACGCCGTTGCTCGAACGTGGCGCACCGGCCCAGGGTTGGCGCGACGCCGCGCATTGGGAGTTCGACTTCCGGGACCCGACGGATGACGATGTGGAGACAGCACTGGATCTGCCGCAGCACGCCTGCAACCTGAGCGTGCTGCGCGACCACAACTACAAGTACGTGCACTTCGCCGGTTTGCCGCCGCTGCTGTTCGATCTGCAGGAAGACCCCGATGAGCTCTTCAATCGTGCAGAGGATCCGGCGCTGCTATCGGTGCGGCTGGAATACGCCGAGCGGCTGCTCTCCTGGCGCGCACGGCATCTGGATCAGACCCTGACCCACGTGAAGCTGACCGAAAACGGCGCCGTCGGCCGACCTGCGCCCCGCTGGTGAGCCCGGCGCTTTAGCGGATCGGGTTGCCGACGTTGAACACGGCGGCGTCGTCGTACTCACGTCCTGGCTCCCGCTCCACGTCCGGTGGGAAGGCCGCGCGTTTGCGGGCGTAGTACTCGAGCCGATGGTCGCCTTCCGCCGCTTTGGCGTAGGTGAGATACAGCGCCCGTCGCGCCGCCGCCGACTGATTGCCGGCTGAGCGGTGGGGCAGGTAGGAGTCGAACAGCAGCAGGTCGCCGGGTTGAGTCGGTAGCGGCGTCCACCGCAACTCCCGGGCGATTTCCGGCGCGATGGTCAGATCGTCGGCCAATGGCAGCGACTTCCCGAAGCCCGGATGTGCTGCGAACTCCAGGCAGCCGTTGTCCGGCGTGGTGGCGTCGACGCTCAGCATGGCGGTGAGGTGCCGCGACTGGTTGAAGGTGGTGAACGCGGGTGCGTCCTGGTGCGGTGCAAAGCCGGCACCGCCGGGCAGCTTGTAGTTGATCTTCTCCTTGAACAGGATCGCCGGCTCGCCAAGCAGCTCAGTGACGAGGCCGAGCATCGCCTGTCCGTTCACCAGCTCGGCGAGTGCTGAGTGGTAGGCCAGGAAGTTCTCCACTCGGCAAAGCTGGCGTTGCCCGTCCGGGCCAGGCTCGAAGTACTTCATCCACTTGCCGGCCGTCTCCTGCCGGGCGGACAGGTCCGCAACGGCCTGGTCCAGGCGTGCTCGCCCGCCGTCGTCCAGATAGCTCGGCAACAGCAGCCAGCCGTTGCTTTGCCAGAACGCCAGTTGCTCAGCCGTCAGCGTCACTGCTGTCCTCCCAGTAGCGACGGAGAATCGCCTCGTACTTCGTCAGGGACACCGGCTGTGCCGGCACCTTGGCGGCTTCGTCCCAGGTCCGCAGCTCGAGGATCTGCTCGAACAGCGGGTTCGCTTCGAACGTCTGAGCCTCGTCCGCGCTCATGGGCCCGCCCTGGTGTCGCAGCGTTGCCTTGCTCGCCTTCGACAGGCGCTGGTAGTACTCGGATTGCTTGAAGGTGAGGTAACGCTTGGCGGCCACATGGCCTTCGACCAGCTGAGCGAGCCGTTCGTTGCAGCCGAGTGCCAGCAGGTATCGGGCGCCGAGGGTTTCGTGACCGGCTGCACCCCAATTGCCCATTCGCTCTGCGTCCGCGTTGCACAGATGGCCGACGTCATGCAGGAAAGCAGCGCAGACCACCTCATCGCTGCGGCCGGCCGCTAGCGCACAGTCGGCGGTCTGGGCCGCGTGCTCCAGCTGATTGACGGGCTCGCCGATGTAGTCACGGTGGCCGGTTTCAACATAGAGCGAGAGGATCTGGCTGACGGGGTCGTCTGTTTGCTGCATGGGTAACTGCTTCCTGGGAGACGGCTGTCAGCGGTCCTCGCGACGCGCCTCGCGAGCCAGCCACTCCTCGGTTGAGTTGGTGTGCGGAAAAGGCTGGTCTGGGATCGGCACGTTCAGGGCACTGCAGAGCGGTTCCCAGCCGTCGCCGATTGTCCACTCCAGCAGCCGGTCAGGGTCGGCTTCAGCCCGCACCCGTTCGTTGTGTTGCCTGAAGCCGTGAATCATCGACTGCTTGTCGGACCTGGTCGTTGCGAAGCGCGAGGCGCGCATCGCGTTGTTCATGGCATCCCACTCAGGAGACACCATACCTTCGGTCTTCATCACGGTCTGGCTGGCGCTCCGCCACCAGGATTCCTCAGAGCGGATGGATAGCAGGATGAGCGCATCCGGAAAAACCCGGCTGAGCTCCGGCCAGAAGTAGGCCGCCGGGGCGTCCAGGGTGGCGTTGTAGTCCTTCAGAAATGCCTGCCAGTCGGGCATCCGGCCCTCTGCAGCCGCATGCCAGACCGGTATGTGCTCCGGGTGCTGAAAAACCTCCGCCATGTGGTACGAGGGCCTGCCGAGCAGGACTTCCAGCGCTGCCTTGAGCGACTTCGTGCCGGTGCGATAGAGGCCGGCCCCCACTACGCGCAGGGTCATGGCGCTGCTCCGTCTGCAGAGGGAACCGACAAGATACACCGATTACGAGCAACGCACGTTTTTGATCGGCGTCCTCGCCATGGGCTGATCAGCACGGGTAACATCGGGTTCGGGGAATCTGAATTGAAAGGGGGCAGTATGCGCCTGACGGAAACAGACGCGTCCTTCATTTACGGTGAGTCAGCCAGCAGCCCGATGCACATCTCATCGGTGTACACGCTGGATGGCGAGCTGGACTTTCAGCGCCTGCTGACTCGCTTCGAGAAGCGTATTCACCAGGTGCCGGCTTACCGGCGCAAGCTGCAGCAGATTCCATTCAGCATCGCCCATCCGGTCTGGGTGGACGATCCGGACTTCGATCTGACTAATCACGTGGTGCACCACGAGCTGCCGCCCGGCACCAGCTACGAAGACGCGGTGGACGCAGCGGTGGCGCTGAACGAGCCGCTGTTGCCGCGGGACGCGCCGCTCTGGCGGATGGTCATGATTTCTGGTGTGCCCGGGAAGACGCTGCTGCTGCAGCAGACCCACCACGCGATGATCGACGGCGCGTCTGGCATCGAGCTGACCCTGGTGCTGTATGACATGGATCCCGACGCCGGCGAACCGGTGGCGCCGAATGAGCCCTGGCAGCCTGAGGAGCCACCATCACCTGCTGAGCTGCTGTCAGAGGCGGTTCGGGACAACGTGAAGGCGATTGGCCAGAAGAACCTGGTCAACCTCGCCAGCCAGGCAGCCTCGAACACCCAGCTGATGCGCCGGGCCACGGAGGTGATGACGCGGTTCGTTGCTCAGCCGGCGGTGACGGCGCCATTCAACGCCGGCATCGTCGGCCCGACGCGCAAGGTGCGTTGGATCAAGAAGCCGTTCGGCGAGATCAGAGAGATCCGCCGCCAGCTTGGCGGCACGATCAACGACGTGGTGCTGACGGTGGTCTCGGAGGCGGTGGCTCGCTATCTGGCGGACAAAGACGAGGCGGCCAGCAACGGGCAGTACCTGCGGGTGATGTGTCCGGTGAACGTGCGCACGGAAGACAAGAAGGGCGCGCTCGGCAACGAGGTGTCGGCGATCTTCCCACGCCTGCCGGCGGAGACGCTGGACCCGGTGCAGCGGCTGCATGCGGTGGTCGGCGAGATGGAGCGGATCAAGCGCGAGCAGGAAGCGCAGTCGGTGACCCTCATGCAGGAGTCCATGCCTTACGTTCCCCCCGTGGCCATGATGGCCACTCAGCTCGTCGGCACCCCAATGGACCCCACGGCGGCCATGGCGCGGATGAGCCTGCCGGCGATGCCGCGGGTAGGAGGCTTCCGGCCGCCGAACGTCGGGATCAACTTCGTCTGCACCAACGTGCCGGGCGTGCAGGTGCCGCAGTACATGTGTGGCCTCGAGGTGATCGACACCATCGGCCTGCTGGTGCTTACGGGCAACGTCGGCTTCAGCGTCACCATTCTCAGCTACAACCGGCAGCTGTTTTTCTCGTTCATCTCGGAAACGCGTCTGCTGCCGGATCTGGAGCGGATTGCGGATGCGGCGGACGACGTATTCAACGAGCTGCTCGAGGCGGCGGGTCAGGCGGCCGGCGCCAGGGCAGGTTAACTAGAGTTATCTCTGGGCGGTACCTGGGTCAGTCTCAGACGCTGGCACTGCACCTGAAACCGTCGTCGGCTCTGCTGACTCGCCTTCCCCTTGCACAGTATCTGCTGGCGACTGATCAGTGACTGGCTGAATCCCATTTGTTGTGGGCGCGTCCACAGATCCAGTGGAAGTGCTTTTTTCACGTTTGTTCGTCTGAAAGATGCTCTTTGAGACATCGCGGAACTTCGCCACTGCATCCGGCCAGCTGTAGCCGGCAACGAACCCAACTGCGGTGAAGCCCAGTGTTGCCGTTGTCGGAGTTGATTCAGACGAAAATCCGCCTGAGAAGATGAGCAGCCCGCTCTGAAAGAGCGCGAAGACAATTAAGCCTATGATCGATGCCAGCACCGGAGAGATGAAGTAACCCCAGATGTGGTCGACGTCGTACTTCTTCTCTATGGCTACGTACTTGTGGAAGGAGACGATATCCAACGTTCCGCATCCGAGAATCGATCCGACCAGTGACATCATCGCCAGCTCGTAGATAGGCGGAATACCCACTTCGGGTTCGATGGACCATAGCCAGTAAACTGACGAGAAGCTGTTCAGCCAGCCGTCAAACAGGAGCCAGACTCCCAGTACGCAGTAAGACAGCGTGAACAGAAATACGAAGATCATTGAGATGTGGAATGGTTGCGGCTCAACCTGGTCCGGCGAGGCGAGACCAACCGGCTCATCGGGTGTGCTTGTCAGTATCCCGCGGGCGCTTGCTTCAGTTGAGACGTTGTTTTCGGCCATCTGGAGCCCTCTTTTACGGTTGAGCCAGCTGCGAAACTCCCTTTCAGCCCGCGACGTCGAGTATGCCAGATCTGGCGTCGCTGGCAGGACAGCGGTGACCAGCGTCAGTGTACTAATGCACTGCGAAAGACGGAGTTGGTCAGGTATCAGTCTAAAGCTGCTGACAAATCACTCTAACGTCTGCTGACAGGCCGCATCACGGGATCGATGACAGCTGCGAATCGATCATGAATAATTGGGAGTCCCACAGGGAGGGAGACACACGATGCCAGATACGATGGCAGGCAATATATCGAAGGGGCGGATTCTCCGATTGCTGGATGCGGTGCTCTACACCGGCGAAGATGTATCAGCCGCAATCGCGGAGCTCAGGGCTGCGAATCCGCGGTTATCTCAGGTGTTTCGCAACGCTACCGCGGCGGCGCTAGCGAATCCAGCAAGTCACCTGAACGTTATCAATGCTGCCGCTAACAACTTTAACAACCTGCACCAGCGAGAGCGGGCACACATCAATGCACATTGGTTTGGAGGCCTGCACTCGAACAACGCGCAAGGCCGTAAGGGACGCTCTTATTGGCCAGAAGTGCCACACCCTGAAGTGACAGTGCGTGAAGCCTACCTTGCTGCTTTGCTTTCGAACTCTGTTTCCGGGGTTCTCCAACGGCCGATAGTGACGTACTGGCTTTGTGCCGGAAAGCACTTCGAGGTTGCGGTCTGCAACGACTCGGATGATCAGGTGACTGTACTATTGATGACGCCATCCATAGCCTGGCGCTATCTCGGAGCACGGAGAGGCCTGGCAGGTGGAGCCGTGCGCAACGTCGACAACCCGGATGCATCTCTCACCGAGGATGAAAACATCCACGTGTTCGCTGATGAACATCTGGTCCAAGCCGCAGTCGATGAGTCCGATATGCCGGTCTTAAGGCGTCCGCCGAACGGGCGCAATGACACGCCGTTGGCTTCAACCCGAGACCGGCTCGTTGGGGCGGGCAACATGCGAGGAAGGGTCCACCGATATCAAGTGATCGGTGATCAGGATAACTTCGTAGAAAACTGACGTGCTCTGCGGATAGTAGATATAGGGGCCAATATGGGTGCCCTAAGCTCCTACTGCTGAGCCCAGTACAAATCTGCACTTGGGCGCACTGGGTGCTCAGATATACTGTCTTGTGCGGGAAGGCCCCCATCCTGCAGGCTGGAGTCTCCAACCTGCAAGCCTGCAGTTCCCGGGTGTTGCTCAATCACCTGAGGGAAACTGATGGCTATCGACTACATAAGCTCTGATACCGCGAGACTCTTTTTCGGTGCTGGTGGGACCGGCGACCACATCGAACTACTTTGGGGCGATAGGGTGAGCACCCTTACTGGTAGCGGCACTTGGCGTAAGGTCAAGGCTCGAGGTGTCACCGGTTATGTGCACAGACGTGATCTTGGTGGGGCCTCCCTTCTCGAGTTCTACTTCATTGATGTCGGCCAGGGAGACGGTGTGCTCATTCGCACACCGGATCATCGCCATATTCTTATCGACGGTGGATGGGCGCGTGCGCGGCAGGACTCCGGCAAGAACGCGGCCGACTTCGTTGACTGGAAGTTCAAGCGGGACTACGGGCGCAACTCAATCGAAATTGATGCACTCATTGCATCCCACAATGACGGTGATCACTACGGCGGGCTGTGGGACTTGCTGAATCCGGATGAGTCGCATGAACTCGACATCTCGGACATTAACATCGAAGCGTTCTATCACGCGGGTGTGTCGTGGTGGAAAGACGGCGGCCGCAATCTCGGCACCAAGAGGAAAGTAGGCAATCAGTGGTACCTCACAAGGTTGCTCGAGGACAGGGCCTCGGTTCAGCGGTCTTTGGGAAGTGGCTCTGGCCCAAAGCTGCAAGGCGAGTGGGCTAAGTTCATCGAGCGTGTGTTTGAGGCCAGAAAAAAGAGCGGGGCACCGACACCGGTGCATAGGCTAAGCCATGTGGACGTCTACCTGCCTGGTTTTGACGGGGTCGACTCAGATGTTGCTGTGCGGGTGCTGGGTCCCGTTGAGTACGAGGTGAGTGGTAAGCCTGCACTGCGTAGTCTTGGTGGCAACAGTCAGAACACTAACGGCAACAGCATCCTGCTGAGGGTGGACTATGGCCGTTCTCGGGTGCTGTTGACTGGCGATCTGAATACGAAAGCGCAGCAGGCGCTGCTCGAAGACTATGAAGGGGACCGGATCGAGTTCCAGTGTGATGTGGCGAAAGCCTGTCACCACGGGAGTGAAGATGTTTCATACGAGTTCATGAGTGCCATGGCTCCAGCTGTGACGGTGATCTCGTCAGGCGACAACGAAGGTCATGACCATCCTCGTCCCAGTATCATCGCCGCGAGTGCCACCACGGGCCATATGGAAATCAAAGACGATGATCTCGTCTCGCCACTCATCTACTCCACCGAGCTGGCGCGAAGTATCAAGCTGGCTGATGCTATCAGCGCCGAGGTGACTACCGGCTCGGAGGTGGAAACGGTTTCTCCCGGCCGGATCAGTGTAAAACACCGAACTACCATGGCGGGTGGTATCAAGCGGACACGCACTTCTCGACTGGAAAACACGAAGCTCGTCAGCGGTTTGGTATACGGCCTTGTCAATGTTCGCACCGATGGCGAAAAGATTCTCTGTGCCACGATGAATGAGGCCAAGCACGAGTGGCAGGTCAAAACAATTGAGTCGCGCTTCTGAAGTAGGTTGGTTCGCTGGCACCCTCTACCAGGGGATCGGCGTCCCATCCCAGTGCAGAAACGCACCGTTCTCGATGGTGGTCGCACCCTCGAGCAGTTCGAGAAGTCGCAAGGCAGTCTCTTCAGCCGTGGCGACCGCGCTCCGCCGCCGTTGGACGAAGGGCCGAGAGAGGTTGGTCCGAGTGGTTCCCGGGTGCACAGCCAGCAGCCGGGTATCGATCCGTTCCCGATCCAGCTCAATGGCCGCCGTGCGGATGCCCATGTTCAGCGCCGCCTTGGCCATTCGGTAGCCGTACCAGCCGCCCAGCCGGTTGTCGCCGATACTGCCGATCTGGGCGGATAGCAGGCAGACGAACGACACGTTGGCTCGTTTCAGCAGAGGCTTCAGCTCGGCGATCAGCAGCAGAGGGCTGGCGGCGTTGCTGACGTAGGCGCTCATGAGCTTGCTGTCCGTCAGATCGCGAAGGGACTTTTCCGGTCGCAGGCAGGCATCGTGCAGAAGGCCGGTGGCGACGATGACGCCGTCCAGACCGCCGTCGGTGACCATCTCGTGTGCAGCATTGCAGATCGTGTCGGTGTTCTCGAGTGCCGCCTCCACCCAGCGGACCTTGGCGCTGGTGCTGCTGACCGGCCGGCGATGCACCGCGCAGACGAGATCGACGTCGGGCCGCGCTGCCAGCGCGTCGACCAGCGCGGCGCCGATGCCGCCACCGGCGCCGATGACCATGAGCCGGCGCATCAGGCAGCGCTCCGCGTGTGCTCGCTGATGAATGCCTCCGCTCGCTCGGCAAGGTGCCGCAGGCGCTTCTGGTCCATCTTGTCCAGCACCCGGGTGATCATGGCCAGCCTGGGATTGCGGGCGAGGATCTGTCGGTGCTTGCTGACAAAACGCCAGTAGAGGCCGTCCATCACGTCTGCCCAGTCGCCGTTCTTGTGGTCGCTCATCTTGCGGATGTAGTTGGAGCCGCAGATGTACGGCTTGCTGGTGAAGATCCCGCCGTCGGACGTGAGCCCCATGCCGAATACGTTCGGCACCATCACCCAGTCGTAGGCGTCGATGTAGTTGGCCATGAAGAAGCGGTAGACGGCCTGCGGGTGAATCTCGGCCAGGTTCATCAGGTTGGCGATCACCATCAGCCGCTCGATGTGATGATTCCAGCCGTAGTCGAGATTCGTGCGCAGCGCCGCATCAAGCGGCGGCAACCCCGTTGCCGCGTCGTTCCAGGAGTCCGCCAGCTCGCGGGTGCCACCCCAGACGTTCCGGTTGCGCATGGTCTCGCCATGCTGTCGGTAAGCGCCGCGGATGAATTCCCGCCAGCCGACCACCTGACGGATGAAGCCTTCCAGATCGTTCAGCGGCACCTGCTGCGCATCGGCTGCTTCCATCGCGCGGGCGACAACCTCGTCAGGCGTGATCAGGCCGACATTCAGAAACGGTGACAGCGTGCTGTGGAACAGAGTAGGGGAGCGGCTCGAAATCGCATCTTCGAAGGTGCCGAAACCGATCAGCCGCTCCTCGAGAAAGGTATCCAGCCAGGCGAGGGCACCGGCCCGATCGGTAGGCAGCCAGAGATCGGTGGCGCGGCCTGGATGGCTGCTGAACGTTTCCGCGACCATCTCGAGGCACTCGCGGGTCGTGTTGCTGACTTTGAAGTTGGGGGGCAAGGGCACGGCCTGATCTTTCGGCAGCTTGCGCCGATTGCTCTCATCGAAGCTCCACTTGCCGCCCAGCGGTTTGCCGCTCTCCACGAGCAGGTTCAGTCGCAGGCGCTGTGCCTTGTAGAAGCCTGCCATTCGCGGCTTGCTCGCGCGCTGAAAGTAGTCGTCCACCGTGGCTTCGTCGAGCAGAAACATCGGGCTCGGCAGTTCCTGGCGTGGGCAGCTCAAATCGTCAGCCACCCGCGCAATCCGGGCGTCGAGCGTTGCGTCCTCGGAAGCAAAGTGAAGCAGGCGCCTGGCCTCAATGTCGACAAGGGTCGCCCGCAGGATGTCCAGGAAGTCCCGATTCTCCTCCAGCGGGTGGTAGCGCACTTTGTAGCCGGCCTTACGGAGCTCTTTAGCGTGCTCCCGCATGGCGGACAGCACGAAGCCGAGCTTCTGCTGATGAAAGGGCAGTCGGTTGCAGAGGCTCTGACTTTCGCTCATCAGCACGGTGAGGCCCTGGCTGGGCGGCGGCAGGTGCCGGGCGGCGAACAGCTGTGTGCCTGTGAGTAACAGGAGTTCGTTCATGGTGGTGGGCTACCTGGGTGTTCTCAGTTAAAGGTTCGACACGAGGTGGACTATGGCAAGAAATAGAGACTATGTCCAATATATATCTATATAAGTGTGCGGAAATCGCCGAAATGTAGAAGATAATAGTTGACAAAGAATAGAATTCATTGGAAGATGCGCCTCGCTAAATCGAAACAAGCTAGACACGCAAGAGAAATGAAAGATCGTCGACGACATGGTTATCCCCTTCAGGCCCGAGTTGCCGCCAGAGCGCTGCGCTATGAGCCCACTACATCGATTTACCTGATGGCGGCCGTATTGGTCTCCACCGGGGTGGTGATCGGGGGGTGGCTGGTATGACCCCGCGGCAACTGAAGCAGGCAGCGTCAGCGCAGCCGATGCAGGCGCGAATCGTCTCTGACGGCTGTCGGGATTACGTGGTCGAAGTGGTTTCCGGGTCCGGAGCGGGTCTGCTGCGGCACTGGCGAGGCAAAACGCTGCGCTTCAGAAGCCTCGGCGAGGTGCATCAATTACTGCATCGCTGTGGTGTTCGCGACGCGGTGCTTCGGCAGCGGGTCGCCGACGACGAGGCGGCGGTCGGTAGCCCGGTCTTTCATGACCAACCGCTCAGCGTGCGCCACTAGGCGCAGGAAAGAGGCGCAGGAAAGGCGCGCAGAAAGGAGATTCGTGATGAATAGAAGACACTTGCTCAAGAAGTCGCTGCTGGCCACGTCCGCGGCGGCCTTCGGCGGCCGCTTGATCGCCGCTGAGAACACGTTGCTCGGCGTCGATGAGCCCATCGCCGTGGCCCTGAACTACGTGGAAGATGCGTCGACGGTGGACCCCGCGCAGCACCCGAAGAAAGCGGGTCCTGGCGGCGATGCGCAGAACTGCGCGAGCTGCGCGCTCTACGTCGAAACCGGCGAAGGGGTAGGCACCTGCACAGCCATTCCCGGTCGGCTTGTTGTCGGCGCCGGTTGGTGCAGCGCCTGGGTCGGCCGCGGCTGAATCTTCAGTTCAGGGTGGACGCCCTGGCCTCCTCTCTCTCCCAAACTCGGGGCGTCCACCCGCTCTCTCTAGACACGCGTTAGACAGACTTTGGTCTGGCGCATCCCTTGTCTAAACTGATGCCGACGCGGGCCAACGACCGGCCTGCCCGGAAACGGAACAATCATGGCCAACCCATCAGAAGTCGAAATGCCGATCGGCGCGGTGACGCAGCTGACAGGTATCACCAGCCACACCCTGCGCAAGTGGGAAAGCCGCTATCACGCGATCGAGCCGATCAGGACCGATTCGGGCCGACGCCTCTATTCCCAGGCGCAGGTTGACCGGCTGTGCCTGCTCCGGGATCTCGTCCGCCAGGGGCACCAGATCAGCATGCTGGCTGGGATGACGGACGATGCCTTGCGTGAACGCCTCGGTGCAAACCGGGAAACGGCTCCGGCAATGGAGCTGGACCGCGCGCTCGTGGTCGGCGAAGGGCTGCCCACCCGCCTGGCTGGTCACACGGCAGGCAGGCAGATCGAGTTTGTTCCGGCAGAAGCCGCTGGCTGGCTTGCCGGTCCGGACGTGCCGGAGGCGGAAAGCTGCGCGTTGATGGTTGAGTTACCGACCCTGCCCGGCGACGAGGTGGCCAGGTTGATTCAGCTGCGCCGGGATCAGTTCCCCCGGGTAGTGGTGGTGTACGGCTTTGCCAACCAGAAGACGCTGCGAACGCTGATGGATGGCGGCGTGGTCTGCCTGAAGAACTCAGCGACGCCCGCGGAGCTGCTGCGAAACCTAGAGGTAGTGTCCAGCGGGGTGTCGCTGATCGATCTGATCGATCGTGAAGGCCTGCCGGCGCAGCGTTTTTCAGCGGAGACCGTCGCTCAGCTCGCGGCCATGGCGCCCAACCTGCAGTGCGAGTGCCCGAACCACATCGCCCAGCTGGTGATGGATATCAGCGCCTTCGAGCGCTACAGCATGGAGTGCGAGGATCTGGATCCGGCGGATCGAGCGCTGCACGCACGCCTGCGGCTGATCTCAGCGCATGCGCGGGCGCTTTTCGAGGAAGCCATCGCGGAACTTGTTGAGCACGAAGGGCTCTCAGTGGAAGAACTTTGAGACGTACTCGAGGCCGGGCGAAGCATCGGTGTGAGAAGCGCGGGAGAAGAGAGCATGGCTGAGAAAGGCAGGAAAGGATTTTTCTCCCGGCTGAATCGGGCGCTCACCGAAGTCGGCATCGAGCATTTCGACGACGATCGGGACTGGGATGCCCGGGTAAAGCTGCCGGAGTGGCAGCTCGCACGGCTGAAGGCGCGCTACGAAGCTGAAAAGTCCAGAGGCAGGCTGCGCGGTCGGTCCGGAACCGAGGACGAAGAGCGCTGAGCCGGTCGTGGTGGGACAGGACACGACGCCCGAGACGAAAGTCACCGCCGACCTGGCGCTGCGCGTTTACCAGAAGATCCTCGCTCAGGCTGAGCGCTCGGAGGCCGCGCCGGCCTGGAAAGGCGTTACCGCTCTGACCGACCCGGATGGTTACGGCGTCACCCTCACGGATGGCACGGTCAGCATCCGGGTGCTGTTTCACAATCGGGTCGCCATTCAGACACCCAGCAGCCGGGCGCTCATGCGCTTTCGCAAACGGCTGGCTGATATCGATACAGGAATAAGCCGCTGATGCTCACTGCCAACCCCGCCATTCTCGAAGCTCGCCGGAAGTGGACCTACCGCGGCCAGGAGCGGCCGCCTTTTGCCGAGCCCGTCGGCCCTGGCGAGCGCTCGGTCTGGGACTTCCCGCGGCCGCCTGCCCTGGAGCCGGTAGCGGAGACCTTGCGGGTGAAGCACGGAGACACCGAGATCGCTCGAACCGCAGAAGGCAGGCGGGTACTGGAGACGGCTGGCGCTCCGACCTACTACTTGCCGCCATCTGACGTGGTCGAAGATCGCCTCGTCGAGCTGGATGCCCCGTCGATCTGCGAGTGGAAGGGGCTAGCCACCAGCTTTGCCGTTGTCGACGGGCCGGCTGTGCCAGTGGCCTGGTGCTATCGGGAGACCTTTCCAGAGTTCGCCGAGATAGCAGGCTGGTACGCGTTCTACCCGAACCGCCTGGACTGTTTCGTCGGCGATGAGCAGGTTACCCCGCAGCCCGGTGGCTACTACGGCGGCTGGGTGACGCAGGACCTGAAAGGCCCGATCAAAGGCGAGCCTGGATCCGGCCACTGGTAACTTTTCCCGGCCGCGCGCCATGTATAGTGGTCTCATGGAGGAGACACTGAGCAAACCGCGCATGTTTCGTGCCCGGGACATGGTGCGCGACGCACCCACCTTCTTTCGCTTCTCGGCCGTGATGGGTCTGCAGATGGGGCAGGTGCTACCTGCCGCGTTTGTCGGCCTCATGCTTCCGGTGATTTATCGGGAGCAGGGTCTGTCTCTCGATATGTGGTGGGTGTTTACCATCCCCATGATCCCCACCTGGCTGCGGCCGCTCTGGGCGCCGTTTGTCGATCGCACCGGCAGCCGCTCATTCGGCATGCGCCGGTCCTGGTTCATCCCCTGCACCACCATGGGTGCTTTTGCCTACATGGGGATGACCCTGTTCGAGCCGACGGTCGAAAACCTGGTGGTCGTGATCGCGCTGTGGACGCTGAAGAACAGCATCATGACCACCCAGGACGTGGCCATCGACGGCTACATGGTGGAGAACATCCACGACGAGGAACGGCCGGTGGCCGCCGGCGTGCTCGACATCGCCAGAAACATCGGCATGTTCGTTTCCTGGGTTGGCATTGCCTGGATCTACGATGCCTACGGCTGGACGATCGCCATGCTGGTGGCGTCGCTGCTGCTGATTGCCTGCTCGCTGCCGGGCATCCTGCGCCCGGAACCGCCGCGACCGTTGCAGTACGAGCGAGCGGCACCCCCGAGCCTGAAGAGCCTCTTCGAGCGGCGCGAGAGTTACTACGTGTATCCGCTCTGCTTCTTTGTGGCGATGGCCGGCGCAATCATTGCCACCATGTATCCCACCTATCTCTCCGATCTCGGCTTCCGGGCCGCTGAAGTTGCGACCATGGTGGGGCCGGCAACGCTGGTGGGCACAATCATCGGTGCCTCCATCGCCAGCTGGGTGCTCTCGACCTACGGCTATCTGAAAGCCTTCCTCATTGCGGCGGTGATGATGGTGTTGGCGGTGATTCCGATCATCTGGATGGGATCGCTGGAGGAGCCGAGTTACGCCATTGTGTTCGGGGTCACCCTGAACGGCATCGCCCTGCCGTCGTTTCTGACGGTGGCGTTCCAGGCGGCGCGCCTGAAGTGGGCCAGCAAGTCGCAGGCAGCAACGGACTACACGACGCAGATTGTGGTCATGGCCGCCGGCGGTGCCTTGGCCACCTCCATTGGTGGCTTCATCGCCCATCACCTCGGTTGGTTCTGGCACTTCGTCATCGGCGGCACCGCTACCGTGACCATGTGCTTCTTGCTCTATTTCCTTTACGAGCGGATCGAAGCCATCGTCGAGGAGCGGGATCGGCGTGAGCTCGAACCTGCGGAAAGCGCAACAATTCATGAAGGCCTCGGAGAAAAAGCATGAAACTCTATACCGGCGATCTCAGCCCCTATTCTGCCAAAGTGCGGATGCAGATCTACGCTATGGGCATCACCGACATCGACTTCGAGCTGCCTACGGCTTTCTTTCTCGGCAGGATGAAGGACGTCTCGCCGATCGGCAGGATTCCCGTGCTCGAGGTGGATGGGGGCATCATCCCGGAGTCCGAGGTGATCGCCGAGTATCTGGATGACCTGTATCCGGACAAAGCGCTGCTCGGCAGCACGCCGCGCGAGCGGGCGGACGTTCGCCTGATCTCCCGGATCGCGGACATCTACCTGATGAATAACATCTTCATGGTGCTGCCGCAGATTGATCGCCGTACGCGTGTCGACGCCGTCCGCGATCTGCTGATCGGCCAGGTCGTGCGGGGCATGGGTGCGCTCGAGCAGCACATCGGCGAAGGCGACTTCGCGGTTGGCGATGAGCTGACCAGAGCGGACTGCAGCCTGGTCCCGGCGCTGTTCCTCTGTGAGCACACCGTCCCCAGGCTCGACGTGGACAACCCGATACTCGCGACGGAGAAGGTGGCCGCTTACTGGCAGAAGATTCAGGACAACGAACATGCGGCTCGGGTGCTCGACGAGATGATGCGCGGGCTGCAGGCGCGGCTCGACGGCACAGAGCGCAAGCAGATCGAAGCAGCAATCGCCAAACACAAGGCCGGCTAGCCGGCAGGCGTGTGCGCACCGGCAACGTCGTCGGTGCACCCTGACGAACCGTTCGGTGAATTCAGATAGATCCTATACGGTCAGGCGGAGACAGTAGGGCTGCGGGTTTTCCTCTCGCAACGCCCGGTCAGACCCGTCCCTCTCTCTCGAAAAGGGTCTGATCCGGGCATCCCTTCAACTCCGCGCGTTGCCGACGACAAAGAGGATCGGCGCTGTCAGCAGGCAGAGAATGAGTGCGGTCGACATCGGGTCGTAGTGAGATCCCATGACCGGAAAAGCCATCCAGCTGACGTTGTTCATCGCGTGAAACAGGGAGGCAGAGAAGACGCTCTCGCCACCGCGGATGTACAGCCAGACGATGATCAGGCGCCGCGCGGTCGTGCCGATTGCCCACCAGGCGATCCAGTCCCAGGCTCGATCGACCTGAAGCAGGGGGATCAGGTGCCAGACCACGGCCACCGCGCCGACGATCAGGGCGGCCGCGATCAACCCATGCTGCCTGACGAGATTGCCGGTCGCGTAGGCAGTCCAGCCCAGTTCTTCCAGCGTCGCTGCTACGAGAAACAACGCCATGAGCCCTAGAAGTTGGGTCAGGCTGATCTCCGGTGCGGGAAGGTTTTCGCCAGACGCCAGCAGGACAACGGCGGATAGCGTCATCACCAGCGGCATGGTGCCAAACGCCACCAGCCAGGCCCAGGGACGCATGCGGGTGAAATCGGTTGCGCGTTTGCAGAGCGCGATCAGCGCCGCGGCGCCACCCGATCGATAAGCAAGCAGCCCGGCGGCGATTGCCGGGCACACGACCATCACCGAACTCACCGGCAGGCCCGGCAGCAACTCGCCGTCGACCAGCGCGCCGTAGAGCCAGAACGGCAACGAGAGTAGAACGACCAGGCCGAACAAGGCGTACGGTGAGCCGTTCAAGCTGATCAGCCGCCGGTGCTTCCTTCTGCCGCCGCCTGCTCGAGCTGCTCTGCGAGCCCGGGTACGTACTCGGCGCCGCTCAGCACCTGAACGGAGGAGCCGGCGAAGTCATCGCCAATGGGCTGATAGCGTCCTCCCAGACACTGCGCCAGAAAGGCCTCCGTGGTGGCGTAGAAAGACATCCGGTTTTCCGGCCGCACGAAGCCGTGGCCCTCGTCGGGGTAGTTGAGATAGGTCACCGGCAGGTTGCGCTCGTTCATGGCAGCGACGATCTGGTCGGATTCGAGCTTGGTCACGCGCGGGTCGTTCTCGCCCTGGCCGATCAGCAGCGGCACCTTGATGTCGTCCGTGCGGGCAATGGGCGAGCGGTTGTGCATGTCCGCCCGGTCTTCCTCGTCTGCCGGGTTGCCGACGAACTTATACCAGGTGGCTTCCAGCTGCGGCCCCCAGTACGCAGGGAAACTCTCTACCAGGGTAATCAGGCTGGAGGGGCCGACGATGTCCACGCCACAGGCGAAGGTGTCCGGCGTGAAGGTCACGCCGACCAGCGTTGCGTAGCCGCCGTAGGAGCCGCCAAGGATGGCAACCCGCTCGGGGTCGGCGATGCCCTGCTCGACAGTCCAGCTCACCGCATCGATCAGGTCGTCGTGCATCTTGCCGGCAAACTCGCCGATGGCAGCGTTGACGAAGTTCTTGCCGAAGCCGGTGGAGCCCCGGTAGTTGACGCTGAGCACCGCGTACCCGCGATTCGCCAGGAACTGATGGAAGGAGTGATAGCCGTAGCTGTCCCGCGCCCAGGGACCGCCGTGGACCACCAGCACCATGGGCTGCGGACCTTCCGCGCCTGCGGGTCGGGTCAGGTAGGAGACCAGCGTCAGGCCATCCCGGGAAGGAATCTCCAGTGCTTCCATGGGTTGCAGCGGTGCGCCGGCAAGGTCCGGGCGGGTCGAAAAGAGCTCCGTGGCCTGCCGCGTTTCCCGATCGAACAGGTAGTAAACGCCCGGCATCTCTGCCGCATCGGCATAGACGATGGCCAGCGAGCCGTCCGCGGTCCCGCCGGTGAACTGCAGATCGCCCGGGATCTGTTCGCGCAGCGCCGCCAGATCTGCCGTTGCCTCGTCCGTCAGGCCGTGCCACTCCACCCGGGTGTAGTCGACGGCGTAAGCGACGATCTCGCGGCTGACCGGATCCTGCACTACGCTGGAGATGTCCGCGCGGGGATCTTCGGCCAGCACCGTGCGTTCGCCGGACGCCAGATTGGTGATGACCAGGGCGGTCGTGTCCCGACCGCTGCTGTCGACGGCATAGTAATTTTCGTTGGAGCCATCGAAGCCGATGGCCTGAGCGCTCAGCACATCCTCGGCCTTGATGGTGCCGATCGCTTCGTCGCCGGCGGCCTCGCTGCCGAGGCGCATGATCTGCATGTCGCCGCCGGGTTGCGGGCGCAGCGCCAGGCGCGGCTTCAACGTGTTGTCTGTAATCCAGGCGACGTAGCCCGGATTCTCCCGGATCAACGTCCGCTCGCCGCTGGTGACGTTGACCTCGTAGAGGTCGAAGAGCTGTGGGTTGCGGTCGTTCAGGCCAACCATGATCACCTCGGGCCGATCCTGGCTCTGCGACTGGATCACGGCTCGCGCGCCTTCCGGCACCGGCGTCAGATCGATGACTTCCGTCGTTTCCGCGTCCACGCGATAGACGTGATAGTTCTCGTCGCCGTTGTTGTCCTGCACGTAAAGCACCTGCGGCCCGGCGTAACTCCAGGAGTGGGAGGTGATCCCGCGGCCGCTGTCCCGGGTGATCGGCCGGGCCTGATCAAGCGCGTCCCGCGGCGCCACCCAGATATTCATCACGCCTTCCACCGGAGCCAACCAGCTCAGGTAGCTGCCGTCCGGGCTGATCCGCACCTGAGCCCGGCTCGGGTTGCCGAACAGCGGTTGCCGCTCGATCAACGGCAGCTCTGCGCTTGCCTCCGTGTCCTGAGTTGCGGTGGCCACAGGATCGGGTGCGCTGGTCTGCTCGCCACAGCCCGTGAGCAGCAGGGAAAGAAACATGCCTAGCGTGGTGTTTAACGCCTTCATCGGGGTCCTCCTCAGTCGAAGGGCGCCATTTTAGTACGAGCCAGGGTCAGGTCATCCCTCTGTGTTTGTGTGACGTCGGTCTCGAATTGCCGCGATTGGTCAGCCTTTTGAGAACCAGCCAACCGAACGGTCCGACGTTCCGAGGGAAAATTCGGGCGATTGATGGAAATACAGCGCCCGGCTTCGAGCTCTATTCGAGGTGGGCCTTGGAAAGGAATCCACAGCACCATGCACCATCTACGAAACGGACTCTTACTGGCAGCCTCACTGGCCTTCATCGGCGGGTGCGGTGGCGAATCCCGCAACGCTTCGGAGTTTTCTCCGGTGCCGCAGGCGCCCGAGTTTCTCGGCATATCAGGCACCGTCAACGGCCTGGAAGGCGCCCTGACCATCGGGTGGGACGACCAGACGCACCGAATCACCAGCGATACCTTCAGCCTGCCGTTCGCCTTCGAGTCTGGCGACGACTTTGATCTGGAGATTGTTGCCGAGCCGCTCAGCCAGCGCTGCACGATCGACACCCAGACCTCGTTCAGTGGCCAGGACGAGGACATCACCGGCATTGAGATCACCTGCATCACTCAGAACCTGATCCGGGTGACCGTGGAGAACTTCTTCACCGGCGCGCCGCTCGAGAACATCACCGTGACGGCGCTCTGGGACGACATGGGCACGCAGCAGACCATGACGGGCACTTCCGATGCGGAAGGCCTGCTCACTTTCGAAGTGCCGACCTTCGACGGCCGAATTGTCGTCAACGCTGATCCGGACGGCTTCGGCGAGCAGTCGAAGATCGTCACCAACACCACCATCCCCGCCGGCCGCACCGCGCGAATGCTCATGCAGCCCGTGGTGCTCGGCGTGAACTTCGATTCGGAAGTGGGCACCGATCTCACCGTTGACGGCGACGTGCTGCTGAGCATCCCGGCCAACGCTCTGGTGGATGAAACGGACACGCTCTACAACGGCGTCGTCTCCACCGAGTTCACGATCGTCGACCCGACCGTCAGCCTCGAGATCATGCCGGGCGACTACACCAGCCGGGCGCCGGGTGGTGCTACCTCACCCATCCAGAGCTACGGCGCGCTGAGCGTGACGTTCGTCGGCAGCGGCGGTGAGGTGCTCGATCTTGCGGCTGGCCAGATGGCGGAGATCAACATCCCGGTGGCTGAAGCCGAGCGCGCCGCGCCGCCGGCGGCAACCCCGCTTTTCTACTACGACGATCAGACCGGCTACTGGATCGAAGAGGGCACTGCCACGCTGACGGCGCTGCCGAGCGGCACACAGGTGTTTGCCGGCCAGGTCAGCCACTTCACCACCTGGAACTCCGATGAGGAGTACGTGCCCGTCTTTGTGAACGGCTGCGTGGAGACGCTGCAGGGCGGGCCGTACCCGAACGTGCGCGTCGACGCCAACGGCGCGAGCTACCTCGGCAGCTCGCGTGCCATCACCGATGCCGACGGTAACTTCTCGGTGCCGGTCCGGCAGAACTCGACCGTTCTGATCACCGTCGGTGACGGCCTGCAGAGCGGCACCAGCCAGGTAACGACGGGCGCCGCCAACACCAGCCTGCCTGACTGTCTGGTGGCCTCACCGGGCAGCTCGACCATCAACCTGACCTGGGGTCAGGATCCGCGGGACCTGGATACGCGCCTGTACGGCTTCTCTGCCGACAACCCGGATGAAAACTTCGAGGTCAACTACACCAACCGCTCGGAGACCACCGGCGGCTTCGACATCGATCTCGATGTGGATGACGTGGACGGCTTCGGTCCCGAGATCGTCACCTTCCCCGACTTCCCTTACCCGGGCGTGTATCGCTACACGGTCCACCTGTTCTCGGGCACCGGCAACATTCGGGACTCGCCGGCACGGGTGGAGGTGAACCTGCGCGGTGACGTGACGGTTTACACGCCGCCGGCCGGCACGCCGACGGAATGCTGGGCGGTTCTGGACATTGAGGTCGACGAGTTCGGCAACCTGACGGTCGTGCCGCTGAACAGCTGGGAGTCGGAAGGCTACTGCACCGACGGTTCCTTCTCGAACCCTATCACCGGCGCACCGCCGACCGTGATGACGCAAGGCGTCCGACCCAATCCGATCATGAAGATGATCGAGCGGAAGTACTACTACGGAGAGTAGGGCTGAAAACCTGATTCATATGGAGATGAAACAGTGACCATCAAAACAATCGTAAAAGCAGGCCTCGCGGCCACGATGCTGCTCGCAGCACCCGCGTTCGCGGAGTCGCTGACCTGGCAGTACGTCGACGCCCGCTACCTGCAGCCGTCGAACAGCGACACCTGGGGCTTTTCCGGCGAGTTCAGTGGCCATGTCACCGACAACCTGATCCTTCAGGGCCGTGCCAACCGGCTGGAGCGTAAGGACAGCGACGTGGATCTGGAAATGTCGCAGATGCGCTACGATCTCTCGATCGGCTGGGTCTTTCCGTTCGGTGAGCGGGTCGGGCTGCTGGTGAGCGGCGGCTACACCCACATCGATTACTCCACGGAGATCGGCACCTTCCAGCAAGACGCCAAAACGGACGCAGCCAACTTCAACGCGATCCTGCGCGCGCGCTTCGCCAGAAGCTTCGAAGCCGAGGGTGGCCTGGGCATACTCGTGGATGACAAAGACACCAGTGACGTGCTCTGGAACGTGGGCCTGCGCTGGTGGGCGTCTGACGCCGTATCGCTGGTGGTTGGCGCCAATGGCGTCGAAGACTTCGGCGGCGACGATATCCTCTACGAGATCGGGTTCAGGTTTGATCTCAGATAGCGGTATTGAACTGGCCTGGGCTACCGAAGCTCACCGGCATCACGTCATCTCTTAAGGCGACGCGAGTCCAAGCAGGAGGCTGGCTATACCTGGATTCCAGGGCCCCTTTCAGTTCTGGAACGTGTGCGCGGGTCTTAACTGTTTCGACTTCGGTTGGGTCTGATTCTCTTCGGTTAAGCGCTGTAGAATCCATGCCTAATAACGTGCGAGGCACTTATCCGTATGGCACGTACATAGACTCGGAGATGAACGGTATGGTCATTGATCTGGAAGAGTAATTCGGCCCACGCTCTGCCGATCTGACAATTGTTATTGAACTGCGAGTTTCCACAACGTACGGTGTTGCGACAGGGATCGTAAGGGTGGAACCTTGTCACAGATCTTCATCAGCTACGCCCACGAAGACGCGAAGGTGGTTGAGGATCTCGCGAGATCGCTGCAGTTGCAGGGATGGTCGGTTTGGTGGGACAAGGACATCGCCGGCCGAAGTCACTTTCCTGCCGAGCTCGAGCAGCAGCTGAACCAGGCTTCCGTTGTCGTCGTCGTCTGGTCTTCCGGCGCGATCAAGTCGCGATGGGTCATGGAAGAGGCGAACTACGCGCTCGAATCGTCGAAAATCGTTCCTGTCCTTATCGATGACTCTTCTCCGCCCTTCGGGTTCCAACTGGTCGATACGATCAGTCTTCGGAGATGGGTCGCGGAGCGGCGACACAGTCACCTCGACCAGCTATTCAATCGAGTTCTCGACTACGCGCCGGAAGACACGAAGCAAACGGTTCTATTCGGCCGTACTGAGGAACTGGAGGCGGTTCGCAAGTCTGCCAGATCCCAGGCTGAGTCCACTTCAGCGACGCTTGTTGCTGGCGCAGCCGGAGTTGGAAAATCCGTTCTGATCGACGAGTTCTGCAGGATTTATCAGGAAGAAGGGGCGAGGGTATTCCGGGCTCGAGGTATCCAGGGCGGCGTATCTCCTTACCAGCCCCTGATGGAAGCGATAGTCCCCGTCGTCAGTGACATCGATGTTCCGGCTGAAGTCAGGGAAGGGCTGCGAAACCTCTTTGGCGAGCCACGAACGCGACGTAAATCCATTGACGACATTGACGTGGACAAACAGCAGATTCTCGTTCGGTTGACGCAGCTGCTGGGAACTCTCGCAGAAGAGGCAATGGTCGTGCTGTCCATCGACGATCTGCAGTGGATGGATGCAGCGTCCGTTTCCGTCCTCGATTTTCTGGTGTCGTACGCCAAGTCCAGCAACACGAAGAACAGGTTGGTCTTTCTGCTGAGCTTTAGAGCCAACAGGTTGACAGAACAACAGCGATTGCTCGTTGATCAGATCCATCTGCGTGACTCCTCGAGCCACATACAGCTGCAGCCACTGGATGACGACGCGAGCAGGGAGCTGGTTGAACGCGAGTGCGGTGGCAGAGCTGCCGAGAGCTTCGTCAGTCACGTACTGTCCGTTTCCCGTGGCAACCCTCTTTTCATTCGTTCGCTGGTCCAGGAAGCTCGCCGGAACAATCACATCCTCTGGCGCCACAATCACTTCACCCTCATTGATGACTCGCTGCTCGATCAGATCCCCGCTGATCTGGCGAAAGCAGTGTTTTCACGTGTTGCCTCGCTAGAGGAGCAGGCGAGGATGGCTCTGGAAGCCGCCGCGGTTTGGGGCCGCAACTTCGGTGTCGGTACCATCGCGAAGCTTCTGCACAGAGCGCCCGCTGACGTGGCTGCCAGCCTCGATGAGCTCGAAGCGCTGGAGCTGATTGAACCGCAGGAGTTCGACTACCGGATTGGCCACCCGCTCTTTCAGCAGGTCGTGTACGAAGGCCTGAGCAACTCGCGGAAGCAGGTTCTGCACCATGGTGTTGCGTTGCTGCTTCGTGAGCAGAGTGCTGACATCACGCTGATCGCGCACCATCTGGTCCGCTCACGGGATCTTATAGACCGAGATGAGCTCAAGGAGTCCTGCCGGGCAGCGGGCAACAGAGCCTACCAGCTGCACTCCTGGGACATGGCAACTCAGTTCCTGGAGTTCTTCATTGAGCTCGAAGCTGACAGCAACGTGGAAGGGCTCGCTGTAGCGCATCATCTGGTTGGAACTGTCTGTCATCGTAACGGCCAGCCGGAACGCGCGGCCCAGCACTACAGGCACGCACTGGACCTTTCAGGAGAGGCCGGCGAGTACTTCGATACGGTTACTGTGATCGACGATCTCCTCAGATGGCACATCACCTATGGCAGCAACAGCAAGGCCCGCGAGGAGATGATGGTGCGGGCTGAGGTCTGTCTGGACGTGGAGGAAGACATTCCTGCGCGCCAGAAAGGCCGTCTCCTGGAAACGCTCTCCACTGCTTTCGGGCTGAGAGGCGACCTTCAACGGGCAAGGCAGTGCTCTGATGAAGCCCATCAGATAGCCACTGAGAATGATGATCATGACCTGTTGGCGCGATTGAGCACCGCTACGGCCTTGCCGTTTCTCACCGAGATGAAGCCCGAAAAAGCCATCGCGGCCTGGAAGGACGGGGTCCGTTATACGGAGATCACCAACGACCACGTGCGCCGGGTGCGGTGTCTGCACAGGCTGCCTATGCCTCAATTTATGGTTGGTGATTTTGAGGCCCTCGAGGCTGACGTCGCCGATGCAGACGCGCTGAATTACATCCTTCCCCGATCGGGTGAGCACAGTCTGGCGCTCGCGGCGCTGCTCAACCTGCATGTGCTGCGAGGACACTGGTCAAGCGCTGACGATGTATTTCAGCGCACCGTCGAGCTGATTCTCGAATCCGACTATTACTGGGCGACTGCGTTCCTGCTCGGCGCTAAGGCCCGGATGCGCCTCTATCGTGGCGAGCTGGACCTTCTTGCGTCTGACTTCAGCTGGATACGGTCAGCGGCTTTCCGGCGTCAGGTCGAACCGTTCCTGAGGTTCGCTGAGCTGTACCAGCGGGCCGATTACTCTGGCCTGGCCGAAGCGCTGGGCGAGAGGTCCGATTCGTCCGACATGAGCCTTACGTCTGCACCGCTGACTGCGATGTACCTGGAAGCCTGCGCCCTGACCCATGAGTGCGGAGACGATGAGGCGATGCAGATTGCGGCTCTCAACCAATTGACGTCGAACGGAGTTCGAAACGTTCTCGGCTGGCCGATGACCGTGGAGAGCCTCGCCGGCATCTGCCACTTCCGCAACGGTCAGCTGGCTGAGGCCGCTCGAAGGTTCGAGAGCGCGATGACCTATGCCGATCGGATTGGCGCGAACAGCGAAGTGGTGATGGCGCTCACCTATCTGAGCGCATGTGACGATGCCGCCGGCTCTTCTCATGGGGAGAGAGCCTCAGAGGCGGCCCGGCGATTGGGGATGTCCGACTACCAGGCCTCGCTTGCTGAGGCGCTCAGCCGTGGCTAGGGAGGTGGCCAGGGTGCTACGAAGTCCGGATCGAAGGCGTCTTCCTCTCCTTTGACGATGTATGACCGGGTGTTCCCTGTCATGTCGTCCGTCCCGAAACGCCGTTTTCTGCGCGTCACCAGGGTGGCATCACCTCGTACCTTCATTCTTCGCTTGTTCGCCTCGTGGGCGACGTACCGAATCTCAGGGCCCGGTCCGTAGACGTAGATATCGTCGTTGTGAGTCAGAGGCCCATCGGGATTGTCCGCGTTGTCAACGTTCGACCCTGCCGGGACCCGTCGCCGCCCCAGGTATCGCCAGGCGATGGATGGCGTTGCCAGGATGATCGTCGTTTGATCGGGTGCGTCTGCACAGACGATGACCTCGAAGTGCGATCCCGCGCAGAGCCAGTAGGTGACGATCGACCTGGTAAGCACGCGTGCACCTCCGTTGACTGCGGACGATCGCTCAAGTGCGTCGAGAAACCCTTCGCGCAGCACCGAGTCCTTGGTCCCCTGGTTCAGCTGCGGCCAGTAGGTCAGCTTCGTGGGTGTGGTGATTCCCAGCCAGTGTTTGTTGATATGGCGTTTCTCGATCGCGTGCAGACGGTCCAGGGTTCCGTTCGGCCCCATGTCTTGAATGACGTTAGAGAGCGGCTCGCCGTTCAGCAGGTTGTCGAAAACGGTTGTTATGTCCGTGCCTGTCGTAAGGTGTGCATCCAGAAGCCTGAGGATGCGTCCCTTGGATATGTTGCCTGCCATAGTGTCTGGCATCTTGTCCTCCTGATTCTTCTTGAGTTAGCGGTGCGTACTGCAAAAAGAACTCGCCCCCAATGAAAGAGTGCACGAAACTGCTGTCCGAATACAGTGTGTTCGTGCGCTCGTTAGTCAGCCGTCGTTCTCGTCTTTCTTGCCGAACGCGAAACCGACTGCGGTGCCGATCAGCGTTGCGGCTTCGCCTGACAGCGCATCGTTCAACGCCAGCAGCGCTATGGTCGGCACCGAGATCGCCAGCACGGTGTAGCGTATGAACTGCCAGCCAATTCCTTTGGGTTTGTCCCCGGCATGACGGTTCCACAGCCCGCCGATCAGCACGATGGGTATGGCGAGCGCCAGAATGATCGACAGTATTCCGGGCATCATTTCCATGTTTTCTCTCCGTGTCAGATAACGCTAGCCAGCGTCCAGTGCGAGCAGCTACTGGTTCCAGGGGCTGACGGCGAATCGCAGCCTGCCCCGCATGCCTGGCTTCGGCTTTCTCGACGTGTTGGCGTTGAAGCCAATAGGAATCTCGTAGACCAGTTGGCCGTCGACCGACGCTGGCAGCTCTGACGGCGCGCTGTTTGCGCTCCCCGCTCCTGATACCGAAGCCAGCCCGTACTTTACTGTCGTGCTGTCCTTGCTCTGTCGGACGTGTACGGCCACCGTATCTCTATACACGTAGCCACCTTCATAGTGATCATCCAGCCAGAAGGTGTTGTCGATCTCGTAGACGGGGACCTGCACGCCGATCTCAAGGGCGAAGGCCAGAGCGGTATCACGCGCACCGGTTTTGGCGCGACGTAGAAGATAGGTGCTGAACAGGTAGACCTGCTTCCGCGGGTTCAACAGCTCCTCGTAGGTTTTCCGAATCGCTGATTCCTGCGCCACCCGCCGTTCGTTGAGAAACACGTTCAGGCCGCGAAGGGTGCCGGAGGCTTCGATGTTGTAGGCGGCTCGCAGGCGATCCATGTTGCCGCCCAACTCCCTGGTGATCTCCGTTGGGAGCGTGAGCTCGTCCACGTGCAGAGTGACGTCCACCCGGATATCGCCGAACAGAAAACGGCGCAGATTCTGGTAGCCCTCCTCGGAGTTGACGATACCGTAAGGTCCGCTGTGGCTTCGATGTGCGGCGGCCCGGGGCGCGCCTTCGACGCCGGCGTTGCTCATCATCACCAGCCCATCGCTAAGCGGGCCGGTACCTTTCTTCGACAGGCCCAGAAAAGCGTCGTAGTCGCGATAGTTGGAGCCGATGAAGCAGAAAAACCGTTCGGTGGGGAAGGCATTGCCGAGAGAATCGACTCGAGTGCTGCTGCCAGGCAGCTTCAGGTAGTCGCGCATGAAGCTGCGATTGAAGTTTCGTGCGTGCAGGCGGTCCAGCGAAGCCAGGTCCGGCACGTTTCGACCTGCCATCTCGATACCGTTGTGCGGCGTGCCGTAGGTGAACACTTTGTCCACCATTGTCTCGGCAGGCAGATTGCTCAGCTCGGAGGCCGCAGTTTCTTCAGCCAGGCCTGGCGCGTTGGCGGAGCCGTAGGCGTCCTCGAGCCCGTACCGACAGATGTTCTGCAGGTAACAGCGAGCGATGAGGCCGCCCATGGAGTGGGCCACCAGATAGACCTTGAACCCCGCTCGCATCGTCTCGTCGTTTCCGCAGGTCTGATCGCGAACCCGGAGGATGAAACGCCTCAGATCGGCAGCAAACCGGGGGATGCTCCTCCGCTCACCTTCGCCCAGGTCTTCCGAGACAGGCTCGTAGTAGCGGAAGATCCAGATGCTGCGGGGTGACGTTTTCTCGCTACGGGGGATCACCTCGCCGTCCTGATAGACGTCGCTGTAACCCTCGTCTTTCATGAGTCGTATCAGAGGAGACTCGAAGATGAAGTTCACGATCTCGCCGTCGTAGCTTTGCCGAAGCTTGGTAGAGCCGAGGTTGAATCCCATGTACGGCGTCGCCACGGTATCTTCGATTTCGCCCATGGTGGCAGCGTAGCCTCGGATATAGATGATCGGGTAGAAGGGCGCTTCGATACTCATTGCTCGTTCTCCTGATCCGGTTTCGCTTTGCCGAGACCTGAAAGCCACTTGGGGAACACCCAACCACCTAGCGCGCTCATCGCCAGAGTGACTGCTTCACTGTATCCGGACGGCATGGGGACGTTGGCTATATTGATTCCCAGGGCGTAAAGCAAAGCGCCCATGAACCCGCCAACCAGCCCGATACCGATGTCGAACTTCGTGTCGCCAGGCATCTGCGGATCGCGACGACGCATGGTGACTCGGATAGCGATGCCTACCAAGGAGCCGAGCAGCACGGATACGAGCCAGCTCCAGGGCATCACGTACTCGATCCGGTGTTGGCCGTCGGCGAACGGATTCAGCGATGCGCTGACCATGTCCTGGCCTGTCGAACGGGAACGCAGCGTCGTGGTTGCGGTACCTGAACCATTCAGAACGACAGAAGATTCGCCCAGGCCACCGTCTGCCTGCAGCACGATTGCACCCGTGGGTGGCTCATCGATGCCGTCAATGCGGATGGTGATGGTGGCTGCTTCCAGGCCGAAACCGAGTATCGAGCTTGGTCCGCTGACCACGAGTTCAGGCCTGGTCACGCCGAGATCCAGCACGTAAGGATCGGTCTCGCTGCTCGGTGCCAGCCGGACCACGGTAGGCTCTTCCGGATCGCGAACCGAAAGCTCTACAGCCTGAAAGAAGTTGGTCTGCTCCATGTTCAGAATCTCGCCCGGCGTGACGCTGTCCACGGGCGCACTGATCACGACCTGAATCATGCCGTCGATGTCGCCAATGGTTCCCGGACTGGCCTGGTCGGTTAGCTTCACGAACAGCGAGCTTTCGTAGCGTTTCTCGTCGGTGTCGTAGCGGAGATTCGAGTCCGCCTCCACGTCGAGTGACAGATCAAGCCTCGATCCAGCCTCGTCGAAGGCCAGATAGCGAAACTCGGTTTGGCTACACTGCCCGGAAGCTATAGTGCAGGGGAGCGTCCGGGAGCCACCCTCTACCTTGAGAGCCATGTACTCACCAGGCTGGAGGCGCCACTCCGGCGCAGTTTCGCTGACGCGGCTGCCGGTGCCGGTGCCGGTGACGGTGCTCAGGTCAGTGATGCGGCTGCGATCAATAGCAGAGTCTGCGCGACGGATGGCCGGTGACAGGGTGCTCGAATCCAGACGCTCGACCCGCAACACCTCGGCGTCCAGCCGCCTCAGCTCCTCGGCGTTGACCACAACCTCTTCGGCCGAAGTAGTAAAGGCGACGCTGCATGCCATCAGGATCGCAGCAAGCGCAGCGGTGGGGGTAACTGAGCGTACAAGTGTGCTCATCAGGTTTGCTCCGTCTCGTAGTCTTTCTGACCAGCTGCAGCGAGATCGTCCGGGCAGGTGAGGACGTCAGTGGGATAGCGCGTTTGCCGCCAGACCCGAACTGTTTCCATCCACTCGTCGTCCAGCAGCGCATCGAGGATCGTCCGCAATCGACTTACGGGCTCGCCGGGATTCAGCAGGCTGAGGAACTCGTCCAGCTCGGTCCTTTTCCTGGCCGCTTTGGCGGCGATCTCGAGATCGGTTGCAGTCCGCAATCCGTACTCGCGAAGCTTGATGATGTCCTCGTCGACCTTGTCGGTGTCGGCAGCGACGTGCAGATAGAGAATGGATTGGTCTATCCAGTCGATCAGCGTTGCCAACGGTATGCGCGTCTGCAACATCAGCTCGATCAGATCGGCGTGGGCGAGGTTCTCCATGTTTTCGATGCCCTCGTCGATAAGCCTGGCGCGGTGGTAGATGTTGATGCCGTCGAGCCGCTCGAGCGGGAACTTCTCGGTGATCGATGGGACGCGCATCTTGATGAACTTCGTATTCTTCACGTACTCGGCGATGGCCATCAGGCCGGTGTCGGGAAAGAAGCCGATGAGGAAGGCGACCATGAGCAGCAGCGCCGTCTGGTTTTCCGGAATGGCAAGGGTGGCCGCCCATGCGATGATGACTGCGGTGATCGTCCGTATCGTGAAGTGGGCATAGGCTGAGGGTTTTATGTCTGACCGTGCGTAGCGTCTGAACAGCATGCCGATACCGAACGTGTAGGCACCAAGAAAAGCGTACGCCATCGGGCTGGGTGTGGGGGTCAGGTAGTCAGTCAGCTGGGAAGCGCTGGATGTCGGTGCCAGGGTGATAGTCCAGCCTATGGCGACGATGATTGTGGTCACGAAGATGATGGTGCGATTGTGTGGCAGGAAACGTGAGCCGCCGCGGGTGTCGGAGTTGCCAAGGACCGCTTCCGCGCGCAGGCCGAACACGCTTTCGGCGTCTTTCAGCGTGTGGATTGATGGCACCAGCAGAACGATGGAGCGGAAAAAGGACTCTCTGAGCGTGGATAGACGCTGTCGATCGAAAAGGTAGAACAGCAGAGCCGGAAGGCCGGACAGCACGCCGATCAGCAGTACCTGGAGGATCGGACCGATCAGCTTATCGCTGATGAACTGCAGCTCGAACCCGAACAGACTAATCGTATTCGGTGCGAATGTGCCCGTAGAAGCGGAAGACGCCAGATCGGCAGTGATCGCCACGAACGGCACACCGAACGACACACCGAGCTGCAATATCGCACCTACCGAGTGCTTCAGCGTCTGGGCTGCTGCGGTCAGCCTCTGCCGATCGAAGCCTTGGTATGCGAGCACCGCTCCTGAGACGAACAGCGCCAGGTAACCTGTATTCACCCAGAAATCCGCTGGTGGAGAATTGCTGGTGAACAAGGCCAGCAGGCGCCAGATGCCGTAGACGAGGCCGCCGTAGACCAACGCTGCTGCCCAGACGAGCCCGAGCATCTCGAACGTCGATGTTTTGGCGGTGCTGATCGGAGCCTTTTCGAGGATGCCCATGGATGTCCACTCATCGAGCTCGAAGTCTTCGAACTCCGCCTGGCTGATTTCCAGGGTCCCGAACGGTGGGATGAGTTTCTTCTGGTCGGCGTGGCTGAGGTACACGGAGCGAGGGATCAGGTTCGATATGAGCCAGGCAGGTTCCCTGCGCCTCGCTTCCGCTCGTGCTGCTTCAGCCTGCGCCTGCGCTTCTGACTGCTCAGGCGTGGATTGCTGGCGCTCCGAAACCAGCTGACGAAGATCCCGGAACTGTTTGAGACCGGTACTGTCCTGAGTGCTCATAACGCTGGGCCCCGATTGTGGTTTGAAGGCCTTCTTCTGTCGCTACTTCGCTGTCGACTTTTGCGGCAGTCGTGCTGCCAGCGATCTCTGCTCAGCCCATTCTGCCGGAAAGCTCCAATCTCTGCCGCACATTCAATATGAACGTTCCAGCGCCGGGATTCGGTACAAATCTGCACCGCCAGCGGGCATGAGTTGCCTATACTGAGGTCACTGCCATTGCTCGGAGCGAGGAGAGTGATTATGTGCTGGTTCCGGTCCAGCTGGAGAGCACTCGCAATTGCGTCGTCAGCGTGGGTGATGACAGGTTGTGCCACGTTCATCGTGGAAGGTGACGTGCCTAAAACCCCTGACTCGGAAACCGCGACTGAAACTGTTCACGGCTCGCTGTACAGCTTCAGATGGAGGTCCTGGACTGAAGAGAAGTGCGAAGATCGCGACGGTATCGCACGGGTCGAGTACCACACCAATGCTGTCTACCTGCTGGCGTCCGTTGCTTCGCTTGGTCTCTACGTGCCACAGACCGTGACCTGGTGGTGCGATGGCTCGAAGGCCGAAGATGACGAGGACGAAGAGATCTACGTGCCCGGAGGAAGAATATGACCCTCCGCAATCTGGTCGTGCTCTACGACGGCACTTGGGCCGACACCACAACGAACACAAATGTAAAGCGGATCTACCAGGCGGGCTCTTCGAAGAACCAGGAGTTTCACTACGAAGAGGGCGTCGGAACCGCGCATCTCGAAGCCCTTCCCGGAGGTATCTTCGGCGCCAATATCGATCGGCAGATACTGAGTGGCTACAAATTCTTGAGAAAACGATACCAGGACTCGGGGGTCCACCCGGAACAGAACAGAATCTTCATGTTCGGATTCAGCCGCGGTTCTTACGCGGTACGGCGACTGGCAGGATTGGTGGATTTCTGCGGATTGCCGCACAAGGCCAGAGACATAGACAAAGCCTGGCGACTCTATCTGAACCAGGATGCGAGTGCCGTGAGCTCGCTGATCGATTCGGGCCATCTCTTCAAGGTGCCGATAGAAAACGTCTGCGTTTGGGATACGGTCAAGACGACGACGGACAAGGACTTCAACGACAAGAAGCTCCCAGGTTGCGTGGTAGCCGGTTATCAGGCCATGGCGATCGACGAGAAGCGCAAGTTCTTTCCCGTGCTCAAGTGGAACAACGAGTCCAGGGTCAGGCAACTCTGGTTTGCCGGCGTCCACGGCGATGTCGGCGGCGGGTTAAGCCAGCGAGGTCTCTCGGACATCGCGCTGAAATGGATGATCGACAAGTCGGCCTCCCATGGACTTCGGTTTAAGGCAAGCGCGGTGAATGCGCTCAATCCGGACCCAACGGGGCCGATACACGACTCTTACCAGGGTATCTGGAAGGCGTTGGGCAAGAAGACTCGAAACGTCAGCCAGACATCGCTGGTACATGTGTCTGTGCAGACGAGGCTCAATAACGTCGGGGACTACACGCCGACCAACCTGCCTTCCTCACCAAACTTCGTGGCCGGCTAGCCCACACTGGCCGTCTAGCTGAGCTCCGCCAGCAGGCCGTCCAGATAATCCGCACTCTGAAGCTCGATCGCTGACAGCGCATCGAGCGCTTCTCCCTGATCCGGGTACGCCGCCTTCAGGTTCTGCCAGGCGCCCGCGCCCTGCCGTTCGGCGTTCGCCTGAATGGTCATCTGCCCGATGGCGGTGTAAGGCTCAAACGCCGCGTAGTAGGTCGCTTTCGCCGCAGGGATGACCCCGCCGACCAGTGCGCGGTGCTCCTCTGAAGGCGGGAACAGGGCTTCCACCCGATCCGCAATCTCATCCTCCCGCGCAGCACATGCCATCAGCCCCTCTGCATGTTCGCTCACCTCGGCTGCCCAGCCGCGATAACGTTCGGCCGCCGTCCGCTCGAGCTGTGAGAGCAGGTAGGGGTAGGCCTCTGCCGGCACCGCGCTGAGATGCTCGGCCAGCAGCTCACCGAAGTTGGGAATCTCCACGTTGCTCATCTCGTCAGGTCTCCGAGTCGTTCTTCGGCTGGTACTGGTAGCTGCGTTGCGTCCGCCCACCGGCCACCAGGTGGTGCTCGCCGGTGATCCATCCGGCTGCCGGCGAGCAGAGGAAGAGCACCATGGCCGCGATGTCGTCCGGCGTGCCGGCCCGGCCGAGCGGGATGGTCCGCACCAGCTCGTCGAGCTTGTCCTCTACGCCGAGTATCTCCCGATAGGCTTCGGTGAACACCGGCCCCGGGGACACCGAGTTCACGCGGATGCCGCGCTCTGCCAGCTCCAGCGCCAGGGTCTGGGTCAGGTTGATCAGCCCGGCCTTTGCCGCGGCGTATGGGCCGGTGAAGGGTGAGCCGCGGGTACCCGCCGCGGATGTGATGTTGATGATGGCGCCGCCGTTCGGCATGGCCGCTGCTGCCGCCTTGCAGCCCTGGAACGCGCTGGTCAGGTTCAGCTCCAGCTGCGAGCGGAAGGTCACATCGGCGGTATCGACGAGCGCCCGCACGTCCTTGTCGTCGGAGCCGCCGACGTTGTTCACCCAGATATCCAGCCGCCCGAAGCGCTCCAGCGTGCGTTCGGCCAGCGTTTCGGAGAAATCCCGGATGTCGCCCTGAACGATCAGCGCCCGGGCGCCGCGTGCTTCGACCCCGGCCGCCGTTGTCTCGAGATCGTTCTGGCGTCGGGCGTTCAGCACCACGTCTGCGCCAGCGTCGGCGAGGGCCCAGGCGATGCCGCGACCGATGCCCTGGCCGGAACCGGTGACCACGGCCACCTGGCCGTCGAGGCGGAACTGATCAAGGAGGCTCATGCCGGCAGCAACTCGAACACCGCCAGGTCTTCCGAGGCAGCGCTGTGCCTGGCCAGGCTCTCCGAGATCCAGGCGTAGGCGGCGGCGTTGGAGACGTCCAGCGTGCCGGCGACCACGGTGATGTAGATCCAGTTGTACAGCGTGGCCCAGCGGTACTGGGCCCAGAATGCCTCGGACTCCGGGCAGCTCGCCCCGTTTGCGCGCAGGCCTTCCAGGTAGCGCGCCAGCAGGTCCTTCTCGTGGGCCTGACGCACCGCGGTGGTGGCGCTCTGAGTCAGAAACAGCGCCACGTCGTTGATCCCCCGGGCCTGCAGCGGGCCCTGCCAGTCGAGGACCACCACCGGGTGGTGCCCAGGGGAGGTGCCGTAGAGCAGGTTCTCCATCCGGAAATCACCGTGGCACAGGGTGACCGGCGCGCTGGCCATGTAGGCCTGCAGGTCCGGAATTGCCGCCAGAAACTGAGATTTGCGGTCGATCAGAGACCGAGTGACCACGTCGGGAAACTTCTCGCACATGGTGTCGAAGCCGGCGGTGGTGAGCGTGAGCATGTTGTCGGCGTGGTAGCTGCCGGCGATGGACGGGATCCAGTCCAGCGCACCCACCTTGTCCTGAAACGGCGCGTGCAGCCGGGCCAGGGCATCCACCGCCAACTCCGCCTGCTCGAGCGTTGCCCCCTCCACCTGGCTGCCGACCCGGTAGTCGCGCAGGTCTTCCATCAGGATGAGCATCCGCTCGCCGTCGCAGGCCGAGTAGTAGGTGGCCGGGGTGCAGACGGTCGTCTGCGGGTCGAGCTCGGCGAAGTATCGGGATTCGCGCTCATAGAGCCGGTAGCTGAGGGCAACCTGGCGATTCGTTTCCACCTGGGAGGCGAACTTGGCGATGAAGCTGGCCGGCAGGTCGTGGTTGTCGTCGCTGTAGGTCACCGCCAGAGCAGCCACCTCCGACATCATCCCGGTGCCTTCGCCAACCTGCGAGTGGCTGACCGATGCCACCGATGTCCCTGGCGGCAGGGCGCCGTTTGCCCGCAGCACGTCGGTCAGCAGGTCGGGGGCAAAGCCGTCCGGCAGGTGAGGGAGATTGATCATGAGGCTAAGTCTCGGCGCTGGAACGGCATCTGTCACCATTCTCTGTTGTAAAATGAACACGTTCATTTTATAGTGCGCGCCCCTGCACAAGAGAAGAGGAACGAGCCAGATGACCGCCAAGCCCACCGTAAACCGCGAGTTCGCCGAAAAATTCCTGACCGCCGTGGATGCCCCCATGGAGTACGGCGTCTACTTCCTGTTCCACGACTGGTGGGCAGAAGCGCCGCAATCGGCGATCGATGGCTACATGAAAGAGCTTGCGTCGATTCCCGGCGCCCGGGAGTGCATTGATGAGGGCTTCATCAGCGAGCCGCTGTCGCTGGATCGGCTGGCAGCCTGCGCACCCGGCACCCTGGGCCAGGGCTATTACCGCTTCGTGGTCGACAACAACCTGGAAGCCAACCTCGGTCGCAACTACCGCAACTTCAACGCGGAGCTGCGCGAATCGGGCGTGCTGGACCGTTTGCCGTCCGACATGAGCTTTATGATGGTGCGGGGGTTTCAGATTCACGACTTCCAGCACGTGCTCACGGGCTACGACTCATCGCCCCTGGGCGAGCTCGCCATCGCCGCCTTCTACCTGGCGCAGCTGCGGTTCCCGTACCACGCCATGCGCATGGCGGTGACGACAGCACACATGGCGTTTCTCAATCCGGGGATTACCACGGACGCGATGGATGCCATCGTCGATGGCTGGGCTTACGGCCGGCGTGCGGCTAACCTCAACTTCCACAGATGGGAAGATGAGATCGACACGCCCTTGGCAGAACTCCGCGCTCGCATGAACCTCGACCACGTTCGTCAGGCTGCCTGAGCTGCCGTTGCGTCCACCGAGGCTGGAACGGATCTGCCTGCGCAGTGAGGCGCCGGCAACGCAGAAGCAGTTTTACCTCGAGGTGCTCGGCATGCACGAGCGGGCAGACGGACTGGTGGGCTACGCGAGCGAAGAAGCCGCTCTGAGTTTCGAGCCTGGGACCGGGACGTACCAGCCGGCTGTCGACGATCTCTATTGGAAGATCACGCTGTCGGTTCCGAACATCGACCTCGCCTGCGAGCAGCTGCAGGCGCAGGGCGTTCGCACGGGCACGCCGGAGCAGTTCGGTGAGGTGGGCTACCTGGCCCACTTCGACGACCCGCTGGGTTTCAGGATCGAGCTGATCGATCACTGGTTCCAAGGGCAGCGCCCGGCGCAGGAACTCGATGAGCGCCTGCTCGGTGGCGGCGCGTGTCTCAACCTGCTGACCGTGCGCTGCCATGAGGAAGCGCTGATTGAGCAGATGGCCGCGGAGCTGGGCTTACAGCGTCTGGCAATCGTGCCGGTTCCCGGCCCCGGCTTTACGCTGCACTTCTTCGGCAACCCGGGTGAGCGGCCGCCGAACCCGGATCCCTACGCCATCGAGAACCGTACCTGGGTTTACCAGCGGCCGTACACGGTTCTGGAGGTGGTGCATCGTCCGCAGGCAAGCCCGATGGCGAAGCCCGAAGCCAATGGGGCTGGCTACGGGGGCGCTCAGCTGAGCGGTCTGGCTCAACCCGTCGATATCGAGCAGTTCCTGCTCAGCAGCCGCTGACCTTCAGGGTGCCCGATAGTGCTCGGGGGTCGCTCCGCCAGTGGCCCGGCGCTGCACGGCCGCGTCCACCGTCTCGATCAAGCGCGATCGGTCGATGGCCTGCTTGTGGTTGGCCAGCACCGGCTCGCGCTCATCGCCGCGCGGCATGTCGGCTGCGTTGTAGTAGCCGACCGGCGACTTCCGGCCGGAAGTGTCGGCGCTCAGATCCAGATCCCGCTCGTTGGTGCCGGCCGGCACCCGGGCCTGACCATCCACCAGCTCCAGATCCAGCCACCAGCGTTTGACCGGGTTGCGATTGCCGTAGCCGATCCTGTCGTCCAGATAGACGGCGATGGGCACCAGCAGCGGCTTCAACCAGCGCGCGTGAATGCCGAGCCAGGTGCCGAGCCGATGGGTCAGGGCGCCGTCCGCTGACACCACCTTGTTCAGCGGGCAGGTTTTCATGCAGCGGCCGCAGGCGGAGCCCTTCGGGTTGGTGACCCGGTAGCGGGTGCAGCGCTCCACGTCCGGCTTCCAGATCTCGTAGCCGTTGAACATCACCTTGTCGCCGAACGGGATGGCGTTCACCGGGCACTCGCGGGCGCACTTCAGGCAGTTGCTGCAGAAGTACTGCAGTCCGAAGTCGATCGGTTTGTCGGGGATCAGCGGCAGGTTGGTGGTGAGCACCACCGACTTGAAGCGCGGGCCGACGAAGGGATTCAGCACCAGCTCGCCGATCCGGCTGAGCTCGCCGAGCCCGGCCAGCAGCACCAGCGGGATCTGCAGCACCTCGCTGTCGGCGTTGGTCTGCGGTCGGGCGGAGATGCCGTTGCCGCGCAGAAACTCCGCCATCACCCCGGCAATCTCGGCGCCGCGAATGTAGCCGCGCATGGACTGGCAGCCGGAGATCCAGTCGTCGCCGCTGGCGCCTTCCATGGTGTCGTAGCCCTGATCGATGAGCATGACCACGGCGTAGCGGTGGGCGGGGGTAATTTCGTTGCCGGCCGCATCGTGGGAGTACCAGGCGTACTCGGGGATCTCGCAGATGCCGGTCAGGTCCGCGCCTAGGTGATAGCTCAGCGACTTGATCGCCGCCGTGTTCGCCGCCGGATCATCGAAGCCGAGTGCCGGTTGCGCTGCCGTCTCGCCGTCCTGATGCGGCACCATGGCGCGCAGGGGATGCATCATCCCGTCGGTCAGTGGATGTTTGAAGGCGAAACGACGAACCTCCCGCTGTGCCTTGTCGCCCAGATCACCCATCCGCGCCCGCATGAAAAACTCGGCCCGCTTCGGCACCCTCGGTACCTCGTCATCAAAGATCAGGGTGGTGGGCGCATCGACGCGCTTGACCTGCTCCATCGGGTAGCGGGACAGATGTGACCGGCGCCGCCGCTGGCGATTGTGCTCGCGACCGGAAACGGCGCCGTTGATGCCGAACCAGTGCTTCAGCCCGTTGACCCGCGCGCCGGGCGCCAGCGGCTGATCGCAGGCGAGCGCGTAGTCCGTGCTGATGGCGGCGACCGCAAAGCGCTCGCCGATGAACGGGCTGACGACGCGGCCGGCAGCGTCCTGAACGGCGATCCCTGCCGCGAGCAGCAGGCGATCCAGGTCCACCCGGGTCTGATCTTCCGTGTGGCAGTGCGCGGCGAAGCCCAGGGCGCGGATGTGCCCGGTCAGCGAGGCGGTGATCTCCAGCACCCGCATCATGGCGATGTCGTGCTCCGCACCGGCGAGCCAGCGGCTGGCCAGGTTGTCGGCTTCGACTTCGCGGCCATAGGCCGCGCAGACCACCAGCGCGTGGCTATGCGCCAGGGGATCACTGATCCAGGCATCCTCGTCGAGCGCACAGATGCCGGCGTGGGCGGCATCCAGGTAGTAGGCCGCGCCTTTCAGTTCCTTCGCCCTGCGGGAAAGATCGTCCGGTACCGGGGCGGGTGGCGCCGGCTCCTGCTGCATGCAGTTGCCGAACAGGTTCGCGTAAAACTGCGCTGCTCGAGTCATCACGCTGTCCTCTCTGCGCGGTGAACGAGTTCGGACTTCGCCGCTGCCGGGTTCTGCCGTGGTGGGGAGCGCCTCAAAAGGATAGGGCCCGAGTTCTACCCCTCTGTCGTGTGCCAGATCGTGCAAGAGCAGCCGCGAGAGCAAGGCGTTCTCCAGGTTGTCACGGAGCTGCCCAGCCTAACATGGCTCGGATGCTGCGGTTGCCGGCAGAAATCGCGGTGCAGGCGTATAGTTGAGCGAGCAGGGTAGAGGGGTTTCCATGAATCTCGAGAAAGTGTTCTTCGGTTTCTTCATCGTGCTGGCGCTGACCTTGAACGTTGCCTTCGTCATCGGCGACATCGGCAATCCTGAGCACCACAGCATCTGGATTCTCTTTGCGGCGGTGGTGGTCAACCTGATCGCCACCGTGCTCAAGCTCGGCGATCGCTCCCAGACCGGCGCCCTGCTGCTGGCCACGGCGCTGGTGGCCGACCTGCAGCTGCTCGGCTCGGCGCTGATCTGGACCTTTGCGGACAGCTCGATCGCGCTCAGCGCGGCAACCATCACCACCATCGTCTCCCTGGCCTATGGCGCCCTGGTCGCCAACATCGTTTCGGTGACGCTCCTTGTCAGCGACACGCTGATGGCCGGTCGGTAACCAATATGGCCAAGGGTTCGGATCTCGATCGTGTTACCGCGATCGTTCTGCAGGAGATGCGGAACCCGCTGTTGTGGCTGCTGATGGTCTACGCCCTCGGGATTACCGGCATGGTGATCATTCCCGGCAACGACGGCGAGCCCATGGGCATCTTCCATGCCTTCTACTTCATGACCTACACCGCCACCACTACGGGCTTCGGCGAGCTACCCATGGAGTTCAGCGACGGGCAGCGCATGTGGGCAACCATCTGCCTCTACATGAGCGTCGTCGCCTGGATCTATGCCATCGGCAACATCATCCGCCTGGTGCAGAACCCGCACTTCACCCTGGCGCTCGATCAGCGGCGCTTTGCCAGAGCGGTGGCGCGGATCCAGGAGCCGTTTTTCATCATCTGCGGCTTCGGCGATACCGGCAGCCTGCTGGCGCGCGGCCTGAGCGACCACCAGATGAACGCGGTGGTGATCGACACGGACATCGAGCGCATCAAGGCGCTGCGGCTGCGCAACTACAGCGTGCCCATGCCCGGCCTGGAAGGGGATGCCAGCGTGCCGAAAAACCTCACGGACGCCGGTCTGGCGCGGGAGAACTGCAAAGGCGTGGTGCTGCTCACCGGCGACGAGGACGTGAACCTGAAGATCGCCGTGATGACCCGGCTGCTGAACCCGGCCGCCGAAGTGGTCTGCCGATCGACCAGCCGCGCCCACGACGAAGAGCTGAAGGGGCTGGGCTCGGTGGTGGTGACGGACCCGTTCGAGACCTTCGCCCGGGAGCTCGGGTTTGCCCTGCACCAGCCGCCGCTGCACACGCTGGATGAGTGGCTGGTGGGGGTGCGCGGGGTCAGCCTGGCCAACCTGGTTTCCTACCCGCAGGGCACCTGGGTGCTCTGCGGCTACGGCAAGCTCGGCCGCTGGCTGTACGGCTCGCTCACCGAGTGGGGCGTGAAGACAGTGGTGGTGGACCCGAACGTGGGCGGTGCGACGGAGGTCGAGCACGGTGTGGAGGGCCTGGCCACCCGAGCCAACCTGGAGCAGGCAGGCATTGCCGATGCGGTGGGCGTGATTGCGGCAACGAACAGCGACGCGGACAACCTGACCATCCTGCTCACCGCGCGCACCCTGAATCCGGAAGCGCAGCTCATCGTTCGCCAGAACAGCCACGAGAACGAGCTGGCGTTCAACGCGGCGTCTGCCGATCTGATCATGCAGCCTAGCCTGGTCACAGCCCGGCGCATCCTGCTGCGGCTGATCTCGCCGCTGATCCAGGATCTGCTCGAGTACCTCGAGCAGCAACCCGAGCTGCTGACCGACGTGGTGCTGCCGCTGCTGCACGAGGCGGTGAAGGATCCGAGCCCGGCCCTCTGGACCATTGGTGTGAACGAAGCGGAATCGCCGGCAGTGATGGCACACATCCGTGAGCACGGGTCGCTGACCCTCGCCTGCCTGATCCGGGACAGCCGCAATCGCGGCCATTCGCTGGACGCGGTGCCGCTGCTGCTGAAGCGCGGAGAGACTCAGATCGTCATGCCGGAGGTTTACGAAGAGCTGCGCGAAGGCGACCGGATTCTGGTCTGCAGCACCCACGCGGCCAAGTTCCGCGTCCGCTCGAACATTGCCAATCCCTACACGCTCAACTATCTGGTGACCGGTGTGGAGCAGCCACGCGGCTGGCTCATGAACCGACTCCGTCCTTCCGGCTGACTGTCCAGCCACTTGCTTGTGTTGCCTTGTCACCCGTTCGTATACGGTATGTCGAACGATCCCCAGCGATCGTCGATGCGAACAGGAGGAGACATGATTCCGAGAATCGCAACGATCTTTGCCGCGGTCCTGCTGGCAGCGTCAGCTCAGGCGGCCGAGTACCCCGACATGACCGGCAGCTGGCAGGGTGAGGTGCGCACCGTCGCTTCCGGCGAGCAGGTTCGAGCCGAAGTGGCGAGTGGTGGCGCCGTCATCCAGACCGTGAACCTCACCTTCACGGTGAGCTACCAGGACGGTGAGGTGTTCATCGGCGAGTCCATGTCCAACCAGCCGGGTGCTGAGCCGGTTCCGGTCTGGGGCGCGATCCGCTCCACCGGCCGGGAGGCCGTGTTCGTCACCGGCAACGGCGGTCGCGGGCAGCTCTGGTTCAACTCGCCGACCCGGTTCGAGTTCTGCTTCGCCAACCAGACGCCGGAAGCCATGAGCGCTTACTGCGCGGTGCTGGACAAGGCAGGCAGCTAGCCGGCGGGACAGAGCAACCCATCGCGCACGCTGGTGCGCGTCGGCTGCGCGTTGCTTAAGCACCGCGCGGCCAGCCTGAAGCGCGCTCAGGCCAGGCTGTGATCCGGCGTCTGAGGCGCCCGCGTGCGCACCTCGTGGCCGTGAATCTCGCCGTCTCGAATGTCGTCGAAGAAGCGGTCGACCACCTCGTGACCTCCTTTGCCCGCCCGGTACAGGTTGCCGAGCAGATACAGGGTCCGCACCGCGGGCCCTGAGAACACGAACACCGTGTCGACAAAGGTATTGTCAGAGAAGGTGGGGGAGCGGTCTCCATCGTAAACCAGCTCGCAGTTGACGAACGTGCAGCGGTGGAACGTCTTGCCGTGCAGCTCGATCCGATCGTTCTCGAACGTCTGATCCAGGAACGTTTCCATCAGGCTTCCTCCCTTCGCCTGGGAGCCAATGATGGTACGCCTGCGCCTGCCGATCCGCGAGCGATTCCGGCTCAGAGGTTGAGAAGCTCCGCATTGCCACCGGTGGCGACCGTGTTCACCGTCAGCACTTTCTCGGTGGCGAACCGGGCCAGGTAATGCGGCCCACCGGCCTTGGGTCCGGTGCCGGAGCGGCCGTGACCGCCGAACGGCTGGCTGCCGACAACCGCGCCGATCATGTTGCGGTTGACGTACAGGTTGCCCGCAGAAACCTGCTGCGCCACGTAGCCGGCGCGGGCATCGATACGGGTGTGCAGGCCGAAGGTGAGGCCATAGCCTGTGCTGTTAATGGCATCAATCACCTCGGCGATGTCCGAGGCGTCGAAGCGGATCACGTGCAGGATGGGCCCGAAGTGTTCCTCTGAAAGCTCGGTAATTGATGGGATCTCGGCCAGGGTGGGGGCGACGAAGGTGCCGTTCGCGCAGCTGTCATCGAGCTCGAGCTGATGACGGATCCAGCCCCGGCTGCGCAGCTCGTTGATGTGTGCCTGCAACGCGGCAGCCGCCTGTTCGGAGATCACCGGCCCCACATCGGTGGTGACCGTTGAGGGATCGCCAACGGTAAGCTCTTCCATGGCGCCGATCAGCATCTCGATGGCGCGGTCTGCCACTTCGTCCTGCAGGTAGAGCACACGCAGCGCGGAGCAACGTTGGCCAGCGCTCAGGAACGCGGACTGCAGGACATCGTCCGTCACCTGCTCGAGCAGCGCCGTGGAATCCACGATCATCGCGTTCTGGCCGCCGGTTTCGGCGATCAGCGGTGCTATGGGCCGGTCGACGGCGGCCATGGCCTGATTGATGCGGCGCGCGGTTTCCGTGCTGCCGGTGAAGGCCACGCCGGCAACCGCCGGGTGCTCGACCAGCGCCTGACCGACGGCGCCGCCGCCGTGAGCCAGCTGGCAGACGTCTGCCGGAATCCCGGCTGCATGAAGCAGCTCCAGGCAGCGCCGGGCGATCAGCGGCGTATCTTCCGCCGGCTTGGCGATCACCGCGTTGCCGGCTGCCAGCGCCGCGCTGACCTGGCCGAGAAAGATCGCCAGCGGGAAGTTCCAGGGGCTGATGCAGATCCAGACGCCGCGACCCTGCAGCTGCAGCGTGTTGCGCTCACCGGTGGGGCCGGGCAGGGGCACGTCGGCAAACAGGGCATCGATCTGCGCAGCGTAGTAGCGCAGAAAATCCACCGCTTCCCGCACCTCGTTGATCGCATCGGCGATGCTCTTCCCGGCTTCGTTGACGAGCAGGCCGATCAGCTCGTCGGCAGCGGCCTCGATGCCTTCCGCGCTGCGCTCAAGCAGCGCCCGTCGGGCCGGGCCGCCAATGCCGTTCCAGTCCGGCTGCGCCGTCTGCGCCTTGTGCAACATGGCGTCGAGCGCTGCGCCCGCCGTGTCCGCTACTTTGCCGAGGTGTAGGGTGCGGTCGAACGGGGCGGTGATGAGCCGAGCTTTCTCATTCGCATCTGCGTCCGCATCCGCAGATCGGATCGCGAGCAGGTTCGTTCGAACCGTTGCGATGCTGCGCTCCAGCCGTTCCTGCTCGTCGGCGCTGGCAAGATCGACCCCGGCCGAGTTTCTGCGCTCGCCGAACAGGTCCACCGGCAGCCGGATCACCGGATGCACCTGGCTGACCCGGGCCGCGACGGCGCGCTGCGGATCGCGGACCAGCTCGCCAGGCACCACGTCCTCGTCGAGAAACCGGTTCACGAACGAGCTGTTGGCGCCGTTCTCCAGCAGCCGGCGTACCAGATAAGCCAGCAGGTCCTCATGGGAGCCCACCGGCGCGTAGGTCCGCACCGACGGAAAATCGGCGATCTGCTCCCGGGCCGTGGCGTAGAGGATCTCGCCCATGCCGTGCAGCCGCTGGAACTCGAAGGGCTGGCCTCTGCCCAGCTCCAGCACCGCGGCGAGCGTGTGCGCGTTGTGGGTGGCGAACTGGCCGTACAGCTGATCCGGGTGGGCGAAGATTTTCTGCGCGCAGACCAGGTAGGAGAGATCGGTGCTCTCCTTGCGCGTAAAGACCGGAAAGCCAGGCAACCCTTCCACCTGAGCGTGCTTCACCTCCGCGTCCCAGTAAGCGCCTTTCACCAGACGGATGCGGAAACGGCACTGATTGTCGGCGGCCAGCGCGATCAGCCAGTCCAGCACTGCGGCAGCCCGCTTGGAGTAAGCCTGCACCACAAAGCCCAGGTTGCGAACGCCATGCGCCTCGATCAGGGCTTCGAACAGATCCAGGGACAGGTCGAGCCGATCGGCTTCCTCCGCATCCACGGTGAGCGAAAGCCCGGCATCGGCGGCGGCTTCGCAGAGCGTCAGCACCCGCGGCAGCAGCTCGGTCAGCACCCGTGGCTTCTGGGTTGCCTCGTAGCGGGGATGCAGAGCCGAGAGCTTGATCGACACGGTGGAGGACGCCTGCTGCGGCGAGTCACCTACCGTCTGGATCGCGCGCAGGTAGCTCTGAAAGTAACGCTCCGCCGTTGCGGCCGTTCTCGCCGCCTCGCCGAGCATGTCGAAGGAGTAGGCGTCACTCGGCTGGCAGCGGCTGAGCGCCTTGTCGATGGTCTGGCCGAGCACGAACTCCCGGCCGAGGATCTCCATGGCCGACCGTACGGCAGTCTGCACCACCGGCTCGCTGACCCGGGCGATGAGCTTCTTCAGCCAGCCGATCGGTTCCTCGGTGAGCTCCTCGTCCAGCTCGACGATGCGTCCGGTCAGCATCAGCGCCCAGGTGGAGGCGTTCACCAGCAGCGAGTCTGCCGCGCCCGCGTGCTCTGCCCAATCGGCGCTGCCGAGCTTGTCGGCGATCAGCAGATCAGCGGTGTCCCAGTCCGGGATCCGCAGCAGGCTCTCTGCCAGGCACATCAGCGCCACCCCTTCGCTGTTGCTGAGGCCGTACTCGGTGAGAAAGGTGTCCAGCAGTGGTTTCGAGAGGCTGGAGTCCCGGGCTGCGGTCACCAGATCGGCCGCCACCTGCTCCACCTGCTCCGCCACGTCCAGCGAGTAGACAGGCTGATCGAGCAGGGCGGCAACCGCCCTGTCTTCGTCCGCGAACTTGGCCTGCCGCAACCTCTGACGCAGCTGATTCCGCTGGCTGCTCATGCCCCTGCCTCCGATCTGCTTCCGCTCTGCGCCATCCTCTGACGTCTGCAGGCAGGCTTCAAGGCGGTCGCGCCGTGCCGCCGCCGCTTGCACTCTGCGCCAATCTGCGGTGGCATCGGCCTCAGGTAATAGACGTACAGCTGGTCTGCAGGGGAGGAAAAGATGCGATTCGGGATGCTCTACGAGCTTCAGTTGCCCAAGCCGTGGGCGGAGGACAGCGAGCAGCGGCTCGTGGATCAGGCCATCGAGCAGTGCGTGCTCGGCGACCGGTTGGGCATCGACTACGCCTGGTCGGTGGAGCACCACTTTCTCGAGGAGTATTCCCACTGCAGTGCCAGCGAGGTGTTCCTCTCGGCGATCGCTGCGAAAACGGAGCGGATCAACATCGGCTTCGGCATTCGCCAGGTGATCTCCAACTACAACCACCCGGCCCGCACCGCGGAGGCGGTGGGGATGCTGGATCTGATCTCCCATGGCCGCGTGCAGTTCGGCATCGGCGAGGGTGCAACCCGTCTGGAACTCGGCGGCTTCGGCATCCCGGCCAAGCGCAAGCGGGCCATGTCGCTGGAAGCCGCCCGTGAGATCGCCGACATGATGGTGATGGAGCCTTACCCCGGCTACGAGTGTGAGGACTGGTCCCTGCCGTGCCGGAACGTGTTGCCGAAGCCGATCCAGAAACCACACCCGCCGATGTGGATGGCCTGCACCAATCGCGACACCATCAAGGTGGCAGCTCAGAACGGCCTTGGCGTTCTGGCGTTCAGCTTCCTCGATCCGGAAGAGGCGAAAACCTGGAGCTCGATCTACTACGACACCATCCGTTCTGAGGAGTGTGTGCCCATTGGTCACTCGGTGAACGCCAACATCGCCATGGTCTCAGCGTTTTCTCTGCACGATGATCACGAGGAAGCCATCCGCCGCGGCGAGGATGGCTTCCGCTTCTTCGAGTACGCCATCGGCGCCCTGGTCACCGACGACGTCTATCCCGGCCGGAGCGAGCTCTGGGAGAAGTTTCAGGCCAGAAAGGCGGCCAGAGAGCGCGGCGAAAACGTGGTGGACGCTGCCTATGGCGGCAAGGCCGTTGATCCCAGCAGAAGCATGGCGCGCTCGCCCGGAATCGGCACGCCCGCCGAGTTCAAGGCGCACATGCAGGGCTTCGCCGACGTGGGGGTCGATCAGGTGATCTTCCTGCAGCAAGGCGGCAACAACCAGCACGAGCACATCTGCGAAAGCCTGGAGATGTTCCACAGCGAGGTGCTGGAGGAGTTCGCTGAAGGCCGGGAGCAACGGGAAGCGGAGAAGAATGAAGCGCTCGCGCCCTACATCGAAGCGGCGCTGGCGCGGCGGCAGACGCGGCCGCCGCTCGGCACCGAGGAGATCCCGATCGTGCCTGCCTCCCGGCCGAAGCCGAAAGTTGCGTCCTGAGCGCGCGCGGGAACGCATAGGCTGATGACGAGCCTCAGATCCCTGGAAACGCTTGGCCGCGTGCGGCTGTCGCCGAATTTCTTCTTTCGCGACTTCCTGCACTCCGAGGTGGCGCAGGTCGAAGGCCTGATGAACGTGCCGGTGGATCCGGAGCTGGCGCTCGAAGCGGGCAGGGGGCTCTGCCTGCACGTGCTGGAGCCGATCCAGGCGGCGCTTGGCAAGGTCAGCATTCGCTCCGCCTACCGCTCGCCGGAAGTGAACCGGATCGGCAATGAGAAGGGCTACAACTGTGCCGCCAACGACTACAACCGCGGCCGGCACATCTGGGACCTGAAGGATGAGGACGGCAACCTGGGCGCCACCGCCTGTGTGGTGGTGAACAGTTTCGTCGACTACTACGAGCAGACGGGCGACTGGCCGGCCCTAGCCTGGTGGATCAGGGATCATGTGCCCGGATTCAGGGAGATCACCTTCTACCCGAAGCTCGCGGCCTTCAACATCAACTGGTACTCGGGCGCGGTGCCCGAGCAGACCATTGCGGCGCAGATGCCGAACCCGGCGACGGGTAAAAAAGGCATCCTCACCCGCACCGGCTGGGACAACTTTGCCGGCTCACACGAGCCCGCTTACCGCGCCTGGCTGAACAACCACGAGGACAATCACTGATGGTTCGACTGTCGGATCTGCACGAAGCGGAAGCAACGCACATGCGAGCCCGCGCCGAAGCCATGCAGCCGGTGGATCCGGCGCCCTGGATCACCCCGAAGCCGCTTGCTGCGTCCACCGTTGCCATCGTCTCCACGGCCGGTCTGCATCGGCGCTCGGATGCGCCCTTCAACCCCGGTGCCGTCGACTACCGGCTGCTGCCAGGAGATGTGGACTTCGCCGATGTGGTGGTTTCCCACATCAGCAGCAACTTCGATCGCAGCGCGTTCCAGCAGGACCCGAACATCTGGTTTCCCCTGGATCGGCTGCGCGAGATGGCGGCGGACGGTGAGATCGGCGGCGTCTCGAGCTGGCACTACTCCTTCATGGGCGCGCAGCCGAACCATCAGGCCCTGGCCGCGGCGGGCGAGGAGGTCGGCCGGCTGTTGGCAGCCGATGAGGTGGATGTGGCGCTGCTGGTGCCTGTCTGACCCATCTGCACGGGCGCCGTGGGCGCTCTGGCGAACTTCATCGAGCGCGCCGGCGTGGCGACCGCTTCGATCAGCCTGATTCGCGAGCAAAGCGAATCGGTCCGGCCGCCGCGGGCGCTGTGGGTGCCCTTTGCCCTCGGCCGTCCGTTCGGCAGTGCGGAAGATCCCGAGTTTCAGAAAGAGGTGATCCGGGCCGCGCTCGGCATGCTGGCCACGGCGACGGAACCGACGATTGAGGACTACCCGGTGGAAGCTCCGGCGGAAGCCGAAGCGGGAGAGTGGGTCTGCCCGGTGAGTTTCCCCGTCGCCACTGACGACTCGATCAGCGCTCGGCTGGTTGCCGAGGTGACGCGGCTGGCGCCCTGGTCGGCGGAGACCCGGGCCAGCCGTGGGCGGACGCTGTTCGGGGTGACCGGCGCCACACCGGATCAGGTCGAGGCCGTGGCGCGAGCGCTCGGCAGCATCGCCGAAACAGGAAACCTGAGCGAGCCGCCGGAGGAGGGCATCCAATGGCAGTTCGACATGCCGGTGCTCGTGCGCCATCTGGCCGACGATCTGCGGACTTTCTACCACGAGGCCATTGCCGCCCAGCCCGGCCCCGGCGCGCCGAACCACGCGGCGCTGAACGACTGGATCTTCGGCAGCACCGCGCTTGGCGAGGCGCTGCAGGCAGTGGCCGTCCACCTCACGGAGGAGGCGAGCCCGCTGTCCATGCTGGTGCGCGGCCTGCTGATCCCGGAAGGCTACTTCAGAGGTGGCAGCGCCTTCCCGGACTCACCGGAATTCGGCAAGAAGAGCTGAGCGGCGGCCGAGCCTACTCGTGGATGCCGAGTTCGGCCATCCGGCCGATCAGCGTCTGACGCATGCCCGACACGTCGAGCAGCGGTTCACCGCGCCACTCGGCCACCTCCGACTCGCTGTAGGGACGGAAGTCCCGGGGAATCTGGGCGGCGGAGATGCGCGGCAGCAGCCAGTTCAGCACCTCGGCCAGCGCCGCATCGGACAGGTCGGCGTTGGCGGAGCCAGGCACCCGGACCAGGAACTCCCGGCCCTGGTCGACCTTCAGGAAGTTACCCAGAAACCCCTGCATGGTGGGCACAGCGCCGTCCGTAGTGCCGGTGCCGTGCGGGCCATGACACCCCTGGCAGTGCATCATGTAGTTGAACTGGGCCCGGGCCGGCTCGCTGACGCCGGGCGCCGGCTCGACCGCCAGAGCAGCGCCGAAGATCAGGCTGAGCACCATGCCGAAGGCTGCCGCCGTCAGGCCCGAGCGCGGCACGCGGTTACTCCACCGACAGGCCGACGATGATCGCCGTCGAGCAGTGATACACCGTGCTTTCGGTGCCCAGGCACCAGTTGATGTCGTTGCTCTTCGGCGGGTTGTACATGGGCCGGTCGCCCTGATTGGTGTTGCACATGCAGTTGCCGCAGGCCGACTTGCCGCAGCAGTCGTTGTAGGAGATGACGTAGTTCAGGCCATCCTCCGGGTTGCGGCAGGTGCCGATCCAGGTGATCGGCGACATCTCGGTGCCCGGTGGGCAGCTGTTGACGCTGCCGCCGCAACAGGTGCAGAGGAAACCGTCGATGGCGCAGTAGCGCCAGTACTCGCAGCTGGTGTCGTCGCCGGGATCGGGCACGTCGGCCCGTTGCGGGTTGCCGCCACCGGCCGCCCGGGCGACCGGCAGCAGCGGCAGGCTGGCGGTGCCGACCAGGCCGGCGCCGAGCAGGCCGAACAGGCTGCGCCGCGACGTGCGCCGGGCCATACCCCGGGAGAGACGCTCGGAGAACTTGTCGATCAGGTTGTCTGATTTGCTCATGGTGCTCTCCTTCAGTGCGCGCCGTACAGCATGATCGGCAGCAGGCCGCCGCTGGTCAGCGTCTTCATGTAGCTGCCATCCGGCAGCGAGTAGACGTCGATGCCCATCTCGATGTTGGTGACGAAGAGCAGGCGGCCATCACCCGTCCCGGAGGTGCCGAGGCTGAGCCCCCAGTTCTCCAGCGCGATGCGGCCCAGACGCTCCCCCCTCGCCAGGTCGTAAACCCAGACCTCGCCGCCGCCGTTCTTGTGGGTGCCTTCACCACCCTGCGGATGCATCAGGATGTAGCCGGTGCCGGCGCTGTCGGTGAGGATCAGCCGCGCGCCGCCAGGGCGCCAGGATTTTTCCTCTTCCGTCGCTGCCAGTGACCAGCGCGCCCCGGCCTGCACCTCACGACCGCTGACGTCCACCGGCAGCACCTCGCCGGTGAAGGTGGGGAAGTAGGCAACGCCGTCGAGGATGGCCGGCGTCTCGAAGATCGGATCGTCGTTGGCGTCGAACCACTGATCGGTTCTGCTGCTGCCTTCCAGGTTGCCGTCCGCATCCAGATGGCTGGTCAGCAGGGTGCCGTTCGAGCACAGCGAGGTGAAGCTGCGCTCACCGGTGGGCACGATGAAGCCGCAGCCCGGGGTCATGATCTCGCCCACGAACGTGCGCTTCTCCAGGTCGACAATGGACACGGACTGGGCCGGGGTGAAGTTGTAGACGGCCAGGAACCGCTCGCCGCCCAGCAGCCCGACCATGGTCGTTTTCGGCATGCCGGAGACGCGTTTCGCCGGTATCTCGACCTCTGCCATTACGCTGAGCGTCGCCGGATCCCAGATGGTGACGAAGTCCTTGCGCTCGCCGCCGCGGCCGCCGCGGGCGAAGAACGACTCCACCACGTAGTGCTCGTTGCGGGTTCGGCTGCGGGTGTAAGCGCCGAAGAAACTGGCCGTGAGGATGCCTTTGACCTGCCCGCTCAAGGTCTCGGCCAGCGGATCGATCACGTGCACCCGGCCCTCGAGCAGATAGGGAAAGGCTCCGTCGTGCGCCATCAGCCAGTGATCCGGATAGTCGGCAGGCAGCGTCTCCACGACGCCTACCGCCTCCGGTTCGAACTGGGCGTGAGCCTGAGCGGCGAGCAGCGCAAGCAGCCCCATCGCCAGCAGTTTTGATAAGTGATTCATGGTGGCGTCCCCCTTCAAGCAGCCGTCCACAGCGGTGAGGCATCTTTCATCAGCCGGTCCATCTTCGTCATGCGGGCGACCGCCGCGCCCGAGGCCGGATCGCTCAAGGTGGCCGTGTACCAGACGATTTCGGTTTTCGGGCTGTCGGATAGCGCAACCACTTCCCCCTGCGCCACGTAGTCACGGCCGGCGACTACCGGCCCGTCCAGGTACTGAATCTCGATGGAGCCGAACAGGCCAACGTACGGCCCGCGGACCGGGATGACGTGTGGCTCCACGCCCCGGAACGCGTGCACGAAGGGTGCAACGGGTGCTACCCGGCCGCCGTAGCGGGCAGGGTCCCGATAACAGTCCATAGGCTCGGTGATCACGGCCAGCCGCTCGTCGATGCTCTGCTCAGGGATCTGCACCGGGCACGGCGGCGAAGGCTCGCCGATGTTTACGTCCGCCATCATGCGCAGATCGCCAGGCGCCCGGATGGCTGCCAGCCGCTTCTTGACCTCCGACTCGTCGTCTTCGCCGAGGGAAGCAGAGCCTTCCATCACCAGATCGCCGGCTTCGTTCTCCATCCAGATCCGGGCCCGGTTTTCCGCGGTCGGCTCCAGCAGGCAGCGAACGGGTTCGTGGTCGACCGTGGCGTGCCTGAAGTAGAGCGACATGCCGCCCCGGGACCACCACGCTTCGCCGAAGTGCTCGACGAGCAGCGGCGGGAACTGCTCCATGTGGATGGAGCCGGCGATGGTGCCGCCCTGAAATCCCAGATCCTGGGCCGTGTCGTCGTCGTGGATGCCGCCCTTCTCGTCAGCAGAGGTATTCGTAGGCTGGCGCCACGGTCCTGTGATCGTGCCGGTCATGGTGGTCGCTCCCTCCCAAAGGAAGCTCCACTTTAACTCAATCCTGGCCGACGCACGCCCGCAGCTGCTCCGTGAGCTCGGCTTGCCGGGCTGCCAGGCTGGGGTCGCCGAGCCGGTTGAACCGCTCTTCCGGATCCTCCTGGAGATCGAACAGCTCGCACGGTGTGTTGCTGCTGGTTTCCAGGGTCAGTCGGTAACGCTGGTCGCGAACGGCCCGGAACGTGGGCGGCTCAGGCTTGCGCGACTGCTTCTGAATCTCGCTGAACAGCGACTCCCTGCCGTGCTCGGCGCCGGAAATTGTCGGCAGCAGGGAACGACCGCTTGCGTCCGGCAACGCTGGCGCGTTAGCGACGTCCAGCAGGGTGGGACCCACGTCCACGAGTGCGGCGAGCGCATCGGTTGTGGCGCCTTCGCAACCGCCGGGCGGCCGGACGATCAGCGGCACCTGCACCGAGCTGCGGTAGAAGTTGAACTTCGCCATCAGGCCGTGATCGCCGAGCATCTCGCCGTGGTCCGAGCTGTAGACGATCCAGGTGTTGTCGAGCATGCCGCTCGCCGCCAGCTGCTCGATCAGCTGGCCGATGCACTCGTCGATCAGCGAGATCATCGCGTAGTACTGCCGCGCGCCGTTCAGCACGTAGTCGTCGCTGAGCAGATGCGCATTTGCGTGATGGCCGCACCAGGACAGGTAGTCCTGCCAGACAGGCTCGGTGGGCTGGGCATCCGCGGACGGCCCTCGAGGGATCATCACGTCCTGATAGTGCGCGGCCCAGTCCGGGTCGCCCATCAGCGGCACGTGCGGCTGCACGTAGGACAGCTGCAGGAAAAACGGCTGCTCGTCCGTCTGGCTGGCAAGCCAGGATTGCGCCTGCCGGGTGAGGTAGCTGGTGAGGTCCTGTTCTTTGCTCAAGGGGCTGGTGATCCCGTCCCAGTGCCGCTCGGTGAGGCGCCAGATCGAGCGAATCTGCGCCCGGTAGGCCTCATAGACCCCTTCCTCTTTGAGGTACTCGGTGTAGTGCGTGCGCACGCCATCCAGCGCGTGCACGTAGCGGTCGAACTCCTCAACCACGTGATCGAAACCGAATGCCGCCACCCGCGGTCCATGCTCGCGCATGTCCACGTCCTGGTCAGGCTCGGCCAGGCCCTCAGCGTAGTAGTGGGTTTTGCCGATATTCGCCGCCCGGTAACCGACCTGCTGAAGCCCCTTCATGAAGGTTGGCCAGGCGTCGTCCATGTCCGGGCCGAAGTTCCGCATCACGCCGAGCTCGTGCGGGTAGCGGCCGGTAATCAGCGCGGCGCGGGAGGGTTGGCAGATCGGCGATTGGCACCAGGCGTTTTCGAAGCGGATGCCGGACGCCGCCAGGCTGTCGAGGTTCGGCGTTTCGATCAGCCGATTGCCGGCGCAGCCGAGCGCATCGTGACGATGCTGGTCGGCGAAGATGAAGAGAATGTTCGGACGGTTGGGCACGGGAAGTCCTCGACTGGCTCGTGCCCTCAGCCTATTCGCTGGCCCGTTGCCGGGCCAGCGCTTTGTCAGTCGGCGTCGATGTCCAGCGGCCGGTACCAGGGCTTGCCTTCGGACACGTACTCGAACATCCGCTGCTGGAAGGTCGCTCCAGCGGATCCTTCTTCGGTCAGCGTCAGGTTCTGGCGGAAGAAGTTGATGCTGTCCGGATTCAGCTCTTCCGCAAGGTTCCAGTACTGATCGGCCTTGGCCGCCGCGCCGTGCGCTCGAAACAGGTTGCCGAGCCGGAACGCCGCATCGGCTTTCAGCTGATCGTCGCTGAACGAACGGATGTTGCCGCTCACCTCAGCTGCCGACTGCACGTGCCTGCTGGCCGAGCCGTTTTCGATCCAGTCTTTCAGCGCCGGTGCGTAGACGTCGTTGCCGAAGGAAATCTTCTGCTCGCCCTCGCCGAACTCGTGGGTTTTTGAGTAGGTGCCCTCGTCGATGCGCACGATCCGGCCTTCTTCGTCGATCCAGACCGCGGACGGCACGTTGACGAAGTTGAACAGGCTGCTGACCACGTGATTCTCGTCCACCACCTGCACGTAGGTGGGCTGGGCAGCATCGAAAATGGGGCCCGCTGCCGCCTCGCCGCCGGTGTCTTCCGCGACGCAGATCAGCACGAATTTCGGGTCGTTAATCTCTTCATAGATACGTTGCCACACGGGCACGTCCATGAAGCAGCCTCACCAGGACGACCAGGTGACGATCAGTGCTTTCTTGCCTTTCAGGTCCGCCCGGCTGACCACGTTGCCCTGGCGGTCGGTGAGCTCGAAGTCCGGCGCCATGGCGTCCACCAGCAGGCTCTCCCGCTTGGCAGGCACCTCGGCAAAACTCCAGACCCTTGCTTCGTGATCTGCCACGTAGGGCTGGCCGATGTGATCGGCGAAGGCTGGCAGGTCCAGGCGGGTCTGCCCGTCTTCTTCCAGCAGCATGCCATCCGGCAGGGGGTAACAGAGCTCGCCCAGACAGGCGCCTTCCGGTTTCAGCTCGAAGCCGGTGATGGCCTCGAGTTCATCTGCGCTCACCAGCAGCTGCTCGCCGCTGCCCGCCTGCTCGAGCGTATGCCGACTGCCCGGATAGAGAACGGTGGCGGCACCTTCCGGATGAACGGGTTTCGGCTCGAACGGATGCCGGAGCTCCGGGTGAGCCATGAATGTCTCGGCCATAGTTCCTCTCTCTTGTGAACTCTCCATGGCACGCTGCCTGATTCAGCGTGACGATTGCGTGAAGGCTAGGCTTCCTCAGCCGCGATGGCCGCCTTCACGGCTGCGCGCTCCAGCATGCGCTGCTCGTGCTCGTGGACCCTAGGGTAGCCCGATGACGCCAGCTTGTGCACGGGCAGCCACTGGGTAACCGTGAACAGGTAGGGATCGGCGATCGTGTAGGCGTCGCCCATCACCCAGGGTCCGGTGAAGAAGGTCTCCTCGATCATCTGGAAGCAGTCGGCCACCACTTCCGGTGCCTTGCGCTTCATCTCGGCGATGGCGGCGGGATCGTCCGCCCAGCGCTCGCCGCGGCGGATGTGTGCGTGCGCGACGTGCACCGTGGCACACATATAGGCGGTGAAGGACTGCAGCCTGGCAAACTCGAACGGGTCCTGCAGCGGCGCCAGGTTGGCCTCGGGGAAGCGTTGGGCGATGTAGGCGAGCAGGGCCGGCGTTTCGGTGAGCACGCCGGCATCCGTTTCCAGAGCAGGTACCCGGCCCTTCGGGTTGATCTGCCTGTAGCTCTCGCCACGCTGCTCTGCGCTGGCAAAGTCCACGAGCCTGAGCTCGAAGTCAGCGCCGGCCTCACGCAGGGCAATGTGCGAGGCCCGGGCGCAGGACCCGGGCGCGTAGTAAAGTCTGAGCATGCAGCCTCCTCCTGTCGGTCACGCGTCTGGAGGCCATTATAGTATTGGCACTGGAGGGAGGAGCCGATGCAGATGAGACGATTGATAGGCCTGATGACGGTCGGAGTGCTTGCCGCTGCCGTTCAGGCGGAAGAGATCGGCCATGTCGATACGGTCTGGAAGATGATCGGCCCGGACCACAAGATCAAGATCGAGGCCTTCGATGATGAGAAGGTGCAGGGGGTTACCTGCCACGTCAGCCGGGCGGTGACGGGTGGCATCAAGGGTGCCATGGGCGTAGCCGAAGATACCTCTGATGCCTCGCTGTCCTGCCGCCAGGTTGGCCCGGTCAGCTTTACCGGCAAGCTCGAGTACGGCGAGGAAGTGTTCAAAGAGCGTCGGTCGCTGATCTTCAAAAGCCTGCAGGTGGTTCGCTTCTGCGACGAGGCGCGGAACACCCTGGTCTATCTGGTCTACAGCGACGAGGTGATCGAAGGCTCGCCGAAGAACGCCATATCGACGGTACCGCTGACGGTCTGGGAAGGCGGCGAGCCGCCGCCGCAGTGCAACGATGGGGAGGTGGCAGATGACTGACTGGCCAAGACCGCTGACTGACGCGCAGGGGCCGATCCGCACGGACAAGCTGGACGGCGCCGCGGAAGGCATGGGCGAGTGGGGCACGGAGACGCGCGCCCTGGCGGCGGAGGGCATCGTGCCGCCGGACATGATGACGGGCCTCACGCTCTTCCTTCTCTCCAGCCAGCCGCGCAACCCGGAGAAGAAGCAGAAGATCCCTGGGGGCGGCGGCGGGGTGGCCGGCGGGGTCTGGGTGCGGGAGCGCTTCACCATTCATCAGCCGCTGGCCAGGGACGATGCCTTTACGGTCCGCGGCGCCTCAGAAGGACGGCACGTGCACAAGTCACGGCGCTACGGCACCAACAGCTGCGAGACGCTCAACGCCGCCGGAGAGCGGGTGGCGACGAACCTCACCACCGGCCTGCTCGCCTACAAAGTGCAGGAAGGCCTTGCCGATGGGGTGGAGGGCCGCGCGCCGGACGAGGTGGAAGCGCCTCAGCCGGACTGGACCGCCGCGGCCGGCAACCCATGCCGCGAGCAGCTGCTGGCGCTGGAAGAAGGCGCGGAGCTCGGCGGTGCTGCGGTGCGCGTGGGCCTGGACCTGATGGAGGCCCGGGACACCAAGAAGCCGGACAACCCGATCCACTCCGACCCGGAGCTGGCGAAGAAAGCCGGCCTGGCCAGACCGATCGCCGGTGGCTCGCACGTGCTCGCGTTTGCCCTGGAAGTAATCATGGCCGAGGTCGGTCGGCAATCGCTGCTGCACGGCGCGCATTTTGACGTGCGTTGGAAAGCGCCCGTTTACGCCGATACGGTGATTCACCCGCACGCCCGGGTGACAGAGGTCCGGGACGATCGAGTGGTGTTCGATATCGACGCGGTGCTCGAATCAGGCGCCACCGCCATGACCGGGCAGGTTGTGGTGCCGATCGCATGAGCCGGGCGCTTGCCGGGCTGAGAGTAATCGAGCTCGCGGATCGGTCTGCGGCGCTCGGCGGCAGGATCCTCGCCGATCTGGGTGCCGAGGTGATCATGGTGGAGCCGCCCGCGGGTGCGCCGCTGCGGCATGAGGCGCCGTTCCTCGATGACCAGGCGGGGCCTGAACGGAGCTTCGGGCACCTCTACCTCAACGCCAACAAGCAGTCGGTGGTGCTGGATCTCGAGGACGAGGCGGCGCGGCTGCGCTTCCTCGATCTGCTCGCCAGCGCCGACGTGTTGCTGGAGACGGCGCCGCCGGGATGGCTGGCGGCAAGAGGGCTGGGCGATGATCTGCTGCGTTCGGTCAACCCTGGCCTGGTCCGCTGCTCTCTGACCCCGTTCGGGCTCGATGCCGAGTGGCGCGACCGCCGCGCCAACGACCTGGTGGCGGGCGCCGCGGGCGGCTTGATCCAGGTCTCGGGCTCGCCGCAGGGCACCCCGATTCAGGGCGGCGCCAACCCCTCCTACACCATGGGCTCGCTGGCGGCAGCCTCGGCAATCTGCATCGCGCTGCATCAGCGGGACTTCGGCGACCGGGCGGGCGCGGGCATTCACATCGATCTGTCGCTGCAGGAAGCCACGGCGCTGGCGGTAATGCAGACGGCGACGCCGAGCCACTGGCAGTGGTTCGGCCGCATCCCGCGGCGTCCGGGCCTGTCTGCGGCCATGGCTTGTCGGGACGGCAAGTACGTGAGCCTGCTGGTTCGGCCTGATCGCTTCGAGGGTTTTCTCGCCTGGGCGGACGCGGTGGGGATCGACCACGGCATGACGGCGGACGACTGGCGCTGGGCCCGGCTGGAAGCGCCGCGGCAGAACAACCCCGTATCGGAGACGACGCTGGCGCTGGCGGCGGCCTTGACCCGGGACGAGTTCGTCGACGGAGCGCTCGGCGCGGACATCATCTGCCTGCCGGTGCTCGACTTCCCCGATCTGGAGCAGGCTGAGCAGTACCGGGTGAATGATCAGTTCCTCGATGTGGAGCACGAAGCGCTCGGACTCTCACTCGGCTTCGTCCGCTCACCGGTAGATGCCATGGCTGACGGCACTGAGATTCGCCGAGCGCCGCTGCTCGGTGAGCAGCAGACGCTGCTCGACGGGCTCGAGGTGGCGACAATGCACGAGGGCGCCACCAACGACCCGGCTGATCCTGCCCGGGCGCTTGCCGGCCTGCGGGTGGTCGATTTCGGCTGGGTGCTGGCCGCACCCATCGGCACGCGGATACTGGCCAGCTTCGGGGCGGAGGTGATTCGGGTCGAGTCCACCGCCAAGCCGGACTCGATGCGCAGTCAGATCGGCCCGGATGGACAACCGCATCCCGACATGGGCGGGCTCTACAACGTGGTGAACGCGGGCAAGAAGTCGTTCACCGTAGACCTCGGCAAGCCGGCCGGTCTCGAGCTGGTCAAAGCGCTGATCGCCACCGCCGATGTGGTGGTGAACAACTTCCGCCCGGGCGCGCTGGAGCGGATGAGCCTCGGTTTTTCGGTGCTCCAGGAACTGAAGCCGGACGTCGTGCTGCTCAACCTGCCGGGTGCTCATCGGCATGGGCCCTGGGCCCAGCGGCCGAGCATGGGCAACATCCTGATGGCAGCGTCCGGCTTCAACATGCTGACCGGGTTCGAGGGAGAGCGGCCGCGCGGCATCGGGATTGCCTACCCGGACTTCACCTCACCGCACCTGCTGGTGGCGACTATCCTGGCGGCGTTAAGGCAGCGGCAGAGCAGCGGCAACGGCCAGGAGCTTCACCTGACGCAGCTGTCGGCAACGCTGTCGCTGCTCGGCTGCGAGTGGATGCAGTTCAAGGCGAGCGGGCAGCAACCACCGCGGAACAGCAACCGCAACCCGAACTACTGCCCGCACGGGGTCTACCCGGCGCTGCCGGAACAGGACCCGGAGACGGATGCATGGATTGCCATCGCCGTCGGCAACGACAGTCAGTGGCAGGCGCTCTGCGCCGGGATGAACGCGCCGGAGCTCGCCGAAGATCCGCGCTTCGTCAGCCACGAGCTGCGCAGGGCCAACGAGGATGAGCTGGACGCGATCATCGGCGCCTGGACATCGGCGCAGGATAAGTGGACGACGGCGGAGTTGCTGCAGGGCCAGGGTGTGCCCGCGGCGGCGGTTGCACACCTGAAGGACATGCTGGAAAGGGATCCGCAGCTGGCCGAGCACTATCAGCAGGTGAGCCAGCCAGTGGCACCGGAGGTGCAGATCCCGGTGGATCGGGAAGCGGCGCAATGGGTAGGCACGCCCCTGCTGCTGAACCGGGCGCCCATGCTCGGTGAGCACAACCAGTACGTGCTGCAGGAGATACTCGGCGTAGATGATGAAGCCTTCGCCCAGCTGCTGATCGACGGCGTGGTGAGCTGAGCGGATGAGCTGGCGCCTGCGTCTGGTCTACGCCGCCGGCCAGCTGCCCGAGGGCATCAAGTCTGCGGCCTTCGGCTTCTTCCTGCTCTTCTACTACAACCAGGTGCTCGGGCTGTCCGGCTCGCTGGCCGGCCTGGCCGTGTTCATCGCGCTCTGCCTCGATGCGGTCAGCGATCCGATCGTCGGCTCCTGGTCCGACTTCGCGCGCAGCCGCTGGGGACGTCGGCACCCGTTCATGTACTGGGCGGCGATTCCGTTTGCGGCCTGCTTCTTTCTGCTCTTCGTCCCGCCGGCCGGCCTCGGCGAAACCGGTCTGTTCATCTGGCTGCTGGTATTCGCCAGCCTGACCCGGGCGACCATGACGTTTTACGCGGTCCCCTACTTGGCGTTGGGCGCTGAGCTAACAAGGGACTACGACGAGCGAACGCTGCTCGCAGCCCTGCGCAGCGTGTTCATGCTGCTCGGCATGTTTGCGGTGCTCATTCTCGGCAACATCGCCTTCTTCGGCGCTACTGACGAGTACCCGAACGGTCAGCTGAACCCGGATGCCTACCTGCCTTTCGCCGCAGCCTGCGTGCCGGTGCTGATCGCCGGGATCTGGATCGCTGCCTGGGGTACCCATGGTGAGGTCCCGCGGCTCGAGCAGCCCGACGGGCCACCCAGGGCGCTGCTGCGAGGCGTGGTCCAGGACGTGATCACAGCCTTCCGGATTCCTGCGTTCGTCGCGGTGGTGGCGGGCAGCATCATGTTCAGCATCAACCAGGGTATGGTGCAGGCGCTGCATCTTTATCTGGCGACCTACTTCTTCGAGCTGTCCAGCGCCCAGGTGACCGGGCTGTTCGCTGGTGCCATCGTCGGCATCATCCTCGGCAGCCTGGCCAGCCGGCCCATGGCTGCCCTGATCCCGGAGAAGCGGGACCTCTTCATCGCCGGCACCACCTGGTATGCGCTCTGGACCAGCAGCGTGATCATCGCCCGGCTGATCGGCGTGCTGCCGGGCAACGAGCACCCGATCGTCGCGCCGCTGTACATCACAACGGGCTGCATCTCGGCCCTGGGCCTGGGTGTGGCGATCCCGCTGATCGGCTCCATGATCGCCGACATCACCGATGAGCATGAGCGCCGGCACGGTCAACGTCAGGAAGGCATCTACTACGCGGCAGGATCGCTGATCTCGAAGGCGGTGGGTGGCGCCGGTCCGGTGCTGGCCGGTGTGATCATCGATCTGTCCGGCATCGCGCCGGGCAGCGCGCCGGGGGAAGTGGCGCCGGAAGCGGTCGCCCGCTTCGGCTGGGCAACCGGCCCCAGCGTCCTTCTGCTGTCTGCCCTGTCGATCGCCTGCATCTGGTTTTACAACATCTCCCGGAAGCAGCACGCACAGATCGTCGCCGACATCGGCCGCCGGCAGTCGTCCTGAGCCCACCCTCATTCGCCGGGCTGGCTCTGGCATACTGCTGCGTTGACCCAGTTGGTAGAGAAAGGCCCGTATGACCGCTCCCCGAAAAACCGGTTTGAGAATCACCGCAGTGCTCATCGCCATGTTGGGCCTGCCCATGCTCTGGTACGGCACCGGGTTGCTGCTGGCTGGCGGCACGCTCTACTACGCGCTGGCGGGCCTGCTGATGACGGCGAGCGCGCTGCAGCTGTGGCGGGCGGAACGCTCCGGGTTTTACCTCTTCGCCGTGGTGCTGCTGTTGACGCTGGCCTGGGCGGTGTTCGAGGCGGGCACGTCTTTCTGGGAGGTGGGCTCACGGATCTGGCTCGTTGGCCTGCTGTCGATCTGGCTCTGCACGCCGGCGATGCGCCGGCCGCTCTGGGGTGATGAGATGCCGAAGCTGTTCAGCCTGCGGACGGTGCAGGTGGGGGCGGCTGCCAGCGCGGCGGTGCTTATCGCCATGAGCTACACCCAGCTTCGCGACAACACCATGGAGATTGAGGACCGTCGGTTCGGATCGGCGCAGAACCCGACCGACTGGACCGACTACGGTGCCAACAAGGCGGGCACCCGCTTCGCGCCGCACGCGCAGATCGACACCTCGAACGTCAGCCAGCTCAGCGAGGCATGGCGTATGGACACCGGCCGGGTGGGCCGGTTCAGCGGCACGCCGATTCAGATCGAAGACGGGTTGTACCTGTGCACGGCGCAGAACGTGATGATCTCACTGGACCCGGATACCGGCGCTGAGCGCTGGCGCTTTGATCCGGAGAACGACACCCCGGCCTCCGGCATTCTCGGCAACTGCAGGGGCGTGGCCTACCACCACATCGCGGTGCGGCCGCGCGGCGAGCAGTGCGCCGAGCGCATCTACACCGCGACCACGGACGCGCGGATGATCGCCGTTGATGCGACCACCGGCGTGCCCTGCGAGGAGTTCGGCGACAACGGCCAGATCTCGCTGCTGGCGGGAATGGGTGAGGTGAAGCCGTACTACTACTTCGTGACCTCGCCGCCGACCATCGCCAGCGGCGCCCTGGTCGTGGGTGGCTGGGTGATGGACAACCAGGAGGTGGAAGAACCGTCCGGCGTGGTGCGCGGTTACGATCCGATCAGCGGCGCGCTGTTGTGGGCCTGGGACATCGGCAGGGAAGGGGAGACGGCCCTGCCGCCGGAAGGCGGTTTCTACACCCGCGGCACGCCGAATGTCTGGAGCCTCACTTCCGCCGACGACGAGCTGGGCCTGGTCTACGTGCCCACTGGTAACGCCACGCCGGATTACTTCGGCGGTCACCGCACGGAGGTGATGGACAAGTACTCGAGCTCCATCGTTGCAATCGATGCCAGAACCGGCCTCACCCGCTGGAGCTTCCAGACCACCCATCACGACATCTGGGATTTTGACGTGCCGTCGCAGCCGACCCTGGTCGATCTGGCGCTCGATGGGCCGGACGCGCCGAAGCGGAAGGCGGTGATCGTGCCCACCAAGCGCGGTGAAGTGTTCATGCTGGATCGGGAAACCGGTGAGCTGATCACCGAGGTCACGGAGCGGGAGGTGCCGCAGACGGACATTCCCGGTGAGCGCACCACGGCCACCCAGCCGTTCTCCACCGGCATGCCGTCGTTCGCTTACCCGCGGATCCGCGAGCAGGATCTGATCGGCCTCACGCCGTTTGATCAGATGGCCTGCCGGACGAAGTTCCTGAGCCTGCGCTACGAGGGGCCGCTGACGCCGCCATCCACGCAGGGGACGTTGCTCTATCCGGGCCCGGCAGGTGGCATGAACTGGGGCAGCGTTGCGGTCGACGAAGAGCGCCAGCTGATGGTGGTGAACAACATGCACCTGCCGTTCATCGTCGAGATGATTCCCCGGGAAGACGACCTGCTGGCGTCGAAAGAAGGGCTGAACCGGGGCTACGGCATCGGCGGGCCGCAGCGCGGCACGCCTTTTGCGGCACGGGTGAGCATGTTCGCCTCCCCGCTCGGGCTGCCCTGCCTGAAGCCGCCTTACGGAGAGATGGCGGTGGTTGATCTCACCACTCAGCAGATCGTCTGGCGCCGGGGCAACGGGCTCTGGGAGCTCGGATTTCCGGCTTCAGCGGGTTCCGTAATCACAGCGGGCGGCCTCATCTTCAACGGCGGGGTGCTTGGCGGGCAGCTGAACGCCATGGACTCACTGACCGGCAAGATCATCTGGAGCGCGGAGCTGCCTGGGGCCTCCGATGCCACGCCCATGTCCTACGTCAGCCCGAAGACGGGACGCCAGTATGTGCTGGTGACGGTCCCCGGTGACAGCGGGCGGCCGGTCACTGAAGATCACGGCGCCGGTGAGAATGGCGAGCCACCCGCGCCGATCGGCGGTCAGGTGATTGCGTTCGCGCTTCCCGAGGCGGGCTGATCACGGCATCATCAGCAACGAATAGCGGGCATTGAAGGAGGAGCTATGAGCGAAGCAGCCGCAGCGATCAGCTACGACAGGAAGAAGGTGCGCAAGGCCATGCTGCTGGCACCGTTGGCTGCCCTGTTGGGCATCCTGCCCTATTTCTTCGTTCTCAACCTGTCGTTTGGGCAGATGGTTGCGGTGCTGGCGTTCGGTGCCGTGTTCAGCTACATAGGCGGCGCGCTGTTTGGCGCCCCCGGCTACTTTCTCCTGAAGGCGCTCGGCCGGCCGCAATCCCTGTACCTGGTGGGCTACGCGGTGGCGCTGGTGCTCGTACTGGCTGTCCTGCTGCAGGACAGCTCCGTCCTCATCTCGATCGGCCCGCCGGTGCTGCTGGCAGCATTGGCGTTCTGCTGGATCCGCGGCGAGCCGGGTGCGTCTGCTGCTGTCAGTCCCTGACCTGAGGCTCGACCGCAATCAGCTCTCAGGGGCACCGGTGATGCCTCGCGCTTCCAGGTCTGCGTAGTCACTGTCGCTGATGCCAAGCTCTTTCTGCAGCACCTCCCGGCTGTGCTCGCCGATGCGGGGCGAGTAGCGGATGGCTTCGGCGGTTTCGTTGCGATAGCGCCAGGGCAGCGTGGGCATTGCGTGCGTGCCTGACTCCGGATGCGTCACGGGCACCAGGTAGTCACGGCCGGTGAAACACTCTGCCGGCTTGCGATAGACCTCGAGGAAGTTTGCTACGGTGGCGACGCAAACGCCCGCGCCTCGAAGGTTCGACTCGATCTCTGCGGCAGAGCGGAACTGACACCAGGCATTGATGATCTGATCCAGCGCTGCCTCTTCCGCTTTGCGGCCTGCCATGGTGGCGAAGCGAGCGTCTTCGATCTTCAGCAGCTCCGCCAGGCGGCGCCATTGCTGCTCATCTTCCACCGCCACAGCCACCCAGAGACCGTCGCCCGACAGGAAGTAGCCGTGTGGCGCCAGCCGCGGATGGCGGTTGCCCGCTGGCCCGGCGGCATCAGCGGTGAGGGAAGTCTCCAGAACGTTGACACCGAGCTGCACGGCAACGGCCTCCATCATCGAGAGGTCGATGCGCTGGCCTTCTCCTGTGCGCTGACGATGAGCAAGGGCTGCCAGAATGGCGCCGGCAAAGTAGTAGCCTGAGATCGGATCCGGCACGAGCCCGGAGGTATTTTTCCCCGGATCCCCGGGGTATCCGTTCAGCGATGACAGGCCGGACATGGGCTCGATGGTGTTGCCGTTCGCCGGGTAGCGGGCGAGGGGGCCGGTCTGTCCGTAGCCGGAGAGCGAGGCGAAGATGATGTCCGGCCGTTGAGCCTGCAGGGTTTCCAGAGTGATGCCCCAGTTGCCCATCACCTTCGGGCTGAAGTTCTCGCAGAGCACATCGAATCGCGGCACGAGCTGCCAGAAGAGATCCCGGCCCTCAGCCGAGCGCATGTCCAGGGTGATCGCGCGCTTGTTCAGGTTCACCGAGTTGTACATGCCGTTGGTATTGAGCGGGCTCTGCGCCAGGGCCGGATTCAGCAGCCCTTTCGGCACCGGCGCGCCGTTGCCGCGCCAGACGTCCGGCCGCTGCCTGCCTTCGATCTGCACCACGTCGGCGCCGAGCAGCGAGAGAATCTCGGTGCCGAAGGTCCCGGACCAGGCCTGGGTAAACGACAGCACGCGGACGCCTTTGAGCGGCAGCGACCTGTCCTTGCCGGGAGCGCTGCGCTTCTGTTGTCCGGCTGGCGAGGTGGAGGCCGAGGTGGACGCGGAAGGCGCAGCGGGACGCCAGGGTGAACCCGTCAGCCTGGCGGGCGCGGCAGGTGCACGTCCCTTGGAGCCGCCGACGGCGATCTCGGTGAGAAAGTCGCGCGCCTCGAGATGCTCGTTGTCCAGCAGCTCGCTCGTGCTCTGCACAGCACCGGCGATGCAGTGCAGCTCTCCTGCCAGCTTGTGGAACAGCTCCCACTTGCCGAGCTTGCGGGTTGCATCGGCCAGCGCCTCGACAACAGGCTTGAGGTTTTTCCCCTGTCGGCCACGGACGGGCTGCAGCGCATCGTCTTCGCCGATCTCGTTGAGCCCGAAGATAGCCATCGCCTCCTGCCAGCGTGCCCACTCGGCGAAGCCGAAGTTGATGAGCCCGTCTCTGCTGGTCCACAGCGGCCCGGATCGCGTCCTGTAGGTCGGCCCGCCCGGGCCCCACTGAGTTCTGGGCGAGTCGAAAAACAGGCCGAGGATGGCCCAGGGGGCGCTGAGCGAGGCGGCCGCCTCCAGCTCGCTCACGTCAGCCTGCGTGCCGGGCCCGCCGGATAGGGCGCGAAAGCAGGCTGCGGCGGCGGCGTTGAAAGCGGCGATGCCGGCGGTGAAATCGACCTGCCGGAGTGGCAACTGCAGTGGCGGCTCCTGCTGAAAACTGTTGACGTTGGCCCAGCCGGTCCGGGCGCAATGGGTGAGCTGCGTGCCGGGCAGGTGCGCCAGCGGTCCGGTCAGCCCGTGTGGGGTCACAGACAGATGAACAGCCTGCTCGGGTAACGCCCGGAGGATCTCCTGCAGCGGATCCAGGTTGGTGGTCGTAGTGATCAGAAGGTCCACACCTTCTGCGAGCAAGCGCGCCGTGCTGCCATCCGCATCGACAACAACCTCCTTGCCGTCGTTGGCATAGGCGTGCACAAGGGATTGGCCGTCGTGGAACGGTGGCTCGAGCTGCAGCGGATGCCCCGTTGGCGGTTCGACCAGCAGCACCTGGGCGCCGTAGCCGGCAAACAGCCGGCCTGCCCAGGCGCCCGCGAGCCGGGTGGAGAGGTCCAGCACCCGGATGCCGGAGAAGGCGCCGCTCGCTGTTGCCCGGCTCACGTCAGGTCACGCGTCAGCTCTCGAGAGCGACGGTCAGCCGCGAGCGAACTCGCGGATCACCTGACCGGGGCGCGCGCCGGTGTGCTTGCCGTTCTCGACGATCACCTGGCCGCCAACGATGGTGGCCAGATAACCGCTGCTCTCGACGATGTAGCGGCCGCCGCCATGCGGGAAGTCGTTCACGTAGTAGGGGTAACCGGTTTCCAGGTTGTCGTAGTCGATCACGTTCAGATCAGCCACCCAACCTTCCTTCACCGAGCCGCGGTCTTTCAGTCCCATCACGTCCGCCGAAGCCTGAGTGATCCGGTGGATGGCCTCGGGCAGGCTGTAGACCCCCTGGCGGCGGGTCAACTCGGAAAGCAGGAAGGTGGGCGAGTCGGTATCCGTGAAGATGCCGACGTGGGCGCCGGCGTCGGCCAGCATGGGGATGCAGTGGTCCATCTGCATGTACGCCCATTGCTTCTCCAACTCACCGCCGAAGGCCCAGAAGTTCCAGAGCTCCCGACCTTCGGAGGCGATCAGCCGGTCCACATAGACATCGACCGGATCCCTGCCTTCTGCCTCGGCGATCTGCGCCAGGCTGTTCTTGCGCGCCATGTCGTAGTCCGGGTGCTCACCCGTACCCATGGGATGGAGCAGCTCCGGCGGCGCCGTGAAGCCGGTCTCCTTGGAGCGTTTGACCAGGCGTTCTCTGGTGGCCGGGTCCTTCAGCGCTGCGACCCGATCGGCAATGGTCGGCAGCTGCATCAGCTCCTTCCAGGGGCTGTTCCGGAACGGTATCGACTGCGCCAGGCCGAACATGGAGCCGCTGGGCCTGGTGTGGCAGATGGCCGTCATGCGGCGGCCGTCCTGGTTGTTCCTGGCCAGGAACTCGGACGTCCAGCTGACCCCGCCGTCGTCGCTGCGCCCGGCTCCGCCTGAGTACATCACGTGGCAGCCGAGCTCGGCGCCCTTCTCGAACATCTCCACCTCGACGTTGCGGCGGCTCTGCATGTCCGGCGCCACCTGGAACAGGCCGCCGCGGCCGCCGCCTTCGATCACTGCCCGCTGAATGGCTTCGGTTTCCCTGAGATCGGCCCAGGTTCCGGGCGTCAGGCGGCCGTCCGGCACCCGGTGGCCGAGGAAGCGTGAGGTGGAAAAGCCAACCGCGCCCTGCTCGACGGATTCCCGGACCAGACGGGTGATGTGCTCGAGCTCTTCGTCGGTGGCCTGCACGCCTTCGTCCATGGACTTGTCACCCATGGCCTCGAAGCGGATCGAGGAGTGGCCAGCGAGGCCGACCACGTTCAGCGCCGGTTGGAGGCGCTCCACGGCATCCAGATACTCGCCGTAGGACGTCCAGTCCCAGGGCAGGCCGTCCATGATCGCATCAGCGGCGATGTCCTCGACCGCCTCCATCAGCTCGGCGAGCAGCCGGTGGTTCGGCTTGCTGACCGGGGCGAAGGTGACCCCGCAGTTGCCGATCAGCGCGGTGGTGACGCCATGGTAGGAGCTGGACTTCATCTCCGGATCCCAACCGACCTGGGCATCCAGGTGCGTGTGCAGATCGACGAAGCCGGGCGTAACGATCTTGCCGCCGGCGTCGATGACCCGGGCCGCCTCGACGCCATCCAGGTCGCCGATGCGGGTGATGCGGTCGCCGTCTATCGCCACGTCGGCGGTGATGGCCTCGGCGCCGGTACCATCGATGACCGAGCCACCTTTGATGATGAGATCGTGAGCCATGAGTTCCCCTCCTCAAGTTGTCCTGATCGTAAAATATCAGAGATCGGTCAGCAGCGCGTGAAGCCGTGCACGGGGGTCAGGCGTCAGCCTGGATCAATCGAAGCATGATGTTGCCTTCCGCGCGGGTGTCCAGGAACAGGCTGCGGCCGTCGTCGGCGCGGCGCAGCACTTCCACACCCCGAGCGCGCAGGCGTTGCTCTTCGGCGTCCAGATCGGCGACTTCGAAGATCAGGTCGTTGACCCCGTCCCCGCGTCTGGCGAGTGATGCTGCGTAGACGCTATCACTGCCTGTTGCCTCACAGAACTCGAATCGCAGCGGTCCAACCTTTACCGATTGGCTCCGCACGCCCAGCACGTCGTCTGTCCGGGCATCTTCGCTGGCCGGAAAGCCCAGCGAGTCGTAATAACTGACGCTGTCGGCACAACTCGAGACGCCGAGCCCCAGGCCGAGAAATCGCCAGCGCGGGACGAGTGGGTGGGCTTCGTTGTTTGCCTTCCAGGCATTCTCCCATGCCGATGCAGGTGGCCGCAGCGAGATCATGAGGTCGCCGTGGGTGCGGGTATCCAGATAGTTCTCCACCGTCTTGTCGTTGACCGTGGCATTAAATGTCAGGGGGCACCCTTTGCTGACGAGAAAGTGCGTGTCTTCTTCGACCTGCGGCGCGTTGAAGCAGACGTGGTTGATCCCGGGTCCTTTTGCGGCCAGATACTCGTTGATGAACATGCCGGGGCCCGGCTTCATCGGAAAGCACTCAAGCTGGCAGTCGCCTATCTGACACTCGCCGTCGCGGAAGTTGTGGGCACCGCCGGTCGGATAGGTGTTCGTTATCGGGTTGCCATCGAGAGTGCGCCAGAACATCAGTGCCCCTTGACCATCCTCGTGAGGCAGTAGTGGCTGGGGACCAACGCTGACACCGACACCCAGGGCCTGAAAGTGGCGCAACGTGGCATCACGCTTCTCAATCACCATACCTACGTGATTCAGCACCCAGCCTTCGCCGATACCCTCTCCGTTCATGCCATGTACCCTCCATCCACGCAGAGGATCGCGCCAGTAATGTAGCTGGATGCGTCAGAGGCGAGAAAAACGGCGGCGTTCGCCATCTCTTCGAAGGTGGCCACACGACCCAGAGGCAGGTTTTCGGGTCCAGTCGACCAGGCTTCGAACTTTTCCAGCTCGGTGGGTGCCGGGCGGGGAGGTGCTGGGCTGCTACTCGCCTTCTTCGGGCGATTGCGCATCGCGTCTTCCACTGGATGTTGTTCCCACTCCATCAGCGACGGCGCGATGGCATTCACACGAACGTTGTCTGGACCCAGATAGCGGCAGTACTGGCGCGTCATCATGGCGATGCCGGCTTTGACGATGGCGTAGTTGCCCATCGCTTTGTCGGCATGTGCTTTCAACCCGCCGCGGGAGGTGAGGTTGATGATGCTGCCGCTCTTCTGCGCCTGCATGATCGGCGCCACTGCCTGGTGCATCAGCCAGTAGCCTTTCAGGTTCACATCCGTCAATCGATCCCAGCCGTCTTCATCCAGACGGGCCAGCGAGCGATGGTGGTACATGACGGCAACGTTCATGAGGATGTCGATGGTCCCGAAGGACGCCACGACTTCAGCGACGGTGCGATCGACATCCGCTTTGCTCGAGATGTCCGTCCGCAGCGCGATGGACTGCCGGCCCATGGAACGAATCTCTTCAGCAACCGCCTGCAGGCGGCCGTCATCGACGATGATGTCGGTAACAGCAACGTCTGCGCCTGCTTCCGCAAGTCCCAACGCGAAGCCCTTGCCGACGTTGCGCCGTCCCCCGACCACCAGGGCTTTCTTGCCGGCCAGCGAAAAATCCTTGAGGCTCATACCGCGTCTCCTCCCGCCGCTAAGGTGTCAGCACCACACGACCTACGGCCTGGCGTGACTCGATGAAGGTGTGCGCGGCAGCTGCTGCCTCCAGCGGATAGGCTCGATCTATGAGGACTTCGAAGTCGCGCTTGGACAGATCTTCGAACAGGTTGCCAATCATTGTCTGCACCCGTGGCGTCGCGATCTCAGCACCAAGGAACACGCCGGTCAGGCTGCGATTGACCATCGCCAGACCCGAGATGTCGACCCTGCTGAAATCACGACTGGCAGTGCCGACGCTGACTACTCGTCCTCTGGCGCCAGTGGCTGCGATGCTCTGCTCAAGGACGTTACCGCCCACCGGATCAAGCACCAGGTTAACCCCCCGACCCTCGGTGAGGCGCTGGACTTCTGCGACCAGGTCCTGCTCCGTGTAATTGATCCCTGCGTCGAGCCCGAACGCTTTTAGCCGCTCAAGCTTTTCTGCGCTCGATGCTGTGGCGTAGACGGTGGCACCGGCCAGCTTCGCGAGCTGGATGGCTGCGAGGCCAACACCACCGGCACCGCCCTGAACCAGCACGGTTTCCCCGGCCTGCAACCTGCCGAACTCGAACAGACCATCGTGCGCGGTACCGAAGGTTACCGGTATGCAGGCGCCCTCCTCGAACGAGACCGCGTCCGGCAACAGCCAGGAGGTCTGTGCGGGAACGGCCCGCTTTTCGGCGTGGGACCCGTGCATGTTGAGCGTCGAGACGCGCTGCCCGACTTCCCGATCGCGGACATCGCCGCCGACTTCGATGATCACGCCGGAGGCCATGTAACCGACGATATGGGGCTTGCCAGCCATCTGACCATAAGCACGATTGAGCACGTCACCGCCTTCCACCGAGATGGCTTTGACATCGATGACGATGTCCCTCGGTCCGCATGCCGGGTCCGGCACGTCCTCGTAGCTGAACACGTCCGGCGCCCCGTTTTCGTAGTACACGGCTGCTTTCATCTGGATCTCCCGCTGGCCTCCCGGCTTGCTATGGTAAGACATAGAGACTGTAGGGAGGAGACAAGTGGCACACGACCTCGTTATTCGTAACGGCACCCTGGTCGATGGTTCAGGGAGTCCGGCGATTCAGGGAGATCTGGCCATCGACGGAGATCGCATAACAGCGATCGGCAAAGTGTCAGGGCGCGGTACGCGCGAGATCGAAGCCACGGGCGCGGTGGTCACCCCAGGTTTCATCGATCTGCACACGCATCTTGATGCCCAGATCGGCTGGGATCCGGCGCTCACCCCGGCCTCATGGCACGGCATTACCACGGTGCTGATGGGCAATTGCGGCGTTACCTTCGCGCCGGTTCGACCGAGCGACAAAGAGACGTTGGCCGGCATGATGGAGTCGGTCGAAGACATTCCACGGAACGCGATTCTCGAAGGGCTGCCATGGAACTGGGACAGCTACGGTGAGTATCTGGATGCCGTCGAGCAACTGGGTCCGGCGCTGAACGTCGCCGGTCTGGTGGGTCACGCTGCTACCCGCTTCTACGTGATGGGTGAGCGGGCGGTAGACGAGCAGCCGACAGATGAAGAGATTGAGCAGATCGCCGCCCTCGCCGGCCGCTCGATAAGGGAGGGGGCGGTCGGCTTCTCTGTGAACCGGCTGAAAGCACACGTTCTGCCGGATCGACGTTGCATTCCCGGCACCTTCGCGCTGGAGAAAGAACTGGTCGCCATCGCCCGCGCGGTAGGTGCCGCTGGAGGCATCTTGCAGAGTGTGATCGAGGCCAAGCCGCTCGACGAGGAGATGCGGATCATCCGCGCTCAGGTTGAAGCCGCAGGTACTCGGATGCTGTTCAGCGCACCCTGGCTGCCAGGCGAAAGCGGAGCCAGCGCCTATCAACCCGCAATCGAAGCCATGCGCCGCGATGGTCTCGACGTGGTTGGGACCACCCAGCCTCGGGCTGCTGGTTTTCTCTCAGGCCTGCAGACCAGCATCCTGTTCGCCGTGAGGATCAGGTCCGGAGGCTGGCGGGAACTGCGTGATATGGAGGTGACACAGCGGCTTGCGGCGATTCAGGACGAATCTTTCCGGGCCCGCCTGGTGGCGGAAGCCAGAGAGTTGGAACTGGGGCAGAGCATTGGCCACATGCTGGCTTCGTCACGCTTCTCCATACCACCTTCAGGAGCTTATTGGATGGGTGGGGCTGAACGACCCGATTACACCGGCGGGAAAGAGCAAACCCTGGCCAGCATGGCGGCTGCCGCGGGCGAGCACCCAGCCGAAACCTGGCTTCGCTGCCAGCTGGAAACCGAGGGTAGGGGGCTGTTCCATCTCCGCTTCGTTAACGAGGATCTGGACGTGCTGCCCGGCTTCATGCGCGAGGATTGGGTCGTCCCCGGGGTGGGGGATGCGGGGGCGCACGTCAGCGTTGTGATGGATGCGGGTTGGACGAGCTTTCTGCTCTCTCACTGGTACCGGGATCGGGGTGTTTTCAGCCTCGAAGAAGCCGTGCACATGCTGACTGCCAAGCAGGCCAGGGTGCTGGGGCTGCGTGATCGAGGGGTGCTGGCGACTGGTCGCAAAGCTGATATCAACGTGCTTGATATCGAGCGCGTGGAGGAGCGGCAGCCGCAGCAGGTCAGGGATTTCCCCGGGGGTGCGCCGCGCCTGATTCAGAGAGGGGCGGGCTATCGCCAGACTATCGTCAACGGTCTGGTGGTTGTTGAGAACGATGAGCTCACCGGTGAGCGTGGTGGCAGGGTCCTGCGATCATCGGGCTGAGATGTTTTGGCTGGGCGCTGGTTGAACTGGTTGGGTTGCTTGTTGGCTGGCGTTTGCGCGGTTGTTGGCGGATACTCGGTAGACGGGGGAGGATGATAACGAAGAGCCGGTAGGCAGCGGATCTGGTGGGCGAAGTACCGGATCCGTCCGATACGCGATGCGTGTCGAGCTGGCGCAGTTGCTGTCCCTTTCTTTCGATCTCCTTCGAGCAACCGAAATTGCAGATCAAGGAAACACCTATGAAGCTGACTTCACTTCTGCCGGCGATGCTGCTGGCAACCCTACTGAGCCTCACCGGCCTGCATGCAGCCGCAGATGGGCACGAGCCGCCACCCCAGCCTGTGCTCGAGACCTTTCTGTGCAACTACATGGATGGCAAGGACAGAGGTGATCTGGACTCCGCGACTGAGTACTACCTCAAGCAGGCCGAGAGGAATGGCGTAGAGACGCCGGATGCCTATCTGTGGACGAAGATAAAGGGCACCGGGGCGGACATCGCCTGGCACAACGTGCATGACAACCTGGACGCCTTTGCGGCGCGGGTTGATGACGTGGAGGCGAACCAGGCGATGACGTCGGTTCAGGAGCGCTACGACACCGTTGCGGACTGCATGCCCATGCTTGGGACCGTCACCCAGATCCACCAGACTGGTGATAGCGACGGTGGCGAGGGACGGTTCGTTGCGGCCTATGCCTGCAACGCGTCGGGTCCCAGCGGCGCTGACGAGATGGGTGATCTGAACCGCCACATTGGTGGTGTGTTCGGCGCCATCGGCGACGCTGCGCCGCTGTCGACCTACATGATCACGCCGATGGTGGGTGACGCCTCAGGGCCTGACGCGGTCTACTTCAACGTTTTCAGCAGCGCCTCTCACTGGTCCTCGCTGGGCACAACGTTGAACGGATCGGACGGTGGTCAGATGCTCGTTCGGCACTTCAACTCGATGCTGAACTGCTCGGCCAACCTCTGGGCCTCTGAGCAGGTGATTGGCGGGGAGTAACCCCAACTAACCGGTCGGCGGCCTCGGCTCAGCGGAGCTGCCGACCGGTACCTTCCTTCTCTCCAGCTCCCTGATGATCTCCTCGTGCCGCCGCCGGTTGATCCGGTAGCGCATGTAGAACAGCACGCCGATGATCGTAAACACTGAGGTGCCGGGCCCCTCAGCAAAGCCGAGCCACCAGATGGTGTCCGGATCGACTGTGCCCAGGCGGGCGCCGGCCGGGAACGCAATCAGGTCGATGATGGCCCCGCCGATGATCACGCCGATGGCGCCAGTCGCTTTCTGGGTGAAAGACCGGGAGGAGTAGATGATGCCCTCGCGGCGCTCGCCCGTTTCCAGCTCGTGCTCGTCGGCGATGTCGGCAAACATGGAGTTCAGCGAGCTGAAGATGATCGGCGCGATGGTGGCCGCGATCAGGTAGCGCAGCATCATCAAGCGTAGGATCCAGGGTGAGTCGTTCTCGGGGAACCAGGGCACGTCCAGCAGGCGGAGCACGGTCATGGCGTTCATGTTGACGATGGTGGCGATGGCCATGATCACCACCGTTCGCTTCTTGTCCAGGAGCCTGGTGACGATGGGCGTCAGCGGCACGGACAGGGCCAGGCCGACGATCAGGATCAGCGGCAGCAGCGACAGCTCTTCGGTGCTGAGGCCCCAGAAATGGACGTTCATGTAAGGGCCGAATACCGCCTCTACCGCCAGCGACGTGGTCGCCAGCAACATGCCGCCGAACAGCGCCCGGAACGATGAGTTGCCGAACAGCTCCATGAGCTCTCGAAAAACGGCGCCTGGGCTGAACTTCGGTGACGGCGGCGGCGTCTTCAGGTACGGGATCTCCCGCCAGGTGCCGGCGACGCAGATGAGTATGGAGATGACCGCCGCGATGCCGGCCAGCAGGCTGAAGCCGGTATAGCCGTCCGGATTCAGCAGCCCGGGATCGAACGTATCGGTCGTCGGAAAAAACGTCCGGTAGGAGACGAAGGCGAGCAGAGCGCCGCCGACAGCGCTGAACAAGGTGCTGAACGCGAACAGGGTCGAGCGCTGGTTGTAGTCATGCGCCATCTCGGCGCCGAGGGCCAGATGGGGTACGTGGTAAAAAGTCAGGCAGCCCCGGATCAGCACCGCGAAGCAGGCGAGCCAGATGAACAGGCCGATCTCCGACAGGCTCCCGGGCGGGTTGAACAGGGCAAAAAATGCGAACGCGAGGGGCAGCGCGCTCAGCAGCAGGAACGGATGCCGACGGCCCCAGCGGGTGCGAACCTTATCCGACAGCGAGCCGGCAATCGGATCGGTGACCGCGTCGAAGATCAGGGCAATGGCCAGGGCCAGCCCGGTGTACAGGCCGGAGACGCCCAGAATCTGCTGGTAGTAGAACAGCAGAAAGGTGTTGAAAGCCGTGTTTTTCATGCCCTCCGCTGCCTGGCCAACGCCGAAGGCAGCCATTACGGGAATGGACAGGCGTCGCGGCTGGTCGGGACTGGACGGTTCGGTAGGGGCGGGTACTGCTGAGCTGATGGGTGGATCAATCTTCTTTGGGTCTGCCTCAGTCTAACCGATGACCGGTTCGGGCCGGAGGATGGTAACCGGGCCGGGTGCCGGGTAGGGTACGACTCGGCTTTTCTTGCGAGGTGCCCCATGGGTCGCGTCACCAGGATTCTCGGCATCACGTTCGGCGTGATTTTCGTTCTGCTGCTTGGTCTGTACTGGTCCGGCTACGGCGGCCGGCTGGCCATGTCGCTGTTCGTGGCGGCCAACGGCCCCGATGGCAGCTTCGATCCCGCCCGCACCGCGCCGGCTCCGGACTATGCCGATCCGGTGAACTGGGCGGCGCTGCCGGAGAAGGCAGACCCCTCAGACCTGGTACCGGCAGGCGTGGCGCCGCCTGCCGGCGTGATGCCGGTTGATACGTTTTTCATCCACCCGACGGGCTTCCTCAGCGCCGGTGGCTGGACCTCGCCGATGGCGCTGGACTCGGCAACGGAGGAGAACACGTTGTGGATGATGGCAAATCAGGCCAGTGCCTATAACGGCTGCTGCAACGTCTACGCGCCGCGCTATCGGGAGGCGAACATCTTTGCCTACTTCGGCGACGAGGCGGATCGGGACGCGGTGCTCGCCTTTGCCTACCAGGATGTTCGCGCGGCCTTCGAGCACTTTCTGGCGAACTTCAGCGATGGCCGGCCCTTCATCATCGCCAGCCACAGCCAGGGCACTCACCATGCGCTGCGCCTGCTCGCAGAGGAAATCGACGGCACGCCGCTGCGGGATCGGATGGTGGCCGCCTACCTGATTGGCGCGGCGATCATCCCGGTGCCGCAGGCCTGGTTCGCCGGCATGTCGGGTATCGAGCCCTGCCAGCGGGCAGACGATCTGCACTGCGTCGTGCACTGGGACACCATGCCGGAGCACGCTGAGCCCATGGAGCGGGCGGCGGACAGCCTCTGCACCAACCCGCTGACCTGGACGGTGGACGAAGCCATGGCCGATGCCGCACTCAACGAAGGCGCGGTGGTGCCGGCCGGTACCTACAACGCCAACATCGGCTCGGCCGACGACGCGCCTACTCAGCAGGAATTCGACGCGCTGGCGGCACCTCAGCCCGGCCAGACCTGGGCGCAGTGCCGCGACGGCTCGTTGTTCGCAAAGAATCAGGCCGGCACCGGCTTTTCCGCAATGGGCTCAGACGACATGGGCACCTACCATGGCCTGGATTACGCGCTTTTCTACATGAACATTCGCAACAATGCCCAGCTGCGCACTGCCCGGTATCTCGCGGCGAACGGCGGCCAGAACGCAGACTGACGACAGAACGAGGACACGCAGTTGATCGAAGATTTCGAGGATCGCCACATCCCCTTCGAGGGGTGCTTCAACTTCCGGGATATCGGTGGCTACCCGACTGAGGACGGCCGGCGCGTGCGCTGGGGGCTCTACTACCGTGCCGGCAGGCAGGACCGGATGACGCCTGAAGACCGGCAGCGGGCCGACGCGCTCGGCATTCAGACTCAGATCGATCTGCGCAAGACCGACGAGATCAGCGATCAGGGCCGGGGGCCGATCGAGAGCATGGGGGCCCGGTACGTGCATCTGCCTGTGATCCCCGACGGTGGTACCGACCAGCTGGCCAGGCTGGTCGGGGACACCGGCATCTCAGGCAAGCGCTACCTGGGTTACCTGGGGTTCGGCGGTGAGACCTGGCTGAAGATGTTCGAGATATTCGCCGAGCCCGGCGACCACCCGATCGTCATTCACTGCACCGCCGGCAAGGACAGAACGGGCGTCTCGACCGCCTTTCTGCTCAGCGTTCTCGGCGTCGACCGGGCGCTGATCGAAGCAGACTACCTGCTGACCAATCGTGACGTGGCCCGGCAGGTCGATTTCGTGGAGCAGAACGTCGGCCTGCCGGAAGGCATCAACCGGGAAGAGATGATGTTCCACGCCGGCGTGCCGGAAATGGCCATGCACGATTTTCTCAACGGTCTGGAAGAGCGTTGGGGCGGAGCGCTCGGCTACCTCAGGAGCATCGGCCTGGACGATGCGGTGTTCGAGGCGGTGCGGCAGAACTTCCTCGACGACTGAGGCCGGCAGCCGTTCGCCTCAGGCTTCTTCGCCGGGGAAGCGCTCCACGGTCACCATGACCTCATTCCTGCGCAGCGGCGGCAGCGTAAACGGCGCGTTGTAAAAAGCCGTCACTACCTCGCCGGCGGGCGCAATACCGGCGCTTGCCAGCCCGGTCAGCAGCAGCGACTTGTGCTCGTTGATGTTGCTGCTGGTCCAGCGCCCGGAGTAGCGCACCACCGCGACCCGCTCCGCAGGGATCTCCCGCAGGTAGACGTTCGGGTTGGTCGGGCGGGGAGCCGTCTGCTGATCAAAGCTGCTCGGCACGATGAAAGCCACCGCCCAGCCGTCGGGCCGCGGCTCTTGCCGCACCGGCGTGGTCATGTCCATCTTCGTGCGGACGGGCGCCTGGCGGACCGGCGTGGTCATCTCGATCGAGGCGGCCACGGCGTTCTCACCGCTGATGTAGTCGAACAGGCGCCGGAAAGCAATGTTCGCTGCCTGGTCCCGTTCCACAGGCCCGGCAACCACGGTCTCCGCGACCAGGTACGAGTCGTAGCGCCGGTACTCGATGTCGCCGACGGTTGCGACGACGCTGAAAGGAGGCTCCTCGTAGGCCATGGCTGGCCAGCTTGTCAGAAGCACCATGAGAAAGCTGATTGCTGAGATGAAAGTACGCACATCGGACACCAGTTGGGGCTGTTGGTAGGACAAGAATGGGTCAAGCCGGGTCAAGGTCCCGTGCCCATCCCGGTGGCCCGGGTTCACGTCGGCTTCACGAGCGAGCCGCGAACCTCTCCTCAGCTACCTGGGAGCCTGGAATGGATTTCGTCGAAAGTGCGCGCGAGCAGCTGGCCCCGCTGATCTCGGCGGTCATAGATGGGCTTGATCATGAGCGCCAGGTGCTGGAGCTGAGCTTCTTTACCCTGCGCCTGGTGGAAACGAACCAGATGCGCGAAGGAGGAGACCTTCTGGCGCTGTTTCTGGAGCTTTCAACCACGGCCTTCCAGGGCTTCAGCTTTTCCACCGAGCAGGCAGCGCAGATCGACCACCTGCTGGCGACCGCGGAAAACATCTCCTTCGCGCTCAGCGCGACTGACGGGCAGCCGCACTGAGGCACCCGCTCAGAGCAGGCGGGTAGCCATTCCCTCAAGCACCGTTGCCAGGCCGGCGGTCTGGCGGCCCGCGCTGCTCCCTTCCCCGGCGCCCTTCAGCGCCGCTGCCCGTGATTCCAGATCTGCAGCCAGAGCCCTGGAGCCGTTGCCGGCCGCCAGCGCGCTTTCAGCCTGGTCTATCAGGGCGCCGATGCTCGCCAGCTCCGCCTCCGACACCGAGTTCTGCCGGCTCAGCTGATCGAGGTAAGCCCGGGCGACCACCGGCTCTGCCGGCCAGCTGACCGGGAACTGCTGCTGCGGGTTGAACACACCGCCCTCATCAGCGAGCGCTGCTGCGGCGATCTCGTTGGCCGACAGGTAGTCGCTCGGCACCAGATCGAGCACGTCGATGCCGCGGGCGATCTCGGTGCCGTACACGTGCCCGTCGTAGTAGTACGCCGACCAGAAGCCACCGAGGATCAGCACTTCGGCGTCTATGGGGCCGCGGTCGAAGTAGGCGATCTCCACCGGGTTGGCGGAGTCGGTGAAGTCGATCACGGAGATGCCGCCCTGATACCAGGCCTGCACGAAGATGTCCCTGCCCGGCACCGGCACGATCGAGCCGTTGTGGGCGACGCAGTTTTCTTCCTCGACCTGCGGTGCCGGCATCTTGAAGTGGCCTCGGTAGACCAGCTTGTTGTCAACGATGTCGTAGATGGCGTTGGCGCCCCAGGTCAGCGGGTCGTGGGCCCGGCAGCGGGGCCGGCCGCCGCCGCCCCACTCGTCGGTGAATAGCACCTTGGTGCCATCGTTGTTGAAGGTGGCCGAGTGCCAGTAGGCGAAGCCCTCGTCGACGACGGCGTCCAGCCGCTCCGGATTTCTCGGATCGGAGATGTCGAAGATGATGCCGTTACCGGAGCAGGCCCCGGCGGCGATGTTCTTGGCCGGGAACACGGTGATGTCGTGGCACTGGTCGGTGCGATAGGTTTCCTGGGTCTGGTCGCCGTGGTCGCCGCCGCGCCAGAGGCCGGCCAGGGCGCCGGTTTCCTCGTCGGCGAACACAGCCGGGCTGTCGACGATCCGGGCGCTGCCGGGATCATCGACCGGGATCTCGATCACGTCGATCCGGAACAGGGCGGTGCGATCGTCCCCAGGCGACTCGTCGTAGCAGCCGGCCAGCTCCTCCTCTTCCCGCACGCTGGAGGTGCCGGAGTTGTAAACGACGATGATGCCGTCCTCGTCCGGTCCGGACACCACGGAGTGGGTGTGGGAGCCGCGGCAGGTCTGCACGGCGCCAACTTGCACCGGGCGGGTGAGCTCGCTGATGTCGAAGATGCGGATGCCGCGAAAGCGGTCGGAGCTTACGTCTTCAGAAATGCCTTCCCGGCCGCAGTCCAGGCGACCGCGGGTTTCCTCGACGGACAGGATCAGCAGATCGCCGACGATGGACACGTCACCCTGGCCGCCCGGGCAGACGACGGATGCCATCAGCTCAGGGGCGCCGTTCTCCAGGAGCTGGTAGACGTTGAAGCCGTGGTAGCTGCCGGCCACCATGACGTCGCCCTGAAAGGCGATGTCCGTATTGGAGAACGACAGCAGCGGGTAGCGGCGATCCTCGTCGTTGCTCTTCGCTTCTTCCTCTTCGCCTTCCGTCTCTGCCTCCGCTTCACCCTCCTCGGTGGGCTTTTCCGGTGGCAGGCCGGCGGGATTGTTCGGATCGTAGAAGCCCGGCGGCTTGCGCAGGGAAGCAACCAGATTCATGTTCATGATGGCCTGGTCCGCGTCATCGAACCCGGCTTTCAGGCCGGCGCGCGGGTCGGCCGACAGGCTCACCAGCAGGGCGTTCATCCGCTCGATCTCGGCGGTCTGATCGTTGCTGACGTCGGAAGTGAACTCGAAGAGCACCGGGTCGTAGGCAGAGCCGGGCTGCTCCAGCAGCTCCTCGACCATGGTCACCGCTCCTTCGTGATGAGTGATCATCAGCCGCAGAAACTGCTCGTCGAAAGCCAGGCCGCTGGCTGCTGCCAGCGCTTCCATCTGCTGCGGCGTGGCCATGCCGGCCATCTTGTGGGTGGTGTGCATGCCGTGGTGATCGGTGGGATCCGGCACCGCCTCGCCACGCTCGGCCAGCCAGCCCTGCATGAAGGCGATCTCGTCGTGCTGGGAAGCGTTGATGCGCCCGGCGATCTCGATCAGCGTCTGCTGGTTGGTGCGATCCGCCACCAGTTCCGCCATCTCAATCGCCTGGTGGTGGTGCGGAATCATGTCCTGCATGAAGCGCACGTCGTCCGGCGAGTAGCCGGTGTCGGCGATGGCGATGGCTTCGTCGGCGCTGAGCTCCCGCGCGTCCGCGCCGGGCGCGCCCGGCTGGATGATGGGCGGCCCGGTGTCGGCAGCGCTGAAGGGGCTGATGGGCGTGATTAGTAGCGCCAGAACGGCGCTGGCTATGGTGTTTCTCATAATGCTGGAGATCCTCCCGGTCCGGCTGCAGATCATCCGGCTTGTCGCTGCGGATTGCCAGCCCGGGATGAGCGTCGGAGGCAATTGCGGCGCAGAACTGTTGTAGCATCGACAGATGAGCCAACCTCCCGTCCTCATCGCCGGTGGCGGCATCGGCGGCCTCGCCACCGCGCTCACCCTGCACCAGATCGGGGTGCCGTGCCGGATCTTCGAGAGCGTCGAGCAGCTGCGGCCGCTGGGGGTCGGCATCAATCTCCAGCCGAATGCAGTCCGCGAGCTCTACGACCTCGGCCTGGATGACAAGGCGCTGGAACAGGTCGGCATCCGCTGCCGCGAGTGGTCGCTGGTCGGGCTGAACGGCAACGACATCTACGCGGAGCCGCGAGGGCTGGAAGCCGGCTACGGCTGGCCACAGTTTTCGGTCCACCGCGGTGAGCTGCACATGCTGCTGTACCGGACGGTGCTCGACCGCCTGGGTGCGGAGGCTTTCCACGCGGGGCATCGGGTGCTCGGCTACCAGGCTCATCCGGACGGGGTGACGCTGGAGCTCGAGGCGGACGGCGCCCGGTCGAGCGTTGAGGGCTCGCTGCTGATTGGCGCCGACGGCATTCACTCGGTGGTGAGAGCTCAGATGCACCCCGGCCAACCGCCCATCCATTGGGGCGGCGCCCTCATGTGGCGCGGCACCAGCCCCGGGGTGTCGGTGCGCACCGGTGCCTCCTTCGTTGGTCTCGGCACGCACCGGCATCGGGTGGTGTTCTACCCGATCTCGCCACCGGACCCGAGCTCCGGTCTTGCCACCATCAACTGGATCGCCGAGATCACGGTCGACAGCTCGGAAGGCTGGACGAAGAGCGACTGGAACAACCGGGCGGATCCGGAAGCGGTGATCCAGCACTTCGAGGGCTGGAACTTCGACTGGCTGAACGTGCCGGAGATGATCCTGGCGGCCGAAGACGTCTACGAGTACCCGATGATCGATCGAGATCCCATTCCGACCTGGCGGGACGGCCGGGTCGCTCTGCTCGGCGATGCGGCGCACCCCATGTATCCCACCGGCTCGAACGGCGCGACCCAGGCCATCGTCGATGCTCGTGTGCTCGGCCAGTCGCTGCTGCGCGAGGGCGTGACAGAGGCGGCGCTCGGTCGCTACGACGAGCTGTTGTGCGAGGAGATCTCGGCGGTGGTGCTGCGCAACCGGGGTGCCGGACCCTTCGGCATTCTGAACATCGTCGACGAACGCTGCGGCAGCGTCTTCGACGACATCAGCGAGGTCATGTCCCAGCAGGAGATGGAAGAGTTCATGTCGGTATACAAGCAGGCGGCCGGTTACGCGGTGGAGTCCCTGAATGCGGCCCCGGCCACCATACCGGCGGGTGCGCGGGTTGGCGGCTGACATGGCGGCCGACGCCAGGCTCGATGTGGTCAGCACCGGGCAGGGCAACACCAGGGTGCTGCTGCTGCACGGATCCGGCTCGGGCGCGCGGCCGCTGCTGCGGCTCGGTGAGCACCTGGTGGAGGCGATCCCGGACAGCGAAGCGCACGCCGTCAGCCTGGCCGGCTACGGCAGCACGGCGGCCGTGGCGTTGCCCATCATCGACCAGCATCTGGCTGTGATCGCCGAGGTGATGGCGGCGCAAACCTGGCATCTGGTTGGCCACTCCATGGGCGGATTTCTGGCCCTGCAGGCAGCGCTGGCCATACCAGAGCAGGTGGCGTCCCTGACCCTAATCGAGCCCATAGCGCTGGGCGTGCTGGACCCGGTGACGGACCAGGATGCCATCGCGGCCGACCGCGCCGTCATCGAGAGCTTCGCAGCCAGCTCGGACGAGGAGCGCGGCATCGCCTGCTTCATCGAGGCCTGGAACCAGTCCGAGTGGGAAAGCCTGCCGCCATCGTTGCGCGAGCAGCTCAAGGCAATGGCGCCGCAGATCTACGCAGAGGCGGTGGCGGTGTCGGCGGACGCCACGGAGCTTGCCGCCTATCAGCAGTTGCCGCAGCCGATGCTGCTCTGCTGCGGCGGGCAGAGCCCGCTGCCTGCCAGGCGAGCGGCGGAGCGGCTGGCAAGCCTGCCGACGGTTGTCGAGCGCCTGTGGCTGGAGGAGGCCGGGCACATGTCCGTGCTGCGCGAGCCGGAACGATTTGCACCGGCAATCGCTGCGCACATCATTGCGGCGAGCCGGACGGGCAGCTGATCGGCTCAGCCTGTGTCCGCCAGCGATGCCGGGGTTACTGCCTGATTCGCGCGCACGAACTGCCGATACTCTCCCGGCGACAGCCCGCGCAGCATCTTGAACTTCTTGGCGAACGCCTGGGCGCTCGAGTAGCCCACCGCCGTGGCGACCTCGATCACGGGGTCGTCGCTGTCTGCCAGCAGGCTTTCGGCGCGCTGAATGCGGATCCGCTCGATGATTGCCCGCAGGGTCAGCCCGCCGCTGGCGAAGTGCCGCTGCAGCTGGCTGGCGGGGTAATCGGCGCTGGCGCAGATCCGCTCCAGAGTAGGCTCCTCATCCTCGTTGAACAGCAGGTGCTCGATTACGTCGTTCACCTCCACCGCCCGGTCCGCAATTCTGTCGGGATAGTAGGCGCGGAGCAGATCGCTGTAGCCGAGCGGCTCACCGAACGGAACCAGCGGCTGCAGATCCAGTGCCTCCCTGCGGTCGTAGATCAGCGCGCCGGAGCCGGGCGTGAACCTGACCTCGATTTCCGGCAGCTCCTCGGCCATTCGTTGTCGGAGCATGCGGTTTTCCGCAACCGGCACTTCCAGGCGCAGGGGCGAGAGCCCGGTGAGCATCTGCACCTGACGGATCACGAACAGGTAGCCGGACACGGGCAGGCCGATGCCGGGAAAGCGTCGCCAGTCGCTCCAGATCGATACCTGGTCTGCGGATGAGAGCAGCCGGCAGTCCTGGCCGTTGATCAGCAGCCGGGTCACGCTCTGGATCCGGCCCCAGAACTCGAGCATGGTCCGGGAGCGACCCTGCAGGGCGTAGATGCCAGCCAGGCGCAGCGGGTCGTAAACAGGGTTGAGCGCGGACGCCTCAGCCAGGCCGGTCAGCGAGTCGACGTTCAGAAGCAGCGAGTCGAGCACGGTGGCCGCGCGTGAGTAGTCGATGATGCCGAAGGGATCGCTCACCATCTCCGGCGTCACCCCGGACGGGCTCAGCACCGCGTCTGCCGTGCTGCGGCCGGCGTGACCCGACACCAACTCGTGCAGGCCGGTGAGGTAGGAGTTGCGAACCCAGGAGTGCATGCGTAATCAACCGCGAGCCACGCTGGCAGGATCAGACATTGTTGCACAGCCCGGCCGGTGGACCTATCGGGGTGCGGATGCGGCTCCTGGAGAGCGTGCTGCTGTCCACGACCGTCAGTCATGCACACATGCTCGACCGCGATGGCAAGAAGAGCGGTGCGCTGTGGCTGAAGCTCAAAGACCACGATGCGGTGCAGCCGCTCACCGCCATCCTCACCCTGAACACCATTGCCCACACCGTCGGCGCGCTGGGTGTGGGGGTAGAGGTGGAGGCGGCCTTTCCCGGAGAGTACACCGTAGCCATCGCCTCGGCCCTGCTCACCATCGCGATTCTGCTCCTCTCGGAGATCCTGCCGAAGACCCTGGGTGCTGCTTACTGGAAGCAGCTGGGGCCGGTCGCCGCCAACACGCTGAACTGGATGGTGCGGCTGATGTGGCCGTTCATCGCCTTCATCCTGGTGCTGAAGAAGATGCTGCCGAAGGCGGACTCGCAGGTCATCACCCGGGACGAGCTGGCGGCCATGGCGGACATCGGCGAGGCGGAAGGGGCGATCGAGGAAGGTGAGGAGGCGGTGATCACCAATCTCCTGCACCTGCGCGACCGGGAGGTTCGGGAGATCATGACCCCGCGGGTGGTCATCGCCAGCTGGTCGGTGGACTACAGCGTGCGGCAGGCGCTGGACGACGTGCCGCGGACGCTGTTCAGCCGGATCCCGCTGGTCGGCGAGTCGCTGGATGATCTGCGCGGCTTCGTGCTGCGCAAGGACATTCTGCTGGCGGCGGCGGACGGCGAGTGGGAGCGCCCGATCACCGATTTTCAGCAGACGGCGATGATGGTGCCTGTTGATGAGAACATCGAGCGGCTCTTTCACGATCTGATGCGGGAGCGATCTCACCTCGCCTTCGTCCAGGACGAGTTCGGCGGCACCGCCGGCCTGGTGACCCTGGAAGACGTGCTGGAAACGATCCTCGGCGCCGAGATCGTCGATGAGACCGACGAGGTGGCGGACATGCGCGAACTCGCCAGGCAGCAGGCGGAAGACAAGAACGACGCCTGATCAGGCAGGCCGGATTGTCGCTGGCCGCTCACCGGTATCCTGCCGCCGCTCTACCCTGCAGACCAACCGGATCAGCTGTTCGATCAGCACGAAGATCCTGAGCTGATCCAGCAGCGGGTTCACCAGGTTGGTCACCGTGCAGTAGCGCACTGAGAAGGGTGCCCTGTGGTGCGCGCCGTGATGCCGCTGGGACAGCAATAAGCCGCACTTCTGCAGTGGGCGGACGATCGCGGGCACCGCGCTCGAAGGCATGTGCGCCCAGCGATGGGTCTCGTTGGCCTGCGAGCCGACGATCAGCAGGGTCAGGGTGAACGGGTTCAACCAGCCGGCGATTGCAAAGAGCGCTGCCGTGACCAAAGCGATGGCAAAGATCGGCCCGTTGCGTCGCAGGTAGGGCGCCCGGGTGAAATCCAGGGGCGAGTAGTGATGACGAATGTTCGGCTCGATCACCCTGGGGCCGATGAAGCGCATGTCCTCCCGCCCGTAGGCGTCCTCGAGCCAGTGCACCAACCCGCTGATCAGGTCTGCGACCAGCACGCCGGCGACGATCTGCCCGAGCAGCCAGCCAACTTCGACGCCCACCAGGGCAAGGTCAAGGGTTTCCGACATCTGCATCAATCTCTGATGAGTACGGCTGGCAGGTTCGCAGCTGGACGCGCGCCGGTCCTTTCCCGGGCCTGCTCGCTTCCTGTTCTTTCCCCGGCCTGCCGGCTGATTGAGCTAACATGGCCGAAAACAGGAGGATTCGATGTCAGCGATAGTCAGCCGTGAGATTCACTTAACCGCACGCCCCGACGGCATGCCGGTGCCCGATAACTTCACCCTCGTCGAGCAGATGCTAACGCCCGGCGACTCGGACGTGGTGGTGCAGAACCTCTACATGTCGGTGGATCCGGCCATGCGTCCGGCTCTGTCCAACGGCCAGATGCCGCTCGACACCGCCATGACCGGAGGGGCGATCGGCAAGGTGACGCAGAGCGGCTCGGAGGAGTTTCCGGTGGGTGCGTATGTCATGCACCGCTCGGGCTTTCGCGAGTACCACCTGTCGGACGGTTCGGACTTGAGCCTGATCACGCCGGAAGACGAAGCCCTGACGACTCACCTGCACATCCTCGGCGGCACTGGCCTGACCGCGTACGGCGGGCTGCTGGTCACCGGCGAGCTGAAGGACGGCGAGAACGTGTTCGTCTCTGCGGCCGCGGGCGCGGTGGGCTCGGTTGCCTGTCAGATCGCCAAGATCAAAGACTGTCGGGTTGCCGGCAGCTGCGGCTCGGACGAGAAGGTGAAATACCTGCTCGACGAGCTCGGCATCGACCACGCCTTCAACTACAAAACCACCAGCATTGCCAAGGAGCTGCACCTGGGCCTGCCTGATGGTATCGACGTCTACTTCGAGAACGTGGGCGGTGCCCACCTCGATGCCGCCTGCGGCCAGATGCGGCCGCTCGGGCGGATCCCGGTCTGCGGGATGATCTCGGCCTACAACAACAAGGGCGCTCGCTCAGAAGGGGTCACCACCCTTTCAAACATGATCTACAACCGGGTCACCATGAAAGGCTTCGTGGTCTACGAATTCAACCACATGCGCGAGCAGTTTCTCACCGACATGCGGCAGTGGATGCGGGAAGGCCGCATGACTTACCAGGAGACGATCATGGAAGGGATCGAGAACGCGCCGGCGGCGCTGATCGGCCTCCTGCACGGAGAGAACACCGGCAAGATGCTGGTGCGTCTGGCTGAGGACTGAGCGGCAGCCGCGTCAGCGGTTGAGCAAGCCAAGCCGCAGGTAGGAATCGCCGGTGTCGCGAATGCTCCGGTCCACCGGCATCGGCTGCAGGCCGAGTTCCTGTTTGGCCAGCAGGCAGTAGGCGCGCGGGGCGTCGTAGGTTTCCTGGGCCGGAACGCCGTCACTCATCTCCTCGCCGCCGATCTGCTCCAGCATGGGGAAGAAGGACGCAAGCTTTGCCTGCAGCTCCCAGGTTCTGAGCTCGCCGGATCGGTCCCCGGCAGAGAGAATGTAGCGGGAGCCGTTGCCGCCCACCGTCGTCTCCAGGGCCAGTCGATGCGCGCTCGCCACGTCGCGCACATCCACCAGGTTCCAGAGCATGCGACCACCCTTCGACTTCCGGTAGTCCTTGCCGAGCATCAGGAACTTGATGCAGTTCTGCCAGCTCCAGCTCTGATCGTGGTTCGGACACATTAGCGGGCCGATCACGTGCAGCGGCAGGATGGCGAGCGCATCGAAGCGGCCATTCGCCTCGGCGGCCGCGTAGATCATCTTCTCGGTCCTGGCTTTTGCGATGGCGTAGGCGATGTCCCGATTCTCCGGGATCCTGGCGTCGGACCAGGTGGCCTCGTCGCGATTGTCGTCGCACCAGTCGCGCTCGGTGAACACGTAGCCAGGTGGCCGCGGGTGCCCGACGGCGGCAAAGGAACTGGTGAACACCAGCCGCCGGACCGATTCGTTGCGCTCCACTGAGGCCAACAGATGTTCGTTCTCGGTGAAGCAGCCGTCGTAAACCTCCTGCGGCGTCTCCCGGTTGTAGCCGACCGCGGCACCGGCATGGATCACGCCGGCAGCGCCCGCGAACGGCGCGTCGTAGCTGCCCGGCTGCTGCAGATCGGCCTCGTGCAGGGTCAGCCGGCCGCGCAGCGAGGCCTCGTCGTTCATTGCCAGCAGGTGGTCCACCTTGTCCGGGCGGCTGCTGTCGCGCACGCAGGCGCGAACGTCGTATCCCGCCGCCATCAGGTCGCGGACGATCCAGGCGCCGATGTAGCCGCTGGCGCCGGTGACGGCGATGGGGCCGTCAGCAGGCGAAAGGGCGGTCATCCGTTGGCCGCGGTGGTGAAGGCGAAGTTGTCCGCCATATGCTCGCGGACCTCGCCCTGGAACAGGAAGTATTTTCTGAAGCCGCCGTTATAGTTGCCGTCCTGACGGCGATTGTCCTCACCCTCGAAGTTGTAGTAGCCCGGCGTGCAGTCCCGATTGCGGGAGGTCTTGCCGCGATGCTTAATCACCTCCTGCACCCACCACTCCTCGGCGTCGTGGGTCGGGTCCATGGTCTGGTAGCCGTTATCGCGGACGAAGCGAATGCACTCGGCGATGTGATCACCCTGGGTCTGCAGCATGTCGGTCAGGTTGAACTGAAACGACGCCTGATAGCCGCCCATGATGAACAGGTTCGGGAAGCCGTGGGTGTGGATGCCGAGCAGAGTACGGATGCCGTCGGCGTACTTGTCTTCCAGGTTCAGGCCATCGCGACCGATGATCTGGTTGTAGATCCCGGTTTTCTGCACCTCGAAGCCGGTGGCGTAGATCAGCAGATCCAGCTCGTAGGTTTCGCCGTGAAACACGGGGCCATCCTCGGTGATCTCGGTGATGCCTTCGCCGTGGGTGTCCACCAGGTGGACGTTCGGCTGGTTGAAGGACGGCAGGTACTCGTTGTGGAAGCACGGGCGCTTGCACATGAACATGTACCAGGGCTTCAGGGATTCTGCCGTCTCCGGGTCGTGCACCTCTTTCTCGATGCGCCGATGAATGCGCATCATGTAGTCGATGTTGGCGTTCTCCTGGGACTGGACTTTTTCCTCCGGCGTCATGGCGTCCAGCCTTGCCTGTGCCTCCGGCGAGCGCTCGACGGCCGCCAGCACTTTTTCCCGGCGCTTCGCCTGCCAGCCGGGCTGCAGCCTGCGCGCCCAGTTCGGATCGGTGGGCCAGTCGTCGCGGATGTCGATGGAGGAAGGCGTGCGCTGAAAGACGTACAGCTCTTTCGCCTGCTTGGCGAGCTCCGGGACCGCCTGGACGGCGCTGGCCCCTGTTCCGATGATGCCCACCACCTTGTCCCGCAGGTGCTCGAGGTTCTCGCCGGTGTAGTCGTAGTCCCAGCGGGAAGTGTGGAAGGAGTGACCTTTGAAGCGCTCCATGCCATCGATCTTCGACAGCTTCGGCTTGGACAGGGTGCCGTTGGCACAGATCACGAACTGGGCCCGCATCTGATCGCCTTTGTCCGTGCCGATGTACCAGAGCTGCTCTTCCTCGTTCCAGACCGTTGAGGTGACGGTGGTTTGGAAGACCGCCAGGTCGTAGAGGTCGTACTTGTTGGCGATGGCCTGACAGTGGCCGAGGATCTCAGGCCCGCGCGAGTAGTGATTGACCGGCACGTAGTCCATCTCGTCGAGCAGCGGCAGGTAGTCGTAAGAGACCACGTCGCAGGCAACGCCGGGATAGCGGTTCCAGTACCAGGTGCCGCCGACGTCGCCGCCGCGCTCGACGATGCGGATGGACTCCACACCTTTCTCGCGCAACCGGGCCGAGGTCAGCAGGGCGGAAAAGCCTCCGCCGATGAAGAGCACTTCCACGGTGTCGTTGATCGGTTCCCGCTCGATGTGCTCTCCCGCGTAGGGGTCGACGGCATACCTGGCCAGCTCGCCGTCGAGCTCGGACGTGAACTGCTGGGTACCCTCAGGGCGGTAGCCGAGGCGCAGATCCCGCTCCTCGGCAAACTTCTTCTTGATGTCGTCGTAATACGACTGCGGCTTTTTCTCTCGCGGCATGAACTGATCCTCCGGCCGAAGATGCTAACACGAGGCAGGGATCAGGGTGCCGGTCGCCAGTCCTGGTAGCCGGGTTGCGAGGCAGTAATGGGCAACTTGATGGCGCTGTTTTCCCGGCTGCTGGCGTAGAAGGCGGTCACCAGCTCCAGGGCACGGCGGGCATCCCGGCTGCTGACGGGCAGCGGCGTGCCCCGCGCAAGCGCCGCGTAGAGGCCCTCGAACTGGCCGCGGTAGCCTGGCGAGGGCGGCTCGAAATCTGCAAGCGCCGCTTGGATGCGGCTGGCTGTGGCGTCATCGGCGAACTGGTAGTGCCAGGGCTCTGCACCAGGGTCATAGGGGGAAAGGCTGCTCTCGACGCTGAAGTGCTCGAAGCAGAAGCGCAGGCGGCTGATTTCCTGGCGCGAACCGAGGGTTGCGCTGGAGGTGACCAGCGCGCCGGAGCGCATCCGCAGGCTGACGGCGGCGCAATCCTCGGTTTCGATCGGGTTCACTCGGGTCGACACCGCGGCGTGGACGCTCTCCACGTCGCCGAGCACGAAGCAGAGCAGATCGTGAATGTGCAGCGCGTGGCCGAGCAGCACGCCGCCGCGTTCCGTATCCCAGCGGCCGCGCCAGGGTGCTGCGTAGTAGGCATCGCCGCGCTGCCAATGGGTTTCGGCGCTGGCGACGAACGGCTTGCCGGTCAGGCCCTGCTCGGCAAGGTAGTGCAGCCGCTGGATGCCGGCAGAGAAGCGGTACTGGCTGATGGGCATGAGCCGGTACCCGGTCTGCGCTTCGAGCTCGATCAGCGCGTCGGCCTCGGCCAGGGAGTTGACCAGCGGCTTCTCGCAGACCACGTGCCGGCCTGCGCTGAGGGCGGCTTCGGCCATCTGGTAGTGCAGGTAGGGCGGGGTGCAGATGTCGATGATGTCGACGTCCGCCTCCAGGAGCGCGGCGAAGGAGGAAAACGCGGACAGCGAGTAGCGACCGGCGACCTGCTCGCGCCTGGCCTGGTCGCTGTCGCAGACGGCGACCAGCTCGAACAGGTCGGGCAGCTCTTGCCAGTGCCTGAGGTGTTCCTGGCCGATACCGAGCCCCACTACCGCCACGCGATACGCCATTGCCGCCTGCCTGCGCTCTTTCCCGGCCCCAAGCGTAGCCGGCCCGGCCGGCGATTGGCCAGACGGGTGCAGCGGTCTGCCGTATCATCGGCTGCAGGTCATTAGCGGAATAGCGTGATGAAAGCTCTGTATCTCAGCCTGGTGATGCTCGTTGCCGGTGAGGCGGTGGCAGCAGAGGCCAGCTTCAGCGAGGTGCTCCGGGATCGCATGGAGTGGCTGATGTTTCAGACCGATCTGGTGATCGACGGCGAGCCGATCCTGTCCCGGGACCTGCTGCCCGAACTCTACGCGGAGAACGAGTACGAGCCGCTATGGGGTGATCGGTCGCAGCTGGATCGGCTCGATGATCTGGTGGAGTTTGCTTACCTGCAGGGTCTGGATCCGGTCGACTACCCGCTCGATGCCCTGGCCAACCTGCTGCCGGAAGCGGGCATGCCGGAAGACATATTGTCCCGGGTCAAGGTGGACGTACTGGCGACCGAGATTCTCGTCCGCATCACCTATCAGGTGCGCTTCGGCAAGGTGAATCCCTATCAGATCTACCCGAACTGGAACTTCGACCGGGAGCTGCTGCCGGGTGAAGACCCGGTGCAGATGCTGCTTGGCATCATGCGGGCCAACGCGCTGCACACGGCGGTAACCCGGGAAATCGAGCGCGGGCCGATTTATCAGGCCATGGTCCGGGCCCTGGCTGAGCACAGGCAAATCGCCGAGCAGGGCGGCTGGCCCGAGGTTTCAGCAGGGCCAACGATGCGTCTCGGTGAGCGCAGCGAGCGGGTGCGGGAGCTGGGCAGCCGGCTGCTGGCCACCGGTGAGCTGGCAGCGCCGGGTGTCGAGCCGGATCTGTTCGACGAGAGCCTGCAGGAAGCCGTGGAGTCCTTTCAGACCCGGCACGGCCTGGACGTGGACGGCGCGGTGGGGCCGGCGACGCTGCGTGCGCTCAACGTGCCGGTCGCGCAGCGGATCCAGCAGATCCGCGCCTCGCTCGAGCGGGGCCGTTGGGTGTTCGATGATCTGCATCGGGTCGGCGGCAAGCTGGTGCTGGTGAACATCGCCTCGGCCGAGGTGGCCGTGTTCCGCAGCAGGCAGATCGTCTGGCAGAGCAGGGCGCAGATCGGCCGGCCGTACCGGCAGACGCCCGTGTTCCGGGATGACATTCAGTATTTGGTGTTCAACCCGACCTGGACGGTGCCTCCCACCATCCTGCGTCAGGACGTGATCCCGCGACTGGTCGAGGATCCTGCCGGTTATCTGGCGGAAAAGAACATGGATCTTCTGAACCGGGACGGTCAGGTGGTTGATGTGGCCGATGTGGACTGGAGCGTGATCGGACCCGGGAACTTTCCCTACATGGTCCGCCAGCGGCCCGGGCCATGGAACGCGCTGGGCATGGTGAAGTTCATCTTCCCGAACCCTCACTTCGTGTTCCTGCACGACACCCCGTCACGGGATCTGTTTGCGCGGTCAGACAGGGCCTTCAGCTCCGGTTGCGTGCGGGTGGAAGATCCCTTCGTGCTGGCGGAGCTGCTGTTCGATGATCCGGACACCTGGAACATGGACAGCTTCCAGGAAATTCTCGACAGCGGGCAGATGCGCACGGTGCATCTGGAAGAGACCGTGCCCGTGTTCCTGATGTACCTGACCGCGTTGCCATCCATGGACGGGCGGACCTACTTCTTCGAGGATATCTACGGCAGGGATCAGAAGCTGCTCGAGGCGCTGGACGCTGAGCCCGTGTTCGACGCGGTTGCGGAGGTCGCTACCAGGTTCTGAACCGACCGGTGTCCAGGTGCACGAAGTCGGAGGCTTCGTAGAAACCCACGCCGCCGCGCTGCAGCTCGTAAGCCACCCGCCGCAGCTTGCTGATCGGCACGTCGGTCAGCCGCACGTCGATGGCTTTGCCCTCGAGGTGCTGGCTCTTCTTCGCCACGCCGCCGCTTCTGGAACGCAACATCTCGTTGGTCTTCGGGGAGCGGTAGGCCGAGATCACCTCGAAGTGTCCCTGGCTTTCCGTCTTCTCGTAGACCAGGTGCAGAATGTCCAGCAGCTCCGGATCCATGTTGTAAGCATCGCCGGTGCGGAAGTCGCGCAGGAAGTGATTGATCTCCGCCAGGGCTGAGTCCAGGTACTCGCCATCCTGCCAGTAGGTCACCGTCAGCTCTTCGCCCGTGTGGGTGTGAAAGAAGCTCAGGCTGCGAGCGCCGGCGTCGGCCATTGGCGCGGCGAAGGTGCCAAGGGAAATCAGGGCCAGCGCGACGAGCGGGCCGAGGCCTGACCAGTTCCTGTTTGGGCTTGAGTTTTTCATGCTCTCATTGAGCCCTCTACGCTGTCCGGACGCCACCCCGGACGGGTCGGGAATCTGTCATTTCGGGTCAGAAAACCGACGCTTCCCATAGGCTTCGAAGCCCATTTCTACGGTGCTGTCGGACCGGGTCCATAGACTCGAGCGCCCTATCCTATGGCGCTCCAGGAGAAAAGAGATGGGCCGCACGATCCCCGGCAGGTGAGCGTGACGAAGCGCACATTCACTCCTGCAGGCCGCCAAGAATCGCCGTTTTGCGCCGCTAAATAAGATGCATCAGTAGTTGTTGAGAATTGCCGTGTTCGGAAATCGACAAGGCCACACCGGGGGTGGCCCCAGGTGGCGGAAAATCCTCTCGTTGCTCAGCGCAACGCTTATCTTTCAGACCCTTCCATTGAGCTCAGCCTCAGCCAGCGACTGGCTGCTGAACAACACCCGGGCGACGCTGGACTTCAGCGGCCGGGTCAATGACTCCGGCGGCACCACCTGGTCGCAGTACGCTATCGGCCTCGACGTGCATAAGGTTTTCTCCGGCCGCCGCGGCGACATCGGCGTGCTGACCTTCCAGCCCTATCTGGTCGGTATCAAAGACGCGCCCATGGTCCCGGGCATATTCGACGACAACGATGACTGGGCGCTGCAGTGGCGGATCGCCAACTTCAACTACACCGGCATCGCCCAGGGACGATTCAACATCCGGGTCGGGCACATGGAGGTGCCGTTCGGCCTCGAGCAGGTGATTCAGACCAACGGCACCATCTACCAGCTGCCTCGCTCCGGCACCCTGAAGGCGGACTGGGGCGTATCCGTGAACGGCATGCTGCCCTGGTTCGAGTACGAGGTGGCGCACACCCGTGGTTCCGGCAACAGCGTAAGCAGCGATGCGGACGGGCTCCTGTCCGGCCGCGTTGGCCTGCCCAGGGATGGCCTCTGGTGGGTTGGCCTGTCAGCCCTCGATGGTGAGATCGAGCGGGGTGCCGGTCTGGTCCAGCAGCAACGCTTCGGTCTGGATGCCGGCGTGCGCCTGCCGCGCGGTTTCAACCTCATGGTTCAGCACGCCCAGGGCGAGGATGACGACGCGGACGTGGATTTCAACATGGCGGAGCTGAACTGGACCACGCCGCGTGAGAGCACCTTCGTTTACAGCCAGTGGCGGGACTCGCGGTCGCGGGTCGGCGGGGAGACCACGAAGCAGCGGGACGTCCACCTGGGCCTGCGCTTCGAGCCGAACGCCAACTTCGCGGCCAGCGTGGAAATCCGCCATCACCTGGATGCGGCGGAAGACGACATCAGCGGCTCGCTGCAGCTGCGCTATCGATTGTAGGAGGCTGCCATGAACTCAAAGACCTTACTCAGCCAGTGGCTGCTTGCGGCGACGCTGCTCGGCGCCGCGGGCCAGGCCTCTGCCGTTGCCTACTGCTCGCTGCGGGATCCGGTGAACACGATCTACGAATTCTTCCCGGAAGCGAGCAGCTATCGCTCGAACGTTCAGAACGTCGGGCGTGAAGCACGGCAGAGCGTGCAGCACCAGCTGCCCTTCGACATGCACTTCAACGAGCTCGGGCGTCATACCCTCTACATCGCTCAGGAAGGGGAACGGCGGCTGGGCTTCGTTCATGCCCGCAGCGAGGTCAGCAAGTGGGGCCTCACCGAGTTCGCCTGGGCCTTCGACGTGGACATGAAGGTGCAGAGCGTCAAGGTGCAACGCTCCAGAGACGTGAAGCTGCTCCGTTACGACCCGGACGCCTTGAACAGCCTGGTCATGGGTAAGGGTCTGCCGGAGCTGCAGAAGCTCTACCTCGACAGCGAGCCGGGGAGCATCGAGCACGTGCTGGCTGCGGCCGGGATGAAGGTGCTGGTGGTATCCCAATCCGTCTGGCCCGAGGAGATCCTCGGCGAGCCGATCAAGACGCTGCTGGTGAGCAACTTCGGCCCGGACGTGGTCATGCGGCCCATCGTCAACATGTACGACGAGACCGTGCTCACCGAGCTCAGCAACCTGCAGTTCGGCGAGTCCGCCCTGTTCGTGCGCGATCGCCTGAAAGGATTCAGGGTGGTCGACATGACCGGCAAGGTGGTCGGCATGGTGGCTCAGTCCACCTTCGATCACGAGAACAAGGAGAAGTCGCTGGTCTGGATGATCGACCGGGACGGCAAGCTGCTCTCGGTGACTGAAGAAGGCGAGGAATCAACCTTTCCCGCTTTCGCCGACGTGGTCGGGTACCTGCCGGGCTCCCTCGAGGACTGCAGCGGCCCGGCTGAGCTGGGTGTTCTGGAGCTGGCCGTGCTGGCCAGATCCCACGCCGACAGCTGACAGCTGACAGCTGACAGCTATCAGAACGAGATGCTGAACCGACCCTTCGACATGAGCGTTCGCGGCTACCTGATGCTGCTCGTGCTGGTGTGCGGGTTCGGCGGGCTGGCGCTGGCCGGCTACATCTTCAAGCAGCAGTACGAACTGGATCTCGACAAGCAGCTCATCGAGCAGGCAAGCACCCTCAGATCCGACACCGAGCGGTTCGCGGATCAGGCCCGCTACCTGTTCGTGACCTCCGACCTGCTGTTCGGCGCTCAGGAAACCTACATGGCCGGACCGGCCCAGGAGCAGGCGGCTTCTGCGCTCGGCCTGCTCGACGAGCTGGCGGCGCTGACGCCAGCGGGCTGGCAGGTGGAGCTGGAACTGCTCGGGCAGCTGCGCGGCGATCTCGAGGTGCTGTCCCGGGAGATCGAGGTGCTGATCGAAAAAGCGGTTACCGCCGACTTCAGCGTGCCCATGGACCAGCTGAACCGGGTTGACCTGGCTTCTCTCTCCATCATCAGCGTGACCGAGGAGCTGCGCCTGGCGTTGAGCGAGCGCCACGCCAACCTCGAGGTGCTGCGTCAGGAGCACCGTGAGCTTTACGACTATCTGGTGGCGTGGATGGCCGCCCTGTACGTGGTCGCCATCCTGCTGGTGCTGCGCTGGACGCTGGCGGCGGTGAACAAGCCACTGGTGGCCCTTGCCGAGCACGCCAAGCTGGCGCTGAACGACTCCAGCGCCCTGCCGCAGGCCACCGGCGGCCCGCGCGAGGTCAGAGAGCTGACCCGACACATGAACTCCCTGGTCGGTTTTCTCGACGGCAGGCTCTCCGAGTTTCAGGCCATCGTCGAAGCCATGCCGGACGCTATGGTGCTCGTGCACCGAACCCAGGGCGTGCAGTACTGGAAGCCCGGGGCTGCCGATCGCAACAGCCTCTCGGAAAATGAGCTGCAGACCATCAACCCTGCGGCCTGGGCGAGCAGCGAGCAGCGTCTGGAGCTACAGCGGATGATCGATGAGTGCCTGGACAGCGAGTCGCCGCAGCAGGCGGAGCTGGAGCTGGTCATCGGCGAGGACGTGCGTTACTGCGAGGTGCGCATGCTGCCGGCCCGGGAAGAAACCGTGGTGATGATCGTCCGGGACCTCACGGAGAAGCGCCTCTCCGAAGAGCACATCAAGCACATGGCCTTCCATGACGATCTGACCGGCCTGATGAACCGCAACGCGTTCACCGACAACCTGGAGATGCTGATCCGGGAGCGACCGCAGCACCCGTTTACGGTGCTGTTCATCGACCTCGATCGCTTCAAGCACATCAACGACTCCCAGGGCCATGAGGTGGGCGATCACGTGCTCATGCACGTTGCCGACTGCATCAGCAGCTCGCTGCGCGCTTCCGATCAGGTGGCGGTGGCGCACGACGGGCCGCTGTCGGCCCGGGTCGGTGGCGATGAGTTCCTCGCCGTGCTGCCGGGTGTGGCTGAGCCTGAGCTGGTCAGCCAGATCGCCAACCGGCTGCTGAAAGCGATCACCAAGCCGATCACCGTGCGCGGCGCGAGCATCACCTGCTCCGTCAGCCTCGGCGCGGCCATCTATCCTGAGCACGGCGAAGAGGTGGAAGACGTCATCAAGCACGCCGACCTCGCCATGTTTGATGCCAAGCGCCAGGGCGGCAATCGGCTCTGCATCTACAACACGGATCTCGGTGAGCGCACCTATCGGAAGCTCGCCATCGAGGCCCGCCTCACGGGCGCCCTCGAGCGGGAAGAGCTCTACACCGTGTACCAGCCGAAGCTCGACCTCGGCAGCGAGCGGGTGGTCGGCGCCGAAGCGTTATTGCGCTGGCGCAGCGGCGGCAAGCTGGTGTCGCCGGCGGAGTTCATCCCGGTGGCGGAGGAGTCAGGGCTGATCGTCGAGATCGGAGATTTTGTTCTCGATCAGGCCTGCCGCGACATCGCTTCCTGGGCGGAAACCGGCTTCGAGCTGCCGAACGTGGCGGTGAACGTCTCGCTGCTGCAGCTGCAGAAGCCGGACTACGTGGATAAGTTTGTCAGCACCGTGCAGAGATACGGGCTCAGCTTCGACCGGGTATCGGTGGAGGTGACGGAGAGCGTGATGCTGAACGAATCGGCGCCGGTGATCAGCAAGATCGACCAGCTGCGCTCCATGGGCGTGAAGATCGCGCTGGATGACTTCGGCACCGGCTACTCGTCGCTCAACTACCTGCGCAACCTGCCGGTGGACGTGCTGAAGATCGACCGGGGCTTCATCCTCGATCTGGCAAATGACACCAAGCAGCAGGGCATCGTTTCAGCCATCGTCGAGCTGGCCAAGCAGCTCGGCCTGCACGTGGTGGCGGAAGGGGTGGAAGACGCCGAGCAGATCGAGCTGCTGCGAAACTTCGAGTGTGATGACGCGCAGGGATTCTTCTACAGCCCGCCGCTGGAAGAGGGAGAATTCAGGGAGTTCGTCCGCCAGCACTCGGCGACAATCAAGCCGTCGCTGGCGGTCGTCTGATTCTTCAGCCGGCGTGGTCGGCCGTGGTCGCTCCGTACATGCGATCGGCCGTCTCAGCGCGCAGCTGCTCGAGCTCCTCGTTCAAAGCCAGACGTCCGGCCGCCGCCGCAGGATCATCGGGATAGTAGGCGAGCTCAGAAGCCGGGTCGCCGGCAATGCGGGTGCCAATCAGAACCCTGGGCTTCGAGTAGTCATAAGGCCTTGCCCGATGCAGGATGCAGCGGTTGTCCCAGAGCAGGGTATCGCCCGGTTGCCACTGGTGAGCGTAGACCCGGCTCGGCTCGGAAACGATGAACTCGGTCAGCTCCTCGAGCAGCGCCCGGCTTTCAGCGCGGGACAGGCCGGGGATGCCGAAAGCGTGCCGGGCAACGAAGATCGCCTTGCGGCCGGTTTCCGGATGCACTTTCACCAGCGGTCGCAGGTAAGCCTCGCCGTGATAGATGGCGCCCCCTCGGGCTGGAAAATCGCCGATGTCGTTGGCCTGGGAGTACTCGGTGGAGTGATAGGCGCTCAAGGTTGCGATCCTGCTGCGCATCGCCTCATCGAGCACATCGTATGCCTGCCGGGCGTCTGCCAGCTCGGTGGCACCACCTTCGTCTGGCACCGTGACCGCCGAGAGCATGGCGCACTTCGAGCTCAGCGGCTGGTAAGTAGAGTCCGTGTGCCAGGCCTCGTTGCCGACGTTGGTGCGCATGATCTGCCCGTCCAGGTCGAACACCTCACCGTACTCGCCTTCGGCCAGCCGCTTCTGGTTCGACATGGGCGCGCCGCCGAATTCCAGCTCGCCGAAGCGCAGACCGAAGTCGATGTTTTCCTGCTCGCTGAGGAACTGGCCCGGAAAGGCGAGGAACCCGTGTTCCAGGAAGGCTGCGTGAATGGCCTCGAACTCATGGTCGGTGAGCTTGCCGAGGTGCACGCCGGTGACGATTGCGCCGAAGGTCTTGCCCTTGACCGGCTCGATAGTCAGATTGCTCATCAGATTTCCCCTTCGCCCTGAGAAAGAGGATAGCACTCCTGAGTGCCGGCTTGCCGCGGCGACGGCGGATCAGGCGACCTGGTCCGACTCGCTGCTGAGCCCGTACTTCTTGATCTTCTCGACCAGGGTTGTGCGGCCGACGTTGAGCATCCTGGCGGCTTCTGCGACCACGCCGTGCGAGCGGTCCAGTGCCTGCACGATCAGATCCCGCTCGATCTGTTGCAGGTGATTCTTCAGATCCACGCTCCCGCCATCGCTGCCCAGCGGGCTGGCATTGTCGGCCTGCGCCAGCGCCTGCTCGGGCGGCAGGTCGACGCGGTACTCGGCGGGCAGGTCACTGATCTCCACCGTGCCGCCGGGTTTCAGGATGGCCATGCGCTCCACCAGGTTGGCGAGCTCTCGGATGTTGCCGGGCCAGTCGAGCCAGGAAAGCGCGCGGATGGTCTGCGGCGCAAAGCTGACGCTGACGCCGCCTCGCTCCATGTTGTCGCGGATGAGCTCGTCGATCAGCACCGGCATGTCTTCGACCCGGTCACGGAGCGCGGGCACCTGCACCGGGAAGACGCTGAGTCGGTAGTAGAGATCTTCGCGGAAGGTACCGGCGGCGACCGCCGCCTTCAGGTCGCGGTGCGTTGCCGCGATGATGCGGACGTCGCAGCTTATGGTGCGGCCGCCACCGAGACGCTCGAAGGAACGCTCCTGCAGCACGCGCAGCAGCTTGACCTGAAGCTCGAGGCTCATGTCGCCGATCTCGTCGAGAAACAGCGTGCCGCCATCAGCCATCTCGAATCGACCTTTGCGCTGGCTGAGCGCGCCGGTGAAGGCACCTTTCTCGTGGCCGAACAGCTCGCTCTCCATCAGCTCCGAGGGAATGGCGCCGCAGTTCAAAGGCACGAAGGGCTGATCTTTGCGCGCCGACTGAGCATGCACGCTGCGCGCGACCCGTTCCTTGCCCGTTCCCGACTCGCCGAGCACGAGGACGGTGGCGGTGGAAGGGGCGACCTGCTCGATGAGTTGCGAAAGCTGGCGTGCGGCGGCAGAGCGGCCGGTTGGTTTCAGCGTGTTTGGATTGGCTGCGGTCAGCCCGGGTTCGCTTCTTGGCTGCTCAATCGAGAACGACTGCGGGTCGAGCAGCGGGATGCCGGGCAGCTTGTCGGTGATGGTGCTGATCACCTGCTGCAGGGCGTCGTCCGTGTTGCCGACGACAATTGCCGACCAGGCGAAGTCAGCGACGGTGTCCGGCCTGGAGCAACTGCAGGAGTCGTAGGGGTACGGCTTGTAGCCGAGGAAGGTGAGCAACTGCGCAATCTGCTGCGCGCGGTCCGGGTCGTCGTCTACGACCAGAACGCTGCCGTGCGGGATCAATTCAAGGCCTCCGACTGCTCTCGAGACTGCTTTCGCGACTGTTCAGCCTGTTCATCGCATCTCCCAGTCCTTCCCCGACGGTTGATGCATGCTCCCTTGTTCAGACAAGCCTAGTTCGCGGGCTATCTTTGTGCAAGTTATTGGCAGCTGTTGACTCGCCTGTTGCGCGTTCGCTTGCGGTGACTTATTGTCCGGCGTCGAAAGGGTTCTTGTGACAAGCATCATGACCGATTCACCACCTGGCAGCTTGTCGTGACGCGATGAACGCGGCGAAAACGGCCACTGAAGTTCGCTACAAAGCACTCGCCGAAAACTCGGACGAAGTGATTGTCGAGGTGGGCCCTGATACCCGACTGACCTACGTGAGCCCGAACGCGGAAACCGTGTTCGGGATAGAAGTGGCGGAGTTCGTCGGTCTTGATCTCAGCGAGGTTGCCGACCGGCTCCAGGTCACGCCCCGGGAAACGCTGCGCGGCTTTGCCGGACCTCTCTCCCTTGGCCAGCTCATCGCCCGCGGACCCTACCAGCGCATCCGCAGCATCCGCCTGCCTAACGGCAACGTGCACTGGGTGGACATCGCCGTGACCCAGTTTTTCGCCGACAATGGGCAGTCGCGAGCCACCGCGGTGCTACGCGACATCACCCGGCGGGTGCAGCTCGAAGAGCAGCTGATCCGCACCCAGAAGCTCGAAAGCATGAGCGTGCTGGCCGGCGGCTCGGCGCACAGCTTCAACAACCAGCTGACCACCATACTGCTCAACGTCGAGCTCGCCATCTCCGAGGTGGAGGGCTCCAAGAGCTCGAAGATCCTTCCTTATCTGTGGGCGGTGGTGGAGGCGGCCGCGCGCGCCGAGGAAACCACCCACCAGCTGCTCACCTACGCCGGCAAGCAATCGGTGGAGATGAACCGACTCGACCTCACCAGCGAGATCCGCTCGCTGCGTGGCTTTCTTCGCTCCGTAGTGGGTGGCCGGACGTCGCTGGACTTCGAGCTCAGGAGCTGGCTGCCGAACGTGATTGCGGACAGCAAGCAGATCAATCAGCTGCTCACCCATCTGACCCTGAATGCCGTCGAGGCCTGCGCAGAAGAAGGGGGTGGCGTGATGATCTCCACCGGAACCCTGGAGCTCGAGGAGCATTCGGCGGATGCCGTGCGCACGGGCCTGCCGCCAGGGACCTACGTCTACATTGCCGTCGCCGACAATGGCGAGGGGATCGAGCCGGAAATGCAGCTCAAGGTGTTTGATCCGTTCTTTACCACCCGACCGAGCGGCGGCGGCCTGGGTCTCGCCGAGTCGCTCGGCATCGCCCGGGCCCACGGCGGCACCATCATCGTCGATTCCAGGCCGAGGCAGGGGTCGTCGCTCAAAGTGCTGCTGCCGATCGCCGATCAGCGGCTGCCGCTGCCGCCGGAGATTTCGGTGCCGGAAGCCGCTGCGCCTGCAACCGAAACCGCAACGGCGGAACCGGCGCCGGCGGTGGAGGTGGTTGCCGAGCCGGAACAATCCGAGGGCAGGCTGGTGCTGGTGGTCGACGATGAAGACCACATCCGGCAGCTGGCTGGTGTCGGCCTGAAACGGTCCGGCTACCGGGTGCTCACCGCCAACTCAGGTCGCCAGGCGATGGCGCAGTTTGCGGAACACGGCGATGAGATCGAACTGCTGATCACCGATCTCGCCATGCCGGAGATGAGCGGCGAGGAGCTGATCGTCAAGCTGCGCCGAACCCATCCGGAGCTGCCCGTGCTGCTGATGAGCGGCTACAGCCGCTCTGCGGTCAGCGAGAACCTGGTCAACGCGCCCAGCCTGAGCTTCCTGCAGAAGCCATTCCTGCTCAGCGAGCTCGCCGCCTGCGTGAACCGAATCCTGCCGGTGGACGACGCCGCCCAATCCTGATCCCTCTCGGCGAGCCGATTTGTGACGGCCTTTTCAGCCGGATAGGCAGCCTGTGATTTGCATCCCAAAAGACCCCTAAAGTTTCCGGTGTACTGGCCGAACAACTGGTTGGGCAGGTCTGCCTTGAATTCGGGCCTGTTCATCCAACTGGACAACCAAGGAGAATGACATGAAGGTCAAGACTAAGGTCAAGGCTGGTTCCATTATGTGGGACAACTAGCCTGTAATCGTGCTGGGGCAACATCCGTTGCCCCAGCCGACCAGGAAGTTGACCTCACGTCTCCCGGACACGAACTGCCGGGACTTTCCTTAACTGTCTGTTCGACGGAACGAGCGGCTCAGTGGCCATACCATTTGAAAATACTCTAAACGCCTCGGGCAACGGATCGCTGCACGCCGGCTGGTGGCTGGCGGGTGTGGGCGCTGCGATCATCGTTGTCTGGGGCTACGTCGCCCTCTATGTCGGCCTGCCTGTGACCGTGTCTAGCGCTGATGGCCGCACCGTGTCGGCGACCGAATCTCTCGACATCTCCAGCAGCAGCGATGCGCCGGTGGCCCTGCTGCCCTACCAGCTCGGCGATACCGTGGAAGCGGGCGAGGTGCTCATTGGTTTCGACACGGAACCGCTGAGGCTGGAGCTCACCCGCAGCCGGGAGCGACTCGGCGCGCTGCGTCAGGAGATCGACTCTATCGATCTGGAGATCGCCTCTATTGCCGAGGCCCTGACCGGGGAGCTGGACAGCTTCGATATGGCGCGGGAAGCGCTGATCGCCCGCACCGAGGAAACGGAGGCGGAACTGCGTTACGCCCGGGAAGCAGAAGCGCTGTACCGGCAGTTCCGCTCGGAGCGGCAGATTGATGCCCTGCAGTACGCCCGGGCGGAAACCGAAGTCGCGCAGATCGAGCTGCAGCTGCAGGCGCTCGAGGCGCAGTCCAGCGAGCTGCTCGCCAACAAGCGGCTCGCCATGAGCAGAAATGAAACCACCCGTGCCCAACTGATGCGGCACCGGGCGGGACTGGCCGGTGAGCTCGCGGAGCTGCAGCCGGAGCAGAGGAAGATCGAGCATCGGATCGACGAGCTGACGGTGCGCGCGCCGTTCGCGGGCCGCATCGGCGCCATGTCGCGGATAGCCGTCGGGCAGAGCATGCAGCCCGGAGAGTGGCTGATGACCCTGGTGCCGGATCGGGAGTACGAGTTCCAGGCCACCTTCGTGGCCCGGGAAGCGGCGGGGCGCCTGCGCGTCGATCAGCCGGCCCGCATCCGCTTCTACGCGCTGCCCTGGACCGAGTTCGGCACCCTGGATGCCCAGGTGCTGCGGGTCGGCACGGAAGAGCGCAACGGTACCGTCCGCGTTGATTTCACCGTCGACCGGGACGCGGAGCTGGCGGCCTACCTCAGCCACGGGCTGAAGGGAGAGGCGGTCATTCAGATCGATGAAGCAACGCTGGCTCAGAGGATGTTCTGGCTCCTGAACCGGCCGGGGCGTGATGCGCCGGTACCGGTGCAGCAGACAGCAAACCGCTGATGCGCGCCAACGCCCCGGAGGTGATCCAGACGTCCGCCATGGACTGCGGTCCGGCGGTGCTGGCTTCGCTGCTCGGTGGCTTTGGCGCCGCGGTCAGCTACCCCCGATTGCGCGAAGCCTGCCAGACCGACGTCGACGGCACCTCCATCGACACCCTGGAGGAACTGGCGAACCGGTTCGGCCTGGCTGCCGAGCAGATGATGCTGCCCAACGACTTCGTGCTGAGTGGCAGCGGCACCAACCTGCCCTGCATTGCCATCGTTACCCTCCCGAACGGGCTCACCCACTTCGTCGCCGTCTGGCGCGAGCTGTTCGGCTTCGTGCAGATCATGGATCCAGCCCGGGGCCGCTCCTGGATGAAGAAGGAACGGTTCCTGGACATGCTGTACCAGCACCAGGTGTGCGTCGCCGCAGCCGACTGGCTGGAGTACGCCCGGTCGGATGAGTTTCGAGCAGCGCTGGACGAAGGCTTGGCAGCGCTCGGAGCCGAGCCGGCAACCCGGGAATCACTCATCAACGACGCCTGCCGGGATTCCGATTGGCGGCCATTGGCGAACCTGGACGCGGCCGTTCGCATGTGTCGAGCGATTCAGAGCGGCCGCCGGGGCCGGCGGGGTGCGGCTCTGGAGATGCTGGACGCGCTGCTGGCAGCGCCGGAGCTCGTCGCCGACGACTACTATCAGGTGGTTGCCGATGGTGACGAAGACCTGATCCTGAAAGGCGCGGTCATCGTTCGCATTGCCAGCGAGTCGGAACCGGTCGACATGAACGATCCGGTCGTCGCCCATGCCAGCCAGGACGAGCAGCGCTCGGTCGTGCAGGGCTTGCTCGACGTTTGTCGCGAGCTCGGCATGGAGCGCGTTGTCGTTGGCCTGGTTTCCGTCAGCCTGCTCGTGGGTGCTGTGACCTTTCTCGAGGCGCTGGTGTTCCGCTATCTGATCGGTGCGGAGCCGCCAGCCGAAATGTCTCTGCTGGTTCTGATCGCTTTCATCGTCGTTGCGCCCCTGGTTGCGGCCGTGGCCCTCGAGGCTGCCAGCATGCGCCTGTCCCAGACGCTCGGCCGACGGCTCTCCACCAGCATGCACGCCCGGCTGCTCGCCAAGCTGCCGCGCATGGACGACGGCTATTTCTCCAGCCGGCTGGTTTCGGATCTGGCGGAGCGGGGCCACGCCATTAACGAAGTCCGAGAGATTCCGGAGGTGCTGCGGCAGATACTGATTGCGGTCGGGCGGATCAGCCTGGTCCTGGTTGGCCTCGTCTGGCTGCTGCCTGATCTGTTCCCGCTGATCCTGCTGGCTGGCGTGATCTCACTGGCCGCACCCGCGCTCATCTTCCCGGCGCTGACCGAGCGGGATCTGCGGGCCCGCACCCACCTTGGCGCTCTGTCGCGTTTTTACCTCGACAGCCTGCGCGGCTCGGAGGCGATCTGGGCGCACGGCGCGTCGCCATCGATGCGCCAGGAGCAGGAGTCACTGCTGCTCGGCTGGGTTCGAGCGGTAACGGAACAGCAGCGGTCGGCGTTGCTGTTCGAAGGCGTGCAGGTTCTGACCCTGGGTGGTCTCTGCGTGCTGCTGGTCAGCCTGGCGGTGAACTCGGAGCTGCCGCTCGGCACCGTGCTGCTGGTCGCCTACTGGTCGCTTTTCATTCCTGTGCTCAGCATGCAGCTCACACAGTCGCTCAAGCAGTTGCCGGCGCTCGGCAACGTGGCCAGGCGGGTACTGGAGCTGCTTGAAGCCCCTGAAGAAACCGTCGGCCAGACGGACATGGCCTCAGAAACAAGCGAGCAGGGCGTGGCCCTCGAGTTCCGGGCAGCCACCGTGCGTCGGGGTGAGTTCGCGTTGCTCGATGGGGTGAACGTGACGATCGGCGCGGGCGAGCGGGTCGCCATCGTCGGCGCCTCGGGCTCCGGCAAGAGCTCTTTTCTCGGCGCCATCCTCGGCTGGAACCGGCTGGACGCTGGCGAGCTCGAGGCCGACGGCCGGCCGCTGATCCCGAGCGAGGCGGCGGCGCTTCGCGAGCAGACGGCGGTGATCGACCCTGATCTCTACCTGTGGAACCGCAGCCTTTACGACAACGTGCGTTACGGGCTCGATGATGCTGAGGCGCTGGACAGCGAGCTGGCTCTGTCCGGTTCCGAGCTCATGGGCGACCTTGGGCGTATGGACGAAGGGCTGGCGACCCGGGCAGGAGAAAACGGCAGCCGCCTGTCCGGCGGCGAAGGTCAGCGCCTCAGGGTGGCCCGAGGCCTGGCGCGGGCCAGTAAGCGCCTGGTGCTGCTCGATGAGCCTTTCACCGGGATGGACTCCGGGCAACGGGCCCGGGTCCGGGAAGCGGTTCAGGCCCGCTGGCCCCATGCCACCCTGCTCTTCGTCAGCCACAACATCAGGGAAACGACCCGATTCGAGCGGGTGCTGGTGTTCGACCACGGGCGTATCGTCGAGGACGGCGCGCCGCAGGAGCTGCTTGCGCAGCCCAGCTCCCGCTATCGACACATGCTCGAGCAGGAGACCAGCCTGATCAGCCATCTGAAGGACAGCCCGCGCTGGCAGCAGGCTCGCCTCGACGAGGGCGAGGTGGTGCAAAGATGAGCGCCTTTTTTCCTGAACTGCGCTGGACGGCTGACGAGCTCGGCGCCGGGGTCGACCGGCTGCGCGGCGTCTCCGAGACGGCCGCATACGCAGGCGGTGGGCAGCGCAGCAGCGATATCGCCACCGCGCTGGAAGCGGCGCTGGCGGCGGACAACCTGGAAGCGGTGCCGCTCAGCTGCAGTGCGGATCAGATCGGCCGTTGCCTTGCGAACTCGGCACCGATGGTGGTGCAGCTCGCCGGGTCGGACGAGGCGCTGCTGGTTGCCCAGGCCGGCCGGCGCTCAGCGGTTCTGATCGGCCGGGACGGCAGCCGGCGATCTCTGCCGATGGCGGAGCTGGCAGCTGCGCTGACTCCGCCGCTGCCCGAGGAGGTGGCGACCACCATCTCCCGCCTGAACCAGGAAGTGAGCTCAGACGTTGCGGCCGCGGTCAGCGCGGAGCAGCGCCGGCAGCAACGGGTTTTCGTCGGCTGGCAGCTGCCGCAGGAAGAGGAGCAGACGCTCTGGAACCGGGCCAACTTCGCCCGGATTCTCGGCCTGCTGAGTGTCCATGCGCTGCAGTTCAGCCTCTGGGTTACCAGCTGGGTGACGCTCGTCGCCGCGCTGCTGAGCGTCGGCGAGCGCGACGCGCTGCTCAGCGTCTGGATCGTGACCTTGATCTCCGCCCTGTTGCTGCTGCCCCTGGAGTCGCTGCTGCAGCAGAGCCTGGCGGTCCGGCTGGGTATCGACATTAAGCAGAGCCTCCTGAAGAACGCGCTCGGCCTGGACAAAGCGGCGGTGCGCGCCCAGGGGATAGGTCAGCTCATTGCCCGGGCGCTGGAAGCGAACCGGCTCGACGTGCTGGCGACCCAGGGTGGTCTGCGGGTGCTGCTGAGCGCTTTCGATGCGCTGGCGATCATTGCCGTGTTCATGTGGTTTGCCGGTCTGCATCCGCTGCTCATGCTGTTCCTGCTCACCGTGCTGCTCGCGGTGCGCTGGTGGACGATGTACCACGCCGCGGAGGAACGACTGCACGCGGCCCACCTGCGGCTGACGGCAGTGCATACGGAGGAGATGATCGGGCACCGGACGCGCAAGGTGTTTCTCGGTCGCGAGCAGTGGCACGCGGAAGAGGAAGCCTGCCTGCTGGCCTACGAACGGGCCTGTGCCCAGGCTGATCGGGCGGAGCTCGGCATCGGTGCGGTGCCGCGCATCTGGGCCGTATGCGGAGTTGCCGTCATCCTGCTGGATCTTTTTGCGCAGGGTGGATCGACGCTGACCAGCGTCGCCCTGATCGGCTTCGTCATCGTTGGCTTCGGCATCCTGCATGGGGCCTGCAGCGGCATCATGAAGCTGCTGAAAGCGTTGGTGTCGTCCCGCTACGTAAACGCCTTGGAGACGGCGCCGCCGGCGCCGTCTGCTGCCGCGAACCATCGGGTCGAGGCCGACGGTGGCTCGCATCTGGTGGTGCGCGGGCTGGAGTACGTTTACCCCGACTCGAGCCGGCAGGTGCTGCGTGACGTCAGCCTCGAGCTCGGTGAGTCCGACAAGGTGCTGATGACCGGCGGCTCAGGCAGCGGCAAATCGACGCTGGGCGCAATCCTGGCCGGGCGCCTGCAGCCGAACGCTGGAACGGTGCTCAGCCAGGGCATCGACCGATACGTTGCCGGCGCCAAGGGCTGGCTTAAGCAGGTCTGCTACGTGCCGCAGCCTGGCAGCAACCACGTACTGACCGAAACCTTTGCCTTCAACCTGCTGCTCGGCCGCGCCTGGCCGCCGACCGCGCGCGATCTGCAGGAAGCTCAGCAGGTGGCCGAGCGTCTGGGGCTGGGGCCACTGATCGAGAAGATGCCGGCGGGCATGATGCAGATGGTTGGCGAAGGGGGCTGGCGGCTCTCCCAGGGCGAGCAGGCCCGGCTGTTTCTCGCCCGAGGCATTCTCCAGGATGCCCGCCTGCTGGTGGTGGACGAGCTGCTCGCGCCGCTGGACCCGGAGACCGGCCTCGAGGTGCTGAAAACCGTCGAAGATCTGCCCTCGCAGCTGCTGCTCATCGCTCACACCTGAGGGGACGCTTGCCATAGGCCTTGCAAGGCTTGGTCCCTGAGGGGATATTGGCAAAGTCTGTAGAACGGATTGTGGCGCTTGCGGGGCACTCGGGCGGTCATAGCAGCGGCAGTTGTCTGCCTGATTACACTGATAGCGCACACAGCGGCGGTAGCGCAGGAGGCCGTCCGGTTCCAGCGACTCTCCGTGGAGCAGGGGCTGTCGCAATCCGTCGCGCAGGCCATCGTTCAGGACCAGCGCGGATTCATCTGGGTTGGCACCCAGCAGGGCCTGAATCGCTATGACGGCCATGAGTTCGTCAATTACTTCCATGATCAGAGCGATCCCGACTCGCTCGCCCACGACTGGATCTGGGACCTGCATCTGGATCCTGACGGCAACCTCTGGATCGGCACCGCCGGCGGCCTGAACCAGCTCACGCCCGGCGCCGGTGACGTGCAGCCGGTGTTCTCTCAGCTGGCCAACGGCTTTGCGGATCATCCGGTCAGGGTGATCGATGGCGACAGCCAGGGCACGCTCTGGCTCGGCAGCGATGGCGGCGGGGTGCTGCGCTACGAGCCGGCGACCGGAGCGCTGCATCAGTTTCTGCACGATCCGAACGACCCGAGCTCGCTGTCCAGCGATCGGGTCAGGGCGCTGCACGTGGACGGCAATGGCTTCGTCTGGGTGGGTACAGATGGCGGCGGGTTAAACCGGCTCGATCCGGTCAGCCAGCGGTTCGCCCGGATCGAGCTGGCCGGCAACGACGGCCGGGTCCGGTTCATCAGCGCAGATTCGGACGGAAATCTCTGGGTGGCCACCACCGAGCGCGGCCTGTATCGGCTGGATGGCAGCGGCGCCGTCAGCGCGCACTACACGGCGGAAGGCGACAGTGGGCTCAGCTCGAACGCGATCCGGGTGCTGTTCGAGGACGATCGGGGAACGCTCTGGGTGGGCACGGACAGTCACGGCCTGAACCGCTTCGATCCGCTGACCGATCGCTTCACCGTGCTGCGCCATCAGCCTTCCAACATCTACAGCCTGAACGATGACCACGTCACCGCCCTGTATCAGGATCGGGCGGGCGTCATCTGGGTCGGCACCCACGTCGGCCCGAACACCTGGAACCCCCACGTCGGTGGGTTTGCCACCTACAGCCGGCTCGGTGAGGGGGTGGGAGAGTTATCCAACAACTGGATCGCCGGCTTCGCGGAAGCGCCGGACGGCCAGATTTACGTTGCGACCTCCGGGGGTGGCGTGAATCGGATGGACCTGGACACCGGGCACGCCGAGATCGTCGGCCCGGAGTCGGGGCCTGGCGCGCTGGCAGACAACCGGGTCATGGCGCTGACGACAACGGCGGATGGGGTGCTCTGGGCGGGTACCCGGGCCGGTGGGCTCGGCCGGTACGACGCGGAAAGCGATCGCTGGCACACGTACCGTCACGATCCGGCGGACCCTCAGAGCCTGGCTTTCGACGGGGTGACCAACCTGCTGATCGATCGGGCCGGCGTGCTCTGGGTAGGCACGTACGGTGGCGGCGTAGGCCGTTTCGTGCCGGAAATCGATGGCTTCGACAACCTGCAGCCCGACCCGGAGCAACCCGGCAGCCTCTGCTCGAGGCACGTGCTGTCCCTGTACCAGGATCGGCAGGGCGGCATCTGGGCCGGTACGCATCGGGACGGGCTCTGCCGCCTGGATCCTCAGACCGGGCAGTGGCAGACCTTCCGGCACGATCCAGGTGACGAAAGCTCGCTGTCCAGCGATGGCGCCTGGACGGTCACCGAGGATGCGGCCGGCAGCATCTGGATCGGCACCGCGGATGCGGGCCTGAGCGTCTGGCGGCTGGCTGACCGGGAGCGTGGCGAGGTGGCTTTCCAGCGGGTCAGCGTTGCCGAAGGTCTGCCCAGCAACGTGGTTTATGGCCTCATCTCGGAGCCGTCGGGGCGGATCTGGGCGTCCGGGAATCGGGGCCTTGCCAGCGTCGAGCTCGGCGGTGGCGGCATCCGGCGGTTCGGCATTTCCGACGGCCTGCAGAGCAACGAGTTCAACCTCGGCGCCGCCTTCCGTGCCTCCGACGGGCGGCTGTTCTTCGGTGGCGTCAACGGCTTCAACGCCTTTTACCCGCGAGCCGTGAAGGCCAACACCTACGCGCCGCCGGTGGCGCTGACCCGGTTCCTCCGGCACAACCAGCCAACCAACGTCGATACGCTGCGCGATGAGAACGGGCTCATCACCTTCCGCTACACGGACCGCCTGATCACCTTCGAGTACGCGGCCCTCGACTTCACCGATCCGCGCGGCATGAGCTACCGGCATCGGCTGGATGGCTTCGACGATGACTGGGTGGCAGACCGCAACCGGCACGCGGTGACCTACACGAACCTGGCGCCCGGTGACTACATGCTGCGGATCATCGCCGCCAACAAGGACGGCGTGGAGAGCGACCAGGAGTTCCAGCTGCCATTTCGCGTGCTGCCGGCGCTCTGGAATACCTGGTGGGCGCGCACCGGCTACGTGCTCGCGCTCCTCCTGTTTGCTCTGGTCGTTTACCGGAGCTACGCCCGCCGGCTTGCCTACGCCGCCGAGATCCATCAGATCAACGAAACCCTGATCCGGGAAATTTCGGCGCGGGAGCACAAGGAAGCGGAGTTGGAGCGAACGGAGCAGCAGGCTCAGCGCTACCTGGACGTGGTGGAGGTGATGATCCTGGCGCTCGACCGGCACGGCCGGATCCTGTCGATCAACCAGAAGGGCACCCGGGTGCTCGGGTGCTCCGAGGAAGAGATCCTCGGCAAGGATTTCTACGAGGAGTTCGTGCCCGCGGAGTTTCAGGCCGAGGTCCGCGATGCGTTCCAGACCGTGCAGCAGCACGGTTACTCGGAGTCGCCGGTGCTGACGCGCAAGGGCGACCAGCGGATGGTGGCCTGGCATGCCATCGAGCTGCCGCGCACCGGCAGCACGCCGCCAGGCACGCTGATTTCAGGCGAGGACATCTCCCAGATGCGCAGCCTGGAGAAGCAGCTGCGGGACGCGCAGAAGATGGAGTCCGTCGGCACCCTGGCGCGTGGCGTCGCGCACGACTTCAACAACATCCTGGGCTCGGTGCTCGGCTACGCCGAGCTGGCCATGGTCGCCGGCGACAATCCGGAGAAGGCGAAGGAGCACTACGAAAACCTGGAAAAGGTGGTCGGCAACGCCCGCCTGCTGGTGAAGCGCATCCTCTCCTTCGACAGCAGCAGCGACCTGAAGCGTAAGCCCGTGCAGGTGGCGGGCGTGGTGCAGGAGACCCTCCAGCTGGTGGAGCCAACGCTCGGCCCGCGGGTGCGGATCGAGGTGGCGCTGGATTCCGACTGCCAGCCGGTGCTGGCCGATCCGATTCAGCTCGAGCAGGTGATCATGAACCTGTGCACAAACGCCGCCCAGGCCATGGGCCAGGCGGGCGGCGTCATGCGCCTGGAGCTGACCTCCTGCGACGTGGACATCGAGCTCGCCCGATCAACGACGATCCTGTCTCCGGGCCCGCACGTGAAGCTCGAAGTATCCGATACCGGTCCGGGCATGGACGAGCTGACCCAGTCACGGATCTTCGATCCGTTCTACACCACCCGGCGACAGAGCGGCGGCACCGGCCTCGGGCTCGCCATCGTGCATGGGATTGTCACGCAGCTGCAGGGTTGGGTGCAGGTGTTCAGCGAGCCTGGCCAGGGCAGCCGCTTCGAGGTTTACCTGCCCTGCTGTGATGGCCAGGTGGCGGAAGAAGCGGACGAGTCGCGCTCGCCGGGCAACCGGGCGGTGGGCTCGGAGACGATCCTGTTCGTCGACGATGAGCCGGATCTGCGGGCGATCGCCGAAGAGGCGCTGACGAACCTGGGTTACCGGGTCTTCACCGCCGAAGATGGCGATGCGGCGCTGGTGCTGTTCGATGCGATCGGCAGCGACGTGGACGTGGTTGTCACCGACCAGACCATGCCCAACATGCTCGGCCGGGAGCTCGCTGAAGAGCTGAAGAAGCGGCGTCCTGAGCTGCCGGTTGTGCTCATGAGCGGTGCGGACTGGCGGGCCAGCGACGATACGGACGGCTTCCTGGAGAAGCCGTTTACCCTCGAGAAGCTCGGTCAGACCATCCGCTCGGTGTTGTCAGGTAGCACCCTGGGCGGGTGATCCGGCTGCCAGCGCGTCGCGCAGCGCGCTGATGTACTCCGGGCCGATGCCGCAGCAGCCACCGATGATGCTGGCGCCCTGCCTCTGCCATTCCGTTGCGTATTCCAGGTAGCTGGCGACGTCCAGATCCATCCGGTAGCCGGTGGCCACCTCGTTGTCCAGGGTCCAGCCAGCGGGGATGCTGAGGCGGTTCGGATAGGCACCGATCGGCGCGTCGGTGAGGCTCGAGAGCTCGGCGAGGCCGGTGGAGATCGCTTCCGGTGAGGTGCAGTTGAAAAGGTAGGCGTCGGGACTGAACTCGGCCACAGCCTCCACCGCGGCGGCGATGGTCTCGCCGCTGCGCAGGCCCGCCCCGGGTTGCTCCGCCAGGGTCCAGGACAGGTATAGCGGCTTGGCCTCACGCACCGTTCTGGCCGCTCGAGCAGCGTTAACAGACTCGCGAACGCAGGACATGGTCTCGCAGAGAAACAGATCTACATGCGGTGCCAGCGCTTCGGCCAGCTTCAGGTAGATGGGCAACGCCTCGTCGTCCGCTGGCGACAGGTCCGGTCGGTAGCTTTCGTCCAGCGGCGGCAGGGAGCCGGCAACCAGAACCGGTTCCGGGGCGGCTTCCGCAGCCTGCCGGGCGAGCCTGCCTGCGAGCGCCGCCAGCTCCTCGAAGCGATGGGCCAGATCGAGCTTGCCGAGGTAGCTGGGGATCGTCGAGTAGGAGTTGCTGATGATGATCCGGGCGCCGGCGGCGATGTAGTCGGCGTGCACCTCGAGCACCGCGTCTGGCGCGTCGATCAGCGCCTGGGCGCTCCAGAGCTCGCCGCGTGGGGTGGCTTCCCGGCGAATGAGCTCACCGCCCATGCCACCGTCGAGCAGGGTGATCACGGATCAGCGGCCTCGGCTCTGGTGCGCGGCACCACCTCGCCGACGGTGATCAGCGACTCCACGCAGTCGCGGATCGACGTGTCCAGGTCGCGGAACTCGATGCCGGTTGCTGCCCGCATCCGATCGTTGCGGAGCTCGCAGCCCGCCCAGATGCCGCGCAGCTCCGCTTCCCGCGCCTGCACCCGGTCGGGGAAGCTGCAGGTCACTTCCGGGGCATCGTGCCGGAGCTCCGGCAGCAGGCGATCGATGCTGGCGCAGACATCTTCCACGTTGCGGGTGTCCGTCGACCAGGCGATGTAGCGCTCGCCGTTGGCCACCGAGACGCTTTCCAGCAGGCGGACGTGGCACTCGGCGTCGTCGCGCACGTCCACGGTCATCCAGGGTCTATAAGCTTCGGTCTGCGGGTACCTGCCGATCAGCATGCCCTCGATGATGTGCTGCCAGGGCCCCATGTTCTTCTGGTGCTTCGACTGGATCGGACCGACGTTGTCGGCCGGGCAGACGGTGATGGCATCCCAGGTGCCGTTCGCCGCCGCCGCGTCGGAGAAGGCCCGCTGCGCGATCAGCTTGCCGATGGCATAGCCGTGGCCCCGCTCAGGTGTCCGCTTCGGGTGATTTTCGTCCGGATTGCGGTCCTCGTAGAGCACCGGGCGGCGGATCAGCTCGCGAATGTCACCTTCGGTCAGGATGGCGGCAATGCTGGAGGTGACGATTACCCGGCTGACCGTTGCGGAGCGGTTGATGCTGGCGATGATGTGGTTGCAGACCCGGCGGACGTAGTCCGCATCGTTGTAGTCGCTGACGTGAGAAACGTGGCAGACGCCGTGGCAGCCTTCGAAAATCCCGTCGAAGCAACCGTCATCGTTCAGGTCAGCGGCGTGCAGGGTCAACCGGCCGGAACGGTACGCGGGCATGGCCTTGAGGAAGTCGGTTCGGTCGGGATCGTCCACGTTGCGCACGCAGGCGCGCACCCGGTAGCCCCGATCCAGCAGTTTTCGCACCACCCAGCCACCAATGAAACCGGCGCTGCCGGTGACGGCGACGGTGCCGCCTTTGGGTATGGCCGCCATAACTATTCTCCCCGTGTCTCCCTACTGTGGTGCAACTATAGCTTCTATTGCCTGGATAGCTTCAACGGACGCTCGGATCGTACAGCCCGAGCGCGCGATACATATCGAAGCCGGCGATCTGTCGTACCTCCGGTGACAGCTCGGCCAGGCGTGCCGGGGTCACGTCCATGTACTGGTTCTCCTCCTGCCGGACCCAGCCGGCCGAGTAGGTGAGGATGATGCCGTAGCGCCAGTCGCTCGCGGTGTTGGCGCCGGCGCCGTGCAGCAGGCCGCCGAGCCAGAAGAGCACCGATCCGGCAGGCATCTCCGCCTGGACGATTTCGTCCGCCGTGGGCTGTCGGTCTTCCGGCCAGGTGTGGCTGCCCGGCACCAGCAGGGTCGCGCCGTTGTCGGGGCGGAAGTCACTGATGGCCCACATGCTGGCGACGATCAGGTTGGGTCGCGGCAGCGGGAAGAACGTGAAGGAGTCTTCTTCGCGGTGCAGAACCTGCTCCCGGGCGCCTGGCCCCACCTCGAGACCGGCAGTGACGTGCAGCTGGTAGCCGAACTCACTGTTCGGCAGCAGCAAGCGCTCGCACATCTGCCTGGAGATGGGGTGCGGCACGAGCTGATCGCTGATGCTCGGAGAGCGTTCCACCAGCGCCGTTACGCGCCGGGTTCGCCCCGGATAGAACTGGGTCGGATCGTCGTCGTCGATCACCCGGGCGGCTTCCATGTGCGGGGCCAGCTCTGCCCTGATCGACTGGCACAGCTCAGCATCGAGCAGGTCGGTGACGACGGCGCAGCCCGCCTGCTCGAGCGCGCTGCCGATGTCGGCAATGGGGGCCTCAGCGGGGAACGAGGGAACGGCCATGGGATCAGCTCCAGCGGGTAGAAAGATCGAGCTTACAGTGCATCTCGCCGCGTCTGCCATGGTAAGTTCTCGCGCTGTTCCAGCGCTGGCGGTACCCCATGATCCGATTCGTCCTGTTCCTCGTTGCTCTGCTGCTCGCCGAGGCGGGCCTGGCCGCTGACTGGCCGCTGCATGGCCGGACGCACGATGAGCAACGGTTCAGCCCGCTGCAGGAGATCAATGCCGACACCATCGACCGGCTCGGCCTGACCTGGTCCTTCGCCACCGGCAACACCCGGGGGATGGAAGCCACACCCATCGTCATCGACGGGGTCATGTACGTGAGCACGGCCTGGAGTCGGGTGATGGCGCTGAACGCCGCCAGCGGTGAGCTGATCTGGCACTACGATCCCCTGGTGCCGGGCGAGAAGGGACGGGATGCCTGCTGCGACGTGGTCAATCGCGGCGTGGCGGTTGCTGGTGAGCAGGTTTTCCTGGGCGCGCTGGACGGTCGGCTGATTGCGCTCGATCGGCGCACGGGCAAGGTGAACTGGTCGGTTCAGACCACGGACACGGCCAAGCCGTACACCATCACCGGCGCCCCGCGGGTGCTGAAGGGCAAGGTGATCATCGGCAATGGCGGCGCTGAGTTCGGCGTCCGTGGCTACTTCAGCGCCTATGATCAGGCGACCGGCGAGCTGCTCTGGCGTTTCTACACCGTGCCCTCTGACGACCCGGCCGAGGATGAGCGGCAGCAGTCGCTGAAGCTGGCCCGTAGCACCTGGTCACCGGACTCGCTGTGGGAGACTGGCCTGGGCGGGACGGTCTGGGACAGCTTTGCCTATGACCCCGAGCTGGACCTGCTGTACGTCGGGGTCGGCAACGCGTCTCAGTACAATCGGGCGCAGCGCAGCCCCGGCGGCGGTGACAACCTGTTCGTGTCGTCGATCCTGGCGGTCGATCCGGACGACGGCCGTCTTGCCTGGCACTACCAGACCACGCCCGCTGACGCCTTCGACTACACGGCCACCCAGCACATGATCCTGGCGGAACTCGACCACCTCGGTGAGCGGCGCAAGGTGCTGATGCAGGCGCCGAAAAACGGCTTCTTCTACGTGCTCGATCGGGAAACCGGTGAGCTGCTTGCGGCTGAAAACTACGTGCCGACCAACTGGGCCAGCCACGTGGATCTGGAGACAGGCCGGCCGGTGGAAACCGACGTGGCCGACTGGACCACGCAGCAGCGGTTCATCACCCCGGCGATTTTCGGCGGCCACAACTGGCACCCCATGTCGTTCAGCCCACAGACCGGCCTGGTCTACATCCCGACCATCCACAACGTGTACCCGCTGACCCCGGATCCGGACTACGAGTACGATCCGGCGACCTTCAACACCGGAGAAGACTACCCGGCGCTGATGCGTGAGATGCCGGCGTTCCAACCGCGCTTCTGCTCGCCGACCCGGCTCACCGCCTGGGACCCTGTAGTTCAGGCCATCACCTGGGAGGTGCCGTTCAGCAGCGGCGTTCCGGCGGGCATTCTCTCCACCGCCGGCGGCCTGGTGTTCCAGGGCACGACGGACGCTGAGCTGGTGGCTTACGGGGCGGCTGATGGCGAGCGGCTCTGGGGCCAGATGGTCAACGTCGGCATCATGGCGGCCCCGGTCAGCTACAGCGTTGACGGCGAGCAGTACATCGCCGTGGTGGCGGGCATCGGCGGTGCCCAGGGCGGGCACAGCACCCAGCTCGAGAACGAAAACACCGGTCACGTCTTTGCCTTCAAGCTCGGCGGCACTGCCCAGCCGCCGCAGGTGGCGGCCAGGGTCCGTACGGTGAACGTGGACGAATCGCTGCTGGACACCGCGACGCTGGAGCGGGGTCAGGCGCTCTACGTGACCCACTGCGTGCGTTGCCACGGCGTGCGCGCGCAGAGCTCGGGTCTGTATCCGGATCTGCGGCACTCGAGCGCCGAGGTGCATCAGATCTGGCCGCAGATCGTCCTGGATGGGGTGTTCGCGGGCCGCGGCATGGCGAGCTTTGCCGACAGCCTCGATGCGGACGACGTGGCGGCGATTCACAGCTACGTCATTAACGAGGCGCTGGCCGCGGAAACTTTCGGGCGGCGGTTGATGGATCGGCTGGGCCAGGCGATCTGCATCCCCGCCGAGTGGCTGGCGGACTGACGCCGCCAGCCGGCCTGTGGGCTATCTGGGTGCCAGGCGGACGGCAGAACCGATCACGCCGCAGCCGTCGGGCGCGGTGATGCAGTTCGCCGGGCCATCGGGGTCGCGCTGAAAGGTCATCCGCTCGCTGTATGAGCCGGGTCGAACCCGCGCCCACCGACCGTCGATCTGAAACCAGCGCCCCTCGTCGACCAGCACCAGCTGATCCGAGTACCCCACGTTCAGCTCCACCTGGCGGCGGCCGACGCCGCGGATGGTGCCGGTGGCGACCGCCTCAGCCGCGCTGCAGCGAGCAGGGTAGCCGGCGTCGGGGTCGGCATCGGGATCGAAGCAGATGCGCAGCTGGCTCACCGCGTAGCCGCCAACCACGTCGCCGCTGTTGAGGTCGAGGGCCGTTGCCGAGCAACGTTCGATCCGCGCGGTAACCCGTCCGTTGCAGGGGCGATCGCTGAGGTCGTCGCAGATGCCGGGCATGGCCCGATAGCTCTTGTGGGTTTCGAGCACCAGGCCGAGCGCCGGGTCGGCCGAGCAGTCGACGAGCTCGCCGACGGGGGAGGGGGGGAGTACCGAGAGATCGATCCGGTAGTTGCCCGAGAAGGCGGCGATCTGATTCTGGCCGCGGAACTTTCCGAAGTCGTTGGCGTTGGCGGTGCCGACGCCGAGCAGGGCGGCGGTCGAGATGACGATGATTAACAGTCTGCTGATGGTCATTGCTTCCTCCTTTGCGGTTTGCCGCTCCACCTTCAGGGAAGGCTGGCGCCCTGTCCTTTTCGCAACCTGTTCAATTCCTGCTTGTTTGCGACGCTCGGGACAGCATGGCCGAAGCGGCTGACAGGGAGAGGGTGCCGCGGGCGAAGGTCTGCTGGCCGTTCTTCAGCTCGAACTCGACCTGCAGATCGCCCTGATCGCCGAGGGCTTTGATCAGCTTGTCAGCCGGCTGCGGGTTGGCAGCTTCCGCGCTTGGGGTTGCCGGCCTGGGTGGGCTGCCGGCCCACTCCACCTCGGCGATCAGCCGGTAGCCGCGCTTGCGGATCGTCTCGATGTAACGTGGCGCTGTGGTGTTGTCGTCCAGCGCCCGGCGCAGGTTGGCGATGCGGCGATGCACCGCGTCGCTGCCGACGTAGCGACCGGGCCAGAACTCGTTCAGCAGCTCGGCGGTTGTCACCACCTGTCCCGCCCGCTCGGCGAGATGAATGAGGATGTCCATGGACAGCGGCTGCACGGCGCGGACCCGATTTGCGGTTCGGATCCGGGTGCGCATCGGATCGACCTGCCAGTCACCGATCATCAGCTGATGTTCAGAGGCTTGTTGTTGCATGCTCAATCTCCGCATTGGGTCTTGAATCGGTACTCGGGCGTCCAGGCGGTTGCGGTCGGCTGGCCGAAGCTCGAGTAGTGCGCTCGCAGGCGCCATCGGTAGCTGCGACAGGCGGCCAGCGGTGCCGGCGGCACGTAACGCATGTTGTGCGTGCGGTGGCTGATCGGCTCCGCCTTGCCGCTGGGACTGATCTCGATCTCGTACTCCACATCGCGGCTTGGCTCGGCGCTGCCACCGTCCAGCGCGGTCCAGACGAACAGCGGCCGTCGTCCGGGGATGGTGCCGGTGCCGAACAGGCCTCTGGTCACAGGCTCGAGCCCCTTGACGCGGATGGCAGGCGCAAGGAACAGCTCCTCGATGGTCTGCGAAGAGATGTCGGAGAAGCCTGCGTCCAGTGCCTCGGTGAGCGGGCTGGCGTTCCGGCTGGCCCAACCGGACACTGCCCGCGGCTCGAAATCCCGACGGTGCGAGCGGCTGATCAGGAGCTGCCCGGTGCGCAGGCTGGTGAGCTGGAATTTGTTCACGGACTCGAAGTAGACGTGGATGCGGTCGGCTGTCGGCCGGCTGGCGATGGAGTGCATCTGCACATCGAGCACGGAGTCGAAGCCCTGGCTCAGCAGCTGCTGGTTGCTCGACTCTGCAGGGACGAACTCGTAGCTCACCGGCGCGCTCGAGGTGAGTTGCTCGTCCAGCGCCTGGCGCAGCTGCGCCGGTGCAAAGTCGAGCGACTCGGCGATGATCTCGTTGCCCGAGGTCACCGCCTCAGGATTGTCGGCAATCGCGGCACCGTAAGCGGCCCCGCCGGCGGCAACGATGGGCGTGGTCACCAGCCCCAGGGCCAGCAGCAGCACGGCACCCTCGCCACCGCCCTGGCTGGCCACCTCCATGGTGCCGCCCAGCCAGCCGGCACCAGCGGACAGGGCGGTCTTGCCGGCGGCCGACCCTTTCCCTTCCAGATCGTCAGCCAGCGTGACGTTTGGACGGGTAGGGCCGCGTACGGCCAGGTGACCGATCTGCTCCCGGGCTGAGTTGGCCAGCGCCGGTGGCGCGGCGGGTTCGGTGACGACGCAGCCTGCTGCGGTGATGGCCAGCAGCAGCGTGATAAAGAATCGAATCATTTCCGGAACCTCCCCTTCTGGAATGTGCTGGAGATTGCCGGGAACGGTGTCGGGAAGTCCTGACGGAGATCTGGAGGATGTTTAGGGCGCTTTAGGCCGGATCTAAGCTATTGATAACTAAGAAAATGCCTGCGGCCAATGATTGCTGCCGTGCTCATGCCAGAGCGGTCTCCGCCGCGCTTCGTTTCGGCGGCCGCAGCGCCAGGATCATCAGCGCCGACAGCAGGTTGCAGCCGGCGATCGCCAGAATGGCGCCGTCATAGGTACCGGTGGTGTCCTGGTAGTAGGAAACGAGCACCGGCGCCGCGGCGCTGATCAGCAGCGTGATCGGCAGGCCGGCGCTGCGCACCGCGCCCAGGTGCCGGCGACCGAAGAAAGACCCCCAGATTACCTCCTGCAGCGGGATCATGCCGCCCCAGCCGAGCCCGAGGAAAACGAAGGCGGTGTAGATCCAGAACAGATCGCCGGCCTGCACGGCAAACACCACCGCCAGCAGCGCCAGCCCTGTGACCGCCGAGCCGAGCGCGGCCAGCGGCTTGGCGGGCAGATGATCGATGAAGTAGCCCCAGACCGGTTTCGAGAGCATGGATGGGAAGGTGGCGAAGACCACGGCCAGCGCCGCCTGGTTGCGGCTGAAGCCCACGTCCGTGAGGTAAGGCACGGTCTGCAGCAGCATGACGATGATGTTGATGGTGAAGAGCCCGAAGGCAAACACCATCATGTAGAAAGTGCTGGTTCTGAGTGCCTCCGCCCGGGTCATGGAACGGGCCAGGTCGGCGGCGGCCTTCTCGGCTTTGCCGCTGTCCACGTCCGCCTGGCTGCGCCCGTCCGGATGCAGGCCGTGATCTTCAGGCGTGCGCCGCATGACCAGAGCGGTGGGGATCATCAGCAGGGTGAACAGTACGGCGAGCACCAGCCAGGCATCGCGCCAGCCCAGCGCGTCGATCAGATAGATCGCCCCCGGGGTAATGATCACGCCGCCGAGCGATACGCCCATGGCCGCCCAGGCAACCACCTGCCCCCGCTTCTCGACGAACCATTTGGCCATGGTCACGTTCACCACCAGGTTGCCGACCAGGGCACAGCCCAGGGTGGCGAGCAGGCCGTTTAATAGAAACCAGTGCCAGAGCTCGCTGATCAGCGCGTGGGCGGCCAGCGAGATCCCCAGCACCGCGGTGCCCAGCAGCATCAGCGGTCGGGCACCGATCCGGTCCACGTAGGCGCCGATGAAGAAGCCGGCGATGCCCATGACGATCTGGCTGATGGACCGGCTGATGGTGAACTCGGCTCGGGTCCAACCCAGATCCTCGATCATCGGCACCATGAACGGCCCGAGGATGTAGCTGATGACGCCGATGGAGACGAACTGGGCCATGAACGCCGCTGCCACCAGGTAGTAGCCGTAGTAGATGTTCGAACGGTTCAGGAGCCGCTCCCGGAATCAAAGCCGGTTATTAGAGCATAGGTATCCGGCGGTCGGTCAGCGCTGCGGCCAGCTTGCCTTCGCTCGAGGATGCTGATCCCATCGCCACTCGCACTTTCGGGAGGAGAAGATGATGGAAGAACTCAAAGGCAGGGTGGCGGTGGTGACCGGAGCGGCCAGTGGTATCGGCCTGGCGACGGCCACCCGGTTTGCCCGGGAAGGCATGCAGGTGGTGCTGGCGGACATCGAGGAACCGGCGCTCGACAAAGCGCTAACCAGCCTCACCGAGGAAGGGCATGAAGTAATCGGCGTGCCGACGGACGTCTCCGACTGGAACGCGGTGCAGAACCTGGCCCAGGTGACCATGGATACCTTCGGCGCCGTGCACGTGGTGCATAACAACGCGGGCGTGGTGGTCTCCGGGCCGATCGAGGAGCTGTCCCTGGAGGACTGGCAGTGGGTGCTCGGGGTCGATCTCTGGAGCGTCATCTACGGCATCAAGGCGTTCCTGCCGCTCATCAAAAGCTCGGGTGAGGGTCACGTGATCAACACGGCGTCCACCGCTGGCCTGCAGTCTGCGCCGAGCATCGGGCCATACAACGTGGCCAAGTTCGGAGTGGTGGCGCTGACCGAAACGTTGCGCATGGAACTGGCGATGGAGAAGTCGCCGGTCTCCGCTTCGGTGCTCTGCCCCGGAGCAATCAACACCCAGATCGTTCGCAGCAAGCGCAACCGGTCGGCGGAGTCAGCCAGCAGCCATCGCGCGTCTGCTGCCGAGCAGGCTTTCGAGGAACGCTCCGGGAAGTTGCTGGCTGAGCGGGGCAAAGACCCGGCCGAAGTGGCGGAGCAGGTGGTTCAGGCCATCCTGGCCGACGACTTCTGGATCCTCACCCACCCGGAGTGGAAAAACGTGCTGGCAGAGCGGATCGCCGCCATGCAGCGTGACAACTCTCTGCACACAGGATTCGGTGGCTGAGAACAGGCCTTAAGTCGGCGCTCAGGGAGACTCCAAGCCCATGCCGGACCAGAGTAGCGCCGTGATCTGATCGATCACCTGGTCAACTTCCGGTGCCTGCTCACGTAGCCACCAGAGGGTGACGAAGTGGACCGCACCGAGCAGGCCGTAAGACCAGACGGTTGCGACCTCGGGATCAGCACCGTTGGCGCTGCGGTAGGCGGCGATGGGCGCGACGAACTGATCCACTGCCCCGTCGGCCAGGAGCAGCGATTGCCGGACGCGATCGACGTTGTTGCCTCCGGCGGTGACGAACAGGTAGAGGTGCCGGTCTCTGGCGGCGAGCTCCAGGTAGGCGGCGATCAGGTTCCGGAGTCCCTGGTGTGGTGTTCTGGCCTCGGCGACCAGGCGGGTTGCTGCCTCCGCCATGCGTGCCGCCAGCCGTTCGGCGAGCGCCTGCACCAGCGCGTCGCGGTCACCCAGCTCCCGGTACAGGGTGGGTTTGGTGACACCCGCTGCGTTGGCGATGGCCTGCAGCGACGCTGTGGGTCCCTGCTCCCGGATCAGTTTCTCCGCCGCGCGCAGCAGGGTATCCCGATCGGCGATCACGCCATCGGCGCTGGTGCGCCCTGCGGGTCGGCCTCTCGGCCGGGAAGCCGGTTGGGATGCATCCCCGGGTTTCGAGCGGTTGCCGGTGGTGGGCGTGTTGGCAGGTCGCGAGGGGCTCATGGGCTTAAATTACCATGGGTAGATAAATTCCACGAGCCCGCCTACCATGTCAGCTCCTGACAGTTTGTCAGCGCCAGATTAACGGGAGGATTACTCATGGCAGCATTACCAGAAGACACGCCGTCGCACCTGCAGGGCAACGGCAGGCCGGTCACCGAAGAGCTGACCCTGACCGAGCTGAAGGTCAGCGGAAACATTCCCGAAGTGCTCGATGGCCGCTACGTGCGCAACGGCGCCAACCCGCTGAGCGGCTTCAGCGCCCATCCGTTCCTTGGCGACGGCATGCTGCACGGCATGCGCCTGAAGGATGGCAAGGCCGAGTGGTATCGGAATCGCTACGTACAGACGCCGTTCATCAGAAACCCTGATGTGGACGTGCTCGATCCGAGCGTGATGATGGACATGAAGTCATCCAAGGCGAACACCCATGTGGTTGGTCATGCCGGAAAGATCCTGGCGCTCGAGGAAGGTCACTTTCCCTACGTGATGGATGGCAACCTGGATACGGTGGGCCCGACGGACTTCGGCGGCGCGCTGCAGGGTTCCTTCACCGCCCACCCGAAGATCTGCCCGGTGACCGGTGAGCTGCTGGCGTTCGGCTACTCCGCCTTCGAGCCGTACCTGCGCTACCTGCGGGTCTCCGCCGACGGCGAGCTGGTACAGACGGAGAACATCACGGTCGGCGGGCCGACGATGATGCACGACTTCAACGTCACCCGTAACTACGTGATCTTCATGGACCTGCCGGCCGTGTTCAATCTTGAGCTGGCCATGAGCGGCGACATGCCGATCCGCTGGGACGACAGCTACCCGGCCCGGCTCGGCGTCATGCCGCGCAACGGCACGGATGCCGACTGTAAGTGGTTCGACATCAATCCCTGCTACGTCTTCCACCCCATGAACAGTTACGAAGAGGGTGACACCATCGTCCTCGACGTCGCCCGGTTCGAGCACATCTGGCGCGAGTCATCCATGGACTTTCCGCCGCCGGTGCTCTGGCGCTGGACCATCGACATGAAGGCGGGAACGGTGCGGGAAGAACAGATCGACGATCGGTCTGCCGAGTTTCCGCGGGTGGCAGACGACGTGGTGGGGCTGAAGCATCGGTTCGGCTACATGATGGGCATGGCCCTCGATGCGGACCCGAACGACCCGGCAACTTCGGGGGCAATCCTCAAGTACGACCGCGAAACAGGTCAGCGCACGGACATCGAGCTTGGCCGCGGCCGCGTCAGCGGTGAGCCGGTCTTTGCGCCGGCCGCCGACCCGAAGAGCGAGGACGACGGCTACCTGATGACCTACGTGTACGACGCCAACAGCGACAGCAGCGAGTTTGTCATCATGGATGCTGCGAGCATGGACAGCACCCCGGTGGCGACGATTGAGCTGCCGAGGATCCCCAGCGGCTTCCACGGCAGCTGGATCCCGGCGACGGTGGCGGACTGAGTCATGTCGAGCGAAGAACATGAAGTCGTCTCCATTTACCCGTTCTCGGACGACGAGAAAGAAGCGCTGCTCAGCAGCGCCCGGGAATGCACCTTCAACTGGTCGACCAAAGATGGCTGGCCGGTTGGCGTGATTCACGCCTTCGTCTGGAAAGACGGTCGAGGCTGGATCACCTGCGGAGCGCACCGGCATAGGGTATCGGCGATCCGACGTGACCCGCGCTGCTCGGTGGTGGTGAGCGGCATGGCCGCGCCCGGTGGCCCCAACGGGGCGATCACCTTCAAGGGCCGGGCGGTGATCCACGACGATGAAGAGACCAAGGCCTGGTTCTACCCGGCGCTGGCGCGGGGCCCCTACGGCGGCATGATGGGCGATCTGACCCCTGAGCAGGAAGCTCAGGCCAAGGCGTTTGAAGACCGCCTCAACTCGCCGCTCAGGGTCATCATCGAGATCATCCCCGAGAAGTGGATCATGCTCGACAGCGACAAGATGGCGAAGGACACCGCCGGCCAGCTCAGCGACGAGGAGCGGGGGCCGATGCTCGAGTCCGACGCCAAGCGGATGCCGAAAGAGCTCGAGAAGCGCGGCCTCGACTGATTGCCCTCAGAGCTCTGTTCGGGCGGTGCGGTTGCGGCCACTCCGTCCCGGCGGGCGTGGCGTGTTGAGGAACGTGGCCAGCCAGTGAATGGCGATGATCAGCGCCAGATCAAAGTGCAGGTTCAGATTTCTCGACAGCGCCATCCCGCCGAGAAAGGCGGCCAGGCACCAGGGCCATTTCCAGCGCAGGGTAAAGTAGTGAATGGCGCCGAAGGCCAGATTGCTGCCGATCACCAGGACCGGTAGCGAAATGCTGTCGGTCAGGCTGGAGTAAGGCAAGGCCAGGCGGAAGAACCACTCTTCCCAGATCGACACCGCCAGCAGATACAGGATCCAACCCAGCGTCGCCGCATCGAGCCTTCGATCCAGGAAGTAGGCGTAGGCCAGCATCCCCGCAAGAAGTGTCGTGCCTGCAGCTGCATACACGTGCGGCATGGCGCGAAGCGACGACAGCGACTCAACGAGCAGCGCCGGAGCGTCCGGCAGCAGCAGGCACAAGGCAGCCAGCACGGCGACAGGGAGCCCGTGGCGGAGGAACACCTGGGCGACGCTGCTGAGGCGATCGCCGGTGAAGTCCGCCGGCCGCTGCAGCCGGCGCTGGCTCGGCGCCAGGTCCTCGATTGGTTTTTCCGGGTCTTGCAGTGCTGGTGCCTCGACGATGGCAGGCGATATTCTTAAGAAACTCACAAGGAGAGTTCCATGGCGACGCTGACCATAGACGTGTTCTGGTCTTTTCGCAGCCCCTGGTCGTATCTGGCCACCCCGCGCCTGCGTGCCTGGCAGGAGCGCTACGACCTCAATGTCCGGTTCCGGCCGGTGTATCCGATCGCGATCCGCACGCCGGAGTTCTTTCTCAACGCGCACCCGCAATGGGGGCCTTACTTCGCCGTGGACCTCAGGCGGGTGGCGGAGTACCTGGAGCTGCCTCTGGTCTGGCCGAACCCGGATCCGGTGAGCCAGTACCGCGGGGAGGATGGCCGGCCGCGCACGAGTGAGGAGCAGCCGCACATTCACCGGCTGACGCGCCTCGGCGTGGTGGCTGAAGAGCAGGGCAGAGGGATCGAGTTTGCCGACGAGGTGTCGCGGCTGATCTGGCAGGGTACCGAGAACTGGCATCTTGGCGAGCATCTGGCGGAGGCCACCGCCCGTGCCGGCCTGTCGCTCGCAGAGCTCGATGAGATACAGGCCGCGGAAGCTGCAAGGCTCGACGCGGTCATCGAGCAGAATCAGGCGGATCACGAAGCGGCCGGGCACTGGGGGGTGCCGACCTGCGCCTTCGAGGGTGAACCTTTCTTCGGTCAGGACCGGCTTGATGTGCTGTTCTGGCGGCTCGAGCGCTCCGGATTGACCGAGCGCGCGTGAGCCTAGCGGCTGCTGTCCTTAGCCGGCGCGCTACCTACGGCGTGAACACCACCTTGACCGCTTCCTCGGCTTTGAGCTGCGTCTCGTAGGCGACGCTCGCCTCCTCCAGCGGGAAGGTGTGGCTGACCAGGGGCTTGCGATCGATCCGGCCGGAGGCGATGAGCTCCGATGACTCGATGAACTCGTCCATGTTCCAGGCCCAGGAGCCGAGCAGCCGGATGCCTTTGCGGACGATGATGTTCGGATCGATGGCCACGTCCTGCTCGAACACGGCCACCACCACCACGGTGCCTTCGGGCCTGACGATCTGCAGCGCCTGCTCGAGCACGCTCGGACCTTTGAAGTTTTTGCCCATGCCGGCGGAGTCGTAAACCGTGTCGACTGAGCCTGCCGGCGCGCCGAGCAGGCCTTCGCCGGAAGCGCTGCTGCCGGTCAGCGTTGCCACCAGATCCACCGCTCCGGGGTTGATCACCTCGTCAGCACCGAGCTCGCTGGCCTTGGCCAGCCGTTTGTCGGAGAGGTCCACCACCGTCACCTTGGCATCCGCGTAGGCTTTGATGCACTGGAGAATGCCGAGGCCGATGATGCCGGCGCCGATCACCACGTGATGCTCGCCGTCCTGAGGGTCGCCGAGCTTGGCAGCGTGCAGGGAGGTCGCCAGCGGCTCGGTGGTGGCTGCCTCCACGAAGCTGATGGACTCATCGAAGCGCTGCAGCATGCCGACCCCGGCGCGCGGGATCCGGATGAACTCCGCGTTGGCCCCGATGCCGACGGTGACGACCCGGTCTCCGACCTGAACGCCCGGCACCTCACCGCCGGTTTCGGCGACCACGCCGGCGAACTCGTGGCCCAGGATCCTACCGCCCTCGATCGGCGTGCCCAGGTCGAGGAACATGCCGTGTCGGTAAGTGTGCAGGTCGGAGCCGCAGATACCGCAGGCCTGAACACGGATCAGCACGTCGCCTTCGGCCAGCTCGGGCCTGGCGACCTCCTCGAAGCGGACATCTCCCGGTCCGTGAAAAACAGCGGCTTTCATGGTGGCCTCCCTGAGCAGCCAGAACGCTATCAGCAGATGTTCGATCATGACGTGATCCGGCGCAACGGCCAGCTCTGCGCGGGCTTCCGCAGGCATGGAAACCTGACCGGTGACCCTGCTATGGTTTCCCCCTAAAACCGTCAACCTTGACGGTTATGCAGAATGGAGGGGAGGCAGCATGGCTGAGATGTTCAAGCCGCTCGATCCGGAGACCATGACCCGGTCACCCGGACTGACGTATCAGGACCTGCTCGATCAGGACACACATGAGGTGCCGGACGTGCTTCGGCTGCAGTCGCCGCGCGATGTGGGCGTGGATGAGTTTCCCATCGACCGCTACATCTCGAAGGCGTACCACGACAAAGAGGTTGAGCGCCTGTGGATGAAGGTCTGGCAGTTCGCGTGCCGGGAAGAGGAGATTCCGGAGCCGGGTGACCACATCCGCTACGACATTGCCGGTCGCGCCTTCCTCATCGTTCGGCAGCTCGATGGCAGCATCAAGACCTACCCGAACGCCTGCCTGCATCGCGGCCGCATGCTGAAGGAGAACGACGGTCACGCCTCGGAGCTTCGTTGCCCGTTCCATGGCTTCGCCTGGGAGCTGGACGGCTGCCTGAAGGACATCCCGGCGGACTGGGATTTTCCTCAGGTGGATCAGCAGAACTTCGGCCTGCCGGAGATCCCCACGGAAACCTGGGCCGGTTTCGTGTTCATCAATCCGGATCAGAACTGCGAGCCCTTTGCGCCCTTCATCAAGGATCTGGCGGAGCAGTTCGAGCGCTGGGATCTGGGCTCTCTGTACATTCAGGCGCACGTCGCCCGGGTGGTGCCCTGCAACTGGAAGATCGCCCAGGAAGCCTTCTGCGAGGCGTATCACGTCAACGCCACTCACCCGCAGATTCTCCGGAGCCTGGGGGATGTGAACAGCCAGGTGGACATCTGGGACAACTGCGCTCGGGTGATCACGCCCGGCGGCACGCCGAGCCCGCTGCTCGACTACGACGTGTCGGACCAGGACATTCTGCGCGCCATGATGGACATCCCCGCCGACGTGGAGATGCCGCCGCTGCCGGACGGCATGAACGCCAGAGCTTACCTCGCCGCCATGAGCCGGGAAGGCCTGCGCGCGGACGCCGGCGACCGGGTAGATGCGTACTGCGATGCGGAGATCGTCGACAGCATCGATTACACCCAGTTTCCGAACTTCCATCCGTGGGGTGCCTTCAACAAGATCGTCTACCGGTTCCGACCGAACGGGCACGATCACCGAACCGCAATCATGGAGTGTTACCAGCTGATGCCGTTCGAGGGTGAGCGGCCACCGGCGGCGAAGATTCACTGGCTGGGTGAGGACGAGCGGTTCTCGTCGGTGCTCGGCTTTCTCGGCCGGGTGTTCGATCAGGACCTGTTCAACATGCCGAACGTGCAGATGGGGCTGGAGTCGACCTACAAGCCGACCATCACCCTGTCGGCTTACCAGGAAGGCAAGGTGCGCTGGCTGCAGCACAAGCTGGACGAGTGGGTGGGAGAGTAGTCATGTCGCTGACGCATCCGTTCGATCCCGACTCGCGCTACGAGCTGCTGGAGGATGGCAACATCCGGGTCAGTAACGGCGGCAAAGAGGGCATCTTCACCAACCGCGGCGTGCACGTCTCCGGAGAGATCCGGGAAGCGGACCCGCAGGTCTGCGTCTGGGTGAGCAACGTTCCGAACCCGGACACTCAGCTTGCCACCTCCCGCATTGCCGGTCGTGATAGCGGCACGGCCGAGTAACGAGCGAGCGTTTTCAAGTACCTGAGAGGAGCTGAAATGAGCAAAGTGGCAGAAGCAGATCGGGCGGCGTTCTTCAGCGCCGTCGACGAGGCCTGCAAGAAGGCGGTCTGGTGCGCGATCGCGACCGTGGACGGGGAGCAGCCGCGGGTGCGGATCGTGCATCCCACCTGGGATGGGGAAACGCTCTGGTTCGCCACCGGGCCGACCTCACCGAAGGCCGAGCAGCTGCGCCAGAACCCGAACGTGGATATCCAGTACCAGGTGGCGCCGCCCGACTTCGTGCACGTCATGGTCCGCGGCACCGCCGAGCTGATCAGCGACGAAGCAACCAAGAAGCATGCCTGGGACGCCATCGACTACGACCTGACCCAGTTCGGCTCCAGCGGTCCGGAAGATCCCAACTTCCTGCCGATCCGCATCACCCCGACCCGGGTGGAGCTGTCCGAGATGTTCGGCTCCACCAACAAGCGGGTCTGGAGAGCCTGAAGCGGTGAGCATTCGCGCCAGCCTGATCTCTTTCTTCATGCGGCACACGCTGAAGAAGCAGATGGCCAACTTCGATGATCCGGAAGAGGTGCGCGGGGCATCGAGCCTGCCCGGTGCGAAGATCCCTGAATCGGTGACCGTGACCGCGGTGGATGCCGGCGGGGTCAGTGCTGAGTGGATCAGCCCCGACACCGCGAATGAGGACTCGGCGCTCCTCTATCTGCACGGTGGTGGCTACGTATTCGGCGGTCTCGACAGCCATCGCGACATCGCCTGCCGGCTGGCCCAGGCAGCCGGCGTCCGGACGCTGTTGCTGGACTATCGGCTGGCGCCCGAGTACAGATTTCCGGCGGCGCTGGAAGACGCAACAGCAGCCTACCGCTGGTTGCTCGATGGCGGGCACAGCGCCGACCGCCTGGCGCTTGCCGGTGATTCGGCCGGCGGCGGCCTGTCCGTCGCCCTGATGAGCCAGCTGAAATCGCTCGAGCTGCCGTTGCCGAAGGCCGCCGTGCTCATGTCTCCCTGGGCGGATCTGGCCAACACCGGGGAAAGCGTCAGCCGCTTCGCTGCCAAGGACGCGATGATCTCGCCGCAGGCGGTGGAGAAGTTCGCCAGCCTCTACCTGGGTGATCAGGACCCAAAGCACCCGCTTGCCTCACCGTTGTACGCTGACCTGTCCGGCCTGCCGCCCATACAGGTGCTGGTAGGCAGCGAGGAGGTGCTGCTGTCGGACTCGGAAAGGCTGGTAGCAGGGATCATCAGTGCCGGTGGCCAGGCCGACCTGGCCGTCTGGCCGAAGATGCCGCACGTCTTTCCCATTCTCGCCGGCGTGATCCCGGAAGGCCGGCGCGCGGTCGACGACATGTCCGCCTTCATCCGCAGGCACCTGGAGGTGCCGGCCGGCTAGGCCGTTGGCGATCTCCTGCCGTAAGTGCCACGATAGGGGCCGACCCGGGGCCAGGCCGCACGGAGGTATACCTTGGCAGAATCCAGACAGGACCCAGCAGCGGGCGGCGCTTACGTGCCGCCGCTCGAGCTGACAGCCGGACAGCCGGCGCCGATCGCCGCTAACGGCGGCCTTTCCTACATGAGCTACGACCAGGGCGGCGATGCCGGCACGGCCACCGCCCTGGAAGACGCCCTGGCGCAGATCGCCGAGGGTGAAGGGCAGGCGGTGATCGATCTGATCGAGAACTCGCCGCCCGGCCCCATCGAGACGAAGTGGGGGCTCGGGTTCAGGCGCTACGCCGAGTGCCTGGACTACATCCGGGAGCAGAACATAAAGGCGCCGGACGGCGGCCTGGCGTTGCCGCTGCGCTACACCATCTACGAGCGACCGTCCTACTCGGTCGTCTCTTCGAACGCGCTCTGGCGGGATCCGGAGCGGGAAGCAGACGCCCGGGCGCTGGCCAAGGACGAGCGCGACAACGTTCGCCGTTGCCTCTACTTCCCACAGGTGATGCGGGACGCGCGGCGAATCGGCGAGTACTACCCCGGGCTCGATCCCATGAGCGCGGAGTGCATGGACAAGCTCGGCGTGGCGCTGGCGCACTGCGAATCCGCCTGCACCAACTTCTACGATGCGGCCGAGGTGGAGCGGGTCTTTTACCCGGAGATGGAGAAGCTGCTGCTCGAGTTCTATCCGGACGCCACCGACGCGCTGGTCTACAACCACGACGTCTTCGACAAGGACTACGAGGGTGATCGCACGGAAGATCAGGCCAACAAGAATCCGGGCGTAAACGCCGCCTACGCCAACCTGGTGCACAACGATCTCAACGACAACAGCGGCCGGGTCCGCTGCCGCGAGCTGCTGACGAAAAACCTGCGCAACTTCGGCCGCGAGCAGAACTACACGGAAGCCGAGGCCGACGAGAAGATGTCGCGCCGTTTCCTGTCCATCAACCTGGCCAAACCCATGGAGACGGTGGAGCAGAACCCGTTTGTGCTCTGCGCCTGGCCGTCGTTTGCCGACCAGCCGTATATCAACAACTACCGTATCTACGACGACCGGGTGGGCGAGACGACCCGTTTCACCTACCGACCCGAGCACGAGTGGTACTGGATACCGCAGCAGCAGCCGCACGAAGTGTCGATGCTGAAGTGCTACGACTCGATTACGGACGGTTCGGTGTCGCGCTGGTCGTTCCACACCGCCAGCATCGATCACTCGGCGCCGGAAGATGCCCGCTGCCGGAAGAACGTGGTCGTTCGCGCCTTTGTTTTCTTCTAGGTCGGTGTCCGAAGATCAGCTTCAGGGGGAGAGCCTATGACCGTGGCAATCAGAAACGCCGTCGCAACCGACCGGGAAGCCTGCATCGAGCTGCTGCAGGAGCTGCGGGCGGCTGATCGCGGGCCGTTATCCGCCGAGGCGGGCGAGGTGTTCGACCAGCTGCTCGATGGGCAGCGCGGCCAGGTGCTGATCGCCGAGGACGATGGCGAGATGCTCGGCCTCGCTTCCGTAACCTTCAATCTGGCCATGCGCTACGGCCGGGAGTATTGCCAGCTCGAGGAGCTGGTGGTGGATCCGGCGGCCCGGGGCAAGAAGGTCGGCGCCCTGCTCGTCGAAGCGACGGTGCAGTGCGCCCGCGACCGCGGCTGTGCTGAGATCGGCGCTTACCTGGTGGCGACCACCGAGCACAACCGGCCGTTCTACGAGAAGTTCGGGTTCGAAGCGGTGGGTACCGAGATGCGCCAGGTGCTCAGCTAGCCGGTCGGGTCGAGCCCGCGCCGACGCTCTCGATCTCCTTCATCTCACCGGTCTCCGGGTTCCAGACCCGGCGGTTCTCGCGGTTCATGTCCACGCCGGTGACCCGGACGAACTTGGCGCCCTCGTTGTACTGGATCGAGTGGATTTCCCGAACGTCGAACAGGCCTGCCTGGCCCGGCTCGAGGCGGAACTCCCGCACCGGCTGAATGCCGCCTTCTTCTGCCGACCAGATCGTCATGTCCGTGTAGCCGGAAGCCTGGCCGTAGACGGCCCAGGAGTTGCCGTGGTCGTGCGGCGGTGAGGTGCGGGGTGCGGCCATGTTGTAAGCCAGCACGCAGAAGCCCAGCTCCTCGTCCTCGTGGATCTGCACCAGGCCGGAGGCGTTGTCGGGGCCGACGTACTCGGCGCAGAACGCCTCGTCCTCGAGCAGCCGCTCCAGCTTCTGCCGGACCGCGTCGTGGCCCGCCGGATCGTCGTTGGCTCGCAGGATGTCCCGGGTATCTGCGCAAAACGCTTCGAGTGAGTAGCTCATGGTCCTTTTCTCTCAGAACTCGCGAAATCGAGTTGTCCCATCTTTTTCGATCTGCTCGACCAGGGCAACCTCCCAGGTCAGGTAGTCACGCATGAACTGCTCCTGGTTGCCCCGGTGATCGTAGGGTTTGAACCAGACGTCATCCAGCGGGCCGAACGTCTGCTCGAGCCCGGAAGCGGTTGCCTGGCCGGCAGCGAGCCATGCCTGGGTGCCGCCGCTGAGCGCCTGCACGTTCAGCGCTGAACCCTGCGCGCTTGCCCAGGCGCGGGCTTCCGGCAGTGCCAGCCGGGCCAGCAGCCCATCGCCGGAGGTGAGCACCAGGGTGCCGGACAGCGGCGCGAGCGCGTCCAGCGCTTCGGCAAGACGATCCCGGGTGGTCCAGTGCGCGCCGGGCAGGTGCGCCCGGTCGTAGTCGCGGCTGGTACCCAGATCGATGATCGTCACGTTATCGAGCTCTGCGGCCAGCGTCTCGGCGGCGAGCGTGGCGTCTGCCAGCGGCTCGAACAGCTTCGGCTGGTCCGGCCCGGTGACGAGCCCGCTGCTGCCAATCCCGCCGTCGAGGACGTAAACCGACGTCCAGCCCATCTGCAGCAGCCAGGAAGCGGTCATGGTGGCGCGCACGCCCACGTCATCGGCCAGCACCAGCCGGGCGTTTCTGACCCCGACGTACTCATCCGTTGCCTGCACCAGCTGGCCGCCGGGCGCGTTGCGATAGCCGGGCAGGTGGCCGGCGGCGAACTCGGCAGGGGAGCGCACGTCGAGCAGAAAAGTGGTGCGCCCGGTCTCCGCGAGCCAGTGCTCGACGTTGGCCCTGGCAACGCTCTGAACGCCGAACCGACCTGCCACCGCGGCGGCGGCTGCCAGCGCCTTCTCGCGGCCGGCCTCGCCGGGCAGTTGGGCTTCCCGGCTGGCGCCGCGTTCCAGCTCGAAGCCGGCCAGCTGCCAGCCCATGGTGCCGTCCTTGAGCGCCGCCACGGGGTTCGGGATGCCGGCGTTGATGAGGCTCTGGGCGCCGATGATGGAGCGGGTGCGCCCGGCGCAGTTCACCACCACGAAGGTGTCCGGATCCGGCGCCAGATCGTGAATGCGGTAGGCGAGCTCGGCGCCCGGCATGTCGTAGGCACCCGGGATGTTCATCCGCTGATACTCGTCGAGCGGCCGTGAGTCGACGATCACCATATCCCGGCCGGCATCGAGCATGGCTTTCACCTCATCGGCGCTGAGGCGCGGCGTGTCGAAGCGATGCTCGACGAACTCTCCGAAGGCTTTGCTCGGCACGTTGATACCGGAAAACAGCTCGTAGCCGGCTGCCTGCCAGCCGGCGGTGCCGCCGGCCAGCGCTGTCAGGTTGCGGTAGCCGAGCGACGCCAGCCGGCTGGCGGCACGTTCGACCAGGCCGTCTGCATCCTGCTCGCTGACGAGCACCATTGGTGTGTCCAGACGGGGGATCAGGTCAGCAACCAGCAGCTCCATCCGGCTCAACGGGATACAGGTGGCGAACAGCAGGTGAGCCTCAGAAAAGGCGCCCTGCTCGCGGACGTCGACGAGGGCCAGCTCCTCGTCAGCGAGCAGCCGCTCTCTGAGCGCAGCGGGCGAGATGCTCTGCATACGATTCAGTCCGGCAGGCCGAGCACACGCTTGGCGATGATGTTGAGCTGGATCTCGTTGGAGCCGCCGGCAATTGAAATTGCCTTGGCTTCCAGCCAGAGCCGGGTCATGGCGATTTCCTCGTCGCTGAACATTTCCCCCGCCCAGCCGAGCCCCCGGCTGCCGCGAATCCGCATCTGCAGCTCCAGCTGGGCTTTCACGTACTCAGCCTCGACGAAGTTGAAGATGGACGTGGCGGCCCCCGGGGTATTGGCCTCGGACTCCTCCACCGCCCGCTGCTGGGTGAGCAGGAAGGCGCGCTTGTGCATCTCGCTGGCGATCAGATCGGCGCGTAGAGCCGGGTCCGAGATCTGCTCGCCATCATCGTAAGACTTCGCCAGCTCGGGTAGAGACAGCGATGGCTGGATCCGTTCCATGGGGCCGGCAGTATCGGCGCTGGCCAGCGCCGCCAGGCCGGAGCGTTCGTGCTGGAGCAGACGTTTTGCCACCGTCCAGCCCTTGTTTTCCTCGTGCACCAGATCGGCTTTCGGCACCCGGACATCGTCGAAGAAGGTCTGACAGAACGGCGAGTTGCCGGCAATCAGCTCGATGGGCTTCACGGTGACGCCCGGATCATCCATGGAGAAAAGCAGGAAGCTGATGCCGTCGTGCTTCGGCGCGGCCGGGTTGGTCCGCACCAGGCAGAAGATCCAGTCGGCGTGCTGCGCGCCGGAGGTCCAGATCTTGCTGCCGTTCACCAGATAGTGATCACCCTGGTCTTCCGCCCGGGTCTTCAGGCTGGCCAGGTCCGATCCAGCGCCGGGCTCGCTGTAGCCCTGGCACCAGGCCACCTCGCCGCGGGCGATCTTCGGCAGGTGTCGCAGCTTCTGCTCTTCGGTGCCGTACTCGAGCAGGGTCGGCCCGATCATGGTTACGCCCATGCCGCCGAGGGGCGGTCGGGCGTGAATGCGTTGCAGCTCCTCGAGGAGCACCAGGAAGTCGTCTTTGTCGAGCCCGGCACCACCGTACTCGACCGGCCAGGTCGGCACGGTCCAGCCACGCTCGGCCATGCGTTCGAGCCAGAGATAGGCTTCCGGGTTGCTGCTGCGGCGCTTGCTGCCGCCGCCAACCTCCTCGCCGGGCACCATCCGGGTGCGCATGGAAGGCGGGCAGTTTTCTTCCAGCCAGGCGCGCGTTTCCGCTCTGAAGCTCACGGTGTTCCCCAGTCAGTGATCGGCCAACTAGGCTATGCCCAGGTCCGGGCAATAGCAATCAACCCGCAGGCAAGGCTCACTCCTTGAACGCGAAGCGGATCGCTGCCCGTACGGGTAACGGTCGGTCCTTATAGAGGTAGGGCCGGAAGGACCAGCGGCCGATGGCTCGAAGCGCTGCGTCCTCGAAATCGGGGCTGCTGGAGTCGCTGACCAGCGCGTCGACCACCTCGCCGGAGGCGGCAACGGTGAACTGCACGTCCACCCAGCCGTCTCCCCGGCCGCCGCGCGGATAGTCGGGAATCTCCCGACGCTTCACGTCCAGCTCGGCGATGGTGAAGGTGCGGCTGAAAGCGCCGCGCCTGGCGTCGCTCAAGGCCCGTTGATAGTCGATCTCGTCTTCCAGCTCGACCAGCGCGAACGACTCGGCGCCGGCCGCGCGGGCGCTCTCCAACGTCTGCTCGGCGGTGCTGAAGCGGCCGGCGCGTATCTGGCTCCAGGCCCGCTCGATCAGAGCCTGCACAACCAGCCGTTTGCCTTGCCGGGCCGCGTCGGACGTGGGATCGAGCTCCAGCACCTTGTCGAACAGCGCCAGCGCGTTCGGCTCGTCCGGCGCCGTCAGGCGGCCGGCTTCCAGAGCAACCGAGGCGGCTTCCAGCTGGTCCTGCAGGTGCTGGTTGCTGACCATTTCCGACCACTGCGCCACCACAGCCTCTGCATCCGCCAGGCCCGGCGCGTTGGCGTTGATCGATTTGACCCGAGCGATGTAGCGATCAGCCTTGTCGCTCTCGCCGGCCAGCGCTGCGGACTGGGCCACACCCAGCAGCCGTTGGACGATGGACTCGATGCCTCGGCTGGCGACGCCGTTGCCGGGATCGATGGCCAGAATGCGTCGGTAGGTCTCCAGGGCGTTGTCGTCGCGTGGCTCGGTCAGGCGCGATGCGGCGACCTGGCGGTCGGCGCGCGCCATGAGATTTTCCAGCTGCTCGAAGCGGTTGACCCGCTCGAGCAGCGTCTGCGAGCGGTTGTCGTCGGGCCGCAGGGCGCGCAGCTGCTCGGCGAAGTCGCGGGCCTGCTGCCAGTCACCCTGGAAAATGGCGCTCTCGGCGCCGCTGACCAGGTGCCGCACCACCCGATCCATGCCGGCCAGCGCCTCCAGGTGCACGGGCGCCTGCTCCAGGGCTTTGCTGTAGTAGTACAGAGCGTTGTCGGCCACAGGCTCGATGATCCTGCCGGCGGCGTAGGCCTCCTCGCCGAACTGCACCCAGGTTTCAACTTCGTCCGGTTCCGCGCTGGCGCTCTGCTGATCCTGCGCGATCGGGCTCAGGAGGAGGGTTTCCAGCGGCAAGGCGCTGACCGATGCCGGGTCTTCGGCGCGCTTCAAGTAAACCCAGCTGGAGATGACGCCCACGACGATGAGCAGGGCCGCAAAGCCGAAACTCTGCAGCAGGTCTCTGCCGTCGGCACTTTCGGCCGGGTTGTCGAGCAGCTGGTCCATCCGCTCAGCCCTTCAGCCGCGACCGGAAACGGTCGAGCCCGACCTTCATCCGCTGCAGCAGGCCGCTGCCGGCTGCCTCTTTGCTGACGTCGACGCGATAGCGCGCCAGAGACGCTTCGCTGCCAGCCAGCTCGTCGAACTTGCGGATCGCTGAGCTCAGCCAGAGCTTGCACTGACCGCGGGAAACCGGCTTCAGCAGGAAACGGTAAATCTGCCCTTCGTTGATCAGCGAGATCAGCGTGTGCGCGTCGGAGCGCTCGCTGGCAATGATGGTCACCAGCTCCGGCACCTCCGCCTTCAGCGTTTTCGTCAGGTTCTCCAGCTCGCTGCTGTCGACCGTGATGTCGGTGATCATGACGCCAACACGGCGGTTGCTGAGCGCCTCCAGCGCCAGCTCGACCGAGGTGGCGCGAACGACCTCATGCTCGCCGGCAACCTCGGAGATGGTGGCTTGCAGGTTTTTGTCTCTGGAGAGGAGCAGGACTTCCACCCCGGAGTGGGGCCTGGCACCTTTTGCGGCCGGTGTCGGTTTCGGGCGCTTTGCCTTCTGTGGCAGCTGATGCACGGTTGCGCTCGGCCGACGGCGGGCGTTCGGAAACGGGATCAGCTCGCCGGTGCCGCTGGCGTCCGGCGTCTGCTCTTCCAGCGATTCCAGCGGCTCCAGCGCTTCCAGCTCGATCTCTTCCACTTCCGGCGACTCGGAGCGAACCGCCTCAACCGCCTGGGCGATGGCTTTCTTCAGGTCGTCGGGCGGGCACGGCTTCATCAGGTAGCGGAACACCTCGCCCTCGTTGATCGACGCTTCGATCGCTTCCAGATCGGCGTAGCCAGTGAGCAGGATGCGCATCACCTCTGGTGCCCGTTCTTTCACCGTGCAGAGCAGCTCCACGCCCGTCATCTTCGGCATGCGCTGATCGGAGATAATGACGTCCACCGGCTCGCGGTCGATGATCTGCAGCGCCTCCTCGCCGTTGTCGGCAATGAACACCTGGTAGTCACGGCGGAAGGTGGCGCGCATCGAGGACAGCACCCGCTTCTCGTCGTCGACGAACAGCAGGGTGGCCTTGTCCTGACTCTGCTCCGTCCGCTCGGTACTGGCGACACTCATCAGGCGGCCTCCTCACTGTAGGGTTGGCGGGGCAGGCGAACGGCGATGCGGGTGCCTTTGCCCACCTCCGAGCTCACGTCCAGATTGCCGTGATGCTGCTGGACGATCTGATGAACGATGGACAGCCCGAGGCCGGTACCCTGACCCACCGGTTTGGTGGTGAAGAACGGGTCCATGATTTTGGTCAGGTCCTCTTCGGCGATGCCGCAGCCGGTGTCCTCGAAGGCAATCTCCACGCAGTCGTCCACCGGGTGCACGCTGATACGCAGGGTGCCTTCGCCGTCCATCGCCTGAGCGGCGTTGGTCACCAGGTTGACGAAGATCTGGTTGATTCTGGCGGGCGAGCAGAAGATCTCGCCCACGGGCTCGAAGTCCTTCTCCACCTCGATGCCGTACTTCAGCAGGTTCTTGGTGATCGTCAGCGTCTTCTCGATGCCTTCGCAGACGTCGAAACGATCTTCGGTGGCCCGGTCCAGGCGCGAGAAGTCTTTCAGGCTCTGCACCAGATCGCTGATCTGCTGCAGGCCCTCGATGCTCTCCGTGTTCAGGGTTGCCACCTCTTCCGCCGACTCGCGGATCGAGGCGACGTCGAACTCCGCTCTGCGCGCCAGCAGCGCCTTCAGGGCGGTTTTGATCTCTTCGCTGCCCTGCGCGTCGAGCATGGGCAGTGCAGCCTGGACGAAGCGGTCGACGTCGGAGATCGACTCGGAAGTGATCGAGGCGTTGTTCAGCACGTACAGCAGCGGCGTGTTGATCTCGTGCATCACGCCGGCAACCAGCTGGCCGAGCGAAGACATCTTCTCGGCCTGCACCAGCTGCACCTGTGATTCCTTGAGCTCCTCGTAGGCGAGCTCCAGGTCCGCCGTCCGCTCGTGCACCCTCAGCTCGAGATCATCGTGAGAGCGGTTGAGCGCGGAGTAGCTGGCCCGCAGGCGGAGCCCGAGGTAGGCGAGCATGGCGAGCAAAAAGATGGTGTAGAGATTCAGCAGCACCCGGGCGTCACTGATCATGGACAGGGTTCGCACCTGATCGTCGCTGCTGACGTCGGCAACCGCGGTTACCGCCTCAGCCATGCCCGCCAGGTTCATCTGCTTCTTCGCCTGGTTCATCGCCCGGCGGGCATCAACCAGCAGCGGAACCGTCTCCAGCAGCTCGATGCCGGCGCCGCGCTCGTTTGCGCCGAGCCCGGCGACAACCAGCCGCGCCCGTTCGAGCACGGAGCCGACCCGGGCGAGCCGCGCCGGCTCGCCGGATGCCAGGTCTGCCTGCAGCTGGTTTCCGGCCCGGAATATCTGATCGGCCAGGTCGTCCCGGCCGGTGCCGCGCAGCAGCTGCACCAGGGAGCGGTTGCTCTGCTGGAAGCTCTGCATACCGCGGGCAAAATCGCCGCTGTTCTCCAGGTACAGATCGATTTGCGGGGCGACCCGCTGGGCCGCCGCGGTCAGGGTGTTCAGCGGTGCTTCGTAGCGCTCGGGATCCGCCAGCGAGTGCGCCTGACGGTCGATGAGGTTGAATGCGCGGGTGGCGGACCAGCCGAGGCTGTCGAGCAGCCCCTGCGGCTGCCAGAGATCCTCCAGGCTGGTGCCAATGGCGATCACTTCCGGCTCCAGGCTGGCAGCGAGTTCAGACACCGTTGCGTTCTGCGTTTCGACAGCTGAACCCTGCTCTGATGTCAGGTACTGATCGAGCGCCTGGGTGACGTTCCGGAGGTACTGGATCCGGGCGTCAACGCTTCTGAACGTGTCGGCTGCCGGTGAGGTGGACACGGCGATCAGCACGCACAACACGCCAATGGCCAGCGCCAGGCTGACGATCGGAATGATGCGTTTGATCAGTATCGACACGTGTTTGCGGCATCCAGTTCTTTGCTCCACGTTAGGTCGGCGGCCTTTGGGCAACCGTGACAGGGGTCTCAGAATGGCCGCGCACCCGATCGCAGACCCACATTTTCCGGCATGGACAAACAAATTCGTTGCTGACAAAGGCTCCCGGAGCCTGGTCGGAGGAGTTGTGTTGGGCGGCCGGTCTTTGCAGACTTAAGGGTTCTAGTGACCTGAGAGGTGCACGATGTCTATCTCTAGCCCCCTGATCCGCCGGCCGATCGCGCTCATCGGCGCGCTGGCTCTGGCGTTCTCGGCCACCGCCGCGGTGTCCGACATCAAACGTACGCCGTCCGGGCGGCCGGACTTCACCGGCGTTTACGACACGGGGACGCTGACGCCGACCCAGCGTCCGGAGTGGCTGGGAGAGACCGAGTATCTCTACCCCTGGTTTGCGAAAGCCCTCAACTGGGCCTTCGACGTTGCGCAGAACTGGGCGGTGACCAGCGAGAGCGATCCGAACCGGGAAGCGCCGCCGGAGGGTGGAGATGGCAACAACACCGCCGGGGCAGGCGGTGTTGGCGGCTACAACCTGTTCTACATCGACCCCGGCAGCTCCCTGGGCGAGATCAACGGCCGCATCCCGACCTCGATCATCTACGAGCCGGCGAACGGACGCTATCCGGACACACAGCCTGGCGTGGGCGCCAGGATGGGCTCGGTCTATCAGAGCTTCGCGCACGAAAACACGGGTGAGGCCACCTGGCTCGATCACGACGGGCCGGGCCCTTTCGATGATCCGGAGAGCCTGGCGCCGTCCGAGCGCTGCCTGATCTCGTTCGGCCCCACCGTGCCGACCATCTCCAGCCTCTACAACAACTACAAGCGGATCGTGCAGACGGACAGCTATGTGATGATCCTGCAGGAAATGGTGCACGACGCCCGGATCATCCGGATCGACGGGGAGCACACGCCGCTGGAGAACCGCAAGTGGCTGGGCGATTCCGTCGGCCACTGGGAAGGCGACACGCTGGTGGTCAGAACTCGAGGCTTCCGCGAGGTGTCGAGCCTGCCCGGGGCCGATGAGAACCTGGAGGTGGAAGAGCGCTTCACCCTGATGGAAGACGGCAACCTCTACTACGATTTCACCGTTGTCGACGAGACGGTCTGGCAAGCCCCCTGGAGCGGGCGTTACGTCTGGCAGTCGAAGCCCGACGATCTGGTCTATGAGTACGCCTGCCACGAAGGCAACTACTCCATGGGCGGCATCCTCCGCGGCGCCCGACTGCTCGAAAGCGAGTACGAGGGTGGTCAGGCTTCGGGTGGTCAGTAGCGGGATGAGCGATTCGGTCAGCAACTACGACGACGTCAAGCAGTACCGGCTCGATGCCGAGCGGGAACAGGAGCTGGTGCGGACGGCCGGAGAGTGCGTCTTCGTCTGGGCGAACAAAGCCGGCCACCCGATCGGGGTGATCACCGCCTACGTGCCGGTGGACGGAAAGATCTGGATGACGGCCACCAGAGAACGGGTGCGGATCAAGGCCATCGCCCGGGATGGACGCTCCTCCATCGTCATCTCCAGCAAGGGAACCCCCATGGGTGGCGGCAAGACGGTCACCTACAAAGGCCACACCGTGATTCATGATGAGCCGGACACCAAGCAGTGGTTCTACGGGCTGCTGGCAAAGGGCATGGCGGCTCGGGACGATGATGGCAACGCCTTCACCAGGAACCTGGACCCGGACAAGTTCGTTGAGTTTCTCGATACGCCCGAACGGGTTGTCCTCGAGTTCACGCCGGAAATGTCGATCCCGTTCGACGGGGACAAGATGGCGCAGGCAACGGCCAGCGCCTACATGCAGTACGCCTCGGAGTAGGCTCGGGCTCGCCGGGCGGATCAGCAGGCAACAAATCAAAAAAATCAGGAGTCAGTTATGAAGGTCGGCCTCGCGTTTGCCAGCAGCATTGCCATTGACGGTCCGGACAGCCTCGAGATCTGCCGGCGGGCTGAAGCGGCGGGCTTCGAATCCGTCTGGGGCGGTGAGCACGTGGTGCTGCCGGACGCCATTCACTCGAAGTATCCCTACACGGAAGACGGGAAGATCCCGGCAGAACCGGATACGCCGATCCCGGACCCGCTGATCTGGCTGGCGTTTGCGGCCGCGGCCGCGCCCACGTTGCGGCTCGGCACCTGCATTCTGATCGTGCCGCAGCGCAACCCGCTGGTGCTGGCGAAAGAGCTGGCGACGCTGGATCAGCTGTCCGGCGGTCGGGTGGAGCTGGGCCTGGGTGTGGGCTGGCTGCAGGAAGAATTTGACGCCCTCGGCGTGCCGTGGGAGCGGCGGGGCGCCAGGAACGATGAGTACATTGCCGCCATGCGCGCGCTCTGGGCCGGACCGCACGCCGAGTTTCACGGCGAGTTCGTGGATTTCGAGCCCGCGACCTGCAGCCCGAGGCCGGTGAACGGCAACATCCCGGTGCTGGTGGGCGGCGATACGGATGCGGCCATCCGCCGCGCGGTGCGCATCGCCGACGGCTACTTTCCGGGCGAAGGAGATCACGAGCGGCTCGACGCCCTGCTCGGACGGCTTCGTCAGGCCGCGGAAGCCGCCGGTCGCGACCCGGCCAGCATCGAGATCAACGCCATGTTCGGCACCCAGATGATGGATCCGCTCGCCGGCGTCGAGCAGATGCGCTCGCTGGGCGTTGATCGAATCATGGTGCCGGCGTTTTTCTTCGCCGGCCCGGATGGGCTCGACCGCTTGAGCGAGTTTGGCGAGACGGTGATCCCGGCGGCAGCCGGCTGAGGTGGGCGGGGACGCGCAGCATGAGGTGATCGTCATCGGTGCCGGTGTCTCCGGCATCTACCAGATCAAACGCCTGACCGACGCGAGCGTAGACGCCCTCCTGCTCGAGGCCGACGAGGATCTCGGCGGCACCTGGTATCGGAACCGCTATCCGGGCGCGCGCTTCGACTCCGAAAGCTACACCTATGGCTACTCGTTCTCTCGGGAGCTGCTGGAAGAGTGGCACTGGCAGGAGCGGTTTTCCTCGCAACCGGAAAACCTGCGCTACCTGAACTACGTCGCGGACAAGTTCGACCTGCGTCGGCACATGCGCTTCAACGCCAGGGTGACGGCCATGACCTGGCAGGAAGACGAGCACCTCTGGCAGCTGCAGCTCGAGGATGGCAGCAGCGTCAGCGCCCGGTTCGTGATCTCAGGGCTTGGCCCGCTGTCTGTGCCCACCCCGCCGCGGTACCCCGGCATGGACGAGTTTCAGGGAGCGTCCTTTCACACCTACTGGTGGCCGAAGGAACCGGTGCCGCTGGCAGGCCGTCGGGTCGGGGTGATCGGCACCGGCGCTACGGGCATTCAGGTGATTGCCGAGATCGCCGACAAGGTCGAGCATCTCACCGTGTTTCAGCGCCGCCCGAACTGGAGCACGCCGCTCAACAACTCGCCGATCTCGAAAGCGGAGATGGCGGAGATCAGAGCCCGCTACCAGGAAATCTTCGAGAACTGCGCCGCCTCTCCGAACGGCTTCGAGCATGTGCCGGACCGGCGTGGGTTTGACGCCCTGACCGCGGAGCAGCGCCGGGAAACCTGGGACAGGCTGTATGACGAGCCGGGGTTCGCTTTTCTGGCGGGCAATTTTCCGGAGATCTTCTTCGACGAGGCGGCGAACCGGGAGGTGTCCGAGTACGTCGCCGAGCGCATACGTGGTCGGGTGCACGATCCGGTGCTCGCCGAGAAGCTGATTCCGAAAGACCACGGCTTCGGCGTGCAGCGCCTGCCGCTGGAAACCCGTTACTTCGAGGCCTACAACCGCGACAACGTGGATCTGGTGGATCTTTCGGAAACACCTATCGAGCGCATTACGGCTACCGGCATCCAGACCAGCGCCGGGCACGTCGAGCTGGATCTGATCGTCTACGCCACAGGCTTCAACGCCATCACCGGTGGCTACGACCAGATCCGCATCGCCGGCGTGGATGGCCAGCTGCTGGCGGAGAAGTGGCGGGCCGGGCCGAGCACCTATCTGGGCCTGATGTCGCATGGCTATCCGAACCTGCTCATGGTGGCGGGCCCGCAGAGCGTATCCGGCTCTACCAACTTTCCGCGCGCCATCGAGGCCGGCGTCGACTGGGTCACCGATCTGATCTGCCACGCTCGAGCGCGCGGGCTCACGCGGCTGGAAGCCAGCGAAGCCGGCGAGCGGGACTGGCTGGCGCAGGTGGTGGCGACCTACGAGCGAATGCTGGCCCGGCGCAGCCAGGGCTGGTTCACCGGCTACAACTCGAACGTGGACGGCCACGAAGCCGGCACCATGCGTTATCAGGCTTACTTCGGCGGCGGGCCCAGATACAAGTCGATCATCGATCAGGCAGCCGCCGACGGCTATCCGGAGCTGATGTTCAGCTAGCCGGGCCCGTCAGGCAAAGGACAGGTAGAGGCCGTACAGGCTGCAGGCGACGATCACGGTGAACGTGAGGATCATGCCGATCTGGCGCAGCTTCAGGTTGGCGTCTTCGCCCATGCCCAGCGCGTGCAGCGGTCGGCCAACGACAAACAGAGCCGCCAGCACCATGAGCGCCGTGGCGTTGCCGCCGCTGTACTCGAGCAGCCCGAGCAGGACCAGGAAAATCGGCGTGTACTCGGTGAAGTTGCCATGGGTGCGGATGGCAAAGAGCATCTCCGAGTTCCCCTGATCGCCGATCAGCACCTCGTTTTTCACCCTCGCGCCGATCACCCTGGCAGACAGCCAGATCAGGATGAGCCCGAGTACGGAGGCGGTGGCGAGCGTTATTGGCAGTGCAGTCATGATGTCCCCTCTGTGCGGACCGGTTGGATGCCCTGTTATACCCGATCGCCGGATGCCCGACGAGGTGGGCCTACTTGTCCCGGCTCTTCAGCCACAGGCGTTCCAGCCGTCGGTGCAGGTTGGACAGAGGAATGGGCGGATCGAACTCGCCTTCCCTGATGGACTCGGGAAAGTGGATGCCGACCGAGCCGCGGTCCACCGCACGCACCACGGCCCCCTCCAGCACCGCGCTGCGGCCGTCGTACTCCAGGGATACCTTGACGGTGTCGCCGACCTTGACCCCCAGGTCCAGGTCCGCGATCAGCATCCCGGACAGGCTGAGGTCGACCATGGTGGCGGGCGAGGTCTGCTGGCCCAGGGTGATGGCTGTGCTGATCTTTCGCTGTGTGTGCTCCGGGAGGTCAGCGACGATGACCCTGAACCCCAGACGCTTCTCTTTTCCGCTCAGCTGTAACGGCGCCATTCTTGTCCAGTTGGCCGACGATAAAACCTGTTTGAGAATCAGTAAAGACGACTTAACGGACATGGAATCGGACGCGACCTGGTGATGCGCTCAGTCTCTGAGCACCAGCTGGGTTTGGGTAACCAGCGCGACCGGCTTGCCTTTGTCGTTTTCGAGCCGCGTCTGCCACACCGAAGTGCGGCCGCCGATGTGGACGGGCGTGGTGACCGCCGTGACTTCCGAACCGAGGGTGGCGGCGCCGAGGAAGTTGGTTTTGCTCTCGATGGTGGTCGTGGCTTTGGCACCGTCCGGCAGGTTCAGGAAGGCGCCGATGGCGCCCAGGGTGTCGGCAACGGACATGATCGCCCCGCCGTGCATGATCCGGCCGGTGGTGCAGAGAGATTCCTGCACGGTGAGCCGGGCTTCGATCCGGTCCGGCTCGGAGGCGGTCAGCTCCAGGCCGAGCTGCTGCGCGAACGGCATGTGGTCGATCAGGTTCAGCGGCACGGCAAGCTCCCTCCTCGTTGGCGCTGTCAGCATACTAGGAAATAGATCAAGTAGAACTGCAGCGGGCCGCTTGCGTACTATGGCTGGCCACAAGGCACAGCAGCTTCCGCTTAAGTGTCCGACAGGAAGTTGGGACGATCCGGAAGCAACGGAGTGACGGTCTTGAGAGCTTACCTCATCGTAATCGCGCTGCTTCTGGTCATCTTCGGCTCGATCGGCGCCTATCTTTACCAGCGCTTCAGCGCCTTCGCGAACATGGACTTCTCGCCGCCGCCGGTGACCATCGCCGTGTCCCCGGCGCGCCTCGAGACCTGGACGGAAACGCTCAACGCGGTCGGCTCGATCCGAGCGGTGCGCGGGGTGGAACTGACCTCTGAGACCAGCGGCGAGGTGACCGCCATTCAGTTCGATTCCGGGGACGCCGTGGAAGCCGGCAGGCTGCTCGTGGTGCTCAACGACGAGGTGGAGCAGGCCAGCCGGCGCAGCCAGATCGCGACGCTGGAGCTTGCGGACATTCTGTTCCGCCGCGACCGGACGCTGATGGACAAAGGCTCCATTCCGCAAACCCAGTTCGATCGGTCCCGGGCCGACCTCGAGCGGGCGCGAGCCGAGCTCGCGGAGACGGAGGCGCGCATCGCCAACAAGCGGATCTCGGCGCCGTTCAGCGGCACCATGGGGATCCGTCGGGTGGACCTGGGTGATTACGTCTCGCCGGGCACCGTGATCGCAACGCTGCAGGACCACTCGGAGCTGGAGATCGACTTCACCGTCCCGGCCCGTTACGCGCCGGACCTGCGGGCCGGGCTGGACGTGCGGGTTACGGTGGATGCCTTTGGCGAGCGGGAGTTCCGGGCGGTGGTGGCAGCGGTGGACTCGAGGGTGAATCCGGACACCCGGAACGTGCTGCTCCGTGCGCGCCTGCAGGAAGTCGATGGCCTGCTGCCGGGGATGTTTGCCGTGCTCGAGGTGAACCTGGGCCAGACCCAGTCGGTAGTGACCATTCCTGAGACGGCCATGACCTACGCCCTGCAGGGAAACACCGTTTACGTGATCGTACCGACCGAAGACGGCCAGCTCACGGCCGCTGCCCGGGTCGTGCAGTCGGGCGCGGTGCGGGAGGGGCGGATCGCCGTGCTGAGCGGTCTCGAGCCGGGCGATCAGGTGGTCAGCGTCGGCCAGAACAAGCTTTACCGGGGCGTACGGGTGTTGATTGATGAAAGCGTGGCGCTCTAACGGGCCCGGGAGGTAACCATGACGGACCTGTTCATACGTCGTCCCGTGCTGGCTCTGGTGATCGCCGCCATCATGCTGCTGCTCGGCATCCAGGCCGGCACTCAGCTGGCGCTGCGCGAGTACCCCGAGGTCGAGAAGAGCGTGATCTACGTGCAGACGGTGTACCCCGGTGCCAGCGCCGAAACCGTTCAGGGGTTTGTCACCACGCCGCTGCAGCGACGGGTGGCGGCAGCTAAAGGCGTGGAGTACGTCACCTCCCAGAGCGATCCGGGCTTCTCTCAGATCCAGGTCTGGGTGCGGCTGGGGGAGAACTCCACCGAAGTGATGAGCGAGGTCATCACCAAAATCAATGAAGCCCGCTTCGAGCTGCCCAGGGAAGTGGAAGATCCGGTGGTGAGCAACCGGACCGGCGGTGACTCCATGATGTACCTGGCGCTGCTCTCCGACGAGATGTCGGTGCAGCAGCGGGCGGATTACGGCCTGCGCTTCATTCAGCCGGTGCTGAGCACCGTCGAAGGGGTGGGCGAGGCGCGCATGCTGAGCAGCGGCAACTTCGCCATGCGGGTCTGGCTGAACCCGGCGAAGATGGCCGCGTTCGGCGTTACGGCGACGGACATCAACGCCGCCATCCGTCGCGACAACTACATCTCCGCGGCGGGCACAACTCGGGGCGAGCTGGTTCGGGCCAGCGTCGATGCGCGCACGGACATGCAGGACCCGGAGCAGTTCGCCGGCATCGTCGTGCGCCAGGACGGCGATCAGCGGGTCACCCTCGGCGATGTCGCCGACGTGGAGCTCGCCAGCGAAACCTACGAGTCGGCCGTCTACTCGAGCGGAGAGGAGGCGGTGTTCATCGCCGTCACCGAAGCGCCCGGTGCCAACCCCCTGGAGATGGCCGTTCGGGTCAAGGACAAGGTCAACGAGCTGAACCAGAACCTGCCGGCAGACATGGAAATTTTCATGGATTCGGACGGCTCCGTGTACATCAGCGAAGCGCTGAACGAGGTGGTGCGGACGCTGATCGAGGCGACGCTGATCGTGCTGCTGGTGATCCTGGTCTTCCTTGGCTCGCTCAGGGTGGTGGTCATTCCGGTCGTGGCGATCCCGCTGTCGCTGATCAGCGTGCTCTTTCTGATCTGGGTGATGGGCTTTTCCATCAACCTGCTGACGCTGCTGGCCATGGTGATCGCCATCGGCCTGGTGGTGGACGACGCCATCGTGGTGGTGGAGAACATCCACCGGCACATCGAGAACGACGAAACACCGCTGCAGGCGGCGCTGATCGGCGCCCGGCAGGTGGCGCTGCCGGTAATCGCCATGACGCTGACGCTGGTGGCCGTGTATCTGCCCATCGGCTTTCTCGGCGGGCTGACCGGGGTGCTGTTCAGCGAGTTTGCGCTGACGCTGGCCGGTGCGGTGGTGATCTCCGGCATCGTTGCGCTGGTGCTGAGCCCCATGATGTGTGCCTACCTGCTGAAGGACCATGACCATCAGGGGCGGGTGGCCGACTGGCTGGACGCCCGCTTCGACAACCTGCTGCACCGCTATCAACGCCTGCTGGCGGCCTGCCTCGACAATAAGGGGGCGGTCATGCTGTTCGGCTTCGTGATCTTTCTGAGCCTGCCGGTGTTTTACCAGCTGGCGCAGAAGGAGCTGGCGCCGGCGGAAGACAGCGGCATGATTTTCGCGATCGCCACCCCGCCGGATTACGGCAGCCTGGAGTACACCACCTACTTCCTCGACGAGATGGTGGAGGCCTGGCGGACCATTCCGGAGGTGACCCATTCCTGGCAGGTGAACGAGCCCACGTCGGTGTTCGGCGGCGCCATTCTGGCGCCCTGGTCGGAACGGGAACGCTCGCTGGAGGAGATCCGCCAGGAGCTGCAGCAGAAATACAGCCAGATCAGCGGTCTCGAGATCCTCACCTTTGCCTCCGGCGGCCTGCCCGGTGCGGCCCAGGGCCTGCCGCTGCAGTTCGTCATCTCCGGCAACACCGGCTACGAGGAGCTGAATCGGGTGGCGGAGGAAGTGCTTCTGAAGGCGCGGCAGTCCGGGCTGTTCGCGTTCATCACCAAGGATCTGCGCTACTCCCGGCCGGAGGTGGACGTGGAGATCGATCGCGAGCTGGCGGCCCGCCTCGGGATCTCCATGGCCAGCATCGGTGAGACGCTGCAGGTGATGCTGGGCGAGGCGGAAACCAATCGCTTCAGCATGGAAGGGCGCAGCTACAAGGTGATCCCGCAGGCGGACCGAGGCTTCCGGCTGACCAAGGAATGGCTGGAACGCTATTACGTGCGCACCAGCGAAGGCTCGCTGGTGCCGCTGGCCACCGTGGTGAAGCTGAGCAAGAACGTAAAGCCCAACCGCATGAAGCAGTACCAGCAGCTGAACGCGGTCACGCTGCAGGGCATGGTGTTGCCGCCCAACACCCTGGGTGACGGCCTGGCGTTTCTCGAGGAGGCGTTGGTCGAGGTTGCTCCGGTGGGCTACCGGGCCGGCTACGAAGGCGAGTCCAGACGCTTCATCGAGGAGTCCCAGGGCTTCCTGGTTCTGTTTGCTACCTCGCTGATCTTCATCTACCTGGTGCTGTCCGCTCAGTTCAACAGCTTCCGCGATCCGTTCATCGTCCTGATCAGCGTGCCGCTGTCCATTTTCGGCGCGCTGGTACCGCTGGCGCTCGGCTTCGCAACCCTGAACATCTACACCCAGGTGGGGCTGCTGACCCTGATCGGGCTGATCAGCAAGCACGGCATTCTCATCGTCGACTTTGCTAATCAGAAGATGCGCGAGGGGCTGGATCGGAAGAGCGCGGTGCTGGAAGCGGCCGGCCTGCGGCTGCGACCGATTCTGATGACCACCTTCGCCACCGTGCTGGGGGTGGTGCCGTTGCTGCTGGCCTACGGCGCGGGTGCCAACGCGAGGTTTGCCATTGGCCTGATGATCGCCGCCGGCATGCTGGTGGGCACCCTGTTCACGCTGTTCGTGCTGCCGACCTTCTACCTGCTGATGGGCGGTCGCGCGCGGTCTCAGTCAGTCAGCCCGGCGCTCGAGCAGAGCGTTCAGGAGGGTGGTGTTGCCGGTGACCCGAGCCCGGTCTAGCGGGGTCTGACCGGCATCATTGCCGGCTTCCGGGTCGCCGCCCAGCGCCAGCACCCAGTCGTAGCGCGCCAGGTTGCCTTCCCGGCTGTTCATTGCCGCCTGGTGCAACAACGAGTTGCCCTTGTCATCGCGGGCGTCCGGATCGGCACCGTGGGCGAGCAGTCGTTCCATGGTGCGGATGCTGGTGCCGTTCCGGGCAGCCAGCAGGAGGCTGCTCATGCCCTGCTGATTGCGCAGATCGACGTCGGCGCCGTGCTCGATCAGGAGGGTCAGGGCGGCGTCCGGGTCCTTTTCGGTCCAGAGCGCAATGCTGTGAATGGCGGCGCCGCCGTTGCGATCTTTAAGGTTCGGATCGGTGCCGGCGTTGAGGAGAATCTCCGCAGGCTCGAGGCAATCCAGGTAGAGCTTGCCGAAGAACGCCTGCGCCAGCGGCAGGTGGCCATGCTCGATGGGGATCTCGGTGTCGGTGCCGGCAGCCACCAGCAGCTCGAGCTTTGCGAGCTTTTCGGGCTTGCAGGAGATCAGGCCGCTGGCCAGGGTGTTGCCCCGCGGCCGCCGGACCCGCACATCGGCGCCGGCATTGATCAGTGCCGCCACCGCGGCGACGCTGCCGTGCTCCACCGCAGTGACCAGCGGTGTCTGCCGCTTGCGGTTGCTGAGCTCGAGTGAGGCGCCGCGCCCGACCAGCTCCGTCAGCAGCGCCGGTGCCTGCTCGTCCCGCTTGCGGGCGGCCAGAACGTGCAGGGGCGTGTTGCCACCGTTGTCTGCGGTGTCGAGATCGGCGCCGCGATCCAGCAGCGCGCTGGAGACCCGTTCCCGGGTGCTGCCGCCGAACAGGGAACGGATCAACGGTGTCTGCCCGCTCGTTGCCTGCTGATTGATGTCGGCGCCATTTGCCAGCAGAAGATCGATGATCTGCTCCAGATCCTCGGGAGCGATGCCGCCGAGCTGGTGCAGCGGCGTATCACCTTTGCGATCCCCGACGGTCGGGTCTGCCCCCCGACTCAGCAGGAAGGGCACGGCCTCGGCGCAGTAACGCATGGAGATCATCAGCGCCGTCTGGCCCCTCCGGTTCTGGCCGTTGATGTCAGCGCCGGCGTCGAGCAGCAGCTGGGCGAGGCTACGCGCGTTGTCCCGGCAGTTCCGGAGCGCTGCCTCGAAGTTGCTGCCCTCGTGGTCGCTGGCGTTCGGATCGGCTCCCTGCTCGAGGTAGTAGATGGCACGTTCCAGGCGCCCGGAGCGGAGCGCGTTCAACAGGCCTGCATCCGGTGATCGGGGATCGTCCTCCAGCTCAGCATCCCCGGCGCCGGACAATCCGCGCAGCTCTGCCGGACACCTGCCGAGCATCTGCGGGTCTGCCGCCGCCGCTTCTACCTTCTTCCGTAACCGATGTGTGGAGTGATTGGTCAGCGGTGATTCACCCAGGTTGTTCTTCAGCAGGATGCAGGCGCCGTTGGCCACCAGCGCTTCCACCAGGCCCTCGTTGGCGAAGGTCAGGCTGTAGTGGAGGGCGGTGTTGCCGAAGGCGTCCTGGGTATCGGGATCGGCGCCGGCTGCCAGCAGCCGCGCCGCCGCCTCGGCGGCGAAGTCCTCACCAATCGGAGGGTGGAGCCGCATGTCGCCGGTCCAGGGCCCGTAGCTGTGGATCACCGTGTGCAGCAGCGGGCTTACGGGATCGCCGTAGTAGGTGACGCAGGGGCGATTCAGATCCTGCTCGAGGAGCCCCTGCAGCGCCTCAAGGTCGCGCTCGACCGTCAGGGCATCGCAGAGTTGGCCATGCTGCGGATCATCCCGGTGCTGACGAGCCCGCTGGCGATCGTAGGCTCGCTGGTCGAGGTAGTCGCCGAAGCGGACCGCCAGGGCTTTCGCCTCGACCCGCAGCACCTTGTGCAGAGGTTCGTAGGTCGGGCTGAGATTGGCGCCCACCAGCCAGAACCAGCCGAGTACCAGCAGGGCCAGCAGCGTGTACAGCCCGAGCTGCCAGCTGCGTCGGCTGACGGCCATGCCGATGCTGACCAGCGTCAGGATCAGGCGGATCGCCACCAGCGGGTAGAGCATGAAGGCGGCGCCGAGCGATTCCAGGCCTGAACGCGGCATGAATAGGAAGACCAGCAGGATCAGCACGTCGACGACGACGTTGCTGATGAACAATGCGTTCGGGACCTTCCGGGTTGTCATTAGGCGTCCTGCCTGGTTCGGGCGTGCCGCGGGTGAGCCGCCTCGTCCATTCACTTCTGCACTGCCCACCTAACCGGTTTGCGCCGCCGATGTCGGCGGCAGGCGTCACATTTCGCCTCGACGGCGCTGCAGGGCTGTGGCTATGCTTCTGCGGACGTATTGCCGTGAGGGGAGGAACGGCGTGATGGGTTCGAGCCGACGCAGATTTCTGAAAACCGCAGCGGGTGTTTCGGCGCTCGGCGCCGGTGGCCTGCCGCAGGTGATGTTCGGCGCCAACGCCGAGACCCTGGCGCCGAGCGAGCGCCTCAGCCTGGGCTTCGTTGGTGTGGGTGGTAAGGGCGCCAGCTCCATTGGCGCGCTGCGCCAGCACGATCTGATCGGCTTCTGCGATGTGGACGAGCGGACGGTCACCGCCGCCCGCAGCGAGCGAAGCTGGTCGGCGCAGTTCGATGAGCTGTTGAAGAACGCCGAGCAGAAAGGTGCGCGCTGGTATCGGGACTACCGGGAAATGTTCGACGAGCTGGGCGACAAGCTCGACGGCGTGGTGATCTCCACACCAGACCACATGCACTTTCCCATCGCCCTGTCGGCGATCAACCTGGGTATCAACGTTTACTGCGAGAAGCCCCTTACTCACACGGTGGAAGAAGCACGGCTGCTGGCTGATGCGGCCCGGGAGCGGGGGGTGGTGACCCAGATGGGCAACCAGGGTCACTCCAACGACGGTGTCCGGCTGGCGCGGGAATGGATTTCGGCCGGTGCCATAGGCCGGGTTCGGGAGGTCTACTCCTGGACCAACCGGCCGATCTGGCCCCAGGGTCTGAACCTCCCGGACCACAGCGAGTTTGTGCCGGTGGTGCCCGACGGTCTCGATTGGCCGCTCTGGCAGGGAGTGGCAGAGCCGCGTCCTTACGATCCGGCGTACCTGCCGTTCAGCTGGCGTGCCTGGTGGGACTACGGCTGCGGCGCGGTGGGCGACATGGCCTGCCACGTGATGGACGCTGCCTTTTACAGCCTCGATCTGGGGCTGCCGGACTCGGTCAGCGCCCTGGCAACCCAGGTCAACGAGCAGAGCGCACCCAATGCCTCCGCCATCACCTACGAGTTTCCGAAGAAAGGCAGGCGGGGCGCGGTGACCTATCACTGGCTCGATGGTGGCCTGTTGCCGCCGGCACTGGAAGGTATCGATCACTCGGCCATCCTCGGCCCGGACAAGAGCGGCACGGTGTTCATCGGTTCGGACGGCTTGCTCGTCACGGATACGTACACCCGGGAAGTGCGCATCCTGCCGGAGGCTCGTGCCGCGGAAGTGCTGGCAGATCCGCCGGCGCAGAGCATCGAGCGAATTCAGGGTACGCATCACGAGGACTGGGTCCGGGCGATCAAGTCAGGCGGTCAGGCCTGCTCGAGCTTCGACTACGCAGCACCGCTCACGGAAGTGGGCCTGCTCGGCAACGTGGCGATCCGGGCGAAAAGCAGGATCGACTACGACGCGCGGAAGATGCAGGTGACCAACCTGCCGGCAGCGAACCGTTTCTTGAGCAAATCCTATCCGGACGGCTGGATACTGAGCTGAGCGGTACGCATCTCCTGCCAGGCGCTCGTGAGCACGCGCAGCGCCGAGCGCAGGAACATCGCCAGCAGGATCACCGCGATGATGACGTCCGGCCAGGCGGAAGCAAACAGCCAGACAACGCCTGCGGTGACGATCACGGCGGTCCCCTCGAACATGTCGTTGCGCGAGCACTCCCAGACCGAGCTCATGTTCACATCGTCGTTTTTCAACGGCGTGAGCAGGTAGAGGCAGAAGCCGTTGGCGACCAGGTTCAGAGCAGCGGCGATGCCCATGGTCTGAGCAACGGGCGCTTCCATGTTGCTGAGCCGCCAGACGATCTGTGCTGCAACCGCGGCTGCAGCGAGCAGAATCAAAAGCCCCTTGAGCAACGCGACCCTGGCTTTAGCCAGGGCACTCGCGCCGACCACCATCAGGCTCGCTGCGTAGGTCAGCGCGTCGCCCAGATTGTCCAGGGTGCCGGACAACAGTGCTGATGAGCCGCTCAGCACCGAGCCTGCGACCATCATGAAGAAGGTCGCGAGGTTGATGATCAGGACCCAGGTCAGCACCCGTCGCTGCCGCGACTCCAGTTCGGCAGCGTCCAGCGTGTTGCAGCCGCAGTCGCTCATGCCTTACTGGCGTGGAACCCGCACCGAGGTGGCGACGATTTCGTACTGAACGCCCGGGCTTATGCTGTCGCCGCCTCCGGTGTCTTCGTTCAGATGTGCTGCCTGGGCCTCAGAGAGCTCCCGGCGGACGAGCGAGCCTGCCAGGGTCACGGTGCGGCCGCTGATGTCTGACGGAACAAAGAAGCTGTAGTCGACGAAGGAGACGCGAGCGGAGTGCGCACCCTCCTGGGCGATGAAGAAGCAGCCTTTGGCCTGGCAGACCTTAGCGACGCGGGTTTCCACCAGCACCGGCTGATCCAGGTACTCAGCGCTGTTTTCGAGCAGCGTGCTCAGCGCCAGCACCCCATCCTGCTCCGGCAGGGCCGAGCCGAAGGTCTCGTGAGTATCGGTTGCCTCCACGGGGTCGGAGAGCCGGACCACATCGGCGCTGGCCACGCCGATCGTCAGCCCGCAGGCCAGGAGCAGGCAGAGTGTGTGGGGCTTTAATGCGTTTCTGGTCATGGCGCTTCCTGTTTTTCCTTTACCGATGTGTGGCGCAGTGACACGCAGGGTAGCAGCCTGACGCCGACTTCGCTTGGCCTGAGGCATCCGCTGTTTCGCCACTCAGAGCACGAGCAGCCAGCTGAAGCCATACAGCGTCAGGGCGATAGCGATCGCTGCGGACCAGGCGCATACACGGCCAGCAAGGCGCAGCCGGCTCTGGACCTGCGGGCTCACGATGCGCCGCCTGCGACCAGGCTGAGTCGAGGAGACGAGGCTAGGCTCAGGCCGGCCTGACGCAGCTTGCCGGCGTAAGCGCAGGCCGCCTGCCGAAGGTCGACCGAGTGCTCGGGCGTTACCAGATCCCGGGCCCTGCTGAGCGCTTCGCCGCGGTTCTCCTGCTGAGCGGCACGAATCAGCAGCAGCAGCCTGAGCTCATCGTTGCTCAGGTGTGCCTGGTGCGGGCAGCGGATCTGGATTGACTGCTTCGCACCGTTCGCGAGTTGTCGCATGAGCAGGTCGAGGTGATAGATCGCGCCGACGCAGTGCAGCCGGTGGTGCGGGATGAGCAGAGCCTGCTTGATGCACTGCCGCTCGCGGACGGCGACCAGCCACTGCCGGATGCTCCAGATCAGCAGGGTGGCGCCCTGGGACAGGGTCGAGGTGGGGGTTTCCTCAGCTTGAGGGGTTTCGGCTGGTTGTTCCATATCGCTCCTTGCTGACGATGCGCCGCGGCCGGCGCCTGAGCGAAACAATCTAAATGCAAATCATTCTCATTATCAAGTGGAAGCTGCCCTGAAGCTGAAAAAGCAGGCTCAGCGGCGGGTGAGGGCTTGAAAGGCCTCGGCGAGGGTGACGGTGATCGGGCCTGCCTTGCCATCCGCCACCGACGCCTGGTTGATGCGGACAACGGGCCGGATCTCGGTGGTGGTGCCACAGAGGAACACCTCGTCGGCGTTCTGCAGGGCGGCTTCCGGGCAGTCCGCTTCGATGGTCTCGAGGCCGAGATCTGCAGCCAGCTCGAGCACCAGGGTGCGGGTGATGCCGGGCAGAATCCTGTGATCCAGCGGCGCCGTGCGCAGGCGCCCGTCCTCGACGATGAAGAGGTTGGCGTGGCTGCCCTCCAGGGCGATGCCGTCCCGGACCAGAATCACGTCGTCCGCACCGGCCTCGACCGCCGCCTGCTGGGCAAGCACGTTCGCCAGCAGCCCGGTGGTTTTCAGATCGGCACGGGACCAGCGGAGATCCGGCTGCGTGATGGCCGTATAGCCGGCCTGCCAGCGAGCCGGCTCAGGACGCTCGAGCTGCCGTGCGAACAGGTAGATGGTCGGTTCTGTCGAGGTTGCCGGGAAAGCGTGAGCGCGCGGCGCCACGCCGCGTGTGACCTGCAGGTAAACCATGGCCCAGTCGGCGTCTGCGAGGCCGTTCCGCCGGAGTATCTCGTGGTGCAGCGGTTCCAGCCTGCCCGGGTCCACCTCGATGCCGAGTGCTTCCAACCCCCGGCCGAGGCGGGCCAGATGCAGATCGAGCCGGAGAAACTGCCCGGCGTAGGCGGGGGATGCTTCGTACACGGCATCGGCAAAAAGGAAGCCGCGGTCGCCGACGTTGACCATCGCTTCTTCCGGGGCACACCAGGCACCGTTTAAGTAAACCCAGTCGCTCATGGGATGTAGTACGGTTGCGGCTCGGGCTCGAGGGTCTGGCCGGTGATCGCCGCGGCGATCTTCTCGGCCAGCATGATGGTCGGCGCGTTCAGGTTGCCGTTGGTGATCATCGGAAACAGCGAGCTGTCCGCCACCCGCAGGCCGGGGACGCCGTGCACGCGTCCCGCGCCATCGGTGACGCCAACTCCGGCTTCACCCATGCGACAGGTGCCGCAGGGGTGGTAGGCACTTTGAGCGTTGGCGCTGATCCAGGCATCCAGCGCCTCATCGCTGGCCGTCGTCGCGCCGGGCGTGATTTCCGGCCCGCTGACGCTGGCGAGCGGCTGCTGGGCGAGAATCTCTCTGGCTCGGTGCACCGATTGCCGGAAGCCAATTACGTCCCGCTCGTCGCTGAGGTAGTTGAATTGAATCCTGGGATGGGCGCCAGGCGTAGCGGTGCGGATGGCCACCTCGCCCCGGCTGTGCGGCAGCATTGGCCCAACGTGCAGCTGGTAGCCCGGGGTCGAGGAGACCTGGCTGCCGTCGTAGTGCATGGCCGCGGGCAGAAAGTGGAACTGCACGTCCGGCCAGGGAGCTTCCGGCGTGCTGCGAACGAAGCCGCCTGCTTCGAAATGGTTGGTGGCGCCGAGCCCCTGCCGGGTTGCCAGCCAGCGGACGCCAATGGCTGCTTTTCGCAGTAGCGTGAGGCTCCGATTCAACGACAGCCCCGGCTCGCACGCCTGTTGCACGTACACCTCGAGATGGTCCATCAGGTTCCTGCCCACGGGCAGATCGCGCAGCACCGGGATGCCGAGCCCGCTCAAAAGCTCCCCCGGGCCGATGCCGGATCGCTGCAGGATGCAGGGCGACTCGATGGCGCCGGCGCAAAGCACAACCTCCCGACGGACGCGCGTGCGCAGGCGGGTGCCGCGCAGTTGCCAGCTGATGCTGCCGGCCTGGCCATCGTCAAACTCCACCCGATCGACCAGAGCGCCGGTGATCACCTGCAGGTTGGCCCTGCCCCGGATCGGCCGCAGGTAAGCCCGGGCGGCGCTGCAGCGAATCCCACGATCCACCGTCATCGGCAGGGCACCGACTCCTTCCTGCTGAAAACCGTTGAGGTCGCTGCTGAGCGCGTGACCGGCGGCAACGCCGGCGTCGAGAAATCGCTGGTAGAGCGGGTTTCTCAGCTCGCCGGTGGTTGTTGTCAGGGGGCCGCTTCTGCCGCGGTAGCGGTCGTCCGCCTGCTCGTCGAGGCACCGTTCGGCGCGCTTGAAGTAGGGCAGGACGGCGGCGTAGGACCAGTCATCGGTGGGGCCGACCAGGTCGTTCCAGCCTTCGTAGTCCAGCGGGTGACCGCGCACGTAGACCATGCCGTTGATGGCCGAAGAGCCGCCCAGGCCGCGACCACGAGGGCAGTGCAGGCGCCGGTGGTCGACGCCGGCATCAGGCTCGGTCAGGTAGCCCCAGTTGAAGCGGGCGCGATTCATCGGGATGCTCAGCGCCGCCGGCATGTTGATGAAGAGGCTGGCGTTGCTGCCGCCGGCTTCCAGGAGCAGGACCTGGTTGGCCGGATCCGCGCTCAGCCGATTGGCCAGCACGCAGCCCGCAGAGCCGGCGCCGACGATCACAAAGTCGTAAACGTCCTTCAGCTTCCGCATGGTTCGCTTAAGTCACCTGGCTGGGTTAGTCTCCGGTGCTGGCCTTCACCACCAGACCGTATGCGACGACTGCAAGCCGACGATCCCGCCGCCAGCATAGATTGGTTCATTTTCATCTCGAGCGCGGCGATTGTCTTCGCGGTCTGCATTCCTCTCGGGCTTTACCCCGATGCGGGCGCTGTGGCCCTGAACACTGCCTTCCAGTTCGTTACCGAAAAGCTCGGGATAGGGTACATCCTGTTCAGCGTCATCGCGATCGGGCTGCTGCTTTATCTGGCGTTCTCCCGCTTCGGCTCGGTACGGCTCGGCGATCAGGCGCAACCGGACTTCTCCAACTTCAGCTGGGCGGCCATGCTGTTCTGCGGCGGCATCGGCACCAGCGTGCTCTACTGGGGCACCATCGAGTGGGCGCACTACTACCAGGCGCCACCGATGGGGGTGACGCCGGGCACCGCGGAAGCGCTGCAGTGGGCCATGGCCTACCCCGTCTTCCACTGGGGCTTCACCGGCTGGGCGCTGTACTGCCTGCCGGCGATCGCCGTCGCCTACGCCTACCACGTGCGCGGCGTGCACGCGCTGACCCTGAGCGCCGCCTGCGAGCCGGTGATCGGTCACTGGGCGCATCGGTTTCCGGGACGGCTGATCGACATGACCTACATGATCGGCCTGATTGGCGCCTGCAGCACCGGCATCGGCCTCGCGGTGCCGCTGATTGCTGCCTGCCTCGGCTGGATGTTCGGCTTCGAGGACACCTTCGCGCTGAAGGTGGTGGTGATCTCCGTGGTGACCGTCGTGTTCGCGATCAGCGTCTGGGTCGGGCTCGAGAAGGGCATCAAGCGGCTGAGCAACCTGGCGGTCTGGCTGGCGTTTGCGCTGCTGCTGTTCGTGCTCATTGCCGGGCCGAGCGTGTTCATACTCGAGCATGGCACCGCCACCGCCGGCTTCATGCTGCAGAACTTCATCACCATGAGCACCTGGACCGACCCGGCAGCCGGGTCGAACTTCGTGGAGTCCTGGACGGTTTTCTACTGGGCCTGGTGGCTGGCGCTCGGACCTTTCATGGGCATCTTCATCACCAAGATCTCCGGCGGTCGCAGCCTGCGGCAGGTGATTCTGGGCGCTCTCGGCTACGGCACTCTGGGCACGACGCTGTTCTTCGTGGTGCTCGGCAACTACGCGGTGAAGCTGGAGCAGACAGGCCAGCTGGCGGTGCTCGACACCCTGAACGAGCTCGGCGCGGCGACAGCGGTTGTGCAGGTGGTGGCGTCGCTGCCGCTTGCCTATCTGGTGCTGCCGCTGTTTGCCCTGATCTGCGTGATCTTCGCGGCAACCAGCTACGATTCCGCGTCCTACACCCTGGCTTCGTCCACCACCCGCGCCCTGCCTCGGGACGCGCATCCGGCTCGCTGGAATCGAGTGTTCTGGGCGGCGGTGCTCGGGCTGCTGCCCATTACCCTGATTCAGATCGGTGGCCTGCGGCCGCTGCAGTCCGCGGTGGTGGCGGTGTCGGTGCCGTTGCTGGTGGTGGTGGCGATGATGACCGTGGGGCTCTGGAAGAGCCTGCACGAGGACGCAGAAAAACACGCGCCGTAAGCCGGATTGAACCTGATCCTCCGTGGCTGTGACTCATTGAGCATCACCCACAGAGGAAAGACCCATGAAATCACTTTTCGTATTGCTGCTGCTGGCAGCCGTGGGCGTAGCCCAGGCACAGCCCTATCACCACGTGCCGCTGTTCGACAGCCGCGTTTCCCATGAGAGCCGCGCCTCGAGCGGGGAAGATGGCTATCGCTGCATGGCCATCGGCTGCGCGGAAGGAGACTACGAGCGTTATCCCGAGTACGCGCCTGAGCTCGAGGTGATCGAAGAAGAGGAGCGACCCTTCGACCTGACCGGGGAGATTCTCAAGCGCCTGGATCAGGAGCCGCCGGTCAGGCCGGAGCCGCGACCGTTGCCGCAGAGCGAGGACGAGGCCCGTGATGCGTTCTATCGAACCGTTCGGATGCACGCAGACGGTGCCGCAAGCATCGAAGACGTGGAAGCCGCCTACGGTCACCTGATTCCCTACCGCAGGTAAGGTTTCGCCTGCCGCAGCCAGACAGGTCGGGGCCTACTCCGGCCTGTCTTCTGTGCCCGCCACCGGCAGCTCGCCCATGGTGCGCTTCCAGAACATGGCCATGAACACGATGTGCCAGATCAGCAGCAGCAGGCTGGCCAGGAAACCGAGGCCGATTACCGTGACGCCTTCGGCGGCTGCAAACGAGTAGGCGCCAATGGCCAGCAGCGACGTCACCATGACGATGGGCGGCACCGAATCCCTGATCGTCGCCGGGTTGATCTGGCGGAAGAACTCCTGGTTGTCCGGATCCCGCCGGGCCCGGCGCATGATCAGATGGCTCTCGCCGTGCATGAGGGCAAAGATGGCGGCCAGGCTCAGGAACCAGGCGCCGGCGCTGGCGATGCCCAGCGACTCGATGAGGATGAACTGCAGAAGGCCGATGAAGAACGGCACCACCGAGTCGCTGATGCTCGGCACCCAGCTGAAGCGCATCACGGTGGTGGCGTACACCACCCAGATGACGAGGATGCCGAGAAAGGTGGCGGTAACCTGAGTCCAGGTGATCACTGCCTCCCAGGAAGTCGTGAACAGCACTTCCAGCGTCTGTACCTCCGCCCAGTACAGCTCGAGCGCCAGGGCCTGAATGATGCTGAGCAGGGTGAGCAGCACATTGGGCAGGTGAGATTTGGCCCGACTGCGCATCGACTCCATGGGTGAATCCTAGGGCAGCAGGCTGGCGAGAAATTCTTCCTGGGCCCGAACCCGCTCCGGATCGGCCTCGCCGAACGCGTCCAGGATGGCCTGCACCCTGACCTCCGTGGATGCTTTCAGCTCCGGGTGCGGGAACAGATAGAGGAGGTTCTGCCTGATCCCATCCACCACCAGCTGCGCCACCTCCTCGGCCGGGATGCCGGCGTTCATCGCCATGTGCATCACCTCGCTGTGCGCCTGCGCCGCGGCTTCCGCGTCGGCGTCCTCGGGAGTGAAGGCATCCGGGCGGGTCCGCTCGCTGTCGAGTATCCGGGTGTTGACCATGCCGGGGCAGAGCACGGAGACGCCGATGCCGCTTTCCGCCAGATCTTCGCGCAGCGCCTCGGACAACCCCACCACGGCGAACTTGCTGGCGTTGTAAACGCCGAGACCCGGCGAGGTGACCATGCCGGCCATAGAGGCAGTGTTGACGATGTGGCCGCCCTGGCCGTGCGCTTTCAGGCGTCGGATCCAGTTCTGCACGCCGTTGATCACGCCGCCCACGTTGACGCCCATCACCCAGTCCCAGTCCTCGTAGGTGACCGCATCCATGCTGCCGCCGCGGTAGACGCCGGCATTGTTGCAGACCACGTGCACGGGCCCGAGATCGGCTTCCACCTGGTCGGCAACCGCCGCGTACTTAGCCCGATCGGTGACGTCCAGCTGATAGCCGCGGACCTCGGCGTTGCTGCCGCGCAGCGCGCTCTCCGCCTCCGCCAGCGCCTGCTGGTCCACATCGGCGATCGCGACGTTCATGCCTTCCGCCAGGAAAGCCTTGGCCATCGCCAGACCGATACCGTTTGCGCCGCCGGTAATGAAGGCGGTATTGCCCTGCAGATCTTCCATTCAGTCCTCCCTCTGCGCCTGCCTGTCGTGCCTCGAGCCCGGGCCATCTATATCAGTTAATGTAGGGGAATACACGTAGGCCATCCTGGCCTGATTCCTGTCAGACTTGCTCTGATCAACTTGAGAGACGAGGCAAACAGTGAGCGCACAAGCCCAAGAAGTATCGGAAGCCGCCACCCATGTGGACGTGCTGATCGTTGGCGCGGGGATATCCGGGGTTGGATCCGCCTACCACCTGCAGGAGCAGAGCCCGAACAAGAGCTACCTGATTCTGGAGATGAAGGACACCTTCGGTGGCACCTGGGAAACGCACAAGTACCCGGGCGTGCGCTCCGACTCGGACCTCTACACCTTCGGCTACCGCTTCAAGCCCTGGGTCGGCGCACCCATTGCCAGCGCCGACGAGATCCTCAAGTACATGGGCGAGGTGATCGAAGAAAACGGCATCGATCAGAACATCCGCTACGGGCATCGTATCGATCGCTGCAGCTGGTCGAGCGATGACAACCTCTGGACCGTGCAGGTCACCCGTCTTGAAGACGGCGCCACCGTCGACTTCACCTGCAACTTCCTCTGGATGTGCCAGGGCTACTATGACCACGAGAATCCCTACGTGCCGGACTGGCCGGGAATGGATCAGTACCAGGGTGAGTTCGTGCATGCCCAGCTCTGGCACCCGGAGACGGACTACACCGGCAAGCGCATCCTGGTGATCGGCTCCGGCGCGACGGCGGCAACGGTGATTCCCGCGTTTGCAGAAAAGGCAGAGCACGTGACCATGCTGCAGCGCTCGCCGACCTACTTCTTCTGCAGCGAGAACAGAAACGAGCTGGCTGACCGGTTGCGCGAGATCGGCATCGATGAGCCCACCATCCATCGGGTGGTGCGCGCCCAGATCATGTACGACCAGGATCAGCTGACCAAACGCTGCCAGACGGAACCGGATGCGGTGTTCGAGGAGCTGAAAGAGCTGGTGCGGATGTATGCCGGCGCGGATTTCGAGTTCGAGCCGCACTTCGTGCCGAAGTACCGGCCCTGGCAGCAGCGTCTGGCTTTCTGCCCGGAAGGCGACATCTTCAAGGCAGCCGTGGCCGGCAAGCTGACCGTGGTCACCGACACCCTGGAGACCTTCACCGAGAAAGGGGTGCGAACGAGCTCCGGCGAGGAGATCGAGGCTGACATGATCGTTGCCTGCACCGGCTTTCACCTGTCGGTCATGGGCAACATCCCCTTCGATGTGGACGGCCAGGCCGTCGACTGGCACGAGACCATCAACTACCGGGGCATGATGTTCACCGGCGTGCCGAATCTGGCCTGGGTGTTCGGCTACTTCCGAGCCAGCTGGACGCTGCGGGTCGACATGCTCGGCGACTTCATCTGCGGCCTGCTCAACCACATGGACCAGCTCGGGGCGAAGCGGGTGGACGTGGCCTTCCGCGACGAAGACAAGGACATGGAGATCCTGCCCTGGATCGAAGAGGACAACTTCAACCCGAACTACCTGATGCGCGACATCGACAAGCTGCCGCAGCGAGGCAACAAGGCCGAGTGGCGCCACAACCAGGATTACTGGACGGAACGGGATCAGATCCCGGCCATTGATCTGGACGGTGAAGAGTTCGTCTACGACGGCATGCGTCGGGTCAACGAGGTGCGGGAAGCGGGCTGACAAGCCAGTGCGGTGCCCGCAAGCGGGCACCACCTGCTGCTGGTAACCTAGCTGCTTGATCATCAAGCGGAACAGTCCATGTCGCCATCTGCAGGGCCACCAGCTGGAGGGCCCGCACCCGAGGGAAAGGTGGTTCTCACCGGCGAGAGCTCGGCCACCAGCCTCTTCGGGAAGACTCTTCTGGAGGCGGCTGACCGCTTTCCGGATACGTTTAACGAGGTTCGCCTGCCCACCCAGCCGAGCGCCTTCCGGAAAGCCTACGGGCAGGCACTGCCAGCCTTCGAGGCTGCCAGGCTGGGCAGTAATCAGCGGTTGGAGATCGCCCGCAGCCTGATCGCCGCCCTCGAGTCACACATCGCCTGGCAGGACGCCAAAGGAACCCGGCCGCTGCGCGACGCGCTCGCCGAACCCGCCGACCCGCTGGCGCTCTCCAGCCACCACTTTGATGGGCCGCCCGGCTGGGAGCCCAGCCTGCTCTACAAAGGCGAACGCTTTGCTGCTGCCCGGCTCGATGCCCTGGGATCGGATCTGGTCCAGCGCGGCATGGCCTCAAACGGGGTCGGTGCGGCACTCGGCTGGCTCGTCCGGGAGGGTCTCACTGATGGCAGGCTGAATCTAACCGGAAGGAAGATCGCGCTGCTGGGCGCCGGGGCGGAGATGGCGCCTACCCGGTTCTGGCTCGAAGCGGGCGCCGACGTCCTCTGGCTGGACGTGGCGGCTCCACCGGCTGAATGGCGGCAGATGGCCGGCATGTCGGGCACGCTGCACTGGCCGGAAGGCAGCGTGGACCTGCTCTCCCGGCCGCAGGAGGTGCTCGCGACCATTCGTGCCTTTGCGGCGGGGCAACCGGTGGACCTGGGTCTCTACGCTTACGCGCCCGGTCAGGCCAGAGAGCTGCTGCTGACGGCGACCATGAATGCCATCGTCGACGCCCTGGCACCCGACCTTCTGGCCAGCGTGACGCTGCTTGTTTCTCCCACCACGCCGACGACCTTAAGCGAGGATGACCAGGCAGCCATGGCTGCACGGCTGGCGGCCAGGCCGGTCTGGGAAGCTGCGCTGGCGGCTGTCGGCCTGCTCGGTCGCGGTGGCGGCTGCGCGGTGTCGGGTTCGGCTGCGGCCACCCGCTCGGTGGTGACCATTCAGGGCGGCAGCTATCAGGCGGCGCAATACCTGGGCAAGGTGCTCGCGGCCGAGTGCTGGGCTGCCGATGGGTCTTTTCGGGTGTCGGCTAACACCGCCGCCATCACCCGTACCCGATCGCTCGACCATCCGGTGTTCACCGCCGCCTTCGGCGGTGCCGCCGCGTTTGCGGTGGAAACGTTTACGCCCCGGTTATCGAGGCGGTTGAACGGGCTGCTGGCAGCAAAAGACTGGTTGGCGCCGGAGCAGCCGCTGCCGGGCAGCGTCCGCGTGCACGGCGGCATCCACAGCTTTCCCTATCCGCTGGATCGGGCGCTGCGAGTGGCCGCGGCCATCGGCTTTGCCCGCTCGCCGCGTTTGCTGCAGGGGTTGCTGGGAAGCCGCTGAAGAGTCAGCCGGCGCTGGCCAGCGCGCGAATGAAGGCTTCGGTCAGATCGACGGTGCCGTCCGGCTCGCCGAGCGAGCGGGCGGCCAGGGGGCAGATGCCGGCGGTGGCTAAATTGCCGTCCAGCGTGTAGCCGGTGCCCATGTAGCTGGCGCCGGCAAACTCCGGTCGCTGCTCGAGATCAACCTCGCCAGCGTAGGAGTAGCTGTGATCCTTTAGCCCACCGGCCAGCGCAACCGCGCCAACGGAGCCGCGGGAAGCGGCGATCGGCAGGTCGGCGGCAACGGCCTGCTCGAGCAGCGCGAGCGCTTCGGCGGCGAAAGGCGTACCCGGCGCCGGCGCCATGCAGGGCAGGATGACGCCGTCGTAGCGGCTGATGTCCACCTCGGCCAGCGCTACGGTGGGGACCAGCGTTTCCTTCTGACCCACCAGAGGCTGGCCATCAGCGGTGGCCACGTCCACCCGGTAACCGGCTGACTCCAGCAGCTGGCGCATCACGTTCACCTCTTCGCGCAACATCAGATCCAGATCCCTGGAGCCGTCACGAACGAACATGAAGATGCGGCCGTTGGCGTCCGCGTAGGCAGTCGAGGTGCAGAGCAGGGTGAAAGCGGTGACCAGCAGCAGCCAGCCAGCGGAGCGGGATTGGATCATCGGAGCCTCCAGCGCGTGGATGGCTCGATACTAGTGACGGTGCGGCGCCCGGTAAAGGCGGGTGTGCTCAGATGGTGTCCGTCAGCAGCAGCTCTTTGACCACCACCCGGTTCCGCCCGGACCGCTTGGCTTCGTAGAGCGCTTCGTCGATCTGCCGCAACGCGGTCTGGATGTTGGTTTCCGGATTGATGCAGGCCGCACCGATGCTGGCGGTCAGCCCGAACGACTTGCCGACGCCAGGCTCGACCAGCGTCTCGGAGATGGCCCGGCGAAAGCGCTCGGCGACGTTTTCGAGCTCAGTGGCGCTCATGTCCAGCAGCATCACCATGAACTCCTCGCCGCCGACCCGGGCCAGGGTATCTACGGCCCGGCACTCACGCTCCATAGCGCGTGCGGCGCTGATCAGCGCCTGGTCACCGGTGTTGTGGCCGTAGCTGTCGTTGATCGCCTTGAAGTCGTCGAGATCAATGGAGAGCAGCGCGAAGCACTGGTTCAGGCGCGCGGAGCGCTCGTACTCCTGACCGAGCTGGTCGAGGAAGTAGCGGCGGTTGCGCAGGCCGGTGAGCGCGTCGGTGTTGGAGAGCCTGGCCAGCTCGTTGTTCAGGGTGTGCAGCTCTGCTTTGCTTTCCTCCAGGCGCTGCAGGGCCCGCGTCTGCTCGGTGGTGTCGCGCAGCAGCACCAGCACCTCACCCCGAGGGTGTCGTTTGTTGAAGCAGCGGATATGGGCCTGGTAGTGGCGGGTGGAGCCATCAGTCTCCAGCTCCAGCGCCCGGGTTGCTTCCAGGCTGCCGTTCAGCGACCAGGCCGCATCGGGCAGATGGGACTTGAGCGAGCTGCCGATGGCCGACCGCTCATCGCGCTTCAGCAGGCGGGCGAAGTGACTGTTGCAGTCGACGATCGTGCCGCTGTCATCAACCACCGCCATCGCGTCGGGCAGCAGGTTCAACACCAGCTCCCGGGCCATGGGCCGGATCTCCAGGAAACGTGTCCACTGCATGGTGTAGGTCAGCAGCAGCAGGCCGACCGTGGTGCTGAGGATCACCGGGTTAACCGTTGCCGGCAGGAAGCCCATGGCTTCGTTCGGCACCAGGTAGGCGAGCCCGGCCATGATCGGAAACACCGTCAGGGTGACCAGCTGCGAGAAACGGAAGCGGGAGCGACTGTACTGAAAGCCGATCAGCACCAGGGCAATGACGATGCAGGCGATGTTCAGTCCGCCCATCAGGCGCATGAACGGCCCGTGCGCCTGCTGGCCGGTCGTGGTGATGGGCTCGGCGGCGGTCAGCGCGGTAAAGGTGGCGAACTGCCCATGCAGGGGGTTGCTGACGGCGATGATGGCGATGGCGCCGGTGAGCAGCAGCAGGCCGTTCTGCATCCAGCGCCAGCCTGGCGGCTGGATGGACAGATAGGCAGCGATGGCGAGCAGGTAGAAGGGACCGATCCAGCTGGTGAATAGAAACACCAGCCCCTGATCAAAGAAGGTATAGGGGTAGACGATATACGCCCAGGGGTAAACGGCGCAGACGAGCACCAGACCGAGCAGGCTGGTGGCGCCTGGCCGGTGAAGGTTGTCCACCAGGCGATAGGCGGGCACCGCCGCAGCAGCGACGGCAAGAATGCCCCACATGAGATCGATCAGATGCATCGAATGATTGCGTCCTGCATATTCAGTCGAAAGCCGCTTGGGAAGTTACATGGCTATCTGCCTATATAACGTGCGGAACTCGCCGAAGTGCACCCATTCTGGGTTCGAACGGACGGTAATTGAGAACCGGCGCACACTTTCTCCCGCGTTTTACGCGGGCTTGCGCTCGGCGGCCGCCTCAGATCAGCGCCTGCAGGAGTGCGGCGACGCCGGCAACACCCGGCCCGGGAAGGATCTCCTTGGCGGCGGCGCGCGCGTAGTGATCGCAGTGCGCAGGTGCTGCGCTGCGACCCGCCCATTCCAGCATGGAGACGTCGTTCACGCTGTCGCCGATGGCCAGCACCTGATGCTGCTCGATGCCGAGCTCGGCCGCCAGCATGGCCAGGGCGTTGCCCTTGCTCGCCTCCAGGGAGTGCACGGCGGTGACCGAGGGAAAGTCGAGCAGGCAGAGGTGGTCGCCGTAGCGGGCTTCGATCTCGGCGTGCACGGCAGCGGCTTCCTCCGCGCTGCTGATGATGTCGATGCCGGTTGCCTGCACCCCTGAGCGGTGCGGGGCCGGGTCGATCTCCATGCTGATCTGCGATACGTCCGCAAAGGTCTGAGCCTGCTCGCAGTGACGGGTGACCAGGTAACGTTCCGAGTCGAACCAGGCCAGCGGCCAGTCGTGCGCTTCGGCGTAGTCGACCAGTTCCAGAGCCAGCGCCTGGTCGATGGAGTAGCCGTGCCGCAGGCTGCCATCGCCGTTGTGCACCGACGCGCCTTGCTGGCAAATCAGAGGCTGCGCCACCTCCAGATGTCTGGCCACTCTGGCGGTGCCGGGAAACATGCGTCCGGACGCCAGCGCGACGACGATGCCGGCAGCGCTCAACGCGCTCACCGCATCGGTAATTGGTGCCGCTGGCAGATCGTCAAAGTGGGCGCCGGGATCGATCAGGGTGCCGTCGATGTCCAGGGCGACCAGGCGGACGTCGCCGCCGTGGGGATCAGGGAGGCCGCTCATCGAGCGCAGAAGTAGTCGACAGCACGCTGAACCAGCTCGCGTCCAGTCTCGTCGCAGGGCGGCAGCTCCGCATCGCTGACCGCCAGCGGGCTGGTCCGGTCGCCCCAGCGGATCAGGGTGGCAGCAGAGGTAAGCCCGGCGCCGAAAGCGCAGCTCAGGACCAGATCGCCGGCCTGCAGTCGGCCGCTTTCCAGCGCTTCGCAGAGCGCCACGGGAATGGTTGCCGCCGAGGTGTTGCCGTACTCACTGATGTTCACGAAGACCTTCTCATCGGGAAGCTTCAGGCGCGAGGCGAGGGCGCCGATGATCCGGGCATTGGCCTGATGTGGAATGACCAGGTTCACGTCGTCGGTGCTGATGCCCTGTCGCTCGAGCAGCTGCTCGCACAGCGACTTCATGCCGTTGACGGCGCGCTTGAAGACTTCGGAGCCATCCAGGTGAATGTAGTAGTCGAGGGATGCCGGGTCGAACCGGTCCATGGCGGTGCCGAAGCCGGAGTTCAGGTGCTCGCGGCCGCCGGGATCGTTGTGCAGCGCGTAGTCGATCACGCCCCCGGGCTGGTCGGAGGCTTCCACCAGCACCGCGCCGGCGGCGTCGCCGAACAGCACCGCCGTCTCCCGGCGGGACCAGTCGATGTAATAACTGAGGCGCTCGGCGCCGACCACCAGGACCCGCTGCTGCTGGCCGCTGCGGATCAGCGAAGAGGCGAGCCCGACGCCGTAGAGAAAGCCGCTGCAGGCGGCGTTGAGGTCGAACGCTCCGCAGTGAGCTCCGACATCGGCCTGCACCGTGGAGGCGATGTTCGGGATGAGGGTGTCGGGGGAGGTGGTGGCCATGATGATCAGATCGAGCTCTGCGCCGTCGCGGTCTGCCGCTGCCAGAGCGCGAGCGGCAGCCACCGAGGCCAACCCGGATGTCTGCACGTGGCTGATGCGGCGAGAGCGGATACCCGTGCGCGAGAAGATCCACTCGTCGGTGGTATCCATGATCTCCGCCAGCTCGTCGTTCGTGAGCGTGGCGGGTGGCAGGCACTTTCCCCAGCCGGTGATGGCCGCGTGTGGCATCTGGTGGACCTTGAGCAGGGTCGGAGCAGGCCGTTGACGGCCTCGTCCCGACGGTTTGTCAGCCGACTTATTCTAGAGGATGGATTCGTCGCTGTCCCTGAAGCAGGCCTGCAGGCGCCTGGCCAGGGTCGCTGTGCCGATCTGCTGCAGGTGGCGGACGTTCCGCCCGGGGATGGCGTCGATGTCCGGGTGCGCGTCCACGGCCGCCTCGATGCTCGACTCGCGCAGCAGGTGCAGCAGCGGGTAGGGCGTGCGATTGCTGTAGTTCTCCGGGTCGGTCGCCTCCGTGCCGGCAAACTGATAGTGGGGGTGGAAGCTGGCCACCTGGAACGTCCCTTCGAAGCCGAGCTCCCGGATCAGGGCGTCGGCCCGATCCAGGAACTGGTTGTAGTCGTGGAAATCGCTCAGCACCGCCGGGTGGATCAGCAGGGTTGTCTCGATCTCCGGGGCTGCTACCAGCGCCTTCAGCTCCTCCGCCAGGGCGGTCAGCAGGGCATCTTCGGATCCAACCTCGGTAACGGCGAAGCGCACGCGTCCTTCAGCCAGCGGTTGCCGCGCGAACGGGCACAGCGACTCGGCGATGACGAGCTGCTCGAGCCAGTTCCTGATCGTAGTGCTGATGGCTTCGTTGCTCATGATGCTGGCCCAGGATGGCTGCTCGACGGGATCCGCGCTAGAGTGGATCTTTTGATACGGGGAAACTGCATGGAAATCAAAGGACACAACGCCATCTTCGTTGGCGGCGCTTCGGGCATGGCGCTGGCAACGGCAGAAATCTGGAGCGAGCGCGGCGGCAGCCTGGCCATTCTCGATCTGCCCACCTCTGATGGCGAAGCCGTGGCCGAGCGTCTCGGTGGCACCTACCACGCCTGCAACGTGATGGACTACGAGGGCACCGAGCAGGCGATCGACGCCGCGGTGGCAGCCCTCGGCGGGTCCGTGCACTTTCTCTGCAACACGGCGGGTGGCGGTCTGGCGAAACGCACCCTGACCAAGGAGGGCCCGCACCCGCTCGAGGAGTTTCAGCGGGTAATCGATCTGAACCTGATCTCATCGTTCAACATCTCGCGGCTGGTGGCGGCAAAAATGTCCGAGAATGAGCCGAACGAAGACGGCGAGCGCGGCTGCATCATCAACACGGCCTCCATCGCCGCCTTCGAGGGGCAGATTGGTCAGGTGGCTTACTCGGCGGCCAAAGCCGGTATTGCCGGCATGACCTTCGTGATGGCCCGGGACCTGGGCAGCATGGGGATACGGGCCAACGCCATCGCGCCGAGCCTGTTCGATACCGGCCTCACCGCCGGCATTCCGGACGAGTTTGCGCTGGCGCTGACCAAAGACGCCGCGTTCCCGAAGCGCATGGGCCGGCCGATCCACTACGCGATTCAGGCGATCTCGATCTACGAGAACGCGATGATGAACGGCGGCACCATCCGGGTCGATGCGGGGCAGCGCTTCGCGCCGAAATAGACGGGATCGTCAGCGGTCCATCCCGAACAGCGGCCGCAGGCGTACGGCAAACGCGTTGCCGGCAAATGCGGCTGCAAACCACAGCCAGCCATGCAGGCTGGCGGACGCCAGGCCGCTGAAAAACGCGCCGATGTTGCAGCCGTAGGCAATGCGGGCACCGTAGCCGAGCAGCAGGCCGCCGAGCACGGCGGCAGCCAGCGATCCGAGAGGGATGCGCCAGACCGGCGCAAAGCGTCCGGCCAATCCTGCTGCCGCCATCGCACCCAGCAGTATTCCGAAGTTCATCACCGAGGTGATGTCGTTCAGCACGTTCGCCTCGAGCGCTGCGGCCGGCCCGGCACGTTCCCAGTATGGCCAGGCGGCGACGTCGATGCCGGCGATCGCAGCAGCTTTGGCACCCCAGAGGGCAAATGCAGAGGTCACACCCCAGGGTCGACCGGCCAGCGCGAGCGTCGCCACGTTGACGGCAGCCAGGGCCAGGGCGCCGATGAGCAGAGGCCAGGGACCCTGCAGCCAGCGCCAGCCGCCGAAGGCGCCGACCGGGTCGATGGCGCCGTGCCTGCGCCTCTCCAGAGCACCTGCGCCGTACCAGATCAGCGCGAACATGCTGAGGCTGACGATGATGGCGGCGGGCATGCCCAGCGTTTCGAGGAGGGAAACCGGTGCCAGCTTCGGCGCGCCCTGCCAGGCCTGCCAGTGGCTGGCGCCGAGCACCGAGCCGATGATGAAGGCGAGCAGCGTGACAATCATACGCACGCTGCCGCCGCCCACCGTAAACAGGGTGCCGCTGGCGCAGCCGCCGCCCAGCTGCATGCCGATGCCGAACAGGAAGGCGCCGATCAGCACGGAGCTGGACAGCGGTGCCACCGCGCCGCGCAGCGGGGTGCCGAACAGCACCTCTGCGTTCAGCAGCGGCATGAACAGCAGCACCGCCGCTGCCAGCATGATCATCTGCGCGCGCAGGCCGGCGCTGCGTCGGTTGCTGATCATCTGTCGCCAGGCGCCGGTGAAGCCGAAAGCCGCGTGATAGAGCGCGATGCCGGCACCAAGGCCGACGGCGAACAGCGCCACCTGGCGCCAGCCGTAAGTCCGCAGCAGATAGAGGGCCAGCAGCGCCGACATTAACCCGGCCAGCATCGCGGTGCGCCGGTTCGGCAGCGGTCCCGATGCTGAGTCGGTCGGGTTGGAAGTGGTGGCGGTCATGCTGGGTTCCAGTTGCGGGTTCGAGCTGGCTTCATGCTACCTCAAGCCGACCGGCCGCTAAGCAATTGGCTGCTTTCCGTGTATAACTGAAGCGTCAGAGGCTCAGCAGGGGAGCGCACGTGTTCAAGACCAGTTTCTTTCTGGAGGGGCCGGAAGGCAGTGATCCGTTTCGCCTCGCCGGGGAGGCCGCCGCGGCCACCATCGCCGCCGGGTTTCCGACGCTCACCGGATACATCCAGAGCAGGACGCTGACCGAGCAGGTGGATCCGAGCGCCGGCTCACCGTTCACCGGGGTTGCCGAGCTCTGGTTCGGTACGGAAGCGGAGGCCTTTGCGGCTGAACGGGAGGCCGGGCGTCTCGAAGGCCTGCTGAGCGACGGTACCCGGCCGGGTCCGACGGTGTCGGGAATGATGCGGACGGTGATGCGGCTGCCGTCATTCTATGAAGGTGGGCTGATCAAAGGCGTGTTTCCCTTTCGCCGCCAGGAAAGGCTCAGCGTCGAAGACTTCCAGCATTACTGGTGGCTGAAACATGGCCCCATCGCGGCGCTCACGGAAGGTTCTGGCTGCTACAGCCAGTGCCACCCGGTACCAGCCCGGTACGCTGAGCGACGCCCGCCGTTTGACGGCGTGACCGAGCTTTACTGGAAAGACGTGGCCGCGGCGCGCGCCGCCATGAGCTCACGACAGATGGTCGAAGATCAGTCGACGGACGCGAAGAACTTCGCCGAGCCGGGCAGCGTCATCCTCTTCCTGGCCCGGGAAGAGGCCGTGCTGCCCGTCTGAGCCGACGCGCGGTCTCAGCGCTCCTCGAGGCCCCGTTCCGCGCGCAGCTTGTTCATGCGCACCTTGTCGGCCTCCAGGCGCTCGCCGAGCTCATCTTCTTCGATGGTGCCGGCCATGTGCCGGCCGGCGGTGCCGGAGTTGTACATGATCTTCTTCACCGGCGTGATCGCGACGATCACCCGCAGCGGTGAATCGAGCAGGTTGTTGAAGTAGGTTTCGAACTCTTCGCTGTCAGGGCTCACTTTCTTGGCGAGAGCCGGGTAGAACCAGCCCTTGGTCTCGTCATCGTCGAAAAACTCGGCGGTGCCTTTGAAGGTGATGGCGCCCCGTGGCGCGTCGGCCGGGGCGTCCGGACGGAAGCTGGCGCTGCTGACGTTCACGGACACGCGGTTGTCGCGACGGATCGCCACCGCGCGGTGCCGGTGCTCAGCGAAGGTCAGCCAGATCTTGCCGTCTTTCCAGACGTACGCGTGGGTGACACCCACCGGCCAGCCGTCTTTGGTTGCCCACATGAGCACGGCTTCGTGTGCCAGCTCCATGAAGCTGTCCACCTCGTCGTCGGTGAACGGATAGATCGATACGATCTCGTGGTCGTGCGTTTGAACCATAGTGTCCTCTCCCCTGTGAGTTGAACGAGAGTATTCGGTCCGCTGAAGAAACAGTCAAGTGTGACGGTTTTTTCTCAGCGCCAGCAGCCTGGCAGCCGTCGTCTCACGACGCCGCCTTGGCCTCGATTTCCCGTCTGATCTCGGCGTGCCGCGCCTCGGTGATTGGGTAGTTCCAGACGATGAGCGCGCCGAGCAGGAAGAACAGCGAGGGAAAGGTGGAAAACAGGAAGCGCAGGCCGAACAGCTCGTCCTCGCCGTTGGCTGCACCCGGCGTAGCGTCGAAGCCGAACAGCGCCAGGCCGAACATGGCGATGGCGGCGCCCACGGACGAGGTGGCTTTCTGCGCGAAGGACCAGGCGGAGAAGAACAGGGCCGCCCGGTTCTCGCCGCTGACGGAGGTGTCCAGATCGATGACGTCTGCCTTCATCGAGTTCGGCAGCGTCTGCGAGAAGCCGCCGGCGGCAAATCCGGTCGCCACGGTAATGGGCAGCATCCACCAGAAGTCGCCCGGCCCGAGCAGCAGGTAGAACGGATGCGCACAGGAGATGAGTGCAAACGCGGCGATGTAGGCCTTGTGCTTGCCGAAGCGGTTTGCCAGCCGCACCCAGACCGGCACCGCAGCGAAGCTGGTCAGGTAGAAGAAGGTCAGCATGAAGATCGCCTGGTCCTCGGCGCCGAGCACGTCGGCGACAAAGAAGATGTAGAGCGGCGTGGTGACGTTCAGCCCGATGGAGCCGATCATGAAAGCCAGCACCAGCTGCTTGAACGGGCCGTTGCCCCACATCAGCTTTAGGCCGGCCAGCACGGGCACCGTCGAACGCACGGCCACGTAGGCTTCCGGCGTCCGGGTAACGGTCGCGATCACGCAGAGCGGCATGACGATGAGCATGGTGATGCCGACGATTTCCAGCACCGCGGCGCTGCCGCCAAGGCCGAAGAGGATGAGCGCCGCTGCCGGCACCAGCTGCGCGGTGAGGCTGCCGAGCACGCCGGCCATGGCCCGGGCGCCGGTGATTCTCGACCGTTCGCGGTAGTCCGTGGACAGCTCCGCGCCCCAGGCGTAGTAAGGGATCAGCATCATGGTGGTGGCGATGGACAGCGCCATGCTCCAGATCAGCATGTGCGCCGCGCCCGCACCTTCCGGCGGCATGAACAGCTGGTAGATCGACAGCATCATGATCGGCGTGGCGGCGACGATCCACGGCCGGCGCCGCCCGTAGCGGCTCCGGGTGTGATCGCTCAGGTAACCCATCAACGGGTCCGTGATCACGTCGAAGACACGGACGGCGATCATGATGGTGCCGACCACGGCGAGCGACACGCCCACGTCGCTGGCGTAGAACCGGGGAATGAAGACGATCACCGGGAAGATGGACATGGCCACCGGCAGATCGGTCAGGCTGTAGTAGAAGAGCGTGGAGGTTTTGAGCGGCGCGTGGCTCGCGCTGCCCGTCTGCCCCTCCTGACTCGGCTGTGCCTCCTCCGCGCTCATGGGTTTACCTTCTACCGATCGGGAACCCAGGCGGCGTGAAATCCGTGCGGTACCCGCTGCGGGATGCGGATTCGCGCAACCGGCTCATCTTCGAAGCGCTGCGCGTCGATGATGTGGCACTCGCTCTCGCCGGTGCTGCCGTCATAAACAAAGCAGATCACGTAGCCGTCGTCCTCGGCGCTGGCGTTGATCCGCGGCGCAAACACCGCCTCGCCGGACTCGCAGCTGTCTCCGAACCGATGGATCTGGATCTCGCCGGTCTCGTTGTCGTACTTCATCTCGCCGTCGAAAACGGGCATCTCGGCGATCCGGAAGCGGGCCGCGTAGGTGTAGCGGTTCTTGTAGCCCACCAGGTTGTCGTTGATGCGCGGGAAGTCGCAGTGATACTCGCGGTCGATGGCCCTGGAGGCCACCTCGCCGGTGCCCATGTTGAAGCGCCACTCGTGCAGCTGGCCGAGCTGCTCGCGCGGATCTGCGCCCTCGGTGGTCTCGATGCCGCCGCGGTTGGAGCGGCAGGCCTGGAAGATCACCTCGTCTCCTTCTTCCCAGGCGTTCGCCACATGAAACAGGAAGCTCTCCTCGATCTCGAACCAGCGGATGGACGAGTCGTCGCCCCGTCGCGGCACGATGCCGATGCGGCTGCCGTTGCTGGCGTCCCACTCGACGAAGGCGCCGCCGGACATCATCCGCTCCAGATCGAAGATCAGCGGCAGGTCCGGGAAGATGGTGTAGTTCTCGGTGATCGCGCAGTCGTGCATCATGATCGGCTTCGGGATGGTGATCTCGGTCTGGTGCCGGGCCTTGCCGTCCGGATCGATCACGGAGTAGGAGAGGTACGGCGGGGTGATGCCGTAGCCAAAGGTGACCATCTCGCCGGTTTCCGCATCCACCTTCGGGTGCGCGGTGAAGTTGTGGGTCACCGTGCCGTCGAAGTCGTGCTCGCCTTCGGTGCCGAGGTCCGGCAGCGAGATCCGATACGGCGTGCCACCCTCCATGATGGTGTAGAGCTGGTCGTTGTGGAACACCATGGCCGTGTTGCCCGTGTTCTTCGTCACCGGCATCTCGCCGCGGGCCAGGTAGTCGCCGATCATGTTCAGCGTCGGGTAGACCCAGTGCCCTTTCTCCCGCTCCTCGACCAGGCCGGCCGACTGCACGAAGCGGTTCCGGTAGGTGGCCTTGCCGTTGGCGATGTGCACCCCGTGCAGCATGCCGTCGCCGTCGAACAGGTGGTAACGCTCGTCGTCCGGCACGAAGTACGGGTTCGGACCGGTGCGCAGGAAGTTGCCGGCGATGTCGGCCGGGATCTCGCCGATCACCTCCAGGTCTTCAGCCGTGATCTCCTCGTAGACGGGCGCGTTGTTGCCCTGCAGGAACGGGTTGCTCGATTCCAGAACTCTCGCTTCAGCCACGCTGTCTCTCCTCAGGTCAGCTGGTTAGGGTAAATGCTCAGGTGGGTTGGCCACCGGCAACGTCGATGAACTGGCCGGTGATCCACTCGGCTGCCGGCGAGGCGAAGAACACGGCCGCTGCGGCGCAGTCTTCGGGCGTTCCCGTTCTGCCGAGCGGGATGGCGCCATCGAAGATTTCATGGGCCTGCTCGTCGGTGACGTGCATGGTTTCCTTCAGCATGTCGGTCACCACCACGCCAGGGGCGATGCAGTTGACGGTGATCTGCTTCGGCGCCAGCTCCACGGCCATGGTTCTGGTCATGCTGATCATGCCGAGGTTGGCCGCGGAGTAGACGCCGAAGCCGGGTGACGGCTTGTGCGCGGCGATGGAGATGATGTTGATGATCCGACCGCCGTTCTGCATCCGTTTGGCCGCCTGCTGGGCGCCCCAGAACTTCGTCTTCATGTTGAGGCTGAGCTGCTCGTCGAACTTCTCGAGCTCGATGTCCGGCAGCGACCAGGTGCGCCGGTCCAGATTGCCGCCGGCGTTGTTGACCATGATGTCCAGGCCGCCGAGGGTTTCCACTACCTGATCAAGCTTGCCGGGGATGGACTCGTAGTCCATCACGTCGGCAGACAGGGCGAGGCTATTCCGGCCGAGCGCTTCGATCTCGGCTGCCACCGCGTCCACGTCTTCCTGCCGGCGGGCCAGCACGGCGACGTCCGCGCCGCACTCTGCCAGCGCCAGGGCAATGCCGCGACCGATACCGCGGCCGCCGCCGGTGACTACGGCGACCTTGCCGTCGAGGCGAAAGCGCTCATGCATGCCCATGATGGCCGCCTACTTGCCGCCGAGCCGCGGGCCGCCCAGGCCGGCAAACTCCGGGTCCGGCTCCTTGCCGAAAAGGATGCCGCCGAGGGTTTCGTACAGCGGCGCCGAGACCCAGCGATGCGAGGCGGCACCGTGCGAGTCGCGCAGCTTGCGCTCCAGCGGGTTGGCCATGTAGCTGGCGCTGGTACCTGCCGCAGCATGCAGCGCGTCCACCACCGACATGCAGGACTGGGCACCGTGAATGCAGGCCAGGCGGGCGTTGATGGTGGCCTCGGTGGACGGCATCTCCGCCCCCGCCTCGAGCTCCCGCTCCACTTCGCCCATGGCTTCGAACACATAGGCTCGTGCCGCCCGGTAGGCGCCGCTGAGCTCACCCATCCGGTACTGGGCGATGGGGCGGTCCATCAGCTTCGAGGCTGAGAGCATGGGCACCTTGTTGTTGGCCAGGTCAGCGAAAGCCTCCAGCGCCCCTTTGGCGACGCCGAGGGCGATGGCCACCTTGTTGTAGGAAAGCCGCAGCGGCACCGGCATGCGGAACACCGGATTGTCGTAGAGCGCCGGCGTGATCATCAGGTCCACCGGCAGCCATTTCTCCTCCACCACGGCGCCGTCTGCCTTGACGTTGTGGCTGCCCGAGCCGCGCAAGCCGGCGCAGTCCCAGGTGTCGAGGATTTCCCACTGCGATCGGTGCAGGAACCACATCTTGAACATGAAGTTGCCGTCCGCGTCCTTGCGCGGCTCGCCGTCGTCGACGATGGGCGCGCCCATGAAGCACCAGGTGGAGTTGTGGCAGCCGCTGATGAAGGTGGTTTCGCCCCACACCTTGTAGCTGCCGTCCGCCTGCTCCACGGCGTAAGAAGGCTGCGAGCCCGGGCCGCCACCGCCGCACATCACCACCCGCGGGTTGTCGATGTAGACCTCCCTGGCCAGCTCCTTGGGCATGCCGCCGGCGGCCATGGCGTTGATCTCGGAGCCGAGCATCACGTTCCAGCCGACCGATGCGTCGATGGCCGACATCGCCTCGAGCACCTCGATCGTCTCCAGGCTGGAAGCGTTCTCGCCGCCGAGCTCCGGCGGCAGGGTGAAGCGGAACATGCCTTCGTCGATCAGCACGTCCACCGTATCGTCGGGCAGGCGCCGGAGGTTCTGGGCCTCATCGCCGCCTTTGACGATCACGTCCCGTAGCTTTTCCACCCGCTGCAGCGGCGTGCCTTCAAGAACTGGAAGTTGGGTTGCTTCAGACATCGATGGTTCCTGTTTCTAACTGCGTGTTCTGTTAACCGGGCAGCGCCACGGTCGCGGTGCCCTCCAGGGGTGGCTCGCTGCCCTCGCGGTGCAGCCAGATCCGGCAGTCGGCCAGACGTTCGCTCCCTTCCTCGCGGAGCGCGGTGACCTCGCCGCGGGCAATTACGGCGTCGCCATCGAGGATGACCTGCGGGAAACGCATGACGATGCGGCGGATGCTGGTCGGCCCCGTCCACTCATGGAGCATGTTGATCATGTAGCTGAGACCCAGCGGGCCCTGGTTGATGGTGCGCTCGCCGAAGCCGAGCTTGGCGACCAGCTTCGGATCCCAGTGCACCGGATTCGGATCTCTGAGCACGGCCGCCATGGTGCGCATGCGCGCCGCGCTGACGTGCGCCATCTCCCACTCGGGAATCGCATCACCCACCGAGACGTTCATCGGGCAAACCTCCTCATCCGAAGTTTCTCCGGTAGTGCCAGGTGATCGTGGTTCTGGCGACGTGCGTCGCGTCCGGGTCGTGCAGGTCGAACTGGAACTGAATCCGGTCGAAGGTTCGCTCCGCGGTTTCCTGCCGATCTGCCTCGGTGATCCGGCCGGTGACCCGATAGAGGACTTCTTCCCGGAGCGGGCCGTATATCTCCCAGTCGTAGCTCTCGATGCCGATGGAAAAGTCGGACTCCGCCTGACCGAGCGCAAACATCTCGGCGATGCTGGTGCCGGCGCCGAGAATGGGCATGTGAAACAGGGCAACGGGATGGGCCAGACCATCTGGCAGCTGCTCTCCGCCCGTGCACTCCGTCAGCAGAAAGTTCTCCCAGTGGGCGATCGTGTACTCGCCACCGGGAAACTCATGCCCGACCAGGGCCTGAATCGCTTCTCTCGTGGGTGCTGCGCTTGACGGTGACGATGACGCCACTGGCTGGTCCCCCTCTATGCCGGCTGTCTGTCTGGCCTGTCGGCCCGCCCGGCCGCCATATTCTGCGGGCAGCAGGGCCTGATTCCCCCGTCACGCCAAATAACCGTCAGGCGTGACTGTTTTAGAGGATACCGGAAGCGCCTGTTGATGCAACCAGCGCCGGCAGCGGGGCTATACGCTCAGTCCTGAAGACCGCGCCTGCCTGCTTCGGCAATGAAAGGGGCGTACTCGTCGAAGGCGCCGCTGGAGTTGCCGGCGCCCACGGTGACGCCCGCATCGGTGGTCAGCGTCATGCCCGAGGTGTAGCCGGACTCGTCGCTGGCCAGCCACAGAGCGGCGTTGGCCACGTCTTCGGCCAGGCCGGGCCGGCCGTTCAGCGGCGAGGTTTTTGCCAGCCGGGCCTTGGCCCCTTCGATGTCGTTCGGATCACCGGCGATCAGCTGCGCCACCATGGTGGTGGCCATGCTGCCGGGCGCGATGCAGTTGGCGCGAATGCCGTACTTGCCGAGCTCCACCGCAACGTTTTTGGTCAGGCCGATCATGCCGTGCTTGCAGGTGGCGTAGGCGTGCGGGCCCTGGCCGCCGAGCAGGCCGGCGGTGCTGGCCATGTTGATGATGCTGCCGGACTGCTGCCCCATCATCACCCGGGCGGCGTGCTTGCAGCCGAGGAAGCTGCCGTTCAGGTGAATGTCCAGCGTCCGCTGCCACTCCTCGAGCGGGGTTTCCGCGATCGGGCCGACCGCGCCGACCACGCCGGCGTTGTTGTACATCACGTCGAGCGAGCCGAAGCGGCTGACCGCCGCGTCTACCAGCGCCGCCACGTCGTCTTCCCGGGTGACGTTGCAGGTCAGAAACGCAGCACCTTCGCCGAGCTCGTCGGCAACCGCATTGCCCTCGGCTTCCTGAATGTCACCGAGGATGACCTTCGCCCCTTCAGCGACGAAGCGTCTCGCCGCTGCCCGTCCGAAGCCGCTGGCCGCGCCGGTGATGACGGCAACCTTTCCTTCCAGTCTCATGATGCTCTCCCACGATGATCGGCGGCGAGCGTAGCATGGGCCAGGCCGGGTCGTGAATGCGCGTTCGCCCTGCAGCGGTTGTGACAGGGCCCTCGGCCTGGCTTAGGATCAGCGCAAACGAGTTTGGGAAGGGGAGCCTGCTGATGGCCGATACGGCGAAAACCAACTACGACGATGTGTCGATCTACCCGTTGGAACCGGAGAAGATCGAGCGCCTCTGCCAGCTGCAGTCGGAGTGCTCGGTGCTCTGGTCGACCAGCGATGGCTGGCCGATGGGCGTCATGCACCGCTTCGTATTTCAAGACGGCAGGTTCTGGGTCACCTGCGCCGAGCAGCGCAAACGGGTGCCGGCGCTGCGGAAAAGAGACAAGTCCGCTGTGATCATCACAAGCGAGGGCACGGCCTTGGGTCGTGATCAGACGATGACGGTGAAGTGCCGGGCCACCGTGCACAAGGACAACGAAGCGCTGAAAGCCTGGTTCTACCCGGCGCTGGCCATCAAGCTGCGGCAGGGCGACGAAGCAGCTGCTGCCGGCTTCGTGCAGTTCCTCGATACCCCGAAGCGGGTGATCATCGAGCTGGAGCCGGTGAAGTGGATCACCTACGACGGGACCAAGGTGGCCGCCCATGTGGCCGGGCAGTGGTCGCCGGACCAGCCCTGGGTAGAAGAGCTGCCGGCGGCGCCTGCCTGGCTGGCAGGATGAGCTAGTCGGGCGCGATCGCCGTGTCCTGCGGCTCCCGCACCGGCATGATGAATTTCTGCCAGAGGCTCGGCTCGGTCGGGCCGGTCCCTGCCTCCCGGGTATCGGCATCCGCGAAGGTGCCGAACAGGCGATCCCAGACGATGGCCGAGCAGCCGTAGTTGGTGTTGCTCTCGTCCAGCACCATGGAGTGGTGGTGGATGTGATAGCGGTTGGTCGTGAACAGCCAGCCGATCACCCGGGTGTTCAGATCCAGGTTCGAGTGCGCAATTGACGCCTGGGCGACCCCCAGCACCGCAGCACCAGCAGCGGCCGGGCCGACACCGAAGGTCAGCTCCACCAGGGCAGCCGGCAGCACCAGCAGAAAAAACTCCAACGGGTGATTGAGGCCGAAGTTCAAAGCGCCCAGGCGCTTGAACGAGTGATGCGCGCCATGGCCTGAAACCCGCCAGATCAGCTGCCAGCGGTGCTCGGCCCGATGAAACCAGTACCAGATGAACTCACTGGCGAAAAACACCAGAAACAGCTGGGCTAGCAACGGCCACTGATGCGGCCAGATGTCGAGATGTGCGGCGGCTCGGAGCTCGCTGAGCGGCTCCCGCAGCAACTCATCGTAGAGACCGCCCACCACGCCAACCCCGATGGTGAGCACGAACACCAGGCCGATGTTACCCAGCTGCTGCCAGCCGGAGATGATCCAGCCGGGACGCGCCGGCATCAGGCGCTCGAGAACGCCGAGCACGAGGTGCAGCGTGACCAGCACAACCGGGAAGACGGCAGGGTTTTCCGGGTTCGCAGCCCAGTACCAGAGAATCAGCACGATGGCGAGTGGCTGCAGCCCGTATCGGACGGCGTTCGCCGGTACCGAAGCAGCCGGCCGGTAGGTGGGGTCCGGGTGTGCTTCAGGCTCTGTCATGGGCTCACTCAAACGTCTCTCCGGAGCGCATAATGGTGCACGGCGTCAGTGAATGAAAGTGACCCGAAACGAAGGGAGGGAGTGGATGCGAGCTGGGGATCCGAACAGAAGTCATCTTGTTCTGCCGTGCTGGCGGGGGCTGCTGCTATCGATCGCGGCGCTGCTCAGCCTCGGCTGCACAGGCGCCGGTGAGGCGGATGACAAGTCAGCAGACGCCTCTGCAGAGATCAGTCCCCTTACGCTCGCGGAGAAGTTCGTCGACGCCTTCTACGCCTGGGATGCAGGTGCGCTAGCGGCCCTGATCGTCCCGGGAGAAGACCTGGACCGGGTCCTGTACTACCAGGGCTGGGCGCAGGCGGCCAACTACCAGGTGCTGACGCGGCGGCCGTGCAGCATCGCGGCGGATGAGTCCATCCAGTGCGCGATCACCGTCAGCGATGACTTCGGTCAGGCCCTGGGCTACACGGCAACCGATACCTTCACCCTGACGGTGCGGGCAGGCCGGATCCACTCCGCGGTCTTTGCCGGCGACGACCCGCCGGTGTTCGAGGCGGTGTTCGCCTGGCTGGCTGAGAATCGCCCGGAGGTGCTCGCCGGGCCCTGTCTGGACATGTTCGAAGGCGGCACCACGCCCGGTGACTGCGCCCGGGCGGTTGCCAGGGCGGCCCGTGACTACGCTGAGTTGAACTGAGCGCCAGCGTGTCGAGCTACCTTCTCTGGGCTTGCGCGCTGGGCGGTCTGAGCGCTGTTTCTCTGCCGCTGGGATCCTGGGTGGGCCTCAGCTTCCGCTTCCGGCCGCAGCAGATTTCCGTGCTGGCTGCATTCGGTGCCGGGGCGTTGCTAGCGGCATTGTCCGTGGAGCTGATCGCGCCGACGGCGCTAGGGCTGGGATCGGAGGCGGCTGACGTCAGGACGTTTTTTGTGCTGATCGGGGGCTGTGTCGTCGGCGGGTTCACCTACGTCGGCCTCGACCATCTGGTGAACCAGCAGGGCGGCTTCCTGCGCCGGCCGTCGACGCTGTTCCGTTACTACCAGCGGGCCGCGGCCAGAGAGCAGGAAGAGGTCCTGGCGAAGCTGGCGTCGATCCCGCTCTTTCAGTCGTTTCCGCCGGAAGAGATCAAAACCCTGATGAGCTCCCTGGAACCCATGAGCTTTCAGCCCGGCGCCGTGCTGATCACTCAGGACGAGCCGGTGGACGCTGCTTACCTGCTGCTCGAGGGTGCGGTGGAGGCCCGCGTCGACGACGAGGTGATCCAGACCGTCGATTCCACGGAAGGTGTCATTGGCCTGCTGCCGCTGTTCACCGGCCTGGCATCACCGGCCACCGGCGTGGTCACGGAGCCGGTGAAGTGCGTGAAGGTGTCTCGAGAAGGGTTCGACGCGCTGCGGGCGCTGTCGCCCGAGTTCGAAGCTGCCTGCCGGGAGATCACCGCGGAGCGCCTGGAACTTCTGTCCGGACTGGTCTCCCGGCGCGAGGAACAGGTCAAGGGTTGGCTCGAGGCGTCGCGCCAGGGGGTGATCGCCGGCGTGGAGATCCCGCCGCCGCCGGTGATGCGGAAGCTGAAAGAGGAGCGGCACGGCGCCCCCCTGGCGATCTGGCTGGGCATCCTGCTGGATGGCATCCCCGAAAGCGTCGTCATCGGCGCCGGCATGCTCGGGATGTTGAGTGCCAGCCTGGCGGCGAGCGGCCAGGTCGCCTTTCTCGATGTGGTGCCCTTCACGCTGGTGGCGGGTCTGTTCCTGTCGAATTTCCCCGAAGCGCTGTCCAGCTCGGCGAACATGCTGGACCTGGGCTGGCACAAGCTGCGGATCTTCATGATGTGGTTCGCGCTGATGCTGATCACTGCCATCGGCGCCGGCCTCGGTTTCCTGCTGGCCGGGGTTCTGGATCACACCTGGCTGGCATTTTTCGAGGGGCTCGCAGCCGGCGCCATGCTGACCATGATTGCTGCGGCGATGATTCCGGAAGCCGTCCTCATGGGCAGCGGCAACTCGGTTGGCCTGGCAACCCTGTCCGGATTTCTGGCCGCCGTAATGTTCAAACTGCTCGAGTGAGCGGTTAGCGCCGGGCTCAGATCCGGTTGTGGCAGTGCTCGTGGCCGCGGACCGTTTCGATCAGGTAGGCCGCTGCGTTGACGCCGAAGAGCCAGAGAGCCGTACCGAAGATCAGGGCGACGTAGGCGTTGCCGGTTTCGATGCTGATGCTGCCCACCAGCAGGTAACCGATGTAGATCATCACCTTCGCCAGCAGGTGGTCGGCGCTGTAGTGGTCGGAGATTTTCATGGTCCCTTGCCTCGATTGCCGCTTGCCTGTCCGTAGGTCACGGCTTCCGGGAAAGGGGTTCAATCAGCCTGATGGCCGGGCAGTGAGCCACTCCAGCAGCAGGTCGATCATGTTGCCGGTCAGCGCTTCCGGTGCTGAAAACTGCACCCGATCGATGTTCACGGGCAGCCCGATAGCACCGTGCAGGCCGGCCCAGAGCAGCTCTGCCAGCGCCGCGGGTGAACCCTCACGGATCAGCCCCTGGCTCTGGCCGCGCTCGATGGCGGCCAGCATGGGACCGGTGATGTCGCTCTGCTCGATGCTCGCCTGACGCGGTTTCTCGTGCGATTCCGGACGCACGAAGAGAAAGGCCCCGCGGTACAGCGCCGGCTGCTCGAGGGCGAAGCGGGCGTAGGTTTCCAGCAGCGCCCGCAGCGCGTCCAGCGGCTCGGGCTCGCTGGACGCCACCTCTTCCAGCTCCTGCAGGAGGCGGCGCAGCGGCGCTCGCCAGAGCGACTGCATCAGCTCGGTCAGGTTCTCGAAGTGCGAGTAGATGGTGCCCACCGAAACCTCCGCCCGCTTGGCGATGGCCCGGGCAGAGATGTCGGTCAGGCCGTTGTCGGCATAAAGATCGGCAGCCGCCTGACGAATCCGACGACGGGTTTCGCGGCGTTGCTCGTCTGTCAGTGCTGGGCGAGGCACGGTTGACTCAGGCGCTCATCCTGGGATCGGCCTGGCTGCCGCGCACCAGCTTGCCGGGCAGGGCGCCGGTTGCTTCACCCTGCTCGTAGATCACCTCGCCGGCAACGATGGTGGCGTCGATGCCGTCGGCATTCTGCAGGAAGCGCAGGCCGCCGGCAGGCAGGTCGTGGACCACGTGCGGGGTGCGCAGCTGTAGCGCCTCGAAGTCGATCACGTTGATATCCGCCTTCATGCCGGGTGCCAGCAGCCCACGGTCGAGCAGCGAGTACAGCTCTGCCGGTTGCCGGGTCAGCATGTTGATCGCCTGGGCCAGCTCGAACTCGTTTCTGTCTTTCACCCACTTGGTGAGCACGTAGACGTTGGCGCTGGTGTCGCAGATCGAGCCGACGTGGGCGCCGCCATCGCCGAGCGCGGCCACGGTGTTGGGATGGCCGAGCAGCTCGGGGATGTGCTCGCTCAGGTTGGCGGCGGCGAAGTAGATCAGGTTCGAGCCGTCCCCCGCGAACAGGTAGTCGTAGAGCCAGGACTCCGGCTCCTGGCCGGCGGCGGCCGCCCGGGCGGTGATGGTGTGCTCCCTGCTCGGCAGGTAGTCGATGGGGTCTTCCAGCACGAAGACCCGGTCGTAGTTGTTCTGAATGATGCGCACGAAGATGTGCGGGCTGACGTTCTGCTCGGCGAGAATCTTCGCCTTAACCTCCGGTTCGCGCAGCTTCTCGAGCTTCTCCGCAAGCGGCAGACCTTCCAGGGCGAGAAAGGTCGGTCGCTGGTAGAACGGCTGCATGGAGGACTGCAGCCCCATCATCATGCCCACCGGCCGGGACAACACCTGGCCGCGGATGTCGAGGCCTGCCTGCTGAGCCGCTTCCACCCGATCCAGCTGGGCGCGCCAGAGCTCTGGCTGGCTGTCCAGGTAGAGCAGGGTGAAAGTGCCCTTGGCGCCCGTTCGATCGCTTGTTTCACGGAGGATGCTGAACTCGTCATCCAGATCTTCCCAGTCGGAGATGAGCTGGAACACGTGGCCCTGCTCGCCGGAGAGCACCTCACCGAGCGACTTCAGCTCGTCGGTGGCCGCTTTGTAGGTGGGAATGAAGTTGCCGGAGCTGGAACGGTGCACGAGCGTGCGGGAGGTGGAAAAGCCGACCGCGCCGGCGTCCATACCCTCTCTCAGGATCTCCTTCATGGTCTCGATGTCGTCGCTGGTGGCCGGCTCCCGGTTCACGCCGCGCTCGCCCATCACGTAAACGCGCAGCGGCCCGTGCGGAAAGAGCGCAGCCACGTCGATGTCGCGGTTGAGATCTTCGAGGGCGTTCAGGTAGTCGGGGAAGGACTCCCAGTTCCAGGGCAGCCCCTCGTCCAGCGCCGTGCCGGGAATTTCCTCCACGCCTTCCATCAGCTGCACCAGCACCTCATGGTCTGCCTCCCGGCAGGGCGCGAAGCCGACGCCGCAGTTGCCCATGACCACGGTGGTGGTGCCGAGGTTCGAGGAGGGGTTCAGGTGACTGTCCCAGGTGGCCTGGCCGTCGTAGTGGGTGTGCACGTCAATGAAGCCGGGGGTGACCACCTTGCCGCTGGCGTCGATCTCCCTGGCGGCGCTGCCGGAAATGCCCGTGCCGACAGCGGCGATCAGCCCGTCTTTGACCGCCACGTCTCCGTTGCTCGCGGCGCTGCCGCTGCCATCGATGATCGAGCCGTTGCGAATGATGAGGTCGTAGTCAGCCATGAGAACCCTCTGTTCAACCTGCCGGATGCGAGAAGCAGATTCTCCTGAAATGGCGCGCCTTAATCCAGCGAGCCGGACTTTGCCCGCAGGCGCTGCCAGAGCGGGACCAGCCAGACCACCAGGAGCAGCGCTGCCAGCGCCAGGAAGGCCGGGCGGTCGAGCAGGGTGTGCAGGCCGTTTTCGGTGATGAACAGGGTTCGTCGGGCGTTTTCCTCCAGCAGGCCGCTCAGGATGAACCCGAGCAGCAGCGGCGCCAGCGGGAAATCGAACCAGCGCAGCGCCAGCGCGAGAACGGCGAGGCCGAGCATCAGGTAGAGGTCGAAGCCGTTCAGGGTGGTGAGGTAAACGCCGACCAGGGAGAAGCCGATGATCAGCGGGATCAGCAGGGTGCTGCGGACCCGGAGCAACCGGGCCAGGAACGGGATCAGTGGCAGGTTCAGTGCCAGCAGGAACAGGTTGCCCAGATACATGGAGGCGATCACGCCCCAGAAAATCTCCGGCTGCTCGGTAAGCAGTCGCGGTCCCGGCTGCAGGCCGTAGCTCAGCATGACGCCGAGCAGCACCGCGGTGGTGCCGGAACCGGGAATGCCGAGGGTCAGGAGCGGCACGAACGAGCCGGTGGAGGCAGCGTTGTTGGCCGCTTCCGGCGCCGCGACGCCGGCCTCCCTGCTGCCATCACCGAGCCGCTTCTCTACGTCGTAAGCAAAGAAGCTGGCCAGAGTGGCGCCGGCGCCCGGCAGCACGCCGGTTATGAAGCCGATCACCGAGCTGCGGCCAACCACCGGGGCAAGGCGGCGGGTGCGATTCAGCGACAGGCGCAGTTGCCGTGACGAGACGTCGGGCGTTACCGGCGGCTCGTCCTGCAGCACCATCCTGAAAGCCTCGGCCAGGGCGAAGGTGGCCATCACCACCAGCACGAAGTTGAGGCCATCGGCCAGATCCAGCCGATCGAAGGTGAACCTGGGGATGCCGGCCAGCTGGTCGGTGCCGATGGTGCCCAGCATGAGGCCGATCAGCAGGGTGATCAGCGACGGCAACCGGGCGCGCGGAGCGGCGAACACGACCACCGAGGAGATCGCCAGCAGCAGCAGCAACGTGTACTCGGGCGACTGGAAGGCCAGCGCCAGCGCCGCCAGGTAGCCGGCAAACAGCATGAGCGCCATGGCGCCGAGGCTGCCGCCGGCGAACGAGGCGTAGGCGGCGATGGCCAGCGCGCGACCACCCTGGCCGTCGCGGGCCATGGGGTAGCCGTCGAAGCTGGTTGCGACCGTGCTGGCGACGCCCGGGGCGTTGATCAGGATGGCGGAGGTTGAGCCGCCGAACACGGCGCCGTAGTAGACGCCGGCCATCATGATCAGGCCGCTAGCGGGATCCAGGGAGTAGCTGACCGGAATCATCAGGGCGATCGCGGTGATCGGGCCGAGGCCGGGCAGCATGCCGATGAGCGTGCCTGCCAGGCAGCCGAACAGCACCCAGCCCACGTTGGCGAGGCTGAACGCGGTGCTGAACCCGGTGAGGATGCCTTCGAGCATGGGCTAGTCGGGCAGGTAGACGCCGAGCCCGAGCTCGATGCCGAGGTAGCCGAGCAGGGGAATCGACACGGCCAGCGCGCCCATCTGCAGCCAGCGGCGCTCGCCTAGCCACCAGGCTGCCGCAAACAGCAGGCCGGCCAGCGCCAGCCAGAGGTTGAGCCAGCCCACCAGGGCGATGAAGGCGAGCACCAGCAGGCCGACCCCTGCCAGGCGCAGGATGCGACCGGCATCGAGGTCGGCGGCTGGGCGTTCGGGTCGGGCGCGGAACAGGGCGAGCAGCAGCGCGCCGCTCAGGAGCAGGCCGTACACGGTCGGCAGGGTCTGCGCGTTGATCGCCTCCTCGGCGGTCCAGGGATCCATGGGGATCCGGCGCGCAGCAAGCGTGTACAGCACGCTGCCGGCCAGCAGGGCGAGGAGCAGCAGTCGGTAACCCATACCCGCCATCCGGCTCAGCGGCGGATGAAGCCGAGGCCTTCGAGGGTGGTTTCCAGCACGGCGGCCTGCTCGTCCAGGTAGCGGCTGAACGCATCACCCATGAGCGCGAGGGAAGTCCAGCCGTAGCGTGTCGTTGCTTCCTGCCAGGCCGCGGAGGCGAGGGCCTGGCTGATCTGAGCTTGGAGCAGCTCTGCCTGCTCGGGGCTGGTGCCGGGGGCAGCAAACACCCCACGCCAATTGGCAAACACGACCGGCGTGCCGAGCTCGCTGATCGTCGGCACCTCCGGCAGCTGCGGCAGGCGCTCCTGAGCCGTGATGCCCAGTATCCGGACATCGCCGGACTGCGCGTAGGAGATCGCCTCGCCGATGCCGGTGCTCAACACCTCGATCTCGCCGCCGAGCAGCGCAAGCATGGCTTTGCCGCCGGCATCGTACGGCAGGTAGCGCACCGCTCTCGGCTCGATGCCGGACTGCTCCAGGGCCAGCGCCAGAATCAGATGGTCCAGGCTGCCCCGGACCGAACCGCCGCCAACATGGATCGCTCGTGGGTTGGCCTGCAGCGCCGCGACGAACTCGGGCCAGGAGCCGAGCGCCGAGTCCGAGCGCACCACGAAGGCGCCGTATTCCCCCACCAGCCCGGCGATGGGCACCAGATCATGATGGTCGTGCGGAAACAGGCCCTGCAGCGAGCGGATGATGAGCGGCGTGGAGTTGATCAGCAGGGTGTTCTGCTGCCGATCGGCGGTTTCTATGAAGTGGGCCATGGCGCGGCCGCCACCGCCACCGGTCATGTTCTCGAAGGAAACCGGGGCCCGCAGGTTTTCGCTGCGCAGCGCCTCGCCGATGGCGCGAGCGGTGCTGTCAAGGCCGCCGCCCGGACCGGCCGGGATCAGCAGGTGCAGGCGCTCGGCAGCCCCCGCGCTGGTGGCGCTCAGCAGCAGCATCAGCGCCACCGTCCCCGGTACGGCGCGCAGCCATCCGCACACTCTGCTTCCAGCACTCAGTCTCAATTCCGGGCCCCGGCTTCTCGAAGCGGTCATGGTACCGGAGCCTGAGCGGTGCGACATTCCGCGAACGCTGTGGAACACTCCGGCCATGAAAAGAAACATCCTCCTGATCACCACCGACCAGATGCGCTACGACGCCCTCGGCTGCAACGGCGGCGAGATCGCGCGCACGCCGGCCATCGACGCGCTGGCGGCAAATGGCGTCAACTACCGGCGCGCACACAATCAGAACGTGGTCTGCATGCCGGCCCGAGCGACCATCATCACCGGCCAACACGTGGGCTCCCACGGCGTCTGGATGAACGGCGTCTGCCTGCCCGAAGACCGGCAGACGGTGGCCCATCACCTGAAGGCACACGGCTATCACACCGGGCTCCTGGGCAAGGCCCACTTCGAACCCTGGCTCGGCGATCCGCAGGAGTTCTTTGAAAACCGCATGGCGGCGCTGGCCAGCACCGGCCCGCACCGCGGGTTCGACCACATGGAGCTTGCCAACCACTTCTTCGAAGGGCACAGCCACTACGATCTGTGGATGAACGAGCGGCTGCCCGCGAAAGAGCAGTTTTATCCCATGGTGACTGACAAAGGGCAGAACACGGCCAGCCGCGGCGAGACCGGCGCGGTGCAGGTCTGGCCCATGGATGTGCCGCGGGAGCTCTATCACACCGACTGGGTGGCGGATCGAACCATCAACTGGATTTCCAGCCTCGACGCCGCGGACCCGTTCTTCTGCTGGATGAGCTTCCCTGATCCGCATCACCCCTGGGACGTGCCCAGCTCCGAGCTGCATCGCGTCCTCTGGCAGGACGTGCCGCTGCCGAAGCTGTATCGGGAGCAGCCCGCGGCGCGGGAAGCGCTGCTGGCCGGCAAGCCGAAACACTGGCGTGGCTACTATGAAGGCAGCCTCTGGACGAACCTGGAGTCACCGCGGGAGTTTGTGCCGGCGGCCATGACGCCGGACCAGATCCGGGAGATCAACGCCATGACGCACATCGAGAACGAGCTGATCGACGAGGCCTGCCAGCGGGTGCTCGATCATCTCGCGGCCAGGGGGCAGCTCGACAACACGGACATCTTCTTCACCACCGATCACGGCGAGCTGCAGGGTGACTTCGGCCTGCTGTTCAAGGGCCCGTATCACGTCGACGCGCTGATGCGCCTGCCCTTTATCTGGCGCCCGGCGGTCAGCGCCGGCATCGAGCCGGCTGAGGTCAGCGCGCCGGTTGGCCATCTGGATCTGGCCAGCACTTTCTGCCACATCGCCGGCATTGATGAGCCCGCCTACTGCGAAGGCATGAAGCTGCCGCAGAGCGACGAGGAGGCGAGCGCCCAGGGACGCTCTTTCGTGCTCACCGAGTGGGACTCGGAGCATGGGCCCATCGACATGCACCTGAAGTCGATCTACGAGCAGTCAGGCTGGCTCTGCACGGCTTACGGCAAGAGCCATCTGTACGACGGCAGCGAAGGTGAGCTCTACGACATGAACGAGGACCCGGATCAGCTGGTCAACCTCTGGGACGATCCGGGCTATGCCGGGCAGCGCGACGCCCTGGTCGCGCTGCTGGCAGAGAAGGTGCCGCCCATGCAGACGCCCCGACCGGAGCGTCGGGCGCCCGTCTAGGCGGCGGTCAGATCAGCGCCAGAAGCTGGTCTTGGGTGCTGCGTCCGTCATGTCCAGCGCCTGATCGGCCGCGTCCAGGAAGTCTTCCGGGTCCATGTCCGCGCCGAGGTCCACACCGCTGTTCGAGAAGACCATGTCGCTGGCGAAGCGACCGCCGGCGGCCTGAATGATCCGCCCGTTCGGCGCATCCTCACCGGCCATGTAGAGCACCGCTGGACTCACCAGCCCGGGCAGGTTGTCCGCCGGCGGGTTGTCCAGATCGATGGTGCTGCCGGGCACGCTGGCCGTCATCCGGGTAGCGGCGCCGGGCGACAGGCAGTTGGTGTGCACGTTGTGCGACGCGCCTTCTCGAGCCAGGTTGTTCATCAGCCCGACCATGCCCATCTTGGCGGCGCCGTAGTTGCCCTGGCCGAACGAGCCGAGGATGCCGGACACGGAGCTGGTGAAGATCACCCGTCCGTAGTTCTTCTCGTACATGATCGGCCATGCGTGCCAGGTGACGTAGGCTGAGCCGTTCAGGTGCACGTTGATGACGATGTCCCACTCGTCCAGCGTCATCTTCTTGAACGACTTGTCGCGCAGGATACCGGCGTTGTTGACCACGATGTCGACGGTGCCGTAGGTGTTGATGGCCGTTTCGACGATGCGCTTGGCGCCGTCCCGGTCCGAAACCGAGTCCTTGTTGGCGACCGCGTCACCGCCCGCCGCTTTGATCTCGTCGACGACCGCATCGGCAGCGTCGCCCTGCCCGGAGCCGTCCACGTTGCCGCCCAGATCGTTGACCACGATCTTCGCGCCGTGCTTCGCGAGCAGCAGCGCGTGCTCCTTACCCAGGCCACCGCCGGCCCCCGTGATGATGGCTACCTTTCCGTCCACGCTCATAGCAGTTCCCCTTCGAGTCCAAGTGTGTGCAGACCCGCCAGAGTGCCGGGACACCTGCGTATCGTCAATGCGGGTCAGTACCTAGCAGGCACAGGCCGTGACCTGCTATCGAGCGCTTGCCTCGTCCTGCGCGAATGGGCTCAGGGGATGCCTTCAGCGAGGCGCCAGCTGAAACAGCGCGCTGCCCTGGGCGAACTCCTCGAGCGGCGGGAAGCCGTCGATGATCTCCGGGTAGTCGGCCTGATAGCGGTCGATGTAGGCCTGCAGCACGTCCGCCCGTCCCGGCGGCAGTCGGGTCGCCTGCATGTCGTAGACCGAATCGTTGATGCGGACCCGGACGTCGCCGCTGCTGGTCGCCTTCTCCACCCAGGTGCTTGCCGGGTCACCCACCACGTAGAGGTTGCCGCCGGACTCGACGACCCAGATGGTCACCACGTAGGGGAAGAGGCCGTCGTAAGTGCCGAACAGGATGTTGTCCGGGAGCTCGGCTCCGCGCCAGGAGTCTGGCGGCTCGGCGGCATCACCGCCGATGCGGAACCCGGGCATGGGGCCGATGGGTGCGGCGATGGCCAGGATGATCCCGGCAGCGCCGAGGCTGAGCAGCAGGTAGTTGAGCCAGCGTGGCATGAGTCTCTCTCCTCTCCGAATCGGCAGAAGATAGCTCAGCCGATTGTCGTCAGCCAGTTGCTCAGCACCAGGTTCAGCGCCTCCGGCCTTTCCTGCGCCATCCAGTGGCCGCTGGGAATGGTCTTCTCGGTCAGATCGTCGCAGAGGGAGCGCATCGGTTCGGCCAGCGTCGAGGTCATGGTCTCGCAGACGTAGTCGTAGGCAGCGTGCACGAACAGCACCGGCATTCCGAGGCGGGCGTCTGGCTGCTCGTTGCTGTAGGCCTCGTTGGCTGCGTGATTCATGTAGTAGCTGTCCGGACCGAAAAAGCTGTTCCGCTCGAGCGACTCGGCGTAGCGCTCCAGGTCTGCCTCGGTGAGCACCTGCTCGTCCCGCGGCATCTCCGGTGCCGGACCGCCGCCGAACCAGCCGCCCAGCTTCCGGGTGGTGGCGGTTGCTGCGATCTGACCTTCGCCGCTGGCGTTGCCGCGGCGGAACAGCAGCTTGCAGACGGCGCGGGGGTTCGCGTCGAAGGCAAGGGTCGCGTCCTCGAAGTTCTCCTCGTAGAAGCGCTGATACTCCCACTGACCGGCCGGATAGTCGTCTTCCGGATAAAGATCACGATCAACGTAGGGCAGGATGCCCGGCCAGCCGCACTCCAGGGTGTTGTACGGCACGCAGAGGTTGGCGAGCGCGATCACCCGGTCCGGATGGTGGCGGCCCATGTTCCAGACCGTCGGCGCGCCCCAGTCGTGGCCGATCCAGATGGCCCGGTCGATGCTGAGCGCGTCGACCAGCTCGAGCATGTCTGCCACCACTTCCCGTTGCGCGTACGCCTCGTGCGTCCGGTAGCTTGTCGAGCCGCCGTATCCCCGCATATCCGGGGCGATCACCCGATAGCCGAGCTCGGCCAGAAACGGGATCTGGTGCCGCCAGCTGATCGACAGCTCCGGCCAGCCGTGCACCAGGATGATGGCGGTGCCGTCTTCGGGCCCCGCCGCCAGGTAAGCCGTCTCGTGCCGGGCGCTGGATACCTTCCGTTCCGACCATTGCGCGTCAGCCATCAGACCTTCCTCAGATGCCGAAGTGGCTGATGTAGCGGCGTCGGTGGAACGACTGGCCGCCGAAAGTTGCTTCGGTGGCCCGGGCCCGCTTCAGGAAGAAGCCGGCGTCGAACTCGTCCGTCATGCCGATGCCGCCGTGCATCTGGATCATGTCGTTGGACATGTCGTGCAGGAACTCGCCCGCCTTGCACTTGGCCAGCGAGCAGAGGATGGGTACTTCCGGATCGTCCGCATCGATGGCTCGGAGTGCGGCTTCCACGCAGGAGCGGGCGAACTCCCTGTCCATGAACAGGGTTGCGGCCCGGTGGCCCAGGCTCTGGAAAGAGCCGATCACCTGGCCGAACTGCTCGCGGGTCTTCAGGTAGTCGAGGGTGCGGTCGAAGGCCTCACAGGCGGTGCCGAGCATCTCTGCGGCAAGGCCGGCTCTGGCGCGGTCGAGCAGGGCATCCAGCAGCGGGAAGCCGTTGTCCACCTCGCCGAGCACCGCATCGGCGCCGACTTCCGCCCCGGCGAAGCTGAGGTCGGCGTAGCCCCGGCTGTCGGCCGTCTTCAGCGCCGAAACCGTCAGCCCGGGGCTGTCGGCCGGAACGAGGAACAGGGTGATGCCGGCCTGCTCGCCAGCGGTACCGCTGGTTCTTGCAGCCACGACGAACGCATCCGCAGCGCCGCCTTCCAGCACGAAGACCTTGCTGCCGTCCAGCTTGAAGCCGTCGCCGGCAGGCGTTGCCGCCAGAGCGATGTGCTCGGGTGCGTGGTGCGGGCCTTCGTCTGCAGCCAGGGTGACGATGCTGGTGCCTGCGGCGATGCCGGGCAGCCAGGCCTGCTTCAGCGTGTCGTTGCCGCCGAGCAGCAGCGCCGACGCCCCGACCAGCCCGGAGGCGAGCAGGGGTGAGGCGACCAGCTGGCGACCGGTTTCCTCCAGGACCACGCCGAAGGTGGCGTAGTCCATACCGGAACCGCCGAGCGCTTCCGGTATCAGGATGCCCGTCCAGCCCATGTTGGCCATCTCCTGCCAGGTGCCGGGCTCAAAGCCGTTGGCCGCGCCGCTGTCGCGCATCTGCCGGAACGCGGTGACCGGTGCTTCGTCTCTCGCCCAGGCGTGCGCCTGGTCTTTGAGCATGGTTTGCTCTTCTGTCAGTACCGCCATGCCTCAATACCCCTTCAGGCCCAGCACGCGCTTGGCGACCAGGTTCAGATTGATCTCAGTGGTGCCGCCCTCGATGGAATTGGCCTTGGAGCGCAGCCAGGTGCGGACGCTGTGCAGCTCGTTGTCGGAGAAGCCGTCCCCCTCCCAGCCGAGGCCGCGGTTGCCGAGCATCTCGATCAGCATCTCCTCCCGGTTCTGGTTGTCCTTGGCCCAGGCGACCTTGAGGATGCCGACCGCCGCGGACGGGCCGTGCACCGCGGCCTCGTCGCTGAAGCGACGGCCGGTAAGCGCGTAGGCGTGGGCAAACATCTTCTGCTGGGCAATGCGCTCGCGCATGGCGCCGTCGGCCAGCTTGTCGCCGTCCATGCCGATGTAGTCCCGGGCGACGTTTTCGATGTCGTAGGAGCCGCCCACCACGTTGGCGTCAGCGCTGCCGGCGATGCCCTGGCGCTCGTGCAGCAGCAGCCGCTTGCCGATGTTCCAGCCCAGGTTCTTCTCGCCGATCAGGTTCTCCTTCGGCACCACCACGTCGGTGAAGAACACCTCATTGAACGGCGACTGGCCGGAGATGAGGACGATGGGTTTGACCTCAACGCCCGGGGACTTCATGTCCAGGGTGAGGAAGCTGATGCCTTCGTACTTGTTGCTCTTGTCCGTACGGAAAACGCCGTACATCCAGTCCGCCTCCAGCGCGCCGCTGGTCCAGACCTTGGAGCCGTTCAGAAGGAAGTGGTCACCCTTGTCCTCGGCAAACGACTGCAGGTTCGCCAGGTCGGACCCGGCGCCTGGTTCCGAGTAGCCCTGACACCAGTGGATGTTGCCGTGGATGATGTCCGGCAGGTAGCGCTGCTTCTGCTCTTCCGTGCCGAACTCGAGCAGGGTGGGGCCCCACATCATGGTGCCGAAGCCGCCGATGGGGCTGATGGCGCCCATCGTGCGCATCTCTTCAGCCAGCACGCCGGCCTGCTCCGGGCTCAGGCCGCCGCCGCCGTACTCGGCCGGCCAGGTCGGCGTGGACCAGCCCTTCTCGCCGAGGCTCAACTGCCAGTCTTTCCAGTCACCGGTGAGCTTGGCGCCGAAGCCGGCGATGCCCGGTGGGCGCTTGTTGGCCAGGCTCTTCGGGAAGTTGTCGGTCAGCCATTGCCGGGCTTCTTCGCGAAACGAATTCAGATCTTCTGCGGGTGCCACAGTCTGCTCCTGATCAGAGAGGTTGGTTAGGTCGAACGGGCAAAGATAGCAGATCTGCGGTTCGGAGAACCGTCAGCTGCGCCAGGCGTCGGACCGGCTTCGGGAAAGCTAATGGATCAGCCCGGGAACTGCTCGGGCACGTCCTTCGGATCGATGACCGGGCGGGCGAGCAGCTCCGCCGCCGGCTCGCCGGCCCGATAGCGGGCAATCAGATCGTCCGCATCGAACTTGACCCCGATCGGGTTGGTGTCGAAGTCGCTGCCGCGCATCCACTCGTTCAGCGCTTCGTTGCTGGCGAAGATGTCGATCTGCAGCTCGATCTGGTTGCCATCCGGGTCGCGGTAGTAGAACGACAGGGTGGGGCCGTGGTTCACGGACCAGTAAGGTTCGATGCCTGCCGCTTTCAGACGCTCGTAGGTGGCAAACAGATCGTCGATGGAGGCGTAGGTGAAGGCGCAGTGGTCCACGCCCGCCGTGTTCGGATCCGACGGTTTGCAGTCCGGCAGGTTGATGAGCGCCACCCGGTGATGCTCGTCGTCGTAGGTCATGAAGGTGGCGAACTCCGATCCTGCAACCACCTCCGCCTCAAGGACCGTCTGGTACCAGCTGATCATCTCCGTGTAGCGCGGGGTGCGGAGCACGAAGTGGGCAAGCTTGGCCGGCGCGATCCTGCCGCGGTCGCTTGCCGCTTCAGGCACCTTTACGTTGTCAGCCATGTCGCTTCTCCTTACTGCCGAGGCAGGTTAGCAAGAAAGAACTGCTTTGCGTTCTCGCCCATCACCTTACGGATCTCCTCCTCGGTGAACGCCTCGTCCAGCATGGTCTGGGTGAGGATGGCGAGCTCCGAGGTATCGAACAGCACCTCGGTGCTGCCGTCATAGTCAGAACCGAGCGCGACGTGGTCGACGCCGAGCAGATCGATGGCGTAGCGGAGCGAGCGCACCACCCCCAGCGGCGTGATGTCGCACACCGCGCCGTCCCAGTAGCCGATGCCGATCAGCCCACCGGCGGCGGCGATCCGCTGCATCAGGTCATCCTCCAGGTTCCGGCTCATGTCGCAGAGACCTTTGACCCCGCCGTGGGAAAGAATGACCGGCGCGCTGGAGAGATCCAGCACATCGCGCACCATCTGCGGGGACGCGTGCGCCACGTCGATGATGATGCCGAGCTCGTTGGCCCGACGAATGACGTCCTCGCCGAACGGGGTCAGGCCCTCACCGCTGATGCCGTGCAGCGAGCCGCCGAGACGGTTGTCGAAAAAGTGGGTGAGGCCGGCAACGCGCAGGCCTGCGTCGAACAGCCGATCGAGGTTGTCCAGCTCACCCTCCAGCGGGTGCGCGCCTTCAATCAGGTAGATCCCGGCGGCCAGGTTGCCGTTCTGCTCGCGTTGCTCGATGAACGTCTCCAGGTCGCCGACGCTTTTGATCACCACCAGCTCACCGCCGCTGTCTGCGGCAAAGTCGTGCAGCTTTTCCAGCTGGTAAAGCGCTCGCTCGAAGATGCTGTTCCAGGTGCGCACCGGCCACATCTGCGCAACCGCGAGCAGGGTGATGTTGTCCGAGTCGCCGGTGTTCTCTTCGTAGTTCTGCCCGCGCGGGCTCTTTGTGGTGGCGGAGAATACCTGCAGGGCGACGTTGCCGCGCTGCAGCCGCGGCAGGTCGACGTGACCAACCTCGGACTCGTCGAGCAGATCACGCTTCCAGAGCAGCGAGTCGGTGTGCAGGTCGGCGACGAACAGGCTGTCGTGCAGCGCCTGCGCCTCCTCGCTGACGGCGTAAGGCGCATGCTCTCTGACCAGGTTCATGCTGCCTTCGATCTGCCCCGGCAACACCCAGTGCATCAGCGCGAGGGCGATCAGCACCAGCACGGCCAGAATCCTCATTGCCTTCTCCCGGGCCCCTTCGGCCACAGGATATTCGATCCTGTAGGGCAATGCCCGGGGCAATCCGGGCCCCGGATGCGGGTTGCAGGCGAAACCCGTAAACTCCGCGGTCGATTTTTCAAACCGATGCATGAGACCCGACGGAGGAAACATGAGCGAACAAGTGCAGGCCGCAGAAGCGGGTGAGCAGGATACGCCCGAACAGGCGGAGTTCCGCGCCCATTGCCGTGACTGGCTGAAGAGCAACCATCCCGGCGAGCCGCCGGTGGAGCTCCCGCAGGGGGCGCTGGAGCTGAGCGATCCGGCCGCGCTCGAGTGGCTGCAGAACTGGCAGAAGTCGGCTTACGACGCGGGTCTGGTGGGCTGTGACTACCCGACCGAAGTGGGCGGCGGCGGCCGCACGGATTGCCAGCGCATTGCCAATGAGGAGATGCAGGCCGCGAAGACGCCGTTCTTCCCTAACATCATCGGCCTCGGCATGGCCGCGCCTACGGTGCTCTTCCACGGCACCGAGACCGTCAAGCAGGACCTGCTGCCCAGGCTGCTGAGCTCCGAAGACATCTGGTGCCAGGGCTTTTCCGAGCCCGGCGCCGGCTCTGACCTCGCCAACCAGCAGACTTTCGCCCGTCGCGACGGCGACAACTGGGTGATCAACGGGCACAAGGTGTGGACCTCGCTCGCGCACTTCGCGAGCTGGATGATCCTGCTCTGCCGGACGGATAAGGACGACAAGTACAACGGGCTCTCCTACTTCGTGGTGCCGATCAAGTCCAAGCTCGGCGAGGGTGTCACCGTGCGGCCGCTGATCAAGATGACCGGCGAGACGGGCTTCAACGAAGTGCTGTTCGACGACCTGGTCGTGCCGGACGAGTACCGACTGGACGAGGTGGGCGCCGGTTGGAAGGTGGCCATGACCACGCTCGCCCACGAACGGGGCGCCGGCCTGCTGGTCACCCCGTCTGCCGGCGGCATGGCGGTGAAGAAGAAGTCTGCCGTATCCACGGGCAGCGCCAACTCGCTGATCGCCCTGGCGAAGCAGCAGCAGCGCAACGGCCGGCCCGCGGCGGACGATGCGGTGATTCGCGATGAGATCATGAAGATGGTCATCCGCCGCCGCGGCTTCCAGCAGAACGGCCGGCGCAGCCGGGTCTCGGCGCTGACCGATCACCCGCAGCGCATCCCGCTGCAGAGCAAGCTGGTCAGCACCGAGCTCAATCAGGACATGGCGGCCATTGCCTACAAGATTCAGGGCAACGCCAGCTCGCTGTCGGTGACCGATCCGAACGCCCCGGATGGCGGCCAGTGGCAGCACACCTACATGAACAGCTTCGGCGTCACCATTGCTGCGGGTGCCAACGAGGTGCAGCGGAACATTCTCGGCGAGCGCGTGCTCGGCATGCCGAAGTCCAAGTAACCGGAGGAGACAGACGATGACGACTCAACCTGACAACTTCGGTTTCGGCGAAGACGAAGCGATGCTGCGCGACTCGGCGCGGAAGTTCTTCACCGACAACATGAGCGCCGACCAGCTGCACCGGCTGGTGGCCCATGACTTCAACCCGGAACGCGACAACGAGTGCGCCTGGGATCAGAGCCTCTGGCAGCAGCTGGTGGAGCTTGGCTGGACGGCAGCCTGCGTCCCCGAGCGTGCCGGCGGGGTTGGCATGCCGCTGGTGGCAGCCGTGGCGCTTGCGGAAGAGGCCGGACGGGCCGCGTTTCCGTCGCCGCTGCTTTCCACCTTCATGGCAACGGCCGTGCTGAACGCCTGCGAGACGCCGGCGGCTGACAAGGCGCTGGAAGCCATCGCCGCTGGCCAGGCCATGAGCCTGGCAATCACCGATAGCACCGGCAGCCTCGAAGTCGCGGACACAGACGTGAGCGTCAACGCTGACGGCAGCCTGTCCGGCACCGCCTGCTACGTGCAGGAAGCGCGAAAGGTGGCGTCCTTTGTGGTCAGCGCTCGTGCCGATGCAGGCGTGGGGCTGTACCTGGTGGAAGCCGCTGCCGCGGACATCGTGCCGGACAACATCATCGACCTGACCCGGGATCAGGCGAGCCTGAAGCTTGCCAACGCCGCTGCCGTCGAGCTGGTCGCCCCCGGCAAGGGTGACGGGGTGCTGACCGCTGCGCTGCCGGCGATCCTGAGCCTGGTCTCCGCCGACATGGTGGGGGCCGGTGAGTGGCTGCTGCAGACCACCACCGAGTACGCCAAAACCCGTGTGCAGTTCGACCGCCCGCTCGGTTTCTTCCAGGCGGTGAAGCATCCGCTGGTGAACCTGATGATCGAGATCGACGACGCCAAGTCGCTGGCCTACGACGCGGCCTGCGCCGTGGATGTGGCTGATCCGGACGCGCTGAACATCGCCCGCATGGCCAAGTCACGTGCCAGCGACATGGCCGTGTACTCAGGGAGCCGGGCCGTGCAGTTCCATGGTGGCATTGGCTTCACCTGGGAGTGTTACGTGCACCTGTTTTTCAAGCGGCAGATGCACAGCCAGACGCTGTTTGGCGACGGTGCTTACCAGCGGGCAAAGCTTGCGGACGAGCTGATCGGCAAGGTCGCCTGAGAAAGCCGCTTAAATCGGCTTAAGAGCCGGCCCCGGCACGGCGCGAATCTCCTTCGCGCCGAGCGGCCGGCCGTCCTGGCTCATTGCCGACATCTCCCGGATCGGCTCGCCTGTCGCCTTCTCGACGAAGTCGAGGCGGGTACCGTCGGGGTGGGGCATGTGCTTGTCGCCCCAGTGGGTGAAGGAGAGCAGCACGGGCTGCAGATCCAGGCCTTTCTCGGTGAGCAGATAGTCTGACGATTTGCCGTCCACCGCCTTCTTTTCCAGGATGCCGTGCTCGACCAGCGTGTTCAGCCGGGTGGTCAGCACGTTGCGGGCGATGCCGAGGGAAAGAAAGTCGTCGAACCGCCGGGAGCCGCGGAACGCATCGCGCAGGATGAGCAGGGTCCAGCGCTCGCCGAGGATCTCCAGCGACTGGGCCAGAGAGCAGTTCATATGTGCAAACGACTTGTATTTCATGGCCCTGATTCTAGTTGATTAGTTAGCTGAAACAACTCATTCTCAATGGGTTACACAGCTTGTGGGAGTAGAAGTAATGAGCGAAGCAATCGACCAGCAGGACGAGCAGCTGCTGAGAATGCCCGGCTACGAGCTGGCTCAGGAAAAAGGGCCGGTGCCGGATGCCGCGGACGTGCCTCTGGAGGAGATCGTGCCGGTGATGCCGGCGCTTTTTGCCCAGGACCGCTGGCAGGAATACTTCGCCCGGCTGCGCGAGGAAGACCCCGTGCACTTCAACGAGGTGCCCTCCACCGGCCGCTTCTGGTCCCTGACGAAATACGACGACATCAAGGCGGTGGACACCGACTGGGAGAACTTCTCCTCGGCGCACGGCATCACCATCGGCATGCCGGTGGATGCGGAGCCGCCGGAAGGCATGCTCAACATCAGCATGTTCATCGCCCAGGACCCGCCCGTGCACGACGTGCAGCGGAAGACGGTGGCCGGCGTCGCCGCCCCGCGCAACCTGGCAAAGATGGAGTCGCTGATCCGTGAGCGCACGGGTCGGGTGCTGGACTCGCTGCCGGAGGGTGAGGTTTTCGACTGGGTGGACACTGTGTCCATCGAGCTCACCACCATGATGCTGGCGACCCTGTTCGACTTCCCGTTCGAAGAGCGGCGCAAGCTGACCCACTGGTCGGACGTGGCAACCGCCGTGCCGCAACCGGGCGGGCTGATCGAAACGGCTCAGGAGCGGCAGACCATCCTGCTCGGCTGCCTCGAGTACTTCAGCAAGCTCTGGGAAGAGCGCAAGGTCAACCCGGGTGACGACCTGGTGTCCATGCTGGCGCACGGCGAGGACACCAAGGACATGGAGCCCATGGAGTTCCTCGGCAACCTGATCCTGCTCATCGTCGGCGGCAATGACACCACCCGGAACACCATGTCCGGCAGCGTCTACGCCCTGAACAAGTTCCCGGAGCAGTACGACAAGCTGGTCGCTAACCCGGAGCTGATCCCGAACATGGTTGCCGAGGTGATCCGCTGGCAGACGCCGCTCGCCTACATGCGGCGCACCGCCAACAACGATTGCGAGATCGGCGGCAAAGAGATCAAGGAAGGCGACCAGGTCCTGATGTGGTACGTCTCCGGCAACCGGGACCCGGACGTGTTCGAAAATGCGGACGAGCTCGACATCGAGCGGCCCAACGCCCGCCAGCACCTGTCGTTCGGATTCGGCATTCACCGCTGCATGGGCAATCGCATCGCCGAGCTGCAGCTGCGCGTGCTCTGGGAAGAGATCCTGAAGCGGTTCGAGAAGATCGAGGTGCAGGACGAGCCCGAGCGCTCCTTCTCGCCGTTCGTAAAAGGCTACGTGCACCTGCCTGTCAAGGTCACCCGGAAGCAGGCCTGAGCCTGCTGCGGGGTTAAGCGCGGCCGGCTTTGCGCGCAGATGCGCGGCCGGCTTCCTGCGCAAATGCGCGGCCGTCGGCCGCGCCCAGCTCGAACACTTCCTGCAGCCCGTCCGGGTTGGCGTAATCGAACTTGTCCAGTCGGATCGGCGCGCTCGGCTGCACGTAGGTGCGCTTTGTCACCCTGGGCAGCTCGCGCCGGTAGCGCTTGCTGAGCAGCACCAGCGTTTCGCCCGGACGGTCGTCCGTCATGAATGCCGGCACGTTGTCGATCATCCCGCCATCCAGGACGGGCTGATTGCGAAAGGGCGGGCTCGGCAGCACCGGCGGCACGCAGGACGCGGCCAGCACCATGTCGATCAACTCCTGCACGTGCTCTGCTTCTCCCGCGTTGGCCCTGATCGGCTCGAAGCCGAGCTTCCTGCTCCAGCGCGGGTGCACGCGACCGGTGAGCCGCTTCTCCAGCCCGTAGACGCTGAAGCCGACGAGTGACCCCAGCGGTCCGGGCAGATGGCCTGGTCGCCGGGCGATCAGAAACTCCAGGGTTTTCAGCCGGATCGCCTCCAGGTCCCGCGTGGTCAGCAGGTCCGTCATGGCCTGCCGGTACATGGCCATGTGCGGCAACAGCGGCTTGCCGCTGCCGGGCTTCAGGTTCTGCCAGTGCACGTTGCTCGGGTTTTCGGCGGTGAGCTGCTTGAAGCGATCCAGTGCTTCCTGCTCGCGGTTGAGGAGGGCAGCGGTGGCCATGGCGCAGCCGGCGCTGGTACTGGCCACATAGGAGACACTCTCGTCCAGCGCCAGGCCGGCCTGCTTCGCCCCGGTCCAGAAACCGAGCTGCCAGACGCAGCGGCTGCCGCCGCCGGCGAAGATGACGTTTTCGAACATCACGAGATCGAGCGTTGTGGTGGCGCCGACCTTACGCCCGGCGCTCCGGCAAGTCGAGGTGTCAGCGCCCCTTGAAGACCGCTTCCCGACGCTCCATGAAAGACTGAATACCTTCCATTTGGTCCTCGGTGCCGAACACGGTTTCCCGGACCTCGGGCAGGATGTCGACGGCGGCCCGCTCACCGTGCTCGATGTAGGCTCGCCCCGCTTTCTTGGTGACCTGAATGCCGAGCGGCGCGTTCTTGGCGATCAGGGCGGCGATCTCCATGGCGCGGTCCACCTGGGTCCCGTGCGGCACCACTTCCTGGACCAGCCCGCAGCGATAGGCTTCCTGGGCATCGAACTCGTCGCAGAGCAGCAGGTGGTACATGGCGTTGCCCCAGCCGCTGCGGGTGATGAAGCGGAAGTGGGCGCCGCCCAGAGGGGCGATCCCGCGCTTGGCTTCCATCTGGCAGAAGCGGCAGCTATCGGCGGCGACCGCAATGTCGCCGGCCAGCATCATCTCGATGCCAACGGTGAAGGTGATGCCCTGCACGGCGGTGACCACCGGCTTCGAGCAGACGTTCTGCAGCCCGAACGGGTCGATGTTGCCTTCTGGGCGCTCGCGCTTCTCGGCGCTGGGCCCGAAGAACTTCGGCATGTCGAGGCCGGCGGTGAAGTGGTCGCCGGTGGCGCAGAGCACGCCGACCCAGAGATCCGGGTTGCGGTCCAGCTCGGTCAGGGCATCCGAGAGCTGCTCCATCATGGCCGGCACGAAGGCGTTTTTCTTTGCCGGGTTGTCGATGACGATCTTCAGGATGTGGTCGTGGGCTTCGCTGTAGACCCGGGGCTCGCTGGCGGTCATGGCATCTCCGAGGAATAGTTGCATGAAAAAACTGAACGGACGATAGCATGTACCGATCAGCGCGCAAAGCAGGTTATAAGTCAGCGATCGATACCGGGAGGCTGCGCGATGGCGACGGCGCTGGATCTGGAATCTTACGATAGAGACGGGTACCTGCTGCTCGAAGGACTGCTCGACGCAGACCGGGTTGAGGAGCTGCGCGCGGAGCAGCTGAGGTTCGCGGATCCCGGCTCGGCGCTATCGGTAGAGGTGCAGCTGGTGCATCGCTCCGCCGTGATCAGAGACCTGGCAGTGCACGGGCCGCAGGTTGGCTGCGCGGTTGCGTTGCTAGGTCCGAACGTCTGCTTCACCCACCAGCAGTTTGTGGCCAAAGGGCCGTCTGCTGGAGAGGCCAGCGACGTGCCCTGGCATCAGGACAGCGGCTACGGGAACCTGCAGCCGCCGACGGACCTCACGGTCTGGATCGCGCTATCGGACACTGACGAACGCAACGGCTGCCTCTGGGTGCTACCGGGTTCGCACCGGGCAGGCCTGCAGGCGCACCAGAGCGTTCAGGGATTGCGTGGTGCCGCGGTGGACGAGGAAGGCGTTCCGGTACCGATGCGCAAAGGCGACGCGCTGCTGTTCGGCGGCCTGCTGATGCATCGCTCTCTGCCCAACCGAACGAACGAGATCCGCCTCGGCATGTATCTGCGCTACTGCACGCCGGACGTGCGCATGATGAGTCACGACGGGCTGCCGGTGCTCGAAGATGGCTTCTCCTGGATGGTTGCCGGAGAAGCGTCAGCCTGACTGCTGCCAGGCTAGCGGCGCCGAGGAATCCGGTGCTCGTCCGGCAGGGTGCAGATGCGCTCCATTCGAGTGACGCTGCCATCGGCATACTCCCACACCAGCTCCTCACCCTCGCGGTAACGGCGGACGACCACAGGACCCCAGCCGAACACGTGGAAGTCCAGCACCCCCTGGTTCCACACCATCAGCGCCGAGGTTCGGGGGCAGTAGGGCCGGTCGCCGATCCGGAACAGGACCCGACCCTCGGTGTCGTTGGTGGTGAGGCCGCCGGTGCTGTTCGGCCCCGAGTCGTGAATGAGGCCGCTGGAGGTGACCACCACCCGGGATCCGCACTGCTCGATCCGTTCCACATGGCTGCCGTCGATGGCCAGCCAGAGGCCGCGGATGTCGTCTGCTCCGTCGCTTAAGGGCTCGGTGCACTCACCGAGGATCGGCAGGGGAAAGTGCTCGTAGGCGCAGCCGGGCGTGTTGCCTTTGGGGATGTCAGCGGCCCTTTTTCCTGCGCCGTCCAGAATCGGCAACTCGCAGTAGTTCAGCAGGCTGCCGTCGCCGGCCAGCACCGCCGGATTCGTCTGGTTCTCCGGTCGCGGCGAGAAGAAGATCGCCCAGAAGGCGATCAGCATCAGGGCGGTGACCGTGATCAGGATGCTGAGCAGTACTTTTTTCATGGCTGAGTCGTCTAATCCGGGTTTCTGCGGGCGCTTGAGTGAACGCAGACAGTCTTCTACCATTGCGCGGACATTAATGTAAGACATTATTTGAGGCGCGTCATGACCCCGATACGTTGGACCTGGGCGGTGCTTGTGGTGATCTACCTGGCCTTCTTCAGCTGGTACACCTCGTTCGGCGGGCCGCTGACCGATGAAGAGATTGAGCACTACATGAGCCTGTTCGAGGCCGGAGACGGAGATCCGGAGCGTCGTGCCCTGCTTCGGAATTTCATGGAGTCGGATACCGGCGACGACTTCGTCATGATCAACGTCATCGACATGTACGAAGTGCCGATGCAGATCGAAGGGGTCGAGCCGGGCGAAAGCAGCGAAGAGGTACTGGGTAAATACATGGCGTACATGTATCCGGCCCTGTTCGCCAGGGCCTCACACCCGGTGATCTTCGGCAGCGCGGCAGCGCCCGCCATGGATCTCATGAACGCGCCGGGGATGGACAGCTGGACCACCGGCGCCGGCATGCGCTACCGCAGCCGGCGCGACCTGCTGGAGATCAGCACTAACCCGGCCTTCGCCGGCTCCCACGAGTTCAAGGTGGCGGCGATGCGCAAGACCATCGCCTATCCCATCGACCCCTGGTTCCAGCTCGGCGACCCGCGGCTGGTGCTGGCGCTCCTGCTCGGCCTGGTCGGCTGCGCGCTGAGCTGGCTGCTTGCCGCGCGACGAGCAGCCTAGAGCTGCTTCTGCAGCGGCAGCAGGCGGAACAGGAACTCGCTGAAGCGCTGGCCTGAAGCGCGCACAGGCTCTTCGGTGGTGCTGCCCTCCGCGGAGGTCCAGGTGACCCGGCCCTGGTCGTCCAGGGTGACCCGCCAGGCGTTCTCCAGGTCGGTCAGCGGCTCGAGTTGCCCTGCCAGCGCCTCGCAGTACGCGGGAGAGGTGATGGCGAGACCGTTTTCGGTGTTGATGTCGATGGCCCGCGGATCCAGATTCATCGAGCCGATGAAACACTCGCCCAGATCGTTCACCCCGACCTTCATGTGCAGGCCGATGAAACCGCTCTGCACCGGCGGCACGTCGGCCTGGGCGCGGACCTCGGCAGAAGGCTGGTGCCTGAACTCGTAAAGCTCAGCGCCCGCCTGCAGCAGCTGAACGCGAAACTTGTTGTACTGGCTGGCAGCGGCGGTGTGGTCGTTGGAGGCCAGCGAGTTGGTGACGAGGACGTACTCGATCCCGGCGTCGATGTCTGCCCGCAGTGACTCCAGCATGTCCTCGCGGGGAATCAGATAGGCCGTGACCAGCAGGATGCGCCCCGGCGTGCCGGCACCGGTCGTGCTGAGGGCGTTGAACAGGCGAGCCTCCGGGTTCTGGTTGCGGTCCGCTGGATCCTGCAGATACTCGCCGCGACCGGAGATCATCAGCCCCGGCAGGGCGGTGAGCTCACTCGACCAGTCTCGGGCAGATCTGCCGTAGCGCTCCAGCCGGGCGGCACCCGCATCCAGCACGGCACTGTTCTCGCGCATCAGCGCGTCGAAGTCTGCGGCTGTTGCCTCCGCCATGGCGCTGGCCGGGAAGGCCTCTTCGGCCTGCCAGTACTCGTCGAACCCCGCTCGGGCAGCGGCGAGGGCAGCGCCCGCGAACAGCACGTCGTAGTCCAGGAAGTTGTACGTTTCGTTCAGGCCGAAGTACTCATCGGCGATGTTCCGGCCGCCGACGATCGCGAACTGGCCATCGGCGATCATGAGCTTGTTGTGCATGCGCCGGTTGAACGCCGAGAAGCTGCCGGCGAAGTTGCCGGCTATGCCGACAGTGCCGTCGCGGAAGCGGCCCGGATTGAATATCCGCAGCTCGATCTGCGGGTGGGCGCTGATGGCAGCAAAGGTCTTGTCCTGGCTGCTCATGCCGGCCTGGGAGATCAGGTAGAGATCGTCGACGATCAGCCGGACGCGAACCCCGCGGTCGGCGGCGGCGACCAGCCGCTCCATGGTCAGCGAGCCGGCAACATCACCGTTCCAGATGAAGTACTGCACATCGAGGCTGGTGCTGGCGCTGTCGATGAGGGCCAGGCGCCAGGCGAGCGCCGCGTGGGCGTCGGCCAGGGTGAGAAAGGCGCTGTCGGCTTCCGCCATGGAGGCGGCGATGGTCCCGGCGGTTTCTGCCAGGGGTCCCCGGTCGGCGGCCGGCAGGACGGCGCTCGGGGCGTCGTCCGGTCGTGCCGGCAGGGTAGAGCAGGCACCGCTGATGATCAGCGCCGTACAGACCAGCAGGCACCGCATCGAGCTCATGCCTGTCGGGACTCCGCTTCGACCTCGGCCAGCAGACGGTACTCGGAAAAATCGGGATTCAGCATTTCCTGCCGGTACTGGGCCGGCGGGAACGGGTAGATGTTCGGCTGGCCGGATTTGTCCAGGTACCAGCTGTCGCAGCCGCCGGTCGCCCAGGTGGTTTTGGGAATCTGCTTCGCCATCTCCGCGTTGTACGCCTCATAGGCTTGCTGGCTCGGTGCCACCGCCGCCAGGTGCTCGTTGCGCATCTTCTCGAGGAAGCTGATGACGTAGGCGATCTGATGTTCGGTGACGTCGATGACCGACGCGTTGCCGAACACACCTGTCGGCCCTTCCAGCATGAAGAAATTGGGGAAGCCCGGGAATGCCATGCCGCGATGCGCGCGCGGCAGGCCGGCCCAGAACTCCCGCAGGCTCTGACCCTTCTCACCGTAGACTTCGGTCGGCAGGATGAAATCGTTGAATCGGAAGCCGGTGGCGAGAATGAGTACGTCCAGCTCGTGCAGCACCCCATCTGTCGTGCGCAGCCCGGTCGGCTCGATGCCGGCGATGTCTTCCGTTACCAGCTCTACGTTGTCCTGCTGCAGCGCCGGGTAGTAGTCGGAGCAGAGAATCAGCCGCTTGCAGGTGGCCCGGTAGTCGGGCGTCAGCTTGGCGCGCAGCTCAGGGTCCTTCACCTGTCGATGCAGATGGTTGATGCAGCCTTTCTCGACGCGCTGCTGCATCTCAGTATTGCCCATGGTCGCCTCGCCGAAGGTGGCTTCCATCATCTTGCGCATGCGTCGGCGGATGAACCGCTGCAGGCCCGGCAGCAGCCTGAGCGTGGTCTGCCAAAGCTTCGAGTACCGCTTCTGCGGCAGCGGCGCGATCCAGTGCGGCGTGCGCTGGAAGACGTGCAGATGGCCGACCTCGCTGGCGATCTCGCCGACGATCTGGGCCGATGTGGAGCCGGTGCCGATGATGCCGACCCTTCTGCCCTTGAGGGCGACGCTGTGGTCCCAGCGGGCGGCGTGAAACGAGTCGCCCTGAAAGCTGTTAAGTCCTGGGATGTCGGGATAAGAAGGGTTGACCAGCACGCCGGTGGCGGCGATCACGAAGTCGAACCTCTCTTCCGCACCGCTGGCGGTGCGAATCCGCCACTGCGGGCCCAGGTAGGTGAGCTCCTCCACGCCGTTGCCGAACTGGATCACGTCCTTGACGCCGTACTTGTCCGCAACCGCGTCCTGGTAGGCCCAGATCTCGCCGCCGTAGGAGAAGCGATGGGTCCAGTTGGGATTCAGCTCGAAAGAGTAGGAGTACCAGTGCGACGGGACGTCGCAGGAAAGGCCCGGGTAGGTGTTGTCGCGCCAGGTGCCGCCGAGCTTTGCTTCCCGCTCGTAGCAGGTGATGTCGGTGAAGCCGGCCTCGCGGAGCTTGATGATGCTGGCGATGCCGGAAAAGCCGGCCCCGATGATGGCGATGCGGGGTTGCCCTCCGCTCTGCGACCAGACCTTGCTGGTCTCATCTGCTGCGACTTGCGTGTTCATAGGCGTCAAGGATCCCTAACCGGATCAGGCTAGTATAAGGCAGGACCGAAACAGGAGGACTTACATGCCGCGACTGAAGCAGGTCGGCCGGGAGGCCGGTCACGAGTACGCCAACGCGATCTTCGATGCGCTGTTTCCCGACCGGGACCCGATCACGGAGCCGGGTACCGCCACCGGGACGCCGGGCAACTGGTGGACGGTGTTCAACCTGGTGCCGGACGCCTTCGTGCACACGACCGAGGGCTTTCGTTTTTACCGGAACCCGAACCGGAAGCTCGACCCGAAGCTGAGAGAGCTCGGTCAGATCCGCGCCGGCTACGTGGTGGGATCGCAGTTCGTGTTCTCTCAGCACTGCAAAGCCTGTCGCGACGTGGGCCTCACGGAAGCGCAGATTCAGGCGATTCCCGACTGGGGTCTGGCCGACTGCTACAGCGAGGTGGAGCGCGCCGTGCTCTTCTACACCGACGCGCTCGTGCTGCAGCGGGGCAGGGTGTCAGAAGGCGTGTTCGAAACGCTGAAAAAGCATCTTTCGGACGAGGAGATTCTCGAGTTCACCTACATCACCTGCACTTACATGATGCATGCCGTCATGAGCCGCGCCTTGCGGCTCGAGTACGACGATGTGGACGAGCGGATCGTTGAGGTGCCGGCGCCGGGGGCAGCCGGCGCTGACGTGATGTCGATGGTGGACGACGACTGACGGCGCGACGGCCTCAGGAGAAGTCCAGCTCCGCCTGACGAAACGCCGTGTCGCCGATGTGTTCCGGTACTTCCCAGCTGTCGCTGAGGGTCCGGGCTTTGTCGATGATGCGCTGAATCGAATCCAGCGAGTGCTCGTCCAGCTTCATGCCGGGCGTGCCGGGCTCGCCACCACCGGCGCGGAACTCCAGCAGCTCGACGCCTGCCGGGCCGGCCGTGTACTTGTAGGGCTGGCCGTTGGGGACGAAAAACCCGGCCCCCGGCCCGAGGCGTTTCTTGCCGAGAATCGCTTCCCCGGCCACCACGTAGTAGAGGCAGTCGCCGTACAGCGGGTGGCTGTGGTTGAACAGCGGAAAGTTCGGGCCGAACCAGACGTGCACCAGGCTCATGCCGTTGGGCGCGTTCTGGCTGAACAGAACAGTGGTGGCTGCCCCACCCTGAATGGACTCGGCCATCTCGGCGATCTTCTGGCGCACCGGCTCCTCGCCGTACTTCTCCGCCAGCGCGCTGTGCTCGAAGTAAGCGGCCACCGCGTCGACGTTCACCGGCTGCTTCGGGCCCGGCGGGGTAATGCGCGTGTTGTCGAAGATCTCGAAGCCGCCCCGCTCGGAGACGTACTTTCTGCTCCCCGGCCCGCGCTCTGCGGCCTGGCCTTCTGTCTGCTCGGTTGCTTCCGCCATGATGCTCTCCCCAGCTGGATGTGCGTTCGGCAATGCTACCAGATCAGGCCGACCCGGCTGCGGCACCGGTCCGCTGGCTGAAGAACTCGATCACCCGACGCTCAACCCGCCGGGTTGGTCCCTCGGGATCCGTGTCATCCAGGTGCACCGTCAGCACCGAGTGCGGCGCCATGTTGTTGCCCTCCGGCCTGGCAGCGTCCTCCGGCTGCAGCTCGATCCGTTCGAACCTGGGGCCGAGCTCACGCTCGAGCGTATCGAAGCGTTCGGTTGGTACGAACGGATCGTCGTGAAACCTGAGACCGAGCACGGTGAGGTCTTCCGCATCGAGCCGGGCTCTGGCGGTGGCCAGGTCATCCGGCGAGATGTCGATGCCGCGCCCGCGCTTGCCGCCGCCCGGCCCCAGACACAGGGGCAGGGAGGGCTGAGAAAGCACGGGGGCCACAACCGACGGATCGGTCATCATGGCCAGGGCGAAGCCACCGGTGAAGCACATGCCGACCGCGCCCACACCGGCGCCGCCGCACTCCGCGTGGGCTTTGCGCGCCAGCGCCCGCAGCCAGTCGACGATCGGGCTGGTCCGCCCGGCTGACCAGGCGCTGAACTCGCGGCGGATGCACACACCCTTGAACATCTCCTTCATGGCGTAGCCGTTGGAGACCTCGCGGCCCGGCTCGCCGAACAGGCTCGGCATGAATACGGTCATGCCTGCCGCCGCGACCCGATCGGCAAACCGCACCACCTCCGGATGCAGCCCCGGCATCTCGTGGATGACGATCACGGCCGGCCCATCGCCCTTTCTGTAGACCGGTCGGGTCCAGGGTCCGGACTCAAAATCGAACAACTCGTAGCTTTCCAGGCTGCTCATGACGCCTCTCCTTCCTTCTCTTTTACTTGTTCAGGTCACACTGCAAACAGCGGGTTGTCGGCCGCCAGGCCGAGCCGAACCCGGCCGGCCTGCTCGGGCCACAAAGGCTGCGTGAGCACATGCTGGCGCATGACGCGGAGATCGCGGCTGAGCCGCTCCAGCGGGCTGTCCCGGTAGATGGCGCTGGTGCCAGCCAGCGAGTACAGCACGTCGGTAGCCTCGGTGGCGGTGCTGATCGCGTGCGAGCTGGCTGCAAAGACCGGTGCGATATCAGCTTCTCTAAACGGCTTTTCCGCGCACGCCTGTTGCCAGAGCGTCTCTGCCGCGGCGTGCAGGTGTGATCGGGCCGCAGTCAGCGCAGCGGCAAAGCTCGAGACGGCAGCCTGCACGTCCAGACGATCCCGCATGTCCGGGGTTGGGGTATCGGTGACTCTGGTCAGAGCAAGTTCTTCGGTGGCAGCCAGGGCTCTGGCGCCGATGCCGAGAAACTGCGCGGCCATGCCCAGGCTCAAGGTGGCGATGATCGGCAGGCAGCCATAGGGTCCGCTCGCCGTACCTGGATCGGTGGGTGAGATGGATCGGTTCAGCGGCACCTCGAGATCCGCGCTGACGTCGTGGCTGCCGGTGCCGCAGAGCCCGCCGACGTGCCAGGTGTCGATGATCTCGAGCTCAGCGCGGTTGATGAAGAAAAACCGCATCTGCGGCGGGCCGCCATCGGCGGCCACCAGCCCGGTAAGCGGCATCCACTCGGCCAGCTCGCAGCCGGAAACCAGGCTCCAGCGGCCGGTGAGCCGGTAGCCCGTGCCGGCGGGCGTTGCTTTGCCGCTCGGCCGCGTGCTCGACGCGTGCAGCCAATCCGGGTCGGCGAAAACCTCGGCGCGGACGGCAGGCTCGAGAAACCGGCTGAACAGGCAGGGCAGGGCGTTGTTCCAGACGATCCAGCCGACCGAGGCGTCGAAGCCTGCCAGCTGCTCGTAGACCTGCAGCGCCACGGGCAACGGCACTTCAAGACCCCCATTTTCCCGGGTCAGCATCATTCGCTGCAGCCCGGCTGCGCGTATGCCGCTGACGATGGCAGGCGCCAGCTGCCTCGCCGCTTCACTGGCAGCCCGATTGGCGGCGATGATCGGTTCCAGAGCGCTGCTGCCTTCCAGGGCGATTGCGGCGGACGTCTGGGTGTCCTGATTGCTCATTGTCCCTCCCTCGAGTCCGGATTGTGAGCGGCCCTCGATGGCGGCGCAAACTCACTCGAGCTCGGAGTGGGTGGTTCCATCAAGCAACCGAAATCGCCAGAATGGCCGGCCACACAGATTGTCAGGGAGACTCAGATGTCCGCTTCGTTTTATGACCTCACGGTGGGTTCCTACACGCAGATCGTCGAAGCATCCGTTGGCGTGCTCAAGAAGGGCGCCGAGCACTTTGCCGAGCAGGGTGTCGATCTGGATACGGTGGTGGAAAGCCGCCTGATCGACGACATGGCGAACTTCCACTTCCAGGTGGTGTGCATCACCCACCACTCGCTGGAAGCGCTGAACGCCATGGCCTCTGGCGAGTTCAGCCCGCCGAACTACGAGCCCATGGGTTACGCCGCCCTGCAGGACCTCACCGCCGGCACCCTGGCAACGCTCAAGAGCAAGACGGCTGAAGAGGTGAACGCGCTGGCTGACGGCAGCCTGGTGTTCAAGATCGGTGGCAACGAGCTGCCGTTTACCAACGCAAACTTCGCGTTGTCGTTCTCGCTGCCGAACTTTTACTTCCACGCCACCACCGCCTACGACATCCTGCGCGCGAAGGGCGTGCCGCTCGGCAAGATGGACTTCCTCGGCGCGCTGAAGATGGGCGCCTGAGGCATATCAGGAAAGGCTCACTCGCTCTTCGGGTACCAGTAGGTCAGGTACTCGGCGTACAGCGCCTTGTCATCCAGGCCGTCGACCTCGATCTCGTGACAGGTCTTCAGCAGGTACTCGCCGTTGCCCTTGGGGGTGGCGGCGAGCAGGCTGATGTGTGAGCGCAGCCGCACCCCATCGCCGATCACTACGGGCCTGAGCACCCGCACCTTGTCCAGCCCGTAGTTCAGCGGGTAGGCGCCGTCCTCGGGCCACAGCTCGGCGTCCCGGTAGAAGTGCGACAGCAGCGACACCATGTGGAAGCCGTGAATCAGGGTGCCGCCGTAGGGCGTGGTCTTCGCGTACTCCGGGTCGCAGTGCCCGGGCGTGCGCCAGCGTGTCACCTCGCCGAACACGTTGACCTGCACCTGGTCGATGAAAACCCAGTCGCTGACGCCGAGGTGCTCGCCGACCCGGGACTCGGCAGTGGCCAGGGTGAAGGGTGTGCTCATAGCCGCTCTCTCAATCGCTCTTCCCGGCGTCAGGATGACAGATAGGCCAAGGCCGCTGCCAGTCCTGCAAGGTTGTGCTGAGTGGCATCCTTTGGCAGGTTGGAGGAACGAGGGAGAGACGGGGAGAGAGGGAGTGAGCATGACCGCTCGCAAGATGCTGGCGTGTTGCTGCTGGACCTTGCTGCTGGCCACGTTTTCGGCGCAGAACCTGCAGGCCGCGGATTGGCGGTTGCCGTCCGAGCTCCGGCCACGTATTGCCGATCTGGATCGGGAGCAGCGGCGCTTCATCACCTCGGGTGCGGCTCTGGATATCCTGCCGGCCCGACAGCTCGAGCACGAGATTGCCAGTCGGGAACCCGAGTCCCTGGGCCAACTGATCAACGACCTCATCGCCGCGGCGGAGTCTATGGGTTACGACCCGGCGCGGAACATGGGGGCCATTCCTCTCAACACTCAGGATGAGGACTTCAATCGCTTCACGGTGATCACGCCACCGGCGCTGCGGAAGCTCGAGCGCGAGCCGGGGCCCTTCAGCGTCCATCGCTATCTGTTCCCGGAGTCCGGGGTGCCGACCTTTGCCGGTGCTGACGTCGCTATCTACCCGGAAGACCTGGTGGCGGGTGGTGTGGAGGTGGCCATCATCGGCGTGCCCAGCGACATGAGCAGCGGCCGTCGCGATGCCAAGCACGGCCCCAGGGTGATGCGGGCGCTGAACACGATTGGTACCCCCGACGTGCACTCCCTGCTCGATCCCATGGCGGTGCTGTCGGTGGTCGACTACGGCAACTTCTCCGTCGACATGATGAGCAGCGAGCGAACGGTGGAGCATGTGGCGGCGATGGTTGCGGAAACGGCAGCCACGGGCGCCGTGCCGATGCTGGTGGGCGGTGATACTTCGGTGCTCTACCCGGCGGTGCAAGGCATCGCCGAGGTGCAGGGCAAAGGCGGGTTCGGGCTGGTTCACTTCAGCGCCCATCCGGATGCGGAGCGGCAGGCAGTGCACACGATCTCAGATCGACAGGTGCTGGCCCTGCTGCTGCGGGAAGGCATCGTCCGCGGCGAGGACCTGATTCAGATCGGGCTGCGTGGCCCTGATGTCAATCCGGTGACGCTGCAGTGGCTCCGCCGTGAAGGCGTGCGCTATCACACCATGGCAGAGGTGAGCCGCAGCGGTTACGACGCGGTGCTGCAGCGGGTGGTGGAAGAGGCGGAGCAGGGCGCAGACAAGCTGTTCGTCTCGATCGACGTGAGCGTGATCGAGCCTGCGGAGATGGTGGCTGCCGGCCGCATCGCCTCCACAGGCCTGCGTGTTCAGGAGGTCACGGAGTCGATCCGCCACCTCTGCGCGGCCAAGGAGATCGTCGGCTTCGAGATCACCGACATGGCGCCCATGCTCGACTACTCCCGGCTGTCGGCGGTGAATGCCAACGCCATCCTCAACGCCTGCCTGGTGGGCATGGCGGTGCGCAAGGCGGGGCTGGCACCGGACTACGTGCATCCGTTGGCACTGGATCATGGGCAGGATTGAGCAGATGGCAGAACTGATCAGACAGACGATTCGAGCGGCCATCGCTCTCCCGCTTCTCCTTCTGGCGCTGAGTGCCGGCGCGGAAAGTGCCGGTGAACGGAGCGTTGCCGCAGGGGATGGGGCCGAGGACGCAGGGGAAAAAGAGGCGAGCGAATACGTGGCGCCTGGTCCGGCAGACATGCCGGAACACGTGCTGGGCGACAACCCTTACCCGTTTGATGGCGTGGACCACCGGGTGGAGAAGCCGGAACCCATCGAGCTGCCCGAATCGGTTGCCGGGAAGCTTGCGCTGCTGACCGCAGAAGAGGTTGCTTTCCTCGAGTCCAGAGATGCCCGGCCGTTCACCGGGCCCCTGAAGCCCACGGTGGAGGAGCTGGAAGAGCGCTCGCCGGAGGAGGTTCAGGAGTGGGTGCAGGCAATGATGGAGGTGGTGCGCCGGACCCGGTTCGACGAGACGCGGGATGGGGGCAACATACCGCTGAACACCGATTCGCCCCGGTTCAACGCCTGGAAAACCCTGCGGCCCCGATCCATGGACCCCACGCGGGAACCGGGACCGATCTCGCTCGGACGCTACGGCGGCTTTGGTGGCCCGCCGACCTTCGGTGGCTTCCCGCTGGCACTCAGCCCGGAAGACCTGGAAGCGGGCGAGGTGAACGTGGCGATCGTCGGCGCGCCGCTGAACATGGGCTCCGGCTGGCGTGACTCCGGGGCGAGGTCGACCACCGAGATGCGGGTTCTCGGTCGGGTTATGGGCTGGCCCGATCAGTACGTGCAGGTGGATCCGTCGGAGGTGCTCAGCATCGTCGACTACGGCGACATCGCCATCGACAACGCCAGCACCGAGCGCTCCATGTCGCACGTTCGGGAAGTGGTTCGGGAGATTGCCGCCACCGGCGCGGTGCCGGTGATCATCGGTGGTGATCACTCCCTCGAGTACCCGAACGTGGCCGCGCTGGCGGATGTGTACGGCAAGGAGAAGGTGTCGGTCATTCACTTCGACTCGCACTACGACGCCTGGTGGGGCGGCCCGCATCTGATCGACCACGGCGTGCCCGTTTACCGCCTGATCAACGAGGGGCACGTCCGGGCGGCGGACTACATCCAGATGGGCCTGCGCTCCCCGGGCCCGGATCGGGAGGCTTTCGAGTGGATGCGCGAGATGGGCATGCGCTACCACACCATGGCGGAGATCGAGAAGCGGGGCTGGGACGCGGTGCTGGAGCGGGTGATTGCCGAAGCCAGCGAAGAGGGCCGGAAGCTGCACATCTCTTTCGACATCGACGTGCTGGATCCGGCTTTCACCGTCGGCACCGGCACGCCGGTTCCAGGCGGGCTCACCATGCGCGAGTCCATCACCGTGGTTCGCCGGCTCTGCTCCGAGTCGAACGTGGTCAGCTTCGATCTGGTCGAGCTGCACCCGGCGCTGGATCCCACCTACGCCACCACGCTGAACAGCGCTCACATCGTCAAAGCCTGCCTCACCGGCCTGGCCATGCGCGAAGCCGGGCTGACGGAGAAACACTACCTGAGCCCGGTGTCTTCGGAGCATGCGATTGATGACTACTACGGCGATCAGCAGCAGCATCTCGATGCCACGGCGGCGGAGAACGAGGAGCTGGAGAAGAAGAAGGCGGAAGCAGCGAGCCTGGAGCGCGACGACGAGCCCGAGTAGACCGCCCGCTCAGCGGGCCTGATTGAGCAGCGGCTGGTCCTCGTCCGGCCAGGTGCCGGCAGCGTCGTCCGCGTTGGCAGGCACCAGCACGTTGCGGCCCTGGTGCTTGGCGCCGTAGAGCGCCCGGTCTGCCTGCTTCAGCGCCGCTGCCAGATCGATCTCGGCATGCCACAACGCCGCGCCCATGCTCAGGGTGATGGAGGGGACGGAGAAGGCCTTGGAGCTGGCGATCTCCGTGCGCAGCCGTTCCAGCACGTCGGCGCCGTCTTCCAGATCGGTGTTGGTCAGGGCGACGAGAAACTCTTCCCCGCCCCAGCGGGCAATGTAGTCCGAGTTGCGGAACACCCGCTCGAGCTCACGCGCCAGCTCTCTGAGCACCGCATCGCCGACGTCGTGTCCGTGCGCGTCGTTCACCTGCTTGAAGTGGTCGATGTCGAGCAGCGCCAGGGTCACCGGCACCTTGTGCCGCTCCAGGAAGCTGGCCAGTTCGGCCAGGCGCTTTTCCATGCCGCGGCGGTTCAGCAGTCCGGTCAGCGAGTCGTGGTCGGCCAGCGCGCGCAGCCGCTTGCGCAGCTGCCGTTGCCCCACTTCGTAGCTGACGGCGAGGCCGGCGGCCGTGCAGTAGGCGAGCCCGACCTGCAGCCAGATACCGCTGTCCAGCGAGGCCATGACGTCAGATGCGAAGGACAGGTAGAAGCCGGCGATCAGCACGAAGTGCGCGGTGGTCAGCAGGCCGCCGAGACGCAGGCCACCGACCGAGATGTAGAGGAACGGCATCACCGTGAACCAGGCGAAGTTTGGGGTCGACTCCAGCTTCTCGATGCTGCCGAGCACGGCCAGGCAGAACATCAGCACCAGGGTGATCCGGATCGATTGCTCCACGCCCAGATGGCGGATCAGGAACGCCATCACCAGCAGGGCGGTGGCGGCGAACAGCTCCACGCCCATGGAGAAGTAGAAGCCCTGCTGGTAGTCCACCCAGGCGACGCCGGGGAGAATGACCAGGGCGATCCCCATCATGAGGCGCACCAGGGTGGGCTGCTTGAGAAGCGTATTGGTCAGCACCGTTTCCATCCGGGCCGAATGACAAGCGTTCAGTCTAGGGCAGCCTCAGGCACCGCTTTGTGACGTGCAGCACACCGTGGTCGCCACGCGTCCTCCGGTGGTGTATGTAGTAGCTCATGAGCAAGAACCCGTTAGAGGCTGCGGACCCGGCGAAGTGGAACGGCACCCTGCTGAAATGCCCCGGGTGCCGACTGAAGTTTCCGTTCTCGGCGGCTCAGCTGCCGTTCGAGCGCAAGCAGTTTCCGCCCCGGGGACCAGGTGACGAGCCCAGAGAAGTGCCCGTCACCCATTGCCCGCAATGCCAGGGCTGGGTGGCCATCACCTGATGGCCGCAGCGGAACGCTAGGCTTTGCTTTGCGTGACCGCAGCGCCTGCGGTCTCGAGCAGCGCGCCGAAGTGGCCCCGGTTCAGCAGCGCCTCGATGAAGGCCCGATCGTAGGCTTGCTCGGGGTTGGCCCGCACCTCGGTGTCCAGCACGTAGGCATCGTCACCCACCAGGATGCGCCAGCGCTCACTCTTCACCCCGTCGAGAATGACCTCGGCAGCGGTTGCCGCCGTGGTTGGTGCCTCTGTTTCGAAGGCCTGCGCCTGCTGGTCGATCAGCCCGCGAATGTCGTCGTCCGGCAGGTTGCTCACCGGCAGGCCGGCGTCCGCAAGCTGGGTCCGGAACGCTTCGATATCCTCTGCCGTCAGGCTCGCCGGGTCTCGGCCCAGGTAGGCCATGCTGTTGGCCGCAATCTGAGTGCCGATGTGGCCGGGCATCACCAGGGAGATCTTCACGTGTGGGGCGTTGATGGCGAGATCGGTGATCATCGCCTCGGAGAACCCCTTGACCGCAAACTTGGCAGCGCTGTAGGCCGTGTGCGGCGTGTCCGGCCCCATGGAGGCCCAGAAGCCGTTGACGCTGGAGGTGTTCACCAGATGGCCTTCATCGGCGGCGATCAGAGCCGGCAGAAACGCCCGGCAGCAGTAGTAGACGCCGAACCAGCAGACATCGAAGGTCTTGTCCCACTGCTCCCTCTCGTCGTTGATGAAGCTGCCGCCGCCGCCGATCCCGGCGTTGTTGAACAGCAGGTGGATGTGATCGGTCCCGTGCTCAGCCAGCACCGCGTCGCGAAACGCGTTGACCTGCGCTTCGTCGGCGACGTCGCAGAGGTGGGTGCTGACGGTGAGCGAGTCGTCGACGCCGAGGCAGAGCTGCCGGGTTTGGGCCATGTTGTCGGCGGAGACGTCACACATGGCCAGGTTGCAGCCGGCCTTTGCCAACTGCAGGCACAGCTCCCGACCCATGCCCGTGCCGCCACCTGTTACGACGGCCAGCTTGCCAGCGAAATCTATCATTGTGGTCTCCCGATCTCCCGAAACTTAAGAGCCGCGACCATACTGCTTACTCCCTTCGACCAGCAAGCGGACGAGAAGCTTGACCAGCGGCGCCTCTTCCGACTCCGGCCGGATCAGGCAGGCACTCTGCCAGGTCACTGAGCGCCGGGTTTCCACTTCACGCAGGGCGCCGGACTGGACCTCACGCTGAAAAAGCGGTGCCGGCCCGCGGCAGATGCAGTCGCTGGACAGCGCCACCCGGATCAGCAGCGGGTAGTTGTCGCTGGCGATGCGCTGGTTGGCCGGCACGTCGGCTGCGCCGTCGGAAAGAGAGCCCTGAGGCAGTGGGGCGGCGAGCGGGAAGTCCTGAGGCGTTCGGTCATCAGTTGCGGTGAACAGCGGGTGCCCGGCTCTGGCCACCGTGATCATGTTGTCGCTGATCAGCGGGTAGCCGAGCAGGTCGGGGTAGTCGGCCGCGCGGAACGGCCCGGCGATCACGTCCAGCCTGCCGCTTCTCAGCAGCTCCACCAGGGTGTCGGCGTGGTCGGTGATGGTGTCGATGCGCACCTCGCCGGTTTCGGCGACGAAGCGGCCGAGCACTTCCGGCAGCAGCACCTGCTCGATGATCGGGCCGACGCCCAGCCTGACCTCGCCGGTTTCGAGCTGGGTGAGCTGCTGGACGTGGCGCTCGATCTTACGCAGCGCGGTATCCAGCGGCCGGGCCGCATCGATGATGTAGCGGGACACTTCGGTCGGCACCAGGCCGGTGGGGGAGCGGTGAAACAGGCTGGCGTTGAGCTTGGATTCGAGCCGGGCGAGCTTCCTGCTCAGGGTCGGTTGCGACTGGTGCAGGGTGTCAGCAGCGCGGGTCAGGCTGCCTTCCTCGGCGAGGGTTCGGATCAAGGTAATGTCGCTGGTATCCATGGCATGGCGTCATGTTGGTATTCAGAAATATTGTATCAGCAGCAATATTTATTCATTTTCTTTTGTTAGGCGCGGAGCGTAACTTGGTCGGCATCAATTCAGGGCCGCAAGATCATGACCGATGCAACCGAAGTGATTCGATTCTGGGGGGCCGGGACGAGCCGCACGCTACGACCCATCTGGGTGGCCGAAGAGCTGGGCCTGGCTTACGAGCTGATGCCCATCGGCCCGCGCACTGGGGAGACCCAGACACCGGACTACACCCGCCTCAACCCGAAGCAGAAGATTCCGGCGCTGGAGGTGGGTGACTTCCGGCTGTCCGAAAGCCTGGCCATCTGCCGCTACCTGATCGACAACTACCCGGGTGAGGCGATCTACCGGCCCGGGAACGCCCGGGACCGGGCTCGGGAAGATGAGTGGTGCTGTTACCTTTATGGCGAGATCGACGAGACCAGCCTCTACGTCATGCGCCGGCATCGGGACCTGGCGCACATCTACGGTGAAGCGCCCGCTGCCGTGTCCTCGGGGCAGGTCTACGCCGAGAAGCACCTCGGGGTGGTGGCTGCGCAGATGACCGATCGCGAGCACGTCATGGCGGGCGGCTTCGGCCTGGCCGACGTGCTGCTCATGACCTGCCTCGAGTGGGCGCACGCCTATGGGCTCGAGTTACCCGACGTGCTCGATGAATACAGATTGCGCATCGGCGCACGGCCGGCTTATCAGCGTGCGGCGGCTGTCAACTTCAAAACGGAGATATAAGCGATGGGTCCGATGGAAGGAATCAAAGTGGTGGATCTGACCACCATGGTGTCCGGGCCGGTGGCGGCCACTATGCTGGCCGACCAGGGTGCCGACGTGATCAAGGTCGAGCCGCCGAACGGTGAGCAGATGCGCCACCTGGGCAGGCCGCACAATGGGGTAACGCCCACGTTCTTCTCCTGCAACCGGGGCAAACGCTCCATCGTGCTGGACCTGAAAGCCGATGCGGGCAAGTCCGTCCTCGAAGACCTGATCCGGGAGGCGGACGTGCTCATTCAGAACTTCCGACCGGGTGCCATGGCGAGAATGGGGTTTGGCGAGCCGGAGGTCCGGGCGCTGAACGAGAAGATCATCTATGTCTCCATCAGCGGCTTCGGCGAAAATGGGCCCTACGCGCACAAGCGGGTTTACGATCCGGTGATCCAGGCCCTGTCCGGAGCGGCCGACATTCAGGCGAACCGGGAGACCGGCAAGCCCGGCATGTTCCGTATCATCATCGCCGATAAGGTCACCTCCGTGACCGCTGCTCAGGCCATCGCCTCAGCGCTTTTTCACCGGGAGCGGACCGGCAAGGGTCAGCACATCAAGCTCTCCATGCTGGAAACCATGCTGGCCTTCTTCTGGCCGGAAGGCATGGGTGGGCTCACCTACGCGGAGAACGAGTACGATCCGAGGCAGGGCCAGGGCACCATGGACCTGGTCTTCGAAGCCAAGGACGGTTATCTCACTGCCGGCGCCATCTCCACCAAGGAGTGGGTGGGCATGTGCCGGGCGCTGGATCGGGAAGATCTGATCGACGACGAGCGCTTCGCCACGCCCCAGGCGCGAGGCCAGAACGGCGATGAGCGCAAGCGCATCACCGCCGAGGAGATCGCCAAGTGGCCGCGGGAGGAGATCCTGGCCAGGCTCGATGAGCACGACGTGCCCAGCGCGCCGCTGCTGAACCGAATCGAGCTGCTCGAGCACGAGCAGATCCGGGTGAACGGCTCCATCTCGCGCACGGACTACCCCGGTTTTGGCGAGGTGCGACAGGCGGTGCCGGCTGCCCGCTTCAGCGAGTCGCCGAGCGAGATTGGCGGCCCGGCGCCGCGCCTCGGTGAGCACAGCGGGGAAATTCTCGAGGACCTGGGCTACGACGAGGCGCGTCGCGATGCGCTGCTGCGCTCCGGTGCGGTGGTCGGCGACGGGTCGGCCTGACACATTTAACGAGCTTATTGAGAGGAAGAAAATGAGCAAACCAGTCTGTCTCGTAATGGGAGCCGGTGCCGGCATCGGCGGCACTGCCGGCAAGAAGTTCGCCGAGGAGGGTTACCACGCGGTGCTCTGCCGGCGCAGCGACGAAGAAGGTCTGAACGCCATGGTGGAGGAAATCCGCGGCAAAGGCGGAGACGCTACCGGCTTTCTGCTGAACGCGGTGGACGAGGGCGCCATCGAGGAGCGGGTGGAGCAGATCGAGGCGGAGATCGGCCCGATCGAGGTGGTGATCTTCAATCTCGGCGCGCAGATCGGCGACCGTCCGCTCGCGGGCACCAGCTACAAAGCCTTCGAGCTCGGCTGGCGGATGGCCTGCTTCGGCCTGTTCCGGATCGCTTCTGCCGTGACCCCGCACATGGTCGAGCGCGGAGGTGGCACCATCATCGTTACCTCTGCCACCGCCGCCGTTCGTGGCAACGCGGGTCAGCACTCTCATGCTGCTGCCATGGCTGGCCGGCGGATGCTCTGCCAGTCGCTGAACGCCGAGTTCTCGAAGCAGGGTATCCACGTCGCCCACGTGCTGGTCGACGGTATGGTCGACGCGCCGGATACGGTGGGCAAGATGCTCGGCGCCGAGCGTTTTCAGGAGCTCCGGGAGACCAGAGGCGCGGCGGATGGCATCATCCTGCCGGAGAAAGTGGCAGAGACCTATCTGCACCTGGTGCGGCAGCACCCCTCCACCTGGACCTTCGAGATGGACGTCCGCTCGTTCAGCGATACGCCCTGGTGGAACCACGCGTAACCCATAGCGGGCAACAATCGGGGAGGAAGAGATGGCCGATACGGTAGTGATCGCCGGTGCGGGAGCGCCGAACGGAGTGGGTGGCGCGATCGCCAGACGCTTCGCCGCTGAAGGATTCCACGTGCTGATCTCCGGACGAACCCTCGAGAAGGTTGCGGATACTGCTGAGCAGATCAATGGGAACGGCGGCTCCGCCGAGGCGCTGGCGGTGGATGTCACTTCCGCCGCTGATCAGGACGCCTTGTTCGCCCGGGCCGCCGAGCTCGGCGCGCCGGTGGCGGCGGTGATCTTCAATGCCGGCGGCAACCTGCCCATTCCTTTCGCGGATCTGACCGAGGCCCAGTTCGAGGAGTTCTGGCGGATCGGTTGCTTCGGCGCGTTCCTGACCGCCAAGCGGGCCATGCCGCTGCTGGCCGGGCAGGGCAGCGGCTCGATGCTGATCACCGGTGCTTCGGCGTCGATGCGCGGGCGACCCATGTTCGGTCACTTCGCTTCGTCCAAAGCAGCGCTGCGCAATCTGGCGCAGGCGCTGGCCAGAGAGTTCGGCCCCCAGGGCGTGCACGTGGCGCACGTGGTGGTGGACGGGGTGATCAACGGCGACATCGTCCAGGGCCGCTTCGGCGACTATCTGGAGTCGCTCGGGGAAGATGGCGCGCTGGAACCGGATGCCATCGCCGACGCCTTCTGGATGCTGCACGCTCAGCACCGCTCGGCCTGGACCCACGAGCTCGATCTCCGGCCCTTCAAAGAGAACTGGTAAAGAGAACTGGTAAGATGCCCGTTTGGGGATACGGGGCACATTCGGTTGAGCGAACAGAAATTCTGGCTCGTCAGCGGGGCGAACTTCCTGCTGCTGCTCGGGCTGACCTACTGGTTTTACACATCCCGGCAGGACGCTGACGCGCCGGCCAGCCTTACACCGGATCAGGTTGCGGCGCTCATCAACGAAACGGTAGCGCCGCTGCAGGAGACGATTGCTGAGCAGTCGGCGCGGCTCGAGGCCATGACCGATGCGCAGCGGCAACTTGCGAGCGCGGTTGCAGAGAGCGGCCTGCAGGAGTCCCTGCAGCAGCAGATAGCGGCAAACGCGGAGCAGACGCGAGACAGCCTGCAGGCAGATCTCAAGCGCTACGAGGCACGCCTCGACAACCTGCAGGCGCGAGCGGACGATCCTGCGGTGGCCAACGAGATTGCCGCGACCCGAGCGGAGATCGGCCGAATCGAGGTGCTGCTCAACGATCTGTCGACCCGGGTCGATTGCACCAGCCTGGCAACCCAAACCACCGTTCGGACGCTCGTCGTTCCGGCGCGCAGCTCGCTGGAGGTGCCGGAGGAAACCGTGGTCATCTCTGTTGGTCGTCTGCGCAGCAACGTGATCGATGCGGTTTCGGTCAACGCCCGGGCGGAGATGGATGAGCCCATCTCCACCCGGGTGATTGGCGAGGTGCCGCTCGGTGGCAGCGTGTCGTTCCGCCACGAGGCTTCCGACTACGTGGCCACCTTTACCCACGCCACCCGACGCTTTCTCAACACCTCGCTGATTGGCGTTGAGCTTCGGTCGGCACCCAGGGCGCTCGCCGAGTGCGGCGTGGAGAGGAGTTGACCATGTCTACCAAACACCTGCTGGCCGAAGAACTGCACCCGATCATCGAGGCGATGCCGAACACGGAGATCACGGCGGAAAACCTGCCGCTGTTCCGCCAGGTGGGCGCCGAGAACACGGTGATGGGTGATCCGGACAGAGCCGGCGTGATCCGCGAGGAGATCGTCGTGCCCGGTTCCGATCACGATGTCCGTTGCCTCCTCTACAGGCCGCAGGCCGAGCACGCAGGCTGCCCCGGCTACCTGCATATTCACGGCGGTGGCTACATCATGGGCTCTGTCGAAGGATCGGACATCTCCAACCTGCAGCTCTGCAGCAAGCTCGGCATCGTCATTCTCTCGGTCGACTACCGCCTGGCGCCCGAGCATCCGATTCCGGCGCCGCTGGACGACTGCTACGCGGGCCTGGCCTGGCTGCATCAGAACGCCGACGAGCTGGGAGTGGATGCGGCGCGGATCGGCATCGGTGGCGAGAGCGCCGGCGGCGGTCTGGCGGCTGCACTGGCGATTCGTGCCCGTGATGCCGGTGAGTACGCGATCTGCCATCAGCATCTCACCTATCCCATGCTCGACAATCTCACCGGCACGGACGTGCAGCCGGGTGATCCGCTGGTCGGCGAGTTCGTCTGGACCCGGGCGCGGAACCGGTTCGGCTGGGCGTCCTATCTGGGTGACGCAGCGCCGGAGGCGCCCCAGGTGCCGGCACGGGTGGGTGACCACGCCGGGCTGCCGAACACCTGGATGTTCACCGCGGCGCTCGACCTGTTTCGCGATGAAAACATCGACTACGCGCAGAAGCTCATGGCCGCCGGCGTTACCGTGGAACTGCTGATGTATCCGGCCGCCTGTCACGGCTTTCAGCTGCTGCCGGGCACCTCCCTGACCGCGCGGTTCACGGAAGACCACCGAACGGCGCTGGGCAGAGGGCTCGGCCTCTAGCTCGAGGGGTTCCTCGCTTCCGGTTTCAGCGGAACGGGCTGAGCACCCGCTCGGCCTGTGCCTCCACGTAGCCCGCCAACCGCGGCCCGTACTCCGGGTGCCCGAGTTCCGGCCGCGCGTCCGCCCAGCCGATTGAGTTCAAAGTTCGTATGAGCAGGAACAGGGGAATGAGCGCCAGGTCCTCGTCAGCGATCAGGCGCTGCCTTCGATAACCTGCGACGAGAGATTCCTGATAGCTGCTGAAAGCCGGATCGTCCTGGTAGTCCTTCAGGGCAACGGCGAAATCGTAGACGTGCCAGCCGAACGCAGCGTCATCGAAGTCGATGATGTGCAGACGCTCGCCGTTCACCACCACGTTGCCCGGGTGCAGGTCGGCGTGGATCAGGCTGTAGCAGTCAGAGCCGGTGGGCAAGCCGTCGAGAATGGCGTGGAGCTCCTGCCGCAGGCTGGTGAAGTGCTGCCGCTGCGCGGCGGTGAGCGCGGCGGCGGTCCAGAAAGGTCCCCAGATCGGTGCTTCACCCATCAGTCCTGCCGCGTTCAGCGCCGGCCGGCTGAACGCCGGCGGCGGGGCCCAGGTGCTGGCCTGATCGTGCAGTCGAGCCAGCAGCTCGCCCAGGGCGGTGAACTGCGCCGCCCGCTCTGCCACATCGTCGCTGGCGGCCACCAGCGCCTGCATGGTGGTGCCGTCGACCCACTCGAGGACGCCGATGAACCGGGTCTCGCCGCTGATGTCGATCTTTCCGTAGGGATCCCCGGATCGGGTGGCCCGCGGGATCGGCACATCGATACCGGCAGCCTGCAGGGCCGCCGTCCAGAGCTGCTCAGACACCAGGCCGGCGTAGCTGTGATAGCCCGGTCGGTGCATGCGCAGAACGTAGCGGCGACCGTCCGCGGCATCAACGCGGAAGACGATGTTTTCTGATTGAGAGACCTGTTCCGCCCGGGCGGGCCCCAGATCCCACTGGCGGAGCGCCTGCTCCGCCAACTGGTTGAGATCGGCCACCGCTGCCCGTTGGCTCAGGCGCGAATGACCCGACCCGGACGAGCGCCGGTGTCCTGATCGTTCTTGCGAGTACGCACGCCGTCCACCCAGGTGCCCAGGTAGCCGGTGGCGCTCTGCAGGATGCGCGAGCCGCCTGCCGGCAGATCGTGGTGCACCTGCAGGGTGCCGAGGCCGAGCCGGTCCAGGTCGAACAGGTTCAGATCGGCTTTCCTGCCGACCTCGATGCTGCCGCGATCGCTCATCCCGAACAGCTCCGCGTTGCGCAGCGTCTGCTTGTGCACCATGAGCTCTATGGGCATCCGCGGACCGCGAGTCCGATCCCGCACCCAGTGGGTGATCTGATAGGTGGGATTCACCGCGTCGAAGATCAGGTTCACGTGCGCGCCGGCATCGGAGAGGCCGATGGTGGTGTTCGGGTGCTGGATCATCTCCTCCATGACGCTGAAGCTGCCATCGACGAAGTTGGCGCCGAGCAGGATGGCAAACTGGTTGCCGTCCCCCGCGGTCAGGTAGTCGTACATGTACTCGGGCACGTCCTTGCCCGCCGCCGCCGCCAGCGCGGCGATGTTGCCGGTGGCTTCCGGCTCGTAGTTGATCGGCACTTCGATCGGGAACATGCCCGGTGCTGCCATGGCCAGCAGGCCGTAGACGTTCGCCATCACGCCGGGCTGATCCGGCGGCACGTCTTTGTCGCTGAGGATGGCAGCTTTGATCTCCGGCTTGCGCATCTCGACCAGCCGCTGTGCCAGCGGCAGCTCGGCCAGCTTCAGGTAGGTCTCCCGGCGCTGGAACATGTGGTAAGCGTCGAGGCTGGTGACGAAGCCGATCGGCCGGGTCGTTATCTGGGGCTGGATCAGCACACCTTCCCGGTTGGCCTGCTCGACGATCTCCAGGCAGTTGCGCCACTGATCGGGCCGGTTGCCGTTCTGCGCCAGGGTAAAGGTGCAGTTGCGGCCGGAAGCGCGAGCGATGTCGACGAACAGCTCCACCTCCTGCTCGGTGGTCCAGCGCTCCGGGCCCGCCATGTCGCCCACCACGCCGGCGGGTACCGCCTGGAAGACGCCCTTGCCTGCGTCCTTCATGGCTTCGCCGATGGCGAGCAGCTCGGACTTTTCGGCGAAGGTGCCGGGGATAGGCTCGCCGAGCACCGAGCGGTGACCAATGGTCCGGGAGGTGGAGAAACCGAGCGCGCCAGCCTCCAGGCTCTCTTTGACGATCGCCTGCATGGCCGCCAGATCCTCCGCGGTGGCATCTTCGTGGCGCAACGCCCGCTCGCCCATCACGTAGTTTCTGAGCGCGGAGTGCGGCACCTGGGTGCCTACGTCCAGGGTGAATTCCCGGGTGCCGAGGTAGTCCAGGTACTCGGGGAAAGTCTCCCAGCGGCCCCACTCGATGCCCTCATAGAGCGCGGTGCCCGGGATGTCCTCCACCCCTTCCATGAGCTCGATCATCCGCTGCTCGCCGCCAGGTGGGCAGGGCGCAAAGCCAACGCCGCAGTTGCCCATGACGATGCTGGTGACGCCGTGGCTGAAGGAGGGATCGATTTTGTCGTCCCAGCTCACCTGACCGTCGTAGTGGGTGTGCACGTCGACCCAGCCCGGGGTGAGGTGGGCGCCATCGGCCTGCACCGTTTCTCTGGCGCTGCCGTCCACATCGCCTACGGCGGCTATCCTGCCGTCCTGGACGGCTACGTCCCCCTGGTAGGGCTCGCTGCCCGTGCCATCGACGATGGTTGCCTGCTTGATCAGGTAGTCGTACATCTCCTCGTCCCCGTGCCAAAGTGAGCCGCCGATCATGCCACGGCGCACAGGTGGCTGCATCAAAACCGTCACCGTTGATTGTTTTCCCCGGTGACAGGTGCGAGTATCTCCGGCTCTCTGTCGATCTGGATTGAAGATGTCCGACTCCGCACCCGCGCAGGAAGAGTTCCGCGAGTACTGCCGCCGCTGGCTGGAAGAGAACCGGCCGCCGCCGACGGAAACGCCGTTACCCCAGGCAGCGTACGAGGTCACTTACGACGACCACCGGGCGTACCTCTGCGACTGGCAGGCCAGGTGTTACGAGGCGCAGCTGATCGCGACGGACGTGCCGACGGAGTATGGCGGGCACGGTCATGATGGCTTCCAGGCCATCGCCAGCGCCGAGGTGCGGCGGGCCAAGGTGCCTTACTTCATCAACTGGATCGGCCTCGGCATGACCGCGCCAACCCTGCTCATCCACGGCACGGAAGAGCAGAAGAAGCGCTTCCTCAAGCCCATCTTCACGGCGGAAGAGATCTGGTGTCAGGGTTTCTCCGAGCCGGGTGCGGGCTCGGATCTGGTCTCGCTGTCGACTTCGGCGGTGAAGGAGGGCGACAACTGGGTCATCAACGGCAGCAAGGTCTGGACCAGCCTCGGCGCGCTGGCGAGCTGGATGCTGCTGCTGGCCCGGAACGACAAGGACGATAAGTACAACGGCATCACCTACTTCCTGGCGCCCATGGATGCAGAAGGAGTAACGGTGCAGCCCATTCACAAGATGACGGGCGAGTCGGGCTTCAACGAGGTGTTTCTCGAGAACGTGGTGATTCCGGATCACCTGCGGGTTGATGAGGTGGGCGCCGGCTGGAAGGTGGCCATGTCGACCCTGACCAGCGAGCGTGGCGCCGCTACCGGCGTCGGTGCGGTGGCCAGCTCCGAATCGCCGCTGACCGCCGTGCTGCAGGTCATCCAGCTGGCAAAAGACACGATGCGCAACGGCCAGCCGGTCTGGAACGACCCGGTCTGGCGCGATCGGATCGTCAAGCTCTACGAGCGCACCGAGGCGAGCATGCAGAACGCCCGCCGGGCCCGGATCAAAGCGCTGAACGGCGGGGCCATGCGCATACCGCTGCAGGGCAAGCTGGTGGGCAGCGAGATCGGCCAGGAGCTGAACGAGGTGGCGCTCGGCATCCTGGCCATGCGCTCGAGCCTCTACGTCGGCGACCCGAACGCGGAAGCGGACGGCAAGTGGGCGCTTGGCTACATGAACACCTACACCGGCACGATCTCCGGCGGTTCGAGCGAGATTCAACGCAACATTCTCGGTGAGCGGGTGCTCGGCCTGCCGAAGACCAAGTAGGCGGAGCAGAACGATGACCCAACCAAGAGATTACGGCTTCGACGAAGAGACCGGCATGCTGAAAGACGCGGCTGCCCGCTTCTTCGACGAGAAAGAGATGGTGGTGAAGCTGCGCCCGCACCTGAAAGGCACGGAAGATCCGTACCGTGGCAACGAGCGGGCGCCCTGGTACGACGAGGCGGCGTGGCAGGAGATGAAGGAGCTCGGCTGGCACCTGCTGGCGGTGCCGGAGAGTGCCGGCGGCATCGGCATGGGGCTGGTTGCGGCCGCAGCGATCGCCGAGGAGATTGGCCGGGCGGCTTGCCCGACGCCGCTGACGGGCACCCTGCAGGCAACCTTTCTGCTTCGCGAGGCGAACGCGGATGCGGCGCTGGCGCAGATAGCTGAAGGGATGTCGGTGGCACTTGGCCTGTTCGGCGAGGCGGGCTCGCCGGAACTCGGCGCCACCGAGGTGACGGCAGATGGCAACCGCCTGACCGGGACCAGCTGGTACGTGCAGGATGCGGGGAAGGTCGATGCCTTCATCATCGCTGCCCGTGGCGACGGCGGTATCGGTCTTTACCTGGTGCCGCGCGAGTCGGTGACCGTGGCTCAGGATCGCATCGTTGATCTCAGTCGTGACCAGGGTCGCGTGCAGCTGGACGGCGTCGAGGCCGAGGTCATCGCGGCACCCGGTGATGGTGAAGGGGTGCTCGCCAGAGCATTGCCCGCCATCCTGACGCTGCTTGCAGCCGACATGGCGGGCGCTGCCGAGTGGCAGCTGCAGACCACGGCCGAGTACGCCAAGGTGCGGACTCAGTTCGATCGGCCCATCGGCTTTTTTCAGGCGGTCAAACACCCGATCGTCAACATGATGATCGCCGCGGACGAGACCCGATCGCTGGTCTACAACGCGGCCTGCGCCTACGACCACGAGCCGGACGACGCCCTGCGCTGCGCGCTCCTGGCCAAATCGAGCGCGTCGGACACCGCATCGTTCTGCTCGAACCGCTCCACCCAGCTGCACGGCGGCATCGGCTTCACCTGGGAGGCGGACGTGCAGATTTACCACAAGCGGCAGATGCACAATCAGTTTCTCTTTGGTGATGGCGCCTGGCAGCGCCAGCAGCTGGCAGCGCTGCTCTAGCTGAGCGCGCGGACGCGCTCGACGATCAGCCGTCCAGGTTGTCGAGCACGTCCTCGAACGCCTCGATGAACGCTTCCGCGTTCTCCTGAGAGAAGACCAGCGGCGGCCGCAGCTTCACCGCGTTCCGGTAAGCGCCGGCGTTGCTGGTCAGGAAGCCCCTGGCCTTCAGCCCATCCACCACCTGCAGGGCGCCGTCGACGTCCGGCTCGAAACTCTGCCGGTCTTTCACCCACTCGACGGAGACGAACAGGCCGTCGCCACGGACGTCCGCCATGGCCTCACAGCGCGCCTGGAACGGGACCAGGGCCGTCCGCAGCCAGTCGCCGACCCGGGAGATGCTGGCGAGCAGCTGCTCCGACTCGATCACGTCCAGCACCGCGTTGCCGGCAGCTGCCTGAGCCGGGCTCGAGGCAAAGGTGTTGAAGTAACGGGTTTTTCGACGGAAGTTCTCCACCAGGTCCCGGCGCCCGGCGGTGGCCGCCAGCGGCATGCCCGCCCCCAGCGGTTTGCCCATGCTGACGATGTCCGGATCGACGCCCTGAATCTCGTAGCCCCACCAGTTGCCGGTGCGGCAGAGCCCGGCCTGCACCTCGTCGCAGATGAACAGACCGCCGGCTTCCCGGACCAGCCTGGCAACCTCGGGGAGGTACCCTTCGGGCACCGTCGGCAGGCCCTCGTTGGCGAAGATCGGGCAGAACAACAGGCCGGCAAACGGAATACCGTCGTTCTCGAAGCCGCTGATGGTCTCGGCAACCTTGTCCAGGTAGTAAGTCAGCGGATCTCTGCCAGGGTGCTGCAGCTCGAAGCGGAACAGATCCGGGAAGGGAACGGAGCGGATGTCGCCGGTCTGGGCACTGCAGTGGTTCAGCCGTCGGACCTCGGTGCTGTTGCCGTGGTAGGCCTGGTCGGTGCAGATGATGCCCTGGCCGTCGGTTGCCGCCCGGGCCATCATCAGCGCCACCTCGTTGGCCTCGGTGCCGGTACAGCTGAACACCACGTTCTCGATGCCGTCGTGATGCGTTGCCACCAGTCGCTCGCCGTACTCGAGAATGGCCTCGTGCAGGTAGCGGTTGTGCACGTTGAGCGTGCCGAGCTGATTGGAGACGGCTTCCACCACGTGCGGATGGCAATGGCCGACGCTCGGCACGTTGTTGTACATGTCGATGTAGCGACTGCCGTCGGCGGCGTGCAGCACCACCCCCTCGCCGCGGACGATGTGCACGGGCTCGTCGTAGAAGAGCGTCGAGCCGGCGCCGAAGACGGCGTCGCGACGCTCCGTTACGGTCGCCATCCCGGTCAGGCGCCCAGGGCCGCGAGGCTTGCTTTAAGGGTGCCGAGGGCACTCTTGTTGGCGTTCTTGATGGTGTCCATGGAGGGCGGCTCCTGGCTGATGTCGCCGAGCTCGGCGAGCACCACGTGCACCTCATCGTGCGCTTTGACGGCCTTCATGTCGTCCAGCCAGCGGCGCACGTTCGGGAACGGCTCGAAGTCGAAGACGTTGGTGAACTCCGGCCGGAGCTGTCCGATCTCCGCGTAAGCCGCGAAGTCGGCAATGCTCAGCTCGTCGCCGGCGATATACCGGGAGCCCTCGAGCCAGCCCGTATCCAGGGCTTTCAGCGCGTTGGTGAGGGTCGCTTTCGCCGCGGCCTGAGTGGCTTCCGGGATGTCCAGGTCTTTGCGGATCTTCGGCGCCACCAACCCAACGGATGCGTCGCGAACGTTGCGGTGGTGGAAGTTCAGGTACCAGTCCACCTTGCCCCGTCCTTCCGGGTCGGCGGGGTAAACGTCGTTCCAGCCGAACCGGTTGCACAGGTAGGCGAGGATGGCGTGGGCTTCCGCCAGCACGTAGCCGCTGTCCGGATCTTCCAGCATGGGGATGGTGCCGGCCGGGTTCTTCGCCAGGTAGGCCGGGTTCCGGCTGCCGTTGTCGCCTTTGGAGCCGGGGTTGATCAGCACCATCTCGAAGGGTTGCTCCTTGTAGAGCAGCAGCCAGACCACAGCCCGAACGGGCTGTGAGAAAGGCACGCCGTAGAGAATGAGAGGCTTGTCGCTCATGTGCGTCTCCTTGTCAGGCTCCGGCGTTAATCAAACAGCTCACCGCCGCAGGCGCCGGCGGTGGTGCCGTCCTTCTCGAAGGCCTTGATGACGTTGGCACCGGTGCGCCAGCGGTGCACCTCGTCCGGACCGTCCACCAGGCGCTGCGAGCGGATGCCCCGGTACCACTGGGCCAGCGGCGTATCCATGCTGTAGCCGAGGGCACCGTGCAGCTGCAGTGCGGTGTCGACCACCTGGTGCACCATGTTGGCCAGGAAGACCTTGGCGATGCCGTTCTCCTGGCGCAGATCCATGCCGTTCTCCGCCTTGTAGGCGATGTGCAGCAGCATCAGGCGCGCCTTGTAAATCTCGGCGGCGCAGTCCGCCAGCATCCAGCGCACGCCCTGGCGATCCGCCAGCCGCTTGCCGAAGGTGCTGCGGTTGGTGACGTGCTCCGCCGCCAGGTCCAGCGCCCGCTGCGCCATGGCCACGTTGTGCATGCCGTGCCGCAGGCGCCCGTAGGCGAGGCGGTGCTGACCCATGTTGAAGCCCTGACCGCGGCCACCGAGGATGTTTTCTCTGGGCACGCGCAGGTTCTCGATGTTGATCTCGGAGTGCGAGCCGCCGAGCTTGAGGCCCAGCTCCGTATGCGGCTGCATGGTCTCGATGTTTCTGACGATCTGGTAGCCCGGGTTCGGCAGCTCGACGATGAAGGTGGAGTACTGCTCGTGTCGCGGCGCGTCCGGGTCGGTTTTTGCCATCACCACCGCGATGTCGGCCACGCTGGCGGAGGAGCTGAACCACTTCTCGCCGTTCAGCACCCACTCGTCGCCTTCCAGCACCGCCGTGGTCTGCATGCCGGTGGCGTCGGCGCCTGCGGCCTTTTCCGTCATCGAGTAGCAGATCCGCTTCTCGCCGTTCAGGAGCGGCTTCAGGAAAGCCTCTTTCTGGTAGTCGGTGCCATGCTCGAGCAGGGTCAGCATGGTGGCGTCGTCCGGCCCTTGCGTGTTCATGGACAGGGCGCCGAGGAAGCTCTCGCCGAGCTCCATCTGCACCAGGGCGTTCGCCAGCGGCCGCAGGCCCATGCCGCCGTGCTCCTGGGGCACGAACGGGCACCAGAGCCCCTGGGCTCGGGCCTTCTCCCGCAGCCCGGCGAGCGTCTCTTCGAAGTTGTCCGCGGTGCAGGTCTTCTCGGCCGGTTGGCACTCCTCCTGCACGAACTTCCGCACCTTGTTGCGGATGGCTTTGGTTTCTTCCGGAATGGTGAAATCAATCATGGGGTCTCCCTCTAGGTCCCGTTCCAAATAAGTGTCCAGAACAGACCGTTGTATCAGAAAAGGGCGCGCAATACCCCAATTGGCCAGCGAAGAGGGGCAAGGGAGAAGAGTGGGAGTGAGGCGTGTCAGCCGGCCGAGAAGCCGTCAGCCGTCCGGCCTGCTCGCCGGGTCGTGCATGGTCAGCGCTTCGAACAGGTTGGCCGCCCGATTGATGCCGACGATGTAAACCATCCGCTCGGTGACCTTGCCTTCCGCATGCAGCGCCCCGGCGGGGATCACCAGCTTGTCGCCGGGACCGATCGGCACCTGCTCGCCGTTCTCGTCGAGCAGGTAGCTGCTGCCTTCCAGCACGTAGCCGTGGTTGTCCACGTCGTGCCAGTGCAGGGGCAGCTCGTCCATACGCTCGGAGACGTAGGTGGTGGGCCAGAGATCGAGTGCCTTGATCTCCTCGAGGACCTCCTCCTTGCTGGAGAAGTAGTTGCGGAGTACCTGCATGGGTCCGGATTCAAGCGCCATAGCTGCTGCCTCATTTGAAACCTGGCCGGGCTCTGGAGTAGGTTAGCCCGGCATTTTTCAGGAGTGATGGCATTGAATGTGAGCGAAGCGGTAGATGCGCGCAAGTCCGTACGCGCGTTTCTCGACCAGCCGGTTCCGGACGATCTGCTCAGAGAGCTGCTCAGCAAAGCGGCCCGGGCGCCGTCGGGTGGCAACGTACAGCCCTGGCGCATCTACGTGCTGAACGGGGCGAAGATGGACGAGTTCAAAGGCGTGGTGGCCGAAGACCGCTCCCGGGAGACGCCGGCCTACGACATCTACCCGCCGAACCTGACCTCACCGTACCGGGACTCCCGATTCAAGGTCGGGGAGGACATGTACGCGCTGCTCGGCATTCCGCGGGAAGACAAAGCGGCGCGGCTGCAGCGGCTGTTTGAGAACTACCAGTTCTTTGGCGCGCCGGCCGGGTTCTTCTGCTTCGTGGACAGGCAGATGGGGCCGCCACAATGGTCGGACCTGGGCATGTTCCTGCAGACCTTCATGCTGCTGGCCACGGAAGCCGGCCTCGGCACCTGCGCCCAGGAAGCCTGGGCCACCCGGCCGGAGCTGGTCGGCAACTATCTCGGCGTGCCGGAGGAGCTGATGATCTTCTGCGGCATGGCCATCGGCTACACGGACGATTCAGCGCCGGTGAACACTTTGCGCTCGGATCGCGAGCCGCTGGACGTGTTCGCCACCTTCGTGAGCTGAGGGTGCGCTCTACAGCTCGAGGCCCAGCTTCTCGAGCTGATCCTGCAGGTGGGCCATGGCTTCAGCCGATGGCCCCGGCCACTCGCCGGAGATCGGCGTGTTGCCCTGATAGCCCAGTTCCTGAACGCCTTCAGGGCTCGTGTAGTAGGCGCCCACCACCAGGGTTCTCAGGCCGGAGAAGAACTGCCGCGGGCCTTCCAGCTCGGGCGCGCCCTCGGGCCCCGCGATCTCGTCCATGATGGCCAGCTGCTCGTCCGCTGCAGCTGCAGCAAACGGCTGGCCGAACCGCCGTGTCGACTCGCGATCGCACCAGTCCAGACCGGACAGCAGCATCGACCGATGAACCTGCTGGTTCGGGTAGGGGGCGCTGACCCACTCGTCCAGCACCTCGATCACCCCGACCTCGCTGGCCGCGGGCAGGTCTCCTTCTTTCGGAATCAGCAGATCCGCCAGAGCGGCGAGCGACTGGCGCTGCGCTTCGGTCAGCGTTTTCGGCCAGGGAGCGGGTGCAGGGTGGATCAGGTTGGGATCCGTTCCGTAGCCTGACGCCTGAACGGGATCGAGGCTCGCCATTACCCAGTCGGCCGGCCCCTGCTCGGCGCAGGCAACGAAGCTGAAAGGAATGCCGGTGCTGAGCGAGAGCAGGCCGGCCCGGCGCAGGGATTCTCTGCGGCTGATGCCCGAGCTCATGCCTCACCTCGCTCGAGCGCGCGGCTCAATCGATCGGCGTTGCGCATGGCCAGCGTCATGATCGTCAGGGTGCAGTTCTTGTGCGGGTTCGAGGCGAACACGCCGCCGTCCATGACGTAAAGGTTGTCCACGTCCCAGGTCCGCCCCCATTCATCGGTGACGGACTCCGTCGGGTTGCTGCCCATGCGGGTGGTGCCCACCTCGTGAATGATCTCACCGCCTTTCTTGATGGCGTCTTCCGGCGCCATGTCCGGATCGCGCATCTGCCCGCCCATGGTCTCGATGATGGCGCGGGCCGTCTGCTGGCCGTGGGTGACCTGCCGCAGCTCGTGCTCGGACCACTTCCAGTGGAAGCGCGGTACCGGAATGCCCCACTGATCTTTCACGGTCGGGTCGATCTCCATGTAGCAGTCGTCGCTCGCCACCATCTCGCCGCGCAGGGACAGGCCGACGTAGGCGCCGTACTTCCGGCGCACGGATTCCTTGAGGTCCTGGCCGTAACCTTCGGCGATGGCGCCGATGCCCATGTTCGGGGCGCCGAAACCGCCGCCCAGCTCGAAGTGGTAGCCACGGGGGAAGTCCAGCTCGCCTCTGGCCTGCGCTTCGTGCCCCCACCAGGGGATGAACAGATGGTTGGAGGTGTGTCCGTCCTCGTTGTAACGGGGGCGGTTCTCCAGGGCCGGAACGTGACCGATGAAGCTGGCGCCGGTGGAATCCATCAGGTTTTTGCCGACCTGGCCGCTGGAGTTGGCCAGGCCGTCAGGAAACGCGTCTGTTCCGGAGTTCAGCAGCAACCGTGCCGTTTCGCAGGCACTGGCGGCAAGCACCACTACCCGGGCTGCGACGGTCTCCGTCGCGCCTGTTTTACGATTGACGAAGGAAACCCCTGTGGCTCGCCCGTCGGCATCCACGTTTACCCTGCTGACCATGGCGTCGGTGACGATGTGCAGGTTGCCCGTGGCTTTCGCCATGGGCAGCAGCGAGGTGGTGGTCTGGAAAGCCGCGCCGATCGAGCAGCCGCGGCCGCAGGCGGTGGCCCAGAAGCAGGCCTGGCGGTCGTCCAGCGGCTGGGTCAGCACTGCCCGACGCATGGAAGCGGCGGTGATGCCGAGCTTCTTCGCCGCAGCTGCCAGCAGCAACTCGGGCACGCGGGGTTTGGGCGGCGGCTGCAGGACGCCCGGCCCGGAATCCGGGAGGTCATCGAGCCCCGGGTTGTCGCCACAGAGGCCAACCAGGGCTTCCGTACGGTCGTACCAGGGCGCCAGGTCTTCGTACTCCATGGGCCAATCTGCACCCAGACCGTCGCGGCTGGCGGCCTTGAAGTCGTGATGGCTGAAACGAAGCGACAGCCGGCCCCAGTGGTTGGTTCGGCCGCCGAGCATGCGGGCGCGCCACCAGAGAAACTCGGAGTCGTCGCCGGTGGTGTAGGGCTCGCCGGGGACCTGCCAGCCGCCGTCTACCGTGGCGTCGTAGAAGCCGAAGTTCTTGTCCGGCGTGCTGGTGCCGCGGAGTGGGGCCTGATCGTTCGTGTTGAACATCGGCGTTTCGCTGACCGGATCGTAGTCGCGCCCAGCTTCCAGCATCAGCACCCGAATGCCGTTGCTGGTCAGGGTGTGCGCGGCCATGCCGCCGCCGGCGCCCGAGCCGACCACGATGACTTCGTAGTCGAAGCCCTGGTAGCTGTGCATCAGGACGCCTCCAGCGGGCGAACCTTCAGGTTCCGGAAGCTCACCACATCCCCATGGTCCTGGAGGCCAAAGTGGCCGCTCGTGAGGGTGCCGAAGCCTTCCCACTCCGCAAATTTGCTGCCGGCGACCAGCTCGTTCCAGCGCTCGCCACCGATCTGAATATCCACGACCTGAATTTCGTTCTGCCAGACCTGCAGATGGCCGTTCAGATGGCTGATCACGACGCTGTTCCACTCGCCGGCAGGAAGCTGCGACTCCGGCGGGGCGGCGATCAGGTCGTACAACGAGCCGGAGCGGTGGGTGTCTATCTGGTTGTCCGAGTGCCGGGCGTCATCGAGGATCTGGATCTCCGGCGCGTTGTAGTAGATCCGCCGGTTGGCCTCGTCGGCGAGGAAAAATATGCCGCTGTTGCCGCCTTCCGAGATATTCCATTCCAGCTTCAGCTCGAAGTTCGACCAGGTTTCTTTGCTGATCAGATCACCGCCGCCGCGTCGGGTCAGCACCAGCTCGCCGTCCACGGCTTGCCACTGCAGGTCGGGTGCCGGTTTCTGGTAGGTGCGCCATTGCTCGAGCGAGCTGCCGTCGAACAGCAGCTGCCAGCCGGCGGCTTCTTCATCCGGCGTCAGCCGGTTGTGCTCAGAAGCCACGGCGGAAATGCCGAGCGGTAGTAGAAGCAGCGGCAGCAGGCTGCTCCGCAATCTGGCAATAAGCATGAATCTTCCTATCTCCCCTTTGAGTCAGGCTTTGCTACTGTACGCCATTCTCTGGGGGAAGAAACATGACTGAATTCGTTCGAACCGCGGATGCGCACTTCGAGGCGCTTACGGACTTCAACTACACGCCCAACTACCACCAGTGGCAGGACCTGAGGATGCACTACGTGGATGAAGGGCCGAAGGACGGTCCGGTGATGCTGCTCCTGCACGGCATGCCGACCTGGTCGTACCTGTACCGAAACATGATCCCGCCGCTGGTGGCAGCCGGTTATCGCTGCATCGCACCCGACCACATGGGCTTCGGTCGTTCCGACAAGCCGACGGACATCCACTGGTACACCATCGCCCGGCAAACGGAGATCCTGACCACGCTGATCACGGCCCTGGATCTCGAGGACATCACCCTGGTCTGCCAGGACTGGGGTGGGCCGATCGGCCTGGCCCAGGCCGCGACCATGCCGGAGCGGTTCTCGCGACTGGTGATCATGAACACCTGGCTGCACCACCCCGGCTACGAGTACTCGGAGGCCATCACCAACTGGAACCGGAACTGGCACGAAGGCGGCCTGTTCCACGTCGACAGGCCGAACTTCGGCGCCATGATGTGCATGACCGCGGGGCTGCTGGAGCCGCCGCAAGCCTTCGAAGCCATCACCACGGGCAGCGAACCGGAGCTCGAGGGCGAGGCGGCCGCCATGTACCGCGGGTTCTACGCGCCTATCGCCGGGCTCGACAGGGATGGCTTCAACGGCTATCGCCGTTTTCCGCTGTCGATCCCGCTCGACAGCTACGACAACGGCAATGCTGCTGCCCAGACGCTGCACTACCGGCTGCTCCTCGAGTGGGACAAACCGGTGAACTTCATCTGGGGCTGCACGGATGACGTCTTCACCGAGGCCTGGGGGCGTACCTGGGCGGAACGGATGAGCGCGACCTTCGACCCCATCGCCGAGGCCGGGCACTTCCTGCAGAACACCCATGGTGACGAGGTCGCCAGACTCATACTGGAAAGAGGTTGAATCATGAGCGAGGAACAGACGCCTGAAGTGAAGGTGCCAGACGCCCCGGAAGTGCGCGCGGTGCTGCCCAGCGGCGAGCTGCAGGACGCGTGGCAGACACCGCTGGACGAGCTGGACGTGAGCGATTCCCGTCTTTACCAGCAGGACGCCTGGCGGCCTTACTTCGAGCGGCTGCGCAGCGAAGACCCGGTGCACTTCACGCAAGACAGTCCCTTCGGTCCTTACTGGTCGGTCACCACCCATGCCCACATCATGGAGGTGGAGGGACGGCCGGACGTGTTCTCCTCGTTCCCAACCATTGCCATCGGCGACAGCCCTAACGATCAGTACATCGAGAACTTCATCTCCATGGATCCGCCCAAGCACGACGCGCAGCGGAAGACCGTGGCGCCAGTGGTGGCGCCGCGCAACCTGATGCGGCTCGAGCCGGTCATCCGCGGCCACGTCTGCGACATCCTCGACCAGCTGCCCGAGGACGGGGTGGAGTTTGACTGGGTGGACAACGTGTCCATCGAGCTCACCACCCGGATGCTGGCGACCCTGTTCGACTTCCCGTTCGAGGAGCGGCGCAAGCTCACCTACTGGTCCGATCTGTCCATCGGCTCACCCGAGACCACGGGCATGGACGAGGGGCCAGCCGCGGAAGAGGTCCAGGCCGGGCTGACCGAGATGGCCAACACCTTCATGGGCCTCTGGCAGGAGCGGGCGTCGGCTGACCCGGGCGATCGCAACGACCTGATCACCATGCTCGCGCACGGCGAGACCACCCGGGACATGATTCATCGGCCGCTGGAGTTCCTCGGCAACATCATGCTGCTGATCGTCGGCGGCAACGACACCACCCGTAACTCGATCTCCGGCGGGGTGCTGGCGCTGAATCAGTTTCCGGACGAGTACGCGAAGCTGCGTACCGATCATGGGCTGATCCCGAACATGGTGTCCGAGATCGTCCGCTGGCAGACCCCGGTGCTGCACATGCGGCGAACGCTGCTCAGTGACTACGAGATCGGCGGCAAGCAGATGAAGGCCGGCGACAAGGTGGTGATGTGGTACATCTCCGGCAACCGTGACGAGGGCATGCACCCGAACGCGGATCAGCTCATCATCGACCGTCCCGATGCCCGCAAGCACGTATCCTTCGGCTTCGGCGTGCATCGCTGCATGGGCAACCGGCTGGCCGAGATGCAGCTGCGAACGCTCTGGGAGGAGATCATGAAACGCTTCGACCGGATCGAGGTGACCGGACCCGAGAAACGCCTGAAGTCCAACTTCATCCGCGGCATCCTCGAGCTGCCCGTGCGCCTGCACCGGGCCTGATGGAGGGGATCTGAAACATGGTTACGAATCACCGATCGATCATGGTTGCGCTGCTGCTCGCCGGCGCGTTCGGCTGCTCCGAAGACTCGGCTCAGCCGACCGGTGTCCACGCCACGCCGGAGGTGGAGGCCGGGGAACGGGCCGCAGCGATCGAGGATCCACTTGCTGCCGCCCAGCGCGTGCACGATGCGGTGCTCGTCCTGGATGCCCACGCGGACATCGAGCTGCCGGATGCCCCTTCCCGCTACGCCGGGCCGGATGGCGTCTCCCGGGTGGCGCCGGAGAAGATGCAGGCCGGCGGTGTGGACGCGGTGGTGATGTCGGTGGCCGTGGGGCCCGGTCCGCGGGACGAGGCGGGCGTGGCGGCCGCCAGAGCGACGGCTGAAGCGGAGCTGAACGCGGTCAGAGCGCTGGTTGCGGATCCCGCCAACGGTGTCGTCCTGGCGAGGTCTGCCGACGAGGTGCTGGCAGCCCAGGCGGCTGGTCAGGGCGCGCTGATCCTCGGCTTTCAGAACGCCAGAATCCTCGGCAGCGATGTGGCCGGCATCGACGACTTCCATGCCGCGGGCGTTCGCGTGTTCGCTCTGACGCACATGGGCCACAACAACTTTGCCGACTCCTCCCGGCCGGTTTACGACGGTGATACCGGCACCTACGAGCCGGACGCGGAGCACGGCGGGCTGTCTGATCTCGGCGTTGCAGCGATCGCCCGGATCAACGCGCTCGGCGCGGTGGTCGACGTCTCGCAGCTGTCGAAGCAGGCGACGCTGCAGGTGCTGTCATTGACCTCGGCGCCGGTGATCGCCAGTCACTCGAACGTGCAGGCGCTCTCCAACGTGCGGCGGAACCTGTCGGATCAGGAGATCGATGCGATCGGTGAGAACGGCGGGGTGATCCACATCGCGGCGTTCATCGGCTACCTCTTCGACTCCAACGATGCGGCGCTGGATGCAAGCATCCGGGCGGCACGTCGTGCGGCAGGCATTCCGGAAGACTACGACTACCCGTTCGAGCTCTACTGGGAGCTGCCGACCTTCGAAGCGCAGCAGGCATTTGTGGGCGCCGTGCGTGAGCTGCTCGGGCCGGGCAGCGTTGACGACATGCTGGATCACATCGACTACGTGGTGGCGCGGATTGGCGTCGATCACGTCGGGATCGGCAACGACTTCAACCACGGTGGTGGCATTGCGGGGCTGGCGGACGCCAGCGAGGCCCTGAACCTGACCGCCGGGCTGCTCGAACGCGGCTACAGCGAGGAAGATATCGCCAAGATCTGGGGCGGCAACTTTCTCAGGGTGTTGAGAGCGGCGGCAGATCAGGCCCAACCGCAAGCCGACTGAGAGCCGGCGCTTCATTCCTGGTGATCAGTGCCGGGTAACGCCCGGCCGATCGGCGTAACCGAGGTAGGCCACCCGTCGAAAGCCCAGATCCATGTCCGGTGCGGTCACGCGGACCAGGTTGTCTGCCAGCAGCTCGAAGCCCTCCAGGCTCGCCAGGTTCTCGCGCATGGCCTCCGGTGCCGGTGCACGCAGCTCGACCTCAAACTCGTAGGGCCCGCCGATGTCGGTGCAGACTTCCAGTTCTCCCGCCATGGCTCTCGCCACCGTTCGCTCGGCGCCCGCCCGGATCAGCTCCCGGGCACGAACGGGCGGGATGCAGTCCGCTGACTGGTTGCCGAGGGCGGTTTTGACGATCACGGCTTCCGCCCAGGGGCAGAGGGCCTGCACCTGTTCCGCCACCACCTGATCGCCGCTGACCATGCCGACGGGCACCCCCAGCTCTCCGGCCCGGCGGGCGAAGAAATCCGGCTCGCCAATGGGCTGACCCGCCAGGGAAACCAGCTTGAAGCCGCCGTAGGAGATGGTGTGCGCCATGATCCCTGGGAAGGAGCCGGCGCGACCATGGTGGCCGATCAGCAGCACGACGCCCACCTCGGCGTCCAGACCCGCCATGGTGGTAGCCCCGGGCCGGCCGGCACCGCGGATGACCCGGCAGCCGGGATCGATCAGGGTCATGTCAAGCACGCAGAGATCTTCGACGCCGTGATTCTCCTCGACGATCACCGCCGAGGCACCGGCGGCAAAAGCCCCTTCGATCGCGGCGTTTGCATCCAGGGTCATCAGGCCGCGATTGCGTTCGAAGTCGATGCCGGAGCTTGCCACGTCCGGCCAGCGGACCAGGCCGGATATGCCTTCCATATCGACGCTGATGTATACCTTCATGATGTGCTCTTAGCGTTGGGCGGTTTCAACCGCGGCGGGCTCATAGTAAGGGTCCAGGCAGAGGATCTGCAGCACCCCGCCTTCCAGCGCCGGCGCCGGGATCGGGTTGTTGGAGGTGCAGACCTGTCCTTCTTCGGTGAAGGTCATGTCCCGGGTGTAGGTGCCGGACAGGGGAACCGGATAAACGACGAACCGCTCCTCCGCGGGGATGAAGCGATAGAGACGGTCGGTCATGTTTTCGTTCAGCCAGATGTCCTGACTCTGCGGATGCACGCCCAGAGCGTAGGGCGCCGGGCGAAAGCCTTCAGCAAACTCGGGCATCGGGTATACGGTCGCCTTAAAGCCCTCCGTCTCGATCCTGGCCAGCATGCCCTCTGAGTAGCCGGTGAGCCAGAGCACGCCGGCCTTGTCGAAGTGCATGCGGCGCGGGCCGCTGACCGGCGAGTCGTACTCCGTGATCTCCAGCGTCCTGGCGTCGATCCGGCCCACCTTGTCGGCGAACAGACGCCCGTACCACACCGAACCGTCGATGGGATTCACGTCGATGCCGTAGGGCTGCGTGGTGCCGGCGATGCCCATGGGCTCGTGCAGCGGCAGGTTGAGGATGGTGAACTCGCCGGTTTCCGGATTCAGACGGCCGACGTTCTCGGAGCCGGCAAGCGTGAACCAGACCATGCCCTGCTGATCGACGCGTATCGTGTGCGGGTAGACCGCGCCGGTCGCCTGATCGATCAGGTGGGCAGGCTCCCAGGCTCGGGTCTCGGGATTGAACACGCCGATGCTGCGGGAGCCGGCGTTGGTCACGTAGTACTTGCCGTCGTGCCCCATGGCCAGGGAGTGCGGGCCGTGCCGGGCGCCCGGGTTGAACTCGCCGATTACCGGGTTCTCCTCGCTGAAACCGGCCCGGTAGTGCATGGCCTCGCCGCCGGCCTGGGTGACGTACTCCGTCTCGCCGGTGGCGGGGTCGGTGATGGCCATATGGTCCAGAGCCTGATCCACGGTGTAGAGCAGCCCGTCTTTCGGGTTGTAGATGGCATCGTGCGGCACGCCGGCCCGATCGAGCCGGTACTCGTACAGCTTGGTGTTGCTGAGTGAGACATCCAGCGGAAACTGCGGCCGCACCGCCAGCGGCTTGCCGTTGAAACCCTGAGACAGCAGCACCGAGCGGGCGTCGCGCAGCTCGAAATCGAAGTTGCCGAGGTACACGTGCATGCGCTGGATACTGGCGGCCCAGGACTCGGGCGTGCGCGGGATGCGGGTCATGGGGTTGCCGATCTGGTGGCAGCTCAGGCAATCGCGCTGGAACTGCAGCCGATTGAAGTCCGCATCCTCGCCGGTTTCGAAGGGCAGGCTGCCGAAGTGATAAGCGGCAGGCAGGCTGTTGGAGATCTCCATGGGGTCGCTCATCGCCACCATGGTCATGTCCTGGCTGACCGTGCCGCTGCCGGCCAGCTCGACGCTGGCGGTTGCGTCCTTGAAGTAAGGTGAGCGCAGCCGCAGCGCGAGCTCCCCCTGCAGCGTGGTGACCAGCACATAGCGACCGGCCGAGTCGGTGTACACGGACTCGGAGATGCCGGCCGCCTCGTCGGTCAGCCTGACCAGAACCCCCTCCATCGCTTCGTCATCGGTATTGGTGACGTTGCCTGTGAGCACGCCGGCCTGCGCGTTGAGCCCCGCCAGCAGCGCCAGCAGCAGTGCGCTGATGCGTCCCATCTTGATCCCCTGTTTCTGCACCCGGCCCTATTTATAGCAGCGCCGTGTCGGCACCGGCAGGGTCAGGATCAAATCTGCCGTATCGATCGAATCGTTCGGCGGATGTAAAAACCGCGTCAAAGTTGGACGGTCGGACAGCGACACGGGCTTTACCCGGCACTGCGCATTATCGCGTCTCCCATAACAACTGCACGGACCTTCCCAATGATTTCCAAGCTCAGATGGCCGATTCTCTTCTCGGCACTCTTTGTGCTGGCTGCTTGCGACAGCGACAACGACAACAACGGCGGAGCGGCGGTTCCGACTCCGGCGCCGGCTGTGACCGGCACCATCGAGGTGATTCACGCCTCTCAGGACGCGCCTGCTGTCAACGTGGTCTCCGATACGGCGACCGTTATCTCAGACCTCGACTACCTGGAAGCGGCTTTCCTGACGCTGGATGTGGGTGACTACCCGATCGAAGTGGAAGGCATTCTTGCTGACGGCACCACCGCCGTAGTAATTCCGGAGATGGGCGACCCCATCCCCGTGCTGACGCTGGCTGAAGACCAGCGCATCACCGTGATCGCCGCAAACGACGTGCTCAACATCGAGCCGATCGTCCTGGTTGATGACCAGCCGGCGGTAGCGGCCGACGAGGTGCGCCTGCGCGTCATCCACGCGGCATCCATCGCGGCAGACGTTGAAGTGTGGCTGTCTGAGCCGGGCCTCGACCTGCTCAACCCGGGCGACGGCACGCTGATCAACGCCGTGTTTGATTTCGGCGACCCGCTGACCATGGACCCGCTGGTGGTACCGGCTGGTGACTATCAGGTGCGGGTATCTGCGCCTGGTGACGGCGGCAATCCGTTCTACGACTCCGGCACCATTTCTCTGCCGGGCGGTGCTGATCTGGTCATCGCCGCGGTCGTCAACACCGGCCCGGGCGACGCGCCGATCAAGCTGGTGGCCTCTACTGGCGGCGCCCTGCTCGAGTTCAGCGACGTGAACACCCCGGCTAACGTCCGCGTCGTGCACGCCTCCCCGGATGCGCCGACCGTCGACGTGCTGGTAAACGACACGATTCGCGCCTTTGCCGGTGCTCCCTATCAGGGCGTGACCGACTACGCTTCGCTGGAGCCGGGCACCTACAACCTGAAGGTTGTTCCTGAAGGTGGCGACGCTGCCGATGCGGTGCTGGAAGCAGACGTACCCTTCCTGCTGGGCGCAGAGCGCACGGCGATTGCGGTCGGCACGCTGTCCGATCCGGACTTCCCGCTCGAGCTGCTGGGTGCAGACGACAACAACCGTCGGGTGACCACGGAAGCCAAGGTTCGGCTGATCCACGCTTCTGTGACCGCGGGCGAGGTAGACATCTACGTCGCGGCGGGCGGCACTCTGGGCATGGACATCGACACCAGCCTCGACTTCGTCTTCCAGGCAACGGCGGTTCCGTACAAGGCGAACACCGGCTACCTGTCGCTGCCGCCGGGCAGCTACGACATCGCGATCACGCAGACCGGCTCTACCGGCGCGGCGATCGGTCCGGTGACCGTTGATGTGGTTGGTGGCGGCATCTACACGGCCATCGCCAGAGACGACACCGGCATTGGCCTGCCGCTGGGCGTGATCGAGGTCGACGACGACCTGATCCCCTGATCCGCAAAGAACTATGATCCCTTGATTGGCGCCCTCATCGGGCGCCTTTTTTTTGCCTCGACCTTTTTTCTCGAAACCGGGGTGCTGGTTCACACCTGGTTCACGCGGTAGGGGGAGGATTGGGTGCGACCCTCCCGTTATCGTACACTTCGTAACCATGTCTAAGATCAAAGTGCTGCTGGTGGAAGACCATCAGGAGCTGGCAGAAACCGTCGGCGCCTTCCTCGAGGCGTCGGATCACATCGTCGACTACGCCGCAGACGGCCTGGTTGCCCTGCATCTGGCTGTGACCGAGAACTTCGACGTCATCGTCCTGGATATCATGCTGCCAGGCGTGGACGGCATCGAGGTATGCAAGCGCCTGCGCAACGACGCCCGCTTGACCACACCCATCATCATGCTCACGGCCCGGGATCAGCTCAACGACAAGCTGAAGGGTTTCGATGTGGGCGCGGATGACTACCTGGTGAAGCCGTTCGACATGCCGGAGCTGGTGGCAAGGATCGACGCCCTGGTGCGTCGCGACAAGGGCCTCGAGTCCCGCTATCAGGTGGGTGAGCTGATCCTGGACACGGACTCCCTGGAGATCACCCGGGAAGGCCAGCCCATCAAGGCGTCAAAGACGGTGTTCGAGATCCTCCGCATCCTCATGCGAGAGCACCCGCGGGTGGTCAAGCGGGTGGAGATCGAACGGGAGCTCTGGGACGAGGACCCGCCGGATAGCGACGCGTTGCGCAGTCATCTCTACAACCTGCGCCAGGCCGTAGACCGGCCGTTCGACAAGCCCATGATCGAAACCGTGACGGGGCAGGGCTACCGGATCAGAGAGTAGGAAGGTCGCCGAGGCTGCTGGCTTCAGGCGTACAGCTGGCTGGCGGGGAACTGAACCTCGACCGAAGTGCCCTCACCGGGCTGGCTGGCGGTCAGCACCGTCCAGCCGAACTGCCGGGACAGGCGGCGAACGATCGACAGGCCCAGGCCGTGCCCCTTGGTGACGGAACGGCTGGGCTCCGCGCGGAAGAACGGCTCGAAGGCGTTTTCCAGCTCTTCCCGGGTCATGCCCATCCCCGTATCAGAGACCTGCACCGAGTTCCGGGTCACGGTCACCGTGACCGTGCCCCTGTTGGTGTAGGTGAGGGCGTTGCGGATCAGGTTGCTGAGGACGATCTCCAGCACCTTGCGCGGCACGCGGATCCGCAGCTCCGTTTCTTCGGCCAGCCGGGTCTGGTTGCAGCCGCGGTCTGCCAGGAAACGCAGGGTATCGAGCTGGTTGCTCACCACGTCGTTGACCAGAATGGGCTCTGCGGGGGCTGCCAGCTCTTCTTCGCGGGCCAGCAGCAGCAGGGTCTCCAGCAGCGCCTCCATGTCCTCCACGGTTTTGCGCATGCGGGCCAGGGCCTGCACGTCGTGCTGGGGCCGGTCCCGGTTCTGCTCCATCAGGTCCAGGCTGCCTTTGAAAACGGCCACGGGGGTGCGCAGCTCGTGGCCGGCATCCCGGGTGAAGATGCGTTCCCGCTCCAGCGATGCGTTGAGCCGCTCGGTGAACTGCTCAACCGCCAGGATCATCGCTGCCACCTCGTCATCGACCTCGTCGTTGAGCGGTTCCAGATCCAGCTCGATCCTGCCACCGGTGCTGTTGAAGTCGACGCTTTCGAGCTGATTGGCCAGCCGGACGATGGGAGAGAGGGCGCGCTGCGACCAGCGATAGACGCCGAACAGGGTCAGGTACATCAGCAGCAGCACGATCGACAGCGGCACCACGCCCAGATAGAAGGCCAGATCAGAAACCCGATCGACCTCGAAAAGCAGGTAGAGACGTTTGCCCGAGTGATCGGAAATGTGGACCAGCAGGCTGCGGCCATCCACGGTGGTGCGCTCGTAACCAGGCGTGAGATCGGCCAGCCCGTTCGGCAGCGCAGGCGCCTCGGATGCCTGAGCGGCCGCTGCACCAGCCGTCACCAGATAGCCACGCATGTTGTAGACGTCCGGTAGCGGCTGGCTGGGATTTTCGTCGTAGAGCGACCAGAAGTGTTCGGCTTCCAGGTTCAGCGCCTGGCGGGTGAGCAGGTCCTCGATGATCAGCTGGGTGATGAAGATGCCGATCAGGGTGGCGAGCGAAATCACTGCGATCTGGATGGCGAACAGTCGGCCCATCCGGGCGCGCAGCCCAGAAGTCTTTTTCTCTGCTGTGAATGGGATCATCTCGTCGCTCATCCGCTCACCCTAGGTCATTGGCCGCCACAAACCAACCGGCCGGACCCCCGGAATGAAGACATTGCATGGTGGGTTCAGGGCCGTGAACGGAGCGTGAGCAGTTTTGGTGCGATGCTCACAACCGGCTCACCGCCTGGCCCATAGCCTGAGCGCTCATTAACCCACAGGAGAACCTCATGGCACCGTCACCTTCCACTGCTCTGGCCCTCATGCCCGATATCGCGGGACAAGCTCTGGAGCAGCCCGACGGCGAGCTGTCCTGGGTTGGGATGAATCGCATCCACCTGCCGATCCAGCTGCCTGGCGATCTCTCCACCCTGGCAACCGTCGATGCTTACGTCGATCTGACGGATCCGACCGCCAAGGGCATCCACATGTCCCGCCTTTACCTGCTGCTGCACGATCACGCTGCGCAGCACCCGCTGACGCCGATGAGCCTGAAAGCGCTGCTCAGCGCCATGCTGAACACGCACCGGGACATCAGCGGCAGCGCCCGGGTTCGGCTGTCATTCGACTACTGCGTGCAGCGGGATGCGCTGAAGTCGGATAACAAAGGCTGGAACAACTACCCGATGCAGCTGGATGCCATTTACGAAGACGGCGCCTTCAGCTTCGAGCTCGGTGTGGACGTGCTGTACTCGTCCACCTGCCCGTGCAGCGCGGCCCTGGCCCGACAGCTCATTCAGGAGTCGTTCGATGGTGCCTTCTCTCGCGGTGAAGGACTCAGCTTCGACGACGTCCGCGCCTGGCTCGGCACCCAGGAGGCCATCGTCGCCACCCCGCACAGCCAGCGCAGCGTTGCCGAAGTGAGCGTCAAGCTGGACGGCGAGATCGGCGAGTTTCCCTTTCTGCCGCTGATTGATGCCCTGGAGAACGGCCTGTCGACGCCGGTGCAGACCGCGGTGAAGCGGGAAGACGAGCAGGAGTTTGCGCTCCGCAACGGTCAGAACCTGATGTTCTGCGAAGACGCGGCCCGCCGCGTGAAGCAGGTGCTCGATCAGGATGAGTACCTGGACTACCGGGTCCGCATCGAGCATCAGGAAAGCCTGCATGCGCATGACGCGGTGGCCATTGCCGTCAAAGGCGTGCCGGGCGGCTACTCACGCGCAGGAGTGTGAGCCGGTGTTGAAGCTGGGCTCCCGCTACTTCGGGCCGATTGCGGCTATGGTGATCACGGTGTGCATCTGCGCACCGTTGATGGTCTGAATCCCGTCAGGCATCGGCGGGCGACGAGGCGGCCTCGCCGCGTTGCTCGCTGAGCCAGGCATCCTTCGCCTGCCACCGTTCGCGCAGCCATTGCGCCGGATCGTTGATAGCGTCCACATCATGGGCGCTGATCCGCACCAACGGTTCTCTCACCCCCCCTGAAAGAAATACCCAGAAACGGGTGGTATCCGGATAGTGGATGTCTACATCCAGCACGGTCTGCACCTGCCCCTGGGTGGCTTCCAGAACCGTGCTGAAGCCGCCGGGCCGCGGTGCCAGGAGGTGGCGATAGCCCGCTTGAGCGCCGCTCGCCTGATGCTTGGCGGCAGTGAAGCGGGTGCCTTCGGGGTAGATGAGCATGGCAGCCGGTGAGCGTGCCAGCACCGCGCAGGCCTCTCTGATTCGCTCCGCGTCCTGACGTCGTCGCTCCGGCTCATCGGTTGGCTGCGCGGCCCGCCGTTTCAGGCGGGGAAAGTCGTAGACGGCAAAGATCAGCCCGAGGATGGGCCAGCGCGCCAGCTCGTCCTTGACCAGCACCTTGAGGATCGGGCCTTTGTGTACCACGAGCATCTGCAGCAGCAGGCTGTCGGCCCAGCTCTGGTGGTTGGCGATGACCAGGTAGCTGCGTTCCGGGTCCAGGGCGATGTCCGGCGGCTGCCAGCGATAGCCGAGAACCTGCCGGAACCACCAGTCGTTGGTTCGGACCGCGGCCCGATAGATGCCCGCCAGCGGCCCCTGCAGCCGCGGCCGCACGCCAGGCGCGAGCAGGCTTAAGAGCAGCAGAACCAGTAACGGCAGGGACCAGAAGGTCAGGTTTGCAAGGCCGAAGGCCAGGGTGCAGCCGCTGACGAAGTGACGGAACGGCGACATCTCAGCCGGGCGGGCGCAGCAGCAACACCGGTGTTTTCGACTTGTAGGCCTGATACTCCGGGTCCTCTCCCCAGGCCTTGTTAGCGCGGTTTTCGAGCATCCGCACGCCGCTGATCTTCGTCAGCAGCAGGTAGACGAACAGCGGAGAGATCAGGGTGAGATGCTGCCAGCCCGTCAGCGCCGGCAGCGCTATGAGGCAGATGCCGAGCCAGAGAACGATCTCGCCGAAGTAGTTGGGATGCCGGGACCAGGCCCAGAGCCCGCTGCTGATGAAGCGGTTGGCGTTCGCTTTGTCCGCCCGGAAAGCCGTCTTCTGCCGATCAGCCACCACTTCGATGGCGAAGCCGAGCAGCCAGAGCAGGGCGCCGACGACGGCAAACGGGCCAAGCGGCACCGACTGCGCCGCCGTCATCGCCGCCAGCGCGCAGGCCATGGTCAGAGACACCCAGAGGCCCTGCAGCGTCCAGGTCATGAAGAATGTAGAGAAGCTCTGCTTGATCGAGTTGAAGCGGCGATCGTGTCCTGCCGCGCTGACCCGCTTGAACAGGAAGCTGCCCAGGCGCACGGCCCAGATCGCAACCAGCAGCGCGATCAGGAGCGAGCGCGGATCAGCGTTGCCGAGCGTCAGGGCGAGGGCCACCACGGTCAGGTAGGTGAGGCTGCCGGTGAGATCGAAGAAGCGCTCGGTGCGGTTGATCCAGGCGTGGATAAAAACGAGCCACTGCACGGCGAACGCAACCAGCACGCAGAGCATCATGGTGGGCAGGCCGAAGGCGCTCAGGCCGTGCTGGCTGCCGGCCCAGCCGACGAGCAGGGCAACGAGCGTTGCGGTCAGGGCGGCGGCAAATTCCATGGCTGAGCTCTGCATCCCGGCTTCCTCGAGTCGCTGGTCAGAAAGGAGACAGAGTCGATCATAGGCCGATTGAAATCCATGTGAAAATAGGCCGATGAAAGCTTGCCCCAAGTGCGGTCATAACAGAGCGGCGAACAGCGACGCGCCTGACTGGCAGTGCCCGGCCTGCGGCATTGCCTACCACAAGTACGACGCCTACCTGGCGAGCAGCCGGGCCCGACTGGCGCCGCTATCTGCTGAGGAAGGACTGCCGGCGGCGCCTCGGGATGCCTCCGTCTGGTCGCTTGTGCTGGTCAACGGCATCGCGCTGGTGGTGGCGGTTGCCGGCGGTTGGAGCCTGATCGACCTGATGGCCGTTTACTGGGTGCAGAGCGTGATCATCGGCATCAGCTACTTCTTCCGGATGCTGAACCTGAAGCAGTTCTCCACCAAGAACTTCAAGATCAACAACCGCAGCGTCGAGCCGACGCCGGAAACAAAGCGCAAGACGGCGTTTTTCTTTCTCTTTCACTTCGGCTTCTTTCACCTCGGCTACCTGGTGTTCATCTTCGCCGAGAATCCCGGCGGCTCGCCGCTGGGCCTGGGTCTGCTGATCTGCACGGTTGCCTTTGCGGTCAACCACTACTTCTCCTACCGCTATCACCGGGAGGTGGATGCCAGCGGCACGCCGAACATAGGCACCCTGATGTTCACGCCCTATCTGCGGGTGGTACCGATGCACCTGACCATCGTGTTCGGCGCGGTGACCTTCGGCGTTACCGGCGTTCTCGTTTTCGGGCTGATGAAGATGATCGCGGACGTGGCCATGCACCTGGCTGAGCACCGGATGCTCGCGGGCAGGCAAGGCTCCCTCAGCTGACGACCTCGAGCGCGTTGTAGCGATACAGCTTGTCGGTGACGCCGGCACCGGCCCGGCCGACGGCCCTGTTTCGGGCCCAGGCCTTGATGCCGCGCATGTGGAACACCTTGGCGTTGCGCCTCGAGCCGAGCTGGATGCCGGCGGTGCGTTCTTTTCGCAGCGATTCGTAGCGCAGCAGCGCATCAGGCACGGCCGGCTCCGCTACCAGGCAGCGGGCGAGCACCGCCGCGTCCTCGATGGCCATGGCCGCACCCTGGGCCATGAAGGGCAGGGTCGGATGGCAGGCGTCGCCGAGCAGCGTCACCCGGCCGTCGCTCCAGCGCTTCATTGGTGGCCGATCGAACAGGGCCCACTTGAAGCAGGCTTCTGCATCCATGTTGTCGATCAGGGTCGCGATGGTCTCGTGCCAGCCGCGGAAGTCGTTCCTGAGCTCTTCCTGATCACCGCGCTCGGTCCAGGACTCCACTTCCCAGCCGGCTTTCTCGACGACGCATACGCAGTTCACCAGCTCCCCGGCGCGGACGTAGTAGTGGACGAAGTGCTTGCCCGGCCCCCACCAGACGCCGGCAACCGGATGGACCAGACCCACCGGGAGCCGCTCGGCGGGCACCAGGCCGCGCCAGGCCACGTTGCCGGTGAAGGTGGCGGACTCGGCGCCAAACAGGCCGCTGCGCACGATGGAGCGAATGCCGTCCGCGCCGATCAGCACGCTGCCCTGATGGGCACCGGTGTCGGTCTGGAGGTGAACGCCGTCAGCATCCTGCTCGAAGCCGGTGACCTGGACGTCGGTGTGCAGCCGGATGCCGGGCTCTGCCGCTGCCGCCGCGGCCAGCACCCGGGTCAGGTCCGCCCGGTGGATGTGGTAGTAGGGCGCGCCGAACTTATCGAGCGCGGTCTTGCCCAGGGCGTTGTAGTTGAGGTGCTTGCCCGTTCGCCAGTGCCGGAACTCCGTGCCCTCAGGCAGGAAGGCAACTGCTTCCAGGGCCTCACCGAGTCCCAGGCTCAGCAGCACCCGGCTCGGGTTCGGGCTGAGCTGGATACCGGCGCCCACGTCCGAAAACTCGCTCGCCTGCTCGAAGAGCTGCACCGCAAACCCCTGCCTGGCGCATTCCAGCGCCGCCGTCAGGCCGCCGATGCCGCCGCCGGCGATCAGCACCGTGCCGGATCCGTTGCTCATCTGGCTCTCCATGAACCGAGTCGATCAGATCAGTATAGTGGGGCGAAACAGCGAAGGGAGACTGGCAATGAACAAGGTAGACGGGCTGCATCATCTGGCGATCACAACCGCCGACATCAAAACGCAGATCGACTTCTTCAACGACAAGCTGGGCATGGAGCTGGTTGCCCTGTACTGGATGCACGGGGTGGAGAACACCTTCCACGGCTTCATGCGCCTCAACGACGAAAGCGCCATCGCCTTCGTCCAGAATCCGGACATCGGCGAGATCCCGGTGAAGATCGGCGAAACCCATGCGGGTAATCCTGGCGCCAACTCTTCCCGGGGCACCATGCAGCACGTGGCGCTGCGGGTGAAGGACAAGGCAGAGCTGCTGGCCATGCGCGATCGTCTGCGCTCGAAGGGCGTGCCGGTGATGGGCCCCCTCGATCACGGGATGTGCGAGTCGATTTACTTCGCCGGCCCGGAAAATCTGGCCCTGGAGCTGTCTTACTCGAACGAGCCGATCAATCAGGAGGCCTGGATCGACCCGGAAGTGGTGGGTCTGCTCGGAATCGAAGCGGACGAGCTTGCCCGCTTCAAAGCGTCGGCCGACTACGCGGATCAGGGCGGCGCGGTCCCGCAGGCCGCGGTGGATGGTCCCGGTCCGCACATGACCAACTACCCGCCGGGTGCCTATGAGGCGGTCATGGGTCTGGATGACGAGCAGTACCTGCACATGGTGACCAACGAACCACCCGTCAAGGCCTGACGCTCAGTGCGCAAGCCCAACGTTCTTTTCATCATCACCGACCAGCACCGCGCCGATCACAACGGCTTCATGGGCAATACGGTGGTCCGGACGCCGAACCTGGACAGCCTCGCCGCCGGCGGCATGGTTTTTGAGAATGCCTGGGTGGCGAACCCGGTCTGCATGCCGAACCGATGCAGCATCCTCACCGGCAGGATGCCGACCGCGCACGGGGTGGTGTTCAACGACCGCTCGCTGGACTGGAAGGCCAACACCTTCGCCCGGCGCCTGCGGAAGTCCGGCTACCGGACCGCGCTGATCGGCAAGTCGCACCTGCAGCACGGCATGAGCCGCAACTCGGTGGTCCCGTTCCGCGGCGAGCCGGCAAACTTCTCGCCCTACCAATCAGGCTGGGATGCCATCGAGCATGCCGACCGCTACCGCGGCGCTGCGCAGCCGGATCCCGAGGACTTCTACGGGTTCGAGCGCATCGAGCTCTCCATCGACCATGGCGCCCGGATGACCGGTCACCATCTGCGCTGGGCGCTGGAGAACGGCGCCAGGGAAGAAGACGTCTACGTCGAGTACGGGCCGGAGGCGCCGGGGACTGATCGGTTCGACGAATGGTGGCAGATCTACCGCCCGCCTTACGACGAGCGCTACCACTCCACCAGCTTCGTGGCGGAGCGGACCATCAACTTCATCGAGACGGCCGCTGCCGAAGATGCGCCCTGGATGGCCTGGTGCTCGTTTCCGGACCCGCACCATCCGATGACGCCGCCGGGCCAGTGGTTCGACCGGCACCGACCGGAAGACATGGCGCTACCGGCGTCACGGACAGACTCGCTCAGCGACGCGCCGGAGCACCTGCGGATCTTCCGTGATCTGCACCCGAGCGAGCAGCGTGACTGGGTGACGCCCTGCGGCTACGGCAGCGACGAGTTGTTGCGGGCAGCCATCGCCGCCACCTACGGCATGATCGAGATGATCGATGACCGGGTGGGCCAGATCCTCGCCGCGCTGGAGCGCAGCGGGGCGAAGGACGACACGATCATCGTCTTCACCAGTGATCACGGCGACATGATGGGCGACCACAGCCTGTTCCTGAAAGGGTTCATGCACTATCGAGGCACCCTGCAGGTGCCGCTGATCATCGACGCGCCGGGCCTGGCTGCCGGCCGCAGCGCCTCGCTGGCTTCCAGCATCGATCTGGCGCCGACGCTGCTCGGGCTCTGCGATGTCCAGGGTTATGACGGCATCCAGGGCAGGGATCTGGCGCCGGTGCTCGAGGATCCTGCCGCCAGCGTTCGGGACTACGTGCTGATCGAGGACGATCTGGCGGAGATTACCGCCAAGCTGACCCCGTTCCCGGCCCGCACCCGGACCCTGATCACGTCCGAGCATCGCTACACGCGCAACTCCAAAGGCGAAGAGCAGCTGTTCAACCTGCTCGAAGATCCTGACGAGATGCGGGATCTGAAAGAGGCGGACGGGCCAGCGAGGATCGCAGCGCTGGAAACCCTCACCAGCGCGCTGATGGCGGCCGATGACTCGGCCCGCGGTGCCCCGGCAGCGGAAGACTACCAATGAGCGAAGGCGAAGATCTGGCCGCCATCGATGCCCAGGCCCACCTGCATCACGCTTACCTGCTCGGCCTGCAGCTGATGATCTCCTCCCGCAAGGGGCCAGAGGTCATGGGCGACTGGATGTTCCGGCTGTTCCGCCGCCAGCATCTGGAGAAGTTTCTCTCCAGCTTCGACAAGCTCGGCCTCACCGGGTTGCCGCATGCGGTGGCCTGCGCGCGTTACCACGTGCTCTCCAACAACATGGGCGGTGTGGGCGTCGAGTACATGGAAGAGAACGACCGCAAAGCCTGGGTGCGCTTCCGCTATCCGCGCTGGATGTACCACGGGCCAACCGTCTGCGGCGTGCCGGTTGAGGTGAGCCGCGGATTTCTGAACGGCTGGTACGCCCATAACGGCGTGTCGCTGGAAAATCCCCGGCTCGGCTACGTCTGCGTGTCCGAGGACATGACGGGCGAGTTCGGCCTCTGCGGCTACTTCAAGGAGTACGACCACGAGCTCAGCGACGACGAGCGCCTGCAGTTCGCCAAGGGCGAGTTGCCCCCACCGTTCGACCCGGACGTGCAGCCGCAGCCGCCGGCGGATCAGTGGAACGAACTGCGGCTGGCGAAGGCGAACCGGAACTACGCCATGGAGTACATCCGCAACGGCCTCTGCGAGCTGGTCGGGGTGATCGGCGAGGCTGAGACCAGAGAGCTGGGCGGCCTGGCGGCCAGGCTGATCGGCCTCCAGTACTTCCCGGAGACGGCCCGAATGGTGGGCGCGGAGGATGGAGACGTGGCTGCAGCGGCGGTTTACCTCACCCGGATGTTCAGCGGCATGGGGGATCACGCGGCGGCCAGCGACGATGGGGAGTCGGCGCTGATCGAGCAGTCCGGCCTGCGCATCGTTCGCGGCCTCACGCCCGCGGAAGGCGCCGTGGTGCTGGATTGCTGGGCGGAGCTGTGGCGAGGTGCAGTCAGCTCGCAGCGCGAGCTGAAGACGCTCGGCTGGCAGCGGCAGGGCGATCAGGTGCGCTGGACGATCGCGCCTCGCCGATCTTGAGTCACCACATGCGCTCTTTGGCGTACTCCGGGTAATCGGCGTCGTATTGCTCGACGTCGATCGTTTCGTCCACCTCACCGAGGAACTGGCCCGCCGTCGGCACCCGTGCGCTCTCGTCGTCGGCCGACCAGAGCCGTGATCGCATCAGCGCTTTAGCGCACTGGAAGTAAACCTCCTGGATGCTGACGACGATCACCGACCGTGGGTGCTTGCCGTTCTGCTCGAAAGCGCCGGTTGCCGCCTCGTCGGCGGTGAGGATCGCGGTCCCGTTCACCCGCACCACGTTGTTCGAGCCCGGCACCATGAACATCAGGCTGACCCGGCCGTCACGGACCACGTTCTTCAGCGAGTCGGCCCGGTTGTTGCCGCGCCAGTCGGGCAGCCAGAGGGTGTTCGGATCGATCACCCGGACCACCGACTCCATGTCACCGCGCGGGCTGGCGTCGGTGCCTTCCGGGCCCACGGTGGTAAGGATCAGGAAGCGCGACGCCTCGACCCAGGTCCGATACAGCGGGGTGAGCTCGGCTTTCACCTTGCGCAGCGCGCCTTCGTGCGGCTGGCCGTACAGGGACTCCAGTTCCTCGACGCTGCTGATGGCTTTCATGTCGTTCTCCTTGCGTGCAGGCGGCTGCGCTCAGCCGGGTTGATCCACCGAGGTGGTCATCATCAGGAAGCCGGTGAAGGCGGCATTGTTCGGTGACAGGGAAGGATCGGTCAGCGCTTTCATCTCGGCGATCAGATCCCGATAGGTGGCGTAGAACTGCCAGGTTGGCTGCGGCTTGTACACCAGCTCCTCAACCTCGAACTGGCGGATCACGTTTTTGGTGGTGGTGGGTTTGACGAACACCTCCTTCTGCGGGTCCCAGGAAAACAGGCAGATGGTCATCAGGCTCCACTTGGCGAGCTTGCCCTCGCGCAGCACGTCAGCCACATCCTCGAAGCCCTTCTGCTGGTTGCCGTGCAGGAGCTTGCGATAGCCGTCGGCGAGAAATTCGCGGTCGTCGCGGCTCATGCCGTTCACGTAGTCACGGAACTTCGGCTTCTCGAACATGGAGACCATGGAGGAGCGGCTGACGATCTTGACGATATCGTCGAGCACGGCAGCGCGCTTGGAGAATCGTTTCTTGGCCAGCGCTTCCCGGGTGAATTCCGCCAGCTTGCCGACGTTGTGCTTCTTGCCGACCTGCTGCATCTCCTCGCTCTGAAAGCCGCCTGGATAACGATGCAGAAACAGAGACTCTGCTTCTCTGAGCTTCCGTTCGTTCAGCCTGATGTCGGGATTCCGGCTCAAGGTCACCTCCCATAAGCTCGATGAGCACGGCAGTGTACTAGAGCGTTCCGATCAGCGCCCTCAATCGGCATCGAATTCCTGCCAACGGGACGTCGGTTGCGTGTTGCGCGCATTGCCAACACACTCCGGTGCAGGGAATTTGGGGAGAAGCTGCCATGGCGGGTGCAGCCAACGGCGCCATCGCCGCGCCGGAAGCGGACATCAGCGCGGACATCATGCTCGAGCGGGCCCGGGCCATGATCCCGGTGCTGCGGGCGCGGGCCGAAGAGACGGAGCGCTTGCGGACGCTGCCTGAAGCGACTGTGGAGGACTTCCTCGCCGCCGGTTTCTATCGGATTCTGCAGCCGGCCCGGTTCGGTGGCTACGAGTTGGGGCTTGGGACGTTCTGCGAGGTGATGTCGCTCATCTCTCAGGGGTGCCCCTCATCCGGCTGGGTGCTCTGCCTCACCGCCGCCCACACCTTCCACATGGCGGCAGCGCCGGAAGCGGGCCAGATCGAGATGTACGGCGAAGACGGTGACTTCCGGGCGCCCCTGATCCTGGCGCCGCAGGGTAAGGCCATGGCCGTCGACGGCGGCTATCGGCTGAACGGGCGCTGGAACTACAACTCGGGCGGCGAGCATGCGAACTGGCTCGGGATCTCCGCGATCGTACCCGGTGATGAAGATGGGCCGCCTGCGGACCTGCTGATGTGCTTCATTCGCCGGCAGGACTACGAGATATTCGACAACTGGCGCACCATGGGCATGCGCGGTACTGGCTCCAAGCAGGCGGTCGTCGAAGACGTGTTCGTGCCGGAATCCCGGGTGATCTCGCAGCCGAGCTGGGGGCAGGGCGACGCGCCGGGCTTCGGCGTGCACGAGAACCCGTTCTACCGGACGCCGCACATGGAGGTGTTCTGCGCCGAGATTGCCAGCATCTGCGTCGGGGTCGGTGAGGCGGCCATTGATGCTTTCGTCGACCGGGCGCAGAGCAAAGTCAGCCCCTTCCCGCCGCACCAGCTGGCCAGCCACGAAGAGAGCACCCAGCGTCGGCTCGGCATGGCGCGCGCGCTGGTGGACGTCGCCACGGCGGCACGGGACCGGATCATCGCCAACCAGGCGCGCTGCGCCCGGGAAGCAGCGGCTGGCACGCTCGAGTTCAGCGCCAAAGGCGCAAATCGGATGATGCTGCTGGTGCAGCAGGCGGCCAGGCTCTGCGACGAGGCGGTGAGCTGCCTGTTCGAGCGCAGCGGCACCAGCGCCACTCAGTCGGGCTCGACGATGGAGCGGATCTACCGGGATCTGGCGACCATCCGAACCCACTACATCATGGATTCGGATCGCACCGCGGCAAACTGGGGAGCTGCCTTTTTCGGTCTCGATGAGCACACACCCTATTGAGGGGCAGCATGACGGCAGCACAGGATCAGACGCTGGGGCGACACCTCGAGGAGATCGAGGAGCAGGGATACACGCTGCTGGAAGGCGTGATCCCGGCCGATCTGCTGGCAGATCTGAACGAAGCCCTGATGCGTCTGGAAGCGGAGCTGGCGACGGAACCGGGCGGCAACCTGTTCGAAGGTCACCACACGATCCGGATCTACAACCTGCTGGCCAGAGATCCGGTTTTTCAGCGCGTTCCCGTGTTTCCGGCGCTGCTGCCGATCGTCGAAGGGGTGCTGGACAGAGGCGCCCTGATCTCCTCCCTGTCCTCCATCTCCATCGACCCGGGGGAGGTGGCGCAGCCGATTCATGCCGACGACGCGCTGCTGAAGCTGCCGCGACCGCATCCCGCTCTGGTCTGCAACTCCATGTGGGCGCTGACCGACTTCACCGAAGCCAATGGCGCCACCCGGCTGGTCCCCGGAAGCCATCGCTTCGATGCGAAGCCCGAGTACGGCAGCCACCCTGAGAGCATTGCCACAGAAATGCCGAAAGGCAGCATCCTGGTCTGGAACGGCAGCCTCTGGCACGGTGGCGGCGCCAATCGATCTGCCGAGCGGCGGGTCGGCCTGGCGATGAACTACTGCGCGGGCTTCATCCGTCAGCAGGAGAACCAGCAGCTGGGCATTCCGCTGGATCTGGTCCGCAGCTTCGAGCCGCGGCTGCAGGAGCTCGCCGGGTTCGGCACCTACTCCAACCTGATGGGGCACATCGACAAGCAGAGCCCGGCCCAGGCGCTGCTGGGCCGGGACGACGGCTTCCGCTCGGTCTGGGACCTGATCGACTCGCAGGTGTCCGAATGAGCTTCCCTGATCTGAACTTTGGTGACCTGCTGGAAGCGGCAGCCAGCCTCTCACCTGACCATCCGGCGGTGATTCAGGGTGCCCACGTGCTCAGCTGGCAGGATCTGGACCACCGAGCCAACCGGCTGGCCCGGGCGCTGATCAGGGCCGGGCTCGAGCCCGGCAGCAAGGTCGCCTTCTACCTGCGCAACAGCCCCGCCTACATCGAGCTGCTGACGGCCTGCAGCAAGGCGCGCTTCGTGCACGCCAACGTCAACTACCGCTACGTCGACGAGGAGCTGCTGCACGTGCTCGACAACTCGGACTCCGAGGCGGTGGTCTACGACGCCGAGTTCCGCGGCCACGTGGAGAGCCTGCGACCACGCCTGCCCAATGTGCGGACATTCCTCGAGGTGGGCAGCGATGAGCCGGCGCCGTTCGCCGATAGCTTTGAGCTTGCTTGCGGTGCTGGCGACGCTTCCGCGCTCGATATCGAGCGTTCCGGTGCGGACCTCTACTTCATGTACACCGGCGGCACCACCGGCTACCCGAAAGGGGTGATGTGGGAGCACAAGGCGCGGATCGCGGCGGTGGGCATCACGGACGCGGGCACAACCGCCGAGCATCGGCAGCGGCTGGCGGATCAGGGCCCGGGTCCCATTGCCATGCCGGCCGCACCGCTCATGCACTCCACGGGATTCACCACAGCCATCTCGACGCTGATCAACGCGGGAACCCTGGTGCTGCTGCCGGGTCGCAGGTTCGACCCAGCCGAGTGCCTGGCGGAGATCGAAGGGCATCAGGTGAGCCGAGTGGCCATTGTCGGAGATGCGTTCTCGGTGCCCATCCTCGACTATCTTGCCCGGCATCCGGACGCGCACGATCTTGCCTCGGTGACGGTCATCACTTCAGCCGGCGCGATGTGGAGCGAGCACTGCAAGCGCGGCCTGCTCGAGCACTTTCCGAACGCCGTCCTCTCTGACTCGCTGGGATCTTCCGAAGGATCGCGGCTCGGCTCTGCGCTGACCAAACGCGGAGACAGCACCACCACCGCGAGCTTCACGATCGGCGACAACGTCAAGGTTTTCACCGAGGACTTCCGGGAGGTGGTGGCCGGTTCGGGCGAGCCGGGCATGATTGCCAAGGCCGGCGCGCTGCCGCTCGGCTACTACAGAGACCCGGAAGGCACGGCCAGGACCTTCCCGGTGGTTGATGGGGTGCGTTACTCGCTCGCCGGCGACTGGTGCCTGCTCGAGGCGGACGGCAGCATGACGCTGCTCGGCCGTGGTAACAACTGCATCAACACGGGTGGGGAGAAGGTCTATCCGGAGGAGGTGGAGGAGGCGCTGAAACGAGCGCCGGGCATCTACGATGCGGCGGTGCTGGGCGTTTCTGATCCGCGCTGGGGGCAGGCGGTCACGGCCGTCGTGCGGACGGTGGAAGACCAGGCGTTGGATGAGGCACCGGTCCGGGCTCATCTTGATGGCGTTCTTGCCCGCTACAAACACCCCAAGCAGATCGTCCGGGTCAGCGATGATCTCAGGCACGAGAACGGCAAGGTGAACTACCGTGGCGTGCGGCGGCTGCTCGAGGCAGCCCGGAGCGGGCAGCCGAATGAATGAGTTTCAGCAGAAAGTGACGGAGCTCCGGGTGTACGGGGTCACCATCGTCGAAGACGTGCTGCCTCCGGCCACGGTTGCAGAGCTGCGCGACATCGTCATGAGCGAAGAGGAACGGATCGGCGTGGAGTCGAAGCACCGCGGCAGCGCCAGACACCTGGCCAACCTGATCGGCCTGTCGCCCGCTTTCTTCCCGCTGATCGATCACGAGAAGGTGCTGCCGCTGATTGAGGCCATCATGGGCAAAGAGCTGATTCTGGGCAGCCTCAACGCCCGGGTGGTTCGCCCGGGTGACGGCAAGCAGATCCTGCACAGCGACATCCCGTTGCCGCTGCATCGCTACGGCCCGGAGCCGCCGGTGATGATGAACACCATCTGGCCGCTGCACGACTACAGCGCAGACAACGGCGCCACCTGCGTGGTGCCTGGCAGCCACCAGAGCGGTCTGCAGGAGCCGCCGGCGGGATTCGAAACCCGCTACGAGGTTCAGGCCGAGGTGGCCGCCGGCAGCGTCATCATCATCAACGGCCAGACCTGGCACGGCGGCGGGGAGAACCGGAGCCGGCAGAAGCGAGCCGCCATGTTCGGCCATTACCGGTACGGGCAGTGGATGCGCTTTCAGTGCGATCCGCACGATCAGTTTCCCGAGGCCTGGCTAGCGGAACTCAGCGACCGACAGAAGCAGCTGCTGCGGATGACGGACGGCCCGACGGGCCGTCACGGTGCGGACTTCTACGAGCGTTGAGCTAGCGGGCGCGACGCCGCATGGCGCGTCGGCGCTCGCCGCGCTGGGCGCCTTTGGTAGAGGAGGCGTTGCTGTTGCCGCCTTCCATGTGCTGGGCCAGCGATCTCACCGTGGGGAACTGATAGAGATCGGTCAGCGACACCGGGCGATCGATGGATTCCCGGATCTTCTTGTGCAGCTGCACGACCAGCAGCGAGTGGCCGCCGAGGTCGAAGAAGTTGTCTTCGACGCCGACCCGATCCAGCTTCAGCGTCTGGCACCAGAACTCGGCGATCTGCTTCTCCAGATCTCCCTCCGCGGCAACGGTGGCGATCGGCGTCACCGTCTGCTTCGGCTTGATCGCCTGCAGCGCCTTGCGATCGAGCTTGGCGTTTGCCGTCTGCGGCATGGCCTCGATCTCGATCACCTCGTTCGGAATCATGTACTCCGGCAGCGGCTCACGAAGCGCGCTGCGGACACTCTGCGCGTCCACTGACTGGCCGGGCGCCGGCACCACGAAGGCGACCAGGCGCTGGTCGGTCTCGTCTTCCGCCCGGACGATTACTGCGGCCTCCTGAATGGCAGGCAGCAGCTCAATCTGCTTCTCGATCTCGCCCAGCTCGATGCGGTAGCCGCGGACCTTGACCTGGAAGTCGGTGCGACCCAGATACTGCAGGTGGCCCTCTTCGTGCCAGCGGACCAGATCGCCGGTGGCATACATGCGCCCGCCGTTGCCGGCGAACGGGTCGGCCACAAAACGCTCTGCGGTGAGCTCGGCTCGGTCGAAGTAGCCGCGCGCGACGCCGTCGCCGGCGATGTAGAGCTCACCGGGCATGCCCACCGGCACCGGTGCCAGGAAGCTGTCGAGCACGTAGACCTGGGTGTTGCCGATCGGGGTGCCGATGTGGACCGGACCGGCGCTGACCGTCGAGGTGGTCGACCAGATGGTGGTTTCCGTCGGGCCGTACATGTTGGTCAGCGTGCCGGGCGACAGGCTGAGCACTTCCTGAGCCAGCGTTTCCGGCAGGGCTTCACCGCCCAGCAGAATGTGCTCGATGCCGGACACGCCGCTGCGGGCATCCTCGTCGGTCATCAGCATGCGCACGGTGGAGGGCGTGCACTGCATGTGCGTTACCTGATGGTCGCGAACCAGGCCGGCAAAGCTCAGGTCCGCCGGCGCGGTTTCGGTCGTAGCCTCTGCTTCCAGCAGGCCGGCGTGGATCTCTTTGCGCACTTCGTTCAGTGCCGGCAGGCTGTTCATCACCCGCTCTGTTTCGACGCCGAAGTCGAGCAGGCAGGCGATCTCGTCCACGCCGATCTCGTCGCAGGCGCGCAGCATGGCCACACAGGTCTCGTGGTCGCCGAACAGGCCGCTGGTTTCGAAGTAGCGGTCGAAGGCGAAGTTGAGGATGGTGTCGACTTCCTCGTCGCTGAGGGACGCCAGGTCGATGTCATCCGGCTTCGAGTCCTCGCCGCCGGGCCGTTTGAAGGCCGGGAATGACCAGGCGAAATCCATGGCCAGCTTCATCGAGCTGCCGAGGTAGGACTTCATTGGCTCACGAACCAGCTCACGGACCTCGTCGTTGTCGTCGCCGACGAAGGTATGCAGCATGAGGGCGACCTGACCCGCTGCCGGATCGTAGCCGGCCTCGCGACGGGCTTCCCGATAGATGCGGATTTTTTCGCCCACTTCGTCCACCGTCTGGCCCAGCAGGTGGGTGAGCACGTTGAGACCGAGCTTGCCGGCCTCGCGCCAGGTTTCCGGGTTGCCGGCCGTGGTGATCCAGCAGGGAAGCTCCTTCTGCACCGGCCGGGGCAGGGACTGCACCTCCACCTCGTTGCCTAGCGGGCTCGGGAAGCTCAGCTTGTCGCCGCGCCACAGCGCCCGGACCTGCTCGAGCTGATCGAACATCACCTGCTTGTTGTTGGCGTGATTCTCCGGCTTCAGCACGAAGTCGTTCGGGTTCCAGCCTGAGGCGGCCGCAATTTCGACCCGGCCATCGGACAGGTTGTCCACCACGGACCACTCTTCGGCGATCCGAACCGGATGATGCAGGGGCACCACGCAGCTGCCGGCGCGGATCTTCACGTTCTTGGTCACGGCGGCAACGGCCGCACCGGTGACCGCCGGGTTCGGGTAGGGCCCGCCGAAGGCGTGGAAGTGCCGCTCCGGCGTCCAGACGGCGGAGAAGCCGTTCTCGTCGAAGTACTTGGAGCCTTCCATGAGCAGCCGATACTTGGCCGCACCCGGCGCATCGTCGTTGCCCCACATGAACAGGCCCATCTCCAGCTTCTTCGACAGCGGCTTGGCGCCTGCCGGTTGCTGGCGACTGCCGTGCTCGTCGTAGATCACCACCTTGAAGCCTCTGGACAGCGTCCAGAACAGCTCCAGGATCGATATGTCGAAGGAAAGGCTGGTAACGGCGAGCCAGACGCCGGGCGAGCCGGAGCCAGGTACCCGCTCGTCCATAGCGGCAAAGAAGTTGACCGCGTTGCGATGCTCCAGCATGACGCCTTTCGGTCGGCCGGTGGAGCCGCTGGTGTAGATGACGTAGGCCAGATCCGTGGCCGTAGACGTGCTGGCCGGCAGCTCCGCGCCGCTTGTTCCTGCCGACTCGATGGCGAGCACCCTGGCTTCCGTATCCGGCAGGGTGCTGCGAATCTCATTGCTGCTGATGATCGTCGACATCTTCGAGTCTTCGATCATGAAAGCGATCCGATCTGCCGGGAACGCAGGGTCCAGCGGCACGTAGGCGCCGCCCGCTCGCATCACGCCGAGCGCGGCCACCACCAGCTCGATGGAGCGGGGCACATGCACGCCGACCAGGGTGTCCGGGCCAATGCCGCGCTCGCGGAGCTCAGCCGCCAGTGCATCGACCCGCTCGCCGAGCTCGCGGTAGGTGATCTCGATGCCGTTGCCCACCAGCGCGACGGCGTCGGGTGAATTCTGAATCTGCGCCTGGATGCCGCCGTGCATCGTCTGCTCGCGATCGTAGTCGATGGCGGTCTGGTTCCAGTCGCCGAGCAGGCAGTCACGAGCTTCCTGGGTCAGCAGGCTGATGTCGCGAGCGCTTGCCCCTTGCGCTGCGGCGAACCAGCCGAGCATGGCCTCGAAGTGCTGGATCAGGCTGCTGATACCGGCTTCGGCGTAAGCGCTGGACAGGTACTGAAGCTCGGCGTTGCCGGTGCCGTCGAGGCTCAGGCAGAGCTCCGCCTCGGCCTCCGGATCGCCCGGCTGACGAATGGCAACCGCCAGCGGCGCTGAGCCGTTCAGCATCGGGATGGCGCGCAGCTCAGGCGTTCGGGCGATCAGGTCGCGCAGCCAGGGTGACTTGCCGCGGGTCTTGGCCAGGCTGTCCTCGGACCGGGCGAGCTCTGCTTCGGCGCTGGCGTCCGCGTCGAGCGTGAAGCGGCTGAAGCCGATGCCAGACAGCAGCAGCGCATCTGCGCCGTCCAGGGTGCTGGCGTCGGTTAAAGGCAGGGCGCAGTGAATTTCGGTGCCGGCGCAGACTCGGGCGATGAAGAGCTGGAACGCGGCCGCGATGGCATCGACGCCGAACCGGTCGGTGAACGCCGCGGGAATCGATACGGCCGCTCGTTGCTTGATGCCAAGGCCAGGCGAAGTCTCCCGGTACGGCAGGTCGGGTGCGCTGACCCGCCGCAACCGCTTCGACCAGAAGTGCTCCTGGGCGGCAACGGGTTCCGTCGGCTGGTTCAGGCGCAAGGCGGCGAAGCGCAGGCCTTCCCGCAGGCCCAGCTCGCTCGTGACGCTCGCCAGGGTGACGTTCTCGCCGTTCTGCGTGCGCAGCGAGCTGATCTTCAGCGCGCCCTCGGCGCAGGCCACCCGCATGGCGTCCTCATCCAGCCCGACCACGGTGCCGGCCTCCGCGTCGGTGCCGTCTTCGGCCTCGGCTTCGTCGACCAGGTACAGGCGGTCGCCCAGGGCGATCTTGGCTGCCGCCAGCGGGTTTTCGTAAGGGCCCACGTGCAGTGCGCGCACGGTGCGGGCCAGCTCGACAGCGCTGCGGTTCCAGTCCAGCAGGCCCAGCGAATCGACGGCGTCTTTGCGGCCGAAGTAGCTTCGCTGGCTCAGGTCCTGGGGCGTGCGGGTAACCTGGTCCTTCTCGAGCTGCTCGAGCAGCGCCGGGTAGGTCTCCAGCGCGGCGGCGAAGCACTTGGTGTTCAGCGACAGGGCGGTTTCGTCATCGGCGATGGGGAAGCGCTGCTGGACCAGCAGGTCGCCCTCATCGATGCCGGCGGCCATCAGGTGCCAGGAGATCCCGTACTCGGTCTCGCCGTTCATGATGGCCCACATGGGCGTGTTCAGGCCGGCGTAGCTGGGCAGCGGGCCGTCGTGGAAGTTGATCGCCAGCCTGGCCGGTGAGCTGACGGCTGCATCCGGAATCATCGCCAGGTGGGTGATGGCAAACAGGTAGTCGAAGCTTCGCTCGCTCAGGGTGGTGGCGTAGTCTCCGGAAGCGGAGATCACCTCGATGTCATGACCGCGCGCCCACTGGCTGACCTTGGCAGCGTCTGTCACCACGGCGCCGATCGTGTGCCCGCGCTCGAGCAGAATCTCGCCACACTGGGTCAGCAGCGTGTCGGCACCGATGAGGTAACAGGAAAACTTCGAATCGGACATGTTCTCTCGCTTCCGCGCGACTCACAGCGCGGTCTGGGTGCAGAAATTATGCACCCAAATCCTCAAGGAAAATCAGCGCTTTACATCCTTCGGACAAGCCTCAGAGTTATTCTGACGATGTGCTGAAGCCGGTTCGGTCGGGCGTACGGATGGCGGTGAGGACGACAACTTGATTGCGCGATAGCCGGCAGGCGTTCCAGCGGAAATCGTCTACAATCCGGACGACCAGAGCAGATCTCAGACGGGAGATGAGATGAGCGAACCAGAGAACACGGTGGAACCTGGCGGCAACGGTGGTGGCGGTGGCAGCCCGGATCGGGACTCACAGCAGTGGGGCATGATCGCCCACCTGTCCGCGCTGATCGGGTTCGTGATCCCGTTCGGCAACCTGATCGGGCCGCTGGTGGTCTGGCAGATGAAGAAAGACATGCCGTTCGTGGTGGATCAGGGCAAAGAGGCGCTGAACTTTCAGATTACCGTGGCCATCGCCGTGTTCGTCTGCATCCTGCTGAGCTTCGTGATCATCGGCATGCTGCTGCTGCCGGTGGTGGGTATCGGCGCGCTGGTGCTGACCGTGCTTGCGGGCATCAAGGCCAACAACGGCGAAGCCTATCGTTACCCCTTTGCGCTGCGTCTGATCAACTGATTCTGCGGACCGGATCGCGCCCGTCCCAATCGGCTGCTGCGGCTTCCACCATCTGGTAGAAGCCGGTCAGCGCCGGCGTCCGCTCGTACAGCTCCACCATGTGGCCCAGCCTGCTGACCGTGTCGACGAAGGCAAACTCCGTTCCGGTTCTGGTGCAGGCGCGGGCGGCCAGGGAGCAGCCGAGCGCGGCGTAGTGATCAATTGCTGCCGGCAGCGAGTCGACCATGGTGGCCACGTGGTGAATACCCTGACTACCCGCCGGGTAGAGATCGCGGAAGGGCGAGGGCCCGTCGTCTTCCTGCTGCACGAACTCGAGCATGATGCTGCCGCACTGACCGTAAGCCGAAGAGTGCAGGAAGTTGCAGGGCACGCCCCGGCGCTCGCCCCAGGCGAGCTCGATGTTGCGGACGAAAAAGAACGGGCCGGCTGGCTGGCCGGCGCTTCTGCTCATCTCCAGGGCCGCCTGCTCAGCGTCCGGAACGAAGTAGGCGATCTGGACGATCGGCGCCGTCAGCATGGCGAGCCTGCCGTCAGCGGTGCAGCACGACGGGCAGCTCCGTGTAGCCCCGGACGAAGTTTGAGATGGCTCGAACCGGTGCGCCCACCACTTCGATGCGGCTGTAGCGCTCGAGCAGCTGTTCCCAGAGCAGGTTCAGCTGCAGCTCGGCAACCCGATTCCCCATGCAGCGGTGCACGCCGTAGCCGAAAGACAGATGCTGACGGGCGTTCGCTCGATCCACATCGAACAGGTCTGCGTTCTCGAACACGGTCTCATCACGATTGCCGGAGGCGTACCACATCAGCACCCGCTCGCCCTTCGGTATGACCTTGCCGCCGATCTCCACGTCTTCGGTGGTGGTGCGGCGCATGAAGGCTAGCGGCGTCTGCCAGCGGATGATCTCGGCGACGGCGTTGGGAATTTTCGAGCGGTCGGCCTTCAGCTTCTCGAACTGCTCCGGCCAGCGATTGGTCGCCAGCACGCCGGCGGAGATGGAGTTGCGGGTGGTGTCGTTGCCGCCGATGATCAGCAGCAGCAGGGTGCCGAGGAACTGTCGGGGCGACATGTCTCGGGTGCTGTCGCTGTGGGCGAGCATAGTGAGCAGATCGTGGCCGTCCGGGTTGTTGACCCGCTCATTGCGCAGTCGGGTCATGGTCTCCAGGCACTCGTCGAGCTCGGCCTGGCGTTCCTCCAGCGTGTCCCAGAGGCCGGCTTTGCGCGGTGAGGTGGCGATGTCCGACCAGCGGGTCAGCTTGTAGCGCTCCTCGAACGGGAAATCGAACAGGGTGGCCAGCATCTGGGTGGTGAGCTCGATGGAGACGTGCTGCACCCAGTTGAACGGCTCGCCGATGGGCAGCCCATCCAGGATGCCGCTCACCCGCTCTTTGATGGTGGGGGCGAGGGCAGCCAGGTTGCGCGGTCCGGCGACCGGTGCCACCACTTTCCGGTGCTCGGCGTGCTTCGGGTCATCCAGGGAGATGAAGCTGTTTTCTTCGGCGTCCCCGTCCCCCTGCTCCACGCCGTCGTTCAGGCCAATGGAGGGCTCGGAGGAGAAGCGCACCGGGTCAGTATCGACGGCCTTCACCAGGTCGTAGTTGGTGATCGACCAGAAGGGCCCGACGATGCTGTCTTCGTGATAGTAGACCGGGCTCTCGTTGCGCAGCCGCTCGTAGTAGGGCCAGATGGTGTCGAAGCGCATCAGGTCCCAGTGCGCCAGATCGATCTCAGAAAGCGGAATGGTCGCCGCGTGCGCTCTGGCGTTCTCCAGGCGCTGCTCGTGCTCGTGCTCGTACTGCTGAAAGTCCATGACTTGCTCCCCGATGTTCCCAACCCCTGATCATAGCGCGTATCCTGGAAGCCGGTAATCTGCCGCGAGAGCCTCATGAGCGAAGCCAGCCTGGACGAACTGCATCCCATACCGGTGCGCCGTATGGAGTTTGAGATCCCCACCGCCGAGGACCTGGATCCGAAGTGGCTGGCCAACGATATCCGTCAGTCCTACTTCTCCACCGGCTTGAGCCTGTACGTCGCTTATCTCGAGCCGTTCCTGGTGAAGTCCATGCGCCGGGTGCTGGACCAGATCACCGATCCCGGGCTGAAAGAAGACGTGGACCGTTTCTCCCGGCAGGAAGCGCAGCACTACATGCAGCACGAGCGCTTCAACGCCGCCATCCTGGACAAGGGTTACCCTGGCCTGCAGGAGCGCTTCGACGTGCTGAAGGCCGACTTCGAGCGCTTCCTGGAGACCAAGGGAGACAAGTGGTGCGTCGGTTTCGTCGAGGGCTTCGAGGCCCTGACTACGCAGATGGCGCTCGGCTCGCTCCGGGAGCTCGGCCGGCAGCACCCGAAAACCGATAAGCGTTTCGCCGCATTGTTCGAGTGGCATATGGCGGAGGAGGTGGAGCATCGCAACGTCGCCTACGACATTTACGAGCATCTGTACGGCGACTACCTGTTCCGGGCCCGAATGTGCCTGGTCGCTCAGAGCCACATCCTCAAGTTCATCACCGACTGTATGAAGATCATGGCGCCGGTGGATGTGGCCCGCTACGACGACTCCTACGCCGTCTCAGGCTTCGTCCGGATGATGGTCTGGGTCGGCTTCTCGCCGATGATTCTGAAAACGCTCAAGCCCAGCTACACGCCTCACGATTACGATGTCTCCGAGGCGCTGGAAGGACTGTCCGCCCGGCTGTCGGCGGAAGCCGCCAAGGTCACCTGAGCGGCGGCAGGCGGTTTCAGGCTTTCTCCGCCGCCTGCTCAGCCTCACGGGCCTCCCACCAGTCGCCGCCGAGGGCAACCCGGCGCACCGAGTCCGTGTCCGTGGGCTGGTGACCGACGTCGTGCGCCGGCGCCGGGATGTCGGCTACCGGGTTCGACAACCGACCGAGACCGGTCACCTCCACCTCGACCAGGTCGCCCGGCTGCATGGGCCGGGAGTTGGCCGGCGTGCCGGTGAGGATGATGTCGCCGGGCAGCAGGGTGATGTGCCGGCAGAGATCCGCCAGCTGATAGTTGATCGGGAAGACCATCTCGCTGACCGGGCCTTCCTGCACCAGCTCGCCGTTCAGGTAGGTTCTGACGCTGGACTCGCGCACGTCGACGCCGCGGACGATACCGGGCCCGATCGGGCAGAACCCGTCCATGCCTTTCACCCGGGTCATGCCGCCGGCGTCCGTGTCCCGGAAGTCCTGGGAGCCAACGTCGTTGGCTGGCGCGAACCCGGCGATGTAGTCCCAGGCATCCTCGGCTGCGACGTTTTTCATCGGCCGGCCGATGATCGCGGCGATCTCACCTTCGTAGTTCAGGTACTGCGTGTTGGCCGGGCGGTTGAGCACGCCGCGGTGGCTGTTCAGCGCCGTGGTCGGCTTCTGAAAGTAAGTGGGCGTGACCAGAGGCTTGGCGCGGAACTCGACCCGCCGCGAGTCGTAGTTCAGGTGGATGCAGAGGATTTTGCTCGGCTCGCAGGGCGGCAGGTAGGTGGCGTCCGCCTCGAGCACGCGCCGGCCGTCCATGGTCAGCAGCTCATCGCCGGCCACGGTGGTCCACTCCGGGCGCCCATCCAGCAGGATGCGTCGCTGCTCGAACCGTTCTCCTTCCAGTACGTTCATTGTTGGTCCTCCAGGTTGTTCTCTAAGGTCGATCGGTCGGTCAGCGAGGGCTGAGCGGGAACGAGGCGAAGCGGGTTTCGGTAAAGAACTCCCGGCTCAGGTTACCGCCCTCGCGACCCAGGCCGCTCGACTTCATGCCGCCGAACGGCTGGCGCAGGTCCCGGTCGAAGCCCGAGTTGATCCATATCATGCCGGTCTCCAGGCGGTGGCTCACGTAGTGCGCCGTGTCCTGGGACCCGGTCCAGATGTATCCGGCCAGCCCGTAGCTCGAGTTGTTGGCGATGGCGATGGCTTCATCCCGGTCCTCGAACGGCAGGATGGTGGCCACCGGGCCGAAGATCTCCTCCTGGCAGACGCGCGCGTTGGCGTCCACATCGACGATGGCAGTGGGCTCGACGAAGAAACCGCGCTCGAGATCGTCCGGGCGTTTGCCGCCGAACAGGATGCGGCCCTCGTCTCGAGCCAGATCCAGGTAGCTCATGACGCGGTCGTATTGACCGCTGGAGACCAGCGGTCCGAGCCGGGTGCCCCGGGTCATCGGATCTGCCGGCCGCCAGGCTGCTGCCGCCTTCTCGAAGCCGAGGAGAAAGTCATCGTAGATCTCGCGCTGCACCAGGATGCGGGAGCCTGCAACGCATACCTGGCCGCTGTTCATGAAGATGCCGCCGGCGGCCGCTGGGATCGCTTTGCTGAGATCAGCATCGGCGAAAATGATGTTGGCCGATTTGCCGCCGAGCTCGAAGGACGTGCGCTTCAGGCCGGCCGCCGCCCGGCTGGCGATGTCCCTGGCGGTTCGCGGCGAGCCGGTGAAGGAGATCCCTGTGACCTGCTCGTGTTCCACCAGCGGCACGCCCGCTTCCTGGCCATAGCCGAGGACCATGTTGTAGACGCCTTCCGGCATCCCGGCTTCCGCGTAGATTTCGCACAGCACCCGGATCGACAGCGAGGAGAGCTCCGATGGTTTGTGGATCGCTGAGTTGCCGTAGGCGAGGCAGGGGGCCATCTTCCAGGTCGATAGCATGATCGGACCGTTCCAGGGCGTGATCAGGCCAAACACGCCGGCCGCATCCGTCATGGTGTAGGTCAGCAGCGTATCGTCTCGATTGAAGGCGTGGTCGCCAGCCTGCTCCTGCTCCTCAGCGAAGTAACGCAGGTTCCAGGCGGAGCGCTGCATCACGGGATGCGGCTTGCCCTTGAAGTCCGGGCCGATTGGTGAGCCCATCTCCGTGGTCTGCAGCCGGATGATCTCCTCGGAACGGGCCTCGATCAGATCCGCCGCCTTGAACAGCACCTGGCGGCGGAAAGCCGGCTTGGCTCGGGACCAGTCGCCGGCCTCGAACACCTCGCGCGCGGCCTGCACCGCCGAATCGATGTCCGCCGCATCGCCGCGGGCAGCAACCGTCGTCCGCTCTTCCGTGGTCGGGTTGATCAGATCGAAGGTGTTGCCGGACGCGGCATCCGCGAACCGGCCGTTGATGAAGTGCTGCTGCCTGGCTGTTTCGGACATGTTCTGCTCGTGACTGTGTCGACTGCGTTTCAGGAACCGGGCGGCTGATACTGATGGCCGTAGGTATCGCCGGTGTAGTACTCGGACTGGTGCGTGGCCGGCCGCCCGCCCCAGCCGATCTCGATCTGAAAGCCGGAGGGTGACAGGCAGTAGAACGAGAACATGTGGTCGTTGGCATGTTTGCCCGGGCTGATGACCACCGGGTACTGGCTCTGCTGGATCAACTCGTAGGTGCGGAACACGTCGTCCATGTTGTCCACCTCCAGCATCAGGTGGTCGACGTTTTTCTGGCTGGGCGGACCGAAGGCGAAGGTGTGGTCCCGCTCGTTGCAGTGCACGAAGCCGATGTCCAGGGTATCGCCTTTCGGGGTCGGGATGCGGTACTCGATGCTGCCGCGCATGCCGAGGAGCCGGTAGAAATCCATGGTGGCCTGCAGATCGTCGCTGCGGATCATCATGTGGCCGACCCCGCCGCTGCCGGTGCAGAAACGTCCGAACATGCCTCGGCCCGGATGGAAGGGTTGGTGGCTGTCCACCTGCGGGCCGTGGAAAATCTCGATCGGCACGCCGGAGGGGTCGGCCAGCAGCATCAGCTCCAGCACCCGGCGTTCCCGCGCGGTCGACTCGTCCGCAACCTCGAACGGCACCCCGGCCGCTTTCAGCTCGTCCTGGCAGGCTCTGAACTCGGTGGGCCCGGCGACCCGAAGGCCGGCGCCGATCAGATCGTTGCTGCCATCCTCCTCGAGAAGGATCCGGTGGTGCCAGATGTCGTTGCGCAGGCTCAGCCTGCCGTCGCCCGCCTCGCTGACTTCCAGACCGATGAGATCGGTGGCGAAGGCTCGCCACTCTTCAAGGTCAGAGACGCCGAAGCGTACGTAACCCAGCTCTGTTACTCCCTGCATTGCCTGTCCCCCAGATTGATTGCGTTCATTGTGTTCCCTGTTACCAAGCGCTGCCACTCAGGCCACATCACCCAGCTCGTACCTGGCGGTGATCTCGTCGGTGGCGGCCCAGAACTCGGGGACCGCTGTCCAGTCCCGACGGATCTGCGCCATCTTGTGTGCCAGGGTGTAGTTGCGCGGTGCCGAGGCCAGGTAAAAACGCTCGTAGAGCTCCACCCGGCCGCCGAGCGCGGAGCCGGCCATGTCCCAGGCGGTGCGGAACAGCCTGGCCCGCTCGGCGGCCTCGTACTCATCGGCGCCGCGGAGAAAGTGATCGAGCAGAGGGCTCAGCGCCGGATCGGAGAAGTCCGCCTCGCTGGGCGTGGCCAGCAGGTTGTGCGAGCCGATGGTCTTCAGGATGTCGTTCACCCGGACCATCCAGCCGGGCATGGTCGGGCGCAGCGCGATGAACGGGTTTTCGTCGCAGATCCAGGTGCCGTCGCCGTAGTCCGAGGCGCCGTCTTCCGCCGCCTTCAGGGCAGCGCGCGTGAGCTCGGCAAAGGACCAGAGCTCGCCGAGCATCTGCGTGGTCTCGCTTCGCTCCTGCTGGCCCGTCACCTCGGCCATCCGGTTCGCCAGCTCGTAAGCGAACTCCAGCTTCACCAGGGCGCGAATGACCGTCTGCTGCATGATGTTGCCGGTCCAGCCGCGCCGCATGACGGTGTTGAAAACTTCCGGGTTGGCGTCGCAGAACACCCGGTGCTTGGGAATCTCCACCTCATCGAAGATCACGAACGCATCCTGCTCGTCGAAGCGGCTGGAGAAAGGGGCGTCGAAGACGTTGCGCGGCACACCGTAGTGGTCGCGGCAGAGAATTCTCAGCCCTGGCGCGTTCAGCGGCACCGAGAAGGCCATGGCGATCTCCGGAGAGGCCTTGGGAATCGGATGCGCAGGGTAAACGGCCAGCTCATCGGCGAACGGCCCCAGGGTCGCCAGTATCCGGGCGCCGCTGACGATGATGGATTCGTTCGTCTCGCCCACCTTCTTCAGCGCCAGCTGCTCGTTGACGCCCTCGTAGTCGGGAACGCGCTTGTCGACGATCGGATGGACGATGGTGTGGGTCAGTGACAGGTCCTTCTCGGCAATTTCCTGCTGAAAGGCGCAGAGGTTGTCGTGGCCCTGCTCGTTGCTGGCGATCCGCCACAGGCTCGGCTGCCCGGCGAAGCCGGCGAAGGTCACGTTCACGTAGTCCGGGGTGCGACCGAGCATGCCGACGCTGTAACGGGCCAGCCGCTCGAGGCCGTCGTGGCGCCGCGCCAGGTCCTCCCGGCTTTTCGGGATCATGTGGCTGACGCTCGTCAGGCAGCCGCCGGCGTCCTCGATCAGGCAGGCGTCGCTGTGCGCGTGCTGCCAGTCGAAGTAGCCGGCCATGCCGGCCAGTGAGCCTTTGAAGCCCGGATAGGCAGTGACGTCGGTTACCGCATCGCCGTCTACCCAGACGGCTCTGCGGTCCTTGAGGCCCTGCAGATACTCCGCGCCGGTTCTCGCTGCCATGCCGATCCCTCCCCTGGTGAATCCGATCCGGGAGTATAGAAATGGGATTTCTATAAAACAATAGAAATGTCTGATTTCTATTGAAAACTGGCCCGGCATGGCTGAGCATACGGGCTCGGAATCAGGATCAGCCCATTGCCCCAGTCACTCAGAGATCGACAGAAGGTCCGCCGTCGGGAAGACATGCTCGTTGCTGCCCGGACGCTGTTCGTGGAGCGGGGCTACAGCAGCACGACCATGGAAGCGATCGCGGAGGGATCAGCGGTTGGGGTCGCAACCGTGTACACCTACTTCGGCAACAAAGAAGGCGTTTTCGCTGAGCTGGCACGGATGGATATGTCTGAACTGCAGGCGGAAGGTGAGGCCGCGCTGCCATCGTTGCCGGACGATCCGGTTGCCGCCGTGCTGCAGTTGCTGCGCGTCTACCAGCGGGTGCACGACTACATTTCTTACGAGGTCATTCGCGACTTCGCGCTTGGCGCCCGCAGAAAGGGCCGGATCCGGGAGGTTGCCGGCTGGGTCCGTGACTGGCAGGTGGCGCAACTCCGGCAGGCCCTGGAAGAGAGGAAAGCCAGCGGGTCGATCGAGCCGTCGCTGGACGCGGAGGAGGCCGCTCAGGTCATCTGCGACCTGCTGGAGAAGTACTACGACCGGGCCGCGACGGACGCCCAGCAACGGCGAGCCTTCGAGAGCCTGGAGCGCAGGGTGACCCTGATCTTCGATGCCTGGCGACGCTGAGCAGCCGCCAGGCTCTGCTCAGCGCGGCAGCCGGCCGTCGATGTAGTCGTCGATCAGCTCGTGGTAGCGGCGGATGCGGGTCTCCTGCTTGGCCAGGTACACGCCCTTAAAGCCTCGGGAGCGGAAGCCGCGCTGCTGCGTCACAAAGACCCGGACGTCGTCCTCGATGGCCGGGCCGATGGAGTCGCCCTTGTCGAAGTCGAGCAGGGTGACCTCCACTTCCTCGCTGCCGGAGCCCATGCCGCCTTCGTGGCCCGTGGCCATGGCTGCCGGGCTGATGTACCACCAGTTGTCGAACAGGCACTGCTCCGGGTCAGAGCGGTGTGGCCGGGCGCGCAGGAAGTGAAAGCCGTCCGACCAGAGCGAGACGGCGAAGTTCGGGAACAGGGTGTAGTGAAAAGCGTCGGTGAGCTGCTGGTCCGGCACCTTGGCGTAGTGGCTGAAGCCGCGCTCCGGCCCGTGCTCCCGCTTGGCTGCCTGCAGCGCTGAACGGGTGGCCTCCGGATTCCCCCGGTAGTCATCAGGGTCGAGGTTCCAGTACCGTAGCTGGCCGGCCAGAGGCTCCAGCAGGTTGCCTTCCTTGTCCGTCGAGCCGCTGCCGTAGCCGCCCTCCATGATCATGCGGTTGTGACCCTCGTCGGAGAGATCGAACCGGGTCTCCTTGAAGTAGGTGTTGATGTGGCTGCTGATCTTGGTCCGGTCGGTGCTGGTGGTGGCGCCCATGTGCACCGTCGGCACGTGGTAGGACTCGTTGAAGTTGTCCAGCACCACTTTCCAGTTGCAGGGCAGCCACATGGAGTTGGCGCTGGTCCGCTTCCAGGTGCTCACCTCACGAGCCTCCCACTCGTCCCAGATCGGCCCCAGGAACTGCTTCAGCGGCATGCAGTCTGGATCCATGTTCACCCAGACGAAGCCGGCAAAAGTCTCGCAGGCCAGCTCCTCGAGGCGAATCTTGCCGCAGGGGTTACCTTCCGGGAAATCCTCCCGGTCTGGCGCGAAATTCAGCTCGCCGTCCGGTAGGAATGCCCAGCTGTGGTACTTGCAGACGAAACGCTGCTTCACGTGCCCCTTGGCGTCTTCCACCAGCGGGTTGCCGCGGTGCTGGCAGACGTTGTAGAACGCCTTCACGCCGCCGTCGGCCTGCCGCACCATCAGGATCTCTTCCGGGCCGACCGGCTCCATCTGCCAGTCGCCGGGTTCCGGGAGCTCGGACTCGCGGCCGAGCAGCAGCCACACCTTGGTCCACATTCCTTCCCATTCCTGCTCGAAGAACTCCCGGGACGTGTAGCGGAAACCTTCCAGACGGGAGTCTCGGGTCTGCTGCTCGGGATAAGCGTGGATCTCGGTGCTGGTAACTCTCTCTGCCATGTCTTCTGTCCGTCCTGATATCTGCCGTCGGCTCGCCGGTGTTTCTCAGCAGGATTCTGGCACGGGCGCGGTCGCTGGTCAGCTGCCGTGTCGTTCCGTAGCTCTGGAGACGAGCTCGTGTCGAACGATTTTCCACTCGCCGTTCAGCTTCTGCATCCGGGTGAGGTAGGTGGCCCAGAGCGTAAACAGGCCGCCGTCCTTCAGGGTATGCAGGGCCTGGACGTCGTTGCGGGTCTCCGCCACATCACCGTCGATGGAGGCCAGCTGAGGGCCCAGCATGTGCTGGGTCGGCCCATACTGCTCGAGCGCCCCTTTCACGTACTCGAGCCAGGCGTCTGCGCCCCGCGTGGGCTCCGGCCCGAACCCGACGATCTCCGCATCGTCCGCGAAGCAGGACCGGTAGAGCTCGAAATTCCGATCGTCCACACCGGACGCGTAACGGAGCATGACGTCCTGCAGTGCCTGTCTGTCGCTCACCTAATGCTCCTCTCCGGTTTCCTGTGCCAGGTCCGGCGTTCAACTCACGCCGGACCCGGTAAAGGGATTGGATCAGAAGTTGTAAGCCGCCTCCAGGAAGACCTGTTGGCCGCGCCTGAGGTTGCACTGCTGATCGTCGCCGGTGGCCGGTCTGAACGGCGCGGGACCGCAACCCGTAATGATCTGCTCGTCGGTGAGGTTCGTGCCGATCAGGCTGAATCGCCAGCCGTTGGTCGACGTGAGCGAGACGTTCAGGTCGATCGTCTGGTAGCTCTTCTGCTTGACGTCACCCAGCGGGTTGGTGATTGGATCAAACGTTTCCCGGGTAGAGCCGCCGGCGATGTAGCTGTCGGAGAAGAAGAAGTTCGGTCTGATGCTGAACCGCCAGTTGTTGGACAGGTTCGTTTCCCAGACCAGAGCGATGTTGCCGGAGTAGGTGGGCGCGTTGCCGGAATCCCTTCCTTCCAGATTTTCACCCCCGGCCGTATCGAATCCTTCGGTGATCTCCGTATCCAGAAAGCCCCAGGCGCCGAACAGGCTGAGCCCCGGAACCGGTGTTACCCAGGTCCAGTCGATGTCCAGGCCGCGAGTCCTGACCTCGCCGGCGTTGAACGTGTCGAAACCGAATATCACCGGATTGAAGAGCTGCACCTGCTGATCCGTGTACTCGTAGGTATAGGCAGTCAGGTTCATCACAACGGCGCCATCAGCGAGTATGGAACGCATGCCGAGCTCGAATCCTTCGGAGGTTTCGGAATCGAAAGTCAGCGTGTCTACTGCAGCTTGTCTCTCCGCCGGGTCATCACTGACCAGGCCATCAAAAATTGCTGTGGATGTGGGCAGGGTGTTGTTGTCGACGCCGCCGGATTTGAAGCCCGTCTTGTAAGCGCCGTAGAAAGAGATGTTGTCGTTGAGAAGGTAGCGGAGCACCAATTCGGGTGAGACGTTATCGTCTTTGAACTTGATGTCACCGGTCGTATAGCCGCTGCCAACGGCGCCGAACAAGGCGGTTACGGCCGTGTGGACATAGGGAAAGGTTGCGACCGTGGACTTCTTCTCATCCGTCCAGCGCACGCCACCCGACAACTCCCACTTCTCCGTTATTGCCCAGTCAGCAGCGACCAGGAAGGACACGGCCTCTGCCTCGATGGGACGATCGGCGAGCCAGTCGAAGGTGTAGCCGGTGACAATGTCAGGGCCGAAGGGGGGGACTGGGAAAATGTTGGGTGGGCCTACGAGAATCGACGGGTTGAAAGCGTTCTGAGACGTCTCATGGCCGATGTCTCGGTCTTCCCAGAAGGCAGCGATCTGGAAATTGAAGGGCCCGTCGAAGTCGCTGAACAGCCGTACTTCGCTCGTGAACTGCTCAAGGGTGTTCTCGAAGGGCGCCACGAGGCCTGCGGGGCTGCCGTCCGGGTTCCGACCGGTTGCGTTGAAGGAATCGTTGTACTCGTTCTCCATGTCGACCCACCCCAGCAGCACGGTGAGGTCGAAGTTCTGGCCGAGACCGGCATCCACCTGCAGGCGGGTGAACCAGGTATCGGTGTTGTTGTACGACTGACTGATGTCGCTTTTGTTCTCCCCGGGTGATCCGGCAGGCACGGTGTCGATGAGCGCACTGCCATCCACGCCCAGGAACTTGCCGTCATCCAGGTCGCAATCGTGGGTGGGCAGGAACAGGTCGTACCCAGGTATGCCGAGTGGGCCACCGATAATTACGGAGGGGTCCGGACCGTCAGCGCCGCAGAACATGTCGATGAGCCCGTTCAGCGCGTCTGAACGCTGCCGGTTGTAGTTGACCTTGAGGTCGGCTTCTATGTTGTCGTTCGGCGCCCAGTTGAGCGTGAGCCGGGAAATCAGATTTTCCATGCCCCGATCCGGGTTCAGCGTCGGAACGACGTCGGCGACCTCCATGTATTTGTCCATATCCTGGTACTCAGCGGCGAGCCTGAAGCCAAGGGTCTCCGTGATAGGACCGGAAGCGAACCCGCCGATGCTGACGCCTTCCTCTTCGAACTCGTAAGCGGTTCTGCCGCCGAACTCCCAACTTTCCGTGGGTCCGGCGGAAGTCACCGATAGCACGCCAGCGGACGCCGCCTTACCGAAGTAGAGGGCCTGTGGGCCTTTCAGCACGGCAACCTGATCAATGTCGAAGAAAGCGCTCTGCAGCAATCGCTGCGTGCTGACGGATATCCCGTCATAGTTCAGAGCAATGGCGGAATCGAAGGCGTTGGAAATACTTGATGAGCCGACGCCACGCAGGTTGATCTGTGCGCTCTGGCCGGAGCCGCCAACGCTCACCGTGAGGGCGGGCACGCGGCTCTGCAGGTCCATCGGCTCGTCGATCCGGAACACGTCGAGGTTCTCCCGATCGATGGCCGTTACCGCAACCGGCACCTCCTGCAGAGACTCTTCGATGTTTCTCGCGGTCACCACGATCTCTTCGATGGTGTCGTCGTCGATTTCGGCAGGCTGCGCTGCCGAAAGGCCAGGAATCATAGCGAACAGGACGGGTACGGCAGACCACCGCGCCCAAACAGTGTTGGATAACCGCATCTAACCTCTCTCCCCATAGTTTTGATGCAGGGTCGAGTATCAGTGCAGGAATAGAAACCGTCAAGCCTGACGGTTTGTGTCACACCTGACGGTTTTGGCGATCGCACCATTATTGTCTGGGCAAGATTGCGGCATCGAAGTTAACCTTTCTTGAAAGAAACAAGGGGGAACTCAGTGGTGGTACGTAAAAAGATAGGCATCCAGCTGCCCAGTCAGGCACGCAACCAGACCACGTCCGAGCGTTACGCGCTGGAGCTGGAGGCGCTGGCACCCATCGCCGACATCGTCGACATCCGGGCGGACACGCCGGCAGAGTTTGCCGAAGGCGTTCGCGATGTGGATGCGATCATCACTTCCTGGGGGCTGCGGATCGACAAGCAGGTGATCGACGCGCTGGAGAACTGCGTGGTCATCGGCGTCGGCAGCGTCGGCGTGGACATGGTCGACATCGAAGCGGCCACGGCGGCCGGCATCGTCGTGACCAACGTGCCCGACGTCTTCATCGAGGAGGTGGCCGATCACGCCATGATGCTGCTCCTGGACATGGCTCGGCGCACGCCGACCATGGTTCGGATGGCGCGCCAGGAAGGGGAGTGGTACCAGGCGCGACCGCTGCTCTCGAAGGTGCCGCGGTTGATGGGCCAGACGCTGGGCCTGTTTGCGTTCGGTAACGTCGCCCGCTGCACCGCTCGCCGCGCACAGGCATTCGGCATGCGGGTGATTGCCCACGACCCCTACGTCAGCGAGCTGGCGATCTCGGAGGCGGGCGTGGAGCCCGTCAGCTTCGGCGAGCTGCTCGAGCGCAGCGACTACATCTCGGTGCACGCGCCGCACAACGAGGAAACGGAGCATTCGTTCAGCACCGATGCCTTTGCCCGTATGAAAGACACCGCGGTGATCGTCAACACGGCTCGCGGGCCCATCATCGATGAGCTGGCGCTGATCGACGCCATGGAGCGCGGGGCGATTGCCGGTGCCGGCCTCGACGTGCTCGAACAGGAGCCGCCGGATCCGGCCAACCCGTTGCTCGGCATGGAGAACGTGGTGGTCACGCCGCACGTTGCTTCGGCCACCACCCGCATGCGCCCGGAGACCCGACGCCGGGTGGGCCGGGAGGTGGCGCTGGTGCTGCGGGGTCGCTGGCCGATGAGCTGCGTCAACCCGACGGTGCTGCCGAAGGTGGCGCTGGAGCGCTGGCAGCCTTACCCGATGACGCGTGGGCCGAATCGTTGATCAGCCGGGAGGGGTAGCGGGTCGTGAGAGTGCTTGTTATTCAGGGTGCGGGTATGGAGCTGCGGGGCAGGGAAAACGTTGAGGTGTTCGGCCCGGAAACGCTGCCGGAGATCGATGCCCGGATCGAGGCGGAGGCGGCAACGTTAGGGGTGACGGTTGCTATCCGCCAGTCGAACGACGAGGCCGAGGTGGCGGGTTGGGTTGATGCTGCGGCGGAAGCCTTCGATGCGCTGATCATCAATCCCAGCGCCTTTACCGTCAGCGAAGGGCCTCTGATCGAGGCGCTGCGCGACTGCCCGTTGCCGGTGGTCGAGGTGCACGCTTCTAATCCCGCCGCGCGGGGCGTGCGCTCGAACGTCACGCCGGTCAGCAACAGCGCCGTCTGCGGTTTCGGCTACGACGGTTACCGCGTGGCGCTCAGCGGCCTGCTCGGCGTAAACTGATCGTTTCCTGGGGAGGAAACGAGATAAGGGGGGACCTATGAGCGAAGCCACCGACGAAGCCAACGCCTGGCGCACCGAGACACCGGGCTGCGAAGGCTGGCAGCGCACCGCGCGCCCGGACGCTGCCAACAAGTACTTCATGGTCTCCGCGGACGGACACGTCCAGGAACCTTCCGACCTGTGGGCCAAGCGCATGGATGACTCCTTCAGGGATCGTCTGCCTGGCGTGATCATGGACGGCAAGGGCAACAAGCTGCAGAAAACCGAGGGCTTCCGGCCGCTCAGGCTGCAGAACACCAAGTTTGAGGGCGAAGATCTGCTCCGCAACCAGTCCGGCAAGACGCCGGAGGATCGGGTCAGGGATCTGGCCCGGGATGGCGTGGAAGCGGAGATCCTCTTTCCGAACAAAGGCCTCACCATCTGGGCAACGCCGGATCCGGATTTCTCGCACGCGATGTGTCGCGCCTACAACGACTGGGCCTGGGAAGAGTTCGCCGACTTCAACGACCGCCTGGCGCCCATGGCCTGCGTGGCCCCCGGGGCGCTGGAGAAGACCATCGAGGAGATTCAGCGCTGCGCGGCGCTCGGCTTCAAAGGGCTGTCGCTGCCCTGCAAGCCGGTCTGGGGCGCGCCGGACCACACCCAGCTGAACTACAACCTGCCGGAATTTGATGATCTCTGGGCCTGCGTGCAGGACGTGGATCTGCCGATCACCTTTCACGTCTCCACCGGCCGGGACCCGCGCACGGCGCGAGGCAACGGCGGTGCGGTGATCAACTACGCCGTGCACTCGCTGGCGCCGACCATGGAGCCCATTGCCAACCTCTGTGCCTCCGGGGTGCTCGATCGCTTCCCGAAGATCCTGTTCGGCACCATCGAGGCCGGGATCGGCTGGGTGGCCTGGGCGCTGGAAGCGCTCGACGAGGCTTACCGGAAGCACCACATGTGGGTGCGGCCGAAGCTGGACCGACTGCCGAGCGAGTACTTCAAGACCAACGGCTTCGCCAGCTTCCAGGAAGACAAGCCGGGGCTGGACCTCGCCCGGGAGCACGGGCTGGTCGGCAACTTCCTCTGGGCCAACGACTTCCCACATCACGAAGGCACCTGGCCGCACTCGGCCGCTGCCATCGAGCGAACCATGGGTGGGCTCGATGATGCGGAGCGGGCGCAGATCCTCGGCCTGAATGCGGCCCGGATCTTCAAGCTGCCGGTGCCGGAGAGATTTCTCGATCAGGCCGATGCGGCTGCCGTGGCCGCCGAGGTGGGCACCCTGGCAACCGCATGAGCGCGGCAACCATCAGGGGCAGCGTCTGCATCGCCGGCGTTGGCGAGACGGATTACTACAAACGGGGCCAGGCACCGGATGCGGAAGGCAAGCTGGCGCTGAAGGCGATTCTTGCCGCCTGTGCCGACGCCGGTATCAGCCCCAAAGACATTGACGGCTTCGCCTCGTTCAGCAACGACCGCAACGATCCATCCCGCCTCGCCGCGGCGCTCGGCTGCAAAGAGCTGCGCTTCGCGAACATGCAGTGGGGCGGTGGCGGTGGTGGCGGCTCAGCAGCGATTGCCCACGCCGCCGCGGCCATCCACGGTGGCCTGGCTGATTGCGTGGTGGTCTTCCGGGCGCTGGCCCAGGGCCAGTTCGGCCGCTTCGGCCAGGGGCCGCGGCGGAACACCATCGCCGGTGACCCGGCCCACACGGTGCCGTACGGGCTCATGTCGCCGGCGCAGATGTTCGCGATGAAAGTCGTCCGCTTCATGCACGACCACGGCGTCGAGCAGAACGCGCTGCGGGCGATCTCGCTGGCTGCCTATCACCACGCTCAAAACAACCCCAGGGCGGTGATGTACGGCCGACCGCTCGACGAGGCGACCTACGATGAGTCGCGCTGGATCGTCGAGCCGTTCCATCTCTACGACTGCTGTCTCGAAAACGATGGCGCGGCAGCGATGATTCTGGTCGCAGCAGACCGGGCTCATGAGTTCAGCCACAAACCCTGCTACCTGCTAGGCGCGGTCAGCGGCTCCCACTACCGGGCCGGCGCCGGCGTGCACAACACGCCGGACTACGCGTCCTCCTCCTTCCCGTCGCTGGCGCCGCGGCTCTACGAGATGGCGGGCGTGAAGCCGGCGGAGGTAGACGTGCTGCAGAGCTACGAGAACTTCACCGGCGGGGTGCTGATGAGCCTGGTGGAACACGGCTTCTGCGCGCCAGAGGCGTGCAACGAGTTTTTCGTCAAGGAGCGGTTCCTGGCACCCGGTGGCGATCTGCCGCTGAACACCAGCGGTGGCAACCTGGCCGAGTGTTACATGCATGGCCTCGGCCTCATCATCGAGGCAGCGCGGCAGATCCGTGGCGAGTCGACCAACCCGGTTGCTGACGTCGACATCTCCATGACGATCTCAGGACCGATGGTGACACCCGTCAGCGCCTGCATCTTCGGCACGGAGGCGAGCTTATGAGTGAGTCCTACCTGGCCGCCGGCCTGCCGCAGCCCGTGCCCTCGCCGGACGGCCTGGATGCGCCCTTCTGGCAGGGGCTGACAGAAGAGAAGATCCTGCTGCAGCGCTGCGCCGATTGCGGCGGCTGGCAGTGGGGGCCCGAGTGGATCTGCCACCACTGTCACTCCGAAGCCGTCGGCTTCGAAGCCGTGGCCGGTGTTGGTCGGATCTACAGCTACGAGCGGGTCTGGCATCCGGTGCACCCGGCGCTGAAAGACCAGGGCCCCTACGTGGTGGTGCTGGTGGAGCTGCCGGAAGCCGGTAATGTGCGCGTGGTGGGCAACCTGCTCGGCGATCCCGAGGCGGAAGTGGAGATCGGCGCTGAGGTGCGGGCGGTGTTCGAGCATCATGAGGCGGCAGAGGCGGACCCGCAGGCGGCTCCGACGTTCACACTTCTGCAGTGGGAACGAGTCACACTGGCATCATGAGCCTGTTCGAACGATACTTGACCCTCTGGGTGGCGCTGTGCATCGTTGCCGGCATCCTGCTCGGCAAAGTGGCGCCCGGGGTGGCCGAGTCCCTGGACGCCATGGCCATCACGGTCAACGGCGCGCCGGTCGTTTCCATTCCGATCGCGTTGTGCCTCTTTTTCATGATGTACCCGATCATGGTGAAGATCGATTTCCATGAGGTGGTCAAAGCGGGTAAAGCCTGGCGGCCGGTGGGGCTGACGCTGTTTCTCAACTGGGGCATCAAGCCGTTCACCATGTACGCCATCTCGGCGTTTTTCCTCGGCAACCTGTTTCTCGCCTTCATCGGCCCGGACGCCGTCGACTACGTGAAGCTGCCGCTTGGCGAAGGCCTGGCGGTGGGGGATACCTACGGTTCCGGCCAGGTGGTGATGGTGGACGGGGTGAAGATGCTGGAGGTGCCGCTCTGGCGCAGCTACCTGGCCGGCTGCATCCTGCTCGGCATCGCGCCCTGCACGGCCATGGTTCTGGTCTGGGGTTATCTCTCCAAAGGCAATGACGGCCACACCCTGGTGATGGTGGCCATCAACTCGCTGACCATGCTGGTGCTGTTCGGCGTCCTCGGCGGCTTTCTGCTCGGGGTCGGTCAGCTGCCGGTGCCCTGGGAAGCGCTGCTGCTTTCCATCGGCGCCTACGTGGCGCTGCCGCTGGTGGCCGGTTACCTGTCACGCAAGTGGATCATCGCGGCGAAAGGAGAAACCTGGTTCCGCGAGACCTTTCTGCAGTTCCTGACGCCGGTGACCATCACCGCGCTGCTGATCACCCTGATCGTTCTGTTCTCGCTGAAAGGTGAGACGATCACGGAGAACCCGCTGACGATTCTCTGGATTGCCATCCCGCTCACGGTGCAGACCATCGTGATCTTTGCGCTCGGCTACGGGCTGGCCAGGCTGCTGAACCTCTCCTACGAGAACGCCGCGCCGACTGCCATGATCGGCGCCTCCAATCACTTCGAGGTGGCCATCGCCACTGCTGCCATGCTCTACGGGCTGTCCTCGGGCGCTGCGCTGGCGACGGTGGTCGGGGTGCTGATCGAAGTGCCGCTGATGCTGGCGCTGGTCCGCTTCTGCCTGAACACCCAGGGCTGGTTTCAGAACAGCGCCGCGAGCTCGAACACCCGGTCCCAGACGTAGTCGATCTCTTCCGCTGGCGTGCGGCCAAGGCGAACGATGATGAGATCCCGCGCCGGGTCGCAGAGCACGCGCTGCCCGTCGTAGCCGCTGGCGAAAAACTGATCCGGGTTCTTCGGGTTCATCCACCAGTGGGCGCCGTAACATTCCTCGGCCGTATGCACGGTCGGCGAGCGGGCGTAGTCCACCCACCGCCGTGACAGCACCTGCCGGCCGTCCCAGTGGCCGCCGCGCAGGTAGAGCAGGCCGAAGCGCGCGAAGTCCTGCGGGATGGCGAACAGAAAGGAAGAGCCGATGAAGGTGCCGGAAGTATCGAACTTGGGTGTGGCCGTGCGCACGCCGATGGGCTCGAACAGGCGATCGTTCATGAACCGGAGCATCCCCGAGGCGCCGCCGCCAACCGCTTCCTTGAGGATGCGGCAGATGATGTTGGTGGTGCCGCTGGAGTAGGACCAGAAGCTGCCGGGCGGGTGCTCCAGCGGCTTGGCGGCGGCAAACGCGCCGGTGTCGTGGCGGCCTTCGTACATCAGCATGGGGATCACGTCGGAGGCGGTGCCGTCCACGTAGTCTTCCTGAAAGGCCAGGCCGCTGGACATCCGCAGCAGCTGATCCAGGGTGATGTGCCGGCGCTCGTCCTGTTGCCATTCCTCCACCGGCGCCGGACCGTACAGATCGAGCTTGCCGTCTTCGACCAGGATGCCGACGAGCGCCTGCGTCACGCTCTTTGCCATGGACCAGGAGTACTGGAAGTAGAAGGGATTGGCGCCCGCGTCGTAGCGCTCGTAGCAGAGCCGGCCGTCCTTGATCACGAGCAGCGCGTAGGTGACGCCTGTCGCCGGCGGCAGCTCGAAGATCTCGTCCGTCAGCTCGGCGAAACGCCCCGGATCTGCCGGCGTGGGTTCGGCACGGTCCCAGCCTGCCGTTGGCCAGGCTGTGCCTGCGGGCTGAGCCGGCAGGTCAGGCAGACCTTTGGCAATGGATTCGTCTCTCAGCATCGGCTTCTCCGGTCAGGTTGCGCCCTGGATCGCTGCGAGTCTAGCATCGGGTCAGGGCAGGCAATGACTCGAGCCTGGGAGAGACTGGAGCGATTTATGGCGGTAGAAGAGGCCTCAACAGAAGCGGCAACGGACAACCGGCATCCGAATGCGATCGAGGCGCAGGCCCGGCTCGATCGAATGCGCGATGAGATCCTCCGGCTTGGGCTGGAGCGGAACGTGCTGGAGCTCGAGCTCTACGGCTACACGGTCGTCGAGGACGTGATGCCCGAGGCGTTTTTCGACGAGCTGCGGGAGACCATACTCCGGCTCGGAGAGGAGGACAGACAAGCTGGCAAACGCATCCCGCTGGCGGGCGCGGACGGCGGCAGCTATCTGGTGACCTGGCTGCTGGCGCGCGGCCGCATCTTTGAGCAGGCGGTGCAGGCCGAGAAGCCGCTGGCGCTGGTGACCTACCTCCTGGGCGAAAGCTGCCAGATCAGCAGCAATCACGGGCACGTCCGCGTTCAGGGAGATCCGCCCCAGGGGATGCACCTGGACACGCCGATGGTGCCGGAGCCGGTGCCGGAGCATCCGGTCACCTGCAACATGATGTGGGTTACGGACGATTTTTCGCTGGAATCGGGTGCAACTCTGGTCGTGCCGGGATCACACAAGAAACGCAGCCACCCACCGGGGCGTGCCATCCGTCAGGCGATCCCCCTAGAGGCGAAGAAAGGGTCGGTCGCCGTGTTCAGCGGCAACCTCTGGCACAGCGCCGGGGCGCGGACGATCCCGGGTGAGCGGGTGGGCATGACGGTCTACTTTCAGCGCATGTTTCTGCGCCCGCAGGAAGATCTGAACGCGGTGATCAGCGACGAGGTGGTTGCCCGCAACCCGCCGCGGTTTGCCCACCTGATTGGTCGCAACAACCCTTATCCGGCGCGGGACTACGGCTTCTTCAACCCGCTCGGGTCGAAGTACTTCGCGCCGACCACAGATGCCCGCGGCTGATTGCTGCGGCGGGATAGGAACCATGAAAGGAGCATCCGATGAAGGTTGAGGCTACCAGCGGCGCCTGTGGCGCGACGGTGACCGGATTGAACCTGTCGCAGCCACTCGCCGACGATGCGATCCGGGCTGTGCGCCAGGCCTGGATCGAGCACCAGGTGCTGGTGTTTCCAGATCAGCAGCTCAGCGACCCGGATCTGGTTCGGATCACCCGCTACTTCGGAGGCCTCGGTGATGACCCGTACTTCGAATCGATCACGCCGGAGAATCCGGTGGTGGCGCTGACCCGCAGAGCGGATGAGCAGGCGCCGGTATTCGCCGAAACCTGGCACAGCGACTGGAGCTTCAAAGAAGCTCCGCCGATCGGGACCTGCCTGTACAGCCTGACCATCCCGCCGGTGGGAGGAGATACCAGCTTCATCAATCAGGAGAAGGCGCTGGCGGAGATGCCGGCCGACCTGCGGGCGCGTATCGAGGGCCGAATGGCCCTGCACAGCGCGGCGCTTGCCTACGCGCCGGACGGAACCTACGGCGAGAAGGAGGAGGGCTCTGACCGGAGCATGAAGATTCTCTACTCGGAAACCGCCCGCGATGTGCGCGCGCACCCTTTCATTCTGCGCCACCCGGAGTCCGGCCGGGAGACCCTGTTCGGCTGCTTCGGCTACATCATCGGCGTCGAAGGTATGGGCGATGCTGAGGCGGCGGAGCTGATCCGGGATCTGTACACCTGGCAGACCCGGGCGGAGTTTCAGTACACCCATCGCTGGCAGGAGGGCATGCTGGTGATCTGGGACAACCGCAGCGTTCTGCACAAGGCGAACGGCGGTTACGACGGCTATGACCGGGAACTGCACCGAACGACGATCAGCCCGGATGAAAGGCTGTACCTGGCTGCCTGACCGGCGTTAGTGGGCACTGACAAGCCGGTACAAATCTCCTATTTGCGGCAGCACGGCCGGGGCTTAGACTGAGGCCTCATAACTAAACGGTGTGTTCTGAGCTTGGGGGCAGAAACGCACATATGGAACCGATCGATTCCGGCGACAGCGAAACCATCGGCTGGCACCTGATTGCCCGTGGGGGCGATATGACTGCGCGCGTGCATCCGGCGATGCAGCTCGGCATCCTGCCGTCCGGTGATCTCAGCTTCGAAGCGCCCGATGCGGTGGTGCAGCTGGACCTTAAGGACGAAGCGCTGACCCTCGAGATCGTTGCCGACGATTACGAGCTGGAGCTGGAAGCCGGCGAGCGGATCCAGACCCTGCGGGTCGGCGCGCAAACACACGTCCGCCTCGACTTTCTCGGCCATACCCTGGATATCGACAACGACTTCGCCGTGGCCAGCCCGCCTGGCGATGGGCTGGCTCTCTACGTGGTTCGGAAGGGGGAACCGCGCCAGCCGCTCGGCCCCCTGAGCGCATCCGCACACCCGCTCGATACGGACCAGGAAGGCGAAATCCTGGTGTCGGAGCGATCCAGCGTGACGCCGCTGAAGGCGGTCCCGGTGGACTACCTGCAGCGGGAGCACGCCGCTGCCGCTCGGGACAAGCGGCAGGCTCAGGACAGACGGTCGAGCATCCGCAAGGTGACGCTGGCGCTGGCGGCTTCGGTGCTGGTAGTGGCAGGGCTCGTTGTGACTGCGCTGTACGTCGCCAGCCTGAGCGTCGAGGAGGCGCTGACCGCGGGCAGCCCGACAGCAAGCCCGACAGAGCAGGCAGGCGAGGCAGGTGTGGCGCCGCCTGAGACCGATCCTCTGACCAGCGCGGCCACAGCCGGCGGGCAACAAATGGTAAACGAGCAGGTTGCGCCGGTCGGCGGCGTCAGTCAGGAGGTGCTGGCCCGTCTCTCCGCGCTGCTCGACACCGAGCCGTTGCCGGACAAAGCCACCGTCGACTTTGCCATCGAGTCACTGCGCTCGCTCATGGTTGCCTACCCGGATGATCCAAGAATTCCGGCTGCACTTGCCGAGCTGAACGAGCGCCTGGTGCTGGAGGCGCGGCAGAGCTACGACCAGGGTGACGCCTTTCGCGCCGGACGGCTGATCGAGCAGGCCACCACCCTGGGCATGGCCACGGCTTCGGTGGCGGCGACGCTCGACTACTTCGCCGAGCAGCCACCAGGGTCGGCGTTGGCGGCGCAGGCAGGCGTCGATAGCTCACCACAGGCCGGCGCCGACGCTGCCACGCAACCTGCAGCTGATGAGGCGGCAGAGGCTGCGGTGACGGAAGCGGAAGCCGAAGCCATGCTGATTGCCGCCCTGGCTCAGGAAGAAGCGGCTGCCACGGCAGCATCCGCAGCAGCCGATCCGGCCGAACCGGTGAGCGCAGACGCCGGGGTACCGGCAGCTGCTGATTCTGAGCTGAACGCTCTGGTCGAGTCCGCCACCGGCCTCGCGCTGGGCGCGCTGGCGGTCGAGGTCATCGTCGAAGACATCGACCCTGTCGAGGCGCCCCAGGAAACCGATCCGGTGCTGGCCGCACTTGGGCCGGCACTGCCGCTGATCGCAGAAACCGATGGCGTGGAGTCGCGGCTGCAGCTGGCTCTGGACAGCTACCTGGAAGAGTCCCTGGCGGCCGCTGAAGTCGTCAGCGCGAACGATCTGCCCGATGGGTTCGCGGTCGAGGAAACGCTTGCCGGGAGCGCTGGCGCTGCGACCGATGAGCCGCCTGCAGGGGCCGCCCCGGCGTCGGTGCCCGCGGGTCCGGCCTTCCGGTCCTACTCAGATCTGACCCCGGTCCGCCAGGCGCCGCTGGTGTATCCCGAGCGGGCGCAGGAAGGCTCCGAGGGCTCCATCGATGTTCAGTTCATCGTCACCGAAACCGGACGGGTGATCGAGGTCGAGGTGAGTGGTGAGGCGCCCGCCATCTTCCTGCGCGAGGCAACGCGGACCATCAGGACCTGGCGCTTTGCGCCGGTTCGTGAGAACGGCGAAGCGGTGTCCGTGCGGACCGCGCTCAGAGTCACCTACCGAAGCTGAACCGGACCCTTCGTTGACCGAAGTGACAGGGTGTCACTATACTGCCAGCACCCTGGTGAGGTTCTTTTTCCGGAGCTTTCACGTCTGTGTAACCTGGGGCCTCGTTTACTTGAGGCCACCTGAGGCCATAACCATTCGGGCCCCGCAAAGGCCATCTAAGGAGCAGGAGACCTCCGATGATTGAATTCAGCGTCAATGGCGTCCGCCAGTCGGTGGACGTGGAGCCGGACACCCCGCTGCTGTGGGTGATCCGCGAGCAGCTCAACCTGACAGGCACCAAATTCGGCTGCGGCATCGCTCAGTGCGGTGCCTGCACCATCCATCTGAACGGCAACCCCATCCGTTCCTGCGTCATGCCGGTTTCGGCCGCAGCAGGGGGTGAGATCCTGACCATCGAGGGCTTGGCGCAGGACGGCGAGCTGCACCCCGTGCAGCAGGCCTGGATCGAGCATCAGGTGCCGCAGTGCGGCTACTGCCAGTCCGGCCAGATCATGTCGGCGGTCGCGTTGCTGGAGCGGAACCCGTCCCCCGACGATGCTGCCATCAACGAAGCCATGGACGGCAATCTCTGTCGCTGTGGCATGTACGGAAGGATCAAGAAAGCGATCAAGTCCGTTGCCGGGGTCGGCCATTACGATCCGGCGACCGCAGGCCAGAGCGAGGTGCAACATGGGTAAGTGGACGCGCCGTGGCGTCATCACGGCTGGCGTAGTTGCCGGTGGCGCGCTGGTGGTTGGCGTTGCCATCCGACCGGGGAACCGTGCCCAGAAGCTGAGCCCGCTGGTCACCAGCGGTGACGAGACGCTGGTCAGCGCCTGGGTGAAGATCGATCCGGCCAACCAGGTAACCGCCATCATTCCGCACTCGGAGATGGGTCAGGGCGCGCAGACCGCGCTCGCACAGATGCTCGCGGACGAGCTGGATGCGCGCTGGGAAGATGTCTCCTTCATCGAAGCGCCGGCGCACGACGACTATGCCAACTACATGCTCGGCAAAGGCTTCCTGCTCGGCCCCGCTGAGGTTCCGGAAGTGCTCGTGGGCACGCTGGATGGCGTGTTCATGCAGGTGGCCAAAGCCATGCGCCTGCAGATCACCGGCGGCAGCCTGAGCGTCAGAGCAACCGGGCAGTACGGCATGCGGATCGCCGGTGCGGCAGCCCGGGAAATGCTCATCGATGCGGCGGCTGAAACCTGGTCCGTCCCGGCGGCCGAGCTCGATGCCAGCGAGGGCCAGATCATTCATGCGGCGAGCAGCCGGCAGGCGCCCTTCGCAGAGTTTGCTGCCGCTGCAGGGGCGATGGCGCCGCCTTACACTCCCAGGCTCAAGCGCCCGGAAGAGTTCCGCATCATGGGCAGGAGCGTGCCCCGGCACGACATTCCTGCCAAGGTTGATGGCAGCGCCAGCTTCGGCATCGATGCGGATGTGCCGGGCATGAAGGTGGCAACCATCGAAGCAGCGCCGGTGTTCGGCGCCCGGGTGGCTGCCGTGGACGACGCGGCTGCCAGGGCCATGCCCGGCGTGGTCGACGTGGTGCAGCTCGACGATGCGGTGGCGGTGGTGGCAGACGGCTACTGGCAGGCGAAGAAAGCACTTGCCGCGGTCAACGTCAGCTGGACGGAGACCGCGCAGCAGGGCGTGACCCAGGCGAAGATCTTCGAGCAGTTCGATCGTGACATGGCGCAGGCTGTTGCCGACGGCAAAGAGCAGCAGGACGTGGCCCTTGGCGACGTGAACCTGGGCTACGCTGAAGCAGCAACCATGGTGGAGGCCACCTATCGGGTGCCTTACCTGGCCCATGCCTGCATGGAGCCCATGAACGCGACGGTGGCCATCGAAGACGGGCAGTGCCAGATCTGGATCGGCTCGCAGAACCCGCTCGGCACCCGCTACTCCATCGCCGACGCGCTGGAGATGGAGGCGGAAAACGTCACCGTGCACAACCACGTCATGGGCGGTGGCTTCGGCCGCCGCGCAACGGACGATGCGGCCATCCAGGCGGCGAAGGTGGCCCGCGCGGTGGGCCAGCCGGTCAAGCTCATCTGGTCCAGAGAAGAGGACGTTCGCCACGACCACTACCGACCGGCGATCACCAGTCGGTTCAAGGCGGCGCTCGATGCGAACGGCGTGCCGCTGGCCTGGGAAAACCAGTACGTGGACAAGCACGAGCCGGCAGAGGCTCCGCACATTCCCTACGGCATCGCCAACCAGCACATTCACTACACTGACTCTGCAACCCACGTGCCGTTTGGCCCGTGGCGCAGCGTCGACCACTCCCAGCACGGCTTCTTCACCGAGTCTTTTGTTGACGAGCTGGCGCACGCGGCTGCGAAGGACCCGTACGAGTTTCGTCGGGCGCTGCTGGCCGATGCGCCCCGGCACAGAAACGTGCTCGAGGCGGCAGCGCAGAAGGCCGGCTGGGGTGACGAGCTGGCGCCCGGCCAGGGCCGCGGCATCTCGCTGCAGGAGTCCTTCGGCAGCATCGTCGCGCAGGTGGTCGATGTGACCGTGCAGGACGGTGCGGTGAGCGTAGACCGGGTCGTCTGTGCCGTTGATGCCGGCATGGCGGTTACGCCGGACGGCCTCGCCGCGCAGATGGAGTCGGGCATCATCTACGGGCTGACCGCAGCCCTGCACGGCGACATTCAGATCGACGCCGGCGCGGTGGTGCAGTCGAACTTCCACGATTACCCGATGGTGCGGATGTCCGCAGCACCGGAGATCGAGGTGGAGATCATCAACAGCGGCAACCCGATGGGCGGAGCGGGCGAGCCCGGCACCCCGGGCATCGGCCCGGCGCTGACCAACGCGATCTTCGCGGCCACCGGTACCCGGGTACGGCAGCTGCCTGTCAGCCAGTACGATCTCAGCTTCAGCGTCGACGAGGCGGAAGAAGTGATCTGATGAGTGCGGTCGCCGGAGGCCCTGGGCCTTCGGCGACGCCTCAGAGCCTGCCGACCAGCCGCTCCATGTGCTGGTGGAAGTTGATGATGGCCTTCTCGAACTGCCCGTAGGTGAAGTGCGTGTTGGCGCCGCTCGCCAGTCCCCGCTGAATCCGGTAGACCATCTCCGCGTCTTCTTTCGAGCCGGTGTCGGCGACGAAGGCGGCGTCACGCTTCATCCGGGCTGCTGACTCCTCGTCGCCGGCAGCGACTTTCCTGCCGATCCGGTAGCTGAAGTAGCGGGTTCTGGTCGGCGTCAACGGCTCCGAGAAAGACACCACGAAGTGGTTGGAGAGCATCGCCACCGTTGCGTTGGGGAATATGTTGTAGGCGTAAGTGACCTGGCCGCTGATGTCCCACTCTTCGCGGGGCAGGTTTCTCAGCTTCTCGATCCGCCGGAACGGGAAGGTGACCCGGGCGTTGGGGCCGAAGGTCTCGACCACGTTCATGTTGTCGTAGCCGTAGGGGTAGAAGGTCTCCCGGTGGGTCGGCTTGATGTGATAACCCTCGAGCGTAGCCTCGATGTTCAGCTTCCAGTTGAACTCGCTCTCCCGGTCGGTCTCTTCGAAGATTGCCAGGTCGGGCTCGATCAGCTGACCTAGCTCTGCCAGCGCGCCGTCATCCACCGGCGGCTCCACGGACACGAAGATCAGGCCGCCCTGCTCGGTGACGCTGTCGACGGGGACCAGGCCGTGCTCGGCTTTGTTCAGGCCGGGAAAGCCGAACTCGTGGGGCACGTGCTGCAACGCGCCATCGAGCCCGTATGCCCAACCGTGATAGCCGCAGGTGAAGACCCGGGTGCAGCCGCTGCCTTCGGCCACCGTGACGCCGCGATGGCGGCAGGCGTTGCGGAACCCGCGCAGGCTGCCGTCCTCATGGCGTACCACCACCACCGGCACGCCGCCGACCGGCTTGGCGATGTAGTCGCCGGTATTCGGCATCGCGATGGAGGGCGCAAAGGGCAGGGGCAGGCGCCGGAACAGGGCCAGTTCCTGCTCGAAGCGCTCCGTCGAGCGGTAGTGCTCGGTCGGCTCGCGCCAGATCCCCTCACCGAGATCGGTTGAGCCGTTGTCGATGTGATCGAACACACGATCGATCACTTCCTGGTCGCTCAGCAGCATCTGCTCCCCCTTCTGCGCAGGCTTTCCTCCTAGTCGAAGTCGGCGGCGCTGTGTCGCTCCGGTACCCGCTCTTCTTCCGGTCCCCAGGGACGGTTGACCCGCCGGCCACGCTGCACCGCCGGCCGGGCCTCGATCTCCTTCGCCCAGCGGATCACGTTCGTGTAGCTGGCCACATCCAGAAACTCAGCGGCGTCGTAGATGTTGTGCAGAACGAGCGCCCCGAACCAGGCGTAGTTTGCCATGTCGGCAATGGTGTACTCATCCCCGCAGAGAAACTGGTTGTCCTCGAGGCGCTGGTTCAGCACGTCGGTCAGCCGCTTCACCTCCATGGCGTAGCGGTTGATCGGGTACTCCCACTTCTCCGGCGCGTAGGCGTAGAAGTGGCCGAAGCCGCCGCCGAGAAACGGGGCGCTGGCCATCTGCCAGAACAGCCAGGACATGCCTTCGGCACGCTGCGCGGGATCCGTTGGCAGGAAGGCGCCGAACTTCTCGGCCAGGTAGACGAGGATGGCCCCGGACTCGAACACCCGGATCGGTTCCGGCCCGCTGCGGTCGACGAAGCCGGGGATCTTCGAGTTCGGGTTGATCTCCACGAAGCCGCTGCCGAACTGATTGCCGTCGCCGATGTTGATCAGCCAGGCGTCGTACTCGGCGTCATGGCCTGCCTCCAGGAGCTCTTCGAGCAGCACGGTCACCTTCACGCCGTTCGGGGTGCCGAGCGAGTAGAGCTGCAGCGGGTGCTCGCCCACGGGCAGGTCTTTGTCGTGCGTAGCGCCGGCAATGGGTCGGTTGATGTTCGCGAAGCGGCCACCGCTCTCTTTGTCCCAGGTCCAGACTTTGGGTGGCGTGTAGGTATCTGACATGATGGTCTCCAGAAAATGCACAGGGATTAATGCACCGCTCGGGTGTGCGGATCAAGAGACAAGCGTGAACCATAGGCGAATAAGGATATGACCGGGTGGGCCCTGCTGGCGCTGCTGCTAGCCGTTGCTGCCTGGTACCTGTGGGAACGATCCCGGCGTCGCAGCCACGCGGTGTCGGAAGGCCTGCACCCGGAGATCGATCTGCCTCATGAGGCAACCTGGGAGCTTTACCACAACGACTTTTCGCTGTGCTCGAAGAAGGTCCGGGTCTGTCTGGCCGAGCTGGGCATCGACTACCGTTCCCACCGCATCGATCTGATTGAGACCGGTGCCTACCAGAATATCTCCAGGAACTTTCTCAGGGTGAACCCGGCCGCGACGGTGCCGGTGCTCGTGCACCGCGGACACCCGATCTACGAGTCCCATGCGCAGATCCGCTATGCCGCGGCCGAGAGCGGCGTGCCCGACGCGCTGCTGCCACCCGATCAGGAGGGCCGGGCGCTGATGGACAGATGGGTCCACCTGACCTCGCTGATCGGCGACGATCCGATCGCCGGCATGCGGGAGACGGCGGGTAACGCCGTGCCCGGGCTCACCCTGCCGATCTTCGCCACCATGATCGAGGCGATCGGCGTGACTAAGATCCTCGAAGGGTTGCTGTTTCACCGGATCAAGCAGCGCGCCCTCTTTTTTCTCATGCTGAAGCTGCGCGGGGCTCGGCGGCTACCGGCCACCAGGCCGCTGGTGCGGGCGATTGCCGGCAGCCGGGCGGCGATGGCCGCACACCTGGACGCGCTGGAAGCAACGCTGCAGGCATCCGGCGGCCCCTGGATCGTCGGCGACAGCTTCACGCTCGCCGACGTGGGCATGATGGCCATCCTCGATCGGCTCCGGGAGGGAGACTGGCTCGACGTCTTTCTCGACAGCGACCGGCCTCTGGTCTGCGCCTACTGGGCAGCCCTGCAGGCGCGGCCGAGCTACGCCGCAGCGATTGCCGGTTTCGAGCATCCAACCGTCGTTCGCGGAACCAGGAGAATCCGCGAGCTGAAGGCGAGCCAGCCCGAGTTCCGTGAGGTGCTGTCTTGAACCGTGCCCGTCGAGGTGCCTGGCTGTGCCTGCTGGTGCTGTCGATGGTCGGTTGTGGGGTGGGACCTTTCCCCGGCGGTCGGCTCGACGGCCCGGAGGTGCCGCTGTCGGTGCTGCAGGTGGCGACGCTGGACGAGGTCAGCGTGGTGGTGCTGGAAACCCGGCCGCAGACGCCTTACTCGGTTCACGTTCAGCTGTTCCGGATAGATGGGAATCTCTACCTCGATCCTGCACCCGAGCGGCGCTGGCTCGAGTACATGCGCCTCGAGCCCGCGGTGCGCGTTCGCTTTCCGGACGATCCGAACGTCTACCTGGCCCGAGCGGTGCTGGAAGATAACCCGGACGTGCTCGGCCGCTTTGACGCGGATCTGGTGATCGTTCGCCTGGATTCGCGCTGACCCGTGCCGCTTCAGCCGCCAGCGGGCGCGCCCGGGTGCTGACGGCTCGACAACAGGTGCTCGACAAATCGGCTGGCCGCAGGTGAGAGCGGGTGGCCGCGCCGGGTGGCCAGCCCCAGCCGGCGCTTGATCGAGAGCCCCCGGACCGGAATCTCCCGGACCAGATCCTGGCCCTGCACCCCGAGCTGAGAAACGAAGGCCAGGCTGTCAGTGGTGGCGACCATACGCAGGATTGCCGGGATCGAGCGAAGCTCCATGACCACGTTGATCGCTACCCCGGCTTCCCTGAGGCTGGCGTCGACGATCTGCCGAATGGCGCTGCCGCCCTCGAAACCCACGAAGTTCTGGCCGTCCAGGCTCTCGACGGCGAGGGTGCCCGCCGCCGCCAGCGGGTTGCCCGCCGCGGCGACCAGAACGATCTGGTCGTCGAGCATGGGCTCAATCTCCAGCCCGGCGGTACGGACCGGTTGGGTGACCAGGCCGAGCTCCAGATGGCCGTCCGCCACGTCGCTGGCAATCTCGCTGCTGCTGGCTTCCTTAACGTGAAAGTGCACCCGAGGGTGGGCCCGCTGGTAGTTGGCGATCGCATCCGGGAGCAGGAAGGAGACCGCCGTGGCGCCGCCGCCGATACGCACCGTCCCGCCTTCCACGTTGGAGTGGCTGGCGATCTCCTGCTTCAGGGCGTCGTAGCGGTCGATGAGCAGTCGGGCCTCGCGCTCGACCAGCCGGCCGAGCTCGGTGAGCTCCGCGCCCTTGCGGCTGCGGCTCAGAAGCTCAGCGCCGAACTCCTGCTCGAGCTGCTGGATGCGGCGGGTAAGCGCGGGCTGGGTGATGCCGAGGCGGCCAGCGGCCTCGGTAATCGCACCGGCATCGGCGACTGTGACGAGAGAGCGAAGCAGGCTCAGATCCATGCGGGACCTCCAGGAAGGTGGGTCGATCTGTCCATATACATAATCAATAGGCATGATATTCATGCAAAGTATCCATTTTACGCATGAATAAGCCTCTGGTACATTGCGCGCCATTCACCTTAACCCCCCGGATGCTGACGCTTAGCAGCGGCCTTCACGCGCCTGTTGCCGGCGCAGCGGTCCGGATCGAACAACGAACATCACTGAGAGGTCATCATGCTTGAAGCCTATCGCCAACACGCTGCTGAACGTGCCGAGCAGGGCATCCCACCGCTGCCGCTGGATGCGGAGCAGGTCACCCAGCTCGTCGAGCTGCTGAAGTCACCGCCTGCCGGCGAGGAAGCCTTCCTCATGAACCTGCTCACCGAACGCGTGCCCCCGGGTGTGGACGACGCGGCCTACGTGAAGGCCGCCTTCCTGGCTGACATCGCCAAGGGCGAGACCGAGTGCGGGCTGATCGATCGGGCCAAGGCCATCGAGCTTCTCGGCACCATGCTCGGCGGCTACAACATCATGCCGCTGGTCGACCTGCTCGACGATGCAGAGCTCGCAGCCAACGCGGCAGCGGAGCTGAAAGGCACCCTGCTCATGTTCGATGCCTTCCACGACGTGGCCGAAAAGGCCAAGAACGGCAACGCCCACGCGCAGGAGGTTGTGCAGTCCTGGGCCGACGCGGAGTGGTTCCAGGAGAAGGAAGATCTGCCGGAAGCCATCAAGCTGACCGTGTTCAACGTCGCCGGCGAGACCAACACGGACGATCTGTCCCCGGCTCAGGATGCCTGGTCGCGTCCCGACATCCCGCTGCACTCCCTGGCCATGCTGAAAAATCCGCGCGAAGGGATCACCAATGCCATCGAGCAGATCGAAGCGCTGAAGAACAAGGGCAACGGTGTGGCCTACGTGGGCGACGTGGTCGGTACCGGCTCGTCGCGGAAGAGCGCGACCAACTCCGTGCTCTGGACCATGGGCGACGACATCCCCTTCGTGCCGAACAAGCGCCAGGGCGGCGTGGTGCTCGGCGGCAAGATCGCGCCGATCTTCTTCAACACCCTCGAGGACTCCGGCGCGCTGCCCATCGAGGCGGACGTCAGCAAGCTCGAGATGGGCGACGTGATCGTCGTCAAGCCGTACGAAGGTCGGATCGAGCGGGAAGACGGCGAGCTGGTCTCCGAGTTCAAGCTGAAGACGGACGTGATTCTGGACGAGGTGAAGGCGGGCGGACGTATCCCGCTGATCATCGGCCGCAGCCTCACCGAGCGAGCGCGTGAAGCGCTGAACCTGGGTCCGACCGACGCCTTTCGCCGGCCGGAGAACCCGGAAGCCAGCGATGCGGGCTTCACCCTGGCACAGAAGATCGTCGGCCGGGCCTGCGGCCTGCCGGAAGGTGAAGGAATCCGCCCCGGCACTTACTGCGAGCCGCGGATGGGTACCGTCGGCTCACAGGATACGACCGGACCCATGACTCGGGACGAGCTGAAAGAGCTGGCTTGCCTCGGTTTCTCCGCCGACCTGGTGATGCAGAGCTTCTGCCACACGGCCGCCTACCCGAAGCCGGTAGACATCGAGACCCAGCACACCCTGCCCGACTTCATTCAGAACCGGGGCGGCGTTTCCCTGCGCCCGGGTGACGGCATCATCCACAGCTGGCTGAACCGCATGCTGCTGCCGGATCAGGTGGGCACCGGCGGTGACTCGCACACCCGCTTCCCGCTCGGCATCTCCTTCCCGGGCGGTTCCGGCCTGGTGGCCTTCGGCGCGGCCCTCGGCGTGATTCCTCTGGACATGCCGGAGTCGGTGCTCGTGCGCTTCACAGGTGAGATGCAGCCGGGCATTACCCTGCGCGACCTGGTGAACGCCATTCCCTATGCGGCCATCCAGCGTGGCCTGCTGACGGTGGAGAAGGAAGGCAAGAAGAACGTCTACAACGGCCGCATCCTCGAGATCGAAGGCCTGCCGGAGGATCTCACCGTGGAGCAGGCATTCGAGCTCTCTGATGCGTCCGCCGAGCGCTCTGCGGGTGGCTGCACCATCGCCCTGTCCGAAGACTCGGTTGCCGAGTACCTGCGCTCCAACGTGGTGATGCTGCGCTGGATGATCGCCAACGGTTACGGCGACGTTCGGACCCTGGAGCGCCGGGCCCAGGCCATGGAGGAGTGGCTGGCAAACCCGAGCCTGCTCAAGGCAGACGCGAATGCCGAATACGCCGAGGTCATCGAGATCAACATGTCCGAGATCAAAGAGCCGCTGCTGGCGTGCCCGAACGATCCGGACGACGTGAAGCCGCTGTCCGAGGTGGCCGGCACGAAGATCGACGAGGTGTTCATCGGCTCCTGCATGACCAACATCGGTCACTTCCGGGCCGCCGGCAAGCTGCTGCAGGCGGCGGACACGGTGATCCCGACCCGGCTGTGGATCGCGCCACCGACCAAGATGGACGAGAACCAGCTGATGGAGGAAGGCTACTTCAACATCTACGCGCAGGCCGGCGCCCGCACGGAGATGCCGGGTTGCAGCCTCTGCATGGGTAACCAGGCGCGCATCCAGGCAGGTTCCACCTGTGTCTCCACCTCAACCCGGAACTTCCCGAACCGGTTGGGGCAGGGCGCTGACGTGTTCCTGGCATCCGCCGAGCTGGCGGCCATCGCCTCGGTGCTCGGCAAGCTGCCGACCCCGGAGGAGTACCTGGAGTTTGCCACTCAGATCGACTCCATGGCGCCGGAGATTTACAACTACCTGAACTTCGATCAGGTGCCCGAGTTCCTGGAAGCGGCGAACGAAGGTAAGTCTCTGGCCAGGGAGATCGTGGTCCAGGCCTGATCCCGGTCGCCTCATGAGCGAGCCCGGCCCGCTCTCGCTGCTGCCCATCGCGGTCACCCTGGTGATCGCGCTGGCGGCGCGGAACGTGCTGGCAGGGCTTGCCGTGGGCCTCTTCGTCGGCGTCCTGCTGGTCAGCGGCGCCAACCCCCTGGAAGCCTCGAAGCTGCTGGTGACAGATCATCTGGTGCCGGAGCTGATGGATGGCTACAACGCGGCCGTGCTGGTGCTGCTGGCCTTCATCGGCGGCTTCGTTGCTTTGATGGAACGCTCCGGCGGTGGTCAGGCGTTCGCCCGGGACGTGACCCGGTTTCTCACCAGCAAGCTGCGCCTGCAGTTTGCCGCCTGGTCGGGTGGCATCCTGATCTTTTTCTCCGATCTCGGCACGCCGCTGATCGTTGGCCCCGTGTTCAGAGACCTGGCCGATCGGCTCCGGCTCTCACGGCAGAAGCTGGCTTTCATCATCGACTCCACCGCTTCCCCGGTAGCCATCCTGGTGCCGTTCATCGGCTGGGGCGTCTACATCATGAGCCTGCTGCACCAGCAGTTCGAGCTGCTGGGCGTCAGCCAATCCGATTACCAGGCGTTCGTTGCGGCGATTCCGTTTCAGTTCTACGCCTGGCTGGCGGTGCTGATGGTGCCGCTGTTGGCACTGCTGAAGCTCGACTACGGCGCCATGCGCGCGGTGGAAAAGGAAACCGAGGCGCAGGCTCGCGCGGCAGACGTCACCACAGCATCGCCGGTGGAATCGGCCGACGCTGTGGGCCGGGCTTACTTCATCTGGGCGCCGCTTCTGGTGCTCGGCGCCGTGCTGGCCTGGATGCTGGTGCCGCTGGGCTTTCCGTTCGAGCGGGTCAGCGGCTCGGAGTTTCGCGCGGCGCTCTCAGTGGCCTATCTGAGCGCTGCGCTGGTGCTCATGCTGCTGACCACCTGGACGGGCGCGCGGAAGATTCTGGAAAGCCTGGAAACTTACTTCTCCGGCATGAGCCGGATGATGCAGGTGGCCATCATGCTGGTGCTCGCCTGGGCGCTGTCGGACGTGGGGGCAGCGCTTGGAACCGGCGAGTACATCGCCGGCGTGGCCGCGTCGGGCCTGCCGGGCTGGCTGCTGCCGCTGACCACCTTTTTTTTCGCCGCCATCGTCTCCTTCGCGACCGGTTCGTCCTGGGGGACCTTCGCAATTCTATTTCCGCTGGCCCTGCCGGCGGCACTGGCAACGGACGCGCCGCTGGCGGTGACGATCGGTGCGGTGCTCTCCGGTGGCCTCTTTGGTGATCACAGCTCGCCGATCTCCGAGACCACGATTCTGGCGGCGACCGGTGCGGACTGCAGCGCCTACGATCACTTCCGTACGCAGTTGCCGTACGCGCTGACCAACGGGGCGCTGGCCGCGGTCGGCTTCGTGACGGCGGCCGTTCTGGGGACCTGGCTGGTGCTCCCGGGGCTGCTGCTGGCGCAGCTCTGCCTGCTGTGGCTGATCAGCCGCCGAACGGGTGGCTGAGCAGGTTGAAGTGCCAGGCCACCCAGAGGTTGATGAGCGCAGCCAGCGCGACCAGGCTGTAGCAGATCCGCATCCTCAGCGCGCCGATGCCGTCCCGCCAATGGCTGACGGCGAAACCGACCACCACCAGACCGAGCAGGGTGTTCAGAACGACCAGCCAGACGTTCACCTCCACCCGAGCCGGCACACCGAAGACGAACTCCTCCACATCGCCGGACAGCACGTTGCCGAGATAGGCGTACAGCGCGATCAGCAGCAGGCAGTGCAGCCACGCCAGAAGCACGTGAGGTGATGGAAGGCGGAGGTCGGCGGGAGCCCGGGCGAACGCTCTGGTTCCGTAGCCCACTACCGTGACCACGGCGATGAGTACCATCAGCCCGATCAGCGTGATGGCGTTGCTCGGGGCGTTGAGGCCGCTGACCTTTTCGAAGGTGCTCAAGGGATTGCCGATGACCACGTGCGTCACTTCACCGTCGCTGCGCTCGAAGACCATGTTCACGTCCCGATAGCGGCCGACGAACCGATCGCCGCCTTGCGGGATCCAGCGGCTGCTGCCTGCGAAGACCAGCTCTTCGTCGGCCGCTTCGATGGAGACGGCCGTCACCAGCGTCCCGAGCCGCTCCAGGCTGCTCTGGTTGCTGCGCAGCGGTACGTACTCCCCCGCGTAGTCATCGAGATTCACGCCTGCCGCCGGATCTGGCGGTTCGCGAAGGAAAGGCACGGGGAAGAAGTGGTCGATGAAGGCGGGTATCAGGTTGCTCCGGGCGCTGGCAGCGGGGTCGGAATTGAATGAAACGAAGATGCCCAGGTCGTGCTCGGGGAACAGGCTCAGGTTGCTGTGAAACTGATTGGTGTCGCCACCGTGGCCGAAGATGAGCTGACCGTTCCGGTCGGAGCGATAGAAGCCGTGCAGCATCGGGCTGATGCCCGGGTGCGGCGCGAACAGCGGCGAGTGCATCTGCCGGGTCGTGGCTTCTGAGAGGATGCGGCCGTTGCCGTAGGCACCCAGGTTCAGATGCGCCAGCATGAAGCGGCTCATGTCGTCAGCGGTGGTGCTGATCATGCCGGCCGGCTCGTCGTTCATCTGCTCGTAGGGCTTGGCCTGAAACCGGCCACCCGACCAGACGTAGCTGGTAGCAATCCGCCCGGCCAGCGCCTCGCTCGGAATCGTGTGGGTGTTGGTTGAGTTCATGCTCAGCGGCATTAGGATGTGCTCGTCGATGTAGTCGGCCCAGTTCTGGCCGCTCACCTCCTGGACGATGTAGGCGGCCAGGGTGGTGCCCCAGTTCGAGTAGGCGGCGTGCTCTCCAGCCGGCCGGACCCGGGCCGGCATGTGCTCGGCCAGGTAGGTCTCCAGCGGGATTCGCTCTTCCAGCGTCCGGGCGTTCATGCCGATGGCCTGGTCTTCGAAGCCAGGCGTGTGGGTGAGCAGATGGCGGATGCGGACGGGCTCCTCGAAGGTGTCGGGGATCCTGAAGGCGCTCAGGTGTTGGTTGACGTCGTCGTCCAGGCTGAGCTCGCCGGCTTCCGCCAGCTGCATGATGGCCGTCCATACGAAGGGCTTGGAGATGGAGGCGATCCGGAACAGGGAATCTGTCGGGTCTGCGGGTTCGCGCGACTCGAGGTCTGCCCAGCCGTAGCCGGCCAGGTGCGCAACCTCGCCGGCATGCACCACGGCTACGACTGCGCCGACGATGCGGTGGTCCTGAACCTGGGTGGCGAACGCTGTGTCGAAGAAGCGGCTGATGTTGGCGGCAGTCAGCGCCGGTGCCGATGAGCCGGCGGGTTCCGGCGACTGCTCTGCCGCCGCCAAGCCTGGGAGCGTAATGGCGCCGATCGTCAGCAGCGTTGCCACCAGCATAGTTACCGGCCGTTGCCCGTAGCCCGACGCCGTTCTTGCCATGCGCTCCCCATCCCGCTTAACTCGACCGACGCATCATACCGTTGTTTCTGAAACTGGGAGGAGTCCGATGCCCCGATGGCGGAACTGGTCCGGGAAGCTCGAAAGTCGTCCGGCAGCCATCCACTTCGCGCGCAGCGAGGAAGACGTGTGTGCACTTGTTGCCAGGGCGGCAGCCGAAGACCGGCGCGTGCGCACGGTGGGTGCCGGTCACAGCCACGCGCCGCTGGTAGGTAACGATAACGGGATCATCCTGGACCTGCAGGGACTTGCCGGGCTCATCACTGCGGATCAGCGCACCGGCAGGGCGAGGGTCTGGGCCGGCTCCAGGATCTTCGCGCTCGGCAATGCGCTGAACGAGCAGGGGCTCGGCTTCGCCAACCAGGGCGATATCGATCAGCAGGCCATTGCCGGGGTAACAGCAACGGGCACGCACGGCACCGGCAGGCAGCTGAAAAACTTCTCCGCGGCGGTGACGGCGTTGCGGATGGTTGATGCCAGCGGCGCGGTGCTCGAGGCGGGGGAAGGGGATCGTCTCTGGCAGGCGGCACGCCTGCATCTGGGCGCCTTTGGCGTCATGACCCAGTTCGAGCTGCAGTTGCTGCCGCGCTACAAGCTCAAAGAGCAGAGCCAGCTGCTGCCTCTGGATGAGGTGCTCGCGGGCATCGAGCCCGGTATCAAGCAGAACCGGCACTACGAGTTTTTCTGGTACCCGCAGGCGGACTCCGCCCGGGTGAAGACCATCAACGAAACGGACGAAGCCCCCGTTTACCCGCTGGCCGAGGAGGGCGAGCGCCTGGCCTGGAGCCATGAGGTGTTGCCGAGCTACCGACCGGTGCCGCACACGGAAATGGAGTACAGCGTGCCGCGGGCCCAGGGCATCGCCTGTCTCGAGGCCATAGCACACCTGTTGCGGACGGAGCACACGGACGTGCAGTGGCCGGTGGAGTTTCGTACCGTCGCGGCGGATGACGTCTGGCTCTCCACCGCCTACGAGCGGGAAACGGTGACGCTGTCCGTGCACCTGCCCCTCGGCGAGGACGATGCGCCTTACTACCGGGCCTGCGAAGAGATTTTCCTTGCGCACGAGGGGCGTCCGCACTGGGGCAAGGTGCACTATCTGAGCGGTGAGCAGCTGGCCGCTGCGCACCCGCGTTGGGCCGACTGGTGGCAGGTGCGGGATGAGATCGATCCGAACGGCATCTTTCTCAACGACTACCTGCGCAGTTTGCGCCCGTAACCCCAGCGCTCATTACCTGGCGCGTAGTTGTGGTGAGCCCTCATCAGGGTCACCATGCGCTTCCACAGGCAACCGCTGATACCGGAGAGGACCATGACCGAGACGGCGACCCGGCCGGCCAACCGGACCCAACAGGGGCTCATCGCCATGATGGCGGGCTTTGCGGCCGCCCTGCTGCTGACGGGCATCGCCGCGGCATCCAATCCGGATGCTCAGGGGCTGGTGGCGGACGGTCTGCGCTGGACGGGCCGACTGGCCTTCTTCGTGTTCCTGGTGCCCTGGCTCGCCAGCCCGCTCGGCAGCCTGATGCCCGGCGCCGTCTCCCGACAGCTGCTGCGCTGGCGCCGGCGGGCGGGCATCGCCTTCGGCAGCATCCAGGTGGTGCATCTGGGTCTCATCGTTGCGCTGTATCAGGTGCACGAAAACCCCGGCGTCGACCTGGCGACGCTGCTGGTGGGTGGTTCGGGCATTGCTCTGGCGGTTGCCATGCTGGTGACGTCTTTCGACGGGCCGCTGCAGCTGGTGGGCTCACGCCGGTGGAAGGCCCTGCATCGCGCCGGCCTTTACGTTTGCGGGTTCATCTACTTCTTCGACTTTCTGGTGGCGCCGTTTCTCGGCGGCTACGACCTGCTCGCCTACGCGCCGCTGATGGCGCTGACGGCGGCGGCCATCGGGCTGAGAACGGTGGCGCTGCTGAAAGCGAGAAGCGCGGTGGGTGAACTGGCGGCGCGTTAGCCGCGGATCAGTGCTGAGCGTCGATCAGATCCAGCATCTCAGTCCGGCTCGGGCCGCGAACGATGCGTGCTGAGGCGTTGCGCTTGCGGCCACGCAGCATGTAGAGAAAGACGGTGAGGCGGATCTTCCGATCTTCGAGAAAGGCGCCCGGTGTCTCGAGCAGGTTCACCGTGCGCATGACGCCCCGGGTGACCCGCAGGTTGTAGCGGCTGGCGGCCGCCAGCGCATCCCCGAAGGCGGTGGCGAACCACTTCTTGAAGCTGTCCGGCTTCTCCAGCAGCTCGCCGCGAGCGCTGGCCAGCGCCTTCCTGATACCGTTCCTGTCTTCTGTCAGGCTGGTGTTGAAGATGGGCCGGAGCGACGTTTCCGTTTTCTCATCGAAGGCTCGCGCACGCGTTGCCGGGTCGTCCGAGCCGGTGAGCACCTCGGCCAGGATGTGGGCATGGAGGATGCTGGTGCTGCAGCCGCGGCCGTAGAGCGGGTTGGTGCGAACGGCAGCATCGCCGACAGCGAAGTAGTTCAGGACCAGCGGCTTGTCGTCCACCACGAAGTGCCGCCAGACGGCTCGGATATCGCCGATGCCGAACGGGTGGGTGGTCGGCTCGTACTGGCCCTCCACCAGCCAGGGCGCCAGCCCGGGAATGTTCTGACAGACCGCATCGAAGGTATCGCCATCCTTGATGGCCTCACGGAGCGCCTTCTCGTCGTTGTGCAGGCAGACGATGATGGCGAAGCTGCCCGCATCGCCGGGGAACACGCCGAACTTGATGTAGCCCAGATCGCCGGCGGAGCGGTCCTTGCCACCTCTGGGCGGTTCCTCCACACCCTCACCGAGCTGGTAGTGACGGGTGTAATAGACGATCTCCGCGTCATCGTTCTCTTCGGGTATGTCCGTGCCCAACCCGGCAAAGTACCCCGGGAATTTCGAGGTCCGGCCGCTGGCGTCCACCAGCACATCGGCCTCGATGGTCTCGCCGAAGGCTGCCACGCAGTCCCGACGGACCTTGACGCCGCGTACGTTCAGCGAGCCGTCGTCGAGCCGGTCGGCGAGCACGCCATCGATGGTGATGCCGTTCAGTACCCGGATGTTCGGCAGGCTCTCCACGTAGCGGCGCAGCTCCGTCTCGATGGTGGCCCGGCGGCAGAGCAGCATCCAGAGCTTCTCGTCACCCGGCTCCGGCTGGTAGCCCGCCTGCAGCTCCGGCGACAGCATTTCTCTGAACTCCAGGCGTCTGGCGCCCGCCTGATAGAAACGTTCCAGCAGGTCCGGATAGTTTTCTTCCAGCAGGTTGCACATCAGGCCGAGGAAGGCGTGCGGGTGTCGGAACTGGGAGGCGCCGCGGCGCGGCCACTCGAAGAACGCTTTGTCCGCGTCGCCCTCAGGTGGTGGCGCGTCGCGCTCCAGCACGGTGATGTCCAGCCCCCGCTTGGCCAGCGCCAGGGCTGTACACATGCCGGAGATGCCACTACCGAGGATGACGATGCGTTCGCTCATGTTGTCAGGATTGCCGCCCGGAAGCGGCGGGCGCTAAGCGGCCATCTGCAGCTGCAGGGTATTCAACCTTTGCAGCTGCGCTTTCAGCGCCTGTTCCAGCGCTTTGACGTGCTCGTTGGCGGACAGTGCCAGGTCGCGGCTGGTGGCGGCCAGTCGCTCCTTGGTCTCTTCGAAGGTTGCCTGGCGAATGGCTTTCCACTCTTCCAGGCTCTTCCTGAAGGCTTCCACTTCCTGCTCCAGGAGCTCACGCCACTTGTCCGCATCCGCGGTCTGCTCGATCTGCGCCTCGGCGCGTCTGAGCTGCATGGCCACCTGAGCCTCACGGATCTTGAACTTCGGCACCTTCTTCAGATCCCAGGCCAGACCCACCCAGGAGCAGGCTTTGATCAGCCACTTGGTCGGGTCGTAGTCGAACCAGCGGATACCGTTGCGGTAGTCGGTCTGAAAGTGGTGGTGGAAGTTGTGGTAACCCTCACCGTGGGTGAACAGCGCGATGAAGCCGTTGTCTTTGGCCGTGTTCTGATCGCTGAACGGCTGCCGGCCCCAGTAGTGGGCCAGGGAGTTGATGAAGAAGGTCGTGTGATGGGTGATCACCAGCCGGGCGAAGCCCATCAGCAGCAGGTTTGCCAGGTAGTCACCGGTGAAGAAACCGACCAGCAGCGGCGGTGCCAGATTCATGATCCAGGTGATGGTGACGTAGTGCTTCTCCTGCCACATCACGATCGGATCGCGCATCAGGTCCTGCACGTTGGACAGATCTTCCTTGCCGCTCGGCCACTCCCTGAGCATCCAGCCGATGTGGGAAAACCAGAAGCCACGACGGGCGCTGTACGGGTCCCGGTCGTTGTCGTCCACATGGCGGTGATGCCGGCGGTGGCCCGTACACCAGCTGAGAATGCTGTTCTGCACCGTGGCCGCACCGAACAGCGCAAAAAACAGCCGCAGCGACCAGTGCGCTTTGTAGGCGTTGTGCGACCAGAGCCGGTGGTAGCCGGCGGTGATCGAGAGGCCAGTGGCAAACAGGAACACGATGAAGGCGATGATGGCCGACCACTCGAAGCCCACCGTCAGTGCGTACCAGGGCACGCCGATGGCGGCGATCAAGAAGGTCAGGGTGAAAACGCTGGCCTGCACCCAGAGAAACGGTGGTTTCCCGGCGTTGCCCTCGTCTGTAACTAACTGATTCTTATCGTTATTTTTGCTTATTTCGGTGTCCACAACCGTTCAGAGTCCGTGCTGGGGGAAATGTTGCCCCGAATCCTACCAAACGGGGCCCGGGAATGAGACAGACAATTACCACCTTCGGTGTGTGCTCTGCATCCCATCCCGGACCGCCAGTTTACCTGACAGGCGTTCTGTAGAGCTCAACCCATCAGGTAGAGGTACTCTTCCTGGGCAATTTTGTCGTTTTTCACGGTAAACAGGCCCACTTCCGTCATCTGGCCGCGCTCGCCGTTGGAGGTCAGGTCCATGACGAACCGGACGACAAACTGATCCTCCCGGTGGCCGATGTAGGGCCCCTCGGCGACGGTGCTGTGCACCTCGTTGTTGTCGTACCACCAGGCGTGCTTGGCATGGATCGCGTCGATACCCTCGATGCGCGCCGGCATCTCCTCGGATCCCTGGCCCTCGATGCTGACAACGTCGTCCGCGTAGTAGCCGCGCACAAATGCCGCTTCACCTTCGCGGCCCTGATTCACCAGCTCGACCAGCTTCTGGCCCACTTCCATTGCACCCATTTTTCTCTCCTTCCTCGTTGGATTGGGGTTGGACGGCAGAGTCTAGCAGGGGGCTCCTGACACCTGCGTGTCAGGAGCGCTTTGCGGGCGGGAACGGTGGGGCTACTCGGCGAAGGTCAGCCAGAGGTGATGGAAGCCGCGGAGCAGGATCGACCCGACCCGCTCGTTCTCCCCTGGCGGATCTGTCGGGCGTTCGATGCCGGAAAACCGTTCGGTCAATGCCTGCAGCACCATCCGGGCCTCCATCCTGGCCAGCGGTGCGCCGATGCAGAAGTGAACGCCGAAGCCGAAGGTGTGGTGGTGGTTCCGCTGCCGGTCCAGGCGGAACTCATCCGGATGCTCGTAGATCTCCGGATCCCGATTGGCGGCGGCCATCACCACGGTGACGTTCTCGCCTGCCGCCACGTCCTGACCGTGGTAGTGCATGGGCCGGGTGGCTTTGCGCATGAGGAACTGCACCGGTGCATCGAAGCGCAGGGTTTCTTCCACGGCCGCGTCGATCAGCTTCGGGTCTTTGATCAGGGCCGACCAGATTTCCGGCCGATCGGCGGCGATGTTGAGCAGGTTGCCGAGCAGGTTGGTGGTGGTCTCGTTGCCCGCGATCAGCAGCAGGATGCAGAAACCGACGATCTCCTGATCGGTCAGGCGTTCTCCATCGATCTCGGCGTTTGCCACCGCGCTGACCAGGTCTTCGCCCGGGTGGCTGCGGCGTGCCGGGATCAGCTCCTGGAAGAAGGCGGCCATTTCCAGGATGTCCTGTTGCCGCTCCTCCATGGACACGCCCGCCAGGGTGCCGGTCAGGGCGTCCGACCAGCGCTTGAAGTCTTCCGCACGTTCGGCCGGTATGCCCATCATCCGGGAGATGACGGCCACCGGCAGCGGGATGGTCAGCGCCTGCACGATGTCCACCGGCTCGCCCGCCGGCAGCGCGCTCACCATCTCATCGGCGAGATCCGCCACCCAGCCCTCCATAGACTTCAGCATCCGCCGGGTGAAGGCCCGGTCCACGAGCGAGCGGAGCTGGGTGTGTTTCGGCGGGTCGTCGGTCAGCAGCGGCAGGGCGGGGCCTTGCTCGCCCATCGCCTTGGATGAGTAGTCGACCGAGCTTTTCAGAACGGAACGCACGTCGTCGTGTCGGGTAAGCACCCATTGCCCGGTATCTTCAGCGCGGAAAATCGGGCTTTCCGCCTGCCAGCGGGCGTAGGTCGGATAGGGGTCGCGGATCTGGTCTTCATGCAGGAAGTTCATGGCTCCTCCAGCTTACTGCGGCTCGCCGAGGCAGAGACGGTTGTCCTGGCGGCTGATCAGTCGGCTGGGCCGAACCGCAACCAGGCCAGCCAGGCCACAGCCCTCGAGGAACGGGTCGCAGCTTGCCCGCTCCGTTGCGTTCAGCCCGGCGTAATGCTGCTGAGCTCTCTGGCTGACCCAGGCGTGGTAAAGGTTGCAGGCAGGGCCGTCCGAGCCCGACTCGAGCACCGGCTGGTCCCCGGGGTCTGCGAGCGGCGTTCCGGTCGGATCGTTCTGCCGGGTTTCCGCCTGGGCCGCCCAGGCCAGCGCGTTCCGCTCGAACTGCGGCCCGTAGCGGCTGCCGAGATGGGCCAGCACCTCGACAAACGTCTCCGGCAGCGCGTCGTTCTCCGGATAGGCGACCGGCACGTCGAAAAATTCCGGCGCGACGATCTCCGGCACCAGCATGTGCTCCATGAAGCGGAACGTGCGCGGGCCGTGATCCTGCATGACGCGCAGAGGCTCCGGGTCACGGCCCATGTGTGCATGCAGGGCGCCCATCAGCGCGTAGTCAGCAGCGCTGGGATGGCCACCGAGCATGTACGGGTGGTGGCTGAAGTGGGCTTCCAGTTTTTCCAATAGCGCCACGTACTCGGCCTCAATGGCCGCACGCACCTCCGGGCCGTTGTCCAGATTGCCGCGGGAGAGCATGCGCTCAGCAATCACGTTGCCATAGTGCAGGAGCTCATCATCGCTGCCCTGGGGCCGAAACGAGCGGCCGAAGTCCATCTTCACGAAGTGCAGGTTGCCCTCGAAGAACCATCGGTACTGCCAGGCCAGCCGCACCAGACCCTCGCTGCCCAAAAGCTCCATCAGGTGGACCGCCAGCCGTTGCCGGGGTGAGTCCGGGTAGGCGGGCACCTGGGGGTATCGCGCCTCCAGATAATCGACGATGGCTACCGAGTCCTGTAGGACCAGCCCATCGGCGGTTTCGAGCTGGGGAATGCGGTGGCTGCCGGAGGTCGGGCGGATGTGCGCCCTGAAGTGCGGGTCGCTCGGCAGGCGCTCGACAAAGGGGATTCCCTTCTTTCTCAGGTAGGCGCGCACCTTGGCGGTGTAGTAGGAGGCGTAGCTGCCGTACAGCGTGCAGGCAGGCGATTCGCTCGGCATTCGAACTGCAATCCCTCGGACAGACCGTTCAGAACTATCGCACAGCTCAGTTCGGCGAGGTAGACTGCCGCTCGCCGAGGAAATGGATTGCGCCCCAGAGAGTAAGTCGTGAGTGAGCTCCCCCCTGTTGGCATCAGCGGCCTTGCCGCCTACGTGCCGCCCTATCGTGTCTGCCTGGAAGAGTGGTCCGAATGGACCGGAAACAACCCCGATAAGATCCGCGCCGTGGTCGGCTCGAGCTTTCGCATGCGGGGATCCGAGCAGAGCGTCTACACGCTGGCAGCCACCGCGGTGCTGCGGCTGATCCGGAACTACGACCTGGACCCCTCTCGGGTGACTTATCTGGGTTTCGGCACTGAATCCAGCACGGACAACGCCGCCGGCGCCGTAATCATCAAGGGCATGGTGAACGAGGGGCTGCGGGCGCTCGGCAAGTCGACCTTGCCTCGCGAGTGCGAGGTGCCGGAATTCAAGCACGCCTGCCTCGGCGGCGTGTACGCCATGAAAGGTGCGCTGCGCTACCTGGCGACGGATGGCAGCGGTCGGCAGGCGATCGTGGTGAGCGCTGATCTGGCCCAGTACGCCCGCGGCAGCAGCGGCGAGCAGACCCAGGGTGCCGGCGCGGTAGCCATGCTGCTCGAAGAGAACCCGAAGCTGGCGACGGTGGATCTGCGCGCAGCCGGCAAATCTTCGGATTACCGGGGCGCGGATTTCCGCAAGCCCTTCATCCGCTTCAACCAGGCCGCACCCGGCCATCATGGTCACCTGAACGATTTCCCGGTCTTCAACGGCCCTTACTCCACGGCCTGCTATCTCGAGGCCACGGTGACTGCGTTGGGTGCCATGTTCGAGAAAGCGGACGAGCGGCCGTCGGCCTGGCTGTCAGATCTGGGCGCCATCTTCATGCACCGTCCGTATCAGCGCATGCCCGAATCAGGCCTGGCGCTGGGTTATCTGTTTGCTCTGGCCCGTGGCGACGAGTCAGATCGAGCGCAGCTCGCGGCGTTCTGCGAAGCGGCGGGCGAGGCCGTGGAATCGGTGATCGCCGAGCTGAACGCTCGCCCGGCAATCGGCGAAGCGGCTGAGGACCCGTCCCGACCGTACCCGGAAGCCTATCCGCAGGCCATGAGCGTGATCCGGGCGCTGCGCAGCAGCGATGCCTACCGCGAGGTCGTGACCAACAAGCTCTCCTTCGGCGCCGATCTGGTGGCCGAGCTCGGCAACCTCTACACCGCCTCTTTGCCGGCCTGGATCGCAGCTGGCTTCGAAGATGCCGCCAGGCGCGGTGAAGACCTGACCGGGCACAGAATGCTGCTGATCGGTTACGGCAGCGGTGACGCGGCGGAAGCCATCCCCTGTCAGGTGGTCCCTGGCTGGGAAGACGCCGCACAGAAGATCGGTATGGCCGACGCTCTGGCCGATCCGATCGGCCTCGACCGGGAGCAGTACGAAAGCCTGCACGACGGTCTGCACGTGCAGATCGAGCGGATCATCGTCGAAGAGTTCGTCGTTTCTCACGTCGGCGAGCGGGCCGACGCCCCGGTGGTAGACGAGGGGATCGAGTACTACCGATTCATCGCATGATTGGGCCTGATTGGGGCCTGAATCAGGGCCCGATCCGGCGCCCCGGCTGCTGCCGATCGAAAGCGCCCTGACGGAAGGCGCCCGCATCGATCTCCATCGGCGTTGCGGTCCTGGTCTCCGTCCCTTCGTGCACGCAGATCCGCTCGCTGATCCGCCACTCATCGCCGCGCTTTTCGTAGTGGTCCAGGTAGCGTCCGTACCAGGTGTCGAGCACGTCCGAATCCTTGTGAAAGAGCCAGGTCACGCAGTAGATCTCGCCTCTGGCGTGGCTCTCGTCGTCCAGCTCGATCTGGTGATTGAAGATGCAGTGCCCGGTAGACCGGTACTTCAGGTGGGCGACCATGCACATGTCGGCAAAGTCGTGAGCGTTGCCGACAAAGGCGCCGTGGTCGTCGGTTGCGTCCTCCCAGTAAGCTGATTTCATCTCCTCGGGGTCGAGGCGGTCGACGCCGCGGGAATAGCGATTGGCGACCTGGCGTATGCACTCCAGATCTGACAGCTGCTCGATGGTGAAGCTCATCGGCGGGCCTCCAGGTTGTCTTCCAGGTAGGTATCCAGCGTCTTGTGCAGGTTGCGGATGCGGGCTTCCTGGTAGTTGCCGAGGGTCTGCCCGGGCTTCAGAGAAGCCTGCATGCCTGCCCACTGCCGGTGGAAGTTCTCGGTGTCCTGATCCAGCACCCGCGCCAGCGGAAACCCATCCACGGTGGTGTACGAGGTCTCCATGTCCAGATCTACCGGCGCCGCCGGCGGCGGTCGCTCGCCGCTGGTCGGCAACGGCTGCAGCAGCAGGATCTCGTGCAGGCAGCGGTCGTAGCCGATGGGCCGGAAGCGGTAGATCAGGGGGATCTGAATGCCCGGGAAAAAGCAGGCGTTCGGGAACAGGTGGTACTCGATGGAGTCCAGCATCAGCGAGGTGTTGACGTCGCTGAGGTCGGCGCCGAACGCCTCGCCCATGGATTGACGCAGGTTTGCCGCGTGCTGCTCGCGCGCACTCACCCCCTCCGGCAGCGTGTCCGGGTCGTAGCCCAGGCTCGCGTACTTCTCCTGCTCCGTCTGCCCGAGCTGCGGGTTGCCGGTGCCGAGCCCCTGCAGAAACCGGGTCACGTTGGCGCCGAAAATGTCGTACTGGGTATTCGCCCAGGATGAGGCCCGAAGCCCTTCCGGATGGGTGGCCAGCACGTGGAAGGCCTCCAGGAAGGCTTCCATGCACATCTTCCAGTTGCCCGGCAGGACCTTGCGCGTGTGCAGGGAGACGAAGCGATCTTCCAGGCCCCAGCGCGAGAAGTGCTCCGGCAGCACCTCGAGGTAGTCGGCAAGCGGGGCGCAATCGACGTCGAAGTTCAGGAACACGAAGCCGGCCCAGGTGTCCGTCGGAATTTCGCTGAGCCCGAACGATTCGTCCTCCACGTGCGGAAAGTCCCAGCGGCAGGGAATCTCCTTGAGCGACCCGTCCAGATGCCAGCTCATGCCGTGGAACGGGCAGCGCAGGAACTGCTTGCCGGTGCCTGAAGAGCCTGCATCGGCGAACTGCATGCCGCGGTGCGGACAGGCGTTGACGAAGCTGCGAATCACACCGTCCTCGCCGCGCACCACCAGGGCGCTGTAGGGACCGACGTCGTAAACCTGGAAATCGCCAGCGTTCGGGATGTGCTCTTCCCGGCAGGCCCACTGCCAGACCTTAGGCCACATCCCGCGGAGCTCGGCCTCATGAAAGGCCGGATCCGTGTAACGGCTGAACGGCAGGTCTTCATCGCCGAGAAACTCGTAGCGCTGGGCGGCCAGCCCCGGGTCGCTGGCGCTGCCCTCGGCGGCGAGCAGCTCTGCGACGCTGGGTCCCGGGCAGCGGGCTTCGCCCGGCGCCAGCGACGGATCACCCGGTTTGGCCAGCTCATCAACCATGTGCTGCAGAGATTTCATCAGGCCTCCTGATTCAGACCGGCGGGAAAAAACGGCATGGAGTAATCATCCGGCGCCCGCTTGCCGATGATGGAAGCCGGGTTGCCGGTCAGCGCTTCATCGGCAGCGGGATCAGTACGCGCCCAGTCGTTGACCTCGGAGCGGAAGCTGATGCGCCAGCGACCGTCACGGCGCTGGTAGCGGTCCAGATAGCGGCCGGCGATGAACAGGTCCTTCGCTTCGCCGTCCTGATGGACACGGTGATACGCCTGAAAGTAGATCTCGCCGACCGCCTCGTCGCCATCGACGTCGATCATCATCTGGCCGATGAAGTGGTGATTGGCGTCATGGTCCTTCAGGACGCCGAGGGCGAACTCGACGAAGTCGGCGCCGCTGCCCTGAAAGAACCCGTAATCCACGGTGGCATCGGCGGCGAAAACCGAGCCGAGCAGCTCGCCGTCCAACCGATCGAGGCCGCGCATGTAGCGGCGGGAGAGCTCGCGGATCTCTTCCCGATCCAGAAACTGGGCAGTGCGGTCGTTCATGCTTAATCCTTCCATCCCTTCGGCCAATCTTACCTCAGGATGAAAGGCCCGCCGCCGGGCGCCTCACTCAGCGCTGAGTCGGGTCAGGGTCAGCTCCGCTTCGCCGCCCTCGGCAGCAACGAAGATGTTCGGACGATCGATGCTGACGCTGAGCTCGCCGGTGCGCTCGACCAGGCCGGCCAGGGCCTGCACCGACTCCCAGCCGAGCTGCAGCACCGTTGCCGTGCCGGCAGCCAGCTGCCCGGAGAGCTGGTCCCACCACACGTCAGAGCGGCTGTTGAAGCTGAGCACCACCACGTCCTGAGCCTGCCGGCTGGCTTTCTTCAGCCGGTCCAGGGACGGCTCGCCGACCTCGATCCAGCGTTCGATCTGGCCATCCAGGCTTTTCTGCCAGAGATCCGGCTCGTCGTTCTCGGACAGGCCGCGGGTGAAGGCCAGCCGCTCGTCGTGGTAGAGGCAGCGGGCCAGCACGCGCACCAGCATGCGCTCCGTGGTTTCGGACGGATGCCGGGCGACCGTCAGCGACAGCGTCTCGTAGCAGTTCCGATCCATGTCGGCGAGGGAGACGTCGAACTTGAAGATGGTGGGCTTCAGGGCCATGGCTGCTCAGGACCTCAGGCTGGAATCGGTGCGGCCGCGCTCACCGTCGAGGTAGAGCCAGCAGTCGCCCACCTTCTCGAAGCGGCTGATCTCGTGCAGGCGATGGCCGCGACCGGCGACCTTGAAGCGGGCAACGAATTCCACCACCCCCTCATCGTCGCCCATGCCGCCACGCTCTGCGCGCACGATCTTCAGGCCCAGCCAGTTCTGCGCGGGATCGAGGCTCAGGCTGTCGGGCCGTCGCGTCGGGTGCCAGGTCTGCTGCAGATAGTCGGCACGGCCCAGGGTGTAGGCGCTGTAGCGACTGCGCATCAGCGCCTCAGCGGTGGGAGCGTTCGCCCCTCCGTCGAGGTAGAGCCCGCAGCAGGCTGCAAAGGCGCTGCCCGAGCCGCACGGGCACGCCTGCCCGGCATCGGTCGCCGTTGTCATCAGTCGACCAGGTTCTGGCCGATCTCCGCCAGGTCGATGCGGGTGACGCTGACGTGGCCGCCAAACACCACGGCCTGATCCGAATCCGGCGCCTCGTCGATGGGGAAACGCTGCAGGTCGTGGTAGTACTGATCGCCGCGCTGCGAGAAGCACTGCTGGTAAAAGGTCTGGCCGAGCCGGGTGCGAATGATCTCCAGATCGCCGGTGTGGTCGGGCAGGTTGAAGCTCCAGGTGATGGGCGCGTCCATCTTCAGCGCGTAGTCCTCCCAGATCTTCGGAAAGACCCGCGTCACCGAGCTGGTCATGCGCTCCAGGGCGGGCTCCGCGAAGCGTCGCTCGGAGACCCACATCCGGTGATCTTCGAAGCTCATGGCCTGGGACAGCGCGATGCCAGGGATGCGCGCGATGTTCGCCTCGAAGCAGGCACCCAGGGTGCCGGAGGCCATGAAAAAACCGAGCCCGGTGTTGATGCCGATGTTGATGCCGGAGACCACGATGTCCGGTGGCGACTCCATCAGGTTGTAGATGGCCAGGTTCACGCAGTCGGCCGGCGTGCCGGAAACGGACCAGGCGGGGGTGCCGTGCAGATCGATCCGGTCCACGTAGAGCTCGCCGAAGCGGGTCATGGATTTGCCCTTCCAGCTGTGCTCCTCGGCGGGCACGACCACCGTCAGCTCACCGAGGTTCTCGAGGACTTTGATCGCCAGCAGGAAGAGCGGCGAGTCGTGGCTGTCGTCATTGGTGAGCAGGATGCGCATGGTGGCTCCGAGGGAAAACGACAGCCTACCGTATTCATGGCCTGAAGAGGTGCGCTGAGCGCTCAGCATGGGCGGATGCTCACCAGACTTAGGTATAGTGGGCTCAAGTGAAGGGCTGAGATCAACAGCACGGGAGGATCACATGAGCGAGAACACAGCGCCTCAGCAGGGCGAGCAGAGAGAGCCAGCCGGCCCCGGTGGCCGGTTCTACCAGACATCTGATGCTAACGAGCCGATCCCCGATCCCTACAGCCTGCCGCTCGAGGACATCAACATGGTGTACCCGAGGCTGTTTCAGGAGAACGCCATCTGGCCGTACTTCGAGCGGCTGCGCAAAGAAGATCCGGTGCACTACAACGAGCATCCTGCGGCAGGCCCCTACTGGTCTCTGACCCGCTACAAGGACATCAAGGCGGTGGATTCGGACCACGAGCGCTTCTCCTCGGCGAAGGGGATCACCATCGGCCCCAAGGTGGGCACGCCGCTGCCGGACGGCGCCATGGGCATCCAGATGTTCATCGCCATGGATCAGCCCAAGCACGACGAGCAGCGGGCGACCGTGGCTCCCATCGTCGCGCCCATGAGCCTGAAGAAGCTGGAGAGCACCATCCGAAGCCGGTGCCAGAACATCCTCGACTCGCTGCCCGTGGGCGAGGAGTTCAACTGGGTCGACAAGGTCTCCATCGAGCTCACCACCCAGATGCTGGCGACCCTGTTCGACTTCCCGTTCGAGGAGCGCAGGCGCCTGACCCGCTGGTCGGACATTGCCACGGCAGCGCCCGGCACCCTGGTCGAGAGCGAAGAGCAGCGGCGGGCAGAGCTGCTGGAGTGCCTCGACTGCTTCACCCAGCTGTTCGAAGAGCGGAAGAAAAATCCGGGCTTTGATCTGATCTCCATGCTGGCGCACGGCGAGGCGACCAAAAACATGCAGCCCTTCGAGTTTCTCGGCAACCTGATGCTGCTGATCGTCGGCGGCAACGACACCACCCGCAACTCCATCAGCGGCGGCGTGCTGGCGCTGAACCAGTTCCCGAAGCAGTACGACAAGCTGCGCGACGACGTCTCGGTCATCCCGAACATGGTGGCGGAGATCATCCGCTGGCAGACGCCGCTCGCCTACATGCGTCGGACCGCCAACGAGGACTGCGAGATAGGCGGCAAGCAGATCAGGCAGAACGATCAGATCCTGATGTGGTACGTCTCCGGCAACCGGGACGCGGACATGTTCGACAACGCGGACGAGCTGGTCATCGACCGGAAGAACGCCCGGCAGCATCTTTCCTTCGGGTTCGGCCTGCATCGCTGCATGGGCAACCGGCTCGCGGAGATGCAGCTCAGGGTGATCTGGGAAGAGATCATGAAGCGATTCGAGATGGTGGAAGTGGTCGGCGAGCCGCAGCGCACCTTCTCTTCCTTCGTCAAGGGCTACACCGAGCTGCCGGTGGTGCTGCACCCGAAAGCCGGCTGATCAGGAACCGCTGTCTTCTGACGAAGGCGATTGGGTAAACTGGGCCGGGAGAGAGAGCAGGGGAGAGTGCCATGCCCGCGCACCCCATGGATCAGATCCCGGTCCGGCAGCTGCGTTTCGACTTCGATGCAGCCCCCGAACCGGTGTGGAGCCGGAGCAGCCCGGACTTCGCCATCTTCATCAATGCCCTCGGCATTCACGTGCCGCACTTCGAGCGCTTTCTCGTTGCGGTGATGCGCGAGTGGCGCGACGAGCTCGACGACGAGAAGCTCAAAGCCGACGTGCAGGCCATCATCGGCCAGGAATCGCACCATGCGTTCAACTTTCTGAAGTGGACGGCGGCCATGTCGGCCCGCTATCCCAAGCTCCCGGACATCGACGCCCACGCTGCCGGCTACTTCGAGAAAGCGCGGCGGCGCAGCAAGCGATTTCAGATCGGCTTCACGGCGGGCTACGAGACCTTCACCTTCCTGGGCGGCATGATCATTCTCAACCGCTACGACGAGCTGATGGGCGAGGCGGACCCGATCATTCGTGCGCTCTGGGTCTGGCATCAGGTGGAAGAGGTGGAGCACGGCGCCGTGGCCTTCGACTTCTACAAGGCTTTTTACCCCGACCACGAGTGGTATCGGCGCTGGATGGTGCTCTACGCCTTCGCCCACATCACCGGTGAGACCGTTCGCGCCTTTGCGCACATGGTCCGGGCCGAGGGGTTTTCGCTACGCCGGGCGCTGAAGGCCTGGCGCTTCTGCGCCTCTTTTGCCTGGGACCTGGGGCGTGCCGCGCTGCCCGTGCTGCGGGCGGACTATCACCCGAGAAACCATCCGATCTGCAACGACGCGCAGAACCCGGTGGCCGTCGCCTGGCGCGCCCGGCTAGAGGCGGGCGGTGATCCGCACAGCCTCACCGAGGCCGAGGTCGCGCGCATGCTCGAGCCTGCCTGAACCCCCCTGAATTGAGGAACGCTTCGATGAATCCAGCCACTTCCGATCAGCGGCTCAGCTATCTGGTCATCGGGCACGGCATGGTTGTGCTGCTGCTCGGCCTGATCGCCGGCCTGATGCTCGTCTTCTCGCTGCTGGACGCGGTCACGCTCTGGCCGTTGCCCGCCTGGGAGGTCAGCGTGCCTGGCAGCACCCGGGGTTGGCAGGCAGCTCACGTCGGCGGGATCCTGAACGGCGTGATGATGGGCGGTGTGGCGCTGCTGATGGGCCGCCTGCCGCTGACCGAAACCGGAACCAGGTGGGTTGGCTGGGGCATGATCGTCATGGGCTGGGGCAACACGGTTTTTTACTGGGCCGGCAACCTGGCCGCCAACCGTGGGCTCAGCGTCGCCGCAACGCCCTTTGGTGAGGGCGATCTAGCCGGGGCGCTGGCGTTTCTCGGCGGCGGCGTTGCCATGGTGGTCACCTTTGTGGCCGTTGTGATCCTGGCCAGGAGTGCATTTGCCGCGGCGAAGCCCTCGCCGACCGCAGCTGCTGCAGACGGTTCGGGCAGCGGAGCGGCCGATGCTGCTGGTTGATCTGCTTGCCCTCGTTGCGATCGTCGTTGCCTGCATCGCCTGGTGGCGACGTGACTCGGAGCAGCTGCAGCAGCTGCTGATTCCGGCGGCCGTGATCGGCCTGCTGGCCGCTGTAGCCGGTGCCCTGGATGACCGCTGGCAGCTGGCGCCGCTGGCGCTGCTGGCGTTGCTCGTTCTGCTGAGCGCGCTTGGCAGAAAGTTCAGGTCTGGATCGCGATCCGGGACGGCCTGGATCAGCGGCAGCCTGTTCGTGCTCGGGCTGCTGGCGAGCACCTTCCTGCTCTATCTTTTCCCGGTCACCCATCTGCCGGCACCGTCCGGGCCCCACGCCGTTGGCGTCAGGGACTTCATGCTCATCGATGAGTCCCGACCGGGCCTGCTGGCGGCGCAGCCGGACGAGCCGCGCCGGTTGCTGGTGCGGGTCTGGTATCCGGCTGGCTCGGTGGAAGGGCTGGAAGTCAGGCCGTACTTCACTGCCGACGAGGCGGCGACGACCGCCAGAGGGATCGGCACCCTGGCCGGTGCGCCTTTCTACTTTGCTTACGTGAAGCACGTGAACACCAACAGCTATGCCGATGCGCCGTTGCTGGCTGCGGAAGAACCGCGACCGGTTGTCTTCTACTCGCACGGCTACACGAGCTTTGCGGGGCAGAACACGGCGCTGATGGAAACGCTCGCGAGTCACGGCTACGTCGTCTACTCCGTCCAGCACACCTATGACTCCTCGCCCGTGCTGTTCCCGGACGGCACCGTTGCACCGATGGATCCCGAGCTCATCGCCACGATGCAGGCTCAGATGGAAAACACCGCAGAGGCGGAAGACGGGTTCATCAAGGCGTTTCTCGAAACCGAGATTGAAGATCGCTATCAGGGCGCCGTCGCCAGTCAGCATGAGCAGGCCGCGGCGGGTAACCGCATCGCCACCGTGAGCACGGATATCTGGCTGCAGGATCGCCTGTTCGTCCACGACGAGCTGGCCGCCGGCAGGGTGCCGGACAACGTTGCGGACGTTGTCGCTGCCGGCGATCTGCAGCGTACCGGGCAGATGGGCATGTCTTTCGGCGGTTCGACCAGCGGCGGTGTCTGCATGGTGGATCACCGCTGCGCGGCGGGGGTTAATCTGGACGGCGGCGACTACCACCTGCAGCCCTGGCTCAGGAACATGCCGGTCCCCTTTCTCATGTTCTACTCCGACTACGTACGGATGTTCGAGATGCTCGGCGGCGATCCTGAGGGCGAGCCACGGGGATTCAACGATTTCTCCTACGAACGCCCGGAGCTGGCCGGGCTGCGGGACGACGTGGTGCGCCTCAGCGTGAAGGACGTCGCTCACCTCGGCGTTTCCGACTTCAACCTGTTCATGCGCAATCCGGCTCGCGCCGCCATGCTCGGCCCCATCGACGGCGAGCTGATCGTCGCGATCCAGAACGAGTTTGTGCTCGCCTTCTTTGATACGCATCTCAAGGGCGAGAGCGTGGGCTTTCCCGAGGCGCAGTTTGCAGCCCGCGAAGGTCAGGTGCAGAGGGACCGGGTGGATGACGTGCGAAGCTGGTGGCTGGCCGCCAACCCGGAAGACGAGACCGTGCTGGTGCGCCTGGAAACGGAGCTCGGCGACGTGGACGTTGCCATCTACCCGAACAGGGCGCCGGTTTCCGCCGCGAACTTCCTCGCCTACGTGGACGCCGGCCACTACGACGACGCCAGTTTCTATCGCTCGGTCGAGCCGGCGGGCCAGTATGGCTACGGGGTGATTCAGGGTGGGCTGCTGAGCACGGCGATGGCCGGCGACGGCGCGGAGTACAGAGATCCAGAGCGGCCGCTGCCGCCGATCGCGCACGAAACCACGGATGCAACCGGCATCCCGAACGAGCGCGGCACCCTGGCATACGCGCGGCTGGCGCCGGGCAGCGCGGGCTCGGAGTTTTTCTTCAACCTCACCGACAACGCCGTGCTCGACAGCGGCGCCGGTGTGCCCGGTCGGGACGATGCCGGCTACGCGACTTTCGGCCGGGTGCTCAGAGGCATGCGCGTGCTCGAAGCGGCGCAGATGCGGCCGACAGGTGGCAGCACGGAGATGGAGCGGCTGCAGGGGCAGATCCTCACCGAGCCGGTACGCATTCACAGGATCGTCCGCATCGACTGAGCGACGATCACACAGGGGCAATGAGAAAGGGGGACTCTCATGGATTTCGAACCGACCGAAAAAGTGCTGGAGCTGCGCGCCCGGGTGGACGCCTTCATGGACGAGCACATCTTCCCGCGTGAGCTCGATCACGGTGACTGGGTGGAGGATTCCGCCAACCAGTGGAGCTATCCGCCCTGGTTCGAGGATCTGAAAGCCAAGGCCCGGGAGGCCGGCATCTGGAACTGGTTCCTGCCGAGGGAGTACGAAGACTGGAGCCCCGGGCTCAGCAACCTCGAGTTTGCTCCGCTGATGGAGCGGATCTGCCGGGTGCCCTGGGCCCAGGAGGTGTTCAACTGCAGCGCGCCGGATCGGGGCAACATGGAGGTGCTGGCACGATTCGGCAACGCGGAGCAGCAGGAGCGCTGGTTGAAGCCGCTGCTGGCGGGTGAGATCCGCTCGGCGTTCTCCATGACCGAGCCGGCTGTGGCCTCATCGGACGCTTCGAACCTGGAAACCACCATCGTCCGGGACGGTGATGAGTACGTGATCAACGGCCGCAAGTGGTTCACCTCCAACGCCTTCAACCCGCTGTGCAGGATCCTGGTGGTGATGGGTAAAACCAAACCGGATGCGCCCAGACATCAGCAGTTCTCGATGATCCTGGTGCCGGTGGACACCCCCGGGGTCACGCTGGAGCGGCCGGTGCGGGCGTTCGGCAGCGTGCACTCGCCGGGCGGCCATGCCCAGGTGCTCTACGACAACGTGCGGGTGCCGGTGGAGAACCTGATTCTCGGCGAGGGCCGAGGCTTCGAGATCGCCCAGGGGCGGCTCGGCCCCGGACGTTTTCAGTACGCCATGATGTTCGTCGGCATGGCGCAACGTTGCCTGGAGCTCATGTGCAGGCGGGTGGAAGAGCGGGAGGCCTTTGGCGAGAAGCTCTCAGCCAAAACCAGCATCCAGCACGACGTCGCCCGCTCGCGCTACGAGATCGAGCAGTGCCGGCTGCTGGTGCTGGCAGCGGCCGACAAGATGGACAAGTTCGGGCCGAAAGGGGCGCGGGACTACATCTCCATGGTCAAGATCGCTGCGCCGAAGATGTGTCAGGAGGTGGCGGACCGGGCGCTGCAGGCCCATGGCGGGATGGGGGTCACCCAGGACACGCCGATCGCCCGGATCTACCTGACCAGCCGCTATTGCCGGATCGCAGACGGTCCGGACGAGGTGCACATGTCGCAGCTGGGACGGCGGACGATCCGGGATCTGAACGACGCCTGAAGGCTGCCGGCTACCAGTTCTCCAGCCAGGGTCGAAGCACCACCTCGTAGGCCCAGGTGGAGCGGTGCTGGCGGTGCAGCTGCAGGTAAACGTCGGCGATCCGATCAGGATCCGCCATGTTGTCGTCTTCCGTGGTGCCGGCGAGCCGATGGGCCCGGCTGCCGTCTTCCTGGGTCCAGCCGATCGCCGCGTCGATGGGGATGTGGGCGACGTGGATCCCCTGCGGCCCCAGTTCCCGAGCCATGCTCTGGGCCAGGCCGGACTTCGCGTGTGAAGCCATGGCGAAAGCGCCGCTCCTCGGGTAGCCCTTAAAGGCGGCGCTCGCGTTGGTGTAGAGGATGGTGCCGCGGACGCCGTTGTCGTCCGGCGGGTTGTCGAGCATCTGCCGGGCTGCCTGCTGGCCAACCAGGAAGGCGCTGAAGGATGAGTTCAGCAGCACCTGCTGCACCAGGTCGGGTGCGGCCTCGGTGACGCCCTTGCGGAAGATGTCCGCCATGCGGCCGTCGATGTTGTGGATGACCAGGCGCGGCCTGCCCTGGGCTTCGAGCACGCGCTCGAAGAGCGTTGCGACGCTGTCCGGATCCGCGGCGTCGCACTGATAGCGCTGCACGCCATGTGCCTCCTCCAGCGCAACCAGCGCCGATTTGTCCGGGTTCCGCGCGGCTACCGCAACCGCCATACCTTCGCGGCGGAAGAGTCGGGCGCAGCTGGCGCTGATGCCCGGACCGCCGCCAATGATGAGAGCGGTTTCGCTGCTGCTCATGATTTATCCTCCCTGGTCTGGGCGCCATTGTGCCACGCCTGGGATGGCACAATGATCATTGGCCCGTACAGGGAGGCGAAGTGAGCGAGAAGAAACCAGAGGCGAAGAAGATCAGGCGGCGGCGGACCCGGGGGCGGGTCACCGGCACCACCCAGAGCGGTTTTGCCTCCCAGTCCATGTCCACGGTCCTGCAGCAGCAGGCCGAGAAGCAGAACGAAAAGCAAAAGGAGCAACCGGCGGACGAAAGCAGCGCCGGAGAGGACGACAAGCAGGACTAGCGCGAACGCTTACTGAGCGTTTTCGTAGTCTTCGGCGGTGATGTAGCCGGCAGCCTTGGCCCTCGCCTGATCTGCTTCGGACAGCATCGGCTGCAGCATGTCGATCCGCTTCCACAGCGCCAGCGGTGTTTCCACACCCGTTCGCGGCACGTGCTCGGCCTTATCCACCTTCTCGTAGCGATGGATGTAGCGCGGGCAGTTCACCCAGAGCTCGGTCACCGTCACTTCCACCAGCAGCTCGGCTTCCGGGTAGGTGGCCAGCAGCGGGTGTTCCCGGTGCAGGCGCGCTTCGCCCTGCACCCGGCGCCGGGCCGGCGACTCGAAATCGATGAACAGCATGCCCACCTTCGGGTTGCCGTCCAGATTCCCCATCGACATGAACATGCCGTTGCCGTCGTAACTGGGGAACACCAGGGTTGTCGGGTTCACCACCTTCACGAACTCCGGATCCCCGCCTTTGTAGGAGACCGTGGGCTGTCCGGCCTGGTTCAGGGTGGAGAGGAAGAACATGTCCCGGGCGTGGATGAAGGCGGCATCTTCATCGTTGATTTCGTGGCGCAGGGTGGCAGCCTCCACCGCGTCCGCCAGGCCGGTTGTTGCGAACTCGGCCTGCAGACGACGGTGGTTGTCGTCGTAAAGACGGCTCATCCGGCGACGCTGTGGCGGAGTACCCTGCCGGCGCGGGTGCCGGTCAGCTCGCCGTCGAGCAGGCTGACCTGGCCGTTGACGATGGTCGCCTTGAAGCCGGTTGCCTTCTGGATGTAGCGGGGCGCTTCGTTCGGGAAGTCGCGCACCAGCACCGGCTGGCGCTCACTGACGGTCGCCGGATCGAAAACGTTGATGTCGGCGCGCATGCCCTCGGCGAGGGTGCCGCGATCCGTCAGGCCGACCACCCGGGCGGGCCCGGAGGTCATCTTCTCGACCACTTCCGGCAGCGTGAACTCGCCCCGCTCGCGGGTCCAGTAAGAGAGCAGGAAGCTCGACCAGCCGGCGTCCATGATCTGGGAAACGTGGGCGCCGGCGTCGCCGAGGCCCGGATAGATGTGCTTGCTCTTGAACAGGTCCGCCTGCTCATCGATGTTGGTCGAGAACATCCGGAAGTTGAACAGCGCCCGGCCGTCAGTTTCCCGCGACAGGCGCAGGAAGGTTTCCGCCCAGTGCTCGCCCGCCGCTTCTGCCTGCTCGGCGAGGCTGACGGAGGTGGTGTAATCGGGCGCCTCGCCGGCCCCGAGGAAATAGCACTGATCGATCGGCACGTGGCTGCCTTTCGGCTCTTTTGCCTCGCCGATCAGGTTGTCGCAGAAGGCCTGATCCTGAATGGCAGCCAGCCGCGCCTCGAAATCCATGCCGGACAGCTCGCGCCAGCTCTGGCCCCGGAACGGCAGGCCGGACTGCAGGCCGAACATGTAGCCGGAGCCACGGACGTGGGAAATGGCGGTGACGTCGCGGCCGGCGCAGAGCTCGTCCAGGAACTCGGCTGCAGCGCGGCCGGCACCAGGCTGGCCGCTGTTGCCGTAGCTGAACAGCACCCGGGCGTTCTCCTTGTCGCCGACGGCTTTCAGGCAGTCACCGTTGGCGCCGACCAGCTGCATCAGGCCACCGCGCGGAGCCACTTCCTCGGTGATGCGCTCCAGCTCGCTGACATCGGCAAAGGTGCCGGGTATGGAGCGTCCGTCCGGTGCTTTGTGAGGCTCGTAGCGGTTGGTCGAGAAGCCGAAGGCGCCTTTCTCCACCGCCGTGGCGACGATGCTGGCCATCTGCTCGAGCTCTTCTTCGGTCGCCTGATCGGCAAAGGAGCGATCGCCCATCACGTAGTAACGAACCGCGGCGTGACCGACCAGGCCGGCCACGTTGACTGCGGTGCCCAGCCGCTCGATGGAGTCCAGGTACTCGTCGTAATGCTCCCAGTCCCAGGCCAGACCGCCGAGGATGGCGTCTTTGGGGATGTCTTCCACCGTTTCCATCATGCCGGCGAGCAGCGGCTGGTCGTCTTTCCGGCAGGGGGCGAACGTCATGCCGCAGTTGCCGATCAGCGCAGTGGTGACGCCGTGCCAGCTCACCGGGGTCATGTCCGGATCCCAGCCGATCTGCGCATCCAGATGGGTGTGGATGTCGACGAATCCGGGCGTGACCACCTGACCGGTGGCGTCGATCTCCTCGCGACCGGCTTCTTCGATCCTGCCGATGGCGGCAATCACGCCGTCCTTGATCCCCAGATCCGCCTCGATGGGCGCAGCGCCGGTACCGTCGATGATGGTGCCGCCGCGGATCACGATGTCGTAGCTCATGTTCTTTCCCCCAAGTTGGCTCAATGTCTTAGATTAGCGAATCAGTTGGTTTCTTTCGAATTCAGCCAGGTCAGCGCCAGATTGCTCAGCGCTTCCACCCCGACCGGCAGCGCTTTGTCGTTCACGTAGAAGTAAGGCGAGTGATTGGGCGCGCTGTCCATGGGCCCGGCGCCGTCTTTGGCCACACCCAGGCCGATGAACAGGCCCGGGATCTCGTTGGCGAAGTAGGAAAAGTCTTCCGCCCCCATGATCGGCTTGGTGATGACGGCCTTGCCGCCGACAGAAACCCGATCCAGCACCTCCCGCATCTCAGCGGTGAGCTCGGGGTCGTTGAAGGTGACCGGATAGCCATGACCGATGGTGACCTCCGCGCTTGCTCCCCAGGCCTCTGCAGTTTTCAGCACCGTTTTCTCGATGCGTGCGTGCACGTCTTTGCGCATCTGGGGATCGAAGGTGCGGATGGTGCCCGTCATCTCCACACTTTCCGGGATGATGTTGCCGCGGTTGCCGCCGTTGATGGAGCCGATGGTGACGACCGCTGGCGCGTTCGAGATGTCGATCTGCCGGCTGACGATGTTCTGCAGGGCAACGATGATCTGGCCGGACACCGCGATGGGATCGATCCCGCCCCAGGGCATGGAGCCGTGGGTCTGCACGCCCTGCACCTTGATGTGCAGGCCGTCGGAGGCCGCGAGCATGCCCTCGGCCTTGTAGATGATGCTGCCGGCAGGTGCGGGGAAGACGTGCAGGCCGAAGATGGCGCCCGGGGCATCCTCACCGGCGAGAACGCCCTCCTTGATCATCAGGTCAGCGCCGCCTTCCTCGCCGGGCGGAGCACCTTCCTCAGCAGGCTGGAAGATGAATTTCACCGTGCCCGGGATCTGCTCGCGCATGCCAGCCAGCACTTCCGCCACGCCCATGAGGATTGCCATGTGCGCATCGTGGCCACAGGCGTGCATGACCCCGGTTTCCACGCCGCGCCACTCGGTTCGGACGGTGGATGCGAACGGCAAGCCGGTTTTCTCGGTGACGGGCAGGGCGTCCATGTCCGCTCGCAGGGCGACCACCGGACCCGGCCTGCCGCCGCGCAGGATGCCGACCACCCCGGTGTGGGCGACGCCCGTCTCGACGCTGTCGAAGTCCAGGCGCTCAAGGTGCTCGGCAATGAAGGCAGCGGTTTCGAACTCGCGGTTGCCGAGCTCGGGATTGGCATGCAGGTGGTGTCGCCACTGCACCATCTTCTCGTTCACGGAGGCGGTGCGGTCGGTGACGGTGGCCTGCCACTCGCCGTAAGCCGGCGCGCAGATGACTGCCAGGCAGAGCGCCAGCGCAGAACTCAGGGTGGGTTGTCTGGATGGGTTGGTCATGACGAAAGCTCAGTAAAAGGCCGAGCGGGCAGCATAGGGCCTATTTCAAGGAAATTTCTAGTCAGGTCTGACTAGTCAGACCTGACTAATTCTGCCATGATCCGCCTTTCGTTTTTTTCAGCTCAGCAGCTAGCGAGGTAATCATGTCGGAAGCCATTGATCTCGGGTTCGATCCGGACGCTCTCAGGAACAAGTACCGGGAGGAGCGTGACAAGCGCCTGCGCGACGACGGCAACGAGCAGTACATCGAGGTGACGGGCCAGTTCTCGCACTACATCGAGGACCCGTATCTGGACCAAGCCATTGAGCGCGAACCGCTCACCGACGAGGTTGAGATTGCCATCATCGGCGGTGGCTTTGGCGGCCTGCTGGCGGGCGCTCGGCTGCGCGAAGCCGGTCAGGAGAACATCCGCATGATCGAGAAGGGCGGCGAGTTCGGTGGCACCTGGTACTGGAACCGCTATCCGGGCGCGGCCTGCGACATCGAGAGCTATGTGTACCTGCCGCTGCTGGAAGAGACGGGCTACGTGCCGCCAAAGAAGTACATCGACGGCGCGGACATCCTCGAGTACAGCCAGCTGATCGCGAAGAAATATGATCTCTATCGGGATGCTCTGCTGCAGACCGAAGTCACCGAGGTGCACTGGGACAACGATGCGTCGCGCTGGGAAATCCAGACCAATCGCGGTGACGCGTTCAAAGCCCGGTTCCTGGTCATGTCGAACGGACCGCTGAACCGGCCGAAGCTGCCGGGCATTCCGGGCATCGACTCCTACAAAGGTCACACCTTCCACACCAGCCGCTGGGACTACGGCTACACCGGGGGGAACGCCAATGGCGGCCTGACCGGCCTGGCGGACAAGCGGGTCGGCATCATCGGCACCGGGGCGACGGCTGTGCAGTGCGTGCCGCACCTGGCTGAGGGCGCGAAGGAGCTGTTCGTCTTCCAGCGCACGCCGTCCTCGATCGATGAGCGCAACGACAGGCCCACCGACATGGAATGGTGGAACAACCAGAAGCCGGGTTGGCACCAGGAGCGCATGGACAACTTCAACACCCTGGTATCCGGTGGCGTTGCCGAAGAGGACCTGGTGAACGACGGCTGGACGGAGATCATCCGCAACCTGCTGCTGCTCATGCAGACGGAGAAGGACTCCGGGCTGTCCATGGAGCAGATCATGGAGAAGATGGAGCTGGCCGATTTCCAGAAGATGGAATCGATCCGCGCCCGCGTAGACGCGATCGTCAGCGATCCGAACACCGCCGAGCACCTGAAGCCTTATTACCGCCAGTTCTGCAAGCGGCCGTGCTTTCATGACGACTACCTGCCTGCCTTCAATCGCGACAACGTGACCCTGATCGATACCGACGGTCAGGGTGTGGAGCGGATCACCGAGAAGGGCATCGTGGCGAACGGCGTCGAGTACGAGCTCGACTGCATCGTGTTCGGGACCGGCTTCGAGGTGGGCACGGACTATCAGCGTCGCTGCGGCTACGAGATCCACGGCAAGACGGGCGAGAGCCTGAGCGAGCACTGGCAGGACGGCGCCCGCACGTTCCATGGGCTGCACGTGCACGGGTTCCCGAACCTGTTCATGATGGGCCACACCCAGACCGGCTTCACGGCGAACTACCCGCACGCCCTGAGCGAGCAGAGCGAGCACATCGGCTACATCATCAACCACTGCCAGGCAGGCAACCACAACGTGGTCGAGGCCAGCCCCGAGGCGGAGCAGGAGTGGGTGGACACCATCATCTCGCTGGCACGGATGAACGAGAAGTTCCTCTCCGACTGCACCCCGGGCTACTACAACAACGAAGGCAAGCCGTCCGAGCGGTCGCTGCAGGATTCCAACTACGGCGCCGGGCCGGTGGCGTTCTTCAAGGTGCTGGAGGACTGGCGGGAAGAGGGCCTGATGCGCGGGCTGGATCTGAGCGCAGGGTAGAGGCGACGGTGAGCGGATCGGTGCTGGCAGGATCGGCGGCCGCGGCGGCGAGCGAAGCCGAGCGGTCCCGGACCAAGAAGGGGGGTGCCACCCGCGCCACCCTGCTCGACAGCACCATCATGCTGCTGGCCACTACCGGCTACGCCGCCACCACCACCCAGGCCGTGCTCGATCATTCCGGATTGAGTCGAGGCTCGCTCCTGCATCAGTTCAGAACCCGGGAAGCGCTGATGGTGGCCGCCGCTGAAGAAGCGGTGGAGCGGATGTTTGTCGGCACCCAGGAGAAGCTGGCGGCGGCCGGCGAGACCATCGAGGCGCTGCGGCAGTACCCCTACGCCCTGTGGGAGGTGCAGAACGAGCCGCCGGCGCGCGCCTATGCCGAGCTGCAGCTGGCCTCGCGCTGGGAGCTCGGCCTGCAGGCTGAGCTGCGGCGAACGGTGAAAGCCGTAAACGAGCGGCTGAGTCGGGAAATCCGCGAGGCAGCGGAGTTTCTCGGGCTGGGTGATGCGGGCAAGCTGATGGTGGAGACCGGGGCGCTGATTTCAGCCATGCAGGGTCTGGCGGTCAGCAGCACGCTGGTCGAAGATGAGCAGCGGATCTCTGACGTGCTGTCAGCGCTGACCCGGCACTACAACGACTGTCTGGACGAGCTGATCGTCGGCTGAACGGCGGCCGCGCCGGCTCCGCTCAGTACAGATCGGTCATCCCGTACGCCTGCATCTGCGACTGAAATCCTTCCACGTCGTGGGAAAGGATCACGATGTCGTGCTTCTCGCCGTTCTGGTCGCGAACGTGCTCTTTCAGCAGCGCCTCGGCGCTGAAGCCCATCTCTTCGAAGACGTTGATGGCGCCGGTCTGGTCCGGCGTCATCTGCGCCGTCAGCTTCTCCAGGCCCAGGCCAAGGGCGATCAGGAAGCTCTCCTGAATCAGCTGCCGGCCGAGCCCGCGGTCTTTGCCTGCCGGAGCCACCAGCACGCGCAGTTCCCCCACGTGCGGTGACCAGCTGTGCTCGTCCTGGACGACGGCAGAGCAACCGAGCATGGCGCCGGACTCGTCACGAGCCAGCAGGCTGGTGATCTCTCCTGTTTCGATCTGCTGCGCCCAGGCCGACAGCACCTTGGGTTCGGTGATGTCGCGACGCAGAAACAGGAGATCGTGCGGGGGCAGGGTGTTCGCGAAGGCCAGCACTTCCTCTTCCGCTGCCGGCGTCATCAGATCCAGGCTGACCGTGCCATCCTTGATCTCCACCGTGCGCGGATACCGCTTCGAGTCCGTCATACCGATCGCTCCCCCATCCATTCGGCCAGCCTCGGCCACATTCTCCGTGCTGCGTTCGGGCCCGCGATCAGGCTCACGTGGCCGCCCTTCAGCACGATTTCCTCTTTGTCTTCCGATCCCACCAGCTCCAGCAGCGGCTTGCTCGCTTTGTAGGAGACGATGTGGTCGTGCTCGGCCATTGCGGCGAATACCGGAATGGTGATGTCGGAGAGTCGGGCCGGTTTGCCGCCCACCTTCAGGGTGCCCTTGAAGAGCTTGTTGCCCCACATCAGCTCCTTGGTGGTGTCGCGCATGTACTCGCCGGCCAGCGGCAGGGTTTCGTTGCCCCAGCGCTCAAAGGCCCGGTAGGAAGCGACGAAGTCGTCGTTCCACATCTGCTCCCAGACGCGGATCTGCCCGGCTGTTTTCTGCGCCGGCCGCAGCATCTCGAACATGGCGGTGACCGTGCTCTTCGGCACGATGCCCACCGTGTCGACAAGTCGGTCCACGTCGAAGTGCTTCTCGTCGGACCAGATGGCGGTGAGCCCCATCTCCGACCAGTCCACCGGGGTGGTCAGGCAGGCCAGGTTTCTCAGGGGCCCGTCCGCGTGGCTGGCCGCGTAGATCAGGGACAGCACGCCGCCCATGCAGTAGCCGACGATGGAGAGATCCGGCTCGCCGGAGTCTTCCAGCACCATGTCGACGCAGGTGGGGATGAAGTCCTGGGTGTAGTCCGCCAGATTCAGGTTCCGCTCAGCCGGGGTTGGTGGCTCCCAGTCGATCACGTACACGTCGAAGCCCTGCTTCAGCAGGTACTCCACCATGGACTGGCCCGGCGCCAGATCGAAGACGTAGGCTTTGTTGGTGGTGGCCATCACCAGCAGCAGCGGCACCCGGTAAATCTCATCGGCGAGCGGGTGGTAGTGGTACAGGCGCAGCGTGCCGCGCTCGTAGAGCACGTCCTTAGGCGTGAGGCCCACCTTGGCTGGCCCGCTGGTCAGGAAATCGAGGCCTTTGACGTTACGCTGGATGGTCTGGTCGACGATCTTCCGTGCGCGTTTGAGAATCTCTGGTGATACGGACTCTTCAGCCATCGCCGGCCTCCTGCCGCGCGCTCGGCGGCTGCTTGGTGCGGGGTGGGCCGCTTCGGGTTTCAGCCTCGCCGCCCTTGCCGGCGTTCTTCTTCTTTTTCTTCTTGGCGTCTTTTGCCGCCTGCTTGGCGAGCAGAGACTCGACCCGGGCGACGCGCTTGTCGAGCGCGTGTACGGCCTCGCCGAGCTGGAGGATGTCGTCCCGGCTCGGAATGTTGAAGTGGGAGAGCTGCTCGGCCATGGCTTCGTTGAAGCGCTTCTGCATGGTGAGCTGCAGATCCTGCAGCTGATTCATGGAGCGGCTGAACTCCTCGGTGCCCATGAAGCGGTTCGCCATGGCGTCAAAGCCACGTTCCCACTCGTTGACCAGATTTCGAAAGTTCTCTGCCGGGTCCGGCGGTCGATTCCCTGACTTGCTGTCTGCCATGACATTCCCCTTCTGTGCGCCCAGAGGAGACTATGGCACATCCTGATAGGCAGTTCTTCTACCTAACTGTGAGTGGCTTTCCGGGCGCTGATCACTCGTAACGATCGTGATGACGCACCCAGGCCATGGGCATGGGCAGCTCGGACTCGTCACGGCCTTTCGGCACCAGGTCGAGCAGCTGGTAGCAGCCGTTCAGGCTGTCGAGCCCGCGCGCGTAGCAGGAGTAGGTGTGATAGATGGCGCCATCGGCATCCCTGGCGAAGACGCTGACACCGGGCGCATGCTCGCCGTAGTGCAGGCCCGGCTGAAAGTTATAGGCCACTTCACCCGCGGCAATCTGCTCCGGCGTGTACCAGACGTGATAGTCGTTGCTGAAGGTGCCGGGTGCAGACGAAACCCAGTTGAAGGTCCAGCCCATGCGGGCTTTGAAGGCGGCGAACACGTCGCAGGGTGCCTGCGACACCACCGCGAAGGCCACGTCCCGAGCGGCCAGGTGCGGCACCGTGGGATTGAACTGATCCGCCCAGAAAGCACAGCTCTTGCAGCCCTCCTGCCAGTCCGGGCCGTACATGTAGTGCTGCACGATGAGCTGGCTCAGGCCAGCGAAGAGATCGCTCAGGGTCACCTCGCCCGTCGGGCTCTCGAAACGATAGTTTTCCTCCACCAACACCCAGGGCAGGGCCCGGCGCTTTTCTGCCACTGCCTCGCGCGCCCTGGTCAGGGCTTTCTCCTCGTCGAGCAGGGCTCGACGTGCGGCGAGCCAATCCTCGCGGCTGACGACTTGCTTTGCTTCCATTGCTGTTACTCCTCTTTTTCGGCCAGCAGCTCCGCCAGGCAGATCAGGCTGCTTGACCAGCCATCGCCATGCAGGCTCGCACGCTCGTCGTTCGGAAACCGCTCATGTTTCAGGTCCAGCTCGCAACGGCCGTCGCCACGGTCGCTGAGCTCCAGCGTCACCCGGGTCCGCTCCTCCGGCGTGTCGTCCCAGCGCCAGGTAAAGACGAGCCGGGCCGGCGGCTCGACCTCCAGGTACTCGCCGCTGACGATGCTCAGGTTGCCGTTGGCGGCGAGGATCTCCAGCCGGTAAGCGCCACCGGGCCGAAGATCCACCTCAGCCACGGGGCAGCTGGTGCCTTCTGGTCCCCACCAGCGGAGCAGGTGCGCAGGGTCGGTGAAGCAGGCGAACAGCCGCTCGGCGCTGCCCGGAAAGGTGCGGCGGATGTGCAGGCTGGCCTCTGCGACGGTGACGACGGCTTCACTCATGGATCCGTTGCCTCGCCCGTCAGGTAACGCTCCAGCTCATCGAGCTGGCCGGTCCAGAAACGCTGGTAGCGGTCGAGCCAGCGGCGCAGGTCGCGCACGCCCGTCGGGTTGATCCGGCAGCGGTGCACGCGGCCGGACACGCTGCGCTCGATCAGGTTGGCCTCCTCGAGCATGCGGATGTGCCTGGAGATGGTGGGCTTCTTCAGGCCGTAGGGCGCGGACAGCTCGCCGATGCTGAGCTCTGCATCGAGCAGCCGGTCGAGCATGGCCCGGCGCACCGGGTGGGCAAGCGCCGCCAGCGTCCGGTCGATGCCGGCCGTGCTGTCGGCGGGCGCAGAGACTGGGGCCATGAGTCCACCAGGTGATCTATAAGTTAGCCAAAATACTAACAGTTAGTATTTTGGCTATCAATCATGCCGTCAGGCGGCGTCCCGGGCGTCTCGCTGAATGAGGTCCATGGCGGCTTCGAGCGCCGCCGTGCGCTCCGGCCAGGTGTTGCCGCCGGTCGACAGGCGCAGGGTGTTGACCCCGACCTCCCGGTAACGCTGCAGCTGCTCTCTGACCATGTCCTCGGTGCCGATCAGGTTGGCCTTCAGCACCAGCTCGTCGGGCACGGCGCGTATGGCTTCCTCTTTCTTGCCCGATACCCAGAGGCTCTGCACCTCGATGGCCACGTCCTCGTAGCCAGCCCGCCGGTAGGCCTGGTTGTAGAAGTTGGTTTTGGCCGAGCCCATCGCGCCGAGGGTGAAGGCCATGGCCGGCTTGCGCTCGTTGATCAGCCGCTCCACGTCCTCGCCGACCTCGAAGTAACCGCCGGTCTGAATGTCGATGTCCGCCAGGCTGCGGCCGGCTTTCTCTGCTCCGGCCCGCAGGTGGTCGAGGAAGATGTCCGCGTGGTCCGGCAGAAAGCTGGTGCCCAGCCAGCCGTCGGCCAGCTCGCCGGTCATCTCCAGCGACTTCGGGCCGAGCGTGGCGAGGTAGATGGGCAGGTCCGGTCGGGGCGGCTGGGAGAGGCGGATCGGCTTGCCTTCGCCGCCTGGCCTCGGCAGCAGGTAGGTGTCGCCGTCGTACTGCACCTTCTCGCCGGCCAGGGCGATCTTCAGGATCTCCACGTACTCACGCAGCCGGGACAGCGGCTTGGCAAAGGCGGCGCCATGCAGACCTTCCACCACCTGCGGTCCGGAAACGCCGAGGCCGAGGATGAACCGGCCGCGGGAAACGGTATCCAGGCTCTGCGCCGTCATGGCGGTCATGGTCGGCACCCGGGCGCTGATCTGCATGATGCCGGTGCCGAGCTGGATGTTCTCGGTCTTAGCGGCGAGGTAGGCCAGCGGCACGATGGTATCCATGCCCCAGGCTTCAGCAGACCAGGCCTGGTTAACGCCCATCCGGTCTGCCGCCATGGTGTAGTCCACCAGCTCATCCCAATCCTGCCCTGTGTAATAGGCAGAGCCGATGCCAATCGAAACCTTCATGATCGTCCCCAGAATGTGTCGGACGATCGAGTAAAGGGGCTGGCGGCACTCAGGTCAAGCGGCGGGGCTGAGGCCTGGCGCGGCATCCCCGAGATCCGCCTCCGGCAGCTGCCGGCCCAGGGCGATGCGATAGAACACGGGCACGGCGATCAGCGTCAGCAGGGTGGCGAACGCCAGCCCGCCCATGATGCAGACGGCCATCTCGAGGAAAAACGGATCAGCTAAAAGCGGTGACATGCCGGCGATGGTGGTCCCTGCGGCCAGCATCACCGGACGCAGGCGGGAGACGCTGGCCTCGCGAATGACCTCGAGGGTCGCGCCTTCCTCGGCCATGCGCTTGTCGATCTCGTCCATCAGCACGATGCAGTTCTTGATCAGCATGCCGGAGAGGCTGAGCAGACCGAGAAAGGACGGGAAGGTGAACGAGAGGTTGGTGGCCAGCAGGCTGACCACCACCCCGCAGACCACCATGGGCACGGTCAGCCAGATCACGATGGGCTGCTTCAGCTTGCCGAACATGAGCACGGTGATGAGAAACATGGAGCCGAACGTGATCGGGACCTTGCCGAGCAGCAGCCCTCTGGCCTCGGCGTTGCCCTCGAACTCGCCGCCCCACTCCAGCGCGTAGCCGGGCGGCAGCGGGATCGCCTCCACTTCCCCTCTGAGCTGCTCGAAGACGTTGTTTACGTTCCTGCCTTCAGGGGCGTTGGCCTGAGCGGTGATCGAGCGGATCCGGTGCCGGCGGAGGATGGTGTTGTCCTCCGGCTCCAGCTCGAAGGAGGAGACGATCTGCGACATCGGTATGTAGGTGCGCTGGTTCGGGCTCCAGACCAGCCGGTCGGGCAGGGTGCTGATATCCGCCCGCTCCTCCAGCGGCGCCCGGGCGATGATCGGCAGCAGTTTGTCCTGATCGCGGAACAAGCCGATCTGGCTGCCCTGGGTGGCGTAGGCCAGCGACTGGTAGACGTCGGCGCGGGAGATGCCGGCGCGCCTGGCCCGCTCCTCGTTGAAGCGTGGCACGAGCTGCAGCTCCCGCTGCCGCCAGTCGGTCTTCCGATCCACCAGGTTGTGCCGGAGGTAGATGGCGTGCGCCTGTTCGGACAGCGCCCGCAGCACCACCGGATCCGAGCCGGAGAACCGGGCTTCGATCTTCGAGTTGCCGCTCGGCGTGAACTCGCTGCGATAGACGATGAAGTCCGAATGCGGCGCGGTTTCGCTCAGCCGCCTTTCCAGCCGTGTGATGAGCCCATCCAGCTGGTCGGCGTTTTCGGCCCGCACGATCAGCTGGGCCATGGCCGGGTTGGGTTGTTCCGGGCGGATGGTGGCGGTGAAGCGGGTCGGGCCCCGACCGATGAAGCTGGTTACGTCCGTCACGCCCGGAAAGCTCGAGACCAGCACTTCGACGTCGGCGATCTCCTCGCTGGTTGCCTGGATGTCGGTGCCCTGAGGCAGAAAGTAGTCGACGTACAGCAGCGGCGTGTCGTTGCCGGGGAAAAAGCCCTGCTTGACGAAGCCGAAACCCCAGAGGCAGGTGCCGGTGATGATCAGGATGATCAGTGCGGCCAGCCGCGAGTGCTTGAGGCTCGAGCCGACCAGCGCCCGGTACGGCGCGTAACCCCAGCCGGTGTAGGGTTCGCCGGCATCGGCGCCTGCAGGCTTAAGCAGTTTGGCGCCCAGCAGTGGGACCACGGTGATGGCCAGCACCCAGGAGAGCAGCAGCGAGATGGCCACCACCTGGAACAACGAGCGCAGGAAGTAGCCCGAGTTGTCATCGGACAGGCCGATCGGGGCGAAGGCCAGGATGCCGATCACGGTGGCGCCCAGCAGCGGAAACTGGGTGCGGCGAACGGCACTGGCGGCGGAATCGGCGGGCGTACGCCCCTGCTGAACCCCGACCACCATCCCATCGGCGATGACGATGGCGTTGTCCACCAGCATGCCCATGGAGATCATCAGCGCGCCCAGGGAGATGCGCTGCAGCTCCACGCCGAGCAGCGTCATCAGGCAGATGGTGCCCAGCACGGTGAGGAGCAGCACGCTGCCCACCACGGTGCCAGCCCGCCAGCCCATGAACAGGCAAAGGGCGCCGACCACGGTGGCAACGGAGATCAGCAGGTTGCGCAGAAACTGGTTGATGGCTTCCGCAACCACCTCGTGCTGCCGGTAGACCGGATGCACGTCGACGCCGATGGGCACCTCGGCCATCAGCTCACCGAGCCGCTGGTCGACAAGACGGCCAACGTCCACCACGTTTTCACCGGTTGTCACCGAGACGCCGAGGGTGAACGCGCGAACCCCGTTCTGACGGATGATCAGCCCGGGCACCTCGACGGCACCGCGGCTGACGCTGGCAATGTCGCCCAGGCTGACCATTTCCGTCGATCCGGGTCGGCCGATACGCATCTCCTCGATGGCGCTGACATCCTCGAAGGCAAGCTCCGGCGCCACCCGGAGGCGCCGCTCGCCGAAAGCAACGGAGCCGGCCGCGGTCACCCGGTTCTCCAGGTTGATGCTGCCGAACACCGCATCCAGCGGCAGGCCGAGCCGAACCAGGCGCTCGTGGTCGATCTCCACGTGCACCGCTTCCCCGGGCTCGCCGGCCGTGGACACCTTGGCCACGCCCGGCACCTGCTTCAGCCGGGTTGCGAGGTATTTTGAGATGTCGCTGATCGCCGCTTCGCTGTAATCCGGCGCGGTGATGGCGTAGAGAATGCCGTAGACATCGCCGTAGTCGTCCTCGACGTGAGGGGTCATGGTCCCGGGCGGCAGTCGCTGCGCGGCTTCAGCCACCCGGCGGCGCAGCTCGTCCCAGATCTGCGGTATGTCGGACTCGCCGTACACCTCCTTGAGCTCCACCTGTACTTCCGAACGGCCGGGCACGGATTTGGAGGTCAGCACGTCGAGCTGGGGCAGTTCCTGCAGGGCGGCTTCCATCACGTCCGTCACCTCCTGCTCCACCTCCAGGGCGGAAGCGCCAGGGTAGGGGGTGATGATGAAGGCGCTCTTAATCGGGAACTCGGGATCTTCCAGCCGGCCGACCGTATCGATGCCCCAGAGGCCGCCGAAGAAGCAGGCCGCGATCAGGAGCCAGGTGTACAGCGGTCGCTCGATGGAAAAGGTGGCGATGTCGCGCATGCCGCTGCTCAGATGCTGGTGCTGAGCCCGCTTAGAGGGCGGACCTTCATGCCTGGCTGCAACGCCGAGGCACCGCTGGCGACGATCATCTCGCCGCTGCGCAGCCCGGCCAGAACCGTGATGCCGGTACCTGTCGCCGGGCCGATGCTGACGGGGCGTTTGCTGACCAGGTTGCTTTCGGGGTCGTAGACCCAGACGAAGTAGTTTTTCTCCGGATCGGAGACCAGGGCCGACGTCGGGATCTGCAGGCCGGCGCCGACGTCCGGTGAGGAAAGGGTGATTTCCACCGTGGCCGTCATGCCCGGCAGGATGTTCAGGTCGGCCGGCCGCTCCATGATCATGGTCACCTCGAAGGTCTGCGCCACCGCGCTCGACTCGCCGCGGTTCTCATGGATGGCCAGATCGAAAGGCTGCTCCGGCAGGAACGGAAATCGCGCCTGGGCGCTGATCAGCCGCTCCGGCGTGGTGGTGGCCACCAGGTTCTCCGGAATGTTCATGACCACGAACAGCTTGTTCAGGTCCATCAGCCGGACGATGGGGTCGCCGACGCGGACGTTGACATGATTGTCGGTGAAGCGGCGCGCGACGTAGGCCTGAAAGGGCGCGGTCAATCGCGTGCGCGCGAGGTTTTCGCCGGCCTTCTCGAGCGCAACCTGGCGGAGGTCGTACAGCGCCCGGGCGTCGTCGACCAGCGAACGGGAGATGCCGCGTTCGCTCAGCAGCTGCTGCTTCCGGTTCAGGTCCTGGCGGGCCAGGTCCAGCTGCACCCGGGCCTCGCGATGCGCGAGCACGTAGTCGGTGTCGTCGATGGCTGCGATCAGCGCGCCGGCTTCGATGGTCTGGCCCTCGAGCACGGGCAGCTCGACCAGCGGCCCGGGCACCCGGAAGGTCATGTCGATAGTCTGCGCTGCCTCCACCTGGCCGACGAACTCGTGCTTCAGCTCGAGGCTGTCGCTGGTCACGGTGAAGATGCGGGCGGGCCGGACGGACTGATCGGCCACTTCCTGCTCGACCTGCTGGTTGCAGCCAGCCAGCGCGGTCAGCGCAACGCAGCTCAGAAGCGCGGCCAGCCGGCTCAATTGCCTGCCTCCCCGGCGAGCGCGGTGAGCCGGTCGCCCACCTGTGTGAGTGCTTCGCTGTCGAGCACCAGCAGGTTCATGACCTCGAGGAACCGGATGCCTTCGCTGGCCAGGAAAACGATCAGCGCCAGGGTCGGATCCGAGGCCTCGTCGAGGATCTGCTCGGTCCGTTCGGCGAGCAGCTTGCGCGCCGGGATCAGCAGCGAGGGATCCTCGGCGGCGTTAGCCAGCACGGCCAGGGAGGTGGCCTGCTCTCCGGCAGGACGACTCAGGACCGACTCGATGTGCGCGTGCAGCAGGGAAGGTTGGCCGTCTGCGGTGAGCTCGGCGGTGCGGCTCTGAAACTCGTCCATCAGCCGTTCCAGCATGCCCTGCAGGAGGTCGCGCTTGCTGGGAAAGTGATAGAGCACGCCGCCCTTCGAGAGCCCGGCGTGCTCGGCAACCGCATCGATCGTCAGGTTGCCGGCGCCGGACTCGGCAACGATGGCCGCCGCCGCGTCGAGCAGCCGGTTACGGGTATCGGGTTTGCCTTTCATCGGACGAGCCATCTGCGGAGCATATCACTATACCGTCTGGACGGTATAGTAACCCGCTGGCGAGCGAGGCGCCAAAAGCACCGCGCCCACTGCAGAGCGGCGGCTGGAAGGTTGAGTTAGGGGATCCGGCCGGGTTAGCGGCCGTCGCGCTGGATGCGTGCGTGCTTGCGGCCGTCGACCAGATCAGCCTCGGTGACGCCGAGGCCCGCCTGCTTCAGCGCCCGCATGATGTAGCCTCGCATGGTCATCCCGGAGTTGAACGCCTTGCGGGTCAGCTCCCGATGCAGCGATTCCCGCATCTTGATCGTTACCTGAGAGACCGGTTCCGCCGACTTGCGCGGTTGCCTGGGCGCTTTGGCTCGGGTCGTCGACCGCCGGGTCGCGCTTTTGCGCGCTCCGGCGGCTGACTTTGGCGCGTTCCGGCTCATGAAGCCTCTTTGAACGGCACAACCACGCTCTGCTCTTCCGCAGCGTTCATGAACTGCAGGTAGCCCAGCTCATGGATCTCCTGGACCAACAGCTGGCCCTGCGCCCCGGCCGTGCCTTTCTTCGGCACGTTGCCGGTGAAGGTGAGGTCCTTGAAGGCGACCAGATGGTGCAGCCGGGTTTTCAGCGCCGGCAGGCAGAGGTCATCCACCGCCTTACGCACCTTCTTGGCGATCTTCGTTTTCGGCACGTAGTCGGTGTAGACCAGGCGAGCCCGGATCTTCTTGCCCGCCATGCGGGCCGTACTTTTCACCAGCCGGTAGGTCTTGTCCGCTTCCGTCACGTCCCCGTAGGAGAGCTGCAGCGGAATCAGCACCAGGTCCGAGCAGCCCATGGCGAAGATCGTTGCCTGGTGATAGCCGGCAGGGGTGTCGACGATCACGCAATCGTACTTACGCTGAAATTTCTGGATCTCCTTCACCACCATGGACTCATCGAGCACCACGGAGGTATCGATGGCCATCTTGCTGGTGTTTTTCAGCCAGCGGGAGAGAGTCTGGTTCTCATCGCAGTCGATGACACCGATGGTGTACCCGAGGCGATGAATGGCGCCGATGATCATCTGCGCGGTGGTGGTCTTGCCCGCACCGCCTTTCGTCGTAGCCAGAGTGATTGTGCTCATTCGCAATCCTTATCAATCCGTTGCTTGGTTGTTCTCACTGTTTCGATTGATCGTCCGTCCTCGCGGTCTTCACGCGAACGGAAGATCGTGAACCTCTCCAGGCTCTTGATCTGAAGCTCCTCGTGAGCTCCTTCATGACGAGCGGATCCGTCCGGATCCTCAGCAGCAGCTCCGAGCGGAAATGCCTGTCCTCAGTGCTTCCCCAAGCGCAGAGGATTGTAATACGTTCCGTATTAAAAATGTATGTATGTAGATACATTTTTTGCGATAAACCGACGCGCTCGTTGCAGTGCGAGTCGGTTGAGAGAGTGGTGAGGGAGTGGGGAGGGAGTGGTGAGGGCTTCGGCCTGGTGCTGGCCGCTGGTTACTTGCTGTTGAAACGGTCGCGGGCGGACCTGGCGTCCGATGTGCCTGCGGTGAGCTGGCTCTGATCCGCATCGGCGAAGCTGGCGGTGCGATTCAGCGCGGCAGCGGTCGCGTTGACGGCTTCTTTCACCATCTGCGTCGCGATGGCGGGCATCTCGGCTGCGGCCCGTGCCATCTCCAGAGCCTTCGCCGCTGCTTCACCGTCTGCGGTGACCTCCTCCGCCAGCCCCCACTCCAGCGCCGTACGCGCGTCCATCCGCTCGCAGAGGATGCAGATCCGCTTCGCTCTGGCCGGACCGACCAGATTCACCAGGCGCGGCAGCGCGCCCCACTGCAGGTTCAGACCGATCTTCACTTCCGGCACGTACAGGTAGCAACTCTCGCCCAGCACCCGCCAGTCGCAGGCCAGGGGCAGGGCGACGCCGGCGCCGACGGCAATCTTCTCCATGGCGGCGATGGTCACCTGCGGCATGCCCTCCCAGGCCTCACACAGGCGGACGCCGCGAAAGTAGGTCTGCCGCTTCTCCAGATCGGTGATGCTCGGATCGTTTCTCGAGGCCAGGTCTTCCAGATCCGCGCCGGCTGAGAAGTAGTCGGTGCTGCCGGTCAGCACCACGGCTCTCGTTTCCAGGTCGTCGTGGAAGCTGCGGGCAACGTCGGTCAGCTCCAGGATCAGCTGGCCGTCGAATGCGTTCAGGTTCTTGTGCCGATCGAAGGTGACCAGGGCGACGGCGCCCTGGCGCTCGACGGTGACGTAAGGATCGCTCATGGCGCGCTCCGTAAGGACAGGGTTTCGAGGTTCGGGTCCGCAGCGATCTCGGCGTCGCTGAAGGGCAGCTTCAGCCACTCACCCTTGGCATAGAGGTGAGTCATGTCCGAGTAATGGGGCGAGTCCGGCTCCGGGCTCTGTGAGTAGGTGACGATCGCGCGCGGATCCAGATTGCCGTCTTCATCCCAGGAGATGATCTGCATGTAGCTGTTGCCGTGGTGGATGTGTGAGTAGCCCTCACCCTCCTTCAGCTGGGCGATGATCATGCTCCACATGCCGGCCCAGCCTTCCCCGCCGGGCACGGGGATCCGCTCGTCGTTGCGCTTGGCGAACTGAATGTCTCCGAGCCGGGCGTCCAGGGCGAGGCCGGCGTCGGTCAGCTTGCGCTGCGCCTCGGCCAGCGCCGTCAGCAGCGCCTGGCGGACCTCCGGCTCGTTGGCCGCGATGCCGCGCGGCGTGTTGACCGGATCGTCGACGTCGAACGGGACGGCGTAGAGACCTTCGATGTTCATCGCCGTGCGCCAGAACTCGCGCCAGACGTGTCCGCCCCGACTTTCCACCGCCATGGTTCGGTCCCAGCCCTTGAGGGCCTGGCAGGCCGGCGTCACGTCGAGCATCTCGCCGTCGAGGTCGACCGGAGCGAGGTCCGGCGTGCAGATCTCGAGCACGTCGTCGAGCAGCAGCTCGGCGCCGAAGTTGCGGTGGCTGCCAAGCATCTGCTCGATGTCTTCGGGGCCGATCTTGCCGGCAGCGATCGCTTCGGAGATGAACTGCAGGCCGGCCCGGGTGCGCAGGCTGCGGGCGGTGCGCTCGGCGCCGATGATCGGCGAGTAGCCCTCCAGCGGCGCGTCCGGGTTGGTCAGCCAGTAGCTGTCGTTCGAGTTGGCGACGTAGTCGCTGCGGGTCAGCCTCGGCATCTCTTCCGCTGGCAGTGCGCCCGGCACTTTCGCCCGATCGTCGTTGCCCCACTCGCAATCTGCCCGGCTGCCGTCGAGGATCATCACCCGGCCAGGCACGCCGTCCGGCGTCACCCGACAACGTTCGATCAGCTCGGCGTCCACGTCCGGGGTGATGCTGATGTCGGCGTAGAAGGCATCGCCGTGCCGGTCTGCGGCGATGGTGTTGGTCCAGGCGATGCCCTGCTGGCTGATGGCGGCTTCCACGTCGGCCACCGACCTTGCCGTACTCAGCGCGTCGTAGCTGACGGCCACCTGCTGGTTGTCCACGTTGGCATCACGAATGACGTAGGCCTTCTCGTGAGTCCAGGGCATCGCATCAGATTCCACCACCGGGCCGTAGTGGCTGAAGTAGACGGTTCGTTCGACGCTGACGGGTTGCCCATCCGCATCGTTGCTGACCACCGGCACGGTAACCGCTTCCAGCTGGCGGTAGCTGTCTCCGTAGGCGTACTGCATGGGATCTTCCGGGTGCAGGGTCAGCTCGTAGAAGGTCGAGCGCAGCGCCGTGGACACGGTGTGGCTCCAGGCGATGTCCTTGTTGAAGCCGATGCCGACCCTCGAGGTCGTCAGCAGGCTGACCCCCATCACATCCACCTCGCCGGGCAGGGTGAGATGAATCAGGTGGAAGCGGGACGAGCCGTGCCAGGGATAGTGCGGATTGCCGAACAGCAGCCCACGCCCCGACTCGGTCAGAGAGCGGCCGAGGCCAACCGCGTTCGAGCCGTAGCCGGCGGGGCGCGAGAAGTCCGCCTCGAGGCGGGCAACCTCCGCCATGCCCTCGTCGACCGGCGGCGCGGCGGCTGCCATCTCTTTCTGCACGCGGCCGAGGCCGTAGCGGATGCCGACGCCGATGTTGAGGCGGGCCATGTCCAGCTCGGTCATGGGCCGAACCCAGGGCTCGCCATTGCAGCTGGCCGGCAGCCTGCCCTGGTGATCCTGCAGGTACTGGTTGTAGCCGGCCACATAGCCGCGGGTGAAGTTGGCGGAGTTTTCGCTCTGCGCTGCCTGAAATCCGGCCAGCTTGTCCTCAGTGAGGATGGCGTTGTGGAAGACGTCGCTCTCCAGGTTGCCGTCGTCCGGACCGAAGTGGCTGGATTTGGCGCCGTTCACCATCACCAGATCTTCAGCGATCACGCAGACCGCGTCCCGCGCTGTGGCGTAGGCGAAGCCGTAGCCGAGGCCTTTCCAGTCGTCCGCCTTAACGTGCGGGATGCCGTAGCTGGTCCAGCGGATGTCTGCGCTGAACTCGGCCTGATCTGCAGCTTCGGTGCCTGGTTGCTGTGGTTCCGAGCAGGCGCTGAGCGTGCAGACGGTGAGCAAGGAGGTGAGCAGGGCGGTGATGGAGCCGTGCGGGCGCTTGGTTTTTCTGGTCATGACTTCCCCTCAGTCGATGCAGCATTCCTGCCAGTCTAGCGGATCTCCTTGTCTGGGGTATCCAGAGCACGTTCAAATGGGTCTTAGTGGTTGAAAGGACGAGATCAGACGCAAACGTGACCGACCCTGACGACAGCATCCTCATCGAGCGAACCCGCAGCGGCGAGCTGGCGGCGTTCGAACAGCTGGTTCGTCGTTACCAGGATCTGGTGGCAGGCACCGCCTACGGCTGGCTGGGTGATCCCGAGCTGGCCCGTGACGTGGCTCAGGAGGTGTTTCTCGAAGCCCACCTGAAACTGGATCAGCTGGCAGAGCCGGCGGCGTTTCGCGGCTGGCTGCGGCGGATCGTGATCAAGCAGTGCGATCGGGTCAGCCGTCGACCGGCGCCGGATCAGGCGGAGCTCCGCGAAGGCCTGCTGCCGGCAGCCGATGGCGCCAGTCCGGCCGGGCAGGTCGAACGCTCGCAGGTGGCGGATCAGATCCGCTTTGCGGTGGCCGGGTTGCCCAGGCAGGAGCGGGTGGTGGTGGCACTGCAGTACTTCGCTGAGGCCACCGGACCGGAGCTGGCCGACTACCTGGAGGTGCCGCTGTCGACGGTGAAGAAACGCCTGCGCAGTGCTCGGACTCGACTGAAAAACCACGGAGACAGACTCATGCAGGAAACCATCGATCGAATGAAACCCTCAGCGTCAGTAGACCTGAGCAGGGATGTGCTGTTCTTCCTGGCCCTGCGGGCCGGCGATCGGGCCGAGGTGGCGCGCCTGCTGGCGCTGGACCCCCAGTTGGCAGACGCTCGCCAGCAGTGGGCTCCGGAGGTTGTCCACAATGGGCTGCTGCCCTTCGCCACGGACGCCACGGCGTTGATCACCGCGATAGAGCTCGACGACCTGGACATGCTCGAGCTGCTGCTGGATGCCGGGGCTGACGTCAACGGCCTCTGTGGTTGCCTGACCGCGGAGTCCCCGCTCTGGGCGGCGACGCTGTTCAACCGGCTCGCGCATGTAAAGCGGCTGCTCGAGGCCGGCGCGGACCCCAACCTGGCATCGATGACCGGCAACTACCCGCTGCACCTTGCCGCCATGCGCGGCCACGACGCGCTGGTGGCTCTGCTGCTGGCGCACGGCGCGGATCCGAGCCTCGGTGATGCAGGGCCGAAGTATCCGCGACCGTTCGCACCGCGAGACGGTCAGAGCCTGGAGGCGCCCGTCCGGACGGCAGCGGACTGGGCCCGGGAAAACGGTCATGACGGGATCGTCGCCCTGCTGGATCAGGCAACCGGCGAGCGCGCTCAGGCTGCGCCGGAGCGTGGCATCGTCAGGGTCAACGAGCAGATTCTGCATACGGGCATCAAGGCCATCGACCTGTTCGCGCCCCTGTGCCGCGGTCAGGCGATCAGGGTGCCGTTTAAGGCCGGCGTCGGCATGGTGGTGCTGCTCGGTGAGCTCTGCAGCCGCTTCTGCCAGGCGGATGCTGGTGCTGCGGTCTGGACGGGCTTCGCCCAGCCGCCTTTCGATCTCAAGGACTGGCAGGCGGAGATGGCTGAGTTCGGCCTGGTCGGCATCGTTCAGCAACATCTTGCCAGCTTCAACGAATCGCCCGAGGTGCGACGACAGGCCTTCGAAGACGGGGTGGATGAGGCGCTGCGGCTGGCCGGCGAGGGCCGGGACGTGTTTGTGGTGGTGCAGTCCACTGACGGCTTCGAAGGGGAAGTCGATGCGGCGCTGCTGCGTTTCGCCGGATGTGCCGGGCCGGGCTCGGTCACCGCTATGGTCATCACCAGCTTTCCGGAGACGGCGGGCGCTATCTGGTCCGAGCTGTCAGCACCCTACGCGGGCCAGATCGTGCTGGACAGGCGCCGGGCGAAAGCCCACCTCTTTCCTGCCATCGATCCGCTGAGCTCACTCTCTGCGGCCCATCAGGAGGATGGCGGTGAACGCTCTGCGGATCTGGCTCGGCAGGCCGCGCGCCTGATTGAGGAGTACCAGCAGCGTGACCCGGAGTTTGCGGCCCTGAGCTCGGCCTCCAGCGAGCCAGCTGCCCGACTTCTGCACTACCTCTGCCAGCCGTTTCAGGTAACAGAACCCTTCACGGGGCGACCCGGCGAGTGGGTTGGCCGCGAGCAGCTGCTGGACGCCGTGGCCGCCATCATCGGCACCCAGGCCGAAGGGGTTCAGTAAGGGGCTTTGTCTTCGGGCTGCCTGATGGCCGCCGCGGCAACGAGCAGGCAGAGGATGGCCGCGGCGCAGAGCGCCTCCACCCCCGTGTAGGCGCCGGTGAGGTCGTAGCCGAGGCTGAACAGAAACGGGCCGATGGCGCTGGCGAACACCGTGATCGACGTGTTCAGGCCGCTGATCTCGCCCAGGTGCAGGCTGCCGAACAGGCGAATGAACGCGACGTTCGATATCACGCCCCAGAGCCCACCGCCGGCACCGAAGCCGGCGATCAGCAGCAGGTAACCCCATCGCTCAGACAGGTTCATCAGGCCGATGGCGCCGAGCAAAAATGCGCTCAGCATGATCAGCAGGAAGGGTTTCAGCCGCTGCCGGTCGACGAAGGTGCTGGCGATCAGGTTGACGCTGGTGGAGACGATGGCCTGCGGCAGGAAGTAGGCGAACGCCTCAGTGCGGCTGCGGCCCGCTTCGGCGAAGATCGAGACGATGTGAAAGGTGACGGCGGTGCCGAACAGGGCGTGAATGGACAGCCCGCCGCTGTAGAGCCAGAAGCTGACGCTGCGTCGGGCTTCGGCCAGGGATCGATCCGGTGCCCGGTAGACGCTCTGGGACTCGCCGTCCCCTCCGGCGCTGTTGCCATCCGGGCGCAGCCCTTCCTCTTCCGGTGAGTTCCGCAGAAAGATCAGGCAGATGCCGGCGAAGCCGAAGATCAGCGCTGCGGCCATGAGCCACAATGCACCGCGCCAGCCGGCTGCATCGATCATCAGCGCCAGCACCAGCGGCGCGATGGAGAATCCGAGCGATACGAACACGCCGCGAATGCCGGACGCCAGCCCGCGACGCTTCTCGAACCAGAGCAGCAGCACGTTGCGCGAGGCGCTGGTCAGCACCCCCTGGCCGGAGAAGCGAACGCCGAAGTAGCCGACCAGAATGAGCGGCAGGGTGATGGTGGCGAGCGGAACTCCGAACGCCGCAGCCAGGGCGCCGCCGATCTGATCGATGTTGGCGATGAAGGCAATCATCAGGCCGAGGACAATCGATGCGCCGACCACCATGATGCGGGCGCCGACCCGGTCGTAGAGCCTGCCGGCTCTTGTCAGCAGGAAAGCGCTGCCGACGGTGCCGCAGAGGTAAGCGAACGACAGCTGTGAACGGCTGAGGTCGAACGCTTCAATGAAGGGGTCCGTGAACACGGCCATCCCCATGGTCTGACCGGGCACGCTCATCAGAAATCCCAGGGTGGAGAGCAGCCAGATCACCCAGCCGTAGAAGATCGGGAAGCGGTCGACCCTGAATGGCCATCGGGGCGGCAGGCGGAACCTGCCGCTTTGCTCAACGGGCTCCGTCAATTTGGCTCAGGCGGTCTGAAAGTCGGTGATGAGGGAAACGAACAGCGCCGGCCGGAAGAAGGGTGAGCCATGGCCGGTCATCTCCATGACCCGGCACTCGCAACCGGGGATCGCCGCAGCGATGCGCTCGGCTTCGGCCAGGTTCATGTCCTGGCGACCGCAGGCCACCAGCACCGGTACGGGCAGATCGCCCAGCAGCTCGGAGGTGTCTTCCTCGGACTGATGCGCGGTGTGCGCGAGCAGCGCCGCGTCCCGGTTCTCGTAGAATCGCCAGGACTTCCTCGGGATCACTTCCGGCTCGCCGGCTGCTTTCAGCAGCTCCCGCGCTTCGGCCCCGAGTGCCCGCTGCCCGGTCTGCTCCACCGGCGGCGTCAGGGCAACGTCGAACAGGCCGAGCGCGGTCAGCTTGTCCGGGTGCCGCAGAGCGAAGCGGGCGGCTGTCCGGGCGCCGTAGGCCACACCGAGGACGAAAGCCCTGGGAATATCCAGCGCGGCCATGAGGCCGGCCAGGTCATCGGCATACTGAGAGAACGTGAAGTCCGCATCGGCGCCCCAACCGCTCTTACCGGTGCCGCGGATGTCGAAGCGCAGCACCCGGTACTGCTCGAGCAGACCATCGAGCACCGGCTCCCAGCAGGTCAGGTTGTGGCTGGCAGGGTTGACCAGCGCGAGAACCGGCTTTTCCGAATCACCGTCCAGAGCGTAGTGCAGCTCGATGCCGTTGACGGAGATGCGTTCGTTGGCGAGTTCGTACGGTTCTGGCATGGGGAGCACCGGGCAAATGCCAATGATACACGGCACGTCCTGGTCAGTGGCTGCGCTGATGGCCAATAGTGGGTAGTAGACTGTCGGCCTGGTACTCCACAGAAGGAGCTTTGGATGAAGCGAATCCTCATCGGCCTCTCCGTCCTGCTGAACGTGATCGTGCTCTGCGCGGTGCTGGTGCTGACGGTAGCGCCAGCGTCGCTCCTCGGCGTGTTTTTTGGTGATTTCCTGGCTCTTTCCTACGAGCGTTGGGTGAGCCAGTTCGAGCATCTGGAGATTCAGCAGGGTGATGTGGTCTTCCTCGGTGACTCCATCACGGAAGGCGGTGCCTGGGAGGAGCTGTTCCCGGGCGTCCCGGTGCGCAACCGCGGGATCGGTGGCGACACTACCACCGGCGTGCTCGAGCGCCTCGACCAGGTGAGCCGCGGCCGGCCTGGCAAGGTGTTTCTGAAGATAGGTACCAACGACCTGTTCATGGCGGTGCCAGAGGCGCAGATCGCCGCGAACGTGGGCACCATCATCGACGAGATTCGGGCCACCTCACCGGCAACCGAGATCTACGTGCAGAGCGTGCTGCCGCGTGCGGCCGAGTATCGGGAAGCGGTGGAGAGCCTGAACGGTCGGCTGATGGCAGTCGCCGGGGAGAAAGGGGCGACATGGATCGATCTGTACCCGCACTTTCTCGACGAGGCAGATGGCTCGATTCGTGACGATCTGGCCAACGACGAGCTGCACCTGATGGGTGATGGCTACCTGATCTGGCGTGAGCAGATCGGTTCCTATCTGCGCTGACCGTGCGTTGACTCGTCAGCGCACGGAGCGCTCGCCGGGCTGCGGCGACCAGTCGGGCGGCTTCGCGAGGTAACCCAGCGCTTCCCCTGCACGAGCGGAGAACCAGAGCTTTCGGGCCAGCCGTGTGAAGCCGTGGAAGAATACGGTGATCGGGTTGATGCTGTTCACCGGCGTCACCAGGCCGAATCGAACCGGCTCCCGCTCCTCGGCGAAGGTGCCGAACAGCCGGTCCCAGATGATGAAGATGCCGCCGTAGTTTTTATCCAGATACTCCGGATTCGAGCCGTGGTGCACCCGATGGTGTGAGGGCGTGTTCATGATCCGCTCCACGGGCTTCGGCAGCTTGCGGACGGCTTCCGTATGCAGCGTCGTCTGGTACAGCTGCACCAGCACTTCCGCGAAGAAGATCAGGAACGGATGGAAGCCGAGCATGGCCAGCGGCAGGTGAAAGGGCAGGGGCCAGAGCCAGTCCAGCGGCCCGAACCGGTAAGCCACGGAGATGTTGAAGTGTGGCGAGGAGTGATGAACGGTATGGCTCGCCCAGGCGATGCCGACCCGATGCGTGAATCGATGCTCCCAGTAGTAGGCGAGATCCGCCAGCACGATGGCGGCGATGATGGTGCCGCCGTTGATCGGCAGCTGCCAGAGGCTGAGCCGCTCGTAGGCGAAGTAGAAAACCGACACGTAAGCTGCGGCGATGACGATGCTGATGCCTATGAAGGCGGCGAGGGTGATGAAGTTGGTCAGCGCATCGCCGGCCAGCTGCCAGCTGAGCCGTCTCTGCCAGGCGTAGCGGAAGATCTCGACCGCGAACAGCAGCATGGCGGCAACGAAGATGGTGTTCTCCAGTGTGGCCTCCCAGCTTGCTATCTGGCCGATGTGGTAGGTCTCGGTGAGCCAGTTCATGGGTGTATGGTCGATCCGTTGAGGTAAATCAGTTGAGGTAATAAAGACGCAGCACCACGTTGGTGCTGCGGATCGCGGCGGCATCGAAATCCGGGTCGTCGAAGCGACCGCTGGCGCCGGAGGTGGCATAGCCTTCCAGCGGGTAGCCCTGATCCATCCGCAGATCGCCATCGCCATCCTCGTCATGGAAGGCTCGTATCGCGTACTGGTCCCCTGGTAGACCATGGAAGCTCACGGCAGCGGAAGCATTGGCCGGCATGGCGGCGAAGGCGACCGCGTTGGCCGAGTAGCTGGCGAACTCGGCCGGGTCGTCGTAAAGCGCAACCACCAGGAATCCCGCCGATCCCTCCAGACCGGTGAACGAGATATCCAGCGACTGTTCCGGCAGGTTGCCGGGCGACGCTGGCGTCGACTCAGCAAGCGTCATGAAGGGCAGGGTGGCAGCGGCCGTGAGCAGCGCCAGCACCGCGATTGAACGGATCATAGGCCTGAATCCTCGAGCTGAAAATGAGACAGATGTGTATCATACAGATCTGATTAAAATGAGACAAGGTTGTCTCATTATTCGAAGATGGCTAGGATGATGTTGCTCAGCCAGGGAGAAGACGATGAACGCACTGGACCGGCTCCGCGAAGAAGCCATCAAACCGCTGGAAGAAGCCCGCTCGCTGACCTTCACCGCCTACACGGATGAAGCCGTCTACGCGGCGGAAGTGGAGAAGATCTTCAGCAACGAGTGGACCTTTGTCTGCCAGGCGCCAGAGCTGGCAGAACCGGGTGATTACTACGCTATGTCGCTGGCCGGCGAGCCGGTTTACGTGATGCGCGGCAGCGACGGCGAGCTGCGGGCGTTTTCCAACATCTGCCGGCATCGGGGGACGCAGCTGCTCGATGAGGGGTTCGGCCGGGTGGACAAGTACGTCACCTGTCCGTACCACGCCTGGGCGTTCGACCTTGATGGCGAGCTGCAGGCCATTCCCTACAACAAGCTGATTGCGGTCGATCGGGCCGAGCACCGGTTGATTCAGTTTCACTGCGACGTCTGGCACGGCCTCGTGTTCGTGCACCTGGGAGACGATCCGAAGCCGCTCGCCGAGCGCTTTGCGCACATGGCCGACTACGTGGCCGAGTTCGAGATCGACCAGTTCCAGTTCGCGTCCAGCGGCGAGCCGGAGTACTGGGACGCGAACTGGAAGCTGGTCATGGAAAACGCCATGGAGAGCTATCACCTGTTCAAGGTGCACGAGCCGACCCTGGAATCCGTATCGCCCACTCGGGGTGCCTACTATCTGGCCGGCAGCTCGGAGTGGTCGCTGACCGGCGGTGAGCTCACCTACGGAAAGAAGGCGCTGGACAAGTACTACGTGCTGCTTTCCATGGCGCCCTCGTTTGTCGGGATTCTCACCAACGGCAGCCTGGGCTGGCTGTCCGCCCATCCCATGGGGCCGGGAAAAACCATGGTCCGCTCCGGCGCCATCGGGTTGAAGAAGGTGGGCAAGCGCAGCAGGTCGGAGGAGAAGTTCACCCGGGACTTTTTCCTCGAAGACCAACAGATCTGCGAACGGGTACATAAAGGGATGAGCTCGAGCAAAGGTCGGGGCGGCAAGCTGGTGGACATGGAGCGGGTTGTTACCGACTTCCACCAGTTCCTGGCCACCCGGCTGTTCGACCTGCCGCCTACCGAGTTCTTCGAGGAGCCGGACGAGCAGGCTACCGGCAGCTGATGCCGGGAAAGGTCGCGTCCGGCCCCTGCAGATGACGATGAGCCGCCTGACCAGAGCCAGCTTCGCGGCGTCCGGCACCGCGACCGGGCTGGTCAGCAATGGCGTCGCCTTCTTCCTGCTGATCTACTACAGCCAGGTGCTGGGCCTGGACCCGGCGCTGGCGGGCCTGGCCATGATGCTGTCGCTCGTGGTGGACGCAATCTCGGACCCGCTGATCGGCCGCTGGTCAGATCGGTTGCGGCACCGGCTCGGCCGGCGTCACCCGTTCCTGTTTGCGGCCATCCTGCCGGTGGCGGTGGCCTACTACCTGCTCTGGGATCCGTACCTCCTGTTTGCGCCGGAAACGCTCGGGCAGGGCGGGCTGTTTGTCTACCTGCTGGTTCTGGCGGTGTGCTTGCGCCTGCTGCTCACCCTGCACGTGGTGCCGTTCAACGCGCTGTTGCCTGAGCTGGCGTCTCAGTACGACGCGCGAACGCAGCTGATGAGCTACTCGTACTCTGGCGCCTGGTTCTTCGGCACCGTGATGGCGGTGGCCATGTACGCCTACTGGCTGGCTGATGCGCCGGGCGAGCCCATCGGCAGCGGGGTGCTTCGCGCGTCGGGCTACGTCGAGGCGGGCCTGGTGGCGGCGCTGATCATCTTTGCCTGCCTGGCCCTGGCGGCATTCGGCACCCGCTCGCACATTGGTACCCTGGCGCCGCCGCCCGCTGCTTCGGGCTCGGTGGCCGGCATGTGGCAGGAGGGCCTGGCCACGCTCGGCGATCGTAACTTCGTGGCGATGGTGCTGAGCGGCCTGGCGGCTGCTGCTGCGTCGGGTACCAGCACCGCGCTCTGGGCCTACATGCAACCCTACTTCTGGGGCTTCGATTCGGAGCAGACCAGCATCATCCTTGCGAGTCAGCTGCTCTCCTCAGTGCTGGCCTTCACCCTGCTGCCGATGCTGACTCGGGGTCGGGAAAAGAAGTCCGTGCTGATCGCAATCTCTGCGCTGTCCATCGCTGTCGGCAGCGGTCCCGTGTTCCTGAAGCTGATCGGCCTCTTCCCCGCTGCGGGCAGCGCCGCGCTCTTCTATGCCATGGTTGGATTCGGCGTGGCTCAGGTGATGCTGATCGTGATGTCCAGCGTGGTCACCGCGTCCATGATTGCGGACATCGTCGAGTGCCGGGAGATCGCTACCGGCCGGCGCGAGGAAGGCCTGCTGTTTTCCGTGCTGTCGTTCATCGGCAAGGTGGCGAGCGGGGTCGGCGTCTGGGTGGGTGGCATCATGCTTGCCGTCATCGAGTTTCCGACCGATGCGATGACCACGGCCGTGCCGGCGGCCATTGTTGATCGGCTCGGCTGGCTGTATGGTCCGGCGCTTGCGCTGTTCTACGGCCTGGCGATTGCCGCGCTCTGTGCCTATCGGCTGGATCGCGCCAGCCACGCGGAAAACCTGAAGATCCTGGAGCGTGCCCGGGCAGAAGAACGACCTGGGGACGGCCGTGCGCAGATGGAGATCAGATCATGAGCAAACATGCCATTCGACCCGGCACCCTGGAGGCGATCGTCGAGGCGGCGATCACCGTGCTCAGGGAGAACCGCTCGGCCTCGATGAGCGAGATCGCGCTGCAGGCCGGCGTCGGTCGGGCCACGCTGCATCGACACTTCAGCACCAGAGATGAGCTGATCAACCTGCTGCAGCGACGCTGCATCGACGAGATGAACGCGGCGGCAGCGGCCCTGGTCGACCCGGCGCAGAGCAGTATCGAGAAGCTCGAGAACGCCCTACGTGCGGTGATCCCGCTGGGCGACCGCTACAGCTTTCTCAGCCAGGACAGCAGTGAGGACGAGGCCCTGATCAGCGCCTACAAGGCGCAGCTGGACTGGATCAGAGCCCTGGTCAAGGAGCTCAAGGCAGATGGCCACATCGACCCGGAGGTCCCGGACAGCTGGGCGCTGGCGCTCATCGATCAGCTGATCTGGATCGGCTGGGATCAGGTCTCCAGAGGCCGGGTCAGCGCCGCAGCAGCGCCGAAGCTGGCGGTGAGAACCCTGATCAGCGGCCTGGGGCCTCAGTAGACCAGGCGCTTCAGTAGAAAAGGCAGATGCCACGGGTTTCTATGCTTTCCCGTCCTGGCGCATCAGCGGGGCGGGTCGGATCTCTGAAGGAGGTGTGCAGGGTCCAGAACGGCTCGTCCGCCTCCGCCCGGTCGCTATCGAAGGCGCGGAAGAGAACAACCTCGTCGGCGGCCATCTCCGGGTAGAAGTACCAGTCGTGGGTGCCGCTTTCGGGAGGGCGGGAGACGAAGGAGTCGAACTCCGTTTTCAGGCCGCCGTACTCGGAGACCCTGATGGGGGCCAGGTCAGTTTCCGGCACCGTTCGGGCATCGCAGAAGCACAGCGGGTAGTCCATGTCCGGCGCGCCGATGTTGCGCCAGCACTGCAGCGTCAGGACTCGAGTTGCGCGCTGGATGTCGGCAACCTCGACGCCCGCTCGCTGCATGGAAGGCTTGAGGATCTCGTGGTAAGGGTGCTCCGGGTCTTCGATCATCGCCCGGTAGCCGTGGGTATAGTCGGAGTGGACGAACTGGATGGGTGCCAGATCGGCCTGACGTTGCGCCTCTTCCCTGGACCGGACCAGCGGCGGGTAGAAGAGCACGACGGCGCAACCGGTTTGCGCTTTCAGGAACGACTCCGTTTCGTCCAGGTGCAGGTTCTGCAAGGCCGACTGGTCGGTCCAATCGGCTACGGCGGAAGGGAATTGCATCAGCTCGAAGCCGCAGGATTCCCAGCCGGGCAGTGGGCTTTGTCGGCCGTCGTGAATGTCTGTCGGCACCGGCACAGGTTCCATGTCGCTGGCGTAGAACAGTTCGGTGCGGCAATAAACTGGCGCGGCGTTGGCCGAAGGGGTGGAAGTGTCTGGCATAGCTGGCATATCAGTGGGATTCTAAATGAGACACTATAGACTCATTTTGCCTGGAGCGTCGACGGGCACGTTGACCTTAAAGCGAGGGGAGGGGCTGTGGACCTGAACGAACACATCGAGACGGGCACGTTGCTCGCGTGGTACGCCGGTCGGCAGCCGGAACGGCCGGCGGTGGTGAGTCACTTCGGCGAGCGTTCGTTTGCGGCGCTGGAGGGCAACGTCAACCGCTTGGCCCGACATCTGCGTCATTCCGGGTTGCAGGCGGGCGACGCCATCGCCGTTGCCCTGAAGAACCGCCCGGAGTTCATCGAGGCGCTGTACGCGGCAGACCGGCTCGGCCTCCGCTTCACGCCCATCAACTTTCACCTGACCGGTGAGGAGATCGCCTACATCCTGGAAAACTGCGAAGCACGCGCCTTCATCGCCGATGCCGATCTGCAGGGCCCGATGACCGCAGCCGCCGCTGAGGCGACGGGCCTGCAGGTGGCGCTGGCCGCGGGCGGCGCGCTGCCCGGATTCCGTCGCTACGAGGACGTGCTGGCGGAGCACGGGGCTGAGCTGATCGAGTCACCGGTGCGTGGCTCGATGATGCTTTACACCTCCGGCACCACTGGCCGGCCGAAAGGCGTGCATCGGGATGTCAGCGAGCCGGACCTGCCGCTGCTGGACGATGGCGTCTGGAACTACCGCAGCGGCGAGGATCGAGCTCTGGTTACAGGACCTGCCTACCACGCGGCGCCGCTGTACTTCGATATCAGAATGCCCCTGGCCTCCGGCGTCGGCATCGTCCTCATGGACAAATGGGATGCGGAAGAGACCCTGGCGCTGATCGATGCCCATCGCGTCACCCATACGCACATGGTAGCCACCATGTTCCACCGGCTGCTCGACCTGCCGGAGGACGTTCGCGGTCGTTTCGACCTCTCCAGCCTGCGGGTGCTGGTCCACGGCGCCGCACCCTGCCCGGTGCACGTGAAGCAGGCCATGATCAGCTGGCTGGGCCCGGTGCTCTGGGAGTACTACGCGGCAACGGAAGGCGGCAACGAGTATTTCGTCGGCAGCGAGGAATGGCTGACCAAGCCCGGCACCGTCGGTAAAGCGCCGGCACCGCACCTGAGCTGCGTGCTGGATGACCAGGGCAACCCGGTGGCGCCGCTCGAGGTGGGTACGGTCTACCTGCGGGCGCCGGACGAAGGTCGCTTCGAGTACTTCAAGGATGCGGAGAAGACAGCCGGCTCCTACCGCGGCGATTACTTCACGTTGGGCGATCTCGGATACCTGGACGAGGATGGCTACCTGTTCCTGACCGGGCGCAGCGCCGAGCTGATCATCTCCGGCGGGGTGAACATCTACCCCATGGAGGTGGACACCGAGCTCATGAAGCACCCGGCAGTGTTCGACGTCTGCACCGTGGGGGTCCCGAACGAGGAGTGGGGCGAGGAGGTGAAGTCCGTGGTGGCGGTGCAGCCGGGCGTGGCGGCGGACGACGCTCTGGCCACCGAGCTGATCGGCTATGCCCGGGAGCGGCTGGCGGCGTTCAAATGCCCGCGCAGCGTCGACTTTGCCGAGCACATCCCGCGCTCGGAGGCCGGCAAGGTGCAGCGCAAGCTGGTGCGGGCAGGGTACTGGCCCGAGTGATGGGAGCATCTGATCGTGGCTGATGGTGCTGGCCCGGCCGAACGCTTCGTGCCCCCCTGGGAGCGGGTCGCGCGCATTTTCCGGCTCGGCCTGCCGATCATGGCAGGCATGTCCACCTACGTTTTTCTCGAGCTGGTGGATCTGCTGTTCATCGGCCGCATCGGCACCACCGCGCTGGCGGCAGCCGGCATCTCCGTATTTGTCGCCTGGCTGTACCTGTCACTTTTTGGTGGCGTTTCGGTGGCAGTCCAGGCAACCACTTCGCGGCTGATCGGCGAGGGCGAGACGGAAGACCTGGGCCGATTTCTGCGCACGACCCTGGCGATCGTGCTGCTGGTCATCCCGCCGACCACTGCCATCGGCGTGCTGTTTGCGGAAGATATTCTGAGCCTGATGTCCGATGACCCGGCCGTGGTTGCCGAGGGAACGGACTATCTGGCCTGGATGCTGGCAGCCAGCGTCTTCTTCTCCATCAACAGCACCTTCATGGGCTTCTGGAACGCCTCCGAACGGGCCAACCTCTACCTGCGGGTGGTGGTGGCGACCGCGCTGCTCAACGTGCCGCTGAACTACGTCTTCATGTTCGGCTTTGGTCCGGTGCCGGCTTACGGCGTCACCGGTGCGGGCATCGGCACCTTTCTCGCCTCCGGAGCTGGCGCGCTCTACCACTTCTACATGGGCTGGCAGCACGCGCGCGGCTTCCAGCGCGGCTCGGTTCGCAAACACCTGCGGGTGGTGGTCCGCCTCATGCTGCCTGCCGGCATGCAGCAGTTTCTCGACAGCCTGGCGCTGACGCTGATGTTCCGTATCGTTGCTTTCGTCGGCACGGTGGAGGTGGCGGCCTACAGCGTGCTGGTGAACATGGTCAGCGCGGTCGGCATGCCGGCCTGGGGCCTCGGCCTCGCCGGCGCGACGCTGGTGGGTCAGGCCATGGGCGCCAAGGCGATGGACGAGGCCAACCGCTGGGCCTGGGACGTGGTGAAGATCGGCACGGTAGCCATGGCGCTGCTCGGGGTGCCGTTCTGGCTGTTCCCGGAGGTGATCCTCGGCGTGTTCATCAAGGAAGCGGACGCCATGGCGGCGGCCGTGCTGCCGTGCCGGGTGCTCGGCATCATGATCGCCATCAACGGCATGGGCTACCTGTTCGCCAGCATGTTGAACGGCGCCGGCGACGTGAAGCGGGTGATGTACGTGAACCTCGCCACGCAGTACCTGTTGCTGCTTCCGGGTGCGTACTTCTTCGGCGTTTATGCCGGTTTCGGCCTGATCGGCATCTGGCTCAGCCACCAGCTCGGCTTCCGGATGGTGAACTCGATCATTCTCACCGCGCTCTGGCAGCAGGGCCGCTGGAAGAAGGTGCAGCTCTGGTAACCCGTTGAGCGAAGGGGTCGGCGGTCGAGTATGCTCGGCAGCGATTAACGGGGAGGGCTTATGAGCGAGAACAGCGAAACGATTTACGAAGAGCGCGACGGCATTGCCATCATCGCGATCAACCGTCCCGAGAAGAAAAACACGCTGACCGACAACGTGATTCAGGGCATCGCCGATGGGGTGGATCAGGCGGCGCGCTCTCCGGACGTTGCCGCGGTCGTCCTGCGTGGCATTGGTGACACCTTCACTGCCGGCTACGACCTGACGGCCGGCGGTTCCTGGGATATGCCATACGGCGCGCCGGAGGTCGAGCATCGGGCGGGTGCCTGGGATCCAGTCAAAGACCTGGCGTTCATGGGCAACAACGTGCGCCGGTTCATGAGCATCTGGCACTGCCCGAAGCCGGTGCTTGGTGAGGTCAAAGGCTGGGCCGTGGGAGGCGCCACCGATCTGGTGCTCTGCTGCGACCAGCTCTACATGGCCAGCGATGCGCACATCGGGTACGCCCCGAGCCGGGTGTTCGGCACGCCGACCACCATGCTCTGGGTTTATCGCCTGACCCTGGAGCACGCCAAGCAGTTCCTGCTCACGGGCCGGGCGATCGATGCGCCCACGGCACATCGTATCGGCCTGGTCTCGCACGTGGTGCCACCGGATGAGCTCGCCTCGTTCATCGAGGAGGAAGCGAAGCTGTATCGGAACATCCCGGCCAACCAGCTGGCGCTCAACAAGCTGCTGATCAATCAGGCCTACGAAAACATGGGGCTGCGAACGACCCAGCTGCTCGGGACCCTGTTCGATGGGGTCACCCGGCACACGGAGGAAGCCTACCGGTGGGCCGAGTCGTTCGCGGACAAGGGATTCCGTGAGGTGATCCGTGAGCGGGACCGGCCCTGGCAGGATTACGGCGAAAAGCCCGAGGCGGATTAGCTGCCGGCGAGGGGATTGAGGAGTAACATAACCCTGTTACGGAGGAGGTGTATTGATGTTCAGCAATCGCATTGGTTTATTTATTGCCGCCGCGCTGCTGCTGGCTGCCGGTTCGGCAGGCGCGGTGCAGGTGAACGATCGGGTGGAGAACTTCCGCCTGTTCGACCATCTTGGCGGCTCTCACGAGCTCTACTACTACAGCGATGCTCCGGCCATCGCGCTGCTGGTTCAGGCCAACGCCTGCGAAGCGTCTGATGAGGCAGCCGCGCGTTTTTCGGCGCTGCAAACCGAGCACGAAGACGTCCTGTTCCTGATGCTGAACTCCAGCCAGGAAGACGATCGCGCGGCCATTGCCGAAGCGGCTGGCTCGACGGTGCCGGTGCTGATCGACGACACCCAGATCATTGGCGAGTCGCTGGCGGCGAACCAGGCCGGTGAGGCGATCCTGATTGATCCGCGCACCTGGAAAGTGTCCTATCGGGGCGCCGCGGATGCGGGCCTGGAAGCCGCGCTGACCAGCCTGGCTGCCGGAGAATCGGTCGCGGTGAGCGGCAATGCGGTCGAGGGCTGCGAGGTGGACTTCCCGCAGCAGGCGGCGCGAGCGGAGCACGCCAGCATCTCCTACAGCGAAGAGATCGCGCCGATGCTCATGGACAACTGCGTAAGCTGCCATCGGCAAGGCGGCATCGGGCCCTGGGCGATGACGGACTACAACATGGTGCGCGGCTTCTCTCTGATGATCAGGGAGGTGGTTCGTACCAAGCGGATGCCGCCCTGGCACGCGGATCCGACGATTGGCCACTGGGAGAACGATCGCTCCCTGACGCCGGAGCAGACCCGGACGCTGGTGCACTGGATCGAAGCCGGCGCGCCGCGCGGTGAGGGTGAAGACCCGCTGCCGCTGAACGATGCGGAGTACCCGGACTGGAACGTCGCCAAGCAGCTCGGCGAGCCGGACTTCATCATCGACATCCCGGCGGCGGAGATTCCCGCTACCGGCACCGTCGACTACCTCTACCACCACGTGAAGAACCCGGTGGGCAGAGACGTCTGGGTTCAGGCCTCGGAGATCCTGCCGGGGGCCAGGGACGTGCTGCACCACACGATCACCACCTACGGCGACATCATCACCGAAGGCCGCTGGAAGGGTCGCCTGAACCCGAAGGGTGGTCTGCAGGGTTACGTGCCGGGGCACGAGGTGAAAGCGCTGCCGGAAGGTACGGGCATTTTCCTGCCGGCGAACGCGACGCTGGAGTTCCAGATGCACTACACCACCACGGGCAAGCCGGCACTGGACGAGTCCAAGCTTGGGCTCTGGTTCCACGAGGCGGCGCCTGAGGGTTCGATCACTTACATGTTCACCCTGAACAACGATATCCGCATCCCGCCGCACGCTAAAGCGCACAAGGAAACGGACGAGCGGCTGATCCCGCAGGATGCGATCCTCTATTCGATCCTGCCCCATGCCCACTACCGGGGTAAGGCGGCGGAGATCTACGCGGTGTATCCGGACGGTCAGGAAGAGTTGCTGCTGTCGGTGCCGGCCTACGACTTCAACTGGCAGACCACCTACGAGCTGGCGGAGCCGAAGCTGATTCCGGCGGGCACGACGCTCCGGACGGACATGTGGTGGGACAACTCATCGCAGAACCCGGCAAACCCGGATCCGACCATCGAGGTGACCTGGGGTGAGCAGTCCTGGGAGGAAATGCTCTTCACCTCCTTCACTCTGCAGTTCCTGCCGGCTGATCACGCATCGCGTGGTGCTGAGGTAGCGAACACCGGCGCGGACTGACCCGCCGGCCACACCCGAACCGGCTGCGTCAGCCCTGACGCAGCCGGCTTTCACACCCGTCAATCCACCAGCTGCTGGTGGAAGCTGAACACGCTCCGAGAGGCAGCGTCCACGTCCACGCGAACCCAGTGCACGTCCGGATGGCCGAACACCTCGAGGCGCGTGAAGTTGGTGATTAGGGCCCCGTCCCCGTCGTACAGCGGTTTGTCGACGCGGAAGATGTGGGTATCACCGACAGCAACCACTACCGGCCGCTCGAACGCCTGAACCAGCTCGGTGATGAGCGGGTAAAACCATTCCAGACCGGGGCGTGGCTGGTTGCAGGGCGGGCAGAGCTGACGGGCCAGGCTCGGCAGGCCGGTGAACACCCAGGGATCTGCCTGCATGGTGATGAACACGCCGGCAGCGTCCGCTTCTCGGGCCTGCGCAAAGGTCTGCCGCAGCCAGGCGCTGGCGGCCGCCACATCGCGGGCCGCAAGCGTTCCGTTGGTCGGCGGCCGGGTGGGTCCGAGGATGTGCACGGTGGCGAAGGTGACGCCGGCCCGATGCCAGAGCACGTTCTCAACGTAGTCGGGGAACTCGGGGAAGTCTGCCTGGGAGATCGCGTCTTCCTGCACCGCCGAGCCGGCCGCCGGGTAGAAGATGCGACGCAGCGCCGCCAGCCGGTCGTAGTCATCGAAGCCGCCGGCCGCTTCGCGGCCGCAGTCGTACCAGTCGTTGTCTCCCGGGGTGAGCACGTAGGGCGCGTTGAAGCGCTGATTCAGCTCGAAGCGCTCCTGAAAGAACTCGTCCGTGCACGGCTCGATCCCACCTTTCATGTCGCCTGCGTGCAGGACCCAGGCGATGTCCGGCTGGGCGTTCACGTCGTCGATCAGACGTTCATAGCGGGCGAGGGTAGGCGGATCGTAGGGCGCATCGCCCAGAATGGCGAAAGAGAAGCCGGTGCTGCTGTGCCTGTCGGGCGAGCCCGTTGAGGCGCAGGCAGCCAGGCCAACGGCGGTGATCAGGGCCAGGAGTGTACGCACGAAGATTGCTCCGGTCGGTGGCTTGTCGGCAGCATAGATCATCAGCTCGGCCGCACAAGCGCCTGCTCCGGCTGGAGAGCGGAGGAGCGCTCTGGCACAGTGCAGGCTGCGACGACGGGAAGGGGCAGAATGATGGCGGAACGGCTGTGGGAAAAGAGCGCGGTAGAGCTGGCTGCCGGGATCCGGGACAAGGCCTGGTCTACCGTAGAAGTGGCTCGATCCGTGTTCGAGCGTATCGATGAGAAGAACCCGCGGCTGAACGCCATCGTCGTCGAAGATCGGGCGGCCACCCTGCAGGCCGCGGAAGCCGCTGATGCGGCGGTGGCTCGCGGTGACGAGCTAGGCCCGCTGCACGGCGTGCCGGTCACGATCAAGATCAACGTGGACGTGGAGGGTAAAGCCAACTCCAACGGCATCCCGGCGTTCAAAGACAACATCGCGCTCGGCAACTCGCCGGTAGTGCAGAACCTGCTGAACGCCGGTGCGGTCATCGTCGGCATGACCAACACGCCGGAGTTCTCCATGCGGGCGACCACAAACAACCCGCTGTTCGGCCTGACCCACAATCCCTGGGGTGAGCGGCTGAGTCCAGGTGGCTCCTCGGGCGGCGCCGGCTCGTCCGCCGCTGCCGGCTTCGGTCCGATCCACCACGGCAACGACATCGGTGGCTCGTTGCGCTTTCCGTCTGCAGCCTGCGGGGTAGCGACGGTCAAGCCGGGTCAGGGGCGGGTGCCTGCCTACAACCCGTCGGCGCAGGTGGAACGGGGATTGCTGTCGCAGCTGATGTCCGTGCAGGGCGTGATCTGTCGGGAGGTGAAGGACGTCCGGTTGGGCACCCAAGCGGTGATCGCACACGACCCGCGGGATCCCTGGCACGTGCCCATGCCGTTCGAAGGGCCGACGCCGGCAAAGCCGGTTAAGGTCGCCTTCACCAGAAATGCCCACGGCTACCCTATCCATCCGGAAGTGGTGGAAAACCTGGAGCGGGCGGCAGCGATCCTGTCGGCTGCGGGTTATCAGGTTGAGGAGGTGGAGCCACCACCGGTCAAGGAAGCGGCGGATGCCTGGTTCTCCGTCGCCCTGCTCGAGATCAAGCTGACCCTGGACCCGGTCGCCCGGGAAGTGGGCAGCGAGACGATCCAGGGTGTGTTTGATGCCTTCTACGAGATGTCGGAGATGGTGGATCTCGAAGGCTACTTCACGGGCGTCGCCGAACGAACCCGGCTGGTGCGTGACTGGAACGTCTTCCTGGCCGAATACCCGCTGGTGCTGACCCCGTTCCTGATGCGGCCCACCTGCGATTACGATTACGACGAAACCCACGCCGGGGTGCAGGATCTGTTCGGGGCTGCCATCTACAGCTTCGGCCTCAACTACGTCGGCTTCCCTGCGGGAAACATACCGGCGGGATTTGCCGGTGGTGCGCCCTGCGGCGTGCAGATTGTCGGCAGGAAGTTCCGAGAGGATCTGATCCTGGACGCCCTGCAGGCCATTGAGGACGAGGTAGGGGTCATGGTGCATCGGTTGTGGGAACAGGAGGCAGAACGATGAGCACCGGGTTTGTCTGGCACGAGCGCTGTATGTGGCACGACCCGGGTCCGGTCAGCGGCGTCTCGCCGGCTGCCGGTGCTTTCCAGCCGGGACTGTTCGTCGAAAACGCGGAAACGAAGCGTCGGCTGAAAAACCTGCTCGATGCCTACGAGGTGACGCCGCAACTGATGGGCCTCGATGTGGAGCCCGCCAGCGACGAGATGCTGCTGCGCTTTCACACCCAGGCCTACCTCGACAGGGTCCGCGAGCTTAGTGAAGGCGTCGGCGGCGACGCGGGCGAAACGGCGCTGGTGGGGCCGGGCAGCGATGGCATCGCCCGGCTCTCCGCCGGTGGTATCTACGCAGCGATTCGAGCCGTGCTGCAGGGTGAGGTCGCCAATGCTTACTCGCTGTGCCGGCCACCTGGTCATCATGCGGAGCGCGATCAGGGGCGGGGATTCTGCCTCTACAACAACATCGCCGTCGCCATCCTCGAGGCCCAGGCTCAGGGTCTGGTCGGGCGCGTCGCGGTGGTGGACTGGGACGTGCACCACGGCAACGGCACCCAGCAGGCTTTTTACGAATCAGCCGATGTGCTGACCCTCTCGCTGCACCAGGAGATGCTGTACCCGGTCGATCTCGGCAACCTGGACGAGCAGGGGGCAGGAGCGGGCCAGGGCTACAACATCAACGTGCCGCTGCCTGCCGGCTGTGGCGGCGGTGCCTACCAGCTCGCCATGAACGAGGTGGTGGAGCCCGCGCTCAGGGCGTTCGAGCCGGAACTGATCGTCGTTGCCTGCGGCTATGACGCCGCGTACTTCGATCCGCTGAGCCACATGCTGCTGATATCCAGTCATTTCCGCGCCATGACCCAGCAGGTGATGCGGCTCGCCGACGAGCTCTGCGGCGGGCGGCTGGCGTTCAGTCATGAAGGTGGCTACAGCGAGTTCTACGTGCCGTTCTGTGGCGCCGCCGTCATCGAGACGCTGGCGGGCATCAACTCGGAGATCGTAGACCCGTACGGAGGCACAGCCGGGGTGGCGAACCAGGACCTGAAGCCGCATCAGGCGGAAGCCGTGCAGGCAGCGGTGGCGGGCCCGCTGGCGACGCTGACGGAAGCGCTCTGATGCTGCGGCGATCCTTGCAGAGCGCCTGGTGCTGCAGCCTGACGGCCTGCCTGCTCGTGTTGTCCTGGCCAGCCCTGTCGGTGGCTGCTGCAGGCGACTCGAAAAGGGGCAACGTCACTGAGAACCGGGTGCTGGAAGAGTCGGCCAGCGGGGAGAACTGGTTCCTCAAGGGCGGCAACTTCGCCGGCCAGCACTACTCGCCGCTGGCGCAGATCAACGACGGCAACGTCGGTCAGCTGGGCCTGGCCTGGTCGGCGGAACTCGACATCCCCGACGGGATCGCCGCAACGCCCATCGTCATTGATGGAGTCGTCTACATCTCCGGTGCCTACTCGCTGGTGTACGCCGTTGATGCGGCGAGCGGGCAGGTGCTCTGGCATTACGATCCCGACGTGGCCGGCGCGCAGGCGGAGCACGACTTTCTGTCCTGGGTCGCGCGGGCGAGTCGCGGGCTCGCCGTCTGGGACGGTCGGGTGTTTGTCGCCACCGCGGACTGCCGATTGATTGCGCTCGATGCCGACAGGGGGACCCCGCTCTGGTCGAAGCAGACTTGCGATCCCGACCTCGGATTTTTCATCACCGACTCGCCGTACGTCGGCGGCGGTAAAGTTTTCCTCGGCAATGGCGGCTCGGAATCCCAGGAGAAAGGCCGGGGCTACGTCTCCGCCTACGATGCAGTCACCGGTGAGTTGGCCTGGCGGTTTTACATCGTCCCGAGCGACAGGGATGAAGAGAACGACACTCCGGTGCTGAAGATGGCGGCCAGCACCTGGTCCGGTGATGCGCTGGAAAAATATGGCGGCGGCGGCCACAGCTGGAACGAGATGACTTACGATCCGGCGTCGAACCAGCTGTTCTTCGGAACCTCCGGAGCCTATCCCTATCTGCACGCCGAGCGGAGCCCGGCTGGGGGCAGCAACCTGTTTCTCTCTTCGGTGGTGGCGGTGGATGCGGACAGCGGTGAGTACCGCTGGCACTACCAGACGGTGGATAGAGACAGTTGGGACTACAACGCCACCATGAACATCGTGCTGGCGGATTTGAACGTGCGCGGAGAAGACCGGCAGACACTGCTGATCGCACCGAAGAACGGCTTCCACTACACCCTCGACCGGCACAGCGGCGAGCTGCTGGCGGTGGGCAAATTCGCCAGGACGAGCTGGGCATCGGACATCGACATCGAAACCGGGAAGCCGATCTACGACCCGGCGGGGGAAGTCTGGAACCTCGAGGAAGACGAAACCACCTACCTGTGGCCGAACAGCTGGGGCGCGCACAACTGGCACCCCATGGCCTACCACCCCGGCACCAGCCTGACCTACATCCCGGTCGTTGATGCGCCTGCGGAAATCGGCGGTGACGGTGAGCGGGAAGCCATCGTCATGCTGACGGAAGTGGATGGCAAGCCGCACGCGCCAGGGAAGCTGGTGGCGATGGATCCTGCAACCGGCAAAGTCCGCTGGCAGGTCGACCACGGCTTACCGTTCAATGGTGGGCTCATGACCACCGCCGGCAACCTGCTTTTTCAGGGTCTCGGCAGCGGCCAGTTCGAAGCCTACGCCGCGGACAGCGGTCGTAAGCTCTGGAGCGTACAGACCGGCACCGCCATCAACGCGGCCGCGGCGAGCTACGCGGTGGATGGCGAGCAGTACGTGGTGATCCCGGTTGGCGCGGGGGGTGGCCTGCAGTTCATGTACCCGGAGATGCACGGATCGGCGGAGCTGCGTGGGCCAACCCGGCTGATGGCCTTTTCTCTCGAGGGCAGGCAGCCGCTGTCGTCCGCCACGGTGAAGGCGCGATCGTTGCCGGATCAGCCCGTCCTGAAAGCGGAGCCTGAGACCGTTGCCACCGGCGCCGCGCTCTACGACGGTTACTGCAAGATCTGCCACGGCTCCAAGGTGATTGCGCGCGCCGGCGGCTCGGTCCCTGATCTGCGGTACTCGGATGCGGAAGTCTTCGCCACCTGGGATGCGATCGTGGTGGGCGGCTCGAAGGCGGCCGGTGGCATGCCGGCCATGGGTATCGAGATCGAGGCGTCCCAGGCCATCAGGAGCTACGTGCTGTCGCAAGCCCAGGCCCTGCGGGCGGGAGCGGGTGATTAGGCCGCGAATGAGCAGATCCTGGCTGACGATTTGCCTCCTGACCTGCCTGCTGCTGCCTGCGGGCGAGGTGCTTGCGCACGCCATCGCCGAGGGCGACAAGGGCTACATCCAGGAGATCTTCGGCGTTCATCTGATTCCTTTCGCTTACCTCGGCGCCAAGCACATGGTCACCGGCTACGATCACGTGCTGTTTCTGTTTGCGGTCATCTTCTTTCTCTACCGCCTGAAAGACATCGCGATCTACGTGACGCTGTTTGCCGTTGGCCACTCCGTCACCATGCTGCTCGGCGTGCTGCTCGATTTCGGGATCAACCCCTACCTGATCGACGCCGTCATCGGCTTCTCCATCGTCTACAAAGCGCTCGACAACCTTGGCGCCTATCAGGTCTGGTTCGGCGTGCAGCCGAACACGAAGCTGGCGACGCTGATCTTCGGCTTCTTCCACGGCTTTGGTCTGGCCTCCAAAATCATCGACTACGACTTTGCGCCGCAAGGCCTGGTGCCGAACCTGCTGGCATTCAACGTCGGGGTCGAAATCGGTCAGCTGCTGGCGCTGACCGCGGTGCTGATCGCCATGGGCTGGTGGCGCCGCACGGATGGGTTCCTGAGCCATGCCTACACCGCCAACGTCGTTATCATGTGCGCCGGGTTTGTGCTCGTAGGCCTGCAACTGACCGGCTATTTCGTCTCTCTTTAGAAGTTTTGAGGAACTGATTGTGTACAACAGCGATATACCCTCCCGCGCGGAGCTGCCTTCGGCCCGCCGCCTGCTCCGCTCCACGCTGCTGGCGCTGATCGCAGCGGTCGCCATCCTGATCACCATCGTCCTGCCGGCTGAATACGGCATTGATCCCACCGGGATCGGTAGGGTGCTGGGTCTGGCGGAGATGGGCGAGATCAAGATGCAGCTGGCCGAGGAGGCGGAAGCGGATCGGCAGCGGCATCACCAGCAGCACGATGGTGGCAATGATCAGGTAATGCTGATCGATCAGCTGATCGGCGTATTCTTCGCCAGCGCGCATGCGCAGACGACGGAGGCAGCATCTGCTGCAGCAGGCGAGCCAGCGGTCGGCGTCAATCGGGCAGAAGATGTGATCGTCGTGACGCTGGCCCCAGGAGAGTTTGTGGAGGCCAAGCTGGTGATGGACGAAGGGGCGATTGCCACCTTCAGCTGGCAGGTGGAGGGCGGGCTCATCAACTTCGATCTGCACGGTCATGGTACCGCGGGTGAATCTGAAAGCTACGAGAAAGGTCGCGGGGTGAGTGATGCCTCAGGGACGTTGACCGCCGCCTTCGATGGCGAGCACGGCTGGTTCTTTCGTAATCGGGACAAGCAGGACCTGACGCTGACCTTCGAGGTGCGGGGTGAGTACTCGGAGTTCCGGCAAGGGGGCTCCGAGGACTAACTCAGGTCCGGGTGGAAGCGCCTTTCAAACAGTTCCCGGAGCGGGCCCGCCATCTCCAACGCCCGTCGGGCATCCAGATCCAGGCAGGCCATGACGACGGAACCGGCGCTCAGCAGGTCCTGCGAGTCCAGATTGAACACCCAATGGCTGCGCTGCAGCGTTTTCCGCGCCAGGGCCACTTCCGCTGAGAATACCTGGATGCGGTCGCCCGCTCGTGGCAGCGCCAGCAGGGTATTGCGTGTTTCCAGGTCGGCCAGCCCGACCCGGGTCCCATCCGCCAGCTCGAACACCCACTGCAGGGTGGGGTCTTCGGAACCTGCCCCACTGTAAGGCAAGTGCTGAAAGCGACCTGACTCCAGGAAGCCCTCCTCGTTGCATTCATCCAGCTCGATTCGCCGCGGCGGCCGCGCGGCCAGATCCCGTTCCCGGGCCAGCTCGAGCGCGAGCGGATAAGGCGGCTTCTGCAGGTTCAGGGTCCGCGGCTGGCCCTGCTCGGGCCAGTCGGTCCCGGCGCGCTGCAGTGCTTCGAGCACCGCTTCGGGGAATGTCGACTTGCCTCTGTTTTCAATCGACTGCAGCTCGAAGGTCTGAGCGTAAACGGCGGCTAGCTCCCCGCTCTCCGAGTTGACGATCTGCTGGTACAGCTGGACCCGGTCGCTGTCGGTCGCCAGCGTGCCACCCTGGACCGCGAGCTTCGCACCGAGAAACTGCTCACGCAGGTTGCGGCTGAAGGCATCCACCAGGGTGAGCTCCAGGCGCTGATCCGGCAGCGCCTGGAGATCGAGCCCGGAGTCGGCAAGCAGCTGCCGGCTGGCAGCGAGGGCCCGAGCTTCGTAGAACGGCACGCTCAGGTGCCCCAACTCGTCGATCTCGCTCTCGACGACAGTGCTCTCGTGGAGCGTTTGCATGGGTTTGCTCCGGCTAGTCGTCGTCCGCCACCAGCACCAGCGTGCCGGTGGTAGAGAGGGATCCGCCGGTGCCGTTCACCACGCAGGTGCGGGCGCTCTGCTGCTTGCCCTTGTCGCCGTTCACCCCGTCTTCCGCCGTGCCCGACAGCTGCCGGTACGCTTCGATCAGCAGCGGCATGCCGTACATGCCGCTGTGGTTGAAGGACAGACCACCGCCGTTGGTGTTGATCGGCAGGTTGCCGCCGGGTGCGGCCCGGCCGTCCTTCCAGAGCGTATGACCTTCGCCCAGCGGCGCCAGGCCCAGCATCTCGGCTGTGATGGCCGCGGTGATGGTGAACGAGTCGTAGATCTGCGCCATCTCCATGTCCGCCGGACCGAGACCGGCCATGCTGTAGGCTGCCTCTGCGGAGTAGCGTGCAGACGTCTTAGTGAAGTCGCCCATCTCCAGCATGTTGCCGTGGCTCATGCTCTCACCGGCGCCGGCGATCCAGACCGGCTTCGTCGACAGGCTGGCGGCAACCTTCGGGCTGGCGACGATCACCGCGCCGCCGTGGTCGGCGACCATGCAGCAGTGCAGGATGGTCAGCGGCCAGGTGATCATGCGCGACTCTTCCACCTGCTCGACCGTGATCGGGCCGCCGAACGGATGCTTCTCTTTCGAGTACATGGCCGCCCGCGGGTTAAGGGTCGCCCAGTCGCGGGTCACCTTGGCGATGTGGGCGTAATCCTCCGAGCTGTTGCCGTAGCGGTGCATGTGCCGAACCATGGCGTGCGCGTAGTTCGACGGCGCGCTGCCGAGGCCATAAGCCATGCTCATCTCGGCCGCGGGTGAGGCGGTACCGGCACCGCGACCGTAGTTGCCACCACCGCTGCCGATCTTCCGGGCCGAGTGGCCGTTCTCGCCATGGCTGACCAGTGCTACGTCGATGATGCCGGCATAGATGGCAGCCAGCGCGTGGTGCACGTGCATCTCAAACGAGCATCCGCCAACCGCCGTGGTGTCGATGTACTTGGGCGTGATGCCGAGATGCTCGCAGAGCTCCGTCGACCAGCCAGTGGAGAACACGCCCTCGATCCGCGATATGGGAATGCCCGTCTGCTCGCTGACGTTCTTGATGGCTTCGATGTGAAGCTGCAGCGCGGTGACCGGTTCCTCCAGGAAACCGATCTCGTTGGCTTCGGCCGCGCCGACGATGGCCGCGGCGCGTGATAAAGCTGCTGGCATTATCCTTCCTCCACAACGCGCCAGAACGGGATCGATACCTCGTCGCTGGCTTCCTCGAACTCGACCGCCACGGCCGAGCCGATCTTGATCTCTTCGGGCTTGTTCGGATCTACGCCTCGAAGCACGGTGAGCATGCGGTCGCCTTCCTGCAGGTCGATGTAGGCGGTGACGAACGGCGCTTCTTCGGCCCAGGGCCCGAAGGTCATGTGCTGCACGGCGTAGGTATGAATGGTGCCCCTGCCGGACGCCTCCACCCAGGTGAGGTTGGTGGAGTGGCAGTGCGGGCAGATGTGCCGCGGGTACCAGTGCACGTGGCTGCAGTCTTCGCATTTCGGCAGCATCAGCTTGCCGCTTTTCGCCCCTTCCCAGAAGGGACGGGTGTGTATGCCCGGTTTGGGTATGGGTTTGCTGTAGGCCAAAGTTCCCCCCTTTGCCGTCTGTCGGTGCGCTCGAGAAGTCGCGCGCGGAAAGCCCCGCAGCATATCACTCATCAAAAACTGGTGCGGCTCGGTCAGCTGTGTCATAGATATGGCTCACTTCCGGGGATCTGTAACCATGAGCGTGATTTCTACCGTCGAAGAGCTGCGCGCGGTCGTAGGCGAGCCGCCTCCCGGCCTCGATGCCAAGGTGGAAGACCACCTGAATGCCTACGCCAAGAGCTTCATCGAACGCTGTCCGTTCCTCGTGCTGTCCACTTCAGACAAGTCGGGACGGGTCGACGCGTCGCCCAAGGGTGATGCGCCGGGCTTCCTCTCGGTGGTCGATGAGAAGACCCTGGTGATTCCGGACCGCCCGGGTAACCGCTTGGCCTATGGGCACCTGAACGTGATCGAAAACCCGCAGGTCGGGTTGCTGCTGGTGATCCCTAACACCTCCGAAACGCTCCGTATCAACGGCAAGGCGGAGCTCTCCGCCGATCCGCAGCTGCTGGAGTCGCTGGCAGCGCGCGGCAAGCCTGCGGTGCTGGCGATCCGGGTGACGGTGGAAGAGTGCTTCTTCCATTGCGGAAAAGCGTTCATCCGTTCCGGCCTCTGGAAGCCGGATGAGTGGGGCGAGCGCTTCCGGATATCCTTCGGTGAGATGTACGCCGCCAAGGAAGGGGGTGGCAAGGCCGTGGCTGACACCGTTGATGCGATGATTGAGCAGGATTACCGCGAGAACCTTTGAGAGAACTGATTGATGAGTGAACTGGACACCTTCAGGCGCGAAACCCGGCAGTGGCTGGAAGAAAACTGCCCGGCGGGGGCGCGCGGAACGGGGCCGATCTCCATTGGCAGCCGCAGCCTCGATCTTGGCGAAGACGTGGCCGTCTGGCTCGAGCGCATGGCGGAGAAGGGTTGGACCGTGCCGACCTGGCCGAAGGAGTACGGTGGTGCCGAGCTGGATCGGGACCAGTACCGGGTGCTGATCGAAGAGCTGACGCGGATCGGGGCCCGGCCACCGCTGTCAGGCCGTGGCGTCAACTACATCGGCCCGACCCTGCTTGAGTATGGCACCGATGAGCAGAAGGCCCGTTGGCTGCCGCAGATCGCCCGTGGCGACGGTGCCTGGGCCATGGGCTACTCCGAGCCCGGGGCGGGATCCGACCTGGCGAGCCTGTCCTGCAAAGCCGTGCTCGAGGGGGACCACTACGTGCTGAACGGCCGCAAGACCTGGACCAGCGACGCGGTGGATTGCGACTACATCTTCGTGCTGGTTCGAACCTCGCCGGATAAGTCCAAGCACGAGGGGATTTCCCTGGTACTTGTCGATATGTCGCAGGAAGGTGTGCAGGTGCATCCGATCCGGCTGCTGTCCGGCGCATCGCCTTTCTGCGAGACCGTGTTCGAAGATGCCATCTGCCGCGCAGATGACGTGGTGGGCGGCGTGGACAACGGCTGGACGGTTGGCAAACGGTTGCTGCAGTTCGAGCGCTCCACCCATGCCGGCATCAACATCTCCGGTTCCCAGGGCGGGCGAACGGAAGAGAGCGGGGTGCTGGACAAGGTTCGGGATTACGTCGCCAGCACCGATGGCCGCATCAGCGAGCCGGCCATTCGCGATCGGCTGGTGCGCTACTCGATGAGCGAGCAGGCGCAGAAGTACACCCAGGCCAGGGCGGTGGAGGAGCTTAAATCGCGCGCGCCCGGCTTCACCTCATCCGCGGTCAAGCTGACCGGCGCGCTGCTGAAGCAGGAAGGAGACGAGATCCTGGTTGAAGCCATGGGCGTCCGCATGCTCGGGGTCGATGCGCTGCAGAGCAAGGAAGAGCTGGCAGCACAGCGGCAGTGGCTGTACGGCAAGTCCCTGACCATCGCCGGCGGCACCATGGAAGTGCAGAAGAACATCATCGCCAAGCGGGTGCTCGGCCTGCCGGATTGATCCTCGCCGCCGTCAGCCGCTCAGCCCACCAGCCGCGACTTCCCTTTATGGCCTGACCACTTGGGCAGGCCGTCGTCCACGTCCATGACCCGCGAGCTGTAGAAGATGTGGGCGCTGGGCTGGAAGGCGGTGGGCACGGTCTCGAAGTCGAACAGCGAGGGGAAGGCGAGCCACATCCTGCGTCCCTCGTCTGCGATCAGCGTGCCGCAGAGCCTGCAGGCCACTTTGCAGGGTTGCTCGCGCGCCTCAACGCGCCCTGGCGCGTGGTAGAACTTCAGGTGCTCCGCACCGGCGGTGAAGCGGACGTCGCGCTTTTCGAAGATGGCGGCCCACTGCATGGGTGCGCCGTGCAGCACCTGACACTCCCGGCAGTGGCAGATCTTGGCGTCCAGCGGATCTGCCGCGACTTCGTAGCGAACGGCGCCACAATGGCACCGGGCGCGATAGCGGGCCTGGAACTGATCGTCGTCGGCGGAGGCGTACTCCGAGCCGAGTGCTGTTCTGGTCATCAGACGTTCTCCCGGCGCTCTGGACCTCGGTCCCTCGCCAGCAAGCCTACTACACCGGCCCGGGTTCTCGGCTAGACTGGTCCGTTCGCAGAATCGGGGAGCGGCAAGCCAGCATGAACAGGCCATTCAGGAAGATCCTCATTGCCAATCGCGGGGAGATTGCCGGGCGCATCGCCCGAGCAGCCGGCGCGATGGGCATGGAGACCGTGGGCGTTTACGCGCCGGTGGACGCGCTGTCGTTGCACACCCGGTACGTGGATGAAGCGCGCGAGCTCAAAGGCGCCTCTGATCCGGTTGGCGCCTATCTGGACATCGAGGCGCTGATGGCGGTTGCCGAAGAGGCCGGCTGCGATGCGCTGCATCCCGGCTATGGTTTCCTGTCCGAAAACGAGACGCTGGCCCGTCGCTGCGCGGAGGCTGGCATCACCTTCATCGGTCCGAGCCCGGAGGTGCTGGGTTTGTTCGGCGACAAGGTCCGGGCCCGGGAATTTGCCCGGGAACAGGGCGTGCCGACCATCCCCGGCAGCGCCGAGGCGCTCGTTGATCCTGCTGCTGCCACCCGTGCGGCCGCAGAAGCGGGTTATCCGGTCATGCTCAAAGCTGCTGCCGGTGGCGGTGGCCGGGGCATGCGGCTGGTTGCGGAGGAAGCTGAAATGGCGGATGCCTTTGCCCGCTGCGCCAGCGAGGCGGAAGCAGCGTTCGGTGACGGCCGGCTCTTCCTCGAGAAGAGGATCGAGCGGCCGCGGCACATCGAGGTGCAGATCCTCGGCGACAGCGCCGGCAACGTGGTGCATCTGCGCGAGCGCGACTGCTCCGTTCAGCTTCGCCACCAGAAGGTGGTGGAGATCGCGCCCGCGCCCGGCCTGCAGGCGGATCTGCTCGAGCGGCTGCTGGCCGACGCGGTGAAGATGGCCGCCGCAGCGGGCTATCAGAATGCCGGCACCGTAGAGTTTCTTGTTGCGCCGGAGACATCCGAGTACTGGTTCATCGAGTGCAACCCGCGCATTCAGGTGGAGCACACCATCACCGAGCAGGTGATGGGGATCGACCTGATGGAGGCGCAGTTCAAGCTGGCTGCGGGTGCCTCGCTGTCCGAGCTCGGCCTGGCAGACCAGGACCGGGTCGGGGCGCCGCGCGGATTTGCGATTCAGGCCCGGGTGGTGGCCCAGGGTGCAGGCGGTATCACCGCCTACAAAGAACCCACCGGGGCAGGTGTGCGAGTGGATGGCAACGGTTATGGGGGTTACCAACCGCCACCGCAGTTCGACCCGCTGCTGGCCAAGGTGATCGGTACGGGCAGCGACTACGCCAGCGCCGTAGCGCGCACCCGTCAGGCGCTGGCGGAGTTTCAGATCGGCGGCCTGCCGACCAACATCGCCCAGCTGGATCGGATACTCGGCCAGGCCCAGGTTCAGGAAGGGGATGCCCGCACGTCGCTGCTGGAGGAGGTGCCGGCGCTCACCCAGCCGCCTGGAGGCAACGTCACTAAAGGGGCGGCGCTGGCGTTGCTGGAGCAGCAGGCGCTCGGTGTGGGGAATGCCGCACATGCGGGCGCCGCGGTGCCCATGGCGCTGCCGGATCTGCCGGTCGCCGATGGTCAGCTTGGCATCGAAGCGCCCATGGCCGGTTCCGTATTGTCCGTCGCCGCGGTGCCGGGCGATAGGTTGTCAGCGGGCGACCCTCTGCTGGTGATCAGCGCGATGAAGATGGAGTCGGTTGTCGCCGCGCCCTGTGCCGGAACCGTTGCCGGGCTGTTGGCGCTGTCAGAAGGTGACAGCGTCGGTGCCGGTCAGATCGTGGCGGCCCTGGTGCCAGACGCCGGTGCGGTATCCGGAACCGGTGACTATGGCGAGAACAGCTGGATGCCGACGCTGGATCAAGTAGCCACGCTCAAGGGCCTGGCCGAGGCGCGGCTGGCTCCGGGTTCGAATGATCCCGGGGTGGTTCGACAGCGGGATAGGGGCAAGCTCACCTGCCGTGAGCGCATCGATGCCCTGCTGGACGAGGGGTCATTCCGGGAGGTGGGCAGCATCGCCGGCTTCACCTCCTACGACGAGGAAGGTCGGGTGGCCGCCTTCACGCCGGCGAACAGCGTTGGCGGCTGGGGCAACATCGACGATCGGACCGTTGTGGTCTGCGCCGACGACTTCACTTCCCGAGGCGGTCACTCCGACGGCGCCATCGGCGCCAAAAGCGGTTATCTGGATCGGCTATCCATCGAGATGCGGATTCCGTCGGTGCGGTTGCTCGACGGTTCGTCCGGCGGCGGCAGCGTGGCTTCCATGGTGCCGGAGCAGAAGAAGGCAGGAGAGAGCAGCGCTAAGGAGAGCTCCGGTGCGATCAAGGCGGGGCGACCGCGGGTGGCCGGCGGCGGTGGGTCTTTCTTACCCGGTCACCTCGGCAGCAGCATGTACGCCGAGCAGCTGGCGACGGTGCCGGTTGCCAACATGCTGCTCGGCAGCGTGGTGGGCCTGGGCGCGGCCAAGGCGGTGCTCGGTCACTTCTCGGTCATGGTGAAAGATATTGCTCAGCTCTTCGTGGCAGGCCCGCCGGTGGTCTCCCATGCCATGGGCTACGACATCACAAAGGAAGATCTGGGCGGCTGGCACATCCACTGCCGGAACGGCGCCGTGGACAACCTGGCCGAAACGGAAGCAGAAGCGGCCGCCATGGTCCGCCAGTTTCTCTCCTACCTGCCGGCCAGCGTTTACGAGGCGCCGCCCGTGGCGGCGCCGAACCCGGCGGATCCGCCGGATAGGCGGGAAGAAGAGCTGTTTACGCTGATTCCGCGCAAGCGGACGACCACCTTCGATATTCGCAAAGCGATCAGGCTGATGGCGGATGCAGGGTCCTTCTTTGAGCTGGGGTCGCTCTGGGGCACGGATCAGGTCGTGGGCTTTGCCCGCTTCAACGGCTACCCGGTGGGTGTAATCGCCTCTGACAGCCAGCACGCCAACGGCGGCGCCCTGACGGCGGACGGCTGCGACAAACTCACCCGGCATCTGGATCTCTGCGACCTGTTTCACCTGCCGGTGCTGAACCTGATCGACAACCCCGGTTTTGCCGTTGGCCTCGAGCACGAGCTGGCCGGCACGATCCGCAAAGGCGGGGAGTGGATGGTCGCCTTTGCTCAGGTGAAGATCCCCATCTTCAGCGTGCTGATGCGGCGCAGCTTCGGTGTTGCGGGCAACAACTACGCCACGCCGCGATCACGGCCGTCGATGCGGGTGGTCTGGCCGTCGGCAGACGTTGGCGGGATCCCGCCGGAAGGCGGTATCGAGGCGGCCTACAAACGGCAGCTGGCGGAAGCCGAAGATCCGGCGGCGCTCAGGGAAGAGCTCATGGCCCGGATCGAAAGTGCCCGCGGGCCCGCCGGGCCGCTGAACCGGTTTCAGATCGAAGAGATGATTGATCCGCGGGATACCCGTCGCTACGTCTGTGACTGGGTGGAGATGGCCTACCGGGTCGTGTCCGCATCGAGCCAGCTCGTTCCCAGAGCCCTGCAGTTCCGTCCCTGATCGGTTGCCTGCAGGATGACGGAGGGCGACGTGAACGGTTTCGAGACAGAACGGCTGCAGTTCAGGCGCTTCGAGCCGGACGATCTGGATCGGCTGGCGTTCATCAACGCGGATGAGCTGACGTCCCGCTACGTTGGCGATGGCCAACCCCTGTCCAGAGAGCTGACCCGGCAGTGGATCAATAACAGCCGGGACAACGTCGAGCGCTATGGCTACGGTACGGGAGCCGTGGTGCTGAAGGCGACTGGCGAGCTGATCGGCTGGAGCGGGATTGCCCGGCCGGACGAAGGCGGCGAGGAGATTCTCTACGGCCTGTATCGGGATTACTGGGGGCAAGGGCTCGGCACCGAGCTGCTCGCCGGCCTGGTGCGCTGGGCCTGGGAGACGCTGGCACTCGGCGAGCTGCGGGCGACCGTGCATCGAGACAACCAGGCGTCGGTTCGCATGCTGGAAAACGCCTCGTTCGTGCTGGCGGACGACCGCTACGACAACGACCCGAATACCCTGCTGTACATCTCACTTCCGGCAGAGCGGATGGTTTAATCTGCTCGCAACAACTGTGGCCTAAGTTGCTTCTCCGCTAAACAACTGACTGACTATGCGTAACAGACTCTTCGAAATCTCAGCCGTCCTGGTCGGCGTCGCCATTGTGGTCGCCATCTACCTCTTTCGACAGGATGACGTCACCGAGCCGGCTGCGGAAATTGAGCGGCCCATCGCAACGTCTCCGGAAGTGGAGTTGAAGCCGGTCGAGAGCCTGCCGGCGTCTGACGCAGGCGCTGCCGGAGTGACATCCGCGCCTACCCCCGAGCCTGAGCTGCCGGTGGTTGATCCGGCGGAGATCGCCGAGGCGCGCACCGTCTGGCAGGCGGCCGTGGCGGATCTGGAAGCGGTGGAGGCGGAGCTGGACGTGCTGGATACCCGCTTCGATGCCAAGGAAGCCGAGCTTGGCGAGATGGAATCTCAGGGTATGGACCCGGAGCTGCTGGAGGAAGAGATGATGATCTTCCTGGACGGGATCGTCGACGAGTACGACGAGTTGGAAACCCGCCTGGCTGAAGCCGAAGCGGTGGAAGCTTCCGCAGCAGAGCGCCTGGCCGAGCTGCAGGGGGACGTTCCGCGCTGACGGAAAGCGGCAGGCGTCATTGATCGGTAACTTCGCTGCGGTACGGTCCTGCGTTCGCTGTACTCGACCAGGCCTGAAATGTACCGCTTCATCCTTGCATCCGGCGCTTGCACTTTCCTGCTGACGACTTCCCTGGCCTCTCTCGCCGAACCGGAGCCGCTTCATCGACAAGTGCTGAAGATCCTGAAGGCGCAGGAGGACGTGGTGACGCGACCGCTACCCGATCTTCATCCCACGCACACGACCTTCAACGCGGAGGCGCCGATTCCGCCCCAGTGCTACACGAAGACAGACGGCCAGTTCAATCCCTGCTACGTGTGCCACCAGAACCCGGTTGCCGGTCGCGAGAACACCATGGCTGACGGTCGGCTGCAGATCTCCTACGCCTTCAGCGATGTGGGCATGACCAACCACTGGGAGAACCTGTTCGTGGATCGCTCTGAGGCGGTGGCGGCCATCTCCGACCAGGAGATCGATGCCTGGGTGAACCAGGACAACTACACCGCCCTGGCGCCGCGATTGCGCGCAGCAGAGTTTGGCGGCTGGATCCCGGACCTGGAAAACCTGCACCTGGCGGCCGCCGCCTTCGACGACGAGGGTTTTGCGCTGGATGGCAGCCACTGGGTGGCGTTCAACTACAAGCCGCTGCCGAGCACCTTCTGGCCAACCAACGGCTCGACCGACGACGTGATGATCCGGCTCGGCGAGCGCTTCCGAACGGATGCCGACGGTGAGTACTCGCATGAGATCTACAAGGCGAACCTGGCGCTCGTTGAGGTGTCGCTCAAAGGATTCGAGCGGATCAGCTCCCTGCCGATCGACGAGAACCGGGTCGGCGTTGATCTCGACGGGAACGGCAAGCTCGGCACTGCGCGCGAGGTGCTGGCCCGGGATTTCTACGTCGGGGCGGCTTCGGACATGCTGACCAGCACCTACCTCTACCCGCAGGACACTGAGTTTCTGCACACGGTCCGCTACGTCGGCGTAGATGACGACGGGCAGATCGTGGTACCGCAGCGGATGAAGGAAGTCCGCTACATGCGGAAGTGGAAGGCCTATAACAAGGCGATCTACGACCGGGAGTACGAGCTGGAGAATTTCGCCAAGGAAGCTGGGCGGCTCCCTGCCTACCCGCTCATCGGCGATCATGGTCTCGACAACGGCTTCGGCTGGTCGGTGCAGGGCTTTATTGAAGGGCATGACGGCGCGCTCAGAACCCTCTCCTACGAGGAAAACCTGTTCTGCATGGGCTGCCACGCGTCCATCGGTGCAACCATCGACAAGACGTTCGGCTTCCCGCGGAAAGTGGACGGCGCGGCGGGCTGGGGCTACATCAACCTTCGCGGCATGCGTGACGCGCCGAATATGGGAGAAGAGAAAGGTGAGATCGCCACTTACCTCGAGCGGGTCGGCGGTGGCGGCGAGTTCCGCTCCAATCCGGAGATGTTCAGCCGCTGGTTTCACACCGATGGTCGGTTGAATGAGCAGGCGCTCGCCGAGGCAGAAGATGTCTACGACCTGATCGCCCCCTCGCCGGAACGGGCCCGTGAGCTGAACAAAGCCTATCGCGTGATCGTCGCGGAGCAGAGCTACCTGTTCGGTCGTGACGCAACGGTCGTGCCGCCGGAGAACGTCTTCCGGCACATCGACAACGAAACAGCGCCAACCCTGCCGGTCGACAGGTTCTTCACCTGGGACATTCGTCTGGACTGGAGCCAGCCCGGGAACGAGGTGGCAGCAGAGCGCATGCCGGTCATTCCGACTGCCGCCGACTGAGCTGTCGTCATTCCGTCACGCGAGCTTCACCCAATCGTTACCTGCGCGAAACCTGCATGAAATCTCTCTGAGGCAACCTGCCGTTGTTCGCTGATTCGCACTGGGGATGAGGAGTGCGGACGTCCCGAACCCGAAAATCAATCCAGCTCTAAGAGAGAGAAAACCATGCAGTTAAGATCCAAGCACCTGGCTGTTGGCGCCCTTGCGTTGGCGGTTTCACAGGCGGCGGTTGCAGGCACCAACCCTTACTTCTCGCCCCTGACTCAGTCTTCAGCCGTCGCGTCACCCGATCACGTGAACGAGCTGAACTCGCCCTGGCAGACGCCGGGCGGCATCAGCCAGAGCAGGCTGATGAGCCTGGTCGAAGTCGAGAACGACGTGCTCCAGTCTATCCAGCGCACCGACGGTGATGGCCGCGGTAACCCGTCCGGCAGATCGGCATCGATGTTCGACATGCTGGCGTACGGTCCCTACGGTCGCTACATCTTCATTCCGCACGAAACCGGTATCGGCGCCGGGGTATCCCGCTACGATTCGGAAACCGGCGAAACCCAGCTGATCTTCGCCGGCAACGAGACCGGTGACCGGAATGACATCCTCGGTGATACCTGGGCTTACGACTACGGTGCCTTCGACCCGGCGCGCCTGACCCCGAACAAGACGGTGATCGCTGCTGAGGAATGGTCCGGCCAGGGCCGCGTGGTCGAAGTGATGGACCCGTTTGGTGACGTGCCTGCGAACCCGGTTGCCGGTTCAGAGAGCATGCAGCCCGGCAAGGACTACCGCGAGCTGGACAGCATCGCCAAGGTGTCTCACGAGGGGATCAACTTCTCGCTCAAGTATGAGAACAAGGTGATCTACTTCATCGACGAAGACCGCTCCGGCTCCATCTACAAGCTGGCGCTGAGCAAGCCCGGAGACTACGCGGCCGGTGGTCAGACGTCTGTGCTGGTGACCGATGGCTTCACCGGCAACGCCGACGAGCGCTGGGACGGCAGCGGCAGCTCCGATTCCGACGTCAACAAAGATCCGGCCGTACAGGCGTCCCGCTTTGGCCATGCCACCTGGGTGCCGATCACTGACTGGAACGGCAACCCGTTGCCCGGCGTGAGAAATCCCTTCGACAACTCCGATCTGGATGACAGCGATCAGTGTGTGCCTTCCGAGAACCGCTGCCAGCCCTCTGCTCGCCCGGGGCGTGACTCAGCCGATGACGTCAACGGCACGCCTTTCGGCCGTCCGGAAGACATGACCATCGGCAAGAGCAAGTACGGCAACGAGATGCTCTACGTGACCACAACGTCCGAGAACGCTGTGATCTCCATCGAGAACATCGGTTGGGACAAGGCCATTGTTCGCCAGTTCGCCAGTCAGGAAACGCCGAAGAACGCCGGCTTTCTGCCGACGACCGGCGTGCTGAACTCGCCGGACAACCTGGCTCAGGACGCGCTCGGCAACATCTACATCATCGAAGACTCTCCGAACAGTGGCGATGTCGGTGGCGACGTCTGGTTCGCGCGGGATCTGGACAACGATGGGGTGGCTGAGTCCATCGATCACTTCATCAGCCTGCAGGTGAACGGCTCCGAAGCGACCGGCATGATCTTCCATCCGAAGGACCCGTCCAGGTTCGTGATCGCCGTGCAGCACCCGACGACCACCGACATAGCGGTTGGCGGCCAGCACGGTGACGCAGTCTGGGAGTTCGACATCGCCAACGTGGTGCCGCCGGTATGCGAAGACAAAGGCTGGAAGTACCACTACTACGGCAAGCACAGAATCCGCACCTGCACCAAGGCGCGTGACGTGAACTTCCAGCGCAAGCTGGATCGGGCCGGCCGCTACTCCAGCGCGCTGCGTCCTTAAAGCAGCCCGCAGAACAGGGCGCCAGCTCCCCTCTGGTGACCCTGGTCCTCGAGCCCCGCGCCATGCGGGGCTTTTTTCTGTTCAGGAGAAGTAGAGGAGCACGGCGCTACCGATAGCAAAAGCCGGCAGGGTCAGCACGGAGCCCTCGAGAAAAGAGAGGCCGTAAAACAGTGCCCAGGCCAGCAGAAAAGCGGCAATGCCGTACAGTGCCACCGGTCCGTTCAGGCCGATCAGCAGCAGGGTCATGGCAAACGACCCGAAGCCCCAGACGCCGGCCGCCCACTTGGCGTTGCCGGTGTTGCGCCAGGTCAGGTAGGCCGCGAGCAGGAAGGGCACTTTCAGCAGGGCGAGCATCATCCTGCGTTCCTCCACTGCTCGAGCAGCTCCAGCGTTTCGAACACCAGCCGGTTGGCAGCGCTCGACGAGGCGACGCCGTCCTCGATCAGCTTGGCGTCGATCGACGCCTGCAGCTGCGCGGTCACTTTCTGCACCGACTCGCCGATCTCGTCGGCGTGCTCGCGGGCATAGTCGCTCCAGTGCTCCATGTAGATCTGAATGGTGGCGATCTCGCCGGCGTCGAGCCACAGCCCGTGCAGGACCGGGCAGGGATTGACGATGATGTTGCTGGTGCCCTGGTAGTTGACCTCGTCCAGCGTCACCTCGCAGGCAGGGCAGAGCAGTTCTCTGCCTTCCGGCATGGGAGGCGTGTTGTAGCCATCCAGCTTTGCCAGCACCCTTCGGACCCGATCCGCCGACCAGGTGCGCTGGCGGTTCTTGATGATCCGGCTCAGCTTGCCGTAGTCGAGCCAGGCGCCATGGCAGGCAGGGCAATAGTCGACCTGGACTTCTTCGTACTCAGCGGCTGTGAGCGCTCCGCAGCGATTCGGGCACTGGGACATGGGGTTGGGCTCTAATCAACTACCAGTGATCCTAGCTGGAAATACGGCAGGTACAGTGCGACGACGCACAGAAAGGTTGTGACGCCGGTGCCGATGGTGGCGAAACCCAGCGCCAGGCGACGGCTGACCTGGCCGGCGTGGTGCAGCAGCAGGCAGACGGTCACCAGCACGGGCCAGATCCAGTAGATGATCGGGCTCTCCAGCAGCAGCCGGGTGATGCCCGGCAGATCACCATCGAACTCCTGGTAGATGTCGGCAAATCGGTAAATGAGCCGGAACACCGCGTAGTGGAGGGCGCTGACGATGAGGGCCAGGGCCAGGCTCGTACCCAGCGCCAGCGTATCTGCCGTCGGTTCCCGCACCAGCTGCGCCGCTCAGCCTTTGCCGCTGATCCTGTCCCGGAACCGGCGCATGCCGCCGAGCCAGCGGTCGTAGTCGTTGGCCTTGCGCTGGAAGTAGGTGGCGACTTCCGGATGCGGAAGCACCAGGAACCGCTCTTCGCGCACGGCCTCGATGCAGGCATCTGCCACCACTTCAGGCTCCAGCACGCCGTCGAAGCTGGCCTGGGTTTTCGGCCGCTTCTCCTGGGTCCCCGGACCGAGAATTGCGGTACGGACAGCCTGCGGGCAGAGCACCGAGACACCGATGCCCTGATCGCCGTAGTTGATGGCGATCCACTCGGCGAAGGCCACCGCGGCGTGCTTGGAGACGGCGTAAGGGCCCGAATCGATCTGCGTTAGCAGACCCGCAGCCGAGGCGGTATTGAGCAGGTAGCCGCCACCGCGTTCGACCATCCCTGGAATCACAGCCCGTGCCGCGGCCAGGTGCGACCAGGTGTGGACGTTCATCATGCGCATCCAGTCTTCGGTCGGCAGATCGAGGCCGCCACGCTGACCGTAGCCGGCGTTGGAAACGAAGAGGTCAATCGGGCCGATGTTTGCCTCGGTGTCGGCAACCAGCGCCTCGATGGCCTGCTCATCGCCAACATCGAGCACCCGGGCGCTGGCGACATCACCGATCATGGCGGCGGTTTCCGCGGCGTTGTCGCCGTTCAGATCGGTGCAGACGACTGCTTTCGCGCCGACGGCGGCCAGCCCGACGGCGAGCGCCCGACCGATCCCTGAGCCGGCACCGGTGACCACGGCGACTTTGTTTTCCAGTTCCATATCAACCTCCCTTCAACGACGGAAATATAGCATCGCTTTGCCCGCCGCATGGCCGCGCTCACGCTGCCGGCCGCGCCTTGACCCCAGCCGGGAAAAGGGTGAGAGTCTTCGCACCGCTCGCGCGACTGTGTGGGCGGCGGGGAAAAGCGCAGAGTTCCTCTGCGAGACACATGAGACCATTCTTTGGGGAGGCTATCCGCGTATGCGATATGAAGCGCCATCGTCCGCGAAAGAGGCGGCCAAGCTCCTGGCAGGTGCCAAGGGCAAAGCCGTTGTTCTTGCCGGGGGCACAGATTTACTTGTCAGGATGAAAAGTGGCGCCGTTGAGCCCGACCTCATCGTCGACATCAAACGCATCGACGCCACCCAGGCGATCAAGAAGACGAGCAATGGTGGGTTCAAGGTCGGTGCCGGCGTCTCCGGTTCCCGGCTGGGCAAAAGCAGCGCGCTGAAGAAGGCCTGGCCCGGCGTCGTGGAAGCCACCAACCTGATCGGCTCCGACCAGATCCAGGGTCGTGCCACCATGGCGGGCAACCTCTGCAACGCTTCTCCGGCGGCTGACAGCGTCCCGGCCATGGTTGCCGCCGGCGCCAAAGCCAACGTGGTGGGCCCGGGTGGTCGTCGCACGGTAGCGGTGGAGAAGATCCCCACCGGTCCGGGCAAAACCTCGCTGAAGAAAGGTGAGATCATCGAGTCCATCTCCCTGCCGAAGAAGCAGCCGAAGTCCGGCGATGCGTACCTGCGCTTCATCCCGCGCACGGAGATGGACATCGCCGTCGTGAGCGCCGGGGTGAACCTGACCATCGACGGCAAGGGCGTGGTGAAGAAGGCGCGAGTTGCGCTTGGTGCCGTCGCCCCCACGGTGCTGCTGGTCGAAGATGCGGCGAAAGCCATTATCGGCAGCAAGCTCGACGACGACGCGCTGGCAGCGCTGGCAGCTGCCTGCGAGGCCGCCTGCAAGCCGATCGACGACATGCGCGGGACCATCGAATTTCGAACAGAAGTGGCTGGGGTGCTTGGCCGGAGAGCGGCACTCATTGCCTACGAACGGGCCGGAGGTAAGAAATGAGCGGCATACAGGTATCAACCACCGTCAACGGTGATGTGGAAGAGTTCGTCTGCCATCCCGGCGAAACGCTGCTGGACGTGCTGCGTAATCGGCTCGGCCTGACCGGCGCCAAAGAAGGTTGCGGCACCGGCGATTGTGGCGCCTGCAGCGTGATCATCGACGGGCAGCTCGTCTGCTCCTGCCTGGTGCTCGGTGCCGAGGTGGAAGGCAGGAAGGTCGCAACCGTCGAGGGTCTGGCAGACGGCAACAAGCTGCACCCGCTGCAGGACAAGTTCCTCGAGCACGCGGCTCTGCAGTGCGGCATCTGCACCCCTGGCTTCCTGGTGGCGGCCAAAGCGTTGCTCGATGAGAACCCGAACCCCACCGAGGAAGAGATCCGCTACGCGCTGGCTGGCAATCTCTGCCGCTGCACGGGCTACGACAAGATCGTCCGGGCGGTGGATGCGGCGGCAAAGGAAGTGCGCAAGACGTCGAAAAAGAAGTCGGCGAAGAAAGGCTGAGGAGGACGGATAAGTGGCAGAACAGGCTTACACGGATCAGGATTTCAAGGTCATCGGCTCGCGGGTGCGACGTCCTGATGGCATCGATAAGGTAACGGGGCGGGCCCGCTACGGCGCAGACGCGTTTGCGCCGGGCCAGCTGGTCGGGCGGATTCTCCGCTCGCCACACGCGCACGCCAAGATCAAGAAGATCGACACCAGCCGCGCCGAGAAGATGAAGGGCGTGAAGGCGGTCATCACCTGCGACGACCTGCCGGATCTCACCGGCGGCCGGGGCCCGAACTACGACATTCTGGTGAACTGCATGGCGCGTGGCACCGCGCTCTACCACGGCCACGCCGTTGCCGCGGTCGCCGCGGTGGATGAGCCCACGGCGCGCAAGGCGCTCAAGGCCATCAAGGTGGAGTACAAGCAGTTACCGCACGTCACCGATGTGGATGCGGCCATGGCCGACGATGCGCCCATCGTCCAGCCGGGTGTCGAGCACGAGGGCAAACCCTCGAACATCGTCAACGTCTCTCAGTTCGGTCACGGCGACGTGGACGCGGGCTTCGCAGAGGCGGACGTGATCATCGAGAAGAGCTACAAGACGGAGCAGACCCACCAGGGCTACATCGAGCCCCACGCCTGCCTCGCCAGCATGGGTCCGGACGGCGATGGTGAGCTCTGGGTGACCACTCAGGGCCACTTCACCTTCCGTACCGTCTGCGCCCAGCTTCTGGGCCTGGACATTGCCAAGCTCAAGGTTACCTCCTCCGAGATCGGCGGCGGCTTCGGCGGCAAGACCCACGTCTGGATGGAGCCGCTGGCGCTGGCGATGTCGCGGAAAGCGAATCGGCCGGTGAAGCTGGTGATGGGCCGCGACGAGGTGTTCATGGGCTCCGGCCCCACCTGCTCCACCTCCATGGACGTGAAGATCGGTGCCAAGAAAGACGGCACCATCACGGCTGGCCTTGCCACCCTGCGCTATCAGGACGGCCCGTTCCCGGGCCCCTGGGGCATGCTCGGCGGCATGACGGCCTGGGCCTGCTACGACCTGCCGAACGTGCAGGCGGTGGCCTACGACGTGCTGGTGAACCGGCCGAAGGTGGCGGCCTACCGGGCGCCGTCGGCACCCATGGCAGCGTTTGCGGTGGAAAGCACCATGGATCTGGTGGCGGCAGAGATCGGCATGGATCCGGTGGACTTCCGCCTGAAGAACGTCGCCAAGGAAGGGTCCAAGGCGGCTTACGGCCCGACTTACGGGCCCATCGGCATCGAGGCGACCCTGCGCGCGGTGAAAAACCATCCGCACATGAAGGCGAAGCTCGGCAAGAACCAGGGGCGCGGCATGGCCTGCGGGTTCTGGTTCAACTTCGGTGGCCAGACCTGCACGGATCTGAACATCGGCGTCGATGGCACCGTGAACCTGACTATGGGCACCGTCGATGTGGGCGGCGCCCGAGCCTCCATGGCATTGATCGCGGCGGAAGAGCTCGGCATCCCCTACGAGAAGGTGAAGGTGAACGTGGGCGACACCTCGTCGCTCGGTCACAACGACACCACGGAAGGCAGCCGGGGCACCTTCTCCTCGGGCATGGCGACCATCTTTGCGGCTCGTGCCGCGGTGGATGTGCTCAAGCAGCGGGCTGCGCTGATGCTGGAGATTGACGCCGATGACATCGAGTGGAAGGATGGCGCGGCGCATCCGCAGGGCGTTGAGCACAGCAACCTGGCGCCGCTGACGCTGGCCGAGATAGCCCGCAAGTCGCCGCAGACCGGCGGCCCCATTGCGGGTCACAACGAGGTGGTGGCAGATGGTGCGGGTGTGTCCTTTGCCAGCCACATCTGCGATGTGGAGGTGGACCCGGAAACCGGCAAGACCAAGATCCTCCGCTACACGGTCGTGCAGGATGCGGGCAAGGCGATTCACCCGGACTACGTGGAAGGCCAGTTCCAGGGCGCAGCTGCCCAGGGCATCGGCTGGGCGCTGAACGAAGAGTACGTGTACGGCGACGATGGCCGGCTGCAGAACCCGAGCTTCCTCGACTATCGGATCCCGGTCTGCTCCGATCTGCCGTTCATCGACACGGAGATCCTGGAGATTCCGAACCCCAATCACCCTTACGGTATCCGCGGGGTGGGCGAGACTTCGATCGTGCCGCCGCTGGCAGCCATTGCCGGCGCGGTATCGAACGCGGTGGGCGTTCGCCTCGACCACACGCCGATGTCACCGCCGCGTATTCTGAAGGCGATCCGGGGAGCGAATGGCGGCTAGGGTGAGCCAGGCTGGCGGCAGATGCTGACCGTCAGCCTGTCCAGCGGCTATCGGGACGCGGTTGGCGGGGCGGCTTCGGTGGAGATCGAAGCCGCTACCGTGCGTGAGCTGATCCGCCTGCTGCTGGAGCGGTACCCGGAGATGCAGCGCCACTTCGACGAGGGAGTGGCGGTCTCCATCAACGGTGAGATCTATCGGGACATCCGTGACCTGGCGATTCCTGAAGACGCCGAAGTGTTCTTGCTGCCCCGCCTGCAAGGAGGCTGACTGCAAGGCGGCTGACTGCAAGGCGGCTGACTAGAAGGTGAAAGCCCAGCCGAGCATGGGTCCATGCTGGGTGGTGTTCAGCTGGTAGCTCAGCCCGTCTTCCTCAGTGTCGTTGCCGATCCGCAGGTAGCGGTAGCCGAACCAGACGTTGTTCAACTTGCCGAACCGGTAGATCCCGCGAAGCTCGGCGCTGTAGTTGCGATCGTTGTCGCCGAACAGCGCCACATCGCCGTTGACAATCAAGCCCCACCGCTCGCCGAACCAGTGGTCGTAGGAGACGCCGAGCAGCATGTCGAAAGCATCGTCATCGGCGATGTTGATCCGCTCGCTCGACACCTCCTCGCCGTTGATGCTGCTGGCCACGTCCAGGCGCACCGTGCTGTGCACGTGCCGAACGCCGGTGAGCAGGCGCACGCGGTCGTGCACGCGCCAGGAGGCCAGCAGATCGTTGACGCCGGCAGTCAGCTTCAGCTCCACGTCCGTGTCGACGATCAGACCCTCCCGGCTCTGCTCCGAACGCAGATCCAGATAGTTGAAGCGGAAGGCCAGCCCGAAATCGCCGCGGGTCGCGTAGAGCTCGCCCATCAGGCCGAAGTCCAGGCCATCGAGGATGTCCTCGAAGGAGATGGTGAAGTTTTCCCTGCGATCGCCGCGGATCTGCACGTCCACGTCCGGCGCCCAGAGCATGGGAAAGGCCAGCGTGAACTGCCACTGGTCAGGCGATTCCGGCTCCATCGGGTTGCCGGTGGCAGCCAGCGCGGGCTGTGTGCAGCAGGCGATCAGCAGCAGCAACAGCAGCTGGCTTCTGGCGGCGCGGAGCGGATGCTGGGAACGCAGGTTGGTCGGCATGCGGGGCTCGATCGGCTTCTGGATGGGGCAGTTTACCCGTCGCCGAGAGATTTCCGCAGCCTGCCGATGGCTGCCCGGCCGGCGAACCGTTAGAATGCCGCACCCAGAGCAAACCACCATGAGCCGCCCGCCTTTGAGCATCGAGTTTCTCGGTAAGCGCATCTCCGGCGCCTACACCATCCCGTCCGGCATCGTTGCCACCGCCGTACCCATCATCGATTACCTGTTTCAGCACGTGCCCCAGATCGGGGTGATGACCACTAAAAGCATCGGCCCGGAGCCGCGCCCAGGCTACCGGGAGCCGGTCTACAGCCAGTACGCGCCGGGCTGCTTCGTCAACGCGGTGGGCCTCACCAACCCGGGTGCTGAGCGCTCGGCTGAGCTGTTCGCCGAGCTCGAGGTGCCGGAAGATCGCTTTCTGCTGACCTCTATCTTCGGCGGCAGCATCGATGAGTTCGTCGAGGTGGCCAGGCTGCTGGCACCTTTCTCCGACGGGCTGGAGCTCAACCTTTCCTGCCCGCACGCCAAAGGCTACGGTATGGCCATGGGCCAGGACCCGGAGATGGTTCGCGACATCACTGCGGCGGTCAAAGCGGCGGTGGATATTCCGGTGGTGCCGAAGCTGACGCCGAACGCTGAGAACATCGGCGAGATCGCGGAGGCGGCGGTGGCCGGCGGCGCGGACGCTCTGTGCGCCATCAACACGGTGGGCCCGGGTTACTACACGGCGCACGGTTTCCCCGTGCTCTCGAACGAGCTTGGCGGTATGTCCGGCAAGGGTGTACTGCCCATCGGGCTCAAGTGCGTGCGGGAGATCGCCACACGCACCCAGGTGCCGATCATCGGTTGTGGTGGCGCCAGCTCGGCGGCAGACGTGGAGGCTTTCCGGGATGCCGGTGCCACCATCGTCGGCATCGGCTCCGCCCTGACCGGGCTGACCACGCCGGAGATCGAAACCTACTTCCGGACGCTGGATGCGGAGCTCGACGGCGGGGCGGATGGCTCCGCCGGCGCGCTCGTCCGCTACGACGTGGACATGGACTTCCGGCCGGTAGAGCTGGTGGAGAACATCCGGGTCTGCGAAGACATCTGCATCCTCCGCTTCGACCGGCCCATCGAGATTCAGGCTGGCGAGTTCGTCTTTCTCTGGGTGCCGGGAATCGGCGAGAAGCCGTTTTCAGCCCTCACCGATGATCCGTTCTCGCTGGTTGTGATCAACGTCGGCGAGTTCACCTCGAAGATGATGGACCTGGCGCCCGGGACCCGGGCCTACGTGCGAGGTCCGCACGGCCAGCCCGTCCAGGAGGAAGCGGGCTCGAAGATCGTGGCTGTCGCCGGCGGGACCGGGCTGGCTGCGGTGTATCAGCTGGTCCGGGACAATGGCGGCGGTGAGCTGTTCGTCGGTGCGCGCACGGCCGAACGGCTTTATTTCCTCGAGGAGGCCCGCGCCATCGCCAATACCCACGTGGCCACCGACGATGGCTCGGAAGGCTTCAAGGGTTTCGTGACCGATCTGCTCGACGGCTACCTGGCTGAGCTGCCGGCGGCCGAGCTCGAGCAGCTGCGCTTCTACAACTGCGGCCCGGAGCCGATGGTGCACGCGGCCATCGCCGTGCAGCGTAAGTACTGCAAAGACGAGCAGATTTTCAGTGCGATCGACTACCTGACGAAGTGCGGTGTCGGGGTGTGTGGCGCCTGCGCGGCGCCGGACGGTCGGCGTCTCTGCGTGGACGGGCCGTTCCTGGATGCGAGCGCCTCCGGGAGGTCGGGCTAGTCGATGTCGGGCGTTACCGGCCGTTCGTTCTCTTCTTTCAGATCGATCAGCATCACGTAGGCTTCGAGCTGTTCCGCAGCTTCGCCTTCGGTCTCGAACGGTCCCATCTCACCCTCCCGGGACGAGAAGAACCAGTCGCTGCCGCGGCTGTACACGCGCTGCCGGGAGCGCTCGTACTCCTGCGATTGATCCAGATCCGATTGTCGTTTCTTCTGCTCGCCCATTGACCTCACCTCCAACGGTGCCAGGTTGCGTACTCGGGCGAGCCTAGCAACGTGGGACGCTGAAAGTGTGCGCTGTGTCACACTTGGGAGTGACCTTACAGTCTGCTCATGAATAAGGCAGATTTCCTGCAGATCCTGGAGTCGAAGTGACGGAGCCAACGCCTCAGACCATTGCCGGTGACACCCGGCGTGACGCCCGCAAGGTATTGCGTCGGCAGCGGGTGCAGCCGCTTGGCGCCGTCACCCGTTTCGCGCTGGCGGTGGCTGGCGCTGGGCTGCTGGCCTGGCTCGCCCAGCAGTCCGGGCTGGAGTCTGCACCGACGCGCATGCTCTTCATTCTGCTGCTGGCCGCCATGCTCTGGCTGTTCGAGATCATCCCGGCCTACGCGGTGGGTATCCTGGTCATCGCCCTGCAGATCCTGCTGCTCGGAAACCCACAGGGCGGCGTGTTCGCGGTGGAGCCGCATGACTGGGAGACCTTCGTCGTGGTGCTCGGGCACCCGCTGATCTGGCTGTTCTTCGGTGGTTTCGTGCTCGGCGCTGCCGCCAGCCGGACCGGGCTGGATCTCTCTCTGGCTCGCCGCCTGCTGCGCCAGGCGGGCGGGAGTCCGGCGCGCCTGCTGCTCGGCATCATGGCCGGCGCGCTGGGCCTGTCCATGTTCATGTCCAACACGGCGACCACTGCCATGATGCTGGCGATCATCGCGCCGGTGGTCGCCGGTTTATCACCCGGCAACCCCTTCGCCAAAGCGCTTCTGCTCGGCGTGCCCTTCGCGGCCAACATGGGCGGGATGGCGACCTTGATCGGCAGCCCGCCGAACGCCATTGCCGCCGGGGCGCTGGCCGGGGTTCCGGGCCAGGAGGTGGGGTTTCTCACCTGGATGGGTTACGGCCTGCCGCCCGCGCTGGTGCTGTTTGCCATCTGCTGGACCTACCTCTACTTCCGCTACCCGCTTCGCGACCAGGCGCTCACTCTGCCGGAGTTCGAACCGGTGGAAGACGAGGACGCGCCGCCGCGCTGGCAGCGGCGGGTCGCCGTGGGCACCATCGCGGCAACCGTTGGTCTCTGGATGACGGGAGAGTGGACGGGTCTGCCCAGCGCCGCCGTCTCCTTCCTGCCAATCACGGTGTTCACGGCCACCGGCATTCTCCGCGACCGGGATGTGCGGCAACTGCCCTGGGACATCCTGCTGCTGCTGGCGGGTGGGCTTGCGCTCGGCAACGGTGTGCGCGATACGGGGCTTGCGGATTGGCTGGTGGCCCTGCTGCCGTTCGAGGGGCTTGGTGAGCTCGGCGTGGTGGTGTTGATCTGCTACACCACCGTGCTGCTCTCGAACCTCATGAGCAACACGGCTGCCGCCAACATACTGGTGCCGGTGGCGGTGGTGCTGGCCAGCGGCTTCGAGGCACCGGCGGTGATATCGCTGGCGCTGTGCGCCTCCTGCGCCATGTGCCTGCCGATCTCCACCCCACCGAACGCCATCGCCTTCAGCACCGGCAAGCTGGAAGCGGGTGACTTCATGAGCGGCGGCCTGCTGATCGGGCTGCTGGCGCCGATCGTGACGCTCAGCTGGATGTGGCTCGCAACCGGGGGAGGCTGACCGCCCTCAGTCGGCGGCCTCGAAGTGTGCGGTCATGTCGCTGATGATCAGCGGCACTACCTCTGCCGGCATGTCGTGGCCCATACCGGGGTAGACCACGTAGCGGGAGCCCTCGATGTTCTCGTGCGTATGCGCCCCGTGCGGCGGCGGCAGCAGGGTGTCGTTCTCGCCGTGCAGCACCAGGGTTGGGCTCGAGATCGTCTGCACCTGCTCGGTGCGGTCGCCGGCGGCGATGATGGCCAGCAGCTGCCTCGGCATGGCTTCGGGATAGATGCCCATGTCCTTGAGCTGGCTGCTGGCGTCGCCTTCCGCAGCGGCGATGTTCAGCAGCCCGTCAGACGCCTGCTCCTCGGCGGGAGGCAGGTGCGGGGCGCCGGTGGTGGACATGATGGAAACCAGCGACAGGGTCCGCTCCGGGTACTCTGCAGCGATGATCTGGGCAATCATGCCGCCCATCGAGGCACCGACGATGTGTGCCTGCTCCACGCCCAGCGTGTCGAGCACCGACATACCGTCTGCCGCCATGTCGGCCAGCGAGTAGGGGGCGTCCACATCGAATCCTGCCCAGTTCTTGAACAGTTCCCACCAGATGGTCGGCGTGCCCAGCTCGTCCAGTCGGGCTGAGTCGCCGGTATCTCTGTTGTCGAACAGGATGACCCGGTAGCCGGCTTCCGCCAGGCCGTTGATGAGGTCTTCACCCCAGAGCCGATGTGATCCGGTCAGCCCCATCACCATGAGCACCGCTGGCGCCTCGGCCTCGCCGGTGACGGTGTAGGCAATGTCGATGCCGTTCAGCTGCTCGACGGTCATTGCCTGGTCGCGGCTGTAGGCGCCCTCGGCCGGGCCGACGACGAGCAGCAGCACCAGGGCGATGGCGGAAGGGAAAATCGTGCGCATGGTGTCCTGAATCCGGTTTGTCTGATCAGCGGTAGACAAAACCCGACCAGGATGGCGGAAGTCAAGGCCTCTCGGGTATTCTCGGCCATTGGAGACACCACATCTGGGGACCGCATGCGAACTCTTCGAGCCCTGCCATTGCTGGCGCTGACCACCTTTCTGCTTCCCGGCATGCCTGCGCTGGCCGGCGCGCTGGATGAGATCCGGGAGACCGGCGAGCTCCGGCTCGCTTACCGTACGGAATCCCCGCCCTTCTCGTCGAAGGCACCGGAAGCGCTGGCGCCGGAAGGTTTCACCATCGACATCTGCCGGATCATCGCCAGAGACATCCAGAGCCATCTGGGCCTGGAAGAGATGAAGATCACCTGGGTGAAGGTGAACGCGGATGAGCGCATCCAGGCGATTGCCGAAGGCCGTGCGCACATCGAGTGCGGGATCACGTCGGTAACCCTGTCGAGGCAGGAGCACGTCGATTTCTCGAACCTGTTTTACGCCACCGGCGCCAGCCTGATGATCCTCAACTCCAGCGAGATCAGGAACATCGACGACCTCGGCAACAAGCGGGTTTCCGTCGTAGAGGGAACCACCACGGAGAAAGTGCTGGTGGATGCTCTCGAGCAACGTGGCATCAACGCCCGGATCGTTCGGGTACCGAATCATGCCGACGCGCTCAAGCGCCTGGTCAACAAGAATACGGAAGCCATGGCGGCGGACCAGGCGACGTTGTTCGGGATCGGTTTCCTGTCCGAGGGCGAGCAGCGGCTGGTGATCACCGAAGATATGCTCTCCTTCGAGCCTTACGCGCTGCCGCTGCCTCGCGATGATGCGGACTTCCGGCTGGTGGTGAACCGCTCGTTGTCCAACCTCTACCAGCGGGGAGACGTGGGTCGTTCCTGGGAGCGGCACTTCGGCGTGCACGGGGTCAAGCCGACCCAGATGCTGCTGACGCTCTACCGACTGAATTCATTTGCCGAGTAACCGGACTTAAGAAAGGGGAGATTCTTGTGAGCGGGAACGAAGAGATGGGCCTGTTTGAGGCCATGTACAACTGCCGGGCAATGCGTCGGCTCGACACCCGGGAAGTGCCGGAAGAGCTGCTGGTCAAGCTGATCGATGCGGCGAACCAGGCGCCTTCCGGGTCGAACATGCAGAACGCGCGCTGGATCGTGGTACGCGACCCGGAGGTGAAGCAGAAGCTGGCGGACCTGAATCGGGCCGGCGTGGAAGCCTACGTAGGGCCGCAGAGTGGCCGCGCCGGCAGCCTGCCGCATCAGAGCGCCGACAAGCGGCAGCGTATGCTCGATTCGGTGCTCTGGCAGATGGAGCACATGCACGAGATTCCCGCTCTGGTGATCGCCTGCATGGAGCTGGGTCAGAAGGTGGACGCGGTGACCGCGGCCAGAGCCGGTGGCTCCATCTGGCCGGGCATTCAGAACCTGCTGCTGGCAGCCCGGGCGCTGGGTCTGGGTGCGGCGCCGACCACGCTCGCCCTGGGTGATCCCAAGGCGGTCGCGGAAGCCCTCGATCTGCCGGAAACCATGGCCGCCTACTGCCTGATACCGGTGGGATATCCTCTCGGCAACTTCGGTCCGGTCACCCGGAAACCGGTAGCGGAAATCATGCGTTTCGACCGCTGGTCCTGACGCACTCCTGAGCTTCAATTGGCGACCTGGCGGCTGATGGTTCAGCCGCTTGCTTCCTCACGCCTGTGGCGATAAATTGCAACAATGTTGCAAAAACGACAAGCCGGTGCCCGGGCCCGAAATATGGCCGATCGACGGGCCAGGATTCTGGCCGCGGCCCGACAGATCATTGCCGAGGACGGGGTGGAAGGCCTGGCCATGCGCAAGCTGGCTGAGCGCGCCGGGGTGGTGGTTCGGACCCTCTACAACCTCTACGGAAGCCGTGAGGCCATCCTGCAGGCACTGATTGACGACTCGATGGATGTGCTCGATCAGGCGCTTGAAGACACAGCACCCCTTGATGATCCGATCGGTCGCTGCCGGGCGGTGGTAACGGTCAGCGTCGCCCAGATCACCGGCAACGAAGCGCTGTCTCGCGCCACCATCCTGGCTCGATACCAGGGGCTCGGTGCGGGTGGAGATGCGGTGTCCCTGAACGCCCGCGCACCCGGGCTGCAATCAGTCGCGTTGCGGGCCGGAATCGAGCAGGGCCTGCTCCGCGCTGATCTGGATCCGGACGCCGTGGCCAGCCAGATGTATCACGGCTACCACCTGGCGCACGTGCAGTGGGCCTACGGCATTATCGATGCGGAGGAGTTCGAGGCTCGGGCGCTGTACGGCGTGTACCTGCCGCTGCTTGGCGTTGCGACAGAGCCCACCAGGCGGCGTCTGCTGCCCGAAGTCAGAACGCTGGAGGCGCTGCTGAAGCAGAAAGCGATTGCGCGACAGCAGGCGCATCTGCACAACAACGTAAAGAACGCGGGCTGAAGCCCGAGACGTGGGCGGGAGCCCGGGAGGAGTCATGGAAAGAGCGGAACAGTTGCGGGTCATCAAAGGCCTGATGAGCCATCTCGACAACGACACCAACGTCGACGCCGGCGGCCATCGCCGGAACCCGATCAGCGCCTACACGGATCCGGAGCGGGCGAAGGCGGAGTGGCAGACGTTTTTCCAGGACTACCCGCAGCTGCTCGGCCTGTCGTCCGAGCTGAAGCAGCCCGGTGACTTTTTTACTTCCGATGACCTCGGCAAGCCGATCATCTGCACCCGGGACGAGCAGGGCCGGTTCCGGGCGTTTCTGAACGTCTGCCGGCACCGCGGCACCATCGTCGAGCGCGAGCGGCGGGGCAACCGGAAGATCTTCAGCTGCCCGTTTCACGCCTGGGGCTACGCGCCGAGCGGCGATCTGGTGGCCGTACCGAAAGAGGATCACTTCGGTCAGGTCGACAAGTCCTGCAATGGCCTGGTGGAGCTGCCGAGCGCTGAGCGACATGGGCTCCTGTTTGCCTGCGCCAACCCGGAGCGGCCGTTCGACATCGACGATCTGCTCGGTGACCTGGGCCCGGAGCTCGGCTGCTGGAACCTGGAGGCGGCCGAGCACCGCTGGGACACCCGCTACGACACGCCGATGAACTGGAAGCTGGCCATTGATACCTTCGGCGAGACTTACCACTTCAATGCGCTGCATCGCGACACGCTGGCGCCCGTGCTCTACGGCAACTGCCAGATGTACGACACCTACAAGCGCAACCATCGGATGACGCTCTGCTCCCGCAGCATCGACCTGCTGCGCAACCTGCCGGAGTCGGAGTGGCACGTGCTGAAAGCCGCATTGCCCGTTTACTACATCTTTCCGAACGTGCAGCTGATCACCGGCGGTGGCGGTCCGACCCTGGTTCGCGTGTACCCGTGCGCGGACGATCCGAACAACTCCTTCTCCGAGATCTCGTTTTACGGCCACCAGGCCATGCAGGAAGCGGCCTACTTCGAGGGCCAGGAGCGGCCGGGAAGCAACACAATGGAGGAACGCTCCCGGGGCTTTGCCGAGGTCATACAGATGGAAGACTACGTGGCTGCCGCGTCGAGTCATCGCGGCGCGCTGTCAGGCGCTCAGGATCACTTCCTGTTCGGGCGCAACGAGCCGGCCCTGCATCATTATCACAACACCTATCGGGAAGCGTTGGGATTGGCGCCTCTGGAGCTCGAGGAAGCCTGAAGGAAGCCTGAGGGCTTCCGACCCCATCAGAGCCGCTTGAGAAATCCCCTGATTTTGCGTTTGGTCAGGAACACGGCGGTCAGGGTCTCGTCGCCGGCGGCGAGCGCCGGGTAGCGGCTGAGGCCGAGATCGCGAAACGGCTGCGGATTGTCATCCAGGCACACTTTCTCCACCTGAATGTGCGGGAACTCAGGGAGTACCTTCTCCAGCGACAGACCTGCCGCTTTGCAGCGTCCTCAGAGGGCGGAGTAGAAGTAGGTGACGGTGGTCATCATCAGTTCTTACGTCGAAGTGCGGGAGAGGGTAGTCTCATTTCGGGACGAGCGCTACCTTGAACACATGGGAACACACTGGCGAAGGGGACGGTTATGAGCGAACAAACCTGCTACGCGACGGCAACCACCGATCTGGAGGGCGCCCGAGCGCTCGGCGCCGAGATCGGCGCTACGCTGTACGCGGACGGCAGAACCGAGTGGCAGCATCTGCCGTTCAGAGGCTTGTTGGTAGCCGGTGCGGACGCTGCCGGGGCGCTTGCCGGTGTCGCTGATGTGGGCAGCTACCGGATCGAACGACGGGTGATCAAGCCGGGCCAGGCTGAGGTGTTCGGGCTCTTTCCGATGGTCCGCGCAGAGGGGCTGACGCACGAAGAGGCGGATGCGCACTGGCGGGATAAACACGGGCCGCTGGCGCTCGAGCAGCATGGCTACATGACCGAGTATCTGCAGCTCAATGTGCTCGAGACGCTTTCCGGGCCCGCTTTCGATGGTTTTGCGCTCTGCGGCTTCGCAACGGAAGAGGACCTGCGGGAGAGGTTCTACTCCGAGCCGGGCGGCCCGGAGATCATTGCCCGCGACGTGCAGCGCTTCGCCAACCCGAAGCGCTCGCCGCGCCGGCTGATCGCCGTCGCGGAGCGGTTCGCCGAGCGCTGAGCGCGGCGCCCAGCTAGCGGGAGATGAAGCGCTCGCGCAGATCGTTGCGCAGCTGAATCCGCTCCTCCAGATCCTCCAGGTGCTGCTCCGGCGGGATGCCCTCCCAGACCTGCTGGTAGACGCGCATCTTGTTGCCGCCGTAGATCTTTGCCAGGTCTTCGTTTGAGTAACCGCGCTGCCAGAGCTCGTCGGTGACGGCCGGCAGGATGCGGGCCATCATCCCGGCGTCTGTTGCTCCCTTGTTGAACGCATTGATCATGTAGCCGTCATCGTCGTAGGCAGCCGCGTTGGCGTTGACGAACTTGATCACGTTTTCCATGGTGAACATGTCGTCAGACGCGATGCCCACATGGTCCACGCCGACCAGCTTCACGTAGTAATCGATCATGTCGGCGGCCTGGGCCGGGGTGATGTCGTCCGGCCAGATGCCATCCATCATCCACTCCGTGAAAGTTGGAGAAACGTAGCCGCCGCTTTTTGCGGCCCGCACGGCCTCCTCGTCGGAGATGTTGCGGTAGCAGCCTTTCGCCGTGGCGTTCGGCTCGTCCTTGTAGAGCCCGGCCGGCAGGGAGTGGGTGTAGACGAACGGAACGCCGGGATAGGTCTCCTCCATGTAGGTCATCGCGTCGCTGGCCGTCGTGTAGCCGGTGTGGCTCAGGTCCAGGAGGATGCGGTAACGAACCAGCTCATCGATCACCGCTCGACCCCAGGCTGTCAGCCCGTCGTCCTGGCCTTTGTAGGCGACCAGCGATCCGGAGCCGGTCCGGAAGCGGTCGTTGTAGGCCAGAATCATGCTGGCCATGCCCATCTCTTTGAGGATCGCCATGCGTCCCGGGTTTTCCTCCAGAACGGTGGCGGTCTGCACGTTCCATATCACCCCAGTGCTGCCGCGGATATGCGCAGTCTCGATATCGCGGATGCTGCGCACGAAGGTGAAGCTGTCCGGCTGCTCGGCCATGGCTTCGCGGTATTTCTGATGCTGAAAGAGCAGGTCGTCGAAGTTCATGGACGCCGCTGCCAGCGTCATGTCGTGGGCGGTGATGCCCGCCTGCCGTGACTCCTCGAAGTAGTCCAGCAGCTGCTGGTTCTCGGTCCATCCGGCGCCGTAGGGGCTGGCCAGGAAGCCGATCACCACGGTGTCTTTGACGAACTGCCTGGCCTCTTCTGATGCTGGCCACAACTTGCTCTGCAGGCTGGCGTTCGCGCTGGTGAACACGAGTGCCGTGCTGAGTATTGCGAGCTTTAAGAAGTGCATGAGAATCATCCTGTTCTGCTAGTCCCTACGTCCTTGGTTCATGTGTTTTCGATCAGCTCGACCCAGTTGCCATCCGGGTCTTCCACCATGGCGATGCGCACCCCCGGGCGAATCTCGGTGGGCGGGATGTTCACCGGCACTCCGGCATCGGCGCACTTCCCGGCCATCTCGTCCAGGTTGGTGACCGTGATCGTCCAGTAACGGTAGCCGCTGGCACCGGCCAGCCCCCCGGGAGGGGCTTCCACGTCTTTCAGGTTGCCGGGGGTCACCAGCTTGATCAGGGTCGTCCCGCAAAGCAGGCGGTGCATGCTGCCGCCGCCGGGCATCGGCGTTTCCGCCTGGTAGTCGAGGCCGAGGAAATCTCGATAGAAGGGCAGCATGGCGTCCGGATTGCGGGTGACGATGCCGAGATCGATGGAATCCTTGGCGATGGCTAAAGTCATGAATCAGCTCCTCTCGTAGTCTGCTGCGTACTGTACACTGAGCGCCGCGGAAGGGAGAGGAGAGCCCATGACCGGGGCAAACATAGAGTTGCGCGCCGCGCGTGAGGACGAGCTGCAGGACATGATGCAGGTGGTCCAGTATGCGTTCGCCAACGACCAGGCTGACGAGGAGCCGCCACCCATCCTGGCCGAACAGACGCTGTGCGCGTTCGACGGCGAGCAGATCGCGGCCACCTCGGGCGCGTTCGACTTTCAGATGCAGATGAATGGCAGGCCGGTGGCCGCTGACGGCGTGACGCTGGTGACCTGCGATTCGACCTATCGACGGCGCGGCCTGGTCCGACAGCTGATGGAAGGGCTGCTGCAGCGGGCGCAGGCACGCGATGTGCCGCTGGCCATCCTCTGGGCCTCCATGGGCGCCATCTACCAGCGCTTCGGCTACGGCCTGGCGACGACCCAGGTCACCTACGAGGTCCCACTGCGCTTCATCGAGTTTCAGTTCGGCGAGCGGCCGGCAGGGACGGTACGCAGGCTGAGCCGGGACGAGGCCATGCCCCATCTCGAGTCGGTTTATGCGGCCTACGCCGCAACCGGCAACGGCATGCTCCAACGGGGCAAGATCTTCTGGGACCTCATGCTGAAGCGTTCGGGCAGCCAGAACGTCTGGATCGGCGTTTACTTCGACTCTGCGGGCGAACCGCGGGGCTACTGCCTCTACAAAACCCGCTTCGACGTCGAGCTGTTTCCCGAATCGCCGCAGATCATGGACGTGTTCGATTTCGTCTGGCTGGACATGGAGGCCTATCGGGGCCTCTGGGGCTACCTCGGCAGCCACGATCTGGTGGATCGGATTCGCTTCGACTACGTCGCCGAAGACGACCCGGCGCCGAACCTGTTCCTGGAGCCCCGCCGGCTGCGTCGAAAGACCCTGGACGGCGTCTGGATGCGGGTGGTGGATGCGGCTGGCGCCCTGCGCGGGCGTGGTTACGACCTGCCAGGTGAGGCGGTGATCGAAGTGACCGACGACGAGCTCTGCCCATGGAACAACGGCTGCTATCGGATCGCGGCGGATGGTGACGGTGCTGAGGTGGAGAAGCTATCAGGGAGCGCTACGCCGGATCTGGCGATCCGGCCGGAGGGGCTGGCCTCTCTGGTCAGCGGGCACACCCGAGCAAGCGACCTGGCGCGCATGGGCCGGGCTGCCATTCCAGACCCGGCGAGAGAGGCAGCGCTCGATGTGCTGTTCGCGACCCGAAGGCGGCCGCACTGCCCGAACATGTTCTGATCGGCACGGCTAGTCGATATCCAGCTCGCCCTTCACGGCAGCCAGGGCGGCTTTCAGAGTCGCCACCTCGGACTCGAGGGCAGCCAGCCGGTCTTCCATGTCTGAAGGGTTCGCAGCAGCGGCTGTCGTGGGGGTGGCTGCAACGGTCGGCTGGAACGACTCGGTCGGCCGGTCGGGCTGGCTGGCCGCCGCTGGCGCCGCCGCGGCAACGGGCCCGGATAACAGGTGGGCGTACTCGTTGTCCCGCCGCCCCGGGGTTCGCGGCAACTGCACCACCACCGGCCCACCTTCCCGCTCCATCAGAGAGTTCAGCGTTTCCTGCACTTCGGAATTGTCCGCGAAGCTGTGCAGCCGCCCGACGTTCGCCTTCAGCTCCCCCGGCGTCCGCGGGCCGCGGAGCAACAGCACGGTCATGACGGCGAACTGCGCAGGATCGAACTCGTAGTCGGAGAACGGCGTGTTGCAGAGGCGATGGGTGAACTTCTCGACCTGAGTCTTGAAGTTCTCCTCCACCCTCACCAGATGTTTGTCCTGCAGGCCGCGCAGGGTATGCAGCACTTCGCCTGGCTCCAGATTCATCACCGGTTCCCGGGAGGACTTCTGGTTGCAGGCGTTGGCCAGGGCGTTCAGCGTCATCGGGTACTGGTCCGGCGTGACCACCGATTTCTCCATCAGGCAGCCGATGACGCGGGCTTCGAGGTCGGAAAGCTCTGGTTTCATTCTGTGCGGGGTGGTTGGGTGAAGGTAGGAAAATGGCTAAAGTCCGCAGGAATGGCAAGGACGAACCTTCACACGCCGTTGACCGGTGATCGGGAGGCTTCGCGGCTGCCTCTAGAAATTGCTGAATAGAAAGATGAGGAATCCCATGAGTCGTCTGCTGCTGCTAACGCTCCTGTTGCTCCCCGCGGCGATGCTGCAGTCGGCGGAGCCTGCCCATCGCGTGCTCATCACCGACGTCAACGTCTTCGACGGCACGTCCGCTGAGCTCCAGGCTGGGATGCACGTACTGGTGGAGGGCAACCTGATAAAGACCATCTCTGCCGAGCCGATCGCTGCTGAGGGGGCGCAGGTGATCGAAGGGGGTGGTCGGACGCTGATGCCGGGCCTGATCGATGGCCATGCCCACGTGATGATCAACCAGAACTTCAACGTGGTGGAAACCAACCTGGACATCACGGACATTTCTTACAACGCTACGATAGTGATGAAGCGATTTCTGATCGACGGGTTCACCACGGTCAGGGATATGGGTGGCCCGACCTTCGGATTGGCAAGAGCGGTGGATCAAGGGCGCGTAATCGGCCCCAGGCTTTACCCCTCCGGCGGCTTCATCTCTCAGACCTCGGGCCACGGAGATTTCCGGGACCGGGCGGATCCAGGTTTCAGCGCCCGCGATGCCGGTGACCTTTCGAACTTCGAGCGGATGGGTATCGGCAACGTCGCCGATGGTGTTCCTGAGGTCCTGAAAGCCACGCGGCTGAACCTGCGGAACGGCGCCACCCAGATCAAGATCATGGGCGGCGGTGGCGGTTCATCCCGTTTCGACCCGATTGATACAACCCAGTACTCGGTCGATGAGATCTGCGCGGTGGTCGAAGCTGCGAAAGACTGGGGAACTTACGTTGGTGCGCATACGTTCAACGACCGAGCGGTTGGCCGACTGCTGGATTGTGGGGTAAAGACATTCGAGCACGGATTCTTCATCTCCGACCAGACGATGAAACGAATCGCCAAAGAAGGTGGCTATGTCGTGCCGCAGATGTGGGGCCTGTCACCGGACCTGGCCAAGAATCCGCTCATGCCGGCGGCGAAGCTGCCGATGATCGCCAGGATGCAGGAGGAATTTGGCGATTTCGGCGAGCGGCTGTTGAAGAACAAGGTAAAGGTGGTGTTTGCGTCGGACTACGTCGGGGAGTTCTCGGATGCAGAGAGAGCGCGCCGTTACGAGCTCTGGTGGCGAACCCAGGCTTTCGGGAGCAACTACGAGGTGTTGAAGCAGCTGACATCGACTGCCGGTGAGATGCTGGCGATGTCGGGTGCGCGTAATCCCTACCAGGAAGGCCCGCTTGGCGTGATCGAGGAAGGTGCGTACGCCGATCTGCTGTTGGTGGACGGCAATCCGTTGGAAGACATCGGGGTGATCGGCGGCACAGAACTCTGGTTCGACGCAGAGCCGGAGTTTAAGCCGATCCCGAGCATCCACCTGGTGATGAAGAGTGGTCGGATCTATCGCAACGAGATTGATGGTCGTCTCTCGGAGGAAGCAGTCAGCTTCCCGTCGATGCAGTTCGAGGGCATCCTCCGGGACTACGTGCCTGGTAGCTAATCCCTGTGGCGCGGAAGTTTGCTCAGCTGGCGCTGCGGCCGTTTCGGACCTGGCTGCTCATCGCATGCGTCAGCATCTCAGCAGTTGCGGCGCAGGCTGCGGAGTCTAGCCAACCCGGTTTCGGCAGCCCGGATGCGGTTGAGAACCTCCTGGATCTCGATCCGTTCAACGATTGGAAAGCGCGTCTGCGGGAGGAGCAGGGCCTGTCGCTTGGCCTGGACTACACCACCAATGCCTTCGTCGCCAGCGATAGCCTTGGTGAGGACAACGCCTGGGGCGGCATGGTCCGCTTCTACGGTAGCTGGGAGCTGCTGAATCGAGGCGAAGCGAACTCCGGAGCGCTGGTCTGGAAGATGGAGCATCGGCACCGCACGGGAGACATCCCGCCGCAGGCACTGGCCGGCGAGCTCGGCTATGCCGGGCTGATCGCGCCGCCGTTTTCAAACGAGAAGTTCCGCTTCACCAACCTCTACTGGCGGCAGCGGCTGAATCAGGGACGGTCAACGCTCCTGGCAGGCTTTCTCGACGCCACCGACTACCTGGATGTCTACGCGCTGGCGAGCCCCTGGACCGGGTTCTCGAACTTTGCGTTCTCTACCGGCACCCAGACCATCCCGATTCCAAACGACGCAACCCTCGGGGTAGCCTTCGGCTCCATGCTCACCGAGCGCACCTTCCTGATCGCCGGCCTGACGGACACCAATGCGGACCCAACTGACCTCGGCGACACGGTAGAGAGCTTTTTTGAGGACAATGAGTACTTCACCTCGATAGAGCTCGGCATGACCTCGTCCCAGGAACGGATCTACCTGGACAACCTGCACGTGACTCTCTGGCACGTGGACAAACGGGATGCGGCAGGCACGCCCAGCGGTTGGGGTGCCAACTTCTCCTGGAACACCTGGGTGGGTGAGCGCTGGATGCCGTTCGTCCGCGCCGGCTATGCGGACGAAGGGGGCAGCCTGCTTGAGCTGGCGATCAGTGCCGGGGCCGGCTTTCAGACCGGTCGGGGCAACGTGCTGGGCTTCGCCGGGCACTGGGGTCGGCCGAACGAAGACACTTACGGCGGATCGTTGAACGACCAGTACGTGGGGGAGGTCTACTTCCGCTGGAAGATCGGCAAGCACCTGGAGGTGACGCCGAACCTCCAGCTCATCGTCAATCCGGCGTTGAACCCGCGCCAGGATGAGATCTGGGTGGCCGGGTTCCGCCTCAAGGGCGCCATCTGACTGCCTGAGGCTTCCCAGCCTCACGCCGCATCGTTGGCCGCCTGCTGCGGGAAGCGGACAACCCGTTCCTCGGCTGCCGGTTTTTCTGCAGGGCCGTTCGTTTCGGGGATCGGCGCCTCCGGTTCCGCGCTCATAATCGCTGCGATCTGCGCGAACGCGTCTGCCCAGGCTGCTCTGGCTTCCTGAGTGAAGTCATCCCCCAGAGCGCGCTCCAGGGTCTCGATCAGCACGCCGCCAACGATGGGGTAATGATCCGGCGTCACGCCGTAGTCCCGGTGCCGCTCGCCCAGGCGCTTCAGCATCGGTACCGCTTTCTCCGTGCAGCCCAGGCTGGAAACGATCACATGCAGGCTCTGCAGGAACTTGCGCACCTGACGATCCATGTTGTCGCTGAACATGCCTCGGACTTCCGGCGCCACGCTGAACAGCCGCTCATAGAAGCTGCGAATGACCGCCTCACCTTCAGCGACCAGCGCCTCGAAGTTCTCTTTCAGGAGCTGCTGCTGCTGGTCCGACAGATAACCGCCGACCACCGCGCCGGCAAGCTCTGCGTGGTCCTGATGGTACGCCTCGATGCAGGCGGAGCTGGCATCCACGCCATCGAGATGGGCGCCGTCGATCTCGGCGGCGGTCAGGTCTGCCCAGCGCAGGCTGGCGCCGCGCAGATCTGCCCAGCGCAGGTCGGCGCCATTCAGGTTGGCGCCGGTGAAGTCCGCTTCGCGCAGATCCGCATGCATGAAGTCGACGCCGCTGAGATCGGCGAAGCTGAAATCGCTGCCCCGGAGCACAGCCCCGGAAAGATCGGCGCGCGCGAGGCGAGCCTTCGCGTAGCTGCGTCCTGCCATGGCGCCGTTCTTGTCCCAACCTTCTTCCTGTGCGCGGCGCACCGCGTCCAGGGAGAACTCGTTCGACAGGCTGCCCACCTGGCCGAGAATGCGCGTGCGCTCGTTGTTACGCAGCACCCGGTTGATCACGAGCAGCAGCAGGCCGTCCACCACCAGGCCCGGGCTCCAGTCCGAGTAAGCGCCGGACACCGCCTCCATCAGGCTGCCGGGCGGCTCGATGGACCAGCCCCAGATGAACATACCCATCCCGGCGACGAGCAGGACGACGGCAAAACGTTCCACAAAATCGAAAGACCGCATTGTTCGAATCCACTATCAAGTCAGTGGCGGGCAGCATGCGGTCGGATCGTTTGCGGAACCGTTGTGCTCAGCGTGGTATTGCGAGCAGATCGGGCCGAAATCGTGAGATCGGCCCGAAGTGTGTGCCTTATTGCACTGTTGCCGGGTGCTACAGCGTCTGCAGGAAGGCCAGCAGCGCCGCGTTGGTCTCTTCCGGCGCCTCCTGCTGCACCCAGTGGCCGATCCCCGGCAGCAGAACCACATCGGTCAGCTGCGGCACCGTACCTGCCATCATGGCGCGCAGCTGGTCCGCGGTTGCGCCACCGATCACCAGGTCCTTGTCGCCGGCAATGAACAGTGCCGGAACCTGCACGGTCTGATCGAGATCGGCGGTCAGCTCCCAGCTGAGGCCGAAGTTGCGGTAGTAGTTCACGCCGCCGCGGAAGCCGGCCTTCTCGAACTGGCTGACGTAGTAGTCGAGATCTTCCTGGCGGAGCCAGCCCGGCAGGCCTTTGGGCGCGCCGAGGCGCGGTATCCAGCCGCCGGCGGCGCGCTTCGGATCGGTGACCTCTGGCGGCTCTCTCGGTGAGTCCGGCGAGAGGTAGATGCGGCTCAGGAAGCCTCGGGGATCGCTGTCGTACTCAGCCTCCGCCACCCCGCCAGGCTCGTTGTGGTAGACCATATAGAAGAAGTTGTCGCCGGTCTGCGCACGCATAGCGTCCATCGGGTTGCCCGGGCCGCGGCCGCCGTGCGGCACGCTCATCAGCACCAGGCCGTTGAAGCGTTCCGGGTAGATCAGCACACTGTGGGTCGCCACCGGCGCGCCCCAGTCGTGGCCGACCATGGTGGCGGTCTCGATGCCGAGCGCGTCCAGAATGCCGACCATGTCGGCGGCCAGGTTGACCTGGTTGTAGGTGGTCACGTCTTCCGGCGCATCCGTCTCGCCATAGCCGCGCATGTCCGGGGCGATGGCCCGGTAGCCGGCGTCCGCCACCGCCTTGATCTGGTGGCGCCAGGAGTACCAGGACTCGGGCCAGCCGTGCGCAAAGAGCACCGCAGGACCGTCGCCCATGGTGGCGACGCGCATCTGAATGCCGTTGCTCTCAACCGTCACGAACTCGATGCCGGGCAGCAGCTCTGATTCGATGCTGGCGGCGGGTGCTGTGGCAGGTGCTGCAGTTGTCTCAGCAACCGGTTCGGTTGGCTCGGTCGGAGCTGACTCGCTCGGACCGCAAGCGCTGAGCAGCAGCAGGCTGCCAACGCCGAGCAGCGCGGCACGCAAGCTCGCGCTCCATGGTTTGAGGGTGTTGTCGTTCATTGTGTTTCCTCCCATTCCTCCCATTCCTCCCGATATCCTGCCCGCTGCTCAACGCCGCCGGGCGGGTGCGCGATGTTGAAAAGAGTTGGCTCGCGCGGCACCACTCTGCCGGGCTCGGTAGTCCCGTTCAAGCTGCGGGCGAGTTGCGTTGTTGGTGCTGGGGCGCTGATAGCTGCTGGCCCGGTCTCCGTAGGAGCCGCGATCTCCGTAAGAGCGGTCACTGGTAGCGGGTCGGGTGCTGGCGCTCTGGTTTTTTCGATCCAGGTTGCTGGCCTGTTTCCACTCGCCGTTCTCGCGCTGCTGCCAGTTGCCGGCGTTGTCGCGCTGGTAGACGTTGCCGGCGCGGTCGGTCAGCACGTTGTTCTCGGCGCCGGTGGCCGGCCTCGCCCTGCGGTTGCCGGTTTCTGCCCGCTCTGCGACCCGGGCTCTGTTCTCCGGCTTGTCGTAGACGCTGGGCCGGTTCTGCAGCCGGTCGCCGCCGCCGATGTTGATGCTGTTGTCGATGTTCACGTTGATGTTGGTCTTCCGGTAGCCGCCGCGCACGTAGGGGCGCGGATAGGGCCGGAAGCCACCCACTCCCCACCAGGCGCCACCGGTCGAAAAGGTGAAGCGGAACGGCCCGTTGGTCCAGCTGATCCCGAAGTTCCAGCCTGTCCAGGGGTTGTAGTGCACGTGGAAACCCCAGGTCGGGTAGCGGGGGTAGTAGTAAGGGCCGTACCAGGGACGGTAGTACCAGCCGGTTCCGTACACGACGGTGCCGTAGGAGTAGTAGCTGCCGTAGTACCCCGGCGTGTAGCCGACGTAGACCACCTCCGGAGTAACGTCGTAGACCTTCACGTAGGTTACGTTGTAATGCGGATTGTCGGCAGGGATCTGGTAGATGGCGTCAGGCACCTCGGTGGCCACCTTCCAGCCGCCGGTGGGACTGGTTGAGCTGTACCAGACCCCGTCATCACAGGCGTAGTAGGTGCTGCCGTAGCGGAATACCGCCGCAGAGGTGTTCTGGGCGTACTCCACCTGAATGTCTTCGATGGGTGCGAAGTCCGGCTCGCCGTCGTACTGCACGCTGAAGGATTCGTCGGTCCGGTCGATGGCCGCCGTCTGCGGAATGGTGTTGTCCAGCACCGCTTCCCGGGACTCTGGAGTGCCCGCGATCTGGCTGCGGACCGGTGCGTTCACCGAGTCCTCGGGGATGTTCCGGAACGCTTCCGGCAGCTCGTCGTTCGGCACGTGGTCCCAGCTGATCTCGCCCAGCATCTCCACGGAGCGGTACCAGCGACCGGACAGCAGGGTGTAGTAGCGCTGGCTGGACAGCTCCAGGAACACCTGGCTGTCGGTGTTTTCCAGGTACAGCAGGTCCATCCCTTCCACCGCTGCCCACTTCGGCTCGCCGTCGGTCACCACCAGTTCCGTGGGCTCCGTGGCGACGATGATCCGGGTGTCGCTGAGGTCCAGATCGTCGTCGGCGGGTTCCACCAGGGAGGCGATCTCATCGGGTACCCGGTTGGTGAGCTGCCAGGGCCCGAGCGGATCGCTGCCACGATACCAGGCGTTGCTGCCCACGTAGAGGTAGAGGTCGCGGCCGCTCTTCACGATCAGAAAGGGCGTGTTCACCACCCGCTCGAAGTCGCTGCCTTCGATTGCCTGAAAGACCGGATCGCCGTCGATCATCACCAGCAGCGCCGGGTCCCTGGAAAGGATGATGTTCGGCGGATCGTGGTTGAGAACCACGTCTGGTCGCTGACCTTCCGCGCCGTCCAGGTCGGCGACAATCTGATCTAGGGAGATGGTCATGGACGAGGTCTCGACGTTCTCCTCGATAAAGAGCGCAAGGGCTTCCATCTGGGCCTCGCTGGCATCCGCCAGGCGCACCTCGGTGACATCAATGTCCCGGATCACGGCGGTCCGATTGGTCCGATCCGTATCCAGCCGGGTGACGATCCAGATGGCGCCGAACAGTGGCCCCGGGGTGGTCGAGGTTTGAATGGAGATGGCGGCGCGAGCTTCCAGCGTGTTGCCGCTGAAGCTTTCGATCTGCGGTTGGAAGATGCGGATCAGGTCGCCGCCGTCACTCTCGAGTTCCTGCGGCCATGTGCTGGCCAATGCGGTGCTGGCTGCGAGCAGAAGCAGCGCCCCCAGCAGCGTGCGGAGGATGATCATCAGTCCCTTGATTCCCTGGTTCCAGACCGGGCCACGGTAGTGCGGATGCTCGCTCCGCGTCAATCTTCCACCGGAAAGGGGCCATCGGCGAAGGTGCGATCGTGGTAGCCCTTGCGGCCGATGGCGGCAGCCAGCGGGCTGAGCACCGGCTCGCCGGCGCCGAGCCTCTCGAGGACCGAGGCAAAGCTCCATTGCGGCGCCCAGCCGAGGTCCTGTCGGGCCGCCGCGTTGACGTACACGCGGTCGATCTGCGGCAGCATCCGGTAGCCACGCTCCGCGTACACGGACTGGTACGTTGGGCACCGGGCCGCCACCACCGCTGGCGCGTCGCTGTTCAGTTGAGCCAGATCGGCCGGCTCGAACGGCGAGGTGGCGCTGATGATGTAGCGGCCGAAGCCGATATCGCCGACGCGCTGTCGGGCCAGCAGATGGGCGCTGACCACGTCCTGAATGTCGACCCGACGATAGAGGAACTCGTTCGCCTTCAGGTTCTCGTCGGTAAAGCCGTCCCGTCGAGCCCGGTCGTCATCTTCCTCGGGGAAAAAGCGGGAGGTCCGCAGGATCAGGCAGTTCAGCCCGCGCTGTCGGTGCAGCAGCAGGCACAGATCTTCGGCGGCCGTTTTCGTCACGCCGTAGACGTTCTTCGGTTCCGGCACCACCGCTTCCGTGACCCAGGCGGCCGGGGTGCCTGGCGGGGGCCGCAGCGCGTTGCCGAACACGCTCGTGGTGCTGGTGAAGATAAAGGCCGTGACGCCGGCTTCCACCGCCGCCTCCAGCAGGGTCAGCGTCCCGCTGATGTTGGTGTCGATGAAGTGCTGCTTCGAGTGGGTGGCAACGTGGGGCTTGTGCAGCGTGGCCGTGTGGAAGACCGTCTGCACGCCTGTCATGAGACGCTGCACCAGCCGCTTGTCGCTGATGTCGCCAACCTGATCGGTCCAATCAGAATTCTTGACGTCCAGACCGACCACTTCCTCGCCCCCTGCGCGCAGCGTGCGCATGAGCGCCTCGCCGAGATGGCCTGCGCTGCCGGTGACGAGTGAGGTCACGCCTTGCGACTACCTTGGAGCGTGTCGGCTGCGTCATCGACAGCCGCTTCCGGGTCGGCGGTTTCAGGCTCTTCGCCATGGCCTTTGTCGATGGTTGCCAGCTCCGGTATCCAGATGCGCAGCAGCACCAGGCTGATCGCCAGCAGCACGGCGCCGAGCAGCAGCGCCAGGTCGATTCCCCAGTTCTCCGCAACGGCGCTGATCGGAATGATGCCGAGCGGCATGAAGCCGTGCGCCATCATCATGATCGCCATGACCCGGCCGCGGATGTGATCCGGCAGCGCGATCTGAATCACGCTCATGTTCAGGGAACCCATGATCGCACCGAACAGGCCGGTGACGGCGCCGAAGAACATGGCAGCAATCAGGTTGCCGGACAGCGCAAAGGCGGCGATGAAAATGGCCCAGAGGAAGCCGGCGTAGAACATCACGCGGCCCTTGCTGCCGATATCACCGGCCCTGGCCAGCAGCAGCGAGCCGCCGAGCGCGCCGGCGCCGGCGGCCGTCATCAGCAGGCCCAGCGTGTCCGGACCGCCGAGGATGACATCGGCGTTGAAGGCGGGCATCAGGAAGGTCACCGAGAAGCCGAAGGTCATGGGCACGAAGCCCATCACCAGCAGGCCAAGCACGATCCGTTCCTCGCGCATGAAGCGGAAGCCCTCGATGACGTCCGCCATCGGGCTGGTGCCTTCCCGGTGCGGATCACCCTGGTAGTGGATGAGCGCCGTGCAGATCACCGAGATCAGGTAGAGGAAGGCAACGGTGAAGATGACGATGCCAACACCTTCCGCGGACGTTGTGTCGCCGGCCGCGAACACGGCGATCAGCACCCCGGCCAGGGTGGGGCCGACGATGCGCGACAGGTTGAAGGTGGCGGACTGCAGGGCCATGGCGTTGACGACCTGGTCGCGGCCGACGATCTCCGGTGTGACCGAAGCCCGCGCCGGCATGGACAGCGCCAGCACCGTGCCGTTGAAGACGCCGAAGTAGATGAAGTGCCAGAAGGTCACCTCGCCGGAGTAAACGATGGCCGCCAGGGCCGCAGTGGCGATGGTGTTGAGGGCGCCGGAGACGATCATGATCGAGCGCTTGCGCAGCCGGTCGGCGATGACGCCGCCGGCGAGCGAAAACACCACCGACGGCAGCATGAAGGACAGCATCACCCAGGTCAGCGCCATGGGCGAGGCGGTCATGTCGTAGATCAGCCAGCCCCGGGCCACCATCTGCATCTGCATGGCGAAGGTGGCTGCCACGTTGCCGAGCCACAACAGCCGGAAGTCCCGGAAAGTCAGGGAGGAGAACATGCCTGTTCGGATCCCGTCAGCCACGGCCGAGCTGCTGTTGAATGGCGGCATGCCGCACCCGGGTGAGGGTGTAGCGGGTCAGCATCCAGATTGGCAGGAAGTAGCAAACGTGTATGGCGATGCCATCAATGAAGGCGAGCTTGAAAAGCACGCTGCCTTCTACCTCACCCGGCTGGGTCTCTCTCGGGAACCCGATCACGAAGTCGAGCAGCAGACCGCCGATGATCAGGCCCAGACTCGACGTAGCCTTTGCGGAAAAACCAATTGCAGACGAGAAGACGCCTTCCTGGCGGCGACCGACCTTGTGTTCCTGCTCATCCACCATGTCGGCCACCATTGAGCCGAACATGATGCCCGCGGTAGTCAGCAGACCGGCGCTGAACGACGCCAGAATGACCAAACAGACCACCAGCCACGGATCACCGTTGTCGGGCCAGATGTCGAGAAAGCGGAATAACACCTTCACGATGCCGAGGATCATCGTCATCGCCAGCACGGTGATGAGGATGTGCTGCTTCTGAAACTTCTCCTGCAGAAAAGGCACCGCGATGAATGCCGCTACGGCGCCGAAAAAGGTAAACGCCATCCAACGCAGATCGTCTGGTTTGAATTCCCAGAAGTAGGTGTTCATGTACATGTCAAAAACACCGCCAACCCCCGCAATGCCTGCGAAGAAGAGCATTGCGGTGAACATCACCCGGAAGTTATGGCTGGACAGTGCCAGCAACACCTGCCGGAACAGATCCATGAAATCGAACTTCGGTGTCTCCTTCACCGGCTGCAGAAGGTAAGGCACTTCCTTGCTGGTCATGTGCGTGGAGAGCAAACACCAAAGCGTTATCAGCCCGCCGGTGATCATGGCGAACAGCGGGTAGTTGCCTGGATCCAGCTGACCGGCCGGATACTCCTCCGACGAGGTGAAGACGAAGGTGTACATGCCGAAAGAGAAGATGACGCCGCCGACCCAGCCCACTACCCAACGATAGGTAATGATGGAGGTGCGCTCCACGTAGTCGTCCGAGTACTCCGCCGCCACCGCGTTCCACGGCATGATGAAGAAGGTGAAGGCAGTTCTGGTCGCCAGCGTAAACGCGAACAGCCAGCCGATGAGGACTGGCTCAGAGGCGTCAGTTGGTGGGGAAAACAACAGGTAGATGAAAAGTCCCAGGGGTACGGATGCGGCGTACATGAAAGGATGGCGCCGCCCCAGCCGCGATTTGAAGTTGTCTGAATAGGCACCAACCATGGGATCTGTAATCGCATCTGCGAACAGGCACAGGGCCAGCACGATGGAGGCGGTGGACGCAGGCACGCCGAGGATCTGGCTGTAGTAGAGAAGCAGGAAGTTGTTGAACGCGAAGTCTTTATGGCTGTTCGACAGGCCGCCGAACCCCTGGAAGATTTTGGTGCTGACCGGGACCTTTCCTTCGCGCTTTTTCTCTCTCTGGTATTCGACGGGGGCTTCGGCCATAGCGAACCAGTATACACAGGCAGCTCCAGAGAAGAGGTGCGACAGGTGTGCACCTTGGCGGCGCGACCCTGACGCACCGAATCGGTGCGCCTGGCCGCTGTTGCCCCTGCCGTTGTTCCAGGCTGGTGCAGAGGTCTTCCTGATGCCGCGCTCCGTCCCGCTTTGAGGCCACTTCTCCCTGGCCCCAAGATTGCATCGTTCCCGTCTGATTGCGCACGCAGACAAGCTGGGGGAAGCAGATGAACTGGCTCATCGTCACCGATCTCGACGGCACCTTGCTCGATGACGACTATCTCTACGCTCAGGCCGCCCAGGCTCTGGACACCATTGCTGGCAGCTACCCCGACGCCCACACGGCTCTCGTTTCGAGCAAAACCCCGGCGGAAATGATCGAGCTGGCCGGCCGCTGCCAGTCCGACCCCATACTGATTTTCGAGAACGGCAGCGGCATGGCCTGGCGCGAGCGGGTGCTCTGCCGCCCGGGCAACCAGCGCCAGGACGGTTTTGAGATCGAGTCCTTCGGCACGCCTTATCCGGAGGTGGTTGCGACGTTGCGGGCCCTTCGCTTCCAGAATGACTTCGCCTTTCGCGGCTTTTCCGACATGACGCCCTTAGAGATTGCCGAGCTCACCGGGCTGAGCCACTCGGGGGCCGGGAAAGCCCGCCAGCGGGTTGGCTCGGAGCCGTTGGCCTTCAGTGGCAGCGCGGAGGAGCTGGAAACGTTTCGGGCAGCGCTCGCAGAACACGATCTGGAAATGGTGCTCGGAGGCCGTTTCCACCACGTCGGCAGCCACCTGAGCAAAGGGCGGGCAGTGGCCCGGCTCTGGCGGCTGCTGCGCTTTCAGTTCGGCATCCACCCGAAGACGCTCGCCTGCGGCGATGCCCCGAACGATCTGGAGATGATGGAGCGCGCCGATCACGCCATCGTCTTTCCGGACCGTGGAGGCGCCTACCTGCAACCGGACAACCCGAACACCCAGAGGGCGCCGGTTGCCGGTCCCACGGCCTGGCTCGAGGCGGTGTCCGAAGTGCTCGAACACAACAATCAGGCCGCCTGAGGCCGGGGAGCTTACATGAGCGACTTCTTCCAGAACGGCATCATCACCACCCTGCATAACCTGAGCGATCGGCCCATCGCCGCGCTTGAAGATGAGCTCTGCGGGTTTGCCGAGCAGCGACCAATGGCCCTGGTGCTGCCCTGCCTCTACTCGGAGCTGGCGACGCCGGCGCTGGCCAAGATCGTTGATGAGCTGGCCAGGGTGCCGTACCTCGAGGAGATCATCATCGGCCTGGATCAGGCCAGCGAAGCCGAGTACCACCATGCCCTCGAGTACTTTTCGGTGCTGCCACAGCGGCATCACGTGATCTGGAACGACGGCCCGAGGATGAAGGCCATTCAGGGCAAGCTGGCGGCGGAAGGCCTCGAGCCTGGAGCCCGCGGCAAGGGCTGCAACGTCTGGTACTGCTTCGGCTTCGTCCAGGCGCTCGGCACCACCGAGGCGGTTGCCCTGCACGACTGCGACATCACCACCTACGATCGCAGCCTGCTCGCCCGGCTCATCTACCCGGTGGCGAATCCGCAGTTCGCCTACGAGTTCTGCAAGGGGTATTACGCCAGGCTCGGCAACGACAAGCTGAACGGCCGGGTCAGCCGGCTGCTGGTTTCGCCGCTGATCCGGACCATGAAGCAACTCGCGGACGGTCACCCTTACCTCGACTATCTGGACAGCTTCCGCTACCCGCTGGCGGGCGAGTTTGCCATGCGGGCTGACGTCCTCACCGACCTGCGTATTCCCTCGGACTGGGGGCTGGAGGTGGGCATTCTCTCCGAGATGTATCGCAACTACTCCACCAACCGGCTCTGTCAGGTCGAGATCGCCGACAACTACGACCACAAGCACCAGGCCCTGAGCCCGGAAGACGCCAGCCGCGGGTTGTCGCGCATGAGCCTGGATATCGCCAAGGCGTTGTTCAAGAAGCTGGCGACCTACGGCGTCGTCTTCGATCCCGGCGCGGTGCGCACGGCCAAAGCCTGTTACTACCGGATCGCGCTGGACCTGATCGAATCCTATGCCAACGACGCGGCCATCAACGGTCTGGGCCTGGACCGGCACGCGGAGGAGCAGGCGGTGGAGCTGTTCGCCTCGAACATCCTCAAGGCGGGTGAAGCGTTTCTGGAAGGCGGGGAGGAGTCGCCCTTCATTCCCTCCTGGCACCGGGTGACCAGCGTCTATCGGAACGTGTTCACGGATCTGCTCGATGCGGTGGCGGCCGACAAGGTCGAGGCCGCCAGCATCGCTGCGATCGAGAGGTCCCCGACTCAGGCCGCCGTTGCCTGATCAGTTGTCGGCCGTGACCGCGGCGGTGACGTCCAGCCACAGCACCTCGAGCGGCTCGAGCTGCAAGGTGTCGCCAAGGTGCACCTGTCGGCCGCTCAGGCAGTCTTCGAAGCTGCCGTTGGGCAAGCCGGTGCCATGGGTGGGAATGGACTGTGCCGTGTCGAGCACCGATGCGGCGATCACCAGCGTCTGGGTCGGGCAGCTGCGGCGCAACAGGAACACGCCAGGTGGTCCCGGGCTGACAGCCTGATCGGCAGCCAGCGCCAATGCCGGCTGCGCCGCGCGGCAGGCCACGATCTTCCTGAAGTGGGCGATCATCTGCGCCTGGGGCGACTCCGGATCGGCAAGTCGGGCCTGCAGCTCATCGAGCTGCCAGTGCCCACGATTGATCGATCGGGTTCGACCGGTCTGCTCCACCAGGTCGAGATCGTTGCTGCTGGCGAGCAGGCTGTGGACGTACAGCGCCGGACTGCCCTGGAAAGACAGCAACAGCGTGTGCGCGGCCAGGTAGGCCGGCAGCGACTCGGCGAAAGCACTGAACAGGGCGATGTTGATTTCGTAAGGGCGCTGCTTCTCTCCGGCGTCGCGCATGGTCACGAAACCACCCAGCTCGTGCATGCGCTCAACCAGCCGATCGACGTTCTCCTCCGGGATCAGCCCTTCCAGCGGCCGCAGGCCGATGCCGTCGTGCGAGGCGATGAAGTTCAGGTAGGTGGTTCCGGCAGGCGGCGCGCTGAGCCGGGCTGCCCAGGTGGTGAGGTAGCTGGCGTCGCCGAAAACGTAGCTGTAGAGGAGCAGCGGCGCCAGGGAAAACTGGTACACCATGTGCGCCTCGTCACCATCGCCGAAGTAGCTGACGTTCTCCTCGTGGGGCACGTTGGTTTCGGTAATCAGTCGCACCTGCGGGGCGGCGTGATCGGTCAGCGCGCGCAGCACCTTCACCACCACGTGAGTCTCCGGCAGGCTCATGCAGCTGGTGCCGAGGCGCTTCCAGAGAAAGGCGATGGCGTCCAGGCGGATGATGCTGGCGCCCTGGCGGATGTAGAAAAACAGAATGTCGGCGAAAGCCTCCAGCACGTCGGGGTTGGAGAAGTCCAAGTCGATCTGATCGTCACTGAAGGTGTTCCAGACGTGGCGAATGCCCGCGTAGGTGTGCACGGCTGATATGAGCGGCGTGCTGCGGGGCCGGATGACCGCCGAGGTATCAGAGGCTTCCGTGAGGGTGATGAAGTAGTGCCGGCCCGGATCCCGGCCGCTGATGAAGTCGGCAAACCACAGTGACTCCCGGGAGCAGTGATTGATCACCAGGTCGAACATCAGCTCGAAATCGGCGGCCAGCCTGGCGATGTCTTCCCAGCTGCCGAGATGGTGATCCACCATTCGGTAGTCGATCACCGCGAAGCCGTCATCGGAGGAGGAAGGGTAGAAGGGCAGCAGGTGAACGGCGCCCAGGTCTGCACCAAGATGGCGCGTGAGGAACTGGTGCAACACTTTGAGCGGCGCGTCGTGGCCGTTCTGAATGGTGTCGCCGTAAGTAATGAGCAGCGGCCGGTCTTCGCTCACGCTGCGGTCGGCTGGCGCAGGGCCTGGCTCCACAGACCCCGCCGCGTGCGCGATAGCGGACAGCCGCGCGGCCAGGGCGCTGGCCTGGTCCTGCCGATACAGAAGCGTCAGCAGCGGTGCCAGAGCGTCCGCCAGCTCGTCAGTGCCGGTCCCGGGATCGGGCCTGTGGCTTGATTCTTGCTCGCTCATTTCAGGTCTGGATGGGTCTGTTTGCGGCGATCATGGTTCGACTAAGCAGTATGCGTGCCAGCCTGTGAGTACGCTCGACTGGCTGGTTACCGGTATCTACCTCTGCGGCATGCTGCTGCTGTCCTGGTTTGTCGGTCGGCGTCAGGTAACCCGCAAAGACTACTACCTCGGTGGCAACGCCATGGGCGCCTTGCCTCTGGCCACGTCCACCATTGCCACCCAGTGCTCGACCAACAGCCTGCTGGGTGCGCCCGCCTTCGTGGGCTTCGCAGCAGGTGGCGGCATGTTGTGGCTGCAGTACGAGATTGCGGTACCGCTGGCCATGCTGGCGCTGATGCTGCTGTTCGGGCCGGTCCGTGCCGGTGGCCACGTGTCTGTCTACGCGTTTCTCGAGGAGCGCCTCGGAGGCCAGGCGCGGCTGGTGGCGAGCCTGACGTTTCAGATCTTCCGCGGCGTTGCCACCGGCGTCACGGTGTATGGCGTCGCGACCGTGCTCACCCTGCTGCTGGATCTGAGCTTTCTCAGCGCCGTGCTGATCCTGATGGGGGTGACCATCACCTACGACGTGCTCGGCGGCATGCGCGCGGTGGTGATCAGCGACGTGGTGCAGATGATCCTGATCGTCGCTGCGGTTCTGGCAACGCTGCTGTTCCTTTCGGCGGAGATAGATCTCCGAGCGGTGCAGTCTCTGGATCGAACCCAGGCCCTCGATTTCAACTGGGGGGTCAGGGAAGGAGAGGCCTACGGCTTCTGGCCAATGCTGATCGGCGGGTTCTTCCTCTACGCCGCCTACTACGGCTGCGACCAGAGTCAGGCCCAGCGGGTGCTGGCCGCCCGCTCTGTGGGCAGCTCGAATCGGGTGCTGCTGCTGAACGGCCTGCTGCGATTTCCGCTGGTGCTGCTGTACTGCCTGCTCGGCTTGGGCCTGGGTGCCTATGCGGTCGTAGCGCCCGATTTCGTCTCCGGCCTGCCGTTGACGGGAGATGGCAGGCCTAATCTGAACATGGTGTTTCCAAGCTACGTGCTCGCGAACTTTCCGCCCGGGCTGGTGGGGCTGATCATGGTTGGCCTCTTTGCGGCCGCCATGTCGTCCATCGACTCAGCCTTGAACTCACTGTCGGCGGCAACGGTAGAAGATCTGGCCAGCCAGGCGCTGAAGGCCGACGAGCGCCGTCTGTTTCTGCTCTCCAAGCTGACCACCCTGGGCTGGGGTGCGTTTGCGGTTCTGTTCAGCTTCCAGGTCGAGCGCATCGCGCCAACCATCCTGGAGGCGATCAACAAGATCGGCTCCATGGCGAACGGGCCGCTGCTGGCGCTGTTCGTGATTGCCCTGCTGGCCCCTGGCCGACAGGGTGGAGCGCTCCGCGGCTTTGCCGCCGGCCTGCTGGTCAACTTCTGCCTCTGGCAGTTTCTCCCGAACGTTTCCTGGCTGTGGTGGAACGTCACCGGGTTCCTGGCGGCTCTGCTGGTGGCCGGCCTGCGCCTGCCAGCCGGTTGGCGGACCCACCTGGGGCGTCCTGAGCCGCGCCACGTCAAACAGCTGTTGGTCATGACCGGTCTCATCGTCGCCGTCTGTGTCGGTTTCCAGTGGTACTGAAAGTGGTGTGACGTCGGGCGGGTAGCTGGCTACACTCGGGGGCTTCGCGAACGTTGAGGGGGAAAGATGACGAGCGGACTGACCGAGATTTCCATTCCGGGTACTGACGACGACCTGCGCGCGGCGCTGGCGGACGTGAACCTGCCGACCCTGCTGATGGTGATGACGCAGCTCTGCGGCGACGACCGCTGGATGACCAGCCGCTACACGCCGGAGCCCATCGTCACCCCGGAAGGCAGCCTCTTTCCCGACGACAGCGGCGGCTACAGCGACGAGATCGCGGCCGAGATCCGTGCCGGGGCGTTCGAGATGCTCAAGGGCCTGCGTGAGCACGGCGGGGTGTTGCCGCCGGTGCCGTCCCTCGAGCAGATGCGGCGAATGATGGAGTTCTCGACGGCGGAGCCTGTGGAAGACGAGTTCTGCGCCATGCTGCTCGAAGAAACGAACTTCGTTGATCGGGATCAGGCCTGGCTCGAGCCCATGGCAGGTCTAAAGGGCAGCCAGACGCTCGCCGACTTCAGCGTGATCGTGGTGGGTGCCGGCATGTCCGGCATCTGCACCGGCGTCAAGCTGAAGGCGGCAGGTATTCCCTACACCATCCTGGAGAAGAACGACGCGGTCGGCGGCACCTGGTACGAGAACCGCTACCCGGACTGCGGCGTCGACACGCCGAACCACTTCTACTCCTTCTCGTTCGAGCGGAACCCGAACTGGTCCGGCTACTTCTCGAAGCGGGACGAGCTGTACGAGTACTTCGAACGCTGCACGGACAAGTTCGGCATTCGCGACAACATCCAGTTCGAAACTGAAGTGCAGGACATGCGCTACCTCTCCGACCAGGGGCGCTGGCAGGTCAGCGTCAAGCGCGGCGACGGCAGCACGGAGACCTTAAGCGCCAACGTGGTGATCAGCGCGGTTGGCCAGCTGAATCGCCCGAGCATTCCGGAGTTTCCCGGTCTCGACAGCTTCGAGGGCACGTCCTTCCACTCAGCCCGGTGGCGGGAAGACGTGGATCTCACCGGCAAGCGGGTGGCCGTGATCGGCACCGGCTGCAGCGCGGTGCAGCTGCTGCCGAAAACCGCTGAGCAGGCGGCACACACCACCGTGTTCCAACGCTCACCGCACTGGGTGTCGCCGAACAAAGACTACTACCGGCCGGTGGAGTCGGGGCTGGTCTGGGCGCTGAACCACATACCGCTGTACGCGGAGTGGCACCGGGCGCGCATGATCTTCGGCTTCATGGATCGTAACTGGCCGGCGGTGCCCGCCGATCCGTCCTGGGATCACCCGGATCGGGCCATGAGCGAGCTCAACGATGGCCTGCGGGAAGCGCTCACTGCCTACATCAGTGAGCAGCTCGGCGAGCGCCAGGACCTGATGGAAAAGTGCGTCCCGGATTTCCCTGTGTTCGGCAAGCGGCTGATCATCGACAACAACTGGTACCCAACCGTCGCCCGGGAGGATGTGAACCTGGTGACGGACGAGATCGTTGCGGTGCGGCCGGGTGGTCTGGAAACCGCAGACGGCACCCTGCACGAAGTGGACGTGATCATCTTCGCCACGGGTTTCAACACCAACCACTTCCTCTGGCCCATGGACGTGACCGGCCGCTCGGGCACCATGCTCGAGGAGCGCTGGGGCGAATACCCGCGGGCCTACAAGGGCATGCTGGTGCCGGACTACCCGAACCTGTTCTGCCTGTACGGCCCGAACACCAACATCGTGCACGGTGGCAGCATCATCTACAGCATCGAGTGTCAGGTGCACTACGTGATGCAGTGCCTGACCCTGATGCTGGAACGCCAGGCGAAGGAAATCGAGATTCCCGAGGCGATGAACGACGAGTACAACGAGGAGGTTCAGGCCATCAGCCGGACGCTGGCCTGGGGGCATCCCGGGGTGCAGAGCTGGTACAAAAACTCCGACGGCAAGGTGGTGAACAACTCACCGTTCTCGAATCTGGAGTTCTGGCAGCGGACCCACGACGTGGAGCCGAATCGTTACGCCCTGCGTTGAGGGTCAGAGCCCGAGCACCCGCTTAGCCAGCACGTCCCGCTGGATCTCGCTGGCGCCTGAGTAGATGGTGGCGGCCCGCTCGTTGAGGTAGCTCGGCAGCGCGGTCACCCCCTCTGCCGGCCCGATGGGCGGTTCGTGGGCGTAAGGATTCAGCGCTTCGGGCTGGAACGGCAGGCCGTACCAGGCCACCGCCTCCGCAGCCAGCTCCGTGATCTGCTGCTTCACTTCCGAACCGAGCGTTTTCAGCACCGAGGAGATGGCACCCGGGCTCTCGCCTTTGTGCGTCGCGGCCAGCACCCGAAGCTCCAGCACCGTCACCCGCTCCAGGCAGATCTCCGCTTCTGCGAGCTTGCGCCGGAAAGCCGAGTCCTGACAGAGCGTGCCGCCCCGGCCGTTCGCCTGTCGGGCCGCCAGGCGCCGCACCCGGGCCAGCGCCTCCCGGACCCAGCCGGTGTTCACGTTGGTGGATCTGGCGTGTTGCATCAGTGACTTGGTCACCCGCCAGCCTTCGCCCTCCGGGCCCACCCGGTTCGCGACCGGCACCTGCACATCGTTGAAGAACACCTGGTTGAACTCATGATCGCCGCTGATGCTGACGATGGGCTGCACCTCGATCCCGGGTGAGTTCATCTCCAGCAGCAGAAAGGTGATGCCGGCCTGTTTGGGCCCGCTGTCATCGGTTCTCGCCAGGCAGAACATGTGGGTGGCGAAGTGAGCACCGGTGGTCCAGATCTTCGATCCGTTCAGGACGTAGTGGTCGCCCTGGCGCTTTGCCTTCAGCTTCAGTGACGCCAAGTCAGAGCCGGCACCTGGCTCCGAGTAGCCCTGGCACCAGATGTGCTCGCCGCTGAGCACCGACGGCAGGTATTGCTGCCGCTGGGCTTCGGTCCCCTCGGCCATGAGGATGGGGCCGATGTGGCGGATGCCCATGTTGAACAGCAGGGGCGCACCGGCGCGAAAGCACTCGGTGCCGAAGATGTATCGTTCCAGCGCGTTCCAACCTGTGCCGCCGAACTCCTCAGGCCAGCTGTCGGCCACCCAGCCCTGCTCGGCGAGGATCCGGTACCAGCGCTGGCTGGCCTCGATCTCGGTGTGCACGCCGGTGGTGAGCCGGGCGGCTCGTTTCAGCTCCTCGTCCAGGTGCTCACGCAGAAAATCACGGACCATGTCACGGAAGGCAAGGGTGTCAGCTGGCAGATGGGCGTGCACGCAGGAAGCCGCAGGTTATGGTGCCTTGAGGTTAGCAACGGCCGGGCGGGACGCTTTGTCCCTGATCAAACGGGCGGAAGAAGTGCCCGCTGCTGATACCAGGTGTTTTTCTTTGCCCCGCTCTGCGTTAGCTTGCTCGGTTTCACTCGAGGGGACAGCGATGGAGCTCAAAGACAGATATGCCGTGATCACCGGCGGTAGCGGCGGGATCGGCCGGGCGATGGCAGCGGCGTTTCTCGCCGAAGGCGCAGCCGGCGTCATGCTGGCGGATCTGGATGCGGCGGCGGTGGCGGCGACTGCTGCCGAGCTCGGCTGCGATGGTATGGCCTGCGACGTCACCTCCGAGGCGGACGTTCAGGCGCTGGCGCAGGCGGCAGAGGAGAAATACGGTCGGATCGATCTGTTCTGCTCCAACGCCGGAGCCGGCGGCCCGGGGGTGCTGATCGATGCGGAGAACGAGGTCTGGCAGAAGCAGTGGGACCTGCATGTGATGGCCCACGTCTACGCGGCCCGGGTAGCGTTGCCCGGCATGATCGAGCGGGGTGAAGGTTATCTCCTGAACACCGCCTCTGCCGCCGGCCTGCTCGCCGCGCTGGGTTCGGGGCCCTACACGGTGACCAAAGCGGCGGCGGTGAAGCTGGCTGAGTTCATCGCCATCACCCACGGTGACGACGGTATCCGGGTCTCGGTGCTCTGCCCGCAGGGCGTGAACACCGCCATGGCGCCGAGAAGCCTGGGCGACGGCCAGACGGACGGCATCATCGAGCCGGAGCAGTTGGCCGCAACCGTTGTCGAGGCCGTTCGCGAGGAGCGTTTCCACGTGTTGCCGCACCCGGAAGTGGAGGAGTACGTGCGCCGGAAAGGTGACAACGTGGACCGCTGGCTGGTCGGCATGCGCCGGTTGCGCCGGCAGACCCTGGAAGGCGCCGACTAGCAGCGCCCGCGGTTCAGTCGAGCCGGACCACCCGGGTGCCCAGGTTGCCGCCGCCGAGCAGATCGACGAAGGCTTCCGGCGCCGCTGCCAGGCCTTCCACCTCGTCGGTCAGGGCGGTCAGGCTGCCGTCGGCAAGCCAGCCGGCAATTTCCTGCCGGGCTTCGGGGTAGCGGGACTGAAAGTCGAACACCAGGAAGCCGCGCATGGTGAGGCGCTTGTTGACGAGCAGCCCGGGCACACCTTTGGGGCCGGGTTCCGGCGAGTTGGTGTCGTACTGGGAGACGACGCCGCAACAGGCAATCCGCCCGCCGACGTTCATGCGGAACAGGGCGGAGCCGAGAATGGCGCCGCCGGTGTTGTCGAAGTAAACATCCACCCCGTCCGGCGTTGCCGCCTTCAGAGCATCCCGGTAGTTCCCGTCTTTGTAGTTCACCGCAGCGTCGAAGCCGAGCTGCTCCGTCAGCACCCGGCCTTTGTCGTCGCTGCCGCAGACGCCGACCACGCGGGCGCCCTTGATCCTGGCGATCTGGCCGACAAGATGGCCGACGGAGCCGGCGGCGGCTGAGACCATCACCGTCTCACCTGCTTGCGGCTGGCCGATCTCGAGCAGGCCGAAGTAGGCGGTCAGGCCGTTGACGCCGAGCGGGCCGAGATAGTGCACCGGCTCGTGGGCCGGATCGAGCACGGTCAGATCCCCGGCCTTCTGGGCGGAGTAGGCCTGCCAGCCGGTCGGGCCGATCACCCGATCACCGGGGCTGAAGCCGTCTGCGTTGCTCTCAATGACCTCGCCCACACCGGTGCTGTTCATGACCACGCCGGTGGTTGGCGCGCCGGCGTAGCTGGCGCTGCCCTGCAGCCCGGCGCGGGTGCCGGCGGTGATCGCGAAGGCGATCGTCCGGATCAGCACTTCCCCTTCTCCCGGTTCCGGCATCTCGCTCTCGACGAGACGGTAGTTGTCGGCGCGCAGCTTGCCGGTTGGCAACGAGTCGATCAGCACCTGCTGGTTGGTTGTCATCGGGTTTGCCTCTCTTCTGAAGTCAGTCCTGGAGCCCTTCCTCTCCGTAGCGTCGGGCCGGTCCCGGGCCTTCGGGTCCGAGTCGGCCCTGATCGCCGAAGTGGCCTTTGCCAGGGACGTGGTTGATCTCGATTCGAATGCCGTCCGGGTCTTCGAACAGCACCGAGTAGTAGCCGGGCGCAAACTCGTCGCCATCTTCCGGCGGGTGAACGATGTTGGCGCCGAGCGAGACGGCGTGCTCGTGAATGGCGTCCACGTCCTCCCGGGTGCGGGCCCGGAGGCAGAAGTGATGCAGCCCGGTTGTCCACTGATCGAAGGTTGCGCCGCGTTTGTCCGCGGGTGCTGCCCGCGCCAGCAACCCGGTGCGGCCGCCGATGCAGTAGACGGTCTCGTCGTTCCTGATCAGCGTCTTCATGCCCATGAAGTGACACAGCGACTCCCAGAAGGGCAGGCTGACCTCCGGGTCGTTGATGGTGAACTGAATGTGCGCGACGCCGTTGATCTCGACGCTCATGATCCCCCCTGGTTGCGCCGCCAGTGACGCAGAAGCAGACCATAGAGGGCCACGTTGATCAGAACAAGAAGGCTGCCGAGGATCAGCTGGGTGCTGACGGTCAGGCTGGCCGGATAGAGCACCGGCAGCAGGTACTGCTCGATGAAGCTGCTCGTGTAGCCGGCTTCGCCGCCGCGGCTGCGCAGCCAGTTCTCCAGCGGCGTCAGCGGGCAGACCCGACCGGCAAACTCGACGTAAGCGCCCCAAGCCAAGGCAGGCAGGTGCAGCCAGATGACTTTCGGCCAGCGGAATGCCAGCAGCGCGCCGAGCACCGCGAACAGAACAAAGCCCAGGTGGACCACGACCACCGCATCGGCGAGCAGTCGGTAGCCCACCTGCCGTCCTCAGCTCTTCCGGTAGTTCCCGGCACGCTTCTCGAAGAACGCGTTGACCGCTTCCATGTGGTCCGGCTCGGCGTGGCAGACCGCCTGGAAGGCGGCAGACATGTCGAGCAGCTCGTTCAGGCTCGCCTGCTCGCTGGCGCGCATCAGCTGCTTGGTCAGGCGCACGGCGTGCGGCGGGTTGGAAGCAATGCTCTGAGCCAGCTCGAGCGAGCGGGTGATGAGCGCCTCCGGCGCAACCACCTCTGAGACCAGGCCCATAGCCAGCGCCTCGGCAGCCTGCACCGGCTCACCGCTGAACGCCATCTTGCAGGCGTTGGAGTAGCCGACGGCACGCGGCAGGAACCAGGCGCCGCCATCGCCGGGAATGATCCCGAGCTTGACGAAGCTCTCGGCGAACATGGCCTTCTCCGAGGCGATCCGGATGTCGCACATGGTGGCCAGGTCGCAGCCGGCGCCCACGGCCGGGCCGTTCACGGCGGCGATGATGGGTACGTTCAGCGCGTGTATGGCTCTCGGGATGCGCTGAATGCCCTTGCGGTAGGAGTCCGCCTGATCGAAAGGGTCGCCGGCAAACAGCCCCTGCCGGTCGCGCATGTCTTTGACGTTGCCGCCAGCGCAGAAGGCGCTGCCCTCGCCGGTGAGCACGACGCAGCGCACCGAGGCGTCATCGTTGATCTCGGCGCAGGTTGCCTCGAAGTCCTCGAACTGATCCGGGCCGGTCAGCGCGTTGCGGGTATCCGGGCTCGACATGGTGAGAACGAGCACATGGTCGTGCCGCTCGCGGTTGAGAAAGCTCATGGGTCACTCCAGCAGGAAAAGCGGGAGTGTACACCCGCAGCCGATTTCTAGCGTCGGCTCAGCCGTCCGGCTGCTCGGCGCGGATGTCCATCAGATCCTGCACGCACTTCACCAGCATCGGCGTGCCCGGCTGGATGCCGGAGGCGATGCACTGCTGCTCGTAGCGCTTCTGCCAGTACTGGTCGTCATTCTCGGCGGCGTTCAGGTCCGCGTCGGTCGGGCTGGAGGTGCTGCAGGCAGCGGTCACGGCGGTGCCGATGACGAGGATTGCTAAATGTGCGGGTCTCACGGTTGGGAGTCCTTTCTCAGTGTGTTCAGTCGTTAGCCTGGGTTTCCATGGAGATCATGGACAGCCCGAGCAGAGCGGCAATGGAGCTCGGCAGTACGATCCTGATGAGCATGAAGCGCAGCACGATGATGATGATGATCGCCAGCGCCACGGCCGCCGCCAGCCACCAGCGGGATCTGATCAGCGGCGCCCACACCTCGGCCACGTCCATCTCGGCAAGCACGGCCCAGCGGATGCCCTCGAACTCGAACAGGCGGAAAGCCGAAAACACCGGGATGCCGCGATAGTCGTCGACGATCGCGAAGCCCACCTCGTCGCGAAAGGCGTTCGCCAGGGTCGGCGCTGTCACCTCGGCGCGGAGCACGGTGGACTCTTCGAAAAAGCGGGAGGTCGATCGCATCAGCCGGTCCTCGCCGACCAGATAAATCTCGCCCGTTTCCCCCATGCCGGCGGAGAACTGCATGATCCGGTTGATGGGCTGCTCGGGAATCTGGATCGCGTAGACGCCGATCAGCTCACCTTTCTCGATGACTTTGGCGCCGAGGAAAGCGGCGGGCTCGTTGTTGCTCGGCGGGTAGAGCGAGAAGTCTTCCATGGCGACGATGTCGTCGCCGGAAGTCATCAGGGTCGCAAACAGCCGGCCGAGGCCCGAGTCGGCGAACGGGCCGTCGATCAGGTTGGTGTTCAGGTCTTCTTCCCGGGCTACCGTCAGCAGGATGTCGCCCTCCGGCGAGATGAAGAAGACGTCGTAGTAGTCGTGATGCTCCGCGAACTCCAGGATCCGCTCGTGCAGGGACCCTGACGCCCGTCCGGAGGCGTTCTCCAGCTCGGTGGCCTGCAGCTGGCCGATCTGGTCGACCGCCTCGGTGCCCCGCTCCTGATGGGCTGCGTTCAGCAGCTTGAGGATGTCGCGGACGATGGGCTGGCTCGACCACAAGGTCACCTCGGAGCGCAGGCTTTCCAGGTAGCTCTGGAGGACTGACTCACGCAGCATGAGCATGGTGGTCAGGTGCCGGGCGGCGGCGGCTTCGGCCCGTTGCTCGTAGGCCCGCGCGAAGAAAACCGCTGAGACGATCAGCGCCAGGACCAGGATGCCCAGGCCGATGTCGACCTTCCGGTTGCGCTGGATGGCCGTCGTCATGTGGGTTGGCCTGCGGGATTGCCGGGCTCGACGGCTTCCCGGGACTCCAGCAGCCGGCTCACCGCCTGCCAGGTGAAGGAAAACTCATCGAAGCCATCGCTGGAAATCCGATCGTTGTCCAGGTCTTCGACCACCCGCTTCAGCACGTCGGCCAGCGCGTCGCGATAGTGGGCCGCATCATGCTCGCCGCGCTCGGCTGACTCGTAAATCTCCATCAGGTCCTTGTTGTACTGATCGGCTCGATCCTTCTGCCGCCCCTGGAACCAGTTTCTGAAGCCGAAGAACATCGAGGCGAAGATCGCCGCCAGGGACAACATGGTACGCAGGAAGTCCGCCTGCTCGCTCCAGAAGCTCGGCTGCTCGCGATCAAAGTACTGGGCGGCGCCATCGTGCAGCGGCAGCGTGATGCCGCCGGTGGTGTCCGGCATGCTGATCAGGGAAGCGAGGCTCGACAGCTCGTCGAGCTCCCGCTGCCGTTCGAACAGCACCGAGCTGATCGCATAGATGGTGGCGCTGGATAGCGCCTCGTCCGCGACCAGCAGCCGATTGACGCTGGCCGTGGGCAGGTCCCGCTCCGGCAGCGGCGGGTTGCCCCGATAGCTGCCTTTAGGAATACGGCCCGGGCTGATGGAAGACTTGCGCAGATGCAGGGCGGGGGCCTGCTCGATGGGCACCAGGGTGATGTCGGCCTGCTCCACCAGCTGCTTGACCGTTATGTCGCCGGGCGCCCGAACCCGGAACACCGCGTCCACCGCGTTGCTGATCAGCGCCCACTCCGCCGAGCGGTTGGACATGGGCAGCCAGTTCAGGTCGGCATCGGTCAGCCCGTAGTGCGCCGCCAGGTACCAGAATGAGGTGAACTGGGCAGAGCCGCGGGTGGGCAGGGCGATGGTCTTGCCGCGCAGATCCGCCACATTGTCGATTCCTGCGGAGCGATGGACGATCAGCTGGTAGGCATCGGGGTAGAGGATGGCCAGCAGGCGACCGCGCTGGCTGGTGCTGGCATCCGCCTGAAACAGCGCCAGGTCGGCATGGCCCTGATCCAGCAGCCGGCTGTTCTCCAGAGAGCCACCGGTTTCGATCACCTCCAGGGTGAGGTGCGGGTAGTGCCGGTTGACCACCGTGGCGATGGCTTCAGCGAGCTGAAACCCCTCGCTGGAACGGGCGCCGGCGGCCACCACCAGGGTTTCCTGCTGGCGCTGGTCGAAGAGCAGCCAGCCCAATCCGCCGATGGCGACCAGGATGGCCAGGATAACCAGCAGCAGGTTGAAGTTGCGGGGCATTGGGAGTCACCCGGGCCGCTGAAGCGCGGCACCGGGTGAAGGCTCAGGTCAGGGCAGCTGAATGAGCCAGCTGGCGTCCTGGAACCACTTCTTGTTGAGCTGCTGCAGCACGCCGCTCGCTTCCATCGCCCGCATGTAGTTCTGCACCAGGTTCAGGAGCAGCGGGTCGTTGGCCGGTACGGCGATGCCGATGGGCTCGATGGTCAGCGGCTTGTTTGCAGCAATCAGACCCGCATCCGGCCAGCGCATCATGGACAGCATGATGATGCTGGCGTCGGCAACGAACATGTCCACCTTGTTGGCGAGCAGCAGGTCGATCGCGCCGTTGTAGTCGTCAGTGGTGGTCAGGTTGGCGTTCGGTGCCACCGTCTTCACGAAATCCTCGCTGGTGGAGCCAGCCAGAGCGGCCACCTTCAGCTCGGTCTCGCCGAGCTCCTCGGTGCCAAGGGCAGCCAGGGTCTCGGTGCGGGCCAGAATGGACTTGCCGGTGACGTGGTACGGCGCGACGAAAGCGGCGCGCATGTTCCGCGGCAGCGTTGCCGTCATGCCGGAGATCACCAGGTCGACCTTGCCGCCTTCCAGAGCAGGCAGCAGCTCACCGAAAGGCATATCGACGATCTCGAGCTCCACATTCAGAGCGACGGCGAGCAGACCGGCCAGATCTACGTCCATGCCGATGGTTTTGCCTTCCCGGCTATTGAAGTTGAACGGAGGCTGACCTGCGGACATCCCGACTCTCAGGGTGCCGGACTCGGCGATACGGGAGAGTACGGGAGAATCAGCTGCGGCGGCGCTGCCCAGAGGCAGGGCAACCAGCAGTCCGGTCAGCAGGGTGAGGGCACCGCGGCGGGTAAACCCACGGAAGAAGTTGCGCATGACGATTCCTTGTATAGGCGTTTCTAGTTCGGAGACCGGTGCAGCGTTGGGTGCTCTTGCTGGCCGTGCTGCATCCGGTTCGGCGCCGTTATACCTCGCGGCGGCGGGCTGAACAAGTTAGGCAGACCAACTCAAGGCCGGGGGCAATCGGCCGGGAGCGTCACGGAGACCGTCAGAACTTCCGTGATCGCCTGGTAGCCCTCGTAGTTGGCCGCAAAGCCGCTGGTCGGCTCGTCGACCCTGTGGCCGTGGTAGGTGAGGTAGACAGGCTGGTAAGGCTCGCTGGTCTGCTTCTGCAGGTAGGTCCGCAGCGGGCTGAGAACCAGCGGCTCGCCTCGAACCCAATAGCAGTCCCGGCTGCCGCAGGGGCAGACCACGTTGACCTCGGCGCCCCAGTAGTAGAGCCCGCGCTGTTCGGGCTGCCGATCGCAGCCGGTTGCCAAGCTCAGGACCGCCAGGGCGAGCAGGGCGGGGCAGGCCAGACGGCGGCTCATCGCAGGTAGCCCAGCCAGCGCTCGAACAGCGCCACCAGCATCTCGGAGTTGGCCCGATAAACCCGCTCCCGGCCGACCGTCTGCACCGAGAGCAGGCCGCTCGAGACCAGAGCCGCCAGGTGGCGGCTGGTGGTCGGCCAGCTGCAGTCGAAGCGACGGGCGATCTCGCCGGCTCTCGCGCTGCCACGATAGTGCACCGACAGCAGGATCTGCCGCCGGGTCGGGTGGGCCAGGGCGGCGAACACCGTGTCCGCCTGCTCGACCTCGCTGATGCCGCGGGGGGGCGCCTCGTCGGGGCTGCTCATGCCATCCTGGTGACGTGCGGAAACTCCATGTTCGGCTTGCTGCCTCGCGCTTCGCACAGCGCGTCCATGGGTTCCCAGATCGCCATCACCTCCGGATGCTCGTGGGCCCGGTCGACGGCGCCGTCCAGCCAGTCGAAGATCTCGAAGTAGATGGGCTGGCCGTTGTCCTGCTCCTGGCCCTTGAAGTGCTGTGACGGCTGGTCGGTGACCAGGCCGAGGCGTTGCAGCGTCGGCCAGTGCGCCTCGAGCAGCGCTTCGAACTGCTCTTCGTTACCGGGCTTTACGCGATAGTGGCAGATGACGGTTTCCGGCATGTTCCCCTCCCAGGATGATCCTGTTTTTATTAGCAGATTCGCTAATTAAAGACATTGTAGTCTCGGAGCACATCATTTAGCAAGATTGCTAAATGAACAGTAGAAACGGCGACGCTGGGATGGAAAAAGAAAACGGCGCCAGGAGGCGCCGTTTCTGCGAGGGCTTCAGGTGCAGGCGCTACCAGAGGCCGTACTTCTGCACCTCGTTGCGGCCGACCACCATGTGATGCACCTCGTCCGGGCCATCGGCAAACCGCAGATGGCGCATGTCCATGTACATCTCGGCGAGCGGTGTCCAGTGCGAGATGCCGGTGGCACCGTGGATCTGGATCGCGTCGTCGATGATCTGGCAGACCTTCTCCGGCACCATGGCCTTCACGGCGCTGACGTAAACGCGGGCTTCCTTGTTGCCCAGCACGTCCATGGCCTTGGCTGCCTGCAGAACGGCCAGGCGCATGGCGTTGATCTCGATCCGCGCTCTGGAGACCACCTCCAGGTTCTTGCCCAGCTTGACGATGGGCTTGCCGAAGGCTTCGCGGGTGGCGCCGCGCTTCACCATCAGCTCCAGCGCCTTCTCGGCCTTGCCGATGGAACGCATGCAGTGGTGGATCCGGCCGGGCCCGAGGCGGACCTGGGAGATCTCGAAGCCGCGCCCCTCACCGAGCAGGATGTTTTCTTTCGGCACCCGGACGTTGTTGAACTTCAGGTGCATGTGACCGCGCGGGGCGTGGTCCTGGCCAAACACCTGCATGCCCTCGACGATCTCGACCCCGGGCGTATCCATGGGCACCAGGATCTGCGACTGCTGCTTCGATGGCGCCGCGTCGGGGGACGTCTTCACCATGGTGATCATGATCTTGCAGCGCGGATCCCCGGCGCCGGAGATGTAGTACTTTTCGCCGTTGATGACCCACTCGTCGCCTTCCAGCACCGCCTGGGTGCTGATGTTCTTGGCGTCGGACGAGGGCAAGCCCGGCTCGGTCATGGCGTAGGCTGAGCGGATCTCCCCGTTCAGGAGCGGCTTCAGCCACTGTTCTTTCTGCTCCGGCGTGCCGACCCGCTCCAGCACCTCCATGTTGCCGGTGTCCGGCGCCGAGCAGTTCAGGGTTTCCGAGGCCAGCGGGTACTTGCCGAGCTCTGCGGCAATATAGGCGTAGTCCAGGTTGGTCAGGCCTTCGCCAATCTCGGAGTCGGGCAGGAAGAAGTTCCACAGGCCGGATGCCTTGGCCTTCTCCTTGGCGCCGTCGAGCAGCTCGAGCTGCCGTGGGTGCCAGGACCAGCGCTCCTCCTTCTCTTCGTGCAGCCGCTGGAACTCATCGGTGATGGGCACCACGTTCTGCTGGATGTGGTTCTGGACCGCATCCATGAGTGGCTGCGCCTCTTCCGACATCGCCAGGTTGAAAAGATCCGCTTCCAGATCCGACATGTCTCGTCCTCCGTCAGTTGCAGACCCCCCACGCTCGGGGGAAACCAGACATACTATGATCTGTATCAGAGCGGCGAAAGGGGCGGTGCGTGTTCGAAATCAAAACGAGTGGCGAAGTCGGGAGCAGGCAGCGATGAAAGTCGACGCGCCGGCCAATGCCAGCCTCGGGAACATCGGCGCCGCCGCCAGCCGCCTGGAAGGGCTCGGCTACGATGGCCTGCGGCTCGCCGAGCTGAATCACGACCCGTTCATGCCGCTGGCGGTTGCCGCGGAGCACACGCAGCAGATCGAGCTGGTGACCTCGGTGGCCGTTGCCTTCGCTCGTAACCCCATGTCCATGGCTGTGCAGGCTCATGATCTGAACGCCTTCTCCGGCGGCAGGTTTCTGCTCGGCCTCGGCTCTCAGGTGCGGCCGCACATCGAGCGCCGGTTCAGCATGCCCTGGCACAAGGCAGCCCGGCAGATGCGCGAGTTCATCGAAGCCATGACCGCAATCTTCGATTGCTGGTACGACGGCGCGCGGCTCGAGTTCGAGGGCGAGTACTACCGGCACGACCTCATGCCTGCCACCTTCAAGCCGGAGGATACGGATGGCACCCGCCCGCGGATTATGCTGTCGGCAACCGGACCGCTGATGACCAAGGTGGCCGCCGAGGTAGCGGACGGCATGATCATGCACCCGTTTTCCAGCGAGCGTTACATGCGCGAGGTGACCCTGCCTGCGGTTGAAGAGGGGCTGGCCCGGAGCGGGCGGGCGCTCGAGAGCTTCGAGCTCGACTACGCGCCCATGCTGGCCATGGGTCGCGACGACGAGTCCCTCGAGAACGCCATTGCAAGGGTACGGGACCGGATCGCCTTCTACGGCTGCACCGTTGCCTATCGTCCCGTGCTGGAGCTGCACGGCTGGGGCGCGCTGCAGGACGAGCTGATTCCTCTGAACCGGGCCCACCGGACCCAGGAGATGGCGGCGCTGATCACCGACGAGATGGTGCAGACCATCGCCATCGTCGGCTCGCCGGAGCAGGTGGTGGAGATCATGCGGGAGCGCTTCGCCGGTCTCATCAGCCGCACCGGCTTCGGCGATCCGACGCTGGAACCCGATGAGCTTAAAGCCCTGCTCGGGCGCCTGCGGGCCCCCTGACTCCGGCGACAGCGGTTGCCGGTGCTGGCAAGCAGCTGGCGCTTGAGCTTTACTGCGCCTTTCCCGGAGAGGAGAGAGTTCGGATGCAGTTGCAGGAGACAGTGGCGGCGATCACCGGCGGTACCGCCGGGATAGGCCTGGGTATCGCCAGGGCTTATCTGGCGGAGGGCGCCAGCGTTGCGCTGATGGCGAGAAACGCGGAAAAGGGTGAGCGGGCGCTGGAAGCCCTGGATGCGGGTGACAAAGCCGTTTTCATCCAGGGCGACGCCATGGTTCAGGCGGACGTGGAAGGCTTCATCGATCAGACCACGGCAGAAGTTGGCCCCATCGACATTCTGGTCAACAACGCCGGCGGCGCCGGTGATCTGAAACCGCTGCTCGAGCTCAGCAACGAGACTTTCGACGAAGCCATGAAGTGGAACGTCTACTCCACGTTCTGGGCCAGCAAACGTGCGCTGCCGAACATGCTCGAGCGAGGCTGGGGCAGGATCATCAACATCTCATCGGTGGAAGGAAAGGTCGGCAAGCCGGTTCTGACCTCCTACACTGCGGCCAAGCACGCGGTGAACGGCATGACCAAGTCGCTGGCCCAGGAGGTGGGTGCCTCCGGCGTCACCGTCAACGCCATCTGCCCGGGCCTGATCATCACTGACATCGTCCGCGACAACGGGCCGTCGACCGCGGAAGCCATGGGCATGACCTTCGATGAGATGGTCGACATGTTTGCCCAGGAATCGGCGATCAAACGGCCGAACACCGTGGAAGAAGTAGCGGCCATGGCGGTGCTGCTCGCCTCTGACGCGGGCGGAGGCATCACCGGCGCGTTGCTCAACGTGGACGGAGGCACAGCGCCCTACTGAGGCGCTGGTCGAGCCTGGTGGGGAGCAGGGGAGGTGAGCATGTGGCATCCAGCGACGGGACGGCTGACAGCAGCGCTGTTTCTCTGGCTGGTGGCGCTGATGTCTGAAGCCGGCGAGCGGATCCCGCTCTACCCCGGTGCGGCGCCGGGCACCGAGGACTGGACGCACCAGGAGATGACCTACCACTCGGACATCTTCCAGACCCGCGTGGTGACCAACGTCAGCCAGCCCTCGCTGGAGGTGTTCCTTCCCGACAACGGTAGCGGTGCTGCGGTAGTGATCGCCCCGGGCGGCGGATTCCATGCCCTTTCCATCGACAGTGAAGGCAACGATGTGGCGCGCTGGCTGAATGCCCGTGGGGTCGCAGCCTTCGTGCTCCGTTACCGGCTGGTGCCCGGTGGCGACGACGTGGTTGCCGAGCTGATGAAGAAGCGGCCCGAGGAGGCTCAGCAGGACATGGCGGCGGTGGCGCCGCTGGCGGGCGCGGATGGGCTGGCGGCCATGCAGCTGGTTCGCGCCCGGGCAGACGAGTTCGGCATCGACGCGGAGCGGATCGGTTTCATGGGTTTTTCGGCCGGCGGCACCGTTGCCATGATCGTAGGCACCCGCTACGACGCCTCGAGCCGGCCCGCCTTCCTGGCGCCGATCTACGCCAGCACCCGGGCGCTGGCGGACGGCGAGGTGCCGGAGGACGCGCCGCCCATGTTTCTGCTGGCAGCCACGGACGATCAGCTGGGTCTGGCCCCGGACAGCATTCGCATCTACGAGCGCTGGGTGGCAGCAGGCAAGCCCGCGGAGCTGCATCTTTATGCCGCGGGTGGGCATGGCTTCGGCATGCGAGCCCAGAACCTGCCGTCCGACAGCTGGATCGACCGGTTCGGCGACTGGCTGGCGGCCAGCGGTTACCTGGCCGCGCCGTAGCTGGGGCCGGTCAGCTCCCGAGGCGCTTGAACGCCGGCGGCCGCTTCTCGATGAAGGAGCGGACGCCTTCCTTGAAGTCCTCCCGTTCCAGGGACTCGGCCATGAGCTCGTTGGATTCCTTCATGGCTTCGGCCAGGACCATGTTCAGATGCCGGTAGACCTGCGCCTTGATCACCCGGAAGGAGGTTGGCGAGCCGACCGCGGCGAGCTCGCGGATATAGGCCGCCGCGGCATCCACGGACTCGCCGGTCTCTACCAGCCGTTCCACCACGCCGAGATCAAAGGCTTCGTCGGCCAGGAACTTGCGCGCGCTCCAGAGCAGGTCCAGGGCTTTCCCGCTGCCGATCAGGCGCGGCAGCAGCCAGCTCGACGCGTGCTCGGCGATCAGCCCGCGCTGTGAGAATGCGGTGGTGAACTTGGCCTGGCGCTCGGCGAAGCGCATGTCGCAGAGCAGGGCGTAGCAGAAACCCAGACCGGCGCAGGGACCGTTGATGGCGGCGATCACCGGTTTGGTGACTGACAGGATATAGGTATAGGTGATGCGGAAGTTCTCGCCCATCTCCGCATCGCCAGCGTCGGCTTTGAGCGCCGAGAGGTCCTCGGCTTCCGCCTGGGCATCATCCGAAGCCATGCTGTCCAGGTTGCCGATGTCAGCCCCGGCGCAGAAGCCCCGTCCGGCGCCGGTCAGAATGATGCCGACCACCGCCGGATCCGATTCCGCGGCAGCCAGGGCGTGGCGTATCTCTGCCATCATGCGGCCGGTGAGCGCGTTCAGTGCCTCCGGACGGTTCATGGTGATGATGGCGACCGGGTCGTCCACCTCGTACGTGATTTCCTGGTAGCTGGTCTCAGACATGATTCCTTCCCCTGCCGTCTGTTATGTTGCCCGGGTGATGTTCGCATGGGGGGTGTGGGATGACTATTCAATTACGTCAGATCTGTCTGGTTGCCGAGAAGCTGGAACCGGTCATCGACGACCTGACCGCGGTGTTCGGTATTAACCGCTGTTACGTCGATCCCGGCGTGGCGCACTTCGGGCTCGAGAACACGTTGCTGGCGGTCGGCCGGAACTTCCTCGAGGTGGTGGCGCCCATTCAGGAGAACACGGCGGGGGGTCGCTACCTGGAGCGCCGCGGTGGCGACGGTGGTTACATGGTGATCACCCAGGCCGATACCCTGGCCAACCAGCAGGCGCTGCGGCAGCGGGCGCTGGACGCCGGGGTTCGGGTTGCCCACGAGTCCGAGCGGGACGGCTGGCATCTCTGTCAGCTGCACCCGCGGGACATGATCGCCGCCTTCCTGGAGGTCGAGTACGACCGGCACGAAGACCTGGCCGGCCACTGGATGCCGGTGGGTGGCAGCGGTTGGGAAGACAAGGTGAAGCAGGATGTGACCGTGGATTTTCTCGGCGCCGAGCTGCAGTCGGAAGATCCGGTGGCCTTGGCGGAGCTCTGGGGTCGGGTGATCGATGCGCCGGTCCAGCGGGACGGCGCGGTGCTGTCCCTAGAGCTCAACAACGCGCAGCTGCGCTTCGTGCTGGCTGAGGATGGCCGGGGTCCGGGTCTGGGCGGTCTGGACCTGGCGGTTGCAGATCGGGACGCAGTGCTGGCAGCGGCCCGTGAGCGGGACTGTTACGTCAGCGACGACCGGGTCGACGTCTGCGGTACCCGCTTCTACCTGCACGACTAACGACAGGACGCCGGAGCAAAACCCGCGGTAACTTCCTCAAGGCGGCTCGGTGCCGAAGCCGGGCAGCAGCGTGATGGTGCCCCGTGATAATCGCACCTGCCCTCTCTTCTGCCACTCGCGCAGGTACCCGTTCACCACCTGGCGGGAAACGCCCAGGTAGTCGGCCAGCTCCTGCTGCGGCAGGCGCACGATGGCCTCCTGCTCCACCTCACCACGGCTCAGCTGCGCCAGGTCCAGCAGTCGGGTCGCCATCCGGTCCGGCACGGAGAGGAAGGCCGAGTCCGCCACCAGCTGGCTGGTCCAGCGCACCCGCTCGCAGAGCAGCGACAGCAGGTGGCGACTGATCTGCGGGCGTCGATCCATGAGGGCGAAAAACGGCCTGCGGGCGATGGTGATACAGCGGCTCGGGTCGACGGCAGTGCCGGTGGCCGTGCGCAGGCCACCGTCGATGAAAGCGATCTCACCAACGATCTCGCCGGGCTCGATCAGGTTCAGGTTCAGCTCCTGCCCGGACTGCGAGGTGACAGAGATCCGGATCTTGCCAGCGACCAGGCCGACCAGCGTGTGGCCGGGCTCGCCCTGGCGGAAAACCGTTTCACCGACCGCGAAATCCCGGGTGACGCAGAGCTTCTGGATCTGGTCCAGCGACTCTTCGTCCAGCTCACGGAATGCCGGGCTGCTGCGGATGATGTTCATGGCAGGAGTATTCAATGCTGAACGGCTCGGTTGTGTCACTGAGTTGACAGTCTCTCTCCCCTCGACCTCGCAGTATAGGCCTACCGGTCATGGGCCACGCCGCGAAGGAGGCGATCATGTGGGGAATCAGTCACGTACCGGCCCGGGTTCGAGTGCTGGCGGGCATTGCGGTCGCCGTTTACTTCGTTGCGCTGCTGGTGTCGTTCTGAAGCAGGCTGGCAGAAATGAACACGCAGCACCCGCTCGCCGCTGAAGATCTCTTCAACCTGGGCCCTGGCGAGCACTTTCAGCTCTGGCAGGCACAGCGACGTGGGCTCATGCACAATGCGCTTCGAGGCAATCACGAGGCTCAGCATGGAAACCCGTCCGAAGCGCGCTCCGACCAGGTTATTGGCCAGCCTGACGGTCATGCTGCTTGGTGCCTCGACGTTGATCGCCATGCCCGGGCAGGCCGAGGTCACCGCGTCGGCTGAACATGGCTTCATCTCCAGTCACGAGCTCGTCCTCGAAGCAACGCCGGAGGAGGTCTGGCAAGCGCTGACCGGCGGCGTTGCCGACTGGTGGGACTCGGCTCATTCGCACTCCGGTGACGCTGCTAACTTCACCCTCGATGCGGTCGCAGGTGGCTGCTTCTGCGAAGCCCTGCCGGAAGGTGGCAGCGTCATGCACATGCAGGTGGTGTACGCCGCGCCCGGCAGGCTCCTGCGCCTCAGCGGCGGGCTCGGGCCGCTGCAGGGGATGGGCGTATCCGGGGCCATGTCGTTTTCGCTGGAGGCTGCCGAAGGGGAGCGCACGCTGCTGCGCTACCTCTACGTGGTTTCGGGCTACGCGCCCGGTGGGCTCGCCGGGCTGGCAGAGCCTGTCGACGCCGTGCAGCACGGCCAGCTTCAGAGGCTGGCCGCGTACCTGGTCGGCAAACGGCTCTAGGCAAACGTGTCCCAGCTCAGCATCTGCTCCAGCGGCTTTCTGGAGATGGGCCCATGCCCGCCGCCAACCGGGTAGCCGATGGGCACGTGGGCGGCGGTGTACCAGCCGTCGGGGATGCCCAGCAGCGGCTTCACCTGTTCCTCCTCCATGCACAGCAGCGTCGTCAGCACGCAGCCAAGGCCTTCGTTGCGACAGGCCAGCAGCAGGTTCTGCACGGCAGGATAGATAGAGCCGCCCCCGACCACGCTGGGCCGGTCCAGCGCCGCATCGGTGATGGTCAGTCGTGCCGGGTTGAAGCAGAAAACGGCGATCACGGGCACCTCGTGCAGGTGCGTCGCCAGATAGGTGCCGGCGGCGAGCGCCTTCGCGGAGGAGGAGCGGGCGGGCTCCGGCATGTCGGCCATGTGCGCCTCGTAGCCGGGGATGTAGCTTTCCCAGTGCGGCCGGTACAGATCTTCCAGAGCCTGCTTCTTGGCCGGATCTCTGACCGCGACGATGCGCCAGCCCTGGTGGTTGCCGCCGGTGGGTGCCCAGGTGGCGGCTTCGAGTACACGGGTCAGCACGTCCTCCGGAACCGGATCCGGACGGATCCGCCGTACCGCTCGTAAGGTCGACATCGCTTCGTACAGATCCATCGGCACTCCTCCTCCTGGCTCAGGCAATCATCGGCACAGGATGAGGCCCGTGTATACTCGGATGCAACCCAAGCACAAGGAGGCGCGAGCCGATGAGGTTGGTTAACAATGGCAGGCGTGCAGGCTTCAAGGCGCGTGCTGCGCTGGCGGCGTCGGCGCTGCTGCTCTGCACCATGGCGCAGGCGGTTGAGGTGGGCGAGATGGCGCCGGACTTCAGCCTGCCGGGCAGCGATGGCGAGACCTACTCGCTGTCCGAGCTGCGCGGTCAGCACGTGGTGATTGCGTTCTTCCCGAAGGCCTTCACCGGCGGCTGAACCCTCGAATGTAAGGCGCTGCGTGACAGTGACCGAGAAATTCGCAACTTCAACGTGGTCTACTTCATGGCCAGCACGGACTCGGAAGAGGACAACCGCGGCTTTGCCGAGAAGAACGAAGCGAGCTTCCCCATTCTTTCCGATCCCTCGAAGGAAACTTCGCGGGCATACGGCGTGCTCTCGTCCATGGGCTTCGCGAAGCGCTGGACCTACTACATCGACGCGGAAGGGGTGGTCGTCAAGATCGACAAAGAGGTGGATCCACGCTCCGCAGGTGAAGACCTGGTGGAAAATCTCTCAATGCTGGATGTGCCCCGGGCAAACTGACGCGTGAGGATCTCGGTGTTGCAGGCCCTGACGGCGATGCCGCGGGTGAGCCCGAGCGCCTGGCAGGCCTCACCGGTACTCGTCCGCTGGCTGATATCGGCCCGCGCCAGCGTGCTCATCATGACCTTCAGCGCGGCCGCGCTCGGCGGCCTGCTGACGATCTCGGCTCCTGGCTGGAGCCTTGAAGCCTGGATCGTCTGCACCGCCGGCCTGCTGCTGGCACATGCTGCGAACAATCAGCTCAACGACCTGACGGACTCGGTGCGCGGCATCGACGAGGGCAACTACTTCCGCCTTCGTTACGGCGCTCATGTGCTCGAGGACGGTCTGCTGTCCCGGCGGGGCCTCATCAGCTACCTGGTGGTGACGGGGCTCCTGGCTGCGGGTTGCGGTATCTGGCTGGTGGCGACGGTGAGCACCGGGCTGCTGGTGCCGTTTCTGCTCGGCAGCCTGCTGCTGATTTTCTACACCTGGCCGCTGAAGCAGTGGGGCCTGGGTGAGCTGGCCGTGCTGCTGGTCTGGGGGCCGCTCATGGTTGCTGGAACGGGTCAGGCCAGCAGCGGCAGCTGGGACTGGCAGCTGGCTGCGATTGGCCTCTGCTTCGCGCTGGGTCCCACCGCCGTGATTTTCGGCAAGCACATCGACAAGCTCACTTTCGACGCAGCCAAAGGGGTGAGAACGCTGCCGGTCAGGCTGGGTGATGCCCGGGCTCGGGCCTGGGTGCGCGGCATGCTGGTTGCTCAGTATGCCTCCACCCTGGCGTTGATTGCCGTTGGCTGGTTGCCCTGGCCCGTGCTGCTGGTGCTGCTGGCGTTGCCGCGCGCTCGGCAGAGCTGGGCTGTCTTCTCCCGGCCAATGCCCGCGTCGCCGCCTGATTCGTTCCCCGCTGCCGCCTGGCCGCTGTGGTTTTCAGCTTACGCGTTCGACCACACACGCTGGTTCGGTGCTTTGTTTCTCACCGGCTATTGCCTTGCTCTGATCATTGGATAACCCTGAGCCCATGCTTCGATTTCCTTTCGCCCTCTGCGCGCTTTTCGCGTCTGCGTTTGCCCTCGTCACGGCGCTGCCGATGAGCGCCGGTGCAGCCGCCTGGGAGCCGCCCAACATCGTCGTCGTGCTGGTGGACGATGCCGGCTTTATGGACTTCGGTGGCTACGGCGGTGAGGCCAGAACGCCCTCCATCGACCGGCTTGCCGAGCAGGGGGTCCGCTTCAGCAACTACCACACCTCGCCGCTGTGCGCGCCATCCCGGGCGATGCTGCTCACCGGTCTGGACAACCACCTGACCGGGGTGGCGACCATTCCGGAGATGCTGATGGCGCACCAGGCGGACGACCCGGGCTACGCCATGAGCTTCGCCCCTGGGGTGGAGACGGTGGCCACCCGGCTCAAGCGCGCCGGATACCGCACCTTCATGACGGGTAAGTGGCATCTGGGCAGCGGTCCCGGCGATCTGCCGGCGGATCACGGATTCGATCGTTCGTTCATCCTCGATGCGTCCGGTGCCGACAACTGGGAGCAGAAGTCGTACATGCCTTACTACGACGAAGCGCCCTGGTTTGAAGACCGGGAGCCGGCCACCCTGCCGGAAGACTTCTATTCATCTGAGTTTCTGGTGGACCAGATGATCCGCTACCTCGGCGATGATCCCGGCGCCTCGGCGCAGCCCTTCTTTGCCTACATCGCGTTTCAGGCCGTGCACATTCCGATCCAGGCGCCGCGGGAGTTCACTGACCGCTACGACGGGACCTACGATGCCGGCTGGGACGTGCTGCGTCGTCAGCGCTGGCAGCGAGCCAAGGCGCTCGGGCTCATCCCTGAGGCAGCGCCGCTCGGCGCCATGCACGAATCGCTGCGGGACTGGGAAGCGTTGGGCCCGGAAGAGCAGGCCCTGTACAGCCGCAGCATGGCCGTCAATGCCGGCATGCTCGAAGCCATGGATTTCCACTTTGGCCGACTTGTCAGCCACCTCGAGGAGACGGGTGAGCTCGACAACACGCTGTTCGTCATCACCTCGGACAACGGCCCGGAGTTCAACGATCCCGTCAACGCCGCCGGCATGCGTTTCTGGATGTGGCGGAACGGCTACCACCATGACGTCAGCCGCCTGGGGGAGCCCGGCAGCCTGGCGTTCATCGGCCCGGAGTGGGCGAGCGCCGCCGCGTCGCCGGGATCGCTCTTCAAGTTCTACGCCAGCGAGGGCGGGCTTCGGGTGCCGCTCATCATCTCGGGGCCGGGCGTGGGAGCGCTGGGTTTTGTCGGGGCTCGCAGCTTCGTAACCGACATCACCCCGACCCTGCTCGACCTGGCGGAGCTGCCAGAAGAGGAGCGGGCGGGGCTGACGGGTAGAAGCCTCCGGGACGTGCTGGACAGCACCACGGTTGAGGTCTACGACCGGAACGAGCCCGTGGCCATGGAGGTATCCGGGAACTCGGCATTGTTCCAGGATGGCTTCAAGCTGGTCCGCAACACACCACCACACGGGGATGGCCAGTGGCGCCTGTACTTCCTCGATGAGGATCCGGGCGAAACCCGGGACCTGGCGGAAATGCTGCCCGAGCGGTTTGCCGCCATGAGCAGCACCTACGCAGAGTACGAGGCGCGGGTAGGCGTGGTGCCGGTGCCCGACGACTTCCATGCGCTGGAAGTGCTGCAGGCCAACACCATCGCCCGGCTGCTGCCGGGTTTCCTGCCCTGGCTGCTGGGTCTCGTCGCCCTGCTGGTGGCGGCTGCAGTATTCCTCCAGCGTCGCCGCCGGAAGATTGTTAGCAGAATGTGAACCAGGTCGCCTGATACCCGGAACAGCTCTTCTATAGTCGTGAATCCCCACTGGTTACAGGGATTTACCGATGAGCGAGCAATCTGACGTTCGAACCGGCAAAAGCCAGAGCAACTGGCAGCCCGGTCTCGATTCCAAAACAAATTCGGCTTCTGCCGGTCAGTCTCTGATCGGCCCGACCGTGGTCATCAAAGGCGAGGTGACCGCTGAAGAAGACCTGCTGGTTCGAGGCCGCGTCGAAGGCTTCATCGATCACAGCGCTACGGTCACCGTTCATGCTCAAGGCACGGTAGCTGCCGAGGTCAAAGCACAGGAAGTGCTGGTTGAAGGCACGGTGGACGGCAACGTCTACGGCACCAAGCGGGTGCAGATCGCTCCGACCGGCAACGTGAACGGCAATGTTTACGCGCCCCGGGTTGGCGTGCTCGAAGGTGCCTCTTTCAAGGGTGCCATCGACATGGATCCGGACGTCGACGCCATCGAGCGCCGTTTCCGTGAGCAGACCGGGACCGAAAAGAAAGCTGTGAGCAAGCCTGTTTCCGTTAAGCCCTCGGACAGCAAGCCGGCGGACAAGGCGGATGTGAAGAGCGGCGACTCCGAAGCAGACAGCAACACCGACAGCACAAGCGCCCACTGAGAGCAGAGGATACGGACATGAAACTGTTTGAAAGAGATGAGCCGGAAGTCAAGGCAGCGCCGCCGGTAAAGGCAGCCGCCGAGGTGACGAGCAAGGACGACGCCCCCATGACGACAAGCAAAGATAGCAAACCCGCCCCGAGCGCAGCTGCCAGCAGCACTGCGGCCGAAGGCCTGTCTGTGATCGGCAAGACCCTGTTTGTGAAGGGTGAGGTCGAAGCGGCGGAAGACATGCTGATCGAAGGCCGCCTGGAAGGCTCGATCAAGCACACGGCCAGCCAGCTCACCATCGGTGTGTCCGGTGTGGTCAACGCGGACATCAACGCCAAGAACCTGGTGATCGAAGGCACCGTGGAAGGCAACATCGTCGGCGCCGAATCCGTGGTGATCAAGGACTCTGCGGACGTGCGCGGCAATGTCTACACGGCCCGCATCAGCATCGCCGATGGCGCCCAGTTCAGCGGCACCGTCGACATGGATATCTCGAAGAGCCCGAAGCACTGAGCGATCGCAAAGCGCTGGATCGGCGATGGAGCCACATCAGCAAGCCCTCGTCGATCAGGCCATCCGGCTGACGCTGACCCGGTACGACGAGCAGCACAACCTGCTGCGAACCAGCGCGGATCCCCGCTTTCGAGCGGTGCCGGAGACGCTGGCGTTTGCGGCTCTGCTGCTGGCGCGGACCGCGTCAGGCAAAGGCCGCAAGACGGAGCTCGGGCTGGCCCGACTGCTGATCGACACCATCCTGCCCCTGCAGAATCGCACCCGGCGTGATCCCGGGCGCGGTGCCTTTCCGCTGCTCTGGACCCCGAACGACCAGCGCGCGCAGGTGATGGACCCGGACTCCCGGGAAGTCATGGGCGCGCTGCTCGGCGTCATCTACCGCGACCACCATCAGCTCCTCGGTGAGAAGCGCTCGAGCCGGGTGCTTGATGCCATCAAGCTGACCTTACGTGACCGCTCGCAGAGCGCACCGGAGACTACCTCCGGGGCGATGATCGCTGCCTGGATGGAAATCGAGTTCAACGACCAGCTGCGCGGCGAGCGGCTCGCGACCGACGTGGCGCTGGCTGGCCTCGACACGCTGGCCGAGCGTCGGTTCGGCAATCCCCGGGCTTACGCCCGGGAGCTCTGGGCGCTGGGGCTCTGGCGGCGCTCTGCCAGGCTGCATGACGGGGTGAAGGGCCTGTTGCCTGAGCTGCTTGCCGAGGTCCGTCGCTTCGCCCACCCGAGCATGCCGGAGCTGTTCGGCGCCATGACCGGCCGGTCCGGGGTGGTCGCCGACTACGCCTGGCTTGGCAGCTGGCTGACCTGGCATGCGATTGCCGGCGAGCCGATGTTGCCGAAGCACATGACGGAACCGCTGGACGCCACCTGTTTTGCCTTTCCCGCGCTGGCGCGGGCCAGGATCGAGCTGCCGGAAGACGCACCGGAGCCAGGCAACGCCGAGCCGCGAGCGCTCTGTCAGACGTTTGGCCACCGGCAGATGAGCGGCTGGATGGAAGACGATCTGCACCTTGAGGCGCGCAGCGTGGACGCGCCGGAAGCGGGGCGGCTACCGGTCGCTGCCGCGCGCTGGCGGACCCTGGATGGCAATACCGCCTGGCTGCGCTGCCGGGTGTCCGGACAGCAGCGGGCGAGCTGCCGGAAGCGTTTCATTCACCTCGAGGATCCGGGGACGACCGTGGTCAGCGTGCACGATCTCGGCGAGGGGGAAACGCGCATGATCGAGAACGGCTGGTGGCTGTCCGGGCTGCACTTCGCGACCGAAGGCTTTCAGATGCTTGACGCTCAGCGCTCGGACGAAGGTCTGGAGCTGACGCTGAAGCCGACGGCGGACCAGGCCATGCTGATGTTTTCGCCGCTCGGCTGAGCGGCAAACGGACCAACGCGCTTCAGAGCGGACCACCGCCTTCCAAGGTGGACCTTCGGCCATCCCTTAGTGCTGGTTGCCAGCTGGATCCTCATGATGACAATGCACAAGGGTCACTGACGACCCGCAATTCAGTCATGAGCAGGAGGCAGCATGAGCGACCTTGACGACAAGATGGAAGAGATTTTCGAGAAGCTGAAGACGGAGCGGGATGAGCTGCGTGTTCAGCTGCACCTGTTGGCGGCGGAAGCCAAAGACGAGTGGGAAGAGGTGGAGCAGCACTGGGAGCACCTCGAGTCGCGGATGAAGCGGGTAGGGGATGCGGCCGCGGACGCGGGTGAGGACATCGCCGCCGCGGGCAAGCAGCTGGCGGAAGAGATAGGCAACGCCTACCAGCGGATACGGAAGTCGCTCGACTAGAGAAGGGCGATCGGATCACGCACCCGCTCGGGTGCGTGATCAGCAGTGCGGCGGATTGTTACTCAGGCAGGCCGAGCACGCGCTTGGCGATGATGTTGGCCTGAATCTCGCTGCTGCCGCCATAGATGGTGGTGGTGCGCAGGTGCAGGAACTCCTCCGTTGCCTTCAGCTCTTCAGCGCTGAAGCCCACTTCCTCATGCGCGCCCAGGCCGCGGAAGCCCATCAGGTCGCGTTTCAGATCAGCGCCGTCGCGCTGCAGGGTGGCACCCACCAGCTTGAAGATGGAGGTTGCCGCGCCCGGCGTGCCGGCCTTGCTCTCCTCGTTGACGCGCTGGGCGGTGTAGTTGAGCGCCTTGCGGGTCATGTTCAGCTTCAGCACCTTGTCGCGAAGCGCTTCGTCGGCAATCTGGCCGTTCTCCTCGCCGATGTAGTTCTTCGCCACCTTGATCAGGGTCTTCGCCGGATCAGCGATGCTGGCGCCGCCGGTGAGGCCGCCGATGCCGGACCGCTCGAACTGCAGCAGGCGCTTGCCGACCGTCCAGCCTTTGTTCAGCTCGCCGACCAGATCGTCCTTCTGGGCGATGGCATCGTCGAGGAAGGTCTCGCAGAACGGCGAAGAGCCGGAGATCAGGCGGATCGGCTTGGTGGTCACGCCGGGCTGGTCCATGGTCAGCAGCATGAAGCTGATGCCGTCGTGCTTGGGCGCGTCGAAGTCCGTGCGCACCAGAATGAACATCCAGTCGGCGGTCGCAGCACCAGAGGTCCAGATCTTCTGGCCGTTGATCACGTAGTGATCGCCGTTGTCGACGGCGCGGGTTTTAAGCGAGGCCAGGTCAGAACCGGCGTTCGGCTCCGAGTAGCCCTGACACCACTGCACCTCGCCGCGGGCGATTTTCGGAATGTGGCGCTGCTTCTGCTCCTCGGTGCCGTACTCCAGCAGGGTCGGGCCGATCATCGAGGTGCCCATGCCCATCAGCGGAGAGCGGGCGTTGATCTTGGCCATCTCGGCGTAGAGGATCTTGGCCTGGTCGGCGCTCAGGCCACCGCCGCCGTACTCGGTGGGCCAGGTCGGCACCGTCCAGCCACGTTCGGCCATCCGCTCGAGCCACAGGGCGACGTCCGCTTCCAGGGTGATCTTGGTCGAGCCGCTGGCGATCTGGCCTGGGCCGCGCGCGCCCTCCGGGCAGTTGTCCGCCAGCCAGGCGGCTACTTCGGCTCTGAATTCGGTTGCTTCACTCACGGTCTGGTCCCCAGAGAAAATAAACGCCGAACATTAACTTTTCTCCCGGTGACTGTCGAATCCCAGCTGGCCGCGCACGACGGGGATTCGACTCAGATCAAGCCGGGCCGGTAGAACGGTCCTACCAGGTGTCTATCTACCAGGTGTCTATGTACGGGTACTTCTTCTCCGCACGGGGGGCGGGCGGTGGCACCCGCTTCAGCGCGCGAGCGATCCAGGTTCGGGTTTCGGCCGGATCGATGACGTCGTCGAGACCACCGCCGGTGCCCGCGTTCACCGCTTTGCCGCTCTCGTAGGCACGGGCCACCCGCTCGTCGAACTCCCGCTTACGTTCTTCCGGATCCTCGATGGCTGCCAACTCTTTGCGGTAGCCGAGCTTGACCGAGCCCTCGATGTTCATGCCGGCGAACTCGGCGGTGGGCCAGGCGACGGTGAAGAAGCCGGCCAGAGCGCTGCCGCCGCACATGGCCTGCACGCCGAGACCGTAGGCTTTACGGACGATGACGCCGAACAGCGGCGTGGTCAGGTTGGCGCCAGTATTGAACATGCGGACCGAGTGGCGGACCAGCGCCGTTCGCTCCACGTCTGGCCCGACCATTATGCCCGGGCAGTCCATGAGCGACAGGATCGGGATGTCGAAGGCGTCGCAGAGCTGCATGAAGCGGGCCCCCTTGTCCGCCGCATCCGAGTCGATGGCGCCGGCAAGGTGGTGCGGATTGTTGGCGATCACCCCCATGGGCCTGCCTTCGACCCGGATGAAGGCGGTGATCACCCCGATGCCGAACTTCTCGCGGATCTCCAGCACCGAGCCCTTGTCGGCAATGGTCTCCACCACGTCACGCATGTCGTAGAGCCGCAGCCGGTTCTCCGGGACCACGTGCCTGAGGGTGCGCTGATCGTGGGCTTCCCAGTCATCGATGCTGCCCTGGAAGTATGAGAGGTACTGCTTCGCGACCTGTACCGCTTCCGCCTCGTCTTTGACCAGGATGTCCACCACGCCGTTCGGCACCTGAAAGGACATGGGGCCGACCTCTTCCGGCGTGTAGATGCCGAGGCCGCCGCCTTCGATCATCGCCGGGCCACCCATGGCAAGGGTCGATCCCTCGGTGGCGATGATCACGTCGCAGGCTGCCACCAGCGCGGTGTTGCCCGCGAAGCAGCGGCCGTTGGTGACCGCCACCATAGGCACCAGCCCGGAGAGCTTCGAGAACTGGGTGAAGGTCGGGGTGTCGAAGGCCACGCCCGGGCCGGTAGGGTCATCACCCGGTCGGCCGCCGCCGCCCTCGCCGAACAGCACCAGTGGGATCCGGTAACGTTCCGCCAGCTCGAACATGCGATCCTGCTTGTAGTGGTTGCGGGCACCCTGGGTGCCGGCGAGCACGGTGTAGTCGTAGTGAACGATCATGGCGCGGGCGGCTTCCTCGCCGAACAGGTCGGCGTTGATCGTGCCCGTACCCGCCACCACGCCGTCACCCGGCGAGTTCTGGCGCAGATCGTCCATGTCCCGGCGGCGGTGCTGACGTGCAACCACCAGCGGCCAGTACTCGCTGAACGAGCCCTCGTCCATCAGCTCGGCGATGTTCTCGCGGGGCATGCGGCTGCCCTGAGCGTGGCGCTTCTCAACCGCCTTCTGGCGGTTCTCATCCAGGGTCATGGCGTGCCGGTCGTAGGACTCCTTGAGGTCCGGGCGGATGTAGTCCGGGTCCAGCGCTTCCTCGACGCCCGCCGCCTCACCGTCGACCTCAGCTTCCTCGATGAAGACGATCGGATATCCCTCGCGGACCACATCGCCTTCGCTCATGGTGACCTGGCGGACCACGCCGGACACTTCGGCGCGGATCACGTGCTCCATTTTCATCGCCTCGACGACGGCAATCTGCTGGCCTTCGATGACCTGGTCCTCTGCAGCCACGTCGATGGAAACGATGGTGCCCTGGATCGGCGCGCCGACGCCGATGCTGCCATCGGGCCCCAACGCTGCGGGCGCCGTGCTGCCGTCGCTGCTCTCGCTGGCCGCCGCTTTGACCTCGGCATCGTGCTTGAATAACGCCAGCGGGTCGCTGGTGTCGACTTTGGCGCCGGCGAACCCATCTGCGGCCGGGGCAACGTCTGCAGGCGCGGCGGCGCTGACCGGCGCCTCCACGTAACGCTTGCGATTGTCCGCTGGCGGCTGCGCAAGCTCTGTCAGCTTTTCGTCGGTCCAGCGGGTGTGAACGCCGCCCTCGGCGAAGTCCGGGTGGCGGATGATGTTCTTCAGAAAGGGAATGTTGCAGCCGATGCCTTCGATCCGGAACTCGGACAGCGCCCGCTCGGTTCGAGCAATGGCGTCGCGGAAATCGGGGCCTGGCGCGTGGCAGATCACCTTGGCCAGCAGCGAGTCGAATGCGGTGCTGGTCTGGTAGCCGGCGTAGCCGAAGCCGTCCGTGCGAACGCCCGGACCGTTTGGCGCCTCGTAGACACTGATCAGGCCGCCTGCCGGGCGGACGCTGCCATCCTCTCGAATGGTTTCCATGTTCACCCTGGCCTGGATGGCGTAGCCGCGTGGTTGGAACCGACTGGGATCACTCAGGCCGAGGTCATCCAGAGACGCACCACCGGCAAGGCGCAGCTGAGCCTGGACCAGGTCGATGCCGGTGACCGCTTCCGTCACCGTGTGCTCCACCTGGAGACGGGCATTGGCCTCGATGAAGACGAAGGGTTGGGCCTCTGCCCGGCCGCTGACGTCGACCAGGAACTCGAAGGTGCCGAGGCTCAGGTAGTCCTCGTTGCGGGCGAAGCGCACGGCGGCGTCGATGATGTTCTGCCGCAGATCCTCATCCAGATGCGGCGCCGGCGCGATCTCCACCACTTTCTGGTAACGGCGCTGGACGCTGCACTCACGCTCGTAGAGATGAGCGGCATTGCCGTGGCCGTCGCCGATGATCTGCACCTCCACGTGCCGCGCTCGCGGGATGAAGGCTTCGACGTAGACGTCCGGCAGGCCGAACGCCAGCTCCGCCTCGGACTGACAGCGCTGGTAGGCATCGGCGATTTCCTCCTTCGCGGTAACCACCCGGGTCCCGCGGCCGCCGCCGCCGGCCACCGCCTTGATGATCATCGCGCCATCGCCTCCGAGGCTCTCGAAGAACTCGGTGGCCGTGTCCAGGGAGACCGCGTCGTCCAGGCCGCGGAGGACGGGTACATCCGAATCTACTGCAGCCGCTCGAGCCCGGCTCTTGTCGCCGAACAGCGCCAGGTGCTCCGTGTCCGGGCCGATGAACTGAAGGCCTGCCGCCACGCAGGCCGCGGCAAAGTCGGCCCGCTCCGAGAGGAAACCGTAGCCCGGGTGAACAGCCTCAGCGCCGCTGGCTCGTGCCGCGGCGATCATCGCCTCGATGTCGAGGTAGCCGCGGGCGCCGGTGCCCGGCAGCTCGTGCGCCACATCGGCGACCCGGGTGTGCAGACTGTTCGCGTCGTCGCTGGTGTAGACGGCGATGGTCCGCAGGCCGAGATCCTGGGCGGCGCGAATGATCCGGATGGCGATCTCGCCGCGGTTGGCGACGAGGAGGCTTGCGAAGGTCATGAATGCTCCTGGTTGGTTACTGCTGGTTGTCGTCTGGAGGCCGGCTCAGCGCTTGGCGTTGTTGAAGGTACGCACGAGCTTGCTGTAGTCCGCGCCGGTGGGGCTGAACAGCATGTCGTCCTGCCCGAGCATGCTGGCCATGGCGTCGCCGTGCTCGGCGATCAGCCGCTCTGCGTGGGCGCCGTAGTCCTCCACCGGCCGCATCATCAGCCGGGTGTAGGTGATGTGGCAGACCACCCGCTCACCATCGAGGCGGCGGGGGTAGTTGGAGTGCCAGAGGTTGCCGTCCCACAGCGCGATCGAGCCTGCCGGGCACTCGATGGCCATGGCCTGGGAAAGGTCGTTGATCTCGTCCGCATCCGGGTGCCGGCGGTGCCGATTGCTTCCAGGAATCAGCAGCGTTGCGCCACCCGCCTCGCTGTACTCATCGCAGGCCCAGCAGGCAGTGAGCAGCATGTTGTGCTCGGGAAAGGGGGCGGGCAGCCAGTTGTGATCGGCATGCAGGCCGATGGTGCCGGCCCCTTTCTGGCGCACGGACGCGGCGACCTGGCTGATCAGAAAACCCCGGCCAACAGAGAACTCGGCCATCGCCTGCAAAGCGGGATTCAGAATGGCTTGTGCGAACACCGGATCCCTGGCAAGCAGCATGTTGGCGCCGCCCTTGCTGGCGTGCTGCAGGATGGTCGCTCGTAACCGCTCGTTGAGTTCGGGCGTTGCCGCGCCCTCGAGAACCGTCCAGCCTTCTTCTGCCAGCTGGCGGCAGTTCTGCTCCAGATCCAGCGCTTCAATACTGGGCCGCAGGGACTCTGAGATGTCCCCGGGCGCCAGCGTGTCGTAGTAGAGTTCTGCCATGTTCTCCCCAGATCCAATGGCCGCGTGCCCTTAGATTATAGTCGGCCCTCAGCCTCTATGGAGATTGCTCATGCCAACGCCTGCTGATCGGCTGCTGGACAGAGACTGGAGCCAGCCGGTCCGCTATCCGGACCCGGCGGTGGAAGTGCTCGATGATCGTTTTCGTCAGTACGTGCTCGCGAGCAGCGCGCTCGAGCGCATCTGGACCGGTGGCCGCTGGACCGAAGGTCCGGTCTGGTTCGGCGACATGAGAAGCCTGATCTGGAGCGATATCCCCAACGACCGCATGCTGCGCTGGTCGGAGGAGACCGGCAAGGTCAGCGTGTTCCGGCAGCCCTCGAGTTACGCCAACGGCAACACACGGGACCGTCAGGGCCGCCTGATCACCTGTGAGCACGGCGCCCGAAGGGTGACCCGCACCGAGCTGGACGGCACCGTGACCGTCCTGATGGACAGCTTCGAAGGAAAGCGCCTGAACGCGCCCAACGACGTGGTGGTGCATGCCGACGGCGGTATCTGGTTTACGGATCCCGGGTACGGCATTCACTGGAACTACGAAGGCCATAAGGCTGAGTTCGAGCTCGACACCTGCGTCTATCGGCTGGACCCGGTCAGCGGCGAGGCGAGCATGGTCTGCGACGAGCTGGTAAAGCCGAACGGTCTCGGCTTCTCGCCGGACTACCGGCTCCTTTACATCGCCGACACCGGCGCCTCCCACAAGCCAGGCCACCCGCGGCAGATCTGCGTCTACGACGTGATCGATGGGGTTCGGCTCGGCGAAGGGCGCCAGTTCTGCGAGCTGTCGCCCGCTGGCCCCGATGGCTTTCGCCTGGATACGGACGGCAACCTCTGGTCAGCCGCTGCCTGGGCAGGCGCCGGACACGACGGGGTGCAGGTCTTCGCGCCGGACGGTGACCGGATCGGCGCCATCCACCTGCCGGAGGGCGCGTCGAACCTCTGCTTCGGCGGGCTCAAGCGGAACCGGCTGTTTGTCACCGCTGGCCAGTCGGTTTACTCGCTTTACGTGGAAGCGCAAGGCGTGCCGTACGGCTGATCGCGCATCCGTATTGCTACGGATACTCAGAGACCTCCCGGACCCGGACACTGAAAGGATGGTGTCTGACAAGGTGTTGGTGCTCTGATTATCCGTCTGCATTCGCTGCGCTCACGCATTGGCCTGACCGGCTGCATGTGCCTCATTGCCTGTCTGAGCAGCTGCGCCTACGTCAATCAGGTGGGTAGCGGTCCGGAGAGCTACGCCTTTCCGCAGCAGCCGGATTCCCGCCTGGGCGTGCTCATGCGCACAGCGGATGGGCTCGGACGGGCGATGGTGGTCGGTGATCCGCACCTGGCGCTGACGTCGCGCCTTGATCTCATCGACGCGGCCGAGACCAGCATCGACGTCCAGTACTTCATCTGGCAGAACGACCCGTCCGGCATTCTGGTCATCGACCGCCTGCTCGCGGCGGCCGATCGTGGCGTTCGGATCCGGGCGCTGATCGACGACGTGCAGCTGGAAGGGCTGGTGCCGAAAATCAACGCGATCACCCGACACCCCAACGTCGAGGTGAGAATCTTCAACCCGTTCAGCGTGCGCTTCGGGATGCAGCTGCGGCTGTTCCGCCTGGCCGAGTTCGCAATCGACGGCAACAGGCTCAATCACCGGATGCACAACAAGCTGCTGGTCGCCGACAACCAGGCGGCGATCATGGGTGGGCGGAACATCGGTGACGACTACTTCGGGCTGAGCCAGGAGCGCAACTTCATCGATACCGACCTGCTGTTGTCGGGCCCCATCGTCCCGGAGCTGTCTGCTGGTTTCGACGTCTACTGGAACAGCGGTTGGGCAGTGCCGGGTGATGAGCTGCTGCAGCTCGGGCTGTCCGATGTGGAGCTGTCGGCAGTGCGGGAGCGGATCGATGAGCGGTTGGCGGAGCATCCGGACCTGACGGCGCTGGTGGTGGGCGATCGGGTCGAGTCACTGGCCGCCGAGCTCAGGCTCGGGCACCGGCTGCAGGATGCCCGGGCGGTGCTGGACGACCCGGACGTGGCCTGGGGCGAGCGGCCGGATGAGGTGGCGGATGTGCTGACCGAGCTCGCCGAAGCGACAGAAGAGCGCATTCTCATCGTCTCTCCCTATCTGGTGCTGACGCCGCCGCTGCTCGAGCTGGGTCGAACGCTGAACGACCGCGGGGTGGAAGTGAAGGTGATCACCAACTCGCTGGCCTCCAACGACGTGGTGATCGCCCATGCGGCGTACGCCCGATTTCGCCGCGTGATCCTGGAAACCGGCACTGAGCTCTACGAGTTTCGGGGCGATCCGGCCATCGCCCGGGACGATGCTGCGGAAGACATATCGCTGCACTCGAAGTACATCCTGTTCGATGACGATACGGTGTTTCTGGGTTCGCTGAACCTGGATCCGCGCTCGCTGTATCTGAATACTGAGCTGGGGGTGATCCTGCGCTCGGCCAGCCTGGTCGATGAGCTGACCGCCGAGTTCGAGCAGCTGATCGACGCTGACAACGCCTGGCAGGTGCTGGCGCGGGAATCCGGGTTCGAGTGGCACTCGAGCGCAGGGACCGTTCAGGAGCAGCCTGCCAAGTCCGGCTGGCAACGGTTCAGGAGCTGGCTGATGATGTTCCTGCCGCTCAGCGGGCAGATGTGAGTCGTCACCGGCTGGGACTCAGCCCGAGTCCTGGAAGACAGACCAGCGTTCCACCAGCTCGCCGTTTTCGACCAGAAACAGATCGCCGAACTGCAGCAGCACCCGCTCGCTCTGGGTCGGGCGCAGAAACGCGTGATCGCCAACTGCCAGGGCGCCTGCCGGTGAGGTGGTGAACGGCTCCTGATTGGTGCTGTGGTAGAGCGGCTCCGGGATGCCGGGCGGCGAAACGTAGCGCGCCTTCCAGTAGCCGCCGTAGATGTAGTGCAGGCGCTGCATGTTCGGATCGAACCACTGCAGCACGTCGGCGAGCATCGGCTCGCCGGCCGCGTAAAGGCGGTCGTAAGTCTTCAGCACCGGTGCGGCGATGAACGCTGCGGGCTGGTTATCCGTCAGATGGTGGGTATCGAAGTCGGTCGGCTTCACCACGCCGGACCCGGCAGACAGATCGTTCATCGTCCGATCGTTTTCGTAGATCCGCAGCGTGTGGCTGCCGGCGCCGTTGAAGGTCAGGGTCGCCGGGTCGTAGCCAGCCCGTTTCACCCGTTCGATGCAGGCGTCGTAACGGCCGAGCACATCCTGCACGGCCGGATGGTCCAGATCGGCAGCAAGCCCTGTCAGATGCGGTTCGTAACCCATGAGCCCGGCGAAGGTCAGGTGCTCGGCATGGGCTGCGATGGTTTCCAGCATCCTGGTCAGCTGGTCCGGGTCTTCGACGCCACCCCGGTGCAGGCCGACGTCGATCTCCACGTTGATCCGCATGTTGACGCCGAGCGTCCTTGCCAGCATCAGGTACTCGCCGAGCCGCGCCGGCGTGTCGATCAGCCACTGCAGCTGGCGGCTCGGCTCGAAGCCGCTGTCGCCGAGCGCGCCGTAGAACACCCGGGCAGCCTGGAACGGCATGGGTTTGCCCATCAGCACATCGCTGGCCGGGAAGGCGTTGGCGATCTCGTTGAGAAACGGCTGGTGAAATGCCATCAGCGCCTGGGTGTTCGCCCGAGTCATCACGTGTTCGAGCAGCTCCACCGACGGCAGGGACTTGGCCACCACCCGATAGGTTTTGTCGGGCCCCACGGAGCGGGCCAGCACGTCGATGTTGTGGTTCATGCGCTGCCGGTCGATCAGCAGCACCGGCCTGCCGGGACCTTCGGCCTTCAGCATCTCGTTCAGGGCGCTGAAGTAGGCGTTGTGCGGCGCGCCCTGATCCTCCGGGCGCCAGAGCATGACGCCGCCTGCTGCCGCGGCAGTCACCGCGCCGGCACCCAGCAGCAGGTTGCGTCGCTTCATGCGCCGAACAGCTTCTTCAGGTGATCGTTCAGCAGTCGCCCCTCAGGATCGAGCTGGCGGCGAACCTCCCGGAACGCTTCAAACTGCGGGTAGAGACGGGTCAGCTCGGCGTGCCCGAGGCTGTGAATCTTGCCCCAATGCGGCCGGCCGCCGTATTTCCAGAAGATGGGTTCCACCGCATCAAACAGCGGCCGGTAGTCTTCGGAAGCAGTGCGATGCACGGAAATCGCGGCCCGATCGCCGCCTTCGTCCATGGACAGCCACAGGTCGTCGCCTTTCACGTAGCGATACTCCAGCGGGAAGACCACGTCGATCTGCTGCTCGGCGATCGTGTCCAGCACCTCCCGCACGCAGGCCGCTCCGTCTTCACGCGGCACCGCGTACTCCATCTCGTTGAATCGATTGCTGCGCACGTTGGAGAGAATGCGGTAGGAGGCATCAACGGTGACTGACGGCTGGATCTGCTCTGCCAGGCCGTTGATCAGCGGCCGGCGCTCAGCGGGCGGAATTTCCATCCAGGCTCGCATGGCGTTGCCGAAAGCCGCTTCCTCCTCCGGGGAGATGGGCGGGTTGTCCACCGGCTCGTCGGTCTCGTCGATCGACAGCACCAGCGCGTAGTCCGAGTGGGTCAGAGGAAACATCTCGAAGTGCCGGTGCCGCGTTGCAGATGCTTCGAACTCTTCCAGCACCTCATCGATCCGGGCGGCCCAGTTGCTGGCCTTCAGCCGGTAAGCCTCCCGGTTCTGCAGGGTGATCTCGGTCATCACGCCGAGCGCGCCGACGCTCACGCAGGCGGCCTTGAACAGATCCGGGTCGGCTGCCTCGCTGACGGCCAGCACCTCGCCGGCGGCGGTCACCATGCGCAGGGCCGTGACGTTGCCGGAAATGGAGTGCAGGGTCAGGCCGGTCCCGTGGGTGCCCGTGGAGACCGCGCCGGCCAGGGTCTGCCGGTCGATGTCCGGCAGGATCAGCGGCCCCTGACCGACCGTTTCCAGGGCCGGGCCGATGCTGGACAGCCGTGTGCCGGCGCCGAACGTTGCCTGCATTGAGTCAGGATCGTGGCTGGTCATGCCGTTGATCCCATCCAGAACCAGCAGGTGGCCGTCGGTGGGGACCAGTGGAGAGAACGAGTGTCCGGCTCCGACCGGGCGCAGCGGGCCGGAGGAAGCCCGCATCCAGGTCGCCAGCTCTTCCTCGCTGGTTGGCGCGAAGCGGCCCTCGGGATGAGCGAGCAGACCGCCGGACCAGTTCCGCCAGGGCAGGCTGCTGCTGGCGGCGCCCGCGTCGCTGCCGCGCGCAAAAGCTGACGAGAAAAGTGCCGCCAGGGCACTGCCAGCGACCAGGCGTCTTCTCGAGATCATCGCTCGCCTCCCATGAATCGGATCAGCGCCAGGAAGTCGTCCTCCTCGCAGTCCATGCAGTAGCCGAGGGGCGGCATGTTGTTCAGCCCGGCGACGGTGCTTTCCAGCAGCGCCGCCTCACCTTTCTCGAGGCGCGGCTGCCAGGCCGGCCGATCGCCGAGCACCGGCGCTCCGCCTTCGCCGCGGATGTGGCAGAGCGCGCAGTTCCGGCTCCACTGCGCCATGCGTTCCGGGGTCAGCTGAGCTGCTTCGGCAGGCGCAGCGTCGCTGGTCGGCGCAGGGGCGAGCGCCGTCTCGGGTTGTGCTTCCGATACCGGCGCCTCGGTAGCCGGTGGCTCCGAGCAGGCGCTCAGGGTCGTGACCAGAATCAGCAGCAGTGCCGCCGGTCCTCCGGTGGTTCGTGAGATCGATGCAGCAGCCAAACGTCACCCTCCCTCAAGCATGCGGCCGCTGTGCGCGGCGGTGGCTTCGAGGTTTCAGCATACGAGGGTGGTGTCAGAAATCCACTTTCGCTGTAATGCGCGCATGGATGGCGGAACCTTAATGGCGGACGTGCGCCTGTTGCCTGTGGTGGTGATCGATGCGGTCGACGTGGCGATCCCGCTCGCGGAGACCCTGGCTGCCGCTGGCATCACGGCGATCGAGTTCACCCTGCGTACGCCCGCGGGCCTTGCTGCGATCGAGCAGGTTGCCCGGGCGATGCCGGAGCTGCTGGTCGGCGCCGGCAGCGTGCTGAACCCGGATCAGCTCAGGCAGGTCCAGGACGCCGGCGCGCTCTTTGCTGTCAGCCCGGGCCACACGGAAGCGCTTCTGGACGCGGCGGAGGACTTTCCGTACCTGCCCGGCGCGGTGACGGCCGCCGAGTGCATGCACCTTTACGCGCGCGGCTATCGCCTGCAGAAGTTCTTTCCCGCCGAGCAGTCGGGCGGGCTGAGCGTGGTCAAGGCGCTGGCGGCACCGTTGCCGGATGTCCGTTTCTGCGTCACCGGCGGGATCACGGCAGCCAACGTTGCCGACTATCTCGCCTGCCCGTCGGTGGCCTGCGTTGGCGGCTCCTGGTTCGTACCGGCCGAAGCGCTGGCGAGCCGCGACCTGAAGGTGATCAGCGCGTTGGCCGTGGAAGCGGTGGCGCTGACCAGCTGAGCCGCGATCAACGCGCGCGTTTTGGCTGCCACCTCAGCCCGAGCCGGAAAAACCGACCCGGTGCCGGAAACCCCACCGCCTGCTGATAAGACTCGTCGAGCAGATTTTCCACCGCGCCGCGCAGCAGCAGCGACTCGCTGAGCTGCCAGTTCAGGCTCAGGTCGAAGGTGTTGTAGGCATCGAGCACGTAGTCGACGCTCTCGCCGGTGTGTCGGGAGGCTTCGGTCACCTCGTCCACCCACAGGTACTCGGCGGTCAGGTCCAGCCGGTCGTTGAGCGCGTAGAACCATTGCGCGCCCCATTTCCACTCCGGACGTCCCCGGAGATCCTGATCCAGCCCCTCTATGTCGGTTCTGGTCCAGGTGGCGTGCAGTCGAAACTCGCCGAGCCGGTCCGTGGCAGCCTGAGCCTTCAGCTCCAGGCCGTGGGCATCCACCCGATCCCGGTTGACGTTCGTAAACAGCGCGTCGTCGAAGTCGATCAGGTCCCGGTAGGTTGCATCGAAGTAGACGACGCCCACAGACCAGCTGTCGGTCAGTTGCTGTTCCAGGCCGAGTTCCCAGCTCTCTGATCGTTCCGGATCCAGGTTCGGGTTGCCGACCAGCGGATGGGCGAGGGCGAAGAAGCTGGGCGGCTTGAAGCCCTGGCCCCAGTTGGCGCGCACCGTCGTTCCGGATCCCGGCAGCCAGAGCAGGCCGAGCCTGCCGGTGAGCTCCGAACCTGCCTGCTCCACGTCGTCGTAGCGGGCGCTCGCCGAGACGGTGAGGCTGTCCAGCAGGTCAAGGTAGGCCTCGACGAAACCGCCGAAGCTGTCCCGCGACAGGCTGAAGCTGGTATCGAGGGGAAAGCCGAAGTCGATCTCGCCGCGGCTGTCACCCTCCTCGCGCTCGGCGTCGACGCCGATGCCGAGCCGGATCCCGTCGAAGCGGAGCTGGTTGCTGAACAGGAACTGGTAGCGATCGAACTGCACCTCGGCGGACCTGGGTGGGACCGGGAAGCCGGGCGCGATGCCCGGCGTTTCCTCGCTGGACTCGATGTTGTGCCAGTTGGCCTGGAGCTGGTAGCGCCACCGTTCGTTTGCTTGTGACGACCAGCCGAGGTGCAGGGAGATCGCATCGGCGTCGGCCTGGTCCAGGTCGTCCCAGACCGCCAGCTCCGGACCACCGCTGTCTTCCGGGAAGTTCTCGCGCTCGCTGTTGCTGAGCTGAAAGCCTGCCTTCAGCGTTCCGGTTTCGGTCAGCTGCCAGTCGATGCTGCCGTTGGCAAAATTGAGCACGCGCTCGCTGCCCTCGACGAGCTCGCCGCTGTCGCTGCGTCCCAGGTTCAGGCTGAATCCGGCGGCGTCACCCAGGTCTCCGCTGAAGAGCAGGTGGCCACGATAGTAGCCGTCCTGTCCGGCCTCGAGAGAAACGGCCGTGCTGCCTCCGTCCGGTCTCCTGGTGACGACGTTCAGCACGCCGGACAGGGCGTCGGCGCCATACACCGCGGATTGCGGGCCACGGATCAGCTCGATGCGCTCCACCTGCGAGGGGTCGAGCGTCGAAAAGTCGAAAGAGCCGCCGCGGGTGTCGGCAGGATTGTTCACCTGCACGCCATCGATCAGCACCACGGTGAAGTTGGCCTCGCCGCCACGCACGTACAGGTTGGTGATGCCGCCGGCGCCGCCCTGTTGATTGATGCTGAGACCGGTGAGGCCGTTGATCAGTTGCTGCAGGCTGGTTCGATTCAGCCGCTCGATCTGGCTCCTGTCGATGACGGAGACCTGGCTGGTCATCTCCGGCTGGCTGACCGGGGCATGGGTGCCGATGACCACCAGTGTTTCGACGATGGCCTCGTCTTCAGGAGCAGGGGTCGCCGTCTGGGCGCTGGCCGGCAGCACGAGCGTCAGCAGCACGCCGGCAGCAGCGAAGCGCCGGTGAAAGGTGGCGCGGCTCACGGGCCTGGGCTCCAGCGCGCGCGAACCGTCTCCAGCACGCCAGCCGCCGAGAATGCCTGCAGCCAGTGGAGCAAGCTGCGCTTAAGCTCGGCGGAGCGGCTGAGCGCCGGCGGGAAGATCTGCGCCATCTGCATTAGGGCATCGAGATATCGGCCCATGTCACCGTCGCTCGCTTCGTAAGCGCGGGCGAAGTCACCCTGCAGAGGGTCAGCTGCCACGGGGCCGTGGGTGCCGGTACTGTAGAGAATCCAGGCGGCCAGGCCGCAGCTGCCGGCTTCCGTGTCCTGGCCGATAGCCAGCCGCTCGGCGATGGCGGGCAGCAGGCGCTGGGGAATTTTCTGCGAGCCGTCCATGGCGATCTGGCTGAGTTGGTGCGGCAGGTGGTGATTCTGAAAGCGCGTGATGAGCGAGTGCTGATATGCGTCGAGATCAAAGCCGTTGAGACCGCTGAGGGTCGGCGCCATCTCCGCCTTCATCAGCTGTCGGATCAGCCCCTCGATAGCCGGCTCGTTGATCGCCTCGTGAACGGTCTCGTAGCCGCACAGGCTGCCGAGGTAAGCCAGGCAGGAGTGGCTGGCATTCAGCAAGCGGAGCTTCATCTGCTCGAACGGCGCCACGTCGTCGACGTACTCGGCGCCGACCTGATCCCAGGCGGGCAATGGCCCGGCGAAGTTCTTCTCAATGACCCACTGGCTGAACGGTTCGGTCACCACCGCTGCCGGGTCCTGTTCGCCCAGGTCGGCCGCGATGGTGGCCAGATCCGCTGTGGTTACTGCGGGCACGATCCGGTCCACCATGCTGTTCGGAAAGCGGCAACTCTGCTCGATCCAGGCTGCCAGGTCTGCATCCAGCGACCGGGCGAGCTCGATCAACGCGGCCTGCAGCTTGCGGCCGTTGCCGGCCAGGTTGTCGCAGGAAATCACGGTCAGCCCCGAACCGCCTCGCTTGTGCCTCGCTTTCAGGCCGGCGGCCAGGAAGCCCAGCGCCGAGCGGGGCGCGTCAGGCTGGGCGAGATCGTGGGCAATGTCCGGGTGGTTGCGATCGAGCAGGCCGCTGGCCGGCGCGAGGCAGTAGCCTTTTTCGGTGATGGTCAGGGTCAGCACCTGCACGTCAGGGACGGCAATGGCTTCGACCACGGCAGCCGGATCTTCCGGTGCGACCAGAACCCGGGTCAGGGCGCCGACGGTGGTTGAGCTCGATCCTGATGCGCCGCGAACGGAGACGGTGTAGAGGCAGTCGTGCTCAGCGAGCGCGTCGCGGACGCCGGGACTGCGAAGGCTGATCCCGCAGATACCCCAGTTGCCGCCGAAGCGTCGTAGCACGGCGTCGGTGTAAACCGCCTGATGAGCACGGTGAAACGCACCGACGCCCAGGTGGACGATGCCCGTTTTCAGGGCCTGCCGATCGTAGCTGGCCTTCACAGGCGGTACGCTTGCTTGACCAGGCGGTAGGCGAGGTCCAGGGCAACTTCTCTGGCTTCGTCTTCCTCGAGCCGGTGCTCGGCGACGAGCCGGGCGAGAAATGCGCAGTCCATGCGGCGGGCCATGTCGTGCCGTGCCGGGATCGAGAGGAAAGCCCGGGTGTCATCGTTGAAGCCGACAGTGTTGTAGAAGCCTGCCGTCTCGGTGGTCTGCTCGCGAAAGCGCCGCATGCCTTCCGGCGAATCGTGGAACCACCAGGCTGGCCCCAGCTTCAGGGCAGGGTAGTGGCCGGCAAGCGGCGCAAGCTCGCGGGCGTAGCTGGTTTCATCCAGGGTGAACACGATCAGGCTGAAATCGGCCTCGTTGCCGAAGCGATTGAGCAGCGGTCGCAGCGCGCTGACGTAGTCCGTCCGGGTTGGGATGTCCGCGCCCACGTCCCGTCCGTGAGCACGGAACAGCGGCTGGTTGTGGTTGCGGAAAGAGCCGGGATGGATCTGCATGACCAGGCCGTCCTCCAGGCTCATGGCCGCCATCTCCGTCAGCATCTGGGCGCGAAAACGCTCCGCTTCCTCCGCCGTGCAGTCGCTTGTCTGGACCCGGGCGAATAGCGCAGCCGCCTCGCTCTCGCTGAGGTCGGCAGTAGCCGCGCTCGGGTGGCCGTGGTCGGTAGAGGTAGCGCCCAGCGACTTGAAGAACGCCCGGCGCTGCCGATGGGCTGCCAGGTAACCGGACCAGCTGCCGGTGTCCTCGCCGGTGAGCTCGCCAAGTCGTGCCAGGTTCTCGCCGAAACCTTCGAACTCCGGGTCCACAACCGGATCGGGACGGTAGGCGGTGAGCACCCTGCCGGTCCAGGTGTCGGCCTGCAGGGACTGATGGTGCGTCAGCTCGTCCAACGGCGACTCCGTGGTGGTCAGCACCTCGATGGAGAACCGTTCGAACAGAGCACGGGGGCGGAACGCCGGTTGCTGAAGGGCGTTGGTGATGTGCTCGTAGTAGAGATCGGCCGTGTCTGCATCGAGCCGGACCTCGAGCCCGAACACCTCGGCAAAAACCGTATCCAGCCAGATCCTCGATGGAGTGCCGTGAAACAGCCGGTAGTGGCTGGCAAACGTCTGCCAGATTGCCCGATTCTCGGCAGCGTCACGCGGTGGGCGGCCGATGCCGAGCGCGTCGAGCGTAACGCCCTGGCTGTAGAGCATTCGGAACAGGTAATGGTCCGGCTTTAGCAGCAGCTCGGTCGCGTCCGCGAACGGCTCGTTCAGGGCGAACCAGGCCGGGTCGGTGTGGCCGTGCGGGCTGACGATGGGCAAGGTTTTCACCTCGGCGTAGAGCCGTCGGGCGATGGCCCGAACCGCCGCATCGGCGGGGAACAGCCGGTCTTCGGACAGGTGCAGGGGGGCGCTCATGTTGACCATGCTAGGGGCAGCTGCTAGTGTGGTCAAGTGGTCAGGCCAATTTCACTCGACAGCCAAATGGTCGTCTCAGCCGGCGAGGTGATGCTGGAGCTGGCGCCCGTGGGCTGTGGCGAGCGCTACCAACGCGCCTTCGCCGGGGACAGCTTCAATACCGCGGTTTATCTGGCCAGAGCCGGCATGCCCGTTCGCTACCTGACGCGGCTTGGGGACGACGCGGGTTCCCGCGAGGTGCTCGAGCTCATGCGGGAAGAGGGCATCGACAGCAACCTGGTGGCTGAAGATGCGGGCTGCAACATCGGCCTCTACCTGATCGCCAACGACCAATCCGGCGAGCGGACCTTCACCTACTACCGTGACAGCAGCCCGGCTCGCCGTCTATTCGACCTGCCGCTGGCGCTGCCGGCGGACGTTTTCTACTTCACCGGGATCACGCTTGCGGTGACCCGGACCGGACAGGCCAACCTGCTGGCGCTCCTCGAGGCGCTGAAAGCCGCCGGCGCTCAGGTGGTCTTCGATCCGAACTACCGGCCCGTGCTCTGGGACGATCCGCAACAGGCGCGGGACTCGCTGATTGCGGTGCTGCCGTTCTGCGATCTGCTGCTGCCGACCCAGGGTGACGATCTGGCGCTCTGGGGTGCCGCAACCGCGGCTGACAGCATCAGTTTCTACAGCGGCTACGGTGCCAGCGAAGTGGTGGTGAAAGGAGAGAATCTGGAGGTGGTGGCCTGGACCGCGGAGCGCAGTGCCCGGCAGCGGGCGGATGCCGTAGCGGCGGTGGATACCACGGGTGCCGGCGATGCCTTCAACGCCGGCTATCTGGCAAGCCGCTTGAGCGGCGCCGATCTCGAGCCGGCCTTGCAGGCGGCGCAGGCGCTGGCTGCGGAGGTGGTCCGACATCATGGCGCGCTGATACCGCGGGCCGAGGCTGAGCTGCCTCGCAACCCTCGCAAACAAGGAGAATCATAGTGGAGCAGACCTGGCGCTGGTTCGGACCGGACGACACCGTCAGCCTGGAGAAAATCGCCCAGGCCGGTGCCACCGGCGTGGTCACGGCCCTGCATCAGGTGCCGACGGGAGAGGCCTGGCCGCTGGAGGCCGTGCTCGAGCGCAAGCGGGAAATCGAGGCCGCCGGCCTCACCTGGAGCGTGGTGGAGAGCATTCCCCTGCACAACGAGCTGAAGACCAGGACCGGTGACTACGTTCGCTGGCTCGAGAACTACAAGACCTCGGTGCGCAACGTCGGTGCCGCCGGCGTGCAGGTGGTCTGCTACAACTTCATGCCGGTGGTCGACTGGACTCGCACCAATCTCGACTACCAGATGCCCGATGCCTCGCGGGCGCTGCGCTTCGAGATGACCGACTTTGCCGCCTACGACGTCTACATCCTCGAGCGCCCGAATGCGGAGCAGGACTACGATCCCGAGCTGCTCGCCAGCGCCCGGCAACGTCTGGAAGCCATGAGCGATACGGAGCGGCAGCTGCTCGAAGAGAACATCATCGCTGGGCTGCCGGGCGGCGAGGGTTCTTACGATCGTGCCGGGATTCGTGCCGCCATCGCCGAGTTCATCGCGCTCGGCACGGACGGCCTGCGGGCCAACTTTCTGGCCTTTCTCGACGAGATCATCCCCGTTGCCGAGGAAGCCGGCGTGCGCATGTGCGTGCATCCTGACGATCCGCCGTTCTCGCTGTTCGGCCTGCCGCGGGTGGTGTCCACGGCGGAAGATGCACGAACCCTGCTCAATGCCGTGCCGAGCCTCTGCAACGGGCTCACCCTCTGCGCAGGCTCCTTCGGCGCCAGGGCAGACAACGACCTGGTTGCCATGGTGCGGGAGTTCGGCCCCCGCGTGCACTTCGTGCACCTGCGCAACATCAAGCGGGAAGCGGACGGCTCCTTTTACGAGTCGGAGCACCTCGAAGGTGACAACGACATGGTCGGCGTGATCGAGGCGCTGCTCGACGAGGAAGCCCGACGGCGCGGCGAAGGACGCGCCGACAGCATTCCCATGCGCCCCGATCACGGTCATCTGATCGGCGACGAGATCGGCCAGGCTGGGGTCAATCCCGGGTATTCCTATGGCGGCCGGCTCAAGGGGCTGGCTGAACTTCGCGGCGTGATCCACACGCTGGAAACTCTGCGCGCAAGACACTGAATTGAGACACTCGGAAGGAATGAGACGATGCAACGAAGACGATTTCTCGGCGCTGCCGGCGCCCTCGCCGGGGGCAGTCTGCTCGGACCCGGGCTGGCAATCGGCAGTGCTCAGCCGATGAGCACGCTGGATACCTTCGGCGTGCAGCTGTCCACGTTGAACGCGCTGATGTTGCAGGACTTCGAAGGCACCCTGGCTCGGGTGGCGGAAATCGGCTTCCGGCAGGTGGAGTTTTCAGCCATGGGCTTTCTCGGCCGCCCGGTGGAGACCATCGAGACGCTGCTGGCGGCGAACAACCTGACTGCGCCGGTGGGGCGCGTCACGCCGAGGCTGCCGGACAACTTCACCGAGCTTCCTCGCGACGAGGCCATGCGCGTTTACCGGGCCCGTGGCGGCGTGGAAAACCTCAGCGAAAACGTCAGGCACTCGCTGGACGGCGCGCTGGCCCTGGGCCAGAAGTACCTGAACCTGCCCATGATCGGCCCGGAGGACTTTCAGACCCTGGATCAGGTCAAACGAAACATTGAGCGTCTGGTGGAGGCGGGGGAGATCTGCGCCCGCCAGGGTGTGCTGTTCGGCTACCACAACCATGCCTGGGAGTTGGCGCCGATCGATGGGGTGATTCCTTACGACCTGATGCTGAGCGAAACGGATGAGAACGTGGTCGCCTTCCAGCTGGACACCTACTGGATCGTCAAAGGCGGCGGGGATCTCAGCGATTACCTGACGCGGCACGCCGGGCGGTTCCCGAGCGTGCACCTGAAAGACATCGACGCGGCCGGGGAGTTCGAGGACGTCGGCCACGGTGAGATCGACTTCCCCGCCTTCGTCAGGCAGGCGCTGGCGCAGGGCACCCGTCACTTCTTCGTCGAGCGGGACAACCCGCCGGACCCGGAGCAGGCCGTGCAGCGCTCCTTCGCCTACCTGAAAACGATGACTTTCTGATGCGCCAATTCCTTTCTATCTTTCTGTTAATCACTGCGGGCGCCCTGACGGCCGAAGAGCAGCCGTTTTACCTGACGCTGGAAACACCCCCCGCGCCTGAGCTGACGCCGGCGGAGGCGCTCGCCAGCTTCAGCCTGGCACCCGGATACAGGATCGAGCTGCTGGCGGCGGAGCCGCTGGTGGAAGATCCGGTGGCCATCACCTGGGATGAGCGAGGCGATCTCTACGTGGTGGAGATGCGCGGCTTCATGCCGGACGCCTGGGGCCGGGGTGAGGACGAGCCCGTGGGCGCGGTGGTCCGGCTCGTGGACACGGACGGGGACGGGTTGCCCGACCGCCGCGATGTGCTGATGGACAAGCTGGTGCTGCCGCGGGCGGTGGCCATCGTCAACGAGGGCATGCTGGTCGCGGAGCCGCCGAACCTCTGGCTCTGCCCGGGCAGGCCCGGCACGGATCAGGACATCGACTGCAGCAACCGGGTCAGCCTCGGCGAGTACGGCAACCAGCCCGGCAGCGTCGAGCATGCCGAGAACGGCCTGCTGCTCGCGCTGGACAACTGGATCTACAGCGCCAAGTCGGACCGACGGCTGAAGATCATCGATGGTCAGCTCGTCGAAGAGCCGACACTGTTTCGCGGTCAGTGGGGCATCACCCAGGACAACCTGGGCCGGCTCTACTACAACACCAACTCCAACCTGCTGATTGGTGACGTTTACGACGCTCAGCCGGTGATCGAAGCCGGCAGCTCGGCCGCTCCGGGCCTCGGCAGGCAGGTGAGCCGCGGTGATCAGGTGTTTGCGGTGCGGGTCAATCCCGGCGTCAATCGAGCCTACGTGCCGGGCGTGCTGCGTGCCGACGGCCGCCTCGACAAGCCGACTTCTGCCAGCGGCATGGCCGTCTATCGTGGCCGTGCCTTGCCTGATGCTGAGCGTGACGTCTACGTCGCGGAACCGGCCGCCAACGTGGTGGTGCGGCTGAAGCTGGATACGGCAGGCCTGGAGGCCAGCACCGAGCACGTGCTCTACGACGATGCGCAGTGGGGCCAGCGGGAGTTTCTCGCCTCCACCGATGAGCGCTTCCGGCCGGTGAATGTCAGCGTTGGCCCGGATGGCGCGCTTTACGTGGTCGACATGTATCGCGGCATCATCCAGGACCAGGTCTTTCTGACCGATGAGCTGCGCAATCAGGCGCTCGAGCGTGGGCTCGACAAGCCGGTGGGGATGGGCCGGATATGGCGGGTCAGCGCCGAAGCTGACAAGCCAGCCGACGTGGTATTGCCGGCGGAAGCCGGCTCGCTGCTGGCCCTGCTTGAGCACGAAAACGGCTGGCAACGCGACACGGCCCAGCGGCTGCTGATCGGGCAGGATGATGAGGAGCTCGATAGCGCGCTGCGGAAGATCGTTCAGGAAGGCGCCGAGGTTGCGGCGCTGCACGCGCTCTGGACCCTCGAAGGCCGTGGCAGCCTGCGGCGCGGGGACGTGCAGAGCGCGCTTGCCCGGGACGAGGCCGGCCTGCGGCTCAGTGCGCTTCGGGCCGGCCGGTGGCTGCTCAGCCAGCAGACGCTGCTCGAGCTCAGCGCCGATGCGGATGAGGCCATGGCGCACCACGCAGTGCTTTACCTGAGCGCCTACAACACTGCCGAGCCGGTGCTGACGCGGCTTGGCGAGGTGCTGGAAGCGCAGGCGGGCGCGCCGATCCGGGTGGCTGGCGTGCAGGCAGCACTGCGCGGCAGCGAGCGCGAGTTCCTCGAGCAGATGGTCAAGGCCGAGCGCTGGAACGATGAGCGCCTGGCGTTCGCGAAGGCCCTGGTCACCCAGGCGTTTCGCGCCGACCCCGGGCTCGGCGGCGTCTTTCTCGACCAGGTCCCGGATCTGGACGATGCCGCCGTGCAGACGGCGGTGCTGCAAGGGCTCTACCAGATGACCCGGGAAGAAGGGTTCGAACGGGCCGTGCTCGATGCGCCGCATCCTGTCTTCAGCGAGTTGCCGGAGTCGTTGTGGCCGGTGGTGTCTGAGGCGCGGCGCGCTTTTACCTGGCCAGGTGACGATCTGATTGCGGATCTGCGGCCGCTATCGAAGGCGGAAGAAGCGCTGCGCAAAAAGGGGCAGGGATACTACGAGAGCCGTTGCGCCATCTGTCACGGGCCCGGCGGCGAGGGGATCGGCGCGGCGGGCCCGCCGCTGGTCGACTCGGAGTGGGTCAACGGGCCCACCGAGACGCTGTTGCGGGTGATCCTGCACGGCCTGCAGGGGCCGATCGAGGTGAAGGGTGAGTCCTGGAACAGCGTCATGCCCGGGCATGATCAGCAGCCCGATTTCACCGACGAGGTGGCGGCTGGCCTGCTCACCTATCTGCACCGGGCATGGGGCCATCAGGGCCGGCCCATCGGGCCTGAGTTCGTGCGAACGGTCCGGGACCAGGCCGCCGGCCGCACCCTGCCTTACTCGGCGGCGGAGCTCGCCGTGCTGCCGATCAACCTGCACTACCAGGACTATGCCGGCAGCTACGCGGGCGGCTTGCGCTTCTACGCCGAAGCCAACCAGCTGATGGTGGAGTCGGTTTACTTCAACGGCGCCATGACGGAAGTCGGCGAAGACAGCTTCTTCTTCGAGCCACGACCCTTTCAGGTCGAGTTCGTTCGTGATCCGGCCGGTGCGGTCGTCGCCATTCGCCTGCCGGGCCGGGATGATGCGGTGGTGCCGCGAGTGGGGGAGTAGCGGGTGACGATACGATTCGGCGTGGCGGGAACGGGCAACATCGGTGCGCAACACATCGAAGCGCTCCGCTCGGGCGCGATTCCCGGTGCCGAGCTGACAGCGACGGCGGCTAGAAGCGGTGAGCCGGTGGCCGCTTCGATTCCGCACTACCACGACCACCTCGAGATGATCGAGTCGGGGCGGGTGGACGCGGTGCTCGTTGCAACACCCACGGACAGCCACGTGGCCATCGCCACCGCCGCGCTCGCAAAAGGCCTGCACGTGCTCATGGAGAAGCCCATCGCCATGTCTGTGGCTCAGGCGCAAAGCCTGTTGCAGCGGGTGGAAGCGCCCACGCAGTTTGCGGTGATGCTCAACCAGCGATTCCATCCAGTCTACAGCCGGGTCAAAGCGCTGCTCGAGGCGGATGCCATTGGCGAGCTGCAGCGCCTCAGCTGGATCATGACCGCCTGGTACCGGCCCGACGTCTATTACCGGGTCAGCAGCTGGCGCGGCACCTGGCCGGGCGAAGGAGGCGGGCTGCTGATCAACCAGTGCATTCACAATCTGGACGTTCTGCAGTGGCTCGTCGGCCTGCCGGAACAGCTGTTCGCCCGGGTCGAGTTTGGTCGTTACCACGACATTCAGGTTGAAGATGCGGTGTCGTCGCTCATGACCTTCAGCGGCGGTGCGCACGGCATGCTGGTCGCCTCCAGCGGCGAGGCGCCGGGCGTCAACCGTCTGGAGCTGGTCGGCGATCGCGGCACCATCACCTGTGAGGGGGACTCGATCGAGCTCATGAGTGCCGCCCAGAGCGTGGCCGAGCATTGCCGGAGCACCAGGGAGATGTTCGGCATGCCGGAGTTTCGCCGCGAGGTGCTCACGGACTTTCCGGAGGTGATCCAGCACGTGGCGGTGATCGAAAACTTCGTCGCAGCCGTCGAAGGTCGGGAACCGCTCCTGACCCCCGGCGAGGAGGGGCTCGGCTCCCTGCAGCTGGCCAACGCCATGCTGCTGTCCGCCTGGACGGATGCAGTGGTGCCGCTGCCCATCGACGCGTCGACCTACGAAGCAGAGCTGAAGAAACGGATTGATGCCTCCAGCCTGCGCGAGCCGGAGAACATCGAGGTGGAGATCGACATGGACGCCTCCTATCGATGAGCAGCTTCGTCGACAACATCAGAAACGGCGGGCCGGGCTGGCTGCAGGGCGCTATGACCCTGGGCGGCGGCTCCGCCATCACCTCGCTCACCATTGGTGCCGCCTTCGGCTACGAGTTCCTCTGGGTGCAACCGATCTCCATGCTCATCGGCTGCATCATGCTGTTTGCCCTTGCGCACCAGACCCTGTCTACCGGCGAGCGGCCCTTCGCGGCGATGAGGAAGCACCTGTCACCGACGCTGGCCTGGCTCTGGGCGATCGCCGCGCTGGGCTCGAGCATCATCTGGGGCTTCTCCCACTACCCGCTGAGCGCCGGCATGCTCGAGGAGTCGATTGAGGTGCTGCTGGGCTTCAGCCTCAAAGGCGAAGAGCAGGGCACCGCGCGGGAGCTCTACCTGTTCGGGCTCGCCGTCGCGGTCTGGGCCGTCTGCGCGAGCACGGTCTGGCAGTACGGAAAGGCAGCCGGTGCCGTGCGCCTGTTCGAGAACGGCATCAAGATTCTGAGCCTGCTGGTGGTGGCGAGCTTTGCCTGGGTGGTGCTGCGGGCCAGCCTCAATGAGGGCATCGATTGGGGGCGCGTGCTCTGGGGCTTCGTGCCGCACTCGCTGCCTGACGACGCGCTCGGGGTCACCACCATGATGGCGGCACTCGGTACCGCCGTTGGCATCAACATGACCTTCGTTTACGGCTACACGCTGCTCAGACGGGGTTGGGGCCGGGAGGAACGGACGCTGGCCAACTACGACATCGTGCTCGGGCTGGTGATTCCCTACCTGCTGGTGACCGGCCTGATCTCCATCGCGGCGGCAACCATGCTCTACGGCGGCGAAGGCTCTGTGGCCGCCCGGCTCGCGCCCGCGGAAGCGAGCAGCATGTTTGCGGCCAGCGGTATGGGCGAGCTGGCCGGTCGGCTGGTGTTCCCGCTCGGCGTGCTCGGCATGGCCGCTGGCTCGCTGGTCATGCACATGCTCACCTGCGGCGCGGCGGCGATGGAGATGTTTGATCTCGAAGAAGGGTCCAGGGCGTATCGTCTGGCCTGCCTGATACCGACGCCGGCGGTGCTGGGTGTGTTTCTCTGGTCGAGCATGGGGCCGTACGTGATCCTGCCGACCTCGGCCTTCTGCGGCTTCCTGTTACCCATCGCCTACGCCGGCTGGCTGGTGCTGAACAACCGCCAGAGTTACCTGGGTGACGACCGGCCAACCGGCGCCAGGGCGTTGGCCGTGAATGCGGCCATGGGGCTGTGCGTGATCACCGTGCTGGCCAGCGCCATTTACAGCACTTCAGTGGGATTGGGATGGTTATGAGCATCGCGAGCGGGGCGAACTACGCACCTTCCGGAGAACGCCGAGCGGTGGTCGAAGCCGATGAGTTTCGATTTGCCGCGGCCTTCCTCGATCATGGGCACATCTACGGCCAGACCAACGGCCTGCTGGAAGCCGGCGGCAGCCTGGTGGCGGCGTACGACCCGGACCCGGTCAAGGTGCAGGGATTTCAGGAGCGATTTCCCGGCGTTCGGGCCGTCGACAGCTTCGATGCGCTGCTCGACGACGACAGCCTGCATCTGATTGCGGCGGCGGCAGTGCCCAGCGAACGTGCCGGCATCGGGGCGCGGGTGATCGAAGCCGGCAAGGACTACTTCACCGACAAGACGCCGTTCACCACCCTGGAGCAGCTCGAAGACATCCGGGCGCTGGTTGCCCGCACGGGTCGGAAGTACCTGGTCTACTACTCGGAACGCCTGCACAACGAGGCAGCCTGGCATGCCGGCGAGCTGGTGGCAGCCGGGGCCATTGGCGAGGTTCTGCACGTGACCAACCTGGCGCCACACCGGCTGTCGGCCAGCCAGCGTCCGGACTGGTTCTTCGACAAGGCCCGGTACGGCGGCATCATCACCGATATCGGCAGCCACCAGGTGGAGCAGTTCCTCACCTATGCCGGCTGCGCGGATGGCAGCGTCACCTTCGCGGCGGTCAGCAATCGGAATCATCCGCAGTACCCGGAGCTGGAAGACTTCGGTGAGTTCGCTCTAGAGGGAGACAACGGCGCCACCTTCTTCAGCCGGGTGGACTGGTTCACCCCTGAAGGGATGTCGGTCTGGGGCGATGGTCGGACCTTCATCCTCGGCACCAGCGGCAGCATTGAAGCGCGTAAGTACACGGACCTGGGGCGGCAGTCCCCGGCGTCGCTGCTGTTGCTGACCGATCAGGAAGGCACCCAGGAAATCGACTGCCTGGGGAAAGTGGGCTTCCCGTTCTTCGGCCAGATGATCCTCGACGTGCTCAATCGCACGGAAGAAGCCATGACTCAGGCGCATGTGTTCAAAGCGGCAGAGCTGAGCCTGCAGGCTCAGGCTCTTGCAGAGGAAGGGGCGGAGGAGCGCGGTTGAGGTGCTGAAGCTGCAGCCCATTGATACCCGGGAACGGCTCTACGTCCGGGTAGCGCGACGCATCGCCGAGCTGATCTCCAGCGGTGAGGTGGCGCCTGGCGACAAGCTGCCGTCCGAGCGCGACCTGGCGGAAATGCTGCAGGTGTCCCGTCCTTCCGTACGCGAGGCCATGATCGCGCTGGAAGTCTCCGGCCTGATCGAGGTGCGTACCGGTTCCGGCATCTACGTTGCTGAGCAGGGTGCCGGCCAACCGCTGATGGTGGCCGACGACGGCATCGGTCCGTTCGAGATCCTCGAGATGCGGCTGCTGGTCGAGCCGGAAGCCTGCGCGCTGGCCGCGGAGCGGATTTCTGAGGCTCAGCTTGCCGAGCTCAAAGCGCTGCTGGTCGCCATGCAGCAAAGCAACGGCACCCCAGAGATGGAGGCTCACGACGGGCGCTTCCACCAGCTGATCGCCCGGGCCACAGAAAACACGGCGATCGAGAAGACCATTGCCTGGCTCTGGGAGCTGCGCGCTCAGAGCGAGCTGAGCCGGGGCTTCCACCGCCTGATCATCGAGGAGGGTGTTTATCCGGTACTCGATGAGCACGAGCGGATTCTGAATGCCCTCGAGGCCGGGGATGCGGAGGCTGCTCGCGACGCCATGCGCGCGCATCTGGAGGCCTCAACCTCGGCAGCAGCAACCCACTTCGGCTGACCGGATCAGGCGCCGAACACCAGGGTGAAGCGGGCGCCACCGCCGTCCGGCTGGCTGTGACCAATGCTGCCGCCATGCGCATTCATGATCTGGCGGCTGAGCGCCAGGCCGACGCCGGTCCCATCCTTCCGGGTGGTGTAGAAGGGAACGAACATCCTGGCGGCAACTTCTGCAGAGACGCCCGGGCCGTCATCGACCACCTCCAGGCAGATCTGACCGCGGGCATTCAAGCGGCCGTTCAGGTGGATCTCGCCGCCATCCGGTTGCAGCGCCTGGCAGGCATTTCTGACCAGATTGAGCAGCACCTGCTCGATCAACGCCCGGTCGGCGTGCAGCTCCAGGGAAGGCGGCTCAACCTGCTCGGCGATCCGCACGCCCTGGCTCAAGCCGTCGGCTGAGGTCATGCGCAGCACATCGCTGAACAGCTCCCGGATGGCAAATCGACTCCGCTCGGGCTCGGGCAGGCCGAGCAGCTGGCGGTAGCTGCTGACGAAGCTGGTCAGGCCGTCGGCCCGTCTGGCCAGGGTGTCCACCGCGTCCTGAACGTCTGCCAGCGTCTCGCGCTGAGCCTCACCGGACTGGCCTGCCGCCGAGCGAACCAGATCTGATGAGGTGGCGGCCAGCGAGGCGAGCGGGGTGATGGAGTTCATGATCTCGTGGGTCAGCACCCGGACCAGCGCCTGCCAGGCCTCCAGCTGCATGCCGTCCAGCTCGGTCTGAATGTTGTGCAGGCTGATCAGCCGCTCTGTCCGCCCGCTTGTGACGATCTCGCTGGCGGAGACGGTGAGGCTCTGGCTGATGTCGTCGACCTGCATCTGCGCCAGGGTCCGATCACCTGGGCGGATCGCCTGCACCGCAGGCATCAGCTCGTCCCCGAACTGGCCGAGATCACCCAGTTGCTGCACGTTGTGCTGACCGAAGAGCCGGCGGGCCGCGTTGTTCCAGAGGCTGATGCGGCCGTCGGCGTATACCGAGATCAGCGGCACCGGCACGTGCTCGAGCAGCGCCTTGAGGTGCTTCAGCTCCCGTTCCTGCTCGCTCCGGTCTTCCCGGAAGCGCTCGAGGATGTGGGTGAAGGTTTCGCCGAGCTCGTTGAAGCCCGCCCCGGACCCGGAGAAGCTGAAGCGCTGCCCGAAGTCCGCGTAGCGGATCGCGTCGAGAAACCGGGCGAGCTCCTGATTGGTTCGGGCGACGAAGCGGCTGATCTCTACGGCCAGAACAACACCGATCGCCAGCAGCAGCAGGGTCGCGGCGGGATAACCGCCGCTGACCGCCAGAAAGGCGGCGGCACCGAGGATGCTGAACAGAAGGGCCAGGCGGAGGCTCAGCTGAAGCCCGAACCGCTTAAAGACCATGCTTTTCCATCCTCCGGTAGAGCGCAGCGCGGGTCAGGCCCAGGTCTTTAGCAGCGTGAGAGATGTTGTAGCGGTTGCGGCTGAGCGCCCGCTGAATCGCGTGCCGCTCGATGTTCTCCAGGTTGAGCGAGCCGTCTTCCTCGCTCGGGACTTCCCGGGGCTCAGGCGCTGCCGCGCTCATCGGAAAGTCCCAGGGCTCGAAGTGCTCGCCTTCCGAGAGGATCACCGCCCGTTCAACGGCGTGTCGCAGCGCCCGCACGTTGCCCGGCCAGTCGTAGCGGCCGAGCGCTTCGGCGGCCGCGGTCGAGATCGGCTTTTCGGGGCGGTCGTACTTTCGCGCGTAATGGCTCGCGTAGTGTTCGGCGATGGGCAGGATGTCCTCGCGCCTGGCGCGCAGGGGTGGCAGCTCGATCTCGACGGTGTTGAGCCGGAACAGCAGATCCTGGCGGAAACGGCTCTCCTCAGCCAGCAGCTCTCTGCTGACGTTGGTGGCGGCGATGACCCGCACGTCCACCGTGACCGGGCGGGTTCCGCCGACCGGGGTCACTTCCCGCTGCTCGAGCACGGAGAGCAGCTTCGCCTGCAGGTGCAGGGGCAGGTTGCCGATCTCGTCGAGAAACAGGGTGCCGCCATCAGCGGCGAGTATGCGTCCGGCGCTCGCCTTCTTGGCATCGGTGAACGCGCCTTTGACGTGGCCGAACAGCTCCGACTCGAACAGCGTTTCGCTGACCGCGCCCAGATCCACGCTGACAAAGGGTGCCTGAGCGCGAAGCGACTGCTGGTGCAGGGAGCGGGCAGCCAGCTCTTTGCCGGTGCCGTTCTCGCCGAGCAGGAGCACGTTGGCATCCGTGGGCGCCGCCCGTTCGATCATCTTCAGTACCCGGGTCAACGCCTCGGACGAGCCGAGCATGGCCTGACCGTGCTGCGCCTGGCTTTCGGTCAGCACCTGATTGGCGGCCTGCAGGCGGCGGGCCTCCTGGCGGCTCTGCCGCAGCTTGGCGGCGCTCGACACCGTCGCCAGCAGCTTCTCGTTTTCCCAGGGTTTGGCGACGAAGTCGGTGGCGCCCTGCTTCATCGCTTCCACCGCCAGCTCGACGCCGCCGTGTGCGGTGATCAGCACCACCACCGCATCGGGATCGATCTCGAGAATCCGGCTCAGCCAGTGAAAGCCAGCCTGCCCGTCGGATGCGCCGGGGCCGAAGTTCATATCCAGCAGGATCACCTGATAGTCGGTGGCAGCCAGCAGTGCGGGTATCTCTGCCGGATCGCTGGTGGTGTGCACCGGCTCGTAGTGCCGCTTCAGCAGCAGCCTGCCGGCGGTGAGGATGTCTTCGTCATCGTCGATGACCAGGATCGGGTTGCTGCTCATGTGTCCTGCCGGGTCAGTACCGGCGCCGGATTGAAAGTGTTCGATATCGTACAGCAAAGCGTTCGATATCGAACACTCGAGCCCCTGCGCGCTGTGGCCGGGTTCGAATAAATCATTATGAAACAGTGAGTTAGATCTTTGGCACGGACCTTGTTAACTGTCAGGAAAGATCGGTTGCGTCTGCACGCAGCCGCAGGGAGCAAAACGGGACGAGTCATGCACGCGGTAGAGTCGAATACAGGCAAGGACAGACAGAAGCCGGTTTCTGGCGTCGGCATGGACCGGCCCGTCGAGCGGCGCCGGTTCTGGCAGCCGCGGCTGTTCGGCGTCCTGGCGGCGATCGCCGTGCTGGCGGTGCTCGGCTGGTTCTATCTGGATCAGAGCGGTACCCGGACGCTGAGCATCGAGAATACGCGCATCGTCGTCTCACCGGTCTCTGCCGGTGTGTTCGAAGACTACATTCCCATCCGCGGTCGGGTGACGCCGCTGAAGACGGTCTATCTCGACATGATTGAAGGCGGCCAGGTGGAGCAGCGGCTGGTGGATGACGGCGCCATGGTGGCAGCCGGAGAGCTGCTGGTTGTGCTGAACAACACCTCGCTGCAGCTGGACGTGACCCGCAACGAAGCCATGGTTACGGAGCAGCTCAACAACATGCGCACCATCGAGCTGCAGCTGGAGCAGAACCGGCTCCAGCACAAGCGCAACCTGGTGGAGATGGATTACCAGATCACCCGCCTCAGCCGCCAGGTGGCGCGGCTGGAAAATCTGGACAACGCCGGCGTGGCGGCCAAGAGCCAGCTCGAAGACGCGCGAGACGAGCTGGCCTACTACGTCAGCCGCCGGGAAGTGACCCTGGAGAGCCAGGCCACCGACAGTCGCCTGCAGGAGACCCAGCTCGAGTTCCTCACCGCCTCCGCCGAGCAGCTGGAGCAGAACCTGGCGCTGTCCCGGAAGAACCTGGAAGCGCTTAACGTGCGTGCCCCTGTCAGCGGCAAGCTGTCCGGGCTGGACGTGGAGGTGGGCCAGAGCATTCAGCGCGGCGGCCGCCTGGGCCAGATAGACGACCCGGACAACTTCAAGCTTCGGGTGCCGGTGGACGAGTTCTACCTCAACCGCGTGGACCTGGGGCAGAAAGCCCGCTTCGAGCGCGGCCGGAACAGCTACGAGCTCACCGTGAGCAAGATCTATCCGCAGGTCAAAGACGGCCAGTTCGAGCTCGATCTGGTGTTCGACGACAGCCAGCCGACGGACATCCGCCGCGGCCAGACCCTGCAGGCGACGCTGGTTCTGGGCGACGCCAGCGAGGCGCTGCTGATTCCGAACGGCGCCTTCTATCAGGACACCGGCGGCAACTGGATGTTCGTGCTGAGCCCGGACGGCTCTGAGGCGATCCGCCGCAGCGTTTCGCTCGGCCGCCGCAACGCCCGCTACATCGAGGTGCTGGATGGGCTGGAAGCAGGAGAGGAGGTGATCACCAGTCCCTACTCGAGCTTCCGGGAGATGGACCGGCTGAGCCTGTCCGGTAACGAGTAACAAAGAGAGAAAAGCCATGCTGAAGCTGCACGATCTATCCAAGGTATACCGGACCGCCGAGGTCGAAACGGTGGCGCTGAACGCGGTCAACGTGGAGATCGCCGCCGGCGAGTTCGTCGCCATCATGGGGCCATCGGGCTGCGGGAAATCGACGCTGCTGAACATCATCGGCATGCTCGACTCGCCCACCTCGGGCCACTACCTGTTCAACGGTGAGGACGTTTCCGTTTACTCGGAGGCGAAGCTCGGCATGCTGCGCAAGCACAACATCGGCTTCATCTTTCAGTCCTTCAACCTCATCGACGAGCTGACCGTCGCCGAGAACATCGAGCTGGCCCTGCTATACCACGACATTTCCGCCGGCGAGCGGAAAGAGCGGGTCGACGCGATCATGGACAAGGTGGGCATCGCCCACCGCGGCAAGCACATGCCGGGTCAGCTCTCCGGTGGTCAGCAGCAGCGGGTCGCCGTGGCGAGAGCAGTGGTGGGTGATCAGGCGCTGATCCTCGCCGACGAGCCGACCGGCAACCTGGACAGCGCCCATGGCCAGGAAGTGATGGAGATGCTGCAGGGCCTGAACGAAGAGGGCACCACCATCGTCATGGTGACGCACAGCCCCGCGCACTCCGACTACGCGAGGCGAACGATCAACCTCTTCGACGGTCAGGTCGTCACCGAGAACCTGCGGGCGGTAGTCTGATGTTTGCCAACTACGTGCTGATCGCCTGGCGGCAGCTGAAGAAGAACAAGCTTTACGCCTCCATCAACATTCTCGGCCTGGTAGTCGGGCTGGCCATCTACCTGTTCAGCTCGCTGCTGGTCGATTACGAGCGCAGCCACGACCTGTTCTACGAGAACGCCGATCGGACCTTCACCGTCGGCAGCCTCTTCTCGCCCACGGCCGGTATCGGGGTGATGGAGTCGGATGGCATCTACACGGCGTTCACCCCGCTCATTCGCGAGGAGCTGCCGAACCTGGAAGCCATCGCCCGGACGGTGGCCCGCGAGTTCCTGCTCTCGGTTGACGACAATCACTACTACCAGGGCGTGCGTTTTGCCGACAAGGAGCTGTTGGAGATATTCGACTTCGTCTACCTCGAAGGAGACGATCGCGCGCTCACCATGCCCACCGGGCTGCTGCTGACGCGGAGCATGGCGACCAAGCTGTTCGGTCCTGGCCCGGCGCTCGGCAAAACGGTGACGTTCGACCACGAGCACAGCCTGCAGGTCGCGGCCGTGATCGAAGATCTGCCGGCGAATACGCACCTGCAGGGCTCCATAATCAGCGACGAGACGTTTGATGTGGTTGCACCGCTGGAAGCGCTGAACAACATCTCCGGCTACGACCTGGAAGGAAACTGGAACAACCTCTCCAGCGGTAACTTCACCTATCTGCTCATGCCGGCGGGCACGACCAAGGCTGATCTGCAGCCGCAGCTGACGGCCATCTTCGATCGCCACTTCCCGGACGAGGGCAGGGAAGTGGTTACCGGCATCAAGGTCCGCAAGCTGGTGGAGGTGAACTACGCGATCTGGGACGCCATCGGCCTGCCGATCCTCGAGACCATCCGCCTGCTGGGATTGCTGGTGCTGGTGGTCGCCATCGTCAACTACAGCAACCTGGCTACGGCCCAGTCCCTCGGCCGCTCACGGGAAATCGGCCTGCGCAAGACCATGGGCGCCAGCCGTGCCCAGCTGGTGATTCAGTTTCTGGTCGAGAGCGTTTTCGTCTGCATCATCGCCATGGTGATCGCCCTCGCTGTCGTGGAGCTGGTGGTTCCCTGGTTCAACACGGCCAGCGCCAAGGCGCTGGAGATCAGCTACCTGCAGGTGGCGCCCTGGCTGCTGCTGACCGCCATCGGCACCGGGCTGGTGGCCGGGCTCTACCCGTCCTACCTGATCAGCCAGGCATCGCCCATTGAAGCCCTCAAGGAAGGTGGCGCAAAAGGCGCGAAGGGCGGGCTCTTCCGCAGCCTGATGCTCGGCGTCCAGTTCACCATCACCATCTTCATGCTGGCCATGGTGGTGGTGATGTTCCTGCAGAACAAGAAGATCGAAGGCTCGGCGGACATGTACCCCAAGTCGCAGATCATTGCGCTCAGCCGGATCGGCATCGACGACATCCGCCCTCGCCTGGAAACGCTGCGCAACGAGCTCGCCAGGGTGCCTGGCGTCACCCAGGTGAGCTACACCAGCCAGCTGCCCTACGAGCAGAGCAACTCGTCGTTCAGCATCTCGCTCGATCCGGGCGCGGAAGGCACCGAGTTCCTGATCCAGCAGATCATCGTCGACGAGCAGTTTCTCGAGGCATTCGACATCCCGCTGGTGCAGGGGCGCTTTCTGACCTCGGAAATGAGCGCCGACACCACCACCCGGCGGGACGGCCAGCCGGGGAACATCATCGCCAACGAGATGGCGGTGGAACGGCTCGGGTTCTCCTCTCCGGAGGCGGCGCTGGGGCAGGTGATCTACGAGCGGCGTGGCGACTCTGAGCCGAAACCGCTGACCATCGTCGGCGTGACTCCGGATCAGAACTACCAGGGCTTCCACAATCAGATCAAGCCGACCCTGTTCCTGCGCGATCCGAACAACTTCCACTTCGGTGCGGTCCGAGTGGAGAACGTGGCCATGGGTAGGGCGCTCTCGGACGTGGAGCGGGTCTGGAAGGAAGTCATTCCCGAGTATCCGATTCAGAGCCGCTTCCTGGATGAGGAGTTTCAGGAGACCTTCACCGTCTACTCCGGGCTTTCTGCGGTGCTCGGCGGCTTCGCGGTGGTAGCGCTGCTGCTCAGCCTGATCGGGCTGTTCGGCCTGGCGGCATTCATGGCGGCGGGCCGAACGAAGGAGATCGGCGTGCGTAAGGTGATGGGTGCCAACAGCTTCCAGGTCGCCCGGCTGCTGGTCTGGCAGTTCTCCCGGCCGGTGCTCTGGTCCCTGCTGGTGGCGCTGCCGTTTGCTTACCTGGCGGCGAACACCTACCTCGAGTTCTTCGCCGATCGGATCGGCTTCACCGCACCCATCGTGACCGGCGCCGGTGTGCTGAGCGTGCTCTTCGCCTGGGCGGTGGTGGCCATCCACGCCGTCCGGGTTGCCCGGGCCAATCCGATCCACGCGCTGCGCTACGAGTAGAGCCTGCAGCGGGCGTTCAGAACGCAGATTAAAGTCCGCCTGCAAGCGGCCGATAAAGCGGTTCGACGCCCGACAGCTCCGTCAACGCAATTCGGGCCTCACAGTGTGAACCTCGTCACCTATCGGCGCTGAAGGAAGCTTCAGGACTGCCGATAGCGGGGGTATGAGAGAACCCAATAATTCGAATAAATAGGCGGCCTGCAAGGATGCAACTACCTGCGAATACCAGCGCGACGGAAGAGTCCCTGAACAACCTGTTGACCCAGCTGGAGGAGATGGAAGATCTCCCCAGCCCGCCGGACATCGTCACCCGAATCATCGAGCTGCTCCGGGACCCGGAATCCGACATCAAAGAGCTGATGGATACCCTGACCAAGGATCCGGCTCTGGTGGCGAAGATCCTGAAGACGGCCAACTCCGCCATGTACGCGCGTCGTCGTGAGGTCACGAACCTTGCGCAAGCCCTGCTGACCTTAGGTCAGGCTGCGGCCATGACGCTGGCGCTCAGCTTCTCGCTCGTCAGCTCGCTGAGAAAGAACGAAGGTGGCGGTATCGATCTGGTCAGGTACTGGCAACGCTCGCTGCTGACCGCCATCGGCGCGCGGGAAATCGGCGCCGCCCTGGGCGCTGAGAACATCGAGGAGCTTTTCCTCGGCGGGCTGCTGCAGGATATCGGCCTGCAGGTGCTCGACAAGCTGATGCCGGAGCAATACGAATCGCTCGAGGATCGCCATATTCACGCGGTGGTGATGAAGCACGAAGTGGACGTGCTTGGCGTCGACCATGCCTGGATCGGGGCCTGGCTGCTCGAGAAGTGGGAGCTGCCGGACATCATCTGCCAGGCCGTTCGCTACAGCCACGATCCGGAAGATGCGGACGCAGACACGGAGATGGAAGACGCCACCCGGCGCTTCGTCAACTGCGTGAGCGTCGCCAGCCGTTTCTCGGAAATCCTGCTCAACGACCCGGGCGAAGCGGGCATCGCTGCGCTCGGCGTGATCATGCAGGACAAGCTTGGCCTCGACGAGCAGAAGACCCTGGAAGTGCTGAAGAAGGTGGAGATCCGGATTCCGGATATCGAGAGCCAGTTCGGCATGGACATCATGGACGTCGAGGTGGCCGCAGACATCCTCGATCGGGCGCGCAAGCTGCTCACCGACGTCAGCCTGAATGCGCGCCGGGAAATTTCCGCGCTGCAGCAGGAGATCGACACGCTCGGCAACAAGGCCGAGTCCCTCGAGCAGGAAAACCACACGGACAAGCTGACCGGCCTGCGCAATAGAGACTACATGGAGAAGCACCTGGCCGAATGGGTGGTGCGAGCGAAGAAGCTCGGCTTCCCCCTGAGCCTGGCCTTCATGGACCTGGACGGCTTCAAGGCGGTCAACGATACCTACAGCCACAGCGCTGGTGACGACGTGCTGCGCAGCACGGCGCGGCTGCTGACGGCGCAGATCCGCGAGAACGACGCGCTGGCCCGTTTCGGCGGCGATGAGTTCGTGCTCCTTCTCGGCGGCGAGAGCGCTGAGAACGCCCGCATCGTCTGCGACCGGATCCTGAAAGCGTTTAACGAAACCCGCCACGAGGTGGATGGCAACGAGGTGGAGCTCTACATCTCCATCGGCCTCGCGACCTTCGATGCCAACAGCGAAGACTTCACCGGTCAGCAGCTGATCGAGGCGGCGGACGAAGCGCTGAAGTACGCCAAGCAGCACGGCAAAGCGCAGGTGGTGGAGTACTCGAGCCTGGGCTGACGCCCTCTGCGTCTCTGAACAGACACGGAGCCCTCCGCTCAGGTGGGTTCCGAACCCGCAATAAGCCCCGCAATCTTCCAACCCGCAGACGGCTTTCTCCGTGTGGCCCGCGCCGTGTAATCTTGCCCTTCGATCGCGTAAAGGGAGCTTACATGCCGAGCCAAGCGGAGAAGTGCTCAGCCTTCGAGCAGCTGCACAGCGGCGCGGAGACTTTCATCATCGCCAATCCCTGGGATGTCGGATCGGCGAAGTTCCTGCAGGGGATGGGCTTCAAAGCGCTCGCCACCTCGAGCAGCGGTTTTGCTTTCGCTATCGGCAAGGCTGACGGTGAGCCGACGCTGGAAGATAAGCTGGCGCATTGCCGCGCTGTTGCCGCCGCTATCGATATACCCGTCAGCGCCGATTTTGAGGACGGCTATGCCGTCGCTCCGGAAGACGTGGCGAAAAACGTCGCGGCCATGATCGAAACCGGCGTGGCCGGATGCTCCATCGAGGACTTTGACCGCACCGGGAAGCAGCTCTTCGACGCCGGCCTGGCCATCGAGCGGGTCAGCGCGGCGGCCGAAGTGGTCAGCGCTCTGGATTTTCCGTTTCAGCTCACGGCTCGAGCCGAGCACCTGCTGCGCGGCCGAACCAGCCTGGAGGAGGTGATCGAGCGGCTGAACGCCTACGACGCGGCGGGTGCCGACGTTCTGTTCGCGCCGGGAATCGGCTCGCTGGAAGATCTCAGCGCCATCACGGCGGCGATCAGCAAACCCTTCAACGTGCTTGGCGTGATGGTGCCGGGGGCGACGCTGGCGGATTTTCAGGCGGCTGGGGCGCGGCGGGTGAGCATCGGCGGCAGCCTGCCGTTTGTCGGCATGAAGCCGATCATGGAGAGCTGCGAAGCGATGCTCAGTGAGGGCCGCTTCGAGTGGGTGCAGAACATGGCGCCGCCGGGCGAAATCATCGGGTTGATGAGCAAGGTTTCGTCCTGAAGCTTGGCGTCAGCATTTCGCTGAGGTGCTGTCGAGCGTTTTAACGGTCGCTAGTCGACTTCCACCTCAACGACCTTCACGCCGCCAAGGCCGGCGGCGACGAACAGGTAGTCGTTTTCGTACTCGACGTGGTTGACCGACTCCAGATCCCCGAACTGCAGCTGGCCGAGCATGGTGATCTCGGGGCTCTCGTCGCAGTCGTGGTCCTTGAAGTCCTCCTCGGACGTCGCAACGTAGACGCCGGCTTCGCCGTTAGAGATGAACATCAGGTCTTTATCCACTGCCACTGCGTTGGTGACGACGACGGAAGGATCCAGCCCGACGCTGGCCGGATCCGGCCGCGGCACGGAACCGACGATCTCGCCGTTGTCGAGGCAGACGATCTGCACGCCGGCGGTACCGGCGGCCACGTAAGCCTGGCTGCCGGCGACTTCCACGGTGGTTTTCGCTTCCGGCACATCCGCGCCGGGGAACGGGAAGCTCGCAAGCAGGGTCATGGTGCCGCCGGAGAACTCCTCTTCTTCGAACAGTGACAGCTGGCCGGGGGTACCTTGAGCGACCACGATTCGGCTGTTGTCTTTGTCCCAGGCAACCCAGCGCGCATCATGCAGCGCATAGGCGCCCTCTTCATCGAGGTCGTTGTTGTCGTAGCCGACCACTTCTCCGGCGCTGCCTGAGGTGGCGTAGACGGTGTTCCCGATTCGGATCACGCTGGTTGCCGCAAAGCTGGACATCTGGGCGCGACGGGCGCCGCGCAAGGTGAACCGGTCGTTGTTCAGGCGGATGCGATCAACGACCGCCGGCATGGTCGCGGACGCGTCGTCCGTTGCCGCCGCCGCGTAGACGACGCTGCCCTGGGTGGCCACCGCGCTGATGTCCGTATCGCTGAAAACGATCTGCGAGCGCAGGCGCGGGCGTGACGAGCTGAAGCTGGTGAACCAGTCGATCGCCCCGGCGCGCTGCTCACCCTGGGTGTTGTAGCTGACCAGGCCCTTGTCGCCGCCATCCAGGGCTATGGAGGTTGCCTGCAGGACGACGCCGCCGACTTCCGGGGGAAAGACCTCGGCTACCAGGGTCAGCTCGATCTCCTCGACGGCCTGGATTCTGGCGGACACCTCAGCAGACCCCGGCTCGAGCGACTTCTCGATGCCTGGATTGATGCTGTCGATGGTCGCACCCGGGTCCTCGATCTCGATGGTTTCTTCGGTGTAGGTGACGCGCGGATCCAGCAGCTCCGGATTGTTGAAAGTTGCAGCGTTGTCCGAAGTTTCGTCTGCGCCGAAGAATGGTGAATCTGCGTTGAAGCTCTGATAGCTGTCGCCGCCGCCACAGGCGCCGAGCGCGCCGAGTGTCGCCAGCGTGAGCAGTCTGAGCATGGGTCCGAATGTGCGAGTCACCGTGTTTTTTCCTGATGCAGTTCCACACCATCTGAATCGACCGCGACTGGGTTTACTTGACCTTTGCGGTGTGACCCACGTCACAGATCAGCGCGATGTTTTTTCCGCGGTCGGTTCGGACGCCGGGGACGACCAGCGGGCGGTCCGCTGCATCTCGCCCCAGCGCGCCTTGCGCCGGAACATCCAGCGCAGCAGGCCGAGCAGCCGGAACAGCGCGTTCAGCTGCCGATAGCCGAAGTTTTCGAGGATGGCGACAGCAAACAGCACCACCATGTGTCGGGCGCGCGGGTAGATGTGAAAAGACAGCTCCTCCAGCAACAGGGCGCTGGTGGAGAGCAGGACGCCGAGGCCGATGGCGACCAGCATGAACGCCAGATAGGCCTCCATGGAAATCCAGCCCTGCAGAAAAGCGATGGCGAAAAACAGATAGCCGCTCACCTCGAGCAAGGGCCCGAGGAACTCGAACAGGAACATGAACGGGAAAGCAAACCAGCTCACCCAGCCGCCGCGCGGATGGCACATCATGCTCATGTTCATGGTCAGGCTCTCGGCCAGGCCGTGCTGCCAGCGCTGGCGCTGGTTCTTCAGGGTAGTGAGATCCTCCGGCACTTCGGTCCAGCAGATCGGGTCCGGCACGAAGGTGATTCGGTAGGGCCGCTTCTGCTCGCGCAGCAACCGGTGGATGCGGACCACCAGCTCCATGTCTTCGCCAACGGTATCTGTACGGTAGCCGCCGGCAGCAATCACCGTCTCCTTCTTAAAGAGCCCGAACGCTCCGGAGATAATGAGCAGCGCGTTCACCGGCGACCAGCCGAGGCGTCCGAACAGGAAGGCTCGGAGGTACTCCACCACCTGCAGCAGGGCGAGGGGATTTCGCGGCAGGGCAATCTTCTCCATGAAGCCGCCAGAGACCCGACAGCCGTTGGCGATGCGCACCGTGCCGCCGCAGGCGACGGTGGTAGGATCGTCGAGGAAAGGCTGCACGATCCGCTGCAGGCTGTCCGGCTGCAACACGGAATCGGCATCGACGCCGCAGAACAGCGGGAAGCGCGCGGCGTTGATGCCGGCGTTCAGCGCGTCGGCTTTGCCGCCGTTGGCTTTGTCGATCACCCGCAGGTTCGGGTAGATGCGGGAGCGGTAAACCGTTCGCACCGGCTGGGTTTCGAGGCGGATCCGGTAGGCTTCCGGGAAAGGCGTCAGTTCGAACTCATCGATGAGCTTATCCAGCGTGCCGTCGCTGGAGCCGTCGTTGATCACAACCACTTCGAACTCCGGATACTTCAGCTGCAGCATCGCCCGGATCGAGCTGGTGATGGTCGCCTCCTCGTTGTAGGCGGGCACCAGGATGCTGGTCGGAAGCTCGAAGTTCGAGTAGACGCTCGGCAGGCTGTCGACGCCGCGCGCTTCCATGTAACGACGCAGGCTGAACATGGCGATCAGGTTCAGCGACATGTAGCCGAGGTTCAGGAAGACGAAGTAACCCAGGAAAAGCCACTGGGCCCCATGTACGAACTGCTCGATGTTCATCACATGGTCTCTTCGGCGATCACCTGGTCGAGGATGTCGCGGGCGTAGCGGTCGGTCTCAGCGGCCTGCACCTCGCGCAGCCGGTCGATGCTCATGAAGGGCAGGTGAGCCAGGGTCTGGGCTGCCCGATAGCGAACCCACCAGGCCTGATCGGACAGCAGGTCGATGAGCGAGCCGGTGTCTTCGGGCTCGCCGATGCGGCCGAGGGCAATCGCTGCAAGCATGCGGATGTGCCAGCGCTCGTGCTCGATCAGCCTGCGAACGATGGGCAGCTCTCTGGGGTTGTCGAGGGTGCGCAGCAGCGCGGTGATGATGTAATCGTCGTCGGTGTGTTTGAGCAGGCGGTGCGTCAGCTCGTCCGCCACCGCCAGGTGGCAGGTATCAAGATAGCCGAGCAGCCGGTTGGCCTTTTCCGGCGTCGCGGCAAGGATTGCCGCTGCCAGCGGTTCCGACACTGCATCCGGGCCGGCGCGCCGGAGAATGGTTGCGACCCGGGCCGGGGGCCAGTCTTCCCGATTCGCCATGTGCGGGATGACGATGGGCAGGGCGAGCTCCGCGTCGATCTGCACCAGGGCGCTGGCGGCCAGCAGCGACAACAACGTGTTGTTCGACTCCACCAGATCCGAGAGCCGCGCCCAGGCGCGTACCTCGCCGAGGTGGCCGAGGGTTGCCGTGGCGACCAGCTTGTAGCGAACCTGATGCCGGTCGAGCATCTTCCAGACCTGCTCGTCGATTCCGAGCTCCCGCGCCAGCGCGTTCAGCCGACTCTCGGCGCTGCCCCGGATCGAGTCGTGGGTGATGTTCCACTCATGGAGGAAGAACTCGAGATCGCGGTTCTGGAGCGGCGGCAGCTCGAGCTCGGCGCTGTCGTCAGTGCTGACGACCTGGGCGAGCACCGGCCGCCAGACGCTGATGAATGCCGCGTGGCGACGGTTTCGCAGCGTCAGCGAAGCGCGCAGAAGAAAGGCATAGCCGAGCAGGATCACAGTTGCCAGCACAGCGAACTGGCCGCTGAGCAGGGCTACCTGGACGATGGACTCAGAACTGGCGAGTGAATCCAGCACGGAACCGCTGCTTATCGTAGAGAGTGGTCCAGGCCTGACCCACTTCCCAGGTCAGTGCCCAACGCTGGCTGAGCCAGTGCTGGCCGGTGAGCGTCAGGGTCTGCACCTCGTTGACCACGAAGAAGCCGTTGCCGATGCTCTCCACCTCCTCGCCGTTCGAGGCGATCAGGCTGATCCGGCTCCGCTCGCGATAGTAGCGATCGATCTGGGCGCGATGGCTCCAGATCAGCGGGCCGCTGTCGATCGAGGCAGCGTAGATGGTGTAACCCGCGCGATAGCGATTGAACCAGTACTCGCCGGCGGCGGTGAACAGATCCAGCGTCGACAGGGTGTACTCCGCATGTCGCCAGCCGGCCTGAGCGCCGAATCCCAGCGGCAATGACCGCTTGGCCTGACCGCTGAGGCTCCACGACGGCAGCACCTGGGCATCCGGCGCGACGCTGCCGTCCAGCGTCAGGGTCCAGCGTTCGCCCACCGGGACGATGACGCCCGCCATCAGCTCAGCGTCTGACTGGCCGAACCGTTCCGTGGCTCTTGCCTGGCCGACCAGCGTCAGCCGATCGCTGTGCTGGTAGCTGCCGGCCACGTACAGCTCTTTCCAGCTGCTGTAGCCGTTGTTCAGGTTGTCGTAGATGAAGCCGCTGTCGAGGCGCGCCCGGCTGGGCGCCTGGTAGCTTGCCCAGTCGGCGTTCGGAAAGCGTGCCTGAGCTTCTTCGGCGAAGGCAGCAGCCTGCTCGTTCTCAGGAATGCTGCTGGCCGCAGCGATTCGGGCGTTGAGCTCGACCCGCCAGATCTCTTCGTACTCCGGAGCCAGGGTTCTGGCCCTGGACAGCACGGGTAGCGCTTCGTCCGCGCGCCCCATCCACACCAGCACCTGGCTCTGGCCGAGCAGAAAATCAACGTTGCCGGGATCGCGATCGAGGAGCGCTTGGTAGGCAGCGAGCGCCTCGTCGAAGCGGTTGCTCCAGCCTAGCGTGCGGGCCTGCAGGAAGCGGGCTTCGAGATCATCCGGGTGGGTCTCGAGCCAGTCATCGAGGGCCTTAAGGGCAGCGGTGTTGTCGCCATCATCGAGCAGCCGCTGGGCCTGCAGAAGGCCATCTCCGGTCGTCTCGGCGATGAGCGCCTGCACCGGGATCAGCAGCAGGGTGAGCAGCAGCGCAAATCTGAGCAGGCTCATGATCGTGCTGCCTGCAGCGGGCCCGCGGCTGCGGTCTCAGTTGAGCTGATGTTGCGCTTGATGCGGGCAAGCAGCTCCCGAGGGTTGTACGGCTTGGTCACGTAGTCATTTGCGCCCGCTTCCAGGGCCCGCACCACGTCCTCTTCCAACGAACGTGCGGACAACATGATGACCGGCGTCTGCTGCCAGGTGGCAGAGGCGCGAATCTCCCGAACGATCTCGAAGCCGTCCTTATAGGGCAGCATCACGTCGAGCAGAACGATGTCTCTGGCGGGTTCCGAAGCGATGCAGTCCGCCGCCTCGCGACCGTTGTTGGCGACCAGAACGTCGAAGCCCTCCCGCTCGAGCATGTACTCGAGCAGGTAGGCCACGTGCTCACTGTCCTCCACCACCAGGGCGGTCGGACAGCACGATTCGCCCGGTTGCAGATCCGTTTGCGTGGTATCCGTGCTCATCTTCTATCTATCGTCTCCGCCCGGCAGGAGTTGAGGCGCGAATTCGAACCAGTTCACAGTTTCGAACCTTCAGCCGGCGGTGTTCGTACCGGCGGGCGTCAAGATCATCGCCGAGCGGCCGATAAGCTCGTCCTACCCACCGGTTCGGACTCGATTTGCGTGCCTCTTGTCGGCTCTTCCTTTTTTCTCTGGCGGCTTTGCTGCCGCTTTCTGCTGCCGCCAACGTGGCGATGGCGGGTACCTGGCTGACGCTCTGCCCGCCGGGCGTTGAGCAAGTGGCTGCCGATCAGCAACGGGACTATCTGCAGATCAGCGGCGAACGTCGTTCGCTCGCGCTCAGCAGCCAGCCCAACCCGGCCTGCGTCAGCCGATCGCTCGATCTGCGGGCGGAGCAGGTCCGCTGGTTCGGCCTGATCCCCAAGGCGAAGGCTGCCTGGCTGCAGCGGGGGGTGATCCTGCAGGGGCTCGAGCGGGATCAGGGTATTCAGATCAGCGAGGTTGTCGTGAGCACGCCGGCTGCCCTGGAGCAGCTGGCCCAACCGCTGTCCGTGAATCTGCTGGATCGTTTCAATCTCCGGGTCTACGGCGTGGAAGAACGGGCGAGCCTGAACAATGGAAAGGGCGGGCTGGAGCTGCGGTGTGCCGCAGGCGAACGGCCTGCTGGCGTAGTGCTCAGGAACGACGCGGCTCGCCTTCCGTCGGCCATCGACGTCGAGGTAGTGATCCGCTACGGAAGCAACGCATCGTTCGGTCTCGGCTACGCGGATGAGGTAACCCACCTGTTGGCAGCACCGAAGCAGCTTGGCCTGCTCGATGCCGGCAGTGCGCAGGCGGCGTTTCCGCTGCCCGGCGTCGGGCCCACATCGCCGGACAGGGCCGGGACCTTTACCCTCGCCTGTCCGCAAAGCGGTGGCCAGCTGACGTTGGCGGATCTGCAGCTGCAGCCCTCGACACTGACGCCGGTACCGTCCCGATCGATCTGGATCTGGCGTCCGGCGGAATGGCTGGACCAGCCGGCGGCGCTGCTGAGCGAGCTCGAGGCGCTGGCTGTCGAAGTGGCCTACGTCTCGGTGCCGATCGACAGCGGTCGTGTGCGCCACAGCGTCGAGCTTGCTCGGTTCATCCGGCAAGCGCACGAGATCGGAGTTGATGTCTGGGCGGTGGAAGGGGATCCGCATGCGGTGCTGCCCGAAGGCCAGACGGCCTTCCAGCGACGTGCCGCAGCGCTTGCCGCCTTCAACGCGGATCAGGCGCCGGACGGTCGCCTGAGCGGCGTGCAGTACGACATCGAGCCGTACCTGCTGCCCGACTTTGCTCTGCACACCGAGGACTGGCTCCGCGCCTACGTGCTGACCATCGCCGGTCTGAACGAGGTGCTGACGGTGCCGCTGGAAGTTGCGGTGCCGTTCTGGTGGTCGTCACTCGAGCTGGATGGCGGAATGCTGCTGGACGCGCTGGCGCCACACGTGCAGGGCCTGAACGTCATGAACTACCGGACCGAGGCGGAGCAGCTGCAGCAGTTCGCGGAACCGTTCCTTGCCTGGGGTGCAGCGCATCAGGTGCCGGTTCGCATTGCTCTGGAAGCGGGACCGATTGCGGATGAGCAGCGCTGGCATTTTCGCAGCGACGCCGAGGCGGGCACGCTCTGGCACCTGCAGCTCGGTGACGCGCAGGTGCTGTTGCTGCTGCACGAGCCGGAGGTCATCACCGGCGCTAGCGGGTACCGGTTCGTTCGCGCATCGAGCTTCAGCGGCAGCAAGCTCACCTTCAGAGGCGATCGCGCGCGGATGGATCGGTTGATGTTGACGCTGGAAGGTCTATGGTCCGCCTGGCCCAGCTTCGCAGGGTTGGCGCTGCACGAGTACCGGCTCGAGTAGGGCCGTGTTTCCTTCAGGAGGCCGGCGTCACCCGGACCCAGAGCTTCGGCTGGTTCTTTGCCTCGAGCGCAACCCATTGCGACACGGGTAGGGACTGCAGGTACTGGTACTCACCGTCCTCGATCATGAGGCGGGCACCCAGGGGTGTTGCGGTCAGCTCGATGGCCCGGCGGCCGTAACTACCGGCAACCGCCGGCGCGTAGATCCACATGTGCTCGAACGCCGCCCAGGCCGGCGGCAGCTGGCTGGTCGTCGGCATCTCGATGCGTTCGCCATCACGCATTTCGAACGTTGTGGTCCTCGGGGTCGTACCGATGCAGCGGCTCTCCGCCGGCACATCCAGGCAGGGTGGCTTCGAGTCCGCAAACTCGAGCAGGTACCAGGACTCGGCGCTTTCGGCGCGCAGCGTGCCAGCTGCACTCAGAAGCCCGAGCAGCAGCACGGCAGCGGTGGTCGAGAACGCCTGGGCGAAACGGTGCTGTGTTCTGCTGGATTCGATCATCTGCTGCTCATTATTTCACGTCCACGAATGCCTCCCATGTCCTTGATGTAAGCACGGGAGAGCGGGCACGCGATCTGACCGTAAACGCATGCCTCGCCAAGCTATCGGCCCGCGGCCGGATTTCTGCACCCCGAAAAGTGAGAGGCAGTTCTCAAAACGGCCAGAAACCCAGCAAAAACGGGCGTTTTCGCCAGCTAAGCCATAGATGGCTCAGGCCCATTATGATAATTTGCGCTGCGGATGTAGGTGAACAAAGCACCCGCTTTGCGCTACACGAATTTGAAATCTCACAACGAAGTGAAGGACTTAGAAATGGACTTGAAATCAAACTTCAAGAAAGTGCTGGGTGTCGGGCTGCTGAGCGCGGCTGCGCTCACCAACCAGACTGCGTACGCGGCGGAAGCCACCGTGACGGTCGATGTTAACCTGCCGACGGTGCTCGTGATGTATCACTACAACACGATCACCCTGAACCTGGACCAGACCGCCCTCGGTGGTTACCTGGTTGGTGGTACGGCTCCTGCCTGTCTCTCCGGCGGTGACTTCTGTGACGATCAGGGCAACCCCACGGCGATCGACGTGACGACCATTGGTGCCACCACCACGGTGAACCAGGCCGTAGTCGACAACCCGGTTGCTGCGACCGACACGGACATCACGCTGGTTGATGTGGTTGGCGTTCGCGCGCTGGGCTGCTCCACCTACTCTGCCAGCTACGATGATGGCGGCAGCGGCAACGGTGTGGGCATCACCGACGGTACGGCAGTTGCCGGCATCGACGGGCAGGGCTGCTCGTTCCTGATGACGACCGGCGACCTGACTTTCAACCTGGACTTCGACAGCGTTGACGCTGGTGCCACCTCGGTATCCGCGATCTTCGACGTCACGGTAACGGGCGTTTAAGCCAGGTTTTTTCGCCAAGAAACGGGGGCTCAAATGGATGTGAGCAACCATAGAGAGAAGCCTGGCCAGACTCCTGTGGCCTGGCTTCTCTTCCTTATTTTCAGCCTGCTGGCCTCCAACGCCAGCGGCTTCACGGTTTCCAATCTGGGTTGGGGCGCGTCGGTAAACCTGACCCCCGACGACATCGCCCAGGATGGCGTGCCGTTGAGCGCTGCCACCGAGCAGGTGCTCGACGAAGGCACCTTGCAGGCGGATCTGACCGACTTCGCGGCGCCCATTGATGTGAACCTTGGCGGCGTGCTGGCGAGCAGCACCCTGACCACACGCATCAACCGAACCTATGCCTTTTACATCTCGCTGTCCCGAGCAGAGCGCAATCGCTGCGTGCGGGACGCAGATTTCGATATCGATCTAAACGTCGTAGCGCCGGTTAATGGCGCGTTTTCAGCCACCGGCGGTGCGGGCGGCACCATGCGCCTGTTGCGCTTCGAACCTGCGTATCGAGGCGCCTGGGGTCGGCGTTGCCCGAGCGTGCTGTTCTACGGCTACACGATGGAGTTGTCCGTAGCGGACGCCATCGCCTCCGGTACTTACGAGGCGACTGCCGAGATTTCCGTCGACCTGCCAGGTCCGGGCGGATCCAGCCAGTCAATTCAGGTGCCGCTGCAGGTGCAGATGCCCGGCATGCTGCTGCTCTATCACCACAGCCAGATAGACGTGAATCTCAGCGCCTCGGCGCTGGCCGGTGCGCTTGGTGCCAACCGAGCCTGCAGCGGTGGCTTCTGCATGGACGTCGGCAGTCGAGCGCTGTCGATCAGCGACCTCTCCGGCCCGGTGGCGCTCAACGTGGCGGCAGATGCGGGCACTGTGGATCCGCTGCAGACCATCACGTTGCGCGATGCGGTGGCCGTAAGGGCCACTGGCTGTTCCGGCGATATCTACGACACCGCCTCCTACCAGGTGCTCAATGCGGTAGGCGGCGTGCAGCCTCGGAGCGGCATCATCAACGGCATCCAGAACGCACCCTGCGGCCTGGATATCCGCTCCGGCGATCTGTCTTTCGACCTGGATCTCAGCCAGGTCGACGCCGTGACCGGCAGCGCATCGGCCACGATTCAAATTACCGTTACAGGACTCTGACCATGAAGTGCACGTTTCGAATTCTGATCATGCTGGCCGCCTCCGTTGCGGCTTTCGCGCAGGCGGCCTCCGCGCCACCACCGAGCATCGGCGTTTCACCGTCCCGGCTCGAGATCAGCGTGGGGCAGCAGACCACGATGGGCTCCGCGACGGTGCTCAACATGAGCAACCACGACATCACGGTGAAGACCAGCGTGGTCGACTTCGATCTGGATGAGCAGAACCAGTTCCGCGAGCTGGAACCGCAGCCGGGCTCGCTGCCGACCGCGATGATGGTCAACCCGTCCGAGTTCACCATTCCGGCCAACGGCTCGCAGACGGTTCGCTTTGCCATCATGCCGCAGCGCCTGACCGGCGAAGGCGAGCATCGGGCGATGCTGTTCTTCTCCGAGCTGGTGGACACCAGCCATGCCGGCGTGAAGCTGAACTTCCGGCTGGGCATGCCGATCTACGCCACGGTTGGTGAGCCTAACCCGATCGCCGTGTTCAACGATCTGGGCTTCAACGCGGAGCGTCACGCTTTGTCGGTCGACATCTCCTCTCTTGGCAACGCGCAGGTTAAGCCGACCGGTTACTACCTCTGGTGGCCGCTGTCGGATTACCCCTCTGAGGCCAGAGCCTTCCGCCGGGTAGCAGATTTCGCCCGGGACCCGAGCCGCTCGGAGGAGTCCGAGCTGAGCGGCGGGCGCCTGGTGACCAAGCCGGTTTTTGCCGGCACCCGCCGCACCGTAGTGGCGAACCTGGTGCCGCCGCCGGATGCAGGTGAGTACATGCTGGTGTTCCAGCTGGATGCGGGAGGGCAGCAGATCCGGCAGGCGATCGAGTACGCGCCGACCGATCTGCTGATCGTCGACACGGACTGATCGGAACGGAAAAGTGGCACGGACGCCCTGGTTAATCGGTTTCAGCACGGCGCTGCTCCTGGCGGCTGCCGTGCTGCCGGCTGCCCGGGTAAGCGCGACGCCGCCCGTGGCGAACGCCGCCGCAACGACTGCGACCACTGGTGCAGCTGCTGCAACCGCTGCGGCAACCGTGGTGCCGGTGGATGCCAGCCTGCTGTTCGCCGGCCTGGACGGCGCTTTTTCCTTTCAGCAGGCGGACCCGGAAGGGGAAGCTATTCAGAGCGAGCTGGTCGGCATCATCGTTGATGGCGAGGAGTTCGGCACCGAGCTGGTTTACAAGCTCGGTGAAGCTTATTACCTGCCGGCCGCGATCCTGGCCCGAATCGGGGTGCAGGGAGCGGCCCGAAACGGTCGCTTCTACCTGAGCACGCCGGGCGGTGAGGTGGAAACCAGCCCGCACTTCTTCCGGGACATCTACGGCCAGATGTTCTTTCACGCCGGCATGCTGGATGAGGTGCTCATGGTGCGCTGGGAGTTCGCGCCGGAGAAGTACGCGATCACCATGACCCTGCCCTGGTGGCAGCAAGGCCAGGCAGGGGCGAGCACCTTTACCGAGCCTGACGGCGACATCGACTTCAACCCCTCCAAGGTAGGCATCACTCAGGTTCGGCTCGATCACACCCAGATCTTTCAGGACGACGACAGCTACGGTTACAGCAACCTGCTGCTGCGGGGGCGTCTGGCCGACGGCATCTGGCGCGGCGAGCTGATCCACCAGGACAACAGAGACGTGCGCGCCGAGAACTACTACTGGCTGCGGGACTTCGAGCACGTACAGGCGCTTGTCGGGCACCAGGAAGTGCTGATCAACCCGCTGCTGCCTTCGGTGCAGACCACCGGCGCGCAGGCGCTGTACAGCTCCACCGCGATCGACTTCGACCCGTTTCAGGATCAGACCCGGAGCCAGTACGTCCGCAGCTTCGGCATTCCTGCCAAGGACATCGAAGGTACGGCTCAGCCGGGTGCGATTGCCGAGCTCAGGGTGAACGAGCGGCCGATCGCCCGGGTACGCGTCAACCTGGATGGGACCTATCGCTTTGATCAGGTGCGCAACACGGCGCTGCAGTTTCAGACGACCAAGGTGCACATCCTCGACCAGCGGTCCTACGTGGAGCTCGACGTTCAGGACTTCACGCGGACGCCGATCGATCTGCTGCTGAAGAAGGGGCAGGTGGTTGGCTTCGGTGGCGTCGGCGCCAATGGCAACCCGCTCGATCCGATCCGCGGCGCGTCCGGCGAAGCAGCCTTCGGGCTGATGCGCTACGGGCTATCCGAGTCGCTGACGCTGGAGGCCGGCCTGCAGTCCGCGAACGGCCGCATGCACCAGGTGGCGGGGCTGGCTGCGTCGTTCGGCCGGCGTTGGGCGCTGACCGCATCCGCCGGGCATCACGAGGGCACTTTTGGTTACAACACGGACTTCTACGGCCGCGGCGAGCGGTGGATCCTGAACCTGCGCTCACAGCACTTCGGCGATGGCTTCCGCACGGCAACCTCTCCGCAGTCCAACTTCAACGAGATGCGCTACGAGTACTGGCTGAACACCCGACTTGCTGTCGGCGTGCACGGACGGTCGGCGGATGGGGCCAGCCGGGACGAAGATTACCTGCTGCCGGGCATCACCTGGCGCTTCAACCGACGCAACACGCTGCGGGTCTGGCCTGACTTCGACGGCGAGTACCGGTTCGACCTGCGCACGCACCATCGGCAGCGGGACTGGTTTGAGCTCGTTCACGACAGCGCCGGCACCCGAGCGGAGTACCGGTACTTCAAAGGACCCCAGCTCGAGTTCTTCGGCCGGGTATTCGACTACTCGGAAGCATCCAGGACGACGGCCGAGGTCGGCACGATCTGGTACCCGAACGCCTACGACGACCGCTCGAAGTTTGCGACCAGCGTGCTCGGCGGGGACGGCGGGCTGGGTTACCGGCTGACCTGGCAGACTACGGTGCTGCCGGGCCTGTTCTCACATCTGGAGCTGCGCGATGAGCCGGTGGCAACCGAACTCAACGATCCCGGGCTGCAGATCCGCTGGACGGTTTCCGTGGATCTGGCGATAGCGGGTGGACGCCCGGTTCCGGCGCGCAACGACTTCATTCAATCCCGGGCAGGCTCCATCGGCGGCAGGCTGATGCTCGCCGACGGTGCGGACATTCGCTCCGAAGGCATCGAGCAGGTGGCCATTCACATCGATGGCCGCCCGCACACCGCCGTCCTCCGCGGCAGGCACTTCTTCGTGCGCAACGTGCCGCCAGGGGTGTACGAGGTGTCGCTGGGTGCGGACCACCTGCCCATGAGCATCTCGCCAGAGAAGCTGACTTATCGTGTTCGCGTGGTGCCGGCGGCGACCACCACGGTGGATTTCTTGGTCAATCGGGAGTTCGGCCTCGGCGGCCGGGTCACCGATGTTGCAGGAAAGGGCCTTGCGAACCTGACGATCCAGGTCCTCGACGCGGAAGGTGGGCTGCTGCGCTCAGTCCAGTCCGATGGCTACGGCTACTACCAGGTCAGCGGCCTCAGGGTGGGCAACTACCGGATCCGGGTTGCTGACGAACGAGGCGCGCAGGCAGACATCGAGGTGGAGATCAGCGATGACTTCGTTTTCGATGCGGACCTGATGCTCGCCGGCTCAGACTGAGCATCCTCGCGGGCCAAACCTTGCCACCTGCCGGCCGGACCTTGCCGGCCAGCCCCGCCCTGAGCTTGCCGCCTGACCGGTCTATGCGAAGAAAATCCAGCTAAAACAGATAGATAGAGTTGTGGCACGGGCGTTGCAGAGTAGGCCTGCAACAGCAGCGGCGAGCGCCCGAACATGACCTCCAACCTCAGCTCAGTCCTCGATCGGCATTTCGGCATCCATGCCCACGCCCTCGAGTACCGCAGCGCCCGCTCCAGGGTGCTGGCCTCCAACCTGACCAACGCGGACACCCCGAACTTCAAAGCCCGGGACATCCGCTTCGAAGATGTGCTGCAGGCGAACGGGCTTGCCCGAGGTAAAAGCGGCGTGGCCGGCGTGCAGATGGCCGCCACCCACAGCGGGCACATCCGTACCGGCGCTGGCGCCAGCGTCGACGGGGCGCGGTTGATGTACCGGAACCCCTATCAACCCACGCTGGACGGCAACACCGTCGAGGCGGAAGTGGAGCAGGGCAAGTTCGCCGAGAACGCGGTGCAGTATCAGGCCAGCCTCATGTTTCTCTCCGGCAAGATCCGCGGTCTGCGCGACGCGATCAAAGGAGGTGCATAGATGGCACTCTTTGACGTCTTCGATCTGGCCGGCTCCGGCATGCGTGCCCAGAGCATGCGGCTCAACGTGACTGCCAGCAACCTGGCCAACGCCGACAACGTGGCCACCACGCCGGAGGCCGCTTACCGGGCCCGGCACCCGGTGTTTTCCAGCTACATGCAGCCCGGTGCCGCCGGTGATCTCATCGGCGCCGGTAACTTCGGCAAGGGCGGCTCCGAGTCCACGGGCGTGCGGGTGCTCGGCATCGTCGAGTCCGCCATCGATCCGGTGAAGCGATACGAGCCGTCCCACCCGCTGGCGGACGAGGAAGGCTACGTCTACGCCACCAACGTCAACCCCATCGAAGAGATGGTGAACATGCTGTCCGCGTCACGCTCCTACCAGAGCAACGTGGAGGTGCTGAATACAACCAAAGAGCTGCTGCTCGGGACCCTGCGTCTCGGTCAGTAAGCGGCTGACGAGGAGATCGACTCATGCCTGATTTAGCGATGCTCAGCGACCTGGGGCTGACCCGGGCGCCGGAATCCAACGCCCGCTCACCGTCCACCGGGGCGCTGCAGCAGGAGGCTTTTCTCGAGCTGATGATTGCCCAGTTCCGCAACCAGGATCCGTTCAAGCCCATGGAGAACGGCGACTTCCTGGGGCAGCTGGCGCAGTTCGGCACCGTCTCCGGGATCGAGGACCTGCAGCGCTCGTTCTCTTCGTTTGCCGATTCGCTCTACTCCGATCAGGCCCTGCAGGCATCCGGCCTGATCGGCCGGGAAGTGCTCATCCCCGCCAGCACCGGGGTGCTGAGCGGCGCTGGCGGCATCCGTGGCGCGGCTGAGCTGCCCACCGCCACGAGCTCCATGCTGGTGCAGGTGACGGACGCTGCCGGGCAGCTGGTGCGGCGAATGGATCTGGGCGTTCAGGAGGCGGGGCTCAACTACTTCGACTGGGACGGTCTGAACGATCTCGGTCAGCGCATGCCGCCCGGTGCCTACCAGATCGAAGTGGTAGCGGGCCCGGACGGGATGCGTGAGCAGATGCCGGTGATGCTCGAGGCCAGAGTCGACAGCGTCACCCTCGGCAACGTCGGCGGGGTGCTGCTTAACCTCGACCGCCTCGGCGAGATCCCGCTGGCGGATGTGCGCCGGATCGGCGCCGCATCCGGCGGCTGACAGTAACTAACACGAACAGCGTAGTGCACGAGAAGGAGAAATCATGCCATTCAATATCGCGCTAAGCGGCCTCAACGCCGCATCCGACGACCTCAGCGTCACAGCCAACAATATAGCCAACGCCAACACCAACGGCTTCAAGCAGTCACGGGCGGAGTTTGCGGAGGTATTCGCAGCCAGCTCCGAATCGCTGACCTCGAACGCCATCGGCAGCGGCGTGCGGCTGAAGAACATCGCCCAGGAGCACACCCAGGGCAATGTGGACTTCACCGGCAACACGCTCGACCTGGCCATTACCGGCCAGGGCTTCTTCACGCTGTCGAACAGCGGTTCTCTCAGCTACACACGGGCAGGCGCTTTCGCCGCGGATCGTGACGGCTACGTAGGTGACGCCGACGGCCGCCGCCTGCAGGTGTACCCGCCGCTCGGCAGCGGTGTGTTCAATACCGGTGAGCTGACCGATCTCCGGCTGCTGACCGGCCAGAACCCGCCGCAGGCCACCAGCGAGATCGAGCTCGGCGTGAACCTGCCGGCAGATGCGCTGCAGCCAGCGAACCCGGTGTTTGATCCCGCTGATCCGTTCAGCTTCAACCACACCACCTCGACGACCATCTACGATTCTCTGGGCGCACCGCACACCGCGGCCGTCTACTTCGTGAAGGGCGCGACGGTGAACGACTGGGAAACCCACATGGTGGTTGACGGCACGGCGGTGGGTGGTGCGAACGCGCTGTCGTTCGACGCAACCGGCCAGATCACGGTGCCTGCGGGTGGCCTGATCACCCTGCCGCCTTACTCGCCGGGCAACGGTGCGGCGGACATCAACCTGGAGCTCGATCTGGGTCAGACCACGCAGTTCGGTGGCTCGTACGCAGTGAACACGCTCTCTCAGGACGGTTTCACCGCGGGCCGGCTGACGGGCATCGAGATTGATCCCACGGGCGTCGTGTTCGCCCGCTACACCAACGGTCGAGCGGATGAGCTCGGCAAGGTGGCGCTCTCCAACTTTGCCAGCGTCGGCAACCTGGGGCAGATCAGCGACACCAACTGGGTGGAGACCTTCGCCTCCGGCGATGCGCTCAGAGGTGAAGCGGGCACGGCCACCTTCGGCCTGATTCAGGCTGGCGCCCTGGAAGCCTCGAACGTCGATCTGACCGACCAGCTGGTGAACATGATCACGGCGCAGCGGAACTTCCAGGCGAACGCCCAGGTGATCTCCACTGCGGATGCGATCACCCAGACCATCATCAACATCCGCTAATCGGGTAGCCGGAGAAGGAGTCACCAGTGGACGAGATGATTTACGTAGCCATGAACGGCGCCAAGCAGCTCGAGCGCGCCCAGGCCATGGCCAGCCACAACCTTGCCAACGCGAACACGGTGGGCTTCCGGGCTCAGATGCACATGTTCGAGGGCGTGGATGTGGAAGGCCCCGGCTACGAGACCCGCGTCAACACCCTGGTGACCCCCGGCGGCTGGAACAGCGCCAAAGGGGCGCTGATGACAACGGGCAACGAGCTCGATGTGGCCGTCAATGGCAGCGGCTGGCTGGCAGTGCAGGCACCGGACGGCACGGAGGCCTACACCCGAGCGGGCGACCTGCGGGTCACCGCGCTGGGTGTGCTGACCACGGGTGCCGGTCATCCGGTGCTCGGCGGCAATGGCGGCCCGATCGCCATCCCGCCGCACTCGAAGCTGAGCGTGGGTGGCGACGGCACGGTCTCGGTGATCTCCAAAGGTCAGGGTGCGGAAACCATGGCCAGCGTCGACCGGCTGAAGCTCGTCAACCCGCCGGCTGACGAGCTGGTCAAAGGTGAGGACGGGCTGATGCACATGCGCGACGGCGTCAACGCCGACGCCGATGCCAGCGTCCGATTGACCACCGGCGTGCTGGAGACCTCAAACGTCAACGTGGTGGACACCATGGTGGACATGATCGGCATATCCCGCCGCTACGAGATGCAGGTGCAGATGATGAAGATGGCCAGCGACAACGCCTCGGCCTCTTCCAGCGTCATGCGCATGTCCTGACGGCAACGTGGGAACTAAGGAGAAGTAACGATGAATCTTGGACTCTGGGCAGCAAAAACCGGTCTCGATGCGCAGCAGACGAAGATGGCGGTGATTTCCAACAATCTGGCCAACGCGTCCACCACAGCCTTCAAGCGCGGCCGACCGATCTTCGAAGATCTGCTCTACCAGAACGTGCAGCAGGCAGGTAGCCAGACCTCGCAGGACACCCAGTCGCCTTCGGGTCTGCACCTCGGCACCGGGGTGCGGGTGGTCGCCACCGAGCGGACCTTCACCCAGGGTAACCTCAACAGCACCGCAAACGCGCTGGACATGGCCATCGAAGGCCGGGGCTTCTTCGAGATCCTGCTGCCGGACGGCACCAGCGCCTACACCCGCGATGGCGCCTTTCAGGTGGATCGGGACGGCCAGCTGGTGACCTCCAGCGGCTACATCGTGCAGCCGGGCATCAACCTGCCGCCCGGCGTGCTGAACTTCTCGGTCGGCTCGGACGGCACCATCTCCGTGCAGCTCTCCGGTCAGCCTGCGCCGGTTCAGGTGGGCACCATGCAGCTGGTCGATTTCGTGAATCCCGGTGGCCTGCAGCCGAGAGGCAAGAACCTCTACCTCGAGACCGGTGCCTCGGGGCCGCCGAACCCCGGAACCCCCGGCCTGGATGGGCTCGGCACGATCGAGCAGGGCTACCTGGAGGGCTCCAACGTGAACGTGGTTGAAGAGCTGGTGAGCATGATCGAGACCCAGCGGGCGTACGAGATGAGCTCCAAAGCCATTGCCACCAGCGACCAGATGCTCCAGTACGTAAACAACAACCTCTAAGCAGGGATTGAGGAGAGACACAGGATGAAACTTCAAACGACTGCTCTGCTTCTGCTGCTCTTAAGTGCCTCCGGCTGCATGGTGATGCCAAAGGCGGAGCCGAAGCCGGATTACTCGGAAGCGCTGGCGGCGCTACAGAAGCAACGACCGATCAACGGTGCGATCTTCGCGTCCTATCAGAGCACCGCGCTGATCGAGGACCCGAAGGCGCAGAACGTCGGCGACATTCTCACGGTGCTGCTGGTCGAGCGAACGGATGCGTCCAAGCAGGCCAACACGACGACCAAAAAGGAGACCTCGGTCGAAAATGCCAACCCGACATTGTTCGGTCGGCCGGTGACGCACAACGGCGTTCCCCTGCTGTCGGCGGAGATCGAAGGTGATCAGGCGTTCCGCGGCGAAGGGTCCAGCTCGCAGAGCAACTCCCTGGCAGGCACGATCACGGTGACCGTCGTCGAGCGTTACCCGAACGGCAACCTGAAGGTTGCCGGCAGCAAGCAGCTGGCCCTGAATCAGGGCAGCGAGTACGTCTCCATTGCCGGCATCGTCCGGCCGATCGACATCAGCACCGAAAACACGGTGACCTCCGATCGGCTGGCGCTGGCAGAGATCAGCTACGGCGGCAAAGGCGCGGTCAACGATGCCAACAGCATGGGTTTCCTGGCCAGGTTCTTTAACTCCCCCTGGGCCCTGTTCTGAGGAGGCACTCGCGATGATCAGACATCTCATCACCGCCGCCCTGATCACATGCCTGTGCCTGCCGGCGGCGCCCGTTCGCGCCGACCGGATCAAGGATGTGGCGGGCTTTGCCGGGGTCCGGACCAACCAGCTGATCGGGGTAGGCCTGGTGGTCGGCCTCGACAGCTCGGGCGATCAGACCTCGCAGGCCCCCTTCACCGTGCAGGCGTTGAAGAACCTGTTATCGCAGCTCGGGCTGGTGGTGCCGCCCGGGGTGTCGCCGCAGCTCCGGAACGTGGCCGCGGTGTCCGTGCACGCCGAGTTGCCGGCATTTGCCAAGCCGGGCCAGCAGATCGACGTCACCGTCTCCTCGATCGGCAACGCCCGCAGCCTCCGCGGTGGCAGCCTGCTGGTGACCACGCTGAAAGGACTGGATGGGCAGGTTTACGCGATCGCCCAGGGCAACCTGGTGGTGAGCGGCTTCGGCGTAGACGCCCGCGATGGCTCCAGCGTTTCTGTGAACATTCCGAGCGCCGGTCGCATACCAAACGGGGCGACGGTGGAGCGCTCGGTGCCCACCGACTTCGGCAGCCGGCCGAACATGATGCTCAACCTGCACTCGGGCGACTTCTCCACCGCGACGCGGGTTGCGCAGCGGATAAACACCGAGCTGGGCGCAGGCACCGCCTGGCCGATCGACGCCACCTCCATCGAGGTGCGGGCGCCGCAGGATCCGGCGCAGCGGGTCACCTACCTGTCGATGATCGAGAACCTGGAGTTCACGCCCGCCGAAGCGCCGGCCCGGGTCATCATCAACTCGCGCACGGGGACGGTGGTCATCGGCTCCAACGTTCGCGTGTCACCGGCAGCGGTATCTCATGGCTCGCTGGTGGTGACCATCACAGAAGACTTCAACGTCAGCCAGCCGGGGCCGTTCAGCCGCGGCGGGCAGACAGCGGTGACACCGGACTCGAACATCGAGGTCACGGAAAACGGTGGGCACATGTTCCTGTTCAACCCCGACGTGTCGCTGGACAGCATCGTCCGGGCAGTAAACGAGGTGGGTGCGGCGCCGGGCGATCTGGTGGCCATCCTCGAGGCGTTGAAGCAGTCCGGATCCCTGCACGCCGAGCTGATCGTCATCTGACCATGCAGACCATGCCCGTATACACCGATTTCCAGAGCCTGGCGGCCATGCACGGGGTGCAGGGTGTGGGCGAAGCGAAGCGGCTGGATGATGTAGCCGGCCAGTTCGCCAGCGTGTTCACCCACACGATGCTGAAGAGCATGCGTCAGGCCAGCCTCGGCGACGGGCTGCTCGACAGCCAGCAGTCACTGTTCTATCGGGACATGTTTGACCAGCAGCTTGCGTTGTCGCTCTCCAGCGGCGACGGCGTCGGGATCAAGCAGATGCTTGCCGAGCACCTGCGCGATGTGACCGGCCTCGAGGCGCCTGCGCAGGCGGCGGCCGCCGATCCTGCAACCAGCCGCCGGGCCCATGAAGCCTATGCGGCCGTTCAGCAGATGGCTCGTTCTCAAGAAGCGGAGGGGTCTGCCGATACAGGGGATTCCCGGAACACAACGCAGCTGCTGCCGGAACCCGGCACAGCGCTGAACTGGAGAGGGTCCAGATGAGCCCAGCGCAGCGCGCGGGTGCCATCGAGCCCGCATGAGTAGTACCAGATGCCGGACATACTGAATACATCGCTGACCGGCCTGCGGGCGTTTCAGAACGCCCTGGCCACCACCAGCCACAACATTGCCAACGTCAACACTGACGGCTTCAGCCGGCAGCGCGTGAACTTCGGCACCATGCCGGCCCAGAACGTTGGCGTCGGCTACATCGGCAGTGGCGTTCAGCCCCAGAGCGTGACCCGCATACTCGATCAGTATCGGGTCGACTCGCTGCGCACGAACGTCTCGGAAGAGGCGCGGTTAGGGGCTTTCAACGATCTGGCCCGAGGCATCGATGGGCTGCTGGCAAGCCCGGATTCCGGGCTTTCGCAGCCGCTCCAGGACTTCTTCGCGGCGCTGCAGACGGTTGCCGACAACCCGTCATCAGTCAGTGCCCGGCAGGTGGCGCTCAGCCAGGCCAACGTGCTCAGCGATCGCTTCGCGACGCTGAATACCCGCCTCGAGGATCAGAACAGCCAGGTCAACGCCCGGCTGTCCCAGGCGGTCAATCAGGTGAACGCCCTGGCCGAGTCGGTAGCGGACCTGAACCTGGCGATCCGTGATGCCCAGGCAGCCGCCGGCGGCGCGCCGCCTAACGACCTCCTCGATCAGCGGGACCTGGTGCTGCAGCAACTGTCCGAGCAGATCGCCATCGACGTGGTGGAGCAGGGTGACGGTGCGGTGAGCGTGTTCGTCGGCAACGGCCAGGCGCTGGTGCTTGGCGGGGATGCCAGCCAGCTGACCCTGGCTCAGGGCGAGTTTCCATCCGCCAATCCCGAAGTAGCCATGGTGACGGCCACCGGCACCACCATGCCGCTGGCCGCTGTCAGTGGCGGTGAGATCGGCGGCCTGCTGGACTTCCGGCGCGAGATGCTGGATCCGACCAGAAATACCCTCGGGCAGATGGCAATCGGCCTGACCGAGGTCATGAACGCCCAGCACCAGTCGGGCATGGACCTGGACGGTAACCTGGGCGGCGACCTCTTCAGCGTGGGTGCGCCGCAGGTGACCGCCAGCACCAGCAACACCGGCGGGGCCACGGTGAATGCGCAGATTGACAGCGCTTCCGGGCTGACGCCGAGCAATTACCTGCTGGCATTCGATGGCGGCAGCTACAGCCTGACGCGCCTGGATACCGGCGCCTCCGTACCCCTGTCGGGCAGCGGCACGGCGCTGGATCCGTTTGTGGCGGATGGCCTGAGCCTGGTGGTGAGCGGTGGCGCTGCTGCCGGTGACAGCTTTCTGATCCAGCCGACCAGCGCGGCGGCCGGAGACTTCAGCGTGGTGCTCACTGATCCTCGCGGCATAGCCGCCGCGGTGCCGGTGGTGAGCTCCGCGGACATTGCCAACACGGGCAGCGGCGCCATCTCAGGCGACCGGATCGTTGATCCGACCAACCCGGCGCTGCTGGACCCGGTGACCATCGAGTTTCTCGATGCCAGCACCTACTCGATCAACGGCGCCGGCAGCTTTGCCTACACGGCCGATGCGCCGATCACGGTAAACGGCTGGGAAGTGACGATCGGTGGCGCGCCGGAGGCCGGCGACGTGTTCACGGTGACATCGAACGCCGGCGGCGTGGGTGACAATCGCAACGCTCAGGCACTGACTGACGCTTTCGACGGCGGCATATTCAGCGGCGGCACGGTGAGCGTGCAGGAACGCTTCGAGTCGCTGGTCTCCCAGGTGGCGACCGACACCCGCCGCTCCAGCATCAACCTGACGGCGCAGACGGCGATCACGGAGCAGGCCAGAACCGAGCAGCTGTCGGTGTCCGGGGTGAACCTGGATGAAGAGGCCGCCAACATGATCAAGTACCAGCAGGCCTATCAGGCGGTAGCGCAGATGATCGGGGTGGCCGACGTGCTGTTCCAGACCGTGCTGTCGATGACCAGGAACTAGGGGCGAGGAGGATAGAGCAATGCGTATCTCCACCGTCGCCATGCAGCGCCTGGCCATCAACTCCATACTCAACCAGCAGAGCGAGCTTTCCCGCACCCAGCTGCAGGTGTCTACCGGCAATCGGATCATCAACCCATCCGACGACCCGCTCGGCACCCAGCGGATCATGGAGCTCGACGCAACGCTCGAGCGCATCGGCCAGTTCCGCGAGAATGGTGAGCTGGCCAGGGTCCGGCTGTCGCTCGAAGACAACGCGCTGGCCAGCGCAACGGACATCATCCAGCGGGCCAGAGAGCTGGTGGTGCAGGGCAGCAACGATACCTACACCGCCCAGAGCCGCGGCCTGATCGCCACCGAGATCCGCCAGCTGGCGGATTCGCTGCTGGAAACGGCCAACAGCCAGAACGGTCAGGGCGAGTATCTGTTCAGCGGCTTCAGGAGCCGGACCGAAGCCTTCACCCGCGGCTCGGCCGGCGTGGTCTACAACGGCGATCAGGGGCAACGGCAGCTGCGGGTCAGCGAGTCGCAGCAGGTTGCCGATGGCGATCCGGGCAGCCGGGTCTTCCTCGAGGTGCCCACCGGCAACGGCACCTTTGCGGTGGCAGCCTCCAGCACCAACACCGGCGGCGGGGTGATCCTCCCCGGTGCCGTGGTCGATCCGGCTGCCTACGATGGCGACGACTACCAGATTCAGTTCACCGCGGCCGATACCTTCGACATCGTCGACTCCGGCGGTGCGGTGATCCAGTCCGGCGCCTTCACCGAGGGTGAGACCATCGCCTTCCGTGGCATCCAGGTTCGGATCGAAGGGCTGCCCGACGCGGGCGATACCTTCAACGTCAATCCGAGCAGCTACCAGGACATGTTCGCAACGCTGGACGCCATTGCCGTGGCGCTCGAAAACACCGGTGAGACGGACGTAGCGAGGGCGCAGACGCGCACCGCCTTGAATGCCGGCCTCGCCAACCTGGACCAGTCCATCGACCGTCTGGTGCAGATGCGCACGGAAGTGGGCTCGCGGCTGACCATGCTCGATACTCAGGACCGGGCAAACGACGAGTACGAGCTGCAGCTGCAGAGCACCCGCTCGGACATCCGTGATCTGGACTTCGCCGAAGCGGTGGGCAGGCTCAACCTGCAGCTCACCGGCCTGCAGGCGGCACAGCAGGCGTACACCCGCGTTCAGGGGCTGTCACTGTTCAACTTCCTCTAGCGGATGTTGGAAAATTGACGGGTGGCGTCGGAGCGCCGACGAAAATGGAGCCTTTTTCGGGCTCCAGAGCCGTGCATACCCTGCTCCCCGCCATCGTTCTCGGTTTCAGTGCACGATTGAAACGTTAACTGGCACTCATAACGCCAGAAACTCCTAAGGTTTTCCGGCCAGCACCCGATAAAGGGTTCAAGTGGTAGATGAAAGGCTTGTCTTTCAGCCACTGATAACTGGCTGACGAACAACTTAAGGAGAGTGTTTCATGGCCCTTGGAATTAACACCAACGTTCTGTCGCTCAACGCGCAGCGGAACCTCAATAACTCCCAGAGTGCTCTGGCGACCTCTCTTGAGCGTCTTTCCACGGGCCTCCGGATCAACAGCGCGAAGGACGACGCGGCAGGTCTCGCTATCGCCGAGCGCTTCACCACGCAGATTCGCGGCCTGAACCAGGCCACGCGAAACGCGAGCGACGGCATCTCTCTGGCCCAGACCGCTGAGAGCGCGCTGGGTGAGCTGACCAACAACCTGCAGCGGATTCGCGAGCTGGCGATTCAGTCGGCTAACGTCACGAACTCTGCTTCTGACCGCGCGGCCCTCGACAACGAGGTGCAGCAGCGTCTGGACGAGATCGACCGGATTGCCCGGCAGACCTCTTTCAACGGTCAGAAAGTGCTGGATGGTTCCCTTGGGACCGCCACCTTCCAGGTTGGCGCGAACGTCGGTGAGACCATCAGCATCAGCCTGAACACTTCTGTCCGCTCGAACCAGATCGGTCAGGTTGCAACCGCAAGCTCTTCTGCCGAAGTGAACACCACCGCGCTGTCTGGTGCTGGCACCATTCAGGTCGGCTCGAACGCTGCGGTCACCGTTGGCGCCTCTGTTGCAGGCACCGAGGTTGGCCAGAATGCTGGCAGCGCCTTTGCCAAGGCCGAAGCCATCAATAACTCCGGCGTTTCCGGTCTGACCGTTACGGCTCAGAACAACGTGGAGCTGGTGGTTGCTGACACGACGGGTGTTGCTTCCGGTGATACCTACAGCCTGCGCATCAACGGCCAGGACATCTTCGCCTCCTACGACCAGGAAGCGAACGGCGTGCTGACCACGGCGCAGATTGCTGACGCGATCAACGCTCAGTCTTCCAACACCGGCGTTACGGCCGCTCTGTCCGGCACGGACCTCCGGCTCTCTGCCGCTGATGGTCGCGACATCATCATCGGTCAGGACCTCGGTGGTTCTGCAGGTGGCGGTATCTCCGCTGGCGCGGGTGGTGCTACCACGGTGAACGGCGTTGAGTTCCGCGACGGCACGATCGGCACGGTCGCCAACGCGACGGCAACCAGCACCGATGCAACGGCTGTCAACGGCGGCACCCTGACCTTCACGGCTAACGAGAACATCCTCATCACCGGTGACGGCGATGACATGGGTCTCGGCTCTGCCAACTTCACGATTGCTCTGGACACCACGACGCTGTCCACGGTGAACGTGACTTCGGTAGCAGAAGCCAACAACACCATCTCCCGGGTCGATTCGGCTCTGACGGTGATCAGCACGCTGCGCAGCGAGCTGGGCGCCATCCAGAACCGCTTCGAGTCCACCATCTCCGGTCTGCAGGCAGTGTCTGAGAACCTGTCGGCTTCTCGCGGCCGGATTCAGGATGCGGACTTCGCCGCGGAGACGGCTGCACTGACCAAGGCTCAGATCCTGCAGCAGGCTGGCATCGCGGTACTCGCGCAGGCCAACACCCAGCCGCAGGTGGTACTGAGTCTGCTTCAGTAAGACCGGCCCTGAGCGTGCCCGAAGGCTGACGCCGAGGGCACGCTGAAAAGGAGAGGAATGCTCAAGGATGAGCGTTCCATCCGGCCGGGTGCAGGCACCCGGCCTTCGTTTTCCAGGATGATCGACTCGTCCTGACGCGTGTGACCCGACGGACAGGGTCGGAAAGAACATAGGGTCTTGGATGGGGAACAACCATGCTCGACGTGACATCTGCAAACAAACTCTCTGCGATCAGCACGGTGCGCCGTGCCGATGCTGCAGCAGCTAAAGCCGCACCCGCGGAGGGTAGTGGCCAGAACGCGCCGGTTCGCGGCACGAACTTGCCGGCGGAAGCTACGAGCAAGCCCGAGCTGGTGGAGCTGCCGAAGCTCGAACGACTTGCGGAGAGCATCAACGACTTCGTCAAGAGCATGAATCGCGACCTCACTTTCAGCGTCCACGAGGCCAGCGGCCACACGGTGGTCAAGGTGCTCGACGGTGAAACCAAGGAAGTGATCAAGCAGATCCCCAGCGAGGAGTTTCTGCGCATGTCGGAAGCACTCGCCGACGGCTCCTTCGCCCTGCTGGATACGGAAGCCTAGGACAGGCACCCACCTCTGGAGGCTGCTGGTACGGAATATGCAGCACTGCCTTCTCAACTGTCGACCTGGAGTAGCCTGATGGCATCCTTCTCTTCACCTGGAATCGGCTCCGGCCTGGACGTCGCCGGCATCGTCTCGCAGCTGGTGGCTGCGGAGCGGGCGCCGACCCAGACCCGGCTGGACCAGCGGGAAGCCCAGGCGCTGGCGAAGCTGTCCGCGCTCGGCACGATAAAGGGTGCGGTCGGTACCTTTCAGAGCGTGCTCGAGCCGCTGCTCGAGCTCGAGACCTTTCAGGGTCGCACCGCGAGCTCGGACAACGAAGAGATATTCACTGCCAGCGCCGACAGCAACGCCGCCGCCGGCCGCTACGGGATCGAAGTGGTTTCCCTGGCCAGCGGTCACAAGATCCGCAGCGCCGCCTTTGCCGCACCGGATACTGTCGTTGGCAGCGGCACCCTGACCATTACCTCCGGCAGCGAGACTTTCACCGTCGATGTGGCCGCACCGGCCGACACCCTGGTCGAGATCGCCGGCGCGATCAACGACTCTGAGTTCAACACCACCGTTCGGGCGAGCATCGTCAACAGCGTTGATGGTGCCCACCTGGTGCTGACTTCGGCGGAAGAGGGCGCCGCCAGCGCCATTCGCGTCCAGGCCAGCGGCGATCCCGGTCTGGATGCGCTGGTCTACGACGTGGTCGGTGGGATCACCAACATGATCGAGGTTGACGCTGCCGCCGACGCGAGCCTCTACATCGATGGCCTCGAGGTCAGCGCCACTTCGAACGTGGTCAGCGATGCGATCGAGGGCGTCTCCATCAGCCTGGTCGGCGCCGAAGCGGGCACGGTCTACGATCTCGTAGTGGGCTTTGATACCGAAGCGGCGCGTGAGCAGGTGCGTGGATTTGTCGAAGGCTACAACGAGCTGATGGCAACGCTGGGCAGCCAGACGGCGTTCAACGTTGAGACGCTCACCGCGGCGCCTCTGTTTGGCGAAAGCTCAGTGCGGAACCTGTCTTTCGATCTTCGCAATGCGGTTGGCGGTATTGCTTCGAACAACTCGAGCCCGTTTCGGGCCCTGGCGGAGATCGGCATTACGACCAACCTGGACGGCACGCTGGAACTGGATGAAAGCGTGCTCAGCGACGTATTTGCCTCAAGTTTTGACGACGTTGGTCGACTCTTCTCAGGAGAGGGTGGCTTCGCGACTCTGCTCGACGACCTGCTAGGCGAGTTCCTCGAGCCTGAATCTGCGATCTCCACCCGCGAAGATGGGCTGGAAGCCCTGATCGATGACATCGGTGATCAGCGAGAAGCTCTGAACACACGCATGCTGGCAGTCGAAGCGCGACTGACCGCGCAGTTCTCAGCCCTCGACTCGCTGATCAGCCAGTTGGATTCAACCAGCGCTTTCCTCGGTCAGCAGCTGGCGGCGCTTCCCGGTAACTCACCGAGCTCCAGTGGCTAGCCTGACCCGTAACGAGACGAGAACAGGACGTCTACGATGAGTAATCCAGGAGTAAATGCCTACCAGAGTGTTCGCGCTTCCGGCGCTGTCGGCGGGGCGACGCGTGAGCAGCTGGTGCAGATGCTGCTCGACGGCGCGCTGACGCGAATCGCCACTGCCAAAGGACACATCCAGCGGGGTGAAGCCGCGCAGAAGGGCGAGCAGATCGGCAAGGCGATCTCCATCGTCGAGGGGTTGAAAGCAAGCCTGAATCCGGAGGCGGGAGAGATCAGCGCCAATCTGGGTGATCTCTATAGCTACATCAGCGGCCGCCTGCTGACGGCCAGCACTTCCGAAGACACCGCGATCCTCGACGAGGTCGGAGACCTTCTCCGGGAAATCAAATCGGCCTGGGACGTGCTTGCCAGCCAGCCGGGCACTCAGGGCGCTGCCTAGGGATGATTGACGCGGCCGCCAGCGAGCAGACCCTGAGCGTGCTTCGGCGGAAGATCGAGACGATCACCGGTGAGATGACGGCTGCCTGCGAGCAGGGTGACTGGGACGCAGCTGTCGAGCTCGGCAGCCTGCGACGTGATCTGCTGGAGGCACTGTTTCAGACAACGGCCGATCCTGCGGAAGAGGTGGCGCTCGTCGAGCGCATTCTCGAATCAGATCGGATGCTCGCCCAGCAGGCCCAACGGGCTCGAGCACAGGTGGCGGATGAGCTGGCCGGTCGGCGGGAAAAGAAGCGGGCTGTGGGTGCTTACCGCGAGGCGGCGTCCCGGGATACCTGATCGGCTTCCTGCCTGGGCTCGGGCGCAATGATGGACGCCTCTTCCTTATCGATGATTTCGCGCAGGCGATCGGCCCAGAGCGCCAGCCAGGCATTTACGTTGTCCAGATTCTGGTTGCCCTTCTCCGTGGGCAGCAGGTGACGGCGACGGCCGTCTTCCGGATCCGGCTGCTCCTTCAGCAGGCCGTTGGTCATCAGCGTGGTTACGGCGCGCGAAACGGTGGTTTTGCTGATACCGGTTTCGTTTGCGATCTGGGTGACGGTGCAGGGTTGGCCATGGCGCCAGTAGCGGAACACCATGTGCATCACGCGAAGCTCTTTTACGGAGTAGATCCCCTTGTAGCCAGTCTCTGATGTGGCTTCGATATCGATAACGATGCCCAGATAGTCGGTCAGCAGGTCGCCAAGGGCATCGACAAATTCTCGTGTCACGTGAGATCTGTTCCTGAGGATTCCTGTGCATGGTAGCAAAACCACTTTTCGGTCGGCAGTGTGCAAATGCACTACGCGCAGAATTAACTCAGAACGGCTGCTTGACGGCCGATTTACCTTCGAAACGCTCAGTTTTTTGGTCCCAAAATGGGAGCAAGCCGTCCCAAAATGGGACCATACCGTTGCATTCGCGAAACTAAAGTTGCCAACCCTTGGTTTGCCCACTTAGGGTTGAACGCGAGTGGGCTGAACGTAGCGAAGGACGGGACGTTCACTCAGATAAGAAAACAAGTTCGGCAACGAACAAACGGGAAAGACACAGGGATCAGTCGGCGCTTCGAGGGGAGTCTCTGAAAGCAGCCGATCAAAATTGGAAAGGGAGGCACCAGCGTTGTAACAGACTGGAGTGCCTGAATTGATCCCAACGGAACAAGAGTCACACGAAGACCGGCAAGAGCGAGAGCAAGGGTCTGAGCAGAAGATAAGCGAGCAACAGCCAAGAGGGTGCAAACACTGCCTTGGCAACTCGCTCGAACAGGGGAGCGTCCCGCACGGCAACGTGCTGGTGCTGGACGAAGACGAAACCCGCGCCCAGAAGATTGCCGTCTTTCTGAATTTCTTCGGCTACACGCCACAACTCCACGACCCCGCCCGTCGGCTTTCTGCCGACCTGCTGGCGACGGATGATGGATTGAGCGGAGTGGTCGTGGTCGGGTTGCGCGAGAACCCGATCGTTAATCACTGGTTGCAGACCGTTGAGTCGCTGGCCCCCGACCTTGCCCTCATGCACTGGGACGGGCAGGGCGGCCAGACGCTGGCCGAGCTCGCACCGCCGGAAGATCCGGAGCTGTTGCCAACCGGTAACTCGGCCGGCATCCGCAACCTGATCGAGCTGATCCGCCAGGTGGCACCCTTCAACACCTCGGTGCTCATTCTCGGCGACTCGGGCACGGGCAAGGAGCGGGTGGCGCGGAGCATTCACGCCAACTCCGATCGTTCCGAAGGCGTCTTCGTCCCCGTCAATTGTGGCGCCATCCCTTCTGAGCTGATGGAGAGCGAACTGTTCGGGCACGAAAAAGGCGCCTTCACGGGTGCGCTCTCTACCCGCAAAGGCCGCTTCGAGCTGGCCGAAGGCGGCACGCTGTTTCTCGACGAGATCGGCGACATGAGCCTGGACATGCAGGTGAAGTTGCTGCGGGTGCTTCAGGAGCGATCGTTCGAGCGGGTCGGCGGCAGCCGCAGCATCTCCTGCGACGTGCGCATCGTTGCGGCCACGCACAGGGACCTGAAACAGGCGGTGGCTGACGGCCGTTTCCGTGAGGACCTCTACTACCGGTTGAACGTCTTTCCTCTCGAGGTGCCGTCGCTGCGCGATCGGATCAGCGATCTGCCCATACTGGTGAGTGAGCTCACGCGCGAGGTAGAGCGCAATTCCAGCGCCTCGGTCAGCTTCTCTCGAGCGGCCATGCAGCAACTGGCTGCCCACAGCTGGCCGGGCAACGTCAGAGAGCTGGCCAACCTGGTAGAACGGATGGCGATCATGCATCCCGGCTGCACCATCGAGCCCGCTGACCTGCCCACGGACTACCAGGCCGAAGTGCCGGACGATCCGCGCCTGGAAGTTGCCGCCGCTGCTGCGAGCGGGGCCGAAGATCCAGCGCCGGGCACGGAGCATCAGGATGCTCTGGAAGCCAACGAAGCGCTGTCCGTCGACTTAAAGGAACATCTGCAGCAGATCGAGCGGGAGCTCATCGAGCATGCCCTGCAGCGATCCAAAGGTGTGGTGGCTGAAGCCGCCCGCATGCTGAACGTGGGTCGAACCACGCTGGTAGAGAAAATACGCAAGTACGACCTGGACACGGACGCCAACAAGGTCGCCTGATACCCACCGACGAGCGCGCGCCCGGTTAAGCGGCGCGCCGCACATCCTGCCCTCTCGCTGATCCCCGTCGAGCCGCCGACGCCGACCGCCAATTCGCCTGCTGGCAACCGCCGTCGCGTCGGAATGTTGACGGCTTGCCGTCAGGACCCCGGAAACTGTCTTCGCCTCGATTCATAACTCATTGAAATATAAGAAAAAGTATTTGCGGCACATTTTTTGCCTACTTCCCAGGTGAAAGGGTGTCCCGTTGGGTGCCCGTCGCAGGAGTCAACGATGCCGAACCCCATCTCCAGCCTGGTGCCGAGCGATGGCGCTGCTCGCTCCAGAGAAGATCTGGAGGCGGCCTTCAGGGTGTTCAACAGCCTCTCGGTTCGCCTGGAAGAGGCTTACGGCGATCTGGAGAGCCAGGTTGCCTCGCTGGATGAAGAGCTTCGGGTTGCCAGGCGCGAACGGGAGATCCAACGCGCAGAGAAAGAGCAGATCGCGGCGCGCATGGCCGGGCTGATGGAAGAGTTACCGGTAGGCGTGGTGCTGGTGGGCGCGGCAGGCACAGTAGAGGAAGCCAATCCGGCCGCCCGGGACATGCTCGAAGGCCTGGAGAACGGGGCGCACTGGGAGAGCGTCGTTCGCGACAACCTGGTCGGATCGGGAACCGCCGGAGACATGGTGCTCGAGCGGCGTCGGCGGATCACGCTGACCCGACGCGAGCTCGGCGGCGGCACCTGCGTCGTGGTGCTGACCGAAGTCACTCAGCTGCACGAGCTGCAGGAAAGGGTGGTGCGTAAGGAGCGCCTCTCGGAAATGGGCGAGATGGCGGCACGACTCGCCCATCAGGTTCGCACTCCGGTTGCCACCGCCATGTTGCACGCTTCGTCGCTGGCCCGATCGTCGGATCAGAAGGCGCAACGGGGTGCCGGCAAGATTCTCGATCGGCTGCGCGAGCTGGAAGTCATGGTGAACGACATGCTGATGTTCGCTCGAGGCGACGTTGGCGAGCTGGTGCGCGTCTCGGCGAGCGAGCTGTTCGAGCAGGTGCTCGCTGCCGTAGATCCGAGAATGCTGCATGCAGTCAGCGTCTCGGCAGGCGCTGCCGCTGATGCTGATCAGGTGTTTGTGAATCGGGAGCTGCTCGTTGGTGCTCTTGTCAATCTGATCAGCAACGGGGTTCAGGCCGGGGCGGAACACGTTGCGCTGGCCGCCCGAAGCTCGAGCGAAGGCTACCTGGAGGTCTCGGTAGCCGACGACGGGCCGGGCGTACCGGATGAGGTTGCGGCGCGGATATTCGAACCCTTCTTCACCACCCGTTCCGGCGGCACGGGCCTGGGCCTTGCGGTCGTCAGGACGGTGGCGGAGACCTTTGGCGGTTCGGTTCAGCTGGAAAAGAATGCCAACGGCGGCGCCACGTTCCGTCTGCGCCTACCGCTGGACGCGGGACTTGCCGCCGAGCCGTCGGCTCTGGCTGCGCGAGGTGCACGCTGATGACTGCCCAGGTGCTGGTCGTGGAAGACGACGCGGCGCTCCGCGAAGCGCTGGAAGAAACGCTTGCCGATGCCGGTATCGGGGTGAGCGTTGCCGCGGATGGCGCGGAAGCCATGCTGATGATCGAGCGTGCGGTTCCGGCTCTGGTCGTATCCGATGTGCAGATGAGCCCCGTGGATGGGCTGGAGCTGCTGGCCTTCATGCGCGAGCAGCATCCGGAAGTTCCGGTGCTGCTCATGACCGCCTACGGCTCCATTGCTCAGGCGGTAAACGCCATGCAGCGGGGGGCGATGGACTACCTGGCGAAGCCGTTCGAAGCCAGCGCCCTGATCGAGATGGTGGAGCGATACCTGCCGACCGTTCAGGGCGGCAGCGACGATCTCATTGCTGCCGATCCGAAAACGCTGGAGCTGGTGGCGTTGGCCCGGCGTCTGGCGGGCAACGATCTCACGGTGATGATCTCGGGTGAGTCAGGCACCGGTAAGGAAGTGTTCGCGCGCTTCATCCACCGACAGTCCGAGCGCGCAGAGGCACCGTTTGTTGCCATCAACTGTGCGGCCATACCGGAGAACATGCTGGAAGCCATGCTCTTCGGCTACGAGAAAGGTGCCTTCACCGGTGCTCAATCGGCTCATCCCGGTAAGTTCGAGCAGGCCCAGGGCGGCACGCTGTTGCTCGATGAAATCTCGGAGATGGGTCAGCCGCTGCAGGCCAAGCTGCTGCGGGTGCTCCAGGAACGTGAGGTGGAACGGCTGGGCGGACGCAAGGTCATGGACCTGGACGTCAGGGTCATCGCTACCACCAATCGGGAGCTCAAGGCCGAGGTGGCAGCGGGTCGCTTTCGTGAAGATCTCTTCTACCGGCTGAACGTGCTGCCGCTCATCCTGCCGCCGTTGCGGGAGCGCCCGGCGGACATCCTGCCGCTGGCTGAAGACGTGCTCCGGTCCAGCCCCTGTCTGGGCAGCGGCACCGTGCCGGGCTTCTCCGAGGCTGCGGCGGACCGGCTGCGCGATTACCACTGGCCGGGAAACGTCCGCGAGCTGACGAACCTGGTGCAGCGTGCGGCCGTGCTTTCCGATGGTGGCCCGATTGCAGCGGAGCACCTCCTTTTCGAAGCCGGGCCTGCCCGGGTTGCCTCCGTCGAGCTCGAAGAAACGCCGGAAGTGGTCAGCCTGGAGGACGACCTCAAGGCCAGAGAACGGGAAGTGATCTTCGAAGCGCTGCGCTCGGGTAACGGCAGCAGGGAAGCCGCTGCCGCCCGGCTCGGGATCAGCCCGCGCACCCTGAGGCACAAGCTGGCGCGCATTCGTGAGGAAGGTGCCGACATCCCCGGTGAGGCAATGAGAACCGCATGAGGAGCAGCCCATGAACAGCATCGACGTATCGAGCCTGCTGGCGGAAATGCGGGCGCTGGCTGCTCAGGCCCAGTCCCTCGATGCGGCCGCCGGGCCCGCCGCGGACACGGCGCCGCCGACAACGCGATTTGCCGATCTCATGGGTGACTCGGTGAACGCGGTGCACGAAGCCCAGAGCGAAGCCAAGGCGCTGGCGAGCGCTTTCGAGGCTGGTGATGAGAACGTCGATCTGGCTGAAGTGATGATCTCGCTGCAGAAGGCGAGCCTGTCGTTCCAGGCCATGACCGAGGTCCGAAACAAGCTGGTCAGTGCGTACCAGGAAATCATGAACATGCCCGTCTGAGGGATCTGAGTAAACGATGGCAGAAGTAGAGGAGCAACCGCTGCCGCTGGCCGCAAGGCCTGGCTCCGGCAGCATTCCGGGCTTGCGGCAGGGGCTGACGCTGGTTGGGCTGGCGGCTGCCGTTGCCCTCGGCGTGGCGGTGGCGCTCTGGTCGCAGAGCCCGAGCTACCGGGTGCTGTTTCCAAGCATCGACCCGAGCGAGATGGGTGCGATCAGCGGGGTGCTCGAATCTGCGGGCATCGCGTACGAGATCGATAACACCTCCGGCGCGCTGCTGGTGGACAGCGCCAGCGTCAATCAGGCGCAGCTGCTGCTGGCGGGGCAGGGGCTGCCGCAGAGCAAGGGCGTCACCCTGGCGAATCTCTACGATGGCCAGGGGTATGCCACCAGCCAGTTCATGGAGACCAAGTTCTACACCCATGCGCTGGAGGCCAAGCTGGAACGGACCATCGGCAGCCTGAACACGGTGAAGGCTGCGCAGGTCTCCCTCGGCCTGCCGAAGCGATCGGCGTTCCTGCGTGACCGGAAGGCGCCGACCGCCTCGGTGGTGGTGCATCTCTTTCCCGGTCGCATTCTGGAGCCGGGCCAGGCCAAAGCCATCACTCACCTGGTCGCTTCCAGCGTGCCGGATCTCGAGCCCGGCAACGTGACCCTGCTCGATGAGAACAGCAACCTGCTCTCCAACCAGGCGGGTGAGGATCTGCTCGGTGCGGCCACCAGCCAGTTCGAGTACCGACGCCGTCTGGAGAGCGCGCTGGCCGAGAACATCGACACCCTGCTGGTGCCCATCATGGGCCCCGGCCGTTCGCGCACGCGGGTTGTGGCCAGCCTCGACTTCACGGAGCTTGAGGAAACCACCGAGCGCTTCGATCCAGCCAGCCAGGTGGTCCGCAGCGAGCAGACCAGCCAGCAGGAATCGGTGGGCGGCGCTCTCGGCGCGTTGGGTATTCCCGGCGCGTTGTCGAACCAGCCGCCGGTGAACGCGCTGGGCAACCCGCCGCAGCAGGCCGCAGATCCGGCCGCGGATCCGGCGGCGGCAGATGGCACCGCGCCTGCGGAGCCGCTGCCGAGGAGCACGGCGCAGGATTCCATCCTCAACTACGAGGTCGATCGCACCATCAGCCGCAAGCGAGCGCCCCGGGGTCAGGTGGAGCGGCTGTCCGTGGCGGTGGTGCTCGACTACCTGCCGGCAGCGGGTGGTGGCCGCAACGCCGAGCCGGTGCCGCTGACGGCGGAGCAGCTCGCCGAAATTCAGGGGCTGATCCGGGAGGCGGTCGGCTACGACGAGGCTCGTGGCGACACCCTGAACCTGATCAACATGCCGTTCCAGGCGGCGCCGGCACCGGCAGAGTTGGAAGCGCCGCCGATCTGGGAGAACCCGCTGGTCATGGACATCGGCAAGCTGGTGCTGGCGGCCGTTATCGTCCTGGCGCTGGTCATCTTTGTGCTCAAGCCGTTGGTGCAGACCCTTTTAGCGCCACCACCGGCACCGGCACCCGCGCTGCCGCTCGACCAGGCCGGGTATCCGCAGATGCAGCTGATGCCACGGGAAGATCCGCTGCAGATCGCTCAGAACATGGCGACCACCGATCCGAAGCGCATCGCCCAGGTGGTGAAGGACTGGGTCGCTGCGGATGAGTAGCGCCGCCGAAGGACTTTCCGGGAAGAGTCGGGCCGCCATCCTGCTCATGACTCTGGGCGAAGAGGCCGCCTCTGAGGTACTGCGCCACATCAATCCCCAGGAAGTGCAGCACGTCGGCCAGGCGATGGCCGAGATCGGCAACGTTTCCCGGGAGCAGGTGGATGCGGTCATCGAAAGCTTCGCGGTCGATATTCAGGAACACACCTCTCTCGGCATCGGCAGCCAGCAGTTCGTGCGGACGGTGCTCGCCAACGCGCTGGGCGCGGAAGCGGCCAACGAGTTCATCGAGCGGATCCTGCAGGGCCGCGACACCAAGGGGCTGGAAACGCTGAAGTGGACGGAGCCGACGGTGGTTGCCGAACTGCTCCGGGAGGAACATCCGCAGGTGGTTGCCGTGGTGTTGTCTCATCTCAGCCACGAGCGGGCGGCGCAGGTCATGCAGCGCCTGCCCGCCGAGAAGCACGGCGACATCCTGATCCGGATTGCCAATCTGGAGGGTATCCGTCACTCGGCGCTCATGGAGCTGGACGAGATCATGGAGAAGCGGATCGCTCAGAACCGGGGCGATCAGTCCAAAGCGCTCGGCGGGATGCGCGCCGCCGCCGACATTCTCAACAAGCTGGGCCCGGACTTCGAAGGGGATGCCATCGCCAGGATCCGGGACGTGGATGACGAGCTCGGCATGAAGATCCAGGAGCTGATGTTCGTCTTCGAATCGCTGGCTGAGCTGGATGATCGCGGCATGCAGACCCTGCTCCGGGAGATCAGCAGCGATCAGCTCGGCGTTGCCCTGAAGGGAGCCGACCCGGCCACCCAGGAGAAGATCCTGTCCAACATGTCGAGCCGAGCCGCCGACATCCTGAAGGAAGACATGGAAGCCAGAGGCCCTGTCCGTCTCTCGGAGGTGGAGGAAGCCCAGAAGGAGATTCTCGAGCGGGCGCTGCGGCTGTCAGACGAAGGCAAGATTCAGCTCGGCGACTCGGGCGAAGAGTATGTCTGATCAGCCCGCCCGGAAAGACGATCAGGCGGTTCGCTGGGTCGCGCCCGAGGTAGGCAGCCCGGCCGGATCCGGTCCGCCGATGACGGTGGACAAGCTGGAGGCGTTGCAGAAGACCGCGTTCGAAGAAGCGTTCGCCCAGGGGCTGGAAGCCGGTCGTCAGGAAGGTCTGGCGGCGTTGGCAGCCAGAACAGATGTGCTGAACCGCTGCATCGAAGGCCTCGCCGAGCCGTTCAGGGAGCTTGATGACGAGGTGGAGCAGGCGCTGGTGTCGCTGGCGATCAAGGTGGCTCGACAGATCATCCGCCGGGAGCTGAAGACGGACCCCGGGCAGATCGTCGGCGTCGTCCGCGAGACCATCGAGCTGCTGCCGGTCGCATCCCGGCAGGTAGAGGTGCATCTGCACCCGGAAGACGCGCAGGTGGTTCGGGCCGCGTTCGGCGATTCCGGCACTAACCTGGCCTGGACGCTGGTCGAGGATCCCGTGCTCACCCGCGGCGGTCTTCGTGTCACCACGGCGACCTCGCAGATCGATGCCCGGGTCGAGAAGCGCCTGGATGCCATATTGGCCACCCTGGTGGGCGGCGAGCGGGAAGAAGATCCGAAAGAGGATGAACACTGATGGCGGACTCAACCGGCGCCGCGCCGGAGCTCGAGCGCAGCAGCCTCTGGGCGGACCGCCTGGCCCGGGACGAAGCGGAGGTCGAGGAAGCCGGCCGGCTGGTGGTCGAAGGCGCGCTGCGACGCATGGTCGGACTGACGCTGGAAGCGGTGGGCTGCGAGGCACCCATCGGTTCCTACTGTGAGGTCATTCGACCGGATGGCGGTCGGGTCGACGCGGAAGTCGTCGGCTTCGCCGACGACCGGATTTTCCTCATGCCCACCGGGCATATTCGCGGCATGGTCAGCAACGCCAGGGTAGTGCCGACGCTGCGACCCGCTTCCGTGCGGGTGGGCGAAGGCCTGCTCGGCAGGATCATCGATGGCTCAGGGCAGCCGATTGACGGTCGTGGCGGCATCGATTGCGACGAGCGGATGGACCTGCACGCATCGCCGATCAACCCGCTGGAAAGACAGCCTATCGACGAGCCGCTGGACGTGGGCGTGCGCTCCATCAACGCGCTCCTGAGCCTGGGGCGCGGTCAGCGGGTGGGTCTGTTCGCAGGCAGCGGCGTTGGCAAGAGCGTGCTGCTCGGCATGATGACCCGACACACGGCGGCGGACATCGTCGTGGTCGGTCTGGTGGGGGAGCGCGGCCGGGAAGTGCAGGAGTTTGTCGCCAACTCGCTGGGGCCGGAGGGTATGGCCCGGTCGGTGGTGGTGGCGACACCGTCCGATCATCCGCCGCTCATGCGGATCCATGGTGCACTCATCGCCACCAGCGTCGCCGAGTATTTTCGTGACAAGGGGTACCACGTATTGCTGCTGATGGACTCTCTGACCAGGATTGCCCAGGCTCAGCGCGAGATCGCGCTCGCCATCGGCGAGCCGCCGGTGACCAAAGGCTACCCGCCTTCCGTGTTCGCAACGCTGCCGGAGCTCTGCGAGCGGGCCGGTAACGGCTCGGCGGAGCAGGGCTCGATCACCGCCATCTACACCGTGCTTACCGAGGGTGACGATCAGAACGATCCGGTTGCCGACGCTGCCCGGTCCATTCTCGATGGGCACATCGTGCTGTCACGGAAGCTGGCCGGGGCGGGCGTGTTCCCTGCCGTTGACGTCGAAGCCTCTGCCAGCCGGGTGATGAACCAGGTAACCGGGGATCGGCATCAGCAGCTGGCGCAGGCCTATCGCCAGATATACGCGACCTACACGGAAAATCAGGACCTCATCAATGTCGGCGCCTACAACCCCGGCTCGGATCCGGATATCGACCTGGCGATCCAGCTCTGGCCGAAGCTTCGGGGTTTCCTCATGCAGACGCTGGACGAGCCGGCCCGGATGGAGACCTCGCTGACGGAGCTCGAGCAGATCTTCCTGCCGGACGCCTCAGCGCCAGGCGGCGCGCAACCAGACGCTCAGGGAGGAATGAATGGCGCGGAGTGAACGACGCTCTGAGCGGATGCGCTCCATCGAAGCCATCTCGGTGCGGGAGTCTCATGATCTTGCGGGGCAGATGGAACGCCAGGGGCAGGTGGTGCGGGAGGCAGAGCAGAAGCTCAGCGAGCTGACCGAATACCTGAACAGCTACGCGCTCGAGCAGGCGGAGAAGAGCCAGCAGGAAGGGGTCAGCGCCATGCAGCTGACGGAGACTCACCTGTTCATGGAAAAGCTGCGCCACGCGGTCAGCCTGCAGTCCGAAACGGTGGCTAAAGCTCGCAGCGAGTACGAAGCCTGCCGGGCCAGATGGATCGCGCAGCACGTTCGTTCTTCGGCGCTGGGCTCTGCGGTGCATCGGTTCGAGGAAGAGGAGGCGCGGGAGCTCTCGAGGCGGGAAGATCGGGTTCAGGACGAGGTGGCGGCCCGCTATCACCGGACCCCGAAGCCTGGTTGAGCTTCAGCCGCCTCTGAGCCAGGCTTGAGCGTCAGCTTCTTCGAGAAACGAGCGGATCTCGAGGTGGCCGACGTTGTGCTCGCGCAGCGCCATGGCGACCCGAACGACCAGATCAAGTTCTTTGCTCACAACGACGGCGGAGCGTCCTCCAGCGCGCATCTCGATAATCTCGCCGAAGGCATGGCGGATGTTGAGAATGTCCTGACTGGTTACGCCGGTGGGGTCGAACTGCCGAAGATCCCAGAGCACCTTTGCGTGAGCGGCCCACTCCTCCTGGTTTCGAGTGACGTAAGCCGTAACGGTCTGCAGAGAGACAGAGCCGGTGACGGTCACTCTCAAAGTGCCCTCGCTGGCCTCGTGACTGATACCGGCGGTGTTCCCACCGCACTCGCTGCTGTTCTGACCGTCCATGTCGAATCGCGCTAAGTTCATGATTCCTAACAAAGTATGTCACTGGCTCGAAAGAGCAACCAAAGCCTTTTAAGCGCCCATTTGTCATTCTGCGGGCGCGTTCACACTTCCGGTTTTTAGCGTTCAAGGATTCCCTGGCGCGGTCGACGATATGGCTGACGGCCAAATTTGGTCAGTTAACTAGTTGACAGCCATGCATGAGCCGAAACGCTCCACGCAGCTGAGAAAGGGCAACTGAGAAAAGGAGTCCGGTTGTGGATCTCGCTACTTTAATCGGGTTGATCGGCGCGATGATCGTCGTCGTGGCTACCGTCGTGGTCGGCGGGCAGCCTACCGTATTCGTAAACACCCCGTCGATGATCATCGTCCTGGGCGGAACGATCATGGTCACCATGATGAAGTTCAGCCTCGGTCAGTTCCTGAGCGCGGCCAAGGTCGCCGTTCGGGCCTTCATGTTCAAGCAGGATACCCCTGAGGAGCTGATCGAGAAATCCGTCGAGTTGGCGCAGGCTGCCCGGAAGGGCGGCATTCTGTCGCTGGAAGAGGCGGAGATCCCGAACGAGTTCATGCAGAAAGGGCTTGGCCTGGTGATCGACGGCCATGAGCCCGAGGTCGTTCGCTCGATACTGGCGAAAGACATCGGCCTGACCGTTCAGCGGCATCAGGAAGGATCGGCCATTTTCACCCAGATCGGGGAGGTGGCTCCGGCCATGGGCATGATCGGAACCCTGATCGGTCTGGTGCAGATGCTCTCCACCATGGACGATCCGAAGCAGATTGCGCCCGCGATGGCGGTGGCGCTGCTGACCACTCTGTACGGCGCGGTGCTGGCGAACATGGTGGCCATCCCCATCGCCGACAAGCTGGAGCTGCGCAGCCGGGATGAGAAGCGGGTGCGCTCGCTGATCGCCGATGCCATTGCCGGCATTCAGGACAGCCAGAACCCGCGTGTTCTGGAGAGCCTGCTGAAGAACTACCTGCCTGAGTCCAAGCGGGAAACGGAAGAGAAGAAGGTCGCCGCCTGATCGTAAGGGAGCACAGGGACGTTGGAAGAGGAAGTAGAAGCACCGTCTAAGCCAGCCGGCGCGCCAAAATGGATGGTCACGTTCGCTGACCTGTCCACGCTGCTGCTCTGCTTCTTCGTGCTGCTGCTGTCGTTTTCCGAGATGGACGTGGCGAAGTTCAAGCAGCTCGCAGGATCGATGCGTGAGGCGTTCGGCGTGCAGGCCGACATCAAGAGCAAACACATTCCCAAGGGCACCAGCATCGTTGCCCGCGAGTTCAGCCCCGGCCGGCCGGAGCCCACCGCGCTGAACGTGGTCCGTCAGTTCACCATCGACTCGAACAAGAACACGCTCGACTTCGTCGATCCGGATGAGGTGGTGGAGCTAAAGGAGTTCCAGGAGCTGGTGGAAAAGGCGGAAGAAGACACAAAAAAAGCCAAGGAGGCGCTCCACGAGGAGATCGAGGAGGGCATGATCGAGGTCCGCACGCTGGGCGCCCGGACCATCATTCATATCCGCGAGAAGGGTTCTTTTGCGCTCGGCTCGGCGGACGTTGAAGCCAACTTCCTGCCGGTGCTGGAGAAGATCCACGAGGTGCTCCGGCAAACGGAAGGGGTGATCCGCATCGCTGGCCACACGGATAACCTGCCGATCTCCACCCTGCGCTATCGCTCCAACTGGGAGCTGGCGTCCGCCCGCTCCGTATCCGTGCTGCACGAGCTGCTTGAGCACGACGGTCTGGACCCAGCACGTTTTGTGGTGGCCGGCTATGCCGACACCCGACCGGTTGCGCCGAACGACAGCTCAACGGACCGGGCGAAAAACCGGCGAGTGGATATCTCTATCGTTCGGGGCGAGGACTACCAGGAGTCGATCTACCTCGACTGAGCCGCCACCAGTGACTCCTTGAGCCGGATCTCCTCACTGGTGAGCGGCCCTTCCGGATCATCAGCCAGCGAAACCTCAATCTTCCGGGCAACCGATCCGCCTGTTGCGGCTGAGCCGGCTGCAGAGGGTTGGCGCCATTGTTGCCGCGGTTTGCTTTCTTCCCGCTGGTGCAGGCGCACCATCAGAGCGGCCTCAGCGTCCGACAAGCCGCAATCGTTGACCAGCGACTCCACTGAGCCGCCATCCTTCACCAGGCGGGAGGCCTCCTCGAACGACCGGTTGAAGGCGAACTGGGACTGGATCTCCAGGTTGCGCTCGGCGAACTCGGCTAGCCGGTTCTCCATCTGCTCGATCAGGCTCCTGCTGGCGATCAGCGTCTGCCCGTAGGCGGCCACCGCACCCTGGAGATCTTCCATGTGCTGAGCCTGGGCTGCCAGCAGGCGACGCTGATTCCTGACCTGCAGCGTCAGCCCGAGCACCGCGGCGACCAGCAGGGCGCCGATGATCAGATCGCCATGATTCGTCAGCAGGGTCAGCTCAGTCATCTGCAAGCCTCACTTGGTCCGTTTGCCTACTCGTCGATGCGCGCTTTCAGGCGCAGCAGGGCCTGGCCATGGATCTGGCAGACCCGTGACTCGGAGATGCTCAGCACCTCGCCGATCTCCCTGAGGTTCAGCTCTTCGTCGTAGTAGAGCGACATGATCAGCCGTTCCCGTTCCGGCAGCTCTTCGATCAGCGCCACCAGCCGCTCGCGCCGGGACGCTTCCTGCAGCATCTCAGACGGTTCCTGCTCTTCCTCTCCCTCCACCTGCAGCGGTTCGCCGCTGTCGTCGGCAGGCTGGTCGAGGCTGAACAGGCGAGCCGCGGTCGCGTCCCGGAGGATCTCGTGATACTCCTCGGTGCTGATGCCGAGCGCTTCGGCTACGTCCGTGTCCCGGGCCCGGGCGCCGGTCTGGTTTTCGATCCGGGCGATGGCTTCGGTGACCTCGCGGATCTTTCGATGCACGGATCTGGGGGTCCAGTCGGACTTGCGCAGCTCGTCGATCATGGCGCCGCGAATGCGGATCCCGGCGTACGTCTCGAAGTTGGCGCCTTTGTCTGCCGAGAAGTTCCGACCTGCCATCAGCAACCCGATGGTGCCGGCCTGAATGAGATCATCGACGTCGACGCTGGACGGCAGGCGCCCGACCAGATGGTAGGCAATCCGTTTCACCAGCGGCGCGTGCTTGCGGACCAGCTCGGTCTGATCCAGCTGCTCGTTTTTCAGGTACTCGGAGGATGCGCTCATGAGGAAAGCCTCGGATCACCGTCGCTGCTGGTTGGTTGGCCACCACCGGCAGCAGCAGCGACGGTACGTTCGACGAAAAACTCGACGTGTCCTCCCGGCGAGCGGGGGAAGGGGCGGGCCACCGTTTTCTTGGCCAGGTTGTGGAACGCCTTGGCGGAGGGCGAGCCGGGATAGCGCAGCACCACGCCGGCCTGCTCCTGGATCGAGCGTTGCAGGTAGGCGTCCCGCGGAATCTCGCCGATCGGGTTCAGGGTGACGTCGAGGAAGCGCTCGGCCACCCGGTTGATTTTGGAAAACACCTCGCGACCCTGGGCTGCGTTGTCCGTCTTGTTCACCAGCACGTTGAACTGCTCAACGCCGTGGTCGCGGCTCAGCACTTTGATCACCGCGTAGGCGTCGGTAATGGAAGCCGGCTCATCGCAGACGACCACCAGCACCTCGTGCGCGGCGCGGGTAAAGCGCAGCATGCTCGACGATATGCCCGGCGCGTTGTCGACGATGAGCACCTCCAGATCATTGGTCAGCTCGTCGAAGGCGCCGATCACGCCGGCCTGCTCGCGAGCGCTCAGCTCGGTCATCCGGGTCACGCCTGATGCGGCCGGGATGAGCTCGACGCCGGGGTAGACGGGCAGAACGATGTCTTTCAGCGCGCACTCGCCGGCCAGCACGTGCGACAGGTTGGAAGCGGGTTGCAGGCCGAGCTGGGTGTCGATGTTGGCCAGGCCCAGATCGGCATCGAGCAACATCGTCCGGCGGCCCATCTTGCCGAGCGCCAGAGCCAGATTGATGGAGACGGCGGTTTTCCCGACGCCCCCCTTGCCGGCAGTGACCGCAATCACCTGCACCGGGTTTTTCTTTGCAGAGTTTTTCGGGCCGGCGTGGCCAGGGCTGATTGGTAATACGTTATCCATAGCTCGCTACCCGTTTTTCCGTAGTGATGGCGTGCAGCTGCCCGGGTTCCGTGGTCACCGGGGCGGCTGGCGTAAAGGTCTGTTCCTGGCCGCTGAATTTCTTTGCCAGGCTCACCGCCTGGCTGACGAATCCTGCCCGGAAGCGACTGGCCGGCCTCAGGTCTTCCGGTACCCGCTGCCCGTCGGCGACGTAGCAGACCGACAGATCAGCCGCGATCACGGTGGACAGCAACCCGCCCAGAGAGGTGGCTTCATCCACCTTGGTGGCGATCGCGCCGTCCAGCCCGAGCCGGTCGAAGGTCTGAACCGCTTGCCGGAGCGCGGCGCTCTGCAGGTTGGCCGGTAGCGCCAGCAGGGTTTGAATGGTGGGCGAGTGGCGGGTCAGGGCTTCCAGATTCTCCAACATGGCCTCGTCGTTCGGGTTGAAGCCTGCGGTGTCGATCAGAATCAGCTTCCGATCCGCCAGCTGATCTAGCGTGGCGCGGAGAATCTCCGGCGTGCTGGCCACCTGGACCGGCACGCCGAGGATCTTGCCGAAGCGAAGCAGGTGCTCCTGGGCGCCGATCCGGAAGCTGTCCGTGGTCACCAGGGCGAGCATCTGCGGATCGTTCTCCAGAGCGAACCTGGCGGCCAGCTTGGCGATGCTGGTGGTCTTGCCCGAGCCGGTCGGGCCGACGACGGCGAAGATGCCGCCTTCCTCGCAAACGTCCTGGGCGGCGACCGGTATGCGTTTTGCCAGCACCCCGATCGCGTTGCGCCAGGCTTTCTTGGCGCTGCTCTGGCCCTGCTCAATCTGCGCCAGCGCGCGGACGATGTCCTGCACCAGCGGCGCCGCCAGCTCGAGATCGTTCAGCCGCTCGATCACCTCGGCCAGGTGTGGTTCCCGGCGCTGCAGATCTTCCCAGTGCAGCTCGTTGAACTGATTGCTCACCGTCTGCTGCAGCGCTTCGAGCTGCCGGGCGATTTCTTCCAGCAGCGGGGTGTTGGGCGCGACCACACCCGGCTCGGGCAGGGTGGCGATGGTGCTGGTGGTGTCGAAAATGCTCTTAAAGCTGGCGCTGGCATCCGCTTCAGCCTCGAGCTCAGTGCCAGGCTCGGTTGCTGCCTCGTCCGCCACCTCGTTGAGCGTTGCTTCCTCGTCGCTGTCCTGGGCGGCGTCTGCGGCTGCTGCGGTGTCGGAGTAGACGCGAGCGAAGAAACTGCCGACCGCCCCTGCTGCAGCTTTGTCAGGTTCGGCAGCCTCCTTCGGCACGCTCGCGGTGGGTGCGGCGTTGTTCGCCACCGCGGCGCTCTCTGCCCGGCTGCCGAGCACCTGATTGGACTGGTGCAGCAGGGCTTCGTCGTAGTCCACCGCGGCGATGACCTCGATGCCGTCACCGAGACGCTGCTTGGAGAGGATGACCGAATCCGGCCCCTGCTCCTCACGCACCTGCTGCAGGGCGTCACGCATGGTTCTGCCGTGAAATCGCTTTATCTTCATCTGTGCGCTCGCGTTGGCTCTGCCCGGGTCACCGTCATCCGCCGATCGCTCCGATCAGGCGAACTTTGCGATCGTCCGGAATCTCGTTGTAGGCGAGCACGTTCAGCCCCGGAATACCCTGGCGGACGAACCGGGCAACCCAGCTGCGGATCGCTGGCGGCACCAGCAGCACGGCCGGGCTGCCGACCATCTCCTGGCGCCTGGTCTGCTCCAGCAGCGCCTTGTGAATCTGATCCGCCAGGTTCGGCTCGATGCCGAGCCCCTGAGGTTCGTTGCTCTCTTGCGCCGTCCCGGACGCGTCGCTGGTCATGCCTTGCTGGCTCGCTCCGCCTTCGTAAGCCAGCGCCCGGGAGGCCGTCTCTGCCCCGCCGACACGCTGGTTCATACTGTCGTGCAGGATCTGTTCCAGTTTGGGATCCAGCGTAAAGGCCGGGATTTCTGGCGCTAAGCCATTGATTTTATGAATAATTGATGAGGAGAGCGCGACCCGGACAGCCGCCAGCAATCTGGCGGGTTCCTGGGTGGTTGGCGCCAGCTCCGCCAAAGTTTCGACGATGGTCCGGATGTTGCGGATCGGGATCTGCTCCACCAGCAGGTCCTGCAGCACCCGGACCAGCGTGGCTAGCGGGACGACTTTTGGCACCAGGTCCTTGAGCGCGCTGTTGCCGTTTTCGGTGAGGCGATCGATCAGCTGCTGCGCCTCTTCGTGGCCGAGCAGCTGGTGGGCATGGCCTTTCACCACCTGGCTGAGATGGGTCGCCACCACGGTACCGGCATCGACCACGGTGTAACCCAGGGTTCTCGCGTGGTCGCTGGCCGTGGGCTCGATCCAGACGGCCTCCAGCCCGAAGGCCGGATCGCGGGTCTCGATCCCGACCGGCTTGCCGGACACCTCGCCCGGATTGATCGCCAGCTCCTTGCCCGGGTGAATCTCGCCTTCGGCGACCGGCACGCCGTGCACGGAGATGCGATAGCCGCCGGGCGCCAGGTTCAGGTCATCGCGGATGTGAATGGGCTGGATGAGGAAGCCGAGCTCGCTGGTCAGGTTCTTCCGCACGCCGCGGATGCGCGACATCAGCTCGCCGCCCTGGTCCGGATCGACGAGCGGGATCAGCAGGTAGCCGACTTCCAGCCCGAGCGCGTCTACCGGGCCGACGTCTTCCCAGGTCAGGTCTTCGCGCACGCCCTCCGGCTCGGTGGGTGCCGGCACTTCTTCCGCCGCCGGCGCCTCCGGGATCCGTGCGGCCCGATAGGCGCCGAAGAAGCAGACGGCGCTGATCAGCAGGAAGACCAGGTTCGGCATGCCCGGGATGATGCCGAGCAGCAGCAGCACGGAACCGGCGATGTTGAGCACCTTGGGCTGCCGGAACAGCTGGGTGAGCACCTGCTCGCCCATGTCCTGCGGCGCAGACATGCGAGTGACCACGATGGCGGTGCCCGTGGACAGCAGCAGCGAGGGGATCTGCGCGACCAGCCCATCGCCGATCGTGAGCAGGGTGTAGTTGTGCATCGCATCCCCGAAGGACATGCCGTGCTGCATGGTGCCGATCGCGAGGCCGCCGATGATGTTGATGAAGAGGATCAGGACACCGGCCACCGCATCACCGCGAACGAACTTGCTCGCACCATCCATGGAGCCGAAGAAGTCTGCTTCCTCACGGATCTCGGTGCGCCGCCGCGAGGCCTCGTCCTGGTCGATGATGCCGGCGTTGAGATCCGCATCGATCGCCATCTGGCGGCCGGGCATGGCGTCCAGGGTGAATCGGGCGGTGACCTCCGAAACCCGGCCTGCGCCCTTGGTGACCACCACGAAGTTGATGATGACCAGGATCGCGAACACGACCAGGCCGATGGTGTAGTTGCCGCCGATGACGAACTCACCGAACGCCTCGATCACCCGCCCCGCTGCGTCGGTGCCCTCGTGCCCGTTCAGCAGCACGATTCTGGTCGAAGCGACGTTCAGCGACAGGCGCAGCAGCGTAACAAGCAGCAGCACGGTGGGGAAAACGCCGAGATCGAGCGGCCGCTGCACGTAGATGACGGCGAGGATGATCACCAGCGACAGGGTGATGTTGAAGCTGAACAGCAGGTCGAGGAGGAACGGCGGCAGCGGGATGACGAGCATCCCGAGGATCAGCATCAGGAATATCGGCGCGCCCAGACCGTGGTTCAGGTACGGCATGATGCGCTGGCTCAGCTGCTGAAAGTCCACTTATTGCTCCTCGTCAGCCGATTCGTCGATCTCGATCACCGGTCGCTCGGGCTCGCTGGTCCGGCCGGCCACGTAGTTGTCGAGCTGGTAGATATAGGTGAGCACCTGCGCGACCGCGACGTAGAGCCGCTCGGCGATCTCATCGCCGATCTCAGCGCTGGCATACAGCGCCCTGGCCAGAGGCGGTGCCTCGAAGATGGGCACGCCATGCTCGTTGGCGACTTCCCGGATCTTCAGCGCCATCAGGTCCGCACCTTTGGCGACCACCACCGGCGCGCCCATCTCCTCGGCGTCGTAGCGCAAGGCGACGGCATAGTGCGTCGGGTTGGTGACCACGACCGAGGCGATGGGGATGTCCTCGAGCATCCGGCGGTTGGCCGTCTCCTGCTGCAGTGACCGGATCTTGCCTTTCACCTCCGGGCGGCCTTCCGTCTCCTTGAGCTCGTCCTTCACTTCCTGGCGGGTCATGCGCAGCTTCTTGCCGTGATCCCAGATCTGGAACGGCACGTCGACGGCGGCGATCAGGATGAGCCCGGCGCTGAACAGGATAAACGCGGTCGCCATCAGCCAGGCAGAGTGACTGAGCGCGTTCATCAGCGACTGCCGGCCGAGGCCGATGAACTCTTCTGCCAGCCAGTTGAGCACGAGCACGGCGATGGCGCCGACCAGGGCGAACTTGGCCAGCGCCTTCAGCAGCTCCACCAGCCCCCGCATGGCGAACAGGCGCTTCAGGCCTGCGATCGGGTTGATCCGTTCGCCTTTGAACTTCATGGCTTCGGTGCTGAAGGCCCAGCCACCCAGCGACAGGGGCGCCAGCAGCGCGACGATGGTGAGCAGCGTCAGCCAGGGCAGGAGGGTGAGGGTGGCGGCCAGGGTCGCTTCCTTCAGGTGCTGCAGCATGCGTTCAGGAGAAAGCGCATCCAGGCGCGGCAGCGCCAGGTTCTCCGTCATGATGCCAATGACCCCGCTGACCATGCCTTCCCCCAGGGCAAACACGGCAGCGGCCCCGGCCAGGGTGACGGCCATGGCGTTCAACTCCCGGGAGCGGGCGATCTGGCCTTTGTCTCGGGCTTCCTTCAGCCGTTTCGGTGTGGCCGGTTCGGTGCGTTCCTGAAACTGCTCCTCAGCCATTACCCAGCTCCCAACGGCTCATGGCGTGAACCCGAACAGGTTGCCGATCTCGGCGAAGGTGCCCTCGAGCATGCCGCTCAGGCTGACCAGCGTGGTCTGGAAGCTGAACTGAAGGATCAGGAAGCCCAGCAGCACGGTGGCCGGGAAGCCGACGGCAAACAGGTTCAGCGTGGGCGCCGCCCGGCTGATCACGCCGTAGGCCAGATTGACCACAAGCAGCGCCACTACTGCTGGCAGCGCCACCAGGACCGCACCGGCAAACATCTGCGAGCCCCAGGAAACCACCGACCAGATGCCATCCGTGCCGAAGCTCGCAGCACCCGGTGGCAGCGTCTGGAAGCTCTGCACCAGGACCTGGATGAGGATCAGATGGCCGCCGAGGGCGAGGAACATCATGGTCGTCATCAGCACGAAAAACTGCGACAGGATGGGCACGTTCACGCCCCGTTGCGGATCGACCAGCATGGCAAAGCCGAGGCCCATGCCCATGGCGATGGTCTGGCTGCCGATGATGATGGCGTCGAACACCATCTGCACCATGAAGCCCATGGTGCCGCCGATGATCAGCTCCTGAGCGATGGCCAGAACGGCGCTGGCGCTGAACGTATCGAATGCTGGCGACGCCGGGATGAGCGGCGCGATCACGGCTGCCAGCGCCAGGGCCAGCAGCACCCGGATCCTCGCCGGCACCAGGCGGGCGCCGAACAGCGGCGCGATCATCAGCATGGCGGCGATGCGGAAGAAAGGCAGGAGATAGGCGGATACCAGCTCGGCCAGATCGTTCAGGTCGAACATCAGCGGCGCCTCAGCCGATCATGAGCGGAATGTCTGAGATGAGCCGGGTCGCGTAGGTAGTGATCAGCTCCAGCATCCAGGGACCGGCGATCCAGAGCGCGGCGACCAGCACGATCAGCTTCGGGATGAACGACAGCGTCATCTCGTTGATCTGCGTAGCGGCCTGCAGCATGCCGATGAACAGGCCCACCAGCAGCGCGGACAGCAGCAGCGGGGCCGAAAGCAGCACGATCACCTGCAGCGCCTGCTGACCGATGGTGACGACGGACTCGGGGGTCACAGGTAGAAGCTCCCGGCCAGGGTGCCGATCAGGAGCGACCAGCCGTCGATGAGCACGAACAGCATGATCTTGAACGGCAGCGAAACGAGCATCGGCGACAGCATCATCATGCCCATGGACATGAGGATGCTGGCCACCACCAGATCGATGATCACGAACGGTATGAAGACCAGAAAGCCGATCTGAAAGGCGGTCTTCAGCTCGCTGGTGATGAACGCCGGCACCAGCACGCTGGTGGCTACCTCCTCCGGTGAGCTGACGTCTTCAGCAGACAGCGAGACGAACAGCTCGAGCTCCGATTCCCGGGTCTGGTCGAGCATGAAGGCACGGATTGGCGCCATGCCGTTATCGAACGCTTCCTCGACGGTGATCTCGCCATCCAGGTACGGCCCGAGGCCGGCCTCGAAGCTGGTGCTCATCACCGGCGCCATGACGAAGAAGGTGAGGAACAGCGCCAGACCGATGAGCACCTGGTTTGGCGGTGTCTGCGCGGTGCCGAGGGCCTGCCGGAGGATGGAGAGCACGATGATGATCCGCGTGAAGGAACTCATCATCAGCACCAGCGCCGGCAGCAGGGTGAGCGCCGTCATCAGCGCCAGCACCTGAATGGTCAGGGAGTAAGGCTCGCCGCCATCGCCGGCGATGTTGATCAGCGGTGCGGTGGCGGGAGTCAGCGCAGCGCCGGCCTCAGCTGCGAAGCCAGGAGCTGAGAACAGGCAGCCGGCCATTGTGGCCAGCAGCAGGGTGCCGTTGCGCGCTCTGCGTCGGGCGCTCATTGCCGCGCCCTCATCATGCTCTTCAGCTGCTCCGCGAAGTTGCCGTTCGGCGCGTCGATATCGGCGCTCGCCGGATCGTTGAGCTCCACCGGCGAGCGCATGGTGTGCAGATGTTGGATGCCAGCGGCGCTCACACCCATGAGTACCTGCTCGTCACCGGCCTGAATCAGCACGACGCGCTCCTTGGCCGAGAGCGGCAGCACGGAGACGATGCGCAGGTGGTCGCGGCCACCGCCCTGGCCCTGCTGCAGCCGACGCATCAGCCAGGCCGCCGCGAAGATGAGCAGCAGCACGCCGGTGAGCGCACCGAGCATGTTGAACGACTGACTGGTCCAGGATGGGTCCACCTGACTACTGAAACCGCTTGATGCGTTCGGCCGGGCTCACCACGTCGGTCAGCCGGATGCCGTACTTGTCGTTGACCACCACCACCTCGCCGCGTGCCACCAGCGTGCCGTTCACCAGCACGTCGAGCGGCTCTCCGGCCAGGCGATCGAGCTCTACCACCGAGCCCTGGTTCAGCTGCAGCAGGTTCTTGACGCTGATGGTGGTGCGGCCGACCTCGAGGGCCAGATCCAGGTCCACGTTCAGCACCACGTCCAGGTTGACCTCCTGGCCGCCCTCGGCGCTGGCGTTCCCGCCCAGCTCGTCGAACTCGGCCCGTTCGACCGGTGCGTCCGTTGATTCCGGCGAAGCTTCTGTTTCGCTCATAGAGATGCCCTAATTGTCGTTCTCATGCCCGTCGCTCCAGACGTTCGACGATGCGGATGGCGTTGTGGCCGTTGGAGACACCGAACGTACCCTTGAACAGCGGTACGTCGCCGGCGGTGAGCTCAACGGTTTCCGGAAGCTCGAGCGGCAGGATGTCGCCGATGCGGAGCTTCACGAGTTCACCCAGATTGATCCGGGCGGTGCCGAGCACGGAGCTCAGCTCGATCTCGGTGTTTCTGACCTGGGCCTCGAAGGCTCTGGCCCAGCGGGTCTGCTTCTGGATCTGGTCGCCCTGGCTGGCAGAGAGCAGGGCGCGTCGGTAAGGATCCAGGGCCGAATTCGGGATCAGGATGTCCAGCCAGCCCATGGCTTTCTCGCCCAGCGTGACGCTGAAGCGGGACACGCTGACGACGTCGGCGGGGTTGAAGAAGTTCGAGAACTCTGGGTTCGTCTCCACGCTCTGCGTCTCGAAGCTGAGTGCCGCAACCGGCTCCCAGGCTTCGATCATGAACCGCTCCGCTTTTTTCTGCAGGCGGGTTGCAACGCCCATCTCCGTGACCGTGAGGTCGCGTGCCAGCGGCTCGTTGTCCTCGTGGACGCCGTCACCGCCGTAGTAGAAGTCCACGTAGTTGAGAATCAGATCGGCGTTGAGCACGAACAGCACGTCCGCATCCAGCGGCTGGGCGTGGGTCTGATGAATGCTGGTCGGCCGCTCGAGCTCTGCCAGATAGTCCGCATAGCTGCAAAGCCTGGCCGGCTCAGCGGCCACGTCGGCCAGGTTCTTCAGCAGCGGACGGATGTTGTTCGCCAGCTTGCGGCCGAGCACCTGGTTGGTGAACTCGAGCGGTGGCGCCTCGTCGCGCTGGACCCAGTCGGGGTTGGTCAGATCCAGCTCGGTCACCTCGGAGTCGGGCACGCCGAAGCCGCCGCCGGAGGCGACGTCGCCGCTGGATACCCCTTTGAGCAGGGCATCCACTTCTTCCGGAGACAGGACCTCACTCATTGGAAGACCATGCTCGTCAGGTAGACGGCATCGATGCCCTCGACGCCGGCAAGCTCCATGAGCACCTCGTCGATCCGTTGTCGAGCGCTCTCCTGCAGCGCCTCCTTGCCCTCCACCGTAGACAGCGAATCGTAGGGTACGGTGGAGAACAGCATGATCAGCGCGCTGCGGATGGCGGGCGCGTGCAGCCGGGCTGCCTCGTAGACTTCGGCATCGCGGGTCATGAGCTGCAGGGAAGCCTGGAGATACTGGGATTTCCCATCGTCCTGGATGTTCACCACCAGGGCCGGATCCAGCGGCAGGTAATTCGCGGGCTCCAACTCCTCAACCGGAATTTCTTCCGTTTCCGCTTCGGCTTCGGCGTCCTCAGCCGTTTCGGCAACGACCTGTGGCGGGAAGAAGGTATCGAGCACCACCTTCATCACCACCTGGGTAACGATCACCAGGGCAACGATCATGAGGATCTGCACCATGCCCAGCTTCGCTTGCGGCGGCTCTTCGATCTCTTCCGGGGTTTCTGCGCTTTCGGCCATCTGACGTCTCTCGGCTTTGCTGCCTCAACCGGAGCAAAATCCGTACCATCGATTGCCGAAGCTTAAGCTATTGAAAAGTAATAAGAATTTTTCAGGGCGCTGGCGGGTGGGCAGGGGCTGAGCGGATTATTGACTGGTTGGGTCACGGATACTTGGCGGCTCCGCGGCTCTGGCTGCTCAAGCCCAGGTGTCCAGCAGGCCAAGTCGATTGGCCTCCGCAGCGTTGGCTCGCTGCTCTCCGTCCTCCGCCGGGTCCCCATCACCACTGCTGCGGCTCTGGCCGTCGCCGTCAGCCTGGAAGGCATCTGCCTGTCGCTCGGCAATCTCGCTCTCCGCCAGCTCGATGCCCAGACCGTTCAGCAGGTTGTCGAGCCTCGGCAGCGCCTGCTGCAGCGCTTCACGGACTTCCGGATTTGCGCTGGCGACGAAGATGCTCGCCTGGTCATTGGCAAGCGTGATCCGAACCTCGAGTTGCCCCAGGCTCGGCGGGTGCAAGCGGATCTCCGCGGTGTTGGCACCGCGGGTCGCCAGACCAGCCAGCCGCTCGGCCAGCGGCTCTGCCCACTGGGCCGGTTGCCCGAGCAGGGCCAGCGGCAGCTGATGAGTGCCAGGCAGCCCGGGACCAGCGCCGGCAGCGGGCGTCGCGCCGGCCAGGCTGAACGCCGGTGTGGTGGCGGTCGGCAAGCCATCCAGGCTGAAGGTGATGGACGGGCCGTTCGGTTGCGCCTGTCGGCCGCCCTGTTGCTGGCCGCCGGCAGCGGTATCGCCAGAGGTGTTGGCGCCGCCGGTATTGCCGCCGGCGCTGGCGATGGCGCCCGGCTGCATCTCGATCCGCACGGTGTTATCCAGGCTGGCAGGCGCTGGCGCCGTGCTCGGCGGCACGCTGGCCGTCGCGGCGGCAAGCGAGGTTGCCGGTGGGCTGGTGGCTGAGCCGCTACCGGCCGGTGCGTTCAGCTGCTCAGTGCCACCGACAAGTGGGTTGGTGCTGGCCGTTGCTGCCTGGCTCGCCGTTGCAGAAGTGGCATTGGTAGCAGAAGTGGCTGGCGCTGGGGTCGGTTCGGGAACGACGATATCCAGGTCAGCGAGGTTCTCGGCAGTCGTTGCGTCCGGGCCTGGCGGTTGCGTCGGGATCGCTGGCAGCGGCTGGGGTGAGAGCCCGCCGGCTCCCGGTGACAGCTCGAGCGACTCCGGCAATGGCTTGCCGGTCGTCGGCAGGTTGCTGCCGTCAGCGGTCGGTAAAGCAGCCCCTGCCGCCGGCTGGGTGGCGACCCGAATCCTGATCAGGTCGTCCGGCTTCACCGCCAGCGCAGCCTCCGTTCGCGCCGTCAGGTTCGTCAGCTCGGTCAGCAGCGAGGCGAAGACGGGTCCGCTTTCGTCAACAGAATCAATACCTTGCGGGGCAAGGCCGGTATCTGCCGGGGTCCCGACAGGACGGCCGGGGGTGGTTGCGTTGGTGTTGCTGGTGCCAGGCTGACTGGGCAACAGCATCTGAGCCAACACCAGGCTGGCGCCTACCTGTTCTGACACGAGCAGATCCCTTCGAGTGACTTCGAGGGAGGAAATGCAGATTTCGGACCAGGCTTACCGTTTCAGCGGCAGGACGTCCGCTTTGCCGTGCGCATCGGCTCGGCGCGGCACGGCTCTCGATTTGGCCGGCCGGCTGCGGTCGATGGACAGCGCGATGCCCTCGTTGGTGACGCGGACGACGGTGACCATGAAGTCGTACAGGCGGGTCAGGTTGCCGAGGTCGACGGCAAACGTCATTTTTAGCACCGCTCGCTCTTTCAGCTTGGCGCCGTGCGGGGTGACGACGAACACGCCCTCAGCCGACAGGTCCCTGGTTACGCAGGGCGTTGCCGGCAGCTCCGGATGATGGAGGAACACTTTCGTGTCCGTGAGCTTGCGCTTGTTGGTTCGGCGCTCCATCCAGCCATTGTACGAGGGCGGGCGGGGGTGGTGGTCGGCAGCTTGTGCCGGGGCTGTAAGCGGTCGTGAGGAGTTGATCAGCCGGGGCTGAGGTCAGGCTTTGGAAATCTCACCGGACTTGCCCCGGGCGCTCTGCAGCCGGCCAGCCTGGTAGCCGCTGGCTTCGTACAGCGTCTGGTCGCTGTCTCGGCCGGCGAGCAGATCCAGGGCGCGCTGGGTCTGAGTCTGATGGGTGCGAACGATGGCGCCGTTGACCTCGTTGGCTTCCTGGCAGCCCCGCAACGCTTCGAGCACCTGTTGCCAGAGCGTTTCCAGCTCCGGCACGATCGCCTCCTGGCTCGGGTCGAAGCCGAGCTGGTTCAGCTGGGCCCGTCGCTGCACTTCCAGGGCTTCGATACGCACGAGCAGGTCTTTTTTTGCCTCGGTGTGCGAGTTCAGGGTGTTCAGGTTGTGCTGGGTCAGCGCGTCCCGCTCTGCGAGCAGCGTCTCGTGGAGGCGGGTGCTGCAGTCGAGAAGCTCTTCAAGGACGTCGCGCAGCGGTTGGAGGGGGGCACCCTGCGTCATTGCGGTGCCCCTAGAGTTGGTCTTCCAGCTTCAGGAGCTGGTCGGCTATGCGGCCAGCATCCACTTGATAGGTGCCATCGGCGATGGCCTGCTTGATTGCCTCGACGCGACTCGAGTCCACTTCCGGGGTTGCCGCGACGGCCTCGTTCAGCTCCTTGAGCAGCTGTGCGGAGGTGGTCAGGCTGAGCTGGTCACTACCCTGCGCCGGCGCAGCACCGCGCTCCGCGTTTGCGCGGTCGGCACGGGCGTTCTGCCCCGGGTTGGGGACGGCGGGCCGCTGCCCCGATACACCGTCAATTTTATTAACCATCTGTTGTGCTCCGGAATTTTCCTGGACAACACACCCTTATTCGGCTGCGCGCCCGATTACTTTAGGTTCTACTTCGTTGAAAAGTTGTATCAACTGTGAGTCAAACTTCGTTTTGTCCGACCTCGTAAACCTGCTCAATAGCTTATCACCTCGACCAGCTGGGGCGAGCGGACGATGCCCTCCACCGTGCGCTGCGAGGAGTTGTTTTCCACTCGAATCCGCTCGTTGATGGTGCCGTCCGATAGCGCGGTGCCAGCCATCTGCACCATGAAGCCGGACTGCTCCACCATCAGCGTTACGCGCTGACCGCGCTTGATGATCTCCTCCTGGTTCAGCAGATCCGCAGTGACCAGCCTGCCCTCAGGAACCGTTCGTTTCAGGATCTTGCCATTCAGCTGCGTCACATCCGTCAGGTAGGCACCGCGGGCGGTGGTGATATCCCGCTCCTCGAGACGCACGTCGGCGGCGCTCAGGGTGGCGCCGCGGCTGAGCGGTCGGCTGGTGACCAGAACCTGGCGTCGGGCCGTGAGCTTCACCGGCACGTACACCTTCCAGGGGCTGGAGCCGCGACAGCGAACTCCGATCACCAGGTTCTTCTTCAGCTCCGTGTTCGGTGGCGTAAACGCCTGCAGAGGCTGGTCGCAGCGCGCGAGCTTCAGCCGGCTGTCCAGAGAAGCCACGGTCGCCTCCACCGCCAGGTCCGCATGAGACAGGCTTGCCCGCGCGTGCGCCTCTGCTTTGGCGGCGATGGATGCCGTGCTCTGCCAGCGGCCGTCTTCCGGCCAGGCCGGCGCACCGGCGAGCAGCAGTAGGGCCGTTAGGGCAGGCGTCAAAAACCCGTGATCTGAAAGCGTTTTTCTCAGCATCGACAGGTTAAAAGCAATTATCGAGCCACTGCGGTGAGGATTTGTCGGACCGGGCGGCAGTCGGGCATTGGACTGGTGGTCAGATCTGCTATGGTTCCGGACGTAGTTCGATTCAGCGATGAACCTGGGAGGTGTTTATGGCTTCGGATTTGAGAGCGCCTTTGCTGGCAGCTTGCCTGATACTCGCGGGCTACGCGGGTCAGGCGAGCGCGGAATCCAGCGTCCCGTCCAACCCGCAGGAAGCCCAGCGTGAAGCCATGGAAGATCCCATGGTCTGCAAGCGATTCACCCCGACCGGCAGCCGCATCTCCAAGAAGTTCTGCTACAAGCGGAGCGAGTGGGATGCCATGCGTGAAGGGGGGCAGCGTGCGGCGCGGGATGCGGCCATCGAGCGGTCGCAGTACGGCTATCGCGACATTGGCCCTGGCGGCACCAACCCCTACTAACAGACCACCCGCGCCGACCTGCACAGATCATCGGGCGTGAGTCGAAGGGCTGCCGCCGTCACGAGGTGGCTTCCCTGAGCGTTTTCCGGCAGGCTTCCTGCCATGCGCCCACAGATCACCCGCTACCGGGATAGATCCCCTCTGACCAACTCGCTCTACGCCTTCCTGGGGCTTGCCCTGGCTGCGCTCCTGCTCTGGCTGATCACCGCAGCTCTCGGCGGGGCCACGGTGCTGGTCGATCCGGTCGGCTGGCTGGATACCCTGGACGAGCGGGGTGCGCTCGATGCGGTCAGCAACTCCGCGGAAGTAGTGGCAGCCGTGCTCGGAATCGCCATCACGGTGGTCGCGATCGTGGTCGAGCTGGCAGCGACCCGCTTCAGTCATCTGATCACCCGGCTGTTCGTGCGCGAACCGGTGAACATGATCGTGCTTGGGCTGTTCGTCATCACCACCATCCAGTGCGTCTGGATCGGCATCAGCCTGAGTCATGGCGACGGGGAGGTGCTGCTGCCCCATGCCGGCTTCTTCATCACCTTCGCGCTGGTCACCCTGTCGCTGTTGTGCCTGCTGCCCTATATCTACTTCGTCTTCACCTTCCTCTCGCCGATCAGCGTCATCGAGCGCATCTGCAGAAACGCGGTCAGGGCGATCGCCGACGGAACCCGCGGGCAGGTGCCGGCCGCGCAGCGGATGACCCTGGCGGCGATCGATGAGCTGCAGGACGTGACCCGCGGTGCCATCGAGCAGGGGGATCGAAGCATCGCCATCAGCGGCGTCAACGGCATGACCGCCATCGTCTACGACTACGCTGAGATGCGCGCCCAGCTTCCTCCGGAGTGGTTCGCCATGACCGAGGCGGTCGCGCGCGATCCTGACTTCATCGCGCTGACCGACGACGCCCTGGCAGACGTGGAACGGGACCGGGTGTGGCTGGAAACGAAGATCATGCGCCAGCTCAACGTGCTGATGTTCCAGAGCGCCGGTGACGCCAGGGACGTCGCCAACCTGATCGGCATCAACACCGGGCAGATGGCGAAAGACCTGGGCGCGGCCAACCCGGAGCTGCTCACGCTCTGCGTGAAGAGCTTCAACAGCTTTCTCCGGACCACCATCAACGCGGGGGACGTGCGCACCGCCTACTACCTGATGGACCGCTATCGGGAGGTTGCCGAGCACCTGCTGGATCAGGGCCAGGGTGAGCGGGCGTTCGAAATTGCCGGTTTCTTCAGCGAGTACGGCCAGCTCGGCCACTTCAACGGCATCTCCTTCCTGATCGACGCGGCCGCGCACGACGTGGTTCGACTGATCGAGCACGCGCTGAACTGCAACAGCGATCAGGTCGACCCGCTGCTGGAAGTGCTGCTCGATCTGGACGAAGAGATCCGCGAGGAGCAGCAGGAAGACAGCCTGCTCGGCGTGCGCCGGTCACAGATACAGCTGGCGACGCTGCTGCTGGAGCGAGGTGACCAGGACCGGGTGGCGCGGATCGTTGCCGACCTCAAAGGTGAGCGCAGCGCCCGGCTGCAGCGGTTGCGCCAGCAGCTCGAGAGCGAAGACCGGCCGCAGTACTGGGAACTCATCGATCGCGGCACGAACTTCCGCTACCTGCCGCCGGAGCGACGGCGCTACCTGGCGCCGCTGTACGATCAGTTGCTCGGCTGAGCCGCCGCTCGTGAGCGGTCCCGTTCGCGGCTACAATTCGCCTGACCCAGACGAGAGCAACAGGAGGATACGATGTCTGCCAGCGTCAACTGGTATTACTTCAGAAAGGGCTGAACCAGCTGTACACGAGCATCCAAGTTCTTGGAGGCCAACAACATCAACATCGACGAGACCGTGCCGGCCAGCAGGAAGCTGCAGGCGGACGACGCGAAAAAGCTGCTCAAGGGCGCCAGTCGGCTCGTCGTCGCCAAGGGCAAGAAGGTCAGTGAGTTCCCGATCGGCAGCCGGATACCGAGCGAGACGGTGGAGGCCATGCTGGGGCCGACCGGCAACCTGCGTGCGCCCACCGCCATCGTCGGCAAAACCGTGCTGGTTGGATTCAACGACGATGCCTACGGCGATGCGTTCAGCTAGACCTCGGGTTGCCGCCGGCAGCGAGGGCCCAGTGAAGACATGATCACCACGGCCGTCGTGCTGACCCTGATCGTGGCCGCCGCGGTCTGGATCTATAACCGGCTGGTGGCTGATCGCAACCAGGTGAAAAACGCCTGGAGCGACATCGACGTGCAGCTGGCGCGCCGCCATGATCTGGTGCCGCAGCTGGTCAGCGCAGTGAAGGGATATGCGGACTACGAGCAGGCCACCATGGTGGCCGTAACAGAGCTGCGAACGCGCAGCGACGCAGCGGACAGGCTGGCCGACAAGGCGGCGCTGGAAGATGCCATGGAAGCCGGCCTGCACCGTCTGATCGCGGTGCAGGAGAGTTACCCCGATCTGAAAGCCGACGAGAACTTTCGCGCCCTGCAGGAGAGCCTGACTGAGGTGGAAGACCATCTGCAGTACGCCAGGCGCTTCTACAACGGCTCGGTGCGCATTCTCAACACCCGGATCGAGTCGTTTCCGCACCTGCTGCTGGCCGGGCCACTCGGCTTTGTGCCGGCGGAGTTCTTCGAGGCGGACGATAAGGCCCGCGCCAACGTGGAGGTGAAGCTGTCTTGAAGCTGCGGACATTGCGGGGCCTGCTGACGACGCTGGTGCTGGGTGCAGCCTGCTTGCTGGCGGCAGCGGTGCAGGCCGACGAGCGGATCCTCTCTTACCACGGCGAGATCAGGATCGCCTCGGATGCCAGCATGACGGTGACCGAGCGGATCACCGTGCGTGCCGAGGGGGAGCAGATTCGCCGCGGCATCTACCGTGACTTCCCGACGGATTACCGGGATCGTTACGGCAACCGCTACAAGGTGCCGTTCACGGTGGTTTCGGTCAGCCGGGACGGCAACGCCGAGCCCTGGTTCACCGAGTCCCGCTCGAACGGCGTGCGGATCTACATGGGGGATGGCAACGCCATGCTGCCGTCGGGCGAGCATACGTTCGAGCTCACCTACCGGACCGATCGCAGCGTCGGCTACTTCGAAGATCACGACGAGCTCTACTGGAACGTGACCGGCACCGACTGGGGCTTCCCGATCGACTCGGCCAGCGCCCGGGTGGTGCTGCCCGAGGCGGTGGCCGCGGCAGATCTGGCGGTGGAAGGGTACACGGGCGCCTTTGGGGCCAGCAGACGCGACTACGAAAGCGAGGTCAGCCCGGGCGCGGCAAGCATCAGGACCACCGTCCCGCTGGGCCCTCGGGAAGGGCTCACCGTGGTGGTCAGCTGGCCTAAGGGCGTGGTCTTCGAGCCTGACGCCACGGACCGCGCGGTTTACCTGCTGACCGACAACCTGGGGCTGCTGCTGTCGTTGGCGGTGCTCATCGCGGTGGCGGTGTTTCTCTTTTTTGCCTGGCGCCGCTACGGCAAGGACCCCGAGGCGGGCGTCACCTTTGCCCACTACGAACCCCCTGAAGATTACTCCCCGGCGTCGATGCGCTACATCCGCCGGATGGGCTACGACCCGGACACCCTGACCGCTGCGATCGTCAGCCTGGCGGTGAAGGGTTACCTGACGATCAGGAACGACGGGGACGAGTACGTGCTCGAGCAGGCTGAGTCCGCGGAGGAGATGGGTCCTGGCGAAGCTGCCCTGCAGGCGAAGCTGTTTTCTGAGGGTCCGGTGGTGGTGCTGGACGATGGGAACTACGAGCTGGTGGGGGCGGTGCGTACGGCGCACAAGAAGGCGCTGAAACGGAACTACTACAACGTTTACTTCAAGAACAACTCGCAGTGGCTGTTGCCGACTTTCCTCGGCAGCCTGCTGGCGTTTTTCGTCCTCATCGTGGCCGGGCTTGTCACTCCCATGGTGGTTGCCGTTTTCCTGCTGAACGGGCTGCTGCAGGCGGCATTTCTCATCCTCATGAAGTCGCCCACCCGGCGTGGCCGGGCACTGATGGACAAGCTCGAGGGGTTCGAGCTGTACCTCGGGGTGGCGGAGAAAGACGATCTGAATATCGCGCACCCGCCGGAGCTCACCCCGGCGCTGTTCGAGCGCTACCTGCCGTTTGCGATCGCGCTTGGTGTGGCCAACGAGTGGGGGGAGCAGTTCTCCCAGGTGCTGTCGAAGATGGATCGGGAAGAGCGCTCAGCTTACGCGCCGCACTGGTATCACGGTGACTTCAACCCGCACCGGATGTCGGGCTTCGTAGATAACGTGGGCTCCGGCTTCTCCACCGCCATTGCCTCCGCAGCAACGCCGCCGGGCTCGTCGTCCGGCGGAGGTGGCGGCGGCTTCTCCGGTGGCGGCGGTGGCGGCGGCGGTGGCGGCGGCTGGTAGCGCCGCCCGAATAGCCTCAGCCGGCCTGTCTGCGGGCCGCTTCCTCGCGCAGCGACCGCTTCAGGATCTTGCCGGATGCCGTTCTCGGCAGCGGCTCGTTGGCGAAGTGGAAGTAACGCGGTATCTCGAAGCGGGCCAGCAGGGGCTCCAGGAAAGTGCGCAGGGCATCCTCAGTCACTTCTTCTGAGCAGTACAGCGTGGTTCCCACTTCCTCGCCGAGCCGTTCGTCGGGCACGGCGTAGACGCATGCTTCGACCACTGATGGATGCTCGAGCAGGGCCGCCTCGACGGCGCCGCAGCCGATGTTCTCGCCGCCGCGGATCACCAGATCCTTGATCCGGTCGACGATGTAGAGGTAGCCCTCGTCGTCGATGTAAGCCACATCGCCGGTCTTCAGCCAGCGACCGTCGAAAGTCTCGGCGTTGGCTTCCGGCCGTTCCCAGTAGCCGCGAATGACCGACGTGCCTTTGATCTGCAGCTCACCGCGCTCACCGGCCGGCAGGGGCTGCCCGGCATCATCGACGACCCGGATGTCCACGACCGCAGAGGCACGGCCGGAGCTCGCCGGATGCTCCAGGTAGTCCTGACCGCCGATCCCGGTGCCGATGGCGTTGGTTTCCGTCATGCCCCAGCCGGTGTTCGGCAGGGCCTTTGCGAAGGTCTCCTCGATCCGGCGCACCTGCTCGGGTGCCCGGGCAGCACCGCCGCCACCGACGCTGGCCAGGCTGGAGAGATCTTTGCCCTCGCGCGCCGCGTGCTCCACCAGGTCGCCGGTCATCGCCGAGGGGGCAACCACCGAGGTGATCTGCTCCGTTTCGATCAGGCTCGCCGCCTCGGCCACGTTCCATTTGTACATGCAGATCATCCGTCGCTGCGCTCTGTACGAGGAGAGAAATACCGCGTGCGATCCGGTGGCGTGAAACAGCGGCACCGCCATCAGGGTGGCGGGCTGGCTGTCCGGCTCCGGCAGCTCGATGCCTGCCACCAGCGCCGCCGCGCGGGCATCGAGTTCCCAGGAGAGCAGGGCGGAGAGGATGTTGCGCTGGCAGCTCACCGCGCCCTTCGGATGACCGGTAGAGCCGGACGTGTAGAGAATGGTGGCATCGTCTTCCGCGGCCACCTCGACAGCCGGCATCTCCGCCTCGGCGTAGCGCGCCTGGATGTCCTGCCAGGACTGCGCACCGGTCGCTTCCAGCCGCTCCGTGCGCACGCCGATCACTGCCAGCTCCGGCATCGGCTCGCAGAGGCTCAACCGTTCCAGCCGCTCCGCATCGGCGATCAGCACCTTTGCGCCGCAGTCGTTCAGACCGAACGCCATCTCTTCCGGCTGCCAGAGCGCGTTCATCGCCACGGCGATGGCACCGATGGCGGTTACGGCTTCAAAGGCGATGACCCACTCCGGGTAGTTACGCATGCTGATGGCAACCCGATCTCCCTTCTCGACGCCGTGCTCCTCCATCAGGCAGCTGGCCAGGCGCCCGGCCCGACGCCAGACGTCTTCGAAGCTCAGGCGCTCATCCTCGTAGACCAGAAAGGTAGCGTCGCTCCGAGCCTGATCGTACAGCTCGCGCAGCGAGGTCGGAGCGTTGAGAAAAGCTCGACAGGTGTCGCCATATTGCTCCACCTCTACCAGCTCGTAAGGTTCGCCAGCGGCGGTGAGGGCGGCGAGAGCCTGGTCGCGCGTCATCATGGTGGGCTTCCTCGCTCAGTCCAGCGGCTGGTAGATGCGGGTGCGCAGCTCGCTCGGATCCGACACCTCGCTGGGATCGTTCTCGTAGACGTCCCATCCGCCGAAGCCGATCTCCATGCCGCGCTCCTCGCGCCAGGCATTGATGGCATCCCAGGCCGCGCCCACCTCATGGTAGGGACCGAGGAAGACGGTGGTGGCCGCTTTGCCGCCGGGCAGCTCGTCATATCTGATCGCTTCCGTTCCTTCGGCGGGTTCGGCGACCGGAATGCCGGCCTGGATGACAAACTTGTCGGTCATGGAGAGATAGCGCATGAACGGCATGCCGGTGACCACCGCGCCGAGCTCGCTGGCGTAGCCGTGCACCTGCGGCAGCATGCGACCCAGGGCCGCACCGAGTTCCTCCGGAGGAACTTCCTCCTCCATGACGAGCACCGGCTGGGGCTTCAGGGTGACGACTTCGATCTGATAAGACATGGTTTCCTCCTCCGCTGAGCGCCATTCTGCGGGCTCCTGAGGGAGGCTTCAAATACACGCACGGCTGGCGGAAAATGACTCGGGTAGGGAACAGGGGTCAGGTGGCGACGATGGCAGAGAAGCTGGCAGACAGGCAGGCAGATCAGCCGAGCGCAGAGGAACACGCAGCGGCGATGGCAGATTATCTGGCGGCCGGCCGCGAGCGGGCGCTTGGGCTCGGCAACCGCGGGCCGCTCAGGCTCACTGCCGACGGGAAACTGCATCCGGACATACTCGCCGCGTACCAGGAGCAGGGGTTCTACGTCTTCGAGGATCTGATCACGGAGGTGGAGCTCGACGAGCTGCGTGCGGGTATCGACCATATGATCGATCGCGCGCCCGTGCACCCTGGCGCTGAGCTCGACCGCTATGGCAAGCCGGCGATGGGTGCCGACATCACCCGCGACAGCTACCTCTGGGCCAGACCGCTGGCAGACCCGGTCGGCGGCACCTCGGCCAACGGTGGTCGGCACCCGGCGAAGATGGCCGAGCCGCAACCTGATGCGCAGGCGCCTGAGAAGATCATCTACATGATGTTCAACATGTGCGAAAACATGGAGGCCGGGCTCCGTGTCTACGGCCACCCGGGGCTGCTGGCCATCGCCGAGAGTATCAACGGCCCTGACTTCGTGCCCTACAACGATGCGATTTTCGTCAAGCAGCCCGGCCTCGGCGCCTCGGTTGCCTGGCATCAGGATGGGCTCACCCACTGGGACTCGGAGGACTGGGACCCGGACATCCACGGCTTCAACTTTCAGGTCCAGCTCTACGACTGCACGCCGGCCAATTGCCTCTGGGTGATGCCCGGTACTCACAAGCTCGGTAAGGTCGATATCAAGGCAATGGTGGCGGAGAACGGTGGCTCAGATCAGCTGCCGGGCGCCGTGCCGTTGTTCTGCGCTGCCGGTGGCGTCACCATCGTCAATCGGCAGGCGTTGCACTGCTCCTTCGCCAACACCTCCGATAACCTGCGCGTTTCCCTGACCTTCGGCTTTCACCGGCGCTCGTCGGTGCTCGGGCAGCGTGGCGCCATCGTCGTCGGTTCGGATCACGTCTTCGACGACGCGCGGATCTTCGAGCGCTCGAGCGTCGTCGCTACGGCCATAGATGCCCGGGCACAGCGCTTTCCGGAAGAGCGGCCGTTCGCCTACCAGCCGTTTCTCGGTCTCGAAGATCAGTACCGTTGGGATCAGGCAGGCAAAGCCCGCCTGCATGACTACAGCCAGAAAGACATCGGCATCTGATCCTGGCCGCTGCGGCTGACCTCAGCCGTTGAGCCTATTTACCGCGGCCTCTGACAGATCCAGCGAGCGGCCGATCCGCTCCCGCATCTCATCCAGGTCGATGCCGTCCGTGCTTTTCTTGCCCTCGCAGTAGCGGGCGTAGACGCCGTGGACGATGGCGGCAGACTTCCAGCGATTGAAGCCGACGTAGTAGTCGAGCAGGGACAGGTCACGACCGGTCTGCTCGGCGTACCGGGCAGCAATCTCGGTTCGGGTCGGGAAGCCGGGTGGGGCGGTGGCGCCTTCCGGCGGTGGCGGCTCCGGATCCGTCGGGTCCGGCCAGAAATTCAGCGCGTAGGCCAGGTCGGCCATGGGATCGCCCAAGGTCGAGATCTCCCAATCCACCACCGCGGCGATGGTGCAGTCCGGCCCCACCAGGCAGTTGTGCACGCCGTAGTCGCCATGCACGACGCGCGCCGGACCCTGATCCGGCACGTTCTCCAGGAAGTAGCGTTGCAGCTCGTGGGCGCGGGGATCGTCGTAGTCGGCAGGCTCAATGGAAGCCATCCAGGAGCGGTACCAGGTCTTCAGCTGCCGGGCGACGTAGTCTTCCTTCTTGCCGAGCTCGCCCAGCCCGACCTCATCCGGATCCACGCGATGCAGGGCCGCCAGCACGTCGATGAAGGAGAAGGCCATCTTCCGACGGTGCGGCTCCGGCACGTACAGATTGGTGTCGTCGGCGTTGTAGAGCGGATGGCCGTCGATCAGGCCCATCACGTAGAACCAGGCGCCGGTGACGTCCGGACTTTCGCAGAAGCCTAAAGCGGCAGGCACCGGCACGTCGGTGGGCCCGAGCGCCGAGATCAGCGCCCATTCCCGGCTCATGTCGTGCGCCTTCGGCAGCAGCTCGCCCTGGGGCGGTCGGCGGATGACGGCGGCGTTGCCGTCGGCGTCGTCGAGGCGATAGGTCAGGTTCGAATGACCACCCTGCAGGCGCGTCCATTTGAACGGCGGGCTCAGCCCCACCACGTTGGCGGCGATCCACTCTTCGACCGGGCCGACCTGATAACCCTCGGGGCCGAGGGACTCGTCGTGCGTACTCATTTTCTTCTGACTCCAGATACCTGCTCGAGCGCTTGGCCCGCTATGGCGAAGATTATGACTTTTTTTTGCCGGCAGGGCCCTCCCGGCGAGGTGGAGCAGCCTGCTAGACTCTGCCGCTTCGAAATTCTGACGACTGAGGAGCAGGCCGCGATGAACGGTGCAGAGAGCATGCTGGAGACCCTGGTAGCGAGCGGCGTGGAGGTCTGCTTCACGAATCCGGGAACCTCGGAAATGCACATGGTGTCCGCCATCGGCGGCTCGCAGGGCATGCGCTCGATCCTCTGCCTGTTCGAAGGCGGCTGCTCCGGCGCGGCGGACGGTTATGCCCGGATGGCCGGCAAACCGGCCTGCACGCTCTTTCATCTTGGCCCCGGGCTCTCGAACGCCTCCGCCAATATCCACAACGCCCGCAAGGCGCATGCGCCGATGATCAACCTGGTCGGCGACCACGCCACTTATCACAAGAAGTTCGACGCGCCGCTGAATTCCGACGTGATCGGTCTCTCTGAGCCGGTGTCGCACTGGGTGCGGACGGTGACCGATGCGCCGAGCCTGGCTCAGGATGCGGCAGAAGCCGTGGCAGCTTCGCGCGTTCTGCCTGGCCAGATCGCGACGCTGATCGTGCCGGCGGATTGCGCCTGGGACGCGTCCGGACCGGGGGTGGATCCGATCACGCCTCCCCGGGCCCCGCTGGCCGGTGACGCTGCGGTGGCCGAGGCCGTGGCGCTGCTCGGCAACGGCAAGAACACGGTCCTGCTGCTCTCGAACATGGCGCTCACCGAGACGGCGCTCGAGCTTGCAGATCGGATCGCGCAGAAAACGGGCGCGCGGGTGTTCTGCGACACTTTCGTTCCGCGCCTGTCGCGCGGTTCCGGCCGGCCGGAGATCGAGCGGCTCGGCTACTTCGCGGAGCAGGCGACCGAGCAGATCAAAGACGCGGAGCAGCTGATCATGGTGGGCACCAAGGCGCCGGTGGGCTTCTTTGCCTACCCGGGCAAAGTCAGCGAGTTTGCGCCGGAAGGCTCAACCCAGCACACGCTCGCCGCTGTCAGCGAAGACGCTGAGGATGCGCTGGCTCGCGTCTGCGATGGCGTCGGCGCCGCCGATCTGGCGCCGCGGCGCAAGGTTCTGGACAAGCCGCCGTTGCCGACTGGCGAGCTGAGCTCACGGTCGATCGGCACCTCGCTGGCGGCGCTGCTGCCGGAAAACGCCATCGTCGTCGACGAAGGCGGTACGGCCGGCTCCGCCTGCTACCCCGCCAGCGCCGGTGCCGCGCCCCATGACTGGCTGATGCTCACCGGCGGTTCCATCGGCTTCGGCCTGCCCCAGGCGATCGGCGCGGCGGTGGCCTGCCCGGAGCGCAAGGTGGTCTGCATCCATGGTGACGGCGGCGCCATGTACACCATTCAATCGTTGTGGACCATGGCCCGGGAAGAGCTGGACGTCTGCATCATCATCTTCGCCAACCGCAAATATCAGATCCTGCAGATCGAGCTGGCTCGGGTCGGCGCCCAGACCATGAACAAGAAAACCCTGGACATGCTCGACCTCTCGAACCCGGATCTGGACTTCGTGAAGATCTCTGAGGGCATGGGCGTGCCGGCAGCGCAGGCAACCACCGCGGAGGAGTTCAACGAGCTGCTCGAGCGCTTCATGAACGAGCGCGGGCCGCGGCTGATCGAGGCTCTGCTGCCCTGAGTCGGGCTGTGTTTGGCGGCTTGTCAGCCTGCCCGCTGCAGGGTGATGCCGCCGTCGACGGCCACCACCTGACCGGTGATCATCCGGGCCTCGGCTGAGGCGTAGAACACGGCCAGGTGGCCGATGTCCTCCGGCGTCTGCTCGCCGCCCAGGGGCGTCATGCTCTCAACCACCGTCTCGAAGATCTGACGCTGCGGCACGTTCGACAGCTCTGGCTGGCTGGCCTGCATGCGGGCGGTGAGCAGTTCCCAGGCGCGGGTCCAGAGCAGGCCCGGGCAGATGCAGTTCACCCGGATGCGCCGTGCTGCCAGCTGCAGGGCCATCGACTTGGTCAGATGCACGACGCCCGCTTTGGCGGCGCCGTAGGCCATCAGGTCCGGGGTGCCGGCAAGAGCGGCGATGGAGGCAATGTTGACGATGCTGCCGCCGTCGCTGAGCCGCGGGACCGCCGCGTTCGACGAGGCGTAGGTGGTGCGCAGGTTGTACTTCAGCTGCTCGTCCCACTCCTCGTCGCTCATGCCGGCGCCGGGCTCGCCGGAGCTCAGCTCTTCCGGCGTGAGGTCCAGGCCACCGATGCCGGCATTGTTCACCACCACGTCCAGGCTGCCGAGCTCGGCCACAACCTTTTCGTAGGCAGCGCTCATTGCCGATTGGCTGGATGCGTCTGCGGCCAGACCGATCGCCCGGGTCGGCAGCGCTGCGGCAGACTCGTCCGCCATCGCCTGATCCAGGTCGGTGACGGCGAGCAGAGCGCCGCGCTCCGCGAAGCAGCGGGCAATGCCAGCGCCGATGCCGCGTCCAGCCCCTGTGATGAGCACCACTTTTCCTTCCAGGCTCATTTGTCCTCCCGTTAGCCAGTGCCGTTGTTGACTTAAGAGGGACCCTGACATATCACGAGGGCAAAGGGGAGACATGCGCATGGCCGAATCGACCACGATCAACAATCCATCCGCTCGGGAACGGGTGCTGGCTGAGATTGATGCCCGGCAGCTGGACCGCCACCTGGTCGAGCTCGAAACCCAGGGCTACACGACTATTCCCGGCGTGCTCGACGACGACACCATCGAACGGGCGAAAGCCGCCATATTGGATCGGGTAGAGCGGCTCACCGGTCGAAGGGTGGACCCGGAGACGGCGACCGAAGGCGATTACGAGGGCATGACCTACCTGCCGTATCTGCTCTACGAAGACGAGGTGTTTGAAGAGGTTCTGATGGAGCCCGCGCCGCTGGCGCTGATCACCTACCTGCTCGGTGAGAGCTGCATCCTCTCGAGCATGGGTTGCCACTTCAAAGGACCGGGCGGGATGCCGCTGCCGCTGCACTCGGACAACGGCAACGGCATGCCGCCGCCGTACCCCAGCTACTCCCAGGTGGCGAACGTGAATTACGCCCTGACCCCCTACAGCCTGGAGGCCGGCGCGCTGGCCATGGTGCCGGGCAGTCACCGCCTGGCCCGACCACCTCGCCCGGATGAGATGGTGCTGGGTGGCCCCGAAACCAACCCGAAGGCACGGGCGATGGACTTGAGCCCGGGTGACGTCGTCGTCTGGCACGGCAACACCTGGCACGGCTCATTTGCCCGCCAGGTCCCGGGGATCCGGATGAACCTGGCCGTCTACTTCTGCCGTCAGTACGTGCAGAGCCAGGAACAGCACAAAGGGGTGGTGCCGGAGGCGGTGCTTGCCCGGCACGCCAACGACGAGCGCTTTCTCACCCTGCTGCATCAGAAGCAGCCGTACGGCTGGCAAATAGAAGGGCCGGACTACGCGCTGATGGGCCGGAACCCGCGCGGGCTTTACGACTAACGCTCGGAGGTCCGGTCCCTGAACCGCAGCGCGCTTCGCCGACTCAGCGTGGTTGTTAGTTGCTCGCTGTGCTGCTGATTCAACGGTGCCAGCAGCCAGGTCGCGAGCGGCAGGGCCAGAGCGGCGAGCAACGGCGCGAACCTGGCGCCGGCCGCACTCACCCACAGGGCCAGGCTGCCGAACAGGAACAGCCAGCCGATGGCAGTGGTCGCCGCCCGGTTGGGCGTTGCGCCACGCCACGACAGATGCAGCAGGGCGGTGGCGAAGATGGTGCAGGCGATGGGTGGCAGGAACAGCATGCAGCCATCCTAAATGAGAATGATTCTCATTACAAGGTGCAGATTGCGGGGTTACGAAATATGCAGACGTTGGCTCCCGGGCGGTATTCAGCGCGCGATGGGGTAGAGTGGCGGGCGGAAGCAACGAGGGCTGAGAGATGGAAAAAACCGGGACGCTGGTTGTCGTCGAGCATGAATCCAAGGTACTGAACGGCAACCCGCTGGGTGACCCGCACATCCGCCGGTTCCCGGTCTGGTTGCCGCCGCAGTACGACCAGGGCCGAGCGGCGAGGGACTTCCCGGTGCTCTTTGATCTGGTCGGCTACACCGGCTCCGGTTGGTCGCACACCAACTGGCAGAACTTTGCGGAAAACCTGCCCGATCGCCTCGACCGCCTGAACGCCGAGCGGAAGATGGGCCCGGCCATCGTGGTGTTTCCGGATTGCTTCACCAGCCTCGGCGGCAATCAGTACGTCAACTCCAGCGCCATTGGCCGCTATGCCGACTACCTGACCCGGGAGCTGATCCCGTTCATCGATCGGGAGTTCCGCACCCTGGCCGACCGGGAGCACCGGGGTTGCTTCGGCAAGTCGTCTGGTGGGTACGGCGCCATTGTCCACGGCATGCGCTACCCGCAGTACTGGGGCGCGGTGGCAGACCACTCGGGAGATGCTTACTTCGACTTCTGCTATCGCAGCGACTGGCCGAACACGCTGACTGAGCTCACCAGGTATCGGAAGCCGGAGCGGAAAGACGGTGCCTACGACGTGAGTCGGGCGACGGCAAAGCTGAAAGCCGGGCTGGATGACGGCCGGGTGGCCCGATTCCTCGAGTCGTTCAAGGGCAAGGAAAAGCCTACAGGCGCGGAGGTGATGGTGCTCATGAACCTCTGCATGGCCGCCACCTACGATCCCTCGCCGAGCGCGCCGAACGGATTCAGGCTGCCGTTCAATCTGGAGACCGGCGAGATCATCGAGGCGCGCTGGAAGCAGTGGCTGAAGCATGATCCGGTGAACATGGTGGGCGAGCACCGGAAGGCGCTGAAGTCGCTCAAGGGCATCTTCATCGATTGCGGCTGGCGGGATCAGTTCCACATCCACTTCGGCTGCCGGCAGTTGTCGCGGGCGCTCAGCAGAGTCGGCGTGGCGCACCGCTACGAGGAATTCGACGACACGCACTCGGGCATCGACTACCGGATGGATCAGAGCCTCCCGTTTCTGTACCGAGCGCTGAAACCTTAGGCGGACACGGCAGGGACAAACCTCATGCCTGACTTTCAGCTGGGAGATCTGCAACGACGCCGGGCGGAGCTGCTCGGATCGGCCGGCCAGGCCTGGATCGATTCGCTGCCGGATCTGATCAGCGATCTGCAGGCCCGTTGGGGCGTACGCATCGAAGCTGAAATGGCTGGCGGTACGGAAGCGCTGGTGCTGGCCGCAGCAGGGAAAGATGGCGAGCCGCTGGTGCTCAAGCTGGGTCAACCCGGGAGCCTGGCGCAGGAGATCCGCGCGCTGGAACTGGTCGCTGGTGCCGGCTACGCCGAGATGCTCGACGCCGACCCGGCCAATGACGCCATCCTGCTGGAGAGGCTGGGCGGCAAGCTCGTCGACAGCGACAGAACTGACGCGGAGCAGCTGGAGGTCGTGGTTCGAACGGTCAGCGCAACCTGGCTGCCCGTTGCCGATCCCTCCGGGCTGATGACGGGTGCGGAAAAGGCCCGCTGGCATCTGGACTGGCTGCAGGATCAGTGGCCGGCGCTGGGCGAACCCTGTCCGCGTGCGCTCATCGATCAGGGCATTGCCTTTGCCCGGGACAGGGAACAGGCCTTCGATCTTGAGGCGAGCGTGCTCGTGCACGGCGACTCGCATGCCTGGAACACGCTCGCGGTGCCGGGTGATGCCGACGCCTTCAAGCTCGTGGACCCGGACGGCTACTTCATGGAACCGGCCTACGACATGGGTATCTCCATGCGCGAGTGGATCGACGAGTACCTCGCAGGCGATGCGGTGCAGCTCGGAAAGAACCGCGTGGCCCATCTTGCCGCTGCCAACGGCCTGGCCGAAACGCCGATCTGGCAATGGGGTTACATCGAGGTGATCTCCACCGCGCTCGTCTACAGCCAGCTGGGCGAACCGGGCCTGGCGGCGCCTTATTACGATCTGGCCGGCCGCTGGCTGAACGCCTGACGGTACGCGCTCCGCAGATCGATCAGCTTGCCGGTCGCCCGGTCACCAGCAGGCCAATGACGATGATGCCCAGACCGAGCCAGGAGGTGAGGTGCACGGTCTCCCCGAGCACCGAGCCGATCAGCAGCAGCGACAGGAAGGGCGAGAGAAAAATGAGCTGGCCGATTCGGCCAGCCTGTCGGGTCGAGCGCAGCGCCTGCTGCCAGAGCAGGAAGGTCACGCCCATCTCCACCAGCCCAACCCAGGCGCCGTAGAGCAGGGTCTCTCCGCTCAGCGCCGGCAGTCCCGGTCCCAGCAGGCAGACGATCAGCAGCACCGGTATGGCGAGCAGAAAGCTGGTGGCCATCAGCGCGGCGGGCTCGGTGCTCGATCGGGCATTAAACAGCCAGTAGCCCGCCCAGATGAACGTTGAGCCGATCGCCAGCGCTACGCCCAGCCAGTCCAGCGCCGGCAGCACATCGAACCGACCCTGGCTGAGCAGCACCAGCACGCCCAGGTAGCCGATGCAGATACCGATTCCCATGCGCGCGGTCAGCCGCTGGCCGAGCACTGGGATGGCCAGCAGCGCCAGCACGATCGCCCAGGTGTAGTTGAGGGGCTGGGCGATCTGAGCAGGCAGCCGGTCGTAGGCTTCGAACAGCACCAGGTAGTAGAGCACCGGGTTCAGCAGCGCGAAGACGGCGCCCTCTCTGAGGTTCAAGCTCTTTCCGGGCCAACCGCTCCGGACGGCTGCTGGAACGAAGACCGCGGCGGAGACGCAGGCACCCAGGAGCAGCAGCTGCGCCGGTGCCATTACGGCGAGTCCCAGCTTGAAGCCCGTGGCCACCGTGGACCACATGAGCACCGCGCTGATGCCGCAAAGCAGCGCTTTGCGTTCGTCGTATTGTTGCTCGAGTGCCTGGCTCATGCTGCGCGCCATTTGAATTGAGCCAAGGTACCGGATTTGGCAGTCTTCTCACATGGAGGAAATTCAATCGCTGACCCCGTCCCTGAAGACGCTCATCCGCGAGCGGCTCGACGCCTTCCCGGTGCACATTGCCGAGGTGGACGATGCCCATCACGCGGCGGTGGCGATCACGGTGACGGACACCGGCTTCGGTGCCGATCTGCCGGGCCTGCCGGAGCACGACGAGTGGAACGACGCGCCTGCGCTGATCCTCACGCGCCGCTCCGAGAAGCTGCGCAAGCACGCGGGGCAGTGGGCGTTTCCGGGTGGGCGGCTCGACCCGGGTGAGACGCCGGTGGAAACGGCGCTCAGAGAGATGCACGAGGAGGTGGCGGTAGATCTTGCTGCCGATCAGGTGCTGGGACGGCTGGATGACTTCGTTACCCGCTCCGGCTTTGTGATGTCGCCCATTGTGGTCTGGGGCGGGGCAGAGCTCGAGACGGAGCCGAACCCGGACGAGGTGGCGTCGGTGCACCGGATCCCGCTCTACGAGTTTCTCCGCGAAGACTCACCGATGCTGAGCGAGATGGCGGGTAGCGAGCACCCGGTGCTGCGCATGCCGGTCGGCAGCGACTGGATCGCGGCACCAACAGCGGCGCTCATCTATCAGTTTCGCGAGGTGTGTCTGCTCGGCAGGGAGACGCGGGTAGCGCACTACGAGCAGCCCTCTTTTGCCTGGCGCTAGCGGCAGGCAAAAGGCCTTCGCATCCTGGCGCTAGCGCCCGGCGAAAGACCTTTGCACGGGCGCTAAACTGCGTTGACCCGCCGCCCACCTTTCTCCACACTCGCCCTCTCGTTAATCAGGAGGACGACATCATGGCCATTCAGGAAGGCGACAAGCTGCCCGAAGCCACCCTTTTCGTGATGGAAGAGGGCAAGCCCACACCCAAGACCACGGCCGATCTGTTCGCCGGTAAGAAAGTGGTTGTGTTCGCCGTGCCCGGCGCCTTTACCCCCACCTGCTCGCAAGCCCACCTGCCGGGTTTTGTGGTCAACGCGGACGCAATCAAAGGCAAAGGCGTGGACAGCATCGTCTGCATTTCCGTCAACGATGCCTTCGTGATGGGCAGCTGGGGCGAGGGCGCAAACGCTGAAGAGATCATCATGGCCGGTGACGGCAATGGCGAGTTCACCGCGGCGATCGGCCTGGAGATGGACGGCAGTGGCTTCGGCCTCGGTACCCGCTCCCAGCGCTACGCCATGATCGTGGACGACGGCACCGTCACCAAGCTGTCGGTGGAAGCGCCCGGTCAGTTCGAGGTTTCCAAGGCAGAAGCCATCCTCGAGGCGCTCTAGCCTCGTTCCGGATCCTGCCGAGCAGGATCCGGCATCTCGCCATGCATGATCCGACAGCATGCGCTGGCTGATTCGAATCGCTGACAGAACCCACCCCCTGGCGCTGCCAGGGGGGCTGGTGCTGCTCGGCCTGCTCAGCTACGCGGCTGTCATCCGCTCTGCGGACGCCGGCAGCTGCTGCTGGGTAAACGACGCTCAGCTCTGGGGCACCGCCCTGACCTACACCCTGATCTCCGGATACCTGCTGGCCGCAATCACCTACCTGTATCGAGGCCATCGGGACACGGTCAGGCTGCTGAAACCGCTGGCGCCGGATGTGCGGGCGGTGGACGAGGCGCTGGCCGAGGTGCCGTTCAGGGTTGCTCTGATCGCCGGCGTTGCCGGCGCAGTGTTCGGCCTGCTGCAGTTTTCCGTGGTGCTGAGCGAGCCCCTGTCGCTGGTGCCGATACCGGACATCCCGCTCATCGTCGGCAACGTGGTGCTCTTTACGATCATCGCGCTGCTGACCACCGCCCGCCTGCGCGATGTGATTGCCATGCGTCGCTTCGGGCGAACGCTGACGGTGGACCTGTACGACCTGGCCGCGCTGCGCCCGATCGGCCGGGGTGCGGTCCGGGATGTGCTGGTGATCATGGGCGCGCTGGCGCTTATGCCGCTGCAGTCGCTGGATGCGGAGTTCAGATGGGTGAACTACCAGACTGGTCTGCTCATCGGCCTGATCTCGTCGACGCTGTTCTTTTACCTGCCGCTGTCCGGCGTGCACCAGCGAATCCTCGCAGCCCGCACATCGCGGCTCGAAGAGCTGCAGGCGCAGATCGACGCGCAGGACCGCAGCAACGTGGCCGGGCTGGAAGCGCTGGTTGCGCACAGGGAACGCATCGCTCACCTGCCGACCTGGCCGGTGGATCTGTCCGTTCTGTCCAGGGTCGGGTTCTATCTCATCATCCCGCCGCTGGCCTGGGTGGGGGCCGCGCTGGTGGAGACTCTGGTTCAGAGCTACATCGAGTAGCGGGGCAGGCGCTCAGGCGTCCGCTGCAGGCGGCACGTGCCGGATCAGGCACTCCTGAGCGGCAGTCACCACCAGATCACCGGCCCGGTTGAAGAACTGGCCGCGCACGAAGCCGCGCGCGCCGCCGGCGTTGGGTGACTCCTTGGCGAACAGCAGCCACTCATCCGCCCGGAACGGGCGGTGAAACCACAGCGAGTGATCCAGGCTGGCCCCGTGCATCTGCCCGCGCATCAGGTTCCTGCCATGCGGCAGCATGGAGGTGCTCATGAAATCCAGGTCCGACATGTAGGCCAGCAGGGCCAGATGCACTTCCTGGTGATCGGGCAGCGGGTCCCGTGCTTTCAGCCAGGTGTGCTTCAGCGGCGGGTGGGTATCCACGTCATCCATCGGGATGCGCTCCACCTGGCGGGAGTCGATGGCCTCGAAGCGGAAGCTGAATCGCTGGAAGTCGGGGTTGTTTTTCGCGTGCTCGGCGAACACCTCCCGATCGCCGCGCAGGGCTTCCGGCGGCGGAACGTCGGGCATGGGCAGCGTGTGCTCGATGCCTTCTTCCACCCGGTGCCAGGACAGGGCCATCTCGAAGATGGCGCGGCCGTGCTGTATGGCCATCACCCGCCGGGTGGTGAAGCTGCGACCGTCGCGGATCCGGTCCACCTCGTAGATGATCGGGACGTTCCAGTCACCCGGACGGATGAAGTAGCTGTGGATCGAGTGCAGATCGTGGTCGGCTTCCACCGTTCTGAACCCCGCGGCAATGGCCTGGGCCAGCACCTGGCCGCCGAACACGTGCTCGGTCTGGTGGTTCTGGCCGCGATAGAGATTCTGTTCCAGTTCCTCCACGTCCAGGAGGTCGATGATATTCGAGAGGATCGGATTCACGTCGGCTGGCTGTTTCTTTGATTGTCTGGTGACTGGCGGGTGGCTGTAGTAATTTGTTGGGCCCGCTGAACAGGGCCTGACCATGCAGTTCGTACGTGTTTATACCGGAGATGACGGCCGCTCGCACTTCGAAGACGGCGAGATCGCGCTGAAGGACATGGGCGAGATGGGTCAGATCTCGTCGCTCTGGCGCGGCAAGGGTGTCATCTTCCGCGAGGTCGATGGAGACTACGCGCTCGATTTTCACACGGCGCCGCGTCGTCAGTTTGTCATCAACCTGACCGGCTCGGTGGACATCGAGGTGGGTGACGGCACGGTGCGGCGGCTCGGTCCGGGCGATATCCTGCTGGCGGAAGACACCACCGGCGAAGGGCACATCAGCCGGGCGGTGGATGGCGAGCCGAGGCGGTGCCTGTTCGTACCGCTGGATGAGTAGCTAGGAGGTAGCCGATGGCGCTTGAAGTACACATGTTTCCCTGTCTGAGCGACAACTACGGGTTCCTGATTCACGATGCGGCTGCAGAGGTGACGGCGGTGATCGACACGCCCGAGGTAGCGCCCATCAACGCCGCGCTGGAGGAGAAGGGCTGGCAGCTCACGCACATTCTCAACACGCACCACCACTTCGATCATGCCGGCGGCAACGAAGAGCTCAAGGCGAGATGGGGCTGCGAGGTTGTGGGTGCGGGCAACGATGCGGCCCGCATACCGGGAATCGACGTGCGCGTGAGCGATGGTGACAGCCTGAGCTTCGGCAGCACCGAGGCAAAGGTATTCGAAACGCCGGGCCATACCACCGGGCACATCGCCTACTACTTTGCCGATGATGGCATCGCCTTCGTCGGCGACACGCTGTTTGCGCTCGGCTGCGGTCGTCTGTTCGAGGGCACGCCGGAACAGATGTGGACGAGCCTTAAGAAGCTCATGGCCCTGCCCGACGATACCGTCGTGTACTGCGCGCACGAATACACCCAGGCCAACGCCGCCTTCGCGCTGTCCGTCGAGCCGGGCAATGCTGAGCTCCTCGAGCGCTCGGCAGAGATCGATCGGCTGCGTGCTGCCGGGGTACCGACGGTGCCCACCACCATTGGTCTGGAAAAGGCCACCAACCCGTTCCTGCGTCCCGACAGCCCGAACCTTCAGGCGACGGTCGGCATGGAGGATGGCGACCTGGTGGCCGTATTCGCGGAGACCCGCCGCCGCAAAGACAATTTCTGAGGCGCCGGACAGTCATAGCGAGCGGGCAGGCGTCTGGTTTGCTCTGACGGCCTATGGCCTCTGGGGCGTCATCCCCGTCTACTTCAAGTTCGTCGACTTCGCCGGTCCGTTCGAGATCATCGCGCATCGGATCTGCTGGGCCGTGCTGGTGCTGGCAGCGCTGATCGTCATCCGTCGGCAGATGGCCGGGATCCGCCACCTGAACCGGCAGCGGCTGCTGTGGCTGGTCGTCAGCGGCTCGTTGCTGGCGGTGAACTGGAGCGTCTTCATCTGGGCGCTGCTCAACGAGCGGATGCTGGAAACCAGCATCGGTTACTACATCAACCCGCTGGTGAACGTGCTGCTGGGTGGCCTGTTTCTCGCCGAGCGGCTGAACCGGGCGCAGACCATCGCCGTTGTCCTGGCGGCCGCCGGCGTGCTCAACGAGCTGTTT